>NZ_AP028062.1:0-4305073 GCF_030297115.1 Marinobacter shengliensis | reverse complement strand
ATACTGTTAGGCACGACCGCCTGCTCCCGAAACCTGACTGTTCTCACATCGGAAAAGGCTTTTCCCGACGCTCAAGGTGACCCCGGATTCTACCCCGCCGTGGCCCACAGTAAAAGGCCAACAATCACTGTCATAAACAGCCTGTGGAAACATTTCTCCTCATCTTTCAGAAAGTTCCAGACCTATCTACAGGCTTGTGTACAGAAATGCCCTGAAAAAAAGTTACCCACAGGTCCTTGTGCACAGACCGCCCCCAACCCTGTGTGAAAGCCTTGGACCAAACCATGAATAACTCGGGCCTTCCTCGAAACACCGGGTTATTCACAATTCCACACCCTCTCGTCCACAGGGCTCACGGCCACCTGTCACCGTACTTGTCATTAATTCAAGCATTTGTTGTTGAAGGAAAAAACAGACTTTCCCACAGATATCAAGGTGCCTAATAACAGTAATAAATAATCTTTGAAAGAATTTAAAAAAGACCTATAGATTTTATTAGTCAGGCCTTCGGCTTGTACCCATACCGAAAAATTCACTTCCCCGATGCACAGTCATTGAACTTGCTAGCAGATTTGACTAGAATGCCGCTCCTGTTTTGGCTGTCTATTTTCCAGCCAACGACCAATGTCCATTGACGAATTTGTGAGAACATCACCATGAAAAGAACATTCCAACCGAGCGTCCTGAAGCGCAAGCGTGTTCACGGCTTCCGTGCCCGTATGGCGACTGCTAACGGCCGTAAGGTAATCTCTCGTCGCCGTGCCAAGGGCCGCGCACGCCTGTCAGCGTAACCTGATGTTTGCCTCATGAAGGCCTTGACGTTTCCGAAGTCACACAGACTGTTGCGGCCTTCGGACTACAGCAAGGTCTTCGATGATGTGCAGCTGAAAGTTCCGCACAGGAATTTTCTGATCCTGGCAGCTCCAAATAATCTGGGCCACGCCAGGGTCGGACTCATTTTCTCCAAAAAGAATCTCAAACTGGCGGTCCAGAGAAATCGGATAAAACGCCAGGTTCGAGAAACTTTCAGGCATCAGACGGATCTACCGGACCTCGACATTATTGTTCTTGGTCGGCAAGGACTCGCTCAACTGGATAACGCCTCAGTCATATCGTCGCTTAACGATCTTTGGCGCCGTCTCAGAAAGAAGTACCATCAGTCCTCAGTTGATCAAACGACTGTGAATTCAAAAGGTACGGGTTAATGCGACAGATTCTGTTACTGCCTATCCGGTTCTATCAGTACGCTATCAGTCCCATGATGGCCAGCCATTGCCGGCATTTCCCAACCTGCTCCCAGTACGCGGTTGAAGCTATTCAACACCACGGAGCAGCCAAAGGCTCGTATCTGGCAACCCGCCGATTATTAAGGTGTCATCCCTGGGCCGAAGGCGGTTATGATCCCGTACCGGGCACAGAGACCCAATATTCTCCGACCAACACTCAAACCAGAAACTAACGTTTATGGATATTCAACGCATCGTTTTGTTTGCCGGCCTGGCTATTGTCAGTTATCTGATGGTGCTTGCCTGGAATGAGGACTACAACCAGCCCCGTACTGAACAGGTCACCCAGGTAGAAACCTCGGGGTCGAACGGATCTGTTGATGACATGGTTCTGCCGGAAAGTGCTTCCCGGACAGACGATGAGTTTGTCACGCCGGAAACCGGCGAACTCCGGTCCACCTCCTCTGACGGCGAACAAAGTGTCGGCGACCAGTTCATCACGGTAGTGACCGACGTACTGGAACTGACCATCGACCGTGTTGGTGGCAATGTCATTGCCAGTTCCCTGCTTCAGTACGATGAATCGCTCGACAGCGAACAACCCCTGACTCTTCTGACCAACACCCAGAACCGTACCTATATTCTGGAAAGTGGCTTGATCGGGCGCAACGGCCCCGATGGTCGCAGTGCCGGTCAGGCACCGGTTTACCAGGCAGAAGCATCCCGTTTCGAGCTGACCGATGGCCAGGATGAACTGATCATTGACCTAAAACTGACCACAGACGATGGCGTTGATATCACCAAACGCTACCGTCTTGCCCGGGACAGCTATGAGATTGATATCCGTTACCTGATCAACAACCAGTCCGATACCGACTGGCAAGGTAACTTCACCGGCAAAATCGTAAGGGACGAGGCTCCTGACCCAACCTCCCAGACCACTATGGGTATCAAGGCCTACCTTGGCCTGGTCATCAGCACGCCTGACGATCCCTATGAAAAATACGATTTCAGCGACCTGGGCAAACAACGGGTAAACGAACCGGTCACTAATGGCTGGCTGGCGTTCCTGCAGCACTACTTCATTACCGCCTGGGTTCCGGACCGTGATAAAACAGCCCAGTTCCAGACCACCCGCCGGGATCAGTTGCATGTGATGGGTTTTGTCTATCCAGCAACCGCGGTTGCCCCCGGGCAGACTGTTGAGGTAGGTGCTACTGCTTACGTGGGCCCCAAAATCATTGATCGTCTGGAAGCCCTGGCTCCTAACCTGGACCGTACCGTTGACTTTGGCTGGCTGTTCTTCATCTCCCTGCCGCTGTTCTACATCCTGGAATGGTTCTATGGCCTGGTGGGTAACTGGGGTGTGGCCATTATTCTGCTGACCGTTCTGGTAAAAGCCGTGTTCTTCCACCTGTCAGCAACCAGCTATCGCTCCATGGCAAAAATGCGGGCCGTCGCGCCACAACTCACGCGCCTGAAGGAACTCTATGGTGACGATCGCCAGCGGATGTCCCAGGAGATGATGGCCCTGTACAAGCGGGAAAAGATCAATCCGCTGGGTGGCTGTTTGCCGATACTGGTACAGATGCCGGTGTTCATTTCGCTCTATTGGGTACTGTTCGAGAGTGTGCAGCTGCGCCATGCGCCGTTCATGTTGTGGATAAACGATCTGTCCCAGATGGATCCGTACTTTATCCTGCCAATTCTGATGGGCATCAGTATGTTCATCCAGATGAGCCTGAACCCGACACCACCAGACCCCATGCAGGCGAAGATCATGAAGCTGATGC
The DNA here is from genome assembly GCF_030297115.1 of Marinobacter shengliensis. NCBI lineage: Bacteria > Pseudomonadati > Pseudomonadota > Gammaproteobacteria > Pseudomonadales > Marinobacteraceae > Marinobacter > Marinobacter shengliensis. Next base: position 4,302,054 of record NZ_AP028062.1, on the reverse strand, counting down.
CACCAGTCTTTACGGTGTTCTTCCTGTGGTTCCCGGCTGGTCTGGTACTGTACTGGCTGGTGAACAACATTCTTTCGATCTCCCAGCAGTGGTACATTACCCGCAAGATCGAAGTGGAAATGGCAGGCAAGAAACACTGAGTGATCAGTTGCACTGACCTGACAAAGGCTCCCCTGTGGAGCCTTTGTCATTTCTAATCAGGATAAACACCTCATGCAGGCAACCACAGACACCATCGCAGCCATTGCCACCGCACCGGGCCAGGCGGGTGTGGGTATTGTTCGGGTTTCAGGGCCGAAAGCCGTTGAGATTGCCCAGAACATGCTCGGTTTTGAGCCCCGGCCCCGCTACGCCCATTATGGACCTTTTCACGATAGCCGGGGCGAACTGATCGACGAGGGCATCGGGCTGTATTTTCCGAACCCTCATTCGTTCACCGGTGAAGACGTGTTTGAGCTGCAGGGGCACGGCGGTACCGTGATCCTCGATATGCTGTTGCGGGAAGTCTGTAGTCAGGGCGCCCGTCTGGCACGGCCTGGTGAGTTTTCTGAGCGGGCGTTTCTGAATGACAAACTCGACCTGGCCCAGGCTGAAGCCATTGCCGACCTGATTGAAAGCAGCTCAGAGCAGGCAGCCCGTTGCGCCGTGCGCTCCATGCAAGGTGTGTTTTCCAGACGGATTGATGAACTGGTCGATGCGGTTACCCACTTGCGTATCTACGTGGAAGCGGCCATCGACTTTCCGGAGGAAGAAATCGATTTTCTCGCCGACGGCAAAGTGGCGGTTGATCTGCAAGGCCTGTTGCAACAGGTGGAACAGATCCTGTCGGAAGCCCAGCAGGGCACCATTCTGCGGGATGGCATGAAGGTGGTGATCGCCGGTCGTCCCAATGCCGGAAAATCCAGCCTGCTCAATGCCCTGGCCGGCCGCGAAGCGGCCATTGTCACCGCCATTGAAGGCACCACCCGGGATGTCCTGCGGGAACATATCCACATTGATGGCATGCCGTTGCACATCATCGACACCGCCGGCCTCCGGGACAGCCCGGACGAGGTGGAACAGATCGGTATTGCCCGGGCCTGGGATGAAATACGCCAGGCGGATCGCATTCTGTTGATGGTGGATGCCACCACCACCGATAAAACCGAACCCCATGAAATCTGGCCAGATTTTATTGACCAGCTCCCGGCCAGTGCCCCGGTCACGGTTATCCGTAACAAAGTGGATTTGTCGGGTGAGCCGGTGGGCATCAGTGCCGAACCCCACCAGACCGCGCCGGTTATTCGCCTGGCGGCCAAAGGGTCGGAAGGCCTGGACACCCTCCGTACGCACCTCAAGGAATGCATTGGCTTTGCCAGTACCACCGAAGGCGGCTTTCTGGCCCGCCGACGCCACCTGGATGCCCTGGAACGCGCTCGGGATTCCCTGCTTCAGGGACAGACCCAACTGGAAGGCTATGGCGCCGGGGAACTCCTGGCTGAGGATCTTCGGGCGGCCCAGGACGCCTTGGGTGAAATCACCGGCCATCTCACGCCCGATGACCTGCTGGGCAAGATCTTCAGCAGCTTTTGCATCGGCAAGTAGCCCCGGTCAAGGGTTCCATTTTCCGGGACACATCGTCCCGGTTAAATCGTTGTAATTATCAAATGAGAAATAATATCATTCGCTCCTGATTTTCAGTCTTGGTCTTCAAGGAGTGACTCATGGTATTCAGGCCCTCAATTCTGGCCGCGTCTGTTGCGGCTGTTAGCAGCACCTTTTCTCTACATAGTGTTGCCCAACCGACGCAACTGGATGAGCTGGTTGTTTCGGCATCGGGCTTTGAGCAGAAGGTGACCGATGCTCCGGCCAGCATCAGTGTGATCAGCCAGCAGAACCTGCAACAAAGCCAGTTCTCCAATCTGGCGGAAGCCCTGGAAACCGTGGAAGGCGTGGATGTACGCCAGAGCACCGGCAAGACCGGTGGGCTGAACATCAGTATTCGAGGCCTACCGAGTGAATATACCCTGATACTGATTGACGGCCGCCGCCAGAATCCTCCGGGCAACGTCACTCCCAATGGCTTTGGTGATACCTCCACCAGCTTCATTCCGCCTTTGTCGGCGATTGAACGTATCGAAGTAATCCGCGGGCCCATGTCAACGCTATACGGTTCCGATGCCATTGGTGGCGTGGTGAATATCATTACCAAGAAGGTGTCCGATGAGTGGATTGGCTCGGTCACGCTCGAGCACACCTTCCAGCAACACCGGGAATACGGCGATAACGGTAAAGCCAGTTTCTACACCAGTGGACCGCTGATCGACAATATGCTCGGGCTTGCAGTACGCGGCAACGTGTTTGATCGATCGGCGGCGGATCTGAGTTTCGACGACGGTAGCGAGGCGCCCAAGCGGGGTGTTGCACCGGTGGATGGTCGTAACCATAACCTTGGTGCAAGGTTGACGCTGGTGCCGGTTCAGGGCCATGAGTTCTATCTGGATGCCGAACAGGGGCGCCAGGTGTACAACAATGACAGTTGCCAACTGGGTACCCTGGATGGGCAGAATCGGGCCTGCAACGCTGACACCAACACCGCCAATGGCTATCGGGACGAGCTACGGTTCAACCGTGACCAGATTGCCCTGGGCCATGCCAGCCAGCTGGGCTTTGGCACCTGGAGCAGTGATCTGACGTACAACGTGACCGAAACCAAAGGCCGGACCATTCCGGGTACCATCGGCACGCCTTACGATGCGCCCTATCAGAATCTGATTGGTGGCCAGGATCGCAAGCTGGAATCGGAAGATACCGTGTTTGATACCCGGTTGGTTGCGCCCGTCACCGCCAACCACATCGTGACGCTGGGGGCACAGTACCGTGATACCCGACTGGAAGACAGCGTTGCCAACACCACCTTCAAACAGGAATCCTGGGCGGTGTTTGCCGAGGATGAATGGTATCTGAGAGACGATCTGGCCCTGACGCTGGGAGGGCGTTACGAAGATCATGACGCTTTCTCCGGCCATTTTACGCCCCGGGCTTATCTGGTGTGGAACACGTCACCCAGCTGGACCCTCAAGGGTGGTGTCAGTCAGGGTTATAAAACCCCTGACATCAATGATTTGCACAATGGCATCAACGGTGTCACCAGCCAGGGTGAGGTGCTGACCATAGGCACACCGGACCTGGAACCGGAAAAAAGCACCAACTACGAGGTAGGCGCCTACTTTGACAACCTGCAAGGTTTCAAAGCCAACGCCACGGTATTCTTCACCCAGTTCAAGGACAAGATCGACAGCGGAGCGCCGGTGACCATCAGTGGTGACCCTAGGATTCCGGACGGCACCTACGACCAGCTGGATAACATCGGCAAGGCTGAGACCCGGGGTATCGAGCTGGCGTCCAGCTGGCGCTTTGCTCCGGACTGGAGTATTCGCGGCAACTATACCTATACCGACACTGAGCAGAAGAGTGGTGACAACAAAGGGGCACCTTTGACCAACACGCCGGAGCATGTGGTGCATGCGCGCCTGAACTGGCAGGCGTCTCCGCAGCTGGATCTATGGTTGTCCGGCGAATACCGGGGTGAGCGTACCCGCTACCTGAAGAACCGTGAGAATTTCACCGCAGAAGAAGCAGCGGTGTTTGACCAGGTGGGTGACCTGAGCGCCTATGCGCTCTTCCACCTGGGTGGCGCTTATCAGGCCAGCGAGCGGGTAAAACTCACCGCCACCGTTTACAACCTGTTCGACAAGGAGTTCCTGTCTGGCAGTGAGTACTCGTATGTGGATAACAATGGCAACCAGGTGGATGCCTGGGCTTCGGATTATGTGTATATCTTCCGTGGCATGGCCAGCGGCGGAACGGTCGAAGAAGGTCGCCGTTTGTGGCTCTCCGCAACCGTCGATTTCTGAGTTATCCACAGTTATCCACAACCCCAGGCCGCCGGCATTTGCCCGGCGGCCTGACGAATTCCCTTACGAAAACAAACAGTTTAGTTGTAAAACAACGTCAAAGCGTCGGGTAAACTCCGCCTACGTCTATTGGTGCCGCCAGTTTGGCGGTTTCATGCCATTCGAGTTAAAGGAGATAACCTGTGCGTAACCTGCTGTGCGTTACTGCGGTCGTTTTTGCCCTGTTTACGGCACCATTGCCGGCCGTGGCGTCTGAGCGCATCTATATCTATACCGAGAACTTCCCTCCCTACAACATGAGTGCCACGGGGCGTGCCTTCGAGCATAACGAAGATGGCATTGATGGTCTGTGCACAGAAATGGTCAAGGCCATTCTCGAGCACTCCGGGCTGGATTACGTGATCAAGCTGCGCAACTGGGATTTTGGCTATAACCGTGCGCTGAACAAGAAGAATCATGGCATCTACTGCACCACCTACACGGAAAACCGGGCTTCCCAGTTCAAATGGGTAGGGCCACTGACCACCAACCTGTGGACCATTTTTGCACCCCCCGGTACGGACTTGCAGATTGACAGCCTGGAAGATACCCGAGGCATGCTGTACGCCGGATACCGTGGTGATGTGATGACCGAGTACCTGCTGGAGCGGGATTTCCGGGTATCGGCCATGGACAGCGATGACCTTAACCCCAAACGTCTGGAACTGGGCCAGGTTGACCTGTGGATAGCGGACCGGCTGGCAGGACCTTACTTCGCCTCCCAACAGGACGTTGAAGGCCTGGAACCGGTGTTTTCGTTCAATAACACCGAACTGTACCTGGCGATGAACCTCGAGACTTCAGAGGAAGTGATTCGCAAGCTACGCCAGGGACTGGAGACCATTCGCAACAACGGGATGTACGAGGCCATAGAGACCAAGTGGGGCCTCTGACACCCTCGGCGAATCTATCGAGACAGGGGGGAGCCACACGCTCCCCTTTTTGCGGATATAGCCTCAACCGGTTCTTCGCAAATCCGGAGTCGCCAGTGGCTTGAGGGCCCGGGTGTTGGTGCGATTACCCAGAAATTCCGGTCTGGGCTTGTTGCCACAGAAGGGCTGTTGCAATTGGTTTTCCACACTGTTGTATACGAAGAACAGATTACTGCGCGGCCAAGGCGACATATTGGCGTTGGATGCGTGCAAGGTGTTGCACTCAAAAATGATCAACGAGCCGGCGGGACCCGTGGGTGCCTGGATACCGTATTGGTCCGCCATTTCCTGCAGATCCTGGTGATTGGGCACGCCCAGTTCCTGCCTCTTCAGCGACGACTGGTAGTTGTCTTCCGGGGTTCGGCCGACACAGGGCACAAAGGTTTTGTGGGAACCCGGGATCAGCATCAGCGGGCCGTTGAACGGTGTATTGTCGGTCAGGGCGATGGAGAAGCTGACCGCCCGCATGCGAGGCATGCCATCTTCGGCGTGCCAGGTTTCGAAGTCGGAATGCCAGTCGAACCCCTTGCCGTGAAAACCGGGTTTGAAGTTGATCCGGGACTGGTGGATATACGCCTCGCTACCCAATAATTGATGCACCATATCGAGAATGCGAGGGTCCCGTGTCAGCCGGTCAAAACGGTCTGACAGTTCGTGAATACCAAAGACCGATCGAATTTCCTGTTTTCCCGGTTCGGTAATGGTGCCCTCGGAACGGAGAATGCTGTCGTCGTTTTCATAGGCGCGCAGATCGTCACGGAAACGTTTGACCGTGTCTGCATCGAGAAAGTTGTTGAACACCAGGAACCCGTCCCGTTCATAACGCGCCAGTTCGGTCTCACTCAGCGGACCTTCAGTACGGGCGTTTCCGGAGCTGTGGATAACCGGGTCTCTCCGGTCAAAAGCCGGAACAGGGCGTTCCAGGCGGGTGGGATAAAAGTCGTCAGCACGAGTCTCCATATTCGAACCTCCTTCTTTTATGCACAGTACCGATATGGTCAGGCCTTGCCCGGCTGTGGGAAAGCCTGAAAATACTATATTCCTCAGAAAGTTATTGGATTGATGCAAAGACTTGCACCAGAGAGGGTAAGGGCAGGAACCGGGATTTCAAGGCCCCGGTTCCGGAATAAAAAAGTCCCGGCAGGCCCGGGACGGTAAGTTACCGGGTAATCACCCGGTAAAGGCCATATTGTCCGGCTCCACCTGCATCAGGTTGCGAGTCGGGCTGAGCATGCTGGTGGCGTGGGCCTGGGCCCGTGGCAGCAGACGCTCGTAGTAGAACTCGGCGGTTGCCAACTTGGTCTGGTAGAAGGCGTCGGATTCGTCGCCGCCATTTTCCAGCTTGTCGGCGGCCACCGCAGACTGGCGCAACCACATGTAGGCCATGGTCACGTAACCGCTGTACATCAGGAAGTCGTGGGCCGCAGCACTGACCACGTCGCGGTCTTTGCGGGCCGCCAGCATCACCCGGACAGTCAGCAGGTTCCACTGGGCCGTCAGTTTCAGCAGCTCGATGGCCATCGGGCGCAGCTGCTTGTTGGTCAGGTGCTTGCGGGCGAAGTTTGCAATCTTCAGGGTGAATTCCCTGACTGCGCCGCCCTGGGTCATCAGCAACACCTTCCGGCCCAGCAGGTCCAGTGCCTGGATGCCGGTTGTTCCCTCGTAAAGCGTGGCAATGCGGGTATCACGAACGATCTGTTCCATGCCGTGCTCGCGGATGTATCCGTGGCCACCGAACACCTGCACACCCAGATTGGCGGCTTCGTTGCCCAGCTCGGTCAGGAAACCTTTCAGGATCGGGGTCAGGAAACCCAGTTTGTCGTCGTATTTTTCGGCCTTTTCGGCGTCGCCCACGGTGTGTGCCTCAACCATGTGGTCGGCCAGCCTGGCAGAGTAATACAGCATGGCGCGTCCACCTTCGGCGATGGCTTTCTGTGTCAGCAGCATGCGCCTTACATCCGCGTGGTGAATCAGGCTGTCGGCCACCTGGTCTGGTTCTTTCTTGCCAGACAGCGCGCGCATGGAACGGCGCTCTTTGGCGTAGTCCAGCGCCCACTGGTACGAAAGTTCAGCCGGGCCAACGCCCTGAATGGCGGTACCGATACGGGCCGTGTTCATAAAGGTGAACATGCACTCCAGGCCCTCATTTTCCGGGCCGATCAGGTAGCCGGTGGCGCCGTCGAAGTTCATCACGCAGGTGGCCGAGGCCTTGATGCCCATTTTCTTTTCCAGGCTGCCGCAGTTCACGCCATTGCGTTCGCCCACGCTGCCATCCGCAGCCGGCAGGAACTTGGGCACGATAAACAGGCTGATGCCCCGGGTACCCTTGGGCGCATCCGGCAGGCGCGCCAACACAATGTGGACAATATTCTCGGTCAGATCGTGCTCACCGGAGGAGATGAAAATCTTGGTACCGGTCAGCTTGTAGCTGCCGTCCGCCTGTGGTTCGGCCTTGGTCTTCACCTGGCCCAGATCGGTACCGCACTGGGGCTCGGTCAGGCACATGGTGCCGCCCCAGCGGCCCTCGGTCAGAGGCACCAGGTAGGTTTGCTTTTGGTCTTCGGAGCCGTGCAGGAAAATGGTGTTCATGGCGCCGAGCGACAGCCCCGGATACATGGAGAACGACCAGTTGGCGGTACCCATCATTTCCTGTTTGAACAGGCCCATGGACGCCGGCAGGCCCTGGCCGCCATATTCTTCCGGGGCTGACAACCCCTGCCAGCCGCCCATCACGTACTGGTTGTAGGCATCTTTGTAGCCTTTGGGCGTGGTGACTTCGCCGTTTTCCAGGCGGCAGCCTTCTTCATCACCGCTCTGGTAGATTGGGCTCAGCACTTCCTCACAGAAGCGCCCGCACTCGGTCAGAATGGCGTCTACAATATCCGGTGTTGCGTTCTCTCCAGAGGCCAGGGTCTGGTAGTGGCCCGGGTAGTCGAATACGTCGTTGAGCAGAAATTTCATGTCACGCAATGGCGCTTTGTACACTGGCATAACCCTTCCTCACAGTCTGTTATCGCAATCCGGTCGGGCCCGAGGCCCGTTATGACTGCTGTTTTACGGCATTCACTTGCGGCTGCCATTGACGGAAAGCGCTTGTCTGCATGTCAGAATGGACAATTGGCTCAAATGACGCATTTCATATCTGCCTGATCGGATCTTGCTCCTGGCCCGTAAATCACAACTCGACGACGCCTTAGCCAAGGCCATCTAGCGGAGTGTAAAAGTCATGCAAAACAGGGAAATTCGACTTAAAGCCGGTGGTGTCTGGTCAGTTGCTCTTATACTGTTGATGGTATCTGTGCTGGCAGGCTGTGCTGGCCCTTCACTGGACGATTATCGCGACGCACAACCGGAGCTGATCCCCCGGGAATTTTTCCAGGGCGAACTTTCTGCCCGTGGAGTAGTCAAGAACTTCTCCGGTAAGGTCATTCGTAGCTTTGACGCCGATATTGTGGCCACCTGGAGCGATGAGGGCGTTGGCACCCTGGATGAAGTATTCCGGTTCGACGACGGAGAGGTTCAAACCCGGGTCTGGACACTGACCCCGGCCGGCGACAGCTACCATGCCGAGGCTGGCGACGTAGTCAAACCCGGCACCATGCGCTGGCAGGGCAACGCCATCCATATGAATTATGTACTAAGGGTGTCATACGGCGATGGCACCATAGACGTCCGGATGGACGACTGGATGTACCTGATCACACCAGACACCCTGATCAACCAGACCACTATGAGCAAATGGGGCGTCGAGGTTGGTGAGGTGGTACTGGTTATCCAGAAACTGGGGTACGGGGACGACTCGTAACATTTATATCTGAAAGGTTAGCAAAACCCATGTGGAAACAATGGCTGATCGCTGTGGTTCTGGTTGCGGTGGTAGCTGCAGGGGCTGGTATTTACCTGAACCTGGAGTCAGGAGACAGTGGCCAGAGCGGTGGCGAGGCTCAGGCCAGTGCCGTCAATGTGGTAACACCGGAACGGCAACGGGTTCGTGACACCGTTGGCGCCGTGGCAAATCTGCGAGCCCTGAACTCGGTAGAGTTGACCACTGAGGTGAGCGGTCGAGTGATGGAACTGAATCTGCAGCCAGGCGCTGCGGTAGCCCAAGGGGCTGTTCTGCTCCGGTTGGATGATCGCCAGGCCCGGGCTGACCTTGCCGTTATTGAGGCACAGTTGGCTGATGCCCGGCGCCAGTATGAACGGGCCCAGAGGCTGCGAGCCAATAACAGTATCTCTCAGTCCCAGGTCGATGAACTCAGAACCGCCGTCGACGTTGCCATTGCTCAGCGAGAGGCTGCGAGGGTCCGGTTACAGAACCATCGGATCGAAGCGCCGTTCGCCGGTGTGGTCGGGCTTTCGGATATCAGCGTTGGGGCATTTCTCCAGGCAGGCACCACCATCACCACCCTGGATACCAATGACAAGATGGAACTGAACTTCGCTGTTCCCGAGCGATTCATTGGTCAGGTCAGGATTGGGCAACGAGTTCGGGCTACCTCCCCTGCGTTTCCGGGCGAAGTTTTTGAGGGGGAGCTGATAGAACTGGCTACCCGGATCAATGAGCTGAGCCGGACACTGTCTGTTCGGGCATTGATCGACAACTCTGAGGGCCGCCTGCGACCCGGCCAATTTATGTCCGCGTCTCTGACGTTGCAGGAACGAGAAGGCCTGGTCATACCGGAACAGGCGGTCATGATCCGGGGTGATCAGAAATATGTATTTGTGGCAGAAGATGGTGTTGCCCGCCGGGTGTCGGTGCGCACGGGCTCGCGAATGCCTGGCCTGGTTGAGGTGGTGGAAGGCCTGGAGGTCGAGGACCAGGTGGTGGTCACCGGCCAGGATCGCCTGAGTACCGGTGACCGGCTCAGGCTGCTGGAGTCTGATCTGGCAATACCGGATAACCGGTTTATTTCCAGCCGGGAGTCCTGATCTATGGTCCTCTCCGATATTTCCATCAAGCGCCCGGTATTCGCTACGGTTCTCAGCCTGCTGATTGTGGTGTTCGGGGTGGCGGCACTGATGGAACTGCCCGTTCGGGAGTATCCTGACATTGACCCACCCATTGTGTCGGTGTCCACCGACTACACTGGTGCTGCGGCTGAAGTGGTCGATACCCAGATCACCCAGGTGATTGAAGGTGCGATCAGTGGCATTGAGGGTATTCGTTCCATCGAGTCATCCACTGAGCAAGGTGAATCCCGAACGTCCATCGAATTCAACACTTCTCGCGATATCGATGTTGCAGCGAACGATGTCCGCGATGCAGTTGCCCGTGTGGCCAACCAGTTACCCGATGAAGCAGATGCCCCCAGGGTTCGTAAGGCGGACTCCGATGCCCGGCCGATGATGTGGGTAACGCTGCTCAGTGATGTATGGGACAGCGCAGAACTCAGCGATTTCGCCGATCGGGTGCTGGTCGACCGGTTGTCGGTGCTCGATGGTGTAGCCGATGTTCGAATTGGTGGCGAGCGCCGATACGCCATTCGGGTGTGGCTCGACCGGGAGCGCCTGGCAGCAAGAAACATCACGGTGGCGGAGGTAGAGCGCGCACTCCGGGACAACAACGTTGAATTACCGGCGGGGCAGGTGGATTCGTCTACCCGCAACTTCACCGTAAGGGCGGAAGGTCGCTTGTCCAGTGTTGAAGAGTTCCGCAACCTGGTGGTGCGCCGTGACGGCAATGATTTGCTGCGGTTGGGCGAAGTCGCCAATATCCAGATGGGTGTGGAATCTGACATCAGTCGGTTGCGGGCCAACGGGAAAACCGCCATTGGCCTGGGCATTATCCGGCAATCCAAAGCCAATACCGTGGCGGTATCGGATGCGGTGCGTGCCGAACTTGAGCGGATTCGGGACACGCTGCCACCGGAAGTCTCACTTGCGGAAAGCTACGACGAATCCATCTTTATCCGTGCCTCCATCAAAGAGGTGTTGATCACTCTGGGCATCGCCGTGTCTCTGGTGATTCTGGTGATTTTCCTGTTCCTGAGATCCTGGCGGGCCACGTTGATACCGGCCGTGACCATACCGGTGGCGGTGATCGGGGCGTTTATCGGCCTGGGTTTCCTGGGGTTTTCCATCAACGTGCTTACGTTGCTGGCGATTATCCTTGCCATCGGCCTGGTGGTGGATGATGCCATCGTGATGCTGGAAAACATCCAGCGGCGCATTGATGAAGGAGAACCACCGCTGTTGGCGGCCTATCGCGGTGCCAAGCAGGTGGCTTTCGCGATCATTGCCACCACACTGACACTGATTGCTGTGTTCGTGCCCATTTCGTTTATGGGCGGCAACGTTGGCCGGCTGTTCGCCGAGTTTGGCTTCACCCTGGCGGCTGCCGTGATCTTTTCAAGCCTGGTTGCGCTGACGCTGGCCCCGATGCTGTGCTCGAAATGGCTCCAGCACAGCCCGGAATCCGAAGAAGGCCACCGCCTGTGGGCATTCAGCGAGAAAGTGCTCAATGGCCTGACCAATGGCTATAAAAAACTGCTGACATTCTCCCTGAATCAGCCGGGTTTGTTGTTGGGCCTGGGTGTGGCTGGCCTGATCATAGCCACCGTCATTTTCCCGCGCCTGCCGCAGGAGCTTGCGCCTACGGAAGACCGGGGGGTAATCATCATGCCCACCAGCGCCCCGAGGGGGTCGACCGTTGAATACACCGACCACTTTGTCCGCCAGGCGGAGACGCAATTACTGCCGTACCTGGACGAAGGGATTGCGGCCCGCTTCCTGTCGATTGTCGGTTTCCGGGAGGAAGAAGATAACGCCTTTATGATCATGGGCCTGACCCATTGGGATAACCGCGACATCAAACAGCAGCAGGTAACCAGTGACATCCGGCAGAAGCTGGCGGATATTTCCGGTGTACGGATTAACGTGATCAACCCGCCGGGCCTTGGCCAGCGAGGCTTCAATCAGCCTGTTGAATTTGTGGTGGCCGGGCCGGATTACGAATCGGTACAGGCCTGGAGTGAAGAGATCGTCGAACGGGCGAAAGAGAACCCGAACCTGATCAATGTGGATACGGATTTTGAGCTGACCCGGCCGGAGCTGCGGTTGAATATTGATCGGGACAGGGCGGCGGACCTGGACATTACCGTTCAGGATGTTGGTCTGACCCTGCAAACCATGCTGGCTTCCCGCAACGTGACCACCTATGTGGACCGGGGCCGGGAGTACGACGTGATTATCCAGGCTGACGATGCCGATCGTGCCACACCGGGTGATCTTGAGCAGATCTTTCTGCGGCCGCGAGAGGGCGGCGAACTGATTCCAATCAAGGCTCTGGTATCGGTGGAAGAAATCGGCGCCAATCCGGATCTGCGGCGTATTGATAGACTTCCGGCGGTGGTTATCAGTGCTTCCCTGGCGGATGGTTACGATCTGGGCTCGGCGCTGACCTACTTGAATAATCTGGCTGTGGATAACCTGCCGCCGGAGGCCCGGCTCAGCTACAAGGGCCTGTCCCGGGAGTTTCAGGATTCGTCCGCCGCCATCTATCTGACCTTCGGCCTGGCGTTTATCATCGTGTTCCTGGTGCTGGCGGCCCAGTTCGAGAGCTGGATTCACCCGTTGATCATCATGTTGTCCGTGCCGCTGGCCGTGACCGGGGCGCTCATTGCGTTGGCCTGGTCTGGGATCAGTCTGAACATTTACAGCCAGATCGGCATTATCATGTTGCTTGGGTTGATGGCCAAGAACGGCATATTGATTGTGGAGTTTGCCAACCAGTTGCGGGACAAGGGTTACGAGGTGCGAGACGCGATTCTTGAGGGTGCCACCCTGCGTTTCCGTCCTGTTTTGATGACCACTATTTCCACAGTGTTCGGCGCCGTACCACTGGTCATTGCTACCGGCGCCGGTGCGGAAAGCCGGGCGGCCATCGGTATGGTGATTCTCGGTGGGCTGGTGTTCGCCACGACGCTGACGCTGTTCATCATTCCGGTGTTGTACAACCTCCTGGCGCGATTCGCCAAGTCGTCCAACGCGGTGGAAAAGGAGCTGGAGCGCCTGGCGTCCGGTTCGGCTGGCGGCTCCAGCCCCAAAGGCTCACCCGCAAGCAAGGCTGATGACTTCTGATCAGAGCGCTGGTGGTTACAGCACTGTCGGGAATACCAGATGTCCGTCCAGAACCTCGTCCGGGTGGATATCAATACAGAAAATGTGTTGGCCCGTCGAACCGGCAAGGCCTGTGGATAACGTGACGGTTCGCCGTGCATCCGGAAGCGCAACGTAAGGGCGGCAACTGTTGATTTGTTGCGGCCTTTCCAGGGCATTCCGGAAGTATTCCCGGTGGCTCCAGCGGGCACCCGCCGAGTAGTAAAGCGGGTTGAAGCGGTCGCCACTGACCATATCCACCTGCGCCAGCCGGCCCTGCTGGACGCCATGGCTATCCAGAATGAAACAGCGTTTGACGCCTTCCATGAGCAGCAGGTTTCTGCACACGCGTTCAAAGGGCTCGCCCCGGGCGATTTGATGGCAGACATCCATGATTTCAAAGCGGAGCAGTTTCAGGTAAGTTTCCTGGCTGTGATAATCCCTCAGGCTCCACTGCTGGGACCGGGACATCACCTGCTGCAGGGCGTTTTCGGCATTGATCGTGCACTCCCGGGTACTGTGTTTGGGCCGGGCAAACAGAAATCCCTGCAAAAGATCCGCTTCGGTATCCAGCGCAATCCGTGCCTGGTTCTCGCTCTCGATACCCTCCAACAATACCAGGCTGCCGCTTTCTCGGATCATTCTGACCAGGCTGTGCAGCAATACCCGGGCACGCTGGTGTGTTTCCGCATTGGCTAGCAGGCTGCGATCAATTTTCACGATCAGTGGATTGATTCGCCACAGTCGCTCAAAGTTGGAATCGCCCATGCCGAAGTCGTCGATGGCAATCTGAAAACCGAAATCTTTGGCTTCCTGGATGAATTCCAGCAGAGCATTGGTGTCTCGTGTGGCGGTTTCCACAAGCTCCAGAACAATCCTCTCCGGTGGAACCCCGGCACTGTGGCAATGGTCCGCAAGCTGGCCAAGATAACCCGCGTGGTGCAGCAAGGTGTCCGGATTGATGTTGATAAACAGCCAGACCGGTTCCTGTTTAAGACCGAAGTTGGTCAGATGCAGGTTGAGCAGGTGCTGGTCGACACCGGTGGTGACGCCCAAGATTGATGCTTGCTCAAATAACTCGGGTGGGGCAATTGGCCGGTTATCCCGATGAACCCGCACCAGCGCCTCGTAACCAACCAGTTTCTGGTGGGTCGGGCTGAGAATGGGTTGATACACAGACTGGAAATCATGATGCTTTATAAATCTGGCACATTTACCAGGTACATTGCCTCGGTGGTCTGCAAGGCTTAACACACTTTTCATGGTCAGGAGCCCTATACTGCTATGGCGTAGCCGTCCTGGCCGCTGATGGAGTTACCGGGAAAAACTGAAGCCAATTCCGTGCCATCGGTATCTGGTTCTAAAAAAGCGAGGCAGGCCTGGGGTTGAACGGCACGATGGCACCCAAGGCCCAGACGGTTTGCACCAGAACGGTGCCCAGACATCACCAAACGGCGTTTAACCGCACCAGGAAACAACAGCCTATGAGTCAACACAGTCAGTTCCGGTTATTGGGCCAACGGCGGTTTTTGCCGTTCTACCTGACCCAGTTCTCCGGCGCCTTCAACGATAACCTCTATAAGAACGCTCTGTTGCTGCTGATCACCTTCCAGGCCGGTGGCCTGATGGGGTTGTCGGTGAATGTGGTGGTCAACATTGCCGCGTTCCTGTTCATCCTGCCGTTCTTCCTGTTTTCCGGTATCGCCGGCCAGATGGCCGACCGCTATGAGAAGGCGGTGATTATCCGCAATGTCAAAGCGGCAGAAATCGGCATCATGCTGGTGGCGGCCACGGGTCTCTGGTTTGGCTGGTACGAGTTGCTACTGGTGTTGTTGTTCCTGATGGGGGTGCAGTCCACCTTCTTCGGTCCGGTCAAGTATTCGATTCTGCCCAGGGTGCTGACCGACGACGAGCTGGTCGGCGGCAATGGCCTGGTCAGCATGGGCACCTTTGTCGCGATCTTGCTGGGTACCATTGCCGCGGGCTTGATCATGGGGGCGGAACAGGCCGCCAGGGTGACCGCGGTTGGTGTGGTGGTGATGGCGGTGCTGGGCTATCTGGCCGCCCGGCAAGTACCCAATACCCGGGATGAATCCCCGGGGGTACGGGTGCGGTTCCGGCCGTTGCTGGAAACCTGGCGGCTGATGTCGGTGGCGGCGGAACGGCGCCAGGTACTCTGGGCGATTCTGGCCATCTCCTGGTTCTGGTTTCTGGGCGCCGCCTACCTGACCCAGTTTCCCAACTTCGCCAAAACCTGGCTGGCCGGGGATGAAACCGTGGTCACCCTGTTGCTGGCGATGTTTATCGTGGGTATCTCCATTGGCTCCATGCTGTGTGAGCGGCTGACCAAGCATCGGATCACCCTGTCGCCGGTACCCTGGGGGGCGCTGGGCCTGACACTGCTGGGGATCGATCTGTTTTTCGCAGTACCGGCAGATCCCAGCCCGTCTACCTGGCTGAGTCTGATCACCGAGCCTGTGTATATCCGGGTATTGCTGGATCTGGTGGGGATTGGCATCTGTGGCGGGCTGTTTATCGTGCCCCTGTACGCCTTTATCCAGCACGAAACCCCGGATCACAAGCGGGCGCGCATCATCGCTGCCCTGAACGTGATCAACTCCCTGTTCATGGTGTGCAGTGCCCTGGCAGGCATCGTGGTTCTGGGTGTGTTTGAGCTGGGAATCCCCGGGTTTTTCCTGATGTTGTCACTGACTAACGGGTTGGTGTGGGTGAGTGTGTTGGGGCTGAGGCGCCGGGCCGAAAAATCTGTGGATAATTAATTGGAAAACCTACGGATAAGCCCGGAATAAAACTTTTTATTGCTATAAAAAACAGATAGTTGCCATCATTTTTAAGCGTTGAAAAAGTGATCAGAGATGTGGATAACTTTCTTGAAAACTTTTCTGAGAAGCTGCTGACAACTGACTGAAAAGCAAAAAGTTTCGGTTTTTACCTAGCCTAAGCCCCCGGTTTATCCACTGGATTTCCTGGCACCCGCCGCCGGAATGCTTTTCGCTGGGGTGATATCTGGTTAAAATTTGCACATTCGGACTGCAATTTCGCCGGCGAGGCGTTATACTCGCCGCCCTGTTTTCATACCCTTTTTTAAAGCCCGATTTCCGAGGTGTAGTGTGGAGTTTCCGACCCGTTTCGATGTCATTGTCATTGGTGGTGGCCATGCCGGTACTGAAGCCGCCCTGGCAGCCGCGCGCATGGGTTCGCAAACCCTGCTGCTGACCCACAACATTGAGACTCTGGGGCAGATGTCCTGTAACCCCGCCATCGGGGGGATCGGCAAGAGCCACCTGGTGAAGGAAATCGACGCTCTGGGCGGCGCCATGGCCCGGGCTACCGATCAGGCGGGTATCCAGTTCCGGGTACTGAACAGCCGTAAGGGCCCGGCGGTGCGTGCCACCCGCGCCCAGGCTGACCGGATTCTGTACAAGGCGGCGATTCGCCATACCCTGGAAAACCAGCCCAACCTGACCCTGTTCCAGCAGGCCGCCGATGACCTGATTGTGGAAAACGACCAGGTGGTGGGCGTGGTTACCCAGACCGGTATTCGCTTCAACGCCAAAACCGTCGTGCTGACCACCGGTACCTTCCTCGGCGGCGTTATCCACATCGGTATGCAGCACCACGCCGGTGGCCGCGCCGGCGATGCGCCGGCCAATGCCCTGGCCAAGCGCCTGCGGGAGTTGCCGTTCAACGTTGGCCGCCTGAAAACCGGTACCCCGCCGCGCATCGATGCCCGTACCGTGGATTTTTCAGTGATGCAGCAGCAGTGGGGCGACGACCCGACACCGGTGATGTCTTTCATCGGCAGCCGTGACGAGCACCCGGAGCAGATCTGTTGCTACGTCACCCGCACCACCGAAGAAACCCACGACATTATCCGCAGTGGTTTTGACCGCTCGCCCATGTTCGCCGGTAATATCGAGGGCGTGGGCCCGCGCTACTGCCCGTCCATTGAAGACAAGGTCAACCGCTTCGCTGACAAGGATTCGCACCAGATTTTTGTCGAGCCAGAAGGGCTGACCACCAACGAGCTTTACCCGAACGGCATTTCCACCAGCCTGCCGTTTGATATCCAGCTCAAGGCCGTGCGTTCCATTCCCGGCTTCGAGAACGCCCACATCCTGCGCCCGGGTTACGCCATCGAATACGATTACCTGAACCCCCAGGACCTGCGCCATACCCTGGAAACCAAGTTCATCGAGGGCCTGTACTTTGCCGGCCAGATCAACGGCACCACCGGCTATGAAGAAGCCGGCGCCCAGGGCTTGCTGGCGGGCATCAACGCCGCCTTGCGAGCTCAGGAGAAAGCCGAATGGTATCCGCGCCGGGACGAAGCCTACCTCGGCGTACTGGTGGACGACCTGATCACCATGGGGACCAGCGAGCCCTACCGCATGTTCACCAGCCGTGCCGAATACCGGCTGATCCTGCGGGAAGACAACGCCGACCTGCGCCTGACTGAAACCGGCCGCAAGCTGGGGCTGGTGGACGACGAACGCTGGCAGAAGTTCAGTGACAAGTGCGAAGGCATCGCCAAAGAGCGCAGCCGCCTGGAAAGCACCCGTATTCATCCCAACACCGAGGCCGGCGAACGTGCCAATGGCTACCTGAAACAGCCGATGACCCGGGACCAGTCCCTGGCCGAACTGCTGCGCCGCCCGGAAATCGCCTATCAGCACATTGCCGAGATCGGTGCCGATCAGGCAGACGATCCGAACGTGGCTGAGCAGGTGGAAATCGAGATCAAGTACGAAGGTTACATCTCCCGCCAGGCCGATGAAATCGAGCGCCTGCGCCGGAATGAGAACACCGCACTGCCGGTGGATCTGGACTATGAGGTGATTGGGGGCTTGTCGAACGAGATCAAGCAGAAGCTGCAAACCGTCAGACCGGAAACCGTCGCCCAGGCCTCACGCATCCAGGGTGTCACGCCGGCCGCGGTGAGCCAGATTCTGGTGCACCTGAAAAAGCGGGACCTGCTGAGAAAGCAGAGCGCCTGAGATGACTTATCCACAATGGCCAGGCCAGCTGAGCGACGGCCTGGCGGCGATGAATCTGTCCCTCAGCGAAAGCCAGCAGCAACAGTTGCTGGCTTTTCTCGCATTGCTGAATAAATGGAACAAGGCCTACAACCTGACCGCCGTGCGGGATGAGCAGGTGATGGTGTCACGGCAGTTGCTCGACAGCCTGAGTATCCTGCCCTGGATAACCACCGATCATCTGCTGGATGTTGGCGCCGGGGGTGGCCTACCCGGTATCCCTCTGGCCATTGTGTTCCCGGAAAAACGCTTTACCCTGCTTGACAGCAATGGCAAGAAAACCCGGTTTCTGAACCAGTGTGTTCTGGAACTGGGGCTAAGCAATGTTGAGGTTATTCATGGCCGGGCGGAAGACTGCCAGCCTGACCAGCCATTCACCCAGATCAGCAGCCGGGCCTTTACCGCCCTGGAGAACCTGGTGACCTGGTGCGGCCAGTTGCTCTCCAGTGAGGGCGAGTTCCTTGCCATGAAAGGCCAGTATCCGGATGATGAAGTAGCTGCCCTTCCGGCCGGCTGGCAGGTAGAATCCAGCCATTCCCTGAAGGTGCCCGGTGCAGATGGCGAGAGGCACTTGCTGATCGTCACCCGGGCTGAGTAAACCCGCTAACCCCAAGAGCAGGAGGCAAAGCATGGCGCGCGTGATTGCTGTGACCAATCAGAAAGGCGGTGTGGGCAAAACCACCACCTGCGTCAATCTTGCCGCGTCTCTTGCCGCCACCAAACGCCGGGTGCTGCTGGTGGATATGGACCCCCAGGGCAACGCCACCATGGGCAGCGGTGTCGACAAGAATAGCCTGCAGTTGTCTGGTTACGACGTGCTCACCAAACGTGCCAGCGCTGCCGAAGTGATTGTCAGGGCTGAGGCCTCCGGTTTTGACATACTGCCCGCCAACGGCGACCTGACCGCGGCGGAAGTGGAACTAATGAACGAAATCGGTCGGGAGCACCGGCTGCGCCTGACCCTTAACACCGTTCGCGAGAATTACGATTACATCCTCATTGATTGCCCGCCGTCCCTGAACCTGCTGACCGTCAATGCCCTGTCGGCGTCGGATTCAGTGCTCATCCCCATGCAATGCGAATACTACGCACTGGAAGGCCTGGCTGCGTTGATGAACACCGTGGAGCAGATAAAGGAAACGGTGAACCCGAATCTTGAGGTCGAAGGCATCCTGCGCACCATGTACGACCCGCGCAACAGCCTGACCCTGGATGTCTCCGGTCAGCTTAACGAGTATTTTGGTGACAAGGTCTACCGGGCGGTTATCCCACGCAACGTGCGCCTGGCCGAAGCACCGAGTTACGGTATGCCGGCGCTGGCCTACGACCGGGCCTCCAAAGGCGCCATTGCCTATCTGGCCCTGGCCGGAGAAATGGTGCGCCGGCACGGATCGAAAAAGACATCCGCCGCGGTTGCGGTGTAACATAGATCGCCGTCAGGCGACCATGCATCCACCATTTCAACAGGAAGAATGACAACCACCATGGCGGCGAAGAAACGAGGTTTGGGCGAACGCGGTTTGGGGGCACTGCTTCAGGGTTCCAAAGTAAACCTGAACCAGGAACCCGGTAATCACGATGGAGAACTGCGGGACATTCCCGTGGATCTGATCCAGCGCGGGCGTTATCAGCCCCGCCGTGACATGGACCCGGCCGCCCTGCAGGAACTGGCCGACTCCATTCGCCAACAGGGCGTGATGCAGCCGGTGGTGGTTCGCCCCATCGCGGAAGGCCGTTATGAACTGATTGCCGGTGAACGCCGCTGGCGCGCTACCCAGATAGCCGAACTGGACCGTATTCCCGCCATTATCCGCGATGTGCCCGATGAGGCCGCCATTGCCATGGCGCTGATCGAGAACATCCAGCGGGAAAACCTCAATCCGATCGAAGAAGCCTTCGCCCTGCAACGCCTGCAGGAAGAATTCGGCCTGACCCAGGCCCAGGTGGCAGAAGCGGTGGGTAAATCCCGCACCACCATCACCAACCTGTTGCGCCTGATTGGCCTGACCGAAGATGTCCGGACCATGCTGGAACACGGTGACCTGGAAATGGGCCATGGCCGCGCCATGCTCACCCTGCCGCCAGAGCAGCAGATGCAGGTGGCCCGCCAGGTGGTGGCCAAGTCGCTGTCGGTACGCCAGACCGAAGCCCTGGTGCGCCGGATTCAACAGGAAAAACCGCAGGCTGAAAACACCCCAAGCAAAAGCCTGGACCCGAATATTCGCGCCCTGCAGGATGATCTTTCAGACCGCCTTGGTGCCCGGGTAGCGATCAACCATGGCAAACGGGGTAAAGGCAAAGTGGTGATCGAATACAGTTCACTGGATGAGTTGGATGGTATTCTGGGCCATATCCGCTAAGTCAGCCGGATAATCGGGAAAAATCATCCTAAAGTCCCGCTTTTCGCATTAAACACCACATGTGGTTGCTCCGGAGGTTGCATAACACAACTTGTGTTATCTGCTATCAAATCTTGAATCGATCTGGTTAAAACTTGGCCAATTTTTCGGCCGAGTTGTGTTGAACAGCTATCGGTTAACACATATAATTCCGCGCGCTTGGAATGACAGCTGGTGACATGACACGTTCGAAGAAAGCCATCATGCGTTTGCCGCTCCTGAAGTGGCTGGTTATCGAGATGGCGGCTCTGGTCACTATCAGTCTGTTGTGGTTGTTTGAAAGTCGTTTGGCCGGGTATTCCGCATTTATCGGCGGTCTTATTTTTGTCATACCAAACGCGTATTTTGCTCACCGGATGTACCGGTACCAAGGCGCCCGACACGCGCGCCTGATGGTGGGCAACATGTTCAGGGCAGAAGGCATCAAGCTCGCCCTTACCGCAGTGGGTTTTGCGGCAGTTTTCATCTTGATGGAGCCAGTACATGTACCGGCTCTGTTATTCACTTTTGCTGTAATGGTTGTTCTCAGTGGCGTGCTGCGCTTCCTGATTCAACCGCAAAGACAGCTATAGACTGGACGTGAGAGCAGTATGGCAGCTGATACCCCAGTAGAATATATACAACACCACCTTCAGAACCTCACTTACGGCAAGCTCCCCGCCGGTTATGAGAGGGTCGATCCCTACACCAACGATGTCACCGTGTTGCAGGAGGCTTCCTGGACGTTCGCGCGTACCTCGGCCGAAGCAACCGACATGGGCTTCATGGCGTTCCACGTGGACACCCTGGGCTGGTCCATCTTTATGGGCATCCTGTTCCTGACCATCTTCCGTATGGTTGCCAAGCGGGCCACCAGCGGCGTGCCCTCCGGGCTGCAGAATGTGGTCGAAATGACCGTCGAATTTGTTCAGACCATCGTTCGTGATGGCTTCCACGGCAAGAACCCGGTCATCGCACCGCTGGCCCTGACCATGTTTGTCTGGATCTTCCTGATGAACAGCCTGAAGCTGATTCCGGTCGACTTTATCCCCCAGATTGCCCATCTGCTGGGTCTTGAATACTTCAAGATTGTACCGACCACCGATCCCAATGGTACCTTCGGTATCTCCATCGGTGTGTTCCTTCTGATCATCTTCTACAGCATCAAGGTAAAAGGTGCTGGCGGCTTCGCCAAGGAACTGTCCTTCACACCGTTCAACCATTGGGCGCTGGTACCGTTCAACCTGGTACTGGAAATCCTGGGCCTGCTGACCAAGCCGCTGAGCCTTGCGCTGCGTCTGTTTGGTAACATGTACGCCGGTGAGGTAGTGTTCATTCTTATCGCGATTCTGCCGTTCTGGGTGCAGTGGACGCTGAACGTGCCCTGGGCGATTTTCCACATCCTGGTGGTAACGCTGCAGGCCTTTATCTTCACAACGCTGGCGGTGGTTTATCTGAGTCAGGCACACGAAGATCATTAACGGACAGTACAGAAGAAGTTTCGTAAAACCTGGATTGTGAAATCCCAAATTAACCTTTAATAAACTGAAAGCTAAGGAGTTTTAAATGGAAATCGTATTCATCGCAGCTGCTATCATCCTGGGTTCTGGCGCTCTGGCCACCGGTATTGGCTTCGCTCTGCTGGGCGGCAAACTGCTCGAGTCTTCTGCTCGTCAGCCTGAAATGGCTCCGCAGCTGCAAACCAAGACCTTCATCATGGCTGGTCTGCTTGACGCTGTTCCGATGATCGGTGTTGGTATCGCGATGTACCTGATCTTCGTTGTAGCTGGTTAATTACACCCGAGAAGCCAGGGCGCTGCTCACTTGAGTTGAGGACGCGCCCGGTTTTCCGGAAACCAGGACGCAACGAATAGCAAGAGGTATATTGCCGTGAATATAAACCTTACGTTGATAGGGCAAGCGATTGCCTTCGCTATTTTCGTCTGGTTCTGCGTCAAATATGTGTGGCCGCCCATCACGGCTGCCATGGAAGCGCGCCAGAAGAAAATTGCCGACGGCCTTTCTGCCGCAGATCGGGCTTCCCTCGATCTGGAACTCGCGCAGGAAAAAGCCTCCAAAGAATTGCAAAAAGCAAAACAGGAAGCTGCAGCCCTGATTGACCAGGCCAACAAGCGTGCCGCCCAGATTGTGGAAGCGTCTAAAGACGATGCCCGCAAAGAAGGCGAAAAGCTTATTGAGCAGGCCAGGGCCGAAATTCAACAGGAGCGTGTTCAGGCTCGCGACGCACTGCGCAAAGAAGTAGCGGTTCTTGCCGTTGCCGGTGCCGAGAAGATCCTGGAAACCTCTGTAGATGCCAAAGCTCACAGCGAGATGCTGGACAAGCTGGCCGCAGAACTCTAAACGAGGGTCATCATGGCACAACTGACTACGTTAGCCCGACCCTACGCGAAAGCCGTATTCGATGCCGCTAAAGAACAGAATGCCGTTGATCAGTGGGATCAGGCACTGGCTTTTGCAGGTCTGGTCGCGGCTGACCAAGAGGTAGCGAACATCCTGGCCAATCCCGGCCTGTCTGAGCAACGCAAGGCGGAACTCTTCGCCGATTGTTTCGAAGAGCCCCTGCCTGAAGCACTCAGAAATTTCCTGTTGATTCTTGCTGAAAACAAGCGTCTGGCGCTGTTGCCGGAAGTTGCTACGCTGTTCAGTCTGTATCGCGCGGATCTCGAGCGCACCGTCAAACTGGCGGTGAACACAGCGTTCGAACTGTCTGCCGACGAACAGCAGAAGTTGATCAAAGCACTGTCCGAAAAGCTGGAGCGCAAGGTTGAGCTTGAAACCGCGGTGGATCAGTCCCTGATCGGCGGCGTGGTAGTACGCACAGGCGACCTGGTTATCGACGCTTCAGTCCGTGGCAAGCTGGCCAGAATGGCCAAGGCTCTGGGCTCCTGATTTCAGCACAAGGTTTGAGGACAAAGGCATGCAGCAACTGAATCCATCCGAGATCAGTGACATCATCAAGAAGAGAATCGAGAAACTCGACATCTCTTCCGAAGCAAAGAACGAAGGTACGATCCTGTCAGTATCTGACGGCATCGTATTGATCCACGGTCTGGCCGACGTTATGTACGGCGAGATGATTGAATTTGCCAACGGCACCTACGGCATGGCTCTGAACCTGGAGCGTGATTCTGTTGGTGCGGTGGTACTGGGCGACTTCGAAGGTCTGGCCGAAGGTCAGAAAGTTCGTTGTACCGGCCGTATCCTGGAAGTGCCGGTTGGTAACGAACTGCTGGGCCGTGTGGTTGACTCCCTGGGTAACCCGATCGACGGTAAGGGCGAGCTGGGTAACAGCCTGACCTCTCCGGTTGAGAAGGTTGCACCTGGCGTTATCGCCCGTCAGTCCGTTGATGAGCCGGTACAGACTGGCTTGAAAGCCATCGACACCATGGTTCCCATCGGTCGTGGCCAGCGTGAGCTGATCATCGGTGACCGTCAGATCGGTAAGACCGCTGTAGCGATTGACGCGATCATCAACCAGAAGAACACCGGCATCAAGTGTATCTACGTTGCCGTCGGCCAGAAGCAGTCTTCCATTGCCGCGGTTGTGCGCAAGCTGGAAGAGCACGGCGCCATGGACCACACCATCGTGGTTGCCGCCGGTGCCGCTGATCCTGCCGCCATGCAGTTCCTGGCTCCGTACTCCGGTACGTCCATGGGTGAATTCTTCCGTGACCGCGGTGAAGACGCTCTGATCGTATACGACGACCTGTCCAAGCAGGCTGTTGCTTACCGTCAGATCTCCCTGCTGCTGCGTCGTCCGCCAGGACGTGAAGCATTCCCGGGTGACGTTTTCTATCTGCACTCCCGTCTGCTGGAGCGCGCTTCCCGCGTTAACGCTGACTACGTTGAGCAGTTCACCAACGGTGAAGTGAAAGGCAAGACCGGTTCTCTGACCGCGCTGCCGATCATCGAAACCCAGGCTGGTGACGTTTCTGCGTTCGTACCGACCAACGTGATCTCCATCACCGATGGTCAGATCTTCCTGGAAACCAACCTGTTCAACTCCGGTATCCGTCCGGCCATGAACGCCGGTATCTCCGTATCCCGGGTAGGTGGTGCAGCCCAGACCAAGATCATGAAGAAGCTCGGCGGTAACATCCGTCTGGCCCTGGCCCAGTATCGGGAACTGGCGGCATTCGCCCAGTTCGCTTCCGATCTTGACGAAGCAACCCGTCGTCAGCTGGAGCACGGTCAGCGCGTTACCGAGCTGATGAAGCAGAACCAGTACAGCCCGATGACCGTTGCGGAAATGGGTACCGTACTGTTCGCAGCAAACGAAGGCTTCCTGGACGATGTTGATGTAAACAAGGTTGTGAAGTTTGAAGCACAGCTGCTGGACTGGATGCGTTCCGAGCAGAAAGAGCTTCTCGACAAGATCGGCCCCGAGGGCAACTTCAACGACGACATCACCGCTGGCCTGAAAGCTGCTCTGGAGAAATTCAAGACCACTCAGAGCTGGTAAATCCACTGGGCCCGCCATCGTGCGGGCCTGCTGGTCCCTTTGAGTGTCTAACTTGAAAAGGCAGTGACTTATGGCCGTCGGAAAAGAAATACGTAACCAGATCGGAAGCATCAAGAGCACGCAGAAGATCACCTCCGCCATGGAAATGGTGGCGGCGAGTAAAATGCGTAAAGCTCAGGACCGTATGCAGGCAACTCGCCCATACGCCGAAAAGATGCTGCAGGTAATCGGACACATTGCCAAGTCCAACAAGGATTACCGTCATCCGTTCATGCAGGAGCGTGAGGTCAAGCGGGTAGGCTACATTGTAGTTTCCTCCGACCGTGGCCTTTGTGGTGGTTTGAACACCAACCTGTTCAAACTGCTCGTTCGCGAAATGCGTGAATGGAAACAAAAGGGTGTTGAGACCGACATCTGCGCCATTGGGCAAAAAGGCGCGTCTTTCTTCCGTAACTACGGTGGCAACGTTGTAGCGGCGGTTACCCATATGGGTGACAACCCGTCTGCAAGTGAGCTGATTGGTAGCGTCAAGGTGATGCTCGATGGTTTCGAGCAGGGCAAGATTGATCGCCTGTACCTTGTGAGCAACGAGTTTGTGAATACCATGACTCAGAGCCCGCATTCGCTGCAGCTGCTGCCATTGCCGGAAGGTGATGACGAGGATGTAGGTCACCAGTGGGATTATCTCTATGAGCCGGATTCACGTCCGATTCTTGACGGGCTACTGCCACGTTATATCGAATCCCAGGTGTATCAGGGTGTGGTAGAGAATCTGGCCTGTGAACAGGCTGCCCGGATGATTGCCATGAAGAGCGCGACAGACAACGCCGGTGGCATCATCGATGAGCTTCAGCTGGCCTATAACAAGGCCCGCCAGGCAGCCATCACCCAAGAGATTTCGGAGATTGTGAGCGGCGCGGCATCTGTTTGATAACGCTCACAAACCTACTGGTTTTATTGACTACTAGATAACGAGGAACCGAGCATGAGTAGCGGACACATCGTTCAGATCATTGGCGCGGTTATCGACGTGGAATTCCCACGTGACTCCGTGCCAAGCGTTTATGACGCACTGCTGCTTGAAGGTGGCGAAACAACTCTGGAAGTCCAGCAGCAGCTGGGTGACGGCATTGTTCGTACCATCGCAATGGGCAGCACCGAAGGCCTCAAGCGTGGCCTGAAAGCTGAGAATACCGGCAAGCCGATTTCAGTACCCGTGGGCACCCAGACTCTGGGCCGTATCATGGACGTACTGGGCCGTCCGATCGACGAGCAGGGCGACATCGGTGAAGAAGAGCGTTGGGCTATCCACCGCAAAGCACCGGGCTACGCCGACCAGGCAGCGTCTGCTGACCTGCTGGAAACCGGCATCAAGGTTATCGACCTGATCTGCCCATTCGCCAAGGGTGGTAAGGTTGGCCTGTTCGGTGGTGCCGGTGTAGGCAAAACCGTAAACATGATGGAACTGATCAACAACATCGCGAAAGAGCACTCCGGTCTCTCCGTATTCGCCGGCGTTGGTGAGCGGACTCGTGAAGGTAACGACTTCTACTACGAAATGAAGGAGTCTAACGTTCTCGATAAGGTTGCCATGGTTTACGGCCAGATGAACGAGCCCCCAGGAAACCGTCTGCGTGTGGCCCTGACCGGTCTCACCATGGCCGAGAAGTTCCGTGACGAAGGCCGTGACGTTCTGTTGTTCGTTGACAACATCTACCGTTACACACTGGCCGGTACTGAAGTATCTGCACTGCTGGGCCGTATGCCTTCAGCGGTAGGTTACCAGCCGACTCTGGCGGAAGAGATGGGTCAGCTGCAGGAGCGGATCACCTCTACCAAGAACGGTTCTATCACCTCTATCCAGGCGGTCTACGTACCGGCGGATGACTTGACTGACCCGTCTCCGGCCACCACCTTCTCGCACCTTGACGCGACCGTGGTACTGAGCCGTGACATCGCCTCCAAGGGTATCTACCCGGCGATCGATCCGCTTGACTCCACCTCCCGTCAGCTGGACCCGCTGGTGATCGGCGAGCAGCACTACAACGTTGCCCGTGGTGTTCAGAACGTTCTGCAGCGTTACAAGGAACTGAAAGACATCATCGCGATCCTGGGTATGGACGAGCTGTCTGAAGAAGACAAGCTGACTGTAGCCCGTGCCCGTAAAATCGAGCGCTTCCTGTCTCAGCCGTTCCACGTAGCGGAAGTATTTACCGGTTCCCCGGGTAAGTACGTGTCTCTGAAGGAAACCATCGCCAGCTTCGAAGGCATCCTGAACGGTGACTACGACGACATGCCGGAGCAGGCCTTCTACATGTGCGGTGGCATCGAAGAGGCAATCGAGAAGGCTAAGGCAATGAAAGCGAAAGAAGGCAAGTAAATTACCTTCTTCCCTTTCTGACCCAAGAGGCGTAAGAAATGGCTATGACCGTACATTGTGACGTCGTAAGTGCCGAAGAAAAAATCTACTCGGGCCTGGTGGAGATGCTGATCGCCACCGGTACCGAGGGTGAGCTAGGCATCCAGCTTGGCCATGCTCCGCTGCTGACCGAGCTCAAGCCCGGCTCAGTGCGGATCATCAAGCAGGGTGGCGCCGAGGAGATTCTGTACGTATCCGGTGGTTATCTGGAGGTGCAGCCGAACCTGGTGACCCTGATGGCTGATACCGCAGTTCGTGCCAAGGATGTGGACGAAGCGGCAGCCCTGGAAGCCCAGAAGCAAGCCGAGAAGGCACTGGCGAACAAGACAGGCGAGTTTGAGTACTCCCGTGCCGCCGCCGAGCTGGCAGAAGCCGCCGCTCAGCTGCGCACCATCCAGAAACTGCGCAAGCACCTGCGCTAAGCAGGGTTTGTGTCAGGGCCCGGACTGGCCTGACCGTGAACCGCATCCGCAGGTGGATGACCAGCCACACCCGCAAGGGGAAGGCCGGTTATTCACCGGGACGCGGTTTTTTATTTTGAGATTCACCACCAGATTGGAGCGTACCGCCCCATGAGCCCATTACACGTTGTGATCCTGGCGGCAGGCCAGGGCTCCCGAATGAAATCGGCGCTACCCAAGGTATTACACCCGGTGGCCGGCAAGGCCATGCTGCATCACGTGATTGATACCGCAAAGCAGCTGGGGGCGGAGAAAATTCACACGGTAATCGGCCACGGTGCAGACCAGGTGCGGGCATCGCTGGACGAACCCTCGGTGAACTGGGTGATGCAGACCGAACAACTGGGCACCGGCCATGCCGTGGCCCAGGCCCTGCCGGATCTGCCGGACGACGCCCGGGTACTGGTGCTCTACGGCGATGTGCCGTTGACCCGCAAAGACACCCTCGAAGCCATGGTCTGTGACCTGGACGATGGCAATCTCGCCATGCTGACCGTGGACATGGACAACCCTCACGGCTATGGCCGGATCGTTCGTAACGCTGAGGGCCAGGTGCAAGCGATTGTGGAGCAGAAAGACGCCACCGCCGAGCAGCAAGATATCCACGAGGTGAACACCGGTATCCTGGCCGTTTCTGCCCGGCACCTGAAAAGCTGGTTACCCACACTATCCAACAGCAATGCCCAGGGTGAATACTACCTGACCGACATCATTGCTATGGCCGTTACCCATGGCTTATCGGTTACGGTGTCCCAGCCCCTGAACCCGTTTGAAGTGCAGGGCGTGAATAACCGCCTGCAGCTGGCGGAACTGGAGCGATGGTACCAGCGCCAGCAGGCGGAACGCCTGATGACCGAGGGCGCCACCCTGGCAGACCCGGCCCGGGTGGATGTGCGCGGTGAGCTGACCATCGGCAACGATCTGTGGATTGATGTGAACGCGGTGTTCGAAGGCAAAGTCAGCCTTGGCAGCAATGTGGTGATCGGCCCGAACTGTGTGATCAAGGATTCCACCATCGCCGATGGTGCTGAAATCAAGGCCAACAGCGTGCTTGAAGGTGCGATTGTAGGCGCCAATGCCCAGATTGGCCCGTTCGCCCGCCTGCGCCCGGGTACCGAACTGGCCGCCAACACCAAGGTGGGCAACTTTGTCGAAACCAAGAAAGCTGTAGTGGGTGAGGGCAGTAAGATCAACCATCTGAGCTACGTGGGCGACGCCTCTCTAGGTCGTAATGTGAATGTGGGTGCAGGCACCATCACCTGCAATTATGATGGAGTGAACAAGTTCAAAACCGAGATTGGCGACGGTGTGTTCGTGGGCTCCAATACCTCGCTGGTTGCACCGGTGACGGTGGCGGCCGAGGCCACCATTGGTGCGGGGTCTACCATCACCCGCAACGTCGCGGAAAGCGAACTGGCCGTGGCCCGGGGCAAGCAACGGAATATCGCGGGCTGGGAACGGCCGAAAAAAGCGTAACAACCGAATAACTGACAGGTGATAACAGCATGTGTGGGATTGTAGGAGCGGTTTCCGAACGGGATGTCCAGGGTATTCTGCTGGAGGGGCTCCGCCGCCTTGAATACCGGGGTTACGACTCCGCTGGCATGGCCGTGATCAACGGCAAGCCGGAAGTGCAGCGTGCCCGGGAAGTCGGTAAGGTTGCTGCCCTGGCTGATGCTATCAGCGCCAACCCCCTGGCTGGGCATCTCGGTATCGCCCATACCCGCTGGGCCACCCACGGTGAGCCATCCCAGGTGAACGCCCATCCGCACATGTCTGGCGACCGCCTGGCCATTGTCCACAATGGCATCATTGAGAACTATCAGGAACTCCGCGAAGAGTTGAAAGCCGAAGGCTTTGAGTTCACCTCGCAGACCGACACCGAAGTGGTTGCCCACCTGATTGGCAAGAACTACAAGGCCGGCGGCAGGCTCTACGATGCCGTGAAAGCCGCTATCAGCCGCCTGCGCGGTGCCTTTGCCCTGGCGGTTGTTCATGCCGACGAGCCGGACCACCTGGTGGTGTGCCGTGAAGGCAGCCCGCTGGTGGTGGGCGTGGGTATCGGCGAGAACTTCATCGCCTCTGACCAGTTGGCGCTGCTGCCGGTCACCGACCGGTTCATGTTCCTCGAAGAAGGCGACATCGCTGATATCCGCAAGGACAAGATCGAGATCCACGATCGCGAGGGCCAGGCGGTTGAGCGCGCCATCAGCCGTTTCGAGCACGGTGCCGATTCCGCCGACAAGGGCGAGTACCGCCATTACATGCTCAAGGAAATCTACGAGCAGCCAAAAGTGATCAAGGCCACCATGGAAGGCCGGATTACCGCTACCCGGGTGCTGGAACAAGCCCTGGGTACCGATGCCGAAAACCTCCTGGAGAACGTGCGCCACGTACAGATCATCGCCTGTGGTACCTCCTACCACGCCGGCATGGTGGCCCGTTACTGGATTGAAGACCTGGCCGGTGTGCCCTGTTCCGTGGAAGTAGCCTCCGAGTTCCGCTACCGCAAGCATGTGATCCAGCCGGATACCCTGTTCCTGTGCATTTCCCAGTCCGGCGAAACCGCCGATACCCTGGCGGCTTTGCGCCAGGCCAAGAAAGCAGGTTTTCGCGCGGCATTGGCGATCTGCAACGTACCGGGCAGTTCGCTGGTGCGGGAATCCGACCTGGTGATCATGACCCAGGCCGGCCCTGAAATCGGTGTGGCCTCCACCAAGGCGTTCACCACCCAGCTGACCGCCCTGCTGATCTTCACCCTAGCCCTGGCCCGCCACAACGGCCTGAATGCCGAGCGGGAAGCCGACATCGTGAAGGCCATTCACCTGTTGCCGGGCCAGGTCAACGATGTGCTGGCCCTGGATGGCGAAATCGAGGAGATGTCCAAAGCCTTCATGGACAAGAACCACAGCCTGTTCCTGGGCCGGGGTTCCCAGTACCCGGTCGCCATGGAAGGGGCTCTCAAGCTCAAGGAAATTTCCTACATCCACGCCGAAGCCTACCCGGCCGGCGAGCTGAAGCACGGCCCCCTGGCTCTGGTAGACAGCGAAATGCCCGTGGTGACCGTGGCCCCCAACAACGACCTGGTGGAAAAGCTGAAATCCAACCTGGAAGAAGTGCGGGCCCGCGGTGGCGAACTGTTTGTGTTCGCCGACAAGGCTGCAGACGTGAAGCCGGAAGAGGGCCTGCACGTGATGCAGATTCCCTCGGTGCACGAAATCACCGCGCCCATCGTCTACACCGTGCCACTACAGTTGCTCTCCTATCACGTGGCGGTACTCAAGGGCACCGACGTGGATCAGCCGAGAAACCTGGCGAAGAGCGTGACGGTCGAGTAGCCCCGACCGCCTGGACGGCTGGGCACCGAGAATCAGAACGTGTAGGAAACGGAAGCCTCCACCGTGCGCTCCTCACCAAACCAGCAGTTGTTGGCGTCGAAGCAGCTGAAGTAGCGCTCGTCGGTAAGGTTGTTCACGGACAGGCCCAGTTCGGCACCGCGGAGGCTGTGAGAGACGCGTCCCAGGTTGTAGCGCAGTGCGATATCGACCAGTGTGGCGTCCGGCACGTTCCCCTCGTTCGTCGCTGCGTTGTATTCCGCCTCGCCGATGTAGCGGGCGCCAATGCCTGCCACCAGGCCATCCAGTGGGCCGTTATAGAAGCCATAGTCCGCCCAGACCGACAGCAACTGGTCGGGCACCCACACGGGCGTCTGGCCTTTCAGGCCGGTGTTGTCCTTGGTCACCTCCACACTCTGCAGCGTGTAGCTGGCGGTCACCAGCAGACTGTCGATGGGCTGGGCCTGAGCCTCCAGCTCGATGCCCTGGGAGCGCACTTCCCCCGCCTGGACCTGGTCCAGAGGTCCGCCATTGGGGTCGCGGGTGGGCACGTTGTCCTTGGTGATCTGGTAGAACGCCAGGTTGAGTGAAGTGCGTTGATCCTGGGACTGGTATTTTACCCCCAGCTCCCACTGGTCCCCCTTGGAAGGGTCGAATTCGTTGCCGTTGCGATCACTACCGCTTTGCGGCTCGAAACTCTCGGCGTAGTTGAGGTAGGGCGAGAGACCGTTGGCGCCGCGATACATCACGCCGGCACGTGTAGAGACGTTGTCCTGGTCCAGTTTGCTGTTCACAGGCGCGCCGTATTTGCGGC
Organism: Marinobacter shengliensis; assembly: GCF_030297115.1. Classification (NCBI taxonomy): domain Bacteria; kingdom Pseudomonadati; phylum Pseudomonadota; class Gammaproteobacteria; order Pseudomonadales; family Marinobacteraceae; genus Marinobacter; species Marinobacter shengliensis. The sequence goes on along the minus strand of NZ_AP028062.1, from coordinate 4,270,143 downwards.
CGGACTCTTCTCCGGTGAAGTCGTCCCAGCGCACGCCGCCGATCACCACGAAGCGGCCCAGCTCAATCTGGTCCTGCAGGTACACGCCAAGCTGCTTCTTGCGGATGTTGAAGTCCGAGGACAGAGCCGTGTTCTCGATGTTTATGGTGCTTCTGGATATCTGATAGTAGTCCGGATCGAACAGATCGATAGCCGGTGCGGCAGTGTCTTCATAGATAACGTCGGAATCGAGACTCAGGTAGTCCACTCCAACCAGAATGTTGTGCCGGGCCCGGCCGGTCTGGAAGCGCCCCGAGAACTGGTTGTCCACCGTAAACCCGGTGGTTGCCTCGTCGGTCAGGTAGGCCTGGCGTTGCAGGGTGCGTCCGTCCTGGCTGAACGGGTCGTTGGGGAATCGGTAGGTGTAGGTATTGGTCTGGAATGCCTCGGCATCGGTATATCGGAAGTTCTGCAGGAAGTTCCAGTTGTCATTGATGTTGTGGTTGACCTTGTAGCCGACCAGCAACACCTCTTTATCAAACTCGTTCCAGTTGGCGTCGCCGGAGAAGGCATCCTGCGGGAGGTCTCCATTCGGGTTGGGCAAGAACAGGCCGGAAGCGGGCAGGGTGGTGTAAATGCCCATAGCCGGATCTTTCTGGTAGTAGAGGTTGAAGTTCACCAGGGTGTTGTCACTGACCTGCCAATCCACGGAAGGCGCGATCATGTGGCGCTCTTCCTCTGAGGTTGCGGCCTGGCCATCCCGGGTGCGGGTCAGGCCAACAAGGCTGTAGGACAGGTTGGAATCGCCCAGTTGACCGCGGCTTTCAATGGACGCCTCGGCCAGATTGCGGGAACCGCTGGCAACCTCAATTTTGTTGAAGTGCTCTGAGGACGGCTGTTTGCCGATCAGATTCACCATACCACCGGGCGGCATGGACCCATACAGAGTGGAGGTGGGGCCACGAAACACCTCAACCTGCTCCACGGCTTTCAGATCAATCTGGGGCTGCAGATTCCAGTCGTTGTACAGCAGCTGCAGGCCATCGTAATAGTTCTGGTAATTGATGAAGCCGCGGATGCTGAACAGGTCCAGCCGGCCGACTGCGCCTCCGCGAAGTTCGGTGTTCACGCCCGGTGCATAGCGCAGTGCAGTGGCCACGGAATCGGCATCGCGCATTTCCAGGGCCTGTTGATCCAGTACTGAGATACTCTGGGGAGTGTCGCCCGGCGCCAGTGCCGTCTTGGTGGCAGTGTTCCTGTAGGTTTCGCCGTAAACCGTCATGGTGTCCAGCTCCATGGGTTCATCGGTATGAGCGACGGCCAACGGGCTGCCAGAGAGACTAACGGCAATAGCAAGTAATGACGGTTTGATCACGTGTGAGGGCATGTCGGGTCCTGTTTAACGTGGGAACGATTAAGTGCGAATCATTCCCATTATATTTATCTGGCTGAACAGGACTTAACCGATTGGTGCATGCCGGGCAATGAATGGCTCGTTGAGGGTGACCGGAATCCAGTATTCCATGGCCACCTCGGGCGCGTTGGCGTCAAAGTCAGGCGGGTACACTTCCAGGTCGTAACCGTAGACGGCATTGCAACCTGCGTGCGGAAGCCAGGCCGTGAAGAACCACTTCAGGATTTCCGAGAGGGACTGGATTGGTCCCTGGAAGGAGATCACCACGTAGTTCTGGGCGGGTACTTTAAGGGTCTCGATCTCGGTGTCGGCGTCTTGGATCTCTGTCTGAACGCCAGCCAGATAGCGGAATTCGGACTCCGGCCCCCGGGAGAGATCGAGAACACCGAACCTTGGCTGTTCAGGCGGCAGCCTCTCACTCTCTATGAGTGATGCCCAGAGGGCGGGAACCTTGGTGCCGAAATCAGGGTTGGATGAGAACAGCCCCCGGATCCTGTCGGAGCGGCCTGATACGCTAAACGCCGGTTTCGAATCCAGCCGTATGGCGGGCACCCGTGCCCTCCACGCGGCGTCTGGAAGCTTAGCCGGGTCAAGGCACAGTGGCGTGGTGAGCAGGCAGGGCAGGCCGCGCCGGCGATATTGAGCCGGCGGGCAGCCAAAATGCTGTTTGAAGCTGCGGGTAAAGCTGATGTCAGAACTGAAACCGCAGGCCAGGCCGATATCGATAATCCGCTGTTCGGTGAAAAGCAGCATTTCCGCCGCCAGGCTCAGCCGCAGCTCCCGGACGTATCGACCTACGGACTGTCCGGTCTGTTCCGAGAACACGCGGTTGAACTGCCAGCGGGACCAACCGCCTATCCTGGCAAGGCTGGCCACGGCCAGAGGCTTGTCCAGGTTCAGGTGAATGTGTCTGAGAACCTGCTCGATCCGGCCAAGCTGGCCATACCGGCTTGAAATCGTCATCACAGGTCCCCGCCGGGCAGTGCCGGTTACCAGCGATAGCTGAGGCTGGCTACTACGCTCCGCTCGGCGCCGTAATAGCACCAGTAGTCACAGCTGGCCACGTATTCACGGTCGGCCAGGTTGCTGACGTTCAACTGGGCTTGCCACTGGGGCGCGAAGGCATACTGGGCCATCAGGTCGAACACGGTGTAGGAGGGCACTTCCGTGTTGCCGTCTTTGGTTTCGCCCACAAACCGGGCGCCGGCGCCGACCTTCAGGCCCGGGGCCAGGTCGGTGAAGCTGTAGTCCAGCCACGCCGAGGCCTGGTGGCGTGGAATCAAGGGGGCCTGGCGTTCGCTACCGGCCGTGGCCTGGTCGCGAACCTTGGCGCTGTTGTAGGTGTAGGCGGCGGTCAGCTCGAGCTGCTCGGTGAGGTAGCTGACGCTCTCCAGCTCGAAGCCTTCAGTGGTACGCTCGCGGTCCTGGATCTGGAAGCCACCCTGGCTGGTGCCCAGGGAGTTCTTCTCTTCAATGCGGTACACCGCTGCGGTCACGTACCCGTCCAGATTGCGGGGGGCAATTTTCACGCCCAGCTCAATTTGCTCGCCGGTGCGCGGCTCATACAGGTCGCCGTTGCCGTCGGTACCGGCAATGGGTTGGAAGGATTCGGTATAGGATATATAGGGACTGACGCCGTTTTCGGCCAGGTACATCACACCGCCGGAAAGCGACAGCTGGTCATCGTCTGCCTTCTGGCGGGTATTGGCATCGCGGTTGATGTTGTCCACCTTCGCCTGGTCATAGCGTGCGCCGGCCAGGAATACCCAGCGGTCATCCAGACGCAGCTGGTGCTGGAGGTAGTAGCCGGTCTGCCGCTTGTCGATCTCGGTAACGATCAGGTCGGCGGCCGTGACTGGTGTGAAGTTACCGTACTGCGGATTGAAAAGGTCAATGGGGCCGCCAAATATTGAGAACCCACCCGCACCATTCTGTTGTCCCTTGTTATTCAGATCCTGGTAATCGACACCTGCCAGGAACGTATGCTCGGTACGATCGGTGTACCAGTTGCCGACCACACGGTTATCCACCGTCCAGCTGTCGATCTTGCCGTCACGATAGGTGAGGTAACGCTGGCCTTCCCGCGGACCTGTCTGGAAAAAGATGTAGCTGCTGCGCAACAGCAGATCCAGCTCGCTGTAGCGGAAATCCTGTTCGAACCGCCAGGTATCGTTGATCTGGTGGCTGAGGGCATAGCCCAGAGAGGTCTGGGTGCGTTCGTTGGTGTCGTAACCAGGTTCACTGTAATTGGTGGAGGGATCCACCTTGCCAAACGGTTTGTCCTGCACGGTGCCGTAGGCCAGCTTGAACGGGTTGGTCGGGATGGCGTCGTCTTTCTGAAAGCTGGCCAGAACGGTCAAGCTGGTGTCTTCGGTGATGTCCCAGGCCAGACTGGGCGCGATGTAGTAGCGTTCGTTTTCGGTGAAGTCCAGGTCGCCTTCGCCGTCGCGATAAAGGCCCACCAACCGGTAGCGGACGTTATCGGTTCCGGCGACCGGGCCGGAGGTGTCAACACCAAGCTGGCGGTGCTTGTCGGTACCTGCCTGCACCAGCACCTCGCCCTGCGTGTTATCGGTTGGGCGCTTGCTGATGGCGTTGATCACACCGCCCGGAGGCGCTTCACCGTAAAGGATGGAGGCCGGTCCCTTCAGCAGTTCGACCCGCTCCAGGCCGTAGGTTTCAGGCAGCCACTGGTAGAAGCCCTCGCGATAGATTCGCAGGCCGTCCTGGTACGTGGCCTGGTCAAAGCCGCGGATTTTCAGCCAGTCGGTGTCGTTGTCATCACCGTAGTGACCCGACACCACACCGGCGCGGTACTGGAAGGCCTCATCAAGGGACTGAACATTACGCTCCCTGAGTTCCTCTTCCTCCACTACCGACGCTGGTCGTGGGGTTTCCACCAGCGGTGTCTCCACCTTGAGTGCTGTGGCCGAGACCACCAGGGCCTCCAGGCTGGCGGGTTCGGCATCCTGTGCCAGAAGCGGGGCCGAGGTGGTTGCCATACCAACGGCCAGGGTCAGTCGTATGGCTTGCGTCAACGGCTTGGTCAGGAAAACGGCGGGCATAAGGCACCTTTGTAACGGCTGTAAGTAACAAGAATGGGGTGAAACATCACCGAAATTCGCCGAATATTATTCCTTAAATAATCTTAATGCAAACCAATATCATTCACGTTTATTGTCGGTTGCCGGGGATGATGGGTTAAATTTTCATGAAACCACCTTATCTGACCGAAAATCGGTTAAAATGCCGTCGCCCGTCCAGGGATAATTAAGTAGTATTACGAAAATTATTGTGAAGCCCGAGCGTATACTCTCTCCTTTTTATTATTAAGACCAAAAGCGGTCTTACGTTTGTACCTTTGGACCATACCCCGGTACGCAAATATCAAGGAAGATTCTGATCCTCCGGCGCACTATTCCAATAACCCGCTTTCTCAGAAGACCATCGCAATGCCCAACACCGTCCTGTCTGGCTTTACCCATAATTTTCTTGGCAAAGCGCCTGTCTGGTACAAACAGGTAATTCTGTTGTTTCTGATTGCCAATCCCATCGTGATGTACGTGTTCGGGCCGGGTGTGACTGGCTGGTTGCTGATTGGTGAGTTCATCTTCACCCTGGCCATGGCGCTGAAGTGTTATCCGCTGTTGCCGGGCGGTTTGCTGGCGGTGGAGGCGTTGCTGATCGGGCTGACCACGGCAGACGCCGTGTATCACGAGGTTCTGGTGAACTTCCCGGTGATTCTGCTGCTGATGTTCATGGTGGCGGGCATCTACTTCATGAAAGACTTGCTGCTGGTGACCTTCACCCAGATTTTGGTGGGGGTTCGCTCCAAGTCGGCTTTGTCGTTGTTATTCTGCAGTGCGGCCGCGCTGCTCTCAGCGTTTCTGGATGCGTTAACGGTGACCGCCGTGATTATCAGCGTGGCGGTGGGCTTTTTCTCGGTTTACCACAAAGTGGCTTCTGGCAAAGGTTATCAACAGAAAGATCACAACGCCGGCAGCGATGAAGAAGTGATCGAGCTGCACCGGGAAGACCTGGAAAACTTCCGGGCGTTTCTGCGCAGCCTGTTGATGCACGGGGCCATCGGTACCGCTCTTGGTGGGGTCGCCACCATGGTGGGTGAACCCCAGAACCTGCTGATCGCCAAAGTGGTCGGTTGGGATTTCGTGGGCTTTTTCCTGCACATGGCGCCGGTGAGTATCCCGGTGCTGTTCGCCGGCCTGGCGACCTGCTGGGCGCTGGAGAAACTACGCTGGTTCGGCTACGGCGGCCGACTGCCCAAGCCGGTTCGCCAGGTGCTGGAAGAGTTCGCCAAGAACGAGCGTGCCCGCCGCACCAAAGCCGACCAGGCATCCCTGTGGATTCAGGCCATCGCTGCCGCCATCCTGGTGATCGGCCTGGCGTTTCACATTGCTGAAGTTGGCCTGATTGGCCTGCTGGTGATTATCCTGATTACCTCGTTTACCGGCGTCACAGACGAACACCAGATTGGCAAAGCCTTCCAGGAATCCCTGCCGTTCACCTCTCTGCTGGTGGTGTTCTTCGCCGTGGTGGCGGTGATTCATGAGCAGCATCTGTTCAAACCGATCATCGATTACGTACTCAGCCTGCCGGAGCACCAGCAGCCGGGCATGTTCTTTATTGCCAACGGCCTGTTGTCGATGATCAGTGATAACGTGTTTGTGGCGACGGTGTACATCAGCGAGGTCAAGCAGGCGCTGGATGCCGGCGCCATCAGCTATGAGCACTTCCAGACCCTGGCGGTGTCCATCAACACCGGCACCAATCTGCCCAGCGTGGCCACTCCTAACGGTCAGGCGGCGTTTCTGTTCCTGCTGACTTCCGCCATCGCGCCACTGGTGCGGCTGTCGTATGGGAAAATGGTGATCATGGCGTTTCCGTACACCCTGGTAATGGGTGGTGTGGGGCTGTACATGGTGACCCATTCGTTCTGAATCAACATTTTTTGACGTTCGCCGCTACAGTGATTGGTGTATCTGTTACTCTCTAAAGAAACAGATAACGATAAGCGGTATACATGCGCAGTTGCCAACGTTACTCCACTGATCTGCCTCGTGGCGCCTGGGCGCTGACGGGGCTTTTTGTTGTTCTGGTCGGACTTTTCTATACCGCTCTGGTTCATGCTGACGACCAGGATCCGTATAGCATGAAGGCCGTGCGAGTTGCCTATGTGGAGTTTCCGCCCATCACCTACCGCACAGCTGAGGGTGAACCAGCGGGTGAGTTTGTGGAGATTACCAAGAAGGTTGCCGCTGAGGCCGGCTACGAGCTGGAATTCATCTATCTGCCTGTGGCACGTACCTACCTCTACCTGAAAGACGGCACCGTTGACCTCTGGTTGGGACTATCTGCCACGCCAGTATTGAAAGAGGCGGTTCTGGAAAGCTGGATCAGCCCGATTCCCGTGGAGTTGAGTGCCTGGTATCGCCAAGACACAGAACCGCTTGAACACATGGACCAGTTGCATGGCAGCATGGTGATATTGATCGGTGGCTACACCTATGGAGGCCTTAGGTACTGGTTAGAAGACCAGCCAGACATTCGCATCACCGAGGCGCCTAACCATCGTTCGGCGGTGGACATGCTGAAACGAAAGCGGGGTGATTACCTGCTCGATTACCGGCCGCCGGTGAGAGAAATGCTGACCCACCCCTCAGATGCCATCATCCGGGAATCGGAAGTACGAAGCCGCAACAGCGCCTGGATGTTCTCGCTGGCCAGCTCCCGGGCCGCCATTCTTCGAGAGGCGTTTGATGATGCCTATCTGCGGTTGGCTGAGCGTGGTGAAGTACCGCCGGTGCGCCGGTTCGAGAAAACCTTTGTATTGCCGGGGTTTCCTGACGAGTATCGTTGAGTGATCTAGACGGGACACTAGCTGATGGCCAGCACCCGTATTGCGTTTGCAGCTGCGGCCGTCCGGTTTTCCACGCCCATTTTCCGAAAAACCTGTTCCAGGTGTTTGTTCACCGTGCGTGGGCTCATGTCCAGAATCTGACCGATTTCCCGATTGGTTTTGCCGTTGGCAATCCACAACAGCACATCGGATTCTCTGAGTGTGAGTTCAAAGGCCTCTCGTAGTGCCGTCGCCGAACTGTGCGGGTTCTGAGGTGTTTTAATCCTCAACAGGTATTCTCTCTCATCAATCAGCGCCAGGAACTCGATGGAACGCGGAGTATCTGCAAGCCGGATGGGGAGGGCATGCCCCGGTTCCGGTTGGCGAGTAAGCCAGACTTCAATCTGTTTTCGCAGGGACTCCTGTTCCGGGTCTTCGTTACCCGGCAGTATTCGGTAAACCTGTGGCGTTCCCCAGAGCAATTCACCGCTGGCATTGACGGAAAACAGATTCTGGCCGGCCCGGTCCAGTGCTGAGCGAGCACTTCGTGTCATGCGTGCGTTCGCCAGATGCACTTGCATACGGGCCAGCAATTCGGTGGTATTGATGGGTTTGGTAATGTAGTCGACGCCGCCGGAACCAAGCCCCATCACTACGTGTTCGGTATCGCTGAGACCGGTCATGAACACGATCGGAATGTCGGCGAACGCCGGATTTTCCTTCAGCCTGCGACAGGTCTCAAAGCCGTCCATGTGGGGCATCAGGGCGTCCATAAGAACGATGTCTGGCACGATGTTCTGACTGATAGTAAGTGCCTGCCCACCTTCCAACGCTACAAGAACCGTCATGCCTGCTTCCTCCAGGGCGTCACTGATCATCCGGATCGAATCGACGGCATCATCCACGACCATGACCACGGTTTTTTTCTGTTCAGGCAGACTCATGTTCGGGTACCTCAAGTAACGCAAAAATTTTCTCAAACTGAAATTCGTTGGTGAGTTTTGTCAGTTCGGTTGTGAAGTTGTTGTCAGCTTTGCCGCTGTGTTTAAGCTCGCTCAAAGCCTCAAGCAGCCCCTTGCGGTGACCGATTCGGGCCAGCGACATCAGAACCTGGCATTCCTCGAATCCTGGTAACGTCAGTTCAGCTTGCGCCGGAGGCTCAAGTGCAGCGAGCGGGTCCGGGCTGGGTTTGAAGCGCCATGCTATGTTTAGCACTTCGCCGATAGTATCCAGCAGCAGATTCAGGCGAACTGGCTTGATGATGTAGCCATCATGCAGGTGGGGCGAACCCGGTGAGTGCTGGCCTTCGTTGGCGTCGGCGGAGATCATGATGACTGGCATGTGGTGTTGGGCATCTCTGAGTTGTTGAAGGATCTCCCAACCGTTAAGCCCAGGCATGGATACATCAAGCAGGATCAGATCCGGCCGGTCGCTGCTGACCTGTTGTGAGACCAGCAGAGAATTCCCCATGTCGCCAACGTCAAACCCAAGAGGCGACAGCATGGCTCGAATGACCTGGCGGTGCGACAGATCATCATCCACGATGAGCACTTTACGCCGGGTGCCGTGGTAGCCGTAGATCCGCCGGGCAGGTGCGGTTATGGAGCGGGGGGTAACCTCATGCAGGCTGGATAGCATCAGGCTGACCTTGAAGGTGCTGCCTTTTCCGGGGGTGCTGGTAACCGATATGTCTCCCCCCATGATTTCGGTCAGCAATCGGGTAATGGTCAGCCCCAGCCCTGTTCCTATCCGGCTCTGCCCCGCGGAACGAACCCGTTCGAACGGACGGAAGATCCGTTCGATGTCGGCTTCGGCAATGCCTTCACCGGTATCCTGCACGGTGAATTCTGCCACCTGGCTCCGATAGCGGAGTGTCAGGCACACCCGGCCGTGATCCGTGTATTTGATGGCATTCGACAGCAGATTGATCAGGATCTGTCGGAGACGTTTCTCATCGGCGGTTACCCGCTCGGGAAGTGGCAACGGGCAATGGTATTCAAAGGCCAGTCCTTTTTCCTCGGCCTGCAAACGGAACATCGTGACCAACTGCTCCATCAGAACTTCAATCCGCACCTGGTCTCGGTGCAAGTCCAGGCGGCCCGCCTCGATTTTGGAGATATCCAGCAGACCCTCGATCAGATCGGCAAGGTGTTCGCCGTTACGATGAATCACACCCAGTGCCTCCTTGCGGTGGGCGGGGATGTCGTCGTCGTTCGCCATCAGTTGGGCATAACCCAGAATGGCATTGAGTGGAGAGCGCAACTCATGGCTGATGCCCGTGAGGTAACGGCTTTTCGCCAGGTTGGCCGCATCGGCCTGTTCCTTGGCCTGCTGCAGAGCCTGATCGGTTCTCTCGTGCGCGACAATTTCTTCGGTCAGCAATCGGGTTTGGCGCCGGGATTCCTCCTCTGCGACCACCCGGCTTTCGTGGGCCAGAACGAACAGCCAACAAATCACTCCGGTCACGATGACCAGAATGAAAAAGACCTTCCAGAGGGTTACCGACAGCAGGATGCCTTCCGCGCTCGTCGCGACTGGGGTCTTGAAATAGATCAGAGATAGCAGCAGGCCCGACAAGCCGTTGATCAATAACAACAAACTCAGAAAATGACCGAGGCGTGATCGCAGGCGAACCAGCAGGTAATCGGGAACGAATTTGCCCAGAAACAGCTGAAGCTGTTCCTTATAGCCCCCACCGGGTTTGCAGACATCGTCGCATCGAGCGTCGAGTGAGCAACACAGGGAACAGATGGTGCCCGCATAAGCGGGGCAGTGGGTCACGTCTTCCGGCTCAAAGGCGTGCTCGCAGATGCTGCACTGCACCAGCTGGTGATCGGTAGCGATCGGTGTGAATGGGCGCGCGGTATAGAAACGGCCGCCGGTGCGCCAGGCAATAACCGGGGCCATGACCAGGGCGACCGCCAGGGCGATGAAATGCGAGAGTGCCTGGGCATAGGGGCCAATCGTGCCGGAGTGGCAGACAACACCTACCAGGGAGGCGGTGATCATCGCCCCGACACCCACCGGATTGATGTCGTAAAGGTGTGCCCGTTTGAACTCGATGTGGGCGGGGCTCAGCCCAAGCGGTTTGTTGATCACCAGATCGGCCACCAGAGCACCGACCCAGGCAATGGCGACGATGCCGTAGAACCCAAGTGTTTCCTCCAGAGCCCGATACACCCCCAGTTCCATCACCAGCAGCGCGATAGCCACATTGAACACGAGCCAGACCACGCGGCCGGGGTGGCTGTGGGTGAGCCGGGAGAAGAAATTCGACCAGGCAATGGAGCCGGCGTAGGCGTTGGTTACGTTGATCTTGATCTGACACAGAATGACGAAGATACCCGCGAACGCCAGGGAGATTTCCGGGGAATGGGTCACGTAACTGAACGCGACCAGGTACATGTGGGTAGGATCGGCGGCTTCGCTGGCGGGAATGCCCTGATTCAGTGCCAACACGGCCAAAAAAGAGCCTGCCAGGATTTTTATCATCCCGATCACAATCCAGCCAGGGCCACCGGCCATCACCGCTAGCCACCAGCGGCGTTTATCCTTTGGCGTCTGGGGCTCGGGAATAAAACGCAGGTAATCAACCTGCTCGCCAATCTGGGCAATCAGCGAGAAAACCACGGCGGCGGCAGCGCCAAACATGAGCACATTGAAACCCTGACCTTCCGATACACCGACACCGCCAAACTGGGTCCAGTCACTGACCGATGACGCATCGGCATAAATGATGAAAACAAAGGGCAACAGTTGCAGCACGATAAAGGCGGGCTGAGTCCAGACCTGGAAGCGGCTGATGGTAGTTATGCCATGGGTAACCAAGGGAATGATCACCACCGAACAGATCAGGTAGCCCAGCACCAGAGGAATGCCGAATAGCATTTCCAGGGCCATGGCCATAATGGCCGCTTCGATGGCAAAAAAGATGAAGGTGAAGCTGGCGTAGATCAACGAGGTAATGGTGGAGCCAATGTAGCCGAAACCGGCGCCACGGGTGAGCAGATCTATGTCGACGCCATATCGCGCCGCGTAGTAGCTGATAGGTATGGCGGTCAGAAAGATCACCAGGCTGACCGCCAGAATAGCCGCTACGGCATTGTCGAAGCCGTAGTGCAGGGTAATGGCACCGCCGATCGCTTCCATGGCCAGAAAGGATATGGCACCCAGGGCGGTATGACTGACCCTGGCAGCCGACCAACGGCGGGCGCTCTTGGCGGTGAAGCGAAGCGCGTAATCCTCCAGGGTCTGGTTGGCAACCCACTGGTTGTAACGACGCCGGACCCGAAAAATATTCTGTCTTGCGGCCATAGTGCCTTGCCTTCTGGTACAGAGCGCGACTTTTTGGTGCAACTACCGGGTTGGCAGCACCGTCTTTGACAGCTGGAACAAGATCCATGCCATGTGATGGTGCGGATAAGGAATCGCGCCTGACATTATTGCTTTCGTCTTCGCGTTTTAGCCTGCTGAGCCCGTGACAGGAATGCGTCAAATGACGTAGGCCGCTGGGGTGATTGCCGAATGGGCTCTGTGTCAGTGCCTGAGCAGAATGTTTGTCGTGGGCGCTGTGCTTCGTTCGTTGAAGTGCGGTACCGGCATACCAACACTGCGAGGAATAACCATGGGCACGACAGATTCAACCGCCAACGGGCGGTCATTCGGCAAGGGAACCGGGCTTCGCAAGAAGCTCATGACGCTGGCAGCATCCATGATGCTGGCCACATCGGCACAGGCGGCCACACCCCCCACCTCCGAGGTGAATACCACTGGGCTTGCGGTGACAGACGACACCGTCAAGGTTGGCATACTGCACTCCATCACCGGCACCATGGCGATCAGTGAAATCGGTTCAGTACAGGCCGAGAAACTGGCCATTGAACAGATCAACGCCTCCGGCGGTGTGCTGGGCCGGCAGATCGAGTTCGTGCAGGAAGACGGCGCCAGTGACTGGCCCACCTTCGCGGAGAAATCCCGCAAGCTGCTGCGCCAGGACAATGTCGCGGCCATTTTTGGTGCCTGGACCTCCGCTTCCCGGAAAGCCATCCTGCCGGTAATCGAACAGTTCAATGGCATGCTGTACTACCCCACGTTCTACGAGGGCCTGGAGCAATCACCGAACGTGATCTACACCGGGCAGGAAGCCACTCAGCAAATCCTGGCCAGTATCGATTGGGCGGTTGAAGAGAAGGGCGCCAAAACCTTCTACCTGCTGGGTTCGGACTACATCTGGCCCCGCACCTCCAACAAGATCGCTCGCAAACACATCGACAAGCTGGGATTGAAGGTAGTCGGCGAGGAGTATTACCCGCTGGGCCATACCCAGTTCAACTCGGTCATCAACAAGATCAAGTTGCGTAAGCCCGATGTTATTTTTGCGTCGGTTGTGGGCGGCTCCAACGTTGCCTTCTACAAACAGATGAAAGCCGCTGGTATTGATTTCACCAAGGAAAGCCCGCTGTTGCTGACCATCTCTGTCACTGAAGACGAAATCCGGGGCATCGGTGGTGAAAACGTGGAGGGCATCTATGCCTCCATGAAGTACTTCCAGAGCCTGGATAACCCCAACAACCAGGAATTTGTGGCCGCGTTCAAAGAAGCCTGGGGTGATGACATGGTCATCGGTGATGTTACCCAGGCTGCCTACCTTGGCCCCTGGCTGTGGAAGATGGCTGTCGAGAAGGCCGGCTCTTTCGATGTCGACAAAGTGCGTGAAGCCTCACCGGGCATTGAGTTCACCAAAGCCCCGGAAGGTTATGTCCGCATCCACGAAAACCATCACCTCTGGTCCAAGACCCGTATTGGCAACGCCCAGCGCAATGGCCAGTACAAAGTGGTCTACGAAACAGAAGACCTGATGGAGCCAGATCCTTTCCCGGAAGGTTACCAGTAAGCACGGCTGGCCGGTGCCAAGGGGCGCCGGCCGCCGGTTTTCCGAACGGTTGGGTGCGTTATCTCTAGGGAGTAAGGGTCATGTTTGATGGCTACACCACCAGTGAATTGATGTCGATATTTGCCATGCAGGGGTTTGCCGGGCTGTCCCTGTTTTCAGTGTTTGTGCTGATGGCACTCGGCCTGGCGATCATTTTTGGTCAGATGGGGGTGATCAATATGGCTCACGGGGAATTCATGATCCTCGGTGCCTATACCACCTACCTGACCTCCAGTGCTTTTCAGAGTTATCTGCCCGGTTTGTTCGGGGGCTATTTCTTCGTCGCCATGCTCTTTGCCTTTCTGGTGTGCGCGGCGCTGGGGGCCTTTGTCGAATGGGCCATGGTCAGGCATCTGTACAGGCGGCCGCTGGATACGTTGTTGGCGACCTGGGGCCTGAGCCTGATTCTCCAGCAAGCCTACCGCACGATTTTCGGCGCCCGGGAAGTAGGGGTCACCCTGCCGGATTGGATGATGGGATCAATCCAGGTCACCGACATGGTGGATCTGCCCATTAACGGGCTGTTTGTGATGATCATCGCGCTGTCCATCGCCATAGCCGTTTACTTCCTGATGTACCGATCCGGTTGGGGCAAAAAGGTAAGGGCCGTGGTCCAGAACCGGCCCATGGCCGAAGCCGTGGGCATCAACAGTGCCGGTGTCGACAGGGCCACGTTTGCCCTGGGCTGCGGGATTGCGGGTATTGCCGGCGCGGCCTTCACCATGATCGGCTCGACTGGCCCATCGTCCGGCCAGGCCTACATCGTGGACACCTTCCTGGTGGTGGTCTTTGGCGGTGCACAGAGCCTGATTGGCACCATTGTGTCTGCGTTTGGCATCTCTCAGGCCCAGTCCACCCTCGAGTTCTTCCTGAGTGGTTCGATGGCCAAGGTACTCACGCTTCTGGTGGTTGTCGGCATTCTCATGCTGCGCCCGGAAGGACTTATGGCCCTGAAGATTCGTCGCTAGGAGACCGTCATGAAAGACTCACCCGTTGTGAAATGGTTTGCCTCCCGAGAGGGGCTGTACTATCTGGCGTTGGCGCTGTTACTGGTGGTTGTTTTGCCGGTCATGCTCGATGCCTTCCGATTGAATATGGTCGGCAAGTACCTGACCTACGCCTTTGTGGCCATTGGCCTGGTGATGTGTTGGGGTAAAGCAGGCATTCTCAGCCTGGGACAGGGCGTTTTTTTCGGGCTTGGCGGCTACTGCATGGCGATGTACCTCAAGCTTGAGGCCTCAACGCCGGAAGCGACGGCCATACAGTCAACGCCCGGCATCCCAGACTTCATGGACTGGAACCAGATCACCGCTTTGCCCTGGTTCTGGGAGCCGTTCAACAGCTTCGCCTTCACCCTGATTGCCGTGATCGGGGTTCCGGTTCTGCTGGCTCTCATTATCGGCGTTGCCATGTTCACCCGGCGTGTGGGTGGCGTCTACTTTGCCATCATCACCCAGGCCATCGCCGCCATCCTGACCATCCTGATCATTGGTCAGCAGGGTTACACCGGCGGCATCAACGGCATCACCGACCTTAGAACCCTGATGGGTTGGGACATCCGTACCGATGAAGCGAAAACGGCCCTCTACTTCGTAACGGTTGCGCTGTTGTTCGTCTGCCTGTTCGCTGCCCGCCTGATCCAGAAGCGCAAACTCGGGCGCATCCTGGTGGCGATGAATACCCAGGAAAATCGCGTCAGATTTTCCGGCTACGACGTGGCCGCCTTCAAAATCTTCGTGTTTTGCCTGGCTGCGGCTTTTGCGGGCATCGGCGGCGCGCTGTTTACCTTGAGTGTCGGCTTCATGTCGCCCTCGTTCATCGGCATCGTGGCTTCGATCGAGATGGTGATCTTCTGTGCCCTGGGTGGCCGTCTTTCCATCCTTGGAGCCGTCTACGGTGCGCTACTGGTCAACGCCGCCAAGAGTGGGTTTTCCGAATCCTTTCCAGAACTGTGGCCCTTTGCCATGGGTGCGCTGTTTATTGGCGTTGTTCTGGCCTTCCCCAATGGTCTTGCAGGCCTGTACCAGACTTACGTGATGCCTCTGGAGGAGCGTTTGTTCAGACGCAAGCCAAAGACCGATGGTAGCCAGAAAGCCAAGGCAACAGCGCCGGCCCAAACCCCTGGGGAACGGGGCAAGGAATACGACACGC
The DNA here is from genome assembly GCF_030297115.1 of Marinobacter shengliensis. Lineage (NCBI taxonomy): Bacteria > Pseudomonadati > Pseudomonadota > Gammaproteobacteria > Pseudomonadales > Marinobacteraceae > Marinobacter > Marinobacter shengliensis. Next base: position 4,254,810 of record NZ_AP028062.1, on the reverse strand, counting down.
TCATTGACCAGTACAGCCCGGAGAAATCCTGATGAAAGCAGCCAAAAGCAAAAGTAAGGACTTTTTGTTGGCGGTAGAGGGACTGACCGTATCGTTCGACGGCTTTAAAGCGGTAGACGACCTGTCCTTCTACCTGGACCCAAACGAAATCCGGGTGATCATCGGCCCCAATGGTGCGGGTAAAACCACGGTGCTGGACCTGATCTGCGGGAAAACCCGGGCCACGTCAGGCTCCATTCGCTTCCAGGGGCGGGAGCTGACAAAGATGAAAGAGCACCAGATTGTGCATTCTGGGGTTGGGCGTAAATTCCAGACCCCCTCGGTGTTTGAAGACCTCACCGTGTTCGAGAATCTCGAAGTGTCTTACCCCCAGGGCCACTCGGTGATGGGCGCCCTGGCGTTCAAGCGGGACCTTGCGGTGGTGGAGGAAATTGAATCGGTTGCCCGAACCATTTTTCTTGAAGACATGCTTGAGCAGCCGGCGTCTTTGCTTAGTCATGGTCAGAAGCAGTGGCTTGAAATCGGCATGCTGCTGATTCAGAAGCCGAAGCTGATCATGTTGGATGAACCCGTAGCGGGCATGTCGGTGGTGGAGCGCAAGAAAACTGCCGAGTTACTGAAAGTGATTACCCGTGAACACACGGTGCTGGTGATCGAACACGACATGCAGTTCGTGGGTGACATTGCTGACCGGGTAACAGTGATGCACCAGGGCAAGGTGTTGTCAGAGGGGTCCATCGAACACGTGAAATCGGACCCGAAAGTCATCGAAGTCTACCTGGGGCATTGATCATGCTGAGCGTCAAACAACATTCGGTGGCCTATGGCCAGAGCAACATCATCGAGAACCTGGACCTTGAGATTGGTAGGAATGAGATCGTTGCCGTGGTTGGCCGCAATGGTATGGGCAAGACCACGTTGATGAAGTCCCTGGTGGGTATGACGCCGACCAGAGGTGGGCAGCTCCTGCTGGATGGTGCGGATCTTTCCAACCTTAAGAGTTTCCAGCGGGTGAGGGCAGGGATCGGCTTTGTGCCCCAGGGCCGGATGATTTTTCCGACCCTGACCGTGAAGGAGAACATTGAGACCGGCCTGGCTGCGGTCGGGGAGAAGAAGATTCCTGAGGACCTTTATGAGCTGTTTCCGGTGCTGAAGGAAATGCTGCATCGCCGGGGCGGCAACCTGTCTGGTGGACAGCAGCAACAGCTGGCGATCGCCCGGGCGCTGGCTACCCGGCCCAAGGTGTTGCTGCTGGATGAACCGACTGAGGGTATTCAGCCCAACATCATCAAGGACATTGCCAAGACCCTTCGCCGTATTCGCGATGAGCGGGGGTTGTCGATTGTGGTGTCGGAGCAGGTGTTGAGTTTTGTGATGGATGCGGCGGATCGGATTCTGGTGATCGAGAAGGGCGCCATTGTTCATGAGGAGCTTCGGGAGGAGGCGGATCAGGACAAGATTGCCAGTTATCTGGCTGTTTAATTCATTTTGGGGAGGTCGAGTCGGTGGAGAGGTCCTTTCGGGACACGCCGTGAATACGTCCGTGTAGGCTCGGATGCGCCATCCCTGGCGCATACGGTCCCGAAAGGACCTCCCCACCGCCTCTCCCCGAACCTTTTTGGTAAACGTTCAGCATTGATGGGTGATTAATATGAGACACGGTGATATTTCCAGCAGTAACGATACCGTCGGTGTAGCGGTGGTGAACTACAAGATGCCTCGGCTGCACAGCAAGGCCGAGGTGTTGGATAACGCGCGTAAGATTGCGGACATGATCAAGGGTATGAAGGTGGGGCTGCCGGGTATGGATCTGGTGGTGTTTCCGGAGTACAGCACCATGGGGATCATGTACGACAATGACGAGATGATGGACACCGCTGCAGCCATCCCGGGTGACGAGACGGCGATTTTCTCGGCGGCGTGTCGTGAGGCCAATACCTGGGGGGTGTTTTCCCTGACCGGGGAGCGGCATGAGGATCACCCAAACAAGGCGCCCTACAACACGCTGGTGTTGATCAACAATGAAGGCGAGATTGTTCAGAAGTACCGCAAGTGCATTCCCTGGTGTCCGATTGAGGGCTGGTATCCCGGCGACACCACCTATGTGACCGAGGGCCCTAAGGGGATGAAGATCAGTCTGATCATCTGTGACGATGGCAATTATCCGGAGATCTGGCGGGATTGCGCCATGAAGGGTGCGGAGCTGATTGTGCGCTGCCAGGGCTATATGTACCCGGCCAAGGAGCAGCAGATCATGATGGCCAAGAGCATGGCCTGGGCCAATAACTGCTATGTGGCAGTGGCCAACGCCAGTGGTTTTGATGGCGTTTACTCCTACTTCGGGCACTCCGCGATCATCGGCTTTGATGGTCGCACTCTGGGTGAGTGCGGTGAGGAGGATATGGGGGTGCAGTACGCCCAGCTCTCGGTCAGTCAGATTCGTGATGCCCGCCAGAATGATCAGTCCCAGAACCATTTGTTTAAGCTGCTGCATCGGGGTTACACCGGCGTGCATGCCTCCGGCGATGGCGACAAGGGCATTGCGGATTGTCCGTTTGAGTTCTACCGCACCTGGGTGATGGATGCGCAGAAGGCGCAGGAGAATGTCGAAGCCATGACCCGCAAAACCGTGGGCACGGCTGAGTGCCCGGTGGGCGAGCTGCCGTTTGACGGCAAGGAAAAATCCGCTGGGGCTTAAGCCCGGGAGGCACAGATGCCGTTTATCAACGAACGGCTGGAAGCCAACCGGGAGAACAATGACAAGAACCGGGCCGCCTCAGGCCCGGTTCGTGCTTCCCGGTTTCGCTTCGAGCCTGAGGCTGTGATGGCCCGTTTGCGAGCAAACATTGTGGGCCAGGATGAGGCGCTCACGGCGATGGAGTCGATGCTGGTGCGGGTGAAAGCCGACATAGGTGAGGACAACCGGCCGCTGGCGGTGCACCTGTTTCTTGGCCCGACCGGTGTGGGCAAAACCGAAACGGTAAGGCTGATTGCCGAGGCCATTCATGGCCACCGCGATGGCCTGTGCCGCATCGATATGAATACCCTGGCACAGGAACATTATTCGGCGGCGCTCACCGGCGCACCGCCGGGTTACGTGGGCAGCAAGGAAGGCCATAGCCTGTTCGATCTGGACAAGGTTCAGGGCTCATTCAGCAAGCCCGGCATCGTGTTGTTCGACGAGATTGAAAAGGCCAGCAAGGAAGTAGTCCGTACCCTGTTGAACGTGCTGGATACTGGCCGGTTGGTATTCCCCTCCGGCAATCGAGAAATCGACTTCCGCAATACCCTGATCTTCATGACCAGTAACGCCGGCGCATTGGATGCGGAGGCTCACCATCACCGCTATCAGCGAGGCTGGCGCCGGTGGCTGGGGCTGTCACCCGGCTCTGGCGAAACCATTCGGGATGCCGCGCTTCGGCGCCATTTTGATCCGGAGTTTCTCAACCGGATTGACCAGATCCTGAACTACAACACCCTCACCGACAACTGGCTGGACGCGCTGCTGGATATCGAGTTGGCGGGGCTGAACAAGCGCCTGGCCCGCAAAAAAGCAGAACTGACTCTGTCCGAGAATCTGCGCCGGGAGCTCTGCCGAGGCTACGACAGCCGTTATGGCGCACGGGAGATGTTACGGGCATTTCGCCAGCGCCTGGAGCCGGCGGTTGCGCGGGCGTTGCTGGCCCATCCGGAGAGCCAGCGCTTTGAAGCCGATGTGATTAAACACGCGGTCAGCGTTCGCCAATACGTCGAATGACGTAGGCGCCGGGGGTATTTGGCGAATACCCCCGAAATGCCGTGCAGCCGATAGTAGAGGCGTTATTCAAACAGACAAGCCAATGTACAGGAGCGCCCGCTATGGCTGAAACCATCATCAAGATCGATCTGAATAAATCGGCCTACGAGAACGACAAAGTCCACAACCGCTGGCACCCGGATATTCCGTTGGTGGCCACCGTCAAACCCGGTGACGATTTTATCGTGGAGTGTTACGACTGGACCGGCGGCCAGATCAAGAACAACGACAGTGCCGACGACGTGCGTGATGTCGACCTCAGCCAGGTGCATTTCCTGTCCGGCCCCATTGGCGTCGAAGGCGCAGAGCCGGGTGACCTGCTGGAAGTCGACATTCTGGACATAGGTACGTTTGAGGAGAGCCAGTGGGGCTTCAACGGTTTCTTCTCCAAGCAGAACGGCGGTGGCTTTCTGACGGAACATTTTCCCGAAGCCCAGAAATCGATCTGGGACTTCAACGGTATGTTCACCAAGTCCCGGCATATTCCTAACGTGGAGTTTGCCGGGTTGATCCACCCCGGACTGATTGGTTGCCTGCCTTCCAAGGAACTTCTGGATACATGGAACAAGCGGGAAGCGGGCCTGGTAGCAACGGACCCTGACCGTGTGCCGGAGTTGGCTACTCTGCCTAACGGTGAAACGGCCCACATGGGCCAGATGAGAGGGGACGCAGCCAAGGCGGCTGGCGCTGAGGCCGCGCGAACCGTGCCACCCAGGGAGCATGGCGGCAACTGCGACATCAAGGATCTTTCCCGTGGCTCCAAAGTGTATTTTCCGGTCTACGTAGATGGCGCAGGACTGTCTGTAGGCGATCTGCACTTCAGCCAGGGTGATGGTGAAATTACGTTCTGTGGGGCCATCGAAATGGCTGGCTGGATTCACTTGCGGGTGAACCTGATCAAAGACGGCGTGCGTAAATACGGCATCAAGAACCCGGTGTTCAAGCCCAGCCCCATCAAGCCCCGCTACGACGATTATGTGATCTTTGAAGGCATCTCGGTGGATGAAGAGGGCGGCCAGCACTATCTGGACGTGCATGTGGCCTATCGCCAGGCCTGCCTGAATGCCATCGAATACATGACCAAGTTCGGCTACAGCAGGGCACAGGCTTACGCGATCCTTGGGTGTGCGCCGGTGGAGGGGCATATCAGCGGCGTGGTGGATATTCCCAATGCCTGTGCAACGCTCTGGCTGCCAACCGGCATCTTTGATTTCGACATCAACCCGTCAGCTGATGGCCCACAGAAGAAAGTCAGTGGCGGTATGGACGTGCCCCTTTCGAAAGACAAGGAGTAAGCACCATGCCTGTGTATGACTACAAATGTCGGGAACACGGGTTGTTCCACCAGCTGGCCACCATGGAAGACTGCGCCAAGCCGGCGGAGTGCCCGACCTGCCAGGCGCTGTCACCCCGTGTCATAGTGCTGCCTCCGGAGATTGCCGCCATGGACCCGGCCAAACGATCGGCTCAGGACCGGAACGAGCGCTCAAAACACGAGCCAGTGTTCTCGACTGCCGATCGCAGGGCACACGACAAGGAACACAGCCGAAGTTGTGGTTGCGGCTCACCGAAGCCGGGCAAATCCATGCTGTTCTATACCGCGGACGGTAAGAAAATGTTTCCCTCGATGCGCCCGTGGATGATCAGCCACTGACAGCCGATTCGACGTTTCACGTGTTTGGCCCCGATACGGGGCCTTTTTTCGATCCACAATTCACGGCCTCTCAAGCACCAGATCCCGATACCACGCTGTTGCCCGTTCACCGGTATTATCCGCATCCGACATGATGGCCACGCCAACAATACGCGGGGGATTCTCCCCGAACGCTTCCCGGTAATCTGCCACAATATCCCGTTCCACCGTGACCCACTCACCGGTTTGCTCCGGGCCGGAATTGACCGCCACCATCATGGTCTGGTCGGTGAAGGCGTTGGCGACAATGGATTGCTCCGGCAACCGGTTGGCCCAGATGTAGTTCAGGGCATTACCCGGCAGGGACTCGCCAAACATCACCTCCACGGTTTTGCGCTTGGCCCGTTCAAAGAATCCTGCCTTGTCGGGCTGGAATTCAAAGGCCACGTAGATTCGCGCCGGGTAGTCGTCGCCGGACTTTTTCCGGGCATCGCCCCGGTCGAACACATTGGACACCTTCCATTGCCAACGCAGAATCAGCGATTCGCCGGGTTCTAACGACAATCGGGCAATCAGGCCGGAGGCGCTGTTATCAGCGGTCGCCTTGACCACCTGAACACCGTCGTCCGTGACCAGCTCATAGCGCGTGTGCCGGTCGATCCTGGGGAATTCCAGTGGCTCCCAACCATCCGACAACGAACTCATCGTGGAAAACGGCTGAAGCAACGGCTCCTGTGCCATCAGTGCCGGGCTGGCCAACAGCAGGGCAAGCATCAATGCCGGGCCTGCCTGTGACGATTGCTTCATAGACTTGTCCTTTTGTTTTCGGGCCACTGCAGTGGCAGACAGCGGGCCTGCAATAAAGTGCCTTGTCAGTGGCTATTAGTCCGTATATAGTGACCAAATCCTTGGTTGACTACCATATGTTGTGATCATTCTCTGATCACTTCAGGCATAAAGGTAGTCGGGAATCCGGTGAGAATCCGGAACTGACGCGCAGCGGTATTGGGGAACGAGCGTGGCATCAAGACACTGGCAAGCGCCGGGAAGTCGCCACGCAAGGCCGAACCAACAGGTTCACGCCCCTGAGTCCGAAGACCTGCCAGGGAAACAGTACTGCACCTTCGCGACTCAAGGTGAGCAGATCGGTTATCCCTGCCCTGAAACAAGGCACGGTGTGCTCCTGCATTCGCGAAGGCTAAATGGAATCTGACGCGACTTCAGGAGAACACGATGTCTGCCACCGCTCTGGCCGAAGCCCCGGCCGCCGATACCCAATCCCTTCAAGTTATTAAACGCAACGGCACCCTGGTTGGATTCAATCCCGCCAAAATCAGTGTGGCGGTGACCAAAGCGTTCCTGGCCGTGGAAGGCGATAAAGCCGCCGGCTCTGCCCGCATCAACGACGCCGTGCATCGGGTAACCGAACAGGTGGTGCAGGCCATCAGCCGGCGCCTGAAAGCCGGCGGTAAAGTGCATATTGAAGACATTCAGGACCAGGTGGAACTGGCCCTGATGCGGGCCGAAGAGCAAAAGGTGGCCCGGGCTTACGTGCTCTACCGGGAAGAACACGCCCGCAAGCGCGCCATCGAAGAGCCCATGGAAGCGCACCCGCACCTGACCGTGAAAAAAGCCGACGGCAACGTGGCGCCGCTGGACTTGGGCCTTATGAAACTGCAGGTAGAACAGGCTGCCACCGGCCTGGAGGGCATTGATGGCGAATCCCTGGTCGACGAAGCCCTGCGCAACCTGTACGACGGTATTGAGGAAACCGAAGTGCTCTCCGCCCTGATCATGACGGCCCGTGGCCGTATCGAGCAAGAGCCGGACTACAGCGCTGTCACCGCCCGCCTATTGCTGGAACAGCTTCGCCTGGAAGCCGCCGAGGCCCTGGACCTGCCCCGCAACCAGCCGCTGGCAGAGGTTTATCCACAGGCCCTGAGCGCGTTCATCCACGCCGGTATCCGCTACGAATTGCTGGACGAAGCCCTGGCCGCCTTTGACTTGGAACGCCTGGGTGCGGCGATCATCCCCGAGCGTGACCACCAGTTCGGTTTCCTGGGCCTGCAAACCCTGTACGACCGCTACTTCCTGCACTGGAACAAAGCCCGCCTGGAACTGCCCCAGGTGTTCTTCATGCGTGTCGCCATGGGCCTGGCCCTGCGGGAAGACGACCCCAACGCCCGCGCCATCGAATTCTATAACCTGCTGTCCAGCTTTGATTACATGGCCAGCACGCCCACCCTGTTCAACAGCGGCACCCGCCATTCCCAGTTGTCCTCCTGCTACCTGACCACCGTGCAGGACGACCTGGAAGGTATCTACGGCGCCATCAAGGATAACGCGCTGCTCTCCAAATGGGCCGGCGGCTTGGGCAACGACTGGACTCCGGTGCGGGCACTGGGCTCCCACATCAAAGGTACCAACGGCCAGAGCCAGGGCGTGGTGCCGTTTTTGAAAGTGGTCAACGACACCGCCGTGGCGGTCAACCAGGGCGGCAAGCGCAAGGGCGCCGTGTGTGCCTACCTGGAAAGCTGGCACCTGGACATCGAGGAATTCCTGGAGCTGCGCAAAAACACCGGTGACGAACGCCGCCGCACCCACGACATGAACACCGCCAACTGGGTGCCGGATTTGCTGATCGAACGCATGCGTGAAGACCGGGACTGGACCCTGTTCTCCCCCAGCGATGCCCCAGACCTGCACGATCTTTACGGCAACGCCTTCCGGGAACGCTACGAGCATTACGAAGCGCTGGCGGAGCAGGGCAAGATCAAACTGTTCAAGAAAATCCCTGCCAAACAACTGTGGCGCAAAATGCTCACCGTGCTGTTTGAAACCGGCCACCCCTGGGTTACCTTCAAAGACCCCTGCAACCTGCGTTCCCCGCAGCAGCACCAGGGCGTAGTGCACAGCTCCAACCTGTGCACCGAAATCACCCTGAACACCAGCGCCGACGAAATCGCCGTATGCAACCTCGGCTCGGTCAACCTGGCTGCCCACATCGCCAACGGCGAGCTGGACGTACAGCGCCTGGAACGCACCGTGACCACCGCCGTACGCATGCTCGATAACGTTATCGACATCAACTTCTACGCCGTGCCCCAGGCGAAGAACTCCAACCTCAAACACCGCCCCGTGGGCCTGGGCCTGATGGGCTTCCAGGACGCGCTCTACCAGTTGGGGCTGCCCTACACCAGCCCGGAAGCGGTGGAGTTTGCCGACGTGGCCATGGAGCAATTGAGCTACTTCGCCCTTCGCGCCTCCGCCACCCTGGCCGGTGAACGGGGAGCCTACGAAACCTACGAAGGTTCCCTGTGGGATCAGGGCATCCTGCCCATCGATTCCATCAACCTGCTGAAAGACAGCCGCCGGGAAGGGGACCTGTCACTCAACACCAACAGCCGCCTGGACTGGACCCCGGTGCGTGAGCTGATCGCCAAAAACGGTATGCGCAACAGCAACGTTATGGCCATCGCCCCCACCGCCACCATCTCCAACATCGTTGGGGTTTCCCAGTCCATCGAACCGGCGTACCAGAACCTGTTCGTGAAATCGAACCTCTCCGGCGAATTCACCGTGGTCAATCCCTCCCTGGTGCGCGACCTCAAAGCCGAAGGCCTTTGGGACAACGTGATGGTGAACGACCTCAAATACTTCGATGGCAGCGTGCAACAGATCGACCGCATCCCGCCGGTGCTGAAAGCCCGCTACGCCACCGCCTTCGAAATCGACCCAAGATGGCTGGTAGAAGCCGCGGCAAGGCGCCAGAAATGGCTCGACCAGGCCCAAAGCCTGAACCTGTACATGGCCGAACCTAGCGGCAAAAAGCTGGACGCCCTGTACCAGCTGGCCTGGGAACGCGGTTTGAAAACCACCTACTACCTGCGCTCCCTGGGCGCTACCGGCGCCGAAAAAGCCGCCCCGGTGGCAGCGCCGCAACCCCAGGTGTGCAGCATTGATGAGCCGGATTGCGAAGCCTGTCAGTAACCACTTACTTAACTTTGGAGGCCTAACCATGCTGGATTGGGACGACGAACCAAAAACTGAAAACAAGCCGACGGCCAGCGCCGGCCCGGCGCCGGTGAATGTAGACGACAAACGCGTCATCAACGGCGAAACCGACATCAACCAGTTGGCGCCGTTCAAGTACCCCTGGGCCTGGGAGTACTTCATGAACGCCAACAAAAACCACTGGACCCCGCTGGACGTCAACATGGCCCAGGATGTCCACGACTACCACCACCGCCTGAGCCCGGCGGAAAAGCACGTGTATGAAAACGTACTGGCCTATCTCACCACCTCCGACATCCTCGCCATGCGCAACATCGGCCTGGCCGTGATGGAGAAAATGAGCGCGCCGGAACTGCAGATCTACCAGGCCCGCCAGGTGTACGAAGAAGCACTGCACACCTGGACCTACCAGCACTGCATTGAAACCCTCAACCTGGACCAGAGCGAAATCTACAACCGCTACCGGGTGGTGCCGGAAATCAACGGCAAGATCCAGGTAGCCAACCGACGGCTGGACGCCGCCATGCGCTCCGACATGAACCTGCGCAACAAAGACGACCTGCAGGAATTCATCATGTCGTACCTGTTCTTCGCCGCCGTGTTTGAGGGCTGCTGGTTCTACAACGGCTTCAGCCCCATCTTCGCTCTGCAGCGCCGGGGCCTGATGCGCGGCACCGGGGAGCAACTGCAGTACATCCTGCGGGACGAAGCCATGCACTTCTCCTTCGGCCTGAAAGTGGTCAATCAGATTCTTGAGGAAGAAAACATCACCTTCGACCCCAAAGCCGTGCGCGACATGTGGGACGAATCCGAAGCGGCCGAGATGGCCTACGCCAACTACATCCTGCGTGACCCCATCCTCGGCTACTCGGCGGAATACCACAGCGAGCAATTCCGCTTCGTGGCCAACCGCCGCGCCAGGACTGTTGGCCTGGAAGAGCCTTTCCCGGGTGCCAAGAACGTGTCGCCCTGGCTGGACGAGCAGGCCACCATGCGTAAAGAGAAGAACTTCTTTGAAACCCGGGTGATTGAATACCAGACCGGGGCGCAGTTGGAGTGGTGAGTTTCTGCTAGGCTAGTGCCATACGCACGGGCCTGGCCGGCTCGCCTGGAGGCAACCATGATGACCAATCCTCGCACGCCCATCTTCTGGCGCGATGCCCGCATGCCCCATGTGGAATTGCGCAAAGTCGCGGATGGGCGCGAGGTTTGTTATGCCTTGCACACCCACCGGCACTGGTCGATCGGCGCCATTACCGGCGGTGAAAGTACGTTTCTGTACCGCAGCGACCAATACCATGTAACCGCCGGCACATTGGTATTGATGAACCCGGAATGGCCCCACGCCTGCAACCCCATTGATAACCAGCCCTGGGCGTACCTGATGCTGTATGTGGATACCGACTGGCTGACCCGGCTGAGATTTGAAGCTGGCCTGCTGCCAACCGATGACTGGCAGCACCTGGAAACGGCAGTGATCACCGACCCCGGCCAGTACCAAGACTACTGCGCCATGGCAGAGTGCCTGCTGGACCCCAGGCGGGACCTGCTGGAAAAGCAAAGCCGCGTAGCCGAGTACCTGCTGGACCTGATGCAGAGCCTGGCGAAACAACCGGCTCAGGGCATTCAGCGCCCCTGCGGTGCCCTGGCCGCGGTTGCCGACCATCTGGACAACCACTGCACAGAAGAGGTGTCGCTGGATGACCTTTGCCGGCTCAGTGGCTACAGCCCGGGGCACCTGGTTCGGGTGTTTCGGCAGACCTATGGCTTAACGCCCCACGCCTACCTGATCAATCGTCGCATTCAACACGGCCAGTCGGAACTGAAACGCGGCGTCAGCATTGCCGAGGCGGCCCTCAATGCCGGCTTTGCCGACCAGGCGCATTTCCAGAGAACCTTCAAGCGCGTGGTGGCGGCCACCCCCAACCAGTATCGCCAGCCGTCAGTCCAGCAGCAGGAACACGCAGCTTCCGACAAGTAACAACGCCAGAACCCGGTTGAACGCGCGCAGGATTCGCGGCTGCTGTACCAGCCGGCGAAGCCCGGCCCCGACATACACCCAACTGGCCAGCGACAGCCAGCAGATGGGCAGATACAGCCCCGCAAACAGCCAGAGCAGGGTGGTTTCTCCTCCCTCGGTGAAGGCGCTGATACCCGCCACCGATGCAAGCCAGGCCTTTGGATTTAACCACTGCATCAGGGCGCCGGTCACAAAACCGGGGGCAGGGCGCGCCTCGTCCTCGCTGAGGCGGCCATCCGCGGTAGCCAGTTGGTAGCTCAGATACAGCAGGAAGGCCACCCCGGCCCAGCTCAACCAGCGTTCAAACCGGGGCGCATGTTCCAACAGCGAATGCAGGCCAAGGCCAATCGCGATGAACAGCGCGATAAAACCGAGAGTGGCCCCGGTAACAAACATCAGGCCCTGAGACACCGGATAGCGCGTGCCACTGCTCAGACAGACAAGATTGACCGGCCCCGGCGAAACAGACGCCACCAGGGCGAAGGCCGACATGGGCAAAATAATGGACAGGCTCATAACGTGAGTACTCTGAGAAAGACGGGAGGCACCCAGTGTGAACGGTGCCTTACAACCGGTATTGAACAAAATTGCGGTGGCTTGCAGCCCGGGGTTTGATCTATGTTTGAAGTACCCCACACCCACCTTGACCGGAAGAGGCCAAGCCCATGAAAGTGGCTGTTTTCAGCACCAAACCCTACGACGAGCAATTCCTTGGGCAGGCCAGCCGGGACAGCCAAGAGCATGAACTGGTGTTTCTGGAACCCCGGTTGAATACAACCACCGCGGCACTCGCCAAAGGCTTTGATGCGGTGTGTGTCTTCGTGAACGATCAGGTAGACGGCGCCGTACTGGGCCAGTTGGCCGAAGGCGGCACCCGTGCGGTTGCCCTGCGCTGTGCGGGCTTCAATAACGTAGACCTGAAAGCCGCCGAGCGCCTGGGAATCGACGTGGTGCGAGTACCCGCTTACTCACCCTATGCCGTGGCCGAACACACCGTCGCCCTGATTCTGACCCTTAACCGGCAGATTCACCGGGCGTACCACCGCATCCGCGATGGTAATTTTGCACTGGATGGTTTGCTGGGCTTCGACCTGCGAGGGCGAACCGTGGGCGTGGTGGGTACCGGCCAGATAGGCCTGGAGGTAGTGCGCATCATGCGCGGCTTTGGCTGCCGGGTGCTCTGCCATGACCTTCATACCAACCCGGAAGCTCAACAACTGGGTGGTGAATATGTGGCGCTGGACGACCTGTTCAGCCAGGCCGATATTGTCAGCCTGCATTGCCCGTTAACCCCCGACACCCACCACCTGATCAACGCGGATGCGGTGGCCAAGATGAAACAGGGCGTGATGCTGATCAACACCAGCCGGGGCGCCATGGTCGATACCGCCGCGATCATCGAGGGCCTTAAATCCGGACAGATTGGCTACCTGGGCCTCGATGTGTACGAGGAAGAAGGTGACCTGTTTTTCGAAGACCTGTCCAACATCGTTCTGAAAGACGATGTGTTTGCGCGCTTGCTGACCTTCCCCAACGTAGTGATCACCGGCCACCAGGCCTTTTTCACCCGCAACGCCCTGGAGAGCATTGCGCGCACCACCCTGGGAAATCTGACCGAGCTGGAATCGACCGGGCAATGCGCAAACCGGGTAACCGCCCCCACCGGTTAACGGCGCACTGAGACAAGCGGTCCGCGTACTCGTACAATCCGACCATGTCCAGACAGTTTTATCGAACGGGCCCCGACCATCGTGCCGGGGCGCCTGTTACCTTCCTTGATGTACGCCGCCGCTTCCAGTTCCGAACCGTGGAGATTGGCCGCTGGGTAACCGAACCGGAAAAGCAGCGCAGCGCCGCACTGTTTTACGACGCCCTGTGCGACTTGATGACCATCCTCGGCGGCACCGAAAGCCTGATCTCCCTGCGCGGCAGCCTGGCCCTGCAATACGGCATCGGCGGCCGGCCCGGCGTGTCCGCCCATTACACCCCCGCCACCCGCAGCTTCGCCCTGGCCAAGAATGCCGGGCCCGGCAGTATTGCCCATGAATGGTTTCATGCTTTCGACCACTACATAGCGGACAAATTGTTCCCAAACACTTCCAACGCGGAGTTTGGCTCCACACTCTGGCTAACCCGTGAAGATGCCATCGCACACCCCCTGAACGACCGACTGCAAACCTGCTACCGCACCATCCTGCTGGACAGCGCAGGCGAGCAGCCCAGCGACCTGTTCCGGCAATCAGCCAAGGCCGACAAAGCCGCCGGCGTGCATTACTACAGCCGGCCCGAAGAACTTTGCGCCCGAGCTTTCGAAGCCTTCGTTCAGGACGCCCCCGTTAAAAATGCCTTCCTGGTGAAAGGCACCAAAGAAAGCGAAGAGGCCCAGTTGGGGCTCTATCCACAGGGGCCACAGCGCGAAAGCATCAATCGGGCGTTTCTTGCTTACTTTCAATCCTTGGGCAGGGCCTTGCAGCGAACAGAAGCATGACAGCCGGAGTTATACGAACGCGTTCGCAAAACTCCGGAAAATTGCATGGGAAATATATGTAACCTTCTGATATGGTTGAAAAGTAGGATTTTGAGGGGCGGAGTTATACGCCCCGGGATAGGAGCAGGGGGTGGCTCGAAAGAGGGCGTATAACTCCGGCGGTAGCCGTGGTCACTTCTGTTAACCTTCTGTTCTTGTTAGAAAAAGAATGAAATTTTGGGCGCGTTTTGGGTGGAGTTATACGAACGCGGGATATACGAACGTGTTCGTATAATTCACTGTTAACCCTTCCACCCGCCACCTTGCAAAACTCCGTCAATGACGTATATTGATCATCATGTTTACCATCATCGAAACCCCTACATTCGAATCAGATGCCAGAAAGATCTGGACTGAGGAGGAACGGAATGCGTTCTTTGCCTGGCTGGCAGCCAATCCGGAAATTGGCGATCCCATTCCAGGTAGCGGTGGATGTAGAAAGGTTCGTTGGTCGGTGGCGGGTTCAGGGAAGCGTGGTGGAGTGCGAGTCATCTACTTCACCAGATTGGCAAATGGTGAGATCTGGTTGTTGATGATCTACAAGAAGGCCGTCAAGGAGAGCATACCCGCGCATATCCTGAAGTCGATTCGTGAGGTATTGGAAAATGAGTAATGGGACTCTGAGTGCTGAGGAGCTTGGTAACAAGCTGCTCCAATCTGTTAAAGAAATGAAAGCAGGCAAAGCCGCACGAGTCAGTCGTGTGGAGCCAAATGAGGTCGCAGAGGCGCGCGGCAAGACTGGCCTTACACAACGAGAGTTTGCCGAGGTGCTCCACATTTCCCCGCGCACGCTACAGGAATGGGAGCAGGGGCGACGTAAACCTTCCGGGCCGGCAAAAGCGCTCATCGAGATTGCGTTTCGCCATCCGGAGGTGATTCGGGAAGACCTCGAGCTCAGGGGTTAACAAGGCCAATCACGGCGACGCCTACTGCATTGCGGCTTCGCCTTCATTTCGTAGCCGCGCATGTTGGCGGGCGTTATGCAATGGCCATAGTATGAAGCACTACATCCCGTTAGAGATGAGATACCTGATTTTTTCAATTGGCGCAGGCTGGTTGATGCTCAATTTTCTGTCGCGGAAGGAAGTTCGATATTTGGCTGATTATCAGGAGCTTTTGACCAACAAGATGGCGGCGGTTGTGGCTGTGCTCTTATGTGTATTTGCATTTATGGCATCCGATGCAGCCTGGAAGAGAAGAAGCCGTAACGAAGGTGCAGGCGGTTACGATGGGGCCGACTATGATAAAACTAAACATTCCGTTGACCTGGGATCTACAGGTGATTCTGGTGGCGGCGACTGAATAATGCATAACCATACGGTCAACCGGACGCCAAAAGCGTGCCGCTTTTGGTTCCCTCCGCTGGCGCTCCGGCGCCGGTTACCTTCGCGTTAAAAGGGCACATCACCAGAGGATGAGCCATGGAGATTGATGAAGAGAAAATCGATGAGGCCGTATTGGCTTTGCTGTACCTGACTTTGCATGACGGTGGTCGGGCGTGGAAATCTTTTGATTGGGATGCCATGAATAGGCTTCATGAAAAGGGTCTCATTGAGAACCCGGTTGGTAAGGCCAAGTCTGTCCTGTTCACTGAGGACGGTCTAAAAGAGTCAGAGCGCCTGTTCCAGAAACTTTTCGCCAAGGACTCGTGAACTTGGATGCCAGGTCTTTTAACCAAGCGGTCAACCGGACGCCAAAAGCGTACCGCTTTTGGTTCCCTACGCTGCGCTCCGGCGCCGGTTACCATCAGCGTTAAAGGCCTTGCTTCGGTGTTCTTTGGTTGCGTGTTTGGCCGCACTTTTGGCCGTTGCCTGCAGGCAGAAAACAGCCCTCAGTTTGGCAACGGTTGTGGCCGGTAATTTGGTGTTCAGGTCGCGGGGCAATCCGGCGCCTTCATCGGGCAGTTTCTGCCCATTCGGTGTTCTGGTTCCTGGCGCAATGGGTCACGCTGGTACAAGCTATCGTGGAGTCGGCATTCTGAATTGGGTGCCAAAATAGAACACCGGGTAAGCGGCATTTAACCAGTCGCTGTAGTACGCGGCCGTTGGCCGCCGGACGCCCTTTTCATTGCGGCTTCGCCTCCATTACAAGGGCGCCGCTAAGCTCAGCGTTAAGAATATTAGGGAACGTATATGAAGCGGTTTTACCGATGGTTTATGGATGCTTGGCCCATTTGGGCAGCGGCATTGATCATTGGAGTGCACCGGTTGTCATTGCAGGCATTCCCACAAAAAATAGAAGAAACTAACTCGGTTTTTTCATTGGGGCTCCAAATTATCGGCGGACTGATGGTTCTCTACTCGATTGACAGCAACCTCGCTGCATTACGTGGCCAAAATATTTGGTTGCTAATTGGACAGTGGTTTCGAAACTGCCCTCTTTGGAGTAAGCCGAAAACCGTCCAAGTTTCCTTGAAAGCCGAGATTGGTATTTCTGCTTCAGCTAGCGGTCGAGTAAAGCGTAGAGCGATTACCTTGGAGGAGAGGGTCGAGGAGCTTGAGCGTCAAGTTGACGAAGCCTACAAGGAAATGCACCAGAGGGAAGAGGCTGTCAAAAGCCTAGTATCTGATGTGAAAAATGAGCTTTTATCTAAAGTAGCTGAAAATCAGGCTGGCATTCGAGGTGTCGAGGGTAAACTGGATAACACCACCCTTGGCGGATTAAAGCAGCAGGTGTTTGGCGTATTGATCGTCATTTACGGAGCGCTACTAGGGCATATTTCTTAACCAGTTGTTGTAGTTTGTTCCGGGCCTGCGGCCCTCCACCGGACGTCTACTACGCTACGCTTCGTAGTCGCCGCTAAACAAAAGCGTTATGTGTAGGGAGTTATGAGCTTAAAAATGAGAAACCAAGTTTTTGTCAGTTACAGTCATCGTGATAGTGACTATCTGGCGCGACTCAAAGTCCACCTGCGGCCGTTCGAGCGACAAGGTTTGGTCGAGCTTTGGTCCGATTCGAAAATAGGCCCAGGGGACAGATGGAAACGAGAGATCGCTGAAGCGATAGACAGAGCTGCCGCGGCGGTTCTTCTAATATCAGCAGATTTTCTTGCGTCTGATTTTGTCGCGGAGAATGAACTGCCGCCCCTGCTTTCTCGCGCCGAAGAGGAAGGCGTAAAAATACTTCCTGTGGTTCTAAAACCATGTGCGTTTACAGATATAGAAGAGATTAGTCAGTTTCAGAGCGTTAATGACCCCAAAAGAACGGTTGCAGAGCTGAGCGAGGCGGACAGCGAAAGTCTTTGGTACGGCGTAGCTGCAGCAGTCCGTGATGCGATTCAAAAAGTTGAGGCAGAACAACCTTCTGAGCAACCTGTGAAATCTCCTTACGATGAGCCATTCATCGAAAAGTTCGGGGGTAGTTATGTTGGCCTATTTACCGAAGAGTTGAGCAACCCTGAAGTTATTAATGATTTTGCAGTTTATGAATATTCGCATGTTGATGAGCTCTCATACATGCCGCGGGCTGACGACATGATTGGGCATGTTGAGGGGTTTGATGAAGCGCTGAAGAAAGTAAAAGAAAAATTCAGACGTGCTGGTTGGGAAGGCGACGGGGCTATCAGGTTGATGTGGCTTCCTCCATTCGTTGGTGCCGGAATAGAGGACACATGGGGCTTGGGAATTTGGTTCGTCAAGCAAAGTAACAATGGAACCGCATTCATGGCCTCGCCTGTTCCCCTGCCGTTCTCGAGACTTTTGGAACAAAACACATAACCAAACCATGCACCGGATGCCAAAACCTACGCTTTGCTCCGGTTTTGCCACCGGTGATGGTAAGCGTTAGAGCGCTCAAGAGAGTCTTATGAAAGTCGATGATCTGGTAAATCGAGTTGACGAACTTCTGAGTATGGGGCAAGAGGTTCTTGCTAGTCGCCGCAGATCGGACTGGGGTGAGTACGTTGATTCGGGATTAATGAGTGGCTTCCGCAGTGCGTCACTATCTTTCATAGAGCGGGTCTACGGATCAGTTCATCCCCATTTTTCAGAGATAAAGGAAGGGGCTGACGGATCTAGACCAAGTGACGCCGACAAGTGCATCGCAGTACTGCGGGCAGTAAGATCTGAAATAGGAGGTGGCTGGCTTTTTTCCATCAAAGGCCTGATCACCGCTGAAGTATTTGCAGACTTTATAGAAATGGCGGAACACCTGCTTGATGCGGGTTACAAGGATCCTGCGGCGGTAATGTGTGGAGGTGTGCTCGAAGAGCACCTTCGCCAACTCTGCTTGAAGAATGGAATGGAGGCGGTGATTTTCCGAGACGGGAAAGAGATTCCAAAAAAGGCCGACACTCTCAACGCGGACCTTGCCCGTGCTGAAATATATTCAAAACTAGATCAAAAGATGATCACAGGCTGGCTCGATTTACGTAATAAGGCTGCGCATGGGCATTACGATGAATACACGGCAGATCAAGTAAAGAACTTACTGTCTTCGGTGACTGAGTTTATGGCGCGGGTGAGCGTCTAACCAGTGTAGGCAAGGGACGCTCCTGACGTCGCGCCCCTGCTACAAACGTTGGGCTTTGATTATCTTTACCTGAGAGGTGCGGCTTGGAACATCAAATAACAAGCTTGAAGAATCGAACGCGATCCCTCGAAGAGCGGCTTGACCAGCATTGCGAAGATTTACGAGATGCAAAGTTTACAGGTGCAACAGCGGATCAGATCGCAGCGTTGGCAACCAGGGTAGAGGACGATAAAGCCGAGCTTCAAAGCATTGCTCAGGAAACTGATCAACTTGTTGGTACTGTCGATGAAGTAAAACGCGACAATCAAAGCTTGGAAGCGGTTATTCTGAGCACTGCCACCGCAGTCCTCGGGTTGACTGTAACCTTCAGTGGGAATCTTATTCCTGAGCAGCCAAATTCGATTATATGCCTGATTCTCGCCTGGATATTCCTTACAGCGACCATAATTTCGTTCCCAATCGGCTCGTTGATCAATATCTTTGCTCGTGTTGGCGTGCTTCATCCGAGACTCAACGGCTATAAAATCAGTGGGGCAATGTCAGGACTTGGGTTCTGTTGCTTCATCACGGGCATCATTTGGTTCCTGGCGTTTGCGATACTCAACATTCCTATACCTGCTGAGTAGCCCAACAAGGCCAGGTACGGCGACGCCTACTACATTGCGGCTTTGCCTCCATTCCGTAGCCGCGCATGCTGGCTGGCGTTATAGCCACAAACCAAAGGGACAGTTGGTAGCTTGAAATCGAAACTCCTCACAAGCCTTATTGTCGGTCTGGCCTTGCCCTGGACCTATTTTCTGTTTGTCACTGTCGGTCCGGTAATGGAGTACAGCGATTCCGGAGAGGTAATCGGAGAATCTGGAGTCGCTGGCTTCATCCAGTTTCACGGTTTTGCCGATGCGTTGATGATCTACGCCCAAGCGATCGCTGTGTGTGGTGTGTTAGCTTTCGGTATATGTTGGTTAAAAGAGGCTGTGGATCATGCCCTCAAGACCAAGCTATAACAAGGCGCATCAATACGCGGCCGGTGGCCGCCGGACGCCCTTTACATTGCGGCTGCGCCTCCATTCCAAGGGCGCCGTTGTGCGCTGGCGTTAAGTGTCAAAGGATTGATCGATGCAAGGTGAATGTCTTTGCGGAAGCGTGAAATTTGAAATTGATGGGGAGATACGGAATCTCTATCAGTGTCACTGCTCGCTGTGCCGCAAGGCCACAGGGGCTGCCGCTAACGCTGCCACGTTTGTGCAGGGTTCCAGTTTTCGTTGGGTCTCAGGTCAAAGCGAGATCCGGTCGTACCAAAAACCAAGTGGTTTCCGGAGCGATTTTTGTTCGAAATGTGGGAGTCCGGTTCCAAATAGCTTGCGGGGCACCGAGATGGTTTGGGTTCCAGCCGGTTTGCTCGATGAACTCGCTGTATCGAGAGTTTCTGTTCACCTCCACACAGAATCAGCTGCGCCATGGGAGCAAGAATCCGCTGAGTGCGTTCGACTGGAGGGCGGCCCTGAGAGCTTGGAATCACTTAACAAATTGTTGTAGTACGTTCCGGGCCTCCGGCCCTACACCGGACGCCCATTTCGCTGCGCTACATGTGCGCCGCTAAACCAAGGCTACATGGACTCCCCCTGCGGTCAAGCAACGCCATTTGATTTCGAAGCGGTTTGAGACTGCAGCTCTACATTCGGCCTCTTTGTGGGCACTGTTGCCCGGGCCAGGATGATGATGCGTGTGAGTGATGACCTCATTCGTTAGTCGGCTTATATCAGCCGCAAAGCTTAACAGGTTCAATCACTCTCGGTCTGACCGTTCCGTCATTGCTTGCCGTTGCTAGACTCGGCTGGCAGGCGTGTTCTGCCTGTCGTTGGTGCCCTTTATCAGCCTGCTACAGGCTGTGTTTTAAATTCGGTTTGGTTCATCAGTAACGCCCAGATAATCCGGGCATTCTTGGCGGCCAATGCTACGGCAGCTCGTTTGTAGCCGCGACGTTCCACCAACCCTTTGGCCCACTGGCTGAGTTGATCGTTTTTGTCGGCGAGTTTGGCAATCACCGCTCGGGTGCCATGGATCAGCAACATTCGCAGGTACTTGTCCCCGCGCTTGGTGATTCTACCCAGCCGGGGCTTGCCTCCGGTCGAGTACTGCCTGGGTACGAGCCCGAGCCAGGCGGCGAAGTGTCGTCCGCTTTTGAACTGTCTGGGATCGGGCGCACTGGCCAATATCGCAGTGGCTGTTTGTGGGCCGATGCCGGGAATGGCCATCAACCGTTTGGCCTGCTCGTCGCGCCGGGCCATGGCTTCGATTTCCCGGTCATAGGCCAGGATCTCTTCATCGAGCTGGAGAATGCGCTGGTTGATGTTGTTGAGTAAACGCCGGGCCAGCATGGGTAAACCGTTCTCAGCATCTTCCAGGATTTCGGGAATCCGGTGTCGGGCATGATAGCGCCCCTGGGGGATAATTAGTCCGAACTCGGCTAACAGCCCGCGAATCTGATTGATCTGGGCTGTGCGCTCTTTGGTTAACTCACGGCGAATACGGTGAAGGCACAGTACCGCTTGTTGGTCCTCAGTCTTGACTGGAACAAAGCGCATATTGGGCCGGCTGACGGCTTCGCAGATGGCCTCGGCATCGTTGTCGTCGTTCTTGCTGCTCTTGCGATACGGAGCGACAAAGCGGGGCGCAATGATCCGGGCATCGTGGCCGAGTTTGGTTAACTCCCGAGCCCAGTAATGGGCACCGGAACAGGCTTCCATGCCAATCAGGCACGGTGGCAGTTGTGCGAAGAACGCCAGCAGCTTAGGGCGATTGAGCCGTTTGCGAACCACGACCTTGCCGTATTGATTGGTGCCATGAATACTAAACACAGATTTCGCCAGATCGATACCGATGGTTGTAACATTCATGATGACTCCTCCTGCTTTCGCTTGAAGACTTCGACACCTTCAATGTGGCACATTGATGCCGAGGGAGCAGGGGGAGTCCATATCATTCGTTATGCAATGGCCATAATATGAAGCACTACATCCCGCTAGAGATGAGATACCTGATTTTTTCAATTGGCGCAGGCTGGTTGATGCTCAATTTTCTGTCACGGCAGGAAGTTCGATATTTGGCTGATTATCAGGTGCTTTTGACCAACAAGATGGCCGCGGTTGTGGCTGTGCTCTTATGTGTATTTGCATTTATGGCATCCGATGCTGCCTGGAAGAGAAGAAGCCGTAACGATGGTGCAGGCGGTTACGATGGGGCCGATTATGATAAAACTAAACATTCCGTTGACCTGGACGCCACAGGTGATTCTGGCGGCGGCGACTGAATAGTGCATAACCATACGGTCAACCGGGCGCCAAAAGCGTACCGCTTTTGGTTCCCTCCGCTGGCGCTCCGGCGCCGGTTACCTTCGCGTTGAGGCTGTAGAAAAACCCCGAAATCACCCTGTGTTTTGATAGGATCAGGCAAACGGACAAGGAGTGGTCAGATGCCCCGCTTCAAGCACTACAACTACGACCAGGACACCATGGTCGCCATCAACTACCAGGAACAGCTCCAGCCCGGCACCTTTGAACACGCGGTGCACTACCTGATCGAGCACAAACTGAACCTGGCGGTGTTTCATCCCAAGTACCGCAACGAAGACACTGGCCGGCTGGCCTACGATCCGGCCATCCTGCTGAAGATCATCCTGTTTGCCTACTCCAAGGGCATCACCTCCAGTCGCGAAATGCAGTGGTGTTGCGAGACCAACATCATCTTCAAAGCTCTCTCCTGCGATACCGTTCCGCATTTCACGACCCTGGCCAAGTTTGTCAGCAGCCACGCCGATGAGATCGAAGAGCTGTTCGAACAAGTTCTGCTGGTGTGCCACGAAGAAGGTCTGTTGGGTAACGAGCTGTTTGCCATCGACGGCTGCAAAATGTCCTCCAACGCGGCCAAGGAATGGTCCGGCACCTTTAAAGAGCTGGGCGAGAAGCGGGAGAAACTGCGACGACTGATCCGTCATCACCTCAGGGCGCATTACGAGCGGGACGAGGCAGACACCGAGGCCGAACTGGACCGCGACATCCGCCGAGCGAAGACCATTCTGTCGTTGGATGAGGCCGCTAAAAAGATTGATCGTTTCCTAAAGACGAGCCGCCCACGGATGGGCCGGGGGAAACGGAGCAAGGAAGTGAAGAGCAACGTCACCGATAACGAAAGCGCCAAGATGACCACCAGCAAAGGCACGATCCAGGGCTACAATGGGGTCGCCACGGTGGATAAGAAACACCAAATCATCATCGACGCCCAGGCCTTTGGCGAAGGCCAGGAACATCACACCCTGCAACCGGTACTGGAAACCGTCGAAGCCCGTTTCAAGAAACTGGGTATCGCTGACAACATCTACCAGTCTGGCGCTATTGTCACTGCCGACACCGGCTTCGCCAACGAGGCCAACATGCAGTACCTGCATGACCGTCAGATCAACGGCTATGTGCCAGACAACCAGTTCCGCAGCCGGGACCCGAAGTTCACAAACCAGAAAGACAAGTACGGCAAGCGGCATCAAAACCTGCCGGACAAGGGTTGGAAAGACATCATTCCGGCCAGTGAATTCCAGTTCGATCCCGTGAACCTGATCTGCGTCTGCCCGACTGGCGAAGAGCTTACCTATCGGGGTCAAAGGGAAGCCGAGAATGGCAAGGTCCGAGTTCACTTCGAAGGTCGATTGCTGCAATGTCGCCACTGTCCCAAGAAGCACCAATGCATGCAGAACCCTGCATCCGCTAACCACCGAAATGGGTCTGGCCGACAGGTGTCGTTCACCATTGAGAACAAGCGTCTGCCGAACTACACGGACTGGATGAAGCACCGGGTCGACAGCCAACAGGGCAAAGAGATATACAGCCACCGAATGTCGGTGGTGGAGCCGGTGTTCGGCAACATCGGCACGAACAAACGGCTGAATCGCTTCAGCTTGCGAGGCAAGAAGAAGGTGCAAGGCCAATGGCAGCTATACTGCCTGGTGCACAATATTGAGAAGTTGGCGAATTACGGGCGGTTAGCAGCGTGATGTCGGGATCAGGCGGTTACAAATGTGTCTGCTGGATGTCAGCTATACCGGCACTGACACCGTCAAAAGGGCTGAAACTCATGGCTGAACATCGGAACGATGATAATCGGCTAACTGATGGCCGCTAAGAAAATTTTAGGAACCAGGTGCTGGGGAAGGCTCGGAATCGGGTTTTTCTACAGCCTCGTTAAGCCTTTCCAGCAGATAAAAATGGAGCTTAAATGTCAATTGCAACAATAAGTAGTGCTATCTCAAGGGTCCAAAAGGAAATAGCGGACCTTCACCATAAAATCAGCTTGGAAACAAAAAAAGAGAGTGATTTAGGTAATCGAATTGGTCAAATAAACCGAAGCATTACCAAGAACACACCTGCGTCTACTTTGAAAAGCAAAGCAGCTGAAATTGATCGAAAGAATAATGAGATAGCGAAGAGTCAGGCTAAAAAATCTGATTTTCATAAAAAACTATCAGATAAGGAAGGTAAGTTGTTGAAGTTAAAGCAAGACCTTTTAAAAGAAGAAGAGAAGGAAAGAAAGAAGCAGGCCGCCATAGATGAGCGTGAAAGGAAAAAAATAGCAGATCTAGAGAAAAGGCAACAAAGAGAAAAGCTCGCCCATCAAAGGCAACTGCAAGCTGAGATTCGAAGAACTACTGAAATGGTTTCTGAGGCTCAGAGTAGTGTTAGTGATTTTAATGATTTACCCGATACAGAGTATGACCTATTTATATCCCATGCTTCGGAAGATAAAGAAGAATTTGTTCGACCTCTAGCTGAAACTCTCGAAAATATGGGAGTGAAAGTTTGGTATGACGAATTCACATTGAAAGTGGGTGATAGTCTAAGGAAAAGTATTGATCACGGTTTAGTTAAGTCTAAGTTTGGAACAGTGATCCTTTCCGCTGCTTTTTGTTCAAAAAACTGGACGCAGTATGAATTGGATTCAATGGTAGTTAGAGAGATGAATGGGCATAAGATGATATTACCCATATGGCATAAGATTTCCAAGGACGAAGTTATTCAATTCAGCCCAGCACTTGCTGACAAAGTCGCATTAAATACATCTATTAGTAGTATTCAAGAAATTGCAGGGGAGCTTTCTGAGGTTATCCTTGGAGTTGAGGTTTAACAAAGCATTCCAGCGGACAAGCCGCTGAATGCGGCGTTAAATTTAGGGTTGCTATGGATACAACAGATATAATTGCCGCCATATCTGCAATAGTCGCATGTATAGCAACGCTGATTTCATATCGGATCTATCGTAGCTCTTTAACCATCAGGAGAACTGACCGTGTATTGGGGCTTCGAGTAAGGACGCTAGAGTTGCGCTCTAGATTATCTGCCTTCATGAGCAAAAACGCGGAAGTGGTAAGGTTAGACCCGGACCCTCAGCAAGACTCGGTAATTAGCAACAAAGCTGAGTTGATCTTGGAGCGGCTTGAAAGACTCTCAGCGTTGATAAAATCCCGATCCACCAATCTGTCAGAAGATGAGCTGGACGAAATCGAATTGTCGCTGCGCGAATGCGAAGGTGAAATGATTCCACTCGAACAGAAAGTAGATCGGATATTGGGGAAAATTTAACCAGTCAATTAAGTTCGTTCCGGCCTGCGGCCTCCACCGGACGCCCCTGCCGGGCCGCCGCTTATTATCGGCGTTACACCTCACTGATCTTGCCTTGACGATCGTACGGCAATGCCGTATGTTTTGGCAATGCTATTCATCGAAACCTCAACGTTCACCAAGCTATTGCCGAACTACCTCACGGACGGGGAATACCGTGGGCTTCAAACCTACCTTTTGCAGAAGCCGGATGCCGGGGATCTAATCAAAGGCTCGGGTGGTGTTCGTATAGTTCGATGGGCACCAGCGGGTTCGGGAAAGAGCGGTGGTATCAGAGCTATCTACTACTGGAAGAAGTCTGACCACGAGATATGGATGCTCACGCTGTACAGTAAATCAGAGCGGGCCAGCATTCCTGGCCATGCGCTCAAGCAGATAGCGGAGGCAATCAAAAATGGGTGACAGGAACCTTGGGGCAGAGATTCTTGATGGCATCAATGAAATAAAGCAGTTCAAGAAGGGCAAATTGGCTCTACGAACCCATGAGCTATCAGAGCCCTCACCGCCTAAAGTGATCAGGCTGAAGTTGAACATGTCGCAATCTGCATTTGCCGGTCTTATGGGCGTGAGTGTAC
Organism: Marinobacter shengliensis; assembly: GCF_030297115.1. Lineage (NCBI taxonomy): Bacteria > Pseudomonadati > Pseudomonadota > Gammaproteobacteria > Pseudomonadales > Marinobacteraceae > Marinobacter > Marinobacter shengliensis. The sequence continues at coordinate 4,229,110 of NZ_AP028062.1, read as the reverse complement.
GAACGCTTCAGGATTGGGAGCAGGGTCGTCGTGAGCCGCAGGGGCCTGCAGTTGCGCTTCTGCGCATTGCTGAGCAACACCCGGAAGTTTTCAATCAGCTTTACTGACTAAATTGAGGTGTAACCAAGCCATGCACCGGATGCCATAACCTTCACTTCGCTATGGTTTTGCCACCGGTGCGCTCTGCGTTAAATGCCTGTGATAGCCAGGTCCAAAGCTCCAACAATCTGGTCTCTGAAATGTGAGAGGGAGCCAATCGGGCTCTTGAGATGTTTTTCAGGCACGGAGGAAATTTGTGGAGTTAACAGCAACAGCTCCTGATCGGCGAAGCTGATTTCCGGAGTGAGCCCTTGCATGGCTTCGCCACCGAAGGCAGAACGTTTGCCCAAAGGGATAACAATGCGAGTTGCCAAATCGCTCAGAAGGCTGCTTTGAATATCCACCAGGTAAGGGTAGTGAGCCTTGCTGATTTTGCTTGGGTTGGGGTACACATCGAACTGTGCCATCAGAACTCCCTGAATTCGTCGCCGAAGCATCCATGTTGTTCGACGAAATCGTTGTAGCTTTTTATCGCAGCGCGATTCTCTTCAACCCATTGAGCGGCTTTGCGTTTCGAGAGCTCTTCTTTCAGAGCTCGTTCCAGGGTGGCAGACAAGTTAATGTTCAGTTCCCGGGCTTTACGCAGAAGATCGCTATTGATTGAGAGGTTCGCTGCTTTTTTGGGGGCGGCTGAGTTATAGAGTTCGGCCATGGGGGCCTCCCAGAGGATATAGAATACAAAATCTGATCTTATGCGCATCGCTATGCGCATGCAAGCATTTAACCAATGGCTGTTATCGGACGTGCCTGCGCTGGCGCTCCGTCATGCCGCAAAGGCAAGGCGTTAAATCAGTAGTGATACCGGAGTTGGGCTATAAGCAAAGCGTCATCCGTGACTTTGTAAACTATTCGGTGTTCTTCGTTGGTTCGGCGAGACCAGTACCCGGCGAGGCTGTGTTTGAGGGGCTCTGGTTTGCCAACACCTTCGAACGGTTCTCGCTTGGTCTCTTTGATCAGCTTGTTGATTCGGTTAAGAATCCTTTTGTCGGTTTTCTGCCAGTACAGATAGTCTTCCCGGGCGTTCTCAGAGAAGATGAATTTCATTCAAGAAGTTCCTTTTCTTGACCACCGCTTTGCTCCAGCTCGGCAACGGATTCCAGCAAACGCCGTGCGTTTTTGGGTGCGCGCAGAAGGTATGCAGTTTCTTGCAGCGCCTCGTAGTCCTCCAGAGAGATCATAACCACTGACTGGGACTTGCTCCGGGTAATGATCACAGGGGAATGGTCTTCACAGACCTGCTCCATGGTTTTTGCTAGATTGGTTCTAGCGGCTGTGTAGCTGATGGCATCCATAAGGTTGCTCCTGTACAAGATGTTGAACATGGTCAGGATGCCGTACGTCAGAGGGTTTAACAATCGGCTGCACAGCATCGATTTTCCGCCGTTTCGCGGTTCCAAACCGGCGCATGAGCCAAGGCGTTAAGCGTTCGAAGCGGTCATGGAGTTTTAGACATTGGGAACAGCCTTGCTTGATGACGCTAAAAATAGGCGAGAAAGCTTGCAGTTCGAAATCGACGGGGAGATACCGAACCTCGATCAATGTCATTGTTCGCGGTGCCGAAAAGCCACCGGGGCGGCCGCACCACGGCATTGAACTCCGGGGGCTTTCCTTGGCAGAAAGCCCCCAAGAATGGGTTCGGCCAGTATTAGTAGGCACCCTCGCTGTATATCAACTCGTAGCTGTGGCTGTATATTTCCAGGATGTTCCCAAAAGGGTCTTCCATATAGATCATCCGGTACGGCTTTTCGCCGGGGTAATAGTAGCGTGGTTTCTCCATTCGTTTTTTCCCTCCAGCAGCCACGATACGTTCAGCCAGTGCCTCTACGTCCGGGTCTTGAACGCAGAAATGAAAGACCCCGGTTTTCCAATACTCGAAATTGTCTTGCGGGTTGGTCTGGTTTTTAAACTGGAAAAGCTCCACACCAATCCGATCGCCTGTCGATAAGTGAGCGATACGGAAGCTGCCCCAGCCCGCGCCAAATACATCTGTGCACATCTCTCCGATGGCGCTGTCGTCCTCCTCGATCTCGGTTGGTTCCATAATCAGATACCAACCCATAACCTCTGTGTAGAACTTAACGGCTTGCTCAAGGTCCGGCACGGATATGCCGATGTGTGAAAAATTTCTTGGGTACACGTTGCTCATTGGCTGTCCTCCTCTGTTAAGACTGAGAGCAGGTTACATGTGGCCGATAATTAGTTAAAATTATCATTTGTTCTCTAAAAGATTACGTAATGTGATGATAAATACGACCTGGTTACGCACCTTTTGCACACTGGTGGAAGTCGGTCATTTCACCCGTACAGCTGATCGCCTCCACATGACACAGTCGGGCGTTAGTCAGCATGTACGTAAGCTTGAAGAGCAGCTCGGTACCGAATTGCTTGTGAGGCAGGGTAAGCAGTTTTCTTTATCGGGCGCCGGCGAAAGGCTTTATACCGAGGCCCAGGGCATCCTCTTTGCGTTGTCGAATCTGGAGCAGACAGTCGGTGAGGATCCGCCCTTTGAAGGCAGTGTGCGCATCATGTCGCCGGGAAGTGTCGGGCTGAAGCTTTATCCGCATCTGTTGGAGCTACAAAGCAAGCACCCGAAGCTAGTTGTTGATTATCGGTTTGCGCCAAATCCCGATGTGGAAAACGCAATCGCGAAGTCGACTGTTGATCTCGGATTTATGACGTCGAAATCTACCCTGGCTGACGTAAGTTGTACGCCCGTTGCGCAAGAAGCGCTGCTGTTGGTAACACCTGCTACTGTCGAGGAACCGGACTGGGATACTCTGATGGCTCTCGGGTTTATCGATCACCCCGATGGGAATCATCACGCCAGCTTGCTTCTTGGTGCCAATTACCCTGAGTTTCAGCACAGCAACCTGTTTCCTAAAAAGGGTTTCTCAAACCAGATAGGTTTGATTCTGGAGCCGGTGAGCATGGGTTTGGGTTTTACTGTCTTACCTGCACACGCAGTTGAAGCCTTTGAGAAGTCTGAGCACATCAAGGTCCATCGTCTTGCAAACCCGGTCAGCGAAACGCTATATCTCTGTACCCTTCGGAATCGGTCAATTCAGGCGAGAATGAAGACTATAATAGTTGAAGCCAAGAGGTGGCTTTAGACTAACCTGAAATTTAACAAGCCGCATCAAAGAGGTTTCTCTATGGCTGGCATCCTGAAATGCCAGAAAGCGCATGCAATCAGAATAGGCCTGCTGATCATTGCCTTATTCTGGGCCCTTCCAGCTTCGACCCAGACACTCCAGGTTATGGGGTCAGACGAGGGTTTTCTGCCGTTTTACTACGGTGACAATCTGGACAAGGGCATTTTGGTCGAGGTGATCAATAATTTTGGCTTGGAGGCCGGTATCGCCGTCGCGTTCCACCCGATGCCGCGTAACCGCCAGGTCTGGGCGCTGGAAGAAGGGCGAGCCAATGCGGTTTTCGCCAACCCGCTGTGGATGCCAATGCCGGACCGGATGCACGCCGTTGGGCCGGTATTAACCTGGCGTGACCGTGTGTTCGCGAAACCTGGCCGACAGCCGGGCTCCTTCGATGACCTTCAGGGCAGCATCTGCCTGCGCAGATGGTTTGTTTACAGCGATCAACTCGAGCGGCGGGTCGGTACCAACCTGAGCCGCCATGACGCCTACAATGCCCATCAGATGATGGACATGTTTCTGCACAAACGGTGCGATTACATCGTCATGAACGAGTTGGAGTTCCGGTTTATGGCGCGGCAGCTGGACATCGATCCGCACCGGTACAGCACCGAACTGATCGACGCCGAATGGCCCGTCTATCTCGGTATCCTCAAAACCGAGACGGCTCTGATTGAAGCGGCGGAAGCGTTCTTTTCTACCTACACAGTTGATGTAGACACCATGCTACCGAACCTGCCGCCGCCGGACCGGCATATCTCGATTGAGCAGGACAAATAGGGCACCTACTTGCGTACATGCTTGTATTAGCCAACCCGTCGCGTTACTCGGATACCTGAACTGAAACTTTCCATATCCCGCCCCCGTAGCTTGATGAGCAGGCGTCGGGAGCGCGGTCATCGTTGTGTTTGATGGCTCTTCGATCCCTTGCGGTTAAGAAACTACGATCAACTTAGGGATTAGAGCGATGAATAACAAACTCATGACCGTATCGGTTTTATCCGCCGCTGTGGCGCTGGCGGGTTGTAACAGCAGCTCCGGTGGCGGCGCTGCAAACACGCCATTCCAGTGCAACGCTGAAGCGGATTTATCTGCGCTGACAGCCAACGATGTGCTGGCGGTGACGGCAGACAACGCCTGCCTGGTGCGTTTCTCACTGTCTGATCCATCCACGGTTGTGGCCGTGGGCTCCCTGGATGTAGCGGGCTCGGTTGTGGGGCTGGATTTCCGGCCGGCCTCCGGTGAACTCTATGCGCTGACCGATATGGGGCAGTTGGTGCTGGTTGACCCCATGACGGCAGAAACCACCCTGGTGACGGCCAGCATCGGCGAACTGGCGGGTGCCCGCTACGACATCGATTTCAATCCCGCCGCCAATGCCCTGCGCCTGATCAGTGATGCCCGGCAGAATTTCCGCATGGGGTCTCCGGCCCTGGTTGAGAACGCCCAGCAGCAAGCCCTGGTAGACGGTACTTTCGGCTACCTCCAGGGTGTGGTGGCTACGGCCTACACCAATGTGAATCCCGGGCAGGAAGGCACGCAGATGTTTGTGATCAGCGCAGACTCCCGCACCTTCTTTCAGCAGAACCCGAATGTTGGCCTGCTGACGCGCATTGGCGCCCTGTTCCCGAACGCCGAATCGGTGGATGTCAAAGGCTATAACGTGTTTACCACCGAAGGCGGTATGAACGAGCACTACGCCGTGTTCGAGGTGGACGGCAGTGTTGGCCTGTACAGCATTAATCCGGAGACCGCAGCCACCGCCCTGATCAAGCCTTTGCCGGCCCCTGAGGCTGGTGGTAACTACATGGATCTGGTGGTGAGTGATGTTACCGATGAACCTGCCTTGCGTGAGTTCATTGTGTTCGAACAGTCCGCAGACGATGAATTTGTGCTACGGATAGTCGAGCTGAATCCGGCTGACTCGATGCCGGGCATGGCGCTGGCGGAATATGATGAAACCTTGCCAGTCACCGGTTTGGTTGAGGGCGACGTGATTGTTGGCTTCGATCTTCGCACCACCAGTCCTGAGGGCGCAGAGGATGGTCTGTATGCTGTTGCTCAAAGTGGCCGAATCTACCTCCTGGAAGAAAGCGATCCGCTCATTGTGCCGCCAGAGGCACAGGCAACGGAGATCGCGACGCTTGCCACTGCTCTGTCCGGTACCCGCTTCGACATAGACTTCAACCCCCGTGCAGATTTGCTGCGAATCATCGGCGATGCCGGCCAGAACCTCCGGGTGAACCTGGATGAAGGCCGTGTGCTGGCGGATGAAGCGCGCGCCGCCGGTTTTGCCTTTGCCGATGGCACCGTTCGCCTGGGTGACACCATGGTGCCGGTACCCGTGGCGGTGGCTTACCGTGCAGCGCCCCTGCAGCTTGAGGGTGCAACCCCCAGCCTGGATTTCCAGTACGTGATTGATGCCAGAAACAGTGGCCTGGCGCGGGTTGCGGTGCCTAACGATGGCGCCCTGGTGGCGGTGGGCGACGGCTTACTGGAAGGTTTGGCATTGCCGATGGATGGCGCCATTCAGCAAACCATGGACATTGCCCAGAGCGGCACCGCCTACGCGGCCCTTAGAACGGAAACCGGCGCAGGCTCCACGCTGTATACCCTCAACCTTCTGGCTGGAACCGCTGAGCAGGTTGGTCCGATTGGTGGAACCGCCAACCCCGTGGCGGTTAACGCCATGTCGGTTGTGATTCCCGAGCCAGAAGTTATGGAGGCCGGGCGCTAACAGGAAACCTGTGGACATAGACCCCGGCCTGGTGCCGGGGTTATTTTTTTGGGGAGACGGCCATCAACTAGCTGCGCCTGGGTTGGCTATGTGAAGCGACACAAATTACTACACAAAATACCGCCAGATATCTTCCGTTCCTGCGCTGTCTTGCTAGACTTGAATGCAAATAACAACTAAAAGGGCGTGTCGTCCATTTGGGGAGTTTGCTGTCGGTGATCCCTTGCAAGGCATTGCGGATACTGGGGTTGGTGCTTTTTCTGATCAGTTGGCCGATCGGTACAGCTGCCATGGAGCCGGTAACCATCATGCCCGGCGCCGCCATCGGCCATCAGTTTCAATACTGGGAAGACACCAGCACACGCGCCACGCTGGATGAAATCCGGGCGCTGCCAGATGCCGCATGGCAGGTTCAGGCCAACGGCCGGGCAACCCTCGGCATTACCGAGTCTGCCTACTGGTTGCGGGTTCCGGTTGTTAACCATACCCCAGAAAGCCTCAGCCTCATTGCCGAACTCGCATACTCCCAACTTGATGACGTAACCTTCCATGTAATCGCCGAAGGTGAGTTGGTTCGAACATTCCAGACCGGGGATCGCCGGCCGTTTTACCCCCGTGACGTCGACCACCCCAACAGCCTGCTGCGTTTCCAGCTTGCCCCGCAAGAGGCAAAGACCCTCTACATTCGGGTTACCACCGAAGGCACCATGGTGTTGCCGTTCAGTCTCTGGCGTGAGAATCAGTTCTACGAATCCGCCGGGGTCGAGCAAAAGCTGCAGTTTTTCTATTTTGGCAGCCTCACCGTGATCATTCTGATCAACCTCGCGGTGTTTCTTACTCTGAGGGAAAAGCTCTACCTGTATTACTGCCTCGCGATCTTCGGTTACCTGGTGTTTTTTGCGTCGATCCGAGGTTTCAGCTTTCAGCATATCTACCCGGCGTTTCCGGCGGTCCATGCCCAGGTGCTGATGCTGTCCATCCCGTTCCTGGCGATGTTCTCAATCTTGTTCTGTATGGAATTTTTGCGGGTGCGTTCCCACAGCCCTCGGCTCCGGGCCGCATTGATAGGGATGCTGATTTTCGAGGTTCTGTACTTTCTGGCGGTACCGTTTCTGGACTACAAAACGGGGATACTGCTGGCGGCTGTCTCGGCGTTTGTGTTCTTTTCTCTGTTGATGATTGCCGGGCCCGTGAGCTGGGCCGCCGGGGTTCGGGCCGGGATCTTTTTTACCGTGGCGTGGTCTCCACTGACCGTGGGTGTCATGGCCACGGCAGGTCGGGCTTTGGGGGTGTTTCCCGAGAACTTCTTTACCAATTACGCCATGCAGATTGGTTCGGGGCTGGAGGCGTTTATTCTTACCCTGGCCCTGGCGGACCGCTTGTACCGGGAAAGGGAGCAGAAGATTCAGGCCCAGGCCGATATTCTGCGCCAGGAAAAGGCGCGCCGTGATGCCCAGGATCGCCTGACTTACGCCATGACCCATGACCCGGCCACCGGCCTGCCGAACCGAAATCGCTTTGAATGGATGGTAGATGAACAGCTGCAACTGAACCCGGGTGGTTCCTATATGGTGGGTGTGGCTCGGGTAACCGGCCTGGAGGAGATTAACCGGACCCTGGGCCTTGAGCGCAGTGAGCGGCTGCTTAAGCGGTTGGCAGAACAGATGACCATGCTGGCAGGGCAATTGCCGATGGTGCATGCCACTCAGGATAGCCTGGGCAGGACTGAGCGCGTGTATCAGATTTCCGGAGACAGCTTTGGCCTGCTTGTGGATGCCCGCAAGGCGGGTGATGATTTTGGGGCATTGGACAGTGCCCTCAAGCAACTGGCGCAACCGATAGCACTGGATCATCTGGCGATTGATCCGCACCTGAAATACGGCGCTGCCAGCTTCCCCGATCATGGTAAAAAGGCCAGTGTGCTGATTCGCAATGCCCACGTGGCGATGGAGATGACGCCCCGGGGCTCATTCGAGACGGGGTTCTATTCCGGCAAATACGACATCTATGATGAAAGCCGGCTGACCTTGATCTCGCACCTGCGAGAGGCGATACAGAACCGGCAAACCGAACTGTACTACCAGCCGAAGATCCGTCTTTCCACGGGTGAGGTGGTCGGCGTCGAGGCATTGATGCGCTGGTTTCACCCTGAGCGTGGCTGGGTGCCGCCGGATGAGTTTATACCGCTGGCGGAGAAAACCGGGGTCATCAAACACCTCACCCGGTGGGTTGTTGACCAGGCCTTGGCAGACCTCAAATCTCTTCAGAGCGTGTCTCCCGGGCTGACCATGTCGGTCAATATTTCGGCCCGGGATCTTCTGTCTCCTGGCCTGGATGAACTGTTTGCGACGGCCCTGGAGACCTATGGCTTGCAGGCCGGCGATGTCATTGTGGAGCTTACGGAAACGGCAGCGATGGACGACCCAGACAAAGGTTTGCAGGCGCTGGAGCGGCTCGCCAGCTCCGGCCTGAAGGTGTCCATTGATGATTTCGGGGCCGGCTATTCGTCGTTATCGTACCTCAAGCGTCTGCCTGCTGATGAAATCAAGCTGGACCGGTCGCTACTGCAGGACATCTGTTCCAGTGACAGCTCAAGAACCATCGCTGAAACCGCCATCACCATGGGCCGCAGCCTGGGCTTTCTGGTGGTGGCGGAAGGCGTGGAGGATGAGGCATCTGCCAGGCTGCTGGCAACCATGGGGGCCGATATGTTGCAGGGCTTCTGGTTATGCCGGCCAGCCCCACTGGAGTCGATAAAAGACTGGCTGCTTACATCCAGTTCCGTCGTTTGAAGAACCAGATCAGGCCGGCGGTAACGGCAATGATCAGCCCCCACACCATCGGGTAACCATAGTACCAGCCCAGCTCTGGCATGGCCCAGGGGCTGTCCGGGTGCTCAAAGTTCATGCCATACACGCCCACAATAAACGTCAGCGGGATGAAGATGGTGGCGATGATGGTCAGTACCCGCATGGTGTCGTTGGTTTTCTGGCTGATGCTGGAGAGGTAGATATCCAGCATGCTGGTGGCCATGTCCCGGAAGCTTTCCAGCAGTTCGATAATCTGGATGCTGTGATCCTGGCAATCCCGGAAGTAAATCAGGGTGTCCTGGTGTATCAATGAATTTTCCATGCGCATCAGGGTGGTGAGCGCTTCCCGTTGGGGCCAGAGAACCCGCCTGAGCATCAGCAGCTCCCGCTTCAGGTGGTGCAGGGCCGTGAGGGTTTGCTTGCGGGGGTGCTCCAGCAGTTCGATTTCCATTTCCTCCAGCTTATCGCCAAAGGTTTCCAGCACCGGGAACGCGGAGTCGGTAATCAGGTCCAGCATGGCGTAAAGCAGGTAGTCGATACCCCGAGAGGTAAACCGGCGGTTGTTGGGCTGGCGAATGCGCTTGCGGACTGGCTCGAACGGGTCCTCTTCCAGCGGGCACAGGCAGATCAGGTAATCGGCACCGGCGAACAGGCTGACCTGAACCACTTCCAGGCGCTCGCCATCGAACATGGGCATGGCGGCGATGAGAAACACCTGGTCGTCATACAGTTCCATTTTGGGGCGTTGGCCGCTGTTAAGCACGTCTTCCAGCGCCAGGTCGTGCAGGTCGAACATATCGCCCAGGGCGCGCAGGGTGTTGGCATCGACGGGGCCGTTGATCTGAATCCAGGTTTTGGAGTCTCGCTCCAGGTAGTCCTGGCACTCCTCCGCCGTGGCCAGCCGTTGTTCTTCGACATGGTCACCCGAGTAGTCGATCAGGTGAATGGACATCTTATGGTCGGAGTCAGAGGATACCAGGGTGCCAGGGGCGGTGCCGGGCGCATGGTAGTGCTTGCTGAAATAGGCCATTCAAACAGTGTCCTGCGGTAACGATTCAAATTCAAACGTAGCACAAAACCCGGAAAAACAACGTAAAAACCGTTGGTTACTCAATGTTAATGCATTAATGGTGAATTTTTTCGGAATACATTGGCTGCCCACCCGTCTTCCTGATGAAAGCAACCCGAAAGGGCAAAACACAGGAGGATGTTTCCATGAAAAAGCATGTACTGACACTCGCAATCTGTTCTTTGGTTTCCACCGGCGTGTTCGCCCAGCAAGGTGCCGCCAATGCGAACGTGGAGGCTGAGGCCAATATGAGCGCCCAGGCCAGTGCCCGCGATGGTGCGTCGGCTCAGGGCAGCGGCTCAGCCAATGCGCAGGCGCAGGTTGATGGCGATGCGGCCCGTGACGAAGCCGCCGACCACGGTGAGACGGTGAGCGCGGAGGCTCGTGAAAGTGCCAGCCAGGCGGCCACCATGGGCGTTGAAGTTGGTGAACGGGTCAGCGGCACGGCCCGGGCTCAGGGCGAAGCCGCCGTAGACAGCGCGGCCCAGCGCCGTGAGCAGGCCCGCGAACGGGTGAATGAGGCCCGAAATGCCGAGATTCGCGCTGAAACCAACAAGCAGATTGGAACGTCTGTGTCTGACACGGTCCGTGGCGAGGTACAGAGCACTGTGCGTGGTGCTGTGCAAGGCTCTGTCCGCAACGGTGGTCAGTAATCACTCAACCGACCATGGCCGGGCCCTGCGCCCGGCCTTTGTTTGTGAGCGAACAAGGAGCAGACATGCGTAACATTCAACGAATGTCGATCTGGTTTGTAACGCTGGGGCTTGCGGTGCCGGCAGTACAAGCGGATTCCGAAGTGAACGGCTACCTGGCCGGCGGCCTGGAACACGACAGCAACGTGACGGTAGATGAGCTTAACGCCTCGTCTGATCAGAGCGACGAAGCCTGGGTGTTTGATGCCGGGCTGGAAGGCATTCTGAAACCCACCGAAGCGCTGAACCTGACGCTGGGATATGACCTGTCCGGGCGCCGGTATCATAATCTGGACCGGTTTGATCAGGACATTCACCTGCTTTCTGCGGACCTGAGCTATGATTTTGATCCGGTCACGGTGGGCGCCAGCTATCACTATTCCTACGCCACCCTGGATTCTGACCGGTTCCTGGATTTCCGGCGCACCAGCCTGTATCTGGGCAGTCTGATTGGCGAGAACGTGTACCTGCTGGCCAGTGTTCAGGACAAATCGAAGGATTTTAACGAGGGCACGGCCCGGGATTCCGATATCCGGGGTGGCAGTTTTGATGCGTTCTTCTTTTTCAATCAGGCCCGCAGCAACCTGGTGTTCGGGGTTGACCTGGACGACGAAGACGCCCGCTCGGATGCCTACGATAACCAGTTGCTCCGGTTGCGGGTGGCGTTGGTGCACCGGTTTACCGTCGGTGGCCAGGACAGCCGCTTCCGGTTGGGCTGGCGTTATGAAGATCAGGAATACGATGAGGTGGTGATCACGGAAGAGGATAACCGCCCGCTGAACGATTTTCTCACCCGGGATCTGGCCGAGCGAACCAGCCAGCGGGTGGACAAGGCGCGGGTGGTGGAAGCCAGCTGGCGGCTGGGCCTGAACGAAGTGTTCAGTCTGGAACCGACGCTGTCTTACGGCCACTACACCTCCACCATCGATTCCGCGGATTACGACCGGTTTGTGGCAGGTGTGTCGCTGCGAGCGGGTTTCTAGTAATCCAGCAAACCATGGCCGAACCGGGTATCGCGGCCCGGTTCGCCGAGGTCTTTGGCATTGCTCGTCAATGCTTCTATGGCTCCGGGCAAATCAAACTGGCTGAGCTCGCAGGCCAGTGCAGAGGCCACCACCGGGGCCGCCAGAGAGGTGCCGCTGTCCAGAGCCATGCCACCCTCGGGTATGGCTACCGGCACCGCAACACCGGGGGCGGCGAATTGCACCTGCTCGCCCTGGTTGGCCCAGCGGTACAGTTCACCAGAGCCATTCACGGCCGTGACACCGATCACCGGCCCATAGGCGGCCGGGTAAAGTGGGGCGGCTGCTGGCCCCTCGTTGCCGACAGCGGCGATCAAACCGATTCCCCGTTCATCCAGCCGTTCGATGGCTGTTTTCAACAGCCGGTTGTCTGGCCCGGTCAGGCTGATATTGATCACTGCAACTTCCTGGGTTGCCAGCCAGCTCAGGCCATCCAGCAAGTGCCCCAGCGTCGCCCCGGACAGCGCCTGATCCCGCCCATAGAACACCGAGGCATTAAACAGCGTGGCCCCCGGTAAGCGGGCCGGCCACTGCGGCGCCTGGCGGCCGATCATCAGGCTGGCGACTGCCGTACCATGGGCAGTGGGAGCGGCAAGTTCGCCCTTTGCCTCTGCCAGTTCCAGAAAGCTTTCCTGAACAATCTGTGCGCCTTCAAACACCGGGTGATCCAGCGCAATGGCGGTGTCCACCATGCCTACCCGCACTGGCGCGGAGCACAGGCTTTGCCACTGGGGCCGGGCCACGTCGCTGCTTTCGGGGGCGTTGTCACTTTGTGGCGCATAAATGTGGTTCCGGTCCAGTTGATCTGCCAGACCCGGCAGTTCCGCTTGCAGGGCGTCCAGCGAATCCAGTGCCGGGGCTACCCGAAACCGTACCAGAATCATGCCCAGGCCGGTCAGTTCACGGCGCTCCAGAATGGTGATGCCAGGGCGGTCCAGTTCGGCGACTTCAGCGGCGGTGCCGGTGGCCAGCCACTGGCGCTCCACGGCCCGGAAGCCGCCATTAAGCATCACATCATTGAACGCTTTGCCGCCTTGCTGCGTGTGAATAGGGAGAGAGCGCGGTAACCGGGGCAACTGGCCCCTGGCCTGTTCAACGCGGGCTTCAATGCGTTGTTCCACAGTATCCAGCCGGCGGTCCACGGAGCGTTCGATGGCTCGCTCGGTTTTCTGCTCAACCTGGCGGGACACAGAATCCAGTTGCCGGTCCAGTGCCTGGCTGCCAATCGCAAGCGCCATGGTAGACACGGAACACAGGGTAAGCACGCTGATCAGGCCAAGGGTGGTATCGAGTTTCATAAACGCCTTCCGGTTGAGCCAAGGGTGTAGGGCTTTCTTGTTATTTAACGGCCGGGGGCGAAAAAAATTCCCTTTGGCCGGGAATAACGTTCGGCCTGAGCCGTTCTACTGATAACACTCACGAAAAGACAATGCCATGCAACAGGAATTGACTGAACTGTTACCCGGGCTGCGGAGATTTGCCTATTCGCTGACCGGCTCAATGCCGGATGCCGACGACCTGCTTCAGAGCACGGTGGAGCGGTTGCTGGCACGGGACCGGCCGGATGACGCAGACCTGACCAAATGGGCGTTCCGGGTGTGCCGTAATGTGTGGATAGACGAATGCCGGGCCAGAAAGGTTCGCCGGGAAGCGGCCGAAAAGCCGGAGTTGTCGGATGGCGAGGTCATCAACGGCGAGCACCACACCACCCAGCAGATCGAATGGAGCAGGGTGGATGCGGCCATGGCGGAGCTGCCCCAGGACCAGCGCCAGATTATCTCACTGGTGGCCATTCAGGGCCTGCCCTACAAAGTAGTGGCCGATATTCTGGAAGTCCCCAAGGGCACCGTAATGAGCCGCCTGGCTCGAGCAAGAGCCGCATTAAGTGAGGCATTGGCGCCGGCGGCGGGTATGAGGACCGAATCATGAACATCACAGACGAAGTACTGTCCGCGTTTCTCGATAACGAACTGAGCGAGCCGGAAATGAACGCGGTGCGCGATCAGATCGCCCTGGACCCGGCCCTGGCGGACCGGCTGGCGGAACTGGCCTCGGTGGATGCCGAGTTGCAGCGGCATTACGGGGCCATTGATAAACAGCCCATGCCGGATGGGGTAACGCAATTGCTGGCGCAGGCCGCCCCCGAGAACCGCCCGGACAACGTGGTGGCCTTTCCTTGGTGGCGCCGGCTGAAGGAACATTCCGGTAAAGCGGTGGCTGCCGCCGTGGTGGCCGGCTTCGCCATGACCCAGTGGCTGGGTTCACCGGCGGTGGACGATCCCGCTTGGCCGTCCATCGCCCAGGCCCTGGAACAGCAGCCCAGCGGCCAGGCCTATGAGGTTGGTTCCGATACCACCGTCATGCCGAGACTGACCTTCCGAAGCCAGGCTGGCGACTGGTGCCGTCAGTTCCGAGTTGATCAACCGGCGGCCTCTTCTGAAAACGTTGCTTGCCGGGATGCTAGCGGCACGTGGCAGGCCGTGGCCCACGCCGAGGTTGAACCGCACCAGCCCGGCCAAACCTACCAGACAGCCAGTGGTGGTCAGGCCATGGACGATACCCTGGATCAACTGATGGTTGGCCCCGCACTGAGCCCGCAAGATGAGCAACAGCTGCTGCAAGATGGGTGGGACAGCCCCTGAGCTCTGCCAATGGTCTAAGCTTTTGGTAGGACAAAGGAGGCCGTTATGTTTGTCGCAGAGAGATCCACCGGGCACTTGATTGAAGTGCTGGATACCCAGGCGTTGTTCAACCCTCATAAAAGCCGGATCAAGGGCAGTATGCACTATGGAGAGGAAGCCCAGGATCCGGAATTCTATGAGAAAAGTGACCTGGTATTCGCTTCGGGCGAGGCATTGCCCAAGTGCTGGACCGACCCGGATTACCGCCTGAAGCAGTAGCCGGGATTGGAATATTTGAATCCTTCCTCACATTTCTGTAACCTTTTTATTAATTGAACGTTCAATTAACGAAAAAATACGGAAAAGCGCTCGCCTGCCATGCCAAAAGTCGGAATCAAAGACACCCGTCGCCAACAGTTGATCGACGCCACCATGGAGTCCATCGCCGAGCTGGGGATGCAGAACACCACTATTGTCAGTATCAGCAAGCGGGCAGGCATGTCGTCCGGGATTATCAGCCATTACTTCGGGGGCAAGCAGGGGCTGATCGAAGCGGCCTTGCGGTATTTGCTGGACCAGCTCGGCAAGGAGCTGCGGGAGCGCATGGCGAAAACCGATCGCTCCCCGGCCCAGCGGCTGGATTGCATCATTGAGTCCAACTTTTCCGAGTTCCAGCGCTCGGCGCTGGCGGCGAAAACCTGGCTCAGCTTCTGGGCCCGTTCCATGCACGAGCCGGGGCTGAAGCGGCTGCAGCAGATCAACAACGCCCGGCTGTATAGCAACCTGCGCTACTCGTTTGCCCAGGTGTTGCCACCAGAGCAGGCCACGGAAGCGGCCCGACAAACCGCAGCGATGATTGACGGCTTCTGGTTGCGCAGCGCCCTGAGCCTGGACCCGGCCGAAAGCTTTGAAGCCGGTGAGCGGCTTTGCAAGCAGTTTGTTCACGAGACACTGGCCCGGGCAAGCGCCTGAGCCAACACGAATGCCATGGCCCACAAGGCCTGAAGACACTGAATCGAGGTTACCAACCGCTTATGTCTGCATCTGCTCCTGTTGTTCAGAACTTTGTCCACGGCCGTTTTCTGGCCAACCGTTCCGGTGAGACCTTCCCGGTGGTGAATCCGGCCACCGGCCAGGTGATCTACCAGGTGGAAGTGGCGGATGAAGCCATACAGCAGGCCGCCATTGAAAGTGCCCGCGCCGGGTTTGCCCAGTGGGCGGCCACTCCGGCCATTGAGCGCAGCCGGATTCTGCTCAAAGCGGTGGAGCTGCTCAGAGTACGTAATGACGAACTGGCGGCGGTGGAAGTACGTGACACCGGCAAACCCTGGCAGGAAGCCGAAGCCGTGGATGTGGTGACCGGTGCTGATGCCATCGAGTTTTTTGCCGGCCTGGCACCCTCCATCGAGGGCAACCAGCAGGATTTAGGCGGTGATTTCTACTACACCCGCCGGGAGCCGCTGGGTATCTGCGCTGGCATCGGCGCCTGGAATTATCCGATCCAGATCGCCTGCTGGAAGTCCGCCCCGGCGCTGGCCTGTGGCAACGCCATGATCTTCAAGCCGTCGGAAGAGACCCCCATGGGTGCGGTGAAGCTGGCGGAAATCTTCATCGAGGCCGGCGTGCCGGCGGGCGTGTTCAACGTGGTGCAGGGCGCTGCCGAGGTTGGCCAGTGGCTGACCCATCACCTGGAGATTGCCAAGGTGTCGTTCACCGGCGAAGTGGCCACCGGCAAGAAGGTGATGGCTGCGGCCGCGTCGTCTTTGAAAGACGTGACCATGGAGCTGGGTGGCAAATCCCCACTGATCATCTTTGACGATGCGGATCTGGAGAACGCCATCTCTGCGGCCATGGTGGGCAACTTCTACACCCAGGGCGAAATCTGCACGAACGGCACCCGGGTGTTTGTGCACGAAGACATCTACCCGCGCTTTATTGAAAGGCTGCTGGAACGCACCCGCAAGAACATCAAAGCCGGTGATCCGATGAACCCGGCCACCAACTTCGGCGCATTGATCTCCAAAAAGCACCAGGAGCTGGTCTTGGGCTACATCAGCAAGGGCATTGCCGAAGGTGCCACCCTGAGCCACGGCGGCCGGGCGTTCGAGCCGGAAGACTCGAAAGGGGGGTATTTTGTCGAGCCCACTATTTTCACCGACTGCACCGACGACATGACCATCGTGAAGGAAGAAATCTTCGGGCCGGTGATGTCGGTGCTCACCTTCCGCGATGAGGACGAGGTGATTGCCCGGGCCAACAGTACCGACACCGGCCTGGCCGCCGGGGTGTTCACCAATGACATCCGCCGGGCGCACCGGGTGATTCACCAGATCCAGGCCGGTATTTGCTGGATCAACAGCTACGGCGCCTCGCCGGCGGAAATGCCGGTGGGCGGTTACAAACTCTCCGGCATTGGCCGGGAAAACGGGCGCGAGACCATTGCCCACTACACCCAGATCAAATCGGTGTATGTGGGAATGAACGACCTCGACGCCCCGTTTTAAGCCCACAGGCCACAGAGGAGAGCGCGTATGACAGAAAACCGATACGACTACATCATTGTGGGCGCGGGCTCGGCCGGCTGTGTGCTGGCCAACCGCCTCACCGAAGACGCCCGCCACAAGGTGCTGCTGCTGGAGACCGGCGGCAGCGACAAGAGCATCTTTATCCAGATGCCCACCGCCCTGTCCATCCCCATGAACACCAAGAAGTACGCCTGGCAGTTCGAGACCGAGCCAGAACCGTACCTGGACAACCGCCGCATGCACTGTCCCCGGGGCAAGGTGCTGGGCGGCTCCTCGTCCATCAACGGCATGGTCTATGTTCGTGGCCACGCCCGGGATTTCGACGAATGGGATTCCGAGGGCGCCACGGGCTGGCATTACCAGAACGTACTGCCGTATTTCAAAAAGGCGGAGACCTGGGCCTTTGGCGGTGATGACTACCGGGGCGACACCGGCCCGCTGGGCGTCAACAACGGCAACAACATGCGTAACCCGCTGTACAAGGCGTTCATCAAGGCGGGTGTGGATGCCGGCTACCTGGAAACGGCCGATTACAACGGCGCCCAGCAGGAAGGCTTCGGTGCCATGCACATGACCGTGAAGAACGGTCGTCGCTGGTCCACGGCCAACGCCTACCTGCGCCCGGCCATGGCGCGACCGAACCTGACGGTGGTGACCCACGCCCTTGTGCACAAGGTGCTGCTTGGTGGCGCGGATGGCAAAACCGCCACCGGCGTGCGTTACGAGCAGGGCGGCAAGATGCACGAGGCCAATGCCGCCGAGGAAGTGATTCTGTCTGCCGGTTCCATTGGCTCACCCCATTTGCTGCAGCTGTCCGGCATCGGCCAACGAGAGGTGCTGGAACAGGCCGGTATTGAGGTCAAGCACGAGCTGCCCGGCGTGGGTGAGAACCTGCAGGACCACCTGGAATTCTACTTCCAGTTCCGCTGCAAACAGCCGGTGTCGCTCAACGGCAAGCTGGACTGGTGGAACAAGCTCAAGATCGGCGTGCGCTGGATTTTGCGCAAAGACGGGCTGGGCGCCACCAACCACTTCGAGTCCTGCGGTTTTATCCGCTCCAAGGCGGGTGTTGAGTGGCCAGACCTGCAATACCACTTCCTGCCGGCGGCCATGCGCTATGACGGCAAAGAAGCCTTTGACGGCGACGGCTTCCAGCTGCACATCGGCCACAACAAGCCGAAAAGCCGGGGCTATGTGCGGGTTCAATCCGCCGATCCAAGACAGGCACCGACCATTCGCTTTAATTATCTGGAGCACGAAGCCGACCGGGAAGGTTTCCGGGATTGCGTGCGCCTGACCCGCGAGATCATCAACCAGCCCGCCATGGACCAGTACCGCGGTGCGGAAATTCAGCCCGGCGTGGCTGTGCAGAGCGATGACGAAATCGATGCCTTTGTGCGCCAGGCGGTGGAGAGTGCCTACCATCCGTCCTGTTCCTGCAAGATGGGTACCGACGCAATGGCGGTAGTCGGGCCAGACACCCGGGTACACGGCATCAAGAACCTGCGGGTGGTGGATTCGTCCATCTTCCCGACCATACCCAACGGCAACCTGAACGCCCCCACCATCATGGTGGCCGAGCGGGCAGCCGACCTGATCCGGGGCAGGGAGCCCCTGCAACCTGAGGATGTGCCGGTCCAAATGGATGACCAGTGGCAGGCACACCAACGACCGGGGCAAGCAAAACGGGTGCTGATTTAGCGCCCGAAGCCCCGGCCCCGGGGGCGCAAGGCCTCCGGGGTTAGCAAACCATCAGGATTTCCCTATCAACGCGACGGCTGTGCTGGCCGTTTCCTGGGCGTCAGATAGGCAAGTCCTGGCCCGTAACGAGAAGAAAACGCGGGGGTTTGTGTCCGATTCGAATTAAGCAGCGCTTAAAAAGTAGAGGAGGAACACCCATGCTGTGCATTAAACTGAAAACAACCAACCGGAGGCTCTGCGCATGACACTCTGGTTATCCACAGGCCTGATCTTTACCTTCGCCGCCATTGCCCTGATTCTGTACAAATGGTGGGACGTACAGTGCATCGGTGTCACACCGGTTCGCACCCTGACGTTCATTGCCATTCTGTTCACCTCGGGCCTGGATGTGGGGCTGATCATGTTCCCGCTGACCGAGTTCGGCAGCTATGCCGATCTTTCTGCCAGCCCGGAATACGGGTTCGCCAACCCCCTGGCCATTGAATTTGGCTTCTGGGCCTTTCTGATCTGGGGGTTCTACTTCCTGACCTGTTTCTACTTTGCCATCATCGAGCCGAGGGTGAAGTTTTTTGAAATCCCGGTGGTGAAAATCATCAATAACGTGGTGATCATCGGTACCTGTGCCTTCACGGCGTACCTGTTGCTGGTGAACCTGCCCTGGTATCTGCCCCAGTTGGGCGACGGTGAAACCGTGATGCCGGCGTTCTATGTGATCGTGTTTGCGGCCATTGCCCTGGCGGTGTACTCCAGCTCCAAGATCAAATACGTGCGTATCCTGAGCATTGGCTCCAGCGTGTTGTTTATTGCCCTGATTGCCGGTATGTGGCTGCGGGCCTTTGCCCTGGGCAAGGGCTCACCGGCGGATTTCTTCGGTACCGCAGGCATGCTTGGGGAATACTTTACCAACATTCACCGATTTGCCCTGCCGATCAACGACTACCATGAGTTCTACCTGTTCTGGTGGTTCTCCTGGAGCATCATGATCGGCCAGTTCACCGCCCGTTTTGTCAGTGGCATCAAAACCTGGCAGTTGCTGATCGCCATGCTGGTGGTGCCGTCCATCGCCATCGGTGTGTGGTTCTCGGTGCTGTTCCACTACCACGCTGAGGGTCTGAAGATTGCGGCGATGACCAACCTGGCCATGATTTCGGTGGGGGTTCTGATGGTGGTGAACTCACTGGATTCGCTGATTCGTCTGTACACCGATAACCTGAACCTGACCGCCCGGCGCATGGGCCGAATGAACTACGTGATCGTGAATTTTGGCGTTATGGTGCTGCTGACCATGCTGTTCCAGCTGGATTTTCTGCGTATTCAATGGGTTGGAGCGTTGGTGATCGGCCTTTACTTCGCCTGTTTTGCCTACATTCTGGCGAAGAAGCGGGCCGAGGTGGCGGCCATCAAATCGTCACCAAAAGAAAATATTCTGGATTTCCGAAAGATTGAACTTGCGGGATAAGGCCCCATAGATAGGTTAAGCCTATCCCGGGTTTGGAAATAATCAATTTTCACCCCGTGGGCCAAAGCCGTATCTTATGCACCGTTTTCAAGCCTAAACCCAAATGAACCAACAGGAGTTATTCTGAGATGGGTATCATTAACAGCGAAATCAAACCGTTCAACGCCACCGCATTCAAGCAGGGCGAGTTTGTTGAAATCTCTGAAGCAGACGTGAAAGGCAAGTGGGCCATTTTTTTCTTCTACCCGGCCGACTTCACCTTCGTTTGCCCGACCGAACTGGGCGATGTCGCTGACAAGTACGAAGAGCTGCAGAAGCTGGGCGTTGAAGTGTTCTCTGTGTCTACCGACACCCACTTCACCCACAAAGCGTGGCACGACACTTCCGAGACCATCGGCAAGATCAACTACTACATGGTAGGCGATCAGACTGGCACCATCACCAACAACTTCGGTGTGATGCGTGAAGGCCAGGGCCTGGCAGACCGCGCTACTTTCCTGATCGATCCGGATGGCGTTATTCAAGCCATGGAAATCACTGCTGAAGGCATCGGCCGTGACGCAGACGATCTGCTGCGCAAGGTGAAGGCTGCTCAGTACGTTCGCAACCATCCTGGCGAAGTTTGCCCGGCCAAGTGGAAAGAAGGCGAAGAAACTCTGGCTCCGTCTCTGGACCTGGTTGGCAAGATCTAAGTTTCCCTGCACGGGTGAAACTTGCAAAAAGGCCCGCACAGCGGGCCTTTTTTGTATCTATCAATCGACTTTATGGAATCGTATAGGTCTGAGCTATCAGATGGGTTGGGTCAATCAATTTGAGAAGGCCCCGGCTTGCCCTTATCGTACCTGCAACTTCAGATAACGATTCATTTTTGAATTCAGACAGTTAGTTTCACGACATAAAGGGGAATACCAAACATGTTGGACGCCAATATCAAAGGACAGTTGAAGGCCTACATGGAAAAGCTGCAGCAGCCGATCGAGCTGGTAGCAGCCTATGACGACAGCAAGAAATCCCAGGAGCTGAAGCAGCTGCTGGAAGAAATCGAGCCGATGTCCGAGAAGATCAGCCTGCGGACCGAAGACTCCGCCGATGTGCGTCGTCCGTCGTTTGCCATCAACCGTGTGGGCACTGACATTGGCGTTCGTTTCGCCGGTATTCCCATGGGCCACGAGTTTACCTCCCTGGTACTGGCGCTGCTGCAGGTGGGCGGTCACCCGTCCAAAGCTTCCCAGGAAGTGATTCAGCAAATCCAGGAACTGGACGGTGAGTTCGAGTTTGAAACCTATTTCTCCCTGTCCTGCCAGAACTGCCCGGACGTGGTGCAGGCGTTTAACCTGATGAGCGTGCTGAATCCGAACATCAAGCACACCTCCATCGATGGCGCCCTGTTCCAGGACGAAGTCGAGCAGCGTGAAGTGATGGCGGTGCCGAGTGTGTACCTCAACGGCCAGCCCTGGGGCCAGGGCCGGATGACGCTGGAAGAGGTTGTGGCCAAGCTGGACACCAACTCCGCCGAGAAAGAAGCCAAGAAGATCAACCAGAAAGACGCCTTTGAGGTGCTGGTGATTGGCGGTGGCCCGGCGGGTTCCGCAGCGGCCATCTACGCCGCCCGTAAGGGGATTTCCACCGGGATTGCGGCCGAGCGCTTTGGTGGCCAGGTAGCTGACACCATGGGTATCGAGAACCTGATCTCCGTGCCGTACACCGAAGGCCCGAAGCTGGTGGCGGCCATGGAACAGCACGTTAACGAATACGACGTCGACATCATGAACATGCAGCGCGCGGAGAAGCTGATTCCCGCGGCGCAAACCGGTGGCCTGCATGAAGTGAAGCTGGCGAACGGCGGTTCCCTGAAAGCCCGCACGGTGATTCTGTCTACCGGTGCCCGCTGGCGCCAGATGGGTGTGCCGGGTGAGGAAGAGTACCGCAACAAGGGCGTGGCCTACTGCCCGCACTGCGACGGCCCGCTGTTCAAAGGCAAACGCGTGGCGGTGATCGGTGGTGGTAACTCCGGCGTGGAAGCGGCCATCGACCTGGCCGGTATTGTTGGCCACGTAACCCTGATTGAGTTCGGTGAGCAAATGCGTGCCGACGAAGTGCTGCAGAAGAAACTGCGCAGCCTGAATAACGTGAAGATCATCACCTCCGGGCAGACCACCGAAGTGGTCGGCAAAGACGGTAAGGTCAGTGGCCTGAACTACACCGACCGCACCACCGGTGAAGCGCACCACGTTGAGCTGGAAGGCGTATTCGTGCAGATCGGCCTGGTGCCGAACACCGAGTGGCTGAAAGGTGATATTGAGCTGAGCCAGCACGGTGAGATCATCGTAAATGATCGTAACGAGACCTCGATTCCGGGTGTGTTCGCCGCTGGCGATGCCACCACGGTGCCGTACAAGCAGATCGTGATTTCGATGGGCGAAGGTTCTAAAGCCGCCTTGAGTGCCTTCGATTTCCTGATTCGCAACTCCGCCGAGTAAGTTGTTCACGCAAGCCTGAATTCAGGCTGACCCCTGTAGCCGGCGCCCACGGGAAGTGGGTGGCCGGTTTTTTTGTGTCGCGTTGACCGGTAGATAAACATGGGCAGATCGGCCACACTAAAACACTCATGCGATATCTTTTTTACCAATTCCTGGAAGGGCCATCTTGAGTGCGTTGAGACGAAATAAGGTAACCATCCGCAGCCGAGGTGAACACACGCTCGTGTTTGCTCATGGCTTTGGCTGTGACCAGATGGTCTGGGACGACATCGTTCCCGCCTTCGAGAATGACTATCGCGTTGTCACGTTTGACCATGTGGGTTGCGGCAGATCAGACCGCAGGGCCTATCGGGCAGAACGCCATGGCACACTCCGGGGCTACGCCCTGGATCTTCTGGATGTGGTGGATTTGGTTTCCGATAAGCCGGTCACTTTGGTAGGCCATTCGGTCGGCGGCATGATCGGGTTTCTGGCGGCAATCATGCTACCAGACCGGTTCCGACACATCATTGCGATTGGCCCTTCACCCCGGTACACCAACGATGGTGAACACTACGTAGGCGGGCTGGATAAACAGGATGTGCTGGCCATGCTGGAACGTATTGAAACCGATCCCGAAGGCTGGGCCAGCGACCTGGCGCCGCTGGTCATGGAGAACAGCCACCGCCCGGAACTGACAGAGCGGCTGATTCGCAGCTTTCTGGCCACGGATCCAGTGTTGTTACGAAAGTTTGCCGATGCCACGTTCCTGTGTGACTACCGCCGTGAATTGGCCAAGGTACAGGTGCCGGTGGATATCCTTTACACGCTCTCGGACGCGGTAGTGCCCACATCGGTTGTCAGCTACATGGCGAAGCGGTTGCCGGATGTGCATTGCACATCCCTTCAGGCTCAGGGGCATTATCCTCAACTCAGTGCCCCCGCGGAACTGGTGGAGACCATTGCCCAGGTCATGCGCCGCCGGTTTGGCGCCTAGCGCCCGGAGACATCCTGTTCCAGGCTACCGGTCACTTCCGCCGGCTGGCCATCGGTTTCAAACAGGTGCCCGTAGGCGGCACGCACCCCGTCAACGATAAAGTCAAAGGGCACGTCATCGAACACGCCATGGTCGTTGATGTATTCCATATGGGCCTCGCCGTCTTCGGTGAACTCCTGGAACACCGAATCGTTCACGCCATCAAACTCCAGCGGCTCCACCTTCATTAGCGCGCAAAGCTGCTTGTTAAAGGCGGGTGTGGCCTTAACCCATTGGCCGTTCAGGTACAGCTCGATAAAGCCATGCATCCGGAAAATATCGGAGCGCAGCCACTCGATGAGCTTGGGGCTGGAGAGGTGATTGCGCACATCGGCCAGGCCCAGCCGGCTGGGAATGCCGATATAGCGTGCGGCGGCGCCGAGCAGCACCGCTTTGGGAATGCAGTAGCTCTCGCGGGATTCCAGCGCGTAGCTGGCAGACAGGGTGTTTGGGTCGGTCTGGAACACATAAGGGTTGTACTGGACGCTGTCACGGACCGCCAGGTACAACGCTTTGATCTGTTCCACCGGTTCATTGGGCACACCCTCAAGTTGCTGGTCAATCCAGGCTTTTACTTGGGGTTTGTCGTAATCGAAGAATGCGGTGGGCTTGAGATAGTTTTCCATGGTGATCTTCCGGCATTGGCGCATGATTGACCGATGATCTCTCGGTTAGCAAGCTATGGGCAATGACTTTATCCGCCAATTCGGCTGACCTTCCGTACCGGTTGTGACCGAGTTGGTGTTCTCTGGGGCTCGTATGTTGGAATGTTCGTTATACTGAACGACCAGAAACGCCAATGGTTAGGGAATTACATGGCATTACGCGCAGTCCTGCTGATCAGTCTCATTGTTTGCTCTTTTATGCGGGTTGCCGATGCCGGCACACGGCCAAGTGTGGCGTTCCTGTCACCAGACGATTCGCGTTTCTGGCAAATGGTGGCGGGGTTTATGGAGCAGGTGGCGATTGATCTGGATGTTGACCTTGAGGTTCAGTTTGATACTGACAGGCACCGGTTCAGCTATTTGCGCATGGCTCAGCAAATCATCACCGCTGAGGAGAAGCCGGATTACCTGATCATCATGTGCAAAGAACTGGTGACCACTCAGATACTGGAGCAGGCCCACGGGCAGGGTGTGAAAGTCTTCTCGTTCAATACCGATGTGCCCGAGGCAACAAGGGTTGCGGTGGGTATGCCCAGGGAGACGCTGGACAGCTGGATTGGCCATGTGGTGCCTGACAATGTAGAGGCCGGTCGAAACTTGGCCAAACTGTTGGAACGTCGAGCGGTGGAACGTGGTTTGGTTGAGGCCGGGGAGCCGGTGCCGATGGTGGCGTTGACCGGGACGCAGGATTCTTCGGCCGCCAGGGATCGTAATCAGGGGCTGCTGAACGCCACCAGTATCGGTAATGGCCAGCTCTTGCAGTTGGTGCTCGCTGAGTGGAGTGAGCAGCAGGCCAGCGAAAAAATGTCGGTGTTGTTCCGGCGCTACCCGCAAACCACCGCGATCTGGAATGCCAGTGATGGGATGGCGCTTGGCGCCATTGAAGCCGCCAGAAACGCTGGCCGGATGCCCGGTGAGGATGTGATTGTTGGCGGTGTGGACTGGGAGCCCGGGGCGTTAGAGGCCATTCGGCGGGGCGATCTGACGGTTAGTCTTGGTCGCCATTTTATGGGGGGAGGCCTCGCCCTGTTGCTGGTTCACGATTACCACCACGGTTACGACTTTGCCGAAGGCCGGCGATCTGCGGCTTTGCGCTACCAGTTTGAGGCGGCAACAGTCGACAATGTGCATCTGGTCGAGCGAATTCTTGCGCCGGAAAACTGGAAAGCCCTCGATTTCCGGCAATACAGTCGTGTGTTCAATACTCAACTCAGAAAACAGGACTTTAGCGCTGACCAATTAATGGATCAGTTTTCGTCTGGGCTTATCCAGCAGGGAAACAGTAACCAGCTGGTTAGCCAATAGGGCCCTCCCTCCTTTTTCTGGGCTAAACGGAATTCCTATGCCGGAATTTATGACCTCACTCAGCCTTACCGAGAGCCTTGGCCAGTTGTTTGGTCTGGTGGCGCTGGCCTTCTGCATTGCCGGCTTCGCCAACAAGAACGATGACCGGTTGATGGTGCTACTGATCTCTGCCAACGTCGCCTTCGCCCTGATGTTTGCCTTCTTCGAAAGCTGGACGGCAGCCGCATTGACGGTTTTGGTGATTGTGCGCATCGCCCTGGCCAGGAGGTATCAGGGCAGCTGGACGATCATGCTGGCGATGCTGGGGGTTAATCTCCTGGTAGCCTGGGCAACCTGGAAGTCGGCCACCGATGTGTTTCCGCTGGCGGCGGCCACTTTGGGTACTGTCGGTATGTTCATGCTTCGGGGCATTCCGCTGCGTATTGTTCTGGGGCTGGCGGCGTTCTGCTGGATGCTGAATAACATTGTGATTGGTTCGGTTGGAGGCATCTTGGCCGAGGGCATGGTGCTGGTCACCAACATCATTACTATCATCCGGCTGTACCAGTTGCAGAAGAAGTACCCGGATTTCAGGCCCGGAGATTGAGCGCAGCCTGGCTCAGGCCAGTGCTTCCGGGGTCAGTTTGTTGCTCACAAGGTCCTGGCTGGTTACGCACAAGGCTCCGGCCATGGCCCCGGCCCGAAGGCACGTTTTCAGGTTTCCGCCATGCAGATAACGGTGTAGAAAGCCGCTGAAAAAGGCATCGCCGGCACCGTTGGTATCAATCACTTCAGACACCCTGATAGCCGCCTGCTCCAGCCATTTTCCGTCGCTGCTCAGAAGGGTGGCTCCGGCGGAACCGTGGGTGCAAACCACAAACGATTTACCACCTTGAATCAGCTGCTCCATGGTGCGCCGGTAATCCGGGAGGTTGTCACTGGCCAGGAAGATGACGTCCGCGGCGTCAATGAACGGTTGATGGTATGAGTCCGAACCATCGTAGTCGTGAAGATCTGTCCAAACCGGCCGACCGTACTCGCGCAGCCAGTCCAGAGCGGGCTTGACGTAAGCAAGGATGTTGGCCACGACCAGGTCAGTTTCGGGCAACCGCTCCTGCACCGGCCGCCAGTCTACGGTTTCTGGCTCTGCTGGTGGCTGCACGAAAAGTGAGATGCGCTCGCCGGCGGCGGTCATCAGGTTGACGTGTTGTTCCGTTGGGGTGTCGGTGGTCTCCAACAGCAAGCGTATTCCGGGCTTTGCCAACTGCTGGCGGATCGTCTCTGCTTCTGCATCCCGGCCCAGCAACGTATGCAGGGTTACCCGATGCCCCAGGGCCGCCAGATTCAGGCTTTTGCCGGCGCCGGTGCTGCCCACACTTCGATATGCCCGTTGAGGCCAGATGGTCTGGGGTACCGGTGCGGGAAGTTGGTTCAGGTGGATGATGGTATCGAGCGACGTTCCGCCAAGGATCATTATGGATGATGGCATTTGGGGGCCCCGGTGGATGATTTCGACCCAGTTTAAGCGGCTGTTTCCCGGCCTACCTCATTCCGGCCCCTCAACCCTGAAGTTCAAGCTGGGGGAGGATGTCTGAACAACGACTGACTTAAACAACCATGATTCCGGACCTTGATGGCCAATTTCCGGGTGCACTGCGCTGGGCTATCGTGATCGCACTGAGGTGACCAACAACAAACGGATTCGAATCCGAGGGAGCAGGTTATGGGTAAGCAGCACTACGACGTCCTGATCATTGGCGCTGGGGTTTCCGGCATTGGCATGGCCTGCCACCTGAAACGGGAATGTCCCGGCAAACGCTTCGCCGTTCTGGAGCGCAGACAGTCTCTGGGCGGTACCTGGGACCTGTTCCGTTACCCCGGCATTCGCTCCGATTCCGATATGTTCACCTTTGGCTACAACTTCCGGCCCTGGACCGGTGGCAAGGTGCTGGCGGATGGTGCGTCTATCAAACAGTATGTGGCAGACACCGCCCGGGAAAACGATGTGGAACGAAACATCCGTTACGGCGTGGCGGTGAAAACCGCCGATTGGTCCAGTGAAGAAAAGTGCTGGAATCTGACGGCGGTGAACGAAAAAACCGGCGAAGCGGAGACCTACACGGCCAGCTTCCTGGTGGGCTGCACCGGTTACTACAACTACGATCAGGGCTACAAGCCTGATTTCCCCGGCGAGCAGGACTTCAAGGGCCAGGTGGTGCACCCACAGCACTGGCCGGAGAACCTGGATTACACCGGCAAGAAGGTGGTGGTGATTGGCAGTGGGGCGACCGCCATTACCCTGGTGCCCACCATGGCGGAAAAAGCGGCCCATGTAACCATGCTGCAGCGCTCGCCCACCTACCTGATGCCGCTGCCGTCGACCGACAAGGTCACCCTGGCGCTGCAGAAGGTGCTGCCAGAGAAAGCTGCTTACCGGCTGACTCGGGCCCGGAATATTTCCATTTCCCGCCTGTTGTACGAGCGTTCCCGCAAGAGCCCGAAGGCCATGCGCCGGTTGTTCCTGTCGGTGATCAAGCGCCAGTTGAAGGGTAAGGCGGATATGCGCCACTTTACCCCCAACTACAACCCCTGGGATCAGCGCCTGTGTGTGGTGAAAGACGGCGACCTGTTTGATGCCATCAAGGCGGGTACTGCCTCGATCAAAACCGACCATATTGAACGCTTCACCGACACCGGCATTCGCCTGAAATCCGGCGAGGAGCTGGAAGCGGATATCATCATTCCGGCCACCGGCCTGGATATCCAGATGCTGGGTGGCATCCAGCCCACGGTGGACGGCCAGGGTGTGGTCTTGAAGGAAAAGGTGATCTACAAGAACGTGATGGTGGAAGGCATGCCCAACGCCGCCATGATCTTCGGGTACACCAACATCTCCTGGACCCTCAAGGCCGATATTGCCAGCGAATACCTGTGCCGGCTGATCAACCATATGGATCGCAAGGGTTATCAGGTGGTGGTGCCGCGAGACACGGAAAACAGCCTGGGTAACGACACCATTCTGGGTTCGCTGGACGCCGGTTACATCAAGCGTGCCGAAGATCGCCTGCCGCGCCAGGGCACTCACGGGCCCTGGAAGGCGTCCCAGAATTATCTGAAGGATGTGAAAATCCTGCGCTTCGAACCCATCGAAGACGGCTATCTGGAGTTTGATGGCCGGCGCAGCCAGCAGGCCAGCCCGGAGAAGTCGGGCTTCCTGAAGCCGCTGCGCTCGGCGTTGTTCGGGGCCTGAGCGGACAGCCATTGGCGCAGGGTATCCCCATAATTGCGGATAGCGCTGTGTAGATAGGTTCCTTAACATGGCAGGTCACCATGCTACTCGACTGACCTGCCGGGAACCTTGCTGTGTCCACACTCCGATCCGCACTGGCCTATGTTGCCCTGATTGCTGCAGTACTGGCGACCCTGCCGGGCATGGCATTTCTGGGCGCGGTGGCCGTAAGCATGGCGGTCAGTCTTGGCTGGCAGGACATGCGCCGGGTGCCTCGTGCGGTATTTGCGGTGGCGGTGCTGGCGATGGCCTTTGCGTTTGGCCGTGACCCCGGATTGGTGGAAGGGGCGGCCGGGAACATGACCCGTTTGGCCGGGCTGATTCTGTCGGTCATGTTGTTGTCTTCGGTTTTGGCCGGTTCCCGGGATCTGCAGCGAATCTCCAGCAGTCTGTTCAGCGGCAAGCCGGGTACCCGGTATGCGAGCCTGGCGTTCGGCACGGCGTTGGTGTCGGTACCACTCAACTTCGGCTCCGTGGCGGTAGTTGGTAGCCTGATCTCCGAGCGAATCCGCCGTTCCGGCGATTCCGTAGCTACTCGCAACAGCACCCGGGCAGTGCTTCGAGGCTTTGGTGTCTCGCCCATCTGGTCGCCGTTGTCCATCTCTGTCGCGCTGACATTGACGCTTCTGCCAACTCTTGGCGGTGCTCAGCTCATTGGCCTCTCACTGCCGTTTGCCATGCTGGTGCTTCTGGCTGGTTTCCTCTGGCGTGAGCCAGAATCCCAGCTTGAAACGGGTTCGGCAGACACCGCCGGGGCTGCAGCCTGGTTGCGGTTTGGCGGGATTATCCTGGGCATCTGTATCGGGGTATTCCTGTTCAGCCATGTTTATGAATTCAGTTACGCTCGTTCGGTTACCCTGAGCTGCCTGGCGGCGGTCATCATCGGCTGGGGGCTGTCCTTCGCTGGCGGCCACACGCCCCGCCCACCCACGATGGCCAATGTCAGTAATGAACTCGCGATTGTGGGCGGTTCCGCTTTTATTGGTTCGGTGATCAGTGCGGTGGTGCTTGGGCAGGTGAACGGCGATATGGGCTTGCCGGGCTGGGCGTGGCCGGTACTGGCGGCACTGGTGCCCTGGAGTTTCTTTCTGGCTGGGCTGGCTGGTGCCAACCCGATCCTCACAGGTACCTTGATTGGCGGTATCCTGGGGCCAGCGTGGCCACCTGGCGCCGTGCTGGGGTTGGGCTTTGCCATGGTCACCGGCTGGGGTATCACGGCGTTCGGCACCCCGTTTGCGGCCAATGCCCTGATCATGGAGCGGCTGACAGGTTATCGCGCCCGGGATGCGTCCTTGAGGTGGAGCCTGGCGTTGTCGTTAATCGCGTTGTCCGCCGCCAGTGCTATTGCCGCTGGCCTGACGGTCTGGCTGGCCTGATCCGTTTTCGCAATCCGTGGCTTTATTCTGCGTATCCGACCGCTTCGTCATATGCCACCAGGAATTGCGGATCGAAACGCTCCAGCGATCGGGCCAGGCTGGCACGGGACAGTTCACCCATGTGGCTGTCCACCAGGTTGCCTTCAGCGTTATAGAACAGGGTGGTCGGCAGGCCGTGGCTGCCGGTCACCCGGCCGAACTGGCCCTGCCGGTCGCTCAGCACATGGTGTAAATCCAGGTTCTGTTCAGACAGGAATCGCTGGATGGTTTCCGGGTGCTCGCCCTGGTTGGCGAAAACGAAATTGATGCCGGGGTAGCGCTTCTGGGCTTCCTCCAGCACCGGCATTTCCCGGATACAGGGCGGGCACCAGGTGGCCCAGAGGTTCACGACCGTGGGCTGGCCATTGGCGATGGCGCTCAAATCGACCGGTTGCTCGTTGAGATCGGTCAGGGCCACTTCGGGCAGGCCTTTGAGTTGCTGATTGATCAGCTGAATGGCACCGCCAGTCAGGCCCCAGGTCAGCAGGCCGGCCGCCATGGCCGTGCCCAGCGCCCGGCGGCTGCTGGCCCGGCGCCACATCAGGAAGCCGGCAAACACGAGGGCGGCAACCAGGCCTGTGACCATATCAAAGCCACCGTCCCGGATATCAATCATGCCCAGCCAGTCGCCCTGGTAGTGCTCGTAATAGCGAATCACGAACCCGATGCGGGCACTGAGCATAGCGACCACGAAGATATCCGCCAATGTGCCGGCGATGGGTGTTCCATGTTTGCGGCCGGTGATGCCCCCGACGACCAGGGCAACTATGAAAGCCAGGACCAGAAGCAGATGCCCGACAGAAAAACTGACAGGGCCAACGCCAACACTGAGCATGGTATCTCCGGGTTATGAAAGGATGTTTGGAACAGGTACGGCGTCTAGTGACCGGCAGGGCGGGTCAGAGTTCCATTTATTCGACTGGAAATGAAAGCCTGCTAATCAAAACCACCTATAGCTATTTCTCCAGCCCTCTGTTACCGTGCCTGCATCCTGCCTCTAGGGATTCCGCAGTTTCTGGCCCAAAGCCGCTTTGCGAACCATCCATACGACCTGTCAGAGGACGTCACCCCGAATTCGGCGCGTGACCGTAGTCGTCTTTATATTCCATGAATGTTCATGGCATCTGCCCGCATTCGCCGCATCCGGTGTTCGTGGAGGCAGAATCAATCAAGAGTATATTTTATATGAGTTTTTCTTCCCTCGGTTTGTCCGAGCAGCTGGTCCGTGCCACTTCCGATCAGGGTTATGACACCCCTTCTCCCATTCAGCTTCAGGCGATTCCTGCGGTGTTGTCTGGTAGAGACGTGATGGCTGCGGCCCAGACGGGTACCGGCAAAACTGCCGGCTTTACCCTGCCTCTTTTGCAGCGCCTGGCTGATAACCCGCGCAATGGCAAAGGCCCCCGTGCGTTGATTCTGACGCCCACCCGGGAGCTGGCAGCACAGGTGCACGACAGTGTGAACCTTTACAGCAGATACGTTCCAACCAAGGCCGCTGTGGTGTTTGGTGGTGTGAAAATCAATCCGCAGATGATGAAGTTGCGCAAAGGCGTTGATGTACTGGTGGCGACACCGGGCCGCCTGATGGATCTTTATCAGCAGAACGCCGTGCGCTTCAACGAAGTGGAAATCCTGGTACTGGACGAAGCCGACCGCATGCTCGACATGGGCTTTATCCGCGACATCCGCAAGATCCTTGCCCTGTTGCCGGCCAAGCGCCAGAACCTGTTGTTCTCCGCCACCTTCTCCAACGAGATTCGTGGTCTGGCTGAGGGCTTACTGGATAACCCGGTGCAGGTAGAAGTGGCTGCCCGTAACACCTCGGCTGAAAGCATTGTTCAGTCGGTTTATCCGGTCGACCAGAGCCAGAAAACCGCCCTGCTGAGCAAGCTGGTGCGTGACAATGGCTGGGAGCAGGTACTGGTATTCACCCGTACCAAGCACGGCGCCAACCGCCTGACCCAGAAGCTGGAAAAAGACGGCATTACCGCCGCTGCCATCCACGGCAACAAGTCACAGGGTGCCCGCACCCGTGCGCTGGCGGACTTCAAGGCCGGCGAAGTGCGTGTGCTGGTTGCTACCGATATCGCCGCCCGTGGCCTGGATATCAAGCAGTTGCCCCAGGTGGTGAACTTCGAACTGCCGAATGTGCCGGAAGACTATGTGCACCGCATCGGCCGTACTGGCCGTGCCGGCGAAAGTGGCCATGCGTTGTCTCTGGTGAGCGCCGATGAAGGCAAGATGCTGGCAGGCATTGAGCGGTTGATCAAAAAGCAGCTGCCGCGCAAGGAAATCGAAGGCTTTGAACCGAAGAACAACCTGCCGCTGAAGCCCAAAGCAAAGGCCGACCCGAGCAAGGCTCGTAATCGTCGCCCTCAGGGTGGCGCTGGCAAGAGCTTTGGCCCGAAACCGGCCGGTCGCAGCGGCGGTCGTGGCCGTGGTGGTCAGGGCGAAGGCCAAGGCCGTGGCCAGGGGCAGGGCAGAACGGGTCGCCCGGCTCAGCGCCAGAGCGCCTGATTACCCCGGTTCTCCAGACATAAAAAAGCGGGGCTGCAAAACAGCCCCGCACAGGAGAACGCACCATTTGGCAACCCACAGACCAGGGGTTGCCAGGGGTACGTGGGATCAGAACTTGTAGGTGAAACCGACCATGTAGACCATGGGGTCGATTTCAACTTCGAACTTGTCGGTCTGTGCGGCGAAGTCACCGTTAGCATCGTAAACCTTCACACGGGCATCGGTATTGATGTCTGCCCACCAGATTGCCGCGTTAAGACCAAAATTCTCACTCAGCATGTAGTCCATACCCACTTCCACGGCCACGCCAACACTGTCGTCCAGGTCCAGTGATGTGCGGGCTCCGGGGATGCCGTATTCTGCAGCAACCACGCTATCCAGAGTTCCGGTGGTCTTCTCTTCAAAGAAAGTGGTGTAGTTGACGCCCACGCCCACGAACGGCTGGAAGGCTGAAGAGCTTGCCATCGGGAAGTACTGCAGTGTCAGAGTTGGCGGCAGGTGCTTGGTTTCGCCCAGCTTGATGTCACTCGGAATATCGCCGCCACCGTTGATGTTGTGCTTGAATGGGGTTGCACCCAGCAGGCCGACACCGAGGTTGTTGGTGAACATATAGGTGGCACGCAGGCCCAGCTGTGTATTGGAATCGACGGTGACTTTTGAATCCGCACCGGAAAGCAGCGGCGCGCCACCCACAGTGATAGAGTCACTGGAATCATCCGGCGCCACATGCACAACACCCGCACGCAGAATGAAATCACCTGCTTCGAAAGCCTGAACCGCCGGTGCAGTTGCCATCACAGCCGCTGCCAGAACACCCAATTTGAAACCACGAGACATAGCCATCTCCTTATCCATTAAAAGTCGATGGGCTCAATGTAATGGAGCGGGGCCGGGGAAACTTGATTTAGCGCAAGAAATGGCGGGCAGCGGATTTGGTTTGGTGTGGCTCTTGATTCAGCTCAAAAAAACCGAGGTGTTTCCGGAGAATGCGGTTTGCCCTTATGGTCAGGCCGTTTTGCTGTCGCTTTCAGCATTGTCGGGAACAAACACATCACGGATTGACAGTGGTTGGCCTTCGGCATTTCGCACGGTAACCGGTTGCACCGGCTTACCGGTATCGCGATCGCGCAGGTCCAGCGGCTGCCCGTCAGGCGCCGGGTTCCATTTGTCGCCCCACTGGCGCAGGGCCACCACCACCGGGAACAGATCCCGGCCTTTATCGGTCAGGCGGTACTCAAAGCGGGAGCCGTGCTCGCCCACGTCTACTTTGCGAAGCACTTCGTTATCAACCAGGCGTGCCAGGCGGTCGCACAGAATGTTCTTGGCAATGCCCAACTGCTGCTGAAAATCGACAAACCGACGGGTACCGTACATGGCGTGCAGCACAATCAGCAGGGACCACCAGTCCCCCACTTCATTCAGGGCGCGGGCGACGGAGCAATTGGAGTCATCAAAACGTTTTCTGGCCATGTAAGGGAGTGTACCGAATAGGGTTGCATTTTGAAACCGAATTTAATAGGGTTGCTTAACGAAACCAAATTAATGAGGTTGCACATCACATGAGTATGAATCTTGGTCCTATGTTTGAGCCGTTTGAACTTCACAACCTCAAGCTGCGTAACCGCGTAGCCATGGCTCCGATGACCCGTAACTTCTCGCCCAAGGGCGTGCCCGGCCAGAACGTGGTGGACTACTACCGCCGCCGCGCCGAAGCCGGCGTTGGCCTGATCATCACCGAGGGCACCATCGTGAACCACGCGGCCGCCAACGGTTACCCGAACGTACCAGCCTTTTATGGCGACGAAGCCCTGGCCGGTTGGAAGAAAGTGGTTGATGCCGTGCACGAAGCCGGCGGCGCCATTTTCCCGCAGCTTTGGCACGTGGGTGCCGTGCGTAAAGAAGGCACCGAGCCGGACCCGTCCGTCCCCGGTTACAGCCCGTCTGGCCTGTTCGCCCCAGGCAAGCCCAACGGCAAGGCCATGACCAAGGAAGACATCCAGGACGTGATCAAAGCCTTCGGCGACGCCGCCCAAGACGCCAAAGCATTGGGTTTTGATGGTGTGGAAATCCACGGCGCCCACGGCTACCTGCTGGACCAGTTCCTGTGGGAAGGCACCAACCAGCGTGATGACGAATACGGCGGCAGCCTGGAAAACCGTCTGCGCTTTGTGGTGGAAATCGTGGAAGAAGTGCGCCACCGCGTGGGCCCGGATTACCCGATCATGCTGCGTTTCTCACAGTGGAAGCAGCAGGCGTATGAAGCAAAACTGGTGAACAGCCCGGAAGAGCTCGAACGCTTCCTGAAGCCGCTGGTTGAGGCCGGCGTCGACATTTTCCACGCCTCCACCCGCCGCTTCTGGGAGCCGGAATTCGAGGGCTCGAACCTGAACCTGGCCGGCTGGACCCAGAAACTTTCCGGAAAGCCGACCATGTCTGTTGGCAGCGTGGGCCTGACCGAAGACTTCATCAGCGGCACCTTCGCCAGCAAGCAAGAAGCCGTGGAGCAGTCCGGTATTGATGAGCTGGTTGAGCGCATGACCAACGGCGAATTCGAGCTGATTGCGGTAGGTCGTGCTTTGCTGCAAGACCCGGAGTGGCTGGTGAAAGTGAAAGAAGGCCGGCTGAACGAAGTGGAAGCCTTCGCCAAGAAATCTCTGGCCAAGCTTTACTGATCGAAATATCCCTTCGATCCTGCTTGCCGCGGCGCCTGTTCAGGCCCCGCGGCTTTTTTGTGGGTGAAAGTTATCCGGTTGTTAATCGCACAGTTTTACAGAACCGCTATGCTGTGTTCAGTAATGACTCAACCATCGAAAAAGGAGTTGGATATGGCAGTGGCTCGACATCTGAAACTGGCTGGCATGGCCTTGCTGTTGGCGACCCTGGTGGGCTGCGCGACGGTGGGCCGAGATTTTGCGACCCATAACGTGGACCAGATCCGCATTGGTGAAACCACCCGGGCGGACATTCAGGACATGTTCGGGGAACCCTGGCGTACCGGGGTGGAAGATGGCAAGCGCACCTGGACTTACGGCAAGTATCGCTGGTCGGCCTTTGGGGATGCGGAAACGACCGACCTGGTGGTTCGCTTCAACAGCGATGGCACGGTGTCATCCTACGTGTTTAACACCACCGAGTAAGGCTGTTCAGTGCCGGGGCGGGCTTCAGGTTCGCCCCGGTGTCGTTTTCAGCGTCAGGACATCCACAACGTCCAGCTCTTCAATCAGTGCCCCCCGGAACTGCCGGTTGATAAACCGTTCGGTCTCCTGCTGAATTTTTTCCCGTTGCTCGGGCTTCTCGATGTAATCCATGGCCCGGAACAGGATGTAGCGGATGGTCATGTGGGAAATCTCATGCACCACAGCGGCCTCCACACCCGGCACCAACCCCCGCTCCAGAATATCCTCCGCCATCTCTCGGGCACTGGCATCCAACTGCGCCTCCAGCGCTCTGCGCAACACCGGCGAGGGCCCGTGCAGCTCGCGGACGGCGACGGTGGTGGCGGCCGGGTTAGCGAGGAAGTAGTGATACACAAAGGTGACCGTGTCGTGTGACGCCTGCTCGGATGAATCCGCCATCTGCCGCAGTTGTCGCACGCCGGTTTTCATGTCCTCTGCGATATACCCCAGAACCTGCAACCCGAACTCGTCCAGACTCTTGAAGTGCCGGTAAAACGTATTCGGATTCAACCCCGCCTCACGGGCCAGCTCCCGCAGCCCCAACGACGTCAGGCTCCGTGTTTCGGTAATCAACCGCAATGCGGCCTGCACCAGTTTCAGTTTTCCGCCGGCCAGTGTGTTCACTTTCTACCTCTTGTTTGGGAGTAAGGCTGGTTCGGTGCCCGCTTCCGTTTCTGGAGTTAGTCCACTCTGGTGGAGCTTTCGAAAACCGCTGTAAATACGTCCCTGTACGCTTGCTTTCCGCCATCCATGGCTCCAAGCATTTTCGAAAGCTCCACCAGAGCGGACTCTCGAACATTGGCGTATGGATTCCTTCCCAAAAGTTCAATTTGGGAGACGGCTATCACAATAGTTTAACGGTTGGTTTGGGGGTGGGCTTCCAAAACTGTGCGGAGCCATGGATGGCGGAGCCCAAGCGTCACACGGACGTGCCGAAGGAGCGTGTTTTGGAAGCCCACCCCCAAACCAACCAACCCCCGGAGCCAGAGGCTAGTTGGACGAGACTCCCAACCCCGAGGCCACACAGGCCAACAACCTGTCACCAAGGGCCAAACACCCGAACCAGAGTATACAAGTGTCTACCCCTGGCGGTATACATGTGTCTACCGGTCAATGATGACCACCCAGACAACAACAGGCAAGGCCAAACAGGCCACACAGGAGTGCAGCAATGACACAAACCGCACAGATCGCCATCATCGGCACCGGCTTCTCCGGCCTCGGCATGGCCATCAAACTTAAAGAAGCCGGCTTCAACAACTTCGTCATCCTCGAACAAAGCGACGACATAGGCGGCACCTGGCACGAAAACCACTACCCCGGTTGCGCCTGTGACGTGCAATCTGCGCTGTACTCCTTCTCATTCGAACAGAACCCCAACTGGACACGCATGTTCGCGCCCCAGCCGGAAATCAAAGCCTACCTGCGCCACTGCGCGGAAAAGTACGGCCTGCTCGAACACATCCAGCTCAATACCCACGTGGCCGGTGCCCGTTGGAATGAAAGAACCGGCGCCTGGGCCATCGAAACCTGCGACAGCCCCAAACTCTGGGCCTACATGGAAGCCAACAACCTGAAGCCTGGGGATGTTCTGGATCGCAGCGACA
The DNA here is from genome assembly GCF_030297115.1 of Marinobacter shengliensis. NCBI lineage: Bacteria > Pseudomonadati > Pseudomonadota > Gammaproteobacteria > Pseudomonadales > Marinobacteraceae > Marinobacter > Marinobacter shengliensis. The sequence goes on along the minus strand of NZ_AP028062.1, from coordinate 4,191,778 downwards.
AAACCCTGCCCAGGTTCCGCAAATTGCACGCCGAGGTGCTGGTATCCGGCATGGGCGGCCTGAGCACGCCCGCCTACCCGGATATCAAGGGCATGGACACCTTCACCGGTACCAGCTTCCACTCCCAGAGCTGGGACCACGATTACGACTTCCGCGGTAAGCGAGTGGCGGTGATCGGCACCGGTGCCTCGGCCATCCAGTTTGTGCCGGAGATCGCCAAAGATGCGGCCCACCTGGACCTCTACCAGCGCACACCACCGTGGATCATGCCCAAGCCGGACCGTGAAATCCGCCCGCTGGAGCGAATGATGTTCAAAAAGGTGCCGCAAACCCTGAATGCGTTTCGCCAGAGTATCTACTGGATGCTGGAAGCCCGGGTGCTGGGCTTTGTCGGCAACCCGCGCATCCTGAAAATCGGTGAGCTGCAGGCGCGTCGTCATATTCGCAGTCAGATCAAGGACAAGGAACTGCGTAAAAAAGTGACGCCGGATTTCCACTTTGGCTGCAAGCGGGTGCTGATCTCCAACAACTACTATCCGGCGCTGGATCAGGATCACGTGGATGTGCTGACCGATGGCATCCGTGAGGTGAAGGGCAATACCATCGTGGATACCAACGGCACCGAGCGCCAGGTGGACTGCATCGTATACGGCACCGGCTTCAAGGCCCAGGAACCTATTCCCCGGGGCATGATCTACGGCCGCGGCGGCCAGGACCTGCTCGATGCCTGGCGCGAAGGCGCGGAAGCCTACAAGGGCACCACCGTGGCCGGCTTCCCCAACTTCTTCATGCTGATGGGCCCGAACACCGGCCTTGGGCACAGCTCTATGGTGTACATGATCGAATCCCAGGTGCAGTACGTGCTGGATGCCCTGAAGAAAATGCAGCACCGGGGCTGGAAGACGGTGGAAGTGAAGGAAGATGCCTTCAGCCAATACAACGCCTCGATTCACGCCAAACTCGGCGATTCCGTGTGGCAGACCGGCTGCAAGAGCTGGTACGTGAACGAGAACGGCAAGAACACCACCCTGTGGCCGGGCTTCACCTGGCAGTTCCGGCAGCAGACCAAGCGTTTTGATGCCGAGCAGTATGTGTGTGAAGCTACGGAGGTGATGGAGCAGGGTGGCGAGCCGGCGTTGGTTGGCTAGGGTCGGAGAAACGGCAGAGTCCGAGCCTGGGTGGGCCGGGCTCTGCGGCTTTTTCTGGTTTGATCTTGGATAGGCGCCAGCTTTCCGGTACATTTGTCCACACTACAGGCATGGATTGTGCCGATTAATACTTTGTGGAAACACGGACGTGACCAGAATAGCAGACCCGCACTCGCTTGCGCTTCACGAAGCGTTGATGATCGAGGGTGGCTGGGACCAATACTCCGATAGGGAATTGGCCAGCTACCTTTCGAGCTCCAGTTTCACCCCTGCCCGATTAAGAGACCAGTTTGCCAGTGGCGAGTTGGTGTTGCTCAAAGAGATCCCTGCGGCTCCCGTTTTCAGGCTGGTATCCGGGCGCATTGTTCCCACTGAAAGCACCTCTGCAGCCATTGCAGAGAATGCCGTCACGGCCTTCGAAAAACGCTTCGGTGACCGGCAAGCGTTTCCTTCCAGAGGCACCGCCTACGCTCATTCCGATAGCCTGGCACCACCACCGAAGCTCGACTACACGCCAGAAACCCCGGTAATTGAACCGCCACCTGAGCCGCTTCCACCGCCTGTGGTAATATCGGAAAACTTTGCCCTTCCGCCCCTGGGGCCAAAGGTATTCGCCAAGTCCTGCACCCGGCCCTCCGGGAATACCGACAGCAACGAAGGACAGGAAAAGGCCAGTAACTTTGGCACACTTGCGATGCTTGCCCCCGCCACCGTCACCAGCCCTGGTGCAAAAGGCTTGCGGCCGCTGGGCTTGATCTCCGGCTCGGCAATGAGACTGGCAAAAGGCTGGGCTATGGCGGCGCGTATTGGTGCCAGCGTAATGAGTACGGCTGCCAGCACAGTACTTTTGGCACTCTGGCCATCCAAGCTGGGCGACAGCACCCTGTACACTGAGGAAGAACTCCTTGAAATGGCTGAGGCGGCCATTCGGGTACGTTTTCATCTGCACGTGGATGCCACCGGAAACCTCCGGGTGGCCGGCTATCACGTTAATGACAGTACCGGATACAAAGACCGGGTTCCGGTTGCTCACGCAGAGCTCGTGGGCGAGAATTTTGAAGTGGTGGTTGACGACGACTTCACCCTCGTCTGGTATCCGGATGACAGCGGCCACCGCCCGGTTGTGAGCACCGAATACCCGGCGGATTCCGGGATTGATCCCTATAGCATTCTGGTGACGCCCATCCAGGAGGATGGCCAGGAACATTCGCCGCCGGGCTACCAGCGGCCCTTTGAGGATCAGGTTGAGCTGATCGTAAGTTTTCCGAAGGATAGTGGGATTGAGCCGTTGTATCTGGTTTTTCAGAAGCGGGCTGATAGTGCCGGAGATAGTGGCTTAGTCAAATATGTTCAGCAATCACCAATTGATTTTGAGCATGTACTGAAGGCTGACTACACGAGTAGAGGAAAACCGACCGGCGGCCATACGTTGCTTTATGGCGATGTCAGGATAGTTCCTGGCACCGAAACGATGCCTGATGTTGCGGGTGTATACATGGCTACTGTTGAAGTCCAAGATCCGGCGAATCCAGGGCAGTGGATAACCAAGACGAGTAACAACTCTAGCAACACGATGTTCCCTAAGGATTGGGACGAAACCCGTATTAAAAGTGAAGTTGATGCAGCTTGGAATGATCCAAATAAAATTGTTCAGGGTGACAAGTGGATTTCTGTAACTCCCTCCGGTGTTAGAGTTGAGGGTTGGATTTCACCAAGAACGACAGTTTATCCAGTGTACCAGGCCCCAAGAACACTTAGAGGTGAGAAATGAAATTAAAATTGTACTATTCCGATGGCGGAAAACATCCTGTTCTAGGGCAAATCTATCATCAGCGCCAAGAGTTTTCTGGTGAACTTGAAGTGGCCCGGTATCAGCGATATCTAGCCAATACCTTAACCAGCATTGCTCAGAATATTGAGGACTGTGACAGGATACTATCCAAAATAAAAATGTTTGAAGAAGGAAAAATAAAAACTCTAGAGGTGGAAGGTAACGACGTTGACGTTTTTATCTCAAATAATTTTGTTCAGATTAACATAAATGTTAATGAGGATTGGGTCGGTCAAGAAGAAGGTAGATTCTCACTTGAGGAATTCAAAGCAGTTCTAAGTGCATGGAGAAAGTTTCTCAATCTCCCCGAGACATTAAGTTCAGAGATCACTGCAGAGTTATAATTCATAGCAGTTGTCCGGTGAAAATTACTTCTATTGTAAGATAGGGTCAAAGCAAAGCCATCGCTTGGAACGATAAGAAAAATTTTCTCAAACGAGTGCGGAACAGAACATTTGCAGGGAACGCATGAACACGGAACACGATACCAATTACCAATACCGCGAGCGGGTGGTAGAGCCCCGTCCGGAAAAAGAGCTTCGCTTTCGGAACGGACGAATTCCCGGATATTTTTCGATATTTCTCGGCGGCTTGAGCCTGGCGGCGGTGCTTGCCTACCTGTTCCCTTCCTACCTGACTACCACCGATCTTCGTGCTGCGTATGATGCTGAGGCACTTCAGGATGTCTTAAAGTACGGCATGTGGTTCTCCCTCTTTTTCGGCATCACCACTTTTGTGCTTGATCGGCGCAAACGGCTTGGCGCTGCGGGCATTGCCATGACGCTGATCGCGTTTGCTCTGGGTGGTTACAATGTTCCTGTTGGGCCGGTGGAGCCGAAACCGCTGTCGCTCGGTGTGGACTGGCTGATTTTGGCCTTTCTGAGTTCCACTATTGTCTTCACCAGCCTGGAGAAGCTCTTTCCGAAGTATCGGGAGCAGGTCATCTTGCGGGATGAATGGGGTCTGGATTTCTTTTACTTCTGCCTGAATCACTTGCTGATCTCAGCAGTTCTTTTATTTGGCAATTTCCTGGTGACCCACTTCGAGTGGGTGGCCAGCGACAGCCTGCAGGTGGCGATCCAGAGCACGCAGTTATGGCTGCAGGTCGTACTGCTGATTCTGGTTGCCGATTTCGTACTGTATTGGGAACACCGGGTATTCCATGAAGTCCGTCGGCTGTGGCCGTTTCATGCGGTCCATCATTCGGTGGAAACCATGGACTGGCTGGCAGGCTCCCGTGCCCATGTGGTTCAGATTTTCATTGAACGTGGATTGGTTATGCTGGCTCTGTATCTGCTTGGTGCCAGCAAGGAAGCACTGGATATCTACGTGACGTTCGCCGCGCTGCAGGCCATCATTATCCACAGCAATCTTAACGTGCCCTGGGGGCCGATTAAGTACCTGTTGGTAACGCCGCAGTTTCATCATTGGCACCACAGTTCGGAGAAGCCGGCCATTGATACCAATTACTCGGCACACACGGTGCTCTTTGACCGGCTGTTTGGCACGTACCATTTCCCGAAGGCGCACTGGCCGGCGGAGTATGGTACCACCCAGAAACTGCCGGGTTCCTACCTGGGGCAGCTGTTCTATCCGTTCCGCAGGCGCTGACCGGCAGTTGCCGTCAGGGTGATGCAATGGGATGATGCGCGGGTTGTGTGCTGACCGCGCATTTACCCATCATTTGAAACCGGCAGGATGTCATGGCCAACCGAACCTCCACCCGACTGAACAAATACATCAGCGAGAGCGGCATGTGTTCGCGCCGGGATGCTGACCGGTACATCGAGCAGGGCAACGTGCACATCAACGGTCGGCGGGCCCAGGTGGGAGACCAGGTGTTGCCGGGCGATGTGGTGAAAGTGAACGGCCAGGTGGTTGAGCCCCGGGACGAGGAAGATCTGGTCTTTATCGCCCTGAACAAACCGGTGGGCATTGTCAGCACCACCGACAGCGCGGAGAAAGACAATATCCAGCGCTTTGTCGGCCACAGCGAGCGCATTTTCCCCATTGGCCGCCTCGATAAGGATTCCCAGGGGCTGATTTTCCTCACCAGCAATGGTGATCTGGTGAACAAGATCCTGCGGGCCGGCAATAACCACGAGAAAGAATACCTGGTGACCGTCGACAAGCCGGTGACCCGGGAGTTTGTGGAAGGCATGAGCAACGGCGTGCCGATTCTGGGGACGATGACCAAGCGCTGCAAGGTGGAGAAAGTCTCCCGGTTTGTCTTCCGGATCATATTGGTGCAGGGCCTGAACCGCCAAATCCGCCGGATGGCGGAATACTTTGGCTATGAGGTGACGAAGCTGGAGCGGGTGCGGATTATGAACGTCAGCCTGCAAGGTTTGCCGGTGGGCGCCTGGCGGGATCTGACGGAGAAGGAACTGGCGGTGCTGTTTGATGCCATTCGGGATTCGTCTTCGGAAGCAACGCAGTCGGCGGCCAGCAAGCCCCGCAAGAAACCCGCCGGGGCCAAAGGTGCCCGCCCGGGTGCCGGTGGTAAACCGGCCAGGGCCGGCGCAAAGCCTTCAGGTAAACCTTCCCCCGGCCGAGGTGGAAAGGGAGCCGGTAAAGGCACCGGCAAACCGCCTGCAGGCAAGCCTGGCCGTGGCCCGAAGGCCGGTGGGCGCACGACCGGCCCGAAAGGCAAACCCGGCAAGCCGCGCAAGCCCTCCATCAAGAAGCGTTGATCCGTTCCGCCGGCCAATAGGTTCTCTTCCTTACGGCAGAATCTGCCCACAGGCGCTATGCTTACCGGCTTTAACCCCTGGCCGGATTTGCTTGAATGTTTGAATCGTTTTTCGCCACTTATCTCAGCAGTACCATCCGTTTTCTGTTCCTGCTGGCACCGTTCTTTGTGGTCACCATGTTCCTGGCGCTGACCCGCGGCCTGCCGGCGGCGGAGAAGGCGTCGATCATTCGCCGGGCCTGTGTTTCGGCGTTTATTTTGGGTGTGGTGCTGTTCTTTGCCGGGCCGCTGTTGTTCAGCGCCATCGGTATTACCCTGAACTCTTTCCGCATTGGCGCCGGCAGCCTGCTGTTCCTCACGGCTATCAGTCTGGTGACCAGCGGCACTCGCAACCATGCCACGGGCCTGCCAGAGGAAGACCGCGACGATATCGCCGTGGTGCCCCTGGCCATTCCGGTGATGATCGGCCCGGCGACCATCGGTGCCATCATGGTCTACGGTGCCGAGCTGAAAGCTGTTCACGAAGTGGCTGGCGGTTTGCTGGGTCTGGTGTCCGGCTTGCTGATTCTGGCGGTGTTGTTGCGGTTGTCCGGCTACCTGGAAAAAGTGCTGGGTAAAACCGGCCTGAACATCATGTCGAAAATCAGTGGCCTGATTCTCTCTGCCATGGCGGCGGAAATCGTGCTGACCGGTATCGCCGGCTTTATTGCAAGCACTCAAGGCGCCTGACAGAATCAGGCCTTCGTATCGTCTGCAGGTTTGTTATGCCCGCCAACACCATTGATCACAATCGTACCCGCTACAACTTTGACGGCATCGACTCGGTCTGGTTGTTCGGTTACGGGTCTTTGATTTACAAGGTGGATTTCCCGTTCCTGGAACAGCGGCCGGCCTCCATTCGCGGTTGGGCTCGCCGGTTCTGGCAGGGTTCCCACGACCATCGTGGCACGCCTGAGGCTCCTGGCCGGGTGGTCACGCTGATCGAGCAACCCGGAGCGGTCTGCCGGGGCATGGCGTTCCGGGTATCGCCGAATGTCTTTGAGTATCTGGATGTGCGGGAGAAAAACGGTTACCTGCGCTTCAGCACCACCATGACCTTTGACGATGGCAGCCATGCCGAGGGCTTGGTGTATATCGCCACGGAAGACAACGAAGCGTTTCTGGGCGAGGCTCCGGAAGCCGATATTGCTGCCCAGATTGCCGCAGCGGTTGGCCCCAGTGGGCCCAATTCCGAATATCTGCTCAGGCTGGCGGAGTCCCTGCGGGCGTTGGGGGATGACTGCCGCCATACCTTTTCGATTGAATCTCACCTCACCCGTTCCGGGCCTGTCGAGGCTTCGGACAGTTAAACGTCAACCCATGTAAAGCTTGTGCAAAACCGGCCCTTGGGCGCTGACATCTCCCTTCTGATCATTAATCTGGTGGCAAGGCTTCACGGAATGTTTCCGTTTAGCATGGTTCCAGTCGATAGGGACGGGAGAGTCATGATGAAACGATTACTGATCAGCAGTACCCTGATTGTCGCCCTGGGCTTTGCCGGTATGGCCCAGGCAGACGGCTACCGTGGCCACGGCCATCCGCCGGGTATCCAGAAGCAGTTGGACCGGGGCAAGGCGCTGCCACCGGGCCATCAGAAGAAAATGCTGCGTGCCGAGCATCGCCGGTCTTACCATGATCGCCACCGCGACAACCGCTATCGGGATAATCGCCACAAGCATCGGTACGACCGCCGGGACTATGGTAAAAAGCATTCCCATTACCGATACAAACCGAAGTACCACAACCATCGCAGTGGTTACCGGTCATCCCTGGGGTACAACGACCGGATACCGCCGGAGTATCGGGCAGCCCGGATCATTCGTGATACCCAGATTCTTATTGACCAGACCCGCCGGTAGGTTCGGCAACCAGCCTTTCCGGGCGCTCTTCCCGGGCTGCGGGGTTAAACCCCCGCGCCGGGGTGCGGCGCCGGTGCCGCAAGCCAATCAGCACCAGCGGCACCACAATCATCAGACTGCCGGCCAGGAACCACAGGTCCGGCACTTCACCAAACCAGATCCAGCCAATGGCGACGGCCCAGATCAGCCCGGTGTATTCGGCGCTGGTGACCTGGTTGGCATCCACCTGCCGGTAGGCCAGCAACACGGTGATGTTGTAGCCGAGGATGAACAGGGCTGAGCCGGCGGCGCTGATCAGGATCTGCGGGTTCCAGGCCGCGCCTTCCCAGAGCGCCAGGGCAGCGGCAGCCGGCACAATCAACAGGTAGTTCAGGAACAGCTTGTGGACGGTGGTCTGCTCTTTGGGCAATTGGCGCACCATTACAGCGTTGATGGCGAGGGCGAAGGCAGAGCCCAGGGCCGCAATCACTGCCCAGTTGAATTCCACCGGGCGCAGGATGACGATGATGCCGGCAAAGCCACTGAAGACGGCGGTGACGCTCAGGGGTGTGAGTTGTTCCCGGAAGAAAAAGGCGGAGAGCACCATCACCAGTATCGGGGCAGCGTAGAACAGGGCGTTGGCGGTGGCCAGCGGCAAGTTGGTGAGGGCGATCACCATGCAGACGATGCCGACCAGGTGAATGTGGGCGCGGATGGCGTGGATTTTCAGGCCGCCGAAGAGGTTCTGGCGGTCGAGTTTGCGGGCCAGAGGGATCAGGAAGGCCAGGGTCAGGAGGCAGCGCAGGAAGGCGAACTGGAAGACGGGGGCGCCGGGTTCCAGCATTTTGATAAATACATCGGAGAGGATGGCCATGGCGTTGCCGATGACCAGCAGCAGAATGGCGCTGTTGACGGTTTTGCCTGACACTTTGGTTCTCTCCTCTTTATCCTGGCCTTCGTGGTTTGGTGGAAGGATCAGGTCGGGTTGCCCCTCCGAAAACCGCTGCAAGTACATCCCTGTACGCTTGCTTTCCGCCATCCATGGCTACAAGCATTTTCGGAGGGGCAACCCGACCTGATCCCCGAATCTCGTTGGAGAGTCTAATGAAGTGCTAATATCCGATAAAATGATGATTATTAGCCATCCATTAGAAAATTAGATACTAAAACGATGAAGCTACCTCCACTGAAAGCTCTTCCCGTATTCGAAGCCGCTGCACGGCTTAACAGCTTTTCGGCGGCTGCCGAGGAACTGTCGATCACGCAAAGTGCAGTCAGTCACCAGATCAAACAGCTGGAAACCTATTTGGGTGAGCGGCTGTTCTGGCGCTCGGGCCGGAAGGTGACGTTGACGGATGAGGGGCGGCAGTATCTGGATGCCGTTGGTTCGGCATTGTTGCAGATTGAACGGGCCAGTGAGCAATTGTTGGGGCATGAGGAGTCGCGGCTGAGGTTGTCGGTGTTCAGTTCGTTTGCGGTGCGCTGGCTGGCGCCGAGGTTGCCGGATTTGCAGCGTTTGCATCCGCAGATTGATCTGGCTTTGGAGATGAGTAGTGAGAATCCGGTGTTGTCGGATAGGGTGGCGGATTGTTTTATTACCATTCACCGGGATTCGCGGGCCTACAGTTACGATCTGCTTTATGAGGAGCGGTTGTTCCCGGTGTGTAGTCAGGACTATTGGCAGCGTATACGGCGGGAGTTAGGGCGGGATGCGGAGCCAGGGCGGCGGGATGAGCAGCCGATAGCGCCGGCAGTGATGGCCCGGTTTCCGTTGCTGTCGACTCACAGTATCTATGACAGGCAGGGCGGTGACTGGGAGGCCTGGTATCAGGAGGCCGATATGAAGCTGCCTGCGTCCAGTCGGCTGCTGCATTCCAGCCATATGCTGTTGTCGCTGGAGGCGGCGCGCTTTCATCAGGGCATTGCGTTGACCAATGACTACATGCTCAGTACCCGCAAGGATTCGGCGGATTTTGTTCGGTTGCCCGCCCATTCGGTGGTGACAGGTGACAAGTTCTACTTTGCCTGGAAGACCAGTCGCCGGCGGGAGCGTGGGATTCAGACGCTGCGCCGCTGGCTGGTGGATGAGGCTATTCGGGGTGGGCTTCGTGGGGAGTAACCTTCTAGCAGCCTGCGGGTTCTGGTGTTTTGAGCAGGGCGGGGGCAGTCCTTGGCAGGAGGCCTCCCAAAAATGTGCGGAGCCATGGATGGCGGAGCAGAAGCGCCACAAGGATGTGCCGAAGGAGCGGTTTTTGGGAGGCCTCCTGCCAAGGACTGACCTCCACCGAACTAAAAGGCTAGGAACCTGAGCCAGGCCGCTCTACAACCTTGCGTTTGCCCTTGGCACCCTTGGCCAGGGCTTTCAGGCCGTCGGCGTCGAAGGCATCCACCCGGATGACGTCATACAGGGCTGTCAGCGCTTCTTCCATTTTCGGGCACTCGTCCGCCTTGATGATGCCCTGGGCGCAGGCCCAGTCCACCAGCTCTTTACGTTGATGGCCCATCAGCAGGGCAATGCCGTCCAGTTCGTCTTCGTCGCGGCTGCGAATCGCTTCGTGCAGGCGCTGGCGCATCTCGGCGGTTTCGTTGGCCAGTTTGTAGGCGTTGAGTACCCGGCCCAGCGGGTCGTCTGGATCCATGTTGATAAAGGTGCCCCGGCTGATGCGTTGGCGCACCGGGGTATCGTTCACAATGGTCGCGGCCACTTTCGCTCCCAGTTTGTCGTCCGGGCCGTTCAGGCCGGTCGCGCCAAGTGGGAACACGATGAGTCGCAGCGGCCAGCGCAGGGCCGGGACCGGGAAGTTGATGATGGCATCGCGCATGGAATCCTGCAGGTCGTGCAGGCAGGTTTGCAGGCACCATTCCACCAGGTCTCGCTGGTCGTCCGGGTAGCCTTCTTCATGCCATTGCTTGATCACCGCGGTGGCGTAATACAGATGCACCAGGCAGTCGGCCATGCGGCCAGACAAGCGCTGGCGGGCTTTCAGGCCGCCGCCGACGGTCAGCAGGGTGACGTCGGTCATTAATGCGAAGGCAGCGGAGAATCGGCCCAGCTGGCGGTAGTATTTCTGGATGTCGCCCTGGCGTGGCGCGGTTTCCAACCAGCCCTTGCTCAGGCCCAGTACGAACGCCCGCAGGGCATTGCGGGTGGTGTGGGCCAGGTGGCGGTAGAAGATGCCATCGAATTGTTTTGCAGCCTTGTCCTGGTCTTCCATGCCGGCGGCTTCGATTTCTTCCACGATAAACGGATGGCAGCGAATGGCGCCCTGGCCGAAGATCATCAGGCTGCGGGTCAGGATGTTGGCGCCTTCCACGGTAATGCCGATGGGCACTGCCTGGTAGGCCCGGGCCAGGAAGTTACGGGGGCCGGTGATCACGCCCCGGCCGGCCACTACATCCATGGCGTGGTTAATGACTTCCCGCATCAGGTCGGTGTTGCGGTATTTCAGTACCGCCGAGGGCACGGATGGGCGAACGCCCCGGTCCAGCATGCCGGCGGTGAGCAGGCGGGCGGCATCCATCATGTAGGTGTAGCCGGCGATGGGCTCCAGGGCTTCCTGAACGCCTTCGAACTGGCTGATGGTGCGGCCGAACTGTTCCCGGGTGTAGGCGTAGGCGCCAGTGGCAAGGCTTGCAAACTTGCCGGCGCCGGTGCCGAGAGCCGGCAGGGAGATGGAGCGGCCGATGGACAGGCATTCCAGCAGCATTTTCCAGCCTTTGCCGAGCATGTCTTGCCCACCAATCACCTGTTCCATGGGGATGAACACTTCGGTACCCCAGGTGGGGCCATTCATGAAGACGGTGTTCATGGGCAGGTGGCGGGCTCCGGCGTTCACGCCGTCGGTCTCCCGGGGCACCATCACACAGGTCACGCCGATGTCGTCCTGATCGCCGATCAGGTGTTCAGGGTCATAGACCTTGATGGCCAGGCCAATCAGGGTCGCTACCGGGGCGAGTGTGATGTAACGCTTGTTCCAGGTGACCTTCAGGCCCAGCACTTCCTTGCCGTTCCATTCGCCCTTGCAGACGATGCCTTTGTCCGGAATGGCACCCGCGTCGGAGCCGGCCACCGGTGAGGTCAGGGCAAAACAGGGGATTTCCTTGCCCTTGGCCAGGCGCGGCAGGTAGTGGTGTTTCTGGTCGTCGGTGCCGTAGTGCATCAGCAGCTCACCCGGGCCCAGGGAATTGGGCACCATGACGGTCACCGCTGCCGATACGCTGCGGGTGGAGATTTTCATCACGATTTCGGAGTGGGCAGTGTTGGAGAAACCCAGGCCCCCGTCTTCCTTGGGAATCACCAGCCCGAAGAAGCCCTTGTCACGGATGAACTTCCATACCTTGTCGGGCAGGTCGTAGTGTTCGTGGGTGATCTGCCAGTCATCCAGCATCTTGCAAAGTTCTTCCACCGGGCCGTCGAGAAACGCTTGCTCCTCGCTGGTCAGATGCGCCGGAGCGGCGTCCAGCAGCTTGTTCCATTCCGGTTTGCCGGAAAACAGTTCGCCATCCCAGTCTACGGAACCGGAGTTCAGGGCTTCCTGCTCGGTTGGCGAGAGCTTGGGCAGGCGGCTGCGGACCCAGCCCAGTAAGGGCCGGCTGAATTTGTCCAAGCGCAGGTCGCCGGGCAGGGTGATCAGTAACGCCAGCGCTAACAGCAGGCCGCCGATGACAAAACTGAGAAGGTGCCAGCCGTCGTTGGCGACCCCGACGAGGGTGGCAACAGACATCACGATCGCAGCGGTTTTGCCGCCGATGCTGAAATAGACCAGCACCAGGGCACTGAGAACCAGAAGCAGAACACTCATGGAAAGACCTCCATATCATTACCAGATCAGGCAGATTTGCCTCTAACCATCGGCCAAAGTCCAGGCAGTTGCAAGGAAAACGGACGGCTCGATAGGGGACTGAGTGGCAGACGGTTAAAGAATTTACAAAATCTTGCAAAAGTAATAAATCCATTCCTTTTTTTTAATCGTAATTCTCTCCACTTAACCAATATGTGGAGTGCGTATATGACGGGCCAGCTCACAGTAGCAAAACGCCTGGCGTTGGGATTCGGGCTGATGGTAGCGCTGATGGTGCTGGTCAGCGTTGTGGGTAATCACCAGGTGGGATTCATTGACCGGACCCTGACCTCGGTTAATGAGGGCGCCTCACTCAAACAGCGCTTCGCCATTAATTTCCGGGGCAGCGTGCATGACCGGGCGATTGCCATTCGGGATGTGGTTCTGGTGAGCAGCGATACAGCCCTGCGTGGACATCTTCGCACCATTGATGACCTGGCGGCGATGTACCGGGAGAATGCGGAAGCCATGTCCCAGATGTTCCAGCGCCAGGGGGCCACGGATCAGGAGCGCCGTTTGCTGCGGGACATCGAAGCCACCGAACAGCGAACCCTCGCCCTGACCGATGAGGTGGTGACTCTGCGAACTGCAGGCAATACCGAACAGGCCCGACGCCTGTTGCTGGATCAGGTTTCACCGGCTTACAGCGAGTGGCTGGCGCGGGTCAACGCGTTTATTGATTATCAGGAAAACACCGTTGCCGCTGACTTGGAAGAAGTGCGCGACGCCGCCAGTGGCTTCAACATCATGATTCTCTCCATCACCGGCTTTGCCGTACTGGTCAGTGTGCTGGTGGCCACGGTCATCATCCGCAAACTCAAGCGAATCCTGGGTGCGGAGCCAGAGGAAGTGGCGGCCGCCATCCGGCAGCTGGCGGACGGCCAACTGGATCAGAATCTCGAAACCCGCTATCCCGGCAGCGTGATGGGCGCTCTGGCGGATACCATTGACCGGTTAACGGGCATCATCCGTGAAGTACGGTCTGCCGCCGAGGAGCTGTCCAATGCGTCTGGCGAGCTGGAAGATACCTCAGACAACAACAGCAAACAGATCCGTATGCAGGCCACCGAGGCTGAGCAGATGGCCACCGCGGTGAACCAGATGGCGGCCACGGTGAACGAGGTGGCGGGCTTTGCCGCCAATGCCGCGACGGCAACCCGCAAGGCTGACCAGGAAGTGGAAACCGGAAATCAGGTGGTCAAGGAGACCGCCACCTCGATCACCGAGTTGGCGAACAAGCTGGAGGACGCGGCGGCTTCTGTAAGCCGGGTGTCTGAAGACAGCGGTAATATCGAGAAGATCATCGAAGTAATCAACGCCATCGCCGAGCAAACCAACCTGCTGGCGCTGAATGCGGCGATAGAAGCCGCCCGCGCTGGCGAACATGGCCGGGGCTTTGCGGTGGTGGCTGATGAAGTGCGTTCCCTGGCATCCCGTACCCAGGATTCCACCCGGGAGATTCAGGACATGATTGGCCGGTTGCAGGCCGGTGCTGGTGAGGCCTCCAGTGAAATGGAACGAAGCCGGGATCTGGCTCGGGTGACGGTTGAGAAGACCGCCGAGGCAGAAACCGCGCTTGGGCGCATCCGGGAAGAGGTGGCTTCCATCAACGACATGAATGCCCAGATTGCCAGCGCTGCAGAAGAACAGAGTTCAGTGGCGGAGGAAGTGAACCGCAACATCGCACGGATTCACGATGCCACCATTGAAACCTCTGCCGGATCGGATCAGGTAGCCGGTGCCAGCCGGGATCTGGCCGTGCTGGCGGGTCAGTTGCGCTCGCGGGTCAGCGTGTTCCGGTTCAGAGGCTGAGCCCGACCATCAGCAATGCCAGGGTCGACAGCAGGGTGACCACATTGGCACCAAGCAACCGGTTAAGTTCGCCTGCTCTGTCCAGGACATGGGGCAGGCGCACGCTGATCCACAGCGCCAGTGGCAACGGCAGCAGGGCGATCAGTGCTGTGGTCGGCAGAATCCCGGTCAGAATGCCGGCTCCGATCAGCAGATAACTGCCGGCAAGCAGGCCAGCCACTATCCTGCTGGCGGTTTCCGGCCCAAGGGTGATCACCAGGTGCCGGCGGCCAACCTGCCGGTCGGCATCCGCGTCGGGTATCTGGTTGATCAACAGCAGCTCGCTGACCAGAAGCAGGGCGACGGCTGCGCAGATAAGGGCGGCGGCGTCCAGCCGGGCACCCAGGGCCACCAGGGTGCCCAACACCATCACCGGGCCAAAGCCAATGCCCGGTGCCAGCAGGCATAACAGCGGCGAACGGGTGATCCAGCGGGTATAGGTCAGCACCAGTACCACTCCACCGGCACCAAGAACGAACATGGGCACACCCCGAAGCCACAAAAAGTACACGCCGATGGCGACCACCAACCCCAGGGTGCCGAGCCCGGCCCACAATACCCTCCGCGCTGCGGAGGGTACTTCGGGTAGTGCGCCACTGCCGCCGGAGAAAGGGGTGCGCCGGGTGATCAGGTCCAGTCCGGACCGGAAATCCTCATATTCATTGAGCAGGTTAACCGCCGCATGGGCCAGCACGGCACCCACAAACACCAGCAGGGTGTCGATCAGCGCCGGAGGCTGGCCCTGTTGCCAGGCAACGGCCAGGCCCAGTCCCACACACAGTGGCGCAAGCAACAGGAAGTTCGGGCGGGCAGCGCGCACCACCGCAACCGTTTCAGACATCCGTTAATCATCCATGTGAATTGAGGGCTGTTCAGGCGTAGCCCGCGGCGAACACCAGGCCCAGGACAATGGGCATGACTACCAGACTGCCCAGGTTGCTCAATAACACCAGCGATGCCACCGCGTGGGGTTCCTGCTGATACTGCTCCGCCACCATGTAGTTCAGCACGGCGGGTGGCAGGGCCGCGAAGACCCACAGGCAGGCTACCTGAAGGCCCGGCAGGTCGAGCAGGGCAATCATTGGCCAGGCCAGCAGCAAGCCGCTGACCGGGCAGGCAATGGCGCCAATCAGCCCCAGTTTCCAGTCCCGGAAATCCACATCCAGCATCCGCACTCCCAGGGCAAACAGCATCAAGGGGATACACACGCCACCCAGCATGTTCAGGGTTTCCAGCAGCCAGCCAGGCAGGGCAACACCGCTGAAGTTAACCGTTAGCCCGGCGATGCTGGCGAACACGATCGGTAGCCGCAATCGCCGGATGATGGAGGTGTGCGGGTCCAGCATGTACAGGCCAACGGAAAAGTGTAGCAGCATCTCGACGATGAACAGTACGATCGCCGCCGGCAGTGCCGCCTCACCGAACGCCAGTACCAGCAACGGAATGCCCATGTTGCCGGAATTATTGAACATCATCGGCGGCAGGAAGGTTTTCAGGTTCAGGTTCAGAACGCGGGCCACCGGGTACAGAATGATGCCAGAACCTAGCACCACCACTGTTGCCGCCAGGGCCAGCCAGCCATAGTCCTGCAGGGGCGCCTGCTGGTCGGCCAGTACGGCAAACACCAGCATGGGCACGAACAGTTCCATGTTGAGAACGTTCAGGCCTTGAATGTCTGGTGTGCGGTAGCGGCCATACAGGGCGCCGCAACCGGCAATCAGGAATACCGGCAGCATGGTAGCTAGGATCTGGCCGATCATGGGGAGAACTCCGACAAACGTTCGGGACGACAACCATCAACAAACGGTTAGGTTCGCAAGTATCGGCCCGTTTCGGCAAGCAAAACTTGCCCATGTTCGACCAAAGCGGGAGGCGCCTGCCACGGTTGGTTGCGGTCGTTGGCCGGGGCTACCACAATAGCCCTCGGCAGCCTTTCAACCAGTTGGGGAGTTCGTTTGTGGCCAGTGCGTTTGATCAGCCTGTTCGACGAGAAAATACCTGCTCGGTCAAATTTGATGCCCGCCAGGCGGTGTTTGGCCGGGAGGATGTCATTCCCGTGTGGGTGGCGGATATGGACTTTGCCGCGCCCGAGGCGGTCACCCGCGCCCTGACTGAACGGGCTCGGCACCCGGTATACGGCTATACCCTGTTTCCTGACAGCCTGTACCAGGCAATGATCGACTGGTTTGCACAGCGCCATGGCTGGCACATTCGCCGGGAGTGGATACTGATGGCACCCGGAGTGGTGCCATCTCTGAATGCCGCCTGTATGGCCTACGCCGAACCCGGCGAGGGCGTGATTATACAGCCGCCGGTGTATCCGCCTTTTTTCAGCTCGGTGCGCCAGAGCGGTCGTGAAGTGATCGAAAACCCCCTGGTTCAGGATCCGCAGACCGGGCAGTACCGGATGGATCTGGAGCATCTCGAGCAATGCGCTGCCCGGCCCGATGCCAGGGTGCTGTTGTTGTGCTCCCCCCACAATCCGGTCGGCCGGGTCTGGACGGAAGCGGAGCTCAAAGAGCTGCTGGCCATTGCCCGGCGCCACAATCTGGTGGTGCTCTCGGACGAAATACATTGCGATCTGACCTATCCGGACGCGGCACCGCATACCGTCCTGGGTAGACTCGCCGGAGAAGAGGATGCTCTGGTGACGGCGGTGGCTCCGAGCAAGAGTTTCAACATGCCCGGTCTTGGTCTGTCGGCCCTGGTGATCACGGACCCGGATCGGCGCAAAGCCATGAAAGCGGTGTTTGAGTCCATGCACTTGCCCCAGTGCAACCCGTTCAGCATTGCCGGCTTTGAAGCGGGTTATCGCCACGGCGCCACTTGGCTGGATGAACTGCTCGGCTATCTGCAGGCCAATCGGGATTTTGTGGCCAGCGCGGTGTCCCGGCGATTGCCAGGCATTGACGTCGCTGTGCCGGAAGGCACGTATCTGATGTGGCTCGACTGTCGGAGCCTGGAGCTGGATGACGCCGGCCTCAAACGATTTTTCGTGGAGGAGGCCGGCGTGGGCATGAACCCGGGTTTGTCCTTCGGGCAACCTGGCAGTGGCTTCATGCGCCTGAACATCGGCTGCCCGCGATCCGTGCTGGAGGAGGTGATAGCGCGGATCGAGGCAGCGTTGGCTGGCCTATAGTGCTGGTTGCGACTGAATGGCGCAGTGGTCTTCCACCAGCTTCCAGTGTGGTGGCTCCTGGATACCCGGCATGTCGCCCTTGGTATCCCGGATAGCTTCCCAGATCTTGCCGCCATGGCTGACCTGGCTGCCGACGGAGTAACTTTCCGCAAACAGCCATTGTTCCGGGCGTTCGCAAAACTCTGTGTTACTGTCCGTCTGGGTAACGCCTTCCTCCACATCAGCCGGGTCTATGGGGTCGGGCGGCCTGTTTTCACCACCACAATCTGGCACCGAATGTAAGCGTTTCCAATCGAACGTGATACCCGGCTCCATACCCTCGTGAATTTCACGGGACTCGTACCAGTTGTCGTTGTGAAACACCACGGACCCCGCCGGGTAATAGCGGCTGGGCACCCACTCATGGTCTTCCGGATCACAGGCCTCGGCAGACGCCAATGCAGGCATGCCCAGTGCCAGGATGATCAACAACAGACCATAAAGAGTGCGGGCTCGCCTGATGCTGGTGGTGGCTTTCATCATGTGTCTCTCCCGTTTTGTTCCTGACTCCGAAGTGAATACGCAGCTTGTCGGCGACCGGTTCGCGTGGCCAGTACCAGGCCTGCGAGTATCAGCAGGCCGCCAATCATGTGAAACACGCCAAGCGACTCGCCCAGAAAAATGCCGGCCAGTATAGATGCGAATACTGGGGTCAGGTACATGAATATCGCGGCCCTGGCGGGGCCGATCGCATGCACGCCGTGATTCCAGAATGCGTAGGCAAGGATACCGGGGAATATGGCGAAATACAGTAGCGACATGGCCGTATTTCGGGTCAGCTCGAAGCCTCCGGCGAAGAAAAACAGGTCGACCAGGTAAAACGGCAGGATCACCAGCGTGCCCAGCAGAATCTGGGTGGTCAGGAAAGTAAGGGCCGGTAACGGCACCGCCTGCCGTCTGAGCAAGACTGAGAACAACCCCCAACTGAAGACGGCCGCCACCATGATCAGGTCACCGGGTTGTGCCTGAAGGCCGGTCAGAACCGAGAGCTCGCCCCGGGCTACCACGGTCAGGATGCCTCCGATGGCCAGGGCGATGCCTAATGCCTGAATTGGCCGGGTGCGGTCGCCCAGAAGCATCCACGCCAGCAGGGCCACGAAAATAGGAATGGTGGCATTGATCAGGGCAATATTGGTGGCGGTGGTGGTGATGGCGGCGTAGTACAGCAGTGAATTGAACGCCGCCACACTGAAGGTGGCCAGCGCCAGCATCGAACCCAGACGGGCATGGATGACCCGGCGATGATGCCACATGCCGGGGAACCCGAAGGGCAGCAATATGGCGAGGGCAATCACCCAACGCCAGAAAGACATCGACAGGGGCGGGACATGCTCAACCGTGCCTCGCGCGACCACGGCATTGCCGGCCCAGAACAGCGGCGTAAGCACCAGGCCCACATAGGCCAGGCCGGGAATTCGGGATAATATGCCAGAGTTTGCCGAAGACACATGAACTCCTGTGGATCATAGGCTGTCGGGTAAAACCCCTAGCATACTACTCGCCTGGAACTTCTGCCTCCGTACCAATGTGGTAGGCGGCAAAGCCGGCCATCACCACCTGATCCACTGCCATGCCGATGATCCGGCCGTTGGAGGTGGAGCGTATCGGGTGTTGCTCATTGGTAATCGGATCAGCCACATAGCCCAGGACCTCGCCTTCGGAGACATTGGCACCCAGGTTAATCTCGCTGAACAGAATGCCGCCGTGTTCGGCGCGCACCCAGGTGGAATCGTAATAGACCGGTTCCGGATCGCCCCACACAAACATCCTGGAAATCATGCCGTGCTTTTCCAGCAGGCTGTTGAGGCTATTTACCCCCGCTTCAATCTGATGCTCCTGAATTCGCAACGACTCCCCTGCTTCCATGGTCACGGCGCGGATGCCTGCCTGGACGGCTGCCGTGCGCAGCATGCCAGGGGAACCGGAGCTGTGCACCACCGCCATGCGGTCAAACCCACGGGTGAATTCCGCCACGTCCGGATTGTTCATGTCGGCCCGCAGCTGGGGCAGGTTGGTGCGCTTGAGGGAACCGGTGTGAATGTCCACCAGCATGTCGCAGTGCCGAATGACATTCTCGAACAACGAATAGGCCACCCGGTCGGCAAGGTTGCCGTCCTTGCGGCCCGGGAAAAAGCGGTTCAGATCCCGACGGTCCGGCAGGTACCGACTGCCCTGCTGGAAGCCGGTTAGATTGACAATAGGCACGCCGATCACCCGGCCACTGAGTTTCTCCGGATTGAGGTCATACATGGTGCGGCGAATAATCTCGATGCCGTTAAGCTCATCGCCATGTACGGCGCCAGTCAGGCACAGGGTTGGCCCGGCATTCACGCCGTTGACCACCAGAACAGGGGTAATTTGTGACAGGCCGGCAATCTGGATCTGTGGTGACCAGGCCAGCCGCGTGGAGGTGCCGGGCAGCACTTCCTTGCCAAGCAGGGTGAAACTTTCGGCTGGCAGGGGTTCTGCCGGCGCGTCAGCTTCGTCCTCGGCGGCGGGCGTTTCCCCTTGTGCGGTATCTTGCAAGGCCTGAACCTCCTCTGCAGACAGTTCCGCACCCGGCAGGGTTTCCGGTTCCGGCTCAGGTTCCGGCAGGGGTGCTACCTCTTTCAGGTCGATGTTGGGGGCAATCTTGCGGGTAACGGGTGCCACCAGGGGTTTGACCGTTTGTGTTTGCTGGTCGGTAACTGGTGCCGATGGTTCCTGCTCGTCGTCGCTGGCGTCGTCATCTTCGCCCGGACTGCGGCGGGGTTCGGAGCGCACCACATCCTCAACGTTTTCATCCTCTGCGAGTTGGGCCACCAGCACAGACGAATCGTTGGTGTCGGCCAAAGTGACCGTCGGCAGGGCGGCAACGAGAAGCCAGATCGGAAAGTGTCGGATTGTGGAGTGTCTGGGCCTTTGAAACAGCATAAGTCCTCGAGTACCTGTCCAGTGGCCCCAAGGATAGGGCCCTGTATGGTTCATGAATACCGCTGTGACAGAGGTTTAATGCCACTTTCATGATCACGGGCCCATCTGTAATGGCCCGATGTGGTTGAATGTAATAACACTGCTATCTTTCAGAGATATGACTGTTATACGTGCCACGAGGAGAGAACTAAATGGACCTTTTGCGAATTCTGGTTGCGATTCTGTTACCGCCGTTAGGTGTTTTTTTACAGGTGGGCCTGGGCAAGCATTTCTGGATCAACATACTGCTGACCATCCTGGGCTACATTCCCGGCATCGTGCACGCAGTGTGGATCATCGCCAAGAAGTAGCCCGGTACCCTGGCTAGTGGGCATGCCAGAGGTTGTCTGACTGGTATGCCCGGTGTTCCGCCTCAAGTTTGAGGAGGTGTGCCAGGGCTGATCGTGCTGCCAGGCCATGAATGGCTGCGGGTACATCGTCGTAGGCTTTCGCCGTCAGGTCTTTCAGGGACACCGGCGCCAGTGCTTCCAGTGCCCGGAAGATCTTGTGCTCCCGCGATAACCGGTGGGTGATCAGGTAATCAATCACTGCCTCCGGTTGCCCCATCAGAAAGCCGTGTGCGGGCGCGATAAAGCGCACAGGCTCCTCCAATAGCTCGTAGAGGGATTCCACATAGGCCTTAATATCGCCGTCCGGTGGATTGATCACCACCGTCGAGCCCTGCATGATGTGGTCACCGGAGAACAGCAACTCCTGGTCCGTCAGCAGGAAACACAGGTGGTTGGAGGCATGCCCGGGGGTATGGATCACCTTCAGAATGCCCGCCTCGCTGACAATCAGGTCGCCATGCTCCGGCTCGTCGTCCGCCTTGAAGGACTGGTCCTGGCCTGCGCCCTCCGGGGCTGGCCAGCCAAACACCCGGCAACCGGTTCGTTCTTTCAGAACCGACACGGCCGGTGAATGATCCAGATGGGTATGGGTTACCAGCACCTGGTCCACCACCCCGCCGGTCACTTCCAGAATCTTTTCGATGTGGGCCTCGTTCGCGGGCCCGGGATCAATCACCGTAAACCGCTCAAAACCCAGAATATAGGTATTGGTGCCCGGCCCGGTCATCATGCCCGGGTTCGGTGCCGTCAATCGTACTACACCGGCCGCCACCTCCACCGCTTGCCCTGGCACAATCTCCGCCCGGGTGGTGCCTTCCCCCTCCGGGTCCAGCTTGACCGCCTCATCGTAAGCCGGCGCGTTTGGCTCCAGCATCACCGGCTTGCCCTTGCGAAGCGCCGGCCAGGGATCGGTCGGAAACGCCTCGGGTGGATTGGCATGGGCATAGCGCATCAGCTCGGCGGTGGTATTGAAATCACACAACACCCGCAGGGTACGGATCGTCGGCAACCCCAACAAACGCTGGCCTGCCCGATGCTCCTCTAACGCCTGCGCAGGCGACATCCACACATGATCAATCGTCTCCTGACCATCATGCCCGGCCCGTTGCCCTTCCGGCGCCACCGCCACAAAAAACCGCGTATCAAACCGCCGCGGCGGCCCCGGCGGTGTCACCCAATGGCTTAAATACGCCAACCGGTCCAGCGGCACCACCAGCCCATGCTTCTCACACAACTGCGCCAGCGACACCTCATCCCGGAACAATGCGTCACGCTCACCAAGCACCGGATGCTCCGCACCGATTAGCTGACCGCTGCCGTCCTGAGCCAGCAGAATCCCCGCCTCCTCAAAACACTCCCGAACCGCCGCCAACATAAAATCCGCGCCACCTTCATCCAGACTCATGGTCTGACTGATATCCGCGTCTTCAACACCCACAACATGCGGCTGCGCCTCCGACTCCTGCTCATTCACCGCTCCGCCGGGGAACACATAGTAACCAGGCAGGAAAATGGCCTCCCAGGTGCGTTGCAGCAGAAGCACTTCAATGCCGTTTTCGGTATCGCGGGTAAGAACCAGGGTGGCGGCAGGGCGAATATCCATAAGTAACTCTTATTATGACGTTTTGTTGGGCGCTTGCAGGAAGTCTGGGCGGGGCTTGGGGCTGGGCTTTCCAGAACTGTGCGGAGCCATGGATGGCGGAGCCCAAGCGTCACATGGATGTGCCGAAGGAGCGTGTTCTGGAAAGCCCAGCCCCAAGCGCCGCTTACTCCGAAACAAAAAGCGCAGGAACAAGAAGCAAGATACCCGATAGCACCATAAGATGAGAAGTCACAACCGGAAGCGTATGATTCAGCCCAATCCAATGTTGAACCCGATCAGGACACCCCCGTGGCAAGAATCAAACTCGAATTCCCGGACAACGCCTTCAGCTTCGAAACCCGAATGCCCGTTCGAATCACCGACATCAACGGCGCCAACCATCTGGGCAACGACGCCCTCATCTCCATGCTCTCCGAAGCCCGCGCCCAGTTCCTGGTCGAACACGGCATCGAAGAAGCCGACCAGAACGGCACCGGCATTATCGTCACCGACCTGGCCACCATGTACCAGGGCGAATCCTTCTACCCGGACATGCTGCGCTTCGAAGTGGGCCTGATGGATTTCAACAAATACGGCGGGGATTTCGTGTTCCGGGTCACCAAAGCCGACACCGGCCAATCGGTGGCCATGGCCAAATACGGTTTTGTGTTCTTCAACTACAAAACCCGGGAAGTCACCCCCATGCCCGAGAGCTTCCGGGCCAGGTTTGCCGGCTAACGGTCCGGGTAATTCCGGCTCGGGCCGCCCTTATCCACACCCCGGAACAGGGCGGCCTTGGCCATCATATGGGCGCTGACTGGCGCCGTCACAAACAGGAAAACGGTCACAATCGCCTCATGCACGGACAGCGCGCCGCGCTGGAAACTGAAAAACAGCAACGAGCCGATCAGCAAACAGCCCAGGCCCAGGGTGCTGGCCTTGGTGGGCCCATGCAGACGCATGAAAAAATCCCGCAACCGTGCAAGGCCAATAGAGCCAATCAGCGCAAACAAGGCACCGGCCACCAGGAACAGCGAAATCACCAACTCAAGAACGAACGGCATGGATGACGCAGTCATTCGATCACATCCCCCCGCAACAGATACTTGGTCATCGCCACCGTTCCGACAAACCCCATCAGGGCAATCAGCATGGCAGCTTCAAACAGGATGCCCAGCGACAGCCGGATATCAAACAGCACAATCAACGCAATACTGTTGATCATCAGGGTGTCCAGCGCCAGGATCCGGTCAACGATGTCGGGCCCGATGGCCAGCCGGTAAAGGTTCAGCAGGATGGCAATCGCAAACACAGTGATCGCCAGGTTAACCGCCCATTCAATCATCGAAAATCTCCTGTAACGGTTTCTCGTAGTGCTCACGGATGTCCTGAATCAGCGCAGCCTCATCCTCGAGATGCAGACAGTGGATCAACAGGCACCGGCCCTCGCGATCGTAGTGGGCGCTCACCGTGCCCGGGGTCAGCGAAATGGTGCTGGCCAGAATGGTCACGGCAAAATCGTCGGTCAGGGTCAGAGGGTAAGTGAAGAACCCTGGTTCCAGCTGCCGGGAATAGAACACGATGCGCCGGGCGACAATCAGGTTGGATTTCAGAATATCCATCAATAACCGGCCAAGGTAGCGCAGCAACTTACCCGGATGCTTGACCTTTGAACGCTCCGGCCAGAACGGCTGGGTGACCCGGGAAATCACCACCGCCAGCACCGCACCCAGCAACAGGTGAGCAAAGCTGAACTCATTCATCAACAGCCATAACAGCAGCAGAAAGCCGGCGAACAGGGGGTGTGGCACCCAGCGCTGTAACCAGTTCATGGGGTGAGTCCTCCCGTTATCGTGGCGGGCTCACCGAGCACCGCCTCAACATAGGCGGACGGATGATAGAGCTGGCCTGCGGTTGCCGTCATATACTCCATCACCGGCGCGGCAAACAGGGCCAGGGCGCCACTGATACCAATAAGCACTGACACCGTGGCCACGCGCGCCGGGTCCAGCTTGCGGCGCTGGCGGCCGCTGAACGGCTCCGGTTTCCAGAACCAGCCGGAGCCGGCTCGGCTGAGTGCGGCAATCATGAATAACCCGGCAATCAGGGTAATGCCCCAGAGCCACAGGTAGTGCGGGTGCGTGATGGCGTTCTGCAGCAGCCAGGCTTTACTAACAAACCCTGAGAACGGCGGCAGCCCCGCCATACTGACTGCCGCTACCAGGAACAGCGTGCCCAGGGTCCAGCGATGGGTCAGAGGCGCGGTTACCGAGAGCAAGTCGTAGCCGTCGGCCCGCTGCCGGCCGATGAGGTCAGCCAGCAGGAAAAATACCGCGGCCAGGCAGGTGCTGTGCAGCAGATAGAACAGGCTGGCGGCCAGCACGGTGGCTTCGGCCATGGCAAAACTGGCCATCAGCAAGCCGCTGGACATAATCACCAGGTACGCCGCCATGGTACGCAGGCTGGCGGCCCCCAACACGCCAATGGCACCAAGGCCCAGGGTGGCCAGCGCCAGTGGCCAGAGCCACAGGAACACCCCGGCATTGAGGGGCTGCGTCGGGTCGAGCCCGAACACAACCAGAAGCACCCGCACCATGGCGTAAAAGCCCACCTTGGTCATGATGGCAAACAGCGCCGCCACCGGAGCGCTGGAGGCCGAATAGGCCCTGGGTAGCCAGAACAGCAGTGGCAGGATTGCGGCCTTGATACCGAACACCACCATCAGCAGCAGGGCGGCACCTTTGAGCAGGGTCTGGTCATCGGGGCTGGCGGCGGCAATCCGCACCGCCAGGTCGGCCATGTTCAGGGTGCCGGTCAGGCCGTAAAGAATGCCAAGGGCCAGCAGGAACAGGGCAGAGCCGAGCAGGTTGATGATCACATAGTGCAAGCCCGCCCGGCTTCTGGCCCGGCCGCCGCCGTGAAGCAACAGGGCGTAGGAAGCCAGCAGCAGGATCTCGAAGAACACGAACAGGTTGAACAAATCACCGGTCAGGAAGGCGCCGTTAATGCCCATCAGCTGGAACTGGAACAGGGCATGAAAGTGGGAACCCTCCCGGTCGCTGCCCCGGCTGGCATAGAGCACGCAGAACAGGGCCAGTAAGGCGGCCAGTAGCAGCATCATTGCACTCAGCCGGTCCAGCACCAGCACAATGCCGAACGGCGGCTGCCAGTTGCCCAGCCAGTAGGTGTGGTAATCGGTTTGCGCCGCAATAACCGCCCACACGCCCAGCGCCACCAGCAAACTGGTGGACAGAATACTCCACACCCGTTGCCGGCCGATACTGGCCCGGTGGTTTACCAGCAACCAGGCGGCGGCCAGCATGGGGATGACGACCGGCAGAATCATCAGGTGGGTCATGGCCGGTCCTCGTTCGGGTTTTCACCGTCTACGTGATCGTTTCGCAACTCCACTGCGGCTTTCAGCGACAGCACTACCACAAAGGCGGTCATGGCGAAGCTGATCACAATGGCGGTCAACACCAGCGCCTGGGGCAGCGGGTCTGCGCTGGTTTCAGTGAGCCCGACGATGGCCGGGGCGCCGGTTGTCAGCCGGCCCATGCTGAACAGGAACAAGTTGACTGCGTGCGACAACAAGGTCAGGCCCAGCACCACGGAAAACGTGCGCGCACGCAGAATAAGAAACACCCCACAAGTGGTAAGCACGCCCAGAGCCACTGCGATCAGCAATTCCATCAGCCTACCTCCTTGCCGGGGCCGGCTATGGTCATCAGTTTGCCCAGGTTTGCCAGAATCAACAGGGTTGCCCCGACCACAGTGGTGTAAACGCCCAGATCAAACAGCAGCGCACTGGCCAATTCGAACTCGCCGATCAATGGCCAGTGCAGATGAGCAAAGGTGGTGGTCAGGAACGGATACCCGAACACCCAACTGGCAACCCCGGTGAACATGGCGATCAGCAGCCCCGCACCAATGAGCGAGCGGAAGTGCGTACGCATGCGCGCCTGGGCCCAGACCAGGCCACCGGCCATGTATTGCAGGGTCAGCGCGACGGCCGTGACCAATCCCGCAATGAAACCGCCCCCAGGCATGTTGTGGCCGCGCAGGAAAATATACGCCGACACCAGCAGGGCAATGGGCAAAGCCATGTGCGCCACCATCTGCAGGATGACCGGATGGGGCTCTGCTACCCAATGGGAGTGGCCGGATTCCGCCACCCGTTTTTTCAGATTCAGGTTGCGGGTAAAGGCGAACACCGCCACGGCGGCAATGCCCAGTACCGTGATCTCACCGAGGGTATCGAAGCCCCGGAAATCCACCAGGATCACATTCACCACGTTGGTGCCGCCGCCTCCGGGCACACTGTTGGCCAGGAAAAAGTCGGAAATGGAGTTTACCGGTCGGGTCAGCACGGCAAAGGTGAATGCAGCCACACCGCCGCCGGCGGCCAGGGCCACGAACAGATCACGGGCAATTCTGGGAAAGCGGGATTCCTTGGGTGAGCTCTGGGGTAAGAACGACAGGGCCAGCATCATGATCACCACCGCCATCACTTCAACTGACAGTTGCGTCAGGGCGAGGTCCGGCGCGGAGAACCAGGCAAAGGTGAGAGTGACAAACAGGCCGGTGACCGACAACAGCAACAGGGCCGGCAAGCGGTGGCGGTGGAACAGTGTCACGCCAATGGCCGACAGACACAGGATGCTGATGCCAAACACCACTAGCGGATCGAGACTGCTCAATGGCACCGGCCCGCGCCACCGCTCCAGCCCGAGCAGGCTCCAGGCCACAAGGGCGACGGTGGTTAACAGGATCAGTGCCAGGTATCGTTGGAGCGAGCCGTTCTCCAGGCGATAAACCAGCGTTTGGGAGAAGCGGATGGTGCGCTGCATGGCAGTTTCAAAAATGTCCTTGGCGTCCACTTCCGGCAGTCGTGCATGGATGGCAAAAAGAGGCTTGCGGGCGCTGTAAACCGCCAGCCCGCCCAGCATGGCGGCCAGACTCATCATGGCTGGGGCGTGGGCGTCCGACAGGGCACTGAAATCATACGCTGGTAGATGAGACACGGTGGTCTGCAGCACCGCCAGATGCACCAGGTGGTCGTAGATCCACTGGGGAGCCAAGCCAACCAGCAACGATAACGTCGCCAGAATGGCCAGCGGCAACAATGCGGCGGCCGGCTTACGCTTTGGCGGCCACACCGGCAGATCCCGTGGCTGGCCATTGAAGAAAACGTTGTGGAAGATGCGCACCGAATAGGCCACCGAGAACAGACCGGCCACGGTGACCCAGGCCGGGATCACCACATCCGCCCAATGGGGTGCAGTCACCAGCAGGCTTTCGGAGAACAGCATCTTCTTGCTCAGGTAGCCGCTCATCAGCGGCAGCCCCGCCATGGCGGCCGCCGGCACCAGGGTGACGATCATCAGAGCAGGCATCCAGCGCCACAGGCCATTGATCAGCTGCATATCCCGGCTGCCCGTGGCCTGATCCACATAGCCTGCCATCATGAACAGCGGGGCCTTGAACAGGGCATGGCAGACCAGATGGAACAGGGCCGCCGCCATGGCCATTTCACTGCCCATGCCAATCAGCAGGGTGATCAGGCCCAGATGAGAAATGGTGGAATAGGCCAGCAGGCCCTTGATGTCGTGCATGAACATGGCCACAAAGGCGCCCACCATCAGGGTCACCATGCCGGTGACGGTGATCAGGGCAAACCAGAGCTCGGTATCGCCCAGGGCCGGGTGCAAACGCGCCATCAGGAACAGCCCGGCCTTGACCATAGTGGCTGAATGCAGATACGCGGAGACCGGCGTGGGGGCGGCCATGGCGTGGGGCAACCACAGGTGGAAAGGCGCCTGGGCGGATTTGGTGAATGCGCCCAGTAGCACCAGGCTCAGCATCAGCGGGTACAGGCTGTGATGCTTGAGGGCCTCGCCCTGAGAGAGGATGTCGGACAACTGGAAGCTGCCGGCCATGTTGCCCAGCAACAGAATGCCGGCCAGCAGGGCCAGGCCGCCACCCCCGGTAATCACCAGTGACATCCGGGCACCCCGGCGGGCGCCCCGGCTGGACCAGTTAAAGCCGATCAGCAGGAACGACACCAGGCTGGTCAGTTCCCAGAACACCAGCATGAACAGCAGGTTTTCAGACAGCACAATGCCGAGCATGGCGGTCATGAACAGCTGGATCAGGATAAAGAAGCGCGGCGCGTTGGCTTTGCCGTCAAAGTAATAGCGGGCGTACAGAATGATCAGGCAGCCAATGCCGGTGATCAGAGTGGCAAACAGCCAGCTCAGGCCGTCCAGCCGGAACGACAGGTCCAACCCCAGTTGAGGAATCCACTGTACAGTGGTGATCAGCGCGTTCTGGTCTGAAGCCTGCGGCCAATGGCTTGCCAGCAAAAGGACGCCGGTAAAAGGTGCAACGGCAGCCAGAAGTGCATGAGCACGGATGCTGGTGCCGTCAGAGCGGCGGCTCAGTAACCAGGAAGCAAACGCTCCCAGCACCGGCAGCAAAATGATGAGTCCTGGTACCATAGCGAGGCCGGTAGCCCGGAAGGAATATTTGGGTTAATTGTTCATCCGCCCGCAGCGATCAGGCTCGGGCGTGATAGCTAAAACAGATTACCGAAGACTAGCACATTAATTCATTGTTAACCGTCAAGTGGCCGGGTACTTTTGTCGCAAACGGGTCATTCCTTGGCGGTA
Organism: Marinobacter shengliensis; assembly: GCF_030297115.1. Classification (NCBI taxonomy): domain Bacteria; kingdom Pseudomonadati; phylum Pseudomonadota; class Gammaproteobacteria; order Pseudomonadales; family Marinobacteraceae; genus Marinobacter; species Marinobacter shengliensis. The sequence continues at coordinate 4,162,805 of NZ_AP028062.1, read as the reverse complement.
CAGACTGTATGCCAACAGTCCGGCTGCCAGGTTGCCGATCAGGGCCCCGGTCATCAATCCGGTGAGCCCGGACACCTGAGCGCCCAGCCAAAGCATTGGCAGGTAACAGGCGAATAGCCGCAGGGTTGAGATCAGCAGTGCCCGCATGGGTAATCCCAGGGCATTGTTGATCGAGACCATCAGCATACAGACCCCCAGGCCGCTATAACTCAGGGGCACCCGCAGCAGGTAGCTCAGCAGGATGTCCTGGACATCACCATCACGGCTGAACAGGGTGGCGACCAGCCCGGAGGCCACCAGCCACACCAGCCCCAGCAACAGTTGCCAGACCACCACAAAGCGCACGGCAATGCGCACCAGTTTGCGGATGTTGTCCAGCTCGCCGGCTCCCAGCATGCGCCCGATCATTGGCGGCATGGACATGGTCAGTGCCAATACGACCACGATGGAGAAAAACTCGAGCCGGGTACCCAGCCCCCAGGCGGCGACGGCGGCGGAGCCAAAACCGGCCACCAGCGAGGTGGCCAGCATGGCGGAAAGGGGCGGCATCAGCTGGCTGACCATGGCCGGTGCCATGATGCCGCCGAGTTGTCGGATTGCTTTCGCCAGTTGCAGTTGCAGCAGGTCAAAGCGCAGCCATTGGCGCTTTACCAATGCCGGGAAAACCACCAGGGCACCGATCCCGAAGGCGGTGATGGTGGCCCAGGCGGCCCCGGGCAGGCCCCAGCCGAAGACAAAGATATACAGTGGGTCCAGGGCGATGTTGAGCAGGCTGGTGGCGATCATCATGTAGCCGGGTAACTTGGTGTCGCCGTTGGCACGGCAGACGGCGTAGCCGAAGTAGAGCAAGGCGCCAAGCCAGGCAGACATAAGCCACGGCACCCAGTATTCCCGAATGGCGGGCCGGAGTTGGTCTTCGGCGCCGAGGAAGTTGAGTATCCCGGTTTGTAATAGCCAGACTGAAAGGCACAGAATGAGCGCGAGGCTGGCGCCGATGGTGACAACGAGGCCGCCAAGGCGTTGGGCGCGGAGGTTGTCGCCCTGGCCCAGGGTTCTGGAGATGATGGCGGTGGTGGCGATGCCGAGGCCCACGTACATGCCGCTGACCAGTTGTTGCATGGGTACGGTGAAGCCCAGGGCGGCGAGGGGGTCGCGGCCAAGCTGGCCGACGAAGGCGCTGTCGGTGAGCTGGAAGGTCATCAGGGAGAGCACGCCGAACAGCATGGGCCAGGTCATGTGGTAGAGCTGGCGGGCCAGGCTTGGGCTTTTCGGTTGGTTCTGCACTTGGGGGTCGGTGCCTTGGGTTCTGAGGGCTTGGCGTGGATTCTAACAGGTCTCGCTCAGGAGTAGGCAGACAGGCGGGATTGAGTTTCTGAAACACGCTGTGAATACGTCCATGTACGCTCTGCTCCGCCATCCATGGCTCCGCAAGGTTTCAGAAACTCAATCCCGCCCATCTGCCCATACACCGGTGCTGTGCCGGAGCAGCCCAAACTCTGAAGCGGTAGTCGAGAGTCTGGGCGTAAGTTATGCAGTGGGCCCCTGATGGAGAGGCTTACAGTACCTTCAAGGCCGCTTCGTAATCCGGCTCGTTTTTGATTTCGTTGACCAGTTCGCTGTGCAGCACTTTGTTGTTCTCGTCGAGGACCACAACCGCACGGGCGCACAGGCCGGCCAGGGGGCCGTCCTGGATGGCGACGCCGTAGTCTTGTTGGAAGCTGTAGTTGCGGAAGGTGGAGAGGGTTTCAACGTTGTTCAGGCCTTCGGCTCCGCAGAAGCGGGCGGCGGCGAAGGGGAGGTCGGCGGAGACGACGAGGACGACGGTGTTGTCGAGGCTGCCGGCTTTTTCGTTGAATTTGCGGGTGCTGGCGGCGCATACGCCGGTGTCGATGCTGGGGATGATGTTGAGGATTTTGCGTTTGCCGGGCCAGCTGTCGAGTTTTACTTCTTCGAGGCCGCTGTTGGTCAGGGTGAATGGGGCAGCGTTTTCGCCGGGCTGGGGGAATTTGCCGCTGACGTCGATGGGGTTGCCGTCCAGGGTGACGTTGCTCATGGTGTGCTCCTTGTCTTGTGGTTTTGGATCTCTGCAATCTACTCTGTGTAGCTTACTTTGGATGAGTTTTCATCCCTTTTCCCCTAATCCGTGCATAGCTTTACCCTTGGTGCAGGTCCGGGTAGGGGGCTTGTTTCCAAAACACGCTGTGAATACATCCGTGTACGCTCTGCTCCGCCATCCATGGCTCCGCAAGGTTTTGGAAACAAGCCCCCTACCCGAACCTTCTGGCCTTCTGCTGGATTTCAATAGGTTGAAACTGCGGGATTAATTTGTCCAGAACGCTTTTTCAGTTCGAACCAGCACCTTGGGCCTCAAAGCCCGGTGCCGGGTATCGCTGCACTAGAAACAGGTAACCGATCAGTCCCAGTCCCGCACAAACGGCAATAATCGTGGCCATGACCAGTGGGGTGCCGTCGTGGAGGATGCCTACCAGGGCTCCGGCGGCGGCCGCTGCGGCCATTTGGACGAAGCCGAGGAGAGCGGAGGCGGAGCCGGCCATGGTGGGGTGGTTGGCTAACGCGCCGGCCATGGTTTGGGGCAGGACCATGCCGGTGCCGGCCATGAACAGGGCTTGCGGTAGCACCACGGCCCAGGGGCTGTAGATGTTGTGGTAGGCAAGCAATGCCATGGTGGCGCCGGCGGTGAGGGTGGTGGCCAGGCCGTAGAGCAGGATCTGGTCTGGGAGGTAGCGCCCGGCGAGGCGGATGGAGGCCATGTTGCCGAGCAGGTAGCCGCCGGCGGTGATGGCAGTGTACAGGCCGAAGTGCTCGGGGGCGACGCCCAGGACGTCGATCAGTACGAAGGCGGAGCCAGACAGGAAGGCGAACAGGCCGCCGTAGATGGCGGCGCTGGTAAAGGTGTAGCCGATGAAGGTCATGTCGGTGCTGATTCGGCGGTAGTTGCTCATGAGCTGGCAGAATCTGAACGGTTGCCGGTGTTCCGGGCGCAGGGGTTCGGGGATGCCGAAGGCGATGACGGCAACCATGATCAAGGCGTAGCCCGCCATGACGATGAAGATCCAGTGCCAGTCCATGGTGGCTACGATGAAACCACCGAGTGTCGGCGCCACCGCCGGTGCCAAAGCCATCATGCCGGCAAGCAGGGCGAGAATTTTTGCCGCTTCCCGGGGCGTATAAACGTCCCGCACCACGGCCCTGCCGAGGACTGGTCCTGCGGAGCCTCCCAGAGCCTGGAGGAAGCGAAATAGTTGTAAGGTTTCGATATTGCTGGCCAGGGCGCAACCAATACTGGCGAGTGCAAACAGCAGCATGCCCCCGATCATGACAGGCTTTCGGCCAAAACGATCGGCCAACGGCCCACAAACTAGCTGGGCAAGGGCAAAACCAATCAGATAGATGCTTAGAGTGAACTGAACCTGATCGGTACCGGCGTTAAAGTCGGCCCCAATCTGCGGCAGCGCAGGCAGGTACATATCAATGGCCATCGGCCCGAGGGCGACCGCGGCGGCGAGTAAAATGGTGGTCCAGATGCTGGTGAGTGCGAGCACGGTTATTCCTGACCCCGGAGTTGGGTGAGAGTGGGGTAGTGCCTCCCAAAACACGCTCCTTGCGGCACATCCATGTGACGCTTGGGCTCCGCCATCCCTGGCTCCGCACAGTTTTGGGAGGCACTACCCCACTCTCACCAGCGAACATATGGAGGGGGAGTCTAGGACGGCCGGCCCAGAAAAATAACGGCTTAACCTTTCATGCAATACATGAACAATATTGATTGATTAATCGTGCAAGCCGTTCATGGTGGCCGCCACCGAGTTCACCTGATTGCGAACCCAGCGGTGGGCGGGGTCTGTCTGGTGGCGTCGGTGCCAGAGCATGAGCAGAGTGAAGGGGTTGTATTCAAAGGGTAAAGGCACGTAGGCGAAGTCCCGCATCAGTTGATTGCTCATTCGTTCGGGTGCGGAGGCCAAAAGGTCAGTGCCGCGCAGAAACTCCGGCAGGCCGGAGAAGTTGGAGACCGTCACCATGCTGCGCCGTTTCAGACCTCTTGCTTCCATAGTGCTATCCAGCCCGGGCTTTTCGCCGGTGGCGAACAGCACGGTGATATGGTCGGCGTTCATGTAATCCTTCAGGTCAGCCGGCGCGTCACGTTGGTTCTGGTCGTAAAACACCACCATCCGGTCCGCCATCAAGCCCCGCTGCATGATGTCCGTCGTCTCCGGCGCAAACGGGCTGATCACCAGATCGCAGGCCTCTTTGCGCAGAAGATCGGCATTGGGAATGCCGGAGGGAATCACCTGCAGGTGAATACCCGGCGCCTGGTCCCGGAGCGTCTTCACCAACCCTGGTAACAACAAATCCCGCTGATAGTCGTTGGCCGCAATGGTAAAAGTAAACTCCGCCGTGGCGGGCTCAAACGGTGGTCCGGAGGGCAGTGTGCGTAAGTCGTCCAGTAGCTGACGGATGTGCGGCCCGGTGCGCAAGGCGTAGTCCGTGGGCACAATGCCCCGCCCGGATTTCACAAACAGGGGATCGCCGAAGGCCTGGCGCAAACGCTCCAGAGTATGGCTTACCGCCGATTGGGTCACCCCCAACCGAACGGCCGCACGCGACACCCCGCCCTCGTCCAATACGGCAACGAAGGTGGCAAGGGATCTCAGGTCCAGGTTCAACATATCAACGGGCTTCATGGTTGGCAGTTTAGGCGAGCGCAAGGGCCAAGTCATCAGGAAGCCGGGCCTGGTTGATCGGTTTTGCCACTAAAGTCCGGTTGGTCTAAATTGAGTAATCGTTCAATATTGAGGCACACTCCCCGGAACAGGAGCAAACATGAAAACCACTCTGGCGTTTGATGTTTACGGAACCTTAGTAGACCCGATGGGCATGTCCCGGCTGCTTGAGCAGGATGCGGGCGAGCAGGCATCAGCGGTTGCCGGGCTCTGGCGAGAGAAACAGCTGGAGTTTTCGTTCCGGAAGGGCCTGATGCGAGTCTACGAAGATTTTGGCGTATGCACCCGCCAGGCCCTGCGCTATGCCATGGCAGTTCATCAGCTGGAGCTGACCAGGGCGCGGGAAGACCAACTCATGGCTGCCTACCTGTCCCTCCCGGCGTTTGAGGATTCCTTACCTGCTCTGCAGGCACTGAAAGGCCAATACCCCCTGTTCGCGTTCTCCAACGGCAGCTACCCGGCCCTGGAAAAGGTGCTCGGCCACAACAACCTGCTGGAGCAGTTCGATGGCCTGGTGTCGGTGGACGACATCAAAAGCTTCAAGCCAGACCCCGCCGTCTACACCTACGCCCGCCGCGCGACCGGCGCCTGGGACAGCCCCCTGTGCCTGGTGTCCAGCAACGCCTGGGACGTGATCGGTGCCAGAGCGGCCGGGTTGTCAGCGATTTGGGTAAAGCGGGATGAAAACCGGGTTTTCGAAGACTGGGACATAGAGCCAACGGCGGTAATACAAAGTCTTTCTCAACTTCCCGAGAGTCTCAAGGCTCTCAGTACCTGAAAGCAGCTTTCAATAGGCATATCAAACAGTCAGCGAAGGCAGGGGTTGGGGAGGGGGTGCCAAAACCATCAGGAAAACCACGTTTTCCGTTTTGGCACCCCCTCCCCAATGCCTGCCGACATACTCCGATAAAAAGTCAGTCAGACCGAGCCGCCAGCCACTCCGCCAGCTCCAGCCAAGAGGCCTTGGGCGCCTTGCTCCCCGCAAGAATCCCCATATGCCCGCCCGGCGCCACCCGAAAGGTTTTGTCAGTAGAGCTGACATGATCCATCACCCGCTTCGCCGCCCCCGGCGTGGCCAGAGTGTCTTCCTGGCCGGCAATCGCCAGTAAGTTGGCATTCACATTCTCCAGCCGCGCAAAATCCTCGCCGATCTGGATTTGCCCCTTGGCCAGCTGATTATCAATCCACACCCGCACCACCGTGTCCTGAATCACCCCACCCGGGTAAGCCACCATCCGGTCCAGAAACGCCGACGTGGTGGCGTGATTGGTGACAAACTCCCGGTCACCCAGGCGAACAATCAGCTCCCAGTAGCCCATCACACTGCCAATCGGATTGGTCAGCTTGAAACCGATGGTATTGGCCCAGCCCGGGGTGTGAAACCAGTGTGGCTTCATACTGTGCAACTGAAACCCGGTGCGTTTGCGCACCACCCCGGCAACATCCGCAATGCGCTGGTACATCCAGCCGATGGCACCGGAGGCATGGCTGTCGATCGGCAGGCCCAGCACGATGGCGTTGCGAATGTGCTGGTCCTTGCTCAGGGCAGAGTAAAACAGCGTGAACATGCCGCCCATACTCCAGCCATGCAGCGACAACTCCTGTTCGCCGCTGTGCTCCCGCACCCGGTTGAGATAGGCCGGCAGCAACTCCGCCACATAGGTGTGCATGTTGTAGTGGGTGTGCTCCCGCTTGGGAGTGCCCCAGTCGATCAAATAAACTTCAAACCCCTTCGCCCGAAGGAATCGCACCAGGCTGCGCTGAGGGAACAGATCGTAGATCAGCATGTTCACCGCCAGGGGCGGGATGATCACAATGGGTGTGCGATGGGTGGTGCGCTCCACCGGAATCACCAGATCGTCCAGCTCGATGAAATCCTCTTTCAGTGGCGGGTAATAGCGCAGGCTGACCAAGCCGTCAGAAAACAGGGTTTCAAATGGGGTCTGGCCCGCCTGCACCAGGCTGGCGGCGCGAAACACCCGGTCAAAGGCGTTGCCGGCATAAAGGGTGCCTTGGCGAGCCAGGTCAGAGGTCAGGTTGAGGGCAGTTTTTACGGGGTTAAGCATGTGTGTTTCCGTTGGTACATCAATCACTGGTCCGGACAGGATAGGCGGGCGGTTGCTCGGGTACCATGGCAAAACCGTCACATCTGGCCGGCACAATGGTCACTTCAGGCCACTGCCCAATCCTGTATCTCATTGTTATGATATCGGCCCTTTGGTCAAACAATGAAAACAGGTTTCTCAATGCTCAGTTTCTTGCCCGCCCCCGTTGTCGGAATACTCAACTCCATCTTGCTGGGCCTCAACACCCTGTTCTGGTGCCTGCTGCTCTATATTCCGGCGGTGCTGAAACTGATCATCCCCCACAAGGGGTTCCGGGTGCTGTGCACCAAAGCCATCATCTGGATCTCGGAGTCCTGGGTGGCTTGCAATACGGGCTGGATGAAACTGACCCACAGCACCCGCTGGCAGGTGACCGGTGCAGACAACCTGAAACGGGAAAGCTGGTACCTGGTGCTTAGCAACCACCAGAGCTGGGTGGATATCTTTGCCATGCAGCGGGTATTCAACCGTCGGGCGCCGTTTCTCAAATTTTTCCTGAAACAGCAGCTGATCTGGGTGCCAGTGATTGGTCTGGCCTGGTGGGGACTGGATTTCCCGTTTATGAAACGCTACACCCGGGAATACCTGATCAAGCACCCGGAAAAACGCGGTGAAGACCTGAAAGCCACCCGCAAGGCCTGCGAAAAATTCCGCTACACCCCGGTGAGTGTGATGAACTTTGTCGAAGGCACCCGCTTTACCAAAGCCAAACACGACAAGCAGAAATCCCCCTACCAGAACCTGTTGCTGCCGAAAGCCGGTGGCGTGGCGTTTGTACTGGATGCCATGGGCGATTCCATCGACACCCTGGTGGACGTGACCATTGCCTACCCCAACGGTGCACCCACTTTCTGGGATTTCATGTGTGGCCGTGTGCCGGAGGTCCAGCTGGATATCAGCACCCAGCTGATTCCGGAGCACTTGAAAGGTCGAGACTATTCCAGCGATGCCGAACATCGTCGGAATGTGAAGGAATGGTTGGGAGAGTTGTGGCAAGGCAAGGATCAGCGCCTGAGTCAGGCGCTGGCGCAGAGCAAGTGAACGAAACGGGTCAGGACTCGTCTTCGTCTTCCACCTCATCCGGATGTTCGCGCTTGTAGCGCTCCCATTCTTCCCAATCATGGGGTGTCCCGGCATGGGGGCGCCTTAGGTGTTTGGCGTGATCCAGCGCGTTTTCACGTAAACTGTGATCGCGCTCTTCGACTTCTTTGTCGAAGCCGTATTTTTTCAGAAATTCCTGGGGGCTGATGGTCATGGTGCACCTCCCTTATTCGATCCTCCCTGATATATACGTGGTGCCAACGCCCCCGGTTTTAAAGTTCTGCCAGGGTTTGCAGCGCCAGTTCCTGGCCCACATCCCTTAGGGAAACCTGTCGCTCACGTTTCTCAAAACCCCGATCGGTGGCAATCCACCGGCGATCGGCGTCGGTAGCTGGCGGCACGCCATTAGAGCTGACCATGGCCTGGATAGCGCCGTTGGTGACGTTGAGAACGCGAATCGTGAATTCATTGCCGGCAACCTGGCTGAGCTCCATCAGGTAGTCGGCATGTTGGCTGAGGGCCCGCATTTCCAGCCGCGCCTGGTCAGGGGACAGGCGTGAGAAATCGCCGTTCTCCAGGGCATTGTCGGTGATCCGCATGATGGCATCACGGTCAACAATGGTGGCGCCGGCGCGGGTCAGCTGGGAGACCAGTCCAGCTTGCAGATCAAAGGCTGGAGCCATCGGGGCAGAGCGCCGTGGGGCCCGGGTTTCCACCTGGGCTGCTCCCCGGGCTTTGCCGTCCAGGCTGACGTTGCCGTCCGGAATGCTGCCGTGCAGACTGCCTTGCTCTGAGACCACCACCCGGCGCTGGCTGGCCCAGTCGCTGACCTGATCGTTGAAGGCCCGGTTCCAGAAAACAGCGATCCTGGGGTTGGCGTTACCCAGACCTGCCCGGAAGCGCTCGATAATCGCCTCGGCCGATTCGGAGCGTTGCGAAGCGTTGGCCTCGGCCCGCAGATCCTGCTCGGTAAGGGGCTTCTGATGGGGTGCTTTCATGGGCGCAGCCGGATGATCGTTGGCGGCCAGCACCACCATCGGCATCGCCCCAAGCAACAAGCCGGCGACCAGTGAACGGTTCATCAGTTGATCTCCCGGACTTCAATGCGATATTTCAGTGGCTGGGTCGTGGTGGACAAAGTCTTGTAGGCGCTGACGCTGTTGGCCGGAATGGTCGAGCGCTGCCAGGTTGGGCGGGCATCTACCGGTACGCCGTAGTCGTCAAAAAACTGGGTGCGAACCTCGATCTGGTAGTCGAAATCGGTGTGGTTACGCAACACGGCGAACACCTCGGTAGTCCCTGTTTCGGTAGGGCGTTGGCCGTGGTTTTCAACCGACAAACGGTAAACGCGCCCGGCGTCCCGGATACCGTCGTCCCAGGTGCGGCTGAGGTTGTAATCGGTGAACACCACGGTGTTGTATTCCAGCGGTGCCGTACGTTCCGCGATATCGGTTGAATCCGCGGGTAAGGTATTGCAGCCTGAGACGATCAAGCCGGCGGCGGCCACAGCAATCAAGTTTCGAAACATGGTCTCTCTCCTTTTGGCGGCCGGGTTATGGCCGTTGGGACGTCGCAAGGGCCAGTCCTCGCCCCCGTCCGTCGAATCTGAATTCGGTGGTATCGGTCATGCCTGGAATGGCGTTGCCATTGGCGTCCAGGAAACGCACGGTCACTTTCTGGCCGGGCTCGGCCGATACCGGGATGATGTGCAGGGTGTCGGGCAGCGACTGCCAGTAACGGATATCGGCCCGCACGTTGGCGGAAGCCGACATACCCTGTGCGGCTACGCTGACCAGGCTGATGGCCGCAAATCCTGCGCCCAGTACGCCCCCGGCGGAGGCACTGGCGCCGGCCAACAGGCTGTTCTGGCTGATATCGCTCAGGTTGGTGCCGATGTCGCGGGTGGTTTCCTTGTACTGCACCTGGCCTTCCACAATACGGTCAATGGCGCGGCCGCCCCGGGTGGATGCCTGGAAGTAAATGTCTTCCATCGGGTACACCGTTTCCCACTGATCGCCGTGCTGCCACTGCGCGCCTACATCACTGAAGTTCCGACCGCGGCGGTACACCAGTTGATAGTGGCCAACGCCATCACCCAGCTTGCGGGGTGAGGTGCCGGTTTCGACAATCAGCAGCGCATTGTGCTCACCATTGGGGACAGGCGCATCCGGGCGGAAGGCCTGCAGTTCGGTGAAGTGTTGCTGCGCCAGTTGTTGGCTGTCCATCTGCAGGGCTGCCCAGCCGGCCAGGTAAATCAGCGCTGCAAAATCAGAGCTGAACTGCTCTTCCTCGGCAAAGGCATCCTGCAGCAGGCCACCGATGAAACTGGCCCGGGCGTTGCCGTAATCCCCTTGTTCCAGGAAGATCAGCCCCAGGTACAGATACACCATGGCCCGCTCGTAAGGTTCGCCCTTGAAGTCTTTTTCCGCCTCTTCGTACCAGATACTGCGGGCTTTACGGGCGGATTCATCGTCGGCGTACACGCTCTCGATGATCACGCGGGCACGGTCCAGGCTCCGCCGGGCTTCGTCCAGATCACCGGCCCGGTATGCCTTCAGGCCGATCTCCATCAGGTTGAGCACCTCGTTACGGCGCCCTTCCTCATACAGATTCTGGTAATCCTGTCGGATGACCGTCGGCTTGCTGGCCACGATAGCGGCCTGCTCGCTGGTCAGGCCGGCGCGGTCGAAGGTTTTTGGCCCGGTGGCGCAGCCGGCCAGGCTGACCGACAGCACCGCCGTGGCCAGTGTTGCCGGTTTCATCTTAGCGATAAACCACATCGTCCCGGCCCGCCTTGCGCATTTCATACAGGCCACTCCAGACGATGGTGCCCAGCTCCATATCCACCATCTCGAAACTGATCTGGCTGTAGCGGGATTGGGTGCCGTCGCTGCGATCGGAGGCGTCCAGTGAAGTGATGCGGCCTGCCAGGCGATAATCCGCACCGGCCTGGGCGGCGGTAGAGCGAATGGTGCCGCCATCAACGGCGCCGTCGCGCTTCAGGTCACGTTCCTGCTGCACCATGCCGGCGTATTCCCGGCCAACGAAGATCATCCGGCCATTGGAGGCGCGGTTCAGCTCAATGCGCAGCCGATCGGTCAGCATGTTGGTGTTGACCACCGAAGAGCTCTCGTTACGCATGTATTCATTGTCGATGATGATGCGGGGCGGAATGTCGCGCCCGGCGAGCATGCGGTTGGCCAGCATGTCACGCATCATCTGATCGGTAATGGCGACAATGTCCTGGCTTTCAATGCCCACGCCACCCACTCGACCGGTGGTTGAGGCATCTTCATAAACCGTGGCTTTACCGCGGGTGTTATCAATCTGGCCCGCGCAGCCAACCAGCAACAGAGATGCCGCTGCCATGCCGGTGATCAGTGCCTTGGTGGTTCCCTTCATCATAAAACGTCTCCGATTAATTGGTGGAAGCCAGTACGGAACTGAACTCCGGGTAAATCTGCGTGGCGGCGCGCATCGCATCCGTAAAGTTTGCGGTGGTGCCGTATTTCTGTCTCAGGTAACGGGCCATATTGGGTAGGGAATCGAAGCTCTGGTCTGAGGCTGACTTGATGGCTTCCCAGCCGCCGGATGCGGAGATGGCGCTCTCCCGCCCAACTTCCTTGCCCACCTCGGCCCCCACCGCTCCTCCAACGAATCCGCCAAGCCCGAAAGGAACAAAGTCCAGTGCCTTGTTGGCTGCGTAGGCACCAGCCACGGCGCCAACAGCGGAGCCCGCGGTTGCGCCCATGTTGGCGTTGTTAGCCAGGTTGACCCATTCGGCCAGCACTCCGTCGCTGGTGTAGGGGCTCATAAAACGTCCGTTGTTGTCGTTGCGCACCAGACGTTCCAGTAGCTGTTCTTCGGTTAGCATGCGGCCCTGGGCATCCTGCAGTGGGCCGGTTTTTGCTGCGGCGACGAGTTCGGAGGATCGTTCTGCGTTGGTCATGTAGACCACAATACTGTCTGGAACGCCGCTTTCGATCAGTATTTGATGATGTTCGTCGGTCATATTGGCGTAATAGGGCCACTGGGCTCTTTGCCGTGACTGCGCTTCCAGCAGGTTCGAGATCAGTGCTGGGTTGGTGTGGCTGAACCATTCACGGTATCGGGCTTCGGTTTGACGGGCGGTGCGATTCCATTCGGCCAGCTCTTCCGGGTAACTGCTGACCACTTTGCGTAACATCTCAGATTCGTCCTCACCGTTGTCTAAAGCGGCTTTAATCTGCCAGCCTTTCAGGCCGTCCGGACCGATCAGCCAGGCCTGCCACTCCAGGGGAAGCAGATTGATGTACCCTGACAGGTTTGCGTATTGCTGGTGATACTCCATGGGGTTGTTTGCCGGAGCCAGGGCAGCAATTCGAGCGGTTGCACGAGGGTGGAATAACGGAGCGCTTCCAGACTTCACGAAGTTGGCCAGGGCCTCTGGATCGTTCTGGGGTACTCGATCGTACAACGGCTGCTGACGAGCAACGGCATCGGCTATATTGCGTGCATGTATGACACCAATGGTGTTCTGTGTGTCTTCCAGATCAAGGCCGCCCATGTCATACAGTGACCCCATAAACAGCATGGGGGTCGGGAAGTACAAACTCATATATTCCTTGACCGCATAGTTCGCTGAACTATTGGCCAGTGTCTCGCCTTCCCACGCGACGGTTAGTGTATCGGTGTAGTCATAGGATCCAACGGCGGGGATCAATGTGAGCGTCAAAATGCTCGCAACGAAATTCAGCCCGGACATATCGTTGTACTGGGTTGTCTGGGATTGCACGACCTCTACGGTTGGCAGATCGTCCGATGCCGGTGTGAGCCAAGGGGTAAGAATCGGTGATTCGGTCTGGAAAGGCGCAGGCTGCTGGTAGGCGCGGACGTCCCTATCAAGCGAGCTTTGGTCAATCTGATACACCATGCAGCCAGGTAACGCGAACGTTGCCAGTATTAACGTTGCTGTAGTTAGCCGCCCCCGGTCTAGGAATTTCTTCATTGTTTAGGTCCCTGACTGTAATGGCCCGCCTCCTTCGGTGGCGCGCCTGATCTATCGACTGTCGCCGGATGTGACGTAATCGATATTTGTGGTTACAAATACTTCATGATGCGAACTATTGGAATAGGGCTTTTCAGGCCAACAGGGAGATGGCGGGTAAAACGGAGGGCTGTGGTGGATTATTGCTTTGAATTAATGACGAAAATCAAGAACGGGTATCTTTGTAAAATATCGTAAATTTTTGAATCGAGCGCTGATTTTCCCTACTGTTCAGCGCTTTTCCAGAACGAAATCGCCGTGCGTCGGCATAATCTGCAACGCACGGCGCGGTCGCTGATGGGGTGGATCAGTCGCCTGTGCTTGCCTGGGGGGCGGCGATTTCTTCGGCCTTGATCAGCTTGAAGTTGATTTGCCGGCGCTCGTCGTCCACGCCGGCAAAGCTGACGGTAACCCGCTGCTCCAGCTGGAATATGCGGCCGTTTTTGTTGTGCACCAGGCGCAGGGTGACCGGATCAAAGCCGTACTTGCCTTCCAGATCCTTGCAGCTGACAAAGCCTTCCAGCCCGTTGCTGTCCAGGCGCACGAAGAAACCGGAGGGCATGGTGCGGCTGATGGTGCCTTCCATGGGGTCTTCCGGCAGGGTCTTGGCGTAGTCGGCCTTGAGCCAGGTTTCCAGGGTGTTGGCAGCCTGGCGGGCGCGGAACTGCGTGGCTTGCAGGGCTTCCAGTTGCTGGCTGTTCAGGGGCTTGATCGGAGTGTTCCAGAGCGCCGCTTTGATCAGCCGGTGCACGTAAAAGTCTGAGAACTTGCGCAGCGGCGAGGTAAAGGTGGTGTAGGCGTCCAACCCCATGCCCTGGTGGGGCGCGGCGTCAAAGCCCAGCTCCGCCCGGGCCAGCTGGCGGGACAGGATGGCTTTCACCGGTACCTCGGCCTGTGGCTGATCGCTGTGTTTCATCAGCGCCTTGAAGCCTTCGGCGGTGTTGGCGTCGTGCTCGGCCAGGTGCGGCGCATGGCTTTCGAGCAATTTCCGGATGTTGTCGGCGCGGTCGTCCCGCAGGCCCGGGTGCTGGATAAACAGGCCTTTGCCCTGCTGGGTCAGGAAGTCCGCGGCACAGCGGTTTGCGGCCACCATGCATTCTTCCACCAGCCGGTGGGCTTCGTTCTGCACCGAGGGTTCAATCACCCGGATACGCTTATTCTCGTCCAGGCGCAGGCGGAATTCCGGCCGGTCCTGGCTCAGCAGTGCGTGTTCGGCGCGCCATTTACGCAGGGCGGTGGCGGCCTGATGCAGCTGGTCCAGGCTGTTGGCGACCTCGTCTGGCAAAGCCTTGATCTCGTCGTCTTCCCGGCCTTCGATCAGGTGGGAGACCAGTTCGTAGCTCAGCTTGCCCTTGGAGCGGATTGTCGCCTGCCGGAAGCTGTAATCGCCCAGGCTGCCGTCGTTATTCACCTGCAGGTCACACACCAGAGCCAGCCGGGGTACATCCGGCATCAGCGAGCAAAGTCGTGTACTGATGCTGTCAGGCAGCATGGGCAGCGGCTCGCCCGGGAAATAGATGGCGGTGGCCCGGTTGAAGGCTTCTTCCTCGGCCGGACTGCCCGGTTCGATCATCGCCGTTGGGTCGGCAATGGCAATGGACAGCGTCCAGCCAGTGGCGTTGGGCGTGGCCATCAGGGCATCGTCCATGTCCTGGGTGCCCGGGCTGTCGATGGTCACATAGGGTTGCTCGGTACGGTCTTCCCGGCCCTCGGTATGGGTCGCGACGGATTCTTCACTCAGGGCATCGGCTTGTTTCTGAACCTCGTCCGGCCAGGCGTCTGCCAGGTCGAAATTGGCCAGGGTGAACGCCCGTTCAATGCCTGGTTGGCCGGCCTTACCGATGACTCGCAGGACTTTTGCCTGGCCTTTACCGTCCTTGATCGGGTGGCGATGGATCTGGCAGTAAATAAAGTCGTCGGGCTCGGCACCCATGCGCTCTTTGGGTGGAATGAAGATCCAGCGGTTGATGCCCGGAGTTTCCGGCGCTACAAAATGCCCCTTGCCCTTGATCAGGTAGCGGCCTACGAAGGTGGTCAGGTGCGATTCCAGCAGCTCGTCCACCACGCCCTGGGTTTTGCCTTTTTCCACTTCCTGCTCGGTGACGTTCACCCGATCTCCGGGCAGAACCTTCTGCATTTCTTCCGGTGGCAGGAACACATCCCGCCCTTCATCCAGAGCCACAAAGCCAAAGCGCCCGTTGGTGGGCTTGACCGTGCCCGGGAAGACCACCTTGTTCTGCTTGATATCGGTTTTCAGCTGGCGCAACTGATTGAGAGCGTCGGCATTGAGCATGTAGAAAAGACCTGGCTATAAAATGGGTGATGCAGCGGAGTATAACGGTTATGCAGGTGGGAGTCAGATCTGTCAGGCCGGGTGTGTCTCTTCGCCGGTGGCAGCGTGGATACAAACCCGGTTACGCCCCCCGCGTTTGGCCTGATACAGGGCATGATCGGCGTTACGGAGCAGGGTATCCATGTCATCGCCAGGCTGGCTGAAATAGCCACCTACGCTGATGGTGACCGATGTACCTGTACGCTGGCTTTCCTGCTCCACGCTGGTTCGCACCCGGTTGGCGATCTGTTCCAGGGTGTCTTTGTCGCATGGGGACAGCAGTACCACAAACTCGTCGCCACCCCAGCGGCCCGGGTGGTCGTAGGGGCGAACGGCAGCTTTCAGCCAGAGCGCCACCCGGCACAGAATGTCGTCGCCGGCCTGATGGCCACGGGTGTCGTTGATGGTTTTGAAATGGTCGATGTCCAGCCAGATCAGCCCGAATCCCTTGCCTTCACGTTCGGCCCGCTGGATTTCCTGTTCGATGACTTCATCCAGTCCGCGGCGGTTCTTCAGGCCCGTGAGGGCATCCACCCGGGCCAGCCGGTGCAGTTCTTCCGTGCGTTTCGCGACTTTGTGCTCCAACTCGGCGGTGGTATCCCGCATCTTGCTGGTCATCTTTTCAAAGTGGTCCACCAGCCGGCCGATTTCGTTGTCCGGTTTGGGCAGGTAGGGCAGGTCGAACCGACCCTCCCGCAGCCGCATCACCGCAGACTCCAGGCTCAATACCGGTTTGAGAATGCGTGACTGAATGATCAGGTGGAAAGCCGTCAGCGAGACCAGCAGCGCCACCAGGAAGACGGCCACCAGAGGCCACAGGTAGCTGGTTGGCACCAGGGCGTTCAGATCCAGCAAGGTGATTTCGAACCAGCCTATGGCCGGCAGGAAGGCCACCCCGGCCAGGTGTTTGCGGCCATCAATGGTGACAAACCCGCTTTCCACCGCGCCGTCCTCACCGTTGCGTTGTTTGAGCATCTGCAACATGCCCAGGATTTGCTGTTTGTCCTGGCGATCCTCGAACAGCAGGTCCACGGTATTCTTCTGACCCTCGGGCTTGATAATACTGGCGAAGTCGATGTAATTGCGGTCGCGGTACAGTTGAATGGCGCCGTTGTAGTCCACGAACAACGTGGTGATGCCTTCCTGGCCAATGTCGACAATGTCCTGCAGGAAGGTGTCGAGATTGAGACCAGTGCCGACCATGCCGAGAATCTCGTTGCTCTCATCACGCATCAGCACATCAATCCACAGTTTGGTAACCCCGAGTTCCTGGTCCGGGTTCACGTTCAGGTGAAAATCCCGGCCTTCTTCGATCAGCTGGAAGAACCAGGCATCATCCGGTTTTTCCGGGTCCAATACGTAACGGAACTGGTCACCGGCATACTGATTGTCAGCATTGTTGTAGTAATAGTGACCATTCTCCCGCAGGGCCACAAAGTAACTGTTGTCCCGAAAGTTATTGCGGAAGGTTTCCATCTGGCGGATGGCAGCGGAGGTTAGCTCGGGATTGTCCGGGCTGGCGGCCCATTGCAGCAGGGTAGAGGATTGCGCCATTTGCCGGGCCAGGCCGATTTCCCGTTCCAGGGACTGCAACAGTCGGGCGCTGTCGTAGCGCACCTGAATTTCAGTAACCTGCTTGCCCCAGCGTTCGATGATGTCTTCTGATAACTCCCGGTAGGCCAGCCAGGAGGCAGACGCCGCGAGAATGATCAGTAACGATGCGAGGCCGAGAAGGCGGGTTTTAAGGCTCAAGCTGAATCCCTGCGAGTATTTGTTTTGTTTCCAACACTGACTTCCATAATAGAACAGCCCGGAACGACAGTGTAGAAAAAACAGACAGACCCGCAAGCCTCACGGGTGCACAGCCGGGCTGGCTGTGCACGGATATCCTGGCCTGAGCGCAAAACGGTCAGTTGTGCTCGGCAAACACCCGGGTCTGGCCTTCCTTGTTGAACAGGATGACCTTGTAGTGATCCTTGCGGTCGCCCATCTCCATGCCGGGCGAACCCATGGGCATACCAGGCACACTGATACCGGTAGCTTTAGGGGCTTCACTTAGCAAGCGTTTGATGTCATCCGCCGGCACATGGCCTTCCACCACATAATCACCCACAAAAGCCGTGTGGCAGCTGCCCAGGCCCGGAATCAAACCGGCCTCAGCCTTGATCTTGCCCATGTCATTGGTGTTAGTGGCGGTGACGTCGAACCCGTTTTCTTCCAGGTGGTCGATCCAGTCGCCACAGCAGCCGCAGGTGGGCGATTTATACACGTGAATGCTGTGGGCGGCTCCGCCGGCGACGGCTGTGGTGCTGAATCCCAGGGCGGCCACCAGGCCAAGGGCTAAGGTGTGTTTTTTCATGGCGGTTACCTCGGTAATGCATGTGTAAACAGGATTATTGGTTCTGCCCGGAGTTGTTGTCGGATAACCAGAACCACCAGACCACGGCAGCCATCAGGGCCAGCCCTGCTGCGTTGACCAGAATCGTCTCCATCAGTTCCGCTCCTTTTGCTGTGCCGGGCTATGGCTGCTTTTGAACAGGCGCAGCCGATTGGCGTTAGACACCACTGTCACCGACGACAACGACATGGCGGCACCGGCCAGAATCGGACTCATCAGGATGCCCCATACAGGGTAGAGCAGCCCGGCGGCCACGGGAATACCCATGGTGTTGTATACAAACGCCCCAAACAGGTTCTGTTTGATGTTGGTGACGGTTGCCCGGGAAATCTCGATGGCATCCGGCACGCCGTGCAGGGAGCCGCGCATCAGGGTTATGGCTGCGCTTTCAATGGCGACATCGGTGCCGGTGCCAATGGCAAAACCGACATCTGCGGCCGCCAGTGCCGGGGCGTCGTTGATGCCATCGCCTACCATGGCCACGGTGTAGCCTTTGCCGCGCATCTCGCTGACCACTTCGGCCTTGTTCTCGGGCAGTACTTCGGCCCGGTAGTCATCAATACCGGTTTTGGCGGCGATGGCCTTGGCGGTGGCATCAACGTCCCCGGTCACCATCATCACCTTAATGCCTGCGTCATGCAGGCGGCGGATGGCGGCTTCGGAATCCGGCTTGATGGCATCGGCCACCCCGATAACGCCCAGCACCTTGGCGCCCAGTGCCAGAAACAACGGCGTGCCGGCTTCCTCGGTAATGGTGTTGGCGGCCGAATCCAGATTTGTCACGTCGATGCCTTCGGCCTCCAGCCAGCGCCGGTTGCCGAGGCGCACCGTCTGGCCATCGAACTGGCCTTGCACGCCCTTGCCATTGAGCGCTTCAAAGTCCGTCACTGTTTCAGGCTCTACGCCATCTTCGTTGGCCCGGCTCAATATGGCCTCTGCCAGGGGGTGCTCGGAGTGGCGCTCCAGCCCGGCTGCCAGTGCCAACAAGGTGGTCTCGTTATTATCAACGGCGGTCATCCGCGTGACGGCCGGGTGGCCTTCGGTGATGGTGCCGGTCTTGTCCAGAATCACCAGATCGATCTTGCCGGCGGTCTGCAACGCATCCCCTTGGCGAATCAGCGCGCCATACTCGGCAGCCTTGCCGACGCCCACCATCACCGACATCGGCGTGGCCAGGCCCAAAGCACAGGGGCAGGCAATGATCAGCACGGTGGTGGCCGCTATCATCATGTGAACCACCGCCGGCTCTGGCCCCACGTTGTACCAGACCAGTGCCGCGCCGATGGCAACCAGCATGACCGTGGGCACGAACACCGAGGAAATCTTGTCGGCCAACCGGCCAATGGCCGGTTTCGAGCCCTGGGCTTTTTTCACCAGCTTGATGATCTGCGCCAGCGCCGTCTCGCTGCCGACACGGGTGGCTTCGTAAATGATCGAACCGTGGGTGTTCAGAGTGCCGGCCGACACCTCATCATCCTTCGCCTTGCTCACCGGCATGGGTTCGCCAGTCAGCATGCTTTCGTCGATGCGGGTGCTGCCTTCCACGATCACCCCGTCTACCGGCAACTTCTCTCCGGGCCGAACCCGTATGTGGTCGCCCTTGCGAACCTGCTCAACGGGAAGGTCCTGTTCTTCGCCGTTGCGAATCACCCGGGCGGTCTTGGCCCGCAGGTCCAGCAACCGCCGCACCGCCTCAGAGGTTTTGCCCTTGGCCCGCAGCTCCAATGCCTGGCCCAGGTTGATCAGGCCGATGATCATGGCGGAAGCTTCAAAATACACATGCCGCGCCATCTCCGGCAGCAGCTCCGGCACGCTCGACACCACCATGGAATACAGCCAGGCGGTACCGGTACCCAGGGCAATCAAGGTGTCCATGTTGGCGTTATGGTGTTTGAAGGCCTTCCAGGCCCCGGTGAAGAAATGCCCACCGGTAGCGATCATCACACCCAGGGTCAGAACGCCGAAATTGATCCAGGTAAGCTGATTGGCCTCGGTCACCATCATGGTGTCGAAACCCATACCCCAGACCATCAACACCAAACCCAGGCCCAGACTGATGGCCATTTTCACCAGCAGCACCTTGTACTGCTTTTTATCCTCCGCCTGCCGGCGATCATCAGCCCCGTCGGCATCCTCAATTACGCTGGCACCATAGCCGGCACTTTCCACCGCTTTAATCAGCGCATCCGGTTCCGCCTTGCCGCTGGCCGTGGCTGTGTTATCCGCCAGATTCATATGAGCATGGGTCACCCCCGGCACCGACAGCAACGCCTTCTCGATACTGGCAACACAGGACGCACAAGTAGCCCCGGAAACCGACAGCACAACCTGGTCATCGTCTGCTGCTTCGTATGCTTGTGCGTGTTCTTTGGCCGACTTGGCTGGTGCACCGGTATTGTCGGATTGGCTATTGCAGGACGAAGCCTTCTTCGAAGCACAACACGATGCCGGCTCTGACGTCGCCACAGGCTCCGCCGGATACCCTGCCTCGGTTACCACCCGCGCCGCCTCGGCCAGATCCACCCCGTCAGGCAAAGCCACCGTTTGCGCCTCGATATCCACCCCAACCAGCTCGGTACTGCCGGTCAACGGCTCCAGAGCATTGCGAATCTTCTTCGCACAGCCCTGACACGAGGCTCCGGAAATCGACAGCGCCGGTTTAAGCTCAGGTGCATCACTCATGCTTTGGCTCCTCGCAACAAGACTCGGCCGAGGGATCGTCCCAGTGCTCAATCAACCGACAAATCGTATGCCCATCCGGCGTCCCGTCCGGCATCTCCTGCCAGGCAGCCAGCGCCGAAATCATCCGCTTGCGCAACTGCTGCAACTCCGCAATTTCCCGTTCAACCACCACCAACCGCTGCTGAAACACGTCCCGAACCATCGGGCACGGCGAATGCTGATCATCCGCCCGGGCCAGAATCTGCCGAATCTCCGGCAACGAAAACCCCAGTTGCCGTGCCTTACGGGCAAACCGCAGCCGGCGCAGATCCTCGGCATCGTATTGCTGGTAGTTGTTGTCCGGGTTGCGGGTGGGTTGTAACAGACCTTCCCGGGTGTAGAACCGGACGGTATCGGGGTTAACCCCCGCGGCGGTGGCCAGCTCTTTAACTTTCATGACGGCGTACTCACCAATGTTCACGGATGTACAAAGAATCCACGACTAAAGTTGGCGGAGTGACGGGGCTGGGGTAGCTTCCGAAAATGCTTGTAGCCACGGATGGCGGAAAGCAAGCGTACACGGACGTACTTGCAGCGGTTTTCGGAAGCTACCCCAGCCACGGCACGTCCATCTCCAAAAAACAGAGATCAGAGTAAAACCTGTGACCAACTCACAGGTCAAAGGTTTTCAGGCAGGATATCAGGAAGAAGAATTCTTAGAGCGAAGAAACACACCACAAGACTTGCACTGATCAGGCGCCATCAGCTTAGCCTGCCAGCCAATCTTCACCCCACAGGCGGGACACTGCAGCCGCAACTGCAACACAATAATCGGCACCACCAGCAAAGCCAGCAGCACCCCCAGAGACCCCCACTCATCACCACTGGAAATCCCCAACTGACTACTGAACACCAACACCACCGTCAGCGCCACAAACGCAAACATGAAATAATTCCGGTTCCAGCGCTCCCAGCGGCGCAGCCTGGCATCCTGCTCCGGAGTCAGATATCTGGCAGACATAAACATCACTCAAAGAAAAAGTTACAGAGAAGTTTGGGGATCAGAAACCGCCATTACAAACCCGAATTGATCGATTGACCGGTAAACAGGATGCCTTCCGCCAACGCTGTCTCCAGGTCTTCCGCTGGAATCGGCCGGCTGATCAGATAACCCTGGGCCAGATTGCAACGGTGCGCTTTCAGGAAATTCAGTTGCTCCTCGGTTTCCACGCCCTCGGCCACCACCTGAATGCCGAGGTTGTGGGCAAGATTGATCACGGCCCGAGTGATGACCGCGTCGTCATGGCGCTCGGTCACATCGGTGATAAACGACCGGTCAATTTTCAGCAGATCTACCGGGAAATCCCGCAAATAGCCGAGAGACGAATAGCCCACGCCGAAATCATCAATGGCCAGGTGAACCCCCAGCTGATGCAGACGCGACAACTGATTCAGGTTGTGTTCAATGTTCTGGATGAAGATCTCTTCCGTCAGCTCCACTTCCAGCATGCTCGGGTCCACTTCTTCCGATAGCAGGGCATCCCGTACATGTTCCACCAATGATTCGTCATCCAGCTCCCGGCCCGAAAGATTCACCGCGATCCTGAGTTGCTCGCAAGCCGTGCCGCGCCAATTGGCGAGCTGGCGACAGGCGGCAAGCACCACCCATCGGCCGATCTCGGTAATCCGACCGCTCTCTTCCGCCAGGGGGATGAACTCGATGGGTGCCAAAAGCCCCCGGCGGGGGTGCTGCCAGCGGATCAGGGCTTCCACACTGTTGATCTCACCGGTTTGCAGGTTCAGCTGGGGTTGATAAAACAGCACAAACTCGTCGTTGGCCAGGGCCTGGCTCAGATCCTTGTCCAGCTCCAGGCGCATCACCTCACGGTCCTGCATGCCTTCGGTGTAGAACTGGTAAGTATTGCGGCCCTGCTCCTTGGCACGGTAAAGGGCAATATCGGCATTCCGGAGCAGGGTGTCGGCGTCCAGTCCGCTCTGGGGATACACGGCGACACCCATGGTGGCGGTAACGCTGTGGGCATCGCCCTGAACCTCGAACGGTTCGGCAAAGCACTGCTTGATCTGGCCAAGCAGGTGAATCACATCATCAATGTCGTCGACGTGTTGCTGGCAGATCATGAACTCGTCGCCGCCTGAGTAGGCCACAAGAATCCGCTCATTACTCAGGCTGTTCAGCCGCTCAGAGACCTTGATCAACAATTCGTCGCCAAACTGATGGCCGAGGGAATCGTTGAGCATCTGGAACCGGTCCAGGTCAATCATGACCAGCCCCACCTGGCGCATTTGCCGGTCGGCGATGTTCAGGGTGTGAGCGAGGTCTTCCATGAAGAACCGGCGATTGGCCAGGCCAGTGAGGGTATCGGTGGATTCCAGTCGCTCCAGGTCCACCTGCATGGCGATACGCTGATCAATCTCCCGCTCCAGCTCCCGGCGGGTTTTCAAAAGCGCCTGGTTACGCTTGAGGATCAACTGGACAAGCAAAGTGGTCAGGCTGGTAAGCAGGCCCATAAAGACCAGGCTTGCGAAAGTAAGCATCGGCCAGGAACTGCGTTGGCTGTCGACCCAAGATTGATTGGGGCGTAACGTCAGGGTCCAATCCAGAGTGGGGAACTGCACGGGCACAGTGAAGCTGAAGTTCCTGGCAATCTCGGTGTCTGAGTTGAGAACGTAGGCAGGCTCTCCTGAGTCCCGGATTTCAATCTGAAAGTGTTCCAGTACCCGGCTGGTCAGTAACTGCTCGGCCAGAACTTCCATCCTGAACACACCGGCCATGTAGCCGTTATTGGTGTCTCCGGCGCCCACGGGGTAATAAATCACCATGCCCTTGCCGCCCTGGCGAAGATCGATGATACCGGACAGATCATAATCACCGGTGGCTGCTGCTTTATCCAGTGCTTCGCGGCGCTGGTCGTTGAACGCCACGTTATAACCCACCACGTCCTGATTGCCAGCCAGCGGTTCCAGCCATCGGATGATGTAGTTGGAATCAATCCACTCGATGGCCTGGTAAACACCAAAATCTTCCAGGTAGTTGCGTGCGTCCACACGCCATTGCGATTCCGGGGTGTCGGGCTGGGTATACAGTCGATAGGCCATGCGCCCGATGGCCTGAACGTGCACCAGGAATTCCCGCTCCAGGTTATCCGTCAGCGCCCTGGCTTCATTACGGAGGTTGGCTTCGATCTGACGGTTATCCTGCTGGATAAGCCCTTCCCGGAGGCCTGCGGCAATGGCAAGAAAAACCAGAAAAATGACCAGTACAAACACCGGGCTCATAAGCCATCGGACAACAAGGCTGGTACCGGTTTCGGGTTTTGCCACAGTGTACTCCAGATCGTTAAAAGACAGGCTGAACAGGTTTAACGGCCAATCGCGCTTGATTATGAGCCATAGTTATCCTGTTTGGCCATGCCCCATTGGGTCTGGTACTCCGGAAGCGGGTTGGAGCAGTGATGGTTGCAGGTACACGGAGTCAGGCCTGTTCAACGATGGGCCCAATACCGAGCTTCGGGATCTCCTGTTTCGGGCAGTGGTCCATGACCACCTTCAGCCCGGCGGCTTCGGCGCGGGCGGCACCGGGCTCGTTAATCACGCCGATCTGCAGCCAGAGTACCGGAATCTTCTCTTCAATAGCCTGGTCGATCACAGCATCGGTCCGTTCCGGGGCCAGGAACAGCTCAGCCATGTCTACGGGTTCCGGGAGTGATGCCAGGTCAGCATACACTGTCTCACCGAGCACTTGCTGGCCGGCCAGGCGCGGATTTACCGGGATCACACGGTAGCCCTGGCGCTGCAGGTATTCCATCACTTCGTGGGAGGGGCGGTTGGTTTTCTCGCTGGCACCAACCAACGCAATGGTACGCACAGATTCGAGAATATCCCGGATCTGGTCAGGGGCATTGCTAGGCATCGGGGCAGACCTCGAAGAATTAACGGTGGGCCTCAAGACAGACAGAGACCGATTCCGCATAGCGTAACGCGTGCGGCTTGTCGATTTCTACCTGTGCCCACTGCACGGCCTGATGTTCCATCACAATTTCGAGAACTTCGTGGGTCAGCCGTTCCAGTAGAGCAAAACTGTTGCCGTCCACATGCCCGATGATTTGCTTGGTGATGGTGCGGTAATTCAGGGCAGCGGAGATTTCGTTCTGGTCAATGGCGGCGGAGGCATCGTAGCGAAGGGTGACGTTGATCACCACATCCTGCTGGTTGTTGATCTCTTCTTCCTTGATGCCAATGTAGGCACGCAGCAGAAGGTTCTTGATCCTGACACGGGCCAGGTGATCACCAGTCATGGTTGTCATGATGCCTCCGTTTTCGGCGTCTGGTTCAGCGATTGTTGCCAATCAGGGTAAGAAATTCGGTACGTGTGGCCTGTGATTTCCGGAACTGTCCCAGCATCATCGAGGTTTTCATCCGGGAGTTCTGTTTCTCCACGCCCCGCATCATCATGCACATGTGCTGGGCCTCGATAACCACGGCGACACCTTTGGCATTGGTAACGCTTTCCACCGCTTCCGCGATCTGGCGGGTCAGGTTCTCCTGAATCTGCAGGCGGCGAGCATACATGTCCACAATGCGAGCAAACTTGGACAGGCCCAGTACCCTGCCCTGGGGCAGATAGGCGATGTGGCATTTTCCGATGAAGGGCAGCATGTGATGTTCACACATGCTGTACAGCTCGATGTCCTGGACCACCACCATTTCATCCATGGCGGATTCAAACACAGCATTATTGATCAGGTCGGCAAGATCCTGCTGGTAACCCCGGGTCAGGAACTGCATGGCCTTGGCGGCCCGCATCGGAGTGTCCTGAAGACCTTCGCGGTCGGCATTTTCGCCGAGGCCTTCAATGATGGCGCGGTAGTGACCAGCAAGGTCGTCCAGAGGTAAGGTCATAATCGTTTCCGGTTTGTGTCTGATAAAGGGCGCAAGCTTAAGGGAATTTTCAGGCCATCTCCACGGTTTACGCCGGTTTGCCCATTATGGACCAGTTCACGGGCAGCGTTTAGTGATATGGCAGCCTGTACGGCTTTGGACTAAAGTGGAGGTTCCGCAGGTATGTCGGGACGAACAAATGGAGCAGGTAATACCCGGTTCACAAATCAGGGCAGACAGCCGCCAGGATACCTATACCCTCGAGGCCTGGCAGCAGGCCGGTAAATGGTTCAGCTACGATGGCCACGCCATCTTCAGTCGCATGGCCGGCAAAGGCTCGCCGCTGGTGCTTCTGCACGGTTTTCCGACCGCCAGCTGGGACTGGAGCCGGTTATGGCCGATGCTGGCGTCCGGCCACCAACTGCTGGCTGTCGATATGCTCGGCTTCGGGTTTTCTGACAAGCCCCGCAACTATGTTTACAGCATTGAGGACCAGGCGGATCTGATCCAGGGCTGGATCGAAGGTCTGGGGTTGGATTCGGTGCACTTGTTCGCCCACGACTACGGCTCTTCGGTTGCCCAGGAGCTGTTGGCCAGGGACCAGGAAGGGTCTTTGTCTTTCGACATCACCAGTGTGTGTTTGCTGAACGGTGGCCTGTTTCCCGAGGTGCACAGCCCGCTGTTTATCCAGAAAGTTCTGAAGAGTCCCCTTGGTGGACTGATCAGCCGGGGGCTTACCCGGGGTAGTTTCGAACGGAATTTCCGCCGGTTGTTTGGTGACCGGAATCCTCCTGCCCAGCAGGATCTGGAGGACTTCTGGCATCTTCTCACTTACAACAATGGCCGTGGGATCCTGCATGAACTGATCCAGTTTATGGAGGAACGCCGTTGCCATCGTAATCGCTGGGTGGGGGCCTTGCAGAATGCCCAACAGCCGATGCGCCTGATCTCCGGCGCTGCGGATCCGGTCTCGGGCGCGGCCACGGCACGGCGCTACCGGGAATTGATCCGGAACCCGGACGTCATCAGCCTCCGGAACATCGGCCACTACCCGCACTTCGAATCGCCCTGGGATGTATTCAGTGCTTACCGGGATTTCCGCGCCGGGCTTGAGTCCTGATCTTGTTCAAATCGCCGCGCTGGTATCACTGGCCGGAGTTGATGGCCCCGCGGTGTGCGCTGGTTCATTGGATGGCCGAGCCGCATTGACCACCTGATTGCGGCCCTTTGCCTTGGCGTCGTACAGCGCCTGATCTGCACGGTTCAGCCAAACTGACCAGGTCTCGCCGCGGCACACTTCCGCCACGCTGGCACTGGCGGTCAGCTTTATGTCATCCAGGAACGGCCTGGCACTGATGCTGGTCAGTAACTGATGGGCGAGGGTGTCGGCATCTTTCTGGCGGGTTTCCGGCAACACCACCATGAACTCTTCGCCGCCAATACGGAACAGCTGATCACTTTCCCGCAGTCGCTTCCGCAGCCGGATGGTCATTTCCTTAAGCACCCGGTCGCCGGCCAGGTGCCCCCAGCGGTCATTGATGGTCTTGAAATAATCCAGATCAATCAGCACCAGGCTGGACACCCTCTCATAGCGCTCCCGCAGCTGAATCTGGCTGTTCAGAATGTCGGCCAGCTGAGACCGGTTCAGGCAGCCGGTGAGCGGGTCAGTCGTGGCCAGCCGGGTCAGCTCCTGTTGGAGCCGGCCCACCAGCCAGGCGAAGATCATGGCAAACAGGCAACTCAGCCCCAGGGAGAAGGTGATCCGCCAGAAATCGGCTTCGGGAAACTGAAGGAATGACACCACGGCCATGACGCTGACAAAAATGATGTTGCAGACAATGGCTTCTTTCAGCGGTAACAGGAAAAACAGTGCGATAGCCGCTGGATAGGCCCAGTAAAGACCGGCGTGACCGTTAATGGATGTCGAGTAGGCCGCGCAGACCACGGCCAGAATCGGAAACAGGCGCCCTTTCAGGAAATAGACACTGCGCAACCGCAGGAACAGGATTACCAGGGCTGCGTTGACACAGAACAGAATCAAAAGGGCAGACAGCAGAAAGTTACCGTGTTGCCATTGCACCATCACCAGAGGTGCCACGGCGATAAAGGCCCAGATATGCAGGTGGTACACCAGCTGACGTTTGAAACCCAATACTGCAAGGGTTGGATTGGTCGCCATGGTATCCGGCGAGGCAAAAAGGTTCACAGCCTACTCCTGCAGCTCATGGCTGGCATACTTCCCTGAAACACTGATGGCTCAAGTCTAGCACGGAGTTATTGGCTGGCCACTGCAGGTTTCGATAAACTCCCGGGACTTTGACCAGAACCGTAAGCAGGAACACGTGATGACCGCAATCCAGATCCGAACACCGGCGCTGACCATCCGGGCTGGGCGACGGGCCCTTCAGCGCCTGAGGGACAAGCCGTTAACACCGGCGGACGTCCACGTGATACCCGGCGCCGCCGGTGGCCCGAAAGCCCTGGGAATCAGCGGCCTGGACAAGGCCATCTTCGGTGACTGGTTGCCCCGGGCACCGCAAGAGCGGGTGCTGATCGGCTCGTCCATCGGCAGCTGGCGGTTCGCGGCGATTGCCTCATCCAACGATCCGAAAGGCCAACTGGCCAGGCTGGCTGAACTCTATACCAGCCAGCGTTTTGCCAAGGGGGTAAGTGCCGCCGAGGTGTCCCGCAAGAGTGTTCTGTTTCTGGAAGAACTTTTGGGTGGGCGGGAGGAGTATATCCTCAATCACCCCTGGTACCGTTTGAATGTGGTGGTTGTGCGCAGCCTGGGCTTGCTGGAACACGACGCCAGGGGCCGCCTGGGTCTGGGCCTGATGAGTGCAATCAGCGCCAATATGGTCAGTCGTCGCCACCTTGGCCGATTCATGGAGCGGGGTATCGTGCACGATGCCCGCATCAGGACGCCGGTGTCCAAACTGGTGGATTTTCCCAGCCATGAAGTGGCGCTGTCTGCGGACAATCTGCTGCCTGCGCTACTGGCCTCCGCTTCGATTCCGCTGGTTATGTCCGGTGTTCGGAATATTCCCGGAGCCCCGGATGGCGTCTACCGGGATGGCGGGCTGCTGGACTACCACCTGGATCTGCCCTACGAGCAACCGGGCATCATCCTGTACCCGCACTTTACCGATAAGGTAGTGCCGGGTTGGTTTGACAAGACCTTGCCGTGGCGCCGGGGCGATGCCACCCGATTACAGGATGTGCTGCTGGTCTCCCCGTCCCGGGCGTATCTGGACAGCCTGCCGGACCGCAAACTGCCAGACCGGAAAGACTTCGAGAAGTACCTTGGCGACGACTCAGGCCGTGAACGATCCTGGCGCGCATCCATTGCCGAGAGTGACCGGCTGGGGGACGAGTTCCTCGAACTTGTGGAGAGCGGGCGCCTGCTGGATCAGGTTCAGCCATTGTAGCCATTGGCAATCTTGAGTGCGCTCAGTCTGAAGCCTGTGACTCCGTGGATCGGGTCCTTCAATACCATCACCCGCACCACCGCCGGGACCGTCCGCTCGGCGCTGCGGTGCAACAGATTCACATCTACCCTGGCCAGGGTGGCCTCTTGCCGGGCTGCGGCCAGGCACTGGTCGAAGCGTTCACGGTCGGGCTCGGCGACCAGTTCGCTGAACGGCCGGTTGACAAGGTCTGACGGCGCCAGTCCCAGCACATCCGCTACCTGTGCCGATACGAATCCTATCTGCCCCTGTTCATCCAGTTCGCTGACAATGGCTCCCGACAGCGCGACCAGGTCCCGACTGCGGGATTCGCTGTCATTCAGTGCCTGGCGCAGCACGTTCTTCTCGACCTGCAAGTTGGTGATCCGTTGGTCAGCGATCCTGTTCAGCCTGGCCAACCGATGGCCGTTGTCGTCTTTCCGGGCAGCCTGCCGGCAGAGGGCGAGGGCGAGCAGCGTTGCCACGGCGCTAATCAGCCCGCCACTGGCGCCAACGAGCCACCCCACACGCCGGGCCGGCGACGCCAGCAACCGGGTATCCGGCAAGGTGGTCACCATCCAGTGCCGGCCGTTGGTCTGCAATTCGGTTCTCAGGGCGTCATTACCCGACGGATGTCGGGCGCTGCCCAGCTGTATCAGTGGTTTTTTGGTGTGGCGCTCCAGAGTATCGATTCTGAGACTGATGCCGTCATGAAGTCCGATTGCCAGGGTATCCCGGAGCTCTTGAAGCTGTTCGTCTTCCTGCGATAGCCGGGCAAGATGGATGACAACCTGGCTGACCAGGGATTGGTGCAGAGCCTGATAATGCTGGTGGGCGAGCTGATGAGCCATGTCTGAGGCAAGGCGGGCCGTCAGGAGGCTCAGAAGAACGCCGCAGACCAGAATAACGGCCGGGCCCCAGAGCCCGGGCCAGAGGCCTGGCCGGCGTGGGCCTGGATCAGGGATGTCAGAGAGGTCGCTGTCCATGCTGAAGGCCTCTGGAGCTGTTACCGAAAGTGTGTCCAGATTACTCTAGACCAGCTCCGGTGCTTTCGAAAGACAGAAGCGTTTATCGGCTGGCGCTCCGGGCGGTACCGTACACCAGCAAAAAAGCCAGGAAGGCTGTCACCACCACCGACGGCCCGGCTGGAGAATCGAGGTGCCAGGACAGCGTCAGGCCGCCGGTCACGGCGATAAAGCCGAACACCACCGCCAGTGCCATCATGTGTTCCGGATTTCTGGCCAAGCGTCTGGCGGTGGCCGCAGGAATGATTAACAGGGCGGTAATCAGCAGGACCCCGACAATCTTCATCGCCACGGCAATCACAAGGGAGAACATCAGCATCAGCGCCAACCGCAAACGCTCCACGGGTATTCCCTCCACCCGGGCCAACTCTTCATGAATGGTGCTCATCAGCAATCCGCGCCAGAGTATTGCCAGCAGGGTCAACACGAAAGCCGCGCCGCCGTAAATCCACAACAGGTCCTGGCGGCTCATGGCCAGCAGGTCACCGAACAGAAGGCCAGTCAGGTCAACCCGCACATCCGGCATGAAACTCAGGGTAACCAGACCGATGGCCAGTGCACTGTGGGCGAGAATGCCCAGCAAGGTGTCGGTGGCCAAGGCCCGGGTGCGCGAGAGCAAGACCAGAGCGACAGCAATGGTGACGCAGGTAATGATCACGCCCAGGTTCAGTGGAACACTGATCAGGAAACTCAGGGCGATGCCGAGTAACGCGGAATGGGCAAGGGTGTCGCCAAAATACGCCATTCGCCGCCAGACCACGAAGCAGCCCAGGGGGCCAGCCACCAGTGCAACACCCAGTCCACCCAGCAGTGCCCGCCAGAAAAAATCCCCGAGCACAGAATCAATGATGCTCATGGTCACAGGCTCCCTGAACGTCTGTGCTGGTCACAATGTCACCGTGCAGGTTATGACGGTGGTTGTGATTGTGATGATAGACTGCGAGAGATTCTGCCACCTGGTGGCCAAAGGTCTCGATGAACGCGGGGTCGTGAGAAATGTCGGCCGGGTAACCGCTGCAACACACGTGCTGGTTCAGGCATATGACCTTGTCGGTGGCGGCCATGACCAGGTGCAAGTCGTGGGAAATCATGATCACACCGCAATTCAGCTCATCACGGAGTTGGCG
Organism: Marinobacter shengliensis; assembly: GCF_030297115.1. Taxonomy (NCBI): domain Bacteria; kingdom Pseudomonadati; phylum Pseudomonadota; class Gammaproteobacteria; order Pseudomonadales; family Marinobacteraceae; genus Marinobacter; species Marinobacter shengliensis. The sequence goes on along the minus strand of NZ_AP028062.1, from coordinate 4,132,003 downwards.
GATCAGGTCATACAGGGCCGCCTGGCCGTTGATATCCACACCCTGGGCGGGTTCGTCCAGCACCAGAAGGTCCGGTCGCCGTGCCAGTGCCCGAGCCAGCAACAAACGCTGTTTTTCGCCGCCTGACAGGTGATGCACCGAGGCATCCAGCAGGTGCCGGACACCGGTGCGCTCCAGCGCGGCTTCGCATTCTGCGCCGGAGCGGCCGCTCAACAGCATGAACCGGCGTACGCTCAGGGGCAGGGTCGCTTCCAGTGACAGGTGCTGGGGCACATAGCCAATGACCAGGCTGTTGGCCAGCGAGACCTTGCCAGAGCTGGGCTTCTGGATACCCAGAACAGCTTTGATCAGGGTGGTCTTCCCGGCACCATTGGGACCGATAATGGTGATGATGTCGCCCCTGCGAACCGCCATCTCAACACGGTCCACCACCGGGCGGTCGTCGAACTGTACGGTCAGCTGATGCAGGCGCACCAGGGCATCAGGCATGGCCGGGTTCTCCCTGGCACCGGGGGCAACGACCGGCTACTTCCATGGTGATTTCTTCGGGCCGGAAGGCTACGTCAGCCGCTGCGGCTTCTACCGCGCGAGTGACGTCCGGTGCGTCCAGCTCAAGTACGTTTCCGCATTCTCGGCAGATCAGGAAAGTGCCCCGGTGGTGTTCACCGGCATGGGTGCAGCCGGTAAATGCGTTCAGGGAGGCAATCCGGTGCACCAGACCGTATTGCAACAGGAAATCCAGGGCCCGGTAGACGGTGGGTGGGGCGGCGTTATGGCCCTCGGTGCCCAGCATGGCGAGAATGTCGTAGGCCCCGAGGGGCTTGTGAGATTGCCAGATCAATTCCAGAACCCGTTCACGGATGGGGGTGAGGCGGGCATTCTGTTGTCGGCAAATGGCCCGGGCATCCGCCAGGGCCTGGCTGACACAGGCCTCGTGGTTGTGCGGGCGATAAGGAAGCGCGCGTTCGGGCATAGTCTGGATCCTGCAAAGTTTGCAACATTATAACATTTGCAGGCTGTACTGCTACGGCTGTGACCAGGTGGTCATCAGTGTCTGGCGGTTAGCGCCAGTGACTCCAGGTACTCGAGGTTGGGAATCCAGGCGGCTTCGCCGTCGACTTCCACCTGCATGAGGTCGGCCGGTCCGGCTTCGCCGTCCAGTTTCCGGATCTGCTCTTCCACCAGTCGGGCCTGGCTGGGAATGCCCTGGGTGACCAACGCCATGAACGGGGCCTGCTGATGGCCATCACCGATGGTGTTGAGCACAATGATTCTGCCCCGGTTGTCTCCGGGTACGGTCAGGATCCCGCCGTTGGCCGCGTCATAGGATATGACCGGCAGGGTAAGGCCACGCCAGTCCAGAAAGCCTACCAGCCATTCCGGGGTACTGGCGCCGGCGTCGGTGCTGTTAAAATCCACCACTTCCGCGATCGACACGTTGGGTAGCAATAGTTGCCGGTCACTGACCGGAATCATGACACAGGAGAGGGATTGGCTGTTCTCTTTCATGACGTGTTACCTCAGGCGGAATCCCGTTTCTGCCGGCTTTTGAGCAGACAGTTGTTCTCAATGGTTTTCACCAGTTCCTTCGCCAGTTGCTCCGGTGTGCCGCAGAAGCTGCTGCAGCCGGTAGCGGCGACCGAATCCGGCATCGAACTGTTGCCGCAACTCTTGCTTTCCTGCACCCAGATGCGGCTGCCGTAGGCTTTGAGCATGGGCGCTGCGATGGCGCCATCATTGCCCATGCCGGAAAACAGGATGGCATGGCAACGCTTGCCGTAGTAATCGGCAACGTTAAGCAAGACCTGGTCGATGGACGGGCCATAGGGGCCAGGCCAGGGAGTGTTGCGTTCTGTCAGTTGGCCCTGGGTGTCGAACGTCCATTCCCGCTCAACCGGCATCAGCACCACATCACCGTTTCGTACCCGGTAGCCTTCTTCCGCTCGTTTGAGCTGGTAGTGGGCATGTCGGCCAAGAACCCGGGTCAGTACCTCGGTGAAGTTGCCATCAATATGCTGCGCGTACACAAAGCCCACCGGCAATCCCGGTGGCAGATTGTCCAGAAACGTTTTGACGGCAGCGGGTCCGCCCAGGGAAGCGCCCAGCACCCAGACGTCCTCTGCCAATGAGCCTGGCGCTGCCGGGGCAATCCAGCGAGGCAGTTCCGGTGCCGAATGAAGCGCCGGTGTGGTCTCCACCAATTCTTCCAGATCGCTGGCGGTGTCCAGGGCCTCCAGGTGGCCAAGCTGCTGCTCCAGCTTGTCCACAAGCCGTCGTTCCCAACGGAAATAGTCTGTACTGCCGGGTTTGGGCGCCTGATCAACCCCGAAAAGTACCGGGGCGTCGGTATTTTCCAGCAAATGATCAAACAGCGCTGGATGGTCAGCCTCGTCTTCCAGGGTGACCAGCCACAGGCATGCATCCGGGAATTCCGGATAGTCCATCAGTCGGGACGGATCGCCGGAAAATGACACTTCCAGGCCGAATTTACCGGTGGCGGCCTGCAACCGGTGGCGTTGCAGGACCACATCGGAAACAATCCCGACCCCGGGCCGGCCAGATTGGCCGGCCATCACTGATTCCCGGTCAACCGCTTGATGGTGTCAAGCAGCTCGGCTTCCTGGAACGGTTTGCCCAGATACTCGTTGACCCCGATCGACAGTGCCCGTTCGCGGTGTTTCTCTCCGGTTCGGGAGGTGATCATGCAGATCGGTGTTTCCTTCAGGTTGTCGTCGTGGCGCACGAAACTGGCCACCTCGAAACCGTCCATCCGGGGCATTTCGATGTCCAGCAGAATGATGTCCGGGCGATGATCCTGAAGCTGGGCCACCGCATCCAGGCCGTCCTTCGCGGTGATGACTTCCATGCCGTTTCGTTCCAGCAATCGAGAGGTAACCTTGCGCACGGTTACCGAGTCGTCCACCACCATAACGGTGGTGATTTTCTCTTCGTAGCGGCTGGTTTCCCGGGCTTTTTCGAGGTTCGCCAGGCGTTGCCGTTCGGACAGAATGTCGGAACGAATCATCGCTGGCAGGTCAAGAATCACCACCACGTTACCGTCACCCAGAATGGTGGCACCGGACACACCGCGCACCGTACTGAACTGCGGGCCCAGGGATTTAACAACGATTTCCCGGCTGCCCATCAGGTGGTCCACCTGCAAGGCCATGGGCTGTTCGGCACCTCGCACCAGAATTACCGGTAATGGCAATGCCTGACCCTGCAGTTTCGGATGATGGTCACTGTTCAGCAGGCTGCCCAGATACTGCAGGCGGTATTGCTGGCCGGCGTATTCGTACATGGGGGCATCCGGCTTGTAATACTCTTCCAGCTCGTAGGTGCTGACCCGCACGATACCTTCAATGGTGTTGAGCGGGATGGCATAGAAGTCTTCGCCGGTAGCCACCATCAGGGCGCGGTTCACCGACACGGTAAACGGCAGGCGCACGGTAAAGGTGGTGCCGCGGCCCAGGGCCGAGTCAATATCCAGGCTGCCGCCCAGTTGCTTGATCTCGCTGCCGACCACATCCATACCCACACCACGGCCAGAGATCTGGGTAACTTGTTGGGCGGTGGAGAAGCCGGGCTGCAGGATAAACTGCAGGATTTCCCGCTCTGACAGGTCTTCATCTGCCCGCATCAATCCCTGCCGAACGGCTTTATCGCGGATCACATCGGCCGGGATGCCCTTGCCGTCATCGATCATCCTAAGAACCACATCGCCGCCTTCCCGGGTCAGTGACAACGTCACTTCACCGGTGGCAGGCTTGCCGGCTTTCTTGCGCTCTTCCGGGGTCTCGATGCCGTGGTCCAGGGCGTTACGCAGCATATGCTCCAGGGGCGCGATCATGCGCTCCAGAATATTGCGGTCCATTTCGCCTTCGGCGTTACGAACGTCAAAGTCCACTTTCTTGCCCAGCTCGCCGCTGATCTGGCGCACGATACGGCGCAGGCGTGGCACCATCGAGGCGAACGGAATCATCCGGGTCTTCATCAGACCCTCCTGGAGTTCCGTGTTGATCCGGGACTGCTGTACCAGCAGAGTTTCGGTATCCCGTACCCGGTCGGCCAGGGTTTCCCTCAGGTCGGCAAGGTCAGAGGATGACTCGGACAGTGCCCGGGACAGCTGTTGGATGGATGAGTAACGGTCCATCTCGAGCGGATCGAAGTCGTCGCCGTAGTCTGGGCCGTGTTCCTGTTCCGCCCGGAACAGAATCTGGGCCTCTGTCTCGATATCCATCCGGCGCAGCTGTTCTCGCAAACGTTCGATAGTGGCGGCCATTTCGTCCAGGGTGTGGCTGAAATCGCTGGTTTGCTGCTCCAGGCGGCCCCGGGTAATACTGGTCTCACCGGCCAGGTTAACCAGTTCGTCCAGCAATGGCGCAGAAACCCGTATGGTTTCCTGGGCCGCTCGCTGGGCTTCAGCCGCCTTGTTGCGGATCTTGGCCGGTGCTTTTTCTGGCTTGGGCTGCTCCTGGGCCGGTTTGGCCGGCGTTTGTGGTTGCGGGGCCGGTACCTCGGCTGGCCGCTCAGATGTCGGCTCAGGCTGCGTTGCATCAGGCTGCGCCTGTGACGGTGCAATAACCGGTGCACCCGACTCAAAGCGAGTGCGGATAGCCGACACCAAACCAATAATAGCGTCGTGGTCTTCGGTAATCGCCTGCCACTGGCTGTCGTCCGGAGCGTTTCCACCCAAATCAATCAAGCGGGTTTCAAAAGCGTGGGCTTTGTCACCCAGTTCGCTAAGTTGCGACAACCGTGCGCCACCCTTGAGGGTGTGCAGGGCCCGTTGGGCCTCCTGGTTGAAATGATGGTTGGCTGGCTCTTTGCGCCAGTCATCCAGCAGCTGCTCGAGCTGGTCCATGATCTCGCCGGCTTCCTCCAGGAAGATCTCCAGCACTTCTGGATCGACCACATCCGAGTCGGCCTCGGCGGATGCCTCCGGGGCCTCCGCCAGGTCGTCGGACACCTGGCCGGTGGCCTGGAAGTCGGCAATCAGGTCGCTGTCAGACTTAGGTTTCTGGCCTGCTTCAATGGTATCCAGCATGGACTTGAGGCTAGCCAGGGCCCGGTCGCTGAGCGTCAGCAGACCTTGCTGATCGTTACCGCCGGAGACCAGAGTATCCAGCGCGTCCGACCAGGCCTCGGCAAGGTCGGCAATCGGGTCGACATCGGACAGGCGGGCGCCACCCTTAAGGGTATGCAGTTCCTGCTGCAATCGGGTGATGCCGGCCAGTTCGTCCGGTTCTTCACGCCACTGGTCGAGGCATTCGGTGATGGCTTCATGGATCTCCAGGCCTTCGTCCAGGAAGATGCCAATCAGGTCGTCATCGGAGGCAGCTGCCAGAGTCCCGGTAGGTTCTTCATGGACATCAGTGCCGGGCTCGGCGATGGTCTCCGGGCTCTGATCCTCGGCGCCTGGCTCTTCCGCCTCCTCCACCTCTGCGGCAGGCAAGGTTTGCACTGGCGCCGGGGTCTCGCCCCGCAGAATCGCTTCCACCTGCTGAACCAATTCATCGGCCGGCGGGCAGGGCTTCTGGGTGGCGACCTGTTCAACCATCTGAGCCAGACGGTCGTGGCAGGCAAACAGCAGGTCAGTCATTTCGCCGCTGGCGTCGAGCTGGCCTTCCGCCACTTTCTCGAAAAGATCTTCCAGCACGTGAGTCAGGTCGCCGATGGCGTCGACACCGGCCATGCGGGCGCCACCCTTGAGGGTGTGTACTTCCCGCTGCAGGACAGCTGCGACCTCGCGATCCGATGGATCTTCGCTCCAGGCATGTAACGAGCTGCCGGTGGAGTTGATCAGGTCATAGGCTTCCTCGAGGAAAATGCCTACCAATTCAGGATCAAGGTGTGAAAGGTCTGTGGCCTGTAATTCGTCTTCCGCAGTGGTCTCTTCTGGTGCCTCGTCAGCCTCGGGCAGCGGCAGCTCCTGGTCTTCGGACACGTCTACGGTGTCAGAGAGGCTGACGTCGGTGACCGGCCGTGAGCCCCGTGCGGTATCGATGTAGGCGTGGATCTCGGCAATCAGATCCGGTGCCGGCCTTGGTGGCTCCTGGGTTTCCAGGGCCTCTACCATGCCTGCCAGACGGTCATGGCAGCGGAACAGCAGATCAGACAGGGTGTCGGTGACGGCAAACTTCTGCTCGGTCAGTCCCTCGAACAGGTTTTCAAGTTCATGGGACAGGTCGCCCACCGAGGGGATGTCGGCAAGCCGTGCACCGCCCTTAAGGGTATGCAGGTCACGCTGCAGCAGGCGCAGGATGTCCAGGTTGCCGGTATCTTCGCTCCAGCTCTGCAGGGCATCGGCGGTGCTGTTGATCAGGTCGCGGGCTTCCTCGAGGAAGATTTCCGCCAGTTCCTCGTCAATATCGCTGTCATCCGAGGACAGTTCCGGCAGCGGTGGCTGCTCGCTCTCGGCGGGTTCGGGCGCACCCTGGTCCAGTTCTTCCAGTTCGAGGCTGAGGTCGATTTCTTCCAGATCCTCGGTGAACTGCTGGTCGAACTCGCTCGGTTCCTCACTGGCTTGCGATGATGCGCTGGCCAGTTCGTCGAGCTCTTCGATCAAACCGTCGCTGGGTTCGGTGGCGAGACCGGCAGCCACTTGATCCATCAGGTTGATCAGTTGTTCCTGGGCTGGGCGAACGGTGGCGAAGAAGTCGTCGCCCGGTGTCAGCTGATTTTCTGCGACCGCGGTGTAGGTGCGAGTCAGGGCAGCGGCCAGGTTGGCTACATCTGTCAGACCGGCATCCGAGGCTCCCCGGGTCAGTTGTTCCAGTTCCTCACGCAAGGTGGCCAGTGAGTCGGTGCGCTCCGGGTGCTGTGCCCAGTCGTCGAGGATCGATTCTGCGTCCAGAACAATGTCCAGACCTTCACCGAGGAACAGCTGAACCAGTTGCGTCGGCGCCTGCTCAGACTGCTGCTCGTCGTCAGACATGGCATGTGAAAGCAGGGTTTGCTGGCTGATCTGTTGCAGTCTTGCCAGGTATTCATCGGTGCCCTCGAGCGACCCTTGCGGGTTGCTTCTGAGTTGGGCCAGGCCTTCGGTCAGGTAGCGGCTGGCCTGTTCGATCAGTTCCAGAACGTCCCGGTCCGCACGCTTGTTCTGGGCCCTGGACTCTTTAACAAAGCGTTCAAGCGGCGTAATAACCTCGGCAATCGGGCCGATACCGGCAGTATGGGCGCTGCCCTTGAGGGTGTGGAGGGCCCGGGAAAGGTCATCGGTGTAGGCGGCCGAGGTCTTGTCACCGGCTGCGGCCAGATAATCCTTGAGGGTTTGCAGGTGGGTTTCGGTTTCGTTCTCGAAAATCTCGAGAAGAACGGGATCGACGTCCTGATCTGGCTCACCGGCGCCCGCATCGAATTCCGGTTCGGCGTGTTCCAGACCGGTATCCTGGGCTGTCTGGCCTTCATCACCTATCTCGGCTTCCGCCGGGGGCATGGAGGTGGCGTCCGGAATCTCGCCGTTGGCCAGGGCGGTTGCCCGGGCCTGCATGACCGAGGTATCGACGCTGGCGGGGCGACGTTGCTCGAAATCAGACACCAGGGCAGGGACGGCGTCGGTCACGTCCTGAACCAGTTGTGCCACGTCGTCGTTCATGAAAATGCTGCCGTCGATGACCCGGTTGAGCATGTTTTCCACAGACCAGGCCAGTTCGCCGATTACCTCGGCACCCACCATCCGGCCACTGCCCTTCAGGGTGTGGTAGGCGCGGCGCACTTCCGCCAGGGCGGTGCGGTCGTCGTGCTGGCGCAACAGCATCGGCAGGTATTCGCGGATGGTGTCGAGCACTTCCCCGGCTTCTTCGATGAAGATTTCCAGAATCTCATCGTCGATCAGGTCATCACTGTCACTGGCGTCGGTGGCGGCCGGCTGTGCAATCTCTTCCGACAGAGACTCATTCGGTTGCGCAGATTCGGGAACAGAGCTGGTCTCGGGCTGCTCTGCTGGTGCAGGGGCGTCCTCGGCATCGGCCCGGCGAGTGGTGGCCAGGGCTTCGGCCCGTTCGATCAGTTCGGCAACGTCACCGCTGCTGTGGCCATCCCTGAATTCGTTAATCAGTGATGGAATGCGGCTGTTCACTTCATCGACCAGTGCAAACAGGTCGTCACTGGGCTTGATGGTCTGATCGATCACCCGGTTCAGCAGGTTCTCAACCGACCAGGCCAGTTCGCCGATACTGGAGGCACCTACCAGACGGCCACTGCCTTTAAGCGTATGGAAGGCGCGGCGCACTTCGGTCAGTGCCTCGCGATCGTCGTGGCTCTGGCGCAGGCGGGGGTAGAATTCATGGATGGTCTGGAGAACCTCTTCGGCCTCCTCCACGAAAATGCCCAGAATTTCGTCATCGACCAGCTCGTCATCCGATGCCTTGGCCGCATCCGGGGTGTCGCCCGGCTCCTGAACTTCCACAGTCGGCACGGAGGTGGATTCGGACGCCTGCTGGTCGAGGTTCCAGGTTGGCTCCTGGCCTACCGGGAAGCCAAGCCCGGCCAGACTGTCTTCAGCCACTCTCAGAATGGAATCGTTGTCGCTGATGCCTTCCGCCAGGCGCTCCAGATAGTATTCGATACTGGTGACGGCATCGGCCAGGGTGTCCAGCTGTTTCCAGTCAGGTACCTGCTTGTTACTCAGCAAGACATCGGAAACGTAACGCTCAGCCGAGGCCAGCATGTCTGCCACGCGATCCAGCGGTACCAGGCTCAGCCCGCCGCGAATGCTGTGCAACAGGCCGGGAACATGGTCGATTTCCCGGGTATCCCATTGCGAGGCAATGAAGTTGACGATGGCCGACTTGACCTGCTCGAGGGTGTTGCGCGACTCCCGGAGCAGGGCTTCACTGGCGTCACCCAGCTCGAGACTGCCCATATTGGGGCGTTCGCCATCCTGGCTGCCCGACTCAACGTCAGTCCGCCGGTCACTGTCCAGGCCGGCTAGGCTGGCTTCGACATAGAGCAGTGCCCCGGCGATGTCCATCAGGGTGCCATCGTCGGCGGGCTCGGCCTGGCCACACAGTTTTTCGACCAGTTCAACCTGCTCGGTTACCACCTTGCGGGGGATGCCGAGGCCCAGAACGGCCAGGGTATTGGCAACCTGGCGAAGGCCCGGCAGCAGCTCGTCAAGCTCGGTGTTCTGACGCAGTTCGGCGCGCACGAACAGATCGAGCTGATCTTTCAGGCGGGCCAGCTCCTCGTTCAGGGCGCTGACAACAGAATGGATGGCATCACGGCCCGGGCCGGACACGCGGGTGCGGGCAGCGTCCACGTCGTCTTCGGACGGTAACGCGCTGGTTAGCTGATAGGCGTCCCGGAGTGCATTGACCTGCGGGCTGTCCAGGTCACGGGCACGTGCCACGTAATACAGCAGGTGCTTGAACAGGGCTTCCGGTACTGGTTGCTGCAGAATATCGGCGTGCTCGTCGGTCAGCCGTCGAATCTCGGCGTCCAGTTCCCGTAACAGGGATTTAACGGCGGTATTGACCGGGTTCACGTTGGCCCGAAGGGTCTCGACAAAGGCGCTGGCGGCTTTCCAGAGTTCACCGCGGGGTGTTTTCTGGCACAGGCGGATCAGGCGCTGGATGACCTTTTGCATGTAATCGAAATGGGCGGCCAGGTCGGCCTCCCGGACCACGCCGGCAAGGGCAAACTGGTACATCTGCCGCAGCTTGCGCAGATGGCCGAGAACCTTGGGGTCATGCAGTCGTTCGGAGACTTTGCTGCTTACCCGGATCCGGGATGGGCTGAGATCCGGCTTGAACAGTGAGGTGTCTGACAGCAGGGCTTCGCCCCGGGCGGCCCGGAGATCGTTCAGTAGCGGCAGCAACACCATCGGAAAATCGTCACGACTGCTGCCGAGGTGTTCGAGGTACTGGGGCAGCTGCAGGATGGCCTGCATGAGGACATCAACGGCTTCGTCAACATTGGTGACGGTTTCGTTCAGGATGGCCTGGGTCAGCTTTTCCATCTCTTCGGTCAGCAAGGCTGCACCGTAGAGTTCCACCATCTGCAGGGTACCGTGTACCTGATGGAGGTAGTTCAGGCAGAAGCGCAGGCGCGCGGTATCGTCACGATTATCGACGTACGCTTCAAGTGCATGCTGGCCCTGGGTCAGCGTGTCCTGTATTTCGCCCCGAACCCAGTCGAGGGCGATACTGTCATGGTGATTGCCCATAACCACTCCGGTTATTCTTCGTCGGACTGACGTTTGATCCACGCCAGCACATGTTCCGAGGGAAGCCTCTGCAGGCCCGGTGGCTGCCAGTCGGTCAGTTCACCCTGGCCAAGCACCAGTAACCCCCCCGGTGCCAGACGCTCTGCTAGCCGTTTGACAATTTCCCGCCGGCGCCAGCGGCGGAAGTAAATCAGCAGGTTCTGGCAGAAGATAATGTTCATGCCGTGCATCGGTGCCTTGTCCAGGTCCAGGACATTGAGCCTGGTAAAACAGACTCGGTCACGGATGCTGTTCACAATCTCAACGGTATTCCGTTCTGATGGACGGAAATACCGGGCTTTCATGTCTTCGTCCATGCCCAGCAATTTGCGGGCATTGAACTGGCCCTGGCGTGCCTTTTCGATGGCGGGCAGGCTGATGTCAGAGCCAGTGACGCCAAACAGGGGCTGCAGTGCCAACTGCCCCATGCATTCATTGAGGATCATCGCCAGGGTGTAGGGCTCTTCGCCGGTTGAACAGCCAACACTCCAGGCTTCCAGGGCACGTTTTCTGAACTGTTCCCGGGGGCGGGTCAGAACATAGTCTGCAACCAGCCGGAAGGCGTCAGGGTCCCGGAAAAACCGGGTTTCCTGAACCGTCAGACGATCAACCAGTGTTGCCCATTCCCTGACGGCATCCGGGCCGTTAACGATTTTCTCGTAATAGGCCTGATAGCTGCTGCAGCCGATTTCCCGCATTCGTATACCCAGATTGGTTTCCAGGAACGAACGGCGTTCGGCCGTCAGGGTGATGCCGGTGCGATGCTCCAGCAGGGTCTGCCACTGGCTGAACTGCGCCTCATCCATATCCGGGAGTCGGCGCAGTGCCCAAATGCCTTCGGCGGGTGACAGTTGGTTATGCATCTGAGCCATAAACCGTCATTCGCCCCGGGCCGGTGATCAGCTGACCACCGGAACGTCGTTGTCTTCCTCTTGCTCCTGATCTGCAAGCTCTTCGTCTGGCAGGGTGAAGCCGGCAACGGAGGACCGCAGTTCAGACGCCATCTCGGCCAGGTTACCGATAGACTTCGCGGTTGCGTTGGTACCGGACGAAGTCTGCGAGGTGATTTCCTGGATGACGTTCATCGTGTTGGAAATGTGCGCCGCAGAGGACGACTGCTGGCGGGCCGCGTTGGAGATGTTCTGGATCAGTTCCGCCAGAGACATGGATACGTTCTCGATTTCCTCGAGGGCGATACCCGCGTCCTGGGCCAGACGGGCACCACGGACCACCTCGGCGGTGGTGTGTTCCATGGAGATAACGGCTTCGTTGGTGTCAGACTGGATCGTCTTAACCAGCGCTTCGATCTGCTTGGTTGCTGCAGAAGAACGCTCCGCCAGTCGCTGAACTTCGTCCGCAACCACCGCGAAGCCCCGGCCGGCGTCACCGGCCATGGAGGCCTGGATTGCGGCGTTCAGAGACAGGATGTTGGTCTGGTCGGCGATGTCGTTGATCAGCGATACGATGTCGCCGATTTCCTGGGAAGATTCACCCAGTCGCTTGATCCGCTTGGAGGTTTCCTGGATCTGCTCACGGATGTTGTCCATGCCGCGGATGGTGTTCTGTACCACTTCCGCGCCTTTCTTGGCGATCGCAACCGACCGCTCCGCAACCGCTGAGGATTCGGCGGCGTTGGAAGATACCTGGTCGATGGACACCGCCATCTCGTTAACCGCAGCAGAGGCGCCGGCAATTTCCTGGGCCTGGTGCTCGGAAGCATCGGCAAGGTGCATGGCCGTGGCCTGGGTTTCCTGGGCCGCTGACGCAACCCGTACAGCGGTACCCCGAATCGCCTGTACCAGCCCGCGCATCTGGTCGATCGCGTAGTTGATGGAGTCGGCGATGGCGCCGGTGAAGTCCTCGGTTACCGTGGCCTCGGTGGTCAGGTCACCATCCGCCAGGTCGGCGAGTTCGTCCAGCAGTCGCAGGATCGCGTTCTGGTTCTGTTCATTCTGCTCCTGAGTCGCAGACAGTCGAGCCTGGGCATCGCGATACAGAGCCACACCGATGATGACCACGATCGCCACCATGGCTGCCAGCAGGAAGAAGGCCAGGGTCGGGCTGATGAAGCGGGAGCTGGACTGACGGGCAAAACCGTCGGCCAGAACGGAGAGCTCAGACAGCAGGATCTCGGAGTTCTGGAAGATGTCACTGGCAGCGGTACGAACCTTGAAGAGGTCGGGAGAGGCTTCAAGGATCGCATCAACGTTCTGGGAAACGAATTCGAACAGCTCGTCTACCGCCTCCAGGCCGTAGATAGCGTCTTCATCGGCTACCCTGGAGATGCCCATGGCGGGGTTGCCGTTAAGCTGACCGTCCAGTACCCGGCCAAACAGGCTGGCGTCACGGCCGAAACGGTCAGCGGCGATAACCGCGTCTTCGTCACCGGACAGTACGTTGTTGACAGAACGCACGATACGCTCTGCCAGCAGCGACTGGCGCTGGGCCAGGGCAATCTGCTCCGCCGGAGCGTTGTTGTCCAGCAGGATCTGTACGATGTCATCGTACTCCACCTGCAACTGGGGAATGGTTTCGTTCAGGGTCCGGGCTACTTCGTGCAGGCCAAGTACCGCATCCCGGGTAGACAGGATGCTGTCGGCGTTGTCCCGAACCGTGTTCCAGTTCTGCTGAACGCCACTCTGCTGGGCCATTTCACTGGCAGGCAGGCCGGTGGCCGGATTACCTTCTGAGACGAATGACCAGAGCTGCTGGAAGTCATCCCGGGAGCGACGAAGCTGGTCAAAGGCTTCGGCGGTACCGCCGGCGGCCTCGGTGGCGTTCTTCGCGATCTCCTGGGAGAGCACCCGCATTTCGGCGGTGTTGGCGATGTATTCCTGGTCGTTCTGGCTATCCCTGTTAATAATGAACAGGACCACAACGAGCAGGACGGTGAGTGCAATCAGCGCAGCGATCAGGCCGGCAACCAGTCTGTTGCCCCCCTGTCCCATGCTGAGTCTTCCGGCTCTGTTTTTCATTTTCTGGCTCCCGGCCTCTTTCTTTCTGGAAATGGCAAGTTTTTGTAACGGGTTTCAGACGGTCAGGGTGATGTTCCTGCCAGTGCTCACACCCTTACCACTGTGCGACATCGAGAAAACGCTCATCTTCCACCAGATCGGCGGCAGAGAACACTTTCCAGACCTCCTCGTTGCGCTCATAACCACCGGTTACGAACGGACGAATGCTGTCGGGTACTCCCTCGGGAGTCGCCCTGAAACTGTCTTTTGCAAAGTACTGCATGCCCAGCACGGAATCGACCACCAGGCCGCTGAATACGTCGCCTTCCTCAATGACCAGAACCCGACGCTCGCGCATACTGCGGGAGGATCGGGGAACATCGAAGAAGCCAGCGAGATCAACCAGGGGCAGAAGGCGGCCGCGAACATTGGCAGCACCCATCAAAAACGAGCGAACCCCCGGGATATGAGTAAACCGGGGGACGTGCAGGATTTCGGTGACTTCACCCATGGGTGCGACATAGCGCTCACCCGCCAGAACAAAACCGATGCCGTTCCAGAGTTCAACGGCTTCCTGTTGTTCCGGAAGGCCGGCGGCTAATGACCGGCTGCGCTGGGCGATATCCGTCAGAACGGCGAAAGGGGCGGCCTGGGCGGACATGCTTACTCCACGGTTAGGGATCAGGCAATCAGGCTGTTGATTGTTTTGATCAGGTCATCTTCGTTAACCGGCTTGACCAGGTAACCCTTGGCGCCCTGGCGGGTTCCCCACACGCGGTCGGTTTCCTGATCCTTGGTGGTGACAATCACAACCGGAATGGACGCAGTTTCTGGCGCGCGGGTCAGCTGGCGGGTGGCCTGAAAGCCATTGAGGCCAGGCATGACCACGTCCATCAGAACCAGGTCCGGGGTTTCTGCGCGGGCTTTGGCCACGCCGTCTGCACCGTTGTCGGCGGTCAGCACTTCGTGCTTGTGTTTTTCCAGGATAGTGGAAATCTTTTTAACTTCTGTTGGCGAGTCGTCAACAATCAGAATGCGGGCCATGTTTTCCTCGATAATTACTGGTGTCAGCAGGTTTACTGTTGCGCCTGTGGAATGTACTGGCGAATAGTATTGAGCAGCTCATCCTTGCTGAACGGTTTGGTCAGATACTGGTCCGAGCCAACGATGCGACCTTTTGCCTTGTCGAAAAGGCCGTCCTTGCTCGAGAGCATGATAACCGGCGTCTTTTTGAAAGAGGAATTGTTCTTGATAAGTGCGCAGGTCTGGTAGCCATCCAGTCGGGGCATCATGATATCAACAAAAATGATGTCCGGCTGGGAATCAGCAATCTTGGCCAGAGCGTCAAAGCCGTCAGTGGCGGTGATGACCTCACAACCGACCTTTTTGAGAAGGGTTTCTGCGGTGCGACGAATGGTTTTGCTGTCGTCAATCACCATAATCTTCAGATTCTCGAAGTTGTCATCCATTGTCCAACTGCCTTGCGCTCTAGCGACTGTCGTTATTTTCAAACGGGGGTTTTAACACAAACCTTAAGGTTGTTCTATAAACCCCGCTCATTTATAGAGTATCGATGGCCGGATAAAAAGTATTAGTTTGTGACCAAATGTACTTCTGCCTGTGCCGTCACGGATTTAACTGTGGATTTCACCGGGTGCAATCAAGGCTCGGGTACAATACCATTTCCAGCATAGCACTTTATCGCTGGTTCGCTCTGCTGACCGGTTCGTGTTTTCACATCGAAATTCCAGGAGACTCTGATGACAGTCCGGCTCGGGATCGTGATGGATCCTATCGAAGACATCAGCTTCAAGAAAGACAGTTCGCTGGCCATGTTACTGGCGGCGCAGAAACGCGGTTGGCAGATCGAGTATATGGAACAGCACGATCTGTATCTGGCGGGTGGCCAGGCCCGTGCCCACACCCGCGATCTCACCGTGCATATGGACCCGGAAAACTGGTTCAGCTATGGCGCCAGCCAGGATCGGGCCCTGGGTGATCTGGATGTGATTCTGATGCGCAAGGATCCTCCGGTGGATCGCGAGTTCCTGATGGCCACTTATATATTAGGGGCTGCTGAGCAACAGGGTGCGCTGGTGGTCAATCCGGCGGCCACGCTGCGGGATTGCAACGAGAAGCTGTTTGCCACCCAGTTCGAGGACCTCACGCCACCGTTGATCGTCACCCGTTCCTCCCAGCGTTTCCGGGATTTCTATGCCGAGCATGGCGACATCATCATGAAACCGGTGGATGGCATGGGCGGCCGGTCGATTTTCCGGGTCAGAGAAAACGATGCGAACCTTGGGGTGATCATTGAAACTCTGACCAACCATGGCGCCCACCAGGCCATGGCGCAGAAATTCATTCCGGAAATCACCGACGGCGACAAGCGGATTCTGTTGATTGAGGGCGAGCCGGTGCCATACGCTCTTGCGCGAATTCCATCCCAGGGTGAAAATCGCGGCAACCTGGCGGCCGGGGGGCGTGGAGAGGGGCGCGAACTGACCGCGCGGGATCGTGAAATCTGTGCCCGCGTAGCGCCAGTGATCAAGGAAAAAGGGCTGATGTTTGTCGGGCTGGATGTGATCGGCGATTACCTCACCGAAATCAATGTCACCAGTCCAACCTGTATCCGCGAGCTGGATGCGGCCTTTGGCATCGACATTGCCGGCATGCTGATGGATGCCATTGATCGGCGCCTGGGCCGGAGCTGAGTCAGGCTTCCTCCAGGCACGTGCAGATAAACTATCAGGAAAGGTAATGGCAGTTCAGGTAAGCGATTTCGACCGGTTGTCCTTCACGCTGTTCATGGCGCTGGCGGTGCATGCCATTGTGGTTCTGGGCATTACCTTTGCTCCGGAGTCTCCCCGTTCGTCTGCCCAGACCATGGAGATTACGCTCTCGCAGTTTGATGATGAGCAGGCTCCGGATGAGGCGGATTTTCTGGCCCAGACCAGCCAGCAGGGTAGTGGCACGGAAGAAGAGGCCATGGAGATGACCACGCCGGAACCTGCGGAAATCAGCCAGCCCGAAATGGCCCAGGTGCAGCCTGAGCCCCAGACCACCACACAACCGCAACCCCGGGAAGAGCGTGCTGTGGTCCAGACCGAAACGACGGCGAGCCGGCAGGTAGAGCAGCCCGAAGACCGGTCAGAGCCTGAGCCGGAACCGTTGCCACGCAGTGAGCGCAAAAGCCTGATGGAGCGGAGCCTGGAAATTGCCAGCCTGGAAGCCCGGTTTGATGCCCAGCAGCAAGCCTATGCTCGCAAGCCAAGGGTCATGCGGGTGACGGCGGCCTCCACCCTCAGGTCAAGCAATGCCTGGTACGTTCAGAACTGGGTAAACAAGGTTACCCGGGTGGGCAACATCAATTATCCGACTGAAGCGAGGCAGGCCGGAATCTACGGAAATCTGCGTATGCTGGTTTCTCTGCGCAAAGATGGCACAATCAAGGAAGTGGCGATACTCCAGTCGTCCGGCAGCACGGTACTTGATGATGCCGCCATTCGCATTGTGCGCATGGCCGCGCCCTTTGCACCCTTCCCGGAAGAGATGCAGCAGGAAGTGGACGAACTGGAGATCATACGTACCTGGTCGTTCCAGCAGCGGGGGCTTACATCCGGATGACAGCGTCCAAGCAAACCGACGGTAATCTCAGGCATCACTTTCTGGTGGCGTCACCGTGGCTCGCCGACCCCCGTTTCCATGGCGGTGTTATTTACCTCTGTGAGCATTCCGAAGAAGGGGCCCTTGGGCTGATGATCAATCAGCCTCTGGATATCCACCTGGGAGAAATCCTCGAGCAGCTGGACATGCATGGCGGTGAGTTGGACCTGCCGGTGTTCACCGGTGGCCCGGTGCAGCCGGAACGGGGTTTTGTGCTCCACTCGCCTGGCCAGCAATGGCAAAGTACGGCACTGGTGACCGATGACGTTCTGCTCACCACCTCCCGGGATATTCTGGAAAGTATTGGTCGCGATGAGGGACCGGATGAGTTTCTGGTGGCTCTGGGTTACTCAGGCTGGGGTGAAGGGCAGTTGGAAGAAGAACTCGGCAGCAACGCCTGGCTGACCTGCCCGGCGAGCACCGATATCCTGTTCCGGACACCGGTCAGCCAGCGTTATGAAGCGGTACTCAGGTTGATTGGTGTCGATCTGAACCAGCTCAGTGATTCGGTGGGCCATGCCTGAACAAGGTAACCGTCGGCTGCTGGCCTTTGATTTCGGAACCCGTCGCATCGGTGTCGCTTCCGGTCAGGAACTGCTCGGCACCGGCCAGCCCCTGGCCATGATCCCGGCGAGGGACGGTATCCCGGACTGGCAGCAGGTCGAGAAACTTCTGGCGGAATGGCAGCCGGATGTCGTACTGGTCGGGTTACCGCTGAATATGGATGATACCGAGAACGACATGTGTGCCCGGGCCCGCAAATTTGGCAAGCGCCTGCACGGTCGTTTTCATGTGCCGGTAGAGATGGTGGATGAGCGACTGACCAGCTTTGAAGCCAAGGGCGATGTGATGGCTGCCGGTGGCAGCCGTGATTTTGGTCGCCATGGGGTGGATGACCGTGCCGCAGTACTGATATTGGAAACCTGGTGCCGGGAACAGGCCGGCTGATCTGACTGATGAGGCTCTGATGACCGCATTGATGGATATCAACCAGTTGCTGGATGAACTGGAAACCGGGTTACGCCGGATTCTTGAGCAACGTGGTATCGACAACCCTGTGTTGATTGGCATTCGCACCGGTGGCGTCTGGCTGGCCGATGTCATTGGCAAGCGCCTGGGTATAGAACAGCCGTTTGGTGAACTGGATATCTCCTTCTATCGGGACGACTTCAGTCGCATTGGCCTGAACCCGAAAGTGAAGCCCTCCAGCCTGCCTTTTGACACCGAAGGCCGTGACATCATCCTGATTGATGATGTGATCATGAGTGGGCGAACCATTCGAGCCGCGATGAATGAGATCTTCGATTACGGTCGTCCTGCCAGTATCATACTGGCCACCTTGATTGATCTGGGTGCCCGGGAGCTGCCGATTCAGCCCGATGTGGTCGGCCACTCCCTGGCGCTGGAAGCGCATCAGCGCGTCAAGTTGCGCGGCCCCGAGCCGTTGCGCATCGAACTTCAGGACTCCGGGCAGTAACACCCCCAATTGACGACAGGCGAGCCATGACCGCAAACGATCCCTCCCCGAACCACTTGCAGCTGACCCGGGATGGTCAGTTGCGGCATTTTCTCACTT
The DNA here is from genome assembly GCF_030297115.1 of Marinobacter shengliensis. Taxonomy (NCBI): domain Bacteria; kingdom Pseudomonadati; phylum Pseudomonadota; class Gammaproteobacteria; order Pseudomonadales; family Marinobacteraceae; genus Marinobacter; species Marinobacter shengliensis. Next base: position 4,113,597 of record NZ_AP028062.1, on the reverse strand, counting down.
TGGACGGCCTGGGCCGGGAGCTGCTGACCGACATTCTGGATACCGCCGATTCCTTTATCGAAGTGGGTGAGCGCAGCATCAAGAAGGTGCCGCTGTTGCGGGGCCGAACCGTCGTTAACCTGTTCTTCGAATCCAGTACCCGTACCCGCAGTACCTTTGAGCTGGCCGCCAAGCGGCTGTCTGCCGATGTGCTGAACCTGGACATCAACACGTCGGCCACCTCCAAAGGGGAATCCCTGTCAGACACCCTGCTTAACCTGGAGGCCATGGCCAGCGACATGTTCGTGGTGCGGCATTCCCAGAGCGGGGCGCCGCACTTTATCGCCGAAAGCGTGACCCCGGGCGTGGCCATCATCAATGCGGGCGATGGCAGGCATGCCCACCCCACCCAGGCGATGCTCGACATGCTCACCATTCGCCAGCACAAGGGGCGTTTTGAAGGCCTGAAAGTGGCCATTGTCGGCGACGTATTACACTCCCGGGTTGCCCGTTCCCAGATCCGGGCCCTGAACGAACTGGGCGCAGAAGAGGTGCGGGTGATTGCCCCCGGTACCCTGTTGCCCAGGGATGTGGAAGATCTTGGCTGCACCGTGGAATATGACATGGCCCGCGGCATGAAAGACTTGGACGTGGTGATCATGCTGAGGCTGCAAAAGGAGCGTATGGAAGGGGCACTGCTGCCCAGCGAGCGGGAATTCTACCGCCTGTATGGCTTGAATCAGGAGAAGCTGGCGCTGGCCAGGCCGGACTGCATTGTGATGCACCCGGGCCCGATCAACCGGGGTGTCGAGATTGAATCGGCGGTGGCGGATGGTCCTCAATCGGTGATCTTGAACCAGGTAACCAATGGTATTGCCATCCGGATGGCGGTCATGTCCATGGCGATGGGTGGGCAAATGGCAGAGCGACAGCAAAAACAGACAGACAGCGAGGGACATCGGGCATGAGTGGCAGCCAGCAAGATAACAGCACCAGCCTGGTGATTACCGGTGGCACCCTGTTCGATGCTCATGGGCAATTGACCGACAATCCCGGGCTGTTGGTTCGCGACGGAAAGATTGCCGCTGTCGGTTCTGAGGCGCAGCAGGCCGGTGTAGCCCGGAGTGTTGACGCCAGTGGCTGTGTGATTTCCCCGGGGTTTGTGGATTTGTGTTGCAACCTCCGGGAACCCGGCAATGGTCAGAAGGGCAATATTGCCTCGGAAACCCGGGCAGCCGCCCACGGTGGTTTCACCACGGTTTGCGCCAGCCCGGAAACCTCTCCGGTCAATGATTCCAGCGCCGTGACCCATCTGATTCGTGAAGGTGCGGCTACCCGTGGTGTGGTGAATGTGTTGCCCGTTGGAGCGATTACCCGTGGCCTGGAAGGTGACTTGCTCAGTGATATGGCGGGCCTGAAGAACGCCGGTTGCGTGGCAGTGGGTAACGGTTCCCGTGGGGTGCGCAATGCCCGTATCCTGCGCCGGTGTATGGCCTATGCCCAGACATTCGACCTGACAGTGATGTTCAGTCCGGAGAACCAGGCCCTGGCCGCGGACGGCTACGCTCACGATGGTCAGGTGGCGACCCGCCTGGGCCTGCTGGGCATCCCGGAAGTAGCGGAGACGGCTGCGGTCATGGAAATGCTGTTGCTGGCGGAGGAGACCGGGGTACGACTGCACCTGAGCCAGTTGTCCTGTGGCCGCAGCGTCGAGATGCTGGCGGAGGCCCGGAAACGGGGAATCCAGGTGACTGCCGATGTCGCCATGCATCAGCTGGTGTATACCGAAGATGCACTGGCGGGCTTTGATAGCCGTTTTCACGTACGCCCGCCGCTGCGCTCCGAGAGTGATCGCCAGGCGCTGCTGGCAGGCGTTCGCGAGGGTGTGATTGATGCCATCGTCAGCCAGCATCAGCCCCACGACAGCGCCGCCAAGCAGGCGCCACTGCCGGCCACCGAACCTGGCCTGTCCAGCATCGAGAGCGTGTTGTCCCTGGGGTTGGGGCTGGTGGCGTCTGGTGAACTTGAGATGCCTGACCTGCTGTCTGCGCTGACCATTGGTCCATCCCGGGTTTTGGGCCGGGAATGGGCGCTGGCTGAGGGTGTGGCGGCAGACCTGTGCATTTTCGACCCCAAAGGCCATTGGGTACCGTCCCCATCTACCCTAGTGTCAGCCGGACACCATGCCCCCCGTTTCGGATGTGAGCTGCCGGGGTTAATGAAGCTAACGCTGGTTGGCGGACGGACCGCCTGGCAATAGTGACACTGCTGAAAATGCGGCAGAGGTTGGCCAACCTCTGTCGACGCCATCACAGATTACCCTGTTTTTGCTGAAAAACTCTTGAAGAGAGGCACCTGAGCCAACGTATTCTATGGCTCGGCCACTTATGGTCATCAAAAGGACGACGGAAAATGCCGGCGGCCTGCTGTGCCGGTGTCCGACAATAATAATTCAGGAGTCATCCCGTGAAATCAGTCAGTTTATCCCGCCGTATTGCCATGGCGGCTGCTTTGTGCGCCACCCTGGTTACCCCTGCTCTGGCGAAAGCCGAAACCGAGATTCTCGAGCGCAGCTTTTGCGTGTTTGATCCCGTGGGCGCCAACGGCCCGCTGTTTGCCATTACCAAAGAGTTCCAGCCGGTCGCCATGCAGCGAGGCATCAGGCTGAACCTGCGGGCTTACACCGATGAAAAGGTTGCCGCCGAGGACTTCAAGGCGGGCCAGTGCGACGCAGTGCTGCTCACGGGCACCCGCGCCCGTGAGTTCAACAAATTTACCGGCAGCCTGGAGGCCATGGGTGCCGTCCCTGGCGAGCAGGAAATGCGCCTGTTGTACAACACCCTGAGCCAACCCCAGGCACGCCAGTTCCTGGTTGAAGGGCCCTACGAGGTGGCCGGTGTATTCCCCGGTGGTGCTATCTACCTGCACACCCGTGATCGCAACGTCGACTCGGTTGAAAAGCTCCAGGGCAAGCGCATCGCCACCCTGGATTATGACAGTGCGTCGGTGCGCATGGTTCGTCATGTAGGCGCGTCAGTGGTGGGCTCCAATTCCGCCAACTTTGCCGGCAAGTTCAACAATGGCAGCGTGGACCTGGCCTACGCCCCGGCGGTGGCCTATCAGCCACTGGAATTGTACAAGGGCGTTAACACCAAGGGTGGCGTGTTCAAATACGCCCTGGGGTACATGAACTTCCAGGTCATCATCCATCGTGACCGGTTCCCGGATGATGCGGGCCAGATGGTGCGTGATGAATCGATCAAGCGGATTGATCAGGCCTACGAGATTATCGCCGAGGCAGAAGCTGGCATTCCGGAAGAGGTATGGATGCACCCGCCTCAGGAAGATGTGGCCGAGTACGACCGGATGCTGCGTCAGGTGAGGCTGTCTCTGCTGGAGGATGGCGTGTATGACGAGCGTGCGATCAAACTGATGCGTGCCATTCGTTGCCGGGTGGACGGTTCGCGTTCGGAGTGTGCGTCTTAAGTCTGAAGGGCGTTGCTGGGCCTGTCAGGTAGAAGCTGGCCCGCCGGTTGGCGGGCCGGATCCGGTTAACGGATCGCGTCTTTCAGGGCCTTGCCGGCCTTGAATCCGACGGTCTTGCTGGCGGGGATCTGGATGGTGGCGCCGGTTTGAGGGTTGCGGCCTGTGCGAGCCTCGCGGGAGCGAATGCTGAAGGTGCCGAAGCCAATGAGCGTGGTGTCTTCACCCCGGGCCGCTGCCGCAGACAGCTGATCGGTAAAGGCGTTGATAACTTCGCTGGCTTTTTCCCGGGTCAGGCCGGTTTTATCGGCAATGGCGGCGGCAAGCTCTGGTTTGCGCATCGGATACTCCTGTTTGATTTCGTTCTGATTATTGTGTTTGACCGCAAGGCAGACCCTGCGGTTGAAGCAATCTATAGTGGCTTTGGCCGAAATGTGCAAACCCTGTTCGGTTACGAACTGTGGCCGCAGGCGTCATTTGCGGGGTTGGTCTCATAAACCGGAGCCCGGTTTGGTCATAATGCATGGCCGGTTACAGGATGTAACAAAACGATTCTGGCGGCGCCAGGCGCTGACGTTTTCTGAATAACACAAGAATAAAAGGGTGTTGATGCTATGAATGATTTCCGCAAAGCCGGTTCCGGAATTCGTGGGCTGGTGGCCGCTGTTGGTGCCAGCCTGGTGCTCACCGGTTGTGGTGCCGTCAATCACATGATCTACAAAACCACCGGTGATGTGATGCAAGGGTTCTCACGCAATCACACGGTGCCTTACCTGCTGGAATCCGATGACCTGGCCATGGGTTGCTCCATGAGTGAGGCGACAGCCCCCCTGCTGATGTCGTTTGGCCGCGTGACCCGCGAACCGGACCAGCTTGCGGTTATGCTGTACCTCTCGGCGGGCGGTTGTGCGGAGGAGCAGGCCAGGGAGCATGAGCTGGCTGCGGCGCGGGCAATGTATTCCATGAACGCCGGTGAGGCCCAGGATGCGATGATCCGGCAGAAACGGTCCCATACCCAGGCGGCAAAACGATACCTGAAGGGCTGGCAGCATCACCACGCCCATTACGGTGATCCGGACGGCGGGGAATGCCCCAAATTCAAAGACGATCTGGATGAGTTCATTTACCTGGCCGGCTTGTTGTCCGGGTTGCAGGCATTGAATGCCCAGATACAGGCATCGTCCTCAATTGGTGTGCCATTCAATACCGGTTCAGTGGTTGGCCGGGCGACCCAGTGCCTGGACAACAAGAAATGGTGGGGCGCGCCGATGGGGCTGCGGGCAACGGTCTGGGCCATGATTCCGGGCACCCAGCCGGAAGGTGAAGACGCCTTTGAACGACTGGCTATCGCCAGCAAGCAGGGCGAAGAGGCGGGCGTCAGGCTCGGCCACGTTTTCCACGCGATCGCCGCAGTAAACAAGAACGACGAAGCCTTGATCAAATCGGTGATCCGGGACCACGCCGAATCGTTGAAGAATGACTCGTCCAGCGACCAGTGGCGGTTTGTTGATGCCATGGCCAGCAACATGCTGGTGGCCATTTCTGATCGTTTGTGGGTCGAGAACACCGGCCACCGGACCCCCATCGGTCAATTCGGCAGCTTCTGGGATGATCAGCGGGCGCCGGTCGAAACCATGGATCTGGATGATCTGCTGTAACTCCTTCAAATTCCAGGGTAGGTTTTATGACTAAGGGTGGTCTGCAACGTTCCGGGCTGGAATGGTTCTCTTCCTTGCCGGCGTGTCTGTTGCTGCTGGCTGTGGTGTTGTTCTCGACCAGCAGTGATATCCATAACCAGATGCTGCGCGGTGGTGAGCAGCTCTGGAGCGGATACTACAAACTCCGCATGGATCCGGTGCAACCGGAGTGCAACCCGGACCGGGATATTGAAGCTGCGGTTGCGGAGGAAATGGCGGCAGGGGCTCCAGACGATGACCCCATGGCGGCTTTGCTTGGTGCACATGAAAAGAATCCGGCGGATGTCCGGCTGGCCATCGAGCGATCAGTCGGTGAGTGTCAGGCGGCCCATGCCAGCTATCTTGAGCTGCAGGATCAATTGACGCCCGGGGTGAAAGCCTATCGTGCGGTGGAATTGTTCGTGGCTGATCTGATCGCCTTCGGCCTGGCGGGCCAGCGTTATATCCTGGTGATTCTGGTGATGCTGTGTGCGGTTACCGCAACCCTGACCCGACACCACATCGCCATGCGGGCGATGGAAACCAGGCTCGATTACATCGTTTCCCATACCCTGCAGACCATTGCCAACGCCATGCTGTTGGGCTCCAGTGCCATCTTCCGGCAATCCAGCCTGGGTAGCAGTACTGCGGTTTCCGGTGAGGAGCTGATGCTCCACAATCTGTGGATTGTCGGTTTTGCCTGTCTCACCCTGGCCAGCCTGTATCGGCTGTTCCGGGTGCCCTCCAATCTACAGGAGGGTGGTCGGCTCGGGCAGGCCTTCCTTGCGGTGCCATTGTATACCGTCATGTGCCTGATCTCCGGCACTTATTTTGCGATGATCGGCCACTCCTCGGGTATTGGTATCTACCTGGGTAAGATGATGGAGCTGGCGGACATGTTCCTGAACGTTGGGCTGTACGTTTGGGTAGGCATGATGCTCAAGCAGACCCGTCTGGCGACCCTCGTGTTCAACGTATTCCGGCCCTGGCGCATGCCCCCGGAAATGCTGGCGGTTGTTGCCGTATTGGTGGCCGCTGTGCCGACGGCTTATACCGGTGCTTCCGGGATCTTTGTCATCGCAGCCGGCGCCGTGATTTACAGCGAACTGCGGGCCGCGGGCGCGAGACGGCACCTCGCCTTGGCCGCCACGGCCATGTCCGGTTCGTTGGGCGTGGTTCTGAGGCCATGCCTGCTGGTGGTGGTGATCGCCTACCTGAACCGGGAAGTGACGACCGACGAACTGTTCGGTTGGGGTATCTGGGTATTTGTCCTGACCGCGACCATGTTCGGTCTGGTGGCGATGTCGGTCAACCGGCAGAGCAAATTCGACCTGGCGCCGACCGCTCAGGCTTTCCCGGCCTCGTTCCGGGCACTCCGGCCACTGCTGCCCTACGCCCTGGTGATCGCCGGTGTTGTTCTGGTGTATCGGTTCGCCCTGGACGTGAAGATGGATGAGTTCTCCGCGCCACGGTTGCTGCCGGTGATCATGCTGGCGATTCTGGTCTATGAACATGTCAGTCTGAAGAAGCGGACTAGCCCGGAACCAGGGCAGGCTCGCCATCCGGGCCTCGAGCGCAGTATTCGTGGCGCAACCAACGATACCACCGCTGAAATCGGAGCACTGCTGTTGCTCCTTGGCCTGTCAGTCAGCATTGGTGGTGTCATCGAGCGTTCCCACATCATGGAAGCCTTCCCGCAGGCCTTCGATAGCGCCTGGTCTGCCATGTTGCTGATGGTGGTCATCCTGGTAATCCTGGGTATGATCATGGATGCTTTCGGTGCCGTGATTCTGGTCACTGCTACCGTAGCCACCATTGCCTATTCCAGTGGTATTCACCCGATCCACTTCTGGATGGTGACGCTGGTGGCCTTCGAACTGGGTTACCTGAGCCCACCGGTGGCACTCAATCACCTGCTGACCCGTCAGGTGGTGGGTGAGGCCGAGGTGCTGGCTGCCCAGCGTGAGGGTGGCACCTTCTACCAGCGCCATGAGCGTATCATCATGCCGCTGATTGCCATGGGTATTTCCCTGCTGCTGGTGGCCTTCGTGCCGCTGTTGTTCTACGCCACCTGACCCGAGGGGCTTCGGCCCCTGCCAGTATCAGACAACAAAAAAAGCGCCGTGCTCTCGCAGGGCGCTTTTTTGTTGGGGCAGGCTCAGCTCAGTTTCGGGCCGGCCTCGACGATGGCGTCTGCCACATCGAACTTCTTGAAGTTTTCCACGAACTGGGCAATCAGCTCCTGGGCCTTGCCGTCATAGTATTCCGGGCTGGTCCAGGTGTTGCGTGGGTTCAGCAGTTCGGTGTCGACACCAGGGATGTGCTTGGGCACGTCCAGGTTCAGGGCGTCCAGATGCTCGGTTTCCACGTCATCCAGATCGCCATTCTGGATGGCGGCAATGATGGCGCGCGTGGTCGGAATGCTGAAACGCTTGCCTTCGCCATAGGGGCCGCCGGTCCAGCCAGTATTGACCAGGAATACCTTGCTGCCGAACTCGTCGATCCGCTTCATCAGCAGCTCGGCGTATACGCCGGCCGGACGCGGGAAGAAGGGGGCGCCAAAGCAGGTTGAGAAGGTGGATTTCAGCTTGGACGAAGAGCCCATCTCGGTTGAACCAACCAGTGCGGTGTAACCACTCAGGAAGTGGTAAGCGGCCGCTTCACGGCTCAGGATGGAGACCGGGGGCAGAACGCCAGTCATATCACAGGTCAGGAAGATAATGTGCGACGGCTCGCCGGCGCGGTTCTCCAGAACCCGCTTCTCCACGTGCTCCAGCGGGTAGGCGCAGCGGGAGTTTTCGGTGAGGGAAACATCGGTGTAATCCGGCTCACGGGTTTCCGGATCGATCATCACGTTTTCAACGATGGCGCCAAAACGGATGGCATCCCAGATGATCGGCTCGTTCTTCTGGCTCAGGTCGATGCATTTGGCGTAGCAGCCACCCTCAATGTTGAATACCGTGCCGGGGCCCCAGCCGTGCTCGTCGTCACCGATCAGGAAACGGTGCGGATCGGCAGACAGGGTGGTCTTGCCGGTACCGGACAGGCCGAAGAACAGGCAGGTTTCGCCGTTCTCGCTGACGTTGGCGGAGCAGTGCATCGGCAGTACGTCTTTCTCTGGCAGCAGGAAGTTCTGTACAGAGAACATGGCTTTTTTCATTTCGCCGGCGTAGTGCATGCCTGCCAGCAATACTTTGCGCTTGGCAAAGTTGATGATCACGCAGCCATTGGAGTTGGTGCCGTCACGCTCGGGCACACACTCGAAGTTGGCGGCGTTGAGGATCTGCCATTCCTGCTTGTCGGCCGGGTTGTAGTCATCCGGGCGGATAAACAGGTTGCGGCCAAACAGGTTCTGCCAGGCGGTTTCCGTGGTCATTTTGACCGGCAGGTAGTGTTCGGGGTCAGAGCCGACGTGAACGTGGGAGACAAAACTGTCTTTTTCAGCAATGTAGGCTTCAACACGATCCCAGAGGGCGTCGAACTTGTCGGCGTCGAACGGGCGGTTGATCGGGCCCCAATGGATGTCGTCAGCGGTGCTGGGCTCCTCGACGATAAAACGGTCCATGGGAGACCGGCCGGTACGTTCGCCGGTGGTGACCACCAGGGAACCGTTGGCTGCCAGTTGTCCTTCATTTCTGGCCAGTGCCACTTCAACCAGTCTTGCTGTACTCAGATCATTATAAGTGTTGCTCACTTCGACCTCGCCCTCGGGATGTCTTCGTGATTGCTCAGGCCGTCCCCCCGAAAAAAAATTGACGGAAATCTGAACAATCGGGTCAATTCAGGCGCGCTATTATGCCAGAGACGCCGGTAAAAAACGACTGCCCTGAAAGCCGCGCCAGATGCGGCTTCCGGGCAAGTTGAGTGACTGCTTAGTGTAACGTATGACCGGTGAAAAGGTGATCAATGTCATTTCTATTGAAGCGATAGTTTGCGTGACAGAACTGGCAGTCCATGTTGATGCTGCCCTGCTCGTCGAGGATGCTGTAACACTCGTCTTTGCCGATGGCCTCGAGGGCGGCGAGGGTGCGCTCCCTGGAGCAGCTGCAGCGAAAGGCCACCGGTTCGGGATCGAACAGCCGCACGGTTTCCTCGTGGAACAGCCGGTGCAGCAGGGTTTCGCTGTCGAGCGTCAGCAACTCTTCGGCCTCGACAGTGCGCGCCAGGTGATTGACCCGGTTCCACAAATCATCGTCTTCTTCGGTATGGCCCGGCAACCGCTGCAGCATCAGGCCGGCGGCGGTGTCTTCGTTGGCGAACAGGAACAGGCTGGTGGCAATCTGCTCGGACCGCTCGAAATACTCTTCCAGACAGCCGGCCAGCGTATCGGCTTCCCTGGGCACCACGCCCTGATAACGTTGGCCCTGGTCCGGGGTGATGGTGATGGCCATGCGGCCGGTTCCCAGAAGTTCGTTCAGGGTATCGCCGGTAACCGCCTGATCGTCATGGCGGGCAAGGCCCCGGATATGGCGGTCGTGGCTGCATTCGGCCATCAGTGTGCGCAACGAGCCTTCGCCGGCCGCCTGCAAGGACAGGGTACCCTTGAACTTCAGGCTGCTGCTCATCAACACGCTGGCCACCAGCGATTCGCCCAGTAAACGGCGAACGGATTCGGGGTAAGGGGCCTGGGTGCTGATGTCACTGAAACTGTTACCCAGTTGAACCCAGGCACCCCGAACCTGGCTGTGTTCGAAAATAAAACGCTGGAATTGATCTCGGGATGCCATGGTGTCTCCTGACGCTGTCTGTGGGGTTGATGGTACTGCCCGCGCGGAGGGTAATTGAGGCGGGCGTACTCTTTACGAGCTGTGGTGTGATCCGGTTTTACAGGCCGTTCTGGTCCCGGAACCGCTGAATATCCCGGCGGTCTCTCTTGCTCGGCCGGCGGGCGGGTGGTAATTGGGCTGCCTGCATGGTCTTGCGCTGCCAGGCCAGTTCTTCGCGTTTTTTCACGCTGTCACTGGTTTCGTGGTAAAGCTTCTGGGCCTCTGGAGCACCCCTGCGCCGGTCGCTTATTTCATCCACGATCACGATTTTTTCCTGCCAGCCCAGGCGCAAGGTAACCCTGGCGCCAGCTTCGACAATCTTGCCGGGCTTTGTTCGCTGGCTATTGTAGTGCACCTTGCCGCCTTCGATGGCTTCTTTCGCCAGGGAACGGGTCTTGTAGAAGCGCGCGGCCCAGAGCCATTTGTCGAGCCGTACCTTTTGTTCGTCAGCGCTGGTTGCCGTCATATCTCCTCACCGGGTTGGCACCTGCCGTCGGGCTTTGTGTTAACCAGATTATAACCGGCTCGTCATCGGGATGGCAGGGGCTGTTGCGAACGCAGTGATGGCAGCACTTCATCAAAATGGCGAATGCCGGGGATCTCAGGGTGCTGTGCATTGGGTGCCTGGGTGCTGTCGGGCTCAAGAATGGCCAGGCATTGGCCGATGCCTGCCTGGCGGGCACTCTCCAGCACGGGAAAACTGTCGTCCACCATCAGGGTTTTGTCTTGCCGGTACGGGACTTTTCTGCCGAGGTCTCGCCAGAAATCCCGATCTTCCTTGGGTTTGCCGAATTCATGGCTGGAAACGATGGCATCCACATGTTGGTCCAGGCCGGTGCGCTCCAGTTTCAGTGCCAGGGGGTCCGGGTGGCAGTTGGTCACAATGACCGAGCGCAGGCCGGCTTGGCGCAACGAAGACAGAAAGTCGGGCACGTGGGGGCGGTAGCCGATGCGATCACTGACTTCCGCCTTCAGCTGGTTGATATTCACCGAGAGCCGTTCGCTCCAGTAGTCGGTGCAGTACCAGTTCAGTGACCCCCGTTCCGCCATGATCATGGCCACCAGGGTCTCTTTCGCCTGTTGGGGATGCAGGTCGTACTGTTCGGCGTAACGTCTGGGCAAGTGCTCGAGCCAGAAGTGCGAGTCGAAGTGAAGATCCAGCAGTGTTCCATCCATATCCAGGAACACGGTATCGAGGGTTGACCAATCCACCATAAACAAAAACAGCCTGAAGGGTTTCCTTCAGGCTGCCTCAGATTCCGGCGGCTGGCAAGCCGGGATTCTACTGATCGCCGGAGTAGGCTCAGTCAGCAGCTTGTTCAACCGTTTCTGGCTTGCGGCCGGTGCGCGAGCAGCCCAGGCAGCGAACGAAGGTAGCCTTGGCAGGGCCAACAACCAGCACTTCGCCAGCCTCACCGGCGTTGCCGCCGAGGGCGGAGAATGGCAGAGATACCAGATAGACGGCACTGCCAACAATGGTGGTGGCCAGTAGGGCAGGTCGCAGCAGAACCGCATCGGCCGTCATGGCCAGCGCCGAGGGGCTCTCATCGACCGCTCTGGCGTGGCCCAAAGATGAAAAAGCCAGCAGACAGGCTGCCACCGTTGCAACCAGAGTGCGGGAAATCTTGCGGGTCATGACGATTCTCTCCTGTTAATTCTCTGTTAACTATGAATCATATTGCCTGAATTTCAAACGGTTTTTGTTTGTATTGTGTGAGTTGTGTGATGTTGGTTTGCAGTTTCAGCGTTGGCAACGAGGGCAGTACACGGTGGAGCGATTGTTCATCCGGATTTCCTTCAGTACGGTGTTACATTCCGGGCAGGGGGCGCCACCATGCCCATATACCAGCAATGACTGGGCAAAATAACCCGGCTTGCCGTCGCTGTTAACGAAATCCCGCAAGGTGGTGCCGCCCATCAGGATGGCTGCGCTCAGGGTTTCCTTTATGGCTTCAGCCAGCCGGTGATAGCGGTCCAGGCTGATCCGGCCCGCCTTCCGTTTCGGGTGTATGCCGGCTTTGAACAGTGCTTCGTTGGCGTAGATGTTGCCAACCCCGACCACCACATGATTGTCCATGATGAAGGATTTGATCGGGCTCTGTTTGCCCCGGGACAGCCGGAACAGCCAGGCACCACCAAATTCCGGCGACAGCGGTTCCGGGCCAAGATCCCGTATCAGTGGGTGCAGGGTGCAGTCGTCGGACCACAGCCAGCAGCCAAAGCGCCGGGGATCATTGAAGCGCAGGGTGCGGCCGTTGGCGAGACAGACATCAACGTGGTCATGGGCGGCGGCCGGGCTGCCGTCGGTGATCACCCGCAGGCTGCCGGACATGCCCAAGTGTACAATAACAGTGCCGCCATCCAGGTGCAGGAACAGATATTTCGCCCGGCGGTCTACGGACCGGATAACCTGACCCTGCAGGCGCTCCGGTAAATCCTCGGGAATCGGCCAGCGCAGCCGGGCATTACGAATCACTACCCCGTTTATCTTCTGGCCTTCACAGTGGGGCGCAATGCCCTGACGAGTGGTTTCTACTTCGGGTAATTCGGGCACGAAGCCTCCGCTGGCAAACGTATTCTGGGGCCATAAGTGTAAACAGTAACAAAAAAGCCACCAAACGGTGTTGTTGACGCGTACAGCTGTACGCTAAAGTTGGTCAAGCATATTCCCTTCGAGTGTTTGCGAATCTCCCTCCGCAGTATCGCCTTTCGAAGTTGATGAATTCTTGAGGATAATTTATGTGGTTTAACGGTCTCCTTGACCTCTCGGTATGGCAGTTGATAGCGGTCACCCTGGTGCTCACCCATATCACCATTGTCAGTGTTACGCTCTATCTGCACCGTCACTCGGCCCATAACGCCCTGGATCTGCATCCGGTGCTCAAGCACTTTTTTCGCTTCTGGCTGTGGATGACCACTGCGCAGAACACCAAAGAGTGGACCGCGATCCACCGCAAACACCACGCCAAGTGTGAAACCGAGGAAGACCCCCATAGCCCGGTGGTCCTGGGTATCCGCAAGGTCCTGCTGGAAGGCGCAGAGCTTTACGCCGAGGCGGCCACCCCGGAAACCCTCGAGCGCTATGGGCAGCGCACCCCGGAGGACTGGATCGAGCGCAACGTCTATAGCCGATACAAGATGCTGGGCATCATGCTGATGGCGGTACTCAATCTGGCACTGTTTGGCGTCCACGGGATCTGGATCTGGGCGGTACAGATGATGTGGATCCCGGTATGGGCCGCAGGCGTGGTCAATGGCGTTGGCCATTATCTGGGTTACCGCAATTTCGAATGTGCCGATAATGCCCGCAATATCTCGCCCTGGGGCATCCTGATCGGCGGCGAAGAACTCCACAACAACCATCACACCTATCCGAATTCCGCCAAGCTGTCCCGCCGTTGGTACGAAGTGGATATCGGCTGGGGCTATATTCGCCTGTTCCAGTTGTTTGGTCTTGCCAAGCCCAAGGGCTACCGGCCGATTGCTCATTACGTTCCGGGCAAGCAGGAGATGGATGTGGAAACCGTTCAGGCCATCACCAACAGCCGTTTCGACATCATGCGTCAGTACCGCAAGCGGGTCATGGAGCCGGTCTTGCGCCAGCAGCGTTCACTGATGGACGACGAAATTCGTCCCCGCTACCGGAAGCTGAAGCAGCTGTTATCCCGAGAAGCTACGCTGATCAAGCCCAAGGACAAAGAACAGCTGGAAACGGTACTGGAGCGCCACGAAATCCTGCGCCAAATCTACGAGAAGAGCCACGAACTGCAACGGTTGTGGCGTCAGCGCGGGCTGAAACCCCAGGAAAAACTGCAGGCGCTGATGGAATGGTGCAAAGAGGCGGAAGCCAGCGGCATTCGCTACCTGGAAGAGTTCGCGGCGCACCTGCGAGCCTACTCCCTGCGTCCGGTTGCCTGACGCGCCCCGCCGTTGAGGCACCAAAAAAGCCAGATGGGTTCGCTCATCTGGCTTTTTTGTTTTATCGCGACAGCACTAATCCGTTTCCGGGTTAACCCGGTACAGGCTGTAGGTTACCTGGCCCGCGGTCTTCTGCCTGTGCAGCATCCAGCCCGCAGGCACCGGCGGTGTTGCCCGTTCGCTCTCATGCTCCACGTACACCCAGCCACCCGGTTTGATCCATTGGCCGGATTCCAGTAGCGGAAATAATCGTTCCAGCCAGTCCTGTCGGAACGGTGGGTCCATGAACACGATGTCGAAGGGTGGACGCTGCCGGTTGGCCAGAAAACTTTCTGCGCCCTGACACACCACCACACCCTTGTCAGACTTCAATAACCGGAGATTGTCTCGCAGGGCGCTGGCCAGTGCCGGGGTATGGTCGACCAGCGTGGTGCTGGCGGCACCTCGGGAAAGCGCCTCCAGGCCCAGGGCTCCGGAGCCGGCAAACAGGTCCAGACAATCGCTGCCGGCAATCTGGAAGTTGAGCCAGTTAAACAGGGTTTCGCGGGTACGTGCAGGGCTGGGGCGAACACCGCCGGCATCCGGAAATCTCAGCTTTCGGCTGCGCCAGTCGCCGCCGATAATACGCAGCTCCCCGGTACCGCTGGAGAGCGCGCGCGCCGCAGGCGTCGGGCCGGTTTTGCGGTTTGCCGGTTTGCGTCTGGCCATGGTTGTGCTCCGGAGTTCTGAACAGGTTGAATTGTGGGCGATTATGTTACCGGAAAGCAGCCGGCAGGGGATAATGGGTCAGCCCCTCACTTAGGCCTGCAGGTCTGTTAGAATGTGCGCTTTATTTTCGCCCGCCCCTTTCAGACTGATGGTAAGACTATGACGGCAGAGTGGATTTCAATCGGCCTGTTGGCCCTTCTAGTTCTGTTCTTTGTACTGGATATCGCCGGTAACCGTAAGCGTGCCCCCCGGCCGAAAGCGGTGGTTCAGAGTAAACCTGAGGTAGCTCGGGGCCCGGCTCCAGCGGAACCAGAACCAGCCCGGGAAGAACCGGAAGCCGCGCAAGAAGCGCCGGTGGCCGAGGCGCAACCCGAGGCAGCCGCTGCGGAGGCAGAGCCGGCCAAGGAAGTGCCGGCGGCCGAGTTGACCCCAGAGCCCGAACCGGCTCCAGAGCCGGAAGCCCAGGTCAGTGTTTTTGAGCGAATCAGGAAGGGCCTCGGTAAAACCCGCGCCAGCCTGACCGGCGGCCTGGCAGACCTGTTCTCGGTGGGCAAGAAGATCGATGAAGACTTGCTGGAGGAAATCGAAACCACCCTGTTGATGGCCGATGTGGGCGTTACCGCCACTTCCGAGATCATTGAGTCGCTCACCGACAAACTTGAGCGCAACCAACTCAAGGACGGTGCGGCCCTGCGTAAGGCCTTGCGTGAAGAGCTGCATGGCCTGCTGAAGGACGTCACCAAGCCGCTGGATATCCACACCGACAACAAGCCTTACGTCATACTGATGGTGGGCGTGAACGGCGTCGGCAAGACCACCACCATTGGCAAGCTCGCCCGGAAGTTCCAGGCGGAGGGCAAATCCGTCATGCTCGCGGCCGGTGATACCTTCCGTGCGGCGGCGGTGGAGCAGTTGCAGGTGTGGGGAGAGCGCAATAACGTGCCGGTGGTGGCCCAGCATACCGGTGCCGACAGTGCTTCGGTGATTTTTGACGCTATCCAGTCCGCCCAGGCCCGGGGTACCGATGTGGTGATTGCCGACACCGCCGGTCGCCTGCAGAACAAAGACAACCTGATGAACGAATTGACCAAGGTTGTCCGGGTCATGAAAAAGCTCGATGAATCGGCGCCCCACGAAGTGATGCTGGTGCTGGACGCCGGTACCGGCCAGAATGCCTTGAGCCAGGCCCAGGTCTTCCAGCAGGCGGTGGGCGTCAGCGGTATTACCTTGACGAAACTGGACGGCACCGCAAAAGGCGGTATTGTATTTGCCATTGCCCGCCAGCTGCAGCTGCCTATCCGCTTTATCGGTGTGGGCGAGCAGGCCGAAGACCTGCGCAGTTTTGATGCGGAAACCTTTGTCGACGCCCTGTTCGACGACTGAAGCACCGGCTACGGAGCCCGCGCCCGAAATGATCGAGTTTCGCCAAGTTACCAAACGCTATGACAGCGACCACACCGCTTTGCGCCAGGTGAATTTTCACCTGGACCGGGGGGAGCTGGCGTTTCTGACCGGGCACTCCGGCGCGGGCAAAAGTACCCTGCTAAAGCTGATCATGGTCATGGAGCGGCCGACGGCCGGTGAGCTGATCGTCGGTGGCCAGCGCCTGAATAGTTTGCCACGGCGCCAGATCCCCTACATCCGCCGGCATATCGGCGTGGTGTTCCAGAATCACCAGCTTCTGTTTGATCGCACTGTATTCGATAACGTCGCGATGCCATTGGAGGTGATGGGCGCCTCGCCCAATGACATCGGCCGTCGGGTGCGGGCGGCGTTGGATAAGGTGGGGCTGCTGAACAAGGAGAAAATGAACCCGCTGCAGTTATCCGGCGGTGAGCAACAGCGGGTCGGCATTGCCAGGGCCGTGGTTAACAAACCGCCCGTGTTGTTGGCGGATGAGCCCACCGGTAACCTGGATCCGGAGCTGTCTGCAGATATCATGCATTTGTTTACCGAGTTCAGCCAGGTGGGCGTGACCGTACTGATTGCCACCCACGACATTGCCCTGATCAATGAGATGGGACGGCGAAAGCTGACCCTGGATCATGGCCAGCTGATCGCCGGTGGGCATGCCCCGGCAGCGGGAGGTGCCAGTGGCTACTGAACCCCGGCACAAGCAGGATAACCGGCGCGGGGCTGCCAATCGGGGGAAGTCTCCGGTGAACGCCCAGGCCCGTAGCTATCTGGAGCATCACCGGAAGGTGGCCCGGGATTCCGCCCGGCGTCTTTGGCAAACACCGGTGGCCAGTATGATGACCTGGACCGTGATGGGCGTGGCGCTCGCCTTGCCCGTCGCACTGTTGCTGCTGTTGGGCAGTTTGCAGGGCGTGAGTGCCGGCTGGGAGAGCAGTGCCAGGATCACTGCCTACCTGGCCATGGATGTCTCTTTGGAGCAAGCCGGGGAACTGGCGGAGGAGGTCCGGGGCGATGGCCGGGTCCTGTCGGTTCAGCTGGTGGATCGGGATCAGGCCCTGGAGGAGTTTCGCGCATCGTCCGGCCTGGACGATGCCCTGGATTTTCTGGATGACAATCCGCTGCCCCATACCTTGTTGATCACCCCCCAGGACAGCGCCCGCTCCGCTGATGGCGTGCAGGCCCTGGTGCGGTTTGTTGATGGAATGGATGGCATTGAGCAGGTGCAGGTGGATCTTGGCTGGTTGCAGCGGCTCAATGCCATGACCGACATTCTGGCCCGGGCGGTATGGGCCCTGGCGCTGTTGCTTGGCTCGGCGGTCATTCTGGTGATTGGCAATACCGTGCGCCTGGCGATTGAAAACCGGCGGGATGAAATTCTGGTAGCCAAGCTGGTGGGCGGCACCGATGCCTTTGTCCGCCGGCCGTTTCTGTACACCGGGGCCTGGTTTGGCCTTGGAGGTGGGGTGGTTGCCTGGTTGTTGATCCAGCTCTCTTTGTGGTGGCTGAACGGGCCCATTGAGCGGCTGGCAGGCCTTTACCGCAGCGAATTCTCGCTGCAGGGGCCGGGCTTTGACGGTGCATTGGCATTGATTATCATCGCAATGCTGCTAGGCTGGCTAGGCGCTTGGCTCGCGGTAAAGCGCCATCTGGATGACATTGAGCCGGGTGATATTGCCGGAGGGTGATCCCGGTATCGGGAAAACCGTATTGAAGAGAGAGTTTGTTCTGGCGTAGCTTAAGGGTCAGAAAAGCCACGGTGAACTTTTCAGGTTGTTGTTTTGTAACGTTTTACTGGAAAGTTCGGGAACTAATCAAGTTCTTGGCGGTCTAAGTTTTAGTTGTTATATTTAATGGCTGTCAGGTTCGGAGGTTAATACATGGGTACGAGTTTACAGCTGGCTGACAGACTGGTTCCGGGTGCCAATCTTGAGTCTTATATTCAGGCGGCAAGTCGCATTCCGGTGCTTTCCGTGGATGAGGAGCGGGAGCTTGCTGAGCGCCTGCACTATGATGGCGATGTGGAAGCCGCCCGCCAGCTGGTGCTGTCGCACCTGCGATTTGTGATTCATATTGCCCGGAGCTATTCCGGCTACGGCCTGGCTCAGGCGGATTTGATCCAGGAAGGTAACGTGGGCCTGATGAAGGCCGTCAAGCGCTTCAATCCTGAGTATGGCGTGCGTCTGGTGTCGTTTGCGGTGCACTGGATAAAGGCCGAGATCCATGAGTTCATTCTGCGCAACTGGCGTATTGTGAAGGTCGCTACTACCAAGGCTCAGCGTAAGCTGTTCTTCAACCTTCGCAGTCAGAAGAAGAAGCTGGCTTGGCTGAACCACGATGAGTTGAATGCGGTCGCGAAGGATCTGGGGGTAGAGCCTCGGGTGGTGCGCGAGATGGAAGGCCGGCTGGCGTCCCACGACACTTCGTTCGAAGGGCCGATGGATGACGACGATGACAGCAGCTACCAGGCGCCTGCTTACTACCTGGAAGATCGTCGCAGTGATCCTGCGGTGCAGCTGGAGAACGCCGATTGGTCTGAAGATTCCAATGGCCGGTTGATGCAGGCGTTGTCGGCGCTGGATGAGCGCAGTCAGGATATTCTGCGTGAGCGCTGGTTGACGGATGGTAAGTCGACGCTGCATGAGTTGGCGGACAAGTATGGTGTGTCGGCGGAGCGCATTCGGCAGTTGGAGAAGAATGCCATGAAGAAGATCAAGGCGCAGATGATCGAAGCGGCTTGAATGGCGCCACCCGGCTTGGCTTGAAACGCCACCACCGTTTGCGGTTGGTGGCGTTTTTGTTTGTATACCTTATAGAATTCAGACATCCGGGCAGAAGCGGCTGGGTGGGTCTTTCCAAAACACGCTCCTTCGGCACATCCATGTGACGCTTGGGCTCCGCCATCCATGGCTCCGCACAGTTTTGGAAAGACCCACCCAGCCGCTTCTCCTACTTTTGGAGCGGGACCAGAAAAATGACGAGCAGACTTCCTCACATCGCCTTCCTCGGCATCGGCCTGATGGGCGCACCGATGACCCGTAACCTGCTAACGGCCGGTTACCCCATGACCCTGTGGAACCGCACTGCGAGCAAGTGTGAGCCTTTTGCCGGCGAGGCAACGATTGCCGGGAGCCCGGCTGAGGCGGTCGCCGGTGCCGATATTGTGATCACCATGCTGGAGAATGGCGCGGTGGTTGAGGACGTGCTGGTGGCTCAGGGCGCTCTGGCGGCGCTGCAATCCGGGGCGTTGGTGATTGATATGAGTTCGGTGCAGCCGTCGCTGGCGCGGCGGTTGGCCGGGTTGGCCGCGGAGCGGGGTGCCGGGTTTGTGGATGCGCCGGTGTCGGGCGGTACTCTGGGAGCGGTTGAAGCCCGTTTGAGTATTATGGCCGGTGGGTCTGAGGCGGATGTGGCGCGGGCCCGGCCGGTGTTTGAGGTGTTGGGTAAGTGCACCCGCATCGGTCCGGTGGGGGCCGGGCAGTTGGCGAAGTTGGCGAATCAGGCGATTGTTGGGATTACCATTGGTGCGGTTTCTGAGGCGTTGTTGCTGGCGGCCAAGGGTGGCGCAGACCCGGCGGCGGTGCGGGAGGCGCTGATGGGTGGGTTTGCCGGTAGTCGGATTCTGGAGCTGCACGGGCAGCGGATGATTGACCGGGATTTTGCACCCGGTGCGCCGGCGCGGATTCAGTTGAAGGATATGCGGATGATTCTGGACGAGGCCCGGGCCGAGGGGCTGACATTGCCGTTGGCGCAGCAGACCCATAACGAGTATTTGTCACTGGTGGCCAATGGCCACAGTGATGTGGACCACAGTGGTCTGTTACTGGAGCTGGAGCACCTGAACGGCACTCTGTTGGGGTCGATGGGCCGTGGCCCGAAGGAAGACACTTCAAACTCAAAGAACTAAGGAGCGGACAATGCCACGGTTTGTTGCCAATCTGTCGATGTTGTTTACCGAGGTTCCGTTTCTGGAGCGCTTTGCCCGGGCGCGGGCCGCAGGGTTCACCGCGGTGGAGTACCTGTTTCCCTATGACTGGCCGGCAGAGCAGCTGGCGGAGCAGCTACGGGAGCAGGGCCTGACCCAGGTGTTGTTCAACCTGCCGCCGGGAGACTGGCAGGCCGGGGAGCGGGGCATTGCCTGTTTGCCGGACCGGGTTGAGGAGTTTCGTGCCGGGGTGGATCAGGGTATTACCTATGCGCGGGTGCTGGGCAACCGGCAGCTGAACTGCCTGGCAGGGTTGAAGCCGGCAGATCTGGATGGGCAGATCGCCTGGGAGACGCTGGTGGCGAACGTGCAGTATGCCGCTGATCGCTTTGCCGACGCGGGTCTGACCCTGTGCCTTGAGGCGATTAACAGCCGGGTGGATATGCCGGGGTTCATGCTGGACACCACGGGCAAGGTGATGGCATTGCTTGAAGAACTCGATGCCGACAATGTGCGGTTGCAGTATGACGTCTATCATATGCAGATTATGGAAGGCGATGTGATTCGTTCCATGGAGTGTCTGCTACCGTGGATTGGCCACATCCAGTTTGCCGATAATCCGGGCCGGCATGAGCCCGGTAGCGGCGAGATTAACTTTTCGAATGTTTTCGCAGCGCTGGATCGAATGGGCTATCAGGGCTGGGTGAGTGCGGAATACCGGCCATCGTCGGTAACGGAGGACACTCTGAGCTGGTTCCGGTCGGCAAATTGACCGTCGTCATAGGCGACACCCTCTTACAAGATGGTAACTGGCTGGTTTCCGGAGTTCTTCGTACCCTAAGAGTTAATGTAATCCGCTATCAGGAGGAGCACCGGTGAAAGCGCTGGTAATCGAAGACGATCGGGATGTAGCAAATTATCTGCTGAAGGGACTGAGAGAATCCGACTTCGTGGTGGATCATGCGGCCGACGGCAAGGAAGGCATGATGATGGCGGCCAGTGAAGAGTACGACATCATGATTGTGGACCGCATGCTGCCTGGCATGGATGGCCTGTCCATCATCAAGACGGTGCGGGCAACGGGAAATCAAACTCCGGTACTTATCCTCAGCGCCCTGGGCGATGTGGATGACCGGGTAGAAGGGCTGCGTGGCGGCGGTGATGACTACCTCACCAAACCCTTTTCGTTTACCGAACTGCTGGCCCGTATCGAATCTCTGATTCGACGCAATCGCCAGGCGGCGGAAACGGAAACCGTGCTGAAGGTTGCCGATCTGGAGATGGACCTGCTGGCCAGGACTGTCAAGCGTGCCGGTCAGAACATTGATGTTCAGCCGCGGGAATTCCGTCTGCTGGAATATCTCATGCGTAACGCCGGCCAGGTGGTCACCCGGACCATGCTGCTGGAAAAAGTCTGGGACTATCACTTTGACCCCCAGACCAACGTGATTGACGTGCACATCAGCCGCCTGCGGGCCAAGATCGATAAGGAATTCGACACGCCCCTGCTGCAGACGGTTCGGGGTGCGGGATACATGCTGCGTGAAACTGCTTAGTCAGCTCAGGACATCCTCTTTTCAGCTGGCCCTACTGTACATGGTGGTGTTTGCCACATCGGTATTCCTGTTGCTGGCATTCATCTACTGGCGCACGGCCGGCTTCATGACCGCCCAGACCGATGAAACCATCGAAGCGGAAATCGCCGGTCTGGCGGAGCAGTACCGTGGGCGTGGCGTGAACGGACTGATCACCATCATCCGTGAGCGCGTCGCCCGGGACCCCAACGCCAAATCCATCTACCTGCTTACCACAGACGACTTCCTCAAGCTGGCCGGTAACATTGAAACCTGGCCAGGGGGCAGTCGCTCGTCGGACACCGGCTGGATCAACTTTACCCTGGATTCCTCAGTGGGCTGGCAAGGCCCGGAGCGGCTGGCCCGTGCCCGGATTTTCGAGGTCCAGGGCGGGTTGAAATTATTGGTGGGGCGGGATGTTGAAGAACTCACCAATCTCAAGCGGGTGATCGAAACCGCCATCAACTGGGGCATGGGCATCACCCTGGCATTGGCGTTACTGGGTGGCTTTTTGATGAGCCGTGGCACTACGCGCCGAATCGAAGTCATCAATAACACTTCCCGGCGAATCATGAATGGCCATCTGTCACTACGCATACCCACCCGCGGCACCGAGGACGATTTTGATCAGCTCGCCGAAAACCTGAACCAGATGCTCGACCGCATTGTTTACCTGATGGAAGGTATTCGCCATGTGTCAGACAGCATTGCCCACGACCTTCGCACCCCGCTGACGCGCCTGCGCAACCAGCTTGAGAACACCCTGATTGCCGTGGACAACGATGAGGCCCGGGAACAGGTGGGCAGGGCAGTGGCCGAGGCGGACCAGTTGCTGGCAACCTTCAACGCTCTGTTGCGGATTGCCCGGCTGGAAACCCGGGGGAATTCGGCGGACATGAAAGTGGTGTCCCTGGACGAGCTGGTCAGTGATGCCTGTGAATTGTACGAAGCCCTGGCGGAGGACAAGGAGCAAGCCTTCGCCCAGTCGCTGGAGCAAGGCGTGATGATCGAGGGTGATCGAGACCTGCTGTTCCAGATGATCAGCAACTTGATCGACAATGCGATCAAATACACACCGGAGCACGGTTCCATCCAGGTGGTGGTTCGCCGCGATGGCTCGGGCGCGGTGTTTGAGGTGCAGGACTCCGGTATCGGTATACCGGACGACGAGAAAAGCCAGGTGTTCCAGCGCTTCTATAGGGTGGGCAAGAGTCGGTCACTGCCAGGCAACGGCCTGGGATTGAGCCTGGTCAGTGCGGTAGCAGAAATTCACCAGGGCCAGATTTTGCTTAGTGATACCCATGAGGGAGAGGAGCCGCCTGGCTTGACGGTCACCGTGCAGATGCCCGCCTATACCGGGGTCCGCAAGCGGATCAAGGCAACACCGGCCGAACAGGCAGAGGAGACCCAGAACGATAGGTCGTCCTCTACCGAAACCAGTAGCGCCTGAGTCTTACTGACTGGCGCGAAAACGGTTAACCACCGGGCTGATCAGTGCACCAGCGCGGGCTTCGACCAGGCCGCTGATGTGCTCGAACTGAGAGCGGCGACGGTCCACTTTGGCCTGAATGCTGTCCCATTCCCCTTCCAGATGCTTCTGCTCAGCCATCAGAAAGGCCGCGATGTTGTGGCGATTCAGTTTGCTGGTGATGCCCAGACTGTCCAGGCGAAAGCCCAGGGTATCGACACCTTCCAGAGCCAGGTTCATCAGTTTTTTGGTGTTCATGGATTTGTCTCCAAACGAAAAGTCAGTGTTGATTACCTCGCACGCTATCTCCGGCGCCTAGAGTGTACAACCTAATTTCAGCCGATCAGCCAGGTTTCAGCCTTGCAAAAAGGTAATTCCTTGGCCACCGCTGGGTAATGCCCGCTCTGTAGAATGGAAATTGTAGATGCAGAAGCAGGTAGAAAGTTGCTTGCTTCTCCCTCCAGCACAGCGCTAGCCTTATACCCCGTGACCCACGGGGTTTTTTTATGCCCTGAATTTTCTGTTTAACCCGGAATCCCTGATCTGATGAGCAAGACCGAAGGTTCGACGGCTCCAAGACCGCGCTATATCACACCGGACGGCGAGCAGGCGTTACGGGAGGAGTTGCAGTACCTGTGGAAAGTGAAGCGCCCCGAAGTCACCCAAGCCGTGCGCGAGGCTGCCGCCTTGGGGGATCGCTCTGAGAATGCCGAATACATCTATGGCAAAAAGCAGCTACGGGAAATCGATCGGCGGGTAAGGTTCCTGAGCAAGCGCCTGGATGAACTTACCGTGGTCGACCGGCTGCCGGACGATCAAAGCCGGGTATTTTTCGGGGCCTGGGTCACCATCGAGGACGATGACGGTGAGGAACAGACCTACAGGTTGGTGGGTGCGGATGAATTTGACCTCGCCAAGGGCTATCTGAGTATCAATGCCCCGCTTGCCAGGGCATTGATCGGCAAGCATCTGGACGATGAGGTCTCCGTGAAAACGCCGGAGGGCTGGAAGACGGTGGTCATCACCGGTATTCGGTATCAGCCGGCAGACACTGGCAAGTGAAAATCGTCACAGAATCGTCTTTTGGTTGAGCAAAGCGTCACCAATGGCGATAGACTGATCAAAAATTGTCACCCGAAAGGGCAATGGAAGATCAATCAGGGTTGATGCGATGAATTCGTCAGAGTCTCACACCGGTTCAAAATGGGCAGGCCCGGTCGCCATGGCTACCGTTGTGCTATCGCTGGGGCTGATGTCTGTCAGCGCTCAGGGTCAAAGCGCTAACAACACAGCACCGGTGTTTGAACTGGAACAGCGTTCCACCATTGATACCATTCCTTTCCGCTCCATCGAAGAGGAAACCCTGGCCAATACGGTCATCGAGGGCGGGCTCGAAGCGCCGGCGGCCGGAGTTCCGGTGCAAACCGCCAGTGACGACGACTTCTATCTTGATCCTCTGGCATTGCAGCCCAGAGACAGCCGCACCGATCTCGGGCGCTCCGAAATTCCGGTGGATATCCGGTTCAGCAATCCCAAGCTCATCCCGGGCCAGACCCACAGCAACACCTACTCGATCCGGCCACCGGAGAATCGCACCTACGATACTCTGAACGTCAATATGACCGGGCGCTGATTCCCCCGGCGCCACTTCGAACCTGTTCAGGCCACTGCTGCGTTCGGGGTGGCCGTCTTACCAAGTACGTCCTCGTAAAAGAAGGTCAGCGCCTGGGTGGCCTGGTTAAGCCTCGCCCGAGATACGCGGATTTTGTTGCTCAGATAATCCAGAAACAGCAGTTGATCTTCTGCCGCCAGATGAGCCGGGTCTTTTAGATCGTGAAACAGCACAAAACGGCTGATCCAGTGCAGGTAGGTTTGTTCGGCCCGCTGATTCAGCTGGCGTTTGCGGATGGCGGCCTGTACATCGCCGACCATACCGGGCCGTGACTGCTCGAGCGCCTGGGTAATATCCATGGTGTGTACTCTTCGGAAAGCTTGTTGTTGTTATGTTGCGCGCATCATATGACAAACGTTTGAACGGCGCAAAACCGAAGGCGGTATTTTCCTGCGGTTGAGGGCTGCACGCGCCAAAGGGGCGGGCACAGCCCAGGGGGTATTACTTCAGTGAGTCGAGCTTATCGATGTACTGCTGCATAGCCTGATCGCTGGAGGTGCCTTTCAGCTTCTCCCAGGCGTCGTATTTGGCGCGGCCCACGAAATCCATCATGCCCGGGCGCTTGCCGGACACGTCGCCTGCGGTGGCTTGCTTGTACAGGGCATAAAACTCAAGCTTCATCTCGTTGGACGGTTTGAAATCGCCCTCGGCGGTCTGGATATAGTTTACCGCTTCATCAAACTTCGCCTTCAGGTCACTCATGGTGTGTCTCCTTGGTGTAAATGGTTGTCTCCTCGAAGGATATCGCGAGTATAGCCTTGGCCGGCAGTGCCGTCATTGACTGAAACTGCATTCGGTCCGGCAACAGGGCTATCTGGCAAAAGTTTGCCCGACAGCACAGTTTGGGCCATTGCTGGCCAGTTTTTGCTTGAGAATGCCAGATCACCTGTGTACAGTTTGACGCGTTGTCTGCCAGGACGGCAGGCATCAAGGACTGAACAACACTGCAAATGAATTGCACAGGGAGCACGCCATGTCTGCCAAAGACGGTTCCGTCGCGCCGAAAGAGCGCATCAATATCAAGTATGTCCCCGCCACCGGCGACCAGCAGGCTGAAACCGAGCTGCCGCTGAAGATGTTTGTGGTTGGCGATTTCAAGGGCCATGCTGAAGAAACCCCCATCGAAGACCGCAAAGCCATTTCCGTTGACAAGAACAACTTCCGTTCTGTCATGAAGGAAGCCGGTCTGACTTTGTCTACGTCGGTCTCCAACAAGCTCGAAGAGAATGCCGATGACCTGCCGGTCAATCTGGAATTCCAGGGTTTGGACGACTTTTCTCCGGACAGCATTGCCCGCCAGGTACCCGAGCTGAAAAAACTGATCGAGCTGCGTGAAGCCCTGGTTGCCCTCAAGGGCCCGCTGGGCAACGTGCCTTCGTTCCGTTCCAAGCTGCAGGAGCTGCTGGACAACGACAGCGCCCGGGAAAAACTGCTGGCCGAGCTCGAACTGGCCACCGAAGGCGGCGAGTAAGCGCACCACCGGAACCCGGTAACCAACACCGATTATCAATCACGTACTGAAGGGATGTGGTATGTCTGATACTGCTGTGCAGCAATCTGCTGCCTCCGAATCCGTAGCAGAAGGGTCCTTGCTGGACCAGGTCATGGCCAATAGCCGTATGGCGCCGGCCGACGAAGGTTACGATGTTGCCCGTAAAGGGGTAGCGACGTTTATCGCCAACCTGCTGAAAAGCGACGAAAAAGGCCAGCCGGTCAACAAGGCCCTTGTGGACCAGATGGTGGTCGAGCTGGACCGCAAGATCAGTGCCCAGATGGATGAAATCCTGCACGCCCCCAAGTTGCAGGAACTGGAATCGTCCTGGCGCGGCCTGAAACTGATGGTCGACCGCACTGAATTCCGCGAGAACATCAAAGTCGACATCCTGCACGCCACCAAGCAGGAGTTGCTGGAAGACTTCGAGTTTGCACCGGATGTTACCCAGACCGGCTTCTACAAGCACATCTATGCCGCAGAATACGGCCAGTTCGGTGGTGAGCCGGTGGGTGCCATTGTCGGCAACTACGCCTTCAGTCCATCAACGCCAGACATGAAGCTGCTGCAGTACGTGTCCTCTGTAGGCGCCATGTCCCACGCGCCGTTCCTGTCTTCGGTGGCGCCGTCGTTCTTTGGTGTCGACAGCTACCAGGAACTGCCGGCCATCAAGGAGCTCAGTGCCGTCTTCGAAGGCCCGAAATACGCCAAGTGGCGCTCCCTGCGGGAATCCGAAGACGCCCGTTACCTGGGCCTGACCGCGCCGCGCTTCCTGCTGCGTGTGCCCTATGACCCAACCGAGAACCCGGTGCGCAGCTTCAACTACAAAGAAGAAGTCTCCGGCGACCACGAGCACTACCTATGGGGCAACACCGCCTATCTTTTGGCTACCCGCCTGACCGAGAGCTTCGCCAAGTACCGCTGGTGCCCGAACATCATCGGCCCGCAAAGCGGTGGTGCCGTGGAAGACCTGCCGGTGCACACCTTTGAGTCCTTCGGCCAGCTGGAAGCCAAGATTCCCACCGAAGTGCTGATCACCGACCGCCGGGAATACGAACTGGCGGAAGAAGGCTTCATCGCCCTGACCATGCGCAAGGGCAGCGACAACGCCGCGTTCTTCTCCGCCAACTCGGTGCAGAAGCCCAAGCAGTTCCCGAACACCAAAGAAGGCAAGGAAGCGGAAACCAACTACAAGTTGGGTACCCAACTGCCGTACATGATGATCGTGAACCGCCTGGCCCACTACATCAAAGTGCTGCAGCGCGAACAGATCGGCTCCTGGAAAGAACGCCAGGATCTGGAGCGGGAACTGAACACCTGGATTCGCCAGTACGTGGCCGACCAGGAAAACCCGCCCGCCGAAGTCCGCAGCCGCCGCCCGTTGCGTGCCGCCAAGGTGGAAGTGTCGGAAGTGGAGGGCGATCCGGGCTGGTACCAGGTCTCCCTGGCCGTGCGCCCGCACTTCAAGTACATGGGTGCCAACTTCGAACTCTCGCTGGTCGGCCGCCTGGACAAGGATTAATCCATGTTCGGCGCCACTGGCACTGACGGCGTTCGCAATACTGGCAGCCTGTTTGAACGGCTCGAACAGGCCGCCGCCCCTGCGGGGCAGGGCATGGTTGAAGTGACCCATGTGGTGGAATCCATCAAGCGCCATCTGGTGCGCCTGCTGAATGCCCATCCGGGCAACAGCGCCAGCGTACCAGACCTCGGATTGCTGGATTTCAACGATGCCACCCTGGGTACTCAGGATTTGAGTATCCAGATTCGCGGGGCGATTCGTCAGTGCATCGAGAAGTTTGAGCCGCGGGTCAAGCGGGTGGATGTGGTGGCGTTGCCACCGGGCCCGGACCCGCTGCAGTTGAAGTTTCAGGTGACGGTTTATCTGCAGGTTGCAGGGAGTGACGACCGGACGACTATTGACCTGGTTTTGGATGACAAGCGGTATTACCGGGTGGTTTAGGTTTGGTTGCTTTGGCCCGTGGGGGCTGGAGGGGGTGGGGGACAATTTTCTTCTGGGAAAAAACAACTCGCTTTGCTCAGACATCTTTTTTCCCGCCAGAAAATTGTCCCCCACCCCCTCCGTCAAACCTGGATGAATGCCGTCTGGATGTTTTTTGAAGGCACGGATGAGAGCGAGGGTGTGGTTGGTCTTTCCAAAAGTGTGCGGAGCCATGGATGGCGGAGCTCAAGCGCCCCACGGACGGGCTCGAAGCGTCTTTTGGAAAGACCAACCACACCCTTGCTCGGAGCCAGATAAGGTGCAGTAAGAATGAAGTTGAACAGGTTCTACAGGGATGAGTTGAGCTTTCTGCGGTTGCAAGGCAGGGAATTTGCCGAGGCACATCCGCAGCTTACCCGCTTTTTGTCCGAACAAAGCACCGACCCGGATGTGGAACGGCTGCTGGAAGGCTTTGCCTTCCTGACCGGCAAATTGCGGGAAAAGGTTGAGGACGAGTTTCCAGAGCTGACCCATTCCCTGCTGAACATGCTATGGCCCAACTACCTGCGGCCGGTGCCCAGTTGCACCATCATGCGCTTTGACCCGCAATTGCACGCCATCAGCGAGCGGCAAACCGTTGAGCGCCATACCGAAATCAAGAGCCGACCCCTGGGCGAAGCCAGCCGCCAGACCCAGTGCCGGTTCCGTACCTGCCGGGCGGTCGATATCTTCCCGGTCAGCGTGGCCGATGCCCACGCCGAGCATTCCCGGGAAGTGTCTTCGGTCACCGTCGACCTGGGACTGCACACAGACCAGCCGTTGAATGCCCTGGGCCTGGACAGCCTGCGGTTCTATCTGGGCGGCGATAACCACACCGCCGAAACCCTGTACCTGTGGCTGAACCACTACCTCACCCGCATGGAACTGGTGGTGGGCGACAATGTTTACAGCCTGCCGTCGTCGCTGTTGCAGCCGGTGGGTTTTGCCGCCGACGAGGCGATTTTGCCGTATCCGAAGAACGCTTACGCCGGGTACCGCATCATCCAGGAATACCTGAGCTTTCCCGAGGCCTTCCGGTTTATCGATATCGCCGGCCTCAAGTCCCGGTTGCCGGCGGTGCAGGCCGATGAGATCAGCTTGCGTTTTCATTTCAGCCGTATTCTGCCGCCCGATGTTCGGGTCACTCGGGACTCCCTGCAGCTGTACTGCACCCCGGCGGTCAACCTGTTCAGCCACGAAGGCGAGCCGGTAGATCTGAACGGCCGGCAGACCGAGTACCGTATTTCCCCGTCCAGCCGCTGCCCAGAGCACTTTGAAGTGTTCAGCATCGAACAGGTGGAAGGCTGGCTTGAAGGGCGTTCCGGCCGGGGGGAACCTCGGCTGTACACCGCGTTCGAGAGTTTCCAGCACGAGGTGGAGCGGGACCGTGGCCGCACGGCGCTGTATTACCGGGTGCGGACCCGTGAAAGCGTGCGCGGTGATGGCTTTGATCACTACATCTCGTTTGTCCGGGGCGACGAGTCCGAGTGCATGAACCGCCAGGAAGCGGTGTCGCTGACGCTGACCTGCACCAACCGGCAACTGCCCCAGCAGCTGGCCGTGGGTGAGATCTGCATGGCCACCGAGACCACCCCGGCGTTTGCCTCGTTCAGCAACATTACCCGGCCCACGGCCACGCTGCGGCCAACGCTGGACGGCAGCCTGTTGTGGACGCTGATTTCCAATCTGTCCCTGAACTACCTGTCCATGCTGGATGTGGATGCCCTGCGCACCGTGCTGCGGGTATACGACTTTCGAGCGCTGGTCGACCGACAGGCCGAGCGGGTGTCCCAGAAACGGTTGGCGGGCATCAGTGAGATCACCACTCAGCCGGTGGACCGCATGGTTCGTGGCTTGCCGGTGCGTGGCATTCGTTCGGTGCTGAAGCTGGATCAGCAGAATTTCGGCAGCGAAGGGGATCTGTACCTGTTCGGAACGGTACTGAGCCAGTTTTTTGCGCTTTACGCGAGTATCAATGCCTTTCACCAGTTGGAAGTGGTGAATACAGACAATCAGGAACGGTACACATGGACGTTACAGCAAGGTCAGCAGCCGCTGATGTAGCCGGGCTGGAACCTGTCCTCGGCAACGCGCGGCGTTACAGTTTTTTCCAGTTGGTGGATCTGATTCACCGGCACCATGGCGACGATCTGGAAAGCTCCGGCAGCGGCGAGCCCCGCCAGGAGCGTATCCGGTTTTCGGCCTCGGCCGGCCTGGGCTTTCCGGGTAGCGATGTGGTCTCGGCCCTGTCGCCGGAACACGAGCACGCGCCTTACCAGATGGAAGTGAGCTTTCTCGGCCTGCACGGCTCCCAGTCGCCGTTGCCGGGCTACTACCTGGAGGACCTGGCCTGGGAAGCAGGCCAGAACCTGGGAGTGCGCCGTCACTTTCTGGACTTTTTCAACCACCGGTTGGTCACCCTGTTCCACCGGGCCTGGCGCAAGTACCGGTACTACGTGCGGTTCCAGCCCGGCGCCAGCGACGGGTTTTCCGAGCTGGTGTTTTCCCTGGTCGGTCTGGGTGACAGCCGCTTGCGGGAAGCCACACCGGTCAACTGGTCCAAGATGCTGGCCTACGCCGGCCAGATGGCGGGCCGCAGCCGGTCGCCGGAAGTGGTCAGTGGCATTGTCGCACACTGTTTCGACCTGGAAGACGTCAGCATCGAGCAGTGGGTGTTGCGCAAGGTGGCCATCGGGCAAGACCAGCAAACGCGGTTGGGCCAGGCCAATGCCAGCCTGGGCCAGGACACCCTGGTTGGCTCCAGCATCCGGGATCGCAGCGGCAAGTTCATCCTGCGCCTGCGCAACCTGAGCCGGCAGCGCTTTGCGGATTTTCTGCCCAACGGCCGGGACCATGAGCGCCTGGTGAAGCTGGTGGAATTCACCACCCGGGAGCAGCTGGCCTACGACCTGGAGCTGCAAATGCGGCCCAAGGATATCCGGCCCATGCAGCTGGGTGAGGATGTGCGCCTGGGCTGGAATTCCTTTGTGACACCGGACCGGGCCCGTGAACGCCCGGCGGTGCGCATCCAGATACGACGATAAGGCAAGGAGCCAGACAGGTGTCAAACCGGACAGCAGCATTAACCCTGGTGATCATCAACCCGACCGAAACCGGCGGTGGTGCCAGCATTGAACACAGTTTTGGTACCGGTGGCGGGTCGATTGGCACGGCGGCCAACGACACCTGGCGGTTGTCGCCCCATCGCACCGGCGCCGTAGCCGGCCATGCCGAGGTTCGCTTCCTGGATGGTGGCTTCTGCCTGATTGACCGCAGTGGCCGCACTTACATCAACAGCAGCAGCCAGCCTGTGGGCCGGGGCCGCAGGGCGCGGCTGAATCATGGTGACACCCTGACCATCGGCCGTTACCGGATGCGGGCAGAGCTGAACGGTGACGCGGTTGACCGCTCAGAGCTGGAAGAAGGCTCTGGGCAGGACCGGCAGCTGGTGGATGTGGAGGAAGATTCACTGATGCGGGCAGAAACCGGTCAGAGGATGCCGGATGGCCGGGAACCCCTCGAGGGACTGCATACTCCGGCGGGAGAAACGATGAGTGACGACCCGCTGGCGCCCTGGCAGGAAACGGCCCGTCAGCCTGCGGAAGAAGCCCCCGAGCTGTTGGCCAGTGACCAGTCCTGGTTTGCCCGTTCGGCCGAGGTCAGCGATGAATACCGGGAAAACCGGGATGTGGCCATGGGCCTGCCAATGAACCGTAACGCCCGCAAGCACGGGCACGACACACAGGAGCGACAGGGAATGTCAGAGTTCAGGGAACACAGCCGGGAAGCCAAAGACACCAGCCGGCAACACATCAGCGGTGCCCCCCTGATGCGAGGTATGGAAGCCGACATCGATTTTGCCGACAGCGATGAAATGCGGTTGTTCCTGGAGGAAGCCGGCCAGACCCTGAAAGCCACGGTCGAAGGCCTGCTGGCCCTGCATCAGGGTGAAGATTCGCGGCACCGGGCCCTGCGCACCCGCCTGCAGCCGATTGAAGACAACCCGTTGCGCCTGGGTGACGACTACACCGGCACCATGCAGACCCTGTTTGCCGCCGAGCGCAGCCCGGTGCACCTGTCTGCTCCGGCTGCGGTTCGGGAAAGCCTGGAGAGCCTGAACCATCACCAGCAGGCCACCCGTGAAGCCATTCGGGAAGCCCTGGAAGCCATTCTTTATGCCTTCTCGCCGGAGGCCCTGTTGCGCCGGTTCCACGGCTACCGCCGTGGCCTGCAAGACAACGAAGACGAAGGCCGTTGGGCCTGGAACATGTACCAACACTATTACCGGGAACTCAGATCCAGTCGTCAGCAGGGATTTGAACGCCTCTTCCAGGAGGTGTTCGACCAGGCCTACGACCAACACTTGCGCCAATTACAGAGGGAGAGCCTTTCATGAAGTACTGCAAATGGAGCTTGCTGGCTATTGTCATGCTGATGGTGGGGTGCAGCACCCCGTACAACGCGGTGACCAAAACCGCCAAGGTGTTGTGGGACCCCGATATTCCCGTGGGCTATCCGGAAGAGCTGCCCAGCAAGGTGGCGCTGACCATGCTCGCTGAACCGGATGTAAACCCGAACGAATCCCTGGCGCCCACGCCGATTGCCTATCAGATCATCGAGCTGCGGGACAGCTCCCTGCTGATGGCCGGCGACTTTGATCAACTGTTGAACGACCTGGAAAAGTCCCTGGGCCGCAACTACGTGGACCACAGCGACTACACCCTGGTACCGGGCCAGTTCAAGTACGTAGCACCGTTCGAGATCAGCAAGGACACCCGGTTTATCGGCGTTATCGCCTTCTATGCTTACCCGAACCTGTCCCAGTGGAAAAAGGTCATCCGGGTGGATCCGGTGGGCGACACCTACCACCTGCTGGTCAACCTGCGTGAGCGGGAAGTACAACTCAGACGTTCGGAAGATACCTGATGGCAGCTACCAATCGAGTCGTCTGGAGTGACGGGCTGTTTATCAAGCCCCAGCACTTCCAGCAGCAGCAACGATATCTGGAACACCAGATCAACGAGCGGGCGCTGGCGGTCTCGGACTACCTGTATGGCTTCAGTGACCTGGAGCTGAACGCCGAGTACCTGAGCTTCGGCCGGGTTGGCCTGGTGCGGGCTTCCGGACTGTTTCCGGATGGTACCCGGTTCAATCTGCCCCAGGACGATGTGATGCCGGAACCCCTGGAAATCACCGATGCGTCGGTGGCCAATCAGGTGGTGTATCTGGCGCTGCCCCTGGGCAGCGATACCCTGGCGGAAGTGGAGTGGCCGGATGCCCCGGTAGCAGGGCGTTTTCGTGCCCAGACCGTGGAAATCCGGGATCTGCATTCCATTGATGGCGACGCCCACAGCATCGATGTGGGCCGGGTTGCGCCGCGCCTGATGCTGGAGCGGGACGATCGCAGTGCCTATGCCTCGGTGGCCATCGGCCGGATCCTGGAAAAACGCCCGGATGGCAGCCTGGTGATGGACCCCAACTTCCTGCCCACCATGCTCAGCGTCCGTTCAGCCCCGCGCTTGCAGCGGTTCGTCGGCGAAATGGCTGGCTTGATGCAGGAGCGGGCCCGCAACATCGCCGAGCGCGTAGGTGCGCCAGGGCAGGGCGGTGTGGCGGATGTGTCTGACTTCATGCTGCTGCAGATGCTGAACCGGGCGCACCCGAAATTCATGCACCTGGCCCGGCTGCGCCAGCTGCATCCCGAGCGCCTGTACGAGGCTCTGCTTGAGCTGTGTGGCGAGTTGGTGACCTTTACCGACGAAAGCCGGCTGCCCAAGGAATTCACCCCCTATGACCACGACCTGCCGGAAGCCTGCTTCAGCCCGCTGATGCAAGTGCTGCGACAGGCCCTGAGCACCGTGCTGGAACCGAGAGCGCTGTCGATCACGCTGCAGCAGCGCCAGTACGGGCTGACGGTGGCACCGGTGCAGGATGGACAGATCATCAAGGATGCCGAATTCATCCTGGCGGTGAAGGCCGACATGCCGCTGGACGACCTGCGCAAGCAGTTCACCCAGCAGTGCAAAGTGGCGTCGGTTGAGAAGATTCGCGACCTCATCAGCCTGCAGCTGCCGGGTATTCCGTTGTCGGCTCTGCCGGTGGCGCCGCGCCAACTGCCGTACCACGCCGGCTTTGTCTACTTCCGGCTGGACGACCAGAGCCAAGCCTGGCAAATGCTCGACAACGCCAGTGGCTTTGCCTTCCACGTGGCCGGCAGCTTCCCCGGGCTGGAAATGCAATTCTGGGCAATCAGGAGCTAAACCATGGCAGATGCACCGGTAATGGACAGACCAGACAACACCAGGGATTCGGGTGACAGTGCATTCAGTGACCTTCTGTTTGCGGACGCCGGCAACAGTGGCTCCCGAACCGAATTCGACAACGCCGGCTTCCAGCTGCGAGGGCTGGAAGAAAACCGCCTGATCGACGCCGCCACGCCACTGCTGGGCCTGGTGATCCGGGTCCGCCGGCTGGCGGATTTCCGGGACGTGGAAAACCTGTACCAGCAAGTGGTCGACGAAGTGGCGGCCATTGACCGGGAGCTGATCGAGCAGGGCTATGAACGCCCGACGGTGGTGGCCTATCGCTACGTGCTCTGCGCCTTCATTGATGAAGCGGTGCTGGGCACCGATTGGGGCGCCCATAGTGTGTGGTCCCAGCACTCCCTGCTGTCCCGCTTCCACAATGAAACCTGGGGTGGGGAAAAGGTATTCGCCATCCTCGCCCGCATGGAGAAAGAGCCGGCCCGCTACCGCGATATGCTGGGCTTCATCTACCTGTGCCTGTGCCTGGGTTTTGAAGGCCGTTACAAGGTAATGGAGAACGGCCGGGATGAGTACGACCGGATTGTTCGCGGCCTCTATGAGCAACTCCGTGAACTGCGCGCCGACCGGGACCCGCAGCCGCTGGCCGACGCCACGGAGAACGTAGCTCCGGCCCGCAACCGGCTGCGCAGCGGCCTGCCCCTGTGGGGTATTGGCGGCCTGTTTATTGCTGCCATGGCGGGCATTTACCACTTGTACAACGTCGCGCTGAACGAACGCATCAGGGATGTGCTCAGCGTACTGGACCAACTACCGAAATAAGGATATCACTGTGATTCGGGTAGAACTGCCGGCGCTGATCGGGCGCCTTAACGACATTTCACGCCAGGCCCTGGAAGCCTCCGCCGCCCTGTGCATCAGCCGCCAGGGCGCCGAGATTACCCCGG
This sequence comes from Marinobacter shengliensis, assembly GCF_030297115.1. Taxonomy (NCBI): domain Bacteria; kingdom Pseudomonadati; phylum Pseudomonadota; class Gammaproteobacteria; order Pseudomonadales; family Marinobacteraceae; genus Marinobacter; species Marinobacter shengliensis. The sequence goes on along the minus strand of NZ_AP028062.1, from coordinate 4,078,332 downwards.
CCCATTTGCTGTTCAAACTGCTGGAAACGCCGTTCTCTGACGTACGCCAGATTCTGGAACACACCGGCATCAATCATCAGCAACTGCAGCCATTGGTGGGCGACAGCCTGAACGGCGAGCCGCAGACCGCCGAGCCTTATCCCTCGTTCTCGCCTTTGCTGGTGGAACTGATGCAGGACGCCTGGCTGCTGACCTCCACCGAGCTGGGCCACACCGAACTGCGTTCCGGCGCCGTATTCCTGGCCCTGCTGATGAACGCCGACCGCTACTTGATGCCCCGGGTGGCCCAGACCCTGGTAGACATCAACCGGGAACAGTTGCGCAAACAATTCGACCGCCTCACGGAAGGTTCCGTCGAACGCCCGCAGCTGACGGAAAACGGCTCTGCCAAGCCTGTGGCGGATACCGACATGGACCCGCTCAAGCGTTACGCCACCGACTTCACCAAGCTGGCCCGGGAAGAAAAGCTGGACCCGGTGGTGTGCCGGGATGCCGAAATCGACCAGATGATCGACATCCTCTGCCGCCGCCGCAAGAACAACCCCATCGTGGTGGGCGACGCCGGCGTCGGTAAAAGCGCCCTGGTGGAAGGCCTGGCGCTGCGCATTGTCAACGGTGACGTACCGGACCGCCTGAAAACCGTTGAACTCTGGACCCTGGACATGGGCGCCCTGCAGGCCGGTGCCTCGGTCAAAGGCGAATTCGAGAAGCGCCTCAAGGGCGTGATCGAAGCCGTTAAAGGTTCTGTTACGCCAATCATCCTGTTCATCGACGAAGCCCACACCCTGATCGGTGCCGGCAACAGCGAAGGCGGCTCCGACGCCGCCAACCTGTTGAAGCCAGCGCTGGCCCGGGGCGAGCTGCGCACCATCGCTGCCACCACCTGGCGCGAATACAAGAAATATTTCGAGAAAGACCCGGCCTTGAGCCGCCGCTTCCAGCCGGTCGCCCTGGACGAGCCGACCCCGGGCGAAGCCGTCCACATACTCCGGGGCCTGCGTACTGTCTACGAAAAAGCCCATCAGGTACTGGTCGCCGACAGCGCCCTGAAAGCCGCCTCGGAAATGTCTGCCCGTTACCTCGCCGGCCGCCAATTACCGGACAAAGCCATCGACGTACTGGACACCGCCTGCGCCAGGGTCAGCCTGAACCTGAGCACACCTCCGCGCCGTCTCAGCCACGTGCGCAGCGAGTTGCACCAACTGGCCATGGAACAGGACCTGCTGAGCCGGGAACATACTCTGGGCCAGAGCGTTGACGCCGAGCGGGAACAGGAACTTGAACAACGCATCGCCGACCTGACCGCCGAAGCCGAAGCCCTGGAGCAAAGCTGGAACGACCAGCGCGAGCTGGTGGCCCGGCTGGTCGACATCCGCGAACAATTGCTGCTGGGTGATGTCGAAGCCGAAACCGCCGATGATGCTGATGTTGAGTTGGCCGAGACCGAGCACGAAGAACGCCCGGACCTGAAAAGTGAAGCCGCCGCCATCGAACAGGAACTGGCCGAGCTGCAAGCTGATGAACCCCTGGTCCATGCCCGCGTGGACGCTCGCCAAGTCGCCGAAGTCATCGCCGACTGGACCGGCATTCCTGTCAATCGCATGACCACCGACGAGCTGGAGAAAATCACCCACCTGCCGGCGTACCTGCGGGCCCACATCAAAGGCCAGGACACCGCCATCGACTGCCTGCACCAGCACCTGCTCACCGCCCGCGCCGACCTGCGCCGCCCCGGCCGCCCCATGGGCGCCTTCCTGCTGGTGGGCCCGAGTGGTGTTGGTAAAACCGAAACCGTGGTGCAACTGGCCGAACTGCTCTACGGCGGCCGCCAGTTCCTCACCACCATCAACATGTCCGAATACCAGGAGAAGCACACCGTCTCCCGCCTGATCGGCTCACCCCCAGGCTATGTGGGCTTTGGCGAAGGCGGCATCCTCACCGAAGCCATCCGCCAGAAGCCCTATTCCGTGGTCCTGCTCGACGAAGTCGAAAAAGCCCACCCGGAAGTCCTAAACCTGTTCTACCAGGCCTTTGACAAAGGCGAGTTGGCGGACGGCGAAGGCCGGTTGATCGACTGCAAAAACGTCGTCTTCTTCCTCACCTCCAACCTCGGCTACCAGACCATCGTCAACCACGCCGAAGCACCGGAAAAGATCGAAGAAGCCCTGTACCCGGAACTGGCCAACTTCTTCAAACCTGCGTTGCTGGCACGAATGGAAGTGGTGCCCTACCTGCCGCTGGGTGAAGACACCCTCAACCGCATCGTCGGCGACAAACTCCAGCGCCTGGCCGACCAGATTAAAGCCCGTTACCACACCGATGTGGAACTGGAAGACGGCCTGGTAGAAGCCATCCGTAGCCGTGCCACCAGGAGTGAGAACGGCGCACGGATGCTGGAATCGATCATCGAAGGCGAATTGTTGCCACCGGTATCCCTGGCGCTGCTGGAAACACTGGCGGCAAGGGAGCCGGTGACCAAGGTCACCTTGGGTGTCGAAGAAAACCGGTTCACAGGAACAGTCGCGTAGGCTGACTTAGAAGGAGCGCACCGTGGGGGATAGCTTTCCAAAACCCTGCGGAGCCATGGATGGCGGAGCGGAGCGTACAAGGATGTATTCACAGCGTGTTTTGGAAAGCTATCCCCCACGGTGTGCGGGCGGCGATCTCCATAAAGAAGGAACGATAGCAATGGGACGGATGCAGAAGGAACTGCACACCGGCATAGACCTGGCGGTGGCACTCATCAAACAGGACACCCTGCCTGCGTTGCTGAACACCGCCACCAGCCAGCTCCAAAAAGCCTTCGGCCTCACCAAATGCTGGGCCCTCGAACTCGACCTCAGCGGCCGAACCCTCCACTGTGGCCAACTAGGCGACACCAGCGAATTCGACTGCAGCGACTTCAGCCACCCGTTTGCCCATGTACTGCAAACCGGCCAGCCCAGAGAGCTTACCCGCGCCGCCAGCTACCGCCTGGATCACCCCGGCTTCCAGACCCTGTTCGACGCCAGCGACCGCCCCAGAAGCCTCTGGCTTGAACCCCTCGCCGGCGAAGACGGCCGCACCCTCGGTATCCTCGTTCTCTGCGGCGACCATCCAGACTGGCAAGGCATCGTCGGCCAGCCCCTGTACGCCGGCATCAAACAACTGCTGGTGCATCAGTGGATCAGCCAACTGCAAACGCGCGACCAGGTCTGGCAGCGGCGCATGCTCAAACGCTCCCTGGACCACCTGCACGACGCCGAAACCCTGCGCCAGCGCTGTGAAAAACTGGCCCACACCCTGGTCGGCAACTCCGAAGCCATGGTGAACCTCCGGGCCCAAGTGGTGCGTGCCGCCGGTAGCCAGCTGTCTGTGCTGATCCAAGGCGAAACCGGCTGCGGCAAAGACGTGGTCGCCCGGGGCATCCACGACATGTCCGACCGGGCGAATGGTCCGCTGGTGGTGGTCAACTGCGCTGCCATCCCCGACACCCTGCTGGAAAGCGAACTGTTCGGCCATACCAAAGGCGCCTTCTCCGGCGCCGACCAGTCCAAAGAGGGCCTTCTGGCACAGGCCAATGGCGGCACCCTGTTCCTGGATGAAATCGGTGACATGCCCATGGCCCTGCAGTCCAAACTGCTGCGGGTACTGGAAAGCCGCCAGTTCCGCCCCCTGGGCGCCCGGGATGAACAGCACTCCGACTTCCGGCTGGTGGCGGCTACCCATCAGCCCCTGCAGGAAGGCATCGAAGACGGCCGCTTTCGGCGTGACCTGTTCTATCGCCTCAGCCAGTTCCCATTGCGGGTTATTCCGCTGCGCGAACGCACGGAAGATCTGGAAGCCCTGAGCCGGCACTTCATTCGCCTGTACACCGAACGCGAAGGCAGTGGCCCACTGGGTATCAGTAGCCACGCGCTGCACACACTGGCTGGTTACAACTTCCCCGGCAACGTGCGGGAACTGCGCAACATCGTGGAATTGGCTTGCCTGCAAACGCCCGCCGGCGATGACATCCAGCCGGAAGTGTTACGCCTGGATGACCTGTTTGCCGATCCAGGCCCGGCCATGGATGCCAGCGTTGAACCGAAAGCCATGGTGGGGGTTCCGGTGGCGGATGACATCCGCGACCTGAAAGCCGCCGCCCAGGCCTTCGAGGCCGCCATTATTCGTGAACGACTGCGCCAGTACGGCGGCAACCGTGCCCAGGCCGCTGAAAGCCTGGGCCTGCCCAAACGTACCCTGGCCCATAAATGTCTGAAGTATCAGGTAACTGACGTATGACCCTGAAAGACCGAATCCAACCCGGGTTGCTCGGCCTGGCCATGGTGCTGGCCAGCACCGTCACGCTGGCCGACACCCGCCTGGCGGAAGCCGAGGCCTGCACGGCCGAAGCCAACCGGCTCGACCGGCTGGCCTGTTTTGATGAGGTGTTTGCCACCCCACTGGCCCGTTACGAGCAGGGTCGGCGGGTGCAGGAGGTCAACCAGTCCGAACGCTGGCGCCGGGCCTTTGCCCAGGCCAGTGGTGAAGATGCGTCCGGGGTGACCTATCGGGATACCGGTGCGGCTGCTGGCCACCTGGTCACTGTCTCTGCATTAGGGGTTCAACCGCCACGACCGGTGCTGGCGCTGCAGTGCCACAACAACATCACCGAATTGACCGTCATGCTGCCGGAACCTATCAACCGGGAGCGGGTGGAGGTGGCATTGGGGCCCGAGCGAGCCTACTGGCGGGTACGGGATGAGGGCCTGGTGGTCAGTGCCGGCCGCGGCTTGCCGGCAATCCGTATAGTGCAGCAAATCGTCGGGCAGCCGGACGCTCGCATTCACGCCGAAGCCCAGGAGCTGGATGGTTTGCTGTTTGATCTTTCCGGTTATGCAGAAGCGATCCGGCCACTACGTCAGGCCTGTGGCTGGTAAGGGGGCAACGATGCAGGTTATTGAACAACACCCATACGTTGAACAGGTGCTCGGTGCGATTCCGGGGGAAAGCGGCACCGGCGACAGCCTGGCCGAGGACCCGGTGTTGGAGTTTCTGGAAGACGAAGTGATGAAAGTGGGTTCTCTGGCTCACAACGACATCGACTGGAACAAGGTTGAGAGCGAGGCCCTCAAGCTGCTGGCAGACCGCAGCAAAGACATCAAGGTATTGGGTTTTCTGATGCTCAGCCTGCAGCGCAGTGGCGACGGCGAACGCTTTGCCTTGTCACTGTACCTGTTGCATCGGGTGTTGGATGGCTGGTGGGAGAACGCCTGGCCCTATCCCGGCGCCAAGGGCCAGCGTGCCCGAAAAATGCTGTTTACCCAGATGCTGCAACGCGCCCTCAAAGGTGTGGAGAGCCTGAATTTTGATGCCAGCGTGGGTGATGGCCGCCAGTACTGCCTGGATCTGATCGACAAGCTGGATGACCAGGCCAAAGCCAAAGACCTGCCGGGTGACGCCTTGTTTGATCTGAAGCGGGCGGCAGAGAAACTGCCCAAACCAGACCAGCCTGGCAGCCAGGCCAGTGCCGGGGAGCCTCAAACCGCTCCGAGCCAGCCGGCAGCGGCGGCAGTAAACAAGCCGGCGGCTACCACTGCCGCAAGCGCTTCACTGGGCAACCTGACACTGGACCCGAGTAATGAGCGGGCGACCCGCCAGAGCCTGCTGAAAGTGGCTGAGCTGCTCACCGGCACTGAGCCGGACAACCCCTTGGGTTATCAGATGCGCCGCCATGCCATCTGGCAAAGCATCACCAGCCTGCCGCCCACCCGGGATGGCAAGCGAACAGACCTGGCTGCTGTGAGTGCAGACCGGGTGGCGGAGTACAAGGAAAGTCTGGATAAAACCCCGGATAACGAACTCTGGCAGCGCATCGAACAGAGCCTGTCGGTCAGCCCGTTCTGGCTCGATGGCCACTGGCTCAGTGCCCGGGCGGCGATGGCGTTGGGCCATAGCGATTGCGCCGAAGCCATCCGGGAAGCCCTGAAAGCCTTTGTGGAAAGGCTGCCGGAACTGGCAGAGCTGACCTTCAATGACGGCACCGCCTTTCTCAGTGACGATGCCGCGGACTGGATGCATACCGCACCGGCGACGGTCAAAGGCAACGGCGGTGGCGCCAACCCCTGGGAGCAGGCGCTGGACAGTGCGGTTGAACTGGCAAGGCAGAGCAAACTGCCGGCGGCACTGGAGCTGCTGGAACAAGGCCTGGCCGATGCCCGGGAGCCCCGGGAACGGCTGTACTGGCGTCTGGCCAGTGCCAGGCTACTGAAAGAAACCGGCCTGAAAGCCATGGCCGCGCAACAGATTCAGGACCTGCAAGGGCAGGTCCGAGGCCTGGTTCTGGAAGACTGGGAACCCGGCCTGATCAAACAACTGGAACGACTGGCGTAACGCCCGCACGCATCAAACGCAGGAATGGAAACCATGTGGAGAAAAGCCTTACTCATTGGTCGTTGGCTACTGCCTCATCTTCGTAACGCCGCACCGGTCACCCTGGCGCTGGCGGTTATCGCCTTGCTGGTGGCCACCTGGTGGCTAGGCCCCCGCCTGGAAATTGGCGGAGAGTACCCGTTGATGGCCTGGCAGATGCGGGCCCTGGTGACCCTGGGTGTGATTTTGCTGGTGGTGGTGTTCTGGGGTATGGCCCTGGCTCGCCGGCTGGGCAAGGTGAATAAAGCCAAGGCCGAGGAGCAACAGGAACAGGAAGATCCGATCCTGCCCATGGAACGCCGGCAGCAGCGCTTGCTGGACCGCCAGTTGCAGGCCCTGAAAAGCAATCTGCCCGGCCGCAAAGGCCTGTACCGCCTGCCCTGGTACCTGGTGATGGGCCTGGAAGATGCCGGCAAGACCAGCCTGATTCAGCGGGCAGGGCAAACCTACACCCTCACCAACGTCACCCGGAATAACCGGGGCGACCGCAACCCCTTCGGTTTTGACTGGTGGATTGGCGATAACGGCGTACTGATCGACCCGGACGGCGAACTGCTGAGCCAGAACCAGGGCGAAGGCGCCACCGGCGAAATCCAGAACCGGCTGTGGAACCATTTTATCGGCTGGCTCGAGCGCAGCCGTCCCCAGCGCCCGCTGAACGGCGTGATTCTGGCCGTGGACCTGGCCCGCCTGAGCACCGCCAGTGATAAGCAGCGGGAAGCCCACGCCATCCTGCTGCGCACCCGCCTGCGGGAACTGATGGAACAGCTGGGTTCGCGGCTGCCAGTGTATGTCACCTTTACCAAGATGGACCTGATGTATGGCTTCGCACCGTTCGTGCGTACCCTGTCAAAAGCTGAGAAAGACAAGGCTTTAGGCTTCACCTTCCGACTGGATGGCCAGCAGGATCACGATCAGTGGTTGGAGCAATTCGCAGATCGCTACAACGACATGGTGGATGAGCTTAGCCAGCGCCTGCCGGATGTCCTGGCGGACACCCGCGATAACGAAGAGCGGGCCGCTGCCTATTCGTTCACCCGCCAGCTGGCAGGCCTGAAAACCACCATGGAACAATTCCTGACCGACCTGTTGTCGGCCGATGCCTTCTCCACGCCTGCCCTGGTCCGTGGGACCTATTTCACCTCGGTGCTGCAGGAAGGTGTGCCGGAAGATGCCTTTGTCTCTGCCGCTGCCCACAATTACCAGATGACCAGCCCCATCCAGCCGGCCCAGCGAGGCGGTCAGTCGGTCAGCCTGTTTACCAAAGGGCTGTTCCCGGAGGTGATCTATCCAGAGGCGGGCCTGGCGGGCGATAACCGCAAGGTGGTCGGCAAACGCCGTCGCAAAGTCGCTGTGGCCGCCGCCGTGGCGGTGTGTGCCGGTGCCGGAATGACCGCCGGCTGGCAGCACTATTTCATCAAGAACGCAGACGCCGCCGCCCAGGTGGAAAACCGGGTAAACGCCTTTATCAACAACTGGCAGCCGGTGGGCTACGAGCCCGACAGCACCGGCCGTAATCTGCTGCAACCGCTGGATGAATTGCGCGAGGCCACCATGGCCTTTGGCGACTACCGCAACGAGTGGAGCCTGGTAGCCGATATGGGCCTGTATCAGGGCCACAAAGTGGGGCCGGAAGTAGATGCCGCCTACCTCGACATGTTGGCCTACCAGTACCTGCCTGCATTGATGTTTGGCGTGATGGAAGAAATGGGCCGGGCACCTGACAACAGCACCGAGCGCCTGGAACACCTGCGGGTGTTGCGCATGCTGTACGACGCCAGCGGTCGGCGCAGTGACCTTGTCGCCGCTTACATGCGAAGCTACTGGCAGAACCGTTTCCCCGGCCAGCGGGAGGTGCAGAACCGTCTCTATGGCCACCTGCAATACGCCATGGCCCACACCAACCTGGCCGGCATGGCGGCCGAGGGCGACCAGACCGCCACCATGGCACTGGCACCGTTCCGCAGCAGCGTGCAGTGGGCGCAGCATGAGCTGGGCCGGATCAGCACGCCAGACCGCGTGTACCGTGATCTGCAGGTGGAAGCCAACCGGGAATTCCAGGCACCGCTGGAGCTGGCGCGCAGCTCCGGGCCGGCCTTCTCCACCGTGTTCACCCGCATGGACGCCTACGGCGAACCGCTGGGTGATGAATTACCGTCCGCAGAGGATCCGTTGTCCATCCCTGCGTTGCTGACCCGCGAAGGCCTGGAGAAGTGGTTCCTGCGCAAATCCGGTTCGGTTACCGAACTGGCGTTGGTGGATGCCTGGGTGCTGGGCCGGCGTAACGATGTGGATTTCAGCAAGGCGGACGAGGCAGAGCTGCTGGCCAGCCTGCAAACGCTGTATGCCGAGAATTATGCGGAGGCCTGGCGCACCGCCGTCAGCCGGCTGGATGTCCACCGGTTTGAAGACCTGAACCACGGCGTGCGCATTCTGGAAAGCCTGACCAGCGGCCACGAACCCCTGGCCCGGTTCCTTGGCCAGGTCCAGAGTAATACCCGCCTGATCCCGGTGGGTGACGGTGAAGCCGAGGCAGCCCGAAAACTGCTGGAACAGTCGCCCCATTTCCGTATGTTGCAGGATATCGAGCGCCAGTTCGCCGACCTGAACCGGCTGACCCGCAAGCAGGGTGACCAGCCTTCTGGCCTGGATGAAATCATGCAGGTGGTGGGTGAACTGCATGAATACCTGCGCAACATCCAGGAGTCCCCGGATGCCGGCAAAGCCGCGCTCAGCGCCGCCCGTGCCCGCATGGGCCTGCAGGGGGCAGACCCCATCTTCACGCTGCAGCGCATGGCCAACCACCAGCCGGAGCCACTGAACCGCGTGCTCAACCGACTGGCCACGGAAAGCTGGCGCGTGGTGCTTGACCGTGCGGTGGCTCAGTTGGAGCGCGAGTGGTACCGGGAAGTTTACCAGCCGTTCCAGCAGAACCTGGCCCGGCATTATCCGTTCACCGCCGGTGCCGGTCGCGATGCCGCACTGCAGGACTTCGAGCGCTTCTTCGCCCCGGATGGCATCCTGGAAACTTTCTACAATGACAACCTGAAACTGTTCCTGGAAGACCATCCCGAGCATGTGGGCGACGCCCGCCGGGCCAGCCTGGTACGCCGGGACGTGGTGGCCTCTCTGGACCGGGCCCGGCAGATTCGCCAGGCCTTCTTCACCCGCAGCGGCACACTGGACGTAGAATTCGCCCTGGAACCCCTGAACCTGACCAACAACAAGCGCCGGGCGGTAGTGAACATCGACGGCCAGCTGGTGGAGTTCTCCCATGGACCGCGCCAGAGCATACCGCTGGTCTGGCCCAATACCCTGCGGGATTCGGTGGAAAGCCGCATTACCCTGGTGCCGATTCAGGTCAACCGTTCGCCCCGGAGTATCTCCGAAAGCGGCCCCTGGGCATTGTTCCGCTTGCTCGACAAAGCCGAGATTGCCGGCGTCAGCAGCAGTGCGGTCGATGTGAAGTTCACCGTGGACGATGGCGAGATGCGATATCGCCTGCATGCGGCCAGTAATACCAACCCGTTCACACAGCAGCTGCTCTCGGGGTACCGCATACCCCGCAGCTTGTATTAAACTGTGTCCCGTCGCCCGGGCTTGAATGCTCGGGTTGACCGGAGCCTGCACCTGGATGGTGCCGGCTGAAACGGAAATGTTCATTCTTCAGGGACCGAAGTCATGCCCCAGGCAAGCGGATTGCAGTTCACCGCCCGTGTAGGCGAATTCCCCTCAGATCACTTTTCGGTAGTTGGCTTTAAGCTGGCCGAACAGCTGTCTTCCTTGTTTCATGGCCGGTTAGAACTGGCGAGCACTGACCCGGATGTGGCCGCTGCTGACGTTCTGGAACAACCGGTGGACCTGGTGGTGTGGCAAGACGGCCAACCGGTGCGGCGCTTTACCGGCGTGGTCAACGAATTCGTCCGCGGCAACACCGGCCACCGCCGCACCGCCTACGAAGTGGTCATCCAGCCCCCGGTCTGGCGCCTGGGCCTGATGCACAACAGCCGCATCTTCCAGACCCAGGCCACCGACGCCATCGTGCGTACCTTGCTCGAAGAGCGGGGCATTATTGATACGGTCTTTGACTTCAAGCGCGCCCCCGAAGAACGGGAATACTGCGTCCAGCACCGGGAAAGCGACCTGCAGTTCATTGAACGATTGGCCGCCGAAGAAGGCTGGCACTACCGTTACCAGCACGGCAGCGTGGATGGCGAAGAACAACCGGCCCTGATCATCGCCGACCACCATGGCGACGCCCCCAAGCTGGACCCGGTGCCCTGCAACACCCAGGCCGGCGGCAGCAGCAAACAGGCTTGCGTGTTCAGCTTCGCCTACGAAGAGCGCATCAAAGCCGCCTCCGTGGCCATGAAGGACTACACCTTCAAAAACCCCGCCTACGCCCTGATGCACGAACACAGCGCGGGCGGTGTGAACCACCGAGAAGACTACCAACACTACGACTACCCCGGTCGCTACAAGGCCGACGCCAGCGGCCAGCCCTTCACCCAGGCCAGGCTAGACGCCCTGAGAAACGACGCCTCCCTGGCCCAGGGCGAAAGCAACCGCCCGGACTTCACCCCCGGCGCCAAAGTGGAGTTGCAGGACCACGACAGCCAGAGCCTGAACCGGGAATGGCTGCTGACCGCCATCACCCACACCGGCAAACAGCCCCAGGCCATGGAAGAAGAGGGTGGCAGCGAACCCACCAGTTACCACAACGACTTCACCGCCATTCCGGCCGACAAAACCTGGCGGCCTCTTTGTGAACATAAACCCATGATGGACGGCCCCCAGATGGCCATCGTCACCGGCCCCGAGGGTGAAGAGATCCACTGCGACCAGTACGGCCGCGTCAAAGTCCGGTTTCCATGGGACCGCTACTCAAAAAATGATGAACACAGCAGCGCCTGGTTACGCGTCGCCCAGGGCTGGGCCGGCGGCCAATACGGCTTTATGGCCCTGCCCAGAATCGGCAACGAAGTGATTGTGTCCTTCCTGGACGGCGACCCGGACCAGCCGATCATTACCGGAAGAACCTACCACGCCACCAACACACCGCCCTACGCGCTGCCGGAACACAAAACCCGGACCACATTAAAAACCAAAACCCACAAGGGTGAGGGCAGCAACGAACTGCGCTTCGAAGACGAAGCAGACCAAGAGCAAATCTACGTTCACGCCCAGAAAGACCTGGACCTGCTGACGGAAAACAACCGCACGGAAGTCATCAAGAACGACAGCCACCTGACGGTGGAGAACAACCGCTTCAGCCACACCAAAGGCAACAGCCACCACACCGTGGACGGCGAGAAGCGCGAACAAACCGGCAAAGACCACAGCTTCAACGTCACCGGCACCCTGCACCTCAAAGCCGGCACCGCCTGGCTCAGTGACTCGGGCACCGAGCTGCATATCAAAGCCGGTCAGAAAGCGGTGATCGAAGCAGGAGCCGAAATCACCCTGAAAGCCGGCGGCAGCTTCGTAAAGATCGACCCCAGCGGCGTGGCCTTGGGTGGTGCGAGTATCAAGATGAACGCCGGTGGCGCTGGTGGCAAAGGCAGTGGGCAGAAGGTGCAGGTGCCGGAGAGGCCGGGGTTGGTGGATGCCGGTGGGGCGTATACCGAGCCCGCTGCGCAGGCCACGGTCGGCCAGAGAACCAATGCGCAACCGGATGCCCAGATGCGTGCGCTGCAGGAAGGCAAAGCCCTGACCTCCATTTGCCAATCAGAAGAGAACACATCGGGAGATGGGTCCGATGCTTGATGTTTTCGAGGGACCTTCAAAAGCTAACAATCAGCTTCAGGACATGCATTTCAATTATGTCCTGATTGATGGCAGCAAACGCGCAGAGGCGGAACGCTGGCTGTACGAGCTTGTTGACACTCCGGACTATCGTAATCTGTTTGATGGCACTGAGTGGGCATCGATTCGCGATGTTGCACCGTTGCTGGTGAGCACTGACCGGGGCCACCCGTTGTTGGAAAAACTGTCTCTGGAGGGCAAAACGTTCGAGTGGGGCTACGCGATCGCCAGTGATGAATCGTTGGACGCGGTAGCTGCTCATCTATGCCGGTTTATCACGGTACGCCACCCTTTGGGCTATAGCGTCATGTTGCGGTTCGCCGATCCCACGGTTGCAAGGGTCCTGCTGGCTTCTTCCGGTGATGGCGGTGTGCCCGAATACTGGTCTCCGTTTACTGCGGTAAAACTCCCCGATGCTTTATGGGATGGTTGGCATCTTGAGGTGCGCCCGGACTCGTTGCCAGAGGTTGGCGTTGGAAGGAACACGGAGGGTAGCGCTTCATTTCGGCTGGGTGAACACACCCTCAGAGGTTTAACGGACACTGATCGGCGTACAACGTTGGTCAAATTGATCCAGCATTTTGAGACCTATTTCCCGAGTAGAGCCGCGCCAAATGTAAGGCAGGCTGTAATAAAGGATCTTAGGACCATCATGGAACAGGCGTTGGCCAACGGCTATGAATCGCTTCAGGCCTTGCTCCATTGGTGTACCGTGTACGGCTATCAGGGAGAGCTGTCACTGTGGGAAGCAGCGGCCTCTGGCATTTATGACCTTTTTCATCGGTGGCCAGGAACGGCCGCAGAAGCGCAGGCTAGAAAAGCAGCGATGATCGCCATGTCCTCAGCTGGAACCCAAGTGCAAGGAGAGCCTATCCATGGGTAAGCAACTTACTAACCCCATAACCGCCGCCGATCGCGCAAGCCTGGCAAGCGCCACGGCTCAAGGCGCCTGCCCGTTGACCCGGTCGGATATTCAGTTGATCCCGGTACGATACGCCTATGCCGATGAAGCGGCGGGACACCCCTCATTGGAGCCCCGGTTCAACCTCGAATTTCAGCCAATTGGCATCCGTCAGGTACGGGATGGTTACCTCTACTTGTTCCATTCCGATGCCCCGGACATTCTGCATGAGTACGAAGTCAAAGACGGCGGCGCGGTCACCAAGCGGTTATGGCAAGGTAACGAGGGCGCTCAGGATCAGCGTACTGGAGCCCCGGATACTCCGGCCATCGTGGTGCCGCGCAGGGGGCATGTCGATGTCTTTTTCTCGTCCACACAGCTGACCGCGAAAAAGTGCAGCATGCTGATGCGCTGGGATGATTACCGTCGAGAGGTGATGCAGCGGGTGAGTCTATCTGGTTACTGCCCCATCAACGGCAAGCCGCAGTTGTTGAGCAAGGCAAATCTGGAATCGCTGCTGACACACCCAGATGCCCAAGCCGTGCCAATGGATGGGAAAACCCATTTACCCTCGTGGTACTGGGCACAAAATACACTGGATGCCGGCTCTGAACCGTTCGCCCATCGATTGCCAGCTTATGATCTGGACCATGCCTATATCGTGGTTGATGATTTTATGGGCCATATCGATGACCTGCTGGATGCCTGGGCGATTGTGGATACCAACCATAACGCATGGTTGGAGGCAGAGGACGCGAAATACTATCCGGCGCGCTTCATCAGCGATCTGATTCGATTGGATGACGAGCGAGTAGCCGAGCTGGCCCGCGCGTTTTCGGCGCAGGTTGAAGATGAAGATGCCAGGGCATTGTTTGAAAAGGTTGCTCAGGGGAGCCGCGACCAACATGTCCGGTTGAAAGAGCTGATCGACGACTTCCCTGAATATCAGCAAAGCGCCCGAAAGGTCGCTGGCCCCAGCACCTATAGCTATATGCCGTCCGACCATGAACGGGTCACCAGAATGCGTGACGCTGCTAAAGCGCTGGCAACAGAATTGGGCATGTCACAGCGTGACGTATTCAGTATCGTCGAATCCATGGCGGACTATCAGGCCGACCTTGTGGAAGGTTCTGCTCTCAGTGGTCAACAAGGTATCGCGGATTTGGTGAAGCTGGAAGACATGAACGCCTATCTGGAACAGGCTCAGCAACACCTGATGCAGTTCGCCGAGGAAAAACGACGGATCGTCACGGATATCCAGTCGTTACTAGCTACCTTTTACCTTCATGGTCATCTGCACGACCGGGAAAGCGATGCCGACTATATGGCGCTGCTGAAGATGGACAACGGTCTGATTGCGGTGCTTACGGAGTGGGCACAGTCATCGGGTGATTTTTCCTTCCTGAAGCGATTTTACTTTGAGGAGATCGGGCACCAGCATTTGATCTCCCTGGATCTGAAACCCGAGATCATCCCCGGCACATTAAAAGACGTAGTCGACGGCCTGAAAGCCATAATGGATGCAAAGCAAGCTCCTGCGGCATACAAAGAGTGGGTTCGGCTGGTTGAGCAGAGCCCCCATTTGCAATTTCCGTCGCTTTCAGAGGGCGCTGCCGCACAACTCAGCCACCATCTGGCTCAGCTCAACATTACCGGGCGATTGGCGGTATTCGAGCTGGTACAGGCGGTGGATGCAGCCGATCTGCATGGCCGACTGAAGCAAGTGTTCGAACGGATGGATCCTGGGCTTCGAGCCCACATCTTCGAGAACCAAAGGCTGTACCAGGTTGACCTGGAGATTGCAGATGCCGACAGCCTTGCCAGGCATGAATCTCTCGTGAAGGAAATCGAACGGCTGGCCAAGTTGCGTGAGGAGGTTTTGGAGCGGGAAAATCGCCTTCAGCAGCGGCATAGCGAGGCCAGCACCCGAGACCGTCGCCGATATAAACGAGAGTACGACGAACAGATCCAAGCCATTCGTGCTCAAAAGCAAGAACTGACCCATCAGCTTCGGGAACGGGGGTTCAGATTATTGGATACATCCCCGTTAGAGGGTGAAAATCATAGCGGAGAGCTCTTGATTGCTGGGTTGACCCGGACTGCCTACGGCCGTGCTGTGCAATCTGAAGTCGATGAACTGAAACGTCTGAGAGAGCGGGGCGGGCTTACCCGCATGATGGATTATGGCCGGGGTATGATCCACGGACAGGATACACTTGACCTGCCGAAACGAGTTGGTGGTTTGGGATTAGTGTCGTTTATGGGGCTGGTGGGGGCTGTTGGGGCTTGGGATGCGCTTAAAAAAATTCGAGATGATGCTCCTGACGCCAGTTATGCTGATGCAGTTTCCGGTGTATTTGGGACAATCGGCGCGGCAGCCAGTGTACTGACCATCGTCGGCAGTGCCCGCCTGAATTATTACTACCAGACCATATCCCAGGCGGATGACGTGCTCACGCGACTGGCCCGGGTGAATGTATGGGGCGGCACGATTGCGGCTTGGGCTGGGTTCTTTTCGGCGCTAGCGGACGGTATAAAGCAACTTGATGTCATTACCAAAGAAGGTCAAGGTGCCGGAATAAAGACAGGTGCCGGTATAACCTTTGCTGGAGACAGTATGCTGCTCTATGGCAGTGGTCGAATGGCGGTCAATGGATCTGCCGGTATCTACCACGTTCTCCGCAAAACCTCGGTCGACATCACCTGGAAATCGGTCAATCGGGGAATGCTGTCGTTGGCCGGCGGTGTGTTCAGGGGATTGAACGTTTACCTGTGGATAGGTACCGCTTTGGTCTGCATAGGCAATTGGGTACAAAGCTATTATAAACGCACAGACGTGCAGCGCTGGTGTGAGCAGAGTGCCTGGGGCAATGACGCCAAGGGTTGGGATACGGATCAGCAGCGCCACGAACTGGCCAAGGTCATTTACCAACCCACTCTGTCAGTGAAGGCAGAACAAGCCGCGTTGGATGGGCGCACGAGTTATTGCGCCTTCCGCCTGGAATTACCCGGACTGAGTTCGCTGGACGTAGATAATATGGAATGGGCAATCCTGCGGCAGGAAGGGACGGCCTGGGACCCGGACCACGACTACTGGAATCAGGCCATTACTACCACGAGCATGGGCGCGGCGGGCGTTGCCTTGGAACTATCCTTGACCGGAGCCGACCTAGAGACGGCCGACGGGTTCTATTTGGCATTCCGCTACAAGGCAGCCAATTCCCTTAATTGGTTGCCAGAGACAGACAAGGCGTACCACTACAGGCTGACCTTGCACGAGCAGGGTAATTTGCCGATGGTCGGAGCCAACGAAACTAAGCAATGGCAACTCGTCACACCTCTGGAAACACCGGACACTAGATTGACCGCGTTGATTATCGAATATCATACCCTGATAAATGACCCCACTAAGTCGTGACTATGACCAAAGACAACGAGAATCCGTCATCAGCACAGAAGTCGCGTGAATCCGATTGGGAAGTCGGAGTGCGCCGCACCACCAAAGACGGTCGCATACTGGCTCTGAGTCCTCAACCGGTGGTGACCGGGGAGCGGACGATAGACGTCAATTCCTGGATCCGACGAAAAACCGAAGGTTGGCTGGATTTGCAGAACGGCAACTTGTTGTTCGGCGCTGAGTTTTCGCTAATGTTCTTGAGCTTGAGCTTGTTGACTGTAATGGCGGCAGTGGGTTTCACCTTGGAAGTTGGCATCAACATTGGACGTTGGGATTGGGGGTTGCCTTTATTTGTACTTGTCGGAAATCTCTTGATCTCTCTGCCGTGGGGGCTGTGCATGCATTTCCTGGGCAACAAGGCAGTGAAAGAAACGCCACCGGTGAGGCTGAACCGGCAGCGCCGGGAAGTGGCCATGCCGCGCTGGACGACCGGAAAGGGCTTACAGCTGCCGTTTTGGAACTCAAACTCGGGCTTAATTGCATATATAGTTTTACTGCTCACCATAGGCTTTGTTTTTTCTGCTATTACGCAGGAGAATGCGTCCGATGAATATCGGAGCACATTGGTGTTTTGGGGATTGCTTACTCTAGGTACAGAAATCCTGGTAATAAGCACGTACCTTTTCATCGCCCTCCGCCTAAAGAAAAAACACGACCCCAAACTCGTCTACGAAATCTATCCCTGGGAAAAACTGGTCGCCTACATCGAAACCCGCCAGGACATCGGCCCCAGTTTGATGGCCACACACACGGTGCTCACGCTGGCGATTCCGAAACCCAACGATCCGGAATCGGCCTTGGCCGCTGCCAGCATCAACGTCGGCCATGAAACGGCCGGCCTGGCCCAATGGGAGTGTATTCGCCAGTTTATGGAAAACGGCCCCGAGGCCTGCCCGGATCCGAAGGAGGACGAGACTCTGGCTCACTACAAAGCCAAGTGCCGCCAGGCCCGTAAAGAAATGTCCTTGTTACCCTGGCTGGTCAAGAAAGTGGGCGACTGGTTCTTTCAGCGTTACTTAGCCCACATCATCACTGAACGCCGCATCAAGACCCTGGCCCTGAAAAGCTTGCCAGAAGAATTGAAAGCCTGGTCCGCGCCTTTGCCCAAAGATCAATGGGCCAAGCCATCCGAGGCGCTACAGGGGCTCAACCAGAAGCTCACTGATGCTTACGGGCGGGGCTTGCGTTTTACCCATATGGGGCCGGTGTCTGAGTGGCAAGCGGGGCGAGAAAAGAAGTCGCCACAAAAGCGGGGGAGAGGCCGTTTCCGGGCCTGAGGATCATCTTGAGCAATAAGAATCATACGGACATGGGCCTAAACGCACTCCGTCTGCCGCAGCTATGGACGGCGCCACGGCTGGCGCCCTGATGAGTGAGTGGTTGGGCGAGTATATCGTTGATGGGTGCTGCTAAAGCGGGTGTTGCTGGCGCGGTGTTGGGACTGAGTTCTGCGGTAGGCTGGATTGTTCTGGGCATCGGGTTAACACTGGTCATGGCTGCCGCGGACTTGTCCTGTCAATCCGTGTTTAAGACGTTTGTTGTGCGCCGGCCTTTGTATTGTCGTGGATTGACGTGTTGATGTGAATGGATCAGTCTCAGAGAGCCGTGTATAGTTGCCACGTTTGAAATCACTGCCGGACGCAGTGTGTTACTGGAAAAGGATAATCCGATGTTACTTTCCCCTGAAATCAGATTTCAGAGTATTTCTGTCAACGATCTCCAAAGCCTCGCAGAGGATCTCCAGCGGGCGCTTCCTCACTCGACCATTTCGCCTATTAATCAGCGCGGCAAGCCCGTCGTCTGGCGCGTTGGTGATGTTGCTGCGATACAGCTCAAAAACGATGACCGCAAGAAGCCTTTCATGGTGCTGAGCCTGAAAGAAGCCACAATCGCGCCCCAACAATCCGATGTAGATACGCTCGCGAAGGTGCTTGCTGTGCTTCCAAATAGGCTTGACCTTCAACAAGACGAGGAAGCGGGGAGTGGTCTGGTGCTTAGCACAGCCTTTCTCACGACACTCTATTTTTTCATGATGGAGAAGACTGCTTCCTACAACATGGGAATGATGAGTTTTCTGGCGGGTGGCGTCGTGGTGTTAATTGTGGGCTTAGTGATGTTTGGGTTGAGAGGGCGTAATGCCCCCGAAAAGGGTGTCAGCAAGTTGTCCCTGGTTCTGATATTACCGGGCTTTCTAATGACCGCCCCGCTGAGTTTGCTGAATCTTCCCTTGATGAATTACCTGAGACGTTTTCAAGGGAGCCGGTTGCTCGCACAATTAGGGTGATCAGCACAGCAAACGCTATACCGATGCTGTGAAACGCGATTCATACATGAATACAAGGAATGTTAGGAATGGAAGCTTCCTCAAAGTGCCGGCTTACCGCCGACGAATTACCTCACTGTATTGAAAATTTCCCACTTGCTCAGAATTGGGAAATGATTCTTCTGAATCCCGGGCCCATTTTTTTCCATTAGCGTCATGCTCCTGGTAGCCGGTTCTCAGCTCCCGCCTTCTGTAATTCAGGAAGTTCAAACATACGTCGACGAGCAGCAAAGCTGAGCAAGGCTCGTTTCAAGAAAATCAGTTCCAACAGGGATCGTAGCTATGGGCGCAGTTGTAGAATCGTCACCGTCTGCTTCGCTGAAGAAAGCGTTGGGCCAGAACAATATCAAGGAATTGTTGACTCGCTGGGCAGAGCAATCCTTTTTTACACTTTTTGCGACGGACCCTTCGGGTATCGAGCGTGTGGCCTTTGTCCAGTACGGGCCGGATCAGGCCGCTATCGTTACATTGGA
This sequence comes from Marinobacter shengliensis, assembly GCF_030297115.1. Taxonomy (NCBI): domain Bacteria; kingdom Pseudomonadati; phylum Pseudomonadota; class Gammaproteobacteria; order Pseudomonadales; family Marinobacteraceae; genus Marinobacter; species Marinobacter shengliensis. The sequence continues at coordinate 4,058,980 of NZ_AP028062.1, read as the reverse complement.
CCGGCAGGAGGCTGAGGATCTGGTCTCGGCGGTTGCTGAGCATAACCCATCAGTCAAACCCTTCGTCAAAACCTTGCCCCTTTGGGAAATCGCTCGTTTGGCCCATTCCGATGGGGGCATCGTGACGTGGCACCAACAAGGCACCGTGCTTGAGGGGCGTCCTTTGGCGGCGCTTGGGTATATGGCGCTGGTCACAAGTGAAGAGGGCGGCGATCGTTATTACAAGATAAAGACTTTGCCCCTTGAGGGTGAGGGCGCTGAGGACCTGGCTCCGGGCTGCCTGCAGCACTGGAACGACGAAGGTGAAGGCGCCGACACCGGTACTTTGCGACTGATTTACGATGACACCGTTGATTGGCAGGGTAATCCCATGCTGCCGGATTTGCCGGAGTCAGCAGTGCCACGCTCAGCTCTTTCAGACGGTGAGCGCCGGATATTTGATCGTTGGGCAACGCCGGTGCTTGGCCGGCACGTGCCGTTGACGCGGGATCAGAACGCCAGTCATCAGCCGCGGTTATCCGCCGTTGAGACAATGCCTCCGGCACTCCTGGCCACGGCACAGCAGTTTTACGAGTTGCTGGAGGAGCGGTTGTTCAACCAGAGTTCGGGCCTGAAACTCGAAGTGGCACCCACGACGATTACTCCAATCGCCGTTGACGATGATGGTAACGAATATGAGGGAGAACCTGTCGGAGCCATTCGGTTTGCGGTTCAATACATGCAGCAAAGCCGCTTTGGTGCCGGTATAACCTCGCTGAAACTGTATGAGGAAACACTGAGGGTTGAAGAGGTTGAACGAATGCCGTGCCGGCTGCCGCAGGCGCCGGGGCTTCATCCACTTCCAGACGCCCTGCGTGGACTGCTTCTGCGGCACATTAGCTGGAGGCTGTGCGTGCTTTCTCGCAGGTTGGAAGACGGTTTGTTTTTCTTGGGTGGGCATTTACGGGACCTGCTTTCAGCTCAGCCAGAAAACTCGGATTCACGCTTTTTCAGTGATCCCGATGACGAACGGTTTCCCTTTCTGGCAGGTTTCCGGTGTGGTGAGAATCTGGTGCCGGTGTTGGTTCTCGGGATGCAGGATGGCAACTATGTCTGTAGTCCTCAGCAAGACGTTGAGTTGGATGAAGAACAGGTTGCCACGGAGCTGCCGCAACGGGAATTTGTCGTTGTCGATGGTGTTATGACCCTTTGGGACGCGCTGGGCTCGATTGTTGTGCCGCCAGCGCTGATTGAATATCCGGAACCCTGGTATAACGGTGTTCGGGTGTCGCTGGACCAAACCGTGTCGCAAACCATCAGGAGTCTTGCGCTTCTGAGTTTTGCCTCTCAGGACGATGACACCTCAGGGCCAGCTGTTTCCGAAAATCGTGACAACGCTTCCGAAGGCAAATTGCTCCTGAAGTGGATGGGAGCAGCCGCCATTGTCTTTGTTTTCGTCATGATTCTGGTTGGCTACTGAGTCTGCGTTGGCTTGGGCGATTGTGTGTAACCCGTCAGCCGGTGAACGCTTACCTACCGGCTGATGGCTGCCTCTGGCTGGTTCAGCATGGCGATCAGCGGATTCTTTGCAAGAACATAGTCTCGCATCAGGTATCCGATCAATAGACCCAATACGAACCCGCCAAGATGAGCAGCCCAGGCCACGCCGCCCTGGGCGGTAAACATCCCGAACAGATTGATCAGGCTCCAGATCAGGAAATACCAGTGAGGGGCCAGTTTCTTCTGGTAGATAACGATCATGAATGTCAGGCTGGCATGGCGGAACCACATGAGATAGAGGCCGAACAGGGCTGCGATGGAGCCGCTGGCGCCTACCAGTAGCAACGGTCCTTGAGAGGCATCAAACAGCATAAGCTCTGCCAGTGCGGCGACCACCCCAGACAGCAGATACAGGCCTAGAAAAGCCCAGTGGCCCAATGCGTCTTCCAGGTTGTCGCCGATAATCCACAGAAAATACATGTTACCGACAAGGTGCATCAGCCCGCCGTGAACAAACTGGTAGGTAAACAGTTGCATGGCCACATGGGCTGCACTCGGGGAATCTGAGTTAAGGCCAAGGTTCAGAAAGATCCATTCATTGGAGCCGGCGTCATAGACGCCACTGAAAAAGACAAGAGAGCATAGTGCGATCAGCAGCCATGTCACCCAGGGTGTGCGATGGGGCTGAATGTTGTATTCAACCGGCATGGCCGTGAAGAACTGGAACACCCAGGATTTCCAGGTGACCTTTTTGTTCAGTTCCGCCAAGGCATCCTTAAGCAACGGCGAGTGAATGACTTGATCCACTTCATGCTGGTCAAGCCAGACACCGTCGCAGGTCGGGCAGCAGTCGATCTCTACGCTGTAATCGGCCAGTAACTGGTAGTGCGTCATGGGAACCCTGCATCTGGTGCACTGGCGCTTGCTTACGCCCAGTTTCGGCCCCAGGTGCTGTTCATGATCATAGTGCTCAATATGATCGTGGTGGCCGGTTATGGCGCAGTTCAGGCTGCCATCTTCAAACCACACCCCATGGCAATGCCTGCATTCAGCAATTCGTTGGTCGCCTCCCTGGAGTGGCCTCAGGGTGCGGGTGTCGCAGGCAGGACAGTAGGATTTCACAGTTGCTCCATAACTTGCTGATCACGCTTTTCCAGGAACCAGTCAAGAGTTTGGGTGAGGGTCCAGGCCGCAAGCATGTAAATCTGGCACATGATCAGAAGGCCGAAGGTTCCGGAAACAAGAAGTATAACGACCAGCGGGATATTCGCGACGACAAACAGGGTTGTAAGCGAGCCATCTTTGACCTTTTTTCGGATGTGGTCCTTGAGTTTAGCCGGTTGCCACCGCCGGATCGACTGCACTTCCGCCGGGGTTAATTCCGCCACAATCCGGGAATCCACGTCCAAATGCCAGCCACTATCCAGGGGGGTCTTCAGATCAAGGTAGCTGCCTTCTGATCCTTGGCGAAGCTCGAGTGCTAGGGACGTGCTTTGCTCTGAGTTCAGATGACTGATGGTGCGATTGGCCAGGTCAACAGAATACACGTGCCGCCCGGTGCCGAAGGTAACGCTTGCTGCCGTAAGAGCCAGCCAGAGGCCCGTCCAGCAATACAGAATCAATAACAGGTTGTTCTCGCCCCATGCTGTGTAGGTAAACGGCACCACAAAGCCGTAAGTCAGCACTGCGATTACCGGGAACCAAACCACGAGCAAACTGGTCAAGGCCGACCTGTTGCCGGCAAGCAGAAGTTGCCCTGCATAACGGTTGTGGTTTCGGATTTGTTTCAGGCTATCTAGCGGGTTAGTAACCGCCTGAGACGGTTCCATGCTGGCGGTCGTCATGACTTACAGATTCCTTTCTATTGGAAGAAATACCAATTCATAGGGCAAACCGGCACTGAGCCGTTGTATGTTCTGGGAGGCGGCACCGGCAGTCACATTGGAAAGTGCTAAAGCGTAATCTGTGCCGTTCGCTCGCAGGCTGTGCAGAAGAAACATCGGCTCACCCGGAGGCGTGGTGCCGCGCCAGACTTTTTTCACCGGGCGGATCAAGCCTCTGGCGAAAGGTGGTAGCGCGTCCTTCGAGGACAATTCTTCCAGCAGGTCGCTGGTGCCTGCCAGCGTTCCATGTTGAAGCAGAAGTTGGCCATTGCGACGGAGCCCGACCACCGCATCGGGCCACGTCAGTTGGCGCCATTGTTCCAGGGATTCCAGTACCGGCAGTTCCCCAGTGTCAAAGCTATTCCAGAATTTAGCCAACTTGCGGAGATCGGTCTCCGACAGGAGCGTGAGACTGCGTTCGTATGGTCCGGCCGGCTCACCTTTATGCCATACGGTTTCGTACTCCACTTGCCTTGAGCTGTACCGGCTAGTAGGAGAATTGTCGATACCGCGAATGGCGATGATTTGCCCTGTGCTCCAATCGCCGTCGGAGTAGGCCCAGGATGTCAGTGTTTGAATGTCAGTAACACGAAAGTTGACCAAGGCGCGGTTGACGCAGCGAACCAGAAAGCGGGGATGAGTTCCCGCCCGGGCGAGCACCGGGGCTTCGCAGGTTTCCGGGTCGATGCCGAGGTCTGTGTGTGCTAGCGGTTCGTCTTTGTTGGGCTTCAGCCAGCGCAGGGTCTCCGGTGTTTGCGTTAGCCGCTGCTGAAGGTCTTCGGCGAGTGCCGATATTGTCGTTTCTGCTTGCGTTGTTACGGTGGTGAACAGGCAGGCTACCAGTGCCAAGGCGCTGAAAGTGGGTTTAACCATGATTGATCAGCTCCTTGCCGCCTGCATGGTTTGCCTGGCCGTGGAGCCAAAGCCGCCACGCTGGCTGGTGCCGGTGAAGGTTCTGCTGGTGTTGGCTGCCAATTGGCTTTTGGTTCGTGTTACGGGATCACGAAGATTCTGGTTGCCAAGGTACTGACCGTTGGCCATCACGTAATGCCAGAGGAAGGGCGTGTGGCTGCGATAAGTCGAGCCCTGGCCTTCATCACCACTGCTGCTCAGGGTCTCGTCGGAAATGCTGTACACCGGCTGCAATTGCCTGTCATCCAGAGATTCGGGCGCGGGCCTGGTTCCCTCATAGGTGCCATCAAGGATGGCTTGATCGACCAGAAAGCCTGAAAAGGGGGGGCGATAGTAGCCATCTGCTGTGCGCTCGCAGATGGAGAGATCGTCAATGCCGCACCAGCCATTTTCACACGAACTGTTGACGGTTACGTGAGCAAAGTCCGACTCACATTGGTGGCGAGAAGTGTACTTTGGGGCGAGTGACGGATGCCGCTCTGCTGCCTCTGCGTTCAGTGTCTCGCAATACTCCTGTGCGCCTGGCAAGGCGGTCTGGCATGCCTGCAGGTCGCGAAAAACCCGGACCTCCGAATGCAGAGGGTCCAGGCCAAGCACAGCGAAGGGCGTAGCACCCATTAGCACCAGCGTTGCGGTCTGGGAGCGTTTCTGACGACGGGTACGGGTTGGCAGTATGGCGTTTGCCTCGTCCTGAGTGGCCATGGAGTGTCCTTCTCCTGTATGCAGTTTGGGCGGGAATTTATAGCAAGCGAAAGGAAAGGTCAATCCGGTTGGACTTGGCGACTTTCCCGGGTGTGGAAATGCCGGTAGACTCTCGCGCTTCAGGAAAGTATTGGACTGGCCCGCCTCAGGAGAAGGACACTCCATGAAACGTATTCAAATGGCTCCCCGCCCGGATTGGTGCTCTCAGGCGGAATCCTATGGATTCCATTTTCATACCCTGGAGGGCGAACCCTATTGGGATGAAACCGCCTGTTATCAGTTTACGCTTGCCGAAATTGAAGACGGTATTGAGGCTCCCACTGAGGAACTTCACGCAATGTGTCTCGATCTGGTGGGTGAGGTGGTCTCAAGCGAGCGCTTGTTGGATCAATTGGCGATACCCGGGAAGGCCTGGGATCTGATCGCCGAAAGCTGGAAGTTTTCTGAGCCGTCACTTTATGGGCGAATGGACTTCTCGTTCGATGGTGCCGGGCCTGCGAAGTTCTACGAATACAACGCGGACACCCCAACCTCTCTCTATGAAACCGGGTTCTTCCAATGGTTGTGGCTTGAACAACAAATTGAGCGAGGGCAACTGCCGGCAGGCGCCGATCAGTTCAATCGATTGCAGGAGGCTCTGATCGAGCGGTTGGCAATGATTGGTCGTGCAGGGCAGTCGTTTCACCTGGCCTGCTGCCGGGACCATCCCGAAGATGCCGGTACCATTGAGTATCTCGCCGACTGCGCGGATCAGGCCGGGCTTAATCCCAAGACCTTATTTATTGATGAGATTGGCCTTGGAGAGCGTCAGCGATTTGTTGGCCTTGATGATGAGCCTGTTGATCAATTGTTCAAGCTATACCCTTGGGAATGGATGTGGCAGGAATCTTTTTCCGATTATGTGGGTGCCAGTGGCACCCAGTTTGTCGAACCGCCATGGAAGCTGATCCTGTCGAATAAAGGTATCCTGCCTTTGTTGTGGGAGCGCCATGAGGGCCATCCAAATCTTTTGCCAGCCTGGTTTGAAAGCGATAAGCGACGTGATCCGAACCTCGAACGCTGGGTTCGCAAGCCGTTGTTCTCCAGAGAAGGTGCAAACATTGCGATTGAAACCGGCGCCGGAGTGGAGGCTCAGGTTGAGGGGCCATATGGCGATGGGCCAACCATCATTCAGGGTTGGTGTCCGCCTCCCCGTTTCTCCGGGCACTATTGCCTAATCGGGAGCTGGATTGTGGGTAACGAGGCTGTCGGGATGGGTATCCGTGAAGACAATACGGCGATCACGCGCGACACGTCGCGGTTCGTCCCGCATTTCATAGACGGCTGACGAGCGCCGCTATCCCGCCAGGTAGTTGCTCGCAAACGCCTGCAACTCCCCCGCCACCCGCTGCCGAATCGCGGCGCGGTCGTTGGGATCAAGCCCGTACTTCTTTGCCAGTACCTCAAAATCCTCATCCCGCAGGGTGATGGTCAGCCGGGGTCTGGCCCGATTCTTACGGTAGGGCAGCTGCAGGACTTTGCGCACCATATCAGCGGTGGTCATGTCCTGCAGGGCTGCAGACACCCGGAAGGCGCGCTGGATGTCGTTGGAGAGATCAAAGGCCAGTTGCACCGCCTGAACCGCTTGTTCTTCTTTTGACCAATCCGGTTTCTTTGCCATTGGCTTAGCCTGGATAGGCGCCCCCGTGTTGGGGGCGCGTAAAGTGTTACTGAGCCTGGTTGCCTTTCAGGCGGGCAAGGACATCGTTTACCGCGTCTTGCTCGCTATCAATGCCAGCGGCCTTCAGTTTCTCATCCAGGTCGGCCCCAGTAAGTTCTTTCTCAAGCGTAGCGCTGGCGTTTTGCCGGTCTTCTTCCCGGGCCTGGCGGTCACGGATGCGCTCCAGTGTTTCCTTGGCGGTACTCAGGGAAGACTGGTTGCTGTTAATGTTGGTGTCGATCTGGGCGGTGGTGCGCAGTACCCGCTCGTTGGTTTTCACCACCTGCAGTTCCCGGCGGTAGTCGGCCAGCTGCTTTTCTGCCCGCTGTACGCGCTCTTTCAGGCCGCTGATGCGCTGTTGCAGCAATTCGCGGGTCTGGGTCAGTTCCCCAGCGCGGCGTTCGTGGCCCACAATGCGTTCGGCCACTTCCCGGGCCAGGTCTTCCTGGCCTGCGGCCAGGGCTTTGCTGGCGTCCTGTTCGCGTTTGCTGGCGCTGTCCTGCTCAACGCGGATCTGCCGGGCCAGCGATGCGGATTCGGCCATCAGGGCGGCCAGTTCCTGCTTGGCCTGTTTCAGTTCCTGTTCGGCGTCTCGCAGTTCCTGTTCCAGAATGCGGTTGCCCTGGCCATCCACAACGGCTTCACCCAATTCGTTAACGCCACCGCGCATGGCGGTCAGGATTTTCTTCAGTACGGTTCTCATGGTTCAGCCCTCACTCAAGCCAGGTAGTCTTCAAAAGTCTGTAACAGGTCGATGGCATTCTCGGCGAGCGTGACCAGTTCCTGCATGATTTCGGTCGTACCGGAGGTGGGGCTCAAGGCGCCATACACCACGTAATGATCGCCGGTTCTTCCCAGTGCGCTGAGGGGCATGGGTACGCTTAGGCGGAGCATGTTTTCATGCAGCTCGTTCAGGCGTTCCGGGTTCAGTTCCTGTTCGTCAAAAAGGTACGCAAGGCACAGAATCTGGGTGTCGGTTACGGTAACGTACACCGGCGTTTCTTCAGCGCCGGAAACGACCACTTGCAGTACCGGCTCGTCACCGGCTACGGGCATCACATCAAAGGTACGGCCTGCATGGGTAGCATCGCCCAAGGCCAGGGTGAGGGATTGAGTGTCCACGAATAGCTCCTTCCTGTGGCATTGAATCGGTTCGGCCGATCCGGACGAACCTTGTCCTGTCGCTTGACATTTTATGTCAATAAGCCGAGTCTATACTCCGCAATTAAATATTTGCAAGAAATAGTTTGTTTGCGTTATAAACAACGCCTAATTGTTGACATGAACTGTCACCCATTGGATTTACCGGAACGGATGTCTGGTCGCGTATGGAAACATTCTTCGCAGTTGCGTTCTCCTTCCCGACGGTGGTTTTCTCCGTACTGCTTTGCGTGGCCATTATTTACTGGCTGATTTCCCTTTCCGGTATGGGCGATGTAGATGCCGAGGGTGATCTTGATGTGGCCGGTGATTTCAGTGGCCTGATGGTGACTCTCGGCTTGCAAGGCGTGCCCCTGCCGCTGGTGCTCACCCTGTTGTTCCTGGCTGGCTGGTTGACCAGTTATTTCATTGATCTGGCCTTGGGCGCACTGGTGCCGTCGGGCATTCTGCACTGGTTGTACGCGCTGGCGGTGCTGTTCACATCCCTGGTTAGCGGCCTGTTGGTCACGTCCATTGTCGTTCGCCCCCTTCGGCCTCTGTTCCGCCGTGCCTATCTGCCGCCTCTGCAAAAACGCATTATCGGCACACCCTGCGTGGTGATTTCTTCCTCGGTTTCTGAAACATCCGGGCGGGCAGAAGCCCATCTGGACGGTGCCCACCTGGTGTTGCAGGTGCGTAGCCATTCCCCGTTGTCCCATCGGGAGCGGGCCATCCTCATTGAACATATTCCGGATGCCAACGCCTGGTGGGTGGTGCCGGAAGCTGAATTTCTGTCCGGCGGTTCCGCCGGTTAACCCTGCACAAGCGTCCTTCCAATCAGCTCAGGAGAAAGCGTAAATGGATTTATCTTGGATCATTCCGGTCTTCATGACTGTCGGCGTTCTGGTCTTGTTGATACTGGGCATTCTGGCCCTGTTCAAGGCTTTCTATCGCAAGGTTGATCAGGGCCAGGCCCTGATCGTGAACGATCTGTCGCCCACCCCGAAAGTGTACTTCACCGGGGCCATGGTGCTGCCGGTTATTCACCGTTCCGAGACCATGAAAATCTCGGTCATTACCCTGGAGCTGAACCGTACCGGCAAGGAAGGGTTGATCTGTAAGGACAACCTGCGGGCGGATATCACCGTTGCGTTCTACTTGCGGGTAAACGAAACCGCAGAAGATGTCTTGCGGGTTGCCAAATCGGTAGGGGTTGGTCGTGCCTCTGACCGCGATGCGGTCAACGAACTGTTCAATGCCAAGTTCAGTGAAGCGTTGAAAACCGTTGGTAAGAAAATGGAGTTCATGCAGCTGTTCGAAGAGCGGCAGCGGTTCCGGGATTCCATTGTTGAGACCATCGGCGAAGATCTGAATGGCTATATCCTCGAAGACGTGGCCATCGATTACCTGGAGCAAACACCGAAAACCTCTCTGGATCCAAACAACATTCTGGATTCCGAAGGCATCAAGCGCATCACCGAAATTACCGCACTGCACAACGTAGAAACCAACCGCCTGGAACGTGATCAGGAGCTGGAAATCCAGCGCAAGAACGTCTCCGCCCGCGAAGCATCGTTGGAGTTGGAGCGTAGTCAGGCTGACGCAGAAGCCCGTCAGCGCCGTGAAATTGAAACCCTGCAGGCCCGTGAAACCTCGGAAACCGAGCAGGTACGTGAGCAAGAGCGTGCCCGTGCTGAAGCCGCCCGCATCAAGACCGATGAAGAGCTGGCGATTGCTGAAGAAAACAAACAGCGCCAGATCGAGATGGCCATGAAGGCCCGTGAGCGTGCGGTGCAGATTGAGGAAGTGCGCATTCGCCAGGCCCGTGAGCTGGAAGATGTAAACCGTGAGCGCGCCGTAGAGATCGAGCGCATCGGCATGGAGAAGGCGCTGGAAGGCGAGCGTAAGGAAATTGCCGACATCACCAGTCAGCGTATTGCGGTTGAGCGCAACGTGGCGGAAGAAGAAGAGAACATCAAGGATGTGCGCAACCGTTCTGAAGCCGAGCGCCTGAAGGTCAAGAAAGTGGTAGCTGCTGAAGCGGATGCCGAAGAGCTTAAGTTGATGGACGTGAAAGCTGCGGAAGCCGCCTTTGAACGTTCCAAGTTTGAAGCTGAACAGGTTCGAGTCAAAGCCCAGGCAGACCTGGATGCCGCCGAGAAGAAGTCGGTTTCGGATGAGAAGCTGGCCCGTGGTCGTCAGGCCATGGCAGCGGCCGATGGCCTGGCCGATGCCCAGGTCAAGGAAGCTCAGGCAACTGCGATCCGTGCGGATGGTCTGGCCCGTGCCGAAGTTAAATCGGCCACGGCGAAGGCTGACGAAGAAGCTGGCCTGGCTGAAGTGCGGGTGCTGGAGCAGCGCCTTGAAACCGAAGCCATGGGTGAAGAGAAGCTGGGTCTGGCCAAAGCGGATGCCCGCAAAGCCATGGTGCTGGCGGATGCCGAAGGCGAGCAGCGTATGGGTCTGGCCAAGGCCGATGCCCGCGAAGCCATGGCCAAGGCCGAAGCGTCTGGCCTGGTCGAGAAGCTGAAGGCCTACGACAACATGTCTGAAGAGGCTCGTCACTTCGAAGAATTCCGCATGAACCTGGAAGTTCATGAGAAGGAAGTGATGGCGCAGATCGAAGCCCAGAAGACCGGCCTGCTGGAAAATGGTCGCGTGATGGCGGCGGCCCTGAAAGACGCCAAGTTTGAAATGATTGGTGGCGACGGCGGCATCTTCGAGAAGTTTGCCCAGGGGCTGGGTTATGGCAAGAGTGTGCAGGGCGTTCTGGACAAGTCGCCCTCGCTGCAGGCAGCCCTGGCCGGCATCGCCGGACGGGTTTCCGGTGAGAAGTCCAGCCGGACTTCGGAAACCGCCTGAAGCCCCAGCGACCGCCGGCCCAAGCACCGGCGGTCGCTGTTCCCATTCCGATTTCCCTTCAGTTCAGGATGATTTGCTATGTCGACGGATCGCACCGGCCTTGAAAGCATTGTTCAGGAAGGCTCTGCCTTCGAAACCATCCAGCGGCGGCTGAAAGAGCAGGGCGGACAGCTCCGGGAGCAGGTGTCCGGGTTGAATCAGGCCCGGGAAGAGGTTTTCGGCAGTGCCGGCATGAACGTACTTGGCCGGGCCCGGGTCAGAACCGAAAACAATGCCATTGCACGGGATGTGGTTCGTCTTGGGGACAAACTGCTGTTTGGCTTCAATCTCCAGCTTGGCTTGCGCAAGTCCCTGGCGGTTGAGGATGTGTTCCGGCTGTACCACCTGAATGACGGCGACAGCGGTTTCGAAATGACCGAAGCCGCCATCGAAGGCTCCTTCCTGACCGATGCCCGCTTTGCCACAGACTTCCGGGAACTGCAGCAGTACTACAACACCGCCACCCTGTCTCAGCTGGTCATCCTCAAGGGCATGTTGCTGATGGCGTTCCGTATTGGTGACAAGCTGGACGACCTGAGGGTGTTCCGCTGGGAACTGAAGCCGGATGGCAACGTAAGCCGATACGTGGACAACCGGGGCGAGCGCGACCTGACCTTCCCGGACCGTTTCAGCTTCCCCTGGAAAACCGTTGGCCGTGACAGCCAGGTACAGGGCCGTTCGCCGCATCTGAACATTGCCGACACCCTGTTTGTTGACAACCTGCGGGGCAACATCACCTTCAAGGTGGAGAACAACACCGCCACCGGCGAGGGCATCTATCAGGACGCGGTGGAGTCTGACTCCCAGTCCCTGGACGACGCCAGTTTCGACTACGCCGACCTTGGCGAGATTCTGCTGGTGCGGATTCTGCCGTTCAATGAAAAACACTGGCGCTACTATCTGTTCAATCGCACCCAGCGCAAGGTTGAACGGGTGGATGCCATGGCTGGTTCGGTGGCGTCGTTGCCGGACAATCATGGCCTCATATTCCCCTCCGGCTATTACCTCACCACCGGTGAGCTGAAAACCTTCCAGATTCCGGAAGGGGATTTCCGGCTCAAGCGCACCCTGCGCTCACCGAACGGTGAGGACATGCTGTATGTGTTCTACGAGCAACTCACCGGGCAGGTGATACTGTTCCGCTACAACCTGATTCGGAAACAGGCGGATGTGCCCCTGATTGGCCATGGCTTCGCACTGTTCGAAAACGGTCATCTGGTGGTCTTCAATGCCGATAACGAACCGACCCTGGTGCACCCGCTGCAGGTATGGGAAACCCCGTTTACCTCCGAGAGCTTCCATGCCCAGGCCAGCGTGGCAAACGATTCGGAACTGGCTCGGATTGGCAATCCGGAACTGGTGCGGGGCATTGCCGAATTAAACACGGTAGTGACGCTGGTGGACTCCTCCAGCGCCAGTGAGCGCCACTTCACCAGCCTGATTCGCATCGTTGACCGGGTGCTCGACCAGTTCTTCTGGCTGTCTGGCAGGCAGGAAGAGGTTCTGTTCTCTGGGCTTCATCAGCACCTGACAACCATCCGTGGCACTGCGGAACTGGTACTGGATGAGTATGAGAAAGTTCAGAGCATCCGGGCGCAGACGGAAACCGCCATTAATGATGTGGCTGAGGCTCAGGGCATTTTGATGCGAGACCTGAAGCCGGACAGCTGGAAAGCGCCGGATCAGTTTGTCAGTTACTTGGCCCGCCTGCGCGAACATCGGGGGCGGCTGCGCACCCTGAATGATCGGCGGTATGCCGATAAAGCCCGTATCGAAACACTGGAAAGTGATCTGGCCGACGCTGAGGAGCGGCTGACGGAGCGAACCTTCCGTTTTCTGGCCTCAGCGGAGGCGCTGGATGGTTACCGCAAGACCCTGACCGAATTACAAACCGACCTGGCCGAGGCCGACACCCGGGATGCCCTGCGCAAGATTGTAGACCGCTACCGAGAGCTGACTTCCGGGCTGGATATGATTCAGGGCATGCTGGCGTCCATGGCCGGTGACGATGCCGCGCTGGAAACCGCCATCACCGATAACATCTCCGGCATCTACGCCACCATCAACCAGCAGCGTTCGGAAGCGGAACTGCGCTTGAAAGAGCAGGGCAGTGCCGAGGCCCGGGCCCAGTTTGCCGCCCGGCTGCGGTTGTTTGAGCAGAGCCTGGCCAACGGCGTGAGTTCCCTGACCGATGTGCGGGAATGTGATGGCCTGATGACCCGTATGCTCGACCAGTTGCAGGAACTGGAAAGCCAGTTTGGCGAATACGATGAGTTTCTTGCCGCCATTCTGGAGCAGCGTGAGAACGCCCACGAAAGCATTGAGGCCCGGCGCCAGCAACTGCAGGATCAGCAGCAGCGCCGGGTAACGACACTCACCGATGCCGCCGAACGCATACTCCGGAATGTCACCCGCCGGACCGAACGGTTCGCCAGCCCGGAAGAACTGCACGCCTTCTTCGCCTCCGATGCCATGGTGGCGCGCCTGCGCAGCATGGCCAAAGAGCTGCGGGAGCTGGGCGCGGCCATGGAAGCGGATGACTGCTTGGGGCAGCTCAAGGCCGCCCAGGACACCGCGCTCAGAAGTGTTCGCGATAAAGCCGATATCTTTGAAGACGGCGGCGCGGTCATCCGTTTGGGCAAGCACCGGTTCAGCGTTAACCAGCAGGAGCTGGACCTGACGCTGATCCCGCGAGACGACCACGTGCTGCTGCACCTGACCGGCACCCAGTATTACGAGCGCCTGGACGAGCCAGAGCTGGACCGCCTGCGCGGCTACTGGAATATGAGCCAGCCGTCGGAGTCAGACAGGGTCTACCGGGCCGAGTACCTTGCGGCACTGGTGATCGAGGAATTCCGGCAGGCATCTGATCTGCCCGTCAACGTGGCCGATCTGGATGAGCTGACCGACTACATCCGTAAATTCGCCTCCCCCCGCTACCGTGAGGGCTATGAAAAAGGCATTCATGACCACGATGCCGCTTTGATCGTCAGTACCCTCTGGCCGGCTATCCAGAGCGCCGGATTGCTTCGATTCAGCCCCAAGGCCCGTGCCCTCGCCATGCTGTACTGGGCCGAGGTGGCCCGGCAGGATCTAGCGGCACAACAGTTGCGTTCACGCTGCCTGTCTGCCGGTATTCTCAGCCGGATGATGCAGTCGAACGAATTGTTGTACTCCCTGGAGCAGGAACTTGCTCCGCAGATGTCGGAGTATGTCGCCCATCATCAGCTGGCGCTGGCGGAAAAAGGCAGTGCCGAGCGTACCCTGATTGAGTCGGCGGCCCAGTATTTAGTGCAGCAGCTGGCGGAGGAAAACGAGCAGTTTGATATCACCCGTTATGCGGGTGAGCTGGCGGCCGGTTTCACCGAATCCCTGAAACGGGATAACCAGTTTGCGCAGTACCAGCAAGCACTGGATGTGGTGAGCGGCCAGCCGGCGGCTCGCTGGACCATTGCCCAGCATTGGCTGAAGGCCTGGATGGGCAAAACCGACCAGCAACACCTGATGCATTACCTGCCGGAAGTGGTGGCCGTCCTCAATGTGGGCGATGCCATCAAGACCGGCGTGCGCAGCGTTGAGTTGGCCTTTCATGTGGATGGCCTGCTGGGCCAGCACAGCCGCATAAACGAACGCACACTGAGCCTGCAGCTGGACGAGTTCGATGAGCGCCTGCGCTACCACCGCCAGGAAATCATTCCCGGCTGGCAGCAATTGCAGGAAGTCCGCCACAAAGTCCTGGAGCGCTGGCGCGATCAGCTGCGCCTTGAGGAGTTCCGGCCCCGGCCGCTGTCGTCTTTTGTGCGCAACAAACTGATCAGCGAAAGTTATCTGCCGATCATCGGCGACAACCTGGCCAAGCAGATGGGTACCGCCGGTGAAGACCGGCGCACAGACCAGTCCGGCCTGTTGATGATGATTTCGCCACCCGGCTACGGCAAGACCACCCTGATGGAATACGTGGCAAACCGCCTGGGCCTGATCTTCATGAAGATCAACTGCCCGAGCCTGGGCCACGACGTCACCTCGCTGGACCCGGAAAAAGCGCCGCACTCCACCGCCGAGGCGGAGCTGATCAAACTCAACCTGGCCCTGGAAATGGGTAACAACGTGATGCTGTATCTGGATGATATCCAGCACACCCATCCGGAGTTCCTGCAGAAGTTCATCTCCCTGTGTGACGGCACCCGACGCATTGAGGGGGTCTGGCGCGGCCGCACCCGCACCTACGACATGCGCGGTAAACGCTTCTGTGTGGTCATGGCCGGTAACCCCTACACCGAGAGCGGTGAAGTGTTCAAAGTGCCCGACATGCTCGCCAACCGGGCTGATATCTACAACCTGGGTGATGTGCTCTCCGGCATGGAACACGCCTTTGCACTGTCCTACATCGAGAACAGCCTGAGCTCCAACCCGGTGCTGGCGCCTTTGGCCACCCGTGGCATGGCGGATTTCTATCGGTTTGCCGATCTGGCCGAGGGCAAGTCGGTGGCTGACTCCGATTTTGAACACGATTACAGCGCCGCCGAGCGGGACGAAATTGTCTCCCTGCTGAAAAAAATGATCCGGGTGCGGGAAACCGTACTGCGAGTGAATCAGGCTTACATAGCCTCCAGTGCCCAGGCCGAGGCCTATCGCACCGAGCCGACGTTCAAGCTGCAGGGCAGTTACCGGAACATGAACAAGCTGGCAGAGAAACTGTCGCCGATCATGAGTGAGGAGGAACTGGAAGCCCTGATTGACGACCACTACCAGGGTGAATCCCAGCTGCTGACCCAGGGCGCGGAAGAAAACCTGCTGAAACTCAAACAGATGCGCGGCACCCTGAGCGAGGCAGAAGCCGCCCGCTGGCAGTCGATCTGCGAAGAATACCGCCGCCGCCAACAGGCCGGTGGAGATGAAGAAACCGGCGTGAAAGTGGTGCGCCAGCTGGGCCTGATTTCCGAGCATATGCAGCAACTGAGTCAGCAATTGGTGGCCGGAATGGACAGCCGAAGGGAGTCCGAACCGGATCTCGACAAGGCCGTGAGCCAGTTGTCCCGCTCCCTGGAAACCGGCCTCACCGAAGGCCTGCAATCGGTGCAACTGAATCCCGCAGTCACCGTCAACCTGGACAGCCCACCCCAGGTGGGCGATGCCCTGATGGCTTTTGCGAGGATCTTCGAGGAATCCATTGTGCCACTGGTGAAAACCATGGATGGCAAGCTGGATCTGGATCTGAAAACCCAGCAGGAAATGAGTCGGGTGTTGAGGGTGATTCGGGAGCTGCAGGACAGATTGCTGACGCAGGATCGAGCTCAAAGCTAAGCCGTTAATAATGCAAGCAAGGATGTAGTCCATCATGATCAAGGAAGATTTGGCAGTGCCCACAGCGGCACAGTTTTTAGAAACACTCAACAGCGGTGATCACCTGAAGCTCATTCGGGAATGGCGCGATGTGGTGTTTCATACCGTATTCGTCAAGAAACACTCTGGACTTGAATTGCCAATGCTCTATCCGGTTGACGAGCATCAGAGCTTTCTGGCGAGCCCGGATGCCAATGAAGTTCAAGAGGCATTGGAAGGCTTTGCCCTTCCGGACGATGCCGACGTTTTCGTTAAAGCTGAACCGTTACGAGAGCTGGCCAGAAACGCCCATATGTTGGGAGCCTGGCTGAACTGGCTGGGTGCCGAGATCATCATGAACAGTTCACTCATGGAATTGTTTGGGATGAAAGCTCTGGTGACTGTGGAAGGTGGGCAAGAGAAATTGTATCAGGCAAAAGTTTATGCCTCCCCTGCACTGAACAAGAAGGGCCCCTCGGCCAATGCAAGCGCCCAAATCTGGAACATCAGCCAGGTTGTTGGCGGGTCCGACATTCAGCGCTCCCAAGAAGTCATGATTTATGATGACAGCAAATCTATTGCGTTCGCAGAGAATGAAGGCTCGATTCTCTCTTCACGCAAATTAAGCCAGTTGACGGCGGATGAAGCAGCGCTCTTCGACAAATGGGCGGCGCCGGTATATGACTTTGGGGCGTTAACCCAGGGTGAAGAGAAGGGGAGCGACTCTCTTATTCAGGACACCTACGTTCCCCACCCCTCATTGCTTGACGATGCGTTACTGAATTCATTCTGTGAACTTGAGCGGGCGATTAACAATGAGATCATGCCCGATGCAAGCCGCCTTTATCTGGAGGTTAGCAAAGACCAGGTTTTCGCCGAAATGGAAGAGTCGGGAGATGACAGCCTGGATCGCGTTGAGGGTCGGAAGTTCTGTATTCTTTTTGAGGATCACCCCGAATGGTGTCTGTTGCTCGGTGGCGATGGCTTGGCACTGACCGATTTCTCCGATGACGTCTGGCTACCGAGCTCTACTGGTCGCCATGAGATGCCGGAGCCTTTGCGCCTGAAAGTGGTTCGGGCCATTGCCTGGACGTTATTCTGGAAGGGGCGGGAGCCTGGTACGCGGGTGTCGCTCATTCCCGGCCAGTTTGCGGGTCTGAAGCCTTTTCGCCCGGACAATCTGAACAGGATCTTTCATCCGACTCTGGATGACACCCGGTTCCCGGTGCTGGCTTCCATGCCTTGTGGCGTACAACCGATGCCCGTGCTGGTGCACGGTGAGATACCCGAAGGTTACGTGGTTGAAGCACTGGAGGATCTGACGGTTCAAGCTTCAGATCTTCCCCGGGGAACACCGCGCCGAGACAGCATACTGGTGAATGATGCGGTTCATTTTGGCTCGATGTGCGGCCCCATAGTGGTGCCACAGAGTGCCATCGAATTCCCGGATGAGTGGTACACAAGCGCTCGAACGTCCACCACCCAGCTAATTTCCGATTTCAAGTTCTTCCTGCAGAGCCAGCCCCGGAGGACGTCTGCGCCGGGTAAAGATCTTGATAGCCCGGGGGTGGTGATAGGCATCTGCGTTGGTTTCATGGCCTTTTTGTTATTACTGGTTGTCATGCTTGGTTGATAGCAGGCTGACCCGGAACTGACGTATGCAGCCAGAGGGCCAGCTTTTCGCGCCGCAGGGTGTCATAACGTCGGAATGCCACAGATACCAATCGGCCCTGCGGTTCACCAACCACCAGATTCCCAAGGCCGAAAAAGGTGTTTACCAGTCTGCCGATGCCACGGAAAAAGCGGTCTCGAGTTTCCCCAGCAGGTTAGAACGCAAATCCACGCTGCAATAAGTGCCCTCTCGCCCATTCGCTACCATGTTTCCAGGCCAGATCGAGATCACTTTGCTGCTGTTCCGTAGTGCGCTCAAACGTACCTTCAAGATAGAGAACAATATCTTTGGGGGCGAATTTGTATGCAGCCGGGAGTACGCTGTAGGGAGGTGCGCCGAGGAGCGGGTTTTCGCTCGCTCCCGCGTTGACAAGCATTTCGACTATCTCAAGATTTCCACTAACAACCGCGTCGCGTAACGCATTGGATGACATCTGCTTGCTGAACCCATCGGGGTGGGCGCCGTGGTTTAGTAGCTGTTTAACCACAGATTCTGATTTATTGAACACAGCAAGTTTTAGCGGGAATCGATAGTCCTGGTTGTAGACATTTGGCCTTGCTCCCATTGAGAGCAAGGCTTCTACCATGTCTTCCCGGTCGGCTTTGACGGCGGTCATGAGAGGGGTATTCCCTCCGAAATCCCGGGTATTAAGGTCGTATATCAAAGGGTGCAGGGCCCGAAGTGCCTCAACCTTGCCAGTGTGTGCAGCGATATGGAGAGTTTGTGGTGTCACTGTGGCACCGTTTTTCAGCAGGTATTCAATGGACTCAGCGTCATTCTGGAGGACTGCTGTATCCAGAAGTGTCAGTCTGCTAACGGGGTCCTCTTGGGTGAGCTTTTCTCGATCAACAGTTGCCAACACGCTGTAACCTTCCTGAAGGTATCTCCAGACAGGGGGTGTGGGTTCGTCGGTATTCGTGAACAGTCGGCGCAGGCGGTCCAGAAGCGGGGAAGTCTGCCTGTTTTGTTGGTCTTGCTGGAGCAGGCGGACAAGAGCGATACGGTGCCCCCACTCGATGTCTTCTCCAAGAACCTCTGTTGCCTCCTGAACCGGTGATGAGCCGGAATAATCTTTGTCGCCAAGATCCGCGCCGCTGCGAACCAACGCGTTGATCAAAGACAGATTTTTTCCCGAACGGATGAACGGGTTCAACACATCTGCCAAGGGTTCATCCAAAGCCGCGCGTCCTTGCTGTTTGAGCCATGAAACCAGCTGCTCTTCAGGCATAGCCTGCGAAAGAGGCTCCAGGCTGGCGATAAGGAACTCGGCTCTTTTACCTGAATCCATGGAATTGAGCAGCGTTTCAGCCAGTTCCGGCTTCTGGGACAGCAGTGCAAATTGGTAGGTCGCGGTGTACTTACGCATAAACAGGCTCGGCCGAAACACTGCACCCTTCTGGAGCAGTGACTCAAACGCTGGGAGGTTGTTGTACCTTGCGGCCATGGATAGCAAAGGCTCTCCGGCAAAGGTATCGTTTGGGTCAAGGGACTGATCCAGAAGCATCTCGTACCAATCACGGTTTTGTTGTGCGAGGGCGACCATAAAATAGGCGGCTTCGGGCTTTTCTTCATAGTGCCCGGAATCCAACGCTGCAAACTCTCTGCTCAGGTAGCTCATCAGCCTTTCCTGGCCGTAAATTGCAGCAAGGATAGCGAGGTTGTCGGAATGGCGGGCGTCCGCTCTGGCGAGAAGCAACGCGACAGGTTCGTTCAGGCGAGCGGCATAATCCAGGGGGAACTTTCGTGCATCGTCTTCCGGGTAGACTCCCTCGCTCAGCTCGATGGCCCGGGATGCGAGTTCAGGGGTGCCATACGCACCAATCAGATGGAAAGGGGTCCGGCCCCGTTTGTCTGTCTTGAGCAGCACCTCAGAATTCAGTAATAAGGATGCTGCATCAAATTGCCCGGCGCGTATTGCAAGGTGGGCAGGCGTTTCCCCATGATCGTTGGTTTGGGTAAGGTCGGCCCCCTGTTCTATTAATGCCTTCAGTGTTTCAAATTCGTGTGTTTTCAGGGCTGTCAGCAATGGCGAAAGTTCAGTTTCGGGCGCAGCCACTGTCTGTTCAGGGCGGCCCGAACTATCCAGGTTTTTTTGCGCAAGCTCCAGAATTGTGCCCTCGGGAGCTTTAACGGCAGAAGGATCGCCGCCCGCCTGCAAAAGCGTCATGAGTATCACAAGCTTTCGATCCCGAACCGCCCGGACAACGGCATTGCGATAGCCATCCCCTGTACCGTTTGGGTTAGCACCATGCTTCAGCAGTGGGTCAAGCATTGCCACATCACCGTTTTCGATAACACTGAGTACAGCTTCAGACAGGCACTCTTTATTACGGGCGTGCGTTTTCGCCAGCAACTCAATGGCTGGTAATGAGCTCTGCCGGATTGCCACATCAAACGCGGAACGACACCGGCGCCTTGGCGCCCTGACGCCGGCAGTCACAAGGTCCACCAAAAGATCGACGTTGTCATAGCGAACAGCTTCCATGAGAGCGTAGGTCAGGAGGTCTGCGCGTCGATTAGTAAACGACAGAACCTTTTCAGTCCACCCTGCTGCTGCGAAGTATTCCAGCCGCTCATAGTAATTGTCGTCGCCCAACACGGCATCCGGATGCCATAACTGTTTGGCAAGATCAGTGTTTCCCGTCTTGGCTGCGACTATAAATGGTGATGGCTCGGTTTTGTCGATCTGTTGTAATGGAGGGTTCTGTTTTAAAGCCCACTGCACCAGGTAAGGATTGTCTTTTCGCAGGCCTGTGCGCAGAACCTGAGTGATCGGGACACCTTGTGACACCACGAGTGGGGCAAGTTCCAGCATCTCGCCGCCGTGGCTACCTATCTGATTCAGTAGCCAGGCAGGGCTGATCACTCGCCGGTTGACCAGGTACGCAAGGTCGTCTAAATCATAGTTGATCAGGACAGCATTGCCCTCTCGGGGATAAAACGCCAGATCGTCTTTCTCTTGCTCTAATGAGTCGTACAGCATTCTTGCGAGCTTCGCGGAACCATACTTTACGGCGAGCCTGACGTCCGGTACGTCGACAGATTGCCAGTGATTCAGAAGCTCGCCAACGGCTTCGACTTGGTTGAACCGAATGGCGATTTTCAGCGGGGTCCATTTGTTGAAGCATTGGCTCGACAGAGTCGCCCGAGGGGCGAGTTGGAGCAGTCTTTTCAGTGTGGGCAAGTGGCCAGATGCAGCCGCCCAGTGCAGGGCGTTGCACTCCGCCTGATTTAGATCCTGTCTCAGGAGACTCTCAGGAACCCGTCCTGGCTGCCCGATGAATGACCACCAGGCCGCAGGTGAAATGCCTGGCGGCGGCATTCCATCCCCATGTTTTTGCCAGTGCGCCATCAACGTGTGCAGAACAAGGACATTATCAGCCAGCTCAAATGCTGTGCCTGACCGCGAGTTGATGAGTGGGTCTGCGCCTGCGTCCAACAGGAGGGTGACGGATTCGGAAGCGCCATATCGCGCGGCTTTATGCAGTGCGGTTGGATGGTTAACCGTCCTTTGAAGGTTTGGATCGATACCTGATGTCAGTAGCCATTGGACAACGTTAACCTTGTTGGAAGACGAGGCGGAGTGAAGCGTGCTATCTCCGAAGCTGTCGAACTGGCTGAAATCGACTCCGAGATTATGCAGATATTCCAGAATTTCAAGCTGCCCCTGTTTCGCCGCGGTATTGGCAAACCCTGCCCACTTCGCATTCTCCGGGTTGATGTTATTGCCTTGAAGCCGAACCCAGAGCTTTAGATCATCCAACTGGCTATTGTTTGCCATGACGTGTGGGGCTTGACTAATAGCCAGAGGGCTCCAAGTGAGCAGGAGCGATGACAGGCAGAACGCCCAGAGCAGCTTCATTCAGGAATCTCCGTTTCCTTGGGGGGCAGTACATCCTTGTGAGATCAGCGCGGAGCGTAACAAAATCGGATGTTATAGTCAGCTCTGGTGTTGCTCCGTCCAAGGCTTTGAAGACCATATTAAGCGACTCTTGTGGCTATCACATCAAAGTTTCCAGATAGGTCGTCAGGTAGAATGGCCCCTCCAAAGTAGTCGCCGAACTGGGTATCAAATTTTATGCAAACCGCTAATGGATTAGCAGCCAGTTATGCGCCTGGCGCCTATCGCCGGGATGCAATCCCAGTGCAGGAGCCCCTCAAGAACATCAGCCGTTTTGCCAAGTCACTGGAGGCAGGGGATTTCATTGAGCGTTTACCCTGGGGGGATTATGCGGGGCTCGATATGCATGTCCTTCCCCAGTATGTGAAGAACTACCAAAAGAAACTCGAGTCGGGCGGAGTTGGCTGGGTGGGGCCCAAATGGACGCATCGACAGCAGCCTTCTGATTTCGTCAAAAGCCGTTGGCAGTTGTTACTTATGCTCGCTGGTGGTTTAGCAGACTACGGAGTAATGAAAGTATTCTTCGTTGCCTTCGCTTTTGCTGAAATTGTCGCCTATATAAAGTTTGGAGAGTTTTCGTTTGTTTTTCTGGCGTTGGTCGGTCTTCACTTATTCTTCCGCTACCCCTTCACCTGGTTTCTGCAACGCAATCCCGGAGTCATTGTTAAGGATCTGGGCTGTGGTTTTTTCCGCCCGACGGGCATGGTGAAGTTCCGTACCTGGCGAGAGGAAACCTTCGAAGCACCGTTTATCGAGTTTGATCCCTACATCTCATTTCATGTGAATCCGAAGGGCCCCGTCAGCTACAAGCTGCTCCTGCGCCATCGTTATACCGGTTGGCAAACGACCGTCGCGCAGGTGGCGGATGTCCACAAAGTGGAGCTGTATGCGCACTGGGATGAACTGCAGCGGTATATGGACGTTAGCCAGCCCTTACCCGACGTTCCGGCGTTGGAAAAGTACCGTCACCTGGACCCCACGACAGCCGAGTACGATGCGGCAGGCAAGCGGGGAAGAGCAGCAGACTATTGGGCGACTCTGGATTTGACGTGGTGGGAAAACGAAGGTTATCCGGCCCACCTGAAGGCTATTCGGGAATTCCCATGGTCGACACTGGAGGATCGGATGGAGAAAAGCGTTCCGAATCTGGCCGAGGCGGCCATGGTGTAATACCCATGAGGTTCTGCCGCCGACATCGGCAAGGCGAGGCTCGGCCGTGAACATCTCTCCCCATTGGCGTATTATCCCCGCCTGACTGATTAACCAACACTCCAGGGGAGCCCACCATGATCTGGACCGTATACCTTTCCGGCGAAATCCACACCGACTGGCGTGAGCAGATTGCTGCGGGTGCTGAGGCGGCGGGGTTGCCGGTTGAGTTTACCTCTGCCAACACCGACCACGAATCCAGCGACGCCGCGGGCGATTTCCTGGGTAAGCCGGAGAGCAATTTCTGGCGTGATCACCAGTCTTCCAAGGTGAATGCCATCCGCACCAAGACCCTGCTTGAGCAGTGCGATCTGGCGGTTATCCGTTTTGGCGACAAGTACAAACAGTGGAACGCAGCCTTCGACGCCGGCTACTGCGCCGCCATGGGCACCCCTTATATCACCCTGCATGATGAAGACATCGTACACCCGCTCAAGGAAGTGGACGCTGCCGCCATGGCCTGGGCACAAACGCCGGAGCAGGTGGTTGAGCTGCTGAAGTATGTAACGGCCTGAGTACAGCGTTTTTCGTAACACCATCAACAGGATGTAAAAAGGGCAAAGGAACATGCCACTCTTCAATACTGGCGGTGTCGGGGCAACAGCCCTGACACTTTGCCTGCTTTTTCTCTCGTTACTTGCCATTGATCCCATTCAGGCCAATGCACGGCCGCCTGCCATCCCTCTGGCCAATGTCTATCACCCGGGTGTAAACCTAGAGGAATACTGGGTCAGCGAAAAGCTGGACGGTGTCCGGGCCTATTGGGATGGCGAGCAGCTCTGGTCCCGGGGCGGGCATTTATACGCGGCGCCCGACTGGTTTACGGCGCAGTTTCCCCGGCATCCACTGGACGGTGAGCTCTGGAGCGGTCGCGAGCGCTTTGCCGAGCTGTCCGGGGTGGTGCGCAAAGAGCAGCCGGTGGATCAGCAGTGGCGTCAGGTGAGGTTTCATGTGTTTGATCTGCCACAGCCTGAAACCGTGTTCGAGCAGCGCTATCGTCAGTTGGAACGGGTGGTTGCAGGTTCTGACTCACCGTATCTGGTATTGGTGGAGCAGCGCCCGGTTGCCAGCCATGACGAACTGAAAGCACAGCTTGAAGCGATGGTGTCAGCCGGTGCGGAAGGGTTGATGCTGAAGCGAAGAAACAGCCGGTATCAGGCCGGTCGTTCCGATGATCTGCTTAAAGTGAAAACCCATGAGGATGCGGAAGCGAAAGTCGTTGGTCACCTGCCGGGCAAGGGCAAGTACGAGGGGCTGATGGGGGCTTTGGAAGTGGAGCTGTACGATGGCCGGCAGTTTCGCATCGGAACCGGGTTTACCGATGCGGACAGGCGCAACCCGCCGGCGATTGGCTCAATCATTACCTTCCGCTACCGTGGTTTGACCGCCACCGGCTTGCCGAGATTTGCCAGCTTTCTTCGGGTCCGGAATGATGAACCGGTGCCGAAGGCCGATTAGGGCGAGATGGCCTTGCTGCTCTGGGCCAGCTCCTCCAGCGTGCTGTATTCACACTCCAGTTCAGCGATGAAGGTGCGGCCGGAATCGGTCAGGATGTTGTCATCCCGGAGTAGTCGGCGGCCCAAAAGTACCGGGTAGGAAAATTTGCCCCGGTCGGTGAGGGAAAACTGGGTTTCATGGACCTTGCCGCCGAGGCAGAAGTCCATTTCGACCACATAGCGCCGCTGGGAGGGAGCACCCTTGCGTTTGATCAGTACGGTGCGATGGACCGGTCGCTCAAATTCCAGAATCACTTCGTCGTGCTTCAGGTCACCCTCGCTGGGCTGGTCTTCGTGGTCACCCAAAGGCAGCTGAAAGCGTACCCAGTCCTCGTTGTCCTTCTCGAAAGATTCCACATTCACAGCATGCAGGGACGAGGTCTTGGCGCCGGTATCCAGGCGTGCTTTTAACCGGATGCCGGTCTCGCCCATCACCACCCACTCCACAAAGCCCATCACTTCCGGCTCCGCCGATGCTTGTGACTGAGTCTCGGCCGTGGCCGGGTTGGCAGAGAACAAGAGGCTGGTCAGGGCGATGACAGCAGATCGCATTGGATGCTTCCTTTGGCTGGTCAATCTGAAAAGGTGGAGCGGCACGGGCCGGTCTGTTGCTGTGCAATTCCAGCAAGGTTATCAGGGTCGGTCGCCTGTAGCCCTTTCGGGCAGATTAACAAACCGTGAGCCTGTCTTGCCGGATTTGCTCCGGGGCCGCCACTCTGGCCCGAAAATGGCCAGTGTAATGCACTGCAAAGGGCGTACACTGAAAAAATACTCGGGAGACTAACCATGGTGTCTGTTCCTTCCGCTGGGCGAGTCCAGCAGCACATTTCAGCCATTGCCAGCGGCTTTCTGGGTGACTGGCTGGAGCACCGGGGCAATCCGCTGGCGGTGCCGATGACGGTGTTTGCCGATGGCGAAGCGCTGGATCTGCAGAATCCCCAGCCCGCAGCGCCGGGGAGCGTGCTTTGCCTGTCCATCCATGGGCTGATGGAGCTGGAATCGGTGTGGGATTTTCCGGCCAAGCCCGATGAACACTACGGCACCCACCTCGCCAACACGTTGGGCGATACGTCGGCCCTCAAGCTCCGTTTCAATACCGGCCGGCCCATTTACCGTAACGGCCAGGATCTTGCCGCGTTGCTGGAGCGGCTGGTGAGTAACTGGCCGGTACCGGTCAAGCGGATTGTTCTGATCGGCCACAGTATGGGAGGCTTGCTGATTCGCAGTGCCTGTCATTATGGGGCTGCGAATGATCACCGCTGGGTCAGCCTGAACCCGGATTGTGTGTACATCGGCTCACCCCACGACGGCTCCTGGCTGGCGGTGGGCGCCCATAAAGCGGCAGGCTGGCTGAATCGGGTGCCCCGGGATTATCTGAAAGTGGTGGGCGAGGTGATTGACCTTCGCAGCGAGGGTATCCGCAACTTATCCCGGGGGGATGCTTTTGAACCGGGTACCTCAGATCAACCGCTGTTGCACGGTGCCCGGCATTACGTGATCAGCGGACTGCTCGCCAAGGGCGAACGGCACCCTGTAAACGTTCTGTTTGGCGATGCCCTGGTGCATCAATCCAGCGCCCGTGGTGATCGTCGTGAAGGCTGGGAGCTGGCGGGCATCGCCAATTTTCCCGGTGTTGACCATATTCGCCTGGCCCACCACCCCTTGGTGAGCCAGCAACTGCAGGAGTGGCTGGCATGAAAGGACCGGACAACAACACGCAATGGTGGCTGGGTGTGACGGAGCTGGTGGCCCAAGGCATGCATCACGGCGCGGTTAAGCTGAAACGTGTGCACCTTTCCATTGCAGACGAGAGTTTTCGGGTGCTGGACGCCATTCCGGCCACTCGGCCCGGTAGCCGGCTTGTTCGGGTGTGCCACCATGGTATCGCCAGAGTCAGTTACGACAGCGTGTCGCTGGCCGGTCGTGTGATTGCCGAAGGGGCGGCGTCTGCCGGTGCCCGTTTGGCGATGCGTCGGCACGACATGACTGAAACATGAATGATTCTTAGTAGGGTTTTAACCCCCAACCAGCCGTTATCTCTGTAGGGTAAACGCATGCAATCGGGATAGAGACATCCGGATTGTTCGTTTCGACGAATGGAAAACCCAACCACAGAGGAAACGCGTTATGAGCTACAAAGCCAGTTTTGCGTGTGCCACGGTTCTGTCTGCTGCTGTACTGACAGCCCCTGCCGTCTGGGCACAGGATAAAGTGAGCCGGGATAACTCAGGGCCATACATCAGTGGTAGTTACGGGGGCTACAAATCCCACGGCGGTGAATTCAAGGATGAAAACGATCTGCTGGGTGCGGCGCTGGGTTACCAGTTCAATGAGTTCTTTGCCCTGGAAGCGGAATACATTGATTTCGGCAAGTTCGGCGATGACGACGTTAAAGCCAAGCTCAAAGGGGTTGGCCTGAGCGCTGTTGGCCGTTTGCCTCTCACTCAGAGTTTCGGGGTGTATGCGAAGGCCGGTGCATTCGCTTCGGCCTTTGATGTGGATGCCTTCGATGAGAGTGAAACCTATGACGAGGTCAATCCGTTTATTGGCGCCGGTGTGGATTTCCGGGTGACCAATAGCCTGACCGCCTTCGCCGAGTATGCCCGTTACAACGTGGATATCGATGAAGACGATTTCAATGGCCAGATTACCAATAATGGTCCGGATTTCGACACCGGCCGGGTTGGCTTGAAGTACCAGTTCTGACTCGTTACGGGTTTGGGGCGCCCGCTGTAACAGGCCTGCGCCCCTTTCTTTACGCCTTAGGGTGTTCGGCTTCGTCTGGCCCCGATGTTTGCCCTGCTGGAATAACCTCCAGGCGGTTCCGGCCGTTACGCTTGGCGGTGTATAGCGCCTGGTCGGCCAGCCGGAGATATTCCGCAGATGTGTGCTCTGGTGTTGGAAACCCCAATGCCAGGCCAATGCTGACGGTCAGATCAATCCCTTTATCCTTGCAGGTATCACAGCGCCGGGTTGCGACTTCCTCGCGGAACCGGTTCAGCCGAGCCTTTATGTCATCTGCATCCTGATAACTGGCAAAAATCACAAACTCTTCTCCACCAAACCGTGCCAGACGGTCAGTGTCGCGGCGGAAATGTTCGCGCATGGTATTTGCCAGGGATTCCAGGCACCGGTCACCAGCCTCATGCCCCCAATTATCATTAATTTTCTTGAAATGGTCCGCGTCGACCATGGCAACCGCAAAGCCGGTCTGGTGCCGCAGGCACCATTGAAAGCTGTTGGAGAACTCCCGGTCGAAGTAGGTGCGGTTGCCCAGGCCTGTGAGGTTATCGGTCACACTCAGACGGGACAGAGCGGTATTGGCCTCGGCAAGTTCCCGATTGAGACGGCCGAGTTTCCGGTTCCAGTAGACCAGCAGGGCGGTGGCCAGCAGGCCCAGCGAAAGTATTTGCCAGAACCGGGTATAGTCAACGCGTTCCTCGATTCGCAGGTTGCGCCAGGTGCTTTCAAGCTGAGTGCGCTCTGCAGGTGTCAGGCTCAACACCAGTTTCTGCATGATTCCGTGTAACGTGGGTTCGTCATTGCGGGTGCCGATCGCCAGTGACCAGTCGGCCGGTACCCGGCCAATCACCTTCAGGTCCGCCAGGCCCATTGACTGCATGTAGTAACTGGCGGTGGCCAGTGTAGTGACATAGCCGATCAGCTCCCGGTTCTGAAGTTTTCTCAGGCCTTCTTGCTCTGACTCTACGGTAACCAGTTGCAAGGATGGATTGCGTTTGCGCAGCAATTCGGCAAACGCGTAGCCTTCCACAATGCCAACGCGGCCGCCCTCCAGCTCGTTGAGACGCTGAATGAACGGGGCCTCAATACGGCCAATCACCACGTTTGGTACTTCCAGATAGGGTGAGGTGAAGTCCAGATAAACGGACCTTTCGGGTGTACGCATGGCCATCGGGAACATGTCGCAACGCCGATCCTTCGCCGCGGCAATGGCTTCCTGCCAGTTGCTGGTGGGCACCAGCCGGAAACGCAGGTTACCTCGTTGGCTGAACAGCTCAAGTACATCTGCGGCCAGGCCGGTGTGTTTGCCATCCCTCACGCCTTCGAGGGGCATCCAGTCCGGGTCTGCGCAGATGCGAATTTCCCGGTTCCGTTGTTCCAGCCATAGGGATTCGGTGTCTGTCCAGTGCACCAGTTCCGCTGTGTTCAGCGAGGGCTGGTTGCTGGCGCCGAGCCAGCGGGTTTCGATCACCTGTTGTTCCGTTGGCGTAATGCTGGTCAGTGCCTGATTCAGGATGTCTGCCAGCGGCGCCAGGGCCGGTCTCACCCCGAAGCGAAGGTCCTCGCCACTGAAGCCCGGGAGCTGAAGTTCTCCGGCGATTCGGGTGCCACTGATACCCAGTTGCCGGATCCAGTAATTGCCCGAATGCAGGGCTCCGATAACGACATCCACATCGCCGCTCGCCAACGCCTGGAACATGGGTTGCTGTGAGTGGAAGCTGAGCAATGTGCCGTTACTCAGCAGTTGCCGAAGCGTTTCCTCATAGTAGATGCCCGCGCCCAGTCCAACCCGATAGTGCTTCAAGTCCTCAAGATTTTGGTAGTTGAGACTCTCATCCTGGGTAAAGATGACGTTGGGAATGATGTGATAGGGCGAGGTGAAGTGGGCGAAGGACTCCCGTTCCGGGCGATGGGACATGTTGGCCATGACATCAATGTCGCCGTTCTTGAGCATGGGAATCAGTTCGTCCCACTGGCCGCTGACAGGAATAGCCTGCAGGCCAGTCAGGTCAACCAGCCGGTTCATGATATCAACGCTCAGACCTCTGACCCGCCCGCCGTCGGTGAAACTGAACGGCGCATAATCATCCATGAATCCGATCCGAACCGGCCCCAGACTCGCCAGGTACTGTCGTTGTTGCGAGCTGAGGGCCAGCTCTGTACCTGTGGAGCCGGTCAAACCGCCAAACTCCTGCCAACGCTGCAGCAGGTGCTGCAGTTTTTCCTCCGGTACGGCATTCAGCCCGGCCTGAATCTGATTGAACAGGTTCAGGTTGTCGGCGAGAACACCAATACGGAAATCCTCCCCGGAGTATTGTTGCAGCGGCGCCGGGCCAAGCAGTTCCAGGAAGCGGAAACCGGCCTGGTTGGCGAGATACTCCATAGTGAGTTTGGGGCCCACAGCAATATCGATCCAGCCAAAGGCCAGTGCCCGAACAACGCTCGTCAGGGAGTCGTAGGTGGTCAGTGAAATGCCGGCGTCGGCGAATTCAGTGCGGTAGAAAATGTCCTCTACCATGCCAACGCGAAGGCCTTGTAAGTCGTCCAGCGCCTCAATCGTGGGAGTCGGACGGGCGCTGTCATGCATCAGGTAAATTTCGCGGTAGTGATAAGGTTCGGAGAACAGGACCTTTTCAGCACGGTCCGGACGCCAGGAAATACCGTCTATCGCATCCAGATCTCCGCGCAGGAAGGCCGCATAGATGTCTGGCCAGCTACCGGCACGAAAATCAAAGACCAGGTTGCTGTTGCTGGCCACTTCCCGAAGGACGTCAATGGAGAACCCGGCTGGATTGCGACCTTCAAAAAAAGTGTAGGGTTCGTTGTCGGCCACCACGCCAATTGTGACAACGGGAGACGAGCTCTCCGGCTCTTCCGCCCGGGCTGCGAACGTCAGCACCGCAATCATCAGTGTGGCCAGCGTTAGCCAGGCAGCACAGAATTTTCGCTGGGGCGGTTGAGGCAGGCGGCTTTGCAAGGTATACCTTCCCTGTGAATAACAGTGCCAGTGTAGTTGCAGATCGTAACCTTTGACAGTGGTGTGTGGCTATATTGAATACAGATTCAGGCTATGAAACGGCACGCCTTTGATGGAGTAGGAGAATGACAGAAACGGGTTTTGACTGGCAGCAGATGCCGGCCGCTGTGTGGCGCCGGCACCGCTCCGGCCTGCGGGCCATTCGCCGGCTGGATCCGGTCAGATGGGCTGATCTCACGGGTATTGACCGGCAGAAACAGGCGCTTGCCCGCAACACCGAACGCTTTCTGGCGGGGCAGCCCTCCAATAATGCGTTACTTTGGGGGTCCCGGGGCACCGGCAAATCGTCTCTGATCAAGGCATTGCTGAACCGTTACCAGGCGGATGGCCTGCGAATGATTGAAGTGGACAAAGACGACCTGGTGAACCTGCCGGAGATTGTCGACGACATCTGCGAGCTGCCGTACCGCTTTGTGATCTTCTGTGATGACCTGTCGTTTGATGTGGGGGAGTCCGGTTATAAGGCCTTGAAAAGCGTGCTAGAGGGATCACTGGAGCTGCCCCCGGAGAACGTGCGGGTGTATGCCACCTCCAACCGCCGGCATCTGATGCCGGAATTCATGAGTGACAACCTGAAAAGCGAGGTGCGCGACGGCGAGCTGCACCCGGCGGAGGCAATCGAAGAGCAGGTCTCACTGGCGGACCGGTTCGGGCTGCAATTGTCGTTCTACCCGTTTTCCCAGGATATCTATCTGCAGGCGGTAGACGCGCTGTTTCCTGAGGTGGCAGAGCGCTCGCAACTGCACCAGGAGGCCGTCCAGTTTGCCACCGGCAAAGGGGTACGCAACGGGCGCACGGCCCAGCAGTTTTACCGCCAGTTTGCCGGGGACCCCAGATTCGGCTGACGCCGGCTATTGCCGGCGGGCCATGCGGATAAACCGGTGGTGGATGGTCCGGATGCCCAGGAATACCAGCACCATGATCACCGGTATGGCCACGCCCAGTACCAGGGATTTGTTGAACGCCAGGCCGCTATCCTGCAGTACGTCCAGGCCAAGCTTGAGCAGGCTGATCAGATAGTAGGAGATCGCCACTACCGAGAAACCTTCCACCGTGTGCTGCATCATCAATTGAATGCGGGAACGGCGGTCCATGGAACTCAGCAGTTGCTGGTTCTGGCTCTGGATGGCCAGTTCCACCCGGGTACGCATCATGTCGGAGGCGCGGTCTACCCGGCGGGACAGGTCTTCAAGGCGTTCTCCAACCGCTTCGCAGGTTTTCACGGCCGGGGTTAGCCTGCGGGTCATGAATTCGCTGATGGTCAGGTGGCCGGAGACTTCGTCTTCCCGCAGTTCTTCCAGCCGGGTCAGTACCAGTTCGTGGTAGGCCCGGGTGGCGGCAAAGCGGAAGGTGGAGTGGGCCCGGTAGGCTTCGATGCGGGCCGCAATGTGGGTCAGTTCGGCCAGTATCTGTTGTTCGTCCAGGGATTCGTTATCCGCCAGGGACTGGGTGATGGTGGCCAGTTTGTGGTCCATGTCGTTCAGACTGGGCGTCATTTCCCTGGCCAGTGGCAGCGCCAGCAGCGACATCAGCCGGTAGGTTTCAATCTCCATCAGACGTTGTACCAGGCGGCCCAGCTGGCTGTTGGACATCTTGTGATTGAGCACCATGAACCGGCCGAAATGGTCGCTGTGCAACTGGAACGAGCCCAGTACCCGGGCGGCGCCTTCCTGTGGACTGCTGCCAATGAGGCGCATACCTTCGAAATACTTGCGCATGAACGCCAGTTCGCTGCGGGCGTCCTCTTCTGACGGGCGCACCTCTATGTGAAAGGCCCCGACAATGGTGCCGTCCAGCTGTTCCAGCCAACCCTCAGGTAATGAGCTGATGCCGGTCTCGGCAAACGGGTCGGCGCTGGAAACGTCCAGGTTGGTGAAGGTGTAGGAGGCAAACTCCATATGCACTTCACGCCGGACGCGCAGCTTGCCGAAGTTGTGCTCATAGCAGCTGACTTCCTGTTCCGGCCAGGGCTCGCCCAGCAGGCGGTGCAGCCGCTGAAGATGCGCGAACTGTGTTCGGCGCTGCTCCGGTGTGACCAGCACAGCAATGTGTGTCACCCGGGCGGTGGAAGGAATCACCTGGAATGGGCGTGAGTGCAGTTCCTGGTAAAGGTCTGCCCGCAAGGGATGAAAATCCAGGGATGACGTTTCGGCACTCACAATGTTTATCCTGTTTCCGGGCGGTATACCGGGATGATAACCCGGAAGCTCACCCCGTCAATGCCACCTTCGCGGGTGTTTCGGGCCTCCACATGGCCACCATGGTAGTCGGCAATAAGACGTACGATCAGCAACCCCTGCCCCAGGTGCCCCTCGCTCTGGCCCCGGCGCTGGGAGACAAAGGCGCCAAAAATATCCACGCCGGCGTGTTCTGGCAATTGCGAGCCCTCGTTGAACACACACAATTGGTAGTGGTCCGAATGGCGTTGCAGGCTGACCTCTATGGCGCCGCCTTTGGGGGTAAAATCCCGGGCGTTATCCACCAGCTTGTCGAGCATTTGCACCAGCATTTCCGGTGAGCCCATCAGTGGGCATTCGGCTTCGGGAATCTGGTAACGGATCTGGTGGTCGGCATCCAGTTGTTGGTACGCCTCGGTGGCTTGCGCGACCACCTCGGACAGGTCGAACCGTTCTTTGTCAGCCTGGTCGAAGCTCTGCTCGAGCCGCGCGGCCTCACTCATGCTGTTGAGAATTCGGCGCAGCCGTTCGGTGGCCCCGGCGGCCCGTTCCAGGTATTGCTGCCGTTCCTGCTCGGAGCTGTTGTGAGCGAGGTTCTCCAGGGACGACCTGACCACCGCCACGGGGGTTTTCAGCTCATGGGACAGCCGGCGGGAAAAACTCTCCAGGTAGTGGTTATAACTCTGCAGCCGTTCCACCATCTGGCTGAAATGCTGTTGCAGTTGCCCCAGTTCATCCTGGGTTCTGGCGCCGGGCACCTGGCTCAGAATCCGGCCATCTTCGTCCACGCTGGCGCTGACCAGGCGTTGCAGGCGGGCAATTCGCCAGGATAACCAACTGGCATAACCCAGCAGCACCAGGGTTAACGCGAGAATGATCAGCAGGCTGCGGGCCAGGACGCTGCCAAGGGCCGAGCCGGAGACGGTGAGCAGTTGATCGAGGGATTGTTCCAGTACCAGCGAGCGACCGCCAAACAGATCATGCTCGGTGGCCAGCCAGACCGAGCCGTCATTGCGCCTGACCAGGTGATTGTCTGGCAGGCCACCGGTGATCAGCCTATGGGTGGCTTCGCCCAGCGGTGTGGGCTCCGGCTGGTAGAGCCGAATCAGGGCGCGCAGGGCGTTGAGGGTGATTTTCTCAAGTACTTGCACGGGAGACAGATCATCGAAGTCCGGGCCCTGGCCAGTGGTCGGATGCCGGTGATGGGCAATCACCCACCCCGCCGGCTCAACCAAAGTGACTTGCTGACCATCACCGAGCTGGTCCGCAAGTGCCCGTTCCAGTTCTGGGATCCGCTGCACCAGCGGGGGTGGTGGTTCAATGCCGGTGCCGGGTACGGAGGCGTCCTGGCCTCCCTGGGTCAGCTGGAAGCCCAGCAAGCTGCCACGGGCAGGCTGCGGCATCTGCAGCTCTAGTTGCCAGCCAGACCCCCGATCCCGCCAGGCACCCTGAACCCGATAATCCGGAGTCTGCTGGCGGTCTTCCCGAATGGCATTCACGCTGCCCGGCGCTGAGGTTCGTATTGTCCAGCGTTGCCGTGGCACCGGCTGTTGCAGGTTGGTGACCGGCGGTTGCAGCACCAGCTCAAAGCGATCATGGGGTTGGTCAGGCCGGTTCTGCTGAAACAGCTGCATGGCCTGGTTCTGCATCTGGACCAACAGGAACAGGTGTCGGCCATCACTGGCGGCCTGCCATCGCAGGTGGGGTTCGCCTGGCACGGGCAGGGGCTCAGCCGATTGCCAGGGCTGCAGGTGATCGGGCTCATCGTAACCGGGCCAGTCGTCGGCATGGCCGTCGGGTTTGATCGGGGTTTCTGCCGGGCTGGCGTAGAGCGCGTTCGGGGTGGTGATGGCGGGTTGCCCCAGCAGCAGGTCGCCGGCCAGGTTTGCCATCCGCAGGCCCCGCTCCTGGAGCTGTTGCAGGGCCTGTTGGCGCAGGGCGTCATCCAGTTCCAGCACAAACTTCAGCCCGGCCCAGGGTATCAGCAGCATCAGCAGGCTGGCGAGGAACAGCTGGCGTTTAAGGCTCAAGGTCAGACCTCACGGGCATTCCAGCGATAACCCATTCCATAGGCGGTCTGAATGCCATCAAAGCTGCTGTCCAGCTGGCTGAATTTACGCCGGATGCGTTTGATATGGGAGGTCACCGTGTTGTCATCCAGTACCGTGCTGGCGGCTTCCATCAGCTGGTCCCGGCTGCGAACGTGGCCGGGATGCTGAACCAGGCTGTGCAGCATCCAGAATTCGGTCACCGTCAAGTCCACGGGCTGGTTGTCCCAGGACACGGTCATGCGGTCGACGTTGAGCGACAGCCGGCCCCGGTGCAGCAGCTCATCCGGCTTCTGCAGTGCCTCGGCCCAGGCATCGGCCCGGCGCAGCAGGGCAGTAATCCGGGCCAGCAGATGTTCCAGGCTCATGTCTTTGGTGACGTAATCGTCAGCGCCCAGGCGCAAGCCGTGCACTGAATCGATGTCGCTGTCCCGGGCGGTCAGGAAGATGATCGGCAAGGTAGCAGACTGCGACCGAAGGTCCTGGCACAGGGTAAACCCGCCTTCCGGCTCGTCTCCAAGCCCGACGTCAATAATGGCCAGGTCTGGCAACGCCTGGCGCAGCACTTGCCAGGCCGATGGCCGGTCGCCATAGGCTGATACCCGGTAACCCCGGCGCTCAAACGCCGCCCGGTAGTTATCGCGAATGCCTGCTTCGTCTTCAATCAGAACAATGTGTTTTTTCATGGGTGATGCTGTTCAGCAAGATGTGCTGTCATTAAACCATGCTCCTTGCGCGGCACAAGTCGATGCTGCGGGATTGCCATAATTCATCATTTTCTATCGCTAGCTTGCCCGTTTCTGCCACGGCAGGGCCCATTCAGCCTGTTGCAATGGCATCACTAACTTCCACAAAAAGGATGTCGTGATGATGTTGCTATCGCTGCTTGCCAATCCGGCCGTACGGCCTGACCTGTTCACCGCCCGCCGGGCGAAGCCAGCCGCTAAACAATCCAGGTGGTTGCGAATGGCCGAGGGTATCAGCCTTTGGCTGGCGGTTCTGCTGATGTTGTTTGTCCATCCCCTCTATGCGGAGGCGCGTCAGATGGACATGGAACAGCCGGGTCAACTGTACCTGATGAATGATCAAAGTGCCCGGCAGCAGCCGGCGGTGATTCTGGACAGTGAGTTCCAGGTTCGTGTGTCTGGCTTGCTGGCCCAGACCAGGCTGACCAGGACGTTTCGTAATGCCAGCGACCAATGGCAAGAGGGGATTTTCGTGTTCCCGTTACCCGACAAGGCCACGGTGTACGGGCTACGCATGACCATTGGCGAGCGTGAAATCGTGGGGCACATTGAGCCCAAAGCCAAGGCCCGCCAAACCTATGAGCGGGCCAAGCAGGCCGGGCAGCATGCGGCCACGCTGGAGCAGCATCGCCCGAACCTGTTTACCAGCCGCGTAGCCAACATCCCGCCAGGCGAAAGTGTGCAGGTGGAAATCCGTTATCAGCAACCGGTGGCCTACAAGCACGGTGAATTCGAACTTCGACTGCCCACCACCTTGACCCCTCGGTATATGCCAGGCGAACCGCTGGCGGAAACCCAAGGCCCGTGGCAGTCGGGGTGGGCGCTGGCCACCACAGAGGTTGCCGATGCCCATGAAATCAGCCCGTTTACCGTTCGCCCCGCGGACGTCGATGGCGGCAGTCACCGGGCCAGGATCGGAATAGAGATCGAAAGCGGCCTGACCCTGGCGGATGTCTCCAGCCCAAGCCATCGACTGCACACCGAGCTGGACGGTGCCAGGGCGACGGTGAGGCCGGAACAGGAAAAGGTGCTGATGGACCGAGATGTGATCGTCAGGTGGCGCCCGGTAGCCGGCGGTGAGCCAAAAGCGGCCGTGTTTCACCAGACCTGGCAGGGTGAGGATTATCTGATGGCCATGGTGCTGCCGCCGGAAACGGTCGGGCCGGTGCTGCGCCGGGAGCTTGTGTTCGTTATTGATACCTCGGGTTCCATGGCGGGAGATGCAATTGCCCAGGCCCGGTCTGCCCTGCTGAAGGGGCTGGAATCCCTGCGCCCCGGTGATTCGTTCAATGTGATCCAGTTCAACAGCCAGGCCCATGCCCTGTTCGCCCAGCCGGTGCCGGCAGAAGGCCATTACCTGGCCCGGGCTCGGCGATATGTCCAGGATTTGCGGGCCAATGGCGGTACCGAGATGGCGGGTGCCCTGTCGCTGGCGCTGGGAATGGACTCTGGCCCGGGGGGTGAACGGGTGCGCCAGGTGGTGTTTATCACCGACGGTGCCGTGGGCAATGAGTCTGCCCTGTTTAGCCAGATCCGATCAGGTTTGACTGACCGAAGACTGTTTACCGCGGGTATTGGTTCTGCACCCAATATGCATTTTCTGCGGGAGGCGGCCCGGTGGGGCCGGGGTGAGTTTACCGCAATTCACTCAGGCGCCGAGGTAGACCGGGCCCTGAACCGGCTGTTTGCCGCCATGGAGGCACCGGTGCTGACCAATCTGGACGTCCGCTGGCCGGATCAGGGACAGCCTTTGGAGCCAGTACCGGCCAGGCCCGGAGATCTGTTTCGCGGCACGCCGTTGGTCCAGGTAGTCCGGGGGCTGCCGGCAGCAGGGCAGTTGCAGGTTTCCGGCCAGTTGCCCGGAGGCCGTCACTGGTCCACTTCTCTGGATCTTGCCCAGGCGGCGCCCGCCAGTGGTTTGAATCGTCAGTGGGCCCGTGGCCGGATTGATGAGCTGACGGATGCCGCCCGGCTTCAGGGTCAGGCGCCGGATGAACAGAAGATCACTGAGCTGTCGGTTCGCCATGGCGTGATTTCGCCGTTCACCAGCTTTGTGGTGGTGGAGCAGCGCCGGGTTCGCCCGGAAACCGAAAGCGCAGGGTCGCAGAGCATACCCACACTGCTGCCGGCAGGGAGCCAGCCCGGTATGCTCAGGTACCCCCAGACGGCCACATTCGCACCGTTGTTCACTGCGCTGGGTTTGCTGGGGCTGATGTTTTCCCTGGCCATTGCCATGCTGAACCGGAGGCCATCCCTGTGAGTCGCCTGCTGCTGTTACTGTTCGGTTGTTCTGCCACGGTGCTCATGTTCGGGCTGTGGATTCCCTTCAAGGCGCTGGTGGCACAGGAGCTGCTGGCACTTGCCTGGGCGGAAACCCAGGCCCGTCAGGTTCAGGCCCGGCCCTGGCCCTGGGCGGATACCTGGCCGGTGGCCAGGCTGGAAATGCCTGAATTGGACGTGTCGATGATCGTGTTGGATGGCCTGCATGGCGAGAGCCTGGCCTTCGGGCCGGGCCGGGTGGTGGCCGGTGCCGACGGGCCGGTCATCCTGGCCGGCCACCGGGACACACACTTCAGCCACCTCCAGCATCTCGCTCCGGGCAACCCGGTCAGATTGCAAGGCCAGGATCAGCGTTGGCAGGACTATCGGGTAACCAGTATCCGGGTAGTGGACAGTCGTAAGGAGCTGATCAACACTCACGCGTTGGCGGCCGGCACCCTGCTGTTGGTTACCTGCTACCCTTTCGACGCCATGGATGCCCGTGGCCCCCTGCGCTATGTGGTTGAAGCCCATCCCGTTTACGCTCTCGAACAAAAGGATACTGTTGCCGCGCTTTAAGTATGGCGTACACTTGTGCGCCAAGTGAGTCTTAACGGAAAAGCAGTATGGCAGTGGTAAGAAAAATCCTGGCGTGGATTAGCGTGCCAGTCTTGTGCCTTCTGGCATTGGTGTTATACCTGGCCCGGCCGTTCAACCCGGATAACAACCGGCTGCTGGGCTGGATCGTCGCCCGGGTAGGGCGTTGTTTGCTGGGCATGAAACGCCCCCTCTATGGGGCCGAGAACATGCCGCAGGACAGGCCTACGGTCATCATCGCCAATCACCAACAGAACGACGACCTGTTCCTGATGGGGGACTTGTTGCCGCCACGCACCGTGGCGGTGGGCAAGTCCTCACTGGTTTGGGTGCCGTTCTTTGGCCAGGTATTCTGGCTGGGTGGCAACATCATTCTGAACCGAGGTCGGTCCCGAAAAGCGGTGGCGGTGATGGAGGCCACCAGTGAGGCGATCAACCAGCAGCGTAAAAGTATCTGGGTATTCCCGGAAGGCACTCGTAGCCGTGGCCGTGGCCTGGGAAGTTTCAAGAAAGGCGCGTTTCACACGGCCATTGCCGCCGGTGCCCCCATCACCATGGTGTGTGCCGGTGAGTATCACGGCAAAACACGAGGCTGGTCTGGCCGCAGGGAGCCAGTCCCGATGCGGATTCTTCCGCCCGTCGAAACCCAGGGGCTGACCTCTGCCGATATACCCGAGCTGATCGCCCGGTGCCACCAACAGATGTCGGAAGCCATCGCAGGGCTTGCACGAACTCCCGGAACTGCTTGAATGGCCGTGAAAAACAGGGCAGTCTTCTGAACAGGAATGCATTCTGGACTGGTAAACCTTGGGAGAATGGATAGATGAGCCTGATCTGGTTTCTGATCATTGGTGGTCTTGCCGGCTGGCTGGCTGGCCTGATTATGAAAGGCAAGGGCTTTGGTGTGCTGGCCAATATCGGTATTGGTATTGTCGGTTCGGTGATTGGCGGCGTGCTGTTTGGCGTGCTCGGGCTGGCGGTAAAGAGCATGGTCGGCGAGCTGGTAACAGCGACCGTCGGTGCGGTACTGCTGTTGGCAGTGGTTAACAAGATAAAGCAGGGCTGACATGATCGTACCCGTAACCGCTGTGTTCGCGGCCGTCCTCGGCTTGTTGTTGCTGGTGTTGTCCGGCCAGGTGGTTAAGTACCGGCTGAAGTACCGTAAAGGGCTGGGCGTGAACGACGATGTGGAGTTTGAGGCAGCGGTGCGCGCCCACGCTAACCTGGTCGAATATGCGCCCATTGGCCTGATCATGCTGGCGATTGCCGAGCTGAACGGTGTTGCCTCAGGCCTGATTTACTGGACCGGCATGGCGCTGGTGGTGGGCCGTATTCTCCATGCCTGGGGCATGATCAACGGCAAGGGTGGCCCCCACAAGGCCCGTATGATTGGTATCCTGTTAACCTGGCTGGCGATTCTGGTGGCGGCGTTGCTGTTACTGTGGAACGTCTGGCAGGTGTACGGCTGAGCAAGCCGGCAGCGATTGCTTAAACGGGGCCTGTTGGCCCCGTTTGTGTTTGTACCGGGTGCTCAGAGTGCCCGGGCAATGTCCATGGTCAGGTATTCCAGCTCCACCCGTCGGTTGGCCGCGTGGTCTTCCGGCCGGGCCAGGGGGCGATCCGAACCCCAGGTGGCCAGCACAAGGGCAGACTGGTGAACGCCCTCACGCATGAGCAGGCGGGCAACGGAGTTGGCCCTCAGGCGAGCCAGGAAACGATTGTATTCCTCTGAACCAAAGCGGTCGGCGTGGCCATGAATTCTTACCCGCATACCCGGGTGGTTTTTCAGGTAGGCCGCGTGCTGCTTCAGAACCTCGATGTCACCGGCATCCGGGGTGTGTTTGTTGAAGCCGTAGTGAAATCGGGTGCGGTGAGGACGGCTTCCGTCTTGTGAAGGCTGGCCCGCCATGCCGCCGAATGCCAATGCGGCCTTCGCCAGCAGGTCAGGGTTGTCCAGAACTAGTACGGTCATGTGCAGTATCCTCGAGTCCAGAATCCGGTTTTTGTTGTTATTGCTTCCCCAATATTGTTGGTTGAAGCAATAACGGCAATTGGCGAATGGTCGATAGGCACCGGAAGTGAGTGGTTACCGATTGAATGGCATTTGTGTGACTGTGTGATGACATCCATGGTTGTGTGCTGCGCCACATTTCCCGTTGCAGACCTTTGATTTCTGCTCGCCAGGTGTCATTACACCGGGAAAAGAAGTCGCTGCTGTGGTAAAAAGCAGCTTTTCAGGGACAGATTGTGATGAATTGTGACCGCCCATGCTGATTATTCCTGCCGAGAACGCCGTTAACTGGAAACGCCCGCCCTGGGTAACCCTGAGCCTGATGATGGCTTGCCTGCTGGTCTTCCTGTTCTATCAGGGCGGTGATGACCGCAAGTTTGAAGCTGCCCTGGAGCAGTACCTGGAAGCCGACCTGCTGGCGCTCGAGGCACCGGCTTATGAAGACTATCTGCAACGGGAAATCCGGTTTTCTGGTGATGCCCAGAGTGTGCTGGAGCTTCAGGAATTCCAGCAACTGCAGGAGGACAACGAAATCTTCTGGCTGGCAGCCACCCTGTTGGTGAACCGGGAGTTCTACCAGTACCTGCAAGAAAACCGGGACCTGATCTGGGCGCCGGCTGAGCGAAGTCACTGGCTGGAGCAGCGGGTTGCCATCGACGAACAGTGGCTGTCTCGAATGAGCGCTTATCAGTTGGGGCTTATCCCGGCTGAGTTGTCGCTTTACAGCCTGATCACCTACCAGTTTCTGCACGGTGGCTGGGGCCATATTATCGGTAACCTGCTGTTCCTGTTCCTGCTTGGCTTCACGGTCGAGAAAGCCCTGGGGCCCGGCCGTTACCTGATGGCCTATCTGGCCTGTGGTGCGTTATCCGGCCTGATGTATACCGGCTTCTCCATGGGCAGCCAGATTCCTCTGGTGGGCGCGTCAGGCTCCATTTCCGGATTGATGGGCATGTATGTGGCCATATATGGCGTGCAGAAAATCCGCTTTTTCTACTTCCTGGTGGTCTACTTCAATTATTTCCGGGCCCCCGCCATCGCCCTGTTGCCGGTGTGGGTAGGCAAGGAAATCTACGATTACTGGTACGCCGGCTCTACCGGTATTGCCTATATGGCTCATGCTGGCGGGCTGCTTGCCGGCGCTGGCCTGGTCTGGCTGTTGGGTAAAAGCTGGTTGCAGGTGAAAGAAGAGTTTTTTGAACCGGAAGAAGATGAGCAGGACGCCCGCTTTACCTCGGCGTATGCCCAGGCCATGGCCAGCCTTGGACGGATGGATTTCGATTTGGCCCGGCGCCAGTTTGAAGCGTTGCGGGAACGCTATCCCGAGCGCACCATCGTGTTGGAACATCTGTACCAGCTGGCCAAACTGCGGCCAGACCTGCCAGCCTACCGGGACCTGTCACGGGAACTGATGGCCGATGCCATGGCCCGACGGCAGCCAGAGCAAATGATCTCAGTGTGGCAGGAATATCTTAGCAAGGGTGAGGCCCATCATCCGCTGGCGGTGGAAGACCATAACCGGGTAATGTTTGCCAGTCTCAAGCACCACGATTTGAAATCAGCGGAAAAGGCTTTTGAACGCATGCGCTCAACGGCGGATGTGGAAATGGTCAACGAGGCCTGCCGGTTGTTGCTGGCGGAGTTCGAGAAGCACCAGATGGAGCCAAAAGCCCGCCATTACCGCCAATTGCTCCAGAACACTCTTTGAAGCCTTAAATGCCGGCACAGGGCAGCTTGCCCTGTGCCGGCGCTTTCCGATTACTCCGGTACCTCAAAACTCGCTTTCGGGCCTTTCAGCGGTTGCTGATTGCGGGCCTGGTCCAGCCAGGTGTCAATCTGCCCATGCAAGGGGTGGGTGACACAGCGCTTCTTGATAAACGCGAGAAACGCACTGGCTTTCTCCCACTGCTGCAGACCATTGGCCAGTGCCTGGGCGGCCAGTAAATAGGCCGGTGCCAGCTGGTCGCTGTCCGGGAACCGTTTGTGGAAATCCTGCAGCAATCGCAATGCCGGCTTGAAGTGGCCCCGGTGATACAGGGCACTGGCACACTGCACCGCCAGTTCCGGATCGTCCAGCTGAAAGCCAGGCTCCGCCGCTTGCAGAGTCTGCATCAGCTGGTTCAACCCGTCCCCATCGTGTCGTTGGGCGAGCCACGCCATCAGGCGCGGGTGATACCGGTACAGCTCGGTCGTTGCCTGCCGGGCGGTCAGAATCTGATAGAGCTGCCCAATGCGTTTCGGATTGTCCCGGTCTTTTTTGAGGGATTCGATCAGCATGCTCTGAACCCGGTCGTAGTTGCCGTCTTTCAGGTTCATGTCCAGATCGGCATCAAAGCGGGTGCTCCGGTCCCGGTTCTGTTGGTCTGCGTCGCTTTCTTCCCCCTGAATGTCCGAGGCAAAGCCCAGTTCTTCCTGATACTGGAACAGCAGGTAACCCAGCATGTGGAACAGAATCAGGGTAAAGGTACTGTTGAGGAAGCCCGCCAGGGGCTGTGCCACCCACATCGGGAAGTGATCAACGGCAAAATCCTGGGCCGCCCCGGAAGCCAGGGTGAGCAGAATCAGATAGCCATACAGCAGGAAGTAGGGGGTGCCGATACGGGAAATCAGCACCGCCAGGTTCATCGGGTTCACCGCCGCACCCACTGATCGCTCCATCGCCAGCACCATGATGCTGGCGGGCAGGGCGAGTATCGCAAATGCCAACGCCAGCATCATAAGAATCGGCCCGCCGATCATCGCGGCCGCAGCCACCAGGCCACCCATCAGCACGAACACCAGAAGCTGCAGAATAACGATATCAAAACCGCTGCCCGTAAACGCCACCGACACCGGTGGCGGTTTCAGATGGCCTTCTGCGGTGTGGCTGATCACGGCATAGGTGTATTTGAACAGGGCCAGTGCCAGCACCAGCCAGATAATCAAGCCGACAATGTTCGCCGGTGCAACGATGGGCACCAGCGTACATATGGCGATTACTATCAATGGATCGGTATGGAACGGGTAGCGGAAGAAAGCGCCGATACGGTGCCAGAAGGGCACCACCTCGGTTGCCGCCCCGAGATACCGCATGGCCTTGCTGCAGCGTGGGCACAGGGCGCGGCGCTGGCGGGTATCTGCATCGGGCATGCAGCGGTTGCAATAGTGCATCTGGCACTCACCACAGTGCCACTTGGCCGGGTCGCCCGGGTGGTAATGACAATCGTGTTTCACGGTAGATCCTGATCCGTCAGAAAACAGCGCCAATGATGACAGAACTGGCCTCGGGCCGCAGCTGATCTGTTCACACATCCCGGGCAATGTTGTTTTCAGGTTGCTCGTACGGGCCCCTGCTAACGCCATAGATATCAAAGCAAGCAGGGCTGTACTTGGCTCGGTGGCCTGGCTGTTGGTGGGTATTCATGGCCCGAATGCTGAACATTCACGGCTGGAGAGTTGAAGTCTGGGTATTCGCTGCAATAGTTAAGGGAGATCAGCCAACAGAGGAGGCCCCGCATGTCGAATACCTCACTGAGCAAAGACAGCCTGAATACCCTCTCCACCCTGAACGCGGGTGGCAAGACCTATCACTACTACAGTCTGCCCAAGGCGGCCGACACCCTGGGCGACCTGAACCGCCTGCCGTTCTCCCTGAAAGTCCTGATGGAGAACCTGTTGCGTAACGAAGACGACACCACGGTCGACCGCTCCCATATCGATGCCATGGTGCAGTGGCTGAAAGACCGAAGCTCCGACACTGAGATTCAGTTCCGCCCGGCCCGGGTATTAATGCAGGATTTCACCGGCGTACCCGGTGTGGTGGACCTGGCGGCCATGCGCGAGGCGGTAAAACAGGCCGGCAAAGACCCGGCTCTGATCAACCCGTTGTCACCGGTGGACCTCGTGATCGATCACTCGGTGATGGTGGACAAGTACGGCAATCCGTCGGCCTTTAAGGATAACGTCGCCATCGAGATGGAGCGCAACCAGGAGCGCTATGAGTTCCTGCGCTGGGGCCAGCAGGCCTTTGATAATTTCCGGGTGGTGCCGCCCGGCACCGGTATCTGTCATCAGGTCAACCTGGAGTATCTAGGCAAGACCGTGTGGCAGAAGGACGTGGATGGCAAAACCATTGCCTACCCGGATACCCTGGTGGGTACCGACTCCCACACCACCATGATTAACGGCCTGGGCATTCTTGGCTGGGGTGTCGGTGGTATCGAAGCGGAAGCCGCCATGCTGGGCCAGCCGGTCTCTATGCTGATTCCCGAGGTGGTAGGCTTCAAGATCACCGGCAAGCTGCGGGAAGGCATCACCGCGACAGACCTGGTGCTGACGGTGGTGGAAATGCTGCGCAAGAAGGGCGTGGTGGGCAAATTCGTTGAATTCTACGGCGACGGTC
Organism: Marinobacter shengliensis; assembly: GCF_030297115.1. Lineage (NCBI taxonomy): Bacteria > Pseudomonadati > Pseudomonadota > Gammaproteobacteria > Pseudomonadales > Marinobacteraceae > Marinobacter > Marinobacter shengliensis. Next base: position 4,014,666 of record NZ_AP028062.1, on the reverse strand, counting down.
TGAAAGACATGCCAGTGGCCGACCGGGCCACCATCGCCAACATGGCCCCGGAATACGGCGCTACCTGCGGCTTCTTCCCGGTGGATGATCAGACCATTACCTACATGCGCCTGACCGGCCGCGATGAAGAGTTGTTGGATCTGGTGGAAGCCTACGCCAAGGCCCAGGGCCTCTGGCGGGAGCCAGGGCACGAACCGGTGTATACCGACACACTGGAGTTGGATATGGGCGATGTGGAAGCCAGCCTTGCCGGCCCGAAGCGTCCTCAGGACCGGGTGGCCCTGAAGAACATGAAGTCGTCGTTCGAGTTACTGATGGAGACCGCTGAAGGTCCGGCCCAGAACCAGGAATCCAGGCTGGAGTCGGAGGGTGGCCAGACTGCGGTTGGTGTCGATAACAGTTACGAACACCCGGCCAGTCAGCCGTTGGAAATGAACGGAGAGAAAACGCGACTGGACCCCGGCGCCGTGGTGATCGCGGCGATTACCTCCTGTACTAACACCTCCAATCCCAGTGTAATGATGGCCGCAGGCCTTATTGCCAAGAAGGCGGTGGATAAGGGCCTTAAAACCAAACCCTGGGTGAAAACCTCGCTGGCGCCGGGCTCCAAGGTGGTCACCGATTACCTGAAAGTGGCGGGCCTGCAGGACGACCTGAATGAACTGGGCTTCAACCTGGTGGGCTACGGCTGCACCACCTGCATCGGCAACTCAGGCCCGCTGCCGGATGCCGTTGAGAAAGCCATCAACGAGGGGGATCTCACCGTCGCTTCGGTGCTGTCTGGTAACCGTAACTTTGAAGGCCGGGTGCACCCGCTGGTGAAAACCAACTGGCTGGCCTCGCCGCCCTTGGTGGTGGCGTACGCTCTGGCCGGCAACGTGCGGCTGGACCTGACCAACGACCCGCTGGGTACCGACAAAGACGGTAACCCCGTGTACCTGAACGACCTCTGGCCCAGCCAGGCGGAAATCGCCGAGGCCGTCGAAAAGGTGAAAACCGACATGTTCCGCAAGGAATACGGCGAAGTGTTCGAGGGCGACGACATCTGGAAATCCATCAAGGTGCCGGAAAGCAAGGTGTATGAGTGGAGCGACAAGTCCACCTATATCCAGCATCCGCCGTTTTTCGAAGGCATGGGTGAGCAGCCCGAGGCCATCGAGAACATCAAGGATGCCAACATCCTGGCTCTCTTGGGTGATTCGGTCACCACTGACCACATCTCCCCGGCGGGCTCCTTCAAGGCCGATACGCCTGCCGGCAAATACCTGCAGGCACACGGTGTGGAGCCGAAAGACTTCAACTCCTACGGATCCCGCCGGGGTAACCATGAGGTGATGATGCGTGGCACCTTCGCCAACGTGCGCATCCGAAACGAGATGCTCGATGGTGTGGAAGGCGGCTTCACGAAGTTTGTGCCCACCGGCGAGCAGATGGCCATTTACGATGCCGCCATGAAGTACCAGGAGCAAGGTACACCGCTGGTGGTGATTGCTGGCAAAGAATACGGCACCGGCTCCAGCCGGGACTGGGCCGCCAAGGGCACCCGCCTGTTGGGCGTGAGAGCTGTGGTGGCGGAATCCTACGAGCGCATCCACCGCTCCAACCTGATCGGCATGGGGGTGATGCCACTGCAGTTCCCGGAAGGGGTTGATCGCAAGAGCCTGAAACTCACCGGTGAGGAAACCATCAGCATCGAAGGGCTGTCTGGCGATATCAAGCCGGGCCAGACCCTAACCATGTCGGTGAAATACAAGGATGGCTCTACCGAAACCTGTGAGCTGAAATCACGCATCGATACCGCCAACGAGGCGGTCTACTTCCAGCATGGTGGCATCCTGCACTATGTGGTTCGGGAGATGTTGAAGAACGCCTGAGGTTTTGCGGACCAAACAGGAGGCTGGGGCTCTGTTTCCAGCCTCCTTTAACATTTTCCGAAGCCCTTCGTATTCCATTGATTTCGTCTTTGTCTACTCTGCTTCGGTTAACTCCAGCCAGAATGTGGCACCCTGCCCAGGGCGGGAGGTGAAGCCAACTGAACCATGCATTTTGAGCATCAACTCACGGGTAATGGCCAGACCGAGTCCGGTTCCAGCTTTTGAGCACCGGCCATCGGTTTCGGCCTGTGCGAATTTTTCAAACACTGATGGCTGGAATTCGGGCGGAATCCCTTTGCCAAAGTCCTGTACCTTGATTCGTACCTTGTGGTTTTCTGTTTCGGTATAGACAAGCACGTCAGAATGCTCTGGTGAAAACTTGATGGCGTTGGAAAGCAGATTGTTCAGGGCCTGCATCAATCGTCGTTTATCGGCGGTCACTTTAACATCGGCAAGCTGTCGGATCTCCACGGTCACTTGATGATCCGAAGCATAGTTTCCGATATTCTCGACACACTCACGCACCAGGTCAGAGACTTGAAGGGCTTTCATCTCGAGTGTCATTTTGCCGGCGATGAGCTTTTCGATATCGAGAAGATCATTAACCAGGTGAGTGAGCTGTTCGCTGTTTCTGTGGGCAATCCGGGTCAGCCGAAGGGCGCTGTCAGGAAGCGTTCCTGCAGCCTGGTTGGCCAATAATCCAAGGGCCCCGGAGATGGATGTCAGTGGCGTGCGCAGCTCATGGCTTACCGTGGAAATGAACTGGTTCTTGAGCCGTTCTGCTTTTTTCTGCTCTGACATATCCTCAACAATCAGCCAGACAACCGGTTTTCCGTCTGTGGTGATGAGGTTCAGACCATGCAGCATGATCGGCTTGAGCGCACCAGTGTTGTCTTTAACATAGCCCTGTCGGCCGTTAAGTCTCTCTGATCTGGCCAGCGTCTCTGTCAGACCCTCACAATCGGTGCTGAGGTTCCCATATTCATCGAACGTTTTGTTGAAAAAAGCCAGTGAACGAGGATGTTCACCAAGGATACTTTTCAGGCTTGGGTTGGCTCGCAATAGCTGATTGCTTGACGCATCGAACAGTGCAATGCCGACCGGGGCAAGTTCGAACAGGCCCGAAAACCATTGTTGCATTTGCCGATCTTTGAGCAGCAGACGGGTCAGCCAGAAGGTTGCAGCGGTCACCAGTAACACCAGTAATGCGAGTATCCCGCGCAACAGCAAGGGCTGCGGTGGCTGATCTGGCCATCCGGCCTTGGGTTGTGCGAATAAATGCCAGCTGGTGCCGTGCATGTCCAGCGCATTATAAACTGGCCATTTCCAGCTAGCCTCCTGGGTACCGAAAAAGATGCTTTCTGAGTTGGATGGGTCAGAGGACGTCGATAGCACTAGCTGTGCCTCCTGCATGATGATGCCCAGGTTGACCGCTTCATAGAGGCTTTGAAGGTCCAGGATGACGGACACCACGCCCCAGAACTCACCGGAATCGGAGCTAAAAATCGGAATTCGGGCTGCCAGTCCCTGGCCACCTTGAACCAGATTAATGGGGCCACTGAACACCGCGCGCTCCGTTTCCATTAGCATGCGAACCTGTTCGGCCGGGAGGCTTTGCGTTCTCAGGTCCAGACCAATGGCGGCTTCATTTCCCTCCAGGGGGTAGATGTTGTTAATGACAAAATCAGGCGCCAGGCCGATATTTCTTAATTCAGTGGCCAGCCGGAAGATAACGGCGGCCAGTTCTTGAAAACGAGCCTCGCCAAGTTCCGGTTCAACCGAGACACTGGCTGCAAGGCCCCAAACCGTTTTTATGTTCTGTAAAATCCTGCCTTGCAGATCCAGGGCCAGGTCATCGATCTTTGCTTGCCATTCCTGGCGCACCTCGGTTCTTAAGCGTTCTGTGCTGACCCTGTCCACGGTGATGGCAACCGACACCATTAGTATCAGAACCATCCAGCGGGCCATCCAGATGAGCGATCGGAATCGCCGATCGTCAGCGTTCCTCATTTTACAGGCTCAGTCGGTTGCTCAAGGGGCAGTTCAAGCCAGAAGGTGGCGCCTTTGCCTTCAGTTGACTCGAAATCAACGCTGCCACCCATTTGCGTCATGATCTCCCGCGTAATCGCCAGTCCCAGACCGGTACCCTGCCTGCCCCTTGTGCTTGAACTGTCGGCCTGTGCAAATTTCTGGAAGATGTAAGGCCGAAAGCTCTCGGGAACTCCCATACCGTGGTCTGTGACCGAGATTCTGATGTGATCAGTAAATCGTTTGGTAGAGATCTCTACGCAGGCACCCTGCTCTGAAAACTTGGCGGCGTTAGAGAGCAGGTTGTTTAGCGCCTGGCTGAGGCGCTGTGGATCGAACCAGGCCGTTATATCTGAGTGATTTTGTTGCTGGACAACCTGTATTTGCCGGCTTTCCAGATAAGGCGACAGGCGCTCGATTGATTCCTCGATAACCGGGGCAACAGGCTGTCTGGTTGGGTGCATGGGCATGCGGCCGGATACCAGTTTTTCAATGTCGAGCAAATCATTGATCAGATGTTTGAGTTGTTTGGTGTTTCTGAGGGCAATAGACGCCATCTGCTGAGCTTTCTCGGGTAAAGGGCCCAGAGAGCCGCTATCGATAAGGCCCAGTGAGCCGGCGATCGAGGTCAACGGTGTGCGAAGCTCATGACTGACGGTGGAAATAAACTGGCTTTTCATTTCCTCGATCTTGTGGCGCTCATCGATGTCTACGATGTATCCGTGCCATAGTACGCTGTCATCGGGTAGTCGCTCAGGTCGCGCCTTACCCTCTACCCAGCGCCAGCTATCGTCCTGCCAGCGAATACGGTATTTCTGGATCCATGGTGTCAAATTCTCCGCCGATGACTGTATCGAATCGGCGACAATGGGCAAGTCATCCGGGTGAATACGTTCAAAGACCGGCGAAGCATCCTTGGCAGCCTGCTCTGCGCTGACCTGGTAAATGGCCTGAATCCCGCCACTGGTGTAGGGAAAGGTGCTATGGCCGTCGGGCCACAGGCGATACTGATAGAGCATTCCTGGCGCGTTAGCGACCAGTTTGTCGAGCACTTCCGTGTGCTTTTGCTGCTGAATGAGGTCGGCAATCCAGCGGCCAAGAAGGTTGACGAATGTCTTTTCCGTTTCCGTAAACACTGGGCGACGGGGGATGGTCGAGGAAAAGTTCACCGTTCCGAACAGTTCATCATCGATCCACACCGGTGCTGCCAGATAACTCTCCAGCTGGAATTGCTGATAACACGGGTGCTCGCTGAAGCGTGAACGCCCCATATGATTGATGGCAAGGACGCTACCCTCGGCCGCCAGGAGTGAGCAGTAGGTCTGCTCCAGCGGGAATGTAATGCCGTTCTCCAGAGACGTCGGATGCCGCTCGTGGTGCCAAAGGACCGTGTACACGCCGCCGGTGATATTGCTGACAATGGCGGTTTCCAACTTGAGATACTGAGCGGCAATCGCCAAAGCGCGATTGATACGCTCAGAGACGCTCCCACTGGAGTCCAGCGAAATGTCGTTCAGGATATTCAGTGCCTGGGTTCTCTCCGCATAGTAGGTCCCCAGCTCCTGATACTGAAATTCCCGTTCGACCAGATCAGCAAAATCGCGCAGTGTCTTTTGATCGTCGCTGGAAAAGGTTCTAGGCCTCCTGTCGATCAGGCATAAGGTGCCTAAACGGAAACCATTCCGGTCCTCCAGCGGTGCACCGGCATAGAAACGGATGCTGGGCTCGCCAGTGACCAGGGGGTTGTCTGCAAATCGTTCGTCCTGCAACGCATTTTCAACCACGAAGGTATCGGTGCCGAGAATTGCATGGCCACAAAAGGAAATGTCACGGGCCGTCTCGCGAACGCCGAGGCCATAGCAGGATTTGAACCACTGGCGATCCCTGTCAATCAGGGAGACCAGGCATATAGGCACAGCAAAGGTTTTGGCTGCGAGCCTGGTAATTCGGTCAAATCGTTCTTCCGGCGGTGTGTCCAGCAGCTGAGCTGCTTCAAGGGCTGACAGCCGTAAAGTTTCATTTTGGGGCCGGTCAGGCGTTCTCATAAATGTTCCTTGCCCTGGTGATCGGCTTCAGGAAGCTCCAGCCAGAAGTGGGCGCCATTTGAGTAATCGTAGCCCACCTCACCGGACATCAAATGGGCAAGTTCCCGGCATATGGCAAGCCCCAATCCGGTGCCGGCTTTGGCCCGGTTAGAGCCAGCTTCTGCCTGGGCAAATCGTTGGAATAATTGCGGTAAGAAGTGTTCGGGAACTCCGTCTCCCTGGTCTGAAACGGTGATGCGCACAACCCCGGAGGTTGTGGAGCTGGCTTTAACAGTAACTACGCCACCGCTTGGCGAGTGTTTTACGGCGTTGCTGATAAAATTATCAAGGACTTGGCGCAGCCGGGCCGGATCCGCAAACACGCTGAGGCTGTTATCGCTTTCGGCAACAATTCTCACGGAGTAATGCCTGGCCATCGGCTGGTTCCCGGCGCACGCAGCCTCAATGGCTTCAATAAGGTCGATGTCACGCATCTGGATGCTGAGTTTGCCGGCCACCGCCTTTTCAAAGTCCAGAAGGTCGGTAATCAGCGATTGCAGCTGCTGGCCGTTGCGCAAAGCCAGCTCAACCATGGCTGAGGCTTTCGGCGGCAACTCGCCGGCGGAGTTGGATTGCAGTAGCTTAAGAGCGCCATTGATAGACGTCAGCGGCGTGCGTAGTTCATGACTGACGTTCGACACAAACTGGTTTTTCAGAAGGTCCAGCGCTTCTCGCTCTTCCATCAGGGTGTTGAACGCTTTCGCCAGATTTCGGGTTTCTGCGGGCCCTCTAGTGGTTAACCGCTGGGCAGAAGAGCTATCTTCCGCCATCTTTTTTATTTTTCCGGACATGTCGCCCAGTTGTCGGGTGGTTGCCATGGACACAACATAGGTTAGAAGTAGCAATGGAAGCATTGCCAATATGCTGATCCAGAGAAAGCTGCGAAATGAAGCCCGGGCGGGCTGAATAGCTCGTTCATAAGGTGCCGCACTCAAAAATACCCAACCGAGCCGCTCCAGATGTCGGGTGCTATACACCCATCGTTGCCCGGAAAGATCCGTAACCACGCCGAAGGGGATGCCTGACAAGGCTGCGTCGATGAGAGGGTCTTCGCCTGGGTGAGGGAGTTCGGGTGCCGGTTGGTCCTTCCGCAGGGCATCTACCTGAATAAAGTTTCCGGTATCCAACACCTTGAGAATAGTGCCTTCGTCAGCCTTGAGTTCCGCAGGAAGAATGCCCGATTCTGCCAGGTTGATGGTGCCCCCGGCCAGCCCGAGTAAGTCGCCATCATCACTTTCAATAGGAGCGAGGAACGACAACAGTGGCAAGCCGGTTGTTCGTCCAACAATTGGCCGGCTCACAATCGGAGAACGTGACTGCATGGCTCGTTTGAAATGGGGGCGATCAGCGTAGGACGTTCCGAGCCGATTGGGCACAAAGCGGTTCTCGGCGACGGCGACGCTCTGGCCATCAAAAATCAGTAGCCCGCCGCCAAACAGCCTTTCCAGGGTAGGTTGGCGCCCCAGCATCGTTTGGAGTTGCGGTAAGGGTAACATATTGCCACCGTCCGTCAGCACGCTGGCAAATGCGCCCAGCGCGTTCAGGCGTATGGTCAGTTCCTCGTTTACCCGACTGGCCGCCGCCGATGTTTGCAGCGCCTGGCGCTCCGTAAGTACCTGCTCAAAATCGCGAAGCAGTCTGTCATAGGCAATAAAAAGAATCAGAGCTACGCTGATAACAATGCTTGAGCTGGTAATCAGGACAATACGGGCGTTGAGGCTTAAAGTTCGCAAGAAAGGCCCTTAGACGAATAGATGTCGTAGATAAAACATGCTTTCATGAGAATAGTGCACCAGATGCTGTGAATAAAATAGTGAGGAATGCCTTTTGAGTAATATAGCCGTTGATCATTTGCAGGAACGTCTGAGGCGTCTGCAGGAACGGTTCTTGGAGCGTGCCCGGGGCGACATTGAAACGCTGTCAGGATTTGCGAGCTTGATTGATCAGCAACAGCTGCCGCAGTCTGAGCTGGACAAGTGTTATCAGTTGTTGCACCGGATGGCGGGTTCTTCGGGGACATTCGGTTTTCCGGAACTCGGACAGGCGGCCAGGGCGATAGAAAAGCAGATGAAGTCGTGCCGTGAGTCGGCGGCCGACAGCGGTGCAAGTGCGCATGACGTGGTGTCGGTTTCTGTAGAACTTGCCGATGAACTTCGACATCTTGCCAGGCTACTGGAAAAGGCTCCTGAAATGACCTCTGCCACGGGTGCTCAGGCAGGGGCTCCAGCTGCAGAGGATTCACACGACGGGGCCCATGGCATGCAGGTCAATGTCATGGCCCTCGGGCACAGCATTGATTATCTGGCTGACCTGGTTAAATCGTTAGCCGTCTACGGTTTTGTCTGTGAGTCGGGCTCTATTGATCGCCCGAGCGACGTTGCTGCCCGCCTTGCAGAGCTCAACAATGCTTCGATCCTGCTGTGTGTGGATTCAGAGCTTGGCGACGTCATGGACTTTCGTGAGCAATACCTACCGAAAGCCGAGCATCGCAGATTCCCGGTGGTATGTGTTGGCCACGAGAACTCGTTTGAGACTTTGTACCGGGTCGCAGAACGAGGGGCAACGGCCTATTTCTGTGAGCCGCTGGATATGCCGGAACTGGCAGAACGGATCGAATCCCTGGCGCTGGAGCGCGGGTCCCGCCCCCAGGGCCGGGTGTTGATCGTCGACGATGATCTGGAGCTGGGAGAGCACTATTGCCTGGTGCTCAAGCAGGCTGGCATCATTGCCCGTCTGGTTTCTGACCCGGCAGACTTGATGTCGGAACTGTCGGCGTTTGAGCCAGACCTTGTTCTGATGGATGTTCAGTTACGGGACTATTCAGGCGTTACGCTGGCCAGGCTGATTCGTTACGAGCCGCGCTGGCTGGGCTTGCCCATTGTGTATCTGTCATCGGAAGACAATCCTGAAAACCAGCTGGATGCGCTGTCCAAAGGCGCTGATGAGTTTCTGGTGAAGCCGGTCACCGATGATTACCTTGTCCGGTCGGTGCGGATTCGTTGTTACCGTGCCCGCCAGTTATCGGACCTGATGAACCGTGATAGCCTCACCGGGCTGCTTAAACACTCGCTGATCAAGCAGGAAGTCGACCGGGAGCTGGCCCGCTGTCGCCGTGCCGGTCATACCTCGTGTGTGGTGATGCTGGATCTGGATCACTTCAAGCGGGTAAACGATAGCTGGGGACATGGCCAAGGCGATATTGTTATTCGGACCCTGGCCAATTTACTGCGCAACCGGCTGCGTGAGTCTGATGTGATCGGGCGTTATGGTGGGGAAGAGTTTCTGTTGATTCTGCCCGATTGTGAGCCTGCGGTGGCGGTGAAACTCATCGAAGCCATAGGTAAGAGTTTTGCCGAACTCGCGTTCTGGGCAGGGGATGACAGTTTTCAGGTTACCCTGAGTGCCGGCGTCGCGTTAATCAACGATTTTCCTGTTTCCGATCAAGCCATCGAGGCCGCTGATCAGGCACTCTACCAACGAAAACGGGGTGGGCGTAATGGTGTGACGCTCTATGATCCGTCTCCTGTTGGAATGACATCTTGAGAGGTGCCTGTTGAAAGCATTAATACTGGAAGACGACGAGCTGGTGGGTGAGCTACTTGAGACGGTCGTCGCGGGTATTCATCAAGGGGCTACCGTTAGTCTTGCGCGATCTTTGAGCGAGGCCCAACAACTGCTAGACAGTGATGGCCGTTACCAGCTGTATCTTATTGACTGGCAGCTGCCAGACGGTTCCGGGCTCGATCTGGTCAAGCGAATACGCGTAGGTGATCGTGACGTACCCATTGTGATGGTCTCCGGGCGTTCTGATCGTGAATCGGTACTCATGGCAGCTCACCATGGTATCAGCGGATACATCACCAAGCCCCTGGATGTGCAGCTGTTGCACGAACGTCTGACCAAGCTGGTTCCTGCTAGCGATTCTGGTCACGGCTCCGCAGATGAGTATTTGAAGGCATCCTTGAATTCGGTGGTTCAATTGCCGACGGATATTGATCCGGTCGATATTCTGGACCTTATCGGCAGGCAGCAAGAGCTATCGCCAGCTCAGTTGGCAGAACGATGGCGAGAGGAAGTGGCGCTGACGGCTCGCTTGCTGGATGTGGCCAATAGCAGCTCATTTCGGCGCACGGGTAAGCCGGTCGAATCCCTCCGTGATGCCATCAGCAATATGGGCGTGGCCATGGCGTTGAATCAGGCCCTGGCGCTGGCACTGGATGTGGCCGGTAAGATAGATAATCCGGACCTGCAGGCTCAGGCCAGAGCTTTCCACGACATGGCATTGCAGGTGTCGCGTGAGGCTCAAAAACTTGCGATCAGGCTGGGGAAGTCGCCCTCTTCATTTCAACAGGCGGGGCTTCTGAGCCGCTTGGGAGAGATGGCTGTTCTGAAAGTGCTGAATCAGTTCACGGCAGAAGGAGGCTCGCTGAACGGTTCAGAGGTAGAGCAGTGCATTGGCCAGTGGTCTCAGGATTACGGCAATCGCCTGAAAGTACACTGGAAGCTGCCGCTGAGTCTGAGAGATATGATTGGCGCGGTGCATTTTTTGCCGAAAGACAGTACCCGTGAAGATCGCCTGGTGATGCGGGCCGCCGCATTGATTGCCGGGGGGCAGTCAGACAGTGATGACTGTCAGCGTCTTTTGCGGCGTATTGGTCTGGAACTGAAACCATCCACCGAGGAGTCGAACCATGGCGTCCGTTCCTGAGGCATCGCTGAATAAAGTTCTGTATGTGGAAGACGATCCGGATATCCGGGCCATTGCAGAGCTGGCATTGCAGGATGTGGGAGGTTTTAACACAGCACTTTGCAGCTCTGGCCAACAAGCCCTGGAAGTGGCTCCTGAGTTCGGGCCGGATCTGATTCTTCTGGACGTGATGATGCCCGGAATGGACGGTCCTGAGACCATGCGGAGATTAAGGGCTTTGGACGCGACACGATCCACACCGGTGATTTTCATGACCGCCCGGATTCAGAGCGCTGAAATTCAAGAATACCTGGCATTGGGGGCCATCGGTGTTATTCCCAAACCCTTTGACCCGATGACGCTGGCGGCTGATATTCATCGAATAGTGCAAGGAAATACGCAAGGGGCATGATTAAGCGCAGGCCGTGACGAGTGCGTGATTGGCCAATTTGCGTTAGGCTGGCGCGCCTGAATGAGTAGCTGCTTAGTTGAGGTGTTATGTCTTCTTCTGAATCCCCTGACGAAATCAAAGCACGACTGAACCTGGAAACCTCCCGCATTCACTGGCATGAGCTGCAAACCTACTACGCCCGTGGCCAGGTGGTCCGGGTAACACCGGAACTGGATTTGTTGAACGTGGCTGCTGAACTGACCGCCGATAACAAGGCACAGTTCGAGCACTGGATGGCTGGCGGACAGGTGGGCGAAGTGGCGCCCGATCTTGCCCGGGCCTGGTACGATCGCAATGCCGAGCTCTGGGCGGTGGTGATTGCCCCCTGGGTGCTGGTGCAGGATCGTTCTGGCCAAAACCTGCATTGATCCTCTCTGTATGCCGGCCCCCGGGCCGGCGTCCGTTGTTTAATAACCTGCCCGTGAGGGGTTTATGCTGACCGGTGCGTTGCTTGTTCTGGCGCCTTTGTTCCTGGGCTTTGCCATACCGCTCTCTAACCGCCGTCTGATGACGGTAATACACTATACCGTGGAAGCCCTGGTCTATTTCATTCTGGCGCTGCTGGGTCTTGGTCTTGGTCAGATGGATGGCCTGCTGGACCAGTTAGGCACCATGGCTGCTCAGGTGGCGGGGTTGGTCATGGTGCTGCTGGTGGCCAACATGGTGGGCCTGTGGTTGTTCCACCGCTGGCAGCCGATGTCTACGGGAGCGGAAGCGGGGCAGGAGAAGCCGAGTTACCGCCGATTGTTCCTCGCCGGTTTGAAACCGTTACTGGCGGTTGTCGCGGGTGCTCTGGCAGGCTATTTCCTGTTTCCGCAATTGCCGTTGGTTGACGATGTCGCCACCTGGGCGCTGATGCTGTTGTTGTTCCTTATTGGCCTGCAGTTGCGCAACGCCGGGTTGTCGTTGCGCAAATTGTTGATGAACCGCCAGGGTTTGGGTATTGCCCTGGCGCTGGCGTTGAGTTCTCTGCTGGCCGGCCTTGTGCTGATTCCCTGGCTGGATGTGCCCTGGCACCAGTCCCTGGCCCTGGCTTCGGGCTTTGGCTGGTATTCGCTCTCGGGCATTGTGATTGGCGATGCCCTGGGGCCGGCCTGGGGTGGGGTCGCCTTTCTGAACGATGTACTGCGGGAGATCATAGCGCTGGCACTGATTCCGCTGGTGATCGGCTCGCGACCGGCCATGGCCATTGGCTATGGTGGTGCCACCGCCATGGACTTTACCTTGCCGGTCATCCGCAGCAGTGGCGGGCTTGCCTGTGTGCCGGTGGCGATTGCCTCGGGGTTTTTGCTGTCGTTTCTGTCGCCGGTATTGATGGGTGTCTTCCTGGCTCTGGGTTGAGCGGCAAGAATTCGCTTAAATTCAGAATCCGGAATTGACCCGGTGCAATGCTTTGGTCAGATTTACGGCTATAGTGGCTACGTATTAGTATTCGAATAATTGATGCCGCCCCGGAGCCTGAATGAATCGCCGCCAATTTCTGCAACTGTCTGTTGCTGCCATTCCGGCTCTGGGGCTGGCCGGCTGCTCACGATCCGCGCCGTTGCGTACTGGCATTCATCCCTGGATTGGTTACGAACCGCTCTACCTGGCGGAAGACTTCGGCTGGCTGCCTGATTCCGTTCAGTTGGTCAAAGGCCTGGCTGCCAGCGAGTCCATGGCAGGCCTGCTGGCCGGCGAGCTGGATGCCGCCACTCTGACCCTGGATGAAGCGTTAAGGGTCTATGCCGAAGGCGTCCCCTTGCGCGTGGTGGCGGTTACCAACGTGTCCGTCGGCGCCGATGTCCTGATGGTCAAGCCCTCCATCACCAGTCTTGCCGGGCTCAGGGGCCGGCCTATCGCCGTCGAGCTGGGTGGCGTCTCGGGGATTATGCTGTTCTCGATTCTGGAACGTGCCGGCTTGAGCACCGATCAGGTTTCGTTGGTTGATCTGCCGGTGAATCGCCATTTGTCCGCCTGGCAAAATGGCGATATTGAAGCGTCGGTATGCTACGAGCCGACCGCCTCGGTGCTGGAGCAGGCCGGAGGTACCCGGTTATTCGACAGCAGTCAGGTGCCCGATACCATTTTTGATACCCTGATAGTTACTGAGGCAGCCGCCCGCCGAAAACCCGGTGCGGTGCGTGATCTGGTGTACGGCTACTTCCGGGGCCAGCATCACCTGGTGCGCAGCATGCACGATGCAGTGTATCGAGTGGCCACCCGTCAGGGAATAACGCCGGATTCGGTGCGCCGGTCCCTGGCCACGGTGATGCTTCCGGAGCTTGCAGCCAACCAACGATACCTGGCGCACCATGGCCGCATTGAGGTGGTCGCGAAACGACTGTCCGACATCCTGGTTCGTGAAGGGTTGATGGCCAGCCATCCTGTTTACGAAAGCCTTTGTGATCCGTCGTTCCTGCCCCGGAGTTTGTCATGAACCGGCGGTGTTCCTGCACGCTTATTCTGGTGCTTGGCCTGTTGGCAGGGCTCTGGGCACCGCTGGCCGTGGCGAAGAGTTCAGTCACTCTGGGGGTTCTGTCTTACCGGCCAGAGCCGGTGATCCAGGAACGTTATAGCCTGCTGGCCGAGTATTTGAGCCAGGAAACCGGACTGGAGGTGCGGCTGAGGGTGTTCAATCAGGATGACATGAACCGGGCGCTGGCCTCGAATCGGGTGGATTTCTTTCTGACCAACCCCAGTCACTTCCTGATGATCCGCAGCGAGCGCAGCCTGACCGGGGTGCTTGCCACCCTGCAACGGGAGTGGCAAGGCCGTTCCACTGGCAGTATTGGTGGCCTTATCCTTACCCGCGCCGAACGCAGTGACATCGATCGCCTGGCAGACCTCAGAGGCAAAAGCATAGCTACCCCGGGTATTCATTACCTCGGTGGCTTTCAGGCAGCGGCGCTGGAGCTGAGGGATGCGGGTGTGGACATTCTCCGCCACAACCGGATGGTGCATCTGGGTAATCACGACCGAGTCATTCGAGCGGTATTGACCGGCGATACCGATGTTGGGTTTGTCCGGACCGGCGTATACGAGGAACTCATCCGGGAAAATCCGGCGTTGGCAGACGAGCTGAAAATGATTCATGTCCAGTCGCTGGCCGGCTTTCCGTTTGCGGTATCTACCCGCCTCTACCCTGAGTGGCCGCTGGTATCGTTGCCCCATGTCGATAGTCAGATTGTGCGTCAGGTGGCGTCTGCCCTGTTTGCTCTGCAACCTGATCATCCCGCTGCCCGGGCGGCGGGCCTGGCGGGGTTTTCACCCCCCGCAGACTACCAGTCGGTCGAAGACCTGGCCCGAACTCTGAGAATGGCGCCCTATGACCAGGTGCCAAGAGTCACCTGGGTGGATGTGCTGAACCAGTACCGGATCTGGGTGCTGACGGTTGCGGTTCTCTTTGTGATGCTCGTGGTCACCAGCCTCTGGCTCAGCCGCAAGAAGCGCCAGCTGGCTACCGAGGAACGGCGCCAGCGTGAGCTCATTGGCAGCTGGCCCCAGCCGATGCTGATGATCCGTAACGGGGAACTGATCAATTGCAACCGGGCCGCCGTGGATCTGGTGGGTTACACCTCCGAGGCATCGCTGTTAGGCAAGGGCTTGCCCACTTTCTCTCCCCATGCGCAGCCGGACGGTACACCTTCCCTGCAAAAAGCGGATGCACTGATCAGGCGGGTAGCGACCGGCGAAGTGGCACAGTCCGAGTGGCTGTTCGTGCGTTCGGACGGTTCCGATGTCTGGGTGGATATGACCCTGGCGCCGGTCTATGAACACGATCAGGAGAGCCCGTCCATTCTCTGTTCCTGGTACGACATTACCCGCCGTAAGTATGCCGAAGAGCGCCAGCGACTGGCCCTGCGAGTGTTTGAGAATGCCCGTGAAGCTATTTTTATCACCGATGCCCACGGTGTTGTCATGGATATCAACGAAGCCTACTCACTGATTACCGGGCGGGACCACAAGGTAGCGGTGGGCAGCCTGCCACCAATGCCCATGGACGAAGGCAGTGCCATCCTGATTGCGGCGCGTAAGCACGGCGTCTGGACCGGTGAATTTGCCAGCAGGCACCGGGATGGTCACGCCATTGTAATCAGCCTTACCCTGAGCAGCGTGTTCGATGAGCAGGGCCAGCTCAGCCATTTTGTCGGGGTGTTCAGTGATGTCACCCAACTCAAGGAAACCGAGAAACAGCTGCGCACCATGGCGCACTATGATTCACTGACCGGCTTGCCGAATCGGGTGCTGTTCTCGGACCGTCTGCAGCAATCCATGGCCCAGGCCCGCCGGCAGAACTATCAGTTGGCGGTGATTTACATCGATCTGGATCATTTCAAACCCATCAACGATGCCTTCGGGCACGACGCAGGGGATGGTTTGTTGGTGGAAGTTGCCCGCCGCATGCGTTCAACCCTGCGCGAGGAAGATACGCTGGCCCGGTTGGGGGGGGATGAATTTGCCGCCATTGTGGTGAACGTCGCCGACCAGCAAACCCTGGAGGCGTTGCTGGTGCGCATATTGACAAAAATTGGCGATCCCGTGTGGGTGGCAGACCACAGCGTTGAAGTATCTGCCAGTCTGGGTTACACCGTTTACCCACAAAACGCGGAGCTGGATGGCGACCAGCTGTTACGCCAGGCAGACCAGGCCATGTATCGCGCCAAACGGGAGGGCAAAAACCGCTACTGCAGGTTTTCCGACTCCAGCAGCTGATGCTGGGCGCCATTGAGCAAATGGGTGGCCGGTTGCCATTTCAGGGCCTTGCTCCACTGGTCATTGAGCCGCCGTACAGAACTCAGGGTATCCAGAGCCTGGTCCCCCAGAGCGGTGCTGAAATCCCGCCGTACCATCATCTGCAACATCGCGTTTTTCAACCGGTGGTAAGTGCCCTCTGCCTCGGCAAGCAACGCCTCAGCCGGGCCTTCTGATGCGACCAGCTCCCGGATGGTATCCAGATAATGCTCCAGTGTCTCAGCTTGCTCGGCAAACTCTGTTCGCTGGCTTAGCTGCCGCAGCTGCAATAGCCGGGTGGTCAGATCAGTGGCTTCGGCCAGGTAGCGGCAGGTGCGGATGCTGATGGTCAGGGCATCCACCACAGACGGGTGCATTTTTTCCGCCCTCAACCGGCCGATATAGTCAGTGATCGCCCGGTTCAGGTTGCGGATGGCATCGGCTTTCGGCCGGATATCGGCTTCGGT
The DNA here is from genome assembly GCF_030297115.1 of Marinobacter shengliensis. NCBI lineage: Bacteria > Pseudomonadati > Pseudomonadota > Gammaproteobacteria > Pseudomonadales > Marinobacteraceae > Marinobacter > Marinobacter shengliensis. The sequence continues at coordinate 3,998,362 of NZ_AP028062.1, read as the reverse complement.
CAGGCTCTCCCGATCAAGACACACCCTCAGCAGGCCCCGGCTATGGCCGATCAGTCGTTTCATTTCCTGGTCCACCGCCCCGATCGCCAGTTCTGGCGTGGTGATCAGGGTATCGTCCAGATAACGGGGCACGGCGTTATCTTCCTCCTTGCTCCGGAACATCCGGCCCAGAAACCGGGCAAAGGGTTTGGTAAATGGCAGCATAATGGCCGCCCCCAGCACATTGAACAGGGTGTGGAACAGCGCCAGAGACACAGCGGGGTTGGCTTCCAGGTTCAGCCAGTCGGTCAGCATCGCCACGGTCCACAGCATCACCGGCAGGATTATCAGGGCGATGGCGCCGGTAAACACGTTGAACAGGATATGGCCAATCGCCAGCCGGCGGGCATTGGCGGTGGCTTTGAGGGCCGACAGGGCAGCCGTAGAAGTGGAGCCCAGGTTGGCGCCGATCACCGCTGCTGCCGCATTGTCGAGACCGATCAAGCCACCGGCTGCAGCGGTCAGAACAATGGCCAGGGCGGCGCTGGAGGATTGCGTCAGAACCGTGGCCAGAAACCCGATGACCAGAAACGTAAACAGGCCATAATCCGGGCTGATAATACCGCCGTCGGTAAAGCCTCCGGCCAGGGATTCCAGTGCGGTCTTGAGAATCGACAGGCCGAGGAAAAACAGCGCAAAGCCCGCCAGCGCCTCCCCCAGGAACTGGTTCCGCTGATTGCGGCTGATCATCTTGAAGCCGACACCGGCGGCCAGCAGCGGCAGCGCCAGGGCTTCGATCTTGAACCCGAACCCCACCAGGCTGACCAGCCAGGCGGTCATGGTGGTGCCTATGTTGGAACCGAAAATGACCCCGAGAGACTGAGCCAGGGTCAGCAGGCCCGCGTTGACAAAGCCAATGGTGGCAACGGTAACCGCCCCGGAATGCTGCACAATACCGGTGATGGCAAAGCCGGCCATCAGGCCCCGCAGGGGTGTCCTGGTCCAGGTACCTAACAGGTGTCGTAACTGGTGGCCAGCGGCGTTCTTCAGGCCGGTGGTCATCATTTCCATGGCCAGCATGAACAGCGCCAGGCCACCGAGAATCTGGAACACGGATGAGATCATGGTTCGGTTGTCGTTGTGGTTTGCGGATTAGTGGCGAGTGTAGCAGAGGTTGGCTGGCACGATGCCTCAGGCCAGGAATTTGCGCACATCCAGTTTGTAGTCTTCCGGGTCCACCGCCCGGATAATCCGGTCCTGATTGCCGGCGCGGGATAGATCGATGGTTTCCACTGTAATCGGTAGTCGAAACCGGGTGTGGTACATCACCCTTACCACGGGCAGGCGCTGATCCTGATCGTTGGTTTCCACCACCACCCCGAGCCGTCCACTCTCAAGCAGCACCAGCGAGCCCACCGGGTACAGGCCGATGCAGCGGATAAACTGTTTCACCAGTTCCGGGTCCAGATGGTCTCCACTCCATTCGAGCAGTTTTTTCAGCCCCTGGGACGGCGTCATACCCTTGTGATACACCCGGTCGGAAGTGATGGCGTCGTAAACATCGGTGATCGCTACCATACGCCCGTATTCGGTGATTTCTTCGCCCTTGAGACCCTCCGGGTAACCACTGCCATCCAGTTTCTCATGGTGCTGAGCAGCGGTAATCACGGCGATTTCGCCGATGCCTTCGGTGCTGGCAAGAATGTCCCTGGAGTGCCGGGCGTGCAGTTTCATCACCTCAAATTCTTCCGCCGTCAGGCGGCCGGGTTTATGCAGGATGTCATCTGGGGTGAGGATCTTGCCAAGGTCGTGGAGCAGGGCGCCCACCACGGTTTGATGCAGTACGTCTGCCGGCAGGTTACGGTAGTTGCCGAACAGCGACATCAGCACACTGAGGTTAACGGAGTGTTCCAACAGGTAGTTGTCTTTCTCGCGGATGCGGCCAAGGCAACTCAGGGCGTTGGCGTTTCTCAGAACGGAGTTTTGCAGTTCGTCGGCCAGTTGGTGAATGGGCGCGATATCAATGGCGGCACCCATTTTGACGTTGTTCATGAAACTGCCTACCAGGCCTTGGGCCTGGCTGTGAATCCGCTGGGCGATGACAATCTCTTCAGTCAGGGCAACCTTGTGCTGGATGCCCGGGCGCTGTTCACCTGCATTCTGCAGGGCCTGTTCATTGCGCCGGTCCACTTCCTGGGCGGTCTCAGCGTCCTGGGAGTCCAGCCCTTTCTCAACGTCGATATAGACGTATTGGACCCCCATCCTGCGGATTTTCTCGATGGTCTCTTCCCGCTTGATCACCCCTTTCTTGCGTTGGGTGTTATGGGGAATCCAGTCGTTATTCAGGTCGGAAATGTACATGCCGACCTTCAACGCAGCGATGGGAATGCGTTTGATCATGGTTGTGGGAAGAACGTCCTCAGGCTGTTCTGGTAGGTCTGGGTTAAGACCTGGTCGAGGGGGAGATCCTTCACCTCGGCGATTTTCTCGGCAACAAACGGCAGATAGAACGGGGCGTTTTCCCGGCCACGGTAGGGTACCGGCGTCAGGAAGGGTGCGTCGGTTTCCAGCAGAATCTGCTCGATCGGGGCCATGCGCACGATATCCCGAACGTTTTCCGCCTTGTTGAAGCTGGTGATGCCGTTGAAGCCCAGGCACCAGCCCTGATCCAGCGCATAACGGGCCAGCCCGGGGCCGGAGGTAAAGCTGTGAATCACGCCCCGGCGGGTCAGGGTCTGCTCAAACTCCTGCAAGATGGCAATGGTGTCGTCGTCTGCGTCGCGGCTGTGAATCACAACGGGGCGATCATTGTCGCAGGCAATCTGCAGCTGGCGACGGAATACCTCCCGTTGCACGCCCCGGTCGGCATTGTCGTAGTAGTAATCCAGACCGATCTCGCCAATGGCGACGATTTTGTCGTCCCGGGCGTGTTCGCGGATTTCCGCCTCCACTTCATCGGAATAGCTTTCCGCTTCGTGGGGGTGAATGCCCTGGGTGCCGTACACCCAGGGCTCAAGCTGGCTTAGTTCACGCACAGCAGCCAGGTTGTCCGGCGACACGGCAATGGTGATCACCCGTTCGATGTTCACCTTGCGGCTCTGTTCCAGGGTCTCGGCCAGCGGCCGATCCTTGAGGTAATCCAGATGGCAATGGGTCTCGATGATCGGGTGATCAAATACGGGAATCTCACGACGTTTCTTACTCATGCCTGGGGTCTATGCTCCATCACAGCCGTCGCTTGGCTGCTATTCTGAGAATTGAATCACGCCAGTTTATCACCTTGGGTGATTGTTGCATTGCATCGTGCTGATAGGGAGTTTCCTTGATGGAGTATACGGCGTTCGCACGAACATGGTTTCTGGACCCGAAAAAGCCGGCGCTGGGTCGATACCCCAGTCTGCTGGATGACGATGAAAAACTACCGGCACTGGAGGCGAGCCTGGAAGATATCGGCGAGTACCAGCGCCGGCTTTGGGCCAATGGTCGGAAAGCCCTGTTGCTGGTGATACATGGCCCGGATACCAGTGGCAAAGACAGCCTGATTCGAACCCTTGCTACCTATGCTGACCCGGCCGGCTTTCATGCCTGGTCGTTCAGCCGGCCCACAGCAACAGAATCCGCCCATGATTTCCTTTGGCGTGTCACCCCTTTGTTGCCGGCCTACGGGCAGATGGTCGCCTTCAACCGAAGCCACCACGAAGCGGTGATTGCGGAACGGGTTTGGCCTGTGCGGGCTGAGGAAACCTACGACTGGCAAGCCCGGTACCGGGCGATTCGGGATTTCGAGCAGCACCTGGTCAGTGAGGGTACCTGTGTGGTGAAGGTCTGGCTGAACCTGTCCGAAGACGAACACAAGCGAAGGTTGCTAAAGCGCCTGGACAAGCCTCGTAAACGGTGGAAGTTTGACCGCTCCGATATCGAGGGCTGGAAACTGCGAGACAAATACCAGGCGTATGCGGAGGAAGCGCTGGCAGCCACCCATTCCAATGAGGCTCCCTGGTTTATTGTGCCCGGAGATCGCAAATCCGAGGCTCGGGCCGTTGTCGCAGCCCTGGTGGCCGAAGTTTTGAAGCAGCTGGCACCGGATTATCCGGAGGAGCATCCGGATGTACTGGAAGAGTATCGGACCCTGCTGGCTGAGAATGGCGTGGAGTAACGGAGGCGAGTTATGCATATCGTGGTTGTAGGCGGTGGTGTGGTCGGCGTTACCACGGCTCGTGAGCTGCTGCGCCGTGGCCACCAGGTAACGGTGCTGGAGCGCCATCCGCTGGCCGGTAACGAGACCAGCAAAGGCAACGCGGCCCAGCGATCCTATGGTGTGGTCTATCCCTGGGCAGACCCCTCGATGGTGTTCAAGGCCTTGCCCTGGATTCTGCAGAAATCCGGCCCATTGAAACTGAAAGTGCCGCCGTCACTGGATGCCATGCGGTTCATGTTCGCCACACTTCGTTATGCCTGGTCGCCGGGTCTGTTCGGATTGAACAAACGGGCCATGTTGCGCCTGGGCATGCACAGTCGGGAGCGCTTCCTGGCCCTTGAGCAGGAACACGATCTGGCCTTCGACGGCCAGCATCGGGGGCTGCTGCACCTGGCCAGCAAGCCGGAGGCCATGGATGACTACCGGGCTATTCACGAACTGCTGAATGACATGGGTATTGCCTCCCGGCTATTGACGCCTGTACAGGTCAGGGAAACGGAACCGGGCATGACCGGTGATGGCCCCCTGTACGGTGCCATCAGCTACGACACGGATGGCACGGGCGACTGCCATCTGTTTTCCCGCTCACTGGCAAGGGTGTGTGAGCAACTGGGCGCAAACTTTCGATACGACGTGAAAGTGGAGCGGCTGGTTGCCGACGAAACTCGGGTAAACGCGGTGCAACTGACCAACGCGGACGGCCGGCTGGAAACCCTGGAGGCAGACGCCTTTGTAGTCTGCGCTGGTTGCTGGTCACCGCAACTGGTAAAGCCACTGGGGCTGCGTTTGCCAATCTATCCGATCAAGGGTTACAGCATCACCGTACCCCTGCATGATGCGGCCAAGGGGCCGGTCAGTACGATTCACGATGACAACTTCAAGGTGGTGTCTACCCGCCTGGGCGACCGGTTGCGGGCAACCGGATTTGTCGAGCTGGCGGACTTCAACCGGGACATTCCGCAAGCGCGGATTGAAACCATCAAACGGTCCGTTGAATCCCGTTTTCCGGGGTGTGCGGACCTGGCGGCAGCAGAGACGTGGACCGGGTTCCGCCCGATGACGCCGGATGGCCCAGCCATCATCGGCAAAGGCCCCAGGGACAACCTGTTTCTGAATACCGGCCACGGCACATTCGGCTGGACCCTGTCTGCCGGCAGTGCAGACGTGATTGCGCAGGTAATCGATGGTGAAGAGCCGGCAGTGGTACTGGACCCCTTCCGGCCCGGACGCTTTTCGGAATAGCGTCAGAGTTTGCGCTCGATATTGCCGCACAGGGTGTGAACGAAGCCGATATCCCGGTCAGACAGCAGCGGCAGTTTTTCGAACACCCACTGGGACAGCTTTTCGTCCGCCGGAGCGTCCAGTTCTGGCAACAGGCCCTCCAGCCGCGAGCGCAGTGCCGCCAGTCCTGATGTGCTGGCCGCAGTTTCCGACTGTTCACTGGTTTTTTGCAGCCCGGACAGCTCCCAGGCGTAAAGCATCACCGCCTGGGCCAGGTTCAGGGAGGGATAGGTCACCGCCATCGGGAAGCCGGTCAGCAGATCGCACAGGGCCAGCTCCTCGTTGGCCAGGCCCCGGTCTTCCCGCCCGAATACCAGGGCAGCCGTGGCTGCTGTGTCCCCCTTGTTAGAGATCACCGTGCGAAGTGCGGCGGGCTCGTGCCAGTCCTGCCGGTTATGCCGGGGCTTGGCCGAGGTGCCCATCAGCAGATCCGCGGAGTTTCTTACCGCGGCCAGATCAGGGAAAATGCGCGCATTGTCGAGAATGTGATCACTGCCATGCGCCAGCCAGTGGGCTTCCGGCCGGGTGTGCAGGTCGGAATTGACCAGCCACAGCTCGGAAAAGCCCATGGTGCACAGGGCCCGGGCAGCCGCGCCGACGTTCTCCGGAACTTTTGGTTCAACCAGTACAAAGGCCAGTTTCATGACGTTACCTCCGGCGGCGAGTGTACACCAGTCGCCCGTGACTTTTTACAACCGCTGGCAGGCCGTGAACGACTGGCTTGCCCGGCATCAACCCCTCTGGCGTCCGATTCCTTTCATGGAGCCCGCGCCGGCGTGGACCCGGGATTATCCGGAACTGGTGGGCTGGCTGGAAGCGCTGGATGACCATGCCTGTGAGTATCTGGAAGAGAATCTGGCGGAGCTCTCGCAGAACGTCGCCCGTTTCGTCCCGGACCTCGCCGGTTACCCTGACTTGATTGCAGTGCCCGCGCTGAGCACAACGGAAGAAAGCCGGGCGGCGGCGCTGGCCGAAGTGGCTGCGGTGGATATGCCGGGGCGCAAGCGCGAGCAGGCGGGCGCCTTTTCAGCATCGGTGCGGCCATTGACTGGGCCGGTACTGGACTGGTGCTGCGGCAAGGGCCATCTGGCCCGCACTCTGGTTGGGCAAGGAGCGCCTTCGGTGCTGGGGTTTGAATGGAATCCGGAACTGGTGGCGGATGGCAATCGCCTCGCGCAGCATTACCAGGATCCTGTCACCCTGCGCCATCAGGATGTCATGGCTGAAACCCTGACCTGGCCCGGCAAGGTTCATGGTGTTGCCTTGCATGCCTGCGGAGACCTGCACCGCCAACTGATTCGCCGAGGCAGCGCGGAACAGACGCCGCGCCTGAGCTTTTCCCCCTGCTGTTATCATCTGACGGATCATGAAAACTACCGGTTGATGTCTGATCAGGCATCGCAACACACCGGTGCGGTCACGCTCGACCGAAATGGCCTGCGACTGGCCGTTCAGGAGACTGTTACGGCGCCGGCCAGGGTGCGCGAGCAAACCAGGCAAATCAGTATCTGGCGTCTGGGCTTTGATGCTCTTCAGCGGCACCTTCGCAGCGTTGATAGCTACCTTCCAGTACCATCCCATCCCGGGCGTTTGAATGCGGGTGATTTCAGAACCTTCTGTGCCTGGGCGGCCGATAAAAAGCGCCTGGAGCTGCCGGAAAATCTGGACTGGCAGCACTGGCTGGCGGAAGGAGAGCGCCGGTTCCAGCAGGTACGCCGGCACGAACTGCTGCGGCACCTGTTCCGGCGGCCGCTGGAGCTCTGGCTGGTGTTCGATTATGCGGTGTTTCTTGAGGAGCAGGGCTATCGGGTGCGGCTGGGGGCCTTCTGTGAGCGCTCACTGACTCCGCGCAACCTGTTGCTGGATGCGGTCAGGGTATCGGACTGATGTTTTTCTGAAGAGCGTTGGCCCGGAAACAAACAAGGCGCCAGAGGGCGCCTTGTTTGCTCATTACCTTATGTGTTGGTCTTAGCGACTAACCTGAATGCGTGCTTCAACACGGCGGTTCTGGGCACGGCCAGCGGCCGTGTCGTTGCTGGCAATCGGCTCGGCTTCGCCATAACCCATGGCGCTTACGCGATCCGGGTCAACGCCCAGAACCGTGGTCAGCCGGTTAGCAACGGCCTCGGCACGACGCTGGGACAGGAAGCGGTTGTACTCGGCGTCACCAATGCTGTCGGAGTGACCCGCGATTTCCACGGTGGTTTCCGGGTACTCGGCCATGAAGTCCGCCACGCGACGGATTTCGTTATCGAACGTGGCATCAATCACGGAGCTGTTCGTGGGGAACTGAACCCGCAGCTCAATGGTTTCCACGGTTTCAGTCACACCTTCGCAGCCGCGCTCGTCAACGGTGGCACCGGCAGCGGTATTCGGGCATTCGTCGCGGTAATCCGGCACGCCGTCACCGTCGCTGTCCACCGGGCAGCCCCGGCTGTCTACCTGAACACCGGCTGGCGTGTTCGGGCACTGATCGCGGTTATCGGGCACACCATCACCGTCTGAATCTGCAGGAGCCGGTGCTGGCGCGGGTTCAGGGGCAGGAGCGGGCTTCGAGGAAGCAACAGTGCGGGTGAAGGCCCAGCTCAGGCCAAGTGAGGCCATGGTGTCAAAGGTGCTTTCGTCAATACCGTGGAACTCGCGGAGATCACCACGGATGGAAATGCCGTTGCTGACGTTGTAGCGGAAGCCCACGCCAACATTGACCCGGGTTTCTTCGTGATCGGTGCCTGCAGTGGTGTAAGAAATGGTATCACCCACACCAAATTCTGCATGGCCGGCACCCAGTGATACATACGGGTTCCAGGCCGCATCCGGCCCCGCGAAATAGTAGGTGCCGTCAATTCTCAGTTCCTGAAAGTCAGATTCTCCCGGCACGTATTTGCGATCGGCGTTAGCCCGGGAATACACAGCTTCAACAGACCAGCGCGGCAGGAAGCGGTACTCAACACCAACACCAAAGGTGCCGGTTTCGCTCAGATCCCGTTTGTCATCAAACAGTTGGAAGCCGGCGAACGGGTTCAGGTAAATGGTTTCCTGGCGGTCGGCCAGAGCGGGAGTGGCAAGGGATGCTGTAAGGGCGGCCAGAGCGACCGGGCGCATGATCTTCATGCAGAACCTCCTGTTTAGTTGTTATTTCCTGCAGTTCTCTCAGGAATGAAAACTCCGAAAAACACCTGTATTACTCGGAATTTAGGCCAGTAAGCCAAAAAAAACAAAAAAATGACAGTAGTTGGTACGTCGGGAATTGTACGCAGTTCACTGACAGCGTCGTTTTAATCTGATGTCGCCGTGAAATACAGATGAGCGCTCTTCTTGCTGAAGTTCAGGGTATCGCCATTGGCAAAACGCACTTCAAACGAACTTTCATCCTCTGACGTCACGTCGCCAGCGCCAAAGATGGCGTGGACAACACGCGTATGGTGCCAAACTGGTTCCGTGGTATCAGCCTGAGGCGCAGTCTGGCCTTCAATGACAATTCCCTCCCGGTCTGCATAACGCAGGCTGACCGGTGTCAGCGGGACGCTCAGGCTCAGTGACCCTGTTCCTGTCGGATAGTTCCCCTCCAGTGCGGCACCCAGTTCCCTGGACAGCTCAAAGCACAACTCGGCCACAAACCGGCTGGGACCCTGGTCGCCCTCAAGGTGGGGTTGTTGACTGGCTGGCCGGGTGATCAGATGCAGGGCCTGTCGGGTTCGTGTCATGGCCACGTAGAGCAGGCGCCGTTCGCTTTCCAACAGTGCCCTGGCATCGTCCTGGGGCCTTGGGCTGTAGGGCAGGTATTTCTCCTGCAGGCCAGGAATAATCACCACTGGCCACTCAAGCCCCTTGGTGCGATGGATGGTGGACAGCAGCACCCCGTGATCTTGCTTCTCTCCAGCTTGCTGCTTCAATGCCTTGAGATGATCCAGCGCGCCCTCAGCAGTCAAATCCAGGCCCTTCAGGTAATCCCGGAAGCCCTGTACCGTATCAATGCGCTCCTCGGCACTGTCGTGGGTCAGCGCCAGGCTGCGAATGCCCTCGTAGAGCTCCATGTGCTCCGCATACACACTGATCAGCCCGGCCACCGGCCCCTTGTATCGCTCAAGCTGCGCCAGCACCTCCCCCAGCTTGCGAAGTTTGCGGCCCGCCATCGGGGCAAGCGCGTCAAAATCCATCGCAAGCAGCCGCTCATGCCAGGCCCCGTCAAACGCCGCCAGGAACTGTGCCAGGTTCTCCAGTTCAGGCTCTTTCAGGCCCACATGGGGAAACCGGAGCAGCAGCCGCGCCAGATCCAACCGGTCGGTATCCGGCAGCAACTTCAGCCGGCCGGTGACCACCATCAGCAGGGCAGTTATCGCCTGCACCTCGCGACTGAACAGCGCCCCCTTGCCGGCGTCAATCCGATAAGGCACCTGCCGGGCCAGTAACTTCAGCTCAATCGGTACACTCTGACTCCACACCCGGAACAGAATCGCCGTCTGGCTGTTCTGCTCCGGCGCCTGCTGCTGCAGAATACGCAGCACCTGATCACCGTCATTCTCCGCCCGATGCAGGTCCACGGTGGTCGCCGGCGTGGACGGATGCGAATGACACATCACATCCTTACGCCCGGTGTTGTGACAGATCAGATGATTGGCCAGCAGCGCCACCTGATGCCCGTACCGGAAGGTGTAGCTTAGCGTCTGCTCCAGCGGGCTCTCAAACTCATCACTGAACCGGCGCAAAATAAACTCCGGCTTCGCCCCGCGAAACTCATAAATGGTCTGGTCCGGATCCCCCACCACCGTCACCCGCGCCCGGTCACCGGCCACGTAGCGCAACAATAGATGCTGAATCTCATTGGTATCCTGGTACTCATCCACCAGGATCAGATCCATCTTGTTGCCGACCAAGCGCTGCAACGGCGGGTTCTGATGAATCGCCATCACCGGCTCATACAACATATCCGCATAACTGATCCGCCCCTGGCCCTTGCGCCACTGCTCGAAACTGTGGAACAAATCGATCAGATACCGGTGCTTATCGGAATACCCCAACTCCTCAAACACCACCTCCGCCGGCGACAACCCGGTCTTCACCAGATCAATAAACCCGGTGGCCGTCTCCACAAACTCCTTCTTGTTGCGCCGAATCTCATCCGCCAGATCCTCCGGCGCCAGCCGCCGGGTCAACAACCACGCCTGAAACGCGATCTCCTGCTCGGTCAGAATCTTCTCCGAAAACCCGGGCAGATACCCCTCCCGGACAAACCGCTTGTACAGCCGCAGCCCCATGGCGTGATACGTCCGAATCTCCGGCAACGCCAGCCCGGACCGATCACACACCTCCTGCAGCTTCCGCTCAAAATCCACTCGGGCACTGCGATTGAACATCAACACCAGCATCCGGTCCGGATCATGGCCCTGCTCCAGCAAAAACCGAATCCGCCAGGCCAGCGTCGACGTCTTGCCACTGCCCGCCACGGCAGTGATCACCGCATGCTCATAGCCGGCCGTAATAATCGCCCGCTGCTCATCGGTGAGAAACTCGGGCAGGTGAGAGGTATCCGGGATTTGGGGTTTGGTAGGCATGCGGGCTATTGTACTGGCCAACTGGTAGCGGGAATAGCGCTCCCCCATAATCTAAAAGATTGGATTATGGGGAATATTACTCACCTGTTGAATGCAAGGGGTTGGGTAAGCCTTTCGAAACTGTGCGGAGCCATGGATGGCGGAGCCCAAGCGCCCCAGGGATGGGCCGAAGGAGCGTGTTTTGAAAGGCTTACCCAACACCTTGCCAACTCCGAAACCTGAAGAGATGGGGAAAGATGAAAACTGAGCAATCGCTAAACGTACTGGGCGAAAAACTGGAAACCTGCGGTAACACCCCGAAAACCGGCTTCTACCGTGACGGCTGCTGCAACACCGGCCCCGATGACCTGGGCAACCACACCGTCTGCGCCATCGTCACCGCCGACTTCCTCGACTACTCCAAAGCCCAGGGCAACGACCTCTCCACCCCCAGACCCGAATTCGGCTTCCCCGGCCTCAAACCGGGCGACAGCTGGTGCCTCTGCGCCGGCCGCTGGCAACAAGCCTTCGAAGCCAACAGTGCCCCGCGGGTCAAACTGCGCGCCACCCACCAAAGAGCCCTTGAAGCTTGCGAACTTGCTGACCTAAAAGCCCATGCCGCGGATCTCAGCTGAATGACTGACGCAAGCCGGGAGCATCCGACCGCAGACTGGCAAAGCCTGCAAGCCAGGCTCAGAACCATCGGCCACCGCCGCCTGATTCTGGTAGAGGGCTCGCAGGAAAACACCTGCACCTGGATGCACCTGCAACTGTCCCGGATGAATACCAGCCACAGCTTGTGGGTTGGCCGGGCCGAACACGCCGAAGCCGTGGGCCTGCCACACCTTCAGGCCAACCATTACCAGCAATGGCTGGGCCGGGAAACCAGCCTGCTGGTTTGGGACGGCTGGCAAGGCAATCCGCCAGATGCCTTTGCGGCACTGGCAGGCACGCTGCAGGCCGGAGGGTTACTGTTCTGGCTGGTGCCGCCCCTGGATCGGTGGCGTCACTATGCCGATCCGGATTATGTCCGCACCGGCCTTGATCAAGCCGAAGAGCATCCATTTGCCGCCAGGCTGGCGATGGTGATCGGTGGCGATGCCTCCATCATCCGGGTACAGGCAGACGACTCAGGCTTGGCTAACTGGCCGGAATTGCCGGCACATACTGCCGGTTTCACCCCGCAAACCACCGATGAACAGCAACAACTGCTGCAACACCTGGTGCGGTTCGGCCAGGGCCGCCGCCGACGACCCCTGGTGATCACCGCCGACCGGGGCCGTGGCAAGTCTGCCGCCATGGGCATCGCTGCGGCCCGTCTGCTCCTGGCCGGTCGCGAGCAGGTGCTGGTGACGGCACCTTCCCGGGATAACGTGGATACCCTGTTCAGGCACGCAGTGCTCGAACTTGGCGAAGAACTGGCTGAGCAATCGGAATCGGAAATTGTGAGCCGTACAGGCCACCGCCTGAGCTACATGCCAGTGCCAGAGCTGCTTGCCGCCCGCCCGGCCGCCGAAGTGGTTCTGGTGGACGAAGCGGCCGGCCTGCCGGCGCACTGGTTACGCGACATACTGTTGGGCTGGCCGAGGGTGGCTTTTGCCACCACGGTTCATGGCTATGAAGGCACCGGGCGTGGTTTTGCTATCCGGTTTCGCGAGATTCTCGACCGGGAAACGCCCCACTGGCGCGGAATCCCGTTACACCAGCCGGTACGCTGGGCTGGTGATGATCCTTTGGAACAGCTGGTGTTCAGCCTGTTTCTGCTGGCCGCCGAGGGTGCGGTAGAACCCGTGCCGGAGGTCGCTGACGTTGATATTCAGCCCTGGGTACCGGCTGACGCCAGCGAGCAGGAGCTGTCACAGGCTTTCGGTCTGCTGGTCGATGCTCACTACCGGACAACGCCGGCAGACTTGCGGCAATGGCTGGATGACCCCGGCGCGCAATCCTGGCGCGCAGTGTACCGGGGACAAACGGTGGGTGTGCTTTGGGGTACTGTGGAAGGTGGCATTGAAGCAGGGTTGGCCGAGCAGGTAGCGCAGGGCCGTCGCCGGTTGCGGGGCCACCTGCTGGCACAATCCCTGGCCAGCCATGGTGGCTTTCCGGAAGCGGCCAGCCTGAAAACCCTGAGAGTGGTCCGCATTGCAGTTGTGGAACAGGCCCGCCATCTGGGGATAGGTCGCCAACTGGTGGATGCTGCCGCCGCGGCTTGCCGCGGGCAGGGCCTGGACGCGATCGGTACCAGCTTTGGTGGCAACGACCCGTTGGTCAGATTCTGGCAGGCTTGTGATTTTCGGGTGGTTCGTCTGGGTTTGCGCCAGGAAGCGAGCACCGGCGAGTTTCCGGTGCAGATGATGCGCGGCCTGTCCGATGCCGGAGCCAGTCTGGAAACGCAACTGAGAACCCGGTTTGCCCGCCACTGGCAAGTGTTGGTTCCTCGCCACTGGTCCCAGCTTGAGCCGGTACTGATGGGCACCCTGGGCGCAGACTTGCCGCCAGACACCGGCCCGGATAACAACGACCGGCGTGACCTGAACAGTTTTGCCCATGGTTATCGCGGGTTCGAGCTGAGCTTGCCGATGCTGCAAGCGGTAAGCGCCGCCCCGGGAGTGATGGCCTGGCTTTGCCAGCAACCGGACTTTCCGTTGTGGTGCCGGGCGGTGCTTCAGGGTTGGTCGTGGGCAGCACTGCAGGCTGCGTTACTGTGCAGCGGTCAGCGGGATGGTGAGCAGCGGCTCCGGGGGTTGGCCTGTCAACTTCTGCAAAACGGGCCCGAGTTGTGAACGGTTCGATTTAATTCTTGCCATCGGCTGCTCAGAATAGCTGCAAAAATCACACAAGAGATTGCTCATTATGGCCAGGGAAGCAGGCAAGGTTGTTCTTCTATTCGTCACCGTCACATTAGCGTTGCTGTCTGGCTGCGCGTCAACGGGCGCCGGAAAAGGTGCAGCCGACAATCCCGGAGATCCGGGCCAGCTAATGGCAGCGGTCAAGGCCGATGAAGACCGGGCAGTGCTCAACCTGCTGTCGCAGGGAGTCAGTCCGAATGTTCAGGCTGATGCCGGGGAAAGCCCGCTGATGGTGGCCTCAACTAACGGTAATCGCCGGATTGTGCGCCTGCTTCTGGCGGCGGGTGCAGATGTGAATGCCCGGGATGCCCGTGGTTATACTGCCGTTATTCACGCGGCGGAAAACGGCCACCTGGCGGTGGTCAGGGCCTTGCTGGCGGCCGGAGCCAATGTGAATGTCAGTCAGGACGGGCAATCCCTGTTGATGAAAGTGGTGGAAAGCGGCGACTTGCTGACCGCCGAAATGCTGCTGGCGGCTGGGGCCGATGTCCACTTCCGGAGCGCCGATGGTCGCACCGCCCTGGACCTGGCCCGGGCCAGTAACAACCAGGACCTGGAAATGTTGCTGGTCCAGGCGGGCGCTGCGCGGTAGCCGGGCCGGGTTAGTCCAGGCCCATCGGGTCGTCGGTATCATCCCACACCGGCTGAAAGTGCCGCTCGATAACGTCCTCAGGCACATCCGCTACCGACGGGTAGGACCACACCGGCGACCGGTCTTTATCGACCAGCAGCGCGCGAATGCCTTCCACCAGATCGGGGCGGCGCGTGCACTCCTGTGCCATGGCCAGCTCCATTCGGAAGATGTCCTTCAGCGACATCTGCTGACCTTTTTGCAGTTGGTGCCAAACCAGCCAGGCAGTGACCGGTGAACCCTGCCGGAGGGTTTGCTGACAGGCTTGCCACCAGGGGTCTTCATTGCGGGCAGACAGCAGTTGGTCCACCACGGCTGGCAGCTCATCGCCAGCACTCAGGCGCGCAATGGTCTGTTCGTGCTGCTCCAGGTGGCCGGCCGCCAGACTGCGATAGTCCAGCGCTTCAATCTGACTGAGCAGGCGGAACAGACGGTTGTCGTCTGCCGCCGCTTCACCTGTCCAGCGTTCGTCCTGTAGCCGAGAGAGCAGGGCGCTAGCCTGCTCAGGCTCGATAACCAGGTCGGCCAGGCCCACCCGAAGTGCGTCGCTGACGTTGAGCCGCGCTCCGGTCAGGCCCATGAACAGGCCCAGGCGCCCTGGCAGGCGGTTAAGGAACCAGCTGGCACCGACATCCGGAAACAGACCGATGCTGATCTCGGGCATGGCCAGGGTGACATCCGGGGTTACCAGGCGGTAGCGGCAGGCCGATAACAGGCCCAGCCCACCCCCCATGACAATGCCGTGTGCCAGGCCGATGACCGGTTTTGGAAAACGGTGAACGCTGAAGTCCAGGCGGTATTCACGAGTAAAGAAGCGGGCCGGGGCCTCGGCGTCGCCTTGGCCTTTCAGGGCATCGTAGAGAGTACGGATGTTACCGCCGGCGCAGAATGCGCGGTCACCAGCCCCCCGTAGTACCACCAGGCAGATCCGATCGTCCTCGGCCCAGGCATCCAGGGCCTCCTGAGCCTGAATGATCATCTCTTCGGTCAATGCATTCAGGGTATCGGGTGAATTCAGTGTCAGCAGGCCAATATGGCCTTCCCGGCAAGGGAGTTCCTGAACCTCTACAGGCATGAAGTGTCTCTCCGGCAATCACATTGTTCCGTTACAGGTCGCAGTTAGCGGTTTGTTCGTACTGTCCTTTACCCGGTCCGAGAGTAAAAGAGGACCATGGTCGCACGAATGTCCTTGATCTATCACATTTGAGGCAGGGGCCGCCTGTGCTATAAGTGAAACCTGAATTACTGTCCGGCATCATCGCCGGTGAGTGAACGTTAAAACGATGAGAGGGTGAACACAATGAATCTGAAGCACTTCGCAGTTGCTGGTCTGTTTGCGCTGGGCGCAGCCGCTCCGTTTGCGGCTGTTGCGGGCGATGCCGCTGCTGGCAAAGCCAAAGCTGCAGTCTGCGCCGCCTGCCACGGGCAAAACGGTATCTCCCAGATCCCGATGTACCCGAACCTGGCCGGTCAGAAAGAACAGTATTTGGTTGCTTCCATGAAGGCTTACAAGAACGGCCAGCGCCAGGGTGGTCAGGCTCCGGTGATGCAGGGTCAGGCTACTGGCCTGAGCGATGAAGACATCGCCAACCTGGCAGCCTACTACGCCAGCCTGCCGGCTGACGGCGGCAAGTAAGACTTTCTGCTCTGAAAGTGGTGCGGCTCAGGCCGCACCACTGACAATCCGGTAGCAGGGCCGATAGGCCGACGTGCCGGGCAGTTTCATCCGGTTCTGCTCCACAAACTGCTCCAGCATGGCCTCCAGGGGCCGGATTAGCGTCGGATCACCGGCGATCTCAAACGGACCCTTCTCCTGGATCTGCCGGATACCACTCTCTTTGACGTTCCCCGCCACAATGCCGCTGAAGGCCTTGCGCAGATTCGCTGCCAGCAGATGCACCGGCTGGTCTCGGTGCAGCTCCAGTGCCCGCATGTTGTCGTGATTCGGTTCAAACGGTAACTGAAACACCGGGTCGATCTTCAGCATCCAGTTGAAATAATAGGCATCCTGCATCGCGCGCCGGAAGGTTTCCACGTCTTTCATGCCCTGCTTCATGGTTTGTGCCACTCGGCCAGGGTCATCAATGATGATCTCGTATTTGTTGGCCGCCTCGTCGCCCAGGGCATTGCGGATGAACTTGTCGATCATCTCGAAGTATTCGGCATTCTCCTTGCGCCCGGTGAAGACGACCGGGAAGGGCAGGTCGGCGTTGTCCGGGTGTAGCAGGATGCCCAGCAGGTACAGAATTTCTTCCGCAGTACCTACGCCACCCGGGAACACGATCACGCCGTGGCCGCAGCGGACAAAGGCCTCCAGGCGTTTTTCAATGTCTGGCATGATCACCAGCTCATTCACAATCGGGTTTGGGGCTTCGGCACCGATAATGCCTGGTTCGGTAATGCCGATGTAGCGGCCGTTCTTCACCCGTTGCTTGGCGTGGCCGATGGTGGCCCCCTTCATCGGCCCCTTCATGGCTCCCGGCCCGCAGCCGGTGCAGATGCTGAGCCCGCGCAGGCCGAGTTGATGGCCTACGTCTTTGCTGTACTGGTACTCATCGTGGCTGATGGAGTGGCCACCCCAGCACACTACCAGATCTGGCTGGCGACCGGCCTCCAGCACCCGGGCGTTGCGCAGGATATGGAACACCAGGTTGGTGATGTCTTCCGGGTTGTCCCGGCGGAAACCCGCGACGGTGTTGGGAATGGAATGGCTATATACGATGTCCCGCAACACTGAAAACAGGTGCTCACGGATTGCCCGCAGCATTTCGCCATCCACGAAAGCGTGGCCGGGCGCGTTGATCAATTCCAGCTTCAGGCCGCGGGGCTGGGGCACCAGGCGAACATCGAAATCGGCATGGGCCTCCATCAATTCCTTACAGTCGTCGGTTTCAACGCCGGTGTTGAGCACGGCCAGGGCGCACTGGCGGAACAGACGGTACAAACCACCCTCGCTCTTGTCCTTGAGCCGGTTGACCTCGTGGTTGGAGAGGATTTCGAGGCTGCCCTCCGGGGAAACCAGGGCATTCATGGTGGATTCGGTCATCGTTGATGGAGCTCCTGATGGTTTCGGCAATGACGGATTTTGAGCCACTCTGGCAAAAGGGTACACTAAGGCCTTTCTGCTTATTACGCTACCCGACGTTATTCCGATCAAAGACTTTTTTATGAAACTGCTTATTCGTCCCGCCCCGGAAGTGGCCATCAAGAGTAAACCCGTTCGCCAGCAGCAAATGCGCCAGTTGCGGCAGAATATTCGTAAGTTGCTGTCCCGGCTGGACCCTGAGATTCGGGTGGACGGCAGTTGGGACCGGGTGGATGTGGAGGTTCCCGATGACCGCAGCCTGGAGGGCCCGGTGATCGATGAGCTGACCCGTATACCGGGTATTTCGACCATCCAGGAAATCGGCGTCTTTCCCTTTGTCGACATGGACGACGTCGGCGAAAAGGCGGTGCAGGCCTACGCAGACCGCCTTGCGGGCAAAACCTTCGCCGTGCGGGCCCGGCGCCATGGCAGTCATTCGTTCCGGTCCATTGATCTTGAACGCTCAGTGGGTGCCGCATTGCTCCAGGCTTCGAACGCCCGGGGAGTTGACCTGAAGAATCCGGACCTGGAAGTGCGGATTGAGCTCAATGAGGAACAGTTCCATATCGCCCATCGCCGCCATGAGGGCCTTGGGGGCTATCCTCTGGGTACCGTGGAAACGGTGATGACCTTGGTGTCTGGCGGTTATGACTCCTCTGTTGCTGCCTACCTGATGATGCGCCGAGGTATCCGCAGCCACTTCCTGTTCTTCAATCTGGGCGGCACCGCCCATGAGGTGGGTGTGCGCCAGGTGGTGCATTACCTTTGGCAGCGGTATGGGGCCTCCCATGGCGTGAAGTTTATTTCGGTACCCTTTGAAGGTGTGGTGGCCGAGATCATGCAGTCAGTGAATCACCGGCATTGGGGTGTGGTACTTAAGCGCCAGATGCTCAAAGCCGCGGCGGAAATTGCCCGGGATTATACGGCTACCGGCCTGGTGATGGGCGATGCCGTCGCCCAGGTGTCCAGCCAGACCCTGACCAACCTGAACGTGGTTGACCGGGCCAGTGACGAAGTGGTGTTGCGCCCGCTGATTGCCATGGACAAGCAGGAAATCATCCGCATTGCCAAAGAAATTGGCACCGAGCCCTTCGCCCGGACCATGCCGGAGTACTGCGGGGTTATTTCCAGCAAGCCGGTGACCCGCGCCAAGCTGCACCGGGTTGAGGAAGAAGAAGCCAACATGAACCCGGAGGTGCTGGCGCAGGCCATTGCCAATCAGCAGGGCACCATGGTGAGCCAGTTGCTGGATACCATCACCACACCGGAAGAAGTGGAGCTGGTGCAGACCCCTGCGGTGGAAGACGTGATCATCGATGTGCGGCACCCGTCGGAGGAAGAACGTTCACCGCTGACACTGACCAACAATGAAATCCTGAAAATTCCGTTCTACGAACTCAACCAGCAGATGTCTGATCTGCCGGCCAACCGCCAGTACCTGCTGTACTGCGACCGGGGCACCATGAGCCGGATGCACGCCGGTCACCTGAAGGCGGAAGGGCATGGCAATGTGAAGGTTTACACGCCTGCGGCCTGAGTCAGCCCGCCAACCCCTTGAAAAACTGCTGGACATTCTCGCTGAGGGTGTCCAGGTCATACCCGCCTTCCTGCACCACCAGCGTCGGCAGGCCCAGCTGGCGGATGTGGGTGCTTAATCTGCAGAAGCCCTCGGATGTTACCGAGACCTTGGCCTGCGGGTCGTTTTTGTAGATATCAAAGCCCAGGGTCAGGATCAGTGCATCCGGCTGGTACAGCCGGATTGCGGCCAGGGCCTCCTCAACCTTGGCAAAGAAATCGTCCTCGCTGGCGCCATGGGGCATCGGCATATTGATGTTGTAGCCGTAACCTTCGCCCTCGCCCCGTTCATCCTCAAAACCACTGACCACCGGATAGAAGTTGGTGGGGTCGCCGTGAATGGAGATGTACAGCACGTCGCTGCGGTCGTAGAAAATCTCCTGTATGCCCTGGCCATGGTGCATATCGGTATCCAGGATGACAGTGCGCGGAAACCGGCTTTTCATATGCTCGGCGGCAATGGCCGCATTGTTCAGATAACAGAAGCCCCCGGCCGCGTCTTTGCGGGCATGGTGGCCTGGTGGGCGACACACCGCATAGGAGGTGCGTTCACCTGCAATCAGGGCATCCGCCGCGCCCAGGGCGGTCTGGGCCGACCAATAGGCCGCTTTCCAGGTGTTTTCGCCAATCGGGCAACTGCCATCTGCCAGATAACATGCCGCCTCAGCCAGTATGCCGCGCATGGCATTGGGCGAGCGCACGAAGATATTGGACATCACCTCATCGCCCCAGTCCTCGTTTTCCATCCATCGACGATGGGCAGACTCCAGGAAACGAAGGTAGCCCAGGTCGTGCACCTTTGATATCGGCGCCGCGCCCTGATCGGCCGGCTGAAGAACCGGAATCCCCATCGCCTTCAAGCCTTCCAGCATCTGGCTGGTGCGGTCGGGAACCTCCTGAGGCTGACGCATCTGGCCACGGGTGAAATACGTTTTGGGAATATGCAGATCCTGCGCCGGATGAAAAAATGCCTTCATTGAACCGCCTCCTCGGGAGTCTGGAAATACTCTTCCGAGTATAGGCAGTGACACTGAGGGGTCAACGAAACGCCGGCCGCGTTTTTTACACGCTGCCTTTACAGGCCGGCGATCAGCATCCACTATGAAAGACGTTCCAATACACCCGCGCCCCGTCGCACCCGGGCGCACCCAGGTTATTGAAGAGGAGCCGAAATGATCGAGTCACCACTGCTGAAAAACCTGACAGGCTACATCGGTGGGCGCTGGACCGACAGTGCCGGCGGCAACACCTTTGATGTGTTCAATCCAGCCACCGGCGAAGTGGTTGCCAAAGTGCCGTCCATGTCAGAGCAGGATGTGCTGGATGCCGTCGAGGCAGGCAAGTCTGCGCTCCGGCTCACCAACCCCTGGCCCATCGAGACCCGGCGCAAGTGGCTGGAAGACATTCGCGATGGTTTGAAAGAACATCGCGAGGAAATTGGCCGAATCCTGTGCATGGAGCACGGTAAGCCGTTGAAGGAAGCCCAGGGCGAGGTGGACTACGCTGCGGGTTTCTTCGATTACTGCGCCAAACACGTCAACGCCCTGGATGCCCATACCATCCCTGAGAAGCCCAAGGATTGCACCTGGACCGTTCATTACCGGCCTGTTGGTGTGACCGGCCTGATCGTGCCCTGGAATTTTCCCATTGGCATGATTGCCAAAAAGCTCTCGGCTGCCCTGGCGGCCGGCTGCCCGTCTGTGATCAAGCCGGCCAGTGAAACGCCGCTGACGATGGTGGCCTTCTTCAGCGTGATGGACAAGCTCGGGTTGCCGGATGGCATGGTCAATCTGGTCATGGGCAAGGCCAGCATGATCGGCAAGGTGCTGTGCGAGCACAAAGATGTGCCGATGCTCAGCTTTACCGGTTCCACCGAAGTGGGCCGCCGGTTGATTCTCGATACGGCGGAGCAGGTGAAAAAACTGGCGCTGGAGCTGGGCGGTAATGCACCGTTTATCGTCTTTGACGACGCCGACCTGGATGCCGCTGCTGACAACCTGATCGCCAACAAATTCCGTGGTGGCGGCCAGACCTGCGTGTGCGCCAACCGGATTTTCGTGCATGAAAAGGTCGCAGAAGCTTTTGGCCAGAAGCTGGCTGAGCGGGTTAACAAGATGACCGTTGGCGATGGCATGAAAGACGGGGTCGACATTGGCCCGCTGGTTAACCAGGCCGGTTTCGACAAGGTCAAACGCCACCTCGAAGATGCCCTGGAGAAAGGCGGCAAGCTGGTGGCAGGCAAGCAACCGGCGGAGTTGGGCAAGGGTCTGTTTTTCCCGCCCACCGTGGTCATGGGCGTCAATCGGGACATGTGTTGTTATCAGGAAGAAACCTTCGGCCCATTGGTGCCCATGGCGCTGTTCCGTACTGAGGAAGAAGTCATCGATGCCGGTAATGACACCGAGTTCGGCCTGGCGTCCTACGTGTTCACCGCCGATGCCGAGCGTGCCCAGCGGGTCGCCGCTGGCCTGCGCTTTGGCCACGTTGGCTGGAACACTGGAACCGGCCCCACGCCGGAAGCGCCTTTTGGTGGTATGAAAGCCTCCGGTATTGGCCGTGAAGGGGGGCTGGAGGGCCTGTTTGAGTTTGTGGAAGCGCAGACGGTGCCCAGGGGGTTCTGAGTAAAAGCCCTCAGCCCCTTGGCTATTGGAGGTGTCGCACGGGGGAGGTTCCCCTTCAGGACACGCTACGAGCACATCCATGTGCGCTTGACTGTGGCCATCCATGGCCACAGACAGTCCTGAAGGGGAACCTCCCCCGCGCTCTTTCTGACTGTGGGTGACGGCTTATCAAATCATAAGCCTGAAATAACGTAGTTTGGCGCCCATCGCGTAATCCAGCCAACTAGCGGAACATACCCCCGCCCGACAAACCTACTTTTCTCCTGTTATACTCTCAGCCCTGTTTATTTAACCAGTAAAAAGCCAGGTGCTATGGACGTATCCCACATTATCGACCCCCTGAACGACGCCCAGCGCGAGGCCGTTACCGCCCAGAACGATCACCTGCTGGTGCTGGCCGGCGCGGGCAGTGGTAAAACCCGTGTACTGGTGCACCGGATTGCCTGGCTGATGACGGTAGACCGGGTGCCGCCCACCGGTATCCTGGCGGTGACCTTTACCAACAAGGCCGCCAAGGAGATGCGCTACCGCATCGAAGAGATGATGAATATTCCGTCTCGGGGATTGTGGTTCGGCACCTTTCACGGCATTGCCCACCGCCTGTTGCGTTCCCACTGGAAAGACGCCGGCCTGCCGGAGAATTTTCAGGTGCTGGACAGCGACGACCAGCTGCGCATGATCAAGCGAGTGATGCGGGAGTTCCAGATTGATGAAAGCCAGTGGCCGCCCAAGCAGGCCCAGTGGTTCATCAACAGCCAGAAAGACGAAGGCCTGCGCGCGGATCACATCCAGGAAAACCCGGGCGACCATTTCGCCAGCATCATGCTGAAGATCTACCGCCAGTATGAAAAGCTCTGCCAGCAGGGCGGCCTGGTGGATTTTGGCGAGCTGCTGCTGCGCTCCCACGAACTCTGGTTGCATCGGCCGGAATTGCTGAAGCATTACCAGCAGCGTTTCCAGCACATTCTGGTGGACGAGTTCCAGGACACCAACACCATTCAATACGCCTGGTTGCAGGTGCTGGCCAGCAATCGCGTTCCGCTGACCGTCGTGGGTGATGATGACCAGTCCATCTACGGTTGGCGTGGCGCCAAGATCGAGAACATCCAGCAGTACCAGCGGGACTTTCCCAATGCCCGGCTGGTCAGACTGGAGCAGAACTACCGATCCACCCAGATGATCCTGAAGGCCGCCAACTCGGTGATTGCCAACAACCAGGGCCGTTTGGGCAAGGAATTGTGGACCGACGGCCCGGATGGCGAGCCCATCAGCCTGTACGCCGCGTTCAACGAGCAGGATGAAGCCAACTACATCGCCGATTCCATCAATGCCTGGGTTAACGACGGCAATCTGCGCAGCGAATCCGCCATCCTGTATCGCTCCAATGCGCAATCCCGTGTGTTGGAAGAGGCGTTGATGCGCCAGGGCATTCCTTACCGGGTATACGGCGGCCTGCGCTTCTATGATCGCCAGGAAATCCGCAACGCCCTGGCGTACTTGCGCCTGGTGCAGTACCACCGGGACGACGCCGCCTTTGAACGGGTAGTAAACATTCCCACTCGGGGCATCGGTGCCAAGAGCCTGGCGGAATTGCGGGAATACGCCACCGAGCAAGGCATTTCCCTGTGGGAATCCGCCGAGCGACTACTGGCGGCGGGCCAGGTAAAAGGTCGGGCGAAAACCGGGTTGCAGTCGTTTATGGAGATTATCAACGGCTTGTCTGAAATGGTCGGTGAGGCGTCATTGCAGGGCCTGATGAAACAGGCCATCGAAGCCAGTGGCCTGAAGGACTACCACGCCAGCGAAAAAGGTGAGAAGGGCCAGGCGAGGGTAGAGAACCTGGAAGAACTGGTGAACGCGCTGTCGGATTTCGAGGTGGAAGACGGTGTCGATCCGCTGGCGGAGTTCATTGCCCAGGCAGCACTGGATGCCGGTGAAGCCCAGGCCGATGCCCATGAAGACAGCGTGCAGTTGATGACTCTGCACTCGGCCAAGGGCCTGGAATTCCCGCTGGTGTTCCTGGCGGGTGTGGAGGAAGGTTTGTTCCCTCACAGCATGTCGCTGGAAGAGCCGGGGCGCATGGAAGAGGAGCGTCGGCTGGCCTATGTGGGCATTACCCGGGCGATGAAAAAGCTGGTGCTTACTTACGCGGAATCCCGCCGTTTGTACGGGCAGGAAAAGTTCCATGCGCTGTCGCGGTTTGTTCGGGAGATTCCGGCGGATTGTCTGCAGGAAGTGCGGTTGCGCAATACGGTGACGCGCCCGGCGATGGTGGGGCGCCCCAATGAAAGCATGTTCAGCCAGGATTCGGCCCAGCAGTCCGGTTTCAGCCTCGGCCAGCGCGTTCGTCATCCGAAGTTTGGTGAGGGCATCGTGATGAACTCCGAGGGGACGGGGCACCACACCCGCGTGCAGGTGAACTTTGATGAAGGGGCCAAGTGGCTGGTGTTGGCTTATGCTCCGTTGGAAGCCTTCTAGTTGAGGTTTGGTCCGGGTTGGGGGTGCATTCCGCAACAGGCTAACGGGTTGATTTCAATCAGTCGTTTTGAGGCCCGCAAAGAGTTTGGCGCACAGGGCTGGTAAGGCTTTCCAAAACTGTGCGGAGCCAGGGATGGCGGAGCCCAAGCGTCACATGGATGTGCCGAAGGAGCGTGTTTTGGAAAGCCTTACCAGCTCTGTGCGAGCACCAAAATCAAGAAGGCCTACATCAAGACGGCATAGATCACAGCCGCCAATGCGATGCGGTAGAGAACGTAGGGCCACATGCCCACCATGTTCAGCCACTTCAGGAAGAAATGGATGGCGGTAATCGCCATGATAAAGGCCGTTACACCACCGACCAGAAACCCGGTCCAGTCCACGGTAATATCAGACGTCGCAGCCTCCAGAAGCTTCACCGCCGAAGCCAGTGCCGTAATCGGAATCGCCAGCAGAAAGGAAAACCGGGACGCCGTCTGCCGGCTCATGCCCAGCAGCAGACCGGCGGTGATGGTGGCGCCGGAGCGGGAGGTGCCGGGAATCAGGGCCAGGGCCTGTGCGCAGCCTACCAGCAGGGCATCCTTCCAGGTCAGCGAATCCAGGGTCCGGCCTTTGTTCGGGCGCCAGTCGGCCCAGCCCAGGAGCAGACCAAAGATCAGCGTGGTGAAGAAAATCACTTCCACCGCCCGCAGCTCGTTGTCGATCATGTCCAGCAAGGCCAGCCCCGCCAGGCCAGCGGGGATGGTGCCGATCACCAGGAACCAGGCCATATTGCCCTGGCCAATCATCTGGCGTTTACTCAGGGATAACAGCCCATCCCGGGTGATGGCGAACACGTCTTTGCGGAAGTACAGCACGACCGCCAACAGGGTGCCTACGTGCACGGCCAGGTCAAAGCCGACGCCCTGGTCAGTCCATTCGAAAAAGGCCGGGATCAGTATCAGGTGGCCGGAGCTGGAGATGGGGAGAAACTCTGTCAGCCCCTGAAGAATGCCGAGAAAAAACGCCTGAAAGAAATCCATGTTGTCCTGTCCGTTTGCTGGGAGAGGCCCCTCCCGGTTTGCCAGCGAGCGATAGTATCAGGCGCGGGCGGGGCTGAACAGGCAGTTGAGATTACCCGCAGGACAGGCGTCGCGCGGGCAGGTTTCCGTTCGCTCAGACAGGAAAGTGGCCTCGGGTCTTGTTGGCAATGCGCACCAGCATGAGCATCAGCGGTACTTCCACCAGCACACCAACCACCGTGGCCAGCGCTGCGCCGGACTGCAAGCCGAACAGCGCTATGGCGGCGGCCACCGCCAGTTCAAAGAAGTTGCTGGCACCGATCATGGCGCCGGGTGCAGCAATACAGTGGCGTACCTTCCACAATTTTGCCCAGCCGTAGGCAATAAAGAAGATCAGCACGGTCTGGATGATCAGCGGCACGGCAATCAGGGCAATGTGCAGCGGGTTTTCCAGAATAACCTCGCCCTGGAACGCGAACAGCAGTACCAGTGTGACGATCAGGGCCGCCGGCGTCACCGGGCCGAGGCGTTTCATGAACACCTCGTCGTACCAGCGCTGGCCGTGGCGTGCGATCAGGGTTCGGCGGGTCAGGTAGCCGGCGGTGAGCGGAATCACGATGTACAACACGACTGAGAGAATGACCGTATCCCAGGGCACCTGGATGTCAGAAATACCCAGCAGGAACACGACAATCGGCGCAAAGGCAAACAGCATGATGATGTCGTTCAAAGACACCTGCACCAGGGTGTAGGCGGCGTCACCACGGGTCAGGTAACTCCAGACAAACACCATGGCAGTGCACGGAGCAGCACCCAGCAGGATAGCGCCGGCCAGGTATTCGCTCGCCAGCTCGGGCGCAATGAAGGGCTCGAACACCACCATCAGGAAGAACCAGGCGATGGCAAACATGGTGAACGGCTTGATCAGCCAGTTTACCGTAGTGGTGATGGCCAGCCCCTTGGGCTCTTTGCGCACCCCGACAATGGCGCTGAAATCAATCTGGGCCATCATTGGGAAGATCATTGCCCAGATCAGGATAGCGATGGGGATGGATACCTGTGCGTATTCAAACCGGGACAGGGTTTCCGGCACGGAGGGCGCCAGTTGGCCCAGGGCTACGCCGACAACAATCGCCAGGGCTACCCAGACAGACAGGTAGCGCTCGAAAACACCCATGTCGCTGGATGAGGCTTCCGCGGCCAGTTCGTTACTGCTCATTGCACTTCCTTAAATGGAACGTTGGTTCACGCGCTTGGACAATTGTTCTGCACTTTCCCTGCGCTCGGAATAACGATCGGTCATGTAATCGCTGCGGTCCCGCACCAGCAGGGTGAACTTTACCAGCTCTTCCATGACATCCACGATGCGGTCGTAGTAGGACGACGGTTTCATTCGATCATGGTCATCGAATTCCATGAATGCTTTGGGCACCGAGGACTGATTCGGAATGGTCAGCATCCGCATCCACCGGCCCAGCACCCGTAATTGGTTTACCGCGTTGAACGACTGGGAGCCGCCGCACACCTGCATCACCGCCAGGGTTTTGCCCTGGGTAGGGCGCACAGCGCCCAGGGACAGGGGAATCCAGTCGACCTGGGTTTTCATGATGCCAGTCATGGCGCCGTGCCGCTCCGGAGAGCACCACACCATGCCTTCACTCCACTGCACCAGTTCCCGCAGTTCCTGAACCTTGGGGTGTGAGGCGTCTTCAGCGTCGGCCAGGGGAAGACCGCGCGGGTTGAAGATGCGGGTTTCCGCGCCCATGGCTTCCAGCAACCGGGCGGCCTCCTCCACCGTCAGGCGGCTGAACGAGCGTTCCCGCAGGGAGCCGTATAGCAGCAGGATTCGGGCTGGGTGGTCTGATGGAGTTGCCGAGAATACCCTGCCGGTTGTCGGTGTCTCGAACAGGTCGGCGTCAACGTTGGGGAGGTTTTGGAGTTTCATGATTCCGTTTTCGTCCTTTACGACATCATCTTGTCACACTATTATGCATAAAATTAGATATTCGTAAAAACGTATATTTGGGGATGTGGATATGAAGCGCCGAGTTCTGTTTATTTGTACCGCAAACAGTGCCCGTTCCATCATGGCAGAGGCCTTGCTGCGGCACATGGCTGGAGACCAGTTTGAAGTGGCCAGCGCCGGCACCCAGCCCACAGAGCCGCATCCGCTGGCGCTGCAGGTATTGTCCGAGGCCGGTATTGCCACCGAAGGGCTGTTTAGCAAACAGCTGGCTGAGCTGAAGGGCCAGTACTGGGACTACGTGATCACCCTGTGTGAAAAAGCTGCCCGGGAATGCACCGCCGCGTGCCAGGGTGCCCAGCAGATTGCCTGGGACTTTCCGGACCCGGCAGAGACCAATCGCCACGCCACCTTTGCCCTGACGTTGAAAGAACTGAAGGAGCGCCTTGGCCTGTTTACCCTGGTGCACCAGAAAGAAACCGGCCTGAAACCCGCCGACTACAGCCCGGTTGCGATCTTCAAGGCCATGGCCGACGACCTGCGCCTGGCCGCGCTGTTACTGATCAAGGATCAGGAAAAACTGTGCGTATGTGAGCTGACCGAAGCCTTCGAGGTGTCGCAACCAAAAGTCAGCCGCCACCTGGCGAGCCTGCGGGATGCCGGGCTTCTGGAAACCGAGCGTCGTGGCCAATGGGTCTATTATTACCTTAACCCCCGGCTACCGGCCTGGGTGGCGAGGGTTCTGGATGAGACCGCTCTGAGTAACGGGGCGTTGATCGAGCGCCCCCTGGCGCAATTGCAGGCCATGGCGGATCGCCCGGTTGTACAGTGCCCCTGATCACTTAATAAGTTTACGGATTGCGAAGGTCGCAAGGAGATCACGATGAGCAAGATCAAAGTAGGTATCAACGGATTTGGACGCATTGGCCGGCTGGCGCTGCGGGCTGCCTGGGGCTGGCCGGAACTGGAGTTCGTTGCCATCAATGACCCGGGAGCAGACGCGGCAAGCCTCGCGCACCTGCTGAATTTCGACAGTGTCCACGGCCGCTGGAGCCATGAAGCCAGTGCCGATGGCGACGAGATGGTGATTGAAGGACAGCGCCTGCGCGTTACCCGAAACCGGGCCATTTCGGACACCGACTGGTCGGGCTGTGATCTGGTGATTGAAGCCAGCGGCGTGAACAAGAAAGTCGAGGTTTTGCAGGCCTACCTGGACCAGGGGGTGAAGCGGGTGGTCGTCACCGCGCCGGTAAAGGAAGCGGGCGCCAAGAACATTGTGATGGGGGTGAACGAACACATCTTCGACCCGGCCACCGATCGGATTATCACCGCGGCCTCTTGCACCACCAACTGCCTGGCCCCGGTGGTCAAAGTGATCCATGAGAAACTGGGCATCAAGCACGGTTCCATCACCACCATTCACAGCCTGACCAACACCCAGACCATCATCGATGCGCCCCACAAGGATCTGCGCCGGGCCCGGGCCTGTGGCAGTTCACTGATTCCCACCAGTACCGGTTCCGCCACCGCGATTATCGAGATCTTTCCGGAGCTCAAGGGCCGGCTGGACGGCCACGCGGTGCGGATTCCGCTCACCAACGCATCACTGACCGACTGTGTTTTCGAAGTGGAAAAGCCCACAGACGTGGAGACGGTTAACAGGCTGCTGAAAGAAGCCGCCGAGGGCGAGCTGAAAGACATCCTGGGCTATGAAGAGCGTCCATTGGTGTCCATCGATTACAAAACCGATCCCCGTTCATCCATCGTTGATGCGCTGTCCACGTTGGTTATCAACGGCACCCAGGTAAAGATCTACGCCTGGTACGACAACGAGTGGGGTTATGCCAACCGTACCGCCGAGCTGGCGCGCAAGGTGGGCCTGGCCTGATATGAATGCCGCCATTCGCCAGTACCTGGTCATCACCGGCAACTACTGGGCCTTCACCCTCACGGATGGAGCCCTGCGGATGCTGGTGGTACTGCATTTCCACCAGCTGGGTTACTCACCCCTGGAAATTGCCCTGCTGTTCATCTTCTACGAGTTCTTCGGGGTGGTAACCAACCTGGTGGGCGGTTATCTGGGGGCCCGTATGGGCCTGAACCGCACCATGAACATCGGGCTGTTCCTGCAGATTGTGGCCCTGGCCATGCTGGCGGTGCCGGCGGCCATGCTGACCGTGCCCTGGGTGATGGCGGCACAGGCGTTGTCCGGCATTGCCAAAGACCTGAACAAAATGTCCGCCAAGAGTGGCATCAAGTTGCTGGTGCCGGATGAGCAACAGGGCACCCTGTACAAGTGGGTGGCCATTCTCACCGGCTCCAAGAACACCCTTAAAGGGGTAGGTTTCTTCCTGGGTGGCGTGCTGCTAATGGCGGCCGGCTTTACAGGTGCCGTGGTGATCATGGCGGTGGCTCTGGGGCTGGTATGGCTGGCCAGCCTGTTCCTGCTTAAACAGGAGCTGGGCAAGAGCAAGGCCAAGCCCAAGTTCACCGATATTCTGTCCAAGAGCCGGGCGATTAACGTGCTGTCTGCCGCACGAATGTTCCTGTTCGGCGCCCGGGATGTGTGGTTTGTGGTGGCGTTGCCGGTGTACCTGCACACCGTATTTGGCTGGGACCACTGGAAAGTGGGCGGCTTTATGGCCAGCTGGATCATCGGCTATGGCTTTATCCAGACCATAGCCCCCAGGATTACCGGCAATATGGAAGGCAAGAAACCGGCGGTACTCTGGGCGGCGTTTCTGGCGCTTATTCCGGCAGCTATTGCCGGTGGCCTGATGGCGGGCTGGTCGCCACAGGTGGTCATTGTCGGGGGCCTGTTGCTGTTCGGCGTGCTGTTTGCCATCAACTCCTCCCTGCACAGTTACCTGATCGTCAGCTACGCCCGGGGCGATGGCGTCTCACTGGATGTGGGGTTCTATTACATGTCCAACGCTGCCGGCCGGTTGTTGGGTACCATCCTGTCCGGTTGGGTGTATCAGGCGTATGGGTTGGAGGCCTGTTTGTGGATTTCGGCGGGGCTGGTTGCTATGGCGGCTTCGCTATCAATGCTGCTGCCTGAGCGGCGACAGGTGATGGCCTGAGTGGGTGCTAAAAGCGCACCACCAGCCCAGCACTGGCTTCTACCTGAAGGTATCCGCTGCTGCGGAACTTGAGCTCACATCCCCCGGAGCAGAACACCGAGCCACCGGAATCCAGGGCGGTGTAGACACCCCGCAGGTCCAGTCGCAGGCGCAATTGTTCACTCAGGAAAAACTGGTAGCCGCCGCCGAGCGACAGGGCGGCTCGGTGGTGGGTGTCGTAACTGGAATCGTCCGGCTCTAGCCGGGTAACGCCCAGCACGCCGGAGACAAACCCGCCATAGGTTTTACCGCCCGGAAAGTAGAGCCCGCCAAACTGCAGCTGGTAGATGGTCAGGTCGATGGACCGGGTGCCCGGTGCGAATAACCCGTTGTCCAGCCTGGCCGAGGTGCTTTGTCGGCCAAAGTAGAGCTCGCCCTGTTTGCCGGCTTCCGGCAGGTCAAAGTTGACCACCAGCCCATGGCTGACGGAATCGCGAAAGCGGATCTGGTCATCGGTGCTGGCGCCGGCCGTCTCGATATCCACCGAGCCACCCATGCGATAACCGGCAAACGGTGACAAACCGATGTCTGCCGCTGCCGGTGATGAGGCCAGCGCCAGGGTGAGTGTGACAGCGGTGAGGGTTCGAATGTTCATGGGCGCCGATACTCTGCGGTGGGTTACTGGCAAGATGGTGTGCAATGGTGTAACCATTACAGATTCGGCAGACCCTGCCAATAGGGCTGAACAAACCGTGTAAAAGGGAGGTGTTATGTCTGAACCCCAAGTGGTTGTGATTACCGGTGCCAACCGTGGCATTGGCCTGGAACTGGCCCGGCATTACGCGCGGGAGGGCTGTGAGGTGATCGGCGTATGCCGGCAGTCCTCGGACGACCTGGCTACGGTTGCGAATCAGGTGATTGACGGGGTGGATGTCACCACCGATGCCGGTATTGACGCACTCAAAACCGGCCTTGCTGACAAGTCCATCAGCCTGCTGATCAACAACGCCGGGCTGTTGCAGGATGAACAGCTGGGCAGTATCGATTTCGATTCCATCCGCACTCAGATGGAAATCAACGCCTACGCACCCCTGCGGGTCACCGAAGCCCTGGTGCCGCAAATCCGTGAAGGCGGCAAGATCGCCAACATCACCAGCCGCATGGGTTCCATTGCCGACAACGACTCCGGCGGCCGCTACGGCTATCGTGCCTCCAAGGCGGCCCTCAACGCTTTTGGCAAATCACTGGCCGTGGACCTGAAACCGCGGGGCATTGCGGTGGCTCAGTTACATCCCGGTTATGTGAAGACCCGAATGGTGAATTTTGGTGGTTTGATCACTCCGGAAGAGTCCGCCAAAGGGCTGGCCGAGCGCATTGCCAACCTGAACCTGGAGAACTCCGGTTCGTTCTGGCACAGCAACGGTGAGGAACTGCCCTGGTGAGCCGGTTTTGACGGGCCTGTTGCTGGATCAGGTCAGCGTTGGTGCCCTTACCGGGGTGTCACTGGCGGTACCCGCTGGCCGGGTAGTCTGTGTGTCCGGGCCATCCGGCAGTGGTAAAAGTCGGTTATTGCGGGCAGCGGCAGACCTGGAACCCCACGGTGGAGAGATTTCCCTGAATGGCACCAGCCAGGGCGCGGTGCCGGCCCATCAGTGGCGACGCCAGGTGGTGATGGTGCCGGCGGACAGTCAGTGGTGGTTTGACGAGGTGAGTGCCCACTTTCCCGAAGGGGCTGGCGAACGGCTGCCTGCCGCTTTGGGGTTCCCTGCGGACGTGATGGCCTGGTCGGTCAGCCGGCTGTCATCCGGTGAACGGCAGCGGCTGGCATTGTGGCGGGCATTGGCCCTTGAGCCACAGGCGCTGTTGCTGGATGAGCCGACGGCGAATCTTGATGGCGACAGCACCCTCAACATTGAAAACTGGCTGCTGGACGAGATTCAGCGCCAGCAGATTGCAACTTTATGGGTAGCCCACGACCCGGCCCAGATTCGCCGCGTGGCGGATGCCCACTATCGGATTCGCGGAACGGCACTGGAGCCCGAACATGGAAGTGATTGATCTGGCCTGGTGGAAGCTGGGGCTGGCGGCGCTGCTCATCCTGGCGTTGGCATTAACCAGTCATATGGCCCGGATGGGTGTGTCCCGCAGTCTGTTGATTGCCACTGTCCGCACGGTTATCCAGCTGGCCCTGATCGGGCTGGTACTGGAAGCGCTCTTTGCCTCTTCGGCGTTCTACTGGATTGCCTTGCTGGCGCTGATCATGCTGTTGGTGGCTGGCCGGGAGGTGGTGGCGCGCCAGGGCCGGCGCCTGCGTGGCTGGTGGGCGTTTGGCATCGGTACCGGGGCCATGTTTGTGTCCTCTTTTACGGTGACGGTGCTTGCGCTGACGGTGGTGATAGGCCCCGACCCCTGGTATGCGCCCCAGTACGCCATTCCGTTGCTGGGAATGATGCTGGGCAACACCATGACCGGTGTCAGCCTGGCCCTGGATCGCCTGAATGACTCGGTGTGGCGCCAGCGGGCAGTGATCGAGAACCGGCTAATGTTGGGCCAGACCTGGCAGCAGGCGTTGGAGGATATCCGCCGGGACGCCATGCGCAGTGGCATGATGCCGTCCATCAACGCCATGGCTGCTGCCGGGATTGTCAGCCTGCCGGGCATGATGACCGGTCAGATTCTGGCGGGCAGCCCACCGGCGGTGGCGGTGAAATACCAGATTCTGGTGATGCTGATCATTACCGCCGGCACCGGTTTTGGAGCCGTCATGGCGGTGGGCTGGGGTGGTCGCCGGCTGTTCGATGAGCGGGAGCGGCTGCGGCTGGATCGTTTGATAGAACCCTGACCGGGCACCAAAGTAGCATGGGTACTCGAGCGGTTTTGGGGCTAGGCTTGGGCTTCACCCGCAATAAAGACAACAAGATGATCGGACTACTGCAACGTTATCCCCTGCCAGTGATTGTATTGGCACAACTGTTTGGCACGTCCCTCTGGTTCAGTATCAATGGGGTCTGGTTATCCCTGGCTGGTGAGCTGGGGCTGGCGGAATCGGATCTGGGGCGGCTTACCCTGTCGGTTCAGGCCGGATTTATTGTCGGTACGCTGACCCTGGCGGTTACCGGGCTGGCCGACCGTTTTGGCGCCAGTCGGATTTTTCTGGTCTCCAGCGTCCTGGGCGCCCTGGCCAATGCCGGTTTTGTCCTGGTTGCGGGGGTGTTTCCGGTGGATAGCCTGTTGCGGTTAGCCACTGGCCTGTGCCTGGCTGGTATCTACCCTCTGGGCATGAAGTTGGTCATTGCCTGGACGCCCAAGCACGCAGGCGCCGCTTTGGCGTGGTTGGTGGGCATGCTCACGCTGGGGACTGCGCTGCCTCATTTAATGCGGGGTGCAACCCTGGGCCTGCCGTGGGAGTGGCCGTTGCTGGCGGCGTCGGTTCTGGCGCTGGCGGGTGGATTGCTGGTGTTCCTGCTCGGTGATGGCCCGCACCTGCCCAAAGCCAATGGCGGGCTGCCCATCACTCAGGGCCTGGCAGCCCTGCGAATTCCCCGGTTCCGGGCGGTGGCCGGCGGTTACTTTGGCCACATGTGGGAGCTCTATGCGTTCTGGACCCTAGTGCCGTTACTGATTGCCCGGGAACTAAACCGACTGGGGCAGGGTGAGGCGCTGGTGCCCTGGCTATCGTTCGTGGTGATCGGTATCGGCGCGGCCGGTTGCATTGGCGGTGGCCGGCTTAGTCGGACCCGGGGTAGTGAGTGGGTGGCGCGGCGGGCGCTGATGGTCTCCGGGGCGCTGTGCCTGCTGTACCCCTGGTTGCACGGCCTGTCGCCAATACTGCTGATCGCTTTACTGATGATCTGGGGCATTGCCGTGGTGGCGGATTCGCCCCAGTTCTCGGCTCTGGCGGCGGCTACCGCACCGAAAGAAACGGTCGGTTCCTCACTGGCGGTGATGAATGCCGTCGGGTTTGGTCTGACGCTGCCCGCTATCTGGATCACCAGCGGGCTCTGGAG
Source organism: Marinobacter shengliensis (assembly GCF_030297115.1). Lineage (NCBI taxonomy): Bacteria > Pseudomonadati > Pseudomonadota > Gammaproteobacteria > Pseudomonadales > Marinobacteraceae > Marinobacter > Marinobacter shengliensis. Next base: position 3,964,104 of record NZ_AP028062.1, on the reverse strand, counting down.
CCCCTGGGGGGTGTGGGTGGCGCTGCTGTTGCTGCCGGGGCCGGTATTCGGATTGCTATCGCTGGGCCGAGGCAAGGCGCCAGCCTGATACAATAGCCCGATTCAGCCGCCCCATCTGTTACGGATCGCCATGACCCCGCGAATTCTTCTGTTGTCCGCCTACGACGCCGCCAGCCACCAGCGCTGGCGGAACCAGCTGGTGGCGATGTGTCCCGACTATCACTGGCAGACCCTGACGCTTCCTCCCCGGTTCTTCCAGTGGCGCATTCGCGGTAACCCGGTAAGCTGGCTGGCCGAGCCATGCCTGTCACAACCCTGGGACCTGATAGTCGCCACGTCCATGGTGGATCTGGCCACCCTGCGGGGTCTGCATCCCCAGCTGGCAACCACTCCGTGCCTGCTCTACATGCATGAAAACCAGTTTGCCTTTCCGGTGAGCGAACAGCAGCAGGGTCGGCTGGAGCCGCAGATGGTGAATCTATACAGCGCGCTGGCGGCGGACGCGGTAGCGTTCAACAGCGCCTGGAACCGTGACAGTTTCTTGCGGGGCGTTGACGCCTTACTGAACAAAATGCCCGATGCGGTGCCGCCGGGGGTGGTGCAGGCTTTAACAGAGAAATCCCGGGTGCTGCCGGTGCCGATTGAAGACCGCCTGTTTGTCGACCAGGGGCGCGCCTTGAACTGGCGGTGCCCACACCTGCTCTGGAACCATCGCTGGGAATACGATAAGGGGCCGGATCGCTTGCTGACGTTTTTGCAGACGCTGGCGGGCCGGTCCATGCCCTTTCGTTTGAGTGTGGTGGGTGAGGGCTTCCGCCGTTACCCGGAGGCATTTGACCGGATCCACCATCAATTTGCTGGTTACATCGAGCACTGGGGTTATATGGACAGTCGCGATGAGTACGACCGGTTGCTGCGCGAGGCAGACGTTGGTTTGTCCACAGCTTTGCACGACTTCCAGGGCTTGGCGGTGCTGGAAGCCATGGCGTCGGGCTGTGTGGCCCTGGTGCCGGACCGGCTGGCGTACCGGGAGTATGTGCCCGAGCATTGCCGTTACCGGAGTGATGAATCGAGCCCGGAAGAGGAAGCCAGGGCTGGGGTTAACTGCCTGGAACAGATCATGGTGGATAAACCCGCTTCTACTTCCCCTGATGCCTGGCGGGCGTCTCGGTTGGCGGGGCGTTACCAGGCCCTGCTGGATGACCTGATTGCTGGCCGTTAGGTTGGTCTGGCGCCAACTTGCGGGCCTCACAGGCCCTGCCTAGACTGGATATTATCCCGCCGTTTCAACAAGGATGGTATCCATGGAGTTCCGCACCCTCGACGGCAACGAAGCCGTTGCCTCAGTGGCCTATCGGTTGAGTGAAACCATCGCCATCTATCCGATTACTCCGGCCTCTGTCATGGGGGAGCATGCCGACGACTGGGCGGCCCTGGGCAAAACAAACGTTTGGGGCCAGGTACCGGGTGTGGTGGAAATGCAGTCCGAAGCCGGCGCGGCCGGCGCCATGCACGGCGCCTTACAGGCGGGCTCACTGGTGACTACGTTCACTGCCTCCCAGGGCCTGCTGCTGATGTTGCCCAACCTGTATAAAATTGCTGGCGAGCTGACGCCGTTTTGCATGCACGTGGCCGCCCGCAGCCTGGCCACTCACGCCTTGTCGATCTTCTGTGACCATTCCGATGTCATGAGTGCCCGGGGTACCGGCTTCGCCCTGCTGGCCTCGGGTTCAGTGCAGGAAGCCCAGGACATGGCCGCGATTGGTCACGCAGTTACGCTGGAAAGCCGGGTGCCGGTGATGCACTTTTTCGACGGCTTTCGTACCTCCCATGAAATCGCCAAGATTGTTCCGCTCAGCGACGATGAACTGAAAGCATTGGTGCCTTATCAGGGCATCGGGGCACATCGTAACCGCCGGATGACGCCCGACCACCCGGTGCTGCGAGGCACCTCACAGAATCCCGACGCCTTTTTCCAGTCCCGGGAAGCGGCCAACCGGTTTTATCAAGCCTTCCCGGATCATCTCGAAGCGGTGATGTCCCGCTTTGCCGACATTACCGGCCGGCGGTACAAGCTGTTCGATTACGTTGGGCATCCGGAAGCCGAGCGGGTGCTGATCCTGATGGGTTCCGGGGCGGAATGTGCCCATGAAACCGTGGAATGGCTGATGGCAAAAGGTGAAAAAGTGGGTGTGCTCAAAGTGCGCCTGTTCCGGCCGTTCGCCACCGAGCGCTTCCTGAAGGCGCTGCCGGATACCGTGCAACATCTGGCCGTGCTGGACCGCACCAAGGAACCCGGCGCCCAGGGTGAACCCTTGCTGCTGGAAGTCAGTGGCGCGCTAATGGAAGCGTTCAGCCGGGGCGATCGGCCCAATCTGCCCCGGGTGATCGGCGGGCGTTATGGCTTGTCCTCCCGGGAGTTCACCCCGGCCATGGTCTGCGCGGTGTTTGAGCAACTGCAGGAGCCGGCACCAAAAACCCGCTTTACCGTGGGAGTGCGGGATGACGTTACCCATTTGTCGCTGGAGGTGGACAGCGAGCTGGATATCGAATCGCCGGAAACCCGGCGGGCGCTGTTTTTTGGCCTTGGTGCCGATGGCACGGTCAGCAGCAACAAGGCCAGCATCAAGATTCTGGGCGAGGGCACCGATCTGTTCGCCCAGGGGCACTTTGTTTACGATTCCAAGAAATCCGGTGCCACCACCGTCTCCCATCTGCGCTTCGGGCCGCATCCCATTCGTTCCAGTTACCAGATTAGTCAGGCCCAGTTTGTGGCGGTGCACGCGCCGCAGTTTCTGGAGAAGTTTGATGTGCTGGAACACGCTGCGCCAGGGGCGACGGTGCTCTTGAATGTGCCCTGGCCAGCAGAGCAGGCCTGGGACCAATTGTCGGTGGAAGCCCAGCGGGTGCTGGTGGAGCGCAAAGCCAGATTGTTCGTGATCGACGCCGCCAGCGTGGCCGAACAGGCCGGGCTGGACCGGCGAATCAACACGGTGATGCAGGTGTGCTTCTTTGCCCTGGCCGATATCCTGCCCCGTGACGAGGCCATTGCCCATATCAAGGAATCCATTCGCCATACCTGGGGCCGGCGCGGGCCGGAGGTGGTGCGGCGCAATGTGGAGGCGGTGGATTCCGCCCTGGATAACCTGCATGAAGTGCCGGTGCCCGGTTCAGTAACCGCCACCCGGACCCGGCCCCCGAGAGTGCCGGAGCATGCCCCGGACTTCGTGCAGAAAGTTACTCGGCTGCTGATGGATGGCCAGGGCGATAAACTGCCGGTCAGCGCCTTCCCGGTGGATGGCACCTGGCCCACTGGCACCAGCCAGTACGAGAAGCGCGCCATTGCCCAGGAGATTCCGATCTGGGAATCGGACCTGTGCGTGCAGTGTAATTTCTGCACCATGATTTGCCCGCATACCGCCATTATCAGCAAGGTATTCGAGCCGGACAGTGCTAAAGATGCTCCCGATAGCTTCCTTGCGGTGCCGGAAACCCACACGCCGGAGCTGGAAGGGCTGGACTACCGGGTTCAGGTGGCGCCGGAAGACTGCACTGGCTGCGGCTTGTGCGTGGAAGTCTGCCCAGCGAAGGATCGCACCCAGCCCAAGCGCAAGGCCATCAACATGCGCCCCGTTGGGGAACATGTGGATGATGAGGCCACGAATCTGGCCTTCCTGCGAAACCTGCCGGATGTACCCCGAGACCGAATTCCCCGGGACTTCAAATCCTTACCGCTTTTGATCCCCCTGTTCGAATATTCGGGGGCCTGTGCCGGCTGCGGTGAAACCCCTTACATCCGATTGCTCACCCAGTTGCTGGGTGACCGGCTGATGATTGCTAATGCCACCGGCTGCTCCTCCATCTATGGCGGCAACCTGCCGACCACCCCTTACACGGTGAATGCCGATGGCCGGGGGCCCACCTGGAACAATTCGCTGTTCGAGGACGCCGCAGAGCTGGGCCTAGGTATGCGTATGGGCCTGGGCAAACTGGCTGGCCGGGCCAGGCAGTTGCTGGAAGATATGAAAGCGCCGCTCCCTGTTGAACTCTGCCAGGCCCTGACCAGCCCCTGTGTCACTCTCGACGAGAGCGCCATGGCGGCCCGGCGCGCAGCCGTCGTCCAACTGCGTAACTGGCTCGAAAGCCAACAAGGCTCAGAAGCGCAGGAGCTGGATAACTTGGCGGATGAACTTTGTCCCAAGAGCGTCTGGGTGATTGGTGGCGACGGCTGGGCCTACGACATCGGCTACGGCGGGCTGGACCATGCGCTGGCTTCGGGCCAGAACATCAAGCTGCTGGTACTGGATACCGAAGTCTATTCCAACACCGGTGGCCAGCAATCCAAGGCCACGCCCATGGGGGCGGTGGCCAAGTTTGCGGCGGCGGGCAAGGAAACCCGCAAGAAAGACCTGGGGCTGCTGGCCATGAGTTATGGCCATGTTTACGTGGCCCAGATTGCCATTCAGTCCCACAGCAATCAGGCCACCAAGGCCCTGCAGGAGGCCGAAAGCTTTGACGGCCCGGCGTTGATCATCGCCCACAGCCCCTGTATTGCCCACGGCTACGACCTGGTGCACTCCCCGGCTCAGCAGAAGCGGGCGGTGGACAGCTGGGCCTGGCCACTGTACCGCTTTGATCCAAGGCGGATTGAGGAAGGCCTGCCGCCATTGCAGCTGGATTCCGTGCGCCAGAAGGTGCCGATGAAAGCCTATATGCAGGAAGAGGCTCGTTTCCGCATGCTGGAACTGCGGGACCCTCAGCGCTACGAGTTGCTGGTGGCCAATGCCAGCGATGCCGCGAAAGAACAGCGGGAGCTGTATATGCAGCTGGCCGGTATTCATTTTGAACCCCATGATCCCGTGAATGAAAAAACCGCCGGGGATGGAGAGCGCCATGACTGACCTGATAACCCGCTGGCTGGGCCTGGAGTTGAAGTCGCCCCTGGTGCTGGGCGCCAGCCCGCTGACCGATGAGCTGGATACCCTCAAGGCCTGCGTGCAGGCCGGCGCCGGTGCGGTGGTGATGCACTCGCTGTTTGAGGAGCAGCTGGTGGCGGAGCAGATGGCCGCGCACAAGTTTATCGATTCCCGAATCAATATGGATGCTGAGGCTCGCTCGTTTTTCCCGGAATCCGAGATCTTCGAGATGGGCTCCGGCAGTTACCTGCAACGGCTGCAACAGTTGAAAACGGAGCTGGGGGTGCCGGTGATTGCCTCCCTCAACGGCATTTCTCCCGGCGGCTGGACTCAGCACGCCAGGGAATTGGAGCAGGCCGGGGCCGATGCCATCGAGCTCAACCTGTACGACCTGGCCACTGATGCCGGCGATACCGCCGATACCCTGGAACAGCGCCAGCTGGCGGTGATTCGTTCGGTCGTAGAGCAGGTGTCGGTGCCGGTCAGCGTTAAACTCTCGCCTTTCTACTCGGCATTGCCGGCGTTTGTAGCGGGCGTTGAGGCGGCAGGGGCCAGGGGGCTGGTGCTCTTCAATCGGTTCTATCAGCCGGATATCGACCTGGAACAGCTGGCGTTGAGTCGCGAGGTGGTTCTTTCGACCAGTGCTGAGCTGCCACTGCGTCTGCACGCCATGGCCAGGCTGTATAACCGCACCGGCCTGGATATGGCAGCGTCTGGCGGCGTGCATACTGGCGACGATGCCGCAAAAGCGATCCTCTCTGGTGCCACGGTGGTACAGCTGGTTTCGACGGTTCTGCAACACGGGCCCGCCGCTTTTGAACGGCTAGCGGGTGAACTCACCACGCGCCTGGCCAGCATAGGCTATCAATCCCTGCAGGAGGCCCGTGGCGCCTTGTCACTGGATAATGTGCCGGACGCCGGCACCTGGGAGCGATTGAACTATGCCCGGCTGCTGCACGGATGGCAGTCGTCCCTATAGGGAGCCAGGGCCGGGATGCATACCGGCCCTGAGCCATCAGTGGCTCTGGTCCGGTACTTCCCGGATGCGACCATGCTCATCTATGGCCACGTACACGAACAGGCCTTCGGTCACCTTGCGCGGGTTTTTCGAGGTGCGGTCGAGGGTCCACACCTCTACATTGATTTTCATGGAACTGCGGCCGATATCCACCAGTTCGCAATAACAGCCCACCTGGGAGCCCACCCGCAAGGGTGAGAGAAATTCCATCCGGTCCATGGCCACGGTGGCATTGCGGCCCTGTGAAATACGCCCGGCCATGGTGGCGGCGGCTATGTCCATCTGCTTGACCAGCCATCCGGCGAACACATCGCCATTGGGATTGGTGTCTGAGGGCAGGGGTACCACCTGCAGGGTGAGTTCCCCGCGGGGTTTGGGTTTGTCGTCATCGTATGCAGTCATGGGAGTCGCCTGTAGATACTTATGAGTTGTTTTCCCTGCATGGTAACGGGCTGGCGGCGTGCTGCAAGAAAATTTGAACAATGACGTCTATATTTCAAATGCTGTAACAAAGTTGTCACAGACACTCCTTAGGATGCACTCATCGGTAAAGCAGATCCATACACAACGTCCACCGATAATGGAGACTTAACGTGATGAAACTGAAAGCAGCTCTTGCCTCTGTTGCCCTGGCTGGCAGCATTGCGGCGGTATCTACCCCGGCCATGGCCCGCGATACTATCAGTATTGTAGGTTCCTCCACGGTGTATCCTTTCGCTACGGTAGTTGCCGAGCGTTTTGGTCGCAACACTGATTTTCCTACCCCTCGCATGGAGTCTACCGGCTCTGGTGGCGGCCTGAGCATTTTCTGCCAGGGTATCGGCACCCAGCATCCTGATATCACCAACTCCTCACGTCCGATTAAAAAGAGTGAATTTGACCTCTGCAAATCCAATGGTGTCGAGGAAATTGTTGAGGTGCGTATCGGCAGCGACGGTATAGTGATTGCCCAGTCTGCGCAGAATGAAAAGCTTGATCTTAGCCTTGAGCAGGTCTTCCTTGCTTTGGCGAAGGATGTTCCTGACCCCAGCGGCGCCGAAAAGCTGGTTCCTAACCCTTACAAAAAGTGGAGTGATATCAGCTCTGAGTTGCCAGATGTGGCAATTTCGGTGATGGGACCGCCTCCCACTTCCGGCACTCGTGATGCCTTCGTTGAAATTGCCATGGAAGGTGGCTGCTCGAAGTACCCGTTCATCAAAGCCATGAGCAAAAATGACTTCAGGGCGGTCTGTCGCAGTATTCGTGAAGACGGCCCGTTCATTGATGCCGGTGAAAACGATAACCTGATTGTTCAGCGTCTGTCCCGGGATACTGGCACTTATGGAATTTTTGGGTACAGCTTCCTTGCAGAGAATCGCAACGTTATTCAGGCCGTTACCGTTGACGGTGTAGAGCCGACCCAGGAAACCATCGGCAGCGATCAGTACCCGGTAGCGCGGTCACTGTTCTTTTACGTCAAGAAGGCGCACGTGGGTGTTGTTCCTGGTATCCAAGAATACATCGCCGAGTTTACCAGTGAAGGCGCTTGGGGCGACAACGGTTACATGGTGGACGTTGGTCTGATCCCGATGCCTCGCGCTGACCGGATGGAAGTAGCAAAGCGAGCCAAGGAACTGACTCCGATGACTGCGGCTGATTTCTAAGCAAGATAAGTTGCAGAGATGTAAAAGAAACGCGAGCCTAGGCGCTCGCGTTTCGCATGTCAGACTGAAACAGACATTATTCACGCCACGACGCAGAGAACGTTATGCAAACTGCTAATTTGTTGCCCTTGGTGTTGGTGCTGGCCGTGGTGGCCTATTTGCTCGCCTACTCGCGTTCCCGGGCTGTTGCGGAGCCTATCGGCGGCATTCGCAACCTGAAATCGCTTCCCTTTTATTACGCGGCAAGAGCCTCCTTATGGTGTGCCATTCCGGCACTACTGGTGCTTGCGGCATGGGCTGGCTTCGAAGCTAAGGTTATTCAGGCGATTGTTATTAGTTCTCTGCCTTCCGAGCTTGCACCTGATTCCGCCGGAAGAGCAAGTCTTCTGTTATCGCAAATCAGTAATATTGCATCCGGAAGGCTGTCACCCGAGTTTGCTCCGGATGGTGTTGTTGCGGCGGCCGAACTTCTGGAGTCGCTGCGCGCCCAAAGCAAAACATTCATGACGATACTCGTGTTGCTGATTGCGGTGCTCGGCGCCAGTTTCGCCTGGACTCGGGTAGCCCCTCATGTCAATGCGCGGGAAAAGGTTGAGAAGACCTTGCTGCGGATTTTCTTTGTATGTGCCGCAATTGCCATTCTGACCACGTTGGGCATTGTTTTTTCCGTAATCATGGAGACCTTCAGGTTCTTCCAGCATATACCGTTCTGGGACTTCATCACTGGAACCAGCTGGAGCCCGCAAATGGCATTGAGGGCAGACCAGGTGGGCGCTGAAGGCGCCTTTGGCGTTGTTCCCCTATTCACCGGTACATTATTGATTTCAGCTATAGCGCTTCTGGTGGCTGTACCAACCGGCCTGCTTTCAGCAATCTACCTGTCAGAGTATGCCAGCAAGCGGGTTCGTTCGGTGGCGAAGCCGTTACTTGAAATGCTGGCGGGTGTCCCAACCGTTGTTTACGGTTTTTTTGCCGCGCTGACTGTAGCTCCTTTCATTCGGGAGTTTGCCGAAATGATTGGTTTGACGGCCTCCTCCCAAAGTGCCCTGGCTGCTGGACTGGTCATGGGCATTATGATTATTCCGTTTATCTCATCGTTGTCTGACGATGTGATCAATGCCGTCCCGCAAACTATGCGCGACGGTTCACTCGCACTGGGTGCGACTCAGTCTGAAACCATGAAAAAGGTCATCTTTCCGGCAGCTCTGCCGGGTATTATGGGCGGCATACTGTTGGCGGCTTCCCGTGCGATCGGAGAAACCATGATTGTGGTCATGGCGGCGGGCCTGGCTGCAAACCTCACCTTTAATCCGCTCGATACCGTGACAACCGTAACCGTTCAGATCGTCACGTTGCTGGTAGGCGATCAGGAGTTTGACAGTCCGAAAACACTGTCCGCCTTCGCGCTGGGTATGCTGCTGTTTGTAGTGACCCTGTTGCTGAACGTGATCGCCCTGAAAATCGTGCGCAAGTATAGGGAACAATATGACTGACCAACGCTCTCAGGCGGACATTGTTCGTCGCTCGCTTAAAAAACGCTACCGAAGAGAAAAGCGATTCCGGGCATATGGAGTGCTCGCGATTTCGATTGCGCTGGGCGCTCTGGTTATCCTGTTCGCCGACATCATCGGCAAGGGGTGGACCGGTTTTATCAAGACCACCATCACTCTGGAGGTGATGCTGGACGGTGATTCCATGTACCTGGACGATCCTACCGATGCGAATCAGCGGGCAATGGCTGATTTTTCGGCTCCGATTATCGCCGCCTTACGGAAACAGCTGCCTGAGATTACGGAATCTGGGGATCTTCGCCAACTGCACCGGCTCGTGGGTACATACGGGAGAAATGACATCAGCGACCTGTTGCGAGCGCAGCCAGAGTTGCTCAACACCAGCCAGACCCTGACCTTTCTGGCCAGTGATGCAGTGTCGGTCTACGTGAAGCACAGAGACAACGCCAGATACAGTATCCGGTTGTCGGAGCAACAGCAGCAGTGGGTAGATCAGTTGGTAGCGGAAGGCGTCATTGAAACCAAATTCAATAACGTATTCTTCACCAGCGGGGATTCCCGAGAGCCGTCCAATGCAGGTATTTTGGGTGCGCTAGTGGGTTCTTTGCTGACACTGATTGTGACCTTGGCGATTGCCTTCCCGGTTGGTGTAGCGGCGGCAATCTATCTTGAGGAATTTGCCCCACAAAACAAATTCACCGACTTTATTGAGGTAAACATCAATAACCTTGCCGCCGTGCCGTCAATTATTTTCGGCCTGCTCGGTTTGGCGGTCATTATCAATGCCTTCGGGATGCCCAGGTCGGTTCCCGTGGTTGGTGGCCTGGTGTTGGCGCTGATGACCTTGCCGACCATTATCATATCCAGCCGCGCTGCAATTAAGAGCGTTCCCCCGTCAATTCGCGAAGCGGCAGAGGGGATCGGTGCGTCTAAAATGCAAGTTGTTTTGCATCACGTGTTGCCACTCGCGATGCCCGGCATGCTCACAGGGTCTATCATTGGTATGGCTCAGGCTCTGGGTGAAACCGCTCCATTGCTATTGATTGGTATGGTGGCGTTTATTGTGGATGTGCCGGATGGTTTTTTCAGCGCTGCGACCGTATTGCCGGTACAGATCTATCTCTGGGCGAGCAGTGCCGAGCAGGGATTCATTGAACTGGCATCTGCAGGCATTATGGTCCTTTTGACCTTTCTGATCAGCATGAATGCATTGGCTATCTGGCTGCGCAAGCGCCTTGAGCGCCGGTGGTAAGGAGAGTACTAATGAATACCATGAATCCGACAATCACGAGTGGGGCGGATATGCCGGAAGACACTATTATCCCGGTAAAAGACGAGCGGCCAGCGGAAACCGTCATTGAAGAAGGTACGACCGTTGGGGGTCCTCTGTCTGATGATCCCAAGTTCAAGCTGCGTAATGTAGAAGTGTTCTATGGTCAGGATCGGGCTATAAAGAACGTCAGCCTGGACATTGGCCGTAACGAAGTCATTGCCTTTATCGGGCCTTCCGGCTGCGGCAAATCGACCTTTCTGCGGTGCCTGAACCGGATGAACGACAGCATTGATATCTGCCGGGTCAAAGGTCAGTTGATGATCGACGAGCACGATATCTATGACCCGAAACGGGACGTCGTTGAGCTGAGAGCCCGGGTGGGCATGGTGTTCCAGAAGCCGAACCCGTTCCCCAAGTCGATCTACGACAACGTGGCCTACGGCCCACGAATTCATGGCCTTGCCAACCGTAAATCCGATCTTGATGAGATTGTTGAAAACAGCCTGCGCAAAGCCGGTCTTTGGGATGAGGTGAAAGATCGCCTGGATGCTACGGCCACCGGTATGTCCGGCGGCCAGCAGCAGCGTCTGTGTATCGCCCGTGCCATTGCTGTTAGTCCGGAAGTGATCCTGATGGACGAGCCATGCTCGGCCCTGGACCCGATCGCCACCGCGAAAGTGGAAGAACTGATTGCCGAGATGTCGGAGAGTTACACCATCGTGATCGTGACGCACTCCATGCAGCAAGCGGCACGAGTCTCCAACCGCACCGCGTATTTCCACCTGGGGCATCTGGTGGAGGTGAACGAGACTGACAAGGTATTCACCTCGCCGGAGCACGAGCTGACGGAATCCTACATTACTGGCCGCTTTGGTTAAGGGCACCGGGGAACACTGGAGATATCAGATATGCCGAATAAAAAGGACGAAGTATACGGGGATCACATTTCCCACAAGTTCAATGACGAGCTGACCGAGCTGAAAACCCAGTTTCTTAACATGGGTGGTCTGGTGGAAAGCCAGGTTGAGCGTGCGGTTCAGGCGCTGGTAGATGGCGACGGCCACCAGGCCGAAGACGTGCGTGCCGGTGACAAGAGGGTCGACCAAATGGAAGTGGACCTGGACGAGGAGGCAACGTTGATCATCGCCCGTCGCCAGCCCACGGCTCGGGATTTGCGGTTGGTGATTGCGGTGATCAAGATGGTGGCGGACCTGGAGCGGGTTGGCGATGAGGCCAAGAAGATCGCCAAGATGGCTATCAAACTGTCCGAAGAAGGCCAGGCGCCCCGCGGCTATGTCGAGATCCGCCATATTGCCAGCCATGTGTTGAGCATGCTGCACGATGCGCTGGATGCGTTTGCTCGGTTGGATTCGGAGCAGGCGCTGCGGGTGATGAAGGAAGACAAGCGGGTGGATGAGGAGTATCAGGCTGCTGCCCGTACGCTCTTGACCTTTATGATGGAAGATACCCGCAATATTTCACGGTGTATGTCGGTGATGTGGGTGCTTCGTGCGTTGGAGCGGGTGGGTGATCACGCCTGTAACATTGCCGAGAACGTCATTTTCATGGTCAAAGGCGAGGATGTTCGCCATACGCCCGTGGAAGAGGCTGAGAAGGTGGTTGGCCGGTAAATCTGCACAATCCCGTTCCCATGCGGGGGCGGGCTTTGGTGGAGGGCTGGCATGCGGGTTGGCTTTACGGGACACGCTCAAGCCGTCCGTGGGCGCTTAGCTTTCGCCATCCCTGGCGAAAGATAGTCCCGTAAAGCCAACCCGCACACCAGCCAGCCGGACCAAGGCATTGGTTTCCCCAAACCCAGACTCAATGCTCTGGAAGGCTTGGCACCAGGCCGGGTGCAGCCGGGCCGGTAGTGCTGTTCGGGAGTATCTTTGGCCATGGATGGCCAAAGCTAAGCGCGCATGGATGCCTTGAGCGTCTCCCGAACAGCACTACCGGCTCGGCTGCCCACTCCTAAGCCGCGTGCCGGAGAAAGAAGGTAGAGAATCAGGCCTGTTTCATTTTGTCAGTATAAGGCGGCCAGCCAAGTGGTTTGCCGGCAAGAACGTGCAGGTGGATATGGAACACTGTCTGCCCCGAATTTTCGCCGCAGTTCATGACAACCCGATAGCCATCGTCGGCAAATCCCTTCTCTTTGGCAATCTTCGCTGCCACCACATACAGATGCCCCACCAGTTCTCGATCATCTTCGGTAATGTCGTTGATCGTGGCGATGGCCTTCTTCGGAATAACCAGGAAATGCACCGGCGCCTGAGGGTTGATGTCGCTGAACGCCAGGGCAAGGTCATCCTCGTAGAGAATGTCGGCGGGGATTTCCCGGTTGATGATCTTGGTGAAAATCGTCTCTGACATGGTGGCTCCTTTTCGATTGTCTTTGGGATTGTTGTTCGGTGTTAAAGCTGATTCAGACCCGGAATCCGGGAAGTGATCTGCCTGACCACGGCCGGCAGCTCTTCATCCAGGCCCATGGCGTAGCGGGCTACACCGTTGCGGGCGAAGGGCAAAGCGCGGGCAGCGCCAAGCCCCAGGTTGCGGGCCAGGTGTACCGGCGGGATGGCGTTGCTGAACAGATGGTAGAACAGGTCCATGGCCAGCATCATGCGGCGGTTGGCGGGCCGGCGTTGCTGTTCGTATAGCGCCAGCCAGTGCTGGCTGGCCAGGTCATCGCTGCTGCGTCGGGCTTCTTTCAGCAGGCCCTGCAGGCATTGGGCGTCCTGAAAGCCCAGGTTCACCCCCTGGCCGGCCAGGGGGTTGATGGTGTGGGCGGAGTCGCCGGCCAGCACCACGCGGTTCTGGACATAGTGCTTGGCGTGCTGGCGGGCGATGGGGAAACTGGCTTTGGCGTCGATGTGGGTCAGCGGCGGCAGGCGTGCCGGGAAAGCCCTGTGAATTTCCGCCATGAGGGCGCCGTTGTCCATGGCCTTTAGCTCAGCGAGCCTTGCCGGGCTGTCGTACCACACCAGTGATCCCCAGGTTTCGCCGGGGTGTTGCTTACCTGCACTGTGTAACGGCAGGAAGGCTCTGGGGCCGCTGGGGTAAAAGCCCTGCCAGGTAATGTCCTCGGGCTGGCCCAGGTAGCGGACCGAAATCACCATGGCTTGTTGTTCGTACTGGTCGCGGGTCACGCCAATGCCGGCCAGTTCCCGCACTCTGGACATGGCGCCGTCCGCCCCGACAATCAGTTGGGCGCTCAGTTCTGTACCATCGTCCAGGGTTATCGTTGCACGCTCGGCATTCTGTGTCAGTGCCTTGAGCCCCTGGCCGGTAATCAGCGTGACGTCGGGTTCGTCCTGTAAGGTTTGCCACAGGGCGTTCTGGGTGATGCTGTTTTCGACGATATGGCCCAGATGGCCTGCGCCGAGATCGGTTGCGTTGAATTCCACTTCGGTCAACGAGCCGGGCAGCAGGCGGCTGAGTGGGTGCGGGGTCTCGTCCCACACGGCCAGGCGGCGATAGGGCGTGGCGCGCATGGCCTGAATGCGGGGCCAGGCGCCCAGGCTTTGCAGATAGCGCTCGCTGCCGGCACTGAGCGCTGATACCCGGATATCGGGGCTGGCATCCGCGTCAAAGTCCGAGGGCTCGGCCTTGTCAATCAGGCCGACCTTGATGCCCTGCTGGCCAAGGCCATTGGCAAGGGCGGCGCCGACCATGCCGGCGCCAACGATGATGATGTCAAATGCTTGGTTCATATCCGGTTCCTGTCTGATGGCATCAGTTTACGCGATGCCACGGGCCAGACAAGCGACCGGGATCAATCCGCCGGGTTTCAGTACCCCGCGAGTCTGGAGACGGTCTTTTCCTCAGTGGTTTCCGGCCGTTGACGGCCTTTCGTCAGCCAGGCCGGTTTCTGGGCGCCTGGTCGGGTGAAGCCCTGGTTGATCACCATGGGGTGAACCAGTTGCAGGAAGTCTGCGGTTTTCATGTGAATGGATTCGGTGTGGGTGCCGGCGGCGAAGGCCAGTTCCGGCTGCTCCGTCAGCACTTCGGCGCAATAGACCGTCATGCCGAACAGGTTGCCGAACGGTGGCATGGCGCCCACCTCGCACTCGGGAAACCGGTCCTGGAATTCCTGTTCGTCGGCAAGATCCACGAAATCGGTGTCCAGCACCCGGGAGAGCCGATCCCAGCGCACCCGCCAGGTAGCAGGCATCACCAGCATGGCCATTTTGCCATCGAGTTCGATGATGACGGTTTTAACAACCCGGTCGCCGGCGATCTTGACGTGGTGGGCCAGCTGCTGGGCCGTGAAGGCAGGGGGATGGGAGAGGCACATGTATTCCACACCTGCCTCGTCCAGGAACTCTGTTAACTGCTTCACCGGCATAGTCACAACCTCCTGACAGCATGGTCGGTGTTGTGGAGCCATCCGCCTTCCCGGGCCTGGCCCCGATGGCAAGAGGGGCGGGCGCCCCTTCTTACCGTCAGCTTAGCCCAGGTTGAGCTGTTTGCGAGTATCCATCTGTATTTGTGTGTAACCGTTCGCGTCATTCGGCCTTGTACATGTGTACATCGCGCTGAGGGAACGGAATGGTGATACCTTCTGCGTCAAAGGCCTTTTTCACTTTCTCCTGCATGTCCCAGTAGTATGGCCAGAGGTCGTCAGTGGCAACCCAGGCACGGAACATGAGGTCGACAGAGCTGTCACCGAGGGCGCCAACACAGATTCGCGGTGCCGGGTCTTTCAGTGAGCGCTCATCTTCGTCAAACAGGCGTTGAAGAATGGCTTTGGCCTTGTCGATGTCGTCGTCATAGTGAATGCCGAAGGTCATGTCGCAGCGGCGTTTGTTATAGATGCTGACGTTAACCAGCGTTGCGTTGGACAGGCTGCCATTAGGGATGACGATACGGCGGTTGTCGAAGGTGTTTACCACGGTGTAGAGAATCTGGATTTCCGCCACGGCGCCAAGGTAGCCTTGGGCTTCAATGGTGTCGCCCACCTTGAAGGGCTTGAAGATCAGGATCAGTACACCACCGGCAAAGTTGGCGAGACTGCCTTGCAGCGCCAGGCCGATGGCCAGGCCGGCGGCACCGATAACCGCGATGAACGACGTGGTGGCAATGCCGATCATGGAGGCGACCGAAATCAGCAGCATGATCTTGAGCACGGCGCCAATCAGGCCGCACAGGAATTTGTTCAGGGTGGGGTCTTTTTGGCCCAGTTTCTTGTCAAGAACCGAAACAAAACGGTTGATCAGCCACATACCCACGATCAGGGTTATGATGGCCAGCAACACCTTGGGGGCATAGGCCATGGTCAGGGCGACTGCCTGATCCATCCATTGGGTAGCCTGCCCGTCGGCACTGAAGAGGTCTTCCATAGGGGAGCTCCTTGTTCGTTAGTGTTTTTTGAGGTGTAACTGCCTGGACAATCGATTGCCGCAAGGGAATCTGACTCTACGCAGTATAGAGCACAAATGGATTAAACCTGCATTGCGCGGAGATGTTGTAATCGCTTTATTTCAGGAGCTTGTGGTGGTTTCTGGCGTAGTCGCGAATGGTTTCCGGATTGCCGCGTACAAGAATCCGCCCCTGTTTCTGGCTGAGCTGGTAGTCGTACATCGGGTCGTAGTAGTCGTTGAGCAGGGTTTCGATCCAGGCATGGTGGCGGTCCAGGGTGCCGGTCGCCTGTTGCTGGTCGAGGGCCTGGGTCATCAGGTCTCGGAGCTGCTGGTAGCGTTCACCACCCAGGCGCCTGCGTATCCGGTCCAGGGCGCTGAGCAGGTAATCCCGGAAGTTGAGCCAACCGGCCTCTTCACCGTCTCTTGAAATGTAGTCCTGCAGCATGGCCTCTACGTAGTCGGCGCGAATGATCGCAACCCGCTCTTCCATGGGTTGTTCCAGAATCATCAACGGCGATTCCGCCATTCGTGCCCGCAGGGACTCAGGCAGGGCGCAGCGGCCAATCAGTCGGCTTTCATCTTCCAGGTAGATCAAGCCGCCGGTCAGGTGATGCGCCTTCAGCATGGCAACCGCCACACGGTTCTCGAAGTCTATCTGGGAAGGTTGCGGCGTAACCTGTCGGCCAAAACTGGAGCCTCTGTGGTTGGCCAGTCCTTCAAGGTCGACCGGATTGGGCAGGTCAAGCAGGACGCGGGTTTTGCCAGTGCCGGTGCGGCCGCTGAGAATCCGGTAATCACCGTTGGCAATCAGTTGGTCCAGGCTGTCGATCAGGAAACGCCGAAGCGCCTTGTAGCCACCCTTCACCAGGGGGTAGTCAATGCCTGAGTCTTTGATCCATTGCTGGGTAAGCCGTGAGCGTAGCCCGCCACGAAAGCAGAAAAGGTATCCCTCGGGGTGTCTGGCGATGAAGCGGTTCCAGGCTTCTATACGCTGCGCCTTGATGTCGCCTGAGACCAGTTGATGGCCCAGTTTGATGGCTTCGTCCTGACCTTTCTCCTTGTAGCAGATACCCACCCGGTGCCGTTCTTCATCGTTCATTAGCGGTGCATTTTCAGCACAGGGAAAACTGCCTTTGGCAAACTCCACCGGTGCCCGCACATCCATTAACGGGATGTCGTTCAGGAACAGGTTGAGGTAGTCATCGGTGTCGGGTCTGCTGGCCATTTCCATGAATCGCTGTTACTCAGAGTGAGGCGGCAGTATACCGGACTGTTGATATCCCGGCCAAAGGGTACAATGCCGCCTCGGAAACGGCCTGAAAGGACCAGTGATGAATCCGGAAACACTCAATCTGCACCTGCGCAAAACCCTTAGTCGCGGCCGGGTGGCCCAATCGGCGCCGGCCGGCTGCCCGGAGATACCGCTCTACCTGTTTGACCCGTCTGTGCTTGAGGGGCCACTAAGTCATGACGAGGCCCAGGCCGTGGTGGCGGAGCCGGCCTATTGGTCGTTTTGCTGGGCCAGTGGCCAGGTGTTGGCCCAGTGGATTCTGGACCACCCGACGCTGGTGGCAGGCAAAACCGTGCTGGATTTTGGCTCCGGCTCCGGCGTGGTAGCGTTGGCTGCTGCACGGGCGGGTGCGGCCAGAGCCATTGCCTGCGATATTGATCCGGCAGCGCTGGATGCTGCTGCAGCCAACGCTGAGTTGAACGGCGTGCAGGTGGAGCTGTGTGCGGACTGGGCGCAGCGGCCCGGGCACTTGGACCTGATCACCGCGGCTGATGTGCTGTACGACCCGGAAAACCGGCCGCTGCTGGAGGCCTTTCGCGCGTCCGCTGAACAGGTGTTGCTGGCAGACTCCAGAATCAGGAATCTGGCCAATCCGGCCTATGACAAGCAGGCAGTGATTGAGGCTAGAACCTGGCCGGATCTGAATGAATTCGAGGAGTTCAACAAGGTGCGCATTTATCTTGCGCGGGGCAGGCTGTAGCAGCAAGCAGTGGGGCGTGATGGAAAAAATAAAGGGCAACCCTCGGGCTGCCCTTCGCAGGTACTGAACCGCCATCCTGAGCAGTTCAGATTCGGAACAGGTTGGCGCCTCCGTGCGCGGTGGGCAACTGCCTTGTTGCCAGTCCTTGCGTCCGTTCCCTGGTGCCGGCGTCCGAGCCAGCCATCCAATTCGTTATCCCTTAAGCGAGGCGTCCCTGTGTCCTTGCCTCTCCCCACAATCCATGCAGGGGTGCGTCCGGTGCGTCGTCCTTTTCCCTGTCATCCTTGACGTTGAACATCATACCAATCCCACCTTTACAGACGTGTGAACTGTGCACGATTTGTTGAACACGAAACTGCGGTCATCAATATTTTTTGTTAAAAATCATTAAGATATATTGAATTCCTGGGTGAGCGCTCGCGTCTGCGCACGCTACGCGGCTACATGTTCTTACATGCTTGTAGGAAATGTCTCACACAGAGTCGGGCGAATTTCTCAAATCCACTTCACCGGCATTGCGGATGCCCGGCCACGGCAGCATGCCGATCGCGATGCCCAGGGCATCCGCCAGAACATCGGCCATGGAAAAATCCCGATAGGGGAGGTTGGCCTGGACCGCTTCGAGCGCCAGGCCGAAGCCCAGCAGGGCAGGGGCGTACCAGAACGCACTCAAGCGAGGCCAGGCCAGCCGGGTGACAATGGTCAATTCGATAAACGCAATAATGTGGTTGACCTTGTCGTTGGCGGCTGCAGGGATGGGGTAGCTGGAGCTGGTTGTGGCCAGGTACAGGATGGCGGCCACCGAGATCAGCAAGACTGCCTGCCAGAGCCGGCGCATGCGCAGAAGGGTAGAGACGGTTTGCTGAAATGGGAGCATCAAGTCATCCGGGTGTGGTTGCAGGCTGTGGGAACGATCCTGACATGATATGCTTTGCGCCCCGTTTTTGTCATGGCAGCGGAGGATCATCAGCGATGCTCAAGGGTAACTTTTTCAGAGGACTGGGTTATCTGGGTGAAGGTTTCAGGCTGATCCGCCTGCCGGGCCTGCGCCTGTTTGTCATCATTCCCCTTGTGATCAACATCCTCCTGTTTGGTTTGATGTTCTATTTCATGGCGGAGCTGTTTTCGGTCTTGATCGCCGGGGCCATGGCCTGGCTGCCGGATTGGGCCTGGTTGCAGGCACTGGACTGGCTGTTCTGGTTACTTTACGGCGTGGTGATTCTGCTGATGCTGGCCTACGGTTTCGTGATTGTTGCCAATCTTATCGGCTCGCCGTTCTACGGTTATCTGGCCGAACTTACCGAAAAGCATCTGACCGGCCAGGAAGTCAATCCGGACGAAGGCTGGGCGGCGCTGCTGAAGGATACCCCACGAATTCTCTGGCGCGAGGTCCAAAAGATCGCCTATTACCTTCCCCGCGCCCTGGGCCTGTTCATCATAGGCCTGATTCCGGTCGTCAACCTGGTGGCGGCCTTACTCTGGTTCCTGTTCAACAGCTGGATGATGGCGTTGCAGTACGTGGATTATCCGGCGGACAACCATAAAGTCAGTTTTGCCCGTCTGCGCCGGGATCTTGCGGCCCAGCGGCTGTCAGCACTGGGTTTCGGCTTGCCGGTGGCCCTGGCGGCCATGGTGCCGGTGCTTAATCTGGTGGTGGTGCCGGCTGCGGTGTGCGGAGCAACCGCCTACTGGGTGCGGGAAAATACATCGAATCAACAGTAATTTGCTTGCGGAGGTTTCTTGGAAACATCGGAATTTGTCATCGGTCAGCGTTGGGTGAGCCACAGCGATACCGCTTTGGGTTTGGGTATCGTTACCGACATCTCGGGGCGCAGAGTTACCCTGGGGTTTCCGGCGGCCGATGAAGAGCGCACCTACGCCATCGATAATGCGCCTTTGTCGCGCATTGTCTATCAGCTGGGTGAGGAGATAGAGACCTACGACGGCGAGCGTTACATTGTTCGCGCCGTTGAGGATCTCCACGGTGTTCTGATGTACCACGCCGATGATGGCGAAAATATCCAGCAGATCTCCGAGGTAAAGCTGGCCGGTTCGGTCAATTTTTCGGCACCGCACCAGCGCCTGTTCGCCGGTCAGTTTGACCGTAACGGTGCCTTCCGGTTACGGGTCTCCACGCTCCAGCATCTCGATCGGCTCAGAGCTTCGCCGGCCCAGGGGTTGATTGGCGCCCGTACCCAGCATTTGCCTCACCAGCTATACATTGCCCACGAAGTGGCGCGCCGCCATGCCCCCAGAGTGTTACTGGCCGATGAGGTGGGTTTGGGCAAAACCATTGAGGCTGGCCTGATCCTGCACTATCAGCTGCACACCGGCCGGGCCCGAAGGGCACTGATTGTGGTGCCGGATTCACTGATTCACCAGTGGCTGGTGGAGATGCTGCGCCGCTTCAATCTGCGCTTCTCGATAGTGGACCAGAGCCGCTACGACGACATCAAAGCCCAGGAAGACGATGTAGACGCCCTGGTAAACCACATCTTCGGCGACGACGACAGCGTCAACCCGTTCGAGGCGGACCAGCTGGTGTTGTGCAGTCTCGATTTTCTGGTGCAGAGCGAACAGGCCCGTGACCATGCCCTGGCGGCGGGTTGGGACCTGATGGTGGTGGACGAAGCCCACCACCTGGCCTGGTCGCCGGAACAGGCCAGCCCGGAATATCAGCTGGTTGAAAGCCTGTCTGAGGCCAGCAAAGGCCTGTTGCTGCTGACCGCTACGCCGGAACAGGTGGGTGTGGCCAGTCATTTCGCCCGTTTGCGCTTGCTGGACCCGGCACGGTTCCACTCCCTGGACGCGTTCCGGGAGGAGGAACAGCAATACGAGGTCATCAACAAAGTGGTGCGCCGGCTGCTTGAAACTCCGGACCGAATTGATCCGGAAGATAAAATCGCCCTTGCTGGCTGGTTGGGTGATGAGCTGGAGGAACTTCTGGCCCGAGATGGCGCCCACCAGGCGGTGATTGATGCGTTGCTGGACCGCCATGGCACCGGCCGGGTGCTGTTCCGCAACACCCGGGCAGCGATTCAGGGCTTCCCGGAGCGCCAGCCGCTGCCGGAACCCCTGCCGTGTCCTGCTCTTTACGATGATTGTCGCTACGGTGATGTTGGCCTGGCGCCTGAACAGACGGCGCCGGAAGAGCAATGGCTGGCGGACGATCCGCGAGTGGCCTGGCTGGAGAAAAAACTTGCCAGCCTGCGCCCGGCCAAAGTGGTGGTGATCTGCGCCCGGGCTGATACGGCCATGGCGCTTGAGCATTACCTGCAGTTGCGGGCCGGCATTCGCAGTGCCGCCTTCCATGAGCACCTGAGCCTGCTGGAGCGGGATCGTGCCGCCGCCTATTTTGCCGACAGCGAGCAGGGCGCCCAGGCGCTGATCTGTTCGGAAATCGGCAGTGAGGGCCGTAACTTCCAGTTTGCCCACCACCTGGTGCTGTTTGATTTGCCCGCCAACGCGGACCTGCTGGAACAGCGGATTGGCCGGCTGGACCGCATCGGCCAGACCGAGGCCATCCGGATTCACATACCCTACCTGCAGGGCACCAGCCAGGAAGTACAGTACCGCTGGTTCCAGGAAGGGCTGAACGCCTTTGCCGAGAGTTGTGCCGTCGGTGTGGCGGTTCACGACCAGGTGGGTGACGAGTGGCAGAAGGCCCTGGACGGCGATGACGCCGCCCTTGAACCCATGCTGGCAAGCAGTGCCGAGGAAACTGCGCGGCTGAAAACCCTGCTGCACAACGGCCGGGATGCCCTGATTGAGCTCAACTCCTGCCGCCGGGATGAAGCCGAAGCCTTGATTGCCAGTATCGAGCAGGAGGAAAGCTCGGCCCAGGTCCGTGATTACATGGTGCAGGCGTTCGATATTCTGGGTGTGGATATAGAAGATCACAGCGAGCATGCCGATGTGCTCAAGCCTGGCGAACAATACCAGGCTGGCCATGTTGCCGAGCTGCCGGAGGACGGCCTGACCGTCACCTGGGAGCGTGAACAGGCCCTGCAGCGGGAAGATATGGCGTTCATGAGCTGGGAGCACCCGATGGTGACCGGCGTGATGGATTCTGTCACCAGCTCGGGCCTGGGCAAAGCGGCGCTGGCCAATCTGTCCGTGAAGGCACTGCCGCCCGGCACCCTGCTGCTGGAGGCCCTGTTTGCCGTACACTGCCCGGCGCCGGAGTCCTTACAGTTGACCCGCTATCTGCCGGTTTCGCCGCTGCGCCTGGTGGTGGATGTGAATGGCCGGGACCTGTCCAACGCGTTACCTCATGATCGCCTGAATGAGCTGTGCTCCAACATTCGCCGGCGCACGGCACAGGCCATCGTGCCAAAGATCCGGGCCGAGGTGGAAACCATGGTGGACCACGTTGAGCGACTGGCAGAGCCGCATCTGGCACGGCTGCAGGCGCAAGCCCTGGCGCAGGTTGAGGCGGGCTTTGTTCCCGAGGTGCGCCGGCTGGAAGCATTACAGCGGGTAAACCCGGCCATTCGCAGTGAAGAAATCGATTATCTGCGCGACCAGCTGGATGCTGCCCGGGAAGCGGTGGGCCACGCCAGTCTTGCGCTGGAAGGTATTCGGGTGATTGTTACCTCCTGAAGTGGACTAACTGGCTGAGTTGCGGGCGTTATCTGGCAACATGGCATCTGATAGAGTAAGTTGAACGTAACGAAGTGTTATAAGGCTTTGGTTATTGTCCAAAGACTCCAATCCACGGAAGACAGAGAGAACCTGTGATGACGTTGATACTGTTTCTGATCGCACTGGGCGGCCTGCTGTTTGTATTGCGCCGCGAATCCGGTGCAAAGCCTGCTATTGGTGTTATGGCGGTGGTGGGTGTGATCGCCCTTTTCTCGGGCTCTGGCTGGCTCGCGCTGGTGTTATTTGTCGGTGCGGCCATTACCGCGATGGCGGGGCTGCCGCAGTTCCGGATCAACTGGCTTACCCCGCGGGTGTTCGCCATGTTCAAGAAGGTGGCGCCCAAGGTCTCGGAAACAGAAAAGGTGGCGCTGGAAGCCGGCACCGTCGGCTGGGACGGCGAGCTGTTTACCGGCCGCCCGGACTGGCACAACCTGCTGATCAACCGTCATACCGGGTTGAGCGACGAAGAACAGGCATTCGTTGATAATCAATGTACCCAGGCGATTTCCATGTGCAACGCCTGGGATCTGGCGGTGGAACGGGCTGACCTGCCGAAAGAGTTGTGGGACTTCCTCAAGAAAGAGAAGTTCTTCGGCATGATCATTCCGAAGGAATACGGTGGCCTGGAGTTTTCGGCGAAAGCCCAAACCGCCGTGCTGCAGAAGCTGGCTGCCAACGAAATGCTGATGGTGACCGTAGGTGTTCCCAATTCCCTCGGCCCCGGCGAGTTGCTGGTCAAATACGGCACCGAAGAACAGAAAAACTACTATTTGCCGCGCCTTGCCGATGGCCGTGAAGTGCCTTGCTTTGGCCTCACCGGCCCGCGGGCAGGCTCGGATGCAACGTCGCTGCCGGATACCGGCATCGTCTGCAAACAGAAAGTGGATGGCAAGGAAGTGCTGGGCATCCGCCTGAACTTCGAGAAACGCTGGATTACCCTGGCGCCGGTGGCCACCGTGGTGGGTCTGGCGTTCCGAATGTTTGACCCGGACGGTCTGCTGGGTGACACCAAAGACTATGGCATTACCTGTGCGCTGATTCCCCGGGACACCGACGGCATGGAAATCGGTCGTCGCCACTGCCCCATTGGTACTCCGTTCATGAACGGACCGATCAAGGGCAAAGACGTGTTTATCCCGCTGGATTACATCATCGGTGGCCAGGAAATGGCCGGCCAGGGCTGGCGTATGCTGGTTGAGTGTCTGTCTGTCGGCCGTTGTATCACCCTGCCGTCTGGTGCGGCTGGTGCGGCCGCGTACTCCGTGGGCACGGCTGGCGGTTTCAGCCGCATTCGCCGTCAGTTCAATACGCCGGTGGCGGATATGGAAGGTGTGCAGGCGCCCCTGGCCCGTATCGCTGCGAAAACCTACATTGCCCAGTCGGCGGTGAACCACACCGCCAACATGATCGACCGGGGCGAAAAACCGGCGGTGCCGTCGGCGATCCTCAAGTACCACCTGACCGAGTTCCAGCGTGAAATCCTGACCGACGCCATGGATGTTCACGGTGGTAAAACGGTTACCCTCGGCCCCCGTAACTATCTGGGGATTGGTTTCAGCGGTGCGGCGGTATCAATCACCGTTGAGGGTGCCAACATTATGACCCGCAGCCTGATGATCTTCGGGCAGGGTGCGATCCGTTGCCATCCGTACGTTCTGAAAGAGCTGGCAGCCAAGGATAATGACGACATCAAGGCGTTCGATGAGGCGTTCTTTGGCCATGCCGGCCTGATCTTTGGTAACGCCGCCCGTGCGTTCACCCAGGCCCTGGGCGTCGGCAAGGCCGATGTGCCGTTTGACAGCGCTTCGCGCAAGTATGCTCAGGCCCTGGCACGGTTCAGCTCCGCCTTCGGGCTGTGTGCCGATGCCGCCATGACCACCCTGGGTGGTGAGCTGAAAATGCGTGAGTTGATCTCCGCCCGTCTCGGCGACATGCTGTCTAATCTCTACCTGGCATCCATGGTGCTGAAAAACTGGCATGAGACCCAGCCAGTGGAAGGCGAGAAAGAACTGATGCAGTACAGCCTGGCATTTTTGCTACACCGTACTGAACAGGCCCTGGATGAGTTCCTGCAGAACCTGCCGAATCGTCCGGTGGCCCTGGCCCTGCGGGCGGTAACCTTGCCGCTGGGATGTCGTTGGGATGCGCCTCATGATGATCTGGCACGCAAGCTGGCGCGGGCGATCTCTACCGATACGCCCATCCGCAACAAGCTGATGGCGGGTGCCTGGACCACCGACGGCGAAGGCACCGTGGAAAATCCGGTAGCCCGCTACAACGGTCTGCTCAAGGATTACGACAAGGCCGAGCAGCTGTACCGCAAAGCCACCAAGGCCTATGCCAAGGGTGAACTGCCGATGACGGCATTGCACCCGGAAGAGCGCTTTGAAGCGGCTCTGGAAGCGGGCATCTACACCAAGGAAGAAGCAGATTTCATGCGCCAGTATGAGCAGGTGGTGCTGGAGATGCTCACCGTGGACGATTTCCCGTTTGATGAGTTTGCCCGCAACAAGGACACCCTGATTGACCACAACCCGGCCTGACGGAGCAGGATGAGATGTGGCTCTCAGTGGTTGCAGTCAGCGTTGGCGCCGTGATCGGCGCCAACCTGCGTTGGGCACTCGGCTTATGGCTGAATGCCAGTTACCACGCGGTACCCTGGGGCACTCTGGTGGCCAATCTCAGTGGCGGCTGGCTGGTTGGCTTGTTGATTGGCTTTTTTACCCAGAGTAACGCCCTGGCGCCGGAATGGCGTTTGTTTGCCATCACCGGGTTGTGTGGTGCGCTGACCACCTTCTCGACCTTCTCGCTGGAAATGTTCGGTGCGCTGCAGGAAGGCAAGTGGGCCATGGCACTCACCGGCATTATCGCCCATGTGGTGGGGTCTATTCTTATGACTGCCCTGGGCTTTTATACCTTCAGTCTGATCAAGGGCTGAACGGTACGTGGGCGCCACCGGAACTGGGTATGACTACCTACATAAATTATTGAAAAGCCCCTTGGCAAGCCGGGAATTCCAGAGTAGAGTGGTTCGTGTAGGAAAGATTAGCCAAGCAGTTCATGAATAAGACGTACCTCCGCAGTTAGTAGTGACCGTCCTGTTTTTGATTCCGCGAGTTCAGTTTTTCCGTCAAACGCTGACCAATACCATGAAGGTGTGTGGCAGCAGATAATATGATTGATTTCAGGAAGTTTAAGTATGTCTACTACTACCGGTACTGTTAAGTTCTTCAACGAAGCAAAAGGCTTTGGCTTTATCACTCGTGAAGGCGGCCCGGACGTATTTGTTCACTACAGCGCCATTCAGGGCTCTGGTTTCAAGACCCTGGCCGAAGGCCAGCAGGTCGAGTTCACCGTAACTCAGGGCCAGAAAGGTCCTCAGGCGGAGAACGTTGTTGCTCTGTAATCCCCACGGGATTCAGCAATAACCAAGAAAAAGGCAGCCTCGGCTGCCTTTTTTGTTGGCATTTCGGGCCGTTAACCCGGCCCGACCGGGTCAGCGAGCGAAAATCTCACTGTAGAATTGCATGGTGCCGTTCCAGGACCGGGCAGCGGCCGTTTCATCGTAAGCGATGGGCATCCCGAACTGTTCGGCAACCTTGTCTGCGCCAGGGTTGGTGAAAGAGTGGGTAACCCCGGGGAAACTCACCAGCGTCAGGTCCACTTCGGCGTTCTGCATCTCCCGAACCAATCCTGCCACCTGCTCTGAAGGCACCATCGGGTCGGCGCCACCGGTGTAAACCTGCACTTTGGCTTTTACCTTGCCGGCCTCTGCCTGAATCGGGCTGGCCAGTGCCCCGTGGTAGCTGACCACCCCCGCCAGATCAACGCCAAGCCGAGCCATGTTCAATACTACGGCTCCGCCGAAACAGTAACCCTGGGCGGCGATACGGCCGGCATCCACGCTTTCGTGGTTCTGCAGCAGCTCTTTGGCCTTCATGAAACGGGCTTTCACCTGATCCATGTTTTTGGTGGCTTCCTGCATGAACTCCTGGGCGGTATCCGGGTGCTCAGCCAGCTTGCCGTCACCGTACATGTCCAGGGCAAAGGCTGTGTAGCCTGCCGCGGCCAGTTTTTCTGCCTGCTCACGGGCGAAGGCATTATGGCCCCACCATTCGTGAACCACCAGAACGCCGGGCCGTTTGCCCTCGTCCTCATCATCCCAGGCCATGTAGCCGCTAAAGGTCTGGCCATCCACTTCATAGGTGACCGTTTCGGTGCGAAGTTCCGCGTTGGCACTGGCGCCGGCAATGGCCAGGGCGAGCGCAGTGAGGTGTGTTGTTTTTCTGATTCCAGGCATCTGAGTCATCTCCTTGTGTGATTTCGGATTCCTTGTCATACGAGTGTTCAGACATACCCGATGAATACTGCTTACAGAACCAAATGATCTGAGAGCACCGGATTCGCGAACAAAATGGCATCAGGTGCTGCTTTCAACCTGACCGTTCTTGACTATAGTTAAGAACAGGAACGGTGATAAGTCTGAACTCGTTCAGGCACCGTATCCACCCATACCAATAACATCAATAACGAGGGGGTGGTCTATGCTCCTGTCACACGCGTTTGGTCTGTTTACCCACCCGGACCAAGAGTGGGCATCCATAAAGAAAGAACACGAACATCCAACCCGGCTGTATGTTGCCTATGTGGTTATTCTGGCAGCCATCGCGCCGATCTGTGCTTACATCTCAACCGCGCATTTTGGCTGGTCCGTCGGCAACGAGCGATTGATCAAGCTAACGGAAATCAGTGCGTTGCAGCTGAGCGTCCTGACATACATTGCGATGCTGGTGGGCGTCTTTGCCCTGGGCTACGCCATTAACTGGATGGCAAAAACCTACGGTGCCAAAGAGGAACACGTACCTTCCAACGGTATTGCCCTTGCGGCTTATTCCTGCACTCCGCTGTTCCTGGCTGGCTTTGCGTTGTTGTACCCGGTGCCATGGTTCAACGCGGCCGTGTTTCTGGCGGCAGCCTGTTACGGTGCCTGGCTGATGTATGACGGCCTGCCCATCGTGATGGGGATCGAGAAAGAGCGTGCGGTCATGTACGGCGGGGCCCTGCTGACCGTTGCCCTGGTGATTCTCGTTTCTACTCGTGTCGGCTCGGTCATTCTCTGGAACTTCGGTGTCGGCCCGGTGTTTGTCAGCGGGTAGCCACAACCTGCCAATCATCAGCTATCAAAGGGGAGTCTCGGCTCCCTTTTTTTGTGACCTGGTGCCTGCCTTTCCCCAGTTGTCGGCATTTGCCACAGGGATGTCGCAATCCGGCAACGCGGTTTTCATCTGAGCAGTCTAGCGTTTGATCTGCGGTCGCAAGTCGTGCGGCTGCCAACAACAGGACAAGCTCAGAATGAATAATAAGGGGAACAGAATGGCACGGTTAACACGCAGGGATTTTCTGAAAGCCTCGGCCTTGGGGATGGGGGCAGTAGCTGTCTCAACCGGATTGGCGGGTTGTGTGTTCGACAGCAGCGATAAGCGCAGTGTTGAATTTACCCATGGTGTCGCCAGTGGCGACCCGTTGCAGGATAGCGTCATACTCTGGACGCGTGCGGTGCCGGATCGGGGTACCTCCGTAGACGTGGGCTGGGAAATTGCCCGGGATGCCGAGTTTGATGAGATCGTACACTCCGGCACTGCCGAGGCCAGCGCGGAGCATGATTACACGGTGAAGGTGGATGCCCGGGGCTTATCCGATGGCCAGCGCTACTTCTACCGTTTCCGCTCCGCCAACAGCACATCGCCTGTTGGTACTACCCGAACCCTCCCCGAGGGCAGCATTGATCAAGTGAAGCTGGCTGTTGTCTCGTGCTCCAACTATCCGGCGGGCTATTTCAATGTGTATCGGGAGATTGCCACCCGACAGGATCTGGATGCCCTGGTTCATTTGGGAGACTATATCTACGAATACAGCAGTGAGGCCGACAGCTACGCAGCAGCTGACGCCGAGGCATTGGGGCGCACCTTCCCGGAGGCCAATAATCGGGAGTTGATTACTCTGCAGGATTACCGCCAACGCTACGGCATTTATCGTAAGGACGATGACCTTCAGGAACTGCACCGCGTTATGCCGTTCATCGTGGTATGGGATGACCATGAGGTCACCAACGACACCTGGCGCGAGGGTGCAGAGAATCACAATCCGGAGCTCGGCGAAGGTGATTTCGGGGAACGCAAAATGGCGGCCTTGCGGGCCTTCTTTGAGTGGATGCCGATCCGCCCGGTGATTCAGGGCAGTAACGAAACCATCTATCGGAGTTTCCGGTTTGGCGACCTGGTTGATCTGCATATGCTGGATACCCGCATTATTGGCCGTGACCAGCAGCTGGATTACATGAACTACCTCGGGGAGGGTGGCCTGGATGTGGATGCTTTCCGGTTGGCCGTGGGAGATCCGAACCGCACCCTTCTGGGCGCCGAACAGCTTTTGTGGTTGCAGTCGGCACTCGCGCAGGGGACGGGTACCTGGCAAGTCCTTGGCCAGCAGGTGCTGATGGGGCGCATGAACCTGCCCGCCGAGCTGCTGATGGCCATTGCGACACAGAATCTGGAAAACCTGCCGGCATCACTGGCCGAACTGGCGACGCTGAAAGCCCGGGCGCTGCAGGGTGATCCCACGCTTACCGAGCAGGAACTGGCACGGCTTGAACTGGCAGCACCCTATAACCTGGATGCCTGGGACGGCTACCAGTACGAACGGGAAGTGGTTCTCGCCACCGCCCGGCAGCTGGACAGGAACCTGGTGGTGCTGGCCGGTGACACCCACAACGCGTGGGCCAACAACCTCCGGGATATTGAAGGGCGACAGATTGGCGTGGAGTTCGCCACGGCCTCGGTGACCTCGCCTGGGCTTGAGGGGTATCTGGGGCTGCCGGCAGAGATGATTCCGCAAGCTGAGCAGGGCATCGCGTTACTGGTTGATGATCTGGAGAGCCTCAATATCAGCCAAAGAGGCTATATGTTGGTGACGTTTACCCCGACCGAGGCGCGTTCAGAATGGCGTTTTCTGGATACCGTGAAAAGCCGGAGCTATGAGAGCCTCAGTCAGGCCACGATTTCTCTGCGCACACTGCCTGGTTCCGAGGGGCGCCGCCTGGAGCAATCTGCAGGGTGATATCACGATGGGCCCGGGCATTGCCCGGGTCAGTTCAATCACGGTTGTCGCTCGCGCCCGTGGAAAGGCGGGCGATAATCCACTTCTCCAGCTCTACCACCAAGAGCAGAAAAAACCCGAACGTCAGGCTCAGTAACAGGTTCGTTGCACCGGGCCCCGTGGTGCCAAACAGCAACTGTAAGGGCGGCGCATAGGCAAAGGCGGCTTGCAAAATCACCAGAATGCCAATGGCGATCCAGATAGGAGGACTGCCAAACAGGCCGCGCCAGTTGAGCACCGAGGAATACAGGTGGCGCACATTGAAGAGGTAGAAAATCTGCCCGGCTACAAGTGTCATGATGGCTGCCGTGCGGGCCAGTTCAAGATCCGCTCCCTGGCTGGTGAGCCAGTAGAAATGACCGAAAGTGCCCGCCCACAGCAGTAGCCCGACAAACGGTATGCGCCATAGAAACCCACCGGACATCAGGGCCTGGCGAGAACTGCGGGGAGGGCGCGCCATGGTGCCTGGTTCGGTGGGTTCAAAGGCCAGAGCCATGGCCAGCGTGACAGCCGTCACCATATTGACCCAGAGTACCTGAACCGGTGTCAGTGGTAATGGCATCGCCAGCAGGACCGCCATGAAAATGGTCAGACCCTGGCCCGCGTTGGTCGGCAACAGGTAAAGAATGGCTTTGCGAATATTGTCGTAAACCGTTCTGCCTTGTTCCACGGCGCGGGCGATGGTGGCGAAGTTGTCATCGGCAAGCACCATCTCGGAGGCCTCTTTGGCAGCTTCGGTGCCTTTCTTGCCCATCGCTACACCGACATCGGCCTGTTTCAGCGCTGGTGCGTCGTTTACGCCATCACCGGTCATGGCCACGACGTCTCCATGGGCCTGGAGCGCACGGACCAGCCGCAGTTTGTGTTCCGGGCTGGTGCGGGCAAAAATGGTTACCCGGGAAACGGCTTCGACCAGTTCTTGCTCCGATAGGGCCTCAAGCTGCTGCCCCGTCATTGCCGGTTCCTCCCCGGCAATTCCGAGTTGGCGGCCGATAGCCTGAGCGGTGCCGCTGTGGTCGCCGGTGATCATCACGACCCGGATTCCCGCTGCCTGACACTGTGACACCGCCTCAATGGCCTCCTGCCTTGGGGGATCCATGATGCCGTACAAGCCCAACAGTACAAGGTCAGACTCGACTTCGTGCCATTCCAGATGAGTCAGGTCGCCTGGCACTTTTCGGCAGGCCACCGCCAGAACTCGCTGGCCTTCGTCGGTGATAGCCTGCATCCGATCATGCCAATAATCATTGTCCAGTGGCTCCGGTTCAGTTGTGCCCATTTGTGTGGAGCATCTTTCCAGAACTCGTTCGGGTGCGCCCTTGAGAAAGATCCAGTTTCCGGTTCCATGTTCGTCGTCCCTGTTCAGGGTGGCCATGAACTTATGTTCGGAGGCAAACGGTATGCGATCCAGTTGGTGCCAACGATGGTTCAGGTCGTCAGGGTTCAGCCCCGCCTTGCGCGCGACTGCCACCAGAGCGCCTTCTGTCGGCTCTCCATTGAGTATCCAATCGCCGGCCTTTTCTGCAATTTCGGCATCATTACAAAGAAGTCCTGCCCGTAACATCTGGATCACGGCCGGGTCGTCGTTTGGATCGAACGGCTTGCCGGATTCCTCAAACTCCCCGACGGGTTCGTAACCGACACCGCTGACGGTCAGGCTCCGGTGAGCCATTTCTACCGTCTCGACTTTCATCTCATTTCGGGTCAGGGTGCCGGTTTTGTCCGAGCAGATTGTGGTTACGGCACCTAGGGTTTCGACCGCGGGCAATCGTCGGATGATCGCGTTTCGGCGCGCCATTTCCTGCACGCCAATGGCAAGCGTGATGGTGAGGATAGCTGGCATCCCCTCGGGAATGGCCGCAACGGCCAGGCTGGCCGCCGCAAGAAACATCTCTGCGAGCTCGGTTTGGCGAACCCAGTAGCCGATAGCAAACGTCAGGGCTGATACCATCACGATCACAGCACTCAACCATCGTCCGAAGATGGCGACCTGGCGCAGTAAGGGTGTTGTGACAGCTTCTACCGACTCCATCAGCTCACTTATGCGGCCAATCTCTGTTTGCTGGCCGGTGCCCACCACAACGCCGTAGCCATTGCCAAAGGTGACCAGTGTGCTGGAGTAAGCCATATTCGCCCGATCCCCGAGGGGCAGTTTTTCCTCCAGTTCAGCTTCCTCTTTATCTGACGCTTCGGATTCACCGGTCAGGGCTGCTTCTTCGATTCTCAGGTCGGCACTTTCGATCAGTCGAATGTCCGCCGGTACACGATCGCCGGCCTTGAGTCTGACAATGTCGCCAGGCACAAGCATTTCGGCGGCAACCTCCTGGCGCTTGCCGTCACGAATGACCTGGGCGGTCGGTGATAACATGTTGCGAATGGCGCCGAGGGCGCGCTCGGCTTTGCCTTCCTGGAAGAAGCCGACCAGGGCATTGATTAGAACGACACCGAGAATGACACCGGTATCCACCCAGTGCCCAAGCAAGGCTGTGCCGAGCGCAGCCAGAACCAGGATGTAGATCAGAATGTTGTGAAACTGACGCAAGAAGCGAATGAGTGGGCCAGGGCCATCGACCGCAGGCAGCCGGTTATAGCCATAACTGGCAAGGCGTTGGCTGGCCTCGGACTCCGCAAGGCCGCGATGATCGGTTTCAAGGGCGATCAGGGCCTCTTCAGACCCGATGCTATGCCAGGGACGATTCAAGTCAGTGGTGTGGCCTGGTGCTCCTGCCGATGATGGCTGAGTCGGAACTTCGCTCATGTGGGGTCCCTCCGGCGAGATTTTCTTGATTATGCCAAACTCTGCACTGCATCAAATGGGAAATCAGCGCCTCTTGTGGGATTTTGCGCCAGGGATCTCGCCCCCCGGGGTGCTCAGGGCAAGCCCCGGGTTATCACCGAAGGATCTCCGCGACCTTCCACGGCTGCCAGTTCTGCGCTGGACAGCCACTCGCCCGGTGGTTTGTCCATAACGTCGGCACAGGCCGCCAGAGCGTGGCCCCAGGAACACTGGTTGGCGAACAGCATGCCGGCTTCGTTCAGGGTGCCGCCGCGGTTGATGTATCCCAATACCCGTGAATGGGCGGGCTGGGGGAACAGAGTGTGCAGGTGTCCCCGGAATACTTCCGGGCGCATGTGGGTTAGCGCCACTCGCCGCTGCATCCGGTGCGGGAACAGTCGTTCCCGCTCGAACTCGGTCAGGCAGGCTGCCGCTTCGAGGGGATCCCGGGGCTGGCGGAACCGGCCCGGTTCCTGTAAGTAGACCAGACGGAACGGCGTTCCGGTTTCCCGCAAACGTTCGCAGGCGCGAATGGCCTCTGATAGTTGATAGGCACCATTGGCAATCAGCAGCAGGGGCTCCTCACCGGCGGAGGTGTCTTCGTCGACCACCAGGGCGCCGTGCCTGGCCAGGCGTTCAGCCTCGTTAGCATTGAACACACAGGGCCGGTCGCGCTTCGGGATAACCATGCAGCTGATTCTTCCGCGCTCGGTGAATACCGACGGCAGAACCGCCAGGGCGCTGTTGTAGTCAGCAGGGAAAAGCACCCGGGATACATCGCTCATTTCACCCAGCATGGCCTCGCAGAACGTGGTGTCCTGATGGGACTGCTCGTTCTTGCCGTTTTCCCAGGTGTGGGAGGTGGCTATGATCGGGAAGCCAAGCCAGCGGGCGGGCCTGCCCACCTCTTTCTGGTGCCTGGCAAAGATCAGCTCCTGCCGCACCGCACCGAGCATTTTTACGCAGAAGGCCTCATAACTGGCGACCAGATTCAGGCCTGCCTTGTTCCCCAGACAGGCAGAGACCACCGCTTCCTCGTTGAGGGCAGTGATGATATGGCCGTGAATGGATTCGTCATCGCTTTCCGGATCGTTTACCCGATGCCTGAGGTCCTTGAGAACACCCGTCAGCCGATTGCTTGCCAGTTCATCCGGATTGCCTACTCTGGGCCGAAGATCCGGATTGCTCTTGGTCAGTGCCCGGAAGAAGGCGTCCACTGCCGTCATCGGTGATGACTTGTCCTGGCTGTAAGGCAATACCGGAACCTGGGGTTCACGTGGGTTGCGCAGTGCCAGGGAGTGATCCCGCTCAAGGGGGCGCTGTTGCTGACGGTGCTCATTAAGCGCAGCGACGGCCCATTCAAGTTCTTCCGGACGTACCCACAGGGGCTGGATGTGCTCGTTGAACAGGTCCCGGGCCCGGGTATCCAGCCGTGGGTTGCCCGGCAGGGGCAGGTTGTGGGCGGAATTCTGGCCGGCACCGTAGAACCCGAAACCCTTTGTGGTTTCGGCGATACCGTAGGGGATACGGACAGGGTAGCTGGCTTCACCCCGGCTGGCGGCGTCGCCGTGGGCCGCCAGTGTCCGTTCCATATCAAGCAGGGTGCAGACAAACGCCGCCGGGTCTTTGCCATCGAAACGTACCGGCTCAAATCCATGTGCCTCAAGCAGCTCGGCGAAGCGTTCCAGCCCTTCCCTGGTGCCCAGCTCGGTGCGCTGTTCAATTCTTCGGCCATTGGCAATCATGATCGGCAGAACTTGCCCGCAATCGTCTGCCCGCCACCAGCGCGGAATCCAGTCGCTGCCTCTCTGTTCCTCGGCGGCGCCGTCCGAGAGGAAGGCCACCAGCGATTCGCCCGGCAGCGGCATGTGGGCGTACTGCAGTTCGGCAAAGCCCAGGTAGCCGCCCTCCAGGATGCCCCCGGCGGTATGCGGATTGACGTGGCTGCCGAGGGGAGAGGCCATGGCACCGTCGGGCTTCTGGCGGTAGCTGTAGAAGTCAGCGGCGAGCCGCGACAAACCTTCAGGTGCCAGGTAGCGCGCCCGCTGTTCCGGATGCAGGTTGCCCGTCAACACGTTGAGGGCGTCGACGGCGGCAACGCAATGGCCCTGGCCCATCAGCCAGCTCCGGGTTTGCCCGG
Organism: Marinobacter shengliensis; assembly: GCF_030297115.1. Taxonomy (NCBI): domain Bacteria; kingdom Pseudomonadati; phylum Pseudomonadota; class Gammaproteobacteria; order Pseudomonadales; family Marinobacteraceae; genus Marinobacter; species Marinobacter shengliensis. Next base: position 3,929,680 of record NZ_AP028062.1, on the reverse strand, counting down.
TCAGGTTGTTCAAGGCCAGATAAGCTGCGTAGGCAGGCACCATATTGAGGGCGCCACCGGTATGGCCTTCAGGTGATGCCTTGAAATCCTGGGCAGCCAGAGGCGCCCCGGAAATGTCCACCCGGTTGCAGTAGGTCATGTGCACCACCAGCCAGAGCCCTGCGCTGGTTAGCCGGTCGAGGTACGCCAGTTTCTGGTAGACGGTATCGGTATCGGGCTGCAGGCCATCCGCCACCAGTTTTCGGGCCAGGGCCTGAACCCTGGCTTCGGTGTCTTCCGAGTGGCGGATAACACCATAGCCCTGCTGCCAGCGTTGGTAGGCTGCACTGTTGTATGCAGCAGCCGGCGATGGAGCTTGTACGTTGGGCGATGGCATGGTGCGGCCTCCATGGCTTTCGAGCTTGAGAGTGTGAAAGAAGTGTAAAACGCCCGGCCCGGGGAGCCCTTGATTCAGGTCAGTCGTAATTGCATCTTTTCGGAAGCGTCACAAAGCCACGAGCGATGGGTTGGGTTATCGGTAGAAACGTTATAGGATGTTTCTTTCAAACTTGTCCTGAAAGGAATCAGACAATGAGCAAAGCTATCGTGCTGTTGGGAGATCTTGGTTCAGACCATCAGGGTTTCCCGCCCACCCCGGTTCTCGCCGGTTCTCCCGATGTACTCGTGGATGGCAAGCCGGTTGCCCGTCTGGGCGACCCCCTGGCACCCCATTCCAAGCCCAAGCACTCCAGCCACCCCAGAGTGATCGCAGAAGGGTCATCTTCGGTAATGATCAATGGCAAGCCGGCTGCCATCACTGGTAGCGCTGTATCCTGCGGCGGGGTGACGATCGGCAGCGGCTCAGTGATTATCGGGGGCTGACCAGCGCTGCTCTGACCCTTTCAGGGCGTGCCCAGTAGTAACCCTGGCCGTGCAGGCCGGGGAACTGCTGCAGCCACAGGGCGATGGCTTCATCCTCTACCCCTTCAACAACCACATCAAGGTCCAACGCCTCGCCTAACTCCAGGGCTGCTCGCAGAATTTTCTGGCGGACCGGGTAAAGCAGTACGTCTTGCAGGAAACTGCGGTCAATCTTCAGTTCATCCAGCGGGAAGCTGGCCAGGTTGCCCAGGGATGAGTGCCCGGAACCGAAGTCGTCAAGGGCAATGCGGAACCCCATGCTGCTCAGGGTGCGGATGGCGCGCCGGGCCACTTCCGGGTCGGCCATGGCGGCGGTTTCGGTAATCTCAAGAATGACTTGGTCGGGGCTGACCCCGTGCCGGCGGGTGATGGCGCCGGCTTCCTCATGGAACAATGGATGGGCAACGTCTTTGGCAGAGATGTTAACCGCAACACCGATGCTATCTCCGTAACGCTGTTGCAAGGCTGTAAAATCCTGGCAGGCCTGGTCCAGTACCCACAAGGTCACGGAATGAATGATACCCACCTGTTCGGCCAGGGGAATCCAGTGATCCGGGGGAATCCGGCCAAATTCCGGATGTTGCCAGCGAATCAGCGCCTCGGTTGAGCGCACCTTGCCATCCCGAATGCTCACCTTGGGCTGGTATTCCAGCCACATGTCGCCGCAGCGCAGGGCATCTTCAACATCCAGCATCAGGATTTGCTGTTGGTACTGCCAGTCGGCAATGGCCGGGTCGTAGATCGCCATCGGGCGGGTTTCATCCAGTGATGCAAAACCGGCGGAGGAGAGCACACTGGCGGCATCGGTACCGTGCTCAGGCGCATAGGCGACCCCCATCGATGCCGCCCAGGAGAACGAAAACCGCCCCTCACGGAAGTTCTCTGACAGCCAGTGACTGATGGTTTCCAGTAATTCGCGATCCTGTGCCGGATCACTGCCGCGATCCATGGCGAAGGCGTGGTTGACGGTGTCGAGTGTGGCAATGCCGTAGCCATTGATCATGATGAGCCGATCACCGAGAGTGCGTTTGAGGTAGCGGTTCAATAGACGCAGGTATTGTTTGAGCAGGTCTTCGGCTGTCCGGTAGCCCAGGGCCTGCTCCAGTTCGTTGAACCGCGCCAGGCGGATCAGGCACAACGTGTAGGGGGTTTGCTGACAGTCGATGTTGCCCAGGGCTTCTTCCAGCATCGGCCGGTTCGGTTTGCCGGTAACCCGATGGGTTTTCAGTACCCGGTCATAATCCCGCTCGATGCGGGCTCGCAGTTTCTGTTCCTCCTGCACCCGAATGTCTGAGCTCAGGCGACGCTTACGCTCTTCCAGCAGCAGACGGCCAACACCGCTGGTCAGTATCAGCGATCCGGCGGCTGCCCCCAGAAAGAAGGCGGAGTCGGTCAGCGGTGTGACCGGGAACCAGCCGATGGTCCTCAGGGAACTAATGACGGCACCCAGGACAATGGCAAGCACCGACAGTGCGTAATAGCGGGCGTAAACGTGTTTGCGAAGCTGGCTGAGGACCAGGGCCAGGATGAAGGCGCCACCGGCGGCGCTGATGATCAGAAAAACGTCTTGTCCGAGTAATGGCAGTGGTAACGGGGCGGCCAGCAAATGCAGCCCGGCAGCCATGCTGAAGCCCCGGAGAATTCTGCGGCCCGTGCGGTGGATGACCATGAAATGGGGGGTGAATTCGCACAGCGCGATCAGGCACAGCGACAGGCTGACCGAGAGCAGTGAGTTGAGCTCTGGCATGCCCGGCCAGAATAACCATAGCCCGAGGCCATCCATAACCAGCTGGCTGTAAATGACGCCGATCATCAGCACACTGAGCCAGGCAAGCCCGGGGCGTTTCAGCTTGGCGACGATGCTCAGGTTGAGCAAAAGGGCGAACACCAGCAATCCGGTAACAAACGATTTCCACGCGGTGCTGAAGGTACCTTCGCTGACGACCTCATTGCCTCCTGCAACAGACAGCGGCAACATCACCGGGCCGCTGTTCCTCACCTCCATCAGCAACACGGTTTCGCCGGGCTGAAGAGTGACGGGCCAGATCCACTGGGGCAGGGCCACATAGCGGTTATCAAACGGGTATTGGTCACCCATCACCGGGAGCGTCTCGATGGTACCGTCCGGATGAATCAGAGCCGGCTGGAGGTGATCCAGATAGGGGGCCGGTACAACCAGTTGGCTGTCGACCGGTTCCTGTCCCTCGGTTGTCAGAGTCATCCGGAAAGTGGCGGGCATTCTCGGATAGCCGATGCCGGCACGGTCCTTTGACAGTGGTTCCCAGTTCCCGGAATGCCAGCGTTGCTGCTCAAGTACCTCGGCCAGTGGCGCGAGCAGGTAGTGGGACTGCGGGTGCAACCTGACTGGAGAAGCGCTGCCTATGGTTGCCGTCAGGGTCTGGTCGGGGGCGGCGGAAGGCGCACTGAGGAGCGCAGTGGTTAGGCCGTAGCCGGCGGCCAAAAACAGGATGAGGAAGGGGAGCCAGCGATTCAGTGATTGCAAAAAAGGCAGCCTGGTCAGCGGGGGGCGGCTGGTCTGGTTTGCGGGTTCGGAATCCATTCGGTGAACATCCTGGCAACGTGGTCGGCTGAAGATTACCTAAAATTACAACCGTTAACGCGTTGTAACAATATGAATTTCAACAAATTTTAATGTATTTGATCGTATTTTGCATTTGCTGTTTAAAACGCATGATTAAAATGAGACCTGCGCAACAGATGGTTGGCGCTGGTATAGTAGGCGTTTCGGCGAGGCGACAGGATAAGGTTCGGGAGTGCAACGCAGTATGATTTTCATCAAGCGGTTATTCATCATGCCGGTGCTGCTGGCGGTCACGTTGTTGTCGGCAAACCCGGTACTGGCGGGGAGTCAGGGAATGCCGGCACTGGCATCGGTCAATGCCGCCGCCGCGGTTGCCGGAGAAGGCGCGCTGCTGTTTGGCAAGAATGCCGATCGGCCGGTTCCGATTGCGTCAATCACCAAGCTGATGACCGCCCTGGTGGTTGTGGAATCCGGCCAGGACATGAATGAATGGCTGACCTTCGAAGAGCGCCACGTGCCCGCAGCGGCAAACGCCTGGACCCGTATTCGCGTGGGCTCTCGATTGAAGCGGAGTGACGTGCTGAGAATTGCCCTGATGTCGTCGGAGAATTTTGCCGCCTACACCCTGGCGAGATCCCATCCCGATGGTTTCGATGGCTTTGTCGCGGCGATGAACGCCAAGGCTGCCGAACTGGGTATGGATAACACCCGGTTTGTTGATCCTACCGGGCTGTCTGTCGAGAATGTCTCCAGCGCCTCTGATCTGGTACGTCTTGCCAATGCGGCACTGGCGTATCCGCTGATTGGCGAATACTCGACCACTGGCTATTACCGTGCTGAATTCAGGGGTCCCAGGTACAGCCTGTCGTTTGGTAACACCAATGCCTTGGTGCATCGTCAAAGCTGGGGAGTAGGGCTGAGCAAGACGGGCTACCTGACGGAGGCTGGCCGTTGCCTGATCATGGTGTCCGAAATGGACAGCAAGCCGGTGATTACGGTGCTGCTGGATTCGTTGGGCACCCGATCGCCGATGGGCGATGCCGGCCGAATCAAACGTTGGCTGGCGAGTGGCGACGCCGGGTCGGTGGCGGCTGCGGCAAAACGCTACGAGCAGGAGAAAAACGCGGCCTGGGCGGCGACCGAGGGAAGCCAGACAGCGCGTATCAACCAATAACAGGTTTCAGCTGATGATGATCCAGATACTGACGACCGGCGGCACCATCGACAAGGTGTACTTTGATGCCAACAGCAAGTTTGAAATTGGTGAGAGCCTGCTCCCGGAGTTGCTCCGGGAGTCCAATATCCACGATGGCTACATCATCCGCGAGCTGATGCGCAAGGACAGCCTGGAGCTCACTGACGATGACCGGGCGACCATTCTGGAGGCTGTTCGTACCTCGGACTGCTCCAGAATCCTGATTACCCATGGTACCGATACCATGGCCCAAACCGCCCAGGTTCTGAAGCCGTTGGCTGATCGCACCATTGTGCTGACCGGTGCGATGCAGCCCGCCCGTATGCGCCGCACCGATGCCATCTTCAACATCGGTTTTGCCTGGGCGGCGGCGCAGCTTCTGCCACCGGGTGTCTATATCGCCATGAATGGTGAAGTCTTTGAGGCGGGCGCGGTGCGAAAAAACCTGGAAGCCCAGAAGTTCGAGCGTATTGCCACTGACTAATCGGGCTCTGCCACGGACTGGATTTCCTGCGCGGTCAATGAGCGGTAGTGTCCGGGTACCAGGGCCGGGTCGAGAATGATATCGCCAATGCTCTGTCGGTGCAGTGCCACAACGTGGTTGCCCACCGCGGCCAGCATGCGCTTTACCTGATGGTACTTGCCTTCCCGGATGGTCAGTTCGATCTCGGTTGCCGAGTGTTGCAGCACCTGGGCGGGTAGCGTCGGTTTTTGCTCGCCCTTCAGTTCGATACCTTGCTCAAGTGCCTGGCAGGCATGTTCGTCCAGCGGTTCGGCCAGGGTGACCCGGTAGGTTTTCGGGCAAGCCCGGCGTGGTGACGTTACCTGATGAGACCACTGGCCGTCGCTGGTCAGTAGTAGCAGTCCGGTGGTGTCTTTGTCGAGCCGGCCAGCGATATGAACCTGTCGGGCCAGTTCAGGGGGCAGAAGATCAACAGCGGTAGGCTGGCTGCTGTCGTTGGTGGCACTGATAACGCCAGCCGGTTTGTTCATCATCAGGTACAGGCCCCCGGGCAGAGTCAGCGCCTGGTTGTCCAATGTCACCTTTGCGTGCTCCGGCACCCGACTGTTGGCACTCTTGGTCATTTTCCCATCCACCCGGACCCGCCCGGCCGAAATCGCTCGCTTGCTGTCCTTGCGGGAAAGCCCGCTGCTGTTACTGACAAACTGATCCAGTCGCATCAGCAGCTGTGCCCTTGCGGAGGCGCAGACAAGGTTGCCAGGCAGAGCACCGGCGTTCGCCCCGTCAGTCTTGACCAGAGCAGTGGCAGGGCGTCTCGGTTAACCGAAGGCCGCGGCATCCGGCCGCTGGGGATGGGGGTTACGCCGGATTCGGAGTTTTCCGCCAGAATGAAGGTAAACGGGTGAGCGCCGGGAATGCCCAGGCGAATGTCTGTGGCGGTGATCTGGTTGCCGGCTAGCCGGTAGTCCAGAAAGCCTCGGGTAAACCATTCAAGACGGCGGGCTTCCGGCAAGGAGGCAACCGATTGCGCCAGTTCGGGCCGGCGGGGGAAGTGCTCCAGGGTCAGTTCATCGCTGCCATCAAGAAACCCGGTGACTATTTCAACCCTATGTTCGTCCGTGATGGCGGTTACCCGCCATAAAATCGTGTTGAATGGCATCGGCTGAACCAGCAAGGACGCCTCCTTCATACCAACCTCCGCCAACGCCGGCTGAACCCTGTCGGTGATCCACTGCTGGGCAACCAGGGTCCAGCCGAGGTACAGGGTCGACAGCACCAGGCCCGCGGTAACGGCGTTTGTTGCCGGGGGGCGAATCAGGAAGGCCAGGCAGCCTGCCAGTAGGGGCAGGGTATACAAAGGGTCGATAATAAAAATGCTGTGGAGGGCTACCGGGTCCCCCAGGGGCCAGAACAGTTGGGTGCCATAGGTGGTAAAGGCATCCAGCAGGGGGTGGGTGACGAGGATCAAGCCCACCAAGGCCAGCCACCGTTGATAGGAAAGCTGGGGTTTCCAGCGCCACAAGCCCCAGGCAATCAGAAACGACAGCGGGATCAGGATAAACAGGGAATGGCTGAAGCCCCGGTGTTGGGTGAAATTGGCCACGGCACTGCCGTAATCGATGACCACGTCGAGGTCAGGCAGGGTGCCCAGCAGTGCGCCGGTGAGCAGAACAGAGCGCCCGAGTGTTTTGCCGGCAACCGCACCGGCAATGGAAGCGCCGAGAGCGGCTTGGGTAATGGAATCCATGAATCTCCGCGACAATATCGTGAGGGATATGCCAGATATTATGCGCTGATTCCGGAATCAGATCACTGGTTGGGAGGAAAGACACCGGCGGGCGGGCCGCCGGTGTGGGAGAATCAGACTTTACGGCGACGGGCCAGACCAAGACCAGCCAGGCCAAGGCCTAGTAGGGCCAGAGTGCCGGGCTCTGGCACGGAGCGAACGTTCAGTTTTGCCAGCAGGTTAACCGAGGTAGCCTTGCCTTCCGCGGTATAAATCTCATCAACGCCACCCTCAAAGCCCAGCAGGGTCAGCGAGTAGATGCTGGAGCCGAACTGGAACTCTGAGCTCTCAATCATGTTGTCCAGGCGCACAATGTCATCAACGTCTTTGGTTGAACAACCGAAGATAAAGGACAGTGGGCCACAATAGACATTTGGCGTCTCGTTATGGGAAAACTGGAACGTATAGGGGCCAGTGACAGTGCCGTTGTCCGGGGTTGTCGAGAAGGTTGCATAAACGTCCAGATCTACGGCAGTGATGCTGTCGCCGGTAATCCGGTTGTTGAAGTGGGTGAAGCTGCCAAGAACAAACGGGTCGCTGGAAGTAATGGTTTCAGGCAGGTTGCTGGCACCCTCAAACCCATACCCGCTTTGCGGCCCTTGTGAACATTCTTTCCACCAAAGTTTGCCGGAACAGGTAACCAGACCTTCTCCCCAGCGCAAATTATCAGTTCCCACGCCCTGGATATTGCTGCCGCCAGTGGGGCTTCCCCAGGCACCGGATACGCTTTCCAGGTCAACCGGGAATGCTGCTGCTGTCGCCGCAAAGCCCATGGCTGCAGTTGCAACGAGTCCTTTCATCAATGTGTTCATGATCTTCACCTTGTTACCAGCTAGTCAGTTTTTCCCGTTACCTTCGGGAATCGTTGGAACAATTAGCTAGATCCGTGCCAGATAGCTAACCCTTTGTTAATTAGGGGTTAGCTGTCTGGCTGGCTGGCAAGGTGTAAAAATAGCTGACGGTCAGGAAGGGTCAGCTTCCACTGATCACGTTCAGTGTCTCGAGCAGGGCTTCCGAAGGCATGCCGTCGGCAATCAGGCCCTGGGATTTCTGGAACTCGCGAATGGCCTTACGGGTGTTTGAACCGAGGATGCCATCAGGGTTGCCGCTCGCAAAGCCCTTGGTGTTGAGGCTCTCCTGAAGCTGGATGATCTGGTCACGGGACAGGGTGGGCTGATCTTCCGGCGGTGGATTCTGAAGCCCGCCGGCGCCAGCAATTCGATCGGCCAGGTGGCCAACGGAAACGGCATAGAACTCCGAACGGTTCCAGCCCATGATGACCCGGAAGTTGCTGTAAACCAGGAACGCCGGGCCCCGATGGCCGCTGGGCACCACCAGTGCCGCCTCAATGGGTTCGTTCGCCAGGGCATTGCCAAAGGCGTCTGTGATGCCCATGCCACGCCATTCAGCCAATGGCAAACGGCGGCCATCGGACAGGCTGAAGTCAAAGTTGGCTGGCAGAAGGACCTCCCGGCCCCAGCGATACTCGCCGTCCCAGCCCATGGATTGGAGGAACTTACCCGCAGACATCATGGCATCCGGCAGGCTGTTCCAAAGGTCCCGGCGGCCGTCGCCATCGGCATCGACCGCATGTTGCAGGAACACGGTGGGCATGAACTGGACGTGGCCCATGGCGCCAGCCCAGGAGCCTTCCATCTGTTCCGCGGGAATGGCCCCTTCGTCAATGATTTTCAGGGCCGCAACGAACTGCTCGGTAAAAAAAGTGCTGCGGCGCTGGTCGCAGGCCAGGGTTGCCAGCGAGCTGGGCACCGGCATCTTGCCGAAGTAGCTGCCATAGTTGGTCTCAAGGCCCCAGAACGCCAGCAGGTAGGGCGCCGGAACTCCGGTTTCCCGGGTAACCCGGTTGAGCAGATCCCGATGCGTTTCGAGTAACTCCCGGCCTTTGGTAATTCGGGACTCATTCACGCGGCGGTTGAAGTAATCGGCAAATGTGGTGGTGAACTCCGGTTGCCGACGGTCGAGCTCAATCACGCGTTCAATATAGTTAACGTTGGCCAGAACGTCCCGGGCGGTAGCCTCGCTGACGCCGGCACCCACAGCCCTGGCCTCGAGGGTTTGTTTGCACTCGGCAAATTGCTCGTCGGTCATGACCGGTATGCTCTGGCCCTGAGCACCAAAGGCCAGGGCCGACAGCGACAGGGAAGCCAGGGTACGGCGGATGTTCGGCCGTGTAATCAGATGAGCCACAGTAAACCTCTCGGGACGAAGGTAAGCGATCGATGTCGCCATGTTAGCCTGTTTTCCAGCCGGGAAAACACTGCCTGAAGGCCAGGTGTGTGACAATTCTTTAATGCCTGATGGCATCTGTCGTGTTTGTCGTCTTTTTGTTGCGGGTGGGTCACGCTGAGCCCGCGATGTTCTATAGTTTACGGATGCACGCAAGCCCGGAGTGGATGGTTTTATGGCAACACTGAAAGCGCTGGTGGTGGACGACGCCAGTTTTGTAAGGGATCTGGTAAAACGCACCGTACGCCAGCGATTCCCGGTGATCGAGACTACCGATGCCCAGAATGGTCGCCGGGCCCAGTCGCTGATGTCCCGGAGCAATTTTGATCTGGTTTTGTGTGACTGGGAAATGCCCGAGATGTCCGGTCTGGAACTGCTGCAGTGGATGCGCCAGCAGCCTCAGTACGAGAAAGTGCCATTCATCATGATTACCAGCCGGGGCGATAAGGACCATGTGATTGAGGCGGTCAAGGAAGGGGTGTCCGAGTACCTGGGCAAGCCATTCAGTCCTGAGGGGTTGAGCAAGAAAATTATCAAGGTTATGGGGCGGCGCCTGAAAGACGCTATGGAGAAAGGCGGCAAATCCATGGAGGGGCCGGCGGATGCCTTCAAGGAATCCGCGGCGCTGCTAACCCAGAAGCGGGATGCTCCGGAGCCTCGAAAAGAACCGGCCGCTGCTGCCGCGGAACAGGACAATCCGCTGTTGGCGGGGGGGCGGCGAGAAGCCTCGTCCAGACCGGCTGCTCGCGGGCCCATGAGCCTGGCCTCGGTCAGGTTTTCCGACAGCACTCTGAAATCTGTGGTGAAAGATGTCAACTTGACGGAAGTTCGGGTGATTGCCAAGCGGGACCAGGAGTTTCCCGGCATTCTGGATCAGGCGGTGGTGGATATTGATATTGGCGACGGGCAGATGGCTCGGCTGAATGGTTATGTACACCAGTTGCAGGCAGTCGATAAACGCCAGGATACCGACTTTGTCAGCGTCACCATCCGGTTTGTCGATGAGGACCCGAAAAAACTGGAAGATCTGTCACGGTTTGTGGCGCGGTTCCGCGCCGGTAGGTAGTCGCTCGCGCATCCTGGTGCCTGGCGAGTCAGCTGTCGTTGGTTTCCGGAACCCGCTCCACCAGACGTTCCCGGGGGAAATGACAAATGAATTCGCTGCCTTCGCCAACCTTACTGCGAATTTCGAGATTGCCGTCGTGATTGATCAGTACATGCTTGACGATGGCCAGCCCCAGGCCAGTACCGCCAGTATCTTTGTGTCGGCTCGGGTCTGCCCGGTAAAAGCGCTCGGTCAGTCGGGGAATATGAACCGGGTCAATGCCGATACCTGTGTCCTTTACCCGCAGGTGCGCGCCGTCCCGGTTGGCACTCCAGGAGACTTCAATGCTGCCGTTGGCCGGGGTGTATTTCACCGCATTGAAAATCAGGTTTGAAAAGGCACTTCTGAGCTGACTCTCATCGCCCCGTAACAGCCGGTGGTCTGTGACCTCTACCAGAATTTTGTGATTTCTGTCGCCACTGAGCGCCCTGGCGTCGTGGCAGATTTGATTGATTAGATGTTCGACATCGGTCAGGGCATCGTCGCCGGTGTGTTCTCCGGTCTCAATCTTTGACAGCAGGATCAAGTCGGTTATCAGGGCTTCCATTCGTGAGGACTGCGCCGCCATGGTGTTGATGGCCCGTCGCCACTTCGGGGGCAGTTCGTCACCGTGATCAACCAGGGTTTCCAGATAACCGCTGATGACGGTCAGCGGGGTGCGCATTTCATGGGAAACGTTGCCGACAAAATCCCTGCGCATCTGTTCCAGTTGATAAAGTCGGGTGACGTCCTTGGCGACGATCAGCCGGTCGTCATCGCCAAACAGGCTGATCTGTATCTGCAGGTGGATGTGGGGCCGGGCAGGAGAGTGAATTTCCAGCGGTTCCCGGTAATCCCGAGCGTCGAAGTAGGCTTTGAAGGCCGGTGTGCGAATCAGGTTGTGGATGTATTGCCCCTGGTCGGTGCTGCGCCTGAAACCGAGGAGGTATTCCGCTGAGCCATTCCACCACTCCATGGCGCCCCGGGCGTCGGTCATGATGACCCCGTCGCGCATGGCGTTGGTGGATTCCTGCACCCGGTTGATCCGGGCACGCAGGCGGTCCTGGGTTAGCAGGTGACCCTGGTGAAGTTTGTGCAGGTTGTCAAAGATGTCACCCCACAGGCCGATACTTTTTGGGGGCTCGCCGGTGGCGCTGGGGTTGGCCAGCCATTGGTAGAGGTGGCGTGCCTGGCCCAGTGTCCACCAGAGGTAGGCCATCAGTCCCGCAAGCAGGCCATACAATGGGTAGCCGAAATACCAGCCCACCAGGGTGGTGCCAGCAAGGCCGGCGATGATCAGACGCAGATATCTTGACCAGTTGTGTTGCATCAAAGTCTGCCTTGTTGTGTGTCCGGCGCTGATGCGTGACGGCCGGTGTGGATCAGGCGGCCCGTGTTGAGAAACGGTAACCGGTGCCCCGTACCGTCTGAATCAGGTGATCGTACTTGTCGCCGAGCGCCTTGCGCAAGCGCCGTATGTGCACGTCAACGGTGCGTTCCTCAACATACACATTGCCGCCCCAGACCTGGTCCAGTAATTGGGAGCGGGTGTAAACCCTTTCCTGGTGAGTCATGAAAAACTGCAACAGCCGGTATTCGGTGGGTCCCATGGTCAGTGCGCCCTCGGGGGAAGTGACCCGATGGCCGACCGGGTCCAGGGTCAGGCCCTCCACTTCAATAGGGCTGTCGACGCCGGCCGGCGTTGCGCGGCGAAGTACGGCCTTCAGACGTGCCACCAGTTCCCTTGGGCTGAAAGGCTTGGTGATGTAATCGTCGGCACCCACTTCAAGGCCCTGGATCTTGTTGTCTTCCTCAACCTTGGCGGTCAGCATAATGATCGGAATGTCCGCCGTGGCCTCTTCTTTTTTCAGCCTTCGAGCCAGCTCAACGCCACTGGTGCCAGGCAGCATCCAGTCCAGCAGAATCAGGTCGGGCTGTTTATCAACGATCAGGGCATGCGCTTCGCGGGCATCCGCTGCCTCTAGGTAGTCATAATCCGCCATTTCGAGCGCGACCGCGATCATCTCGCGGATAGGTGCTTCGTCATCGACGATCAGGACAGTTTTTCCAGTCATGAGCATTAACCTGTGTCAGACCCCGGGAGCAAAATGGCTCCCCAGTAATGTTGCTGGGTCATTACAACGCGTCTTTGTTACAAGTATATGACATGGCTGGATGGTCAGAGCATCAAATCCAGGGCCAGGCCGGCGAACACCGCAAAGCCGGCCCAGTTGTTGTTGAGAAAGGCCCTGAAGCAGCCGTCCCGGGAGCGTTCCCGTGCCAGGTACTGGTGGTAGACAAACAGGCTGGCCATAGCGGCAACGCCAAGGTAGTAGAAGCTGCCGAGTTCGGCCTGGTTGCCCACCATGATCAGGATGACAATCACCATTGCCTGCAAGGCGCCGATAATGGCCCGGTCGGCCTCACCAAACAGGATGGCGGTCGATTTGATGCCTACTTTGACGTCATCATCCCGGTCAACCATGGCGTAGAGGGTGTCGTAGGCGACGGTCCAGAGCACGTTGGCGGTGAACAGCAGCCAGGTGAGCTGACTCAGCTCGTTGGCTTCTGCGGCCCAGGCCATGGGGATGGCCCAGGAGAAAGCGGCGCCCAGGAACAGCTGGGGCAGGTGGGTATAGCGTTTCATGAACGGGTAGATGAATGCCAGCAGAGCGCCACCGAACGACAGGTACAGGGTCAGCGAGTTGGTAAACAGCACGACCATCAGGAACGACACCAGGCACAGGCCGGCAAACAGGGCGACGGCTTCCCAGGCCCGGATGCGACCGGTAGTCAGGGGGCGGTCTTTGGTGCGTTTGACATGGCGGTCCCAGTCCCGGTCAGCGAAGTCGTTAATGGCACAGCCTGCCGCCCGCATGAAGAACACGCCCAGGGTGAAGATCACAATGTTGGCCAGGGACGGCATTCCGCCCGCGGCAAGCCAGAGAGCCCACCAGGTGGGCCAGAGTAACAGCAGGCTGCCAATAGGTCGGTCGATTCGCAGCAGCTTCGCGTAGTCGGCCAGACGGCTCTGGACGTGTTCTGGCAGGGCGTTCTGCAGCATGGCAAGGATCTTCCATCGGTCGGGTGCGTGGGCAGTGGCTGATTATAGCCAGCCTGGCGGCGCCGGTTAAACCCGCGTTTACCGTTGGTAGAGTGTTGGCAGCAGGTACTCGCCCACCATCAGGGCCTCGTTGCCTCGGTGAAACAGGGAGCGCCGGGCCAATTGTGGTTGCTGGTCATCGGTGTTCTGGCATAGTCCGGTTTCCAGTGGGCCGCGCAGCCATTCAGGACGGCTGAAGAGATAGGCACCAAGAGGCTTGTTGCCAAGGTTGCGAAGGCGTCGGCCCTTGCCTTCGAGGCAGGCCAGGGGAATGACGGTGCGGGCAAGAACCCAGGGTTGGCTATCGCCGCACAGGCGTACTTCCCTGATCCAGGCCCGCTGCCGGGGCGCGAGGCCGAGGCGCCGTGCTTCCTCAAGTGTTGGCACGGCGAAGCCCTCGTTGCAGACTTCCACGTGAAAGCGGTAACGGCACTGTTGTTGGAGCGCCCGGGTAAACGAGCCCTCCACCTGGAGCCAGTGCCGGGCCGGGCCGTGCACCGCCGGATTGTGAAGCCCGGCGGCAGCAAGAGAACGGTACCAGCGCGTGGGGGGAATGATCGGCCCGTTGCGGTGGTCAGAGTCCTTTGACGGCATAGATTCCGGGCGCGTTGCGCCAGTATCCCTTGTAGTCCATGCCATAACCGAACAGGAATCGGTCTTCGACATACAGGCCGGTGAAGTCTGCTTTCAGGCCAGGGCGGGCCTTGCGATCGTGCTCCTTGTCGACCAGAACTGCGGTCAGGACTTCTTGGGCACCATGAGCCAGGCAGTAATCCGCAATGGCGCAGAGGGTCGTACCCTCGTCGAGGATATCGTCGACAATCAATACCGTGCGGCCTTTCATGTCGGCCTCAGGCTGGAGCTTCCATTCCAGGATGCCGCCAGTGGTTTCCTGGCGGTAGCGGGTTGCGTGCAGGTACTCCGCCTGGACCGGGAACAGAAGCCTGGGCAGCAGTTGCCCGGTCAGTATAAGACCGCCGTTCATCACACAGAACAGCAGTGGGTTGCTGTCTTTAAGGCGCTCGGTAATGGCAGTGGCCATTGTGTCGATGGCGGCACTCACCTGCTGCTCATTCACCAGGCAGTCGGCTTCGGCCATGACCTGGTTCATGTCGGCGACGGTATCGGTCATAACGGTCGGATCCTGTCGTAAAACCGGCGATTATACCGAAGTGGGGCCATTGAAGGGAGGGGGTGGCGCCCGGTAGCTATCTGTAGTTACTGCTATTGGCACAAATATACCGGGATGAGCGTCCGTGCTGGCATTGGTCATCGGCAATGGTACGAGTATTATGGCCCTTTGCGGTTGTCTGGCCTGTCCGGACAAATCTTTAAAGTGATGCTTGATTGTTGCATTGTCAGACAATAATATTCCGCCAACATTGATGGGAGAGATAGCATGAAGAAGTGGCAGTGTGTGGTTTGTGGCCTGATCTACGATGAGGCCGAGGGTTGGCCGGAAGATGGAATCGAGCCGGGTACAAAATGGGAAGACGTGCCCGAGGATTGGGTTTGCCCGGATTGCGGCGTTGGCAAAGAAGACTTCGAGATGATCGAAATCGGCTGATAAACGGAGCAGATGAATGACCAACCAGGCACCGATTGTGATTGTAGGCACCGGGTTGTCGGGCTACTCGCTGGTACGCGAATTCCGCAAGCTGGACAAAGACACCCCGATCGTTATGGTCACCGCCGATGATGGCGTCAGCTATTCCAAGCCGATGCTGTCTACCGGGTTTACCAAAGATAAAGACGCCCAGGGGCTGGCCCAGGCCGACACCGAAGCCATGGCTGAGCAGCTTGGGGTGGAAGTACGCACCTACACCACGGTGACCGGTATAGACACCGGCAAGCACGAGTTGATCCTGGGTGATGAACGGCTAGGTTACAGCAAGCTGGTGCTGGCCTGGGGGGCTGACGTGATCCGCCTTGGTCTGGCTGGTAATGGCCTGGACCGTGTGTACTCCATTAACGACCTGCTGGACTACCGGGCATTCCGCAAAGCGCTGGAAGGCGGTAAGCGGGTAGCGATCATGGGGGCCGGGCTGATTGGTTGTGAGTTTGCCAACGATCTTCGCAATGGTGGTTATGAGGTCGACGTGATTGCACCGGACGCCACGGTGATGCCCAGCCTGTTGCCGGAGCCCGCCGCTGAGGCTGTTCGCCATGAGCTGACGGAGCTTGGGGTTCGTTTCCACCTGGGAACCGTTGTCGAGCGGGTTGATGAGGACGGAGACGGCGTCCGGCTGACGCTGGGTAACGGTGAAACACTGCAGGCCGACCTGGTGATTTCAGCGGTTGGTTTGCGGCCGCGAACCGAGCTGGCGAAAGCCGCGGGGCTGGACACCGGGCGGGGCATACAGGTGAACCGTGCGCTGGAAACCTCGGCAGAGGATGTCTATGCCCTGGGCGACTGCGCTGAAGTGGACGGCCAGGTGCTGCTGTATGTACTGCCGTTGATGGCCTGCGCCCGTGCTCTGGCGAAAACCCTTACGGGCGAACGCACCGAGGTCCGCTATGGCACCATGCCAATCATGGTCAAGACACCTTGCTGCCCGACAGCCGTGTGCCCGCCACCGATCGGCGCCGAAGGGAACTGGCAGATTGAACAGGAAGCATCAGACGTGAAAGCGTTGTTCAAGTCGCCTGCCGGTGAAACACTCGGTTTTGCGGTGACCGGACGGTTTGCCGTTGAAAAACAGGCGCTGGCGCGGGAAGTGCCGCCTCTTCACCAGGATTGACCAGCCTGCCATCGGGGCCATCCGGCCCCGATATTCTTCCTTGCCTTGTTGTTGTCGTTGCGAAATTTTGCTGTCTGGGGTAGAAAACCCGTTCGTGAGCTAACAAAACACAGGAGCAGGCATGCTAGAGGTAACCCGTAAGCTGGTGGAGCTGTTGGACTTGTCCCCCATCGGTGATGATCATTTTCAGGGTGAAAGCGAAGACCTGGGATTCCCCCATGTGTTTGGTGGTCAGGTGCTGGGGCAGGCCCTGATGGCAGCCAGTCGCACCGTCGAGGACCGGCTGTGCCATTCGTTGCATGCCTATTTTCTGCGCCCGGGCAACCACAGCATGCCGATTGATTATGAGGTGCAGAGGGTGCGTGATGGCGGCACCTTCTCGGTGCGTCGTGTGATTGCCCGCCAGGATGGCAAGGAAATTCTGACCGGCTCCATGTCGTTCCAGGTGACCGAACCGGGGCTGGATCACCAGTTGGAGATGCCTGAGGCACCAGAACCTGAGTCACTGCGTTCCGAGCAGGACTGGGGCAAGATGATCGCAGAAAAGTTACCGGAAAAACTGCGGGATGTGATGACCAAGGATCGTCCGATTGAAATCCGCCCGGTCAATCCAATGAATCCGTTCAAGCCAGAGAAACGCCCGCCCCATCGGCAGAACTGGTTCCGGGCGGCTGGGCCCCTTCCGGACGATCCGGTGTTGCACCGGTGCCTGTTGACCTACGCCTCCGATTTCACCTTTCTCGGTACGTCGCTGAACCCCCATGGCCGAACGTTTATGAGCAAGGGGATGCAGGTGGCCAGCCTGGACCACGCTATCTGGTTCCACCGGGATTTTCGCATGGACGACTGGCTGCTGTATGACAAGGACAGCCCCAGCGCGTCCGGTGCGCGGGGGTTTAATCGGGGCAACTTCTTTACCCGGGACGGCGTGCTGGTGGCGTCAACGACTCAGGAAGCGCTGATTCGCGAGCGCCTGGGCTGACCAGACATCCAGTCAATCATCCCGTCAAAGGGCAGCGGCCTGGTCAGAATGTACCCCTGAATCAGGTCGCAGCCCATGTCTTCCAGCAGGCGCAGCGTTTCGTCATCCTCAACCCCCTCCGCAACCACCGTGTAGCCCAGGCTGTGACACATATCGATGGTGGTCCGCACGATCACCCGGTCTTCCTCCCGATGCGACAGTTCGGTAATCAGTGACCGGTCGATTTTGATCTCACTGGCCGGCAGCTGTTTGATGTACGACAGTGAAGAGTACCCGGAGCCGAAGTCGTCGATGGACAGGGGTATACCTGCCGCGTTCAGGGCATTGAGTGCTTTCAGAGAGTTCACAGGGTCTTGCATCATCGAGGTTTCCGTTACCTCAAAGGTAATGGCACCCATATGGGAGTGAAAGCTCTGCATCAGGCGCTGAACGAATACCGCGAAATCCGGCTCCCGGAGGTTGTTGGGCGAGATATTAACCGCTATGCCTGCGTCGAAGCCCAGCTCCAGTAACCGGCTGCGCATGTGCAGGGCTTCCTGCAGTACCCAGCGGGTCAGGGGCTTGATCAGCCCGCTTTGCTCCGCCAGGGCAATGAGCTGGTCCGGTGCGACCGGTTGTTCGCGGTCTGGCCAGCGGATCAGGGCTTCATATCCGACGATCTGGCCGGACTTGAGCGACAACTTGGGTTGTAGATACAGCGCCAGCGTGTTGTTGTCGATGGCGTGTCGGAGCTCAGATACCAGAGTCAGTCGTTCTGCACTGTAGGAATCCCGGGACGGCTTATAGTAGGCAATCCCCCGGTCCCGGGCACGGTCAGAGCCTTCGGCAATCACCGCGCGCCGAATAAGAGTGTTGGCGTCTGTGCCGTGTTCGGGATAAATCGCCACCCCGAGTTGCGGCGCTAGTGGCACCTGCATACCCAGGAAATCAACCGGGTAACGGACTTCCTCAATGCTTCGCAGCACCGCCCGGGTGGCAGCTTCGGCTTCGCTGGCATCAACCAGGAAGGCAAAGGTTTGCGGGTCCAGGCTGGCCACGTAAAAGTTTCGGACGTCGCTCTGCTCAATGGCAATGGCGCCCGGTACATCCCGAATCACCGCATTGTAATGCTTGGACGCGAGCTCCAGGATGCGATCGCTGTTGCGATGGCCCAGGGTCTTGGTCACCGAGTTCAGGTTGTTGAGGTGAATAATCACCACGCCATAGCGTTTGCGGTCATTCGAGTGGGTGAGCTCACTCAGTTTCATTTCGAAGCTGCTGCGATTGGGGAGGCCTGTCAGTGGGTGGTGCAGGGCCTGGTCCATCAGCCGCAGCTCGGCTGAACGCCGGGCTTCCAGTGCCCTCAACTCGGCTTCCCGGGCCAGAACCTTGTCCTGGCGTTCCCGGTAAATACGTACCGCCAGTGCCAGGCTTAGCAGAATGGCCTCCAGTGCGGAGCCTATTTGCATGCCGTAGGCGGTGATGAAGTTGGTGGGGATCAGGCCATACTTGTTGGCTGCGGTAATAGCACTGCCCAGGGTTAGAGCGCCCCAGGCCAGGGTGTAGTAGACCGCCTGGGGATTGCCGCGAACCCATTGGAGCGGTCCCACCACCGTCAACAGCAGGCAGCTGGGAATGGCGAGTGCAACCGTCAGGCGGCTGCCGGTGCTGTAATCGGTGAAGAAGGTGATGACCGCCATCAGAACATTGAGGGTAATGGTTAGCAGAATCAGCCGGTCAAGCCCTGGGCTGGACCGTTTCAGTCTCAGGAACGAGCGTGAGAACAGGAGGGTGAAGACCATAGCAAACGGCACGGTCAGCAGCATGGCCCGGTTCTGTATGGCTGGGAGGTTTGGCCACAGTAACTGATAGGTGATGCCGTTCAGGCTGCCTACAAGGATCAGGTAACCGAGGGTGGATAACACATAAAGTAGGTAGACCGGTTCCCTCAGTGCCAGAAACACAAACAGATTGAAGCAGATAACGGTAATCAGAATGCCGTAGTAACCGGCGTGCAGCTGGCTTGCGACAGAGGCTTTCTCGAAATAACTGCGGCTGTTCCAGAGCTTCAGGGGAATCTGCATGGCGCCCTGGGTTTCTACACGTAGCAGGATCTGGTAGGCGCTCTCCGGTTGCAGCTGGAACGGGAACAGGAAGTGAGGGTGCTGAACTGGCCGCTCCCGGAACGGTTTCTGATCGCCGGTGCTGTCATGGCGGACGATATCGCCGTCTTGGATCAGGTAAAAATCAATGTGATCAAGCTGTGGGTAGCTGATTTCCAGCAGGGTGATGAGTTCCGGATTGCTGACTGGAAAGCGAAGCCAGATGTGGTCTCGGATGTAGCCGAAATTGGGGGTTTTCTCCGGCAATACCTGCCAATCGTCCGAGGCCAGGGCCTGTTGGGGGGACAGACTGGTGTCTGGCGTCAGCCGCAGGTATTCCATGTCTGGGATGTACGAGGGCTCGGCCGGCTGGGCGTTCAGCGGCAGCGTTACCAACAGAAACAGCAGGGCCAGAAGCTTAGCCGGGTTCATCAGAGTCACAGGTTACCGTTATTGTCGTTATGCTGACGAGTATGGCCTGTCGCCGGAGGCGGCTCAAGCATCACGGTTCGTAGATTTGGTAACTTGTGTAAAGATTGGTCAAATCCCGTTAACCCAGTTTTTTGCCCAGGGCACGGCCTCGGATTCCGGGTCCATGGTTTCCAGGGCATCCACTCTCAGGGAATCGCCTACCTTGCGGGCGCCGGTTTCGTAAAACGCTTCTTCGATCAAATCGCCGGCACCGCAGAAAGTGTCTCCGTAGGAACTGTCGCCCAGCACAATGATACCGAACGGCCGGCCGGGCTGCTGAGGCAGTTGTTCCCTCAGGTCCAGGTAAAAAGGCAGCAGGTTGGCCGGTATCTCGCCTTGCCCGGTGGTGGAGGTGCAAACCAGAAGGGCGTCGTCATTGGTGGTGATGTCATCAAGCTGAGGGCTTTCCAACACGACCACCTGGTGCCCGTCGGTTTCCAGTTCCTCGCGAATCTTGCGGGCCGTCAGCAGGGCGCCACCATAAACACTGCCCACCAGAACTCGAATTGCTGCCATGTCACCACCTATATTTGTCAGGACTTCGGCCCCCTGGCCAACCGGGGCTGATCATAGCGATGGTGTCCCGCAGGCTCAAGCCCGGGTTTCTGTTGACTCCGTGATGCCCTGGCTTCTTACCCGGGGCGCGATACGGTTCCTGCCCGCATCTTTGGCGTTGTACAACTGGATATCAGCCTGTTTGAGTAATTCATTCACCGAACCCGCCTTGGAAATGGAACAGACTCCGGCACTGATGGTGACTGGCAGCGTCTCGCCCTGATATTGAAACTGTGTGCTGGCTACCTCTGCCCGAAGCCGCTCGGCCAATGCCAGGGCTTGCAGCAGGCTGGTGTCTGGAAGTAGCAGGAGAAATTCTTCCCCGCCCCAGCGGGCGGCCAGGTCGGATTGTCGCACCACGGTATTGGTAAGGTCGGCGAACTGACGGAGCACCGCGTCGCCAGCGTTGTGGCCATGGTCGTCGTTGATGCGTTTGAACAGGTCCAGGTCAATCAGCACCACAGAGAAATGGTGGCCAGCGCGTTTGAAACGGGAGAACTCGGTATCCAGCCGGTTCTGCATTTCCCGACGGTTGGCCAGTCCGGTCAGCTCGTCGGTGCGGGCTGCACGTTCATGGGTTTTGGCCAGCGCCAGGAGCCTGTTCCGGGCCCGCAGGCGCCCCGCTTCCAGTACAAAGCAGAAAATGGATTCAAAGGTCAGGGTGGCAAAGAAGCGAATTTTGAAGTCGGTGGAGTATTCCGCGGTCACCAGGGGTAGCCCCGGAAACTGGAAGACGATGATCGCCAAGAGATAGCAGAACAGCAGAATAGCAGTCCCGCCTTTCAGACTGGTCAGGTAAAAAAGCAGCGGAGGGAATACATAGAACCACAAAGGCCCGGTGTTGCCCTCGCCGCCTGACGCCAGGAGGTAGGCGAACAGGAGCCCAACGGTGGTCAGCAGGCCGGCCTTCTGAACAACCCGATCCCGCGTCCAGGCGTACCAGATCATGTTGAACGCAACAGGAACAATGAACAGCCAGAGCACCCAGGCATGAACCGGGTGCTCCGCATACCAGGCCTTGGTGCCAATACCCGCCAGAAACACGACGGCCATCACGGACAGGCCATTGAGCAAGCGGGAGATTTGCCGCTCTTCCTGTTCCCGGGAGCTGGCGTGGTCGGCTAGGGTGTCGTGGGTCATGGGCGTTTTTATCGTTTTTTGACGCTCTTTCCGGAAGTATGCGCCAAATTATGTAGCATTTGCAGTCCCTCTTTACGGGAATGTGACGCCTGCCTTGCGTGTCAGTTTTGTTTCAATTTTATGGCAAAAATTTTATAGTTTGCCCCCCGTGGCATGACTGCCCGATGTTCATTCAGCTCACAAGAGATGACATTGATTATGGCCCGCTCCAGCAACTTTCTGGATACCCTCCTCACCAGCCCCGCCACGGAACGGTATCGGGTCGGCCTGAGTGTTCTGTTCCTGCTTATCGTCTGGCTTGTGGTTGGCTCCTTTAGCCAGGGCCTGCCCAATAATATGCTGTTGATGGCGGCGGCTGTTATTGGCGGTTACATGGCCATCAACATCGGCGCCAATGACGTCGCCAACAACGTCGGCCCGGCGGTCGGTTCGGGTGCCCTGTCGCTCGGCGGCGCTGTTTTGCTTGCGGCGGTGTTTGAAGCCGGTGGCGCGATCATTGCCGGGGGCGATGTGGTTTCAACCATTAAGGGCGGCATTATTGATCCCACCAACCTAGATGACCCGAGAGCCTTTGTCTGGCTGATGACCGCAGCCTTGCTGGCTGGCGCCCTGTGGCTGAACCTGGCCACCTGGATGGGCGCGCCCGTGTCCACCACCCACTCGATAGTTGGAGGCGTTCTGGGGGCCGGTATTGCCGCTGGCGGCTGGGCCATCGCCGATTGGTCGGTGATGAGCAAGATCGTTGCCAGTTGGGTTATTTCCCCGGTACTGGGTGGCGCCCTGGCGGCCTTGTTCCTGTTTGTGATTAAAAAGACGGTGCTGTACCAGAAGAACCTGGTGTCAGCGGCCCGTACCTTTGTGCCCTGGCTGGTGGCCATCATGGCGTGGGCCTTCGGCACTTACCTGATGATCAAAGGTATGAGCAAGCTGGTGAAACTGGACTTCACTCAGTCGGCCTTGATTGGCCTGGCCGTGGCGACGGTAGTGTTTTTCATCATGCGAACGCTGGTCGGTCGCAAGGCGGCGACCATGGAAAACAGCACCGACGGCGTGAACGCACTGTTCACCTGGCCGTTGATCTTTGCCGCTGCGCTGCTGAGTTTCGCGCACGGCGCCAACGACGTGGCCAATGCCATTGGTCCGCTGGCGGCCATTAATGATGCCATCCAGGCCGGTGGCGGTGTGGTCACCTCGGCCAGCATCCCGCTTTGGGTGATGTTGGTCGGTGCTCTGGGTCTTGCGGTGGGCCTGATGCTGTTTGGCCCACGCCTGATCAAGACGGTCGGCAGCGAAATCACCGAGCTGGATAAAACCCGTGCGTTCTGTATTGCCTTGTCTGCAGCACTCACCGTTATCCTTGCTTCCCAGTTGGGGCTGCCGGTCAGCTCCACCCATATTGCCATTGGTGGCGTATTCGGGGTTGGTTTCCTGCGGGAATACCTGAAATCCAACTATGCCACCCAGTTGCACAAGATCATGGAGCACCATGATCCGGCGGAGCAGGAGCGACTGAAGCCGTTCCTGGATGATTTCCGCAATGCCTCTGTCGAGGAAATGGAGAATCTGCTGAAGCAGGCCAAGAAAAAGAAGGATCAGGTGCCGCTGTCCAAGTCTGAACGCAAGCGCCTGAAGAAGATCTACAAGGAAGAAATGGTTAAGCGCTCGCACCTGTTCCGGATTGCTGCAGCGTGGATCATCACTGTGCCGGCGTCTGCCCTGATGGCGGCGTTCCTGTTCTTCGCCCTGCGTGGTTTGATGATCTGACGGCTTATGCGGGGCTGGTTACCGCCCCGCGGATTGGCCATACTATGGGCATCAGGCCCTGAACGGGCCGCTTTGCTTTAACGCTATCCATAATCGGGGAGTCAGGAATGAGTTCATCTTCCGAGAGCCGTCAGGCCAAGATGATTGAAGAGTTGCGGGTGTTCATCAAGAAAGTGATGAGCGAGCCGACGATTGCGGTCAAATCCATGGATATTGCCCGCAAATACAAGGGGCAGCCCAACTCCGATGAGTTGATCGCCCGCGAGATCAGTGCCAATACCACCATCCGGATTCCGGAGAACTGGAGTGAGGCGGATAAGATGTTTCTGGAGATCCTGCACGAGGTGCTGGATGACGAAGAGGCGCTTTACTGATCAATCCCCGGTGTTGAATGACGAACTCTGAGCAAGGGGATGGGGAGCTTCTCCCAAAACCTTGCGGAGCCATGGATGGCGGAGCAGAGCGTACAGGGACGTATTCACAGCGTGTTTTGGGAGAAGCTCCCCATCCCCTTGCGGGGCGCCGACTGGCTCCGCAAGGTTTTGGAAAGGGCTCCCGCAAGCCCCGCCCCACACTGCGGGGTTGTATTCAGGAAGCGCTAGGCCTGTCGGACTTCTTTCCTGTTCTGTTTTAATACTGCCTCGGCCATCTGATGCAGGATTTCAATCTCATCGGCAATGCCGTCTTCCTTCGACAGCTCCCTCTGCTCCCTGAGAATATCTTCCAGAATGTCCGGTGTTGTTAACGGGTTGGCCAGGACCACTCGGAAGACGATGCACGGGAAGTGGTAGTAGCGGGCAGGCTCCAGTCGGGTTCGGGAGACGAATGCCTTGCCCCGCTCCCGCTGGGTTTTCTGGATGAATTTGGTGATTCGGTTCAGGCAGGTGTTCATTTTCTCTGCCTGTAGTTCGTCGGCCATGGCCAGTGCCTGGCGTACGTCTTCCGGGCAATAGCGGTAGGTCAGGATGTTCAGTTCCGGCCGGGTGACCAGTTCGAAATCCGGTTGTTCATCGATCATGTTGGCAAAGGTTTTGGCTTTGTCTATGCCCTGGTCGATGAGGATTTCGTAGCCTTCTCTTGCGAGGATTTTCAGGCCGGAGTGAATCAGCATGGCCATGCCCGGGCGGGAGCCTTCCAGGGTGGTGCTGCCGAGATCCCGGGAGCCTTTCCGGATGATGTACTGGGCGTGGTGTTCTACCGCGCTGGCGAGGCTGGGGTCTTTGAAGACCACCAGGCCGGCGCCCATGGGTACGTAGAGTTGTTTGTGGGCGTCGAAGGTGACCGAGTCGGCTTTCTCGATGCCGCGCAGCAGGTGTTTGTGGGTGCGGGAGAACAGGGTTGGCCCGCCCCAGGCGGCGTCGACGTGGAAGTGGGCGCCGAATTCCCGGGCGATGTCGGCCATGGCGTCCAGCGGGTCGACGTTGCCGGTTTCGGTGGTGCCGGCCACGCCGCAGATGGCCATGACTTTGATTTTCTGTTTCTGCAGTTCCAGGCATTTGTCCCGCAGGGCATCGGGCTGGATGCGGTTGAATTCGTCGGTTTCCACCGGCACCAGGGCGTCGCGGCCCAGGCCGAGTACGTCGGCGGCTTTGCGCAGGGAATAGTGGCCGCGCTTGGAGACAACGATGGCGGCGCCTTCGCAGCCGTAATACCTCAGTGCCCGGAACAGGCCTTCTTCGTGCAGACCGCGGAAGCTGCCTTCGGCGGGGAAGGCGCGGTTGCGGGCGACCCACAGGGCGGTGAGGTTGGCAACGGTGCCGCCGGAGCACATGGCGCCCAGGGCGTGCCGGGGATCGTGCATCCATTTGCGGTAGAAGGAGCCGTCCTGCTGGTATACCAGCCGGTGAATCATGCCCAGTACCTGGCGCTCCAGCGGGGTGAAGGCTTTGGAGGTTTCGGTTTTTACCAGGTTCTGGTTCAGGGCAATCATGATTTTGGACAGCGGCAGCATGAAGTAGGGCAGTGCCGAGGTCATGTGGCCGATGAATGCCGGTGAGGCGGTGTGCACCGAGTTGGCCACCAGTTTGTCGAGCAGGAATTGGGCCTGTTCGGAGACGAATACCGGCTTTTCCGGAATCACGGAGTCGGCGAAGTTCTTTTCGACATCGCTCAGGTCGCGTTCAACGGCGACGATGTGTTCCTGGAGGAAGCCCGCCAGGTTCCGGGAGATGTTCTGGTCGATGCGGCTCAGGGTGGATTCCGGCGCCTCGGGCACCGTGAATACGCGATACATGGCCTCAACGGAGGCCTGGGCGGATTTTTTCTTTCCGGTCATAGAGCCACACACTTCTTTCAGTGGTTATCCGCAAGGTCGGTTCCGGAAACCCGGCGGACGAAGCCGGGCGTTGCCCGACACTCGTAGTATAGCCTGCGTGCTTGCAGGTCATGTATTCCCTGAGGGGCGGTAGTATAAGGCCTGAACAGGAATGACGCTATGCCTCGAGGGCCATGGGGATTTTGGCCTCTGTTGGGGTCAGAGGATTTCCCGGTGGACGTCGAGGATGGCGGCGTCGATGCGGTCCTGGATGTCTTTTTCAATCTGGTCGAGGCGCTGGGTGATTTGCTGGGCGCTGGCGCCGAGGGCGGCGATGGTCCAGGTGGCGCAGTCGAGGGCGTCGTGGTCGGCGGTTTCGGCGACGGCGAGGTCGGGCTCTTTGCCCCAGATGGCTTTCATGGCGGTGAAGGCTTTGCGTTTGGCTTTGAGGTCTTCGCAGGCGTAGAGCTGGAAGTGTAGGGTGAGGACGCCTACGTGGGGGGTGATGTCCTGGTGCTGTTGTGGGTTTTTGCCTTCTTTGAGCAGTTTTCTCAGGGCTTCTGACATGTTTGGTCTGGCTCGTTTGGTGCAGGAACCGGTGAGGGTGGGCTGTTCAAAACACGCTGTGGATACGTCCTTGTACGCTCTGCTCCGCCATCCATGGCTCCGCAAGGTTTTGAACAGCCCACCCTCACCGCTTCCCGGACTTTCTACGGGGAGTCTTTGCTCGTCCGCCTCTGTGGGGTGAAATGGCGAGCTGACGAATTCTTCCCCTAGCCTACTACAGGCGTCGCCCGTTTGATAATCGCCGCCGGGTTGGTGCCGGAGGGCAGGTTGCCGTAGTTCATGCCGCCGCCGGATTGCAGGCGGGAGGCGCAGAAGGCGTCGGCGACGTGTTTGTCACCGAAGCGCAGCAGCAGGGAGCCTTGCATGGTCAGGGCCATGCGGTCGACGAGGTTGCGGGCCCGGTACTGGAAGTCGCTGATGTCGGCGAAGTCGTGCTGGAGCTGGGCCAGGAACTGGTCGAAGCGGCGGTCGGTGCCACGGGCTTCGGCGGCTTCTTTGAAGAAGGCGTCCAGGGTTTCGGGTTCTTTCTGCAGGGCGCGGAGGGTGTCGAGGCATTGGACGTTGCCGCTGCCTTCCCAGATGGCGTTAACCGGGGATTCCCGGAACAGTCTTGGCATGATGCAGTCTTCCATCACGCCGCTGCCGCCGATGCATTCCATGGCTTCGTAGGCGTGATTGGGGGTGCGTTTGCAGATCCAGTATTTACCCACGGGGGTGGCCAGGCGGGCCAGCAGGCGTTCGTGTTCGTTGTTCTGGTTGTCCATCGCCCGGGCTATGCGCATGGTGTAGGCGAGGGCGGCTTCGTTTTCGATGATCAGGTCGGCCAGGACGTTCTGCATCAGCGGCTGGTCGCTGAGGGTTGCGCCGAAGGCGCTGCGGTTGTGGCAGTGGTGGCTGGCCTGGGCGACGGCCTGGCGCATGCCGGCGGCGCTGCCGATCATGCAGTCGAAGCGGGTCATGGCGACCATTTCGATGATGGTTCTTACGCCGCGGCCTTCTTCACCGACCATCCACGCCAGGGCACCGCGGATTTCCACTTCGCTGGAGGCGTTGGCGACGTTGCCCATTTTGTTTTTCAGCTGCTGTACCTGCCAGGGGTTCTTTGTGCCGTCCGGGCGCCATCTGGGCATCAGGAAGCAGGACAGGCCACTGGTGGTCTGGGCCAGGACCAGGAAGGCGTCGCACATGGGGGCAGAGACAAACCATTTGTGGCCGACCAGTTCGTAGGGCTGGCCCGGGCCTTCCTGGCCTGTCGGGTAGGCCACGGTGGTGTTGGCACGTACGTCACTGCCGCCCTGTTTCTCGGTCATGGCCATGCCGATGGTCACGGAGGTTTTGTCGGTGTCTGGTACGTTGCGGCTGTCGTATTCGTTGGCCAGGATTTTCGGGGCCCAGAGTTTGGCCAGGTCTGGCTGGTTCTGGATCGACGGGATGGCCGCGAAAGTCATGGTGATCGGGCAGCAGTGCGCCGCTTCTACCTGGGAGTGCAGGTAGTATTTGGCGGCGCGGGCGACGTGGGCGCCCTTGCCGGGGTTGGTCCAGGGTGAGCTGTGCAGGCCGTTCTCCAGGGCCACTCGCATGAGTTCGTGGTAGGCCGGGTGGAACGTAACTTCGTCTACCCGGTGGCCGTAGCGATCGTGGGTGCGGAAGGAGGGTTTGTTGGCGTTGGCCTGGTTGCCCAGGTCAATGGTATCCGCCTGGCCGGCCCAGGCGCCAAACTGACTCAGGTCGTCGTTGGCGAAGCCGGCGCCCTCTCGCAGTACCGCCTCCCGCAGCGCGGTGTCCTGTTCGTAGAGGTTGTAGTTCTCCAGCGGTCGTGGCTGGTTGATCACCTCGTGGGTGGCCGACAGGTAGCGGTTGTCGGCGGTGGACTCGGTCTTGCGCTGCGGGCTGTTCATGGTTAGCTCCTGGTGCCGGTCAACCCCCGTATGCAGAAGCAGACGATGGTGTTGACCAGCTCATCTTCGTTGTTGTCTTGCCCCGGCGGTATGTCTGTCTGGGTTGGTGACAGGGGCCCCACCAGGGATTCTGATATCGCGCCCACCAGGCAGGTACTGGCGAGCCGTGCGTTCTGGTTCGGTATGCAGCCTTCGGCTATGCCATCCCGGATCGCTTGTTCAAACAGGCTGGCGTAAGCCTTTCGGTAAACCAGTCGCTCTTCTTCTACCTTCGGATCCACCGGTTCGGCGATCAGGGCCCAGGCTTTCATGGGGCCTTTGAGGGCCCTCTGGGCAAATTTCCTCAAGGCGTTGTCGAGGCGTTCAACGGCGTTCCCGGATACGTTGAGCGCTTCGGCCACCTTGTCGACTTCCCGCTGGGTGGCCAACCGGAAGATTTCGGCAAAAAGGTCCTCGCGGGACTCGAAATGCCGATAGATGGTGCCAGTGGCGACGCCGGCCAGGCCGGCAATCCGGGTGATGCGGGCGCTTCGGAAGCCACCTTCAGCGACACATTCCCAGGTGCGCTCGATGATGTTCTGGCGTGCCCGGGCTTTCCGTTCGCGCATCTTTTCGGTTTCACGATAGGCCATGCCGGCTCCTTACAAGTAGTGAATCATGGTTCATTCTTTGTGTCAATTTGCAGTTGTTTGTTTTGTCATACAAGACATCTTTAAAATCATGGGCTTGAGATTGGATACAAAAAGTTACAAAAAAGTGGTTGTCAGGAAATAGCGTCGTCACCAAAACCGGATTATAAAGACGCCAAGACGGGGCCGCAGGCGGCCGGCGGTCGAGACGGGGTGCTGTCAGGCGTAGAGCCAACAGTACTTGTAGTTCTGTTTTCGTTGATGGAGAAAATACCATGAGTGAATTCGACGAAAGCAATCTGGAGCAGTCCGGTAACTGGACCAGCGACAGTGACGATAACCATTCCATTGCCGGCAGGGCACGGGTCAGGGCCCAGTTGCAGGCTGATATCGAAGCATTCCTGCAAAGTGGCGGTCGGATACAGGAGGTGGACACCACCTTCCGTGCGGACTCCCCACGCAAGGTGGAAGTAGGGTTTAACAACCGATCCATCTGATTCCCTTCGTTGGCGGGCGGCGACTGTCATCCTGAGGCAGGGCCGTCCGTTTTTTGTCACTGGATTGTCATCGGTCAACGGCACACTGGGCTCAAACCTGCAATGCGTGGCCTCTGGGGTGTATGATGTCATCACTTTCCAAGGCCATCCATATTCAGGAGGTTATCCGTGTCCAAACAGCGCCCGCCGATCTCAAGCCGAGCCTATCCGTCGACCCGTTTGCGTCGTAACCGCGCCAGTGATTTTTCCCGCCGACTGGTTCGGGAAAGTCAGCTGTCGCCTGATAACCTGATCTACCCGGTGTTTGTGCTTGAAGGCGAGAACCAGCGTGAGGCGGTGCCGTCCATGCCGGGGGTGGAGCGCCTGAGCGTCGATCTTCTGGTGGAGCAGGCTGCGGAACTGGTGGAGCTGGGCATTCCGGCGGTGGCGCTGTTTCCGGTCGTCCCTGCTGAGAGGAAGAATCTGTCTGGCTCGGGTGCCTGGGATTCGGACGGTCTGGCTCAGCGGGCGGTTCGTGCCCTGAAGAAAGCTCAGCCGGAACTGGGCGTGATCACCGACGTTGCCCTGGACCCGTTCACCACCCATGGCCAGGATGGCATTATTGATCATAACGGTTATGTGTTGAACGATGTCACCGTTGAAGCTCTGGTGAACCAGGCGTTGTCCCATGCCGATGCGGGGGCTGATGTGGTTGCCCCTTCAGATATGATGGACGGTCGCGTGGCGGCTATCCGCGATGCCCTGGAAGGTGCCGGTTATGTGAATACCCGGATTCTGGCCTACTCTGCCAAGTATGCCTCCAGCTATTACGGCCCGTTCCGGGATGCGGTCGGTTCTGCCGCCAACCTGGGCAAGGCCGACAAGGCGACGTATCAGATGGATCCGGCCAACAGTGACGAAGCCATTCATGAAGTGGCGATGGATCTGGCCGAGGGTGCCGATATGGTGATGATTAAACCGGGCATGCCTTATCTGGATATTGTGCACCGGGTGAAAACCGAACTGCAGGTGCCCACGTTTGTCTATCAGGTGAGTGGCGAGTACGCCATGCATATGGCCGCTGCGCAGAACGGATGGCTGGATGGCGATGCGGTGATGATGGAGAGCCTGATGGCCATGCGCCGTGCCGGTGCTGACGGCATCCTGACCTATTTTGCAGTGCGCGCGGCGAGACTGATGAGGGATCGTTCGCGGGCATAGAGGGGCTTGAAGGCGCCCGAAATAACCATGGATATAAAGAGTAATGACAACCGAGAATGCGCAAACCGCAGAGATCAGTGACCAGAGTGTGCCTGCGCCGGTAGATGTACCGCCGGTGGGTGAAGACATCAATCTGGACGCCAGTGAAAACTATTTCAACCGCGAGCTGAGTCAGCTTCAGTTCAACTACCGGGTGTTGAAGCAGGCGCTGGATACCACTCATCCGCTGATCAACCGGTTGATCTTCTGCTGCATTTTTAGCAGCAACATGGACGAGTTCTTTGAAATCCGGGTGGCGGGCCTGCGCCAGCAAATGAAGTACGGTCGGGAGACCGTGGGCGTGGACGGCATGCAGCCAGACCAGGTGCTGGCGGAGATCAGCCGGGTGGCCCACGACTACATCCACGAGCAGTACGACATCATCAATAACGTGCTGATCCCCGAGCTGGAGAAAGAGAACATTCACTTTGTCCGGCGCCGTGAGTGGACGCCGGCCCAGGCAGAGTGGGTGCGGAACTACTTCGAGGAAGAGATATTACCGGTGGTCAGCCCCATCGGGCTGGATCCGTCGCACCCGTTCCCACGCTTGGTGAACAAGAGCCTCAACTTCATCGTTGAACTCGATGGCAAAGACGCCTTCGGTCGGGAAACCGGCATGGCCATTGTGCCCGCCCCCCGCTCCTTGCCTCGCCTGGTTCGGCTGCCGGATGACGTCTGTGACGGCGGCGACAACCTGGTGTTTCTGTCATCAATGATCCATGCCCATGCGGACGAGTTGTTCCCGGGCATGGAAGTGAAAGGCTGCTACCAGTTCCGGTTGACCCGTAACGCTGACCTTGAGCTGGAAGACGACCTGGAAGACCTGGCCTCGGCCCTGCGCGGCGAATTGTTGAGTCGCCGGTTTGGTGACGGAGTGCGTTTGGAGGTGGCCGACAACTGCCCGGAGGAGTTGGTGCAGTTTCTGTTGCGGGAGTTCGGTCTGACCGAGCGGGATCTGTATCAGGTGCATGGGCCGGTCAACCTGACCCGTCTGATGGCCGTTGGCAGCCTGGTGGATCGCCCCGACCTGACCTATTCCAGTTTTTCACCCTCGATTCCGCGCCAGATTCGCAGCAAGGAATCCATGTTTGATGCCATCCGCAAGCGGCCCTTGCTGTTATTGCATCCCTATGAAAACTTCAGCCCGGTGGTCGACCTGCTGCGTCAGGCGGCGAAAGATCCCCATGTGCTGGCGATCCGCCAGACCCTGTACCGCACCGGAGCCGACTCCGAAATTGTCGAGGCGTTGGCGGATGCCGCCCGACGGGGTAAGGAAGTGACCGCCGTTATTGAGCTGCGGGCCCGGTTCAGCGAGGCAGAAAACCTGGAGCTGGCAAGCCGTCTGCAGGAGGCGGGGGTTATTGTGGTATACGGCGTGGTGGGCTACAAAACCCACGCCAAGATGATCCTGATTGTGCGCCGGGAAGAAGGCCGGCTGCGCCGTTATGTGCACCTGGGTACCGGTAACTACCATGCCGGTAACGCCCGGCTGTACACCGATTACAGCTTCATGACCTGCGACGAATCCATCGGTGACGATGTCAACAAGCTGTTCCAGCAGCTGACCGGCATGGGCAAGGCATTGAAGATCAAGAAGTTGTTTCACGCCCCCTTCACCCTGCACAATCGCCTGATCAGTCTGATAGAGCGGGAAGCCGGGCTTGGGGAGAACGGGCGGATTATCTTCAAGTTCAACGCCCTGACCGAGCCGCAGGTGATCAAAGCCCTGTACCGGGCGTCCCAGGCCGGTGCCAGTATTGATCTGATCATTCGTGGTATCTGCTGCTTGCGTCCCCAGGTGCCGGGCCTGTCAGAAAATATCCGGGTGCGGTCCATCATCGGGCGCTTTCTGGAGCATACCCGGGTATATTACTTCGGCAACAACGGCAAACCCGACGTTTACTGTTCCAGCGCCGATGGTATGGAGCGGAACCTGCTGAGCCGGGTTGAGACCGCCTTCCCGATCGAAGAGCCGGCGCTGATCGAGCGGGTGACCGAGGATCTGGATACCTATCTTTCAGATAACTGCCAGTCCTGGGTATTGCAGTCTGATGGCAGTTATCTACAGAATCAGCCAGAAGAAGGTGAGGAGCGCCTGGCTTCGCAGCTGGTGTTGCTGGACCGGTTAACCTCTAAACCGAATTAATACGCTGGCCCCGGCCAGCAGGAAATAAAAACACAACAGGATTGGAACCTTGAATCTTAAACGTTGGACCATCGCCGGCACGGCGATACTGGTAGTGGCTGGCGTAGCCCCCTGGGGCGTAGGCTATCTGACTGAGCAACATTGGCTGAATGCGACCGAGGAAGTCAACAATGCCCAGCCATTCCTGCGCATGGAAACCGATCGGTACCGGCGCGGTGTGATGAGCTCCGAAGTGTCTGGCACAGCCACCTTTCTGGACCCGGCCACGGGCGAGAGTAACCGCATAGATTTTGAGGTTCAGGTTTCTCACGGCATTACTGGCAGCCACTTGAATTTCAGACCTACGGAAGGCTGGCAGCCGGAGGGGGCAGGCTGGTTCCCCAACGACGAACCAAAACTGACACTGGAAACCCGGGTTTGGGGTTCCGCCACGCTGGAATTGCAGGCCCCTGCTATCGAGATCAGCGAGCCACACGGTGGTGGTGTTTTGCGCAGCAGCGGTGGTCTGGCACGGATTGATATTGGCCGTTTGGGTGAAAAAGCCGACATGCTGGTGGTCTGGCCGGCGGTGGTGCTGTCCGGGCCGGAGATGAATGTCACCATTGAAAACGTGCACATGGAGCAGAGCCTTGCCTGGTTATCCGGTGATATCTGGACCGGCGCCGGTGCGGTCACTATTGATGCCTTGACCATGCAGGGTCCTCAGGTGCCACCCGTGGCGTTTAACGGTATCGCCCTGAGCAGTCATAGCGAGGCAGACCGAAAAGGCGAGCGACTGGATTCCTCGATTGCCCTGGAGCTGGACTCCGTTGTCTTTGATGACGGTACCTTCGGCCCGCACCGGATAGAGTTCGCTGTAGATGGTCTTGATGTTGCCAGCTGGAATGAGTTCAGTTCGGTGATGACCGACATGCAGCTGATGGCGGCGCAGGCCGGTCAATCCCCGCAGGCGGCGTTCGAGCAGCAGATGGCCCTGATGCAGCGGTTTAACGACTCGGTTCGCGGGCTAGCGGCCGCCGGATTTTCCGCCGGCATCCGGGAGTTGAGCCTGGATACGCCAGAGGGAGCCGTACAGGGAAGCCTGGATCTGTCCCATCCCGAGTTGTCTGAGAGTGAACGGGCCAACATGCTGATGGTGATGCAGGGCTTAACCGGGGCGCTGGACTTCCGCATGCCGTTGGCCCTGGCTGAGAACTATCCGGCCGTGCGCATGCAGGTGGCACCCTTGATCAAACAGGGGTTGCTGGTGGATGCCGGCGACCAACTGGTCATGACTGGCCGCCTGCAGGATCTGGTTCTGGATATCAATGGCATCGAGATTCCGATGCCGCCACTGCTTTAATCCCTTCAGGACTTGCTGAACTTCTCTTTCAGGGCATTTGCCACTGCGGGGTCGACGAATTCGGAGATGTCGCCACCGAGCGAGGCGATTTCCCGGATCAGGGTCGATGAGATGTACGACAGGTGGTTGGCGGGTGTCAGGAACACGCTCTCCACTTCCGGTGCCAGGCGGCGGTTCATGTCGGCGAGCTGGAATTCGTACTCGAAGTCGGAGACTGCGCGCAGGCCGCGGAGTATGACGGTGGCGTTCTGTTCCCGTACGAAGTCGGCGAGCAGGTTGCTGAAGCCGGTGACGCTGACGTTCGGGAGGTGGGTGGTGGCTTGCCGGACCAGTTCGCAGCGTTCTTCGAGGTTGAGCAGGGGCTGTTTCTTCGGGTTGTAGGCAACAGCGACGACGATTTCGTCGAACATGCGGCCGGCGCGTTCTATGAGGTCGGTGTGGCCGTTGGTGATGGGGTCGAAGGTGCCTGGATAGATGACTTTGGGCATGCACAGCTCCTTTTGTTGATGGGCCGTAGGATAGCAGGAACCTTTGGTGGGCTGTAGTCCAGAGCCTTGTTCAACGCTGTCTTAGTTGTGTGCCATGCATATGCAGTGCCTCCCCTCCCGGGAAACGCTACAAGCACATCCATGTGCGCTTGACTCAGGCCATCCCTGGCCTTCGACATTCCCGGGAGGGGAGGCACTGCATATGCGAGCTGACAATCCGTATGCCGCTCCGGCAATCCAATTATGCCCCGCTCAACTTCTGCGCCAACCGGTTACTGTTCCTTGCCGCCAATGCATACACCGACAACTGCGGATTCGCACCGATGCTGGTGGGGAAGATGGACGCGTCGTGGATGCTCAGGTTGGCTACCTGGTGGTGTTCGCCGAATCCGTTGACCACGGAGTTTTTCGAGTCGGCACCCATGCCGCAGCCGCCCATCTGGTGGGCGGTGAACAGGCGGGCGCGGTGGGGTTTCATGGGGAGTTGGTTGATGGCGTCTTTGGCCTGGGTCCAGCTGGTGTACCAGCCGGAGTCCAGGTGCACGGCCTGGACGGCTTCGGCGCCGGCGGCGAACTGGATTTCGGCCATGTCCAGGTAGGCCTGGCGAATGCCTTGCCAGAGGTAGTCTGTGATGGGGTAGTCCAGTACCGGGCTGCCGTCGTCCCGCAGGCTGACGGTGCCGCCGGGGCTGTCTTCGTGGAAGCCGTCGCGCAGCAGGGCGATGACGGATTGCATCCAGGGCAGTTGGCCGAGGTTGTCTCTCTGTTCCTGGCCGTGGCCGGGGACGACGCCGGCGGCCATGGCCGGGTGTAGCGGCGGCACTTCCAGTTTGTAGCCTACCGGGCCGTCGACGCCGTGTTTGAAGTTGAATTCGTCGGAGTAGATCGACTGCGGCGCGCCGTAGAAGGGATCAACTTTGGCGGGCATGCGGGCGACGGTGGCGTTGACCGGGTGAATGAATGAGCGTTTGCCGACGCGCTTGTAGGGGTCCGGCAGTTCTGAACGCAGCAGCAACCCGGGGGAGCCGATGGCGCTGGCGGCGACTACGAAGTGGCGGGCTTTGAGGGTGACGGTGACGCCGGAGGGCGTGACACCGTTCGGGCCCATGGCGCTGGCCTGCAGGTGGTCGATGCGGTCCTGGTTCATCACCAGCCGGTCGGCGCGCAGTCCGTGGAACAGTTGGGCGTTGTTGTCCAGGGCGCCAGGGATGGTGGTCATCAGCGCGCCCTGTTTGGCGTTGGTGGGGCAACCGACGCCGCAGTAGCCCAGGTTCCAGCAGCCTTTGACGTTCCGGGGGATCACCTGCCAGGAGTAGCCGAGCTTTTCACAGCCTTGCTTGAGGATGTCGTTGTTCAGGTTTGGTGGTGTTACCCATGGCGCCATGGTGTGGCGTTCTTCCCGGCCCTGGAACCACGGGGCCATGGTGTCCGGGGCCAGGTCGCTCAAGCCCAGGTTCTGGCTCCAGTAATTGAGGGTTTCGTCTGGCGTGCGGAAACTGCTGGTCCAGTTCACTGTCGTCGAACCGCCCACGCAGCGGCCCTGCAGAATGGCGATGGCGCCGTCGGCGGTGACCCGGCTCATGCCTTCCTGATACAGGCTGGCATAGGACGTCAGCTCATCCATCTTGAAGTCTTTCTGGTAATACAGCCGGCCTTCTTCCACCAGAATCACCGACAGCCCCTGCCGGGCCAGAATCTCCGCCGTGGTGCCGCCACCGGCACCGGTGCCGATGACCACCACATCCGCTTCCACGGTTTGATCGGTGGTCAGTTTGCTGGCATCAGTAACATTCCAGCCAGAAGCCAGGCCCCGGGCGATAGGATCGTTCATGGACATACTGCTCTCCGTAATCTGCGATGGGGTCAGGCGTTGTGGAACTGGGGCAGGGCATCAACCGCCCAGGTGGGTGGCCCGGGGTAGCCAGACAAGTGCCAGTGCGCGTCGTGGCCATAAAACGCCACGTTACTGATCTTGGTCAGCGCGATGTAGCCGTTGTTCAGCAGACCAATCCGGCTATCCCGCCACCGGTTGAGAAACGCCTCGGCACTCTCAGTACTGACTGACGGCCAGTCCGACCACACCCGCGCCAGGGTTATCCGGGTGGGCGCGAAATTCAGCAGATCAAACAGCTTGCGCAGCTCCTTCTGATTCGCCGGCCCGAACATCACAATGCCCTGATCAATCCGCTCAATGGTCCCGGCAATCGCATGCTGCCGCTGATTCGGCTCCTCCGGCAGTGCACCGGCAAACATCGCCGGTAACAGCGCCTCAAACAGGGCAATATCATCCCGGCTCAAGAACTCGAACTGGTAACTGGCGTCCATACGGGAATCAACGGCACTTACCCGCCCGGCGGGGGCCGTAGCACAGCCTGTGAGGCCGGCGGTCATACTGACGGTGCTCAGGAACATGGCGCCGCCGAGGCCGGTTTTCAGGAAACTGCGTCGGCTAAGCTCCGGTCGATCTTCAGGGCAGTATTTCGGGGAAGGCGTGGTCATCGTTGAGGCTTCTTTTAACGTTATTGTTATAGGGCGGCAGGCACTGTGCCGGTGGCTGGGGTGTGGTGCGTCTTTCCAAGACTGTGCAAAACAGGGATGTTTTGCTCAAGCCTACATGGGTCAGTTCGAGCGATTATGAAGCGAAGCTTCATGCGACAAACTGACGACGGCAATCTATGATTGCCGGCCGGACCCCGCAGGGGTATTTACGGCGTGTCCCGGAAAGGCATCCCATCTGCCGGCCCGCACCCAACCCGAAGGCTGGGGCGAGCGGGGCTTCAGCGAATAAACAGCTTATAAACCATCCGATGGGCCGCCGTTCCGTGCGGCGCATAGACAAACTTACCGCTGTTGAACTTCTGCTTGGTAAAGATCGCCCGATGATGGGAGAAGGTCAGGAACCCTTCCTTACCATGGTAATGACCCATACCGGAATCACCGATGCCCCCAAACGGCAGATCATCCTGCGCCACATGCATCAACGCATCGTTGATACACATACCGCCAGACAGCGTGTTATCCACCACAAACTGCTGATGCGACTTGTCATAGCCAAAGAAATACAGCGCCAGCGGACGCGGCCGATCATTGATGTAATGCACGGCTTCCTCCAGACCGCCGTAACTCACCACCGGCAGAATCGGACCGAAAATCTCATCCTGCATCACCTTCATATCCGGCGTGGTTTTCAATACCAGCGTCAGCGGAATCTTCCGGGTGCCGTCCTTCATGTTCTCATTGGCCGGATTGATCTCCACCAGCTCCGCACCCTTGGCCCGGGCGTCCTCCAGATAGCTCTGCAGGCGATCGTACTGGCGCTCATTGATGATCGCCGTGAAATCATCGTTATCCCGCAGGCTTGGATACATCTCCGCAAACTTCGCGCGGAACTCATCCACAAACCCCTGAACCCGATCCGCCGGGCACAGAACGTAATCCGGTGCCACACAGGTCTGGCCCGCATTAAATGCCTTACCGAAAGCAATCCGCTGGGCCGCGTCTTCCATCGGCACATCCGGAGACACAATCGCAGGCGACTTGCCGCCCAGTTCCAGGGTCACCGGCGTCAGGTTTTCTGCGGCCGCGCGCATCACCAGTTTGCCTACCGAGGTGGAACCGGTGAACAGCAGGTGATCAAAGGGGCGCTGGGAGAAGTCAGCGGCCACGTCCGCCTCGCCGGTAATCACCGACACCAGGTCCTCCGGGAACATGGATTCAATGATTTCCTTGAACAGTGCGGAGGTGTGCGGAGTGAATTCCGACATCTTGATCATGGTGCGATTGCCGGCAGCCAGAGACGCCACCAGTGGGCCGACAGCCAGATACAACGGATAGTTCCAGGGCACGATCACACCTACCACACCCTTGGGCTGGTAATGCACCTTGTTGCTGGCGGGCTGGAACAGCACCGAAACGTGCCGCTTGGACGGTTTCATCCACTCGTTCAGATGTTTGAGCGTGTAGTTGATACCCTGGATGGATGGCATTACCTCGGCAATCAGGGTTTCATCTTTGGAACGGCAGCTGAAGTCCCTGTCAATGGCCTCTACCAGGCGGTCCTGATGGCTTAGCAAGGCATGCTTGAGCCGTTTCAGATTCTCCTTGCGTTCGGTCAGAGACGGCATCGGGTTGTTCCGGAACGCCTTCTTCTGGTCCTCAAACACGCGATGGGTGTGCTGAATCTGCTTTTTGCTCTCGGTGAGCTGGACGACAGTGGCTCCCATGTTTCTCTCCCCATTGGCTGCCGGGCGATACCCTGAGCCTGTTGTTTTTGGTTGGCTAAAATCTGGACGATTTGCACTTGAGGCTATTATTAGAGTATATACTCTAGGCAGTCAAGAAATGACGGTTGGCTCATCGGGCCATCCGTGATGCAGATAACAACAATCACTGGCGGGACGATGAAAACCAGAGACAAGATTCTGCTATCCAGTCTGGAGTTGTTTAACGAGCGGGGTGAAAGGAACATCACCACCAATCACATTGCCGCGCACCTGGCGATTTCTCCGGGCAACCTGTATTACCACTTCCGGAACAAGTCCGACATCATCTACGAGATCTTCCAGGAGTATGAAAAACTGGTGGATTATTACCTCGATATTCCGGAGGATCGGCTGCTGACGCTCGACGACCTGACCTTTTACCTGGAATCGGTGTTTGACGGATTGTGGAGTTACCGCTTCTTTCACCGGGACCTGGAATATCTGCTGGACAGCGATACCAGGCTGCGCCAGGACTACCGGGAATTCACCAATCGATGCCTTGCTGCCATCAATCGTATCTTCGGCAAGCTGGCGGAGGCGGGTATCATCGAGCCGCAGCCGGAAGATCTACGTTCGGCCATGTCGCTCAACGTCTGGCTGGTGATCACCAACTGGATGGCTTTTCTGAAGACAGCCCACGCCAGTGACGAGCCTGCCAGTCTCACCCTGACCGAACTCAAGCAGGGTATTTATCAGGTGCTGACTCTGGAATTGCCTTATCTGACCCCGGATTATCGCGAGCAGGTGCTGGCGTTACGTGAAAAGTATCGGCCAACGCTGCCGGAAAATCCGGAGCAGAACGGCGAGTCCTCACGGGCTGAAACCGGGGTTTCTGTCGGGATTGGTTAAAAATT
Source organism: Marinobacter shengliensis (assembly GCF_030297115.1). Taxonomy (NCBI): domain Bacteria; kingdom Pseudomonadati; phylum Pseudomonadota; class Gammaproteobacteria; order Pseudomonadales; family Marinobacteraceae; genus Marinobacter; species Marinobacter shengliensis. The sequence goes on along the minus strand of NZ_AP028062.1, from coordinate 3,890,450 downwards.
GAACTTTTTTCCGCGATCGCGTTCAAAGGTAGTGACGTGGGAAACCGGACATTTCCTGCGTCTCCTGAGTGAGTTCTCAGGTACGTCGCAAACCCTGACGTTTCACCGGCCTGTCTGATGGCAGGCCGGTTTTTTCATCAGGGGGTTTCCGATTCCGGCGCTTCCAGCCAGTCTGTCAATGCTTCCCGGCATTCATCCACGCCTCGTTTTGAGGTGGCGGAAAACATAATCAGGTGTGCAACGCACGCAAAGGGTTTCAGTTTCTGGGCAATGCCCAGCATGGCCGTTTTCGCTTGCCCGAATTTCAGCTTGTCGGCTTTGGTGGCAAGAATCATCAACGGCAGGTTGTTATGCTCGCACCATTCCACCATCATTTGGTCGAAGTCGGTGAGTGGGTGCCGGATATCCATCACCAGCACCAGGCCTCGCAGGCAGCGGCGATCATTCAGGTAATGCCCCAGATGCTGTTGCCAGTCGTCTTTCATGTCTCGGGAGACCTTGGCGTAGCCGTAACCGGGCAGGTCGACCAGGCGCATGTTTTCTTTATTGAGTGTAAAAAAGTTTATCAGCCGGGTGCGGCCGGGTGTTTTACTGGTCCGGGCCAGTTTGCCGTTGGCAGTAATGGCGTTCAGCGCGCTGGACTTGCCGGCATTGGAACGCCCGGCGAAGGCAACTTCGGCACCGATGTCTGGCGGGCACTCGTCCAGTTTGGACGCGCTGATCAGAAAACGGGCACTGTTGAACGAAACGCTTTTTTGAGTCAGATCAGGGTCCACGATGGTTGGTATTCCTTTGGATTTCAGTTATCGGCGATTAATGTATAATGCTACACCAATTTCCGGCGGGACGCTGCGCGTTGCCGCTGTCAGCCCCGGTGAAAAGCCAGACAGATTGGCGCCTGCCGGCTGCACAACGAAGAATACTTTCAAGATGCAAAGATGAGAGAAGCGGAGCGAGCATGAAAAGACTGATCGCAGGAGTTGTTCTCGGAGTTGGCCTGACGGCAATGGCTCACGGGGCAGGAGATCCGGCAGCGGGTGAACAGAACGCAGCGGTATGTGCCAGCTGTCACGGCCAGGGCGGCGCCAAGCCGATCATGGCGGTGTATCCGAAGTTGTCCGGATTGGGCGAGAAATATCTGTATCGACAGCTGGTCGATATTAAAACCGGAGATCGTTCGATTCCGGAAATGACCGGTTTGCTGGATAACATGTCTGACCAGGATCTGTGGGATCTGGCTGCCTACTATAACGATCAGGAGATGGTTGTTGGTCAGGCAGATCCAGATCTGGTTGAGCGTGGCCAGGCGCTGTTCCGTGGCGGTAATATGGCCTCCGGCGTTGCCGCATGTGCCGGTTGCCATAGTCCGAACGGTGCTGGCAACGAGCCAGCGGGCTACCCCCGCTTGGGCGGCCAGACCGCCGAGTACGTAGAGAAGCAGCTGAAAGCCTACCGTGACGGCGAACGTGCAGGCACCACCAACGCCAACATCATGGTGGACGTGGCTACTCGTCTGACCGATGCTGAGATCAAGGCCTTGGCAAACTACGTTTCCGGCCTTAACTGAGTCCGGCTTCTGTAGCGAGTTATAAAAACCCCGCCAAGGCGGGGTTTTTGCTGCTTACCTTTCCGTAACCATTCCCTTCTGGCCGGCAGTGGAACTTTCCCGGTTTGCTGGGTCATAATCGTGGTCACATCAGAACATCGAACTCGGAGATTCCCGATGATAAGAACACTAGGCACAGTTGTTGTTTTCGCGCTGTCTATGGCGGTTGGTGCTGTTGCGCAAGCTCAGTCATGGGTTGAGAACACCCATTACCGCACCCTGGATAATCCGGTTCGCACCGCATCCGACGAAGGCGTAGAAGTTGCTGAAGTGTTCTGGTATGGCTGCCCCCACTGCTATACCTTCAAGCCGTTGGTTGAGTCCTGGGCTGATCAGGCGCCGGACTACGTGAATTTCGTGAAGCTGCCGGCAGCACTGGGTCAAAGTTGGGAGCCTCACGCTTACGCCTTTTATGCTTTGGAGGCCATGGGCGAGCTGGACAAGGTGCATGACGCCCTGTTTACGGCGCTGGCTGGCGAACGTCGCCCCCTGAATTCCCCCGAAGCTTTGGCGGATTTCGTTAGCGGGCACGGTGTTGATGCCGAGGAGTTCCTCAACAACTACCGCAGCTTCGGTGTTCGTGCACGGGTTCAGCAGGCCCAGGCCAAGATCCGCGGCGCGCGCATCACCGGTACACCGACTATGCTGGTAAATGGCAAGTACGTGGTCAGCGCCTCCATGGCAGGTGGTCATGAGGCCGTGCTGTCTGTGGTTGACTACCTGGTCGAGCAGGAACGTGCTGCGGCAGAATGAGCCGCCGGTATTGAGGGGCGCGTTCAGGTTCAGCGTGGGAATCCCCTGTTATGTATAAGCGTCTGCGCAATCAGATTAATGGCATTCTCCGAGGACCGGAAGGTCCCCGGGGGGCCTGTTCTGGTAGCGAGCATGTGCCTGAGTTTGAACCCCATCGTCATATCCGGCTGCTCACCTTCAATATCCAGGTGGGCATCAATACCTCGTCTTACCATCACTACCTGACCCGCAGCTGGCAGCACTTTCTGCCTCATCGTCGCCGCATCGAGAATCTCGACCGTATTGCCACCCTGTTGCGGCAATACGACGTGGTGGCGTTGCAGGAATGCGACGGTGGCAGTTTGCGCAGTGGCTATATCAATCAGGTCCAGTATCTGGCAGAAGCCGCCGGTATTCCCTACTGGTATCAGCAATTAAACCGCAATCTTGGTCAGATCGCGCAGCACAGCAACGGTCTGTTGAGTCGGTATCGGCCTCTGGATGTCACTGAGCACAAACTGCCCGGCCTGATTCCCGGCCGTGGGGCTATCATTGCCCGGTATGGTTCGGAAGACGATCCGCTCATACTGGTACAAATGCACCTGTCCCTCAGCAAGGCGGCACAGCAGCGGCAGCTGGGGTACGTGCGGGATCTCATTGCCGACTACCGGCATGTAGTCCTGATGGGGGATATGAATGCTCATGCAGAGCAGCTGCTGACCCAAACGCCCCTGAAAGAGACGGATCTGATACCCCTGCCGGGCACGGCTCACAGCTTCCCCAGTTGGCGGCCCGAAAAGGCCCTGGACCACATTATGGTCAGTCCTTCCCTGGAAATCCGACGTGCCGAGGTGATTAGTTATCCGGTATCGGACCATTTGCCGATCGCCATGGATGTGGCATTGCCGAAGGGGTATCTGGAAACCTTTTAAGGTCTGCGAGACCCTTTCGGTGCAGGGGTGTTTTGCTCAGGTATAAAAAAACCCGGCTCGCTGGCCGGGTTTTTTTGTGGAGGCAGGATCAATTACTTGATCTTGGCTTCCTTGTACGCAACGTGCTTGCGGACAACCGGATCGTACTTTTTGATCTCGATTTTTTCCGGAGTGTTACGCTTGTTCTTTTTGGTCGTGTAGAAGTGACCAGTGCCTGCTGATGATACCAGCTTGATTTTCTCGCGCATGATGCGGCTCCTTAAACTTTCTCGCCGCGGGCACGAAGATCGGCCAGCACAGCGTCAATGCCTTTTTTGTCGATGATGCGCATGCCCTTGGTGGATACGCGCAGCTTCACGAAACGCTTCTCGGTCTCAACCCAGAAACGGTGGTTCTGCAGATTCGGCAGAAAACGACGACGAGTGTGGTTCATCGCGTGGGATACATTGTTACCGGTAACCGGACGCTTACCGGTAACCTGACAAACTCTGGACATACTTGCCTCCGACCTGAGCAATGGTCTATCAATACGAATTCGTTTTTTAATGCGTCTCTGGTTGCTCCGGAGCAATAACTGCCACCGGTTCGCGCCTCTAAACTGAACGCTGCTCGCCAGACGCCGCCAGAAAGGGACGCTTTTATACCAGAACTGGCCGACCAACGCAAAAAATTGTTGGGAATTTGGCCAGTTTTCCGGAAGCGACCCTGCTGCAGCTACATCAACCCTCGTTCAGCCAGGGATATTACCTCACCGTGGCCGATAACCATATGGTCAAGAACCCTGATATCCACCAGTCCGAGCGCTTCTTTCAGTCTGCGGGTCAGGGAAATGTCCGCCTGGCTGGGCTCGGCGACGCCAGAGGGGTGATTGTGGGCAAAAATGACAGCGGCGGCGTTGTCTTCGAGGGCCTGGCGAACCACTTCCCGGGGATACACGGCAGCACCGTCAATGGTGCCGCGAAACAGCTCCCGGTACTGAATTACCCGGTGGCGGTTATCCAGGAACAGGCCGGCGAACACTTCGTGGGGGTAAGTGCCCAGCCGGCTGGTGAGAAAGCGGCGGGTGTCGGCTGGTGAGCGCAGCGGATCTCCCTGGCGCAGTGGTTCGTCCATCACCCGGCGGGCCATCTCCATGGCGGCCTGAACCTGGGCGTATTTGGCCGTGCCCAGGCCTTTGACCTCACAGAACTGCCTGCGGGAGGCAGTCATCAAGCCCCGCAGGCCGGAAAATTCAGAGATCAGATGGCGGGCCAGGTCCATCACCGGCATGCCAGTGGTGCCGGTGCGCAGGAAAATGGCCAGGAGTTCGGCGTCAGACAGGGCTTCCGGGCCGTGGGCCAGAAGGCGCTCACGGGGCCGTTCATCAGTTGGCCAGGCAGGGTTGTTCATGCTGTGCGTCCTTGCGTGTCAGATTGTGATGCATCCTGCATCGGTTCTCAGAATTACAAAGGTTACTCCAAAAAGTAACATTTGGTAAACGAACGGGTGCTCTTGCAGGCTGCCTGCCGGGCCCGGGCGTGCTATCTTATAACCCTTTCATTTTACGGGATTACGGAGCCCTTCATGGCTGCCAAACGAATTCTGCTGGGAATCACCGGTGGCATTGCTGCCTATAAAAGCGCCGAACTGGTCCGGCTGCTCAAGAAAGCGGGCCTTGAAGTGCGGGTGGTGATGACCCGGGGTGCCGAGGCATTTGTGACGCCGCTGACGTTTCAGGCCCTCAGCGGCGAGCCGGTGCGCACATCGCTGCTCGACCCGGAGGCCGAGGCCGGCATGGGCCATATTGAGCTGGCCAAATGGGCCGATCAGGTGGTGGTGGCGCCCGCGTCTGCGGATTTTCTGGCCCGTCTGGCCCAAGGCATGGCGGATGACCTGCTGACCACGGTCTGTTGTGCCACTGAGGCGCCCATTGCAGTGGCCCCCGCCATGAATCAGGCCATGTGGAAGAATGTCCGGACCCAGAGAAACATGTCTCTGCTGGCGGAAGACCCGCAGATTACCGTCTGGGGGCCGGATCAGGGCGAGCAGGCTTGTGGTGATACAGGCCCTGGCCGGATGCTGGAGCCGGACGCCCTTGCCAGCCGGATTCTGGCTGATGCAACCCGGGCCACTGTCGGAGCGCTGGCGGGAAAACGGGTGGTGATCACTGCCGGCCCTACCCGTGAACCCATTGATCCGGTGCGTTATATCTCCAACCACAGCTCCGGCAAAATGGGTTATGCCCTGGCTCGGGCGGCAGCAGATGCGGGCGCCCAGGTAGTGCTGGTGAGTGGCCCGGTTAACCTGCCGGTGCCGGATGGCGTGGCAGTCCGGCCGGTGATGACGGCGCAAGACATGTTGCAGGAAGCTGAGCGGGTAGTGGCGGAGGGCTGCGACATTTTTATCGCCACGGCGGCGGTGGCTGATTACCGGCCTGCTGCCTGTGCCGGCGACAAGATCAAGAAAACGGACGAAGCGATGACACTGTCGCTGGTGCGCAATCCGGATACGCTGGCGACCATTGCCGCCCGCAAGAATCCTCCGTTTACCGTGGGCTTCGCCGCGGAAACCACAGATGTCGCCCGCTATGCCAACGATAAAATGCAACGCAAGAAGCTCAATATGATCGTGGCCAACGACGTGTCCGTCCCGGGGCTGGGCTTTAACAGCGATCAGAATGCCGTCACGGTATTCTGGCCGAGCGGGGAGCAGGCGATTGGCCCGGACAGCAAGCAGGCCATCGCAGACACATTGGTGGCGTTGATCGCCGAACACAGCAACAAGGTCGGGAACTCATGACGCAAAAGAAACTGCAGGTACGAATCCTGGACGATCGAATTGGCACCGACATACCGTTTCCGGAGTATGCAACGCCGGGCTCGGCCGGCCTGGATCTGCGTGCTTGCCTGAATGCGCCATTAACGGTCGAGCCGGGCGAGACACACCTGATTCCGACCGGACTATCCGTGCACATTGCCGACCCGTCGCTGGCGGCAATGATCCTGCCGCGCAGCGGTCTTGGCCACAAGCACGGCATCGTGCTGGGTAACCTGGTGGGGTTAATCGATTCCGATTACCAGGGTGAATTGATGGTGTCATGCTGGAACCGGGGCCAAACCGCTTTCACCATCGCCATCGGTGAACGTATTGCCCAGCTGGTTCTGGTGCCGGTTGTACAGGCAGACTTTGAAGTGGTGCCTGAATTCGGCGCCAGTACCCGCGGCGAGGGCGGGTTTGGTTCAACCGGAACGCACTGAGTCGGTTACCGGAGGCTGGCAGCGTTTATGCAGGTCGGCGTCTATACTTTGCTGGTAACTGATTGTCCGGGACGTAAAAATCATTGCGGGAAGCACTATGAAACTCGGTAAAAAGAAAATCAAAGAGCCGTCGGTGGATGACAATCCCGAAAAGAAGCCGGGAAAGAAAAACAAGCGAAAAGCAGAATCTTCAGGGTCAGGCCTCAAGCGACTCAATACCGTAGCACTCAACCAGGCGCTGGTGGTGGTTCTGGCCGGCGTGGTTGCGGTGGCCCTGCTTCATTTCCTGGTCATTGTGCCCGCCGGTGAGCGCAGTTACCAGCAGGCCCGGGTGGTTGAGGCCGACGGCGCCCAACAGAGGCTGAACCAGTATTTTAGCGCCCAGCAGGAACAAGTGCGTGCCCTGGCCAATCAGCGCTATGTGAGCAATCAGCTTGCCGAACAAGGTGACCGGGACGAGCTGGCGCGCCAGCTGCAGGCGGCGTTGCCGGGAGCCCAGGCGGTTTTTGTCTTCCGTTACCGCGATATTCCCCGCACCGGCAGCAGCGACAGCCTGCTCGGGTTTGCCGGCCTGGAGCTGGCCCGGCGGGCAGAGAACGGGCAGTCACTATTGCCGGACGCCTTTCCCCGTAACGATCAGTGGTATCTTCAGTACGCCGCGCCAGTTCGACATCCGGTCAGCAATGCAGTGCAGGGCAGTGTGCTTGTGGTTTACGGCGCGGATCAGCTCCAGCCGCTTCTGACCGTTGGCAACCGCCAGTTGGGAGGCCAGTTGTCGCTGGTGCAGGCGGCATCGGGTTCCCAGCGCACCGTGGTCAGCGCCGGCCGGGGGGCGGGCCCTTCTGAAGCCAGAACCCTGACGAATCCGGACTGGTCGGTGGTGTTCCAGCCGGCCCGGGCGCCAGAGGCGCCGGTCAATACCATTGTGGCTGCCGTGCTGGTCGGCATTCCGGCACTGGCGGCCGCGATTGTTGTCTGGGTGTTGTTGGGCGGCGCCCAGCGAGGCATTCGCCAGGATGTAACGGCCCTGATCCAGTGGTCGCACAAGGTGTTTGGTGGCGAGCGGGTGAAACTGCCGACCTTCCGTTGGGATATGGTGGCCTCTACTGGCGAGGTGCTGTTCCGCCTGTCGCAGATGGTTGATAAACGGCTGGCAAAGGCCGCCGAGAGCGCAAAACCGCAGCCATCGGCAGCTGGTGCCAGAAAGCCCGCCTCCGGTGAAGAAGAACCCCTGTTCCAGGACAAGGACATGCCCGACATCGATATGCTCGATGGCGACGAGGATGTGCTTGGTTTTGGCAGTGGCGATGATGCCCTGTTTGATGAGGATATCCCCGAGGTAGTGGAAGCCGAGCTGCCGTCGGTCGAGGTTGCCCCTGAAATCTTCAGGGCCTATGACATCCGGGGCATTGTTGGCGAGACCTTGTCGCCCGACGTGGTGAGGGTGATTGGTCTTGCCATTGGTTCCGAGGCCTCGGCCCGTGGAGTTACCTCTATCTGCGTTGGTTACGATGGTCGCCATTCCAGCCCGGACCTGGCCGATGCGCTGGCCAGTGGCCTCATGGCCACCGGCTGCAATGTGATCCATGTGGGGGCGGTGCCCACGCCGGTACTCTATTTTGCCACACACCAGCTGCAAACCGGCTCCGGTGTGATGGTGACCGGTAGCCACAACCCCGCCAACTATAATGGCCTGAAAATCATGCTGGGCGGTGAAACCCTGTCTGGCGAGGCGATTCAGAAACTTTACCAGCGTATTCAGACCGCCGACTTCACCTCTGGTCAGGGCGCCCAGTCCCGGGAAGATGTGCGCCGGGCCTATCTGGACCGGATTGTCGGTGACATCGCCGTGGCTGCCCCGCTCAAAGTCGTGGTGGATGCCGGCAATGGTATCGCGGGCGAACTCGGCCCCATGCTGATCGAGGAACTTGGCTGTGAGGTAACCCCGCTGTATTGCGAGGTAGATGGCGACTTCCCCAATCACCACCCGGACCCCGGCAAGCCAGCCAATCTGCAGGATCTGATCGCCAAAGTGCAGGAAACCGGCGCCGATATCGGCTTGGCCTTCGACGGTGACGGCGACCGCCTGGGCGTGGTGACCAACACTGGCAAGATCATCTGGCCAGACCGGTTACTGATGCTGTTCGCCCGGGATGTGGTGTCCCGTAACCCGGGCGCGGACGTACTGTACGATGTGAAATGCAGCCGCCGCCTGGCGGGCGTGATTTCCGAAGCCGGCGGCCGGCCCATCATGTGGAAATCCGGCCACTCCCTGATGAAAGCGAAAATGAAAGAAAGCGGTGCCCTGTTGGCTGGTGAAATGAGCGGCCACGTGTTCTTTGGTGAGCGTTGGTACGGTTTCGATGACGGCCTGTATTCGGCAGCCCGGTTGCTGGAAATCCTGGGTATTGAGGATCGTCACAGTGACGATGTCTTTGCCGATTTCCCTGAGGATATCAGCACGCCTGAGCTGAATGTCGAGGTGACGGAAAGCGAGAAGTTCGCGATCATTGAGCGCCTCGGTGAACTGGGTGAATTTGGTGACGGCAACATCAGTACCATCGACGGCATTCGGGTAGATTATACCGATGGCTGGGGGCTGTGCCGGGCATCCAACACCACGCCGGTTCTGGTACTCAGGTTCGAAGCTGAAACCGACGAGGCGCTTGAACGAATCAAAGCCGTCTTCCGCGAACAATTACAGAAGGCCGCACCCGACCTGGTTGCGGGCTTCTGACAAGACACATTCTCTGACAGTAAGGAATGCACATCACCATGGCGCTGGATCGTGAAACAGCAATGCAGGTGGCCTCGGTACTGAGCCGGGGCCTGCCCTATATCCAAAGATTTACTGGCAAGACCGTTGTGATCAAATACGGCGGTAATGCCATGGAAAACGAAGAGCTCAAAAGCAGCTTTGCCCGGGACGTGGTGCTGATGAAACTGGTGGGTATCAACCCCATCGTGGTTCACGGCGGCGGCCCCCAGATTGGCGAGCTGCTGGAGCGTTTGAACATCAAATCCCGCTTTGTGAACGGCATGCGCGTAACCGATGCTGAAACCATGGATGTGGTGGAAATGGTGCTGGGTGGCCAGGTAAACAAGGAAATTGTATCCCTGATCAACGCCCAGGGAGGCACCGCCGTGGGCCTGACCGGTAAAGACGCCAACCTGATTCGTGCCCGCAAGCTGGAGGTGGTTGACCGTTCACCGGAACTGGAACGACCGGAGATCATCGACATTGGCCACGTGGGCGAGGTTGCCAGTGTTAATGTCGACGTGATCGACATGCTCACCCGTAGCAACGTGATTCCGGTGATCGCCCCGATCGGTGTGGGCCCGGATGGCGCCTCCTACAACATCAACGCCGACCTGGTGGCCGGCAAGGTGGCGGAAGCCATGAAGGCGGAAAAGCTGATTCTGCTGACCAATGTCTCCGGCCTGAAGAGCAAGGAAGACAAGGTGCTGACCGGCCTGACCGCCCAGCAGGTCAACGATCTGATTGATGATGGCACCATCCACGGGGGCATGCTGCCGAAGATTCGCTGCGCGCTCAGTGCGGTGGAAAACGGCGTGCGCACCTCCCACATCATTGATGGCCGTGTTGCCCATGCCTGTCTGCTGGAAATCTTTACCGACGAAGGCGTTGGTACCCTGATTTCCCGGAACTAAACAACCTGACCCGGGAGCAACCGGATGAAGCGCCTGTTGTCATTTCTGATCACGTTGGGAATCGTGGCTTTTGTCGGTTTCAAGGCCGGCGTCTGGTGGCTGACGGATCAGCGCATGGCACAAGCGCGGTCGGAGCTTTCCAGCTATGGTGTGCTGGAGCGAGGCCAGATTGGTTCCGCTCTGGATGGGCGGGTGACCCTGAGGCAATCCCGCTGGGAAGATTTCCGACTGACCCAGCCGTTGCAGCTGGGTCTGATTGAGTTTGATGCCGGTTCCCCGGTGACCCTGCTGACCACCCTGGCCAACCCGTCACCGCTGCCGGCGACCTGGTCGCTGGCGGCAGAGCAGGCCAGCATGGCTCTTGAGCCTACCATGTTCCGGAACTGGCTGACCGCCGGTACCGAGACACAATCGCGGCTGCCGCCGCTGGTGTCACTGGCCTGTGCACCTGATCCCCGGCAGCAGTTGGGCAGTGGCGACCTGATGCGCATGGGCATTTCCGCTATTCGCGGTGATGTGCACCTGAACCAGAGCCCTGAGGGGGTCCGGTTGGAGATCAACAGTGCAGAAACCGGCAGCCTGGAAGCGGAATGGTCGGGCGCCCGGGTTCATCTCTCCGGCCTGGCGGCCACCCTGGAGAGCAGTGCTGAACCGGTTCGTATTACGTTTCGTGATGCCGGCCTGATGCGCCGCCTGTCGGCATACTGTGCCCGGGAAACCGGGCAGGACGTGAACCAATGGGCCCGTAACGCTGTCTCGGTGATGGAGGCAGGCCTGAAAGCCCGCGGCTACGATGGTAGCGATCAGTTACTGGCGCTCTATCGACAGTGGCTGATGGAAGGTGGCGAGTTGCAATTTGCCATTCAGCCCGGCGCTGGAACTTATGGAATACCGGTACGCTCCGAATCGGTGCCCGAAGCGGCCTGGCCCGTTGACTATAACGGTGCCGGGGTTCCCGACATCTACCTGACCGAAATGGAGGCCCCGGAGCCACAGCTGCCCCTGGAAGCTCTGGAACCTGTGATCCCCCAGGAGGAGCCCGGTGTTCAGCAATGGTACCCTGCGGACCTGGACGGGGCGCAGAGCTGGCTGGGGCGGCAGGTGAGGGTAACGCTGTCTAACGGCAATCAGGTAGAAGGCCGCCTGGTCAGCGTGGGTGAGCGTGAGCTGGAAGTGTCACGCACCGTTGCTGGCGGCGAAGTGGCCTATCCGATACTGATCCGTGCGATCACCCAATTCGATGTCTGGCGGCGGGGCAGGGCAGACTGAGATCAACAGCCGGGAGGCTACCATGGCGCACAGCACTGACAAGTTACAGACCGTACCGGGCATCCGGGACATGCTGACCCGGTTGATTTCGTTGCCCTCCATCAGCAGCGCATCACCGGACTGGGACCACAGCAACGAAGCGGTGGTGAGAACCCTGGCCGAATGGCTGGAGCCTATGGGGTTTGCGGTGGAAATCCTGGAAGTGCCAGGTATGCCGGGTAAATACAATCTGATTGCCACCCTGGGCAGCGGTCCGGGCGGGTTGGTGCTTTCTGGCCACACCGATACCGTTCCGTTCGATGACAAGCGCTGGCAAAGTGATCCGTTCACGCTGACCGAAAAGGACAATCGCTGGTACGGCCTGGGCACCTGCGATATGAAAGGCTTCTTTCCACTCGCCATTGAAGCGGCCAAAGCCTTTGTTGACCAGCCGCTTCAGCAACCGCTGATTATCCTGGCCACAGCGGACGAAGAAAGCTCCATGAACGGCGCCCGGGCCCTGGCCGAGGCCGGCAAACCGAAGGCCCGGTATGCGGTGATCGGCGAGCCGACCAATCTCAAGCCGGTTCGGATGCACAAGGGCATCATGATGGAACGGCTGCGGTTTGATGGTCAGTCCGGCCATTCCTCCAATCCGGACCTTGGTCGTAACGCCCTGGAGGGGATGCATGAAGCCCTGGGCGAGCTGCTGAGCCTGCGAGCTGAATGGCAGGAACGATACCAAAACCCCAACTTCAAGGTGCAGGTGCCGACGCTGAACCTGGGCTGCATTCACGGCGGCGACAATCCGAATCGGATCTGCGCCCAGTGCGAACTCCACTTCGATTTGCGCCCGCTGCCCGGGATGAACATGGAAACCCTGCGTCAGGCAATCCTCAGCCGGATGCAGCCACTGGCCGAGCGCCGGCAGTTGAATCTGACTTTCGAGCCCTTGTTCGACGGCGTACCGCCGTTCGAAACGCCGGCCGACGCGGCCCTGGTCAAGGCCTGTGAAGCGCTGACCGGCCATACCGCCCATGCGGTTGCCTTCGCCACCGAGGCGCCCTGGTTGCAGAAGCTGGGCCTGGAAACCCTGGTGATGGGGCCTGGTTCCATCGACCAGGCCCATCAGCCGGATGAGTTTCTCGAGATGTCGCAATTACAACCAACCGTGGATATTCTGCGCGGGCTGATCAAGCAGTTTTGTCTGTGATGGAAGGGGAGAAAGGTTTGAAATCGAACGAATGGCTGCACGGATTCCGCCACTCATCTCCGTACATCAATGCTCATCGCGGCCGAACCGTTGTGCTGACCATGCCTGGCGATGCCATCGAGCACCGGAACTTCATCAATATCATCCACGATATTGCCTTGCTCAGCAGTCTGGGTGTGCGCCTGGTGGTGGCCTTTGGTGGTCGCCCGCAGATTCAGTCCCGGCTGGACGACGCCGGCCTGGAGTCCGCCTTTGCCCGTGGCCTGCGCATCACCCCGGATAACCACCTGCCCCTGGTTATGGAGGCTATTGGCGGATTGCGGGCCTACCTGGAGAGCCAGTTATCCATGGGCCTGGTTAACTCGCCCATGCACAATGCCAGAATCCGGGTCACCAGTGGAAACTATGTCACCGCCAAGCCCGTGGGCGTGCTGGATGGCGTGGATTTCGGCTACACCGGGAAAGTGCGCCGGGTGGATACCCGTGGCATCGAACAGCTGCTGGAACGAGGCCACATCGTTCTGTTGCCGCCGATGGGGTACTCACCCACCGGTGATGCTTTCAATCTGTCTTACGAGGACGTTGGCAGCCAGGTGGCGGCTGCCTTGCAGGCAGAAAAACTGATCGTGTTCATTGATGACGAAGGCCTGCTTGAGGAAGACGGCTCACTGATTCGGGAGCTGTCGGCCCGCCAGGCGTCGGAACGCCTCAATACCAATGTGGTGACCGGCCATGACGCGGCACTGCTCAAAGCAGCCTGTGATGCCTGTGTGAAAGGCGTGCGCCGGGCCCACATCATCAGCTACGTTGAGGATGGCGCGTTGCTGGAGGAACTGTTCACCCGGGACGGTTCCGGAACCCTGGTCAGCGGGGATAACTACGAGCAGATCCGCCAGGCCAGGGTGGAAGATATCGGGGGTATTCTGGAGTTGATCCAGCCCCTTGAAGAGCAGGGCATCCTGGTGCGCCGCTCCCGGGAAATGCTGGAAACCGAAGTGGACCGCTTCGTCGTGGCCGAGCGGGATGGCACCATCGTTGGCTGTGCTGCCCTGTATCACTACCCGGACGAAGGCACCGGTGAACTGTCCTGTTTTGCGGTCGACCCGTCGTACCGGCGTGCCGGGCGTGGTGACGACATTCTGGCGATGATTGAAAAGCTGGCGAAGGCCCAGGGTATCCGCAAACTGTTCGTGCTGACCACCCAGACCGAACACTGGTTCCGGGAGCGGGGCTTTCTGCCCACGGCGGTGCAGGATCTGCCCGGGCCAAAGCTGGCCTCCTACAACACCCAGCGCAACTCAAAGGTGTTCTACAAACCGTTGTGACAGGGCGCTGAGCTGTTGTTCCCGCTCCTCCGGCGTGGCCCTGGACAAGGTCTTGACCGAGTCATAGAAGCGCCCGAAGTCGTAGTGGTGATCCCGCAACAATTGCCTGAATGCCGGCACATGCTGGTTGTATTGCTGGAACAGAGCCAGGTTGGCGTTGTTCAGGCGCACCGGCGGTGTGCCAAATGGGCCAGGCTCCGGGTAGTCTTCTGATAGCTCGGCGTAGGCATGGGCCAGTTCCTCCAACAGGGTTGCCTTGCGGTCCCTTAGCACGTCTGCGGCCAGTACCTGTTTTTGCTGATAAAGCTGTCGGAGCTGTGCGCCGACGTCGTTGACCAGGTCCAGGGTCCGATTACGGTGCTCCAGCCGCTGCAGGGCGCGGTCAAAACCGGCTTCGGACGCCTGCTGTTCCAGCCAGATTCTCAGGCCTTCCAGTTCAACGGCGGTGGCAAAGCTTTCGTTGAACGCGGTGTCTTCCTTGATATACACCACCTGATGGGCCAGTTCGTGGAACATCAGTGCCACCATGCGGTCATCTGGCAGGCTGGTAAAACCGGTGTGCAGAGGGTCATTGAACCAGCCCAGGGTAGAGTAGGCAGTGACGGCGCCGATGAAGGTGTCGTAATCCTGTGCGTTGAACCGGGCCTGCTCCTTGCGCGCCCGCTCCAGATTGAAGTAGCCTCGATAGGCTTGGCAGCCCACCACGGGATAACACCACTGGTGAGGGTCCAGCGAGAATTCGGGTACAGCAACCAGGTTGACCACAACCCAGGGCTGGTCCAGTTCAACGTATTTGGTAAAGGCCTTGCCGACGGGTAGCTGAAGTACGTCATTTGCGAAGGTGCGTGCGGACTGTGCAACGGACAGTTTTCGTTTCAGTTCAGGGTCAGTTTGTGGGTCGCGGGCAACGGATTCCACGGGTTGTCCCCGCAGCATCAGTGAAAGATGGCCGCCCACTGCCTGACCATAGTAGCCAATGGTCGAACACCCCTGGAGCCCCGTTAACAGTAGCAAAAGAAGATAGATCTGACTAAGCTGTCTCATGTATCCGTACGTTGTGATTGATGGTCTTTCCGGCTCCGCCCTGGTGCTCGTCGTGACAGGCTCGCTGGCTGTTTTCCGGGGCTGGCTATACTCTTTTTATCATAACAGCAGATCACAGCCACTAACTCAGGGATGTTCGCCAGGGCGACGGTCATTGGCGACCAGGCCGGCTTATCAATTGGTCAGGTAGTTCATGGATCCGAGAGAACGTCGTAGCAGTACCCGACAGCCCATTAAACTCGCGGCACAGATCGACGCAGGTGGCGGTAATACCTGGCCCTGCCAGATTGCTGATTTTTGCGCCGAAGGCCTGTTCATACGTTATTCCGGTGAAACCTCCCGAAAACTGGACCGGGTGTTCGATCAAAACCAGCCGTCCGAGCTGGTGGTTCGTTTTCGCGGTGCGGATGGTCAGCGTCGTTACGAACTGCACGTCAGTCCCGTTCGGCGTATCGACGGCGCCATGGGGGTAAACTTCACCCGCTCTAATCCCGACGCCCTGAATGCCATGCTGCAGCTTTGCGGCAGCAGTGGTGATCAGGCCAGGTCGTCGTTGCGGGCGCCGAGTGAGCGTGTGCAGTTTGTTCTCCATCAGTCCGCAAAAACGGTAACCAGTTTCATTGAGCCGCTGATGGATGCCTGTTTCGTGCAGATGGCAGAGGCGCTCCGCAAGGCTGCCCAGAAGGCACCCAGCGACCAGTTGGCCAACGAGTATATGGACGCCTCAGGGCAGCTCCAGGCACGCCAGAGGATTCTTTGGCACCATATGGCGAGGTTCCTGGAATCTCCTCTGAAGCCAGCCCAGAAGGGCGCGCCGGGGGCTGAGTTGTCTGTGGTCGACAAGAACGAGTTCGAAGACTGGCTGACCATCCGGGTAATGGTCACCCGGGCCGATACCCAGTACCGGGGCGACCTGCTTCAGCTCAAGCTGCGACTGGACAAGCTCGGTATCGCCAATCGCACCGGCCACCACAACCCGCTTGGGCCAGCGCTGGTCTGTGAGGCTTTCCATCATGCCCTGTTACAGCTCAAGGCAACCAGGGAGGTGGAGAAAGTCTGCCTGAAGACCTTTGAGCAAACCGTGCTTAAACAACTGGCGCCGCTGTACCGGGAACTGAACAACATTCTTATTCGCCATGGTGTGTTGCCAGACCTGGACCTGTCCAAATACCTCAGTGAGCAGGCACCGCCAAAGAACGAGCCCACGCCCGCTCCGACAGTCACCAGGCCAGAAGAGACCCCAGCCGAGAGCCCGGCCCAGCCCGCCGAGGAATCCCGCGCCACGACCGCAAGTCGAGCCCTGAAAAGCCGGTTATCCGGTGAATTCCGTGGCTACGCCCAGGCCGCCCAGACGGCGTTTTCCACCGTTCGCAATCTGCTCACAACCCTGCAGGCAAGCCGGGTTTCCCGAGGGGAAAGTCCCCAGGAGGACTTTGCCCCCAATGCGCGCCCACTGTCGACCGGTGAACTGCACCGGGAATTGCAGGAGTTGCAGGTGCGCGCGGCGGGCCAGGAAGAATCCGCCGCCCCGCTGAAAGAGCGTGTGGTCGAGAAGATCAAGGAAATCGGCGAAGCCCGGCTGGATGACGAGCAGCAGCAAACCCTGGATGTCGTTGATCGCTTTTTCAAAAGTGTCGTGGAAAGCCCCAAGCTCAGTGACTATGTGCAGGCCCGGATGCGTCAACTGGAAGTCCCGGTGCTCAAGGTAGTGATGCGGGATCCGGCGTTTTTCGAGGATCAGGACAGCCCTGTCCGCGGCGTGATGAACCGTTTGGCCCAGCTGGGGGTGAAGGGTGGCCGCCTGAACCCGGTGGTCCAGCGACGGGTCGACGAGCTGGTTCAGCGCATTGCCACGGATTTCGAGCAGGACACCGGCGTGTTTGAACAGACGGTGACCGAGCTGGACACCCTGATTGACCGGCAGAATCTAGTCTACCGCCGGAACGTCGAGCGTGTAACGGCAGCGGCCGAGGGTGCCCAGAAGGTGTCTGAGTCCAAGGCGGCGGTGAGCGCCGCGATTGATCAGCGTATTGCCGGTCGCAAGGTACCCCGGGCGCTGGTCAGTTTGCTGGAAGGCGGCTGGCGGGACCTTTTGTCACTGACCTGGATTCGCCAGGGGCCAGACAGTCAGCTCTGGCAGGACTACCTGGCGGTGATTGATTCGCTGCTGGCCTTTGCCGATGATCCGGAGAGCAGTATCAACCTGCCGGAGCTTCTGCGGCTGATCCAGGACGGCCTGGCGTCGATATCCAGCAATCACATGCCGTCATCCCAGATTCGCGATGAATTGAAGCACTTCCTGGTTCGCCGGCCCGACAAAACCCCTGAGATGGTCGAAGTACCGCCGGCAAAAACAACCGAGAAAGACCCGCAAACCCTCAACGAGCGGGAACAGCGCAGCCTTCAGCGCTGGATCAACCGGTCACAGCAGCTGCGTACCGGGGACTGGCTGCGGGACCAGACCCGGCCTGATGAACCCCAGTATATCCGGCTGGTCTGGATTGCCCGGGGCTTTAGCCGCTTTGTCTTCGTCAATCATCAGGGCATGCGGGTGGTTGAGCTGGAGCTGGACGCGCTGGCCCGGCAGATGCGCAAAGGCATCATCGTGCCTGATAACCAGTACGACCGACCACTGGTGGATGAAAGTATCGACCGCATGGTCCGCAACGTTTATGACCAGCTGTCCTGGGCATCCACCCATGACGAGCTGACCCGTTTGCTCAACCGCCGGGAGTTCGAACGGATGCTGGAGCAGCAGCTGGCCCGTCGTGAAGACAGCCGCACTCTGTTGCATCTGGACCTGCGTGGCTTCCGGTTGCTCAATGATACCGCTGGCTACCAGGCTGGTGATGAAACCCTCAAACAGGTGGCAGAGCTGTTGTGCCGCCATGTGGGTGATGGCATGCCGGTGGCGCGCCTGGCCGGCAATGAGTTCGCCATGCTGGTTGCGGAAGAGCAGGGCCAGGATGTGGCCGCTGCCCTGATCGAGGCCATTGAATCGGCAGAGTTTGCCTTTGGCGGCCGCCAGTATACGTTGTCGGCGAACGTTGGCCTGGTGGCCGAGTTGCCGGCTCTGGTGAGTGCTGAACGCTGGCTGAGAAGTTCGGAGCAGGCGTTATCCCAGGCCCGGAAAATGGGGCCGGGCAAGATCGCCGAATATACCCTGGATGCCGATGACCAGGCCCGCCAGGAGCAGATCGCTGCGCGCGTCGCCAGCCTGTCGGATCCGGATGAAGAGCGCATGCTGCTGCGCTGCCAGAAGATCATACCGCTTCATGCCGAGGCCCGGATGACGGCCCAGTATGAGATTCTGATCAGCATGTACGATGACAGCGGCGCCCTGATAACCGGCCAGGATTTTGTACGCATGGCTGAGCGCTATGATCGCATGCAGGCGGTGGACCGCTGGGTGGTCGGGCATATGCTGGACTGGCTGAGGGACCAGGCGCCGGACCCCCGACATGTCGGGGGCGTGTGTATCAACCTGTCTGGGTATTCGTTGAATGATCAGAGCTTGCTGGAATTTATCTACGAGAAGCTCAGTGAAAAAGACGCGCCCATCGAACGGCTTTGGTTTGAGCTGACCGAGGCATCTGCCATCAGCGACGTGCAGGCGGTGGCCGATTTCATCCTGGAAATGAAAGAGCTGGGCTGCCGGTTCTGCCTGGGTAATTTCGGCAGTGGCCCCAGTTCGTTCCAGTTCATGCGTTCCCTGCCGGTGGATCTGATCAAGATTGACAGTGCCTTCACCAGCCAGCTGGTGTCGAGCCAGACTGATCAGGCAATGGTGAGATCCATGGTGGACATGGCGCACTACATGAACCGGGAAGTCATTGCCTCCCAGGTTGAATCCCGAGACGTTCTGGATATGCTCAGGCAGCTGGGTGTGGACTATGCTCAGGGCTTTGTTGTTGAAAAACCCCGCTTGCTTACCAGCCTGACCTGATCCGGGAATTTGCTCATTATGTCCAAACGCCACCCTATCATTGCGGTGACCGGCTCCTCCGGGGCCGGCACGACCACCACCGGCCAGATTTTCAGGCGGCTGTTTGCCAGTGAGGAGTTGAACGCCGCCATGGTGGGGGGGGACAGTTTCCACCGGTACACCCGGGAACAGATGGCCCGGCTGGCGGCCAAGGGGCAGTTTGGCGAGCGTAACCACTTCGCCCTGGAAGCCAATCATATCGACCGTCTGGAAGCTTTGTTCTATGACTACAGCCATACCGGCAACGGACGATACCGCCAGTACGTTCACGATGAAGATCGCCAGCTGGTTGAGGCCGGTCATAAACCGGGGACATTCACCGCCTGGGGACCACTGCCGGCAGACACGGACCTGCTGTTCTACGAAGGGCTGCACGGGGGAGTGATCAGCGAAAGCTACAACATTGCCCAGTACGTTGACCTGCTGATCGGCGTTGTGCCCATTGTAAACCTGGAATGGATCCAGAAAATCCATCGGGATACCAACCAGCGGGGGTACAGTCAGGAGGCGGTAGTACAGACCATCATCAACCGCATGGAAGACTACGTGCACGATATCGTGCCCCAGTTTTCCCATACCCACATCAACTTCCAGCGGATACCGCTGGTGGATACCTCCAACCCCTTCATCGCCCGGGATGTGCCCAGTGAAGATGAAAGCATGGTGGTGATCCACTTTCGCGACTCCAACGAGGTGGACTTTTCCTGGCTGTTGCAGGCCATTCCCCAGAGCACGCTGTCACGCCACGACACGCTGGTGATTCCGGGGCCAAAGATGGCGTTGGCCATGGAGCTGATTATCCGCCCCATGATCCAACGCCTGATGGCGGGCCGAACCTTCGCCTGATGTTCAGGCGGCGGTTAAGCGACCGGTCTGGTAATCCCTCAGTGCCTGCTCGATTTCCTCACGGGTATTCATCACGAATGGTCCGTACTGAACAATAGGCTCACCTATCGGGCGGCCTGCAATCAACAGCAGCCGGGCACCGGATGGGCCAGCCGCCAGCAGGATCTCATCGCCGTCATCCAGCAGGTTGGCAGCCGATAGCCGAAGTTGGGTTTGTGCCTCACCAGTAACCAGGCTCGCGTTGCCCTCGTAGAGGTACAGCATGGCGTTCAGGGGCTGTGCCACGGGCAGCGAAAGCTGGGCATTGGGCTCAAGGTGAATGTCGGCGTATAGCGGTTCGGTAGTGCCGCCGGTCACGGCGCCGGATACCTGCACGCTGCTGACGTTCATCTCGCCGGCAATCAGCTTTACGGAGGCTCCGGGCTGGTTGAACACGGGGATGTCTTCGGGCTGAATATCCCGGTAGCCGGCTGGCTTCATTTTCTCGGCTGCCGGCAGGTTCAGCCACAACTGGAAGCCGCGCATGACACCGGATTCCTGTTGCGGCATTTCAGAATGCACGATGCCCCGGCCGGCGGTCATCCATTGCACGCCACCATTACGAAGGTTGCCACGGTTGCCCAGGTGGTCTTCGTGCAGCATGTGCCCTTCGATCATGTAGGTGACCGTCTCGAAGCCCCGGTGCGGGTGTGCAGGGAAGCCGGCGATATAGTCCTGGGGCTGGTCGGAGCCAAACTCATCCAGCATCAGGAAAGGGTCCATGCGAATGGCCTGGCTTTGACCCAGTGAGCGTTTGATTTTTACGCCGGCGCCATCAGAGGTGCCCAGGGCGGGAATGATTTGTTTCAGGGAGCGAAGCGTCATGTCGTCCTCCTCTCGTTGATGATGGTTCTATTAAACCGGGGAGAGACGAAGGATGAAAACGCAGAATTCTGGCGGGGCAGATCAAAAAAACTGAAGAAGTTCAGCGGTGGCACGATGCCACCGCTGAACGAGCTTATTCCACGTTGCGGGAATAGAAGATTTCCAGCATTTCGCGGCGCAGTCGGTCTTCGATGGACTGGGCTTCGGCCGGGTCCAGTTCGCCGGCATTCACACCGAACACATAGTTATCCAGGTTAAACTCTTTCAGCATCATCTTGGTATGGAACAGGTTTTCCTGATACACGTTCACGTCGATCATCTGATAGGCGTTCTGGGTGTCCTCGGTCAGGTAGTTCTGGATCGAGTTGATGTCGTGGTCGATATAGTGCTTGGTGCCATCGACATCACGGGTGAAGCCACGTACCCGGTAGTCCACGGTGACCACATCGGAGTCAAAGCTGTGGATCAGGTAGTTCAACACCTTCAGGGGTGAAATCAGGCCACAGGTGGACACGTCGATATCGGCGCGGAAGGTGCTGACGCCATCATGAGGGTGGCTTTCCGGGTAGGTGTGAACGGTCACATGGCTCTTGTCCAGGTGCGCTACGATGGTGTCGGGCAGCGGGCCCGGAGATTCTTCGTTGTTGGCTTCGCTGTCGGTGAGTTCATGCTCGGCAATCAGCATGGTCACAGAGGCACCGTGGGGCTCGTAGTCCTGGCGTGCAATATTGAGGATGTTGGCGCCGATGATCTTGACCACGTCAGACAGGATCTGGGTCAAACGCTCGGCGTTGTACATCTCGTCGATATAGTCAATGTAGGCTTCACGTTGCTCTTCGGTCTGCGCGTAACAGATATCGTAGATGTTGAAGCTCAGGGATTTGGTCAGGTTGTTGAAACCGTGCAGCTGGAGTTTGGTTTCCATAATAATTGCTCACCTTTTGCGCAGACCTGCGGAGAAAGTTGCGTATTATGCATACCGTGTGTGTCAATGAATAGTATCTACAATGACATTTTTGGTTACAGTGGCCCCAACGGCGGCATGGGGCGCGCTGGCTACGGAAATCGCTTACTCTGCGGCGCGGATTTCGTGGCTGTGGGTGATCTCGACACCGGCTTTTCCGAGCATGATGGACGCTGAGCAGTATTTTTCAGCAGACAGGCTGACCGCTCGCTCGACCTGCTTCTCTTTGAGGTTGTGGCCGGTAACCACAAAATGCAGGTGTATTTTGGTAAAGACAGCCGGCACGGCATCGGCCCGCTCTGCTTCAAGTTCGGCATGGCAGGCGGTGACGTCTTGCCGACTCTTTTTCAGGATGCTCATCACATCAAAGGCCGAGCAGCCGCCCACGCCCATCAGCAGCATTTCCATGGGGCGTGGCCCGAGGTTTTCGCCGCCGTGATCGGGTGGGCCGTCCAGCTGCACGCTGTGGCCGCTGCCACTGGTAGCCCTGAAACTGGCATTGCCGGTCCAGTCGACGGTTGCTTTCATCGGGTTCTCCCATGGGTGAGGGTTCATGGCCGGATGTGATGAAGGTTGCTCCGGAGCCTGATGGAGGATGCTAGCACAGTCTGATAGTGGCGACAGCTACCCCTTGCGACCAAAGAGGCATTGATCCCAGATACATCTTGTATCCGCTTTCGAGTTGCCGAAAGATGACCTTCTTGTTATAAGTTGCGCTGCAAACAATAAAAATCGCGAAACCCGCAAGGAAATGCGGGGCAGAAAAACATCAGGAATCGCCAGACTCTGAGGAGGCATGTCCCGCACTATGGCTACCATCGTCAAGCCGGTTGAGCAGAAAACCAAACACCTGGATTATTTCCTTTCCCAATGCCACCGTCGGCGTTACCCCGCCAAAAGCACCATTATTTATGCCGGTGACAAAAGCGACTCCCTGTTTTACATCGTCAAAGGTTCCGTCACCGTCATCATTGAAGACGATGATGGCCGCGAGATGATCATGGCCTACCTGAACGCCGGAGACTTTTTCGGCGAAATGGGCCTGTTTGATAACATGGATTCCCGCAGCGCCTGGGTCAAGGCCAAGACCGAGTGTGAAGTGGCGGAGATCAGCTACACCAAATTCCGTGAGATCGCCCAGCAGGACCCGAGGGTGCTGTATTTCATCGGCGAGCAGATGGCTTCTCGCCTGCGCCAGACTACCCGCAAGGTTGGCGACCTGGCGTTCCTGGATGTGACAGGCCGGGTGGCGCGCACCCTGCTGGACCTGTGCAAGGAGCCAGACGCCATGACCCATCCCGATGGCATGCAGATCAAGATCACTCGCCAGGAGATTGGCCGTATTGTTGGTTGTTCCAGGGAGATGGTGGGCCGCGTCCTGAAAACGCTGGAAGACCAGGGCCTGGTTCGGGTCAAGGGCAAAACCATGGTGGTGTACGGCACCCGCTGAACGATTCCCGCCTGGCAACTGCCTCAAAGGCCGCTGAATTTCAGCGGCCTTTTGCGTTGTGGCGGTCGCCCATATCAGCGATGGGCTTCGACAAATTCCCGTACCGACCGTGACACGGCCGCCGGTTCGGTGATGGGTGCCCAGTGCGTGGTATCCAGTTCCTGCAGGGTCAGCTTGCCGGTCCAGCGGGCCAGGTTCTCGGTGAGTTGGCGGCCCACATAGGCATCCCGGGTGGGGATGATCACCTGCACCGGGCAGCCTGCCAGCCTCGGCTCTGGTCGCAGCAGCTTACGAATAAAGTTGGCCCGGTAGAGTTTGACGCCATAGCGGCCGTCGGCTTTCTGGTATTCGCTGAACTGGGCATCGGCAATCTGTTCGTGTTTGCGAAGATACCCCGGCCACAAGCGGTCGAGGCCGGCCTTCCACAGGGTTTCTGGCAGCACCGGCAACTGGAACATGAACACATACCAGGAGCTGGCCAGCTGCTTCAGGACCTTGGTGGTGCCCCCGGAACCGGGTGCCATGATCTGGTCCCGCAACCAGTAGCCCACGTGATCCAGGCAAGGTCCCGAAATGGCAGTGTAGGATCGAATGCGCCCGTCCAGGGCTCCGGTGGTCACCGTTTCCCAGCTCTGGATAGAGCCCCAGTCGTGGGCCACCAGGTGGAAGCTGCGATCCGGGATCACCGCGTTAGCCACGGCCTTGAGGTCCTGCGCGAGCCACTTCATGCGATAGGCGCTGGTTCTGGCTGGCTTGTCGGAGCGGCCAGCGCCCCGAACGTCATAGCGGACGACCAGATAATCCTTTTTCAGTTGCTCGGTCACCCTGTCCCAGACACTGTGGTTGTCCGGGTAGCCGTGTACCAATACCAATGGCGTGGCCTGGGGATTACCTTCGACTCTGGCGTACAGGAGCAGGTCACCGCTGGTCACCCAATGTTCTTGTTCGATACTCACGCTGATCATTACCTTGTGGTGGCGTTGAAGTCTGATCAGGTTAGCGGTATCCGGTGGCAGGCTCTGCGGCCAAACAGGCCAGAAACCATGCCGGTGATGTCAGCCTGCCAGGGCCTGGTCGCGGCGGAGGCCCTGGCTTCGGCCGGGCAAGCATTGCAGCAGATGCTGCCAGACCACCTCAGCATTGGTTTCGTTCAGCGTTTCGTGACGCCCGCCCTCAAACAGCCGGAGGGTGACTTGTTGCACGCCGGCCTCCCGAATGGCCTGAAAGTGGCGGCGTATGCCTTTGCCCATTTCGCCCACCGGGTCATCGGTGCCGGCGAACAGGTGAACGGGCAGGTCCGGGCGCCACCGGGCGGGATTGATCGACAGCATACCCTGGATAAAGTCTTGCCATAGCCCGGTGGTGCATTCGAATCCACACCAGGGGTCGGCCAGGTACAGATCCACCTGATGCGGGTCCCGACTGAGCCAGTCACAGGGCGTGCGGTTGGGTTTGAACATCCGGTTAAATTTGCCAAACGTCATCCGGGCAATGGTCTTGCTGGCGTGCCGCTGCCCACGCAACGCACGTATCAGGCGCACCAGTAGCAGCGAGAACCGAAGTTCAGCTGTGTGGATTCGGTTGGTTGCGCTGAGGATCAGTGTATCCAGGTTCTGGCCGTATTGCTGGGCGTAGCTTTGGGCAATGAACGAACCCATGCTGTGCCCCAGCAGGGCGACCGGAATGCCCGGCATCTGTTCCCGGGCGCAGTGGACCACCTGGTTCAGGTCGTCCACCACTTTCTGCCAGCCGTCCGAGTCTGCGTAGTGTCCCGGGTGACCACTGCCCGGGCCATGGCCGCGATGGTGATAGCTGATGACCGCCACGCCCTGGTCGGCCAGCCAGGAGGCCAGGGCCGCATAGCGGTCGCCATGTTCGGCCATGCCGTGACTGATGATCAGGCAGCAGTCGGGTGACGGCTCTGGTTCAAACAGGGTCGCGTTGATCTGATGGTTGTCAGGGGTTGTCAGTAGCAGGGTCTGTTTGCGCATGGTCCTGGCCGGGTTCCTTTGCGGCCGGGCGTTGCCACTCCGGCGGTTTCCACAGGTGTTTGAGTCGAGACAATAGTCCGCCTGGCTGCTGCATGTCGCGGAACAGGTCCACGTATTCGTGGGTCCAGAGCACAATCAGGTTATTTGAGGCCACCGGGCGGGTGATGCCGTACTCGGGCGGGTCCTTGGCATCTTCGTCCACGAAGGTGCCAAACAGTCGATCCCAGATGATCAGCGTGCCGCCATAATTACGATCGATGTAGCCGGGGTTGCGGCCGTGATGCACCCGGTGATGGCTTGGGGTATTAAACACAGCTTCGAACCAGCCGGGCAGCCTCTTTACCAGCGTGGTGTGAATGAAAAACTGGTAGACCAGGGAGAACGCATAGGCCACGCCAATCCAGACAGGATTGAAACCGACCAGTGCCAGCGGCAGATAGAACATCCACATGCCGTTGAAAATATTGGTGGCGTTCTGGCGCATCGCGGTTGAGAAGTTCATCCGCTCTGACGAGTGGTGCACTACGTGGGCGGCCCAGAACCAGCGCATCCGGTGACTGGCCCGGTGCATCCAGTAAAAACAGAAGTCGACACCCAGGAAGGTCAGAAAGGCAGTGAGCCCGTTGAGCTCGAGGTCGAACAGTCGGAAGTGATAACACAGGGCATAAACCGGAAAAGCGATGATGCCTGCGAACAGCAGCTCTGTGGTCTGGTAGCCAGCGCCCAGGGCGAAATTCCGGACCGCCTCGCGGGTATCCATCAGCGCCGGGTCGTGGCGGATTTTCAGGTATTCCCACAGGGTAACGCCGACGAAAATCGGTGTGGCTACCACAAAAATAAGCTGGCGCTCATCCAGTGCCAGCCAAGGGGCTACGGTTTGCCAGAGTGCCAGCAGGCCGCTGTTTTCCAGCACCGCCTTCATCATGTCTATCAGTGCCATTAAGGAACCCGGTGTTGTTCTTGTTCAGGGTCTATCTTGGCACAATTACCGCCAAACACGTTGTCCTATTACGTCAGCGCAAGTGGCGGTTTCCGACACACGAACACCGTCAGCGATGCTTCTGGTACAGGGCTTCGATCGGCTCGAGTTTGGGGCGCCACTCTTCCAGCCAGCGTTGTACCGGTTTGGGAATACGGGCGGGCTTTGGCCAGGGCACCGGATACTGGGGCGGTTGGAATAGCGGCGCCAGCAGGGCTGCAGCGGCCAGATCTGCCCGGCTGAACCGGTCGCCCACCAGGTAGGGCCGCTGGCGGTAGATGTCGGTCAGTTCCGTGACCAGCTGCTCCAGGGTCTGTTGCGCCGCATCTGCCGTTTTCTGGTTGATCTTCATCCACTTGCGCATGATCTCATCCACCCGGCTGAAGGCCAGGCTGAGCAGAATCCGGTTATAGAACGGGGTGCCGGCGGCGAGCAAAGGAACCACCACTTTGGGCCGTTGCAGAAAGTAATGATAGACCCAGGTGCGAATGGCAGGCCCAGCCTGTTCATCCAGCTTTTTTTCCCATTCCAGGGCTTGTTCACGAAGTATGGGGTCTTCCGGTGTCAGAGGGTTGTCGGGGAACATCTGGTCCAGATAATCCACGATCTGCGCTGAACCCTGAACGATCTGGCCGTCATGGTCCAGCACCGGCACCGAGGAATCCGCCCCGGTCATTTGGGTGATGGTTCGCGCGTGTTGGCCCGGGAGCAGATTGATCGGCTTGTAGTTGACACCTTTGTAGTCCAGTGCCCAGCGGGCTTTCTCCGAATAGTGGGAAATACAGAACTGATAGAGCTTGACGGTCATGGGTGTGCTCCCGGTGTTTTGATGACGCAAGATTAACTCTTCTGTCAGCGATTTCCCACCAGGCGAGGCGTAGACTGTGAGGGTTGTTCCATAAGTTTCAGGGGGTTATATGAGTCTTGCAAAGAATGTCCTCGCTATGTTGTTGGTCACCGGGTCGTTATGGGGATGTTCCCTGTCCCAGGAGCGGGCGACGGGAAAAACCATGAACCTGGCAGGGAGTCAGTGGCAGGTCGAGGAAATTGACGGCGACCCGGTGGCAGAAGACAGCGATGTCACCATCGCCTTTACTGACGAAGGGCGGGTTTCCGGAAGTGCCTCCTGCAACCGCTACCAGGGTGGCTGGGATGCCAATGGCACCCAGCTTGAACTCTCTCGCATGGCGGCCACCCGCATGGCGTGCCCTGAACCTCTGATGCAGCAGGAAAACCGGTTTTTGAAGCTGCTGGGGGATGTACGGCATTATCAGTTCGAGCCTGACGGCCGATTGGTGCTTGAAACGGCCGATGGAACAAAAATGACTGCGGTACCACAGCCCAGCGGTCAGGAGTAATCCGCTTCGCTGGTTGTCTGAGACACGTCGACGGTTGTTTTCCGGGATGCAAGGTTCCCGTGCCCGCAATGATGGTTAATCGGGCCGGGAATCTCTAAACTAGCGACCTGTAGTGTGGAACAACAGAGGATGTGTTCATGTTTTTGCGACGAGTATTGCCGTTGTCCGTCGTGGCGCTGACGGGCCTCACCCTGGCAGCCTGTGCCTCCCATCCACAAACCGAGGGCTTGTCCGATTTTGGCCAATATCGCTGCGGCCAGCTGGATGTCCGGATGACCAGCTCTGAAGGCAGTGATCTGGTGGGGCTGGAGTACCTGAACAAGCGGGTACTTCTGAAGCCGGCAGTGGCCGCCTCCGGTGCACTCTATAAGGCGCCGGGCGACCCGGATACGAGTTTCTGGGGCAAGGGAGAGCGGGGCACACTGACATTGCGCGGGCAGGTCTATCCCGAGTGCCTGGAGCCGGGGGCCATCGAAAGTTCGTTTCGTGCCATCGGTACCGAGCCCTTCTGGTCGGTGCAGATTGAGCAGAACCAGATGACCCTGAGCCGTCCTTACGATCAGCAGCTCAGCGAGCAGATTGTGCTGAATGAAACATTGGCCAACCGGCACGGGCGAACCTACGAGGCACGGTTCGACGGTCAGGCAATGGAATTCCGTATAGCCCACCAGCTGTGCGAGGACGACATGGCCGGGGCCCAGTATCCGGCGCAGGTTCGGTTGACTCTGGACGGTGAAACCTTCATGGGCTGCGGTGGTGACCGGGAACGTTTGTTCCGCGGTGCGGAATGGGTTGTTGAGGATCTTGCAGGCAGCGGGATCATCGACCGGTCCCGGATCACGATCGAGTTTCTTGACGAGGGGCGGGTTGCGGGCCGGGCCTCCTGTAACCGCTATTCCGGCGGTTTCCGGCTGACCGGAGAAGGCCTGAGCTTTACGCCGCCGGCCACCACACTGATGGCCTGCGCGCCGGCATTGATGAACCAGGAACAGCGGTTTCTTGACCTGATGTCAGAGGTGGTCGATGGCCGAATTGGCCGCCATGGCGAGCTGCTGTTGCGGACCGCGTCCGGTGACACTATTACCGCCTATAAGTCCGGTTCAGAGAGCCTGTAAGCCGACAGGATGGCGGCGAGCCTGCCATTGGCCGTCAGCCGGGCGAGGCCGCTGTCCAACAGGTTTGCCAGTTCGGCTGCGTCAGGGTTTTCCGGCGGGAAGGCAATAAACAGGGGGGCCTCGTAGGCTAGCCCCGCGTTTCTGGGGGCGGCAATGGACGTGTTTTGAGCCAGGAACCAAGACATCACGGCGCTGTCTTCAACAAACACGTCGGTGCGTTCGCGTTCCAGAAGCTGGAGGGCTCGGGCCAGTGGTGCCGGGCCAGACAGAATCCAGATCCGCTCGGAATCATCCGTGTATTCGCTGATATAGTGATCAAGTTCCGGAGAGTAGGCGTACCCGTTAATCACCAGTAATGTCTTGCCCTGCAGGGAGTCAATGCCGTCATACTCCCATTGACTTTGCGGGTGGGTATATAGCGTAATTCGGGCTTCGCCAAGGCTGGTCTCGGGGAAGATGAAGTCCGGTGCATCGCCTTTCAGCGCGCCAACCACTCCGTCAATCAATTGCTCCCGTGCCAGCTGCAGCGAGCGTGCCCAGCCGAAATTCTGGTAATCGAATTCGTAGCCCGCCTCCGCGAAGATCTCCCTGGCAATATCCACCATGTAGCCCTCCTGCAGCGCGCCTGCCAGGCAGTTGTGGGGGCACCATGGGTCCGCGGCGAGTATCACGCGCCGAATGGCGGCACCGGCGGCTGTCGCCTGCTCGGGAGTGGCACTGGAAAGGTCGGCCTGGTTCGGAGCGTCGGTTTCTGGTGAATCCGTTGGCGCCTGGTCAGAACAGGCCGAGAGCAGGAAAAACGCAGAGAGCAACAGGGTTCTGAACATGGAAAGTTAAACCGCCATCAGTATCGGGGCAGATACTTTAATCATATCGCTTCCTGAATAGTTTGTATTGCATATTTGGGGCTGTAACGCTGTCAATCTATTGCAGCATTCCGCAGGTAAACTCCGGGGCTCAGCGACCAGAGATTGCACCATGACCGAACTACGGGCACTGACTCCCCACAGCGTCATTCCGGCTGAGCAGGCCAGCCGGGATCGCCATCAAAAACGACTGCTCAGAACCTTCCTGCCGGAGCTGGTACAACTGGAGCGACAGTTGGCTGAAGCACCGGATTTCGTCAGCACGCAGGTCGCTGGCCGAGTGGTTGTTGGCCCCATGGGGTTGCCGATCTATCGGGTGGATCTTGGCACGCCCGCGACGGATGTGCCGGTGGTATTGATTGTGGGCGGGGTGCATGGGCTGGAACGTATTGGCAGCCAGGTGGTGATGGCCTGGCTGGATTCCCTGTTGGCTCGCCTGGGTTGGGACCAGCATCTCAACGCCCTGCTTGAGAAAGTCCACATTACCCTGTTACCGATCATGAACCCCGGTGGCATGTATCTGAACCAGCGCAGCAATCCCAGCGGAGTGGATCTGATGCGCAACGCGCCCATTACCGCGCAGGATGGCAGTGCCTTTTTACTGGGCGGCCAGCAATGGTCGTCTCGACTACCCTGGTATCGGGGCCGGCCAGAGCAGGGGATGGAAGTGGAAAATCAGGCGCTGGAAGCGGTGATTCAGGACCTGTTGCCAAACCGACCGTTCAGTCTGGCACTGGATTGCCATTCCGGTTTTGGCTGGCAGGACCAGATCTGGTTTCCTTATGCCTATCGCCGCCGCCCGATGCGACGTATTGATTCGGTTATGGCGCTTAAACTGATCTGGGAGCAGGCCTACCCCAATCACAACTACCGGTTTGAGCCCCAGTCTGCCCACTACCTGACCCATGGCGATCTGTGGGACTATTTCTACAAACAGGTAAACCGGGAAAACAGTGGTGTGTTTCTACCCCTGACCCTGGAAATGGGGTCTTGGCGCTGGATACGCAAACGCCCACGGCAACTGTTCCGGCTGGATGGATTTTTCAACCCGCTGGTGCCACACCGGCATCAGCGCGTACTGCGCAGCCATCTGACCTGGATGGACTTTCTGATCAGTGCGGCGGCCAGTCACCTGAACTGGTTGCCCACCGGTGAGCAGCAGTCCATGCTGAGAGAAGCGGCCATCATGCACTGGTACAGGGATACCCGATGATATGCACTGGATACTGCTCAGGGGTTTGACGCGTGAACACGCTCACTGGGGCCCCTTTGTCGAGCAATTGCGGACGGCAATGCCGAATGATCAGGTGCATCTGGTGGATCTGCCCGGTACCGGTATTCACTATCGGGACGACAGCCCCGGCACCATTGCCGGTATCCGTCAGAAGGTGCTTGAGCAGGTTGGTCATATCCCGCGCCCGTTCTCCATCGTGGCGTTGTCCATGGGCGGAATGGTGGCGCTGGATTGGGCGCAGCATGCTGAGCCCGGTGAACTGCAGCATCTGGTTCTGATCAACACCAGTTCAGGCTTCAGCCCGCCCTGGCGCAGGATGCGGCCGGGCATCTGGCCCCGGGTACTTCGATTGCTGGCCAGGCGGGAGCTGTTCCACCGGGAGCGGGATATCCTTGAGCTGACCTCCAACCGCGAGGTGCCGTTGTCTCTCTGCAAAGCCTGGTACAGCATTCAGCGTCAGCGCCCGGTGTCGTTCCACAATGCGATACGGCAGTTGGCAGCAGCAGCCCGCTATAAGCCTCAAACCAGGGCACCGATGGCTGATGCCTTGCTGTTGGCCAGCAAAGGGGACCGGATTGTGCACTGGCAGTGCAGTGCGGAGCTGGAAAAGCGCTGGTGCTGGACCCTGAAACTGCATCCGGATGCGGGTCACGACCTGCCCCTGGACGAGCCAGCCTGGGTTATCCGGCAGATTCGGGAATGGTTGCCGGGCCAGTAGCAGTTGCTTGACGCAACCGTTTTTTCCGTTCACTCTCAAGGCCTTGATGTCAGATCAACGGAGCCAATAACAATATGAAAATCTTTGAGACCAAGTCTGCCCCCAATCCTCGTCGCGTGCGCATATTCATGGCGGAGAAGGGCCTTCTGGACAAGGCCGAGTTTGTACAGGTGGATATCGAAAAAGGCGAGAACCTGACACCGGAATACGTAGCCCGCAACCCGATGAAGAAAGTGCCGGTCATGGAATTGGACGATGGCACCTGTATTGCGGAAACCATGGCCATTTGCCGTTACTTTGAAGAAGCCTATCCGGACACGCCAAAACTGCTGGGGCAAACCCCGGTCGAAAAAGCGCTGGTGGAGCAATGGCTGCGCTGGCTGGAATTCTATTTCTTCATGCCCACCGGTATGTGCTTCCAGCACACCACCGGATACTTCAAGGACCGGATGAACCCGATCAAAGAGTGGGGCGAGGAATGCGGGAAGGGTGTGGAGAAATTCATGCACTTCCTGGACAAGCATCTGGACGGCAAAGAGTACATCTGCTGCGACCGCTTTACCGCCGCAGACATCAATGCCTTCACCACCATCGCCTTTGCCCGGGTGGTGAATATCCGCATCAAGCCGGAACAGGCCAACCTGCAAGCCTGGTATGACCGGATCAAGGCCCGGCCCTCCGCCCAGGTATGAACCAACTGTAAAGGTAATCATGAGCCAGAAACTGGATTGCACCCTGAGCGCCATTGATCAAGCTAACCTGGCCGATCCGAATCGGGAGTTGTTAGAGGGAGAAACACTGCCCAGGGAATATGCCTACAGCCTGCACATGACGCGTTGGCTGTTCGCGCTGGAACCGGAGCCTTCCGAGCGTATGCAGATTGCCTGCCGGGCCCAGCATATCGAGCGCTGGACCATGCCCCGAAGTGATTACGGGGAGGGCCGGCAAAATTACTATCAGTGGCGCCAGGCCTGTGGCCGCATGCATGGCCGGCGGGCCGCGGAGATCATGGCCGAATGTGGCTACCCGCCGGAGGAATGCGAACGGGTGGAGCTGATTCTGACCAAGCGCAAGCTGCGGGAGGATGAAGACACTCAATTACTGGAAGACGTGGCGTGCATGGTGTTTCTGGAACGCTATTTTGCGCAGTTCTTCGAGGAAAAGCCGGACTACGACAAAGAGAAGTGGCTGCGCATCGTGCGCCGAACCTGGGGCAAGATGACACCCCGGGGCCACGAGGCGGCCCTGAATTTGGCCGGCAAACTGCCAGACCACCTTCAGTCACTGCTAAAGGAGGCCCTGGCCGAATGACGCCAGCTGCGGGTGCGGTTCAGAACCTGATAGGCTGGCTTGCTTCCATCTGCTCACCCTCCTGATCCTGCCAAACCAGCTTCAGTTCGCCTTCTTCTTCCGGCGTCAGCTGGAACTGGAGGTAGGGGTTAGCGGAGGTACCCGTGAAAAAGCGGGCGGTCAGTACCGGCTCGTCGTTCAGGGTGGCGGTCAGCGATTCAACCAGCTGCTGTTCAATGCTGTCATCGGCCTGGCCATCCGGCCGCAGTCCGGTTTCCATTGGATGATTGATCAGCGACCTGACCGTCACCGGCTGGCTCTTGCGAACACTGCCGGCCAGCGCCAGGCGTGGATTGGCCATGGCAATGGCAGACGCATCGCCGCCGCCCACCAGGCAGCCACTGACCGTCACTCTTACATCCCGGGTTGTGAGAAAGGCGCGATCCTGGTTGGTGATGGCCAGGGCCACCACCTGCTGGGTTTCACTCAGGCGAATTCGGGTGGCAATGTTGGCGGGTGAAGCCAGCGCGCTCAGGGTAATATCGGCCACCTCGGGGCGGGGATTGCCGGGCGCAAACAGGCGGACCTTTTCGATGTGTTCGCCATCTTCCAGGCTGCCGGTAAACGACACGGACAACGCAACGCTGCTGCCGTCTTCCGCCACCAGGGGAAGCTCAAGGCTCAGGCCTTCCAGTTCAGGTACCCGGTTGTCGAGTGCCTGGGTCACGGCTTCTACCCTTTGCCAACGCTGATCGGCGTTGGCGGTACCCATCACGAACATCAGGGCAAAAGCGGCGAGCAGGAAACGGGATATCATGACTACCTCGAATTGATCAGAACCATTGGCCGTGCGCTTAGCGGCTGGCAGCAATGCCGCCACTGAAACGAAGCGCCAGGCGTGAGCCTGCTACTATACCGGCAAGGGCCAGAAAACTGGAAATTGCCAGGGTGGAAAAGCCACTGAGCCCCTGGCCCAGTGTGCAGCCTATCGACATGATGCCGCCCACGCCCATCAGGAATCCGCCGACGATGGCACGGCCATTGTGGCCCGGGCTGGTGAAGCTCTGCCAGACGAATTCCCGGGTGAGTAGCGCCACCAGAAAGCTGCCCGCCACAATGCCCGCCACCACGGTAACCCCGAAGCGCAGTGATGTGCCGGTGGAGAGCATCAGGTACTGCAGGCTGTCGCCAACCGGTGCGACAAAGGTGAGAGACGCCAGCCGAACCGGGTCAAAGTCGTCTGCGCCCAGCACCCCGGTGATCCACCAGCCGGCGGCAACCAGAAGCCCGATCAGCAGCCCACCCAACCAGTCCCGGGGCGAGGTTCGGAATGCCCGGGAAGACAGCGCCCAGGCAGTCAGCGCCAGAGAAAGCAGGCCCGCCAGAACCAGGCGACCGGTCTCTGTGTCGAGCCCCAGGGGCGCCGTCACAAGGGTTAGATCGGTGGCAGGAAGGGTAGGGCGGTACAGATCTTCCATCCATAACCGGAATTCAGCCAGCACGCCGGACATGGTCATATAGGCAGCAATGCCAAGAACCAGCAGCACCAGTAACGAGCGCAGATTGCCAGTGCCCAGCAACACCAGCGAGCGGGCGCCACAGGCGTTGGCCAGGGCCATGCCATAGCCAAACAGCAGGCCGCCAACAAGCAGGGCGACTACTGGTAAACTGGTCGGGTGGTAAGGTGTGCGGGTGAGGTTGATGCCTGCCTGCCAGGCCAGCCACTGGCTGCTGACCAGCGCGACCGCCATGGCCAGGGCGAAGGCCCTTAGCCGGCGGCTGTC
This sequence comes from Marinobacter shengliensis, assembly GCF_030297115.1. Taxonomy (NCBI): domain Bacteria; kingdom Pseudomonadati; phylum Pseudomonadota; class Gammaproteobacteria; order Pseudomonadales; family Marinobacteraceae; genus Marinobacter; species Marinobacter shengliensis. The sequence goes on along the minus strand of NZ_AP028062.1, from coordinate 3,855,998 downwards.
GTTCTGCTGCCAGCGATTAAACAGGCCCCGCAACAGGCAGAACCGGCTCCACTGGGCGATCATGCCGTATACCACGCCAATCAGGGCGCCGGCCCAGAGCACGGCGCTCAGGTGGTTTGCAAACAGGTTGCCCATCGTCCCGGCCTAGCGGCGCGTGCCCCAGGTGTCCTGGGTGATGGCGCTGTACCAGCCCGACGCGTAATCGGCTTCCAGTTTGCGGAAGGTGGCATTGGCATCGCTGGGGCTGACACCGCCGGACGACTCGTGAATCAGGCCTTCCTGAATCCGGTACACCGCAGCCACGGAAATGCCGTATTCCGGGTTGATCAGGCTGTAACAGGTGTTTGCCCAGGACGGCTCCAGCGGCCGCTGACCTTCCAGGGCGGCAATAATGGCCGCGGCGGCCACCTTGCCCAGGGCGTTGGCGGCAAAGCCGGACTTCGGCATCGGGGCGGCAATGGTGGCGTCGCCCACCACGTAGATATCTTTTACCTGGGTGGATTCGAAGGTAACCGGGTCCACCGGCACCCAGCCGGACTCATTGGTTACGCCCGCCCGGTCAGCAATAAAGCCGGCCTTCTGGGGTGGCACCACGTTCAGCACTGAGGCCTTGTGAATGGTGCCGAATTCGGTTTCCACTTCCCGCTTGCCGGCATCAACACGAACCACCTTGCCGTCGCCAGACAGCCCGACCCACTCAATGCGGTCGCCGTGCACGTCTTTCCAACCCTGCATGAACAGGCCCTGCTTGGAGAAGTTGTCCTTGGCATCCAGGATCAGCACCTTTGAGCGGGGTTTGTGCTGGCTCAGGTAATGGGCTACCAGGCTGGCGCGCTCATAGGGCCCTGGCGGACACCGGAACGGGTTGGCGGGGGCGGTCAGTACGAACACTCCACCATCATCCATGGCTTCGATCTGGCGACGCAGCAATCGGGTCTGGTCGCCAGCCTTCCAGGCATGGGGCGCCTGTTCTGCAGCAGCCTGGTCATAGCCTTCGATGGCGTTCCAGCGGATATCAATGCCCGGTGATAACAGCAGTTTCTCATAACGGATACTGCTGCCATCGCCGAGGCTGACCGTGCGGGAAACCGGGTCAACATCCTGGGCGGTGGTGTGTACTACCCGGACACCCAGCTCACGCAGCTCGTTGTAGTTGTGGCTGATGCTGTCCATGGTGCGCATGCCCGCCAGTACCAGATTCGAGAACGGGCAGGTGTAGAACACCTTGTTGGGTTCAACCAGGGTAACGTCCAGATCCGGTGCGTTTCGCTTCAGGTACTTGGCGGCGGTGGCGCCGCCAAAGCCGCCGCCCACCACCACGACCCGTGCAGACAGATCTTTGCTGGCGGACCCGCCAAGGCTGCTGCAGGCGCCCAGCAGAGGCAAGGCAGAGGCCGCGCCCATCAACTTGAGCAGATCACGACGGGACGAGTTCAGGCCCTGATTCTTGATGTTTGATTTGGTCATGGTCTCGATTCTTCTGTCGTGGTGATAATCAGCGCTGCTGGGCGGAGCCGATGCGTGAGAAATACTGGGCCAGGGCTTTCAGCTCGTCATCGGAATAGCCTTTGGCAATCCGCGGCATGACGGTGGCCCGGGTGGAGTCGCTGTGCTTGAACTCCATCAGCTGGTTTTCAAGCGCCGTGGCGGGCCGGTTGGCGATGGCCGGGATAACGCCGGCCAGCTTGCCATCGGTACCGTGGCAGTTGGCGCAGGAAGCGGCGAGCAGCGCGGTTTGCGCGGCGTTTGCCTGGTCGTCAGCCAGCGCCGGCAAGGCCGGCAGCAGCAACGCAAAGGTCAGAGCGAATCTTGTTTTCATGGAGTGGTCTGCCCGGATTAACTGGATGATAGAACAGCTAATTTACTGGGCCAGACCTCGGGTAGGCCAATAATATGGCGGTATATGATATTCGCTTTGGTTATTAGAATTCCTGGTTATTTCGGGTTCTCGGGAATAAGTCTCAACGTTGGTAGTCGTGTGATTGATAAATGATAATCAACTGCATATGATAAGGTGAATTGATAAGCTAAGGTTGCCCGGTAATGTCCTCTGGTACCCAGTCCCGCCCAAGAATCCTGATTGTTGAAGACGACCAGACCCTGAGCGATCAGCTATCAGGGCTGCTGACCAGCAAGGGGTATCAGGTTCAACAGTGCTTTGAGGGCGACCAGGCCCTGCTTGACGCGCTCAGCCTGCGGCTGGACCTGATCCTGCTGGATGTGTTGTTGCCCAGGATGAACGGGTTTGATGTCCTGGAGCGCCTGCGAAAGACCCGCCAGACGCCGGTCATGATGTTGACCGCCTGTGGCGCGGAGGAGGAGCGTATCCTGGGTTACCAGCAGGGTGCGGACGATTATCTGCCCAAGCCGTTCAGCTTTACCGAATTGCTGCTCAGGATCGAAGCACTGCTCCGGCGCACCCTCAAGGCAGGCGACCAGCGTGCCGACCCCACGGAACTGGTGGTTGGTAATCTGACGCTCAATCGCGCAAGTCTGTCGGTGGTTTGCAACGGCGAGGCAATTTGCCTGACGCCCATCCAGTTTCGACTGCTTTGGATGCTGGTTCTGCACCAGTCGGAGACTCTCAGCAAACCCTATCTGTACCAGGTGGTTCTGGAAAAGGAGTTCAGCCGTTACGACCGGAGTCTGGATATGCATTTGAGCCGGGTGCGCCGCAAGCTGGTTGAGGCCGGCATGGCGGCGGACCGCCTGCAGACTGTCCATGGCCGGGGGTACTGTTTTCTGTGAGCCGCAAACTCTGGTGGCGCCTTTGCGGCACCCTGGCCCTGGGTACGCTAGTGCTGGTCTGGGTGATCTCCTTTCTGGGGGCCACCACCGAACAGCAGATGAGTTTTATCGCCAAGCACCATCAGGACACTCTGAAGCAATGGGGGCGAACGGCCGAGCGGCTATACCTATCCGGCGATGAACGGGCGCTGGCAGACTGGCTGGAGAACCTTCAGGTGCAGGAGGATACCTGGGCGGCGGTGGTGCGGTCGTCGGTGCAGCCCCTGGCTGGAAGTGAGTTGTCCGGGCAGTTTATGGAAGGCTTTCGTCTTGGCCGGAACGTAGAGTGGAAAATCCATCTCTACTTCGCGGACAACCCGATCATGGACATGACCTTTGCCGATGGCCATACCCATTTTCTGATTACCCTGCCGCAACGGATGCGCCCGGGCACCTACCTGCCGGAGATGAAACTGTTCCTGAAAGTGGCCTTGCCGTTAGTGGTGCTGTTGGTGCTGTCACTGGTCATTTACCGGCATGTGATGAATCCCATCCGGCAATTGGAACTGGCTACCCGTCAGTTCAGTGAAGGTAATCTGGGAACCCGGGTGCGTGCCCTGCTGGGCAATCGTAACGATGAACTCACCGCCCTGGCAGATACCTTTGACCGTATGGCGGAGCGTATTGGCGATCTGATCCTGTCCCAGCGCCGTCTGATTGCTGACCTCTCTCACGAGTTGCGAACCCCGTTGACCCGGATCGATATGGCCGTCAGTTGCGTTGAGGAAGGCATTGATACTCATCATTTCCTGCCGCGTATCCGGCGGGAGTGTGATCTGATGCGGGCGTTGGTGGAAGATACCCTGACCCTGGCCTGGCTCGAGAACGAACAGCCGGACCTGGGCAACGAAGACCTGAACCTGACCGACCTTGTGGACACCATCGTTGAGGATGCCCGCTACGAGAACCCCAGCCGCAGGATTGTGGCCGAATTGCCTGATCAGGCCATGCTGGCGGGGAGCAGTCACCGGGCCATAGCCCAGGCGGTTGAGAATGTCGTGCGCAATGCCTGTCACTACACCCCGGCGGAGGGCTGTATCCGGATCGTGCTGGAGCCCCAGGACAACGGATACCGGCTGTCGGTCAGCGACCAGGGGCCGGGCGTGCCGGCCGAGCAGCTTGAGCTGATCTTCAAGCCATTCTTTCGGGCCTCCCGCACGGGTCAGTCCGGGCCTGGCGGGCATGGACTGGGGCTATCCCTGGCTCGTCGTCAGGTTGAGGCCATTGGTGGCTGGATTCAGGCCCGGAATCGGCCCGGCCGGGGGCTTCAAATGGATCTGTGGTTTCCTGCGTCACGTTTGTAACAAATGTAAAAGTCGTTCACTTCCTCGATTTTCTAATCGAGAATGCGCCCCAAATAGGAATCATTTTCAGTATTGGAGCGCAGTACCCATGGCAAATCTAGGAACTGAATCTCGAGTGGGTGGTTTTCGTCGCAACGCCTTGTGGCTTGCCCTGGCCGCATCCCCCCTGGCCCATGCAGACCCGGTGTCCCTGGAGGCGATACAGGTGACCGCTGAGCGGGAAGCTGCCAGCGATATCGTCATTGACCGGCAGAACCTGGATCGTTACCAGGCGGATGATCTGAACGATGTGTTTGCCGGGCGCCCGGATGTCAATGTGGGTGGTTCGAACAGCATTGCCCAGAAAGTCTACGTGCGGGGCTTTGAAGATCCCCTGCTGAACGTATCAGTGGATGGCGCCACCCAGGCCGGGGCGCTGTTTCATCATTCCGGCCGTCTGTCGGTGGAGCCCGAACTGCTCAAGCAGGTTGAGGTCAACGCCGGGGCCGGTCGGGCCACGGATGGTGCGGGTGCCCTGGGTGGTTCAATCCGTTTCGTGACCCGGGATCCGGAAGACCTGTTGCGACCGGGAGAAAACGCTGGCGCCCTGGTCAAGCTGGGTTCTTTCTCCAACACCGACGGCTACAAGGCAAGCGGAACAGCCTTTGGCCGGCTGAGCGATAACTGGAGCACCCTGGTGTCTGTCAGCCAGAGTGATCACGAGCCCTTCAAGGATGGGAATGGTGAGCGTGTTGCCGGCAGTGATGCCCGCCAACAGCTTGGCTTTGCCAAACTGGTAGGCCAGTTGCCGGCCGATCAGACCCTGAAACTCAGTCACGAAGTCCGCACCGACAAGGGCGAACGGCCCCAGCGCCCACAGTGGATCGTTAGTGGTTTCAATCGCCTGTACGACCTTGATGGCCGCCGGGATACCACCACACTGAATTACGGATATGCACCCTCCGGCAATGCCCTGGTGGATTTGGAAGCAACCGTTTACCACACCGAGTCCGACATCGAGCAGAACGTTGAGGACCGCTGGGGTCGCTACTTCGGGTTCAGCAAGAACACCGGCGGCGACCTACGCAATACCAGCCGTTTCGGCGAGCACAGCCTCACCTACGGCGTGGACTATCGGGAAGACAAGGTCAATGCCGGCTACGAGGACGACAAGAAGGCCGAACAGCAGACCGGTGAAGTGCTGGGTATCTACCTCCAGGGTGATGTATGGCTCACTAGCCGTCTGCTGTTCAGTGCCGGTGCCCGCTATGATGACTACCGGCTCAAGGACAACAATGACCAGCGCTTCAGTGAGGATGAGGTCAGTCCGAACGCCAACCTGGCCTGGGAGGTGGTCGACGGTTTGACCCTGAAAGCCGGCTATGCCGAGGCATTTCGTGGGCCCACCACCCAGGACTCCTTCAAACTGGAAGGCTCGGAAAACGATCCCGACCTGAAGGGGGAAAAGGCCCGCAATACCGAAGTTGGTTTCGACTACCGCTATGACCGCTTCCGCCTGTCTGCGGAGGTGTACCGTTCCGAGATCAAGGATGCGATTGCCGACCCGCTGCTGCCTTTCCGGGAGTCCATCTACAAGAACATCGGTGACCTGGAGTCCGATGGCTATCTGATTTCAACCGGTTACCAGTGGCAGGCGCTGTCCGCCGGGCTCAGTTTCCACAGCAACGATGCCGAAGTGGATGGCCAGCCGTTGACCGTTTACGAGCATAACCTGCTTGGCAACACCATGGGCGACACCTGGATTGCTGATTTTGCCTACCGCTGGGACCGCAACCTGGAGTTTGGCTGGCAGGGCCGGTTCGTCAAGGGTATTGATGGCCTGGAAACCTCTGTGGGTACCATCGACAAGCCCGGCTACGGCGTACACGACGTGTTTGTTCACTGGCTGCCTACCGGCAGTGAAGATCTGAGGCTGACCCTCACGGTCAAGAATGTGGGTGACAAGCAGTACCTGGATCATGCCAGTAACGCCGATTACCAGCATATCGAGGACTACGAAGGCATTGTTGGTATGCCTGAACCCGGTCGTGACATTCGCCTTGGCCTGGCCATGCGGTTCTGAGGTCGCTGATGGCATTGTCACAGTTTGTCGCCGCCCTGCTGGGCGGCGTTCTTCTGATCCAGGCAGGCGTGGTCCAGGCGGCGAGAACCGTCACGGACCTGGCCGACCGGCAGGTGACCATTCCCGAGACCGTGGACCGGGTGATACTGGGTGAGAGCCGCTATATACCGGCGCTGGCCATTCTGGACGGCGATGCAACGATTGATCGCCTGGCCGGCATATTGCCGGATTTCGAACAGACCGACCCCGGTGGTTATGCCCAGTATCTGGAACGCTTTCCCGCATTGGCGGAGGTGCCCAAGGTGGGGCATGCATCTGCCGACAGTTTCAGTCTGGAATCGGTGCTGGCCATCGGGGCCGACCTGGCCATCTTCAGCCTGGAGGGCCATGGTCCCGGAGCCCACAACAGGGCGTTGATTGAGCGCCTAGAGCGGGCTGGCGTGGCGGTCGTGTTTGTCGATTTCCGGCAGCAGCCCCTGGTCAATACACCCCGAAGTATGGCCCTGCTGGGAGATGTGCTTGGCCGAGAGCAGGAGGCGCAGAGGTTCAACCGTTTCTACCGGGAGGAGCTTGCACGGGTCAGTGAGGTGGTATCTGACATCCCTCCGGACAACCGGCCCAGGGTGTTTCTCCACAGCCGGTTAGGCCTGCATGACAGCTGCTGCGAAACCATGGTCCGGGGAATGATGGGGCGCTTCATTGACGCAGCGGGCGGGCGCAATGTGGCGGCAGACCGGGTGCCCGGGGTTTCCGGTGTGATGAATCTGGAGTACCTGCTCAGTGACCCTCCCGATCGCTACCTGGCCACGGCCATTGGTTCGCGCAAGTACCAGGTGTCCGATGCCGATCAGCCCTATGTGATGCTGGGGGCAGGTGTTGATGGGCCGATGGCCCGCGAGTCGTTCCGGCGAGCGACGGATCGGCCCGGGCTTCGGGCCCTGGAGCCAATCCGGGAGCTGCGGGCCATGGCGATCTGGCATCACTTCTATAACACGCCGATGAACGTAGTTGCGGTTCAGGCGCTGGCTCGCTGGCTGCACCCGGAGGCGCTGTCTGAACTGGACCCGGAGCAAACCCTGGAAACCTTTTATCGGGAGTTTCAACCGGTGCCCCTGGATGGTCGTTACTGGATCACGCTTGGCGAGGAAACGCTATGACGTCGCCGAGTGCAGGCGCTGCCGCCAACCGGGCAGGCACACCGGCGGATGGCGGGCTGGCGAGCCAGTACCGCCGTTTTGTGTTCCGGCGGGTACTGTGTCTGGCTGGTCTGGTGACTGCGGCGGTGGCTGCATTGCTGGTAGACATCGCCTCGGGGCCGGCCATGCTGGGTTTGCTGGACGTGATTCGCGGGCTGTTGAATCCTGAAAGCCTTGATGCCGGCACCCGGGTGATCATTCAGGACATCCGGGTGCCCTACGCGTTGATGGCGGTGGTGGTGGGCGCCTGCCTGGGCCTGGCCGGGGCCGAGATGCAGACAGTACTGAACAACCCCTTGGCCAGCCCGTTTACCCTGGGCGTCGGCGCGGCTGCCACCCTGGGGGCGTCACTGGTGATCGCCTTCAATATCTCGGTATTGGGGCTGGCGGCCCATGTGCTGTTGCCTCTGTCGGCCTTTGTGTTCGCTGCGGCCGCCTCGCTACTGATTCTGGTGCTGTCACGCAGCCTGGGCGCTTCGGTGCATGCGGTGGTGCTGTTCGGTATTGCCCTGTTATTCGGTATCAACGCGGTGGTGGGCCTGATCCAGTTTATGGCCGATGCCGAGTCGGTCCAGCAGATTGTGTTCTGGACCATGGGCAGCCTGGCCAGGGCCAGTATGGACAAAGTGGCTATCGTGGCCCTGGTGCTGGCGGTGTGCCTGCCGTTTTCCCTTCGTAATGCCTGGGCCATGACCCTGTTGCGCAGTGGTGAAGAGCAGGCCCGCAGTCTGGGCATCCGGGTGGAGCGCATGCGCCTGGTGGTGCTGATGCGGGTGAGCCTGTTGACGGCGGCGGCCATGTGTTTCGTTGGGGAAATCGGTTTTATCGGCCTGGTGGCACCCCACATTGCCCGCTTGATGCTGGGGGAAGATCACCGTTTCCTGCTGCCGGGCAGCGCCCTGGCCGGGGCCGTCCTGCTGTCGTTGTCATCCATCGCCAGCAAGCTGCTGGTGCCGGGAGTGGTATTGCCTGTGGGTATTGTGACCGCACTGGTGGGTATCCCGCTGTTCATCACCCTGATCATTGGCCGCAGCAGGAGGGCCGCGTTGTGACCCTGAAGCTGCAATCCGTGACCGCCGGCTACCGGAATCGATCCGTCTTCACCGGCCTTACCCTGCCGGAGATACCCGCGGGCTCACTGGTGGCCGTGGTTGGCCCTAATGCTGTGGGTAAGTCCACGCTGCTGAAATCTATTGCCGGCCTGCTGCCGATTGCCGGCACCATGACCTTTGCCGGGGAGAATCTGGCGGCGATTACTGCCCACCAACGCATTCGTCGTGTCGGCTACCTGCCCCAACCTCTGCCCCAGGCCATTCCCCTGGTGGCCTACGAAACTGTGTTCAGCGCCTGCCGCTCTGCCCGCGGCGACTGGTCCCGGGAAGAGACCGAGCTGGCGATCGAAGAGATTTTCGACACCCTGGGTATCCGGCAACTGGCGCTTCGGCGACTGTCGGAAATGTCTGGTGGTCAGCGCCAGATGGTAGGGCTGGCTCAGGTACTGGTACGCCAGACACCATTGATGCTGCTGGATGAGCCTACCAGCGCCCTGGACCTGCACTGGCAGCTCAACGTACTCAATGCGGTGCGTGACGCCACCAGCCGGACCGGCTCGATTGCCCTGGTGGCCAGCCATGATCTCAATCTGGCCCTGCGCTATTGCGACCAGGTTCTGGTGTTGTCTCCCGGCGGCCAGGCCGTGCTGGGCTCACCGGCACAGGTACTGACGCCGGAGCTGCTGGCCCAAACCTATGGTATCGAAGCCAGAATCGAACAGTGCTCTCGTGGACACCCCATCGTGCTGGCGGATCGTCCGCTATCCGCCAGTGTTAATTGACCCACTGATGTCGAGGAATCTGCCATGCCAACCATGAACGCCCAAGTGGCCACCACCGATCCCGGTCGCCTGATCAATCGCCTGTGCAAACACTTTCGCCACAAGATTGAGGCTGAGTGGACCGGGACCGATGGCAGGCTGACTTTCTCCATCGGTGAATGCCGGCTCGAAGCAGCAGACGGTAAGTTGCTTATGCGGTGCCAGTCACCCACCGAGACGGAGCTGGAGGAGCTGGGCCAGGTGGTAGCTTCCCACCTCATCCGCTTTGCCGGCGATGAGGTGGATAAGGTTCACTGGCAGGCCGCCAGCGACTGAGGTTGATCGCCGGTTTCCGGAACCCGCAGCCTCAGCTGGCGAAGGTCGCTGGATAGCACCCGGTAGCTGTCCGGGCCGAACCATTCCAGGGAGATGTCCAGAGGGGCCGGGTTGGCCAGCGACTGTTGCCAGTTTGCCAGCGTGTCCAGCAGTGGTCGGTAATCACAGGCGCCCTCCATCACCGGCACCATGCCTTGCCTTGAGCCTGCGGGTGAGTACACATTGGCCGGGGCAAACACGCCAAGCTGATCCCGCTGGTGGATATTCTTGAAGTGAAAATGCCTGACCCAGGGCGCCATCTGTTGCAGGGCAAGCTGTGGGTCCGCACCGGCCTCCCAGACATGCAGGACATCGAAGTTGATGCCCAGCGCCGGATGGTCAATGTCTGCCAACATTTCCAGGGTAGAGTCAACCGTATCGGCCAGGGTGCCGGGGTGTGTTTCCACCACCAGGGTCAGGCCTTCGTCGGCGACGCAACGGGTGAGCGTCTGCAGGCGTCGGGTCAGTGCCTTGCGCTGCCCCCGGTCAAGCTCGGCGCTGCCCTGATGGCCGGCAAACGTTCGCACTTTGGGTGCCTGCCAGTGCCGGGCCAATTGGCAGAGGTCGCGGGTGTAGCGGGTGGCCTCCTGTTCACCACCCTCCAGTGGCAGATAGTCGCTGACCATGGGAATGCCCAGTCCCTGGCTTTTCAGCCAGCGGCCATCCAGCCCGGGTTGCTGTAACAGGTGCCGGGCATGCACGCCCCAGAGTTCAATGCCGTCGAAGCCGGTGGCCCCGGCCCAGGTGGCCAGTTCCGGTAACGACACCAACTGGTGGCGGAATGAGATGGTACACAGGTGGAAGCGGATCATGGCAATACCTCCAGGTCGGACATCCGGGTGTCGGCGGTGGCGCCGGTGAGGTCGGGGTGTTGCTGCTGCCATTCCTGGAACAGCCCCTGCAGGCTGTCCTTGATGGCGAACTCCCGCCGATCCTGCTCGTCCAGCAGCTGCTCGACCCCGGCCAGCAGGGCAGGGTTGCCTGACATCACCAGTTTCAGCGCCCGGTACTGGATTTGGGTGTAGGTTTTCACCAGCCGGTCAATGTCCTCGCACAGGGCCTCGAACCACGGATCGCCCTCGGCGGTGCGGCCCTGATCCTCCAGAAGCCAGGCAAAGGCGTGCTCGTAGGCGTACTTGCGAATCGCCATCACCGGAATCTCCCGAAATGCCCGGGGCAGGTTCGCCAGTGGTTGTCTGGCATCGGGCCCGGTATGGGCGCGCAGAATCTGCCGCAGGGCATCGGTAAACGGATTGGTATCCGCTTTCATGCACTGGGCAAAGTAGGCGGCAACCGTTTCCGCGGGCGTATGCCGGATTTCCAGACCGTCGAAACAGAAACCACCGGCAGCGGCCGGGGATCGGACCGATTCCAGAATCCGGGCTTTGGGCAGCACACCCTCCCAGCGAAAATCCGGGTCCGACATGAACCACTGCTCCGGGTCGTCCGTGGCTTCCAGCATCACGTAGTGGGGAAACGGGTTCTGGTGAAACTTGTTCTCCCGTTCCGGCAACCGGTAAAGGTCCAGCATGACCATGACCTGACGATCGGCAGGGCGCGTTTCCACCAGTTCAATCAGCCGGTCGATGTTGGCCTCTTTCGATTGCTGGTGGTTGTACCAGGGCTCAATGGTGACGCCATACAGCAGCCGGTACCACTCCCGGAACTGGTCGTGGCGGGTATGGGGCGAGTGGTAAGACAGAACCTGCTCCTCACTGACCGAGAAGTCCGCATCCCAGACGCCAAAGTAGAAGGGGCGGTGGTCCACACCCGGTGTGCGTTTGATGATCTCGCAGACACAGCTGACAAAACAATGCACTTTGATCACAGGGAAACCTCCGGATTGCCGGTGGCGACCAATAGCGCTTCCAGATCCTCAACGGTCTCGAGCTGATGGGTCAGCAGCGCTTCCTCCGGAACATGCAGGCCGTGCTCAAGTTCCAGGTGCACAATCAGTTGCAGCAGCATGATGGAATCAATCGCCAGGTCGGCGTTGAGGCGGGCCTTGGCCGAAAACACCGATAGCCGGGCGTCAGGTAGATGGTTTCGAATCACCGTTTCAATGGCGCTTCGGGTCAGGTTGGTTTTGCTCATGCCAGGGCCTCCCGCTGACCCTTGTCAGCGAGGGATTCGCTTAACAGCCGGCGGCTGACCTTGCCGTTCGGGAGCCGGCTGATGCTTTCCACCTGTTCGATCAGTGACGGCACCTGGTGAGGTGACAGTCGGTCGCGGCTCCATTGTCGAAGCTGGTCGGTGTCGATGTCTGAATCCGCCACGAAACGCAGGCAAACTCGCTCACCGGCAAAGGCATCGGGTTGCTTGAAAGCCACCGCCTCGCGAATTCCTGGGTAGCCAAGGAACACGTCTTCCACCGCGCCCGGGTAGACGTTAATGCCGGCGACATTAATGGTGTCATCGGTGCGGGCCAGGAAGTGCAGCTGGCCCCGGTGGTCGAAATAGCCCAGATCCTTACTGTGAATGCGCTGTCCGGTGGCTTTTACGGTGATCAGGATTTCATCCGGTTGCCCGGCGGAGGCACCGGCCTGCACCGACAGGTGAGGCAGCGGGTGGCCCAGCAGGCCCGGCTCAGTCACGTCCGCGCTCACAGCCACGCAGCCGGCTTCGGAGCATCCATACTGCTGGCACAGCCGCAGACAGCGGTCCCTAAGCTGAGTCAGCACCGGCGCGGGTAAAGGAGCCCCGGAAAGCATGACAGCATGCAGCATTTCCTGTTCCGGCAGCATCCTCATCAGCAGGCTAATCAGGGTGGGTGAGGCATAGAGCAGGTGCTCAGGCACCGCACGCAGTCGGGCAATAATGAATCGTGGGTTCAGATTGGTGACCACATGGGGTGCGATGCCCCGCTCCCGGGCAGCCAGCACACCACAGATCAGACCGTAGGAGTGGGTGACCGGACAGGCGACCACCGGCGTTAAGGCCCGGGCCTCAGTAAAATGGGCGACATAGGCGGCCAGTTCCCGGTCTATGTCGCGCCAGGGCCGGGCGATGGTCTTGGCCTTACCCGTGGTGCCGGAGCTGAGCTGAATCAGCTCACCACCCTCGGCCGAAGCCGTCCGTGTCACCCCGCCAAGAGTTTCCGGCGTTACCTCCTGCAGTTGCTCGCCGAACAGCAGGTAGCTGCAGCCGGTGTCCTCGGCCAGGGCTTTGGCAGCAGGGTAGGGTGTGCCGGGGTGAATGGGCAGTACGCTGGCGCCAAGGGGCTTCAGCCAGAGACACAGGGCCAGCCAGTGGGCGGTGTCTTGCAGGCAGACCGCAAATCGGCAACCGACCGGCGACTGGAACTCGGGCCGCTCCGCCAGGCCCCGGACAATATGATCACAGTCGGCCTGGCTGTAGGGGGTGTTGTCGACGTAAAACAAAGGTGCAGTCACGGTAACCTCTCGTGATGGTGATCGGTAGGGGGCATCGATGTGGAATCCGGTCCCGAAGCCAGGGGGTTGGTTACCCGGAGGCAATGGCTTTGGTTGTCTGGCTGCAGCTTGCGGCGCAGCAGGGATTCGGTCTGAAGTGTTGACTGGTCCCAAGCCAGCCTGTGCAAGCGGGAGGTCAGATACGGGTGTTGCCGTGCGTAATCGGTCAGGATCGTCCTGACCCGGTCCCAGAAGCGGGTTTCGTTAAATCCGTAGGCCTCATCCAGCAGCAGCGCCAGCTCACTCAGATTGAAGATAAACAGGGTATCCATGACCAGTTCCCGCAGGGCTTCCGGGCCGCTCATACGGTAGTACTGGTCGTCTGGTGCCTGATCGTAGAGCGCCTGTCGCGGGCCAAAGTCTGGTTCAGGAGTGGCCGGGGGCAGGTAGTCACGGGCGTACTCGACGCTGTCGTGGAAATCCCGAAGCATCAGCGCCCTGGGCCAGCCGTCGCGCACCACCAGCAGACTGTTCTGGGCATGGGCCTCGAGGCCGACACCGTGGGCCGCCAGCATATGCCAGACCGGCAGGATGACGGCTTTGAGCGTGGCTTCCAGCCAGGGGCCCAGGCCGTAGTGCTCTACCCACGGGTGGATGAACGGCATGCCGTCAGGTTGCCACTGGAACAGGGCGTTCAGGGGGATGGCCTGCTCACCGGCATTAAGCCGGGAGCTGATGCTGGCACGCCAGATGGCGGCCAGTTCTCCTTCAAGCCCTGCACTGCCTGTGCCCCGGTCACGCCCAGTGTTAACGCCCAGGCTGGCATATTCGGGCAGCAGGCGGAGAGGGTAGGCAGCGTCGAATTGCGAGTCAGCGGCCAAAATCGCTTCAAGCCAGCGGCTGATGGCCGGCGCTGAAGGCACCGAGTGGGGTTCCAGGTGCCTGCGGGACGAGGTGTTATGGATTCCGAGCGGCAGTTTGATGCAGGCGTTCGCCGGCCGGCTGACATTGAACAGGGACCGCAGTGACTGCCCCGGACGGTAACGGTCTCCCAGAGGCCCCAGGCTTCTGATACCCAGTGCGTCGAGCCGGGACGCCTGGGGCCCCTGGCAGAGTTGCTGCCATTGCCAGGGGTGGGTTGGCAAGGCACCGCAGTGTTGCCAGTCAACGCCCGCCCGGTGGAATGCGGCCCGCAGCAGATAGGCCTGTTCCCGGCCGAGTTCCGACTGCCAGAACGCCAGGTCCGGAGCCGGCAACTGCGAATCCAGATAGCGCCTGGGAACCGCCACCCAATGGAGCCGGAATCCGGTGCTGGTTTCCGGGCTATAGCGCACCAGGTCATCGCCCTGGAATCCCAGTCGGCTCTTGTAACAGGGGTGGTAGGGGTGACCCTCGTGCAATGCACGGTCCAGCGCTTCGCCGTGCAGGCCCCGCCGTTCCCGCGGACCACGGGTCCGATACAGGGCGTCGAGTCTTTCGGTGTTTTCGATGGTGGCGACAAGTTCTTTTAACAGCGCTTGCTGCTGCGTGCTCGCGGCCGGTAACTGGCCGACCAGCGTGGCCAGCGACCTTGAGGTTGATGGTTGTTCCTGCCCCAGGGTCAGGGTGTCCATATCCAGCCGCAACCGGCCAAAGCCACGAACCCGAGCGCGGCAGCGCCCGGGCAGGCTACCAATCCGGAACGACAGCCATTGCCAGCCGGAGCGGTTGTCATTGCATGGGCGGTAGGGGATCAATCGCTCAAACAGCAGGGCTTCCAGCAGTTGCCGGAGCACGCGCTGTGTTGGTGACTCGGTGAGGGCGATGACCGGGCGTAACCCTGTCATTGCCGATGGGGTTTGCTCACGCAGCGCCATGATCTGCCCCAACAGCCTGAACAGGAAAACTTGGCTGCGGCGCTGCGTGCGCCAGACCGCGAAGAGGATTGGCAATACTGGTGTACACCGCCATTTCCAGCTCGGCATTCAGCTCATCAACATCGTGTACTCGAGTCAGCAGGTTGCCCTTGTACGGCAGGCGACTGTCCTCGAGCAGGAGATTGACCAGTGCCCGGGCCGGGCCATGGAGCCGGGTGTGTTCGGAGCGGAGAAACTGCCGGAACTGCCGGATCAACACCGATTCCGGAATCAGGCCGTCCAGGCCGAACCGGGCGATCACGGAGAACACCTGGTTGACGATCAGGTAGTAGCAGAAGCGGTCCCGGATCATGGCATCCCGGTAGAACAGTTCCGGGGTTTCCGACAGGTCCGGGCACTGCTCTGTCAGTTGTTTGCGAAACGTTTCCGAAAGGTAGTAACCCTGATTGTCCCGGTAGTAATAGCAGCGAGGATAGCCACCACCAATATCCAGCAGGCTGTTCTGCTGGTGTGCCTCCAGGGCAATACCGTGGTCGTCATAAAGCCGGAGCGCCGGGCCAATGGCGCAGGCAAGATAGTGCTGGAACCAGTCCAGAGTGACCGCGGCCATGCTTCGACTCTCGTTCAGCGCCAGGCCCTCGATCAGATCCATTAACCGGGAATTACGGCCGGGCATTGGATCCTGGGTCAGAGCGGCCATGCTGATCACACCCTGGTCCTGGCCTGGAGTGAAGGGATTGTTCCGGAAAATGACTTCAAAGCCGCTCTCGGCCTGCCCGGGTAGGGAAACCGTCAGATAGGCCGGGTCCTGCAGGATGCGGAAGCCGGGTTCAGACTCCGCGAACCCGGTCTGCCGGATCAGTCTGGACATCACCACACCCGCTTTCAGCTCGTGAGCCTTGTTGACCCGGAGCGAGTTGGTCACTTTCACCGGAATGGAAAACTTCAACATCCATTCTGCCTGTTCACTGTAAACCGTGCGCACGGAAGACGTGGCAGATAACTCCGGCCCCAGAGCGCCGAGCGGATGAATCAGCCCCTGCTCGATGGCGACCAGCACCGACGGCTGTGCAAGTAACCACTGCGCTTGAAGTGGGTGTGCCGGAACCAGAGTATGATTGTCTGGCAGGTTCAGGGAGGCATGGCCACTGTTTAACAGGGTTTCCGCCATGGTGCTGGCGGGCAATGGACCGTCCGAGTCTTGCTCCACGTAGTCTTGATGGACCAGAAAATAATGAAGCCGGAATCGCCCGCTCAGCTCGGGCGCATAAGCCGTTTGCTGCCATTCCGACATGCCCTGGCGGCTTTTGGGTGTGGGGTGAGTGGCGTGGCCAAACAACAACGACTGTTCTGAATCGATGAATCGGTTGGTCAAAAGCCGGGGGTCGTGGCGGCGCTGTTCCAGGTAACGGGTCATCACCCCGTAGCTGTCTGTTAGTCGGTGCAGGAACTCCAGTTCCCGGAGTTTACGAAGCTCCGGGACCATACCGCCGGAAAGTGCATAGAGCTCGCGTACCAGAAGACACATGGCCTGGAACGGTTCGATGTCTGACCAGCAATGACGACCGTTTAGCCACTGGCGCACCTTGCCATAGCGGTGCCGGCCGACGGGGGAACGGTAAAGGATATCGACAGCAAGCCGGGCCCGCTGGGTGTTCAGGGGCAGTTCGCACACCCATGAGCCGGAGAAACAGCTGCCGGGGTCATGAAGGCGTTGGCTGGCGGCCAGCCAGTGGCCGGGATCAATTTCCTGAAGATAGCCATGCAGGAAGGCCTGAAAACTTGCCTGTTCGGCAATCGCCCGGGCAGACGGTCCCATGTCGACACTCCGATTCCAGAATTTGGAGTAAATCTAAATGAGAATCGAGTGCAGGTGAAATATTTTTACATTTTTTACATTTGGTTTGGTGCGTTGATCACCCTCTGAGGACGGAAACGCAAAAACAGCGCCACGGCCAGCCCGAACGTGAGCCATTCGGCAAGGGGCAGTGCCACCAGTAGCGGCCACTGTGGCGCGAACTGGGCAATGCCTATCAGTAACAGCGCAGGAAGAATCAGGCTTCGGGAAAAGGCCACCAGGGCGGAGGGGATGGGTTTGTGCATGGCGGTCAGGTAAACCGACAACAGTACGTTAATACCGTTGACCAGGAATAACGGCCAGAGGATGGTCAGGAACCGGTCGGCCAGTTCGGCGGTGGCGGGGTCTGCGGCGGTGTCGAGAAACAGCCGGACCACCTGGTTTCCGAACAGCCAGACCGTGGCCACCAGCGCCAGTGCGAGGCTCAGGATGACGGTTGCCCCACAGCCCATGAAGCGCCGGATGCGCTCGGCGTTGCCGGCCCCCAGGTTGTGGCTGATCAGCACATGCATGGCATCTGAAATGCCGTAGAACACCATCAGGCTCAGGAAAATCAGATAGTTCACGACGGTGAAGGCGGCTACCCCGGCCACACCCTGAGTGGTCATCAGCAGCCAGTTGATCAGCAGCATGACCAGCCCCACCGAGAGCTCGTTGATCCACTCCGAAACACCATTGGCGAATGCCTGGGGCACTTCCCGCCAGTGTTTTTGATAAAGCCCGAAGCGCAGCTTGCGCTCCGGCTTGAGAAAATAACGGGCCAGAACGCCGAACTGCAGCACCTGGGCCAGGCCAGTTGCGATGGCGGCGCCACGCAAACCGTAATCCAGATAGCCCACCAACAGGGCGTCCAGCAGGATATTGGCGGCGGCCCCCGTTACCAGGGCCGTGGTTGCCAGCCCGGGGAAACCGTCCACCCGCACGAAGTAATACAACACCATGGTGACAAGCTGAGCCACCAGCACCCAGATGATCACCAGAAAATACTCGGACATCAGCGGGTAGATGTCCGGGGAGGCCCCCAGCACTCGATAGATCGCATCGTGGAACAACAACCCCGCCAGGGCCCCGGTTATGGCGAGGGCCAGCGTGGCCATCAGGCACTTGCTGAAGATCGCAGACGCGGCTTCCGTTCTGCCTTCGCCCAGATACCGGCCAGCCCGAACCGTACCACCAATGGCGAGGGCCAGTGCCATGCCAAACAGAAAGGTAAACCAGGGAATCAGCAGGTTCAGCGCCGCCAGCGCCTCGGCCCCGGCAAAGTTGCCAATAAAAATGCCATCAACAATGTTGGCGGTGGTCAGCGCCAACAGCCCCGCCACCGAGGGCAGGGCATAGCGGAAAAACACCGGCCAGAAGGGGCCAGTCAGTATAGGGTTGTCGGATTCCTTACCGGTATCTGCGTCCATCGTTCGCTTGCCCGTTACCTCAGTGAATCAGCCAAACAGCTCCTGCAGTTTCTCACCTGGATCTGGCGCGCGCATGAACGACTCGCCCACCAGGAACCCGTAGATGCCCCGGCTGGTCATGGCCTCCACGTCTGCTCGGGTCATTATGCCGCTTTCGGTGATGGTCAGCCGGTCGTGGCCAATGCGCTGATGCAGGTTAAACGTGGTGTCCAGCGACACCTCGAAGTTGTGCAGGTTGCGGTTATTGATGCCTACCAGCGGCGTGCTCAGGGTCAGGGCATCGTCCAGCTCCTTGCCGTCGTGCACTTCCACCAGAACATCCAGCCCAATCTCGTGGGCAATGCCTTCGAGTTCCTGCATCTGCGCTTTGGTCAGGCAGGCGGCGATCAGCAGGATGCAGTCAGCACCAATGGCGCGGCTCTCGTAGACCTGATACGGGTCCACCATGAAGTCCTTGCGGATCACTGGCAAGCTGCAAGCCGCGCGGGCGGCTTTAAGGTAGTCCTCGTGGCCCTGGAAGAAATCTTTGTCAGTAAGCACGGACAAGCAGGCTGCGCCGCCTTTTTCGTAGCTTTCGGCAATGCGTTCCGGTTCAAAAGGGTCGCGCAGGATGCCTTTGCTGGGAGATGCCTTCTTGATTTCAGCGATCACGGCAGGCCGTTGTGCGTCGATCCGTTTCCGAAGGGCATTGGCGAAACCTCGGGCGGGCGCCTGATCACCGGCCATGGCTTTCAGATCGCTAATCGAAACCTTCGGTTTTCGTTCGTCTATTTCCTCCCATTTCCGGTCAACGATTTTCCGAAGAATAGTAGGAGTTTTGTCCAAATGTCTGTCAGTCATAGCAGGCCCGTATATGGTATGCGAGGCCGGCTGCGGGGAGGCTTTCCAAAACTCTCTGTAGCCAGGGATGGCTACAGCGAAGCCCTACAGGGACGTACTTGTGGGCGTGTTTTGGAAAGCCTCCCCGCAGCCGGTCGCCCAGCAGCAAAGTTAAAGGCGCGTGATCAAAAGCACTGTGAAAAATCCGCCAGCTCCGACATCTTGCCGGCAGCCAGGCCGGAACCCATCGCGTCCAGTGCCATGTCGACGCCCTCTTTGGCGGTCCTGGCCAAGCCGGCGACATAAATGGCTGCGCCGGCATTCAGGGCGATCATGTCTCGGGCTTTTTCGGTGGTTTCGTCGTGGCTGCGGCCGAAAGCGGCGCGAATGAGTTTCAGAGATGCATCGGCACCATCCACAGACAGACCCACCAACGACTGGCTCTTGATGCCAAGGTCTTCCGGGGTCAGATCGTACTCGGTGATTTCGCCGCTTTTCAGCTCCGCCACATGGGTGGACGACGCCAGGCTGATTTCATCCAGGCCATCTTTGGAATGCACCACCATAATGTGCTCTGCACCCAGGCGCTGCAGCACTTCCGCCATGGGCCGGCACAGTTCCCGAGAGAATACGCCAATCAGCTGACGAGTCACGCCCGCCGGGTTGGTCATGGGGCCAAGAATATTGAAGATAGTCCGGCAGCCCAGTTCCCGGCGTGGGCCAATGGCGTGTTTCATGGCGCCGTGGTGGGCCGGGGCAAACATGAAGCCGACGCCGATCTGCTCTACGCAGCGGGCGACTTCTTCTGGTTTCATGTTCAGATTGATGCCGGCTTTTTCAATCAGGTCGGCGCTGCCACTCTTCGATGACACGCCCCGGTTGCCGTGCTTGGCCACATACCCGCCAGCGGCGGCCACTACAAACGACGCGGCAGAGGACACGTTGAACAGGTTAGCGCCGTCGCCGCCGGTGCCGACGATATCCACCAGCGGGCTGGCGTTGACGGCGACCTTGGTGGCCAGCTCGCGCATCACTTCGGTGGCGCCGGTGATTTCATCGATGGTTTCGCTTTTCAGGCGCAGGCCCATCAGGAAGGCGCCGATCTGGGCGTCTGTGGCCTCGCCGTTCATCACGATGCGCATCACATCTTTCATCTCTTCCCGTGACAGGTCCAGGTTGGAGGCAATGCGGTTCAGGGCTTGTTTCATGTCCATGGGGTGGGC
This sequence comes from Marinobacter shengliensis, assembly GCF_030297115.1. NCBI lineage: Bacteria > Pseudomonadati > Pseudomonadota > Gammaproteobacteria > Pseudomonadales > Marinobacteraceae > Marinobacter > Marinobacter shengliensis. Next base: position 3,835,925 of record NZ_AP028062.1, on the reverse strand, counting down.
CTCTTGTTATGTTCTCAGGAAGTTGCGCAGCAGTTCGTGGCCCTGCTCGGTCATGATCGACTCAGGGTGGAACTGCACGCCTTCAATGGGCAGGGTCTTGTGGCGCACGCCCATGATTTCCTCGATGGAACCGTCTTCGTTGCGGGTCCAGGCGGTGACTTCCAGGCAATCGGGCAGGGTGTCCTTGTCGATCACCAGGCTGTGGTAACGGGTGGCCTGCAGGGGGTTGTTCAGGCCCCGGAACACGCCCACGTCATTGTGGTACACCGCCGACACCTTGCCATGCATCACCTTGCCCGCGCGGATGATGTCGCCGCCGTACACCTGGCCAATGGCCTGGTGGCCGAGGCAGATGCCCAGGATTGGCAGTTTGCCGGCGAAGTGGCGAATGGCGTCCATGGAGATGCCCGCCTCGTTCGGTGTACAGGGGCCTGGGGAAATCACCAGCCGCTCCGGTTTCAGGACTTCAATCTGCTCAATGGTGATTTCGTCGTTCCGGTATACCTGCACGTCTGCACCCAGCTCCGCCAGGTACTGCACCACGTTGTAGGTGAAGGAATCGTAGTTATCGATCATCAGCAACATAATCTGTTCCTCCGCCTCAATGGTCGTAGTCGTTGTAGGTCATGGCCACGGCACGGAAAATCGCGCGGCCCTTGTTCATGGTTTCTTTCCATTCGAGGCGGGGAATGGAGTCTGCCACCACGCCGGCGCCGGCCTGGATGTGCAGGGTGTTGTCCTTGATCACCGCGGTGCGGATAGCGATGGCGGTGTCCATGTTGCCGTTGAACGACAGGTAGCCCACGGCGCCGCCGTAGACGCCACGCTTCACCGGTTCCAGTTCGTCGATGATTTCCATGGCGCGGATTTTCGGGGCGCCACTCAGGGTGCCCGCGGGCAGGGTGGCGCGCAGTACGTCCAGGCAACTGGTGCCCTGTTTCAGGCGGCCGGTGACATTGGAGACAATGTGCATGACGTGGGAATAGCGCTCCACGATCATCTTGTCGGTCAACTTCACGGTACCGGTTTCCGACACCCGGCCAGCGTCGTTGCGGCCCAGGTCGATCAGCATCAGGTGTTCGGCGATTTCTTTCGGGTCGGCCAGCAGTTCTTTTTCGAGGGACTTGTCTTCGGCATCGGTGGCGCCGCGTTTGCGGGTGCCGGCAATAGGACGAACGGTGACTTCCTCGTCTTCCACCCGGGCCAGGATTTCCGGAGACGAGCCGACAATGTGGAAGTCTTCCAGATCCAGGAAGTACATGTACGGCGATGGGTTGAGCACGCGCAGCGAACGGTACAGGTTTAGCGGCGGTGCCTCGAACGGGATCGACATGCGCTGGGAGATGACGGTCTGCATCACGTCGCCGTCCAGTACGTAGCCCTTGATCTTGTCCACCGCCGCTTCGAATTTGTCCTGGCTGAAGCCGGAGATGAAATCGCTTTCGTCCACCACCTTGCCGCGCAGATGTTCCGGGGTGCGCGGGGCGTTGGCAGTCTGGCGGTGTAGCCGGTTTTCCAATTCGTCGATGCGGGCCTGGGCCTTCTGGTAGGCACCTTCAACCGATGGGTCGGCGTGCACGATCAGGTGCAGCTTGCCTCGCAGGTTGTCGAACACCACGATTTCATCGGACACCATCAGCAGGATGTCCGGGGTGCCGATTCTGTCGGGCGGGCAGCTGTGGCGCAGGCGTTTCTCGATATAGCGCACGGTGTCATAACCGAAGTAACCCACCAGGCCACCATTGAAACGGGGCAGTTCCGGCAGGTCCGGGGCGTTGAACCGTTGCTGGTAGTCGTCCACGAAAACCAGGGGGTCGTCCACTTCGGCCTGTTCAACCACCTCGCCGTGGCGGCTGACCTCAATGCGGTGGTCAAAAACTTTCAGCACTTCCCGGCTCGGCAGGCCAATAATGGAATAACGGCCCCATTTCTCTCCGCCCTGTACCGACTCGAACAGGTAGGAGTAGGGCCCACTGGCCAGTTTCAGATAGGTGCTGAGGGGCGTGTCCAGGTCCGCCAGTACTTCGCGGTATACGGGGATACGGTTGTAGCCGGCTTCAGCGAGCTCGTGGAATTGCTCGGGTGTCATGGTTCGGTTTCCTGAAATCTGATCTGCGTTTTGTCAGAACGGTGTTACACCGCTGTGACCGGTGGTGCGGGCAAGCAGGCATGCGCCATGGGCCCTGTGGCTTGCTCAGCCGGTGCGCCATCGCCACCATCGTGTTGCGCGGGTTGTCAGGATGCCTCGCGCTGCAGTCAGATTCAGTCCCTGCACGGCAGGAATCTCCCGAATGGATGTGTTCAAAGTAAAACGTCCTTGCGAGATTACAAAAGCTGGGCCAGCGAATCAACAACAGCGTCTGCGCCGAGGCTGTCTACCGGCCCGCCAAAATTGTAGCCATACCTCACGGCTACGCATGGGATGCCCGCCGCCAGGGCAGCTTTTACGTCGGCTTTGGAGTCACCGACCATCACCGTGGTACCACGGGTGCCGCCCAGTTGTTCCATGGCGTGCAGCAGCGGCGCTGGGTCTGGTTTCTTCACTGGTAGGGTGTCGCCGCCAACCGACAGCTCAAACCACCGGTCCAGGCCGGTTTTCTCCAGCAGTGGCTGAACGAACTGGTCCGGCTTGTTGGTCACCACGGCCATCCGGCAGCCCAGGCCTTTCAGGTGCTCAAGGCATTCGTTGACGCCGTCAAATACCACCGCATGGCGGCCGTTCAGTTGTCCGTAGGCGTGGTAGAAGATCGCCAGCGCGTCTTTAAACAGTGCGTCATCTTTGGGCGCGGCGGGTTCCCAGTCGGTTTTCCCGGCAAGGGCACGGCGCACCAGTACCGGGGCGCCATTGCCAACCCAGTTGCGTACTTTCTCAAGCCCGGCCGGGCTCCTGCCGAGGTGTTCCAGCATCTGGTCTACCGCAGCGGCCAGGTCGGGGGCGCTGTCCACCAGGGTGCCGTCCAGATCAAACAGGGCCACGCCCGGCCAGCGGGCGTTGAACAGACCTTTCAGGCTCATCCGCCAATCACCTTGCGGGCCTGCTCCAGTTCCTCGCGCATGGCGTCGATGGTGGCCTTGTAATCCGGGGTGTTGAATATGGCAGAGCCGGCCACGAAGGTGTCGGCGCCGGCTTCGGCGATTTCCCGGATATTGTCGGTTTTCACGCCGCCGTCGATTTCCAGGCGAATGTTGTAGTTGCTGGCATCAATCTTCTTGCGGGCTTCCTTGAGCTTGTCGAGGGTGCCGGGGATGAACTTCTGGCCACCGAAGCCCGGGTTTACCGACATCAGCAACACCATGTCGAGCTTGTCCATCACGTAATCCATGTGGCTCAGGGGCGTGGCGGGGTTGAACACCAGCCCGGCCTTGCAGCCGCCGTCGCGGATCAGTTGCAGGGAGCGGTCTACGTGGTTGCTGGCTTCCGGATGGAAAGTAATGTAGCTGGCACCGGCGTCAATGAACATGCGGATCAGGTCATCCACCGGGGAGACCATCAGGTGCACATCGATGGGTGCAATCACACCGTGCTTGCGCAGGGCCTCGCACACCATGGGGCCGATGGTCAGGTTGGGGACATAGTGATTGTCCATCACATCAAAGTGAACCACGTCGGCACCAGCGGCCAGAACGTTGTCGACTTCCTCGCCCAGGCGGGCGAAATCAGCGGAGAGAATGGATGGGGCAATCAGGTAAGGGTTCATCAAAGGCTCTCTTGATCAGGTGAATTATCGGCGGCACAGGAACCCTGCTAGTCTATCAGTTTGCCAGGCATTTTCGCAGCGTGAGGTAAGCGGTTTTGATCACAGGTCGAGCAGGTATTGGGGTTCTCTGGTTGCTGTTGGTCGGTTTGGCGCTGACGGTATCGGCGCAGGAGAACGAGCCGGAGCCGGACCAGGGCGCGCCCCACGCTATGGAGCGCAGGGCGACGGCGCTGACGGGCCTGGGTGAGTGGTCGTTGGCCCGACAGTTCCCTGAGCGAACAGTATGGCTGGATCTGGATGACGATAGCCGGGCACTGGCGTTGTTCCAGCCAGAGTTGAAAACACCGGCACGTGGCGCGCTGATTGTGCTGGCAGACGAGGGGCAGACAGCGGCTGAAGGTCTGGCCGGCGGGCTTCTTGATACCCTGGCGGAGCGTGGCGTGGCAGTGATGACACTGGGGCTTCGGCCGCCTCCGGAAAGTGTAGTTCGGCGCCGACAACAACGGCTAGTGCCAGAGCCGCAGGAGACAGCTCCGCCTGAGGATGACCAGCTGCAATCCTCGGTGATGATTGACGTGGCTGAGGAAGAAGCCCTGGAGGAGGTGATGTCAGACTACCGCAACTCTATCCGCGAACTGCTGGATGCTGCCGCCGGTGAGCTGGAGCGGCGCGGATACGAGCGGCCGGCGGTGTCGGGTATTGGCTGGTCGGCCGATTATGTGACGGCCTGGGCACTGGGCCAGGGGGCGTTGTCCGGGGTGATCTGGCTGGCGCCACGTTTCTCCGGTGACAGGTTGCCGGAATTGCCCGCGATGTTGTCGGCAGACAGGCCGTGGCGGGTTCTCGACCTGCACGCCATGGATGACGCCGGCCGGCATCCGGCGGTTGCGCGGGCGGCTGCCCTGGCGCGGGAGCAGGTCAGTGGTTATCGGCGTCAACCCATGGCGTTGTCAACTCCGCCGCAACGGGCCGATGCAGAGCGGGTGGCCAGCCGGATTCAGGCCTGGATGAATCGCTGAACGGTCCGGCGGCTGCGGCGACGGCTTATAGTGGGCGGTGGCGTTGTTTGATCAGTTCCCAGGCCTGCTGGTAGCGAAGCAGTCGGTCCTTGGCCATGGCCAGTTCTGATGGTGTCAGTTTCTGCTGGGCGAGTTTGTCCGGATGACATTCGGACACCTTCTTTCTGTAGGTCCGTTTGATGGATTCAAGGTCGTCCCGTCGGGTCACACCGAGGATCTGGCAGGCCTGTTCATAGGTATCCGGTTTGGCGATAGCGCCGGCGTTACGGATCCAGACTTTGCTGGCGTAACTTTCAAAGATGTCGTCGCTGACCGCCACCGGCAGGCCTATGTGGTCGATGGCATCTTCGCAGCGGTAGCGCCGGGCTTTGCCGGGCTGGCCCAGTACCTGGGCACCGTGGCACAGGCAGATGGCAGTCTTCAGGGCTGGTCCGGGCCATATCGCTGCCAGCAAACGGAACAGCAGGCCCTGCCTCAGGGGTAGCTGGCTGGCGGCCTTGCCCCGCTGGAACTGATCAATCGCCTTCTTGCGTTGGCGGTTGGAAAGGCCAAGGGCTTTCATCAGGGCCTCGGCGTAACGGATGTCTGCTTCCATCACCCGGCCGTCGGCCTTGGCAATGTAGCCGAGGAAAAAGAACAGGGGTTTGCGGCACCAGCGCGGCAGCCTTGCTCTCTCCATCAGGGTGCTGGCCTGGTGCCCGCAACTGGACAGCTCTTTGAGCAGGTCGGAGAACACCGACTCCAGTCTCGCGGGTAACGGTGGCGTGCTGGGTTTGCTCATGCCTGGTGCCTGCCGTCGGCGAGTTGCCTGTCCAGCTTGGCCAGTCTGGCCGGGGTACCAACATCCACCCAGCGGCCACCATGATAGAGGCCCCGAACCTGATGGCTTGCCATGGCCTTGCGAAGCACCGGGCCCAGCTTGCCGGATGTGTCATCCAGGCCATCGAACAGCTTTCGATGCAGCAGGCTGATACCGGTGAATGTGAGTTTGCTGCCGCCGCTTGTGATCAGGGCGCCATCGGCTTCAAGGTGAAAATCCCCCTCCGGGTGGTGCTCGGGGTTATCCGTCATCACCAGAACGGCAAGGCAGTTATCCTGTTCCGGAGGCTGCAGGTCCGATAACGAGACATCGCTCCAGATGTCGCCATTGATCACCAGAAACCAGTCGTCTCCCCGGTCGGTAAGCAACGGCAGCGCCCGGACGATGCCGCCGGCGGTTTCCAGTGGCTCGCCCTCGGCCGAGTAGCGAATGCTCAGGCCAAACTGCTTGCCATTGCCCAATTGCTGCTCTATCTGCTCACCCAGCCAGGCGTGGTTGATGACGACGTCGCGGAAGCCCGCGTCACGCAGGTGTTCCAGGTGATGAACGATCAGCGGCTTGCCGCCGGCGACCAGGAGTGGTTTCGGGGTGGTCAGGGTCAGCGGGCGCATGCGTTCGCCCTTGCCGGCGGCCAGGATCATGGCTTTCACAGCTGGCTGCTCTCCTGCCCGGGAACGGGGCCAATGCGCTGTTCAATGGCGGGCAGTACGCGGTCGCACAGCCATTCATGGAAGTGTCGGAGCGCCGGTTGCCGAGCGCTGGCATCTCGCAGGTAAGAAACGGTGCGGGGGATGTCGTCCAGGTACCCGGTTTTGCCATCCCGGATTGCCAGGCGGGCAAAGATACCGGCGGCCTTCAGGTGCCGTTGCATGCCCATCAGCTCAAACCATTGCCGGAAGGTATCCGGGTCTGCGCGATGCAGGCCGGCCGCCAGGCCGGCTGTGCGGAAATATTCGAGCCAGTCGGCGATCTGGTGTTCGGGCCAGCGCACGTAGCAGTCTTTCAGCAGGGAAACAACATCGTAGGTGACCGGTCCGCGCACCGCGTCCTGGAAATCAATCACCCCTGGGCGCTTGCTGCCGGCCAGTACCAGCAGGTTCCGGGAATGGTAGTCCCGGTGCACCGTGACCTCGGGTTGCGCCAGGGCGCTCTCCTTCAGGAGCGCAAAGGTGGTGTCCAGCAGTGCCCATTCCTGGTTGCTCAGTGTCAGTTGCAGGTGTTGCTCCAGCAGCCAGTCGGGGAACAGCGCCATCTCCCTGTCCAACAGCGCTTCATCGTAAGGTGGCAGCGGGTAATCGCCCGGCGAGGACACCTGACCGATCTTGACCAGCTCATCCAGTGCCTGCCGGTACAGTGTCTCGGCGTTGGCCTGGGCCAGGGCCGGCAGCATCAGCTGGTCGCCAAAGTCTTCCAGCAGCAGGAAGCCAAGGGCCAGGTCTTTAGCGGCAATGGCGGGGACCATAATGTCCTGCTGGCGCCAGTGTCGGGCGATGGCCACAAACGGCCGGCAGTCTTCTTGCTCGGGCGGGGCATCCATAACGATAAACGGCACCGGGGCTTTGCCAGTGGTGCTTTGCCAAACCCGGAAGTACCGGCGGAAGCTGGCGTCACCGGAAACCGGCTCGGGGCTGGCAGTTTCAAAACCGGGTATGTGCCTGACCCATTCGGTCAGCCGTTGCAGGCGGATATCCATGATGATGCTGCGCTTCCTGAGTTCAATGACTGAGTGCAAACGTTAGCAGAGCAGTATAAAGAGCGTAAAACGGATTTGCAGCGGTGTTTCCGTTAACAAGCCCGTGGGGCGCGTGTAAACTAGGCAGCTGTTTTTCTTCAAGCCCCATTCACCCGGAACAGGAACTTCGCTACCGTGCCCAGCCGTTACCGTTACCTGTCGTGGCCCCAGCACCGGTTCGCCAGGCTCCTGTTGGCAATGGCGCTTTTGCCTGTTTCCGGAGTAGCAAACGCCCAGGAACAGGCTCCCAGTGCGGCGGAAATCGACTGGCGCCCCCGTAGTGAGCTGCCGCCCGAGGTGAGGGATCGATTACCGGTATTTTGTGAAGGCGGATACCTGCCATCGTCGTCGGCTGGCGGCCAGATGCCCTTGCTGTCCGGAGCGGAGACCGGCGGGGCACCGCTGGAGGCCAGCGCCCTGAACGCTCGCTATGAGCTGAATTCCGAGTTGTTCCTGCAGGGCGATGTGCGCCTGCGCCAGGGTGAATTCCAGGCTACAGGTTCTGAAGCCCGTTATAACCAGCAAACGGGGCAGCTGGACCTTGTCGGCCCGCTGGTCAGCCGTGGCGACGGGTTTTTGCTGACCGGCGACAGCGCCCGTTACTCGGTGGAGTCCGGGCAACTGGACATCAACACCGCCACCTTCCTGCTGCATGACGCCGAGATGCGGGGCCGGGCATCGTCGTTGTCCCGGGTGGGGGAGCACCAGGTGCTGATCACCGATGGCATGCTGACCACCTGCGGGCCTCATCAGAACGACTGGTCTATTGTCGCTTCCGATATTGCCCTGGATCAGGAGGAAGGATTTGGCACCGCCCGCCACGTTCGCCTGGAAGTGTTGGATACCCCGGTGTTCTACTGGCCCTACATCACCTTTCCCATTGATGACCGCCGCAAGACCGGTTTCCTGTACCCCCAGTTCGGTTCCTCCAGCGCCGGCAGTGGCGGCTATCTGGCCTTACCGTATTACCTGAACCTTGCACCTCATTACGATGCCACCCTGACACCCCAGTACATTCATGGTCGTGGGCTGTTTACCGAAGTAGAAGGGCGTTACCTGAGCCGCTTTGGTGAATCGGTCCTGCAACTGGGTTATATCGACAACGATTCCGCCTTCAAGGCTGACAATCCAGGCGAGGGTGGCGATCGCTGGGCACTGGATTTCACCACCCGGGCCCGGTTTGGCGGGGGTTGGACCGGTTACGGGGACTACTCGGTGGTCTCTGACCAGGACTACCTCAGTGACCTCAACCGCTCCCTGGAAATCGATCAGGCAACGCACCTGCAACGTCGCGGGGGTGTGCGTTATTCCGGCAATAACCAGTATTTCGATGCCTACCTGAACGGTTACCAGACCATCCGGGACCGGATCGCCGATGTCGACAAGCCCTACGCCCAGTTGCCGGAGATTCTCTACGCCGGAACCGGCGAATTCGGGCACGTCGAGGCCAATCTCGAGAGCCAGTACACCTGGTTCTATCGCGACAACGAGAATCTGACCGGCCTGGACCGGGCCAACGGCCAGCGAGTTCGGGCCATTCCGGAACTGGCCCTGCCTGTGCGCAGGCTCTGGGGTTTCACCCGGCCGTCGGTCAGTCTGGATTACACCCGCTATGACCTGGAAGATTACACTCAGGGCAGCGGCAGCTTTGACCGAACGGTGCCGGTGTTTGAGTGGGATAACGGGCTGTACTTTGATCGCCGCTCCAGCCTGTTCGATGTGCCGTACAACCAGACCCTGGAGCCCCGGCTTTATTACGCCTGGGCCGATGCCGATGCTGACCAGAATCACATCCCGGACTTTGATACCGGGCTCAAGAGTTTCCGCTTCGACCAGTTGTTTGAGCGGGATCGCTTCACCGGCGGTGACCGGGTGGGTGACGCCAACCAGTTGACCGTCGCCCTGACCAGCCGGTTCAATGACTTGGTGACCGGGGCGGAGCGTGCCAGGGTCAGCATCGGGCAGGTGCGCTATTTCGATGATCGGGAAGTGGATCTGTTCGGCCAGGGTGCCTCCGACAGAAGCCGCTCACCGCTGGCCGGTGAGCTGGTATTGAATCCGCTGGAGAATCTGGAGATTCGCAGTGCCGGCCTGTGGGACCCCGACACCCAGCAAACTGAAGAAGGCCGAAGCCAGCTAATCTACCACTCACAGGATTATCGTTACCTGGCCACCCTGGGCCACACCTACAGCCGACCAGACGAGCTGGAACAGAGTGATGTTGGTGTTGTTTTCCCAGTGACCAACCGCGTCAGCGGGATCGGCCGCTGGGTTTATGATTCCGGCCTGGACCGGACGGTTGGTACCCTGGCGGGTATTGAATATAACAACTGCTGCTGGAGTGTTCAGGTGGTTCACCAGAACTACCTGACGGACGATGAACAGCTGGACAACCGTGTGCTGTTCCGCATTGAACTGAAAGGGCTCGGGGGTAGTGGTGGCGCTTCCGACAATATTTCTGATGCCATCTACGGCTATGACGAACGCGAGCGCCGCCGTTTTGGAACTCCGCGCCGTTAAAACGAACCAATGTCATCAGCCAGCCTGTTCCGAAGGCCTGGCTGGGAATGTACACATCAAGAGGTGATTATGAAGGCGACGTTACGCCACGGACTGACACTGCTGCTGACCATGGCCATGCTGGCTGTGTCGGTTTCTGCCCACGCCGAGCGACAAGTGCTGGACCGGGTGGTTGCCATTGTGGATGACGATGTCATCCTCCAGACCGAACTGGATGCGCGGGTGAATACCATTGTTGGCCGTCTCAGCGCCCAGGGCACCGGCCTGCCGCCCCGGCAACTGCTGGAAGAGCGGGTATTGGAACAGCTGATTTCCGAGTCTCTTCAGTTGCAGATGGCGGACCAGATGGGGATGCGCATCAGCGATAACGAGCTGAACGAGACCCTGGCTAATATTGCCCGTAGTAACGGCTTGAGCCTGGAGCAGTTTGAAGAGCAACTGGCGGAAGAGGGCGTTACCTACCAGCAGGCCCGGGAACAGATCCGTAATGAAATGTTGTCTGGCCGGGTGCAGCAGCGCCGGGTTGGCAACCGGGTCCGTATCACTGACCGGGAGGTTGAGAATTACCTGCAGGCCCAGGCCGGCCGGGGGCCGGATGCTGAGGAATACCGCCTGGCTTATATCTTTATCCAGGTAGATGACCCCGGTAACGAGGATTCCGTTGAGCAGGCTCGCGCAAAAGCGGAAAACCTGCGCCAGCAGATCATCGATGGTCGCGACTTCCGGGAAGTGGCGGTTGCCGAATCGGATGCCGGAAACGCCCTTGAAGGCGGCGATATGGGCTGGCGTACAGAGAGCCAGTTGCCATCCCTGGTTGCGCCGGTGGTGCCGAACATGGAAGTAGGCGTGCCCTCAGAGGTGCTTGAGAACAACAGCGGTTTTCACCTGGTGACGGTGATGGACAAGCGTGGTGGCGAACAGCTGACGGTGATCCAGCAGCACCGGGTGCGTCATATCCTGATTCGTCCCTCCCAAGCGGTAACCGAAACCCAGGCTGAAAACCGCATTCGCGATATCTACCAGCAATTGCAGGACGGCGCGAACTTTGCGGCCCTGGCCCGGGAGTTGTCAGATGACCCGGTGTCCGGCTCTGATGGCGGCAACCTGGGCTGGGTCAGCCCCGGCCAGATGGTTCCGGCTTTCGAGCAGGCCATGATGGAGGCCGATGTGGGCGAGATTTACGGGCCGGTGCGGTCCCAGTTTGGCTGGCACATTCTTCAGGTAGAAGAGCGCCGGCAACAGGACGTGACTGCTGAAAACCGGGAGTCCCAGGCCCGGCAAGCTATCTACCAGCGCAAGTTTGAAACCGAACTTCAGAACTGGCTCAGGGAAATTCGCGATGAAGCCTTTGTCGAGTTCAAAGGGGACTACGCCGATCTGAACCCGGCCAGTGAGGAAAATAACGCGTCATGACGACACCGGTGATTCTGGCTTTGACCGCCGGCGAGCCAGCGGGCATCGGGCCGGAACTGTGCCTGCAACTGGCGCTTGAACCGCGCCAGACTGGTATCGTGGTGGTGGCTTGCAAAACGCTGCTGGCAGACCGTGCCCGGCAGCTTGGTTTGGCCGTAGAGTTACACGACTGGCACCCGGGCCAGACGCCAGACACCCGGGCTGGCCATGTGTCGGTGTGCCATGTGGAAGGCTGCGCGTCTACAGTCGCGGGCCGGTTACACGCCGGCAACAGTCAGTATGTGCTCGATACCCTGACCACCGCCGCCAGGGGCTGCCTGAACGGTGATTTTGACGGTATGGTGACCGCGCCGGTTCACAAAGGCGTGATCAACGAAGCCGGAATCGCGTTCAGCGGCCACACCGAGTTTCTGCAGGAACTCTGCGGTGTTGAACGGGTGGTGATGATGCTGGCTACTGAGGAATTGCGGGTGGCGCTGGTAACCACCCACTTACCCCTGAAGGACGTATCTGCGGCCATCACCCCCGAACGGTTGACCCAGGTAACGCGCATTCTCAACGCCGACCTGAAAACCTTCTTTGGCATTGAAAAACCACGGATCCTGGTGGCGGGGCTGAACCCACACGCCGGCGAGGGTGGCCATCTGGGCCGGGAAGAAATCGAGGTGATCGAGCCGACCCTGGATAAACTCCGGGCCGAAGGTATTAAACTGACCGGCCCGCTGCCGGCCGATACCCTGTTCACCCCACACTGGCTGGATAACGCTGATGCCGTGCTGGCCATGTACCATGACCAGGGCCTGCCGGTACTGAAATTTCAGGGCTTTGGCCGGGCCGTTAACATCACCCTGGGCCTGCCCATTGTCCGTACCTCGGTAGACCACGGCACCGCCCTGGACCTGGCCGGCACCGGCAAGGCCGACGCCGGCAGCCTGCACACCGCCATTCGCGTAGGCGAACACATGGCCCGCTGCCGCCAGGCGGCTATTGCCGGAGAGTCATCATGAGTAACCATCCGGGCCACAAGGCCCGTAAACGTTTCGGCCAGAACTTCCTTCATGATCCGGGCGTGATCGAGAAGATTGTCCGGTCGATCAATCCGAAACCGGACGATGCCATCGTCGAGATTGGTCCTGGTCTCGGTGCGATCACCGAAGAGATTCTGGCGGTTAATCCGCGCCTGCAGGTGGTGGAGCTGGACCGGGACCTGATTCCGGTGCTGCGCACCAAGTTCTTCAATTATCCCGAGTTCCGGATTCACGAAGCCGATGCCCTGAGTTTCGATTTCAGCCAGCTGGTGGTCGATGGTCGCCCACTTCGAATCGTCGGCAACTTACCCTATAACATCTCAACGCCGCTGATCTTCCACCTGCTGGCGCAGTCCGGGGTGGTTCAGGACATGCACTTCATGTTGCAGAAAGAAGTGGTGCAGCGGCTGGCGGCCACGCCGGGCGACAATAATTATGGCCGACTGGGTATCATGGCCCAGTACTTCTGCAAGGTGCAGCCGCTGTTTGAAGTGGGCCCGGGGGCTTTCCGGCCGGCTCCGAAAGTGGATTCCGCCATCGTCCGACTGGTGCCTCACAAAGAATTGCCGCACCCGGCCAAGAACCTCAAGACCCTTCAGGCCGTGGTGCGCACCGCCTTCAACGCGCGCCGGAAAACCCTGCGCAAGGCACTGGCGGCCCTGGTGACGGTGGAACAGTTGCAGTCTGTGGGCATCAACGACGGCCTGCGGCCGGAAAACCTGAGCCTGGCCGACTACGTCAAGATTGCCGACCTGCTGGCGGACTCCGGCCCGCTTAACGTCGAGGTAGATGAGGTAAGTAATGACTGACTACGCCATTGGCGATATTCAGGGTTGCTATGAACGGTTGCGGGATGTTCTGGCGAAAGTGGATTTTTCGCCCTCCCGGGACCGGCTCTGGGTGGCGGGCGACCTGATTAATCGCGGGCCCGCCTCACTGGAAACCCTGCGTTACATTGAAAGCCTGGGCGACGCTGCCGTGGTGGTGTTGGGGAATCACGATTTGCACTTGCTGGCGGTTGCCCTGGGGGGCCACAGCCCGAAGCGCAAAGACACCCTGCACGATATCCTGGATGCACCGGACCATGACCGCTTGATCCATTGGCTGCGTCAACAATATCTGTGCGTGCACGACGAGAAACGTAACCTGGTTATGGCCCATGCCGGGCTGCCTCATATCTGGAGCGTGGACCAGGCAGTGGCCTGCGCCAGGGAAGTAGAAGCGGTGATCCGGGGCGGGCAGGCGCAGGACTATTTCAGCCAAATGTATGGCAATCAGCCGGAGCGCTGGTGTGATACCCTCACCGGTATGGACCGTTGGCGGGTGATCACCAACTACTTCACCCGGATGCGCTTTATCGCCGAAGACGGCAGCCTGGAGCTGGCCACCAAGGAGTCGGCGGATAATGCACCGCCGGGCTTCGCACCCTGGTTTACCTACCCCCGGCAAGATGACGTAAAGGTGATCTTCGGCCACTGGGCTGCGCTGGAAGGCAACACCGGCAGCGACCGGTTTATCGGCCTGGATACCGGCTGTGTCTGGGGCGGCGCCTTGACGCTGATGAACCTGGATTCCGGGGAGCTGATTCACTGTGACTGCGCTTAAACCCTCAGAAGCGGTGATTCGCTGGGCTCTGGTGATGGGTGCTGTGGGCGGCCTGTTGGCGGTGATGGCGGGTGCCTTCGGAGCCCACGGTTTGCGCCAAGTGGTGAGCGAGCGGGGCCTGGAAGTGTTCCAGACCGCCGTCAGTTACCAGATGTATCACGCCTTGATACTGGTGGCGGCGAGCATGATGCCGGCCCTGGGCTTGTCCCGGCGACTGCTGGGTATTGCTTGCGGCTTCTGGCTCGCAGGCATTGTGCTGTTCAGCGGCAGCCTGTATCTGCTGGTGTTATCCGGCCATCACTGGCTCGGGCCGGTTACGCCCATTGGCGGTGTCTGCTTCATGATTGGTTGGGCCCTGCTGGTTGCTGCGGCCCTGAAAAAGTAACGGAGGTGATCCGAACCATGCAGGTTCAGGTAAATGGTGAGCACATGGAACTCCCCGGTGGAGCAACCATTGCGACCTTGATTGAGCATCTCACGCTGGCCGGAAAACGGGTCGCGGTTGAGGTCAACGAAGATATTGTGCCCCGCAGTCAGCACCCGAGTTTCACCCTGAGCGATGGCGACCGGGTGGAAGTGGTGCACGCCATCGGCGGCGGTTAAGTTTGCGTTCAGCTGAACGCGCCCCCTCTTTTCACTGAACTCAGGTAGGTTATGACAGATACCCCGGAAATCCAGCTCCCCGAAGACAAACCCCTGGAAATTGCAGGCAAGGTGTACCAGTCCCGCTTGCTGGTGGGCACTGGCAAGTATCACGACCTGATGGAAACCGGCCACGCCATCGAAGCCAGTGGTGCCGAGATTGTGACCGTGGCGGTGCGCCGTACCAACCTCGGCCAGAACCCGGACGAGCCGAACCTGCTGGATGTCATTTCCCCGAGCACCTACACCATCCTGCCCAACACAGCCGGCTGCTACACCGCCAAAGACGCGGTACGCACCTGCAAGCTGGCCCGGGAGCTGCTGGACGGCCACGACCTGGTGAAACTGGAAGTGCTGGGTGAACACAAAACCCTGTACCCCAACATGCCGGAAACCCTGACCGCCGCCGAAGAGCTGATCAAAGACGGTTTCAAGGTGATGGTGTACTGCTCCGACGACCCGCTGCTGGCCATGCGTCTGGAAGAAATGGGCTGCGTGGCCATCATGCCCTTGGGTGCGCCCATCGGCTCAGGCCTTGGCATCCAGAACCGCTACAACATCCGGCTGATCGTTGAGAACGCCAAGGTGCCGGTGCTGGTCGACGCGGGTGTTGGCACCGCCTCGGATGCCACCATCGCGATGGAGCTGGGCTGCGACGGCGTGCTGATGAACACCGCCATTGCCCAGGCCAAAGACCCGATCAAAATGGCCAACGCCATGCGCCTGGCCATCGAAGCCGGCCGCGAGGCCTACCTTGCTGGACGTATGCCAAAGAAGCTGTACGCCAGTGCGTCGTCACCGATTGACGGCACTTTCTTCTAAAAAATATAAAACCTTAGCCACGGACGGCACGGACTGACACGGGTAGAAAGATAATCCCAGTGTCCGAGCAGGTCCGTGTTGTCGGTGGCCAAAAAAACAGAGCGCTGTAGTACTGATATGACCACTCAGAAACCCAGCCGGCGGGAGACCATCCTGCAGGCCCTTGTTGAATTGCTGCAAAATGACCCGGGGGCCCGGATCACCACCGCCGGCCTGGCCAAAACCGTGGGCGTTACCGAAGCGGCCTTGTACCGGCACTTTCCCAGCAAACGCAAAATGTTCGAGGCCCTGATCGAATTTGCCGAGGAGGCGGTGTTCTCCCGCTGCCAGGTGGTGCTTCAGGAGCAGGAAGATGTGCGGGTTCGCCTTCAGCAGCTGGTGCATCTGGTGCTGGTGTTCGCAGAGCGTAACCCGGGTTTGTGTTGCGTGCTTACCGGCGATGCCCTGATGGGCGAGGATGAGACACTGCGCAAGCGTGCGTCCCAGTTCTTCGAGCGTTTGGAAACCCAGTTCCGCCAGACCCTGAAAGAAGGCGAGATCCGCCAGAGCCTGCGGCCTCGAACCAGCGCGGCTCGCGGTGCAGATTTTGTGATGGTGTTTCTGGAAGGCCGCATCCAGCGGTTCGTTCGTTCCTCATTCTCCCGTTTGCCTTCGGCTGATTTCGACGAGGCTTGGAGCTTGGTTTCCGAGGCTGTTTGGGGTTGAGGCTTGGTGTTCGTTTACGCCTAGCCTGTCGGTTTGGTGGTTAGGCATTGGCTGGGAGCCCTTTCCCGAAAACGCTACGAGCACATCCATGTGCGCTTCGCTCCGGCCATCCATGGCCTCCGAGATTTCGGGAAAGGGCCCCCAGCCAATGCCTTTCTGACCTCACGGAAATCGCAATAGAAAAGCTAAGGCGGTCTCAGCATCCATCCCGCCCACAACACACCCGAATCTCGCAGGCTGCGTGTACGCAAACTCCCAAACTAGAGGACTCGGAAACTCCCAGTCTCAGTCATAACCCGAAGCAGATCGGAGTAGGGACCGCACGTGCTCCCATACGGCCGGGGCGGAGATGAGGATGTCGCGGCCCCAGAGATCGGCCGGATAGCCATCGGGCACGTCGCCGAAGTGGCCGACGGTGGCGCCGGCTTCCCAGGCAATTAGGCGGGCGGCGGCGAAGTCCCAGGGGCTGACGTTCTCGTAGTAGATATCCAGACGGCCACAGGCCACCCAGCAGATGTCCAGGGCCGCCGAGCCAATGCGGCGCAGGTCCCGGCATTGGTGAATCATGGCATCCAGTCGGCGCACCAGCGGTTCCAGATTGTCCTTGGTGTAGGGGAAGCCCGTGGCAAACAGGCTTTGCCGGGGTTCCGTTGCGCCGCTGTGGCGAATGGGCTGGCCGTTTAACGTAGCGCCTTCGCCCTTGGTGGCCCGAAAGGTTTCGCCCGGAAAAGGCGCGTGCACCACACCCACCTGAACCTGGCCGCGCTCCGCATAGGCAATGGACACCGCCACCTGCGGGTGACCGTAGGCGTAGTTTACCGTGCCGTCGATGGGGTCGATGATCCACAGCGGCGTGTCCAGCTCTTCTGCCTGGGACAGGTCCGGCATGGTTTCTTCAGACAGGATGCGGTGATTGGGAAAGCGTTCGCGGATGGCGCCGGTGATGAATTCGTCGGCCATCACATCAGCGTGGGTAACCAGTTCCGTTTGCTGCTTGTAGTCGGTGCGCAGGGTGTTTTCCTGGCGCTCGTGGCGGATCAGCTCGCCGGCCTCCCTGGCCAGGGCTTCGGCAAAATCGGTGATTTCGCGCAGAGAAACGGAATCAGACATGGCACCCCCAGTTGAACAACGTGAGGGTGCCAGTTTAGCACGGCGCGGCTTTACAGGCTGCTCAGCCACTTCTCCATCTTGTCCATGGCCAGCACAATGCGCGGGCAGGCCTGTTTGACGAAATCGTCACCCAGCGCCTGCTCGGCGTAGTCACCACCGGCCAGGCCCAGGGCCTGGGTGCCGTCGAAGTCGACGAACGCGAGGCGCGCGCCCAGGTGGTCCGGCACAAAGCCGAAGTCACTGGAGGGCAGGATGGCCACGCCGGTGTCCCCCAGCAGAGCGGTGCAGAACGCCTGGGCGGTCTTGATATCCCTCCGGGCCAGTCTGTCGCTGAAGCTGGAGAAATCCGGGAACAGGTAGAAGGCCCCCTCCGGCTTTTGCACCACGGCACCCATGGCGCTCAAACGGGTGTAAACGTATTCACCCACCACTTTCAGCACCCGACGGGACTGTTTCAGGTACTCGTCGATGTCTTCGCCACCGTCAAAGGCGGTGATGGCGGCATGCTGGATGGGCGCTGCGGTGGAGGTGAAGGTCTCACTGGCAATGATGGCCATGGCATCCTGTAGCGGGCGCAGTTCCGGCGGGAAGATGAAGGCACCAAGGCGCCAGCCGCCGGCACCCAGCCACTTGCTCATGCCGGTGCTGATGATGGTGCCTTCCGGGTAATAACGGGCGATGGATTTATGCTTGCCCTCAAAGTGCACTTCACCGTAGATCTCATCCGATAACAGTATCAGGTTGTACTTGCGCGCCACGTTGGCGATGGCCAGCAACTGGTCGTCGGTGTAGGTGCAACCGGTAGGGTTGGACGGGTAATTCAGGATCAGGATACGCGGGCGCGACGGGTCATCCCGGCAGATTATGTCCAGTTCTTCCGCCGTCAGCTGCCAGTTGTTTTCCGCGTGGGTGGGCAGCCAGTGTACCGAGCGGCCGATGATTCGCGCCTGAGGCGCATAGGATACCCAGCTCGGGCGCGGAATCAGCAGGTCACCGTAGTAGGCCAGCTGCAGAATAAACAGCAGCTCTTTCGAGCCCGGGCCAATCAGCACGTCTTCCCAGGTGCAACGCATGCGCTCGGCCCGGTTAATGTAACCGGCAATGGCCTCGCGCAGGCCCTTGAGGCCTTTCACCGGCAGGTAATCTTTCTCGTGGGCGTGCTCTTTGAGGGCATCAACCACGCGCTCGGGCACCGGGAATGGCGACTGGCCCAAGCCAAGTTTGATGATGTCCTTGCCCTCGGAACGTAGCTGGTTGCTCAGCTCGTTGATCCGCAGGGTGGAAGAGGGCTGAATGCCCCGAACGTTCAGGTTGATGGCGAAGCGGTGGTCTTTTTTGATGTCCATTGTCCCGGTCTGTTGGTTGGTGGTGACAACGGCAGTATAGGAAACCCAAACATATCTGTGATACCAGTGCGGATAGGGGATTGCCGAAGGCTTGGGCGAAACTTTCGTCGAACCCCCTGTCTATCCGGTGCTATCGGTCTTTGATCCAGACTTCCACTCGGCCGTTACGTTGATTGCCGGTGCCGCCCACCGGCATATAGTGTCCATAACCCGTGTAGGCGACCCGGGGCAGGCCTGCCTCGTTTAACGCCTTGCGTACAGAGAGCGCCCGCAGTTCGGAGATCATCTGGGCCCTCAGTTCATGGCTCTGGGTGTCGGCGAAGCCGATCAGCAACAGGTCTTCCGCTGAGCGTCCTTGCGCTTCGAGATAATGCTTCACTCGCATCAGGTCCCGTTGTGCCTTGTTGTCCAGTTTGGTGCGGCCCTCGGCAAACCGGAAGTTTACGGTCAGCCGTTGGTAGTTCTCGGTCAGGCGACGGAAGGTGAGCGGCACGGAGGCATCGAAGTCCGGCTTCACCGCAATCGGGTTCTGGGAAATAAACCCGGATTCGGCCACCAGGGCCTGGCCGTTGGTGCCCAGGGCAAACTCGATCAACTGGGCGGCCAATTCCGGCGTGCGATCACCCATGGTGTACATGAACAGCCGCCTGGACAACGGGTAGTCCTCACTGGCGACGGTCAGTTGGTTCGGTTTCAGGGCCGGTGCGTTGCCGTCGGAAACTGCCAACAGCTTGCTGTTGCGTACCGAGGCCAGGCCTGAGAAACCGATTCCACCCGGGTCTCGGGACACATCATCAGAGAGCTGATCATTGGATTCGTAACGCATTGCCGAAGGATCCAGCGGGTATTTCTTGCCAAGCACGAGGGATTTGAAGGTGTCCCAGGTGCCGGAGCGGTCGTCCCGCGCGTACAGGGTGATAGCCCGGTTACTGCCTCCGAGCTCTGACCAGTTGCGAATCTCACCGGCAAAGATCTGGCCAATGGTGTCGATGCTGAGTTGATTGATCGGATTGGATGGGTGCACCAGGATGGCGAGGCCATCAATGGCGATCACATGCTCGCTTTCCAGCGCGGTGAGATCGGCTTGCGCGCGCACTTGGTCGGCCTCGGATGGCTTCACCGGTCGGGACGATGCCCAGATGCCGGCCCGGCCGCTGGCGAGGGTTCGAAAGCCGGTGCTCGAGCCATGCGCCGCCACCAGAACACTGAGATTGCGGCCGCCGGCGTTGGCACTGAGGATCTGTTCATTTTCCTCACCAGTGGGCCGGCTGCTGGGGTTGTCGTCGCCCAGCTGCTGTAGATACCCGGAGACCAACATGGGGGCCAGTGTGGCGCCAACGGTGTTCGACCCGTGAATTTCAAGCACATGGGCGGATGCCGGAGACAGCATGACCGCCGCGAGAACGAACAGGCAGAGAGTGAAAAACTTCCTTGGTGGTTTCGCCATTAGTTGAAAAACCTATTTATAACAGATGGTTGAGTAAGGGGAAGCATGCTTCAGAATTATGACATTTGTGTTTCAGTCGGTTGCAGTGAGCGGATAAGAACAGGCACCTATGTAATAAAGTGTTAAGCAGGCCGCTGAGTGATTGGTCTGGCTGGCTTATAGTGGCGTATCCCCGGAAACAAAAATAAACAGTGCGGGAGACTGTGAATGATTGCGACAACGCTTGGTCGGGGTGCCGAATCCGCCCCGGCATCGGCAGTATCACTCTTCGGGAGGGTGCTGTTGGTGGACGACCATGCGCTGTTTGCTCAAGGACTGGCGGGTCTGATTCAGCAGGAGATGCTGGCAGCGCAGGTGAACATTGTCTCGTCGGTTGAACAAGCTGCCGATGCCCTCAGGCACGATGACAACATTGATCTGGTGCTGCTGGATGTCGCCCTCAACGGTGAGGTGGGGCTATCTCTGTTCGCCCGGCTGTCTGGTCAGAGTGCCAAACCGCCCATTGTCATCATTTCCAGCAGCGATGACGAAGGGACGGTGCGGGCCGCCAGGGCCGCCGGTGCCAAAGGTTTTCTTGCCAAATCCGCAAGCAGGGCATCACTGGTGCGAATGATGCGAGCAGTGGGACAGGGGCAGAGCTACTTCCCCGGTGGCCTGACGGCTTTCGCTACTGACGACCTTCCCCTGACGCCAAGGCAGCGGGAGGTATTGGCCCTGCTGGCTCAGGGTTTCCCCAACAAACGCATCTGCCAAAGCCTGGACCTGACTGAACACACCGTGAAAACCCACCTGAAGGCGATCTTCACCCAGCTCGGTGTTCACAACCGGACAGAGTGCGTTAACAAGGCCCGGGCGCTTGGCTGGTTGTAGTGGCCGGTAGCTCAACCCAGAACACGCTACCCTGTTTAGGCCGGGAGTCGACACCGCACCGGCCATTCATCAGGCCGGTGAATTCCCGGACGATGGTCAGCCCCAAACCAAGCCCCGGGCAGGGCGCCGGGCTGGTGCCACGAACGTAGGGCTGGAACAACTGCTCCCCCAGCTCCGGCGCCACCCCTTTGCCGTTGTCGGCTACCTGTAGCCTTACCCTGTGGTCCTGGCATTGGCTGCTGACGGTGATGGTATTGCCACCGCTATGGTCGGCCGCATTGATCACCAGGTTCTGCAGTATACGCAGCAACAGGCCCGGGTCAGCCAGAACGGGATAACCGGCAGGCTGTGGTTCAATGTTCAGAGTGATATTGCGTTGGCCGAGCGTCTCGTTCATCAGGTCGTGTAGTTCCTGAACCATGGCTTCGAGGCTGACCGGCACTATTTCTGGTTGGATCATCCCTTCACTCAGGCGAGCGCTGTCGAGCACGGTTCCGAGCAGGCGGCGTAGCTGGGCCACCATATCTTTGACTTGAGCAATGACCGAGCTCTGATGGCCATCCTGTTCGCCTGGTTTCAGATTTTCCAGGGTGATGTAAATAGCATTCAATGGCTGGCGCAGATCGTGGCTGGCGGCGGTAATCAGTTCGGTCTTCCGCCGGCTTTCAGCTTCAGTAGCCTGGTGCATCAGGTCCAATAGCTGGCGGTCCAGAAAGTGCGCGCGATGCCGGTATTCACTGACCCAGGAGCCAATCATGCCGATGGCGTTTGCGGTCAACAGAAAGAAGCCATTGCTCAGGACGGCGGGGGTGGGCGTGCCGGCAAAGGCCTCTGTGCTCAGATAGGCGATGACCAGCAGGCTGGAGGCCACAGCGGCAGTTTTGAAAGGAAGGCCCATGGCGAAATAGCCAAACATGAGCATCAGGATCATGCCCTCATAGGGCAGCGGATAGTCCTGTTTTCGGGCCGCCAGGATGATGGCGATCACGCCGACACCACCAACAAGGTAGGCGGCGGTATACAGTTTCTCGAACGTCTGGTCTGAAGGCTTGTCCTGATAGGCGAGGATGAGCACCAGGATGATTATCGGGCAGACCACGGCCAGGCGAACCCCGGCGGTTATACTGGCCAGCTCCGGAGGCAGGGTGAGAATGTCTACGATCGCATAGACCAGGTACAGGGCCAGGCCGGCAATCGACACCGGCCTTGCCCGTTGCCGAATCATGGCTGACCTGGATTCCCGGTAAACGGGCTCCAGCCTGGGGGTAAAGTTCAGAGACCTGAAGCCCAGCGCTTGCTGTTGTTGGATTTGTTCAGCGTTCATATCGGGTCCTACTGCGTCTTCGCCCGATTGTAATACGCGGCAGCGCCGAGTTCAGGCGCTTCCGCACATTATGATCAGCTTTGATCCAGCAGCTTCAGTCTTGCCCAGGTCTGTTCCTGTTCATCCTGGAAGTGTTGCTGTAACAATTGTTCCTGATGTTGCTGTTGTTCGGCGTCCACGAGACCGCCGGCAACGCTGCTTTGCAGGTCCTTCCAGAAGCTTTCGAACCGAGCCTGGAAGGCTTCCTGTTGCTGGAGGTAACTGACCACGCCGTCAACGCTCTGGCGATCAAGCCCCAGCTCGGTGAGTCGTTGTCCCGCCGCTTCCGGGGAGGTGGCCGACTCCACCGCGAGAACCCGTTCCTGGTGCTGTTGTGCGCTGGCTTCCAGCCGTTGTTCGGTGGATTTCAGGGTGTCTGGCAGCTGGTTGCGGTGCCATTCCACCAGGGCCTGTTTACCCTGATCGGTCAGGTCGGCCCGCTGCTGAATGGCAAGCGTGGCCAGGGTATATTCGCTGTAGGCTTCTTCCATGCCGAAGAAGGCTTGATGAGCGTCGGGTGCGAAGGTTTGTTGCCGCAGACCCTTCAGCTGAGCCAGGGCATTACCCAGAGCAGAAAGCTGATAGGCCGGTTCATGCTGGCGGGCCGGGTCCAGTTCGGTTTGCATGACTTCCAGCGAAGCCTGTTTGTAAGCCAGATATTGATCCAGCAGGGCCAGGGCTTGCTGTGCGGCGGGTTCTGGCAGGTGTTGGCGGGCCATTTGCTGAATCTGGCCGATGGCGGTTTCCGGTGATACCTCGCCGACGGTGCTCAGGAAATAATCGAAGAAATCCCTGACCTCCAGATTCACGATCAGCTGACCGTTGTCGTCCGCCTGCAGAACGCCGTCTATATCGGTACCCTGCAGTGAGGGCGCAAACGGGTTGGGACCCAGGGACTCCGGGGTTCGGGTTTCAGCAACCGGTGCGCTGGGGGCGACAATGGCTGTCGGGGCAAGGCTGGTTGAACCAGACTGCTGAGCGGCCTTTTCAGTTGCCTGCTGAGGTGTTGTGTTGGCGGTGCCCGTATCTGCTTGCGGCGTCAGTGCCCACCAGAGGCCACTGCCGGCCACAACGGCCAGCAGCGCCCCGGGAAGCACCCATCGACGCAATGCGATGGGTTTGTTCGTCATACTGTTCTCACAATCCGCGGTTCTTCAAACGGTTGGCGTGGCTGCGGTACAGGCTGACCGGATTGGTCCAGAGTGAGCGTGCACCCAGCAGGTGGTTGATGGCATCGACATGGTTCATGTCGTAGTGGGTGCCGATCACATTGCCCATCATGGTGGAGCAAACGCCCACCAGGCCATCACTAGGCTCACTGCCGAAGGCGAGAGAGGTTACTCCCAGGAACGGATCGGTGATGTCGAACACGTTGGTCCAGATGCCGCGCCCGGTCCAGGAGAAGAACTTCACCCGGTTGCCGTTGATCCAGACGTCCTCATCGGTGCCAGCGCAGGCATTTCGGTTAACCCCTTTCCAGCCCAGGGCGTTGTTCAAGCTAGTGGTGCCCGGGGTGGTGAGGGTTTCCAGCGCGGCCACGCCATCCTGCGGGTTGTTGGAACCGGACAGAGCGTTGATCAGTCCGCCGAGAGCATTGGCGATGGCGTCCACCCCACCTTCCACGTAGCTGCCGGGAGGCAGTATGCCCCGGATGACATCGGCGACTTTCGACCCCTTGTTAACACCATTGATGGAGGTAACAGAGGCAATGCGGTGGGGAATCAGGGAGGCGGTTACCCGGGAGGTGGGCGCGCCCTGGCTGTGGGCCATCAGGTTGACCTTGGAGTGGCCAAGACTGTTGACGTAGTTGGCCAGCTGTTGTCCGCGCTGTTCACTGCTATTCACAAACGAAACACTGGCGGTGTAGACCTTTGCGCCACTGCGCTCAAGGTTCCAGGGGATGGTATGGAAATAGTTGACCAGACCACCGATGGTGTTGAAACCGGTCACACCGTGAACCAGCACAATCGGGTGGCGGGTCTGGGTGTAACTGGCGTGGCTCACCATTGAGAAGACCAGCATGAGGGCCGCGGCCATCAGCCGGAAAGGCATGGCAATTCGCATAAAAGACTCCTGTTGTTTTTGTTGGTTGTCGTAATGCAACGAGGAGTATTGCCCGGCGGTCGGGTCTGGCGTAATCGCCCATTTGGGTGAGGTGAAAGGGTGTACGTGTGCTGGGCTCAGAACCGGTGGGGTTCCAGTTCCATGTGCTCAATCTGTCGGCCGAGCATGATGATGCGCCCGGTATAGCGTTCTTCGCCAGTGGTGGTGAAATCAAACAGGAAGCGGCGCCATACCCGGAGTTTTCCGTTGCGGTCGCGTTTGAACCAGAGTCCGCGCAGGTAAACGGCATCATCCAGTAACAGCACATCCATGGTCTTACAGTAACGGTGTGCGGCCTGTAGCACGAAGTCTTTGATGTCCTTGGCTTTCCACCAGTACCAGATGGCAAAACCGGCGACAAACAGCCAGAAAAGATTTCCGAGGGTCAAGGTGCTGGCGATCCTGAGCTTTTGTGGGTTGGGCTGGTTTCACCAGCCGACAGATCGCCAGACTACCCTATTGCGCCGCCTCGGGAAATTGCTGTTTGACCTGCCTGGTCTGAGCGGGCAGCAAGCGATCACAAAGCATCTTTAGAAAATGACTGGTCAGCAGCTGTGCCTGGTCCACGTTGTTGCCCAGTTGTTCCGATTCCTGGTGGGCGCTTTCGCTGCTTTTGACAGACTGATTGCCCAAATGCAGCAGGTTTTCAGCTTGCTGCTCTACCTGCAGTGCCAGGGCCGACTGCTGCTCGGAGGCTCCGGCCACTTCCCGGGCACAGTCATCGATAATGTCTATGTCTTTCAGGGTGGTTCCCAGTGCCTCGCTTGCCTCGCGGGCCATCGTGGCGGTTTGCTCACAAGCCTCGCCACCTTCCATGATTACTCCGACTACCGTCCGGGTTTCCGCCTGCAGGTTTTCTATCATGGTGTCGATACGGCGGGTGGATTCGTGGGTGCGTTGGGCCAGCCCGCGTATTTCATCGGCGACCACGGCAAAGCCTCGTCCGGATTCACCGGCTCGTGCTGCCTCGATAGCGGCGTTCAGAGCCAGTAAGTTGGTTTGTTCCGCAATATCGGAGATCACTTCCAGTACCACACTGATGGTGTCGCTTTGCCCGGCCAGTTTATCCATTTCCTGATTGGCGTCGGCCAGGCGGTTGCGAAGCCTGGATATCGACTCGTTCACGCCTTCCATGCGGCTCTGGCACTGGTGCGCTGATTTCCGGGCATCTGCGCTGGCTTGTTGAGTGCGGCAGGTCATTTCGTTAACCCTTTGAACGCTCTGGGCCAGCTCTTCGAAAGCTCGGGTAATGTTCTCGATATCCGTTTGCTGGCTGCGGATGCTGCTAACCGAGCTGGAAACCCACTCCATGGTGCGCTGCTTGCGCCCATGCAGCTTACCGATGTTGGCGTGCATTCGGGCAGAGACCGCCCGCAGGGTGCTATCCCGCTTTTGCCGGTCGAATTCTATCCAGGCGCCTTCATCCCGCCGGCCGGTATAGATCCAGGGCATAACCGGGTGAGCTTCGCAGCAGGTATCGCGGGCGGTTTGCATCATTGGAAGGGTCAGCCAGAACAGCACGCCGAAAACGCCCAACACTAATGTCTGCAGTGTCAGCATATGGGCAAGCGTCAGCTCGGCCAGCCCGAACAGCAAAAGGCCGCCGGCCAAAGAGCCATACAGGCAAGCGAGCTTGGACATCAGCGGAGGACTGACGGCCTGGAAACGGCGCGGTAATTTGCCTTCATGCCAGGCGGCATAGGCCTTCTCGGCGCGATGAATCTGGGCCCGGGTAGGCCGTGAGCGCACGGACTGGAACTCAACCAGTTCACCATTTTTCATGATCGGAGTGACGTAAGCATCTACCCAGTAGTGATCGCCGTTCTTGCAGCGGTTCTTGACGATTCCGCGCCAGGACTCACCACCGCGGATGGTGTGCCACAGGTTCGCAAAGGCTTCCGGGGGCATATCCGGGTGGCGAATCATGTTGTGGGGCTGGCCGATCAGTTCATCAACAGAGAACCCTGCTACTTCGGCAAATTCATCGTTGGCGGCAGTGATCTTGCCTTTCAGATCCGTGGTGGTGATCAAGTGGTATTGAGCGGGAAAGTCGCGCTCTTTGCCGGTGACCGGTTCATTCCTGCGCATGGATCGCTCCTGGGATCTTTTTATCGAACTCGCTGGAATACTATCGACCTGTCGCCGTGTGCGGGGTATCCCAATATTGCAAATCGCCAAATACGAGTCATATTTTTCTACTCCTTTGGTCAAAGGCTGGTTTCTTTTGCAGAATATGGATAGGTTTACGACAGTTTGTCCCTATGCTGGAAACAAACGTGTTTGGTTTCGGCGGGCCCGGTATGGATGGGGGACAGACAATGCAGGTGTTGAAAGAACAAGACTTCAAGGCCCTGGTGGACAACCACCCGAGGGCCATCATGCTGTCAACACCCGATGCCCGGATTGCCTACGTCAACCTTATGTTCCAGGCGGTGACCGGCTATCTGGCAGAAGAAGTCGTGGGGCAGAAGCCATCGGTGCTGAGCTCCGGGCTGCATTCGCACGAGTTCTATCAGACCATGTGGCGCAGCCTGAACCAGACCGGATGCTGGGAGGGACTGATCTGGAACCGGCGCAAAAATGGCGAGAACTATCCGCAGTGGCTCAATATCTACCCGGTAGACTACCAGGGACAGAGGCTGTTTGCCGGCGTTTTCATGGATGTTGGTGAGCTGACTGCCAGTAACGAGCGTCTGGCGTCTCTGGCTTACTATGATCCGCTCACCGAGCTGCCAAATCGCTCGCTGTTCCAGGAGTTTCTGAAAGCAAGGGTCGGACAACGCAAGGCAGGCAACGGCTGTTTCGCCGTAGTCTACATCGATCTGGATTTCTTCAAAGCAGTCAATGATCTGCATGGCCACGACTGTGGTGATCGAGTGCTTCAGCAGGCGGCGGCCTGCGTGAAGAGTGTGCTTCGAGATGGGGATGTAGTTGCCCGGCTATCCGGAGACGAGTTCGCAGCCATTGTTGAGCTGGAGGATGAGTCTGAGTTACCCGTGGTTTGCCAGCGCATGAGCGGGATATTCCAGGCGCCAATGCTGGTGGAGCACCGGGAGCATTTCCTGTCGGCCTCTGTGGGGGCTGCGGTGTTTCCAAAGCATGGGGAAACGGCTTCGGCTCTGCTGCAAAATGCTGATCGTGCAATGCACGCGGCCAAGCTCTCAGGCCGCGCCTGTTATCGAATCTACAGCGCCGTGGACGGTGAAGAGGGGCAGTTCCATCAGCGCTTGTCTGAAGCATTGATTGCTTCGCTCAAGGTCGCTCCGGAGGAGTTCTCCGTGGTGTACCAGCCCCAGTACGACCTGGCAAGCGGCTCCATGGTGGGGCTGGAGGCCCTGTTGCGCTGGCACCACCCTGAACTCGGCGCAGTATCGCCGGCGGATTTTGTCCCGGTGGCAGAGCAGCGTGGCCACATACATGAGCTTACGGAACAACTCGTACGGCACATCATAGCGGACCTTCAGCGATGTGAAGTCGGTTGGGGTAGTGGGCGTCGGCTAGCGATTAATATTTCCGCCCGGCAGATTTCGGACGGGCGGCTGGAGCCGATGCTGGAGCCGCTGTTCTCAAGCCTGGAGGCCCGGGGGTGGTGCCCGGAAATCGAGATTACCGAAACCAACCTGATGAATCTGTCGCGCCGCTGCCTCGCCAAGCTCCAGTCGTTTGTGGACCGGGGCATCATGGTCGCCATTGATGACTTTGGTACCGGCTACTCATCTCTGGCTTACTTGCATGCCTTGCCGGTCAATGTTCTGAAGATCGACCGTCAGTTTGTCCAGCGTCTCGGGCCGGATGGTCGCGACTCGCGCATCGTGTCAGCCATTCTAGCCATAGCCGAGGCGCTGGATCTGGAGGTCGTTGCCGAAGGTATTGAAACGGAAGAGCAGCGCCGCAGGCTGCGGGAACTGAACTGCCATCGTGGTCAAGGCTTTCTGTTGGCAAGGCCGACGCCACTGGCCGACCTGTCATTGGCCTGACTGCTTCTGCAGTTTTGACAACTATCAATAAAAACATAACTTTTGTTCAGCTTTTGCGCATTTTGCAAGATTTGGCTAGGGCTTTGTCCGCAGCTACTTTAAAACGGCAGGCTCATTAATTGCCTTTTTGAGCTATATGCGAACTCTGAATGCCAAACCGGAATTGGAAGCCTACCTGCGATTGAGCGGTGCAGGTTGTGGAGAGTGGCTGGCCGCCATGACAGAACTGCTCGGGTGCCGGGGAATAACCTGTGGCCTGACTCGTCCCCAGGGATTGGTGGGTTCGTTGTCAGCCCTTGATGTAGAGGCTGGTTTGGTCTGTGTACTTGATGTCGCTCAGGATATGCTGCTTGCCGACTGCTGTATGCCTCAGAGGCTTCTGGTAGCCACCATTCACGGGTCGGCGCAGATATCGTCGGAAGGTGGCCCTGGTGTATCCGCCTTTCCGTTGATCATGATTCCCGCTGGCCAAACATTTAGCTTGAGAATCAGTAAGAACAGTCGGCTGGTACTGGTGTATCCGGTGAGTGAGCTGGTTCCAGTATGGCCCCGGCCAGGCCAGGCCTGGACGTGGCGTTGGCTGGTCATATCCATCGTTTTCTAATGAAGGCGGACTATTTCCAGGATCATCAGGATGCCAGCCGGGAGACACTCGCTCTGTTTGAACGCCTGGAACGGCAACTGGCAACGGGCAGGGTAGAACTGCCCGAAGAGCTGCCAGTACTGGACCGGAGGCTGGCGAGGGTGATTGAGAAAATTCGTAGCGAACGGGACTGGGATTTTGATCTGCAGGAGCTGGCCAACCATTCCGGGGCCAGCGAACGTAACCTGTATTACCTGATGAAGCGGGAAACCGGCATGACCCCTTATCGCTTCTACCAGCGCTGTCGTCTGATACGCGTGCGTAAACGCCTGGTGGATTGCCAGTGCGACGTGCCACACATCTCCTGGTATGCCGCTGACGAGGGCTTTACCCATCTGGGCCGCTTCGCCGCGCTGTATCGGGAACACTTCGGCGAGCTACCCAGTGAAACTGTGCAGTGGCGACGGCGGCTGCTGGTTGAGCCAGTGATGGAACCCGCCGACTTTGCCATGACCTGACGCCACATAGCCCGCAGCGGATGACCGGTGCGGGCTATGTGTTAACATCAGTCAGCGTTTAATGGCTGCTGGATGTGGCCGGAGCCCCGTCGTTGTTGTCAGCTTCCGTATACTCATCGGCCGCAGTTCCATGATGGTCTCGCGCCAGCAGAATGTAGAAGGCCGGCAGTACGAATACGGTAAACAACGTGCCGATACCCAGTCCTGCACTGATGGTCAGGCCAATCGCAAACCGACTCTCGGCCCCCGGGCCCACCGCAATCAGCAGCGGCACCATGGCGAAGATCAGTGCCAGGGAGGTCATGATGATCGGGCGCAGACGAATGGCCGCAGCCTCAATCACCGCATCCACCTTGTTCAGGCCTTTCTCTTTCTGCAGCAGGTTGGCGAACTCCACGATCAGGATGCCGTTCTTCGACACCACACCAATCAAGGTAATCAGGCCCACCTGGGTGTAGATGTTCATGGAGGCAAAGCCGAGCACGATAAACGCCATGGCACCGGCGACGGACATGGGCACCGACACCAGGATGATGAACGGATCGCGCCAGCTTTCGAACTGTGCCGCCAGTACCAGGTAGATAACCAGCAACGACAGGAAGAAGGTTACCATCAGAGCGCTGCCCTGGGTGGCCAGCTGCCTCGACTCGCCGGTATAGTCAAAGCTGAAGCCTTGCGGGAATACCTCGGCTGCGGCCTGCTCCATAAAGTCCATGGCGGAGCCAGCCGCCACGCCGGGCATGATAACGCCCTCGAGAGTCAGCGAGTTCAACTGGTTGAACTGGGTCCGGTTGGAAGGTTCCACCTCTTCACTGAAGCTGACCACACTGGATAGGGGCACCAGTTGGCCATTGCCGGCGCGGATGTAATAGTCGTCCAGTGCTTCACGGCTGGCACGGAAGTCATTACCCACCTGCGGAATCACCTGATAGGAGCGGCCTTCCATATTGAAGCGGTTGATGTATCCGCCGCTGAGCATACTGGCGAGCGACTGGCCGACATCACGCATGGACAGGCCCAGGTCTGCCACCCGGTCCCGGTCTACGTTGATGCGGGTAACGGGCTTGTCGAAGTTGATGGACTTCTGCAGGAACATGAAGTTGCCACTTTGCATGGCTTTGCCAAGAAGCTCGTCGGCGACTTCATTCAACTGTTCGTAGGTGCCTCCGGTGGTCACTACAAACTGGAACGGCAGGCCGCCACCCGAACCAGGCAGGGCCGGTAACGGGAACACCGCCGTCTGCAATCCGGTTACTTTTTTGAGTTCGGAATCCAGCAGGGGCTGTACCTCGAACTGGCTGATCTCCCGCTCACTCCACGGTGCCAGCTTGAAACCACCAAACACGGCGTTCGGGCTGGTGATACCAAGAATCATGAAATCCTCGTTGTAGCCGGGCACGCCGGACATCCGCTCCTGAACCTCCTGGCCATGATCAAACAGATACTCCAGCGTCGAGGTCTGCGGCCCCAGCCCCTGGTAAAACAGAATGCCCTGGTCCTCGGTGGGTGCCAGCTCATTCTGGCTCATCATCACCATAAAATAGATAGAACCCAATACCACGACGGCGAAGAACACCACCACCGACTTGGTCTGCATCAACGAGGTAAGCGCAGCTTTGTAGGCATTGGCGAGGCCATTGAAGGTTTTTTCAACCAGCACCTCGAAGCGTCCGGGATTGCCATGGGGTTTCAGCACCTTGCCGGAGAGCATGGGTGAGAGTGTCAGGGCAACAATGCCGGAGATCACAACCGTACCCGCCAGGGTGAAGGCAAATTCAGTAAACAGCGAGCCCACCAGACCGCCCATAAACCCGATGGGCGCATACACCGCCACCAGCGTCGTGGTCATGGCAATGATCGGTGTGGCCATTTCACGGGCGCCATTGAGGGCAGCGTCAAACCGTGATTCACCCTGCTCAATGTGCCGGTGCACGTTCTCCACCATGATAATGGCATCGTCCACCACCAGCCCGATGGCAAGCACCAGGGAGAGCAGGGTCAGCAGGTTCAGGGAGAAACCGAAGATCAGCATGATAAACGCGCCGCCAATCAGCGACAGCGGCACTGCCACAGACGGCACGATGGCCGCTCGAATCGAGCCGAGGCAAAGGAACACCACCACCAGAACAATCAGCATGGCTTCCAGCAGGGTACGGATGACTTCGTTGATGGAATCTTCAATGAAGTCGGAGGCATCGTAGGCCAGGCGCACATTCAGGCCGCTGGGTAGCTGGCTTTCGATGTCCGGTAACTCGTCTTTTACCAGGCCGGCGACGGTCAGCGGATTGGCCCCCGGGGCCAGTTCGATGGCGACATAGGTGGCTGGCTCGCCCTTATAAAGCGCCAGCTGATTGTAGGTTTGAGAGCCAAGCTCCACCTCGGCAATGTCCCGCAACCGAATCAGAGTGCCGTTTTGCTGCTTGACCACCAGGTTACGGAAGGCTTCCGGATCGGCAATGTCGGTATCACTTGTCAGGGCAATCTCGGTGTACTGGCCCCGGGTAGTGCCGACAGCGGCCTGATAGTTGTTGGCTCGCAGCTTGTCTGCCACTTCGACCGGAGTCAGATCCACCGCGGCCAGCCGCTCCGGGTCCAGCCACACTCGCAGGGCGAAAGTACGCCCCAGCAGCTGGGCCTTGCCAACGCCAGATAGCGCCTGCAGCTTGGGCTGAACCACGCGGGTCAGGTAATCGGTAATCTGGGGGACTTCCAGCTCGGTACTGTAGAAAGCAATATACATCAGGGCCGTGTCGTCACCGGTGGTGGAGGTGATCACCGGGTCTTCTGCATCGCCGGGCAGCACGTTGCGCTGGCTGGCAACCTTGGCCTGAATTTCAGCGAGGGCGTCGTTGGCATCGTAATTCAGAACCATCTTGGCCTGAATCGTTGACACGCCCTGGGAACTGGTAGAGGTCAGATAGTCGATGCCGCTGGCCTCAGCAATGGCCTGTTGCAGGGGCGTGGTGATAAAGCCCTTGATCAGGTCAGAACTGGCCCCAGGGTAAGCGGTTGTGACCGTTACCGTGGTGCTTTCCAGTTTCGGGTACTGGCGGACTTCCATTTCCATGGCTGCC
This sequence comes from Marinobacter shengliensis, assembly GCF_030297115.1. NCBI lineage: Bacteria > Pseudomonadati > Pseudomonadota > Gammaproteobacteria > Pseudomonadales > Marinobacteraceae > Marinobacter > Marinobacter shengliensis. The sequence goes on along the minus strand of NZ_AP028062.1, from coordinate 3,803,530 downwards.
CGGGCACCGATCAGCAGAATGAGCAGGCTGACCACGGTGGCCAGCACCGGCCGGTGGACAAAAATGTCGGTGAATTTCATTACTCAGACGCCTCCTGCCCGGACTCGTCCTGGATTTCTACCCGCTGGCCTGCCCGCAACCGCAGCAGACCCTTCGAGACCACGGTCTCGCCGGGTTCAAGGCCTGAAAGAACCGCAGCCCGTTCGTTCCGGACCTCGCCCGTGGTGACGGTACGGCGCTCAACGACCAGTTCGCCGTCATCATTCTCCTTCACGGCGAACACAAAGTTGCCGTAAGTGTTATAGGAGATGGCGGTCCTGGGGACCGTGACCACTTCGTTGTCCCTGGGCTGGCCTGTTTGAATCGTTGCGAACATTCCCGGGCGCAATTTGCCATCTTCGTTGTTGAGGGTGGCGCGGATGCGAACCGTACGAGTCTCCGGGTTGACCGATGTGTTGATGGCACTGACTTCACCACTGAATGCCTCATCCGGCACCGCGGCCACCGTGACCGTTACCGGGTAACCCCGGTCAACCTCAGGCAGGTACTTCTCGGACAGCGTGTAATCCACGTAGATCGGGTTCAGCATATTGATCTCGACAATCGGCGTACCTGTAGGGATGTACTGACCCTGGTCGACCATGCGGATACCGAGGGTGCCGTCAAACGGTGCCCGGATCACCTTTTTGCCCAGTTGTGCCTCGGCTTCGTTTACCCGCGCCCTTGCGGCGTCGTAGTTGGCTTTGGCCTCATCGAACTGTGATTGTGATACCGCGCGTTTGGGCAGCAGATCAGACACCCGCTTGAACTCCTGCCCAGCCAGTTGGGCTTCTGCCCGGCGGGTACGTAGCGCCGCCTCGTCGATGGCGGCATCCAGGCGAATCAGTACGTCGCCTTTCTGCACGGTATCGCCGGATTCAAAGTTAATGGACTCAATGACCCCCGGCACCTCGTTGGCCACCTCGATACCGTTAATGGCGTTCACACTGCCCACGGCCTTGATACTCGGCTGCCAGTTTTCAGTGGTGGCGTCGGTCACGGAAATGATGGCTGGGGGCTGTGGCTGGGAGAACATCTCCTGCATCTGGCCGAATTCATAGAACTTGTAACCGAAGATGCCGCCGAGGACGACACCCAGAAAAATGATGACGATGACAAAACGGGATGCGGTACGCATAGGTCTGTTCCTGGGCTAGGTTTCTTTAAACGGATAACGTCGCCGGGATGGGAAGGCTGACAGCTTTCCTTGCGCATCAGGGGGCGGCGACAGGCGGACGCTTGTTGAGAATGCGTCGGCTTAACGATAACCAATAGGATGCTACAAAAAGCACTCCTGTTTGTCACCAGTTTGCCTTGAAATCTCAGTATATATACTGCGATGAAACTACGATGACGTTGCTGGCCCTTTACGGATGTAAAACCGCAGTTTCACATACATAATGGCGCGGATGTGTATCTGTTATGATCCAGTCACGATAGAAACGGGTGAGAGGATGGAATGCAGTTAATTCTCGGCCTGGCCCTGGCGGCCGCCGTGTTTGTCATCTTGAAAAAATGGGGTGCCCTGTCACCGGAAGGCCAGAAAGCCGCCATATGGAAAGCGGTGCTGGTGGTGGGCGGCGCCCTGTTGTTGTTTATGGTGCTGACCGGGCGGGTCCATGTGTTGACGGCAGCGGTTGCCGCGATCATTCCGTTGCTGCGCAAGCTGCCGGCGCTGTTGAAGTTTGCCCCCCTGGTTCGCCGGGCGATGGGTGATAACGAAGGGCCAGCTCCGGGTGGAGCGTCAGGTGCCCGAGCCAATGTGGCGACTCAGGGCCCGATGACCGAACAGGAAGCTTGTGACATCCTCGGTTTAAAGCCCGGCTGCAGCCGGGAGGAAGTGACCGCGGCCCACCGGCGGCTGATGCTCAAGGTACACCCGGACCGGGGTGGTAACGATTACCTGGCGGCCAAGCTTAACGAGGCCCGGGACCTGCTGCTCGGTAAACGGGCAGCGTAATCAGGGCAGAATATCCACTTTCACGTCCACCGACTGGTTTTCAGAGCGGTTGCCGGTTACCCGGTAAGTAATGCCATCCTGGCGATGACTCTGGGACGTGCTGGTGCCACCCAGGGACACCCACTGACCGGGTTCAACCCGTCGAATGGTCATCAAGGCTTCGGTTTCATAGCCCTGGATACTGGCCGGATCTTCCTCAAACGAGACGATATTCAGCTCTACCGTCTGGTCGGATATGGCCTGGGGTGTCACGATAAAGCCGCTGCGGGTTTCTACCTGTTCGAGTATCGCCGCCGGGTTGCGCCCGCCCTGGACCGCAAACGGTATGGTGCGCACATTGCCGGAGGTGATGTGGGCGGACTGGCCATCCTGGACCACCAGTTGCCGTTCAGTGCTGGAACTGGTGCTTATGGTGCGGCGTTCGACATTGGCGCCGGCCCGGTTGTCGGAAATCGTCACGCCACCGCCGGACTGCTTGCCGCCGATGTCCTGCCGGTAGCGAACGCTGATACGCATCTGCACGGGTGGTACGTCGATGGATTCAATCAGCATGCCAATCTCATCCAGCAATCCCGGCTCACCACGAACCACCAGTTGCTGTCCCCGGGCGGAGACTGAGACGGGAGCCTGCTGATAGAGTTCTTTAATCTGGTTGGCAACGTCAGCAGAGGTGCGGTTGTTGAGCTGGTAAACGCGAGACTCCTGGGCGAGGGCAAGGGTTGAAAACAGGGCAAACACCAGTGCCAACAGGCTGGTTGTGATGGAGTGGGTCGTGCGTTCAGTCATCGGGGCCTCCGGAGCCGTTACACATACCCGCCAAAAATATTCCGGATTGCGGGTTGCCAATCTGAAAACCGCGGGGTTATAGTGAAAAGCATGAAGACCACACACGCAGCCTGTCAATTGAATGTTTTGAAAGCTTTCGGTGAGAAACTGAAGGCCGCAGGTTCTGCTGTGTATTTTTGGTGGTTTGGTTATGGCTTTTATTTTAGCCAGAGCCCGGGCCGCCCGTAAGATCTTCATCGACCGAATTTTAACGAGGAAGGCAGCCCGGCAAGCAACCCAGGCTGCCACCGGACTCCAAAAAGCCCCGACTGGTAGCCCAGCCGGGGCTTTTTTGATTCTGACACAGGGAAACGGGAACACAGACATGAACATGCCGCTGAAATCCGAAACGCTGGGCGAGCAAATCGCAAGTGCCTGCCAGCACCGACAGGAAGCCACACTGCCCACCGCGGGCGAGTTGCGCCAGCAGTTTTCTGCCGGTGAGCACCTGGTTCGTGCCATTGCCAGTTACCGTGAGCAGATCCGCGCCGTACTGCACGGTCAGGACGACCGAACCCTGATTGTGATGGGTCCGTGTTCGATTCACGATGAACAGGCCGCCCTGGATTACGCTACCCGTCTGAAAACCCTGACGGACGAGGTGAGTGATCGCTTCCTGATAGTAATGCGCGCCTACCTGGAAAAACCACGCACCACGGTGGGTTGGAAAGGCCTTTTATACGATCCCGAGCGCACCGGCCAGGGCGACCTGAAGCAGGGCCTGGAACGTTCCCGCAAGCTGTTGCTGGCGCTCTCTGAGCTGGGTTTGCCGCTGGCGACGGAAGCCCTGAGCCCGTTCATGATGGATTACCTGGGTGACCTGGTGAGCTGGACCGCCATCGGTGCCCGCACCACCGAATCCCAGATCCACCGGGAAATGGTCAGCGGCCTGCCCATGCCCACCGGCTTCAAGAACGGTACCGATGGCGGCATTACCGTGGCCAGCCATGCCATGAAGTCTGCCTCGCACCCACACCACCATATGGGTATTTCCCATAACGGCGCGCCGGTGATGATCTCTACCTCCGGTAACCCGGACACCCACCTGGTGCTCCGCGGTGGCCGGGGCGTGACCAATTACGATGAGTTGAGCATCGCTAAGGCGGTGGCGGAACTGGAGAAAGCCGGCTTGTCGACGGCAGTGATGGTGGACTGCAGCCACGACAACGCCTGCAAACAGGCTGAGCGGCAAGTGGATATCGCCCGGGAGGTGATGGCCCAGAAGCGCAGCGGCAACCGGCACATCAAGGGGCTGATGCTGGAGAGCTTCCTGGAATTCGGCAGGCAGGATGACGGTGAAGAGCTGATCTACGGCTGCTCGATTACCGATCCGTGCCTGGGCTGGGAGCAGACGGAGGCTCTGATCCGCTCACTGTAGACAGCAACAGCTGCCCGGCCAGCAGCACCAGGATGCCCCCCATGGCCCGGTCGAGCCAGTGTCCGAACCGGTTGAAACCCCGGCGGACACGGGGGTGGGTAAAGAATATCGCGACCAGGGCAAACCAGAGGCCGGTGGCGAAAGCCATATAAAGGCCGTAGCCCGCCTGCAGCAGCACCGGGGTGCCGGGGTTAATGATGACCGAGAATAGAGATACGAAAAACAATGTGGCCTTGGGGTTCAGCACGTTGGTCAGGAAGCCGAGCCGGAACGCCGCCCAACCGGTTTGCTCGTTGCTACCCCTGGCATCCACATGAATGCCGCCGGGTTTTGCTCGCAGGCAATGCCAGGCAATCCACAACAGGTACAGGGCACCCACCACCTTCAGTACGGTGAACAGCATCACCGACTGCTGAATAATGAAACCAATGCCCAACAACGAATAACCCACATGCAGCAAGATACCAATGCCAATGCCGGTTGCGCTCAGCAAGGCATTACGTCGGGACTGGGTGAGCGCCTGGCGCAAAACGATCGCGAAATCCGGGCCCGGGCTTGCCACCGCAAGTAAGTGAACCAGTGCCACCGTCATAAATTCCAGCCAGTAATTCTGCACCTGAGATCTCCGGGTATAGTCATTGCCAGACGAACGTACTGAAGGTAAACCTGCACACTGCTGAGGATTTTTTGCCAGCTTCACCTGTCAGGCAATGATAAGGTTTCTATACTTTCAGTTTAACTGCCGAATTCTAGCTTACCGGGAGGCAAAATGAACAAGCGTGAAGTGGATGTGGCCATTATCGGTGCCGGGACTGCCGGCATGGTGGCATACCAGCGGGTTCGTAAAGCCACCGACAATGTGGTTTTGATCGAGGGAGAACGGTACGGCACCACCTGTGCGCGGGTGGGCTGCATGCCCAGTAAACTGTTGATTGCCGCTGCTGAAAGAGCCCACGACCTGAAAACCGCCGATGAGTTCGGTGTGCTGGCGGGTGATGTACGGATTGATGGCCGGCTGGTGATGGAGCGGGTGCGGGCCGAGCGGGACAAGTTTGTGGCACCGGTGGTTCGGTCCATGGAAAAACTGCCGGAGGAACACCGATTGATGGGCCATGCCCGGTTTGTCGACAGCCACCGGCTGGTGGTTGGCGAACACACCGAAGTGCATGCCGATCGCATCATTATTGCCACCGGCTCCCGACCTAACGTGCCGGGCATCCTGAAAGAAGCCAAAGACCGGTTAATCGTTAACGACGATGTGTTTGACTGGCAGGACCTGCCGGAATCTGTAGCGGTATTCGGCCCTGGTGTCATCGGCCTGGAATTGGGCCAGGCACTGAGCCGGCTGGGCGTGCGGGTTCGGCTGTTTGGGGTCAGCGGTGGTATTGGCGGCCTGCGGGACGAGAAAATCCGTGACTATGCGAAGGGCGTGTTTGGTGAAGAACTGGCATTGAGCCTGAAGGCGGAGACTCGTCGGGTCGAGCGCACTGGTGAAGGCGTTCACATCACCTGGCTTGAGAATGGCGAGGAGCATCAGGAAACCTTTGGCTACCTGCTGGCGGCCACAGGCCGTCGCCCCAATGTGGATAACCTGGATATCCAGAATGCCGGCATTGAACTGAATGACCGGGGCATGCCGGAGTTTGATCCCTTCACACTGTGCTGTGGCGACAGCCATATTTTTATTGCCGGTGATGTGAATAACCACCGGCCCTTACTGCATGAGGCGGCAGATGAAGGCCGTATCGCCGGGGAGAACGCCGCGGCCTGGCCCGATGTACGCACCGGCTTGCGCAAGACGCCGTTGGCCGTGGTGTTCTCTGACCCACAGATTGCCTCGGTCGGGCTGACCATTCATCAGGTGGACGAGAAGTGTCAGGGTTGCTTTGCAATCGGGGAGGTCAGCTTTGAGGACCAGGGCCGTAGCAAAGTGATTGGCAGGAATCGCGGTTTGCTGCGTGTGTATGGTGAGCATGGCAGCGGCTTGTTCATGGGCGCGGAAATGTTCGGGCCGGCGGCGGAACACATTGCCCACCTGTTGGCCTGGTGTGCCCAGAAGCGAATGACCGTCAGTGAAATGCTCGAAATGCCTTTCTACCACCCGGTGATTGAAGAAGGGTTGAGGACCGCCCTGAAAAACCTCAACAGAAACCTCAGGCTGGGGCCGGAACCCGCTGAGGGTTGTATGGATTGCGGGCCTGGTGTCTGAGCTGGCCCGCTTCTGTTATATCCGTAATTGATCTGAATCAGCCGTTTCAGGGCGTGTTGTGCCGTACGATCAAGGGCCTGGCGGTTGCATTTCGCTGATACCGTGCCCATATCTTCTCATGGAAGAAGTAGGCAACGGTGTTGATGGTCGGCTCAACCATGGCGATCAGGCTGCCGATCAGAATGTCGCCGGTCAGCAGATAGGCTACGGAGAACGCCACTACGAAGTGCGTGATTGCAAAGGTGATGGTTTTTAACAGTGACTGGTCACCGTTGGCACTGTGGTTGTGAACGAACAGTTTCAGTGCGCTCATGATCAACTCCGTTTTCGTAGGGTCTATGGGTGTATTGAAGACCAAACGAGAATTATTTCCAAATAGATCTTGTGATTATCGTCGATAGCATCGGCCTATGGGTTTCTGGTTTTTGATATAATCTTATGCTATCGCAAGTATTGAAGAACTAAACTTCAGCTATAGCCGACGACTGAGTAGAGTGGTTGGCAGATAAACCCAAAACGCGAATCAGGAGGTTCAATATGGGTAAGAACTTTATTGGTCTGGATACGGAAAAGACCCAGAAACTGGCAGACTCGCTTAATGAGTTGCTGTCCAACTACCAGATTTTTTACATGAACGTTCGTGGCTATCACTGGAACATCAAGGGCGACAATTTCTTTGAGCTGCACGCCAAGTTTGAAGAACTGTATGATGACCTGTTGCTGAAGATTGATGAGATCGCCGAGCGTGTTCTGACCTTGGGCCACCGCCCGGCGCACGCTTACAGCACCTACATCGAGAAGTCCGATGTGCCCGAGCGTAAGGATGTGTCTGATGGCAAAGAAGCCGTGGGCAACATCGTAGAGAGCTTCGGGAAACTGATCGCCAAGCAGCGTGATCTGCTGAATCTGGCCGGCGAGGCTCAAGACGAAGGCACCGTTGCCCTGATGAGTGACTACATCTCCCAGCAGGAAAAAACGGTGTGGATGTACCGGAGTTACCTTGGCCAGTAAGTTGTCATAACACGGCCGAATGGGCACATGGTGGCATCAGGCCGCCATGCGCCTTTCATTAATATGTCATTGTCCTGTCTTATTTCCTTCCCGATCCTGTAACAGCGGTGAAATAGGTTTCTTTGCTACCGAGTTAGTTTTCTAACAAAGCAAAGGAGCGTTCCGTGCAAAACCCAAAAACCATTTTCAAACCATCACTGTTGGCTATCAGTGTCTCGGCTGTCTTGCTGAGCGGCTGCCTGTCATCCGATAACGACAGTACGCCGCCAGTAGAGGCACCCCCTGCAGTCACCGGCCTGACCCTCGAATTCGTAGGTCGCTATAGCTCTGGTGTATTTGGTGAAAGTGCCGCAGAGATAACGGCGTTTGACTCTGCCAGCCGCAGAGCGTTTGTGGTGAACGCTCTGGAAGGATCGCTGAACGTGCTGGATATGAGTGACCCATCAACACCAACGCTGATTGATACCCTGACGGTTGGTGACATTGCTGATAATGCGGTTGTTAACAGTGTCGCGGTCCGGAACGGACTCGTTGCCGTCGCGATCGAGTCTTCACCGAAGACAGAGCCGGGATTCGCTGCCATATACGATGCTGCGACGCTGTCCCTGCGCGGCTTTGTAGAGGTTGGTGCTCAGCCGGATATGCTAACGTTCACGCCTGATGGCAAATACCTTTTGGTCGCCAATGAGGGCGAACCGAGTGACGACTACCAGATTGATCCGGAAGGCTCTGTTTCAGTCATTGATGTGACTGACCCTGACAACCTGCAGGTCAGAACGGCAGATTTTACCGCCTTCAATAGCCAGAGAGCGCAGCTGGTGGCGGATGGTGTTCGGGTATTTGGTCCGGGTGCCAGTGTCGCCCAGGATATGGAGCCGGAGTACATCACAGTGAACGCCGACAGCACCACTGCATGGGTGGCGTTGCAGGAGAACAACGCACTCGCGAAAGTGGACATCGCCTCGGCCACCATCACTGAGATCCTGCCGCTGGGCTACAAGGATCATGGTGCTGAAGGTCAGGGTCTGGATGCCAGCGATAGTAACGATGCCATCGACATCAAACCCTGGCCGGGGATTCTCGGTATGTACCATCCGGATGCCATCGCCAGCTTCAGCAGCAACGGCGAGACATACATCCTGACCGCCAACGAGGGCGATGCCCGGGCCTGGGGTGAGGATAACCCAGCCTATTGGGGGCCTGAAGATTCGGAAGACCCTGCCTTTGGTGGTGATGCCAATCAGGGCTTTGTCGAGGAAATACGATTCAAGCACTTGTTCCACAGGAACGGTTTTGAGCGCCGCCTGGGCGATGACATGCCGCCACAGCTCTACGATCTGGCCAAGGGGGCGCTGCTGAACCCTGAGGTGTTCGACTACTGCGGCGCCAGTGCCGGTGAGCCGGGCGGCTGCCGGGAAGATGAACAGTTGGGCCGCCTCACCGTGACCTGGACCATGGGCTACCGCACCGATGAAAACGGTGACCCCGTGATGTTCAACACCGCCGGTGTTGAGGACCCTGCAGGTGACCGCCTGATGTATGACGCGGTTTACGCTTTTGGTGGCCGTTCCATGGCGATCTGGTCGGCTGATGGTGATCTGGTGTGGGATTCCGGCGACATGGTTGAGCAGTATCTGGCCACTGATGCCTGCCTTGCCGGGTCGCAGCGAGATATCCCCTGTGCTGAGTTCTTCAACTCGAACCACAGTGCCGGTGATTCGTTCCTGAACCGTTCGGATAACAAGGGGCCAGAGCCGGAAGCGGTAACAGCGGCCACCTTTGGTGACCGCACGTTCGCCTTCCTCGGTCTTGAACGTATGGGTGGTGTCATGGTGTTTGACATCACCAATCCGCAGTCGCCGTCGATTGTGGACTACCTCAACACCCGAGAGGAATGGGTGTTGGACCCGGAAACCAACCTGGCTATCGCCGGTGACCTGGGGATTGAGGACATCACTGTGATACCCGCGAACCAGTCACCAAATGGCGACGTGCTCTTGCTTACCGGTAATGAAGTGAGTGGCACAACTGCTGTGTATAAGGTGGTCCTGCAATACGCCGAGTAATCCGCCAAAGCAGTCTGTTAAAACAACCCCGCCGTGAGGCGGGGTTTGTCTTTGTGCATCGCAACCCTTTGCTGAAAGTCAGGTTTCACACAACTGACATATATAGTTAACAAATCGTTCATAAACCATCGCCATAGTGACATCACGAAATTCAACACCGATCAAGAATGATCACTGATGGAGAAGAACGTAATGAAAAAGCAATTGCTGGCACTGGCTATCGGTTCCATGGTTGTCGCGCCGTCTGTGGCGATGGCTGACAAGGGCCCGACTGTTTACGGTAAAGTGAACGTTTCTTACGAAAACTTTGATAATGGCACCGACGACGCATGGCGTCTGCAGAGCAACTCTTCACGCATCGGTGTCAAGGGTGATCTGGATCTTGACGTTGAGAACCTGAAAGCGATCTACCAGGCTGAATTCCAGATCGCCGTAGACGACGGTGACAACAGCGGCCAGACTTTCAGCCAGCGTAATATCTTCGGTGGTTTCCAGCACAAGCAGCTGGGTACCCTGAAAGCTGGTAAATTCGATACCCCGTTCAAGGTTTCCCAGGGCAAGATTGATCAGTTCGGCGACCTGGAAGGTGATATCAACAAGATCGTTCGTGGCGACGTGCGCGCCAACAACATCGTTCAGTACACCACTCCGAAGCTGGCTGATGCCTTCAGTGTGAACCTGGCACTGATCCCGGGTGAGGCCGCTGGTACTGATCGTGACGGCGTTGCCGACAGCATCTCTTCCTCTCTGGTATTCGACAACGGCTCTATCTACGCTTCTATCGGTTATGACTCAGAAGTGAGCACTACCCTGAACGACCTGGGCAGCTCAACTCTGGTTGATGCTTTCCACATCGCCGCCAAAGCCAACATCCAGAACTTCGAACTCGGCGCCCTGTTCCAGCAGTCCGAGAACAGCGATTCCATCGGTGGCATGGACTATGAAGACACCACCTACATCGTCAGTGCAGCCGTCAAGCTGGACCGCTGGAAGCTGAAAGCCCAGTACGGTATGACTGATCTGGATACGTCTGATGACGACCTGACCCTGATGGCTGTCGGCGCAGACTACAAGGTTGGCAAGAGCAGCAAAGTGTTCGGTTACTACGCCAATGTTGAAGCGGACAAGGGTGCTAAAGACGACACCACTTTCGGTATCGGTTTCGAGCACAACTTCTCCATGTAATACCCATTTCATGTAGCGTCACTTCGCCGGGCCCCGCAAGGGCCCGGCTTTTTGCGTTTCAGCCGACGGCTTTCAGGGTAGGCACATCCTGATGCAGGAACCATTTCTCCGTCACTACCTTTCGGGTAAACCAGTGCGAGCGCATCAATGTGCTGGCGAGGGGCTGCTTCAGCCATTCCGGTAGTTCCCAGCCAGCTGCCGGTTCACTGGCACGGTTGCCAAAGCGTTCTGCAATGCGCTCACCGTAGCGCTGTAGCGCGGCGGCAGAAAAGTCGGGGGCGTGAAGAATCACGTCCGCCGCCATCAAGGCAGATTCAATGGCAGGGCGGATACCCTCACCGCTCTGGGTGTAAGCCAGGCCTGCTGCATCTCCGATCAGTAGTACGCCGTCGTCTACCAGTGGCCGATCGGCATGGGCGTACAGCAGGTAGGCATGGCCTTTGAATCGCCCCGGCAGGTCCGCGGGTATTCGCCCTTCGTGCTTCATATCGTCCACGAATGCCTCCAGGTGATCCGTTAGCCTGTGGTTGTCTTCCCGCCCCAGGCCAATGTTCAGGAAATTACCTTTGCGGAATACCCAGGCATAACCCTTGAGATCCCGGCAGAACCAGAGCTCCGGGGTATCCCCCCGGGCTTCGCAGGTGCTGGCCTGTTCCGGTGTCATCTCGAATTCGACTTCCTTGGCGGCCACCACCGTTTCGTGTTTGCCGGGGCCATTGCCCAGCAGCTTGGCAACCGGGCAGAAGTGTCCCCCGGCACCGACTAATAGCGGAGCCTGCCATTGTTCGTTGATGGTCCAGTTGCCGTTGCTGCGCACGATGGATTTGACCGTTGTGCCCAGTTGTTTGGCACAGGTTGCACGGTTCAGCAGAAAGGCATCGAACTCACAACGGCGGATGCCGTAGCTGACGATACCCTGGTGATCATTTTCCACCGCAGGCTGGTCCATCATGCCGATGCGGAAACGACGAATGGGCTGCAGGGTCCGGCCATGGCCGTAATCGTCCGGATCGATGTCCAGGCTGTCCATCACGGCCGGCGTTACCCAGCCGGCGCAGGTTTTATCACGCGGGAAGTCGGCTTTGTCGATGACCAGCACATTTTTGCCTGCATTCTCCAAGGACCGCGCCAGCGTCGCACCCGCCGGGCCGGCACCTACGATAATCGCGTCGTAGTATTCCATCAACTGCCCTCCGGTGTTGCTGGGAAGGCATACAGGTCCTGCCGGCTCTGGGGCAACTGATTGTTATCACCATGGGTGAACACCACTTGGAACAGCTGCAGCGACCCGGCCCGGAATGCCGCAATCGAGCCCGCCAGATAAAGCCGCCAGGCGCGGGTGAAGTGTTCGTCGTACATCTCGGTCACGCGCTCGGCATTGGCCTCGAAGCGCTCCGTCCAGTGGCTCAGGGTCTGGGCATAGTGCAGCCGCAGGTTCTCCACATCCAGCACCGAGAAGTCGCCGTGCTCACAGATTTCCATAAACTCGCCGATACTGGGAGGGTAGGCGCCGGGAAAGATCCGCTTCTCTATCCAGGCATTCATCAGCATGGGCCGGTTGCGCCCGATGCTGTGGAGCAGAGCTATGCCGTTGGGTTTCAGGCTGCGCTTGATCAGCTCCGACAGGGCTCGGTAGTTTTCCTTGCCAACGTGCTCCAGCATGCCAACAGAGACGAATGCGTCATACTGGCCGGTGATGTTGCGGTAGTCGTCCTCCACATAGGTAATAAGACCATCGAGCCCTTGGCGTTCAGATTCGGCCTGGGCGTATGCCAGTTGCTCACGGGATATGTTGTAGGAGTGAACTTTCACGCCGTAGTTGCGGGCCATATAACGGGCCAGGCCGCCCCAGCCACAGCCGGCTTCCACCACCGTCATGCCTGGCTTCAGGCGCAGCTTCCGGCACACGTGCTCCAGCTTGGCCAGTTGTGCCTGCTCCAGCGTATTACCGGGGTGTTCGTAATAGGCACAGGTGTACTGCATTTCTGCGCTGTCCAGCCAGAGCTGGTAAAACTCGTTGCCCAGGTCGTAGTGGTGATGAATGTTTTCCTTGGCCTCGGAAATGCCGGTTGCTCTGGGGTTGTGATTCTTCCAAAGCGCATCCAGCCATTTTGGCCATTTCTGTCGGGCGGCGTGGACTGATCGGTAAAGGCTTTCCATCAGATCAGGCAGGTCGCCATCGATCTCCAGGCGGCCAGCGCTGTACAGATCGCCGAAGGCGAGGTTGGGGTTGGCAACGAGGGAGTAGAGTGCCTTGTGATCCTTCAGGTGCAGGGTGAAGCGGGCGGGCCCTTGCTCTGGCTCGATGACCTCGCCATTCCATAGCTGGAAGCGTATGGCGGGTGAGCCGGCCATTCGCATCAACTTGGCGATCAGCCAGCGTTCATAGCTGTGTGGTTCGCGATCAGCCTGACTGTTTTCCACTGGCAGGCTAAGAACATGTGCTTTGGTGTTGCTGTCAGAATAGTCCGTCTTTGGAGCTGTGCCCTGTGCCATGAAACTTCTCTCCCTTCGCGTTAATTCTCCGGCGTTTTCCCGAATGCATCACTGAGAGTCGCGTTTCTGACTTAGTATAGAAAATGATCAGGGTTTGTCAGGTTTGGGGGCAAAAAGGACAGGAGGCAGGGGCGGGTTGCATACCCGACCCTGCCTGAAAGGTCAGTAGGTGGAGCTCATGCCGAACCATTCCGGGAAGATGACGATCAGCGCCAGCACCAGAATCTGGATCAGTATGAATGGCACAATGCCTTTGTAGATATCGATCGTTCGGACATTCGGTGGTGCCACCCCTTTAAGGTAGAACAGTGAGAACCCGAAGGGTGGTGTCAGGAAACTGGTTTGCAGGTTCATGGCCACCAGAATGGCAAACCACAGCATGTTGATGCCCAGCGCTTCCGCCACCGGCGCCAGGATGGGCACGATGATGAACGAAATCTCCACGAAGTCGATGAAGAAGCCGAGAATCAGGATGACCAGCATGGCCAGAATGATGAAGCCCCACTGCTCGCCCGGCAGCATCAGCAGCCACTCTTCAAGCAGGTAGTCGCCACCGGTGTAACTGAACACCATCGAGAATGCCGTGGCCCCAATCAGAATGGCAAAGACCATGGCGGTCACGCTGACCGTGTCCTTTGCCGCATCCCAGACCATCTTGAACGAGAACTGCCGGTAGATCAGCGCCAGTACCACCGCGCCGATACCGCCCAGGGCTGAAGACTCAGTGGGGGTGGCAATGCCGGTGAAGATGGAGCCAAGCACCACGATGATTAATGCAAGCGGAGGGATAATTGCCAGCAGGGCATCGCGTATCTCTTTGCCCCGGCTAATGCTGTCGTCATCCTTGGGCATTGCAGGTGCGGTCTGCGGCTTTAACCGGGTAAGGATAAGTATGTAAACAATGTACAGGCCGATAAGAAGCACACCAGGTCCCACGGCAGCCCTGAACAGGTCGCCAACGGGCAGCCCCAGTACATCACCTAGAATGATCAGAATGATGGAGGGGGGAACTATCTGCCCCAGGGTGCCAGAAGCGCAAATCGTGCCGGTTGCCAGCCGTTTGTCGTATTTGTGCGCAAGCATGACCGGCAGAGAAATCAGGCCCATAGCCACCACGCTGGCGCCCACCACACCGGTCGAAGCGGCCAGCAGCGCGCCAACAAGAATGGTGGAAATGGCCAAACCACCCGGCAAACCGCCAAACAGGCGACCCATGGAGGTGAGCAGTTGCTCAGCCAATTTGGTGCGTTGCAGCACCACCCCCATAAAAATGAACAAGGGCACCGCCATCAGTACCGTATTCTGCATCACGCTCATGATGCGGTACGGCATGAAAGCAAACAGGTCCATGCCCTCGGCATAGATACCGAACACCAGAGCCACACCACCAAACGTAAAGGCCACGGGGAAACCGAACATCAGCATGATCAGGGCCACGCCGAACATAATCATACCGATCATGCCAGGCCTCCCGCGCTATGCTCGCCCACGTATTCCTTCTCGCCCGCCAGCACCCGAATGGCATAGGTCACCATATTCAGGCCGGCGGTCGCCATGAATACGGCACTCAATGGTATCACCGCTTTGATCACCCAGCGGTGAGGCAGGCCACCTGGGTCACCACTGCCTTCGCCCATCTGGTAGGAATCCAGGGCGAAGCTGTAACCGTAACGGCCGATCAGGTAGGCAAAGGGAATGACAAAAATCAGCGCACCCAGAATATTGACCCAGGCCTTGGTCTTGTTACTCCAGCGGGTATAGAACACGTCTACCCGAACGTGGCCATCCGTGCGCAGGGCGTAGGGAATACCCAGCAGAAAAACCACGGAATACAGATGCCATTCCATTTCCTGCATGGCGATGGACACATCGTTGAAGACGTAACGGGCAACGACATCGTAGAAAACGTTCACGGCCATCAGGATCATGGCCAGGCAGGCAATCACGCCGCACAGTTTCGAGAGCCAGGCCAGGCTCTTGTCGAGTTTGATTATCCAGTACATGGAACTTCGTCCTCCGCAAAGCGGATGCGTATCTGTGAAACGAAAAAACCGGGATCACTGCGTTGAGCGATCCCGGCTCTGTTACTTGAAGGCCTCAATTTTACTCGATTTCAGCCATGGTATTGAGATAGGCGTTATCAGAAATGCGAGTGTACGCTCGGGAATCCCGTTGGTAGTCCTCAAGAGACTTTACGATACGCGCAGCCTGCTCATTGTTGCCGGCGGCTTCCTTGAGCAATTTCTGATTGGCGTCATACATGGCCTGGAAAACATCGTCTGGGAAATTCTTGATCTGTACGTTGGGGTAGTCCTGCTTGATGTTAGCCCACGCCTTGGCGTTTTCATGCTGAGAATGAATCAGCATATCGTAGGCCGCGGTACGCATGGCAACGCGCAGGATTTCCTGCAGGTCTGCTGGCAGCCGCTCCCAGACACGCTTGTTGATCAGGAACTGCAGTTCGGTGGCAGGCTCATGCCAGCCAGTGTAGTAATAGTCCGCGATCTGGTGGAAGCCCAGACGGAGATCGAGTGCTGGACCTACCCACTCCAGGGCGTCGATGGTGTTGCGCTCAAGGGCTGTATAGAGTTCGCCGGGAGCGATATTGGTGGGGTTAACGCCTACTTCCGCAAACACCTCTCCGGCAAAGCCTGGAATACGCATTTTCAGACCTTTCAGGTCGTCCAGTGATTTGATTTCCTTGCGGAACCAGCCGCCCATCTGGTTGCCTGTGTTGCCGCCGGGGAAGGACAGCATGTTGTGAGGTTCGTACACCTCCTGCATCAGGTCCATGCCATCGCCATAATAGAACCAGGCGTATTGCTCAAGGGCTGTCATGCCAAAGGGCATGCTGGTGAAGAATAGTGTGTTGGGTACCTTGCCTTTCCAGTAATAGGAGGCAGAGTGACCCATGTCGTACTGACCGGCTTTGACCATGTCAAAAACGCCGAGCGGGGCCTTGTGCTTGTTGGCAGAATCGATCCGGATTTTCAGCCGGCCGTTGGACATTTTTTCCGCCATCTGGGCCATGCTTTTGGTGGCATCTCCAAATATCGGAAAGTTAGGTCCCCAGGTTTCTGCAAGTTTGAGGGTGAAGGTGTCTTGGGCGAGCGCCTGAGTGGCGGCAAAGGTAGTTGCCACAGCCAGCACAGCCGCGGAAAGAACAGAACGGATCTTCATTGCTCTTCTATCCTCTGGTTTTATTGTATTTGTCGTTTTCGATGGACCCGGTTCCCTGTAGGAAACCACCGTCCGGACAGTCTAGTTCAGATTAGCAACTACCGCGGCCGTTCTACAGCAAAAAATAACCTATGTACGACATAGGTCTAAGGTCGTTGGGAGGTGAGAAGTTCACACATCCTGCATGCGGCCGATCTGGCTGGCCATGCGCATGGCCTCGTGTTCCTCGAGGGATTTCAGGTCTTCCAGCAGGGTTTTGGCCTCGGGAATCTCGGCTTTGCCGATCAGGTTGTCATACAGGTTCATTACCTGGTCGTGGAAATCGAAAATCTCACGGGCAATGCCGGCAAAATCCAGATCGTTGTAGTGGGTGTCGCAGGTGCGTTCATTCTCGATAGGTTTGTGCACGCCATAGTCGTAAAGGCGGGTGTTCATGGCTTTCGAGTCGGCCTGTTTTTCATACTCTGCCACGGCTTTTGCCAGCAGGCTTTCATGGCGGCTGATGTAATCCAGCAGGGCGCTGGCCCGTTCGTCCTTGTTCAGGGCGGCCGATTCGTGCAGGCAGCGGGCAAGGTGGGCGTGCAGCTGCCGGGTCCAGTCGATCAGGTCGGCAAAGGTTTTGATTTCCATACAGGTAAACTCCCTTCAAAATGAAGTGGTTCAACAATTTTCTGTAAGTCTAGACGATATTTTCCACCTTCCATGTTGGCGGTCTTTTGATCGGGATCAGGAGCTTGATGAATCCTTCAAAACCTTTTCGTTTTTTGCTGACCCGGCTGACGGAAGATTACCTGTTATTGGCGTTGGTGCTGTCGCTTTTGCCCTTGTTGTGGTTCACCTCGCCAGAGCTGAATGAGCTGGTTGAACTGGTGCATTGGCAAACTCTGGCAGCGTTGACCGGGTTCCTGGTACTGAGTCGAGGGCTGGAAGACAGCGGAGCCCTGGCGCTTGCCGGGGTCTGGCTGGTAGCGCGATTCTGCACCGAACGTGCCCTGGCTCTGACGTTGGTGGGCTTTTCCATGGCGTTGTCGGCGGTGGTCACCAACGACGTGACCCTGTTCATTGTGGTGCCGCTGACCGTAGCACTGTCGTCGGTTGTTAAAATTCCTCTGGGCCGGCTGGTGATCTTCCAGGCCCTGGCGGTGAATGTGGGCTCGGCACTGACCCCTATTGGTAACCCCCAGAACCTGTTTATCTGGCAAACCTGGGAGTTGGGATTCATCGAATTTGTCAGCGCGATGCTGCCGCTGGTGCTTTTGTTGTCGTTGTCGCTGGGGTTGGCGACAGCCCTGGCGTTTCCATCGAGGCCTGTCCGCGTCAGCCTGGTGGCCAGGCTGGCTAAACCAAGGCTGTTGTTGGTGTCTGGCCTCTTGTACCCGGCGTTCATTCTGGCGGCTGAGGCGGGTGGCGTAATCGCCGCCGCGCTGGTGATACTGGTGTTGTATGGGCTGGTATACCGGTCGGTCCTGCGGGGTGTCGACTGGTTGCTGCTGTTAGTGTTCCTGCTGATGTTTGTGAACCTCGGGTTGTTGGCCACCTTGCCAGCGGCTCAAGCTTTTGTGGAGTGGTTGCTGGCCTTGCCCGGAGGGGTGCTGATTGCCTCTGTCCTGATGTCCCAGGTGATGTCGAACGTTCCTGCGGCGATTTTTCTCGCGCCGTTCACCGATGATTGGCGAGCGTTAGCCTGGGGTGTGTCCGTGGGCGGGTTCGGCCTGGCTATCGGGTCGCTGGCCAACCTGATCGCCTTGCGGCTGGCTCGGGTGCAGGGCTTGTGGTTGGCGTTCCATGTCTGGTCCATGCCGGCACTTGCTTTGGGAGTTCTGTCAGCGGTTTTCCTGATCGGGCCCGGCTGATCGCCGCGTCGAAATCATTCTTGAGGGCGCTCCGTCGCACTGACTGGCAGGGTGGCCGGTGTCACGCGGTTGGCGCGCCATTGCCGGTAATAAGCCAGGGCTGGCTTCTCGATGCCGTAGTGCAGGACAGCGGCCAGGGCAATCGCCACCGCCAGTGCCAGCACCACCCCCAGTTGTCCCGGAAGGCCCGCCTGATAGGCCAGGTTGATCAGCCCATAGCCAATGTTCTGATGAACCAGGTACAGCGTATAGGAAATGCTTCCCAGCCAGAGCAGGCTTGGGCGTGACAGGACATTCAGGTAGCCTGCGACCGCCAGCGCGAAAATGCCGTAGCAGGCCAGCACGAAGATACTGAATGGTGCTTTGTAGGCGACCAGGCAATGGCCGATGCTGAGGGCCAGCAGGGAGATATCGAGGGCGGGCAAGCGGCGGTCGCGATAGGCCCGGTAGATCAGCATGCCGCTGATAAACAGTGGCGCGTAGCGAACAAAGAGCAAATCTTTCAGCAGAAAATCCAGGGTGTCCGGAATGGCCTTCCACCAGATGACACCGGCATAACTGACCAGCACCCAGGCCCAGAGTACCGTCCGAATTCTGCGCCAATCGCCCAGGCCATAGAACAGCAAGGCAATCCACATGTAGAAGGTCGCTTCAATCACCAGGCTCCAGTAGGCGCCGTCAACGTGGGGGTAGCCCAGGTACTCATGCAACAGCGTCAGGTTCATCAGGGCGGCTTCAAAACTGACGGTCCTGTCTGCCGGCCCTAGCCAGTGAACCGCGATATAGGTCAATGCGATGCCAGCCCATAAGGCGGGTAGAAGGCGAAAGGCGCGGGCCAGGGCGAACTGACCGGAAGTGCGCGTGCGTTCCAGAGTCATGAAAATGACAAAGCCGCTGAGCATGAAAAACAGGTGCACACCGTAGCGCCCGAAATCCAGGAAGCCGGGACTGCTGAAAGAGTGGTCATACAGCCGGTCGTAATAGGGCAGGTAATGGAACAGGACAACGCCCAGAGCCGCAAGTCCACGTAGTGCGTCCAGGGCGGTCAGGCGATTTTGGGCATCTGGCATGATCAGCCGGGTTCCGTTGTGAGCGAGCGGACAGTCTATCCTGCCCGCCGTCAGTCGCCTATCGCCGGAGTATACGATTGCCTTGCCGGCCACTGACGTTTCGTTCATGGTGATTCGCCCGATCCGGAGTACACTTGAGGATACGAAGAGAGAACGCAGTAATCAGGGAGCGAGCAGGTCATGACAGTTGAGCTGGGTGTTATCGAAGGTTTCTATGGCCCAATGTGGAGTTGGGCAGAGCGGGGGCGCCTGATGACCTCGCTGGCCGCCCATGGCTACAGCTTTTACCTGTATGCCCCGAAGGCGGACCCCTACCTGCGCCGTCGCTGGCAGGAACCCCATCCGGCAGACCAGGCCGCCGAGCTGGAATCCTTTGCCCGGTTGTGCCGGCGCGAAGGCGTACGTTTCGGGGTAGGCCTGAGCCCGTTCGAGATTTTCAACCGGTTTGACGATGCCGCCCGGGAGGCGCTGGCGGCCAAGCTCCGGATGCTCGACAAGGCGGGTATTCAGGAGCTGGCCATCCTGTTTGATGACATGCGCTCTGAAGTGCCGGAGCTGGCCCGCACCCAGGCGGAGATTGTCCGCTGGATTCGGGATAACTCCAAGGCCGCCACCATCAGCATGTGCCCTACCTACTATTCCGACGACCCGGTGCTGGACCGCGTGTTCGGCGAACGCCCGGCGGACTATCTGGAAACCCTGGGCGCCGAGTTGCCGAAAGAGGTCAGGGTGTTCTGGACCGGAGAGGAAGTCTGTTCCCGGGAAATCTCGCCAGGGCACCTGAAGCGTGTTGGGGACCGCCTGGGCCGCAAACCGGTGCTGTGGGATAACTACCCGGTGAATGATGGTGACCGGATGTCCCGGCATCTGCACCTGCGGGCCTTTACCGGCCGCCCCGCGAACAATGCAGCACATCTGGCCGGCCACGCCATCAATCCGGCACTACAGCCGGCGTTGACGGCGATACCCGCGCTCACTCTGGCGGAATCTTACCGGCAGGGGCCGAACTATCAGTATGGCCAGGCGTTTCATCATGCCGCCCGGGAACTGTTGGGGGTAGACCTTGCCAATCAGCTACAAACCGATCTGCTGGTGCTGCAGGATGCCGGGCTGGAGCGGGTCAGTGACGAAAAGAAGCAGGCGCTGATCCACACCTACGATGCCTTTGATCATCCGGCCGCCAACGAGATTCTGCGCTGGCTGGCCGGTGACTATCAGGTGACGGACGAGATGGTGCAAACCCAGTAGGCGGACGTTACTCGAGGTAATAGTCGACGGTCGATACAACGCGTACCGTTTTCACGGGCTGCTGTTGCTCAGAAATCCCCGGTGCCTGGTCCCGGGCCAGAATCTGGAACACCCCCTGATTGGCCCGGCGCAAACCGCCAACACTGGCGTTGGCATCCCGGGCGAACTGCTGGGCAGCTTCCCGCGCGGCGGCGGTGGCTTCGGCAATCATCGCTGGCTTGATATCGTTCAGGCCACTGAACAGGTAAGTGGGGCCGCCGGGGCCGTAGTCGGTGGTCAGCAGTACGCCGGAATCCACCAGTTCACTGACGTTCTGGGCCGCCTGGCGAATGCGGTCTATCTGGGTGCTGCGTACCATTAAGGTCTGGTTGATGATGAACTTCTGTTCGCCCTCGCCCTGATAGGGGTTGGCGCGAGTGTCGGTGACATCCAGCCGTTGCAGCTCAACGGCGTTCTTGTCGATCGCCTGTAACTCCAGAAACGCATAGATGGCTTCGCGGCTACTGCGTGCTTTTTCCTGCGCTTGTTCCAGGGTGTTGCCCGTGGCGACAAATCGGATCGGCCAGAGTGCCAGATCGGCCTGCACCTCCCGCTCGGCAACGCCTTTGACGGTGACGTATCGATCCGACGTTTTCAGGCCGGTGAGCCCTTCTTTCAATAACGACGCAGAGAGAATCAGGCTTATGCCCAGGATAATGGCAACAACAACTTTCATGGTTCAGTCCCTTGTGTGAATCAACGTGCCTATTCTGTGATGCACTGGACCGCTGGTCCACTGCTAAAACGTTCCCGCATGGCGTTCTGCCGCCGATCCGTGTCCCGGAATTCCGGCGGCAAGGGTTGGATCAGATACAGGTAATCGCCCTTGTCGAGGTTGTCGGCAAACGGTGCTTGTGGTTCCTCGTTTGGCCAGAACACGGGACTGATCACCACCACAGAAAGCTCCGGCGCCTGTTGTTTGAGCAACGCCACGGTGCCCAGCCCCTGCTCACTGTGGAAGGTGCCTGTCAGGTGCACTACCTGGTGGTCCGGGTGTTGTTGATGGGCTTGCAGGATGCGCATGGCCATGGTGTTGTCGCGCAGTAGTTGGGCGTTGTAGGTGTTATCCATGCGCTCGGCCATGGAGGGATCGCCCTGGCCGTGGCTGCCGCTGATGGCCTCGACAAACTTTTCCCGGTAGGCCGGCGTGTCCCGGAAGGGCTGCTCAGGCAGCGTTTGCCGCTGGTCGGTGGGCAAGCGCTCGAGGTAGTCCGGGCCGGTGCGGCCCACGCAGCGAACCACATCGGCAGGGGCATTGGCGGCAACAACGGGAAGATCATGGCGCCGGGCAAATTCCACCAGCGGCCGGTAAGAAGCCCGGTAGTTGTCCCAGGCATTGGCGTCTTCGATCATTTCGGTTTCGCCGGTGATGCCCGCCAGATAACTGTCCAGCGCCGGCTGATAATCCAGGTTGAACTGCTCCAGGGTCAACACCTGGCGCGGACGCTGTTGGTAAAGCCGTTGTTGCAATTGGGCCTGCAGGAGGTGCGAGGCCTGGTGGCCATGATACTCGCCAATCACCACCACATCGGTGCTGGTCAGTGCTCGTGCCAGGTTGTCGATGGTGACTGGCTGGCTTGAATGGCTGTCGACCAGTACGCTGTCATACAGGGTTTGTGGTTGCGCGGGCTCTGTGCCGGACGGTTTGGGTAGCTGGGCACAACCGGTCGTTAGCGCCAGGCTGAGCGCCAGAACAGGGAGGCGAAAGCGTTCGGGTGAGGCCATCGGCGATGCTCAGTCAGGTTTGTCGGTGCGCCGTTCGCGCCAGTCTTCGCCCAGTCTCTGCTCGACGTATTCGCGGATAAACTGGCGGACTTTCTGTGACGGAGTGACATCCTCTGCTTTGCACAGTTCCTCAAAGACCGCTTTCTTCTCCGGATCGATCAGTAGCGTCAATCGAGCTGTTCGGTTTTCCTTAGTCATAAGTGGTAGTGCTCATGGCATGTTAATCAGGTTAACATTGAATGTAATCGGCGTGAGCATATAATGACTGAGCTATAGCCGCAACCGGGAAGTGCCTCATGTCGCACCGCGCTCATCTGTTTTCTCTGAGGATTGCCCACGCCTTCCGTGAAGCCTGTGTGGATGAGCGTTATACCGGCGGCCGCTTCCTGAAAGACCTGATGGCCGGCGTCACCGTCGGCATTATTGCTATCCCCCTGGCCATGGCGCTGGCCATTGCCAGTGGCGTTGCCCCCCAGTATGGCCTTTATACCGCCTTCATTGCCGGTTTTGTGATTGCCCTGTTCGGCGGCAGCCGTTACAGCATCTCCGGCCCCACGGCGGCGTTCGTGGTGATTCTGTACCCCATTGCCCAGAGCTACGGACTGGGTGGCCTGCTGCTGGCCACCCTGATGTCCGGGGTGTTGCTGGTGATTATGGCGGTGATGCGCCTGGGCCGCTTTATCGAGTATATCCCGGAATCCGTCACCCTGGGGTTCACCGGCGGTATTGCGGTGGTGATCGCCACCCTGCAGGTGAAAGACTTTTTCGGCCTGTCGGTAGAGACCATGCCGGAGCATTACTGGGACAAGCTGGCGGTGCTGGCCCAGCAATTACCGGCCCTGGATTCCATGAGCACACTGATAGCCGCCACTACCCTGGCGGTTATGTTGCTCTGGCCCAGGCTGAAAACGCCGGTGCCGCCGCACCTGCCTGCGGTGATTATCGGCAGCCTGCTGGCGATCTGGTTCAATGCCAATGGAGCGGCCATAGAGACCATCGGTTCCCGGTTCAGTTACCTGTTGCCCGATGGCAGTACCGGTGCCGGCATTCCACCGTTTCTTCCCGAATTTGCCTGGCCCTGGCAGCAACTGAATGCCCAGGGCGAGCCGGTGGGCCTGTCCTGGAATATGGTCCGCGAGCTGCTGCCGGCGGCCTTTGCTATTGCCATGCTCGGAGCTATCGAGTCTTTGCTGTGTGCCGTGGTGCTGGATGGCATGACCGGCAAACGCCACAGCGCCAACAGCGAACTGATGGGGCAGGGCATCGGCAACATTGTGGTGCCGTTTTTCGGCGGTATTACCGCCACCGCCGCCATTGCCCGCTCAGCTGCCAACTATCGGGCCGGGGCCCAGTCACCGGTGGCTGCTATGGTGCATGCCCTGGTGGTGTTGCTGGCGCTGGTGTCGCTGGCCGGTATTCTGGCATACCTGCCCATGCCAGCCATGGCTGCGCTGCTGATCATGGTGGCCTGGAACATGAGCGAGGCCCCCAAGGCCGTGCATCTGCTGAAAACCGCCCCGCGCAGCGATGTGCTGGTGTTTTTTACCTGTTTTGGCCTGACCGTGGCGCTGGATATGGTCATTGCCATTACCACCGGTGTCTTGTTGGCGGCGGTGCTGTTCATGCGTGAAATGGCTCAGATGACCAAGGTGACAGACATCAGCGATAACAAACGGGTAGTGCAGGCCGGGCTGCCGAAAGGCTGGCGGGTGTTCAAGATCAATGGCCCACTGTTCTTTGCCGCCGCAGACCGCGTATTCGGTGAGCTGGCAGATCTCTCCCGGGAGACCCGGGGCTTCGTCCTGTATATGGACGGCGTGACCGTGCTGGATGCCGGCGGCCTGGCGGCGTTGAACAAACTGATTGACCAGTGCCGGAAAAACGGTACCGAAATCATGATCGCTGACCTTCAGTTTCAGCCCCTTCGGGCCCTGGCCCGGGCTGGGCTCAAACCGGAACCGGGGGTCAGCAGTTTTTATCCATCGCTGGCCTCGGCTCTTGAAGCCCTCAGTGCCCGCTGCAGTGCCCCGCAGATGGTCTGATCCGCTCACAGCGGCCAGTGCAGTTGCAGGTTGCCGCCGCCAAACCCGAATTTGTGCAGGTAGAAGGTGGGGTTCAGGGTTAATACGGCCTGGTTGCTGGCGCTCAGTCGGGTTTCAATAGGCACGGCCAGCTTGCCGGTAAAGCCGGTGTGCCGGCGTTGTTCCTCCTCCTGTTCAAACGTTTGCCGGATCTCGGGCGCACTCAGGTAAATGCCCGGGCTGATGCTGGTGTTCTGGCTGGCGCTCAGGGTGATCTCGGCGAAGACCGTGGGTTCCCGGCGCCGAATACGTCCCTCATCGTTCAGCTCTCGTCCGAAATATCCGGTTTCATCCAGTTGCAGCCAGGCTACTCCAACCGTGGGGGAGAGGCGGTGCGGCACCAGGGTGGCGGAGCCCCGGGCCTTCAGGTGATCCCGCTCGAATCCGGTGGCCCTGTTTTCATCGCTCCGCTGCAGCGTGTAATCCCGCCGTGTGCGCTCACCTTCCAGGTGTAACCCGATCAGCCAGTCTCCGGTTTGCTGGCGGTGGCTGATGGCTCCGCGCTGGGTTTCGTTGCTGACAGCCAGCTCCTGGCGCTGGCTGATGAACCGGGAATCCGGGGACAGGTTGAGCGATACCGTCGTACCCTCCACGGCAGTGGATCCTTGGTGATGCCACTGCAGAAAATAGGACTGCGGCTTTTTGCTGAAACGGTCGGCGGTATCGGTTTTTTCGTTGAAGTAGTAATCCGGTAGTATCACAGAGGCGTGCAGCCAGCTCTGGCTGTCGAGGTGATGGCGCGCGCTAAGATAAATGTCCGATTCCGCTTTGTCGGAGAACACATCGCCTTGCAGCCACACTTCTGTGCGCTCGCCAATGTTCTGGCGGAAGCCTACCAACTGCCGCTGATAGGGACCGTCCAGATCCTCCGCCCGCTGGATATCGAGCAGAAAGCCGTTCTGATCATCGCGAAACCCGAAATCCTGGCGGTAGCGGAAGTCGAAATACAGCCGGCGGCTGCTGACACTGCCGCCGGTACCGCGGATGCCGTTGTCCATGGCGGTCGGTAACGCCTGACGGTGATCAAACGTCAGCTCGTGAAGGAAGCGCTCGGTGTCATAGGCTTCATCCCGGCCCAGTACCACTGCATCGGACCTCCAGGGTTGCGGGATATGAGCATTGCTGGCGCTTGCGGTGCCGGAGAGGGTGATTGCCAGTGCCAGGATCATCCGACGGGAGGCAGGGCTTCGGGTTGAAGTTGTTGTCATGGATTGAGGTCACCTTCCTGACAGGCTTTGTTCTATCCTATGTCCAACACTGATGATTCGCAAAAAAGGACCCCCATGTTGCCATTCCGGGTTGTTGACCGTCTGAAGTTCATTGTCGAGCGCCAACTTGTCAAAGGGGCTGGATTCCAGTTACTGGTTGTCGGCTTCTTTATTGGGCTTATTTCGCTGATCGGCGGGATGCTTGTGGTGCCCCAGGGGGGAGAGTTCGACGACCCGGGCTCGGCTGTCTGGTGGGCGTTTCTGAGGCTGACCGACCCGGGTTATCTGGGCGACGATGTGGGTACCTGGCAACGGGTGGTCTCCACATTGCTGACCGTGCTCGGTTACGTGGTGTTTATGGGTACACTGGTGGCCATCCTGACCCGCTGGTTGATTGCGAAGATGGAAGAGCTGGAGCGGGGCCTGACACCAGTCACCCTGAAGAACCACTTTGTAGTGCTTGGCTGGACAGCTCAAACGCCGCCACTGGTGGCTGAGCTGTTCAGCTCTACCGGTCGGATGCAGCGTTTTCTGGAGAAGCACGACACACAGAAGTTACGGTTGGTAGTTCTGGCCGAAGAAGCCAGTGCAGAGCAGGCTCACGAGCTGGGGAATGAGCCCGGTGTTGGGCGCCGGGCCCGGGAGGTGATTCTTCGCAGTGGCTCGGCCATCCAGCCGGACGCCTTGCACCGGGTAGCGTGTCTGGATGCCGCTGCGGTGATTGTGCCAAGCCAGGTTCACGATGCCGGAAGCTTGGTGACGTCAGATGTGGAAACCGTCAAGGCGCTGTTGTCCATCGCTGCCCAGGCTCGCCATCTGAACGCCCCCCTTCCGTTTGTCGTGGCTGAGATACAGGACATGCGCAAACTGTCGGTGATTGAACGTGCCTATCCGGGGGCGGTAGAGGTGGTGGCCGGCGATGTCACCATCAGCAGGTTGATGGTGCAGAACGTACTGCATCCCCATCTTTCTGAGGTCTATAACGAACTGCTAACCGCGGGAGAAGGCAGTGAAATTTTTGTCCGGGGCGGTGAAACCGCCGAAGGCTTGAGCCTGGGCGAACTGGCGACCCAACGCCCGAGTGCCATTGTTCTTGGATTGTTGCAGCCCGCCGGTAGCGGCTGGAACGTCAACCTGCTGGCACCCGCAGACACGATTATTCGCCGCGAAGACCGCGTGGTGCTGTTGGCCAGAGATTACGAGCATACGGGGGCAGACCCGAAAGCGGAACCGCTGCCTGTTGTTGAAAGGAGCGCTGCACGGCCCCACACAACTGGCGGTTCGGGGGCTCACCGGGTACTGGTTTTGGGCTGGAACCGCCGGGTACCCAGCCTGGCGGCGGAGTTCAGCAGCTACAAAGGGCGCAAATTCATGTTGAACATGGTGTCTGCCACCCCATTAAAAGAACGCCAGCGAGAAATTGACCGTTACGGCGTTGATCTTGAAGCCATCGACGGTCAGTTGCTGGAAGCTGACTACATGGTGGAAGACGATCTGCGAAAACTGAACCCCGCCAGCTACGATACGGTCATTCTGCTGAGCAGTGACCGCCTTGGTTCCGGGGAAGAGGCCGATGCCAGGGCCATGGTTGGTTACCTGCAGCTGGAAGAGATTCTGGCCGAGTCGCCCCGGCGCCCGCAGGTAATCATGGAGTTGAGTGATCCCAACAACCGCCAGCTGCTCTATGGCCACCAGAGTGAGATGCTGATCAGCCCGATGATCCTGAGCCACGTTCTGGCTCAGGTAGCCCTGCGTCGCGAGCTTCGGGTGGTGCTGGATGAGTTGTTCACGGTGGGTGGTGCCGAGATTCAGTTTCGCGATCCCCACGATTACCCGTTGCCGGCGAGCGCGGATTTTCAGCTGCTTGAAAAAATTGTCGCCGCCAGCGGTGATGTTGCCCTGGGCGTTTATCGTGCAAAGGCTAATGAATTGGGGCGGCACCTTCAGCTGAATCCGCCACGAAAACAGTTCCTGGAGCTGCAGCCACAAGACCGGATCGTGGTGTTGGGAACCAGCTGAACGGGTTCAGGTGGCACCGACTTTGTGGTCCGGACCGGGGGGGACTTTTTGGGCCAGTGACTTGACGTGATCGCTCAAACCCACCGCCTGCTCAATATCGATGACCAGCGCGATGCCGGTACTAAGGCTTTCATCCAGTTTGCCGGCATTGCGGACAGCCGCCAGCACAGGGTCAACCCGGCGGCTTTCTACGAGAATCAGCAGTACATCTCTCGGGTCCAGTATTTCCAGTCCGAAAATACCCAGGGTTTTCTTCAGGCCCTGGCCTCGGGCATTGGTAATAATGGTAGCTCCGGTTGCTCCTGCTTCCCGGGAGGCGTCCAGTACCTTATCGGTTTTGTCCTCATCGACAAAAACCATCAGCAACTTGAATTCCATGGTGCTCTCCAGTGACTTGTTTCAGAAGCTATTCAACCTGTTCAAGCAACACCGCCATAATGTCGTCCATGGTGACAAAGCCCAGCAGATCATTGTCTTCCAGTACCAGGATGCGTTTTACCCGGTGTTCGGTCATCAGGCTGGCGACCTGGCGAACAGCGAGACTTTTCCCTACCGAGATTGCCGGCTTGGCGCAGGCGTCGTAAACGTTCAGCAGGTCAATGTCACCTTCTTCGGCAACAACGGTCTTGAGCACATTGGTGTAGGTAATCAGGCCGTAGGCATCATTTGGGTGCTGTTTCTCGACCACCAGGGATTTCACGTTATGCTTCTTCATCAGGCTCAGGGCTTCCCGCAGCTTGGCGAAGGGGGAAACACAAACCACGTCGGTAACCATGACCTCTTTGACCAGTTTCATCTCCGGTGCTCCTTAGATATTTTCTTTCAGATGCTGTTCAAACTTCTGGAACTGGGACATATCAATGCCGCCCAGGTGTTCCAGCGGCAGGGTGAATACCAGTCCCTGGGAATCGTTTTCCGCCGGCATCAAAAGTTTTTGAATGGATTTGAGTATCTGCAAGGACAGGCCCTTTTCCAGAACCATCACCAGCACACTCTGGCTGCCGTCGTAGGTCAGGCCAAAGAAGGTCTTCTTGGCCGTGTTGCTGATGCCCCGGCCGGAAAGCACGGTAATGCCGCCGGCGCCCAGATCGCGGGCGGCATCTATGCATTCCTGTTCCTGGTCTTCCGGAACAATGGCTACGAGAACGGAAAATTTCATGGTCGCACCTCTCTGCGGTCTGTCAGCCATTGCATGGCAATGGCGTAGAGCATCACCGTAACAATAGGAAAGATAGAAGCGAAAGCAATCAGGCCGAAGCCATCAATCAACACACTCCGGCCCTCGATATTGGTGGCCAGGCCAATGCCGAGGGCGGTCACCAGGGGCACGGTCACCTCGGAGGTGGTCACCCCGCCCAGATCGTAGGCCAGGGCCACGATATATTTCGGGGCCAGGGCGGTCAGGATGATGACTACCGTGTAGCCACCCATAATGTAGTAATGCATGGAGCCGCCAACAATGATCCGGTGCACCCCGATGCTGATGCCAACGGCCACGCCCAGGGCAACCAGAATGCGAATGGCATTACCGTTGATCCGCCCGGAGGCGGCCTCTTCGGCCTGCTTGCCCACAGCGAGCAGGGCCGGCTCGGCCATGGTGGTGGCAAATCCGATCATAAAGGCGAACAGATAGATGAAGCCGAACCTCTCGAGCTCAATCAGCTGCTCCGCCATGCTGGTGCCAATCGGGAACAGGCCCATCTTGAGGCCGACGACAAAGGCATACAGGCCCAGAATAACCAACAAAAATCCGAACAGGATCTTCGGCGGATTGGACAAGCCCCGGCGCAGGACGATGTACTGGAAGAACAGAATGGTTAGGATGATGGGCAGCACGTCCCGGAACATCTCCGCCAGCTCCAACAGCATTTTCAGGGCGCCGGAGATGGCTTCGCCTTCGTCCTGCAGGAGCATGGGGCCCGCTTCGTCGGATACGCCGCCGCTGTAAACCACGATGCCGTAGAGTTGCACGGTAATCATGGGCACCATGACCGCCAGGGCCACCAGGCCAAAGCCATCGGTGAGCGGATTGCGGCCCCGAATGGAAGCGGCCAGGCCGATGCCCAGGGCAGCAATAAGCGGCACGGTAACAATGTTGGTGGTGACTCCACCGGAGTCGTAGGCCAGCCCGACAATTTCTTCCGGAGCGAACCAGGTGACGATGACCACGGTGATGTAACCGATGATCATGAACCAGTGCAGCGGGTAGCCGAAGATGGTCCGGAACACGCCGAGGGCGATCACCACGCCAACCGACGTGGCGACCAGAAGCCGGAGGGTGAGAGCGTCAATCTTGCCTTCGCTGATCTCCTGGGCCTGTTGGGCTACGGCAATCAGGGCGGGCTCTGCCACCACGGCGGAGAAACCCATGGCGAAACCAAACGAGAGCAGGATAGGTACCGACCCCCGCTTGGCAAACTGGTTGGACAGGCTTTTGCCCACCGGGAAAATAGACAGCTCAAGGCCCTGAAGGAACAGGGCGACACCGGCAGCAACAATCAGCAGGCCAATGGCCATGCTGAGTGTATTGTCCGGCATCTGCTGAAGTACGACCAACTGGAAGAACACAACCACCGCAATAATCGGAAACAGATTCTTCAGTGCGTGCAGCAGCGAGTGGCCGAAAGCGCGGATGTAGAACACCGGATACCTCTGTTACCCGTCGTCGCCGGGGCGTGATATTAATCAAGTGGCTGAATCATAGCATGTTATAGCGTGGCCAAAATGACCGGGCTCAAGAACGGCTCTGGTCTACCGGCTTATCCATTTTTGGTATTCACCAGAAAAATGCCGAAAATACACCATATAAATTTCAATTATAAATCGGAAAGCACTAAAGTTACGCCCAACGTCATCCCCTGCCGGGTTGTATGAGCAGGCGGTTGGCTCCGGAGGCTGCTGGCAGCAGCGTTTCCGACCCTTTTGAACACTAACGTAGAAAGGATAGAGACCATGCCCTACGCACAAGACGTCGACCAGATTGCTTCCATCCTGAAGCAGAACCCGACCTGGAATGCTATCAACCCGAAGCACGCTGCCCGCATGCGCGCCCAGAACAAATTCAAGACTGGTCTGGACATCGCCAAGTACACCGCCAAGATCATGCGCGAAGACATGGCTGCTTACGACGCCGATTCTTCCCAGTACACCCAGTCTCTGGGTTGCTGGCACGGTTTCATCGGCCAGCAGAAGCTGATCTCCATCAAGAAGCACTTCGGTACCACCAAGCGTCGTTACCTGTACCTGTCTGGCTGGATGGTTGCTGCCCTGCGTTCCGAGTTCGGCCCGCTGCCTGACCAGTCCATGCACGAGAAGACTGCGGTTTCTGGCCTGATCGAAGAGCTGTACACGTTCCTGCGCCAGGCTGACGCATGGGAACTGAACCACCTGTTCCGTGCCCTGGAAGAAGCTGAAAACGCCGGCGACAGCGCCAAGGCGGCTGAGCTGATCAAGCAGATCGACAACCACGAAACTCACGTTGTGCCGATCATTGCCGACATCGACGCTGGTTTCGGTAACGCCGAAGCGACCTACCTGCTGGCCAAGCAGATGATCGAAGCCGGTGCTTGCTGTATCCAGATCGAGAACCAGGTATCTGACGAGAAGCAGTGTGGCCACCAGGACGGTAAAGTAACCGTTCCCCACGCCGACTTCCTGTCCAAGATCAACGCGGTTCGTCTGGCGTTCCTGGAACTGGGTGTGGACGACGGCGTGATCGTTGCCCGTACTGACTCCCTGGGTGCTGGCCTGACCAAGCAGATCGCTGTAACCAACGAGCCGGGTGACCTGGGTGACCAGTACAACAGCTTCCTGGACGGCGAGTACATCGAAGACGCTTCCCAGATCGAGAACGGCGACGTTGTGATCAAGTCCAACGGCAAGCTGCTGAAGCCGAAGCGTCTGGCCTCTGGCCTGTTCTGCTTCAAGCCGGGCTCTGGCGAAGACCGTGTTGTTCTGGACTGTATCACCAGCCTGCAGAATGGCGCAGACATGCTGTGGATCGAGACCGAGAAGCCCCACGTTGGTCAGATCGCTGCCATGGTTAACCGCATCAAGGAAGTAGTGCCCGACGCCAAGCTGGTTTACAACAACAGCCCGTCCTTCAACTGGACCCTGAACTTCCGTCAGCAGGTATTCGATGCCATGAAGGAAGAAGGCAAGGATGTATCTGCTTACGACCGCGCCAAGCTGATGAGCGCCGAGTACGACAACACTGAGCTGGGCCAGCTGGCTGACGAGTGGTGCCGTAACTTCCAGCGTGATGCGTCCCGTGAAGCGGGTGTGTTCCACCACCTGATTACCCTGCCGACGTACCACACTGCGGCTCTGTCTACCGACAACCTGGCCAAGGGCTACTTCGGTGACGAAGGCATGCTGGCCTACGTTGAAGGTGTTCAGCGCAAGGAAATCCGTCAGGGCATCGCCACTGTGAAGCACCAGGACATGGCCGGTTCCAACATCGGTGATGACCACAAAGAGTTCTTCGCTGGTGAAGCGGCTCTGAAGGCCGGTGGTAAAGACAACACCATGAACCAGTTCGGTTAATCGACCGGTTCCGGTTGTCCGGCAGGCACGCGGTGCCTGCCAGCTACCAGAGACCCCGCAAGGCTTTTGCTTTGCGGGGTTTTGTTTTTTTTTAACACGTCTGATTTTGGCTATCTGCCTGATTCCCCGCCTTTCTTTTTTGTTTGTCCAAGTGTCGTTAAAACCTGCTGTTTCAGTAATGGAACAGGTCGTCCTGGTGTTCGCTCTGGTGTCGAGCAGTATCATTCCTGAAAAACGATATAAATCAGATAGATAACAGCTGTCTGTTAAGGTTGGCACGGTAATCGCTCCAATACATGAGCGGGTCTGGACCTTGGCTTACCCGGTTGCTGGCGGGTTGGGTCGGATTCCATACAGCCAACAAACTCAAAGGAAATGACATCATGAATACCAAGAAAAGTCTGCTAGCAGCTGCCATCGCCATGAGCATGGGTATCTCCGGTTACGCTATGGCACAACAGGGAGGAGACGGCGACCCCAACAACAACGCCAATGACAATTCCTCTGCCAACACCAATTATTCCGGAAACACGGATTCCGGTAACGACAACTCCACCGACAACTCCGATAACTCGAACAATTCAGACAACAGCACCGATGTGTCTGATTCGTTCAAGATTGCCGACAGTGGCAACAACATGTCGGATAATTCAAACAACTCCGATAATTCGAACAATTCGGATAACTCCAATAATTCCGACAACTCGGATAATTCGGACAACAGCACCAATGTTGCCGACGCCTTCAAGATTGCCGATAGCGGCAATACCGACGCATCGGACAACTCCGACAACTCCGACAATTCGGATAACAGCACCAATGTCAGCGATTCGTTCAAGATCGCGGATAGCGGTAACGATATGTCAGATAACTCCGATAACTCGGACAACAGCACCAACGTCAGCGACTCGTTCAAAGTCGCGGACAGTGGTAACGACATGTCAGACAACTCCGATAACTCGGATAACAGCGACAATTCGGACAACAGCACCAACGTGAGCGATTCCTTCAAGATCGCCGACAGCGGTAACACCGACAACTCGGATCATTCAGACAATTCGGATAACTCCGATAACTCTGACAATTCCGACAACAGCACTAACATCAGCGATTCGTTCAAGATTGCTGACAGTGGCAACAGTGACAGTTCCGATAACTCCACCAACGCCACTGATTCCTACAACACCGACAGCAGCGACAATTCAGATAACAGCACCACCACGCTGAATCTGTCCCTGGAAGTGTTCATGAACGATGCCGAGCTCAATGGCTCTGTATCGGGGACCAACGTCACCTACGGCAGTGCTAACGGTGAAAGCTCCTATGTGGATACCCGGGCCTCCAATGAGATTTCCGGTGGCTCCGCTAACTTCACTGGTGTCGGAGCCTTCGCCCAGAACGCGGGCGTGGGCAGCGTGACTCAGGCCAACGTCAGTGTGATGTCCAACCTCAACGCGGGTGGTGGCACCAACTGAGGCAATCAGGGCTGCTCCGGGTGTTGAACCGGGCAGCCCTGTGTTGTCGGGAGATGTGTCATGACAAGGTGCGTCACGCTTTTACTGGTACTGGGCAGCCTGTTTGCCATAACGGCGAACGCGGGTGACTGGCCCGATGTAGAACCACTGAGTGCCGAACAGCTGGATTCCGCCAGCGGTCGCCAGGGCATCTCCATGCAATGGCAGCTGAATGAAACCCAGCAGAATGGTCTGGTCAGTGGCAACGTACTGTCCGGCCCGGTGATTACCGGCGACAACCGGATCAGCGACCACGCCTTCGACAATATGAACGGCGTTGCCACGGTGATTCAGAACAGTGGTAATCAGGTCGTCATCCAGGACAGTACCCAGATCAACATACTCATCAACCATTGAAACCGGAGGCGGGCCATGGCGGGAATACGACAGCTGGTGACGGGTGTTCTGGCGACCCTGCTGTGGCCTTCGGCTTTTGCCGGAACCGTGTTGGTTCCCGGCCCCGGGGGCGATGTGCAGGTTAGTGTCAGCAGTTTTCTGGACCAGCGATACCAGGATGTCTTCCGGCAACAGTACGATTTCAGCTGTGGCTCTGCAGCGCTGGCCACCTTGTTGTCGTTTCACTATGACCACCCGGTCAATGAACAGGAGGTGTTCATCGGGATGCTGGCCATCGCCGATGAAGACAAGGTTCGTCGGGAAGGTTTCTCCATGCTCGATATGAAGCGCTACCTGGAAGCGGAGGGGTATCAGGCCGACGGATTCCGGCTGCCCCTGAGTGGACTGCGAGAACAGGTACGTGTGCCGGTGATTGCCCTTGTGACCCTGGGGGGCTACCGGCATTTTGTGGTTATCCGGGGCATAAGTGAGCGCGAGGTGTTGGTGGCAGACCCCGCCCGGGGTTTGAAGGCCTATAGTTGGGCTGAATTCGAGCAAAGCTGGGATGGCTCAGCGTTCGTGATTCGTAGCCATCTGGACCAGGGGCGGTCCAGCTTCCTGGCAGACGGCCAATGGCCTGGACTGGCCCGGGCACCGCTGTTCAAAGGTCTCAAGGGGCCGGGTGTTGGCCATACCTTGCCCTATTGGCCCAGCGCACAGGAGTGGTGAGATCATGACAAAGGGTACCGGTCTATCCATGGTTTTTCTGCTGGTGGCACCGCTCGCCTGGTCCGACATGCGGGTGTCAGCACCTCCACTCAGCGACAACGAACTGGCCGAATTACGGGGCGGATTTGTGCTGGATAATCTGGAGATTGCCATTGGCCTAGAGCAGGTGGTGGCGGTCAATGGGGACACCCTGGTGGTCAACAGACTGCAGATTCCCGACCTGAATCGCCCGGTGTCCAATGCCTGGAGTAGCCAGATGGAAACCGTGCTGTCCGCGAACGTCCCCGGCTTGCAGGGGTTGGAGCTGGTGTCTGGCGCGGCGGGTAATGGGGGCTGGATGACTGTGATCCAGAACAGCCTCAACAGCACGGTCATTCAGAACACCCGGCAGCTGAATATTGAACTCAACAACCTGGGTGGCGCCTATCGCCTGCCCAGAGACTCCGGCCTGCCTCTGATCCTGCCCTGATTGCCGGTTAAAGGTTGATCGGCAGTTTCAGTGTTATTTCACTGTTAGGTGCGTTATCGGTAACGCCAACGGCGACTGTCAGGCTCAGGGTGGTTGCTGGTGATAACCGATGAGACAGGCCGAAGGACAGTGAACCCACCTGAATACGATCAAAATTGGCGGCGAACAGATCGTTGTTGTGTTCAAAGGTGGTTTTACGAATCACCGAGTGGTCGTAGCCGAGGCTGAAAGACGTCCGTTCGTTAAACGCAAAGCCCATGCCGAATCCGAAGCGGACCACGTCGCCCGGGTCTACGGTGCCGCCATTTTCAAAGCCCTGTTCCTCCTTGATGGTCCAGACGTAACTGAGGTTGCCAAACAGCACAGCCGGGTCGGTCGGGTAAATGAACGAGAGGCCAGGTTCGACCGACCAGAAGCCGGATCCTGTCGGCCGTTCTGCCAGTTCGATGCCGATGGGGTTGCCGCTGTTGTCGGTGAGCACCCGTTGTTTGACGTCGTAAGGGCCGTCGCCGGTCGGGGCTTTGGCTCGGAACACTCCGATCAGATAGGGCCAGCCATCGAGCCCGTCGTTGAGCTGGTAACGCACGGCCAGTTCAACATCGCCAAGGCCTTCACCGGACGATTCTCGCAGGGTGTCTACCGGCGTACCCTGGAAAATCTCTCTTTCCCGAAGATCCTCCCGGATACTCAGGTATGGCACCCGAACGCTGCCCTCAAACCGGCTGGTGAACCCATACTTCAGGGACACGGCGCTGACGAAAATGTCCCGCTGAATCTCGGAGATGTTGATCAGGCCAATCAGCAACGCGGGAATGATGGTGTAGCCCTCCACCGCAACCCGAGTGGCGTTACTGTGGGCGTGGGAGAACGAGGGCTCGATGGTGAAGCGGCCGGGCCGGGTCACTATGCCCCGATCTGCAGTGATTGAGGCGATGTCCGTTGCGGTATCCTGAACGGCCTGTTGTTGGGCGGCATCCGTGGTTGTTCTGGGCCTGGCGTCTGGTTCAGGTGGCGCGGCATTGGCTGTGCTTGCCAGGGCTGCGGCTAACGCTATCGGGGTCAGTGGTTTCATGTTCGGTCTCCTTGCCCTCTGCCGGGGTTCAGGTTGATGCTGGAAGGGAGCTGCAGGTTGTGCTTTTCGAGTAGCCGGTAAAACGACACCCGGGAAATCTTCAGTAGGCGAGCGGCGGCGGAAACGTTCTGGTGGGTAAGCGACAGGCTGGTGGAGATAGCCTGCTCCTCAGCCCTGGCTCGGAACGCCTCAAGGGTGAACCGGTCTGGTTGGGCAGGGGCGCCGGTTGGCTCCAGCCCCAGATCTTCGGGCGTAATATGCAGTGACTTAGTCATCAGCACCGCCTGGCGGATTCGATTCTGCAATTCTCGGAGGTTGCCCGGCCAGCTATGGCGAGCCAGAGTTACCAGGGTGTCGCTTCCGATCTGATATTGGCTTCCATCGCAGGCATCCAGCGCTCGGCGGGCCAGGAATGGAATGTCCTCGAGGCGTTCTTTCAAGGTAGGCAATGTCACGCTCAGATTGCCCAGCCGGTAGAACACATCGGATCGAAACAGCCCCTGTTCCACCCTCTTTTCCAGGGGCACGCTGCAGGTTGCGATGATGCGGACGTTGACCTTTATCGGGCGACTGGCGCCGACAGGCTCAATGATACCGTCCTGAAGGAATCGCAGGATCGCTGATTGCTGTTCCAGGCTTAGTTCATCGGCGCCGGTGAGGACCAGGGTGCCGCCATCGGCTGCAGCGATCCGGCCCATGCGCTTGTTCAAGGCGTGGGTAAAGGCCCCCCGTTCGTGTCCGAACAGCTCGCTCTGGGTTAATGAAGCGGGCAGGGCGGCGCAGTTTACATTGACCAGGGCCTGCGTGCGCCGATCGGAATGCTCGTGGGCGAAGCGTGCCGCCGCCTCTTTGCCGGTGCCGCTGGCGCCGTAGATCAGCAACGGCTCGTTGGTGATGGAGAACTTGCGAACCAGGCTGCGGGCCATGCGAATGGCACTGGAAGGGCCCTCCAGCGCGTACTGCTGATAATCACTGGCATGGTCGGAACTGGCCAATGCTTCGGTCAGTTTCGACATGCCCCACATGTGGCCAAGGCTGTCGGACAGGCGGTAGGGGGCGATGGGAAGGGTGTGGTAATCCTGGCAGAATTCCCGAATCAGTTGGCGCACCGCCGGGTGTTGCAGCTGCTCGCGCCGAACCAGGGCGAGCCAGGACGATACCGGTAAAGCCTCCAGCCAGGGCGCGAACAACGGTAACCCGGCAAGCTCGAGATCGGCAACAACACACACACCCACTGCCAGCCCCCGCCAGTGCGGCAAAATGGCCAGGGATTGGGTATTGATATCAACCGGTACAATCGCCCACTGGGATGTGAGTGATGGCGGTACCGTGTTTTCGCCTGAATCCGCCGACAACCAGACGAGCGGTCGTTTCTGTTCCATAACCTTGCTCCTGCAAAGTGACTGAACAACCGACTGCTTCTGTTGGGAATCTTGGGGGAGCGAATGCGGAAACTGCTATAGTCGACCACGGCCCTGTGACCTGCTGATGAGCTTTGTCATGCAGGCGGAATCCCTGACAACCAGGCAAGCAGATTCTGCACCAGTTCTCTGGGGCGTTGACAATACAGCGAGTTGGAGATGGGTGTGGGGCGCACTGACAAGAGCTCTGTAAGGAAAGCTGACATGTCTGGCCGAAGAGTGGAGTGGCTCCATGCTATCTGATCAATGGACGGTGTTTCTGATTCTGGGCGCAACCCTTGCCCTGTTTATCTGGAACCGCCTGCGCTTCGATATCGTAGCCATGCTCGCCTTGCTGGCGGTTGCTGTCTCCGGCCTGGTTGCCCCCGACCAGTTGTTCGCGGGCTTTGGTCACCCGGCGGTGATTACCGTAGCCGCTGTATTGGTGATCAGCCAGGGGCTGGTCAACGGTGGTGTTGTGGATGCGGTCGCCCGATTGCTTGGTAAGGTTGGGCGTAACGCCGTTCTGCAGGTCATCACCCTGACTCTGGTGGTGGCCTTGTGTTCCGGCTTTATCAATAACGTGGGTGCGCTGGCGCTGTT
Source organism: Marinobacter shengliensis (assembly GCF_030297115.1). Taxonomy (NCBI): domain Bacteria; kingdom Pseudomonadati; phylum Pseudomonadota; class Gammaproteobacteria; order Pseudomonadales; family Marinobacteraceae; genus Marinobacter; species Marinobacter shengliensis. The sequence goes on along the minus strand of NZ_AP028062.1, from coordinate 3,765,270 downwards.
GATGCCCGTGGCGATCTGGATGTCGCGGCAGTCCGGGCGCTCTCCGTCTTTGCTGCTGATGCCACTTGCCTTCGGCTCGTTGCTGGGAGGCACCATTACCCTGATTGGTACACCCCCCAATATCATTATTGCCAGTTATCGCGAAGCGGGCTCTTTCGGCCTGTTTGATTTTGCGCCTGTTGGGCTGGCCATTACCGCTGTCGGCATTGTGTTCATCGGTGTGATTGGCTGGCGCCTGACACCCAAGCGCGACGACCCGGCCGGTGGCGACAAACTGTTCAGCGTTGGTGAGTATGTTACCGAACTGAAGGTGCCGGAAGAGTCGCCCTTTGCCGGTGGCACACTGCACAACCTGCTTACCTCGGGTGGCACCGAGAAGAGCCTGGTGGTACTGGCATTGATTCGGGGAGAGGAGGTCTCGCCAGCACCATCAACCTTCAACGTGCTGAAGTACGGCGATGTGCTGTTGGTGGAAGCCGACACCGAGAGTCTGCAGGAGTTTGTCGAGCAAACCGGGCTGGCACTTGCCAATGCGGTGAACGACGAGGATGAAGAAGGGAAAGAATCGCAGCCAATGACATCCCGAGAGGGCACCGAAGAGCAGGTGGCCGCCGGGGACGTTCGACTGACGGAAGCCGTGATTTCACCATCGTCGCGTTTAATCGGGCGTTCTGCCAACCGACTGAACCTGAGAGAACGCTACGGTTTGAACGTGGTGGCCATTGCCCGGCAGGGGCACCGACTAAAGCGGCGCCTGGCAGACATCCGATTCCGTTCCGGGGATATCCTGCTGGTGCAGGGCTATGAAGACAATTTGTTATCGACACTGCAAACCCTGGGTTGCCTGCCGCTGGCGGAGCGGGGCTTGACCCTCGGCCGGGAGAAAAATCTCTGGCTGGCCGGCGGGGTGTTCCTCGCCGCCATCGCGATCATCCTGTCTGGCCTGCTGACACCGCCCGTGGCGCTGGTGGCCTGTGCGGTGGCCATGGTGCTGGTGCAGTTGATGGATGCCGGCGATGCCTACCGAGCCATCGACTGGCCGGTGATCGTGCTGCTCGCCGCAATGATTCCCGTAGGGCAGGCCCTTGAAACCACGGGTGGTGCTGCGTTGATAGCTGAGCAGATCCTGACGGTTGCCCAAGGGCAGGCCGCCTGGGTCGCCTTGACCATCATACTGGTGGGCACCATGTTGTTGTCGAACGTGGTCAACAACGCGGCGGCGGCCATTCTGGTCGCCCCGATAGCTCTCGGGGTGTCCAGCCAACTTGGATTGGCATCGGATGCAGTGTTGATGGCGGTGGCCGTAGGCGCTTCCTGTGCCTTCCTTACCCCGATCGGGCATCAGTCCAATGCCCTGGTTATGGAGCCTGCGGGTTATCGTTTCGGGGATTATTGGCGCCTTGGCTTGCCGTTGTCGGTGCTCGTGACGGTTGTCGGAGTGCCGATGATACTTTGGGTCTGGGGATGGCTAGCGTTCGGCCAATAGGCCCCGGAAGTAAGCCTCTACAAAGGTAGGCGCCACGTCAGCCAGCGGCCATTGCTCTGGATCGGCCAGCCAGTCAAAAAACAGTCCCAGCATTTGTGTATGCAGCAAGTAGGCGGCCTGGGCGGGCGTTAGTTCCGGGTGTAGCTTTATCCGGTTTTCCGGGCGTCCCAGGATTTCCGTGACAAATTCTGTGGCTTCCCGGGCCAGCTCCCGGTGTTTGGCAATGGCCTGGTCGGATTCATTGCGATGGAACAGGATCATGTACACACGAAAGTAGCGGGTATCCTGGGCCAGCTTGCGTAATGCCACAACGCACAGGTTTTTCAGGCTCGCAAGCCCCTGATCAGCTTCCGCAGTTTCATCCATCATCTCACCCAGAGGCGCCCGTACCCGTTCCAGCATGGCGTCCAGAATGTCGGCCTTGTTACGGAAATGCCAGTAGACCGCGCCGCGAGTAACGCCGGCCTTGCGGGCGATCTCTTCCAGCGAGGTCTTTGCAACGCCCTTGTCCATAAAGACGCATTCTGCCGCATCGAGAATGGCTTCCCGGGTGGCTTCGGCTTCGGCTTTTGTTTTTCGTGCCATGATTAATCGCAGTCATCTGATGGGAAAAACCGAAGTATAAAGGAAATCAGTTTACATACATACATGGATGGATGTATTTTAGCGCCCTATTAACGTTATGTATTATCCCGGGCCCGCTATTCCATCCCGGCTCGCCTTATGTCTTTAAACCGGTTTTCAGGAGACCGCGCCATGCGCATTGATAACGTTCACCGGCCGATGGCTCGCAACGGCTTTTTGGTTGCAGGTTTGTCATGCCTGTTCATTCTGGCTGGTTGCAGTAACGACGACGCAGGCAGTCAGCAGGGCGGCGGTATGCCGCCAGCAGCCGTGGTGGTTGAGCGAGCCGTGGCCGAAAACATCAGTGTGCGCCAGGATTATGCCGGCCGCGCTCGGGGTGCCCGTGAGGTAGAAGTGCGGGCGCGGATTCAGGGTATTCTGGAAGAGCGTCTGTACGAAGAAGGCCAGATGGTACAGGAAGGCGACCCGCTGTTCCGAATCGATCGCAAGCCTGCGGAAGCGGCCTTGCAACGGGCCCAGGCTCAGCGCCAGGTGGCCGAGGCCGACCGGCGCCAGGCTGAACGGGAGTGGAACCGGATTTCATCACTGTTCCAGCGCAACGCGGTGAGTGAACGGGACCGGGATGCTGCCCAGTCCGCACTGGAGCTGGCCCAGGCCAATCTGGCGGTGGCCAATGCCGGCGTCGCCCAGGCGGAGCTGGACCTTGGTTATACCTCGGTAACCGCGCCGGTCAGCGGTGTCACCAGCCTGGAAGATTTTCCCGAAGGCAGTCTGATCAGCTCCGGTACCCTGCTGACCACGATTGTCCAGCTGGACCCGATCCATGTGCGCTTTGCCCTGCCTGAGAACGACGCCAACATTCGCCGGGCTGCCCGCGAGGGGATGCGCGGTGCCGGCGATCAGGAAGTGGCCGCCCGTCTGATACTGGCCGACGGCCAGGAATATGAGCTGGATGGGCAGATCGACTTTACCGCCTCCACGCTGGACCCGCGTACCGGTACAGTATCGGCCCGCGCGGTCTTTGGTAACCCGGAGAATGTGATCGTGCCCGGCCAGTTTGTACGGGTTCGGGTTGAGTTGCAGAGCTTCGAAGATGCCATCGCAATTCCGGAAAGAGCGGTGACTCAGGGGCCGAACGGGCCGGTGGTCTATGTGGTTGACGATGAGAGCACCGCAAAGGCACGTCGGGTAGAGCTTGGCCCGGTGAGTAGCGGTCGCCAGATCATTCTCAGCGGCCTGGAAGAAGGTGATCGTTACATCGTCAGCGGCCTGGTTAACCTGCGTGATGGCGCAACGGTAAACGTCACCAATACCGATGATGAGGGAGGCTCAGACTGATGCTGCGGACCTTCATCGACCGGCCGATCTTCGCATCGGTCGTTTCCATCATCATCACGCTTGGTGGTCTTCTGGCGCTAATCGGGCTGCCCGTAGAACAGTATCCAAACGTAGTTCCGCCCCAGGTGGTGGTGGACGGCCGGTTCCCGGGTGCCAGCGCGGACGTGATTTCGGATTCAGTGGTGGCGCCGCTGGAGCAGGAAATCAACGGCGTGGACAACATGATCTACCTGGAATCCAGCGCCACAGATTCCGGCAGCTTCCGGGTGACGGTCTCGTTTGAGATTGGCACCGATCCTGACCAGGCCACCATCAACGTCAACAACCGGGTACAGCAGGCGCTGGCTCGCCTGCCCCAGTCCGTCCGTAACCAGGGGTTGAAAGTGGAAGCCCGTTCCACCTCCATCCTGCAAGTGATTACCCTGTCTTCTCCGGATAACACCATGGATGTGGTGGAGATCTCCAACTATGCCTTGCTGAACGTGCTGGATGAGTTAGTGCGGTTGCCCGGTATTGGCGATGCATCCCTGTTCGGGGCCCAGGATTATTCCATGCGGGTGTGGCTGAGGCCGGACAAACTCGCCCAGTACGAGCTGACTCCCAACGATGTAGCCATTGCCTTGCGCGCCCAGAACGCCCAGTTTGCGGCGGGTCGGATCGGGGCGGAACCAGCGCCCGAAGGGCAGGCGTTCACCTTCAGCGTGTCAGCCCCGGGCCGGCTGACCAGCCCTGAAGAGTTCGGTGAGGTGATCCTGCGCAGTGATGATCAGGGTGCCTCCCTGCGCCTGAAAGACGTGGCCAGAATCGAGCTGGGCGCCCAGAACTACGACTTCGCAGCGGTCTACAATGGTGGTGCCACCGTGCCCATGGGGGTGTACCTGCAGCCCGGTGCCAATGCCCTGGACGCTGCTGATGCCGTGAACGCGGCCATGGAAGAAATTGCAGACCGCTTCCCGGAGGGCCTGGAATACAACGTGCCCTACGACACCACCCGGTTCATTGATATCTCGATCCAGGAGGTGATCTCCACCTTCATTGTGGCGGTGTTGCTGGTGGTGCTGGTGACCTTCCTGTTCCTGCAGCATTTCAACGCTACCCTGATACCGCTGATTGCCATCCCGGTGTCTCTGATTGGCACCTTTGCCGGCATGCAGGCACTGGGGTTCTCGGTCAACTTGCTGACCCTGTTCGGCTTGATACTGGCGATCGGGGTAGTGGTGGATAACGCCATCATCATCATGGAAAACGCCGAGCGCCTGATGAAAGAGCAGGGCTTGTCTTCCTACAATGCGGCGGTTCTGACCATTCAGCAGGTGTCCGGCGCGGTGGTGTCTTCCACTTTGGTATTGGTGGCGGTGTTTGCCCCGGTGGCCTTCCTGGGCGGGCTCAGCGGTGAGCTGTACCGACAGTTTGCGATAACCATCGCGGTGTCGGTGGTGATATCCGGCATCGTGGCGCTGACCCTGACACCGGCGATGTGTGCTTTGTTGCTCGGCCACGAAGGCAAACAGTTGGCAGTATTCCGCTGGTTTGACGCCGGCTTCGACAAACTCACTAACGGCTTCTCTGCCGTGGTGGACTGGTTGCTGCGCCATGCGGTGATTGGCGTGCTTCTGTTTGCCGCGATGCTTGGCGGCACCGCCTTCCTGCTGAACAAAATGCCCTCTGGCCTGGTGCCCCAGGAAGACCAGGGGTTTGTGCTAGCGGCCTACTCGCTGCCCCCCACCTCGGCCCTGAGCCGGACGGCGGACACTCGCGACCAGCTGGTTGAGCAGATGATGCAACTGCCGGAAGTGAAAGACGTGGTGTCCTTTGCCGGTTTCGACATCATCTCCAGCGCTCTGCGGACCAACAGTGGTGTGGCCTTCGTGACACTGGAAGACTGGGCAGAGCGGGAAGGCGAGGGCCAGAAGGCGGCCGACATCGCCAACAAGATCATGGGCATTGGCTTTGGGATGCCGGAAGCGTTTGTGATTGCTTTTACCCCGCCTCCGATTCAGGGCTTGTCCACCACCGGTGGTGTGGAAGGCTATATTCAGGCCCGTGGTGGCCGCACCCCGGCTGAGATCAAGACCATGGCAGACCAGTTCACCCAGGCCGCCAACGCGCGGCCGGAATTGCAGAATGTGCGGGTGACCCTGGATACCGGCATTCCCCGTTACAAGGCCAACGTGGATCGGGAAAAAGCCCAGGCTGCCGGGGTTCCGATTGACCAGATCTTCACCACCATGCAGAGCACCTTCGGTGGCCTGTACGTGAACGACTTTACCCTGCAGGGCCGTAACTGGCAGGTCAATCTTCAGTCAGAAGGTGAGTTCCGTAGCCATCCGGACGACCTGCGCCGGGTGTTTGTGCGCTCCAACTATGGTGAGATGATTCCGCTGAGTTCCCTGGTGGAACTGGAGCGGGTCAGCGGCCCCGATATCCTGAACAGGTTCAACGTGTATCCGGCCGCCAAACTGCTGGCAGACCCGTCGCCGGGCTTCACCACCGGTGACGCCCTGGCGGCCCTGCAGGCGGTGGCGTCGGAACAGTTTGATCGTAACACCCTGCTGGGCTGGACCGGTGAAGCCTACCAGCTGCAGGATTCTGCGGACTCCGGCACTCTTGCCTTCGGCATGGGCCTGTTGCTGGTATTCCTGATCCTGGCCGCCCAGTACGAACGCTGGGGCTTGCCGGTGGCGGTAGCGACCGCTGTGCCGTTCGGTGTCTTTGGTGCTGCTCTGGCATCGTTACTCCGTGGTTTCCCCAACGATATCTACTTCCAGGTGGGTTTGTTGGTGCTGATTGGCCTGGCTGCGAAGAACGCCATTCTGATTGTGGAATTTGCCGCTCAGAACCGGAAAAGTGGCATGAGTTCCTTTGATGCTGCCAGCACGGCTGCACGGCAGCGTTTCCGGGCGATTATGATGACAGCACTGACGTTCATCGTGGGCTCCATGCCGCTGGCGTTCAGTACCGGTGCGGGTGCGGTTTCCCGTCAGGAAATCGGTACCGTAGTGGTGGGCGGTATGCTGGCCGCCAGTACCCTGGCGCTGTTCTTCGTTCCCTTGTTCTACAAGCTGATCGAAGATCTGGCCGACTGGCGGCGTAACCGCAAGAAGGCTGCCTGAGGTGGCCTGATTTCTGTCACCTATCGTAATGATAGCTACTGAACCGCCGTGGGTTTTGCCCTCGGCGGTTTTTTCTTTGTTATTCTGTTTGGGTGCACGAATCAGTGATGGGGAGGGGCTTTCTGAAACACGCTGTGAATACATCCGTGTACGCTCTGCTCCGCCATCCATGGCTCCGCAAGGTTTCAGAAAGCCCCTCCCCACCACTGATCCCCAGACTGTGGGAGTGAAAAGCTCTGGAGTTAGACCAAATGGTTGCTGAAGACAACAAAATACAGGTCCTGGAAGATCTGGAACTGGCTCGGACTCGCACCAAACAGCTGATCTGCACGCTGTCGGAGCAGCAGCTCGATGTTCCCTACCATCCTGGCGTGAACCCGCCTCTCTGGGAAATGGGGCATTCTGCGTTCTTCTACGAGGTCTTCGTGTTCAACTTGCTGGATGGCTCGCCCAGTTATGATCCAGCTATGGATGACCTGTGGGATTCCTTCCATGTTGACCACAAAGATCGCTGGCGCCGGGATTTGTTTCCCGGCCGTGAGGAAACGCTCACGTACTTCAATGCCATTTACGATCGGGTTGCAGAGCGCATCAAGAGCCGTGAGTTGACCGAGCGGGAGCTGTATCTCTACCGCTACGCGATTTACCACCAGAACATGCACATCGAATCGCTGATCTGGTGCCGGCAGACGGTGGGGTATCCGGCGCCTTTGGATTTCAAGGGTGACCGGCCGGCACCGGGTGAGGCAGTAACCGGGGATGCGGAGATTCCGGCCGGGCGTTGGGTGATTGGTATGCCCGGCGAGTCTCAACACTACGCAACAGACGACTTTGCTTTCGATGCCGAGAAACCCCGCTTCGAGATTGAACTACCGGCGTTCGCCATCAGTCGTACGCTGGTGAGCAATCGGGAGTTTCAGGCGTTTGTGGACGATTGCGGTTACCAGCGGCCGGAGTTGTGGTCGTTCGGTGGCAGGAAATGGCTGGAGTCTGAGCAGGATGTCAGCCTGGTGTACGGTGTTACGGAACCCCTGATGCATGTACCCCGGCACCCGTTGTACTGGCGCTGGCATGACGGCCAGTGGCAAGAGCGGGTGTTCGACCAGTGGCTGGCCCTGGAGCCGGATGCGCCGGTTACCCATGTGACCTATTGGGAAGCGGAGGCGTACTGCAAGTGGGCGGGGCGTCGGTTGCCGTCGGAGTATGAATGGGAAGTGGCAGCGCTGGGCAACAAGCCCGGGGAACCGTTCCGCCGTTATCCCTGGGGCAGTGACGCCCCGGACAGTTCAAGGGCGGATTTGGACGGCCGCACCATGGCCCGGAATCCGGTGTTCGACTATCCCGCCGGGGACAGCCGGTCGGGTTGCCGGCAGATGATCGGTGCGGTGTGGGAGTGGACCACCAACGACTTCTTGCCCTATGACGGTTTCAAGGTGGACATGTACCCGTTTATGTCCACCTTGCAGTTTGCCACCCATAAGGTCACCAAGGGTGGCAGCTGTGCCACGTCATCCAACCTGATTCGAGGCACCTACCGGCAGGCTTACCTGCCGTTTCGCAGCGATGTGTTTACCGGGTTCCGGACCTGCGCTATTTGACCTTGTCGGCCAGGAATTCCCGGAATAGCCGGGCAGATTCTGCCGGTGTTTCAACCATGGGCGCATGGCCAATATCGTCCAGGAGCACTTTGCGTGCATTGGGGATGGCGTCAACGAACACATCGGCGTTGCGGTAGTCGATTACCCTGTCCAGCTTACCCCAGACCACCAGTACCGGAGCTTCGATCCGGGTAATGGCGTCGCGGAAGTCTGGCTCAAATCCGGTGTCGCGAATGGCGGCAAAGATAACCTCGTTCACTTCCCGGTTGGCGATGGCTTTTTCTTCCATCACATCAAAAATCGGCCAGGGTACGAAGGGGCGCTTTTCGAGAGCGAAGTCCAGAAGCTTGTCAAAATCACCTTTCTTCTTCGGGATCAGTGGGTTGTCACCATCCATGACCCGATCTACCAGTTCGCTTTCATACTCAAAGATACCGGCGGGATCGAACAGCACTGCAGTCTGAATCTGATCCGGGTGGGTGGCGGCGTAAAGTGCAGTGATCGCGCCGCCCATGGAGTTGCCCATCATGTGGAACTGTCTCACGCCCAGTTCGGCCAGGATCTGATTCAGGTAGTTCACCTGGTCTTCAAACCGGTAGCCGATGTCCAGAGGCTTGCTGCTGTCGCCATGGCCAGGCAGGTCGATGGCGTAGACGTTGAACTCGCCTTTGAACTCCTTGGCCAGCCGCGTCCAGTTATCTTTGTTGGCGCCGAATCCGTGTATCAGAACCAGCGTGTCACCCTCAACGGCTTCTTTACTGCGCAGGTAGGTAATGTCCAGCTCGCCAACCGTGACTTCCGCTGTCTCAAGGCCGGCGCTGGAACGCTCCCAGCCAATGGCGCTGTCGTAGATGCTCTGTTTGGAGCAGGCACTGATAAGAAGGGTGGCGATGAGCAGCAGGGCAAGATTGAGCGCGTTTCGGGGCACGGAGAACTCCTTTTCATTGTGGTCGTTGTGAACGCTAACACTACCCCAGAAAAAAGCCCGGTCAATGACCGGGCTGAAGTTTTCCTGAGTCAGGCTGGTCCGTCAGCCTTTTGTGTGGAGACTTCCATCAGAAATCGACGGTAACGCCCAGCGATGCGGTGCGCGGCAGGTTCGGCCGGGCGCCATCGGGTGAGCGAGCGATGATTTTCTGGGTATCGAACACGTTATCGAGCTTGGCAAAGACGCGGGCGCCTTCGGCAACGCGGTAGCTGCCGGAAAGATCAACTACAGTGAGAGACTCGGTCTTTCTGAAGGTGTTGTCGGTGCCGCTGCGATCGCAGGTGTTGTCGATACACATCTCGTCGACGTATGACACGTTCAGGTAGGCGTCCCACTGATTCCCGGCGCGCAGCCCGGTACGCAGGTTCAGGACGTTCTCTGGCAGGTAGACAAGGTTGTCGCCCTTCAGAACGTTACCGGAATCGCTGTCTTTGGTGACCTCGGCATCGGTGTAGGTCCAGGTGGCTTCAACCGGAACAGACAGGCCGTTGGTCAGAGCGAACTCGTAGCCTGCCAGGGCTTCAATGCCCTGAATGCGGGCTTCACCCTGACTGACCGAACCGAAGTCCTGGCCGCCAGCGCAAGGGGTAGCCACGGAGCAGTTCTGGACCGTGTTTTCATAGTCACTGTAGAAGCCGATCAGCTCGTAGCGACCAGCGCCGCGCTGAATCCGGGCGCCAAGCTCATAGTTGGTGCTGAGTTCAGGATCCACGTCGGTGCTACCTGCACCAGCCGGAGCCATACCCCGATGAACACCGGCCAGAAGTGTGACACCGCCATCCAGTTTGTAGGTTGCGCCCATGCCTGGCAGAAGTTCACCGGTGCTGTTTGAGGCACGATCCTGCACATCGGTGCGGGCTTCTTGCTGATAGCGTACACGACTGGTTTCGATATCTTCGTAACGCAGCAGTGCTGTGACGGTCAGGCGATCGTTGACCGTAATCCGGTCAGCGATATAAGTGCTCCAGGCTTCTGCTTTTTCAATGGCGTTGTTGCCGCCATTGATGCCGGTGCCCGAGGTGGTAGAAACATACTGCAGGACCGGACGGCCGTTCACGATAACTTGGTCGAAGGTATCTTCCGGCTGCAGGCGATCCACCTCGTCTTCGTGGTAGCGCAGGCCAAAGGCCAGGTCGTGACGCATTCCGCTCAGGTTGAGGCCCCAGTCCGCCACAAAGTCGATACCCTGGGATTCATATTCCCGGGCGTTGTTCTTGATCTTGATACCGGCGAGATCCGCCTCACCGCGAAGCTGCTGCTGGGCCAGGGCGTCACCACCATTGGCAGCATTGATCAGGGAGTTCAGCCCTGCCGCTTTGTACCAGTTGCGTTTGAATTCGTTGCGGTAGGCGGTGGTGGTCAGGGTTACATCGTTGTTGAAATCCACCAGGTGCCGGGCCATGAAACCGGTGCGCTGGGTATCCATGTTATCCCGCTCAGACGCGAAGTAGCGCTGGTCCGGGTTGGCATTGAAGTCCGCGTCGGTCAGGCCGAGGTAGGTTTCCAGGCTCAGCTCTTCGCTGTAATCCACTTTCAGGTCGAGCTGATGGTAGATGTCAGCGTCCGGGCGTGTGTTCAGGCGAAGCTTGGCGACATAATCCTGCTTGTCGAAGCCGGCTTCGCGGTCTGACTGGCGGATGTCCTTGAAGCCGTCACTTTCATGCTGGTGAGTTTCGATCAGCCATCCGGCCTGTTCGCTGTTGGCGCCATACCAGGCGTGGATGCGTTTGCCGTTATCTTCGGCAATTTCCGCCGTTACCCGACCGCCGGTCGTGGTCGGAATCGGCGTGGAGCGCAGGTTAATGGCGCCGCCAACGGTGGCCGGGCCGTAACGGAGCAGGTCTGGTCCTTTCAGCACTTCAACGCCGTTGATGCGGCCGAAGGACGGGAAGTAGTAGGCGGCCGGACCAGAGTAGGGAGCAGGGGCCATCAGCACGCCGTCTTCCATCAGGGTAACCTTGCCGGACCGGCCGGAACCGGAGCCGCGAATACCGATGTTAGGACGCAGGCCGTAGCCTTCCTCTTCAAGCAGATAAACACCAGGCACTTCCTTTACCACTCGGTGCACGTCCGTGTACTTCATGGTTTCCAGGTCTTCGTTTGTTACCACATGGGCTGAGCCCGGCAGGCTGGCGGCTGAGGTCTCATCCCCGATGATGACCAGCTCCTTCAGTGTGTGCTCCTGGGCAGCGGCAGGAAGGGAGGCGGCCATGATGGCGGCTACGATAAAACGGCGGGTAAATCGTTGTTGCATAATCGCATCCTGTGCAGGTGTCATTGAGTAAGGGTTGCAACTATACAAATGATAAGCGTTAACAACAAGTAATTATTATGATGTAGATTTGAGGTTCCTATTGGCTTTCGGCCATAAAAAACCCGGCGCGGGGCCGGGTTGGGACTCGCTAGCAGGCAGCTCTACCGTTCCCGGGCAATGGCCCGGTAGGCAATGTCGTTCCGATAGAACATGCCGTTCCAACTAATTTTCTTCGCCAGCTGGTAAGCCCGCTGCTGGGCCTCCGTCACGGTGTTGCCCAAAGCGGTGGCGCACAGAACCCGGCCACCGGCAGTCACCACGTTATCACCATCCAGCTTGGTACCGGCGTGGAAGACTTTCTCACCTTCTGTTTCACCTTCCGGCAGGCCGGAGATCACATCACCCTTGCTGTAGTCGGCAGGATAACCACCGGCCGCCAGCACAATGCCTACAGAGGCGCGGTCGTCCCACTCGGAGTCGCACTGGTCCAGTTTGCCATCTACGGCGGCCTGGCACAGTTCCACCAGGTCCGACTTCATGCGCAGCATGATCGGCTGGGTTTCCGGGTCACCGAAGCGACAGTTAAACTCGATCACCTTTGGTGCACCGTTGGTGTCGATCATCAGGCCGGCGTACAGGAAACCCTTGTAGGGGTGACCTTCCGCGGCCATGCCGTTGACGGTGGGGTAGATCACCTCGTCCATGATGCGTTTGTGCACATCGGCTGTAACCACCGGGGCCGGAGAGTAGGCACCCATGCCGCCGGTGTTGGGGCCGGTGTCGCCGTCGCCCACCCGCTTGTGATCCTGGGAGGTGGCCATGGCTAGCACGTTCTTGCCGTCGACCATCACGATGAACGAGGCTTCCTCGCCGTCCAGAAACTCTTCCACCACTACGCGGCTGCCGGCATCGCCAAAGGCGTTGCCTGCGAGCATGTCGCGGATGGCATCTTCGGCTTCGGCCAGGGTCATGGCGACAATCACGCCTTTACCGGCGGCCAGGCCGTCGGCTTTGACCACAATCGGTGCGCCTTTTTCACGTACATAGGCGAGGGCTTCGTCCACATCAGTGAAATTGGCGTAGTCGGCGGTCGGGATCTTCTGGCGGGCCAGGAAGTCCTTGGTGAAGGCCTTGGAGCCTTCCAGCTGGGCAGCACCGGCGCTGGGGCCGAAGATACGCAGGCCGCGGGCTTCAAACTTGTCCACCACGCCGGCTACCAGCGGGGCTTCCGGGCCGACGATGGTCAGGCCCACGCTATTCTGCTCGGCAAAATCCGCCAGGCCGTCCAGGTCCATCACGTCCAGATCGACGTTGTCCAGGTTTGGTTCCCGGGCGGTGCCGGCGTTACCGGGCGCTACGAAGACTTTGTCTGCCAGGGGGGATTGCGCGGCTTTCCAGGCCAGGGCGTGTTCGCGCCCGCCACTGCCAATAACCAGAATGTTCATGTGTTGCTCCTGAATTCTTTGATCAGTGACGGAAATGGCGCATGCCGGTGAAGACCATCGCGATGCCGTGTTCGTTGGCAGCGTCAATCACTTCCTGGTCGCGCATGGAGCCGCCCGGCTGGATGACAGCGGTAATGCCGGCCGCCGCAGCGGCGTCGATGCCGTCCCGGAAAGGGAAGAAAGCATCCGATGCCATGACGGACCCCTTCACTTCCAGGCCTTCGTCGGCGGCCTTGATGCCGGCAATCTTGGCGCTGTAAACGCGGCTCATCTGGCCTGCGCCCACGCCGATGGTGCGGCCGGCCTTGGCGTACACGATGGCGTTGGATTTCACGTACTTGGCCACTTCCCAGGCGAACAGCAGGTCGTTCAGTTCCTGCTCGGAGGGCTGGCGCTCGGTGACGACTTTCACGTCTTCCATGGCGACCATGCCCAGGTCACGGTCCTGCACCAGCAGGCCACCGGTCACGCGCTTGTAGTCCATGGTCTGGGCGCGCTCGCCGTCGAACTCACCACAGGCCAGCAGGCGTACATTCTTCTTGGCAGCGACAATCTCAACCGCTTCCGGCGCCACGCTCGGGGCGATGATGACTTCCACGAATTGGCGGTCAACGATGGCCTTGGCAGTGGCCGCGTCCAGTTCCCGGTTAAAGGCGATGATGCCGCCGAACGCCGAGGTAGGATCGGTGGCGAAGGCCAGGTCATAGGCCTGCAGAATATCGGTACCGATGGCCACGCCACAGGGGTTGGCGTGCTTGACGATGACGCAGGCCGGGTCGGCGAAGGGCTTGACGCACTCCAGGGCGGCGTCGGTGTCGGCCACGTTGTTGTAGCTCAGTTCCTTGCCCTGCAGCTGTTTGGCGGTGGCGATGCAGGCCTCCTTCGGGTTGCGTTCGGCATAGAAAGCAGCACGCTGGTGCGGGTTTTCACCGTAGCGCATATCCTGGACCTTCACGAACTGGGCGTTGAAGGTGCGGGGGAAATCGGCGTTGTCGTTGTCCGGGGTGCGGCCACCCAGGTAGTTGGCGATGGCACCGTCGTAACCGGCGGTGTGTTCGAAGGCCTTTACCGCCAGGTCGAAGCGTGTGTTGTAACTGAGCTGGCCATCGTTGTTGTCGAGCTCTTTCAGTACCCGGCTGTAGTCGGAAGCGTTGACTACGATGGCGACATCGTTGTGGTTCTTGGCCGCAGCACGGACCATGGTGGGGCCGCCGATGTCGATGTTCTCAATGGCGGTGGCCAGATCGCAGTCGGGGTTGGCTACGGTGTCTTCAAACGGATACAGGTTTACCACCACCATGTCGATGGGGTTAATGCCGTGCTCGCCCATGATCGCATCATCGGTGCCGCGACGGCCCAGAATGCCACCGTGGATCTTCGGGTGCAGGGTTTTTACCCGGCCGTCCATCATTTCCGGGAAACCGGTGTAGTCGGACACTTCAGTGACCGGTACGTTGTTTTCCTTGAGCAGGCGGAAGGTGCCGCCAGTGGAGAGCAGCTCAACGCCGCGTTCAGTCAGGGCACGGCCGAAGTCGACGATGCCGGTTTTATCACTCACGCTGATCAGGGCGCGACGGACGGGGGTGTTAGCCTGGTTTGCCATGGGTCACTTTCTTCGCTGTTCAGATAAGCCGGGGATAGCCTGGATATAAAGAACAAGGGCCTCGCGAACGCATCCGGGAGGCCCTTCAGGGACAAGTCTGATTATAGCAGACCGTACTGCTTGAGTTTCTTGCGCAGGGTGCCGCGATTCAGGCCGAGCATGGTCGAAGCCTTGGTCTGGTTGTTGCGGGTGTATTTCATCACCTGCTCCAGCAGCGGGGCTTCCACTTCCGACAACACCAGCTGGTAGACGTCGGAAACCGGCGCGCCATCCAGCTGCGCGAAGTAGTTCTTCAGGGCCACTTCCACGCTGTCACGCAGGGTGACGGTGTTGCCGCTGTTGTTTACCGTGTGCAACTGATGCAGATCATCGTTTGCCGGTGTGCTCAGGGTGTCGTTTGCCAAAGTCTCAGCGGTCATGCTGCGAATACCTCTCCATTTCGTAAGCCTGAAAAATACTGTTCGATGCTGTCTTTCTGCTCCAGCGCATCGTCGATGGCGTTGAAGCGTTTGCGGAACTGTTTGCTCTGGTCGTGGGACTGCAGGTACCAGCCCACGTGTTTTCTGGCGATTCGCACGCCCATTTTCTCGCCATAAAAGCCGTGCAGCTCTGCCAGGTGCTCTGACAGGATCTGCTCCACCTCATTCAGGGGTGGTTCTGGCAGGTGTTCACCGGTTTCCAGGTAGTGCAGGATCTCCCGGAAGATCCAGGGCCGCCCCTGTGCACCACGGCCGATCAGCAAACCATCTGCGCCGGTGTGCGTCAGCACTTGCCGGGCTTTCTCCGGCGTGGTGATGTCGCCGTTGGCAAAGACTGGAATGCCGACGCTGGCCTTCACCTCTGCGATGGTGTCGTATTCCGCGTCGCCGTTGTATTTGTCTGCACGGGTGCGACCGTGAACCGCGATGGCCTGGATGCCTGCGTCTTCGGCCATTCTTGCAATCACCGGCGCGTTCCGGTTGTCCTGATCCCAACCGGTGCGCATTTTCAGCGTGACCGGAATGTCCACGGCGCTGGCCACCGCTTCCAGAATAGCCCTGACCAGCTTTTCGTCTTTCATCAGGGCGGAGCCTGCCGCCTTGTTGCAGACCTTCTTTGCAGGGCAGCCCATGTTGATATCAATAATCTGGGCCCCGAAGGCGGCATTCTGCCGCGCCGCATCGGCCAGCATGTCCGGATCGCCACCGGCAATCTGAACAGACCGGGGTTCCGGTTCGCCCTGATGGTTCAGGCGAGTCTGGGATTTCCGCGTATGCCAGAGTTTGCTGTCTGCTATGACCATTTCTGATACTGCCAGGCCCGCTCCCATCCGCCGGCAAAGCTGCCGGAAGGGTCGATCGGTTACACCGGCCATGGGTGCAACTATCAATGGGTTGGGCAGGGTATACGGCCCGATTTTTGCCGTCGGCAGCATGATCTGAGTCCGTGTCACAGCGAGTTAAGCAAGATTCGGCCAGAAGCGGCTGGTTAAATTATGACCGCTTCAGTCTCCGAAGGGCGGTAATGATACCGCCGGAGGGGGTCTGATTGAAGGGGAAAAGTGCTGAAAAAATTGATTATTTTTCGTGCTTTTTGGTTGACTTTTGCGCTGTCAACTGCAGCTCCGGCCCCTCATCAGGGTGTCCAGGGCCGGAAGCTCAGGTTGTAATTGACCGCGTCGCGGCCCGGATCGCGGATGCTGATCGCAATCCGTACCGGAGTCTCAGAGGGCATGGCGCTGAGAGATTCCGCTTCACCGGCAAGATATTCCGCCGGTGTAAAGGTGCTTTGCGCAACCACATCGCCGTTGAGGTTGGAAAAGGTCAGGGCGATGGCCGGGAACGGCTGTTCGAAGGTGGCCCGGTTAATGATGACAGCGTCGACGATCAGCTGGGTGCGGTTGTCCGGGTCGGTCCGGACGACCAGTTTCCTGCTTTGGATGGCTTCTACGTTGATCAGCGGTTTCAGCTGGCAGCCCGCCAGTTCACAGCCTTTCTCGTAGAATGGTCGGAGCTGGGGAATGGCAGACAGCCGATCAAACTGGAACCAGGTTACCTGGGCAACCAGAGCGCCCAGTAGGGCCACAACGACGAGCGTCCACAGGGCGGTTCTCAGGCGAGTGCGGCCCTGGCCAACCGATACCGGGTCGCGGCGCAGGTCCCGATACAGGGTGTCGGGCGTTTGATCAGCCCTGCGTGCCGGTTCTTTCGGGGCCGCAGGCCGGTCGTCATCGGTTGCCGCAAGCGTAAGCTCTTCGGGAGCGGTTGCCGGGCTGGCTGACTTGCTTTTGCCTGGCGCTGGCGGCTCGGGTGTTTCTTCGCTGTCGGCGGCGTCAGGTGCCTCGGATGCTGGCGAATCCGGGGGTGTCAGCTGCAGATCCGGCTCAGGTTTGTTTTCCGGTTCTGGCGCTTGTGGTTCAGGTTCGGCCGGTGCTTTCGGCGCCCGAGCCGGTTGATCGTCCGCCAGCATGGCTTCCGCCCAGCTTTCGTCAACGTCCTGCTTTTCCGGGGTCAGGTCGTCATCGTGGTAGCCGGACTCTTCCGGTTCATCAAACGAGCGGAAACTGTCGCTCAGTTCGTCATCGGAAAACGTCAGCTTGCTGCCGGCATAACGGCCTTCTGTGGCATCTTCTTCCGGGTTGTCGGCAAAGATAAAGTCTTCTTCATCGTGCCCTGCGTGGGTGTCTGCGGGCGGAGGAGGGGTTTCCCCTGCTGCTTTGCCACCTGTGGCGGCTGGCGCAGCGCTGCCGGTGGATTTGACGACCTGGTGCTCAATGGCGTTGAAAACTTTCAGGCAGCTGCCACAACGGACTTTTCCCCCGGCGATACTGAGTTGTTCGTCAGTCACCCGGAAACGGGTTTCGCAATTAGGGCACTGAGTCTGCAGGCTGCTTTGGGTCATGCTTCGTTCCTGAAAGCTTGATCGCGGATAGATCGATTCTCGATCATTGATCTATCACTACATCGGTCACTACAAAGGAGGCAGTTTAGTCGTAAAGCCCGGGCTCGTCATCCGTCCTTGCGCCGTCCTGTGAGGCGTATCCAGTCTTCTTTCTGTTCCGGCTCGTCCATGGTGAACCAGGGCTCGTAGGCGTCCATCACCTCCCGGGCCTGATTGAACAGGATGCCGGACAATACCAGATCCCCGCCGGGCCTGGTCAGTTCCGCCAGTCTCGGAGCCAGGCCGATGAGCGGTTGGGCCAGGATATTGGCCAGCATAATGTCGGCTCGGGTGTTCGGATCCTTGCCGGGCAGGTAGAGATCCAGGCGGTTGTCTTCCACGCCGTTCCGACGGGCATTGTCCCGGCTGGCTTCCAGCGCTTGCGGATCGGTATCCACGCCAATCACGTGGTCCGCGCCGAGCAGCAGGGCGGCCAGGCCCAGAATGCCGGAGCCACAGCCGTAGTCCGTCACCTGCTTGCCCGCGACATCCTGGCCGTCGAGCCATTCCAGGCACAGGGCGGTGGTCGGGTGGGTGCCGGTGCCGAAGGCCAGGCCCGGGTCCAGCAGCAGGTTGGCCGCGTCCGGGTCTGGCGCCTCGTGCCAGCTGGGGACAATCCACAGGCGCTTACCAAACTGCAGGGGATGGAAATCGTCCATCCAGGCCCGTTCCCAGTCTTTGTCTTCTACCAGGGTAACGTCGATTTCGGGCAGGGACTGCTGGGTTTGCTGATGCCAGGCGTCGCGGATATCCGCCAACAGTTGCTCGGTGTTGCGGTCAGACTGGAACAGGCCGGTAACCGTGGTCTGGCTCCAAAGGGGTGTGGTGCCCGGGTCGGGCTCGTACAGGGGCTGGTCGGCTGCGTCTTCCATGGAAACGGCGTCTGCGCCCATTTCCATTAACAGGTCTTCCAGCTGATCCGCGGTGTCCGGATCAGCTGGAATCTGGAGTTGTATCCAGGGCATGGTTAATCCCGCATCAGTTTCTCAAGGTAGTGGATGGTGAAGTCTACCTGTTTAAAGCCACCATCGCGTACCAGTTTTCGATGCAGGGGTTGGTTGGTCTTGATGCCCTCGACCAGCATTTCGTCCAGCGCGTTCTTCATGCGCCGGCGGGCAATCTCCCGGTCGTCGCCCCAGGTGATCAGTTTGGCCACCAGGGAATCGTAGTACGGCGGTACCGTGTAGCCGCTGTACAGATGGGAGTCGACACGAATGCCATTGCCACCGGGAGCATGGAAATGTTTGACCTTGCCGGGGCTGGGCACGAAGGTTTGCGGGTCTTCGGCGTTGATCCGGCATTCGATGGCGTGGCCAGAGATGTGGATTTCGTCCTGGCTGTATTGCAGCGGCAGTCCGCTGGCAATGCGCAGCTGCTCACGGACGATATCAACACCGGTCACCATCTCGGAGACCGGGTGCTCAACCTGTACCCGGGTGTTCATCTCGATGAAATAGAACTCGCCGTCCTGGTACAGGAACTCAAAGGTGCCGGCACCCACGTAGCCGATTTCCTTACAGGCGTCGACGCAGGCCTTGAGCGTGCGTTCCCGGGATACCGGGTCAACATTCGGGGCCGGGGCTTCCTCGATGACCTTCTGGTTCCGGCGCTGCATGGAGCAGTCCCGGTCGCCCAAATGGATCACGTTGCCGTGCATGTCCGCCAGTACCTGAATCTCCACATGGCGTGGTGTTTCGAGGAATTTTTCCAGGTAAACGGTCGGATCGCCAAAAGCGTTCTTGGCTTCGCTCTGGGTGATTTGTACTGCCTTCAGCAATGCAGCCTCGGAATGCACCACCTGCATGCCACGACCACCACCACCGGAAGCGGCCTTGATCATTACCGGGTAGCCGATCTGGCGAGCCACCTGGAGGGTGCGCTCGTCGTCGTCCGTCAGCGGACCGTCAGAGCCGGGCACGGTGGGTACGCCGGCCTTCTTCATGGCTTCAATGGCGGATACCTTGTTGCCCATCAGGCGGATGGTTTCCGCTCTCGGTCCGATAAAGCGAAAGCCGCTTTTCTCGACCTGCTCAGCAAAGTCGGCGTTTTCAGCCAGGAAGCCGTAACCCGGGTGAATGCCTACGGAGTCCGTTACTTCTGCAGCGCTGATGATGGTCGGGATGTTCAGGTAGCTTTCCGTCGCGCTGTTGGGACCGATGCAGACGGTTTCGTCGGCGAGACGAACGTGCATAAGGTCGCGATCGACCTGTGAGTGCACGGCTACCGTCTTGATGCCCAGCTCTTTGCAGGCGCGGAGGATTCGCAGGGCGATTTCACCGCGGTTTGCGATCAGAACTTTTTCTAACATGGCCATGGTTAACAATCACCGAATTCAGGAAATGACGACCAGGGGCTGGTCAAACTCCACCGGCTGGCCATTCTCGACCAGGATTTCGGTGATGGTGCCGGCCTTGTCAGCCTCGATCTGGTTCATCATCTTCATGGCTTCCACAATGCAGATGACATCACCAACGTTTACCTTCTGGCCAACTTCGACAAACGCTGCAGCGCTCGGGGACGGTGAGCGGTAGAAGGTGCCCACCATCGGAGATTTCACTGCATGGCCATTGATGGCAGCTGGCGCAGAGGTTTGTTCAGCCGGCGCTGCCTCGGGTGCTGGGGTCGGTGCCGGAGCCTGGGGCGCGGGTGCTGAGTAGTGGCTCACGTAATGGCCGCCGGAGGCCTGTTCCCGACGGCGCGATATACGAACTGAATCGTCACCCTCGTGAATCTCCAGCTCCTCGACGTCTGACTCCTCGAGCAGTTCAATCAGTTTCTTGATTTTACGAATATCCATAACTGTTCCAGTCCCGTTGTCTCTGGTCTATCGGTGAATTCGTTGCAGTGCAGCCTGCAGGGCAAGGTCGTAGCCCTGGCTGCCCAGCCCGCAGATAACCCCTTCGGCGATATCTGAAAAATAGGAGTGATGGCGGAAAGGTTCCCGCGCATGCACATTTGATAAATGCACTTCTATAAACGGTATGCCGGAGGCCAGCATGGCGTCCCGCAGGGCGACACTGGTATGGGTAAAGGCGGCAGGATTGATAATGATAAAATCCACGCCCTCACCCCGGGCCTCATGTACCCGTTCAATCAATTCGTACTCTGCATTGGATTGCAAATGCAGCAGGTGGTGACCTTGCTCGGCCGCTTTCTGGTGCAAGCGGTCGTCAATATCGGCCAGTGTTTCATGGCCATAGACCTCGGGCTCCCGGGTGCCGAGCATGTTGAGGTTGGGGCCATGGAGCACAAGTATGGTCGACATGGTTCTGTCTGCCTTGGTGTTTTACAGGATCGCCGAAGATAACGGCACGTTACCTCAATGGTGCGTACTTGTTAGCCTCAGATCAACACTTTTTGACAATCTTGCCTGTCGTACATTGGTCTTAAAAAGGTTACACAGCAATCGCCGTGTACGCGATGACATTTCGTTGATGACAATCATTGTCGATGAAGGTGGGCCGTGTCGGTATTCGACATTGGTTTCATGCAGCGCCGACAAACCGGCGGGCACGAGGTGATGCCTGAGCGATACGTTCAGGTTCAGTACTTTTTGTGCCCAGTAGGCTTGGGTCTTAAGTCCCGGCCGATTGATGCGATAGTTGGCTGTCTGGCCCGGGAGTATGCTGCCAGACTGGGTGTTTCAAGGCATAGGGATTTCCAGGGAGGTATCGTGCGAGACACCGAGATCTGCCGTCAGTTACTTGAATTGAAAGAACCGTGGGTTGTGGACCGCATCAAAGTGGATGCGCAGCGTCGGGAGCTTCATGCCTACCTCAGAACCGGAAAGTCCTGGTTTGGTCGGCCGGCATTTGTACAGCCAAAATCGTGCTGGCGGCATGCCAACGTGGGCCCTTTGAAAACCTACATTCATGCCAGTTTGCCGGAGCAGGGCACAGAGTCGCCAGAGGCGGTACCGTTTCTTGGCCCTGCCGGTGATGACTATACGCATGGTCTGGCCCATAAGGTGATTGAGTGTCTGAATGCCGGGCTGGGGTATCGACAAGTGTGCAGGTTGCTAGACATTGACGTTTACCTTGCCTGGCAAATACGCCATGCCATCAGCGAAGGCGTGCATGGTACCGATCATGGCTTTGAAGGTGCTTTGGCTGAAAGTGCTTCGCCGGGTGCTGCCCGGCAGGTTATTCCGCCGACCGGTGATCCCGTATGGTTCAATTTATTGGCCTCTGACACACCGATGGATATTCGCCTTCTGAGTCTCAAGCTACTGCTGGCCCGGAGTCGGCAGGAGTTTTCGGGCCTGACCAGTCACGATGCGAAGATTCTCAGGGTGAACACGCTCAGACGATTTTTTATCAAGCACGAAAAACAGCTTGGTCATGAAATCGCCCAGTTGGCGACATTTCGAGAGAGCGCTGAGGGGATAGACTCGTGAGCAAAACCACGCAGGCGGGGATGATGACCCCAACGGAGGCAGCCGAGCTGATCAAGGCGGGAAGGGCTTTGGCCATTGCCGGTGATGAGGCGTTATTGGCCACTCTGCCTCGGGGTACCTGGGTGGGAGGGAGCACGCCATACTTCATGACTGGCGATGGTGGCCAGTGTTGCCGCGACAGGCTGTTTGTGCAAGATCTCGGTGACGGGGACGCCAGCGTGCACCACTACGACGAAATCACGCTGCGCAATGTTCTGGAAGATGCCCCTGAGAATGGCTATTCGATCATAATTTTGCCTGCCGGTAGTAAGGTGTTGGAAGCCTATGCGCACCATGCGCCGGAGTTTCCCGACATGTACCTGAAACCGATTGTAGGCTGGGTCTCTGGTGTGCATCTCGATGAGCTGGCTCAGGGTAAAGCGGTTGTTTTTGATGGTCGGAGCGGGGAGTGTTTCAGTGACCGGGCGGTGGTGCTCCATGTGCCTCTGGATGACAGCCTCTCCGCGGTTGTTCATATCGTCAATCTGTTTGAAGCAGGCACCGGCCCTGAGCTGACGTTCGAGGCAACGAGTCGTGCGGTAGGTCGGTGCCGTGTGGATGGCCAGCCTCACAACTTCGCCGATCTTGTGTTACGCGAAAGCGGTCAGCAGCAGCTGCCGTTGGTGGCGGACTACTGTGGCGCAATGGTCAACGTAAGCATTCAGTCCGTCGACGAGCAGGCCGGCGTGGTAAACCTTTATGCACCGGTCTTCGAGGGGGTGAGTTATCGTTTCGCGCGGCCGGTGGAAGACTACCCGACCGCGTTCCTCGCCGCCATGCCTGACCATGCCGGTAATCTGGTGTTTGGCTGTAACTGTATCCTCAACTACCTATACTCGGAGCTGGAAGGTCGGACCACCGCGGAGCTGACGGGGCCGATTACCTTCGGTGAGGTGGCCTATCAGCTGCTGAATCAGACAGCGGTATTTCTGACTGTGGAGCCCGCTGCCTGATGTCCGGGATTTAGTCCTCTGCAGTGGTAACGCAGTTGCGCCCATGCTCCTTGGACGTGTAAAGCGCCCGGTCTGCGCGCTCGCACAGGGACTGGGCGCTGTCACCCTGCCAAGCGGAGATGCCGCAACTGAAGGTGACGTTAAATTCCCGGTCGCCGGCCGGCTGTACCAGCTCGGAGAAGCGCTCGCGGATTTCATTCAACACGTTGCGGGCGTCACCGGGCCGTGTGTTGGGCAGAATGATCGCAAATTCCTCACCACCATAACGACCGATGTGATCGGATTTTCGCAGTCGCTGCTTGAGAAACATCGACAGGCTTCGCAGCACCCGGTCGCCAATGGGATGGCCAAAGGTGTCGTTTACCTTTTTGAAGTAATCGATGTCGAGCATAGCGAAACACAGGGATTGGTCTTTCTGCCGGGCCCGCACGATTTCCTGCTCCAGCAGATGCAGGGTATGGGTGTGGTTATACAGTCCGGTGAGGCTGTCGCGAATCATCAGTGCCAGCAATGACCGGGCCCGGCGGCCACGGTTGTGCAGGGTGGCAATCAGGTGCTTGGGGTCGATGGGCTTGGTCAGGAAGTCGTCGCCCCCCAGGCTCATGGCGTGCAGCTGCTTGCTGACGTCTTCTTCCGCGGACAGGTAAATGATGGGAACGCTGTGGAAGCGATCCTGCTGACGGATCACCCGGGCGATCTCCATACCAGTGCAGCCGGGCATGTACATGTCCAGAATGATGATTTCCGGCGAAAACTCTTCCAGGGCGTGAATAATCTGCATCGGATCGGTGATGATGTGGGCGGTCATGCCCGCCTTCTTCAGCACCGTTTCCATGTATTTGGCCTGGGCCCGGGAGTCATCCAGAACCAGCACCTTGTAGGGCTCGACCGTATTGCCGTGGGTGTAGGTTTCGATCTTTTCGATCAGCTGGCCGGGGTCCACCGCCGGGTAGAAAAACTCCTCGCCGCCACACCGGGATGCTCGCAGGCGGGTTTCAATGCTGCCGTCTTCATCGCTCATGAAGATGATCGGTATGGGCGTGTCGTGCTGCTCCTGTAGCTGCTCCACAGTGGCAATACCACTGTTGGTGTCGCCGCCAAAGTTGACATCCATGAGGATGGTTTCCGGCTTGCTCAGGGCGCAGGCTTCAATCAGGTCAGAGGCACTGCTGAACGCGGAGGCCCGGAACCCGAAAAATTCCAGCTGGCGGATCAGGCGGGCGGCCATTTCACCGTTGGACAGCGCAATGTAAACCGGTGTGCGTCGGTATTGCTGGGGCGTGTCGGAGGTTTCCTGGTCGGTACGGCGTTGGGTGCAATGGCGCAGAGTCTCGGTGGCATCTTCCAGTTGTCGTGCCTGGTCATCCTCAAGGGGGGAGCTCTGGTGCCAGTGCTCAAGCAGTCCCAGGATGTGCTCCGCAGCGGCGGCATGGCTATCCATTTCGAACCGTTTGGCATAGCGGACCAGCTTGTCCGTTGCCGAGACCAGCTCATCGCGGTAAACCGCGGCTTGATCCCTGTCTTCGCGAATCTTCTGCCAGGTATCCAGAACCACCCTGGCCTGGGTGGTCACACGGCGGGCGAAATGCTGCCTGAGTTTTTCTTTCTGGCTTTCGTCGTTCATTGTGCTCCGGCCTGTCTGTTTTCATTTTTTGATGGTCCGATCCGGCAGGACTAACTTTTTAACCTTAGTCCTTTTGCAGAGTCTATAGTGTTTAATGTTGTCGGCGTAGGTTGCGCTATGTAAATGTTTGTCAACTCTGCGGTACAGGTCACAGACACTCATCAAACCAATTATCGGACCGGAGCCCCAGCAGCTATGGCGGGGATGCTTGGAAAGAGAGATCAGCAGCACGGCGTGATTACGCTTCAGGGGCTATTACTGGTGTTTACCGGTGGCTTGCTGGTGCTCATTCTCACGGCGGCGTTCATCACCAGTTTCGGCTATTTTCGGGGCTACGTAGCCGATCAGCTCGGTGACCATGCCCGGGACGGCGCCACGGCCACGGGCTTATCCTTGTCGAACGCCATTGATGGCTCAGATCCGGTGGCCGCTGCGTCGCTGATTGATGCCGTGTTCGACAGCGGCCGGTACTTGTCCGTGGAATACCTTGATCACAGTGACAGCCTGATTGCGGGCAGAAGAAAGCCGCTTCAGGGTACTGCCGCTCCTGGCTGGTTTATCCGTTTGACCTCCCTGCCGCGGCCAATGGCTGAGGCCGAAGTCGTGCGTGGCTGGAGCCGTCTGGGCAAGGTTCGTGTGGTCAGTCATCCGGGCCGGGCTTACGACGACCTCTGGCGCATTACCGTGGGCCTGTTGGTGGGCGTGCTGGCCATCGGCGGTGCCGGTTTGGTCGTCCTGCACCTGTTGCTGGGGCGAATACTCAGCCCGCTGAAAGCGTTGGAAGCTCAGGCCAGGGCTTTGGGGCAGCGGGATTTTCGGAAACGGGTCGACATCAAGTCAACCCGGGAACTGAACCAGGTTACCGAAGCCATGAATCAGATGGCGGATGACCTCGGCCAGTTGTTTGAGGGGCAAGGCAAGCTGATCCAGCATTTGCGCAAGGTGAATAACGAAGATCCCGTGACCGGCCTGGCCAGTCGGAGTGCCTTTGATCAGCGACTGCGGGCTGAACTTGAATCCGAGGAAAAGGCTGCCCCGGGCGTGTTGATTATGATCCAGCTCGGCTTTTTCGTTGACTACAACAGGGCCTATGGCCGCAGCGAGGGCGACCTGCTCCTGAAGCAGATTGCAGGCTGTCTGCAGCGCTTTGTTAAGCGGCACACTGAATCTTTCGCCGGGCGCAGGACCGGGGCCGAATTCGCGGTTTTCCTGCCCGGCGCATCCGCGGCAGATGTCCGGGTATGGGCGGAAGAACTGGTGGCGGAACTTGACGGGCTTTATGCGGATCATGCCGCACCGATGGATACCATCGTGCATGCGGGGCTTGCTGTGACGGCCGAAGGGCTGGGTAGCCGGGACCTGCTGGCAGCTGCCGATGAGGCCTTGGTGGCGGCCCAGCAGCGGGATGAATCCTGCTGCTGGCTGTCCGAAACCGGCCTGGAGAACCACCACAACATGGAAACCTGGCGGGTGATCATCAGCCAGGCGATACGTGACCGCAGTTTGTCGCTGTGGTTACAGCCCATGGTGCAGGGCGGTGAACAGTCGGTGGTTCACTATCAGGTGTTTTCCCGTATCAACAGTCCTGAAGGGGTTCTCAAGGCAGGTTTGTTTGTACCTGTGGCCGAGCGCCTTGGGCTAATCAAGGACATTGACCGGCTGCTGATCGAGCGGGTTCTGGAGCGCTTGGCGAGCCATCCAGGGGAGCGCCTGGCGGTATCCCTGGGGAGTGCGTCTGTTGCTGACCCGGAGTTCCGGAGTGATTTGCTGGCGAGTCTTGGGCAGGCAGGGCCTCTGGTTAGTCGTCTTTGGGTTGGTGTGGCCGAGCAGACCATTCACCATCACCGCAAGGATGTCAGCACACTGGTTCGAGAGCTCGTCCGGCTCGGGGTGCCGGTTCTGGTGGATCGTTTCGGGGTGGGGGGCGTGCCGTTCAGCTACCTGAAGAATCTGCCGTTCCGGGCCATGCGTATCGATAACAGCTTCATCCATAACCTGGACAGCCATGATGAAAATCGTTTCTGGCTGGAGTCCGTGCTGGCCATTGCGCGCAGCCGGGGCGTGAAGGTTTTTGCGACAGGAGTGGAAACGGCAGCAGAATACTCGGTACTGTGTAAACTGGGTATTGATGGAGCCATGGGATACCATCTTGGCAGGCCATTTGCCGCTGATTGACAACTGACGGGAGACTTGCAGCCTTATGCCGGGCAAAATCACACAGTACTTCAGGGACAAGAAAGACGATATGCAGGATTACACCGGAGGCAACGGTGTCATTGGCAAGTTTGTTCTGGCGATCCTGTTGGTATATCTGCTTGTAACCACCATTCTTGGTATGTACTGGAGCAGTGAGCCAGATACCTTTTCTGTGCGAGAGCACACCCGTGCTCTCGCCAGTGACATGGGCCGGGAGCCGGTGACCGGTTTTGCCACCACGGCCACGATGATCAAGATTGCCGAAACCTTGCTGGACAAACCCGGTGGCTACATTTCCAACGATATCTTCCCACCCGGGTTGTGGATGGACAACATGCCCAACTGGGAGTTTGGTGTGCTGGTGCAGTTGCGGGATCTGTCCAGAGCTATGCGTAAGGACATCAGCCGCTCCCAGAGCCAGTCTGCTGAAGACGCGGACCTGATCATCGCCGAACCGCAGTTTCATTTTGACAGCGGTAGCTGGGCCATTCCCTCCACAGAGCGGGAGTACCGCCGGGGCATCAATGCGCTGAAACGGTACCTGGACCGGCTGTCTCACCCGGAGCAGCCTAACGCCCAGTTCTTTGCCCGTGCTGACAACCTCAATAACTGGCTGGCCGACCTTGAAACCCGGTTGGGCAGCCTGTCACGAACGCTCAGCGAGAGTGTTGGGAAAGCCTCGGTTTCGGAAGCCCTGGCTAACCTGAACCCGGATGATCCGCTGGCGGAAGACACCGGTGGTGATGACGTGAAAACGCCCTGGACCAAGATTGATGACGTGTTCTATGAGGCACGGGGCAGCGCCTGGGCATTGCTGCACATCTTCAAGGCCATTGAGGTGGATTTCCGCAAGGTGTTGCAGGACAAGAATGCCATGGCCAGCGTGAAGCAGATCATTATTGAGCTTGAGGGCACGCAACAGCCCATGTGGAGCCCGGTGATTCTGAACGGCAGCGGCTTCGGGGTGCTGGCGAATCACTCACTCACCATGGCGGCCTATCTGTCGCGGGCGAACGCGGCCATCAGTGATATGCGGGATCTGCTGTCCAGGGGCTAAGAGTCCGGATCTTGCGCACAAAAAAGCCGGGCAGTCGTGATGACTGCCCGGCTTTTTTTACCCGAAGTGCGATCAGCCTTTGTAGGCGTTAACCGCATCTTCAATGGCTTTTTTGGCTTCGGCGGCGTTGCCCCAGCCCTGTACCTTCACCCACTTGCCGGGTTCCAGTGTCTTGTAGTTCTCGAAGAAGTGACGGATCTGGTTGCGCAGCAGCTCCGGCAGGTCGTCGATCTCTTTGACATCGTGGTAGGTGGTGGTCAGCTTGTCGTGGGGTACCGCAACCAGCTTGGCATCACCACCGGCCTCGTCTTCCATGTTCAGCACGCCTACCGGGCGACAGCGAATAACGCAGCCGGCCTGAATGGGGTAAGGGGTAACAACCAGCACATCGATGGGATCGCCGTCATCAGCCAGGGTGTGGGGGATGAAACCGTAGTTGGCCGGGTAGAACATGGGGGTGGCCATGAACCGGTCAACCAGCAGGGCGCCCATGTCTTTGTCCAACTCGTACTTGACCGGGGAGCTGTTAGCCGGGATCTCGATGGCTACGTAGATGTCTTCTGGCGGGTTCTTGCCAGCGGGGATGTTGTCGAATTGCATGTGCGATCCTTCCTGCTACGTTGAGGTGCGTTTAACTGCGTTCAAAAAGTGGGCGTAATTATACGGGACAATGGTGTGGACCGAAACTAAACGTTGGTCTGTAAGCTTTCGCAACAGGTTGCCGCTGGCTCGGGGCTTTGGTAGTTTTCGGTATAGAAGTGGTGAAATTTCATCCATTCTCAAGGGATATGAGAGACAATGGAACAAAGGAATGGTCGGGTGATTGATCTAACGGCTTGCCAGGTTTGGCACGAAAGCGGGCTCTCGATAACGTTTGAGGGTAATCCGGGCTCTTCTCACTTCGGCGTCTCCCCTTGCCGCCCCGAACGCCTTTCCTCCCAATTCCCCTGATACTCAATGATCGAGTGTTGATCCACTGACATAGGACGTTGCATATGCTGGGTTCCACAGGCTTACAGTTCACCATAAGCGTTGGTGAACTGCCCGACGACACTTTCAGTGTGTATGAGTTCGATATTACTGAAGCTCTTTCAGAGGTATTTACCCTTGACCTTACAGCCTTCAGTAAGGCCAGTCACATTGCGCCATCGGAGGTATTGGAGCAAGAGATAATCCTTCGGATATACCAGGATGAGCAGTTGCTGAGGCAGTTCAGAGGTGTGGTGGCCGAGTTTTCCCGTGGTACAGCGGGCAACCACCGAACCCGGTACGAGATGATCGTTAGGCCTCCACTCTGGCGCCTCGGCATAGGCCGGAACAGCCGGATATTCCAACATAAAGATACCGAAGTCATTGTCCGGGAGTTGCTGGAGGAATACGCGGTAGTAGGCACACGTTTCGACCTGAACCGGAAACCGGAAGAGCGTGAGTACTGCGTGCAATACCGAGAGTCAGATCTCGCCTTCCTGAAACGGTTGGCGGCTGAAGAAGGTTGGCACTTCAGGGTGGAGCATGGCAGGCAGAGTTCTGAGTTTATCGTCGCAGATCATTATCGGGATTCATTGAAACTGGAAAATGCCCCATACAATGCCACGGCTGGAGGGAGCAGTCGGCAAAGCTGTGTATACCGGTTCGATACCACCGAGCGAGTGGGTGTTGCCGGGGTTACCATGAAAGACTACACCTTCCGCAACCCCGCCTATGGGCTCGACCATGTGGAAATGGCGTCAGACCTGCAGCACCAACGGCCAGACTACGAACACTACGATTATCCTGGTCGGTACAAGCAGGACGCCAGCGGCGAGCCCTTCGCCCGTGCACGGCTTGATAGCCTCCGGCAGGGCGCAAGCACCGCCAGCGGAGAAAGTAATCGGGCTGATTTTACAGCCGGGGCTCGTTTTCAGTTGGAGGGCCATTTTGATGACGTCGCCAATAGTGAATGGTTGTTGATTAGCGTGACGCATCATGGTGTACAGCCTCAGGTGCTGGAGGAGGAAGCAGGAGGGGAGCCCACTACCTACGGTAATGGGTTCACCGCTATACCGGCAACGGTAAATTGGCGACCACGGAACGACCGTTGCCGCCCGGTAATGGATGGCCCTCAAATAGCCCGAGTGACCGGTCCGGCCGGGGAAGAAATCTATTGCGACGACCACGGCAGGGTCAAGGTATGGTTCCCCTGGGACCGCTATGGCACGGACGATGAACACAGCAGCGCCTGGTTACGAGTCAGCCAGGGGTGGGCCGGCGGCCAGTATGGCTTCATGGCGCTACCCCGTGTAGGCCACGAGGTGATTGTCAGCTTCCTGGACGGTGATCCAGACCAACCCATCATCACCGGCCGGACATACCATGCGACCAACACGCCACCCTATACCCTGCCCACAAACCGAACCAGAACCGTGCTCAGGACGCAGACCCACCAGGGTGGCGGCTACAACGAATTAAGTTTTGAAGACGAAAAGGAAAAACAACTGGTTTATCTTCGGGCGCAGAAAGACCATGAGTTGGAGATCTACAACGACCAGAAGTACTCCGTCGGCAACGATCGTGAAAAACACATCGGCAACGACCAGCGCCTGAACGTAACCCGGGACGAACAGGTCGACATTGGCCGCGACCAGAAGGCCTCCATCGGGCAGGATCAGACCCTGGAGGTTGGCCGTGACCGGTTTACCAACATTGGCCGCCACTATCGCCTGGAAGTGGCCGATCGTCGCCACGAGTTCAGCCGCGCCAATCATGATCTGGAAGTGGGTGGACACTACACCCAGAAAGTGCAGGGCAAGGTACTGGTAGAGGCCGGCGAAAGCGCGCTGATCCATACACGGAACCTGACGCTCACCGGCAGCGAAAGCGTGGTTATCCAGGGCCCGGGGGGCAAGATCACCATTGGCTCAGGTGGCGTGACCATTGATTCACCGTCCATCAAGCTGAACGGGCCGGTGGCGGTCTCAACCGGCGCGGTCTCGCAGATCAAAACCCTGGAAAGCGCGGCTCGGGAGGGAACGCCGCTGGTTGATATCTGCTCCGCGTGTGGAGACGGTGCATGAGTAACGCCAAGCGACAGCATGCGCTGGTCTGCCGGGGCGTGCAGTGGTTGATACTGGACGCCGCCGCCTGTCCCGAACCCCTGTGGTTTGCCCGTGGTGCTGGCTTGGATACCCTTTCCCTGTTCCGCCAGCAGGACGAAGAGCTCGCCGACAGCGGCCCCTGGCTCATTGCAGTTGACGGAGAACCCGGGGCAATCGATGTGTGTTTGCGGAAAGATCCGCTGGGCCACGCCAGCCTTTGGATTTCGAGCTCCTTAGGCCATAAACATCTGGCGGATGCCTTGCGGTCGCGGGTGTATGCCCGTTTGCCCGGAGGAGAAACAACGCGGTTTCGCTGGTACGACCCGCGAGTACTTAGCCCCTACCTGGAAGATTCGCCGCCTCCTCGCCGCGATGAGTTCCTGGCCCCTTTTGATACGCTGATTCATGCCGATCTCAATCCGTACCAGCACCCATACCAGCACCCATACCACTATCAGCTTTGGCAGCGAAACGAAGCCGGAGACAGTTTCGTGCGTCGTCACCTGTCGTTCATGGAGGAAATCTGATGGGTATTCCCGTTTCATTGAAAGGTCATTACCACATGTGCCCGATGTTCTCGGGTAACACACCCCACGTTGGTGGCGGCATTGCCGAGGGCGATGGGGCCTTTACCGTCAACGGTACGCCGGTTGCCCTGCAGGGCCATAAGTGCAACTGCAAAGTCGGCGGGCCCGACACCCTGAGCCAGGGTACTCCCGGGTTGACCGTGAACGGCGTGCCAGTTGTGTTGCAGGGGAGCGCTACGGCTCACGGCGGTGTTGTGCTTGAAGGTGATCCAGCAGTCACGGTGGCTTGATGATGGCATGGACATTGACTCAGGAAGAGCTTGACCGCATGCCCAGCCAACAGCAACGAGTTCGCCAATATGCGTTGGCGCGCCACCTGTTGGATTTGCCCGATCCACCGGCAGACTGGCCCGAATGCAAGGCGCAACTGGATACAGGCCTGACCCTCGCGGCAGAAGCTGGATTCACGAGCCTGCTGGCGGTCACGCTGCTGCTGGAAGCGTTGCACTACGTGCCTGACGCATTCGAGAATACGGCGGTACAAGGTTATCTACATTCCGGAGCGCTCGAGCAGTTTCGGGCAGAGCGGGTACTGGAATGGGCAAGGGAGCACAAGCAGCACAAGGAGAATGTGGATGAGTTGTCATGAGGATTGCCAATGCCGCCCGGGCGTTGTGGCTCTGGTGTTTGTGCCAGGGATTATGGGTACGAGGTTGAAAAACCGCAGGAGCGGGAGCTCTGTTTGGGATCCTGCTGCTGGAATGGAATATGAGGGCCCAAGTGGTGCGGCCATCGAAATCAAGAAACAACGCGAACAGGAAATGGCAGAAGCCCAGGCCGACGAAGAAGATGGCGCCTGGGAAGCTATTGGAAAATGGTTCCAGCGCCGCTGGATTGGTGTTAAAGAGCGTGGCGACAGCGTTGTTGAGCGGGGCCGCGCGGCCCGCCGATACGCCGGCGTGATTCCCCGCGTGAGTGACTTCATGTTTGCCGGGCCGGTGAAGCGCAAGCAGTTGTTGGTTAACGACGAAACCAAGAGGGAGGGAGCATCTATTGTTGATCGAAAAGACGACCTGCTGGAGATTGACGAAGGCACCGACGACTATTTCCGCATCTATACCGCTGTACCACCCTCGCAAGTGGAGGAAAAACGCGGTAAGGGCTGGGGCGAGGTTCATTGGGACAGCTACGGCCCTTTCCTGAAGCATCTGGAGAACAAGGGACAGACTCTGTCGCGGCTATACCCGGGGTTGCGCTTTCCGGTATTCGCTGTGGGCTATAACTGGATGCTGAGTAACGAGGCAGCCGGCGAGCGCCTGAAGGAGCGTCTGGCGGAGTTCCGCCAACAGGTAGTGCACGAGGATGAGCGCGGCATAGGGCCGGCAGACGTCAAGTTCCTGGTTATAAGCCACTCCATGGGCGGCTATGCCTCCAGGGCCGGATTTACCATGTCGGGGCTGGAAGGCGAGGTAGAGGCGGTGATCCACGGTGCCATGCCCACCCATGGCAGCCCGGCAACTTACAAGAAATTCCGCGCGGGGGAATCTGGAATGCCAAAGTTCCTGCTGGGCAAGAACGCAGCAGACGTTACAGCCATCCTTGGCTTCTGCCAGGGTGGGCTTGAGTTGTTGCCGAACCAGCTGTACCGCACGGTAGACAACCAGCCGGAATGGCTATATCTCAAGACTGGCGAGCAAGCTCCGGAGGTAGTGGATATCGGGAACGGAGAGGGTGTGTTTGATTTCTATTCCCGGTTTGATGTGTGGTATCGGATGATTCAGCCCGAGTTGTTGGCTCCGGAGAAGGAACCGAGGACACTGGAGGAACGCGAACTGGAATCCTATAAGCGGGCGATGCGGATGAGATTGAGCGCGAATACGGTTTTTCATCAGGGGCTAGCAGACAACTTCCACAACACCACCACACTCGTCTACAGCAACAATGACAACGACCTCTCCTTTGATCGCTGCGTGTGGGAGGGTGACGAGGTTTCCGATGGCAGCCGCGACGAGTGGCAAGTGTACCGCCACGAGAATCACGCCGTCTTTTTCGGCGACGGCACAGTCAGCCTGTACGGGCCGGAGGAAAAGCAGCGGCACGAGGCCGCCTTCGACGAGTGGATGCAGCAAGCCCGGCACGAATACCATCCGCCGCCACCGCCTAGAGCCAACACGGCAGATTACAAACTCAAGCCGGAATCCGCCCCGGGGGACGGCACTGTCCACGCCGGTGCCGGCGACCACCCGCAGGCATCCGGCGGGCTCAAGCGCCTGGCCCTGCCAGCCACGGAGGAGCACCAGACGTTCTTCAACTGCCCCGACGTACGGGACCTGGTCGTGGGCGAGCTGCAAACCCTGCTGCCGGATATACACCGCAAACTGGGAGGCTGAATGGCGCCGGTTATCCGCAACACCCTGATGGGGCTGCTAATACTGACACAGACAACACAAGGAATGGCCATGAACAAGACGGACGTGCGAGAGGAAGAGGCGCCGGAATTCGAGTTTACGGAACACTGCGCCGGTCGCTACCAGTTGGAGTTGCCGGCGGACATGAAGCTAATCGACAGCGGCTACAACGATGAACTGATTATGACGTCGGTGTACCCGCCGGAAGAACAGGTCCACGACACCGCCTACCGGGGTGAGTCGCGTGTAGAGGATTGGCAGGCCCGGGTGGAAGCACAGCGGCAGAAGGAGATTGTTGAAACCGGCTACGTGCATAAAGGGCTGGAAGGTAGTCTCAAAACACTGGTTTACTACGCAGATTATCGCAAGATGCCGGGACTAAGTGAAGATCCGGACGCGTGGCATAGCTTTAAAGCGTTTATGCTCAGAGACTTCCCTGATGTGGAGAAGGCCATTGCAGTAGAGGGGCAGGAAGCAAATGGCAACATTAAACGGGATGAATCCGATTACAAAGCCATCTACCGTGAACGCTTGGCCCGGATGCAGGAACGGGCGGCCCAGGTGGAATACCATCCCTGGCCCCACAAGAAGGCGGGCGTCTGCCTGGACCGGGAGTTCGTGGTGGTGAATACCCTGGCCCCGGAGCGGGAAGGGTATGCCATGGAGTTCTATAATGGCAAACGTTCAAGATTTTTGCTGATGGGTGGCACCTACACGAGCGAAGGCAGGCTGAAAGAGGTGCAGAAGGAAGCCAGCGGCATGCTGGCCTTCCTGGCTTCCAGCAAAATGAAAGTGGCGGGCCGCAAGGGCCGGCTGTTCATCAGCGACGGCAAGTACAGCGAGACGGAGCGGGAGTTTCGGTGGATAGCGACTGATAGCGAGGTAAACAGCTTCAAGAACGGCCACTTTGTTATTGAAGGCGCCATCGAAATGAAGGACTACCCGGAGATGGCGCCGATGAAAGGCACTGACGTGATCGTGGGGCTGCTCAAGGGTGTGCGTGAGCGCCCCTATGGCATGCTGGATGTTAAGAGGTAGTTGGTTAGCGCCACATATTATCGTTTTGACAAGGATTGGTTGTGATGCAGTGGTTTATGGTGTTCATTGGAATTGTTTTCGGTTTATTTATTGGCGCTGTGGTGGGCTGGTTCGTCGGATTGACACCGGTGGTCATCGATACGTTTAACAGTCTTTTCTCACTAAAAAGGTCCGGTGATTTTTTTGGTGGCAATCTGAATGCTGTTGTTTTCACACTGCCTGCATTGGCTATTCTGGGCTCAATTGTGGGTGGATACCTAGGATATCGTGCCGGTTGAAAACTGAAGACCAAACAGACCAGGCTTAAAGCCTGATCTGTTTGGCAATCAGCTCCTTCATGATCTCCGTGGTGCCTCCGCCAATGGACAGAATCTTGGCATCCCGATACAGCCTCTCTACCACGGATTCCCGCATATAGCCCATGCCACCGAACAACTGCACCGCTTCGCGGGTAACCTTTTCGCACACGTCCACAGAGAAATTCTTGGCCATGGCCACCTGTTTGATCGGGTTCTTGCCGGCCTGCATTAGCGCCGCGCAGCGGTAGGTGTATTCCCGGGCGATGTCGATCTGCGTCGCCATGTCCACCAGCTTGTGGCGGGTGACCTGGAAGCCGGCGATGTTGCGGCCGAAGGCCTGACGTTGTTTGGTGTAATCCAGGGCCGCCTCGTAGGCCAGTTGGGCGGTCATGTAGGCCATGACGGACAGGCTCAGGCGTTCGGCCAGGAAATTGCTCATAATGGCGATAAAGCCGGCGTTTTCGGCGCCGATCAGGCGGTCTGCCGGTACCCGGCAGTCTTCAAAGAAAAGCTCGGCAGTGTCGCTCGCCCACCAGCCCATTTTTTTGAGTTTTTTGCCAGTGGAGAAGCCGGGCATGTCGCGGTCGATCAGCAGCAGGCTGATGCCGGCGTGGCCTTCGCCTCCGGTGCGCACGGCCACGGTGTAGTGATCGGCGCGGATGCCGCTGGTGATGAACGTTTTGCTGCCGTTGACGATGTAGTGATCGCCATCTTTTACCGCCCGGGTCTTCAGGTTCGCCACGTCGGAGCCGCCACCGGGTTCGGTAACGGCCAGCGCAGCAATTTTCTCGCCGCGTAGTACCGGCGGTACGATCTGTTCCCGAATTTCCTGCTTCGCCCACTTGGCCACCGGCGGCAGGCCAATGTCCAGGGAGCCGATGCTGGCCACAAAGCCACCGGAGGTGGAACGCATCAGTTCCTCGGAAACCGCCACTTTCATAAAAATGTCGCCTTCAGCGATGCCGCCCAGAGCCTCAGGGAAGCCAATGCCCAGAAGCCCTGCGTCGCCTGCGAGCTGGTAGATTTCCCGGGGGAATTCGCCGGCTTCTTCCCAGTCGTCTATGTAAGGGCGTACGTGGGTTTCGATGAATTTGCGCGCGGTCTGGCGCACCTGTTCGTGAGTTTCGTTGAAGTAGTCAGACACGGATTCGCTCCCGGTGTACTTGTTATTCGGTGGGACGAGTGTCGCGCAATCTTCGTCACCAAGCAAGCGCTTGGTTTGTATTTCTCTGGGTACAAAAAAACTGGCCCGATTGGCCAGCTTTCGCAGGTAGTCCGTGGCCTGTCAGGCGCCGTTACGGGAGATACGCTTCACGCCCTCGCTGGTGCCCAGCAACAACAGGTCCGCCGGGCGGCGGGCGAACAGGCCGTTGGTGACCACGCCCACGATGTTGTTCAGTTTTTCTTCCATCTGGATCGGGCGGGAGATATCCAGGTTGTGGACGTCGATGATGATGTTGCCGTTGTCTGTGGTAACACCGTCACGGTACACCGGATCACCGCCCAGCTTGACGATTTCCCGGCCAACATGGCTGCGTGCCATGGGGATGACTTCCACCGGCAGCGGGAAGTCGCCAAGGATGTCCACCATTTTCGAGCCATCAGCGATGCAAATGAAGGTTTCGGCTACCGCCGCTACGATTTTTTCCCGGGTCAGCGCGGCGCCGCCGCCTTTGATCAGCTCCAGGTTGGCGTTGGTTTCGTCGGCACCGTCGACATAAAACTCCATCTCACTGACGCTGTTCAGGTCATAGACTTCAATACCGTGCTTTTTCAGGCGTTCTGCGGTGGCTTCGGAGCTTGCCACGGCGCCGTCGAATTCATCTTTGTACTGGGCCAGGAAGTCGATAAAAAAGTTGGCGGTGCTGCCAGTGCCCACGCCGACAATGCTGCTGCGTTCCAGTTTCGGGGCAATGTAGTCCACGGCTGCTTTGGCAACGGCTTGTTTGAGTTCGTCCTGCGTCATGGTGAGCTCCGGGAGAAAAAAGATGATTTTTCACGCATTATACGCGCCCAGTGTCTCTGCTTATAGACGGCTGCCGTGCAAAGTTTCTACACTGTAGGTTTTTCCAAGCCAATCACCAGCAACCGGAACCATCATGCCGCAACGCTACATCAAGAAGATTCTCGATGCGCGGGTCTATGACGTCGCCATCGAAACACCCCTGACTGAAGCCCGTAGCCTCTCCAAGCGCTTTGGCAACAATATTCTGCTTAAGCGTGAAGACCTTCAGCCGGTGTTTTCCTTCAAGATTCGCGGCGCCTACAACCGGATTGCCCAGCTCTCTGAAGAGCAGAAAGCCAAAGGGGTGATTTGTGCCTCCGCTGGCAACCATGCCCAGGGCGTGGCGTTGGCGGCCAAGAAGCTGGGTATCAAGGCAGTGATCGTGATGCCCCAGACCACCCCGGAGATCAAAGTGCGCTCGGTGAGGGACCACGGTGCCCGGGTAGTGCTCAAAGGCGATGCTTTTGATGAAGCCGCGGCCCATGCCCAGGAACTGATCAAGAAACATGGCTACACCTACATCCCGCCCTACGACGACCCGGATGTGATTGCCGGCCAGGGCACCGTCGCCATGGAAATCATGTGGCAGTTCAGCCAACCGATCCATGCCATCTTTATCTGCGTGGGCGGCGGTGGCCTGATTGCCGGTATGGCCGCCTACATCAAATACCTTCGCCCGGAGATCAAGGTAATCGGTGTTGAACCCGAAGATTCCAACTGCTTGCAAGCAGCGCTCGCGGCCGGTGAACGGGTGGTCCTGGACGAAGTGGGCATCTTTGCCGACGGTGTGGCGGTCAAGCAGATTGGCAAATACCCCTGGGAAATCTGCAAAGATTACGTGGACGAAGTGATCACCGTCTCCACCGACGAAATCTGCGCAGCCATTAAGGATGTGTTCGAAGACACCCGCTCCATTGCCGAGCCCGCCGGGGCTTTGGGTGTTGCCGGTATCAAGAAATACATCGAGCGTGAACAGATCGAAAATGAAAACCTGATCGCCACGCTCAGCGGCGCCAACATGAATTTCGACCGTTTGCGTTACATTTCAGAGCGCACCGAAATCGGTGAGAAGCGCGAGGCCATCCTGGCGGTCACCATCCCGGAACGCCCGGGTGCCTTCAAGACCTTTATCAACGCCTTGCACAAGCGCAGCATCACCGAATTCAACTACCGCTATTCGGACTCTGACGACGCCACCATCTTCGTCGGTATCCAGATCCAGGCCGGCGGCCACGGCCGGGAAGACCTGGTGCAGGAACTCCGCGAAAACGGCTACTCTGTGATCGACCTCACCGACAGCGACCTGGCCAAACA
This sequence comes from Marinobacter shengliensis, assembly GCF_030297115.1. Lineage (NCBI taxonomy): Bacteria > Pseudomonadati > Pseudomonadota > Gammaproteobacteria > Pseudomonadales > Marinobacteraceae > Marinobacter > Marinobacter shengliensis. The sequence goes on along the minus strand of NZ_AP028062.1, from coordinate 3,727,011 downwards.
ACACATCCGCCACATGGTCGGCGGCCATGCGCCATCGGTGGATAACGAAGTGGTGTACCAGTTCGAATTCCCCGAACGCCCGGGTGCCCTGCTGAAATTCCTGATGTCCCTCGGCACCCGCTGGAACATCTCCCTGTTCCACTACCGCAACCACGGCGCCGCCTACAGCCGCGTGCTGCTGGGAGCACAGGTCAACGAAGCGGAAATTCCGGATTTCGAAAAAATGTTGGAGAAGGTGGGTTTCCGCTACGAAAACATGACCGATAACGAAGCCTACCGGCTGTTCCTGGGCGCGGGTAACGGAAGCGCAAACGAAAAGTAGAAACCGGGCCAAACCACCCAAGTAGAATCGTTCCTGGGGCTCCTTTCCGGGAATTTCGAAGGCCAGGGATGGCCTGAGAGAAGCGCACATGGATGTGCTCGTAGCGGTTCCCGGAAAGGAGCCCCAGGAACGATTCGGCCTGCTTTCGCCAAACTGTTGTGCCGGTTTCGGGCATCCATCAGCTGCGAGACACACCGGCGCCAAAACCCTTACATAACTGTAACGAGTCAAAAATTGTAAAATTGAAGTTACGTGTTAGTCTTTCGTCTAATTCTCGGACCCGAGAATAGCTAGCTGATTTTCCAACTAATTAACTCAAAGAAAAAACGGGAAATACGTAATGGGTAACAAGCCTGACATCATCCGCGCCATCGTGCTCATCTTTGCTGTCGGCCTTGTCATTACCGGCTTCACTTCCATCCAGGCCTCAGAAGACAAACGTGCCGACCGAGCGGCTGCGCCAGCGGTCGGGTTTATCCAGTCTGCCAATCAGGGCCTGAACCGGTAACAGCGCTGGTCCGTAACCACGCCGTGCAGGGGCACATCCCAGGATTCTATCGGTAATTCACGGACTTTCTGAAAATCGTGGGCCAGCCCTATCAGCTTGGGCGCCATGGCCGGTCTTATCCGGCTGAAGGCGAACGTGCGGTCATAGAACCCACCGCCCATGCCGAGCCTTCCCCCCTGCTCATCAAAACCTACCAGCGGAAACAGTACCGCATCCAGTGCCCAGGCCGGTCTGCGCCTTGAGCGTGGAAATGCCGGTTCCGGGATGCCAAAGCGATTAGCGGTCAGTTCAACGCCGTCAAAGTACGGACTGAACACCAGTTTGCCCGGATACACCGGGTGCAGAATTGGCAGGTAAAACCGAATGCCTTTGCGCCGGCCCAGATCAATGAAAAGGCTTGGGTCGATCTCGCCATCATTGGGCAGATAGATGCCAATATGCCTGGCACGGTAAAGGTCGGGGTGCTTCAGAAGGTTCAGTGCCAGTCGTTCCGAGGCTTGCTGTTGCTGTTCGAAGGATAAGGCTCGGCGTTTTTGCCGGAGGTGCCTGCGGAGCTCCGTCCTGGACAGGGTGTCCGGATGGGATTCAAACGGTTGGGGGGAGTGGAAATGACTCAAAATAAAGCTTCCCGGGCTGCCGTTATCGGATGTAGCCCTTGAACCCAAAGTTCAAGGTCGGTGGCCGCTGTGACATATTAGGCTTTCCCCCTTGGGGGACATGCTCACAATGCCCTGAAGTGGCCACCTGGGTAGTGCGCATCGGCTCGAGGACGTACCCGACCAGCGAACAGCCCAGGAAGTTGATCCCATTATACGGGCAGGGTCGGGGCCGATTGCAACCCCATTTCCCGGAATCTTTCTGAAATCAATTTCCGGACGATTCTCCGAGGGCTTCGTCCAGCCGGTTGTCCATGGCTCTGAGCAAATTGCTGGTTGCGTGAGACATGGTATCGCGCTCCAGCAGTTCGTGGGTAATGTTTAGCGCGGCCATCACGGCAATGCGCTCGGTTCCGAACACTTTGCCACTGGAGCGGATTTCCCGCATTTTGTTGTCCAGATGCCGGGCCGCACGAAGCAAGGCCTCTTGCTCTTCCTGCGGGCAAGCCACCAGGTATTCCTTGTCGAGTATTCTGACTTCAACGGTGGTTGATGACTTTGACATCAGTGGTGCTCCAGCGCCCTCAGGCGGCCTATCATGGCTTCAATCTTGTTTTTGGCAAGATCGTTCTTGTGCATTAGCTGGGCTCGTTCCCGATTCCAGTCGTCCTGCAGCTCGCGCAACAGGGCGTTATCCTTCTCCAGCTTTTCGCAGCGTTCAATCAGCTTGTCCAGCTTGTCCGCTAATGCCTGTACTTCGGACTGTTCCATGACGTGCCCAACAACGGTGATGTAAGTGTGAGTAACTATAAGTGCCGACGCCAAACCGGTCAATTTAACGCATTGTCATGGCGCGGATTCCCGTGATGGCCATCACCTTCGGCGCGGGTTCAGTCTGTATCGGCGGCACCAAATCCCTGTTTCCGGCTCTTTCGCCAGGTGCTGGTGGCCGGTACCAGTGATACCAGCAGGGCTGACACCGGAACGGCAGCCAGCAGTAACCATTCGTCCTGTTTCAGCGGGCGCAGGCTGATCTGAATGCCGAACTGCTCCAGCAGCCAGGGGCTCAGACCGGCAATTGCGCCAGCCCCGACAATCAGGGCGAGCAGGCAGGCGGTGAGGGCCAATACTACGCACTCAAAACTGTAAAGTGATGCGATCAGCGCCGGGGATGCGCCTGTGGCCCTTAAAATCGCCACTTCGCGTTGGCGCTGGGCCTGCAGGGTCAACAGGACGGCCACCAGGCCGACCAGGCTGGTAACAACCACGAAGGCGCTGATGCCGAGCAGCGCTTTTTCAAATTGCCCCATCATGCGCCAGAGCTCGCTCAGCGCGACACCGGGGAGAATGGCGGATAACGGCTCGTCCCGGGACTGGTTCAGTTCCCGTTGTACCTGAAACGTGAGGATGGGCTGACTCAGGCCGACAAAGGCCGCCGTGATGGAGTCTGGTGTAAAGTCCCTGGCTCTGGCGCGGTCCGGGGATAAACCCCGGCCAGGGATAGCGACACCGGATTCCCAGCCAACATGGATAGCTTCCATGGCATCGAGGCTGATATAGACGGCCTGGTCGACCGGCGTCCCGGTGGGTGCAAGCACGCCGGATATCCTGAAGGGCAGGTCGGTGTGATTGGAGAAGCTGGTGCGACCGCCCCCGTGAGACAACACGATCTCATCGTTGAGGTGATGGTCGAGTTGCCTGGCAACACCGGCGCCGAGGACCACGTCGAACAGGTCGTCAAACCACTCGCCTTGGGCCAGTTCCAGAGACTGGTTGTTGCCGAACTGGAGCCGGGCCAGAAACTGGTCGTTGGTGGCGACCACCCGATAGCCACGATAGCTGTCCCCCAGTGAAATGGGGATGGCCCAATCAATTCGGCGATCCTGCTCTAGCTTCTGGAAGCTGGACCAGCGGATGTTGTTGGTGGCATCACCAATATGAAACACCGTGTACAGCAGCAGGTTAAGCTGGCCACTCCGGGCGCCGACGATCAGGTCGGTTCCGCTGATGGTGCTGGTGAAAGACTGGCGGATTTCGGTGCGCAGGTACTGGATGCCCAGCAGCAGGGACACGCTCAGAGTCAGTGTCAGGCAGACCAGAGCAAGCACCCGGCGGCGATACCAGAGGCTGGCGGTAGCGAGGGAGAGGGCAAGTTTTACTTTGCTCATGGCGTCGCTCCCAAAGCTTGTTGATGATGAAAGTGGCTGGCCAGTGCGCGGTCATGGCTGACAAAGATAACCGAGCTGCGCCGCTGTTCAGCCAACGCCAGTAGCAGGTCCAGAAAACGGTCCCGGTTGTCTGCATCCAGTGCCGAGGTTGGCTCATCAGCCAGGATGATTTCCGGTGCGCCAATCAGTGCCCGGGCAGCCGCCACCCGCTGTTGCTGGCCAACGGAGAGTTCGGTCACGCCTTTGTGCCAGTGGTTGTCCGGGATCGCCAGCTGCCTGAGCAGGTCCGCTGCCGATGTCTCGGGGTCTGGGCTGGTGCGGGTGCGGCGCACCGCAGACAGGCGGCAGGGCAAGGTCACGTTGGCCAGCGCGCTCAGGTAAGGCACCAGGTTGAACTGCTGGAAGATCACGCCCATGTGATTTGCCCGGAACCGGTCGCGAGTGCCGGCCTTCAGGCTGGACACCGGCTGCCCCAGAAGTTCGATGGTGCCAGACTCCGGGGCCAGCATACCCGCCAGTAATCCCAGCAGCGTACTCTTGCCGGTGCCGCTGGGGCCATGCAGGAACAGATGCTCTCCCTGGGCAAGCCGGATATCGGGGAAGGCCGTGGCGGTTGTCTGGCCGGGCCATCGAAAGGCCAGTTGGCGTGTCACGATCGCAGGTTCCGGTATACTGGAACCGGATTGGTTTCTTGCTGTCTCGGTGCTCATATCCGTATTGTCTTTGCCGTTGTATGATGGCGTCCGTTACACGGTTGACCCCATGGGGAGTGGTTGTACATGTTCGATACCTTGCAAATCCGGAACCTGCTTGCGCGGCTTGGACCGATGTTACTGCTGATGGTTTCATCCGTTGCCCTGGCAGAGCCGCGGGAGATCGACTGGCTGGAACTGATGCCGCCGGAAGATCTGGCGCTGCTGGAGAGTATGCCGGAAATTGAGCACGAAGGAGACGGCCCCGTCCTGTTGCCGGACGAAATCATGACCGGCCGGGTTGTTCCGGAGATGGGTAACTTAGAAGGCCGGATTCCGGGTTTTGTCGTGCCCCTGAAAGTCACCAACGACATGCGCATCCTCGAGTTCTTCCTGGTTCCCTATTATGGCGCCTGTATTCATGTGCCACCGCCACCGCCGAACCAGATTATTCACGTCAAATATGAAGAAGGATTCACGCTCCGGGCTTTGTATGACCCGGTGTGGATAGAAGGCGAACTGGTGATCGAACGTACCGAGAATGATCTCGGTACGTCCTCCTACTCGCTGGTAGCGACGTCGGTCAAACCCTACAGCGAGTAGCGGCTGCTAGCGGCTCAGCCGGAACTGGGTGGTCCCCAGCGACAGGCGCGTGGCGCCTTGCCCCTGGGGACCGACCCACTGCACATTGAGATGCTCAAGTTCAGGGAAGCGGGCCATCAGGCCGGTTTCGAACTGAGCTGACTCCGATAAACCCGGGCAGTTGAGTGTCTGGGTGATTTCTATGTCTGCATGACCAGAGTCATGATCGTGGTCATGGTCGTGACTATGACTATGGCTGTGACCATGGTCATGCTTGTGGTGGTCTCCTTTTGCTTCACCCCAGCCCACGTGCATGGCGCTGGAGACCAGAGTGCAGTTGCCGGCCACGGTATTGATCATGGCGGTTTCACTGGCCCATTGTTCGGTGTCGTTCACCCGTTGGCGCTGTTCATCCGTGCGGGGCTTGTGCTCGAAACCGATCAGGTTGTAGGCGGGTGACAGAAGCAGTAGATCTACCCGCTCGTTATCAATCGCCATTTGCAGGTCGGCGTGCCCATGCTGGTGCGCGCCCGGGTTGTCGGAGGCTAGAACCGGCCATGCGGCCAGGCTGAGTGATAGCAGCAGGGTTGTTGAACGTGCGGATGCGCGTGGGTAAAACATGGTTGGTACCTCTCGCAGCTTTGATACGTTATAACATTTTTGATTTTTGCCAGTGCAAAAGCAAGCCTGCCGGTACCCGGAAGTGCCACTTGTCTGCCGGAATGCTAGGATAGAGGCTTGCTCAAATGTATACGGAACCCGGCTGGTAGAACGGCCAGGCTCCCCTGACACAGGAACACAGGGTTTCATGTCTGACACCGATAGTACAGGTGCTGCCCGCGCCGCTGAATTTGAACGCTGGGCCAACGTTTACACCACACACAAGGCGTTCAGCCACCCCTCTGAGCTGCATGGTGCATTGTGTGGTCGATTGGCGGCTGGTTCCCGTATTCAGGAAGACGAATGGCTGGCCATGGTTTGTGAACAGATGGGGCTTGCCACTCAGGCCATGGAAGAGTCCGGGGATCTGGCGCCATTTATGAACGGCGCCTACCAGACGGCGCTCGCGCAGTTGCAGTCGTCAGACCTCAGTTTTCACCCGTTGCTGCCGGATGATGATTACGCCATTGATCAGCGCCTTGAGGCACTGGTGGCCTGGGTTCGGGGTTTCCTGGAAGGCATGGCACTGGCGGCCGGAGCATCCCTGGGGCAGGCTCCGGACGAGATTCGCGAGCTGATTGAAGACATGGTGGCCATCAGCCAGTTGTCGGAAGATGAAGAATCGGATGAAGAAAGCGAGCAGCAGTTGCTGGAGATAACCGAATACATCCGGCTGGGTGCCCTGGCGGTATTTACCGAGTTCAACGAACCGGAAAAGCCGGCCAACACCCCGACCCTGCATTGACCTGGAGACATCATGACCTCAATGATTTCCGTGAAAGAGTTTGCTGAGCGCCGGCGCAAGTTGATGGACCGTATGGCGCCAGACAGCATCGCGATCCTGCCGGCGGCCCCGGAACGGGTCCGGAACCGGGATGTGCTGCATCCGTTTCGCCAGGACAGTGATTTTCAGTATCTGACAGGCTTCGGCGAGCCCGAGGCCGTGCTGGTGCTGATTCCCGGCCGTGAGCACGGTGAAACCGTGCTGTTTTGCAAAGAGCGGAACCCGGAGAAAGAACTGTGGGATGGTTTCCTGGTGGGGCCGGAAGGCGCCATTGAGCGCTTCGGTATGGACGATGCCTTTCCGATTTCCGACATCGACGACATCCTGCCCGGAATGATTGAAGGCCGCAGCCGGGTCTATTACCCGCTGGGCAAGGACCACGCCTTTGATAACCGGGTGATGGACTGGGTCAAGGTTATCCGCAGCAAGGTGCGCGCAGGCGCCCATCCTCCCGGCGAGTTCGTGGCCCTGGAACACCTGCTGCATGACATGCGGTTGTACAAAAGCGCCGCTGAAGTGAAAGTGATGGCCAAGGCCGGACAGATCAGCGCCGAGGCCCATTGCCGTGCCATGAAACGGGCACGCCGGGGAGGTTACGAATACAACCTGGAAGCCGAGCTGATCCATACCTTCATGGAACACGGTGCCCGTTCAACGGCGTATCCTTCCATCGTGGGTGGCGGTGCCAACGGTTGCATCCTGCATTACATAGAAAACAGCTCGCCCCTGAAAGAGGGCGATCTGGTGTTGATCGATGCCGGCTGCGAGCTGGAATGCTACGCCTCGGATATCACCCGTACCTTCCCGGTCAGCGGCCGTTTCAGTTCGGAGCAGAAAGCCCTGTACGAAGTGGTGCTGGCGGCCCAGTACGCGGCAATTGACGCCGTGCGGCCAGGCAATCACTGGAACCATCCTCACGAGGCGGCACTGAAAGTGCTTACCCAGGGGTTGATTGACCTGGGGCTGCTCTCTGGTTCGCTCGATGACGCCATCGCCAGCGAGGCCTACAAGCCCTTCTTTATGCACCGGACCGGTCACTGGTTGGGCCTGGATGTGCACGATGTGGGCGACTATAAGGTGGGTGATGCCTGGCGCGAACTGGAACCGGGCATGGCGTTGACGGTGGAGCCCGGGCTTTACATCGCGCCGGACAATGCCAATGTAGACGCCAAATGGCGAGGCATTGGCATTCGCATTGAAGACGATGTGGTGGTCACCAAGGAAGGTTGCCGGGTTCTCACTGGCGATGTTCCGAAGACCATTGCCGAGATTGAAGCGCTGATGGCGGACTGACACAGTGACAGACACCCGCACCGATACCGATCTGATCATTGCCGGTGGCGGCCTGGCCGGGGCCACTCTGGCGCTGGCGCTGGCGCGCGTGGTGCCGGAGTTACGGGTAACGGTAGTTGAAACCTTTCCACTGTCGCCGGATGCCTTGCCCGAAGACTACCAGCCCAGTTACGACGCACGCTCCACGGCGTTGGCCTGGGGCTCGCGGCTGATCTTCGAAAACCTTGGGCTGTGGCAGGTACTGGCGGAACATGCCACGCCAATCCACCACATCCACGTGTCGGACCGGGGGCGATTTGGCGCAACCCGTTTGCATGCGCAGGATCATGGTCAGGCCGCCCTGGGCTATGTTGCCGATAACCGCTGGATGGGCCTGAGCTTGATGCGGGCGCTGCTGGACACCCCCGTGAGCTGGCAGGCACCGGCGGAAGTCACCGGTATGACGCCGATGCCTGGTGGCGTTCGTGTCGAGATTCGCAAGGGTGACGACCAATACAGTCTGACCGGGCAGTGCCTGGTGGTGGCTGATGGCGGCCGCTCTGGCCTGCGGGAGCAGCTGGGGTTTGTGACCCGCACCGAAGACTACGGTCAGAATGCCCTGATTGCCAACGTCTCCACCAGTGACGCACACGGATTTACCGCTTTTGAACGCTTCACCGAGGCGGGCCCTATGGCCTTGCTGCCCCATGGCTCGCCGGTGACGGCGGAAAACCAGTCCGCCCTGGTGTGGACGCTCACCGACAGTGCGCTGGAGCAGGTACTGGCACTGTCCGATGACCAGCGATGCCAGGCCTTGCAGGAACGCTTTGGCTGGCGCCTGGGGCGCTTTACCCGGATAGGGGAATGTCATCATTACCCGTTGAAACTGACCACGGTGGATGAAGCCGTGCGCCCGGGCGTTGCGTTGGTCGGTAATGCGGCCCACGCGTTGCACCCGGTCGCCGGGCAGGGGTTTAACCTGGCCCTGCGCGGGCTGATGACCCTGGTGGAGCAGTTCCGGCGAGCGGTGGACGAAGGCACGCCGCTGGGTGATCTGTCGATCCTGGGTGAGTATCAGCGCTTGCACCGGCAGGACTGGCAGCAAACCGTGCAGTTTTCGGATTCCCTGATTCGCGTATTCGGGCAATCATTGCCACCTCTGGCGGCCGCCCGGGACGCGGGCCTGGTGGGCCTGGATCTGGTACCCGGCGCCAAGCGCTGGTTTGCCCGCAAAGCCATGGGCACCGGTGGCCGTAAACCCATTGTTTCCCGTGCCGATTGTTCGAAGGAGCCTGCCCGCAATGACCAGTGATTCCGGCAATTCGCAGATGGATATCCTGATTGTGGGTGGCGGCATGATTGGCTCAGCACTGGCCCTGGGGCTGTCCCGCCAGGGCTGGCAGGTCGGGTTGATTGAAGGTGCCACCGCAGCGGAGTTGGTTGCACCGGCGGCCCCGGCAACCGACGTGAACGCCTTTGAGCCCCGCGTCAGCGCTATCTCCCTGGCCAGCCAGCGCCTGCTGGATGAGTTGGGTGCCTGGCGGCGGGTGCAGGACAGTCGCCATTGTGGCTACCGGCAGATGACGGTGTGGGACGGTGACGGCACCGGGCGTATTCATTTTGATGCAGCGGAGCTGCACGCCAGCTCACTGGGCACCATTGTTGAGAACCGGAACATTGTGCGCGCGCTGTTTGAAGAACTCGCTGACAGTGAAGTAACACTGTTTGATGGCGTCCGGGTGAAGGCCTGGCATGGCCGCGACGGTGTTGAGCTGGAAGACGGTCGGCGCCTGAATGCCCACCTTGTGGTCGGAGCCGATGGCGCCATGTCTCGCTTGCGGCAATGGAGTGGCCTGGCGACGCGGGAATGGGATTACGATCAGCAGGCAATTGTATGTACGGTCCGCACCCGCCAATCGCACCGCTACACCGCCTGGCAGCGTTTTTCGCCAACAGGGCCCCTGGCCTTTTTGCCGTTGCTGAATGAAGCCGGCGATGACCATTTCTGCTCAATTGTCTGGTCCCAGGATACGTTGGAAGCAAAACGTCTGATGGCGTTGGACACCGAGGCGTACAGGCAGGCGTTGGGTGTTGCCATCGAGCAGCAACTGGGTGAGGTGCTGGAGGTCTCCGAGCGTTTTGCCTTCCCGCTGCGCCAGCGACATGCCAAGGACTATGTTACCGACGGCCTGGCACTGGTAGGGGATGCCGCCCACACCATTCACCCGCTGGCAGGCCAGGGTGCCAACCTGGGCTATGGGGATGTGCGGGCCCTGCTGGAAGAGTTGGCTCGGGCAAAAGCCCGCAACCTGGCCCCGGACGATGCCCTGGTGCTGGCCCGCTATCAGCGGCGCCGGAAAGGGGAAAATCTCACTATGATGGCGGCGATGGAAGGTTTCAAGCAGCTGTTTGCCCGGGACGAGCTGCCGGTTCGCTGGTTACGGAATACCGGTATGCGCTGGCTCAACCAGTTGCCCATGCTGAAGAATCGCGTGGCGGCCGAGGCCATGGGTATCACGGAATAAGAGACGGCTTTGCGGGTAGCTCAGCCGCAGGCATCAAACAGCCGGCTGATCAACACTGGCACGGCCGTTTCCACCCGCAGAATGCGGGGCCCCAGATGCACGCCCTGGCATCCGGCCTCTTCCAGTTTGCCCACTTCGTAATCGGTAAAACCACCTTCCGGCCCGATGCACAGGGCTGCCGGCTCGTTCAGGTGAACGGGGCAGGGTGCGGTGGTGCCGGGATGCGCCACCAGTGCGATTTTATTTGCCAGCAGGGCCGGTAGTTCGTCTTCCACAAAGGGTTTGAACAGCTTGCGGATATGCACCTGTGGCATCACCGTATCTTTAGCCTGCTCAAGGCCCAGCGTCAGGTTTTCCTTCAGGTTGTCGTCTGACAGCCACGGAGTTTGCCAGAAGCTTTTTTCCACCTTGTAGCTGTTAATCAGCCAGATATCCTTCACCCCCAAGGACGCGCAGGTCTGCAGCACGCGGCGGAACATCTTTGGCCGTGGCATGGCCAGGATCAGGGTCAGTGGCAGGGGCTGTGGTGGGCGTTGGCTGAGCGTTACTTTCAGCTCCGCTTCGGAGTCTGTCAGGGTCAGAATCTCACCGGTGCCCATGGCGCCGTTGGCCCGGCCGACCGGAATCTGGTGGCCGGTACTGGCTTTGAGTACGGTCCTCAGGTGTTCAAGGCGGCGACCGCGGAGCAGCACCCGGTCTGTGCCGGTGAAGTCTTCGTCGAACAGCAGCGCCAGATTCATGCGGAGTCGGACTCGCCCTCAGAGGCGTCATCGACACGTCGGTATGCCAGGCGCCCGAACAGGATGCCGAATTCGAACAGAATCCACATGGGCACCGCCAGCAGGGTCTGGGAAATAATGTCGGGCGGGGTCAGCAGCATGCCGATGATAAAGCAGGCCACCACCACGTAGGGGCGTTTTGCGGCCAGATCCTGGGGTGTAGTGGCACCTGTGAGGATCAGGAGTACGGTGGCAATGGGAATCTCGAAGGCCACGCCGAAGGCAAAGAACATTTTCAGCACGAAGTTCAGGTAACTGCTGATGTCTGGCAGCTCGACAATGCCCTCGGGCCCGATGGCGGTGAAGAAACCGAACACAAGAGGGAACACCACGTAATAGGCAAACGCTGCGCCGGCGTAAAACAGCAGTACCGAGGTAAACAGCAGGGGAAACGCCAGGCGTTTTTCATGGGCATACAGGCCCGGTGCTACGAAGCTCCAGAGCTGATACAGGATCACCGGGATGGCGGCAAATACCGCCAGCACCAGGGCCAGTTTCAGGGGCGCAAAGAAAGGCGAGGTGATGTCGGTGGCGATCATGGTCTGGCCCACCGGTAAAAGCTCACGCAGTGGTAACGACAGCCAGAGGTAAAGGTCGTTGGCGAACGGGTAGATAAAGGCAAAACACACAATCACGGCCAGCACCATTTTCAGGAGCCGGTTGCGCAATTCGAGCAGGTGCTCGATCAGGGGCATCTCCTGTTGTTCAGGAGGTATCGGGTTACTGCCTGGGTCGCTCATGAACGATTATCCGATGGCCGCTCTGGTGTCGTGCTGCTGGCTTCACCGCTGGCTTCCTGATCGGCGTTGTCGCCTTGCGGAGCGGGTTGCGGAGACTCGGCGGTGGACTGATTGGTGCTTTCCTCGCCGGCAAGCCGGCGGGTTGCCGGTGCGGGCCGCGGTTTGCGGGTCTCGCTGTCTGGCAGGATCATGTGTTCGTATTTCTTGGCTTCATCGAGGGCGCCGCGGACGGTTTTCTCCATGTCGTCCAGGCCGACGTCACCGGCCTTGCGGAGCTCTTCCCGCAGCTCTTCTGCCTTGAGCTGGCGATCCAGTTCCGAGGTGAACTGGCCCACCATGCGCCGCGCGCCGCCAATCCACCGGCCCGCAGCCCGGGCAGCGGTAGGCAGGCGCTCAGGCCCAAGTACAAGCAGCGCGATGATGCCGCAGATCAGCAGCTCAATGAAGCCAATATCGAACATTCAGGTGGTACTCAGCTTTGCTTTTCCCGGGGCTTCTCTTCGGCCGGGGCCTCAGTTTTCTCAGCCTGCTGGCCTTCCAGCGTGCTCTGATCAGCGGATTTTTCTTCTTCGTCGCTCATGGATTTCTTAAAGCCACGAATCGCGCCGCCCAGATCACTGCCGATGTTGCGCAGTTTCTTGGTTCCGAACAACAGGATGACGATGCCGAGTACGATTAAAAGTTGCCAGATGCTGATACCCATGAGGGTTCCTCGTTCAATTGTTGCTGTTCCATGACATTGTACGCCAACGGCGACCGTTCCCGGAAATCCCCGTTAGGGGTACCTCTTTTACGAGTTCCGCGACGCTTTCTCTTCAAGGCCTGACAGGTCGAAACGACTGGCCAGTTCATCAATCACATCTTTTGGTCCGAGCCCAAGCCGGGAGAGCATCACCATGCTGTGGAACCACAGATCGGCCGTTTCGTACACCACATCCCGGGTGTCCCCGGAGTGTTCAGCGTCTTTGGCGGCCAGCAGTGTTTCGGTGCACTCTTCGCCCACCTTCTCCAGAATCTTGTTCAGCCCCTTGGCGTGCAGGCTGGCCACGTAGGAGGTTTCCGGGTCGGCTTCCTTTCGGGCTTCCAGGACCTGGGCCAAGCGTTCCAGTACATCACTCACGGTGTCTGCTCCTCAATCACTGCCGTAGATGGCGTTCGGGTCTTTCAGCACCGGCTCGGCGCTGACCCATTGGCCGTCTTTCAGGGTCCGGTAAAAACAGCTTCGCCGACCAGTATGGCAGGCAATACCGCCTTTTTGTTCCACTTTCAGCAAAATGACGTCGGCATCGCAGTCGAGCCGGATATCCCGAAGTACCTGCTGGTGCCCGGAGCTTTCGCCCTTACGCCAGAGTTTGCCCCGGGATCGGGACCAGTACACTGCCTGGCCTTCCTCAACGGTCAGCTTCAGCGACTCGGCATTCATCCACGCCATCATCAGGATATCGCCGTTGTCGGCATCCTGAGCGATGGCCGGTACCAGACCGTCTTCTGTCCAGCGAATCTCATTGAGCCAGTCAGGCTGTACGACGTTAGCGGGGGAATCTTGCATTTTTGTGAATCCTGATAAATCCAATCGTTTAACGGCTACCCCGGAGCATGACCGCGCCGGCAAGGGCGAGCAAGGCCCAGCTCCAAAGTGGCGCATTGGCCACCAGCTGCGTGGCCTGCTCCTGAGTGCCCGCCAGGGCTGCGGCGGCGAGTACGGCGGCAATGAATCCCCGGCGCCACCGGCGGTCGCTGCGCTGTTGCTGCTCTTTCATTAACTCAAGCGTAGCGCGATTCTGTTCTTCCGTTGGGCCGCTGCTTCGAAGCTGCAATAGTGCATCATGAACCAGTTGTGGCATCTCCGGCGACTGTTCAAGCCAGGCCGGCAGGTGCGTTTGCAGCGATTTGATCAACCCGGCGGGGCCGATGCGCTGGCGCATCCACTTCTCCAGGAACGGCTGGGCGGTGCTCCACAGGTCCAGGTCCGGGTACAGCTGGCGGCCCAGGCCCTCGACGTTCAGCAGGGTTTTCTGCAGCAGTACCAGCTGCGGCTGCACTTCCATATTGAAACGGCGGGCGGTCTGGAACAACCGCAGAAGGAAGTGGCCGAAGGAGATGTCTTTCAGTGGCCGCTCGAAGATGGGCTCGCACACGGTACGGATGGCCGCCTCGAATTCATTCACCCGGGTGTCCGGCGGCACCCAGCCGGACTGTATGTGCAGCTGGGCCACCTGGCGGTAATCCCGACGGAAGAACGCGAGCAGGTTCCGGGCCAGATAGCTCTGGTCATCTGGCGCCAGGGTGCCCACAATGCCGAAATCGATGGCGATGTATTTCGGGTCGGCCGGGTTGGAGACGTCGACAAAGATGTTGCCCGGGTGCATGTCGGCGTGGAAGAAGCTGTCCCGGAACACCTGGGTGAAGAAGATCTCCACGCCTTTTTCGGCCAGCACTTTCATATTGACGCCGGCCGCTTTCAGGCTGTCTACGTCGGCAATGGGGATGCCGTGAATGCGCTCCATCACCAGCACGGATTTGCGGGTGTAGTCCCAGTCGATGAACGGGATGTAGATCAGCGGTGAGTTGTCGAAGTTGCGGCGCAACTGGCTGGCATTGGCGGCTTCGCGCTGCAGGTCCAGCTCATCGTGGATGGTGGCGTCGTAATCGGCCACCACGTCCACCGGGTGCAGCCGTTTGCCTTCAGACCAGTATTTTTCCAGCAGGCCGGCCATCAGGTACATCAGGCCAAGGTCCTGGCGGATCACCTTGTCGATACCCGGCCGCAGCACCTTGACCACCACTCTCTGGCCATTGGGCAGAGTGGCGGCGTGTACCTGGGCCACGGAGGCCGAGGCCATCGGGTCCGGGCTGAACTCGGCGAACAGCTCCGATACCGGTGCACCGAGGGATTTCTCGATAATGCCCCGGGCCTGGTCGCTGGGGAACGGCGGCACCCGATCCTGCAGTTGTTTCAGGGATTCGGCCATGTCGTCGGGCAGCAGGTCCCGCCGGGTGGAGAGAATCTGGCCAAATTTGACGAACACCGGGCCGAGTTCTTCCAGCGCCAGTCGCAGCCGGTCGCCCCGGCTCAGTTTCGGCTGGGGGAACAGGTGCCAGGGCGCCAGCAGGAAGAAGATCTTCAGCGGCGTGGGCAGTTCCGCCAGGGGCAGAAACGTGTCCAGCCGGTAGCGGCAGAATACCCAGGCAATTCGGAACAGGCGTTGCAGGCGGGTCACAAGGTCTCCGTATCGTTGTCGCTACCGGAACTCTCCAGCTGTGTCAGCCGGGCTTCCAGGCGTTCAGTACGCAGGTTGAGCTGGTCAATGTCCTGGAAGGTGGCCTCCAGCTCTCTGCGGCCGGGCAGGGCCCGGCTCTCTTCGTGCAGGTACTCTTCCAGATTGGCGTTCATGGCATTCGCAGCATGCCGGCTCCACTGCACAGCACTGCGGATGCGCTTGCCCAGAAAATGTGCCGGAAGGTCGCCAAGATGTCGGGCCATGGCTGCTTCCCAGTCCGGTTCCAGCTGGTTCAGGGCACGTTGCAGTTGGTGGGCCAGGGCGGTATTGCCCTGCACGCCCAGCCGATTGTCCGCAAACACCTGATCATCGCCGAGGGCGAGGGCAACAAAGGCCATGGGGCGGCCGGTAATGACCAACTCGGGGGCATCGGCGGGCTGACTGCGCACCTGAACCCGTTCGCCCACACGCTCCAGGGTCCAGGTTAACGGGACCGGTGCGCTGATGTTGAATTGTGCCGGCCCGGTCAGGGCGTCCAGCAAGGCCTGCCGGCCCGCTGTGTCCAGCTCCAATGCCCGGTTCAGCGCGATCTCTACAATGGCGCTGGCAGCGGACAAAAGGGTCGGGCCGGGGAACATCAGGGTTTGATTCCCACGTGCAGGGCGACAATGCCGCCGGTCATGTTGTAGTACTTGCAGTTCACCAGACCGGCCTGTTCCATCATACCTTTCAGGGTGTCCTGGTCCGGGTGCATGCGGATGGACTCGGCCAGGTACTTGTAGCTTTCACTGTCGCCGGCAATCAGCTGGCCCATCAACGGCAGGGCGGTAAAGGAATAGGTGTCGTAGGCTTTGCTCAGCAGCGGATTGGTAGGCTTGGAGAATTCCAGCACCATCAGCTTGCCGCCGGGCTTCAGTACCCGGGCCATGTCCCGCAGGGCTTGATCCTTGTCGGTGACGTTGCGCAGGCCAAAGGCGATGGACACGGCCTGAAAGCTGTTGTCCGGGAACGGCAGGTGCTCGGCATCGGCCTGCACATACTCGATGTTGCCTGCGTAGCCCCGGTCTGTCAGCCGGCTGCGGCCCACCTGCAGCATGGAGGCATTGATGTCGGCCAGCACCACCTTGCCGGTGGGGCCGACCAGGTCAGAAAATTTCATGGTCAGATCGCCGGTGCCACCGGCAATATCCAGTACCTGATGGCCCTGGCGAACACCGCTGAGCTCAATGGTGAAGCGCTTCCACAGCCGGTGAATGCCCATCGACATCAAATCGTTCATGAGGTCGTATTTGCCGGCCACGCTGTGGAAAACCTCGGCCACCTGGCTGGCTTTCTGGCTCTTGGGTACATTGCGGAACCCGAAGTGGGTTACGTCGTCCTGGCCGTTGCCGGGGGTGCCCGGTGTTTGCTGCTCGCTCATGGGTGTTGGTCCTGTCAGAATCTCAGGTTGGTATTCTAACCTTTGAGGGGTTGGCTACAAGTTTATTGCCGACTTACACTGTAAATCTGTCTCCAAACAACCGAGAAAACATGATCCATGTCTGTCATTGATATTCATCGCGCCCACTCCCTGGACAAAGCCCACGCCCGTGAAGCGGCGGAAACCCTGGCCAAGGACCTGTCGAAGCAGTTCGATGTCAATTACCAGTGGGAGGGCGACCTGCTCACGTTCAAGCGCAGTGGGGTGAAAGGCCACCTGGACCTCTCTGACAGTGATCTGCACATCCGCCTGGAACTGGGGCTGATGCTGCGCCCGTTCAAATCCCGTATCGAGCAGGAAATTCACTCGCAACTGGACCAGATTCTCACGGCCTGAGCCTGGTTAAAGGTTGCCCGGTACCGAAAAGGGTTCCGGGTGGCCGGCCAGAATGTTCTCCATCACCTGTCTTTCCCGACCGATCAGCCGTTCAATCAGTACGTCGACATCCTCCATCTTCCGGAATGCGCTGTAGCCCCGGTGCAGGAAACTGTGCAGATCGCCCAGCTCGGCCATTTCCGCCGGCCCCCGGCTCATCGACAGCAGCCAGCCCAGGGTGCGGTTGCGCACGTAGCGGTCCAACTGCTGGCCAGTGTCGGCCACCAGTTCCAGTTGCCGGCTGCGGATGCTCAACTGGCCGCTGGCCCGATAAGCGTCGCAATAGTCGCTGGTGGTGATTGAGGCGGTACTCAGGTTGTGTCGGTCAAACCATTGTGCCAGCTCTAGATCCAGGCTTTGGGTGACCAGATTCAGTTCAACCAGCCCGGCAAAGGTGCCCAAGAGGTGGTCTGGTAGCCACTTCACCATCTTCGGGAAGACCCGGTCGATGTTATCGTCCCGTTGGGTCATGCCGGCAGGGGCGTAAAGGTCTGTCAGCAAGAATTCCAGGCCGGTGTGGTAGCCGGGGTTCTGGTAAAGGTCCTGGTGCGTGGCTTTTAGCCGTTCCGCTTGCCAGTCGGCGATGCGGCGGGTGTCTTCCAGCAAGGGGTGGGTTGACTTGAGCTGGCGAAAGTCGTGGTATTCCAGTAGCAGGCGTTTAAGCCGGTGGGCGTTTTCTGAATTCACGTCCGTTGTGACCAGGCGCTCACGATACATGCAGGGGCTCCAATAAAACCGGCGACAAGAGGCATGGCCTCAGAAAAAGGCGCTCAGTTTAGCGAAGCGGAAACCGGGCTGCACCTGTTCAGGTTCAGCCCTCGGCGGCAATAGGCAGAGTTTCCAGGCCGGGTACCCATTCCTTGCTGTCCAGCGTGATGAAGTGGCTGGGGGCTTCGGTTTCGATGATGCGCATGTTGGTCGGGCTGGTACGGGCACTGGCCAGCATGGCATTGCGATCCAGGATGCGATCCGTTGCAGGTATCAGGAACGTGCCATGGCGCACATGCTGGTACACCGAGGTGTCTGTGCGGACCATCCACTCCATGATGTTTTCAATGTTGCGCACGATGGTCAGATGATCCTTGGTGGCATAGAACAATTTGTTCAGCAGCTGCCGTTTTCTCGGGTTCATCTTGCCAAAGAATGTCTGGCCGTAGGCGGATTGCGGCGCGCTGTTGATCAGACGGATCAGCCAGGGCCACATGCCGTGGCTGACCGGCTCCAGCAGCGTGGTCACCAGGGCGTGCAATTTGCCCTGGGGCAGCACTGGCGCTTCCAGCACAATTTCGACATCTTCGTACAGCTCTGGCCACTGCTTGATGGCTTCAAGAATCACCGCACCACCCCTGGAGTGGCCGTGGATCCGGATATTGCGGGTGCTGGGCAGGTTTTGCAGTGCCTGGTTCAGAATGCAGGCATCATACTCAATGGTACCTTCCAGGTGCTTTATGGGCACTTCCCAGCCCGGGTTCTCCGGCGTTACACCGTTTACTGGAATATGGTAATTGCTGCAGGTGAGAAGAATCAGTTCGGTGGTTGGACCATCGTACGCCTGGGTAAAGTAGCAGTGATTCTCCAGAAAGCCGTGCACACCGATGACGGTATGTTCCGCAGCGCCGCTATGATTACGCACCGATACGGCGCCTTTACCAACACGGTAAACCCGGCCTGAGAACATCTCTGAATAGGCGCTCTCGATAGGCTTGATCAGTTTGCGAACATGACTGGCTTTCATGATTCATCTCCCCCGGCATTGCAATGGACTGTTATTGGTTTTGGTTGTGCCGGTCTTTCATTTGTACCGCGTTTGGCTGGGCGAGTTAGTGGCACTACCGCCGAGATTTTCGGAGATCTGTAGCCAATCGCGCAGCATCGTGGTCCTTCTCTATAACCATTGCATCATTACATATAACCAGTATAGAGCCGAAGGGTTACTTGCAGGTAATTTTTTGTAACGCCGTGGGCGACGCACGGTGATGGAGCCCCGTAAAGGACTCTGGCACAATGCGGGATTGGCTTTTTACTTATCGGGCACGTTATTCATCGGGGACTATCAGGTTTGAACCAGGAGCAATCGCATCTCATGCTGCCTTCGGATTCGGCCTGGCTGGCTTTGGAACGGCCGGAAAACCCCATGACCATCACCATCATGCTCCGGGTTGACGGCCTGACGGCCGGCCGGTTCCGGGAATTTCTGGATGTGTACTGGACTGCCTGGGAGCGTTTTCTCTGTCGCCCGGTCTGGAAGGCGCCGGCCTGGTACTGGCAGAAAGACCCCACCTTTTCCGTTTCCCATCACCTTGATGTGGTGATAGATCGGTTTGATCAGCATCAGTTGCAGGACTGGGTGTCGGCGCGGCTGAACGAGCCGCTGCCGCGGTATCGCCCGGGCTGGAAGTTCTGGCTGGCGCCCAACGCCCAGGGTGGTGCGGCCTTGCTGCTGCGCCTGCATCATTGTTACGCCGACGGCCTGTCCCTGCTGGGCATTTTCTCAACACTTTGCCCGCCATCGCCCCGGCAGTACCCGGCCATCTATGGCGCCGCCGAGTTGCCGCAGCTGGAACGGTGGACAACCTACGCCAGGCAATGGTTGGGGAATATGGCTGCCCAGGCAGGCCAGGTTTCCGGCGCGATACCGGATGATGGTCCCACCAAAGGGGCGGGGCACGCCGGGCGGGCTCTGGAGGCCAGTGCCCGGATGGTGCATGAGCTCAGCGAGTTTCTGGTGGAACCGGCCGATACGCCCTCGGAGCTTCGGCGGCCATTGCTGGGCAGGCGCAGCTGTCGGTGGTCTGAACCGGTGGCGCTTGACCGTTTTCGTGCAGTCGCATCGGCCACCCATACTACGATCAACGATGTGTTACTGGCCTGTGTGGCGGCTGCTGTGCGCCCACGCCTGGGGATGTCACCAGAACAGTTGGACGATGCGGTCATGCATGCGGCGGTGCCGGTGGATATCCGGTCCCGGATGCCGGAGGGGGTTCGGCCGGAGGACGGCGAGCCCGGCAACTGCTT
Source organism: Marinobacter shengliensis (assembly GCF_030297115.1). Classification (NCBI taxonomy): domain Bacteria; kingdom Pseudomonadati; phylum Pseudomonadota; class Gammaproteobacteria; order Pseudomonadales; family Marinobacteraceae; genus Marinobacter; species Marinobacter shengliensis. The sequence continues at coordinate 3,707,292 of NZ_AP028062.1, read as the reverse complement.
TGGCACGGTGTTCGTGCCCATGCCGGTGGATGGTGCCAGTGCTCTGGAGCGGCTGTTCCGCATCAAGCATGAAACCCGCAAGCTCAAGAAGAGCTGGCAGCCGGGGATCGCCTGGGGGCTGACGGCCAGCGCAGCGCTGTTGCCGGAGGTGGGGCGCAAACCTTTGGCTGATCTGTTTTTCCGCAAGGCCTCGGCGGTGGTTTCCAATGTACCTGGCACGCCGGAGACCCGGTACCTCGCCGGTTGCGCCATCACCGAACAGATGTTCTGGGTGCCTCAGGCCGGCGATATCGGGCTGGGTGTGAGTATCGTCAGCTACGCCGGTCAGGTGCAGTTTGGTGTCGTGGCAGACGAGGCCATTTTGGCCAACCCTCATGAGTTTCTTGATGACTGCTTGTCTGAACTGGACCAGTTCCCGGGTGGTCTTTCCACGTAGTCGTACTTCCAAAGTTTCATTTCAAGTGCCTCCCAAATGAGCAGAAAACCTGCTCGCTGGAAGCATTCCCCCCTGTTGTTGCATCACCGACCATGGAAATCAGGCGTCAGACCTCGCCTGGAGCGATCGGATAACCGGTCCTCTTATCCCAGATTTCCAAAAAACAACCGGGGGATGTATGAAAAACAACAACTTCAGAAAGTCAGGGTTGGCCATTGCCATGATGGCGGCCATGGGAGCCAGTGCCGGAGCCAATGCGGCCATTGAACTGTACAATGAGGACGGCACCAGCTTTTCGGTGGATGGCTACTTCAATGCGTTTTACGTGAACCGTGATGACAAAGTCGCTGACGTGCGCAATTCCGACGTCAAGATGGGTTTTTTGCCGAACACCATCGGCTTCAATTTCAGTAAGGAGATGGGCGACCTGACACTGGGTGGCCGTTCATCGTTCTGGAGCACCATCAACGACAGCCTGCAGTCGCCGACCGACACCGCAATCGATGTGCGTCAACTGTACGCAACGGTGGATGGCAGTTTTGGTCAGGTCCTGATTGGTAAAGACTTTGGCCTGTACGCCCGTTCCAATATATTCCTGGATGAGATCCTGATGGGTTTTGGTTCTCCGGGTGCAGCCACAGGCGTGTCTTTCGGCAATATCCGCACTGGCTACCCTTACCCAAATCCGTCAGCCCAGATCACCTATCGCACACCGGACATGGGTGGCCTGAACGTTGCGGCGGGTATCTTTGAGCCTGCCAACACCACTCCGGGCGCCCAGTCTGAGCAGTCCGCCCCGCGTTTTGAGGCGGAAGTCACCTACAGCGCTGACCTGAACGGCGTGGCCCTGACGGGGTGGGTGAACGGTCGTCATCAGAGCTCCGAAAACGCCACTACCAAGATCGATAGTCGGGGTGTTGGGTATGGTGTGAAAGCGGCTGTGGCGGGTCTGTCCCTGACGGCTTCAGGCTTCACTTCCAAAGGCGACGCGCCCGTTCTGATTACTGATGGGGCTCTGGCCTCTGAAGAAGACGCCGATGGCTACCTGGTTCAGGCTTCCTACACCCTGGGGGCGAACCGCTTTGTGCTGTCTTACGGTGAAACCGATTCCGATCAGGGCAATTTCGAGACCGAGAATATGTCGGTGGCCGTGTTCCACGACGTTAACAGTAACTTCAAGCTGGTGGCCGAATACAACATGTTCGAGCAGGAAACCAAGTCTACAGGTGTGAAAACCGCAGACGCCAACACTCTGGCATTGGGTGCCGTTGTGATGTTCTGAGGAGCTTCGCTCCTGTCTATGGCCTTGCAGGTAGCCGGCAGGAAGCCGGTGCGCCTGCGATGGCCGTCTCAGACTAAAGTGCCGGTTTGCTCTTGCCAAAACCTGGCTGCGTCACCGGACATTGATTCAAGGGGAATATAATCAATGGCTTACGGAAGATTTGGCGCGCCGACAAAGTGCACTGAAGTCGCATTGGCTGGTGGTTCAGGAGGCGTAGAATCGGTATCAGATTCCCGTATTCCGAGCAGGCTACCGATGAAGCCAGTCAGTCAGTTACCCGCAGTGCGAGTCGCCAGTTCCAGCGTCCGCAAGCCCGAGCTGGCCGCCGCAGAGCTTGCCAAGCGGCTTTTGCACGACAACCTGGGTTGCGTGCTGTTCTTCTGCTCTGTTGAATATGACCTGCAGAAATTGGGCCCTGCTCTGCAGAAAGCCTTCTCTGGTGTGCGTGTCTACGGTTGCACCTCGGCCGGTGAGATTACCGAGCAGGGATACGACCGGGGCTGCATCAGCGCCATCGGGTTTGATGCCCGTTACTTCGCCATCGATTGTGCTTTGATTCGGCAGTTGGATCGATTCACCCTGCAGGACGCCCAGGGTGTCATTGACCAGATGCTGACCACCTGCCGGGATGCCAACCTGGCGCCGGTCAAGGGTAATACTTTCGCGATTACCTTACTGGACGGGCTTTCCAGCCGGGAAGAGCTGGTGCTGGCGACCCTCAACGCGGCTTTAGGCACAATCCCTCAGTTTGGTGGTTCTGCGGGGGACGACGAACGCCTGGCCGATACCCACGTTTATTACGATGGGGAATTTCACTGCGGGGCGGCCACCGTCATGCTGGTCAATACCCCGCTGGATTTCCGGGTGTTCTCGACCCACCACATGGAACCGCTGGATGAAAAACTGGTGGTTACCCGGGCTTGCCCGCAAAGCCGGACGGTATACGAGTTGAACGCGGAGCCGGCAGCCGAGGTTTATGCCCGGGCGGTGGGCGTATCGCTGGATGAACTGGACCGCAAGGTGTTTGCCCTGCGGCCCCTGGGCGTTCGAGTGGGCGGGAACTATTTCGTTCGCTCTATCCAGAGAGTCAATCCGGATCGCAGTCTCACGTTCTATTGCGCAGTGGAGACGGGCATTGTGATGACCGCCATGGCGCCGGGTTCGCTCCTGGACAGTGTACGAACCCAGATTGAGGCCTCCGAGCGGGTGGTCGGCACACCGCTGGTGACACTGGGGTGCGACTGCTTTTTACGCCGGCTCGAAGCCGAGCTGACCGGACAAAGTGACGCGGTTTCCGAATTCCTCAAAGCGCACCGTGTGGTGGGGTTTAACACCTACGGGGAGCAATTCAACGGTATGCACATCAATCAGACCTTTACGGGGGTGGTCATTGGCCAGCCTGAGTTCAGCACCTGATCTCCCCGAATCTTCCGGCGAGTCCGCCAAAGACCAGCGTATTGCGGAACTGGAAGCCGAGAACCGGCGCCTGCGAGAAATCCGGGATGCGCTGATCGTTCGGGTGGAGTCTGGCTCGGCCCACAAGCCGGAGCCCTACGCGGCGTTCGAACACTCGGTGATACTGGCCGAGCAGGTCCGTGAGCGCACGGAAGCCCTGAACCTGACCATGGAAGAACTCAAGGCCAGTAACAAAGCCTTGATGCGTGCCCGGGAAGAGGCGGAGACCTCGCGCCAGCGCCTGAACGATGCCATTGAAAGCATTGCCGATGGTTTCGTGCTGTTCGACCACAACCACTGCCTGATTCAGACCAACAGCCGTTTCCGGAGTTACTGGCGCCATGCCGGTGTGCCAGTGCCGGCAGCGGGCACCCCGATAGACAAGGTGAAATCGAAAGCGCTGAGCTCCGGGCTGGTCGTCGAGGAGCACAGCCACGAGGATGCCGAGGGCACGGTGTTCCTGCTGTCCAACGGCCGCTGGGTGCAGATGACCGAAAGGCCCACGCGGGAAGGCGGGCTTGTGGTGCTGTATTCCGACATCACTGACGTCAAGAACAGCGAAATGGCGCGCCGTATCAAGGCGCTGGAAGAAAGCGAGCGTTGGATTCGCGTGGTGACAGACCATGTGCCGGCATTGATTGCATACGTGGGCGCTGATCTGACCGTGCAGTTCTGCAACAAGGTTTACCAGGCCTGGTATGGCCAGCCCGGGCAGTCGCCCCTGGGTATGCGCCTGGACGAGGTGCACGAGCCTGAATTTTACCAGCGGCTGCTACCCCAGATTCTGGAGGTCATGGACGGCCACAGCGTGACATTCGAGTTTGACGAAACCGGTGTCCGGGGTGAGCAGCGGTACATGCTCAGATCGTATGTGCCCAACGTCGATGACAATGGCGAAGTGGTCGGCTTCTTCGTGCTGATTCGTGATATTACCGATCGCCGAAAAACCGCGCTGGCGCTGGAGCAGGCCTATGACAACCTGGAGAAGCGGGTACGGGAGCGTACAGCGGCACTGACCGGCCTCAACGCCCAGCTCCGTCAGGAGATCTCGGAGCGCGCAGCGGTTGAGGCGCGCCTTAGGGAAGCCAAGTTGGAGGCCGAGCGGGCCAATCTGTCGAAAACCAAGTTTCTGGCCGCCGTTAGTCACGATCTGCTGCAGCCGCTCAATGCTGCCCGTCTGTTTACCAGCGCCTTGCAGGAGCAGAGCTTCGGCCCCAGGGCCGAGGGCCTGGTGCGCTCGGTCAGCACCTCGCTGGACGACGTAGAGAACCTGCTGGGCACGCTGGTGGACATTTCCAAACTGGACGCTGGGGTGATAAAACCGGACGTGACCGCCTTTGATCTGCGGGATCTGCTCAACAACATTGCCCGGGAATTCCGTCAGATGGCTTTGGCAGAGGGGTTGCGGCTGGATTTCGTGCCATCTTCGGCGGTGGTGCAATCTGACTCCCAGCTATTGGCCAGAATCCTGAGAAACTTCCTGACCAATGCGATCCGTTACACCGGCCAGGGGCGCATCCTGCTCGGTGTTCGCCGCCGGCATGATCACCTGTTACTGCAGGTTTGGGACACCGGCCCGGGTATTCCCGAGGACAAGTTGACCGAGATCTTCCAGGAATTCAAACGTATTCGCCCCGGCGGTTCCCAGGCCGACAAGGGGCTGGGCCTCGGGCTGGCGATCGTCGACAAGATATCCCGCATGCTTGGGCATGAGGTGTCTGTGGCGTCGACTGAGGGCAAAGGCTCGGTGTTCAGCGTGCAGGTGCCGCTGGGGCAGTTGCAGCCCTCGCCGGCGGCGACCACGGACATCCAGAAGGTCGAAGTGGATCACGGCATGTCCGGCGCCAGGGTGTGGGTTATCGACAACGATCTGGCCATTTGTGAGGGGATGAAAACCCTGTTGGAGGGTTGGGATTGCAGGGTGGTGACCGCCGTCTCTGTGCCTGATCTGGACGCCAAAGTGGATATCGCCAGCGCACCGGTGGACCTGATCCTGGCGGATTACCATCTGGATAACGATGAGAACGGTGTGGATGCGGTTGCCCAGATCAATGGCCGGCGCAGTCAGCCGGCGCCGGTGTTGATGATCACGGCCAATTACACCAACGAGCTGAAACAGCACATCCGCGAGCTGGGGTATCTGCTGATGAACAAGCCGGTCAAGCCGCTGAAATTAAGATCGGTGCTCAATCATGTCTTGAGGGGCTGAGCCCCTCAAGACTGGTCAACGCTTCAGGTACTGGCTGAAATCCACATCACTGGCCGACAGAATGGCCTGCACCCGGTTGTGCACACCGAGTTTCCTCAGAATGGCCGAAACGTGGGCTTTCACTGTGGTTTCTGCAATGTTCAGGTTGTAGGCGATCTGCTTGTTGGACTCGCCTTTGGACATTCTTTCCAGCACAAGTAACTGGCGACGGGTCAGGGAGTTGAGCAGTTCCGGGGAAATGGGGTTGTCCTCGTGCCGGGCTCTGCGGCTGTTACTTTCCTTGCCGGTGCGAATGATATCGGAGGGCAGGTATACGTTGCCATTCAGGATCTGCTGGATGGCTTCGGTCATCTGGGCCCGGGGTGAGGATTTGGTGATGAAGCCCACCGCGCCGTAAGTGATCGCCTGCAGAACCACCTGTTTGTCTTCCTCGGCGGAAACGATCACCACCGGGATGGTCGGCGCCTCGTTGCGCAGGGTGATCAGTCCGTTCAGGCCGTGCATACCTGGCATGTTCAGATCCAGCAGGATGAGGTCGAGATCGTCGTTTTCGCGGGTGATTTCCAGTGCGCTGTCCAGATCATCGGTTTCGATAATCTCACTGCCCTGGAATCCTGAGGCGATCACACTGCTGATCGCTTCCCGGAACAGGGGGTGGTCGTCGGCAATCAGAATCTTGTACGCCGGCTCCATGGATGTTTCTGCCTGTTTATTGTCGTCTTCGGGAGTGGTGTCGGATTCATCATAGCGTTTTTCCGACGAGAGTGCGGCATCAAGCTCGGTTAACATTGCGGCCTCCTGTGCAGAAGGTGTCCGCATGGGTGCGATCACCTTCTGTTTATTATTGTGATGATTTCATTACACGCCATATTGGCCTTGGGTTGAATGCGACCATCGCACCAAAAAACAGGCACCAAAGTACTATTCTTGAAGGGCTGGGGGCTTCGTATCGTGATGGTATGACGCATCACACAAGAATAACTCAAGCCGTACACCCGGGCCTCAAGGGGTGGTTCTCACGGGGCTTTCGCGCACTCAGCCTGGTGTTTGCCGTGGTTTTTCTGGTAACACCGGACAACGGCTATTCGCAGGAACCGGCAGGCTTGCCCGTTCTCAACATCAGCGTGCTTCAGTTCGGTACCGCCCACTGGGAGCTGGATCATCTGCAACACCGAAAGCTGGACCAGAAGAACGGCTATCGGCTTGATCTGAAACTGGTGGCGAATTTGCCGGCGTCACGGCTGGCAGTCACCAGTGGTTCTGTGGATGGCGCGGTGGCTGATTTGCTCTGGGCGCAGTCGCGCTTCAAAGCCGGCACCCCCTACCTGTATGTGCCCTTCTCAAGCCAGATCGGGGATATCGTCGTGCTGGAGGCGTCGGCGATTCACTCTGTAGCTGGCCTGGCAGGCAAACGCATCGGCGTAGCCGGCGGGCCGGACAGCAAGGGCTGGGTGCTGCTGACCAAGGTGGCAGAGCGACAGGGTATCGATCTGGCTCGAGATGCCCGGGTGCAGTTTGCCGCCCCGCCACTACTGAGCCAGGCGCTAAAGCGTGGCCAGGTTGATGCCATCGTCACCTACTGGCACTTCTCTGCCCGGCTCAAAGGCGAGGGCGGCTGGCGTTCGGCTTTCGGGATGGCGGACCTGCTCAGGGCTCTGGATCTGGACCCGAACCTGCCGGTACTGGGTTATGTCTTTCCTTCGGAATGGGCGCGACAGCATGCCGGGTTGATTGAACGCTTTGCCCGTTCGCTGCAACAAGCAAAATCCGAGCTGGCCGGGGAACCATCGCACTGGCAGCGGTTACGGCCTCTGATGGGACAGTCCACAGACGCCGTGTTCGAAGCCCTGCGGGATGGCTTTGTGGCGGGTACCCCGGCGCCGCTGACCGAACAACGCCGTGGCGACCTCCAGCGGCTGCTGGTACTCACAGGCGCTGATACCGAGACTCTGATGCCCGAATCCCTGTTCTACCGGAGCCCGCCGTGAGCAGCCAGGCAGGTCGCCCGCCGGTCTGGAGCTACTGGTTGGTACTGCCCCTGTTTATTGTGTTCTGGGGGCTATTTGCCTGGCACCTGGAATCCCCGTTGTTACCCGGACCATTGCAGGTGCTGGAAACCCTGATGGAGGAGGCGCGGGGTGGTCAGCTCTGGTTCCACCTGAGCGCCACACTGGCGCGGGTCGCGGTGGCGTTCACCCTGGCGATGCTGCTGGGCACGTTTATTGGTATCGCGATGGGACGGTCGCGCACCGCCAATGCACTGTTTGATCCCATGCTGGTGTTGCTTCTGAACCTGCCTGCGCTGGTCACCATCATACTGATGTATGTCTGGTTCGGGCTGGTGGAGGCGGCGGCAGTGATGGCGGTTGTTATCAACAAGATCCCGAACGTCGCCGTCACAGTGCGAGAAGGTGCCCGCAGCCTGGACTACCGGCTGGAACAGATGGCTACCGTGTACGGATTTACCCGCTGGCAGCGGCTCCGTGAGGTTTGGGTGCCGCAGCTCTTTCCCTATCTGATGGCGGCCACCCGGGGAGGACTGTCGCTGATCTGGAAAATCGTTCTGGTGGTTGAACTGCTGGGGCGTTCCAGTGGCGTTGGTTTTCAGCTGCACCTGGCGTTCCAGGTGTTCGACGTTGCAGCCATTCTGGCCTACAGCCTGGCGTTCATCGGCGTTGTGCAACTGATTGAACTGGGGCTGTTACAGCCTGTGGAAAGGCGGGCCAATCGCTGGCGACAGCCGGAGCAGGCCCATGCTTGAGCTGAGAATACGCGGTCGCGACTATGCACAGCCCGTACTGGGCGAAGTGTTTGCCACCATCAAGCGTGGTGACCGCATCTGCTTGCTGGGGCCGTCCGGCATCGGTAAGACCACGCTGATCAATGCCGTCGCCGGCCTGGATTACTCAATGCCGGCCGGCGCGGTGGTGGGTCGTGAAACACTGCGAGTCGGGTACCTGTTTCAGGAGCATCGGCTGTTGCCCTGGCGAAGCCTGAAAGCCAACCTCCGGCTGGTGGGCGCAAGCGATGAGAAGGCTGAACACCTGTTGCGACAGGTTGGTCTGGCCGGTTATGGCCATTACCTGCCGGATCAGCTTTCACTGGGGATGACGCGCCGTGCTGCTTTGGCCCGCTGCCTGGCGGTCAAGCCGGACCTGTTACTGCTGGATGAGCCCTTTGCCTCGCTCGACCCGGTTATGGCGGGAGATCTGAAACAGCTGATTGCCGGCATACTGGACGCAAACCCGGATATGGCCATGATCTGTGTGACCCACGACAGCGGTGATGCAGAGTTACTGGCAAACCGGCTCTGGTACCTCGATGGTAAGCCGGCAAGGTTGCAATGGGACGACCGGGTGGTGGAGTCGGGAGCCGTTCGCGAGTTGTTGGAGCAGCTGAGGCGGCTGGATAGAGTGGGCTCCTGACGCTCGGCCGGATCAGGCGGGCTTGCTCCCCAGGATTTTCGTCCGCTGGGGGCGAAAACCCGCGGTAGCGAACAGCGAAAGCACGATGGTCACGCCGGCGGTGATTCCGACGGCCAGAGGATTCCATTCCAGGTAGAGTGAAAACCGGATCGCTTCGACTGCGTGGGTAAACGGATTGAACTGGCAGATCCAGTAAAGCCACGGGCTGGCTTCGTTCATGCGCCACAACGGATACAGGGCGGAAGACATAAAGAACATAGGGAAGATGACAAAGTTCATCACCCCCGCGAAGTTCTCCAGTTGTTTTATCCAGGTGGCAATCAGCAATCCCAGTGCGCCCAGCATCAGGCTGGTGAGGATCAACGTCGGCAGAACTGCCAGATACCCCCAGCGGGGTGGCTCTACGCCAACCTGCCATGCGATCAGCAGAAAAACATAAACCTGGGCCACTGACACGAAACCCATGGCCAGCAGTTTGGTAATCAGCAGAAACGGCCTGGGCAGGGGGCTCGTCAACAGCACCCGCATGCTGCCCAGTTCCCGGTCATACACCATCGACAGGGCCCCCTGCATACTGTTGAACAGGATAATCATGCCGCACAGCCCGGGCACGATATAGGTTTCATAGGTGATGTAGGTCTGGTAGGGGGGAATAATGGAAATGCCCAGAACCGCCCGGAACCCGGCGGCAAATACCACCAGCCAGAGTAGGGGCCGCACCAGCGCACTGGCAAAGCGGGTGCGCTGTTGCCAGAACCTGAGCCACTCCCGGGTCTGAATGCCCAGGAAACAGTGCCAGTAATCAATGGCTTTCATATCAGCCGGCTCCGGTCAGTTTGTGGAAGGTCTCCGCCAGGTTCTGCGCACCTTGTTCCTCGCAGATCACCTGGCCGGTGCCGTTTGCCAGCAAGCGGCCCTGGTGCAGAATCAACACGTTGTCTTGCTCCTGGACCTCTTCAATCAGGTGCGTGGCCCAGAGTACGGTCAGCCCATCTTCCTCGCACAGGGTCCGAACGTGTTCGTTGAGTGCCCGCCGGCTGGCGACATCGAGGCCTACGGTGGGCTCGTCCAGAAGTAACAGGGAGGGTTGATGAAGCAGTGCACGCGCAATTTCCACCCGCCGCCGGTGCCCCCCGTTGAGCTGGCGAACCGCGTCGTCGGCCCGGTCGAGTAGCTTAAACCGGGCCAGCTCACGGTCACCACGGGCCCGGGCTTCTTTGCGGGACAGGCCATGCAGCGCGGCGTGGTAGTGCAGGTTCTGGCGAACGGACAAGTCCAGGTCCAGGGCATTCTGCTGAAACACCACGCCGATTTTCCGCATCGCCTCTGCGGGCTGTTTTCTGAGTGACCGGCCGCCCAGCAAGACATCGCCCTGCTGCAAGGCCAGTAGTCGGGTGAGCAAGCCAAACAGGGTGGATTTGCCTGCCCCGTTTGGGCCCAGAAGTGCATGGAAACGACCAGAGGTCAGCGCGAAGCTGACCTCCTTCAGAACCGCTTTGTCTCCGTAGCGGAAGCTGATGTCCCGGGCTTCAATGGTCATGAAGTCGGATCGATCACCACACCCCAGGGGTAGCGGCCCACCTTGATGGATTTGATGACCTTGAGCTGGTCCACATCAATCACCGAGACATCGCCAGAGACACCGTTGGTGGTGTAAAGGAACTTCTCATCCTTATCCAGTGCCAGCTGCCATACCCTGGAACCAACCAGCAGATAGTCCAGAACCTCATAGGTCTGAGCATCCACCACGGCGACGTGGTTGGACGGCCCCAGGGCCACAAAGGCGTACTTGCCGTCCGAGGTCAGCTGAATGCCAACCGGCTGAACGCGGTCCTGGGGCACGCCGCGGATCTTGAAATCAATCAGTTTGATTTCTTCAATGGTGTCGACGTCAAAGATGTGCACGGTGCCGCCGATTTCGGCTGAGGCCCAGGCAATCTTGCTGTCTTTGCTGAACTCCACATGGCGGGGGCGTTGGCCAACGACCACGTTCTTCTCGATTTCAAAAGTCTCGGTGTTGATCCAGTGCAACATGCTGGTGGTTTCACTGGTGTTCACCGCCCACTTGCCGTCGGGACTGACTGCCATGCCTTCCGGCTCGATGCCGACATCAATCTGCGCCAGCACATCCTTGGTTTGTACATCCACCACGGTCACGATGGCATCGTCCTCATTGGCGATATACAGGTGCCGGTTGTTCGGATGCAGGGCGAACTGCTCTGGGTCCTCGCCGGAGGGCAGGGTGTCGATGATCTTCCGGGTGGCCAGGTCCAGCACCTGCACCGTGTCGTCGTCACTGGCGCAGATATAGAGCTTGGTGAAGTCCTTGGACAGCAGAATGCCCCTTGGGCGCGCGCCCACCTCAATGGTGTCAATCACCTGATGGGTTTCTGTATCGATCACCGACAGGGTGTTGTCTTTCTCGTTGGAAACATAAGCCAGGCTGGCCATGGCTGGCCCAGACAGGCCGATCATGGCCGCTAGAGCAGCGTGTTTAAACAATGATTTCATGGTGTTGCTCCTTCTTGTTTTCAGTTTGGCGCCGCTCAGGGTCAGCCGTTGATGCGACACCGACTCTCGGGTTTGTCGAACCCGAGGGTGTCCATTTCGGTATTTGGGTGCAAAAAGCCGTCAAAGGGGGCCTGTGCGACCAGGCTTCTGGGATGGACCAGCGGGATTGGCTGGCGCAGCTGCCCGTTCCAGTCCCGGAAGCTCAGGCTGCGCCCCTTGAAGGCGGCAAGCTGGAACTTGTCGGTAAACAGAAAGTCGCGAATCTCGTTGGCGTCGGCCACCTTCAGGTCGGTTACCGCGGTACCGATGGAACGGACAGCGGCCCAGGCAGCGTAGTCGTCGCCGTTCATGTCGCGCTCGGCCAAGGCCCGGAACCGGTTCTGAAGCTGCGCGGCACCCCAGGCTTCGACCACCCGGTGCCAGGTGACCGGCACCATGCCCTGGGTGCCGACCACGGGTCTGGGCAGCCAGGTGTTGAACGGAACGTATTCGCCGAAATCACCGCGCACATCGGCCACAACGACGGCATCGTAGGCGCGGGCCTGGGTAAAGGCTGGCAGTTCCTTGGCCGCAGTGCGGCGCAGGTCGGCGTCGAAAGTCCAGGGCTTGTCCTGGACAATCTTCAGGCCAAAGCGCTTGGCAGACCGGCGAAACGCATCGGCCCAGGCCTTGTCCTCCTCGGTCGGGCCGGTAATCAGGAACAGGTCGTTCCAGCGCCGCATATTAAGCCACTGGCCCAGGGAGTCGGTCAGCATGGCGTAGCTGGGCACGGTGTGAAGCAGGTTAACGTGGCATTCGGCGGTGCGAAGCGCATCGTCTTTGGCGCCGGCATTGAAGACCAGTGTGTTGTTACCTGCCCGGCCCATGATGGCCTGGACGGTTTGCGCTGGCGCATTGATGACAAACAGCCGGGTACCCTTGTCATGCATGGTTTCAAACGCCGCCAGGATTTCCTCATGGGAACCCGTTAATTCAGTTTCCAGTTCATAGTTCTGCCCGAGGAATCGGCCAGTGGTCTGGTTGTCAGCCAGTCCCAGCTGGGCTCCTCGCAGGCCCGCATCCTCGGGCTCTGGAATGATATTGGATAACACGGGGCCTTTGTCTGGCACCCACTGCAGGTAGCCGATGCGAACGTCGAGCGCCTCCGCGTACAGAGGACCTGCGCTGAGCATGGTGAGCAGGGTGGCTGCCGCTGTCCTGGAAAGCAAAGACATTGGATTCTCCGGTTTGTTGTTGTGATTCCAGCTTAGAGAAGGGGCAATGCCGGTGAAATATTCAGAAAGTAGGAAAGTGCCAGTACTAAAGAACTATTCCGGTTAAAGCTGGCGGGTTTAGCATGAGAGTGGACAGGCTGTTTACCCGCAATGGATAAAAACAATGACGGTATATCGGAAGATATCTCTATTGATGCTGGCGGTTTTTCTGCTCATCTATCTGCTCGGAGCGCTGTTTTACATCCAGCAGGCCCGCCATGATGTCCAGCGGGAACTTGACGGTGTTGCCGGCCTTGCGCAGAGTTTGGAAAGCCCTGACAGTCTCCCGGAATCTGTCGTTAGCGGCATGCGTCACCTGACGCCGGCGGGTGATACAGGTTCTGGAGTAAGCAGGGATGTGCCTGCCTGGTTCTCAGCACTGATTGCCAGAGAATTCCACCGGCCAGTGGTTAATGGCTGGCAGGTTGATCCCGCCGATGAGGTTGAGGAAATCTGGGAAGGGTTCCTGCTGGTTTCCGGTGCCTACGCGATTGGTACCTGCCTGTGCTTCCTCGCGCTGTTTGTTATGGTCAGGCGCGGCATGCGTACCCTCGCCAGCCTCTCTGAAGCCATGGGGGCAATCTCGGCGGGTCAACTCACTTCCCGACTACCGCGTCAGCAAGAACAAGAGCTGGACTCTCTGATTTGCCGTTTCAATTCCATGGCCGAGGCGCTTCAGTCGGAACAGCAGACCGTCAGTCGTCTGCTCAACGAACTGCTTCGGTTGCAGGACCGGGAGCGCGAGCATATCGCCCGTGTACTCCACGACGACCTAGGGCAATACCTGACAGGTATTCGTGCCCAGGCGCGAAGCCTGCTCTACGATCCCGGCCTGAATGATCGGCAGAAGAAACAGGCCAGTGACCTGGCGGAAAACTGTGAGACCATCCAGAGGCATTTCCGTCACCTGCTCCAGGATTTGCATCCGCTGGTGATGGAGCAGTTGGGGCTGGGCAGCGCAATCCGGCATCTGACCGAACAATGGCAACAGCTTAGTGGCCTGGAGTGTCGCCTTGCGATGGACGATCGCCTGCCAGAATTCACCGGTGAGCAGCAGACACACCTGTACCGGTTTCTCCAGGAGGCCTTGAACAACGTATCCCGTCACGCCAATGCGTCCTGCGCGACATTGGCGGTAGCCCTTAACGCCACGGAACTGAGCATTGAGGTACGTGATGATGGCGTCGGAAACGATTGTCTGCCCGACAACGCCGGCCTGGGTGTGCGGTCCATGCGTGAGCGTGCCAGATGCCTGGGTGGTGAAGTAAAGTTCTTCAGTCGAATGGGCGAGGGCACCCGAATCCGGCTTGCCGTCCCGCTTACCCGGCTGTGCCCAATCCCGGGGAGCATCGTGTGAAGCTCATGATTGTGGATGATCATCAGGTCGTTCGCCAGGGGATTGCGAATCTCCTGCGTTCAATGCTGCCCGCGGTGGCGATCACCGAAGTCGACAACGGCGAGGATGCGGTCGCTTGCTATGGAGGGTTGCGGCCAAATGTGGTGCTGCTCGATATGGGGCTTCCCGATATCTCTGGTTTGGAGGTTGGGCGCCGACTGCGCCAGCGCTGGCGTGGGGCGGCCATTCTTTTCTTCACCATGCACGATGAGCTGCCCATGGTCAGGCAGGCTCTGGATATTGGTGGTTTGGGGTTTGTCTCAAAAAGCTGCGCCCCGGAGGAGTTGGCTGAAGCGGTGAAACGGGTCGCTGCTGGCCAGCCCTACATCGAGCATCCGATTGCGACCCGTCTGGCAATGAACCAGGAGCGGCCGGTAGACCATCGGCTCAGGGATATGACCCAAAGGGAAATGGAGGTTCTTCTGATGTATGCCCGGGGTGAGAGTGTTTCAGGTATCGCTGGGCGATTGTGCGTCAGCAACAAGACCGTGTCTAACCACTTGGCGGGCCTGAAGAGCAAGCTTCAGGTTGCCTCGTCAGTGGAGCTGATCCATCTGGCAGTGGATGCTGGCCTTGTTCGCTATGGTCAGCTGGAGGAAGCAAGGCGGGTCTGAGCCCGCCCCGGGTCACCAGTCAAAGGGGCAGGCTGTGCAGCCCTCCATATGGGTTCCCTCGAACGTGGCGTAGTGAATGCGGGTTCCGGTCAGGTCGGCATCAGCCAGGTTGGCCAGCCCCAGCTTCGCTTCCTGAAGGTTTGCTCCCCTCAGGTTGGCGCCCTCCAGATTTGCCTTTGGCATCCAGGAGATCTCGAAGCTGCTGAAGGGCATAGTGGCGTTCACCAGAGTGGCACCGGAAAAACGCGAGAAGTCGAAGTTGGCTCCGGTCAGGTCTGCCTCACTGAAGTCTGCTCCCTGGGCGAACAGATACTCGCCCTGCATACCCTGTAACTGGGCATTCTTCAGTGACGCGCCCCTCATGCTGGCCCGGTAGGCCTGGAGTCGATAGCCGGTAACATTGTCGAGATTCGCCCCATCAAGGTTGGCACCTCGGAGGCTGGTATGGCTGATATTTGCGCCAGACAGGTTGGCACCGCGCAAGTTGGCTGAGTGAAGGTCCATATTGGACAGATCTGCCCCCTGCAGGTCAGCGCCGGCGCAACTAGCTTTGCGTTCCAGCTTGCAGCCGTTGATGACGGGGATTTGATCCATATCGGCCATATAGTCACTGGCCAGTGCCGATGCGGTGAACAGTAACAATGAGGCGGTAATAACAGGTTTCATGATTTCACCTCTGAATCATAGGCAGAAAAAAGGGCCCGGCGAACTGCCAGGCCCAGTCCGGAGGAACGTTAGCGGGAGGCCTGTGCCCAGGAGGGCATCTTGAATACCCAGAACGAACCGCCCTGGGAGACAGGTTTGGTCAGTTCGGCCATATCGCCGCCCCAAAGCGGAACTGCACCGCCGTAGCCGGAGGCGATGCCTATGTATTGCTCGCCGTCTATCTCCCAGGTGATCGGCGAAGAGATGATTCCCGAGCCGGTCTGGAATTTCCAAAGTTCCTCACCGGTCTTGGCATCGAATGCCTTCAGGTAGCCGTCTCCAGTGCCTGTGAACACAAGGCCGCCTTTGGTGGTCAGAACGCCGGCCCAAAGTGGCAACCGCTCTTTGTGTTCCCATTCGATCTCGCCGGTGAGCGGGTTCATGGCTCGAAGGATGCCTACGTGGTCGTCATACATACGCTTGATTCGAAAGCCTTGTCCCAGATAGGCAGCCCCTTTCTTGTAGGTAACTTCTTCGGTCCAGTAATCTTCTTTCCAGTGGTTGGCGGGTATGTAGAACAGCCCGGTGTCCTGACTGTAAGCCATAGGATTCCAGTTTTTGCCACCCAGGAAGGGCGGAGAGACTTCGATGGATTCGCCACGGGTTTCACCCTTCGGGACGGGTGGTGGGCGCTGGCCTTTTCTTTCCACGGGGCGGCCTGTTTCCAGGTCGATGTGGCTGGCCCACGTAATGTTGTCAACAAATGGGAACGCTTTCTCGAGCTTACCGTTCGTGCGGTCGACCACGTAGAAGAAGCCATTGCGGTCAGCGTGCGCGGTGGCTTTTACCTCACGCCCGTCATCTGTGTACTCAAACAGCACAAGCTCGTTATTACCGGAAAAATCCCAGGCATCGTTCGGTGTGTGTTGGTAGAACCACTTCACCTCACCTGTTGTGGGGTCTACGCCAACCTGTCCTGACGTATAGAGGTTGTCATAATCCTGAGGATTGCCACCCGGTGATGTGCGGGCCCAGGTGTTCCAGGGTGCGGGATTGCCGGCACCGATGATGATGGTGTTGGTCTCTGCGTCGAAGCTGGCGCTTTGCCAGGGGGCTCCGCCGCCATGACTCCAGGCTTCAACCTTGCCGGTGTCACGGGAGGAGTCGTCGGGCCAACTGGGCGCGCGAGGATCACCGGTTGGCGTGCTTTTTTTACCGTTGAGACGGCCATAATGGCCCTCGACGAACGGGCGCATCCAGATTTCGTCGCCGGTATCTGGGTCTCGGGCAAACAGCTTGCCTACAACGCCAAATTCATCACCTGAGGATCCGTGAATCAGCAAAACTTTGCCGGTCTTCTGATCCTTCGCGAGCGTGGGTGCGCCGGTCATGGTGTAGCCGGCTTCATGGTCACCGAATTTTTTTCGCCAGACGACCTTACCGGTATCCTTGTTCAGGGCAACAATGCCAGCATCCAGAGTACCGAAGAAGACTTTATCGCCAAAAATGGCAGCGCCACGGTTGACCACATCGCAACAGGGGCGAATGCCTTCTGGCAGCCGGTGACTGTATTCCCATAGCCGTTTTCCGGTTTTTGCGTCCAGGGCCCACAGGCGAGAGTAGGAGCCGGTGACATAGATAACACCGTCATGAACCAGTGCCTGGGATTCCTGCCCTCGTTGTTTTTCATCGCCGAACGAAAATGACCAGGCCGGAACCAGTCGCTCCACGTTGTCCCGGTTGATGGTGGTCATCGGGCTGTATCGTTGGGCCTTGGGACCTATGCCATAGCCCAGCACGTTCTCGGTTGTTTGCGCATCATTGGCGATATCTTCCCAGGTTACGTTTCCGGCATTTGCATGACTGGTGAGACCTACCGCTGATCCGAGTACCAGAGCCAGTCCTATCCCCCGTAGTAGCGGGCGCTTGCGTGTCTTGATGTTCATTGTCTTTCCCCTTGTTTTTTGTTGTACCCATCGTCTTGCTCAAGGCATCGACGCCACGAGTATTGGCTTAGGGGGACGTTGTGGCGACGGAAAAAAGCATCGGATCAATGGGATGAAACCAACAGGAATCGGGAAAAGTTCCCAGGGTATGGCCATCATCATGAAAAACCGGGCGTTCTCCATGGGCAATGCGGAAACTCATGCTTTGGCGTTGACTCTCAGCGTTTACTACTAAGGAACTAGTGTCTGAAAGCGAAAGTGGCATTCTATCGCTAGCGCGGCCTCACCATACTTGTGGAAAGCTGCTGGTTGACGTCACACAAAAACAGCGCCAGCCATCGTGATTCAAAACAAGAGGTGGTCTAACCATGCTGACACACGTTTTCACTCGAACCCTGCTCGCTGCCACTTTGTCTGTTGGCGCTTCCTCCGCCTGGTCTCACGGGGATGTGACACCGCAACCGGTTGATACCGGTGCCTTGCCTGACCTGGGCAAGGAGCTACGAGCTGAAAATCCGTTCCGTGAGGGCAACGAACACGGCTCACTCAACGAAGAAGCCATCAAAATCGGTCGCAGTGGCTATGCCGGTAACTGCGCTGTGTGCCACGGTATCGAGGCCATGTCTGGTGGCCTGACGCCGGACCTGCGTGAACTGGAAGAGTGGGACGACGAATACTTCATTGGCCGAGTCACCAACGGCACCGGCCGCGGTATGCCCTCCTTCAAGGACAATCTGGATCAAACCGCGATCTGGGCCATTCGCACCTACGTTGAGTCGCTGCCCAAGCCGGAATAATCCGGTTTGGAAACGATTTCTCGTCAGGAGGGTGAGTGATGAAAGCTGCGTTTCGTGTATTGCTTGTGGTGTTTGCGATGCTGGCGGCGGTGGCGCATGGCCAACAGCCGCGCCTGCTCATTCCGGATCGCACCCTGGATATTATCCAGGATTCGGGTTTTCTGAACGTCGGCATGTATAAGGACTTTCCGCCCTACTCCTACGAGGAAAATGGTGAGGTGAGGGGCGTGGATGCGGATCTCGGTCGTCAGATCGCCGAGGCACTGGGTGTGGAATTCCGGCCCTACTGGATCATTCCGGATGAAAACCTGGGGGACGATCTTCGCAACCACATCTGGAAAGGCCATTACCTGTCCAAAACACGTGTGGCCGACATCATGATGCGAGTGCCCTACGACAGTGTGTTCAAGTACATGCGCGACTCAACCGGCGAGATGATCAATGAGCAGGTGGTGTTTGTGGCGCCTTATCAGCAGGAGCGTTGGCAGATTGTGTTCGATGCCGACAAGCTGGATGAAATCAATACCGTCGCCAAATTCCAGTACCACCCGATCGGTGTGGAGATCGACACCCTGCCGGCTACTTACATGACCTCTTCGTTTGGCGGTCGCATGCGTGATCAGGTGCATCACTACATGAGCGTCGCCAAGGCGTTCGAGGCGATGGCAAGCGGTGAGGTAAGCGCCGTCATGGGCATGCGCGCGGAGCTGGAACACAGTCTGAAGTCTTATCCGGACCGTCCCTTCAAAAAAGCCAGCAACGGCTTTCCTGGTATCAGTAAACCGGTTTGGGATGTCGGCATCGCCATACGGCACACCCATCGTGCCCTGGGATACGCCGTTGAAGGCGCTGTGGACCGAATGATCCGCAATGGCGAAGTGGCCCAGCTGTATCAGCGGCATGGGCTCTCCTTTAGCCGCCCTGGATACTATGACGCGATTCTCGGGCCGGAAGAAGCCGAGTAGCCTTTGTGGACCGAATCCAGCCCGCCCCAGTGCGGGCTTTTTCGTTTCTGGCGGAGTCTTACTACCAAGTGATGAGAAAACCTGTGCGTGGGGTTAATTGTTGCAAATGCGGAGGCCAACAAGAATGGGTAGAGAGGCGGGAAAAGTTCCCGGTTCGCCATCGAATCTGAAAACAAGAGAATTGGAGAACGCAACCATGAGATCAATCGCGATCGGCAAGACCTTTGCGGCCAGTGCCCTGGCATTAGCTGTTTCCTTCGGGGCCCACGCGGTCACCGACCAAGACCTGCTGAACGACCATCAAAGCATCGACAGTGTCGTTACCTACGGCATGGGCTATCAGGGTCAGCGCTACAGCCCTATGAAAACCCTGAACACCAAAAACGTTAAATATCTCCAGCCAGCGTGGGCGTTCTCCTTCGGTGGAGAGAAACAACGTGGCCAGGAATCGCAGCCGCTGATCAAAGACGGCGTGATGTACGTGACCGGTTCCTACTCCCGCATGTGGGCAGTAGACGCCCGGACAGGTCAGGAATTGTGGCAGTACGACGCCCGCCTGCCAGACGGCATTATGCCCTGCTGTGACGTGATCAACCGGGGCGCTGCCATTTATGGTGACAAGGTTTACTTCGGTACTCTGGATGCCAAGCTGGTCGCGCTCAATAAAGACACTGGTAAGGTGGTCTGGATTAAAAAGGTTGCCGATTATCAGGAGGGCTACGCCATCACAGCCGCACCCATCGTGGTCAACGGCAAGTTGATTACCGGCGTGTCTGGTGGTGAATTCGGTATTGTGGGCAAGGTAGAAGCCTACGACGCCAACACCGGTGACCTGGTGTGGACCCGCCCGACGGTTGAAGGCCACATGGGCTATGTCTACAAGGACGGCAAGAAGATCGAGAACGGTATTTCCGGTGGCGAGGCCGGCAAGACCTGGCCTGGTGACATGTGGAAGACCGGCGGCGCGGCAACCTGGCTGGGCGGCACCTACGATCCGGAAACCGATACCCTGTTCTTCGGTACTGGTAACCCGGCGCCCTGGAATTCGCACCTGCGCCCTGGGGATAACCTGTACTCCGCGTCCCGGGTTGCGATCGATCCGAACGACGGCAGCATCAAGTGGCATTTCCAGACTACCCCGAATGATGGCTGGGATTACGATGGTGTCAATGAGCTGATTTCCTTTGATCTGAAAGAAAAAGGAAAAACCATCAAAGCTGCTGCCACGGCGGACCGTAATGGTTTCTTCTACGTGCTCAACCGTGAGGATGGCTCGTTCATTCGCGGTTTCCCGTTTGTCGACACCATCAGTTGGGCAACCGGCCTGGACCCGAAAACCGGTCGCCCGATCCTGAAAGAAGGCGGTCGCCCGGGTAACCCGGCGGACCTGGATGGGGAGAAGGGTGAAACCGTTGTCGCCTTCCCGGCCTTCCTGGGCGGCAAGAACTGGATGCCGATGGCTTACAGCCCGGATACCGAACTGTTCTATGTGCCCTCCAACGAGTGGTCCATGGACATCTGGAACGAGCCGGTGTCCTACAAGAAAGGCGCTGCCTATCTGGGTGCAGGTTTCACCATCAAGCCGGCTAACGACGACTTTATCGGCGTTCTGCGGGCCATGGACCCGAAAACCGGCAAAGAAGTCTGGCGCCAGAATAACCCGGCTCCGCTCTGGGGTGGCGTAATGACGACCGCTGGCGGTCTGGTGTTCACCGGCACACCGGAAGGTTTCCTGAAGGCCTTTGACGCCAAAACCGGCAAAGAACTCTGGAAGTTCAACACCGGCTCCGGCGTGGTTGGTACCCCGGTAACCTGGGAAATGGACGGCGAGCAATTCGTCTCCGTTGCCTCCGGTTGGGGTGGTGCGGTGCCGCTGTGGGGCGGTGAAGTGGCCAGGGTGGTCAAAGACTTCAACCAGGGCGGTATGGTCTGGACCTTCAAGCTGCCGAAAGACCGGGTGGCTGCCAAGTAAGTTGTCGATCGACCTTTGGGCTGCCTCCGGGCAGCCCTTTTTGCTTATTCAGCATAGCTGCTCAAAGCATCTACTACCAAGGAACGAGTTTTTCGCCCCCAACGACGCATTCACGGAATCCGGCATGGGGTCTACATTGAATGAGTAAACGCGAAAGGCCGCGTTGCCATGCGACAAACACAACAAAGAGGTCGATATCATGATCTACGCACAACCAGGAAAGGACGGCTCCGTTGTTTCTTTTAAATCCCGCTATGAGAACTACATTGGCGGTGAATGGGTAGCGCCGGTTAAGGGCCAGTATTTTGAGAACATAACGCCGGTCACTGGCGAAGCTTTCTGTGAAATTCCGCGCTCGACCGCTGAAGACATCGAGCTGGCGCTGGACGCCGCCCACAAAGCAGCGCCGGCCTGGGGCAAGACGTCTCCCACCGAGCGTTCCAACATCCTGCTGAAAATTGCTGACCGCATTGAAGCCAATCTCGAGAAGCTCGCGGTGGCGGAAACCTGGGACAACGGCAAGGCCGTTCGCGAAACCCTGAACGCCGATATTCCCCTGGCGGCGGACCACTTCCGTTACTTCGCCGGCTGCCTGCGTGCCCAGGAAGGCCATATGGGCGAAATCGACCACAACACCGTGGCCTATCATTTCCACGAGCCGCTGGGTGTGGTTGGCCAGATTATCCCCTGGAACTTCCCGCTGCTGATGGCGGCCTGGAAGCTGGGCCCGTGCCTGGCGGCCGGTAACTGCACGGTGCTGAAGCCCGCCGAGCAGACCCCTGCCAGCATTCTGGTACTGATGGAAATCATCGGCGACCTGCTGCCGCCGGGCGTGCTCAACATTGTTAACGGCTACGGTATTGAAGCCGGCCAGGCTCTGGCCACCAGCAAGCGCATTGCCAAGATCGCCTTTACTGGCTCCACCCCGGTGGGCTCCCACATCCTCAAGTGCGCGGCTGAAAACATTATCCCGTCTACCGTTGAGCTGGGTGGCAAGTCACCGAACATTTACTTCTCTGACGTGATGAAGGCTGAGCCGGAGTTCATCGACAAGTGCGTGGAAGGTCTGGTGCTGGCGTTCTTCAACCAGGGCGAAGTCTGCACCTGCCCGTCACGGGCGCTGGTTCAGGAAGACATGTTCGAAGAATTTATGCAGAAAGTGGTTGAGCGCACCAAGGCCATCAAGCGTGGCAACCCGCTGGATACCGACGTTCAGGTGGGTGCCCAGGCGTCCAAGGAACAGTTCGACAAGATCATGTCGTACATGGAGATTGGCCGTCAGGAAGGCGCGGTTGTGCTGACCGGTGGTGACCGTGAGCATCTGGAAGGTGAATTCAACAACGGCTTCTACATCCAGCCGACCCTGTTCAAGGGCGACAACAAGATGCGTGTGTTCCAGGAAGAAATCTTCGGCCCGGTGGTGGGTGTCACCACCTTCAAGACTGAGGAAGAAGCCTTGGCCATCGCCAACGACACCGAGTTTGGCCTGGGTGCCGGCGTCTGGACCCGCGACACTAATCTTGCTTACCGGATGGGCCGCAACATTCAGGCCGGTCGGGTATGGATGAACTGTTACCACGCGTACCCGGCCCATGCCGCGTTCGGTGGTTACAAGAAGTCCGGTGTTGGCCGTGAAACCCACAAGATGGCGCTGGAGCATTACCAGCAGACCAAGTGTATGTTGACCAGCTATGACACCAACCCGCTCGGGTTCTTCTGATCTGCAAGTGGCAGTTGGGGCCCATCCACACGGGCCCCGTTTCGTGTGACCGCACAGGGACGGTGCACATTGTTGGCCTGGCATTTGTCAGGTAGCTCCTTCGCGGAGCGCGGGATCTTTCTACACTCTCCTTAGGCCCTTCCCAGGGCCTTTTTTATTCCTCTATTTTTACAGCCGTTTACGCTACAGTGAGGGCGACTTCGTAAATTGTTTTCTGGCTGAGGCTGAGTGCCGGTGCTCCGGCGTTTACCTTGGCACCTGATTCGAGGAGGGCATATGTTCAAAGGTATTCTGATCGAAGGCAGCCGGGGCGACCAGCAGGTGTCCCTGAAGTCCATAGACGAAGCGCAGTTACCGGAAGGCGATGTGACGGTGGATGTGGCATACAGCACCCTGAACTACAAGGACGCTCTGGCCATTACCGGTCGTGCGCCCATTGCCAAGACCTATCCGATGGTGCCGGGCATCGATCTGGCCGGTGTGGTGACGGAATCGTCCAATCCCGACTTCAAGGCCGGAGACGAAGTGGTCCTGAACGGCTGGGGTGTGGGCGAGAAACACTGGGGCGGCCTGGCCCAGAAAGCCCGGTTGTCCGGCGACTGGCTGATTCCCTTACAGGCTCCGTTCACGGCTCGTCAGGCCATGGCCATTGGTACGGCCGGTTACACCGCCATGCTGTGTGTCATCGCCCTGGAGAAGCACGGCGTGAAGCCGGAGTCTGGCGACATTCTGGTGACCGGCGCCACCGGTGGTGTTGGCAGTGTGGCGGTCGCCATTCTGGCCAAGCTGGGTTACTCCGTGACTGCCGTGACCGGCAGGAAGGAAGAGGAAGCCTATCTCAAGTCACTGGGCGCAAAACAGATACTGGATCGCGCTGAACTGAGCGAGCCGGGTAAGCCTCTGGCCCGCGAAACCTGGGCTGGCGCGGTGGATGTGGCTGGCGGCCAGGTGCTGGCCAATGTCTGTGCCGGCATGAAATACCACGGTGTGGTCGCCGCCTGCGGTCTGGCTGCTGGTATGGACTTCCCGTCCACCGTCGCCCCTTTCATTCTGCGTGGCGTGACTCTGTGTGGTATCGACAGTGTGATGGCCCCGAAAGCAGACCGCCTATACGCGTGGAAACGACTGGCCGAAGACCTGTCCCCGGAGCTGCTCGACAGCATGATCACCGAAGTCGCCTTCGATGATGCCATTGATGCGGCCAGCCGTCTCATGGACGGCAAGATCCGCGGCCGTATCGTTATCCCCGTAGCTGGCTGAATCAGGCCCCGGCGGCGTCCGTGGCCAGAATCCGTGCCTGCTTTTGTTGCTGCTTGTTGCGGACAATAGCATCCACGCACTGATTCTGGTCGCGGAGAATCACCACGCACTCCAGGCACTGGATACACTCGTCGTAATCAATCCGGCCATCCTTGCGAATGGCATTGATGCCACAGGCATTCTTGCAGTGCTGGCAGGGCTGGCCGCAACGGTCAACCCGCTCCAGCCAGCTGAAGATCCGGAATTTGCCAAGCACCGCCAGGCCGGCGCCCAGTGGGCACAGATAGCGGCAGTAGAATTTGTGGATAAACATGCCCACCGCCAGCAGGGCCACGGCGTAAACCACAAACGGCCAGTAACGCACGAAGAACAATGTAATGCTGGTTTTGAAGGGTTCCACTTCAGACAGCTGTTCCGCCAGCGTCAGCGAATAAAACGATGCAATAACGATGGCCAGCAGCACCGGGTATTTGATCAGGATGAGCTTCCGGTGCCAGCGCTCCGGTACCTTGATTTGCCGGAAACGGAGTTTCTGGCCCAGCCAGGCGGCCATCTCCTGCAGCACGCCAAACGGGCACAGCCAACCGCAGAACACCCCCCGGCCCCAGATGAACAGGGTGACGAACGTGTACGTCCAGAGAATGAAAATCACCGGGTCCAGCAGGAACATGTTCAGGCTGAAACCATCCCTGATGGCCAGCAGCAAGGTGTAGATATTCACCACCGACAACTGGCTCTGGGCGTAGAAGCCGATAAAGAACAGGGTGAAGAACAGGAAGCCCCAGCGAAACCGATGAACCAGCTTCGGGTGTCGGGTCAGGGTTTTCTGGCGGGCGAAGAAAATCGTTAGCACCGTGAGGCTCAGCACCAACAAGGTAATTTGCCACCAGCGCTCCTTCCAAAGCCCGACCCACATGGGCGCCCGTGACTGCTCCGGCCCGGCGGCAATGTCTACCGTCTCAAACAGTTCCTCCGGGAAGGCAATGGGCAGCTCGAAACGGGCGGTGTCCACCACCAGGTGGTTGCGGGCCAACACGGTATTGAGAGTCAGTGTGGATTCGACCCCGGGGTTAAAACCGGCGTTGCCACCGACCCGGAACAGGTTAACCGCCGTCATCTCCGGCACACCGGCAGCGGCGAAGCTTTGGCCGGTTTCCAGCCAGTTCAGGTCTCGCATCTCGACAGACAGCTGATTCTGGCTCAGACCAAACCGGTCCGGAGTGCTGCCCGGCACAAAGTCCGCGCCAATGTGGGGGTAACGGCCCCGAGACATCACCAACATCACCTTGCCGTTGTCGCCAAGGCGCTCCCTGAAGGCCTGGTATCGATCGTCGCCCAGCAGGTTGCGACCGACCATGGGGGAGTTCATATAAGCCAGGTAGAGTTCCGAGAAAGCCTCGCCAGGATCGGGCTCAAGGTTGCCAGGATAGTCCGACAGCGGTCGGCCCAATTGCTGTTCCACATCCGCGGCCGTGACCTCGATGCGGGTGACGTAACCCCGCTCCAGCAGTTGCTCCCAGGTGAGCGGTTCGAACAGGTCTTGGCGCGCCCGGGTGGGTGCAGCCTGGGCGAAGCCCTCGAGCTTGTTGCGGGCCACCTGCAAGGCCGAGGAGAGCACCGAATCGTTGATGATCAGAACCGACACCGTGGCCTTGCTGACGCCATCAAAGTACACCACATTGCCGGAGGAAGTCCGGCCCGAACGGCCCGAGGAACTCACCACAATCTGCTCCGTCAGTGCGCGCCCCTCGTACTGATCGACAAATTCGTAGAGTGATTCCTCCCCCAGGCCATGAAGGAATACCGGCTCGTGGTGATGCAGTACCCGCACGCCGGTGAACCGGCCCCGTGTATCCAGGCCGATCATCATGGTAATCGGCTTGCCGGCAAAGCCCGGAAGTTTGCTGAAGTCTGTTGAAACGTAGGCGTAACCCAGCAGTTCCTGGAGCTGGTAAACCGGATACACCGGGAAATCCGCCAGTTGCTCTTCGATAACGGTGGCCGAGGGAAACAGATCCTGGATGATCTGCCGGGTGTCGTCGGAAAGTTCTGCCCGCAAGGGCGTTGCAGCCAGACAACAAAGCAGTAGCGAGAGCAGAAAGCGCCCGGCCATGGTGGTCTCCTGAAGTTATTATTGTCCTTCTCCCATGCTAGGCCGCTGGGGGTTGGGCTCAATTCAACCTCGGGGGCAAACGATTGCTACTTTCAGCCGGCGGAAAACAGTTCCAAAGTACCATATGGGGTGCCAGCGTCTGTGATTACGATGATTGTGTGCATCTGGCAAACGCCCGTTCGCACCACCATGCAACGCACTAATAATCACGACAAGAGGTGAGCATCATGTGGACCAAGCCAGCTTATGAAGACCTGCGTATCGGTTTTGAAGTAACCATGTACTTCGCCAACCGGTGAGCCCTGGCCGGCCAGCCCTGCGGCTGGTCGTTCCCGCTCGGGAGATCTTCTGATGCACCTGCATATTCTGGGGTCGGCCGCCGGTGGCGGTTTTCCCCAATGGAACTGCAACTGTCGGAATTGCGCCGGCTTTCGCGCCGGAACGCTGAAAGCCCATGCCCGCACCCAGTCGTCGATTGCCATCTCTGAGGATGGCGAACGCTGGATTCTGTTTAACGCCTCTCCGGATATCCGTGCCCAACTGGCGGCTTTCCCTGCCATGCAGCCGGCGCGGGCGCTCCGGGATACGGGCATCGCCGCGGTTGTCTTGATGGATAGCCAGGTTGACCACACCACCGGGCTACTGTCCCTGCGTGAGGGGCTGCCTATGGATGTGTGGTGTACCCGACAGGTGCACGACGACCTGAGTTGCGGGTTTCCGTTGTTCAATATGCTGAGCCACTGGAACGGCGGGCTGAACTGGTGCGAAATCCAGGCCGACGAGCTGCAGCCGTTCAGCCTGCCCTGTGCGCCCTCCCTTGAACTGACGGCCATTCCGTTGCTCAGTAATGCTCCGCCATACTCCCCGCGCCGGGACAACCCTCATCCGGGTGACAACATCGGTCTTTTCATTCGCGATACCCGCACTGGGCAAACCGTGCTCTATGCGCCTGGCCTGGGACAACCTGATGCCCGCATTCGCGGCTGGATGCGCCAGGCAGACCTGTTGCTGGTAGACGGCACTGTGTGGCACGACGACGAGATGATCCGTCAGGAAGTGGGCACCAAAACAGGTCAGGCCATGGGGCATCTCGCCCAGTCCGGCGCCGGTGGCATGATCGAGTTACTGGACAGCATGCCGGCCCGGCGCAAGGTGCTGATCCACATCAACAACACCAATCCGATTCTCGACGAAGACTCGCCGGAACGGGCAGAGCTCACGGCCCATGGCATCGAAGTTGCCCGGGACGGAATGCATTTTGAATTGACGGGGCAGCCATGAACGCCAAAGCCAACACCGCCATGAACCGGCAGGATTTCGAACGGGCCCTCAGAGATAAAGGCGCCTACTACCATATTCACCACCCTTATCATCGAGCCATGTACAGCGGCCGGTGTACGCCGGAACAGATCCGTGGGTGGGTCGCCAACCGATACTACTACCAGGTGCGGATTCCACAGAAGGATGCCGCCATCATGTCGAACTGCCCGGATGCTGGGGTTCGGCGGTTGTGGCTGCAGCGCATTCTGGACCACGATGGTCACGAAGGGGATGTGGGCGGTATCGAGGCCTGGTTGACGCTCGCCGAAGCCGTGGGGCTGAGCCGGGAAGAGGTGATCGACGAACGCCACGTACTCCCCGGTGTCCGGTTTGCTGTGGATGCCTATTTCAACTTTGCGCGCCGGGCAACCTGGCAAGAGGCGGCCTGCTCGTCACTGACCGAGCTTTTTGCGCCGGAAATCCATCAGTCGCGGCTCGACAGCTGGCCACAGCATTACCCGTGGATTGAAGAGAATGGCTACCGCTATTTCCGTAAACGTCTATCGGAGGCCAGACGGGACGTGGAGCACGGCCTGGCCATTACCCTGGACCATTTTGTCACCGAGGCTCAGCAACAAAGGGCGTTCGAGATTCTGCAATTCAAGCTGGACATTCTCTGGTCGTTGCTGGATGCCCTGACCATGGCTTACGTTCACCAGACACCGCCATACCATACGGTCACCGATCAGCCGGTCTGGCATCGGGGCCTGTAAGGAGCGTTACCATGACTTTGGAGAAAACGCCCAAACTCCGCCGTGGTTTCCGGTTCCAGTGGGAGCCGGTGCAACAAAGCCATGTGTTGCTGTACCCGGAGGGTATGGTCAAGCTCAACGGCAGCGCCGGTGCCATCCTGGCGGAAGTGGACGGGGTTCGCCCGGTACACCAAATTATCCACTCCCTGGAACAGCAGTTCCCGGATGCAGGCCCGCTGGCGGCCGATGTGGAAGCGTTTCTGGCAGACGCGGTTCAGCAGCAGTGGATTGAGTGGTCATGACGGTGGTCGCAGAAGCACGGGTAGGGCCGCCGCTGTGGTTGCTGGCGGAGCTCACCTATCGCTGCCCGCTGCAATGCCCCTATTGCTCCAACCCACTGGACTACGCCAACCAGCAACAGGAACTGTCCACCGAGCAATGGCTGGATGTGTTGCGCCAGGGGCGAGCCATGGGGGCGGCCCAACTGGGCTTCTCCGGCGGCGAGCCGCTGGTGCGCCAGGACCTGCCGGAGCTGATTGCCGGGGCCCGGGATCTGGGGTATTACACCAATCTGATTACCTCCGGCATCGGGCTGACTGAAGCAAAAGTGCAGGCGTTTGCCGAGGCGGGGCTGGACCACATTCAGGTCAGCTTTCAGGCCTCAGACCCGGAACTCAACAACGCCGTGGCCGGTTCCCGCAAAGCCTTCGAACAGAAGCTGGCCATGGCCCGGGCGGTCAAGGCGGCCGGCTACCCGATGGTGCTCAACTTTGTGATCCACCGCCATAACATTCACCAGATGAACGACATTCTGGCCCTGTGTGAAAACCTGGATGCCGATTACGTGGAGTTGGCCACCTGCCAGTACTATGGCTGGGCATTCAAAAATCGGGAAGGGTTGATGCCCTCCAAAGCCCAACTGGTCCAGGCAGAACAGGAGGTAAATGACTACCGGCACGATCTCCGTACTCGTGGTCGCCCCATGAAGGTGATCTTCGTAACCCCGGACTACTACGAGGAGCGCCCGAAGGCCTGCATGAATGGCTGGGGCAACCTGTTCCTGACCGTGGCACCCGATGGCACCGCCTTGCCTTGCCACAGCGCCCGCCTGTTACCCATCGATTTTCCCAACGTGCAAACCAAGTCCCTGAACGACATCTGGTATCACAGCCCCGGCTTCAACCATTACCGTGGTGACAGCTGGATGCCCGAACCCTGTCGATCCTGTGATGAAAAAGACAAGGATTTTGGCGGCTGTCGGTGCCAGGCTTATCTGCTGACCGGTAATGCCGATAACGCCGACCCGGTCTGCTCCAAATCGCCCCATCACGATCGAATTCTGGCCGCCCGCACCGCTGCGGATCACGCTACAGCGGGGCTGGGTGACCTTGTCTACCGCAATGCCCGGAATTCCAAGTTACTCTACCGTGGCTGAGCCGATTTCGGCGCACGCTGCCTGCGCCGGTTTTTCCCAGTATGCGCAGCTGAGAGTGTGCGACGACACCATTTTCTGGCTTGCCTCCCATCCTGAAACCGGCTCTGTTGCCCTCTGGCAAGCCGATCACTCCGGTATCTGTCGGGTCAACACCGGCCCGGGCAGTATCCGAAGTCGCCTCAACGGCTACGGTGGTGGTGCTTATGCGGTACTACCGGGGCGAGTGGTCTGGGTAACGGAGGATCAGCGCGTCTGGCAGCTCAACCGAGTGACAGGTAGACGAACCTTATTGGTGCCGGAGGTTGACGCTACCTGGGGAGGCTTGGTGGCAGACCCGCAACATGAGCGGGTGTTGGCGGTGCGTGAACGGCATGAACAGCAGGCGTTGATGGCCCTGGAAGCTACGGGGCACGTCCGGGTGTTGCACCAGGGGCTGGACTTCTACGGCGCGCCGGCGGTCAGCCAGGACGGTTCCCGCGTGGCCTGGTGCAGCTGGCAACTGCCGGATATGCCCTGGTTGCAGTCAACGCTCTGGCAGGCAACGGTCACGGCTGGCGGTGATGTTGCAGGTGCGTCAGGGCAGTCCCCGCCGGTTTCTGGTTCGGTTCAGCAACCGCAGTTTGTCGGTGAGCATCTGTGGGTCATATCCGACCATGAGGGCTGGTGGCAGCCCTGGCGGGTAACGCGCCGGGATGGCCGCGACCAGTGGCTGAAAAGCACGGCGCCCATGCTCGATCATGCCAACGCGCCCTGGCAACTGGGAGAGCGGCATAGTTGCCCGTTGCGTGAGGGTGGTTGGGCCAGAGTGCAATACCGTCAGGGTATCGGTGAGCTTTGGCTGGAACGGGCCGGCCAATGTCAGAGAGTGGCTGAGGGCTGGACGGATTTCCGGGATCTGAGTCCGTCAGCCGACGGCCTTGTGTGCATAGGGCGCGCTGCCGACCGGCACGATGCAGTTCTGAAGGTGTGTGCGGACTCCGGCTCGGCAACTATCCTGGCTGGCGGACAAGTGCCGGATCGCTCAATCATGGCGCCGGTGGCGCCCGTCGCTTTTGTAGTGGATGCGGAAGCGCCCGACACTCTCCCCGTTCAAGGGTTTCTATATCCTCCCATATCCGCATCCGCCGCGGCACCACCGGTCATCCTGATCGCCCACGGTGGGCCAACGTCAGCCGCCTATGCGGTCTACAACCTCCAGGTTCAGTTTTGGTGTCAGCGGGGCTTTGCCGTTGCGGAGGTGAATTACACCGGCAGCACCGGTGCTGGCCGGGATTTCCGCCTTCGTCTGGCCGGCCGGTGGGGCGAAGCGGATGCACGGGACATGGTGCGCTGCGCCGATTACCTGGCGGCACAAGGGCTGGTCTGCGCCGACAACGTGTTCATTCAGGGCCGAAGCTCCGGGGGTTTTACTGCACTGATGGCGGCGGTGCAGACTGACCGCTTCAAAGCCGTTGGCAGCCTGTTTGGCGTGACCGATCCATTGCGGCTTCGTGCTGCAACCCATCGGTTTGAATCCGGTTACCTGGACTGGCTGCTGGGGAATCCGCAGTCCAATCGTGCCCGCTGGCAGGCACGTACTCCGGCCCTGCAGGCTGACCAAATAAGCTGCCCTGCTATTTTTTTTCAGGGTGGGAAAGATGCCGTCGTGGTGCCTGAGCAGACCCGGCGGATGGTGGCCGCGCTTCAGGACCGGGGCCAACCGGTGGAATTGCACTGGTATGAGGATGAAGGCCACGGGTTTCAGAGGGCAGAAAATCAGGCGCACATGCTCGAATCGCTGTACCGATTTTATGGAAGCCTGGTCCCAGACAACCCTAAGATACGCCAAAAGGACAATGAACCAGCGCACAAACTGAGTTAAACTCTCAACTATTCCTATAACAACAAAACGGTTGTCCCTGAGCGTCATGAGCTACGATATTTCCGCGCTGCGCAAGTTTGTCTCTCCCGAGATTGTCTTCGGTGCCGGGTCCCGCCGGTCGGTGGCTAACTTTGCCAGTAATTTTGGTGCCCGCCATGTGTTCCTGGTGTCTGATCCTGGTGTTGTCGCCGCCGGATGGGTTGCAGAAGTTGAAACCCTGCTGGTTGAGGCGGGGTTGCGCTGTACCACGTTTACAGCGGTGTCGCCCAATCCCAAAGTAGATGAGGTGATGGCCGGCGCCGAACTCTACCGGGCCAGCGAATGCGATGTCATCGTGGCGATCGGCGGCGGCAGCCCCATGGATTGCGCCAAGGGTATCGGCATTGTGGCCAGCCATGGCCGCAGCATCCTGGAATTTGAGGGTGTGGATACCATCCGTAATCCTTCGCCACCACTGATCCTGATTCCCACCACCGCCGGTACGTCAGCGGACGTCTCGCAGTTTGCCATCATTTCGGACCCCAACCGGCGCTTCAAGTTTTCCATCATCAGCAAAGCGGTGGTGCCGGATGTCTCGTTGATCGACCCGGAAGTAACCGAAACCATGGACGCCTACCTCACCGCCTGTACCGGGGTGGATGCCCTGGTGCACGCCATCGAGGCGTTTGTTTCTACCGGCAGCGGGCCTTTGACCGATACCCATGCTCTGGAAGCGATACGACTGATCAACGGCAATCTGGAAGCGCTGGTGGCAAACCCGTCAAACCCGGTGTTGCGAGAGCAGATCATGCTGGCGTCCATGCAGGCGGGGCTGGCCTTCTCCAATGCCATTCTGGGGGCTGTCCATGCGATGTCCCACAGCCTGGGCGGTTTCCTGGATCTGCCCCACGGCCTCTGCAATGCACTGCTGCTGGAGCATGTGGTGGCCTACAATTTCCCCTCCGCCGAGGACCGGTTCCGCCGGGTTGCCGAGGCCATGGCGATTGATACCCGGGGTTTGAACGGGGCACAGGTCAAGGCACGGTTGATGACCCGCATTATTGAACTCAAGAAGACCGTTGGCCTTGAGGCGCGGCTCAAGGAGCTCGGCGTCACCACCTCTGATATTCCCTACCTTTCCGGCTATGCATTGAAGGACCCCTGCATACTGACCAACCCAAGGAAGTCGTCACTTCGGGATGTTCAGGTGGTCTATGAAGAAGCCCTCTGACTCAACCAGCACCGGTTACGACATCGGCGATCTTTTGGGGCTCAGCAGCCAGTCTGCCCGAAAAAGCTATTACCCCGCGTTGCAGGAGCGCCTGGAGGAACTGGAGCAGGAGCGCAACCGCTACAAATGGCTGTTTGAGAACGCTCTGCACGGTATCTTCCAGGCCAACCTGCGTGGTGGTTTTCTGGCCTGCAATCCCGCCATGGCCCGAATCTGCGGCTATGACAACCCGGAGCAATTGCAGAAAAAAGTGATTCGACTCAGGGAGCAGCTGTTCTGCAGCGCCGCAGAGTTCGATCAGCTTCGCCAGGAACTGCTCGACCATGGCAGCCTGAGCGCCCGCGAGACCCGTCTTCGGCGAGCAGACCAGACCCCGGTGTATGTCGCACTAACCATGCTCCGCCGGCCGGATCTTGGGCCGGAAGTGGTGGAAACCTTCGTTGCCGACATAACCGAGCGGGTGCAGGCCCGGCAGAAACTGGAGCAGCTGAATGCCGAACTGGAAAAACGCGTGGAGGAACGTACCGAGGCGCTGCAAAACGTCAATGTGGACCTGCGTTATCAGATTGAAGAGCGGGAAAAGGTTGAGCAGGAGTTGAAAGTGGCGGTGAACGCTGCCAAAGAAGCCAATCGCAGTAAAGACAAGTATCTTGCGGCTGCCAGTCATGACCTGCTGCAACCCCTGAATGCTGCCAGGCTGATGATTTCGGCCCTGCAGGACAGCCAGTTACCTGAGGCGGAAAACCGGATGGTGCATCAGGTGCACAGGGCCCTGGAAGGTGCCGAGGATTTGTTGGCCGATCTGTTGGATATTTCCAAACTTGACCAGCAGGCCATGAAGCCGGATCTGACCTGTCTCAATCTGGCTGCCATGCTGAAAGGATTGGGCGAAGAGTTTGAGGCGGTGGCTGCCAATGCCGGATTGCAGTTCCGGCTCCGGGTGCCATCGGTATCACTTCGGACCGACCCCCGAATGCTGGCACGGATTGTCCGTAACCTGTTGAGTAATGCCTTCCGCTATACCCGTGAGGGCGGCGTGATGCTGTCTGTCAGGCAACGTCGGGATCGGCTGGCCATTGAAATCTGGGACACCGGCGTGGGGATCGAATCCCACAAGCTGCAGGATATTTTCACCGAATTCCACCAGCTACTGCCCCAGGGCACCGGCGGTCGCCAGGGCGTCGGATTGGGACTGGCCATTGTGGAGCGCATGGTACGGGTTCTGGGTTACGGAATCCGGGTGACCTCACGGCCCGGCCGAGGTTCGAGATTTGAGGTGTCGATCCCGCTTGAGCACCGGGTAATTGAGGCCTCGCGCAGCCAGGCTCCAGCCGGCGGTGCCATCCATGGAAACTTTGACGGACTGGCGGTGTTGGTGATCGACAACGAGCCGGCGGTGCTTGAAAGCATGGCAGCGTTGCTCGAAGGTTGGGGTTGTGAGGTGTTTCCCGCCGACGGCGAATCCAGTGCCCTGGACATGCTGAGCGAGGGCCTGCTCCCCGACGTGATTCTGGCGGATTTCCACCTGGACAATAACGCAACCGGTTGTGAGGCTGTCTACGCCGTTCGCCGTGCACTTGACCATGATGTTCCGGCAGCCATCATCACTGCTGATCGCAGTGATGAAGTGCGCACGCTGCTTAGGGCCCAGTACCTGCCCATCCTTAACAAACCGGTCAAGCCCAACCGCTTACGGGCGCTGCTGGCGAGTCTTGCCGCGCAGTCAACCTGACCCCACGCGCTTGCGCTTTACGACTACACTTATTCCTGAACCAGTCCTTGATTCAGGAGACCGTCATGAGCCACACCGAGCATTCCCTTACCAACCATGAAGTCACCGTTTGCCTGGCCGGCGGAGCTGTGCTTGGCCCATTCAATGCGACCTGGAGCCAGGATGAGGGCGGCGACGTGCGGGAGCTTGTCCGCGAATACGATGCCTTCCTGCAGGGTGAGAAACAGCGCCGTTACAAATTTCATCTGCATGACACCTACACCAACACCGTCCACACACTGATTCTCAATTTTGAGCAAGTCACCGGCATTTGCGACCATGTCAGGCTAAGATCGCAGGACCGAGGGGCTTAGTGTCCCGCCTGGCAAGCAAAAAGGGAGGACGCAATGAGTGAGTTCAGAACGGAAAAAGACAGCCTGGGTGACGTGAAGGTGCCCGCGAATGCCCTGTGGGGCGCGCAAACCCAACGGGCCATCGATAACTTTCCGGTCAGTGGTCAGCCGATGCCGGCCCGGTTCATTGTGGCGGTGGCGCAAATCAAGTGGGCGGCAGCCCAGGCCAACGCGTCTTTGGGGTTGCTGGATGCCCGTTTGCGGGACGCTATTGCCGAAGCCTGTGATCAACTGATCCAGGGCGAACACGCGGACCAGTTTCCGGTGGATCGGTATCAGACCGGCTCCGGCACCAGCACCAACATGAATGTGAACGAAGTGATTGCGGCCATTGCCCGGAATCAGGGTGTCGATGTCCACCCTAATGATCACGTTAATATGAGCCAGAGCTCCAACGATGTGATACCAACGGCTATCCACGTCAGCTCGCTTTTAGCCGTAAAAGAGCAACTGCTGCCGGCCCTGTCGCACCTTCGGGGTGTCATTTACGAGCGGGAAGCGGAACTGAATGCCCAGGTCAAAACCGGTCGTACTCACCTGATGGACGCCATGCCGGTGACCCTGGGGCAGGAATTACGGACATGGCGGGAGCAGCTGGCCCTGGCTGAGAAACGTCTTGAGCAGGCAATGGATGAACTGGCGGATGTGCCCCAGGGCGGCACCGCAGTGGGCACCGGTGTGAATGCGGCGTCTGAATTCTCTGGTCAGTTCATCAAGTTCCTGCGCAGCAACACTGGCTACCCGTTCCGTTCCATGGAGCACAAGTTTGTTGGTCAAAGTGCTGTGGATGCGCCTGTCGCCCTGTCAGGCCAACTGCGGGGTGTGGCGGTGGTGCTCACCAAAATTGCCAACGATCTGCGCTGGATGAACAGCGGCCCGATTCACGGGCTGGCAGAAATCAGCCTGCCGGCATTGCAGCCTGGCAGTAGCATCATGCCGGGCAAGGTGAACCCGGTTATTCCGGAGTCGGTCGCCATGGTGGGCGCCCAGGTGATGGGGCTGGACAATGCGGTGGCCATTGCCGGCCAGTCCGGAAACTTTCAGCTCAATGTGATGCTGCCTCTGGTGGGGGGCAACCTGCTGGACATGATCGGTCTGTTAACCGGGGCCTCCGCTATCCTCGCGGACAAAGCGATGAAAGGCTTTACGGTGAACGCCGATAATCTGAATGCCGGTGTCGGGCGTAATCCGGTACTGGTGACGGCGTTGAATCCAGAGATTGGCTACACCTTGGCGGCGGATATCGCCAAGGAAGCCTACCGCACCGGTCGGCCGGTGATTGATGTGGCCGAGGAGCGCAGCGGTCTCAGCCGTCAACACCTGGAAAAACTGATGGACCCGCTCAAGCTCACCCGTGGCGGGTTGACCTGAGCGGGCAAGACCGGAGGAGTCATTCTTGCTGCTGTCCCTGGAGCTGTTTGTCATGCTGGTTCTGGCCAATGGCTCGCCGGTGGTCGTGGCCAGGCTGTTGCATCAGACCGGCAACCGGCCTGTGGATGGCGGTCGGGTTTGGCGGGACGGTCGCCCGGTGCTAGGCCCCAGCAAGACCTGGCGAGGGTTGGTCGCGGGCACGGTGTCTTGTCTGCTGTTTTCGGCCTGGGTTGGGCTGGGCTGGTTGTTTGGCGCGTTGTTCGGTTTGCTAGCCCTGCTGGGGGACCTTGTCAGCAGTTTTATCAAACGCCGGAAGGGTCTCGAGTCCAGTGCCCGGGCATTATGGCTGGACCAGTTGCCCGAGGCCTTGCTACCCATGGCCATGGCGTGGCTCTGGTTATCCTTGCCGTTGTGGGAAGCGGTTGCCGTGGCGCTGCTGTTTGCGCTCAGCAATATGCTGTTCTCTCCGGTGCTTTATCGTCTGGGTATCCGCAAACAGCCCCATTGAGTAAGCTATCCCGGCCCCCGGGACAAGGTGTGCAAGGTAACCTCCGGCGGGCAGTTCAGGCGGACATTCAGCACAGATGTGCCAGCGCCTGGCGAGGTGTAGCCTTGCATGCCGTTAACCTGCCAGAAACCGCGGCCAAGCCGGCGAGGGCAGTCGGAGTCGAGGGTGACCGGAACGCCCCCGGGCAGACAAAGTTGCCCGCCGTGGGTGTGTCCGCACAGAAACACGTCGTATCCGGCATGGGCAGCTTCCCGCCAGATCTCGGGCGTGTGGCTCAGCAGCAGGCTGATGCCGCCGGGAGGAATATCATCGCCGGCCCGGTGCAGGTTGTGAACCTTGTAGTAATGGGCATCGTCCACGCCGGACAGGTAGAGCTTGCTTGCTCCGCGGGCAATGGGTGCCATTTCGTTCATCAGCAGCCGGTAGCCCATGTCTTCGAGGGCAGGTACCATGCGCACGCTGTCGTGGTTGCCCAGTACCGCGTAGGCATCGCCCCGGATGGCCTGGCGCAGGCGGGCCATGCCCTCAAGGGCTGCGTCAATCGGCCCCCAGGTGAGCTTCCGGTAATCGCCGGTCAATACACACAGGTCATAGTCCAGAGGCGTGATCTGATCGATCACTGCATTCAGGTTCTGTTCATCCATATCAACGTGAAGGTCGGTCAGGTGCAGGATGCGAAAACCCTCGAACGCCTCGGGCAAATCGGGCAGGGTAAAAGTGTTCCGGGCAGTGGTCAGCTTGCGGCTGTTCTCCCGGGCCCGGCCAAACAAGCCAATGGCTTGCAGGCAAAACCGAATCAGCCTTGGCGCGTTGGCGACATTCTCAAGGTGGAACGAGCGACGATCGCGCCCGAACACCCGGGCCTCGGCTTCCTGTTCGATGCCCAGTCGCTGGCGGGCATGCACCGGGCCAAGCCGAAGGCTGAGTCGGTACTGGAGAAGTTCGTTCTGATCTTCTGGTGCGCGAACCCTTGCGGTCATGTGAATCGTCCTGATGCCGAGCGGAATCTTATGTTTGATTCCTTCACTCATTATGGATGGTCAGCGGGGTAGTGCAACCGGATAGACACAATGTTCATGTTTTACTGATGCACCGCAAATCCAGGAGAGACAACGAGTAATGACTGAATCCTACAAGCCGGTGCGATTAGGCAGCTGGCAGGTATTCCTGATCTTTCTGCGGCTGGGGCTGACGTCTTTTGGTGGCCCGGCAGCTCACCTGGCGTATTTCCATGATGAGTTTGTCAAGCGCCGGAAGTGGCTGTCAGACAGCGCCTACGGTGAGGTAGTGGCGCTTTGCCAGCTGTTACCGGGCCCCGCGTCCAGCCAGGTCGGGCTGACCATCGGTTTTCTGCGGGGGCATTATGGCGGTGCCTTGGCGGCCTGGGTGGGTTTTACCTTGCCCTCGGTACTGGTCATGGCGCTGTTTGCCTTCGGGCTTACGCTCTGGCCGGACCTAGGTGAGGGTGGCTGGGTCAGCGGCCTCAAGCTTTTTGTGGTGGCGGTGGTGGCACAGGCGGTCTGGCAGATGGGGCAGTCGCTGTGCCCTGATCGGCCTCGCATCGTCATTGCCATGTTGGTGGCGGTTGTTCTGCTGTTGGCTGGTGCCGTGTGGATGCAGGTACTGGTTCTGGCGTTGGCAGCCGTTGCAGGAGCGGCATTGGGATTGCCCTCGCAAAATAAGCAAGAATCCTTGCAGGTGCCGTTGCAATCGCGAAAGCCGGGAATGTTTGCTCTGCTGTTTTTGGTGTTGCTGGCACTGTCCTTTGTTCCCCAGGTAACGGGATCCCTGGCCTGGATCGGTGCGGAGCTTTATCGCGCCGGCGCCCTGGTATTTGGCGGCGGTCACGTGGTGTTGCCATGGCTCCAGGAGGGCTTTGTGGTCTCCGGTAATATGTCGGCCGATACCTTCCTGGCTGGCTACGGTGTCGCGCAGGCGGTGCCGGGGCCACTGTTCAGTTTCTCTGCGTTTCTCGGGGGTGCCGAGGGCGGCATTGCGGGCGTTCTGATTGCAGTGGTTGCGGTGTTTCTGCCTGGAACCCTGTTGGTGTTCGCCGGTCTACCGTTATGGCAGTGGTTACGTGAGCACGAGAAAGCACGAGCGGCACTGGCGGGCGTCAACGCCGGGGTGGTGGGCTTGCTCCTTGCAGCGCTGTACGACCCGGTCTGGACGTCGGCCATTCACGGTGCCGGCTATTTCGCTCTGGCATTGGTGTTCTGGCTGGCACTGGTCATCGTTCGGGTGCCGGTATGGCTGCTGGCACCCGCCAGTGCGCTGCTCGGAGCGGTCTTTTTGTAACACCCGTACGTATAAGAGCGTGAACTCCCCGTTTGGAATTCCGAACCAGAACCGCCACAATCGAATAAACTGAACCCACTGGAGCAACCTGATGAGTGACGCATGCAACATTCCAGGACTGACCGTGCCTCGTAGCCGGTTTCCGGCACCTGAGAAAGACCTGCACGAGCCCGCGGGTGAATCCCGGGTGGTTCTGGCTGGAGGTTGTTTCTGGTGTGTTGAAGCGGTTTTGGTGGCGATTGACGGTGTCATCCGTGTGGAATCCGGATACGCCGGTGGTGCGGCCGAAGCGGCCAACTATGAGGCTGTCTGCAGCGGGACCACCGGCCATGCGGAGGTGGTGGATGTTCACTACGACCCGGCGAAGGTCAGCTTTGGCGAGTTGCTAAGAGTGTTCTTTTCGGTGGCTCACGACCCCACCCAACTGAACCGCCAGGGTAACGATATTGGGAGCCAGTATCGCTCAGCGGTGTTCTACGAAACGGATGATCAGAGGCAGGTGACCGAGGCGTACATTCGCCAGCTTGATGCCGCCGGCGTGTATTCCGATCCGATTGTTACCCGGCTGGAGCCGCTCACCGCGTTCTACCCTGCGGAGGCATACCATCAGAATTTTGCGGCTCGTAATCCCAGGCAGCCATACATTCTGGCGGTGGCAGCACCCAAGATGGCCAAGCTGGTCAGCACCTGGCCAGACCACCTGAAACCTGAATTCAGTGACGATGATCCTGACCGGGCCTGAGGAGTTTCCCAATGACGGTATCGGCAAAAGGCTATGACCTGACCCCTCTGACGAAAGCAGAGGTTGAGGAAAGGGCAGCGGGATTGACCGCTGAGGAAAAACGGGTACTGCTGGATCACGGCACCGAGCACCCGTTCTGTGGCACCTTGCTGGATAACAAGAAAGCCGGGGTTTACCTGTGCCGGCTGTGTGATCTCCCGTTGTTCAGCTCGGACGCCAAATTTGATTCCGGAACCGGCTGGCCCAGTTTCTTTCAGCCGTTCGCCCCGGAGCATATCCGGTACATTGAAGACCACAGCCTGGGTATGAGCCGCACCGAGATCCGCTGCCCGCGCTGTGACAGCCACCTTGGGCACGTGTTCCCGGACGGCCCGGCGCCCACCGGTCAGCGGTATTGCCTGAACTCCATCGCCATGGTGTTTAAGGAGCAGGGGTGAAGCCCAAGGGGCTTTCCCCTTGGGCTTACTGGTCAGACGTGACCGACAGGATGTAGTCGGCCAGTGCCTGAATCTGTTCGGAAGACAGTGAATCTTCGAATGCCGGCATGACACCCACGCCGCCAAGCACTGCGTTGACGATCTGATCCCGGGTTGGCTTTAGCTCGTCCAGGTCCGGGCCGATGGCGCCGGACGAGCCAGCATCGGCGAGAGCATGGCAGATAGTGCAGGAGGGTTGTGCTGTCTGAGTGAAGACTTCCTTACCCAGGTCGGTATTGTCGGCCATTGCCCAGGGGCTCAGTCCGGCCAGGGCTGCGAGTACTGCAGTTTTTCGCATCTTGTTGTTTCCGTTTTAGCCAGGGCGAGTGGGGCTCCACCGCTCGCCCTGTCATGGTTCAACTGACGGTGACCGTTACTCCGTGGTCACTCCAGCCGTTATGGCCATAGCCACGTTCATTATCAACCCGGCCTTCGGGCTGGCTGTTGCCTTCTGCATCAGTGGCTCGGCTGACAATGCGGTGCTCCCCCGGTGTCAGTTCAGTGGCCATGACAAATGGTCTCCAGGCATAAGGGCCCAGATCAGGCCCCAGGAATCGGGCCTGTTTCCAACTTTTGCCACCGTCTATGGACACTTCAACCTTTTCCAGTGCGGTCACACCGCCGAACGCCACGCCGTATATCATGTTTCGACCACTGCGGCCTGTTTCCAGGGGTGCGGTCACCCAGGATTTGACGTTCATCTCCCACATGGAGGGCTGATCCGGGGAACCGGGTTTGCCAACCTCCCGAACCCGATAGCCTGAGGCCTGGATCTTGGCGTCGGTCTGGTTTTCGGTGAAGGCAATGTTCTTCACATACTTCACATTGTTCACGCCGTAGTACCCGGGCACCACCAGCCGTAGTGGCCCGCCATGGGTGTGCGTCAACGGCGTATCATTCATTTCCCAGGCCAGAAGTGCGGTGTCCAGGGCCCTTGTGGGTACCGAACGTTCCACCATGATGCTCTTGGGGTCCAGGCCATCAGGCAGGGATTCGCCGCCTGTGCCGGTGATGTATCGGACACCATCGGCCATACCGCCAAGCTCTTCAACCACGTTTTTCAGGGGAACGCCGGTCCACATCACGCAACCCGCCGCGCCGGTTTTCCACTGTGTTCCGCCTGCGCCGTGTGGGAAGAAGGCACGCCCGTTGCCGGAACACTGGAGTACGGAGGCTACTGTGGTGACGCCCATGGTTTTGAGTTCGCCTACGGTGAGGGTGCGCGGATTACGAACACCTTCAATGCGAACCTCCCAGGCATCGGCATTGTCGGTGATGGATGAGGGTGGCGCTGGAAGGTTGTTGCGCACAAACAACCGGTCGCTGGCGGTGATCACACCATTGCCAATGGCCCCCCTCTCGGTTTCCATGGTGTTGGCACTGTGAACGATCAGCGCAGTGCGATCCTTCCAGGCGGCGTAGTCGGGGAGTGATTTCGGCTCACTGGCTTTGGCCAGGGGCGTTATGCCCAGCAGACTGACCGCCGCCATGGCACCGGCACTGCCCACCAGAAGGTTTCGGCGTGTCGGGTTTTCCAGCCCAGGATCGTTGGGCCCCCGTGCAAGGGCTTGCTGCTGTTTCATGTTCCGTCTCCTTATTGGGATTGTCGTTGGACGGTGTACTGCCCGTATGGGCAGGTTATAACTTTATTACTTATAGTCGCTGGTCAAGAATTGAGCAATACGTTTGGCCGTTATTCACAGGGCGGTCGAACCGCTATAATTCGGTCCAGTTACACCGGTCCCATCGTGGCCCGGCTCATAGCGGAAAGGACGTGTGCATGAAACGATTGAACTTGAGCCCCCTGACGGAGTCTGCGACGCTGCTAAGACGTGCCGCTGTTGTATTGGGCTCGGTAGGGCTTACCGCCATCTACTCCTCGCTGGTGCTACTGAGGGCGTTGTTTGGTCGTTTGAATCGGCCGATTGTCGACAAATACTGCCGGGAGTGGTCTGCCGCGCTGCTGAAGCTGGTGCGGGCAAGCCTGACGGTGCGGG
The DNA here is from genome assembly GCF_030297115.1 of Marinobacter shengliensis. Classification (NCBI taxonomy): domain Bacteria; kingdom Pseudomonadati; phylum Pseudomonadota; class Gammaproteobacteria; order Pseudomonadales; family Marinobacteraceae; genus Marinobacter; species Marinobacter shengliensis. The sequence continues at coordinate 3,665,259 of NZ_AP028062.1, read as the reverse complement.
GCGAGGTTCCGGACTTCAATGACGGGCGTCGCTACATCATCATGAGTACCCATGCCAGCCACTACGATATTCCGGTGAGTTTTGTGTCTTTGCCAGGCTCCATCCGGATGCTGGCCAAGAAGGAACTTTTCCGGATTCCCCTGCTGGGGCAGGCGATGGCGGCAGCGGAGTTTCCCTCTATCGACCGGTCTAATCGTATCCGCGCCGTCCGGGACCTGGAGCGGGCAAAGCAGATGATGGAAAGCGGTATTGTGCTCTGGGCGGCTCCGGAGGGCACCCGCTCCTCCGACGGCACACTGTTGCCGTTCAAGAAAGGCTGTTTTCACCTGGCACTGGATACTGAGGCGGTGATTTTGCCGGTAGCCATTCGCGGTATACATCAGGTGCTACCGGCTCGGAGCTTGCAAATCAATCTTGGTCAGCCGGTCGACGTTCGAGTCGGAACGCCCATTGAAACAGCGGGTAAAAGCAAGGAAGACCTGGCGCAGATCATGTCAGATGTACGCCAGAGCCTGGAACAACTGTTGGGTGACGGAGAGCCCGAGTAACCGGGCTCTGTATTTTCTAGCCGCCTGTATTGGCGGCCACCACGGTGTAGAAAAGGTAGCCAGTGTAGGCGAAGTACACTGTCACCAGTATTGTGCCGTCCACCCGCGAGACCAGCTTGCGCCAGCCCGTCAGGCCGAAGCCCATCAACAGCAGGCCAACGGTGAGTGCCAGCATCAGAGTCCAGTCCCGGTAAAGCACTTCCGGGTCTACGGATAATGGCTGAATGGCAGCGGCCAGGCCAACCACGGCCAGGGTGTTGAATATGCCCGAACCAAGGATGTTGCCCAGAATCAGATCGTGCTCATTCTTGCGCACCGCTGCGATGGCCGAGGCCAGTTCCGGTAGTGACGTGCCAATGGCCACAATGGTCAGCCCGATGATCAGATCGCTTACGCCAAGAGTCTGGGCCACGGTGACGGCTCCCCAAACGAGCAATCTGGAACTGGCAATAAGCAGAACCAGCCCGATGATCAGCCAGATGACGGCGTGCTTTAGCGGCATGGGATGTTCTATCAATTCGGCATCGGCAGCGTTGCCCAATGGGTCGTCTTTGTTCTTGACGCCCTGGTAGATTGACCAGCCCATCACCGCTGCAAAAACGCCCAGTAACACCCATCCATCCAGTCGCGTTAGTTCACCATCTATTAATTGGGCCCCAGCGATGAGGGTCAATACCACCAGCAGTGGTAATTCCTTGCGTATGACCTGGGAGCGCATGGTGATGGGGGCTATGATGGCCGTCAAACCGACGATAAGGGCAATATTTGTGATGTTCGAACCGTAGCCGTTACCCAGTGCCAGACCGGGATTGCCATCGGAGGCGGCCATCGCAGATACCGCCAGTTCCGGTGCCGAGGTGCCGAAGCCGATAATCACCATGCCGATCAGCAGTGACGGTACGCCCAGATGCTTGGCGGAGGCTGCTGCGCCATCAACAAATTTGTCAGCGCTCCAGACCAGCAGGACAAGACCAGCAAGAATGGCACCTATCGCCATCAGCATAGAATAGACCTCAATCAAAATGGAGTGGCCCCCACGCAGGACTGCCGGTGGGGAACGGGTGGCGCACAAGATACCGCAAGTGGTGGATTCAGGTCAGCCCTGTTGGCAACGAACTTTTTGTTACTGGCACTGATCCGCACTATCAGGAAAGGGGTATCAGACTAAAGTGGCGCTGATATTGTTAACAAAACGCGCGAAAATCGTGGCAAACCATAATAGTTAGCCCGACACACATCGATTGACAATCGCAATTTATTATTCCGGCAAAAATCGGGATAATGCGCCCAATTTCAGACCGGAGGCATACAGCAGCGCCGTCTACCTCGCGCCCCGCTGGCTTCCGACAGGCCGCTTTCGCTGATCGTGGAGTGGCAACAGGCTCAACACTAGCTAGGGTGAAAACCAATGGCCGTTAGACAGGCAGACGTAGTGCTGGTCGGTGGGGGCGTCATGAGCGCAACCCTCGGCATGATGCTCAGGCAGCTGGACCCGTCACTGGATATCGTCATGGTGGAGCGTTTAGACCACGTTGCCCATGAAAGCACAGACGGATGGAATAACGCAGGTACCGGCCACGCCGGCTACTGTGAACTCAACTACACCCCCGAAACCGACGATGGCGACGTTGAAATTGCAAGAGCACTGCAAATCAATGCGCAGTTTGAGGTGTCACTGCAGTTCTGGTCGTACCTGGTAGAGCAGGGCATTCTGCCGGAGCCTTCTACTTTTATTAACCGCACGCCACACCAGAGCTTTGTCTGGGGCGAGAAAGACGTCGCTTTCCTAAAGCGTCGTTACGAGCGCCTGAAAGAACACCATCTGTTTCGCGAGATGGAATATACCGAGAGCCCAGACGATCTGTCCGAGTGGATGCCGCTGGTGGTCAAGCATCGCGACCCGATGCAGCGTGTGGCGGCAACCCGTATCAAGCACGGTTCGGATGTGGATTTCGGTTCCCTTACCCGCAGCATGGTCGAATGGCTGGAAACCCAGCCCAACTTTGAGTTGATGCTCAGCAGCCCGGTGCATTACATCGATCAGCGGGACAATGGCCGCTGGAAGTTGCGGGTGAAGAACCAGAAGACCGGCGAGCTGACCAAACTGGAGGCCGGCTTTGTGTTCCTGGGTGCCGGTGGCGGCGCGCTGCCGCTGTTGCAGAAATCCGGCATTGATGAAGCCCGCGGTTACGGCGGCTTCCCGGTCAGTGGCCAGTGGCTGGTGTGCCAGAAGCCGGACATTGTTGAGCAACATGATTCCAAGGTATACGGTAAAGCGCCCATTGGCGCGCCGCCGATGTCCGTTCCGCACCTGGATACCCGGATCATCAACGGTGAACCTGCACTTCTGTTCGGACCGTTCGCTGGTTTTACCACCCGCTTCCTGAAGCAGGGTTCGGTGTTTGATCTGTTCGGTTCCGTTCGCGCCACCAATCTTAGACCGATGCTCTCGGTGAGCAAAAGCAATATGGATTTGACGCGTTACCTCATTGGTGAGGTGTTCCAGTCCCATGGCGACCGGGTTGAATCTTTGCGCAATTTTTTCCCGGATGCCCGGGAAGACGACTGGAAGCTGCAGATGGCTGGCCAGCGGGTACAGATCATCAAGCAAACCCCGGAAGGGGGCGGCAAGCTGGAGTTTGGTACCGAGATCGTGGCAGCAAAGGATGGTTCGCTGGCGGCCCTGCTGGGCGCGTCTCCTGGCGCATCGACAGCGGCTAACGCAATGCTGAACGTGATTGAACGTTGCTTCCCGGAGAAGTTGAAGACGGACCAGTGGCAGGAGCGGATGAAGGAGCTGGTGCCTTCCTACGGACAATCTCTGGTGAACGATGAACAGCTGCTCAACCGGGTTCGAGAGCGCACGCTCTCGACTTTGAAGCTGGGTTAATCGGCACCGATTGATACACTCAGGCTGTCTCTTTAACGGGCTCCAGATTTGGTTCTGGCGCCCGTTTTTGTTTGACGTCGCTCTGCCCAAAAGTTGCGATTTTCAGCTAACAGGTGCAGGCTGAAAGGCCAACCCTGACGAGGAGAGCGCTGTGACTGAACAGAACTATAATCCCGACAAAGGGTATGTCGCCCTGCTGGGCTGGAGCCTGAATGCCGTCGAAGCGGCAGACAAGTTTGACCGCCGTTACGTGGTGGTGGCGCCAGACTGGGCAGAAGCCTATTGTGCAGAACACAACATTCCATACGTTCCCTGGAACTTTGAACGCCTGAACGACCGTTCCTTTGAAATTGCCCAAACGCTTCAGAAAATGGGCGTTGATGTAGCCATCCCCCTGTTTGAAGAAACGGTGGAGTGGGCTGGCGCTATCAACTCCGTACTTCTGGATAACCCGAGATTGTTCGGGCAGGCCATGCTGTTGCGGGATAAAGCCCTGATGAAGCGGCGTGCCCAGCTCGGTGGGATACGAGTGGGTATTTTCGAAGAAGCCCACGACCGTGATGATGTGGTCCGTTTCCTGAAACGGGTGAACCAGACCTTGCTAAAACTGGACGGCGATCCCAACGACCCAATCCACCTCAAGGCCTTTGATAAAGCGGGCTGCCTGGGCCATCGGGTTATTCGGACCCCTGATGAGGTCGACACCATTCCTGATGAGGAATTTCCGGTGTTGATGGAGTCCCACCTGGACGGCTGGGAGTTTGCCGTAGAAGCCTGGATTCACAACGGCAAGATCTGTTTTCTTAATATTTCCGAGTACGTTACGCTCGGCTATTCTGTGTTCGTTCCGGCCACACCGGACCTTGAGAAATACCGGGCACAGATCACGGCAGAAATCGAAAAGCTGATCAAAACCTTCGATATCGACTTCGGCTTTGTCCACCCGGAATACTTCGTGACCAGTGATGGCACCATGTACTTTGGCGAAGTGGCCTACCGCCCCCCTGGCTTCAAAGTGTTCGAACTGCTTGAGCGTGCCTATGGCTTCAATGCCTATCAAGGATTGATCATGGCCTTTGACCCGAAAACCACGGAAGAGGAAATCAAAGCCTTCTTCCCGAAAGAGGTGGTGGACGCCAAGGGCTATGCCGGCTGCTTCGGGGTATACCCACGCCGCCGTGTGGTCAGCCGCCTGGAGATCCCGGAGGAGACCGAAAGCCACGACTACTTCGAGTCCCACGAATTGACGCCACCGCTCGAAGAAACGGTGACCAAACGCACCGCCTTTGGTACCCACTGGGGTCTGGTGTATTTCTTCGGTGAGGATCCCTATGTTCTGAGGGATCTGCTCAAACATCAGGAAGAGCTCGATTTCTATGTATAATCAAGGAATGCATTAACGGAAAGGGTTTGATGCAGGCCCTGAGGAACCTCGTTTGAGTGATCACCAACCGGCCAGCCAGGTGCCAACTGTCAATATAGACAGGCTGGTGCAAAAACTGGACGAGTCCATTGTGGCTCTCGAGGAGAGCCGGCCGTTTGCAAAGGCCGGCAAGCTCCCGAAGCTGTTCGACCTTGCCCGGCGGGTACTGCTGCAACCGGGTGGTTGTGAGGTCATTGAAGCGCGATCCCGGAAGCTCGAACAGGCCGGGGTTTTCGCAGGCACTGACTGGGCCGATCCCTCCATCTTGTTACCTTCGCTGACCACCTATTCCCTGCAAAGCCCGAACGCCGACACGGTGGTTATCGAAGCTCTGAGCGAGTTGCGCCTGCTGGCCGTGGCCAAGGGAGATTATCAGCATACGGGCGTGTCAGCGGAACAAGCGCATCATTACCTGACCCAGGTGCTGGCCATCAATCTTGGATTGCTGTTTGGAATGACCGGCGAAGCCGAGCGCGAACAGGGCAAACTGGCTCTCATTGCGCAGGCGCTGGTTCAATATGTGGCCAGACACATCGGTTATGAGCATGTGATCGACAGCCTGATCGAAGAGATCTGGCGGATACTCGAGCAGCGGCCGATCCGCGTCAGCGACGTGCGCAGGATGATTACCCAGATTGCCATCTGCCGGGCAGAGCCCAATGCTGATCTGGGAACCGCAGGCCGGGGGGCGGATCGGCTGATTTCCAGTCTCTATGGCCCAACCCGGGCCTGTAGCGAAGACCCCGGCATCACGATCTACCAGCAGCGCCTGGAGACGATGGACAACTCGGCCTTGCAGAACGAAGCGACCGGGTTTGCGCGCTCCATGCATGACACGGGGCTGGTTTCGCCTTACCACGCGGTTTTCGTGCGCTATATTCTGGACGGTCAGGATTCATTGCTGAGCGACGCGCTGGGGTTATCCAGCACTGGCCGCGATTGCCTGCTGTGCTACCGGGAGTTGGCGCACGCCCTGATCCTCGAGTCCGCATTTCCTGAGACCGCCCAGGGGTTGTATGGCCTGGCACTGCTGCTTGAGCGAGGCATTCTATACCAGCCCCCGGTGGCACCGGCGCTCTGGCGCCAGTTACGGCTATCGCTGTGCCCACAAGCCTACGAGCGTTTGCAATTTGCCTATGGCTATCAGCCAAACCCCTCAGCCTGGTTGATTCAGGGCGTGTTGAACATGCTGGGCCAGCCGTTGGGGGTCGGGCAGGGTAATAATCCTACCTGCCAGTCTGCCCGGGCATTGTCCATGTGGGCCTACAATGATCCGGACTACCTGCTGCAGATGGTGGCCTGGGCCGCCCGGGACAATGAGATTGTCATGCACTTTGAGGGGCAGCCGGTGTCATCCGCCCAGAGCTTGGGGGGCGTGGCGTCAGAGGTGACTCTGGATCTGGACCCGGTGTCTCTGATTGTTGTGCCGCATCTTGACCGCATATACGCCGAAATGGGGCGGCTATGCATAGGCCGTGAAGGCGACCCCCATAAGTGGGTTAACCCGGAATTTCATGGTTGGTCCGCTGGCCGGGGCTTTGCCATCAACGTCGACGTGGCCACCGGAAAACTGACCGACCTCGAAGGCTTTATCCGCTACTTCTATGCCAGTTACCACCCGTACTACAACGGCAACCAGCCATTGATTCACCCTCAGCCGGCCGGTATCGCGGTTACCGACAGCGCCGCCCGCTTCATTGGCTGGCATGCAATTACCATTCTCCGGGTTGCGCTGGACCCGGACAGTGAGATGCGAGTGTATTTCTTCAATCCGAACAACGACAGCGGCCAGAACTGGGGCGACGGTGTGCAGGTCAGCACTTCTGGCTTTGGTGAGCGCTTCGGGGAATCTTCGCTGCCGTTTGAACAGTTCACTTCTCGCCTGTACATCTACCATTACGACCCACTGGAGCGCGGTGAGCCTGCCGAAGTGAACGACGACGAGCTCGGTCGTGTAATAGACGGAGTGTACCGTAGTTGGGGAGTAGACCGGGTGCCCGCAGATACCCTGCAAGCGGAACCACCGAGAACCGATTGATCCAGAAACTCACTGATCACGAGGGCGAGCATGGCTAAAGAGCAACAACCCGTCGGTAATGGCGCTGAATTGTTCATCCGCGCGCTGGAAAACGAGGGCGTTAAGTACATTTTCGCCGTGCCAGGTGAGGAAAACCTGGCCTTTCTGGATGCCCTCAGGAACTCCAGCATCGAACTGGTGCTCAATCGCCATGAACAGGCCGCAGGCTTTATGGCGGCCACCTACGGGCGGCTTACCGGGCAGGTGGGCGTTTGCCTGTCCACACTTGGCCCAGGCGCCACGAACCTGGTGACCGCCGCTGCTTATGCCCAATTGGGTGGCATGCCAATGATGATGATCTCCGGGCAGAAGCCGATCAAATCGTCGAAACAGGGCCTGTTCCAGATTCTGGACGTGGTGGACCTGATGCGCCCTCTAACCAAATACACCCGGCAAATCAGCAATGCCAATACCATTCCCGCGAAAGTCCGGGAGGCCTTCCGTCTTGCCTCTGAAGAGCGCCCAGGGGCCGTTCATCTCGAGTTACCCGAGGACATCGCAGCGGAGCAACCGGCCCGCGACACCCACATCTTCCAGCCCAGTGACGCCCGCCGGCCCTCGGCCAGCGGGAAGAGCCTGGAAATGGCCTGCGACATGCTGCGCGAGGCAAGACACCCATTGATCATGATCGGTGCCGGCGCCAACCGCAAACGGGTATCCCAGGCCTTGCTGCACCTGGTGAACGTAACCGGCATTCCCTTCTTCACCACCCAGATGGGCAAGGGCGTGGTCGACGAACGCCACCCCGGATACCTGGGCAACGCAGCGTTGTCTGCCGGTGACTTTGTGCACTGCGCCATAGACCGGGCTGACCTGGTGATCAACGTGGGCCACGATGTGGTAGAAAAGCCGCCATTTTTTATGACCCCCGGCGGCAAAAAAGTCATCCACGTGAATTTCAGTGCTGCGGATGTCGACCCAGTGTACTTTCCCCAGCATGAAGTGGTCGGCGATATTGCAAACAGCGTCGAGTATCTGGCCGAGCACTGTGGCCAGTGTGCGAACCATGACTTCGCCGGTCTGATGGAGGTCAAAAAGGCTGTGGATGCGCATTTGCAGGAACGGGCGGAAGATGGCCGGTTCCCAGTGATTCCCCAGCGGATTGTCCACGATGTGCGCCAGGTGATGCCCGACGACGGCATCATTGCCCTGGATAATGGCATGTACAAGCTCTGGTTTGCCCGAAACTATCCGGCCTACGACAACAACACCGTGCTGTTGGACAACGCCCTGGCATCCATGGGAGCAGGCCTGCCCAGCGGGATGATGGCGGCCATGCTGTACCCGCATCTGAAGGTGATGGCCATCTGCGGTGACGGCGGCTTCATGATGAACAGCCAGGAGCTGGAGACTGCAGTCCGCCTAAAACTTAACCTGGTGGTGCTGATCATTAATGACAGCGCCTATGGCATGATCAAGTGGAAGCAGGGCCAGGAAGGCTATGCCGATTATGGCCTGGATTACCGCAACCCGGATTTTGTCACCTATGCCCAGTCCTACGGCGCCAAAGGGCACCGCGTAACCCGGACAGAGGACCTTCACCCTACCTTGGAAAGCGCCCTGGCCGAGGGCGGTGTCCACCTGGTGGATGTGCCAGTGGATTACAGTGAGAACCGGAGGGTGTTTGATGAGGAACTGGCGGAACTGACCTGTCGGCTGTGACGCGTGTATGATGCGAGAAAGTATTGTATGCAAGGTGCTGATGAATGATTCGTCTTGGTGTTCATGGATTTTTGATGGCGCTCGTTGTGCTGGCGATAACCGGCTGCAGCAAGCCTGAAACGCCCCAGGAAGTGGCAGCGGCTTTTTGGCAGGCCATGGCCGACAACGACGCAGGTGACGTGGTGAGATTCTCCACACTGGACGACCCCCGTGACGTTGACGGCTACCAGCGAAGCTGGGCCAACGCCGTTCCTTCCTTTGGCCGGGTTGTTATTGATGAGCGTGAAGCAACGATCGTTACCCGCCTACCGGCGGAAGAACGCTCCGGCGGAGAACGTCTGGAACTGACCACCTATCTGGTGCGGGAGCAGGCCCAGTGGCTGGTGGACTATCAGCGCACAGGGGAGGCCATACTGAACCCGTCCCCGTTCAGTAACATCATGGGTGAGTTGAGCCGGCTGGGGCAGAGGCTCAGTGCGACCTTTTCCTCTTCAAGCAGCGAGCTTGAAGACAAAATGGAGCAGTTGGCCAGAGACCTGGAAACCTACTCTGACGAGATGAGCCGAAGGGCTGAGAGCGCAATGGAGGATTTTGCCCGGCGATTGCAGGAATCCATGCGCGCCCTTGAGCGTTCGCTTGACGAGGCACTCAAGGATGATCAACCTGAATCCGCCGACGACCAGGCTATCATGGAGCAGACCGCACGGGACCTTGGGCGGCAGGCAGATGAATTGAGCGAGCCCACCCTCGAGGCCCTGGCCAATGCCAGCCGCACCGTTGCGGAAACCGCTGAGCGCTTCAGCCGGCTCAGCCGGGAAACGCTCAACCGGTATCAGGAAGAGCTGAACGAAAAACTTGCCGAAATGCGGGCCGACGCCGAAGCCTTCATCGAAGACATTCGGCCTTAACTGGCTTGCTCGGCCCCTCTCAGCATTGCCTCCATCAGTTCCTCGGCATCAAACTTGGTGAGCGCCTCGTTGGCGCCCACCTGGTTGGCATAGCTCAGGCTCATCTCGCTGTTCAGGGACGTGTGCAGAATAATGTAGGGTTGTTTCAGGGCGTTATTGTCGCGAACATTGAACGTCAGTTCGTAGCCGTCCAGCCCTGGCATCTCGATATCGCTGACCAGGATGTCGATCGGTGTACCCCGTTCGTGCTGGCTGAGCAGCACCTGCAGGGCATCGTCACCGTTGGTGGTCACATGGTAGGTAATGTCTTTGCTGTCCAGCACATCGCTGAGCTGCTTGCGGGCCACCTGTGAATCATCCACCAGCAGAATGTTCAGGGACCGCAGGGTTTCACTCTGAACATCTGACAGCACCACCTCGCCGGCGTCCAGAGACTCCGGGTACACCTTCGCCAGCAGCAGCTCCACATCCAGCAGCTGAATGATGTCGCCTTCCACATCCAGCAGGCCCGTGATGAAGGCATTGGTGCCCAGCGCCTTGGGTGGCGGCATCACACTCTTCCAGTCGGTTTCGATAATCTGCTGAACGCTGCGCACCAGAAAGCCGATCTCCTGGCGCTGAATGTCGGTCACGATGATGGAGCCCTTGGCCTGCTCTTCTTTTGTCAGCGCCGGATAACCAACCGCAGCCGACATATCAATAACAGGAACCGCTGAACCCCGGAACGTAGCAGTGCCAATAACCGCGTGATGACTATGGGGCAACTTGGTCAGCCGTTGAAAGGGCAGGATTTCCCGAATCTTGAGCGTACCCAGACCAAAAAGGCGCGATCCGAAAAGGCGGAACAGTAAGAGTTTCTGGGACTGCTTCGCTTTGCTGGACATACAAAAGGATCCTTGCAAACACAAAAGCCCCTACGGTGAGGAGCTGTTCTGTAGAAGTTGGAATTCATCTGTAGCAATAGTAGCAGCTTTGCTGTGATGCAGGGTTTCACTGGTTTGTATCAATTGGTGACAGGGCTTTTCCCTACCACTCAAAACCGCAGTTGCGTTGACACTTTGTGGACACTTTCAGGCGTTGAATCATAGCAGTAGATTTGGCGAGAAATGCCAACCTCAGCGTCGCTGAATTCTAGAACGCCAATGGCTCACCAATGCACTTTTCAAAAATTTCTGCGAGGGGAGCGTAGTTACAAACCACGGCCGCTTCGTTCGCTTTAATCCACCTCTCTGGATCAATTCCGTTCCAAGAAATGTCGAACCCAGCGTTCACGATGAGGTGTTCGAAGAAGATCCTTTGTGCCCGTCCGTTACCCTCTCTGAATGGATGAATCATATTGATGTCACCGTAGTACTCTGCGGCCTTTACGACCAACTGATCCCGGGGTAGCGAAGTGAGGTATTCCTCTTTCTTGAGGCAGTCGAAGATCTTATCCGATTCTTTCTCAATTCGTCGGACAGTGCAGAAACGCGTATCGGCTTTCGAGATATCAACCGTTCGTAATTCACCGGCCCAGGAATAGATCTCCTGGAAAAGCACCCGATGAATCGATCTGAGGTAATCTAAATCATAAGGGGGAGGGCTGAACTCGATGGTATCGGCATTGACGTTCGAGATCTCGCGCTCTGCTTCGTGTAGCAGTTCGCCGTCCCTTATGTCGAAGAGGTTGATTAAAACATCTGAGTTTTTATAGCAGTAGCTGTCGTTACCGACGCCATACTTATCAAGCACACTTCATAGCCAGCTTTTTGTATTTCCGGATCAATGTTTTCTTGTTCGACGCTTTGGGGCCTTCCTTCACGCAGAAGCCTTCAAGGCGCATGCTGGCATGATAATTGGCCATCCTGGTTTTTCTGACGTGTGCCGCTTTCTGCTCGTCTGACGGCATTTTAGCTTCTGCGTTTCGAGCCATCGTGACATAACCCTATATTGGCCGCTAAATTTGATCGGTTGCAGCAAGATTATACGTGCTCTAGAGCCTTAACCGGTCACCTCAGTATATCAGTTCTTCAAATCCTTACCATTAAGGCTAGATCAGTAAATCGACCGACTGATCCTATGTTGTGTTGCTACCTAACAACCGCATTGGGTAATCTTCACATAACCATTTTCAAAGGAGTGAATGATGTCTTGGTTAAAGATCTTCTCTGCAGTCCTTGCCGCGAACCTCGCCACAGCCGTTATCGGCTTCCCAGGCAGAACGAATCGAACCGGATTAGCCGGCATCGCAGAAAGGGCAATGTAGTAAAAGTCTCACCCCGGATTAAGACAAAACGACTAAACGTTACAACGTGTAACGTTACATTGGCAGTGAGCTGATTGGTCAGGAAGACCGGGGCTCACCGACGGCAGGGATGCCAGGGATTCTACACCGTTTCCAAGGGAGGCTCATGCGTATCTTCCGTGGACTAAATGTGGACACTAAAGGGGAATAGCTTAGCAGAGGCATAAAAAAAGCCCCTAAAATCAGGGGCTTTTCTCTTGGAAGTTGGTGGAGACGGCGGGAATTGAACCCGCGTCCGCCAGCACTAGGCCTTGAGATCTACATGTTTAGTGTCCTTCTATTAATTTAACCTCTTGCGACCCGAAGGCCAGGGTGCGAGAGGCGAGCTCTTTAAATCTTAGCCTTTAGCCAGTGAGCTCTGGATAAAGGAGCATCCCGTAAGCGATGACGTCCTGAGATGTTGCTTCCGGGCTACGGGCGACCCGGTCAGGACGACTAGCAGCTTACGCTGCTAGTGCGTAGTTTTCGTCGTTTGCGACTATTGCGTTGCAGCTTTGGATTAACGAGATTGGCTGCCATCTCGACATGCACCCAAGGGTTCGCCACCAGCGTCGAAGCCATGTCGTCCCCTTATGATCAGTATATGTGTCCGGTTTGCCGGACTTCAAGGCTTGTTTGTCACTATTTGTACTTATCCTGTTCACGAGGCCTGTGCAATGTGCAGGCCATGGGCGTGAGACATGGCCGCGTCGTACAGGTGCTGGAAGCTGTCCCGGAAGTAGTTCATCACTGCTTGCGGGTCGGCCTGGATGCCCTTGTCGACGGTGATGCCGAACTGTACGGTGTCGGCGTAACTGAATATGCTCATGCCAATGCCGATGTTGCCGCTCTGGGGCACCCAGAACATGGGTTGCACCAGTTTGCTGCCAGCCAGGTAAACCGGATGCCTCGGGCCGGGCACGTTGGTCAGTACTGCAGAGGCCTTATTACTGAGCAGGTCCAGGGCCCGGCGCTCAAGAATATCCGGGCCCCGGCCAAACAGGTCCAACAGACTGTAGGTTACCTGGGCCTGGTAGGACTGTTTGAGCCTATTCATGTTTTCCTGCACCTGGCGGAAGCACATCAACGGGTCATGTACTTCCACGGGTAGGCATACCAGAACCAGGCCAAACTGATTGCCCAATGACTCAATGGGTTGGTCCAGGGGCCGAAGGTTGAACGGCACCGCAACGCGAATACCGCAATCGGGTATGGTTTGCTTGTGTTCGGTAAAGTGCCGGCTCAGGGCGCCGGTGGCGGCGCACAGCAATACGTCGTTGACCGTTCCACCCAGGGTCCTGGCGCAGTGTTTGACATCATCCAGGGCCAGGGGCTCCGCCCAGGCCACTTTCTTGCGGCCTACCAGTTGGCTCTTCAGGCTGGTTTTTGGCTCAAAAGGGGCCAGCCCGAGTTTCGCCAGGTCCATGGCGATGCCACCGGCGGTCCGCGCCAGTTTCAGGGGGTAATTGGGCTCTTGCCGAACGGAATCCAGGAACAGTTGCGCCTGTTGCCAGCCGGCCTGGCTGCTGTCCACCAGGCGGTGCAAAAAGCGGGTGGCAGCGTTGCCCTGGGGTTTGGGAATGGCGACTTTCTTGGCGATGCGTTCCAGTTTGGGTTCTGGTGTCCGGTCGGTGAGCGATAGCAGAACCCGAACCAGTGAAATGCCATCGGCAATGCAGTGGTGAATGCGGATCAGCAGGGCACAGCCGCCGTTGAAGTTATCGATGTAGTGGATTTGCCAGAGTGGCCAGCGAAAGTCGAGCGCCGTGCTGTTGAAGTCGCTGGCCAGTTCCTGCAGCTCTTTCTTACTGGCTTGTCCTGGCAGTGCAATGCGGTGCAGGTGGTTGTCGAGATCAAAGTTGGGATCGTCTTCCCAGTAGCATTTGTCCCCCTTCTCAACCACCCGTTGGCGAAAGCGCCTGAATCTCAGAAATCGTTCTTCGAGTGTGCGTTTTAGCCGTTTGATCGGAATCGGTTGCTCGAACATCAGCACCGCGGAGATCATCATGGGGTTCTCCGGGGTGTCCATACGCAGCCAGGATCGGTCGACTGACGTCATTGCCGTCCGTTCAGATGACATAAGCTCTCCCTTTGCTGTTTGCCAACTAACAGGGGCTCCAGGTACTGCCTGTGGGGTCGGAGCAGGTGTGAACACCTGAGTATAGGAGGGATTCCGAGGCCGGGAAAGAGGCGGTAAAAGCGACAGTGCGAGCGAGGCTCAGGTATTGGCCTCGCGCATGATTCTCTGTTTCTGGCGGTTCCAGTCACGCTCTTTTTCGGTGGCACGCTTGTCAAACAGCTTCTTGCCTTTCACCAGGGCAATTTCGCATTTCACTTTATTGCCTTTCCAGTACAGGGCGAGCGGTATGCAGGTATGCCCGGCCTGATTGACCTGGCCGATGATCTTGGCAATTTCCTTCGCGTGCAGCAGCAGTTTGCGGGTACGGGTCGGATCGGCGATCACATGGGTGGAGGCGGTGTTGAGCGGCGTGATATGAGCGCCCAACAGCCAGGCTTCACCATTTTTCAGAAGTACGTAGGCGTCTACCAGCTGAGCCTTGCCGGCCCGCAGCGATTTCACTTCCCAGCCCAGCAGGGCAAGGCCGGCCTCAAAGCGTTCTTCAATATGATATTCGTGCTTTGCCTTCTTGTTCAGGGCAATGGTGTTGCTGGTTGGTCCGTTTGCTTTCTTCTTGCTCATGAATCCTGTCCGGGATCGGAAGAATGTGTGTGCCGGCCGGGTGACTGTTGGCCGGTAAATCGGGCATTGTAGCCCAGGACTGCCAGACGGGTCACGATTTCACCGCCGGGCTTGTAGATCCAGTCGTTCCGGGATGCCGCCTTCGGCTACAATGGGGCGCATTTGACTGTCAGGGATCGCCATGGCGAGCAAGTATCACACGTCCATCGGGTCATTTACCCGAAAATCCACGTTTTTCTGGGCCTCGGTGGGCGCAACCGTGGGCCTGGCCAATCTGTGGCAGTTTCCATACCTTGCCAGTATTCACGGTGGCGGGTTGTTCATTTTCCTGTATCTCGCCTGCCTGCTGCTGGTAACCCTGCCCCTGATGGTGACCGAGGCGGTGCTTGGGCGGCACTCACGCCATGGCATCGTGCTGGCGATGGACGGCATGGTGAAAGACGCAGGCTGTTCGCCGCTGTGGCGCCTGGCCGGCCCCTTGAGTGTGCTTGCCGCGTTCCTGGTGTTGTCATTCACGGCGGTGTTCGGTGGCATCGTGCTGGCCTATGTCTTCTTTGGGGCAGCAGACAGTTTCAGGGCAGCGACGCCCGAGGCGGCGACCGGTATCCTGACGGACCTGGTGTCCAGGCCGGGTGGGCACCGTGAGTTTATGGCCTGGCATGCGTTCTTCCTGGTTCTCGTGGTCTGGGTATCGGCCCAGGGCGTTGTGAAGGGGTTGGAGCGATCGCTGCGATTTCTGGTGCCCGCAGCGTTGCTGCTGATGCTGGGGTTATTTGCCTTGTCGGCCAGTCATGGGCGGCTGGATTCGGGTATTGAACACATCCTGGCGTTGCGGCCGGACGACGTTGGTTTCAATAGCGTCAAGGCGGCCTTTTTTCACGCTTTCTATACCCTTGGCCTTGGGATGGGGGTGTGGGCGATCTTCGGCGCTTATAGCACGTCACATACCCGGTTGAAGCGGTCATTGCTGGCGGTGGTGTTGATGGACACTCTGGTGGCCATCCTGGCGGGGCTGATGATGTTCTCGGTGGCGCTGGATGGTGCCAGTCTTGATGGTGAGCGTGGCTTCGGGTTGTTGTTTGTCTCCCTGCCGGTCACGCTGGCCCAGTTGCCCCACAGTCAGTTGATCATTGCGGCGGTGTTCCTGCTGGTGCTCATGATCGTGTGGGCGACCGCCATATCGCTGTTGGAGCCTGTGGTGGGCTGGTTCCGTGAGTGGACTGGCGCACCCAGGGGGTGGTCTGCGGTTATTGCCGGTGTTGCCGTGTGGGCTGCCGGCCTGGGTTCGCTATTCTCCTTCAATCTCTGGGCGGACTACCGGTTTGCCGGTGCCACCCTTTTCCGATGGCTGGAGCTGACGACGGGCGGCATACTGATTCCGCTGGTGGCCCTGCTGATTGCCACCTTTGCCGGTTGGTGCCTGACCCGGCGCTATGCCGCAAGGATTCTTGGCAGCACCCCGGTGGCTATTCGCAAGATCTGGTATTGGGTCATGCGCCTTGTTCTGCCGGTTCTGGTGGCCTGGATTGGCATACAATACACAGTATTCTCGTTGTCAAACCTGTGTGATAACGGCAGCGCCGCCATTTGGTGCGCACAAGATGGCGCGCCAAAAGAACCGATGCCTGCGACGGCAAACGATGACGGTGACGGTTTGCCCGTAAGCCCGCACAGTGAGGGCCCGGGGCCAGAAGGTAACGCGTCTGGTCAGGGCGCAGAAAGCCAGCCGACGGAAAACGCCCCCAACGGGGACGATATCCTTTATCATAGTGTGTAGTTGGCCTTCGCGGGCCAGTCAGGCTCTTTTGTTGCAAAAAACGCAGGAATCCCGGTTTTCATGGCGCATCAGATTGATAAGACCGCATTGGTCATGCACTCCGCAGAGCGCATGTTCCATCTGGTCAATGATATTGCACGGTATCCCGAGTTTCTGCCCTGGTGCGCCGGGGCAGAGGTGCACGAACAGACGGATGCAGAGATCATGGCGTCACTGGAGATTGCCAAGGGCGGTGTGCGCCATCGCCTGACCACACGTAATCAGCTGTTGATGCCCGAGGCGATCGAGATGAGCCTGGTGGATGGTCCGCTGAAAAATCTGCGGGGGCGGTGGCATTTCAAGGCGCTCAACGAGCAGGCCTGCAAGGTGATCCTGACCCTGGAGTTTGAGTTTTCGGGTTCCCTGTCCCGAATGACCTTTGGTCCGGTATTCAATCAGGCGGCCAACACCATGGTGGATGCGTTTTGCCGCCGGGCAGACCAGATTTATCGGGGAGGGGTAGTTTGATGCAGGTAGAGGTAGCGTATGCCCGGCCAGACAAGCAGCAAATTGTGGCGATTGAGGTGCCTGAGGGAACCACAGCCATCGAGGCCGTGAAACTGTCTGGAATAACGGATATTTTCCCGGAAATTGACGCGAACGCAACGGATATGGGCGTGTTTGGCAAAGTCATTAAAGACCCCGCGGGCCATGAGCTGCGCGAGGGAGACCGGGTTGAACTATACCGGCCGCTGAAGATAGATCCCAAACAGGCCCGGCTGAACCGGGCCAAAAAGAAAGCCTGAACAATCAGTAGGCGGGAGTTTCTTCCAGCAGTCGCGCGTCGTAATGGCTGAACTCGTCACCTTCGTAATAGACGATGATGCGCTGCTCCTGGATATCCCCACCCCGGCGCTGGAAGGTGTACACATAGTACTCGCGCGAGGGGTCCACCGGGTTGAGCATCAGCGGCGACCCGAGAACCGCATGAACCTGACTGCGGGCCATGCCTTGAGAGAGGCTCTTGAGGTCGTCTTCGGTCACGATGTTCCCCTGTTGCACATTGATTTTGTAAACGCCAGGGAATGCGCAACCGGACAAGGATAAAATGCTAATAAGAACGATAGCGGTGAGCTTTTGCATCGCCGGGGGAAATCCTCTATCTTGAAATCGCCTGCATCAAGCAGGTGTGAAACGGGTAGTCCGTTGAACGGCGGCTTCATCATACCGGAAGCCGTGAGGCACACCAAAGAGTGAATAGTAACATGTCATCTGAAAACGCCGAATTACGAAAGGTCGGTTTGAAGGTTACTCTCCCGAGAGTCAAAATCTTCAATATTCTGGAGAACGCCGAAGAGCACCATCTGAGTGCTGAGGATGTTTACAAGAAGCTGCTGGATCAGGGAGATGACGTGGGGCTGGCAACCGTCTACCGGGTGCTGACTCAGTTCGAGGCCGCGGGCCTGGTGTTGCGCCATAACTTTGAGGGTGGCCACGCCGTCTTCGAAATGGCGGGCGATGATCACCATGACCACATGGTATGCACGCAAACCGGAGAAGTGATCGAGTTTGTGGATGAGATCATCGAAGAGCGCCAGCAGAAGATCGCCAGGGAGCACGGCTATGAGATTGTTGATCACAGCCTGATCCTCTACGTTAAGCCTTTGGGCTCTTCCAAGAAATAAGTCAAAAAAAAGGGGCCAGCAAGCGCCGGCCCCAACAGCTCTCCGAATCGAGAGGGGGATTCAGTGATGGGTCGCCTGACCCTTAACGAACATCTCCCTGGCGTGGGCAATGGTGTGCTCTGTCATGTCTACGCCGCCCAGCATTCTTGCCACTTCGCTGATTCTTCCCTGGTCATCCAGCGTTTCAATGCGTGAATACGTTGCGTCCTGTTCGGTGAATTTGCTGACGAACAGGTGCTGGTGGCACTGAGCTGCCACCTGGGGCAAATGAGTGACACACAGTACCTGACCGTTGCTGCCCAGAGACCGGAGCAAACGCCCAACTACCTCGGCTGTGCCGCCACCAATACCCACGTCCACTTCGTCAAACACGAGGGTGGGGGTAGTGGAGGTCTGGGCGACCACTACCTGAATGGCGAGGCTGATCCGAGACAGTTCGCCCCCGGAGGCAACCTTGGCCAGTGGGCGTGCGGGTTGCCCCGGGTTGGCGCTGACCAGGAACTCGACATCTTCCATACCGTGGGGGGCTGGTTCGTCATTGCTGTTGCGGCCCAGTTTGGTAACAAACTGTACGGCCGGCATGCTCAGCTGTGCAAGCTCCTGAGCAATTCGCTGATCCAGTTCCGCCGCTGCCTGCTCCCGCTTGGCCGTTAATTGCCCGGCCAGTTCATCAAACCGTTTGCGCAGGGATTGCTGCTCTGCCTCAAGCTGCTCGAGGCTGCCTTTGCCGCCATCCAGTTCTGCCAGTTCGTTCGACAGGCGTTGGTGCAGTTCCGGCAATTCCTCCGGTGTGATGCGGTGCTTTCGAGCCATCTGATAAATGGCGCTCAGGCGTTCCTCGACCTCGGTCAGCCGTGCGGGGTCTGCTTCGTAGTCTTCAACAAAATGCCGAAGGTTGTCCCCGGCTTCTGAAATCTGGATCTGTGCTTCGGTCAACATCTGGATGGTGTCAGCCAGTGCCGGCACATCCACTGGGAGTTGCTCCAGTTGCTGAAGTGCCTGACGCACCAGGTCGGCGGCACTGGTTTCGTCCTCAGTGCACAGCAGGGCAGCCTGATGGCTGCTATGCAGTACCGCGTCGGCCTGGCTCAGCTGCGCTTGTTCCTGTTCAAGCGCTTCCTGTTCGCCATCGCCCAGGGCGAGCCGGTCCAGCTCCTCCACCTGGTACCGGAGCAGTTGCAGTTTTGCCTCCGCCTCGTCGGCGTTCTGGCGCCGCTGTTCCAGTTTCTGGCTGGTTCTATGCCAGGCTTTCCAGGCATCCCGGGTTTGCTCTGCCAGGTCTTCGGCGCCGGAGAATTCGTCCAGCAGTTTCCGATGAGTGTCTTTTTGCAGCAGTGACTGATGTTGGTGCTGGCTGTGAATGTCCATCAGCAAGCCGCCAAGGTCCTTGAGCTGGGAGAGTGGGCAGGGCTGGCCATTAATAAACGCTTTTGAACGACCATCCTTGCTGATGGTCCGGCGTAGGATGCAGTCGTCTTTGTCATCCAGTTCGTGTTCTTCCAGCCATTGCCGGGCAATCGGAATACGTGAGATGTCGAAGCTGGCGGTGATATCCGCTCGTTTTGCGCCGTGGCGCACGGCACCGGCATCTGCTCGGCCGCCCATGGCCAGGCTGAGGGCATCCAGAACAATGGATTTGCCGGCGCCGGTTTCACCGGTCAGGGCCGTCATGCCTTTGCTGAAATGCAGGTCGACCCGTTCGGCGATGGCGTAGTTGGAGACCATAAGTTGTGTGAGCATGCCGATAACCTCCGCTCAGGATTGGAGACTCTCTGAAAATTGTCTGGATACTGTTGATCTATACAGTTGCTGTGAATATATACAGGCTTTTTCCTGTTTGCAAACAATCGAATCGTGAAAATCTGAAAGAATGCATCGTTTGAGGTTGAAACCTGAGGGGTGGGCCCCATATCCGTTCGCAAAGTCGTATTTTCCTGCCTGTGCAAGGCGGGGCTCATTTAGCCGCAGGCCCTCGGGCCCAGGGAAAGTCATCAGGAGTTGTCATGAGTGCTGACGATAAGCGCAACGAACAAGTAGACGAGCTGAACGAGGCAGTAAACGCCACAGAAGAGCAGGGCGAAGCAGAAACCGCCGGTGCTGAAGAAGGTTCCGAACTGGAATTGCTGAAGGCGCAGTTGCAGGAATACCAGGACCAGGCGCTGAGGGCCCAGGCTGAGATGCAGAATGTGCGTCGTCGAGCCGAAATTGATGTGGAAAAGGCCCACAAGTTCGCTCTGGAAAAGTTTGTGAAAGAGCTTCTTCCGGTGGCGGACAGCCTTGAAAAGGCAGTGGAAAGTACTGAAGGACATGAAAATGCGGGTGAGCTGGTTGGCTCCATTCGCGAAGGCGTGGAAATGACTTTGGGCCTGTTCATGAACGGCCTCAAGAAATTCAACGTTGAACAGGTGAACCCGGTGGGTGAACCGTTCGATCCGCAACAGCACGAGGCGATGTCTATGGTGCCCGCGCCAGATGCCGAGCCGAATAGCGTGGTTGCCGTGGTGCAGAAGGGCTACCTGCTGAACGGTCGCGTGGTTCGTCCCGCCATGGTGGTTGTGGCTAAGGCCGAAGATGCACCAAAAATCGACGAGCAGGCTTGAAAAGCCGATTAAAGCGCCAATATAGCGATTAAACAGCGACAGTCAGGGCAAACCTCCCTGGGACAGCATTCAGAAAGATTTGGAGTGATTCGATGAGCAAGATTATTGGTATCGACCTGGGAACCACCAACTCCTGTGTGGCCATCATGGATGGTGACAAGGTAAAGGTTATTGAAAACGCTGAGGGTGATCGTACTACTCCCTCCATTATCGCGTACACCGACGATAACGAGACCCTGGTTGGTCAGTCCGCCAAGCGCCAGGCGGTCACCAATCCCCATAACACCCTGTACGCCATCAAGCGTCTGATCGGTCGTCGTTTTGAGGACGATGTGGTTCAGAAAGACATCAAGATGGTGCCCTACAAGATCACCAAGGCCGACAACGGCGATGCCTGGGTTGAAGTAAAGGGCCAGAAGATGGCACCGCCCCAGATCTCTGCAGAAGTTCTGAAGAAAATGAAGAAGACTGCAGAAGACTACCTGGGCGAGAAGGTAACGGAAGCAGTGATTACCGTGCCGGCTTACTTCAATGACAGCCAGCGCCAGGCCACCAAAGACGCGGGCAAGATCGCCGGTCTGGAGGTGAAGCGGATCATCAACGAGCCGACCGCGGCTGCCCTGGCTTATGGCCTGGACAAGAAGAGCGGTGACCGCACAGTTGCTGTATACGATCTGGGTGGTGGTACTTTCGACCTCTCCATTATTGAAATTGCCGATGTCGACGGCGAGCATCAGTTCGAGGTTCTGGCCACTAACGGTGACACCTTCCTGGGCGGTGAAGACTTCGACCTGAAGGTCATCGAGTACCTGGCAGACCAGTTCAAGAAAGACAGTGGCATCGACCTGCGCGGCGATTCCCTGGCCATGCAGCGCCTGAAGGAAGCCGGTGAGAAAGCGAAGATCGAGCTGTCCAGCAGCCAGCAGACAGACGTGAACCTGCCGTACATCACTGCAGACGCGTCTGGGCCCAAGCACATGAACGTGAAGCTGACCCGCGCCAAGCTGGAAAGCCTGGTGGAAGATTTGGTTCAGCGCAGCCTGGAGCCCTGTAAAGTCGCCCTGCAGGACGCCGGCATGAAGGCGTCTGAAATCGACGAAGTTATCCTGGTGGGTGGTCAGACCCGTATGCCGCTGGTGCAGGAAAAGGTAAAAGAGTTCTTCGGCAAAGAAGCCCGTAAAGACGTGAACCCGGACGAAGCCGTGGCCATGGGTGCTGCCATCCAGGCGGCTGTTCTTTCCGGTGACGTGAAAGACGTGTTGCTGCTGGACGTAACCCCGCTGACCCTGGGCATTGAAACCATGGGTGGCGTGGCGACGCCGCTGATCGACAAGAATACCACCATCCCGACCAAGAAGTCGCAGACGTTCTCGACAGCGGATGACAACCAGACTGCGGTAACCATTCACGTAGTCCAGGGTGAGCGCAAGCAGGCTGCCCAGAACAAGTCACTGGGCCGTTTCGACCTGGCTGACATTCCGCCGGCTGCTCGCGGTGTGCCGCAGATCGAAGTCACCTTCGATATCGATGCCAACGGTATCCTGAACGTGTCTGCCAAAGACAAGGCCACCGGTAAAGAACAGTCCATCGTTATCAAGGCCTCTTCCGGTCTGAACGACGACGAGATCGAGAAGATGGTTCGCGATGCCGAGGCCAACGCCGAGGAAGATCGCAAGTTCGAAGAGCTGGTTCAGGTCCGCAACCAGGGTGATGCCATGGTTCACGCCGTGCGCAAGACCCTGACCGAAGCCGGCGACAAGGTTTCTGACAGTGAAAAGGAGTCTATCGAGGCGGCCATCAAGGATCTGGAAGAAGCCCTGACCGGCTCTGACAAGGAAGCCATCGAAGCCAAGACTCAGAAACTGACTGAGGTTTCTTCCGAATTGGCCCAGAAGATGTACGCGGATCAGGCTGAGCAGGCCCAGCAGGCTGGCGGGCAGGAAGGTGCCCAGTCTCAGGCGGCTGACGATGCGGTGGACGCCGAGTTCGAAGAAGTCAAAGACGACGACAAGAAGTAAATCCTAAGTACATCAGGTAGTTGGAAAACGCGGGGGTAAGCCCCGCGTTTTCCGCGTTATAGCAACAGGGTTTTAAGCATGGCCAAGCGCGATTATTACGAAGTACTCGGGGTCTCCCGGGACGCGGACGAGAAGGACATAAAGCGGGCTTACCGAAAGCTTGCGATGAAATACCATCCGGACCGTAACCCGGACGACAAAGACGCCGAGAACAAGTTCAAGGAGGCCAGCGAAGCCTACGAAATTCTTGCCGATGGTAGCAAGCGTGCGGCCTACGACCAGTTTGGTCATGCCGGCGTGGATGGCCAAGCCGGCGGTGGCTTTGGCGGCGGTGGTGCCAGCTTCTCCGATATCTTTGGTGATGTATTCGGTGACATCTTCGGTGGCGGTGGCCGGGGCCGCAACACTCGCGGTTCCGACCTGCGCTACACCCTGGAAATCGATCTGGAAGAGGCCGTCAAAGGCAAAACCGTCAAGATCAACATTCCTGGCCACAAAGAGTGTGAAGCCTGCGATGGCAGTGGTGCTGAAAAAGGCTCCCGTCCTGAAACCTGTGGTACCTGCCAGGGTATGGGGCAGGTTCGCATGCAGCAGGGTTTCTTCACCGTGCAGCAGGCATGCCCGACCTGCCGGGGCTCCGGTCAGGTTATCAAGAATCCCTGTAAAGTGTGCCACGGCCAGGGCCGCGTGAGGCAGGAAAAAACCCTGTCTGTGAAAGTGCCACCCGGTGTGGATACCGGCGATCGCATTCGTCTCTCAGGTGAGGGCGAGATGGGCGTTGATGGCGGGCCGCCAGGTGACCTGTATGTGCAGATTGCCGTGCGCGAGCATTCCATCTTTACCCGTGACGGCCGTAATCTATACTGCGAAGTGCCGATCAGCATCGTAGATGCAGCCCTGGGTGGTGAACTGGAAGTGCCGACCCTGGACGGCCGGGTCAAACTCAAGATTCCACCAGAAACCCAGACCGGCAAACTCTTCCGCCTGCGCAACAAAGGCGTAAGCCCCGTTCGCGGTGGCCCTGCCGGCGATTTGCTGTGCCGCGTGATGGTGGAAACACCGGTCAACCTGACCAAGCGCCAGAAAGAGCTGCTGGAAGAGTTCCAGGAAACCCTGAGCGGCAACAACGGCACCCATCATGCTCCGAAGAAAACCTCCTGGTTTGAGGGTGTGAAAAGCTTCTTCGACGAAATGAAATTCTGAGGGCATAACAGATGCGGGTAGCAATCATCGGCGCCGCCGGGCGCATGGGCAAAGTACTGATCGAAGCCGTAGACGGCACCGAAGGCCTCGAACTCGGTGCTGCCATCGTCGAGCCAGGCAGCAGCCTGATTGGCGCCGACGCCGGCGAAATGACTGGCATCGGCAAAACCGGAATCAAAATGGCCGGCAGCCTCGACGACGTCAAAAACGACTTCGACGTACTGGTGGACTTCACCTTCCCGGACCTCACCCTGGAAAACGCAAAGTTCTGCAGCGCCAACGGCAAAATGATCGTCATCGGCACCACCGGCATGACCGCCGCCGAAAAAGAACAGTTGGCCCTGGCCGCCGAATCCACCCCAGTGGTCTTCGCACCCAACATGAGCGTTGGCGTCAACGTCGTCCTCAACCTCCTGCGCACCGCAGCGGCTACTTTGGGTGACGACTACGACGTAGAAATCATCGAGGCCCACCACCGCCACAAAAAAGACGCCCCCTCAGGCACCGCCCTGCGCATGGGCGAAGTCGTGGCTGACGCCCTCGACCGCGACCTGAAAGAATGCGCTGTCTTCGGCCGCGAAGGTTTCACCGGCGAACGCACCCGCAAGGAAATCGGCTTCGAAACCATCCGCGCCGGCGACGTGGTGGGCGACCACACCGTTCTGTTTGCCACCGAAGGCGAGCGCATCGAAATCACCCACAAGGCCAGCAGCCGGATGACCTTTGCCAAGGGGGCTATGCGGGCGGCCCTGTGGCTCGATGGTAAGGCAGCCGGTTTGTACGATATGCAGGATGTTTTGGGATTGAAAGGTTAATCCCGAACGACATTTTCAGAGGCAAGTGGCGCAGATCTCCCTTCCGGGAATCTCGGAGGCCATGGATGGCCGGAGCGAAGCGCACAGGGAAGTGCTCGTAGCGTTTCCCGGAAGGGAGATCTGCGCCACTTGCCGGAGTCTGAGTCTGCATCCAGGCTGAATTGGCCGTGGACAAAAATCGCCAGAAATCTTACAATAAGGCGATTTGACTGCACCAAGCGTACCTTTGAAAAGTTTATAAGAAAGCGGGACCGGGTTTTTACCTTGTCTCGCTTTTTTGCAACCTGAATTTGCGCTTGCGTTCCTGTTCGTGACGAACTTACGCCACTCGATGAGGATACAAGCCTTGAGCACACCAGCAATCCTTGCACTCGCAGACGGAAGCCTCTTCTACGGCACCGCCATCGGCGCAGACGGAGAAACCAGCGGCGAGGTAGTGTTCAACACTGCCATGACCGGCTATCAGGAAATCCTGACCGACCCGTCCTACTCGCGCCAAATCGTCACCCTGACGTATCCCCACATTGGCAACACCGGTGTAAACGAAGAAGACGTAGAATCCGACCGCATCCACGCATCCGGCCTGATCATCCGCGATCTGCCCCTGGTCGCCAGCAGCTGGCGTAACCAGCAGAGCCTGGGCGAGTACCTGCGAAGCAACAACATTGTTGGCATTGCGGACATCGACACCCGCCGCCTGACCCGCATCCTGCGCGACAAAGGCTCCCAGAACGGTGCCATCATCGCTGGCGAGAACGCCACCGCCGAGCGCGCCCTGGAACTGGCGAAAGCCTTCCCAGGCCTCAAGGGCATGGATCTGGCTAAAGAGGTTACCAGCGAGAAATCCTATCAGTGGAGCCAGGCCGAGTGGGATATCTCAGACGGTTATGGTGACCAGGCCGCCGCCAAATTCAAGGTCGTTGCCTGGGACTACGGTGTGAAGTTCAACATCCTGCGCATGCTCGCCGCCCGTGGCTGCGACATCACCGTTGTGCCTGCGCAAACTCCGGCCTCGGAAGTGCTGGCCATGAATCCGGACGGCATCTTCCTGTCCAACGGCCCCGGCGACCCGGAGCCGTGCGACTACGCTATCAAAGCCATTCAGGACGTCCTGGAAACCGAAATTCCAGTGTTCGGCATCTGCCTGGGTCACCAGTTGCTGGCTCTGGCCAGTGGCGCCAAAACCATGAAAATGGGGCACGGCCACCACGGTGCTAACCATCCGGTGCAGGACATTGCCAAAGGCACCGTGATGATTACCAGCCAGAACCATGGGTTTGCGGTAGACGAAGCAACCCTGCCGGCTAATGTGGAGGCCACCCACAAGTCGCTGTTTGACGGCACTCTGCAGGGTATTCGCCGCGCAGACAAGCCGGCCTACAGCTTCCAGGGTCACCCGGAAGCCAGCCCGGGCCCCCATGATGTGGCGCCCCTGTTCGACGAGTTTATCCAGCTGATGGAAGCGCGATCTGCCTGAGGGCAAGGCCATCACAGATAGCTCACTGGCGCATCGTACGCGCTGAAAGAATTCAAAAGTTGCTGACAGGTTTACCGAGACATGCCAAAACGTACAGACATCCAAAGCATCCTGATCCTGGGCGCAGGTCCCATTGTGATCGGGCAGGCGTGCGAATTCGATTACTCCGGGGCCCAGGCCTGCAAGGCGCTGCGCGAAGAGGGTTACCGGGTTATCCTGGTGAACTCTAACCCGGCCACCATCATGACCGACCCGGCCATGGCCGATGCCACCTACATCGAGCCCATCACCTGGAAGACGGTCGAAAAGATCATTGAGAAAGAAAAGCCGGACGCCCTGCTACCCACCATGGGTGGCCAGACCGCACTGAACTGTGCGTTGGATCTGGAAAAGCACGGCGTGCTGGAGAAGCACGGCGTCGAAATGATCGGTGCCAATGCCGACACCATCGACAAGGCCGAAGACCGTGACCGCTTCGATAAGGCCATGAGAAAGATCGGCCTGGAATGCCCGCGCGCGACCATCGTTCACTCCATGGCCGAAGCCTGGGCAGCGTCCGAAGACATTGGCTTCCCGTGTATCATCCGCCCGTCCTTCACCATGGGCGGCTCAGGCGGCGGTATTGCGTACAACAAGGATGAATTCGAGGAAATCTGTACTCGTGGTCTCGACTTGTCCCCGACCAACGAACTGTTGATCGACGAGTCTCTGATCGGCTGGAAAGAGTACGAGATGGAAGTTGTTCGCGACAGGAACGACAACTGCATCATCGTCTGCTCCATCGAAAACTTCGATGCCATGGGCGTGCATACCGGTGACTCCATCACCGTGGCACCGGCCCAGACCCTCACTGACAAGGAATACCAGATCATGCGGAACGCCTCGCTGGCGGTACTGCGTGAAATCGGTGTGGAAACCGGCGGTTCCAACGTGCAGTTCGGCATCAACCCGGACACCGGCCGCATGGTAGTGATCGAGATGAACCCGCGGGTGTCCCGTTCCTCGGCCCTGGCCTCCAAGGCCACCGGCTTCCCGATCGCCAAAGTGGCGGCCAAGCTGGCGATTGGCTATACCCTCGATGAGTTGCAGAACGAAATCACCGGTGGCGTGACTCCGGCCTCGTTCGAGCCGAGCATCGATTATGTGGTCACCAAGATTCCCCGGTTTACTTTCGAGAAATTCCCCCAGGCCGACGCTCGCCTGACCACCCAGATGAAGTCTGTGGGGGAAGTCATGGCTATTGGCCGCACCTTCCAGGAGTCCATGCAGAAAGCGCTACGCGGGCTGGAAGTAGGTTCTGAAGGTTTTGATGAGAAGCTGGACGACCTGGATTCCGAGAATTCCCGGGAAACCCTGACCCGCGAACTCAACGTGCCGGGCGCTGACCGCGTCTGGTACATCGGCGATGCATTCCGTGCCGGCATGACCGTGGAAGAAGTGTTCCAGCACACCAAGGTGGATCCCTGGTACCTGGTCCAGATTGAAGATCTGGTGCGCGAAGAGGCTGCATTGAAATCCGCGGGCAAAGCGGATATTGATCAGGCCACCCTGTTCCGTCTCAAGCGCAAGGGCTTCTCCGACGCTCGCCTGGCCAAACTGCTGGGCATTTCCGAGGTGAGCCTGCGCAAACTGCGTCACGACCTGGGCATCCGCCCGGTCTACAAGCGCGTCGACACCTGCGCCGCCGAGTTTGCCTCAGACACCGCCTACATGTACTCCACCTACGAGGAAGAGTGCGAGGCAGATGCCAGCGATCGCGAGAAAATCGTGGTGATCGGTGGTGGCCCGAACCGGATCGGCCAGGGCATTGAGTTCGACTACTGCTGTGTGCACGCGGCCCTGGCCATGCGTGAAGACGGCTACGAAACCATTATGATCAACTGTAACCCGGAGACCGTGTCCACCGATTACGACACCTCCGACCGGTTGTATTTTGAGCCGATCACCCTGGAAGACGTGCTGGAAATCATCCACGTTGAGAAGCCCAAGGGCGTGATCGTGCAATATGGCGGCCAGACTCCGCTGAAACTGGCTCGTGGTCTTGAGGCGGCCGGTGTGCCGATTATCGGCACCAGCCCGGATGCCATTGACCGTGCCGAAGACCGTGAACGTTTCCAGCAGATGATCCAGCGCCTGGGTCTGAAGCAGCCGGAAAACGCCACTGTGCGCAGTCACGAGGAAGGCATCCTGGCAGCCCGCGAAATCGGCTACCCGCTGGTGGTGCGCCCGTCCTACGTGCTGGGTGGTCGGGCGATGGAAATCGTCTATGACGAAACCGAGCTGGTGCGTTACATGCGTAACGCGGTGCTGGTGTCCAATGACAGCCCGGTGCTGCTGGACCACTTCCTGAATGCCGCCGTTGAGGTGGATATTGACGCCATCTGCGACGGCACGGATGTGGTCATTGGTGGCATCATGCAGCACATTGAGCAGGCCGGTGTTCACTCCGGTGACTCCGCCTGTTCGCTGCCGCCATACAGCCTGCCTAAAGAGGTGCAGGATGAAATGCGCGAAGCGGTCAGGAAGATGGCCATCGAGCTGGACGTTATCGGCCTGATGAACGTGCAGCTGGCGTGGCAGGATGGCGAAATCTACGTGATTGAGGTCAACCCCCGCGCCTCCCGTACCGTGCCGTTTGTCTCCAAGGCCATTGGTGTGTCCCTGGCGGCAGTGGCGGCCCGGGTAATGTCCGGCAAGACCCTGAAAGAACTGAACTTCACCCAGGAAATCGTGCCGACTTACTATGCGGTAAAAGAATCGGTATTCCCGTTCAACAAGTTCCCGGCGGTAGACCCGA
Source organism: Marinobacter shengliensis (assembly GCF_030297115.1). Lineage (NCBI taxonomy): Bacteria > Pseudomonadati > Pseudomonadota > Gammaproteobacteria > Pseudomonadales > Marinobacteraceae > Marinobacter > Marinobacter shengliensis. Next base: position 3,636,436 of record NZ_AP028062.1, on the reverse strand, counting down.
TCCTTGGGCCGGAAATGAAGTCCACCGGTGAGGTGATGGGGCTGGGCGACAGCTTCGACGAAGCTTTTGCCAAGGCGGCTCTGGCCATCGGTGAGCGCCTGCCTGCCCAGGGTACCGCGTTCATGTCTGTGCGGGATGTCGACAAGCCCGGTGCGGCGAAGGTGGCCCGTGACCTGGTTGAGGCCGGGTTCAAGGTGATTGCCACCACCGGCACCGCCAAGGCGCTGGAAGCCGAAGGTGTTGCCGTGGAGCGGGTAAACAAGGTTCGCGAGGGTCGCCCGCACATTGTTGACGCCATCAAGAATGGTCAGGTTCAGCTGATTATCAATACCACTGAAGGTCGCAAGGCGATTTCCGACTCGGCCCAGATTCGCCAGTCCGCCCTGCAGACCAAGGTAACCTACACAACCACACTGGCAGGCGGCGAAGCCTTCTGTCGGGCCATCAAGTTTGGCCCGGAGCGCACAGTACGTCGCCTCCAGGATCTACACGCAGGAAAGTAAGACTATGGCTGACAGAGTACCCATGACCAAGGCGGGCGAAGCCCGCCTGCGCGAGGAGCTGAAAAAGCTGAAGTCCGAAGATCGTCCCCGGGTAATTCAGGCAATCGCCGATGCCCGGGAGCACGGTGATCTCAAGGAAAACGCCGAGTACCATGCCGCTCGTGAGCAGCAAAGCTTCATCGAAGGCCGGATTCAGGAAATCGAAGGCAAGCTGTCGGTCGCCCAGGTGATAGATGTGACCACCATGGAGAACACCGGCAAGGTGATCTTCGGCACCACGGTACACCTGGTGAACATGGATACCGACGAAGAGGTTAAATACCAGATCGTCGGTGAAGACGAGGCCGACATCAAGGCCGGCAAGCTTTCTGTATCCTCACCGATTGCCCGTGCGCTGATAGGCAAGAACGAAGGCGACGTAGTCGCCATCCGCATCCCCTCCGGCACCGTAGAATACGAAATCTCCGAAGTAGAGTACGTCTAGGGTCAAAGGGTCTGTCCAACGGGTCTGTCCTACGGGTCTGTCCCCGAACGGGGACTGACCCCCTTTTACCCCGCCGATCTCCCAAGCCAAACAAAAAAAGCCGCACTATCCAGCGCGGCTTTTTACATCAACCCTGGCGAAAAACTACTTATTCCGTAACAAATTCGACAACTTCGGATTAGGCTTCTTAGCCCGCCGCAGAATCACCGCAATCTTACCGATCGTCTGCACCAGCTCCGCCCCGGAGCTCTCGCACAACGCCTGAATCGCTTCCTGGCGCGCTTCGCGATCAGTGCTGGCCACCTTGATCTTGATCAGCTCATGATCGTTCAGGGCGCGCTCAAGCTCATCCTGCAAGCCCTCAGACAGGCCTTTATCGCCAACAATAATGACGGGCTTCAGATTGTGGGCAATCGCCCGGTATTCCCGGCGCTGTTCCGGTGAAAGACTCATGATGTAATCTCTTTATCGGTGCAATTAACAAAAGGTCAGCGGCGAAACGGCTGACGACGTCGTATAATTTCGCAATTGTAACAGATAGATTCCCGCCACAAATGGTCGTAATCACCTACAGTCGCGCCCACTGGCGCGGTGTCGTGCGGGATGACGGGCCTTAACGCGCTCCCGGTTGTCGGCTGGAACCTTCCTGTACGGTCAGAGTCAAAGGTTTCGCGAAATCTCCAGTGGTGCTGGTTACAGTCCTCAGGTTGTGTTTTTGCCGGGGCAGTCAGCGGGTCTGTGGTCGATACGGATGGGCCGTTTCTGGTGGACAGGCGTACAATTGGTGTAAGGTGTCGGAAAAGGGTTGATGGCCACATGGCTGCAGCCCCGCAATTCACAGGTGATGATCCTTGAACGATATGGCAAAAAATCTGGTTCTCTGGCTAATCATAGCCGCCGTGCTGTTGATGGTGTTTCAGAATTTCTCTCCCACCACCACCGGCCAACAAGTCAACTATTCCCAGTTTGTGGAGATGGTCCAGCAGGGCCAGGTCCGGCAAGTGACCATTGATGGTCTTCAGGTGCAGGGTGTCCGCGGTGACGGGTCCCAGTTCCAGACCATTCGCCCGCAGGTCTCTGACAACAAGCTGATGGATGATCTGCTCGCCAATAACGTCGAAGTGATCGGCAAGGAGCCTGAGCGCCAGAGCCTGTGGACGCAGTTGCTGGTGGCCGCGTTCCCGATTCTGATCATTATTGCGTTGTTTGTGTTCTTCATGCGCCAGATGCAGGGCGGTGGCGGCGGCAAAGGCCCCATGTCCTTTGGCAAGAGCAAGGCGCGCCTGCTCAGTGAAGACCAGATCAAAACCACCTTTGGCGACGTCGCCGGTGTTGATGAAGCGAAGGAAGACGTTAAAGAGCTGGTCGACTTCCTGCGTGACCCGAGCAAATTCCAGCGTCTGGGTGGCCGAATCCCGAAAGGCGTGTTGATGGTGGGGCCGCCGGGTACTGGTAAGACGCTGCTGGCAAAAGCCATTGCCGGTGAAGCGAAAGTGCCGTTTTTCTCCATCTCCGGTTCTGACTTCGTAGAGATGTTCGTGGGCGTGGGTGCTTCCCGTGTTCGTGACATGTTCGAGCAGGCCAAGAAGCAAAGCCCCTGTATCATTTTTATCGATGAGATTGATGCGGTCGGTCGCCATCGTGGCGCCGGCATGGGCGGTGGCCATGACGAGCGTGAACAGACCCTGAACCAGCTGTTGGTTGAGATGGACGGCTTTGAAGGCAACGAAGGCGTCATCGTGATCGCTGCTACCAACCGTCCGGACGTTCTGGACCCTGCGCTGCTGCGTCCGGGTCGCTTTGACCGCCAGGTGGTGGTGAGCCTGCCAGACATTCTTGGTCGAGAGCAGATTCTTAAGGTGCACATGAAGAAAGTGCCCCTGGCCGACGGTATTGATCCGGCGGTTATCGCTCGCGGTACGCCTGGCTTCTCCGGTGCCGACCTCGCTAACCTGGTAAACGAGGCTGCCCTGTTCGCGGCGCGTCGTAACCAGCGTCTGGTTTCCATGGAAGAGCTGGAACTGGCGAAAGATAAAATCATGATGGGCGCCGAGCGCAAATCCATGGTGATGAGCGAGAAAGAAAAGCGGAACACCGCGTACCATGAGTCTGGCCATGCCATTGTTGGTCGCCTCGTGCCTGAACATGATCCTGTCTACAAGGTCAGTATCATCCCCCGAGGGCGCGCCCTGGGTGTGACCATGTTCTTGCCGGAAGAGGACAAGTACAGTCACTCCAAGCGCTACCTGACCAGCTCAATCTGCAGTCTGTTCGGTGGCCGAATTGCCGAAGAGCTGACGCTTGGCTTTGATGGTGTGACGACTGGTGCCTCCAACGACATCGAGCGTGCCACCAGCCTGGCTCGCAACATGGTCACCAAGTGGGGGTTGTCGGAAAAGTTGGGTCCCCTGCAGTACGATACCGACAGCGAAGAGCCGTTCCTGGGTCGTTCTGCTGGCCAGTCGCACTCCCATCACTCTCCGGAGACCGCCCAGCGGATTGACGAGGAAGTTCGAAATATCATTGATGAGTGTTATGCCACGGCCAAGCAGATCCTGATTGAGAACCGTGACAAACTGGACCTGATGGCTGAGGCCCTGATGAAGTACGAGACCATTGATCGCTACCAGATCGATGACATCATGGCAGGCAAAGAGCCGCGGCCCCCGAAAAACTGGGGCGATAGTGGCCCCACCGGCGGAGTGAAAGCTGAAGAGCCAGCTCCGGAGCCCCGGTCATCGGATGACGGGCGTCAGCCCGGAGTAGGCAGGCCTGCCGGCGAGCACTGATCGCCCGCACAAGGCCTAGTCAAATACAGCGCCGCCCGGCCTCCGGGCGGCGTTTGTTTTTGTTACCCCTGAACAGAAAATTTCGGAATACCTGCTATGAAAATGAATTTTGCTGGCCGTTTGGTGGATCTGTCCCGGTGCCAGGTAATGGGGATTCTCAACGTTACGCCTGATTCCTTTTCAGATGGCGGCCGGTTCACGACCGCCGATGCAGCGCTTGTTCGTGCCCGGACCATGGTGGAAGACGGCGCATCCTTTATCGATGTTGGTGGTGAATCGACCCGGCCGGGAGCGGAGCCGGTATCGACCCAGGAAGAGCTGGACCGGGTTTGCCCCGTGGTGGAGGCCATTGCCCGTGAGCTGGATACCGTGATTTCAGTGGATACCAGCAACCCCGCCGTGATGGAGGAGGTGGTCAGGCTCGGCGCCGGTTTGATCAACGATGTGCGGGCGCTCCAGCGAGAGGGTGCACCGGAAGTGGCAGCCAAAGCCGGCGTGCCCGTCTGCATCATGCACATCCAGGGTGAGCCGGACACCATGCAGAATAACCCCCGATACCATAACGTTCGGCGCGACGTGAGTTCGTTTCTGACCGAACGGATGCGAGTGGTCGAAAAGGCCGGTGTGCGGCCGGAAAACATCATCCTGGACCCGGGATTTGGCTTCGGGAAAACTGTGGATCACAACATCCAGTTGTTGGCGACTCTGGAACAGTTGCATTTGCTGGGGCATCCGTTGTTGATCGGGGTGTCCCGGAAATCCATGCTTGGAGCAATTACTGGCCGAGACGTCAACGAAAGGTTGCCGGCAAGCCTCGCTGCCGCGACAATATCCGCCATGAAAGGCGCAAGCATCCTCCGGGTGCATGATGTGCGGGAGACGGTGGACGCCGTCAAGGTCGTGACGGCAGTTAAGGAGGCAATCTGATGTCCCAGCGCAAGTATTTTGGAACCGACGGAATCCGGGGGAGAGTGGGCGAAAGTCCGATTACCCCGGAGTTTATGTTGCACCTTGGGTGGGCAGCAGGTCAGGCATTCAAGAGGCAGGGCCAGCGAAACAGCGTGCTGATTGGAAAGGATACCCGCTTGTCAGGTTACATGTTTGAATCCGCACTTGAGGCGGGTTTGTCCGCTGCGGGGGTGGATGTGAAATTGCTTGGCCCAATGCCGACGCCGGCCATTGCCTACCTGACCCGAACGTTTCGGGCATCCGCAGGTATTGTGATCAGTGCCTCTCATAACCCGCACCAGGACAACGGCATCAAGTTCTTCTCGGCTAACGGTACCAAGCTCGATGACGCCTTGGAGGCTGAGATCGAGCGCTGGCTCGAGCAGCCGATTCAGGTGTGCGAACCCAATGAGCTGGGCAAGGCAAGCCGTGTCGACGACGCTCCGGGCCGGTACGTGGAGTTCTGCAAGAGTACTGTGCCCAATGAGTTTACCCTCGATGGACTGCATATCGTACTCGACTGTGCCCATGGCGCCACATACCACGTTGCCCCCAAGGTGTTTAAAGAGCTCGGAGCCAGGGTTTCGGTGATTGGCGCAGAACCGGACGGGCTGAATATCAATCTCAACGTGGGGTCCACCCACCTGGATGCCCTGAAACAGGCAGTCTCTGAGAAGCAGGCTGACATGGGTATTGCTTTCGATGGCGATGGCGACCGTGTGCTGATGGTAGACCGCGACGGCTCAGAGGTGGATGGTGATGAATTGCTGTTTATACTGGCCTCCCAGCGTCATGCCGAAGGTCGGTTGAACGGTGGCGTGGTTGGAACCCTGATGACCAATCTGGGGGTTGAACTGGCACTGCGTGAGATTGGCATCGAATTCGAGCGTGCCAATGTGGGTGACCGTTATGTGATGGAGCGGCTGCTGGCCAATAACTGGATTATTGGCGGAGAAGGCTCCGGCCATATGGTGATTCGTGACTGTACCAGTACCGGCGACGGTATTGTCTCTGCGTTGCAGGTGCTGTTGGCGGTTCGCCGGTCTGGCAAGACCCTGGGAGAGCTGCGTCAGGGTATGGCCAAGTTGCCCCAGACGATGGTGAATGTGCGGGTGGCCCAGCGATTTGATCCGCTCAGCCGGTCAGACATCGTTGAGGCGATGCGCAGGGCAGAGGCTGACCTGGGTGAGGCCGGCAGAATCCTGTTGCGGGCGTCAGGAACGGAGCCCCTGATTCGGGTGATGGCAGAAGGTCAGAATGCCGATGACATTGCCCGGGTTGCCGAGCAGCTGGCCCTTGTCGTGGAGCGTTCAACACCCTGATTTTGTGGAATAGGGCGGGTTGTGCGAGACAAATGTCTGCTGTATAGTTCGCCCTCCCTCAGGTTGGGACGATTGAGATTTGGTATGCGTCGCAAGATCGTAGCTGGAAACTGGAAGATGAACGGGTCGAAAGACCTTGTGCAGCAGCTGGTCGGTCAGGTCCGCGAGCAGGTTGCCAGTCTTGATGCCAGGGCAGAGGTGGTTATCATACCTCCTGCCCTTTATGTTGACTCTGTGGTTGCGCTTTGTGGCTCTGAATTGGTTGCTGGCGTGCAGAACGTCAGCCAGTGGCAGTCAGGTGCCTACACTGGTGAAGTCTCCTCTGATATGGCGAAAGATCTGGGGTGTCAGTACGCCCTCGTTGGTCATTCCGAGCGTCGCCAGTTGTTTGGTGAGTCCGACGAAGTGGTTGCCAGGAAGATCGAGCAGGTTCTGGCATCCGGGCTGACGGCAGTACTCTGCGTCGGTGAGACTCTGGAAGAACGCGAAGCCGGTTCGGCTGAGCGGGTAGTGGCCAGCCAGGTTCAGCAAGGCCTGGCGTCGGTGGCTGGTGAGCAGTGGTCGAAAATTGTGGTTGCCTACGAGCCGGTATGGGCGATAGGTACCGGAAAGACGGCGACTGCAGAAGATGCCCAGGCCATGCACGCGGACATTCGCCGGGTGCTTGCAGAGATGGGTGCGCCGTCTGAGACGATTTCAGTACTTTACGGCGGCAGTGTAAAAGCGGATAATGCGGCCGCTCTGTTTGCAGAGCCCGATATTGATGGCGGTCTTATAGGTGGTGCTTCCCTTAAGGCTGAAGATTTTGTAAGTATCTGCCGTGCGTTTCCGGTGGGTGCGTAAGCCAAAACGTTTACGAGAGTCTGTATGGATTGGATGGAAACAATGGTAGTCGTTGTTCACGTCGTGATCGCCGTGGCTCTGGTGGGTCTGGTCCTTATCCAGCAGGGTAAGGGTGCAGATGCCGGTGCTGCTTTCGGTGGCGGTGCCTCCCAGACCGTGTTCGGTAGTCAGGGTAGTGGCAGCTTTCTGACCCGTCTGACCACGTTTATGGCGGTTGTGTTTTTTGTGACAAGTTTTTCGCTGGCAATCTTCGCCAAGCAGCGTGCTGAAGTGGCAGGTGAGGCCGGTATTCCGACAGTTCAGGAATCCCGTCAGGCGCCAGCTGAAGCTGCGCCGGGTATCGAAGAATCTGCAGGTAGCGAAAGCGAGGGTGGGGAGTCTCAGCTCCCTGACCTCGAGTAAAGAATGTTGCCCGGGTGGTGAAACTGGTAGACACGCCATCTTGAGGGGGTGGTAGCGAAAGCTGTGCCGGTTCGAGTCCGGCCCCGGGCACCATATTTGAGTAAGACGGCTTGGAAGTTCCAGGCCGTTTTTTTTGGTCAGTCCTTGACCAGTCTGCGCGGCGTCTCTATACTCCGGCGGATATTGGACCTTGCAACGGCGTTGTAGTGTCCAGGCAGGCCAGGTGTCTGTCGGCAGAGGGCAGAGTTGGGTTAGCTTTCTGCGAATTCTTGCAACAAAAGGCCCCATTCATAGGGGCTTTTTGATTAAGGGGCCTGGCGCAAAGGGCCCTGGTGCATAAAAAGGGCTGATCAACAGCCCTTTTTTTGTTTTTGTAGTCCGAAAATCTGAATACGGAGGCGGCGACACTTGTCAGCCAAGCTTAAACAACTGGAAGACATTCTGCGCCCGGTAGTGGAAGGGCTCGGGTATGAATTCTGGGGTATCGAATACCGTTCCCGGGGCTATCAGTCCATGCTTCGGGTGTTTATTGATGATGCGGAAAATGGCATCAGCATTGAAGACTGCGAGAAAGTCAGCCGTCAGATAAGCGGCGTGATGGATGTGGAAGACCCCATCCAGAGTGAATACACCCTGGAGGTGTCGTCGCCGGGTATGGACCGGCCGCTGTTTCGTCTCGAGCAGTATCAGGAATTCGTTGGCCATCAGGTTCAGATCAAGCTGCGCATGGCGTTTGAAGGCCGGCGCAAATTTACAGGCTTGATCAAAGGTATAGAGGGCGATGAAGTCATCGTGGTTGTTGATGACCACGAATACCTGTTGCCTTTTGACAGTATTGAGAAAGCCAACATCGTACCGGTTTTTGAATGACCCATTCGAACAAGACTGTGGATGCATCGATTATATTGAGGGCAGGGCAATCCAATGAGTAAAGAGATCTTGCTGGTAGTAGAATCCGTCTCGAACGAGAAAGGTGTCGAGAAAGACGTGATTTTCGAGGCGATCGAGCTGGCGCTCGCGACCGCTGCCAAGAAGCGTTATGAAGATGAAGAAGCGGACATCCGGGTTGCCATTGACCGCCGCACCGGAGAGTACGAGACCTTCCGCCGCTGGTTGGTGGTGGACAACGACGCCGTTCCAGCGCTGGGTACAGAGCTTACCTTCCAGGAAGCCGAAGAGATCAGTCCAGACCTGAAGCCGGGTGACATCCACGAAGAAAAAGTGGAATCAGTCGCCTTTGGACGTATCGGTGCCCAGGCTGCCAAGCAGATTATTTTCCAGAAGGTTCGCGAAGCTGAGCGCATGAAGATCGTCGACAGCTACCGCGACCGCGTTGGCGAGCTGGTTTCCGGAACGGTCAAGAAGGTGACACGGGACAACGTTATTGTGGATCTGGGTGGCAATGCCGAAGCACTTCTGCCCCGTGAGCATCTGATTCCCCGGGAAACCTTCCGCATGGGCGACCGCGTGCGTTCCCTGTTGCTGGAGATTCGCACCGATCATCGGGGCCCGCAGCTGATCCTGAGCCGTACCGACGCGCAGATGCTGATTGAGCTGTTCCGCATTGAAGTGCCGGAGATTGCTGAGGACCTGATTGAGATCCGTGGTGCAGCCCGTGATCCCGGCTCCCGTGCCAAGATTGCCGTGAAGACCAACGATCGCCGTATTGATCCCGTGGGTGCCTGCGTGGGCATGCGGGGCTCTCGGGTCCAGGCCGTGTCCAACGAACTGGGCGGCGAGCGTGTTGATATTGTGCTGTGGGACGACAACCCGGCCCAGTTGGTCATCAACGCCATGGCGCCGGCCGAGGTTGCCTCCATCGTGATGGATGAAGACCGCCACACCATGGACGTTGCCGTCGCCGAAGACAATCTGGCCCAGGCCATCGGCCGTAACGGCCAGAACGTTCGTCTGGCCACCGAGCTGACCGGCTGGACCCTGAACGTGATGACCGAGGAAGAAGCCGGCGAGCGCCAGGAGCAGGAATACTCTCGCCTGGTTGAGCACTTTACCGCGCACCTGGACGTTGACGAGGAATTTGCCGGTGTCCTGATCGACGAAGGCTTTACCTCGATTGAGGAAGTGGCGTACGTGCCGATGGAAGAAATGCTGGCCATCGATGGCTTTGACGAGGAAACCGTCACAGAGCTGCGCCGTCGTGCCAAAGACGTCCTGTTAAACCAGGCGCTGGCGAGTGAAGAAGCCTTGGAGGGCGCAGAGCCCGCCGAAGATCTTCTCAACATGGAAGGCATGGACCGTTCACTGGCGTTCAAACTCGCCGGTATGGGCGTGCGTACGATGGAAGATCTGGCTGAGCAGTCAATTGACGAACTGCTCGAAATTGAAGGTATGGATGAAGAGCGTGCTGGTCAGCTGATCATGACCGCGCGTGCCCCCTGGTTTGAAGACCAGGCCTGATTCGGGAGAGGAGGACCAGTATGGCTGATGTAACGGTAAAACAACTGGCCGCAGATGTAGGCGCTCCCGTGGATCGTTTGCTGAAGCAGATCGTGGAAGCGGGCCTGAAAGCCCGCAGTGAGAACGACGCTGTCACCAGTGATGAGAAGCAGCAGTTGCTGACCTATCTGAGAAAGACCCACGGTGAAGCTCAGGCAGAGCCGAACAAGATCACCCTGAAGCGTAAAACCACCACCACGCTGAAGGCCGGTAAGGCCAAGACCGTGAACGTGGAAGTGCGCAAGCGCCGCACCTATATCAAGCGTGCGGAACTGCAGCCGGAACCAGAGGTTGAAGCACCGAAGCCGGAAGAGGTAGCGGAACAGCCTGTGGCTGAATCCCCGGTGGTCGATGAAGCACCAAAAGTGGCTGCAGAGCAGCAGGAACAGCCAGCAGAAACCGTCGCTCCATCAGAGCCGGCAGCGGCTGAGCCTGTTCAGGAAGAAAAGTCCGAACCCGAACTGGAAACAGCGCCGGAGGACATTCCCATGCCTCCGCCTGAAGACGAAGGTCGGGATCGCAAGCCAAAGAAAAAGAAAGAAAAGGTACGCGAGCGCGGCGACGATATCGAAGAAGGCAAGCCGAAGAAGAAGCAGGCTGGCCATCGCGGCCCTCGCAGCCGTCCGGTTGAAGAACCGCTGGTTATTTCCGAAGACGAGGAAGAAAGCCTTCCTCGTAAGCAGCTGCGGGCTAAAAAGAAACCGAAAGAAAAGCGTCATGCTTTCGAGAGGCCAACCAAGCCCATGGTTAGAGAAGTACAGATTCCGGAAACCATCACCGTCGGTGATCTTGCCCAGCGCATGGCTGTCAAAGCCGCTGATGTTATTAAAACCCTGATGGGAATGGGCGTAATGGCCACCATCAATCAGGCGCTCGATCAGGAAACTGCGGTTCTGGTGACTGAAGAGCTGGGCCACAAGCCCAAGGCAGTCAGCGAAGATGCCTTTGAAGAAGAAGTGCTGAGCGAGATTACCGAGCTGCACGAAGGCAAAGAAAAGATCAAGCGCGCCCCGGTAGTGAGCGTGATGGGTCACGTTGACCATGGTAAGACATCCCTGCTGGATTATATTCGTCGCACCAAGGTTGCGGCTGGAGAATCCGGTGGTATCACCCAGCACATCGGTGCTTACCACGTAGAAACGGATCACGGTATGGTGTCTTTCCTGGATACCCCGGGCCACGCAGCCTTTACCGCCATGCGTGCACGCGGTGCCCAGTGTACGGATATCGTAATCCTGGTTGTGGCCGCAGATGACGGCGTTATGCCGCAAACCAAGGAAGCGGTTCAGCACGCACGCTCTGCCGGTGTGCCGCTGGTGGTCGCCATCAACAAGATGGACAAGGAAGAGGCCGATCCGGACCGCATCAAGAACGAACTGTCCGCACTGGATGTGATTCCGGAAGACTGGGGCGGCGATGTACAGTTTGTGCCTGTGTCGGCTCATACCGGTCTTGGCATTGATGATCTGCTGGAAGCCGTCCTGCTGCAGGCCGAGATTCTGGAACTTGAAGCGTCACCGGATGCCTCCGCCCGTGGTGTGGTTGTTGAATCCAGCCTGGAGCGTGGTCGGGGTTCTGTTGCGACCGTTCTGGTTCAGAACGGCACCCTGCGCCAGGGCGACATGGTCGTGGCTGGCTCATTCTACGGCAAGGTTCGGGCGATGACCGACGAAGCCGGCAAGCAGGTCAAGGAAGCTGGCCCGTCCATTCCGGTCGAGATCCTTGGCCTGAACGGCACACCGGATGCGGGTGATGAGTTCTTCGCCGTGGCTGATGAGAAGAAGGCCAAAGAACTGGCCGAATTCCGCCAGACCCGCGAGCGCGAGCAGCGCCTGCAGCGCCAGCAGGCCGCCAAGCTGGAGAATATGTTTGAGAACATGGGTAAAGACGAAGTCAAAACCCTTAACGTTGTTCTCAAGACCGACGTTCGTGGTTCCCTGGAGGCCATCACCAAGGCCCTGCAGGACCTGGGTAACGAGGAAGTTCAGGTCAAGATTGTCTCGTCTGGTGTCGGCGGTATTGCCGAGACAGACGTGAGCCTGGCCATGGCCACTAACGCGGTTATCTTCGGTTTCAACGTGCGTGCGGATACCGCTTCCAAGCGCCTGGTGGAGCAGGAAGGTCTGGATCTGCGCTACTACAGCATCATCTATAACCTGATTGATGATGTTAAGTCCGCCCTGACTGGTATGCTCAAGCCAGAATTCCGGGAAGACATCGTGGGTATCGCCGATGTACGGGACGTGTTCCGTTCACCGAAGTTTGGCCAGGTGGCCGGCTGTATGGTGACCGAGGGTACCGTATACCGTAACAAGCCGATCCGCGTACTGCGTGACAACGTGGTTATCTTCGAGGGCGAGCTGGAATCCCTGCGTCGCTTCAAGGATGACGTACCGGAAGTCCGCAACGGTATGGAGTGTGGTATCGGTGTTAAAGGCTACGACGTGAAAGTGGGCGATCAGATCGAGGTGTTCGATCGCGTTCGCGTAGAGCGTCAGCTCGAATCAACGGGGGCCTGATGGCGCGGGAATACAGTCGCATAGATCGTATCGGCGATCAGATGCAACGTGAACTGGCCCAACTCATCCAGCGCGAGGTCAAAGACCCTCGCGTTGGCATGGTCACGGTGAATGCCGTCAAGGTCAGCCGTGATCTGGGCTATGCCGATATTTACGTTTCCCTGTTGTCGACCGAAGAGCTTACCGAGCAATCTCCGGAAGTTCAGGATTCCCTGGCGGTGCTCAACAAGGCCTCGGGATTCCTGCGAGGTCAGGTCGGGCGGGCGATGAAGCTGCGGGTGGTACCCCACCTGCGTTTCCACTTCGACAGCCTGCTTAACCAGAGTCGCAAGATGGACCGTCTGATTCGGGAAGCCGTGGGGGATCAGCCCGCTGTTCCTCGCGATGATAACGACGATCCGGTTTCTGATAATCCGGAGCGTGATGCTTGAGCCGAAGACGTAAAGGCCGTGACGTAAATGGCATCCTGGTGATCGACAAGCCCCAGGGTGTCACCTCCAACGGGATTCTGCAGCAGATCAAGCGCCTGTATGGGGCGGCCAAGGCCGGCCATACCGGTGCCCTTGATCCACTTGCTACTGGTGTTTTGCCGCTGTGTTTTGGCGAAGCCACCAAGTTTTCCCAGACCATGCTCGACAGTGACAAGGCGTATATCACTACCGCGCGGTTGGGCATACGGACAGAAACCGGTGATAGCGAAGGCGCAGTGGTTGAAGAAAAACCGGTGCCAGCGTTGACCGAAGCCCAGGTGGAAGCGGTGTTAGAGCGGTTTCGGGGCGATATCCAGCAGGTACCGTCGATGTATTCCGCGCTGAAGCACAAAGGCCGGCCACTGTACGAGTATGCCCGCGAAGGCATTGAGATCGAGCGCCCGGCGCGTCCTGTCACCATCTACGAGTTGACCCTGTTGGCGGTTCGCGAGCAGGAGCTTGACTTGGCGGTGACCTGTACCAAGGGTACGTATATACGCTCACTGGTTGAAGATATTGGTGCGGTACTTGGGTGCGGTGCCCATGTCAGTGCACTTCGGCGTACCCTGGCCTCTGGCTACACGCTGGAAAATGCTCACGATGTCAAAGACCTGGAAGCCATGCGTGAGCGCGGTGAGAGCCTGGACGGCTTGCTGCTGCCGCCGGAAAGCGCGCTGACGATGTTTCCCGAGCACCGGCTGTCAGGCTCGGCACTGGTATCGATATTGAACGGACAACCGGTTAGAATATCGGGTCAGTCCCTTGAAGGCTTCGTGCGTGTCTACGGCGATCGTAACTTCGTGGGATTGGCAGAAGCTATGCCGGAGGGCGATGACACCAAACTGGTGCCGCGCCGTCTGGTAAAGAACAGTGGCGGGTAACACCGCCGCTGATTAGCCGGGCTGTAGAGATGCGCGGTTCGGCCGGATTTATCAGCATCGCAAACCATGAGGTGTAATATGGCACTGTCTGCCAATGAGAAAGCTCAGATCGTTAAGGATTTTCAGCAAGTTGAAGGCGATACCGGTTCTCCTGAAGTTCAGGTTGCACTGCTGAGCGCCAACATCAACAAGCTGCAGGATCACTTCAAGGCCAACAAGCAGGATCACCATTCCCGCCGCGGCCTGATCCGGATGGTAAACCAGCGTCGTAAGCTGCTGGACTACCTCAAGCGTAAAAACGCCGACCGTTACCTGGAACTCATCCAGCGCTTGGGTCTGCGTCGCTAATCCGGTTTAGCGACCTGAAGGCTGGCCCGGGGTTGCCCGGGTACAGCCGCGCTTCTCTCCCACTGTCTGTGTGTACCCGCTCAGGGGATGCCAGACGGTGTTTATGCTGCAGTTGATTTGTCAGTGAAACCGAAGGATTTTCTCTGTCTAATGGAAAGCCGATATTGATAGCAGGTTGTTGAAAAGCCCGGGAGCCGCACACCGCTGGCAGCTCGCCATACCGGGGTTTTGCAACAGCCTGTTAGCTTTCAGACGGGTTGCCTTTCGGTTCACAGATCAGACTGCTGCGGTGGTAAAGAAAACCTGGCGAGGGTGAGTGTCACCCGGTCAGGTATTAACCGTTGAAAAGAGCAGGAGTTTATTGTGGATCTGCAACCACGTAAGAAAACGTTTGAAATGGGTGGCGAAACCTTCACCCTGGAAACGGGTCGTGTTGCCCGTCAGGCAACCGGTTCCGTTCTCGTGTCTACCGGCGATACCGCTGTGCTGGGTACCGTTGTCGGCGCCAAAGAAGCCAAGCCTGGTCAGCCTTTCTTCCCGCTGACCGTTAACTACTTCGAGAAGACTTACGCGGCCGGCAAAATCCCCGGTGGTTTCTTCAAGCGCGAAGGCCGTCCGTCCGAGAAAGAGACGCTGACTTCCCGCCTGATCGACCGTCCGATCCGCCCGCTGTTCCCTAATGGCTACATGAACGAAGTACAGGTTATCTGTACCGTCATGTCTGCCAGCAAGAACCACGATCCTGACATCGCGGCGATGCTGGCGGCCTCTGCTGCGCTGGCGATCTCCGGTATCCCGTTCGATGGTCCTATCGGTGCCGCCCGTGTTGGTTTCACCAACGATAAAGGCTACTTCCTGAACCCCACCTTTGAAGAGCTGGCCAGCTCTGATCTGGACATGGTGGTTGCCGGTACCGAAGACGCCGTACTGATGGTTGAGTCCGAGGCCAAAGGCCTGACCGAAGACCAGATGCTGGGTGGCGTACTGTTCGGCCATCAGGAAATGCAGGCGGCCATTACCGCCATCAAGGAATTTGCCGCTGAACACGGCAAGCCGCGCTGGGAGTGGCAGCCTGAAGCCGAAAACACCGAGCTTCTGAATGCCATCAAATCCGAATTCGGTGGTGCCATCGAAGAAGCTTACGCCGTGCGCGACAAGATGGCTCGCTACGAGCGTCTGGGCGAGATCAAGGCTGCCGCCGTTGAAAAACTGGCCGGTGAAGAAGAAGGTCAGCCTTCTGAAGAACTGGTGAAGAAGTATTTCGGCAAGGTTGAGAAGTCTGTGGTTCGCCAGCAGGTTATCGATGGCAAGCCGCGTATCGACGGCCGTGACAACAAGACTGTACGCCCGATCGAAGTGGAAGTTGGCATTCTGCCGTCTGTTCACGGTTCTGCCCTGTTCACCCGTGGTGAAACTCAGGCCATCGTAACCGCCACTCTGGGTACCACCCGTGATGTGCAGATCATTGATGCACTGGAAGGCGAGCGCAAAGACCCGTTCCTGTTCCACTATAACTTCCCTCCGTATTCCGTAGGTGAAGCCGGCCGCGTTGGTACTCCGGGCCGTCGTGAAGTGGGTCATGGTCGTCTGGCCAAGCGCGGTGTTCTGGCGGTTATGCCGACCATTGAAGAGTTCCCGTATGCCATTCGTGCGGTTTCCGAGATCACCGAATCCAACGGTTCCAGCTCCATGGCTTCCGTGTGTGGTTCTTCTCTGGCACTGATGGACGCGGGTGTCCCGATCAAGGCACCGGTGGCTGGTATCGCCATGGGTCTGGTCAAGGAAGGTGACAAGTTCGCCGTTCTGACTGACATCCTGGGTGACGAAGACCACCTGGGCGATATGGACTTCAAGGTTGCCGGTACCAAAGAGGGCGTTACCGCCCTGCAGATGGATATCAAGATCCAGGGCATCACCGACGAGATCATGGAAATCGCCCTTGAGCAGGCCCACGCTGCGCGTCTGCACATCCTGGACGAGATGAACAGGGTGATCTCCACGCCGCGTGCCGAGCTGTCTGAGCGTGCACCGAGCATCACCACCATCAAGATCCATCCGGACAAGATCCGTGACGTTATCGGTAAGGGCGGTTCTGTGATCCGTTCTATCTGTGACGAGACCGGTGCGTCTATTGACCTGGACGACGATGGCAATGTGAAGATCTATGCCGATAACGCAGCAGCCGCACAAGCCGCCGTGAATCGGGTGAAGGAAATCACCGCCGAGATCGAAGTGGGCGCAATCTACAAGGGCCGCGTTGAGCGCATTGTGGACTTCGGTGCCTTCGTTAACATCCTGCCTGGCAAGGATGGTCTGGTGCACATTTCCCAGATCTCTGAGCGCCGTATCGAGAACGTGACTGACGAGCTGAGCGAAGGTCAGGAAGTTCTGGTGAAGGTGCTGGATGTGGACAACCGTGGTCGCGTTAAGCTGTCCATGAAGGAAGTTAAGGAAGGCGAGCAGCCGACTGACTTCGCTGACTGATTTTCAGTTAGTCAGTAGTGAGAAAACCCGCCTTATGGCGGGTTTTCTCGTTTCTGGGCCTCGGACTATGGTGCCCTGCAGGGGTTGGGAGAGCCTTTTCAAAAGACGCTACGAGCACTTCCCTGTGCGCTTCGTTCGGGCCATCCATGGCCCTCAAGACTTTTGAAAAGGCTCTCCCAACCCCTGCTTAAACATTGTTCGGGGAGTCTCGTGTCTTTTCGTCCGTGAGTGTCCGTGTCGTCCGTGGCTAAAAAGCCCCGTCCATGAACTCCAGTACCGCCTCCCGATACGCCGGAAGAACAAACGTCGCGCCATGGGGTGTGTCGGTCCTCAGGAAGTCTTTGGGCTGTTCTGCGGCTTCATACAGTCGCATACCGTGGTGGAACGGGATAATGCCGTCACGGGCGCTGTGGATGATTTTGACGGGGACCGGGGCGATGTTGGCGATGCGGTCTACACCTTCATAGTCGTCGGTGATGCTCCAGCTCAGGGGGATCTGAAACGGCCAGGTGAGCCAGAACTCACCGAGTTTTTCACGGGCGATCAGGCGGAAGCCGGAGAAGGTGCCGTCGAGGATCACGCCGCTGAGCTGGGGTTGTTCGCTGCGTTGCACCCATTCACTGGCCAGGGCGATGCCGAGGCCGCCGCCGAGGCTTTGGCCGAGGAGGAACAGGGGATGGTCGTTTTCGGGGTGGCGTTCTGCGAGCCAGCGCAGGCCGGTTTCGGTGTCGTGCAGGGCGCCTTCTATGTCTGGCGCGCCGGTGGATTGGCCGTAGCCCCGGTAGTCTATGGCAAATACGTTGTAGCCTTGCTCCGGCAGCCAGGCGACGTTGAGGATGTGGGCGCTGACGTTCTGGGCGTTGCCGTGCAGGTAATAGACCGTGCCTTTGGCGGGTTCTTCTGTGAGGGCGGGCAGCCACCAGCCGTGGAGGGTTTCGCCATCGGCGGTGTCCAGGTAGATGTCTTCATACTCCAGGTTCAGGCGGTCCGGGGTGATGTAGGTTACCTTGTCCGGGTAGAAGAACACGCTGCTGCAGCCGGTTTGCAGCAGAGCGAGCAAGACCAGCAGGGTGGGTGTTGCCGGCCGCTTGCCCAGCCTGGAGAGCGTCAGAAATACGCGTGAATGCCAGCCTGCCATATGCTTTGGTACCTGTTGAAGTGGTCTTCCCGGGTGAATTCGGCAAACAGGCTGAATTCCCGGCCTATGTGCAGATTGCCTTTAACGTACAGCTGGTCTTGCCGGTGTTGGCTGCTGATGATCCAGGCCTTGGTTTTGGCGCCGGCCAGAAGGCTGAACCGGTTGTTCTGGTGCAGCAGGCCCAGGTCAGCGCCCGGAGCGAAGTCGTAGCCGCGGCGGATGTCATCGTCGATTTCCAGGTCGGCGGTGGCGACGGCGAAGGCCTGGGTGTTGTAGTTCAGGCTCCAGCTCCCACCGGCACCGCCCTCCAGGTAGGGCGTGAGCACTCGCTGTGTGCCGGTGTCTGTGCGCCGTCCGCCGAAGCCTACCTGCCAGGAAATGGGAGAGAAGAACTGGTTGCGAGGGCTCAGGGATCGGATCTCCACACCCACAATCTGTTCCACCTGCAGTTCGTCATTGTCGTGGTAGAGCCGGGCGTCCAGCCGCAGGAACTGTAGCTGGGCGCCGGAGCGGTAACCCTCCGGCGGGTCCAGTACGTCATGGTAGGCGGGGCGCAGGGTGAGCTGGGTGAAT
Organism: Marinobacter shengliensis; assembly: GCF_030297115.1. NCBI lineage: Bacteria > Pseudomonadati > Pseudomonadota > Gammaproteobacteria > Pseudomonadales > Marinobacteraceae > Marinobacter > Marinobacter shengliensis. Next base: position 3,618,275 of record NZ_AP028062.1, on the reverse strand, counting down.
TCGGCGTGGTCCAGTTGGCCACTGCCGAGGCTTACCCGAAAAGTGTCGTGGCCCTGGTCGTCGCGAACCAAAGGCTCCGGGACAGCAGGTATCTCCTGCGCGTCGTCTATCTGGCTGCGTGAAATCAGTAGCTGATGCGACAGGGGGGCGGAAAATTCCCTTGGCCAGCCACGGGCTTCGCTTTGATAGCGCACGTAATCGTAGGTGGCGTCCAGTACCCAGGCTCTTTCCTGTGTCGAGAGCTGTTGCATCTCAGGGCCATTCACCTGCACGTAACCATTGGCGATGGCTGCGGCCAGGGTTTGATGGTCACGGGGCAGGGTATCGAGGCTGTGGCTAACAGCTGTGGCGGCCGAAGGCCGGTAATGAATGCTCTCGACAAGGTCTGCATCCCGAACCCAGCGTACCGTGTCGGAGGGGATTGCGTGAGTGCTTACTTCTCCCAGCAGGTTGGTGCCCGGGCGCGCGGCATCAATCAGTGCCAGCAAGCGATAGGCGCAGTTCTCGTCAAAGAAGTAGTAATCGAAGTTTTTGTCCTGAATCTCCCAGGTGTGGGCCAGCATGGTGTCTACTTCCGGCTGGGTCAGGTTCAGGGTGTATTCCCATAAGTCCCGGTGTTCGATGTCGTTATACAGCCGGATCATCTCGTAATAGGGCCGGATGGAGGTAATCCCGGGATAACCGCCGAAAATACCCCGGTAGGCAAACAGCAGCTCGCTGTCGTGCTCGGCGGCGTCCGCTGCGTAAGAAATGGTATTGGCCAGCAGCAGGTCGGCTTCTTCATCCTCCTGGGGTGGGTCCAGTCGAAGGAAGGTGTGGCCGAACATGGACGATGGGCTGTTCAGATACGAGGCGGCGAATACCAATGTGACCTTCTCGGTGTTCAGTTCGGCCGCCCACTCGTCATAAGCGGGGCAAACGACAGGATCAGCGGGCAGGTCGAGCTGTTCCCGAAGCCAGGCATCCCGGGCCGGAAAACGGCATCGGGCGTGATTGTTGCCTTCGCCTGGCTCCTGAATAGCGGCAAGCGTTGCTTCCAGTTCTTCCCTGGGTGAGGTTTTGCCGTTCTCGCTCAGAAAAAACGAAGAGTCGTCCGCCTGACTGGTGTAGCCGGCGCCAAATCGGTCAGGCTGGTAGTGACCGAGGGTCAGCCATACCGGGTGCTGGTGAAGTTCATCGGGTGCAACGGCAAGGGCGGCCTCGGCCGAGAGTGAGCATGCAAGCCACAGAGCGGCCTGCCGGGGGCGCAAGATGTTACCCATAGGGGAGATCAGAGTCCGGATTGCGATTGGGTGCAGGAGGGCGCCATCCGTGGCGCCGCGTCAATCCTTTGGGAATGCGTTATTACGCAGCCACGTACTTGCTCAGAGACTCGTTCTGCTCAAGCAGGGAAACGATAGCATCTACCGCTTCACCAGAGGTGGTGTCAGAGTTCGGGAAAATGCTGGCGAAGTTGTCTTGCAGCACTTTGCGGAAGGCCTCACGGTCAGCCGCGTCTACACCCAGCAGTACCGCCAGGGTTTCCAGGTTTTCACCGGAGCCACGGGACATGTCACGGGCAACCTTGTCGATGTTGCTGTCCATGTACATGGCCATGGACTGAACAGACTGGTTAGTCTGGCAGCCGAGGGTACCGGTAGTCATACCGAAAGTCTGGTTACCGAAGGTTCCGTTGGTGGTGGCGGCCAGTACGTGCGGCGCAACGCCGGACTGTCCTTTCCAGATCATGGCGCCTACGCCACAGCCAGGCTGAGCGAATGCCATGGAGGAAGCACCAAGAAGAATTGCACCTGCGATCAGTTTTTTCATTATCCACTCCTTTATGTGGTTTTTTGCTTTCGTCGCATACCCTGCAACCTGTAAGTCCTGAATCGGCTGCAAGCTAACGGCCCCGATATGGTTACCGGTGATTGGTGTGACCGTTGGGTTCAGTATAGATGAAAACCCGTGTTTGGGAAGAATACAAACTGACGGATCAAAGGGTTATTGATATCTGTCACTTCGAATTCTGTCGTTGTCGGCGGCGGGTAACGATCACCCGCCCAGATAAGCCTCTCGCACTTCCGGATTGGCCAACAGGTTCTTGCCGGTATCGTGCAGCCGGATACGCCCGGTTTCCAGCACATAGCCCCTGTCCGCCAGATTCAGGGCTTGATGGGCATTCTGTTCCACCAGGAACACGGTGATGCCTTCCTCCCGGAGGTGGCCGATGATCTCGAAGATCTGTTTGATGATAATCGGCGCCAGACCAAGTGACGGCTCGTCCAGGATGATCATCCGGGGTTTGCTCATCAAAGCCCGGCCGATCGCCAGCATTTGTTGCTCGCCGCCAGACATAGTGCCGGCCCGCTGGTGTTCCCGCTCCTTCAGGCGGGGGAACAGCTCGTACACGTGATCCTGGCTTTTACGGATCTCGGCCTTGGTGTTGAAGAAACCGCCCATGGCCAGATTCTCTTCCACGGTCAGCCCGGAGAACACACGCCGGCCTTCCGGCACAATGGCAATGCCGGAGCGCATGATGTTGGAGGTGGCTTCATTGGTAATATCCCGGCCTTCCAGGATAACCCGCCCGGCGCTGGCCTGGGGGTTGCCGCAAACGGTCATCAACAGGGTGGTTTTGCCCGCGCCGTTGGCGCCGATCAGCGAGACAATCTCGCCTTTATTCACTTCCACCGATACCCCGTGCAAGGCCTCGATCTTGCCGTAGTGGGTATGCACATCTTCCAGTACTAGCATGGTGTTTCCTCAGGCCTCGCCCAGATAGGCTTTGATAACGTCATCGTTCTGGCGCACTTCTTCCGGTGTGCCTGCCGCCAGGGGACGGCCCTGGTTGATCACGGTAATCCGGTCAGAAATGTCCATCACCAGACTCATGTCGTGTTCGATCAACAATACCGAGACGTTGTAGTCCTCTTTGAGGCTGACAATCAGCTGATTGAGGTCTTTGGTTTCCGCCGGATTCAGGCCGGCGGCCGGTTCATCCAGCATCAGCAGTTTGGGCTCGGTCACCATGCAGCGGGCAATCTCGAGCCTTCGTTGCTGGCCGTAGGCCAGATTGCCGGCATCCCGGTTGGCAAGATCAAGCAGGCCCACCCGCTCCAGCCAGTAGGCCGCCCGGTCCAGGGATTTCTGCTCCCGTGAACGGTAGTTGGGGGTTTTAATCAGTCCGGACAGCAGGTTGGTGTTCAGATGCCGATGCTGGGCCACCAGCAGGTTTTCCACCACGGTCATTTTGTTGAACAGGCGAACGTGCTGAAAGGTCCGCACCATGCCCAGCCGCGAGATTTTGTAGTCGGGCTTGCCTTGCACCTCTTTGCCTTCGAACAAGATCTTGCCACCACTGGGCTTGTAGAACCCGCTGATGCAGTTAAATACCGTGGTTTTGCCGGCACCGTTTGGCCCGATGATAGAAACGATTTCGTGTTCCTGCACATCCAGGCTCACCTGATCGACGGCCAGCAGGCCGCCGAAGCGCATGGACAGATTTTTTACATCCAGCATGTCTGTCACTCCTGCCGTTTCAGTTCAATGTGAATCCGCCGCATGGGCATCAGGCCCTGTGGTCGCCACACCATCATCAACACCATGGCTGCACCGAACACCAGCATGCGGTAGTCGGCAAACTCACGGGCGAGCTCCGGCAGTATGGTGACCGCAATGGCGGCGAGTATGACGCCGATTTGCGAGCCCATGCCGCCGAGCACAACAATGGCCAGAATGATGGCGGATTCAAGGAACACGAACGACTCCGGGCTGATAAAGCCCTGCTTGGAGGCAAACACGGTGCCGGCAAAGCCGGCAAAGAACGCGCCGATGGTGAACGCTGAAAGCTTCACCGCGGTGCGGCTCAGGCCCAGTGAGCGGGCGGCAATTTCATCTTCCCGCAGGGCTTCCCAGGCCCGGCCCACTGGCATGCGCATCAGTCGGCGAATCACCAGAGCGGTGATCACCGCCAGTACCAGGGCTATCAGGTACAGGAAAATCACTTTGTGCTCGCCGCTGTAGGCAATACCAAAGGTTTCGTGGAACGAGGTATTGCCTTCTTCCTTAACGCGCCGGCCGAATTCCATTCCGAACAAGGTGGGTTCGGGAATGCCGCCGATGCCGTTGGGGCCGCCGGTAATGGAGGTCCAGTTATTCAGCAGAATCCGGATAATCTCCCCGAAACCAAGGGTCACGATGGCCAGGTAATCGCCCCGCAATCGCAGTACGGGAAAACCCAGTACCAGGCCGAACAGGGCGGCGAGCAGGGCACCGATGGGCAGGGCCATCCAGAACGAAATGCCCATGTACTGGGACAGCAGGGCAAAGGTATAGGCGCCCACGGCATAGAAGGCGACGTAGCCAAGATCGAGCAGGCCGGCAAGACCAACCACCACGTTCAAGCCCAGCGCCAGCATGACGTAGATCAGCACCAGAGTTGCCAGATCCACCGAGCCCCTGGACACGAAGAACGGCCAGAACAGGGCCAGCACAATGATGCCGGTCAGCGCCCAGGACTCCAGTTTTACCCGCTTGGCCTGGGGCATGGGTTCACGGCCTGCCAGTGGGTTCAGTGCCGGCAGTTTGCCGAGATTTCCCATGATGGTGTCGCGATACAGCTGGAAGAAAAACACTATGGCGGCGGCTACGAACACCGAGATAATGGTACTGGCATCGGCGCCTTCCAGGCCGACCCGGGTGCCCCGGGCAACCAGGTTAAGGCCCAGGATGGGGAAGGCGATGACCATGGTGACCACCGCGCAGAACAGAGCGTGCTTGAAGTTGTGTGCTGCCATCAGATCTTCTCAACCTCCGGTTTGCCCAGCAGTCCGGTGGGTTTGAACAGCAGAATCAGAATCAGCAGGCTGAACGACACCACGTCTTTGTACTCCCCGCTCAGATAGCCGGAGGTCATGCTTTCGGCAACGCCCAGAATCAGCCCGCCCAGCATGGCGCCGGGGATGCTGCCGATGCCGCCGAGCACCGCCGCAGTAAAGGCTTTCAGGCCGGCGATAAAACCGAACAAGGGGTCCACCGAGCCGTAGTACATGCCCAACAGCAGGCCGGCCACCGCGGCCAGCGCGGCGCCAATCACGAAGGTGGCGGAGATGATGCGGTTGGTATCAATACCCAGCAGGTTGGCCATGCCCAGATCCTGGGACACGGCCCGGCAGGCGCGGCCGATGCGCGAACGGGCGATAAATAGCGAAAGGATGGTCATGCAGACCAGGGTTGTGATGAAGATGGTGATCTGCATGTAGGAAATCGACAGCTGGAAGCCTTCGCCCGTACCAAAACGGAAGCTGCCATCAATCAGCGCCGGGAAGCCAATGTTGCGGGAACCCTGCGCCAGGTGCACGTAGTTCTGCAGGAAGATAGACATGCCGATGGCGGAGATCAGTGGAATCAGCCGGTGCCGGCCGCGTACTGGCCGATAGGCAACCCGTTCCACAGCCCAGCCCATGGAGCTTGAAACAATCATGGCGCAGATCAGCGCGACGATCAGCACCAGCGGTAACCAGGCAATGCCCAGGGTGGCGAGGCCGGTAATGGCGATCAGCGCGGTGTAGGCACCGATCATGTAGATCTCACCATGGGCGAAGTTGATCATGCCGATGATGCCGTAAACCATCGTATAGCCGATGGCGATCAGGGCATAGGTGCTGCCGATCGTCAGCCCGTTGATGAGCTGCTGCGAGAAATAAAGGAGGTCTTGCATCTGTGTGGAACTCCGAATGCCTGCTGCCCGCACTCCTAGTCCCTTTGACGGGTTGGCCGTCTGGTCGCAAAGCGGGTCAGCAGAAGCCCAGAAAAACACCTTCCCCCGGGTTACGGCGAGAAGGTGTTCTCATAATGACCGTCTGTAAACGATGTTGGCTCAGTTGACCGGAGTCTTGCTGCCGTCGGAGTGCCATTCGTAGACGACAAACTCGAAGGACTCCATATCGCCCGCCTGGTTGTACTGAACGGTACCGATGGGCGTTTCGAAAGTGCCGGCGCGCAGGGCCTTGGCTACTTCAAACGGATCTTTGGTACCAGCCTGCTCGATGCCATCGGCAACCAGCTGAACAGCTGTATAGGAGGTGAGAACAAATGGGCCGGATGGGTCTTCACCCTTGTCAGCGAAGGCGGCTACCAGATCCTGGTTCTCTTCTTTCTCGTCAAAGCTGGGTGGCAGGGTAACCAGCAGGCCTTCGGCGGCTTCGCCGGCAATGGTGTTGATGTCTTTGTTGCCAACGCCTTCAGGCCCCATGAACTTCGCGTTCACGTCCGCCTGGCGTGCCTGGCGAAGGATCAAGCCAAGCTCCGGGTGGTAGCCGCCGTAGTAGACGAAATCCACGTTGGCCTGTTTGATTTTGGTCACCAGTGACGAGAAGTCTTTGTCACCGGCGGTGATGCCTTCAAACATGGCCACTTCCACGCCGGCATTGCGCAGGGTGTCACGCACCGCCGTGGCAATGCCTTCACCGTACTGCTGTTTGTCGTGGATGACAGCGACCTTATTCGGGTTCTGGCTGACGATGTACTCACCGGCGACCGGGCCCTGCATGCTGTCCAGGCCGATGGTGCGGAATACCAGCTCATAACCACGCTGGGTAATTTCCGGGCTGGTTGATGCCGGGGTAATCATCAGGATGCCTTCGTCTTCATAAATATCAGACGCCGGCTGGGTGGAGCTGGAACACAGGTGACCCACCACGTATTGAACACCCTGGTTGACCAGGCGGTTGGCAACGGTGACGGCCTGCTTGGGGTCGCACACGTCATCTACCTCCACGCCCACCAGTTGTTCGCCCATAACGCCGCCGGCAGCATTGATGCGTTCAATGGCCATGCGTGCGCCAGAAAACTGCATATCACCATACTGGGCAACGGGGCCGGTCATCGGGCCGGCAATACCAATTCGGATTTCAGCGGCGGCCTGGCCGGCGGCCATCAGGGCAACAGAAGCGCCTACAGCGGTAGCGAGTTTCTTAACGGACATTTTCATCGTGATGTTCCTGTTTGTTCAGGGTTATTGTTATGTTCTCAGAGACTTAAACAAACACCACAGCCAGCTGCTTGTCAAGCAGATCGGGCCAGGGTTTGCTCTGGAACACAGCGTCGCTTTCCAGGGTGGAATTAGCAAGCTCTGTGCCGTTCTCTGCGATGTTATGCGTCCGTGCTGTCGTCCTGATCGGTGAAGACCAGCGTCCTGTAACTTTCGTGATCGTGCAGTGGCTCGAAACTGGGGTCGACGGAGGCATCGTCGCGGTAGGCTTCGGAGATGTCGATGGCTTTCTCCAGAGTGCTGACGGCGTCTTCCCAGCGGCCAATCTCCGCGTAGGCGCAGGCCAGCTGGTAATGGGCGTGGCCGTTATCCGGGGCCAGCTTCAGTGCCCGTTGGCACAAGCTGATGGCCCACAGGGGTTCGCGCATTTCCAGAACGGCATCGGCTTTGTAGCTCAGGGCTTCCACATCATCAGGGCGTAGATCCAGAATCTGGTCGTAGGCGGAGATCTTGTTTTGCTGGGAGGTCTCCTGGCTTGCCTTCAACCAGAGCGCGTGCACCTCGTTAGTGCGTTCAATCTCTGCCTGGTTCTGGTGAATGATCTCGGATTTCTGCTGCAGCTGCTCTTCAATGGATTTCAGGCGTTTCTCGTACTCCACCACCAGTTCATTCACCCGTTTCTCGGCCAGACTGGTGAGCTGGTTGCGCATGTCGCGGATCGAGTTCCAGCCAATCACCACCAGAATGGAGGTGGCGCCGGCAATCAGGTAAAAGAAGTAGGTGACGGTATCGGTGGCGTAGGACATGGTTTTGTCGGCAACCGACAATTCCTTGTCGACCACTTTTTCAATTAACTCGGCCCGGGTGTTCTGCATCTCCTGCCGCAATGCTTTCACCTCATCCAGCAGGTAGCGCTCCACGAATGGATTGTACAGGGGGCTTTCCAATTCACCGATTCGCTCTTCAACGTCTTCGTCCGTCACTTGCTGGGCCGACTCAGCCGGTTGCTGTTGGGCCATGGAGGCGCTGGCGAAAGTGATGGCAAAAACGAGTGCGAGGAAAAACCTGATCATCAACCGTTATCCGTTTTTGGGTGAGTGGCAAGCTGATGACCATAGCATAATGGCCACCAGAAAAAATGCCGCATACCTGGTGCGCGGCATACTGAGCAATATAGGACGCAAGCTAGGTGATAATGCCCACTTGCAATTACCAGTGCAAAGACCTCTAATTATTAGAGGTATAAACAACGCGTTGATTCTGGAGCAGTGGTGTGAACAATTACGAGCAGGTGTTGGTGGCGCTTCGGCGGGTTATCCGGGCGACCGATCTTCATTCCAAGCGGTTGAGCAAGCACGCCGGGCTGACAGGGCCACAGCTGTTGATCATGCGCACTATCCGGGACCTCGGAGAGGTGACGATTGGCACCATCGCCGAAAACGTCAGTCTTAGTCAGGCCACCGTAACCACCATCCTGGACCGCCTGGAGCTGCGCAAACTGGTGTACCGGGTGCGCAGCACCCAGGACAAACGCAAAGTACACGCGCACCTGACCGAAGAAGGCGCCGAGATACTCGCCCGCGCCCCCAACCCGCTGCAGGAAGACTTTATTGCCAAGTTCCAGAGCCTGGCCGAATGGGAGCAGACCATGATCCTGGCCTCATTGCAGCGAGTAGCGAACATGATGGATGCCGACGACATTGATGCGTCGCCGGTGCTGACCGTTGGCTCTGTGCTCAAGGATGATGGCTGGAAGGAAAAAGCCTGACTGGGGCTTGTCCTAAGGGTCTGTCCCCGAATGGGGACTGACCCACCTTGGAACCAATGGGTTTGAGTTTGGCTAGGGGTCTGTCCCCGAATGGGGACTGACCCATCTTGGAACCAATGGGTTCTGGTTTGGCGGCATGGACGGGCAAAAGTGGGTCAGTCCCCGTTCGGGGACAGACCCTATTACTAATGCACACTAGACCCCTGCTTGGGCTTATTCCCAAAACACACCTGAAACACATCGTTGTAGTGCTTGGCGAAATTCACCGATATCCCGTCCTTCAGGTACTCCGGCAATTCCTCATAATCCCCGCGGTTTGCCTCCGGCAGTATCAGGTTATTGATCTTCTGCCGCCGCGCCGCAATCACCTTCTCCCGAATGCCACCCACCGGCAACACCTGCCCGGTTAGTGTCAGCTCTCCGGTCATGGCGATGTTCTGCTGCGGGGCTTCTTTGCGGGCGATGGAGAGCAGGGCGGTGGCCATGGTGACGCCGGCGCTCGGGCCGTCTTTCGGGGTGGCGCCTTCCGGTACGTGCAGGTGCACGAAGGATTTATCGAAGAAGGTCGGGTCTCCCTTGAAACGCTTCAGGTTGGAAGACACAAAGCTGTAAGCAATCTCTGCCGATTCCTTCATCACATCCCCCAATTGCCCGGTGAGCTTGAAGCCCCGTTGGCTGGTGTGAATGCGGGAGGCTTCGATACTCAGTGTGGCGCCGCCCATGGCGGTCCAGGCCAGGCCGGTGACCACGCCGGTGCCTTTCAGAGATTTCTCTTTCTTGAACGCCGGTTGTCCCAGGTAACTCACCAGATCAGACACCCCTACTTTCACTGGCTCATCCGGGTTTTCCAGCAGCCTCACAATGCCCTTGCGGATAATCTTGTGCAGCAGTTTTTCCAGGTTCCGCACACCGGCTTCCCGGGCGTAACCTTCAATCACCTGGCGGATCGCCGCATCGGTAATGTTCAGCTGTTTTTTCAGCAGCCCGGCCCGTTTCAGCAGGCGTGGCAGCAAGTGGTGCTTGGCGATGGCCAGCTTCTCTTCACCGATGTAGCCAGACAGGCGAATCACATCCATCCGGTCCAGCAGGGGCCGGGGAATGGTGTCCAGTTGGTTGGCGGTGCACACGAACAGCACCTTGGACAGGTCCATGCGCACGTCCAGGTAATGGTCCAGGAATTCCCTGTTCTGTTCCGGGTCCAGTGTTTCCAGCAGGGCAGAGGCCGGGTCGCCTTGATAGGAACTGCCGATCTTGTCGATCTCATCCAGCATGATGACCGGGTTGGCCACCTTGCTGTCTTTCAGGGCCTGAACGAACTTGCCGGGCATGGCGCCGATGTAGGTGCGGCGGTGGCCTTTGATTTCAGCTTCATCGCGCATGCCGCCGACACTGAACCGATAAAACTCCCTGCCCAGGGCATCTGCCACCGAATGGCCAATGGAGGTTTTGCCTACGCCCGGCGGGCCTACCAACAACAGTATGGAACCACTCACTTCACCCTTGAAGGTGCCTTCGGCCAGGAACTCAATGATGCGATCCTTCACATCGTCCAGGCCATCGTGGTCTCGGTCCAAAATGCGGCGGGCTTCGGCCAGGTCAAAATGGTCTTCGGAATGCACACCCCAGGGCACCTGGGTAATCCAGTCCAGATAATTGCGGGTAACGCCGTATTCCGGGGAGCCCTGTTCCAGTACCTGCAGTTTCTGGATTTCATCCTTGAACCGCTCCTGCACCGCCTCCGGTGGGTTCAGCCTGGCCATACGCTCTTCAAACCGCTCCACATCGGCGGTTTTGTCGTCCTTGGCAATACCCAGCTCCCGCTGGATGACTTTCAGCTGCTCCCGCAGGAAGAATTCCCGCTGGTGCTTCTGCACCTTCTCGTTCACTTCCTCGTTAATCTCGGATTGCAGGCGGGCTACTTCCTGCTCCTTGCGCATCAGTAAAAGAACTTTCTCCATGCGCCGGAGCAGGGGTACGGTATCGAGCACATCCTGCAATTCACGGCCCGGGGCGCTGGTCATCGAGGCACCGAAATCCGCCAGGGGCGAGCTATCTTCCGGGCCAAAGCGGGACAGGTACTGCTTCACTTCCTCACCATACAGAGGGTTGGTGCGCAGCAATTCCTTGATGGCAGCGATGATGGCCAGAGTGTAGGCCTTGAGCTCATCCGCCGGCTCCTCTGGCTCTTCCGGGTATTCCACTTCCACCAGGTAGGGTGGGCGGCGGCGCAGCCACTGAACAATCCTGAACCGCTGCATGCCCTGGGCAATAAACTGCACCTTGCCACCTTCGCTCTGGGCGTGGTGAACCTTCACCGCACACCCCATGGTCTCGAGGTCATCGCTGGCGGGAATGCCGGTGTCGGACTCCGGATCTTCCACAAAGCAGATGCCCAGAACCTTGTGGTCGGTTTCACCCACCCGCTTCAGGGTTTCCTGCCAGGGGTCCTGGTTCACCACCACGGGCTGTACCTGGGCCGGAAAGAACGGCCGGTTCGACACCGGCAACACATACATACGCCGCGGCCTGGCCTGTTGAGGCAAGACCAGGCTTTTGCTGTTCTCGTCTTTGCCGATGTACTCGGTCACATCTTCTTCAAATTCTTCCAGGGAGTCTGTGCGGTTCTCGTCATTCATACCGTGCTGCTCTCAAGGCTGAGTGGTTAAAGACCTATGTGACGGCATTGGCGAGATTTTCAAGATGCGTTAAAGCTATCGGTTTCGGCGATCAGGCTGTGCGGCTTTCGCTGCTGACGGTCTTCGTGTAGAAGCGATTGCCACGGAAAAACGTGCCGTAGTCGTTAAACCGAACACCCATCTCTTTCATCACTTTATGGGCGGTTGGTGCGGTCCATTGGCGGATGTAAAACGGCTCCCGCACGGCAAAATGGTGAATGGCATGGGTGCTGCCAAAATTGAAGCAGAATATCTGCATCGGAAACAGCCACCAGGGGTTAAGAACCTGGCACTGCTGCATCACGTTGCGGGCTTCAACATCGCCGTAATAGTGGATATTGGAGCTAATGAAATGCAGGCAGAAGGTGCGCAGGAACGATGGCAGCATATACACCACGGCAAAGGTATTCAGAACCCCGAGCGCGCTGGCAAATTCACCGGTCAGGGTAATGGGAGAGCCCATAACCTGTGGCGAGAACAGCACTACATGGATGGCAATCCAGCCATGAAACAACAGGTAGTAAAGGTTGCCCAGAGGCGCATAGGCCAGCAGTTGCTGGAGTCGCATTTTCTTCACCTCGCCCCGGGATTCCGGTTTCTGGGAGCGGATATAGGCTTTCACTGCACGCACTGTGGTCCTTGGGCGCAGCAGCACTGCCATCATGTTGTCACCGGTCATCAGCAGACGGCGTAAGCCCCAGCGCTCACCGTTGGTGATGCCGCGCTCCTCCAGATCGCTTTCGGTACCACTGTACTTGTGGTGGTGCAGGTGCAGATTGCGACGTACGAATGGGCTGACGGTGCTTGCCCGTGCCAACCAGCCAACGGCCAGCATAAGGCTGTTTACCCAAGGGCGGTTCTTGAAGTACATGAGGTGGATCAGGTCGTGTTCCAGCTCATGGATAAAGGACGCGAAAATGGCGGTGACAGGAATGCACAGCCACCAGGGAATAATGTCCATAACATACAGTGTACCGCTGGTAATCATGCCCAGAAGCGATACCACCATAATGGAGGCGCCAATCAGATTCTGGTGCTTTTCAAGCCACGGATGCCGGCGTCTTAACGCCCGGCCTTCCTCCAGAATCGTCTTGCGAATGTGATCGGTTTTCTCGGCATCGGTCATGGTGCTTGGATCTAAAGACATGGTTTGACCCTTTTAACGGGGGTTATCGGCATCCAGGTACCTGATCCTGGCATCTTCAGTTGCTATTGTGGGTGAGGTGGTGCCCGAACCGGGTATGATCAGACGACAAAAAACGATCATTAGACGACAACTACAATGACAACTGTTTCTATCGTTTCCAGCCAACCGACCGTTCCGGGGACCTACGTACTGCTGCTGATGGATGTGGCCGAACGTTGGAATATATCGGCAGACAAACTGCTGGCGGGGGAAGGCCTGCAGCCGGAAGACTGTTTGCGCAGTGGTTTCCGGTTGCCCCGGGAGAGCTTCGCCAACTTGATAGAGCGGGCGGTCAGCCTGACAGGGGAGCCGGGTATCGGCTTTTTGCTGGGCCTGCAGATGCGAGTGTCCTGCCATGGGGTCATTGGCCAGGCCGCAATGGTCGCGCGCACCCTGGGAGAGGCACTGGAGATTGCCAGGGCCTACTTTGATATGCCCTCTTCGGACCTTCAGTTGCGCATTGAGCGTGAGGCAGGGCATGAAGGCGACATGGTACGGCTTAGCCTGGGGGAACGAGATGAACGCTATCGGCTGAGCGAAGTCGGCGCACAGTTTCTACTTACCGGGTTTGCCGCCATGGCAGAAGCCCTGACCGGCCGCAAGCTCAAAGGCGAGGGCGTAATCCGGTTCCCCCGCCCTTCCTACATGGAGCGCTATGACCATCTGGTTGCCGGCAAGCTTCATTTCGACGGAGCCTTCAACGGTTTTATATTTGATGCGTCGATTCTTGATTACCCCCTGGTGATGTCAGACCCTGTCGCCGCCCGGATTGCTCGGGAACAATGCAAGGAAGAGCTGGGCCGGCTGGGTGGAGGGCGTTCGCTGGCTCAGCAGGTGCGAGACCTGGTGTTTGACGAGGAGTTGGGTTTCGCGTCTATAGAAGAGGTGGCGGAGAAGCTGAATACCACCCCGCGCACGCTGCAGCGTCGTTTGCAGGCTGAAGGTGTGGTCTTTCGACAACTGGTGGAGAGCATTCGCCAACACCATGCAGAGCGGCTGTTGTTGCTCAATCAGAAAAGTATTGGAGAGGTGTCTGACTTACTGGGCTATTCTGACGTTACCAACTTCAGCCGAGCCTTTCGGCGCTGGGCAGGGTGTTCGCCTCGGGACTACCTGAAACAACATGCGGCCGGCTAGCGGGCTTGAAGCGCGCAGGGCCTGGCTTGAATTTTCATTGTCTGGCCCCATTACCGAAAGCATCAAATGCTTCAATAACCGGGTAACTCTATGACCGCTTCGCTGTATATCTTTGACGCCACCGCCGACAACTTTCAGCAGAAAGTAATGGAAGCCTCCGCCACCACCCCAATCCTGGTGGACGTATGGGCCGAATGGTGCGCGCCTTGTAAGCAGCTGATGCCGATTCTGCAGAAGCTGGCGGAGGAGTATCAGGGGAATTTCCAGCTGGCCAAGGTGAATGCAGACGAACAGCAGGAGCTGACGGCTTCCCTGGGTGTGCGCAGCCTGCCCACGGTGATTCTGGTGAAGAATGGCCAGGCGGTGGATGGTTTTAACGGTGCCCTGCCGGAAAGTGAGATCCGCAAGGTGCTGGAAAAGCACATCGACGCGCCGTCTGAAGACCCTTACGAGAAAGCCCACGCCCTGTGGGAAGCCGGTGATGTAGACGGTGCCCTGGCCATCCTCACCGAGATGAACCAGAAAGACCCGGAAAACCTGGATGTGCTGATCGACCTGGCCCAGCTGAAAGCCGAGCAGGGCGATCTCGACACCGCCGAGCAGGTGCTCAACAGCCTGCCGCCGGAAGAGAAACTGCAGCACAAGGCCAAGCAGCTGGCAGCGCGGGTGAAGTTTTTGAAGCAGTCCGGTGAACTGCCGGCGCAGTCGGAACTGGAGGCAAAGCTGGAAGCCAATCCGAAAGACCCGGAAGCCCTGCACCAGTTGTCCCTGCACAAGGTACTGCAGGACAAAAACGCCGAAGCCATGGATCTGCTGATTCGCCTGATGCAGTCAGACAGCACCTACAAAGACGGTATCGCCAAGACTACGCTGGTGGAACTGTTCGAGAAGCTGGGTAACAACAATCCGGATGTGCGTACCTACCGCCGTAAACTCTACACCCTGATGCACTGACAAAGGATGGCTGGCCTGGCTGTCAAGGTCAGGCCAGCAACGCCACCGATTTGATCAGCGCGTACACCTGCTTGCCCGTTGCCAGCCCCAGTTGCTGGACGGCCCGGGCGGTGATTTCCGCCAACAGCAGTTGACCGTCCGCCGTTCGGCAGGCCACCACGCAACGGTTGTCCCTGGGCGGGTCTATGCGTTCGATGGTCACCGGCAGGTGGTTCTGAATGCTGATGTGTTGAGGGTCTACCAGAGACAAACTGACGTCCCGGGCAAGAATGCTAATCCGGGTTCTGTCCATCCCGGCTGCCGGCGCAGAACTTGTTAACCACAGCCGAGCCTCCGGCGGGCCAAAAGGCCGGGCGTTATCATCCCCTGCTTCGCCCAGGGTTCCCTCCAGCACTGAAGCCGCACCCGCATCATCGAACAACGGGGAGTCTGGCCGGGCCAGGGCCTCCCGCAAGGTTTCCACGTTTTGAATCTGGCCGTTCTGCATGAACACCACCCGGTCTGCCAGCCGGGTGACCTCATCCGGGGAATGGCTGACCATGATAATCGGCACCCCGGATTCCGCCGCCATGCGTGACAGAAACGGCATGATTTCCCGTTTGGTCTGGGTATCCAGCGCCGCCATGGGTTCGTCCAGTAGCAGCAACTGGGGGCTGATCAACAACGCACGGCCAAGGGAAAATCGCTGGCGCTGGCCCCCGGAGAGTTGATCAATCCGCCGGTCCAGCAGGTGCTCAATACCCAGCATGGCGGTCACTTCGTCCGGGTGAAGCCGACGTTGTTCCGCCGGTGTGCGCTGGTAGCCATACAGCAGATTCTCACGGGCAGACAGGTGAGGGAGCAGGCTGTGCTCCTGAAACACCAGGCCAATCCTGCGCTTGTGCAGGGGCAGAAACTGCCGGCCCCGTTGCCAGTGCTGCCCGCCAAAGCGCACCACCGCACCCCGTGGCCGTTCCAGGCCGGCGATAATGCGCAGCATGGTGGTTTTGCCACAACCGGAGCGGCCAAACAGCGCGGTGACACCCTCCAGCGGTAGCTCATGGTTAACCTTGAGCTCAAAGTCCTTGCCGTGGCGAAGGTGTGCCTGCAGGTACAGGGTCATAGCTTGGCGACCTCGAACCGGCGGTTAATGCTGTACACCACAAACAAAGTGGCAAAGGCGAAGATTAATAACATCAGCGACAGGCTGTGGGCGGCATCGTAGTTCATGGCCTCGGCGTGATCGTAGATCAAAACCGACAGCACCTTGGTTTCACCCGGAATGCTGCCGCCGAGCATCAAAATAACGCCGAACTCTCCCAGGGTGTGGGCGAAGGTCAGGGTGGCTGCCACCACAAAACCGCCCCGACTGAGGGGGAAGATCACCGTTCGGAACCGGTCCCAGGCGCCGGCGCCCAGGCTGCTGGCCACCTCGACCGGGCGCCGGCCCAGGTTGCGAAAGGCTTCGGTCAGCGGTTGCACGGCAAAGGGCATGGAATAGATAACCGAGGCGATCAGAATCCCCTCAAACGAAAACGCCAGGTGCTGAAAACCCAAGTCCTGAAGGGTTTGACCCACTACGCCCCGGGGCCCAAGAGTGATCAGCAGATAGAACCCCAGCACGGTGGGCGGCAGCACCAATGGCAGCGCCACAATGGCCTGCACAACGGTACGGAATTGAGTGCGCCCCTGCGCCAGCCACCAGGACAAAGGTGTGGCCAGCAATAACAGAATGATGGTGGTGTACAGGCAGAGCTTGAAGGTGACTTCAATGGCCTGCCACTCTGCGGGGCCGAGTTGAAACATTGGGGTCCTTTCAGGTGAAGATGCCGGTTGGCCGTGCGCCGGTCAGGGCATCACAAATCCGTATTGCTCCATTATAGAGTGTGCCTGCTCGGTGGCCATGAAATCAGCAAAGTGCATGGCCTCTGGCTTGTCGCCGCCACGCCGGGTAACCACATAGCCCTGGGTCAGTGGGTTGTGCAGGTTGTCGTCGATCAGGTAGTGGTTGTGGGTGGCCAGTTCCGGAAACTTCGCCAGAGACAGTGCAATCACACCCACCTGAGCGGCACCGGACGCGGCCATCTGCGCCGCGTGGGCAATGTTCTCACCAAACACCAGCTTGGGTTGCACCACCTCCCATACGCCGGCCGCCTGCATGGCTTCCCTGGCACGCAGCCCGTAAGGTGCATGGGCCGGCTGGGCGATGGCGATGCGGGTAATGGAATCTGAAGTCAGGTCGTTGAGGGTCAGGCTGCCGGCGTCCAGGGTGTTGCTCCAGAGCACAATCCGGCCAATGGCGTAAACCGCTGGCGGGGTAGCCGTCAGCCCCTCCTGCTCAAGCCGCTTGGGAAACGCAATGTCGGCCGAAAAGAAAATGTCGTAGGGCGCACCGTTAATGATCTGCGTGGTCATCTTGCCAGAGGAACCATACACCACCTGCACATTGGCGGCCGGGTTGGCTTCGCGATACAGCTCAATGATGTCGTCCAGGGCATACCGCAAATCCGAAGCCGCCGCGATACGCACCAGTTCGCCCGCCTGGAGGCCGGACGTAAAAAGGAAAGCGGCCAGCAGGGCCAGCACTCGCCATGGCTTGAACCATTGATACATCCCGAATCCCCCAAACAACGTATTCTGGTTTAGATAAGCGCAAGGCAGCGTAACCGTTTTACCGCAGCGAACCGAGTAACATGCTAAAACTCCCGCCCCAGCCTGACAACTGTGAACTCTGCGAACGTGCGGTACCCAAACTCACCCGCCACCACCTTATACCCAAACACCTGCACCGCAAAAAGCGGTTTCAGAAGCTGTTCAGCAAAGAGGAGCTGATCACCCGCACCTTGTGGGTGTGCCGGCCATGCCATAACGCAATTCATCGGGCGCGTTCGGAGCATGAGTTGGGGTTGTACTTCAATACGCGGGAACAGCTGCTGAAACTGGAGGAGGTGAAGGCGTTTGTGGAGTGGATTCGGGATAAGCCGGCGGGGTTTGTGCCGAAGAAGGGGAGATGAACAAGCCCGCCGCAGCGGGCCTGTTGCTAGGGGGCTACGCCTTACCCTGCTTCATCGCTTCAAACTCATCCTCAAAGAAGAACTTCTCCTCCCCGAAGGCGGGCTCCAGCTCATGCAGCCAGGTGGCGGTTTCGCTGTACTTGGCGAAGAACGGGCGCTGCACCCAGTCCGGGTTGCGGCCCTGCAGGAAGCGCAGTACGAACACCTTTTCGCCTTTGATTTCGGTAATGCCCTGAACTTCCACCTTGCCGGGGCCGGCGCTCATGCTGGGGCCGCGGGCGGTGCGGGCCAGGCCGCTGACCTTTTTCATGGCTTCGCGGTAGATGTGGTAGGCCTCGGCCAGGGGCACTTCAAAGTAGTTCTTGGCGCCGGTGTCCCGTTCTACAAACATGTAGTAAGGGATGATGCCCAGCTTCACTTCGCGCTTCCACAGCTTGGCCCAGTCGTCGGCGTTGTCGTTCACGTGTTTGATCAGTGGGCCCTGGGCGCGGATCTCGGCACCGGTGGCACGGATGCGGCGGATGGCTTCTTCCGCGATGTCGGTGGTGATTTCCTGCCAGTGGTTGTAGTGGGCCATGATGGCCACGTGCTTGCCGCCATCAACCAGTTTGGCGAACAGTTCGATCAGCTCGTCCGCATCTTTGTCGGTCACGAAACGGTACGGCCAGAAGGTGAGGGCCTTGGTGCCGATGCGGATGGTCTGGATGTGGTCAAACTCCGGCTGCAGCAGCGGTTCCAGGTATTGAACCAGGTTCTTGGTCTTCATCACCATGGGGTCGCCACCGGTGACTAGCAGGTCGGTTACTTCGGTGTGTTCCTGCAGGTAGCCGTGCAGCTTCTCGGCATCGGTGCTGGCCATTTTCAGGTCTTTGTCGCCCACAAACTGCGCCCAGCGGAAGCAGAAGGTGCAGTAGCTGTGGCAGGTCTGGCCCTGGGACGGGAAGAACAGCACGGTTTCGCGGTACTTGTGCTGCACGCCGTCCAGCACCTCGCCGTCCAGTTCCGGCATGTTCATTTCCATCTGGCCGGCCGGGTGCGGGTTCAGTTCGTCCCGGATAACCTTCGCGGCAGCCTGGATGTCCTTCTTGTCGGCACCCTCGCGGTGCAGCTTCGCCATCTGTTCGTAATGTTCGTCCTTGAGCATACCCTTTTGAGGGAATACGAGCTGATAGATGGGATCGTTCGGTACCTTGTCCCAGTTGATCAGTTCGTTGATCACATATTCGTTGACCCGGAATGGCAGCACGCTGGCCACCACTTTCATTTCGAACAGGGTCTCTTCGGGGAGATTCTGGATCGCCTCAATTTTATCGAGCTGGCGGTCGGTAAAAACCTTGAACCGGCGTTCCTCGAATTCCTGAACCGGGATGCGGTTCGGAAAGGTGACGATGGAGTTCATAGATCGCCCTCTGATTAGGTGCCAAAGATAAAAGGAGGGTTAGCAACCTCCTTCACTGGTTAAAAAACGGGCAGGCAAGTATACATAAATCGAAATTCATTTTCAGGTCTAATTAATAATTCAGTGCTTGTGGGTTGAGTTCATCGTCTAAGTTCGCCGAATGTCGCTAATTTAAGGTGAAATAGTCCGAAAATCTCAGATTTGTTTAAGGTTCAGGTGTTTAGCATGGCGATGCAATTCGTAAGTACCAATGCGCTCATACATTGGTCTGATGCCTGGTTGTGAAAGTCATCGAAACCGGACATTATTGCGTAACTAATCTAAATAAAGCGGCTGTTTTAGCATTTCAAACGGCTGTTTGTTTGTTTTTCTGGCTCATTTTGTAGTAAAAGTACGAAAGTTTTGGCATGCGGCGCGCTCAGTGCCGCCGGTGTCGGGAAGTTCGGGGCCAAAAGCTCCGCCCGCAGCCGGCCCGCGCGGCAGGAAAAATGTGAAAGCTGTTCTATGCTTGAGAGAGGTCAAACGCGCTATTAAGCATTTCTCGCAAGCTGATGTATCCACAATAAAACTGCAGGTTATCGCAGCATTTCAAGTTTGCACCGTGACAGGCTGCTGATCGTGGCCCACGAGGCACCTTTTGAGTCCAAGGGGAGGGTTTGATGTACCAGGATGATGATCCCATTGAAACCAGTGAATGGCTTGATGCGCTGGAATCTCTGATCGAGAACGAAGGCGTTGATCGGGCCAAATACATTCTGGAGCGCCTGTCTGAGCGCGCCAGCCGCGATGGTACCGCGCTGCCATATTCCATCACCACGCCATTCCGCAACAGCATTCCGGTGGCCAAGCAGGCGCAGATGCCGGGCGACCTGTTCATGGAGCGGCGCATCCGCTCACTGATCCGCTGGAACGCCATGGCCATGGTGGTGCGGGCCAACAAGCGCCCGGGCGATCTGGGTGGCCACATTTCCACCTTCTCTTCTGCCGCCACATTGTATGACGTGGGCTTCAACTATTTCTTCCACGGTGGCGACGACAAGCGGGAATCTGACCTGGTGTACTTCCAGGGCCATGCAGCGCCGGGTATCTATGCGCGCTCCTTCCTGGAAGGCCGCTTTAGCGAAGAACAGCTCGACAAGTATCGCGAAGAGGTAGACGGCGAAGGCCTGTCCTCCTACCCGCACCCTTGGCTGATGCCGGATTACTGGCAGTTCCCCACGGTTTCCATGGGCTTGGGGCCGATTCAGGCCATCTACCAGGCCCACGTGATGAAGTACCTGCACAGCCGTGAGCTGACCGATATGGACAACCGCAAGGTTTGGGCGTTCATCGGTGACGGCGAGTGCGATGAGCCGGAAACCCTTGGCTCCATTTCCAAGGCCGGCCGCGAGAACCTGGATAACCTGATCTTCGTGGTTAACTGTAACCTGCAGCGCCTGGACGGCCCGGTGCGTGGTAACGGCAAGATCATCCAGGAACTCGAAGGCGTGTTCCGTGGTGCTGGCTGGAACGTGATCAAAGTCGTATGGGGTCGGCATTGGGACCCGCTCTACGCCAAAGACGAAAACGGCGCCATGCAGCGTGCCATGGATGAAATCTGCGACGGTGACCTGCAGAACTTCAGCTTCAAGGGCCCGGCTTACACCCGAAAGGAATTCTTCGGTCGTTACCCGGAGCTGGCGAAGCTGGTTGAGGACATGTCTGATGAAGAGATCAGCAAACTCAACCGTGGCGGCCATGATCCCTACAAAGTCTATGCCGCTTACCACAAGGCGGTGAACCAGGCCAACGGCAAGCCGACGGTCATTCTGGCTCACACCATCAAAGGCTACGGCTTTGGCGCGGCGGGCGAAGCCCAGAACACCGCGCACTCCCTGAAGAAGCTGGACATCGACACCCTGAAGGAATTCCGGGACCGTTTCGGCGTGCCCCTGAAAGACGACGAGCTGGAAGAGGTGCCTTACTACCGCCCGGCGCCAGACAGCCCGGAACTGGTGTATATGAAAAAGCGCCGCCAAGACCTCGGTGGCTTCTATCCGAAGCGCAACAAGGACTGCCAGCCCCTGCAGATTCCCGACCTGGATATCTTCAAGCAGGTGCTGGAAGGCTCTGATGGCCGTGCCATCTCCACCACCATGGCGTTTGTACGCATTCTGAGCGCCCTGGTGAAAGACAAGCGCATCGGCAAACGCGTGGTGCCCATTGTGCCGGACGAAGCCCGTACCTTTGGTATGGAAGGCATGTTCCGTCAACTCGGTATCTACACCTCCGAAGGCCAGAAGTACGTTCCCCAGGATCGTGACCAGATCATGTACTACCGGGAAGACAAGAAAGGCCAGATCATGCAGGAGGGCATCAACGAAGCCGGTGCCATGGCTACCTGGATGGCCGCTGCCACGTCCTACAGCACCAACAGCTACCCGCTGATTCCGTTCTATGTTTTCTATTCCATGTTCGGCTTCCAGCGTGTGGGCGACCTGGCCTGGGCCTCCGGCGACATGCAGGCCCGCGGCTTCCTGATTGGCGGTACCGCCGGCCGTACCACCCTGAACGGTGAAGGCCTGCAGCACCAGGATGGCCACAGCCACGTACTGGCCAACACCATTCCGAACTGCAAGGCCTACGACCCGGCCTACGGTTACGAAATGGCCGTGGTGATTCGCCACGGTATGAAAGAAATGTTCGAAGACAACAAAAACGTCTTCTACTACCTGACCATCGAAAACGAAAACTACGAACAGCCTGCCATGCCGAAAGACTGCGAAGACGGCATCATCAAGGGCATGTACAAGTATGAATCGGTGGAAACCAAGGGCCGCAAGAAGAGCCCGAGGGTTCAGTTGCTGGGTGCCGGCGCGATCATGAACGAAGTGCGCGAAGCCGCCCAGATGCTGAAAGACGACTGGGGCGTAGCCTCCGACGTGTGGAGTGTCACCAGCTTTAACGAACTGGCCCGCGACGGTCAGCACGTAGAGCGCTGGAACCACCTGCACCCGGACGACAAGCCGCGCCAGGCTTACGTTACCCAGTGTCTGGAGAAGGCCCAGGGGCCGGTGGTGTCTGCCACCGATTACATCAAGCTGCACTCCGAGCAGTTGCGGGCCTTCATCCCGAAAACCTTTATGACCCTGGGCACCGACGGTTTCGGCCGCAGCGACACCCGCGAGAAGCTGCGTAGCTTCTTTGAGGTGGACCGCTACTACATCACCGTCACCGCCCTGTCTGCCCTGGCCAAAGATGGCGAGATCAAGCTTGAACAGGTTCTCGAAGCCATGCGCAAGTACGGAATCGATCGCAACAAAACGAACCCGGTGCTGAGCTAAGGAGACCGCCATGAGTGAACAGGAAATCAAGGTTCCCGATCTCGGCGGTGCTGATGAAGTCGAGGTCATCGAAATCATCGTCAGTGCAGGGGACTCCGTTGAAGAAGAAGATCCGATTCTGACCGTAGAATCCGACAAAGCCTCCGTGGAACTGCCGGCGCCCGCCGCCGGCAAGATCACCAAAATCACCGTGAAGGTGGGTGACAAGGTCAAGGAAGGCGATGTGATCGGCATGATGGAAGGTGGTGCCGGCGGCTCTGACGACGAAGGCAGTGACAAAGCCGACGAGCCCGAGCCGAAGGCAGAAAGTAAAACCGAGGCCAAATCCGAAGACAGCAAACCGGCGCCCAAGAAAAAATCCGGCGGCTCCCGCACCGAAGTGGTGAAGGTTCCGTCGCTGGATGGCTTTGACGACGTGCCGGTGATTGAAATCAACGTGGCGGAAGGCGACACCGTTGGCGAGGATGATCCGCTGGTCACCGTGGAGTCCGACAAGGCCACCATGGAAATTCCGTCGCCCTATGCCGGCAAGATCGGCAAGATTCTGGTGAAGGAAGGTGACAAGCTTTCTGAAGGCGTTGACCTGTTGGAAATGACCATCGAAGAGGATGGTGGCGACGAGGAAGAAACGTCAGATTCCGGTGAAAGCGCCAAGGCCGACAGCCAGGGCAGCAAGCCCGAAGTAAAAGCCGACAAACAGGAAGCCGCGCCCCAGCCCCAGGGTTCCACCTACGAGCCACCGGCGCCGGGCACCAAGGTGCATGCCGGCCCCGCCGTGCGCAAACTGGCGCGGGAACTGGGTGCAGACCTCACACGGGTGAAGGGTTCCGGCCCGAAAAGCCGCATCCTGAAAGACGACGTGCACGCCTATGTGAAGAGCCAGCTTCAGCAGGCCCAGCAGGGCACCGGTGTGGCGACAGGTTCCGGCATTCCGGGCGTGAAGCTGCCGGACTTCAGTCAGTTCGGTGAAGTGGAGCGCGAAGGCATGTCCCGCATGATGGCGGCCACCGCCACCAACATGCAGCGCAGCTGGTTGAACGTACCCCACGTCACCCAGTTTGACGATGCCGACATCACCGAGATGGAAGACTTCCGCAAGGCCCAGAAAGCGGCCGGCGAAAAGCGTGGCGTGAAAATGACCCCGCTGCCGTTCCTGCTCAAAGCCTGCGCCGCCGCGTTGGCGGAACTGCCTCAATTCAACGTGTCCCTGGACATGGAACGCAAAGAGGTGGTGCGCAAGAAGTACATCCACATCGGTATTGCGGTGGACACACCCCATGGCCTGATGGTGCCGGTGATCCGGGACGTTGACCAGAAAGGCCTGTGGGAACTGGCCGCCGAGAGCGCCGAACTGGCCCAGAAGGCGAGGGACAAACAGCTGAAGCCGGCAGAAATGCAGGGCGCCTGTTTTACCATCACCAGCCTGGGTGGCATTGGCGGCACCGCGTTCACGCCCATCGTGAACACACCGGAAGTGGCCATCCTGGGTGTCTCCAAGGCATCCATGAAGCCCGTGTGGGACGGCAAGGCATTCCAGCCACGGCTGATGCTGCCGCTGTCGTTGTCTTACGACCACCGGGCGGTGAACGGGGCGGACGCAGCCCGGTTTACCAACCTGCTGGCGCAGCTGTTGGGGGATATTCGTACCCTGCTGTTGTAATGCATGCCTGCTGCCGCCTCCGTTAGCGATGACGGGGGCGGCAGAAACTGGCAGGATGATGGTTTTCTGGTTCAGGGAAACCGTCATGGCCAACAAACCAAGCTTCAACTGGGAAGACCCCCTGCTGCTCGACCAGCAGCTCTCCGAAGACGAACGCATGGTGCGCGACAGCGCCCGGCAGTTTGCTGAAAAGAAACTCCGCCCCCGTGTGGTGGAGGCTTTCCGTAACGAACACACCGATCCTGCTATCTTCCGCGAAATGGGCGAGAACGGCCTGCTGGGCGCCACCCTGCCGGAGCAGTATGGCGGCAGTGGCCTCAACTATGTGAGTTATGGCCTGATCGCCCGTGAGATCGAGCGTGTGGATTCCGGCTATCGCTCCATGATGAGTGTGCAGTCCTCACTGGTGATGGTGCCCATCTACGAATTCGGTAACGAAGAAACCCGCCAGAAATACCTGCCCAAACTGGCCTCCGGTGAATGGATTGGTTGCTTCGGCCTGACCGAGCCGGACTATGGTTCAGACCCCGGCGCCATAATTACCCGTGCCCGCAAAGTAGACGGCGGCTACCGCCTGACCGGCAGCAAGATGTGGATCACCAACAGCCCGATCGCGGATGTGTTTGTGGTCTGGGCCAAGGACGATGACGACAAGATTCGGGGCTTTGTGCTGGAGAAGGGCTGGCAGGGCCTGAGCGCCCCGGTCATTCACGGCAAGGTGGGCCTGCGGGCGTCGATCACCGGTGAAATCGTGATGGATAACGTCTTCGTGCCGGAAGAAAACGCCTTCCCCGATGTGCGAGGCCTCAAAGGCCCGTTCACCTGCCTGGACTCTGCCCGCTATGGCATTTCCTGGGGTGCCCTCGGTGCCGCCGAAGACTGCTGGCACACCGCTCGCCGGTATGTGCTGGACCGCCAACAATTCGGCCGGCCGCTGGCCGCCAACCAGCTGATCCAGAAAAAGCTGGCCGACATGCAAACGGACATCACCCTGGCCCTGCAGGGCAGCCTGCGCCTGGGTCGGATGAAAGACGAAGGCACAGCGGCGGTGGAGATAACCTCCATCATGAAGCGCAACTCCTGCGGCAAGGCACTGGATGTGGCGCGCCTGGCTCGCGACATGCTCGGTGGCAATGGCATCAGTGACGAATTCGGTGTTGCCCGGCACCTGGTGAACCTGGAAGTGGTGAACACCTATGAGGGTACCCACGATGTGCACGCGCTGATTCTGGGCCGGGCCCAGACTGGCATCCAGGCCTTTTTCTGAGCGCGGTAGCACGCCATAAACGGGGCCATTGCCGGTAAGGCATGGTCCCGCTATTCCGCTGAAAGGCTGTCTCCTCGGCCAATGTCTGACGGGTGGCAGCCATCCACTATCAGCCCCATGAACATCCAGAACAATGACATGAGGCTCCCATGAACCCCGCAAAACTGCTCTCCACCCCGCTTAAGCTGCGAAACGGCTCTGTTATCCCCAACCGATTTGCCAAGTCCGCCATGAGCGAGACCCTGGGCACCATTGATAACCATCCCACCAAAGAGTTGGCAACCCTGTATCGTGCGTGGGCAGAGGGCGGCACCGGGCTGTCGATCACGGGTAACGTGATGATCGACCGCCGGCACATCGGGGAGCCACAGAACGTGGTTCTCGAGGATGAAAGCGATCTCGAGCTTCTGACCGCCTGGGCCAAGGCCGGGCAACAGGGAGGCAAGCAGATCTGGATGCAGCTGAACCATCCCGGCAAGCAAAGCCCCAAAATGCTGAACAAAGACCCTGTCTCGCCCAGTGCGATTCCGTTCAAAAAAGAACTCCGCAGCATGTTTGCCACACCCCGCGCCCTGACCGGCCCGGAAATAGAAGACATCATCCAGCGCTTTGCCCGCAGTGCTGCCGTTGCCCAGAAGGCAGGCTTCGATGGCGTGCAGATTCACGGCGCCCACGGCTACCTGGTGAGCCAGTTCCTGTCGCCCCACCACAACCAGCGCACAGACGAGTGGGGCGGCTCTGCCGAGAAACGCCGCCGCTTTGTGCTGGCGGTGTACCGGGCTATCCGGAAAGCCTGCGGTGAAGCGTTCAATATCGGCATCAAACTGAACTCCGCAGACTTCCAGCGCGGCGGTTTTACCGAGGACGAATCGCTGGCGGTGATCAAGGCACTCGTCGCAGAGGGGATTGATCTGGTGGAAATCTCCGGCGGTAACTACGAGAACCCGGCAATGGCAAAAGGCGCGGAAGACGGCGAAGTAAAAGCCAGCACCCTGGCGCGGGAGGCTTACTTCCTGGAATTCGCAGAGAAAGTGCGTGAGCTGACCGACGTACCGCTGATGGTGACCGGTGGCTTCCGTACCGAAACCGGCATGGCCCAGGCCATCGCCTCCGGTGCTACCGACCTGGTGGGCCTCGCCCGGCCGTTAGTGGTTGAGCCGGATCTGCCGAATAGGATTATGGCCGGCAATCAGGTCACCAGCGCCGTGAAACCCATTAAAACCGGTATCCGCCTCATCGACGATATGGCCCTGATGGAAGTGAGCTGGTACACACGGCAGATCGGCCGCATTGCCCGTGGCAAGGCACCGAAACAGCACGACAGGGGGATTCTGTCGTTAATGGAAGTGCTGGGTGTGATGACCACCCGGGGTGTGCGAACCCGATTACGGGCTGGCTAATAGAGTTCCTCAGCAGCAGGTCAGGGCCTTGGCCGCTGGCCTGCTGCTGGTTTGATCAGTTAGCAAAGAACATCCAATCGAAATAGTCGTGCAGATCCTGCATGGCAATGGCTTCAGAAGGCTGGGTAAGCTCGAACAGAACAGACTGGTCTTGGGCTATTTTCATGGTGTCACCTCATGGGGTTGCGACAGTAGAGGCCGGGCAGCGTTGCGGAGGCCGGCTTTGCAATCAGAACATTGCATCAGTCGTGCCAAAGGTGCGGAAACGGCTAACTTGTTGAGTTTTCAGGGTTGGTGTGAAGCGCAATTCGGGGCAAGTGAGCGCAGTGATTCATGGCGGTGCAAACTGCACCAACCTGAAACGAAAAACCCCGGCCGAAGCCGGGGTAATTCTGAGTTAACTTCTAACAGGAAGGGTTAGAAGTTGTACTGCGCAGCGAACAGGATGCGGTTAGCATCGCCGTCTGAACCGTCCACGTTTTCACGCTTCAGGAACTGGTACTCAACGCCCATCATGACGTTTTTGACCGGTGTCCACTGGTAGTTGGCCATAACGGCCTGGTTTTTCTCGCTTTCACCGCCAACGCCAACGCCATCGTCAACGGCATCGTCCCAGTCAACCTCAACATAGCCGTAGCCTATGTTGATGCTGCGGCCGCCGCCCAGGTTGATGCCGGCACCAACGGAGCCGCCGTAGCCTGAGATGGTTTCAACGCTGCCACTGCCATCAACGTAGGCGCTGGCGGCACCGAAGTTTTCGCCAGAGCGGTACAGGTAGCTGTTGGCACCGTCGGTGTAGGTCAGCGTACCCTGCAGGGTGATCATGTCGGTCAGAGCCATCTTGGCGGCAACGAAAGTGGCGAAGCCAAAGGCGTCGTCATCTGTGGCGCCGGTGTCATAACCTACCTGGTGGGCAAGTAATGCAGCACTGTAGGACAGGCCTCCCTGCGATTCTTCAAAGCGCGCGGTGATGGCCGGCATACCGTCTTTTTCGTTGGTATTGTTCTGAATGCTACTTTGCGGCTGCTCCAAAGAGAATGACAGCGGACCAGTGGTATAGCGAGCCTGAGCCACACGGCCTTGCAGGCCGGCCAAACCCGGCAGAGAGTCAAAATCCAGAGTTGATGTATTGCCGACGAAGCTGTTGAAGTTAGACCAGGTTTGGCCCATCAACACGCCATTGTATTCACCAAACGCGTGGCGCAGGCGCAGGTTACCCGGGCGGAAGTCACCCTCAACGGTAACGCTTACACCTTCCGGTGATACGGTTTTGAAACCGAGGCGGCTTTGAACTGCGTCAGCACCGAAGTGGCCATCGGCACCACTGGTGCCGCTTGTGTTGATGTCCGCATACGACCCGGAACGGGTAGAAAGCGCAACATCCTCATCAATATCGTAGCTGGCATTCATACGAGCGTAACCGTAAACGCTTACGTCGTAATCACCCGCACTGAAGCTAACAGCACTTGCCTGGCCAGCTACGCCAAACACAGCCACTGCCGCCGTTGCACGGATTGCCATTCTTAACTTATTGCTTTGCATCGTTGTTGTCTCCACACGTTTATTGTTGTTGGACCCAAAAACAAGGTAGTTACGAATCTGTGACATTTC
Source organism: Marinobacter shengliensis (assembly GCF_030297115.1). Taxonomy (NCBI): domain Bacteria; kingdom Pseudomonadati; phylum Pseudomonadota; class Gammaproteobacteria; order Pseudomonadales; family Marinobacteraceae; genus Marinobacter; species Marinobacter shengliensis. The sequence goes on along the minus strand of NZ_AP028062.1, from coordinate 3,589,929 downwards.
AAACATAATTGTTGGTTATTTAGACGAATGTCTATAACTCGTTGGTGCGGCAATGCTGGCATCCGGCCCTGCCAAATGGTCGTAATACCTCAGATGACAAAGAAACCTGCGCTTCTCAGTAACGAAACATTTGCTTTCCTTGATATCGAAACCACCGGCGGCAATCCGCAGCGGGACAGGATTACCGAGATCGGTATCCGGTTTTGGCGGGCCGGTGACGTGGTGGGGGAATGGCAAACCCTGCTGAACCCGGAAACGCGGATCTCCGGCTTTATCGAGCGCCTGACCGGTATCAGCAACGAGCTGGTGGCGGACGCTCCGTTATTCTCAGAGATTGCCGATGAGCTGGAAGAACAGTTGGCCGGCACGATCTTTGTAGCTCACAACGCTCGTTTTGATTACGGCTTCATTAAGTCTGAGTTCCGTAAGCTGGGGCGAGCATTCAGCGCCCGGGTGTTGTGCACGGTCAGGCTGTCCCGGGCGCTCTATCCGGAACACAGCCGCCACAATATGGATGCCCTGATCAACCGCCACAACCTGCCGCAGGTGGAGCGCCATCGGGCCATGGGCGACGTTTCCGCCATGCTGGCGTTCTTCGAGCACACTCTGGTTGAGCATGACACTGACACAGTGAGCCAGGCCATCCAGAGACTGCTTCAACGCCAGAGTACGCCTTCTAACGTGCCGCCAGAGATCTTCGCGGAGTTGCCGCAGGGGCCGGGTGTTTATCGGTTTTATGGTGACAATGATGCGCTGCTGTACGTGGGCAAAAGCACCAACATTGCCCAGCGGGTGGCGTCGCATTTTTCCGGCGATCACCAGTCTCCCCGGGGATTGCGCATGTCAGAAAGCCTGCGCCGGGTGGAGTACACCGAAACCGCCGGTGAGCTGGGCGCCCTGTTGCTGGAACTGAAACAGATCAAAAGCCTGAACCCGCTCTACAACCGCCGCTCCCGAGCTGCCAAGAACCTGGTCAGCATCGCACTGACAACCAATAAAGAAGGCTATCTGCAGGCCGAACTGGTGCGAAAAGTGGTGCCGGACCAGCTCGGGGATTACTTCGGATTGTTCCGCAGCAAGCGCGATGCGCTGGGCGCCATTCGCGGAATTGCCGGCAAGAACGACCTGTGCGGCAAACTGCTCGGGTTGGAACCCGCCGCTGCCGGCCCATGCTTCCAGCGCAGCCTGGGCCGATGCAAAGGCGCCTGCGAGGGTGCAGAAGACAGCACCCGATACAACCTGAGAATGCAGATCGCCTTCCACAGCCTGCGCCTGAAAACCTGGCCCTGGCCCGGCCCCGTCGCTCTGGTGGAAGATAACCGCGACACAGACCGCACCGATATTCTGGTTGTCTACAACTGGGTGCACATCGCCACCCTGCGCAGTGAGGAGGAACTGAACGACTTTGAACCGGGGTCTGACCCCGTCACCTTTGATCTCGACTCCTACAAACTGCTGGTCAAAGCCCTGCTGGGCCGCGATAAAAAGCTGTATCGAATCATCGAACTACCACCTTTGACGCAACCGGCTGTTCTTATGCCGTGAGTGGCGTATTATGGGGGCATCCACCCTGTCACTTAGCAATGAGTCACTGAGAGAGATCCATGAACAGAGAACCTGTCTCCCGCGAACTGTTTGATGAAGTAATGGTGCCCAACTACGCCCCCGGTAACATCATCCCGGTGCGAGGCGAGGGCTCCCGCGTGTGGGACCAGGAAGGGCGAGAGTTTGTGGACCTGCAGGGCGGCATTGCCGTCACCAGCCTCGGCCATTGCCACCCGGGCCTGGTGGGCGTGTTGCAGGAACAGGCCGAAAAAATCTGGCACCTGTCCAACGTCATGACCAACGAACCCGCGTTACGCCTGGCCAAAACCCTGTGCGACCAGACCTTCGCAGAACGGGTATTCTTCGCCAACTCCGGCGCCGAAGCCAACGAAGCCGCCTTCAAACTGGCCCGTCGCTACGCCTGGGAACACTACGGCCCGGAGAAAAACGAAATCATCTCCTTCACCAACTCCTTCCACGGCCGCACCCTGTTCACCGTCAGCGTCGGTGGCCAGCCGAAATACCTGGAAGGCTTCGAACCGGCCCCGGGCGGCATCCACCACGCCGAATTCAACAACCTGGATTCCGTGAAAGCGCTGGTCTCCAAAGAAAAAACCTGTGCCATCGTTGTTGAGCCCATCCAGGGCGAAGGCGGCGTAATGCCCGCAGACCCTGAATTCCTCAAAGGCCTGCGCCAGCTCTGCGACGACAACAACGCCCTGCTGGTGTTCGATGAAGTACAAAGCGGCGTCGGCAGAACCGGCCACCTCTACGCCTACGAAATGTACAACGTAGTGCCCGACATCCTCACCAGCGCCAAAGGCCTGGGCGGCGGCTTCCCGGTAGCCGCCATGCTCACCACCGCCGAAGCCGCCAAAAGCCTCGGTGTAGGCACCCACGGCAGCACCTACGGCGGCAACGCCCTGGCCTGCGCCGTCGCCCAGAAAGTAATCGACACCGTCAGCCAGCCGGAAATCCTCAAAGGCGTCAAAGCCCGCTCTGACAAACTGCGCAAAGGCATGATGGACATTGGCGAACGCTACGGCGTGTTTTCCGAAGTGCGCGGCGCTGGTCTACTCTTGGGATGTGTGCTGACCGAGAAGTGGCAGGGCAAAGCCAAAGACTTCCTCAACGCCGGCTTGGATGAGGGCGTGATGGTACTGATCGCCGGCGCTAACGTGGTTCGTTTGGCGCCCTCGCTGATTATTCCTGAATCGGACATTGATGAAGCGCTGGAGCGTTTTGAGGCGGCCGTAAAAAAACTGACGGCATAACAGGACGGCATAGCCCGAAGCAGGGGGCGGGCTGTTCACTCCTTCCGGGAATCTTGGAGGCCATGGATGGCCGGAACGAAGCGCACATGGGTGAGGCAAGTGTTTATGAAGCGAAGCTTCATGCGCAGCCGAACGACAGCAATCTATGATTGCTGGCCGGACCCGCGTTAGCGGGTGCTCGTAGCGTTTCCCGGAAGGAGTGAACAGCTCGCCCCCGGCCGGCAAACTCAAAAGTCGCAGTTAGACCCGGGGAGTAAACGCCATGTGGCGAGTCAGACCAGCCAAACTGGATGACCTGCAACAGATTCTGGACCTGACCAACGCCCAGGGCGGCCGGCTGTCGTCCACCCTGCCCAATACCCAAGCCGCCCTGACCAAAAAACTCGAACAGTCCCAGGCCAGCTTCGCCAACAAAACCGACACCCCACGCCGCCTCCTCTTCGTACTGGAAGACACAGACACCGGCCAACTCGCCGGCACCGCCGGCATAGACACCCGGGCAGGCAACGGCCAACCGTTCTACAACTACCGCCGCGATTACCTTATACACGCCTCCCACGAACTCAACGTCTCCCGGCGCGTGGAAGTGCTTTACCCCAGCCATGCCCTCACTGACCTCACCCTGCTGTGCGCCTTCACCCTCAAACCGGAACTGCGAAACACCCCGGCCTTTGAGCTGCTTTCCCGCGCCCGCATGATGTTCATCGCCAGCCACCGGGAATGGTTCACCAATCGCACCGTAGTGGAAATCCAGGGCATACAGCATGAGAGCGGCGAAGTGCCCTTCTGGGACAGCCTGGGCCGCCACTTCTTTAACATGGATTTCGAAACCGCCGACCAGCACTCCGGTCAGCTTAGCAAAACCTTCATTGCCGAACTCATGCCCCCGAACCCGATATACGTGACCTTACTCAGCGAAGCCGCGCAAGAGGCATTGGGTGAGCCGCACCCGCTTACCCGGCCCAATTTCGACCTGTTGCAACGGGAAGGTTTCCTGCCCGGTTGCTACGTGGATATCTTCGATGGCGGCCCGGTGCTGGAAGCCCGAACCGACACACTGAAAACCGTTGTGACCAGCCAACCGAAAACGCTTCATGGCAGTGAGGGTCTGGATGGGGAAACCTGCCTGATTTCAGCGGGAGAAGGGCAAGACTTCCGCTGCCTGCTGACTCAGGTGTCCGAGACCCTGGCGGACGACGTAAAGGTACCGGTCAGCACCTGGCATGCATTGGACCGGAGCGCCGGCGACCGGGTAAGGATCTCGCCATTATGATCAATCCAGCTCAGGGGAGGGCGTAACATGCTTTTGATTCGCCCGTTGCAGGAAAACGATCTTGATGATCTTTATGGCATGGCCCAGAACGCCGGCAAAGGGCTGACCACCCTGCCGGCAGACCGGGAACTGCTGCAACGTAAGATCGAGCGTACCCGGGAATCCTTCAACCAGCGCTGTGCCCCGGAGGCCGGGCTGTATCTGTTTGCCCTGGAAGAGACCCAAAGCGGAAAAACCGTTGGCATCAGCGGCATTGAAGCCCGCGTGGGCCTGGAAGAGGTGTTCTACAATTACCGGCTAAGCGTTACGGTGAATGCCTCGCGGGAGCTGGGCGTGCATGTGCGTACACCCACCTTGCACCTGTCCAATGATATGACGGACACCACCGAAATCTGTTCGCTGTTGTTGGCCGGAGGTTATCAGGGAGGAGGTAACGGCTTGTTGTTATCCCGCTGCCGGTTCATGTTCCTCGATGACTTTCGCAAGCACTTCTCGGAAAAAGTCTTTGCCGAGATGCGTGGCGTGTCTGATAAAGACGGTCGCAGCCCGCTTTGGGATGCCCTTGGCAGCAAGTTCTTTGACATGGAATTCAGCCAGGCGGACATGCTCTCTGGCCTTGGCAACAAGTCCTTTATTGCCGAGCTGATGCCCAAGTACCCGATTTACCTGCCGATGCTGCCGGAAGAGGCGCGGGCGGTCATCGGCATGGTGCATGATAATACCCGGCCGGCATTGAAAATGTTGCAGGCAGAAGGTTTCAACTTTAACGGCATGGTGGATATTTTTGATGGCGGGCCGGCGGTGGAGGCGTTCGTGAACAACATCCGAACCGTTCGGGAATCCATCAATCGCCACGCCATGGTGGTCAATAAACCCATGAACCTGGACGTGCCACCGGAACAGCGCGTGATGATTTCAAACCGAGCGTTTCGGGACTTCAGGGTAACCACCCTGCCCATGGAATGTATCGGGCCGGATACCGTGAGTATTCCCCGCGACGTGGCGGAAGCCCTGCTGATCGAGTCCGGAGATCCGGTTCGCCTTGCGCCCTTGAAGGAAAGCGCTTTGTCACCCATTCATACACTAAAGGGCCAGGAAAGTGAGGACGAGAAAATTCTCGACCGGGTGCGCCATTATCGTAACCGGCATGGTCAGGATTAGCGCTGAAGCCGCTGACAAATTCCCTAATTGGAGGTGAGGAACAATGGCAAACCTGTCAGGCAATCTTTTTATAGACGGGCTGTGGATTCAGGGCCACGGGCAGCCATTTGAATCGTTACAGCCGGTCACGGGTGAGACTGTCTGGGACGGCAACGGCGCTAACCTAGAAGATGTAGACGCCGCCGTTCGCGAGGCCCGGGCTGCATTTGCACCCTGGCGGCGGAAGAGTTTTGCCGAGCGCCAGGCGGTGGTGGAGGCGTTTGCCCAGCAGCTGGAGGCCAACAAAGAGGCCCTGGCCCACCAGATTGGCCTGGAGACCGGCAAGCCGCTGTGGGAATCCCGCACCGAGGTGGCGGCGATGATTGGCAAGGTGCCTATTTCCATCCGGGCTTACAACGAACGTACCGGGCACTCAGAGTCGGATGTGGCCGGAGGACATGCGGTGCTGCGGCATCGGCCCCATGGCGTGGTGGCGGTGTTCGGCCCTTACAACTTTCCTGGCCATTTGCCGAACGGCCATATTGTGCCGGCCCTGCTTGCGGGCAACACCGTGGTGTTCAAGCCCAGTGAGCTGACACCGGGCGTTGCCGAAATGACCGTGCGTTTCTGGGAAAAGGCAGGCCTGCCGGATGGCGTCATTAACCTGGTCCAGGGCGGGGCTGATACCGGCATATGCCTGGCCCGCCACCCGATGATCGACGGTTTGTTCTTCACCGGCAGCTCCAATGTTGGTCACCTGCTGCACGAACAGTTTGGCGGCCAGCCGGAGAAAATCCTGGCGCTGGAAATGGGCGGAAACAACCCGCTGATTGTGCAGAACGTGGCGGATGTAGACGGTGCAGTTCATCACACTATCCAGTCTGCGTTTTTGTCGGCGGGCCAGCGCTGCACCTGTGCACGCCGTCTGCTGGTTCCCAAAGGCAAGAAAGGGGATGAGTTCCTGGCCCGGCTTGTAGACGTTGCCTCCCGTATTCAGGTGGGCGATTTTGATGCGGAGCCCCAGCCGTTCATGGGCTCGGTCATCTCGGCCCAGGCGGCCGAAATGCTGCTGCAGGCCCAGGCCGATATGCTGGAGAAAGGCGCCAGTTCCCTGCTTGAGATGAAACAGCTGAAGCCGGGCACAGGCTTGTTGTCACCAGGTATTGTCGATGCCACGGAGGTGGAGCTGAAGGATCAGGAATTCTTTGGCCCGCTGCTGACGGTATACCGCTACAAGAGTTTTGACGATGCCCTGGAGCTGGCCAACAACACCCGTTTCGGGTTGTCGGCGGGCATTCTGAGTGACGACCGCAAGCTGTATAACCGGCTGGTGGAAGAGGTGCGCGCGGGCATTGTGAACTGGAACCGGCCGCTGACCGGGGCCAGCAGCGCGGCACCGTTTGGTGGTGTGGGCGCCAGCGGCAACCATCGCGCCAGTGCCTATTACGCGGCGGACTACTGCGCCTGGCCCATGGCCTCGCTGGAGGCTGGCAAGAGTGAAATGCCAGATACCCTGGCGCCCGGCCTGACATTTGACTGACAGGAAGCCTGCTATGGTGAAACACGCGGTTGAAGCGAATTTTGACGGGCTGGTGGGCCCCACCCATAACTACGCAGGTTTGTCCTGGGGGAATGTGGCGTCGAAATCCAACGTGAACTCGGTGGCCAATCCCAGAGAAGCTGCCTTGCAAGGGTTGGCCAAGATGAAGCAGTTGGCCGATCGGGGCTACGTTCAGGGCGTCTTGCCGCCCCATGAACGGCCACACTTGCCAACACTGCGCGCCCTCGGGTTTACCGGTAATGACCGGCAGGTGCTGGAGCAGGCTGCGAGCACAGACCCCTCCATTCTGGCCGCGGTGTCGTCCGCGTCTGCCATGTGGACCGCCAATGCGGCGACGGTGTCCCCCAGTGCCGATACCAAAGACCATCGGGTACATTTCACTCCGGCGAATCTAAGTGCCAAGTTTCACCGGTCCATCGAGCACCGGGTGACCGGCCGCGCCCTGAAAGCCATTTTTACTGACGAAAGCTACTTTGCCCACCATCCGGCCTTGCCCTCGGTCAGCCACTTCGGGGATGAGGGTGCGGCCAACCATACCCGGTTGTGCAGTCGTTATGGTGAACCCGGTGTGGAATTGTTTGTGTATGGCCAGATAGCCTTCAACGAGCAGGCCCCGGCGCCGGTCAAATACCCGGCCCGGCAAACCCTGGAAGCCTCCAGGGCCATCGCCCGGCTGCATGGGCTGAGCGACCGCCACGCGGTGTTTGCACAGCAGAACCCTGCCGCCATTGATGCCGGCGTGTTCCACAACGATGTGATTGCGGTGGGCAACGGCAACTGCCTGTTCTACCACGAACTGGCGTTTCTGGAGGAAGACCGGGTGCTGGCGGAACTGAGCGACCGGCTGACTGGGGCTGCGCTTGAGGCCGTTCGGGTGTCTGCCAATGAGGTGCCCATCGAAGACGCGGTAGCCTCGTACCTGTTCAACAGCCAACTACTGAATACCCCGGACGGCATGTTGCTGGCGGTGCCCGGTGAGTGCCGGGAAGTGCCATCCGTAAGCCGTTACCTGGATCAGCTGGTCAAAGGCGATAGCCCCATCACCAGCGTCGAAGTGTTCGATGTGAAGCAGTCCATGAGAAACGGAGGTGGGCCCGCCTGCCTGCGTTTGCGGGTGGTGTTGAACGATGAGGAGCTACACGCCATCAACCGGGGCGTGATTCTGACCGATGCACTCTACGACCGCCTGGTAACCTGGGTGAACGCCCATTATCGGAGTGAGCTCGACCAACAGGACCTGGCAGACCCGATGCTGCTGGAGGAAGTCCGCAAGGCCCTGGACGAACTCACCGGTATTCTGGGGCTGGGTTCTATTTACGATTTCCAGTTGTAGCGAGCGGCGCTACTGGCTGGCGATGGAGCGGGTCAGCATATCCATGGTGTGGCGAATCAGGGCATCGGCGGGAAAGCTGCCGGCTTGGGTGGCTTCTGATTGGCACAGCATGATCACGCCGTGCAGGGCGCCCCGCAGGTACAGGGCCGTTTGTGCCGGTGAGCTGATGCGCTCCCGGCTCATGGTGCCGTCTTCCAGGCCGGTGTGAATAGCGGCCGTCATCAACTGCATCAGCTCGTTCTTGGAGCAGAGCATTTCCCGGGTCTGCTCTTCGTCGGCATCGGCGATGGCGGTAGACGCCTTGGTGAGCGCCGAGAAATAATCCGGTTCTTCCAGGTAAAAGCGATAGTAAGCCTCCCCCATGGCGCGGATCTGCGCCAGACCTGTCTCGGCTGAACCAAGCGCGTTTTCGAAACGCGTCACCAGGCTTTGGCCTGCCCGCAGCATGATCCCGCGCTGAATGGCCGCTTTGTCCTTGAAATAGACGTACAGCAGTGCCCGGCTCAGACTTGCCGTGCGTGCAATGTCGTCCATGGACGTGCGCTCATAACCCTTCTCGGAGAACACCAGCTCAGCGGCATTCAGAATGGCGTCGTACCTTGCCTGTTTTTCCCGTTCCCGTCGTGACTTCAGGGGTTCGTTCATGGTGTTCCCGGCTTCCTGTGCGATGGCTGCATGATACCTGAAAGTGAATGGAAACCGATTATTGACAATTTGTCAAAGAATGACATGATGTCGGAAAACAAACGGCGGTTTCCGAAGGAATGGAGGCCAACAATCAATCTTTTCAGGGAAAGGGGCTGAATATCATGTCTCTCATCAAGCGCGGTGCGCCATTCTCCTTTGCCAGCCTGGCGCTGGTGGTTCTGGTTCTCTCTGGTTGCCGTGGTGGCACTGCCGATGCCCCCTCGGAGGCTGCGGTGTCTGTACGCGTGGCGGAGGTGACCGGCGGACAGGTGGAAGAAATCCCCTTACGGTTCTCCGGCATTGTCCGGGCTGCCCAGCGGGCCACCCTCACGTTCCAGCTCATCGGCACCCTCCGGGAGCGCCCGGTAGAGCTGGGGCAGAATGTGAAGCCGGGGGATGTGCTGGCACGCCTCTACAATCCCGCCCTGGAACCGGCCCGTGATTCTGCTGCTGCACGATTGGAAGAGCTGAAAACCCAGTTTGATCAGGCCCAGCGGGAATGGGAGCGTTCCAGCCGGCTGCACCAGCGTGGTGTGGTGTCGGAACAGAACCTGGAACAGATCGCCGCCCGTCGGGATTCCCTGAGAGCCAGTATGGCCACAGCGGAAGCCTCACTGGCGGAAGCCACCCGCTTGCTGGAAGAAAGCGTATTGAAAGCGCCGTTTGCCGGTCAGGTGGAAGCCTTGCTGGTGGAGCGTGATGAATTTGTGTCTGCCGGCCAGCCGGTGATTCGATTGTCGTCGCCGCTGGGGCGGGAAGTGGAGGTGCGTGTGCCTGCCCATCTGCTCAGCCACGTACGCGTGGGGCAGGAGTTGCCGGTCTGGTCCGTGCAGGATCGCAACCGGGACGCGGAAACCGGCACCGTGATTGAGATTGCCCAGGGTAGTTCCATTCGCGGTGAGCTGCACCCGGTTTTGGTGAGCCTGCCGCCCCAGTCCCTGGGTTCCGGCGAACCGGTCGAGGTGGGTATCACACCGGTGCGGGCCTCTGCCATAACGGTGCCTTTGCTGGCGGTGGTGCGAAATGACTCGGGCACCAGCGTGTTCCGGGTGGACGACGCCATTGCGCGGCAGGTGCCGGTTAAAATCGACCGGGTGATTGGTGAGCGGGTGATGGTGCACCCGGGCGAATTGCAGGCGGGTGACCAGGTAGTATACGCCGGCACTACCCGGCTGGTAGATGGTGACCGGGTGGAGATCCGCTGATGGCCCGCCAACTGCTGAACTATCAACGCTTGTTGGGCATGGTGGTGACCATGCTTTGCCTGTTGGGTATTGCGGCCTACAGCACCATGCCCCGGCAGGAAGACCCCTCGTTTCCCTATCGTGCCGGCATGATTACCGTCAGTTATCCCGGTGCCAGTGCCGAGGCGGTTGAGCGCCTGGTATTGCGGCCACTGACCGATGAACTGCGTCAGGTGGAGGAACTGGATTTCAGCTTCGGTACCGCCCGCACCGGCGTGGCGCTTTCCCGCCTCAAACTCCGGGACCATATCTACGATACCGACCCCGCCTGGGACCGTGTGCGACAGGCCATGGAGCGGGCCCGGCAGGACTTTCCGGACGATGTTGGCCAGATGACCCTGGATGATCGGCTGATTGATATTCCCGCCGTGGTGATTGCCGTGGGTGGCTCGCCCTCGGTAACCGAACTTTCGAAAGTGGCCGAACGCCTGAAACAGAACCTGTCGGATATTCCCGGCATTTCCCGCATTGAGCTTGAGGGGGATGCCGACGAACAGATCACCCTGGCCCTGGACGACGCCGCACTGTTCCGCCTGGGCATTTCTCCGAAACGGGTGCTGGACACCCTGGCCCAGCGCAACCAGACCATTCCCGGCGGCTTTGTGGTGGTGGACGGCAAGCGACTGTCTGTGTTGCCCAACACCGAATTCGCTGACATAGATGATATTCGCGCAACCCCTATCGAACTGCCGGACGGCTCCCAGGTGCCTCTGGCCGCCGCTGCCGAAGTGTGGCGAGGCCCGGCGGAACCCCGGCAACCGGAAACCTGGTTTGATGGTGAGCGAGTGGTGCTGCTGTCCATCATCATGGAAGAGGGCAGTACCGACGCGATTCGCTTTGGCGAGCGTATCCGCGAGCGGGTAGAGCAGGTTCGGGGCGATTTCGAACCCTATGAAATCCGGGAGATGTTCTTCCAGCCAGACAAGGTTGCCGAACGCCTGGTGAACCTGGCCTGGAGCCTGGTGTTGTCGGTTTTGATTATTGTTGCCGTGGTGTTCACCGGTATGGGCATTCGCATGGGCCTGCTGGTGGCCTCGATACTGCCGATGGTGGCGCTGATCAGCGTGGGCCTGTACGACCTGGGCGGCGGGGTGCTGCACCAGATTGCGGTGATCGGCATGGTGATTTCCCTGGGTATCCTGATCGACAACGCGATTGTCATTGTTGAGAACATTCAGGGTCATCTGGACGAGGGCATGCGTCGCCTTGATGCCCTGAAACAAGCGGTTGGCGAGCTGGCCGGCCCGCTCGGTGCGTCCACTGGTACCACACTGGCAGCCTTTGCACCCCTGCTGATGGCCAAGGGCGGCGCGGCGGATTTCACCCGGGGTGTGCCGGTGATGATCATGCTCACCCTGTCGGTCAGTTACCTTCTGGCCATTTCAGCGGTGCCCCTGCTGGCGGCCCGTTTCCTCAAACCCCGCAAAAACGTGCAGGGTGATCGCCTGATCGGGTTGGCGCGCTTTCTGGGCGGGCTGGTGTTCCGGTATCCCGGGCGCCTGATCATCCTCGGCGCAGGGCTGGTGACCATCAGTCTTTCCATGACTCCGTTCATGGCGCAACAGTTCTTCCCCAATGCGGACCGGCCCCGGGTGATCGTGGAGCTGTACATGCCGGAGGGCACCGACCAGGCCCGCACCGCAGAAGTTGCCGAACGCCTGGAACGGGCCATTCGCACCCTGCCGGAAGCACTGGAGGTGCACCGGTTTGTTGGCTTCACCGGCCCAGCGTTCTATTACAACCTCCAACGATCGCCCCAGTCGCCCAATCGGGCCAGGCTGGTTATCCGCACACCCACCCTGGCCGACACCACCGATTTGATCCACTGGGTCAGGAATGAAGTAGCGGTGTCCATGCCAGAGGTGGATATCTCTGCGGGCATCCTCGGCCAGGGGCCGCCCCGGACCGCACCGGTGGAAGTCCGGGTTTACCATGCCGACGACGCCACCCGCACCCGGGCGACGGAGCAGGTGTTCTCCGCGCTGAGGCGTATTGAAGGTACCGTGGACGTGCGTAACGACCTGGATATCGGTGTGCCCAGCATTGCCATCAACGTGGACGACGCCACTGCCGCCCGTTATGGCCTGAGCCGGGCGGATGTCGCCCAGAGCCTCTACGGCCAGAGCTTCGGTGCGGTGGCTGAGCGTTATCGCCAGGAAGATGACCCGATTCCCATGATCCTGCGTTCCCGCGAGGGTACCTCCCTGTCGCTGTCCCGGCTGTTGTCCGTCAACACCTACAACGACCGGGGCGATGCCGTACCGTTATCCGCTGTCGCCACCGTGGAAACCACCTGGGAGCCGGCTGCCAGATACCTGCGCAACGGCGTTCGGGTGAACACCGTGAGTGCCAACCTGGAAGACGGCTACAGCTTCAGCCAGGCCCTGGATGGCTTGAATGCGGCTCTTGAGAATCAGCCGTTGCCCGCCGGCACGCGGCTGGAAATGGGGGGCGATGCCGAAGGCTCCAACGACGCCAACACAGCACTGTTGAAAGCCGCGCCCATCGGCATGTTGTTGCTGTTGTTCTTCCTGCTGCTGCAGTTCAACTCATTCCGGCGGGTGGGGGTGATTCTGCTGACCGTGCCGCTGGCGACGGTGGGAATATTCCCCGGGCTTGTGTTATCCGGCTCGCCGTTCGGGTTTCAGTCGCTGCTGGGAGTGATTGCGCTGGTGGGAATTGTGGTGAACAACGCCATCGTGCTGCTTGATGTGATGGACCGGGAACTGGAGCGGGGCAGGGCCATCCGCGATGCCGTTCGTACCGCCGTTGAACGCCGAACCCGGCCGATCCTGTTAACCACGGCCACCACGGTTGCCGGATTGCTGCCCCTGGCATTCTCCAGCTCCACCCTGTGGCCGCCCATGGCCTGGGCCATTATCTCTGGCCTGCTGGCCTCAACGGTACTGACCCTGCTGGTGATCCCGTCTGTGTGCACCAAACTGATCAAACTGCCAGTGGCCGAACCGGAAAACGCCCCGGCCTGAGCCTGACCGGGGCCGGGTAACGAACTACCTGGCCCCAAAACTTCCCTTAGCCCGAATCATCAAACCCACCCGCTGGCCAACCGGCACCGCCCGGTTCGGGAACACAATGGCCTCCGGCGCCGTGCCCACCTGATAACGGGTTTCGTCGTCTTCCCAGATCACCGTGCCCGGCTGGTATTCGGTAAAATTCGCCACATCATCCGGCACATGAAACCGGAAGGCTGGCCCGGTATTCAGAATCTCATGCACCACCTCAAACACCGTCAGATGATCAAACGGCGCCTGAACCGCAGGCGCCGGCTGGCCACAAAACCGCCGCCGAAGCCCCCGCTCAATCCCCCTGAACCGCCGCAAATCATTCTTGCCAAACGGCTCCACCTTGCCTAGCTCCACGGTAAAACTCTCAGCGTTCAGCAGGCTGGCCGTGAACGACGAAAACACCGTCGACTCCCGGTGCTGCAACAACAGCGTCTCCACCTCCGCCTCCAGCAGAAACTCACACTGTGCCGCCGGTACCGACCGACCCTCCACAAACGGATACAACGCAAACCGCTCCCGCTTCGACGGCCGAATCGCCGTGTGCAAATCATAGTGACTCAACGCCAGCCCCTGATGCGCCATCGCAAACTGCCGACACATCTCCTCCAGAAACCGCGCCCGCGCTGCCTCCGGCAGGCCCTTATATTCCGGCTTACTGTGAGCCCCGTTAAACAGCCGGTTCATGTTCACATCCACAAACCGCTCCCCGGCCAACATCGCCACCGGATTCCCCAACATCAGCAACGCCGGACAAGCCAACTGCCACTGCCCGGCAAACAATTCCGACACCAACCCGTTCAACACCTCAATCGGCGCCGTCTCATTACCGTGCACCCCGGCCGAGATAATCAACGCCTCCTTGTTCGGATTCTCCCGCCCCGCTGGCGGTGTCAGCCACAAAACACCATTGGCCTTACGGGAAACCTGCGTGCCGTCTGGGAGTTGGTGTTTGGTTTCGGGTAAATCGGAAGACGCGCTGGCCAGCGTATGGGCCAGCCAGTCGGGGTGGAGGTCAAAGAGTGAGTTTGAAACGTTCATATATTCCCCTTAGAAAAGAGCTTCGCGAAAGCCCTCTCAGAGTTCGGGGACAGATGGCAGGATCTGCTTTCCGGGAATCTTGAAGGCCAGGGACGGCCTGAAAGAAGCGCACATGGATGTGCTCGTAGCGTTTCCCGGAAAGCAGATCCTGCCAGCTGGCCTGGCACCAAAACCGAAAGCCAGTCCCGCCGGCTGGCCGTGCACCAAAAGCAACAACTCAGGAGTTTATAGGCCTCTGATGCCGCAAAAGATGGTTTTCCAGTTTGCGGAAAACGAACACCAGCATAAACGTCAAAGCCATGTAGCAAAGCGCCACAAAAATAAACGCCTCAAAAGGAGCATAAAACCGCGAATAAATGTTTCGCGCCGCCCCCGTCAAATCCACAATCGTCACCACACTGGCAATCGCACTCGCATGAAGCATAAAAATCACCTCATTCGAGTAAGCCTGCACCGCCCGCCGCGCCGCATTGGGCAGAATAATCCGCCGCATCCGCAACAGCCAGTTCATGCCATAGGCCTTGGCCGCCTCAATCTCGCCATTGGGCGTCGCCACAATCGCCCCCCGGATAATCTCCGTGGTATAGGCCGCCGTATTCAACGTAAACGCCAACAGGGCAGGGTAGAAAGGCTCCCGGAAAATGGTCCACCAGAACGTCTCATGGATGCCCGGAATCTGCGCCACCCCGTAATAGATAATGTATAGCTGAATCAGCAGCGGCGTGCCCCGGAACAAATAGGTGTACAGCCAGATTGGGCCAGACACAAACGGATTGCGCACCGTACGCAGAATCGCCAGGGGAACTGCAACCACCAGGCCAATCACCAGCGACAGAAACACCAGCTGCACGGTGGTCACCATGCCATCCCAGTATTCCACCATGGTCATGGCATTGAAGATATCGTTCGTGTTCAACCATTCGGCAATGAAATCAGGCATCCTCAATTCCCCCGAACCACGCCGACATTGGCCCGCTTGTCGAGCCACTTGATGAACAACTCAGAGCCCGCCGTCAGTGCCAGATAAACCGCCGCCACCGGGATAAAGAAGTGGAACGGCATACGCTCAGCCTTGGCGGCTTCTTCCGCCACCCGCACCATATCGGTCAGGCCGATGATCGACACCAGAGCAGTGGTCTTCAGCAGCACCTGCCAGTTATTGCCGATACCAGGCAGGGCATGGCGCAGCATCTGCGGAATCATCACCCGCCGGAAGGTGTGCCAGCGAGAAAAGCCGTAGGCCTTGGCGGCCTCGATCTGGCCGGTGTCTACCGCCAGAAAAGCGCCCCGGAAGGTTTCCGTCATATAGGCACCAAAGATCAGCCCGATGGTCACCACGCCAGAGATGAACGGATCGAACTGGAAGAAAAAGTCGATTTGCCGGGTTTCCCATAAATAATCGGATAGCGCGTTCACCGCCACCTGGCCGCCATAGTAGAACAACAGCATCATCACCAGATCGGGCACGCCGCGAATCAGGGTGGTGTAAGCGGTTGCCACGCCGGTCAGTACCCGGTTGCCAGAGAGTTTGGCCGAGGCGCCAAGCAACCCCAGGGTGACTGCGAGAGCGAGCGAGAGGAAGGCCAGTTCAATGGTGACCACCGCCCCCTCTGCGAGGGCCGGGCCGTAGCCTTTCAGATCAAGCATGGGAAGTTCCGGAAAGCGGGGAGCAGCCAACAGGCTGCTCCCGGGGTCTTTTTAAATCTTGATGTCGTAGCTGAAGTACTTCTCCATGATGGCATCATAAGTACCATCTTCTTTCAGCTTCTTGAGCGCGGCATTGATATCTTCGGCCAGCTGGGTGTCACGCTTGCGCATGGCAACGCCCACACCGTCACCGAGTTTTACTGACTCGCCGACTTCCTTGTAACCTTCGCGGTTAAGGATGGTTTGCTCGCCCACCGGGTAGTCCACAAAGACGGCGTCCAGACGCTGGCCTTCCAGGTCCAGAACCATGTCTTCAGCGGTGGTGTAACGCTTGATGGAAACCACGCCGCCCATGTTTTCGGTTACGTAGGTGTCCATGGTGGTGCCACGCTGTACACCGATGTTCTTGCCCTTCATGGCGTCCATGTCGGTTACGTCGGTGTTGAACGATTCAGGGCCGAACCAGCCGCCTGGAGTGATGTAGTACGGCTCGGAGAACAGTACACGCTCGGCGCGCTCAGGGGTGATTGACATGGATGACATGATCAGGTCGAACTTACGGGCCAGCAGGCCCGGGATCATGCCGTCCCACGCCTGGATGACGAACTCACAGTTGGCGTTCAGTTCTTCACACATGGCGGTAGCCAGTTCCACTTCGAAACCGGTCAGCTCGCCGTTCTCGTCGCGGTATTCGAACGGCTCGTAGGGGATATCGAATGCGATGCGCAGGTTCCGGTCCTGAGACTGAGCGGTGCCGGCGATCATGGCCAGGGCACAGCTTGCTGCAACAATCAGTTTTTTCATGTGTCACTTCTCCAGTAAGTTGCCGTTATGGCTTTATTCTTTATGGAAGTTTCTATTCCGTTTCCGGTTTCAAGATAGCACCGGAGTTCAGAACTTGGGAGCAAGAAATTGCTTCATGCGTTCGGATTCCGGATGGTCAAAGACCTTGTCCGGTGAACCCTGCTCCTCAATCACGCCCTGATGCAAGAACAGGACCTGAGTTGACACATCCCTTGCAAACGCCATCTCGTGGGTGACCACAATCATGGTACGGCCTTCCTCGGCCAGACTCTGCATAACCTTCAAAACCTCACCCACCAACTCCGGATCGAGAGCAGACGTGGGCTCATCAAACAGCATGACCTCCGGCTCCATAGCCAGGGCGCGGGCGATGGCTGCACGCTGCTGCTGGCCGCCAGACATCTGGGCCGGGTAGTAATCCTTGCGTTCGTAGATGCCCACCTTATTAAGGTAGGCCTCAGCCCGCTCAATGGCCTCTTTTTTCGGGATTTTGAGGACGTTGATCGGCGCTTCAATGATGTTTTCCAGCACCGTCATGTGGGACCACAGGTTGAAGCTTTGGAAAACCATGGACAGCCGCGCGCGGATCAGCTCCACCTGGCGATTGTCTGCCGGAATTCGCTCGCCCTTGCGGTTGTTTTTGAACCGGATTGGGTCACCGTGCACGATAATGTCGCCGGATGTCGGGGTTTCGAGCAGGTTGATGCAACGCAGAAAGGTACTCTTGCCGGAGCCGGAACTGCCGATCAGCGAGACCACGTCGCCTTTGCGGGTTTCCAGAGAAATGCCCTTTAGGACTTCGAGTTTGTCAAAGGTCTTGTGGATGTCCCTGCAAATCAGAGGCGCTGATTCCGCCATGGGGTGACTCCTGGGGCTGTCATACAAAGGCGCATGTTTTACGGACTGTTGCCGTGGAAATCAATACCGCTTTGTTGGATTTTGGTGAAAATCGAAGCACTTGCCTGTTGGTCATTCTGGCCTAATCAATGATCAATGCAAACAATTTTACACCTCACGGTGAGCCTGAATCGTTCAGCAGATCGGCGAGATCTTCCGGGGCGGGGATGCGCAGCAATTCATCGCCTTCTTTCTCCATTTCTTTCATGGTTTGCCGCACAAAACGAACGTGGGCGGTGGCCACTTTGCGTGCCTGGTCAGGTTTACCGGCCATGATGGCCTCGTAGAGCTGCCGGTGCTGGCCCATGATTTTCCGGCGCATGTCTTCTTTCGGGTTCAGGTTGGACACCGAGGCCTGAACGGTCAGCAGCATCATGTTTTTCAAGCCGCTCAGGATGTGCACCAGGATCGGGTTGTGGGAGGCCTCCACAATGGCATGGTGAAAGCCGTGGTCCGGTCGGGCGTTGCTCAGCGGGTCTGTGCTTTCCAGCGCGCGGAATGCCCGGGTCAGCCGGTGCCGGTCAAGATTGGTGGCTCGCTGTGCGGCCAGAAAAGCGGCCTGGCCTTCCAGTTGCTCGCGCACTTCCAGCAGGTCATAGAGGGTACGGGTGTGGCCCTGATAGAGATACATTAACGGGCTATTGGCGCCCTGCACACCGGATTCCGGCACGATACTGGCAACAAACGAGCCCTTGCCGTGGCGGGTTTCAATGACGCCCCGGGCCTGCAGCTCATGCAGTGCCTCGCGCACCACCGATCGGGATACCCCAAGTTTGGTTGAGAGCTGCCGTTCCGACGGGATCTTCTGCCCTGGCGCCAGGCCGCCTTCCAGAATCAGGTGCTCAAGCTTGTAGGAAATTTCTTTGGATATGCCCATGATCTTATTGCTGGTCTGACCAGTTTCGGGTTGTACGGATCCGTTTTTGCTGAGGCTGCCTGTGCCGCCAAACTTCATGAATGGCGGGAGGTTACGAATTATTCCATGTTTCGGGATTTAACAAACTGGTAGGACCAGTTGCTAAAACGATAGACGATCTCTGCGCTGATGGCGAGTATTCTGAGGTTTGTAGATTCTGAAATTGTACGTCAGCGAGGTTGAAGCCATGTTAACCATCCATCGCCTGGATCTTGAAGATGCCCGGCTCCTGATCAAAGGCGCTAGCGAAAAGGCCCGCGACATCGGTGTTCCCATGTGTATAGCGGTGGTGGACGAATCCGGCAACCTGGTGGCGTTTGAACGCATGGACGGTGGCAAAACCACCAGTGTCATTATCGCCCAGGACAAAGCCTTTACGGCCGCCGCCGCCCGCAAAGCCACCCACGAATACAACGCGGCCAACGTGCCGGGCAATCTGGCTTTCGGTATTCATACCGAAGTGGGTGGCCGTTTAAGCACGGTGGGCGGGGGCTTGCCAGTGCTGGTGAATGGCGAGGTGGTTGGCGGGATTGGTCTGAGTTCAGGCACCCCGCAACAGGACATGGATTGTGCCCAGGCGGGTATCGACTACTTTGAACAACAGCGCCAATAACAATCAGAGAAAGTTATGACAACCACATCACATGCCACCAAATCGGGGTTAACTAAAACGGAATTGGCTGAACAGTTCCGGGCCTTTATCGACCCGGAGTTTGTCATTACCGATGACGAAACCCTCAAACCCTATGAGTGCGATGGCCTGGCCATGTACCGGGAAATGCCCATGCTGGTGGTGCTGCCAGAGACCGTACAGCAGGTGCAGCGGGTCATGCGAATCTGCCACGAACAGGGCGTGCCCGTGGTGGCCCGCGGCGCCGGTACAGGTTTGTGCGCAGGAGCCATGCCCCACAAAGAGGGCGTGGTGCTGTCTCTGGCCAAGTTTAACCGTATTCTGGAAGTTGACCCGCTGGCCCGGACGGCCCGGCTGCAACCGGGCGTGCGGAACCTGGCCATCAGCGAAGAGGCCGCCCAGTTCGGCCTGTATTACGGGCCGGACCCGTCATCCCAGATTGCCTGCACCATTGGCGGTAATGTGGCGGAGAACTCTGGCGGCGTGCACTGCCTGAAGTACGGGCTGACCGTCCATAACCTGCTGAGTGTCGAAATCGTCACGGCCGAAGGTGACCGGGTAACAGTGGGCAGCGACGGGCTCGACAGCTGTGGTATGGACTTGCTGGCACTGCTGACCGGCTCCGAAGGGCTTCTGGGTGTGGTCACGGAGGTGAAGGTCAAACTGTTACCCAAGCCGGAAGTGGCGCAGGTGATCATGGCCGGTTTCGACAGTGTTGAGAAAGCTGGCGATGCGGTCGGTGGTGTCATCGCCCATGGCATCATTCCCGGTGGTCTGGAAATGATGGATGGCCACGCCATTATTGCTGCTGATGATTTTTGCCAGGCGGGCTACCCGAGAGACGCCAAGGCCTTGCTGCTGTGCGAGGTGGATGGCACCGAAGAAGAAGTGCACGAACACATTGCCGAGGCAGAAGCGGTGTTCCGGAAACTGGGCGCTACCTCCATCCGCACGTCCTCCAGCGAGGCGGAGCGTGCGCTGTTGTGGAAAGGCCGTAAATCGGCGTTTCCGGCGGTTGGTCGAATCTCGCCTGACTATTACTGTATGGACGGCACCATTCCGCGCCGACACCTGGCCAAGGTGCTTCTGGAAATGGAGAGCATGTCCGAGCGGTTTGGCCTGCGGGTGGCCAATGTGTTCCACGCCGGCGACGGCAACTTGCACCCGTTGATTCTGTTTGATGCCAATGTGCCCGGTGAGTTCGAGAGTGCCGAGGCTTTCGGCAGCGCCATCCTGTCTCTGTGTGTGGAAGTGGGCGGCTGCATAACCGGCGAACATGGCGTGGGTGTGGAGAAAATCCGCCAGATGGCCGTGCAGTTCAACGACGAAGAATTGCAGCAGTTCCACGATGTAAAGGCCGCCTTCGACCCCACCGGCATCCTGAATCCCGGCAAGGGCGTGCCGACGCTGCGGTTCTGTCAGGAATATCGCTCTATCGAACATAAGCAACACAACCACGAACAGGCGGGTGCCAGCCATGGCTGATCAGATTCAACAACTGCAGGAGCAGGTGCTTCAGGCCCGGCAGAACGGAAACAAGCTGAATATTGTTGGCGGTGGCAGCAAGGCGTTCATGGGCCGTGAGCCAAGCGCAGACGCCGACACCCTGAGCCTGGCCGGCCACACGGGCATTGTGGAGTATCACCCGGTTGAGCTGGTGCTGACGGTGCGGGCCGGCACACCCCTTAAAGATATTGAAGAAGCGCTGGCGGCAGAAGGCCAATGTCTGCACTTTGAACCGCCTCGTTTCACTGAGTCATCCACCATTGGCGGCACGCTTGCCTGTAACCTGTCTGGCCCCGCCCGCCCCTGGACAGGATCGGTGAGGGATCAGGTGCTGGGCATTCGGCTGCTGAACGGCAAGGGTGAACACCTCCGTTTTGGTGGCCAGGTGATGAAGAACGTGGCCGGTTATGATGTGTCCCGGTTGCAGGCTGGCGCAATGGGCACCCTGGGCTTAATCACCGAGATCAGCCTGAAAGTGATGCCGAAACCGGCGGCGTCCGTCACCCTGGTTCAGGATATGGCCATGGATGAGGTGATCGACTACATGAACCGCCGGGCCGGCGAGCCTAAGCCCATCACCGGCGCCTGCTGGGTGGATGGCAAGGTGTACCTGCGTTTGTCTGGCGCACGTTCGGCTGTTGAGGCCACCGCCGACAAATGGTCTGGCGATGTATTGGACGACGGTGACCGCTTCTGGCAGCAGATCCGGGATATGCAGCATGGGTTCTTCTCCGATGCCGAGGCACCCCTCTGGCGTTTTTCAGTGGGATCAACTGCGCCCGCCGCTGATCTGCCCGGCCCCTGGCTGATGGATTGGGTGGGTGGCCAGCGCTGGTATCGGGGTGACGCCTCGCTTGCCGACATGGAAAAGCTGGCGCGGTCAGCGGGTGGCCAGGTCAGCCTGTTCCGCGGCGGCGACCGCCAGGGTGAGGTGATGCAATCGCCACCAGAAGCGCTGAAAACCATCCAGCGCCGCGTAAAAAACTCGTTTGACCCCGACGGCCTGTTTAATCCCGGCCGCCTTTATAGTTGGTTGTAATCATGCAAACGAATCTGGTTCAGCAATTTGCCAATACATCCGAAGGCCAGGAGGCGGAAGAGATCCTCCGGGCCTGTGTGCACTGCGGTTTTTGCACCGCAACCTGCCCCACCTATCAGGAACTGAACGACGAGCGAGACGGCCCCCGTGGCCGGATCTATCTGATGAAGATGTTTCTGGAAGGCGGGGAAGTGACAGAGAAGACCCGGGAGCACCTGGACCGCTGCCTGACTTGCCGCAGCTGCGAGACGACGTGCCCCTCAGGTGTCCAGTATGGTCGTCTGGTGGATATCAGCCGTGGCTTGCTGGAAGAGGAGCTGCCCCGCAAGCCGAAAGAAAAATGGCTGCGCTGGGCGCTCACCCGGGTGTTACCCCATCGCCGGTTGTTCGGCTTGCTGCTGAGGGCCGGGCAGGCATTCCGGCCGATGCTGCCGGAAAAGCTCCGCACCAAGGTGCCGCCGCGCCGGCAGGCCAGCCCCTGGCCAGCTTCAAGCCACAACCGCATTGTGCTGGGGCTTGCCGGATGCGTGCAGCCCTCGGCGGCCCCCAACACCAATGCGGCGACAGCCCGGGTACTGGATAAACTCGGCATTACCCTGGTGGAAGCGCCCCAGGCTGGCTGTTGTGGCGCGGTGAATTACCACCTGTCTGAGCACGAGCGCGGCCTGGAGCAGATGCGCCGAAACATCGATGCCTGGTGGCCGGCCATCGAGGCGGGGGCGGAAGCCATCGTGATGACAGCGTCCGGCTGCGGAGCCATGGTACAGGATTACGGCCATCTGCTCAGGGACGACCCGGTCTACGCCAACAAGGCCCGGAAAGTGAGCGAACTGTGCACCGATCTGGGCGCCTTTATGCTGAAGGAGGATCTGGAGCCCCTGAAAGCCAGTACCCAGGCGGGAAAAGTGGCCTTCCATTGCCCGTGTACCCTGCAGCACGCCATGAAGCAGAACGGCGTGGTGGAGCAGGTGCTGACCCGTGCCGGCATTGACCTGGCCGCCACGAAAGACAAGCACCTGTGCTGTGGTTCGGCGGGAACCTATTCGATCACCCAGCCGGAGATGAGCCAGAAACTGCTGAGTAACAAGCTGGAAGCGTTGACCATTGATGATCCAGTACGAATTGTAACCGCCAATATCGGTTGCCAGCTGCATCTGGAGTCCCGCTCAGACGTGCCCGTTCAGCATTGGATCGAGCTGCTGGACCGGTGACACGGTTCCTGCAAAACCGTTCGTCATCGGTTATAGTCTGACCCGGTGTCAGGTTTCTGCCTGGCACCGGCACACTCGAGCACCAACAACTTCACAGGATGTGAACCTATGCCAAGGATCAAGGCCCTGCCGTTTTGCCTATGTCTTTTCCTCTCGCTGCCGGCTCAGGCGGAAATCTATCGCTGGACCGATGCCAACGGCTCCATTCACTTTTCCGATACGCCGCCGATGCTGGACGAGCACCATCGGGTGCAGGTGCGGCCGACTACCACCATGCCGATGGCAGAGAATATCCGGCAGTCTGACCGGGTAACCCGGAACCGCAAAGAGCTGGACCAGCTACTCTCGCCTAACAGCAAGAATCGTTACGCCAAATCTCAGCAGGCGGAGGAAGCCCGTACTCGGCAGTGCGAGCAGTACCGCAAGCAACTGGACCGTTTACAGGCGAGACTTCGCGCCGGTTACGGCAACGATCGGGGCAACAGTCTGCGGCAGCGGCGCCGGGAACTGAGCCAGACCTATAGCCATGAGTGTGTGCTGAATTAAGCGGCTTTCGGAAAGCGCTGATTGCCAGGCGGCCATAAATATTGTTAGCTATCTACCTTGTCTCTGGAGGTAGATCTTGTCGCATTTTCAGCTTGCACTTCTGCTTGGTATGACTGTCGCACTTGGGCCCCTGGCCCTGGATGCCTACCTGCCCGCGTTCCCGGCCATTGCCCGGGATTTTGCCATTCCCCATGCCGATGTAGGCCTAACGCTGAGCGCCTATGTGGCAACTCTGGGCATGGCCCAACTGGTGGGCGGGCCGTTGTCTGACCGTTATGGCCGCCGCAACATCCTGTTTATCGGACTGGCGGTGTTTGCTCTGGCCAGCCTGATGATAGCGCTGGCGGATAACCTGTCCAGCATGATTGCCTGGCGGGTGGTCCAGGGTATTGGCGGCGCATTCTGTGCGGTGTCGGTGCCCGCTATCGTGAGGGACCAGGTGGGTGGCCAGGAAGCAGCCAGACTGTTCGGATTGATCGGGCTGATCATGTTTATTGCCCCTGCGGCGGCTCCGTCTCTTGGCGCCCTGATGCTTGCGCTGGGTGACTGGCACTGGATCTACGTATTTCTGGCGGCCTACGCGTTCTTCCTGGCCGTGGTCCTGCAACTGGCTTTGTTTCCTCGGCTCAAACCCCGGCCACGGGCAACCACGCCGGTCAAAACCCTGGTGACCAACTATGTGCTGGTGCTCAAGCATCGCACGACCATGCGTTTTGTCGGCATCCAGGTGATGTGTTTCAGCAGCATGATGCTGTTTATCACCCATTCTTCGTTTATCTATCAGGAGTGGTTCGGGCTGTCGAACAGCACGTTCTCCGTTCTGTTTGCCGCCAATATCGGAGTGATGGCAGCGCTCAACCTGATTAACCGGCCTCTGCTGCGCACCTTTTCTTCCGTGGTGCTGTTAAGGGTGCAGGTCATCATCCAGTTCGTGATGCTAGTGGGTCTGGTATCAGTGGTGTTGCTGGATGGGCCCTTGTGGGCGGTAGCCGGATTTATTATCGCGGCGGTAGGTTGCCAGGGTGGGATTGTGCCGAACAATATGGCCAACGCCCTTGAATTCTTTCCCCACATGGGGGGTACGGCCGCGGCCATGCTGGGGGCGTCCCAGTTCACTTTGGCCGGTGCGATCAGTGCCTTGTCGTCGGCCTATGGTGGCGAGGCTCTGCTGCCTATTACCCTGAGTATGCTGGCCTGTTCGGTGGGTGCGGTTTTGTTGTCATTAGGAGCGCCGGCAGCCGTAGCCCGGGAAAAGGCCGCAGAACAAGCGGCCTGAGCATCAGGCGAGCTGGCGGTTGTTGCGCCGGACATTGACCAGCAGCGGGCTGCCTGTGGCCGGATCGTGCAGCAGCTCGCAGCTTACACCGTAGAGTTCCTGAACCAGCTCCGGCGAGACAATCTCTGCCGGGCTGCCCTCCTCGATAATCTTGCCGTCTTTCATGGCGACCATGTGGTCGGCATAACGACAGGCACTGGCCAGGTCATGGACCACCATGGCGATGGTTTTACCCTGCTCCCTCAGGTTCCGGATAAGCTCGAACACTTCAATCTGGTGCCCCAGATCCAGTGCCGAGGTGGGTTCGTCCAGCAGCAGAAGTGGCGTTTGCTGGGCCACCGCCATGGCAATCCAGGCTCGTTGGCGTTGGCCTCCAGAGAGGGTATCCAGCGCCCGGTTGACCAGGCCCTTTACGTCAGCCGCCTGCACCGCCCGGTCAAAGGCTTGCTGATCTTCCTGTGACCACTGCTTCATCCAACCCTGGTGGGGCTGGCGGCCAAAGCGCACCAGATCTCCGACGGTCAGGCCTTCTGGCGCGGTATTTTCCTGGGGCAGCAGGGCCAGTTTGCGGGCAACGTCTTTCGAGGGGAGCCGGTGAATGTCCTTGCCATCCAGCAGTACCGCGCCGGCTGCCGGGGCATGGATTCGGGCCAGGCCGTTCAGCAGGGTGGATTTGCCGCAGCCATTCGGGCCGACAATGGCAGTGACTCTGGCGGATGGCAGCGTCAGGCTCAGATTCTCTGCCACGGTAAAACGCCGGTGCGCCAGGGTTATCCGGTCGGCGGCCAGAGTGGCCGTATTGGAATGGCTCATGTCAGGCTCCGTGTTGAAGGTCTCAGTAGAATCCAGAGAAGGTAAGGGCTGCCGACAATGGCGGTAATAATGCCCACCGGAATCTCCAGGGGCGAGAACAGGGTTCGGCCAAGCAAGTCGGCGATCACCATAAAAGCGGCTCCGGCCAGGGCGGCAGCCGTCAGTGGAATCCTGCCTGGCCGGCAAACGGTGCGGGCCAGTTCCGGTGCTAACAGTGCCACCAGGCCAACCGGGCCGCACACCGACACGGCCAGCCCGGTCAGCAAGACCGACAGGCCCAGGCCAACTACTCGGGTGCGGCGCAGGCGAGTGCCCAGAGCAATGGCGACGGGGTCTGAGAACTGAAGGGTGTTCAGTGCACGGACAATGGCCACCATTACCAGGCAACTGGCGGCCAGCCCCAGGGCCAGAACCTGAACACTGGCACCGGAGCGGGCATTCAGGCTGCCCACCGTCCAGGGGTACGCGGCATTGGCGTCGTCTATGGCTACCTGGCTGAGCATGACCTGGGTGACGGCGCCGGCAATGGCGCCGATGCCGAGGCCGGCGACAATAAAGCGATAGCCTCGGGTGCCATTGGCCCCGGCCAGGCCAAAAGCCAGGGCGGTGGCAGTGGCGGCGCCAGCCAATGCCATGGCAGAAGGCGCGATCGCTATGCCGGTACCCACCACGGATGCCACAGCAAAGGCGGTGGCTGCATTGTCGATACCAATGATGCCGGGCGTGGCCAACCGGTTGCGAGCCAGGGTTTGCATCAGGCAGCCAGCCAGGGCCAGTGCTGCGCCACTGAGCATGCCCGCCACAACTCGGCTCAACCTCAGTTCGTTAATCACAAAGGCCGCCATAGGATCTTCGGTGGTGCCGATCAGAGCGCGGATGACTTCAGCCGGCGCAATCTGCACCGTACCCATGGACAGCGAAATAATCACGGCCGCGGCGACCAGCAACAGAAGAACGGCGTTGGCAACCAACGTGCGGGAGTCGGGCATGGTGAGCGCGTTTCTGTGCATCACAGTGAAGGCATCCGGCCGGCGCGAACAATCGCCAGCAGCACCGGGGCGCCGATCAGGGCGGTAACCACACCCAGAGGCATTTCCGCCGGTGCCGCCATCAAACGGGAAACCACATCGGCTGCCAGCACCACAGCGGGGCCGATGGGCAGGCACAGCCATAGGGTTTTTCGGATGTCGGGCCCGGAAAAGGCGCGGGCGATAAACGGCACCACCAGGCCGACAAAGATCAGCGGCCCGGCCAGAGCCGTGGCAGCGCCGACCAGCAGGGCAACGGTAACGGTGATCAAAAAACGGATGCGGCCGGGATGGTGGCCAAGCCCCACGGCTGCACGTTCACCCAGTGCCATGGCAGCCAGCGGTCTGGCCACCACGACGACCAGCGCCAGTGCAATGATCAGAGAGGGCAGGGTGGCCTGAAAGGTTGCCAGGGATTTGCCGGCAATGCTGCCGGTAATCCAGAAGCGGATTTCGTCTGCTGCCCGTTGATCCATCAGCATCAGCATGGAGGTGAGTGCCAGCAACAAGCCGCTCAGGGTTGCCCCTGCCAGTACCAGCCGAACCGGATCGTTGCCCAGCCCCTGCACACGGGTGGCGGCAATCACCAGAGAGCAACCTGCAAGTGCACCGACCTGGGCAATCAGGGTAGTGAGTGTGGCCGTGCTGGCGCCGAACAGGATGGCAACGGCCACGGCAAATCCCGCACCGGCGCTGACGCCAAGCAGCCCCGGTTCGGCCAGGGGGTTACGGGTCATGGCTTGTAGCAGGGCACCGGCAATGCCCAGAGCCAGGCCGGTGGCCAGGCCAATCAGGGTTCGCGGCAGGCGCAGTTCACGGATGACAAACCAGGCCTCATCAGAACCCGTGCCAGCCAGTGCAGCGAGAGCCTCCCGAGGGGTTACCGGGCCGGCGCCGTAAATCAGGCTGCCAATGATTACCGGCAACAGAAAAAGCCCTGCCGCAACCAGCGGCAGGAGTAAGGAGCGAGACGCAACAACGTTTCGCGGGTTTGCCGGGGCAGTCAGCGGGGCGTTCACGGTGCAAGCTTGGCCAGCGCCGCCTCAATATCGTCAAGAATGGCTTTGGCGGCCAAGGGGCCGCTGGCGCTGCTCCAGAGCTGACCGTTAACGGCGACCACCTGGTTCTGGCCGCTGGCTTTCAGGCGGCTGAAGGCCGGTGTCTGGCGGGCGGCTTCCAGTGCCTGCTGGCCATCGGCATTCAGGGTGGCCAGGAACACCCAGTTCTGATCCATGCGGGCCAGATTTTCCAGGCTCAGGGGTTGGCTGTGGGGGCGGCCGTCGCTCACCAGGCCGTTATCGGTAACCTCAAAACCGACCGCCTGCAGCAGCGTGGCGGAAAACAGCCCCTCTGCCATCACCAGCGGGCCTTGCGGCATCCAGCGCACAAGCGTGGCATCCCGTTGATCCTCAGGCACCGTTCTTTCTACCAGAGCGGCGACTTCGGCAATGCGGGCTTTGACGTCTTCAATGGCGTTTTCAGCGGCTTCCTCGCGCCCCAGTGCCCGGCCAAATAGCCGGGTTTCCTGTTCCCAGCTGTCTGCCTGGAACATAGGAACGTTCGACACCACCACCGGGGCAATTCGGGACAGCAGTTGATACTGCTGCTGGTTGGTTTGCGCGGGCGCCAGGATGATATCCGGCCGGGCTGCAATCACGGCTTCAATATTGGTTTCCGCCGGGGCGCCCACGATGGCAATGTCACCGGCCCGTGGCTTGATGTATTCGGCCACGTCATTGCCGCCTCGGGTGATCACAGCGCCTACTGCATTGGCGCCTACCGCCAGGGCAGGGTCCAGAGCACCTTCGTAAAGTGTGACCGCTCTCTGTGGTTGACCGTCGATGGTGACTGCGCCATAGGCCGTGTCCACGCTGCGCGACTCTGCGTTGGCCGGGCCCAGGGCCAGGGCGCCAAGTATGGCGATTGCAGCTGTGAGACGGCGTTTCATCGGCGGGTGTTGGCTCATTGTGCTGCGGCTCCGGACAAAAGATAGTTTGCAAAGCAAGCTGGAAATTAATGATAATGGTTCGCATTACATTTTTAAAGTGATAAATTGGGACGGTAGGTTTCAGAATGTGGAACGAGAAGATGTACGATCTCTCAGAGCTGGAAGCATTTGTCTCAGTGGTGCGAACAGGCAGCCTGACGGCCAGTACCAGAGACCTGGGGCTGCCGAAATCAACGCTCAGCCGGAAAGTTCGCCAGCTGGAACAAGCCGTAGGGCAGCCACTGTTGCTGAGGCAGTCCCGGCGCATTGTGCCTAACGAGGCGGGGCGCGTGTTCTACCGTTACAGCGTTGAGATTCTTGAATTGGTGTCCCAGGGCCGGGAGGCGCTGGATGAATTGAAGGAGGATGTCAGCGGAACACTGGAGCTCCGGTGCCATGAAGCTTTTGTGCGTGGTTGGTTTTCCGGTGTGGTGCGATCGTTTCTCGAACAGCATGGCGATGTGCGGGTGGCTATTGGTACCCAGCAGACGGTTCCCGGTGAGCTGGAAGATGGCGTTTGTTTATGGCTCGGAGAGGTTGGAGAAACCACCCTGAGACAGGAGCATTTGGGGAGCCTTAGCCAGGGTATCTATGGCAGCCCGGACTATTTCGAGCGGTATGGCGTGCCGGCGTCTCCCGGCGAGCTTGATGGCCACCAGTGGGTTGACCTGCTTGGAGGCACTGGGCCGGGTCTGGTTTTGCGTCATCCCAAGCTGGGAACCTACCCACTCGCCATGCCTGTACGGACGTTTACCGTTGATCAGTCGTGTGTTCAGGGCGATGCCATAGCGGCTGGCCGAGGCCTGGGGTTGATTCCTCACTGGTTGGCCGAGCGCCGGCTGGAAGCTCACCCGGGGCAATTCAGACTGTGCCTGCCTGAGTGGCGAGGGCCGGTGCTGCCAGTCACCCTGCTGTATCCTCACGGTCATTTGCCCAGAAGGGTGAGGGCGTTCATGGCTCACCTGCGAGCAAACGTGCCGGATGAATGGCTCCGGGAGTTGGCTAAGCCTCCGGTTGTTCCGGAAACCGGAACGCATCATGCCGGTACTTGAAGTACGGGCCTGTGGTAACTTTCCTGAAATTGATAACCATTCCCATAACGCCCTGGGTTTGAATACCTTGCAGGAATTCAAGGCCAATAGATTTCAGGAACGACCATGACCAACCCTGTAACGATACTGACTGCGACTGTTGCTGCCCTTGCTCTGGCGGGTTGTGCGGCAAGTGGCAATGCTAATGGCCCCACGGTCATCAGCTACGACCACGGCGCATTGGACACCCTTCTTGAGTTGGGTGTGGATGACCAGATTCTTGCGTTGCCCCATCAGGGCCTGCCGGATTACCTGGAGAGCATGCAGGCCAGGCTGCCTGACGCCGGTAGTCTGAAACTGCCAGACCAGGAACTGATAGGCCAACTGACCCCGGGGCTGGTGCTGATGACCGCTCGCCAAGGGGCAGAGTTGCAGGTGGAAGTGGCCCGGCTGGCCCCGGTGCGGGATGTCACCCTCCCCGAAGGTGATTATCGCGAAGTAGTGAGTGCACGGGTCACCAGCCTGGCCGGTTACTACGGCCTGGAGGCGGACGCCGGTATCAAACTGGATGCACTCTGGCAGCATGTGGCTGAACAGAAAGCTGCCGTGCCTGCAGGCAGAACCGTGACAGTGGTTACCCACAACGACGGTAATCTGTCCTTGCGCAGCGAGCCCGTTGTTTATGAGCTGCTGGAACTGACCTCCGCCACCGTTCCGGATGCTGTACAACCGGTCACGCGAGGCGAACGCACCTTCTACCCGGTGACAGCAGACATTCTGGCTGAGATGGCGCCGGATACCCTGCTGGTGGTCGATCGTAGTGCCGCTATTGGTGGTGAACCGCTGGCGCCGCAGGCTTTGCAATCTGCTCTGAACCAGGCCGGCGCCTCGACCAGGGTGGTGGTTCTGAACCCGGGCCTTTGGTACCTCTCAGGTGGTGGCCTGCAGAGTGTTCGCCTGCAGGTGGATGAGGTTGTCGACGCAGTCCGTTAATGTCTGCCAATGTGGTAATCAAAAAAGGGCCTGCCAGAGACATCTGGCAGGCCCTTTTTGTTGGTGTGGCTTTCGATAATAATGTGCCGCTATGAAACTTATCCTGAGCCGCAAAGGCTTCGACAGTTCTGCCGGTGGTTGCCCGAACCCTGTGTTTCCGGACGGACGTGCTCTGGCACTTCCGATACCGGATGGTCAGTCGCCTATCCGGTATAGCCAGATTCAGCACGATGGCCAAAGCATTGGCCCCCTGGTATCCCAGCTAACCGGCCGCTCTGGCTTCTCTCGAACAGGCGCCCACCTGGACCCGGATCTGATCGAGGGTGCCTATTCCCGGCTGCCAGGCTGGCGCCCGGTACTCGGTCAGCACGGCTCGGCCCAGGCTCATCTGGCCAACCACGGTGTGGGGCCCGGCGATCTGTTTCTGTTCTTTGCTTTGTTCCGGCAGGTGGAGCGGTATCGCCGGCGCTGGCGCTTTGTGCCGCAAAGCCGGCCGTTTCACGCCATTTGGGGCTGGTTGCAGGTGGGGCAAGTCTGGCCAGTTTACGAGGCGGCGCCCATGCCGGAATGGGCGGCCTACCACCCGCATCTGCACGGCACACGATCCGCTCACAACTGCCTGTATGTCAGTGGTGACAGACTGCAGATTCCAGGTCTGAATGGGGACTTGCCCGCCGCCGGGGTGGTGACTGTTCCATCGGATCAGCATCGATTGACGGCGGCGGGAGCGGCAAACGTGACTGACTGGCGGTTGCCGGCGGCTTTCATGCCAGGAGCCGATAGCGTGCCGCTGAGCTATCACCAAAAACCGGAGCGCTGGCGCCCGGATGGCTCCCCGGAATACTGTCGCCTGAAGTGCGCGGCACGGGGGCAGGAGTTTGTGCTGGATCTGACGCAGTATCCGGGCGTCAGTAAATGGTTGCTGACCCCCGAGTTGTTGTCTTAAAAGGCGGTGGTTAACAGATAGACCGTGTAACCAATAAAGACGGCCAGCAATCCGGCGCCTTCCAGCCGGTTGATACGCCCGGGGCCTCGAAAACCGTAACCAAGTACAAACAGGGCAAGGGTGAGGCCTACCATCACGGGAATGTCACGCATCAATACCTCGTCCGCCACGGCCATGGGTGCAATGGTACCGGCAATGCCCACCACCGCCAGAGTGTTGAACAGGTTGGAGCCCAGAATGTTACCCAGTGCCAGGTCGTGCTCACCTTTGCGGGCCGCAATGATGGAGGAAGCGAGTTCCGGTAGCGACGTGCCGATCGCAACAATGGTCAGGCCAATGACCAGGTCACTGACGCCGAAGCGGGTAGCCAGGTCGACGGCTCCCCAGACCAGGATGCGGGAACTGATAATCAGCAGGAGAAGCCCCACCACCAGCCAGAGAATTGCCTTGCGAATGGGCATGGGATGAGCGGCAAGCTCGGCATCCATTTCAGTGGCGAAGGCATCATCGTTTTTTCTCATGCCAGACCAGATGCTCCATCCCAGCAACAGCGCAAACAGCACCAGCAGGCCGGCTGCATCCAGCCGGCTGAGTTCACCATCAAACAGCAGCCAGGCCGCCGCAAGGGTAACAAGAGCCAGAATTGGCAATTCCTTGCGCATGACCTGAGAGTGCACGGCGATGGGCGCAAGCAATGCAGTAATCCCCAGTATCAGGGCGATGTTGGTGATATTGGAGCCATAAGCGTTACCCAACGCCAGACCCGGATTTCCCTGGCTTGCAGCCAAGGCTGAAACCACCATTTCAGGTGCAGACGTACCAAAGCCAACTACCACCATACCAATCAATAGAGGCGGCATGCCGAAATGACCAGCCGTCGCAGCCGAGCCTTCCACAAAACGATCCGCGCTCCAGACCAGAAGGGCGAGACCGGCAAGAATGGCGAGAGAAGCAATCAGCACGTTAGTGGCTCCCTGGTTAATGTCGGAGTATTTGACGGCAATCGCGGTGGCCGCACAATTACACAGAACTACCTATGAGCAAAAGGTCTTTCCAGGACGCCTGGCGCTGTCAGGGCCGCTGCGACCAGAAATGTGAGCCACACCGTGAGTGTCATTGCTTACGCTCTTGGAATTTGGGAACGTGATATAATAGTGAAGATTGAATGTAGGCCAACAAAGGAGAAACCGAGATGGCCAGAAAAAAGGCGAAAGCCACACAGCACAGCGCTGTGCAACGGGAACTGAGAACACCAAAGTACCAGATGCGCGTGGTTGAAGACAAAACCAAGTACAAGCGCAATCGGGACAAAACTGTGCGGATGGAGGGCTTCCGCAAAGCCGCGTGAGCGTGGTTTTACGAAAGCCCTTCATACTCGCGACACCCCCGTTCCAGCTATTGCTCTGTCATAAAAGCTTCATAGAAGCCTGGCGGGTGGCTGTTATCCTGTAGTGTTTTCTGACACCAGACACGGCAGGAGCCCCCGTCATGAGAATTATTGCCTTCTACAGCCCCAAAGGTGGCGTGGGTAAAACCGCAGCGGCCGTCAATATGGCCTACCTGGCCAGCCGCGAGAACATCCGCACATTGCTTTGGGATCTCGACCCGCAAGGGGCTGCCAGTTTTTACCTGGCGGGTGCGGAAGTGGTCAAAGGCCGCAAACTCTCCAAGCTGCTGGAAGGCAAATCTCCCATCGCCCGCTTCATCCATGAAGACGTATACCCCAATCTAGACTTTATCCCCGCCCATAGCAGCTTCCGTAACTTCGATATCAAGCATGAACACGACGAAGGACACAACGTCCTGAAAGACCTACTGGCGCCGTTGTCTGAAGACACCAGTCTGGTGGTTCTGGACTGCCCGCCCACGCTCTCGCGCCTGACCGAACAGGTTCTGGAAATGGCCGACAAAGTCTATGTACCGGTGGTGCCTACCTGGTTGTCACTCAACAGCTGGAACCAGTTACGGGAGTTTGTGAAAGACAAGAAGTTGGGTAACAAGAAACTGCGGCCGTTTTTCTCGATGGTGGACCGGCGCAAGAACCTGCATCGGGAGATACTGGCTCAGCCTGCTGAGTTGCTTGGCGCCCCGGTAAACGCAGCTGTTCCTTATGCCAGTGTGGTTGAGCGGATGGGAGAGGAGGGCCAGCCGCTGGAACTGTTGGCGCCAAATAGCCCGGCCGCTGTCGAGTTTCGTAAGCTGTGGGTGAGCGTCCGGAAGGATCTTTGGGCTCGCTGACCGGGAAAGTGTTAAAGTCGCCGGACTTCACCTGACTTCCGGAGGCCCGATGACAGCCCTGAATACCTTGCAAATTGATACCGGCGAGAACCCCCAAACCACCATCATCTGGCTGCATGGCCTGGGCGCCAGCGGCCATGATTTCGAACCCGTTGTTCCGGAGTTTCGTTTCTCCCGGGAGCAGCCCGTTCGCTTTATCTTTCCGCACGCACCGGAGTTGCCAGTAACCATCAACGGCGGCATGGTCATGCCTGCCTGGTACGACATCTTGGCCATGGATGTGGACCGTAAGGTGGATACTACGCAACTGCGCGCTTCTGCCGGGATGGTGGCTGAGCTTATCCAGCAGGAACGGGAGCGGGGCATCACCAGCGAGAACATCATTCTGGGTGGTTTTTCCCAGGGTGGCGCGGTGGCCTATGAGCTGGCGTTGAGTTACCCGGAGCGGCTGGGCGGCCTGTTTGCCTTGTCTACCTACTTTGCCACTGCGGACTCCATTCGATTAAGCGACGCCAATCGGAAACTGCCGATCTTTATCGGGCACGGCCGATTTGATCCGATTGTGGCAGAGCACCTGGGGCTGGCGGCGCAGCGAAAGCTTCAGGATCTCGGGTATGAGCCGGAGTATTACTGCTATGGTATGGAACATAGCCTTTGTCTGGAGGAGGTGAGGGATTTGGACGGGTTTCTGTTCCAGCTCACCTCGGAACGAAAGTAAGGGGCGTGAGCCCCGGGCGTTGCCATAGTTTTAACAAAAGGGAGGCGTTATGACGCATGCCCAGGACAAATTGTTGGTATTCTATGACGGTTCCTGCCCTGCCTGTATCAAGGATCGCCGCTGGTATGAGAAGCTGGCCGGGCGGACCGGTGAGTCCGTAGAGTGGCTGGATATCACCGGCCGTGACGAAGAGCTGCGGCAGCAGGGTATAGACCCGGACAAGGCTCTGAGAGAGCTTCACGTCAAAGACGGTGAGGGCAATATCCATCGGGAGTTGGATGCGTATATCCTGCTGATGTCCCGAGTGTTGGTGCTGAAGCCGTTGGCCTGGGTAATTGGTTTGCCGGTCATTCGTCCCGCGCTTGCTCGACTCTACCATCGATGGGTTGACCGCCGTCTTTCGGACGAAAAAGGGCGATAAGAATCCCGGCGTATCAGCAAAACTGAACAATGACTGAAGAAGGAAATCCGGTATGCCTCTCAAGCTACAAACGATCATCTGCAGCACCCGCCCTGGCCGTGTTGGCCCATCTATTGCCGAATGGTTTAACGGTTTTGCCAATGAGCAGGGCAGTTTTTCCAGCGAACTGGTTGACCTGGCGGAGTTTAACCTGCCGGTTTATGACGAACCTAACCACCCCCGCCAGCAGAAGTACCAGCACGACCACACCAAGGCCTGGTCTGAGAGCGTCGCCAAGGCGGACGCCTACGTGTTCGTGATTCCCGAATACAACTTCTGCCCGCCACCCTCCTTCATGAACGCGATCAACTATGTGTACAACGAGTGGAATTACAAGCCCTGTGCCTTTGTCAGTTATGGAGGTGTTTCCGGCGGCCTGCGTTCCGCGCAGATGGCCAAACAACTGGTTACGACGGTGAAGATGATGCCCATGGTTGAGAGCGTGATGGTGCAGATGCCCTGGGAACTGCTGGATGATAATCGCAGATTCCAGCCGGCAGACCACCACACCAGTTCGGGGGGCAGTATGCTGGCGGAGCTGGCCAAGTGGGCGGATGCGCTCAAAGCCATGCGCCAGTGAGTGGGCCAAGTGCCGACCCCGGAACCTGATCCGGTTAATACCGGCGGAGGAAGTGCGACTTGTTCTATCTAACGGTTGCCGTGCTCAGCGCGGCACTCCTTGGTTTTGCGGTTCTTGGTCTACGCGCAAGACGGGCGGACGGTCTGCTGGATGACTATGTCACCGCTCGAAACTCTCAGAGTGCACAGGCCATCGGGCTATCGTTCCTGGCTTCGGGCATGGGGGCGTGGATTCTTTTTGCACCACCGGAAATTGGTGCGTTTGTGGGGCCTGTGGCGCTGGCGGGTTATGCGGTCGGCTCCGCGTTGCCGTTTCTGGTGCTGGGGTTCTATGGCCCTGCCATCCGTAAGCGCTTACCGGCAGGCCGCAGTATCGGCGAGTTTGCCGAGGCTTGCTATGGCGCCGGGGTACGACGCTGGGTGTCGTTGGTTTCAGTGGCCTACATGGCGTGTTTCCTGGCGGCGGAACTCACCGCTATTGGCGCCATTGCCGCGCTGCTCTCCGATATACCACCTGCGTTGGTGATTCTCGGTGTGGCGCTGGTCACGCTGATCTATACCTCTGTTGGTGGTTTGAGGGCAAGCCTGGCCACAGACCGTTGGCAGGCCTGGTTGTTGTTGGCCTTGTTGCTGCTTGTGGGTGGTGTTGCCTGGTACTGGTTGCCCTCCATGCCAGCGGAGGCGGTCATGCCTTCTGTGCCTGTTGGCAGTGCGCTGTCTGTGGCGCTCACTCTGGTGATTGCGGTGACCGCCGCCAACCTGTTTCACCAGGGCTATTGGCAGCGGGTGTGGGCAGCTGAAACGGATAGTGCCCTTGGGCGCGGCGCGGTGTTGGGTGGCATCAGCACGTTTCTGGTGGTGATGGCCATTGGTAGTCTGGGGATGCTGGCGGCCATGCATGGTTTACCGCTGGGCGAGCCTCCCATTCCATTCTTCGCATTACTTTCCGCCGCCCCGGCCTGGCTTGCTCTGCCAGCGCTGGTTCTGGCGGTGACGCTGGTGGCCTCCAGTGTCGATACCTTGCAGAACGCTATTGCTTCCATGGCGGTGGCCAGTTCCGGACGACGTGGCCTGTCAGTGCGTGCTGCCCGCTGGGCGACGGTGATACTGATGGTGCCGGTGGTGTGGGTGGCGCTTCAGGGCTTCTCAGTACTGCGGCTGTTCCTGATTGCAGACTTGCTGTGTGCGGCGATTGTGGTGCCGGTGCTGCTGGGATTGTGGCGCCGTATGTCGCCGCTGGCAGCGGTGACTGGTGGTCTGGCCGGGTTGCTCGGTGCCGTGCTTCCCGGCTGGGTGAGCCAGGGGAGCTTCACCGCAGGAGCTCTGGCGGCGAGCTTTCCGGACAGCATCCCGACGCTGGCGCCATTCCTTGGCGCCTTGCTGGCATCGAGCCTGGTCAGTTTGCTGATAGCCTGGTTGTATCCGGGTACCCGGGCTCAGGAGGCTGTCGGGCGGCCTTAAACGGTCTCGCTCGCGGCCTCTTCTGCCAGCAGGCGGTAATCCTTTAGCTCCAGATCGGCCATCTGCTTTGCGTATTGTGTTGCGAAGCCGGGGTACATCGTCGCGTTGAATCCATCCTCGGTGAGGTACCAGCTTTGGCATCCGGAATTCCAGTTGGTTTTGGCCAGCCGGCTCTGGATGCTTCGGTTGTGGTCGTCCTGGGCTGATTGCCGAACATCCAGGGCTTTGAGCTTGAGGCTCTTGATGGTGCGAATGCTCCGGACGATGTAATCCATCTGGGATTCCATGTAGACCAGCGCAGAATTGTGGCCTGGCCCGGAGTTTGGCCCAAAGGTGAAAAACAGATTGGGATAGCCCGACACGTTGATGCTCTTGTACGCCTGGGCGCCTCGCTTCCATTCCTCGTTCAGTGAGCGTCCGCCGATGCCGGTAATCGGGAACGGTGTACCGGCGTTGCTCACCTCAAAGCCGGTGGCAAACACAATGCAGTCGAACTGGTGCTCGATGCCCTCTACTGTGCGGATTCCGTGTTGGCTGATCCGGTCTATCGGCCAGGTGATCAGCTTGGTGTTCGGTTTCTGCAGGGCCGGGTAGTAGTCGTTGGATACCAGAATGCGCTTGCAGCCCAGGCGATAGTCCGGGGTCAGTTGCCGGCGTAGCCAGCGGTCCGGTACCTGTTTGCGCAAGTGCCACCGCCCAAGGCGCTCGGCAAAACGGGTCAGCGGCGAGTTCCAGATAACCGCTAGCGCCATGGACTCATGGGCCAGATAGAGTGCCTTGCGGACGGCGGTCTGACTCACGGGCGCTTTGCGGAACAGCGTCTTGTTCCAGTCCGGTGTGGTGAAGTCCGGCCGTGGCATAATCCACGGCGGAGTGCGCTGGAAAACCGTCAGCTTGCCGGCGCATTTGGCCAGCTCCGGTACGATCTGTATGGCGCTGGCACCCGTGCCGATCACCGCGATGCGTTTGCCCTTGAGGTCGTAATCATGATCCCAGGCGGCGCTGTGTATCTTCTTGCCCTCAAACTCGTCCAGGCCGGCGATGCCGGGCCAACCGGGGTTGGACAGCGGCCCCTGGGCCATCACGGCGGTGCGCCCTGAAAATACATCTCCATTCGTGGTCGTTGCCTGCCAGAGGCCTTTGTTCTGGTCCCAGGCCAGGTTGCTGACATTCTGGTTGAACCGGATGTATTGCCGAAGGTTGAAGTGATTCACCAGGTGATGGATGTACTCCAGAATTTCCCGGCTTCCCGAGAAACTTCGGGACCAGTTCGGGTTCTGGGCGAACGAGAAAGAATAGAGATTGGAGGGGATGTCGCAGGCAGCCCCCGGATACTGATTGTCTCGCCAGGTGCCTCCAACATCGTCTGATCGCTCCAGAATGGTGATGTTGCGAATGCCCTGCTGTTGCAGGCGAATGGCGGTGCCCAGGCCGGCAAAGCCGGCACCGATAATCAATGCATCGGCGGGCGGCTGCTGTTGAGCAAGCGGTTGGTTGTTCTTCATCAGGTAATCTCGTAAACGGTGGTCAGGCGGTCGGGTGATAGGTGATCTCTTTGACCCAGCTGGGTACGGCCGGAAACGCCTTCCTTGGAATGACGTCAGCCACCTTCACCAGGGCATCAATGGGCGCGTGGTAGAAGCGTTTTTTGCGGTCGACCACGAACCGGCCGTGGTGCTTGATGATCTGGAACCAGGGGTTCCTTCGGCCGTCCCCAGTGCGCCCTCCGATCTTTTCGAATTTGCGCATGGCCTCGTACAGCTTCTCCTCAGGCAAGCCCATCTCGACAATGTTGTCCCGCATCTTGTTAAGCAGCGGAAAGTAAGAGGCAATGCCCAGAATCAGTCTCGGGTCCATCAGCTGCGCGGTCATCCGAATAAGCTCGATGTAGGTTTTGCCATGGCCCTGCATTTCCATCACGGTGAAACCCACGCCAAGGTGGCGGGCCTCATCACCATTGATCAGTTCGAAGGCTTGATGGCACACCGGGTCGTCTACCGTATCGAGAAGGAACTTGCACAGCGCGCCGTCGAGCGCGATTTCCAGCATGGGTACCACGGTGCCTAACACATAGACCGGCTGATCATCGGCAAACCTGTCCAGCCACTCGATGACCAGCCTCAGGTTGTTGTTCGGCTCCGGCAATTCGCCATCTTCCAGCATGCCCCAGCGTTTCATTAACGCCATTTCGGCGTTGGCGTGGCGCTGTTCTTCAGCGTGGAAATAGGTGTAGATCTGGCGCAGAGTGTCGTCCGGCGCTTTCTTGGCCATGGCGGCAAAGGCCCTGGCACCCACGTGCTCGATCCACATCAGGTCTGCCATGAAGGCTTTCAGTTTTGGCCACTGTTCAGGGGTAATCAGCTCAGCGCCCGGAGCATCCCAGTCGACATCCGACAGGCTCCACTGAGTGTTTTTGATCTTTTCCAGCATGTTATCGAGATCAATCTTTGCCATGTCAGTCTCCTGGCTTGTGGGGAGTGTTAAGGCCTGTCATCAGACGAATTTGGACGTCATCCGGCGATTAATAAGCCCAGTAATCGCCGCATAGGAATTCGGCAGCAGACGTTTGATTCGCCAGATCATGCGGGCATCGACCTGTGGCATAACGTAAAGCTGTTTGTTATCCAGGCCATCCAGAGCCATGCGAGCAACCTTGTCGGCGGACATGCCGATGCGGTCCATCAAGCGGTTAAACAGGTCATTGGATTCGCCCTGTATGCGGCCGTTGGCCGAGATGTTGGTTTTCACGAGGGTAGGGCACAGCGCGGTGACGCTGACGCCGGTGCCCGAGAGCTCCGCTGCCAGGGTTTCTGATATCGCCAGCGCGGCGGCCTTGGTGGCGTTATAGGGGCCCATGAGCGGTGCCGCGGAGAAACTGGCGGTTGAGGCCACATTGATAATGCCGGCCTGCTCCTGCAGGCGCAGCCCGGGGGCGAACACGTGGCAGCCATAGACCACGCCCCACAGGTTGATGTTGACCGTCCACTCCCAGTCTTCGATCGATGTTTTGCCGATGGTTTTGCCACCTACGCCAACACCGGCGTTGTTGATGACCAGGTTGACCGGTTCTGGCAGCAGCTCGTCGGCTTTATCAGCCAGCGCCTGTACCTCCTCCAGCTTGCTGACATCGCAGGCGACCGCCCAGGCCTGGCCACCAAGGCGGCGGACTTCGCTGGCGGTTTGTTCCGCGGCGTCCAGATTGATGTCAGAGCACACCACAAGGCCCCCGCGCCGGGCGAGTTCCAATGCCAGCGCTTTGCCGATGCCGCTGCCGCTGCCAGTGATGACTGCACGGGCATTTTTAGTCAGAGAGTTTTTAAGCATGAGGATTTCCGCAGTTTTGACGTAAGTGTGACGCTGCCAGGGCTTGTGCCGCCCGAAAGGGACAAAACCAGTGCCGAATAGGCCTGAAAGCCTTGCCCTGCTTGTGTTCGCGCCCAGCTGACTGCAGATTAGAGCGAACGCTTGTTCGGATTCAATTCGGAAAATTATGCCCAGGAAACCAAAACAGGATCGCTCGCGCGCCACGGTGGATGCGATTGTTGAAGCCGGGTTTATTGCCCTGAGTCAGCGGGGGCCTGCCGACACCACAACACGTCACATCGCTGAAATAGCAGGCGTGGGGGTAGGTTCGCTGTATGAATACTTCGAGAACAAACAGGCGATCTTCAACGCCATGAGCCAACGCTTCATCTCCGACACAGCGGCGATGATCAAGCCGTTAACGCCAACACTGGTACAGATGCCCATTGATGAGGCGATTCGCACATTGCTGAACCAGTTCCGGAGTTTTCTTGAGCAGGACGATGGCCGGTACCTCAAGTGTGTGCGATACGCCATGGCGGTGGACTTTGAACTCCACCTGGACCCGCTCTACAAGGTGCTCAACAACGTCATCATGCGCTACCTGATGGAGCACCCGGAAACCCTTCGGGTTAGCCGCATTCCAGCGATCACCTACATTGGAATTAATGGCGGCATATTCGCCGTTATCCGCCATTTGTCGGACCCGGACCCGATGGTCAGTTTCGATGAAATGGCGGACGGACTGGCGAGTATGATTGGCCATTACATAGCGGCGGAGTTGTCGCTTTTGGGGGATGTGGTGAGATAGTCAGGAAGAAACGGAGAGGGCAGAAACAACAAAACCCGCACAAGGCGGGGTCTGTCTGAATTCTTAATGGTGCCCGGAGGCGGAATCGAACCACCGACACGGGGATTTTCAATCCCCTGCTCTACCAACTGAGCTATCCGGGCGTGTTGAGCTATGTGCTGCAACGGGGCGCTATTAAACCGGTTTAGGGTTGGGTAGTCAAGGCCGCCCGGCAAAAATTTTCAGAATCTTTTCCGGTTGTTCAGGC
Source organism: Marinobacter shengliensis (assembly GCF_030297115.1). Lineage (NCBI taxonomy): Bacteria > Pseudomonadati > Pseudomonadota > Gammaproteobacteria > Pseudomonadales > Marinobacteraceae > Marinobacter > Marinobacter shengliensis. The sequence continues at coordinate 3,548,720 of NZ_AP028062.1, read as the reverse complement.
CTTGATCAGTTTGGCTATTTTTCCGGTGGAACGTAGCCCTCGGCCTTGTCGAATGGCTCGTTGTTGAAGAAGCGTTCCATCTGTGCCTGAAGGTATTTCCGGTTGTTCGGGTCCATCATGCTCAGGTGCTTTTCGTTGATCAGCATGGTCTGCTGGTTTTGCCATTCTTCCCAGGCCTGCCTGGAGACGTTGTCATAGATCTCCTGGCCTTTGGGGCCGGGCATGGGGGGCATGGCCAGGCCTTCCATTTCTTTCTGGTATTTGCGGCAGAATACGGTGCGGCTCATGGCGGCTCCTGTGTTGATGTTCAGTTTGGCGAATGATAACAGATCAGTTCCGGGTGTGACTTGAGCATCGGCAATTGCTGGGGTCAGAGCAGGGCGGCTTGCTCCGGTTCTGTCAGCAGGGTGCGAATAGGGGCAGGCAAGCCCAGAGACAATGCTTCATCACGATGCAGCCAGCGGTGCCTGTCGGAATCGGCGATGCCGGATACGTCTATGACTGGCAGTCGCGCGGGTTGGATGTGCAGGTGGTAATGGCTGAACGTATGCCGAAAGCTGCTGATCAGGTCCGGGTTCTGGCAGGTGATGCCCAGTTCTTTCTCGCAGGCTTCCTGCAGTTCTTCCGAGCTGTAGGCCGGGTCCAGCTCCGGCAGGCTCCACAGGCCGCCCCAGATGCCGCTGGGTGGTCTGCGCTCCAGCAATATCCGGCCTTCTGCATCTTCCAGGATCAGCATCCAGGTGGTTCTCTCTGGTTTGGCTTTCTTCGGTTTTGAACCAGGGTAGAGCTTCACCTCGCTGTGGGCTCTGGCTGCACAGCCATCGCTGATAGGGCAGGAGTCGCAGACGGGTTTGCTGCGGGTGCAGACCATGGCGCCCAGGTCCATAATGGCCTGGGTGTAGTCCCGGGCGCGATCTTGGGGCGTGTGTGTTTCTGCGTGTTCCCAGAGTGTGTTGAGCACCTGGGTTTGCCCGGGCCAGCCGGGTACAGCGTGATAGCGGGCGAGAACCCGTTTTACATTGCCATCCAGAATGGTGGCCCGTTTTCCGAAGGCCTGGGCAATGATGGCCGCAGCGGTTGAGCGGCCAATGCCGGTGAGGGATTCGAGTTGCTCCTGGTTGCAGGGGAACTCGCCCCCGAATTCCTCAACCACCTGTTTGGCGGCTTTATGCAGGTTGCGGGCGCGGGCATAGTAGCCAAGGCCGGACCAGTGGCTGAGCACATCGTCTTCCGGTGCGGAGGCCAGGGCATGCACATCCGGAAAGCTCACCATAAAGGCTTCGAAGTAGGGGATGACGGTGGTGACCTGGGTCTGCTGAAGCATGATCTCAGAGACCCACACCCGGTAGGCGTTGCGGTTATGGTGCCACGGCAGGTTGTGCCTGCCGTGCTGGTCGTACCACGTCAAAAGCTGGTCGGCGAACCGGTCACTCATCGGTTGAACAGCCCCCGAACGGCATCCCGCACACGCTCGCCGTCTTCGCCCAGGCGCTTGTCGATTTCCTCGCGAGCCTTCTCTTCGGCCCGCTGTTTGGCGCGATCTGTCTCTTCCCGAACCTTTGCGCGGGCCGCATTGGCGGCGATGTCTTTCAGGGTGTCACGGAAACGTGATCCGTCGAATGAGCACAGGCCTGCGGGGTTCTCAACGAAATTGCCGCGACATTCAACCGGAATCACCACGTTCTGAACGTATTCGGTAACCCGGCAGGCATTGTCACGGTGAATCTCGCCGACAATTCTGAGTCCCAGTTCGTAATCCAGCTGGCTCTGCTCCATGTCTACCGTGCCGTCGCCTTCCAGGCGCATACCGGCGAGTGCGGCAACCAGGTCGGTGTTGTTCAGGGTGTTGCCATCAATTTTCAGGGTGCCGCGCATATCGTTGAAGGGTGTGTGGGTGCCCCAGTCGGTGGTGCCCAGGGTTTCCTGGTTGGCCAGAGCAATGCCCTGGCAGGCCATGCGTGTCAGGTTCATGTTGCGCAGCATGCCCTCGGCCAGATTAAAGCTGATCTCGCCCTTGGCGTTGTTGCGCAGGGTAGAGACGCGGTTGCCGTTGGTGTCGACAGCCACTTTCAGGTTGGCCGCGCCGGACAGCATGTCTACCTCGGCAAGGTCGGTAAGCAACGGCAAGGTTTTTACGTTGGTCACATCAGAACGAACCCGCCATTTCGGATTGTCTGTGCGGGCATCGATGGTGACGTTGGCGCCGAAGCTGCCGTCATAGAGTTTGCCGCTGAACTCATCCACTTGCAGCAGGCCGTCTTTGGCGGTGGTGCTGGCCTTGATCTCGTTGATGGTCAGGTTGCTGATGATCAGCTCGCCCAGGCCAAAATCGATATCCAGCAGCAGGTCACGAAGGGTTTCCAGTGGCAACAGGTCGCCTTCCGGACCCGCTTCGGCGGTTTGCTGTGGAGCCGCCTCTTCTTCATCGGAGGCTGGCGGCAGGTAACGGTCGGCGTTGATCTTGTCGCCCTGCAGGTTAAAGGTGAGCCCGCCGTTGGTCAGATTGTAGCTGCCGCCGCCGTTGAAGGTGGTGTCATCCAGGGTGATTTTCAGGTCGCTCAGGGCAACGGTGCCCGGCTGGCCGCCAAGGTTGGTGGACAGTGCAATGGCTTTGAGCACATCCGGATCGTCGGTTTCTATTGCCGGCTGGCCCAGATTGCTCAGAAGTTGCTTGAGCGAGAAACTGGCAATCTCCAGGCGGCCATCCAGTGCTGGCTGATCGCCGAAACCCCTGATATTCAGGTTGGTGCTCAGCTTCAGGTTAGCCAGGCTGGCGGTGAAATCGTTTAGAGAGGCGGTTTCCTCCTCCAGATTGGCCTGCAGCGAGCCGGCCACTTCCGCCTTCACGGATTTGCCACCGAACGGTTCGCCGTTCATGTCAAAGACGGCTTTGAGGCCGGATACCGCAAATTCGTTCAGCGCCTGATTGGCGTTCACACGGGCACTGATGCCGCCATCAACAGCAAATTGCGGTTGGGCGGTTTCCACCTTGAAGCGAATGTCGAGGGGGAATTCGGAGCCCAGGGTGATATTGCTGGCGGAAACCGTGAAATCTTGCAGGGTCACAGACTGGCCGGTGCCCAGGTCGTTGTAGTGAATCCGGGCGTTGGTGATTTCGATGTTTTCAACGTTGAAGTCGAGCATCTCGCCGCCCGCGGCTTCCTCGGATGCTGTGTCGGGCTCCGCTGCCGCCGGTTCAGGCGCCTCGGCGGGTTCACCTTCGGGCATGATTCGCGTCCAGTTACCCTCGCCCTGTTCGTTCACCACCAGTCGCGCATCCAGGCCGTCCAGCAGGAAGGTATTCACCCGCGGCGCCATGGCAATCAGCGACCAGAAATCGATCTGGGCAACCAATCGCTCCAGCGCAACCAGCCGCTCGCCTTCCAGAGTGGCCTCGACATCGTTCAGCTCAAGGCCCAGAGGAATGAAAGACCAGCCAATGTCGCCTTCCAGAATTAGATCCAGGTTGGTGTGTTTCTCAACCGCAGCCTCAATCTGGGGCTTGTAATCATTCGGATTGATGACGGCAACGGCAATGGCAATAGCGGCGACCGCCAGCACAATCAGGGCGATCACGGCATAAAGCGCATAGCGAATAACTTTCATGGTACGAGTTCCTTGTCTTCCCGGCAGGGTGTGGTACCTGACTATTACGGATGAATAACCCAAAGGATAACGCAGGGTTAGTAAATTAACAGTGCAGGAATATGACAATGCGTTAGTCTTGGTTCAAAATACCCTCTTTTCCGAGGCCGGCGCGAACGCCCGGCACATAAATAAGCACAAGAAGGAGTCGGCTGTGGCCATTACCGTATCGATTGAGCTGAACCGGGACCTGGAGATTCCGGCAGGCTATAACGAAGTATTCGATCTGTTGGCAGACGTCCCCAAATCTGCCAGCCACTTCCCGAAAGTAGATAAGCTGGTTGATCTCGGTGGTAACGCCTACCGCTGGGAAATGGAAAAAGTGGGTGTCGACAAGCACGCCATCCAGTCTGTGTATGCCTGCACCTATCACGCAGACAAAGACAACGGAAAGATCACCTGGGAGCCGGTAAAAGGCGAAGGCAACGGCGTGGTCAGCGGCGCCTGGACACTCACTGCCAACGGCGACAACTCAACCAAAGTGCGTTTCCAGACCAGCGCCCAACTGACAGTGCCCCTGCCCAGCCTGCTCAAGCTGGCCATCAGCCCGGTCATCAAACACGAGTTCAACAGCCTTGTAGACACCTACATGAACAACCTGAAGAACGCGTTCTGAGCTATCAGGGCGATTGATGCGGTTGCGGGACTCCGGCTGTGTTAACAGGTATAATCTGCGAATTGAATGTTTACAGTAGCAAGCCTGTTTTCTAGACGGAGTCTCCATGGCTGAACGCAAGGCTCGGGTAGAGCGAAATACCCTTGAAACCCAGATCTCTGTCGAGATCAACCTCGATGGCACCGGCAAAGCCTGCTTTGACACCGGCGTGCCCTTCCTTGAGCACATGATGGACCAGATTGCCCGCCACGGCCTGGTAGACCTGGACATCACCTGCAAGGGCGACCTGCACATCGACGATCACCACACCGTGGAAGACATCGGCATTACCCTCGGCCAGGCTTTCAAACAGGCTGTTGGCGACAAAAAAGGCATCCGCCGTTACGGCCACGCCTACGTGCCCCTGGACGAAGCCCTGTCCCGCGTGGTCATCGACCTCTCCGGCCGCCCCGGTTTGCTCATGGACGTACCCTACACCCGCGCCAGCGTGGGCGGGTTTGATGTGGACCTGTTTGCAGAGTTCTTCCAGGGCTTTGTCAACCACTCCATGGTGACCCTGCACATCGACAACCTGAAGGGCAAGAACACCCACCACCAGATCGAAACCGTGTTCAAAGCCTTCGGCCGCGCACTGCGCATGGCGATTGAAATGGACGAGCGCATGGCGGGCATCACCCCGTCCACCAAAGGCGCCCTGTAACCGGTCACCGAAAGGAACAGATACACCATGAAGACCGTCGCCATCATCGACTACGGCATGGGCAACCTGCATTCCGCCCGCAAAGCCGTAGAGCACGTGGCCCCGGACTGCACCGTGCTGGTTACAGACGATGCCGCCAAAATCCGCGAAGCCGACCGGGTGATCCTGCCCGGCGTTGGCGCCATCCGCGACTGCATGGCCGAAATGCACCGTTTGGGCGTGGTTGAACTCGTCAAAGAAGTTTCCCAGGACCGCCCGTTCCTCGGCATCTGCGTCGGCATGCAGGCATTGATGGCCCGCAGCGAAGAAAACGGCGGCGTGGAAGGCATCGGCCTGTTCCCGTCCGAAGTCCGCTACTTTGGTGACAACCTCACCGAAAACGGCGAACGCCTGAAAGTGCCCCACATGGGCTGGAACCAGGTGTACCACACCGTAGACCACCCGCTCTGGCACAACATCCCGGACGGCGACCGCTTCTACTTTGTGCACAGTTACTACGCCGAAGCCGACGGCAACGCCGACATGGCCGGCCGCACCCGTTACGGTGTCGACCTGGCGGCAGCGGTGGCAAGGGACAACATATTTGCAGCGCAGTTCCACCCGGAGAAAAGCGCCCGGGCAGGCCTGCAGTTGCTGGAAAACTTTACGAACTGGACTGGAAAGTAAGCAGGCAAGCACATAGTAGCGCTCTGGGGCAGGGAGGCCTTTCAGGGACTGTCTGCAGCAGGGATGCTGCAGTCAAGCGTACAGGGATGTATTTACAGCGTGTCCCTGAAAGGCCTCCCTGCTCCAGAGTGCGAGCGCCAAACTCCTTGCCCGACTTTCTGAATAGGAAGAACAAAATGCTCATCATCCCCGCTATCGATTTAAAAGACGGCAAATGCGTAAGACTGCGCCAAGGCCGCATGGAAGACTCCACCGTATTCGGTGACGACCCCGTCGACATGGCCACCAAATGGGTCAACGCCGGCGCCCGCCGCCTGCATCTGGTCGACCTCAATGGTGCCTTCGCCGGCGAACCGGTCAATGGCGAAATCGTAAAAGCCATTGCCGTAAAATACCCGAACCTGCCCATCCAGATCGGCGGCGGTATCCGCTCCGCCGAAACCATCGAAGCCTACCTCAAGGCCGGCGTGCAGTGGGTCATCATCGGCACCAAGGCCGTTAAAGAGCCCGAATTCGTCACCGAAATGTGCAAAGAATTCCCGGGCCACATCATCGTCGGCCTGGACGCCAAAGACGGCCGCGTCGCCACCGACGGCTGGGCTGAAGTCTCCGAAGTCATGGCGGTAGACCTCGCCAAGCGCTTCGCCAACGACGGCGTATCCTCCATTGTTTACACCGACATCGCCCGCGACGGCATGATGCAGGGCGTAAATGTGGAAGCCACTGCCAAACTGGCGGAAGAGGGCGGTATCCCGGTTATTGCCTCCGGCGGCGTCACCAACATGGACGACCTCAAGCGCCTGGCCACCGTAGCGGACAAAGGCGTGATCGGCGCCATCACCGGCCGTGCCATCTACGAAGGCACCCTGGATGTGGCCGAAGCGCAAGCCTACTGCGACAGCCTGAAAAACTGAGGACAGATCATGGCACTGGCAAAACGCATCATTCCCTGCCTGGACGTCGACAAAGGCCGCGTGGTTAAAGGCGTCAACTTCGTGGATATCCGCGATGCCGGCGATCCTGTTGAAGTGGCCCGACGCTACAACGAACAGGGCGCGGACGAAATCACCTTTCTGGATATCACTGCCAGCAGTGAAAGCCGCGACACCACCTACGAAACCGTAGAGCGCATGGCCGCAGAAGTGTTTATCCCGCTGACCGTGGGCGGCGGCGTGCGCACCGTAGACGACATACGCAAGCTGCTGAATGCTGGTGCCGACAAGGTGTCCATCAACACGGCTGCGGTCTTCAATCCGGAATTCGTGAAAGAAGCTGCCGAGCGTTTTGGTCGCCAGTGCATCGTGGTCGCCATTGACGCCAAGCGCGTGAGTGCAGAAGGCGAAGAACCCCGCTGGGAAATCTTCACCCACGGTGGCCGCAAGCCCACCGGCCTGGATGCCGTTGAATGGGCCAAAAAGATGGTGGATCTGGGGGCGGGTGAACTGCTGCTGACCAGCATGGACCGCGACGGCACCAAGATCGGTTTTGATCTGGGGCTGACACGAGCCATCAGTGATGCCGTGGCGGTGCCGGTGATTGCCTCAGGTGGTGTGGGTGAGCTGCAGCATCTGGCGGATGGTGTTACTCAGGGTGGTGCCGATGCGGTACTGGCAGCCTCCATCTTCCACTTCGGTCAGCACACCATTCCCGAGGCCAAGGCCTTTATGAAGGCACAGGGTATCGAAGTTCGGGATTAATCCCCTTTAGCGTAGGCAGGCCGAATGGCCTGCTTCTCGCCTTCCGCAAACATCTCCCGGTTGCCATTGCGCATGGCCCAGATGCCGCTCACGGTCGCGACGGCAATGCCTTGTTCATCCAGTTTCGGCAAGTGCTTCTCCAGATAATCCACAGTCACTTTGTGGGGGTGGCCGATGCCGATGGCCGTGCCTTTTTCTTTGGCGGTTTTGATCAGAAGCTGGAACTGCTGGTCCACAAACTCTTCGGTTTGTTCGTGGTCCAGGAATACGTCCCGGGTCAGGCTGGGAATCTGGTAGGCCTGTGCCACTTGCCCTGCGATTGAGTTGGCGATGGTACGGCTGTCAACAAAATACACCGGGTATCGGTAAAGCTCCTTCATCACCCAGTCCATAGGCTGCAATTGCTGGGTAAGCAGGCTGCCCATGTGGTTGTTCACCCCGCTGACATGGGGAATGGACTGCAGCGAGCGCCTCAGAGTTTTGGTCAGGGTCGCTTCGTCCATATCCGGTGTCAGCCCCCCGGGCCCCAGCCCAAAGTGCCGGGTATTGGCCATCGGCGCATGCAGCATGATTTCCTTGTTCTGCTGATAGGCGAGCTTGGCGAGAGAGGTAGTGTGTTTGCGGAAGGGCAGGAAGGCCAGTGTCAGCGGCTGTTCCATCTGCGCCAGCCGCTGCCCTTCGTACAGGTTATGGCCCATATCATCGATGATAATAGCAATCGTCGGGGGATACTGATCTCCCCCGGGGCTCGCGGCAAAGACTGCCGGCCCGACCATCAAGCCGGCCAGCAGAATAACGGTTTTCAATAGCCTCACTGATTTTTGCCCTGATCCCGCCGGTTGAGAATGTTCATGCCTTTCAGTAGGTTCAGCGCGGAACGCAGCTGGTAATCGCGCTCAGCTGCAGAAGCCGGAGTTTCGGCTTGCTGTTGCCGTTCCAGGCGTTCCTGTTCTTCATCCTGACCTTGCAGGTGGCCGCTCAGGTCTGCCTCGGTAAAGAAGGGACGTCCGTCAAGTTCGGTCAGCTCGGCGGGGCGAACTTCGATGTCTGGCTTGATGCCGGTGGCCTGGATCGAGCGGCCTTCCGGTGTGTAGTAGCGGGCGGTGGTCATCTTGATAGCGTGGGTTTCGTCCAGCGGGATAACGGTTTGCACGCTGCCCTTGCCGAACGACTTGGTGCCCATAATCACCGCACGGCCGTGGTCCTGCAGCGCACCGGCCAGGATCTCGGAGGCGGAGGCCGAGCCACCGTTGATCAGAACAACGATGGGGGTGCCTTCCATAATGTCGCCGGCTTTGGCGCTGAAGCGAAGCCGCGAGCTCTGGATGCGCCCCTCGGTGTAAACAATCAGCCCTTCATCCAGCAAGGCGTCTGCGGTTTCGACGGCTGCCTGCAATACGCCGCCGGGATTGTTGCGAACGTCGATAATCAGGCCATCCAGGTCGCCGCCATATTCTTCTTCCAGTTTGGTCAGGGCCTGGCGGAACTGCCGTCCTGTTTCGGCCTGGAACTGGGTAATCCGCACATAGCCGTAACCGTTTTCAATCATCCGGGATTTAACGCTGGTTACCTTGATGACATCGCGGGTAACGTCGATCTCGATCGGGGCGCTCTCGCCTTCCCGCATGATGGTCAGGGTCAGTACCGTGCCCGGTTTGCCGCGCATGAGTTTCACGGCTTCCTCAAGCGACATGCCTTTGACCGGCTTTTCGTCCAGTTTGATGATCAGGTCACCTGCCAGTACGCCGGCTTTGTGAGCGGGGGTGTCGTCAATGGGTGCAATGACTTTTACAAAGCCGTTTTCCATACCCACTTCAATGCCCAGACCGCCAAACTCACCGGAGGTGCTTTCTTCCAGTTCCTCGTAATCCTTGGGGGCAAGGTAGGTGGAGTGGGGGTCCAGGTCAGACAGCATGCCTTTGATGGCGCTTTCGAGGAGTTTGCGGTCTGACACTTCTTCCACGTAGGCGGCTTTAATGCGGCTGAAGACTTCGGTGAACTTCCTCAGGTCATCCAGGGGCAGTTGTTCTTCCGGGTCAGGGAGCTGAATCTGTACCCGCTCGCCGTTCTGGATGCCTTCCAGAATCTGCTGGGTCTGGGCTTCCTGGTCTTGTGCCAGGGCCAGTCCGGGGGCGGCCAGACAACAGGTCGCAAGTGCGATGGCGCGTAGTGGTGAGATCTGGAGAGTACTTCTAACCCGTTTCATTCACATATCCTGTTGTGTTTCCGCAAGTTGGACCAGCTAGGCTCCCGACAGTATGGCGCCCGGCGCGGTGTTTGTCAGCCCTTTGGTTCAGGGTTTGCCAAGCCAGCTGCGGGGGTTGACCGGTTTGCCGTTCTGGCGCACTTCAAAATACACCGCCGGATCTTCCGTGCCTCCGGTGCGCCCGGCCAGGGCAATGGTTTCGCCAGCACCTACCCAGTCCCCGGGGGCGGTGAACAGGCTGCTGCTATGACCATACAATGTCATATATCCGTCGCCGTGGTCGATGATGGTCATCAGACCAAAACCGCGAAGCCAGTTGGCGAAAACGACGCGGCCGTAGTGCACGGCTTTGACCTCGGCTTCTTCCGAGGTGTTCATGATGAGGCCATTACGGCGAAGCTTGCCATCGGCGTAGGTTGCACCGTAGTTACTCACAACCCGGCCCTGGACCGGCCATGGCAGGCGGTTACGCAGTGATTTGAAGGGGCGCGACTCGTTGGGGGCGGGAATGCTGGCAATGGCTTCCTGAACCTCTTCCAGCAGCCGCTCCAGACGTTTGCGGTCTGCCTCCAGATCATCCCGCTCGCCGCGGCGGGTGCGGATGTCGGCATTCAGGGCCGCCAGGGTTTGCTCGCGCTCCTTGCGGGTGTCCGCCAGTTGCTTCTGGCGCTGCTCAAGGTTGCTTTCGGTTTTCGCCAATTCCACCCGGCTGGCCTGGACAGCCGCGCGGGCGGCTTTGAGTTCCTGAAGACTGGCCAGGAAGGCTTCAAGCCGTTCAACGGTATCTTTGCTGAGATATTCGTAGTAGGTCAGGGTGCGGGCGATCATGCCCGGCTCGATTTCATTAAGAAGAACTTTCAGGGCTGGTGCATCGCCTTCCATCCAGGCGGCGCGTATTTGTTTCTTCAGGCTGTCCCGTTGTTTGTCGAGGGTCTCGGCCAGTTCGTTTTCCTGCGTCTGCAGTTCGCCAAGCCGTTGCTGCTGTTCATCCGCCCGGGCCCGAAGTTCGCGGCGCTCACGGGTCAGGTCGCTGATTCTGCGTTCGGTGGCAACCAGCTGCTTTTCAAGGTCGGACCGGTTCTTCTCGGCGCTGACCAGCCATTTGTCGATAGTGGCGATACGCTTTTTAAGCGCTTCGACCTGGGCCGGCGTGACCTCCTGCTGGGCGTGCAGTGGCGTGACCCCCAGCATGAGGGCCACTACCAGTATGGCGAGCCGCGTGAACACGTATTCCGGCAGCCGGATCAGCTGAAATCGACCAGGCTGTGCCCGGACATTTCCTTTGGCTTTTCGTCGCCCATCAGGGCGAGCAAGGTCGGTGCAATATCGCACAGGCTGCCGTCATCCTTGAGAGTGACCTTGCGGTGGCCGGTATAAACCAGCGGAACCGGGCCGATGGTGTGGGAGGTGTGCAGCTGGCCTGAGTTCGGGTCGGTCATCTGCTCACAGTTGCCGTGGTCGGCGGTAATCAGCGCTTCACCGCCCACCTCGTCCAAAGCTTCCACCACCCGCTGCACGCACTGGTCCAGGCACTCAGCGGCTTTGATGGCGGCGTCCAGTTTGCCGGTATGGCCAACCATGTCGCCGTTGGCGTAGTTGCATACGATCAGGTCGTACTTGCCGCTCTTGATGGCTTCGACCAGCTTGTCGGTGACTTCCGGTGCGCTCATTTCCGGCTGCAGGTCGTAGGTGGCGACTTTCGGGGACGGCACCAGAATGCGGTCTTCGCCTTCAAACGGGGTTTCCAGGCCGCCGTTGAAGAAGAAGGTGACGTGGGCGTACTTTTCGGTTTCAGCGATGCGCAACTGGGTCTTGCCAAGCGCGGCCATATATTCACCCAGGCCGTTGCTCAGCTGCTCCGGCGGGTAGGCGCAGGAGGTTTTGATGTCTGCCGCGTACTCGGTCAGCATGACAAAGTCGGCCAGTGCCGGGTGCTTTCGGCGGTCAAAGCCGTCGAAGTCCTGTTCCACGAAGGTGCGGGTCATTTCCCGTGCGCGGTCGGCCCGGAAGTTCATGAACAGTACCGAATCGCCGTCGTTGATGGTGCCTTCCGGCTGGCCTTCGGCGCGAATGTGAGTGGCTTTTACGAACTCGTCGTTTTCGCCCCGCTCATAGGCTTGATCCAGCGCGGTGAGCGGATCTTCAAACGTGAATTCCGCCTCGCCCAACGTCATGGCGTTGTAAGCGGCTTCCACCCGATCCCAGCGGTTGTCGCGGTCCATGGCAAAGTAGCGGCCCACGATAGTCGCCACCCGGCCAACGCCCAAGGCTTTCATTTTGGTTGCGGCTTTTTCCAGGGACGGGCGAGCACTGCGCGGGGGCATGTCGCGGCCGTCCAGGAACGCATGAATGTACACCTCTTTGGCACCACGGGCCGCGGCAACCTCTGCGGCAGCCAGCATATGGTCCTCGTGGCTGTGTACGCCGCCGGGGGACAACAGGCCCATGATGTGAACGGCCTTGCCATTGGCTACGGCTTTATCAATGGCGTTGCACAGGGCGTCGTTGCTCTGGAACTTGCCGTCTTCAAGGTCTTTGTCGATACGCGTCAGGCTTTGATAGACCACTCGGCCGGCACCCAGGTTCATGTGGCCTACTTCGGAGTTGCCCATCTGGCCCTGGGGCAGGCCCACAAACATCCCTGAGGTGTTGATCAGGGTCTTGGGCTGATTCTGCCAGAGCTTGTCCCAGAACGGAGTCTGGGCGTTGGAAATGGCATTGTCTTCAGCCGGGTCCCGGTGGCCCCAGCCGTCGAGAATAATCAGTGCAGTGGGCTTGCGCGTCTCGGTCATCATTTCGTCCGGTTGATTGCGAAAGTAACGGATTTGAAGTGGGTCAGATTGTAACCGTTTTCATTTGCGCAGGCCACGTAAGGGCGCACATCGGTATCATGCATTGGCACTATGGTTTGAGGCTCGGGGCTTGCAGCCTGCCGGCGAAGACGCTTGCCTTCTTTGAGTCGTTACGGGTGTGTATAATCCCGCCAAATCAAATTTTCAGGGTAGTTTCATGGACCGCTTGTTTGAATTCGTAGTCAATCATTACATTCTGGTATCACTGTTCGTGGCATTCCTGGTGGCCATTCTGGTGTTGGAATCCCGGCGGGGTGGCACCAAAATTTCGGCTCAGGGTGCCGTTACTTTGATCAACAAGGATGAGGCGGTAGTGGTGGATATCCGGGATCGCAAGGAATTTGGCGAAGGTCGCATTACCGGCTCCATCAATATCCCGTTGAACAGCCTCAAGAGCCGCGCCAATGAGTTAAGCAAGTTCAAAGACAAGCAGATTATTGTGGCGGACAAAATGGGCCAGCATTCGGCCATGGCGGTCAAGCAGCTGAATGCTGAGGGCTACGCCAATGTGGTGCGCCTGAATGGAGGTATCACCGATTGGAGAGCCAGCAATCTGCCGCTGGTGAAAAAGTAACAGGGCTTGATCTGATTGCCGATCTGTCGCACTGTTTCACATTACCTGCCGGGACCACGCAGTAGACTGTTTCGGCTCACGTGACCATAACAACGGGCTATTGCCCTTTTTACCAGAACGAAAGGACTGATCATGGCTGAGAATCAGCAAGCCGCAGGCACCGAAAACCAGAACCAACCCCAGTTTGCCCTTCAGCGCATTTATGTGAAGGACCTGTCTTTTGAGTCCCCGAATGCTCCCCTGGTGTTTCAGGAGCAGTGGAAGCCGCAGGTGAACCTGGATCTGAATACCGCCCATAACAAGATCAGTGATAATCAGTATGAAGTTGTTCTGTCGCTGACCGTTACTGCCAAGGTGGGCGAGAAAGTTGCCTACATCGTTGAAATCCAGCAGGCCGGCGTATTCATGGTGTCTGGTATTGAAGGCCCGCAGCTGGGTCAGATGCTGGGCGCGTACTGCCCGACGATTCTGTTCCCCTACGCCCGCGAAGCCATCGACGGCATCGTCAACAAGGGCAGCTTCCCGGCCCTTATGCTGGCGCCGGTGAACTTTGACGCCATCTATGCCCAGGCGCTGAAGCGCAAGCAGGAAGAGGCGGCAGGCGAAGCCAAGGAAGAGCAGACTCACTAATCGTTTGGTTTTCTGAAGAGATTAAAAAAACCGGCTGAGGCCGGTTTTTTTGTGCGCGCTTGATATTCATCAATTGAAGGGTTGATCTTTTATGTAAACAAAATAATAATCGTACGCATTACGATTATTGGTGGGTGATATGTTGAATTCGAAAGCTGATCTCCAGCGGTGGTCGCTGTTCCTTTTGCTTTTGGGAGGTTCCGGTAACACGGTTGCCGAGGCCTTTTACCTGGATGAGCTGGTTGTCACTGGAACAAGAACGGAGCGTCAGTTGCTGGACACTCCTGTGCGCACCGAGGTTGTCACCGCGAAGGAGCTTGAGAGAACTCACGCCCGGAGCATGAAAGAAGCGTTGGAGAACGTGCCCGGGGTTCAGCTGAGGGAGGTTCACGGGAAACCCGGGTATGAGGTTTGGTTGCAGGGAGTTGAGGCTGACCGGGTTCTGGTGCTGATCGATGGTATGCCGATGACGGCGACGACGGGTTCATCCGTTGATGTCAGTCAGTTGGCAGTCCTTGATATCGAGCGTGTCGAAGTAGTCAAGGGAGCTGTGTCTGCTCAATACGGCAGCGCCGGTATCGGTGGGGTGGTCAACATCATCACCCGTCCGCCAGCTTCCGGGTTCTCTGGTCATTTCACCGCTGACGTCGGTACCTATGGCGATCAGAACCCTTCCGGGAGTGACGCCGACCCCGCGCGCTATTCGGCCCGAGCCTCGGTCCAGGGTGGCAATGAACAGCTGGCCCTTCGGTTATCCGCATCACACCAGCATTCCGATGGCATCGACCCGCAGCCAGAGACCTGGGCCCGACCGGGCGATGAATACGACCGAACCGATCTCAGCTTCCGCACCGACTGGTCTCCAAACAGCAACCACCGGCTGAGCGCTGCGGTCGCCCGATTCGAAGAGGAGTCCGGGTCACGGTTTACCGAACGCAACCCGCCTATCAATCAGGGTAAGGATGAAACGGTCACTCGCACCCGCTATACCCTGGCTGGCGACCATGGTCGCAATTCAGATTTGCGTGCCGGTTGGGCCGCTGTCCATGAGACCCTCAACGACGATACCTTGAAATACACGGCCAGCAGTGTCTTTGATGACCGTCGTGCCGAATCTACTCTGTCCCGTTTTTCGGCCCATTTGGGCAAGCCGGTGGGGCTCAGTCATCACTTGCAGGCTGGTGTCGATGTTAACCGCGAAACCCTCAAGCAGACCAAGGACGGCGCTTCCGAGCTGGGTGCTGAGCCTCGCCGGCAGCGTGAGAGCCAGGAGGTCTGGGTTCAGGACACCTGGATGCCCACCGCGAATCTTGAGTTGGTGCCCGGCGTCCGTTTCCAGAATGACTCCGATTTCGGAACCCACACCGCCCCGAAGATCAATGCACGCTACGACCTGATCCGGACCGATTCCCTGACCGGCTTCCTCCGAGGTGGCGTTGGCGCCGGATATCGGGTGCCGAATCTCAAGGAGAGACACTTCACTTTTGACCACAGCCAGCTTGGCTACATCGTGCAGGGGACTCCTGATCTGGAGCCGGAGCAATCCGTCAGCTACCAGTTTGGAGGAGGCCTGTCCTGGAACAGGTCTGCATGGCTGGAAGCGAACGCCTTCTTTAATGATATCGAGCAACTGATCCAGACCTCGCCGGATGCCGAGGCTACCGAGGCGCGGAACGACGGAGTTCAGGTTTTCTCCTATGAAAACCTTGCCGAGGCAAGGACCTGGGGATTCGAGACCACGGCTGGCTGGGAGCCCTCCGAGCACTGGCGACTCACCGCCGGCTATACCCTGACCAGAACCGAAGACGTGGCAACAGGCGATGAGCTTAATCACCGCCCAAGGCATCAGGCGCGCCTCGGGCTGGATGGTCCGTTTTGGCTGCCCGGACTGTCCTGGAGTGCGAGGCTTCGGTACCAGAGTGAAGAGTTCGTGAATGCGGCCTCGGGAACCGAGTCCCCGGGGTATACAACGGCCGACCTGAAGCTGAACTACCGGTTCTCCGACCAGCTTCGATTGTTCGCCGGTGCCGAGAACATCACCGGCGAACAGCGTGATTTTTCCAATGCCAGTGAAGATTTCAGACCGGTTGCCGGGCGTTTCCTCTACGCCGGGCTGACGGTTTCCTTTGGCCAATGATGCCCGAACACCCGAAAAACATATGAAGGAGACATCCATGGAAATTTTCGATAACAGGCCTCTGGCCGTTGTGCTGGCCACCCTGGCTCTGACGGCCTGCGGTGGAGGTAGTGACAACTCCATCGCGGAGGACGATACAGATAATGTCAGCAATTTTTCCGAGCAGTTGCTGCCCGCGGCAACGGAGACCGTCTACCTCAATCTGGAAACCGGAGCGATGGTGGAAGACGGTGGCGACTGGCACATTGCCGCCAACCGTTTGAGCTTCAAGGTGAACAGCGGTGCTTCCGGAAGCGGAAGCGTTGTCGGCGCTCTGGCTATTGCCCAGGACGATTTTTACGATGGTAATGGCGACCCCATCGCGAATGTGTTCATCAACGCCACCGCCAACTCAGAGCAGGAGCACTTGCTGGGCATTCTTGAAGAGCCGGCTAGCTGGCAGGAGGATGCCTTTGCCAGTGCATTTGGGGCCTCAGATACCTGGTCTCAATACGATTTCGCCACGGGCGTGATCAGAGAGGCAGACGATGTTGGTTATCTGGTGCGTTCTGCCGAGGGAAATAGCTATGCCCGAATGCGGGTTGTCGACTTCAATTTCCCGACCCGCGAAGGACAAGGTATTGAAGATTTCACACTGGAGTTTGACGTGCAGGCCTCTGGCGCGTCGCAATTCAGTGCCACACCAGTCACTTTCACTCCCCCTGCAGGCTATGACGGCGGCGACGTATGCTTCGATTTTGACTCAGACGCCGTTGTTGATTGTGATACCAGCGACAACTGGGATGTCCAGGTCGGCTTCTCTGGTCGGGACTGGTACCTGAAATCCAACAGCGGTGTGTCTGGCGCCGGGAAAGGCGGGGCCTCCGACCCGATGACCTGGAGCGAACTTGCCGCCAATGACAGCGATCCAGGTGTACCCCAGCTCTACAACACGGACTCAACCGGCGGGGTATTCACGGATAACACCTGGTACGCCTACAACCTGACCAACCAACACAAGATCTGGCCCAACTTCCGAACCTTCCTGATCAAGGCTGAGGCTGATGATCCTGAGTCCACGGTCTGGGCGTTGCAGATCGTCGGATACTACGACCAGAACGGAACCAGCGGACAGCCTACGGTGCGTTGGTTGCCGGTGGAACTTCAGCAAGCCGAGGAGTAAGTCATGCAACAGGCAATAACCGATTCAGTAGGTGTGCCGGACAACCTGCCGGCACGATGGGATGCCATAAGACAACAGGAGCCAAATCTCAGGATCCGCCAGGTCGCAGACCGGCTTGGGGTCAGCGAAATGGAGCTTGTACGGCTCCGGGAGCGTGATGCCGTCGTTCCACTGGTAAATGAGTTTAGTCAGATCCTTGGGGCCCTGGAGCAGGTCGGACCGGTGATGATTCTTGCCCGCAACAACGAGGTAGTTCATGAAGTTACCGGTTGCTTCAGAGACTTCACGGTCGGCGGCTCTGGAGCTATGGGGCTGGCGGTTGGAGAGATTGACATACGGGTGTTTTTCAAACACTGGGCCTGGGGCTACCGGGTACTGGAGCAGGTGCGGTCTGGGCTACGGGAGAGCCTTCAGTTTTTCGACCAGTACGGCACGGCCATTCACAAGATTTATCGAGTGGACACGACCGATGCTGATGCCTGGGAAAAAATGGTTGAACGCTTTACAGCAGCCCGCCAGGAAGCCTTTAAACCGGTAGGCCGGCGAGAGACATTGCAGCGTTCGTCCCCGGAAACCGTGGATGTTGATGCGCTGCGCACCGGCTGGGAGAAACTCAAGGATGTCCATCATTTTGGAGCCCTGTTAAAGCGTGCCGGTGCTGACCGCCTGACAGCGCTCGAGCTGGTGCGTGGTGAGTGGGCCACGGAGCTCCAGTCAGGGGATCAGAATGTGCTGGATCGGTTGCTGGGATTGCTGAGAGACAACCAATGCCCGGCGATGTTCTTTGTCGGCAATCCCGGGATTGTCCAGATCTTTACCGGGGGTGTCACAAATGTTCGCCGCACTGGCCCCTGGATGAACGTACTGGATCCGGGCTTCAATCTGCACGCTAACACCGACGGTATCAAACGCTGGTGGTTGGTACGACGTCCGTCCACCGATGGCCTGATCACCTCTGTGGAAGCTTTCAATGGAGACGGAGAACTGGTTCTGACGGTTTTTGGTGAACGTAAACCCGGCATTCCGGAATCCGAACTCTGGCGTGAACAGGTCGCAACGCTTGAGGCTTTGTCATGAGGCTGCGGTGGCTCCTGTTCATTCTGATTGGATTGTCGCTGGCATCGGGCTCGGTGTTTGCCGAACCGAGCCGTCTGGTGACTGCAGACGGAGCCATCACCGAAATCGTCTATCGCCTTGGGCAGGAGTCGCGCCTGGTTGGAGTGGATACCACCAGCGGTTATCCGGAGCAAACGGCTGAGTTGCCCAAGGTTGGTTATCTGCGCGCTTTGCCTTTCGAGGGCGTTCTGGCACTGAAGCCGGATATGCTGATTACCTCAGAGCAGGCTGCGCCCGCCAGGAATCTTGAGCGCCTCGCGCGCGCCGGGGTTCGGGTTGCGCAACTGCCGTCGCGGTGGACCGCGGAGGCAGCGCTGGAGCGCATATTGTCTGTTGGCGAGCTGCTCGGGGCAACCGAGGAAGCGCGGGCTCTGGTGGCTGGCGTAGAGGCGGATATCCGCCGGATTCAACAGAACACCGGAAACCGTGATTACCAGCCCAGAATTCTGTTCATCCTCGCTGCGGGCAACCACTCGGTCATGTTGGCCGGGTCGGATACTGCAGCGAATGCGCTGGTTGAACTGATCGGGGCCGAAAATGCTGCCCAGGGTATTAAAGGGTACAAACCGGCCAACCGGGAGGCGATTCTTGCTTCCCGCCCCGATGCGGTGGTGATTGCGGAATCCACTCCGGGCCAGTTCGACATTGCGGGGTGGCCAGAGGTTGAGCGCCTTGAAGCATGGCAGTCCGGGCATCGGCTGGTGGCCGACAGTATGTTCCTGCTCGGCTTCGGCCCTCGCTTGCCGGAAGCTATGGCGGCGCTTAACGATGCCTTGCCCGGCCAAAGGGAAATAGCCGCCAATGATCCGTGACCATTCCGGTCGTTTGCCGTTGGCGCCGGCGCTCTTGTTGCTGGGAGCTCTCCTGGCGGTTGCGGCCCTGGCATCGATAGGTAGTGGTGCCTACGACCTTGCACTGATGGATATTCTCAAGGTGGTTGCTGGCCGGGAAGCTTCGGATCCGGTAGCGGCTATGGTTGTGTTGGAAGTCCGGTTACCCCGGTTTCTGCTCGGCTTTCTGGTTGGAGCTGTATTGGGGGTTTCCGGCGCGATCCTACAGGGGCTTTTCCGAAACCCCCTGGCAGACCCTGGCCTGATTGGTGTCTCTGCTGGTGCGTCACTGGCAGCCATTGCCGTTATCGTTCTTGGCGGGACGGCCCTTGGTGGTTGGGTGACCCTGGCGGGACAGTGGGCGTTACCTCTGGCTGCGTTTGCCGGCGGCAGTGGCACCGTCATTCTGGCCTGGCGGATTGCCAGTCGTGCTGGCCAGACCGCTGTGGCAACGCTTCTATTGGCGGGTATTGCCATCAACGCAGTGGCGGGCGCAGCAACCGGTTTGCTGACGTTCTACGCAAGCGATGAGGAATTACGATCCCTGACGTTCTGGACAATGGGGAGCCTTGGCCACGCTGCCTGGGACGATCTTGTTTTGGGCGCACCTTTCATGATCCTGGCTTTAATGGCAGCACCCTGGCTGGCCAGACCGCTGGACGCGTTTTTGTTGGGCGAATCGGTAGTGGGCCACTTGGGGTATCGAACAGCCACCGTTAAGAAGGTTGCGATACTGGTTGTCGGGCTAGGTGTTGGCGCAGCCGTGGCCGTAAGCGGACTGATCGGCTTTGTCGGATTGGTTGTGCCGCACCTGGTAAGGCAGCTGCTGGGAGCGAGTCATCGAGTGGTGTTGCCAGTCAGTGTGCTGATGGGGGGAACCCTGTTGGTTGCGGCTGATGCCATCGCGCGAGTTGTTGTTGCACCCGCCGAGTTGCCCATCGGGCTGATGATGTCTCTGATCGGAGGTCCGTTTTTTCTGGGTTTGCTCATGCGGAGAAAGGTGATGTGATGGTCCTGGAAATTCAGAACTTGAGTGTATCTCTAGCGGGAACGGAGATTGTCAGCGATATCAATCTGACGGTGTCTGCTGGTGAAGTATTGATGCTGCTGGGGCCGAATGGTGCGGGTAAGTCAACGCTTATGAAAGCACTGGCTGGAGAATTGCCGTACCGGGGCCGGATCCGACTTGCAGGCCGCGAACTTGGTGGCTGGTGCCCGGGTGAGCTGGCACGCCATCGGGCGATTATGCCTCAGAGTGTTGAGGTTAACTTCCCACTAACGGTGGAGGAAGTGGTGGCCCTTGGTCGTCCGGCCGCAACCCGCCGATGCGCGGATTCCGTGGCAGAAATCCTGATGGAAGCCCTGGAGATCAAGCATTTGCGGCATCGACTGGTGCCGGGATTGTCCGGCGGGGAACAGCAGAGGTTGCAGCTGGCAAGAGTGCTGGGGCAGATATGGGATACCCGACAGGATCGACTGTTATTGCTGGACGAGTGTACGTCGGCGCTGGACCCCGCGCACCAACAGATGGTGTTGGAGCTGGTAGGCGCAATGGCCAGGGAGCACGGGGTGGCCGTGCTGGCCATCGTCCACGACCTCAATCTTGCGGCTCAGTTTGCAGACCGAATGGTGGTCATGAAGTCTGGCCGCTGCTTTCATGAAGGGGGCTCCAGTGAGGTCCTGACGCCGTCACTATTGAAAGCGGTTTACGGCTATCGGACTCGGGTTATTCAACTCCCTGAGGGCTATCCGCTGGTCATTCCCCTTGCCAGCGCGAGTACTCAGACAGCGCCGTTGAATCCGGTCTGCCGCCAGGCCTCATAAACCACCAGGGCGGCGGTATTGGACAGGTTCAGGCTGCGGCTTTCCGGGCGCATGGGCACCCGCAGCCGGTTCTGTTCTGGCAGGGCTGCCCGAACGTCTGCCGGCAGCCCTCGGGTTTCCGGTCCGAACATCAGGTAGTCGCCATCCTGGAAAGCGGCTTCGTGATAGTGGCGACTGCCTTTCGTGGTGAGCCCGAACAGTCGCGCAGGCTGCTCGGTTTCCAGGAAGCTGGCGTAATCCGGGTGGATCTTCACGGTGGCGTACTCGCTGTAATCCAACCCGGCCCTGCGCATCTGTTTGTCCTCCAGGGAAAACCCCAGAGGTTCAATCAGGTGCAGCTGACAGCCGGTGTTGGCGCAGAGCCGGATGATATTGCCGGTGTTGGGCGGTATCTCCGGCTCATAGAGTACAACGTGCAGCACCGGGCTTAGCGCTCCACCGCCAGGGCAACGCCCATGCCGCCACCGATGCACAAAGTCGCCAGGCCTTTCTTGGCGTCGCGGCGTGCCATTTCGTGCAGCAGGGTGACCAGAATACGGCAGCCGGAAGCGCCGATCGGGTGGCCAATGGCAATGGCGCCGCCATTTACGTTGACCTTGCTGGTATCCCAGCCCATGTCCCGGTTGACCGAGATGGCCTGGGCCGCGAAGGCTTCGTTGGCTTCGATCAGGTCCAGCTCGGCCGCTGTCCAGCCGGCGCGCTCAAGGCAGCGCTGGCTGGCGGGAATCGGGCCGGTACCCATGATGGTGGGGTCAACACCAGCATTGGCGTGGGCCTTGATGGTGGCCAGCGGGGTCAGGCCCAGTTCTTTGGCTTTTTCGGCACTGCACACCATCACGGCGGCGGCGCCATCGTTCAGGGATGAAGCATTGCCAGCGGTCACGGAGCCGTCTTTCTTGAACGCCGGGCGGAGTTTACCAAGGCTGTCTCCGGTCACGCCGTCGCGGGGGCATTCGTCCTTACTGATCACCAGCGGGTCGCCTTTGCGCTGGGGAATGGTGATCGGAACAATCTGGCCGTCAAAATAGCCGGCGTTCTGGGCCGCTACGGCTTTTTGCTGGGAGGCTGCGGCAAATTCGTCCTGCTCGTCCCGGCTGATACCGTACTTCTCCACGATGTTTTCGGCGGTGATGCCCATGTGATAATCGTTGAAGGCATCCCACAGGCCATCGTTCACCATGGTGTCGACCATGCTCCAGTTGCCCATGCGCTGGCCATTACGGCTGTTGGGCAGAACGTGTGGCGCCTGGCTCATGCTTTCCTGGCCACCAGCGACAATCATCTCGGCATCACCGCACTGAATGGCTTGCACCGCCATATGAACCGCTTTCAGGCCGGAACCACATACCTTGTTGATGGTGATCGCTGGTGTGGAGCTTGGCAGGCCGGCATTGATGGCTGCCTGGCGGGCAGGGTTCTGACCGCAACCGGCAGTCAGTACCTGGCCCAGGATGACTTCATTGATCTGCTCGCCGGCCACGCCGGTTTCTTCCATCAGCGCCTTGATCACGGCGGAACCGAGTTGGTCGGCCCGCAGGGTGGACAAACCGCCACCGAAGCTGCCAACAGCAGTACGTTTTGCGGCAACAATCACGACATCACGCATGGGAATTCTCCGTTGCAAAGGGCAGGATCAGGACGATGCCTGCCGGCGTGTGAATACAAGATGGCAAGCATTGTAGCGGGAAAGCCTGGCTCGGCCAAAACAACCAAGGTATGGGTTGATTCAGCCTGCCGGGAGTGATTTACATATTCAGACTGCGACCGCCGTCGACGGAGAGAATCTGACCGGTCACAAAGGGGGCATCACACAGCAGGTAGGCGATGGCACCGGCAATGTCGTCGGGGTTGCCGGTACGGGCCAGGGGTGTTTTGTCCAGAATGGCCTGCTGATAAGTTGGATCAATCGCGGCATCGCCCTCTGGCCAGAGGATAGCGCCAGGCGATACACCGTTTACCCTGATCTCTGGGGCATGATCTTTGGCCCAGGATCGGGTGAGGGCGGCCAAGCCCGCTTTGCTGGCGCAGTACAGGGGGTGATCGTTCAGCGGTTTCTCACTGTAGATGTCGATCAGATTTATCACGGCCCCATTGTTCTTCTTCAACTCAGGCAGGCAGTGTTTGAGCAAAAAGAATGGCGCTTTCAGGTTGGCGCCCATGATGGCGTTCCAGTCGTCTTCACCGGAGTCTTCGGTGGTTCTGGGATAGAAGACTGAGGCGTTGTTGACCAGGCCATCCAGCCGCTCCCAATGTTGGCAGGCGGTTTTGGCCAGCCTGGCAACCTGTTCCATGTCTGTCAGGTCTGCCTGTATCGAGGTGGCTGAGTCAGACCGTTCCCGGTTCAGTTTTTCCATCAGTTCGGCCGCTTGGTCCGCCCTCGAACGATAGTGGATGACCACATTCCAGCCCCGGGCGTGCAGGACCTCCGCGGTACGGGCGCCGAGACGGTGGGCGGCGCCGGTGATCAGAACAACAGGAGCTGCCATAAAGAATTCCTCTGGTCAGTTGGTCAATGCCTGTTTGATACGTGCCAGCCGCTCGTTGCGGATTGCATCGCCCAGGGCTTTTCCTTTGTGGCCCTGTTTGATCAAGTCTTGCGGGTTGACCGCTGAGGCGTGTCGTGCGGCCAGGTTGAGCCGGTCAAGTCTGTCTGACTGGCCGGGTTTGACGGCGCAGGCAAGGGTTTCCTGCAAGTGGAGAAAACGCTCCGGGCGGCGCGAGAGGTCGGCTTTCTCCAGCAGCTCCAACGCTTGCTCCGGCGCAAGGGCCTTCGGGCCCTGATCGCCCAGGTGCTCCATATAAAGGCAGACCAGGTGGACCATGTCTTTGCAGTCATTCGGGCTTTTCATGGCTTTTGCGCGAGCGACAGCGTCGGGTTCCGGCACGGCGCACAGCAATGCGGCGAAGCGCTGGGCCGTGTTGCCGTTTTTCCGGTGCACGCAATGCAGGGCCTGAAGTCCGTGCTGGAGAATGTCCGGGCTGGCGAGCTCTGGAATCAGAACCTCCAGTGCGCCAACGTCTTTGAGTACATCGAAAAAGACACCGGGCGCTTGCTCATGCAGTGCTCGTTGAACCTCCTGCCACACGCGCTCCGGGACAAGATCCCCCAGCTCGCCCTCACGGACCATCTGTTGCATCAGGGCCCTGGTTTCGTAGCATACGGTAAAGCCCATGGGTTGCAGGCGCGCGGCAAACCGTGCGGTTCTCAGGATGCGCAGGGGGTCTTCCGCAAAGGCTTCGGACACATGACGAAGCTTTTTCTGCTCGAGGTCGCCGTGACCGTGGAAAGGATCGACCAACTCGCCATCTTCGGTTTCTGCCATGGCGTTGATGGTCAGGTCCCGGCGCTTCAGATCCTGCTCCAGGGTGACATCCGGGGCGCTGTATACGGTAAACCCATGGTAGCCCCGGCCCTGCTTGCGTTCGGTGCGGGCCAGGGCGTATTCCTCGCCGGTTTTCGGGTGCAGGAAAACCGGGAAATCGGCCCCTACCTGTTTGAAACCCTTCGCTCGCATTTCATCTGGTGTGCTGCCGACCACCACCCAGTCACGGTCTTTTACCTCAAGGCCGAGCAGTTTGTCCCGAACGGCGCCGCCTACCAGATAGGTTTGCATGGAGCTGGGGTTTCCTTTGGTGTGTGGGTGCAGTCGGTAGATTATCCGGCCACAGTCTGCCGTAGGCAAACCCCAACTGTGACTTTGAGCGGCAAGGACGCGGTGAGGCACAAAAAAAGCCCGGGTTACGGGGCAGGCCGGGCTCTGGAACTACGGCGATATCAGAAGGAGGTGCCAAGCTCGATCGCGGCACCCACATCAGCGCTGCTGTACAGGGCGCCAATATCCAGACGCGCGCCGAGAACGTTCAGTCCCAGACCAGCGGTGAATTGGGTATCTTCTTCAATACCGTCGTTGTCGCTGTTGCTGGCCAGGTTGTGGCGGATACCGGCGCGCAGCTGGGCGTAGCGCCAGGCGTCGAATTCGGCACCGACCGCCAGCCATTGGGTATCGTCTTCAAAGCCGAAGGCTTTTTTCTTGGTCAGGTCCAGTTCGGCGGTGACTACGTGGTAGTCGCTCTTGTGGGCGATGGCGGCGGTAACCATGGGGTTGAGTTCGAGGGTGCGTTTCTCTTCACCTCGAGCTTGGGCAGAGTCCAGCTCCATGGGTATCAGGTTTCTGGCAACAATGCCCGCATTCCACTCGCGGTTTTCGCCGAAGGCATAGGCGGCACCAATGTCCAGGTTGAAGCCGCTTTTGTCGGTTTCGAACTCGTCACCGTCGAAATCATCGTCGTCAAATCTTGAGACTCGTTCGGTGTATTGGAAGGTTCGGAGTTCGATGTATTTGGGGGTTATGCCTAGCTGAAGCTGCTCGCCGTTATTGAGCTCGAAGGATCTGGCGAAACTCAAACCAACCTCTGCAACTGCAGAGGCAAGGATGCTGCCTCTGGACTCCAGTTCGTCGGTAATGCCAGGTGTCAGGATTCCGGCTTCGACAGCTGCCAATCGGGCGTCATCGTTTTCGCTGTACTCGCCTCGAACTGTTGCGGTTAGGTTGCCGTTCGCCATCACTCCAACCGACAGGCTAGGCCCGGGAAGAGCAACGGCCAACCCGAGACCGGCATTCACTCGGACAGTATCACGGTCGAAATTCTGAAGCTGCTCACGCAGCTTTCCGGCATTATCCTGGGCAGATCCCTGATTCAGGCTGTTGATGGATTGCTCGAGTTCGTCAATTGTGTCCTGAATATCATCAATCTGATCAACAACTTCTTCTTCATCCGCAAATCGTGCATTGACCGAAGGCAGCATCAGGCCGAAATCATCCGCCCAGTCGTGCTGGGGTGCCGCCATCATGGCCGGGTTGGCCAAGGGGGCAGCAGAGGGATGTGCTACGGCGACGCCAGTCCCGCCCATGGCGAAGGAGCGCGCAGACATGGGTGCCTGCGGGCTCGCAAGGGCAGAGGTGGTGGCAATGGAAAGGCTGATGGCCAGGGACAATTTGCAAAGGCGGTTTGTTTTCATGAACAGTCCTGAGTTGTTATATGCAGGTACAAACAATTAAGTACTTGAAAGGTTAGACGAGTTTAATCCGTGAAGCAGCTCACAACGGGTAACGGTTTGTTCCCGAACTGTAAACGAAGGCAGACTGTTGCCGCTTTCCCAAGGGAGAAAGATCGTTGTTTTTGAAAAAGCAAGTAACATCATTGGGTTGCTGATGCTGGCGTGATTTTTTCATGGATACTGCAAAAGTGTTTTCCGGAGACAAGATAATGACACTGCGATGGACTCTCGTGCCTGTTCTGGTTTTTACATTGGCAGCCTGCGCGCCGGTGGGCAGTTATCAGAACAGCTCGCAGGATACCCGTACCGAATTTGAACCCATCACCGTTCGGGTCAGTGGTTTTGGCACCTACCAGGATGTTCGTGAGGACCGCATAAATCCTCGAAAGCGGTTGATGGCCAGGCGTGCTTCGCAGCTGGATGCCTATCGGAACCTGGCTGAGCGGGTATACGGTACGGTGATTTACGGCAGCTCCACGGTGAATGATTTTGTCGTTAACAATGACAACTTCCGCACCTATGTAGACAGTTATATACGCGGTGCACGGATGGTGGCGGTGAACGAGCACAGCGATGGTGTGATTGAGACAGTGATGGAGCTCAAGCTGGAACCAAGGTTTCGCGAGTGCGTTTCACAGGTGGTGGATGATCAGGTTCGGGATCAATGTATGATCCCCATGCCGCGTCAGAACGACCGGGTAGGGGATGTGGAAACCCGGCGCACCCAGTCACTCTATTATCTGGATTAATCCGCTGATGCCCTGGCGGAATGCGGGAGAAGTATGAAAGCCATTGTTCTATTGTTGCTGTGGGCCTGCTCGGGCGTGGTCAGTGCCGCCGTGCTTGAGGGGGTGGGCCATGCCAATATCCGGGAGAACAATCTGGACCAGGCCCGCGCCGAGGCCCGGCAGGCGGCCATGCGTGATCTCGCCTTGCAGTATGAGGCCAGCGTAAGCACCCAGGATACGCTTGAAAACGGTGAGCTGACCCAGTCCCGAACGCGGCTTTCGGCCACCGCCCAGTTACGTAACGCCACCATCGTGGATGAATACCGCAGCGGCAACCTTTTGCGGGTGGTGGTGCGGGCCGAGATGGCGGATGCTTCCGGTACCGAAAGCTGTAAGGCCGGGGAAGCCTCCGGGCTGCGCAAGCGAGTTGCGGTGACAGGATTTCCGATTGTCCGGCCACAGCAGGGAGGTAACCCGGGGCTTGATGATGCCGGCGAGAAACTGCCGCAGGCACTGATTGCCCGCCTGCAGTCCCAGGGCAGAATGCAGGTGTTGGGCTCTACCTCGTTGCAACTTTTCAGCGATTTGCCAGACGCCCCGACCTCGCGCCAGAATCTGGCGGCGAATCATCTGACCAATGTGGTCCAACTGGCCCGGGAGCTCGGCGCGCAGTTTGTGGTGTCTGGCGTCATCAGGGATATCGGTGTGGCTGACCCTAATGCCTGGGGCAGTTCCATCGTGAACCGAATGCAGCGGGGGATCGGGCTGGTGGATACCAGTCGCCGGTTTGAAGCAGAAGTGATGGTGTTCGATGGCTTCAGCGGTTCCCCGGTGTTTCGTCAGCGCTTTGAAACCTCTGCTCGCTGGGATCCGAAAGGCGCAGGCACTGGTGGCTTTGCTTCGGCCGGCTTTGAAAAATCGGAGTGGGGGCAGGCGGTGACTGGCGTGATTGATGATATGGCTGTAGCCGTTAACAGTGCGTTGGCGTGCCAACCGTTCATGGCCCGGGTGACCCGTGTGGAGAGCAATCGTGTGACCCTGGCTTCCGGCGCGACAGCCGGATTGCGGCCGGGCGACGAGCTCAATATCTACCGTAGTCAGCGTTATTTCGATTCACTGGATGGTACACCCGAGCTGACGGATGCGAAGGTGTCCATTACCCTGGATAACGTCCACCCGGATTTCAGCACCGGTCGCCTGCCGGTGACCGGTGGCCAGGCGAATATCCAGAGGGACGATATTGCTATAATCTGGTGAGATCAGGCGGCTTCGGCCGCCGCGATGTCCCGGATCTTCCCGACCATAGCCCGCAGGCCGTTACCCCGTGTCGGGGAGATATGGCGGAACAGGTCCAGTTGTTCAAACAGTTCATCGATGTCGGTGGCCAACAACTCTCGCGGTGTCTTGCCGTTCAGGGCTACCAGAATAATGGCCGCCAGACCGCGCACGATGATGGCGTCTGAGTCGATCAGCAGGAACAGTTTGCCGCTGTCCTCATCGTGATGGTGAACCAGCCACACCTGGCTCTGGCAGCCATGCACATAATTCTCTTCTGTCCGCTCGTCATCCGGGAACGCCGGCAACTGTTTGCCCAGGTCCACGATGTAGGCGTAGCGCTCTTCCCAGTCGTCCAGAAACTCAAAGGCATCCAGAACGTCTTCCAGGGTGGTTTTTACCCCCAGAGGGTTGTCGAGAAATTGTTCCTTGCTGGCGGTCATAGCATTCCCAGTTCGAGTTTGGCTTCGTCGGTGAGCATATCGTTGTTCCAGGGCGGATCAAAGGTCAGCTCAACCGTTACCTTATCGACGTTGGGGACATGCTCCACCTTGGTTTGCACATCGTTGGTGATGACGGGGCCCATGCCGCAGCCAGCGGCGGTGAGGGTCATGGTGATGTGAATGTGGTTGCCGTCTTCGGTGCCGTTCTCGATTTTGCAGTTGTAGATCAGGCCCAGGTCCACCACGTTCACCGGGATTTCCGGGTCGTAGCAGTTGCGCAAGGCTTCCCACACCTGGTTTTCGTTGATGGTGCCGTCTTCCGGGGTCTCAAAGCTGCTTTCCAGGGGCTGTTTGCCCAAGGCGTCTGCGTCGTGACCTTCAATGCGAGCCAGGTTGCCGTTCACCGCGACGGTAAAGGTGCCACCGAGGGACTGAGTGATGGTCACGAAGGTGTCCGACGGAATCATGATTTCCGTACCGGAAGGCACCAGCCGGGCCTCCACTTCGCGCTTGGTTAGAACAACTTCCCGTTCTTGCATGCTCTGTAAGACCTCTGTTTATGCCACCGTAAAACTCTCGCCACAACCACACTCCGCTGTCGCGTTGGGGTTGCGGAAGCGGAACAGGGAGTTCACGCCCTCGGTAACAAAGTCGATTTCAATGCCGTTTACCAGGGGCAGGTGTTCCTGCTTTACGAATACATCCACGCCGTCGATGGTAAAAATACGGTCGTCGGATTCCGGGGTTTCCACCCACTGGGTTTCATACTTGAAGCCGGAGCAGCCACTCTTTTTGATGGCCAGGCGAATGCCCTTGGCTTCCGGTTTTTTATCCAGTTGTTTGCGAACGTGTTTGACCGCCGTCGGAGTCATGGTCACGTTCACATCATTTGGGGTGAAGACTTCGGCTGACATGTTTCCACCTCCTCAGGCAAACAGGCGCTGGATCTTTTGCAGGCCGGTAAACAGTTTCTCGACCTCTTCCAGCGTATTGTAGAACGCAAATGAAGCCCGGGCTGTACCGGGTACTCCGTAGAAATCCATCAATGGCATCGCGCAGTGGTGACCCGTGCGGATGGCAATGCCTTGCTGGTCCAGCAGGGTGCCGATGTCGCTTGGGTGCAGGCCGGCAATCTTGAAGGACATTACCGGTACTTTCTGCCTCGCGGTGCCGATAATCTCCATGCCCGGAACTGTCTCAACCAGCTCGTTGGCTCGTATAAGCAGGGCATTTTCTGCCGCTTCCATGGCCTGGCGGTCCAGCCCGTCCAGGTAGTCTATCGCGGCCGCGAGGCCCACGGCCTCGGCGATCGCCGGGGTGCCAGCTTCAAACTTGTAGGGCAGAACGTTCCAGGTGGTGCGCTCGAACGACACCCGCTCAATCATCTCGCCTCCACCCTGATAAGGAGGCATTTCTTCCAGCAGCTCTGCACGGCCATACAGCACACCGATGCCGGTGGGGCCGAACAGTTTGTGGGATGAAAACACGTAGAAATCGCAACCCAGCGCCTGCACATCCGGCTTGAAGTGGGGCACGGCCTGGGCGCCGTCAATCAGGGTGACCACGCCCTGTTTCTTCGCCTGTTCGATCAGTGGCGCCACCGGGTTTACTGTGCCCAGCACGTTGGATACGTGGGTAAGGGCCAATACTCGGGTGCGCTCGTTCAGCAGGCTGTTGAATGAATCAAGGTCAAGCTCGCCATCGGGGGTAACCTGCACAGGCACCACTTTGGCACCGGTGCGCTCGGCGATCATCTGCCAGGGCACGATGTTAGCGTGATGTTCCATATGACTGACCAGGATCTCATCGCCGGATTTCAGGCGCGGAGCCAGGCCATTGGCTACCAGGTTGATGGCTTCGGTGGTGCCCCGGGTCCAGATGATCTCTTTGGTGCTGGGGGCATTCAGGAAGTGCCGCACGATTTCCCGGGCACCTTCAAAAGCCGTTGTGGCGCGGTCCCCCAGGGTATGGGCGCCCCGGTGCACGTTCGAGTGCATTTCCCGGTAATAGCGATCCATGGCATCCAACACCGCCTGCGGCTTCTGGGCCGAAGCGCCGTTGTCCAGATACACCAGCGGCTTCCCGTTGATTTCCTGTGCCAGGATCGGGAAGTCTCGGCGGATGGCTTCTACATCAAACGCCGGGGAGTTGGTGTTCTTTACCACGGACAGGTCAGTCATGCCCTCAGGCCTCCTGAAAGGTTTGCTCAAAGAAATCGTTGAGCCGCGCCTGGGCAGTTTCGCGCACGGCTTCCACCGGAATCTGCTGCACCAGCTCGTTGATAAACGCCATGGTCAACAACACGTTGGCCTGCCGGCGGCCAATGCCGCGGGATACCAGATAGAACACCGAGGTTTCATCCAGCTGGCCAATGGTGGCGCCGTGTGCGCACTTGACGTCGTCCGCATAGATCTCCAATTCCGGCTTTGTATCAATCTCTGCACCGTTAGACAGCAGCAGGTTTTTGTTGTTCATATCCGCGTTGGACTTCTGGGCGTCCTGGTGGATATGAATCCGGCCGTTGAAGATAGCGTGGGATTGGTCCGCAGCAATATTGCGGTAGGTCTCTTCGCTGTTGCAGTGGGCAGCCACATGGTCAATGGATGTGTGGTTGTCGTAATGCTGTTTGCCTTGGGTAACCACCACACCATTAAGCTTGGTTTCGGCCCCTTCACCTTCCAGGCGAACCTGCAGGTCGTGCCGACGCAACGGGCCGCCGAAGCCCACGCAGTGGCTTTCGAACCGGGAGCTGCGTTGCTGCAGAACGCCGGTAGCGCCAATGTGCTGAACGTTTTCGCCTTCCATGTTCAGGCGAATGCTGGTGATGTTGGCGCCATCGGCCAGGTTGAATTCGGTAACGGTGTTAACCAGGGCGCTTGCGTCACCACTGGAAATGTATTCTTCCACCAGCGTCATCTGGCTGTTGGCGCCGGCTTCCACGTAGATGCGCGGATAGGCCGAACCACTGGCATCAGCGGTGGTTTCATGGATCACAAACAGCGGCTGGTCGAGCACGGCACCTGGCTTCAGGCGAATCAACAGGCCGTCCTCAAAACGGGCGCCGTTCACGCGGGCAAACTGCGCCTGATCGTGGTCCAGGGTGCTGCCTAATTGCAGTGACACCGCCTTGGCATCGTCTTCATCCAGGTCACTGAAACTCTGGATGATGATGCCGTTCAGGTCCGGATACTCACTGGCTTCCGGGATCATTACACCGTTATTAAAAACAACCTTGTAACCCGGCACCGCGAGGCTGTTGCCGCCTTTGCCTTCAGCGGGCAACGAGATGGCCATATCGTCGGCCAGCTTCAGGTACTTGCTGGAATACTTCCAGTTCTCGGTTTTTCGGGTCGGCAGTGGCATGTCCACCAGTGCGCTGGCCCGTTGTTTACGCAGCGCCAGCAACGGCTCCGGCAAAGATTGCCCGGCCGGGTGCAGGAAGGCGCTGGAAAGCGTGGGTGCTGATTTCATTCCGCGACCTCCTGATCAGTTGCTGGCGTCTTCGTCTTTAATGCCCAGCCAGCCGTAGCCCCGTTCTTCCAGCTCAAGGGCCAGTTCGCGGCCGCCGGATTTAACGATTTTGCCGCCGGCCAGCACGTGCACGTAGTCAGGCACAATGTGGTTCAGCAGGCGCTGGTAGTGGGTGACCATAAGGATGGCGCGGTCTTCGGCGCGCAAGGCGTTTACGCCGTTGGAGACGACTTGCAGGGCGTCGATGTCCAGGCCAGAGTCGGTTTCGTCCAGAATGGCCAGTTTCGGCTGCAGCAGCAGCGCCTGCATGATTTCGTTACGCTTTTTCTCGCCGCCGGAGAAGCCTTCATTCACGCCGCGCTTCAGGAACGCCGGGTCAAGGTCTACCTGTTTGGAGACTTCCTTGGCCAACTTCATGAACTCGGCGGCGTTCATTTCTTCTTCGCCCTTGTGCTTGCGCATGGCGTTCACGGCGGTGCGCAGGAACTGAAGGTTGCTGACGCCGGGGATTTCCACCGGGTACTGGAATGCCAGGAAGATGCCTTCGCGGGCGCGCTCTTCGGTTTCCAGGTCCAGCAGGTTGTCGCCGTTGAGGGTGACTTCGCCGCTGGTGACTTCAAATGCGTCGTTGCCTGCCAGAACCTGTGACAGGGTACTCTTACCGGAACCGTTCGGGCCCATGATGGCGTGAACTTCCCCGGCTTTGATCTCCAGGTTGATGCCTTTGAGGATTTCTTTGCCCTCAACGGAGGCGTGCAGGTTTTTGATGCTCAGCATTTGTACGCTTCTCTCTGTATTCCGAAATTCTGTAGTGAAAATTAACCAACGGAGCCTTCAAGGCTGACTTCCAGCAGCTTGCCGGCTTCCACGGCGAACTCCATCGGCAACTCCTTGAACACTTCCTTACAGAAACCGTTCACGATCATGGACACTGCCTGCTCCGGGTCGATACCGCGCTGACGGCACAGGAACATCTGCTCGTCGCTGACCTTGGAGGTGGTGGCTTCGTGCTCCACGATGGCCGATTTGTTCTTGCTTTCGATGTACGGGAAGGTGTGGGCGCCGCAGCGGTCGCCGATCAGCAGCGAGTCACACTGGGTAAAGTTACGGGCACCTTCCGCGCCCGGGCCGAATTTTACCAGGCCGCGGTAAGCGTTGGAGCTGCGGCCGGCGGAGATGCCCTTGGAGATGATGGTGCTCTTGGTGTTCTTGCCAAGGTGGATCATCTTGGTGCCGGTGTCGGCCTGCTGGTAGTTGTGGGTGAGGGCGACGGAGTAGAACTCGCCGACGCTGTTCTCACCACGCAGCACACAGCTCGGGTATTTCCAGGTGATGGCGGAGCCGGTTTCTACCTGGGTCCAGGAGATCTTGGAGTTCTTGCCGATGCAGGCGCCGCGCTTGGTCACGAAGTTGTAGATGCCGCCTTTGCCGTTTTCGTCACCCGGGTACCAGTTCTGTACGGTGGAGTATTTGATCTGGGCGTCGTCCAGGGCGACCAGTTCTACCACTGCTGCGTGCAGCTGGTTTTCGTCCCGCATGGGGGCGGTGCAGCCTTCCAGGTAGCTCACGTAGCTGCCTTCTTCGGCGATGATCAGGGTGCGTTCGAACTGGCCGGTGTTGGCGGCGTTAATCCGGAAGTAGGTGGACAGTTCCATGGGGCAGCGAACGCCCTTCGGGATGTATACGAACGAGCCATCGGAGAACACGGCGGAGTTGAGGGCGGCGAAGTAGTTGTCGCCAGCCGGGACAACGCTGCCCAGGTATTTTTTCACCAGGTCCGGATACTTCTGTACCGCTTCGGAGATGGGGCAGAAGATCACGCCCGCTTTTTCCAGCGGTTCCTTGAAAGTGGTGGCCACAGACACGGAATCGAAGACGGCGTCAACCGCAACGCCGGCCAGTTTGGCCCGCTCGTGCAGGGGGATGCCCAGTTTTTCGTAGGTGCGCAGCAGCTCCGGATCAACGTCGTCCAGGCTCTGGGGCATGTCTTCTTTTTTCTTGGGCGCCGAATAATAGGAGATGGAATCGTAGTCCACTTTCGGGAAATCCACGTGGGCCCATTCGGGCTCGTCCATTTCCAGCCAGCGACGGTAGGCTTTCAGGCGCCATTCGAGCATGAACTCCGGTTCCTGTTTGATTTCAGACAGGCGGCGGATTACATCTTCATTGAGGCCGGGTTCGAAGGTGTCGGATTCAATTTCAGTGACGAATCCGTGCTCGTATTCCCGTTTGATCAGCTCTTTCACCTCGTTGTCGGTGGTCGCCATGATCGTCGCTCCGTAATTCTCTCATCTTGGGCATGGTGCCCTGTGTTTCGCCGAGCATACCTTTGGCTGGGTGGTGTCGGCGGATGTCATCTGTTTGCTGGCGTTGCAGTGGTCGCTCGTGTCCTTGAGTACGCCCTGCAATCGGTTTTTGGATGACGGGGTTGGGCATTTAGGCCGGTTTCCCGTTGCTTCTGGCGAGCGATTATACAATACCAGAGTAATTTAGTCAGGTATTAAATCGGTTGTGTAGGGATTATACCTTAATCGGCCCTCGGGGCACTAAGGGGGGGGGGCGGTTATTGCCTTGATAGACTTTGGTGCTGGAGAGTGGCGCTCCTGGCCTTCTTTTATGGTGCAGGGAGTCGGGCGGGTAGGGCCTCCCAAAACACGCTGTGAATACGTCCTTGTACGCTCTGCTCCGCCTCCAAGCGCTAATCGCTCCTGCGTCGCGCTTGGAGTCCGGGGCAGGCCATCCATGGCCAGCCCGTGAAGCGCTTCCGCGCTCCACCCATGGCTCCGCAAGGTTTTGGGAGGCCCTACCCGCCCGACTCCGTCGACATTATTCGGATCGCCACTACGCTTGCCTTTAACTCGCTGGGCTATCAGGGAAAATCTTGGTCAGGTAAGTGAAGTCCAGCTTCTCCGGCAAGTTATCTGGCTTGGGGATTTTAACGATGTGACCGCTGCCGGGGGCGTAGTCCATGGTTTCGCCGTGGCGGTTTTCCATGGTGTCGGCGCTGAAGCGCAGGTTGCCGGCGGGTGTGATGAGTTCGAGTTGGTCGCCGGGGGCGAATCTGTTTTTGACGTCGATGGTGAGCCATCGGTCATCCGCATCGGTAATGGTGCCTACGACCTGCTGGGTGCCGAGGTAGGAGGAGCCCTGTTCGTAGGTCTGGTATTCCTGGGGTACGTGGCGGCGGAGGAAGCCTTCGGTGTAGCCGCGGTTCGAGAGGGCTTCGAGTTCGTTCATCATGTGCATGTCGAAGGGTTTGCCGGCGAGGGCGTCGTTGATGGCCTGGCGGTAGACCTGGGTGGTGCGGGCGACGTAGTAGGTGCTTTTGGTTCGGCCTTCGATTTTCAGGGAGTGGACGCCCATGTTGACCAGTTCGGCGACGTGCTGGACGGCGCGGAGGTCTTTGGAGTTCATGATGTAGGTGCCGTGTTCATCCTCGTACGCGGGGATGAAGCCGCCGGGGCGGTTGGGTTCTTCCAGGAGGATTTCTTTCGGTTCGAAGGTTTCCACGGCGTCGGCGGAGGTGGCGATCAGGTCGCCGGTCTGGTCGTGGCTGTGTTGTACCGGTTTGTAGTTCCAGCGGCAGGCGTTGGTGCAGGCGCCCTGGTTGGCGTCGCGGTGGTTCATGTAGCCGGACAGCAGGCAGCGGCCGGAGTAGGCCATGCATAACGCGCCGTGTACGAAGACTTCGAGTTCCATTTCGGGGACTTTTTCACGGATCTCGCGGATTTCGTTCAGGGCCAGTTCCCGGGACAGGATCACCCGGTTGATGCCCTGGCGGCGCCAGAATTCGACGGTGGCCCAGTTGACGGCGTTGGCCTGGACTGAAAGATGGATCGGTTGGTCCGGCCAGTGTTCCCGTACCAGCATGATCAGGCCCGGGTCGGACATGATCAGGGCGTCGGGCTTATGCTCCAACACCGGCGCCAGGTCTCGCAGGTAGCTGCGCACCTTGTCGTTATGGGGGGCAATGTTGGAGACCAGGTAGAACTGTTTGCCCAGTTCGTGAGCCCGTTCAATGCCCGCGCCAAGGGCTGCAATGTCTTTGAAACTGTTGTTCCTTACTCTCAGCGAGTACCGTGGTTGGCCGGCATAGACGGCATCGGCGCCATAGGCGAAGGCGGTTTCAAGGTGTTCGGGGGTGCCGGCGGGCGCGAGCAGTTCCGGGGTGGTCATGGGGGCTCCGGGTGGTTCTGGTAATCAGTGGTTGCAGGAAGGGCATCATGAAAAATGTGGATTTTGCCCTAAACTGAGTGCATCGCCATTGATCTTGCTCAAAGGTCGTATTGATTGATCTCGGCTAACATGTGTACGCTGACAAACTTTCACAGTGGATTAAAACAGAATGGCAGGGGGAATTGGCATGGCATCGGAGCCTCTGGGGCCTGAGGTTTCAAAGCGTTCGTTGAGTAATCGGGTCAGTGTGCTGATCCGGCTTCAGTTGGCGCGTGGCAAGGTGGGTGTGGAGACGGTGGCAGGGCAGCTGAATATGAGCCGCTACACGTTGCACAAGAAGCTGCGGCAAGAGGGGCTGACGTTTGCGTCGCTGCTGGAGCAGGTGCGCCGCGAACAGGCCATCACCTATATGAAGGATAAGACCAAGCCGCTGGTGGAGATTGCCGAGCAGCTTGGTTTTTCGGAACTCAGCGCATTCAGCCGGGCGTTCAAGCGCTGGATGGGCACTCCGCCGGCTGAATATCGCTCGCTCAGGCTGTCCTGATCAGACTTTCTTGAAAATCAGGGTGGCGTTGGTGCCGCCGAAGCCGAAGCTGTTGCTCATCACCAGGTCCAGGTTCTGGTTGTCCTGGCGTTCCCGAACGATGGGGTAGCCTTCGGCGCCTTCGTCCAGGTTCTGGATGTTGGCAGACGGGGCAATAAAACCTTCCCTTTGCATGATCAGGGTGTAGATGGCTTCGTGCACGCCAGCGGCACCCAGAGCATGGCCGCACAGGGGCTTGGTGGAACTCAGTGGCGGGATCTTGTCGCCAAAGGTGTCCTTCAGAGCTTTCAGCTCGGTGATGTCACCGGCCGGGGTGCTGGTGCCGTGGGTATTGATGTATTTGATCTCACCGCCAGCCTGCGCCATGGCCTGCTTCATGCAGCGAACTGCACCTTCACCGCTCGGGGCGACCATATCGGCGCCGTCTGAGGTGGCACCAAAGCCAACCAGTTCCGCGAGAATTGTCGCGCCGCGGGCTTCTGCGTGCTCCAGGGATTCCAGTACCAAAGCACCGCCACCGCCTGAAATAACAAAGCCGTCGCGATCCGCATCGTAGGTGCGTGAGGCCTGTTCCGGTGTGTCGTTGTACTTGGTGGATAGAGCACCCATGGCGTCGAACATCAGGCTCAGGGTCCAGTGAATGTCTTCACCGCCACCGGCGAGCATGACTTCCTGGCGGCCGAGGGCGATCTGGTCTGCTGCGTGGCCAATGCAGTGGGCACTGGTGGCGCAGGCAGAGGTGATGCCGTAGTTGATGCCGGTAATGCCAAAGGCGGTGGTAATGGAGGCGTTGATCGCGCTACCCATGGTGCGGGGTACCCGATAAGGGCCAACGCGGCGAATGCCTTTGTCGCGATGGGTGTCGATGGCGTCCAGAAGCTCTACGGTAGAGGCACCGCCGGTACCAAACACTGCGCCGGTGCTGTTGGCGCGAATCTGTTCGTCGGTCAGGCCTGCCTGCTCGATGGCTTCTTTGGCTGACAGGTAGCAATAGCCGGCCGCCGGGGACATAAAGCGCCAGATTTTGCGGTCAATCAGTTCCGACAGGTTCAGGTCGATCTTGCCGGCAACGTGGCTGCGCAAGCCGTTGTCCCTGGCCTCTTCGCTGAAGGCGATGCCGGAGCGGGATTCCCGAAGGGACTGGGCTACTTCTTTCTGGTTGGTTCCGAGGCTGGAGACAATCCCCATGCCGGTTACAACAACGCGACGCATCGTGCTAACTCCTAAAAGTCATCAGTAGATGTGAACAGGCCAACCCGAAGGTCTTTGGCGGTGTAGATTTCCCGGCCGTCGACTTCCATACGGGCATCCGCAATTGCCATGGTCAGCTTACGGCGGATGAGGCGTTTAATGTCCAGGCGGTAAGTAACCTTTTTGTTGGTCGGCAACACCTGGCCAAAGAATTTCACTTCGCCGGCACCCAGGGCGCGGCCTTTGCCTTCGCCGCCGGTCCAGGCCAGAAAGAACCCCACCAGCTGCCACATGGCATCCAGGCCCAGGCAGCCGGGCATCACCGGGTCACCCTGAAAATGCACTTTGAAGAACCAGAGGTCCGGGTTGATGTCCAGTTCGGCCACCAGGCTGCCTTTGCCGAATTCACCGTCGTCTGCCGCAATGTGGGTAATGCGGTCTACCATCAGCATTTCATCAATGGGCAGGCGCATGTCGCCCGGGAACAATTCGCCGTGACCGCAGCGGATCAGGTCTTCTTTGTCAAAGTGATCAGGATACATATTGCCTGTGTCTCTGTTGCAGAATCATTTCTTCTACTTTAGCGCCTATCGCCAGAAGAGCTATTGACCTTTAGTGGATGATAGTCGGCGTGAAGTTCCCCATAGTTTGGAAATAGTTCGCAAAAATCCTGTTTTGATGGTCATCAAGGTACTCGCACGGGCGGCTTGCTACTTTGGTCGCGCCTATGGGCTTTGCTTTCAGTTGACAGCCTGGTTACAGAAAACCGGGCTTGTAAAGGGGGTGACAAGATGGATCAGGAAACCATTGATGGCCAGTTAACACCGATGAACGGCCGGATTGCTGCCACGCTTGTGCGGGCTCTTGACCACTCACCCGAAGCAGTGTGGAGGATGCTGACAGATTCTGTCTGCCTGGCCCAGTGGCTGGCGCCAGGCATGTTGGAAGCAAGGCGCGGTGGCCGGGTGCAGCTGGATTTCGGTAACAGTGGCACGCCCATTGACTGCCAGATTACTGCCTGTGAACCAAACCGTTTACTGGCATACTCCTGGAGCGCCGGGGATGCGCCGGAGCGGCCGCTGGAGTGGCGCCTTGAGCCTGAGGAGGGCAGCACACGGCTGACGTTGACCCTGCTGCTGCCAGATGATGAGCTGGTTCCTATTGCCTGTGCCGGGTGGGATGCCCATATGGAAATGCTGATGGCCGCCCTGGAAGGCATCAGCATACATTTCCCGGCGGACCGTTTCCGCCGGGCGCGAGCCCGGTTTGAATCTATTTACCCCTCTCGGCCATCGGCCCTGGGGCTGGCTAACACACCGGTGTAGCGGACCAGGAAAATGAGATAAGCGATCACCCACAGGGCTGTGCTGGTGCCGATGCCAGGGTGCCAGGGGATGACATCAAATGCCGTGACAACTCGAATAACCGCTGCCAGTTGAACCGCCACAAAAGCCAGCACCATACCCTTGGGCAGAACCAATGGGCGGCCGGTGTGGCCGAGGGACACCCGGGCGATTACCCCCAGAATCAGGCAACCAACGGCGCCGGTACCCGCTGCGTGGGTCCAGGCATTGCTTGGCCAGCCTGCCAGCAAAGACCCGGCGAGCAGCAATAGGGCCACCGGGACCCAGAGAATGGACAGGTGCAGGATCCACAGCAAAGGTTCACTGCGTACCAGCCAGCCTTTCCAGTTCGCCAGGCGAGCCAGCATCAACCCGGCAGCCACCAGCGCCAGTACGGCAGTTACGGTTTGCCACCCGGTTACCAGCGAGGCCATCAGCAGGATCATAGAGAACAGCGTGGCCATATCCAGGGCCGGAATCATTTTGACGGCCTCGGCGTTGCCGCCTCGCTGGCGCAGCCAGCCGGCGGAGAAGGCTGGCGTGATGCGGCCGCCAATGATGCTGATCAGGGCCATGGCCATAATCAGCGCGCCATAGCTGAAGGACATATCCAGCCGGGTCACAAAGCCGATCTGCATCAGCCAGAGCAGCCCCAGTACCACCAGAATCATCACCTGCCGTTTCTGCCGGGCTTTCCAGACACGCCAGCCGGCATCGATCATCACCAGCGGCAGGAAGGCGAGGTTGACGCCCTGCACCAGCCATTCCGGCAGGTTGCCACCAAAGGCCAGGAGCAAGCGGCCAGCCAGCCAGACGCCCCAGAGACCCACCAGCAGTGAGCCATGGGTGCGTTCGGTTTGGGTCCAGACACATACCGCCGTCAGCAGAAAGCCCGCGATAGCCGCCGACAGGAAACCGAACAGCATTTCATGCTGATGCCAGAACAGGCCGGGCATAGCCAGGGGCAGTCGTACCGTACCGGTCACTTCCAGCACCCAAAGGGGGATGGCGACAATGGCCAGTACGGTCATAGACAGGAAGAAAATCCGGAATGGGTAACTGAAGAGCTGGCTGACGCTGGCGGAGGCGCGCTCAGGAGAGGCTGGAATGGACTGCATAACTAATCTCCCAAATACATGTATATGCAGTATATGTTAAAGCTGATGAGGTTGAGAAACCATACCTGCTTGGGGGTATTTTGCGTACAATGCGGGCATCATTTTGATTAGGAAAGGAATGTTCTATGAGTGCCTACGTATTGCTGAAGATGCTGCACATGGCCACCGCCTACCTGACGATTATTCTGTTCGCCCTGCGGTTGGTTCTTGATGCGGCGGGTCGACCGGGCTGGCGGCAAACCCCGATGCGGTTTATTCCCCACATCAACGACACCATTTTGCTGGTGTCCGCCATTTCCCTGTTGTTCGTGGTCGGCTACATTCACGCGATGCCGGGCTGGCTGATTGCCAAGATTGTGCTGCTGGTCGGTTACATTATTGCCGGCGTGTTTGCCTTGAAAACCACCGTGGCCAAGCCGGTGCGAATTGTCGCCTCTATTCTGGCCCTGGCCCAGGTGCTCGCGATTCTTCACCTGGCCATGGCCAAACCGTTCTTTGGCTAAAACGCCTATTTCCTCTCGCTGATCTGCCTGGTCAGCTCCTGGAGCTGCTGTTGAACAGCCTGGAGCTGGCGGGCGATCTCGTCTCGCTCGTCGTGGGCTTTCTCGGCTTCCTTGGCGTTCTGCTCTTCGCCCATCACTTCCAGTATTGCTCCGATCATCATGTTCAGAAACACAAACGCCGTCAGGAATATAAAGGTGAGGTAGTAAATCCAGCTTAACGGGTAGACCTCCATTGTGTCGTACATCACGTCAGTCCAGTCTTCAAAGGTCGCGACCCGGAACAGGGTGAGCATGGCGATGGATACATCCCCCCACAAGAACTCGTCAATATCGGCAAAGAACATGGAGCCCATGGCCGCATAGATGTAAAAGATGATGAACATCAGCAGGGCGATGTAGCCCATGCGGGGAATGGCTTTGAGCAGAGAGTTGATCAAAAAACGCAGCTCAGGCACCACCGATACCAGTCGAAGCACCCGGAACACTCTTAGCAGGCGGCCGAGCAGCACCGCTTCGGCGTTATCCAGCGGAATCAGGCTGCCGATCACCACCAGGGTATCAAACAGGTTCCAGCCATCGAACAGAAAGCGTTTCTTGTTCTGGCAGACACCAAAGCGGAACAGGATCTCCACCAGGAAAAACAGGGTGATGGCGTTGTCCAGAACGCTCAGGCTTCGCTCCACCAGTGGCGGGACATCGTAGGTTTTGGCACCGATGGTCAGTGCTGAAAGAATAATGATGGCAATAACCGCGCCCTGAAAGAGTTTGCTGGACTCAATGCGGCGCAGTTGTTCAAAACCGGAAACAGGGCTTAGTTCGGACGACATGGCAAACAAAGGCTCCAGAAAATTCGCGAGGAGCCGGATTCTAAAGCGCTAAGAGGGTATTGGGTAGCCTGAATGTTGATCAGCATTGGCCTGTGGGGGATGCATGCATTTTATAAACAGTGCTTATTTCACATGATCAGAATTATTCATTCGTGCTATGAGGAAAGGGTTTCCATAATCAGGTGACTCACAACAAATACAAGAGAGTGACTTCCCATGGCAGAAAGACCTGAGTTAGCCGGCTGGCGCTGGGGCCCGTTTACCTTGCGCGTGCCGTTCTACCATACCCGGTTATGCTGGTCGGAGTTTCTGCAGGGGCTCTTTGTCTCTGCGGCGACCGGCCTGGCTTTGATACCGGTGATGACAGCCTTCTTCGGTTTGAGTTTTGAGGAGGCGGTTGCGCTTTCCATGATTCATGCTTCCTTGATAGCTTCGGCAGTCATCGTTTTTGGCGAACCCTACGCGGGCGGTTGGATTACGCCTGCCTTGCCGTTAATTCTTGCATTTGTGATCGGTGGCTACGACGATCCGGTCAGCCGGTTTCAGGCCATGACCGCCCTAAGCCTGGTGTTTGCCGCTCTGGTTCTGATGCTGGGCATTACTGGCTTGGGGCGGCGCTTCATTATCTGGCTGCCTGACACCCTGAAAGCGGGCATTATCCTGGGCGCCTCCATCGCCGCGCTCAAGCGAGTCTTCGTGGACGACGCCGAGCGTTTCCTGCTGGAGCAGCCAATTGCCACCGGGTTGGCCTGCGCCATCTGTCTGATTTTCACTTTCTCGGTGCCAATGCAAAAGCTCAAGGCACGAAGCCGGTTCTTCTTCATCCTGGGTGCGCTGGGGCTGTTGCCGGGCTTTCTGGCAGCCGCGATTATCGGGCCGCTGGTGGGTGAGGTGAGCTTTGATATCCAATGGGGCTTTGTGGTGCCGCCGTTGGGAGAGGCGTTGGCCAAGGCATCGCCACTGGTCAATGGCTGGCCGTCACGAGAGATGATCATCCAGAGTATTCCGCTG
Source organism: Marinobacter shengliensis (assembly GCF_030297115.1). NCBI lineage: Bacteria > Pseudomonadati > Pseudomonadota > Gammaproteobacteria > Pseudomonadales > Marinobacteraceae > Marinobacter > Marinobacter shengliensis. Next base: position 3,506,376 of record NZ_AP028062.1, on the reverse strand, counting down.
GCCCTGATTGCCTATATCATCCTGTTCGGTGACCTGGTCACCGGTAACGAAGTGCTGCGGGAAGGCCTGAAAGTCCGCAAGGACGAGCACATCGACATCAACCTCAACCGTACCCACTTTTCCCTGTCCATCCGCAACGCCATCATGGGTATTGTGGCACCGTTCTTCCCGACCCAGGGCGCGGTGTGGACCGGCGTGCACGTTATCGTGGTCCAACGCTGGAAGCAGGGGCCCAAGTCCATGAACAGCCTGCATAGTGGGCTGGCATCTTATTACCTGATGGGCCTGCCATTCATATACTTCCTGCTGCCATTACTGACCGGGCTCAAGCCCCTGCTGGGCGTGGCGTTGTCCCTGACCCTGGTGCTCACCGGCTTTGCCTGTGCCTACATCGCCATGTCGATACCCCGGGATAATGCATCACGGGGCACTGTGGTGCTGATTGGCGCGGCGCTGGCGTTCTTTGAACCCTGGCAAGGCTTGTTGCTGGGGGTTGTGGCGACGCTCGCCCTGGTGGGCTGGGACAGAAGCCCCGATCCAATTCCTCACGATGAGTAAGTGCCGGTCATTCTGGGCAAAAGGTGGTTAAGCCACCTGTTGCAGAATAATCTGCCACTCTTCATCACTGACCGGCATCACCGACAACCTGCTGCCTTTTTTGACCAGTGGCAGGTTGTCCAGTCCCGGCAGTGATTTCAGCTCATCAAGGGGGATCAGGCGCGGAAGTTTACGTTCAAAAGCCATATCCACTGCCTGCCAGCGGGGTTTCTCCGGCGTGCTTTTGCTGTCGTGGTAGGGCGATTCCGGGTCAAACTGACTAGGGTCTGGGTAAGCGCTCCGGGTGACGGTCACGATGCCGGCAATACCAATATGCTTGCAGCTTGAGTGATAGATAAACACCTCATCACCCTCCGCCATCTGTGCCATGAAATTGCGCGCCTGGTAGTTACGCACGCCGTCCCAAGGGATGCTGCCGCCGGACTTGGCGGCAAAGTCGTCAATACTGCACTCCGAAGGTTCGGTTTTTACCAGCCACTTGGCCATGGGTAAGGTCTCTCGTTGTCAGGGCTGTGGTGGTGGCTTCACCAGCGGTGCCTCCTGGTGCTGCCGGCTGAGTGGGTAGAACAGTTGCGGCGAGGCCAGTTCCGGCAGGTCTGTGCGTTCTTCATGGGCGGCCCACTCGGCCCTTTCAGCCTTGCGAATCGCATAGTGCATCCAGGCCAGGGCAGTGGCGACAATCATGAACATCAGCATAAAGCTGCTTTGCCAGATGCCGGTCATGTCGTTCAGCACACCGAACGCCAGTGGCAACAGGAAGCCGCCGATCCCGCCAATCATACCGACCACGCCACCCACCGCGCCAACGTGCATAGGGTAGTACACAGGAATGTGTTTATACACAGCTGCCTTGCCTAAAGACATGAAAAAACCGAGCACAAAGGTCAGCACAACGAACACCGCCAGAGTGATCTCGAAACTGAATCGGATGTCGCCGTCGATGCCGTGGATAACGTATTCCGTTGGCGGATAGCTGAGCAGGAAGGTGCAGACCACCGAGGCAATGAAGGTCCAGTACATCACCCTGCGGGCACCATAGCGATCAGACAGCCAGCCGCCAAGAATGCGGAACAGGGAGGCGGGTACCGTGTACATGGCGGCGATCATGCCGGCGGTCTGGATATTCAGCCCATAAACGCCGATCAGGTAATGGGGCAGCCAGAGCGCAAGCGCGACAAAGGCGCCAAACACAAAGAAGTAGTAGAGCGCGAAACGCCAGACCCTGAGTTCTTTCAGCGGTGCCATCTGCTCGGCAAAGGATTTTTGCTCAGCGTTAGCCCGCGCCTGTGCCAGCGGGTCCGTTTTTGCGAACACAATAAAAAACACACCCATCAGCGCCAGTACCAGGGCGTAGATCTGGGCGGTTTTTTCCCAGCCGAAGGCAATCAGTAAGAAAGGCGCTCCAAAATTGGTGACCGCAGACCCCACGTTGCCCGCCCCGAAAATACCCAGTGCTGTGCCCTGCCTGGAGGGCTCGAACCAGGCAGCGGTGTAGGCTACCCCCACGATAAACGCGCCGCCGGCCAAGCCCACGCCCAGGGCGCCAAGCAGCATCATGGGGTAGGTGGTGGCAAAGGTCAGCAGGTAAACACAGGCTGCCGTCGTCAGCATCAAAATGCCGAATACCCAGCGCCCACCGTAACGGTCTGTCCAGATGCCCAGAAACAGGCGGCTGATAGAGCCGGTCAGGATTGGGGTGGCCATCAACAGGCCAAGCTGTGTGTCACTCAGGCCCAGCTCTTCGCTGATACGGATGCCGATGATGGAAAAGATGGTCCAGACCGCAAAGCAGAGGGTGAACGCAAAGGTGGATAAACCCAGCGCCCGGTACTGGTCTTTGGGTGTCGGAGTGGTGGTCATGGCCGCTCTCGAACAGGGTGAATGGCTTCAGGTAAACCATATCAAATATGTTGGTTTGGCTTCTGGTGCATTGGAGGTACCTCCTGCTGGGTGCAGTGGTGGTAGGGGTTCTGGGGCTATAACGCGGAAGGGGATAGCTGCGGGGTTTCTCTGGTGGGGTACCCGCAGAACCTCTTGATGTACGTCAATTATGGGGCCCGCGCGCTGTGGGGTAATGCTGAGGAAAGTCAAAGTCCTGCCGGGTGCCGCCGGCAGCAAATGCCTCGGAGAACCCCATGAACATCATGATTGCCTACGATGGTTCCAGAAACGCCAGGCTGGCCCTGGCCCAGACCATCACCATGTTTCGCGCACTGTCGCCCAGGCTGACTCTGGTGGCGGTGGCAGAAAATCCCCGGGATATCACATCCAGTAACGAAGACCTGTTCCAGGAAGAGGTGAGTGAGCTCAAGGGCCACCTCAAGGAGGCACTGGAAGTGTGCCAGAGCCAGGGCGTGGAAACAGAAACCATGCTGCTGGATGGCGATGCCCGCAAGATGCTGCTGTTTGCAGCCGAGAAGAAAGTACGGCCCGACATGCTGGTACTGGCCCGCCACAGCCATGAGCCTGATGGCGGCTTTATCGCTCGTTCCCTGACCTATTTCGTGGATGAACTGGACTACATGACCTTCGGCAGCGTCAGCTCGTTTCTGGCCCGCCGTGTCCAGTGCCCGCTCCTGATTCTGCCCAGCCGCTGAAGTGGCTGGGATTATCTGTTCCCCTCGTTGCTAGCCCCGGAGGCTCAAAATGAAAGTCGCTGACGTCTTCCGCGTCCGCAATCCGGAGATCAGGGCCCTGCACCTGACCTGGATTGCTTTCTTTATTACCTTTTATGTCTGGTTCAATATGGCGCCCCTGGCATCCAGTATGCTCAAAAGCGTCGATTGGCTGACCAAAGACGATCTACGCCTGTTCGCCATCTGTAACGTGGCGTTGACGATTCCTGCCCGAATTATCGTCGGCATGGCTCTGGACCGGTTTGGGCCACGCCGCGTGTTCTCGGTGCTGATGGTGGTGATGGCCATTCCCGCCCTGGTGTTTGCCTTTGGTAACACCATGGCCCAGCTGCTGATCAGCCGTCTGGTGCTGAGCTCCATCGGTGCCAGCTTTGTGGTCGGTATCCACATGACCGCCATGTGGTTCAAGCCGAAGGACATCGGCTTCGCCGAGGGCTTCTACGCCGGCTGGGGTAACTTTGGTTCTGCGGCTGCGGCGATGTCTCTGCCGACCATCGCCATCACCATGTACGGTGGCGATGACGGCTGGCGTTGGGCGATTGCCCAGAGCGCCATCGTGATGGCCGGTTACGGTGTCTGGTACTGGTTCGCTATTACTGACGGCCCGGAAGGCACTGTGCACCGCAAGCCGCGCAAGGCGTCTGCCATGGAAGTGAGCAGCTGGGGTGACTTGGTCAAGCTCATCCTGTGGACCATTCCGCTGATCGGCGTGCTGGCCATCCTGGTGTGGCGTATCCAGAACCTGGGCTACTTGAGCCCCATGGGTGCCGCTATCTGCTACGCAGTCATCTTCGCCATTGTTTGCTATCAGATCATCCAGATTCTGCGGGTGAACATTCCCATCCTTAAAAAAGGTGTTCCGGAAGACGACAAATACCCGTTCAGCAGCGTGGCTGCCCTGAACAGTACCTACTTCGCCAACTTTGGTGCCGAGCTGGCGGTGGTCTCCATGCTGCCGATGTTCTTCGAGGAAACCTGGAGCCTGAGTGCCACTGCGGCGGGTCTGATCGCGGCTTCCTTTGCCTTCGTTAACCTGCTGGCGCGCCCGATGGGTGGTCTGGTGTCTGACCTTATGGGCAATCGCCGGTTTGTCATGCTCAGCTATATGTTCGGTATTGGCCTGGGCTTTGCGCTGATGGGGCTGCTAAACTCCAACTGGCCGCTGATCATCGCCGTGGGAATCACCGTATTCACCTCGTTCTTCGTGCAGGGTGCAGAAGGTGCCACCTTCGGCATCATTCCGTCCATTAAGCGCCGGCTGACCGGGCAGATATCTGGTATGGCGGGGGCCTACGGTAACGTCGGGGCGGTGGTCTACCTCACCATCTTCACCTTCGTAACACCGTCTCAGTTCTTCTTCATTATCTCTGCCGGGGCGTTCATCAGCTGGGTGCTGTGTATCCTCTGGCTGAAGGAGCCTGAGAGCGCGTTTTCTGATGAGTACCATGTGTCTTCTGTGGATCTCCAGATTGAAGAGGAAGAGCGCCAGAGAGCGGCACTGCTTGGGGCAAAGTAACGCCTTAGAGCTGGAGCAAGCCAAGCCCGCCACGGAGCAATCCTGGCGGGCTTTTTTGTGCTTGTGATAAACGGATGGTCAGGGTTTTTCGAGCGACTCTGCATTTTGATCAACGGTTGGATGGACTGGATGTGGTGATGGTCTGCCATGGTTTCCAGAGGGCGGTGCGACTGCGCTGGTCGTGTGTTTTTGAGGTGTGTAGGGGGGGTGGGGGGCGGTTTTGCGATGCTGGAGGCGCTCGTCAGAGGCTTCAGGTGGGCGTTGTTGGTCCGGGTTCCAGCGCTTGACCGCAGGATGTCTGGGCACAAAAAAGCCGGCCCTTGTGGGGCCGGCAAGCAGAGGTCTAACGCGTTGGTTGGTGCAATTACGGGTTTTTGATGTAGGCGTTTTTGCGCAGGTAGAACCACCAGTTAACCACCAAGCATACGGCATAGAATACGGCAAAACCGTACATGGCGATCTCTGGTGTACCGGCCTTGATTTGCTGGCCCATCACAATCGGAGCGATGAACGCACCGTAGGCGGCAACTGCTGAGGTCCAGCCCAAAACCGGGCCCTTCTGCTGCTGATTGAAGATAAAGCCAATGCTGCGGAAGGTCGAACCGTTACCGATGCCGGAGGCGGCAAACAGTAGAATGAACAGCCCCAGGAACAGTGGGAAGTAAGCGTTGGGATCCGTTGAGTTGTAGGCCAGCATCATCACATAGCCGGTAGCAACGGACGCGACCACCATGATCACAGAGATGATCTGGGTAACAATAGAACCGCCCATCTTGTCAGAAATCCAGCCGCCAACCGGGCGAATCAGAGCGCCAACAAAGGGGCCCATCCAGGCCCAGGTCAGGGCGCTGGGGCCGTCGGGATTGCTTACCCGGGTAACCGTGCCGTCGGCGGCCACTTCCATCATGTTGCCGAAAATAATGCTGATAGACAGCGGCAAGGCGGCGGAGAAACCGATGAATGAGCCGAACGTTAGGATATACAGCACCGTCATGGACCAGGTGTGCTTGTTGCTGAAGATGGCGAACTGGTTTTTGATGTTGGGCTTGATGTCACCCGGAATCAGGCGCAGAAGCACCACAGTGAGAACGATGGTCAGGGGCAAGGCAACCCACATGCTCATGATCGACAGCGCCCAGACGCCAACGATGGACGCCAGGATACCAACGCCATACAGCCCGAGAATCTTGCCGAACGCGGAAATGGGGGAGCCTGGATTCGGAGTGACAACTTTCAGGTTGTTCATGCCAAACCAGCCGGCAAAGGCGAGTGGGATCAGGAAGACCAGCCAGATGAAGCCTGCGTTCTGAATCCAGGTTTCGGTACCTGCCTCAATCCGGCCGATCAGGGTACCGCTGGCGCTTTGAAGTTCCAGCGGCCCGCCGGCGAGGGCACCGAAGACGCCAACTGTCATCACCAGCGGAATCAGGATTTGCATGGTGGTTACGCCGAAGTTACCCAGGCCGGCATTCATGCCCAGGCCATAACCTTGCTTGCTCTTCGGGTAGAACGAGCTGATGTTGCTCATGGAACAGGCAAAGTTACCACCACCGATACCGGACAGCAGTGCCAGTGCCTGGAATACGATGAACGGAGTGTCCGGATTCATCAGGGCGACACCGGTACCGAAAGCCGGAATCATAAGCAGTGCGGTGGTCAGGAAGATGGTGTTACGGCCGCCGGCGATCTTGATCATGAACGAGGCGGGAATACGTAGGGTAGCCCCTGCAAGGCCGGCCACTGCCGTTAACTGGAAAAGCTGATCCGTAGAGAATGAAAAGCCCAGGTTGGCCATCTGGGTGGTAATCATGCCCCACATCAGCCAGATGGCGAAGCCCATCAATAGGCTGGGTATGGATATCCACAGGTTGCGGGACGCAACTTTCTTGCCTTCCCGTTCCCAGAATTCCTCATTCTCGACATCCCAGTGTTCAATGTCTGCGTTGGTTTTTGCCATGGTGTTTGCTCCTTGGTGACAACATGCCGGAGCCACGGTCGTCGTGGTTTACGGGCGATGCGCCTATTGTGCAAATGAAGGCGTGGAACCATTCTTGATAAATGTCAGGGAAAATATGCCGCGCGAGTGCGTCGAAAATTGCCTCTGTATTGATGATGTTTGGGGCTTCTATAAATTTATTAAAAACAGTGAGTTGGGGTGGTAATACTTCATCGGTGGTAGGCCCGGGGGCAATTGGTGCAGTAGAGGTAGCCAATCATTTCCAGGCCTTGTCAGGTGTGGTTTGCCTTGTGTTTACTGCGTTGGAATAGCACCAGTAACTGATAAGCCAAACCGGAAAAAGCCAGGGCCCAGACGCCGCTGGCCAGCCACAGCAAAACCGGGTGACCATAGGGCGCGTTGCCGGTTAGATAGCGGCTGATGGCGGCGAGTGCCATGGCACCCGCCAGCGCCAGTACCTGCCAGGCTGGGGGGAAGGTACGGCATGCCCGTTGCCAGGCCAGCCTCAGCATGACGCTGCCAGACAAGGTGCCCAGGGCGCCAATGGTGATCAGGTGCAGGGCTGGCACTGATGAACGTCCAGCAAGCAGGTGTGCCCCGGTAACGCTGGCCCCCACGGCCAGCCAGAGGTAACCGAGAGCCAGTACCAGCAGATCCGGCCTGCCGGTGCAGTGCCAGAGCTTCCACCGGACAGTTCGGACAAGGATCAGGATAGAGGCCAGCAACAGCAGGGCGCCGGAAACCGGCCGGGTGCCCGGAAACGGCAGGCAAACCATGGCCAGGGGGAGCACGATCAGCAAAGCGCCTTCAATTTTTGGCTGAACCCTGGCTTCCAGGGGGATGCCCCGTTTCTCCAGGGTGCCAGCCACCGCCGGCGCGATGATTCGGCCCCCCATAAATGTCATCAGCAACAGCAAGCCCAGAATGGCGACTTCCATCATGCTTCTTTGGTTCAGCGCCACTGGCATCCACTCAGCCAAGGCATAGGCCAATGCCAGCAGGCACAGAGCCAGGATCAGCGGTCCGGCAATTTTGTTGCGCCATTTCTTGGCAGCCTGAAAGCGCGGCACTACCTGCCAGGCCAGCAGCAGGGCAAAGGCCGGGCTGAGCAGCTGGCTTACCAGCCACTCCGGAGCCAGCAGCCAACTGAACCTCGCAGCAAGCCAAAGGCCAAACAGGGGCGCAAGTAGTCTCCAGGGTTGCGGGCCGAGGGTATAACCGGCAATCAGCGCCAGGGCAAACCCGAAAATCAGCTCATGGCCATGGCCGGCACCCAGCAAGCCCGGCGGCCAGCCGGTTCCGGACATGACTGCAAACAATGACATTGGCACAACCACTGCGGCCCACAGAGCGGCAGCGGGAAAGAAAAGCCAGAAGGCGTGGATTCGTCCGGGGCTTTGCGAAGCACTCATGCGGTGGGCGTCTTTCACGATAGTGGCCATCAAGGTGACGGCAATCCATGGTGCCGGTAGCTTAACCTGTGCTAGTGCGTTGAGAAGATGATTTAGGTCATGAACCTCGCTGGGCCCGGCGGATATTGGGGTGTTAACTGTAATTGACGCTATTCAGGATGTACGGAGGGAAACCATGAATATAACGCAGCTTCTGAGTTTGCCGTTTTCCGGCAACGGAGTTTGGCAGGATCTGAAACGAATGGATTTGTCCGTGCCTTTTCTCGCCTGGGTCATCGTTGTTCCGATGTCGTTCTTGCCTCCGGTGCTGCTTTACTACGCCGGTACCCATTATGGCGACAGCTTCATCAACGGATTTGCTGATAAAGAGTGGCGCTTTATCACAACAATTCTGTTTCTGGCGGAGTTACTGACCTTCTTTGTGATGGGTTGGTTAATTCGGTCGGTTCTTGATAGTCACAAGCTTGGTATTGAGTATCAGGATGCGTACCTGCTTGCCGCCATAGCACCGTTGCCTTTATGGCTATCTTCCCTGGCACTTCTGGTGCCTGTGTTAGCGGTCAGCGTCGTGGCGGTGATGGCTGGATTGTTCTTGTCCTGTGCCTTGGTCTATCAGGGCGTGCGCTCGTTGTGCCATCGTGGCGACAATGATGTGGTCACCATGTCGGCGACTTACACGATCATGGCGGCATCTGTTTTGGCCTGGGGAATTCTGATGGCACTCGTCTGGGCATTCTGACAGACGGCGCCACCGCAGCCGGATCAACTCAGACTGTATGAGGCAGAACACCGAAATAGATGGCACTGAAATGGCAGGCACTGCCGCCGATAACAAACAGGTGCCAGACGGCATGCATATAGGGAATGCGGTCGGCCAGGTAGAATGCCACACCGGCAGTGTAGACAATACCCCCGGCGATGGTCAGGTAGAGGGCGGTTTCGCTCAGGTTGGCGACCAGATCGGATGAGGCGAAGATGATCAGCCAGCCCATGGCCACGTAAATGCCCACCCTGGCCAGCTTGAATCGGTTCTTGAAGATTACTTTCAGCACCACCCCGGTCAGCGCCAGGGACCAGATGACTGCAAATAAAGTCCAGCCGGTGGTGCCGCGCAGATTGACCAACAGGAAAGGTGTGTAGGTGCCAGCGATCAACAGAAAGATGGCGCAGTGATCCAGGGTTTTGAATGCGGTTTTCAGTTTCGGATGGCGGGTGCCGTGGTAAAGCGCAGAGGCCATATACAGCAGAATCAGGGAGGCCCCGAACACGCTGAAGCTGACAATCTTCCAGGCATCCCCCATCTGGCTGGCGCCCACTATCAGGGCGACAGTGCCGATAACGCTGAGAACAGCGCCAAGGCCGTGGGTAGCGCTGTTAATCCATTCCTCGATGCGGTTGTGGAGGGATTCTGCGGTGGTCTGGGCCTGGTTCATAGGGATGTTCATCTGCGGTTGTCTGTACAAACGGAAAGTATAATGCAGCTCAGCGTACACGTGTACGCAAATAAATGCCATGAACATCCTGTGACCATGTTCAGAAAAACTGAATGACCTGTCGGAAATCTTCCGTTTTCACCATTTGCCCCGGCCCGTTACGCTGTGATCATTCATAGCGAACAAGGAGATTATCCGATGACAAAAGTACTGGTTCTTTATTACTCAATGTATGGCCACATGGAAACCATGGCGAACACCGTGGCTGAGGGTGCAAAAAGTGTTTCAGGTGCCGATGTGGTGGTGAAGCGGGTGCCGGAGACCATGGCAGACCAGACATTCCTGAATGCCGGCGGCAAGGCCGATCAGGCGGCCCCGGTGGCCAGCCCGGCCGAGCTGGCGGATTATGACGCCATCATTTTCGGCACCCCGACCCGGTTCGGTAATATGGCCGGCCAGATGCGCACCTTCCTGGACCAGACCGGCGGCTTGTGGGCCGAAGGCAAGCTGCACGGAAAAGTGGCGAGTGTGTTTACCTCAACCGGCACCGGTGGCGGGCAGGAGCACACGATCAGCTCCTTCTGGACTACGCTGGCGCACCACGGCATGGTGATCGTGCCTCTTGGTTACGGCATTCCGGACTTCTTCGATATCTCCGAAGTTAATGGCGGCACGCCCTATGGCGCCTCCACCATTGCTGGTGGTGATGGTTCACGCCAGCCCAGTGAAAAAGAACTCAACATTGCCCGCTATCAGGGCAAGCATGTGGCGGAGCTGGCAGTAAAGCTGCATGGCTGATTGACGGATTTGTGATTCGTTAAACGCGAACAAGGGCAGGAGGTGACCTCTGCCCTTGTTGTTTCTGGCGTTTTTTTTGCGGCGCGATCAGAACCGATAGTTCACCTGGGCCGCCAGGTTGTGCAGTGTGCCTTCACTGGTGCCGATAGCCCGATGATTGCTGCCCGCCGGGTTCTCCACCGCGGTTACATCACCCTCAGTGATTCGAATCCAGGAGTAGGCCAGATCAACCGACAGGTTGTCCCACCACTGATAGCTGGCCCCCAGGCCGACGATGTAGCGGTCGTTATCCGGCCCCCTCGGGGTGCGGAAATCCGAGTTGCGCAGGGGGCTCTGGTCAAAGCTGGCGCCGGTCCTGAGGGTCAGGCGGTCATCCCAGGCATAGCTTGCACCAACGCCGAAACGGTAACTGTCCTCAAATTCCAGAGGCTGAACCAGATCTCGCCGGCGCACATCGTCACCGCTTTCGGTAATGTCTGAGCCACCCCGGGCAGAGGTGTCTACGTACGATAAACGCAGTTCGTCATACACACTCCAGTTGGTGTAGGTGACGCTGCCCATTACCGCAATTCGATCGGTCCACTGATGGAAGGCGCTCAGCGTCAGTACATCGGGCAGGGTGATGGTGGATTCCAGGTCGCCGCCCAGGGCGCCACGCTCATCGAACGCGGAGGCAACGGCATCCCGGGCATCCTCCTCGGTGATGTTGGCGAAGCCCTGAACCGTCTGTACCAGGCGTTCCCGGAACTCCGGGTCAAACACTTCTTTACGCGTGGCCTGGCCGGTGGCCACGTGCTCGGTGCGGCTGCGGTAATTCAGCCCGAAGCGGGTCCGGTCGCTGTATTCCCACAACAGGCCAAAGCTCAGGCCGAAGGCCATGCTGTCGATTTCAATGTCGTTCTCGATATCGAACTGGGAGCCAATGCGGGCGACGGCATCTTCCGCCGTGGCGCGGGCCGCGGCTTCGCCTTCCTGTTCCCGAACCCGATCCACCAGGGCTTCCGCTACCAGATAACCGGTATCAATCTGGTTGGTGAGTTTTGCGTCGTACATCTGGATGAAACCACCAAAACCAACCGTCACCGTGTCGGTAGCGCGGAACGCGAACACCGGATTGATGTTCACCGTAGTCTGGGAAGTTTCCTCGGAGTGATAGCGCCCAGCCCAACCTGCGGGGAAATCACTGCCCGAGGCGAAGGGTGCATAGATGCCGACGCCCACAGCAGCATCGTCACTGATCCGGTGCGCCAGGTACAGGTGGGGCGCGATGGAGACTTCCTTACTGGTGGCGTTGCCCGGACCACTGACCGGTGTCGGATCCAGGCCGTAGGGCAGCTCGATTTTTTCCCGCTGCACGCGCACGTTGTAGTTCAGGTCAGCGTAGATGGCGCTGACGCCCAGACTGGTCTGGGTGCCGCTCAAGCGCAGCAGGCCTGCGGGGTTGTGGGCAACCACCGAAGCGTCTTCCAGCAGGGCCGCAGTGCCGGCAAAGCCATGGCCTGTTTCCTTGGTGCCGTGCTGGGTCAGCTCCAGACCGGCGCCGTGTGCAGTCGATGAAGCAGCCATGATGGCTACGGGCAGCCATGCCCGCAGCGGAGTGTTTGCAGAAAACATAATACTGTCCTGTTAACGGGTCACAGACGAACGTCGATAAATTCTTCGATAACGGTGAGTTCAGATGGGGTACTGAAGAAATCCGCCACCTGCATCTGCATTTCAAAGTGGACTTCTTCTCCGTTTGGCAGCGCCACGGTGGCATCGGGTTCATCGCTGCGAGGGTCGTCTACCAGGGTGTCTGGCAGCAGCGGCGAGGAATGCGCGCCGAAGCGGAAAGGCACGGCAATTTGCAGGCCCTGTGGCGTGGTGCCGTCGCTCCGGGTTGATGGGGTAACCTTGCCATTATTCAGGTTGCCCTGGCGGACGAACTCCAGCCCCATGGCATTGGCCAGGGGGGTGCTGCCGGCAAGCGGTGCGTTCTGGCCAACCGAGGGTGGCAACACCAGGTCAGACGGGCTGGCCTCGCTGCCATCATTGCCGACTACCTGCGAGAGATATACCGGGCGGGCGAAACTCTCTCCATTGGCATCCACCGGGTTGGCGATGGCCTGTGCGTGATTGAGCGGGTCCACCGAATCAATGGCGGCCTGCACCACCGCAAAGAATCGGAAGTAGTCCTCGGTGCCCGGAAACACGCCGGATTCCGCCAAGCCTGAAGCCAGTTGTGGCCCGATGGTGTCAGAGGCCGCCAGGGTTTCCATGATGCCGCCTGTGGGGGTCAGCATGGCAACGGAACGAATGTCCGGGTCCTGGGCCAGGAAGGGTGCGGCAACGATGTTGCCCACGGAATGGCCGAGGAAGTGGAGTTCGTCGAAGTTGACGTGATTGAACAGATTGATGTTAAAGCGGCTGGCATTGCAGGTTTTCAGCAAACCCGCCTCGCCGAACAGGGCGTCGGCCATACCGCACTGGCTCATCTGGCCACTGCGAATGTAATGGGCAAGCGAAACCAGATCCAGGCCGCCCTGGCGCAAGGTGTCGCGCTGGGTGAGTGGTTGTGACGGGTTCAGGAAGTGCGCGCCGGAGCCGTCGATGATGCCATCGGAAGTATCGTCGTCACCGCCAACGAGGTCCAGATAATAGGTGCGCTCGATTTTCAGGGGAATGATGTCCCTTGCGGCGTTCAGCGATGAGTTATAGAGCTGGTCGTTCAGGTTGGCCGCGTGCAGGGCCAACCGGCTGTCGTCGGTCGGTAACTGGTTGCGCACCAGTCCGTGCAGGGGCATGTCGATGGCAATCACTGCGAATCCTTTCCGGGCAAGCTCGGAGGCAATGGCCAGGGCATTGGTTCTGTCCTGCTGGATGGCGTGTTGGAAAATCACCAGCGGATAACCACCCGCAGGGCGCGCCGGCACCCCGGACGCGCTCGGGTCTGGCACGGCAAGTACCACGGGAACGGTGTTCCAGGTTGTCAGTTGGGGCATCTGGGCTTCACCACCGTTGCTTAGGCCGCGGGCATCGTCCGAGTTGCAGCTTCCAGCTTCACAGGTCCACTTGGTTGAAAGTACAACCTCGTCCGTCGCCGGGCTGTTGCCCCAGATATCCACGTTATCAGGTGTTGCGATAAACGATGGCAGCTGGATAGTTCCCGGGTAGATGATGGCTTTGTCGCCCGGAGCCTTCGGAGCATCCTGGCCTAGTAGCGAGCCGATGGTCAGAAAACAGATGGCCGTCTGGCAGGTTGTGCTGCCATTGCCGGGCATCGAAAGCTGGTTGTCCTTGATGGCCTGGGCGGCTGCCAGGAAGGTGTCGTCCTGTTGCTGCGTGGTCACACCCCAGCCCAGCAACAGATCATCCCGGCTCAGGCCGAAACGGCTGTCCTCCACCAACGGTGCGATGGCCGGGTTGGTGGTGCACTGCAACAGGGCTGGGTCGGAGCGGTCCGGGCTGTCGCACTGGTCCAGCAGGTTAGTGCCTTTGGCAATGGACCATTGCAACGGGCTGCCAACCAACGCGCCGTCAGGGTCCAGCACGCCTTTGGTAATGACGGCGGTATAGCTGGTGCCTTTCTCCAGGGCGCGGGTGGGAACGATCAACAGCTCGCGGGCTTCAGCGTTGTACTGCACACGGTAATCGGTTTCCGGTACCAGCTCGCGGTCGACGGCGGTGGGTTGAACCCGCTCCGGGTAGGTGTTGGCGGCCGTGGTCATCCGGAACACGCGAACTGTATTGCCTGCCAGCAAGCTGGCCGCATCCACATCACCGGTAAAGGCGACGCGCCAGGGAGCGATGGTGGAGAAGCCATCCAGCTCGTTCAGTCCTTGAACCAGTGCGGCAGAGGAGGCTTCCGGGTCTGCTACCGGCGCGTTGATGGTGCCGTCTTTCGGCGCACTGGCATCTGCTTCGAACAGCAGGTTGGTGGGAAACGGCAGAACCTGGTTCGCCGGGTCGAAGGCCACGTTCACTGTGGAAAACGCGCGCCCATCCTGACCGTCGGAACCGTTGCCGGCGCCTGTGGCATCGTTAGAGGTGGCTTCACCTCCTGTGCTCAGGCACCCGGCCAGCATGATGGCAATGGAACTTGCCAGTAATCCTTTTATCGAAGCAACCGGCAGACGGCTTGACTGCAACTTCATTGTGCAACACCCCATGTTACGACTTTTCGTATTTGTTTACGGAACGGAACAGGATGTTACGTATGTGGCGGAGAGGTTTATTGGCCTGATCAGCAAAGGGCCGCGTCAGAATGGCATAATTTGCACGTTGACGGGTCTCCGGCCCTTGGCATGGCGGTCATTGGGCAGCTTTGTGCGTGATGTCTCAAATTGGCCGGTTCAAGCCTTTGCTGCAGTTTTCAGTCGGGAGAAAGTGGCGGGTACAACACCAAGCCACGAGGCAAGCTGGTTATCCGGTACCCGTTTGATCAGTTCCGGGTATTCGTCCACCAGAAGGGCGTAGCGTTCTTTGGCAGACATAGTGTGCTTGCGATATTCCCGCATGCTGGTGAGCTCTGCCATTTCCTCTGTGAGCACCAGGGCAAATCTGGCCCACAATCCGTCGCCGTGGCTCTGAATAGCTGACCGGAAAGCCGCGAAATCGGCAACCCAAACGGTGGCGGGCAGCACGCTGGTAAGGCACAGGGTATTGCGCACGGTGCGGCTGCGCCCGAACACCGGCCAGATCAGGTCGCCTTCGGTGAAGAAGTGATGAATGGCCACTTTGCCGGTCGGGGATTCCCTGAACAGTCGGAGGATGCCGTACTGGATGAGGTAAACGTTGGCCCAGGGGCGGTCGTGTTTTTCCAGTGGTGTTTCGGCGTCGATGCGTTTCTGGTGGAACAGGCGGGCCAGGTCGCTGAGGAACAGGGCTTCGGGGGTGTCCTGTTTTTCATTCAGGCAGATCCCGAACGCATGGCTCAGGCCATTTAACAAGGCCACTTCCGCCGGGGCTGCGTCGTAGCGGATTATCTCGTTGGTTTCATCCCCCAGCAAGCAGGGTGCGGAGGCCATGGGTGGCCTGAAACTGCTGTTCATAATCTAACCTTCGCGACATTGGCGTAGGTCAATTATCCTACCATAAAACAAACATCCAAAATGACTTATATTATTAAGCTTATTTGACGAAATCGATAAGTATATTGCCGCTGCTGGATGCCACAGGTGGGGAGGCTCTTTCCGAAACTGTGCGGAGCCAGGGATGGCGGAGCCCAAGCGACACATGGATGTGCCGCAAGGAGCGTGTTTCGGAAAGAGCCTCCCCACCTGTGGCAAAGGCACAATCTTGAAGGCTAGGTAATTAGAGAGCCACTTAGTGGCTGGTTCCCTCCTCGTAATTAATCTTGTTCCACACGTTGTACTTACCGGACGGCTTTTTCATTGGAATGCGCTTTTCTTCTTCGAGCGTGTCGGCGTCGTAAACAATGATGGCGCCGTCGTCGTCCCAGATGCTTAGTAGTAGTTTCTCACCATGGCGGTCGAATTCCACGTGGGCGGCGACTTTGCCGGGTTCCGGTTGCAGGGTTTTGACGATTTCCAGGGTTTGTTTGTCGATGATGTGGACCTTGTCGGCGTTGGGGCCGAAGAATACGTCGGCCCAGGCGTAGCGGGAGTTTTCATGGCTGCGCATGAAGAAACCGGGGCCTTCGGTGTCCAGGGTTTTGATCACGTCCCAGGTGTCCATGTCGATGATGGAGATGGCGCCGGCCCGGAAGTGGGGGGTGGCCATTACGCGGCGGCCTTCGTGTTCCCAGGTGATGCCGGAGCCCAGGTGGGGCATGCCCGGTAGTGGCAGTTCGGCGGTCGTTTTACCGGTATTCAGATCGATCACCACGCCGTGTTTGCCGTCGCGGGCGGCGCCGATGAGGTGCTGGTAGCCAGGGTCGAAGAAGAAGTCGTCCAGCAGGGTGTCGGTGGTCATCCGGCGGACTTTGGCCTTGCGGTTTTCAACGGTGATTTCCCACGCTTCCGGAATGTCTTTCAGGGCGGCGATGAAGCTGCCGCGTGGTGGCGCGGTGTAGACGGCGCTGACCCGGGAGGTTTCACCGGCGTCGTTGTCGACGGGGATGAGATCCAGCATGTCCAGATTGACGGCATCAAACAGTACCAGAGTGTGAGGAAGGTAGTTGGCGGCCATCAGGTAGTTACCGTCAGCCGAGACGGCGATGTTGCGCATGTTGATGCCAGCGCGGACTTCCGCCACCACTTTCAGGTTGTAGATGTCGTATTTGGTGATCCAGCCATCCCGTGAACCAAAGTACACATAGCGGCCATCCGGGCTGTATTTGGGGCCGCCGTGCAGGGCGAAGCGGCTGGGGAAGCGGTGAATCGGTTCCATGCTGTCGCCATCCAGCAGGGTGACGTGGTGGTCGCCGATTTCTACCACCAGGAACAGGTTCATCAGGTCGGCTTCGAATACCGGGTCGTCGGGTAAGGCGCCTTCAGGGTGGATAACCTCCCGGCTGGCGCGGATTTCGGCTTCGCCCCATTTCAGCGGGTGTGTCGGCGCCTGGTACATGAACTCGGTCAGAGCGGTGATCTGCTGGTCGTTCAGGACGGTTTCATAGCCCATCATCTGGGTGGCGGCCCGGCCCTTGCGAATGACGTTTTCGGCGTCAGCTTTTCTGAGCCGGGACAAATTATCCGGCAACAGGGCCGGGCCCATGCCGCCGAGGCGGTCGGTGCCGTGGCAGGCGGCGCAGTGCTGCAGGTACAGGGTGTCTGTGTCTACGGTATCACTGGCCATCGCATGGCCTGTCATCAGGGCGGTGGCGAGCACCAGTGCCTTGCTCCGTTGAATGCGCGCTTTGTTGAGGTTCACCAGCAACTGCTCCCGGTTCAGGTTGATCAGAATGGCGTGTTCAGGCCGGCCTGCGGGCGACGGTTGCCGCCGGGCCAGTCAGGGCGCTGTTCCAGCCGGCCTGTGCCGGGCGGGCCAGTTTCTCGGCCAGTTGCACCACTTCCCCTACGATAATCAGCGTGGGTGGCTGGAAGTCTTCCCGGGCAATGGTCTCCACCAGGTCGTCCAGGGTGGTGACGGTCATGTGCTGAAGCGGCGTGGTGCCCCGTTCAACGAGAGCCACGGGGCACTGCCCGGATAAGCCATGGGCGGTCAGTTCCCGCACAATGGTGGGGGCATTGTGCAGGCCCATGTAGAACACCCGGGTTTGGCCGGGCGCAGCCAAGACCTGCCAGTTCAGTTCCAGGCTCTGGTCCGCCTTGCGGTGGCCGGTGACAAAGGTCACGCTCTGGGAATAGTCCCGGTGGGTCAGGGGTATGCCGCAGTAGGAGGCACAGCCAGCAGCCGAGGTAATGCCGGGCACAACCTGGAAGTCGATGTCGTTCTCCACCAGGAACTCGGCCTCTTCCCCGCCGCGGCCAAAGATGTAGGGGTCGCCGCCTTTCAGGCGAACCACCCGACGCTGTTTCATGGCCAGTTGCACCAGCAATTCGTTGGTTTCTTCCTGGGGCACGTAATGGCAGCCGCTGGCTTTGCCAACGTGGATGCGCTCGGCCCGGGGGTTGACCAGTTCCATGATCTGGGGTGAGACCAGCCGGTCGTAGACAATGGCATCTGCCTGCTGGATCAGCATCAGGGCCCGCAGGGTCAGCAGTCCCGGGTCGCCGGGGCCGGCGCCGACGATGGCGACCTCGCCCGCCCGCAAGGGTTGTTCCGCCAGCTGGAATTCCACCAGGCACTTTTTCCGTGGATGTGTGTTCATGGCGTGTTCCTTACAGGTTGTGAACCGGGATTTCGTCAATCGGGGCTGCCACTCTTCGTGGCAGGTCTCCAACCACACCAATTTCGTCATTGGTGAGGTAGCAGCCGGGGTCTTCCTCCCAGTAGTCGCCGGACACGTTATAGGCCCGTACCCGGGTGTTGCCGTTGCAGATAGTCAGGTATTTGCAGTCTGCGCAGCGGCCCTTCACCGGGCGCGGGTGCTGGCGGAAGCCCTGCATCAGCGGGTCGGTGGTTTCAGACCAGATTTTTGAGAACGGGGTCTGGCGCACATTGCCCAGGTTGTGGTCCCACCAGAAGGTATCCGGGTGGACCACGCCCAGGTTGTCGATGTTGGAAATGTTCACGCCGGAGGAGTTACCACCCCAGTTGGTCAGGCGCTGGGTGAGGGCATCTACCTGGTCCGGGTAGTGTTCCTTGGCCCACTCGATCAGGAAGGGGCCATCGGCGTCGTTGTTGCCGGTGACGTATTCCCGCTCGATGCCCCGCTTGAGTTCGTCGTGGCAATGGTTGAACAACAGGTTCATGGCGTCGCGGGTCATGTCGTACCAGGCGTCGCGCTTCTTGTTGCGACCGCCTCGGCCGGAGTAGTTCAGGTGCGACAGGTAAAATTTGTCGATCTGGTGCTCGTCGAGCATCTCCAGCATGGCCGGCAATTCCGGGTAGTTGTCCTGGGTCAGGGTGAAGCGCAGGCCTACCTTGATGCCAACCTGCTTGCACAGGGCCACGGCGTGCATGGATTCCCTGAAGGCACCCTTTTTCTGGCGGAATTCGTCGTGGGTGGCCTCCAGACCATCGATGCTGATGCCCACATAGTCGTAACCCACGTCTTTGATCTTGCCAATGTTGTCTTCGGTAATCAGGGTGCCGTTGGTGGACAGGCCCACATAGAACCCCATTTCCTTGGCGCGATGGGAGATGTCGAAAATATCCGGGCGCATCAGGGGCTCACCGCCAGAGAGAATCAGCACAGGCACCCCAAACGCTTTGAGATCGTCCATCACGGCGTAGACTTCCCGGGTGCTCAGCTCGCCCTTGAAATCGATATCGGCAGAGATCGAGTAGCAGTGTTTGCAGGTGAGGTTGCAGCGGCGGATCAGGTTCCAGATCACCACCGGGCCACTGGGCTTGGGCAGCGGGCGCACCGGTGCCGGGTTCATCAGGCTCTTGATGTAGCGGGTCATGCGAAACATGGTGTTGCTCCCTATTTCCTCAGCCGCAATCCGGTTTTCTTCAGGATGGCGGAGCTGTAGAGAATGGTGTGGCCCGAGCAGCTTTCGCCAAGTAGTTCCCGAATCTGCTGAGCCTTGTTTTCCACTTCATCCCGGCTGGTGCCGTGGACCATGGCGAACAGGTTATAGCTCCAGTAAGGCAGGTGTCTGGGGCGCCGGTAGCAGTGGCTGACAAACGGCAACTCGCCCACTTTCTCACCGAGTTCAGTAATGGCCTCGTCGCGGACATCCCAGACGGTCATACCGTTGAAACGGTATCCGAGTTTGTAATGGTCTGGCACGGCTGCCACCCGGCGAATAATTCCGGTTTCCTGCATACGCTGGAATCGGGCAAGCACTTCGTCGGCGGGCATAGCGAGCTGGTGCCCGAGTTCGGCCCAGGGGTCGGGCACCAGAGGCAGACCGCCCTGGGTGGCCAGGATCAGTTCCCGATCCCGGTCACAGAGTTGGTGATCAGATCGGGAAGTGGAGGTGGACATGGAACTCCTGCTCCTTGGGCATGTTGTAAACCGGGTAGCCGGTGAGGTCTTCAATCTGGCTGATGGTGTCGGCAATCGCTTCCGGAGTTTCGGTGGCCAGCACAAACCACATATTCAGCTCATGCTCCCGCCGGTAGTTGTGGGCCACTTCGTCGAAGCGGTTTACCTGCTCCGCTACTCGCTCAAAGTCCTGTTCGGGAATGCGCATGGCGGCGAGGGTCAGGCCGCCCCCCATTTCGCCGGCGTGGAACATGGGGCCGAAGCGGGTCAGGGTGCCGTTGGCGAGCAGAGCCTTGAGGTGGTCCAGCAAGTCCTGTTCGGTCATGCCGATTTCCTCGGCCACATCTTTATAGGGCGTTCTGGTTAACGGCAGCCCTGTTTGCAGGCGGTTGATGATCGCCCGCTCGACCGGTGTGAAATCCGGGACTTCGATACGGCTGTGTTGCTCAGCGGTCGCTGACATAGCGTCCTCCGCGCTGGAGGTAGGCTTTGTTACTGAACAGAACGGCATGGGGGATGCCTTCCAGCCCGTGTTCGAGAACAAGCTGTTCGAGCTGGCTTTGAACACGGTTTCGGTCAATGCCGTGAATCATGCAAAACAGGTTGTAGGGCCAGTCTGGCAGGCGCCGTGGGCGCTGATAGCACAGGGTGACTATCGGTGACGCGGCCAGGGCATTGCCCAGCTCGGATACCCGATCATCCGGCACGTTCCAGACGGCCATGGCATTTGCGCGATAGCCCAGTGTGCGGTGCTTCACCACAAGGCCAAGGCGCTTGATCAGCCCCTGCTGCTGCCATTGGCTGACCGCTTGCATGACCTGTTGTTCGGTCAGGCCGGTACGCTCTGCCAGGGCCAGATAAGGCCTTGGGGTCAGTGGCAGGCCGTTTTCGAGTTGCTCCCGGAGCCGCAGTAAACCCCAGGCGCTGATGGACTGGGTGTCAAACAGGTAGTTCTGATCCTGGCGGGTGGCGGGCAGGTTCATGGCAGCGCCTCCCAGTCGATATCGAAGCCAAGATCAATGTGATAACCCTCAACCATTGGAAGTCTTAGCATGGGTAGCTTCAAATGGTGTTCCAGTTCGTCCAGACGCTCTTCCAGAATGTCGTCATTGGGTGCTGTCATCACGAACCAGAGATTGTAGGTGTGCTCCCGGGCATAGTTGTGGTTTACCCCCGGGGCACGGTTGATCCGGGCGGCCACCAGATCCATCTGTTCATCGGGTGCCGCCACGGCAGCCAGCAGGCTGGCGCCCGCCTGGCTGTGCTCAAACACCGGTCCAACCCGGCTGAGCACCTGCTGTTCCTGCAGGGCAGACAGTCTTTCGATAACCTCTTCTTCGGTCAGGCCCAGTTCCCGGGCCATGTCCTCGTAGGGGCGTTCACTGACGGGCAGGTCACGCTGGTACCTGTCGATCAGTTGTCTGTCTACCATATCCAGTCTCATCAGATAGCTCCTCCGGGCCGGGGCCGGGATCAGTACACGTCGTGCTGGGTGTTGTAGACGTTGAACTTGCCGGTTGGTGTGACCAGGCGTTCGTCGTCGATGACTTTCTTCAGCTTGCGGGTCTTGTCATCCACCACCACGATGGCGGATTTCTTGTCCTGGGTATTCCAGACAGAGAACCACACCTCGTCACCCTTCACGTTGTACTCAGGCTGAACCACCCGCTTTGGTCCTTCACCCAGATTTGCCCATTCGGCAATGGGCAGCACTTCGTAGCCGGCATCAAAGTTGTTGATGTCAAACACCGCCACGCTCTGGCTGATGCTTTCCAGCGGATGCAGGGCGGTATCTACCCACAGGTTCTTGGACTTGGGATGGGTTTTCACGAACAGGGAACCACCGCCCTGGCCGTTGACCGTGCGAACCACTTTCCAGGCTTTGTCTGGATGGTTTTTCGGGTCGGTGCCGATCAACTGAATGGTCGGGTCACCCAGGTGAGACGTCGCCCAAACAGGGCCGTGCTCTGGATCGATGAAGTTGGCGCCACGGCCCGGGTGAGGGATCTTGCCAACGTCCACGATGGCCTCCAGGTTACGGTCCTGGGCATCCACAACGGCGATCTTGTCGGAGTTGTTGGCGGCGGTCAGGAAGTAACGCATGCTGGCGTCCCAGCCTCCGTCGTGCAGGTACTTGGCTGCATCGATAGAGGTGATGGTCATGTTGTCCAGGTCTTCGTAGTTGGCCAGCAGGATCTTGCCGGTTTCCTTGACGTTGATAATGAATTCCGGATGCGCGTGGGAGGCCACGATAGCGGCAACACGGGGTTCCGGATGGTATTCCTGGTCGCCCACGGTCATGCCCCGGGTGCCCACAATCTTCTTGGGCTCGAGGGTTTCACCGTCCATGATCACGAACTGGGGTGGCCAGTAGGTGCCGGCGATGGCGTATTTGTCTTCCCAGCCCTTGAACTTGGAGGTTTCAACAGAGCGTGCTTCCATGCCCACCTTGATCTTGGCGACGGTTTCCGGCTCTTTCATCCACAGGTCGATCATGTTCACCAGGGCGTCACGGCCGATCACGAACAGATAGCGGCCTGAAGCACCCATACGGGAGATGTGTACCGCATAACCGGTCTTGATAATCTTGGCGATTTCATGGGTGTCGCCATCGATCAGGGCAATCTCACCGGCATCACGCAGGGTCACGCTGAACAGGTTTTCCAGGTTCAGCTTGTTCATCTGCTTGGTGGGGCGCTTCTCGGGCGGGATCACCACTTCCCAGGTGGCCTTCATGTCGGCCAGGCCGAACTCGGGAGGCTGGGGTGGCTCGTGCATGATGTACTTGGCCATCAGCTCGACGGTTTCTTCGTCGAAGTCACCGGAGGTAAGCCAGTTCGGCATGCCAGCCGGGGAGCCGAAGCTGATCAGGGCTTTCAGGTAATCCATGCCCCGTTCCTGGGTGATATCGGTGGTCAACGGCTTGCCGGTCGCACCCTTACGCAGCACACCGTGGCAGCCGGCGCAGCGCTCAAAGTAGATCTGCTTTGCGCGGGCGAACTCCTCATCGGTCAGGTCGGGTGCGCCGGGGGTGCGGACCACTTTGGCAGACGCCGCATCAATTGAGCTTGGGGTGCCTTCGTAGGCTACGGCGGACTCATCAACGTTCTTGTGTGGCTGAGCCTGCGCCGTCATCACGCCCATAGACGTAATGGCCACCGCAAAGGCCAGAGGTTTGATCATCATGTCGGTCACTCTCATCAGGTTCTCTCCTTGGTGTTCAAGAGTGCTTACTAGGTTTCTCCTGTTGGTGTTTCTGAACATTGATTAATGTCACGGGTTTACATCTTTTCAAGAGAGTACCCCTAGGTGGGTATGCCCAAAGATCTCTGGCCGGGAAGGAAAAATTTAATCAATATCAAGGTTAAGAAGTTGGGTGTTCCTCAGCATGGAATCTCAGGCAGGGGAGGCGGTGAAATGAGTATCTTGTGGCCATCAAAGGTGAAGCGCTCAGTGCTCGTGATGTTTATGACTTCAGCGCTACCCGTGCTTGCCGGGCAGCCGGCAGAACAGCAAGTGCTAGCCAATTTTGTGATTCAGGATTGCGGTTCCTGCCACGGCCTGACCATGCGCGGAGGCCTGGGGCCACCATTGCGCCCGGACGATCTGGCCATGCTGCCAGAAGCCGCGATTGCAGCCATCATCCGCGAAGGGGTACCCGGCACGGCTATGCCGCCGTGGAAGGCCCTGCTAACGGATGATGAGATTGACTGGATCAGCGAGCAGCTGAAGTCCGGTGCTTTACTGAGTGACTGACGAAGCGCGAAACCGCCCCTTCGTCACTAACCAAGGAACTGCCATGAAAGCATTGTTTCGTTTAACGCTCCCGCTGCTGATGTTGGCCGTGCTGACCGGTTGCCAGTCTGTGGCCACCGCACCGGCGGACAATCTGCGGGGCACTGGTGACCTGGGCCTGATCATTGAACGGGCCACAGGCTCCGTTCTGGTCATTGACCATTCCGAGTACGAAATTCTCAGCCGGGTTGAGGGTTTGGGTGATTTGTCCCATGCCTCGGTGGTGTATTCCCGTGATGCCCGTTATGGCTATGTGTTCGGTCGTGATGGTGGGCTCACCAAAGTCGACCTGCTGACCCAGACCATCGTCAACCGGGTGATTCAGTCTGGCAACAGCATCGGCGGCGCCATTTCACAGGATGGCCGTTATGTGGCGGTGTCTAATTACGAACCTGGCGGCGTGAACATTTTTGATAGCCGCACCCTGGAGAACGTACTGACCCTGCCGGCAACCTATACCAACGCCAGCGGTGAGCAGGACCAGTCCAAAACCGTAGGGTTGGTGGACGCACCGGGCAATCAGTTTGTTTTCAGCTTGTTTGAAGCCGGCGAAATCTGGACGGTGGATATGGTTTCGCAGCCGCCGGTCGTCTCCCGCCACCCGGCGGGCAAACAACCCTACGATGCTTTGATCACTCCCGATGGCCGTTACTACATTGCCGGCCTGTTTGGTGAAGACGGCTTGTCCATGATGGACCTTTGGGCACCGGAGCAGGGCGTGCGAAGCATTCTGCCGGATTATGGCAAGGGCGAACAGCGCCTGCCGGTGTACAAGATGCCCCACCTGGAAGGCTGGGCCATCGCCGATGGCCACGCGTTTGTGCCGGCGGTTGGTCGCCATGAAGTGCTGGTGGCGACAATGGATGACTGGAGCATGGTGCAACGCATTCCGGTGCAAGGTCAGCCAGTGTTTGTGATGGCGAGCCCGGACAACCGCCAGATCTGGGTCAGCTTTGCCCATCCGGATAACGATGTGGTGCAGGTGATTGACGCCCAGACACGGGAGATCATTCGAAGCCTGGAACCCGGAAAGTCTGTTCTGCACATGGAGTTCACGCCCCGTGGTGAGGAAGTCTGGGTGTCGTCCCGGGACAGCGACCGGATAACCGTTTATAGCACCCGCACGCTGGAGGAAGTGGCCACCCTGCCGGCCCGTAAGCCGTCGGGTATTTTCTTTACCAGTCGGGCCCATGCGCTGGGGCTGTAAATTCCAATGGGGCTGGTGCGCGGCGTTGGTCGCCGCCGGCTTTGTGCCTGTGGCACCTGCTTTGGGCGCTGAAGCGCTGGAGTTGCGAGTGCATTCGGAGTTGGCGTCGTACACCGTGGCGCAAAAGCGTTTGCAGGCATATCTCGACCGGCAAGGGTGCGAGGCAAGCATAAACGTTGAGTTGGGCGAGCCCGCGCCGGGAGCAGAATTCGAGGATTGGGCCCTGCGCCCAGAGCTGGTTTTCTCCGCACAGTCTGTTGGGGGTGAACGGGTCCTCAAGGCTGTAAACCCGATAGGGCAAAGCCCGGTGCCGGTGTGGGTAACCCGGAAAACGTCGGGAGTCCGCTCACTGGCAGAGCTGCAGGGCCGGGATGTGTCCCTGGTGGCGGGCGCCGATCCGGTCGGCGGAACCGCAGCTTTACAGGCGTTGGCAGGGCAGGGTGTCACACCCACCCGGGGCCAGCGTTATTTTGCGGCAGATTACAGTTCCGCCCTTGGCCTGTTGCTACACAACAACACCCATGCGGCGGTTTCGGAACTGGGGTTTGTGTCGGGGTTGTTGGAATCGCAGGGGTTGGCGGTTACCTGGCAAGGCCAACCTGTAGAGGGTGCCGGCTGGTATCAAACAGCATTGGAGGGATCGGCTAGCCAGCTCGATCTATGCCTGGCGGCGCTGACCCGGATACGGAGATCCGATGACAGGCAGGTGTTTCAGTTATTCCCGGAATGGGTGTCCGGTTTTGTGCCACCCGAATCCACGCAAGAAAAGGATAGTGCTCCATGACTTTCTACCAGCCAGTAGGCAATGAAGTGGAACTGTTCAGCGCCGCTGCCGATAACGGCTTGCCGGTTCTGATTAAAGGCCCGACGGGCTGCGGTAAAACACGCTTTGTCCGTTACATGGCCGAAAAACTGGGCCGGCCGGTGTACACCGTCGCCTGTCATGACGACCTCACCGCCTCAGACCTGGTGGGCCGACATCTGATCGGCCCGGACGGCACCTACTGGCAGGATGGCCCCCTGACCCGAGCGGTACGAGAAGGTGGCATCTGTTACCTCGATGAAGTGGTGGAGGCCCGAAAGGACACCACGGTGGTGTTGCACCCGCTGGCCGATGATCGCCGGGAGCTGCCTATCGAACGCACCGGCGAACTGCTGCAGGCGGCGCCCGGATTCATGCTGGTGGTGTCCTACAACCCGGGCTACCAGAGCCTGCTCAAGGGCATGAAGCCGAGCACCCGGCAGCGGTTTGTGTCCATGAGTTTTGATTATCCGAAACCGGAAATCGAGCAGATGATTGTGCAGGAAGAAGCCGGCTGTGACGCTGATCTGGCGAAGCAGCTGGTGAGCCTGGCGGCGTCTTTGCGCAAGCTGAAAGATCACGATCTGGAAGAGGCGGCGTCGACCCGGTTGTTGATTCACACTGCCTATCTGATCCGTTCCGGCGTGCCGGCTGTTGAAGCCTGCCTCGCTGGTCTTATCGAGCCGTTGTCGGACGACGCGGTGACTGTCAATGCACTCATGGAGGTGGTGTATGCCTTATTCGGCCAGTCAGAAGAGTGAAACTCCGGGGGCGGTGGCCCCGGTGATCTGGTACCTGCTGAATTTGCTGGCGTTGCCGGTTATTGGTTTTCTAGTGTTGCTTTCGATTGCGATGAAGTCTGGAGACGATAATCCGATACGCCGGGCCCACAGCAAGGCAGGTGTCTATATGTCCATACTGGGCGCCGTGCTGATCAGCTCTGGTGTCCTGATTGCCTGGTTGATACACGGCAATACCGGCAGCTTCTGGACCTTCGCCATCGTCTGGGCCATCGTTCTTCACACAGCGTTTGTACTTTGGGGGATGATTGCTTTGGCGCAGGCTATTGGTGATAAGCCGCCTTATTTTCCGCGGCGCCTGTTGTGAAGATCTAGGTTTGGAGCGGGTCGCAGCCGGGTAGGCCTTTCCAAAACACGCTCCTTGCGGCACATCCATGTGGCGCTTGGGCTCCGCCATCCATGGCTCCGCACAGTTTTGGAAAGGCCTACCCGGCCGCTCCTGTCAACATTTTCATGGTATTCCGCGCAGTCACAGCGTGTTTTGGAAAGCCTATCCCACCGGCCTGTGGCTTACCCCAAAAGCTCAGGCAACAAAATGAATCCCCGCAAGCACCGCAACAACCACAACCGCCCAGCCCTGCGACGCCAATCGCCAGCCGAAGGGTGCGTGTTTCATTTCCATAAAGTGATCAACCAGTAACAGCGCTTTAACCAGCACCAGCACAAAGACCAGCCAGATAAGACCGGTGATATCCGCCCCCATTTGCATGGCAATCACTGGCGCCATCGTGCAAACCATCAGGATGATATAAACCGCGAACATGGTTTGGTCTCCTTACGCCAATACGTACAACATGGGGAACAGCACCAGCCAAACCAGGTCGACCATATGCCAGTAGGATGCGCCGGATTCCATGCCATTCATGTCGTCGCCGTTGTACTCGCCTTTTTTCACTTTTACCGCCAATACCACCAGGACGATCTGGCCCAGAACCACGTGCATGAAGTGGAAGAAGGTGAGGAAGAAATAGAACATGAAGAAGGTGTCGGTGCCCAGGTTGTAGCCGTTGCTGTAAAGGTCGGCGTATTCCCAGAGTTTGCCGAAGGTGTAGATGCAGGAGGCGGCGATGCCGGCCCACAGCAGCCCGGTTACGCCGGGTTTGCGGTCTCGCAGACGATGAACGGACAGGGCCACCAGGTAGCTGGCGGTGATCAGGCCGATGGTGTTGATCAGGCCGGTCCAGGGGTGCAGGGCTTCTTTGCCGGCGGCGAAGGTGGCCGGGTCGAGGCTGCGGGCGACGCCGTAGCCGATGAACAGGATGCCGAACACGGCCAGTTCCGCGAAGATGAAGAACCACACGGCGAGGTCGCCGGGCAGGTGCGGTGATCGGGCGGCCTGACTGTCAGCCATCACATCCTCCGTTATCGGGTCAGGTTCAGGTACAGCTTGGGCAGCTGTGCGGGCAGTTGGGTCGGGTCTTTGATGACCACGTAGTTGGTGCTGCCGAATACGTAGGGCAGGTACTCGTTGGCTTCTTCGTCAATGGTGACGCAGAACGGGGTCAGGCCGGCTTTGTGGGCTTCCTGTACGGCCATTCGGGTGTCTTCCACGCCATATCGACCTTCGTACAGGTCCAGGTCGTTGGGTTTGCCGTCGGTCAGCAACAGCAGGATCTTCTGATGCTCTGGCCGCGCCCGGAGTAGCTTGGTGGACTGGCGAATGGCTGCGCCCATTCGGGTGTAGTAGCCGGGCTCCAGGGCTTGTATGCGCCCGCGGCTGGTGTCGTTGTAGGGCTCATCGAAGCTTTTGATGTGATGGAAGCGGATGTGGTCCCGGCGCCGTGAGGAGAACGCAAACAGGGCAAACGGGTCGCGGCTGGCGGTGAGGGCTTCACTGAGTAATTGCAGACCATCCCGGGCGATGTCGATCACCCGTTGATTGTTGTTGATGTAGGTGTCGGTCGACAGCGAGATGTCAGCCAGTACCAGGCAGGCCAGGTCACGCTGGTTCTGTTTGCACTGGCGGAACAGCTTCTGGTCCATGTCGCCGGCCCCTCGTCTTTGCTGGACTACTCGCTCCAGGCAGGCATCCAGGTCCAGCTCTTCGCCTTCCCGTTGCCGTCGCTCCCATTGCCGCAGGGGTTTCAGGGCGCTGAACTGCCGACGCAGGGTTTGCGCCGGGTTTTTCAGGCGCTCCGGCAGGGGTGAGGGCACCGCTTCTCTGCTTAGCATGGGTTGCAGGCAGCAGAATTTTTCCCGGAAACCCTGACGGCGCCAGTCCCACTCGGGCAGGTGGATGCCCGGGCCCAGAAACAGGTCGTCGTTTTCCTCAGACGGCAGGTCCAGGTCAAACTTGATGGCGGATGAGGCTTCCCGGCGGTCCATGGAAATGGAGATCATGTCCATGTCATCGGCCACGGACTCCGCGTCGTCTTCCTCGCTGTCATCCCCGGCACGGTCCACGGGTATGAACTCGGACCAGGAGAACAGGCTTTCAAGCCGGAACAGCATGATGCCCTGGTCTTTATCAAAGGCATCCACCCGTTCGGCCCGGCGGCGCTTGCGTTTCTTGGCCAGGCCACCGGATTTGGACTGGGTGTTGTCGTCGCCAATGATCTGGCCTTTCAGTTTGCCGCGACCCAGTATCGGGTATAGCCAAAGCACCACTGGCCAGGGGTCGGTGAGGGCATCTGGCAGGTCGGTCACGCTGCCGGGGTGAATCAGCGCCTGGCGAATAGCGTTTTCACGCTCTGCTTCGTTGCCGCGCAGTGTGTCCGGGCGAGGTCGCCATTGCAGGGTGTGGCGCACCAGCCGCTGGTACATGGGTTCCAGCCCCGGCCATTGGCCAAGTAATTGTTGAACCATGGCCTGGTTGCCCTGCAGCCAGCTGTGGTGATGGATTTCTCCGAGTGAGGCCAGGGCCGCAAGCCACAGGTACAGTTCCCGGTTGATCTTTCGGGACGGAAACAGGGCCAGTTGTTCCGGCAGGCGCAGGCTTTCTTCATCCCGCCAGGCCAGTTCAAACTTGCGGTGGGTGCCGGCCAGTTTCTGCACGAATCGTCGGCGAATCTGGAAATGCCGGGGCTCGGCTGTCACCAGGCTCAGGGCCGGGTCGCCGCCCATGGCGCGGAACAGCACGCCCAGGGTGCGTGCTTCGTCTTTCAGGTGCACGGTGTGTTCGGGGAACTCGCCCATGGCCTGGCGGGTTACGTATTCGTGCCACTTTAATCCGACCCACTCTTCCATATCGACTCCTGAATCAGGCGCGGGTTTGGCGCGGAGGGGAATGTATCTGGCGTACCGGAATCAGTACGGTTTGTTTGCCAGGGGTTCCGGGCTCCCAGGTCAGCAGGGAACCTTGCGGGTTGTCTTTTTGCACCTCACGGCAGGCGCTCACACATTGCAGGCACTGGGTGCAGGAAAACTTGGCCCGCTTGTGGCTGCGGGTAGGCAGGCGCATGGGGCAGGCTTCATCGCAGGCCTTGGTGCAGTCCCGGCAGGCGGCGGCCCTTTCGGTATCGAAAGTCACCACCCGCCCTTTGCCGTTGGCCATCCAGGCAATGCTTTGAATCAACCCGAAAGCACAGCCGTATTTGCAGAACAGGTGCCGGGCGAAGAGAAAATCAAAGGTGAAGACGGCGGTGGCAACCGCCAGGAAGATAGCCGGGTACAGGCTTAGTTGGCCGGTTATCAGGTCCAGGTACAAAGGGATAGGCGGTAACAGGTAAGACAGCAGGGCCAAAGCCCAGGAAAAGCCGATGGCGGCGCACACCAGAGTCAGGCCCGCCCAGTGCAGGGCTTTGCCGGTGTTGCCTTTTTTCAGAGCTTCCCAGAGGGTCGGGCGGCCGGTAATTCTTGTCATCCTTTTGTTGATGATTTCAACCACCGAGAAATGCGGGCAAAGCCAGCCGCAGTAAATTCGCCCCCATTTCAGGGATATCCAGAGTACCAGGGGGACCAGGGTCAGTATGGGCAGCACAAACCAGAACAGGATCTGACCAGCCACTTCGGCCGGGGTGCTTTGCGCCACCCAATCAAGATTCAGGTTAAACGACAGGGGAAAGCCCAGCAGAATAAAGCGGGTTTCGGTCAGATCGTATCGGAAAATATTCAGGGCAGGCGCAAGCAGGAACAGCAGGAAAAAGGCGGTGCGGGTGATCAGCCGCTTTTGCTGCAGGTTGTCTTTGGGATTGACGGTTTGCGCATGCACTTGGGTTGTCCAGGGGTTCGGGGGATATGCCGGGGCCGGAAGGCCCCGGCGATCAGCCTTGGTCAGGCGTCAGCCGTCGCAGGACCGCGTACTTCCTCTTCCGGGCTTGCCTGGCCCTTGATGAAGAAACTGCCGAGGTACACGACCAGGCCCGCCATGAAGAAGGCGCCAGCGACGAATCGCATCCAGTAGAACAGGGCAATCTGATCCTGGCCGGCCATGAAGGACAGCGCAGCACCGCTATCGGGGATGCGTTGCAGCCACACCTGCAATACGCCTGCGGCGGTCAGGAACAGGGTGATGAACACCATGGAGATGGTCATCAGCCAGAAGCCCCACATTTCCACCACCTGCGCGGTGTTGCTGTTGCCGTAGGGGCGGCCACGCATGATGGGCACCGCGTAGGAAATGATGGTCAGTACGATCATCACATAGGCGCCGTAGAAGGCCATATGGCCGTGGGCTGCAGTAATCTGGCTGCCGTGGGTGAAGTAGTTCACCGGTGCCAGGGTATGCAGGAAGCCCCACACGCCCGCGCCCAGGAACGCCATCACGGTGGTGCCCATGGCCCAGAGCATAGCGGCCTTGTTCGGGTGATTGCGGCGGCGACGGTTGATCATGTTGAAGGCGAACACCACCATCATGAAGAACGGCAGCGGTTCCAGTGCCGAGAACACCGAACCCAGCCACAACCAGTACGGAGGCGGCCCAATCCAGAAGAAGTGGTGGCCGGTGCCGATGATGCCGGTAATCAGCGCCATGGCAACGATCACGTACAGCCACTTCTCGATCACTTCACGGTCTACACCGGTCAGTTTGATCAGCACATAGGCCAGGATGGCGCCCATGATCAGTTCCCACACACCCTCTACCCAAAGGTGAATGACAAACCACCAGAAGTACTTGTCGGTGGCCAGGTTGCTGGGGTTGTAGAACGCGAACAGCCACAGTACGGCCAGGCCAATCAGCCCCGTGATCAGGATGATATTGACCACGGTTTTGCGGCCCTTGAGAGCCGTCATGATGATGTTATAGAGGAAGCCAAGGATGACCAGCAGCAGGCCTATCTTGGTGAGCGTGGGCTGCTCCAGGAACTCCCGCCCCATGGTGGGGAAGTATTCGTTGAAGGTCAGCTCAGCGAGGCGGGCATAGTCCACGAATAGGTAGCCAAGAATGGTCAGGGTGCCGGCAGCGGCAAACACCCAGAACAGTATCCAGGCAAGCAACGGGCTGTGCAGTTCAGTTTGGGCTTCTTCCGGCACCATGTAGTAGGTGGCGCCCATGAAGCCGAACAACAGCCAGACAATCAGCAGGTTGGTATGAACCATCCTGGCCACGTTGAAGGGGATTTCCGGAAACAGGAAATCACCGACGACGTACTGAAGCCCCAGAACCAGGCCGAACACAATCTGGCCGACAAACAGGATCAGGGCAAAGATGAAGTAGGGCATGGACACCCTTTGCGATTCGTATTTCATGCTTGTTCCCTCAGCCTTCGATGTTGGGTGGCCAGTTGTTGTCGTCGATCTTGGATGTCCACTCCAGGAAGGCAGACAGCGCATCGATATCTTCATCGCTCAGATTGAAGTTCGGCATCTGGCGGCGGCCCGGGATGTTGGTAGGCATGGCGTTCATCCACGCCCGCATGTAGGACTTGAAGACCTCGGTGTCTCCCGCGCCACGGCGGTCAAACACGTTGGCCAGTTCCGGAGCAAAATAGGCACCTTCGCCCATGATGGAGTGACAACCCACGCAGTTGTTGTTCTCCCAAATGTGTTTACCGCGCACCACCTCTTCGGTGAGCTGATCGCGGTTATCCCGCTCGGGCATAGCCCGGACCTGTGTGTCAAAAGTCAGGGCCAGGAACAACAGGACGAAGAAAGCACTTCCTCCCAGATAGATGTTCCTGGCCATGCTTTTGGTAAAGCGCTCGGCCATTGGTCTCACTCCTTGCTTGTTGGAATACCTGACTGCCCTGCTAGGATATAAAGATGTATTCGTAATGCTATTGATGATTATCAAAGATGATGGCCAATTTCTCTATTGCGCCGGGGAGTTACCTCTTCATGGGTAGGTGGTAAACTGCTGCGCCTGAGGTAAAACGTATCCCGGAGGCTCCATGGCGGCCGCGCTGGCTTTGTTGATCAAACTCCTTCCCCTGTATGTCACCGTTGCTCTGGGCTGGGTTGCCGGGCGCTATCTGGAGGCCAGTGGAAAACATATTGCCGGGATCATGCTTTACATCGTGACGCCCTCAGTAGTGTTCTCAGGAGTCATGGCAGCACCGCTGACGCCACAGGTCATTCTGTTGCCCGCCCTGGTATTCGGTTTCTGTACCCTGATTGCCCTGATTCACCTCGCCATTGCCCGCAAACTACTGACTGATGGCAGTGCATCCGTTATCCCGTTATCGGTGGGTACCGGCAACACGGGTTACTTCGGTATTCCCGTGGCTTTGCTGTTGTTCGGAGAGCAGGGGCTGGCGCTCTATATCGTGTGCATGCTGGGCACCACGCTGTTCGAGAATTCGGTGGGCTTCTATCTGGCGGCAAGGGGCAAGTACAGCATTCGCGATGCCCTGGTGCGCGTGGCAAGACTGCCGTCGGTGTATGCGTTTGCGGCGGCAGTGGCATTGAATCTGTCAGGGGTGTCGATTCCGGAGACGTTTGTGCCGCTGTTCGATAATCTGCGCGGTGCCTACAGTGTTCTGGGCATGATGATCATCGGCATGGGCATAATGAGTTTCCGGGGCCTGGCCGGCAATCCGGTGTTCACTGGCCTGGCCTTTTTTGGCAAGTTCGTCAGCTGGCCGGCGCTGGCGCTGGCCTTCTGGTGGCTGGATGCCCAGGTGCTGGGCATTTACGACCTGGCGGTGCACCAGGCCATTTTCCTGATTTCCATCACTCCGATTGCCGCCAACACGGTAGTGATTGCGACTTTACTGGATGCAGCCCCAAGACAGGCGGCCGGTACGACCCTGCTCAGTACGCTGTTTGCGCTCGGTTTTATTCCGGTGATGATTGCCCTGGTGTTCGGGGCGTAAGCAGGCTAAGCCCAGCGAATACTATCCCGCCAGCGAAACCCAGCGCATGAGCCTGCCAGACCACTTGCCCGCCAATGAGGGTGGCGGTATCGGCCAGACCCAGCCCGGCTGACTCCATCACCAGTTTGCCGGCCAGCAAGACAAGAATGCTGGCCGACCACACCCGATCTTCCCTGAAACTACGGACAGCAAGGAGCGCAGCCAGCCCGTGCAGGCAGCCGGAAAAGCCCCGGTAGCCGGGCTGCTCCGGTAGCAGGAAGAGGAGCCCCAGGGAAATAAAAATTGCCAGCCAGATCAGGGCGATGGCCAGGGTTAGCAGTGGCAGAAAGCGCGGGTAGAGGGCCAGCACCACGGCAAGCCCCGCAAGGTTGAGCACCAGGTGCCAGCCGTTCAAGTGAGCCAGATGGCCGGTGACCAGTCGCCACCATTCGCCGGAATGAGCCACGTCTGGCTGCCACTCAAGGCTGCTGGCCGGCACCAGGAACAGAATGGCCAGCAGCGCCATCAGTGCCAGTGCGGGCTTGTTAACCGTTCGATACCCCAAGTGGGACACACTCCTCATAAATACAGACCGTTACGGTAACTGGCTGGCCTCCCGGTTCTACTGTCTCTAGTTTGCGCGAATTCTTGAAGTCTGAACAGAAAGGGATTCTCCCCGTGATACGTAAGTTCCGTTTGATGACCACCATGGTGCTCCTGCTGATGGCCTTGCCGGCCAATGCAGAATCAACCGATTCACTGCAATTGTGGATTGATGGCCAGAGCTACGATGTTGCCTTGACCAGCAATGAGCGGCTGGCCTCGGCTCTGGCCCAGCAGACCAAAGGGCATCACTATCGGGGGCAGGTGGCCGAAGACCCGCAAAGCTGGGTTCGGGTCTCCCGCCTCGACGGCGGCTGGGAGGGACTGGCCTATGTCTTCGGGCGAATGCATTCGGTTGGTGGTGACTCCGCCCGCAACCAGCTGGCGAACCAGAGCTTCAGCTTCCAGAGCGCTCCCCAGTGCGGCCTGGACCACGCCCACACCGAGGCGGAAATCTCCCCGGACTCGATCATGTCGCCGATGATGGCGCAGGCGGTGGCTGCCAGTTACGACAGCCTCTGTGAAAACCGGGTGGCGGGTGCCTGCCTGCTGCTCGAGCTGGAAGTGGCATTTGATCGGCAGTTTCAGGACCGGTTCCCGGGCGATTACCAGGACCGCGCGCTCAGTATTCTGAACATGGTAGAGGGGTTCTATTTCGAGCAACTGGGTATCGGGCTGGATACCCTGAGTATGACGTTTCTGCAGTCGGAAGTGTTCACGACCTCAACCAGCGCCAATGATCTCCTGAATGATGTTCGCGCCAAGGTAGCCGATGGCAGCCTGCCTTTTCAGCAAAATCGCCGGGCACTGTTCCACCTGATCAGTGGCCGAGACTTCGATGGCTCTACGGCTGGTCTCGCTTGGGTCGGAACCTTGTGCAGCGCCCATGGCTATGGAACCGGGGTGACTAACGCCTTTGACTCGAATGTGCTGACGGCTGTGGTGGTTGCCCATGAGCTAGGGCACAACTTGGGTTCCAATCATGATGGTGACAAGAACAGCTGCAGCGACGGTTTTATCATGAGTTCCTGGGCCAATAAGAACGCTACGAGTTTTTCCTCCTGCTCAGAATCCAGCTTTATATCCACCATCAACAATCGCACCTCCCTCGAGCAGTGCTTCAATTTCCCGGCCGATGCATCTATGGCGGAGAGCGAATCGAATCCTGAGGCTTTGGCCGCCTCCGAGAACTTTGTTACCTACTTTGAAGTGGCCTACGAGCAAGCCTCCCAATCCGCGGACTGGCTGGAAGTCTCCGGCGAGATCGAGGGCGACGGTGCGGCGTTTGAACTGGTGACCATTGATGGCGCGGCCTGTGAAACGGACGGAAGCACGTATCGTTGCAAAGACATTATTCCCGGCACCAGCGACATGGCTTTGGTTATTCAGGGCGTGTCCGGCACCGGTGAGGAGCTGTTGATTTCCCAGCGGGTCGCCCTCATCAGCCTGAACGGCGAGGTGCTGGATGTGCGCCCGGAGAATAACCGGCTGGAGAGCCGATTTACCGTGGAACCAGCCACTGAATCAGAGCCGGATAGCGGCGGTGAGCAAACGGGCGACGGCGGCACAATCGTTCGTGCCGACCCGGACCAGACAGGTAATAACGCCTCAGTGGATTCCGGCGGCAGCAGCGGTGGTGGCAGCATGGGGCTTGGCTGGCTGATTCTGGCCGCAGCAGCCGGTACTCTGAAATGGCGCCAGCGCGGGAGGATGGCATGAAGCCAGTCGTTGTCGCAGTGATTCTATCCGTGCTGTTGGCGGGCTGTGCGGGTGCGGGCAAAGACGTCAGCCCTGCAGGCAGCATTGAGGAAGCAAAAGCGCTCTGGCAGTCCCGGGGAGTGATGGGCTATGAAGTTACCATCGAACAAACCTGTTTCTGCCCACCGGACCTACTGCAACCGATGCGCGTGACGGTCAGGGAGGGCAAGGTGATCGACATTGAGGGGCTGGAGCAACCCCTCAACCACCCAGACATTCTGGATGAGCGCAGGCTCACCATCGAAGGTCTGCTGGACCTGGTAGAGCAGGCCCGGGGC
This sequence comes from Marinobacter shengliensis, assembly GCF_030297115.1. Taxonomy (NCBI): domain Bacteria; kingdom Pseudomonadati; phylum Pseudomonadota; class Gammaproteobacteria; order Pseudomonadales; family Marinobacteraceae; genus Marinobacter; species Marinobacter shengliensis. Next base: position 3,470,209 of record NZ_AP028062.1, on the reverse strand, counting down.
AGTGCTGACAAACTGGTGGTGGAATATGACCCGCACTATGGCTTTCCGGCATCGCTGGAAGTCGACTACAGCCCATTCATCGCTGATGATGAGTTTTCCTATCGGCTGACCGACTTCCAGGCCTACTGATCGACTCAGTTTTCTTGGGCGACCAGCCGGTTCGCGGCCCGGGCATTGGCGATGTCAGACCGGGCGTGCCGGACCACGCTGATACCGGCAGTCAGGGCCAGGGTGCCCATAATGCCCGCCACAATCAGATCCGGCCAGGCGGAGCCAGTGCCGAACACCCCCAGTGCTGCGCCCATCACCGCCAGATTGCCGATGGCATCGTTGCGGCTGCAGAGCCAGACTGAGCGCATATCAGAGTCGCCTTCCCGGAACTTGAACAGCATAACCGCCACACCCACGTTGGCCGCCAGGGCCAGCAACCCGACAAGCCCCATGGTCAGTGGCTCTGGTGTCACGCCGCTCTGGAGCACCCAGATGGCACGGCCCCAGACTACTAGCCCAAAGGTGGCCATGGTTAATCCTTTGACCAAAGCTGCCCGCCCACGCCAGAGCATGCCCATGCTGAGAACGGTCAGGGAAAGCAGATAGTTGGCGCTGTCGCCGAAGAAGTCGATGGCATCCGCCATGAGTGCCACGGAGCCAGACTGAAGGCTTGCCAGGCCTTCCACGAAGAACATGGCGAGATTCACCCACAGGGCAATCCAGAGCGCTTTGCGAAAGCCCGGAGCCGGGCCTTGGGGTTCCGGTGCGGAACAGCTGCATGCCATCAGAGACCTCCTTTGAATCAGGTTGTCTCTATTTAAAAGCCTGAAGCTACTACAGGGTCAACGCTTCAGGCGAGATTATTTTCCGTGGGTGCCGGGAACGTGGTTAGCGTGATGGGTACCCTCAAGCTGCCCGATCTCTGAGTTCAGACCATCCAGAATCCCGCATTCGCTGACGCTTCTCCCCCGGGAGCAGGCCTTTTGTAATCGCTCCAGCGTCTTCTCCAACCGGGCCAGTTCCGCGAGACGCTCGCGCACATGGTTCAGATGTCGGGCAAGCAAGGCGTCTACCTCTGAGCAGTCTGCCTCTGGTTGGTTGGCAAGCTGGATCAGCTCCCGGATTTCGTCCTGGGTCATGTCCAGATTGCGGCAGCGTTTGATGAACAACAGGCGGTCACGGTGGTCAGACCGGTACTGGCGATAGCCACTGGCGTTGCGCTCAGGCGCTGGCATCAGGCCGATCTTTTCATAGTAGCGGATGGTTTCTACCGGCAGGCCTGCTGTCTTTGATAGCTCACCTATTTTCAATTTCAGCCCCCTAGGATTTACGCGGCAGATCAACCTCAACGCGCAGGCCACCTTTTGCGCCATCGCTGAAGTTTATACGGCCACCATAGCGCTGTACGATATCCCGGACAATGGCCAGCCCCAGGCCATGGCCGGGTGTTTGCTCATCCAGCCTGAGCCCTCGGCTGCCAAGGTGATCCAGGTTTGCTGCAGCGACCCCCGGGCCATCATCCGTCACAACCATCCTCACGGTGTTCGCTGACTCACTGAGTGACAGCTCTATGCTGTGAGTTGCCCATTTGCCGGCATTGTCGAGCAGGTTGCCGAACACTTCACTCAGGTCGTGCTCTTCAACCGGCCAACGGTGTTCGTCTGTTAAATCCGTCGTCAGCTCGAACGATTTTTCGGGGTGCAAGCGGCCCAACATCCACAACAAATCCCTGGCCTGCTTGACGGGTAACGCACTTTTTCCGACCTGCGGACCGGCAAACTGACTCCGGCGCATCTCGGTTTCAAGCTGTTTGTCGATGTGGCTGAGCCGGCATGCCATTTCGTCCCTTAAGGCCGTATCCAGTGGCCGGCTGTCGTCCTCAAGTATTTGGCGGACCGCAGCAATGGGGGTTTTGACACTGTGGGAGAGGTTGGCCAGGGCGTCCCGGGAGCGCTCCAGGCGCTGATCCAGCGAATCCAACAGCTGGTTCAGTTGGTTTACCAGGGGCCGGAATTCTTCTGGTGCCCGAACATCAATGCGTGAAATGGTGCCGCCCTGCAGTTGTGTCAGCGCAGACTGCAGCGAGGCCACTGGCCTCAGGGCAAGCGCGATACCAACCCAGATGACGGCAACCAGTAACAGAATGAGCAGAATCGATACGATGGCCGTCCAGGCATGTAACTCCGCCTGGCTGGATCGGAGCGCGTCCATGTCTTCTGACACGATGATGACATAGGGCACACCATCAACCGTAATCTGCCGGCGATAAGCCAGGATGTCTGATGGAGCACCTGCCGCCCCGGAGCCCTGAACCCGGATGCTACCTTGCTGATTAGCCTCCAGGAGTGGTTCCAGTAAGGGGCGCCAGGATTCGGGAGAAATCGTGGTTACGGTGGGGGAGTGAAGCGCGAACGCATGGTGGAACACCTCTTCGAAATAGTCCCCGGTTTGGAGGGTGTCCAGTTGGCCGCCGGACTGTCGCACCTGTAGCTCCAGGAAGGCAACTTCGTCGTGCAATCTGCCCTCCACGAAATCCCGCGACATGCGGTCCAACAGCAAGCCATGGACTATCCATGCCAGTGCCATCAACACAATGCCTGATGGCAACAGGAGCGTCAGCAGGGTGGTCCTGACGGACAGGGGTTTAGTGATCGGCATCATTGAACAGATATCCCTGGCCCCGCCGGGTCGCAATGGTTTCAGCGCCGACCAGTTTCCTCAATCGGCGGATGTAGGCTTCGATGACGTTATCACTCGGGTTGTCGTTAAGGCTGTAGAGTTGTTCCATGAGCTGGTCTTTGGAAAAGACATGCCCCGGGCGGTTCATCAGGCATCGGAGCAGGCGGAACTCGGTACCCGTGAGCGAGTGTTCGGTGCCATCCTGCATTTTCAGGCTCTGTCGGTTTTCATCCAGCTCAAACCGGCCCGCTCTAACGGTAGAGGACACGCGCCCATCGCCGCGCCGGATGATTGCATTGAGGCGGGCGACCAGCTCTTCCGTCTGGAACGGCTTGGCCAGGTAGTCATCGGCACCTGCTTTAAGGCCGTCAACCTTATCTTGCCAATCGCCTCTGGCGGTCAGAATCAGCACCGGAAAATCGATGTGGTGAGCGCGCCATTGTTTTAGCACCGTCAAACCATTGCCATCTGGCAGGCCCAGATCCAGCACACACACGCGATAGCTCTCCTGTGAGCCGAGAATGCCAGCCTCTTTCGCTGTACTTGCGATATCGACACTGAAGCCTGATTTTTCAAGCTGACGTGAAAGGCCATCAGCCAATAAGCGGTCATCCTCTACTAGCAGTAATCTCATCTCACTCGCCTCGATTGCAGCGGTTCCTGTTGTACCCCAAAGCACTATGCCGCAGTAGCCTGAATTCAGCCTGAACAGCAATTAATCGGCTTTTTCAGAAAGAATTCAGGTTGGTGGGCCATGGTATCGCCTGTTCGCTCTGCACTTGAATGTTGCTCACTCCGGGCCTGCATTCCTCACCAGTCACAATACAGGAGACATTTCCATGAGAATAACAAAGTTCATCACTGCGGCGGCCGCCTTGTCACTTTCTGCTACCGCCTTTGGCGCCGGCGCCCATGGGCACAGCCACGGGCATGGACACGGCTCTGGCGCTGCCATTGGCGAACCGGCAAACGCTTCGGAAGCCACTCGCACCGTCACGGTGGCTATGTATGACAACTACTACGAGCCGGAAACCATCGACATTCAGAAAGGTGAGGTGGTGCGTTTCGTGGTGGAAAATCACGGCCAGTTGGTCCACGAGTTCAATATCGGAACTGCCGATATGCACGAAGCCCATCAGCAAGAAATGGTCATGATGGTGGAGCACGGGGTTATCCAGGGTGGAACCATCAACCACCAGATGATGGAAATGGATATGGGGGACGGACACACCATGAAGCATGACGATCCGAACAGCGTACTGCTGGAGCCGGGCCAGAGCGGTGAACTGATCTGGCGTTTTTCCGGTGACACCACCCTGGAGTTCGCCTGCAACGTGCCCGGCCATTACCAGGCAGGCATGTACGGTGATGTAAGGTTCCAACAGTAACAGGAGTAGAACCATGACCAGACGCCTGATAGCGGTCACCCTGGCGCTGTTTTTGCCAGCCATCGGTATGGCAGGGGAGTATGACCTGACGGTTGACCGGGTAAAGATTGATACCGGCGATTTCGTCAAGGAAGGCATTGGCTACAACGGCAGTTCGCCCGGCCCGACCCTCCGGTTCAAAGAGGGCGAGGACGTGGTGATCAACGTCACCAACAACCTGAAAGAGACCACCTCGATACACTGGCACGGCCTGATTCTGCCGTTTGAGCAGGACGGTGTGCCCGGCATCAGCTTTCCCGGCATCAAGCCGGGTGAAACCTTTACCTACCGATTCCCGGTGGTGCAGGCGGGTACCTACTGGTACCACAGCCACTCCGGTTTCCAGGAACCGAATGGCGCCTACGGGGCCATCATTATCGAGCCTGAAGGTCGGGAGCCGTTCCGGTATGACCGCGAGTACGTGGTGCAGCTGACCGACAAGCACCCGCATTCCGGTGATCGCATCATGCGCAACCTGAAGTCGTCACCCGACTACTACAATCGCCAGCAGCAAACGGTGATGGATTTCTTTACCGAATCCCGTGAGCAAGGCTTCATGGCAACCCTGCATGATCGCAGGATGTGGGGCCAGATGCGCATGATGAAGGCCGACGTGGAAGACGTTCAGGGCTTCACCGGACTGATCAATGGCAAAGGGCCGGAGCAGAACTGGACGGGGCTGTTCAAGCCCGGTGAGCGGGTGCGCCTGAGGTTTATCAACTCCTCCGCTATGACCTACTTCGACATTCGTATTCCTGGCTTGAAGATGACGGTGGTCCAGGCCGATGGCAATAACGTCCAGCCGGTGAATGTGGACGAGTTCCGGATTGGTGTGGCAGAAACCTACGATGTGATTGTGCACATCCGTGATGAGCAGGCCTATACCATCTTCGCCGAGTCCATGGGCCGTTCCGGCTATGCCCGTGGCACGCTGGCACCCCGCGAGGGCATGGTGGCTGAAGTGCCGGAACTGCGCAAAGCGCCGATGCTGACCATGGCGGATATGGCCGGCCACATGGACCATGGCGATATGGACCACGGCTCGATGAATCATGGCGGTATGGACCATGGCAATATGAGCGATGGGGCGATGGATCACAGCAACATGAACCACGGCAGCATGAACCACGGCAGCATGGATCACGGTTCCATGAACCACGACTCCATGAGTCAGGGTGGCATGGATCATTCGGCCCATGGTGCTGGAATGCCGGAAGACCCCTTCTACGCCAGCGGCAGTGGCTTGCTTCCAACGGCCAGTAATGGCGGTAAGTTTCTGTCTTACTCCGATCTCCGGGCTCAAAGCCCGCTCTATGAAGAGCGTGAGCCGACCCGTGAAATCGAAATGCGCCTGACCGGCAACATGGAGCGTTACGAGTGGAGCATCAACGGCGTGAAGTATGAGGATGCTGACCCAGTGGTGCTTCAATACGGAGAGCGGGTCCGGTTCAAGTTTGTGAACGAAACCATGATGACGCACCCGATGCACTTGCACGGCATGTGGTCAATCCTGGATGTCGGGGCCGGTAAGTGGAATCCGATCAAGCACGTGATCAGCGTGGCGCCGGCGACCACGGTGTATATGGAAACCGAGGTGGATGCACCGGGTGAGTGGGCGTTCCATTGCCATCTCTCCTATCACGCAGCGGCCGGTATGTTCCGCAAGATTGTGGTTGAGGGCGGCCCGGATGAAGAAGTCGCCTCTGGCGATGCACTGGCCAAGGGAGGTGACGCATGAGAACGTGTAACCCATGGCTCGCCCGGATTTCTGCTTTGACACTGATGGGTCCTGCCGTCGTGTTGGCAGACGAGGCGATTGATGCGAACAGCGTTAACGCGTTCTGGGGTGTCAGTGCCGAAAAATTCGAGTACCGCTACAGCGACTCCGATGAAAAGCTGGCGGTGATTGAATCCGATGCCTGGTACGGCAGTGACGAGCTGAAATTCCGGTGGCAGTTCACGGGGGAGTGGGAGGAAGCCCACAACGCGTGGGAAACCCTGGAAAACCAGTTTCTGGCCCAGACTCCGATCAGTGAGTTCTGGGATGCCAAGGCAGGTATTCGCATCGATACACCGGAAGGCCCGGACCGGGTCTACGGTGTGATCGGGCTGACCGGTCTGGCACCGTACTGGTTCGAGATCGATACCAACCTGTATGTCAGTGATGAGGGCGACGCCTCGGTGGATTTTGAGGCTGAGTACGAGCTGCTGATCACTAATTACTGGATTGTCTCTGCCACCTTCGAAACCTTGCTGGCGTTCTCGGAAGACCGGGAGATTGGCATGGGTAAGGGTATAAACTCCACCGAGATGGGCTTGAGGCTGAGTTACGACCTGATCGACCGCTCTTTCTCACCTTATGTGGGCGTGGTCCATGAGCGCAAATACGGCGACACAGCCGATTTCGCTCGCGCCAGTGGCGGAGGTACCGAAGACTGGTTCGCGGTGGTTGGGGCGAGACTGGCCTTCTGATCACCGTTTTAACGGGCTCCGGGAATTCCTGGAGCCCGTTTTCCATCTACTATTTGATGTATGTCAGTTCCATCGAAATCCTTCGTCTCTTTTCAGTTTTAGTTCAGGTTGGGGTGCTGTAATAAAAGGAATTAACCTGGTGTAGAGGTGCAGCCCGATGACAAAAACACACAAAGCAACCAGTCAAGAACAGTTTCTGATGCACAGGAAACTGACAGTACAAGGCCTTGGCGAGCGGCAGTGGGAAGAGCTCATCCAAGAGCTCAACAATAACCCCGGCGTCGATTTTGCCGAGCGCAAATCCGGCAACCAGTTGCATGTCACCTATGATGGCACACATTACTCTACTGACGAGTTGATTGAGTTGATTGGGGCTCATGGCGGCGGCCTGAAGCCCGGGTGGTGGACTCGCCGGAAACTGGCTGGATATCGTTTTACAGATGAAAACGTCCGGGCCAATGCCAAGCATGTACCTGTCTGCTGTTCGAAAATGCCACCGATGAAAAAGTGACCGGAGGCTAAATGAGCAAGGAACAGGACAGAGTCACTCGCTACAAAAAAGGCAGCCTCACGCTGGCGGGTACGGTCATGCTGGGTACCGGTGTCATGATTGGCGCCGGTATTTTTGCATTGACCGGGCAAATGGCACAAATGACGGGTGCTCTGTTCCCGCTCGCGTTCCTTGCAGCGGCGGTGATTGTCAGCTTCAGCGCCTACTCCTATATTAAAATCTCCAATACCTGGCCGTCTGCGGGCGGTATTGGCATGTACTTGCACAAGGCCTACGGCAATCGGCTGCCAACCGCGTTTAATGCCTTGCTGATGTATTTTTCCATGGTGATTGCCCAGAGCTTTCTCGCGCGCACGTTTGGCTCCTACACCATGCAGCTTTTCGGAGGCGATGAAAGCGGGCGAATGGTTCCCATTTTTGGGGTATCACTGATTCTGGTGGCATTTCTTGTCAATCTTCAGGGCAACCGGATGATTCAGGGCGTGGCTTCCTTTATCGGGGTCCTGAAAATCGGCGGTATATTGATTTTTGGGTTGGTTGGTTTGTGGATTGCCGACAGCATTTCGGTCGATTTCTCGAGCCCGGGCGACGCTGGAGCTGCTGGTAATTTTCTGGGAGCTACTGCGCTCGGGATTCTGGCTTTCAAGGGTTTCACCACCATCACCAACAGTGGCTCGGAAGTTAAAGACCCGAAGCGAAACGTGGGGCGCGCCATTGTTATTTCCATTGCGGCCTGCGTGGTGATTTACACGCTGGTCGGATTTGCTGTCGCCAGCAACCTGTCATTGGCTGAAATTATCGAAACGCGAGACTACTCCCTTGCCGCTGCCGCGCGCCCGGCACTGGGGGAATACGCTGTCTGGTTCACCGTTGCCATTGCCATGATGGCTACCGCCGGAGGTATTCTGGCCAGCATTTTCGCGGTATCCCGGATGCTCGCGATGCTGACGGAAATGAAACTGGTTCCTCACCGGCATTTCGGCATGCCGGGTAGCATCCAGAAGCACACACTGGTCTACACTGTAGCTCTGGGGCTGATTCTGACCGCATTCTTTGACCTCTCCCGCATCGCGGCGCTGGGCATTGTGTTCTATCTGATCATGGACATAGCCATCCATTGGGGCGTACTTCGCTATTTGCGCGAAGATGTGCAGGCCAAAGCGTGGGTGCCAGCTATCGCCATTTTGCTGGATTTGCTCGTCCTTGGAGGCTTTGTCTGGGTCAAACTGAATACCGATCCGTTCGTTATCGGCGTGGCAGTTGTCACCATGATTGCAATCGCGGTAGTCGAGCAGATCTTCCTGAAAAAGTCTGAGAATTCCCGGCAATCGGGACATGAGAAGCCTCATGAACATAACCACTAATAACCAGGATACAACGAGGAGGGCAGGACCATGATGGAAGATAATATGTTTGGCCACACCATGTGGGCAGGGCATTGGCTGTGGATGCTGGTGATTGCCATCGTTGTTGTCATTCCGGCCTGGCGCATTTGCCAGCGCACGGGATATCCGGGGTGGATGGGTATCCTGATATTGATACCGATAGTGAACCTGATTCTGTTGTACATCATTGCGTTTGGAGACTGGCCAAGCAACAAAGACGGCGAAGGGAGGTCTTGATGGACAAGGCGAAAAATCAGGCACCGCAGGGACAAAGAGAACTTGAGTTGATTGTGCCGGGAATGGGATCAGACCACTGCGCCGGTATTATCAACAAGACGATCAGTCGCCTGGACGGAGTCAGTAATGTTCAAACCAACATAGCCAGGCACAGGGTGAGTGTACGCTCCTTCACGTCTGGCCCTGACGGAGATGCTGTAAGAAAGGCAGTGGAGGGGGCTGGCTACGATGTGGCTTCCGTCAGAGAGGTTGGCACCAGAACGTTCAAGGTGACTGTTCCGGGGATGGGGTCTGATCACTGCGCAGGCATCATCAAAAGCACACTTGGGCGACACGACGGCGTGCAGACCATTTCAACCAATATCGCCAACCACACCGTAAGCGTGGTGGTCGGCCCGGCGGGTCCTGCAGAGCAGGAGCTGAAGAAGCTGATCGAGGGCGCCGGATACGACGTTGCCGCTGTTGCGCTGGAGGGAGACACCAACCAGGAAGAAGACTCAGCCGTCGAGGAGGCTTACCTCAAGCTTGCCTTGCGAAGGCTCTGGATTGCTGCGGTACCGACCACGCTGATCATGCTGCTGATGATGCCGCATATGTTCTGGCAGCCCATCCCGGGCTATCTGGCGATTGTCGTCGTGCTGGCATTCCCCGTGGTGTTTCTCTTCGGCGGTGCCGCTACCCATAAGGCGTCCTGGCGCTCCCTGAAGAACGGCACCTTCAACATGGATGTGCTGATATCCATGGGCAGCCTGCCACCGTTCATCATTGGCCTGGTGGGCTTTGTCTATCCGATGACCTCCTTCATCGAGATGGCTGCCACCATCATGACCTTCCACCTGGGTGGCCGATATCTCGAGGCCAAAGCCAAGGGCAAAGCCTCCCAGGCGATTCGGCGGTTGCTCACCCTGGGGGCCAAGACGGCTCGCGTCGAGCGGGACGGCGAGGAAATTGAAATTCCCGTGAAAGAACTGGCTCCTGGCGACATCATGGTTGTTCGGCCCGGCGACAAGGTTCCTACCGACGGCGAGGTCGTGGACGGTGAGAGCCACCTGGATGAATCCATCGCCACGGGCGAGTCGATCCCGGTCTATAAAAGTGCGGGCGACACCGTTATCGGCGCGACCATCAACAAGGAGGGGCGCCTGAGGGTGAAGGCAACCCGCGTTGGTGGTGATACCTTCCTGGCACAGGTGGTAAAGCTGATCGACGAGGCCCAGGGCTCCAGGGTGCCGATCCAGGAATTTGCCGACCGCATGACCGGTCGCTTCGTCCCGCTGGTTCTTATTATTGCGCTGGGCAGCCTGCTGGCCTGGCTGTTCGCCGCTGATACCCTGCGCCCAATCCTTGAATGGGGTGCCGGATTCCTGCCCTGGGTAGATCCGGCGGCGGCGACGCCGGTGCTGGCGATCCTGGCGGCGATTGCGGTGTTGGTGATTGCCTGCCCGTGCGCCCTGGGACTGGCAACGCCAACGGCCCTGATGGTGGGGTCAGGTATTGGTGCCGAGCGCGGCATCCTGATTCGCTCGGGAGAGGCTATCCAGACCTTCAAGGACATCAAGGTCATGGTGTTGGATAAAACCGGAACAATTACCCGGGGAGAGCCAAAACTCACGGAAACCGTCGTCGCCTCGGGGATAACGGAAACCGAACTGCTGGAGCTTGCGGCTGCGGTAGAGAATGCCTCTGAACACCCCATCGCCCGAGCGATCGTCGACGGCGCCCGGGAGCGGGGCGTAAAGCCCGGTGATGTATCTGACTTCCGGTCCACCGGTGCCCGGGGCGTGTCCGGAACCGTGGCGGGTCAGACGGTGCTGATCGGTAACCGTCTGCTATTGGAAGAAAGCGGTGTGCAAGGGCTGGACGCCCTGGACCAGGCGCTTCAGGACCTGGAGGGCAAGGGCAGAACCGCCGTCATTGTCGCCCGCGACGGTCAGGCCTGCGGCATTGTCGCGGTTGCCGACACGCTCAAGGACGAATCCGTCGCGGCGATCAAAGCCATGCACGAGCAAGGGCTGCACGTCGTCATGATTACCGGTGACAACGAGCGGGCCGCCAACGCCGTGGCCAAAGAAGTCGGTATTGATGAGGTGCGTGCCGGCGTGTTGCCCGAGGGCAAGGTGGACGCCATTCGGGAACTTCAGGAAAAATACGGCAACCACGTCGCCATGGTGGGTGACGGCATCAACGACGCCCCGGCGCTGAAACAGGCAAACGTGGGTATTGCTATAGGCGCCGGTGCGGACGTGGCCATAGAAGCTGCGGACGTCACTCTGGTTCGTGGGGAGCTGTCGGGCGTTGTCGACGCCATGGTGTTGTCCCGTGCCACCTTCAAAAAGATCGTTGAAAACCTGATATGGGCCAGCGGCTACAACGTCGCCGCTATTCCTATCGCCGCGTCGGGCCTGTTGCACCCGATGATCGGTGTGGTGGCAATGACCGCCAGCTCGCTGTCCGTCATTGGTAATTCGATGTTGCTGCGTCGGCGTTACGATAAAGTGCGCCGCTAACATGGTGAACCGTGGTTGGCGTCGGGTCAGTTGATGTCGATACGATCAATTGTCGGCATGTTGCTTGTCACGGTGTTATGGGCAATCTGCTTTCCCTTTATCGTGGTGGGTCTTCCAGACGCGCCACCCTTGCTTTTTGCGGCGTTACGGGCATTGCTGGCGGGTATCTGCCTGGTTCTGATCGCCCTTGCAAGGGGCGGTCGCGTCCGATACTCCCCCCGACGGTTTTTTTTGTTGACGGCTATCGGCTTCAGTTACACGGGTATGGGGCTTGGCGGGATGTTTCTCGGAGCCGGAGAATTGGGCCCCGGGCTTGCAACCGTTTTGGCAAACGCACAACCACTTTTTGCAGCTGTGTTGTCCTATTTTTTCATCAGGGAAGTTGTGAGCGGGCGTCTGTTTGCCGGATTACTCATTGGCTTTATCGGTGTTGTGGTGCTCGCAGCGCCTGACATGGAAGTAAGTAACTCCAGATTCATAGGATCGGTTTATATTCTTGGTGGCGCCGTTGGTACTGCCATTGGAAACGTACTGCTTAAATACCAGGCCGGCAGCGATGATATCTACTGGTCAATGGGCATTCAGCTTGTAATTGGTTCAGTTTTTCTGGGTTTTGCTTCTGTCATCCTGGGCGAAGGCATGGACATTAACTGGACCTGGTCGTTTGCCACCGCTGCCTTAGTGCTGTCCATTCCCGCTACGGCACTGATGGTCGTGTTGTGGTATGCCCTGCTGGCAAGCGCTCCTTTGAACAGTCTCAATTCGTTTACCTTTCTTACGCCGGCCTTAGGTGTTGTTATCGGGCAACTGTGGTTTGGGGAAACCTTCAGTGTTGTGGAAATCATCGGCATTAGTATCACAATATTTGGTCTGATTATCGTCATGAAAGCACCGGGCGAAGGCGGGAGGGTGCGCGAAGTTCGTCCAGGAATTGATTGAGATCAACTCATTCTCCGAGCTGACGGAATCGTTCAGTTTGAATTCAGGCTTCTTTGATTACCTAGACTTATCACTTGGATTTAGGAGTTGGTGAGTAAATATTGCTTGTCACAGCTTCAGGAGAATTCGTTATGGAATTTAGCCGTCGATATTGGATTACCCTTTCTTTCTTCGGCGTGATTGCGTTGGTGCTTCTTTGGGGTGAACACAAGGTTCATATTCTCGGTGCGCTACCGTGGTTGATTATTCTGCTTTGCCCGCTAATGCATATATTCATGCATGGCGGCCATGGTGGAGATCATTCTGGACATCAGCACGGTTCGAAAAAGGAAGATCACCATGAGCAATGAAGCAACTGACTACGGGCTCTGGAGTCTCGTTGTCCTGAACTCTGCTGTTTTTATCTTTTTTGCGTTCAGCTTTTTCAAGCCTCAAACGAAGCGCGACTGGCGCTCGTTTGGTGCCTTTAGTGCTTTTTTGGTCGCATTGTTTACTGAAATGTACGGTTTCCCGTTGACCATTTATTTCCTGGCCGGCTGGTTACAAAGCAGCTACCCGGATGTTGACTGGTTTTCCCATGACAGCGGGCATTTACTGGAAATGTTGTTTGGGTGGCAGGGTTCTCCTCACTTCGGGCCATTCCATTTGCTGAGTACCGCTTTCATTGTGGGTGGGTTTTATCTGATCGCGGCCGGCTGGCGCACACTGTACACCGCTCAGAAAGAGGGCAAGCTGGCCACCAGTGGACTGTATGCCTGGGTTCGCCACCCCCAATACGTTGGTTTCGCACTGATCATGTTTGGCTTTCTACTGCAATGGCCGACGCTGCTTACCCTGGCGATGTTCCCTGTGTTGCTCTGGATGTACTCACGTCTGTCTATTCATGAGGAGAAAGATATCGAGACAATGTTTGGGCAGGCGTGGCGAGACTATGCAGCTAATACACCGCGCTTTATCCCAAGATTCCGGGATTATCGAAAACGGGTATAGCAGCATGGCCAAGGCGCTGAATTTGCGTCACAACGGCATGCGTTCAACTTAAGGAGAGTAAGCCATCATGGATATCAAAACCTTTGGTGAATTGATCGAATGGACCCGGGACCTACACAAGCATCTGGCCCAGTGTCTGGGGCACTGCGCCACGCGGCATCAGGAGGAAAGGGCAAGAGCGTTGCTGGAGTACCTTGCATCCCATGAGTTGGAACTTTCTAGAATTGTGAATGAGTTTGAGAGCCAGAGTGCCAGTAACACACTGGAAACAAGAGTCTATGACTACCTGAAGCATAATCCGATAGAAACCCATCGCACTTGCGACGAGCCCTATGCCAAGCTGGATTTCCAGGGAATATACCGTGAGGTTATGGATTTCCATGCGCAGGTCATGAGCCTATACAAAAATCTTTTGGGAAAAGCCGAAATCGCGAAAGCCCGTGAGTTGCTGGAAGGACTGTTGGAGATGGAGACGAATGAGTCGATGCGACTGGCTCGGCAAATAGGACGGATGGACGATCTGTGATTCTTCTCAGGGGTTCCTGTTTTCTTTTGCTCTCTTTGCTAGCCGCTCATGTTCCGGCAAGCACACCGTCGGCGGTTTCCCTGATTGAAGGCATGGAGCAGATCCTGTGGTCAGAAAGTAACCACGGTCATTATGTGATGCGTATCGAGAGCGAGTACTGGACCCGGGAATTACAACTCGAGGCCTGGATGGAGCGGCCCGAACGCACGTTGATCCGGATCCATTCGCCGAAAAAAGAGGCGGGGGTTGGCTCGTTAAGAATCGGCGATGCCATGTGGAATTACCTACCTAAGGTCGACCGAACCATCAAAATACCGCCTTCTATGATGTTACAGCCCTGGATGGGTTCTAACTTCAGCAACGACGATCTTGTCAAGGAAAGCTCGTTCGTTGACGACTACGCCCATGAGTTGGGCGGGGTGGATAACTCTGGTGAAATACCTGTGTACCGGATTGTTTCGGCGCCAAATGCCGACGCACCGGTGGTCTGGAGCCGGCTTGAATTTGAGGTTCGTGCAGATGCCATCCCCATCTCAGTGGCCTACTACGGGGAGCGGGGCCAGCTCGTGAAACGGCTGACCTATGAACAGGTCAAGATTATGGACGGGCGCCGGATACCCACGCTTTGGACCATGGTTGATGCGAATAATCCCGAATCCCGCACTGTTATAAGAATCGAATCTATCGAGTTCGATGTTCCTTTGGATGAGTCGCTTTTCTCACTGCGCCGTCTGCGCAACCCGGAATGAGTTCCCGCCATGAGCATCGTCAATGTGCAGAATGTATCGCGGATCTACCGGCAGGATTCCATCGCCGTCAAAGCCCTGGATGACGTATCGGTGGCCATTGAACCAGGTGAGTTCACAACCCTGGTTGGGCCGTCGGGGTCGGGCAAGACCACACTGCTGAACCAGATTGGCGCCCTGGATGAGCCGGATAGCGGGCATATCCAGGTGGCGGGAGAGGAGATCACCGGGCTCAGCCGGAAGAAGCGCACCATTCTGCGGTTGTGGAAGATAGGCTTTGTTTTCCAGGAGTACAACCTGATTGGGGTATTGTCGGCTCAGGAAAATGTGGAGTATGTACTCATGCTTCGCGGCGTTCCGTTTAAGGAACGACGAGCCGAAGCTCAGCGAATTCTTGCGGAGGTTGGGCTGCAGGGGATGGAGCAGCGTCTTCCCCATGAGCTTTCCGGCGGGCAGCAGCAACGTGTGGCGGTGGCCAGGGCTATTGTCAGCAAACCCGCCATAGTTCTGGCCGATGAACCTACTGCCAACCTGGATTCCACAACCGGTGCAGCGCTGCTTGATCTGATGCGAGGGCTGAACTCCGAGCATGGGGTTACCTTTGTTTTCTCCACACACGATCCGATGGTGATGGAGCGGGCTCAACGGGTGATCCATCTCCGGGACGGCGCTATTGAGCGCGAGGAGCGCAGGCCGTGATCGCCTGGCTGCGACTGGCGTTTGGCAATCTCCGGGTCAATCGTCGGCGTACTGGCATCACCCTGTTGTCAGTGGCGGTCGGCGTGGGTGGGCTGGTGTTTCTGTGGGCGTTCATCGACGGCATCAATGCCCAGATGATCAACAACATGACCGGCTATGTGACCGGCGACCTGAAAGTGCATCAGCGCGGGTTTCATGACGACCGGGAAATGAACATCGCCTTGGCCGAACGCTGGAATCTTACCCGGGAGGTCTCGGCCGTAACCGGTGTCGCAGCGATCACACCTAGGGTGGCAGGCAATGCGTTGGCCAGCCATGACGACCAGTCCAGAGCCTTGCAGGTTATGGGGGTCGACAGCGCAATCGAGCCAACGGTCACTCGTCTTGATCGGTCGATTATCCGCGGCCGCTATCTGGAAGAGGACAATGAGATCATTATGGGTGTGGATGCCGCCAGTGCTCTTGGTCTTTCTCCGGGAGACGACTTGGTGCTGTTGGTTCAGGCGGCGGACGGCTCCATCGGTGCGGATCGGTTCATGGTGGTGGGCATCTTCGAAACCGGCATCAAGCGAATTGATGGCTTTGTGGCACAGGTGCCCCTGGCATCGGCCCAGACCCTATATGCGTTTGAGGGGCGGTTTACCGAGATTGCGGCGCGAGTAGAGAGTTCCGACCGGCTTGATGCGGTTGTTGCAGGTGTGCGGAATCAACTCCAGGCCCGAAACGTGGAAGTGCTGGGCTGGCCAACATTGCTGCCTTCGCTGGTTCAAATGGTCGCGTTTCACGACGCCGTCGCCTACATCGTGATCTTCGTGGTGTTTGTGGTGGTGGCGGCTGGTATTGTCAACACCATCCTGATGTCGGTGCTGGAGCGTGGCCGGGAATTCGGTGTGATGATGGCGCTGGGTACCTCCAGCAACCAAATTGTCTGGCTCGTGCTTCTGGAAACAGCCATTTTGGCGGGGCTGGGATACCTGCTGGGTCTGGCTTTGGGGTTGTCACTGACGGGCTACTTCGGTATTCAGGGGCTGGATTTCAGTGCCTATATCAAGGCCATGGATACCATGCCGGGGCTGAGCGGTATCGTCTATCCCACGATCGAATTCCTGCGTCTGGTGGTGATTGGCGTTGTGGTACTGTCTGTCGCTCTGCTGGCAGCGGTCATCCCGGCCTGGAGGGCCAGCCGGAACAACCCGTTGGAGGCAATGGGCACACACCGCACCATGATCAACCGAATCCGCCGGCTCCACTGGCAGGTGACGTCTGATCATCGACTGGTGGTATTCGCGCAAATGGCATTGCGCTCGGTTTTCAGAAATCCTCGACGGTCCGTTATCACGGCCTCCGCCACCGCGTTTGGGCTGGCCGCTTATCTGTTTCTGTATGCCTTTGCCGATGGTTTCTTCGAGCAGATGATCCACAACTCGACACAGCAGCTTAGCGGGCATGTGCAGGTGATGAAGAAGGGGCACGATGTCGATCTGTCGCCCATCTTGCGTATCAATAACGGCAACGCACTGTTACAGCAGTTGTTGCAGCGCCCCGAGGTTGAGGCTGCCGCACCGAGAGTGTTGTTGCGTGCCATGGTGGCCAACCCCGGAAAGAGCCGACCGGTGGAACTGGCAGGTGTTGCCCCGGAACTGGAAAGGGCGGTTACGGAGCTGTCCGGATATATGGTACAGGGCACTTACGTGGAATCCGGGGAGACGGGAATTGTGATTGGCCAGAAGTTGGCCGAGGAGTTAGGTGCCCGTCTGGGGGACAAGCTGGTCATTACGGCCCAGCAGGCTGGCGGAGATCTTGTCTCCAGTGCACAGCTGATTCGCGGTATTTATCGCACTGGCAGTGACTTGTTCGACACCGAGTATGTCTTTGTTGATATTAACGCAGCCCGCCGCCTGACTGGCCTGTTGGAAGACGATGTCTCACGGATCGTACTAAGGCTTTCTGACCGCACACAAAGTGTCGGCCTGGCGCAAACACTCGACCAGTCGACCGTTCTGACCCGCGATGGACTGGTGGCCCATGATTGGGAAACTTTGCTCCCGGTGGTTGTGCAGATGGTGCAAATGAGCCAGGTCAATTTCTACCTCATTCTCTCGGTGGTCTTTTTAGTCGTAGCTATTGGTGTCATGAACACCATGGTGATGTCGGTGATGGAGCGTACCCCGGAACTTGGCGTGATGCTGGCATTGGGCACCAGAGGGGGCCAGCTACAGCTGACAATTCTGTTTGAGGCATTCTTTCTGGCAATACTGGGAATGCAGGCAGGAACAGTGGTTGGTGGACTGCTTGTCGTCTGGCTTGGCAATACCGGCATTGATCTGTCCTCAATCAGCGGCGCTCTGGAAGCCATCCCGGGAATCACTGATCGGATCTATCCGGTGCTGATGTTCGATCATGTCTGGCTGCCCAGCATGCTGCTATTTCTGTGCTCGGTGCTGGTGGCGCTGTATCCGGCGTGGAGGGCCTCACGGCTGGACCCGGTGGAGGCCATCCGGCATGGTTAAGCATACGTCACAGATGCTGGTAACGATGGCTTGGTTGGTACTCGCTTCAAACGCACAGGCGGAGTTCAGCCATGCGGGATCACTCAAGAACCTCGGCGCCGGCTCCCGCTCACTGGTTGACGACAATCACTACTTCTTGAACGTTACCCGCCTACGTATTGAGCCCCGCTACCGATATCAGGACTGGGTTGTAAATGTAGCCTACGACCTGGAAATGTTGACCGGCAGTTTCCTGGACAGCCCGGAGTTTGCCCTGCTAAGGGAAGCTCCCGATCCACGCTACTGGGACGTTCAGGGCAAGGTGTATGAATCGGGAGATGTGTTGGTACGCCATCAGCTTTACCGTGGCACCATTCAGTGGCGCTCGCCGGTTGGCGATTTCCGGTTTGGTCGCCAACAGGTGAATTGGTCGACCGCCCTGATATGGAACCCCATGGACGTTCTCAATTCTGTCAGCCCTCTGCAGCTAGAGCCTGATGAACGTATTGGCGTGGACGCGCTGTTATGGGACAGCGCTTGGGGGGCAACGGGGCGGATCAGTGTCGTGCACGCACCACAACACAGTGCCAGCGATGCCAGTACGGCGGCGAGGGCAAAACGTTTTGTGGCAGGTGTCGATGCCGGAGTGATGATAGGCGAGTTCGCGGATGCTGCCAGGGCGGGGGTCAGTGGTAGCGGCTCGGTGGTCGGCACGGGTTGGCGCACGGAAATCGTATGGAGTGAGCCTAAGGCCGGCGAGAGTTACTGGCAGGGCGTGGTGGATCTGAATTGGTCGTTCCGCAACGGTTTAAACCTGGGACTGGAGTATTTCTACAATGGCCAGCCGTTGCCGCCGGGAAATCCCGACCTTCTGAGGCTGGTGTCCCCGCGCCCGATCTATACCGGGCAGCACTACACAGGCCTGCTGATATGGCAGGAGATCAATCCGTTCTGGCTGTATCAGGTGGTGGCTATTCGTAATACAGATGATGCCAGTTGGGTTCTTTACCCACGTTCCACTTGGACGCTTCCGTTCAGGCGGGAAGTATACCTCACCGCAGGAGCCCAGCTGTTCGGTGGTGACGAGGAGAGCGAATATGGGAGATCAGAGCCGGTTGGGCTAATGGAGGTACAATGGTTTTTCTGACTAATTAATATGCGGCCATGTTATCAATAGCCGGTAATCTTCTCGCAAGATTGCCGGCTATGTTTTAAGGTAATTATTGTGGAATGTCTTCAGTGATGAGTGGAATTAGCAGGTTGTCTCTTTGAATTGTTTTTTTCGTGGTTTACCTTTCTTGATTGGTCTCGGTTTACTTGATGTTTTTCTGTCATGTCACGGCATTTCTTCTCATGCATACAGTTCATATACATGCTTTCAGTATAGTCAGTTTTGTTGGGGTAACTGCGCTCCTCATTGATTCGGTCAGCCAAACCTCCGGCCGTGGCCATGGTTGAAAACAAAGTTGTGATTGCAGTAATAAGAATTAAGTTTTTCATAATTTCGGCCTCTCTTGCTATGAGCTGACTTGCTAATTCAGGTCAGGTTCAGGTTTGTATGGTTAACTCGCTTGTGATTGGGGCGATGGCTGCTCAATATTTGAGCTGGCCAGTGCCTGCGTCTCCGCGAGTTAACGTTGCCGCATGGTTTATTTTGCGGCTTTTTTTTGCTTTTTTTCCAGTGCGTTATGGTAGGCTCGACCCTCTTTGCTCATCATTCTCAGGCGAGCCTCCATGCCTGTTTCGGACATGGCGTAGTGGGTCATGTCCCTGTGTAAGCGCTGCATTTCGGCGTTCTGAAGAATGTTTTTAACGGACTTACTGTCCACCACTTCGCTGTATCTGGTCGTCATATCTTTATTGTCTGATATGTTGCCTGCGAGTGCAGATGCCGAAAAAATAAATGCTACTGAAAAAGCAAATAATGCTCTCATGATTACACCTCCTGTTTGGTTGGTGCTTATATCTAATCATTGCATTCTGAAATGAGGCTGAAATAATAAAATAAATATAATATTCTTATTGGTTGGGACGTGATTTGGTTGATTGGGGCTCGGCTTTTCGCCGAAAGCTCAACAGATGGTGTCCCGGATAGGTTGGGCCGTCTTGCGCTGATTTTTTGTTGAAGGACATAGTACTAGCACAAGCTTTCCACCCACATCCAGATTGCCCCAAGACCGGCTAATGTGCCCACCAGGGCAATGACGCCCATCCTGAATTTGAAGGCGCAGACAAACGCCACGGCAGACAGCACCAGCATTGGAATGTCCACACTGGCAAGATAGGGCAGGTGCATGTCGACACCAAATCCTGTTAGGGCGTATTGCTCGGCGAACAGTGCGCTGATCGCAAACCAAAGTGCCAGGTTGGCAATCACTCCAACGACGACGGCAGTGACGGCCCCAAGGGCGGAAGAAATGGCTTGGTTTGCGCGTAGTTTCTCCACGTAGGGCGCACCGGCAAAGATCCACAGAAAGCAGGGCAGAAACGTCACCCATGTGGTCAGCAGGGCGCCAATAGAGGCGAAGAGGAGCGCAGACTCGCCGGCAGCATCGCGGTAGGCTGCGAGAAATCCAACGAACTGTGTGACCAGAATAAGGGGCCCTGGCGTCGTCTCCGCCAGGCCGAGGCCTTCCAGCATTTCACCGGGCTGTAGCCACTGATAGTTCTCAACCCCTTGCTGGGCCACGTAAGACAGCACCGCGTAGGCGCCGCCAAAGGTGACTGTTGCCATCTTTGAGAAAAACACGGCAATCTGCGAATACACATGGCCGTAGCCCAGGGCGGCCAGCAACCCAAACACGGTCAGTGCCCAAAGTACCAGGCAGGTTAGGGCTGCACGCCGGGTGCCGGGGCGTACAACGGTTTCTGTGCTGACCAACGAATGATTGGCCTCCGTATTGTCCGGCCCAAGTCTACGGGCTACCAGGTAGCCCGCAATGCCCGCCGTCAGAACCACGATCGGAAACGGTACGCTGAAAACAAACAAAGCCAGAAAACCGGCAACGGCGAGGAACGGCCTCAAAGTGCCCTTGAGTGTTCGTTTGCCGATTCGTATCAGGGCCTGAACAACAATCGCGAGCACCGCCGCTTTCAGGCCGAAAAAAACACCTTCAACAAGAGTCAGGTCACCGATGGTGACATACGCCCAGGACAAAAGGAAAATTGCCAGGGCCCCAGGAATGATAAACAGCAGGCCTGCAATAACCCCGCCCCTCACACCATGCATTAGCCATCCGATGTAGGTGGCAAGTTGCTGAGCCTCAGGCCCGGGTAACAGCATGCAATAGTTCAGGGCGTGTAGAAATCGAGACTCATCCAGCCACTTCTTCTCGTCTACAATAATCCGGTGCATTAACGCGATCTGCCCTGCCGGGCCGCCGAAGCTGAGAAGACCAATCCTAATCCAGACTATCAGCGCTTCCCTGAAAGAAACTTCACTCATTAGCCCTTTTCCTTGATTACATTATTCAATATCGTTTATTTGTGCCTCGTCCCTGAGGCTGTCGCAGTGGTGCGTACTTTTACAGCATTTTCTTCAGTTCACCGTAATCACCGCCGGTGCGCAGTACCACGGTCACATCGTTGTTGTTGCGGTTCCGAAAGAACCAGCCATGGTTGCCGGTAAAGGCGGCCTCAAGCTCGCCTTCATCCTCCGGAACGCCCCGGCCCTTTTCGTAAGAGATGGACTGGCCACCACCATCGCCATGGGTGTCAAAGTTAACGGGGCCACCTTCGGATTCCCAGGAAAACCAGGCGATGGCGCCCTCATTCATGGTGAGCTTGAACTCCGTACCCTGGCCCGGCGTCAGCACAAAACGAACCTCATCTTTCCATTCGGTTTCGTTGGTGGTGGCTGGAGCAGGCTCTTCCGGCGCAGGCTCAGCTTCCGGAGCTGCTTCGGCAGTGGCGGCGGGCTCAACCGATGCTGGCGCCGGTGCTTCGGTCTGGGTTTGTACTGCTACCATTTGCGCGGCGGCATCGGCGGCCGCTTCTTCGGCCAGCTGTTGCTTGATCTCGCCCATTTCGGTCAGGCCCAGAACCCGGCCGGCACCGGTCGGGTCCAGAGCATACTCGGCAGGCATAACCACCGTCACCAGCAGCACCAGTGCAACGATAGCGGCGATGATGGTGGATCGAATCAGTTTGGCGGTGGAGGGTAGTTCTTCACGGTTTGGTCTATCGGTGTTGTACATAACGAATCTCCAGAATTAGGCGACAAAATAACCGGTGAGCTGATAACCGAAGAGCAGGAAGCCCGCGCTCATCATGGCTACATTGGTGGTGTAGGCGTGGCGGAAAAAGCCGTCGGTTTTGCGCCAGAAGCTGATGGCAATCAGGATCATGGTCAGGGCGATGAGCTGGCCAATTTCCACCCCGACGTTAAACGCCAGCAGGTTTGGCACCAGGCCGTCCGGCGAGATGTCGTATTCGATGATCTTTGAAGACAGGCCAAAGCCGTGGAAGAACCCGAAGATCAGGGTGGCGGCCTTGGTGTTGGGCTGGAAACCAAACCACCGTTGATAGGCACCGAGGTTGTCCAGGGCCTTGTACACGATGGACAGCCCGATAATGGCATCAATGATGTAGCTGTTGATGCCAATGTTGAAATACACCCCCAGCAGCATTGTGGTGGAGTGGCCCACCGCAAACAGGCTCACGTAGATCGCGATGTGCTTCATCTGGTAGAGGAAGAAGATGACGCCCAGCAGGAACAGCAGGTGGTCGTAGCCGGTGACCATGTGCTTGGCGCCCAGATACATGAAGGCAATCAGGTTAACCCCGGTGATCTCCTGGATATAACCTTTATCGCCTTCGGCGACGGCATGGGCGAGCACATCGGCGCTCATGCCTAACAGTCCGAGGGTCATAAAAATCCAGAACAGACGGTATGCGCGGGAAGCTCTGAGCACATGCTTGCGATCAGCAAGTAAGGTTGAGCGCATAGTGACTCCTGTGAATTACCTTTTTGTTTGCGCGGTTTGATTCGACGGTCGAAGACCATACCTTGCCCGCTTTCCTGATTGGAAATTAAATGTGAAAAATGTTCACTGTCGCGGTAGTTTGGTTCTGGCGATTCGGCCTCTCGGCGGGCAATAAGGAGATAAATGCAATGACATGGCTCATAACCAAATACGCCATCACCGCCGCCCTGGTGGTGCTGATTTCGGAAGTGGCCAAGCGTAGCGACAAACTCGGCGCACTGATTGCAGCGCTGCCCATGGTGACTGTGCTCGCGATGGTCTGGATGTATGTTGAGCATCAGCCGGCAGACAAGATTGCCAACCATGCCTGGTACACCTTCTGGTATGTGCTGCCCACCTTGCCGATGTTTCTGTTGTTTCCGTTCCTGTTACCCCGTTTGGGATTCTGGTTGTCGCTGGCGGTCAGTGCCGTGCTGACCATGATCTGTTTTGTTTCCCTGGCACTCGTAATGAAACGATTCGGCGTTGGTTTAATGTAATTTCAATGGCCAGATCAGAGCACATGTCTGATTGTTTTGAGCGAGATCAAAAATCCATTATTTAGGATAAATCTTTCAGTCACAGTTCAGGTTGCCCCTCTAGCATTCTCCGCATAACAGCCTTTTGCGGAGAATTCACTTTGCGTTATCTCAGACACCTTCCAAAACTGGGCATGGCCACGATGCTGGCCATCTCAGCCTTGCCCGCAGCGGCCCAGCAGGAGCTGGGCCTGACGTCGGCCATTGAAATCGCCATACGAAATGATCCCTGGCTGCAAGGCAGCGTTTATCAGGAACAGGCCCTCAGGGAAGAAGCGGTGGCGCAGGGCTCGCTGCCTGATCCCCGCTTGACGCTCGGTCTGGCAAACCTGCCAACAGACACCTTCGACCTCGGGCAAGAGGCAATGACACAGGCCACCGTTGGCATTACCCAACGCTTTCCCCGGGGGGACAGCCGCCGGATTGCCAAAACCAGGGTGCTGCAGATGGCATCAATACAACCTCGCCAGCGAGACAATCGCGAACTCAAGGTGACCGAAACAGTCACCCACCTGTGGCTGGATGTCTGGCGCGCTCAGCAAAGTGTGCAGCTGATCGAGAGCAGCCGTAGCCTGTTCGAGCAGTTGGAAGACGTTGCCCAGGCTGGCTACCGCTCGGCCACAATGAGCGCCCGGCAGCAGGACGTGATTCGCGCATCCGTTGAGCTGACCCGGCTGGATGACCGGCTAACTGCGCTGTCAGCAGAGCTCAGTTCCAGCCGTGAGGCGCTGGCGGAGTGGGTGGGAGCATGGGTTGACGAAAAAGCTGGAATCCGTGCCGACCTCCTGTCTGTTGACGACACCATACCGCCGTATTTGACAGCACTGTCTGCGAACGGCAGTCCGAAGGTCGATAGCGTGCTGGCGATCGACCACCCGATGATTCGTGCCACGGATGAACTGATTGAGGTGCGGACTCTGGAGGTTGACCTGGCGAAACAGGCCTACAAACCGGAGTGGTCACTGTCTGCGCAATATGGATACCGCGACAAGGCTCCTAACGGCCAGGACCGGGCGGATCTTTTCTCCGTCGGTATCAGCGTTGATCTCCCACTATTCACCAGTAACCGCCAAGACCGGAACCTCAAAGCCTCCGTGGCCCGGGCAGAGACCGTTAAAACCGAGCGTATGCTGCAGCTGCGCCAGTTGCAGGCGTTAGCCCGCAGTGCAGTGGCGCGCATCGAGCGCCTGGATGAACGCATTACACGTTACCGGGAAACCCTGCTGCCTCAGATGGAGCAGCAGGCCGAAGCCGCCCTGAGTGCTTACAACTCTGACGATGGTGATTTTGCCGAAGCCGTGCGCGCGCGTATTGCCGAGCTCAATGCCCGCATCGAGCTGTTTCAGATGGTGGCCGAGCGTGCCAGGTCGCAAGCCAGCTTCAATTACGTCACCGCCGGCGCGGATAACGCCCCCCTCTTTTCATCGACTCGTTATCAGGACTGACAACTATGGCCAATTTCATTCGCCCTCTGGGTTTTCTCGTGCTGGGCGGTTTCGCCGGTGCCGGCTTTAGCTGGTGGCTGGCGGCTGGCGCAAGCATGGACCACACCTTGGATCCTGCACATTCACAGGCCCGTGAGCCGCTTTACTGGGTGGCCCCCATGGACCCGGATTTCAGAAGGGATAAACCGGGCAAGTCGCCCATGGGGATGGACCTTGTACCGGTTTATGCGGACGACGGGGCTGCGGATGACTCAGCGGGCACCGTCCGGATATCGCCCGCGGTAACCAATAATCTGGGTGTGAGGACCGGCACGGTTATCCAGGGGCGCCTGCCACTAAACATCACCACCGTCGGGCACGTGCAGTATAACGAGGACGCCATGGCCCATGTGCATCCCCGTGTTGAGGGCTGGGTTGAGGCGCTGTATGTGAAGGCGGAGGGGGAGCCGGTTGAACAGGGCAAGGCCTTGTACTCGTTGTATTCGCCCACCCTGGTTAACGCTCAGGAGGAACTGGTTCTGGCGTTGAACCGGGGCAACGAGAATCTGGTCCGTGCTGCAGAGCAGCGTCTATTGGCGCTGAATGTTCCAACCAGCCTGGTACGGAGCCTGAAGGATACCCGCGAAGTGCGCCGTACCCTGACCGTCTACGCACCGGCGACCGGGGTTATCGAGAGTCTCAATGTGCGCGAAGGGATGTTCATCAAACCCGGCAACCAGGTGGTGACCATTGCCTCTCTGGACGAGGTCTGGGTTCTGGGCGAGTTGTTCGAGAGCCAGATTGCCGCAGTTAAGCCCGGCGATCGGGTAGTGATGACACTGGACTATATGCCTGACCGCCAGTGGCGAGGGCAGGTGGATTATGTCTATCCGGAGATCAACACAACAACTCGCACGGCCCGGGTCAGACTGCGTTTCACAAACACTGACGGCACTTTGCGCCCGGGTATGTTTGCCCGGCTGAACATACAGGGAGAGCGTGGCGACCGGCGCATGCTCGTGCCCCGTGAGGCGGTGATCCGCACCGGCCAGAGTGACCGCCTGGTGCTGGCCCTGGAAAAAGGAGCGTTCAAATCGGTTAACGTCCATGTTGGGCGGGTAGGTGAGGAGTATGTGGAAATTCTGCAAGGGGTAAGGCCCGGCGACACGGTGGTCACCTCCGCGCAGTTTCTGATCGATTCGGAATCCAGCAAAACCTCTGACTTTCTGCGTATGTCGCCCCGACCGACGGAGATGGATCACAGTGCCCATGGTATGCAGCATGAAGGGGGCCACTGATGATCGCGTCGCTGATTTACTGGTCGGTTCGTAACCGTTTTCTGGTCGTCATGGCAGCACTGCTGCTGACCGGTCTGGGACTGTACTCCCTGAAGAACACGCCAGTGGATGCACTGCCGGACCTGTCGGATGTCCAGGTCATCATTAAAACCAGCTATCCGGGACAGGCGCCTCAGGTGGTAGAGGACCAGGTTACTTACCCGCTGACCACCGCCATGCTGTCGGTGCCGGGGGCGCAAACCGTTCGAGGCTATTCGTTCTTCGGTGACTCCTACGTTTATGTGATCTTTGACGAAAACACCGATATGTACTGGGCCCGCTCTCGGGTGCTCGAATACCTGTCGCAGGTGGCGCCGAATCTGCCGGAGCAGGCCCGGCCGCAATTGGGGCCTGACGCTACCGGTGTGGGCTGGGTGTACCTGTACGCGTTGGTAGACCGCACCGGGCAGCACGACCTGAGCCAGCTCCGAAGCCTTCAGGACTGGTTCCTGAAGTATGAGCTGCAGACGGTACCCGGCGTTTCGGAAGTGGCCACTGTGGGTGGCATGGTCAAGCAATACCAGGTACAGGTGAGCCCGGAAAAGCTGCGTACCCTGGGGATTCCGCTGTCCCATATTGAAACCGCCATAAAGCGCGGCAATCAGGAAGTGGGGGCCTCTGTCATTGAAATGGCAGAGGCCGAGTACATGGTGCGGGCCTCGGGCTATATCCAGTCCCGGGAAGATTTGCTCTCGATTCCACTGGGACTCGACGACAACGGCACCCCCGTTTTGTTAAAGGATGTTGCCAGCGTTGAAGTGGGGCCACAGATGCGCAGGGGCATTGCCGAGTTGAATGGCGAGGGCGAAACGGTTGGCGGCGTTATAGTGATGCGTTTTGGTGAAAACGCCCAGGAGACTATACGGGGTGTGAAAGCCAAACTGGAGGCTTTGCAGGGGAGTCTGCCGGACGGTGTCGAAGTGGTCACGGTGTATGACCGCTCCGGTTTGATCGATCGCGCTGTGACCAACCTCTGGAACAAATTGCTGGAAGAACTTCTCGTTGTCGGGCTGGTGTGCGTGATCTTCCTGTTCCACGTGCGGTCTTCGCTGGTGGTGATGATCAGCCTGCCAGTCGGCATTCTGACAGCCTTCATCGTGATGTACTGGCAGGGCATCAATGCCAACATCATGTCGTTGGGTGGCATCGCCATTGCCATAGGCACCATGATTGACGGTGCCATCGTGATGATCGAGAACATGCACAAACACATGGAGCGTACACCGCTGACCAGGGAAAATCGCTGGCAAGTGGTGGCGAAGGCGTCGGCCGAGGTGGGGCCGGCGCTGTTTTTCTCATTGTTGATTATTACCGTCAGCTTTGTGCCGGTGTTTGTGCTGGAAGCCCAGGAGGGCCGCATGTTCTCGCCGCTGGCCTATACCAAAACCTATGCCATGGCGGCCAGTGCCGCTCTGGCGGTCACGCTGGTGCCGGTGCTCATGGGTTACTTCATTCGTGGCAAGGTGCTGTCGGAGCACCGAAATCCTGTAAACCGGTTATTGGTGTCGGGCTACTTGCCAATGCTGAAGGGTGTTCTTAAGTATCCCTCAACAACCCTGGTAGTGGTGGTTCTGATTCTGGCGGTAGGGCTGTGGCCTGCCTCCAGGATAGGCAGCGAATTCATCCCGCCTCTGGATGAGGGTGACCTGATGTACATGCCAACCACCTACCCGGGCATTTCCATCGGCAAGGCTCGGGAGTTGCTGCAACAGACCGATCGATTGATTGCCTCGCTACCGGAAGTGGAAACGGTGTTTGGCAAGGTTGGCCGGGCAGAGACCGCGACAGATCCTGCCCCGTTGACGATGATTGAAACGTTTATTCAACTCAAACCACGCGACCAGTGGCGTGAGGGGATGACCACCGAAAAACTGAAGCAGGAATTGAACGCCCTTATCCAATTTCCCGGCGTTACCAACGCCTGGGTGATGCCAATCATTACCCGGATTGATATGCTGGCGACCGGGATAAAAACGCCGGTTGGCATCAAGGTGGCCGGGCCTGAGCTGGCAACGATCGAGGCAGTGGGCAAGCAACTGGAAGCCATTCTTTCGGAGGTTCCCGGTACGGCATCTGTGTATTCGGAGCGCGTTGCCGGTGGCCGTTATGTTCAGGCTGATATCGACCGATTACGGGCGGCGAGGTATGGCCTCAACATTGCCGATGTTCAGCAAGTGATCGCTTCAGCCGTGGGCGGAATTAACGTGTCTCAAACCATCGAGGGGCTGGAAAGATACCCTATCAATGTGCGTTATCCTCAGGATTACCGTGACTCCCCCGAAAAGCTCCGGCAGCTGCCGATCGTGACGCCGTCCGGCCAACGCATTGCCTTGGCGGATGTGGCCGACATTCGGATTGAGGACGGCCCTCCAGCAATAAAAAGTGAGAATGCCCGGCTTAATGGCTGGACCTTTGTGGACATCGAGGGTGTTGATGTGGGCAGCTACGTAGAGCAGGCCATGGCGGTTGTAAATGATGAACTGCAGCTGCCGGCAGGCTACTCCGTGGCCTGGTCCGGCCAATATGAATACATGCTCCGGGCCAAGGAAAGGCTGACCTATGTGGTCCCGCTGACCCTGGCGATCATTGTCATCCTGTTGTTTATGAGCTTCCGCCGCATTGCTGAGGTGGCGATGATCCTGGGCACACTGCCGTTTGCTCTGGTGGGCGCAGTCTGGTTTATGTATCTATTGGGTTACAACTTTTCGGTTGCCGTTGGAGTGGGATTCATTGCCCTGGCGGGGGTTGCCGTAGAGATCGGGGTCATCATGCTGGTGTACCTTAACCAGTCTTACCAGTCCATGCTTGAGAGTTGCGAGCAAAAAGGTCTTGAGCCCAGGCGTGAAACTCTCCGGCATGCCGTTCTGCATGGTGCCGGGTTGCGGGTTCGGCCGATCATGATGACCGGAAGTTCCATCATCATTGGGCTGTTACCCATCATGTTCGGCACCGGGACGGGCTCGGAAGTGATGGGGCGCATCGCAGCCCCGATGGTGGGTGGAATGGTCAGTGCTATGCTGCTGGCATTGCTGGTGATTCCGGTGCTGTTTTACCTCTGGAAACGAAGGGGCCTTGCGCACCGATGACCTGCGTCAATTCTTGCCAAGAGAGGTTGTAGGTTTGGCCGCTATTTCAGGTTCGATTCAGTTTTATGGTCTTAACTGTAGTAGACACTCATCAACTGTGATGAAAAGGAGAATGTCATGAACCGGTTTACAAGGTTAATCGCATGTTCCGTCCTCGTTTCCGCACCCCTTCTGGTGTTTGCCCAGGGCAACTCCGGGCAAATGCCGCGGGGTGGCATGATGAACCAGGAACAGATGCAACAGAACATGTCGCAGATGCAGGAAATGATGCAGGAAATGCGCAACGCCAAGTCGGATGCGGAGCGCCAGCGTATTCGTGAGAAGCACATGGAGTCCATGCAGCAGCACATGCAGATGATGCGTGGTGGCATGATGGGGCAGGGCCAGGGAATGATGGGCCAGCACCAGGGCCAGATGGGCGGTGGCCAGGGCATGGGTAACCAGCCGAAAGGTCAGTCCGGCGGCAAAGGGCCTCGTTCGGGTGGCGCGGGTATGGAGCCGGAACAGCGAATGGAAATGATGGAACAGCGCATGGAGCATATGCAGATGATGATGGAGCAAATGCTGGAGCACCAGGCGCAGGGCCAGAGAGGACGTTAAATAGCTCACTGACATGGAGCGTTTATGACCCTTAGAAAATACCCTGGCGATCTGTTGTTGCTGGGGCTCTTTTTACTGCCTGTCGTAGTTGTTGCTCCGGCGTTGCCCTGGGGCAGCCAGGGCTGGCTGTATTCGCTGGCGGAGCTGGCCGGGGTGTTTGCCCTGTCAGCGTTTCTGCTGGCGGGTATACTGTCGGCCCGTGTTCCCGGTATGGATCCCTGGTTTGGCGGCTTGGTGCGGCTATGGACCATTCACCGCTGGCTGGGGTTCTCGGCCTTTATGCTGGTGATGGTCCATGTGCTGTTGTTGGCACTGGCCACCTTGCCGATGTCTCTTGGCACCAGTGTTGCCACGCTGTTCCCGCCCCTGAGTCATTGGGAGGTCTGGGTTGGCTGGGCCGCCTTACTCACCATGTTGGTTTTCATCGCCCCCACGCTCGGTTTCTTTGGCATCCTGCACTATCAAAACTGGAAACGCCTGCATCTGCTGTCGGCGCCGGCACTGGTGTTGGCGTTGGTGCATACCCTGATGCTTTCAGCTACAGCCTGGGTCTGGTGGTTGCTCTCGGCCCTGGCTTTGGCGGCCATCGCCTGGCGTAAGTTATTGTCACCCCGTCTGGCCAGGAAACCCTATGTGGTAGAAGGCACCGACAAACTTGCCCGGGATGTGGTGGAGCTGCGCCTGCGCCCGAAGGGTAAGGGGATTCGCTGGCAGGCCGGGCAGTTTGTGTACCTGACACCGATGGACTCTTCCCTGGTGGCCGGGTACAGGGAAGAACACCCTTACACCATCGCCTCGGGCTCCGGGGATGATGAACTAAAAATCGGCATTAAAGCCGTCGGCGATGCCACCCGGGCATTGCTTGATATCAAGCCGGGGGCAGAGGTGCGCATCGAAGGCCCTTACGGAACCTTTTTTGAGAATGAGGCTTTGGCGCAGAAGGGTGCTGGCCTGCCCGGTGAACCGCGCAAGCAGTTGTGGTTGGCCGGCGGTATCGGCATCACGCCGTTTGTCTCTGGCGCGCGGGACAGGGTTGGGAACAGTGCGGTTCAGGCGCCGGATGCCTGTTTGTTCTATCTGGCCAACCGGCCGGAAAGGGCCTATTACCAGGACGAGCTGGTCCGCATTGCCGAGGCCTGTGATGGCTTTGAGGTTCACACACACTACATGAACGAACACGGCGTAATCACCCGGGATTATCTGGCCGAGCGCTGCCCGGATTTCGCCGAACGGGACATCTACCTGTGCGGGCCGCCGGGTATGATCAACCACCTGCAAACCCTGCTCAGGCACGAAGGCGTGCCTGCCCATCGCATTCACACGGAGGCGTTTGATTTCCTATGACCAGCAACCGAATTGCCTATACAGGATTTGTTGCCTTTGTCAGCGTGGTGCTGACATTGGTGGTGGTTAACCTGGTTCAGGGCAACCCCGAACCGACAGCAGGCGGTACCGCTGAGAACGCCAATGGTGAGACGGTTTTCCGGCTCGATCAGGTGGCGGAACACAATCATGCCGGTAGCTGCTGGAAGGTGATTAGCGGTGTGGTGTACGACCTCACCGAGTACCTGCCGAATCACCCCACCGAGGAAGAGGTCTTCACCCGCTGGTGCGGCAAAGAGGCAACATCAGCCTGGCTCGATAAAGGCAACGGCCGGCCCCACAGCCCCCGGGCCGCTGCCCGGCTGGAGGATTATTGGATAGGTGTGCTTGAAGGCGGCGCCCCGGCACCAGCACCAGCTGAAAGCGTAGAATCGGCCACACAGCCCGCCACTGGCGATGACCGCCTTGGCCGAATGCTGCTGGGTTTGGCGCCGGGTAATTATCTGGATGGCACCTACCGGGGCAACTTCATCGACCGTGGGTTGATTCAGGTAAGCCTGCAGTTCCGGCTTGAAGGCGGGCGAATCAAGGGGATGTCCTACCGCCACCTGTTCTATCGGGATGAAGACTATTTGAAGATGGACAGTTCCGCCGAGCTTTACCCGGTTTTGCGTCAGTATCAGCAGATCACGGAGCGCCTGGAAGGCGAGCCGATGGAGGCGATTTTCCGGTTGTATGAGCCAGAGAACGTGGTGGATGATATTGACGGCTACACCGGCGCAACGCTTCGTGGTGCCAAGGTGATCAGTGCTTTTCGTGATGGTCTGAACCGGGGCGTCTACAGCTGGTAAGCCGGCGGTAGTGGACAGGTGACTGGGCTGCCTGCGGGGCTTGTTTTCCGGCCGGCGGGCAGACTGTGTTAGGCTTTTGGGAACTTTAACAGGGAGTTAGCGAACCAAGACCCTGTTGAACCCCGGGACAGGAGACCCTATGCAGTCAGCGCCATCGTTACCCGCCCTAAGTTTGTTGCTTCGTGGCGCTGCGTTATTGGTGGTTTGGTGGGCGCTAACGCTCGGTGAAACGTCTGCCCTGGGCTTTGGCCTGGGGGTGACCGCGTTGGTGGCCTGGCTGTCGGTACGCCTGTTTCCCCCATCCGGTTATCACCTCCGGCCCCTCGGGCTGATGTTGTTTCTCGGCTATTTTCTCAGCCGCTCGGTGGTGGCCGGTCTGGATGTCACCCGGCGTTTGCTGTCACCGGCCTTGCCGGTTCACCCCGGTGAAATCACCCTGACCCTTTACTTGCCCGAGGGCAGCCCTCGCTGGCTGCTGGCCAACACCCTGTCCCTTATGCCCGGCACCCTGAGCGCTTTGCTTGAGGGCGATCAATTGACCCTGCACTGCCTGGATACCCGAGAGCCAGTAGAGCAGGACGTGCGGGAGACTGAGCGGCAGGTGGCGCGGGTTTTCGGGCTCTCCCTGAACGACATCGGGAGGGCGGTGCAGTGACCCTGATACTCAATGCCGTTGCGGCCTTCCTGTTGCTGACCCTGTTGATTGCCCTGATCCGCATCTGGCGGGGGCCGGAGCCGGCGGACCGGATGTTGGCATCACAACTGTTTGGCACAACCGGCGTGGCCCTGTTACTGGTGCTGTCCTATGCCCAATCCATGCCCGCACTGATGGATGTGGCGCTGACACTGGCGGTGTTGTCGGTACTCGCGATCGTGGCGTTTGTGACCCGGGTGGTGCGCATCGAACAGCCCGTGGATGATGATGGAGGCCGCCATGATTGATTCTGCCGTGATTGCGGTTCAGGTGGTGTTGTTGGTTCTCGGTTGTCTGTTTTTTGCCGTGGGCACCCTCGGCCTGTTCCGATTCTCCGACACCCTGACTCGTATCCATGCCCTGACCAAGGTGGACAACCTCGGGTTGGGCTTTATTGTGCTGGCGCTTTTGCCACTGGCGCAGTCGCTGGCGGGTGGCGTAAAAATGGTATTGATCTGGGCCGCAGCTCTGGCTGCCAGCGCAACGTCTGCGCACCTGATTGCCCGCGCCGTTCATGTGCGCCCGGAGCATTCCGCGGTTGAGGAGGCAGCTGATGATTGACTGGCTGGTGGACTCCATCTTGGTGCTGGCGCTGTTGTCGACCGCGATCGGGGTGTTGTGGTCTGCAAACCTGTTTCGGGCGGTGGTGATGTTTATCGCCTTTGGCCTGCTGATGGCACTGGCCTGGGTTCGCCTGCAGGCGCCGGACATTGCCCTGGCAGAAGCCGCCATCGGCGCCGGCCTGACCGGCGTGTTGCTGCTGGATGCGGCCAGGCATTTGGGCTACAACCGGCGTTGCGGTGGTGAAGGCAATGGCCAGGGCGGGGCGTCGGAATGATGCGTTTTTTTGGCGTTACCATCCTCGCCGCCGTGTGTCTGGCCTTTGCCGGTGCCCTGATGATCACGGTCTGGCACATTTCTGGTACCCAGGCGCCGGTCGACCTGCCCGGACTGCTGGTGGAGAACCTGGAGGCCAGTGGGGTAGAGCATCCGATCACCGCTGTGCTGTTGAACTTTCGCAGTTACGACACGCTGCTTGAGATCGGCGTGTTGGTCATCGCCGGGATTGCGGGTATCTCCATGGCGAAAACGACGTCCCTGGAAGATCCTCTCCTGCGCACTTCAGATTCCTTGTTGTATGCCCTGCAGCGCTGGTTTGTGCCGCTGATGCTGGTACTTGCCGGCTACCTGTTGTGGGCGGGTTCCGACCGCCCCGGGGGAGCTTTCCAGGCCGGGGCCGTGTTGGCGGCGTCGGGCGTGATGATGCGCCTTGGCGGGATCCCGATGGAGTTTCTGCGACCCGGCGTGTTGTTGCGTTTGGGGCTGGCCCTGGGCTTTTCCGTATTCCTTCTGGTGGCGGTGGCCAGTGCCCTGGCCGGCGATGCGTTCCTGGCGTACCCGGAAGCCTTTAACAAACCCCTGATCCTGGTCATCGAAACCGTGCTTACGTTCTCCATTGCGATGGTATTGCTGGCTCTGTTTGTGTCGGCACCGGTTAACGGCGCTGAAGAGCCGGAAGAAGGGGAGCGCGGATGACCTCGGCCTTGTTGTATGCATTCGCTGGCGTTGCCTTATGTGGTATTGGCCTGTTCGGGTTTTTGCGCCTGCAGCACCTGCTGCGCAAGTTGATGGCGTTCAACCTGATCGGTTCCGGCGTATTCCTGATCATGGTGGGCCTGGCCCAGCGCAATGGTCAGCCAGATCCTGTGCCCCAGGCCCTGGTGCTCACGGGCATTGTGGTGGCTATTGCAGCGACGGCACTGGCTGTGGTGTTAATCCGCCGGTACTACCATTTGTCAGGCCAGACTACGCTGGCTGAGCCGGCCCGGGAAAATGCCAGGCCCAAGGCTCGGGCTGTGAACCGGGAGGGTGCTCCCGAATGACCTTGTGGTTAATGGCGGGATTGTTGTTCACACCCCTGGCCTGGGCGGTGCTGACCCTGTTGCTGGATTTCAGCAAAGGCCGGGTGGTGACCTGGCTTGGAATCCTGGTGCAGGTGTTGGTGTCTCTGGGCTTGTGGGCCGCCGTGGCCAGCGACGGCGGGTTTCTTTACCTGCTTGGCGGTTGGCAGGCGCCACTGGGCATTGAGCTGCGGGTGGATGGCCTGGCGGTAACCTTTGTGTTGCTGACGGCCCTGGTCGCGGCCGCTTGCGGCTGGCACGCCAGCATCTACCTGGACCCTGGCAAGCCGTGGCACCGCTATTTCTGGCCGCTGTTCTGGTTTCTTTGGGCCGGGCTGAATGCGGTCTGGCTGGGCGGCGATCTGTTCAATCTGTATGTGGGGCTGGAGCTGATCAGCCTTGCCGCCGTGGGGCTGGTGGCGTTGGGCGGCCAGGCGGATGCACTCAGGGCTGCCATTCGCTACCTTATGGCGGCTTTGCTGGGTTCCCTGGCGTACCTGCTTGGTGTGGCCCTGATCTACGGCCAGTTTGGCACCCTGTCGCTGGCAGGTGTGACCGAGCTGATCAATAGCGGTGATGTTCAGTCGGGCCTGACCTTCCCGCTGATTCTGATGTTACTGGGCCTGGCCCTGAAAACCGCGCTGTTCCCGATGCACGGCTGGTTGCCGCCGGCCCATGGCATCGCCAAGTCGCCGGTCAGTGCGCTGTTGTCTGCGTTAGTGGTCAAAGCCTCGTTCTACATTGCAGCCAGGCTTTGGCTGGACCTGGGAGGCGACCTGGGTGGCTACGCCATGGCTCAGTTGATAGGCGTGCTGGGTAGTTTGGCGGTTATCTGGGGTAGCTGGCTGGCGTTCCGGCAGGCCAAACTGAAACAGGTAGTTGCCTATTCCTCCGTGGCGCAGATTGGCTATCTGTTTTTGCTGTTCCCGCTCACCTGGGGCGTCACCGACGCCATATCCCAACAGGCGCAACAGGGCATTACCCTGCAGGTGGTCAGCCATGCCCTGGCCAAGGCCGCGATGTTCCTGGCGGCCGGCAATCTGATCATGTCGGTAGGCAGCAACCGGGTAGATGCCCTGGCGGGTGTCAGCCGGTTCCTGCCATTTTCGCTGTTTTCCTTCGGGCTGGCCGGGGTGTCGTTGATGGGGCTGCCGCCTACCGGGGGCTTTGCAGCGAAGTGGTTGCTCCTCCAGGCCAGCCTGGCCAGTGGCCAATGGTGGTGGCTGGGGGTTCTGCTGGCCGGCGGCTTGCTTTCTGCCGCCTATGTCTTC
This sequence comes from Marinobacter shengliensis, assembly GCF_030297115.1. Taxonomy (NCBI): domain Bacteria; kingdom Pseudomonadati; phylum Pseudomonadota; class Gammaproteobacteria; order Pseudomonadales; family Marinobacteraceae; genus Marinobacter; species Marinobacter shengliensis. The sequence goes on along the minus strand of NZ_AP028062.1, from coordinate 3,434,621 downwards.
CGGGTTTACCGGGCGTCGTTCATTGAAGCGACAGACACGGACCAGTTCTATCACCCGTCCAGGAGCCTGGAGGTGATACCGATGATCCTGGCGTTGATGTCGCTTGGCCTTGGCCTGGTGGCAGAGCCGGTGCTGTCGGTGATGTCCCTGCCGTTTGAGGGTGCTGGCCAATGACCCTGAGTGTATTAATGCCGGTTTTCGCCTTGATGACTTCGTTGCTGGCGTCGGTGGTTCTGTTCGCGCTGCCGGAGAAAGGGCATCGTCTGAGAACCATCATTAACCTGGCAGCCGCCATTCTGAAGATTGCCCTGGTTGGGTTGATGATCTGGGGTGTGGCCCAGGGGCGCGAGTACGAGGCCGCGTTCACCATGGTACCCGGTGTGGAATTCGTGCTGAGGGCCGATGCGCTGTCGATGTTGTTTGCCGGGTTGTCTGCCCTGCTGTGGTTACTGACCACCATCTATGCTGTGGGCTATCTCGAGGACTCCCCGAACCGGAGCCGGTTCTTCGGGTTCTTCAGTCTGTGTGTGGCCAGCACCATGGGTATTGCCCTGGCGGGCAACCTGTTCACCTTCTTTCTGTTCTACGAAATGCTCACCCTGTCCACCTATCCGCTGGTGGTCCATCGTGGCACGACCAAAGCGCTACGAGCCGGGCGTAACTACATCATCTACACCCTGACCGGTGGTGCGGTTTTGCTGTTTGCCATTGCCTGGCTGCACGGACTGGTGGGGGATCTCAGGTTCCAGGAAGGGGGCTACTTCTCAGACATTGACCCATCCATGCAGGGGCCTCTGACGATCATTTTCGTGCTAATGATTGTCGGACTGGGGGTAAAAGCAGCCCTGGTGCCATTCCACGGCTGGCTGCCCCAGGCAATGGTAGCGCCGGCACCGGTCAGTGCCCTGTTGCATGCCGTGGCGGTGGTGAAAGCTGGTGCCTTTGGCATTATCCGCGTGGTCTTTGAGATCTACGGGTTGGAAGCGGCCAAAGACATGGGGCTGCTGGCCGGGCTTTCGGTCGTGGCAGCCTTCACCATTATCTATGGCTCCACGCGTGCCCTGTACCAGGTTGACCTGAAACGTCGACTGGCGTTTTCAACGGTCAGCCAGGTGTCCTACATCGTGCTGGGGCTGTGCCTGTTCGGGCCCGTGGGCGTGGCCGGTGGCCTGGTGCATCTGGTGCATCAGGGCATCATGAAGATCACCCTGTTTTTCTGTGCCGGTAATTACGCTGAAACCCTCGGAGTGCACCGCATCGATGAACTGGACGGCGCCGGCAAACGCATGCCGGGCACCTCGGTGGCGTTTACCCTGGGCGCCTTTGGCATGATTGGTGCCCCACCGTTGGCGGGGTTTATTACCAAGTGGACCATGGGCAGCGGTGCACTGGCGGTCGGTATGGATTGGGTAGTGGCGGTGCTGGTGATCAGCAGCCTGCTCAATGCGGCGTATTTTCTCCCGATACTGCACCGGCTCTGGTTTGCTGAACAGTGCGAGCCGTGGCCCCACGAGCGCCGTTGGGGGCGCCTTGAAACCAGCGCCTGGCTGCTATGGCCGCCGTTGATTACTGCCGCTCTTATGCTGGTAGCCGGGCTGATTGCCAACCTGCCATTCAGCCCCCTGAGTTGGGCTGAGTTGATTGTGGCAAGGGAGGTGGCGCTGTGATGTTTGCGTCAAACCTCTTGCTGTTGTTGGCGATTATCCTGCCGCTGGCCTCGTTGTTACTGGCGCTGCGACCCGATTGGCAGCAGGCTTATCGTTACTGTTTGCCCTTGTTGCCCTTGCCCGCCTTGTTGGCAGGCCTGACATTGGGGCCAGACGCGTCCCTTGAACTGCCGGGGCTGCTGTTAGGCGGCCGGTGGGGGCTGGATGAGCTGCGCCAGGTATTCCTGGTTCTGACGGCAACGCTTTGGCTGGTGGCCGGTGTCTTCGCCGTCGGCTATCTGAAGGTACATTACCTGCGGCGTTTCTGTGTGTTCTGGGCGCTCACCCTGGCCGGGAATCTGGGGCTGGTGATGGCCCAGGATATTGCCAGCTTCTATAGCTTCTTCGCCCTGATGACCTTTGCCGGTTATGGCCTGGTGGTGCACGAGGGAACGGGAGAGGCCAACCACGCGGGGCGCGTCTACCTGGCCATGGCGGTGGTGGGTGAAATGGCCATTCTGTCGGGCCTTCTGATGGCCGCACAACAGGCCGGTAGTGGCTTGTTGGCCGATCTGCCTGCCGCCGTGGCGGAGGCCGACCGGCGCTGGTTGATCATGTTCCTGTTGTTGGCGGGATTCGGGGTGAAGGCGGGCCTGCCACTGCTGCATTTCTGGTTGCCCCTGGCGCACCCGGTCGCGCCGACGCCAGCCAGTGCGGTGCTCAGTGGCGCCATGATCAAAGCCGGCCTGTTGGGTTGGCTGGTCACTTTGCCGTTTGGTGAGGTGTCTTTGCCGGATTGGGGCAATGCGCTGGTGATCCTGGGCGCTGTCGGTTCCCTGGGTGGTGCTGTGCTGGGTGTGCGCCAGCGGCGCCCGAAAACCGTGTTGGCCTATTCCAGCATTAGCCAGATGGGCCTGATGACACTGATGGTGGGCGCAGCGCTGGCCAATACCGAGTATGCGGGCCCGCTGTTTGCGGTGATGGCGCTGTACGTGCTGCATCATGGCCTGGCCAAAGGTAGCTTGTTCCTCTCTACTGCCATGGCGTTGCCGGCGGGACGGGGTGGTCAATGGCTGTTGTGGCTGATGATCGCATTGCCGGGGCTGTCGCTGGCGGGGCTGCCGTTTACCAGTGGCGCTGCCAGCAAGCTGGCCATGAAGGAACTGCTCAAGCCGGGCAACTTCGAGTTTGCGATGGCACCCTACCTGCCCATGCTGATGAGTGCAGGTGCCGTGGCCACCATGCTGCTGGTATGGCGTTTTTTGTGGGTGCAGCGGGCAGCTGCCAGTGTTGGCAGCAATCCTGCGTTTATGTGTCTGGGCTGGGGCCTGGCCACGGCTGGCAGTCTGGTACTGTTCTGGTGGTTGCCCTGGCCCGGGGCCGTGCAGGATAAAGCCTGGCTAGCCACCATGGTTCATGAGGCCTGGAGCCTGTTCTGGCCCATTCTGGCGGCCACGGTTATCGCGGCGCTGGCCTGGCGTTCAGTCAAACAGCGATAGCTGGTTGTCCGGCGGCGGCTGGCTTGCCGGTTTCGGCCGTGTTTGATGCGGCCCCTTGCGGCTGCCGTGGCGGTGCAGCACCCGGCCAGTCTCTTCCCGGCTGACGTGTTGTTTTCGGAAGTCGCCCACCGCTTTGCGCGCCGCCCGGGCCGCCTGTTCATGGTCACATACCGGCGCAATGTAGGTGTTGCCGCCGAACTTCGCTTTCTGGGCGGGTGTCATTAACCAAGGGGTATGGATCATTTCTTCGGGAACCCCGGCCAGCTCCGGAATCCAGCGGCGGATAAACTCGCCGTGCGGGTCCAGCTTCTGGCTTTGCAGCACCGGATTATAGATGCGCAGGGCGTTGATGCCGGTCAGGCCGGATTGCATCTGGGTCTGGGAATAGTGAATGCCCGGCTCGAAATCGGTAAACAGTCGCGCCAGGTGCAGGGCAGGTTCACGCCAGTGCAACCACAGTTGGTAGCTGGCTACCGCCATCAGCATTGCCCGCATTCGGAAATTGAGCCAGCCGGTGTGTTGCAGGCTGCGCATGCAGGCATCCACCAGAGGCCAACCGGTTTGACCTTGTTGCCAGCGCTGCAGCCGTTCGGAATCGTTCGGCCCGGTTTTCATGCCCTCCAGTTCCCGGTGCATGGCGCGAAATTCCAGCTCCGGTTCGTCTTCGAGTTTCTGGATAAAATGACAATGCCAGTGCAACCGGGAGCGAAAGCTGGTCAGGCTTTTCTGTTTCCGGGGCAGGGTATTACGGTGAATGCCGGCATCCTTGGCCTGTTGGTAAATTTCTCGGAGGCTGACCGTGCCATAGGCGATATGAGGGCTCAGCCGGGAGCAGGCGCGCACGGCGGTATTGGGGCTGGAAATATTGTACTGGTAACCCACGCAGCGGCGCTCAAGAAACGACGCCAGTAACGTCTCGCCGCGAATGCTGCCACCAGTTTGTCGATCCGGGCACCGGTCTGCTGCGGTGGCGCCGGGTTCGATACCGCGCCAGGCTACACCTTGGATGGCGCCGGCAAACGGCACGGAGCCAGGTGCCTCAAGTACGGGCTGCCGCATCAGTTCTGTCCAGGCTTTGTCCCATATGTCCCGGTCTTTGAGCCGGCGTACCACCCCGAACTGGTTCCACTCCCTGAACTCAATCTGGTTGTCGGAGCACCACTTTATAACCGCTTTGTCGCGCTCGAAGGTCCATTGCCCACCGGTTTCCTGATGGCAAAACACACGCTCAATGGCATGGCTTGCCTTAAGCTCTCTCAGGGCTGCGATGACGGACCCTCGCAACACTACCAGTTGGTTGCCCGCTTTGCGCAACTGCTTATCGAGGTCATCCAGGGAATCCTGGATAAAACACCATTGGCGCCCGCTGGTATCCGGTTGCTGCCAATAGTTGTCTTCAATCACGTACAGTGCAATAACCGGCTCACCCAGATTGGCGGCCGCTACCAGCGGGGCGTGATCGCGGGTGCGCAAATCCCGCTTGAACCAGACCACGGTGGTCATGGCTGCAGGCTCCGGTTACGGCGGCACCGTTCGCTGCAATAGCGAACCTGGTCCCAGTCTTTTGCCCATTTCTTGCGCCAGCTGAAGGGGCGCTGGCACACCGGGCAGGTTTTCTCGGGCAAGTGTGGTTTTTTGTGCATTCGCGACTTTTGGTTTTAACTGAATGAATGTGGGCAGATATACGTGACTGAAACGGCAAAGGTTTTGTTATGACCACACTGAACGAAGGCATTCAACCCCCCTCGGTTCTGATCTTTGACTGGCACGGCACTTTGGTGGACACCCACGATGCCATGTTCAGCGCCATGGAAGATATGTTGCCGCAGCTGGAAGATCTGGGGCTGGTGGAAAAGTTGCTGCCGGAGGAGCTATGCCGCACACAGGATGATGCCCGGCTGGTGCGTTACATCCGTATCTTCCGGCGCCTGCACCCGAGGATTCTGGCGGAGCGGCGGGTGTCCAGAACCGATATCTTCAATGCCATCTTCGGTGATAACAAAGCGGCCAAGCTGGTTGCCCACGAAGCCTACAACAACGCCTACCGGAAATATTTTGGCCAGGTGAAGCCCTTTCAGCCGGGTGCCTATGAGTACCTGTGCGCGCTGAAAGCCATGGGCATCAAACTGGCGGTATCGACCAACCGCAACCGGGAGTTTCTGGACAAGGAACTGGAAACGGTAGATGAGGGCCGATGGCACCATCTGTTCGACGCAACGGTATGCGCCGATGATGTAACCGAATACAAGCCCGACCCTCAGGTGATTCTCAAAACTCTGGAGAAGCTGGGTCTACCAGCAGATGCCCGGGCCTGGTATGTGGGCGATAGCTATGTCGATATGCTCACCTCTCACAGTGCCGGGGTGTCCGGCGTGTTCTACAACGGCGCCTGCTGGGAGCCAGACCGGATTTCGAGCTGGTTCACCTCCCGGGATGCACCGGCGGCAGTGCTGGACAGTTTTGAAGACCTGATGGATTTGCTGGCGTTGCTGGAGCGGGAACAGCCTGAGGCGTTCGCCGCCAGCCCGGCGGAAGTGCGCCCGAAGCCCTTCCCGCCACCCGAACGGCCGGAGCCCCGTATTGAGCCGGATTGGCACCCGGCGTTGGTGAAGCTGATTCGCCCGGCGGTGGTGTTGTTCGACTGGCATGCCACCCTGGTGGACACCCTGGACGCCATGTACCACGCGGTAGACGATATGCTGCCGGATTTCCACACGCTGGGGCTGATGAACCGGATGGTGGCGCCGGAAGACAGCAAAACTCCGGAAGATGCCCGGCTGGTGGCCTATGTACGGGAGTACGCCAAGTTGCACCCCAAGGTAAAGGCAGACCGGAAAATCTCCCGCACCGATATTTTCGAGGTGCTGTTTGGGGACGATCAGCAAGCCAAGCAGGTTGCCCACAAGGCGTTTAACCACCACTACCGAAAGCACTACGGCACGGTGAAGGCCTTTGAGCCGAAAGTCCGGGAAGTATTGGAGGGGCTGCGACGACTGGGCATGCAGGTGGGCGTGATCACCAACCGGGATAGGGAGTTCTTTGAGCACGAGCTGGCGGCGGTGGAAGACACCGGTTGGACCCATCTGTTCGATGTGGATGTGTGCGGTGACGACACGCCCCTGAGAAAACCGCACCCGGATCAGTTACTGCTGGCGGTGCAGAAACTGGATTACCCGCCGGACCCGAGTGTGTGGTACGTGGGAGATTCTACTACCGATGTGATTGCCGCGAAGCGGGCAGGTATGACGTCGGTGTTCTTCAACGGTGCCCAGTGGGACTTGCCCTGGCTGAACCGGATTTTTCCGGGCACTCACAAACACCCGGACAAACCGGACGTGGTGGTCAATGATTTTTCCGAGTTCTGGGCTTTGGTGCTGGCCTGTGAGCTGGGGCCGGCCTGAGGGTGTTACTCGGCTACCGGTAACTCCATGGGGACCTGCTCAGAACGAGCCCGCGCCAGCCGTTCGTAGTTGTGCAGCGCCTTTTCGATGGCCAACCCCATGGCCAGAATACCTTCCAGGCCGTTATTCGGCTCTTTCAGGGGGATGGGCACACTGACGATAATCTGGAACTGGCGGGTAGACGCATCGTAGCGAATGGGTGATATCCACAAATCGGATTTGCGCTCCATACCACGTTCGGTTTCAACGGCAATTTCCTGGAACTTTGGCTCGTCGCCCTGCCAGTAATCGGATGACAGCTGACTCATGGCAACCAATGCGCCCTTGTTGTCGGTCAGCAAAAGTTCCGTTACCAATCCGCCTTGCTCGTCTTGCCACTGCTTCAGGGCCTGAGATGCCGGTAGCCCGAGTATCTCAGAGGCCAAGGGTGTCGGTTGCTCAGGGGCGAGAGCCTGCCAGAGGGTGTCCTGGGTGAGAATCTCTGTGAAGCTGTCGTAGACTGGCCCCTGATGAATTGCCTGAGCCAGATTCAGACGTTGCTCCAGGTCTTGTATGAGCCCCCTGGCTTGCCCTGCTACATGCTGATACTCATCTGCAGACAGCAGCATGTGCTGCTCCATACACGCCGGCAATTGACGGTTGAATCGGGTCAGGACCCCCGGGTGTTCGCTGACAAATCGTCGGTTGAGATAGAGGTGCAGCGGGGCGTAACGAAGGAATTCCCGGTTCAGCGTTTGGCCAAGTGCCAGTGAGTCTTCGCGCAGTGTCTCCATCACCTGTTGATCCATCAGTGCAAGGTCAATTCGTTGGCGTTTCAGCAAAGCCGGTAATTGTTCGGTTGAACTGACGGTCACAAACGGCTCAAAGCCGTTCTGGATGAGCCAGACTTCTTCGTTGCTGCCACCGACAACACCGATTTTTGCAGTTGTCGGGTCAGGGCGTTGGCCAAGGTAAAACCAGTACCATTTTTCCAATGCCACCGGGTGGCTGATATCCGCTGCCTCATCCATATCGGGTGATGGATCTACGGCAAAGTAGCCATCCACGAGTTGACGCTGCAGTGCGAAGCGGGCGCGGTTCTGGGGCATCAGGCGAATGTTTACCTGCGCCCCCGCATGTTCCATGGCGCATCGAACGGTCTCGACCGTTTCCCCGGTCACCTCCGGGCCGCCTGGGATCGGGTTGGCCTGCTGGTAGGGGGGAGAGTCAAATGTATATAAACTGAATGTTTCATGGTCTGCAGCAACTGTCCACGGAATCAAGGTGAACAGTAATCCTGCTGCTATGGGCCTGATAGACATGCCGGACTCCAGCGTCCTTATTGCTGACAATTTGCCGATGGATACAGCATAGCAGTCAACCGGCTTATTTTCTCTTAGCTGTTTTTCCCAGGTAGGTTACAGTTGCTCAAGATTGGCAAGCAGCCACTCCCCGCGGCTGAGAATGGCACGGCGCCGCTCATCTGGCTGTTTATCCCAGTTCCGATACATCATGGCCATGCGCGGATTGTTGGCAAAGTCATCCCGATGGCGGTCGATAAAATGCCAGTAAAGTGCATTAAACGGGCAGGCTTTCTCTCCAGTGGCATCTTGCACCCGGTAATGGCAGTTCTGGCAGTGGTCCGACATGCGCTGGATGTATTTGCCACTGGCGGCGTAGGGTTTGGAGCCCAGATAGCCGCCATCGGCGTGTATCACCATGCCCAGTGTATTGGGCAGTTCCACCCAGTCGAAGGCGTCGATGTAGACCGCCAGGTACCAGTCACAGATGTCCTCCGGATGTATGCCGGCCAGCAGGGCGAAGTTGCCGGTCACCATCAGGCGCTGGATGTGATGGGCGTAGGCGTTTCTGGCGGTGGCATCAATGGCTTTGTGCATACAGCGCATTTTGGTTTCACCGGTCCAGTAGAACCAGGGCAGGCTGCGCTGGTTGTTCAGCCGGTTCTCTTTGGCGTAACCCGGCATCAGAAGCCAGTAAATGCCGCGAACAAACTCGCGCCAGCCGATGATCTGGCGGATAAACCCCTCTGCCGCGTTCAGTGGCGCCCGCCCGGAATACCACGCTTGTGCCACCGCCTGGCAAACGTCCGTCGGGTCCAGTAATCCGGTGTTCAGATAGGGGGACAGGATGGAATGGAACAACCAGTCTTCGTGGTCGGACAGCGCATCCTGATAGTCACCGAAACAGGGCAGGGCGAAGTCGATAAAGTGTTCCAGAGCTGCCTGGGCCTGGTCCGCCGTGACGGCAAAATGGAAGTCCTCTGAGGTGCCGAAATGGTCGGGAAAGTACTCCTCTACCAGCTGGATCACCTCTCGGGTAACCGAATCCGGCTCCACGCGAAACGGTGCCGGCGCGGGCGGTTTGCCGGACCATTTCTTTCGATTGTCGGAATCGAAATTCCACTGGCCACCCTCCGGTTTGCCTTCGGGTGTCATCAGCAGGCCGGTTTTTTTGCGCATTTCCCGGTAGAAGAATTCCATGCGCAGTTGTTTGCGACCCTTGGCCCAGTCGGCGAACTCCTGTTTGCGGCACGCAAAGCGGGTGTCTGGCCGAATCTCCACTGGAATACCCAGGTGTTCGTGCCACTGGCTGATCTGCGAGTGCAGCCGCCATTCACCGCACTCGGTGGTGATCAGTCTCTCGGGCCTGTGCTCTGCGGCGAGCTTTGAAACGACCGCTTCCAGGGATTGTTCCGGGTTATCCGGATGGTAGTGCTGGTAATGCACGTGCCAACCTTGTTGTTCCAGTTCCCGGGCGAAGTGGCGCATGGCGCTGAAAATATATATCAGCTTTTTCTTGTGGTGATTGGTGTAGCTGGCCTCGTCATGGACTTCGGCCATCACCACCCGATCGTTGTCTTTATCTGCGTCTTCGAGTGCAGAAAGCTGGAGGCTCAGCTGGTCGCCGAGAATCAGAATCAGGTTGGCCATGGCATCGGCTCCGGTGTTGGCATTATCCCAAAGGGGTAGGCTGAATACGCCATGGGCGCAAGGGTGGTTCAGTGCCTATGCTGATAGACTCCAGATGATACGCATCAACTGATGCTCGGGGCCGATAGGGCATAATGGGTGCTTTCCGGCTTGCCGACCTTTTCTGACGACAGAGTTTTAACTATGGCTTCCAACAACGCTGCAGAAAACAACCTGCCCGCCTTCATCTGGGATGAGGCACTGATACGCCGCTACGACCTCAGTGGTCCCCGCTATACGTCCTATCCCACGGCGGTCGAGTTCACCCAGAAGTATGGCATCGAAGACATGGTGAAGGCCGCCGGCCGCAGCAAGGCGTCTGGTGGCCCTATCTCTTTGTACACGCACCTGCCGTTCTGCGCGCACCTTTGCTACTACTGTGCCTGCAACAAGGTGATCACCAAAAAGCGCGATAAGGCCATGCCTTACGTAGAGCGAGTGCTGAAAGAAGCTGCTATCCAGTCAAAACTGTTCGGGGCGGACCGCCCGGTGCAACAGTTGCATTGGGGCGGCGGCACGCCAACGTTCTTGCCCCGGGATGTGATGCAGCATCTGATGGCCGGTTACTCTGAACTGTTTAACCTGCAATCTGGTGATGAGCGGGATTACAGCGTCGAGATTGACCCTCGGGAAGTGGACCAGGATACCCTGTCGACCCTGTGGGAGCTGGGCTTTAATCGCATCAGCCTCGGCGTTCAGGACGTAAACCCGGAAGTGCAAAAGGCGGTTAACCGTATTCAGCCCAAGGACATGACCGAGGCGGTTTTGAACGAAGCCCGTCGCATTGGTTTCCGTTCCATTAACCTGGACCTGATCTACGGCCTGCCGTACCAGACCCCGGAAAGTTTTGCACAAACCCTGGAATCGGTGATCGAGATGTCCCCGGACAGGCTCTCCGTGTTCAGCTACGCGCACCTGCCGGACCGCTTCTACCCGCAAACCCGGATTCAGGCCGACACTCTGCCAAGCCCGCAGCAGAAGCTGACCATTCTGCATAACACCATCAACCGCCTGCTGGAAGCCGGTTACGAATACATCGGCATGGACCACTTCGCCAAGCCGGACGACAGCCTGGCCGTGGCCCAGCGGGAAGGCCGGCTGCACCGGAACTTCCAGGGCTACACCACGCATTCGGATTGCGATTTGGTGTCTCTGGGAGTGTCTGCCATCGGCCAGACTGACGACGCCTATTTCCAGAACAACCATGATTTGCCGTCCTGGGAAGCCTCAATTGATGCCGGGCAACTGGCGATCGTTCGCGGCGTTGGCCTGAGCCGGGATGACCGGATTCGCCGGTGGGTGATCGGCCAGCTGATCTGCCAGTTCCGCCTGGATCGCAAACAGTTTGCAGACAAATGGAGCGAAGACTTCGATCGGTACTTCGCGGATGAACTGAACCGCCTGAAGCCGATGATCCAGGACGAACTGATTGGCGATGATGGCGGTGCACTTCAGGTGCAGCCCGCCGGCCGGTTGCTGATTCGGGCCATCTGCCAGATCTTCGATATGTACCGCAAGGAAGGTGCCAGCCAGCGGTTCTCGCGGATTATCTGACCGGGTTTGCTGTAAACAGAACCAACAAGGGCTGCCAAATGGCAGCCCTTGTTGGTTTGACTTGATGAATTAGCTAGCCACTTTGAACTCGTTGGCCAGGTCTTGAAGCTTGCGGGCAAGCCTGGCCTGCTCTTGAGTCACCTGATTAATCTCCTGTGATCCGGTCAGCGTCAGAATGGCCGCTTCGCTGACCGTCTCCATACTGCCTGCCAGTTCACGTGTCACCGCGACTTGCTGTTCCGATGCAGTGGCAATCTGGGTGGCCATGTCGGAGATGCTATTTACGTCCGTCAGGATGTCCGCGAAGGTTTTTTCCATCTCAGAGGCCTGTTCGCTGGTCTGGTTGGCGAGCTTGTGGCTGGCAACAATGGATCGGCTGGCGCTGTCGGTAATGTTCTTGAAGCCGTTGATGATGTCTTCAATCTGGGTAGTCGATTCATGAGTTTGTTGGGCCAGGGTCCGTACCTCATCGGCCACCACTGCAAAGCCGCGACCGTGCTCGCCAGCCCGTGCCGCCTCGATGGCAGCATTCAGAGCCAGAAGGTTGGTCTGGTCCGCCACTTTACGTATGACATCCACCACTTCACTGATGGTGCCGCTGCGTTCCTCCAGTTCTTCGATCACCTGATTCACTTCCTGAACCGATTGCGCCAGGGTGCGGATTTGCTTAACGCTTGAGTGCAGTACCTGCTCACCGGTCCGGCTCTTCTCCATGGCACTGTTGGAAGCGTCCGCAACCTGTTGGGTGTTTTGGGAGATTTCCTCCGAGGTGGCGGACATTTCTTCGGTGGCGGCAGCAACCTGCTCAATCTGCTGTTGCTGGTTCTTGATCTGGCCGGAATTCTGGCCCGCGGTGGAGCTGGTTTCTTCGGTGGCGGTGGCCAGTTGCACGCTGGCCTTATCGATCTGCATCAGGGCTTCGCTGAACCGGCCGAAAAGTTCGTTGACCGCCTTGGCAATAGTGCCGGTTTCGTCCTGGCTGGACACCGGGATATGCCGTGTCAGGTCTTTGTTGTCCATGGCATAACGAACGCCAGACAACAATGCGGCTACCTGGTTATGGATGGCGTGGATGATCACCAGCATCAGCAAGATCACGATAATGATGGCACCGCCTGCAATCGTAGAGGCGCCAATAAGTGCCTTGCGGGCATCACCTACCGCTTCGGTAGCCGCGGCTTCCACTTGGGCCAGCATCTGGCTGCGGATACGGTTGATGGCTTCAATTCGTCTGGTTGCTGCGGTGAACCACTCGCCGGGGTCCAGGGCATACATGCCAGACGGACTGCTCAGCAGGGTTTCACGCTGGCTCCGGAACTCGCGGCTTACCGGCAGGTTTGCCAGTTGGGAGATGTCTCCCCGAAGTTCTGAATCGCTTGGCAACATGCTGATGGCCGCATTCAGATAGGCATCCTGTTGGCCACTCATGCCGGTTACCCGCCCGAGCGTCGGCAAGTCAAAGTCTCCGGATCGAATCAGTGCCGCACCGTTGGCGCGTTCCCGTCCTGCCATTTCCACGGCCTCTGCCAGTGCAAAGTAGCCGTTGATCTGGCGGCTCAGGTCGGCGTCGGTTGAGCGGCGTACCAGAAGGGGAACCCGGTCAACCATTTCCATGATCATCGTGGTGTACTGGCTGGCGGAATCGGCACCGTTGATGTTGCGGTTGTCGATGCCCTGGCGAAGCCTGCCAAGGCCGGACAGCTGCTGCTCAAGACGGTCAATACTGGCTTTGATCGCGCCATCAAATTCAGTGTCAGCCACCAGGGCCCGGAGCCCGTCGCGGTAGGTTCGCAGGCTTCGGTCTGTGTCCTGCCGTTGGGAATCCAGCTCGCGCTTTGCCTGTTGCTCACCACCGGAACCGGCCGCGCTCGATAGCAGAACGGCGGAACGGCCCCGTTCCTTCTGCAGGGACTCGACCAGAGGGTCACCCAGTTCTGCCAGGTTCACCATGGCCTGTAACTGGCGCATGTTGCCCAGCTCATCCGCGTTACGGCTGATACTGAAAGCGGCAAAGAAAACGATGACCAGCAGGGCCGGAAGCACGAGGGTAATGAGCTTGCCCCGCATGGAGAGGTTATTAAGGAATGACATGGAAGATCCCCTTCACTGAATTAATTCGTCCATTGTGGGCAAGTGTAGCAGCCGAGGGTATTCACGAATCGGGGTAGCTGATGGGGTAGGTTGGGCTTTGTAAGTGCCTGTAAAGTAATGCTATCTGTATGGCCTGGTTAGAAAAAATGGTCCTGTACGGGCAACTGCGTAGAGTACTGCTTTTGGGGTAGAAGGCGGTTATCGCCCGCTCCGCTGACAAAGGTCAAGGTGCCTTAGTGGCTTGGCGGGTATGGTGCCGGCACGTCTTTCAGCGGAGAAAACCATGGAACTTGTCTGCCCCGCCGGTAGCCTTCCCGCACTGAAAACCGCCGTCGATAACGGCGCCGATGCGGTGTACTTCGGCTTTCGCGACAGCACCAATGCCCGCCAGTTTGCTGGTCTGAACTTCAACGAAAAGCGCGCAGGGGAGGGCATTGAATACGCCCACTCCAAGGGCAGCCGGGTATTCTGTGCCATCAATACCTATCCGCAGCCTGATGGCTGGGAACAATGGAAGGGTGCGGTGGACCGCGCCGCGAACCTGGGTGTGGACGCCATCATCCTGGCCGATATGGGCTTGCTGGAGTACGCCGCCAGCAAATATCCGGACACCCCTCGCCATTTGTCGGTACAGGGCTCGGCTACCAGCCACGAAGCTCTCTCTTTTTATAAAGACAACTTCGATATCCGCCGCGCGGTTCTGCCACGGGTGCTTTCCATTGACCAGGTGAGGGGCGTGGCCAAACACAGCCCGGTGGAGCTGGAAGTGTTCGCCTTCGGCAGTCTGTGCATTATGGCGGAGGGCCGTTGTTATCTGTCTTCCTATCTCACCGATGAGTCTCCCAACACACGAGGCGCCTGCTCGCCCGCCAAAGCCGTGCGCTGGCAGGAAACCCCGCAAGGTCTCGAATCCCGCCTGAACGATGTCTTGATCGACCGTTATGGCCAGGGCGAGTCGGCCGGTTACCCGACCCTGTGCAAGGGCCGCTTTGAAGTGGAGGGCAGTGTCTATCACGCCATTGAAGAGCCGGTCAGCCTCAATACCCTGGACCTGCTGCCAGAGCTAAAAGAGCTGGGTATCAGCGCGGTGAAGATCGAGGGGCGCCAACGCAGCCCCGCCTACATTGCCGACGTGGCCCGCACCTGGCGCCAGGCGCTGGATCGGCTGGAAGCAACACCGGGCGTGTTTTCTGTAGAGAGCCAGTGGAATCAGACGCTGGCCGGGCTGTCCGAGGGTGGCCTGACCACCATTGGCGCCTATCACCGCAAGTGGAAATAAGGTTCAGCTGATCATGATGAAACTATCCCTTGGCCCGATTCTGTGGTTCTGGTCCAAGCAGTCCGTGTTCGACTTCTACGCCAAGGCCGCTGAATGGCCGGTAGATATCATTTATCTTGGCGAGGTGGTCTGTTCCCGTCGCCGGGAACTGAAGCCGGATGACTGGCTTGACCTGGCCCGGGACCTGAGAGCCTGCGGCAAGAACGTGGTGCTTTCCACCCTCACGCTGATTGAATCCGAAGCCGACCTGCGCCGCCTGCGCCGGTTCTGCGAACAGGATGATTTCCTGGTGGAAGCCAACGACCAGAGCGCCCTGCAGGTGGCCATCCGTAACAAGATCCCTTTTGTTACCGGCCCCTCCATGAACATCTACAACACCGCCACCCTGAAAATCCTGGCCAGACAGGGACTGCAAGGCTGGAACCTGCCGGTGGAACTCGGGAAGGAAACCCTGGAACAGCTGATCAGGGAATTGAAAGCCGAAGGCCTGGATCTGCCCGCCGAGGTATTCTCCTGGGGCTTCCTGCCGCTGGCCTGGTCGTCCCGTTGCTTCACCGCCCGGCATTACAACCTGCCCAAGGACAACTGCGAGTTCCGCTGTTTGGAGCATCCGGATGGCATGGAGCTGCGCTCCCGGGAAAACCAGGAGTTGTTCCGCCTGAACGGCATTTCGACCCTGTCTGGTTCCCGCTATGACCTGATGCGGGAGCTGCCGGATATGGAACGAATGGGCGTGAGCACCGTGCGCCTGAGTCCGGAGCATCAGGGCATGGATGAGGTAGTCAAACGTTTTGACCGGGTACGCCGGGGGGAAGTGCCGGCCACCGACCCACTGCAGCTGGTGGAAGCGCCGCCGTGCAACGGGTATTGGTATGGCAGGCCGGGTATGGAATTGGTGCAGGACCCTGGACTACAATAAACTTTTAATTGCAACGAGCTTTGGACGGCTGTTGCATCACAGGGATGTTTAAACTCAGTCAACGGATGACGAACGATGGATATTGTCAAAACTTTCGATCTGGTTGCGGCACATCTGCCCAACCTGGAATCTCCCTTCTTTGCTGCCGAAAAAGCCAGAGACATGCTGGTGAATGACCGTCACGGTCATCGCTTCAATTTACACCAGATACTTGACCGGGTGGCTTCGTCCGGTTTACGGCCCGACCAACGGACACAATTGATAAATGAAGTCAGTAATCGACTCCGAGAAGGAAGGTTGTGGCTGGTATACGGCCCTTGTGGTGGAAAGCCCTTTGATCCGGTAGTGAGCTGGAGAGAGGATTCATCTGGGCAAGGGCGCTGGATGATCAATGACAGCGCCTGTCGGTTTGCCCTGGGGGATGCCGTCCAGAGCTTGAACGAAAACAATATCACTCCGCAACAACTGGCCCGTCAGAATGGTAGAAGCATTGGTTCGTTGTCTGTTGGCCTCTTCAGCACAGAGCTGCGGCTCCTGCGCAAGGAGGAGGCTTTGCAACGGCAATCAGTGGCATCCTCGGACAGTCCCTTCCCGGCTACCCCTGTTGCGCCCTTGCCGTCAACGACCCAAACCCCACAATCGTCTGCGTCTGAAATGCCTCCGGAGGTTCATCTGGAAATTGGCCTATTCACCGACGGTACCCTGAATAACGCGGATAATTCCAGGGCAATGGAAGACCGCGTTCAGGAGGAATGCCTCACCCCGCTTGAAGACGGTGAAATTACCGAAGCGGAGTGTCGGTATCGGCTGGCAATGATGCTGGGGGGGAGTTACGCCAATGCGCCGAGTAATGTGGCGAAGTTGGCAGATTTGTATCACGAATCGAAAGTTGTCGAGGGTAGCACCGTTGCCCATCGCTTGGTGCATTATGCTCCAGGCATCGGGACTAGGACTGGCGATAAGGATTCTTTAATCGGAATGACAACGGGAGGTGGCGAAACTGGCATCGTAAGTCAGGTCGAGCAGGCATTTTTTAGAATTGCTGAACGGATTAATGAACTGGCACTTTCCGGACCGATTAAGTCACTAACCTTTGACCTCTTCGGTTTCAGTCGAGGGGCAGCCTCGGCGCGCCATGCTTCCCACGAAATCACGCGGGGTTTGGAGGGTGCGTTCGCTCAGGCTCTCAATCATTATAGTATTTATTGGCCGGAGCAGGTCAGAGTTCGTTTTGTAGGGCTGTTCGATACCGTTGCTGCCATTGTGAATCCATTGGCCCTGGATTTGTCTCCCGGTAATGGTCGGAACGACCCTGTCAATTTATATCTGGATCCCAGTGCCGTTGAGCAAGCTGTTCATCTGGTGGCTTCAGACGAGCACCGAGAAAACTTTGCCCTCAACAGTTTACGAAGCGCGGACGGCAGTCTCCCGGATAATTTTCGGGAGATTTCTTTGCCCGGAGTGCACTCTGACATTGGGGGCGGTTACGGTGAGACCATGCGTGAAGATGTTTTGATCAGCCCCATAGAAAGAGTTTCCCTCACTTGGTTTGATCAGCCAGAACAGACCCGGCAATGGCAAGTGCTGGAAAGCCTGAAGAAGCAGAAGGAAGCTGAGGGCTGGATCGGTGCATACAGCCTGCCGGTAAGAGCATCGGAACAACCGAACCCACCGCCCAGTGACCTGGGGCCGGAGGATGCGGCAAGTTTCGCTATCCACACAAACATCTTCACTCAGCGGAGCCCGCACAGTGGGCGTATGGCGGAGTTAGCACTGCGGAAGGTTCGTCAAGTGCGCGGTGAGTATTCAAGGGTCACTTTGAGACTCATGCATGACTTGGCTCTCCGGGCACAGGTTCCGTTCGATATTATTGATCCGGAGGAGGATGCGCTCCGTCTTCCTGAGGATTTGATGCCGATTGTCGATTGCTTGTTGTCACAGGTTGCGGTCGGCTCAGAAAAACCTCGACTAAAAGGGCAGCAAATGGACTTGGTTCGCCAGAGATATACCCATTACTCTGCGCATTACAATCCTATCGACTTTATGGCTCTAGGAGCGTCAGCTTCGTTGAGGTTGCCTAAACTCGTCGCCCCGAACGCTCCCACGCAATCCGGTGAACGAGTTGTTTACCCTAATCGTTAAGGAATACTGATGGTCCATGTGCGAAACTTTTCTTGGCTAGTATGCTTATCGGTCTTGGTTGGATGTTCAGCTTGGCAGGATGACGATATTCCCTGGTACGTGGGTGTCGCTGCACCAAGTCACTACGACATGTGGGTCATTAACCTGCATCTGGAGAAATCTGGGGAACGCAGTTGGCGAATTCCCGCTGGCCATAAGGGCTGTTGTTGGAAAGGCGATGGAGGGCCCTTTGGAACCGGCGGTGATATGGATCCGTTCCCCAACCTGATTGCGATCCATTGGTTTTCCTTTGCGGAGCAGAAATACTATTCCATCTTGATTGATGTTCCGCCGGATCTGCAGGATCAAATGCGTGTGCCCGCTCCTACCACCACTCAAAGTGGTGAAGTTAGGATGAAGCCGAGAGGCACTTTAGTGTTGGGGCTTGCACCCGGCGGTGAGGTGGTTGTGTGGATGATGAGTCAGCGGACAAACGCTGTAGAGGTGATGCGTGTTCAGGCGATTGAAGTTGAGGGTAATCTCAATGCTTTTAAAGAACGGACCAAGAACTACCTCAAGCGAAGCGGCGCCTATCTCGAGGAACACGGTGTGCCGTTGGAGGGCTGGTGATCCTATCGGTGTCCGCCTTTGTGAAGCGGGCATTCAAAAAACGACCAATCGCTGTGGTTTGCGGAGTGGGGCTTGCCGTATGGGTCGGTTTGTCGTTTTGGCCTAAGGATGATCTCCCTTGGTATGTTGGGGTCGCTGCCCCGAGTCACTACGATGTGTGGGTCATTAACCTGCATCTGGAAAAATCCGGAGAACGCAGTTGGCGAATTCCTGCAGGCCATAAAGGCTGCTGCTGGGAGGGCGGCCGAGGTCCTTTCGGAACAGGGGGCTCGATGGATCCGTTCCCCAACCTGATCGCGATCCATTGGTTTTCTTTTGCGGAGCAGAAATACTATTCCATCTTGATTGATGTCCCGCCGGATTTGCAAGATCAAATGCGAGTGCCTGCTCCCACCAGGACTCAAAAAGGTGAGATACGCCAGTTGCCAAGAAGCGACTTGATTTTAGGGTTGGCGCCCGGAGGAGAAGTGGTTGTCTGGATGATGAGCCAGCGAACAAACGCGGTAGAGGTAATGCGTGTTCAGGCAATCGAAGTTGAAGGTAATCCTGATGATTTTTCGGAGTCAACGGAAGGTTACCTCGAGCGAAGCGGCGCCTATCTCGAGGAGCACGGTGTGCCGTTGGAGGGGTGGTGATCAGATCAGTGGCCGCCTTTGTGCAGCTTCAACATAGGAAGAGACATCGACTTGCAATCTTTTGTACGGTTTCGCTAGCGATATCGGTAGGCTGCTCCTATTGGGAGGAAGACGATATCAGCTGGGGTATTGTTGCTGTCGCACCCCAGCACTACGAAATGTGGATAATCAATGCTCATTTGGAGAAGCCTGGTGTTAGGAGCTGGCGCGCACCTATTGGAGGTGGGGTTCGATGTTGCTGGATGGGTCCTGACGGCCCCTTCGGTTCTGGAGGCCCGATAGATCCGTTCCCCAGCTTGATCGCATTGCATTGGTTCTCATTTTCTGAACAAAAATTCTACTCCACGTTGTTTGAGGTTCCCTCGGACCTGCAGGACCGTATGCGTGTCCCTGCTCCTACAGCCACGCAAAGCAAAGATGTTCTGATGAAGCCAAGAAGGACTTTGGTTTTGGGGCTTGCGCCTGGTGGTGAGGTGGTTGTGTGGATGATGAGCCAACGATCTAATGCCGTCGAAGTCATGCGAGTGCCCGCTGTCGAAGTTGAGGGCGACCTCGAGGCGTTTGAAATTCGCACAAGGGAGTACTTAGAACAACACGGTGCGTATATCGAAGAACACGGTGTGCCTTTGGAGGGTTGGTGACCGAGTAATTTAGATACGCGCGGTTTCTACATAGCTTTCTGCAAGACTCTCATTAATGCCCCGTCCCCAGCACCAATGGACCACCCGCTTCGGCAGCAATTAACACGATCCTGGCCAGACCATGGCTGCATTACTGGAACCTGCCGGATACATCGGTGTGAAGTACCCGTCGCCGATCCGACATCAAATAAAAAATAATCCAGGTACATTTTAATTTGCAGGGTGCACAATCTCCGTATATAGTTAAATTGTCTTGGCAAGCCACAACATGTTGTGTTTGTGGCAAGGAATCCGGTGAGAGTCCGGAACTGACGCGCAGCGGTATTGGGGAACGACCGTGGCATGATGACACTGGCGAAAGCCGGGAAGTCGCCACGCAAGGCAGAGCCGAAAGGCTCACGCCCCTGAGTCCGAAGACCTGCCAGGGCAACAAGCACTGCACCTTCGCGATTCAGGGTGAACAGCTGATCATGTCTCGGGTATTCGCCCGTGCCTGACCTCCTGTCTTCGCGAACGTTGCTGCAGCTATTGCGACAACCTGACGCGTTTCCAGGAGGAACCTGATGTCTACCCACACTGCCTCACACCCTGTTGATCCCGCCTTGCTGGATATCTCCGCTACTGTTGGTGAATACCTGGACCGCAGCGACTGGCGGGTGAATGCCAATGCTAACCAGGGCTATTCCCTCGGCGGCCTGATCCTGAATACCGCCGGCAAGGTGATTGCCAACTACTGGCTGAACGAGGTGTATACCCCGGAAATTGGCCAGGCCCACCGGCAGGCAGATTTGCACATTCACGACCTGGACATGCTCAGTGGTTACTGTGCTGGCTGGTCTTTGCGTACCCTACTGCACGAAGGCCTGAACGGTGTGCCAGGCAAGGTTGAGGCGGCCCCGCCCAAGCACTTGTCCAGTGCCATCGGCCAGATGGTCAATTTTCTTGGCACCCTGCAGAACGAATGGGCAGGTGCTCAGGCTTTCAGCTCCTTTGACACTTACCTGGCGCCATTTATCCGCAAGGACACCCTGGATTACGCCACCGTGCGCCAGTGCATTCAGGAATTCGTCTACAACCTGAACGTGCCGTCCCGCTGGGGCACCCAGACGCCATTTACCAACATCACTTTTGACTGGGTTTGCCCGGACGATCTGCGGGAGCAGATACCCATTATTGCCGGTGAGGAAATGCCATTCAGCTATGGCGAATTGCAGGCCGAGATGGACATGATCAACCAGGCCTACATCGAGGTAATGACCGCAGGCGACAGTATGGGCCGGGTATTTACCTTCCCGATTCCTACCTACAACATCACCCGGGATTTCGACTGGGCATCCGACAACGCCCTGCGATTGTTCGAAATGACCGCCCGTTACGGCCTGCCGTACTTCCAGAATTTCCTCAACTCAGACCTGGAACCCAACATGGTTCGCTCTATGTGCTGCCGCCTGCAGCTAGACCTGCGGGAACTGCTCAAGCGTGGCAATGGCCTGTTTGGCTCAGCAGAACAGACCGGTTCCCTGGGGGTGGTCACTGTGAATTGTGCTCGGCTGGGCTACCTCTACAAAGGTGACAAGCTGGCACTGTTTGCCCGGCTGGATGAGCTGATGGATCTGGCCCGGGACAGCCTGGAAATAAAGCGCCAGGAGATCGGCCGGTTAATGGTTGAAGGCCTGTTCCCCTACACCAAGCGTTATCTGGGTACCCTGAGAAACCACTTCTCCACCATTGGTGTGAATGGCCTGAACGAAATGGTCCGCAACTTTACCGGTGACCAGGAGGATATCAGCAGCGAGCAGGGCAGGGCCTTTGCGCTGGAGCTGCTGGATCATGTACGGGAACGGATGAAGCAATACCAGGAAGAAACCGGCCATCTCTACAATCTTGAAGCCACCCCGGCTGAGGGCACCACCTACCGGTTTGCCAAGGAAGACCAGAAACGGTTTGCCGACATACTGCAAGCCGGTACACCGGATGCCCCTTACTACACTAACTCCAGCCAGCTTCCGGTGGGCTACACAGATGACCCGTTTGAAGCCCTGGACCTTCAGGATGAACTGCAAACCCGCTACACCGGCGGCACGGTGCTGCACCTGTATATGCGCGAACGCATCAGCGATGCCGCCACCTGCGGCCGGTTTGTGAAAACGGTGCTGGAGAATTACCGGCTGCCGTACATCACAGTCACGCCCACCTTCTCTATCTGTCCGGTACACGGGTACCTGAACGGAGAACACGAATTCTGCCCGAAATGTGACGAGCTGTTACTCGCCGGGCAGCAAAAGTCGGCAACGCCCGACACTTCCCCAAAAAGCAAAGAAGGAGTTCAGCATGGATAACCAGAAACTTCCCGATGACAGCCAACGCCAGCGCTGCGAAGTGTGGACTCGGGTAATGGGCTACCACCGCCCGGTCTCGGCCTTTAACAAAGGCAAACAGTCCGAGCATCGCGAACGCACCCACTTCCGGGAGCGTTGAAATGACTGCGGATAACCTGGTGATCGGAGGCATGGCGGCCTTCTCCACCGTCGATTATCCGCAACACCTGGCGACAACCCTGTTCCTGAAGGGTTGTCCCTGGCGTTGCCATTACTGCCATAACCCTCATCTTATACCACTTGAAGCTGGTGATGAAAAAATCACCTGGAAACAAGCTCATCGGCACCTGACAAGCCGGCGGGGGTTGCTGGATGCTGTGGTGTTTAGTGGTGGCGAACCCACCATTCAGAAAGCACTGTTGCCTGCCCTTCAACAAACCCGCGAGTTGGGTTTTCGTAACGGCCTGCACACCGGCGCCCCGCATCTGAAACTGCTGGAACCGCTGTTGCCCTGGCTGGACTGGGTGGGCCTGGACATCAAAGCGCTGCCTTCAGACTATGAAATCATCACCACCAACCGCCATGCCGGGCAGGAAAGCTGGGCGGCTATCTCCGCACTGCAAAAGGCCGGCGTGGACTTTGAATGCCGGATGACTTGGCATGGCGCCCTGCAGTCACCGGAGCAGGTGATTACCGTGGGGGAGCAGTTGTCAGATCAGGGCGTGCGCCGGTTTGCGGTGCAGATCGCCCGAAGTGATCAGATGCTGAATGGCACCATCGGGGCCGGGTATCTGAGCATGGAAAACAAGCAAAACGTCCGTAACAAACTCACTCCGCTTTTTGAAACCCTCGACATGCGGGAGTAGTCTGGGAGCAGACTTGTTCAATCGGAGAGCGTTAATGGATATCCGACTCAAACGAGCCTACGACACCGCCGCCCGCTCAGACGGCCCGCGTATACTGGTAGACCGCATCTGGCCCCGGGGCGTTGCCAAAGAAGATGCCGACATCGCCCACTGGCTGAAAGGGCTTGCTCCGTCTACTGAATTGCGTAAGTGGTTCGGCCATGATCCGGACAAATGGCCGGAGTTCTGCGACAGCTACCTGAAAGAGCTTCAGTCCGACGGTGCCGCAGAGGACCTGGAAACACTCTGGAAGATCCTTGATGAGCACAAACGCATAACGCTGGTGTTTGCTGCCAAAGACACCGAGCACAACAACGCGGTGGCGCTGCGGGGTTATATCCTGAACGAAACGCTCTGAAGCCATCCGCTATCCGCTTTGGGTTGGGCCAGTTGTTACAAACCCTTACTGTCACGACCTTAAACATGTATAAAATATAAATCATTATTAATGGGCTGGAGTAAGATTATGGGTTTTTGGCCGTCCACAAAGCGTGTGGAAGCGCTTGAAGCGGAGCTGTCGGCATTGAACAAGGCATTTGCTGAGCGAGATGAGCAGAATTGCAGGCTGGAAGCCGAACTGGAAGAAGAGCGCAGTGCGCTGGTAAAGACCCGCTCAGAACTTGAGCTTGGTCACCGATTGATGGCAGGCCTTGGTCAATTTAGTTCCTCGCTGAGCGAACTCAAAGGATCCTTCAGCGAGTTGTCGGATTTGCTCGGCTCCCGGCGCAGTGAAGCCCTGAAAACCCGGGATGAATCCGGCCAGGTGCGCGACGGCATGGCAACGCTAGTACAGCGTCTGGATGGAGCGCGCCAGAGAGTAGTAAGTTCTGCCGGGCAGATGGAGGCGCTGGAAACAGAAACCGGAAGCATAACTTCGCTGGTGGATGTTATTGACGGTGTGTCTGACCAGACTTCGCTACTCGCTCTGAACGCCAGCATTGAGGCCGCCCGGGCCGGCAATCATCAGCAGTACCATGAAGCCGTGAATAAACGACGGTGGCAGTGTGGCGCTGCTGAATCTGCATCTTTAGTAGCAACGCCATGAGCTTAAAGATTCATTGAAAATAGTTGTATTATGGTCCATTAATGGAGGTGCTTCCCTTTAGAGGGTTTTGACTGATGAGATGCAAGGAGATTCTGATGATGAAAACAAAAAAACAGCTAGCCGCCGTATTGGCCGCACTGGCCATGCTCATACCGATGGTGATTCAGGCAGAGGAGAAAGCTGACGTCTGGTTGCCCAGCCTGATTACGGATACCCCACAGGAGGGTTTTGAGCTAGCCATCAAGCTGTCCCGAATGGGAGTAAAAAGCACCCAGTCCAGTAAAGAGGTTCTGTTCCGGGAGCGGGCAAAATATTCAGAGGATGGTGAGGCCCTGATGCATGCATCAGAAGTGATCGCGGTTCACTTCCAGACGGTTGCAGCGGCCAACGATTACTGGAAATAATCAACGCGGCGGCCCGCTGCGGGGCCGCCAGTTTGGTTACTTTGCCTGGCTTGCGGTGCTCAAACCTGTTCCCGCACCAGCATCGCCTTGATTCGGCCGATGGCTTTCATGGGGTTCAATCCCTTGGGGCAGTAGGCTGTGCAGTTACCGATACCTCGGCAACGAAATACACTAAAGGGGTCTTCCAGCTTCTCCAACCGCTCTCTGGTGGCCGTATCCCGCGAATCCACCAGAAAACGATAAGCCTGAAGCAAACCGGAGGGGCCGATGTACTTTTCCGGGTTCCACCACCATGAAGGGCAGGCTGAGGTGCAACAAGCACAGAGAATACATTCGTAAAGGCCATCCAGCTTTGCTCTGTCTTCCGGGCTTTGGAGGCGTTCAATGGCCGGTTCCGGCTTGTCATTGATGAGCCAGGGCTGTACCCGGGCATACTGTTTAAAGAACAGAGACTGATCCACCACCAGATCCCGGATAACCGGCATGCCCGGTAGCGGCCGGATTTGGAGAATGCCCCTCTTCCCAAGCACATCCTCTACCCGTGTGATACAGCCGAGCCCGTTACGGCCGTTGATGTTTAGACCGTCTGAGCCACACACGCCCTCCCGACAGGAGCGACGGAAGGCCAGTGTAACATCTCGGGTTTTCAGGTGTTCCAGGACATCGAGCACCATGCGATTGCGGAATTCACCGTCGACCTGGATATCCTGGTTGTAAGGGGCGTCATCCTGTTCCGGGTTGTAGCGATACACACGAGCGATAAAGGCAGACATTTTGCTATTCTCCAGAAAATGATTCATTTCCTGTATTAGTTTAATGTCAGGTTAGCAGAGGAAAGTGTGTTTGGAGTATTAGACGGTGGGAAAACGCAGGTGTAACTTGTGCCATTCTCGCGCTGCACGGAAGTGTTTAACGCCGAACACACACCAGCTATGCTGCATCAAGCGGTGAAGTAACCCAGGAGGCAACGGATGGATACCCGGGAGAGTCGGGAATGGCAAAGGCTGGCCTTTGTTGAGAGCCGTGATGGTAGGGCAGCGGCATTGGTCTTTGCTCATCAGGGTATTGCCCAGTACGAGTCTGCCATTCGGGAATCGGATTCCTGTGGCAATCAATACGGTGCCGCTTATCGGGAAAGCCTGATGGCCTCCATCCAGGTATACCGGGAGTATCTTCAGAAAAACGAAACCCCGGCTTGACCGGGGTTTCATGCGGACCGTAAGCGTTGGTGGTGCGTCGTTAGTACATTTCCAGCCGCCCAATATCCCTGGATTGCAGGCGGGCTTCTGCCTGTTGGTTGGCTGCCAGCTCCCTGAAGAGTTCCGCCTCACGATTATTCTGGGCAAGTTTGGCGCGCAGTTCATACATTTCCGTCAGGGTTTTGTGTGAACCCAGAATGTTCTTCAGAACATCCTGTATGTCATGGCACCCTGTACAGGCTGGTATCCGGTCCGGGATCCGGCGGCTTTCGAAATCCTGAGAGTCAACCAGCCAGGCGTCCATCAAATCATCGTCGGTATCCTGCAGGAAGTCCTCCATGGCTTCCGCCTGGCGATGCTCCCGACTTGCAAGAAAACTGAGCGCCATTTGCATACGTTCGTCTTCCTGCACTTCAGCCAGCATCTCATACTGTTTTTCGAGCAGTTCGTGGTATTCGGTTATCCACTCGATCAGGTTTTTCAGTTGTTTAAAGGCCATAATTCTGTCCCCTCTGTTCAGAACTGAAAACGCGGGAACAGTACATCCCGCTCCAGGTAGATTTGTTCGGAAAGCCTGAAATCCAGCGCTTTCAGTTCATGGTAGAAGCGCCTCCATGAACGACATGCCGACTCCGGTGCCCGGTAGTTTCGGGTCATGTCGCGGAGCTTTTTCAGTTGTTTTTTGATGATTGAATGTTCTTCGTTCATTTGGGCGATGGGCGTTTCCGGGCGTGGGGGCTGGTCATGCGCCATCTGGTTCAGTACGTGAGTGTTCTCCTTCTCGATATGATCTCGAAGCAGGCGCTCCAGCTTTTTGACCGCCAGCGTGATGCCTTTCGGTACGTCCGGGTTGGCTCTGTGAACCGCTTCAATCTTGCGGGCGAGCCGGTGGATTTCGGGCAGTTTTGCGAGGTGAGCAGCATCGTACCCCCGCAGTATCAGCTCCAGCAGTACGTCAGTATCCAGCTCTTCAATAGATGTCTGCTCCATGACTGTGTCAAACAGCTCCTGGCATAACTGCCCTGGTTCAACATTGGCAATGGAGGCGACCATTTCCACGGTGGCCTGACGGTGTTTGTCGATATGTGGCACGTATCGGCGGAACACGTCGAGTGTTTCCGGGCTTCTGCTTGCCAGCTGGCTGACAGTGGTTTCGCTGCAGCGTCCAAGAATATCCTGATAGTTCATTGCTCATCCTCCTCTCTTGCTTTAAAATACATATAAAATACATGTTACAGATAGTCAAGAATTATTCTCATTTTCTTGTCGTGTGAGGGAGGAGATGGTGATGACGTGCAGTAAGCCGGAACACATAAAAGAAGAGCTCTGGGCGCAGCACCTGAGCTGGCTGGAGCTGGTTCGGGATGAATGCAAATCCAACTGGGCGAAATATCTTCGGGAAAAACAGAGAGAGCGGGAGGTGGTGAACTGTGGAGATCAACGCTGAAGTAACACCGGCTGCCCGCGACTATCTGAATGCGGTGTTGGCAAAGCAGGAGGTGCCGGGTATGGCCGCCAGAGTGTATGTGGATAAGGGTGGTACCTCTCAGGCAGAAACGTGCCTGGCCTTCTGCCCGCCGGGAGAGGAGTCCGCCAATGATATCCGTCGGGATTTTGAAGATCTGACCCTGTTCTTTGATGCCTCCAGTGTGCCTTACCTCAAAGATATGGAAATTGGTGTGCATGGCGAAGGCAAGCTGCAGACTCTGACCATTAAGGCCCCGAACAGCAAGAAGCCGGCAAAACCACCCAAAACCTTTACGGTATCTCAGGATTGTCCTGCCTTGCGCGTTCCCTACGGAACGGACTTTACGATCCCGGAGGGGGCAGAGGTCACCATTACTCAGGCACTTGGCGGCAGTTTTACAGTGAACTACGAGGGTAACCTTTACCGTTTGTCTCCGGAGGTGGCCCGTCAGTTGGGCCTGCAAACTGATATCATCATGTTTGAACCACCGGAGGATGGCCTGATCAGTGAAGATCAATGCCGGGACAGCCTGCGCCAGGTATATGACCCGGAAATCCCCGTCAATATCGTCAGTCTGGGTCTTGTCTACGGCCTGGATATCAACCAGGAAAAACAGTTGGTGAAGGTCACTATGACTCTGACCTCGCCGGGGTGTGGCATGGGCGACATTATCGCTGATGATGTCAGGAGCAAGACCTTGCAGGTGCCTTATGTACAGGAGTGTCAGGTGGATATCGTGTTCGATCCGCCCTGGAGTTATGACAGCCTGGATGAGGAAGCGCGCCTCGAGCTTGGTATGATCTGAGCCGCTGCCTTCCCTGGCACGGCTCATCGAAATCAGAAGCGGCCGGAGACTTTAGCGACCAGCCCGCGGCCCGGCGATAGTATACCGCCGTCCGTCAGGTGCTCCCGATAACGCTTGTCCAGCAGGTTGTTGCCTTCAACCGAGACTTCCAGTGCACTGAGGCTGCCGGCAGCGCCAAAGTTCCAGCCCAGCTCAACGTCCACAGTTGCATAGCCGGGGGTGCTGTTTTCCGTACCGTTGGAAAAGACATCGGCAGTCCGATCCTGTTCGGCTACCGCTCGCACTTGCCCATGCCAGTTAAAGCCGAGGCGGTTTTGCTGGCCCAGTCCCAGGG
This sequence comes from Marinobacter shengliensis, assembly GCF_030297115.1. Lineage (NCBI taxonomy): Bacteria > Pseudomonadati > Pseudomonadota > Gammaproteobacteria > Pseudomonadales > Marinobacteraceae > Marinobacter > Marinobacter shengliensis. The sequence goes on along the minus strand of NZ_AP028062.1, from coordinate 3,406,758 downwards.
TCAGTTCCGGTGCCGGCATCTGGTACAGCGGTTCATTGTCCTGTTTGTTTTTACCCCGCAGCCAGGTCAGGCTGCCATCCAGGTCGATGGCGGGGGCGGTGGTGTTCAGGGCTTCCAGTGGCATCACGAAACCGGCTTCGGCACCGTAGATGACCACTTCATCCAGATTCTCGGTCTGTTTGATGGGCAGGTTATTCTGGGGGTGGTTCTGGCCTGTGATACGCCCTGCAATATAGTCATCAATCCGGGTGTAGAAGGCTGCAACCTGGTATTGGCCCAGACGGCCGCGACCTTTCAGGCCAACTTCCGCACTGGTGGATTTTTCCGGATCCAGTTGAGGGTTACCGCGGTGGAAGAACCCGTCACCCCGGGTGGCATCTTCAAAGCGTTCGCGCATGTCAGGTGCACGGTAGGCGGTACCGATATTAAGGTAAGGGTTGACCATGTCGCTCAGGTTGTAGATGGCACCGGCAGACCAGGACAGCGTTTCGGAAGTGTTCTTTAACCCCTCGGTTCTGGCTGCCGGTCCGTTGCCCACCACCCGTGCATCGCCTGTCACTTTGTCATAGCGTGCACCGAGCTGTATGTTCCAGTTGCCGGCCATGATGTCATCCTGCACGAACAGGCCCCGACTCTCGATTTCGCCATCCCGGAAGGGTGAGTTGGCAACAGCGTTATCTGACATGGGCGGGTTGTAGGTAAAACGCTCAGGGTCACCGGTCATTTCCCAGCCCTCGGCCCCAACCGTGACCAGGTGGTTATCACCCACAGGCAACCTGTACTGCGCTTTAACACCGTCGGTGCGGAAACTGACATCGTTCCACACCTGGTTGCGCTCCTTGAAATCCCACCAGGCGCGGATTTGCCGGTCCACTTCCTGCCGATAAATGCTGGTCTCCAGGGTACCGGTACCGATACCGGCCTCGTAGCCAAGCTCCGCAAGTGTGCGCTTCTGCTTGGGCGAATGGATCGTCAGGGTTCCGTTGCCGCCCGGGCCGGGCTTGGCAGACCCCGGATACCAGACTTCCCGGTCTTCATGGTTCTGCAGGTTCAGGGTCAGTTTCTGGTTGTCGGTTAACCTGAAAGCGTATTTCGCCAGAAAGGATTCCGAGCGGAAGCCGCTGTTTTCAACATCACCGTCGGGTGTTTCATAGTCGTCCACATCTTTGGCGGCGGCACCGATGACAAGGCCGTGGTTCTTGCTGGAAAGCTCCAGCAGGGCGCCGCCAGCCAGGCTGCTGTCCACCGTGCCAGTGCTGCCGGAGAATCGACCATGGGCTTCAGGTTGTTCCGAGAAAGTCGCCTCTGGAGTCCGAAGGTTGATAGCGCCGCCCATGGCGCCGGTGCCATGCAGTACCGAGGCCGGGCCTTTGACCACTTCGACGGTTTCCAGCAGGCTCATGTCTGCCAGGGATGCAATGGCCCCCTGGGGCTGGGCAGAGTTCAGGCGGACACCGTCCACCAGAAGTACCACACTCTCCTTTTTCAGGCCGCGAATAACCGGGTTGCCACCCCAGGCGCCGCCATCGCCCTGGACCGCCAGACCGGGTTTGCCACGGAAGAGATCGCCGGCGGTTTTCGAAGCGGCAGTGTTGTCCGTGGTTAAACGCTCTGTTGCGCTCGCGGTTTCCAGCGTGTCGGATTCGTAGCCTTTGGCGGTTATGACCAGTTCCTTAAGTTCTGAAGAATGGCCGGTTGCAGCGTGTGCTGCGGGTAAAGCGGAAAAGGCAAAGATGGCTAAAGCCAGTGGATGGGGGCGTCGATTCATGGAGTTCTCCGATAACTGCTGACGGTTGAGAATGGTTCGCAATATACTGCAAATGAAACTGATTCGTATTTGATTTTCGTCAACAGGAGTTTGTGTTCGTGCGGGTACACTCATGTCAGTCATTGCAGGGTGTGAGTGTATGGGCAGTTTGATTCGCAGTGGTCTGAGTTGGGGTGGCAGCCTTACCGGAGTTTTATTATTCGTGGCGCTCTGGGAGTGGGGGAGTTTGTCATACGGTAGTTTTTTGCTCCCCGGCCCGCGGGATGCGCTATCGGCCATCGTAGGCTTTGCCGACAACGGTGAGCTCTGGACGGCCGTTTGGGCCACCACCTGGCGGGCCATGACCGGCTTTGCCATTGCTGCGCTGGCTGGTGTCGCCCTGGGCCTTATTGCAGGGTTGTCCCACACGGTTGGCCGAGCGCTGGAGCCGGTTTCAACGGTACTTCTGGGCATACCGCCCATCGCCTGGATTGTGCTGGCACTGTTGTGGTTCGGTAGCGGCTCCCTGGCAGCGATCTACACGGTGGTGGCCACCACCATTCCTGTCGCTTTCGCCGGTGCTCAGATCGGGGCCCGGACCCTGGACCAGCGCCTGCAGGAGATGGGCGATGTGTTCCGCGTGCCCTTTGCCATGCGCCTTTGGGATTTCTATCTGCCCCACATTGTTTCCTACGTATTCCCGGCATTGATTACCGCTCTGGGGGTGGCCTGGAAAGTCACCGTAATGGCGGAATTGTTTGCCACAGAAGATGGGGTAGGGGCGGGCATGGCCATGGCCCGGGTGAGCCTGGACACTGCCGGTGCCATGGCCTGGATTTTGGTGGTCGTGGTGTTGCTATTGGTGGCCGAACACGGATTTCTGCGCCCCTTGCAGAAAAAAATGGAACCCTGGCGGCAGGTCAAAGGCCCTGCCATGCCGGGCTGAGGAGTTTGCGATGCTGACGCTGCAAAAGGTTTCACTGGATCTTGGCCCGAACACCATTGTGTCGGGCGTGGATCTTCAGGTGGCACCAGGTGAATCCGTGTGCCTGGTGGGGCCGTCCGGCTGCGGAAAAACCAGCCTGTTGCGTCTGGCATCGGGGGTGCTTGAGGCTACTTCGGGACAGGTGAGCAATCACTTTACAACCACCGCGGCAGTATTCCAGGAATCCCGGTTGCTGCCCTGGCGGCGGCTGCTCGACAACATTGCCCTGGGCCTGAAAGCCCGGGGCGTGCCCCGGCGAGATCGACTGACGCAGGCGAAAGAGTTGGCCGACCAGGTAGGGCTTTCAGATTATGACGAGCATTTTCCCCACGAGTTGTCCGGTGGCATGCAACAGCGGGTGGCTCTGGCCCGGGCGCTGGCCGTCGGCGCCGATTTCCTGCTGTTGGATGAGCCTTTCAGTGCCCTGGATGTGGGGCTGCGCAGCGAAGCCCAGGATCTGGTGGAACGGCTTGTGGTCGATCAGGGTATAGCGACCTTGATGGTGACTCACGATCTCACTGAAGCCCTGCGTCTGGCCCATCGAATTATTGTTGTTTCCGGCTCGCCCGGTACCGTGGTGTTTGAACATCCGGTCACCACCCCTTACCGGGAGCGCAGCCATGCCTGGCTGTATGAAGAAGCTGGCCACCTGCTGAGGCAACCGGTAGTCAGCGAGAGTTTTCTGTTTCACCCGGATTCGGAGGTGGCATGAATCGTCGTGAACTGCTCAAACTGGCGGCCTGTTCGGCTTTGATCTCAGCCGTTCCCCTGCAAAGGGCGTTTGCAGCCAAACCCGGCAAACTGATTGCAGCTACACCTCTTGGCTTGCCTCAGGTGATCCTGGCCCGGGCGCTGGAAGATCCGGAGCTGAATAACCTGATCCCTGAACGGGAACTTCTGGACTGGAAAGACCCGGATCAGTTGCGGGCCTGGCTGGCGCGGGCGGAAGTGATGGTGACGGCGACCCCAACCAATGTGGCCGCCAACCTGTATAACCGTGGCGTACCCGTGGTGCTGATGAACGTGAATGTGTGGGGCACCCTGGGCATGCTGGGCCTCAAGCAGAAAGGCCCGTTGGCGAAGATGGAAGATCTGGCTGGCAGGCATGTGGGCGTGCCCTGGCGCGGGGATATGCCGGATCTGGTGTTCCGCTACTTACTCGGTAAGGCGGGCCTGGAAGTGGGGCGTGACGTCAGGGTGAGCTATCAGTCCAGCCCGTTCGAGACGGTACAGATGTATGTGGCGCAACGCCTGGACGCTGCGGTGTTGCCGGAACCCATGCGCACGGCAACCCGGCTACAGAGCATGCAGTTCGGGCAGTCACCTAATGAGCTGGATCTTCAGCAGGAGTGGGCGCGGCTGGCCGGTGGCGAGCCACTGCTGCCCCAGGCAGGGGTACTCTGCCGGCGGGAGTTGCTGGAGCAGGCGCCCGAGCAGGTGGGAGCGTTACAGTCGGCCATTGCCCGGGCGGTTGACTGGGTAGTCAGCCAGCCGGAGGACGCGGCGAGGTTGGGGGCGGATCGGTCGCCCCTGAGCCGTCAGGTGTATGAAGGAGCGATTGCCCGCACCGCGCTGAAAATGGTCAATGCGCAGGAAGCCCGGCCAGCTCTGGAGGACTTCTTCTCGGCACTGTCTGAATTGTCGTCTGGGTTCATTGGAGGCAAGTTGCCGGATGCGGATTTCTACCATGTTTGACCATCCCTGGCTGGCTTACGGCTTCCGGCCCTTTTTCCTGTTAGGTGCCCTGTACGCGCCAATTGCGCTGCTGCCCTGGATCGGTACGCTGATGCAGCAGTTCACCCTGTCCATGGCGTTGCCTCCGTTGGCCTGGCATGGCCATGAAATGCTGTTCGGGTTTGTCAGTGCCGCCCTGGTAGGGTTTCTGCTGACCTCGATTCCCTCCTGGGCCAGTGTGGCACCCATCGCAGGAAAGCCTCTGGCTGCTCTGGTTGTGCTCTGGCTGGCAGGGCGGGTGCTTTTCTGGTCATCCGCCCTGATACCGGGCTGGCTGGTGGCTATTGTGAACCTTGCCTTTCCTCTTGTTTTGTTACTCTGGGCAGCCCCGGCCTTGCTGTCCGAGGCTGGCCGCCGACACCTGAGTATCGGCATGGCACTGATCGGCTATGTGCTGGTTCAGGGGCTTTTCTATGCGGCCTGGTTGTGGCCGGAGGTCACCGGCACGATCACTACGGTGGCGGTGCTTAACACCACCGTCAATCTGCTGCTGGTACTGATTGCCCTTACGGCTACCCGCATTGTCCGTGTGGTGGCCATGGAGGCACGAAAGGAAATTGGCTTTTCAGGCCCTGGTCGATTAACACCTGCCCGGGAGCATCTGGCGGTGGCCGCGTTGATTCTGTTTGTGATTGCGGATTTCTGGGCTCCCGGTCATGTAGTTACCGGCTGGATTGCCCTCGCCGCTGCGGCAGCCCAGGCCGACCGCCTGAGTGAATGGCCGTGGGGCAGGGCGATGACCCGGTTATACCTGTTGCTGCTGACGCTGGCGTATCTGTGGATGGTGGTCGGGCTGGTTCTGGTGGGTATCACCGCACTCATCGACACCTTGCCAGGTTACACCGGCCGCCATGCCTTGTCGGCCGGTGCAGCGGGTACCGCAATTCTTGCTGTGTTCTGTATTGCCGGGCTGCGCCATACCGGAAGATCGCTGGCGCTGCCGTGGCTGATCTGGCCTGCGCTAGTAGCATTGGTCGCAACGGCACTGTTGCGAACATTTGTACCGGTCTGGTGGCCGGAGTACTACCTGTTGGCGGGCGTCGTGCTGCCCTTTGTGCTCTGGTTGGTTTCCTATCTGCTTTACGCAATCACTTACGGGCGTTTTCTTGTGACCGCCAGGGCGGATGGAATGCCTGGGTAATCGTGCTCTGATATTCCCGGTTCTATGACAATTAGCAAGAGCACATTTTGGTGATTGCGCTATGCTCAAAACGGCAGTGTCCGTTTTGGGAGAGCGTACTTCGTGATCAACGCACCAGATACCTCGGATGCCTTCGAAATTTTCCCCTGGAATCGTAATTTCGAAACCGGCATTCAGGAAATCGATGAGCAGCACAAGGTGCTGGTTAATATCCTTAATCGTCTTGCCTGGCACTTCGCATCGGATAGCTCTGAACTTTCCGCGGACCACGTCCTTGATGAGTTGCTTTCCTATGCCGCGTTTCACTTCCAGTTTGAGGAAAAAATTTGGAATAAGACACTGGGTGAAGATGGTATGGCCAGAAACCATCACGATGCCCACCAGATGTTCTTTGTTCAGATTCATGAATTGCGTAAAAGTGGCGAACCCCACGAAGACATACTGACCAATCTTTTTGATTTTCTGACTCGTTGGTTGGCGTTTCATATTCTGGAGTCTGATCGCCGCATGGCCCTCACTGCCAAGATGGTAGAAAAGGGCTACGCGTTAAATGAGGCCAGGGACCGGGTGGACTCAGAACTCAGCGGTTCGGTATCTGTGCTGGTTAATGCGCTTCTGGAGATTTACGGCAAATTGTCTTCAAGCACCATTCAGTTGATGCGTGAAAAAATGGCGCGCCACAGGGCCGAAGACGATTTGCAGCGAATCCAGAACGAACGCTTGAGTCAGGCTCTGGAAGAACAGGCCAGCGAATATCAGCAGCACCTTGAAACCCTGGCCTACAACGATGCCCTGACAGGCCTCTGGAATCGCAACGGGATCATTCGAAGAATCCGCGACTGCATGGCCGAGGCGGGTCGGGTGGGCAATTCGGCCGCTCTGGTGTCCATCGACCTCGATCATTTTATTGATCTGAACGCGTGCCTTGGGGAGGATGCTGCAGACCGTTTACTTGGCCTGTTGGCGCGGCGCTGGCTTGATGCCATACCGGCTGATGCCTGTCTGGCCCGGACTGGCGGTGATGAATTTGCGCTTCTGCTGCCTGATGCCAGCCAGACGGAATCCCGACTCGAGGCCCTTCGGTTGACGGCGCGCCAGCCTTTTGAGCTTGATGGGGCGGAAGTGTCTGTTACTTTTACGGCTGGAGTTGTTCTATTTCCTGATCAGGCAGTTCAGGATGCTGACATCCTGTTGCGACAGGCAAATAACACGCTTTATCGTGCGAAACATGAAATGCATGGCGGGTGGTTGTATCTGGATGCAGGTGAACAAAACCAGTACCACGCCCGCCAATTGTTACTGGATGACATTCGAAGAGGCCTCAGTCATGAAGAGTTTCGGCTGTTTTATCAGCCTAAGGTGAACCTTCGGACCGGTGAAGTACTGGGCGTTGAGGCGCTTATCCGCTGGCAACACGCTCAGAAAGGCTTGTTGTCACCGATTCATTTTCTGCCAGGCATAGAACATCATGCCCTGAACGTTCAGGTTGGCGAATGGGTGTTGCGGGAATCTCTTCAGCAAATGCAGCGCTGGGACAAGCAGGGCGTAGAGTTGAATGTCAGCGTCAATGTCTCGGCTTTCCAGCTTCAGAGTGGTGATTTTCCAGAACGGCTTAAGCACATCCTTTCAGAGTTCCCGCAGATTGACCCTGCCAGGCTGGATCTGGAAATCCTGGAGACGGCTGCCTTGGGGGAGCTGGACAGGGCTGTCCAGACAATCAACGAGTGTCGGGAGCTCGGCGTTCGTTTCTCGCTCGACGATTTTGGTACAGGCTATTCGTCGTTGTCTTATCTGAAGCGACTCCCTGTCGACACTCTCAAAGTGGATCGGGAGTTTGTATCCGGGGCCGACGGAAGTCGAGAGAACCTTTCAATACTTCGGGGGATTGTCGGGCTGTCGGGTGTATTCGGAAAACAGATCATTGCTGAGGGTGTTGAAACGATCAAACAGGGCCAGATTCTGTTGTCGCTGGGGTGCCAGCAGGCCCAGGGTTATGCGATGTCTCCCCCTGTTGAGCCGGACCGCCTCCTGGAGTGGATCGCCAACTGGAAAACTTTTCCGGAGTGGCAGGACGATGGGGTGCTCTAACGTCTCAGTTGCCAATTCCTTGGATTTTTGAAAATTTCAAGCGCAACTACGAGAGTGACTAAGTAGCTGGCGTACCGAAAAGTTCCACTCCAGACTATCCAGAAGATTCTTCAAAGCCAGCCCCAGCTCGGTATCCCCCTCAATCACCAGGCGCCGCTGGAAAAACAGCTGGTCCGGGTCTTGCCGGCGCTCTGCCAAGGTCTTGAAGGCTGCCAGGGACCCCCGAATGGTCGCTTCGCCTGGGCCTTCCACAACGCGAAGCCGGCCTGCCCAGAAACCGATGGTAATGCCTGGTTGACCTCCATTGACCTCCAGCCGAATTGTGCGGCCTTCAAAATCATCGAATTCGCCCTCAGCCAGCGCTTCTGCAAACAGCCGGTTTAGCGGGGCTTCGGCAACCAGTTGTTTGAAGCTAACGGGCACGTTGCGGTCGATGGTGTCCAGTAGTGGCGTCGGGGAGGGCAGGTATTCTTTCAGAACCGCGATGGATTGCTCCAGTAATGGGCTGTGCAAAGACGCGATGGGAGGCAGTGAAAAGGCCATGTTCAACTCCGGGCAGGACGACAACCCGCCCAGAGTATCAAATGGTCGCAAGCGGCGACTTGATTTAACTCAGCCCTTGTGGAGACCTTCTTCCACGGCCCAAACGGCTACTTCAACCCGCGAGCGCAGGTTGAGTTTCTTGAGCAGGTGCTTTACGTGCACTTTTACTGTGCCGTCGCTGATGTCCAGCTTGCGGCCGATCATCTTGTTGGAGAGGCCTTCGGCAATCAGGCGCAGTATGTCTTTTTCACGCGGCGTCAGGCTGTCGAAGTCCGGCCGGGATGACTGCTGCGGTTTGTTGGAACGCAGGGCCTGGGCCAGTAACGTTGTTAGCCGGTCACTGATGACCATTTTGCCAACAGCCGCCTGGTGTAACTGGGCGATCATATCTTCCGGCTCCATGTCTTTCAGCAGGTAGCCGTCGGCACCGGCACGCAGGGCGGCAACCACATCGTCTTCCTGGTCAGACACGGTAAACATGACAATACGCGAGCTGATGTTCTGGTCCCGCAGGTGTTTGAGAGCTTCAATGCCGTCCATCTCGGGCATGTTCAGATCCATCAGGATCAAATCCGGCTCGGTTTCCAGGGCCAGCTTGATGCCGTCGGCGGCGTTGCTTGCCTCGCCGATCACTTCCATGTCGTCTTCCATGCCGATCAACTGCTTGATGCCCTGTCGCAGCAGGGGGTGGTCGTCAATCAGCAGTATACTTGCGGGTGTCTCAGCCATGGTTTCTCTCGTTGATGTTGGTGTTTGGGTCAGGCCGGTGAAGATTCGGTAGGAATCAGGTTACGGCTTTTGGGAACGAATGTTAATGTCACTTCCACGCCGCCTTCGTCCCGGTTGTCCACCTTTACCTTACCCCCGAGCGTTCGGGCGCGGTCCTGCATGATCACCAGGCCGTAATGGTTAACCGGCTGGTCGCCGCCGGGCAGGCCCTTGCCGTTGTCGCGAATACTTGCCCGAACCTGCGGAGACTCGAACAGCACCTTAACGGATATGACCGTAGCGTCGGCATGCTTGACGGCGTTTGCCAGACCCTCGCGGATAATCTGAAGGGTATGGATTTCCTCGTTTGGCGACAGCGTCTGGGGGGGCAGGTTGTATACAAACTCCACCGGGTGGCCCAGTCTCTCGGAAAACTCGTCGATGGTCTTGCGCAAAGCCGTGGCCAGGTCTGGTGTGTCCAGTTTCAGGCGGAACGTGGCCAGTAGCTCACGCAGTTGGCGGTAGGCGCTGTTCAGACCGGTACTGAGTTCATCCAGAATGTCATCGTGAACGGGTTTCTGGTCGCCCGTGATATTGAGCCGGCGCAGCCGGGTTACCTGCATCTTCAGGTAAGACAACGACTGGGCCAGTGAATCGTGCAACTCCCGGGCGATCACGGTGCGTTCTTCGGCCAGGGTCAGCTGCTGTTCCTCGGTTATTTGCCGTTCCAGGAAAATGGCGGTTGCCAGTTGGTCGGTCAGGGTCTCCAGCAGCCGGCGAGAAGTGGCAGATAAGCCTTTTTCTGCCGGGTACCACACCTCCAGGGTGCCGAGTAACTGGCCGGGGGTGCGGATGGGGAGCAACAAACGGCGGCCGTCATTGTTCTCCAGGGGCATCTCATCGTAGACCTCGGGGGTCACCAGGCAGGCATTGCAGTGATGGTCGCGACAGTAGAACGGCCGTTTGTCCGTGGCTGTGGTAATAGCCTCGACAGGCTCTGCGGATTCCTTGTCGTGCAGGAACAGGCGGATGGGACCAATGCCCAGCAGCAGTTCCAGTTCCTGCAGCATGGGAATGGCACCGTTACAGAGGTCATGGTTGGCAAACAGGTCTCTGCTGGCCGAATGCATGACCTGCAGGGCCTGGTGGCTGACTTCCAACTCTTCAGTTTTCTGCCGGGCCTTGGCTTCCAGTTCGTAGTAGGTCAGGGCCAGTTCGCTGGTCATCTGGTCGAAGGCCTGGCCCAGTTGTGCCAGCTCGTCTGCACCTTTCAGGTCGGCTTTCCGGGAGAAATCTTTCTCGCCAACGGCGCCGGCGATGGCCACGAGTTTTCGCAGGGGGCGAAGGATCCGGTTTTTCAGGTCGTAGAACAGGGCGATCACGATCAGCACCGAGAACACCATGCTGATGATCTGAATCAGGTGCAGCAGATCAACACGTGCTTCTGTGCGCTGTTCCAGCATAGTCACCAGTCGGTCAACTTCCTGGATGTAGTCCTCCACAGCCTGAACCATAGCCGGGGTGATGGGTGTGCCTACTTCATGTTGTTCAAGGGCTGGTTTAAGTTCGTCCTGCCATGCCGCCAGCATCTGACGGTACTGTCGTGCCAGAGGGTGGTCGTCTGCGCCGGGAACCGAGCGAAGGATGGCGGTGTCCTCAAGGCGGCGCTCATAATCATTGATGCGTGCGCCTGAGGTAGCCCGTCCATTTTCGTAATCTTCGGTGGCAGAACGGGCAATTAACTGGAAGGCGCCCATTCGCAGCGCTCCGGCCAGGTTGATGGCCGTGGCATTGCCTTCAATGCTGTTGGAAACCGCCAGGGTTGTAGACATGCTGACGATAGCGGTCAGCACGATGGCGCCGATCACCACAGCGAGTCGGTTTACTAGCGGACTTCTGGATGTCATGGGTTGTTGTCTGTTAGGGAGTTCGAAAGGTGCCTTTCCAGGCCAGATTATGACCGAGGAACTGCGGTTCCGATACCTCCTTGAGGATAGTCAATTACCCCAATGGATAGTCCTCCATCATAGCCTTTGACCCTTTGGAGAGCAAAAGCCGACACTAAAGGTTGGTTAATTCGAGGTGACAGGATGCAAACCCGACTGGAGCAGGATGACGACAGGCTGGCGTCGCTGGTGGTGATTCTGCCGCTGGCAGTGACAGGCTTTGTTGTTGCGGCAGGATGCTGGACTCTGTTTGCCGTGGCGGGAGTGCACCTCAGGGCCGATCTTGCCTTGAGCAGTCTTCAGTTCGGCATATTGCTGGCCGCGCCCATGGCCGTCAGTGCTGTATTGGCAATTCCGGCCGGGTTGGCCGCCCAGCGTTATGGTGCCCGCGCCGTGATGCTAACGTGCCTGGTCGGGCTGGCAATGTGTATGGGGTTACTCCTGCTAGTCGAAAGTTTCTATGGTTACCTGCTGGTTGCCGGCGGGCTGGGGCTGGCCGGTGGATTCTACAGTGCCGGCCTGCAGTTTGTGGTTAGTCACTGCAAGCCGAAACGGTTGGGGCTGGTGCTTGGCGTTTTTGGTGCGGGAGTCACTGGGGCTGGCTTCAGCTATTACCTGGTACCGCTGTTTCACGATGCGTTCTCCTGGCAGGGAGTACCTCTGGCCTACCTGATTGTATTGCTGCTGGTGATTGCCTTGCTGGTGATGTTGACCGATCCGGAATCCAGGGAATCAGGGGCGGACAGGCCCTGGTCTGTCGGGCAGGTGGTTCGAATACTCAGACGTGGTCGCTCGCTCCCGCTCACTGCCTATTTTGGCGTGGTGGCCGGAAGCTTCTTTGCCTTGGCGCTCTGGTTGCCGGATTTCCTGTCGGCACAGTTTGGCTTGTCCCTGGACGCGGGCGCACGCCAGGCTCAGTGGTTCGTTATTCCCGGTGCCCTTGCGCAGATTCTGGGTGGTGGCCTGGCTGACCGGTTTGGCAGTGCCAGGGTCGCCACGCGGTCACTGGTGTTGTGCCTGGTGGCGCTGGCTGTGTTGTCTTACCCGCCAATGACGTTATTTGTCAGGGGTGTAGATGAGATCATCACTGTGGAATTTGCCCTGCCTCTGATGATTGAAGGTAGTTTGATTGTGGTGCTGGGTGTCGCCATGGGGAGTGCCATGGGGAGCCTGCAACGAATGGTGATACTCGCCAATCGTGCCGAGGCCGCCTTGTTTGCAGGCTTTCTGCTGGTTTCTGCCTGTTCCGTTGCGTTTGTTCTACCGGTCCTGTTTGGCGCGGTTAACCAGTGGCTGGGTGTTCGAACAGCGGTGTTCATGATTCTCTTCCTGTTGCTCAGCACCAGTCTTCTGATGTTCGCCCGCGACACCCGTCGTGAGGAGCGAAGAACCCTTCTCCACCCGGGGATATAGTCCTGCTACCACCTCGGTGGTACAGCCGGGTTATGTGGTAGTAACCACGCAGATTTCGCGGTTTTTCTCACACACAATGGTCTCAAATCGGAGCAACGATCCGGCAGACGGAGAGAGAGACCATGAGTCATTTAATCGACAAACTGAATTACTTCAGGAAGAAGCGCGAGCCGTTCGCGGGCGGCCACGGCGAAACCCATGAAGTCAGTCGCGAGTGGGAAGACAGCTACCGCCAGCGCTGGCAGCACGACAAGGTTGTGCGTTCCACCCACGGCGTAAACTGCACCGGCTCCTGCAGCTGGAAGATTTACGTCAAGAACGGCCTGGTCACCTGGGAAACCCAGCAGACCGACTACCCCCGTACCCGCCCGGACCTGCCCAACCACGAGCCCCGCGGCTGCCCTCGGGGTGCCAGCTATTCCTGGTACATGTACAGCGCCAACCGCTTGAAGTACCCGCTGATGCGCAAGAGCTTGATGAAGCTCTGGCGTGCGGCCCGTATTCAGTTCAACGACCCGGTACAAGCATGGGCGTCCATTGTTGAAGACCCCAAGAAAACCGCCGAGTACAAGCCCCGCCGCGGTATGGGCGGTTTTGTCCGTTCCAATTGGGACGAGGTCAACGAGCTGATTGCTGCCTCCAACGTCTACACCGCCAAGAAGTTTGGTCCGGACCGCATCATCGGCTTCTCGCCGATTCCGGCCATGTCCATGGTGTCCTACGCCGCCGGTAGCCGTTACCTGTCGATGATTGGCGGCGTGTGCATGAGCTTCTACGACTGGTACTGCGACCTGCCGCCGGCCTCCCCACAAACCTGGGGCGAGCAGACCGACGTGCCGGAATCCGCTGACTGGTACAACTCCGGCTACATCATTGCCTGGGGTTCCAACGTGCCCCAGACCCGTACCCCGGACGCCCACTTCTTTACCGAAGTGCGCTACAAGGGCACCAAGACCGTTGCCATTACCCCGGATTACGCGGAAGTGTCCAAGCTGTCTGACGAGTGGTTGAACCCCAAGCAGGGCACCGACGCCGCCCTGGGCATGGCCATGGGTCACGTGATCCTGAAAGAGTTCCACGTCGACAAGCCCAGTGAATACTTCACCGACTACGTGCGCCGTTACACCGACATGCCCTACCTGGTCATGCTGGATGAGAAAGAGGACGGCAGCTTCGTGCCGGGCCGTTTCCTGCGCGCCAGTGATCTGGTGGACGGACTGGGTGAGGAGAACAACCCGGAATGGAAAACCATCGCCATTGACGAGAGCACCGGCGAGCTGACTGCACCAAATGGCTCCATCGGTTACCGCTGGGGCGAGAAGGGCAAGTGGAATCTGAAGCAGACCGCCAAGGGCTCCGATGTAAACCTTCAGCTGTCCATGGTCGAGAAGCACGACGACGTTGTGGACGTTGCCTTCCCGTACTTCGGTGGTATTGAGCACGACCACTTCAAGCACGTGGAAATCAAGGACATCCTCAAGCACAAGCTGGGCACTCGTAAGGTCAAGCTGGCTGACGGCACTGAAGGCCGTGTGGTCACCGTTTACGACCTGATGGTCGCCAACTACGGCATCAGCCGTGGCCTGGGTGATGACGACGGAGCTTCTTCTTATGACGAAGTGAAGCCCTACACTCCGGCCTGGCAGGAAAAGATCACTGGCGTACCCGCCGAGAAAGTGATCCGCATTGCCCGTGAGTTTGCGGATAATGCCGACAAGACCAAGGGCCGTTCCATGGTCATCGTGGGTGCCGGTATGAACCACTGGTACCACATGGACATGAACTACCGTGGCCTGATCAACATGCTGATCATGTGTGGTTGTATCGGCCAGAGCGGCGGTGGCTGGGCCCACTACGTTGGCCAGGAAAAACTGCGCCCGCAGACTGGCTGGCAGCCGTTGGCGTTTGGCCTGGACTGGCAGCGCCCGCCACGCCACATGAATTCTACCTCCTTCTTCTACGCCCATTCCGGCCAGTGGCGTTACGAGAAACTGGGTGTCGACGAAATCCTGTCGCCGCTGGCGGACAAGTCCAAATTCAGTGGCAGCCTGATCGACTACAACGTGCGCGCCGAGCGCATGGGCTGGTTGCCCTCTGCGCCCCAGCTCAACCGCAACCCGCTGGGTATTGCGGCGGAAGCCGAGAAGGCTGGCATGGACGTCTCCGATTATGTGGCCAAGTCCATGAAGGACGGCTCCCTGGCCTTCGCCAGTGAGGATCCGGAAGCGCCGGAGAACTGCCCGCGCAACCTGTTCATCTGGCGCTCCAACCTGTTGGGTTCGTCCGGCAAAGGCCATGAATACATGCTCAAGTACCTGCTGGGCACCAAGAACGGCCTGCAGGGTAAAGACCTGGGTGTGGAAGGCGGTGCCAAGCCGCAAGAGGTCAAGTGGCGCGACGAAGCCCCGCAGGGCAAGCTCGACCTGCTGGTGACCCTGGACTTCCGCATGTCCACCACCTGCCTGTATTCAGACATCGTTCTGCCGACCGCTACCTGGTACGAGAAGAATGACCTGAACACCTCAGACATGCACCCGTTCATCCATCCGCTGACCGCCGCCACCGATCCGGCCTGGGAAGCGCGCAGTGACTGGGAAATCTACAAGGGCATTGCCAAATCCTTCTCCAAGGCGGCTGAGGGCCACCTGGGTGTCGAGAAAGATGTGGTGACCCTGCCGCTGCTGCACGATGCGCCGGCGGAACTGGGCCAGCCGTTCGATGTGAAGGACTGGAAAAAAGGTGAATGCGACCTGATCCCGGGCAAGACTGCGCCCAACTTCATCACCGTTGAGCGGGATTACCCGAACACCTACGCACGCTTCACCTCGCTTGGCCCGCTGATGGACAAGTTGGGTAACGGTGGCAAGGGCATCAACTGGAACACCGAGAAGGAAGTCAACTTCCTGAAGGAGTTGAACTACACCCATCTGGAAGGTGCCAACGCGGGTCGTCCGAAGATTGAAAGCGCCATTGATGCCGCGGAAGTGATTCTGACCCTGGCGCCGGAAACCAACGGCCAGGTTGCCGTGAAGGCGTGGGCCGCACTGTCTGAAATGACCGGCCTGGACCACACCCATCTGGCGAAGAACAAGGAAGAGGAGAAAATCCGCTTCCGGGACATCGTGGCGCAACCGCGCAAGATCATCTCCAGCCCGACCTGGTCTGGTCTGGAAGACGAGCATGTGTCCTACAACGCTGGCTACACCAACGTGCACGAGCTGATTCCCTGGCGCACCCTGACCGGCCGCCAGCAGTTCTACCAGGACCACGAGTGGATGCGCGCCTTCGGTGAAAGCCTGCTGGTGTATCGCCCGCCCATCAACACCAAGGCGATTGAGAGCATGCAGGATCAGCGCAGCAACGGTAACCCGGAGAAAGCGTTGAACTGGATCACGCCGCACCAGAAGTGGGGTATTCACAGTACCTACAGCGACAACCTGTTGATGCTGACCCTCTCCCGCGGTGGCCCCATCGTGTGGATGAGTGAAGACGATGCCAAAGACATCGGGGTTGAAGACAACGACTGGATCGAGCTGTTCAACAGTAACGGTGCCATTGCGGCCCGGGCGGTGGTCAGCCAGCGGGTGATGCCTGGCATGGTGATGATGTACCACGCCCAGGAACGCAACGTGAACGTACCGGGCTCTGAAATTACCGGTACCCGGGGCGGCATCCATAACTCGGTCACCCGTGTGTGCCCGAAACCGACCCATATGATCGGTGGCTATGCCCAGTATTCCTACGGCTTCAACTACTACGGCACCGTAGGTTCCAACCGGGACGAGTTCGTGGTGGTCCGCAAGATGAAGAACGTGGACTGGCTCGACGGTGAAGGCAATGACTATGCTCAGGAGGCAGTAAAATGAAAATCCGTTCCCAAGTCGGCATGGTGCTGAACCTGGACAAGTGCATTGGTTGCCACACCTGTTCCGTCACCTGCAAAAACGTATGGACAAGCCGTGAAGGCATGGAATACGCCTGGTTCAACAACGTCGAAACCAAGCCTGGCATCGGCTACCCGAAAGAATGGGAGAACCAGGACAAGTGGAAGGGCGGCTGGATGCGCGACAGCTCCGGCAAAATCCGCCCCCGCATCGGCGGCAAGTTCCGGGTACTGGCGAATATCTTCGCCAACCCGGACCTGCCGGAAATCGATGACTACTACGAGCCGTTTGACTACGACTACCAGCACCTGCACACCGCCGGTGATGTGAAGCACCAGCCGGTCGCCCGGCCACGGTCGCTGATCTCTGGCGAGCGCATGAAGAAAATCGAATGGGGCCCGAACTGGGAAGAAATCCTGGGCACCGAGTTTGCCAAGCGCCGCAAAGACAAGAACTTTGACCAGGTGCAGGCAGACATCTACGGCCAGTTCGAGAACACCTTCATGATGTACCTGCCGCGTCTGTGCGAGCACTGCCTGAACCCGGCGTGTGTAGCCAGTTGCCCGAGCGGTGCCATCTACAAGCGCGAAGAAGACGGTATTGTGCTGATCGACCAGGACAAGTGCCGCGGCTGGCGGATGTGTGTCTCCGGCTGCCCGTACAAGAAAATCTACTTCAACTGGAAAACCGGCAAGTCCGAGAAGTGTATTTTCTGCTACCCGCGTATCGAAGCAGGTCTGCCGACCGTCTGCTCCGAGACCTGTGTAGGCCGGATCCGCTACCTGGGCGTGCTGCTGTACGACGCAGACCGCATTCAAGAAGTGGCCAGCGCCCCGGGCGAGCACGAGCTGTATGAAAAGCAGCTGGAAATCTTCCTGGACCCGTTCGATCCGAAAGTGATCGAGCAGGCCAAGAAAGACGGCATCCCGATGAACGTGATCGAAGCCGCCCAGCAAAGCCCGGTGTACAAAATGGCGGTGGACTGGAAATTGGCCCTGCCGTTGCACCCGGAATACCGCACCCTGCCCATGGTGTGGTACGTGCCGCCGCTCAGCCCGATCCAGTCTGCGGCGGAAGCCGGCAAGGTCGAGTTCGACGGCGTACTGCCGAAGATCGAAAGCCTGCGGATTCCGGTCAAGTACCTGGCGAACCTGCTGACCGCCGGTGACGAGAAGCCCATCGTTCGCGCTCTCAAGCGGATCATGGCCATGCGTTTGTACAAGCGTGCCGAGACCGTGGAAGGCAAGGAAGACCTGCGAGCGCTGGAGGAGTGCGGCCTGACCAAAGCCCAGGCGGACGAAATGTACCGGTACCTGGCCATCGCCAACTACGAAGACCGCTTCGTGATTCCGACCAGCCATCGCGAGCTGGCCAAGGAAGCTTTCCCGGATGCGGACGCCTACGGCGAGCGTGGTGGTTGTGGCTTCAGCTTCGGCGACGGCTGCAACGGTGGTGACAGCGAGTTCAGCCTGTTCGGTGGCAAGAAGCAGACCACCAGCATGGTCAGCAAGCTGGCGACCGTAAAGCAGGTCGACCCGAAACAGCTGCAGGATTGAGGAGCAAGTTATGCAACTTCTGAAAGTACTGGCGCGGGTGCTCGAGTACCCCACCGACGAACTGCAGCAATCCAAAGACGCCCTGGTAGCCGCTGTCCTGGAGGACAGCCGGCTGCCCCGGCAGAACAAGGAACAGCTGCTGACCTGCATCGACCGCCTGTGCGACGGAGACCTGATGGACCTTCAGGAATCCTACGTAGGCACCTTCGACCGGGGCCGGGCCACCTCCCTGCTGCTGTTCGAGCATGTTCATGGCGAGTCCCGTGACCGCGGCCAGGCCATGGTAGACCTGATGGAACAATACCGGGCCAATGGCCTGGAGATTGATGCCCGGGAACTGCCGGACTACCTGCCGCTGTTCCTGGAATACCTTTCTACCCGGCCATGGGACGAAATCAGGAACTGGCTGGAAGACATCCATCACATCCTCGGCCTGCTCGGCGAGCGGCTGTACCAGCGTGAAAGCGTCTACCACGTGGTGATGGATTCGCTGCTGGTGCTGTCCGGCCGCCAGACCAACCGCCAGGAACTGGCCCAGATCGTTGCCTCGGAAGAGCGCGACGACACGCCGGAAGCCCTGGACAAGGTCTGGGAAGAAGAAATGGTGAAATTTGTGGATGACCAGGGCAGCTCCTGCAGCACCGGTGGCGTGGTTGGACAACGCCGTCGTGAGCTGGAACAGACCCAGACCATTCACCTGAGCGATCAGCTGATGACGGACGCTACCCCCCGTCAGGCAGGGCGCGCGTAAGCGCAGGAGGAAATGACAATGTCCTATCTACACACACTGGTTTTCGGGGTATACCCGTACATCGCCCTGGCGGTCCTGTTCATCGGAACCTGGGCGCGCTATGACCACGGTCAGTTCACCTGGAAAGCCCATTCCAGCCAGATGCTGAGAAAGAAAAACATGGTACTGGCCAGCGTGCTGTTCCATGTGGGTATCCTGGTGATCTTCCTCGGCCACCTGGTTGGCCTGCTGGCGCCGAAATGGGCCTACGAATGGCTGATGACGCCCGGCCAGAAACAGGTCATGGCCGTGGTGGTCGGCGGCATCGCCGGCGTTATGTGCCTGATTGGCGGCGCCATGCTCGCCTACCGCCGCCTGACCGACCCGCGGGTTCGTGCCAGCAGCACCGTCGCTGACAATCTGGTCATCATCATCCTGGTGGTGCAGGTCGCCCTCGGCCTGGCCACCATCCTGCCCACCATGGGGCACCTGGACGGCTCCGAAATGCTCAAGTTCTCTGCCTGGGCACAAGGCGTGCTGACCTTGCAGGGCGGTGTGGCTGGCCACATTGCGGATGTGCATTGGATCTACAAAACCCACATCTTCCTTGGCCTGACCATCTTCGTGCTCTTCCCGTTCACCCGACTGGTGCACATGCTCAGCGTGCCGGTGGAATATTTCGGACGGAAGTACCAGGTGGTTCGCAAACGCGCGTAATGATGAGATTGCCACGGAGCCTGCCGGCTCCGTGGCAAAGAATCTTTCTGGAGAAGCAACATGCAAATAATCCCCGTCGGCGAAGCCGGCAAACCCAGAAACCAGTTCCCTCCGGTGTATGTGGGTGGCACGCTGATCCACGAAGACGACATCGCCCGGGAAATGCAGCACCATCCCGCCGAAGAACTGGCCGAAGCCTGGCACGAAGCCGCCAAAAGCCTCGTCATCCGCGAGTTACTCCTGCAACAGGCCAGCCGCCTGAACCTGGACAACATCGAAGACGAAGAAGACCGCATCGCCCGGGTACTGGAACTCGAACTCAACGTCCCGGACCCCGAAGAACAGGACTGCGAACGCTTCTACGCCGCCAACCCCGGCCGATTCTGCAGCCCCACCATCATGGCCGTCAGCCACATACTCCTGGCTGCCGCCCCGGACGACATCGAAGAACGCATGCGCCAGGAAGAAGCCGGCCGACAACTCCTGACCGCCCTCCTGGACGGCCGCTCACAGTTCAACCAACTGGCCAAACAATACTCCGCCTGCGAATCCCGCCACCAGGGCGGCAGCCTGGGGCAGATCAGCAAAGGCCAGACCGTCGAAGAATTCGAACGCCCGGTACTGAGCCTCACTGAAGGTTTGAATCCCGAACTCATCGAAACCCGCTACGGCTGGCACATCGTCCGGGTAGACCAACGAATCGACGGCGAACAGCTCCCGTACGAACACGTCAAACCCCAGATTCGCCAATACCTGAGCGAAAGCGTCACCCGCCGCGCGTTCCGCCAGTACCTGCAAGTCCTGGCCGTTGAAACCGGCATAGAAGGCGTCGACCTGGAGTTGCCGGATTCGCCGTTGATGCAATAAATAGGAATATCACTCCGGAGTGCGAAGGCCGGCAGTTGTAGACCCTTCCAAAACCTTGCGGAGCCAGGGATGGCGGAGCAGAGCGTACAGGGATGTATTCACAGCGTGTTTTGGAAGGGTCTACAACTGCTGGCCAAACTCCATGATCTGATTTCCAGTTTGGTTAGCAAAGCGAATAATTGAGTTAAGTCAACTACTCAACAAGAACCCGCCTTATACCCCCATCGGGGGAGCGATTTTTCACCACTATCCCTCTACTATTTAAAACAAGATATTGAATGCATGAATATGCAGAGAGGATACTCCAATGGCCGTCACCCAAAGCGCCGAAAGCCGATACACCAAACCCGTACTCGTCGCCATCAACAAACCGCTTGATGAAGAAGACGGCCTGGAAGCACTACGCAGCCACGCCCTGTTCCGCAGCCTCAAAGCCCCCGACCTGGACTACCTCATCCAGCAGTCCCGGCGCCTGCGTCTCGGCCACCACCAGCTGCTCTACCGCCAGGACATGCCAGCGCACCACTTCTTCTTTGTGATCAGCGGCCGCCTCAGACTCTACCGCCTGGACTCCTCCGGCATCGACAGAACCCTCGACAGCATCGCCCCCGGCGACTGCTTCGCCGAAGTCATGATCTACGCCGATCCGCCAAGGTACGCCTGCTACGCCGAAGCACTCAAATCCAGCGAAGTGCTGATGATCCCGGTCAAAGCCTATCAGGACCTGCTCGACCGGCACCCGGAGTACGCCCAGGCCGCGCTTCGCCATTACGCCATGCGCGCCGTCACACGGTTCCACGACCTGGAAATCATGACCGTCCAGAACGCCCGTGACCGCCTGATCCGCTACTTGATTGACCTGCTGCCTAATGGCGCCCTGGAAGGGGGCGAAGTTGAACTGCCCCTGCCCAAATGCCTGGTGGCTTCGCGCCTGGCCATGCAGCCGGAAACCTTCTCCCGGATATTGGCCGATCTAAAGTCCAACGGCCTGGTTCGGGTGAACCGCAGCAAACTGTTTATTTCCGACCCTCAGCGACTGATCGAAATCAGTCAGTAGCTTTCGGGCCCTCCGGGCCCTTTTTTCCAATTTTCGCCAAGTCAGGGGCATCATTATGATCAGCAGTTACCAGGACCTTGTGAAGGCCAGCCAGAACGAACATGAGCCCCAGCGATTCCTGTTCGTGTTTTGCAAAGCCGAGCTGCCAGATGATGCATCCGCTGCCGAGCGGGCCGCCTTCGAACGTGGTGAGGGTGGGGCGCTGACCCCGGTGATTTGCGTGGATAAAACCCCTGAGGAAGCGCCAGACTTCACTGTGTTGGCTGAAGAATCCCGAACCACCGGCCAAGACTGGGATATGGTGTTCGTGGCGGCCATGTCTGGCCGTGGCGGCATAGAACCCTCCAGTGATGAAGCCCAGCAACCCATGACCATGATGGTCGAAAGCATCCGTATGGGTAACGTTGGCAATTACCTACCCCTCGATCAATCCGGCCAGGCCGTGAGCCTGGGCTGAACCGGTCCGGTTACGCCGCTGGCGTATCCAAAAAGAGGTATGTGATTTTTATCAATCATTGTCCACCCTAGTTGTATTCCGATTGGATTGGGGGTTTGAGTGTTCAGGGAATCTGTTCTCGTAATGCTGGCATTGATGCTTCTTGCATCGGTTGCCAGCGCCACGTCGCTCAGTGAATACGAGCCCGTTGCCGGCCGGCAGGTGATCCAGGTTGCCATTCCGTCGGTCACTCGCTATGAGCCCCGGGAAGACAACCGGGCCATCCAGGAACTCTACGCCGGCGATGAACTGGTGGGCTACGCCTACCAGACCCTCGATTTCGTGCAAACCCCGGCATACTCCGGTAAGCCCTTGAACGCCATGGTGGTGCTGGATACCGAAGGCGAGATCAAAGGCGCACGGGTGATCCATCACGATGAACCGATTCTCTTGATCGGTATTCCCGAAGCCAAGATGCATGAGTTCACTGATCAATACGCCGGCCTGAAAGCTGACCAGCGAGTAACCGTTGGGGGAAAAACGTCCGAACGCAGGGTGGCGGTGGATGGACTGTCTGGTGCGACCGTCACGGTCATGGTCATCAACGAAGTCATTATGCGCACGGCGCATCGAGTTGGCGGTGAGCTGGGCCTGGTCGAAGGCGTTGGCGTTGGTAAGCGGCCACCCAAGGCTGAAGTGATCAAGGACAGCTTTCGGCAACGTTCCTGGACAGAATTAACCGGTGACGGGTCCATTCGCCGGATGCTGCTGACCCGGGGCCAGGTGGATGATGCCTTTGCCGGTGGGCCGGCAGAGGGTTTTGAAACCGCCGCACCGGATCAGCGTGACGAACCCCTGATCGATTTATACACCGCTTACCTGGATGTGCCTTCCATTGGCCGTAACCTGTTGGGTGATCGCCAGTACGAGTGGTTGATGTCTGAGTTGAAGGAAGGTGAGCATGCCATTGCGGTGCTGGCTAATGGTTCCTACTCCTTCCGTGGTTCAGGCTATGTGCGTGGCGGTATCTTCGATCGCTTGCAGATTCGCCAGTTCGGAGACACCTTCAACTTCCGTGACCTGGACTACTATCGCCTGAGCGATGTGTACCTGGGCGATATGCCGCGCCTGCCGGAAATGGCCATTTTCATCATTCGCCAGCAATACAATTTCGACCCCGGCGAGCCCTGGTCCCTGGAGTTGACAGTAAAACGCCAGACCGGCCCTCTGGACAGTGAATTTGCGGTGTTCCCCCTGGAATACCAACTGCCTGACAAGTATTACACCCGTGCGGAACCCGAGCTTACCCAGGAAGAGTGGTTGGAAGAGCAACCCATGTGGGTTCAGGTCTGGTATCAGAAGCAGTTCCAGATCATCGTGGTGGGACTGGGTATTGGCGTGCTGCTGTTCATCCTGTTCTTCCAGGACTGGTTGGTGCAAAAGCCGCGCATGATGCGCTGGGTTCGCCACGCGTTTCTGACCTACACCCTGTTCTTTATCGGCTGGTACGCGCTGGGGCAGTTGTCGATCGTCAACGTGCTGACCTTTGTAAACAGCGTGATCAGCGGCTTCCGCTGGGAAACCTTCCTGATTGATCCGATGCTGTTCATTCTCTGGTCGGTGGTGGCCGGCATCATATTGCTCTGGGGGCGAGCGGTTTACTGCGGCTGGCTGTGCCCGTTCGGCGCCCTGCAGGAACTGACCAACGAAATTGCCCGCAAACTGAAGGTGCCCCAGTACACCGTGCCGTTTGCCGTGCATGAGCGCCTCTGGGCCATCAAATACATCATTCTTCTGGTGTTGTTTGGTGTTTCCCTGGAGTCGCTTGCTACCGCAGAAAGAATGGCAGAGGTGGAACCCTTCAAAACCGCCATTACGCTCCGCTTCGATCGCACCTGGCCCTTCGTCACTTACGCCCTGTTGTTGCTGGTGGTCAACCTGTTCACCCGGAAGGTGTTCTGCCGCTACTTGTGCCCGCTGGGAGCCGCCCTGGCTCTGCCTTCCAAGCTGCGGGTGTTCGACTGGCTCAAGCGCCGCAAAGAGTGCGGTAACCCCTGCCGCCTCTGCGACCACGAATGTGAGGTGCAGGCTATCCATCCGGATGGGCACATCAATTACATGGAGTGCCACTACTGCCTGGATTGCCAGATGACCTATTTCGATGACCACAAGTGCCCACCGCTGATCGTCAAGCGCCGGGGCAAACGCCGTGGTCACAACGCACCGGGCCACCCGGAGGAGATCCCCGTGGTTCAGGTGAACTGAGCAGTACCTATAAAAAGCCATGAGAAGCTAAAACCGCCATAACCAATAACGGAGTTGTCGCTATGAGCAAGAAAGATGATCTGAGCCAGAACGCACCGGAGGTTCCCGAAGGTGGCCTGAGCCGTCGCCGCTTTATGGGGGCCGCGGCCCTGGCCGGCGTGGCTGGTGCAACTGGCCTCGGCACCACCATGATGACCCGCGAATCGTTCGCCGCCGCAGCCCGAGACGCCCGCAACAAGGCCCATATTGAGCCAGGGGAGCTGGATGAGTACTACGGCTTCTGGAGCGGTGGGCATCAGGGTGAAGTGCGTGTTCTGGGTGTTCCGTCCATGCGCGAGCTGATGCGAATTCCAGTGTTCAACGTGGACTCTGCCACCGGCTGGGGCATCACTGACGAAAGCAAGGAAATCCTGGGTAAAGACAAGCTGTACCTGAACGGTGACTGTCACCACCCGCACGTCTCGATGGACGATGGCCACTACGATGGCAAGTACCTGTTCATCAACGACAAGGCCAACAGCCGGATTGCCCGTATCCGCCTGGATATCTTCAAGACTGACAAGGTCACCCATATCCCGAACGTTCAGGCGATTCACGGTCTGCGTCTTCAGAAGGTGCCGCGCACCAAGTATGTTTTCTGTAACGCGGAATTCGTGATTCCACAGCCGAACGATGGCAGCGATTACAGCCTTGAGAACAGCTACACCATGTTTACGGCCGTAGACGCAGACACTATGGAAGTAGCCTGGCAGGTGATTGTCGACGGCAATCTGGATAACACCGATGCGGACTTCACCGGCAAGTACGCAGCCTCTACCTGCTACAACTCCGAGAAGGCGGTAGACCTGGCCGGTACCATGCGTAACGACCGTGACTGGGTGGTGGTGTTCAACGTTGAGCGTATTGAAGCGGCCGTGAAAGCCGGCAACTTCAAAACCATCGGTGATTCCAAGGTGCCCGTGGTTGAGGGGCGCAAGGGTTCCGACGTTACCCGTTACATTCCGGTGCCGAAGAACCCTCACGGCCTGAATACCTCCCCCGATGGCAAGTACTTCATTGCCAACGGCAAATTGTCTCCGACCGTGTCCATCATTGCCATCGACAAGCTCAATGATCTGTTTGATGACAAGATCGGTGACCGCGATCCGATTGTTGCGGAGCCGGAGCTGGGTCTTGGGCCTCTGCATACCACGTTCGATGGTCGCGGCAATGCTTACACCACGCTGTTTATCGACAGCCAGGTGGCCAAGTGGAACATCGCGGATGCGATCAAGCACTACAATGGCGAAGACGTGAACTACATCCGCCAGAAGCTGGACGTTCACTATCAGCCGGGCCACAACCACGCGTCGCTGACCGAATCACGCGATGCCGATGGCAAGTGGCTGGTGGTGCTGTCGAAGTTCTCCAAGGACCGTTTCCTGCCGGTAGGCCCGCTGCACCCGGAGAACGATCAGCTGATCGATATTTCCGGCGAGGAAATGAAACTGGTACACGACGGCCCTGCTTTCGCTGAACCGCACGACTGCATCCTTGTGCGCCGTGACCAGATCCGTCCGAAGAAGATCTGGGACCGTAACGATCCTTATTTTGCCTCTACCCGTGCGCAGGCCGAGAAAGACGGCGTGACGCTGGAAGCGGATAACAAGGTTATCCGGGATGGCAAGAAGGTTCGTGTGTACATGACCTCTGTGGCACCTCAGTTCGGGATGCTGGAGTTCAAGGTGAAGGAGGGTGATGAGGTTACGGTGGTTGTGACCAATCTGGACTCCATTGAGGATGTGACTCACGGGTTCTGTATGGTGAACCATGGTGTGAGTATGGAGATCAGTCCTCAGCAGACGGCATCGGTGACCTTTACGGCGGGTAAGCCTGGGGTTTACTGGTACTACTGCAACTGGTTCTGCCATGCGCTGCATATGGAGATGGGTGGTCGCATGTTGGTCGAGAAGGCCTGACCTTCTCTTTTCCGGGGCT
The DNA here is from genome assembly GCF_030297115.1 of Marinobacter shengliensis. Lineage (NCBI taxonomy): Bacteria > Pseudomonadati > Pseudomonadota > Gammaproteobacteria > Pseudomonadales > Marinobacteraceae > Marinobacter > Marinobacter shengliensis. Next base: position 3,380,964 of record NZ_AP028062.1, on the reverse strand, counting down.
CTTTCTCTGAGTCCCGGCTCCTCCCATTGGATTGGGAGGAGCAATCCAAGAGGAGACTGCTTTCCAAAACACGCTCCTTCGGCACATCCATGTGACGCTTGGGCTCCGCCATCCATGGCTCCGCACAGTTTTGGAAAGCAGTCTCCTCTCGGATTGCCGGACCTCGGGCCGGGGATTCGAAAACTTTCATCGCTCAGAGAACGATTGATGTATCAACTTTTGCGTTATGGGGTGGCCCTGTCAGTCGCTCTGATTTCGCTGACCGCAAGTGCCAACCTGCAAGATCAGCTGGATGCCCTGGAGCCAGGCGCATCGTTCGAGCTTCCTTCCGAGCAGCTTCCGCCATTGGTTATCCGGGTGCCCGGCGTTTCTGTGTCCTGTGCTGAGGATTCGGTGATTGATGCCGGCGGGGCAGGGCATGCTGTGGAGATTCTGGCGGAGGGGGTGTCGTTTTCCGGTTGCGTGGTGCGCAACTGGGGGCAGGATCTGAATGAGTTGGATGCGGGGATTTTTGTAGCTCGGGAAGCTAAGGGGGCGGTTGTTGCGGATAACCGGCTTCAGGGGCCGGCCTTTGGGGTGTGGTTGGATGCGACGCCGGATGTGGTTGTCCGGAATAACGAGATACGGGGGGATACAAACCTTCGGTCCCAGGATCGGGGCAACGGGATTCATCTGTTCAATACCACCGGGGCGTTGATTGAGGGAAATGACATTCGCCAGACCCGGGATGCGATTTATATCGAGACGGCGAATAACAACAAGATTCGCAATAACGTGATGTCGGATCTGCGTTATGGCATTCACTACATGTACTCCATGCACAACCTGCTGGAAGGCAATGTGACCCGTGGCACTCGCACGGGGTATGCGTTGATGCAGAGCAAGTATCTGACGGTGGTGAATAACCGGTCGGAGAATGATGAGAATTACGGGATTCTGATGAATTTCATCACCAATTCCACCCTCAAAGGCAATGTGGTCACCGGGGTGTCTCAGGGGCAAACCGGTGGGGTGATGATTTCCGGAGGCGAGGGCAAGGCGGTGTTCATCTATAACTCGCTGTACAACACCTTCGAGGGTAACTACTTCGGCAACAGCAATATCGGCATTCATCTGACCGCCGGTTCCGAACAGAACGAGGTGTTTGATAATGCCTTTGTGAACAACGAGCGGCAGGTGAAGTATGTGGCCACTCGTACCCAGTCCTGGGCGAAGGATGGGCGAGGGAATTTCTGGAGTGATTATCTGGGCTGGGATCGTAACCAGGATGGCATTGGTGATGTGCCCTACGAGCCTAATGACAACGTGGACCGCTTGTTGTGGAAGTACCCGGAGGCGCGGGTGCTGATGTTCAGCCCGGCGGTGGACACCCTGCGTTGGGTGCAGGATGCGTTTCCGGTGGTGAAGTCTGCCGGGGTGAGTGATCCCAAACCGTTGATGCGAATTCCCGAACACCTGCAATCGGAGATCCGATGAACTGCTTTCGACTGGACAATGTGAGCCACCGCTACGATAAGGCGACGGTGCTCCACGGCGTGGACTTGCGGCTGGAGCCGGGGGAAATTCTCGGACTGTTTGGCCACAACGGGGCGGGTAAAACCACTTCGATCAAACTCATTCTGGGTTTGATGAAACCGACCCAGGGCAAGGTTTCTGTGTTGGGTGGCGAAGCCGGTGATCCCCACGTAAGCCAACACATAGGCTATCTGCCGGAGAACGTGATGTTCTACCCGCAGCTGACTGGGCGGGAAATCCTCAGACATTTTGCCCGGCTCAAAGGTGCCAGCCTGAAGCAGGTGCCAGAGCTGCTGGAGCAGGTTGGCTTGGGCGATGCCATGGATGCCCGCACCAAAACCTACTCCAAGGGCATGCGCCAGCGCCTTGGCCTGGCCCAGGCGCTGCTCGGCAAGCCGAAGCTATTGATGCTGGACGAACCCACGGTTGGTCTGGACCCGGTGGCAACGGCCGATTTGTACCGGTTGCTGCGGCGCCTGCGGGATGACGGCACGGGCATTGTGTTGTGCTCCCATGTCCTGCCCGGTGTTGAACCCTACATTGACCGGGCTGCCATCCTCACCGACGGCGCCCTGAAAGCCGCCGGCGACCTGCCGGCACTTCGCCGCCAGGCCAACATGCCGGTCACCCTCAGCCTGGAGCCGGCCACCACCATGATGGCGCTGGAGAAAGCGATTGACGGTGCACGCCCCAACGCCGGGCTACTCATGAAAAGCAACAACGGACGCCTGCAAGTGGACGTGAGACCGAAGGAAAAAATGGCGTTGATACACGCATTGATGAACTCCGGAGAGGTGGCGGACCTGGGAATACACCAGCCCAGCCTGGAAGATATCTACGTCCACTTCATCGGGTCGGGCGGACTGGCCCACCGGGGAGGTGGCCAATGAATGCTATCTGGACCATTGCCCGCAAGGAACTCAGCGACAGCTTTCGCAATCGTTGGCTGGTGGCGATCAGCCTGGTGTTTGCCACCCTGGCTCTGGGCATTGCCTGGTTTGGTGCGGCGGCGTCCGGGCAGGTGGGTTACGCCTCCACGCCGGCCACCATTGCCAGCCTGGCCAGCCTTGGTATCTTCCTGATACCGCTGATTGCCCTGTTGCTTGCCTACGACGCCATCGTGGGTGAAGAAGAGGGCGGCACACTTCTGCTGCTGATGACCTACCCACTCAGTAAAAACCAGCTCCTGCTCGGCAAATTCCTCGGCCACGGCCTGACCCTGGCCCTGGCCACACTCATCGGGTTCGGGGTTGCGGCCATCGCCATCGCCGTACTGGTAGACGACGTCGCCGTCGGTGCCCTGGCGGCCGCCATGGGCCGGTTCATCGGCTCAACCGTTCTGTTGGGGTGGGGGTTCATCGCCCTGGCATACCTGGTCAGCGTCCGGGTCAGCGAGAAACCCGTAGCCGCAGGCCTGGCCCTGGCCATCTGGTTCTTCTTCGTATTGATCTTTGACTTGATGCTGCTGGGCATCCTCGTTGCCAGCGAGGGCAAGCTCAACCCGGAGCTGCTGCCATGGCTGCTGATGCTGAACCCCACCGATATCTACCGCTTGCTCAACATCGTGGCCTTCGGTGATGGCAACCAGCTGAGCGGTGTACTCAGCCTGGGCTCAGACCTGCCCATCGGCACCGGAGGGCTCTGGCTGGGCCTGGCGCTCTGGTGTGCCACACCGCTGATCGGCGCCCTGTTGTTATTCAAAAACCGAAAAATCTGATACCACTGGAGAACAGAACCATGCCCACACCGCTCACCAAATGGCTTATAGCGGCCCTGACGGCGATCACCCTCGCGGGTTGCTCCAACGGCGAACAACAAACCGCCACCAAACCCGACCCGGTTCACTTTGACTCCGGCGACGAATGCCACGTATGCGGCATGGTCATCACCAACTTCCCCGGGCCCAAAGGCCAGGCCTTCACCGAACGCCAGCAGCACACCCGCAAGTTCTGTTCCACCAAAGACATGTTCGCCTGGTTCCTACAGCCGGAAAACGAAAATCGCGACCACACCCTCTACGTCCACAACATGGCCGAATCCCACTGGGACCATCCCGACGACACCCACCTGATCGACGCCCGTGAAGCCTTCTACGTCGTCGGCTCAGAACGCACCGGCGCCATGGGCCCGACCTTGGCCTCGTTCGAAACAGAATCCGAAGCGACCGACTTTGCAGCGACCTACGGGGGAGAAATTCTCAGCTTTGACGACATCACCCTGGAGCACCTGAACGCAGGTATGAGCATGCACGGCATGGAGGAAATGGGTGAGATGGATCATAAGCATGATCAGAACGAAGAAGAGGATGGGCACTCAACACATGTAAATCATAATGACCACCATGGACACTGAGATGCCGAGAGTGATCAGGTTTCGGTAAACAAAGAAGGTGTTTTAGAGCGAACCAACGAGAGTCAGAAAGAGCCGGTGGCGGTTGGCCTTCCAAAAATGTGCGGAGCCATGGATGGCGGAGCCCAAGCGCCACAAGGAAGTGCCGAAGGAGCGTTTTTTGGAAGGCCAACCGCCACTGGCTCCAGTTCCAAACCTAAATGGCTAGGAATCAACAGGCTGGAACAATCAACCGCCAGTCATATTCATAAACCGAAGAATCTGAACCTCACCATTACTGGAAAAGTGATGCCGCTCTGGCTTCAGATCCATCGCATCAATGATCGCCTGCTGAAGCTTGTCATCCGTCACCGGATTGCCCCGCAGAACCCGCCGCAAATCCACCGAATGCTCATTGCCAAGGCACAGCAAAAGCCGCCCCTCAACCGTCACCCGAACCCGGTTACAGGTCGAACAGAAGTTATGGGAATGCGGTGAAATGAACCCGACCCGAACATCGCTGTCCGGCATCTGATAGTAACGTGCCGGCCCGCCAGAATCCTTGGCCACCGGAATCAGCTCATGGCGCTGACGGATGATATCCCGCACCTCCTCGCTGGTACACAAAGCAAGACCCCGGTCATGCTCCGAAATCTCACCCAGCGGCATCTCCTCAATAAAACTGATATCCACCTGCTTTTTCCGGGCAAACTCAATCAGCTCCGGAATCTCTTCATCGTTACGGCCTTTCATCACCACCGTATTCAGCTTGATACCGCGGAAGCCTGCGTCCCGGGCGGCATCAATACCGTCCAACACCTGCTGCAGATTGCCAGTGCGGGTAATGGAACGGAATTTTTCAGAATCCAGGGAATCCAGGCTGATATTGAGCCGGTGCAGGCCCGCTTTACGCAGTTTCTCCGCCATGGTCGGCAACTGGCTGCCATTGGTGGTCATGGCAAAGTCCCGCAAACCATAGGTGCCTACTTCGCGGACCAGCTCAAGGATGTCTTTGCGGACCAGGGGTTCGCCACCGGTCAGGCGGATTTTTTCCGTACCCAGGGCAACAAAGTTTCGAGCCAGCCTGGCGATCTCTTCCAGCGTCAGAACCTGCTGGCGGGGCAGAAAGGTCATGTCCTCCGCCATGCAGTACACACAGCGGAAGTCGCAGCGGTCAGTTACCGACAGGCGCACGTAATTAATGGTGCGGCCAAATCGATCGGTCAGCTTGGCTTGCGGCATGGGCAGGTTTCCCTGTCTGGAGTTATATGTATAAAGGATAGTCAAAGTATCACAGATATCCCAACCCAATCCGATACCTCTCGGGGGGTAATCCCTGTATGAACCAAAAAAACGGGGCCAGAAAAGGCCCCGGGGAAAACGGTCAATACACTCTATGCCCGCTCGGAGATGACCTCATCATCAGGGTAGGGCGCCGGCTCCAGATTGGGGAAGAAAATGCCTTTTACCACCTGCCAGGTGACCCCAAGCGCTCCAACGATGAACACAACATCGCCAATAGTCCGGATCCAGCGAAGGGTTTGCAGGACATCGCTCTGCAGGAAGGCTTCGCTTCGGGCGTACCAGAGGCCTTCACTGGCACTTGCCAGGAACTGGATGATGCCGATGGGCAACAGACTGGTGAACAGCATGAGGACGAGCCCGATATTCAGCCACCAGAAGCTGATCTTCATCAGTCGTTCGTCAAAGACAATGCTCGGCCTGATGTAACGCAGGATCAGCAGCGTGAAGCCCAGGGCCAGGAACCCATAGACACCAAACAGCGCTGCGTGGGCATGGGTGGGCGTCGTGTTCAGGCCCTGAATGTAATAAAGGGCGATCGGCGGGTTAATCATGAAACCCAGAACACCCGCGCCGAGCATATTCCAGAACGCGACAGCAACGAAGAACATCAGCGGCCAGCGGATATTTTCCATCCACGGAGCGCGGGTCTTCAGCCGCCAGTTTTCCCAGGCTTCATAGCCAAGGACAACCAATGGCACAACTTCCAGTGCGCTGAATGTTGCACCAACCGCCATCACCGGTGTTGTGGTGCCAGAGAAGTACAGGTGATGGAAGGTCCCTGGTACGCCACCGAGCATGAACAGGCTGGCGGAGGCCAGACTGGCCGACGTTGCGATGGTGCGCGAGACCAGTCCCATGCTGCAGAAGATGAACGCCAGGGCGGCCGTGGCGAATACTTCAAAGAAGCCTTCTACCCAAAGGTGAACAATCCACCAGCGCCAGTATTCCATGATGGAAATATGGGTACGTTCTCCGTAGAAGAAACCAGCGCCGTAGAACAGGCCAATGGCAACCACCGAGGCGGTGAGCAATGCCAGCAGGTTTTTGTCACCGGGTTGGCGAAGTGCTGGCACAATGCCGCGTAACATCAAGACCAGCCAGAAAACGATGCCCAGGAATTTGCCGATCTGCCAGAGACGCCCAAGGTCGACAAACTCATAACCCTGGTGGCCCAGCCAGAAACTCAGATGCGGGGGCATGATCTGGGCAATGGCCAGAAAGTTACCGATGAATGAGCCGCCAACGACCACAACCAGTGCCCAGAACAGAACGTCGACGCCCAGCTTCTGGAATTTTGGATCCTTGCCGCCGTTGATGATGGGGGCAAGGAACAGGCCGGCGGCCAGGAAGCCGGTGGCGATCCAGAACAGCGCCGCCTGAATGTGCCAGGTGCGGACCAGCGAGTATGGGAACCATTCTGACGTGTTGATTCCGTAGAAGCCCTGACCTTCGACGGTGTAGTGTGCAGTAAACCCACCTAGCATGACCTGGAAGGTGAAAAGGCCGACGACCAGCAGCAGATACTTTCCCAGTGCCCTTTGCGAGGGGGTAAGTGTAAGGGCGCTGATGGGATCTTTAAGTGGCGCCGCAGGTTCATCTTCATCGTGTTTGCGCAAGAATGCCCAGGCCCAGATCAGGCCTCCTACCCCGGCGATCAGGAGAATGACGCTGATCACTGACCAAACTACATTCTCGCCACTGGGCTTGTTGTCGATCAACGGTTCGTGTGGCCAGTTGTTGGTGTAGGTGACGTTGCTTCCCGGGCGCTCGGTTGCTGCAGCCCAGGCCGTCCAGAAGAAGAACTCCGTCATTTGCTGCCGGCGCTCGGGGCTGGGCAGTGTGTTCTCCTTCATCGCATAGCTTGCGCGGGTGGATTGTAGCTCTGGCGCATCGCTGAATAGCCGGCTGTAGTAGTCGGCCGTTTCGGCAATGGCGCGGGTTCTCCGGTCTGAGAGATGCAGGGTGCCGGTGGCGTCATCATAGGTGTTGTTCCGGTATTCGGTTTTCAGGTCGTACTGCAGAGCGTTCTGTTGTTGGCCGCTCAGGCTGTGCCAGGCATGCCCGAACTCCTCCTGTGCGGCAATTTCCAGCCAGGTTTCCAGTTCACGGTGAAGCCAGTCTGCAGTCCAGTCCGGTGCCTGGTAGGCGCCGTGCCCCCAGATGGATCCAACTTGCATTCCGCCCATGGACTGCCAGGCAGTCTGGCCATCAAGAATGCTCTCATCCGTCATCAGAAGGTCGCCAGTGGCAGAAACCACCTGGTCAGGTATGGGAGGTGCCTCTCGGTAGACTTCTCGTCCAAAGTAACCAAGCAGTGTGAAGGTGATTGCCAGAATGGCGATCAGAATCCACCAGAGTTTTCGATAGTCAGCCACGTTGCGCGCCCCCCAGCAAGCCATCAACCCGGTGGAACAACACATTGTTTTCCAGATGGATGTGTTCCATGAGGTCATTTTCCAGTTCGGTCAGGCCCAGATAGAGCGCTCTCCAGGTGTTGCATGCACCTTCTGGCAAGGTCAGGTTGAAGGTGAGGCTGTGGATTTCAGCCAGGGCGGCACCATGGTCCTCGTGTTCATTGCGCATGACCGAAACCGGGGCTGCGGCCATGCCAGTGATTCCACGGGCAATCATCGGAAACAGGATCTGTTCCTCTTTTTGCATGTGCGATTCAAGCTCGTTCTGCATGTTTTCAAGGTGTGCGCCCAGCCCTGAAGGGCAGCGGGGGTGCTTGCTGTGAACGCGCTCTACGCGCTGAGCCAATCGGATCAACTCAGGGAGTTGTTCACGGTGTACATCGTGGAAGCGAGTAAGAATGTGCTCAATCAACGCTTCGTTACTGGTTTGCTCTTCTGGCGTAGCCTGGTCAGTCCGGGCTTGTAAGGCGCTCAGCTGGCTGGCAATGGCGTTCGGGTCGAGTCCTTTTGCCGTGGCTGCCGCCATCAATGAGGCGTCACCATTACAGCAAAAGTCGAGCTTGTGGCGATGCAGCACGGCGGAGGCCCCAGGAATGTCACGGGCCAGCTGGCCGAGCGGAAGGTTAGTCAGGTTCATGATTATGCACTCCTAAACATGGATAACAGATGAATGTATCGGAATGGATTTTCATGTAGATGTAAGTTGAATGTCAAATATAAAGTTCTAGTAGCCTGTGTTTCAGGTCTTTAAAGTAGCTCTAATAATTGATTGATAAGGGTATTTTTTTGAATTTGATTTTCGCAGCCGTTCGAGATAGCCTTAAAGATGTAAATGTAATAAATGTAAGTTGGTGGAGGGGGGTTATGGAACGCTTTGAAAAATGGCTGGTCATATCCAATACCGCGGTTCTGGTGTCGTTCCTGGGGTTGCTGTTGACGGTGATGCTGGCTTACCCGCTGGCGGATGCCTTGGCACTGCCAGTGCAGATTGCCGCCCACATGGGAACCCTGTTGTTCGCGGTTGGGGTGAAAATTGCCTACGTTGCCCGTCTGGCTTTTCTGAGCAAGTTGGGCAGACCCGTACACTGATTCACGGTAGAATAGATGCAGTTATGAATCGTTCCGAGACCCGTGCCATGAAAGCACCTTCCGGTAAAACCGGTTTCCGGATACTTGCGTATATGTCTGTAGCGATTGGTGCCGTCGGGGTTGTTCTTCCGCTGTTGCCGACCACGCCGTTTGTCATACTGGCGGCTTACTTTGCCAGTAAAGGGTCTCCGGAGTTTGCCCGGTGGCTCGAAGAGCACCCGACTTTCGGCCCGGCAATTGCCCAGTGGCAAGAGCGCAGGGCCATTCCGGTTAAGGCGAAGATTCTCGCCTGCGCCATGATGGCGTTGAGCTGGAGCATGTTGGTCTGGCTAGGTTCAACGGTATTTGTATTGACGGTTTCGGGGCTGTTCCTGCTGAGCGTTGCAGGTTATCTGCTCACGAGGCCATCCTGTTAAAGTTTTCCGTCATATTTATGGAGTTATGAATGCACATCACCCGCTATACAGATTATTCCTTGAGAGTTCTGATTTATCTGGCTGAACAGGGTGATCGTCTGGCCACCATTCAGGAAATTGCAGACAGCTACGAAATTTCCAAGAATCACCTGATGAAAGTGGTTCATCAGCTCAACAAGAAAGGCTACATCGAGACCATTCGGGGCAAGAAAGGTGGTATGCGCCTGCACATGGCGCCCAATGAGATCAACATCGGTGTTCTTGTTAGGGAAACGGAGCAGGACCTCAGCATTGTTGAGTGCTTTTCATCAAAGAATGCCTGCAAGATCACCCCGGTGTGCGGCCTGAAGGCCATGTTTGCCGAAGCCTTGAAGGCATTCCTTGAAACACTCGACAAATACACTCTGGCCGATGTTATCCAGGATAAACACCGGCCACAGCTGGTGCGCTTGCTTCAGATCGCCTGAAGCTCGCGCTTTCCTTCCAATCGGGTTCTTACCACGTCCGGCAGCGAGAATTTGCCGATACGTTTGAGGACCGTGCCATACTGTTTGGCAAAGCTCCCGGTGTTGTACGGAATGTCGTATTTCTCGCACACTGCCTGAACCTTCTCGGAAATCTCCGGGTAACGGTGAGCCGGCAGGTCGGGGAACACGTGGTGTTCAATCTGGTAACTCAGGTGTCCACTCAACACGTGCAGCCACTTGCCGCCGGTGAAGTTGGATGAACCGGTGAGCTGGCGCAGATACCAGTGGCCTTTGCTTTCACCCTCGCATTCTTCCTCGGTAAAGGTCTCCGCATCTTGGGTGAAGTGCCCGCAGAAGATAACGGTGGATGCCCAGATGTTACGAATCAGGTTAGCACCCACGTTGCCTGCCAGAACGATAGGAGCGACAGGCAGGGTCAGCAGCGGGAAGAATACGTAATCCTTGAATCCCTGGCGGCCACCCTTACGGACGAAATCCTTCAGGAACGGCAGCTTGTCGCGCCAGCGCAACTCACCCCGGCGGATCTTCTCGCTCTCAAGCTCGTGTACGCCGACGCCCCACTGGAACAGCACGGTCAGCAGGATGTAGTTGATAAACTGCAACAGGTGGCCCGGGTGCCATTTCACGTCATCACTCAGGCGCAGCACTGCATAGCCATAGTCCCGATCTTTGCCAATGATATTGGTGTAAGTGTGATGTTCGTAGTTGTGGGTCCGGCGCCAGGAATCGCTGGTGCAAACGGTGTCCCACTCATAGGTTTGAGAGTTAAGGGCCGGGTCATTCATCCAGTCGTACTGGCCATGCATGACGTTATGGCCGATTTCCATGTTCTCTATGATTTTTGCGATACCCAGCGTAGCGGTAGCGGCCACGAATACGGGTGGAATGAAGCCAAAGGGCATCATCACCCGGCCGCCCACTTCCAGGGTACGGTGCAGGCGGATGATCTTGCGGATGTACTTGGCATCCCGCTCGCCCAGGTCTGCAATGACCTCGTCACGGATGGCGTCCAGGTCTTTCTGCAGTTCGTTCAGTTGGTCTTCGTTAAGCTTTTTCATATCGATGACTCCCTGCGGCAATAATCGCCGCAATACAAAAGAATGGGGTTATACGTCCAGGGCGACAGGCCCTTGGGGAACCGAAACACAAAGTTGAACAGGCTCTTCACCCGGGCCGGAGACCTTGCCGGTAAGTCGATTAACCACGATGCCGCTGGTTTTGCGGCAGCTGCACTGGTGGCAGATGCCCATGCGGCAGCCGTATTGGGGTTTCAGGCCAGCGGCTTCGGCAATCTCCAGCAGGTTGGCATCGCCTTCTGAGCCCACTTTCAGGTTGCTGTTGGAAAAGGTCACCTCACCGCCCAGTTGATCACTATCCAGTGATGCCTGTGCCGGGGGCGCAAAGAAGGTACTGTGCATCTGCTTCTCCTTCAGGCCGCGCTTGGCCAGAAGGTCCGTTGCCAGGTCCATCAGACCTTTGGGTCCGCACAGGAATACTTCTCTGGCCTTGATGCCCGCGACGGTCTCCAGGTCGCTGTCCCGCAGATAACGAGGCTCGTCGCTCTCATTGGTTGCGATGATAGTCAGTGACAGCGCCGGCCAGCGTGCTGCCAGGGCCTGCAGTGCTTCCCGGGCGATCACGTCATTATGGGTGCGCACGTAATAAAGCAGGGTAACGGGGGCCCGATAGTCCTCTGCTGCCATGGTCTGAAGCTGGCTCAGGATAGGGGTGATGCCGCTACCGCCGGCAATGAACAGCACGGGTTGCGCCGGCTCGGGAATCAGGAACTCCCCAAACGCCTCTGTAAGCCCAATCACATCTCCCGGTTGCAGGGCGTCGTGCATCCAGTTGGTGACCAGTCCACCGGGCAGGCGCTTGATGGTCAGGGTGATCTGCCCCTCGGATTGCCACAACAACGGTGAGCTGGACAGGCTGAAGGTGCGGGTGCGGCGAACACCCTCTATATCGGTACAGATGTTCACATGCTGACCTGCCTGGAACCCGGCCCATCGTTTTGCCGGCTTCAGAACGAAGGTTTTGGTGTCAGCTGTTTCGTTAATAATGTTCTCTACCCGTGCCGGTGTGTACTCTTGTACCCACATCGGGTTGATGGCTTCGGCCAGTGGGTCGAAATAGCCGGCCGGGTTGTCCCGGTTCAGTAACTGCCGGCCAAGCCAGTGAAGTGCTTTGGTGTTTGAAAGTCGTGCCAGCATGATTGGTTCTCCATACTTGTTGGTACTTGTTCCACTGCATGTGTACAAGTGTTCACTAATGTGTACGACTGTACACACAAGTTTGACTTTCAACAATTACCTGGCGTGATGGTTGGCTCGAAATGACAAGTCTGGTGGTTCTTTCTCCGGTCTAATGTGTACACTTGTGAACCTGGTTAAGCGGTACGGGAAGAGGAATGGCAGACAAACAAAGGCGCAAGCCAGGGGAAACCCGCGAGAAGCTGATGAGTGCGGCTCTGGCATTGGTGGGTAAAGGCCGGCATTTCGCCAGCCTGGGCATTCGGGAGGTCACCCGGCAGGCGGGTGTGGTGCCTACATCCTTTTACAGGCATTTCCGGAGCATGGACGATCTGGGTTTGCAGCTGGTGGATGAGCTGGGCCTGGTGCTACGCCGAATGATGCGGGAAGCGCGAGCCAATGTGTTGCAGGCGGACAAGCTGATTGAAGAGTCTGTGGGTATCTTCGTGGCTCATGCCCAGGCCAACCGAAGTTTCTTCCTGTTTATGGCTCAGGGCCTGGCGGGGGAAAGTCGGGCGGTACAGGAGGGGATTCGCAGTGAAATGCGTTTCTTCGCCAGCGAGCTGGCCAACGATCTTCGCCGGCTCAGGTTAATGGAGCATCTTAGTGACGCCGATCTGGATGTAACATGCGATCTGGTAGTGCGAACCGTGGCCTTCAGCCTGACCGACCTGCTCAGCATATCCGAAGACGACGATTACCAGATCGGCCAGGTGCGTAAGCGCACCACCCGTTTCCTGCAGATGGTGTTTGTCGGCGCTGCCAACTGGAACAGCGACAGCGCCTGAGACTGGCGAACGCTAGGTTGCCGACGCCACGCCAATGGCCACCAAGGTGGCGATAACTGGAATGGCGACGGTCACCACAAAGATGTCCTTGTAGGCTTCCTTGTGCTTGAGGCCCATGATGGTCAGCATGGCAATCACCGCGCCGCAATGGGGCAGTGAGTCGATGCCGCCGGAACCGAGGGTGGCAATTCTATGCAGGGTCTCCGGCTCTATACCCATCGCAAGATACTTTTCCGCAAAGGTCTGCATGAAGATCTGCAATCCCCCGGACCCCGAGCCCACAATCGCCGACACCACGCTGACTGAGGCGAACGCGGATAACAGCGGAGGTAGCGGCAGCTCCAGTACCCACTGCGCAAAGCTGTTGAAGCCGGTAGTCTGAGTCACCACGCTGCCAAACCCGATCACGGCGGCCGTGTTGAGCAAAGGCATGATAGCGTCGTTGGCGCCAACGCCCAGACTTTCCATGGCCTTGCTGCGAAAATCCGGGAACAGCAACACACAGCTACCCGCGCCAATCATCAGGGCAAAGCTTGGCCAGACGATCGGCTCGTTACCGGCGAAGGAAATCAGGGGGCCCAGCAAAGGCGTCTCGCCATCGGCTATGCCGAGTGCGGTCAGCAGTCTTGGAATAATAATGGTGCCCAGAACCAGCAACAGCGGAACGATGCTGCGCTGCCACTCGGGCCCATGCTGCAGCGCAGGCGCCATGTTCTCCATGTATTCATCCTGGGCATTCACCTGATAGCCCTCTCCGGCTGCGCGAGCCCGTGACCATTGCCGTTCCAGGTACACCAGTCCCAACGCAAACATAACCGCGCCGGCGGTCAGCCCGATCAGGGCGCCGGCGAACAGGTCTGTGCCAAGAGCGGAAGCTCCGATGACGTTGTGAATCGAGGGGGTGCCAGGCAGCGCTGTCATGGTAAAGGTGCCAGCCCCCAACGCAGTGGCGCCGCAAAACAGGCGTTTTGGCAGGTTGGCTTCGCGCATGAGCGCGACGCCCAGCGGGTACATGGTGAAGATCACCACAAACACCACGACACCACCATAGGTTAACAACGCACACACCAGTATGGTCACCAGGATGGTGCGTTTTGCGCCCAGGCCACGGGTTATGGCATTGGCGATGGAGCCCGCAGCCCCGCTTGAGGCCATCATCTTGCCGAAGATGGCGCCGGCGAGGAACAAAATAAAAAACTTGCCGGCAAAGCTGAACGCGCCCAGCGGACCAAAAGGAAAGTGTTCCAGCAGGGTCGGGGATAGTCCCAATCCGTTGGTCACCGCGACAATCAGGCTGGATACCAGCGCTGCGACCAGAATATTGATTCCGCGCAACGCCATCACAATCAGCAAAATCAGACCGGCCAGAAGGCCAAGGTTTGCAAGCATGTGAGCTCCTGTCAGTCCCGGAAACCTGGGTCAATTCGGTCCAGCTTGCGCAGCAAGCCAGGCCAGGCCAGTTTGCCACCAAGGCCTTTGGTAACCTGTTCGGCTTGCTGTTTGATGGTGTCGACTATGCCGGCGGGGATGGGCGTCAATGGGCGGTCGCCCGACAGCGCTTTGATCTGGATCTGACACGAGGTCTGCAGTATGTACATGGCAAGAAACGCATCGGCAATGCTGGTCCCGGTGGTCAGCAGGCCGTGGTTGCGCAGGATCATGAAGTTCGCGTTGCCCAGATCTTTTTGTAGACGTGCCTTTTCGTCTTCCCTCAGGGCAACACCCTCATAATCGTGATAGGACAGGCTGGCCAGCGCAAACAGGCTTTGCTGGGATAGGGGAAGCAGGCCATCCTGTTGCGCCGATACCGCAATGCCGTCGGCGGTGTGCAGGTGCATCACACAGGCTGCGTCTTCTCTCACCGAATGAATGGCGCTGTGGATGGTAAAGCCGGCGGGATTGATGTCGAAATCGTCGGGGTCGATCTTGTTTGCGTCCTGGTCAACACGTACCAGGCTTGATGCGGTAATTTCCTCGAACATCATCCCGTAGGGATTGATCAGGAAATGGTGCTCGTCGCCGGGGATCCTCGCGGAGATATGAGTAAAGACAAGGTCGTCCCAACCGTGGAGTGCCACCAGGCGATAGGCCGCTGCAAGGTCGACCCGCAGTTGCCATTCTTGTTCACTGACGTTGTTTTTCTTTGACGGAATGGAGAGCTGTTCTGACATGATGTGTTTCTCTCTATGGGTGTTGTTCTTGTGGTATTCATCCTCTTTAGCGTCGAGTGTAGGGATAAGTGATCGGCCAAGACTGTCAAATTGTTTACAATTGAGGTTATGACTAACATCAAGACCATCCTCGCTGACTGCCCCTTGTTTGCAGGTTTCCCTGTGCGGGCGTTTGACGACCTTGCCGACATTGCCCGAGTTCGGATATTCGATGCGGATGAGCCGATCTACGACAAAGGATCTGCCACAGCCACTCTGAACGTGATTGCCTCGGGTGTGGTCCGGATAAGTTCCGTCAATTCCGCAGGGCGGGAAGCCACTCTGATCATGTTCAACGCCGGAGTCTGGTTCGGGGATTCAGTTTTTTCTCCCGGTATGAAAAGGGTGTACGGCGCCACGGCTCATGAAGCGGCAACCCTGGTAGAGCTACCGGGCGATGCATTCCGGAGCGTAATGGCAAAGTACCCTGAGTGCTATCCGGTGGTTCTGGACATGGTAAGCCGCCGCTTATGGGCGGCGATGTCGATTATTGAAGACGATGCACTTCGAGGCGTTGCCGCAAGGATTGGCCGGAGGTTGCTGTTTCTGGCCCAGATTCAGGGCGATGGTGACGCTGGCACCGAGCCGGTGACCATCCGCATTACCCGGGAACACATTGCGAATATGATGGGCATGACCCGACAGGGCGTGCACCAGTGGATCAAGCATTTTGAGCAGCGGGGGCTACTGAAACTGACGTACGGCCGGATCGAACTCACCGATCCGGCCGCATTGCAGGATTACCTTCAGACCCTGGATTAGCGCCGGGGAGGTCTGCCCGGAGATCAGCTTTGGCTTTTGGTGCCCGTAGCTTTCGGCGCTTTTCTGCTTCTTTGAGGTTTTACCTTTGTCGTTTTAGCGGGCGGAGGCAGGATCAGGCTCTCCAGCTCATCCAGTGCTTCCCCGGTGTACACCGCCAGCTTCTGCATGCTGGGCAGCGTGTCGCGGCAGCCGGTGTAACCGAAGTTCAGTGAGCCGGCATAGCTCAGGCAGGTAATGTTCAGGGCCCCGCCGTGGGCAATCAAAGACACCGGGTACATGGCCTCCAGCTTTGCGCCCTCGTAGTAAAGCGTTCGCTCCGGCCCCGGGACGTTGGAAATCGTCACGTTAAACACCGGCCGCATGCGCCCGCCCAGGCCAGACATAAGCTGCAGGATATAGGGTGACATCAGCAGCATGGTGTATTGGGTCAGTGCACTCTTCGGCAGTTTTTGCAGATGTTCCTTGGCCCGTCGGGTAGATGTTTTGATCTGCTGAAGCCGGTTCAACGGGTCGGCTTCATCGGTAGCGAGAGAGGCAATCATGAAGCTGATCTGGGTACCTGTACCCTGGTCATCTGCCGGGCGGATGTTAACCGGAATGCCTGCCGTCAAAGGGATGTCTGGCAGCTGGTCCTGCTCAAGCAGGAACCGGCGCAGAGCCGTACCGCACAAGTACAGAACAATATCATTCAGGGAGCCACCGCTGGCATGTGCCAAGTCTTTCAGCCGCTCCAGTTGATAATGCTGGGTGGCGAAACGGCGCTGGCCGGTCACCCGGTGATTCAGCAAAGACACGGGGCCAGTGAAGGGGGCTGTCAGGCCATCTTCCGGGTGCCGCACAGAGTGAACCAGGCGGTTACCGGCCTGCCAGAGTCTTGGCGCCATATCGGCCTGCAGTTTCAGCGCGTCCATGGCTTGCGAGACGGCCGCCGGCACACTGGCCTCTTTGTCTGTCTTGCTGCCACGGCGCCGCTCGGGACGAACCGTCCAGGGCGGCGGCATGTTGGTGCGATCCGGGTCGGTGGTCAGTACACGCTGCATCAGGCGCACGCCACTGATGCCGTCAATCATCGAGTGATGCATCTTGGTGTACAGGGCAAACCGGTTGTTTTCCAACCCCTCGATGACATGACACTCCCACAGCGGGCGGGAGAAATCCAGGGGGTTGGAGTGCAGGCGCGACACCAGAATGCCAAGCTCCCGCTCGCCGCCGGGACGGGGCAGGGCTGAGTGTCTGACGTGGTAATCGAGATCGATGTCCTTGTCGATTTTCCAGGCTGGTGCCACCAGTCGCCCAAGAAAGCCGGACCAGGCCAGCTTGTATCCCCAGGGGGCTGCGACATCACCTGCTTCCTTCATGCGGGTCACCATGTCCCGCAGAAAAGTCTCCGTAGCGCCTTCCGGTAGCGAGAAAATCTGTAAATTACCGACGTGCATGGGGGTATCTTCAGATTCTACCGCGAGCCATGAGGCGTCCAGTGTTCCGAGACGTTTCATTCCTTGTGTATCTCCGTCACATAGTCATTTTTTGATTGTTACATGCAAGTATACTGATTACCGCAGTAACACACGATCAAAACGCCCATTTAGTTCTGGCTTTTACGGGGTTTTGCAGTTACACAATGTAGCCATCCGGCGCTGCCGATCTGTCGGGTAGTGTGCTAATTTCTCTCTGCAAACAATGAATAACAAAGAATGACGGAGGTTTCGTGGAATCCAGCCCGCTGATCTCGGCAGGTTTGCCGGTGGCGCTCTTTATCATCATGATCGGTATCGGGATGACCCTGACCGTTCGGGACTTTCGCCAGGTGGCGGTTTACCCGCGTGGCATGGTGGTCGGCACCATCGCCCAGATATTGTTGATGCCGCTGGCTGCGTTTGCGCTGGCCTATCTGTTTGGGGTGTCGCCTGCCATCGCGGTGGGGCTGGTGATTATTGCAGCCTGCCCTGGCGGCACCACATCCAACCTGTTCGTTTTACTGGCCAGGGGCAACATTGCCCTGTCTATTGTTCTGACCGTGGTAGCCAGCCTGATCACCATCATAACCCTGCCGCTGTTTGCCAATATGGCCCTGCAGCATTTTATGGGCACGGCGGAGGACATCTCGCTACCAGTGGGCAAAACCATCGGCATGCTGGTGGGCATCGTGTTGTTCCCGGTGGCTCTTGGCATGATTGTGCGCACTCGCAAGCCTGAGCTGGCACGTAAAGCTGAGAGTGTCGTCAGCATTTTCGGGGGCGTGGTGCTGGCGGTTCTGATTGTGGCCCTGCTGTTCGGTGTTCGTGACCAGATTGGCGATTTGCTGAAGCAGGCCGGTCCTTCAACCATCATGCTCAATGTGGTGGGCATTGTTCTGGGCCTGCTTGCCGGGCGCGCGGCGGGCCTGACGCAGCGCGAGTCACTGGCCGTGGCGGTTGAGCTGGGCGTCAAGAACGCGACCATTGGCCTGATGGTTACCCTGACGCTGCTGGAATCCAGTGCCATGTCCATCCCCGCTGCCGTATACGGTGTGCTTATGTTTCCCATCGGGTTCTTGCTGGCGGTTTATGGCCGCAGCATTATTCCCAAATCCAATGTGCAGACCACCGCCTCCCAACCAGTCGATTGACATATTTGCCAGCCGCCCGCTGCCGCCAGAGACAGAGGGGCATGAAGGCATCACTGTTACCCTGAGCACAAAGATTTTCAGCTCGGGATAACAATAATGATGCCTCTTGCCCTTCAAACGCCCCCTTCCTGCCACTGGATCACCCGGTGTCTTTTACTGGCGACCACCTTCGCGATGTCTTGCCTCCCGGTTCTGACCTGGGCCAATGAAGACTTGCGGGCGAAGGTTTATGACCAGAGCCTTCCCCTGGAACAGCGTATCAACGCCATGCAGGAATTGACCGGCCTGCAGCCCGATCCAGACCGGACCTACCGGGTATGTGTCTGGGATATCTTTGGGCGCTCCGGCCCTATTTATGGCGCAGCCCAGGATCAGCGGCACAGAATTCTTCAGTACGGGATCAACGTAGAGATGGTGCCATACACCAGCGAATCGGTGATGGTAGAAGAGCTCAAATCCGGTACCTGCGACGCCGCCCTGATGAGTGGGCTGCGTGCGCGATTGTTCAATCAATACACCGGCACCCTGGATTCGATTGGCGGCTTCCCGAATCACGAGCAAATGCAGTTGGGCTTGCAGCTGATGGCCGATCCCCGCAGTGCGGATCGCATGGTGAGCAACGGTTATGTGGTGATGGGTATTGCTCCGGCAGGCGCCGCCCATGTGTTTGTGAACGACCGCAGTATCAATACCCTGGCAAAGGCCTCCGGCAAGCGAGTGGTGGTGCTGGATTACGATCCTACCCAGGCGGAGATGATTTCCGGGGTGGGGGCAACACCGGTGGTCGCTGACATTGTTAATGCCCCCAATATGTTCAATACCGGGGTGGTCGACGTGCTGGCAGCGCCGCTGGCAGCCTATGAAGTATTGGAACTGCACAAGGGGCTGGAGCCGGACGGTGGCATTATCGACCTGCCGTTGACCCATATCACCATGCAGCTGATTGGCCGCGCCGAGGTCATCCCCAACGAACTGGCGCAGCTTGTGCGAGAGGCTTTTTTCCAGGGGTCCGATGAAATAATCAGTCGCGTCCGGATGGAAGAGGAAAAGGTGCCGGACAAGTGGTGGATCAGAATTCCCGCTGATGACCGCCGGGAATACGATGCCATGATGCAGGCGGCGCGGCTGGAATTGCGTGAGCAAGGCTACTACAGCGGGGATATGTTAACCCTGCAGCGCAAGATCCGTTGCCGCGATGACGGTAGCCGGGAGGAATGCAGTAATCCGGTGGAGTAAGCCATGACCACCGACTCCCGGACCGCCCCGGTATCCCCCAGTCGCACCTGGTCAATGACCCTGGCCAGCGTGCCGATGCTGGCCATTCTTGTGCTTACGTTGTTGGCCTCGGTGGGCGAAACCCTGCATTCTCGGTTATTGGAGATCGGCGGGGAAACCTGGCCCGACTACTTTAACTTGCGGGTGATCGACCGGATCAGCGCGCCGGGTTGCCAGGTCGTGAGCGATGAAGAAGCGGCCGTAGACCTGGCGGTTGCGGTTAAAAAGGCGGAAAAATCTGCCGACCCATTTGCCGATGTGTTCGGCGACCAGATCGACCGTGAACAGGTCCGCGCTTCGGTGTTGGCCGCGTCCCGCGCTTGCGAGAATCGTCTTGCTAATTGGGAGCGCCTACAGTCGCTCAACACTCCAGGGGTTCAGGCTTTCGTTCTGGTAGAGGCAGGGCTGTCTCAGGCCGTTCTGCTGGTAACCGGAAATCGTCGGGTGCTGCTGGGGCTGATGCTGCTGTTCTGTGCAGCGGCCGCAACCCTGGGGCGTCAGCACATTGCCCTTCGCCCTGTAGAAAGCCGTCTGGATGACCGGGTTGCCACCGTTTCCCAATTGGTGGCCAACGGGTTACTGACCGCCTCTACCTGGCTTTATCGGCAACAGGAGCTGGCCCAGGCAGAGGCCGGCATGCCCCTGGCCCATCTGTTCATGCATGATATCTGGGTGGCCGGTTTTGGCACGCTCACCCTGATTTCCCTCTGGCAGCTGCGCCGGCGGAGGGATGACCTTCCCGTGGGCAGAAGCTGGTCTCGGGCCATGCTGAGCGTGCCTCTCTACAGCTTCATGTGTATTTCTGCCTCCATCCAGTTTGCGTTTCACGGCTTCTACCACGGTATTGCCGTCTACCTCACCATGATGGCGGAGTTATCGGCATTGTTCCTAAATCTTGGGCTCTACGTGTGGGTGGGTATGTTGCTGGCGCGCACCCATCTTCCCAGGAAGGTATTCAATGTTCTTCGGCCCTGGCGGTTGCCTCCGAAATGGCTCGGGGTGGCGGTGCTACTGCTCACCGCCTTGCCCACCGCCTACAGCGGTGCGTCCGGTATCTTTATTCTGGCGGCCGGTCTCACGCTATACCGGGAGTTGCGGCGCGCGGGTACATCGGAGCAACTGGCACTGGCGACTACGGCGATCTCCGGCTCCATGGGGACCATGCTGCGTCCCTGTCTGCTGGTGGTCATTGTTGCCACCCTCAACAACAGTGTGACCACCGATGAAATGTTCAGCGCCGGCGCCAGGGTATTGTTGTTGACCGCGTCGGTGTACGCGATTTATGTGTTCCTGATTGGCGGGCCGTCGAAAGGAGAAATCGCTCCACTGCGGGAGGCGGTGCCCGGCATGCTGCGTGCGTTGTTGCCACTGCTGCCTTACGTGGCCATTTTCGCGGGCGTGATCCTGCTGTGGAATCTACTGCTGAATCGGGGGCTGGATGAGTTCTCTGCGCCAGCCATTCTGCCGTTGATTTTGCTGCTGGTGCTGGCGTTCGAGCGTTGGGTGCTCAGATCACCGGATCCTGACGCTGATGATTTGCCGGAGGATGCCCGTGGTCCGTTGGCAAGCGGCTTTTCGCCCGCTGTGTTGCGCGCTACCCGTGAATCCAGTGCCCTGATCGGTGCCCTGCTGATGTTAATGGCGCTGTCCGTCAGTGTCGGCGGCCTGATCGAACGTTCGGGCCTGCTTGAGTTGTTCCCTGAACAACTGGGATCGGTATGGCTGACACTCACGCTGCTGATGGCTTTGCTTGTGTTTATAGGCATGATCATGGACCCCTATGGCGCGGTACTGTTGGTGAACGCCACGCTGGCCCCCATCGCTTTGAACAACGGTATTGATCCGCTTCACTTCTGGGTGATGACCGTGCTCGCATTTGAAATGGGGTATCTGACTCCACCCGTGGCGCTCAACCATTTGCTGACCAGGCAGGTGGTGGGCGTGCCCACATCGCCGGAGAGCCTGTATGGTACCTTCTGGCAGCGCAATTTCCGCTTCATTCTCCCGGTGATGGTCATGGGCACTACGCTGTTGATGGTGACGTACCTGCCAGCCTTTGGGAGCACAATATTCCAACTATTGTTGGGTATTCAGTCTCCGGCTTAGTCGTTATGCTCAGGCCTGCGTGGATGTGATCGGGTTCGCGGCTGGTGCGTATCATGCAACTGATGGCAGGGGGGGGGGAAGCGAAGTGAAAGAGGAAGCTCAGGGGCATGGTTACTCACAGCGGTTGGTGATTGCGTTCGCCATTGTGTCGGTCATGATGCCGTCAAGCGAGTTGGCGGCACAGGTTGCGGACGAGGGCGAGGCGATTGGGGAAATCGTTCTGGAAGTGACCTCACCTCGCCTGGCTCGTGACCTTTACGATACCCCCGCTGCGGTCAGCGTAGTGGACGCCCCCGCCATCCGCCAGGGCCAGCAGCGCCTGCAACTGGACGAATCTCTCAATACCGTGCCTGGGCTTTTCTTCCAGAACCGTTACAACTTCGCCCAGAATCTGCGACTGTCGACCCGGGGGTTCGGGGCTCGCGCGCCCTTCGGTATTCGCGGTATCCGCATTCAGGTAGACGGCATTCCCTATACCCTGCCGGATGGCCAGTCGCAGATTGATGCCATTGACCTGGATTCCGCCCAGCGTATTGAGGTTATTCGGGGCCCGTCCTCGGTGCAGTATGGCAATGCCGCCGGTGGCGTGCTGGATATCACCACCGCCCGTGGCGATGATTTGCCCCCCGGTGCCCGGCTGCGCCTTGATGGCGGCAGCGATGATTACCGCAAGGCCGCCATTCAGGGTAATGGCGTTCACGGCGACACCAGTGCCATCGCAACGCTGTCCTGGATGAATGTAAACGGCCACCGGGAACAGAGTGAGGCGGAAAAGGGCCTGTTCAACGCCCGAGTTTCCCATGAGCTGGATTCCGAGAGGGAGCTGACCGCCACCTTCAACGCCTTACATAACCCGAAAGCCCAGGACCCGGGCGGCTTGACCCTGTCCCAGGTAGAGGATGATCCGAACCAGGCTACCTTTATGGCCAAGCGGCTGGACAGCGGCCAGACGGTGAATCAGCAAACCCTGGGGCTGCAGTATCAGGATGCCGCTGTATTGCCCGGTGAGGTCACCGTGAACACCTTTTATAGCCATCGGGATTTCGCCCAGCAGTTGCCTTTTCCCGGCGCCAGCCGAGTGGCCTACGACCGCCATTTTTACGGAATCAGTTCCCAGTACCAGCAAGGTTCCGAGCTGGCCGGGCGACCTTTGACCTGGGTAACCGGCGCGGATGTCCATAGGCAGTCGGATGACCGCCGGCGCTACCAGGTGTCACCCATGGGCGAGATTACCGGGCAAACCCAGGCAGAAACCCAGAACGCGACAAACGTGGCTGTATTCGCCCAAGGGGATCTGGCGCTGACGGATCGGTTGAATTTTTCACTCGGGACCCGCTGGGATCATCTGCGCCTGTCGGTCGATGATGACCGGCTTGAGGACGGTGATGATTCCGGCAGCCGGACGTTCCGGGAAGTCAGCGGCGTGGTTGGCCTGAGCTATCGCCTGGCGCCCCGGCATCAGGTATACGCCACCGTTGGCACGGCGTTCGAGTCGCCCACCTTTACCGAGTTTGCCAACCCCTCTGGTGCCGGTGGCTTTAACCCGGATGTGGAACCGCAAAAGGCGCTGAACCGGGAGATTGGTGTTCGTGGTTTATGGGGTAACTCTCTCAGTTACGACCTGGCACTGTTCTCCATCCGGGTTAAGGATGAAATCCTGCCCTACGAACTGGACGGCCGCACCTTCTACGAAAATGCCGGCGAGACTCGCCGCAATGGCGTTGAACTGGGCCTGGGCTGGGATATTTCCTATGCCTGGCGGGTGACTACTGCACTGACTCTGGCAGACTACGAGCTGCGCGATTTCACGGACGAACAGGGCAATGATGCTGATGGCAATGACATCCCCGGCTTGCCCGGCACGCTCTGGGTGTCTGAACTGGAGTGGCAGGGTATGGCTGGCCGGTTCGCAGCGCTGGAATGGCAGTACGTTGGCAGCTTTTATGCGGAGAACAGCAACCAGACCAAGGTAAGCGATTATTGGTTGCTGGGCGCCCGCGCGGGTGACTCCGTGCGTCTGGGTAATCAGACGCTCAGTCTCTACGCCGGTGTCCGCAATGTGCTGGATGAAGATTATTTCAGCAACGTGCGCATTAATGCCAACGCAGACCGGGCCGTTGAAGATCGCGGTTACTTCGAGCCCGGTGCCGGCAGAACGTTCTATGCGGGCCTTAAATTGACTTTCTGATTTGTGATCTCAGGGGTGGCCCATTGTGGTCACGCCTCCTCAGCGCCTCTGGGTGGGCAGTGATGTTCCTCAACCACCTTGCCGTCATCCACGCTTTCCAGGTGCACATCAAAGCCCCACAGCCGGTGGGCGTGTTTCAGCACTTCGTCTGTTTCCTTGCCAAGCGGTACCCGGTCCACGGGAATATGCCGCAGGGTGAGTGAACGGTCGCCCCGCACATTCACATTCCACACTTGTATGTTCGGCTCCCGGTAACTGAGGTTGTACTGGCGAGCCAGTTTCTCCCGCAGCACCCGGTACCCCGGGTCGTCGTGGATGGCGGTCACGGTGTAGTGGTCTTCCTGGTCATCATTCTCGATGGCGAAGAGTTTGAGGTCCCGCATGACTTTGGGCGACAGGAACTGTTGGATGAAGCTTTCGTCCTTGAAGTTGCGCATGGCGAAATGCACGGTCTCCAGCCAGTCCTTGCCGGCGATGTCCGGGAACCACTCCCGGTCTTCCTTGGTGGGGTTCTCGCAGATGCGCCGCAGGTCGGTGAAGATGGAGAAGCCCAGGGTGTAGGGGTTAATGCCGGAATACCAGGGGCTGTTGAACGGTGGCTGGTACACCACGGCGGTGTGGCTTTGCAGGAATTCCAGCATAAAGCCGTCGGTCACCAGGCCTTTCTCGTACATCCGGTGCAACAGGGTGTAGTGCCAGAAGGTGGCCCAGCCTTCGTTCATCACCTGGGTCTGGCGTTGCGGGTAAAAGTACTGTGCCAGCTTGCGCACGATGCGCACCAGTTCCCGCTGCCAGGTTTCCAGCAGGGGTGCGTTCTTCTCGATGAAGTACAGCAAGTTTTCCTGGGGCTCTTCCGGGTACCGGGGTTTGCGCTTGACCGGGTCGTCGTCTTCGTCCGGCTTTGGAATGGTTCGCCACAAATCGTTGATGCGCCGTTGCTGGTATTCCTCCCGCTCTTTCTGACGCTGGGCTTCCTCCGCCGCGGAAATGGGTGCCGGGCGTTTGTATCGGTCCACGCCGTAGTTCATCAAGGCGTGGCAGGAGTCGAGGATTTCTTCCACCGCATCCACGCCATGGCGTTCCTCGCATTCGGCCACATAATTGCGGGCGAACACCAGGTAGTCGATGATCGCACTGGCATCGGTCCAGGTGCGGAACAGGTAGTTGCCTTTGAAAAACGAATTGTGGCCATAGCTGGCGTGGGCAATCACCAGTGCCTGCATGGGCAGGGTGTTTTCTTCCATCAGGTAGGCGATGCAGGGGTTGGAATTGATCACAATCTCGTAGGCCAGCCCCATCTGGCCGCGCTGATAGCCTTTGGAAGTCTGCAGGAACTGCTTGCCGAACGACCAATGATGGTAGCCCACGGGCATGCCCACGGAACTGTAGGCATCCATCATCTGCTCGGCGGTAATCACTTCCACCTGGTTAGGGTAGGTGTCCAGCCCGAACTCGGCGGCGCACTTGGCAATCTCCTCGTCGTACTTCTGGATCAGCTCAAAGGTCCACTCCGAGCCGGTGGAAATGGGCGTTCCTGCCTTGGGTTGTTCGCTCTCCGGTGCGTTCGGGCGATCAATCAGGCTGCTCATGCGGCTTTCCTCTCGAACAACTGTCGGAATACCGGGTAAATATCGCCAGGGTCTGCAATTTGCTGCATGGCAAAACTCTGGGGAAACTGTTCCAGGATCTTCTCGTACTCGTACCAGAGCATCTGGTGGTCCTGGGGTGTGATTTCGATGTAAGAGTAGTACTGCACCAGCGGCAGAATGCTGTTGGCCAGCAGTTTGCTGCAAACCGGGGAGTCATCGTTCCAGTTGTCACCATCCGATGCCTGGGCGGCGTAGATGTTCCATTCCGCCGGTGAGTATCGGGCCTCGATGATCCGGTGCATCAGCTTCAGGGCGCTGGAAACAATGGTGCCGCCGGTTTCCCGGCTGTAGAAGAATTCTTCTTCGTCCACTTCCTTGGCACTGGTGTGGTGGCGGATAAACACCACATCGATCTTCTTGTAGTTCTTCTTCAGGAACAGATACAGCAGGATGAAAAAGCGCTTGGCGATGTCTTTGTGCATCTGGGTCATGGAACCGGACACGTCCATCAGGCAGAACATCACGGCGCTGGTAGCGGGCTTGGGCTGCTTCTGGTGCTGGCGGTAACGCAGGTCGATCTCGTCGATAAACGGAATGCGTTTGACGTTGGCTTTCAGGCGCGCAATTTCGTCTTCCAGCACCTTGATCTGGTCCTCATGGCTGAAGGCCGGGTCCAGATCTTCCGGCGCGCTTCTCAGGGCTTCCAGTTGCTTTTCCAGATCCTTGATTTTCTTCTTGCGGGCGCCGCCCAAGCCCAGCCTGCGGGCATGGGCGCCCCGTAGCGAACGCACCACATCCAGTTTGGCGGGCACACCCTGGCTGGTGAACCCGGCGCGAACGTAACTGAAGGCTTCGGTATCCTTGAGTTTCTTGCGGGCCAGGTTGGGTAACTCCAGGTCATCAAACAGGAATTCCAGGAATTCCTCCTGGGTGATCTGGAAGGCAAATTCATCCATGCCTTCACCGTCCGGGCTGGCTTGGCCTTGCCCCTGACCTTTGCCGCCACCGCCCGGGGGTTTGGG
Source organism: Marinobacter shengliensis (assembly GCF_030297115.1). Classification (NCBI taxonomy): domain Bacteria; kingdom Pseudomonadati; phylum Pseudomonadota; class Gammaproteobacteria; order Pseudomonadales; family Marinobacteraceae; genus Marinobacter; species Marinobacter shengliensis. The sequence goes on along the minus strand of NZ_AP028062.1, from coordinate 3,354,609 downwards.
AATGGTGTCGCCGGCTACCCATTCCTGGTTGCCGGGGTGTACCACTTCCCGCCGACCACCGGGACCATGGTGGAAGATGGGCTCCTGTATATCCCGGGCCGGAATGCTGACCTTCTCGCCCCGTTCAATATCCGTAATGGAACGTTTCTGGACCGCTTCAGACACCGCTTTTTTGATGTGATGGCGATAGCGGCGCAGGAACCGTTCCCGGTTCACTGCGCTTTTGTTTTTACCGTTCAGTCGCCGGTCGACTATGTGGGTCATACCCATGGGTCTGCTCCCGCTGGCCGTTAATGGGACTTACGCACACGCAGATACCACTCGGCAAGCAAGCGGACCTGTTTCTCGGTGTACCCACGTTCGACCATGCGTTCCACAAACTGTTTGTGTTTCTTCTGGTCTTCCTGGCTGGCTTTCGGGTTGAAGGAAATCACCGGCAGCAGGTCTTCGGTGTTCGAGAACATCTTCTTCTCGATCACGCTGCGCAGTTTCTCGTAGCTGAGCCAGCTGGGATTCTGGCCTTGGTTGTTGGCCCGGGCCCGCAGCACAAAGTTGACCACTTCGTTGCGGAAGTCTTTCGGGTTGCTGATGCCCGCAGGCTTCTCGATCTTTTCCAGCTCGTCGTTGATGGAGCCCCGGTCCAGAATTTCCCCGGTTTCCGGGTCCCGGAACTCCTGGTCCTGTATCCACAGGTCGGCGTAGGTCACGTAACGGTCGAACAAGTTCTGGCCGTATTCGCTGTAGCTTTCCAGATAGGCGGTCTGGATTTCCTTGCCGATGAACTGCACGTAGTGCGGTGCCAGGTATTCCTTGATGAACCGCAGGTATTTTTCCTGAATCTCAGACGGGTACTGTTCCTGCTCGATCTGTTTTTCCAGCACGTACAGCAGGTGTACCGGGTTGGCCGCCACTTCGGTGGTGTCGAAGTTAAACACCTTGGACAAAATCTTGAACGCGAAGCGGGTAGACAAGCCGTCCATGCCTTCCATCACACCGGCAGCGTCCCGATATTCCTGGATGGACTTGGCTTTTGGATCGGTGTCTTTGATGCTCTGGCCGTCGTACACCTTCATCTTGGAGAAGATGCTGGAGTTTTCCGGATCCTTGATGCGTGACAGCACCGAGAACTGGGCCAGCATGTCGAGGGTGTCTGGGGCACAGGGGGCGCCGGACAGGGAGCTGTTTTTCAGCAGCTTCCGGTAGATCTCGATTTCTTCGGTAACCCGCACACAATAGGGCACCTTGACGATGTATACCCGGTCAAGGAAGGCTTCGTTGTGCTTGTTGTTGCGGAAGGTCTGCCACTCGGATTCGTTGGAGTGGGCCAGGATCACGCCGTCAAACGGCACGGAACCCATACCTTCGGTGGTGTTGTAGTTGCCTTCCTGGGTGGCGGTCAGCAGTGGATGCAGCACCTTGATGGGGGCCTTGAACATCTCCACAAATTCCATCAGCCCCTGGTTGGCTTTGCACAGGCCGCCGCTGAAGCTGTAGGCGTCCGGGTCGTCCTGGGAGTAGTCTTCCAGCATGCGGATATTGACCTTGCCCACCAGCGCCGAAATATCCTGGTTGTTGTCATCACCGGGTTCGGTCTTGGACACCCCGATCTGGTCGAGCACCGAAGGGTAGCGTTTAACCACCCGGAACTGGCTGATGTCGCCACCATACTCGTGCAGTCGCTTTACCGCCCAGGGCGACATGATGTTTTTCAGGTAGCGGCCGGGAATGCCGTACTCTTCTTCCAGAATCGGGCCGTCTTCGTCCGGGTCGAACAGGCCCAGGGGGCTCTCGTTGACCGGCGAGCCCTTGATGGCATAGAACGGCACCTTCTGCATCAGTGCCTTGAGTTTTTCCGCCAGGGAGGATTTGCCGCCGCCCACCGGGCCCAGCAGGTAAAGGATCTGCTTCTTCTCTTCCAGGCCCTGGGCGGCGTGGCGGAAGAACGACACGATGTTTTCCACGGCTTCTTCCATGCCGTAGAACTCGGAGAATTCCGGGTATCGCTTGATGACTTTGTTGGAAAATATGCGTGACAGGCGAGGGTCACGGGAGGTGTCGATCAGTTCTGGCTCGCCGATGGCTATCAGCATTCGCTCGGCGGCGGTGCTGTAGGCTGTTGGGTCCTTTTTGCAGATCTCCAGGTATTCCTCAAGGGAGTATTCTTCCTCCTGAGTGGATGCATACCGGTCTTTGAAGTGCTGCAGAATGCTCATAGATGGCCCCTCGCTTGCTCTTGCTTGTTATAAAACCGCTTTAACTCACGCAATATCCCCGTTGCTGAAACGCCGCCGGTCCGGGCGGTGTGCTCTGGTTAATAGGTTGATGGGATGGTTCTGTTAAACAGGTATACGTTATCCGGAGCTTTCCGGCCTGCTTATTCTGAGCTTAGTTCAGAGTTCGGGGGTTGGACAGGTGGGGTTCACCTTAGGTTCATTAAATTATGTTACGGGGCGTATCGGATTTTAGGGCTGACGTACACCGGGGCGGATTTTTTAGATCAAACTGAAACTCGCTTTGCTCAGACATTCAGTTTGATCTAAAAAATCCGCCCCGGCATACGTCGATCAGGGCTTCGGAGGGGGCCCCAGCCTTTGGACTGCGGTGGGCCTTTACTTCTTCGTCAGTGTAAACACGCTTTCTGCGGCGCCGTTTCTCAGGCCTCTTCTTTTGGCGAAGGGGTTGTCGTGGGCCATGTCGCGCTTCAGTACGTGGTTAACTTCGTAGTCCTCGCTATACAGCTGGAACACTTCCTCGTCGCTGACGTTGAAGGGAGGGCCTTGCATTTCGTTGCTGTCGTAATCGAGGGTGATCAGCAGGATTCTGGTGCCGTCCGGGATGATGGCGGTCAGGTGGTCCACATAGCCTTTGCGCATTTCCGGGGGCAGGGCGATGAGCGCTGCGCGGTCGTAGACCAGTCGGATGTGTTTGAGATCATCCGGCACCAGTTGAAAGAAGTCGCCGCACCAGATTTGTAGGTCGTCGTGTTTGAAGGTGGTGAAAGGCTCGCCCGGATGGACCTTGGCTTTTTCGCCGGCCTCTTCGAAGAAATCCTTGCAGGCGATGTCGCTGAGTTCCACGCCGATGATGGGGTGGCCACGGTCGTGGAGCCACCACATGTCATGGGCTTTGCCGCACAGGGGCACGAACACGGCTTCGGTGCCCTGGCCGGCCAGTTCCGGCCAGTGATCGTGCAGGTACTGGTTTACCGTGCCTTCGTGGAAGCCGATTTGGCTCTTTTCCCAACGTTCGTGCCAGAATTCGTGTTCCATGGTTTGCCTCCCTGAATTTGCTCGTTTTACCCAGTCTACCTTAATCTGTGCCGATCATGAGTTGGGAGAAAAGTATGAAGGCGGTCTTTCTGGATACCCTAACCCTTGGCAGTGATGTGGATCTGTCGCCGCTAGAGCAGGTGACCGGTGGCCTGACCTGTTATGACCGAACCGCGCCCGAGCAGGTTGTGGAGCGGATTCAGGGTTTTGATACGGTGCTGGTAAACAAGGTGGTGCTGGGCAGGGAGCACTTCGACGCCTGCCCGGAGCTGAAGACGATTGCGGTGGTGGCCACGGGGCTGAACAACATTGACCGGGCGGCCGCAAAGGAGCATGGGATCACGGTGATGAACGTGACCAACTATGGCCGTTCCACGGTAGCCCAGCATACTATGGCGCTGATATTGGCGCTGGCTACGCGGTTGCTGGATTACAACCGGGATGCCCGAAACGGCACCTGGGGCAAGAGTGATATGTTCTGCCTGATGGACTACCCGATTATGGAGCTGGAGGGCAAAACCCTGGGCATTGTCGGCTATGGCGACCTGGGCCAGGGCGTGGCGGAACGGGCAAAGGCCTTTGGTATGAACATTGTGCTGGGTTGTCGGCCGGGTCAGCAGCCCGGGGAGGTCGATGGCTATTCCCGGGTTCCGTTGGACGACCTGTTGGCGCAGGCCGACGTACTGTCTCTGCACTGCCTGCTGACCGATGACACCCGGAATATGATTGGTGAGCGGGAACTGGGGTTGATGAAACCCACAGCGCTGCTGGTCAACACCAGTCGGGGAGGTCTTGTAGATGAAACGGCGCTGGCGGAGGCCCTGCGTAGAGGCGAGATTGCCGGGGCCGGCTTTGATGTGCTGACTGAGGAGCCGCCACGTAACGGGAATCCACTGCTGGCAGGGGACATTCCGAACCTGATTCTGACTCCCCACTCCGCCTGGGCCAGTCGTGAGGCCCGTCAGCGGATTGTGGAGATCACTGCGGGCAATCTTGCACGGTAGGTTCCTGCCGGGGGCGGAGAACTTACGCCCCCTCGTTCACCCCTTGGATTATGGCAGGTGTATGACGCGATCGTTGACGTAATCTGCTCTCATGGCGCAAAACCCGAATAACAACAAAAGGGCTACGCGCGATGATCCGAACCACTCTGGCAGTGTTGGTCTGCCTGTTTTTCCAATCCCATGCCGTGCAGGCGTTTGAACGCGGCGAACTGCTGATCTGGATAAATTCCGATAAGGGGTATCAGGGGCTTGCCGAAGTCGGCAAGCGCTTTGAGGTCGCAACCGGCGTGCCCGTGACCGTTGAAACGCCAGATGACCTCACCACCCAGTATGATCACTATGGTTACACTGCCAAGGCGCCCGATATCATCATCTGGCCCCATGACCGTTTTGGTAGCTGGATTAATGAAGGCCACCTTGCGGCTATTGAACCTTCCCGTGCTGTCCGTGACGAGATTGCCCCATTTGCCTGGCAGTCGGTGTCGGTTGGTGAACGGGTCTACGGGTACCCTATCGCCATGGAGGTGGTGAGCCTGCTCTACAACCGGGAACTGGTGTCCGAACCGCCGACCACTCTGGAGCAGGTGGCAGAGGTACACCGACAATTGGCCGGCAAGGATATCCAGGGCATCGCCTGGGATTATCGCAATGTCTATTTTTCCTGGCCGATCTTTGCCGGTTCCGGCGGCTACAGTTTTGGTGTTGATGACTACGTATACAACCTGTCTGATGTGGGGGTCGCCACAGACGGTGCGATTCGCGCCGTGGCCGGCATTCGCGGGCTGTTGGAACAGGGGGTGCTGGCACGGGATACCGACTATGGAACCATGATGGAAGGCTTCAAGGCCGGAAAGGTGGCCATGATCATCAATGGTCCCTGGGCCTGGAGCGAGCTACGGGCCTCCGGGATCGATGTCGGTATCGCCGATGTGCCCACAGTGGAGGGCACAGTGGGCCGGCCGTTCGTGGGGGTGTTGGCTGCAGGCATCAGTGCGGTTTCCACGAATCAGGATCTTGCCCGGCAATTTATTGAGGATTATCTGCTGACGGAGGAGGGGCTTCACGCAGTCAATGATGACAAACCACTGGGAGCGGTCGCCCACCTTGAGGTGGTGAAGACGCTGAGTCAGGACCCATTTATCGATCACACCTTCCGGTCGGCCCGTGGTGGCGAAATTATGCCCAATATTCCCGAAATGAAACGCTTCTGGGACCTGATGACGCGCCGCTTCTCGACCATGCTGGAAGGCGATGCGCCGATTCGCCCAACCCTCAGCCAGGCAGCTGTCCGCCTGCAGCGGCTGGACGAAATGCGGGGATGGACGCGCCGGCACTACGTTGCCAACTAACCAGGGACTGGATTGCTGCGAGCGGTTGGCACCAGCGTGCCGGCCTGGCAAGGATGCGGCGCCACTATAATCCCCTTGTTTACTGGCTTTCGGCTGATAAGCTGTAGAAAACACTGACAAGCAGGATCTTGCGTGGCATCAATTCAAACCAAAGAGCGGCTTCAGGCGGCGGAGAAGTGGATTCTCGCCAACCCCAATCCACCCCAGAAGTGGCCCTGGACCTGGCTCTATAAAACCGGGCGTTCTGTGTATGCCGTGGCTAGGGATGTCATCAGCGGGCAGCTGACCCTTCACGCCATGAGCCTGGTCTACACCACCTTGCTAAGCATTGTGCCCTTGCTGGCTCTGAGCTTTTCGGTGCTTAAAGCGATGGGTGTGCACCAGCGCATGGAGCCCTTGCTATACCAGTTTTTTGAGCCGATGGGCCCCCAGGGCATGGAGGTTGCAGAGCGCATCCTGGGTTTTGTCGATAACATGAGAGTTGGCGTGTTGGGCTCTGTTGGTCTGGCACTGCTGGTGTACACCGTCATTTCGCTGGTCCAGAAAATCGAACGTTCGTTCAACATGATCTGGCGCGTGCCCGAGATGCGATCCATGGCCCAGCGCTTCAGCAACTATCTGAGCGTGATCATGGTTGGCCCACTGCTGATGGTGTCGGCCATTGGTGTGACCGCCACCATTTTTTCATCCAACGTGGTGCAGCGGTTCATGGAGATTGAGCCGTTCGGTTCTTTGATTGTGATGGTAAGCCGCTTTACCCCGTTTTTCCTGGTGGTGGGGGCCTTCACGTTTGTCTATGTGTTCATCCCCAATACCCGCGTGAAGCTGCGTTATGCGTTTATTGCTGGTCTGGTGGCGGGTGTTTCCTGGCAGGCGGCGGGTATGCTGTTTGCGTCCTTCGTAGCCAATTCGACCAAGTACGCGGCAATATATTCGGGCTTCGCGGTGGGCATAATCCTGCTGATATGGACCTACCTGAACTGGATGATCCTGCTGCTCGGCGCTAGCCTGGCCTTTTACATGCAGAATCCGGGGTCTGTGGCCAAGCGTCAGAACGTGCAGCTGGCTCCGGAGTTGCAGGAGCGGGTGGGCCTGGCGTTGATGTGGATGGTGGCCAAGCCGTTCAGCCTGGGGCAGCCAGCACCGCAGCAAGAGGCGCTGGAATATGATCTGCGTGTACCTGGGGAGGTCACACGGAGCATCAGTGACAAGCTGATTCGCGCCGGCCTGTTGAGTCTGGCGGGGCGTAATGGTGATCAATTGGTACCCGGCAAGGCATTGCACCTTATCACGGTTGGAAGCGTCCTTCAGACCATCCGCCGGGATGAGGACCGGGTTGTTGACCGCCTTCCAAGCAGTGCCATGCCGGTGCAGCTGAGAGATCTGGTGGGCCACCGGGAAGATGTCAGTTTTGCGGAGTTGCTGGCTGGCGGGGAAGATTCCCAAGACAGCGCCAAGGATGCTTCGACGGTGTCAGGCGTCGGCTTTTGAGCTTTTGCCTTCCTGCAGCATTCTGACAACGGCCTTGCGCACAGGGGTAACCTGCTCCGGTGTCAGGTGCACGATCTGAGCCAGCTTGTCTTCCGGCAGGTTGCGTTGGCGGGCATGGCGCAGCACTTCACGGGTGCCCAACAACAAACCATCGGTGAGCGCTGAGTGTGCCTGCCTAGGCGCCGGGCGCTCTGCCGAGAGCAGCCAGGCATGATACTTCGGCGGCAGGTTCCAGACATTGGCCAGCAGCTGGCAGGCGGTCCATTGATGGCGGATCAGGGCTATCCTCAGAACTGCTGGCTCTGGCTCGCTGCCCGTATTCTGTGTCCGGCAGATGCGTCCCAGTTCCCGACGAATGGTGATATAGGCAAGTGCCGGTAGCAGTCCCACCATGAAATGGGCACTGGTGTCGTCGCGGTGAATGCGGGCAATCAATTCTGCGGATCTGGCGCAGGTAAGCCCCCAGCGCCAGGCCCGCTGGGCAAACAGGGCTTCCCGACTGTTTCTTGCGGCCATCATCGGGCGCATAACGGCTGCTGAAATGACGTTACGGATGCCATCCAGCCCTAAGACAAACACCGCTTGATCCACTGACTCTATGGTGTTGTCACCGGGCCGGAAGTAGGGGCTGTTGGCTACCTGAAGGAGTTGGTCTGTGAGCGACGGGTCACTCAGGATGATGTCGGTAATCTGCTTGCGGTCGGTCGTTTCGTTAGACAACGCCCGCATCAGCATGGGCAGGCTGCCGGGCCTGCGCGGTAGCTCTTCCATTTCACTGGAGCGCAGGCGGCGCTCCAGCTCGGCCAGTATTTGTTCTGCCCCGGCGGGTTCGGACCGGAGCATAGCGGGAGAGGCGTCAAGCAGCCAGCAGAACAGGTGGTCTTCCAGTTGTTTGACAACCACGGCGTCTGACGCGTGTTGTTCGGGGCTGTGACTTTGCGCCGGGTTAAACAGGCGTGTCTCGGTGGCAGCCGCGGCTGGTGGCGGCGTTGCAAACAAGCCTGATATCCAGGAAAAAAAGCCCGGCATCCATTGCCTCCGGTTTAACGTGTATTTAAAAGTGACCGTTCACCGGTTCAGTATAGTTGCGTTACGCAACCCTGCACAGCCTTGTGTGGCTTCAGAAGAAGGCTTCTCCAAACACGAATACCAGTTGGCACACACCGGCGACGAAGCCCAGGAAAGCCCCAACCAGAATCAGTTTGATTTCGTCTTCCTGGAAACAGGGGCGTAGCAGGTCCTGGAACTCTTCCGATGACAGCGCAATCATCCGCTCAACCATGATCGATTCCACTGCGCGGGCACGGTCCTGCTCGAACACCGGGTTGTTGAAGGAGCTCTGGGAGATCTGGATGGCTTTCTCGCCCACCTGGTTTTTCAGGGTGGCAAAGCCGGTGGGGCCGAAGGCCATCTGGGTCAGCGCCTTGCCCATGCCGGCGGTTTCATCCACCAGGGGTTTGATGTGTTTCTTGACCATGTTGCGGGCCCGCCCGCCCTTGGGGCCTTCAAGGATGGAGTTGATGATGTTGCCCACGGTGAGAATTTCATGGGTCACGATGTGACAGAAAGACTCGGCAACTTCTGGCTGGCGCTTGAGAAACAGGCCCTGGAGCCGAAGTGGGCCGACTTTGTGTTCATGAAGCGGTCGGAAGATCACGTTCAGGGCAATCCAGTTGGTGGCCCAACCGACCAGAAGGCCGAACAGGGGCAGTACCCAGATGGCGGGGTAAAAGTACCAGACGGCCATCTGGATCAGGCCGAACAGGAAACCGAAGTAGAGACCCGAGTTGATGATGAAACGGAACTCTACGTCGCCGCATTCAAGGAAAATGCGGTTAAGCAGTTTTTTGTCCCGGGCCAGGCGTTCGATGACCATGCCTTTGATGTCCAGCAGGTCTTCGATGTTGTCTGAGATGTCGTCAACCAGGTTGTCGACCAGTTGTGGTGTGGACTTTCGAACCCTGTCGTAGACCATTTTGCGGGCGGATGCTGGCAGGTTTTCCCAGAAGGTGGGGTATTCCCGGAGCATGAGTTCGTCTACGTATTCTTCGATGCGTGGGTCGACGGTGTAGATGATGTGGGCGGCCAGGACTTTGGGGTCGATCTGGTCGAAGATTTCCTGGACGGTGCCGATTTTGGAGATGGTGGCATCGACGCTGATGGCGGCCATTTTCCGTGCTTTGGAGGGGATGATGCCTTGCCAGCCCAGGAGTGGTGGTTTACCAATGAATTCCAGGGGGTAGAAGGTCATTTTGATGGCGAGCCAGTTGGTGCTCCAGCCGATCAGGGCCGCTATCACGGGGATGCTGAGGTATTGCCAAAACTCTGGATTGGTAAGTAGGTCTGTCATCCTGGGCTCGCGAATCTATTTATTTTTACCTGGTCCTTGGTGCCCGGCAGCTGGTTGCGGAGAGGCTTTCCAAAACACGCTGTGAATACGTCCTTGTACGCTCCGCTCCGCCATCCATGGCTCCGCAGGGTTTTGGAAAGCCTCTCCGCAACCAGCTGCGCCAACATCGGCAATGGCTTCAGGCTTTTTGTCAGACAAGGATAATGTTAGCCGCCGCCAGATCTGTCAATGACTGCGACGCCCGCAGGTTTGCCAATCAGGGCCACAAACCTCAGCTGCCGATGTCTCCCCACAGCCACTGGCACAGAGCAATGGCTGCAACTGGGGCGGTTTCGGTGCGCAATACTCGGGGGCCAAGGGCCACGGGCAGAAAGCCGTTTTGTTCTGCCAGGTTGATTTCATCGGCGGTCAAACCACCCTCCGGGCCGATCATCAGGGCAACGCTGCCCGGCTTGGTGAGGGTGTTCAACGACTGCTCGGTGCGGTGGTGGAGTACCAGTCGCAGGTCGGCTGTCTGGCTGTATTGCAGCCATTCGGCAACGGTCATTACTGGCAATATGTTCGGTACCCGCGCCCGGCCGCATTGTTCGGCAGCGCTGATGGCGACTTGTTGCCAGTGGCGCAGGCGTTTTTCTTCCCGGTCACCTTTGAGTTTTACATCGGAGTGTTCGGTGGTCAGGGGCACGATGGTGGTGGCGCCCATTTCGACCGCTTTCTGTACCGCGTAATCCATCCGGTCGCCCTTGGACAGGGTTTGGCCCAGGATGATGTTCAGGGGAGATTCGGTGTTGTTGGTTTCAGCACCAGTTATTTCCACCTGGACGTTTTTCTTGCCGGCCTGGGTGATGGCGGCGGTGTAGTCCTGGCCGTCGCCGTTGAACAGGCGTAACTCCTGGCCTGGCTGCATGCGCAGTACCCGGCCCACGTGGTTGGCGGCGTTTTCGTCAAGCTCGCAGAGGCTGCCCGCCTGGAGCGGGCTGTCTGTGAATATCCTGGGTATGCGCATGGGCCGCCCTCAGCCTTTTACCGCGATGCCGATGCCTTCGGTCGCTACCTGTGCCAGGTGGCGTATCTGGTCTTCGGTGATGACATAAGGGGGCATGAAGTACACCACGTTGCCCAGCGGCCGCAGCAGTGCCTGGCGGGTGAGGGCATGCTGGTAGACTTTCAGGCCCCGGCGTTCCTGCCAGGGGAACGGGGTTTTGCTGGCTTTGTCTTTGACCATTTCGATGGCCAGTGTCATGCCGTGCTGGCGGATGTCACCTACGTTGGGGTGGTCGGCCAGGTGGGCGACGGATTCGGCCATGCAGCGGGACAGTTGGCGGTTGTTTTCGATGACGTTTTCGTCCCGGAAGATGTCCAGGGTGGCCAGGGCGACGGCGCAGCCGATGGGGTTGCCGGTGTAGCTGTGGCTGTGCAGGAAGGCTCGCAGGGTTTCGTAGTCGTCGTAAAAGGCGTTGTACACGGTTTCGGTGGTCAGTACGGCGGACAACGGCAGGTAGCCAGCGGTAAGGCCCTTGGACAGGCACATGAAATCCGGGGTAATGCCGGATTGTTCACAGGCGAACAGGGTGCCGGTGCGGCCAAAGCCCACGGCGATCTCGTCGGCAATCAGGTGTACGTTGTAGCGGTCGCAGGCTTCCCGCAGTTTGGTGTGGTAAATCGGGTGATGCATGCGCATGCCGCCTGCGCACTGGATCAGGGGCTCGACCACCACAGCGCAGATTTCATCGTGGCGTTCGGCCAGCAGTTTTTCCATGGCCTCGAACTGGCGCAGGGCGTAGTCTTCGTCGGTTTCACCCGGTTCCTTGTTGTAGGCATCCGGGGAGGGGGCAGTAAGTACCTCCATCAGCAGCGGCTGATAGGTGTCTTTATAGAGCGCCACATCACCGAGTGCCAGTGCGCCCAGGGTTTCGCCGTGGTAGCTGTTGCTGAGATTGACGAAGTTTTTCTTGCCGGGCTGGCCCAGGTTTTTCCAGTAGTGGTAGCTCATCTTCAGGGCGGCTTCGATGGCGGATGAACCGTTATCCGCGTAGAAACACTTGCTGAGCCCTTCCGGTGTGACTTCGATCAGGCGTTCAGACAGGTTGACCACCGGTTCATGGGTAAAGCCCGCCAGAATCACGTGTTCCAGCTGGCCAATCTGTTCCTGGATAGCGGAGTTGATGCGCGGGTTGGCATGGCCGAACAGGTTCACCCACCACGAACTGACCGCATCGATATACCGGTTGCTCTCGAAGTCTTCCAACCACACGCCTTCGCCGCGCTTGATGGGAATCAGCGGCAGGCTTTCGTGGTCTTTCATCTGGGTGCAGGGGTGCCACACGGATTTGAGGTCCCGTGCGACCAGATCAGCATTGCGCATCGTGTTCTCCTGTCGTCCCGGCTGGGGCATTTTGTTTGAGACCGCCCATGATACTTCCCGGAACGCTCGGTTAACAGCGCCTGGGTGTGACCCAGAACAGCGGTGGCGTGTGAACCAGTCGGATGGCTTCCATGCCAGAAACGCTCGCTCGGGCGGCCAATGTGAGGATGGCCGGCTAAAGCAACAATGAATTCAACACAACAGGAGGCGATTATGGAGCTGACTCTGGAGCATCCCTATGAGGTAGGGCTGGATCACATCATCGAACGGTTCTTCAGTGAGCATCACATTATTGAAAAGAACGAGAAGCTCGGTTCCCGGAACCTTCGTGTCGCTGAGCTGCAACGGGACGATGCTGCAGCCAAGCTGGTCATTGAGCGGGAAATGATGGCCTCAGCCCCGGTACCGGGCATGCTGGCGAGCTTTCATCGGGAGTGGAACCGGGTGCGCCAGGAAGAGCACTGGTTCAAGAAAGACGATGGCGAGTGGCACTGCGAGTTTCGGGTAAGGATTGATGGGGTGCCAGCTCGAATCAAGGGCATTATGCGTTTGCTGGGCAATGGTAATCGCTGCATCAACTACGTGAACCTGTCTGTTCACTGCGATGTGCCTTTCCTGGGAAAAAAGGTCGCCAAGTTCCTGGCCGAGGACTCCCACGCAAAGATTGAGCGGGAGTATGAGGTTACCCGGCAGTTGTTGTGACCTTCCAGTATCCGTTTGGATGCGGGTTGGCGCCCTGATCAGCGCGCCAACCGCTCCCAAATGGTAACCTCAGACAGGGTGTGCTGAAACTTGTGCTGTGTCTCACGGATGACGAACGGCACTTTCCGAGGCTCCCCGATCATTTTGAAGTGTTTGCCGAGGTGCTCTTTTAACCCATCCAGGGTGGTGTGGTTTTCGCCGTCTTTCTTGTATCCGCCAATCCACTCCTCTTTTGGTGTGTGCTCCTCCAGCCAGGTGTAGGGTGAGGCAATCACCAGCAGCCCGCCGTCGTTGATGCGTTCGTGAATGTTGTCCAGGAAGCGTCGCGGCTTGTACAAGCGATCAATCAGGTTGGCCGCCAGTACAAGGTCGTAACCGGTAAACTGGGGTTTCAGGTTACAGGCATCACCCTGATGAAATGACACCCGTCTCGCCGTGCTCTCCAATCCGAGGTCTTTGAGCGCCCGGGTGTGGTAGCTGACCAGCTCACCCTCTTCTGCCAATGCGTAGCGAATGGACTCTTGTTCGGCCATCTCTACGCCAAGACGTATGAAATTGGCTGAAAAATCGACGCCTTCCACCGTTTGGAAAACGTTCGCCAGTTCAAAGCTTGAGCGACCACATGCACAACCGAGATCCAGAGCTTTCACTGTCGGCTTATCCAACATGGCTTCAAGAGCCAGGTCTGCCATGGCCTTCGGGAAGTTTTCGACGCCAAACCAGCGGTCGCCGAAGTGGAATTCGGCGTACTCGGTCAGAAGACGGTCGCTCTCATAATACGCATTGGGTTGAACCGCCTCGGCTTCCGAAGCGATGTACCGGAACCCGGCATGCTGGAAAAAGTGCCGTCTGAAAGCATAGCGGGCGGCCAGTCGTGCCTCGTTTCCGCAGGAAATCCAGGAACCGCCTTTAATCAGATTATGCTGGCCATCAAAGGTCGGCGTTGTGAAGTCGTCGTAAAGCGGGTGTACCTTGAATTCGTCGAACGGATAGGTGGGCGTTTCGGTCCATTGCCACACGTTACCGATTACATCAAACCACTCTCCGTGCCGGAACCTGGTTACCGGGCAAGACGACGCGCCATGGTCAAGGTGCAGGTTGCCACTGGCAGGTTCTTCACCCACTTCAGACACGCCGGCTACCGAACACAACCGATACCATTCATCCTCCGTGAGCAGGCGAATGGGTTGGCCGGTCTGTTCCCGCTTCCATTCACAAAAGGCCTTGGCCTCGTGGTAGTTGACCTCAACTGGCCAATCCCAGGGCATTTCGACCTCCTGCGTCATCAAGCGCAGATGCCAGCCGTTTCGCCAACACCAGAAGGTCGGGTGTTTGGCCTTGGTGAACTGCCGCCATGAGAGTCCTTCTTCGCTCCAATGCCGGTCCTGTTGGTAACCACCTGCTTCAACGAATTCCAGAAACTCTTGATTGCTTACCAGATACTGGCTGGCTTTGAATTCGCTCACTTGCGCGTGATGATGGCCGTATTCGTTGTCCCAGCCGTACCAGGGGTCGTTGTAGGACTTGCCAATGCGAACCTCACCGGCGGGAACCGTGATCAGCGTATTTTCGGGCGCCTCGCCAGTCTCCTGAATCGGCGCCCATTCCGGTTGTGGCTGCACTCGGGCAAGGTCGTGCTGACGGATCAGTACTGATGATGTTTCAAGATGGATGCGTTCATGCTCAACCCCCATCACTATTGGCCACCAGGGGCTTTCCCAGTTGATCGGGAGGGTTAACGGTAACGAGTCGATGAGCGCCAGTACGGCAGAGCGGACCTTCGCCCGGTACTCCATGACCTCTTCCACACTTGGCCAGTCATAGTGATCGTCGTTCAGATCGTCCCAGCTCATTTCGTCCACGCCGACAGCGAAGACGGATTCCATGCGCGGATCAATCCTCTCCGGCAGCAGCTTGGCCAGAACCAGTTTGTTGATAAAGAATGTTGCGGTATGACCCAGGTAAAAAATAAGGGGGTGTCGCAGAGGGATGGATTTCTGAAAATATCCGGCATCATCGGCCAGGCAGCTGAACAACCGAGTGTAGACATCGAACGTGTTGGTGAAATACGCCGCAATCTCTGCACGCTTGTCGCTTGGTGAGCCTTCGTCGAGTTTGGGGGTTCTGAGTAGCTTTGGTAATGATCCGGAAGGTCCGCTGAGTTGAGTGGCGGTTTTCTCTTTTTGAGTTGGTGAGTGCATCTTCAGACAGTTCCCTTAGCGTGTTTTATAACTTCCAATACGACCGTCTTTGACATTGTGGTTCATTCCCACGTGACAAAGTAGCACATGGAAAGTCGGTTACGTTGTGATGCCTTTTCTCCATAGCCGCGTACTTTGTAGCTGATTCGTGCAAGATCACGAACTTTCCTGTAGCCTGCGCGGCTTTTTCTTCGAGAGGCATCACTCATGAAAGCGACATCATCCGGTCCCGAGATACGGGACAAATCCAGCGCCCTGGCCGACAGTGATCCGGTGGTTCTGATCCTTACCATCGGTTTTATCCTGTTCTTTGTCGGGGCCTCAATCGTCAACAGCGCATCTGTGGCCAGTGTTATTGGTGCCGGTTTCACCTGGACAGCAAAGTATCTGGGTTCCTTTTTTCAGTTACTTCTGCTGCTGACATTCTTCGTTGCCATCGGAACGGCGCTCAGTCGCGCCGGGGCTGCGCGCGTCGGTGGCCTTGACCGCCCCCAGATTGGTCGCTTTCGCTGGTTATCTATGATCATGTGTACCTTGCTGGCCGGTGGCGGCGTGTTCTTTGCCGCCGGTGAGCCGGTGTATCATTTTGTGGTGACGCCCCCGGCGTTTAGTACCGAGGCGGGGACTGCGGCGGCAGTCGCACCGGCCATGGCGCAGGCGTTTACTCACTGGGGCTTTTTGGCCTGGGCGGTACTCGGTTCGCTGACAGCTCTGGTTCTGACCAGAGCCCACTATGATCAGGGCAAGCCACTGCAGCCCCGCACATTGTTGTATCCGGTGTTTGGCGAGAAGGTTATCCAGGGACGCCTTGGCGGCATCGTTGATGCGTTTTGTGTGATTGCGGTGGTGGCGGGCACCGTTGGGCCGATAGGCTTTCTTGCCACGCAAATGAGCTTTGGTCTACACGAGTTGTTTGGCGTGACCGACGGCTATGGCACGCAGCTGACCGTGCTGATTGTACTGGCGGGCGTTTACATGACGTCCGCGATGACCGGGCTACACAAAGGCATCCAGTTGCTCAGCCGTTTTAACGTGTTGCTTGCGCTGGCCATTGCGGCGGTCATTTTTATCTTTGGCCCGACGTTGTTCCTGGCAAACACCTATACCCAGTCTATGGGTGAATATGTCACGTCATTTTTCGCCATGGCCACCATGACTGCGCAAACGGCGCCAGACTGGTGGATGAAATGGTGGACCGTGTTTTTCTTCGCCTGGTTCATCGGCTACACACCGTTGATGGCCGTTTTTGTCGCAAGGATTTCCCGTGGGCGGACCGTGCGGGAAATGATTCTTGCCGTGGCTTTGCTGGCGCCGATCGCTACGACTATCTGGTTCACCCTGTTGGGCGGTTCCGGTATCTATCACCAGTTGGCCGGAACCTTTGACCTCACCGATGCGCTGAACAGTTTCCGCTTTGATGTTGCCACTCTGACCGTCGCTCAGGCGTTGCCCGGCGGCACCTGGATGGCCGCAGCAATTCTTTTGCTTACCACCATTTTTGTTGCTACTACCGGCGATTCCATGAGTTACGCCATTGCCATGGTCGGTGCGGGTCACGATGAGCCCAGCCCCTGGATTCGGGTATTCTGGGGAGGCGCGATGGCGCTGATGGCCGCCATTCTGCTGTATATGGGTGCTGGTCAGATCGGGGTGCTTCAACAGTTTATTGTGCTCACAGCCATACCGGTTTCCCTGATTATCCTGCCTTCACTCTGGACCGGGCCTAAAGCTGCAATGGCTATGGCGAGGGAACAAGGGCTGGTGTAGTCTCAGGTTCAGATTAGGCAAGAACAACAATCGACAACTCAAGGACTCACTGGTTATGTCTGCACAAACTGTCTGGATTACCGGAGCTTCCTCCGGCATTGGTGAGGCGCTCGCCCTGCGATATGCAAAAGAGGGTGCGCGTTTGGTGTTATCGGCGCGGCGAGCAAGTGAACTGGAGCGAGTCGCGAGCCGTTGCCGGGAGGCCGGTTTGGCTGCTGATGACGTCCTTGTGCTCCCGCTGGATGTGACCGATTGGGCCTCGTTGCCCACGGCGGTACAGACGGTTCTGGATACTTTCGAAACCATTGATCTTCTGGTTAACAACGCCGGTGTGTCTCAACGCTCTTTGTGCAAAGACACCGATATGTCGGTCTATCAGAAACTGATGGATGTGGATGTGATGGGCCAGATTGCACTCACCAAGGCCGTACTGCCCCTCATGCTGGAGCGCGGTTCCGGCCACTTGGCGGTCACCTCCAGTGTGGCCGGCAAAGTCGGCGCCCCCATGAGAACCGGATATTGCGCCGCCAAGCATGCGGTTATGGGCTTTTTTGATGCCCTTCGTGCGGAAGTGGAAGGCGAGGGTGTTCAGGTTTCCACCATCACGCCGGGCTTTATTCGCACGGAAATTTCCCGTAATGCCTTGGCCGGTGATGGCTCTGCCTATGGTGAGGAAGATGCCGACATTGCCGGTGGCATGGACGTAAACGAATGTGCTGAGGTGATCTTCAAAGGGCTTCAAGCGAAAAAGCGTGAAATCCCGGTAGGCAAGGGCAAGGAAATGGCGGCGCTCTGGGTCAAGCGGCTGTCGCCGGAATTGCTGTTCCGCCTGGCCAGAGCGTGATTGCAGGCCTCGGTAAGCCTTAGACAACTACCGAGACCAAAAGAACCGGGTGCGAGGCGGTCAGTGCGCCAGCACCCGTGACAGAAATGCCTGGGTACGCTCGTTCTGGGGATTGTCGAAGACATCGTCGGGCCTGCCTTCCTCGACAATCTGGCCTTCATGAATGTAGATCACCCGGTCTGCGACTTCCCGGGCAAATCCCATCTCGTGGGTAACCACCATCATGGTCATCCCCTCCTTGGCCAGTTCCCGCATGACATCCAGCACCTCCCCGATCATTTCCGGGTCCAGCGCCGAGGTAGGTTCGTCGAACAGCATTAATCGGGGTTCCATGGCCAGGGCCCGGGCGATGGCTACCCGTTGCTGCTGACCACCCGACAACTGGCTGGGGTATTTGTCGGCCTGGTTGCCGATACCCACTCTGTCCAGCAAGCGCTCTGCGGTGGCGTTGGCCACTACCTGGGACGCTTTTTTGACTTTCATGGGGGCCAGCATGATGTTCTTTCGTACCGTCAGGTGAGGGAACAGATTGAACTGCTGGAACACCATGCCCACTTCCTTGCGTATTTCCGACAATGCCTGCTGGTTGCCACCTTTGGGCGCGAGTTTCTGGTTATCTACTTCCAGGACGCCGGATTCATATTCTTCAAGGCCGTTCACACAGCGGATCAAAGTGGACTTGCCGGAGCCGCTGGCACCGATAATCACCACTACTTCTCCCTGCTCGACGGTAAGGTCAATATCCTTGAGGACATGCAGTTTGCCGAAGTACTTGTTCATGCCCTTCATTTTCACAATCTGAGTCATTTGTCGGGCTCCTTCAGACAGACGCTACGCCACGGCGCTCAAGCAAGCGCAGGAGCAGGGACAGAGTTAAGGTGATGGCCAGGTACATGAGCGCCACCACGAAATACACCTCGAACGCGGTAAACGTGTTGGCAATGTACACCTGCCCCTGGCGGACCAGTTCACCTACGCCGATGACAGAAAACAGGGACGTGTCTTTGATGCTGACAATGCCCTGGTTGCCCAGTGGCGGAATCATGCGCCGGAACGCCTGGGGCCAGATGATGGACCAGAAGGTCTGGGTTCTTGAGAGACCGAGCGACAGGCCGGCTTCGGTCTGGCCTTTGTCGATGGACTGCACGCCACCGCGCACCACTTCGGAAATATAGGCGCCGGAATTGAGAGCGATGGCTGCAATGCCCGCGGTGAGTGGGTCGATGGGCCCACCGATCAGGTCTGGCAGGCCGTAGAAAATAAACAGGACCTGAACCAGAATCGGCGTGCCACGAAAAATCTCGATGTAGGCAATGGCTGGCCAGCGCAGGAACCAGCTTTTGTTGATGCTCAGCAAACCGAACAGGATGCCCAGCACAAAGCCAATGGCCAGGCCGCCAAAGGAAATCATCAGAGTGTAGGGGATGCCTTTGGCCAGAAATGGAATGGCATGGATTGCTGCCTGCCAGTCAAACTGAAACTGGAATTCCACAGTATGAGTCTCCGTTGAGTTGGGAGGAACCGGTCAGGGCGTTGTACGCCCTGACCAGAACGGATGGTGGTTTACTGGTCTTCAGGCATGGGGCCAAACCATTTTTCGTAAATGGTCTTGTAGGTGCCGTCTTCCTTAATTGAGGCAAGTGCTTCGTTGACCGGGCCAACCCATTGGCTGCCCTTCTTCAGGGCGATACCGTACTGCTGGCCTTCATAAAGCTGGCCGACGGTTTTCACCCGACCTTCGCCACGGGTGCTGGCAAAGTAGCCTACGTTGGGGGCATCGTAGAACACTGCATCAATGGCACGGGACATCAGCGCCATATACATATCGGAGCTGCCCGGGTACGGCGTCACACCGCCATTGTTATCCAGGTTCTGCATCAGGAAGTCGTAACTGGTGCTGCCGATCTTGGTGCCAACTTTTTTGCCCTCAAGATCAGAAAGCTCATCGACATCACTGTTGTTTGCCCGCACCAGAATCCGCAGGCCTGAGTCGTAGTAGGGATCAGAAAAATCGACAATCTGCTTACGCTCTTCGGTGATGGTTATGCCGGCAATCGCGATATCCACGTTACCGGTTTGCAGGGCCGGGATAATGCCGTTGAAATCCATGGTCTGCAGGTTGTACTCAAATCCCGCGCGCTCGGCCACCTCAGAGATGATATCCATGTCGAAACCGATCATCTCGCCGGTTTCCTGGTCCATCATTTCAAAGGGGACAAAACTGGGGTCGGTCACCACTCGGAGGGTTTCTGCGCTAACGGTTGACGCTGCAACCGACAATGCCAGACCAGCGCCCAGTGTTTTCAGCCATTTCGTGCTCATGTGATCTCCTTTCTGTTTTTCTATGCTCCATTTGCCCGGTAAGGCAATTCGCACAGGTAACCGCTTTTAACGCTTGCCGTGCGAGGAGCGTTGATGGGGATACATCAGACACAGCCTAGACCAGAAAAGCAGGATTTGCAGAAAATCAGTTGGTTATGAAACTGGGGAGGGAGAAAGAGAAAGCCCTCTGCCGGCTGGCAGAGGGCTTCGGGGAGCAGATCAGAAAGCGATCTTCTCCCGGTCGCTGATGCCCAGATTCTTCCAGATGGAGATGCTGGGTTCAGCCTGGTTCAGGGTGTAGAAGTGCAGCCCGGGCGCCCCGGCTTTCAGCAGCTTTTCGCACATCTCGGTGACCACTTCTTCGCCGAATTTGCGGATGCTGTCGGTGTCGTCGCCGTAGGCTTCGAGTTGCTTGCGGATCCAGCGGGGGATTTCCGCACCGCACATATCCGAGAACCGCACCAGGCTGGAGAAGTTGACGATAGGCATGATGCCCGGCACCACCGGAATGGTGACGCCCATCTTCTCCAGACGGTCGATGAAGTAGAAGTAACTGTCGGCATTGAAGAAGTACTGGGTGATGGCGCTGTTGGCACCGGCCTGTACCTTCCGTGCGAAGTTCTTCAGGTCTTCCTCGGCGTTGCGGGCCTGAGGGTGGAACTCCGGGTAGGCTGCCACTTCCAGATTGAAGTGATCACCGCTGTGCTCCCGGATAAACTCCACCAGCTCGTTGGCGTAACGCAGCTCACCGGAGGCGCCCATACCTGAGGGCAGGTCGCCGCGCAGGGCGACAATCCGGTTGATGCCGTTCTCTTTATACAGATCCAGCAGCTCCCCGATCTCTGCGCGGGTACCACCCACGCAGGACAGATGCGGTGCTGTGGAAATGCCCTGCTTGTGCAGGTTCAGTACCGTTTCAATGGTGCGGTCCCGGGTGGAACCGCCGGCGCCGAAGGTGACCGAGAAGAAATCCGGGTTCACCTCGGCCAGCTGGTTGCGCACCGCCTGGAGTTTTTCCTTGCCCTGATCGGTCTTGGGCGGGAAAAACTCAAAGCTGAAACGGCGCTTGAATTGCTTCTGGGATTCCATGATCGTTTCCGCTTAGTACCTGTAGCTTTCCGGCTTGTACGGGCCTTCGACCGGCACACCGATGTATTTTGCCTGGTCCGGCGTCATCTTGGTGATCACACCACCAAAACCTTCCACCATCGCGCGGGCCACTTCTTCGTCCAGCTGCTTGGGCAGCACCTGAACGTAAACGCCCTTGGCCTTGGACTCTTCCGGCAGGTCAGCAAACTTGCGCTCGAACAGGTACATCTGGGCCAGCACCTGGTTGGCGAAGGAGCCGTCCATGATCCGGGACGGGTGACCGGTGGCGTTGCCCAGGTTCACCAGGCGGCCTTCGGACAGCAGGATCAGGTGGTCGTTGCTGGCCTTGTCACGGTAGATCACGTGAACCTGCGGTTTGACTTCATCCCACTCCCAGTTCTTGCGCATGTAGGCAGTGTCGATTTCATTATCGAAGTGGCCGATGTTGCACACCACAGCACCGTTCTTCAGGGCCTTCAGCATGTTGGCGTCGCACACGTTGACGTTACCGGTGGTGGTCACCAGAAGGTCGGTGGTGCCCAGCAGATCAGCGTTGATGCCCTGCTCGGTGCCGGTGTTGATGCCATCGATGTACGGAGACACCACTTCAAAGCCGTCCATGCAGGCTTGCATGGCGCAGATCGGGTCGGCTTCGGTCACTTTTACGATCATGCCTTCCTGACGCAGGGACAGGGCAGAGCCTTTACCCACGTCACCGTAACCGATCACCAGCGCCTTCTTGCCAGACAGCAGGTGGTCGGTAGCGCGCTTGATGGCGTCGTTCAGGCTGTGGCGACAGCCGTACTTGTTGTCGTTCTTGGACTTGGTGACCGAATCGTTCACGTTGATCGCCGGGATCTTCAGGGTGCCGTCACGCAGCATTTCCTGCAGGCGGTGTACGCCGGTGGTGGTTTCTTCGGTCACACCGTGGCACTTGTTGATGATGGCCGGGTACTCTTTATGAAGTACTTCGGTCAGGTCGCCGCCGTCATCCAGGATCATGTTGGGTTCCCAGCCGTCTACGTCCGCACCCACGGTGCGGTGCAGGCACCATTCGTATTCTTCATCGGTTTCGCCTTTCCAGGCGAACACGGGAATGCCTTGTGCTGCGATGGCGGCTGCGGCCTGGTCTTGGGTGGAGAAGATGTTGCACGATGACCAGCGCACGTTAGCGCCGAGCTCCACCAGGGTTTCGATCAACACGGCGGTCTGGATGGTCATGTGGATGCAGCCCATGATGTTGGCGCCTTTCAGCGGCTGCTCGGCTTTGTATTTCTCGCGCAGTTTCATCAGGGCGGGCATTTCGCCTTCGGCGATTTTGATTTCCTTGCGACCCCAGTCGGCGAGGGTGATGTCGCGGACTTTGTAGTCTTCAAACGTGGTCAGTTTTTCTGCCGGAGTGCTCATTTGGGTGTTCTCCTGTCAGCCTTTCTCTACGGTCCCGGAACATTATCGGGTACCGCCTGTATGGGTTGCGTCGGAGATGGGGAACGTCTTTCGCGGAACCGCTACGAGCACATCCATGTGCGCTTCTCTCAGGCCATCCTTGGCCTTCGAAATTCCGCGAAAGACGTTCCCCATCTCCTCTTTCAAACTTTGGCGTATGCCGTCTCCGGTACGCCGAAATACTGAATTTGGCCTTCTTTCAGCGCCTTGCATGAAAGAGTTTTCGATAATCCCTCGCCACAAGTTCAAAAGCGGTGGTGAGGAACGTCTTTCCGGGACTATCTTTGGCCATGGATGGCCAAAGCTAAGCGCCCACGGACGGCTTGAGCGTGTCCCGGAAAGACGTTCCTTGCCGCCGCCACTCCAAAATTGGAGGGCTGGGCCACGACAAGAAGCCAGTGCCAGTCTTTAGATGCCTGCAGCGTCCTTCAGGGCCGCAGCGCGGTCGGTCTTCTCCCACGGGAACGCGGTGAAGGTCTTGCCGCCAACGGTCATCTCGTATGGGTCGCGGCCGAAGTGGCCGTAGGCTGCGGTTGCCCGGTACATCGGGTGCAGCAGGTCCAGCATGTTGGTGATCGCATAGGGGCGCAGGTCGAAGTGCGCGCGCACCAGGTCGATGATCTTGTCGTCGCTGATCTTGCCGGTGCCGAACGTGTTCAGGGAAATGGAGGTCGGCTGGGCTACACCGATGGCGTAGGAGACCTGGATCTCGCATTTCTCGGCCAGGCCGGCGGCGACGATGTTCTTGGCCACGTAACGACCGGCATAGGCGGCAGAACGGTCAACCTTTGAGGGGTCTTTGCCGGAGAACGCACCACCGCCGTGACGGGCCATGCCGCCGTAGGTGTCTACGATGATCTTACGGCCGGTCAGGCCACAGTCGCCCACCGGGCCGCCGATCACGAACTTGCCGGTCGGGTTGATGTGGAACTGAGTGTCTTTGTGCAGCAGTTCTTCCGGCAGCGTGTGCTTGACGATCAGTTCCATCACCGCTTCTTTCAGGTCTTCCTGGGTCACGTCCGGGTCGTGCTGGGTGGACAGAACCACGGCATCGATACCGACAACCTGGCCGTTCTCATAGCGGCAGGTGACCTGGCTCTTGGCGTCCGGGCGCAGCCACGGCAGCAGGCCGCTCTTGCGGGCTTCGGCCTGGCGCTGTACCAGCCGGTGCGAGAAGGTGATCGGAGCCGGCATCAGCACGTCGGTTTCGTTGCTGGCGTAGCCGAACATCAGGCCCTGGTCGCCGGCGCCCTGATCTTCCGGCTTCTGGCGGTCAACGCCCTGGGCGATGTCGACAGACTGTTTGCCGATGATATTGATCACGCCACAGGTGTCGCCGTCGTAGCCCACGTCTGAGGAGGTGTAGCCGATGTCTTTGATCACTCCGCGCACCAGGTCTTCCAGGTCTACCCAGGCGCTGGTGGTGATTTCACCGCCAACGATGGCAACGCCGGTCTTGACCATGGTTTCGCAGGCCACGCGGGCGTGCGGGTCGTCGGCCAGGATGGCATCCAGTACCGCATCGGAAATCTGGTCGGCCAGTTTGTCCGGGTGGCCTTCAGAGACCGATTCGGAGGTGAAGATGTTGTAGTCAGACATAGCGGTGCTCCTTTGTGAGCGTTTTCAAAGTCAGTGTACGTATTTCTACGTACGACAATATCAAAGTTTTTTGATGTTCCAGTATCCGCGCGGGCCTCAGGCCGTTGCGGTCGTTTTCCAGAATTCCCTGACCTGCACCTGAAAACCGTTGCGCAGGCCAATAAACAGTTGCTCCCCGGCGCTTAAGCCGGCATCAGCGGCCCAGGCGGTCAGCTCTTCCGGCTCAAAGCCAAGCCAGAGGTCGCCGCAATTCTCTTTCGCCCAGTCCTGATCATGGCTGCACAAATCACTGACGATAAAACAGCCACCGCTGTTCATCAGTGCCGCGGCATCCAGGAAGATGTCCGCCGGGCTGGGCACATGGTGCAGCACCATGTTGGCGACGATCAGGTCAAAGGCATCACCGCGGGCCAGCAGGGTGTCGGTGACGCCTTCAATCAGATCCACGTTATTCAAACGCTCATCAATACAGGTGCGGGTGGTCTTGGCCAGCATGTCCTTGCTGTTGTCCAGCGCTACCACGTGTTCAAACAGGGCTGATAGTACGGGCAGGAAGGCACCTTCACCTGGGCCGATTTCCAGCGCACTGCGCCATTCTTGCCGGGTCGTGCGCTTGCGGATCAGCTCTGCTGTGGGCTCGGCATACAGGTCAAAGGCTGCAATCAATTCCTGTTGTTCCCGGAACTGCTCCGAGTGTCGGGAGAAAAACGCCTGGGATTGCTCCGCCCGCTGCTCCCGGATTGCCTCAATCTTTTCTTCCAGCTGCGGCGGCAAAGGCACGCGGTCCACCGTCTCAAAAATCTGCCGGATGGCCTGGTCCGCCAGTTTGTCGCTGTCCAGATGCAGGGGGCGGCGGTAGAAAATGGCGTTGCCTTCACGCTGGGGTTCCAGCAACCCGGCCTTGTTCATCACTTTCAGGTGATGGCTCATGCCGGACTGGCGCATATTAAACAGCTGGCTCAGCTCAAGCACGCCGAAGGTGTCACGGCGCAGCACCCGCAGGATCTCCAGGCGCAGGGGGTCTCCGCTCGCCTTGAAGATCGGTGCCAGGGTGTCCACAGAGGACAGTTCGTTAGCATGTGCATTGAGTGAGGTCATGGTTGGCAAGTGTAGGGGTGATTGGTTGGTCGATCAATAGCCATATCAAAATTTTTTGATATAGGTTTGTGGCTTTGTGAAATCAGTTGCTTTGGCGAGTTTGTGCCGCCGCCATCGGAAAACCACTACATATGGATTTGCCCCGGCATACCGTAATCGGCGAAAATACGCGCCTTCTTTTTAAGCAGTTTTTGCAGCTTGAATTCTTTTCCTGAAAAACACTGGAGAATAGTCAATGTCGTCCCGTAAAGATCTCGCCAACGCCATTCGCGCGCTGAGCATGGATGCGGTTCAGAAAGCCAAGTCCGGCCACCCGGGTGCGCCCATGGGTATGGCGGATATCGCCGAGGTACTGTGGAACGATTACCTCAGCCACAACCCGGCCAACCCTCAGTGGGCCAACCGTGACCGCTTTGTGCTGTCTAACGGCCATGGCTCCATGCTGCAGTATTCGCTGCTGCACCTGAGTGGGTACGACGTCTCCATTGACGACATCAAGAACTTCCGCCAGCTGCACTCCAAAACCCCGGGCCACCCGGAATACGGCTATACGCCGGGCATCGAGACCACCACTGGCCCGCTGGGGCAGGGCATTGCCAATGCCGTTGGTTTCGCGCTGGCCGAGAAATCCCTGGCGGCGCAGTTCAACCGCCCGGGCCACGAGATTGTTGATCACTACACCTACGCCTTCCTGGGCGATGGCTGCCTGATGGAAGGCATCTCCCACGAAGTCGCCTCCCTGGCTGGTACTTTGGGCCTGGGTAAACTGGTGTTCTTCTACGACGACAACGGCATTTCCATTGATGGTGAAGTAGAGGGCTGGTTCACCGACGACACGCCCAAGCGTTTCGAATCCTACGGCTGGCAGGTTATCCCGAACGTGGATGGCCACGATGCCGATGCCATTCGTGCGGCCATCGAAGCGGCCCGCGCGAATACCGATCAGCCCACCATCATTTGCTGCAAAACCATCATCGGCTTTGGTTCCCCCAATAAACAGGGCAAGGAAGATTGCCACGGCGCCCCGTTGGGTGACGATGAAATCGCCCTGACCCGGGAAGCGCTGGGCTGGCAGCACGGTCCGTTCGAGGTGCCTTCTGAAATTTACGCAGCCTGGGATGCCAAAGAAAAAGGCGCCGCTGCCCAGAAGGCATGGGAAGAGAAATTCGCCGCCTACGAAAAGGCCGAGCCGGAACTGGCCGCTGAGTTCAAGCGCCGCATGGCCGGCGAGCTGCCAGCAGACTTCTCTGGAAAAGCTCAGGCCTACATTCAGGAATGCCAGGACAAGGGCGACACCATCGCTTCCCGTAAGGCATCCCAGAACACCCTGAACGCCTATGGCCCGCTGCTGCCGGAACTGATGGGCGGCTCCGCCGACCTGGCCGGTTCCAACCTGACCATCTGGTCTGGTTGCAAAGGCGTGACCAAAGACGACGCCTCCGGCAACTACATCTATTACGGTGTGCGCGAGTTCGGTATGGCGGCCATCATGAACGGCATCGCCCTGCACGGCGGTTTTGTCCCCTACGGCGCCACCTTCCTGATCTTCATGGAATACTGCCGCAACGCGGTACGTATGGCGGCTCTGATGAAGCAGCGCTCCATCTTTGTCTTCACCCACGACTCCATCGGTCTGGGCGAAGACGGCCCCACGCACCAGCCCATCGAGCAGATGGCCAGCCTGCGCACCACGCCGAACATGAGCATGTGGCGCCCGGCCGATACCGTGGAATCTGCGGTGGCCTGGAAAGCCGCCCTCGAGCGCAACGACGGCCCCACCGCCATGGTGTTCTCTCGTCAGAACCTGCCGCACCAGCAGCGTGACGCCGAGCAGCTGGCCAACGTTGCCAAGGGTGGCTACGTGCTGTCTGACAGCGAAGGCACCCCGGAGCTGATCCTGATTGCCACCGGCTCTGAAGTGGCCCTGGCCCAGGACGTTGCCGTCAAGCTGCGCGAGCAGGGCAAGGCTGTGCGTGTGGTGTCCATGCCGTCTACCGATGTATTCGACGCCCAGAGCGCCGAGTACAAGCAACAGGTGCTGCCGCTGGAAGTCACCAACCGCATCGCCATCGAAGCCGGCATTGCTGACTACTGGTACAAGTACGTGGGCCTGGACGGCCGGGTTGTGGGCATGACCACCTTCGGTGAGTCTGCGCCTGCTGGCGAGTTGTTCAAGGAATTCGGCTTCACCGTCGATAACATCCTGGAAGTGGCTGACGAGCTCCTGGACGCCTGATGACCAACTCAACGCCGTTTCGCATCGCCATCAACGGGTACGGCCGCATAGGCCAGTGCGTGTTGCGGGCACTCTATGAAAACGGCTATCGCGACCATCTGCAGGTGGTCGCGATTAACGAGTTGTCGGATATCGACACCATCGCCCATCTCACCAAATACGACTCCACACACGGGCGGTTTCACGGTGAGGTGGCGGTGGATGGCGATAACCTGGTGGTGAACGGCGACCGCATCCGGGTGCTGCGCCACCCGGACCCGAGTGATCTGCCGTGGCGTTTGCTGGACGTGGACCTGGTGCTGGAATGCTCCGGCGCCTACTCCGACCGCGCCACAGCGGAAAAGCATATCGCTTCGGGTGCCCAGCGGCTGCTGTTTTCCCAGCCAGGAGAGGCCGATGTGGACCGCACCGTGGTGTTCGGGATCAACGACCACCAGCTGAATGCTGAGGATGTGATTGTGGCTGCGGGTTCCTGCACCACCAACTGTCTGGTACCGGTGATCAAGGTACTGGACGACGCCTTCGGCGTAGAGCAGGGCAGTACCACCACCATCCACGCCGCCATGAATGACCAGCCGGTGATCGATGCCTACCACCACCAGGACCTGCGCCGCACCCGCAGCGCGCTTCATAATATCGTCCCGGTAGACACAGGACTGGCCCGTGGCATAGAGCGTTTGCTACCCCATATGGAAGGTCGCTTCAGCTCGGTGGCCATGCGCGTGCCAACACTCAATGTCTCTGCTATAGACATGGTGGTGAATGTACGCGAGGCCACCGATGTAACGGCGGTAAACCAGTTGCTGCAGAACGCCGCAAAGGGCTCGTTAAAAGGCATCCTCGGTTACACCGACGAACTGCTGGCCAGTTCCGACTTCAACCACGACGCCCATTCCGGCGTGGTAGACGGCGGCCAGACCCGAGTCACCGGCGGCACCATGGTGAAAGTACTCTGCTGGTTCGACAACGAATGGGGCTTCGCCAACCGGATGCTGGATGTCAGCCAGGCATGGCTAACCAAAACCTGAAGGCTACAAAGGGGCCTGACCTTTAACCCAGCCCCGACGGATACAAAGGGGTCAGACCCCACCCAAATTTAACTATTTGAATCTGTGAACCCATAACTACGGAACCTGATTATGGCCATCAAAAAAATGACTGACCTGAACCTCGCCGGCAAGCGGGTTCTGATTCGTGAAGACCTGAACGTACCGGTCAAAAACGGCAAAGTCTCCAGCGACGCCCGCATCCGCGCCTCGCTGCCGACCATCAAAGCCGCTAAAGACGCCGGCGCCAAAGTCATGCTGATGTCCCACCTGGGTCGCCCGGAAGAAGGCGTGTACGACGAGGCCTCTTCCATGAAGCCGGTTGCCGAACACCTGAGCACCCTGTTGGGCCAGGAAGTGCGCCTGATCAAGGATTACCTCAGCGGTGTTGAAGTCGCCGACGGCGAAGTGGTGCTGTTTGAAAACGTTCGCTTCAACAAAGGCGAAAAGAAAGACAACGAAGACCTGGCCAAACAATACGCCGCCCTGTGCGACGTCTACGTGATGGACGCCTTCGGCACCGCCCACCGCGCCCAGGCCTCCACCCACGGTGTAGCGAAGTTTGCCCCAGAAGCCTGCGCCGGCCCCCTGCTGGCGGCAGAACTCGACGCCCTCGGCAAAGCCCTCGACAACCCGGCCAAGCCGGTCGTCGCCATCGTTGGCGGCTCCAAAGTCTCCACCAAACTGGACGTACTCAACGCCCTGGAAAAAGTGTGTGACCAGATCATCGTCGGCGGCGGCATCGCCAACACCTTCCTGGCGGCCGCTGGCCACCCGGTCGGCAAATCCCTGTGCGAACACGACCTGATCGACACCGCCAAAGACATCGCCAGCCGCGTGGAAATCCCGCTGCCGGTAGACGTAGTGGTCGCCAGCGAATTCGCCGAAACCGCTACCGCCACCGTGAAAAACATCTCCGACGTCAGCGACGACGACATGATCCTCGACGTAGGCCCGGAAACCGCCGGCCAGTTCGCCAACCTGCTCAAGAGCGCCAAAACCATCCTGTGGAACGGCCCGGTTGGCGTGTTCGAATTCGACCAGTTCGGCAACGGCACCAAAGCGTTAGCCGAAGCCATCGCCGAAAGCGACGCCTTCTCCCTGGCAGGCGGCGGCGACACCGTCGCGGCCGTTGACAAATACGGCATAGCTGACAAGATCTCCTACATCTCCACCGGCGGCGGCGCGTTCCTGGAGTTCGTGGAAGGCAAAACCCTGCCGGCAGTAGCGGTACTGGAAGAACGCGGAGCGTAATCAACAAAGCGATTCTGAGAGAAACCCGCACAGGGCCAGAATCGCAAGGAGGGTGGGGTAGGCCTTTCGCGGAATTTCGGAGGCCATGGATGGCCGGAGAGAAGCGCACACGGATGTGCTCGTAGCGGTTCCGCGAACGACCTACCCCACCCTCCGAAGCAGACCCCAAAGTCTGAAAACGAACAGAATTCAAACCTCAAAAGTCAACGAAGGAGACAACCCATGGCCCTGATATCGCTGCGGCAACTTCTGGACCACGCCGCCGAGCATGGTTACGGTGTGCCAGCCTTTAACGTAAACAACCTCGAACAAATGCGCGCCATCATGGAAGCCGCCGACAAAACCGACTCCCCGGTAATTGTCCAGGCCTCCGCCGGTGCCCGCAAATACGCCGGCGCCCCCTTCCTGCGCCACTTGATCCTGGCCGCCATCGAAGAATGGCCGCACATCCCGGTGGTTATGCATCAGGACCACGGCACCAGCCCATCCGTCTGCCAGCGCTCCATCCAGCTCGGCTTCAGCTCCGTCATGATGGACGGCTCACTGGGTGAAGACGGCAAAACCCCGACCAGCTACGAGTACAACGTAGACGTTACCCGCCGCACCGTCGAAATGGCCCACGCCTGTGGCGTGTCCGTAGAAGGCGAGCTGGGCTGCCTGGGCTCCCTCGAAACCGGCCAGGCCGGTGAAGAAGACGGCATCGGCGCCGAAGGTACCCTGGACCACGACCAGATGCTGACCGACCCGGAAGAAGCTGCCGACTTCGTCAAGAAGACTCACGTGGATGCCCTGGCCATCGCCATCGGCACCAGCCACGGTGCCTACAAGTTCACCCGCCCGCCCACTGGTGACATTCTGGCCATCGAGCAAATCAAAGCCATCCACAAGCGCATTCCAGATACCCACCTGGTCATGCACGGCTCAAGCTCTGTACCCCAGGAATGGCTGAAGGTGATCAACGAATTCGGTGGTG
Source organism: Marinobacter shengliensis (assembly GCF_030297115.1). Lineage (NCBI taxonomy): Bacteria > Pseudomonadati > Pseudomonadota > Gammaproteobacteria > Pseudomonadales > Marinobacteraceae > Marinobacter > Marinobacter shengliensis. The sequence continues at coordinate 3,324,204 of NZ_AP028062.1, read as the reverse complement.
AGATTCCGGAGACCTACGGTGTGCCGGTGGAAGAAATCGTCGAAGGCATCAAGCACGGCGTACGCAAGGTCAACATCGACACCGACCTGCGCCTCGCCAGCACCGGTGCCGTCCGTCGCTTCATGGCCCAGAACCCGGCTGAATTCGACCCGCGCAAATTCCTCAAGGCCACCATGGTCGCCATGACCGATATCTGCGTAGCCCGCTACGAAGCCTTCGGCTGTGCCGGACAGGCCAGCAAGATCAAGCCGCTGAACCTCGAGCAGATGTTCGAGCGGTATGAGGCTGGCGAGCTGGACCCTAAGGTTAAGTAAGCTGCACAAGAAAGCCCCCGCGAGTCGGGGGCTTTTTTCTGGGGTTGGTGAATACCACCCGATGATGATGGTTCAGGTTGTGCCAATTCAGCCCCGCAAGCCTTCCTCTAGCCCCGCAGACCACTGACCAGCTTGTCGATGCTTTCCTTGGCATCGCCAAACAACATACGGGCGTTGTCCTTGAAGAACAGCGGGTTCTCCACCCCGGAATAACCAGTGGCCATGCCCCGCTTGAGAATAACCACCTGGTGGGCTTTCCAGACCTCCAGCACCGGCATGCCGGCGATCGGGCTGCCCGGGTCTTCGGCGGCGGCCGGGTTCACCGTGTCGTTGGCGCCGATCACCAACACCACGTCGGTATCCGGGAAGTCGTCGTTGATCTCGTCCATCTCCAATACGATGTCATAGGGTACGTGGGCTTCCGCCAGTAGCACGTTCATATGTCCGGGCAGGCGGCCCGCCACCGGGTGGATGCCGAAGCGCACGTTCACGCCCCGGTCCCGAAGGATCTTGGTCATTTCGCTGACGCCATTCTGGGCCTGGGCCACCGCCATGCCATAACCGGGCACGATGATCACCGACTGGGCGTTGCGCAGCTCCTCACAGACATCATCCACGCTGGATTCGTGCACCGTCTGGTCGCCATTCGCAGCTGCCGAACTGCTGCTGGTCTGGCCGAATCCGCCAAGGATCACGCTGATGAAAGACCGGTTCATGGCCTTGCACATGATGTAGCTGAGAATGGCACCGCTGCTGCCGACCAGAGCACCCACGACAATCAGCAGATCATTGCCCAGCATGAACCCGATGGAAGCGGCGGCCCACCCGGAATAACTGTTGAGCATGGACACCACCACCGGCATGTCGGCGCCGCCAATGGCCATGATCAGGTGAATGCCCAGGACCGAGGCAATGATGGCCATCAGTATCAGGGCGCCGATGCCCAGGGCCATGCTCTCGGTGCCCAGGAACCAGGCCCCGAGGAACACGCAGACAATGATCGCTGCCAGATTCATCAGGTGCCGGCCCGGAAGGGTCAGCGCCTTACTGTCGATTCGGCCGTCCAGCTTGCCGCAGGCCACCAGTGAGCCAGTGAAGGTGATGGCACCGATGAAAATGCCCACATATATCTCCACCAGCTTGATGGTGTGCTCGGTACCGGAGGTGGCAATCAACGGCTCGATGTAGCCTGAAAAGCCCACCAGCACCGCAGCCAAACCCACAAAGCTGTGGAGCAGGGCTACCAGCTGCGGCATCTGGGTCATTTCCACCTTGTTGGCGATGGGAATGCCGATGCCGACACCAAGCAACACGGCAATGACGATGGCGGTGATGCCTCCGTCCACGCTGGCCAGGGTCGCCCCCACCGCGATGATGATGCCGGCTACGCCGTAAAGATTACCTCGCCGTGCCGATTCCTGGTGGCTGAGACCACCCAGGCTGAGAATGAAACAGATACTTGCGACCACGTAGGCCACGCTCACCAGTCCTGTGCTCATATCGGGCGTCTCCTACTTGCGGAACATTTTGAGCATGCGATGGGTGACCCGGAAGCCACCGCCCACGTTGATGCTGGCAATCAGCACCGCGACAAACGCCATGATGCCCACGGCAATATTTTCCGCCTGGGCCAGATGCAGAATGGCGCCGATTACGATGATGCCGCTGATGGCATTGGTGACGCTCATCAAGGGTGTATGCAGGGAAGGCGTAACGTTCCAGATCACCTGCCAGCCAATGAAGCAGGCCAGCACGAATACGGTGAAGTGTTGCAGGAAGCTCTCTGGCGCGTGGGCGCCGACTCCGTAGAGTGCCAGTGCCGTGACCACGAACAACACGCCCTTGCCGATCTGGCTGCGGCGGTCGGCCTTTTTCTTGGCGGCGGCTTTTGCTTCGGCTGAGGGCTCCTCGGTGCCCGGTGCCGGTTTGGGGCTGACCGGCGATTCCGGTTTTGGCGGTGGCCAGGTGATGTCGTCCTCGTGCACTACCGTAAGGCCACGGATGACTTCGTCTTCCATGTTCACCACTGGCTGGCCGTCCTTTTCCGGTGTCAGCTCGGTGAGCAGATGCACCAGGTTGGTGGCATACAGGTCACTGGCCACCTTGGCCATCCGGCTTGGCAGATCGGTGTAGCCGATCAGGGTGACGCCATGGTGATGGGCTACCTTGCCGGGTTCGGTAAGCTCGCAGTTGCCGCCCCGCTCGGAGGCCAGATCCACGATCACGCTGCCGGGTTTCATGGATTTCACCATGTCGGCGGTGATCAGCTTCGGTGCCGGTTTGCCGGGAATCAGGGCGGTGGTAATGATGATATCCACCTCTTCCGCCTGCTCCGCAAACAGCGCCATCTCCGCCTTGATGAATTCGTCGCTCATCTGCTTGGCGTAGCCGCCGCTGCCGCTGCCATCCTCGTTTTCAAAATCCAGCACCAGGAACTCGGCCCCCATACTCTCGACCTGTTCCTTCACCTCCAGTCGGGTATCGAAAGCCCGAACGATCGCGCCCATGCTGTTAGCGGCGCCGATCGCTGCGAGGCCCGCCACCCCGGCACCGATCACCATAATTTTCGCCGGTGGCACCTTGCCAGCAGCCGTTACCTGCCCGGTAAAGAAACGTCCGAAGTGATTCGCCGCCTCAATCACTGCCCGATAGCCTGCGATGTTTGCCATGGCGCTGAGGGCGTCCATCTTCTGGGCGCGACTGATGCGGGGCAGGCTGTCGATGGCGAAAGACGTGATCTTTCTGGCGGCCAGCTTTTCCAGGAGCTCCGGGTTTTGCGCCGGCCATAGGTAGCTGACCAGAAACGCCCCTTCTTTCATCAAGTCTGCTTCGTGCTTGCCCAGCGCCGGGTTCTCCATGGGCGCCCGGACTTTCAGGATAAAATCGGACTCCTTCCACAACATGGTTGTGTCAGCGGCGATGGCAGCGCCCACTTTCTCGTAGGCGGCATCGGAGTAGTTCGCTGCCTCCCCGGCGCCACCTTCAACGATCACGTCGTAACCCAGGCCGATCAGTTTGTGAACCGAGGGTGGCGTAGCGGCCACCCGCCGCTCGTCCTCAAAGATTTCCTTTGGGATACCGATTTTCATTATTGGTTTGCCTCCGGATTTCCCGATCAATCAGATGTCTGGATACCTACATACTAGTGCAGGTTGTCAGATTCGCTCGCCTGGCTACTCCCAAACAAGGGCTCGGGCTTTCCTGATGATCCGGTGCGCGTTCGTACCTATTTGAGGATTCTTTGCATTTTGGCCTGGATGGCCAATACTTGAAGGCATGGTCTTGCCGATGGTGGCCAAGGATGCCTTCCAATGAAGCTGTTCCATTGTGGCCGGTGCGCCAACCTGCTTTATTTTGAAAACAGTCGTTGTACCAACTGCGGGGCGGACCTGGGCTTTGCTCCGGATGTCATGGATTTGCTGGCTATCGAGCCAGAAGGTAATGCCACCTGGGCGAGTGTCGCCAGTGGTGACCTCTATCGGCTGTGTGACAACTATCAGAATCAGCAAGCCTGCAATTGGCTGATCCCCAAAACCGATCCCCACACCTTCTGCGTCGCCTGCCGCCTGAATCGCACCATTCCCAATCTTAGTATCCCGAAAAACCACGATCTCTGGCTGCGTCTGGAAAAGGAGAAGCGACGCCTGGTGTATTCGGTGCTGCGGCTCAAGCTGCCTTGCGCCCCCCGCAATGAAGAACAGTTTGGACTGGCCTTCGATTTTCTGGCCGACCAGCCGGCGATGTTTGATGAGCGCTCCAAGGTAGCAACCGGCCATGCTAATGGTGTCATCACCATAAACATTGCCGAGGCGGACCCGGTGGAACGGGAACGGATGCGTAACCAAATGGCTGAGCCCTATCGCACTGTTCTGGGGCACTTCCGCCACGAGTCCGGTCACTACTACTGGGATCTGCTGGTTCGTAACAGTCCCTGGCTGGATAAAGTCAGGGCGCTTTTTGGTGACGATACCAGAGACTACCCGCAAGCCCTGGATCAGCATTACCAGTACGGCCCGCCAAGTGACTGGCAAAACCGGTACATCAGCGCCTATGCCAGCAGCCATGCCTGGGAAGACTGGGCGGAGACCTGGGCACACTACCTGCATATGGTGGATACACTGGAAACCGCCTGGCAGTTCGGGATGCGGGTGAACGCTCGCCAGAGCCCTATGGTGAGCAGCGAACCGGGCCCAGCGTTTGATCCTTACCAGGCCGATGATTTCGATGCGCTGATCAAGCACTGGTTGCCCCTGACGCTTGCGCTCAACAGCCTGAACCGAAGCATGGGGCATGAAGACGCCTACCCCTTTGTGCTTCCTCCTCCGGTGGTGGAAAAGCTTCGCCTGGTACACCGAATAGTTCACGGTGGTTAATGAAAGGACATCAAATGAAGAAGAACAAATCGATTGACTGGAAAAACTACGACCCAAACGACTTCTATGATGAGCTGATCGCCGCCAAAGGGAAGCCCAGGCGCGCAGCCACGGCGATTACCGACTACCTGGGCAATCTTGACTCCGAGGAGATTCAGGCGCGCCAGCAGGCTGCCGAACTGGCGATTCTGGAGACGGGGATCAGCTTTACCATCTACAGTGAGGGCGAAAATATCGACCGGGCCTGGCCTTTTGACATCATTCCCCGGGTGATCTCGCTCCGCGAGTGGGAAACCATCGAGCAGGGACTGGCGCAGCGCCTGACGGCCCTCAACATGTTCATCAACGACATCTACAACGACCAGAACATCGTCAAGGACAAGGTGATCCCCAAGTATGTGTTCGCCAACTCCAAGAACTTCCGCGAGCAGTGCCGGGGGTTTACGCCGCCATTGGGGGTCTGGGCACACATCTGCGGATCGGACCTGGTGCGTGATAAGGACGGCAAGGTGTATGTCCTTGAGGATAACCTGCGGGTTCCCTCGGGTGTTTCCTACATGCTGGAGAACCGGCAGCTGACCAAGCGGGTGTTCCCGGAGCTGTTCGACAACACCAGCATCCTGCCGGTGGATGACTACACCAACCAGCTGTTCGACATGCTGGCATCGATTTCGCCGAGGCCCCAGGACCATCCGAAAATTGCGGTGCTCACGCCGGGCATTTTCAACTCCGCCTATTTCGAACACTCCTTCCTGGCCCAGCGTATGGGCGCAGAACTGGTGGAAGGGGCTGATCTGGTGGTTGGTGAGGATGACTGTGTCTACATGCGCACGGTCGAGGGCCTGGAACGTGTGGATGTGATCTATCGCCGCATTGATGACGATTTCCTGGACCCGGAGGAGTTCCGGGCGGATTCCACTCTGGGCGTGCCGGGCCTGATGCGGGCCTGGCGCAATGGCAAGGTTGGCCTGGCCAATGCACCCGGTGCCGGCGTGGCCGACGACAAGGTCATCTACGCGTTCGTCCCTGACATGATCCGCTACTACCTGGATGAGGAGCCGATCATCCCGAACGTGCCCACCTATATGTGTGTGAACAAGCAGGACCAGGAGTATGTCCTCGAACACCTCGACGAGTTAGTGGTGAAACCGGCGAACGAATCCGGGGGCTACGGGATGCTGGTTGGGCCCCATTCCACCAAGAAGCAGCGCACCGAGTTTGCCCGGCTGATCAAGAAGAACCCGCGCAACTACATCGCCCAGCCCACTTTGAGCCTGTCGGTGGCGCCGACCCTTTGCGACGAGGGCCTGGCGCCAAGGCATCTGGATCTGAGGCCCTTCGTGCTGCAGGGCGTACGAACCTACGTAACCGCTGGAGGGCTTACACGAGTGGCGATGCGCAAAGGCTCCCTGGTGGTGAACTCTTCCCAGGGCGGTGGAAGCAAGGATACCTGGATCGTGGACGAGGAGAACTGATGTGCTGTCACGTGTAGCGGAACGACTGTACTGGATGGCCAGATACCTTGAGCGGGCCGAGAACAACGCCCGGATGATCATGGCCTTCAATTCCCTGGCGCTGGATATGCCGAGAGAAACCCAACTGTCCTGGAAGAGTCTGGTAGCGGTTACCGGAATGGAAGCCCTGTTCGATCAGCACCACCAGAAGGCCGATGAGCGCAATTGTGTGAAGTTCCTGATGGCCGATGGTTACAACCCGAGTTCCATAGCCTCCTGCATCAAAGCGGCCCGGGAGAATGTTCGCACGACTCGGGACCAGATTCCGACCGATGCCTGGGAGGTGATCAACGAGCTTTACCGGTACATTCTGGAACACATAGACCAGGGGGTTGGCAAGCGCGCGCGATACGAGTTCCTGAACGAAATCGTGGGGCGCTGCCAGATGCTCAATGGCTTGCTTGCCGGCTGTATGAGTCACGACGAGGGGTATGACTTCATCCGGGTCGGGCGCAACCTGGAGCGGGCTGACATGGCCACCCGGCAGATTGAAGTGGGTGCCCTGCAGTTCCTGGATGGCTGGGATGGCACCGAAACCTACGGCGGGCTGCTGTGGACCAGCGTGCTGCGTTATCAGAGTGCCTTCCAGATGTACCGTCACAATGTTCGACGCAAGGTTAGCGGACCCCAGGTCATTCGCTTTCTGCTGCAGAACGAGCCGTTTCCGCGATCGGTGCTGCACAGCCTCAACGAGGTGGCCAGTGCCCTCGGTCGTTTGCCAAGGAACGAGATTCCGTTACGCACGGCATTACAGGCGGTACGTCACACCCGGGAAGGAGACGTGGATGCGCTTATTCGTAAGGATGAGGGGATCCTGTTCCTGGAAAACTTGCAGTTGGAGATCGGTGAGCTTCACGAAGACATTGCAGAGACCTGGTTTCCTGTCTACGAGACAGCCTGAAACTCCCAAACATATTCGCCTGCGAGATAGGTTTCATGTCGATTCACGTTGCCCTGAGTCATACCACGCACTATCGCTACGAGCGCCCGGTTACCCTGGGGCCTCAGATCGTTCGCTTGCGACCGTGTCCGCATGCGAGAACCCGCATTCTCAGCTACTCGCTGAAGGTTGAGCCGGAAGGTCACTTCTTGAACTGGCAGCAAGATCCGCAGGCCAATTATCTGGCCCGTCTGGTATTTCCTGAGAAAACCGATGAACTGAAGATCACGGTAGACCTGGTTGCCGAGATGGCCGTGATCAACCCGTTTGATTTCTTTCTGGAACCCCGGGCGGAGACCATTCCTTTCGACTACGAGGAATGGCAGACGGCAGAGCTGGCACCATACTTACAGAAACTGCCGGAGACACCGGACTTCCGTAAGTGGATGGCCACCATAGACCGCAAGGAAACCCCCAGTGTCGATTTTCTGGTGGGTGTGAACCAGCGTGTTTCTGATCGGATCGATTACCTGATCCGGATGGAGCCGGGTGTCCAGACGCCGGAGGAAACCCTGAAAAAAGGTTCTGGATCCTGTCGGGATTCCACCTGGCTGCTGGTTCAGACACTCCGGCACCTGGGGCTTGCGGCGCGGTTCGTGTCCGGTTACCTGATTCAGCTCAAGGCGGATCAGAAAGCACTGGACGGCCCCTCCGGGGCCGAGGAAGACTTCACCGACCTGCATGCCTGGTGCGAGGTCTACCTGCCCGGCGCGGGTTGGGTGGGGCTGGACCCTACCTCCGGCTTGTTTGCCGGGGAAGGGCATATTCCCCTGGCTTGCAGCCCCGATCCGTCCTCCGCCGCGCCCATTACTGGCATGGTGGAGGATTGTGAGGTTGAGTTCGAGCACCAGATGAGCGTCCAGCGCATTTGGGAAGCGCCGCGGGTAACCAAACCCTACACCGAGGACCAGTGGCAGCGCATTGTTGGGCTAGGTCATGATGTCGACAAGCGCCTTACTGAGCTCGATGTGCGCCTGACCCAGGGCGGCGAACCCACCTTTGTGGCGAATCATGACCGGGACGAGCCGGAGTGGAACACCGAGGCCATGGGCCCCACCAAGCGCAAAAAAGCCATCGAACTCTACCACCGGATGCGGGACCGCTATGGTGCTGGCGGGCTGGTACACTTCGGCCAAGGCAAGTGGTACCCGGGCGAACCGCTGCCCAGATGGTCCCTGAATTGTTTCTGGCGCAAGGATGGAGAACAGATCTGGCAGGATGAACGTTGGCTGGCGGACGAACGCACCAACAGCGGCGCCACCGCAGAAGCGGCCGAGCGCTTTATACAGAGCCTGACCCAGGAGCTGGGCCTGGATGCCGAACAGGTGTTCCCGGCTTTTGAGGATGCCTTCTATTATCTCTGGCGCGAGCGGCGCCTGCCGGTCAACGTCGATCCCTTCGACTCCCGTCTGGAAAACGCACTGGAGCGGAAACAGCTCCAGCAGATTTTCAGTCGCGGCCTGGATAAGCCGGTGGGCTACGTGTTGCCCCTGCGGGTCTCCGAAAAGGAACAGACGTGGGAGACGGGCCCCTGGTTCCTGCGCAGTGAGCGCTGTTACCTGGTGCCGGGCGGCTCCCCAATGGGCCACCGTTTGCCGCTGGACAGCCAGCCTTGGGTGGCGGAGGCGGATTACCCCTGGATCCACCCTCAGGATCCGTTCGCGCCCCGGGGCCCGTTGGCAAAAAACGAGGAGATCCGCCAGTGGAACAGCCGCGGACAGCGTGTAGAGCCAGGGTCGGAGCAGGAGGCCATTGAACAGAAGGCGCCTGAGCAAGGGAAGTCCTCCCCGGAGGTGGTCCGCACTGCCCTGTGCGTGGAGCCCCGGGAGGGCATACTGCGGGTTTTCATGCCGCCGCTGGCTGAGCTCGAGCCCTACCTGGCGCTGGTGGCGGCCATCGAGAAAACCGCCGCCGGGCTGGAGCAGCCGGTGTTGCTGGAAGGCTACGAGCCGCCCTCGGACCCACGACTGAACCACTTCCGGATTACCCCGGACCCTGGTGTAATCGAGGTCAATGTGCAGCCGGTGACCACTTGGGATGAACTGGTCGAGCAGACCGAGACGCTTTACGCAGACGCCTACGAGTGCCGTCTGACTTCCGAGAAATTCATGATGGACGGCCGTCATACCGGCACCGGCGGCGGCAACCATTTTGTGCTGGGGTCGCAGAAGGCCGAGGATTCCCCGTTCCTGCGGCGTCCGGATCTGCTGCGCAGCCTGATCAGCTACTGGCATAACCATCCCAGTCTGTCTTACCTGTTCTCCGGCCTCTTTATAGGGCCCAGTTCCCAGGCCCCCAGGATTGACGAGGCCCGTAACGACCATGTGTTCGAGATGGAGCTGGCTTTCAGGGAGATGGAGCGGCTGTGTCCGGTCAGCAAAAAGGTCGCTCCGTGGGTGGTAGACCGCCTGCTCCGAGACCTGCTCACGGATGTGACCGGCAATACCCATCGGGCCGAGTTCTGTATCGACAAGCTGTATTCGCCGGATGGCCCTGGCGGGCGCCATGGCCTTCTGGAACTGCGGGCCTTCGAGATGCCACCCCACGCCCGCATGAGCCTGACCCAGCAGCTGCTGTTGCGGGCGCTGGTGGCCCGATTCTGGGAGCAACCCTATAAACCAAGTGGGCTGGTGCGCTGGGGCACCGAGCTCCACGACCGGTTCCTGTTGCCGCACTATGTCTGGCAGGACTTCGAAGATGTAATCGACGATATGAAGGCGCAGGGGTACCCGCTGGAGAGTGACTGGTTCGCGCCACATTTCGAGTTCCGGTTCCCGCGAATCGGCGACTACAAGGTTAAAGGGATCACCCTTGAGCTGCGCTCGGCTTTGGAGCCCTGGCACGTGACCGGGGAGCACGGGGCAATTGGCGGCACGGCCCGCTACGTGGACTCTTCCTTGGAGCGATTGCAGGTAAAAGTACGTGGTGCGGCCCCGGATCGTTACCAGATAACCTGCAATGAGGTGCCGCTGCCGCTTCAGCCAACCGGTATGGTGGGTGAATCCGTTGCCGGGGTGCGCTACAGGGCCTGGCAGCCGTCGTTGTGCATGCACCCGACCATTGGTGTGGACGGGCCGCTGGTGTTCGACATCGTAGACACCTGGAACGAACGAAGTCTGGGTGGGTGTGAATACCACGTGACCCACCCTGGTGGCCGCAATTTCGAGACTCTGCCGGTGAATTCGTTCGAGGCTGAAGGTCGCCGTATGGCGCGCTTCTTCCGAATGGGGCACAGCTCCGGCAAGCAACCCCTGCGGCCGGTTCAGGAGCACCGGGAATTCCCATTTACCCTGGATCTGCGATATCACCAATAAGATGCCTGGACGCGTAGTTTGAGGCTGGCTCCGGAGCGTATAAAGCGGCTATGCTTCCAGCTCACTGACAAACGGAGCCTGAATTCAAGGTGGCGAAACAGCGCGCAGTAGCGGACATCCTCCGCCAGTACCATCCGGTACCGGATCGGTTTGATGAACTTGGTTCCATGGGTTCCGGGCCGCAGGCTCATTGGTGGCCATTGTTACAGCAGCTGAACCTGGAGTCAGTCGACAGTCTCAACATCCGGGCTCAGGCGGTTTCCAATGCCATTGCCGAAGATGGCGTAACCTATAACGTCTACGAAGATCCCCGTGGCGATACCAGGCCCTGGGAAGTGGATCTGCTGCCACTGGTCCTGGGCGCCGATGAGTGGCAATGGCTGTCGAAAGCTGTGGCCCAGCGTGCTGAGCTCCTGGACAGCGTTCTGGCCGACCTTTACGGCGAGCAATCGCTGCTGAAGGAAGGCCTCTTGCCGCCGGCCCTGGTCTATGGTCAGGCCGGTTTCCAGTGGCCCTGTCAGGGCATTCAACCCGCCGGAGGTCGTTTCCTGCATTTATACGCCGTGGATCTGGCCCGGGCGCCGGACGGCGGCTGGTGGGTGATGGCGGACCGAACCCAGGCGCCTTCGGGTGCGGGCTACGCCCTGCAGAACCGCCTGGTGATTTCCCGCGCTTTCCCGGCGCCCTTCCACAACCTGCCGGTGACCAACCTTTCGGAATTCTTCCAGGGTTTCCAGAACAGCCTGGTGGGTATGTCGCCAGCCGGAACCGAGACGCCGCTATGCGTCCTGTTGACCCCTGGCCGTTTCAACGAAACCTATTTCGAGCATGTGTTTCTGGCCCGTTACCTGGGCTTGCCCCTGGTTGAAGGCCAGGACCTGACCGTGCGTGATGACACGGTGTACCTCAAGACCCTTCAGGGTCTGCGGCGGGTGCATGCCATTTACCGCCGGCTGGACGATGGCTTCTGTGACCCACTGGAGCTTCGCGCCGATTCGGTGCTCGGTATTCCAGGGCTGCTGGGAGCGGTGCGGGCAGGCAAGGTGTTGATGGCGAATGCGTTGGGCTCCGGTGTGTTGGAAAGTGCCGCGCTGTTTGGTTTCCTGCCGGAGATCTCGAAGAAACTGCTGGGTGCGTCGTTGGAGATGCCATCGGTGGCGTCTTGGTGGTGTGGTGAGAAACCTGCTCTGGATTATGTGATCGAACACCTGGACGAACTGGTGATCAAGCCCGCTTTTGCAAGTATGCGAATGGAGCCGGTGTTCGGCTATCAGGTGAAGGGCGCGGAGCGGGATGCACTGATCAAGAAGATGCATGCCCATCCCCATGCCTTTGTGGGGCAGGAGCTGGTCCACCTTTCACAGGCGCCGGTCTGGAAGGGCGACCAGGACCAGCCGCTCGCCACCCGCTCTATTGGTCTCAGGTTATTTGCCGCCGCCACGCCCTCCGGCTGGCGGGTCATGCCTGGTGGGCTGACCCGGGTGGCCATGGACGAGGGTGTGGAAGTCATCTCCATGCAAAGGGGGGGGCTGTCTAAGGATACCTGGGTGGAAGCACGCTTCACGGGGCCCTCCAAATCACTGATCAAAAAACGGTTGCAGGTGTCTGACCTGCTGGACGGCGAGCGGGACACGCCCTCGCGGGTTGGTGAAAACCTGTTCTGGATGGGCCGCCATTCGGAGCGGGCAGAGGGTACCGCCCGGTTATTGCGGGCGGCGTTCAACAGGCTGTCGGGCCACGACCAGGCCAGTGAGGAAGCGCTGCTCGGGCTGCAACAGGCAGCCGAACAGTTCGGGACGCTGCCGGAACCCGAGGAGGACGCGGTGCCGGAGCCGCTGCCCGACCTGTTGCTCAGAGCGGTCAGTGATGCCAAGTCTCCGGGCTCCATTGCGTCTATTCATCAGGCACTGTTGTTCAACGCCAGCCAGGTGCGGGACAGGCTGTCTTCGGACAACTGGCACACGCTCAATCGGGTAGGCAAGCCATTGAGCCCAGCGCCAACCACCCCGGACCAGTCGATCCGGGCGTTGAATCTGGTGTTGTTGGACTGCATCTCCCTGGCCGGCTTTGCCATGGACGACATCACCCGCGATTGCAGCTGGGTGTTCCTGGTGATTGGCCGGCGCCTGGAGCGGCTGGCCAACCTCTGTACGCTCATCTGCGTGCCGTTGTTCAGCGACCGGTTCAGCCGCAACGCAATGCTCGAATGGCTGCTGGAAGTGGCTAACTCGGAAGTGACCTATCGGACCCGGTATCGACGGACACCGGAGCTCCTGGGCGTGCTTCATACCCTCGTGATCGACGGGAGTAACCCCCATTCCATCATGTTCCAGCTTCGCCAGTTGCAGAAGGATCTGCCGGAGATGGGGCGGAAAACCGGGCAACTATTTCCTCCAGATCTGAACGAATCGCTGCAGCGGCTTCAGGCGTTGGATTTACATCCTTTCGAGCGCAAGCGCCCGGACAAAGCTTGCGATAGCCTGGCAGAGCTATTGTGTGACATCCGGTCTGAGGCCTATCGTGTATCGGATGAGATCCAGCGGCAGTATTTCATTCACACCCGGTATTCCGACCAGCGTGTGAAACCGGATTGAGGCGTTCGTCATGACATTTGTCCGTTACCATGTGCGTCATGAGACCCTGTACCAGTACGATCAGCTGGTGGGGGAGTCCCACCATTTGCTGAGGCTTACGCCGCGGGCTCTGCCTTGGCAAAAGAACCTTGAGCATCATCTGGCGATCTCTCCAGAGCCGTCGGCAAGGCGTTCTTTCCTTGATTGCTTTGGCAACCGGATTACCAAGATTCATTTCAACGCCGATCATGAGTACCTGGAGATCATCAGCGAATTCTGGGTGGAGCTGCGCGACCGGCCCCAACCCTCGGCATCCGCTGCAAAAATGCCGTGGGAGATCGCGCGTGACAACCTGCGATACCGGGCAGATAGAAAGTTCCCGCCGGACCACCTGCAGGCCACCGCCTTCCGGTTTGTCTCCACCAATGTGCCGATAGATTCGCAATACGCTGCCTATGCCCGAGAGGCCTTCCTACCGGGACGACCTCTGGTGGAGGCGGCGGATGCCCTGATGCGGATGATTCATCGCGACTTCAAGTTTGATGCGACGGCGACGGAAACCTTCACCCCGGTGGAACAGGCGTTCAAGGCCCGTCGCGGGGTATGCCAGGATTTCTCCCACATCATGATTGCCTGTCTGCGCTCGATTGGCCTGGCCGCCCGTTACATGAGCGGTTATATCCTGACGCATCCGCCGGAGGGCAAGGAGCGGCTGGTTGGCGCGGATGCCACCCATGCCTGGGTGGCCGTATTCGTGCCGGATTTCGGCTGGTTGGAGCTGGACCCAACTAATGCTTTGCGGCCGGATCTGGAACACATCACCCTCGGTTGGGGCCGGGACTTCTCTGATACCACACCGATGCGCGGCGTGCTGCTGGGCGGTGGTGATCATGAGCCGGAGATTGCCGTGACCGTTGTCCCGGAAGAGGAATTTGCATCGCTATACTCGGATGGCGAAACCTACCTGGAAGAAATCTCCCCCTGAGCGGGGAGGCCTTGTTCCGGCGTGAGGCTCGTTACGTCAGAGGTTCTTCTCCAACCCTCTTTTGGCCAGTCGCTCCAACGCCAGCAACGTATCGGTATAACGGGCAAACCGCTCCAGATACTCCGGCGACAACGTCTGCATTTCCGCAAGCGCCCGGCTAACCAGCCGGTGTGCGTTCATCGGCCCCGCCTCTTTCGGGGTGCTCTCAATCGCATGGCGGATGCGCTCCTGAAGGGCCTGAGTGCCCTGATCCGCTCTTGCTCTGATCATCGCCTTGAGCGGTTGTGGGCTGTTGGAGCTTGATGCCGTGCGCGTTTGCTCCAGCTCTGAAGTCTCTCCAAACACCCTTTGTTCCAACGTTGATCTCGGGGCTTCGGCCGGTGTCTCTGTGATTTGATTCAGCCGGTCCAGCAGGGATGAAATGGGGGATGGCTCAGGGGCAGCGGGTGCCTGCCTGGGCTGCTCGGCACCCTCTAACCTGGCCTGATAATCGGAAATGGCCTGCTCTAGCTTCCGCCAGTGACCGCCCTGCTGGAGTCCGTTCGCACGCAGGCGCTGTTCGAAGGACTCCAGATAACGAAAGCGAACCGGATCAAACCGGTCTGCGCCTTGTTGCTTCAGGTTCTCTAGCAATGAAAGGCTGGAGGCTTGGTTCATCATCCGTTGCCTGCCCCGGTTTCGGGTTCCGTGGCCGCCGAAGGTGCCCGGGGCACGGTACTGATTTCCACTCGTCGGTTCTGGGCTCTTGATTCGGCATCCGTGTTGGGTACCGCTGGATGGTGCGGGCCGAAGGCGGCGGCGAAGACGCGGTCGTTGGGCAGGCCCAGTTCTGTTAACGAACGGGTGACGGTGAGCGCCCGCTGGGCCGACAGGCCCCAGTTATCCTGGTAACGGTTGCCAGGATGCATGGGCAGGTCGTCGGTGAAGCCGCTCACCATCAGAAGTTCATCGTGCTGCTCCAGGTAGGTTTGCAGGGGCCGAATCAGCGATTCCAGAATCTCCTCACCTTCGGTCTGCAGTTGGTCCGAGTTCAGCTCAAACAGTACGTTGCCGCTGATGCCGATGCGGCCATCCCGAAAGGTGACCAGGCCCTTGGTGAGCGGGTCTTCCAGGGCCTGTTCCAGGGCGATTCGACGTTGCTCTTCCGCTTCCCGCTTCTCGATTTCCTGGGCCAAGGATTGGCTGAGTTCCAGTTGAATGCCGATTACCCACACCAGGATCAGCGCCAGAATACCCACCAGCGCCGCCATCAGGTCTGAGAAAATGGCCCAGACCGGTGCCGATTGCTGTTCGCCGCCTTCTAGCTGTTCCATCAGCCAGCCTCGCTGGGTTCGGCCCGGCGCAGTGCTGCGGCGGCATCAATCACATCTTTCTGGGTGCTGACGCTCAGGTCGATCACTTCCCGTGCCTGGGCCACGTAATAGGCCAGTTGCTCATCGTGGCGGGTGCCGGCGTTATCCAGCGCTTTCTGGATATCCGCCAGGCTGTCGACAACCTGCTGGTTGGACTGGCTGAACAGCTCAATGGCCTGCGCGAACGCATCGCTCAGGGCCCCCACTTCCTGGCTGCTGCCGGTGATGTCGTCGCCCAGTTTGCCCAGCTGCTGGCTCTGTTCCTGAATCAGAGTGTTGAATCGCTCGCTGATGCCGATCAGCGTGTCGCCGGCGCCACTGATCAGCGACGCCACCGCATCTCGCTGGCTGTCGGCGGTGCTGCGCTGGTTTTCCAGCAGGCTGTCCAGTTGTTGTACCAATCGCTGGCGTTCTTCCAGCAGCTCGTTTTCCCGCTCGCTGTTGCGGGCGATTTCCGACTGGAGCTGGCGGATCACTTCGGCGGCTGCCTTCGGGGTTTCGGAGGCGGTTTCGATCAGGCGGGTCATGGGGGCTTCCAGCGCGGTGCCCAGCTCTGACAGGTGTTTGGTCACCGTCGCTTCAAGGCTCTCCATGCGTGCCGCAGACGCATCAGCGCGACCGGACTCCTGCTCCCTGAGTGCGGAGAGCTGTTGGCCAATGGTGGTGACCAGTTGCTCAAGGCCGGCTTTCTGGTTTGTCACCAGCTCTGCGGTGTTACGACTGAAATGTTGCTGGTATTCCGCCAGATTTTGCTGCCAGCGATCGCCAGCCTCACTGGTGGTTTTTTGAAAATCGGTGGTCATTTCAGCCAGTTGCTGGCGGGCATCATCCGCCCAGTTCTTTTGCAGGGACCGGGCATTGCTCTGAAGCTGCTCCATGGCACTGATGACAATAGGCTCAATCCGCCCTACTGCCTGCTTTGCGCTGTCATCCAGCGCGGATTTCAGGGAGTTGGCGACGGAATCGGCCAGGGCCTGGTAGTGGTTGCCAACGGTACTGTGGAATTCCTGTTGGTTACGGGTCAGGGACTGTTCCAGTTGTTGACCCAGCTGTTCCATGCGCGTGGTCATACGTTCCATGGCCGACGCCATCTGCGGCAGGGCTTGTGCCTGGGTTTCCAGAGCCTGGAACGCCTGCTGGCGTTGATGGTCGGCAGACAGGTGGTGCAGTTTCTCCCGCAGGGCAGTATCCAGCGTGCGGGATGCCTGTGCCCGGTCCCGGCGGCTCAGCGTAGAGGCCAGCCCCAGCATGGCGGAGGCGGCCACACCGGCAATGGAGGTACCAAATGCCAGGCTCAGCCCCGCGATGGGGGCGGCCAGCGCACTGCGGATGGCGCTGAGTTCGGTGCTGTTATCCAGGGCCGAGGCGGCACCGCCCAGGGTCACGATCATGCCGGCAAAGGTGCCCAGCAGGCCCAACATCACCAGCAGGCCAGTCAGGTAGGGGGTGATCTGCGGCCCGGGCAGGGCAGCGGCGTGGCCTTCGATGCGACGTTGAGCCGGGTATTGAAGCGGCTGGGGCAAGGTATTCAACCAACGGGAAACCTGGTCCTGGCTTTCCGGCAGTTGGCCGACTTGCCCGGCCAACTGCCGGGTTTGCCGGCGAAAGTTCACCAGCTCGCCAAAACCCAGGCAATACACCGCGCCAATCAGACCGGTGAACGCCAGGGCCAGCAGGTCAGAACCAATAAAGCCTGCGCCAATCCAGCTCACGACAGCAAGGCCGATGGCGAACGCCAGGGTAAAGAACAGTTTACTCATGGGGTGTTATTAACCTCATTGTGGCAGGCTTCAAGCAAACCCAGCACCGGTTCCAGCCGAACGTCCAGTTCAGCGAGTAACAAGGCCTGCGCTTCCTCGCAGTAACGGTGGAACCAGTCGTGGGGTGCCTGGCCTGATGTTTGGGGTTGTTCATCGGATGTTTGTAAGGCCCGGAATCGTTGTTCCAGCACCTGGGATACCGTGGAAAAACACTGGCCGGTGTAGCCGGCCATGGTGTGATCGAACACCGCGTCCAGCTCAGCCAGGCGGGCCAGGCTCTGGCCCTGATCTTTCATGGATTTGCGTACTTTATCCCTGAACTGGCGGCTATTGGCCGCGATCTTGCGCTGTAATGCCAGCCAGGCATTTAACACCGGCTCACATTCCGGCTCGCCTTCAAGTTCCAGTTCATCGGCCCAGGTGTGAACGCGGCGGACCAGTGCCCGGCGGGTGATGGCCAGCTCGGCGGTCAGCTTATCGACCACAGCACCTTGCGCCTGGCCGGGCTGCCGAGCGCGGTAGGCCGTGGCGGCGTCCAGGGTCATGGTGTCGCCCAGGCCAAACAGCCGGCTCAGGCGCTCTGCAAAACAGGGCAGGGCGTCAGTAGTCGCAGCTGTGCCCAGATGGGCCAGCTGTGCGAGCAGTTTGGATGGGTGGCCTGTTTGTGCCTGAGGCTGGTATGGCATCCGTTCGGTGTCTCACTCCGTGATCAAATCTTGCAGTTCTGAAAAAGGGCTATTCTACTCAGTATGGAACACGAAACATAATGACTGACGGGATAGAAACTGAGTGTGGATATGATCACTTGTCATCAGTCGGACTACCTTGAAATCGCCTGCTTGTACAGGATACCGGTGTCGTTGGCCTGGGGTGACGGTCGCGAGGTGGTAGGAATGCCACGGGACACCGGGTACAACGACCGGAAGCAGGAGTGCCTGTTAATGCAGGTTGACGGTCAGGAACGCTGGATCGTTCTGGAAGGCGTGTCGACGATGACCGCTTTGCAGGAAAACCGGTACTTTGACCGGGTGGACTTTGACTAGTTCAGGCCATAACGCCGGGGCCGCTCAAACCGATAGAAGCCCTCCTCCTCTTCCCGCGCAATGGTGGGCGCTGCAATGCCAAAATGTTCTTCCCGCAGGTGGTTGAGTGCCGATTCCAGTTCTTCACCGGCCAGACGTTGGGAAAGCGTCTGCCGTTTCGCCATGTAGGCGTTTCCGTTCTGCCATTTTTCTTCCCGAAGCTGGTCTTGTTTTGCCATTCGCTCCAACGCGGCCTCTGGATAGCCGAAATGCCGGCGCAGATCGGTAATGGTTTGCTGCCGCTGATCCGGTGGTAACTGGTGTAAATGGCTTTGCACGCTGTCCAGACTGAACAATGCATGGCCCAGCGCACCGGAGCCGGCGAATTGTCGGGTCATGTCGCTACCGTAGATTTCCTCGGCACGGGTGTGCAGTTGGTGGGCAAGTTCGGTTAACTGGAGTTCCCCGGATTCCTCCAGATTGGAGACTGCCTGCTGGAACCGCTGGGATTTTTCTTCCAGAAACGAGGCTTCTTCTCCCCAGATCTGGCTCGCCAGCGCACCAAACAATGCTTCGCGTTGCTGCCAGAGTTCAGTGTCGCGCTGCAGCGGCTGCAATGCCTGTAACCGAAGCTCGTTGTCATCCAGCCATTCGTGATAACGGTCCAGGTTTGCCAACAGCGTCAGAATCTGAGCGGCGGTATCGGGAAAAGCTGTCTCAACGGCATCGCGGAATAGCGCAGCGCCATGACGGGTGTCGGCCTCAATCAACCCCCGCCGCTCGTTATACAGCCGGGCCTGTGTTGCCGGCTGATGGATGCTTTCGCCATAGATTTCCAGGTACTTCACCGCCAGTTCCAATACCTGATCCGGAGCCTGTCGGCTGGTTTCGCCGGGCGCGGATACGGCCTGTGTTTGCTTTGCCTCGAGGGCGTTGGCGCGCTTTTGGGCGTCGGACTTGCCCGCTTCCTGGGTAATATACATCCCGCTGGCCATGGTCAGCCCTGTAAACGCCGCGAGTACAATCCAGCTTTGAGCTCTCATGGTGTTCCTCAGGTTGTCGGGCGGCCCCGGTAAGAGGCCGCCCAGTGGTTGCGGGGCTTAGAGTAGCGGCTGCAGTTTCGGCCAGATCAGATCGGCGATTTTCTTCGAGCCGCTGTCGGCTGGGTGAATACCATCAAAGATGATGTCGCTGTCGTTAATCACGCTTCGCGGATCAACAAAGGTGCAGTCAAGCACCGAGTTTCGGCAGGCTCGTGCCAGAGTGGCGTTGCCGTAGTCGACCGCCTCCTTCATATCTTTAAGGCGAAACAGCCCGTTCTTGGTGTAGTAGTAACCCAGAAGAACGCCATTTTGTACTCCGGCTTGGGCCACTTCATTTAGAAAATCCACGCCTTCCACGTAGATGTCATCGATAAAGTCCCGGCATTGCTTGCTCAGTCGGCCAAAACGCCACCATGGGGTTTTGCAGTTATTGGAATTCAGCGCGATGGCCGGAATCAGGATATCGTTACCACCAGCATCGCCCACCATCGTCTTGATGTCCGGGTTGTCGGCTACGGCTTGCCGGAACTGATTGGGGATAGACGGGGCGATCAGCTCGCCGGACAACTGGGCGCCAGACACGGTGTAGCGCCGGAAGGTCTCACCGGCCTTGGCTTCCAGTTGGTTCTGGATCTCGCCAGACAACGCAAAGATGGAATCACCAACAAAGACAACCTGATTGTTGTCGGCATCGGTCACCTTGTCGTTACTCAACAGGTAACCCAGTTCGCTACATCCGGTGAACAGGGCTGCCATTAACAGGGCGGCCACGGCTTTGGTCAGGCTGGCGTTAACAGCAGCCGGCAGGTACATCGGTTTTTTGTGATTGTTGTTCATAGTGCAACTCCGTTTGTAAGGGATAGATACTCCAAATACTGGGACTGCAGCATGAATAGTGGTCTGAAAGCCTGGGGTTTTGAAATGCTGTGGCTGGTTAAAAATTGTCCTAATCGGCCAGCGTCCGGTAGTTGTGAGCGGTGTCACGAAAGCTTGGGGGGAGCGCGACAATATTGGCTTTGACCCAACGCAATTCCGGAACACGCCCGCCTTGTATTTTCCGCGCCAGCGTCAACTATTAAGTATCAGAGCATTACCTTTGATCAGACGTGAGGAGTTCCATGGACTTCAAAGACTATTACGCCGCCCTGGGGGTGAGTGAGTCTGCCTCACCCGAGGACATCAAAAAGGCCTATCGCAAGCTGGCGCGAAAGTATCACCCGGATGTCAGCAAGGAAGAGGACGCCAGCGACAAATTCAAGGAAGTCGGGGAAGCCTACGAAGTTCTGAAAGACCCCGAAAAACGCGCCGAGTACGATCAACTGCGCAAGTACGGCGCCCGTGCCGACGGCTCGTTCCAGCCGCCTCCAGGTTGGCAGAGCTCATCCGGCTTTGGTGGTGGCGGCTATACCGAGGCCGATGCCCGGCAGTTCAGTGACTTTTTTGAAGAGATCTTTGGCGGTGGCCGTGCTGGCGGATTTTCCGGTGCAGGTTACAGCGGTGGTTTCCGGCAGGCCCGTTCCATGCGTGGTGAAGATGTGCATGCCCGCCTGGCGCTGTTTCTGGAGGAAGCCTTCCATGGCTGTGAAAAGCAGGTGTCGTTTACGGTACATGAGCCGGATGACCACGGCCGGCTCATCGCACGCAGGAAGACCCTTAACGTCAAGATACCGGCTGGCATGCGCGAGGGTCAGCATATCCGCCTGAAAGGGCAGGGCGCGCCGGGTATGGGCGGCGGCGACAATGGGGATCTGTTTATCGAGGTGGAACTGGCGCCGCATCCGCACTTTACCGTGGAAGGCACTGATGTGGTGATCACCGTACCAGTGGCCCCCTGGGAAGCCGCGTTGGGTGCGACCATTACCGTGCCAACCATTGGTGGCAAGGTGAACGTGAAAGTGCCAAAGGGTTCCACCAGTGGCCGAAAACTCCGGCTCAAAGGCAAGGGCTTCCCGGGCAAGCATCCGGGTGACCAGATTGTGGTGTTGCAGGTCGCCATGCCAGAGCAGCACTCGGCTGAGGCTGAATCGCTTTATGAAAAGCTGGCGGAGCTAGAGAAGAACTTTAATCCACGCAGCAAGTTGCACGTGTGAGCGGGGTGGGTATGACACGCAAAGACCAGATCCTGACCGTAGAAGTGGCCGACGAAAACGGTAATACCTTCACCCTGCGTGAAGTATGTGAACGGGGAGACTGCCACGCTGAGTTTGTCATCAAACTGGTAAATTACGGCATCATAAGCCCGGTAGAAGACATCACTGAGGCTCGCGAGTGGCAGTTTGATATGGCGGCCCTGGCCCGTTTGCAGAAAGCCTTAAGGTTGCAACGAGACCTAAAACTCAACCTGCCCGGCCTGGCGGTTTCCCTTGATCTGATCGATGAGGTCAACGACAGGCGTCGGGAAGTGGCGCGCCTCAATCAGCAGATCAGGCAGTTGCTGGGAGACTCAGGGAAGTCGTAATTCGGGCGAGCGCTGTCCGGTTCAACCTGTCAGCGCTTGCCCTGCTCAAGGCTCTGGATTTCCGCGTACAGTTTTTCCGCTTCTTCCATCAAGGTGCCGTGGCTGCGCAAATCGCCGTTACGTTGGGCGTGCAGCGCCTTGGCCAGTTTGTCCTCATACGCTTTTTGCAGTTTCTTCTTCGGGTCGCCTTTCAAAAATCCCAACATACTGGTCGCTCGGTTGCTGTGTTTATGCAAAGGTATACGGAACAGGCCCCGCAGAGTTCACCGTGGACTGACCGCAACATGCTCAATGATCAAAATGGTAGACATTCAGAATGAACCACCTGGCCCACACCTTCCTCGCCCCGGACTCCCCGGAGGCCCGTGTGGGCAGCATCCTTGGTGACTTCTGCCGAGGTATTAGGCTGGCGGAGTTGCCGGAGCCGGTGTTGCTGGGCGTGCGCCACCATCGGGCGGTGGATGCCTTTACTGACCAGCATCCGGAAGTGCGGGCCAGCAAGCAACTGTTCTCCAGCCAGCGCCGACGCTTTGCCGGTGTGGCGCTGGACATTCTTTATGATCACTACCTGCTGCGGCACTGGCAGAGGTTCAGTGACGTTGATCATCACCGGTTTGTGCGGGGCGTGTATCGGGAGCTGACAAGTCACGAAGATGTCATGCCGCCAACCATGGTCAAAGTGACCCGCCGGATGGTTCAGCATGACTGGTTCGGCGCCTACGAAGACTTCGAAAACATTGGCTATGCCCTGGATCGCGTGGCCGGTCGAATCCGCTTCGCCAATCAGTTTGCCGGCATCATCGAAGAAATCCGGGCTAACGATGAACAGCTCGAAGCCCGGTTTCTCCAGTTCTTTCCGGAACTGCTTAACTTCGCCGAAGCGGAAGCCGCCAGCCTGTCAGCCCAATCGTGAACGTGCCTGCTGGTACTCCTCTTTCAGCCGGTCTACCAGCGCCTGAACACTCGGAACGTCGTGAATCAGGCTCACCCCCTGGCCAGCGGACCAGACGGTTTTCCAGGCCTTGGCCTCGTCGTCCATGGGCTTGAGCTTCTCGCCGTAATTCACATCGCCGGCCTTATTCAGCTTCGCCATATCAAAACCGGCTGCCTCCAGGCTCTGGCGCATAAAACTGGCGGGAACCCCGGAAACCGCCGGGGTGTGAATAATATCAGCGGACACCGCCTCAATAATCATGTTCCGATAGGCATCCTCCGCCTCGGATTCCTCGGTATTGATAAACCGGGTACCCATGTAGGACAAATCTGCCCCCAGGGCCTGCGCGGCGAGCAGGTCTTCACCATGAGACAGCCCGCCCGCCAACAGAATCGTGCCGTCAAACACCTCGCGAATCTCGTGCACCAACACAAACGGATTCACCGTGCCGGCATGGCCGCCGGCCCCGGCACTCACGGCAATAATGCCATCCACCCCGGCTTCCGCCGCCTTGCGGGCATGCTTCTGATTGGTCACATCATGGAACACCAGCCCACCATAACTGTGCACCGCCTCCACCACCTGGCTGGCCGCGCCCAGTGACGTAATCACCATCGGAACCTGGTGTTTCACACATAGCTCCAGATCCGCCTGCCAGCGGGGATTGGTGCGATGCACCACCAGATTGACCGCATAGGGCGCGGTAACTGAGTCCGGATGGGCCTGCTTCCATTGCGCCAGCTCCGTATTCATCTGAACCAGCCATTCCTCAAACCCCTCACTGCTGCGCTGGTTCAGGGCCGGGAAACTTCCCACCACGCCCGCCTTACAGCAGGCCAGCGCCAGCCGGGGCGAAGAAATCAGAAACATCGGCGCGGCAATCAGGGGTAATGACAGAGAATCTTTGAGCTGAACGGGCATTGGCATGATTGGTCCTTGATTTTTATTGGAACTTTCTCAGGATATAGGGGATCTTAGCCTGCCCGACGAGCAGTGGACAATCGTTCCAACGGGTGACAGGACAAAACAAAAGGAGCCCACCATGGGTGAAGCAAAAAGACGCAAACAAACCGGCGCCCCCGCACCGCGTAAGCACCGAAACAAAAAACCGGCCATCATCGGCATCTCTGTTGCCGTTATCGCCGTTGTCGCAGTGGCCGTCTACTTCCTGACCCAACCACCCAAACCAACCTCCGAGGCACTACCGGTAGCCGCCCCCAACGCATCAGAATTCCCGGCCTTCCTCGACCAATACGGCATTTCCGTGGGCCCGGCAGACGCCCCGGTTGTGGTCCGCGAATTCGCCGACTACCAATGCCCCGCCTGCGCCAGCTTCGCCTCAGCCAGCAAACGCCTGAAACAGGAATACGTAGACACCGGCAAAGTCCGCTTCGTCTACTTCGACCTGCCCCTACGCCAACACCAAAACGCCGTCCCCGCCGCCCAGGCCGCCCGCTGCGCCGGAGACCAGGGCCAATACTGGCAGATGCACGACAAACTCTACGACGCACAAAGCGAATGGAGCGGCTCCAACGACCCGGTAGCCACCTTCACCCGCTACGCAAACGGCCTCGGCCTCGAAGAACGCCGCTTCCGCCGCTGCCTGACCACCGAACTCCACAAAGAAGCGGTAGAACAAAGCCTGCAAGTGGCCACCCAGATGCGCGTAATGAGCACCCCAACAGTGATGGTAGACAACATCCAGTTAACAAGACCAGGCTGGGGTCAGTTGTCGGCGGTCGTTGAACGTGAATTGAATAAAGCGGATAACTAATCACTTGTAGCCGACTCATCTTGACGGCAAATTGAGAAGCTAGCCGTTGGCCGGGGAAGGTCTCCCAAAAGCCTGCGGAGCCATGGATGGCGGAGCGGAGCGTACAGGGATGTATACACAGCGTCTTTTGGGAGGCCTTCCCCGGCCAACGGCGGGCTCCAGGGTGCCAAGATAAGGGCTTCCCCAACTTGCACCCAACCCCCAGTTGGTTAAACTTTGCCCCCTAAACGGCCAACCCCCGTGACAATTATCAAACCATGCTCCGGATTTACGATCCGGCCCGCAGGAGAAACCATGAGCAACGAAATAGTCGTCTGCGCACTCTACAAGTTCGCAGTATTGAATGATTACAAAGACCTACGCCAGCCCCTGCTGAACCTCATGCTGGAAAAAGACGTCCACGGCACCCTGCTGCTGGCACGGGAAGGCATCAACGGCACCATCGCCGGCAGCCGCCAGGGCATCGACGCCATCAAAGCCTGGATCGCCAGCGATGACCGATTCGACGGCGTGGACTACAAAGAATCCTTCGTAGACATCCAGCCCTTCAAGCGCACCAAGGTCAAACTCAAAAAAGAAATCGTCACCATGGGCGTTGAAGGCATCGACCCCAAACGGGTGGTTGGCACCTACGTCGACCCCAAAGCCTGGAACGACCTCATCTCAGACCCCGAAGTACTGCTGGTAGACACCCGCAACCAGTACGAAGTTGAGATTGGCACCTTCAAAAACGCCGTCAATCCGGCCACTGACACCTTCCGGGAATTTCCAGAGTATGTGAAACAGAACCTGGACCCCAGCAAACACAAGAAAGTCGCCATGTTCTGCACAGGCGGCATCCGCTGTGAAAAATCCACGGCGTACCTGAAAGAACAGGGGTTCGATGAGGTATACCACCTCAAAGGCGGCATCCTGAAATACCTGGAAGAGGTGCCCCAGGAACAGAGCCTTTGGCAGGGCGAGTGCTTCGTGTTTGACGACCGGGTAACCGTCAACCACAGCCTCGAACGCGGCGATTACGACCAGTGCCACGCCTGCCGCCGGCCAATCACCGAAGAAGACAAACAACGCCCGGAATACGAACAGGGCGTGAGCTGCCATCAGTGCATTGAATCACTGACAGAAGAACAAAAAGCCCGGTTCAAGGAACGTGAGCGCCAGATGCAACTGGCCCGGGAACGCGGGGAAGCGCACGTGGGTGGTGAAGCCGCCCGCGTTATTGCTGAGCGGAAGGCCCGCAAGAAGGCCGAAAGGGAAGAACAGGCCCGCAAAAGTCTGGAGGGGGAGAAAGTTCGTAAGGTTGTTAACAACTGAAAACTAACCCAACCAAGGAGATAACATGGGTATCAGAAAACCACTGGCAGTCGCATGTATGGCACTGGCCCCGCTGGCCCAGGCCCAGGACAGTGGCAACTGGACAGGCGAGGCAGAACTCGGTGTGCTGGTAACCTCCGGCAACACCGAAGAAACCAAGGTAAACGGTCGCCTGGGATTGCAGCATGAGACCCAAACCTGGCGCAACACCGGTGAGTTCAGCTCCCGTTACACAGAGACGGAAGATCAGACCACCGCTGAAGAGTACAAGGCGGCCCTCGAAGCTGATTACAAATTCGACGACAAACAATACTGGTTTGTGCGTGGCTCCTATGAAGACGACCGGTTCTCCGGTTATGACTTCGAATCCACCCTCACTACCGGTTATGGAAACCGTGTTTGGCAGGCAGGGGATCGTTCCTTCCTGGACCTCTCAGTGGGAGGCGGTTATCGCTACAACAAGCTGCGGCAGGAAAACCCCGATGGCCGGGATGTGGAAGAAGAGGCCATCGCCCGCCTGGCTGGCCAGTTCGATTACGCGTTGTCTGAAACTGCCCTGTTTCGCCAGAAGCTGAGCACCGAGATTGGCCTGGATGAGAACAACACCATCAGCCAGTCCGAGACCTCGCTGCAGAGTAACATTGTCGGTAGCCTCTCCATGAAAGCGGCTTTCCGGGTAAAGCACGTGTCTGATGCGCCCGTTGGCTCAGACAAAACCGACACCGAGACCTCGCTCTCGCTGCTGTACGGTTTCTGATTCCGGATTCCCGGAGCCAACGAAAAAGGGGCAGATGGTAAAATCATCTGCCCCTTTTTCGTTATCCAGAACCTCAGACGTTGTTCCGAAGTCCCAACTCATCCGGGTAGGGTGTGAGGTACTTCTGGGTGTGAAGATAATCCACCGGCTCCTTACGCTGTGCCAGTCGCAGTAGTGTCATCGGCACCACCAGCGGAATCTCGCCGCGCCGGTAAGCTTCAATCTGCTCCAGCAGCACCGCTTTCTCTTCCGCTGCCATCCCGTCTTTCAGGTAGCCCAGCAGATGCTGCATGGCATTCACGTGAGAACCCCGGCTTACGCGCTGGGTCATGGCTTCCATAAAGCCGTGAATGTAGCGATCCGCAATCTGCGCCAGCGGCTCGGCTTTCAGGTCGGCCAGCATCGGGCCAAGCTGCCGGTAGATTTTTTCAGAGTGGGCCAGAAGTGTAAACTTGTGGCGCTGATGGAACTCCAGCAGCGACTGCTTGGTCAGCTTGTCGCCGGCCACGTTCTGCATCCAGTCGTCGTAGGAGAACACGCGCTCAATGAAGTTCTCCCGCAACATGTCATCGTGCAGGCGGCCTTCTTCCTCCACCGGCATCAAGGGGTAGGCCTTCATCAGCGCCTCGGCAAACATGCCACGGCCATCCCGGTGCATGAAATTACCTTCCGCGTTGTGAATCTTGATGCGCTCCATGCCGCAACTGGGGGATTTGGCCATCAGGATGTAACCACGCAGGTTCGCCAGCGAGGGCATCACCTCGGCAATGAAGTTCTGCATGCCTCCGGTGTGGTCTTTGGTGCCCTTGCTTTCCACCAGGTGCAGGCCGTCTTCGTGCTCGCGCAGGTGAATGGCCGGGCGGGGAACACCCAGGCCGGCTTCCAGTTCCGGGCAAATAGAGCGGAACTCAAAATGCTTAGCCAACACCTGGGTGCAGTATCGGGAATGCTTGTGGCCACCGTCGTGGCGAACTTCCTTGCCGAGCAGGCAAGTGCTAATACCAACAGGAATACCGGTCACTAAAACTCTCCAGCCGTTGGATGATCGGGTACTACACCACTATACGTGCTGTGAGTATAGCCCGATCAAGTCAGGGCAGAGTGTTCATCCGGGTAATTGCGGAGCCGTCAGTGGCCGTACACCATCATGGTGGTATCACTGATGACAAAATCCGTGAACTGCACCGAGCCAATGCTGGTGCCACCCACCTTGAACACCGGCATATCGATATCGGCCCGGAATTCCACCTCATGGATCGACAGGCCTTCCTTGCCAGAAGTGGCACCGGTTCCGCGAGACAATTTGGCGGTGGCGTGGGCCATGCCGAAATGACCGAGGGTATCGTTACCCCTGCGGTTGTGTATTTGCAAGCCTTCAATGCCCACAGCGGCGAAGTTGAAAATAAGGATGACGTCTGCGGCGTCCCAGTTCAGGCTGCCGTCGGTCACCTCAAAATGCGTGTCGAGCTGCAGTTCGGAGCCTGAGACGGTATTGCCATTGGCCAGGGTGCGGGTAGAGTTGCCGCCGTTACGAATCACCAGATCGGTAGGGCCGATGTAGCCCTGCAGATTGATGTCGGAGAACAGGTTGGTGCTGCCATCCGTGCCGGAGGTGGTGATGCTGTCGATGGCCAGCTCAAAATCCATCGCTTTCAGGTAGTCGTCCAGGCTGGTCGGGTCGCCGTAGTCGGTGGCGCCCAGGTGAATCACCAAATCACCGCTATTGAACTGCTTGCCAAAGCTGCCGGCCACGGAATACTTCGCCAGAGCATCGGCTACATCCGGATTGCTGGTATCCAACAGGCCCGCGTTGGCGCGCCGGGCAATCTCGGAAAAGCCGTGTTCCAGCACCTCGCCTTCACCGGCGATGTCGATGGTCAGCTTCAGGTTGTCGAGTACCGTGTCGTTGTGGCCGGACAGCCGCAGGCCGTTAACACTGAGCGAGCCTTCATCGGTCCAGGTCAGCCGGTCGATGCTCAGTTTGGTTTCCAGCTCGATGGACACGCCAGCCTGGCCGGTAACGGCGGCCATGGAGGCATCATCCAGCGGGCGGAAATCCGCCAGTGCCGGAAGCGACAGGAAAGTAGCAGACAGGCAGGCACCTGCCAGGCGTGATGGATGACGAAAAACCCTGTGAAAAGACATGATGGCCCCGGATTCCGTTCAGACATTCTTGTTGTTATTCAGAGGCCTGAAGGCTTGGCTACGGGCACTCTGACGGGCCGCAGGGACAGCAGGACCAAGGCTGCGGTGGTTAATGGTTACACACTGTTACTTTATGCCGGTGCCCTGGAAGGATCTGTGAGACTGATCACACCCTGAACAGCAGATGATCAGTGCCTCAGCTCAGGGCCTGTCGAATCAGCTGTTTCTGGTGCTCGGCAAATCCGCGAATCAGCGCCTGGGCCTTGTCAGCGTCCCTGGCCAGGACTGCCTGGGGAAGTTCCGAGAAAAACTGACTGGTTTGCGCCAGCCCCTGGCGATACCGCTCCGCGCTGAGATAGTACGCGCGGCTGACCGCGGGTTTGAAGTTGGAAAGGGCTTCCGTCAGGTACGGGTTGTCCACCACCTTACAGCAGGCCTCCATCACCCCGAAACTGGCCTCCACCACCGCGGTAATGTCGGCGGCTGGTTGCTTTACCTGGTCCACCACCTGGGCCACCGCGTCCAGCATCATCGGCTTGTCGGATTCCTGCCAACGCTCACACAGGCGGGCGGCCAGCATCATCAGCAGGTGCATGTACACGTCATACAGCTCTGAAGCGTAATCGGCGTTCAGTTTGGTGGCAGAGGCGCCTTTGCGCGGGGTGATTTCCACCAGGTGCCAGCGTTCGAGTGTATACAACGCCTCTTTCACTGACGCCCGGCTGACCTTGAGTTCGTTCGCCAGGGTGGCTTCCTGAATACGTTCACCGGGGCGGATCTGCCCGGTCATGATGCGTTCCGCCAGGTAGTTGGCTATCTGCTCCGCCAGGGTGTTGGGCACCTGAAAATCCATAAGGGCTCTCTGAACAGGTTGAACAATCCGGCTGGCCAAAGAGGGCAGTACGCCGGCAGATGGTTGAACGCGCATGAGTTTATCACAGCCTCTTGATGGATGGATTCAGGCCCGCGCTGGGCGGGTGTTTCGTGACAATTGTCAAAAAATAACCAGAACAATGCTTGACGACTGATATATTGTAGGACAATAATGCAGAAAAAGTAAGGCCATTATTTCCATCCCGATACATGGTTCGACAACAAAAGGGGGCTACCATGAGCTCAC
This sequence comes from Marinobacter shengliensis, assembly GCF_030297115.1. NCBI lineage: Bacteria > Pseudomonadati > Pseudomonadota > Gammaproteobacteria > Pseudomonadales > Marinobacteraceae > Marinobacter > Marinobacter shengliensis. The sequence continues at coordinate 3,294,512 of NZ_AP028062.1, read as the reverse complement.
GTCTGATTACCTGGAACACCGAGGCTGGCCGCCGTCGGGTTCTGATTACCCTGAAAAAATACAGCTACCTGATTGCCATGATTCCTCTGGTGCTGCCGCCGTTGCTGCTGGCGGCCGGGGAAAGCACCGGCCTGATCAATCTGTTTGCCTGGGGTGTGCCGGTGGTGGTGTTTGGCATCATTCCGTTGCTGGATATGATGCTCGGCAAAGACGCCCTGAACCCGGATGAGCAGGAAGACGTGCCCCGGCTGAATCAGGAAAAATTTTACAAAGTCATCACGCTGGGCTGGGTGGCTGCCTACGCAGCCTTGCTGGTCTGGAGCATGATCACCCTGGCCTCCGGCGTGTTCAGTGTGGCCGGCGCTGTTGGTTGGGTGGTGTCCATCGGTATTGTGGGTGGTTTGGGCATCAACGTTGCCCATGAGTTGATTCACAAAGATGGCAAGCTGGAACCCTGGGCGGGCGGCTTCTTGTTGTCACTGGTGTGCTATGCGGGCTTCAAGGTGGAGCACCTGCGGGGCCATCACGTGCATGTGTCCACGCCGGAGGATGCTTCATCCTCTCGCTACAACCAGTCCCTGTACAACTTCCTGCCTCAGGCCTACGTGCGTAACTTCTTGAACGCCTGGAAACTGGAAGCCGAGCGCCTGAAGCGCAAGGGGCAGGCACCTGTGAGCTGGCGCAACGAGCTGATCTGGTGGTACGGCATCAGCCTGCTGGCTCTGGTGGCCTTCACGGTTGCGTTCGGCTGGCTCGGCGCCGCCTTCTTCCTGGGCCAGAGCTTTATTGCCTTTACCCTGCTGGAGATCGTGAACTATCTGGAACACTACGGCCTGCATCGCCGCAAGCTGGACAACGGCCGCTACGAGCGAACCACGCCCGAGCACAGCTGGAACAGCAATTACTTCCTGACCAACGTGTTCCTGTTCCAACTGCAGCGCCACAGTGATCACCATGCCTTCGCCAAGCGCCGTTACCAGGTGCTGCGCCATCACGACATCGCGCCGCAGTTGCCAGCCGGTTACGCCACCATGGTGGTGCTGGCCTGCATCCCGCCCCTCTGGCGCAAGGTGATGAACCCTCGGGTAGAAGCCTATTACCAGGGCGAAGAACACCAGCTTACTTCCTGACGGTCCTCTCATTAGCTCCGGCCGGCTCGGCCGGGGCGATACCGCCTTCAGAGTGTCTCTGGAGAATGCCGGGGTAACACCCGGCCTTAAAGCCCCGTGAATGCGTCTCTGGTTCACGGGGTCTTTTTTTACCCTTGAAATCCGGGAAGGGGGCACACAAGTATATGGGTTGAACCCTCAATCCGATAAGGACACTCGACATGCCCAAGCATTTCGAACAGGCGCCGGGGCTTTACGACGCCCCGATTCCCGAGACCGAAGGTTACGTATTCAACCAGACCATGATGCGCATTAAAGTGCCGGAGCGCTCCATGGACTTCTACACCCGCGTGATGGGCATGCGCCTGGTGCGCAAACTGGACTTCCCGGAGATGAAGTTCACCCTGTATTTCCTGGGCTACCTGGATGATAAACAGGCGAACTTTGTGCCACACGACGACGCCCACCGCACCACCTTCACCTTTGGCCGGGAAGCGATGCTGGAGCTGACCCACAACTGGGGCACAGAAGATGACGCAGACTTTGCCTACCACAACGGTAATGACCAGCCCCAGGGCTTTGGTCACATTGGTGTGGCCGTACCAGATGTGTACGCGGCCTGCGAACGTTTCGAAAAGCTGGGCGTGGAGTTCGTGAAAAAGCCGGACGACGGCAAGATGAAAGGCCTGGCCTTTATCAAAGACCCGGACGGCTACTGGATTGAAATCCTGCAGCCCAACATGCTGGAGAAACAGCGCAAGTAAGGCTGGCTTGGCAAAGCCCCGGCGTCAGTCTGAGCGACTGTTGCCGGGAGCGTTGCCGTAACGGGAAGCCACAATAACCGCAATGGTCAGTATCAGAGCCCCGGTAATGCCGATGGGCCCTAGCACCTCCCCCAGAATCAGCCAGGCCAGAAGTGCCACAAACAACGGTTCCAGCGTGACGATAATGCTGGAAAGCGTGGCAGGCGTAGTCTTCATCCCCGCGAAGAAACACAGGTAGCCAATACAGGTTGGCACCACGCCGATGTACAGCACCATCAACCAGTGCGACAGCCCAAGGCTGGCGAGCCCGGCAAAGCCACCGGTAAGCGCCACTATCGGCAATAGCAGAATGGCGGCGGTCAGAAAACAGATAAAGGCGGTGGTAAACACCGGCGTGCCGGCGGAATTGTAGCGACTGGTGAGGGTAAAGCCGGTGTATACGGCGGCGGCAAGCAACGCCATCAGAATACCCGCAAGCCGCAAGGTGCCTGCGGTGTCCATATCACTGGCCACCAGCATGCCGGTGCCGAGGATGGCCGCAAAGGCCGCCGCCAGTGTCAGCGGGCCGGGTTTTTCGCCTAACATGGGTGCCGCCAGAATGGCCACCAGAACTGGCGGCAGGCACAGGGCGATCAGCGTGGCGATGCCGGCACCGGTCAGATCGACCGCCACCAGATAACTGCCCTGATAGAACGCCTGGAACAACCCCATTGCGGCTAATGGCAATAGGGCCTTGGCGCTGAGCCCACGCAGTGAGCTACCGGCGACCTTCTGGCCGGGATGCTGTAATTCCAGCTGCTGCTGTTCCCGCCGCATCAACAGGTAGAAAAACGGCAACGCAACCACCAGGCGCAACAGCGCAAGCGTAAGGCCGGTCAGCTCGGTGCCGGTAAACAGGAATTTGGCAACAATGCCGGTGGTGCCCCACAGCAGGGCCGCGAACGCGATGAGTAAAGCGCCATGAATCATGAAAGTGGCCAACGCAATGAATGTAAAGCCGAAAAGGGTAACAGTGGCTGGCAGTTGGCGCTATAGGGGAAAGAACGGGCAGCCAGGGCTGCCCGGAGGGCTTAAACGCTTACTCGGCAGACAGCCGATCGGCATTGCGCTCAACGGTGCGAGCACCGATGCCTTTCACATTGGCCAGGTCTTCCACAGACTGGAACGGACCGTTTTCAGAGCGGTAAGCCACAATGGCCTCGGCCTTGCTTTCGCCAATGCCGTTCAGGGTGGCCAGCGTGGCAACGTCCGCCTGATTGATGTTAATGGTAGCCGGCTGTTCAGCGTGGGCGAAGCCTGTGGCCAGAGAGAACAGCAGAACGAGGGTAGCCAGAATGCCTGTGTGTTTCATCGGAGAACTCCTTTTTAAAGACGTTGTTATGAGACGTCAGGAGTAACAAACCGTGGGTGTGGGTAATGGGCTGGAGCGATGAGAGAAACGGTAAAACGGTAGGCTGTGTAAGTGCACGGAACGGGACCACAGTCCGTGTAGTCCCCAAATTCCGTGGCTGACCCCTGCCTGATCCATCAGGCGCGCATCATCCTGAGCACTTCGTCCTTGCGTTCGTCCCTGTAAGCCCTGTTCCATCGGGCAACTCCGGTTCCGTGGAGTTTCCATCCCTGAGCCAACGTCCGTGCTGGCTTGTCATCCCTGACAATGCTCATTCTACGCCTGGCCGGTTCATTAAGAATCGGACATCTGCCTGTCGGTGTGTGCGATATTTCCTACAGCGCTGTGAGCCTGCCGGTGAACCTAAGTTCATTGTTTCACGGGGCTTTTCTGGGCAATTTCTTGCCCGCCGCGATGCGCGTCGGCGGCCTCTTTTATCTTCTCCATGGTGATTTCCCGCACCGCTTTCTGGCTGGAACGGATGTGCCGGGTCAGCCGGTCGGCGGCATCGGTGGCATGGCCGGTGCGAAGTGCTTCCAGAATCTGGGCGTGTTCTATATAGGTGGCATCCACCCGGTCATCCCGGGTGAAATCCAGCCGCCGGATAATCCGCAGGCGGTCGGTAATCTCCCGGTGAATACGGGTCATCTCCCGATTGCCGGCCGCGGCCACCAGGTCGCAATGAAAGCTCTCGTCCAGTGCCCGCACGGTGCTGCCCACGGCACGTTCGGAGGGGTGGTCGGGGTTCCAGATGGCAATCAGGGTGCGCAGGGTTTGTGGCTCCTCGGGCAGGGCGCATATTTTGTGCATGGCGGCCCGTTCGACGGTAATCCGCAAGTCGTAGAGTTCTTCCACCTGCTGAAAGTCAAAGGGCTTAACCTGCCAGCCGCTGCGAAACAGGACGTCGACGTAGCCTTCCCGCTGCAACCGGTACAGGGCCTCGCGCACCGGTGTCCGGCTGGCATTCAGGCGGGCACCCACGTCGCCCTCGCTGAACTTGTCCCCGGGAATCAGGCGGAACTCAAAAATATCGTCCTTCAGGGCTTCATAAACCCTGTCTGCCATGGAGGCCTTTCTTTTAGTGTTTGTCGCCATTTTCGAGTTTGCCCTCTTTTAGAGATGCGGGAGGCCTGTTGATTTGGAGTTCGGCTCTGGGCGCGGCTATCGGGGAGGCTGTTCAAAAGACGCCGTGAACCCATCCATGGGGGCTTGAGCGCAGCATCCCTGCTGCGCACACTTTTGAACAGCCTCCCCGATAGCCACGCCCAACTCCCTATGCCTGCGAGAGGCGTCTGCCGAGAAAGTGGAGCTGGCACGTGATTCAACATCGAGTTTCAGGCAATCGTAATCGGTTTTTTATGCCGCAATCATCGGAGCCAACCAAGCCGATGTGCGGGAACCCCTCCACAGACTGTGCGCAGCATGGATGCTGCGCTCAAGCCCCCATGGATGGGTTCACGGCGTGTCTGTGGAGGGGTTCCCGCACAGCGGCGCTATCACCCAAACAGCAGGCCAGCACCAAAGGCGCCGATTTCCCAACCCCGAAACCAGCAACCGTAATCAAACTTCGATGCTAAGCAGGGGCTCCCCGGGAGTAACAGACTTCCCAGGCTCCACATGCATGGCACTGATGGTGCCAGACAGCGTCGCATTTACCTCGAACTCCATCTTCATAGCCTCTACGATCACCAACGGATCACCCTCCGCCACCGTATCCCCCGGCTTCACCAGGCACTTCCAGATATTCCCGGCAATCTCCGCGCTCACCAACTCCCCAAACCGCTCCAAGTCAGAGGTATCCGGTTTTGGTGGGGCCTTGGCCAGGCGGTCGAGTTCTTCGGCTTCGCTCTCCTTCCACAAAGCCACCTCTTTAGCATAAGCCGCCTGCTGCAGTTTGCGGAACTCGGCAATAGAACTCTCGTTGGCGTCCAGGAAGGCCTGGTGGGATTTCAGATCGAAGGTTTCTTCTTCGATCTTGATTTCCAGCTTGCCGGCGCGGAACTGGTCGCGCATCTCGGTCAGTTCGTCTTCGGTGACCGGGTAGTAGCATACCTGATCAAAGAACCGTAACAGCCAGGGGGCGTCTTCGGCGAACTGTTTGTTTTTCAGGTATTTGTTCCAGATCGGCAGGGTTCGGCCCACCAGCTGGTAGCCGCCGGGGGAATCCATGCCGTAGATGCACATGTAGATGCCGCCGATGCCTACGGTGCCTTCGGCGGTGTAGGTGCGGGCCGGGTTGTATTTGGATGTCAGCAACCGGTGGCGTGGGTCCAGGGGCACGGCGCAGGGGGCGCCGAGGTAGACGTCGCCCAGGCCCAGTACCAGGTAGCGGGCGGAGAAGAGCACGTCTTTGACGTCGTCCCGGCTGGGCAGGCCGTTGATGCGTTGCATGAAGTCGACGTTGTTGGGTAGCCAGGGCGCGGTGTCGCGGACCGACTGGCGGTATTTGTCGACCGCCTCCAGAGTGGCGCTGTCTTCGAAGGCCATGGGCAGGTGGATGACCCGGCTGCGCACTTTCAGCTCATCCGTGGGCGGCAGGGTGGCTTCCAGGTCCAGCAGGTAGGTCATCAGCGCTTCCTGGGACAGCAGGCGGGCGTCGTACCTCAGCTGCAGGGAGCGCACACCGGGGGACAGTTCCAGCAGGCCGTTGGGTTGTACATCGGCGATGGCTTCCATCAGGGCGTGGATGCGCATACGGGCGCCAAGGTCCAGCACGTTGGCGCCGTATTCCAGCAGGATGTACTGGTCACCGGCCTGGCGGTAGGTCACTTCCGGGCGGCCGTCGGTTTCGTCCAGGTGCGCCAGGATGGTGGCAGACAAACCGTTCAATGGCGCCAGGTCAGGCGCCACCAGGGTGACCGCCGGCGGGGCCATCAGGCTCTTGATGGCCAGTTCCTGGCGTTCGGCCAGTTGCACCGCCGTGTCGTTATCAATGGCCACAAAGCGGATGGTGTCGCCGGGTTTTACCTGGCCGACTTTCCACAACTCGGCTTTGGCGATGGTCACGGGGCACACAAAGCCGCCCAGGCTGGGGCCATCCTTGGTGAGGATAACGGGCATGTCGCCGGTAAAGTTGATGGAGCCTATGGCGTATTCGGTGTCGTGGATGTTGGACGGGTGCAGGCCCGCCTCGCCGCCGTCTTCACGGGTGAATTCCGGTTTCGGGCCATTCAGCCGGATGCCCAGGCGGTTGGAGTTGTAGTGTACTTCCCAATCCTGCTCGAAGAACTTCTCGATGGATTTTTCCGAGAAGAAATCCGGGGCGCCGTGGGGGCCATAGAGCACGCCGATTTCCCAGTGGTTGGGGTAATCCGGAATCAGGTCCGGGTCTGCCGGGGCGGGGTCGTGGGTTGGCCCCGGGGTGGTGCAGGCTGGCAGTTCCAGCTGGCTGATGCCGAGCATGTCGCCGGGGCGCAGCGGGCGGCCGCCGTGGCCGCCAAACTGGCCCAGGGCGAAGGTAGAGCGGCTGCCCAGGTACACCGGCACATCAAAACCGCCGCGTACCGCCAGATAGGTACGGCAACCTTTGATGGCTTTGCCCACGGCCAGCACCTGGCCGGCTTTGACGGTAATGGGTTTCCAGAATTCCACCGTTTTGCCGTCGAGGGTCGCGTCTGTAAGAGCACCGGTCAGCGCTACTACGGAATCCTTGTGGAATTTCAGGCTGGGGCCGATCAGTGTGGACTCCAGGCCGGCGGCGTCGTTGTGGTTGCCGACAATCCGGTTGGCAATGCGGAAGGCGTAGTCGTCCATCGGGCCACTGGGCGGTACGCCGATGTTCCAGTAACCCACACGGCCAGGGTAATCCTGCACCGTGGTGTAGGTGCCGGGTTTCAGCACCTCCGCCACCGAGGGCTTGAACTCAAAGCTCTCCAACGCGCGGGTGGAGACAATACCATCCTCAAAACTTTGCTGGGCCACCACCTGGCGCAGGTAATCCAGATTGGTGGCGATGCCCATCAGCCGGGTTTCCGCAAGCGCCTGGCGCAGTTTGGCCAGTGCGTCGGCCCGGTTGGTGCCGTGCACAATCAGCTTGGCGATCATCGGGTCGTAGTGGGCGGATACCTCACTGCCATTCTCCACCCAGGTATCCACCCGCACGCCGTGTTCCGGCCAGTACACATCGGTCAGTTCACCGGGGGAGGGCTGGAAATCTTTCAGCGGGTCTTCCGCGTAGATGCGCACTTCCATGGAGGCGCCGTTCAGTTCCGGCTGGAAGCTGGCCAGATCCGGGCTTTCGCCGGCGGCGATTTTCAGCATCCATTCGATCAGGTCCAGGCCGGTGACAGACTCGGTCACCGGGTGCTCAACCTGTAAGCGGGTGTTCACTTCCAGGAAATAGAATTCGTCCCGGTCGGCGTCGTAAATGTATTCCACGGTACCGGCAGAGCGGTAATTCACCGACTGCCCGAGGGAGACGGCGGCATCCAGCATGGCCTGGCGAGTAGCGGCCGGCAGGTTCGGCGCCGGGGTTTCCTCCACCACCTTCTGGTTGCGCCGCTGCAGGGAGCAATCCCGTTCGCCCAGGGCCACCACATTGCCCTGGCCATCGCCGAACATCTGCACTTCCACATGGCGAGCCCGGGCGATGAAGCGTTCCAGGAACACGCCGCTGTCGTTAAAAAAGCTCTGGCCCTGGCGGCGCACGGTTTCAAAGGCATCCCGCAGTTCGTTTTCGCTGTTGCAGCGTGTCAGGCCGATGCCGCCACCGCCGGCGGTGCTTTTCAACATTACCGGGTAGCCCAGGCGCTCGGCGGTTTGCAGGGCTTCGTCCAGGGTTTCCAGCAGGCCGCTGCCCGGGGCCAGGGGTACGCCGGCGGCTTCTGCCAGTTCCCGGGCCCGGTGTTTCAGGCCGAATTCGCGCATCTGTTCCGGGGTGGGGCCGATGAACACAATGCCTTCGGCCTCGCAGGTTTCGGCGAAGTCGGCGTTCTCGGACAAAAAGCCGTAACCGGGAATGATGGCTTCCGCGCCGGTTTGCTTGGCCGCCGCCAGAATCTGGGCCTTGTCCAGGTAGGTTTCGCTGGCGCCTTTGCCCACCAGCGCCACGGCTTCATCGGCGGTGGTGACGTGCAGGCTGTGGCGGTCTTCATGGGAGTGAACCGCCACGCTGCCGATGCCCATGGCTTTCAGGGTGCGAATGGTGCGAACGGCGATTTCGCCTCGGTTGGCGATCAGGACTTTCTTGAACATGTTGTTTGGTCTCCGGAGTAGGTGGATCAGGCCCTGGATTTAATGAAAGCTCGCCAGCCGCCGAATTCGGTGACGTCTCTGGCGCCGGTGAAACCGTAGCCTTCGCAGATAAAGCCGTTTACCCATCGGCCATCGGCCAGCTCAACATTGCCGATGCCAAGGGGGGCGGGGATCAGGTCGACGAAGGAGCCGAATTCCGAGGCGGCCATTTCCCAGACTTCCAGCACAATCTGCGCGCCGTCTTCTTCCACTCGCTTCAGGCCCGGTTTGGGCGGAGTGGTGTTGGGCAGGGCGTACAGGCGGTAGTTGGGGGTGGTGGTGGTTTGCTCCAGCAGCCGGGCCTTGCGTTCGGTGAGCTGGGTGTTCAGGGGCATACCAGACAAATGGGCGCCGACTACCGCCACCTGAATGGTCGGAACGGCCGGTTGGTAAGTAACCACTTCCTCCGGTCGGGCTTTGTCTGTGGCGCCCAGGGGTGTTGGGTGAGCGTTCAGCCACTGGCTGGCCAGGGTTTGCAGTTCCCGGTCTTTCCAGGCACCGCTTATCAAGGTCACGCCAAAGGGCAGGCCGTCGTCCCGGAAGCCGGCGGGCACCGCCAGGGCGCACAAATCCGCCAGGTTCACGAAATTGGTGTAAGTGCCCAGCTGGCTGTTCAGTGATACCGGGTCGGCATTCACGGCTTCAATGGTGGGCGCGATCGGGGCAGTGGGCACCAGCAGGCCATCCACTTCTGCCAGGAGGCTATCGATCTGCCGCAGCAACTCTTCCTTGCGGTACTGGGCGTTGAAGGTGTCGGTGGCGGTGAAGTGTTCGGCTTTGCTGATTATCGAACGCACTGTCTCGTTCATATCGCCGGCGTGGCCTGCCATAAACCCTTTGACGGCCGCGTGGCGCTCGGCTACCCAGGGGCCTTCATAAAGCAGGGCAGCCAACTCCAGCAGCGGGCTGAAATCCAGCGGCACCAGTTCAACGCCAGCGGTATCCCGCTGGCGCCATTGGCTCAGCGTGGTATTCCAGGCCGCTTCCGCCTGCTGGTCACCAAAGAACTCGGGGTGTTCGGGAATGGCCAAACGCTGCACCGGGCCGGGGCGGCGAATGGCGGGGGCATCCAGGGGCAGGGCGCTGGGCGCTTTCCGGGAAAACGCATCGGCTTTATCAAAGCCCGCCATCACCTCAGCCACCAGTGCGGCATCGGCAATGGTCAGCCCGAACACCGAAACGCAATCCAGCGACCGGCAGGCTGGCACCACACCGTTAATGCTGAACAGGCCTTTGGTGGGTTTCAGCCCCACCAGGTTGTTCAGGCCGGCGGGCACCCGGCCGGAGCCGGCGGTGTCTGTGCCCAGGGCAAAGGGCACCAGGCCCCGTGCCACCACAGAGGCAGAACCAGAGCTGGAACCGCCGCTGATCACCTTCGGGTTAACACTGTTGGGTACCGCACCATAGGGCGACCGGGTGCCCACCAGCCCGGTGGCGAACTGGTCCAGATTGGTTTTGCCAATCACCACGGCGCCGGCGGCTTTCAGTTTGCGCACCACGGTGGCGTCTTGTTCGGGGGTGTAGGCAAAGGCCGGGCAGGCGGCGGTGGTTTCAAAGCCGGCGGCATCAATGTTGTCTTTCACCGCGAACGGAATGCCATAAAGCGGTAACTGCTCCAGATCACCGTCAACGGTTTCCAGCTGGTCTGCCAGTTCGGCCATGGCCTGGTGGAAGCCGTCTGCGCCCAACCGGGAGATCCAGGCGTTGTCGTCACCTTTCAGGTAATCCAGCAGTTTGCTGATCAGGGCTTCCGGCTCTGCGCCTTCTCTATAGGCCTGTTGCCAGTCTGCGATCGTCCATCCAAGGGTGGTTGGCATGGGATGTTGTCCTCATGTGTGGTCAAACTTGTATACATGAGCAATGGCAAGCTGCGTGCCAGACACCGGATAAACGTCACTATTTCAATAAAAACAGTTGGTTAATGGTTTTTGCATGATAGTTGGGCAAAACCGGCATGCACCAGTAAGGCGCAGAAACGCGCCAGAAGGCACCAAAATCAGGCCTCAATCCGGGTAAATCACCGGCCCTGGCAGCCTTTGGATAGCTTGTATACTAGATAACTTGTTGGTTTCTCGTGCTTTTTGTAGGAGTTGGAACGGCAGATGCAATCACCCCGTTGCGTTTGACGACTCATAACCCAACGAAAAGGACGCACAACATGAGCATCAAAAAACACGTGAAAATGGGCCTGTCTGCACTGGCACTGTCTGTCTCCTTCCACGCCATGGCGGCGGAAGACCCCATCAAAGTGGGCATTTTGCATTCCCTCTCCGGCACCATGGCGATCAGTGAAACCGCACTGAAAGACACCATGCTGATGCTGATCGAAAAGCAGAACGCCGAAGGCGGTGTACTGGGCCGCAAGCTGGAGCCGGTAGTGGTAGACCCCGCCTCCAACTGGCCGCTGTTCGCTGAGCGGGCCCGGGAACTGCTGGAGAAAGAAAAAGTAGACGTGATTTTCGGAAACTGGACCTCGGTGTCCCGTAAATCCGTGCTGCCGGTGGTGGAAGAGCTGAACGGCCTGCTGTTCTACCCGGTGCAGTACGAGGGTGAGGAATCTTCTGAAAACGTCTTCTACACCGGCGCGGCGCCCAACCAGCAGGCCATTCCGGCGGTGGATTACCTGAAGAACGACCTGGGCGTTGAGCGCTGGGTTCTGGCGGGCACCGATTACGTTTACCCGCGCACCACCAACCGCATCCTGGAAACCTACCTGAAAGACCAGGGCGTGGCGGATGCGGACATCATGATCAACTACACCCCGTTTGGGCATTCCGACTGGCAGTCCATCGTTTCCGATATCAAGAGCTTTGGCAGCGCCGGCAAGAAAACCGCCGTGGTTTCCACCATCAACGGCGATGCCAACGTGCCTTTCTACCGGGAACTGGGTAACCAGGGTGTGTCGGCCTCCGACATCCCGGTGGTGGCTTTCTCGGTGGGTGAGCAGGAGCTTTCCGGCATCGACACCGCACCGCTGGTGGGCCACCTGGCTGCCTGGAACTACTTCATGAGCGTGGATAACGAAGCCAACTACGACTTCATCGACGCTTGGGTAGAGTTCAAGGGCGACGAAAAAGCCGTCACCAACGACCCCATGGAAGCCCACTACATCGGCTTCAACATGTACGTTGAGGCAGTGAAGAAAGCCGGCACCACCGATGTCGACGCCATCAAAGACGCGATCATCGGCGTAGCCGTGCCCAACCTCACCGGCGGCATTGCCACCATGATGCCCAACCACCACATCACCAAGCCGGTGCTGATTGGCGAGATCCAGGACAACGGCCAGTTCTCCGTGGTCTGGGAAACGCCGTCTACCGTGGCTGGCGATGCCTGGTCTGACTTCCTGCCGGGTTCCAAAGACCTGATCAGTGACTGGCGCGCCCCGCTGCGTTGCGGCAACTTCAACGTGGTGACTGGCAAGTGCGGTGGCTCTGCGGAAGTGGCTTCCAACTAAGCGACCCAACCGGGCAGGTTAGCGTGCCTGCCCGGCTTTTCCACCCTCATTTCAACGCCAACAGGAATGAACCATGAGCATCATCCGACTGCTCGCCGGGCTCGCTTTGGCCTGGTGCCTGGCCCTGGGGCCGGCGGTGGCCACTGCACAGGTGCAGGACGACACCGCCCAAACGCTGTTGCAACGGCTCGCAGAAGCCAACAACGCCGAGAAAAGCAAGGTACTGAAACAGATTGCAGAAAGCGGCGACGAACGGGCCCGCAGCTGGCTGGAAGCCTTTGCCGGCGGCAAGCTCGCCACCGTAAAATCTTCCGGCTACGTGGTGCTGGTCACCAACAACACCGGGCGCAACTGGCAAGTGGCCAGCGCCGTGACCGGTGACAGCATGGGTGAGATGTCTCGCCGGGAGCTGGACAGCATTCGGGTGAACAACGCCCTGCGCAGCCAGGTGGAAGGCATTCTCTCGGTGGTAGACCTGACGGTAGCCGACCACCGCACCCGCCGCGCCGCCGCCCGCCATTTGCTGGGCCGGGTGGATGCGGTAACCGCGCCGTTGATTGAAGAACGGCTTGAGGTGGAAGAAAACGACCGGGTGCGCGATTTGTTGGCTAACGCCCTGGCCATCCACCAACTGGAACAAGGCGACATCAACGCCATCGAACAACTTTCCGGCAGCCTGAACGCCCGTGTGCGGGCTGCTTTGAATAATGCGGCCAGCAGTGACGACCCGGCCATCGCCGCGGCCGCCGAAAAAGCCCTGGCGAGCATCGAGCAGAAACTGAAACTGAACAAAGCCGCTGAGACCCTGTACTTCGGCCTCTCCCTCGGCTCCGTACTGGTACTGGCCGCCATCGGCCTGGCCATCACCTTCGGGGTGATGGGCGTAATCAACATGGCCCATGGTGAACTGATCATGCTGGGTGCCTACACCACCTGGGGCATGCAGCAACTGTTTCCCGGCCAACCGGGCCTGGCGCTGATTCTGTCCATCCCCGCCGGCTTCATGGTGGCGGCGCTGGCGGGCATCATCATCGAGCGCAGTGTCATCCAACACCTCAAAGGCCGCCCGCTGGAAACCCTGCTGGCCACCTTTGGCATCAGCCTGATTTTGCAGCAACTGGTGCGCACGGTGATTTCCCCGCTTAACCGCACCGTGGTTACCCCGGAATGGATGAGCGGCTCCATCATGATCAACGAGGCATTGTCCCTCACCCTTAACCGCCTGTACGTGATTGGCTTTGCCCTGGTGGTGTTCGCCGGGCTGATGCTGATCATGCGCAGAACCCGCCTGGGGCTGGAAGTGCGCGCCGTTACCCAGAACCGCGCCATGGCCCGCTCCATGGGCATCAAAGCCACCAAGGTGGACATCATGACCTTTGCCCTGGGCTCCGGCGTGGCCGGGCTGGCCGGTGTGGCGTTGTCACAGATCACCAACGTAGGCCCCAACCTGGGCCAGAACTACATCATCGATTCGTTCATGGTGGTGGTGTTCGGCGGCGTGGGTAACCTCTGGGGCACCTTAGTGGCCGGGCTCACCCTGGGCACCATCAACCAGATTCTGGAACCCTGGGCTGGCGCGGTATTGGCCAAGATCATGGTGCTGGTACTGATCATCCTGTTCATTCAGAAACGGCCGCGGGGACTCTTTCCCCAGAAAGGCCGAGCGGCGGAGGGCTGAGTTATGGCGTCATCACAAACCTGGCTGCTCCGGCCCCTGCAGGAGCGTTCCACCCAGATCTTCCTGGGCGTGCTGTTCGGCGCCCTCATAGTGGTCACCTTTTTGCACCTGTTCATGCCACAGGACAGCGCCCTGCACGTAAGTGCCTACACGGTCACCCTGCTGGGTAAATACCTGTGCTACGCCTTGTTGGCGGTGGCGGTAGACCTGGTGTGGGGTTACCTGGGCATTCTCAGCCTGGGCCACGGCGCCTTCTTTGCGCTGGGCGGCTACGCCATGGGCATGTACCTGATGCGCCAGATCGGCGACCGGGGCGTGTACGGCGACCCGGTACTGCCAGACTTCATGGTGTTCCTGAACTGGGACACGCTGCCCTGGTACTGGCAGGGCTTCGACATGGCCTGGTTTGCCTTCATCATGGTGCTGCTGGCCCCGGGCCTTCTGGCGCTCGTGTTCGGCTTCCTGGCCTTCCGCTCCCGGGTAACCGGGGTGTACCTGTCCATCATCACCCAGGCGCTTACCTTCGCCCTGATGCTGGCCTTCTTCCGCAACGAAATGGGCTTTGGCGGCAACAACGGCCTGACCGACTTCCGCGACATACTCGGCTTTAACCTGCGCAGCGACGCCACCCGGCTGGGGCTGTTCATCGCCACCGGCATCGCCCTGGCCATTGGCTATGTGATCTGCCGGGGCATTGTCACCAGCAAACTGGGCCGGGTAAGCGTGGCCTGCCGGGACGCCGAAGCCCGCACCCGCTTCCTGGGTTACCGGGTAGAACGGGTGCAGCTGTTCGTGTTTGTGGTGTCCGCCATGCTGGCGGGCGTGGCCGGGGCCCTGTACGTGCCGCAAGTGGGCATTATCAACCCCAGCGAATTCTCGCCGCTGTTCTCCATCGAAATCGTGGTATGGGTGGCCCTGGGCGGCCGCGCAACGCTGTACGGAGCCGTGATTGGCGCCATCCTGGTGAACTACGCCAAAACCGTGTTCACCGGCGTGATGCCGGATGCCTGGCTGTTCGCCCTGGGCGCGCTGTTTGTGCTGGTGACCGTGTTCCTGCCCAAAGGCATTGCCGGCCTGCTGCAAAAACGCCGAAAAGCCAAAGACGACGACACCACCACCGGGCAGGAGGCCACCGCATGAGCATGTTCGAACAACTGGCCAACCGCGACCGGGTATTCGAATTCCTGGCCCCCGCCGCCTCCCCGGTGGACGTGCGCCACGGCCCGATCCTGTACCTGGAAGACGTCAACGTGAGCTTTGACGGCTTTAAGGCCATCAACAACCTGAACCTGACAATCGACGACGGCGAGCTGCGCTGCATTATCGGCCCCAACGGCGCGGGCAAAACCACCATGATGGACATCATCACCGGTAAAACCCGGCCCGATACCGGCTCCGTGTGGTTCGGCAGCCGCCACAACCTGCTGACCATGAACGAGCCGGACATCGCCAGCCTGGGCATCGGCCGCAAGTTCCAGAAACCCACGGTGTTTGAAGCCCTCACCGTGTTTGAAAACCTGGAACTGGCCATGGCCGCCGACAAACGCATATTCCCAACCCTGACCGCCATCATGAAACCCGAATACCGGGACCGCATCGACGAAGTGCTGGAGATGATCAAACTGAAAACCCTGCGCGACAAACCCGCCGGCATCCTCTCCCACGGCCAGAAACAGTGGCTGGAAATCGGCATGCTGCTAATGCAGAAGCCCCGACTGCTGCTGGTGGACGAACCCGTAGCCGGCATGACTGAACAGGAAATGGAACGCACCGCCGAATTGCTCACCAGCCTCGCCGGCAAACAGTCTGTAGTGGTGGTAGAGCACGACATGGGCTTCGTGCGTTCCATCGCCCGCCAGGTAACCGTGCTGCACCAGGGCAGCGTGCTGGCCGAAGGCACCATGGACCAGGTCTCCAACGACCCGGAAGTGATCAAGGTATACCTGGGGGAGGAGGCGTAATGCTCAAGATCCAGAAGCTCAACCAATACTACGGCGAAAGCCACACCCTCCGGGACCTGGACCTGGACATCCCCCAGGGCCAGTGCACCTGCGTAATGGGCCGCAACGGCGTGGGCAAAACCACCCTGATGAAATGCATCATGGGCGAGGAAACCACCAAAAGCGGCAGCATTGAATTTGCCGGGGATGTGGAGCTCACCAAAAAGAAAGTGGAAGACCGCTCACGCCTCGGCATCGGCTACGTGCCCCAGGGAAGGCAGATATTCCCGCTGCTGACCGTGGAAGAAAACCTGCGCACGGGTTTGGCCGTGCGCAAGGACGGCAGCAAGAAGATACCGGAGCGGGTGTATGAGCTGTTTCCGGTGTTGAAGGAAATGAAACACCGCAGAGGGGGTGACCTGTCTGGTGGGCAGCAACAGCAACTGGCCATTGGCCGGGCGCTGGTGATCGAGCCCAGGCTGCTGATTCTGGATGAGCCGGGGGAGGGGATTCAGCCGAACATCGTAGCTCAAATCGGAGAAGTGATCCGCCGGCTTATTGAGGAAGATGGGTTGACAGTGTTGCTGGTTGAGCAGAAGTTGCCGTTTGCGCGGAAGTATGCGGATCGGTTTGCGATTCTGGATCGGGGGAGGCGGGTTGCTGAGGGGGGGATTGGAGAGTTGTATGATGAGTTGATCCGAAAACATCTGAAAGTTTGATTCAATTGCTTAGAAACCATATGTTAATGAGCTTAAATATGGGGTTGAATCACCTATTAGGGATCGAGAATTGATCCCTAATCAGCATCTTGTTGCCTGTCATTTTCATCAAGAAAAAAACGCACTTTTTTGCTGAAAAAATAATATGCAGCCGGAAAAGCAAGAATGATTGTTATCACTATTCTAAAATAAAGTGAGGCGTCGTAGTCTTTTAGCAAGCTTATGGTTTTACTAAGCGGCTGTAAGAGTTCAGGTAAGACGAGTGAGGCTAAGGCTGCTGGGAATGCCCAAAGAAAGAATTTACGCCGAAGTTTATATAAGCTAAATCGAGCTCTCTCTGATCTAGCAAACTGGCTCAACAAGTCGTCAGAATTTGAAAACGTTTTTGAGTCTACAAATCTATCGAGCCTGAATAAGCATCTATCATCGAGTTGATGAACTTCTTTTTGAAGTCTTTCAAGAACCGGTTTTGCAAGGGCGTTGGACGTAATATGCCTAGATATCTTTTGAACTAGTTCGTCTCGCCACCAAACAGATGGACCCCCGTCATCATCAACATATTTGCTATTTAATAGCTCACTGTCATAAGAGTTTCCAAGTTCTCCATCTAGTCTCATTATGAATAATTGACTTAAAGGAAGATACGGGTGAATCACAATTTTGTTAGGCGAGGTATTCATTAGTTCCAGTGGGACATGTCCAGAATATCCAGGGTTTACTAAATCGCAATTTCCCGCCGTCCATAAACCAAGTCTTGCAAATGAGCTTCTAGTTGTGAGCTTGCCTACATTCTCCTTTGGGATCGAAATTTTTTCATAGGTCCGACCAAGTATCATTTGACCAGGCTTTAAAGTGATTGATTCGTTGTTAGACAAAACAATTTTCTTCCACATCCTTCTGGGGGATACCTCAAAGATATTTCTTCTTCCTAAATCGAAGCTATTTCTCTGCCTTTTTGGTATCCAAAATATATTGGAAACTCGAATATCAATTGAACAAGTTTTAATTTGTTTGTCTGCGTCGAAGGCGTGATCTGGGTGGTTACACTCAGATATTACGGTGCCGCTGATGGTGTGGAGCTCTTTGTCTGTAAAGTACATCGTTTATCCAAATCTGGAACTTTCAAGGAAGATAGCGCATTTTGTAGGATTGTGCTATAGTTTGAGGCTATTCGTTTAATGGTATTCCGCTGTTTTTTTGAGATGACATGCGCAATGAGAGCTAAACAGTTAAGCTTGTTAGCAGAGGACAGTCAATTAGGATTGTTACCCACCGCAAAGATCAAAGCTAAGGATAAGCTTGGTGTTCATGGTTGGACTAAGTTCTATGCATCTTTTTCTGAAGAATTCGTAAATAAAAGTATAGATGCAATGGGGCTGCAGGATGATTCGGTTATTTTGGATCCTTTCGTTGGTTCAGGAACCACGCTTGTTAGCTGCCTAAAAAAGGGACTGCCAGCTATTGGTGTTGATCTTGATCCATTTGCTTGTTTGTTGTCCCGATGCAAAGTTGCACTAGATTTTGATAAAGATAAAGTGCGGCAGATTTTGAACTCTCCAAGATCGGTTTATAGCGATGATGTTGATTTTTGCGAAGAAACTTACCGATTTTTCTCAGAGTCGTGTATTGATTATGCCGCTAAAGTGATTGGCAGTATTAAAGAAAGTATTAAGTTAAATGGATCTAAAAGTTATTTAGACGCGATTCTGCAGGATGAGAAGGGGGTGTACGATTCGGAGGTTGTAGCCCTCACTTCTTTGTGTATAGCAGCGGAGAGTTCGGCCAAGGTTGTAAGAGGGTCAAACCCGACTTGGTATCGGAAGGCTAAAGATGGTGAAATGGATGTCGTAAATAGCATCATGGGTCCAGCTCAAACGACGTCGGAAGTGATCATGTCTGATTTGTCAGATTTGCAAGCCTATGCAATTAAAAGAAATATAAAAATATTTAACGCCAGCGTTGAAGATTTGACGACAGAATTACTGGGAGTTCGTGCTGATTTTATTATTACTTCGCCACCGTATCTCACAAGATTAGATTACATAATTAAGCATTTGCCAAATTTACTTGTTCTCTCGGGATTTGTTCCAATTGATATCGAAGGGGCTCGCCGAAGGATGATTGGTACCCCTAAGATAGTAAATAAATCTCCGAGCGAGGATAAGTGGGGTGTAACATGCAATCATATTTTAGAATCGATAAAGAGTCATGAAAGTTATGCTAGTGGGTCATATTATATATGGACTTATGTTCAGTATTTTAGGTCGCTGTTCTTATTTCTTGAAAGGGTGAAGTTTGTTTTGTCGGAAGAAGCAAATGGAATTCTTGTTCTTCAGAACAATACCTATAAAGATTTGTTTATACCTGTGAGTGATATCACGGTTGAAATGTTGGCTTACCTGGGGGTTGAATCTCAAGTTGTACGGCGCGAGTCAGTGAAAATAAATATAAATAACCTGGGAAAAGGTAGGAAGGGAAAAGAAGGTAAAAAAGAACATACTGAAGATGTTTTGATTTTTTCAATTTAAAATTAATACATTCTACTTATGAACTTTGGCTCCTCTAACTCAATGAACCTTTTGTCAAAGTTAAAAGCCGTGCAAAACGAATTGTAAGGGCAACCTTGGCTACATAGTTTTTTTACATCGTCAGGTACGCCTATGACCGTTGCAGTGCATCCTGGATTGATATTTGTGCAAATAGAGCGAGCGACTTGCCATTCGATGTAGTTTAGGTCCGCAACGTTTATTCCTGCGTAAAACGCTGTGAGCTCCTCGGCTTCAGAAACTGACTCACGCAGTATTCTTACCAGTGTTCCTCTCGGGTTCGGCGTTTTCCCGAGTTGTTGAAATATTGCAGGATCCGTTGGAACCACCCTGCCAGTTCTGAGATATACCCTCATGATATGGTAGTCAATGGCGGGTTTCACGAATTCTTCGTCTTCAAATCTGATAATAGATTCCTTGACAAGCTCGTGACTCAATATATTGGTTTTTTTTCTCAAAGGATCTTCAGAATAGGCGATAAAGGTGTCAAAAGTTTTATGAAACGACCCATCAGAAAATTTAGTTTTTGAGATCTCCTGATAAAAATTGAATTTGTCGCCAAAAATATTCTTTATTTGTGTCCCTATATCTCTAAGAAGCTTTGCTCGTTCTTTTGCTCTTACTCGCTGTTGTTTGGGGTAATCTTTCAGAAGATCACTAACATCTGCCGCAGTAATTACTTGCAAACGCTCAAGAATATTTTCACGGTTTTTAAATAAGTCTTCAGCAATCTGCGATTGAAGGAAGTCCCAGTTGAATTGATGGCATACAGAAATAAATGCTACTTTGAAGATGAGTTGATCCGGTTTGTCTTCCGAAGACCAAGGTAGCGCTTCAATTGGGCGGGTGTACGTCCTCAGTACCTTAGCATGCTCCATGCATGAAATTGGATCAATCTTAAATAGCTCTTTTGATAGAAGATCTTCAATCTTTTTCATAGTGGCCCAGTGCCTCGGTTTTGGTTTCCAGATACTTGGCCATGGTTTCATTTTTTTCGATGTCTAGATTTATACGACTTTCTACAATGATTCCGCTATCACGAAGTGCTTTCACCTTGTTGGGGTTGTTGGTCGCAATTGTTACTATTTGTATATTTTCTGTTTTTAGAACATCGATTGCTATTGCATAGTTTCTAGGGTCCTGTTGATGTCCCAATTCAGAGAATGCTTCAGCTGTATTTAATGCCTTGGTTTGCTCTAGGTATATTGATTTTACTTTTTCGCTGATCCCTATTCCTCTTCCCTCTTGATATAGATATATAATGATTCCACCATTTTTTTTAATGTATTCAAGAGCTGCATCTAGTTGACTCGCGCAATCACAATCCGTGGCATGGAAACTTTCGCTAAATAAGCAAGACGAATGGATTCTCAGAAATGGTGACCTTGGGAGTGTTTCGCTTTTAATAACCACGCACGTTTCATTATTAAGAGTGTGGGTATAGGTTATTAATTTGCCGTGCTTTGTATCTAATTGTATTTTAGTTTCTTTGCCCACTTAATTCTTTGTCCATTTGAGTTAATTGTAAGATCGAAGAAAACATTCTTGCGCTACGGAATCCCGTTTTGATCGTTCTCAAAAAGCGTTAATCCGAGTGTTAAGTGCTCAATATCGGAAACTGTAGAACGTTATATTAAAATCTCAAGCTAACATTTCCGGCAATTTTGAGAGTGCCGAAAACCTGTCTTGGGTGCGTTGTCTGGACTTAAAGATTGGTTTCCGGCTCGCGGATTAAACTGAATCCATACTTTCTCACTAATGTTGGCTACAAATCAAGAGAACTAGAACAGATTATGACCGGGAAACCGAAACCGAAACCGAAACCGGAAAAAAGGGGCAGATCTTTCTTCGTGGCTTATCGGATGGCTCAGAGCTAATTTGAGCGACTACCAATGCTCTCCTCACATCGGTTAATAATTACTGCCAGCACACCGAAAGGCTTCTGTGGTTCCAGAGCAGGGAGGCGCTGATGCCAAGATAATCTTGGGTAATTGTGCCTGTCTTTCCCTCAGTCAGCGCTTTTTAGAGCCTGGCTATTACCACTGGCAACACCACGCTCAACCAGATTGTGCCTGAAGCGCTCCACGCGCCGCCGGTTAACTCCCAGATCATAAAAGCCGAACAGCGACTGGGATCGGATATCCAGACTGCGGCGGTCCGGGCTCACCAGAACCTCGAAGTAGTCGGGAAAGTGGAGCAGGTCGCTATGAAAGGTCATGTCCAGATAGCCAAAGCGCGAATCATTGAGCCTGGCGCGCGGCATTTCAGTGGCGACAGCTTTAACGGTGTCCCATGTCGGCTGATCCAGGGGCGCAGACAGCTGAATGGGTTTCACGTAATAGAGGCTCACTGATGAGGTGCTGGATACACAGTTCAGGAAGGGCGTGCAGTCATCAAGGGAGAACTCGGTACCGGAGGAAGGTACATGGTTGGTCGAAGTGCAGCCTGTTAGCAGGAGTACTGTCAGTAGAGCAAAACATCGCATGTTTGATTTCGGAAGAGCCATTGTCAGGTGGGAATCCAGTGTAGCTCCATGCTGATGGTCGGTGTAGCGAAAGCCGGGACAGTTTCGTTTTCCCGGACCGGCGGTAACAAATTCATGGATGAGATCGAAAAAATAGACCTGCCCCGGTTTTGCTAAGATTATGACTCCAGGTCCCAGAGTGAACAGCGCAGATACGGAGGCAGCATGAAGTATTTTGCTTACGGATCGAATATGTCACTCCTCAGATTAAGAGCGAGGGTTCCAAGCGCGGAGCGAATCGGTATGTTCACGCTGGTTGAGCATTCCCTTCGGTTTCACAAGTGGAGCAGGAAAGACCAATCCGCAAAATGCGACGCACTGTTTACCGGAAATCCGGAGGACGTCGTCATTGGCGCACTGTTTGAGATACCGCGCAGCGAGAAAGGTCCGCTGGACAAGGCTGAGGGTTTGGGCTTCGGTTACGATGAAAAGCGGGTCACGGTTACGGATGCTCTCGGGAATTCCCTTGATGCTTTTACCTACTGTGCAACGTCAACGGATCCATCTTTGCTGCCTCACTCCTGGTATTTGAATCACGTCGTTGTTGGTGCGAAAGAAATCGGCGTTCCCGCCGATTACCTCGATGTCATTTCAGCCACACCAAGCCAGGAAGACCCGGATCGAAAACGAGACGCGAGAGAGCGGGCCATCTACGATTAGAAGCGGCTCGCCAGGGTCTAAAAAATGGGTTCGCCCGTTGCTTTGACGGCATAGAACAGACAATCGCTCTTCGCAATCAACGGGTTGGTGGTGATCATGAAGGCCTTGAGGGCCTGGGCAGGGTAGATTTGCCCATCCCTGACTTTCAGTACCTGCTCCATGTTCTCGGTGCGGTTGTGGCTGATCGCCGTGAGCACGTCCAGGCCTTTTTGCCCCACCCATCCAAGTGGCTCATCCGGCGACACAATCCCGAAATTGCGGTGTTCGAAATCGGGTGGAAACGTCAGGTCTGCCTGCCCACTGGGCGTTGAACGGTACTCGATGGTCGCATCGGGCGCCAACTCCACTCGAATCGGGTTTCGCAGCACCGCAACGTTCCATTCCGCTTTTTCCAGCGACAGCACGTCAGATTGCGAGGCATACCGAACCAGCCCTTCGTACGCCAGTTGGTGCGCGTGATCATCCTGAGCACCGCCACACTCGATGGTGACGGTGGGCACTTCCTGTTCGGAATACTCCATCAGTGCCCCCAGGCGAAGATCCGTCATGATCAGTCGGTCGGTAAAGAGCGACGCCAGCGCCTGGTGGGCGGCGTCGTTGGTGATGGTCACGGCGAAGGCAGGGCCGGTGCCGGAGGTGTTGTGCACATCCAGCAGGCACTCGGGGTTGGCGGTCTGAAGCTCGGCCAGCATAGCCTGGGCAATGGCGCCTTCCTCTCCTTCAAACGGTTCTTTGAAGCACCGGTTCAGGTCACGGCCGCCTGGCACTTGGCGCAGTGACAATACCGGCGGGATTTTCGCGGGGTGGACGCCGCCCAGAAGGAACAGCAGGTTGACCTCCGGGGTGTGCTGCTCCAGCAGCCATCGGTGAATCGCGAACAGCCCTGAGGGTTCGTTGCCGTGAAGCAGGGTTGCCATGGCCCGGGTTCTGGAAGGGTCGCGGCCAGCAACGCGAACCACCGTGGGCCGTTGCAGCCGGTCCAGCCACTCCAGGGGCGAGCGGCCCAGGGTTTGGGGTGAGGGGTTGTTGAGATAATCCAGGGTGTTGGAGCGGCTCATGGTGACAAGGTCCATTCGTGCAGTGGTGTGTTTTTCTTCTGATTGGCCATGTAACGAGACAGCATACTCTTGAACGCCTCGTCGGGAGTCTGGGACCGGAAAAAAGACTCGGTGACCTGGCGCTGCCATCGGGCGCCCGTCATCCCAGTTTGAATGCGGCCTTCGATGATTCCCAGCAGGCGGTGGATCTCCGCCTCGTCCACGGCGGTTCGTTGCAAGGCTTCCCGGGCGCGCGGTAACAGGTCACGGGCAACGTTCAACAGGGGGGTGTCCTGTAACTGTACCTGGTGTTTGTGGGGCCAGATGATGTCTGCACCGATGCCGTATTTGGCGGCACGGTAGAAATTGTGTTCGGTGTAGTGAAAGGGAAGTATCGACGTCAGTTGCCGGATATCCTCGAGTACCGCCAACGCCGCTCCGATCACGAACAGCCCGTTCGCGCACATATCTACGGCGGTTGGGCCGGCCGGCATGGACCGAATCTCGATGCGCAGATGGCCGCCGTCTGTGTGATCAAAAATGGCCCGGTTCCAGGGCCAGGTGGTGCCATGGTGCAGTCGCAGTTCGGCCAGTTCAGGTACCTCTCCACGGTCAATAACCGCCATCGGATCTTCTTCCGACATCAATGGCAAGATGGGGGGATACAAGGAGGCCGAGGCCGCAAACAGCTCCCAGGCACTGCGTGCCCAACCGTTGCCGTAATAAACCCTTGGCGGGTGTTTCCAGGTTCTGTGGTTGGGCGAGCGGCTGTCGACGGATTGCTTGAACAGGGCGATACGGGTTTCGTCCCAGAGGTGGTGGCCGAACAGGCTGGGCGAATTGCTGGCCAGAGCCAGCGCAATGGGCGTCACCAGCTGCACGGCGTTGAAATAGTCGGCAAAGCGCTCGGCTGGAACGCGCCAGTGCAGCTGGAACGAGGTGGTCGCCCCTTCCATGGTGACGTCGTCCGCTTCCAGGTCGATGACGTCGTTGCCACCGATATGTATGCTGAAGGGCTCGCCCCGTTGCTGGATCAAGGCGTTGGATAGCGCATGGTAGCGGGGTTCGTCTGTCATCACCTTTGCGCCCATATCGGACTGGCGCAACGTGGGTAGAATGCCGATGGGCACCAGTTGGCCATTCAATGGCGCGGCGTGCCGGTTGATTCGCTGCATGGCCTCGAGCAGTTCCTGCTCGGTTCTGGCAAAGGGGGCGCCCTTGAAGGCCTGGGGGCTGAGGTTGTATTCGAGATTGAAGCGGTTGAGCTCAACCGTTAGTTGTGGATCCTGAACGCTGGCGGCTAGTTCCGTGTTGATCGGCTGAACACGCAGGTCCGGGTTTACGATGTAGAACTCGACCTCGGCACCAATGGAAGATTCCCCCTCACCAAAGCCGGGCCGATCCAGAAGGCGGGTGAGTGCGGTAAGGTCCGTTCGCACCTTGGCGGCAAAGCGGTCAAATTCTTCCGGCGTAAATTCCGATTGTTGTATCGACAGTCCCATAGCGGCTGTGTCTCTAGCACTGGCTTACTTTGATAGTAGCGGAAATGAGGGGTGCGCGAGTGACTGACCGAAGGAGAAAAGCGATATGAAGACGTCTTCCGGGGGCCTTAACCCCCTATCAACGATTGTCCTGGCTCAGAGTTAGAACGCCCGATTGCTGGGAGAAGTTCAGCTGCCCAAGCACGCTCATCCCCAACAACACCATGTCGGGATCCATGGCCGGGTTGATGGTGCCGGGTACATTGTAGAATGTCATATCGCCCAGGCGGAGTTCCTGAATGGTCGTGCTCCACACATTGACTGTGCCAGCGGCGGTATGCGCAAGGCCGGACTGGCCCTTTCTGAGGCCTGCTTTTTGGGCGAGGGATTCTGAGACGGCCACGGTTGTGGCACCGGTATCCAGGATGAAGGTGACACGCTGGTTGTTGATGGTGCCGTTTGCCAAATAGTGGCCTTGGCGGTTGGCTTGCAGTTCAATCTCTGTGACGCTGCCGCGGGTGTGACTAACCAGCTGCTGGTTGGGGTTGCTTTGTTGCGAGTCCCAGCTGCCGAAAAAATGCGTGACAGCGGCGAGCAATACAACCCAGAACACTGCGAAGTATAGGAGGTATCGGATTTCGGGTTTGATGATGCCAGGTTTGCTCATCCTGTTCCTTGTTGTGGGGCATGGGCAGGTTGTTCCAATACTACCTTGGCCACTCGCTCGGCGGTAGTTTGATCGCCTTCCCGAGCATAACCTTCCATGTTTCTCCATCAATTCCATCAGTCGAATCATTCTGGCGTGAATTACAGCAGGCGCAGAGGGTCTCGGCTCGCCGCTTGATTTCCGGCCATTTGACCCGATTAATTCAATCATCTGATCAATCATAGGTCGACCTATCATGACTGACATCCGACATCTTGTGTGTCCCCATTGCCACAAAGTGAATCGCGTGCCGGCCGACAAGCTGTCCGCCGGTGGTAACTGCGGCGCGTGCAAACAGGCACTTTGGCCAGACCAGGTGCTGGATCTTACGGAGCAGACGTTTGCGGCACACACCGGGCGCAGCGATGTGCCGGTAGTGGTGGATTTCTGGGCCAGTTGGTGCGGGCCTTGTAAGGCGATGGCGCCTCAGTTCGAGCAGGCGGCGAAAGCCTGGCGGGGTAAAGTGCGCTTTGCAAAGCTGAACACCGAACAGTCACCGGGACCGGCCGGGCAGTTTGGCATTCGCAGCATACCCACAATGATCCTGTTCCAGAATGGCCGGGAAGTGGCTCGTCAGAGCGGTGCGATGAATCAGGCGCAGATCAGCCAGTGGCTGCAATCGAAGGGTATTCGGTAGACTTATGGTGTAATTGGCAGTCCTCGGGAGGCCTCAAGCCCTTTCAACGATTATCCTGGTTTAGGGGCAGGGCGTTTTATGCCTACACTCAAGTAGTCCCTTATTGATTCTGGAGACTACTATGGATTTCCACGCTTACCGCCAGGCTTTAGCCGACACCCTGGAAGGCAGCGAGCTACCCTTTCCGGCAGATGAATTAAGTCTCCGTTTGGCGCGTACCCGGGCCCTGATGACTGAAGCCGGACGTGATGCCCTGCTGTTGACCGATCCTGCCGATATTTTCTACCTGACCGGCTATCACACCTTTGAGGTCTCCGTGCATACCGCGTTGCTGGTCACGGCGGAACGTATCGTCCTGCAGGTACCGTCGATTGAGACCGGGCCGGCTGTTGTTACCGCAAGGGTGGACGAAATCATTGGTTACCGCTGGGAGAATATCAGTGAAGTCATCGAGCCTTTGCTGGCCTTGCTGTCACCCTGCCAGCACATAGGCCTGGATGCGAATTCTGCCGGTTTGCGCTACGCCATCATTCAACCCCTATTAAACTGTCTGGGCAAGGCACGCTTTCACCATGATGGCGGCGCATTGCTGGATAGTCAGCGTCTGGTGAAAAGCGAAGCCGAACTGGACTGCCTGCGCGAGAGCGCACGCATCACCGCAATCGGGCTACGAGCTGCCGAAGCTATTATTGAGCCCGGCATCACCGACAATGAGGTGGCTGCCGAGGGTGCTCGTGCACTGCTCGCGGCGGGCAGCGAGTTCATGAGCCTGCAGCCGATCGTGACCTGCGGTCAGCGCAGCAGCGTGATACACGTCAATCATAAACGCACCGTTATTAAGGCAGGGGATCCGGTTTTCCTTGAATTTGGTTCAGCTTATCAGCGCTATACCGCACCGATGATGCGCACCGCTGTAGCGGGCAGAGCCACGACTGAGATGCACCAGATCGCGGAGGTTTGCCAAAGCCTCTATACCGCCCTGAAAGAAACTATGTGCCCGGGTAATACCTTTGATGATGCAGCAAAGGCTGCCGAGGCGGCCCTGGCACCCTATGCGGATCGAGTCTTTTTCTCTGGCGTATTTGGCTACTCCGTAGGAGCGCAGTTCCCTCCCAGCTGGGTTGAAGGCACCGGCTACATCGCCCGCGGTCTCACCCGCCGCTTTGAGGAAAACATGGTTTTCCACCTCCCCCTGTGTCTTCGCCTGCCTGGGGAGTGGGGGATTGGCCTCAGTGACACAGTACAGGTCACTGCCAAGGGTGGTGTAGCCATCACCGACAATGATTGGCAGGTCAATGAACGGGTTGACCTCATTAAATCTTAAACGTACCTGGACCCGACATGTTTAAACCCAGTTGTTACAGCTGCCGAAAAAAGTTTGAGCCATCTGCGTTGCGTGTTTCTTACTCGAAGAATTACTGTGAGAGCTGCGGCGTTGGGTTGTTTGGTGAGGATTACTTCAGCTTCCCGCCAAAGCCGGCTCCAACTACCCGGAGGAACCTGGTGGTTCATGGTGCTGTGGTGCTTCTCGTAGGTGGTTTCTTTTTGTTTTGGATGTCTGTTGGTGGGCTGTAAGAACTCGAGCTGGAGGCGCTATGAACTACTCAGATAGGGTCAACAAAACCTGGTGCCACAGTGCGCCTGGCGCCTCACCTCAGGACTATCGGGAGTTGGTGCGGTACGCCACCTTGGCGGCCTCCAGTCACAATACCCAGCCCTGGATATTCGAGTTGGAACCCAACCGCATACGGGTGTTGCCTGATCTGTCCAGGCGTTGCCCGGCGGTGGACCCAGACGATCACCACCTTTACGCCAGCCTGGGGTGTGCAGCTGAGAATTTGCTGTTGGCAGCGCAAGCTGTCGGATTAAAGGGGTATTGCCAGTTTGATGTATCGACATCCGGGGTGGTGATTGATTTTGAAGAGGCTACGGCCGTGCGGTCTGCACTTTTCGAGGCGATTACCCTGCGCCAGTGCAGCCGTTCAGAGTACGACGGTGTGCCACTTGCGGCTGAAGTGCTGGCGCAGCTTCAGGCAGCGGGGCAGGGTGATGGCGTGTCGGTGCTTCTGATGACCGATGCCGATCAAAAGGCGCTGGTCGCAGATTATGTCGCCAAGGGCAACGATGCCCAATTTGCAGACCCTGAATGGGCTCGGGAACTTAAAGCCTGGATTCGGTTTAACGGCAAGGAGGCGGTGCTTTCCGGCGATGGGTTGTACGGGCCTGTTATGGGCAATCCGGCCGCGCCCCGCTGGCTTGGGTTGTTGGCGATGAAGGGCTCGTTTTCTGCAAACAATCAGAACAAGAAGGATCGACGGCACATTGACAGTTCTTCCGCCATTGCCGTCATCTATTCAGAGGCCGATGACATTCCCCACTGGATTGAGGCAGGCCGGTGTTACCAGCGCCTGGCCCTGCAGGCTGCGGCCCTCGGCCTGCGTACGGCGTTTATTAACCAGCCGGTGGAGGTGGCGACACTGCGCCCGGAGTTTGCCTGCGCCATTGGCATTGGTGGCCGGCGCCCGGACCTTATCGTGCGGATTGGCCACGGCCCGCAGATGCCGCGCTCTCTCCGGCGGCCGGTTGAGGATGTTATCCGGTGATTTTACTGGGGGTACTGATTCTGGCCGGGCTGGTGCTGTCGGCCTGGCGGCTGCTGGACCACCGGGCGGACCGCAAAGCCATGCGCGAGCTGGTGGGCGCGCAGCCCGCACAGTCCCCGGTCTTTGCCGCCGAGATGGTTGCCGATCTTCCCGAGCCGGCACGGCGCTATTTTCTGTATACCATTGAACCCGGTACGCCGCTTGCGACGGTCGCCCGTATCCGGATGACGGGGCGTTTCGGCATGGGTGACAGGAGCAATCCCAATTATCTGGATTTTGAGGCAACCCAGGTGTTGGCCATGCCTTCTGGATTTGTCTGGAAAATGCGTGCGCGGCGGGGCCTGATGCGGCTGTCCGGTTCTGACAGCCAGCGGTGGACGCGGTTCTGGTTGATGGGGTTGCTACCTGTTGCCCGCTTTGGCGGCGACCCGGACCATACCCGTTCGGCGGGTTTCGTTTGCCGACACATGTGGAAGCTGGCAATCATTTTGGTACGGACCAGTATTTTCCGTTCTTTGTGGCCGATGTGAGCGTTGTTGAGTTTTTCTAAGCATTTGCTGAATCGATCAGCGCGGTAATTTCCCGGTCAATGTCCTCCTGATTCACCAGCTGATCAAACCACTGGTTGGCCACGCCATCACTGGTCAGCCCCAGCAGAGCTCCCAGTACCATACCCCGATGCACGTTATCGCCGCCCAGGTTGGTGTTCACCCGCAATGCCAGCCATGGATCGTTACGGTATTTGTAGGCCAAGTACAGTACCACCGGCCAGGAATCTGAGATGTAACATGCGGGCGAGTACATCCGGCCAACTACCTGGTTGTCTGGCAGGTTTCGTTTCGAAAAGGCGGCAACATCCAGTCCCCTTGCGCCTTTGGCGGCGTCTTCAAGGAGTGCCTTTATACCGTCTTCGCCTGGCCCTTCCATCAGGCCGCACAGCAACGTTACGTAGCGGTCGCACACTTGCATCAGGCCCTCATCCGGGTGGGTGAGCGCCAGGTGTTCCCGGCAAAGCGCTTGAATATCGGGAACACTCGCACCCCGCAGGCGTTCCGAAAATACCAGCGGTGCGATGGTTACCAGGCCGCCAACCGAGGGGGTGTCGTGGGTGACCATGCCGCATTTTTCTGGCGGCAGGCCTTTCTCAAGGTTGGCAAAGAATCCGCGATGGTAGGATTCGGCATAGGTGTCTGGGTGGCGGGGAGGATCGGCGGTCATAAAACCGATGTAGGCCTTGAGGAAGGTTTGTGAGCGATAGTGCCCGTTATCTTCCGCGAGGCAGCGCATGAGCACGCGGCTGCAATGGGCATTGAGGGTATTCTCGCCTGCAGTCATACCGTGGTGGTAGTGAACGTTTGGTACATTCCAGAATTGCGCACGGCCTTTGAGTATCACGTCT
The DNA here is from genome assembly GCF_030297115.1 of Marinobacter shengliensis. Lineage (NCBI taxonomy): Bacteria > Pseudomonadati > Pseudomonadota > Gammaproteobacteria > Pseudomonadales > Marinobacteraceae > Marinobacter > Marinobacter shengliensis. The sequence continues at coordinate 3,264,630 of NZ_AP028062.1, read as the reverse complement.
CCCACAATCTGCGGCTCTGGTTTGCCATGGTGATGGGCACGGCGGCCACCGCGGCTGGTGGAATGGAGCGACATGATAGACGATGGGTGGAATTCCGGCGCAGCCTCGAACCGCTGAATACCCCCGGGAAAGGCTTTTTCGATATCCATCGGGTTGTAGAACCAATGCACGGGCATAGCCAGGGCATCGGCGATGAACTGGGTTTTCAGGCTATTTCTTACCCGGCTTGCGCAGCTGGCATTGGTTTGCACTGGGATGCCCCTTACTTTGAGTTACGTTCTCAGTTTTCTTTTTTGAATTTTGCTTTGCAGTTGCCGCTCATGCACATCGTGCAGTAGTGCTCACGGTCCTCGTGTTTGCTGCCCTCTGCGAGCTTGATGCCGCAGCTGTTGCAGAGCAGGATGGCAAGTTCGCCCTCAATTTTCACAATTGCGTTCTGGTAATTCATAAGCAGATATCTAGAAAACCCATTTCTTTAACGCGACGTACGGGTATCTCGTCTATCAGTCCTGATGATAAGGAGTAGCTATGTTTCGCATTCACGTTGAGAGGCTTCTCAACATGGATATAAATACGGTCTTTGAGGCCATCGCAGATCATGCCCGCTATGATCGATTTCCCGGCGTTAGCAAGTCTGTGCTGGTTGAAGAAGGGAAAGAGGAGAAAAACGGCACGGGCGCGCTTGTTTTAAAGGCTGAGGGTGAAAAGACTCGAGTGACCTGGATTTCCGAAGGGCATGTGCGAGTGCCACTGCTCGGCCGGATGATGGATCGGTTGGCTGAGCGCAGTTTTTCGAAAGCCTTCAGTTCGTTGCTCAAGGCCATTGAGCGGCGGGTCTGATCCGGGCCTTGCGGCAGGCGCAGATTGCGTAGCCAGAGGATGTGGACAAGACTGATGGGATGAAGCCGCTCGTTCTGATCGTTGCTTACTTTGCTGCCGTTACCCTGCCGTTAGTTCTGTCGGTATGGCTCGGCGGGCCGCCGCGCCAGTTCCACCAGGAACTGGCCTCAGCCCTTGGCATTCTCGCTTTTTCGATGATCCTCGTGGAGTTCATTCTCTCCGGCCGCTTCAAGGCCATTTCAAATGGCGTGGGCATGGATGTGACCATGCGGTTCCACCAGACCATGGCGCGCATCGCGCTGGTCTTGGCGTTGGTGCACCCGTTTCTTTACCAGGGAACGCTGGCCGGTGGTCAGCGCCCATGGGACCCAACGCGCCAGTTGACCCTCACGACCGATTTCTTCGCGCTAGTGCCAGGCATTGTTGCCTGGTTGCTGCTGACAGGTCTTGTGGTTATGGCGATAGGGCGTGCCCAGTTGGGTTACCGATACGAGACATGGCGCCTTTTGCATGGGCTGGGCGCGCTCCTGATTGCGGTTTTGCTGCTGCACCATACGGTATATGGCGGGCGTTACGGGTCGCATCCGGTGATGACCTGGGTGTGGCTGGTTATGACGGGGGTGGCGGTTGGCTCGCTGCTGATGGTGTACCTGGTGGTTCCCTGGCGGCAGAAAGCGCGCCCCTGGCGGGTGACGGAGGTTGTTCGGTTAACGCCTAAACAGTGGCAAGTGACGGTGTTGCCCGACGGCCACGATGGCCTCGAATACCAGGCAGGGCAATTCGTTTGGCTGAATGTGGGTCACAGCCCTTTCTCGATGAAGGAAAACCCGTTTTCCATTGCCTCAGCGCCGGCGGCCGGTCCGGAGGTTTCTTTCATGATCAAGGAGCTCGGCGATTTCACGCAAACCATTGGCGAAATAGAGCCTGGCACCGTCGCCTATCTGGACGGCCCTTATGGCAATCTCACTGTCGATGGCCGGCAGGAGCCCGGTATTGCGCTTATCGCTGGTGGGGTTGGCCTCTCACCCCTGTTGAGCATACTCAGGCAATTGCGCCTGACCGGTGACCCCCGCAGGGTGAAGTTGATCTACGGAAACCGGATTATTGATCAGGTCGCCTATCGTAAGGAGCTAGACGAGACGCTGGGAGCGGAGAACATCGTGTATGTGCTGTCTGAACCGCCTGAGGGCTGGCAGGGAGAGATCGGCGTCATCGATGGACCATTGATTGACCGCGTTTTTGCTGTGGGCGATTTCCGGGATTGGGCCTTTGTGATGTGCGGGCCGAACGTCATGATGGATGTAGTTGAGAGCCACCTGATCAAGCGGGGCACGCCCGCTCGTCGGATTCTGTCGGAGCGGTTCAACTATGACTGATCTGGAAGGCTTCGCCTTGTAGGTTCAGTGTTGGGAGAGCGCTCGCACGCAGCGATGAGAAAATGCTGCGCTTGGACAGTTTGGACTGCTCGGGCTTATTGAGGATGTAATAGAGTGACTGTGACTGCTTTAGTGCGTGGATTGCTGATTCTGACCGGGCTGGCGTTGTCGGGCTGGCGGCTCCCGGTACGCCGCTCGCGACAGTCGCCCGCATCCGGATGTCGGGGCGCTTCGGCATGGGTGACAAGCGCAATCCCAACTACCTGGATTTCGAGGCAACCCAGGTGTTGGCCATGCCTTAGCCGTTTTCTGGACGCCTGCAGCGCTGTTGCCGGGCCCACATCGCGGTCCATCTTTGCTCGCGGATTTGGTTTAAAGCAATACTTCCACTCCATCACCAAATGCTACTTCACCGCCATGCAGGTTGGTTATAAACTTGTGTACACTTAATTTGTGCGCTGATTAAACGCGCGGCCGCCTTGTTACCTCACTACCGGAGCATCCGATGGCGAACGACGATTCCTGTTCAGAGCTGTTGCTGGATAACCAGCTGTGCTTTGCTCTGTATTCCACGTCGCTGATGATGACCAAAACCTACAAACCGCTGCTAAAGGCACTGAACCTGACCTATCCACAGTATCTGGCCATGCTTGTGCTGTGGGAAGAGGATGGCATTACCGTCAGTCATATCAGCAAGCGGATGCTGACAGATCCCGGGTCAATGACGCCGCTGCTAAAAAGGCTCGAAGCGGATAAGCTGCTAACGCGCAAGCGCCGCACCGATGATGAGCGGGTGGTTGAACTCCATCTCACCCCACAGGGTCGAGCGCTTAAGGATAAGGCCCGGGCCATTCCCGGTTGTATTGTAGAGGCCAGCGGTCAGCCCCTGCCTGATTTGATGGAACTCAAACGGCAGTTAATCAAATTGCGCAGCCACCTGAAACCGTCACTTTAAGCTCGCAAATCCTGCACTACGTAGTTGTATCAATATAACTTGCGCGCAAAACATTTGTGCGATAAATTGTTGTTGAGTTCATTTTAAACCGAGACGGAGTATTGCTTATGTCCATTGAACAAGTGCTTTATCGTGCCTCTGCTGAAGCCACTGGCGGCCGTGATGGCCGGGCCATTTCCTCAGACGGGGTGTTGGACGTTGAACTGACAACCCCGAAAGAACTGGGTGGCGCAGGCGGCAAGGGCACTAATCCTGAACAGCTGTTCGCTGCTGGCTATTCGGCCTGTTTTATTGGTGCAATGAAGTTTGTTGCCGGTCGCGACAAGTTGCCTTTGCCGGAAGATGCTTCCATCGAGGGCGAAGTGGGCATCGGCCAGATCCCGGCCGGCTTCGGCATTGAAGTGGAGCTGAAAATCTCGCTGCCGGGCATGGACGACGCCCAAGCACGAAAGCTGATTGATGAAGCTCATAAGGTGTGCCCGTATTCGAACGCCACTCGTGGCAACATTGACGTAACGCTTACCCGCGTCGCCTGATTCGTCAGGCTTGCGGCGCAAGCATTCACGCCGTCGCCAGGTTTCAGATTCACGTTGAGCGACTTTAAGGGGGTGCCGGGCGCCTTAAGCGACTACGCTTTGTTGAGTGAGTAGAGCAGATGCGTTCCGGAGGGAGCCTGTTTTAAAGGAGAACGAAAGGGCATGATCGGCGATCGCAGCGTAAAGGTGTTTTATGACGAAGTGATGCTCGGGCACAACCCGGAGGTGGATCTGCCTTTCATGCCCAGCCGGGTGGAAAAGCGCGTGAGGTCGATTCTCCAGGGGCTCAATTTCAAGTGGAGTTATCCGGAACATCCGGGCCGCCTGTCTGCTATCAAAGCATACCTGGATGAGAATCCGATAAACGGTGTGCGGTTTGTTAGTGGGGCGGCCCCTGCCACCTACGAACAGTTGGCGCGAGTGCATACCACTTCGTACTTGGACCATCTTTTTTCCATGGCGGGTAAACGGGCCTGGCTGGACAAGGATACAACGGCGGTGTCGCCGGATAGCATCAGCGCTGCCACGGCGGCGTCTGGGAATGCCATCGCCGCTGTAACCAGTGTTGTGAAGGGGGAGTGTCAAAGTGCTTTTGCACTGGTGCGGCCGCCGGGCCACCATGCGGAGCCGGTGCGGGCCCGTGGCTTCTGCCTGCTGAACAATGTTGCGATTGCGGCGGCCCACGCCCAGGCCAAACTTGGCTGTGAACGGATTCTGATCATCGACTGGGATGCCCACCATGGTAATGGCACCCAGGATATTTTCTGGGCTGATCCGGATGTGCTTTTCTTCGATACCCATTGTGCGGCGCCGTTCTATCCTGGCTCTGGTCATCTTGAGGAGGTAGGCGAGGGGTTGGGTGAAGGCTATACCATCAACGTTCCGCTGCCGGAATCCGCGGGTGACGTTGCCTTTGAGAAGGTTTTTCGCGAGATATTGATCCCGGCGGCTGATTACTTCGGGCCAGACCTTGTTCTGGTCTCTGCCGGGTTTGATCCCCACCGTAACGATATGGCGCTGAACCTGACCTACGACGGGTTCAGGGCGATCACCCGTATTGTTCAGGATATTGCCGACAAACATTGTGACGGTCGGCTGGCCATGGTTCTGGAAGGCGGCTACAACCTGACCTCGCTCTCCAAAGGCGTTCATGCGGTGCTGGAGACCTTGGCAGGCGGCGATGCTCCCGAAATACGGGAAGTGGGTGTAAGAGAGGCGGAGCAAGCGGCGGAGTTTCATCGCTCGGCCTTTGAGGATCTTGAAGAGTAGTTGTTGTGGAGGGCCCGTAGTGTCGCGCCGTTAACAGCCCGCCAGGGCTTGGGCTTGCCAGAGTCTGTTCAGGCATGGGCGAGCGCTCTTACGCAGCGGCTAAACACCTCCGTCGAGAAAAATCGGTGCTCGCCGGATTGCTGTGCCACGAACAGCTGGCCACCGGATTCGCGGATTCCCCCCTCAATCATCAGGTTATCACTCATCTCGAAATCCTCAATGGTATGGCCAAGTTCGTCCTGGAAGGTTGCACCTGCCCGTTGCTGATAAAGCCGGCTGTCCAGGGTGAACCCGAACGCGGGCTTGCCCTGGCCGATCATGTAACCCACCTCGAATACAGTACCCGGATCGGCGCTGATGCCACGAAAGGGTGTGAGGTTGGCAATGATGGCGTCGCAGCTGTCCATCAGTTCTCGGTTGGCCTGGTATATCCGGTGGCCGCGCTCCGGTTTTGCCTCTTTGTCTGAAAACGTCAGCGCTGTGTCTAGCGGGTCGACGCCCTCGAATCCTGCGTCCCGGAGCAGGCGTTTTTTCTCGGCGACGATGGCTTGGTGTTCCTCTGCCGGGAAGAAGACTTCCGGGCCGGCTAGGTAGATGCGGTTTGGTTTTGGCATGTTAACGAGGTCTCTCATTTGAGGGCGGGCCACGGCCCGAAGCATAGTGTGGAAATCTTGTGCCGGCAGGCCATCGGATTCAAGCTTAAACACCTCCCAAGCGGTATCTGTCTGAACCAACTTTTGGGTTGGGTCTTGGTGAGTCTTTGTTTACCATATGGCGTGTGGTGCCAGTGACCGGCCCGAAATCGATGGATGGCTCTTCAAGGAAAGAAGGAGCAAAGGAATGAGCAAGAAAGTTGTGTTGCTGGGTGACTTGGGTACAGAACACCAAGGATTCCCTCCCACGCCGGTTATTGCCGGCTACCCCGATGTACTGATCGACGGCAAACCTGTCGCCCGCGTGGGTGATCCTCTCGCCCCGCACTCCAAGCCCAAACACCCTCCCCACCCGCGAGCCATCGCTGCGGGTTCGGCAACCGTGCTCATCAACGGTATTCCTGCGGCAGTCACAGGCAGCGCGGTCTCGTGCGGGGGCGTCACTATCGGCAGTGGTAGCGTTGTGATTGGCGATACCTTCACGCCCACGCCGTTTTCGGGTATCTCACCGGCGCCGTCAAAGCCAGCTCCGCAAGCGGCCTCTCGCGCTAATCTCTCTGGCAGCGCTATTCCGGAATCACAAAGTGCCAGCGGTGTCGGTAATGGCACGAACAATGCCTCTGCAGGTGGGCCGGCTGCATCCAGTATGGCGGCATCAACTCCAATCTCATCCCCAACAAAGGATCAGTCTCAGGCTGCGGTAGAGCCGGGTTACCACGTCGTTCGGAGGCCGATGAGTAAAACGGAATTGTTGAACGCCTTGTACGGAGACGCCTCGGCAAAGCCAGATCATTTTGATCGTTTGAATCCAGGCCTGGGCGGACAGCTGATGCCCGGTGAGATGGTTGTGCTGGGAGACCCTGAGGGTATGGAATGCACTCAAAAAGAAGTCGAGTTGATGGAGGTGGCGGCGCAGGTAAATGCCCAGGTTAGGTCACTGGAGCAGGATGAAGCGCAGTTTCTTGTCAAATACTACGATTTATTGGAGGCCATCACCTCGACAGGTTCTGCGGGTCTGGGTGCAGGCGCCGTGATGGTTTCCAAGCAGATTGGCAGCATTGAGTCGACTTTGAAGAACATCGAGCGGCTTCATCAGGACAGTTACCGGAGGCATGGGCACCTCAACCACCCGGAGTTTTTCGAGAAGCGGCGAGCGCTTTTCAAAGAGCTGGATTTTGCTCTGGGAAGTGTGGCCCGCAAGGGGATGTCACTGGATGATGATGCAAAACTAAAGCGGTCGTTGGGATTGTCATCTAAGAGCATTGTGCATAATTGGAAAACGGCTGGGGTTGGCGGTATACCTGGCTATGCAACGCATTATGAGCGAGTGGCTAGGGGGGCGAAGTATGTCCGGAATGTGGGCTATCTTGGGGTCACTCTGGATGTATCCATGTCGGCGATGAAAATTCATGAGGCTTGCACTGCGGGTGACGAGAGGGCGTGTCAGGCCGTTTCGTATCAGGAAGGCGGTAAGCTCTTGGGCTCGATGGGTGGCGGTGCTATCGGGGCGGGCGCCTCGTATGGTTGCTTGGCCTTTGGAGTTACCTCTGCAGGTATTGGCGGTGTCGCCTGCGCGGTGATTGTCGGCGGTATTGGTGCGGCATTTGGGGGACGCGTTGGGGGAGGGGGCGGTGAGGCTGCAGCCGAAATCCTGAGAAGGGCTATTCATGAGTAATGAAAAATTGACGTTATTGGCTGAGATCACAATAGTGGCCTCTCTGGGCGTTGGTATCGTTCTGCTTTTGTTGATGGTTACGCTGTTTTTCCGAAAAACAGTGGAAGTGGAACGGCGTATTGCAACTCCAGGCAAGCAGCTGGATGAAATTCGCAGCATCTGGGGAAATGGGCCAATCGGTCGCTGGATGAGGGTGATGCACGTATATGCTTTTGTGGTTTTTCGACACATTCCAAGAATAGGGCCTCGAATTGAATCGAGAATGGGGGATGAGAACGAACCTTTACCTCTCTCACTGAAACTGTGGATTGTTGTGCCTTTCACAGTGTATGCGGTTCTCATGTTTCTGTTCTTCTTTTCAGGTTGGTACATTGGGGCGTTTGATTAGTCGATACCATGAATCGCAAGGCGCTCTTGTCAGGGATATCTGGCGATCCGCCGAAACACACAAAGCTCAAGGAGGAGCAAAGTGCTTATCAAATATTTCCTGGGCCACAAAAAGGCGCTCACCCTATGTGGCGGGTGCCTGGTGATTGCCCTGACGCTATACCCGATGTTCTATCGCACCTGGGCTTTCGGTTCCGATGCCTGGGGGCTGACAGTCATAGCGCTTCTTGACCCAGAGGAAGTGCCCTGGAGCCCTTCGGATTTCAATAGCCTGGCGATCCGGCCTGCAGTGGCCTACTGGCTTCTCACCAATTTCGACTGGCCCTATGAACGCTGCGGTAAAGCGATGACGGCGATGGGTGGCTGTTCTCAACCTTTGGTCAATTTCGTAGGCGCCTCGTTGGATAGGCACGATGCTGATTCCATCATGACGCGCCGTGGCTATGCGTTACTTCGACACTTTGCCGCAAGAGGAGAGCCGTTGAACGGCTACCACAACGGGCTGGCACCAGTGCATGAGGCCGTGCTTTACGCCGATGTGGGTTATCTCCGCGCCCTTCTGGAGTTGGGGGCGGATCCAAGCCTGCCGATTGATAGTCCGGGGAAGGACTATCATGGCTTTAACGCTTTTGAGTTTGCGGTGTTTTTGGAATCCCGGAACTCCGAATTTTATCAGACTATTCGGGCAGAGCTTGAAGCTCTATAGGCGGGCTCGATCGTCCTCAACCGCTTCCGTTGTTTTAGGGTTGTTTCGCGAGGGCTAAACTTATACCTATCACTCGAATTTCTCATTCAGGAGTTGGGTTATGGGTCTCGCCATCGCACTGCATGTCCTATCTGCACTAATCTGGGTTGGCGGTATGTTTTTCGCCTACATGGCTATGCGCCCGGCGGTAGTTGAGGTGATTGATGCCTCACAGCGAGGCGCGTTGTGGTGTGCCACGTTGTCCCGGTTTTTCCGGTGGGTATGGGCGGCGGTGATTCTGTTGCTGGTCACCGGGTACTGGATGATTTTCAGCGTGTTCGGTGGCATGGCCGGTGCCGGCTGGCATATCCACGTGATGCAGGCGCTGGGTATTGTGATGATCCTGATCTACGCCCACGTTTATTTTGCGCCCTTCCGGCGGCTGAAACAGGCAGTGGCCAATCAAGACCCCCAGGAGGGCGGGCGCCAGGTGGGGCAGATTCGCAAGCTGGTTGGTACTAACCTGATTCTTGGGCTGATTGTGGTCGCGATTGGGGCTGGTGGGCGGTATTTGTAGGCCCTGGTGTGCATTCCGGTGAATCCGCTCCATGCAGATAATCCTATGGCGCCAAAGCACATAGTAGAATACTTCCGTGACAACTTGGGCCAGAGCTTTCTGGCTTCTCCTTTTCGGGCTTCGTTGAGGGCCTGGGCGCTTGTGCCGGTGTTTGCCGTTATCGCGGTCTCCGTCGGTTTCGGCGCCGGCTTGTTTCAATTGGGTTGGCTGGATTCGCCGATCACTCCTGTGCTGCCCATCCTGTTGTTTGTGTTCCCGTCTCTGCTTGAAGAGGCCTTCTTCAGGGGCGTACTGATACCGCGAAACGCAGTGGCCTCAGGGCCTGGAAAGGCCGCTTGGAGTGTGGCCATCAGCACACTGATTTTCGTTGCGTGGCATCCCTTCAATGCGCTGTTGTTTAACCCGACGGCCGTTCCTCTTTTTCTGGACCCATGGTTTCTGGTTATCGTGTGCGTTATGGGAGTTACCTGTGGCTGGGCCTACGTCGTTTCCCGCTCTATCTGGGTTCCGGTGATTATTCACTGGGCTGCGGTAACGGTTTGGGTGCTTTTTCTTGGGGGCAGGAATCTGATGCTGGAGCTGTGATTGCCGCTTTAAGACCTGTAGTAACCCCTTAATACCCGCCCCGACACCACCGCTGCTAATGTTTCCTGACCTGGCAATACAAACACAAGGAGACAGCCATGAGCGGGAAAAAGATTCTGATGATTACCGGTGATTTCACCGAGGACTACGAAACCATGGTGCCGTTCCAGGCACTGCAGGCCGTTGGCCATACGGTTCACGCCGTCTGCCCCGACAAGAAAGCAGGCGACACGGTCGCCACGGCGATTCACGATTTTGAGGGTGACCAGACCTACACTGAGAAGCCCGGCCATCGGTTTGCGCTGAATGCGGATTTTGAAGGACTGGACCCCGCCGACTATGACGCGCTGGTGGTGCCTGGCGGCCGCGCTCCGGAGTATCTGCGGCTCAACCAGGATGTGCAGAAGCTGGTTCGCCATTTCTTTGAAGCCAACAAGCCGGTGGCGGCGATCTGCCACGGTGCTCAGTTGCTGGCCGCAGCAGGGGTTCTGGAGGGCCGTAAATGCTCTGCCTATCCGGCCTGCCAACCAGAGGTTGAGCTCGCAGGTGGCACCTTCGCCAGTATCGAGGTTGATCAGGCGGTCACCGATGCTAATCTGGTAACAGCACCTGCGTGGCCTGCCCATCCGGCCTGGCTTGCGCAGTTCTTCAAGTTGCTGGATCAGTAACGCAGCAGGGGCCAGGGCGCTGGCCCCTCAGTACCGTCAAGCGCCATCAACCACATTCGGGGAGGCCGTTATGTGCAAGCTCTTTATCAACGCCGATTCGGAGCTTTGGGTTAGCCGCACCCACTCCCTGCGAATTGACGGCATGGTCACCAGTGTGCGGATGGAAAACGCCTTTTGGCAGGTGCTGTCGGAGCTGGCTGAGCGCGATGGCATGAATCTGCCGCAGATGATCACCCGGCTTTATCACGAGTCCATTGATGCAGGCCATGATCTGGGCAATTTCACATCCTTTCTCCGTGTCTGCGCGCTGCGCTACCTTGAGCTGCAACTGAGTGGTGACGTGCCGAGGGATACCCGGGTGCCAATCGCTTCGCTGGATGCAGACCGTATTCTTGCTGGTAAGCGCGGTAAATCGGCAACACCGAAAGTCGTGAGTAAGGCAAGCCACTAGGCGCGAGACACCGCCGGTTTCCTATTCGCGGATACAGCCCCTGACCCTCAGTCTGTCGGTTGTATACCGGTCGCATGCACTGGAACAAACACCAGCATCTCGTTGTTTGCCGGCATTGCATAATCTTCCCACAGTACCAACCCCACCGCCTTGGCCAGCGCAGACAAATCCTCGATATCTCGGATGCCCATGTGTTGCGCCTGAGATCTGAGTGACTGATCAAACGCCCGATTGCTCTCACTGGTGAACTCACCCTGGTGCCTGAACGGCCCATAGAGGCAAAACGCGCCGTCATCAGGCAGGCTTGCACCGATGCCCTGGAACATTTGTTCCACTTCTGTCCACGCCATGATGTGGGCGGTGTTGGCGGAGAACGCCCATCGGAATTCCCGTGTGGGCCATGGGCTGTTGGCCACGTCCAGCTTTCGCATGGGGAGAATATTTGGCAACGCAGCCTGTTCCAGCCGGGAAACAGCCAGGTGCGCGGCCGTGGGGTGGTCCGTTGGCTGCCACTGTATGTGGGGCAGGGCTGCTGCGAAATGCACGGCGTGCTGGCCGGTGCCGGTGCCTATTTCCAGCACGGTGCCCGGTGCATTGAAGACCTCGCGCAGTCTTTCCAGTATGGGGCCCTTGTTGTTTTCGCAGGCTTGGGAAAAGGGCAGGTGGTTGGTCATCAATGCGTTTCTCCTATTTCAGAACGGCTGGCCAGTTCGCATCGGCCTCGCGAATGAGTTGGTTGGTGTTCGCCAGCCAAGACGTCTGTACCGATTGGTTGTAGTTCAGAAACAACCGTCCGTCCCTTATGCTCCAGTGCTGTGGGTCGCCTTTGGCGAGGTAGCCCTGGCTGACAGCCCAGGCGCAATAGCCGCCGTATGCCGGTGCGAATTTTTCAGGGTTGGCGTTGAACTGCGCAAGATTCTCCGCATTGGCAAAACGCCAGGTCGCACCCTGGTACTCTGTAGTGTAACGGGGCGAGCCTTTGACCGGTTTGCCCTGAGTGAAATAGCTAACGGTGTCGTACCCTCCGGCGCCAGTATTGCTCAATAGGCCGGTGTAAACGGGCGGTTCAGCAGCCCAGGCCATGCTGGCCAGGAGCCAAAAGGCAGCAATTAGTGTGATGCGTTTGTTCATGTCAGGGTCTCCGTGCAGTCAGGTGTTGTAGGGAATCTGACAATCGAGCCGGCATTATGTTACGAAATATTGGGTAACAGCCTACTATTAACGCCACTTGGTTGGTGCAAAACTTGAGCGATTACTCTGACACTATCGCGACAGGAGGATAAATCATGCCTCAGCTTCGTTTCATCTTTCTGCTGAGTACTGCCGTGTTTGCTGTATTTCTGGCCACCTCGACAGCTCAGGCACATCACGGTTGGGCCTGGGCCACAGATGAGGAATTCGAAATCACTGGTGTTATCCAATCGGTGCGCCTCGGGAATCCCCATGGCGAGGTGACGATACGCGCGGATGGTGAGGATTGGGTGGTGGAAGTGGGTCAGCCCTGGCGTAATGAGCGGGTTGGACTGACCAGGGAAATGTTGAGCGAGGGGCGGGAGATTACCGTGCATGGTCACCGTTCGGCCCGGGAGGGTGAACGGTTAGTGAAGGCCGAGCGCGTTGTGATCGACGGTCAGGACTTCAATCTTTACCCTGGCCGTGCTTCCTGAGCCCGGGGATGATTGAACCGGCGTTGAGCCTCGTCCAAGAGTTGGCTTTGGTCTCGGCCTTGCGTAATTCCACGTTCATGTACCCGTTGGTAAACGCCGGGCATATTCTCGGGGTTGCAATGCTGGTTGGCGGTATCGTGCCGCTGGATCTGCGTTTGCTGGGGCTTTGGCGCAGGTACCCCGTGACAATGTTCGTCGATGTACTTCGAATAACATCGGCGATGGGCCTGGTGTTGGCGATTGTTTGCGGGCTGCTGCTATTTGCCACGGCAGCCGCGGACTACGCGGGTTCGTGGCTGTTCCAGGCCAAGATCGCGCTGGTGGTGTTGGGCGTATCGAATGCTTTGATACTGGGTAAGGTATTGAAGCGCCGGGATATGGAGAACCTGCCTCTGATGGCGAAAATGCCTTTTCCTGTGCGAGTGGGGGCGGCGTTGTCTTTGTTTGTATGGATTGGTGCGCTGACTCTTGGGAGGTTATTGGGGTATTTTTGAATCGATACTGAATAAATGCAGTAAAGAGGTTTAAGTCTTTTGCTCACACACCTTCGCCCCTACCAGCAGGAAGCTGTCGATGCCACGCTGAATCATTTCCGCAAATCGGACGAATCTGCCGTGATCGTGCTGCCTACCGGCGCCGGCAAAAGCCTGGTGATTGCCGAACTGGCCCGCCTTGCTCGCCGTAAGATTCTCGTACTCACGCACGTCAAAGAGCTGGTGGAGCAGAACCATTCCAAATACGAGGGGTATGGGTTAGCCGGTGGCATCTTCTCCGCCGGGCTGAAGCGCAAGGAGAGCCAGCATCAGGTCACCTTTGCCAGTGTGCAGTCGGTAGCGGCGAACCTGGATCAGTTCCGGGATGAGTACTCGTTGGTGATCATTGACGAGTGCCACCGGGTCAGCGGTGAGGAAACCAGCCAGTATCAACAAATCATTGAGTTACTAAAACAGCAGAACGACTCCCTCAAAGTGCTTGGGCTGACCGCGACGCCCTATCGCCTGGCCATGGGCTGGATCTATCGCTATCACTACCGGGGTTTTGTTCGCAGTGAAGATGACAAGCCCTTTCAGCGCTGCATCTACGAGCTGCCGCTAAGCTACATGATCAACCGCGGCTATCTCACCCGGCCGGAGTTGGTGAATGCAGCGGTGGCGCAATACGATTTCTCGTCGCTGGCTCAGGACCGCTTTGGCGAATACGCCGAGAAAGACGTCAATCAGCTGCTGAGCAAACACAAGCGAGTGACCCGCGCCATCATTGAGCAGGTGGTGGAACTGGCCGCGGACCGCCAGGGCGTGATGGTTTTCGCTGCAACGGTAGAGCATGCGCGGGAGATCACCGGCTATCTGCCGGAGAGCCAAACCGCCCTGGTGACCGGCGCCACCGACCAGAAAGATCGGGACCTGCTGATTCAGCGCTTCAAGCAGCGGCAGCTAAAGTACCTGGTGAATGTGTCTGTGCTCACCACGGGTTTCGATGCGCCCCATGTGGACCTGATCGCCATTCTTCGCCCTACCCAGTCGGTGAGCCTGTATCAGCAGATGGTGGGCCGAGGTCTTCGCCTGGATGACGGCAAAAAGGACTGCCTGGTGATTGATTACGCCGGCAACCATATGAACCTGCATCACCCGGAGGTTGGGGAGCCGAAACCAAATCCAGACAGTGAACCGGTGCAGGTGTTCTGCCCGGGCTGTGGGTTTGCCAATATTTTCTGGGGTAAAACCGACAGTGACGGCCGGGTGATTGAGCATTACGGGCGCCGTTGCCAGGGGCTGCTGGAGCCCGTGGAGGGGGAGAGCGCGCGTGCCTTGCAATGCGACTACCGTTTTCGCTTCAAGGAGTGCCCCCACTGTGGTAGCGAGAATGACATTGCGGCCAGAAATTGCGGGCACTGTCATAAAGCGATTATCGACCCGGACGATCAACTAAGGGATGCCCTGAGGCTCAAGGATGCCATGGTGATTCGTTGCGCGGGGATTTCGTTAAGTGTTGACGGCTGCAAACTTCGAATCATCTACCACGGTGAGGATGGGGAGGAGCTCAAGGAATCGTTTGATTTCAGCAAGCCGGCACAGCGCCACGTGTTTAACAAACTGTTCGGCCGTAGATTTGCTAACGGCCAGGCTCCGAAAACCTTCGGTAAGGCGGAGGAGGTACTAGAGTTGCAAGCTCTGTTGCCGGCGCCGGATTTTGTGATTGCCCGTAAGCAGAAACATTATTGGCGAGTGCAGGAGCGGATATTTGATTATCGGGGGCAGTATCGGAAAGCGAATGAGGTGTGATGCCGTAAAAGGGGCGCATGGTCGCCTACGAGTTCGCTGAGGTGCATGCCAACCCTACGATGGCCGTTAATTCTGCCATTTTTCCAGGAATGAGATTCCTCTTCAGGCGTTAACGCAGAACCTGCAACCCTTGCAGGCCCCGAAGCACCCGTGACGGCGCGATGCCAATCATATCCTGAAACATCCGGCTGAGGTGTGCAGAGTCGTGCAGGCCCGCGCTAAGGGCTGCCTCGGTGAGCGACTGGTTCTTCGCTACGTGGTAGAACACGGAACGCAGGCGCGACCAGCTTCGGTAACGCCGGAAACTGATGCCCACTTCCTCCCGGAAAAGATGGTTGAATCGCGATTCCGATAAGTGCACCTGGTTGGCCAGATTGGCGCGGTTGAAGGGTTGGTCTCCCGCTTCCCGCAAGTAGTCAAGGCTTCGGGCAATGCGGTTGTCCAGCTCGGCTCGGTGCCCAAGTGCCGACGCGGGGAGGAGTTGGGACATGTCAAAGGATTGCAGCCTTCGCTCCAGACTTCTCGGCCGCGCGGGAGAGGAGATTGGGTCGAACACCAGCGGGCGATCACTCAGCCACCCTGCTTTCAGGAGTCGGGTCTCCAGCGCATCCGGTTCCAGGTAGAGGGAGGCTATGTACTCACCTCCGCTATCCAGCCCGTGCTTCACATCGGCATTCACCAGGGCGCTGTGGCAGGTCTCACGGTGGCCATCCGGGAAATGCAGCGTGATGGGGCCACTCAGGCCAATCAAGAGCACCGGCGCGGCATGTGCGTGCATTCTTGCCGGAGGGAGCTCACCCAGGAACAGAGCCCGGTCACGCGCCAGCCAGATGCGTTTTTCCTGTGTCATCGAATAGCCCAAACGTACAAGTTGTACCGGAGCTTGTCCGGCATACTTCAGCCTCACAACTATAACCAAGGAGTAAATGTATGTCTCTGGCCGAAAAGATCTGTCTTTCAGCGGCGTTCCTGTTCTTCATGACGGGGCTTCTCACTGGCATCTGGAAATACCGGCACATGGCCCGAAGCGAGGACGCTTCGTCGCCGACCTATGTCGACATCGCTCACCGCAGTTCACTACTTTACAGCTTTGCGGCACTGCTGTTGGCTGCGTTCAGCGCCCGCAGTGTTTTTGCGGACTGGGTTAACGTTGTGGCGGCTGTCTCGGCCTTAGCGTTTTTCGCGTTTGCCATCGGCACCTATATCCTCCATGGCCTGCTTCAGGACACCGACAACCAACTGCGCCGCCCTCACCGCTTGGGGAAGCGACTTCTACCGCCCTGGATGACTGGGGTATTCATGGTGCTGCTGATACTTGGGGAAGTGGGTGGTAGCCTGGTTTTGGGGGTAGGAGCGATGCTTGGCATCTGGCAGGGCTAGAGAGGCTTGTTTGCCATTCGTCACTGCAGCACCGCTGGAGTCGTTGCTGCAGGTTACAATGGGGCATTTGAAGCGCCGCGGAGCCCCTGATGTCCCTCAAAAAGACCCCAGATCTCTATGAAAAGTTGATTGTCCAGGCATGGGATGAGAACGGGAGGGCCTGGATTGATGCCGTTCGGGATCACGGAATCCGTGCGCCGGGCGTGGCGTCGCGTGACGCTTTGCTTGCCGCAATCAATGACCATGTTCAGCCGAACTCTCGGGTCCTGGATGTGGGATGCGGAGAGGGCTGGTTAGTGGATTTACTGACCGGGTCCGGTTTTCGTGCCGTCGGCGTGGATGCATCCCGCGAGCTAATCGAATACGCCCAAGAGCATCGCAAGGGGCATTATGTGGTTGGAGATCAGTCTGATCTCGCTAAGTTGGGGCTTGGAATATTTGACTTGGTCGTCTGTAACTTTTCACTGTTTGGCGACGAAACTGTGCGCCGATGCGTTATGTCTGTCCCTCAAATGCTGACCCCAGGCGGCGTATTGATTATCCAGACACTGCACCCGATGATGTTCAGCGGAAACGAGGTGGCCAAGAGCGGTTGGCGGGAAGGCACCTGGGCCGACTTGCCCGGCGATTTCGGTGAACCGTCTCCTCTTTATGTTCGGACACTGGACGACTGGAGCCGGTTATTCAGTGAGGCGGGTTTAGGCGTTTCCCGGATGCTGGCACCAACTGCAGGAAATGCCGATCCCAAGAGCCTGATTTTTGTTGTTTCCAGATGCGAGAGGACTGGCCAGTAAACGTCGGCTGGCTTGGCAAGGAGTAACAGGGCAAGAATCGGATGGAAACGCCTGGCAATGTCCGTTGTAATAACCCCGTGCTTGGCGAATATAGGGGAATGACATGCCGTTGCCAGTGGAGCAGGAGATGCGGGCTGTCCTGGAATCCGGGGACGACCGCCAGGAGGGGGATTCACGAATGACCCGACTGGTAAGAATCGCACATTATATTGAAACGCACGCAGACGAGCCGCTGACACTGGCAGGCTTGGCGGCTATTGTTGGGCTTTCTCCCTCGCGGTTACAAAGGCAATTCAAAGAAGCGTTTGGCGTTTCTCCCAAAGCCTATCAGGACGCGGTGCGGATGCGCTTCTTCAAGCAATCCCTGAAAAATGGCGATAAGGTCACGGATGCGATCTTTGCCTCTGGGTTTGGTTCCGTCAGCCGGGTTTATGGGGAAGCGCACCGAAATATTGGAATGCCGCCAAGGGCCTATCGGGCTGGGGGTGAGGGTGAGGTCATCGTTTACGCTTGCCGACCCACCTCTCTGGGCTTGATGACGATGGCTGCAACGGCGAGGGGCGTCTGTTTTGTCCAGTTTGGTGATAGTGAGTCCTCGCTGCTAAGTGGTCTGAAAGCTGAATTCCCCAATGCCGACTTGATCACTTCTCCGGCCCAGAATGCTCCAGAGCTTGATGACTGGATATCGGCCCTGGATCAACACATCAGCCAAGGTGCCCCGAGGCCTGACCTGCCGCTGGATATGCGAGGGACGGCTTTTCAGATGAAGGTGTGGCAATTCCTGTTGAGCATTCACGAAGGCGATGTGCTCAGCTACAGCGAGTTGGCCGCGAAGATCGACAAGCCCAAAGCGGTGCGGGCCGTGGCCTCTGCCTGCGGCAAAAACCGGATAGGCGTGCTGATTCCCTGTCACAGGGTGTTGCGGGGTGATGGCGGGCTTGGCGGGTATCGCTGGGGCCTGGAGAGAAAGCGGGCGTTACTGGATGCTGAGCGGAAACGCCAGAGGGCTGACGCCGATTCTTAGGGGGCTACGGTGGCGACCAGACTTCTCCATGTTGCATTACCCGAAACTCCGATTCGCTCAACCCTTGCCTCTCCAGCGCCAGCCGCAGTCGCCGTGGTGGCTCATCCATGGGCTCGTCAGTGAGTACGAAGGTGCCCCAATGCATGGCGACGGATTGGCGGGCGCCAATGTCCTGATGAATCCTGACCGCCTCTTCCGGTGCCACGTGCACCGGGGCCATGAACCAGCGCGGGTCGTAAGCGCCGATCGGTAGCAGCGCCAGATCAATGGGTGAGAACAGCTCGCCGATACGCTTGAATATTCCGCCATAGCCAGTGTCGCCGGCGAAATAGAGACGGAAACCGTCGATTTCCAGAAGCCAGCTACACCAGAGCGTGGTGTTGGTGTCCGTTGCGGTGCGGCCGCTGAAGTGCTGGGCTGGCAGGCAGAACACTTCCTGGTTGTCGGCGATACGCTCAGACTGCCACCAACCCAGTTCCACCAGGTTATGGATGCCGCGTTTTTCAAGCCAGGGGCGCAAGCCCATGGGAATACAAAAGCGTAGGTGTGTCCCGAAGCGCCGGTGCAACTGGCGCACGGTTGCTTCGTCCAGATGGTCGTAGTGATTGTGTGAAATCAATACCAGGTGGATTGGTGGCATGTCTGCTACGGTCAGGGCCGGCGGTGTGTGCCGCCTTGGCCCGATCAACTGGAATGGGCTGGCACGGTCTGACAACACCGGGTCAGTCAGCACGTTCAGGCCCTGATATTGGAGCAGGAACGACGAATGCCCAAGCCAGACCAGTTGTGGCTTTTGGGGTGGCTTTGCCAGCAAATGGCCATCCGGGCGTAGCAGCGTGAAGCGTTTACCCTGCGGGAAGCGGCGGCCTGGCGCCAATTGCCAGCGCAGGAAATCCCCCAGGCCGTGGCGGGGCACCGGCTCCAGGTTTCGATACCTTCCCCCATGGCAATGGGGTTCTGCGGCAAGGGCAGCAAGGCGTTCACGGTTGACGGTCATGGGTTAGGCTCGCCGGTTGGAATCAGTTCAGCATTATATTTTTGTTTCAGATAGACTGGGAGCGCTGATTCTGGCACTTAAGCCAAGACCTGATATGGAAAACAATATGAGTAAGAAAGCTGTTAAAGCTACCTTAACATCTGCCGAAATTGAAGCGCAGACTGCAGCCTTTTTAAAGTCCGGCGGTCGTGTTGAGCAGGTGGGCAAAGGTAAAAGTGGGCAACTGACTTCCACCGGCACAAAGCAGATCAACCTGAAAAGCAATTGATGATCTCGGGGTAACCCGGTTACTCGGCATCCGGCTCCAAGAGCCGAGCCCCGGGGCCTCGCTCGCCCAATTCATCCCAGGGGTTCCTAAGCCGGCAGGCGTCGATAGACAGGCAGCCGCAGCCAATGCAGTCGCTGAGTTGGTCCCTCAGTCCGGTGAGCATGTCTATGCGGCGGTCCAGGTCTGCCCGCCAGAGCTCTGAAAGGTGTTTCCAGTCGTCAGCGGTAACCGTGCGATCCGTTGGCAGTGCGGCCAGGGCATCGCCGATCTCGGCCAATGGAATACCAAGCCGCTGCGCCACCTTGATCACGGCGATTCGCCGTAACACATCTCTCTGGAAGCGCCGCTGGTTGCCCGCGTTGCGCCAGCTCTTGATCAGCCCCTTTTGTTCATAAAAGTGGATGGCCGATACCGCCACGCCGCTGCGTCTGGCAACTTCCCCAACACTGAGCGTGGCTCGTAGCTCCTGGTTGTTTTCTGTCTTCATGATTGCCTCTGAGGTGCTTGGTCTGGCTATTCTCCCGATAGCCATTTTCCATGATTCTGTTCGTTGACCTCAACTTAACTTTAGGTATTAGGCTGGCGGTGCAGTGACTAACTGTTCAATCAGTGACTATTCAGGAGGATGTCATGAAACAGATTTTTCCAGACCTTTGGCAAACTGACGTCGAGAATCCATTCCCCGGACTTACCACCCACGCCTATCTGCTGACGAGAGAAGAGGGCAACGTGCTCTTCTATAACACCGGTCACGAGTATGAAATTGATGCCATGGCCACCCTGGGTGGCGTTGATTGGCAATTGTTGAGTCATCAGGATGAATTGGGTAAGTCGCTCTTGCGGGTGCGTGAACGCTACGGAGCCAAGCTGGGCGGGCATGCACTTGAGCGGGAATCCTTCGCGGAGATCCTGGAGCCGGATGTTCTGTTCACTGGAAGACAGACTCTGGCTGGCAACATCGAGGTGATTCCAACCCCTGGCCACACACCTGGCAGTACTTGTTTTCAGGTGAGATCGGCGACTGGTAAGACCTACCTTTTCACGGGCGACACGGTTTATCGAAACCGAAAAGAGCAATGGAGCAATGGCTTCATAAAGGGTTGGAGTGACTGTGACACTCTGGTGGCCAGCTTACGGATGTTGCGTGAGTTGCAGCCAGATGTGGTCATTTCCAGTGCATTTGCCGACAAGGACGGTTACCAGGAAATGTCGCCAAACGATTGGGCACGCCACGTGGATAGCGCACTGCAGCCTTTGCTTACGGCTGGGTAAGTCGGGTTAAGGGTCGCACTGCTATACTCGATGAACAGTTGAGGTCGTTAGTGGGGCGAGCGAAATGGATGGAGGAAGTGGCGAGCCGAAGGCCGATTCGAGCCGGAGGACGAATCCGGCGGCCTTCTTTCGCGGATTCCTGCGGGAACCGGGCCAGGTGGGCTCTGTTATCCCCAGTTCAAGATTTCTGGAGCAGCGAATCGTTGAGGCGTCTGGTCTATCTGTCGCCCGACAGGTCGTAGAGCTGGGCCCCGGTACGGGCGGCACCACGCGCGCGTTTCTTCGTCACCTGGGGCAAGACGCACGGCTTCTCTCAATCGAGCTGAGCCCTTTCTTCCATGAGTTGCTTGGCGACATTGTTGACCCCCGCTTTTGCAACCACCTGGGCAGCGCCGAGGATCTCACCGAGATTCTGGCTGTTTACGATATGCAACAGCCAGATGTGATCATCTCTGGGATTCCCTTCTCAAAGATGCCGGCAGCTGTGGCTCATCGTGTCGTACAGGCGGTGAATGACAACCTGGTAGAGGGCGGGCGGTTTATCGCCTACCAATTCCGGAGAGATGTCGCCCGGTTTACCGATCCGGTCATGGGGGCTCATACCAGCTGTACGCTGGAACTGCTGAACATTCCGCCCATGCGGGTATACAGCTGGATTAAAGGTGAGGGTGGTTGAGTTTTTCATAACCGGGAAAGTTAACCTACTATTAGGGAGTGGTTCACTCACTGAAGGAATAGGTTATGAACACCATGATCAGGACACAGCGTGTCACGTTTGGTTTGATCCTTGCCGCTTCGATGGTCGCCGGTGCCCATGGAGCAACGCCTGCGCCTGAGGGGGCGGCGGTGTATTTTGTGACACCGCTCGACGGGCAAACAGTGAGCTCTCCGGTGACGGTAAGGTTTGGCCTGGAGGGCCTGGGCGTTGCGCCCGCGGGCGTGGAGCGCGAGAAAACCGGGCACCACCATTTGTTGGTTAATGTGGATGACCTGCCCCCGATGGACAAACCGATCCCTGCGGATGAACGGCATATTCATTTTGGGGGAGGCCAAACCCAGACCACTCTGGAGTTAGAGCCGGGCGAATACACGCTCCAGCTTTTGGTGGGTGATCACCTGCATATTCCCCATGAGCCGCCGGTGATGTCTGAGAAAATCACCATCACGGTGGAGTAGTGGGCGCAAACCTAGTCGCGCAGATGCAGGCCCATATCCCAGAAGTCGATTTCCAGCCGGGTGGCATCCCGGAAGATGTGGGATAGCTGTTCAAATCGGCTCGGGGTTACGTCCGCCAGCCGTTCATCCAGCCAGCGGATTTCCGCCTGCATGGCGCCCTGGAATTCGTCACTTTCGTACATGGCGATCCAGGCATCGTAGGGGTTGGCGCCGCCCCGCAGCGTTTCTGAGCGCCGGTTCAGCCAGTTGGCGATCTCGCCGTAGCCGACCATGCAGGGCGATAGAGCCACGTGCAGGTCCAGCAGGTCGCCGCGATTGCCTGTATCCAGCACGTAGCGGGTGTAGGCGAGGGTGGCGCGGGCTTCGGGCAGGTTGTTCAGTTCCTGCTCTGAGATTCCCCACTCTTTGCAATAGCTGATGTGTAACCCCAGCTCGGTATCCAGAATGGCCAGCAGCCCGTCTTTGGCTTGCAACAGGTCAGCCAGGGTCGGGCTTTTGTAGGCCGCCAGGGCATAGGCCCGGGCAAACTGGATCAGGAACAGGTAGTCCTGTTTCAGGTAATGCTGGAAGGCTTCCGGCGCGAGTGAACCGTTGCCCAGCTGCTGTACAAAACTGTGTTCGATGTAATCCCGCCACTCGGTGGGAAAAGCGTTTTTGAGATCTTCGAACTGGTACGGCATTGAAACTCCATGGCGGTGGTTGTCGAGTTGGTTTTGAGGGCCCAGGGCTGGTTCTTTGATATTATGCCCACACTCTTTTTCCTTCAAACAGGAGCCCAACCATGGCACAAGCATCTCTCAAGGAACAGCTCGGCAATGCGGTGAAAGACGCAATGCGCAGCAAAGACAAGGACCGGCTGGTTACTCTGCGTATGGCCCAGTCCGCCATCAAGCAGATTGAAATTGATGAGCGCCGAGAGCTGAGTGACGACGATGTGCTGAAGGTGTTGGACAAGATGCTAAAACAGCGCCGGGATGCCGCCAGCCAGTACGATGACGCCGGTCGGGGTGAGCTGGCGGACAAGGAACGGGCGGAAATGGCGATTATTGAGGAGTTCATGCCGGCGGCGTTATCCGAGGAAGAACTGGACGGCTTGATTGCTGAGGCGATCAGCTCAACCGGTGCCCAAGGTATGCAGGATATGGGGAATGTGATGAACGAGCTGCGCCCGAAAGTGACGGGCCGGGTGGATATGGGGCAGTTGAGCAAGAAGGTGCGGGCCGCACTGGCGGGCTGAGCACCGCCCCCTTTTGTTTTGAAGGCGAGGGCCACGGGCCCTCGCTGCTATCCTCAGGCGAAGTCGTACTCGCCGCCTTTCTCAAGGGCCCGCTGGTAAGCCGGCCGGGCATGTACTCGCGCCACCCAGGCAGAGATGTGGGGGCGGCTTGCACCCACAATACCGCGTGCCACTGAGGCTTCCAGCGGGAAGCTCATCTGGATATCGGCTGCGCTCAGTTCGTCCCCCAGGAACCAGGTGTTCTTCGCCAGGTGCGCTTCCACAAAGTCCAGATGGGTTTTGATCATAGGGCCGATGAATATCTGGTTTGTCTTGTCGGCGATGCCTTTCGCCACCGGCCGGATGAAAAATGGCATCGGACTGGTTTTCACTTTTTCAAACACCAGGCGCATGACCAGCGGCGGCATCAGTGAACCCTCGGCGTAATGCATCCAGTAGGTGTAGTCCAACCATTGCTGGCCGCCGTTTTCGGGCAGCATGGTGTCTTTGCCGTAGGTGTGGGCCAGGTATTCAATGATGGCGCCGGATTCTGCCACCACCAGATCACCGTCGGTAATCACCGGCGATTTTCCCAGCGGGTGCACCTTCTTCAGGCTGGCGGGGGCCAGCATGGTTTCAGCGTCGCGCTCGTAACGTTGAATTTCGTAGGGCACGCCCAGTTCTTCGAGCATCCAGAGAACCCGTTGTGAGCGGGAGTTGTTGAGGTGGTGGACTGTAATCATGCGGAAGCTCCGTTCCCGTTAAAAAGAGTGTTCGGGTAGTAGAATAGTGTGTCAGCGGCCTTTTGGTTCACCTTTGATGTAATTCATTTTTAATGATGCTTCTGAATAAACCGCTTTTGTGGCTTGAATTGCGTTCAGCGGGCACTCAACTATAAAAGATACATACGCTGAACAGCGAAGCAGGAGGTCTACATGCACGTGTTTATAGCAGGCGCCAACGGGCAGATCGGGCAACATCTGTTGCAGGAGATGGCAAACAGCAATCATGAGGCCCGAGCGTTGGTCCGTCATCCCGATCAGGGGCCGGAACTGCAGAAGCTGGGCGCCACCGAAACCGTATTGGGGGATCTGGAGCACGACTGCAGTGAGGCCATGCGCGGCTGTGATGCCGTCATCTTTACCGCGGGTTCTGGCCCTCATACTGGCCCGGATAAAACCATTGATGTGGATCAGGACGGTGCTATCCGCCTGGTAGACACTGCCAGGGCCATGGGTATAAAGCGGTTCATCATGGTGAGCAGTATGCGCGCCGAGGAGCCGGAGAAGGGCCCCGAAAAACTTCAGCACTATCTTCGGGCCAAGCGAAATGCCGATGAACACCTGAAGAACAGCGGCTTGAATTACACCATTGTGCGGCCGGGGCGGCTGACCAATGATGACGGTACCGGCAAGGTGGCTGTGAGTGAACGGCTGGCCTCTTTCGCGGAGATTCCCCGGCAGGACGTGGCTCGGGTGCTGCTGGCCGTGCTGGACTCGGATAACACGGACAACCGGGTGTTCGATGTGGTTTCAGGCGACACGCCGGTGGTTGATGCCCTGGCAAAGCTTTAATTCCTACCAGCTGAGCATCACCCGGCCGAAGATACGATCGCCGAGGCGAATATCCCGGGTGCCCGCGTTCAGATCCTGGTATCGAACGCGGGTGTCGATACTGGCGCCTAGCCCCAGCACAACCGCAGGCCACGAATCATTGCCAAAGCCGAGCCGGTAGCTCAGTTCCGCCCGCCATTCCCGAAGATACAGCGCGCTTTCAACCTCGCGGGACTTGTCGAGTGTGGCCCAACGGTCGCCCGCGCGCTCCATCCGGATGGTCCAGCGATGATCGGCGTTTTGCCATTGCAGCAAAACGGGCAAATCCATCAACCAGTGGCCGTTATCCGTGGACTGCGCCCATCTCAACCGCGGCAGCCAGCGGAACGAACCGAAGCGATGATCACCGCCAACACCCACGCTCACGGCTGAGCCCTCGTGCCAGGCCCTGAATACAGCGAGGCGGCCATTGAGTACCTGGCGGTGGAAGTCCTGATGTTTGAACATATTGGAGGTGCCTGCGACGCCCACTTGAGTCTCCAGGTGATAAAGGTTGTGTTGCCACTCGCCCCCGAATGTCAGCCGGTGCAGGTGGCCGTTGTGGGCCGGAGTGCCCGTGCGTATGCGAAGCGGCTGGTAATCGTAGTCCAGGCCAACGGTGGAGGTTGCGCCTTGATAGCGCCAGCCCAGCTCCCGCTGGGAGCGGCTGACGTCTTTGGCGGTGGGCTCTTTGCCGGGCCAGCTATACGGTTGCCAATGACGATACTGCAGGTAGAAAGTGCCTGCAGCGTTAACCGGGCCAGGTTGCGCAAGTGAGATTAACAGTATGGCCGTTGCAGCTGCTTGTGTTGCTGTGGGCCGATGTCTGCTTTGGGCACTGGAGTCGCGGAACACCATGGGGCCTGCCATTGTTCGGGGTGTCATCTAACCATAGCGCTTGTTCAGGCAAGTTGGTTTCTTTCCTGATAGGCTTCAGTTTATACATGGCCGCTTCGGGCGGTGAAACCGGTATTGGTTCCCTATAATGGAGTCTTCATGAGCGATAACCCCTTGGCCCAGATTCTTGAGATGGATGGCGAGGAACGGTATGACTACTTTCTGGATGCCGTCGCCGACGAGCGCGAAATCTGGATTCTGATCAATACCGACAATCAGTTTTTGAAAATTGTCTCGGAAGAGGACGGTGTTGGGTATTTGCCAGTTTGGCCGGGTGCTGAGTTCGCGGCGGATTACGCCAAGGATTCCGGCGACCTCTCACCGAAGGCGGTCTCTTTGCCTGACTTCTTCAAGAAGTGGGTGCCAGGTTTAACCCGGGACGGCTTGGAAGTGGGTGTCTTCCCCGGTGGTGAGGGGGAATTATGGATAACCCCGGCGGAAGAACTCAAGCGTGATCTGCAAGAGGTGATGTCGAGCTCGTTCTAGTCTTACATGGGAGGTGGCGGAGGCTTATGGCTGATAAAGAGCTACGTACCAAATCCGATAAACAGGCCATCGACCAGTTTATCCACCAGGTTCGCACGCTGCCCGCGAAGGGGGGTGGTGAGGGGCGCCTGATCTTCGCCTTGGATGCCACCGCCAGCCGGGAAGCAACCTGGGACCAGGCCTGCCATCTTCAGAGCGAGCTGTTCATGGCTACCAAAGATTTGGGAGGCCTGGCCATTCAGCTGTGTTATTACCGTGGCTTTGGTGAGTTCAAGGCGACCGGGTTTGTGAATGAGACCGGCCAGCTGCTGAACCTGATGAACGGCGTGTCTTGCCTGGGTGGCCGCACCCAGATTAGCCGGGTGTTGGCCCATGCGGTGAAGGAAACCCGGGCAAAAGCGGTAAAAGCCGTGGTGTTTATCGGCGATTGTTGCGAGGAGCCGGTGGATGAGCTTTGCCACTCCGCGGGCGAACTGGGCCTGTTGCGAACGCCGGTGTTCATGTTCCACGAGGGGCATGATCCCCACGCCAAGGCGGTGTTCCAGCAGGTGAGCAAGTTGTCTGGCGGCGCTTACGTACCCTTTGACCGAAACAGCCCGCAGGTACTGAAGGATCTTATGGCGGCTGTCGCGGTCTATGCTTCCGGGGGAGCAAAAGCCCTGGAGGATTTTTCCAGCCGCAGCTCTGCGGAAGTGAAACGTCTTACTCAGCAAATCCGCTAGCATTTGCTGAGTAGACTGAGAGAACCCGGAGTATCTGAGTGCCACTAACGCTGTTGGTTATTGTGTTAACGGTTGTTGCGTGGGTCTGGCTGCGCAGCCAGCCGGCCAGTCAACGCAAACCGGCGATTATCAAGCTGACGTTGATTGTTGGGATCGGGTTGGTGTTGGTTATGGCTGTTACCGGCCGGCTGCATTTTCTGTTCGCGTTATTGGCGTTTCTTTACCCGCTGTTGCGCAGGGTGTTGCCGTCAATACTGACTGGGAACCTACCGGGCGGTGGCCAGGCGAAAACGGGTAATCAATCCCGGGTCGCCAGCGATATCCTGGAAATGAGCCTGGACCACGATTCCGGAACCATGAGCGGCAAGGTTCTTAAAGGCCCAATGGCCGGGCGAGCGTTGTCGGATCTGAGCGAGAGCGAATTTCTGGAGCTTCTGCAGTACTGTCGTATGGAAGACGAAGACTCTGCCCGCTTGCTGGAAACCTATCTGGACCGCCGTTTTGGTGATTCCTGGCGCGCGGATGATCAGGGCGATACCGCTGGCAGCGAATCCGGCCAGCAGTCACGGGCGGGCGGCCCGCTTACCGAGGCCGAAGCGCTGGATATCCTTGGCCTGGAACCCGGCGCCAGCGAAGAAGAGATTGTTCAGGCCCATCGCCGGATGATGCAGAAAATGCATCCGGACCGTGGCGGTAGTAACTATCTGGCGGCACGTATCAATGAGGCGAAGGAGCGGCTTCTAAGCTGATGGGGCGTGCACAGTTCCAGTGAGAAAGCCTGGGTGTCGATGTGTAAAAAGCATCGACACCCAGGCTTTTTTCCCTGACAAAGTTAGCCTTTTCTGCGCCGAGAAACAGCTAAACCGGCAAGCCCAAGCCCCAACAGGGCAAGTGTGCCAGGTTCCGGTACTTGAGCAATCCTTGCCCACGCGTGGTTATCGCTTTCAAACGCGTTTTGAGAGCTGATCAGTTTTACTGTATCGAACAGAGAATCACCGAAAAAGAAGTTGATATAGCGATTGTCGTTAAGGCTAACCTGATTGCCCTGAACCAGAATATTTGGATCAATCGATTGCAGGAACTGGCCGCCAATTGAAGCCAATAAGTCTTGGCCATTGTAGAATTCGAGAGTGTTGTAATTGTCGATGGACCCCCAGTAAAGTCCAAAATAGTTAGCTGTAGTGCCCAGACCGAAGATTGCGGAACCTGCATTCTGTGCGTCTGGCACAGTGAGGTATAGGTTAGGATCATCATTTGGGGATGGAATGCCCGCCGGAGCCGCGTATTGGCCACTTTGAGACCCTGTCACCACGCCAAAATCGCCGGAGCAGGAGGCATAGCCTGCACATGGTGCGGCCGTTTGAAAATCCAGGATAGTAGCGCCGGCAATGCCCGTCTCGTAGATACCGGCTTCAGATACAGTGATCTGGACAGCGTGGGCGCTTGTAGCGGCTCCGATGCTTAACAAGCCGGCAGCAATAACTGATTTAGTCACTTTCATGGTCGATCAACTCCTTTACTACATTAGGAAGGTCCGTTTAGCGGCCTCGGCCAGTGCGGTTTTCAGCAAGAGCCGGGCCATCAAAGAGGAGTTCTTTTGTTTCAAAGGATTACTGGCACCATGAAATCTTCTAAAAGATGAAGTGTATTAAATGTCGACACTTCCGGAGTGGCCGGGATCTGTTGCCATTGCTTGTGCCTATATATTCGACGCCGTAAGCATGCTAAAACGACTCGGCTCTGCGGCTGCAGCAATTCTTGGAGCTGTTGGGCCTTCCCTTTCATCAGGATTTCTGTATGTCAGACAAGTTCTTTTATAAAGGCCGGCAGGATGCTCGCCAGCACCACACCGATTACGGCGGGTTCAAGACCAAGGCCAGTCAGAAAAGCGGCAGCAAGAAATTTCCGCTAACGCTGGTGGTCACCAGTGAGGCACGCAAGCAAGAGATCGAAGCCCAAGTGGCCGAGGCCGGGCTGCACGCCAACATTACCGTAGACAGCCGCGAGGGTGCGGTTGAATCCATAGCCGAGCTGACGGTACTTCTGAACAAGGTTGCGACGGTCGTCACCACGAAAACGCCGTCTCGTAACGACCCGTGCAGTTGCGGTAGTGGCTTGAAGTTCAAAAAGTGCTGTGGCTGAAGGTGTGGCGAACAAAGAGAGCAACATTATGATTATTTGTGGCGTTGAACTTACCGCGAGCGACGCAGTGCTGTGTTTGCTGAAACTGGATCGGGGGCTGATCAGCTTGCCGGAATGCAAGGTGCGCAAGCTATCGCTGGTTAAAAACCACACCCGCGAAGACCTGAAACAGTTCCAGGCGGCGTTCGCGGAACTGATGGCAGAGCACGAGGTAACCCGTGTCGCGATCAAGGAACGCATGCCCAAAGGCAAGTTTGCTGGCGGAGCCATCAGCTTCAAACTGGAGGCGACGATACAGCTGATTGCCGACCCGGATCTGGACGTTAGATTGCTCCCTCCTGCGTTGATCAAGTCTACGCTGGCCGCCAACCCGCTGCCCATTCATTTTGAAGCGACCGGTTTGAAAGCCTTCCAGGAAACCGCCTTCACCGCAGCCTATGTTGGATTGATGGCGAAGTAATGGGGCGTTATCCGCAGAACGGCGTTTGGAGCGAGCATGGCGAAGCAACCCACTGAAGCCCAGCAGCGGGCTACGTTGAAGCGGCTGGATAAGTTCAGCCGTTTGATGGACAGCAGCATTGGCATTCCCTTTACCCGCTTCAAGTTTGGCGTCGAAGCCATTATTGGGCTGGTGCCGGTGGTGGGAGACTTCGTAGGCTTGGTGTTGTCGAGTTATGTCCTGATCGAAGCGCATCGGGTTGGCGCAAGCAAAGCCGTAAAGCGACGCATGCGGCGCAATATGATTATCGATTTTTTGGGCGGCCTGTTACCCGTGGTTGGCGACGCCTTTGATGCCATCTACAAAGCCAATACCCGCAACACTGGATTGCTCAGAACGTACCTGGAGCAACAGTTGGCTGTTGAGCCAACACCACCGCCATTCCCCTGGAAGACGCTGATAGGGTTGTCGATTCTGCTTGCGCTGTTTACCGGCGGATTAACGTTGATACTCTGAGACCTGTTTTGCGGCGATAATCGTCCGCTCTTGAGCTATCCTGATTAGTCTCAGGCCAGACACTGCATCGCATTTGATTCTGGCCAATGCCCTGACAATAACAAGACCAGTGAAAGGGAACACCGCTATGGCTCACTACGACTTCATTATTGAAGGTGGCCGCTATTTCGATGGCACCGGCGCCCCGTCTTCCATCCGCACTCTGGCGATCAAGGATGGCCGAGTTGCCAAGGTCACTGATGAGGCCATCGATCATGCTGAGGCTGACCGTGTGATTGATGCCTCGGGCAAATGGGTGACGCCGGGGTTTCTGGATACTCACACCCATTACGATGCTGAGCTGCTGGTTAGCCCCAGCCTGTCGGAATCCGTGCGCCATGGTGTAACCACAGTGCTGGTGGGCAGTTGTTCCCTGAGCATGATCTGCAGTGAGTATGAGGACGCTTCCGACATTTTCACCCGGGTGGAAACCGTGCCCCGGGAGCGGGTGTTGCCGATTCTGAAGGAACACAAAACCTGGTCTACCCCCAAACAATGGGTGGAGCATGTCAAACAGGTGCCGTTGGGGCCAAACGTGATCAGTTTTCTGGGGCACAGTGACCTGCGGGTGGGTGTCATGGGCCTGAGCCGGGCCACCGATCTGGCGATTCAGCCCACCGAGGACGAAATGCAAACCATGGAACGATTGCTGAAAGAGGCCCTGGATGAAGGCTTCCTGGGGCTCTCCACCATGTGCCTGAAATGGGACAAGGTGGACGGCGACCGGGAGTGGTCCAAGAGCCTGCCCAGCACATACGCTAAATGGAAAGAGGTAGCGCGCCTGAACAGGCTGGTGCGCCAGTATAACCGTGTGCATCAGGGGGCGCCGAATGCCGCCACGCCGCTACAGATTCTGCAGTACGTGCGCGAATGCCTGGGTTGGTTGCGACGGCCCCTGAAGACGACACTGATCAGCCAGATGGATCTTAAGGGCAGTGCCTACCTCACCAACCTGACCCGCCTGACCTCGGTATTTACCAATGCGTTACGGGGGGATTTCCGCTGGCAGGTGTTGCCCACGCCGTTCACGGTGTATGCCGACGGCATTGATGTGGTGTTTTTTGAGGAGTTCGGTGCTGGCGAAATGGCCCTTGACCTGAAAGATGCGGTTGAGCGCAACGAGCTCCTGAAAGACGAGGCGTATCGGCGTAAGTTCCGTAAGTTCTATGGCGAAAAACTGAGCCCGAGGGTGTGGCAGCGCGACTTTGGTGACGCCATGATCATCGACTGCCCGGACCAATCCCTGATCGGAAAGAACTTCGAGGAAGTGGCCAAGGCCCGGGGCGTCCACGTGGTGGACCTGTTCCTGGACCTGGTCGTGGAGTTCGGCAAGAAAATTCGCTGGTATACCACCGTGGGTAACCACCGGAAACAGGTACTCAAGCGGATCGTCAAAGACCCCCGCTCGCTCATTACCTTCAGCGACGCCGGCGCTCATATCCGCAATATGGCGTTCTACAACCTGCCGCTACGCATGTTGAAATTGGTGCATGAATCCATTGATGAAGGCGATCCGATCATGACCATGGAGCAGGCCGTTCACCGCCTGACCGGAGACCAGGCCGACTGGTTTGGCATCGACGCCGGGAAAATCCGGGAGGGAGACAGGGCCGACGTGGTGGTGCTGGACCCGTCAGGATTTAACCAGAACCTGGAGCAGGTGCACTGGGGTGACATGGAGAATTTCGACCTTCAACGCCTGGTTAACCGCAACCCCGGAATCGTGAAAACCGTACTGATCAACGGCAAGCTGGCAGTGGATGACGAACAGCTGGCTCCCGCATTAGGGCGGGAGATGGGGTATGGAAGGTTTATCCCGGCCAGGTGAAATGCCCTCGCTATGGCGAGGTCTGGGTTCAATGTTGACAGAAGCAGGGCAGGTCAGGGATACGCTGGTACCTGACAACCTGCGGGTTCTCATAGCTAATGATATGTTATAACATAACATTTAAAGCGTCATCTTGGTGTGCTTGCGGCCGGCGCAACTTCGATATCCACAGTTGATCAAAAAGCTAATGAGCGGCCCCGAGCAATGCCGAGAGCGGGTGTAAACCTAAATAGACACAGGCTTAGCATGAACAAAGAATTGCCAGATGTTGCCAGCAATGAAGCCCCGCAAATCCGTGCACCGTTGGAGTGGGTCGGGATGAGCCGGATTGATATACCCATCCATCTGTCCGAACCGGGTTGCCCGGGGCCAGTTCATGCCGTTGTGGATGCCCAGGTCAACTTGCCCGCAGTGACGGTTAAAGGCATTCACATGTCCCGTATCTACCGAATGCTTGATGAAATGTCGAGCCAGGAGGCAATAGCGCCCGGGCATTTACGAAAACTACTGGAACAGATGGTCGATAGCCACCACGACTGCTACACCGATGGCGCAAGAGTGGTTCTGGATTTCAGCCTGCTTGCCCGGCGGGCGGCGCTGCGGTCACCGGAACTGGCGGGGTGGAAGGCCTATCCAGTGCAGCTTGAGGCAAAGTTGGACCAAAAGTCGTTCTCGTTAAGAGCGTCGGTTCAGGTGGAATATTCCTCCACTTGCCCCTGTTCCGCAGCCTTGTCCCGTCAGTTGGTGGCCGATGGTTTCAGGAAGAGTTTCCCTGAGAGTGCCGGGCTGATGAGCGAGGATGTGGCCGTCTGGCTGGAACAGAACGCCACGCTGGCCACACCCCACAGCCAGCGCAGCGAGGCACGTGTGAGTGTCGATATTCCCGAATCTGCCGGTGATTTCGGCCTGATGAGGCTCATTGATCAGGTGGAGGCGGTTCTGGCAACACCTGTCCAGACCGCCGTTAAACGAGCGGATGAGCAAGCGTTTGCATGGCTTAATGGCCAGAACCTGATGTATGTGGAGGATGCAGCCCGGCGAATCCAGAGCGCGCTTACCAGCTCTTATGACAATCTCCAGACTCATGTGCGGCACCTGGAAAGTCTCCATTCCCATGATGCCGTGGCGTCTGCCAGTGGGGATTTTCAGGGAGTTATCTGATGGGCTCTGACAGTATCCAGCTCTACAACACGCTTGCTGGCCGCAAAGAGCCACTGAGCACGGAGCTTCCCGGGCGGGTGACCATGTATGTATGTGGGCCAACGGTCTACAACTTTGCCCACATTGGTAATGCGCGACCGGCGGTTATCTTTGATGTGCTGGCCAGACTGCTGCGCCATGACTACGCCTGTGTACTCTATGCGCGCAATTTCACCGATGTGGATGACAAGATCAATGCCGCTGCAGCGGCAGAAGGTGTTGGCATTGACGCCATTACGAATCGGTATATCCAGGCATACCACGAGGATCTGGCAGCCCTCGGCGTTGAATCCCCGGATCTGGAACCCCGTGTCACTGAGCATATTTCGGAGATTGTAAAGCTGATTCAGGCGCTCATTGCACGTGGCCATGCATACGAAGCAGCTGGCCATGTGCTGTTCCACGTGCCGTCCTATTCCGCCTATGGCGCTCTGTCCAAACGCAAACCGGAAGACATGCTCGCTGGTGCCCGTGTTGAAGTCGCGCCCTACAAGCGCAGCCCGCTGGATTTCGTGCTCTGGAAACCGTCAACAGAAGACCAGCCCGGCTGGGCAAGCCCTTGGGGCCGCGGACGGCCAGGTTGGCACGTGGAATGCTCAGCCATGATTGGCAAGCATCTGGGCAAGACCATAGACATCCATGGCGGTGGGCAGGATTTGATCTTTCCCCATCACGAGAACGAAATCGCGCAGGGAACCTGTGCCAATGGAGCCCTTTATTGCCGTACCTGGGTTCACAACTCCTTTGTGACCGTGGACGGGCAAAAGATGTCCAAGTCCCAGGGCAATGTGATGCTGGTCCGGGACCTGCTCGCGGAGGCTCCCGGCGAGGCCATCCGGCTGGCACTCCTGTCTACCCATTACCGTAATCCCCTCGATTGGAATGACCGGCGCCTGAGCCAGTCGCGGGCAACATTGACCCGCTGGTACACAAGCCTTGCACGCACGGAAGGCGAGGCGCACGCAGACTGGTCAGAGACAGAACCGGACGGCGAAGTGCTGGAGGCCCTGAGGGATGACCTCAACGTCTCCCGCGCGCTGAAACGTCTGCACGAGCTCTGTCATCTGCTGGAACAGGCCGGCACAGCGGAGAAGGTACAGCAAATGGCGCGGCGCCTCCGCGCATCCGCAGGGCTGCTTGGCCTGCTCCAGCAGCCCGTCCAGACAGCCTTAACTGCGTTGTGCGGGAAGAGCGTCGAACCCGGAACAAGACGAATGCCGACAGAACAGGTTGAAGCGCTGGTGCGCCAGCGTCAGGAGGCCCGTCGCCAACGCGACTTCGCACGTGCGGATGCACTGAGGGAGGAACTGGAGCTGGCGAGGGTAGTGATAGAGGACACCCCGCAGGGACCGCGCTGGCGCAGGGCCAGTGAGGTCATGACATGAAGACTGAAAGTACCTGCTCGCCCAGCTTATCCCGCACTACTATCCAGGGAGGAACCCATGGAAAGTCTTGACGTATTAATCGTCGGTGCGGGGCCTGCCGGTATTGGCATGGCCCTCGCGCTGAGCAAGGTGCCAGGCCTCGCCTACGGGGTGGTCGAAAGTGATCGTATCGGTGAGTCCTTCCGGCGCTGGCCCGAGCAGACCCGGCTGATCACTCCCTCCTTTAACAGCAACCCCTTTGGTCTGGCCGATCTGAACGCAGTTGATGAAAACAGTTCCCCCGCCATTTTTGCCGGCGCAGAGCATCTGAATGGTCCCCAGTACGCGGATTACCTCAGTGCCGTTGCAGAGACCTACGATCTGCCCATCGCCTGCGGCTGCAAAGTGTTGGATGTCAGCGTTGACCCGGAAGGCGGGTTCCAACTGGCAACGGAAAAGGGTGAGCTGCATGCCCGGTTCCTGATCTGGGCAACCGGCG
Organism: Marinobacter shengliensis; assembly: GCF_030297115.1. Classification (NCBI taxonomy): domain Bacteria; kingdom Pseudomonadati; phylum Pseudomonadota; class Gammaproteobacteria; order Pseudomonadales; family Marinobacteraceae; genus Marinobacter; species Marinobacter shengliensis. Next base: position 3,230,173 of record NZ_AP028062.1, on the reverse strand, counting down.
AATACCAGTTTCCGGATCTGGATCCGTTCCCCGGCGCCCGGGCCTGCCTGCACTATGCCCGGGTTGAGGACTGGAACGCCCTGGAAGGGAACCACCATACCGTCATTGGCGGTTACGAAAGCGGAGTGGATGCTGCCGTGAACCTTATAAGGTTGGGTCATCACGTTCGCCTGCTGGCGCGTCGGCCCACCTGGGACCTGCCCGACACCAACGACCCCAGCCAGGTTCTCTCGCCCTATACCCGGGAGCGTTTGCGGGAGTTTGAGCAAACCGGGCGACTGGAGATTGTCTTTGGTGCAAACGTGGTGGAGCTCTCGGAGACAGACGCTGGCGGGTACCGTATCCACGCCGCCGATGGGCGGCACTGGGATTGCGATACCCGCCCTGTGCTTGGTACAGGCTTCATCGGCGGCGGTGGCGCCCGTCAGATTGAAGATCTCTGGGAATGGGACGATGGGAAGGTCCTGTTGACTCCGCAGGACGAGTCTACCTGCACTCCGGGCCTGTTCCTTGTCGGGCCTCAGGTTTGTCATGAACAGCGTATTTATTGCTTTATCTACAAGTTCCGCCAGCGCTTCGGCCTGATTGCCATCGAACTGGCCCAACGCCTGGAGCTGGATGATTTCGGGCTAATGTCTCCGGGCGGAGCTTGGGGGCCTTTCGGAAACGACGAATGCTGCGAAGGGTGCGAATGCTGACGGAACGATCACCCGGGGGGCTGCCCGGGACGTTTATGACTTCATCTTTGCTGGTGGCAGGCATTGTCACCGGGGGGTTGCTGGGCTCTTTCGCCCCGGCTGTCGGACAGGAGCTGGGCAATTACCTGGACTACACGCTACTCGCACTGATCACGCTGCTGTTCTTTGGTGTGCGTTTTGGCGCCCTGGTGCAGGTGCTGGGCAATGTTCGTTTTCTTGCCATCGCCCTGGTGGCCAACTTTGTGCTGATTCCCCTGATTGGCTACGGCGTGGCATCGCTTTTCCTCGCCCCACACCCGCTGTTCATGGTCGGCCTGATCATTTACTTCATGGCCCCCTGTACAGACTGGTTTCTGGGCTTCACCCGGCTGGTCGGCGGCAATGTACCCCTGGGCACAGCGCTGATTCCGATCAATATTCTGGTGCAGCTGCTGTTGTACCCACTGTACCTGCAGTTGTTTACGCATAACCTGGTGCACATCGATACGAGCGTCATCGGCAGCACCCTGCTGCAATGGTTCCTGTTGCCGCTGGTGATAGCACGGATCGCGCACCAGGCCTTACGCCTGGTCATGAGCACCCATCACTTTGAGGTCATACTGTGCCAGACGGACCGGGTCACACCCTGGATCATCGCGATGCTGGTGCTGCAGATCTTCGCTGGTAACGTTGGCGTGCTTCTGGAACATCTCGCTGTTTTCGTCTGGGTACTGCTGGCTGTCTTTATTTTCTTCGTGCTCACCTATTTTCTCGGTGAGGGGATCAGCCGACTGTGCCGTCTCCACTACCCGGAGCACGCACTACTGACCATGACCACAGCGGCACGCAACGCTCCTTTGATGCTGGCCGTCACCATGACAGCCCTGCCCGGCGAGCCGCTGGTTTATGCGGCACTTGTGATCGGCATGTTGGTGGAATTTCCCCACCTGACGGCCTTGCGGCACCTGTTATTGGGTGCCCGGGATCGATTTTCACGCCATGGCAGGGCAGGCTCCGTTGCAGCTAATTCATAAGGAACGTCCGGATGATTCGCAAGAACCCTCGCGGCGACCTGCCGCAGCTTCAACGGTGAAAGGATCAACAAACAGCTTAAGTAGCAGGAGGCATCATGCAGCAAGCTAGCGTTCCCCAGTCCTATGAAGAATGGCGACATTGCATCACCGTGATCTGTAATCAACCTCTCACGGAGGCGTACATCGAAAAACGAATACAGGCACTGAATTCGGCTACCGATCACATGACGCTCAAATTCGTCCAACTGTATGGCGAAGCGCAACGCGTGAGGACACTTGAGTGGTTCGAGAGGGCGAAAAGTGAACTCTGAAGTAGCGGAGAAGTTTGGTGGTGGAACAATCGAGCATGCCAGTCTGCTGGTTGTCGGCGGCACCGTTTTGACCCCGAATGGTGCCGAGCGTATCGATTTGGCTTGCCAGGGTGGTCGCATTGTCGCGCTCGGTGCACTAAAAGGTCACTGGACCGCCGATACGACCATTGATGCGACCGGGTTGCATGTTCTGCCTGGGGTGATCGACAGTCAGGTTCACTTTCGTGAGCCAGGTTTAACCCATAAGGAAGATCTTGAAGCTGGAACCCGGGGCGCAGTACTGGGTGGTGTGACGGGTGTCTTCGAGATGCCGAACACCAACCCCTTGACGCTCTGGCAGGCGGATCTCCAGGCCAAGCTGGATGCGGCCAAGGGCCGGGCCTGGTGCGACTATGCCTTTTATATTGGCGGTTCCGGAGTCAATGCGGAGCAGCTACAGAGCCTGGAGAGTCTGCCAGGTTGTGCCGGCGTGAAAGTCTTCATGGGCAGCTCATTCGGCGACCTGCTGGCAGACGATGACACGGTGCTGCGGCAAATTGTACGCCACGGGTGCCGGCGCATGTCAGTGCACGCCGAAGATGAGGGCCGTTTGAAAGAGCGCAGGTCGATTGTCGAAGCGAGCGGAGACGTTTGCCAGCACCCGGAATGGAGGGATGTGGACAGCGCACTCCTCGCCACGCAACGGATCGTGACCATGGCTGAAGACACAGGCCGCCGGCTCCATGTTTTACACGTTTCCACGGCCGAGGAAATGCAGTACCTGGCCCGCCACAAACGCTGCGTGACGGTGGAAGTAACGCCCCATCATCTGACCATGGCGGCCCCCGAGTGTTACCAGCGACTGGGGAGTCTCGCGCAAATGAACCCGCCTGTCCGGGAACAGCGACATCAGGACGCTTTGTGGGAGGCTATTCGCAAGGGCGTTGTGGATGTTATTGGCAGTGACCACGCGCCCCATACCCTGACGGAGAAAGCAAAACCCTATCCGCAATCGCCCAGTGGCATGACCGGCGTACAGACGCTTTTGCCGGTGATGCTGGATCACGTCCATGCCGGGCGCCTCAGCCTGCAACGCCTGGTGGACCTGACCAGTGCAGGCCCGGCGCGCATCTTCGGGATCGAGGGTAAGGGGCGCATTGCCCTTGGCTACGACGCTGACCTGACATTGGTTGACCTTGCCGCCCGGCGCACCATCACAAATGACTGGATTGCCAGTCGCAGTAGCTGGACTCCCTACGATGGCAAAGTCGTTACCGGTTGGCCCGTTCACACCGTTGTGCGTGGACAAGTGGTCGTACGGGATGAAGCCTTGGTCGGCGCTCCCGAAGGCCAAGCCATCCGCTTTCTGGAAACGCCCGATACAAAAAACGTCACCGTTTGAATTGCCACAACCATTGAGAGTGAAAATATCATGAAAGAAACGTCTGACCAGTCTCAGCCCGCCGGGCCGGATGCCGTTAGCTTTGCCCCCAGAAACTCCATTGAGCAGGTGGAGGAGCAGACAGAACTGGCCCCCAAATTCGATGATGATGGACTGATTACCTGTGTGACCACCGATGCCGACAGCGGCGAGGTCCTGATGCTGGGCTATATGAACACCGAGGCGCTGGAGAAAACCATTATTACCGGCGAGGCCCATTACTGGAGCCGCAGCCGGCAAGTACTCTGGCACAAGGGAGCAACCAGCGGGCTAGTCCAGCAGGTTGTCGAGATGCGGATTGACGACGATCAGGACGCGGTGTGGCTGCGGGTCAACGTGGCCGGCTCCGGGGCCAGCTGTCATGTTGGTTACCGCTCATGCTTTTACCGGCAGGTGCCTGTGGGGGCTGACAGGGCAAATGGCGAGGCCTTAGTGTTTGTTGAGCAGGACAAAACCTTTGATCCCGCTGATGTCTATGGCGATGCGCCCAATCCGACCAAGCTTTGAGTAGCGGATGCTGAGAGTTTGGCCATGTCAGTGCATTGTTCGCTGTATCTGTGCCAATCGAGCCAGACAGTTCCCGTTCTGGGCCATACAGCAGGCTTCCTCACTGTGGAACTGGAGGCAGGCTGAAAGGCTGGGAGTCAATGCCCGTTGCCTCCAGTGCTCCCCGGGGCAGTTCAAGCATGCGATGAGCGCTGCGGTTTACGCTTTGGGCTAACCATGGCTAACGCTACGTTAAATCCTGTTCATTCAACGCAGGAAGAACTGCACCGGCACCACTAATTCCAGCGTGCTGTTATCCATGGTATCCGGCATGGCCGGCAGCGGTTGCGCACGTTCGATCATCTTTTGCACCTCTTCATCCAATGCCACATGACCGGAGCTTTGCTCGATGCGGTAATCCTGCACACGGCCTTCCCGGTCCACCACAAAGTACAGTAACACCGTGCCCTGCTGACGGCGCATTCGCGCCCGGCGCGGATATTCCTTGTGCTGCTCCAGCCAGGCCAGCAGGGTGGCGGCGTAGTCGTGGGTATCGCCGGGCAGGCCGCCGCCGGCGGTATTGTCGCCACTGCCGGTGTTGTTCTGCTCGGTGCTACCGCTTTTTCCCGCCGCGCCAGTTGTGCTGGCTTGCGGTGGTGGAGTGTCCTCTTTGACCAGGGGTGTTTCAGGTTTTGGCTCAGGCCGGGCTTCCGTTACCGGCTTTTTCACTGGTTCGACTTTTTTGATCGGCTCAATGGGTTTGTCGGGGCGGGGCAGCGGTGTTTTCTCACGTACAGGGGTGGGCTCCTGAACCGGTTCGGGGTCAGGTTCGGGCTCCACAGATTCCGGTTCCGGTGCATTGACAGGCTCGGGTGTATCTTCGCCCTGCTGTTCCTCGGGACCGCCAGCGGCGCTGCCAGCCGGGCCCAATGCGATTTCCACGCCGCCAGTGCCCGCGGCTTTGGCCTGGCCCCTGGGTTCAGTGGGCGGCACCCAGAAGGCCAGCGTCGCCCCGGCCAGATGCATTAGCGCGGCCACTGATAGGGCCAGTAACCAGCCGCCCTTGCCGGGCGTCAGTGACGGTTCTCGTCTAGCGGATGGCGCTTTCATGCTTCCGACTCCGTGAGCAGGCGCAGTTTCTTGACGCCTGCCTCATAGAGTGATTGGGTAAAGCCCACCAGGGCATTGCCCGGCAGATTGCCGTCGGCCTTCAAGGTGATGGGGGTTTGTGGCTGCGCCTGCATGATGGTGTCGATCCGCGCCAGCAGTTGTGCCCGGGTCAGCGGTTCATTATCCAGGGCAAACCGACCATCGGTGCCCATCAGTATGACCAGGCTGTCCGGCTCGTGCTGGCCCTGGCTGGTTGAGCTGGGTGGAACCACGTCAAAGGGTTCGGTGACGCTCAGGCTGCCGGAAATCATAAAAAAGATCAGCAACAGGAACACCACATTGATCAGCGGTAAAATACGCTCTTCGGTCTGGTCCGGTCGACGGTCGGGGAAGTGCATTACTGTTCTGCCTCCTGCCACTGCGGGTCTTCCACCAGCTTCAGGGACTGTACCCCCGCCTCGTTCAAGGCATCCATGACCGCCACCACCGCCTGTACGCGGGTGTCGGCCAGCGGCTGCAAGCTGACAGGCTGTTCCGCCGGCTGGCGCGCCCGGGCCTGGTCAATCAGCCGCCCAAGGGCGATGGTTTCACCGTTGAGCCGCAGTGAGTCTGCGCCAATCTGCACCACAAAGGGTGTTTGTTCGGAGGGCGCGGGTTCACCGGCGGCGCTGGTGTCCAGCGACAGGCTGCGCCAGTCCATAAAGCTGGAGGCGAGCATAAAAAACACAAGCAGAATAAACACCACATCAATCAGCGGAGTCAGGCTGATGGGGGATTTTCGCCGCCGCGACAGGCTAGCCAGTTTTTCCGGCGGACTAAAGGGCGCTTGCATTAGCCATTGGCTCACGAGTTTGTGCTTTCGAGCTGCGCGCCCCTTCAGGCACGGCAATGGCGTTCGTTTGCTCTACCTCATGGCGCTCAGCCGCAGCGGATAAGTCCTCGGTAAACACCTGGGTCACCAGGTTGTCCATTTCATGAGCCAAGTGATCCACGCGCCGCTCCAGCCAATTGAGCAGTGCCACCACCGGAATGGCCACACACAGGCCCACGGCCGTGGTCAGCAGGGCTTCCCAGATGCCGCCAGAGAGAATGGCCGGGTTCACCTTGTTACCGGCGGCCTCCAGTTGCTGGAAAGCGGAAATCATCCCCAGCACCGTGCCCAGCAAACCCAGCAGCGGCGCCAGCGAGCCGATCACTTCCAGGGGTCTCAGGCCCCGGCGCAGCTGAAATAACGCATCACTGCCATAGCGCAGCACTTCTTCACGCACCGCCACTTCCGGCAATTGCCGCCGCTGGCCGCGAATGGCCCGAGCCAGCGTCTGGGCGGTGGGGTTGGCGCTGGCGTCAGCGGTGTTCAGGGCGCCTTCCACCTTGCCTTGTTGCCAGAGTGCCAGCGCCCGTTGCGCCGGTTTGCGCTGCCACAACCGGGCACGCTGAAACTGGAACAGCTTTACCAGCACCACGGTAAGTGCCACCACGGACATCATCAGCAGCAACGCCACCACCGGCCCGCCGGTGTCCAATAAGGCCAGGGCGTCATTTAACCAGGCAGTGGCGGGCTCAACCATGGTATCGGGTGCGTTATCCAGAGTTTCGCTGCCGGGCTCGGCTTGGGCCGACAAGTCGGCACTTTCCGCCATTTCGCCAGGCGTTTTGTTCAGCATCGCCTCGCCGTCTACAGCCTGATCGGCTGGGATGTCTTGCGAAGTTTGCAGGCTTTCATCAGTCATGGTTTTACACCCAAAAAAATGACAGGAAACGACTGACGTCGCTTCCTGAAGGTGCCATCAGTGTGTCAGTGGCGCAGTACCTTCCAGGTAGGCCTTTCCACTGCGTTTTACCGTCTCGGCATCGGCGCTTTCAGACGCAAGGTGCACCTCTTCCAGCAGCGCTGCGACGCGATCCTTTTCTTCGCCCAGTTTCTCCAGCGCCTGCTCCAGGGTGTAGGTCAATTGGTGAACGTCATTAAGGTCCTCCGGGTTGAGGGATTCCTTCTCGACAAGGGCCGCCAGTTTCGGATTGTATTCGGCCAGATTGTCGAGCGCGGCTTCCAGGGTTGGCGAAGGTTTGGCCTCAAAATGGTCTGGGCGCTCGTCGGCCAGAGCGGGTGCTGCAAGAGCGAAAGCCCCTACGAGTGCGAACGTTGTCATCAGTTTCATCTTTATCTCCACTATTTCTGGTTTTCGTTTGTTTCAATGCGGCCCCTTAACCCCAGCCCAAGAAGCGGGGCACACCATCCCGGGCGGTAGCTCAGTATCAGAACGACCAGCAGCACCGCGAAAGACAGTGCGCCTAGCCAATGCACCAGGCCCACTGACCAGCCATATTGCCAAAGGCAACCCGCAAGACCGGCACTGAGACCGACGAATCCAAGGGTACGCAAGGTGATGCGCGTGATCCGGTTCGGCGCTTTGCCCGCAACCTGCTTGTAGTGACGGTTCATGGCCAGCGCCAACATGGTGAAACTCACACCACACAGGATCAGTATCAGCACGTTCATCATCCGTGGGCGCTCCGAGGGGCGGCGACCTGCTGATCTCTTAGCGCTTTCTCGGCCTGCAGCGGTGACTGCTTTGCGCTTTTCGCATGAAGGCCCTTGGCCAGTGCGGCAAATCCCAATCCCAGGGCCAATACCGCAAGGTCAAAACCCGCCATGACCCAGTCCCCTGCGAACAGACTATTGCCAAGGTGCCGGTCGGTGGTCAGCGCGTTTAGCAGTGGCAGCAAGGCAAAGGCCCCAGCGGCCAGCCAGGCCTGCTCCTGCCAAGCACGGTGGGTCGGGCGTAACACGGCATGCAAAAACATCGTCAGCCAGACCAGAAATAGGCTATGCACCTCCCAGTCCGCCCGGTTAGTCATGTCCAATGGCAACAGCCGATTGGCCCAGAAATAGGCGGCGATGGCCACGGGCAGACCGATGATGGTGGCGACATTCAGATTTTCGACCAGCCTAAGCCCGAGGTGTGGCGTTTGCTGTGCCTTCTCGACACGCTGGCGGCGCTTGACTGACCACAGCACCAGGCCGGTGGCGATCATCCCCGCACCCAGCAGACCCGAGAGGACATACAAGGCACGCAGCAGCGGCCCGGCGAAAAGCCCTTCGTGCAGGCCGAGCATCAGGTCGCGGAAACCCTTGGCATTCGAATGCAGCGCAGGTTGCTCAGCCAGCAGCTCACCGCTCACACCATCGAACACGAGGACGTCCGCTGCATTCAAGGGGCCGGCAGCATTGTTGCCACGCATGATAATGCGGGCGTTGGCATTATTCGGATGGTGGATATCCAGCGAAGCTATTGGCGCATTGCCCCATAGATGCTGTGCTTCAGCAATTAAAGTATCAATCGCTACCAGCGGGGCTGATTCACTATTGGCTTCGACTAGAGCGGGCGGAGTAAAAACATCATCAATAAATGCCTGGCCACCGTCGGATTCTGATCCGTACCATGCAACTACGATGAGCGGCATATAAATAAACATCATGAAGATCAGCCCCGACCAAGTGATCATCAACTGGAAGGGTAAACTGACCACGCTCAATACATTGTGTGCATCCAGCCAAGAACGCTGGCCTTTGCCCGGGCGAAAGGTGAAAAAATCTTTAAAGATCTTCTTGTGCACGATCACCCCAGTGATCAATGCCACGAACATAAACATAGTAGAGACACCTACAATCCAGTCCGATATCGAACGCGGCAGGTAGTGCATACGCCAATGCATCTGGTAGAGCGTTTGGCCGCCAGCCGTATCACGGGCGGCCAGTGCCATGCCGGTTGCCAGGTCGAGCTGTAGGTTGCCCGTCGTTTCTATACCTTCACCCCGGGCCCCGTTCCAGAAAACCCGTGGATAGGGGGTGTTGCGATCCAGTGGCAGACCAATAAACCAGCGCTGAGCCTGGGGTGCATGCTCAGAAAGGTAATCCGTGGCGATTTTGAGGGTCTGCTCTGAAGGCGATGCGTAATCGGCCACCGGTGCCTCCGGCATCATCCAGCGGTCAATCTCTGTGTCCAGATAGCCAGCAGTGCCGGTGACAAACATAAAGTACAGCACCCAAGCCAGCAGCAGCCCCACCCAGGTGTGCAGCCAGGCCATGGATTGGCGGAAAAAGTCTTTCATGGCTTGCCCCTCACAGCACTGCCCAACCCAGCGCACTACTCAGCAGCGCAGGTATCAGCAAGCCCGCCCAGGCCCGAGTAGCACTGCGAGCGGCAAAGCACCAGAGAATGGCGGCCACATGCACCAGAAAGCTCAGTTGTATGGCTGCAAGTGCCCCTTCACTCGGCGGCACCGCCAGCAACGCCAACAACGCCACAGGCAGCGCATGTGCCAGCGCATAGCCGCCGAGCACGGCCGCCCCCGTCCGCGACGCTACACTTAAGCGAAACGCCATGGTTTTATCTGATCGCAGCCAACGGCTCACTTTCAACGCGATAGGGCTCATTGCGCACGGGTGCCGGATTCGTACGGCGGGCTCACTGGCAATGGCGGCAGCGCATCCAGTCCCTGCACCTGTTTAAAGGTCAACGTGGTTCCGAAGCCCCGGCGGTCATGTTCGATCTTCTCGCTTGTGCCATCGGCCAGCACGCAATCGCGTTCGCCCTTCATATCGACCGTATGATGGGTCGAGACGATGTAGATCCCTTTCCAGGGCAAGGGCGGGAAGGCCACGACGCCCTCGGCATCGGTGCGCCGATCCATGCCCCACCCCGATTCATTGGCCAATCGCACCGTGTGGTTTGCCAGGGGCGCACCCAGCAAGACAACCTTGAATGCGCCTGGTTCGCCCGTGGGCACAATATCCAGCTCCAGCTGTGTGGGCGCAGTCACCCTGGCATCGGCAACAAAGCGGCTGGCCATGGTCCAGTGAGTACCAACCCCGTCGCGCTCGTAGACCGGCCCGTTGTCGAAAACGGCAACAATTGCTTCACCCCCTTCAAGGGCCTTGTCCAGCTTCAACGCGAGGCGATCCCGCATCGGAGCGACATTCAGGGCGGTCGCATTGCCGGCCGTGCCGAGTCGCTGGGCTCGTGGTTGAACAATGTCGTCCAACCGGCCCGGTGATAGTTCGCGCAGGTTTCGATCGAGATAGCCGTAATGCAGGGCTGCGCCACCATCCGCAGGCTCGATCCAGATCTGGTGCGCTTGAGTCGCGGTCGTGAGGATAAGCGCGCAAGAAAGCAATAAGCCTCGCAGGCTCGATTTCAATTCAATTCTCATGAGACTCTCCAATAAATTGAGCGCTTTGAGTGTTAGTAATGCGCCCTTCAAGTGATTCCTAAGTACGTTCCAGTCGAACGAAGACGAGAAATGGTGCGGCTAGAACTGTCCCTCGAACGTCAACATCCAGGATCTGGGCTGCCCCCAATACTGACGGCCATAGCCGGAATCGATGGCATTGGCGTAGTACTTTTCGTCTAGTAGGTTGGAGCCGTTGAGCGCCATTTTCACGGAAGGGGTCAACTGATAGCTGACAAACGCGCCGACCAGTGTGCGCGCCTCTTGTGTCATGCCCCACTGTCCATAGGCCTTGCTACTGGCATCAATACTGATCCCTGTGCGCCAGCGGGTTCCGGTCGGCTGGAAACTTCCCGCCAGTTTGCCAATATGCACCGATTCATCGTTGTCATCTTTTTTGTATCGGGTAAAACCGACCATCAGCTGAACTTCGTCAGTAATGTGCCCCGATAACCCAAGATCAACACCTTCGGTCGTTGTCTTGCCTTTAGCGGCGTAACACCACCCACCACAAATGTTATCTTCGTCATAGGGCTGCAGAAGCTCGGCTTCATTATCTTTTTGGATTCTGAACAGAACAGCGGAAGCATTCAGTTTGCCGTTAAAAAATTCGCCTTTGACGCCTAGCTCGTGACTAGCCCCAACCTCTGGTTCCAGGGTGTTGCCGTCCGTCCCTCGCGCCGATTGCGGATTGAAAATCTCTGCATAGGAGGCATAGGCTGATGCCCAATCATTCAGCTCGTAGATTACTCCCGCATAGGGAGTGAACACCTCATTCTCTTCCCGGACCGTGTCGCCAAACTCATAGCGATACCAGCTTATTCGCGTGCCCATAACTGAACTGATCCGGTCGGTGAAATAAAAGTGTCCAGCCATATACCCACCGTATTGTTCTGTCACCAGATCATTGATCTGGGAATCCAGGGTGAGTTGCGGGCGGGGCACACTGGTTTGCGGGTCAAAATCGTACAGATTGGTGTCATAATCTGTTCCGGTACCTCGCCTGCCGTTCCAGACTCTTTCCGTCCAGTTTCCACCTAGAACGAGCTCGTGACTGCGGCCAAACATCGTCACTGAGCCGCTGGAGAAGACCTCCAGATCATGACTGGTTTCCTTGTTAAATTGGCCCCAGCGGGAGAAGGTGGCATCGCCGGTAGTGGAGTCAAAACTGTCGAGCGTACCAAACAGCCAATCTGCCTCGGATGTCAAAGCGGATCCTTGTACGGTCAATTGCCAGTTGGCAGAAAGCACCTGCTGCAAGCGTGCTTTGTAGGTAGTCGAATACTTATTCCATTGGTTCCAGGCCGGTGCCAGAAACGTTGAGCGACTCCAATCCATATCGAGACCATCATTGTCCGTGGGCAAACCGCTCCGGTCAGTAACGTTGTCGTAAATGTCCTGATTCTGAACGCTCAACGTCAGAAGAGTGCTGTCCGTTAAGTCGCTTTCGACGACGGCATAGAACACTTTCTTCCTTTCTTTCGCGTAATCCCGGAACGACTCTTCACTCTGGTCTACTGCCACCGCGCGTCCGCGCACAGTCCCTTCCTCACTGAGAGGACCCGAAACATCGGCCACCATCCGTAGCGCGTTCCACGATCCGGCAGAGATGGAAGCACTTCCCCGGAAGTCCTCCGTCGGACGCTTGAATACCATATTGATGACGCCACCGGGTTGCCCCGCTCCATTCATCAGCCCGGCGGCACCTAGTAACACTTCGGTCCGGTCGATCAAGGCGCTGTCCGGTCCGGCAACGACACCACCATCAATACCAGAGCTTGAGGGTAGACCGTCGTATTGGATCGACATGGCATAGCCTCTGGCAGTATATGAACGCCGATCATCATCGGTATGCCCGACAGTGACACCGGGCGCAAGCCGTAGTACATCCTCCATCTCCGTCGTGCCAAAATCTTCAATCATTTGGTGGGTGACGACATTAACGATCTGCGGTGTCTCTCGCGGTGACAGGTTGAGCTTTGTGGCTGTCTTGGTGTTGCTCGTTGTGTAGGAACCCGTGCCCTCTGATCTACCAGTGAGAGCTTCTGCACTTACAGTCATCGCTGGTAGCGTCAGCATCCCATCCTGACGCGCCAACTCAATCGCTACCGAATTCTCCCCAGTAAAGTGCATCCTAAGCCCACTGCCAGCCAACAGCGCGTGTAGTGCCTGTTCGGTCGAATACTGCCCCTGAAGACCCGGGCTGGATTTGCCCTGGGTCAGCTCGGTGGAGACCGACAGGTCGATACCGGCTTCCAGGGCAAAGCGGTTGAGCACCGCATCCAGTGGCCCGCTTTGGATATTGAACAGGCGCTGCTGGCCAGCTTGTGCGGCGGGCTGCGCGCCATCCCCAGTTTGTGCCAGTGCCGGCGCGGGGACGGCAGCGCCCAGGGTGGCGGCGATGGCCAGGGAAAGCAGGGTGCACGGCTCGGTGCGGTGGCCTGTCGGTCGGGAATGTGTGGACACGGGTGTTGGCATTGATGATCCCCAAGATTGAATCAGTTTTCTCTATTGACTCTTCCGAACGAGATCGCCAAACCCGTAATGCTTTTAAAAAAATATCTGCAGATACCCTCGTGCTGGTAAACCGGACCGTTGTCGAAGGGCAGCACGTCCGCCTCACCATGAGTTGTAGGTCCTGCTGATCGCAGAGCCAGGTGTCTTCTTTTTAGGTTCAGCGTCAGAAAGTTGAAGCCGTCCCCACCTATCAATTCAGAGTAAAACCAGTTTCCTGCGGAACTTCTTGGCGTAATCCTCGAGATAAGATCAATGCACCGTTCTGAACTTTCAGGTCATCGGGTTATAAGGGAATTTCCACGCCCAGCCTGGCTGTTCTCGGGCTACCCTGAGCCAGGGAAGTGCTCCCGCTGGATGTGAGCCAGTAGGCTTCATTGGTGACATTGTCGATGTTCAGGCGAAGTGTGATTGGTCGCCCAGAAACCGAGGTTTCGTACCGGGCACCAAGATCGAATAACGTGACGCCATCAACACTCCATTGCCCCTGAGGGTCAACCGGTCGTTTGCCCACGTATTGAGCGCCGGCATTCAGTGTCAGCGGTATTTCCGTCAAAGTGTGTTCGCCATAGAGCCGAAACTGTTCACGGGCAACCCCCTGAATCTTTTTCCCTTCCAGGCTTGAATCTGTTGTTTTCTCGTTGCGAGCATCCAGCCACAAGGCGCTGGCCATCACGAGACTGCGGTGGCCAATATTGGCCTTGGTGGAGAGTTCGAGACCTTCGAAGCGTGCTTCGCCGTCCTGAGTGAAGACGTTGTTGGCAGTGGTATAGGTCAGACCTTTGCGCAACTGGAATAGGGCGGCGTTGACTGACCAGCGATCAGTATTAAGCTTGACTCCAATTTCTTTTTGATCGCTGACCAGCGGCTCAAAAGTCTCTCCGGTATTCTCAGCCGTTTCTGGCGCTGTTGCCCCCTGTTCCAGGGCCTCGACATAGCTGGCGTAGACCGATAGCCAATCCACGGGCCGATGTACAAGCGCCAGTGTTGGTGTGATTGCCTGCTCATCATAGTCACCGAGCTCGTCTTTAAGCTTGGCGTGGCGCAAACCGGCTACTAGGTCCCACCGTCTACCAATATTAACGGTATCGGAAATAAACCACTCACGGCGCTTGAGGCGTGAGTACTCGTTGATTTTTGCATCGCGCTTGTCTAGACGGGCGAAAGGTTCCGGGAACTCTTCAGGGTTTGAAAGATTGCCCGAACCAAGGTTCACGAATTGATTCTTGGGGCCACTATTGGACGAAACAGTCTCGGTGTGTGATGCGCCGACTACCAGATTGTGATGAACGGGCCCCGTAGTAACGTTTCCATTCAGGAGTATTTGAGTTTGATCACTCTCGAAAAAATTGTTGTAGCTGTATAGAAAGGCTGAATAGTCACCATCTTTGTTGGCGAAAAGGCCTGGCAGGTGAAATAGACGATAGTTCTCTGAGTGGCGATGGGCGAGCTCCAGATTCCAGTCGTCAGTCATGGCCCAGTTCAGATCCGTTCCCCAGACCTGGTGTGTGGAGCCATAGGTTGCCCAGCTCGGTGCCAGCCGTTTGTCGCCGCGGATCGGTTTCAGGGGCTCGGCGGGCTCGAAGTTGCTGGCCTCGCCGTCCGCATTGGGGGTTACAGCCCACTGACCGCCATAGCGAGTATGACTGGACGCCAAAGCATCAACACGCCAAACCAACTCCGGAGTGATATGCCAGTCCAGGGCGATAGACGCCGAACCCCGCCGGGATTCGCCATCACGGATATAGGTATCGCCGGACTCGTGCACAGCATTGATGCGATAGCCGAACTGATCTTTATCACCTAGGCGCCCCCCAAGGTCGCCGTGAACCAGCGCCAGCCCGCTATCCATTGCCTGGACATTGATGGTGCGAACCGGGATGTCCGTGGGGCGTTTGAGAACGTAATTGATAATGCCGCCAGGAGCACCGAAGCCATACAGAAACCCGCCCGCACCCTTAAGAATGTCGATGCGCTCTATATGCTCAAGAGGAAGGTCCTTTGCACGGCTACGCAGGTTCATGCCATCAAGTTTCTGCCCGGTATCGAAATCCGGTGAGATACCGCGGATAGCGAGCGTATTGTTCTCCGCCACCAAGTCGCCGGACGATAGGCTGACAGAGGCATCTAACTTGGTGGCGTCGGAAATGGACCGGGCCTGGAGGTTATCCATCAGTTCTCGGGAATAGATTTCAATGCTGTAAGGAGTGTTCTGCAGAGACTTATCGCCGAGTATGCCGACATTCGCGCTTTCAACCCTATAGGCTTCAGTCGCAGTACCAGTGCGTTCTGCTGCGGCGCTCACATTAATCGGCGCTAGCTGTAATGGATTACCTCCCGGTTGCCTCGCCAACAACGTCACCCTGTTCTCGCCCGCGAAACGGTAACTGAGGCCGCTACCAGCCAGAAGGGTGCGCAGGGCCTGCTCCACTGAATACTGGCCCAGCAACCCTGGGCTGGTTTTGCCCCGGGTCAGATCTGTGGAAACGGAAAGGTCAACTCCCGCCGCCAGGGCAAACTGGTTGAGCACCGCATCAAGTCGGCCGCCTTCGATGTCGTATTGGCGCTGTTCGCCGGTCTGTTCGGTGGCTGCCCCAGGATCGCCCGTTTGGGCCGGTGTTGGCGTGGGCGCGGCGACGCCCAGGGCGGCGATGGCCAGGGAAAGCAGGATGTGTGGCTGGGTACGGCGACTTGTCAGTCGTGAATGTACAGGTACAGTTGTTGGCATTGATGATCCCCAAGGTTGAATCAATGTTCTCTATTGACTCTTCCGAACGAGAATGCCAAACCCGTAAATACTGTTTAACGTTTTGTATTTCGGCTTCACCGAGCGGGGACAACCTTTACCCAGTAATCGGTCCGGTAGCTGAGCGCCACCGGTAGGCTGGCGGCCAAGCTTTGCAGGGCTCGGTCTGTATCCTGAAGGGAAAAGACGCCGCTGATGGTGAGGTCGGCCACCGCATCGTCGTATAAGGTAAAGCCTGGCCGGTAGCGGGCAAGTTCTTCGACGAAGTCCGCCACGCGCATTCCTTGGGCAACTAGTTTTCCTCGCTGCCAGTTAAAAGGGTTGGCCAATAGAGGTTGGGGGTGAGCAGCTCTGTCTCGACTGAAGTGGGATTGCTGGCCAGCACTCACCCTTTGAACCTTTTCGCTTATACCCGGATGGGCTTCCACAACACCTTCGAGTACAGCAATATGAATGTGGTCGTTGTGTTGCCGAACGGCAAACTCAGTGCCCAAGGCTACAACATCGCCAATTTTGGTTTGCACCTCGAAGTGGCGGCGGGGTGTTTCGTGACCAGTTTTAAGCAGTATTTCCCCTTGGTGTAAACGAATGCTCCGTTGCCGCTCTGAGAATGTCACATCCACCGCACTATCGGTGTTCAAAGTCAACCTTGTGCCGTCTTCCAGTTGAACGGTCCGAATCTCACCGACGCCAGTGCGATACTGCGCTAGCATGACGCGGCCCATGGACGTGTGGGGTAAACTAAACGCGGTGACTGATACGCCCACACCCGCCAGAGCCAAGGTTTTGAGGAATCGACGGCGTGATGTAACCGCCTGATGGGCTTTTTCTATTACCGAACTCAACCCGCCGCTTTGTGGCAGGTTGGTGAACTTGCCAGATACCTGGCACATACGTTGCCAGGCCTGTTCATGCTCGGGATGTTGGTCACGCCAGCGCTGGCAATTGAGTTTGTCTTGCTCGCAGACGTCATCGGCCATCAGGCGTGCCATCCAACCGGCGGCCTGTTCGATGTGGGTATCACTGCTGTGCCCCGTCTTTACAGCCTTCCGGAGGCTGGCTTTTTCATGCATAGACATCTTCAGGCAGCCTCCAATGACAGACAGCAGGCAGCCAGGCCCCGTGCCACATATTTCTCCACCGAAGAAACGGAAACGTCCAACGTGCGCGCAATAGCGGCATAGCTGTACCCCTCCAACTGACGCATCAGCAGGGCCTGACGCACATTTCTGGGTAAGCCATCGAGCATGTAGTCAATTTCCGTGAGGGTTTCGATGATGGCATGGTGGGTTTCAGGCCCCGGGGTAAAATTCTCCTGCATATGACTCAGGCTTTCCAGATAGGCCTGCTCAATCTGCTGCCTGCGGTAACCGTCTATCATGAGACCTTTGGCGATGCGAGTCAGGAAGCGCCTTGATTCTGTTTCGGGCGGTACCTTGCCACTTTTCAGTAGGCGTAGAAAGGTGTCCTGTGCCAAGTCCGCAGCCATCTGGGAGCAGCCCACACGCGAATATAGCCAGCATCGCAACCAAGGCTGGTTTTCTTTGTAGAGGGTGTTAAGGCGACCGGTGGCGTCAGAAGTTGACATGGATATTGAATGTTAGCAATAAGTGTTCGCAAATGATATTGATTAGCATATGCAATATCAAGTGGACGGGCCGAATAAATCAAGGTGATGGGGGCTTTGCTTTGCCAGGCCTTCACTTAATGGAGCAGACAGCAAAGTCTGCATCCGTCTTCTATACTGGTTGTTAGCTGATCAATCTCTTGTCAGGAAATAGAGAATCAGTCAAAACTTTCCAGAGACACAATTGTCTTCCAAGGAGGCTGAGATGAGCTGCAATGTCCATAAGCATCACCCTCATGAGCATGGCCCAAATTGTGGTCATACGGCTATTGAGCACGACGGTCACATTGATTATCTGCACGATGGCCACCTGCATCATCCGCACGAGAATCATGTTGATGAGCACAAGATTGAGGTGTCGGACACCAATCCTGATACTTGCACGCCTAACCATACCTGCGCAGGACACGCACCGGATCACGTTCATGGCCCGGGTTGCGGGCATGAGCGGGTGCCACACGGAGACCATGTTGACTATCTGGTGGATGGCCACCTGCATCACCCCCATGGCGACCATTGTGATGACCACGGGCCGGTGAAAGTCGCTGGCTGAGTTGCTTCCCCACCCGGACGTGGGGAAGGCAATGCTCAGTGCCGAAAGTTAAGCTCCTTTCGCTCGTTCAGGGTTTTCACCTCGGCACATAACTCCGCGGTGGGCCGCGCCAGTAACCTGGGTATCCCGATGGGCTCGCCAGATTCAAGGCAGTACCCATAGTCACCGTTGGCAATGCGCTTCATCGCGGCATCTATTTTCGGCAACAGGCGGCGCTCCCGGTCGACTATGCGTAGGGCCAGCCGGGATTCCTCCTCATATGAGGCCCGGTCTGCTTCATCGTTCATTTCCGGAGGGCTGGCCAGCTGTTGCTTTGCCGCTTCAATGTTGTCCATGGTTTCCTGGCGCAGGTCTTCGAGCAACTGTCGGAAGAACGCCAGCTGCGCCTCGTTCATGTACTCGTCGGCGGGCGCCTTTAACAACTCATCTTTTGTCAGTGTCATCTGATGTTAGTCCCAGGCCGGAAACGGATCGTTCAGCGTTTTCCAGAAAGACTTTCCGGCCAGCAGCTGCTCTTCATCCAGAAGGCATTCGTCCAGTTGGCGGGTGATGCTGTCCTGGTCGAGATTCTGGCCGATAAACACCAGCTCCTGGCGCATATCGCCGAATGGCTCTACCCAGCTTTCCATAATCGCCTGGCGATACTCCGGGTCTTCGGGCCAGTTTTTTTCCGGTACTGCTTTCCAGAACATTCCGGCAAACCCGTGACGGGCAATGCCGCCCGCCTGGCTCCAGTTGCCGGCAAACTCCGGGCGGGTGGCAAGCCAGAAATAACCTTTTGAGCGAATCAGTTTTCCACTGGAGACGCCCTGGTGCAGGAAATCATAGAACTTCGCCGGGTGGAACGGGCGGCGGGCCCGGTAGACGAAGCTGGAAATGCCGTACTCTTCAGTTTCTGGGATGTGTTCGCCACGCATTTCCTTCAACCAGCCTGGCGCCTGCTGGGCGCGTTCAAAGCTGAAACGACTGGTATTCAGTACCTTATCCAGCGGCACGACGCCTTGTTCGATGGGAAGGATCTCTGCTTCGGAGTTCAGGCTGCGCAGCACGCCCTTGAGCCTGGCCAGATTGTCTGGGGACACCAGATCGGTTTTGCTGATCAGCAGAATGTCGCTGAACTCCACCTGGTCTACCAGCAGGTCCGCCACGCTGCGTTCATCTTCTTCGCCGAGGCTTTCTCCGGTTTCCTGTAACGATTGTGCCTCGTCATAGTCTTTCAGGAAATTAACCGCATCCACCACAGTCACCATGGTGTCGAGCCGCGCGATATCCGACAGGCTGACGCCATCTTCGTCGGCGAAGGTGAAGGTTTCGGCCACGGGCAGCGGCTCTGAAATTCCTGTGGACTCGATTACCAGGCAGTCAAAGCGACCTTCTGCGGCCAGCTTGCGCACTTCGATTAACAGGTCTTCACGCAGTGTGCAGCAAATGCAGCCATTACTCATCTCAACCAGCTTCTCTTCCGAGCGGTTCAGCGTGACTTCCTGTTGTACCTGGGCGGCGTCAATGTTGACTTCACTCATGTCGTTGACGATGACCGCCACTCTCTTGCCGTCGCGATTGTTCAGGATGTGGTTCAGTACCGTGGTTTTCCCGGCACCGAGAAAGCCCGATAGAACAGTAACCGGAAGTCGTTTTTCTGTGAGCGGCATTGATCTTCTCCTGAAAGGGTCGGCGTTTCGGTTCTCGTGAATGTATATGTTATAACATAACACTAACTGCGTCGATCACCAGCGCTTCTCTCCCAGGCTTTCCAGATGGTAACCGCCAAAGCCTGTCGTGTCGGCTAACATGTACAGCCTGTTTGTTCGTGTTCAGCCAATGGCGGTGGGTAGGTTCTGTTTATGGCCAAGAGGTCTTTTGTTCGCACATCTTTGCGTATGGTGGCGATCGCGCTCGGTGTCGTTATCGCACTGCTGTTGCTGGCTATTCTGCTGTTCCGCTTTGTGAACCCTCCCACGTCGGCGTTTATGCTGGCGTATCAACTCGATAACCCGCCCCGGCCGTTACGGCATGAGTGGGTGCCGCTGTCGGATATTTCTCCGTGGATGCCGCTGGCGGTGGTGGCCAGTGAAGATCAACGGTTCCCCCATCATCGTGGCGTGGATGTGGATGCTATCCGTAAGGCTGTGTCGGAGTACAAGGCGGGGGAGGGGCTGCGGGGCGCCAGCACAATCACCCAGCAAACCGCCAAGAATCTGTTTCTCTGGAACGGGCGCAGTTTTGCTCGCAAGGCCATTGAGGCGGGCCTGGCCGTGACCATCGACGGCCTCTGGCCCAAGCAGAGGGTGCTTGAGGTGTATCTGAATATCGCGGAATTCGGCCCGGGCATCTACGGTGTGGAAGCGGCCAGCCAGGCCTATTTCGGCAAGCCGGCACGTTATCTTTCCCAGGCCCAGGCCGCACGCCTCGCCGCTGTTTTACCAAACCCGAAGGTCTTGAGCGTGAACTCTCCGTCGGCCTATGTGCAGGAACGGGTCGACTGGATTCAACGGCAAATGGCCCAGCTTTCCGGGCTGCGGTATCTTGAGGGGCTGTGATAGCCGCTGGCGACAGGGGCCTCCGTTACCTCCTCACAAACGTCAGAAACGCACCCGCTGCGGTTGCCGCAGCACCACCAATCAGATACCACATGGTTTCATCCGTGAAGCGACCGGTCAGCGCTTCGGTAACCTGATTGCCAACAGCCTGGCTGGACTGGTAGCCAAAGTAGAGAAGTGCGATGCCGACGACTAATAACACGATACCGATCAGTTTTGAGCTTCCCATTGCTGTTTCCTCGCTAAGATTCTATTGAGTTGTCTGTAACGACGGAGGTCACCTCAATCGCGTGTAGGTCACTTGTGTCGCTAAACCGGTGCGACGCCGAAGGCCCACTGATGCACCCAAAGCACCATCACAACATACGCGGCAAGACCACCGACCACGGCTATAGCGTCATTTGCTTTGGTGGCAGGAAGGGTCGCGATAGGCCGCTGTGTTCTGCGTTTCATGGAGATTCGGTCGGCAATCGCCCAGGCAAGGAAAGAGCCGAACAGAAGAACATCATGCAGCATGCCGTTGGCCAGAAGGTGGGCCAGTGCCCAGAGTTTGACCGCAACGAGCATTGGGTGGCCGATCTTCGCCTTGATCCGGCCGGGAAAGTAAGTTGCCAGAAGTAGTGGGAAAACGGGGATCAGGAGCAGCAGCGACACGTGCCTTAGCCAGGTGGGCGGCACGTAAAGGACGCTGGGGTCAAGCCGGGCAGCGCCGTAACCCCATATGATCAGCAGCAGGCCGGCGAGAGAGGCGAGGGAGTAGAGCCCCTTGAATGCCGCCTCCCCCAGAGACGCATGCAGTCGGTCCCGCAGCGGTTCATTCACGATAGACAACGAGTGAACGCCCAGAAACAGGACCAGTCCCAGTATCAAGGTTGTCATAGGCTCTCCTCTCCTTAGCCTTACGAGCGCTTCACCCGCTCTCTGTGAAGCGTCTTATTCCCGACAGACCTGGATAGTATAGTCACCTATGCGCGAACTACGAGCTGATAAACCTTTGGCGTCAGCTCGCCACCCTGGTAATGGTACCTTGAGCCACGGCGACTATCCTCTCTTCGCCGTTGTCCGTTGCGACGATCTCGCACTGGCATACAGCCTGGCGCTTGCCAGAGGAGAGTACCCGAGCCCTGGCGATTAATCGTTCCCCAATAGCAGGGCGAAGGTAGTTGATCTTGTATTCGGAGGTGACTGAATCCCCCAAAACCGAACCTCCGGCATAGGTCAGTGCATTATCAGCGAGGTAGCTGACCACTCCGCCGTGGACAAAACCGTGCTGTTGCTTGAGCTCTTCTTTCACGATCAGGCTCAGTTCCGCTTTGCCAGGCTCAAATGCTTTCAACTCTGTGCCCAATAGTACGCTGAACGGTTGTCGGGCCAGGATCTGTTTGCCAAATTCGAAAAGCTCCCCCATGGCGGGTTCCTCCTGTGCGGTGCGCCGGTTAGCGGGTATGTTTGATGTTCATATCGATCAGGGCATGAAACACCTCCTGGCCAGAGGTATCCGTCACAGAGACAGGCACCCTGACAGTCCCCTCCTCAGACCAGTCGAGGCTGGAGCCATCAGCGGTAGCGGTGAGGTCCGTTTTGGCCTTCTTGAGATATTTGACGGTCATGCCAGAGGGAATCCAGCGTGCCCCCTTGGGAACTGAGGCGTCGGTGAGCAACCCGCCGGCCAGTTCCGCCATGTTGCACATGGCAATCGCATGAACGGTTTTCAGGTGATTGGTGACCTTTCGGCGTTTTTTCATGGTGACCACGCAGCGGCCCGGGGCTAGAGTCTCTACCGTTGGTGAGATGCTGGAGAAGTACGGCGCGGTCTGGCAGACCGCACGACTGAACAGGGTTTTGCCCATGGGCAGACGGCTAAGCCGGTTGTAGAGGCTGACAACATTCATAATGCATTCTCCTGCGCTAGAAAAGGGCGGTCAGGAGATAGTGCCAATATTTGGAATTTATTTCTAGAATAATATTCTAGCTTTTTGAAAGAACTCTCCAGGCGGCCTCTGCAAAGAGCATGGCGTGTTCCGACGGCGGCGTTGGTACGCGCCCGGCCAGCCAGGCCCGACAGTAGTTCTCAGCCTGCCCAAGAAGTAGGGAGGCATAGGTTTCCCGTGGCAGAGATCGAATGTCGCCCTGGCTTTGACCCTCGGCCAGCCAACGGTGAATCACACTGTATTGCTCACGGTTCCTTTGCGTCAGTTCCTCCCGGTAGGGGCCTGCTGCCACACTGGCCCGCGCCAGAAACATGAAGCGAGCAAGTTCCGGTTCGTTGGTAACCCAGTCCATATAACGGGTAACCAGCGCTTCAATAACCTGTCGAGTGGTACCTGCGGCTTCTATCCCTGGCCATACGTTTGCCCTGTGATCGTCCAGGGCCGTGAAAAACAGCGCTGCGGCCAGGCCCTCTTTGTTGTGAAAATGGTGGTACAGGGTGCCAACACTGGCCCCGGAACGCTGGCGGATGATATCAATGGTGGTGGATTCAAGGCCGTGCTCAAGAAAGCAGGTCAGCGCGCAGCGAAGTATATGGCGTTTGTTGGCTTTGCGGGCACCGGGTAAAACACGGTCAAAAGCGTCCAGCGGCATGGGGTTCTCATGTCATGGTATTTAGAAGGTTATTCTAGAGAAATCTTCTGCCGGTTGTCGCGGTTTGTGGAGACGGGTTGACAGAGTGATAAGGTGATGTGGATGCAAACTGCGCCGGGGCGTCCCGACGCAGTTTGCCAGTGAGCGCGGCATCAGTCGCAGGAGCCCGCCTGGAAGAAGCCATCAGAGGTCTCTCTTACCCAGGTGTATACCCCGGAGACGGCGCCCAGAGACTCATCGCCACCAACGGTATAGTATCCACTGGCGTAATAAGCTCTCCCAGCAAGGTCATGATTCAGGTTGGTATCGTTCCAGTTCTGGCAGGTGAACTCACCACCACCTTCGTCATCACCGCCACCGGTTTCGCTGCAGGCTGCGGGCTCTGTCGCAAACCAGAGGCCGGGGTCACCCTCATGGAGGGTGACGCTGCTCCAGGTATCAAAGGAGCCGCCAATATCGGCATTGTCACCCGTGGTCAGCGCTCTCAAGTCGGATGTTCCCCCGGCATAAGCCCTGCCTGCCGTAATATGGGCACTGGGTGAGGTGGTTGCATGTGCGCAGGTTTCAGACGGAACGTTCGGGTCTACAACCGTTACGCCCCGTTTTTTCGTGGTGGTGTTATTGTCACTGTCGGTCGCGGTGTAAACGCATTCGTACTGGCCAGCAACTGCGGTATTCACGTCGGAACAGTCGGCGTTGACCACCAGCGAACCGTCTTCAGCATCGTCGGCGGTAGCGCCCGGATCTGTAAATGGTGTGTGGATGTCCACAACCATAGGGTCGTCGCCAATCAGGGTAATAATGGGAGAGCCCTCAGGTTCCGAACCGTCTCGGCTATGGCGGTTGAAAAAGTCCCAGATGATGTCGGGATAGCTTGGGCCAACCCGCACCGACCATTTCCCGTTATTACCGTTAGCCCCTCCAACCCAATAATGACCGTGATCGGTGTCTTGCAGGTTCGGAGTGGACAGCGGGCCATCCAGGTAGACGGTTTCTACAATCGATCTTGAACCGAGGGTGCCATCCTGTGTATGGCGGGTATGGACGCAGTCGTAGTTGTTCTGGAAATAGGGCGAGCAAGCCGTTGCAGACGCTTGGGTGGTGGCTGGTGAATCAAGGCCTGAGGTGCCAAAAACCTGCAGGTGGGCATCGCGGGTATTATCGGCTGCTGTTTTCAGTACCGTACAATCGTTCTCATTCTGTAGCACAAGCAGTGGAATCGGATAGGTATCATCCAGTTCGCTCTGCATGTCTGAAACAACCCGTGAGACACTGTGAAATGTCGCGCTGCCCGGACACTGTCCGGATAACGAGACAGAGGCAGCATCCTCGCCGTAAGGTAATCCCGCTGCCGGCGCGGCAGCTGCCCAGTATTCATTATGGGTAACGGCGGCCACCGTCGTCATTGCGCCACCTGAGGATAGGCCGGTGATGAAGCGTCGGTTAGGGTCGATGCTGAAACTGGCTTCCACCGCCTTGGCAATCTGGTGCAGGTCTTCCACCTCGCCTGCGCCCTCGTGGCGATGGTGCTCGAACCAGAATCCCCAGCAGTTTTCGTTCCGGAGGCCGTCATAACTGGTGATGAACGGTGCCACCAGGACAAATCCGTACTCATCGGCGGCTTCGGTCAGTCCCCAGTCGTTCAAAACGTCGTTATTGGTCTGCCGGCAGCCATGCAGGGCCATCACCATTGGCGCAGGAGTGGCGAGGTTGTCGGGTACGTAAACCTTGTAATCCCGGGCCCGGGATTGGCTGTATCCCTGTTGGGGCAGAGTGTAGGAGTGGGTCTGACCTGCTGCAACAGGAACGCTTTGAATAAGAAGTGCGGCAGAGGCGACAATGGCAGGGAATACCGAGCCGGCCCTCCGTAAGTTGAAGGATAATGGCATAACTGACTGCTCCTTATTGGATTTGTTTTTGGCGCAGAATCTCAAGGAAATATCATGCCACATTTTAACCAGCTGATTTTGATATGAAATTCAGATTTTCAGTGACGGGTGTTGACCGAACTTCCGGACAAGGTGTCTGATTAGCAGGACACTGGGAGCAATGGTGACAAGCCACTTTATTTGCGGTATTCCGCTCAGATTGAGGCGCCTATGGATACGAAGTGGTATCTGGTATTTGCAGACTTGTTACTGGTGTTTCACACCTTGTTGGTTGTGTTCGTCATCTTTGGTCTGGTGGCTACCCTGGTCGGTTACTTTCGCCAGTGGAATTGGGTTCGAAATCTCTGGTTCCGGCTGAGCCATCTTGTGGTTATTGGTATTGTCGTGCTTCAGGCCTGGCTTGGCGTGCTGTGCCCGCTGACGATCTGGGAAATGGAATTGCGTGCAAAGGCCGGGCAGGGTGGTTATGAGGGCTCGTTCATTCAGCACTGGCTGGAAACCATTCTGTACTACAACGCGCCGGACTGGGTTTTTATTCTGGTCTATACCCTGTTTGGGACGTTGGTTGTGGCAAGCTGGTTTCTGGTAAAGCCCCGACGCTGAAAGCAGTATCAGGGTTGCAAGGTAAACCGCTCAATAACGGTATAAACGGAGCCTCCTGGCCCAGGTGTGCTTTTATAAAGTACGAAGTCTTGAACCGGCATCAATCCAAACAGGGTGCCTTGGTGGCTTTCAAGCAGCGAGGCCACCGAACCCGCCGGATGTCGAAAACGGCTAAGCGTGATATGCGGTTTGAAGCTCGGGTTTTCGAGTGTGAACCCGTTGTCGGTCAACGCGGTTGCCAGATTTTTCTGGAGCTCTCTGAGTTCATTCTCCGGAGATACGCCCGCCCAGAGGATCTTGGGTTTTTCCGGAGAACCGAAACACCCCAGCCCCTGCACATTAAGCTCAAAGGGCGATTGGGTAACTCCCCTCGCCAGATCACGGGCCACGGCCACCTGCTGATCTTCTACCTGGCCAAGGAACGCCAGGGTCAGGTGCAGTTGCCCGCGGCTTTGCCAACGGGCTCCCGCCACTTGTGTTTTGACTTGCAGGAGGCTCGTCTTGATGGCCTCGGGAATCTCAAGCCCGAAAAACAGCCTTGGCATAACGCGTTCAGTAACAGGAGTTGGGGGAGGTGTCCGGATTAATCTCGCCGGCCACTTCCTCCGGGTCAATGCCGTGACTGACCAGTACCTCCCGGACGAAGTTCACCTGGGCCAAAATGCGGTCGGCATCGTCGCCGTATTCGTAGTGATTAATCTCGACCGGCTGGGGCATGAAGGTGAACGCGGTTTTCAGTGCTGTCAGGGTGTCCTCGTCAATCATTGGCATTCTCCTCAAAGGCACAGGTCAGTATCGTACTTGATGATATCCCTCTTGATCAGCAATTTCCCATCCCGAATAGACGCCAGTACCGGTTGTTGTCCCATCAAAACCTCATAAGGCGTTTGGCCCTGCTGAACAATGCACCGTGCCGGCAGTCCTTTGGCGATACCGTACTCTTTCAGATCCAGCGCAGCGGCACCGTTGTCGGTAATCAGTTCCAGGGATCGCTCGATGTGGCTCATACCGAGCATGTGGCAGGCATGCAACCCTACATCAAGAGTGCGCAGCATGTTGCCATTGCCGATGGGGTACCAGGGGTCGCGGATGGAATCCTGGCCGAAGGCGACTTTCAGGCCAGCGTCGAGCAGTTCCGGTACGCGGGTCAGGCCGCGGCGTTTCGGGTAGCCGTCGAAACGGCCTTGCAGGTGAAGGCTTTCGGTAGGCATGGACAGGAACCGCAGGCCGGATTTTTTCAGCAGGCGGAACAGGCGGCTGCAATAGGCATCGTTGTACGAACCCATGGCACAGGTGTGGCTGGCCGTTACCCTTGAGCCGTAGTCCAGGCGCAGGGCTTCGGCGGCGAGCACCTCCAGAAACCGGGATTCCGAGTCGTCGATTTCATCGCAGTGCACGTCCACCAGTCGGTCGTTCTTGTGGGCCAGTTCCATCAGCCAGCGCACTGACTCAACGCCGTAATCCCGGGTGAACTCGAAGTGGGGGATGCCGCCCACCACATCGGCGCCCAACCGCACAGCCTCTTCCATCAGTTCTCGACCATTCCTGAAGGAGAGAATGCCCTCCTGTGGAAACGCCACGATTTGAAGATCAACAAATCCGGCTGTCTGCTCGCGAACTTCCAGCATGGCTTTGAGGGCTGTCAGGCTGGGGTCGGTAACGTCGACATGCGTACGAACATACTGAATACCGTGGGCAGCAAACAGTTTGAGGGCTTCGGTGGCCCGGTTGATAACATCTTCACGGGACAACATCGCCTTGCGCTCGGCCCAACACTCGATGCCTTCAAACAGGGTCCCGCTCTGGTTCCATCTTGGTTCACCTGCGGTCATGGCAGCATCAAGGTGAATGTGAGGCTCAACGAATGCCGGGGTAACCAGGTTGCCGGCAGCATCAAGTTCGTTGTTTCCGGCGGGAGTTTGTACAGGTACTGGGTGTATGTCTGTAAAACGACCATCGGCAATGGTGAGTTTATGCAGGCCATCCTTGCCCGGTAAGCGGGCATTAACGATAGCATTCAGTGATTCGGTCATTTCGTCTCCTGATTCTGCTGCGCAGATGGTGCAGGCTTTAAAAGCAGATGGGCCAATAGCCTGGATTTGAAAACGTCTGCTTTGTCAGTTTCCCGCGATAGGCTGTCGGTGAGTTGGTTTATTCGGTTGCGAATGGTATTCCGATGGCAGCCCAGCAACTTTGCCATGGCGCTTTGGTTACCGAGGCACTGGATCCACGCCTCTATGAGGTCGGTCGAGCTGGCCAGGTTGTCGGCATCAAATGATTCAGTGCCGGTATGTTCTGACATCACAATAGCCCTGCCGATGACTTCAGTCACTTCAACCATCGGCAAAGAATAGGGCTGCTCAAACAATGGCAGTGCCAGATCGTCGGCCAGTGCGCACAGTGTTTTGGGTAGCTGACCAATGTACGCATCCCCGGTAAGAACCACCAGCCCGGCTACGTTGCACTGCTTACCCTCATACAGGCATTCCGCCAGATTCTGTGGGCTGCGATGGCGGCTGATGCCGGTTACAAATACCAGTTCGCCACCTTTAACCCAGTCTTTGAAGGAGCGATTCTCCGCGAGGTAGGGCCAGCGTACCGGGTTGGTGGCGGCTGCACTGCCACCTCGCAGCCGAATTGCGTCGAGCCCGGGAAGTCCCGGAATGTCGTTGCAGCGAAGTGCCATCAGGCGGTTCCCATAACCAGTGCCCGCCGTTCACGTACTGCCTGGCCGACCACCAGAATCACGCTGTAACTCAAAGCGGCTACGAGTACGCCGACGATTGGTGCAATCCAGGGTGAGCTATAGGCAGCGGAGGAGCCGATTGCGTAAGCGGCAAGGCCAGGTAGGTTGAACGCAGGTAGTGATGCGGTAGCCAGATCCGGGTATTGGCGTTTATAGCCAATAAAGTAACTGGCCATGATGACACCGCCGATGGGCGGGATAAACGTACCCAGCAGTACAAGAAAGGGAATCAGCCACTGATACATGCCCATCACGGCCAGAACCGTGCCTATGCCGGCGCCCACAACAGTGACCAGTTTTCGGCGGCGGGTGCGGACCAGGTTGCAGCCGGCCACGGCAAAGTTATAGACGGTGTTGTCCTGGGTGGTCCACAGGTTAAGGAACAGCATCAGGATACCCAGCGTTGCCAGTCCTTGCGCCACCATAATGTCGACAATGTCTGCCTGTTGATAAACCAGGGCACCAAAGGCGCCGATCAGGGTCATCAGGCCGTTACCCAGGAAGAAGGCCAATAGTGTGGCAATGACGGCCGTTTTGCCTGATTTGGCGAAGCGGGTCCAGTTGGTGGCCTGTGTTCCGCCACTGACAAAGGTGCCGAATACCAGGGTAATGGCAGCCGCTACTGTCATCTCGCTGGCTGGCGTGATGGACAGCAAACCGCTAAGCCCGCCGGCATCCGATGTGGCAATCGTCATACTCACGGCGACCAGAATGATCATGGCGGGTACCGCCACCCGAGATAGCCATTCCAGACCCCGATAGCCGATAAATGCCGTTACGCAGAAAGCAAAACCGAACAGAATCATCAAAGGCGTGGTCATGCCCTCGGGCATGCCTGTCAGCTTGACCAGAAGTATCGCCATGGTGGCCGTTCCCCAGGCGTACCAGCCAATCTGGGTGAAGCCAAGAATGAAGTCGGAGAGTTTGCTGCCCAGCTCACCAAAGGTAAACCGGCTCATCAAGGCGGTGTTCAACCCGGTTTTTGCCGCGATATAGCCAAGCATGGCGGCATAAATTCCTAGCAGCAAATTACCGGCGGCGAGCACCATCAACATGGTAGGGAAATCAAAGGCGACCCCGACACTGCCGCCGGCCCACATGGTGGCGGTGAAGAAGGTAAAGCCGAGAAGCACCAATCCCATAGACCAGACACTTTTTCGTTTATCCAGTGGTACCGGGCCAAGCGGGTAGTCCTGTTCTTGTGAGCTTGTTTGGGTTGCCATGAGGTTCACTCCGAGTTGTCTATCAACATATGGAGTGTTCGCAACGTTTATGCCATGTGTGGTTTGTTGGCATAAAAGTGAGTAACCATCGGGCTGAGCTTGTGCAAAGTGCACAAAAGGTGGTGCTGAAGCAGGTATGGATTAGCAGATTTGCGTGGAGTTGGTGCGGTTTTGGGGAGCGGGCATAATTATGGTGCACCGGGAGTCCGCCAGGGACTCCCTACGGGCTTTAATGTCACGTAGCTAAAACCTTCGGTGTAGTGTGCCTTGAAGGTCAACCCGGAATTGCGTCCGGAGATTCGGGTAGAACCTGCCCGCCATCAACAATGATTTGCTGCCCGGTGATGTAGCGGGCCTCCTCGGAGGCCAGGAAACAGGCGGCGTGGCCTATGTCGTCAGGGGTTCCCAGCGTATGGGTGGGAATGGCAGCACGCATCTGGTTGAGGTATTCCTCTCCCTGCGCCTGAAGACCTTCTGTCAGCACGTTACCGGGCATCACCGCGTTGATGGTGATGCCGCTATTGGCCACTTCCAGGGCAGCGCTGCGCATGAACCCCAGTTGGCCTGCCTTGCTGGCACCGTAATGGCTCCAGCCCGGGAAGCCAGTGACCGGGCCGGTGATGGAGGATGTCAGCACGATGCGGCCGTAACTCCGTTTCTTCATGTGTGTCATGGCGGCCTGTACGATGAAGAACGTGCCTTTCAGGTTGACGTTGTGTACCTGATCCCACTGGGCTTCGGTCATCTCATCCAGGTTGGCCTGCGGGAAAATGCCGGCGTTTGAGCACAATATGTCCAGCTGCCCGTACTGCTTTTCAATCTCGGCAATGGCGGCCTGGCAGTCGCTCTGTCGGGTAACATCCAGTTTGATAAACAGCCCACCAAGTTCCTTGGCTACTTGCTGGCCGGCTGCTTCATCAATACCGCCAATCACGATCTTGGCGCCGGCTTTGTGCAGCACCTCAGCAATACCTTTACCGATACCATGCTCGCCGCCGGTCACCAGAGCGACTCGATTTTCCAGGCTGAACATATTCTTCTCCTTGTAGTCGGATAACGTGTTGTTTGAGTGAAGCATAGTGGATTTGCGCTGTCCCATACGTGCAGACGGCGGGAATGGACAATGTCTCACGCGTGCACGGGGCGATATTGGACACAGATCAAGGACATGATCTGTTAGGGTGCCGAGCCTTGGACAGATCAGCTTGCTGGTCATCATTTCTGGAAAGCAAATTAAGGACTTCCTGCTGTGCAAACTCACGATGAAAGTAATTCCTACCAACCCGTTTCTGTTTCACCGCGCAAAGTAAAAGCGGGGCCGCCACTGAACTGGATTTCAGGGTCTATAAAACTGCTCCGTGACAACTGGGGCGTGATTCTGCCGGCATACCTGCTGGTGATTGTTGCGCCAGTGCTGATTCAGCTGGTTTCGTTCGAGCTGATGTTTCGAGGCAGTCTTTTTACGATGGTTCTGATCGTTTCTGCGATCGCGGTTCTGACACTGGTACTGAACGCCGGGATGATCGCCGTTTTTCACTCTGCAGCTGAAGGGCGTCCTCGATTCACCAGTTTGTTTGCTGCGTTTGGGGGGCACAGTATCGTTCACCTTGTGCTTATGTTGCTGATGATGGCTTTGGTCGCCTTGGCTATGGCATTGGTGGGTTACTGGATTGTGGGTATAGCAGATCTTGAGCGTGCGCTTTTCGGCACCGGCTACTACGGTGACGCCATGAGTTTCGGCTTGGGAACCCAAAACTTCATGTTGCGTGCCCTGTTCGTGTTCCTCTCGGTGGTGGCGGCTGTGACCCTGTTCGCTGCGCTCTTCTGCTATGTCGTGCCGTTGATCGTGATTGCTCGTGAAGGCGTCTTTGCGGCGATTGGTCACAGTTTTCGGGCGAGTTTCAAGAACCTGTTCGTGCTGATTTTCTTCGCCGTGAATGTGATGGCGCTGAGCCAGCTCTTTTTCTTCCCCCTGTTCACGATCAGTGCGTCAACGGCATCAATGAGTTTCTGGGTAGTGGCGATGATTCTTGCGGCCATAGTTTGGGGGGCAGTGCTTACCGGTGCTTATTACCTCTCGTTCCGGGATGTGCTGCTGGCGGACGAGCCACCCCTTGGTGAGCCGGCTCTGGACACTGCGGTAGCTGCATAGTCGGCGTTTGGTCAGAACAGCCCGATTTGCGGCGTTGAAACGTTCACTGGCAGAGGCTCCAGCTCCGGAAGCTTTTCCCGCAGAAGCTCCGTCCAGAGCGAGGCCAGTGCCACTGCGTGGCCGTTGTCGGGCATGTGCATGAAGACATAGGGCTGAGTGCCAGCCGCTACCCAGGCTGCCACTCGCTGCACCCAGGGTGCGAGAAATGCCCGGTTGGTCTCCAGGTCGGGATGCCCTATGTAGCGAATCACCGGCGATGCATCGCTGGGGAGGATGTGCACCGGAACTCGGGGCTTCTTGCGCTGGGCATCGACGGTTGATTCGCAGTCGGGCGTTGCCGAGAACAGCGCCCGGCTATCCAGTGCAACCCGGGCGAGCTTGCGGGCCCGCAAGCCTTGATTCAGGGCACGCTCCTCCTCACCCTTGGCAAAGAACGCCGGGTGCCGAACTTCTACGGTCCAGTCCAGAAACTCCGGTGCGGTATCCAGAAAGCGCCAGAGTTGATCCAGCCGCTCCGGGCCGAAGCTTGCTGGTAGTTGCAGCAACATGGGGCCAAGCACATCATTTAGCGGTTCAATCAGCGACAGAAAGGCCTCGAGTTCATCGTCAGTGCCGCTCAGGAAGCGTTCGTGGGTGATGGCTTTAGGCAGTTTGAACAGGAATCGGAAGTTGTCCGGAACCTGCTGCCGCCATAGCTGGCACTGTTCGCGGCTGGGGCTGGCGTAAAAGGTGGTGTTGCCCTCAACGGTGTTGAATACCCGGGCATATCGCGCCAGGGGCGTGCCGGCGGGTGGCAGTTGGCTGTTCCAGTTCGGGTCTTGCCATTGAGGGCAGCCAATAAAGTAGGGCAATGCCATCGCTCTTCCGTTGCTGTGCTGTGGATAAATTGATCACTTAAGGCGGGCGGATGAACCGGTTGATCAAATAACCTACGCATTCCACCAGCCCTTGTGGTTAAAGGGTTTGCACTGCCTATCCTTTCGTTCCTAACAAAGTTATCCACAGATGTTGTGGGTAAAACAGACCGTCAAAGCTGAACTTTTCCCCGGAGCGCCTTGGTTTTGCCCTTTTTCGTTTTACTGTCCACTCGCCGCCGTTGTGACCCCTTGGTAGGCTTGGTTGGGCGCCGGGCCCTCTTTTGTTTTACCGCTTCCTGAATGAGCTCTTTCAGTCGCTCCAGCGCATCCTCCTTGTTCAGTTCAAGAGTTCGGAAAGACTGGGCTTTGATCACGATGATGCCGTCTTTACTGATGCGCTGATCTGATAATGCCATCAGCCGTTCCTTGTAGAAAGGCGGCAAGCTGGAGTTGAGGATGTCGAAGCGGAGGTGAACGGCGGATGCCACCTTGTTGACGTTTTGCCCGCCAGCGCCTTGCGCGCGTATCTGGGTGATCTCAATTTCCCAGTCCGCCAGTTCAACGGCGTTGGAGATTTTCAGCATGGGCTTCCATTTAACTGCACAAAGTGGATTCTGGTGTTACGGTGAGCCTAATCAATTTTCAGGGGTATGTCATGAACGTTCTGGTATTGGGAGCCACAGGCCTGACCGGGCGCCTGGTGGTCGAAAAGTTGCTAAAGCACACCGGTGTCTCATCCGTGGTGGTGCCGGTGCGCCGTTCACTGGGTATTGATAGCCCGAAGCTGGCGGAGCATGTGGTCGACTTTGAGACCCTGGAGTCCCGTGCTGCTATCTTCAAAGTTGATGCCCTGATCTGCTGCCTGGGTACCACGATCAAGAAGGCGGGCTCGCAAGAAGCATTCCGTAAGGTGGATTACGATTACGCCTATAGGGCGG
The DNA here is from genome assembly GCF_030297115.1 of Marinobacter shengliensis. Classification (NCBI taxonomy): domain Bacteria; kingdom Pseudomonadati; phylum Pseudomonadota; class Gammaproteobacteria; order Pseudomonadales; family Marinobacteraceae; genus Marinobacter; species Marinobacter shengliensis. The sequence continues at coordinate 3,196,932 of NZ_AP028062.1, read as the reverse complement.
CCAAACTAGCCAAGGCGGCGGGCGTGAACCGATTAATCCTGATGTCCGCCATAGGGGCCTCGTCCCGGTCCACGGTTTTCTACAGTCGCGTGAAAGGCGAGCTGGAGGATGCGGTGCGAGGTCTTGGGTTCAATTATCTTGCCATTTATCACCCAAGCTTGTTGCTGGGCGACAGGAAGGAACACCGTACCGGTGAAGCGTTGGGGATGGCCGTAATGCCGCTGGCCAACCGCGCATTGATTGGACCACTGCACAAGTATCGGGCCATCGAGGCGGAGACAGTTGCCGAGGCGATGGTGAATGAGCTGATCGAGTTTACCGGGGCCGAAAACTCCCGAGCCGCAATTAAGGTTCGGGAGTACGACGATATCCGGAGATTGGCCACAAAGAGTTAAACGAGCTGCCCTTGATTCAACCTTTCGAAGCTCTTTGGAAAGAGCCTTCGGCAGGCTTGGTTCAGTGGCTTTTCAACGATCTCGGGTAAACGAATGCCCAGCGGGTTAGACTCGGCCATGGCCTCGTTGGCGATTACCCGGGTGCCCATGATGTAGTCGAACCAGGGGCGTGTTACGCACCAGTTGGCATCCTGGTTGGTGTTCATGTGATGGTCGTAGTGCCAGGGAATCGCTTTTTTACCCCACTCAGGCTCCAGGTGTGAGCGCCGGTGCACGTAAAAATAACGAGCAGCAGCATAGTAGGTGCCCAGGGTGAAAAACGGCGCTACCGGCATGGCCAGGGATGTGATAGCTGTGAGCTTGAGCAGAGACGTGACTTCATCCCGGGTGCGCCAGTTGCTCAGGCCTTCCGCGTAACCATCATCCTGGTAATCGGTGGTGCGCACGATTTTGTGGTGCTGCCAGTGGCTCTTCATGGATTTGGGGATTGGGCTGTAGCGCGGCTGCCCAGGCCTGGGCGTGCCATGCAGGATGTACTTGTGGGCGTACCATTCGAAGCCGTTGGCAAAGATCAGGGCGATGGGAAAACCAATCATGGTCTGGCCTCTTTTTGTGATTGTTGTTCTATCCTGTCATAGCTTCGGATGAATCCTTTTATTAATTTGCGCCAGGTTGGCGGTTTCATTGGCGGGATATGACAGTACGGGCAGTCAGCAAAGCAGCGATCGTGTGCCGGAGGGGGCTGTTGGCGACCAGTCTGATTCTGGCCGGTCCTGCACTCGGGGCCGAGTCGCCAGACGAGGCGTGTACTGTCAGTGACATCCAGCCGGAAATGATTGATCTGGACAAACCACGGGATCAGCTGGCGCGCCAGAGCAATCTCGTGATTCCCCCGGGTGCGAAAATTGGCAGCATTCGAATCATTCAGCGCCCCATTTTTGATACCAGCGACCCAAAGCAGGATAACTTCCTTTACCGCGCCCTCAATACACTCAACACACCGACTTGGGAGTCGGCCCTTCGTTCCCAGTTGGTGTTTGTTGAGGGCGACATCTACAGTCCCGGGTTGCTGGAAGAGTCTGAGCGGGTCTTGCGGCAGCGGGAATATCTGACAGCGGCCTGGGTGGGGGTTACCCGCCTTTGTGGGGATGAGGTGGAGGTGAGTGTTCTGGCGCGGGATACCTGGACACTACTACCAACCCTGGGTTTGACCAGATCCGGTGGCGAGAATACCACCAATGCGGGCATCTCCGATCCGAACTTCCTGGGTTCCGGCAAGAGCCTGGGAATTTCCTACACCAAGGACCCGGACCGCTCCGAAACCAGTTTGTTTGTGGACGATCCCAATGTCGCTGGCTCTCACTGGCAGGCGGGTTTTTCCTACGATGACCGCAGTGATGGGAGGGGGCGGAGCGCCTATCTGGAACGGCCATTTTTCAGCGAGCGCACCAACTGGCGCTTTGGCCTGGCTGGAGTGGATGATGTCCGGGAGGAATCCCGCTACGTGGGGGCAGAAGCCATTGCCGATTACCGCCGTAGCCGGGAGTATTTCAGTGTTGATGGCGGATGGCGCCTGGCTGAGCGCAACGAGCGGCAGCTCCGCCTGCTGGCGGGGTATCGCTACGAGGCGTTCGGATTTCAGCCGTTACCTGATCAGCCTGCCCTGGATGTGTTGCCGGATGATCGAACCCTGAGCTATCCATGGATTGGTTTTGATTACCGCCAGAACCGTTTTCGCGAGATGACCAACCTGACCCGTTTACAGCGGGTTGAAGACGTTCGGGATGGTTTCTTGTGGCGCACGGAATTGGGTTATTCAGGCTCAGGGTTGGGGGCAACGGAAGATCGGGTTGTCCTGAACATGAGTTTTCAGGACTCGTTGCTGGCGACGGAAACCAACTACGCCAGCTACGGCCTGAATCAGAGCGGCACCTATCGGCTCGATCAAGACCGCGTGGAGAATCTCCTGGGCACCCTCAGCCTGGAGTACTTTCACGGTGGGTCCGTTCGTTGGACCGGCTGGTACACGAGTCTTGCGTTTACCGCTGCTCGTAACCTGACCGCCGACCAACAACTGTTGATTGGAGGTGAAAACGGGCTTCGTGGCTATCCCAGTGAATACCAGCAAGGGGACCGAAGGGTTTTGTGGACACTCGAGCGCCGGTACTTCCCCGACTGGCATCCTTTCAAGTTGTTTCGGATGGGCGGGGTTGTGTTCGTTGATGCTGGCCGCGCCTGGTTTGCTGACGGTCAGAGTAACGGGCCGGACGGTGGTGTGTTGAGGGATGTTGGGGTTGGCTTGAGGTTGGCATCCAGCAGAGTTGAAGTACAGAGAATGTTGCACTTTGATCTGGCGTTTCCCCTGGATGGGGACGACAGCATTGATGCTTTACAGGTGTTGCTGCGGGGGAGGAGCCGGTTCTGATTCTGGTTGACGGTGGCTCTCCCGGTGGCAGACGGGCCACCGGGAGATGCAGAATCAAAAACCGTAAGCGCGGGAGATGGTCTCGATTTCACCTGAGTTGACCAGTGCCTGGAAGCTCTGGTTCAGGGCTTTGAGGATGTCTGGGTCTGTGCTCTTGTTCACGGCCAGGTACATCGGGGTTTCCCGGAACACCAGAACCTGCTCCAGATCTGTCACATCTGAGGCATCTGCGGCAAGGTAGGGGCCAGCCAGGCCATCGGCTACCCACAAGTCGATCTGGTCCTGCTCAAGGCGCCGGGCATTCAGGCCGTTGGTGCTGATGGCGGACACATTAAAGCCCTTCTCTTCAAGATACGTGGTCATGACATCGCCGCGATAACCGCCAATGCGATAGTTCTTGGCGTCTTCCAGTTTGCTCAGTCGGATAGTGGTGCCGGCTTTCGCGAAGAGCGTCCATTTGATACTGGCTAATGGTCCAACCCAGTCAAACGCAGGCTCCCGGTCAGCGGTTTTGGAGACGCAATAGATGCCGTGATTGGGGTGTTGTTCGCTCCGGTTGATTCCGTAGCTCAGGTCCCTCAGCTTGATGCTGTATTTCAGGCTGCTTTGTTCGAGTACCGCCTTGAGGACATCAGTGCATAGTCCTGTGATATCCCGTTCCGAGTGTGCAAACGGTTGACCATTCGTGGTCATGTTGTAAGGGGGGTATTGTTCTGTGTAGATACGGAGTTCTTCGTTGGCCGTTGCGCAGCCTGAGGTCAGCATGAGGGCAACAATCAGCCCGATTTTCCCTTTCATGAACACGCTCCATCTTATGGGGGAGAAATTCTGGAGCGCGGTAGGTTATGGCAGGTGTAGCCAGTCGGGTACTGTGGAATCCCCGGCTTTACATTTTCAGTTTGACCCAGCAGAAGCCTGGCTGTGGGATTCGAAGTAGTGGTTATAACGGCCACTATCACGGAACGCCTGCAGTCGTTCATTGAAGCGGTCTGTCAGTTGTGCGGTGTCTGGTCGTGTTTTGGGAAACAACACGAAACTTTCGTTCTCGAGAAGAGGGCGGGGGTGGTGGGTAATGCGGCTGGCTTCCTCCGGGTCAAGTTCACGACGCAAAATGTGATAGCCCACGTTGATCTCTTCGGGGAACGCATCGATGCGGTCGAACAGGAGCCTGCGGAAATTCAGCACGGTACTGGCGACCCATTCAATACTAAGCAGATCATCCTCTACGGCTTGATCGAAAGCCGAACCTTAACTGTAACCAATACTGCCGCCGAGTCTGAGGTCAGACAGGTCTTCGACGCTGGACCAACTGACCGGCTGGTCTTTCAGGTGAAAAACCACGAACCGCTCTTTGAGGACCGGGTCGCTGAAGGTGAAGTCCTGCTCACGTTCCTCCGCATGCATCCATACCGCCGTGGCATCGTGTTTGCCCATTGCGGCTTCATAGTAAGCTCGCTTCCAGGGGAGGAAGTGGTAGGAGACCGTAAAGCCTTCCTCGGCAAACACATCTCGCAGCAATTGGGCGACAATCCCCTGATCGGGTGCCTCCTGATCAAAATACGGCGGCCAGTCACCAACCGCTATGCTCAGGTGTTGTGTATCATCTGCGGTGACTGTCTCAATCCATGTAAACAGCGATACCAGCAGCATGGTCAGGTATCGTTTCATTTCTAGGCTCCGGGAGCGGCCCGCGAATAACCGTGGGCCGGGAAGCAGGCGATTAACTTAGAAAATAGCAGCCTTTTCCGGGGTTTCCCAGTTTCAATGTCCGGCCGCTAAGATCCCTCTTGCCAGCCATGCGCGGGTGTCCTTGGGATCTATGACCGCATCGATTTCCAGATAACTGGCGACGTTGATGGCTTTGCCCTGTTCGTAAGCCTTGGCGACCAGGCCATCGAACATCTTCTTGCGAGCTGCGTCATCTGGTTGGGCTGCCAGCTCCTTGGCAAACCCCAGGCGCACCGCCCCTTCAAGCCCCATGGGGCCGAACTCTCCGCTTGGCCACGCGGCCGTGAAAAAGGGCGTCAGCAGGCTGCCGGCGGCCATGGCTTGTGCGCCAAGTCCGTAAGCCTTGCGCAGAACCACGGTGTAGAAGGGCACCGATAGTTTGGCTGCGGCCAGGAACATGTTGGAGACGCGACGCACGGTGGCCTGTGTTTCCGCCTCTGGCCCAACCATAAACCCCGGGGTATCACACAACGACAGAATAGGCAGGTTATGAGCGTTACAGAGTTCCATAAAACGGCTTGCCTTATCGCCCGCTGCGGCATCGACGGCGCCTCCCAGATGCATGGGGTTGTTGGCTATCAGGCCCATGGGGCGGCCCTCAATTCGAATGAACGCGGTAATTAACCCGGGCGCGAATTGGCGGCGGAGCTCCAGAACGCTGTCGTCATCAGCGAGCGTTTGGATGACTTCCCGGATGTCGTAAACGCGCATGCGGTTCTCGGGAATCAGATGGCGAAGCCTGCGCTGATCTGCGCAGGTCCATTCCGCGAGGGAGCCCTGGAAATAAGACAGATACTGCTTGGCCACGGCGACAGCTTCGGCCTCGTCTTCGACCACCACATCAATCACGCCATTGGGGCCCATCACGGAGACCGGCCCGATCTCCTCGGGGGCATATCGGCCCAGGCCGCCGCCTTCTATCATTGCCGGGCCGGCCATACCCAGGTTGGCATTCCGGGTAGCGATAATGGTGTCGCAACAACCCAGCAGGGCCGCGTTGCCGGCAAAGCAACGGCCGGAAACAATCCCGACGGTTGGCACCTTGCCCGAGAGCCGAGCCATGCTGACAAAGCTCTGGCAATCCAGGTGTGACACGCCGTTAGTGTCGGTATCGGATGGGCGGCCGCCGCCACCCTCGGCAAACAGCACCAGCGGAATTCGCCACTGTTCTGCCAGGGCAAGTAGTCGGTCCGTTTTCCGGTGGTTTGCCAGTCCCTGGGTGCCGGCAAACACGGTGTAATCGTAAGCCATTGTGGCGCAACCGGCGGCTGCAGCGCCGAAGCGCTCGGCGTTGACGGTGCCGATGGCGGTGATCAGCCCGTCCGCGGGGCTTAGTTCAATCAGTGTATCCACCGACCGGCGACGCCGTTGGGCAGCCAGCGCCAGTGCCCCATATTCGTTGTAGCTGTCTGGGTCGAGCAGATCCTCGACGTTCTCCCGGGCGGTTCGCTGACTGGTACGGCGGCGCTTTGCGACCGCGTCGGGACGATGCTCATCGGTTAACGCATCGTGCCGCTGGAAGACCTCCGCCAGATCAGCCCGGATGTAATCGAGGTCGATGGTCTGCTCGGTTTGAATGGTGTCATCGCTGACCTCTGAGGGTTCCAGGATCAGCAAAGCTTCACCCTCAGTTACCGTTGAGCCTGACACCGCGAGGAGGGTTTGAACGATACCGGATTGCCCGGCTTGCACGATGAATTCCATCTTCATCGCTTCGAGAACGGCAACGGTTTGGCCCGCTGCAATGGTGTCGCCTTCCCGGACCTCAACACTCGCGAGCGTGCCTGCACTGGGCGCTGCGATGCTGATGGCACCGGCAGGTAATGATGGTGTGTTCAGTTTTGTGTCGTGCGTCGCTTCTGTTCTGTCGAAGTGATGCCTCGGGTGCTTGCCTTCAGACGTTGAGGGGGCAAGCTCTGAAAGCTCGTTTTCCACGAATCGCGTGTTGACTTGCCAGGCTTTGACGGCCGGGTGGTGCAGCAGGTTTTGTAGCAGTCCGATGTTGTTGGCCACGCCGTCCAGTCGGAATTCACACAGAGCACGATAAAGCCGTCGAAGAGCCGATTGGTAGTCCGGGCCGTGGGCGATAAGCTTCGCGAGCAGGGAGTCATAGGCGGGATTGATGGCGTAGCCAGTATAACCTGAACCATCCACCCGCAAGCCGGGCCCTGTTGGCGGCTCATAGGCCGTGAGCGTGCCCGCTGCGGGCATGGTGGTGCCATCGGAACGAAGGGTTTCGGCGTTGATCCGGGCCTGAATGGCCACGCCGCGCACGGCCGGCGGGGTGTCCAGGGCCAGTTCAGATAAGGTTTGGCCAGATAGAAGCTTCAGCTGGGTCTGGACCAGGTCAATGCCGGTGACTTCCTCGGTGACGGTATGCTCTACCTGAACCCTCGGGTTGGCTTCCATGAAGTAGAACCGACCGGGTTGATCTTCGTCCACCAGAAACTCGAAGGTGCCGAGCCCTCGGTAGTTGACCGCTTTTGCCATGACCAGGGCACAGTTGATCATTTCGTCCCGGAGCACCGGGTCGAGGCCCGGACTCGGGGCCAGTTCGATGAGTTTCTGGTTGCGCCGCTGGATGCTGCAGTCCCGTTCCCACAGGTGGGAGACGGCGCCGGTGCCATCCCCAAGAATCTGGATTTCAATATGGCGGGCGCGGGCAATCAGTTGTTCAACATACAGATCACCATTGCCAAAGGCAGCTTGTGCTTCAGATCGGCAGCGGCTGAAGGCTTGTTCCAACTCGCCCTTGCTGGTCACCGCGCGAATGCCGCGCCCGCCGCCACCGGCAACCGCCTTGAGCATCAGGGCGCCATGCTGGGCCAGAAAGGCTTCTGCCGCCTCCTGGCTAACCGGGCTGTTGATACCGTTGACCAAGGGCACCTGACAGCGCTCTGCCAGGGCCCTGGCAGAGGATTTATTACCGAACAATTCCAGCACATCCGGCGCCGGTCCGATGAACATCAACCCTGCCTGCTCACATTGGCGAGCGAACTCGGCGTTTTCCGCCAGAAATCCGTAACCGGGGTGAATGGCGTCGCACTCGTGGGCCTTGGCCACGGTAATCAGTTGTTCCATGTCCAGATAGGCTTTCACACCACGGCCTTTCAGGGGCACGGATTCGTCTGACTGGCGGGTATGCAGGCCGTTTGAATCGTCCTCAGCAAACACGCTGACGGTTCGTATGTTCAGCTCGCTGCAGGCGCGGGCAATGCGAATGGCGATTTCACCGCGGTTGGCGATTAGGACAGATCTGAACGTCATGGCGCTTCATCCCGGAGACAGGTTCTTGTTCTGGTTTTTGGATGTCTCCATCCTAGGAAGCGGGCAATGATGAGGCAAATGAATTTTATTGAAGGTTAGCTATAAGCAGAAGTGATGAGCTTCTGCTTATAGGGTTCTTGTCGGTGGCGAGGTGAGGTCATCCTTTGGCGTTTGCAGAGGACCGCGAACGAATCCTCGCGAGAACCTGTTCGCCACTGCTCTTTCCGTTGCTGATGCCGGCGGCTTTCAGTTTCGAGTCCAGGGTTTCGTCCTCCTGTTCCCGGTCCAGCTCTGTCAACGCCGCCTCGATATCTTCCGCTTCGGCCTGTCTTGCCTGAATGCGGGAAACGGATTGATTGAGGTCTTCCATGTGACTGCTCAGCCCCCGTGCGTGTCCGCGGAGTTGGCGGTTAACCTGCTCTGCGTGGCGGTTGGCTCTGGCCAGCCGGAGTTCACTGTGGAAATGCTTGAGCGCCCGGCCAGAGTCCCGCAGCTGTTTGCGCAACCGGTTTTCCTGCTGCTGCAGTTTGTCGTGCTGCTGTTGCTGGCGCTCAAGAAGTGGTTCATCTTCGGCGATCAGGTTGGCCAGCTCCAGCGCCAGCTCTTCCTCGTTCTTCTCCAGCGCTTCGGTTACCTGATGCTCCCGTTTATCGATGGTGGCCCTCAGGTGTTCGTTGTCCCTGGCCAGCCGGGTTTTTTCCGCCATCAGGCAGGCGAGTTCCCGCTTGGAGCGGGCGATGGCCTGTTCTGCATCGCGCAGCTCCTGTTCGAATATCCGGATACCGTTGGCATCCACCAGTTTTGCTACCGGCTCCTGGGCCGATGCCCGGAACAGGGTGTCCAGTTTGCGCCAGATGCTCATGGTGTTACTCCCCGTATTCTTTCAGCAGTTGATGGGTGCGTGCCTCGGAGATGCGGTTGACGATGCGCTGGTGCTCGTGTTCGTCGCGGATGGTTTTTGAAAGCGTGATGGTGGTGCTGACAAGAAACAGGGCGCTGATGGCCATGTAGCCTTTGAGCACCAGATCCACCGGTGCCAACACCACGCCGGCGGCGGCCGCAAAAAGCGCGATAGCAAAGGAAACCTTCACAAAGAATACCCACCCGGCGGAATTGCTTTTGAGTTCGCTGTCCATGATTAACTCCTGATGACGTTGTTGTTGGAACGGCTCCACTGTGCGTGAACCAGGGAGGGCGGGCGAGGTTTTCTATAAAGGTAGTACTGTCCTATACATCGGGTATCGTATATTGATACGTTTGGCTGAGTGGCTGGTAAGAAAGGGGACGGTTATGGCGCAAACCAGCGCGATTGTCAGTGAATTGAAACGCCAACTCAGGGCACACGGGCTGACCTACCAGGATGTGGCACAGGCGCTGGCGTTGTCAGAGGCCAGTGTGAAACGGTTGTTTTCAGATCGTCAGTTCTCCTTGAAGCGCCTGGACCAGGTATGTGGACTGATGGGGATGGAGATCACCGATCTGGTTCGCAAGCTGGCCCCCGAGCCCCGGGTTGAACAGCTGAGCGAAGAACAGGAACGGGAGCTGGTGTCTGACCTGCGCCTGTTGCTGGTGGCGGTGTGTGCCATGAACCGCTGGCAGTTTGGCGAGATACTCCAGAACTATCAGATAGAGGAGCCGGAGTTAATCCGCTATCTGGCCCGGCTTGATCGCATGGGACTGGTGGAGTTGTTGCCCGGTAACCGAATCAAATTACTGGTCAGCCACGACTTCGCCTGGCAACCCCGGGGGCCAATCCAGCGGTTTTTTGAAACGGAAGTTCAGCAGGATTTCCTGAAATGTCGATTCCACCAGCCGGGTGAGATGCGGCTTTTTGTAAGCGGTATGCTGTCGCCCCAATCGAACGAATCCGTGCAACAGAAACTGAAACGCCTGGCCCTTGAGTTTCGTCATTGCCATGAGGAAGACCTGGCTCTGCCATTAGAACAGCGTTTCGGAGTCAGCTTGCTGATGGCCATGCGGCCGTGGGAAATTGACGCCTTCGCAAGCCTCCGGCGGCCAGAGGCGAGGAAGGCGTATCCCGGTGTTACACGGAATTAGACACTGACTCCTCCCTCCTCATCGGCGGCTGCGTCGAGCAGTTGCTGCGTTGTCGGGTGTACAATCCGGATGAACGCAAATGGCGGGCAGTCTTCGATTACCTCGTTATTGCGATCGACACACGCGTCTACCCGGCCATTCGCACTGAGGCGCCAACGTCGGCGGCCAACGGTGTGAGCTACGCCAGACAGATCACGGGTGTTGCCACCAAGGGTTTCGATGTAATCGGTCCCGTCATCGGAGAAACGCCGGATGACCACATCGGTGTGGGAATGCCCGGTTGGCGTTCCTTTGATAGCGTATTCGCCGCTGGCTTTCTTTTCGATGAACTGGCTCTCCAGCCCGGCCAATGTGAGATTGGCGCAAGGGGTCTCGTTCCAGGGCTTGCAGAGGATGTCGCCGACCTGAGGTGACAGGTCTTCTGCTTTGTAAAGCCAGAACGGCCTGTCCAGATCCCGGTTCTTTCGGTTCACCAGTGCCTCTACAATGTAGGTCATGTGCCGGATGCTGGGACTGAACCCATGGCTGGGCTTTACGCCGGCGTTCTTGACGACGTAGGAAATAAACGCGGCACTCCAGGCGGCTTCATTGTCTCGCGAGTCCTCCGCGAACTGATCCACGGCCCACTGGCCAATAGCTCCGAAGTAATCCTGGAGCTTCGCCAATTCAGTACCTTCTTGCTTTTTGGTCCCGTCGTCGTTGGTCCAGGCAGTTTCCTCCGCTTCCGCGTTGGCAACAATGTCCCGTTTCCAGGCGGTGCCGCGGTTATAGCGCTCAATAATCTTTTGATTCGCCAGAGACCGTTCGAGGGCTTCAACGTCAGCATCTGGCCGGAACGATGCGAGCTGCAAACCGTTGCCCACACTCACTGTGCGAATGCCCCCAGCGTCTTGCTCGGTGACCGACACATCCCGATCTTTACCGAATTGCTCAACAATGGATTTGGCGCGGTCAGAGACGCCATCGGCGGCTTTTTGCCCCATTTGCTCTGCCTGTTTGCGCAAAGCCGCTTCGCCATCCTGTTTTGACATGGAACCCTTTTCAACGGCGCGGTCTATGGCGGCGCGTTTCTTGTCAAAGTTTGCGCCTGCGTCCTTTTCTGCCTGCAGTTCCGCCAGTCGGGTCTGTAATGCAAAGCCGCCGAACTGACCGGCCAGGTTGGCCGCCGAATTCAGCGCACCCAAAGCGTTCTTCTGGGTGCCCTCAAGGCCAGCCATGTCGCGGAAGGCGTTGCTGTTTGCCACGGCTCCAAGAATGTCGCCAAATCCCTGAGGGGCTGGTGCGGCAGGCGCATTCTGCAGGTTAATGATGGAATCCGGCATGTTGGTGGGGGTCATGTCTTGCGGTTGGCTGCGGCGAGAATCAAAGAAGTTGCCCGGGAAGTCGGCCAGGGCCGGGTCTTCATCTTTCAGCACCCAGTCGGTTGAGCCTTCATGCTCTTCACAGGCGTTGCACTCGTCCATGATGGCCTGCGCGTACAGGCCATCGGTGGGCAGGCTGATTCGCATGGGCATCGCCGGCGCGCCTTCGCCCTTGTAGTAGCGGAAGGCATCTTCATAGCTTTCATGGCCGTTGATGCCCAGGAACGCGCCAGCAGCCACCTTGAACACCAGTGTGTTGCCCATGATGGCAATGGGTTCACGTTCAACCACGGAGGCGATCGAGCGACCATCGCTGGGGGATATGGCGAAGCCGTCCAGGAGCATGTACAGCTCGTCCCTGTCCATGGTCCACCAGATCACCTTATGGTAGTAGTGCAGGTTGTCGTTAATGTGTTCCAGTAACTTGCGGTTCGCTTTCTCGGCTTCCAGCCGCATATTCTGCTCTTCCCAGTTAGACGGCCGGAAAGACAGCGTGGCGCTCTCGCTCGGGGCCGGGCGATCGGTTTCGTTGTCATCCCAGGCGGGAGGGGAGATCAGGTCATCCGTACCCCGTGGTGAGCTGACACGCCGCTCGTAATGGCTGGTGTGAAAATGAATGTTCGCACTGGTCACGTTTGCCACGGAACCTTTGGGTAGGTGCTCGGTGGCGGACAGAATCAGCTTGGCGATGTCCTCCCGTTTGTTCCCGGCCAGGGCCTCCGATGGCACGTTGAAATCAACTCGCACCGTGCGGTTGAACCGGTATTCGCCCACCAGGGTGAAATCGGTGCCTTCGAGTTCGCCGTTCTGGCTGTCCAGGCGCAGTCGGTCAACCCATCGCCGTGCCATCGCCGGTGCGATTTCCCGCTGAAAATAGGCATCCCGCTGGGCGGCAGAGAAGCCGCGGATACGGGCCACAATCTGGCCCACCGGTATGGGAAGGATGTTGGCGTAGGCCTGCCACACCCGCGTGGTGATTTTCTCGCCGACGGCACCTTCTTCGCTTAGCTGGTCGTCGATCTGATCCGATACCACCTCGTCTCGCGGGCGCTCAATGCCCAGTTTGATGTAAATGGTTCCCGTCAGGCTTTCCAGAGGTTGGGCCTTGCGGGGGCCGGCTGGAACATCGGAGCCCTGCCAGTGGTTCTGAATGTCTTCGGTGTATTTCAAGGCCCAACGCAGGTCGCGCTTTTGCAGGTAGCGCTCGAACACATCGCGCCAGCGAATCACGCGGGAAAAGGTAAACGGCCGAATCGCGAAGGGCACAAACAGGCATTCGCGCACGCCGGCGAGCACAGTGTCTACGCGGATATGTCGGAGAATCTCATGGTAGATGACGGTCAGGGAGTGGCAGTAGTTGGGGTTGCGGACCACCTCCGAAACGCCTTCAATCGATTCGTCCTGGCTGACTTCGTTCACCACTGTGGATTCGTATTGGCGCAAGGAATCACCGAACTGGCGGATGGCGTCTCTCAGGCTTTGTTCCTCTGCCGCGGACACGCTGCGGCCACCCTGTTGCCAGCTGCTGGAACTGGCCCGGCCGTGGGCGGCACCACCACCAATCACCACCGGGCCGAGCGCAAACCCGATGCCACCTGCCACACCGGTGGTTTTGGAACTGCTGCCGCCCTTGCTCCATTCGTTCAGGTTGGACCGAACGGCGTTGTGGTAATCCCGGTCGCTGAATGTGCTTTGGGAAACCTCTTCCGCAAACTGGCTGGTCTCGCGCCGGATGCTCGCTTCGCGGCGTCGCCAATCCAGTTTTACAATCCGGCGGGTTTGCCGTGGTGCCAGGGTAAGGGTATGCGCCACATCGCCCAGGGAATAGCCGTTGGATCGCCACTGCACCCGCCATTCCATGATGTGGCCACCCGCCACGGAAAGAGCCTGATATTTGGTGGTGTCGCCGTCCCAGTCGATGGGGTTTCGGGCGCTCACAGGTTGCCGCTTGTTCAGCCAGGGGAGTTTGGGCAGTGGCAGGAAATCAATGGCTTTAATGGGCGGCATGAATACGCCGGGGTTTTTGGGCAGAAAACGCTGCAGGCTGGCAGTGTCAATGGAGAACCTGGCCCGGCTAACGCCGGCGGCCTCACTGTCCGGTTGTTCGCTGGCCACCATGGCGGTGGACATCATTCGGAACTCATTGGCATCCCTGGGTGCGATCAATCCCCGGTAATCCGGTTTTGTGTTGGAGGTGGATTCGATCTCAGGCTGCTCCACCCGGAAGACGGTCTGGAAACGGCGTTCGCCCAGAATGCGGGCCGGGTTGCTGAAAGGCCGACAAAATGAGCCGGGGTCGTCGCTGAACAGGTCCGGATCGTTCAGCAGACTGTCTTCGTCCATGTTCAGGGGCGGATGACCATTATTGCAGCACGATCCGTTAACCTGTTCCTCGCCATCGCTCACCGGATCTTGCCAGGGCAGCATGATGCGGAGGTCCCGCAATGGGGTATAAACGGAGCCGTCGGACTGGTAACCGACAATCAACTTTGGTCCGTTCAACACCCAGATCCAGCCATTGGCTTCAGTACCGGCGTTGAAGGGACGCTTTACATGAAAACTGCCATCGAATTTGAGGTCTGCGCCTGTCAGTGACAATGCCCCGAGATGGCCGGCCGTATGGGTATCCAGAGCCACTTCGGCTGAACGTGCGTTGGTGCCGTTGTCAGCGTTTTGTGCCAGCAGACTGGAAATCGCCTGATGTTTTGCCTCGGTATCGATCAGATCGACACTCAGTGAATAGTCATCGAACCTGCGGTCGACCTGGCCAAGCGTGACAAAACGGCCGGATCGTTCCAGCACCGGTTGCTGCTCCGGGTTGTTGCGCTCAAGGGCATGCTTCAGGGACTCTGCAGGAATGACGAGGGTGACGGGCTCCCCTTTCTTGCCGGGCCCGGTATCAATCTCGCCCAGGTCTGCCAGCTCCTGGCCCTGTCGGCTTTCCAGTCGCGCGTGGATGGGCTTGCTCAGGAGGACGGGTTCGAGTTTGCTTTCTGCACTGGCATGGCGATCGAGTCTGATAATGTCGCTGGCAGGATGACTATCATTCTGCTTGTCTTCGGTCTGGATCGAGATCTCGTAGCTGACACGGACCTGTAGAGATTCTGCGTCTGCGCTGTTGATGGCCTTTTCGGGTTCAATCCTTAACCACAGTTGATTGGGCATGATGTGTCCTTTCGGTTGATTGTGCATCCTGGTGGGTGGGCCCCTTGCCGGGCGGGCGATGCAGACAATACAACCGGTGCCGCTGGACGTTTCCCTGCGGCAAGACAACCTTGTCGTTCAGTTCCTCAGCATACGGCCAGATATCGAAGCAAGGTGACCGTGGATGCATGGCTTTCCGTACAAAAAAACAACCAGATTACAGCTGCTGGTTGACGACTTCAGTGGCAAGTGTTGTGTTGGACTTGGAATTTGTAAACGTTGAACCGGGATTTTTTTGTAACGATTCCCTGTCGGAAAATACGTTGTGTCGTCATGGCTTACATGACTTTTCGGTGGAGTGGTGGCTTCAGGCTGCCACGATGCGGTTCCTGCCTTGGTGTTTCGCCTCGTACAGGCGCTGATCCACAAGCTCCAGAAAGTCATTGAGTGAATCATTTCGGGCCGGTGTGATTGTGCCGACGCCGATGCTTAGCGTGACCAGCTGGCTTGCGCTATTGTTCCCATGGGCAATCTGTTCTCGCAGGAGATGTTGGTGGCACCGCTCGGCAACTTTCAGTGCTGCCGCAGGATTGGTTTCCGGCAGAACGATGACAAACTCCTCGCCACCAAAACGGGCAACAAAGTCCTTAGAACGCGTTGCAGCACCCATGAGCACTTTGGCTATACGTTTAAGGCACTCATCCCCTTGCAAGTGACCATGAAGATCGTTGTATTGCTTGAAGTTATCGATATCCAAAAGCAGCACCGAGAGAGGTTGATGATTTCTCAGGGCACTATGCCAGGCCTCGTCCATGAATGAATCAAACATTCGGCGATTCGCTACGCCGGTGAGGCCGTCCTGGAATGAATATTCCTCGAGCTTTTTTTGCAAGGCCACGACTTTTTCTTCGGTTTTCTTGCGCTCGCTGATGTCGAACATGAAACCGATCAACGCTTCGACCTCTCCATTCTCATCGCGGGAAACATGCACCACATCCCGAATCCAGACGTAGTGACCATCTTTGTGCAGTGCCCGATAGTCAGCTTCGTGATCAATGCCTGACTTGGATTGAGCGACACAGAAATCCACGACCCAGCCCTGGTCGTCCGGGTGCATGCGGGTGGCCCAATCTTCTACGCTCTGCCAGCTTTGCGGTGTCCAGCCCAGCAGAGCCTCGATCTGGGGACCGATATAGGCAAACTTCATGGTTTTCCAGTCGATCTTCCAGGGAATGGCCCTGGTAGACTCCAGCAGGGTTTTGTAGACCGAGCTGTCGGCGGCCAGTTCTTCAGGTTTGTTTTTCACGACCGTACCTCCAGGCTTGGCTACTCGGGGTGGAGTCTTCGGTGGGTGGATTTGAGAGTATGGGATATGTCGCAGTATAGGGCATTGGCGTCTGGAGGGAAGCTACTCTTCGGTGGATAAATTATGACCCGGTCATTTTGCGGCCATATTGCTTGAACCCCCGGTTCTATTGGGCTCAGGCCGGCTATCCTTGCGCTACGCACAAAGTTATCCACAGATTCTGTGCGTAACCTTGGGTGATGCATGACGAAGCCGCTTGGGGTAGGCTGCCTGCATGTCTATCACCCGGCGTTGTCGCCGCATAAACGGAAAGCGTTAATGAAGTTCCCCATTGTTACGGTTGCCATGGTGTCTGTTGCCCTCGTCTACGTGTTCTGGGGCCAGACTCAGGAATCCTCTGATCCGACCGATCCCGCCCGCTTTGCCAATCTTCAGGCTAACCCTGCCAAAAGCAGTGACGTGGTGGACTGGGCAATTACCCAGATTCCGGAGGTTTGCGCGCAGGCGATAGGGCAGCCTGCCGGCAGTGACGCAGTTAACGATTGCGAGAAGCGTGCGCAATCCCGAACGTCCACCTGTCGCCGGGCTGTGTACGACAACTTCCCGGACCGGGTGACCTCCGAGGCGATGTTCCGGGATGTCTCTATCTCGATGATGAATTGCCTGGTGCCCCAGGGCGGTATTGTTCGGCCATGACCGTTGGTGCGCGGCGGTGGCATGGCGATGATCAGGGCTTTACCTGATGCCCCAGATCGCCCACAATCTTGGGATTCTGATGTTAACAAACACTCACTTTAATAAAACGCAGTAGATGAGGATGCACAGGTGACTGAACTCGTAAGCTACGAACTGAACGACGGCATTGCCACCATCAGCCTGAACAACGGCAAAGCCAATGCCTTGAGCCACGACGTGTTTGCCGGGCTGAATGCCGCTCTGGACCAGGCCGAGCAAGACAAGGCCATTGTGATTCTGACTGGCCAGCCGGGTATGTTCTCCGGCGGCTACGACCTTAAAGAAATGCAGAAAGGCCCGAAAGAAGCAATGGCGCTGGTTAAGGTGGGCTCAACCCTGACCCGTCGCCTGGCGGCGTTCCCGCTCCCGGTGATTGGTGCTTGCAGTGGCCATGCCATCGCCAAGGGTGCGTTTATCCTGTTGTCTGTGGATTACCGCATTGGCGTAGAGGGCGGTTTCAAGCTGGGCCTGAACGAAGTGGCTATCGGTATGACCATGCACCACGCTGGTATCGAGATTGCCCGCCACCGTATGCCGGCGCCGTATTTCTACCGTTCGGTGGTGAATGCCGAGATTTTTAACCCGGAAGGCGCCGTTGCGGCTGGTTTCCTGGATGAGGCGGTGGCTCCTGAGCAGCTGATGGAGCGAGCGGTAGCGGTTGCAACTCAGATGAAGCAGCTCAACCTGAATGCGCATAAGCAAACCAAGCTGAAGGTGAAAGGCGATTACCTGGCGCTGCTGGACCGTTGCATCGAACAGGACGCTGCTCACTTTGATCTGATGGGTTAACCCGAGCCCACCTCTTTCTGGAACTGGCTGGCAGGTTTGATTCTGAACAGCCAGGCCAGAAGAGGTTTCGCAGAGTTTGTGGGTAAACACGAGAGGGGGCGAGTGAAATGTCTGAAAAGCCGGGTAAGCCGGTGGCGGCATCCGCCATCGACAAGCATGTGTACAAGGTTTTCCCCAACGATATGAACTCACACAATACAGTGTTTGGCGGCATGATCATGGCCAAGTGTGATCGCCTGGCTCTGGTGGTGGCAGAGCGCCATTCGGCCCATGTTTGCGTGACTGCTGCGGTGGATTCCATCCACTTCCGGGCCCCTGCCAAGGGGAATGACACACTGCTATTCAATCTGTCTCTGAACCGCAGCTGGGGCTCGTCGATGGAGATTGGTGCCCGTGTAGAGGCCGAGAACAGCTATACCGGTGAGACCCGCCACATCCTTTCCGCATTTTTCACCTTTGTGGCCCTGGACAAGAACGATCGGCCTGTTGAGGTGCCACCGGTGATTCCGGAAACGAAAGACCAGATTCGTCGTTACGAGAAAGCCGAAATTCGCCGGGAAGGGCGGCTGAGAACGCGAGACGCGCTTTCAAAAGCAAATGGCTGAGAGACTATCGCTTATTGATTCCAGTCATGGTATATCAGCGCCACAGAAAACCCTTTTTATCGGAATCGGATGTTATGCCTAAAGCGAGTGAGATCAAGAAGAACCAGGCCGTTGAATACGACGGACGCGTCTATTTTGTGAAGGATATCGAGCGCTCGGTACCTCAGGGCCGTGCTGGCGGCAGCTTGTACCGCATGCGCATGTACGATGTAGTGACTAACCAGAAGCTGGATGAGACCTTTAAAGACTCTGACATGCTGAATCTGGCGGATTTGGTGCGTCGTCCGGTCATGTTCTCCTACGCCGATGGCGACGAGTACGTGTTCATGGATAACGAAGACTTCACCCAGTACATGCTGAACAAAAGCGCCATTGAAGACGAGCTGTTGTTCATCACCGAGGATACCCAGGGCGTGATGGCGATTCTGGTCAGTGAAACGCCGGTGGCCATTGATCTGCCGCCGACCGTTGAGCTCACCATTGAAGAAACCGACCCGTCTATCAAGGGCGGTTCGGCAACGGCTCGCACCAAGCCAGCCCGCCTGACCACCGGCCTGGTGGTTCAGGTGCCTGAGCACATCTCTACCGGTGATCGCATCAAGGTGAACGTGGAAGAGCGTAAGTTCCTCAGCCGCGCCTGATGTTTTGATCAGCTCCGTCAGCCGACGGAGCTGATTTCGTCGCCGCTGAGGTGACGATACCCACCAACAGGAAGTTCCGGGTCCAGTACCAGGCTGCCCATGCTTTCCCTGTGCAGTGATGTGATCCGATTGCCGACCGCGTGGAACATGCGCTTTACCTGGTGATACCGCCCCTCAAAGATGGTTACCCGAGCCTCGCGGTCATTCAGTTGCTCCAACCGGGCAGGGGACGTTGTCAGCTGTTCGTATTCAAACCAGATGCCCTCGGCAAAGCGCGTGGCCGTTTCAGGGCTGATGGGTGACGCGGTTGTGACCCGGTAGGTTTTCGGTAGTTTGATGGCAGGCTCGGTGAGCCGGCGGGACCATAGCCCGTCACTGCTCAGAATAAGAAGCCCGGTGCTGGCCCGGTCCAGGCGGCCGCCGATGTGCAAGTGCTCCCGTATTTCCGGCGCAATCAGTTCCATGACGGTCGGGTGTTGGTCATCCTGAGTGGCGCTCAGGTAGCCGGCGGGTTTGTGGAGCATCAGGTAATAAGCGGGTTCGGCTTGCTGGATGATGTTCTGGTCAATTCTGACTTCCTGAAACCGGGAAACCTCCTCTGCGCCGTCCTGACACCTCTGGCCGTCCACGCTCACCCGGCCAGAAGCCAGAAGCTGTCTTGCATGGCGACGACTGACACCGTTCTGGTTGCTGATAATACGGGAGAGCTTCATGGCTCGCTTGGGGTAACGGCCGGCACCAGCCGGCTCAGCTTCTTGATCAGTTTCCGCCAGCCAATGGGCAGGCGCTCTTCCAGGGCGTTCAGCCGGGATTTGTCGATGGACCAGGGGTCAAAGTCCTGTTTGCGCCCGTAGATCACCCAATTGTTGGTCCGGCTCTTGAACACCAGAAGTAACGGGAACTGGCGCTTGAGTTCCCGCAGCAGATTGCCATCTGGTTCCGGCATTCGGTGGTAGTTAAGAACCAGCCAGCCGGTAGAGGATAATGCCCGGCTGCAGGCTTTGATAAACTGCCGCTGGCTTTGCGCCGGGCTCATACGGTCAGCACTGTACAGGTCCGTCAGGATCATATCGGTGCTGGCTTCGGGTAGCTGGTCGACGGCCAGGCGGGCGTCGGCAATATGCACCCTTAGCCGTTCTGATTCGGGTAGTGCAAACCAGTCCTTTGCGATTTCCGCAACCTTTCGCCGAAGTTCATACACATCAATGATGCTGTCCGGAAGCAGCGTGAACAGACCATGGGCCAGTACGCCACCACCCAGGCCCAGCACCGTTACCCTGCCGGGTGAGGCGAAAGCGATTGGCAGCAGCATGGCGCGGTTGTATTCATGCACTGGCACGTTGGGGGATGCGCGCAAGATCTTGCTTTGCTCAAACACCGAATCAAAGCTCAGAATCCGGTGCTTGCGGTCATCGATCACCAGGATGTTGCCATGGGGGTCGCTTGCCACATGCACGATATCGCCCTTGATTTCAGGGCGCTTGATAATCGTGCCCATCAGTTGCTGGCGTAGCGTTGGTGCAGAATGCCGACCCGTTCGACGTAGGCCTTGGTTTCCGCGTAGGGTGGGATGCCATTGAAGCGCCCGACGGCGCCAGGGCCGGCGTTGTAAGCGGCGGTTGCCAGCCGGACATCGCCATTGAAGCGTTTGAGCATGCGGGCAAGGTAATCGACCCCACCACGTATATTGTCTTCAATGGCAAATGGGTCTCTCACGCCCAGTTCATCTGCGGTGCCGGGCATCAACTGCATCAGGCCCTGGGCACCGACCGGCGACACGGCCTTCGGGTTGAACGCAGATTCGGCATGAATGACCGCCCGAACCAGAGCCGGGTCGACATCGAACTCCTGAGCGGCTGTCAGGATTTCATCCCGGAACGGACTCACGAACAGAGGGGTTTTGTGCCAGTCCACTTTGGAACCCGGGTCGCAGGCGTAGCAGTGAAACCGGATAACCTCGACGTCTTCTGTGCTGGGCCGTTGGCTGCTGTACGCGACCACACCGTGCTCATCGGTGTAGCGGTACACGGTTTCGTTACGGGTTGAAGCCCGGGGCTGGCTCGGGCTTTTCACGTTGGTGAATTCTACCCGGCCATCGGGATGGACAATGCGCTGGATGCTGTCGGCATGGGCGATGCCGGTCGCCAGAACGAATCCGGTGAGAAGGGCGATCGTTATTCTGGCCAGTAGGGAGATACCGCTTAAATTCATCAAAGACCCGGTACGTTTATTCTGCATGACAATCTGCCGATATTATCGCGGTAGATGCCCCTGTAAGTGTAGGAGTTTCGTGCCTTGATGATACCGATTGTTCATGGGGTCACAAACTTACTGTGGGCCTCTGGCCTCATCGGGCACCGGTTCGGGTTGGTCTGGTAATCGTTTGCCCGACCAGTTTTCCATCAGCCGGCAAGCGACCAGATCACCGGTCACGTTGATGGCGGTGCGGCACATATCCAGTATCCGGTCCACGCCCATAATCAAGGCAATACCTGCGGGCGGCACGCCCACTGATTGAAGCACCATGGCGAGTATGACAATACCGACCCCCGGTGTAGCGGGCGAACCGATGGATGCACCTACGGCCATGGCTACCACCAGCGCCATGCTGCCAACGCTCAGATCAATGCCATAAACCTGGGCCAGAAACACTGTGGCCACGGCCTGGTAGAGCGCCGTACCGTTCATGTTGATGGTGGCACCCAGGGGAATGACAAACTGGGAAACGGAAGGCCGCACACCCAGTTTGTCTTCCGCGGTGCGAATAGACAGTGGCATGACGGCGGCGGAGCTGGAGGTTGAAAAGGCCAGCAGCAACACATCGCGGGTGTCTTTCAGGAATTGAAGTGGCCGCACCCCTGCGAGGAGCTTGAGAAGGGCGAGGTAGAAAACCATCAAAATGGCCAGGCCAAGCAGTACCGTGGCAACGTAGGACGCCATGCCCAGCATCGCACGGAACCCGAGCGTGGTGGTCAGTTGTGCCATCAATCCGAAGACTGCATAGGGCGCCAGGCGCATCGCCCAGCGAACCACCGTCATGCAGATTTGTTGCAGGGAGTCGAGCAGGTCCAGCATCGGCTTGGCCTTGTCCCCCGACATACTGACCAGTGCAACGCCGATGATGATAGAGAAAATAACCACCTGCAGCATCTGCCCTTCCACCATGGCATCGAGCGGGTTGCCGGGCAGCAGGCCAATGAGAGTCTGGGGGATTGCATCCAGACCGGGGATGTCGGCGGCAACCGGCACAGCATCGACAGGCGGTGCCGTCAGGCCGGTCATCAGATCGCCCGGGTTAACAAGGCCGCCCACCCAGAGGCCAATGGTCGCTGCAATCGCTGTCGTGATGACAAAGAACAGGGTAACCCGGACGCCCATCTTGCGCAGTTGTTCCAGGTTGTCGCTGGCGGCCAGGCCTCTTACCACCGAGGCTATCACTAGCGGTATCACAATCATCTGGATGGTGGCGAGGAACAGTTGCCCGGGAAAGGCCAGCCAGTTGCCGATCAGCGTGCCGGTTTCCGGCTCGACCAGTCCAACAGAGGGGCCGAGCAGGGTGCCCACCACAAGGCCCAGTCCCATGCCAATCAGCACCTTGAGCCAGAGCCTGCCTTTAACCAGTGTGGCCAGGTAGACGCTCAGGTGACGCAGGGGGCGGGGGTAGTAGTCGGCCTGCTGGCCGTTCGTGTTATCCATGGTCAACATGTCCGTGTTGCGATCAGCCAGTGCCAGCTTTGTGCAATTAAAATAATGAAGTGGTGAACGTAACAATAGGATATTCAGGGAAAATATGCACCTGGATCAATTTCTTCTTAATTCCGCCATGGCGCTCCGGTATTTAAGCTAAACTGCAGATAATTCGAACGATAAGGAGCTTTTATGCCGTTCTCTCCGAACCATCTTGCTGAGCTGAACCTGTTGCTGCAATTTCCCTCGATTTCTACTCAGGAGGGTATCAAGGTGCATGCCCATACGGCGGCGCCTGAAACGGTTCGAGCGGCAGAGTCACTGTTTGCAAAAGGTCTGATCAGCCAGAAAGACGGGGGTTATCTGACCCCTCTGGGCTGCGAGGCCGTTGAGTTTACCCAGAAATTGCAGTCGATGTTGACGAGCGCCTGACTGTAATGGTTGGTTAGCGGAGTTCTGTGTCTGTCTGGCCGGGTTCTGGCAGGGTATAGTCTCCTGCCAGGTTTCCTATCAGCCGAGCTTTGAGCCATGCCCCCGGTTTTCTTTTCCTTTTTTGTTCCTGCCCTGTTTGTCTGGCTCTGGAGCACCGGTTTCATTGGTGCCAAGTACGGCCTGCCGTATGCAGAGCCTTTTACGCTGTTGTTTATCCGCATGTTGTTCACGCTATTACCTTTGGCAGTCTTGGCCATCGTCATGCGTGCCCGATGGCCGGGCTGGCGAAGCGCTGGTCATGTGGCAGTCACCGGTATTCTGGTTCACGGCTGCTACCTGGGAGGGGTGTTCTACGCCATTGATCAGGGTATGTCATCAGGGTTGGTGTCGCTCATTGTGGGCTTGCAGCCGTTGGTAACAGCGCTGGCTGCTGTGGTGTTTCTGCGTGAGGCGGTTTCGCGAAAGCAGTGGGCGGGATTGGTCTTGGGGCTTGTGGGTGTTTCGCTGGTAATCGTAGAAAAGTTTGGAGGAACCAGCACCGGCGATACAGGGTTACCCGGGCTGACGCTGGTCTGGGCAGGGCTGGCGCTGATCGGAATCTCCCTTGGCACCGTTTACCAGAAACGGTTTGGCACGTCGGTTGATCTGGTATCCGGCACCATGATTCAGTACACCGCAGCGGCCGTCTTGTTTGGTGTTGGTGCGATGGTACTGGAGTCCCGAAGTGTGGAATGGTCGCTGCAGTTCAAGCTGGCCCTTGGCTGGCTGGTGTTTGGCCTGTCGGTCAGTGCCATTTTGCTTTTGATGTGGTTGATTCGACGCGGCGCAGCCTCTCAGGTGGCGAGTTTGTTCTACCTGGTGCCACCGGTAACGGCACTGGAGGCGTTTATCCTGTTTGATGAGCGCTTGGGGCCAATGGCCATGGCCGGCGGGGTTGTTGCGGTGGCTGGCGTGGCCCTGGTTGTTGCTCCAGGGCCACGAAAAGCCAGGTCTGCCTAGTCAGATTTTTGGGCCCCGACCTCGTAACGCGTTGGCGAGGAGTGAAACAACCAACAAGACCAGAAAGATGAAAAACAGGATCTTGGCAAAACCCGCAGCCGTTCCGGCGATGCCTCCGAAACCCAGAACACCTGCAACAATTGCAATAACAAGACACACTACCGCCCAATAGAGCATTTCCTATCCTCCTTTTTACGGTTCCCTTCCAACGTGGCACATGGCCAAAGAATGCGCAACGAAACAGCTGCTCTGTTGAGAAATGGTAATTGCGGATACAGGTTTGGCTACGGTGTCTGTGATCCCGTCGGCCAGGCTGCCGTAAATTCCAGATACGTTCTGTCACGGAACTTTCAATGCCGGATACGGACTACGGAGTTATGCTGTCATAAACTGCCATATCGATTGGCACAAACTTCCAACTCTGCCTATTTTTGCGTCATACCAACGATTGCCAGCCAAAAGGAAAAAACATGCACGTTGTCATCGCATCAGCCAGAAACGCCCTGCGAAACGTTACGGGGGCATTGTTCGTCGGATTAACGCTAGCGGCCTCAAGTGCCACGGTTCAGGCTTCTGAGCGGCTGTATATCTTTACCGAACATTATCCTCCTTATAACGCCTCTGTTTCAGGTGAGGGCTTTGCCCACAACGAGGACCAGATCACCGGTATCTGCACCGATATGGTGAAAGCCATGCTGGCAAGGGTAGATTACGATGTGCAGATGAAAATGCGTGCGTGGAGCTACGCCTACGACTGGGTGCAGGGTCGTGAAAACCATGGTCTGTTCTGTACGGCGCGCACCGATGAACGGGAGCAGCTGTTCCAGTGGGTGGGCCCGTTGGCATCCATCGAATGGACCCTGTTTGCGGCTCCAGACTCCGATATAACACTATCCACTCTGGATGATGCCAAAGACCTGAGAATTGCCGGCTACCGGGGCGATGTCATGTCGCAGTACCTGGTGGATCAGGGATTTAACGTGATCATGAATACATCGGGCGATGTGAATCCCCGCCGTCTGGCGCTGGGCCAGGCCGACCTGTGGGTAACGGATGGCCTTGTGGGGCCATTGGTTGCTGAAGACGAACATGGCATTACCGGCCTTAAGCCTGTGTTGGTTTTTCGGGAAACCCCGATGTATCTGGCCATCAGTCTGGAAACCAGTCCGGGCATTGTGGCGGATCTTCAGAAAGCGCTGGACAGCGCCCGCAGCGAGGGTGAGCTGGACGCCATTGTTGCCCGGTACGAATGATCCCTGGTTGGGGCAGGCCGGTGGGCAGTTCAGTCTGTGCTCCGGGTGGGGTGAACTGAGCGAGATAGCGTGGGCTCGCAGCCAATCACCCTGCGGGCCTGCTTGTGGGCATGCAGGTACCACCTCTGGCCGCCACGGGTGAAGGTGTCCGCACGCACCTGAAAGTCGGCAGTTTCAACGGTGGCGGGTATCGGCGTGCCATCGGCGTGTCGATAAACGCAACTTGTGCCTATGGTGAGAGGCTGTCGAAGGGGGAGCTCGATAAAGTCGTCTTCCCTGACTACCGGTGCCTGACCGTTGATTTCAATAACTTTCAGGCAAGGGCCGAAGTGAATGCGGTTGACGTCGTCTACGGATTCCTCAAGGCAGTGGTGAGCTTTGAGAAACGCTACGTCGCTGTCCAGACCCTCCTGGCGATCTGGCAGATTCTGGCAGGCTGTCAGGATCAGCATAAGGGCAGTCAGTAAAGCTACTCTCGTCATCAAGGCCTCCGTGGTGTTGGCATCAGCGCGCCTTGGGGATCTGAACGGAGCGCGTCGATCAGCCGCTGATCTCGTCCATAGATGTCGTTCCGGAACTGTATCACTCCTGATTGATCAACCCACACCGTCCAGTATTGCAGATGAACCGGTATCGGCGTTCTCAGCATCGCATTGACTGGGTCTCTGAGTTCAATGGCCCGGTCTATATTCGCCCGCGACCAGTTGCTGTTACCTTCCAGCAGATGCTCCGCTAATTCAAAGGGCCGCTCAACCCTGATACAGCCGGAACTGAACGTTCGTTCAGCTCGGCCAAACAGGGCCTGCCCCGGGGTGTCATGCAGGTAAATATCATACTGATTCGGGAACATGAACTTTATCTGTCCCAAGGCATTCATCGGCCCGGGTTCCTGAACCAACTGGTACGGGAAGTTATTGGCCGACAGAGTGTGCCAGTCGATAGTAGCCGGGTCCACTTCCACGCGATCAGCGCCCCATCCCCGATAGACCTTAAAATTCATGCGCTCAAGGTAGCCGGGATCGCTGCGGATAATTGGTAGCTGGTCCTGGATCATCAGCTTCCGTGGGACGGTCCAGGTAGGGTTGAATACCAGGTAGCGAATGCGGTCACTGAATACCGGGGTTTGGCGGTACGGGCGCCCAACAATTACCCGCTGGCGGAGGATTTCTTCACCAGCGCGTACCATGGTCATCTCGAAGCCGGCGATGTTGACCAGTACGTAGGTATCACCAAGATCGTCCGGCAACCAACGCCAACGCTCCAGGCTGGCATCCAGTTGGCGGATGCGCTCGACAGGTAATCTATTCAGGGCAGCAAAAGTCTGGCGCCCGATGATTCCATCCGGTTCAAGGCCATGCCGGGCCTGGAACGCGGGAAGGGCGATCAACAGCTCGTCGTCGTAGCTATCACTTTCGACCGACGCATCGTAGGCATCCGGGCGATCATGGTCGGCACTCGGGATATCGCCAAGAAGGGCAAGCCGACGACGTATCTCGGGGATGCGCGGGTCGTTGTCTCCCGGTCGGAGTGTGGGAGTGGCGGCGAGTTCGTGCCAGGGCTGCCCCAGCAATGCGGTCAGGGTGCGGCGCGCCGTGACCAGTTTCTGGTAGGCTGGCGCTGAAGGTTTTAGCTGTTGCAGGGTCTGGTAAACGGAATTGGTGTCCAGCGCTTGTGCAAGCACGGTGTGGGTTTCCAGATCCTGGCGATTGGCGGTCCATTCAGCGTGAATGGTCCTCGGGTTAACTTTCCCCGCCTGCAAATGGGAGGAAAGCAACAGGAATGCGTCTGACAGTACCAGGTCCAGATCGGCCCGCACTTCTTCCTCGACCTGATCCGTCGGTTGCAGGGCCAGGGCGGCGATCGTTTCGTGGTGATAATCCAGCGGGTTTAAACCCTGATCAGCCACCTCACTGATGGCCTGGGCCAGTTGACGTCGGGCATTGTAGGAATCCCAGGCCAGGTCAAATTCCCTGAGCTCGTAGAAACGGGTCAGGGCCTCCTTTGCAAGTATTGGTGCGTCGAGAACCGTGACAGGATGCCCGGCCTGAAGGGCTTCTATGCGATTGATGATGCTATCGTCACTGAAGACGGGGGGGCATGCCAGTAGAAGAATCAGAGCCAGGCCGCGTGATCTGAGATACTTCCATCGTGCGTCTCTCATAGTGGCGCTCCTGGCTCCTTTATAGACGATTCAATCGGTTCGCGTGTCCTCCAGTATAGCCTTTTGGTCTTTACGTGGCTTTCCTGACTTAGCCGGCCCGGCCAAACATGCGTTCCAGAAAACCAAGCTCCCGAACATCTGCCACCGGTACTGTGTCCAGTTCCTGCATGGCTTTGCGCCAGAAAGCCTCTGGGCTATCAAGATGCGAGACCAGCTTTCGTTCCTCCGGACTATAGTGGTTGTGATCGCCAGAGATTCCAGCGTCCATCAGCTGCTCGGCCCACAGATAGAGCGCTGCCCGAAGGGTTCGGAGTAGCCGGCAGTAAACCTCCCGGCTGAGGTTGATGGCCAGTTCGGCACTGAGATTAATCTGCTTTTGCAGGTCTGACATGGCCTCTTTATCCAGCAACACCCGATTGCCATTGCCTTTTTTGCAGCTTAAACAGGTATGTTCGAGCTCTTTTACCCCTTCCATCAGGTTCAGGTGCCCGAACTCCTTGGTTTGGGTGTCATTGACCGGCGCAGGAATCCAGCCATACTGCGGGGATTTGGCAACGATGTGTCCGGGCAGGTCGAGCCGATAAGGTGGTGCTTTGTCTATATCGGGGTATCCGTCAAACTCAGCCCTTAGCCACGCTGCCATCTGTCGATGTCGGAGCATGGTGGCCAGGGTAATGGCTGATGGCACGATATCGGCGAGCAGATCGCTGGCATCCTGGGTGCGTTCCATCAGGTGGTCGACAGATGTAGACATGATTATCTCCCTGAGCGTGAGGGTTAAACCCTCGCCGTTATTTTTGTTTTTGGTTCTCCTCATCCGTGCAGAGGAGTAACCTGTGGGTAAAAAGTAGACAGTGGTTAAAGTTTGCGCTGTTGTAAAAGCGTTATGGCTTTGTAACGACGGGTAATCAGGGAGGGGCCGGTGATGAATGAACGGGTTCCGGATTTCAACAACCTGCGCGCAGACATGGTTCGGTATCAGCTTGCCGGCAGGGGGATATTCGATTCAAGAGTGCTGGAAGCCATGGACAGAGTGCCCCGAGAACGCTTTATTCCCGAGCATCTGGCGGGCGAAGCCTATGAAGATTACCCCTTGCCGATTGGTTGGGGGCAGACAATTTCCCAGCCCTATATCGTGGCGCTGATGGCGCAGGCGCTTCAGCTGGAGGGGCGGGAACGGGTGTTGGATATTGGGACTGGATCGGGTTATGCCGCAGCCGTTTTGGCCAACCTCGCCCTGGAGGTCTTCAGTATCGAGCGGATTCCTGAGTTGGCAGAGCAGGCCAGGAGGAACCTGGAGCGGGCGGGGTTCAGCCAGGTGCATGTTCGCTGCGGCGACGGAACCCTTGGTTGGCCGGAGGCTGCGCCCTTTGATGGCATCTGCGTTGCTGCAGGTGCTCCCGCCGTACCTGAGACCCTTAAACAGCAGCTTGCCGTCGGTGGCCGGTTGATTATTCCGGTGGGGTCGGAGCATTCCGTGCAGCGGCTGGTGTGTATTACCCGCCGGACGGATGCTGACTTCGAGCGCGAAGACTTCGGTGATGTCCGGTTCGTGCCCCTGTTGGGTGAGCAGGGATGGTCCTGACGTCAGTGCCAGGAGGCGCCGAAGTCAGTTTGACGCATGGGTACTCTCGAAGATCTTGTCTGCAGACGCCGCCACAAAGCCGGAGTACAGGTTGCCATCCGGTTTCGGATAGCGCAGGGCGAATTCATAGAAACAGCTGGGTACCGTGGCCACCTGATCAGTGAACTCCAGGGCGACCCGGTCTGCCAGGGTGGAGGATTGCTCAAGCAGTTCCTGAGGTGACCCCTTTACATCACCCCCGGAGGTGTTTATGGCGAAGCCGTGGTCTTTGAGCAGTTGGTTGATCTGCGCAACGGTTTTGATGCTCTCAAGATGATTGATACTGACCGTAAAATGGTTGGCTCGATAACCCCAGGCTGCGGTCCATGCAGCGTATTCGCTTTCCTCCAGAAGTGAACGGTAAGTGCCGTAATCCAGTTTCCAGTGGCGGCCGGAAGTCAGAAAATCATCGGCATCTACCGCGCCCGGATTCGTTTGGGCCACAAGGTCAGAAACGATGGCCTGCAGTTGCACTGAACATTGATCCACCAGTAGCTCAGAGATGAACACCTTGGGAACATCCGGGTCAGGGTGCTCGTAATGCCGTGCGTAGAGCTTTTTGGCTTCAAAATGATATTCGCCACCCGGCTGATAGCCCAGCTTGAGAAAGTGGCCGGCCAGTTTGTCCAGGCGTACCGGGGCCAGGTTAAAAGTGCGCAGTGCAATGTGATCATTCACGATGGGATGGCTTTCGCGTTCGCCCAGCAACTGATGAATACGCTCAGCCGAGGGCGTCACCCGTCGATAGGATTGCCAGAGCCGGGAAAAAAGCGCGTTCAGATCATTGTGCATGACGGAACTCCTGGTGAGCACTCATCTCACTTGTGTTCAGTGTGGGGCGGTTTTTGACCAGGGGTAGTGCGCACACCTGGTCTCCACCATTCAAGCCCAGCTTCCGCTGAATGCCAGTCGGTAGGGGAACTTGCTCCGGCTCGTCTCCCCCTGACAGCGAATCGATGATCGTCGCACGGAATCCGGAACACTGGCCGTTGGCCACAATCAAGGGGAACCCGGTGTGGGCGGTAATCCGGGTGCCGCCATATAAACCCCGGTATAGCCCGCTGTTGCGAACACTGGTAATGGCATCCCGTGCGCATTCAATGGTCGGCCCGGCATCGAAAAGATCCACCAGTCCACGATGCCGGAATCCTTCCTGTTTCAGCAAGTGTAGCGCCGGGCGGGTGTCCGGGTGAACCTGGCCGATGACTGCCTGAGCTTCAATGGTCATGTCTGCAATGTCGAACGGACCAGGGGGAACAAGTTGTTCCAGAAAACGAGCATCACTCTGGGCGGAGAGTTGCGTTACCGTGGAAAAATCCAGATCGACCACCTGATGTCTCAGCCAGTTCCAGAAAGGCGAGTGGCCATGAGTGTCAGACACCCCCCGCATCTCTGCTATCACGGTGTTTGCAAAACGCTCGGGGTGCAGTGCCATAAACAGAAACCGGACTTTTGACAGGAGTTTGCCGGCATTGGCCTGGCGATAGTCCGGGCGAAGGTACAGCGAACAGATTTCGGTGCAGCCCGCGTAGTGCTCGCAACGGGTCAGGGTTTCCCTCGCGAGGCCTGCTGGCCCGATCGTTCTGTCGCGTTTGAAGTGGTGCAACGGCCGGTCGAGCCCAACACTGGCCTGGATGCCAGTTGTGCCCATGATCTCATGGCTGTGCTCATCCTCAAGTACAAACAGATACTGCTCGTTTGTGGGATTGTCTACGCGCCGCTCAAAGCTCTTCATGGAATGCTCGATCTTCTGTGCCAGCGCGTCCCGGTCTGGCATCAGGGATGTGAATCCCGGTCCGGATTCAACGGCAATCTGATAAAGGGGATCAAGATCCCGAAGCGTGATAGGGCGGATCAACATGGCCGACATCCTGAACGTTGTTTAGGTCCAGTATGGCGGCTGGTTATGCCGATCTGTAGATTCAAATTGGTCGATATGGTATAGAATTTAGCCATATTGACGAATCAGGTAATCAAAATGATTAGTATGCAAGACCAGAAATTGTTGGGACTGCTCCGGCAGAATGCTCGCGCCAGTGTGACTGACCTGGCCAAGGGGTTGCATGTTTCCCGTTCCACCGTACAAAACAGACTGGCGAAACTGGAGGCGCAGGGAATCATTCGCGGCTATACCTTACAGCTGGGCGGTGAGTACGCTGCCAACCAGGTGGAGGCCCATGTGTCGGTCAAGGTGCACCAGAAACTTACCGCTCGCACCAACGCCGAACTGGAGCAAATTACTCAGGTCTGCCAGTTGTTTTCGGTCAGTGGTGAGTACGACTTGATTGCCATCGTCCAGGCCCAATCGCTGGAGGAGTTGAGCCGTGTATTGGATGACATCGGGAACCTAAAAGGAGTTGAGCGGACTAACTCGGCGGTCGTGCTTGAGACCCGTTTCAGGCGCTAGTCGGCTCTCAGGAACCAAGAAAACCCGCGTAGGCGGTGTAGAGAAAGGCGCCGGATCCGATGAGAATTACGGCCCAGGCGGGGAAAATCAAAGCAGAGCGAGTCGAGGTTCTCATAGAGCGACAGTCTCTTGTGGTATTGGTTATCAATACGCGGTACTTCTCAATCTAGACCAGACTTGATGGATGTCACGTAATATTTTGGGAGGTGCGTCTCAGCTTCGAGCTAAATGGTCAACGCCCGGGATGTTTATTGCTATTGAGCACGCGGGAAAGTTGGCTAGTATGAATGCAACAATAAAAAGCGATTCCAGACAACCGAAGATAACAACAACAAGGAGCCACCATGGCTATAGACCCACAAAAGCAGACGTCTTTGCACTGCCTGTACTACTGGGCCCAGCACACTCCCGATAACGTTTACCTAACCCAGCCGTTCCCGGATGGCCGGGTGGAAGACATTACCTGGGCGCAGGCCGCTGACCAGGTGTCCCGGATGGCCGCCTACCTGAACAGCCTTGGTCTACCGGAGCACAGCAATATCGGAATCCTGGGCAAGAATAGCGCGCATTGGATACTGTCGGATCTGGCCATTTGGGCAGCCGGTCATGTCAGCGTGCCGCTTTACCCGACCCTGAATGGTGAAACAGCCGCTTACATTCTTGAACACAGCGAGGCTAAACTGTTGTTCCTGGGTAAGCTGGACGGTACGGCCGACGGCTGGAACGACATCAAGCATCATATTCCTGCTGATATGCCCATCGTGTCTCTGCCTTTGTCGCCGCGCGATGACACTCCCAAATGGCAGGAGATCATCAAAGAGCAATCACCGGCTGAGCCGAAACTGCCTGATCCGGATGCGCTGGCCACCATCGTGTACACCTCTGGCAGTACCGGCCGGCCCAAGGGCGTGATGCACAGCTTCCGCACCATGATTTCGGTGGCCGATGGCCTGCAGCAACTGTTCCCAGTATCCTCCAACGAACGCATGTTGTCTTACCTCCCGCTGGCCCACGTGGCGGAGCGGGCAGCGGTTGAAACCCAGTCCCTTTACTACGGTTTCCACCTGTACTTTGCCAACTCCCTGGATACCTTCCAGGAAGACTTGCAGCGGGCCCGGCCCACGTTGTTCTTCTCGGTACCGCGCCTGTGGATGAAGTTCTATCTGGGCGTGAATGCCAAGTTGCCGCCCAAGAAGCAGAAAATCCTGTTCAATATTCCGATCCTGAACTCGCTGGTTAAAAAGAAGGTGCTCAAACAGCTGGGCCTGGACCATTGTCGGGCCGCCCTGACGGGCGCGGCACCGTTGTCTGGAGAGATTATCGGCTGGTATCGGGGCCTTGGTCTGGAACTGCTGGAAGTGTATGGCATGTCGGAGAACTTCGGTTACTCCCACGCCAATCGCCCCGGCCAGGCCAAGGTGGGTACGGTCGGCATGGCAAACCCTGGTGTTACTCACCGCATTGGCGAAGGTGGCGAGGTTCAGGTCAAGAGCCCCGGTCAGATGCTCGGCTACTACAAGAACGAAGAGAAGACCAAAGAGGACCTGACCGATGACGGCTTTCTCAAAACTGGCGATATGGGTGAAATCGACCAGGATGGTTGCCTGCGTATCACTGGCCGGGTGAAGGATCTGTTCAAAACCTCCAAGGGCAAATACGTGGTGCCCGTGCCAATTGAGAACCGGTTCAATCATCCGAAAGCCGAAGTGGTGTGTGTGGCCGGCGCCAACCAGCCTCAGCCGTGCCTGATGGTGTTGTTGTCAGAAGAGGCCCGGGATGAACTGGATCGTGGTGGTGACCGGGCGGAGCTGGAACAGGAACTGGCCCGGGAGCTTGATGCCGTTAACGCCCAGAGCGAAGCCCATGAGAAAGTGGCTTTCGTAGTAGTGGTCAAGGAGCCCTGGACCATGGAAAACGGCATGTTAACGCCGACCATGAAGATCAAGCGCAATGTGATCGAGGACTTCTACAATCAGAAGATGGACGAGTGGTTTGGTAAGAAGAGTAAGGTGATCTGGGAGTTCTGATCAGGGCGTTAAACACTCACCATAAAAAACGCCGGCATGGAAACATGCCGGCGTTTTTATTTGTGCTTCGGTTACCGGGTTCCGGTAATCTCAGTGACCGCCCTGTACCTGGGGCATGTCTGGGGCAACCGCAGCCGCTTTGCGGTTGAAAATCCGCACCTTACGGCTGAAAAACTGCATCGCCTGCTGTGCAGCAGCGCGGGTATACTGGCGCCTGACCTCGGTACTGTTGTGGAGGATACTTGACGGCAGCGGGTTTACGGTTGCGATATGGCTCTTGGTCATAGCGCCTTCCTCCTTTGTCTGGTGGATTAATTAGCGATCTATCTTTAATTTAACGACTATTCTAGGAGTTCTTATTTGCAGTTTGAATACGTTAAAATCCGTACTCACGTTGCGAATATGCAGTAACTATGGACTGGGATTATCTTCGATATATACGGGCTCTGGCAATAGGTGGAACGCTGGCGAAAGCCGGTGAATTGCTGGGTGTACACCAAACCACTGTTTTAAGACGACTTGATCAGATGGAAGAGTCGTTGGGGGTGCAGTTCTTCGAGCGCAACCGGGATGGTTTGCAGCTCACTCCGGTTGGCGAAATGGCGTTTCGGGAGGCCCAGCGGCTGGCTACCGATGTGGAAAATCTGGAGCGCAAACTGGTAGGTGACGATGCTGCGCCGGTGGGTAAGGTCCGGGTGGCGGCCGAGGATGCCATGATGAATGAGCTGCTCGGACCGATCCTGGCGGAGCTGGTTCACGCCTATCCGGATATCGAACTGGAGGTGCTGACCGATAACGATGTGGCGAACCTCAGCCACCGGGAGGCAGACCTGACCTTGCGGCCGGAGAACAAGCCCCAGGCGACCCTGGAGGGCGAGCGTATTGCCGCTGTGGATTCCGCTGTCTACGGGGCCGCCCGATACTGCCGCCGACACCGCAATATGGATATCGAGAACCACCCGGAAGACTGCACCTGGATACTGCCGGATGAGAGTTTCAGCCATCTGGCGACCGGGCGTTGGTACCGGAAGCACCTGAAGAACGTCTCCTCGGTGATTCGCTGCAACAGCCTGCAATCCATGGCAACCCTGGCCAGGTCTGGAGCGGGGTTGGCGGTGTTGCCCTGTTATCTGGGCGAGGCCGCGAAAGAGCTGCGCAGGCTATCAGACCCGCTGGAGGGCGAGAGCGTGGATTTGTGGCTGCATGTAAACCAGGATACCCAGCAGATGGCCAGGGTGCGCATCGTTATGGAGTTCCTGGTTGATCGCCTGAAAGCGCTGGAATCTGCCATTGAGATAAGCGCGTCGCTCTGAACCTAAGCGTCGGCCTTGCAGAACGGCCAGAACTGGTACCAGCGCCAACATTGGAACTCCGCTTCGCACTGCTTTAACTGGTTGTCGTAGCGGAAGGCGCGGTTCTGAACCCTTCGGGCCAGGGACTGTATGGCCGGTTTCTGTTCGAACGAGCGGCGTGCGTAGCCGCCCCGGCCTTCATGATAGGCCAGGTAAAGCTGCCGGGGTGCGCTGAATGGAATGCCCAGCTCGCGGTTGCTGAGGTGGTTGTACCAGCCGACAAAATCCAGCGCGTATTGCATGTCGGTGCGCACGGTTCGCCAGGATGCGTCGTTCGCCACCAGGTATTCGCCCCAGGCGGGGTCAAGGGCCTGGGCATAACCGTAAGCGGTGGTGGGGCGCTTCCAGGGAATCAGTCCCCAAAGCCGGGTGCGGGGCGGCCGGGCATGGCTCCGGAAAGACGATTCGTAATAGACAAAAGCCAGCTGTGTGGCGATGGGGGTGCCCCATTTCTCCTCGGAGGCCCGGGCATAGTCGTACCACACCGTATGTTCCCTGAAGATCTCACAGATGTTTTCCGGGTTGGCCGGAGGTTCCGGGGCCAGCAGACTGAATCGTAGGGTTGCCCAGGTGCCGATCACCAGCCCCAGCAAAGGCAGGCCGTACCAGCTGATGCGGGAGCGCCATACATTAAACCGCTTGTTGCGGATATTTCGAGATTTTCGGGTTCTTCTGCGCCACATCCCTACCAAACTGTCATCTCCAAAGGCCTTGGGGCACTTGCCGTAATGGCTTCAGGCGTGTCATAAACAGGGCCATTGCAGTAACAGGATAATAGAGAAATGAGACTGATCACCCTAGTTAAACCTCTTTTAGTTGCCGGGCTTTTGTTGTCGGGAACGGCTCAGGCCTCAACGGATGCCCGTGACGTTCTGACAGCATCTCCGATTGATGACATCGTGGGCCAGTACCCGGCCATGATGAGTCAGGGTATTCGGGATGGTCTCAAACAGAGCGGCCAGGTGCCGCCGATGGTGGCCGATACTATTGGTTATGTGGTCAGCAGCAGTTACAGGGCCGAGGACATCGAGCGCAAGCTGGTGGCCAGCCTGGACGAGTCGCTGACGAGCAAACAGCTTGAGGAGGTATATGCCTGGTACCAGACCCCTGTCGCACAGAAGATATCTCGTGCGGAGATTGCGGCATCTGCCCCGTCAGCCTGGTCGGAGGTGCGTAACAGAGCCGGGGAGCTGAACGAAGCCTACAAGGGCACTGCCCGGGAAAGGCTGTTCGACCGTTTTGACCGGGCTTCCCGCGCAACGGAAACCACCGTGGATACCACCATTGCCGTGCAGTTGGGTTTGGCAACCGCCATGGCGGCCTTGAGCAGTGACTCGGTGCATTACGAGCGGTTACGTCAGCGTTTGGAGAACCAGCGTGGGATGTTGCAGGGCATGGTTGGGCAACAGGTTTACGACAGCTATTTGTACACCTATCGGGATATCAGTGTTCAGGAACTGGGTCTGTATCTGGACTTTCTGGAGAGTGAATCGGGTAAACGCTTTACCGAGGTGGTCACAGAGAGCATTCAGGCGTCGATTACGGACCCTATTGAAACCATCGGTAGCCAATTGGCGCGGTTCAGGAATTTCGGGACAGGCGAATCCCGATAACAAACGCCTGCTGTCTGCGCAGTCAAGCGCAGACAGCAGTTGCACTGGCTTAGCTGCGGGAAGTCACTTCCAGCAGGTGATAGCCGAATTGGGTCTTGATCGGCCCAATTACGGTGTTCAGGTCGCTGCTGAACACGGCCTTGTCAAACTCGGGAACCATCTGGCCAGGGCCGAATGAACCCAGGTCGCCACCGTTACGGCCGGACGGGCAGGAGGAATGCTGTTTCGCCACTTCGGCGAAATCCTGGCCACCTTCAATAGCTTTCTTCAGTTCTTCACATTTTGCTTCGCTGTCTACCAGAATGTGGCGTGCAGTTGCTTGTGCCATGGTCAAGTTCCTGTTGTTGGATGGAGGAATGGACGGAAACGTCTGACACGAATGCTGCCCGCACAGCGTGCTGCTGGCAAGCCCTTTTTATGCGTGTTTCTGCGGCCTCACAGTCTTGCGCCCAAACCTGTACAATGCCGGCTTTTATTTGCCGGCTTGTTGCCGGCCCTCACGCTGACAGGTTCTTTTCTTGATCTCCACCGCCAATCTCACCATGCAATTCGGGGCCAAGCCCCTGTTTGAAAACGTATCCGCCAAGTTCGGCAACGGCAACCGTTACGGTTTGATCGGTGCCAATGGCTGCGGCAAGTCCACCCTGATGAAAATCCTCGGTGGCGACCTGGAGCCGTCCGCCGGCCAGGTGATGCTGGAGCCCAACATCCGCCTCGGTAAACTCCGCCAGGATCAGTTCGCCTACGAGGACTGCACGGTGATGGACACCGTGATCATGGGCCATGGGGAACTGTGGCGGGTGAAGAAAGAGCGGGACCGTATCTACTCCCTGCCGGAAATGAGCGAAGAAGACGGCATGGCGGTGGCGGACCTGGAAGTGGAATTCGCCGAAATGGATGGCTACACCGCCGAATCCCGCGCCGGCGAACTCCTGCTGGGCCTGGATATTCCGCTAGAACAGCACAACGGCCCCATGAGCGCCCTGGCCCCAGGTTGGAAACTGCGCGTGCTGCTCGCCCAGGCCCTGTTCTCCGACCCGGACGTGCTGCTGCTGGACGAGCCCACCAACCACCTGGATATCAACACCATCCGCTGGCTGGAAAACATCCTGGTGGCCCGCAACAGCACCATGATCATCATTTCGCACGACCGCCACTTCCTGAACAGTGTGTGCACCCACATGGCGGACCTGGATTACGGTGAACTGCGCCTGTTCCCGGGCAATTACGACGAATACATGACTGCCGCCACCCAGGCCCGCGAGCGCATGTTGTCAGACAACGCCAAGAAAAAGGCCCAGATTGCCGAACTGCAGCAGTTCGTCAGCCGCTTCTCCGCCAATGCCTCGAAAGCCAAACAGGCCACCTCCCGCGCCCGCCAGATCGACAAGATCCAGTTGGAGGAAGTGAAGCCGTCCAGCCGGGTGAGCCCGTTCATCCGCTTCGAGCAGGGCAAGAAACTGCACCGTCAGGCGGTCACCCTGAAAGGCCTGACCAAGGGCTTCGACGAAGGCCCCCTGTTCAAAAACCTGGATCTGCAGATTGAGGCGGGAGAGCGGGTGGCTATCATCGGCCCGAACGGAATTGGTAAAACCACCTTACTGCAGTGCCTGGCCGGCGCCTACGAGCCGGATGCAGGCGAGGTGAAATGGACCGACAGTGCCGAGGTAGGTTACTTCGCCCAGGACCACACCGCCGACTTTGCCCGGGATGACACCCTGACCGATTGGATGGCGCAGTGGACTACCGGTGGTGAGCAGTTGGTGCGCGGTACGTTGGGGCGGATGTTGTTCTCCGGGGATGATATTGGTAAGTCGGTGAAGGTGATTTCTGGCGGTGAGCAGGGGCGGATGCTGTTTGGTAAGCTGATTCTGCAGAAGCCGAATGTGATGCTGATGGATGAGCCGACTAATCACCTGGATATGGAGTCTATTGAGGCGTTGAACCTGGCGTTGGAGAACTATCTGGGCACGCTGATTTTCGTCAGCCACGACCGGGAGTTTGTTTCGTCGCTGGCGACTCGGATTATTGAGTTGAAGGCGGATGGCATTACCGATTTCAGCGGTACTTATGATGATTATCTGCGGAGTCAGGGCTACGTTTAAGTATCAAGCATGGGGTGCCGGCACGGGTGTGGGTTGGGCCTTCCAAAACACGCTCCTTCGGCACGTCCGTGTGACGCTTGAGCTCCGCCATCCATGGCTCCGCACAGTTTTGGAAGGCCCAACCCACACCCGCGCTCTGACTTCGGAGCTGTATTCAGAAACAAGTAAAGGCAACTATTTTGAACGAATCTCAGGTCATTAACGCCACCCGTCAGTGGGTCGAAGACGTAGTCGTTGGCTACAACCTCTGCCCCTTCGCCAAACGGGAACTGGTCAAGAACCGGATTCGGTTTACGGTGACAGAGGCGAAGAACGACGACGACCTCCTGCAGGCTCTGCATGCAGAATTGCAGCGTCTGGAAGACGAACCGGAGATCGAAACCACTTTGTTGATACACCCGGGCGCGTTGCAGGATTTCTACGCATACAACGAGTTTCTGGACGCTGCCGATGCGTTGCTGGCCTACCTGGAGTTGGAGGGTGTTTATCAGATCGCCAGTTTCCACCCGGATTACCAGTTCGCCGAAACCGAGCCGGGGGCTGCTGAGAATTACACCAACCGGTCTCCGTACCCCATGTTGCACTTGTTGCGGGAAGCGAGTCTGGAGGCGGCGATTGATAGCCATCCGGATGTGGACGGGATTCCTGATCGGAATATCGCACTGATGAATGAGCTGGGTGCGGAGAAGATGCGGAGTATTCTCGCAAATTGTCTGAACGTCTCTGTCCAAGAGCGGGCAGGGGAGTAGACGACAGGAGCGGTTGGGGTAAGGCTTTCAAAACTGTGCGGAGCCAGGGATGGCGGAGCCCAAGCGCCACATGGATGTGCTTGAGCGTGTTTTGAAAGCCTTACCCCAACTGCGACAGCACGGCCTATCAGGCTGGGTGATCGTAACTCCGAAGATGCGCGCTCGTGAAATTCCAGAATAAGAGTCAAAGACTATGGGACTGCTTTTCGAACAAATTGACAGCCAGCCCTCGGTGATCGGGGAAATCACGCTGCGCCGCCGCAGGATTCCGGCACTGGGTGACCGGGATATCTACGAAGTGAAACTGGGCGAAGAATTCCTCATGTCCAGCATGTTTGTCGACGCCGAAGTGGCCCTCTCAGACATCGGCCTGGGCGAAACCGAAGGCGACAAGCTCAGTGTTGTTGTGGGCGGACTCGGCCTTGGCTACACCGCCGTGGCCGCTCTCAAGCATGAGCGCGTCAGCGAACTGCTCGTGGTCGAATACCTGAAACCCGTCATCGGCTGGCATCAGCAAGAAAAAGTGCCCCTTGGCAAAGACCTCAATGCCGACCCCCGCAACCGCTACATACACGGCAGCTTCTTCGACCTCGCCATCGCCGACCCCGAAACCGGCGGCTTTGACCCGGAAGCGCCGGGCAAACCGTTCGATGCCATTCTGCTCGACATAGACCACTCGCCCAGAGCGCTGCTGCACGACTCCAGCGCCAGCTTCTACACCGCCAACAACCTCCGCCTCATGGCCCGGCAACTCAAACCCCGTGGCGTGTTTGCCATGTGGTCCAACGAAGGTGAGGACGATGAATTCATGGCGACTCTGGGGGAAGTGTTTACCGACGTAGCCTGCCACGTTGTCAGCTTCTACAACCCCTTCCAGAACCGCGAATCGTTCAACACCGTCTATGTGGCCCGCAAACCAGGCTGAAAACCTTAAGCGGCTTTTTCCAAGGCCCCAGCCAGTGCAAGGTTGGGGTAATCACTACCCCTGGTAACCACGATCCCCGGTTTGCTGACAGCCCCCTGGTCTTCTAGGCTCAAGTAAAAGGAGCAGCTTTCAGGAGGTTTTCATGTCTGATCACCACGTATATAAAAAGGTGGAAATTGTCGGTTCTTCAAAGAAAGGCATTGAAGACGCCATAGATAATGCGCTTCAGGAGTGCGGAAAAAGCGTCCGCAACATGGAGTGGTTTGAAGTGACCGAAACCCGCGGCCACATCGTTGACGGCAAGGTTGGCCACTATCAGGTTGTGATGAAAGTCGGCTTTCGCATTGCCGACAGCTGAGTTCTTTGCAGGTGGATATCCAGACCGACGTCTGTGAAGGGGGAAGCCTTGCCTGCCCGAAAACCGGACTGAGTCCGGCGAGCAGGCGCGGGCATCAGGCGAAGTTCAGCTGCTTGCGCCATTTGTGCAGCAGGAACTCGGTGTCGTGCTGCCAGGGGTGGAAGTCTGGTTTGAAGTAATCCAGGTACTCCGGAATGATCGCGGTGAACATGCCCTTGCGGCCCCACACACGGTTCAGACCTTTGGCCCAGGACTTCAGATTCAATAACTGCTTGTCTTCGCGCATCAGCTCAAAAATGAACGAGTGGATGGCTACCATGATCAGCGTTGTGATCAACGCCATGACACCCATGCGGATGGCGTAGTCCACTACGGTTTTATCGTAGAGTTTTTCATAGGTGTCGAAGGCCACCGCTTTGTGTTCGTTCTCTTCGACACAGTGCCAGGCCCACAGGGTTCGCATGGACGGGTCGATGGCATTCACCAGGTCTTCGCGCTTCAGCAGCTGCGCTGAGAGGATGCCGGTGAAGTGCTCCAGGGCAACGGTAGCGGCCAGATGCACCCGCTTGTTGTTGAGCAGCGGCAGGTCTTTCGCGGACAGGAAGCCTCGGGTCCAGCCTTCCAGTTTCTTGATATCGAAACCCTGATTGATGGCACCCTCGTTGAAGTGGCCATGCTCCTTCGCGTGCATGGCCTCCTGCCCGATAAAGGCGCTGATGTCCTTCTGCAACTGAGGGTCGTTGATCTGGTCACGGACTGCCCGAACACTGTCCACGAAGAAGCGCTCACCGTCTGGGAAAAGTGCGGAGAGGGCGTTGAACAGGTGGGTCATAAACGGGTCACTGTCGACCCAGTGGCGCGGTACATCCTCAAAACCAAAGTCCTGACGGCGTACCGGAAAAGATGCTGTGACTGCTGACATAGCGACTGCCTCGATTGTGTTTGTCTAACAATCACACATTACGCGCCAAGAGCCGTAAAAGTCCGGTCAGAAAGGGACAGATGCTTATCAATTGGTACGTTGGTGCCCGGAACAGGCGGGATGGGAGAGCCCGGGCAGTGTATTGCCCGGGCAATAGGGGTTACATCAGGTTGTAGATAAACACGATGGCAACGGCCACCGGGGTAACAAACCGCACGGTGATAAACCACAGGTTGAACATGGTCGGTGACAACGACAGTTCGTTCTCCATGGCCTGGCGGGACATCACCCAGCCGGCAAACAGTGCGACCAGCAGGCCACCCAGCGGCAACAGTATGTTGGCGGTGAAGAAGTCGAGCAGGTCGAAGATGGTTTTGCCCTCCAGCATGGGAATGAAGCCCAGCGGGGCAACGTCCGCCCACAGGTTCAGTGACAGCACGGAGGCAATGCCCAGGGCCCAGCACACGCCACCTGCGGCGATGGTGCTGATGGTCCGGTTCATGCCTTTCTGCTCTTCCAGCCATTCCACGATCGGCTCCAGCAGGGAGATGCCGGAGGTCCAGGCGGCGAAGATCAGCAAGACGAAGAACAGGGTGCCGAACAGTGTACCCATGGGCATCTGGCCGAACGCGAGGGGCAGTGTCTGGAAAATCAGGCCGGGGCCGGCACCGGGTTCGAGGCCGTTGGCAAAGACAATGGGAAAGATCGCCAGCCCGGCCAGCAGTGCTACGCCGGTGTCGATGACTGACACCGTGATGGAGGTCTTGGCGATGGAGATTTTCTTCGGCAGATAAGAGCCATAGGCCATCATCACCGCCATGCCCAAACTCAGGGTAAAGAAGGCATGGCCAAGGGCGACCAGGACGCCTGAGGTGGTGAGTTTGGAAAAGTCGGGCTGGAACAGGAACGCTGCGGCCTGGCCGAAGTGGCCGGTGGTCATCGCGTAGCCGACCACCAGCAGCAACAATACGAACAGCGCTGGCATCAGGATACTGACGGCCCGCTCAAGGCCGGAGCGGACACCCCGGGCGACGACCACCATGACCAGGGCCATAAACACCGTGTGCCAAAGCAGCAGGGTGGACGGATTGCTTAGCAAGCCGGAGAAAATGGCTCCCACAGCTTCGGCGGATTGCCCGGCCAGCTGCCCGCTGGCGGTTGTGCCCACGTAGGATATTGCCCAACCACCAATCACCGAGTAGAACGACAGTATTAAAAAGCCAGCAAGGACGCCGATGGCGCCTACCAGTTTCCAGGCTGGTTTAAGTCTGTCCCGTTCGGTAATCAGTCGGATGCTGTTGACCGGGCTGCGACCACCCCGGCGGCCGATCATGACTTCGGCCATCATGATGGGAATGCCGACAACGGCGATGCACAGCAGGTACACCAGTACAAAGGCGCCGCCACCGTTTTCGCCGGTAACGTAGGGGAATTTCCAGATATTGCCAAGCCCGACGGCGGAGCCGGTGGCAGCCAGAATAAACGCGAACCGTGAGGACCATAGCCCTCGTTTTGCATTGGAGCCCTCAAGGGCATCCGAATAGGTGGCGGAGCCGGATGAAGTGACAGACATAGTGATCTCCCGAAGGTGTTGTTTTTGTTTCAGGGGTTAAAAGGGGAGCCGCAGAACCCTGCGGCCCCCAAGGGGAAGCACCGGTGTCAGGTCACCCGGCGCAAGCCAGCCGCCTGGGCGCCAGCCCAGCACCCGCGGCGTGCTTTCTGAAGCGCTCTTCTGCCAGTTCATTGGCGATCTCACCGGTGGGGAGCCCGGTGCGATCAGAGCGCTGGAATATTTCCGACAGGGTGTCACCGATGGTGTCTACGTGGGCGCGGATTTGCTCGGGTGAGCCTCCGGTGCGTTCGTAGAATACATCGAT
Source organism: Marinobacter shengliensis (assembly GCF_030297115.1). Lineage (NCBI taxonomy): Bacteria > Pseudomonadati > Pseudomonadota > Gammaproteobacteria > Pseudomonadales > Marinobacteraceae > Marinobacter > Marinobacter shengliensis. The sequence continues at coordinate 3,153,987 of NZ_AP028062.1, read as the reverse complement.
GATGCCGCCGGCGTTGATGGCGAAATCCGGAGCGTAGAGGATGCCCCGGTGTTTGAGGGCCGCATCATGTTCGGGGCGGTCCAGGAGATTGTTCGCGGCGCCGGCCACGATGGCCGCCCGGATGGCCGGAATGCTCTGGTCGTTCAGCACTGCACCCATGGCGCAGGGGGCTACAACATCCACCGGCAGGCTCAGGATGTCATCGGAGCCAACGGGCGTTGCACCAAACTCGTCCACTGCGCGCTTGAGGTTATCGGCGTGAATGTCGGTGACCCACAGTTCTGCACCGGCCTCTTTCAGGTAGCGGGCCAGGCGGAAGCCAACATTGCCAATGCCCTGGATGGCCACCTTCAGGCCGGTCAGATTATCCGTGCCGAGCTTGTGCTTTACGGCTGCTTTAAGGCCAATAAAGGTGCCGTAGGCGGTTACCGGCGAAGGGTCGCCCGTGCTGGGCTGGCCGTCAAACCCGGTGCGGGTGGTTACGCCGGCCACGTGCCGGGTATGGCGGCCCATCACTTTCAGGTCTGGCACGCTGGTGCCGGAGTCTTCAGCGGCGATGTACTGGCCGCCGAGGCTTTCCAGGTGCCTGCCCATGGCTTCGAGCAGGGCTTCGGTCTTGTGCTTTCGCGGGTCGCCGATGATGACCGACTTGCCGCCGCCCAGGTCGAGATTGGCCAGGGCCGATTTATAGGTCATCCCCCGGGACAGTCGCAACACGTCCCGCAACGCTTCCTCATCGCTTGCGTAGGGGAACATTCGGCAACCGCCGAGTGCTGCACCCCGTGACGTATTGTGGATGGCAATGATGCCCTTCAGGCCGGTTTCGGCGTCGCAGACAAAAGACAGGTGTTCGTGGTGATCGAACTCCGGATGGCTGAATACGTTCATGGCGTTTCACCTCTGTTCCGTGGCCAGCCGCTACCCTTGTGGGGCCTGCGGCGGCTGTTTCTGTTTTAGACCGCCGCGTTGGCGATTTGTTGGTGTGCCCGTTCACCGGGGTTCAGTTCAGCCCGGTACTGCGCCCGTTCTTTTCGGGTGGCATGATAGGCCGCTTCTTTGACCGGGCCGTAACCGCGGACCTTCGCGGGCAGGCTGGCCAGGTTTCGCGCGGCATCGGCGTGGTCTTTGCTCAGGTGTTTGAGCAGGAAGGCGACATCGGCCTCGTATTCCCGGATGATCTTGCGCTCCAGGCGGCGGTCCGCGGTGTATCCGAAAGGGTCCAGGGGCGTGCCTCGCAGGCTTCGGGCTTTCGCCAGCCAGGCGAACGCGGTTTCCATCCAGGGGCCGAAAGTGTGTTTCTTCGGGCGTTCGCCATTTTTGCTCCGGCTGAGCAGGGGCGGTGCCAGATTGAATTCCAGCTCAATGTCGCCCTCGAACTGCTCCTCCAGCTGCTTGCGCAGGCTGCCATTGCTGAACAGTCGCGCTACTTCGTACTCGTCTTTGTAGGCCAGTACCTTGGCGTAGTTGTCGGCGATGGCCCGGAACAGCAGTGGGTCCCGGCCAAGTTTCTGGGAGATGGTGTGTTCCGCCTGGCGCACCAGCCTTTCATAACGCTTGGCCAGGGCAGTGTTCTGGTACTCGCTCAGGTGTTCCATGTTGCGTTTGATCAGTTGATCCGTGGTTTCCATTACCTGCACAGGTGTGCCTTTGGGTTTCGGGAAGGCCAGGGCCATCACCCGCCCAAGATCGTGGGCAGCTCGCCGGCCCCACAGAAAGGCCTGTTTGTTTTTGTCGACCGCCACGTTGTTAAGCTCAATGGCCCGCTCTATAGCTGCGGCACTCAACGGCAGCAACCCCTGTTGCCAGGCGAAGCCGACGGTGAACAGGTTGACCGCCATGCCGTCACCCATTAGAGCTTTGGCAAGGTCGCCGGCGTTGAGGAACCAGCTGCCATCGGGCCGGCAGGCTTCCTTGACGGTCTGCTCCATGGATTCACCGGGGAACTGGATGTCCGGGTCTCGGGTAAAGGCGGCGGGCATGGCCTGCTCGGTATTGACCACCGCCCGTGAGAAACGATTATCCAGTTTGGCCAGGGCATCGTCGGTGGCGGCGACCATCAGATCAAAGGCAATCATCAGGTCGGCCTCGCCGGCGGGAATCCGCACGGCATGGATGTTGTCTTGCCGGTCACTGATGCGGATATGGCTGACGACAGCGCCGAACTTCTGGGCCAGGCCAGCCTGGTCCAGCACTGAGACGCCTTTGCCCTCAAGGTGGGCTGCCATGCCCAGCAGGGCACTGACGGTCACCACGCCGGTGCCGCCGACGCCGGTCAGCAGAATACCGTAAGGATTATTGCCGGTGACCGGCGTGGGTTCCGGAAGCTCAGGGAAGTCCACGTCTGAGCTGACGCCGGCTGGCTTCTTCAGTTTGCCGCCTTTGACGGTGACAAAGCTCGGGCAGAAACCGCGCACGCAGGAGAAGTCCTTGTTGCAGGAGGACTGGTCAATGGTGCGTTTGCGCCCGGCGTCTGTGTCTTTAGGCAGAATCGACAGGCAGTTGGACTGGATACCGCAATCACCGCAGCCTTCGCACACGTCCGAGTGAATCATCACGCGCTGGTTTGGGTCTTCCATGGTGCCGCGCTTGCGGCGTCGGCGCTTTTCGGCCGCGCAGGTCTGGTCGTAGATGATCACCGAACAGCCTTCGATCTCACGCATTTCCCGTTGCAGGGCGTCCAGGTCGTCCCGGTGATGGAAGGTGGTGCGGTCCGCGAAATCGGCCCGCGACGGGTATTTGTCGATATCGTCGCTGACCACCGCGATACGTCGCACGCCCTCACCATACAGCTGATGGCTGATCTGCTGCACCGTCAGGGTGCCATCCACCGGCTGGCCGCCGGTCATGGCCACGGCGTCGTTGTAGAGAATCTTGTAGGTGATGTTGGCACCGGAGGCGATGGCCGCGCGAATGGCCAGTACGCCTGAGTGAAAGTAGGTGCCGTCGCCCAGATTCTGGAACACGTGTTTCTGGTTGGTAAACGGTGCCTGGCCAAGCCAGGTGACGCCTTCACCACCCATCTGCGTGAAGGTGTCGGTACCCCGTTCCATCCAGGTCGCCATGTAGTGACAGCCAATGCCGCCGAGGGCGCGGCTTCCTTCCGGTACCCGGGTGGAGGTGTTGTGGGGGCAGCCAGAGCAGAAGTGCGGGGTCCGCTCCAGACGCTCCCGGGGTTGCGCCAGACTGTTTTCTTTCTCGGTCAGGAAACCGAGACGCTGTTGCAGTTTGTCGTTGCAATAACGGCCATCCAGGCGGGAGGCGATGGCCCTTGCCACCATGGCCGGTGTCAGTTCAGCGATGGTCGGTAGCAGGTCGTTACCCTGGTCGTCCCGCTTGCCGATGACGTTGGGGCGTCGGCCATCCTGCCAGGTGTAAAGCTGGGTCTTGATCTGTTCTTCAATCAATCCCCGTTTTTCCTCGACTACCAGAATTTCCTCCAGCCCTGAGGCAAACTCAAAAATACCCTCGGGTTCCAGGGGCCAGGGCATGGCGACCTTGTACACGGCCAGCCCGATGGCTTCACGTTCCTCATCGCCCAGGCCGAGGTCCGCCAGCGCCTGGATCACATCCAGGTAGGCTTTGCCGGTGGTGACGATGCCCAGTCGGGGCCGTTCAACCGAAAGCACCGTGCGGTCCAGGCGGTTGGCCCGGCAAAAGGCCTTGGCGGCTTCCAGCTTATGGCGGTGCAGTCGTTCCTCCTGCGCCATGGGTTTGTCTGGCCAGCGGGAGTTCAGGCCACCTTCCGGCATGGGAAACTGTGTGGGAATGCGGATGTTGATCCGGCTGAGATCCAGGTTGGCAGAAATGGACGAATCCATGTTTTCGGCCAGGGCTTTGAAGCCAATCCAGCAGCCGCTAAACCGCGACATGGCCCAGCCGTAGAGGCCCAGATCCAGAATGTCCTGAATGCCGGCGGGGTTGAGCACCGGCATACCCGCATCCAGAAACGCATAATCACTTTGATGGGGCAGGGTGGAAGATTTGCAGGCATGGTCGTCGCCAGCGACGGCCAGTACCCCACCAAATCGGGAGGTGCCCGCCGCGTTAGCGTGCTTGAACACATCACCGGTGCGGTCCACACCCGGGCCTTTGCCATACCAGAGGGCAAACACGCCGTCGTAACGGGCACCTTCAAAGATGTTGACCTGCTGGCTGCCCCAGACAGCGGTGGCGCCAAGGTCTTCATTCACCCCGGGTAAAAAATGGATGTTGTTTTCTTTGAGGTGGTCCCGGGCTTTCCACAGAACCTTGTCAAAACCGCCAAGGGGAGATCCGCGATAGCCAGAGATAAAGCCTGCGGTGTTCAGGTTGTTCTTGCGGTCGAGTTGGGCTTGGAGCAGGGGAAGTCTCGCCAGGGCCTGGCTGCCGTTCATGTAGACCGAACCGGCATCTTTTTCCCAGACATCGTCAAGGCTGACGGGACGCAGCCCCTTTGGGGAGCGTAAAAGATCAGACATGTTGAAATCCTCTCCCACCTGGCCGGATCGCGGCGGTAGGTTTGTCTTGTTTTTGTAATCCCGGCTTTTGGCCGGATGTTCGATTTCATCAGTCCTGCCCGGTGGATTGGCCGGGTTGCCCTTTTGGGGCTGGACGAAAACAAACTAGAATAAGTTTACGTTCACGTCAACAAGGGCGGGGCGACCGAGTTCGCAAAAGTGTGATTTGTTCATATAACTGATTGAGCAAAATAGGAAAAATAATTCCGGGCTAGCGGTTATTACCTATTCGCGTTTTGGCGGTTCCGGCTTAGTTTCTCGTAATGTCTGCCAGTTTATATCCTTACCAATTTCAGCCGCACAGGGTGCGAGCTGAGTTTTTTCGTTTACTTCCCATCTCATTGTTCGTGGTGGCGTTTGGTGCTGCCTTTGGCCTGGCGGCCATCCAGAAGGGCTTGTCGCCCCTTGAATCCATCCTGATGAGCACCACCGTGTTCGCCGGTGCGTCCCAGTTCGCCGCGGTGGACATGTGGGGCACCGAAGTCTCGGTGCTGCCAATGATTGCCGTGGTGTTTGCCATCAACTCCCGGCACCTGCTGATGGGCGCTTCTTTGTACCCCATGCTCAAAGACGTCTCGCCGGGCAAGCGCTACGGACTATTGCTGTTGCTGACAGACGCCAACTGGGCGGTCTCGGCGCAGGAGTATCAGAGTGGGCGGCGCAATCTTGAGGTGATCCTGGGTGGTGGGCTGGTGCTTTGGCTGGCCTGGATGATCGGTACCGGGTTGGGTGTGTACTTCGGTGGCCTGCTACAGAACCCCAGAGCACTGGGCCTGGATATGGTACTGGGCTGCTTTCTGTTGGCCATGGCCCTCGGTGGCAAGAAATCGCCGCGTATTCTCGTGGCTTGGCTGGTGGCAGGTGCTGCTTCGCTGGCGGCGTGGAAATGGCTGCCGCCCAATATGCACGTTGTGGTGGGTGCACTGGCTGGTGGTGTGATCGGACTGTTCTGGCTGGAACCCGGAGCCCAGAGCCGGGAAGATAACCTGGAGGTCCGGCATGGCGATTGAAACCACAACCCTGGGTGTTCTGGCGTTGATCGCCATCATGGCAGTGGTGACCCTCGTAACCCGCTTCGGCGGGGTGTTCATCATGTCGTTCCTGCGCATCAGCCCGCGGGTTGAGAGTTTCATCAACACCATGGCGAGCTCGGTGCTGATTGCCATTATTGTGCCCATGGCGGTGACTGGCGATCTGGGAGCCCTGGCTGCGCTGGTGACCACCGGCGTTGCCATGCTGGCCATCCGCAAACCCCTGCCGGCCATTACTCTGGGCCTCCTGGCTGCCGCGTTGGTGCGGTATCTCAACTAAGTCTCTGATTCTGGCTGGTTAAAAACTGCTCAAGTTTTCCGGTGATGTGCCGATACCCTGACAGGTCAGTTGAGGTACGAACACCATGATTTCATCCAGTCAGATTTCCCTGTTTCAGAACAGCACCCGCCAGGTGCAGGCTATGGACAGTAGCCAGTTGCGCATTACCCAGCAGAACGAGGGTTTGCCCCAACAGGGATTGCAGGCCGGCGCCACTGAGTTGTCTTTGTTCCGACAGGCGGCCTACCGTTATAGCAGCCAGGAACAGCTGGCGTTCAGCAGTGCCAGCCAGGTGAGTGGGGATAATCGCACGGCCTCGTTTACCAGTGCCGAGCTGATCGAAAAATCCGCCGACCTGTTCCTGCTCGGCCAGCAGGCATTGACCGTCAGCCGGGCGGCTCTGGGCGGAGAGGCCGTGGGGGAATCCCAGGGCAGCCTGTCGGTGACTGCCGGCCGCTATATGTTCTACTCGGAAAGCGAGAGTCGTAGCTTTGCATCCACCGGCAGCATCACCCTGCAAAACGGCGAAACCATTGACTTTACCCTATCACTTCGACAATCACAGTCACGCACCTACGAATACTCCGAACTGATCCAGATTCAGGAACGCCCGCTGACTGACCCGCTGGTGATCAACTTCGGCGCTTCCACCGCGCGGTTGACCGACACGTTGTTCGAATTTGACATGAACGGCGACGGCCAGACCAGCCAGTTTGCCAGCCTGGGTGCTGGCAGCGGTTACCTGGTGTTTGACCGCAATGGCAACGGCAAGGTAGACGACGGCTCCGAGCTGTTTGGTCCCCAAACCGGTTCCGGTTTCAGCGAACTCGCCAAGTATGACGACGACGGCAACCGCTGGATTGACGCCAACGACGAAGTGTTCAAATCCCTGTCGGTGTGGGTGCAAACTGCTGATGGCGGCCAGGCCTTGCGGTCATTGGAGGCAGTGGGCGTTCAGGCTCTCTACGTTGGCAGCGTTGAGGATCAGTTTACTCTCACCAACCCGCAGGGCGTTCCCCTGGGCCAGATCAAGGCTTCTGGCATTTACCTGACCACAGGTGGTGAGGTGCGTACCCTGGAGGAACTGGACCTGGCGGAGCAGAACACCGAATCTGCGCCGGCAGAGAACACCTTCCTTGGTGTACGCGGTGGCAACGAAGCTGCCAATGGCAACGGAAACTCTAATGGTAACGGGCCGGTAAGCGCCCGTATCGAAGCAATCCAGAATGCACTGGAGAAGCTGAACGAAATTCGCAAGAAGCAGCAGGACTTTATCGAGGCTTCTCAATCGCAGGGCAAGAAAAAGTCCCCGCTGGATGATTACCTGAAGGTGATCGACCGGTTGCGCCTGGAATTGCTGAATTCTCAGGACGAGAAAAAACAGGCGGCCAGTCGGTATTTGGAGTTTGCCAGGCTCTGACTTTGAGCTTGGGAGTTAGAGCTGGTCGGGTGGACCTTCCCAAAAAACGCTGTGAATACGTCCGTGTACGCTTGGCTCCGCCATCCCTGGCTCCGCACATTTTTGGGAAGGTCCACCCGACCAGCTCTTTCAAACTTCGGCGTGGTCTGCTTTAGTCGGGGAGGCTTACCCGCTCCCCGGCCGTCTCCCAAACTAAGGCGCAGCCTCCGGCATAGGATTGGTATTACGCAGAGCCAGCTCACCAATCCCAGGTAATTTGATGCCGAGCGCCAAGGGATTAACACCCAGCGACAATCCCAGAATGTTCAGCTCCACACCCTCCCGGACGCCCGCCAGAACACCAACATAGCCTCCCAGCGAAAGCTGGTAACCGGCACCACCGGGTGTTGTTGCCCCCACACGGCTGCCCAGATAGTCCTTGCCGATGGCATGATTGGGTAACGCCACGTTCAGCCCCGGTGTTTCCCGGATAACCCAGGCCACGAAGGTGTTGCTGTTCGGGCCGGGCCAGGCCTCGTATTCGTTAATGTACGGGTATGACTGCACCGCCTCGTAGATGTCGGGAATCAGTGCCTTGGCCTCATCGCCCCGAATATCGGCATACAACTCTGGCCGGGCGCCGAACCAGTGGCGATCTGGATCGTCCGGGCGGGAGCTGACTACGTGCTGGCGCCAGCCAATGACCTCATGCACCTTGTAGTGATCGGCGCCTTCCTCTTTGGTGGCCACCCAGGTGTGTACCGCGAAATAGCCGCGCCAGCTCCAGGCCCGGGCGCCGTATACCTGAACGATGGCTTCGTGAGTGTCTACCGCCGCCGGTGCTATACCAGCGCTGTCACGGCTGGCGGTTTGCCAGGCATTTCGTTCTGGCTGGGTGCCGGTGGCTGCCAGCAGCAGGGGGCCGGAAAACAGCAACAGCAGTGCGCCCAGAAACCAGCCAGAGTACTTCAATAGTCGTGTCATTGGCGTGTCCGTCTTGGGGAGGTTTCACAGACTGTACCCGGGCAAATAAGTTCCGGATCACCCTTGGTCAAAGCAATATAACCCGGGTCGCACTCTATGAGTTACGGATACTTCTTTCACGGATGGTTGATGCGAGCTGGTTGATCAGGTCCCGGGCATCGCCTTCGTGCAGGCTGTGGCATTTGTCCTGCAACACCCGTCGGTCATGGCTGGACGAGGTGTTGGAGACATCTTTCAGCAGGTCAAGATGCTGGCAGGCTGCCAGGTGTGCCTTGATTTCGGTATCAATTAGTCGGGTGGCGAGCCCGTCGACCACGTCGCTGCAGAATGGGCGATTTCTGTTCAGAAGATTCCGGGCTTCGAGGGCCGCATGGCGGGCTTCCAGCCTCAATTCCCCCGATGCCTCACCGGCTTCAACGGCCCTGAGGAACATGCCCAGGCGCTCGTACAGGTGCCACACCTGTGGCCAGAGTTTGTCATAGGCTTCTTTTTCAGTGCGGTACCGGGCTTCGTCAAACAAAGAGGACATGTGTGGTGATGAACCGGACTCGCCCGTGCGGTTGAACTGCGCTACCCGAAACTCGTCGACCTCCCGCCAGAGGGTGTCGGCCCGCTCACGCAGGGTTGTTAACTCCTCCCGGTGCCGACGCCGGGCGCTGGCGGTAAACAGGATGGAGCCCAAGGCAAGCAGTATGGCTGCAGCCGAGAGCAGTAACGGCAGATGATCTGATGAGAGAAAAGTGCCCAGTTGGCCAGTGTCCATGGCGTTCGACCTCCGTCGAATTCCCGTACTGAGGTTACAGTATAGAGGCTAATCCGGCTCCTGCTGTCGGAATGGCAGGGCGGATTGCGCGTCGTTAAAGTAACTTATCACATGCTCTGCTTCTTCGTGTGTGAAGCTTTGGATAGCCTCTCGAAACCCCGGGTGCAGGATGCCGTGCCAGGAATGAGTAATGATGGGTTCAAAGCCCCGCACCAGTTTGTGTTCTCCCTGTGCGCCCGCATCGAAGTGCTGGAGCCCGAGTGTCAGGGCGAGTTCAATGCCCTGGTAGTAGCAGGTTTCGAAATGCAGGTGGTTGTATTCTTCCAGGCAGCCCCAGTAACGGCCATACAGGGTGGTGTCGCTGTCCAGGAACAGGGCGCCGGCAATCAGCTGGCCTTCGCGAACCGCCATGATCAGGTGCAGGTGTTCTGGCATGGTCTCCCGCAATTGCTCGAAGAACAGCTTGTTCAGGTAGGGTGGGCGGCCGCGCTTGAGGTAGGTGGCCCGGTAGAACACGTAGAAGGCCGACAGTACCTGATCTGAAATATCCTGCCCGTGAAAATGCTGGAAGTGGATGCCCTGCTCGGCCACTTGCCGGCGTTCTTTGCGAATGGATTTACGCTTGCGGGAGGTGAGCGCCGCGAGGAAATCGTCAAATCCTTCATAGCCGTGGTTGTGCCAGTGAAACTGGCATCCGATGCGGTGCAGTTCGTCCTCATGCTGTAACAGAGCCTGGTCTGCGGTGTCCGGGAACAGCAGGTGCCAGGAATGCGCGCCAAGTTGTTCGGTCAGGTCGGTCAGAAGCGAGTCGAGCAGTGCCGGCGTGAGCTGCCCGCGGAAGCCTTCCTCCAACAAGAATCGGGGGCCCTGGGAGGGGGTGAACGGCACGGCGATCAGGAGTTTGGGGTAATAGGGCAGGTTGTAGCGTTGGTAGGCTTCCGCCCAACTGAAGTCAAAAACATATTCGCCCATGGAGTGGCTTTTCAGGTAAGCCGGGGCGAGACCGCAAATTTTACCGTCAACGCGAAATACCAGATGGCTGGGTGTCCAGCCGGTTTCGGTGCGGGTGCAGCCTGAGCGTTCCAGTGCCTGAAAGAATTCATGGCGCAGGAAGGGGTTGTCGCACCCGGCCAGCCGTTGCCAGTCCCGCTCCGGGATATCGGCAATGCTGGCGCAGGTGCTTAGTGTGATTTCAGGAACAGCGGGTTCGGTCATGGGGTCGGATCAAGCTTGTTTAGGTGACCCTATACCATACGACAGAACCCCGCTGGTGATCACTCCTCGGTGTTGGCGCAGTGCTTTTCCATTTTTTCCTGCCAGTTACCACGGCGATTCTGATGCTTTTCCTGGCGTTCCTGGTGGATTTCGTCCCAGATCTGCCGCTGTTCTTCGTTCAGTTTCAGGCGGTCGGCCATGTCTGCTCGGTGCTCCTGCATCTTTTGCTGGCGCATTTCTCGCTTTTCCTGGTACTTCTCCCGCATTTCTTCACTGAATGGGCCTTTGCCCTCGCGGAAGTTTTCACACATTTCTTGTTTATCCCATTTTCCGGCTTTGTGCTTGTTGCCGTGATGTTCCGCCATGGCTATGGGGCTGGCGGCAAACAGTGTGGCCATCAGTACACCAGCGGTTAGCAGAGATGATTTAGCTTTCATAACGATTACCTCTAGGGTTCGGTTGTGCCTGTCAGGCGTTATCGGATGACTGCCATGGTACGCCGTGCCAAGTCAGATGGTGTCAGGGCGTTGTAAAGGTTCGGTAAAGAAAAAACGTGGTAGATCAGAACCCTCTGGCGGCCGTGCTAGACTGTGGCCGTATAACAGACGAGAGAGCAGCATGCAGAACCGGGTATTGTTGATCGAAGACGATGACGAGCTGAGAGAACTGCTGGCCAGATACCTGACCAATCAGGGATTCACGGTACGGGAAGCGGCCAATGGCCGGGATGGCCTGGCCCTGGCGTTGGGGCAGGATTGCGATATTGTGGTTCTGGATATCATGTTGCCAGACATCAATGGCCTGGATGTGCTGCGCGAACTTCGTGGGCAAACCCACCTGCCGGTGATTCTGCTGACCGCCCGGGGCGACGAGACCGACCGTATTGTCGGTTTTGAGGTGGGCGCCGATGATTACATCCCGAAACCCTGCAATCCCCGCGAGCTGGTTGCCCGCCTGCAGGCGCTGCTTCGCCGCATCGCCTGGGACCAGAAATCCGATGTGGACGCCAACCGCACCTACGGGGACCTGCGGGTGGAGCCCGGCCAACGGCGAATATATCAGGATGATGCGCCCCTGGAACTGACAGCGACCGAATACGAGGTGCTTCAGGTGTTGCTGGCCCACGCCGGCAGTGTGGTGCGCAAAACCGACCTGATGCAGTGGGCCCTTGGCCGCAGGCTGGAAGCCTACGATCGTACTCTGGACATGCACATCAGCAACCTGCGCAAGAAGCTCGGCAATGATGATCCTCCTCGAATCGAAACCATACGAGGCCTGGGTTACAGCTACCGGGTGCCTGCTGTATGAAGCGCTTTATGTTCCCCTTGTTCTGGCGTATTTTCCTGTCAATCTGGCTCGCCATGGCGGTTACCGTGGTGGCCAGCAATCTCGCAACCCGGTATCTGCTGGACCGGGAACGCCAGGCCATTGAGCGCCAGGTAGGATTGCATGAGCTGGCCCGGGAAGCCCTGGCCCTGCGCTTGGGAGAAGATCGCGGGGCGATGTGGCGTTTTCTGAGAGCCGAAGGCGAACGCCTTGACCTGCACCTGATGCTGATCGAAAAAGAAGAGGGACATCACCGGTTGCCACGCCAGATTCGGGAACGCATCCAGTCGGGCTGGTATCCCAACAAGCCTGCGGTCATCACTCTGGACGAAGGCTATCAACTGGTTGCCTGGCCGCGTATGGGCAGTGATGGCTGGCTAGACCCTAAATTCTTCCGCTTTGTCGAGCTTGGACTGGCTTTTGTGCTGATCTCTCTGGCTTGTTGGTGGATTGCCCGATTCGTTTCCAGGCCTTTGCGCCACATGGAGTCGACGGCAAAGGCAATCGCGGATGGCGACACCCAGTTGCGGGTTCCAAACCGGATTGCCCGCCGCCGGGACGAAGTCGGTCAGCTGGCCAGTGCTTTTAACGCCATGACCGATCGGCTGTGTCAGTTACTGGAACGCCAGAACCACCTGCTGCGTGATATTTCCCATGACCTGAGAACGCCGCTGGCGCGACAGAGGGTTGCCATTGAACTTGCCAGTGACGGCGGTGCCGACCCCGCACTCATGGACAGCATCCTGCGCCAGAACGAGCGGCTGGAAACCATGACCGGACAAATTCTGACCCTTTACCGGGTGTCCGAGAACGGTGGCTCGATGGAACGTGAGCCGGTGAAACCTCTGGCGCTGATGAACCGGGTGCTGCGGGATGCGGCCGATTACGCCGAACACCGTGGGGTGGACTGTAAACTCACCGCAGCTGACGACACCAGAGCGGTGTCGGTGCTTGGGGATTCGGGGTTATTGCAGCGAGCTTTGGATAACGTATTACAGAATGCGCTGGACCACACGCCACCGGGGAAATCCGTGCACGCATCATTAGCGTTGGTGGATGGCAGCATACAGCTGGATATTGCCGATGATGGCCCCGGCGCACCAGACGAGTTATTGCAACAGTTGTTCGAGCCGTTTTTCCGGGCTGATAAATCCCGGGGCGGTAAGGGGTGGGGATTGGGGCTGGCCATTGCCCGGGACATTGTCAACGCTCACGATGGCGCAATCTCGGCCCGGAACCGTTCCGAGGGTGGCCTGCAGGTGACCATCCGGCTACCCGTTTTTATCGGTGGTTGACTGCCTTTTGGCAGGTTTTGGCTCACCTTCGGGTTTAAGGCGTTCAGCGGCTGAGAAGTCGATGCCTTCTAGCAGCTCGTCCTCATCAAAGCGAATGCCGCAGGCCGCCTTGCGTATTTTTGCCGGGGCAGCGGTGCCAGGACTGTTTTGATCGTTATCTTCGGAGGTCATAGGTTGCTCCATGAGTAAAGATTACCCTGTACCCTCAGGATACCTTGAGCGAGAAACGGAAGTGAAGAAGAGCCGCTTCATCGCCCGGGTGTATCCGGTAAGCTCCCGTGATGAGGTCAGGGAACACGTTGCCCGTGCCCACCGGGACTACCCGGACGCCCGTCATGTGTGCTGGGCCTACCAGATTGGCCGGCCCGGTTCGGCGGCCGAAGCCGCCATGAATGACGATGGCGAACCCTCTGGTACTGCCGGCAAGCCCATCCTGAACGTGGTCCAGCACAAGGACATGGGGGACGTACTGGTGATCGTTGTCCGCTACTTCGGGGGCATCAAGCTGGGTGCGGGCGGTTTGGTTCGCGCCTACGCCGGCGCGGCAGAGAGCGTGTTATCGGAGGTGGGCCGGACCATACAGCAGATCCGGGTGCAGGCAGAGGTGGTTCTGGGTTTTGCAGACGAACAGCCACTTCGGCACTGGTGTGAAGGCCATGAAGGCCACATTGAATCGATTCAGTACAGTAACCGGGTCAATGCGCTGGTGTCGGTACCTGAAGCCCGTGCGACAGAGTTCGCTGCGTTCTGCGATGCGCAAAAGCTGGATTACCGTTTGGAAACCTGAACCGGGTGGCAAACTGAAAGTGCCCGGTCGGGCGTATACTGGACCATATGAGTGTTTAACGCAGGAGAAGACCATGCGAATGTTTATCATAGCGGTGATGGCCGCATTTATCACCGGCTGCGCCAGCAACGTGGTTACCGACTACAACTCGGCGACAGTGTTCGGAAACTTCACCAGTTGGGCATATGCACCGGGACAACAGGATTCCGGCTTCACGTCGCTGGATGACAGTCGGGTTCGTGCCGCGATAGAGCGCGAAATGACCCGCAAAGCAATGAAGCGGGTTCCTGATACGGAGGCTGACCTGCTGGTTACCTGGCAGATCGTTCCGGAAGAGCGCCTGGAGCAAGTGGGTGTAGGGCTTGGCTTCGGTTTCGGAAGAGGCAACTTTGGCTGGGGCGTATCGGCTCCGCCACCGGTTCGGGAAATCACCGAGGGCAAGCTGGTTGTCGAACTGGCTGATAGACGTTCCTCAGAGGTGGTTTGGCGTGCTGCGAGCCGCCGTTACCTGAACGAAAACCAGTCACCGGAAACCCGGCGCAAGTTGATTGACGAGGTTGTCTCGGAAATGTTTTCCAAATACCCTCCCGGCCTGAACTGATCAACAGGCAGAGGCTGGTGTATGGGAATGAAAAAGCGGGAAGGCGGCCTGGTTTTCTCCACAGAGCAGGGGCGCATGTGCCCGGAGTGTCGGAACCCGGTCGCTGATTGTACCTGCGGGCAGCCGGAACGGCCGTCGGGTGACGGCGTTGTTCGGGTCAGCCGGGAAACCAAAGGGCGGAAAGGTAAGGGGGTCACCCTGATCACTGGTATCCCGATGGATGACAAAGACCTGAAGGCCTACGCCAAAGTGCTAAAAGCCAAATGCGGCACAGGTGGTACAGTGAAGGACGGTGTGGTGGAAATTCAGGGAGACCAACGGGATATTCTCGTGCCCTTGCTTCAGCAGAAAGGATGGACGGTAAAAAAATCCGGAGGCTGAGGTTTCACTACAGACAACGATTCAGAGGAGGCGCGCATGCATGTACTGGTTCTAGGGGCCGGTGTCGTAGGAGTTACCTCGGCCTGGTATCTGCACCAGCAGGGCCATCAGGTAACGGTAGTCGACCGCCAGAGCCAGTCAGGCCTGGAAACCAGTTATGCCAACGGTGGCCAGATTTCTGTGTCTCATGCCGAGCCCTGGGCCAATCCCTCGGCGCCTGTCAAGGTACTGAAGTGGCTGTTTCAGCCGGATGCGCCTCTGTTATTCCGCCCCCGACTGGATCCCTACCAATGGCGCTGGGCCTTGTCTTTCCTGACCCAGTGCACCTCAGCCAAGGCAGCCCATAACATTCGCCAGATGGTTAATTTGGGCACCTATAGCCGGGACTGCCTGCAGGCACTGCGCAGAGATGTGGGTATCGAATACGACCACCTCGAGAAAGGTATCCTTCATTTCTACACCAACCCTGCAGAGTTTGATGCGGCCATGGAGCCAGCCCGGATCATGCGTGAGCTTGGCTGTGACCGACAGGTGATCGATGCGGAGCAGGCGGTGCAGATTGAACCAGCATTACAGCCAGTGCGCCATCGAATTGCCGGAGCCACATACACTGCCGATGATGAAAGTGGTGATGCCCGGGCCTTCACCCAGGCGTTGGCAAAGCGTTGTGAGGAGGCCGGCGTAACGTTTGTGTACGGGACCGAGGTGCTGGATTTTGATCGCGCCGGTGACCGTATTCTGGGCGTGCAGGTCGTTAACGAAGGCAAACACCAGATCCTTCGCGCGGACAGCTATGTGCTGAGTCTCGGCAGCTTCAGTGCCATCCTGGCCCGCAAACTGGGGCTATTCCTGAACATTTACCCCGCCAAGGGCTACTCAATCACCGTGCCGGTCAAGAACCCGGACGCGGCGTTCAATGTCAGTTTGACCGATGACGAGTACAAACTGGTCTATTCGCGACTGGGGGACAGGATACGGGTGGCTGGTACGGCTGAACTCAATGGCTATACCCGGGATCTGAACTACACTCGGTGCCGGGCTATCGTGCGAAGATCAGCGGAACTGATGCCGGAAGCCGCATACTGGGACAAGTCCGAGTTCTGGACTGGCCTGCGGCCAGCAACGCCTTCGAACGTGCCCTATATCGGGAAAAGCCATTTTGCCAACCTGTACCTGAACACGGGCCATGGCACCCTGGGCTGGACTCACTCCTGTGGTTCCGCAGCGGCATTGGCAGACATTGTGGCAGGGCGTAAACCCGAGGTTGACTTCACGTTCTCCGGGCTCTGATCTCCGGGCACAAAAGAGCCGGCGACTGCATGGCAGTGGCCGGCTTTTTTAGATCGGAGGTGGTCAGTCCTTGAGCTGGTCTCGAATCAACTTCTTGTTGATTTTGCCAACACTGGTCTTGGGGATATCCTCCACGAAATCAATTTGCTCCGGGATTGCCCATTTGTTGATCTCGCCGCTCTCCACGAACTGTTTCAGGTGGCTCTGGATGTCCTCGACGCCGGCCTGCTCACCGGGTTTGAGTGTCACCAGGGCATGCGGCCGCTCGCCCCATTTCTCATCGGGCACGCCAACCACAGCGGCACCCGCAACGGCCGGGTGCTGGCTGATCAGGTTCTCAAGGTCCAGAGAGGAAAGCCACTCGCCACCGGTCTTGATGACATCCTTGATGCGATCCTTGATGGTCAGCGTGTTGTCTGGCTCCATACTCGCCACGTCACCGGTGTGCAACCAGCCGCCTTCCCAGAGTTCCTCGCCCTTGTCAGCCTGCTTGAAATAGCTCTGGGTCAGCCACGGTGCCCGGGCAACCACTTCGCCCTTGGCTTCGCCATCGTGGGCAACCGGGTTGCCATCCGGGTCGACAATATCCAGGTCAACCAACGGTACGGCAATGCCGGTTTTCACCCGGATAGCCGTTTGCTGCTCAAGCGGTAGCTCCAGATCTTCCGGCTTCATGTGGGTGGCGCTCAGCAGCGGGCAGGTTTCCGACATGCCGTAGCCGGTGAACATCTTGATGCCCAGTTTGGCGCCAGCGTCACACAGGCCTTTGGTCAGGGCGCTGCCGCCAATGAGTACATGCCAGTTGCTGAGGTCGGCCGTTTTGATGGACTCGGTGGCCATCATCATCTGCATAATGGTGGGCACGCAGTGCGAGAAAGACACTTTGTGCGTTTTCAGCAGGTCAACCAACAGTTCTGGCTCGTAGCGGCCCGGGTAAACCTGCTTGATGCCCATCATCGTGGCTGCGTAGGGCACACCCCAGGCGTGAACATGGAACATGGGGGTGACCGGCATATACACGGAGGATGAACGCAGCAGCGGCATTTCATCGAAGTGAGCGATGGTGCCGGTCATGGCCAGTGTGTGCAGTACCAACTGCCGGTGGCTGAAATACACGCCTTTGGGGTTGCCGGTGGTGCCCGTGGTGTAGAACGTGGTGGCCACGCTGTTTTCGTCAAAGTCCGGGAAATCGAACTGATTGTCGGCTTTGGCCAGCAAGGCCTCGTATTCGCCGTGGGTATCGACAGACGTTGCTTTGGCACCGTCACTGTCGGTCAGTTGAATCCAGGTTTTGACGGTTTTGATTTCGTCTTTGACGCCTTCGATGATCGGCATAAAGTCGTCATGTACCAGCACCACATCGTCTTCCGCGTGGTTCATGGTGTAAACAATCTGTTCCGGTGACAGGCGCACATTAACCGTGTGCAGAATGGCACCGATCATCGGAATCGCGAAGAAACATTCCAGGTACCGTGGGGTATCCCAGTCCATGACGGCAACGGTGTCGCCGGGCTTTACGCCCGCGTCTGTCAGGGCGTTGGCGAGTTTGTGGATGCGCTCTACCAGGTCGGTATAGGTGTACTTGCTGCGGTTGGCGTAAACGATTTCCTGGTCCGGGTTATAGCGGGGGCCAGACAGCAGAAGCCGTTTGATCAGAAGGGGGTACTGATAAGCGTTGTCGGCCGCGGGGAGAATGCGGGTTTGTGCCATGGTCTACACCTCTTCGACGTCTTGTTGGATGGTTGTTCTTGTTTGTTCAGTCTTCGTCATCCTCGCTGCGCTTTTCGTGCTTGGGCGGGATCACGCTTTCCGGAGCGGGTTCAAAGCCGCTGTACAGCTTGTGGGTTTTGTCGTCGTAGTTATCTTTGAGTTCATCCTTCACTGTGCCTTCCCAAAGTGGTGTGCCCAGGAAGTAGCCTGCCCGGCCAATCACATGGGCAGCAATCGGCGCGGTGATCAGGATAAAAATCACAATCGCGAACGCCCGTGTAAACACCACCACATCCGCGAAATACACCGCCACACCGGCCATGGTCATCATGGCACCCATGGCACCGGCCTTTGTCGACGCGTGCATTCGGGTGGGCAGGTCCGGAAGCCGGAGGATGCCCACAGAAGCCAGAATCATGAAGCTGGCACCCGTCAGGAGCAATATGGCAACTATCAGTTCACTCACTTTTGGGTCCTCCTCGCTCCAGGAACCGGGCAAAACCAACGGCCGTCAGGAACGCTGTCAGGGCAATAACAATGGCAACATCCAGAAGGCTGGGCACGCCGGTATCGATGGCGTGCACCCCTACGTAACCGACCACGATAGAGGCGATCAGTTCCAGAGAAACCACCCTGTCGGGCAATGATGGCCCTTTAATCAACCGGATAAACCCGAACAGAAGGGCCACCGACAGCATGAAATAGACAATATTGATAACAACATCCAGCACGTTTGGGCTCCTCAGCGCATGATCTTGAGAATCCGGAACTCAAGTTCCTTGAGATCCTTGCGCAACTGCTCCTCGTCCTGCAGGAACATGGCGTGAATATAGAGCACTCGCCGATCATCGGAGACGTCCAGGCTCAGGGTGCCGGGGGTCAGCGAGATAAAACTGCTCAGGAACATGATTTCCGCGTCGGTGTGTGCTTCCATCTCAAAGGCAATGACGCCGGGCTTCATGTACCAGACGGGGGTGGCTACGTCGTACGCCACCCGGAAGTTGGCCTTGACCAGCTCCTTGATGAAAAACAGGGAAAAGGAAATCAGTCTCGGTAGTCGCCGGGAATAACCCTTCAGCGCGGGAACATGCTTCTGCAGCACCATCAACGCCAGGTAACCGAAGAACAGGCCCGCAAACAGATTCCAGGCGGTGAACGAACCGCTCAGGGCTACCCAGGCCAGTGCCAGGCAAACGTTCCAGAAAAATCCGATCATGGCTGATCACCTCCCAACACCGCTTCGATGTAGAGCTGCGGGTTCATCAGCTGCTCGGCAGACATCTCTGCCAGCTCATAGATTGGCTGGCCATACAGGCCGATAATCAGGGTGCAGATGGCCAGGCCAACCATTGGCAGATAGTAGGCCCAGGCGTGTTTTTCGTTCAGCTTGCCCTTGAGCTCTTCGGTATTCCTGACGTGGTCTGGTACCTTCTTCCAGAACACCTCCGCCCAGATCTTGATCATTGAGTAGAGCGTCAACAGGCCAACCAGCAGGGCCACAAAGGTGACCAGGTAGGCTTCTGCCTCCAGTGCGGCGCGAATCACCACAAACTTGGCAAAGAAACCTGACAGCGGTGGAATGCCCGCCAGAGAGAGGGCCGGGATCAGGAACAGCACCGCTAGCAGCGGGCGGTACTTGTAAACACCGCCCAGGTCTTTCAGTTCATAGCTGCCCAGCAGGCGATAGGTAAAGCCGCTGACCAGGAACAGGTTCGTCTTCACAATGATGTGGTGCATGATGTAGAACACACCGCCGATGATGGCCAGCGGGGTGAACAAGGCCAGGCCCAGCATCATGTAGCCAATCTGGCTGACGATGTGGAACGACAGGATGCGTCGGAATTCGAACTGTGCTGCTGCGCCCAGAACACCGGTCAGCATGGTCAGGGTGGCGGCCCAAAGCAGGATGTTGTGGGTGTACTCGACATCCTGGGTGAAAACGAGGGTGAACATCCGGAACAGGGCATACACCCCCACCTTGGTGAGCAGGCCGGCAAACAGCGCTGAAACCGCTACCTGGGGTGTGTGGTAAGACGCTGGCAGCCAGAAAAACAGCGGGAACGCCGCCGCTTTTACGCCAAACGACACCATGAACATCATGGCAACCACCGTTAGCATACCGGTGTCTTCCACCTGTCCAATTTTCTGCGCGATGTCCGCCATGTTCAAGGTACCCACCATGCCGTAGAGCAGGCCCACCGCAGACAGGAAAATCGCAGAGGAGAACAGGTTGAGGGTGACGTACTTGATGGCCCCTTCCATTTGCGCTCGCTCACCGCCAAGGGTCAGCAGGGCGAAGGAGGCCAGCAGCATGACCTCAAACCAGACAAACAAGTTAAAGATATCGCCGGTCAGGAAAGAGCCAGCCACGCCGGCCAGCAACAGGTGCATCAGCGGGTAGTAGCCAAACTTTTCATGGCCCCGGGGCGTGGACGCCAGCGAGTAGATAGCGATGGCCAGGCCGATAATCCCGGTCAGTACGATCATGATGGCGGCTAGAACATCGGCCACAAACACAATACTGAACGGTGCCGGCCAACTGCCCATTTCCATGGTCACAAAGCCCTGGTCGGTGGTGGACATCAGTAGCCAGATGCCACTCCACAGCAACAGGATATTGGCCAGCACACCCAGAATGCGCTGATAGCGAATCGACCGCCACAGTGCCAGCGACAGGGCGCCAGCCGTCAGGGGAATAAATACAGGAAGAATGATTTCCGGGCTCAAGTGTCCGTATCCTTCATCTGGTCCAGGTCATCGGTTCCAACCACTTCGTAAGCTCGGCGGATAAGAACCACGGCGAAGGCCAACACACCAAAGGCAATCACGATTGCAGTCAGGATCAGGGCCTGGGGCAACGGATCTGCAATCATGCCTGCCGGGGCGCTGGCGCCTTCCGCAATCAGCGGCGGCGCGCCACGGGTCATGCCGGACACAACAAAGATCAGCAGGTTGGCGGCATTACTGAGTATCATCAAACCGATAACCAGTTTGACGATGGACCGCCTGAGCATCATGTAAAAGGCCGCAGTGAACATGATGCCCACTACGTACGCCATCAGGCTCTCCATAGAGATCCTCCGGAATTCTGCTCTGGGAAAAAGATCATTCTTCGGACTCCATCAGGCCAACCACAAAGGTCATGATGGTGCCAAGAACGGCAAGATAGACGCCAATGTCAAAAATCAGCGGTGTGGACAGCTTCAGGTAGGCTTCACCGGGCAGCGGTAAGTCCCACCAGTGGGCTGTCAGCATGGGTTGGCCTGAGAAAAATGCTGGTAGTGTGGATGCCAGCCCCATCAGCAGGCCGGCGGCCAGCAGGTCTCTCGGGCCAACCCGAAGAAGCCGACGGGTGGCTTCCGCGCCAAAGGCAAAGGCATAGAGCACAAACGCGCCAGAGGCAACCAGCCCACCAATGAACCCGCCACCGGGCTCATCGTGACCACGGAAAAGCAGGAAAATCGAGAACATCAGTTGCAGCGGCATGATTAGCAAGGCCGCGGTATGCAGAATCATGGTGTTGGATTTCATGGCTTGTGCTGATCCTCCGCTTTCAGTTTCAGCATGGAGAACACGCCCAGGGCAGCCAGTGCCAGCACGAAGATCTCACCCAAGGTGTCCAGTGCCCGGAAGTCCACCAGAATTACGTTCACAATGTTCCGGCCATAGGCCAGGGGGGCACTGTTCTCAACGTAATAGGAGGAGATGGATTCGAAGTACTGAATGTCCAGCACCGCCAGAATCATCAGGGTGATAACAACGCCACCGAAGATTGCCACCGCCAGATCCCGATAACGCTGGAAAGGTGTAGACAGGTTGACGAACTCCGGAAGCTTGAACAGAACCAGAACCAGCAGGATCACTGTCAGGGTTTCCACCAGTAGCTGGGTGATGCCCAGGTCCGGTGCGCTGAACAGGATGAACGTGAGTGCTACGCCAAAGCCCAGAACCCCCATGGACGCCACGGAGCCCAGGCGGGAATGGGTGCCGCTGGCAAACGCCGCAGACGCGACCAGCAAGAGCGCAATGCCCCATTCATAAAAGTGGCTGTCGGCCAGGTTAAGTGTGAAATGCACGCCATACTGGTCCAGCATGGTGTAGCCCGCCAGACCAAAGGTAACGGCAACCATAACCAGCATGTAGATGCCCAGTACACCGTTCTGCAGCATCCGGGTCTGCCAACTTGCCACTACGGTAATCCATTCCATGAACTTGAAGTAGCCCGCCTCCGGGCCGACACGACCGCCTGCGTAGTTAATGGCGTATAGTGTTGGCTGAATGCGCGGCCAGGCCTTGAACAGCAACAGGCCAACGACCAGGCTGGCTGCGGAGAGCATCAGCGGTGCGTTAATGCCATGCCAGAGGGCCAGGTAGAAATCCACCGGGCTGCCATATACCGAGGCAACCGCAGCGGTCAGCAGGGCATTCTCCGGGATGAAGGGCAGCAGGCCGAAAACCAGTGCGATAATGGTCAGCACCGCTGGGCCGATGAGCATGCCAAACGGTGCCTCGTGAGGCGTTTTCGGCGTATCTCCCTTGGCGCCAAAGAAGGGTTTGATAGCAACCAGACCCGCTACGCCAACGATCAGCATGGCAGAGGCAACCGTCACGAAGAGCAGCACACCACTCCAGACCGGCGCGTCAATCAGCGCTTCGAGCATCAACTCTTTGGCAATAAAGCCGAACAGTGGAGGCAGGCCTGCGAGGGACAGGGCTGCGAAGGCGGCAATAGTCGCTGTCGCGGGCATGGATTTGCGCAAGCCACCCATCAGCGTGATGTCTTTGGTGCCGGTTTCATGATCCAGGGCACCGGCGAGCATGAACAGCGCGCCTTTATATAGGGAGTGGGCCACCAGGAAACAGATAAAGGCGGTCATGGCCAGTTCTGTGCCAACACCGATCAGCATGGTCAGGGTGCCAAGGGCCATCACGGTTGAGTAGGCCAGAATCTTCTTGATGCCGGTACTGCCAAACGCGAGCCAGGCACCGGTAAACATGGTGGCAGCGCCGAAGCCCATCAGCATCAGGCTCCACAGCTCACCTTCACCCAGTGAGGGGTTCAGCCGGGCCATCAAATAAACGCCGGCCTTGACCATGGTGGCGGAGTGCAGGAAAGCGGAGACCGGAGTCGGCGCCGCCATGGCGTTTGGCAGCCAGAAATGGAAGGGCACCTGCGCCGACTTGGTAAAGGTGCCCGCGAGTATGCAAAGCACGGCACCCGTGTAGAAAACATGCTGATGCAGCGGCTCACTGGATGCCAGGATTTCCGCGAGGGAGTAGCTGCCAGTCATTATGGCCAGCATGATCAGCCCGGCCATCAGCGCCAGGCCGCCGGCCACTGTCACAAACAGACCCTGCAATGCACACTTTCGGGCATCCAGATCTTCGTGGTTGAAGCCAATCAGCATGTAAGACGTGATGCTGGTCAGCTCCCAGAACACAAACAAGGTAATCAGGTTGTCCGAGAGCACAAGCCCGAGCATCGATGCCATGAACGACAGCATGATCACATAGAAGCGGGCCAGATACTTGTGACCGGCAAGGTAAGAACCGGCATAGATCAGAATAAACGTACCGATACCGCTGATCAGTAAGGCAAACGTCAGCGAGAGGCCATCAACAAGAAAGTTCAGGGAGATATCGAGGCCTGGCAGCCACTGATACTCCAGCAGCACCGGCCCATCCTGAACCTGAGAAAGAAAGGTGCTGAAGTAAACCGCAAGGCTTGCCGGCAAAAGTGCCAGCACCCACCCAATGTATTTGCCCGCAACCCGGTGTAGGAAAGGGGCGGCAATTGCCAGCAAAAAGCCGGATAACACAGCTAACAGCATGTGCGTCAAAGCTCCATTTGGGCACCGCGGCGATATGCCGACACCGGGGTGCAGGATATTCATTGATAGGGAATATCTATGGTTTAGCCCTTTATAGGTGCCAGAAAGACTATCTGACAGATTGATCAAAGGCAAGGTAAACCGTGCTCCGCAACCGGTGCCGTCTGACGGTAAATAAAGCAGAAGGTTCCCGCCGGGTAATACCTTGGTCGTAGAGGGTGTGCTAATCTCAGTCAGCGTTCATTCATCACACTCTGGCGACCTGTATCATGACTGCGAATTACCCTAACTTGCTGAAACCGCTCGACCTTGGCTTCACCGAGCTGAAGAATCGTGTGCTTATGGGTTCCATGCACACCGGGTTGGAAGACCGTTTCTGGAATATTCACAAGTTTGCCCGGTATTTTGCTGAACGCGCCGAGGGTGGCGTTGGCCTTATGGTAACGGGAGGCTTTTCGCCGAACCTGGTTGGCCAGCTGGCGCCGTTGGCATCAACGATGAATAACCGGGCAACGGCGCTGTTGCATCGCCATGTGACCGGTGCAGTGCACGAGGCGGGCGGGAAGATCTGCCTCCAGTTACTGCACGCTGGCCGGTATGGTTATCAGCCGTTGATTGTGTCTGCCTCGGCAACCAAGGCGCCGATCAGCCCGTTCAAGGCTCGGGCCCTGTCGACCAAGGGCGTTGAGCGGCAGATCAACGATTTCGTCAACGCCGCCAAGCTGGCCAAATTCGCCGGCTATGACGGCGTTGAAGTGATGGGCTCCGAAGGCTACTTCATCAACCAGTTCCTGTGCGAACGTACCAACAAGCGAACTGACAAGTGGGGCGGGCCCTACGAGAATCGCATGCGCCTGCCGGTGGAGATCGTGCGCCGCATGCGTGAGGCCGTAGGGCCGGAGTTCATCATCATCTACCGGTTGTCCATGCTGGACCTGGTGGAGGGCGGCCAGACCTGGGACCAGATCGTGACGCTGGGCAAAGCCATCGAACAGGCCGGTGCCACCATCATCAATACCGGCATTGGCTGGCACGAGGCCCGGGTTCCCACCATTGTCACTTCGGTGCCCCGCGGTGGCTTTGCCGATGTTACGGCCAAGTTCTACGGCGAGGTGGACATTCCGGTGTGCACCACCAACCGCATCAACACGCCGGAGAAAGGCGAAGAGATCCTTGCCGCCGGCAAGGCCGACATGGTGTCCATGGCTCGCCCGTTACTGGCCGACAGCGAGTTTGTCCGCAAGGCAGAGCAGGGGCGTAGCGATGAAATCAACACCTGTATCGCCTGCAACCAGGCCTGCCTGGACCATGTGTTCCAGGCCAAGCGCGCTTCATGCCTCGTTAATCCCCGGGCCTGTTACGAAACTGAACTGGTGCTTACCGTTGCCCCGGTGGTGAGGCGGGTGGCCGTGGTCGGTGCCGGGCCGGCGGGCCTGGCAGCGGCAACCACCGCCGCCAAACGTGGCCACAAGGTGACCCTGTTCGAAGCCGACAACAAAATTGGTGGCCAGTTTAATTACGCCAAGCGCATACCCGGCAAGGAAGAGTTTTACGAGACCCTGCGCTACTTCCAGCGCCAGATAGAGTTGCTGGAGATTGACCTTAAGCTTGAAAGCCGTGTGGAGGCTTCAGACCTTGTTGAGCAGGGCTTTGACGATGTCGTCGTTGCCACCGGCGTAAAACCCCGGACACCAAAGATTGACGGCATCGACCATCCGAAAGTGCTGGGTTATCTCGACGTGCTTCGCCATAACAAACCGGTGGGCAAGACCGTTGCAGTGATCGGAGCTGGCGGCATCGGCTTTGATGTCAGCGAGTTCCTGACTCACGACTTTGGCAAACAGCCCGAGGGCGAGCAGGTGAGTGTGGCCGACTGGCAGGCCGAGTGGGGTGTGAACCCTGCGTTTGAGGGCCCCGGCGGCCTGGCGGAGCGGGAGGCAACCGCGTCTCCCCGCAAGATTTACCTGATGCAACGCAAAACAGGAAAAGTAGGCGCCGGCCTGGGTAAAACCTCAGGTTGGGTGCACCGCAGCAGCCTGAAGCACCGGGACGTGGAGATGCTCAGAGGATGCCGTTACGACCGCATTGATGACCAGGGGCTGCACATCACCCTGACAGACAAGGATGGCAAATCCGGAGAGAGCAAAGTGTTGCCGGTGGATAACGTGATCATCTGCGCGGGCCAGGAGTCCTATCGGGAGCTTTTTGATCAGCTTACGCAGGGGGGAGTCAAAGCGCACCTGATCGGCGGGGCTGATCTGGCGGAAGAACTGGATGCCAAGCGCGCCATCCGGCAGGGTACCGAAGTGGCTGCCTCTCTTTAGTCAGGCTGACAGGAAACGTCAGCAGGTGACCATAAATGGCATTTGGTAGTCGTCTGGAGTAAAGAGGGCTACCGAATGGATTTCAGGGCGTTGGAGATGGCCTCTGCCTCGGCTTGCAGTACCTGGCAGCGAAGGCTGTTACCCTGCTGCAGGGCGTGCTCTACCTGCTTGCGCTTCATGTCGTAGAGACGGCTGAGAATATCGGCCTGGCTTTGCTTCAGTGACGTGTTCATGTGAACGACCTCCCCGCAGGGGTTGGCTATGTCAGAATTATTTACGTAAAACGGCAAAAAACCGCCTACTCACTTATTCTGATGCATAACCCGGGCCAGCCGAATACTACCAAAGACGCAATCCAACCCGGAATGCTCCGACTAACGGCTGAATTTTGCCCGATAGGCCCCCGGAGCAAGCCCTGTATGCTTGCGAAATAGCCGGCTGAACGAACTGACATCCTCATACCCCACGGCCCGGGTAATCGCCTCCAGCCCGAGACGTGAAGACTCCAACTGTCGACGAGCCTCCTCCACCCTGAGCAGTTGCAGATAGGTTGAGGGAGCATCCCCCGTCGCCTGCTGAAAGCGCCGTAACAGCGACCGCTCCGACATTCCCTCGGCATCGGCCAGAGCCGCCAAAGACACCGGCTCCCGAAAATGCGCCTCCAGCCAATCCTGTACCCGAAGCACTGCCAAATCAGAATGATACCGCTTGGCCTGCAACACACTGTAAGGCGCCTGGCTGGTACGCCCGGCATCAATCACAAACGCCTTCGCCAACTCCCGAGCCACCTGCGCTCCCGCCAGACGTTCCACCAGATACACCCCCAAATCCCACCAGGCCATACCGCCCCCGGCACAGGCGACAGGCCCGTCCACCGTCACCAGCTTCTCCGGGTGCAACTTCACCTCCGGAAACCGCCGCCGGAACTGATCCCCGAACCCCCAATGGGTCGTCGCCTCCCGTCCATCCAGCAAGCCTGCGGCCGCCAACAAAAACGCCCCGGTACAATTACTCGCCACCCGAACCTGACCTTCCGGCACCGCCCGAAACTGCGTTAGCCATTTAACCAGTGCCTGATTGCCGGCCAGAATTTCATCAATTGGTGCACCGATGGTCGGAATGATCAGCAAATCATCAAGTCCAAGCCCATCCACCTCCTGCCACGACCCATCTGCAAGCAACGTCACACCATTAATACACCGACAGGGCTCCCCGCTCTCCGTCAGCAGCCGGGTGTTGAAGAGCGCGTGGGGTTGCTCTCCGTGAATCCGCGCCCAGGTGACCCCGGCAAGGCGGAACAAGTCGATGATCCCGGTGATGGCGCTTGCAAGCGCCCCGTTGAAGCCGATGATAGTGACGGTTTTCAATGGGACATTCCCTATTCGGTGAGTAGTGGAGTCGTACAGACGGGCATGACGGCAGCCTCCCAGTCAGGCCACTGGCATGGGTACCCCCTTCCGGGAGTGTGCGCAGCAGGGAAGCTGCGCTCAAGCCCCCACGGACGGGTTCACGGCGTCTCCCGGAAGGGGGTACCCATGCCAGAGGCCGTCTCGCCACCTCCTGTCGGGCGTCAATCACCAGCAAAGGTTGGCGGTTTTAACCAAGAATAAGTCAGAAATGACAATTCCAACAACCGCCGAGACTGTGAGACGCTAGAGGCAATAAACAGGAGACCAAGAATGACCGACACCCTGATCGATCGCCGCGACCTGGCATTCCAGCTCTACGAAGTGATGAACACCGAAGCCCTCACCGAACGTGAGCGTTTCAGCGAACACAGCAAAGACACCTTCGACGCCGTCATCGAAACCGCCGACAAAATGGCGAAAGAAAAATTCGCCAATCACAACAGCGCTGCTGACAAAGACGAGCCCAGATTCGTCAACGGCCAGGTCGAGATGCTCCCCGACGTCAAACAGGCCTTCGACGCCTACGCCGAAGCAGGCTTCCTAGCTGGCCGATATGACTACGACCTCGGCGGCATGCAACTGCCGGAATCCGTCATGGCCGCCTGCAACGGCTTCTTCACCGCTGCCAACCCAGGCACCGCCGGCTACCCATTCCTGACCACCGCCGCCGCCAACCTTATCCGCGTATTTGGCAACGACGAGCAGAAGGAAAAATTCCTGCCCAACATGCTCAGTGGCCGCTACAGCGGCACCATGGCCCTGACCGAGCCCCACGCCGGCTCCAGCCTGGCGGACATCCGCACCTCCGCCACGCCCACCGACGACGGCCACTACCTGATCAAAGGCGCCAAGATCTACATCTCCGGCGGTGAACAGAGCATCACCGAAAACATCGTTCACATGGTGCTGGCGAAAATCAAAGGCGCCCCGGCCGGTGTGAAAGGCATCTCCCTGTTTATCGTCCCGAAATTCCACGTCGACGAAAACGGCAACCCGGGCGAACGCAACGGTGTCAGCCTCGCCGGCCTGATTCACAAGCTGGGTTATCGCGGCACCACCAGCACCGCTCTCAGCTTCGGCGACGACGCCCCT
The DNA here is from genome assembly GCF_030297115.1 of Marinobacter shengliensis. Classification (NCBI taxonomy): domain Bacteria; kingdom Pseudomonadati; phylum Pseudomonadota; class Gammaproteobacteria; order Pseudomonadales; family Marinobacteraceae; genus Marinobacter; species Marinobacter shengliensis. Next base: position 3,125,773 of record NZ_AP028062.1, on the reverse strand, counting down.
TGCCACGGTTATCTGGTGGGCGAACCCCATCAGGGCCTGAAATACATGTTCCAGATGATGAACGAAGCCCGCATTGGCGTTGGCTTTGGCGCTGCCGTGATCGGCTACCGGGGTTACATGCACAGCCTGGAATACGCCAAAGATCGCCTACAGGGCCGCAAAGCCAGCGAAAAGAACCCCGAAAGCCCGCAGGTGCCCATCATCGACCACGCCGACGTACGCCGCATGCTGCTGGCCCAGAAAGCCTACAGCGAAGGCGGCCTGGCGCTGTGCCTGTATGGTGCTCGCCTGATGGACGACCAGCACACCCACCCGGATGAGCAGAAACGAATGGAAGCCGGCAAGCTGCTGGACCTGCTCACCCCGGTGATCAAAGCCTGGCCTTCTGAGTACGGCCCGAAGGCCAACGACCTGGCGATCCAGGTATACGGCGGCGCTGGCTACACCCGTGAATACCCGGTGGAACAATGCTGGCGCGACAACCGCCTGAACCCGATCCACGAAGGCACCAACGGCATCCAGGCCATGGACCTGCTGGGCCGCAAGATCTGGCAAGACCAGAGTCACGGCCTGCAACTGCTGATGCAGGAAATGCAGACCGACCTGCAAGCGGCCACCACCGATCGTTGCCAGCAGTGGGCTTTGTCTTTGAGTGAGACGTTGCAGCAGGCGGTTAAAGTCACCCAGAGTCTGGGCAAATCCCTGATGGGTGGTGAGGTAGACAAAACCCTGGCCAACGCCAGCTGCTACCTGCACCTGTTCGGTCACATCATCGTCGCCTGGATGTGGTTGCGGCAGGCTAATGCGGCAGCCAATGCGCTGGCGTCTGCCAACAGCGACAGCGAGCGCAACTTCTACCAGGGCAAACTCCAGGCCGCCCAGTACTTCTTCCACTGGGAATTACCCACTGTGGCCCAGGACCTGGTGTTGCTGCGTAATCAGGATGATACGTGTCTGAATATGAAGGCCGATTGGTTCTGAGTTTGGTGCTCTCGTTCGTGTTGTAGCCTGCGTGTTTGAGTGCAGACACGATCAGCTGGGAGGCCTTTCAGGGACACGCTACGAGCACGTCCATGTGCGCTCGGCTTTGGCCATCCATGGCCAAAGACGGTCCCTGAAAGGCCCCCCAGCCGCTCGCGCCCTAGCAGCGGTCGGGTTCGCTGGTCATTAAGGAGCCACATCGAGAAATCTGATTTCTATTTCCAAGTCTTTCGTCTGAGGTATATCGCAGAAGTATGGCGCACGAGCGACGGGTAGAGCTTTCCGGGACTGTCTGCAGCAGGGATGCTGCAGTCAAGCGTACAGGGACGTATTCACAGCGTGTCCCGGAAAGCTCTACCCGTTGATCGTGCGAGCACCCAAACAAACAGGCTAGGCGCCCAAAGCAGAGGAAAACGCCAATGTCACTCGTAAACATAGAAAAACAAGGCCACATCCTGCTGATTGGCCTGAACCGCCCGGAAAAAATGAACGCCATGAGCCGGGCCATGTACCACGAAATTGCGGCCGCCTATCACCAGCTCCAGAACGACCCGGAACTGCGGGTAGCCGTGATGTACGCGGAAGGTGACCACTTCACCAGCGGCCTGCAACTGGATGACTGGGCCGGCGTGTTCGCCAACGGCAAAGGTATCGAACCCGGCGAAGGTGAGCTCGACCCGTTCCACATCACCGGAGAAGGCCTCACCAAGCCGGTGGTCTTCGCCGCTCAGGGCATCTGCTTCACCTGTGGCGTCGAAATGATGCTCAACACCGACATCCGCGTAGCCGCCAAAGGCACTCGCTTCGCCCAGCTGGAAGTCAAACGCGGCATCTTCGCCTGCGGCGGCGCCACCATCCGCCTGCAGCGTGAAATCGGCTGGGGCAACGCCCAGCGTTACCTGCTCACCGGCGACGAATGGACCGCCGAACAGGCCTACCAATGGGGCCTGATCCAGGAACTGGTGGAACCCGGTGAACAGTTCAATAAAGCCATGGAAATCGCCGAAAAGATCGCCAAAGCGGCTCCGTTAGGCGTTCAGGGCAGCCTGAAATCGTCCAAGATTGCCGTGTCCGAAGGCCAGGAAGTGGCCAAGGAGCGCTTGTTCCCGGAGCTGCGCCCGGTCATGGCCAGTGAAGATGTCAAAGAAGGAATCCAGTCATTCCTGGAAAGAAGGGAAGCGGTGTTCAAAGGCAAGTAGCGGAATTGTCAGGTTATTCCAGATCACGTCCGTAGTGAACCGTCGGATCAGCGACTATCCCACGGAAGCGCAAGCGGCGGGTTGGGGCCACCCTTCCGGGAGTGTGCGCAGCAGGGATGCTGCGCTCAAGCCCCCATGGATGGGTTCACGGCGTCTCCCGGAAGGGTGGCCCCAACCCGCAGCCGGCACCCAACGAACAGGCTGGGACCGGCAATCAAACCACGAAATCAGGCAGCCTCAGACTCAGAAGCAGAGTCAGCCCGCCGAGCCGCAGCCTCCGCTGCCACTTCCGCAGCATAATCCGCATACTTGGCCATCAACTCCTCCTTACGATCCGGATCCCAGTTGATCTTCGTCAGATCCCCCTCGTAGTGGTCAATCACCCGCTTATCCATGGTCTCGTACCACCACTGGGGCAGGTAAGCCGGCAACAACATTGATGCATAGCCACCCGGCAACTGCGGCGCCTTCTCAAAATGCCTCAACGCCTGATAACTTCGGGTCGGGTGCGCGTGATGGTCTGAATGCCGCTGCAGCTGATACAGGAACAGGTTGGTCACCACATGGTTACTGTTCCAGCTATGTTCCGGCTGAGTCCGCTGGTACTTGCCGTTTTCGTCTTTCTGGCGCAGCAGGCCATAGTGTTCAATGTAATTCACACTCTCCAGCAGGCTCGCACCGTACACCGCCTGCGCCGCCAGGAAGGGCACCGCCCTCGGGCCACAGATCAGCGTAGTCGCACCAAAGAACCCGGCGCTCATGGCCCAGCCCTGCAGCAACTCATTGTCCAGGCTCCAGAAGCTTTTGCCCTTCCGCTGAAGCCGCGCCTTCTCGATCTTGACGGCTGACTTCATGCCGCCAAACACCGTGCGCGGCAGGAATTTCCAGAAACTCTCGCCCATCCGGCTGCTGGCCGGGTCTTCCGGGGTGGCTACTCGCTTGTGGTGCCCGAAATTGTGCTCAACCACGAAATGGGTGTAGCCGGTGGGCGCCAGTGCCGCCATGGCCATCAGTTTATTCAGCTTGTTGGACTTGTGGCCCAGTTCGTGGGCGGTATTGATGCCTACACCGTTAATGGCACCCACGGTCAGGGTCAGGCCGATCTTGTCTTCAAGGGGCGTTTTCTTGCGGCTGGCAAGCCAGGCGCCCATGAAGGTCATGGCGTACTGGGTGGGTATAAACGCCTTCACGATCCGGTCATAGTACTTGTCCTGCTCCAGAGACTTCACTGCCGATTCAGGCGGGTTGCTCTTGTCCTCACCAATGGCGCGATCCAGTGCGGGAATGATGCCATGCACCAGGGCCGGACCAGTCCAGGCCAGGGCCTTGAGTTTTTTCGGGGCCAGGGCATAGCCAGTTAACGCCGCCAGGCCGATGCCGGGAAGCGCGGGCCCGAGCAGCCACATGTATCGTTTCGGGTCCTTCCAGGTAGTTTCGACTGATTGGGAATCCGGGGCACCTTTCACTTTGGCGTTCATGTCTGACTCTCCGTGGGTGTTCTTGGGTTATTGTTTTATCAATTTATGTCGGACAATCTTGCAATTCAACAGTCGTTTGTGGTCGATGGAGACCTTGGCCCCGAATGACAATGCTTGAGGGGTCAACACCGGGCGGAGCCTCGGATGGCTCAGGCGGTCTTTCATTGGAAGTGGCAAGACTTGCGCTTCTGGTCCAGACTTTCTCAAAACAAGAACAACAGGGAAGAAACTATGAGTGCCTCAAATCCTTCTCCTGCGATCATCTCCTGGAGCGTTCAGGAAAGGCTTCGCGAGTACGTGCGGTCACGGCAACTGGCCGAGATCGTGTATCGGGACCCGGCAGGGCAGATATGCGTGGTGCATGAAGTTATCCGCGACCTCCTGAGCCGCGCCGGTCATGACTTTCTGGTATTGGGGAAAGGTAAAGTGGTCGGCGTGGAGCATGTCATCATGGTGGACGGCCAGCGGTTAACCAAAGAGTAATCGGCAGGTAATTGCTATCTAAAGGGCATCGGCCCTACTCTGTTGGTGTCGTAAACATGTATCAACAGAGGGATATGTTATGAACAAGCTCACACTGAGCGCACTGGCTTTGGTTGCAACTTTTGGTCTGGCAGCCTGCAGTTCTGAAAGCGACGAAGGTGCGGATTTTGAGCGAGCGGGCGAGAACGCCGGCGAGATGATGGATGATGCCACCGACGCTGCCGAGGAATCTTGGGAAAACGCCACGGGTCAGGATGAAAGTGCCTGGGGCGAGATGAAGGAAGGCGCCGAAGAAGCCGGTGAAGAAATGGGCGAAGCAGCCGATGAAGCCGGTGATGCCATGGAAGAGGGTTATGACGAGATGGTGCAGTAAAAGCCCAGGGATGACGGCAATTGCCCGAATGTTGATTGTGCTCTGAATGAAACGACAAAAGGCGCTCCGGGGAGCGCCTTTTGTATATTTCAGATCAATCAGCTGCCGATAAGGCCGCCGTCTTCTTTTGTAATTACAACAGTTGCTGAGCGTGGGCGGTTAGTACCACCATCTGGCCAGTTACTAGTGAAGTTACCTGGCGTCGATGTGTCACCTGGGTGCTGAATGTTCACAAACATGGTTTTGCCATCCGGAGTGGTCACAACGCCAGTGACTTCGCACTGAGTGGGGCCAACGAGGAATCGTTTGATTTCGCCGGTTTCCGGGTTTGCCGCCAGCATCATGTTGTTGCCAAAGTCGCCAGCATTGCCTTCCCCTCGCAGAAGGGAACCACTCATATCAGTCTGGATCCACAGGGTACCGTTGGGGTCAAACCAGAGGCCGTCAGGTGCCGCGAAGGTAGAATCCTCAGTCAGTGCTTCGCCAGTAATCAGGTTCTGACCAACTTCTTTTTCAAAGCCGTCGCTGGTCATTCCCTCGGCGTTGCCGGCCATAACAAAGATATCCCAGCTGAACGTCTCAGAGACAGGATTTCCGTTTGCTTCAGTCCACCGAATAATGTGGCCGGAAATGCTGTTTGCGCGCGGATTCGAGTTGTTGGTGTCTTCTTCGGCTCTACTGGTGTTGTTGGTCAACGCAAAGTAGACGTCGCGATTTTTCGGATGAACTGCTCCCCACTCCGGACGGTCCATTTTTGTTGCGCCGGCGATATCGGCTGCCAAGCGTGAGTTCATCAACAGCTCGGCTTGGGTAGCAAAGGCTTCTTCAAAGGTGATGTTGCCAACCGTGGTCCCTACGGCCGCTGTCATTCTGGCGAAAAAAGCATCGTCGTCTATTGACAGTGGCAGCCATTCACCCGATCCATCATCATTGAACTTGGCCGCATAGAGCGTGCCTTCGTTCAGCAGGTAACCACCTGCGGAGGAAGCGTAGTACGGCTGCTTGGATACAAACTTATAGATATATTCAAAGCGGGCGTCATCACCGGAATAGGCAACCAGTGGTTCGCCTTCAATCGGCTCTTGGAAAACGATGCCTTCGTGGGCAAATCGGCCCAGCGCAGTGCGCTTCTGGGGAACACTTTCGGGATTGAACGGATCAATTTCTACAATCCAGCCAAACGTGTTGGCTTCGTTGCGATAGTCGTCTTTTGCAGATCCATCACTGGCTGTGACATCAAAGCGAATGTACTCGTCAGCGCCATCGTCTGCCAGTTCCCACGAATACCGTCCATTATTGGTACTAACTCCGTACCGAAGCTGTTCTTTGTTGCGTTCGCCTTTATTGACGAAATAACCCGCCCAGTTCTCTTCGCAGGTCAGATAGGTATTCCAGGGTGTTACGCCGTGAGCACAGTTATTGATCGTGCCGCGAGTACGCGTCCCATCGGTGCTGTAGCGGGATACAACCAGGTCGGTACCGCGAACGGGCCCTGCGATATCCATTGGCGTGCCGGCTGTTACTCTGCGGTTGTATGGGCTGCCGTGGACGATGTCCCAAACGCCATTTTCGTCTTTTCGAATATGGGCGACTGAAATGCCGTGGGCAGCAATTTCCTTCCGAACTTCATCGGCTGGACGTTGGCCGTCGTTCAGACTGGGGCCGTTCGCATGGAGGACGGGAACATCCACGTACTCATGGTTCATCACCAGCAGTCCTTCCTCGGAGCTGCTGCCGCCTTCTTTGACGTCGATCGGGTAGAAGTGCATGCCATCGTGGTGCGAGCCAACCTGCTGCTCTTGATCCGACCCCGAGTTGGTTCCGTCAGCGCGATAGTCTGGATAGCTGCCGGTCAGCGGTGTCCCCCAGGGGGCCAGTGCCTGGGCGTTGTAGCCCTCTGGAACAACTATGGAGTCTTCTCTTGAGATGGGAATAGCCTTAAAGCTGACCTGAGGGGTTCCCACGCCGTCGGGAGTCGTCGTGTCGCTATTGTCGGAGGAGCTGCTGTTACATCCGGCCACTGATAATCCGAAGAAACCTACCAGTGATGCGCCCATTGCACCTTTCAGAACCGTGCGGCGCTCCATGCGAGATGAAAGCACGGATTGGAAGCTTTCATTGTTACTGAAGTTGGTTACTGGATCGATACCGCTGTTATCAACTACGAGTGTTTGCTTTTTCCTGAACATGGAGGTCTCCCATCACATTGGTTAGTGTTGTGGGAGTTATTTAAAAGTTGTTGAGTGACAGGGTGGTGTCTGTTACGTGACCGAATGATGCATTTTTTGTTGCAACCTTCAGAGATCCTTGGAACCGCCGATAAACGGTACAACGGTTAGATAGTGGCATCCAGAATCCACTAAAGTAGCAGTTATTAACCTGAATCATTTCTTTACTCTCAACGCTGGCCTTAAATAACAAAATGTTTGCGTACGCAATGATAAAGAAGAGGGCACCATGGGCTTACTCGATCGCGCTGCAATTATTTGGGGGGTGGGCATTGCTGTTGCGCTCGGCATTGCCTGTCTGTGGGTGGCACCGTTGTTAGGGCTGGATGCGGCCTCGATGTTGATCGGCCTGGTGCTTGGTCTGGTGGTGGCCGCCGGTTATCTGATTGTGCGGGTACTGGAGCCAATCGAGAAAGGCATTGCCGGCCTGAACGATGGCTCGCTTGCGGAAGGCCACCCCCTGAGAGCCCAATGCCAGCAGTTGCTGGAGGACGCCCGTGCCGGCAAGGCGCTGGTGGAAACCCTGTCTGACAGTGCCGACAAGAACGCCATTTCCGCCGCCGAAGTGTCCTACGCGGCGGATCAGGTGAAAAAACGCCTCGACCGGCAGGTGGAAGAAACCGCCCAGATGGCCGATTACGCTGGCAAGATAACCGAGTCTGTTCGTGAGTCGTCCGAACAGGCCACCAACGCCGCCACCATGGCGTTGCAGAACCGGGAAGTCAGCGTTGAGGGGCGCCAGGCGTTGGTTTCCGCTATTGAAAGTGTCCGGATTGTGCATCAGCAGTCGGGCGAGAATCTCAGCCTGATTCAGGCTCTGAACGAAAAGTCCACCAAGATCCAGGGCGTTACCTCTACCATCCAGGGCATTGCTGAGCAGACCAACCTGCTGGCCCTGAACGCCGCTATCGAAGCAGCGCGGGCCGGTGATCAGGGCCGGGGCTTTGCCGTGGTGGCGGATGAGGTTCGACAGCTGGCGGGGCGCACTGCACAAGCGACCAGCGAAGTGGCGGAAACCCTGGAAGAAATCCAGGGCGATACTTCCCTGATCGTTGCCCGAATTGAGGACCTGGCCCGCTCCGTGGAGCAGGGGCTGACATCCGTTGAAAGCGTTGGCGCGCAGCTGGATCTGATTCGCGACCAATCCGACCGGGTCCAGCAGCAGGTTGCCCGTATTGCAGAGATTGACCAGGCCAATGAGCAGAGTCTGGAACAGGTGTTCTCTGTCATTGAATCGGTGCGAGATCATATTGCTGAAAGTGACAGCAGTGTGGCTTCTCTGGCGGGCCAGGCGGCCACCCTGATGGAACTGGCGGAAAACGCCAATGCCGCGTTCGCGTTGAACAGTAGTCAAAGTTACCACCGATCGTTCTTTGATCAGGCGCGTGCGGGAGCCGCCCAGATCGGTGAGCTTTTTGAGCAGGCCATTCAGCAGGGCAAACTGAGCGAATCGGCCCTATTCGAGAAGAAGCGAGAGCCGATCCCGAACACCAACCCCCAGCAATACAGCAGCGCCTTCGACCGTTTCACTGACCAGGTGCTGCCAGCGGTGCAGGAGAGCATCAAGAATTCCCACGATGCCATCGTCTTCTCCATTGCCTGCGCCCCGGATGGCTACGTGCCAACCCACAATCGGGATTTTGCCCACCCGCCCACCGGTAACCCCGAAGTGGATCTGGTGAAAAGCCGGAGCAAGCGACTGTTCAATGATCGCACCGGTATTCGTTGCGGCAGTCACACTCAGGACATGCTGTTGCAAACCTACCGGCGCGATACCGGTGAGATCATGCATGACCTGTCGGTGCCCATCTATGTCAACGGCAAGCACTGGGGTGGTTTCCGGATAGGTTACCGGCCTTCCGGGCACTGAGGTTCGCTGCTATGCTGCGGGTTTGGTTGAAAGGAGTTGCCCGTGGCTGAGCCTGAGTTTATTCCCGCTGAATCGGATCAGAACAAACCGCAGGGGGCGGATTCCGCCCGCAACCTGGCGATCATTGTCTATATTCTGCAGGGACTGGCATTCTTTCTTGGCGGGATCACTGCGCTGGTCGGGGTGATCATCAACTACGTCAAGATGGATGAGGTGCGTGGCACCTGGATTGAGCCCCATTTTCGCTGGCAGATCCGCACCTTCTGGATTGGCCTGCTGTGGCTGGTCATCGGCACCCTTACCCTGATGGTTATTATTGGCTGGTTTATCCTTCTGGGGATGGCCATCTGGGTGATCTATCGCATTGTTAAAGGCGCCCTGGCGCTGAACGACGGCAAGGCACCCGAGTAACGGGACGCTCAGTCTTCGGTGACCTCTTTCAGGCGCAGGGCGCTGACCATTCCGGTAAAGCCCATCAGCCCCAGCACGATAATCACCGCGATGTCTGAAACCAGCGACAGCGCGGCGGTAAGCCCCCCGGTTACCAGCAGCAGAACCCCGATCACCGTATTGCTGACGGCGGTATAATCTGTGCGTTTGTTGCCTCCGGCCATATCCACCAGGTAGGTTTTACGCCCCAGGCGCACGCCGGCATGGGCGATACTCAGAACAAAGAATGCGGCGGGGTAGAACCAGGCACCACCTACACCCGGCCCGAAGATCAAGGCACTGAAGCCCACCAACAGGCAGACGGCGCTGGCCATGGCTGCGCCCCGTATGATGACCCGCCGGCTTGAGGTATCTGCCGCCCAGCCCCAGAAGCTGGCACTGACCGAGCTGGCCAGGCTACTGGCCAACAGAAACACCCCAAGCATCCAGCCGACATCCGATTGCTTCTGCGCCAGCACCACAAAATAGGGCGACGCCAGGGCAGAGCAAAGCAGCAGCGCCCGAGTAACCACAAAGTGCCGGAACGGCGCGTCGTCTTTCAAAAGCGACAGGCTCTGGATGGCTTCGGTCATGGCGTTACTGCCACCGCCGGTTTCACCGGGGAATTCTTCGACACTGGCGAACAGAACACCGGCGATGATCCACAGCGCGGCTGCGAGCAGCAGAAGCAGGCTGTAGAACCCGAGGGTTGGATCGCCACGATCCCAGAACAGCAGAGCGGTCATGGCGACCGTCAGGGAGCCGCCAATGGTGGTGGCAAGGCCAGACAACCGGCCCCGACGGGTTTTCGGGATGCACTTGCCCTGAACGTCTTTCATGGCCACCGAGCAAAAGCCCCGGGCCAGGGAAAACACCACTAACCCTGCAATGATGCCCAGGCCGGCAGCATAACCTTCCAGAAACCAGACGCTGGCGGCCATACCAACCACGCTGACTGACTGCCCGAAGCTACCCAGTGTCCAGAACCACTTGCGCACCGCCTTGCGCCGAACCCAGGCGGCAATCACCATTTGAGGCACCATGGAACCGGATTCCCGTATCGGCACCAGCCAGGCCACCAGGGCAGGGGCGCCGACGGCGCTCATCAGCCACGCCAGAACGGTTTTCGGGCTGATCAGAAGGTCGCCGAGCTTGGTCAAAACATTGGCCGCAAGAATCAGAAAGAAATTCCTGGGCACCTCCCGACAGGCCTCCTCGGGAATGTCTTTGCAGACCCTGGCGTCTTCTTCGTTGGCAATCAGTCCATAGAGCTGGTCGATGGTGTCTGGTTTGGTTGCTGGCAAGGGGCCTTCCTCCGGAAAATGTTTGCCAAGCATACCAGTTAGCTCTGGTGCGCTTAAGTCGCGGAGCGAGTTGTAGAGTAGGCAGCTCCAGTCAGTCAGGACGTATTTTGATACCAAAGCCCGGAAACTATTTCTCCATTTCGGTACCTATCACTCGCCGGTTCCCTGTGCCTGAAGTCAGACTGAGCAGAAAACTTTCCAGTGCGTTGAGCTCATGCTGGTCAAGGTTCAGCGGCTGTAGCAGGCTGGATGTTGCAGGAAAAAGGGGGTCCTTTAACTGGTTTTCCTTTGGTTTCGGCCTTGGCGCCCCAGCGTTATACATAGACAGTATTCCACGAAGATGTGGGAAGTTGCCTGTGTGCATGTAAGGCCCGGTTGCGGCGACATCCCGCAACGGTGGCGTTCGAAAACGACCTACATCCGCTGGTTCCTTCGTTATGTTGTAGCGGCCGAGATCTTCCAGTTTTCGACCGTAGTAAGTGAGCCCGATATTGTGAAATTTTTGGTCAGACAGCAGTGGCCCCATGTGGCAGTTGGCGCATCGAGCCTTGGTTCGAAATAGATGCAACCCAAGAAGAGCCTGGTCGCTTAATGCGTTCGTATTGCCTCCCAGAAATCGATCAAACGGTGCAGATCGCGAGCGCAAAGTACCCTGCCAGGCTTCCAGTGCCTCCCCGGCGTGCTCAAGGGTTATGGCCTGGCCCTCGAAGATTTCCTGAAATTCAGTTCGATAGTGCTTGGAGTTGTTGAGTCTTGATTCTATGCCTTCCCGGGTTCCTGCCATCTCTACCGGATTAAGCATCGGCTCAATAGCCTGTTCAGCCAGGGAGGCAGCACGTCCATCCCAGAACCATGTGCGATGAAGACCGGTGTTCAACAAGCTCGGGCTGTTCCGTGCGCCCTCCTGAAAGCTGTGGCCGTTGGATGTGCGTCGACCATCGGCAAATCTCTGGTCCGGATGATGGCAACTAGCGCAAGTGATTTGTCCGGATCCGGACAGAATGGGGTCAAAAAACAGCCGTTCTCCCAAAGCTCTCAGTTTCTTTTCCCTGAGATCAGGTTCTGGTGGTCGGGGGAGCAGGCCAAGTTCTTCGAATTCAACACGGTCGTCGATGATGGGTGGGGGCCACAACGACGGTGATTGCTCGTAGCAGCGCCTCAATTGCTCCATGGAAGTCTCGCAGCTTTTGACAGCCCCGTTCTCCGATGGTTCTGAATGTGCTCCGGAAGACTGAGGGGTGGCTAGAAGGAAAGCCAGGGCGACTGGAATCAGTAGCAGTACATGTGTGCGAGAAGAAGTTGACATAATCCATCCTGATATCTTTAAGCGAATAATAATGATTTGCATTACAAAATCAACCGGGCATAATTTGCATATATCAAAAACGAATTATCCGTCATTCAGGGAGTTGGTGTTATGAGTCATTGGCGATCAATGCCTTTTATGTTCCGGTTGTTGCAGGTCAATCTGGCGATACTGTTTACGCTTTTCGTTTCCGCTTGCGGTGGCTCTTCAGGCGGTAGTTCGAACGAGGAATCGGGGCAAGATACGGTTGTCGTTGCCGGTATCGTCACCGATCCTGCCATTGTGGGTGCGGCCGTTCGACTGGTTGATGGCCGAGGTAACGCTCTCACTCGGATTCAGATAACGGACCAAACGGGGCAGTTTTCGTTCCAGTTGCCTTCTTCCGTCGATTTGGCGGGCGCCCGTGCGGTGGCCGTCGGTGGCCGGGATGCGGAAACGGGCCAGGATCTTCAGGGAATAACCCTGGAAGCACGTTTGCGCGTTGGTATCGAGGTAATGGTGACGCCCCTGACAACACTGGCGCTGGCCTATGAGCGCGAGGGCGGAACTTTGGCGGGTTTTGCCAGTATGCTGGGCCTGACCGAACAAGAACTGGAATCCGATCCGGCTAACTCGGCCGAAGCCCAGCGTGCCAGCATGCTGTTGACCGAGTTGATGGTGGCAATGAAAGGAGCAGCTGACAGCACCAGTAGCCTGCTGGACAAACTGCAAATGGCCAGCGGCGATCTCAGTAACACCGCAGACCTGTTGGTCGCAGATACTGATTTGCCGGCTTCGGTGGTCTCTCGACTGGAGGCCGTTCAAAGCCGGATCAATGCGCTGGACAGCCTGGCGGAAGCGCCGGCCGATGCAGCGGCCATGGTTCGTGAACTGAACCGGCTCAACATCCGCAACGGTGTCGCTAACTACCTAAAAAACAATCTTGATTTTCAACCGGCCACTGAAAGTGAGCAGGCCAATGTGGATGCCTTGGCTGATGCTATCTTCGGCGCCCTGAACCAGCGTGGCCTGCCTGCCGACAGCGCCGCTCTCCTGAACATTGCCCGCTATGTGGTGGTGATTAACGCCCTGAGTGCCGAGGCCATTGCTGCGGCAGATTTCGCAGTGCCCCAGCCCATTGACCCGGAAAACCTGCTGGGCTTGCTTGCAGACACCGAGGTGGTCGACAGCACTCTGCCGCTTGCGGTGGGTGAAGAACTGGGGGACGACAATGCGGCGCGGGTGGAGTACTTCTTCCGTTCTGATCTGTCGCCATACTATCGGGCTGCCCGGCTGTTTGATGGGGTGATTGATGATCAGATTATGGACCCCGTTTATGCAGATATCGCTGTTGGTCAGGCCGCAGCCGGCTTGGTTGAGCAAGCAAGGCTAACCGCAGAATCCTCAATTTTCCAGAAAGTCGAGAAGTTTAATACCTACCGCAGAGTGGGTGAGCAGCTTCGGGAGCGAGGTGATGCAGAAAGCGCTATTGCACTTTGGCAGAAGGCACTGGCTGACTTTTTGAGCTATCTGGAAGCGAAGGGTGTTGAAAATTTATCGGCCGAGGATGCCATCTTCCTGAGCAGTCTTAGCGAAGCTCTTCGGGCAGCAGGTCGTCCTGAGCTTGCCGATGACGCCTTTGCAACAGTAGATGCGTATCTCAGTGCTGAGGCGAATCCGAATGGCCAGCTTACTACTGCTTACCGATTATTAATGGGGGCGATTGAAAGCAAGGCTGGTGAGCTTGTGGAGACCCTGCGATCAGGGACCGGTTCGGAGTCAGATGCGCTCTCTGCCGTGCAATTGCTGGAACAGGTTGTTTTCGGGGCCGGTCAATTCTATAGCCGAGGCGCTCCGCTGGCAGGTTTTTGTTATAACTTCCGTACTCTGAATCTGCAAAGTGCGGCAGATTACTACGAACAGATCGGGCGAACAGAAGACGCTGTGCGAATGCTCGACGAGTACGAGCGTCTTCTTCGGGTGGACTGTAACTGGAAGTGGGCCCGAAACATGGCCGACGATTTTGCGCCGATTTACGGAAAACTGGGGTTACTGGATCGCCTGGAAGAGACTCTGGTTGCCTATGTTGAGCCTTTGGAAGACGGCGTTAGATACGCCAATGATGCTCGTTTGGCCGCACAAGTCTACGTTGTGCGCGATGCCGCGATTGCCGGAGATGTTGAAGCAGCCATTCAGTTGGTAGCAGAGAGCCAGCCATCTCTCATCCAGCAAGTCAGCACTCTGACCTTTACAGGCACTGGCGCAAACTTTGAGGGCAGGACTGGTCTGGCTATTCTTCTCTCGGAAGCGGGGTATCCGGAGACAGCCAAGATTATCGCGGATCATGTTATGGAGATTGTGCTCAGCGATGAATACCTGATGGAAGTGGAGGCATCTCTGGAAAACCTCAATGAGAATGCTACCCGCCCCAGCCAGTTTATCGGGCAGGGCTGCAGGAAAATATCTGCGCTTTACCACTGGTTGGGTTATCCGATTGAAGCGCAGAATGCCATGGCAGGGTGCGAATCCCGCGCAAAGACTCTTTTTGCGGGCAGTAGTGCACCGACCATAGAAAGAGCAGAAACGCATGAGTTGCTTGCTGAGGGATACCAATGGATAGGTGACACCGAAAAAAGCCGGGGACTCCTTGAGACGGCGGTGGCACTAGTCGATGTATACAGTGATCCAGGCAAGCGAGCCTACGAGAAACAGGTGATTGCCTTGTTACACGCCGGCAACGGGGATTTGACCGATGCACTGAATACAATGGTCTCGGCTCGTACGGATCTTGCCTTGATTACGACGCTCGGTGGAAGCCAGGCCGAGATTCTGGGGGCGGTTAAACGCGCCAATACATTGAGTGAAACCTATCTGGAAATAGCAAACATAGTTCGTGGTCGATTAGCGCACCAGGGGATCGGTGCAGGGAGCCAACCGATAGATGCAGTGAAAGCGCGTCAGGCCGTTCGCTCTCTCTGGCTGGAAAATGATTCTGCTTCGGGCTGGCCGGGAACCATGATTGCGATTGACCAGCTGAATGATCCAGACGTTAGGCAACAATATCGTAATTACGGAATCCATGACCTTGCGGCCGCCAGGTATTTCGAAGATGCGGAAGCGCAAGCGCGCGGATACGACCTGCCGGTCGATCGAAACAAAGCGCTTTCGCTGATTGCTCGTGTACTCACCAGCTATGACGATTACCCAGGGTCTGAAGCCATCCGCTTTGACTTCGACAAAGACGGCCTCCCGGACTTCTACAGCCCGACAAGTACCCAGCAGGAGCGTGATGCCTTGGCGGTTTCTCTGGACGATGATATCGACGGAGACGGTATCGCCAATGCAATGGATGCAACACCGTATTGTTCCGTTTGTGAGCTGTGAAGCTTGCAGGAACCGACCAGCGCCACTGTCGTATTCCACCACAGCGCTGGTCATCAAGCCCTCTACTGGTCACCTTATCGGTGATCAGTAGCGGCGTGGTGGCCCAAGATACCACGGATCATTCAGCCGCGAAGCAACTACCTGAACTCGTTATAACCGCGCCCGTCGCCAACCCCGGTGGCGTGGGTGAAACTGGCGCTGGTGAATACGTATTTGAGCGGGACTATATTGAACAGTTTGGCGCCGCAGATGGCGGCCTTGAAGGCGTTCTGAAACTGGTGCCTGGCATCCAGTTCGGTGAGGACAGCGAGGGTGCAGAGAGTCTGACGGATTTGAAACCCAAGTCCATCTCGATTTCCGGCGGCCGGTTCTACGAGAATCGGTTTGTTGTGGACGGGCTAGGCAACAGTAACCGTTTGGACCCGGCCTCTGGCAGCGACGGCTCAGGGATTAATGACATCGGCGGCCATGAACAATCGCTGTTTCTGGACGCTGATCTGATTGGTGAGCTGAGAGTTTATGACAGCAATGTACCGGCAGCCTATGGTGGCTTTACCGGAGGAGTGGTGGACGCCACGACACGCAGGGCCGGGAACAAGGCAGAGGGCAAGCTGAGTATTAGCGGCACCCGCAGCGAGTGGGCGGAGTTCAGGACCTTTGTCAGAGACTGGGATCCTGACTCCCAAGCGCTTCCCCCCATACCGCCTTCGGAACCTGAGTTTAAGCGCTATCGGGCCAACTTCCACTACTCAACGCCAATGACAGACTCAGTCGGGATCCTTTCTAGTGTCAGCCAGGCCTATTCCGAGACCCCGGACGTAACCCTGGGTGAAACCCGCAACCGGGTTCAGCGTAACCAGAATGTCCTGATCAAACTGACGTCCGAACTGGGTGCCAATGGAGTTCTTGATGTCTCTGCCACCTACGCTCCGTTCGAAAGCGAAAGTTTTCTCACGGACGTTAAAGGCAGTGACTATTCGGTAGAAGGCGGCGGCTACAGCTTCAAGGCAGGTTATGACTACCTCGGTGAGGCGGTTGAGCATGAAGTTGATCTGGGCTGGACCCGGAGCGTGAACAACCGCGAAGCTCCCAATGGTTTCTACCGCTGGGAAAACACCCGAAGCCGTCAGTGGGGGCGTGAGGCGGACGTTGGCCTCAGCCGGGAAGGTGGCTATGGCAACCTGGATATGACTCAGGAATCGGCCACTCTGGCCTATCGCTTGAAATCCTTACCCGTTACGGTTGGTGATGTTGAGTTGCGTCATGAGGCCGGTAGTGAAATGAGCCAGAGCAGCTACCGTTACCAACGGGACGAAACGCTCTTCGTTTACGACAATGCTGTGATCAATAGCGACGTACAGTGCCGGGGTATTATCGACGATTGTGTGCAGGAAGAGCAGTATTTTTCCGGCCGGCGGGTGTATGAAGCAGACGATGTGACGGTTCGCCTGAACGAGGCCTCACTCTACGCTGAGAGCACCATGGCATGGCAACGCCTGAGCGGCACCCTGGGTGTGCGTTATGACTACAATGACTTTCTCAAGAACCACGATTTAGCGTTCCGGTCCCGGGGAACCCTGGATGTCTTTGGTGATGCCAGCACTCGACTGATTGCCGGCTATAACCGCTACTACGGGGCGGCCCTGCTGACCTATAAACTGCGGGAGGCCCGGGCGCCTTACTACCGGGAATACCGCAGCACCGAGCAGAACATTGTCACAGATTGGGAGCGGGAGTCCGGGCAGGGCGATTACCGTTATATTTTTGATGATGTACAAACACCCTACAGCGATGAGCAAACTGTTGGTCTGGAGCAGGCTTTGTTGGGCGGCGTGATGACTCTCAAAGTGGTCAAGCGCGATAATCAGGATGAGTTTGCCAGAACCGAAACGGAGACTAAGGAAGATGGTTACCGTTACTACATCATGAATAACGATGGCAGTAGCGAGTACCTGGGCGTTTCCCTTGGCTGGAATGTTGTTTATGGCAACACGCTGGTCAGCATGCATGGCACCTGGTCGGAAACCAAGACCAACAATGCTGACTATGATGATCCGATTGATGACACCTCCCCCTCTGAGTTCGTCTCTTACAAGGGTGACCGTGTTCCTTATGGCGAGCTGGACATTCTTCGCAGCGATTTCAACCGTCCGATTGTCGTCAACATAGGCGTGGCGCATCGTTT
Organism: Marinobacter shengliensis; assembly: GCF_030297115.1. Taxonomy (NCBI): domain Bacteria; kingdom Pseudomonadati; phylum Pseudomonadota; class Gammaproteobacteria; order Pseudomonadales; family Marinobacteraceae; genus Marinobacter; species Marinobacter shengliensis. The sequence goes on along the minus strand of NZ_AP028062.1, from coordinate 3,108,574 downwards.
CTCCGAGCAGTTCAGTGCTTCCGCCAACGCCCGCTATCGCGGTGCTTATGACCAGATCGAACGAACCAGTCGTCAGGTTGAAGGCGAACTGATCGACAACGGTGTTGGTGAAGTTATCCGAGAAACACTGACCGTTTACGAAGATGAGGAACGAAAGGCCACAGTCCAGTTCGATCTTGGTTTCGATTTCCGCTTACCTATGGTCGGTGACACCGTTCTGGTAACAGGGGCTGAAGTGAAGAATCTATTCAATAACCGCATTTACACGGTATCTGAAGGCATGTCTGGGATTGAGCCCGGTCGGCAATTATGGTTTACGCTCGGGGTGGATTTCTAGACCTACTTGCTTGAACAAGGTGTGTGCGGCCTAATGGGCTCCTGGATCCGGGAGCCCCCTATGCTGAGTTACCTTCACGCCTTTCACGCTGGCAACTTTGCCGATGTGCAAAAACACGCTGCCCTCACGCTGGCGCTGGCCATGATGCAGGCGAAAAAGACCCCGATTGCCTGTTTTGATACCCACGCCGGCAGTGCGATGTACGATCTGGCCAGCGACCGGGCCAGGAAAACGGCGGAGGCCGACAGCGGTATCCAGCGATTGTGGGCCATGCGCCAGAGGCTGGCGTCACCGGACTGGCGCCCGATGCTGGAGGTGTTGGCACGTCATAATGGTGCTGGTGAAACCCTGGCCCATTATCCCGGTTCTCCCGCCTGGTTTGCGGAATTTGCCCGCCCTGGTGATTCCGTGACGGCCTTTGAACTGCACCCGTCCGAGGGGCGAGCCCTGGAAATCTGGGCCCGTGATGCCGGTGTCCGGGTGCTGCAGCAGGATGGACTGGCAGGGCTGGTCCGGCAGTTGCCGCCGCCCCAGCCAAGACTGCTGACCCTGATAGATCCCTCCTATGAGATCAAAGACGATTACCAGCAGGTTTCGGATACTTTGCACAAGGCATGGAAAAAATGCCGTCACGGGGTCTATCTTATCTGGTATCCCATCCTGACCAGCGGATTGGAGCAGCGCCTGATTAGCGAGCTGGAAAAAGGCGACGTGCGCAAGATCCTGCGCCATGAGGTGCGGCTGGTTCAACCGCCGGAGCGCGGCATGGTCGGTTCAGGTATGTTGGTGGTGAATCCGCCCTGGGGCTTTGAACAACGCTTCGTGGCTATGATGGATGATGTGCAGGGCGACGCAGGGCTTGGCTTATCTCAGTCCCTGAGCTGGCTGGTTCCGGAATAATCTGGCGGGAGTATCGCATTGGCGAATGACGTTGTAGAAGACCACCCGTATCTGCCTGGCGGACTGATTGCGCTGGACCAATGGAAAACCCCTGAGACCTCGGTTCAGAAAACCATCCGCGGCGCCTTTCGGGACATTCTTGACCAGTTGAGAGCCGGTATCAGCCCGGAGGAGCAGGCATTCCAGAGCCTGGATGATCTGCCGATGCTGTCTGGGGATCGGCTGAAGGAGTTTGCACCGGAACCGGATGCCGCATTGCTGGCGCAGGTATTGGTGGACCAGTTCGATCAGCTACACCGTGACGGAGCCAGCCATCGTGAGGTGAACTTTGTGGTGGCGCCTCCGTTTTCCGGGGTGAAGGAAGCCCTGCGCTGCCTGTCCCGGAGAGTGCTGACACCTCCGGATAACCTATTGATGACAGAGCAGGACGCTGGCGCCTGGTGGGATGAACAACTGTCCGGCGGCGACTGGGTGATTCCGGAACTTGCGGATTTCTGGCTCAGGCATCCGGGCGGGCTGAATCTGCTTCGGGAACTCTTCGCTCGCATCGCGCTGGACCATGCCGGTAATGGCATGGTTGGCTGTTCCAGCTGGTGCTGGCAGTTCTGGCGCCAGTATTCACCGGAGCTCAGCCTGGCACCATACACCCTGGCGCCGCTGACTGGTGAGCAATTGACCCGGTGGCTGGATTACCTGGCGTCCGGCCAGGGAGAGCAGCAGGTTACTGCCAGAATGACCCGCGATGGGTTGTATGTTCTGCCGGCACCCGGGCAGGACTCTGACCTGAAATACAGCAGCTTTAACCAGGACCTGGCAACCCTTGCTCGGGGCAACCGGGGCGTTGCGCTCGCCATCTGGCAACGTACCTTGCGGGCCCGGCCTGAGAAAGACGATGAAGACTCGGGCAAGGAAGTTGTCCGGCTGGCCGGGCGTCGGTGCTGGGTTGCTCCGCTGGATCAGATCAGCCTGCCCTCGGTGCCTGCAAGTGCCGGGCGACAGCCGAGCCACATTCTGCATGCCTTGTTGTTGCACGACGGCCTTGATACCGAGCAGGTGGCATTGGTGACCGGGCTACAGAAACAGGATATTGCCTTGACTCTGGACCGGCTAATCCGGTCCGAGCTGGTTGGCCGAGCACCCGAATCGGATGTGTATCGGGTCACCCCACTGGGGTACTCCGCCGTTCGCAAGAACCTTCAGGCCCGGGGCTATCCCGTGGATGGTTTCTAGGAGATCTCGATGGGCGATTTCGGTTTCAAGGAAACATTTGCTTCGATCACTACTGACGCGTTGCTGAATGCATTGATGGTGGTGATACTGGCATCTTTAGTGATCATGCTGGTGCAGAAGCTGCTCCCGGCCCTCGCGGGGAAGCTCGGGGGCAAACTCAGGCTTTACCTGCTGGCGTCAGTACCGCTTCTGCGGTTACTGATTATTGTGCTGACCATTGTGACGGTGGTGCCCATCCTGGTGGAGCCGTCTTTTGAGAACATGGTGGCAATTTTCGGGGCCCTGGGCCTGGCGCTGGGGTTTGCCTTCAAGGATTACGCCAACAGTCTGATCGCGGGCATTGTGACCCTCTATGAGATGCCTTATCGCCCGGGGGACTGGATTGAGGTGAACGGTCGGTACGGTGAGGTGAGGTCGATCGGTACTCGGGCAGCGGAGATTGTCACCCTGGATGACGCCGTGATCGTGATTCCCCACAGCCTGTTGTGGAATACCCTGCTGGCGAACGGCAATGACGGCACCGACAACCTGATGTGTGTGGCTGAGCTGCACCTGGACCCAAACCACAACGTGGCGCGGATGCAGCAGCTGTTTCGGGACGTGGTGTTTACCTGCCCGTTGACCAAAACCTATCAGCCGGTGATTGTGACCGTTTCCGCCACTGACGACGCCATGCGCTATCGCCTCAAGGCCTACCCATTGGAGCCCAGGGAGCAGAGCCGGTTTATCTCGGACCTGACCGCAAGGGCGGCCGATGTCTGTGCCCGGGAAGGCGTTCGGATGGTATCAAAGCGGGTGACAGGCGCAGCCTAGGGCTGCGTCCATTCGTCCACAAATTCCAGCAGGGCCCGGCCGGTTTCACCGGTCTGTTCAAGGTATTTGTCCCGTACCGGCAGGCTGGCTTGCCGGAATCGTTCCCGCTCCTCCTGGTTAAGCCGGATTAACTGAATTCCGCCGGTTTCCACCATGCGCTCCAGTCGCTGCTGATTAAGGGCTTCCTGGCTGTCCCAGGCGAACTCCGCCAGATCGCGCACCGCCTCGTTCAGCCAGGTGCGTTCCTGTTCGGGCAGGTTGTTGTACCACTGCTGATTAGACACGATCGAGGCGACAAAATAGGACGCCTGTGCCATGGTGAGGGTGGTCTGCACCTCGTGGAAGTCCATTTCCTCAATGGCAAACACCGGGTTGGTCTGGCCGTCGATCTTGCGTAGCTGAAGGTCACTGTAGACTTGGGAATAGGGCGTCTGAACCGGCTCCGCCCCGTACGCACGGTAAGCCTCGGCAGCCATGTTTGACGTCATCGTACGGATGCGCAGGCCCTGGAAGTCGTCTGGCGAGCGCAGGGGCTGATTGGCGGTCCAGGTCATCCAGCCTTCCGAAATAAAGCCCAGTAATTGCAGGCCGGTTTGCTGGTAGGGCTGCTGGAACTGTGAGATCAACTCCGGATCTTCCAGCAACTGCCGCGCGGCTTTCGGTTGCTCGGGCATAAGAAAGTGCAGGTTGAAAATGCCAGATTCCGGAACCGTGTCGGCCAGGTGGCCGGGTGAGGCAAAGGCCAGGTTCACCGAGCCATTGCGGGCCAGCTCGGTGAGCTGGGTGGATGTTCCCAGAGAACCATAGGGAAAAACATCCACTTCAATGCGGCCGTCGGAAAGTTCCTCAATGTAAGCCCGGAACGTCTCCGCGTACTGATGCTGCACGCTCCCCTCGATTTCCTCCAGGGCAAAGCGCCAGGTAATCGGATATTTCTCCGAGATGGTTTGCTGGCTGCTTTGGTCGCCGGGTGACGGGTCGTCGGAACATCCGGAAAGCATCGCGGTGCAGGCGGCCAGTGCCAGCCAGTGGCGGACGTGGTTTTTGATCATAGCGGGCGGACTCCGGTCCGGAAAGATGAAAAGCTGTCGGTTTCTCCTGACGGAAAAGGTACCACAAGATAGCTCAGGAGGCAGATCCGGAGGGGGGCAATATCACCGGGCAGGAAATAAAAAGCCCCGCCTGGGGCGGGGCTGAAGGACGAACCGGTTTGCAGGGTTCGTTTACATCATTGAGTCAACGCGGTTACGTACTTCCGGGTTGCTGCTGTAAGCCGTTGCGATGGCGTTATAGGTCGGAATATCCATGCCGACTTCCTCGATCACTCCCACCATCTTGTCGTTGGCTTCCATTTGCAGTTCCTGGGCCTCTTGCTGGGAATCGGCCGCTTCAATCTTGGCAATGTAGTCCTCACGAACTTCCATTACGCCGGATTGCGCTTCCACGAACTGCTGCAGCTCGGAATCGCTGTAGTTGGCATCCTGAGCATTCTGGGCCGCTGGGTCTACGTATTCAGCGCCTTGCTGAGCATCTTGCTGGGCAATGGCAGGTGCAGCCGCGAGCATGGCCAGGGAAGCGGTAATGGAAATCAGCAGTTTATTCATAAACAAGCTCCTTGAGGTTTGGCAGAAATTTGAGAAGTTCTGCCGGTTTGTGAAACACACAATAGACTTAACAAGTGCTGTGCCAACTTTCGAAAATAAATATAAAGTCAATAAAAACAGCAGCTTGAGTTGATCCCAGCATTACGTTCGGGTAATCCAGGTTGTGGCGAAATGCCACATGTGGCACAAATGCTGTGACACTTCTACATAGGAATCGCTCATGGCTTCCCTTGGCCGCCGAATTGGTGACCTGTTTCGTTCGCTGCAGCTGACGCTGGTTCTGAGCATCGTGGTTCCGCTGCTGATGTTCAGCGGTATTGCGATATACATCGGCCTGGGCGCGGTCGAAAAAGCATTGAATGAGCGCCTTCGTGAAGACCTCGAGCTGGTTGCCAGGGCGGTCAGCGGCCCCCTGTCCAATGCCCTGGTCGAGCAAGACGAGCTGGTGCTTGGGGAATCCCTCAAATCCATCTTCCAGATCGGCCGGATTTCCGGAGCGTCTGTCTTTGATGAGGAAGGTAACCGGGTGGCCAGCCTGGGTGTCGCGGATTCTGACGTCACCAACAGCGTGAGTGCCGAGCGGGTGATCGCCAGTGGCGAGCTGGGTGGTGCTTTCCGGCGGGTTGATGGCGAATCGGTGTTTTCGCAGTTCACGCCACTGGTCGGCGAAGACGGCCGCATTCAGGGGCTGCTACAGGTGACCAGGCAGCGCAGTGACTTCCACGACCTGGTGGCCTCCAGCCGCTGGTGGGCGGTGGGGATCTGGTCTGTGCTGGCTATGACCATCATCCTGGTGGTGGTGCTGGGGCATTACCGTACTGTGGGGCGCCACGTGAATGGATTGATGGAGAACATGGATAAACTGGCGCCTGGCCGTTGGCTTCTGGCGACCCCTGCGGCCGGCCCTCGGGAGTTGCGACAGATTCATCGGGGTATTCGGGATATGGGCCGGCGCATGGGCGATGCCGAGGCCGAGATCGAAGACCGGATTGCCCGGGAAAGAGCGCTGGCCGAACAACTGGAGTACCAGGAGAAGGTGGCCATGATTGGCCGCGTCGCCGGCGGGGTTGCCCATGAGTTGGGGGCGCCGCTGAATGTGATTCAGGGCCGTGCCCGGATACTCGCCAGGGCGGGGCTGCCGGACGATCAACAGCGGCACCTTAAGGATATTGAGCACCAGGTGCAGCGGATGACCACCATCATTCAGCAATTACTGGACTGTTTCCGGCACGTGCCAGACTCCAGGCGACCACTGGACCTGTCTGATGTTCTGCGAGACGTTCTGGCCCGCGCATCCGAAGACGAACGGTGCAGTCGTTGTCAGCTTGAGACCCAAGGCATTGATCAATCCATGCCCACCCGGGCTGAGCCGCTACGGGTTGGCCTCGCCTGCCTGAATGTTATCCGTAATGGCTGCCAGTCTGCCCGCAGCCGGCTAAGGGTAACGGCCCATCAGTCCGATGATTGCTGGGAAATCCGGATAGAGGATGACGGGCCGGGTATTGCGCCTGAGGATAGGGACAAGATCTTCGAGCCCTTCTACAGTACCCGTCCCGCCGGCGAGGGCACCGGCCTGGGGCTGGCCGTTGTGAACAGCGTCATAAAGGAACATGGAGGTCGTGTGGGTGTGGAGGAGAGTAGCCTGGGCGGGTGTCGAATGAGTCTGTATTTTCCCAGGGAGACCGGCGTATGAGTGATTCGGTAGCAACCATACTACTGGTTGAGGATGACCAGAGCCTGGGCCAGTTGCTGGCCGAAGAGCTGGAGATGGACGGTTACACCATGCTCCGGGCCGGGACCGTTGATGAGGCCCGGCAGCAGCTGCGGGAACAACGGCCAAGCCTGATCGTCTCGGACCTGCGACTGCCGGATGGCGACGGCCTGCAGGTGCTGTCGTTTCAGCAGGCAGAGCATCCGGGCATTCCCTTTATCGTGATTACCGCCTTTGGCACGGTCGATCAGGCGGTGGATGCACTGAAAGCCGGTGCCGATGATTTTCTGACCAAGCCACTTTCGACGGACCACCTGAGGCTCAAGATAAAGCGGCTGTTGGCCCAGGCGGACATCAACCGGCAGTTGGCGGAGATTCAGGCCAGTCAGAATGGTGGAAATAACCTGGGCCTGGTGGGCGACAGTCCGGCCATGGCGCGCTTGCGCACCGAAATCCGGCAGGTGGCCCGTAGCCAGGCGGCGGTTCTGATCAACGGTGAAAGCGGGACCGGCAAGGAGCTGGTGGCCCGGGCAGTGCACCAGCAGAGTGATCGGGCCGGGCAGGCGTTCCTGGCCGTAAACTGTGCGGGCATTCCGCCGGACCTGATGGAAAGTGAATTCTTTGGCCATGAAGCCGGCGCCTTTACCGGCGCCAGACAGGGGCGCAAGGGGCTGTTTGCGGAAGCCAGTGGTGGCACCTTGTTGCTGGACGAGATTGGTGAGATGCCCCTGGCTCTGCAGGCCAAGCTGCTACGGGTGCTTCAGGAAGGCTCCATCAAGCCGGTCGGCTCTGATCATGAGGAAACCGTGGATGTGCGGATTCTCGCCGCCACCCACGTTGATCTTATGAAGGCGGTGGAGCAGGGGGAGTTCCGGGAGGATCTGTACTATCGCCTGGAAACCCTGTCTCTCGGTATTCCGCCACTTCGGGAACGGGGTGAGGATGTTGAATTGCTGGCCATGCATTTCCTCAAGGAAGCCTGCCGCCGCCACAACCGGGGGTTTATCAAACTCAGTGATGTGACCCTTCGAGTGCTTCGGGACTATCCGTTCCCTGGTAACGTTCGGGAGTTGTCCAGTGCCGTTGAGCGGGCGGTTACCTTCTGCGAGGGCGATACCATTCAACCGGAGCATTTGCCGGAGCGCATCCGAAAGCGTCAGGGGGTCTCTCCCCAGCCTTTGGCGGCACCGGGTTCGGTCAATCTGTCAGAGTGGCCAACGCTGGAGGCCTTACAGCAGGACTATGTGCGCCGGGTGATGGCGGCGGTGGATGGCAATAAACGCCGGGCGGCACAGATTCTCGGTATCAACCGCCGCACACTCTACCGTTGGCTGGAGACGGAAACAGGGTCGGCCAATGACTAATCAGAAACAGGCCATGCTCTATGGTCTGGCGACAGTGCTGCTTTGGTCAACTGTGGCAACCGCCTTCAAACTGGCCCTGGCCGAGCTGGCTCCGGTGCAGATGTTGCTGGTGGCTTGCGCCGCTTCAGTATTGGTCATGGGTGGAATCCTGATGGCCCAGGGCCGTTGGCGTCTGGTGTTTGGGCTATCCCGCCGGCAGTACCTTCAGTCCATCGGGATGGGGTTGATCAATCCGTGCCTGTACTATTTCCTCCTGTTCGGCGCCTTTGACCGCCTGCCCGCCCAGGAGGCGCAGCCGCTCAACTACACCTGGGCGCTGGTGCTTGCTTATCTTTCGGTGCCCTTTCTGGGCCAAAAACTGCGCCGCATCGACATCCTTGCTGGTCTGGTTTGTTATGCCGGCGTGGTGGTCATTGCTACCCGGGGCGCGGTCACCAGCCTCAGCTTTTCAGACCCGCTGGGCGTCGCCTTCGCGTTGGGTAGCACCCTGGTGTGGGCCAGCTACTGGATTATTGCCACTCGCGACACCCGTGATCCGGTGGTTGGCCTGTTTCTGAATTTCCTGTTCGGCTTGCCGTTCATAACCCTGGCGTGCTGGTACACGGTGGGGCTCGACTTGCCACTGGGCGGGTCCCTGACAGCGGCGGTCTATGTTGGTGTATTCGAGATGGGAATTGCCTTTGTGCTCTGGTCCCAGGCTATGAAAAAGGCTGAGAACACGGCGAAGGTCAGCAACCTGATCTTCATCTCACCGTTTCTGTCATTGGTATTTATCTACTTCATCCTCGGCGAAACCATCATGCCGTCTACCTACGTCGGGCTGACGCTGATCATGGCCGGGTTGTGGTTGCAGCAGCAGAAGGTTCGGGTTAGACAGCGGGGGCTCGACCATGGATGAGGGCTGGTACCTCTATCTGGTTCGCACCAGAACCGGCAGCCTGTATACCGGCATTACCACAGACGTGGAACGCCGCTTCTCAGAGCATCAGGCCGGGGCCCCCAAAGGGGCCCGCAGCCTGCGGGGCAAAGGGCCTTTGACTCTGGCATTCCAGGCATCGGTCGGCAACCGTAGCCGGGCCTCGCAACTGGAATGGCAGGTCAAACGCTGGTCCAAAGCCCGTAAAGAAGCGCTTATCAGAGGTGCTCTCAGCTTGCCAGATGGGTCCTGACATGGTCGGCGGCAACCTGCACGGCCTCGGTGGCGCGGTCCAGTTGGCCGCAATGGACCTGAAACACGTGCCACAGGTTATTGTAGATCTCCAGACGGGTTGCTACGCCATCTCGCTTGGCGACATCTGCCAGCCGGGTAGCATCGTTCAGCAGGATTTCCTCGCTGCCAACCTGGATCAGTAACGGTGGCAAGTTATCCAACTGGCCATACACCGGCGATACCAGTGGCGTGGTCAGCGGTGTGTCACCGGCGTACATTCGGGCGGCATTGGCGGTCCAGCTTTCCTGCAACACCGGCTCGCGCTCCGGCTGATAGAGCGCGCCCTGGCTGAGATCGACCCAAGGCGAGAAACACGTGATTGAGGAGGGAAGCGGGTGTTTGTGGTCACGCAATTTCATCGCCAGAGCGATGGATAATCCGCCGCCGGCCGAATCACCGGCCAAGGCAAGGCTATTGGCCGACAGTCCCTGGCTGATCAGCGCCAGGTAAACGGATTCGGCATCATCCAGCGCTGCCGGGAACGGATGTTCCGGAGCCAGGCGGTAATCGGGGGTAATCACTTCGCACCCGGACAGTTTGGCCAGATGCCCGGTGATACCCCGATGGGTGCTGGCAGAGCCAATGATGTAGCCGCCGCCGTGGAGGTAGAGGATCGTTCCGGATGGCGTTGCTGTTGCCGTGGTTCGCACCACGGGAACATCGCCCAGGTCGTCCCGGACAAACCGGGCGCTGCGTGGCGGTACGGACGACCGGTAGGCCTGGCGAATCAGCTGGCGTTGTAGTTTCAGGGGTACAGCATTCGAGAGCATCGGGCGGACCAAGCGCTGCATTGTCTGGCGCAGCCCGGCTTCAAGAAGCGGCTGGAACATCTGTGTTCTCCCTCGTGAATGCGTTAGGATGTCGAACAATTCTCGATTCATGACAGGCGTTTAACTCTACGTGTACTGGAAAACAGATACCATAGAAATTCCGAACTGGGACAGACATTCTTTGCTGGATCGTCTGGAACCCTTTGATCCGGCCATCAACCGTGAACTCAGTGTCGAGATGGAGGCCTACTGCCGTTTTTATGGCTTGGACTTGTGGGTAGAGCATCCGGAGGTGGCCTACCATCAGGGTTACATCAAGGCTGAGCGGCATGAGGTCATGGTTCATTATTTCCGGCTGCCGGAGTCGTCTGCCCCCAAAGGCACGGTGTTCATTCTGCATGGTTACTTTGATCATGTGGGGCTGTACACGCAGCTGATTGACCGCTGCCTTGGGGCCGGTTTTGATGTCTTGGCCTACGATCAGCCCGGGCACGGGTTGTCCAGCGGTACGCCGGCAGCCATAGGTAGCTTTCTGGAGTACCAGGCGGTGTTGTCGGAGGTGATGGCCCATGTGCGGGATAAAATCCGCGGCCCCTGGTTTGCGGTAGGACAGAGTACGGGTGGGGCGATTCTGATCGACTACCTGTTATCGAATCACCATAACCGGGAAACCTCGGATTTCCGCAGGGTGGTGTTGCTGGCGCCACTGGTTCGTCCCATGGGGTGGTTGGGCGCCAAGATTCTGCACAGTCTGGTCAAGCCGTTCCTGACCCGCTGGCGGAGGGTGTTCGGAGCCAACAGTGGCAACGCGCGCTTTCTGGACTTTCTGCGGGAGCATGATCCCCTCCAGGCCAGGGCCGTGCATGTGGATTGGGTGACGGCCCTGCGTAAATGGGTGCCACATATAGAATCGGCACGGCCGGTGGATTTTCCGGTGACGGTGGTCCAGGGGGAAAAGGATCTGACCGTGGACTGGCAGCACAATTTGCGGATTATCCGGAATAAATTTGCCTCAGTAAGGGAACAAAGAATCCCGGATGGGCGTCATCATCTGGTAAACGAAGCGCAGGATTTGCAGGCGACAGTGTTTAACACCATTATTGATACGTTCGCGGAATAACACATTGGTTTGCGCCACTTGGTGGCCGCCAGTCAGGAACTGAAGCAGGAGATAGCAGTGAAAAAGACCATTCTTGCCTTTGCAGTGGCAACCGTTGGCCTCAGTGGCTGTATGACTTACGACCCTTACACTGGTGAGGAGAAGACCTCCAGTGCCACCAAGGGCAGTATTATTGGTGCTATCGGTGGTGCTGCTGTGGGTGCTGCTACCTCCAGCCGCAGCGACCGTGGCAAGGGTGCCCTGATCGGCGCCGCCGGTGGTGCTGCTATTGGTGGCGGTATCGGCTACTATATGGATCGTCAGGAAGCCGAGCTGCGTCATAAGCTGGAAGGCACTGGCGTTCGGGTGGTTCGTAACGGTGACCAGATTGAATTGATCATGCCTGGCAACATCACTTTCGATACCAACCAGTCCACCATCCGCCCTGGCTTCAACGACACCCTGGAATCCGTGGGTCTGGTGCTCAAGGAATTCGACAAGACAATTATCCAGATCGAAGGCCACACCGACAGCACAGGATCTGAAAACTACAACCAGCTGTTGTCAGAGCGCCGCGCGTCATCCGTTCGTGACTTCCTGCTGAATCAGGGTATTGAGCCGCGCCGGACCCGCGCTGTGGGCTATGGCCAGCGTTACCCGATCGCCTCCAACGACACCGCTTCTGGCCGTGAGCAGAACCGTCGTGTTGAGTTGACTCTGGTGCCGATGCAGTAAAGCCCGGCCGGGTTTTGCCATCGCCCAATGAAAAAGCCCCGGCTGCAAAGACCGGGGCTTTTTGTTTGCCGTGTTGGCAGGTGTGGCATCAGTTGGTGTTACTGGGCAGCCACTCATCAATGCGTTTTTTGAGTTCATCCAGCTGGTTCTCGCCAGACTCCTTCAGCTCGCCCAGCTTGGTTCGGGCCGTTTCAATCTGGTCTTCCATGGCCTGGATGCGTTCTGAGAAGTCCCTCTGAATCTTGGCCTCAGCTTCTTCGTCCTTTGCTTTGGCAATTTTCTCATTGGCCTCAGCTCTCAGACTTTCGATCTGTTTGCTCCAGTGCTCGGTCTGGGTTTCCAGTTTTCGCTGCAAAGAATCCTTCAATGACATAGCTAACTCTCCTGTCGGGCCGGGCATTTACCACGACCGTTTCAATGAGTGGTACCTACCAGCATGGCCTCGGGTGCTGGAAACTCAAGGGCATCAGGATTAAGTTTTGTTGAAGTCACCTTGATTCGGGGTATTGTGGCCCGAAATGGCATAAAAAAACCGGAGCCAGGCCCCGGTTTTTTAGCGTAAGCACTGCGCTCAGAACAGTACCCGACAACGGATAGTGCCTTTCACCTGGCGCAGTTTTTCCAGCGCCAGTTCGCCGTAGGCCTTGTCGACATCAATAACCACATAGCCGATGTCTTCCTTGGTTTGCAGGTACTGGCCACACACGTTGATGCCGTTCTCGGAGAATACCTGGTTGATCTCGGACATCACGCCTGGCACGTTTTCGTGGATGTGCAGCAGGCGGTGCTGGTTCGGGTGCGACGGCAGGGCCACTTCCGGGAAGTTCACAGAGGAGACGGAGGTGCCGTTATCGCTGTACATGGCCAGCTTTTCGGCTACTTCGCGACCAATGTTTTCCTGGGCCTCAATGGTAGAACCGCCCACGTGCGGGGTCAGGATGCAGTTGTCGAACTCGCGCAGCGGAGAGATGAACTCTTCATCGTTGGACTTCGGCTCAACCGGGAACACGTCTACCGCAGCACCCAGCAGCTTGCCGGAACGGAGGGCGTCGGCCAGGGCGTCGATGTCGACCACGGTGCCCCGGGATGCGTTCATCAGGATGGAGCCAGGCTTCATCTGGGCGAACTGCTCGGCCTTGAACATGTACTTGGTGGCCGGCGTTTCCGGTACGTGCAGGGAAACCACGTCTGCGATGTTCAGCAGTTCCTGCAGGGTGCCTACCTGGGTGGCATTACCAATCGACAGCTTGGAGACCACATCGTAGAAGTACACATCCATGCCCAAGCCTTCGGCCAGAACACTGAACTGGGTACCGATATTGCCGTAGCCGATGATGCCAAGCTTCTTGCCACGGATTTCGTAGCTGTTCTTGGCGGATTTCAGCCATTCGCCCCGGTGCGCCTTGGCGCTCTTCTCAGGCACGCCGCGCAGCAGCAGGATGGCCTGGGCCAATACCAGCTCGGCGACGGAGCGAGTGTTGGAAAACGGTGCGTTGAATACCGCAACACCACGGCGGGTGGCGGCTTGCAGGTCGACCTGGTTGGTGCCAATACAGAAACAGCCCACGGCCACCAGCTTTTTGGCGGCGTCAAATACCTTCTCGGTCAACTGGGTGCGGGAGCGAATACCGACGAAGTGCGCATCGGCAATCTTCTCGATCAGCTCTTCCTCGCCCAGGGAATGGGACAGGTACTCAATGTTGGTGTAACCCGCAGCGTTCAGGGTATCAATGGCGGATTGATGCACGCCTTCCAGCAGCAGGATCCGGATTTTGCTCTTTTCGAGAGACGTATTTGACATGGGCTTGCTTCCGAACCTTTCGTCACGTGAAATGACCGCGGCCGGGGATCGTCAACCCAGCTCACAGAACAGGGGCGGTATGATACCATAAAAGGAACTTTTCACAGCGCGCCGGTTTGCCTGAATCAATTCCTTGCGAATCGCCGAACCACAGGCCCGGCCCAAACCTGACGAGACTGACGCATCCATGAATTCCGAACAGATCATTGCTTCCCTGAAAGAGCTGGTAGCCGCCGGTGACGCACCGGGAAAAGTGCTGACGGACCCGGCCGACCTGGACACCTACGGCAAGGACTGGACCAAGATCTATCCCCCCAAACCATTGGCAATTGTTCTGCCCAAGAGCACTGAGCAGGTGCAGGCGCTGGTGAAGTTTGCCAATGATAACCAGATAGCGCTGGTGCCCTCAGGCGGACGCACGGGTTTGAGTGCCGGTGCGGTGGCGGCGAACGGTGAGGTGGTCGTCGCGTTCGACAACATGAACCAGATTCTGGATTTCAACGCCAGCGACCGCATTGTGCGTTGCCAGGCTGGGGTGGTAACTGAACAGTTGCAAAATTTTGCCGAAGAAAACGGCCTGTACTACCCGGTGGATTTTGCCTCAGCGGGTTCCAGCCAGCTCGGCGGCAACCTGTCCACCAATGCCGGTGGCATCAAGGTGATCCGCTACGGCATGAGCCGCGACTGGGTGGCCGGCCTGAAAGTGGTCACCGGAAAGGGCGATATCCTGGACCTGAACAAGGACCTGGAAAAGAACAACACCGGCTACGACCTGCGCCATCTGTTTATCGGTGCCGAGGGTACCCTGGGCTTTATTACCGAAGCCACCATGAAGCTCACCCGCCAGCCAGACAACCTGACGGTGCTGGTGCTGGGGCTGGGCGACCTGACCAACACCATGGATGTGCTGCAGAAGTTCCAGAGCAAGCTGGACCTGACCGCCTACGAGTTCTTCTCCCATCAGGCCATGGGCCACGTTCTGGCTCACGGCCAGGTGCAGGCTCCGTTTGAAACAGAAGCGCCTTATTACGCACTGCTGGAGTTCGAGGCAGTCTCTGACCAGGTGATGGACGACGCCATGGCGCTGTTCGAGCACTGCGTAGAGGAAGGCTGGGTGCTGGATGGCGTGATCAGCCAGAGCGAAACCCAGGCCCAGAACCTGTGGCAGCTGCGGGAGCGGATTTCCGAGTCGATTGCCCCGCGTACCCCCTACAAGAATGACATTTCCGTGGTGGTGTCAAAAGTGCCGGGTTTCCTGCAGGAAATCGAAAGCGTGGTTACCGATCACTACCCGGACTTCGAGATCATCTGGTTCGGTCATATTGGTGACGGCAATCTGCATCTGAACATTCTCAAGCCTGAAGGTATGGCTAACGAGGATTTCTTCGAGAAATGCCAGCAGGTGAACAAGTGGGTGTTTGAGATCGTCGAACGCTATCAGGGCAGTGTGTCCGCCGAACACGGTGTGGGCATGACCAAGAAGCCCTACCTGCAGTACACCCGCAGCGAAGCGGAAATTGCTTATTTGCGAGGCATCAAGCAGGTGTTCGATCCCAATGGCATCATGAACCCGGGCAAGATTTTCGATTGATCCGGGTTCGTTGAAGGCGAGGTTTTCGGCGAGTGCAGGAACACATAGTCGTGCTCACCGGCGCTGGTATCAGCGCTGAAAGCGGTCTCTCCACCTTCCGCGACAGCGGCGGCCTGTGGGAGCAACACAGCGTGTACGACGTGGCCACGCCGGAGGCCTTTGCCCGTAATCAGGAACTGGTGCTGCGTTTCTACAATGAGCGACGGCACCAGCTGGAATCTGCCCAGCCCAATCCTGCCCATCGCCTGCTGGCCGAGCTGGAAAGCCGCTACCGCGTCACGGTGGTTACCCAGAACGTGGATGACCTGCACGAGCGGGGCGGCTCCACCAACGTGCTACACCTTCACGGCGAACTCACCAAGGCCCGCAGCTCTGGTTTTCCTGAGCTGATTTACGACATCGGCTACAAGGAAATTCACCCCGGCGATGTATGCGAACGCGGCACCCAGCTGCGGCCGCATATTGTCTGGTTCGGTGAGGAAGTGCCGATGCTGGATGCGGCCGCTGAGGTGGTTCGTACTGCTGACCGTCTGCTTATTGTTGGGACATCCCTACAGGTCTACCCGGCTGCCGGACTGGTTTACGAGGTCGACATCGATGTGCCCATCACCGTGATTGATCCCGGCGAGCCGGCCTCGGTTTCCAGGGCAAGGGTCATTCGTAAAGGTGCGAGTGATGGCTTGAGTGAGTGGGTCACGATGTTGGGCTAGCACCCATGTTGGGAGTGCTGCTATGGGGAAGGCTTTCCAAAACTGTGCGGAGCCATGGATGGCGGAGCCCAAGCGTCACAGGGATGTGCCGAAGGAGCGTGTTTTGGAAAGCCTTCCCCATAGCAGCGCTGCGCTCGATAGTTGGCCCTCCCCGACAGGGCTCTGGCCTCAACTTCGGAGGTATTTCTCCAGTTCATTTCTAAATGCGGCCTGCACACCCAGCCGTTTCAACATCCAGTAATGCCCCGCAATCATCCGGTCTATAAAGATGCTCTCCACGGGCGGCTTGAAGTAATCCAGGTATTTGAACACGGTGCTGGTTTTTGCCGCTACGTGCTTGTGGATGTCGGCCTCGGCAAAGTCATAGGGTTCATCATTCAGGAACGGAATGATCAGGATGTCCCGCCACATAGCGTAGTAGGCTTCGTCTACTGCTGGCTGGTTATCAACCCTGGCGCCAAGATCGATCAAGTATTGGTCCAGGGCCTGATAGTCTTCATCCAACGCTGCAATCAAGGCCTTACGGTACGCCTCCACAATCTCCGGCTTCAGTTTTTTCACACACCCGAAGTCATACATGATGATAGTGCCGTCCGGCCGGTAGGCGAAGTTGCCGGCGTGTGGGTCGCCGTGGATGCACTGGAAGCGGAACAGTTGGTCGGCCATGATGGTGAAGATGCGGTGGCCGATGTCGTTGAGGGTTTCCTGGCTGTAGCGTTCCGGGGTCACCTGGCTGACATGGTCGCCTTCCACCAGTTCCAGGGTCAGTACCCGCTGGGTGGAGTGGCTGTCGACCACCTCCGGAATAACCACCCAGGGCTGGTCTTTGTGGAATTCGTGAAAGAGTTTGAGATTGCGGGCTTCGTTTTCGTAGTCCAGTTCTTCTTTCAGGCGCAGGCGGATTTCGCCGAACAGCTGGTCTACGGTCTCCTTGGGCATTTTCAGCAGGCCGCCCAGCTTCAGGGCCAGGCGTAGCTGTTTCAGGTCGGAGTCGCAGGATTCGTCAACGCCGGGGTACTGCACCTTGACGATCACATCGGTGCCGTCGTGCAGCCGAGCACGATGTACCTGGCCGATGGAGGCGGATGCGTAGGGGGTTTCCTGCAGGTACTCGAACAGTTCGCCCACCGGTTTGCCCAGCTCGCTCTCCACCTGCGCAAGAATGACATCGAAAGGCATGGGTGGGGCTTCTTTCTGGAGCTTTTCCAGAGCCTGGGAAAACTCTTTGGGCAGGAAGTCCTGGGTCTGGGACGCAATTTGCCCCACCTTCATCACTGCACCCTTGAGTTCACCCAAGGTGTCGGCAATCTCGCCGGCCATACGGGTGTAACTTTCGCTACGAGCGCCTTCGTCGTCGACCGTGCGGAACATGCGCCGGGCCCTTTGGCCCGCGTACTGGCCCGCCACGGAGGCTGTCATGCCTGCGAGTTTGAAGAAGCGTCCTGTACGGGACGTAACCGGTTTCTTCGCCATGGTCCTGTCTGTTTCCCTGAAACGCGTGGTTCGCCTGAATATGCGTTCAGGCGGGCAAATCAGACCACTGTTGTCTCCACAAACAGCACATCTTCCAGTTCCAGCGACAGGGTCTGGCCGGAGACCAGTGGCCCGACGCCTTTGGGAGTTCCGGTCAGCACCACGTCTCCGGGCTGCAGGGTGAACTGGCTGCTCATGTGGGCGATCAGCGGCACAATGGGGTTCAGCATATCACGGGTGTCGCCGGTCTGTTGGCGTTGTCCGTTTATGTCCAGAGTGAAACGGATATTGCCTTTGGGAAGCTTGTCGGCAGCCACAAACGGGGAGAGCGGGCAGGCGCCGTCAAAGGCCTTGGCCCGCTCCCAGGGCTGGCCTTTCTCCTTGAGCTTGCTTTGTACATCCCGCAGCGTCAGGTCCAGCGCCAGGCCGTAGCCCAGAATGGCACCCTCGGCTTCGCTGGCAGAAGCGTTGGTGAGCGGCCGGCCGATGAGCACGGCCAGTTCGGTTTCAAAGTGGACTTCGCCCTGGTTGCGGGGGAAGTCCAGAGGGCGGGTAATATGTACCGCTGCCGTTGACGGTTTGATGAACAGCAACGGCTCGTCGGGCACCGGGTTATTCAGTTCCCGCGCGTGCTCAGCGTAGTTGCGACCAATGCACACGATTTTGCCCAGGGGTAGATGAACCGGTGTGCCATCTTTCCAGTGATGTTGATAATCGGGCATGGTCGCCTCCTTTAACGGTGGTTATTCTCCCTCGAACGAACACACAGTATAAACCTGCAGGCCGTCTTCCTGCAGCTTGCGCGAACCGCCCAGGTCTGGCAGGTCGATCATGGCGGCTACTTCCACGATTTCCGCGCCAATGCGCCGAATCAGTCGGGTTGCGGCCAGCATGGTGCCGCCGGTGGCAATCAGGTCGTCTACCAGCACCACTTTATCGCCCGGCTTGAAGGCGTCCTTGTGCAGCTCCACCGACGCCGTGCCGTATTCCAGCTCGTAGTCTTCCACCAGGGTATCAAAAGGCAGTTTACCCTTCTTGCGCACCAGTACCAGTGAGGCGTTGAGCTCATAGGCCAGGGCCGAGCCGATGATAAAACCGCGGGCATCCACCGCGGCCACGGCGTCGATTTGCTGGCCATGGTAGCGGTGCACAAAGGCGTCAATCAGCTTGCGGAACGCGGTCTTGTCTTGCAGAACCGTGGTGATATCCCGGAAGGAAACCCCGGGCTTTGGCCAGTCCGGCACGGTGCGGATGGCTTTCTTTATACTCTCGGAAAAATAATCCATAACTCACCTGTGTGGACCCGGCTTACGCCAGATCCAGAAACATGAATTTCAGAACGAAGACAACGGCGATGGTGGTGACGCTCCAGTTCAGATCAGACCATTTGCCGGCCAGGGCCTTGACTGCCACGTAGGTGATAAAGCCGAGGGCAATACCATGGGCGATAGAAAACGTCAGCGGCATCATCAAGGCGGTGACGATGGCCGGTGCGATGTCGGTGATGTCGTCCCAGTCTACCAGTTTCAGACCACTGGCCATCAGGCAGGCTACGTACAGCAGTGCCGGGGCGGTTGCGTAAGGCGGGATCACGCTGGCAATGGGTGAGAACAGCAGGCAGGCCAGGAACAGCAGGGCGACCACGACGGCGGTCAGGCCGGTGCGGCCACCTGCCGCGATACCGGCGGTGGATTCCACATAGCTGGTGGTGGTGGAGGTGCCCAGGGCAGAGCCCGCCATGGTTGCTACCGAATCTGACATCAGGGCCCGGCCCAGGCGCGGCAGTTTGCCATCCTTATCTAGCAGGCCACCTTTCTGCGCAGCGCCCACAAGGGTGCCGGAAGTATCGAACAGGTCAACAAACAGGAAGGCAAACACCACGCTGATCATGCCTACGTTCAGGGCACCGGCCAGGTCCAGTTGCATGAAGGTGGGGGCAATGCTTGGTGGGGCGGACACAAGCCCCTGATACTCCACCATGCCCAGCATCATTGCGATCACGGTAATGGCGATAATGCCGATCATCACAGAACCGGTGATCTGACGGAAAGACAGCGCACAGATCAGGACAAAACCACCGAAGAAAAGCAGTGCCTCGGGCACCATGACGTCACCCAGGCTGACCAGCGTCGCGGGGTGATCAACCACAATGCCGGCGTTTTTCAGGGCAATCAGGGCCAGGAAGAAGCCAATGCCGGCAGAAATGCCAAACCGCAGCGACATGGGAATGGAATTGATGATCCACTCCCGCACCTTGAAGATGCTCAGCAGGAAGAACAGAAAACCGGAGAGAAATACCGCGCCCAGGGCCACCTGCCAGGTGTACCCCATGCTGCCTACCACTGTGAACGAGAAGAACGCGTTCAGGCCCATGCCCGGGGCCAGTGCGATCGGGTAGTTGGCCCACAAGCCCATAATCAGAGTGCCGATCACTGCCTCCAGGCAGGTCGCAACAAACACCGCACCGAAATCCATGCCGGTGGAGGACAGTAGGCTGGGGTTGACCACGATGATGTACGCCATGGTCAGGAAGGTGGTAATGCCCGCTACCACTTCTTTACGAACATTGGTGCCGTGGGCCTGGAGTTGGAACAGTCGTTCAAGCATGACGGGGGTCTGCCTCTCGGGATGCCTGGGTTGGGGTTTGAAACTCTGTTTACGTGCGGAAATCGTGAACTGGGTGAAAAAACGGCAATCTTACCGGCTCACGGGTCTCAGGCCAAGGCCAGGGAATGATTGACCGTTCAGCCCGTGCTGTGATCTCGCTGTAGCCGGATATCGAAACGGACGGCCAGCATGCGTACGGTTACTATGAACAACAGGCCGATGGTCAGGGCGATAGACTCGCTTTCCAGGAACCACTGGCACACAAAGTACAGCCAGCATCCGGCGAATGCGATGGAGGCGTAGATCTGATCCTTACGAAAGATGAAGGGCACTTCGTTGCACAGAGTGTCGCGCAGTGCGCCGCCGAAGCAGCCCGTCATTACGCCGAGCATGGAAGCGATAAACCAGGAGTGGCCCAGGTCCAGCGCCAACTGGGCGCCGAGAATCGAGAAAATGCCGAGGCCAATGGCATCCGGGAAAACAATACGGGATTCCTTGAGGCTGTGCGCCCGGCTCCAGTAACTGAATACAATCGCCATGGCCAGAATCAGGATAGGCTGCTCCTGGTGCTTGATCCAGTACAGCGGGTGGTTATCCATGATCAGATCCCGCAACGTGCCGCCACCCAGCGCAGTAATAAAACCGATGGCAAAAATGCCCACGGGGTCCATGTTCTTCGAACGAGCGACAATCATGCCGGAAATGGCAAATGCCACAACCCCAATCATTTCCAGTGTATAGATGATGTCGAACATGGCCGGCTCTGGGGCAGAAAGTGTACGTAAGCAAGGGTGATCAAACGGGAGTGCGAAGGATAGCCGAAAACGGGCTTGGATTCACCTGACGGCACCCCACCTGTGCCGAGAAATGATGAAGAACGGAGACAGGATACAGAATTACCTGAAGAGTGATCTGCCAGCCCCTGACATGGCGTATGTTCAACGACCCCTGTTTTCATTGATCCGGAGTACACCATAAATGCCGCTGATTCGCCTTGCCTACGCCAGTGAAGCAACCTTTGAAGCCAAACCTCTGGAGAAAGGGGTTGAGCCCCACGTTGCCCGTATTCTGCTTGTGTCTCGTCGGAACAACGGAAAAGTAGGGCTTGTAGGCGGGCTGTATTACGGTGACAACCGCTTTTTCCAATATCTGGAGGGTGAAGAGGAGGCCGTTCGGGACACTTACCAGAGAATTCTTCAGGACCCAAGGCATCGTAATGTCCGGACGTTGATCGAGGAGCCGGTGGCCGAGCGGTCGTTCACAAACTGGTCGATGAAGTACGTGCCGGCTTCTGCAGATGTTCAGGCATTTCTTCAGAAGCACCACTTGCCAGAGTTCAATCCATCCGCTTTTGACAGCACCCAGTGTGAAGAAATGATCGACCTGATCCGCCGCTCCAGTCAGGACCAGAAGCTGGTCAACTACGACGAGCCGGTCCGCAGTACGTCACCCGCCCCACAAACGCTGTCACCAGGCCTTAAAGCCGGGCTGGTTGTTGCTGCGGTGGGCCTGGTCGTGGCGCTGGCGGTCAGCGCGACTATGTTGTAGGGCTGAATCAGCGTGGTTTATACGAAACGATAAGCGATCTTGATTTGCTTCATGATGCAACTGCGTTTAGCTTGGTGCGATTCAATAAAAAAGCTGAACAAGACGCCGCTTGAGCCCGAACACTGCAGTTACGCTGATCGGCCCCAAGGTATCAGGAGAGATCATGAAAGCCATTCTGTGCAAAGAATACGGACCTGCCGAAAACCTGGTTATTGAAGACATCCCAAGCCCGGAGGCCAAGGGCCGGGGCGTGAAAATCCGGGTGAAGGCCGCGGGCCTCAACTTCCCGGATACCCTGATCATAGAGGGCAAATACCAACTGCAGCCACCCATGCCATTCTCACCGGGCGGCGAGCTGGCGGGTGAAGTGCTCGAAGTGGGCGAGAAAGTCACCCGCTTCAAGCCAGGTGACCGGGTAGCGGCCCTCACAGGCTGGGGTGCGTTTGCTGAAGAAGTGGTTGCCCCCGAATCCAACCTGTTGCCCCTTCCAGACGGCATGCCTTACGAACAGGCGGCCGGTTTCATGATGGTGTATGGCACTTCCTATTACGCGCTGAAACAGCGGGCTAACATTCAGCCTGGCGAGACCTTGCTGGTGCTTGGCGCCAGCGGTGGTGTTGGTCTGGCGACCGTTGAACTAGGCAAGGCCATGGGCGCAAAGGTAATCGCGGCGGCCAGCACAGCCGAAAAGCTGGAGGTGGCCAAGGCCGCCGGCGCTGATGAGCTGATCAACTACTCTGAAGAATCCCTGAAAGAAGCGGTGAAGAAGCTCACCAAAGGCAAGGGTGTGGACGTGATCTACGACCCGGTCGGCGGCGACTTCACCGAACAGGCCCTGCGTTCTATGGCCTGGAACGGCCGCCACTTGATCATCGGCTTTGCCGCAGGCGATATTCCAAAGGTACCGGCAAACCTGACGTTGCTGAAGGGCTGTTCGGTGGTCGGGGTGTTCTGGGGCAGCTTCACCCAGCGAGAGCCGGAGGCCAGTGCGAAGAACATGATGGAGCTGTTGCAGCTGTACAGCGAGGGCAAAATCGACCCGAAGGTCAGCGAGGTATTCAAATTCGACCAGTACGCCGAGGCTCTGGGAGCCCTGACTGGTCGCCGTGCTACTGGCAAGATCGTTCTTCGGGTTGGTTCCTAGGTCTGGTTTGGGCTCCTAGCCTATTAGGCTAGGTGCTGGGTACGAGTGGGTGGCCCCTCCCAAAAAACGCTACGAGCACATCCATGTGCGCTTCGCTCCGGCCATCCATGGCCTCCGAGATTTTTGGGAGGGGCCACCCACTCGTCCCTTCAACTGTTCGGTTGTAGTCTGCATTAGTCCCTGGATAGGAGCTGGACTAGTAGCGGTGTTTTTAGACTATTACTCGATGCTTGAATAGCCGGGTTGGCTTGGGCTTCCAAAAAATCTTGAGGGCCAAGGATGGCCCGAACGAAGCGCACATGGATGTGCTCGTAGCGTTTTTTTGGAAGCCCAAGCCAACCCGGCTAACTCAGAAACAAACAGGCTAGGGCCGAACTAGACCCCACCACCAAAAGTCAGAACCGAACACTACCAGCATCGATATCGGCCACCAACTCCGGCGTAAGCTGCGTATACCCGGATGCGCCCGGCAGCCACGCATAAACTTCCTCATGGGGGCTGGACAGAGAGTAGCCAAGCTTCTGAACATCCACCTTCCGGTACTTGAACGTGCCCGTCTTCTCGATGGCGTGGGTTACCCGCACGAATACCGGTATCGCATACGGTGGCAAATTGTCCTGAAGGTAAGCAAATAGCTTGTCCGCATCAAAGGACGCCTCCGGATTCTGCGGCACCAGCGTCACCATGCCGGCTTTGCCATTGGTGTTCGGAATTTCCACGCCGTAGACAATCGCCTCCTGAACCATGCCGGAGCCGTCGATAATGTTCTCCACCTCGGTGGTGGAAACATTCTCACCCTTCCAGCGGAAGGTATCGCCCATGCGGTCGACAAACTGCAGGTGCCGGCAGCCGATTTCCTTCAGCACATCGCCGGTGTTGAACCAGGCATCGCCTTTTTTGAAGGCATCACGAAGGATCGATTTTTCCGTGGCCTCTTTTTGGGTGTAGCCCTCGAACGCCCACTTCTTGTTGATCTCGCCGATCAGCAAACCCGGCTGGCCTTTCTTCACTTCTTCCAGGCGACCTTTGCTATTTCGGATCGGGTCGCGGGTGCCCTCATGGTATTTCACCAGCTTGTACGGGGCGGTGGAGAAGCCCACGGTGTTGTCCATGTTGAAGAAGTTGCTGAAGCCGATGTTGCCCTCAGACGAGGCGTAAAGCTCCGCCACTTTGTCGATGCTGAAACGCTCCTTGAACTCGGTCCAGATCGACGGGCGCAGGCCATTGCCGATCATTTTTGTCAAATGGTGGTTGCGGTCCTGTGCGCTGGGGGGCTGGTTCAGCAGGTAGCGGCAGAGTTCACCGACGTAGCCGAAGGTGGTGGCGTTGTATTTCCGGACGTCGTCCCAGAACGCGCTGGCGGAGAACTTTCGGCGCAGGGCGATGGCGGAGCCGCCGGCCAGTACCGAGCCCCAGCACACCAGCAGCGCGGTGCCGTGATACAGGGGCAGGGTGCAGTAGAGAACGTCTTCCGGTTCCATGGCGAGGGACAGCATGCCAAAGCCGCCATAGGCCCGGATAAACTTGCGATGTGAGCCAGGGGCGGCCTTGGGCAAGCCAGTGGTGCCGGAGGTGTACAGATAAACAGCCGTATCGCCCATAGTAACGTTGTTGGAGAGCATTGGACGGGTGGAAGACCGCTGGCTGACTTCGAGCGCCATGTTGGTGTAGCCCTGTGGTGCTTCACCAAACGTATTGAGGGTATTGGCATCGGCCAGGTACTGCAGGGGCTTGGTGTGGCGTAGCTGGATGTCGTCACGCACGCCCTCGGCGTGGTCAACCAGTTCAGCGCCCACCACCAGCATACGGGGCTGGATCAGGTTGATGCTGTGGGCCAGGACCTTGCCCTTCTGTGAGGTATTCAGCATGGCGCAGGCCACGCCGACCTTGGCGGCGCCAACCACGGTGGCCAGCAGTTCCGGGCGGTTATCCAGCAGCACGGCAATGGCGTCGCCCTTCACCAGCCCCTGGTCCTTCAGGTAATGGGCAACCCGGTTGCTCCAGGCGTCGAGCTCTGACCAGGTAATGGTGCGATCATCAAACAGAATGGCCGGGCGTTGGGGGTATTTGTCGGCGTTGCGTTCAACCAGCCGGCCCAGCGTCAGGTCTTTGTTGTCGTCCTTCAGCCGGTAGTAATAAAGCCCCTTGGCCACATAGGGGAATTTTTTCAGGACCGTTGGCAGGCTGCGTAGGATGTCGCGCGCGGTTACGATGTCTTGGCTCATGTTGCTTCCGTTTCAGTCGTCATTGTCTTTATAGGTTTTGAACCGCGGAGCAACACAAAGAGCCCCGCGGCTAATCCAGGAACAGATCCGGCAGTAGCGGTTTGTCGCCCTGTGCGTACCGGTAGTGTTCAAAATCCTCTATGCCATCCTGACGAAGCACCTCTTCATCAATCAGCGCCTGCCCCGTCAGTTCATCTGCGGTGCGGGAGAGAATGCTGATGGCCGCATCCGCCATGATCTCCGGTTTGCGGCCCTGGGCCATGAGTTGCGGCCCGCCCACTTCGTACTCGATGGCCGCCGTGGCGATCAGCGTTTTTGGCCACAGGCAGTTCACGGCAATGCCGTAGCGGCGGAATTCCTCGGCCATGCCCATACTGAGCATGGTCATCCCATATTTTGTGGTGGTGTAAGGCCCGTACTGGGCAAACCACCGGGTGTTCAGGTTCAGTGGCGGCGACAGGCTCAGGATGTGGCCACCGGATTCCTTCAGCCAGGGCAGGGCAGCCTGGCTGCAAGTGAACACCGCCCGGGCATTGACCTGGTGCATCAGGTCGTAGCGGCTTACCTTCAGGTTTTCGACACCAGTCAGCCGGATGGCGCCCGCGTTGTTCACCAGTACGTCGATGCCGCCGAAATGATTGGCGGCTTCTTCCATTCGTTGCCTTACCTGGCGTTCATCCCGCACGTCCAGCACCAGCGGCAGCGCCTGGCCGCCGGCGTTGCGGATTTCCTCCGCCACGGTGTGGATGGTGCCCGGTAGTTTCGCATGCGGTGTATCGGTCTTGGCGCCAATCACCACATTGGCGCCTTCCCGGGCGCAGGCCAGAGCGATGGCGCGGCCGATGCCCCGGCTGCCGCCGGTGATGAACACGGTGCGTTGATGGAGTCGGCTCATGCGTCGGCCTCCTCGTTAGCTTCTACCTGAACCAGCAGTTGGCCCCGTTTAACCTGATCACCCTGCCGGGCGAGCAATTGGCCGATGGTGCCGCTGCGATCGGCTTTCACCGGGTGCTCCATTTTCATGGCTTCCAGGATGACCAGAGTCTGGCCCTGTTCAACCTGATCCCCTTCGGCCACCAACACATCAATGATGCCGCCGTCCATGCTGGCCTGTACCTTGCCACTGCCGGCGCCTTGGGCACCCTGTGCCGGCTGGTGGGTGATGTCCCGAACTGACCAGGAGCGCCCGAATGCCTGCAAATATAGGGAATCTCCGCTCCGGTAGTATTGGCACCGCTGACGAACCCCATTGTCGATAATGCATAGCAGGCCAGGTTCCTGGCTTTGCAGCTGCAGCTCGTAATGTTCTTCGCCGTGGGATACCTGCAGTGTGTGGCCGCTGTGGCGGACCAGCAGTTCCAGGCTGTCATCCTGAGTTTCCAGCTTCATGGGCATGACCGTAGCCGGGGCGTTGCTCCAGCCCTCCTGACCTGTGCCGCTTAAGCTGAGAACGCAGGCGCTCAGGGCCAGTTCACGGATGGTGAGCGGCTGGGGCGCCAGGGATGGATCATCCTTGAACGCCTGTTGCAGGAACGCGGTGGTGGCTTCACCGGCACCGAAGGTGTCGTCGGCAATAATGCGACTGAGGAAGTGCCGGTTGGTGGTCACACCAAATACGGCGGTATCTTCCAGGGCCCGGATCAGCCGGCGGCGAGCTTCGTCCCGGTTCTGGCCCCAGGCAATGACTTTCGCCAGCATGGGGTCGTAGTGGGGGCTGACCACATCGCCGGAGCGCACGCCGGTGTCGTAGCGCAAGCCGGCACCTTCGGCCGGGGTAAATTGATGCAGGGTGCCGGTTTGTGGAGTAAAGCCGTTGGCCGGGTCTTCGGCGTACAGGCGCACCTCGATGGCATGGCCGTTGAGTTCAATCTCGTCCTGCGCCAGCGGCAGCGGGCGGCCTTCGGCGACCATCAGCTGCCAGGCGACCAGGTCCTGACCAGTGATCAGTTCGGTGACCGGGTGTTCCACCTGCAGGCGGGTGTTCATTTCCAGGAAGTAGAAGTTGCGGTCTTTGTCGACCAGGAATTCCACGGTGCCGGCGCCTTCGTAACCGCAGGCCAGGGCGGCTTTGACGGCCGCTTCGCCCATGGCTTTGCGCAACTCAGGGGTAACAAAGGGTGAGGGCGCTTCTTCAACCACTTTCTGGTGCCGGCGCTGCACGGAGCAGTCCCGTTCGCCCAGGTACACGGCGTTGCCGTGGCGATCGGCAAAGACCTGGATTTCCACGTGGCGGGGTTCGATAACGGCTTTTTCGATGATCAGTTCGTCGTCGCCGAAGGCTTGCTTGGCTTCTGAGCGGGCCCGCTTGATGTTGTCGGCCAGCTCACTTTCACTCCCGACCAGGCGCATGCCCCGGCCTCCGCCGCCTGCGGAAGCTTTGAGCATGAGGGGGTAGCCAATGTCTTTGGCAGCGGTGATGAGCTCGTCGTCGCTTGCCCCGTGTCCTTTGCCAGGGCCTTCATATCCAGGAACCACCGGTACGCCGGCTTCCTGCATGGCGATTTTTGAGCGGCGTTTGCTGCCCATGAGTTCGATAGCGTTCTCGGGCGGGCCTACGAAGGTTAGGCCGGCCTGTTTGATGGTTTTGGCGAAGCTGGCGTTTTCCGATAGGAAGCCGTAGCCGGGGTGGATGCAGTCGGCGCCGGTTTTGGCGGCGGCATCGAGGATGGCGTCGGCGTTCAGGTAGGAGGCGGCAACCTGTGCCGGGCCTATGCAGACGGCTTCGTCGGCTTGTTCAACGTGCAGGGCGTTGGCGTCGGCTTCGGAGTAGACGGCAACGGTTCGGTAGCCCAGCGCCTTGGCTGTGCGGATGACCCGGACGGCGATTTCGCCTCGGTTAGCGATTAACAGTTTTTTTAACATGTCCGTTTCCTACCTTATCTGCGGAGACCGCTTACTGATGGAGCCTGTCCGCACCATTGGCGGGGTGGGCCTCCGGAAAAACGCTACGAGCACATCCTTGTGCGCTTCGCTCCGGCCATCCATGGCCTCCGAGATTTTCCGGAGGCCCACCCCGCCAATGGCGCTCCCGCGACCTTGGGTGTTGCCTGCTCAACTACGATTGAACAGTCTCAATGTTTGTTGTTGTGCTTCTTAGCTATCTGCCCACTTGGGCTCACGCTTTTGCATGAACGCCATGGTGCCTTCCATGCCCTCTGGTCCCCGGATAGCGGCCGCAAATTTTTCAGCGGCATCGTCCAGAAGACCGGCCATGGCTTCATGGCCGACCCGGTGCAGCAGGGCTTTGGTCTCTGCCGTGGCATTCGGGGCGCACAGGCGAATGCGTTCCAATGCCTGGTTCAGCATGTCGCTCAGCTGTTCTTCGGATTCCGCAACCTGGTGAACGATGCCGAGCGCGCAGGCTTCCGCTGCGTCGATTCTCAAGCCCAGAAGGGCCAGTCGACGGGCCTGGGTCAGGCCGATGCGTTCTACCACGAACGGGGCGATCTGGGCCGGGATGACGCCGAGGGTGGTTTCCGGCATGCCGAATTTGGCAGTCGGGCCGGCGATGGCGAGGTCGGAGACACAGGCCAGGCCGAAGCCGCCGCCCATGACGGCGCCTTCGGTGATGGCGATGACGACTTTGGCGGATTCGTTGACCTGCTGGATCATCTGGCCGAAGGCGCGGTTGAGTTTGTAGAACGGGTCGTCGCGGCCTTCGCCGGCTTTCTGGCCCCGGGCGCCGGCCATGTCTTTGATGTCGCCGCCGGCGCAGAAGTGTCCCCCGGCGCCGCGGATGACGACGGCGCGGATGCTGTCGTCATGTTCGACTTCGCTGAACACGGTGGACAGTTCCGCGACCATGTGGAGGCTCATGGCGTTGCGGACGTCGGGTCTGTTAATCGTAATGAGCAGCGTCGGGCCCTGTTTTTCAAGTATCAGGGTTTCGCATTGTGGTAGTTGGTATTCCATACAGGACTCCACGTAAAACGTTTGGGGCCATGAGGCGGGGTTCCCCTTCCGGGACCGTTGAGGGCCATGGACGGCCCGAAACGAGCCCACAGGGACGTGCTTGTAGGCGTGTCCCGGAAGGGGAACCCCGCCTCATGGCCTTCCGCCAAACTAAAAACTTAGTCGCGTTTCTTGCCAGGCAAGGTGCCCATCAGCTTGCAGATGATGCCCAGCATGATTTCGTCGGCGCCGCCGCCGATGGAGACCAGCCGCACATCGCGGTAGGCTCGGGCCAGGGGGTTTTCCCACATGTAGCCGTTGCCGCCCCAGAACTGCAGGCAGCTGTCGGTGACTTCGCGGCCCAGGCGGCCAGCTTTCAGCTTGGCCATAGACGCCAGCTTAGTGACATCCTTGCCTTCAACGTGCAGCTCACAGGCCTGGTACGTCAGCGCTCGCAGGGCTTCGATTTCGGTCTGCAACTCCGCCAGGCGGAAGTGGATGTACTGGTTGTCGATCAGCGGCTGACCAAACGTCTTGCGCTCGCGGCAGTACTCGATGGTCTGGGTAACGCAGTTTTCCAGAGCCTTGATGACATTGGCCGCGCCCCACAAACGCTCCTCTTGGAACTGCAACATCTGCATCATAAAGCCCGTGCCCTCGGCACCGATGCGATTGCGCTGGGGAACCCGCACGTCGTCGAAGAACACCTGCGCCGTTTCCGACGAACGCATACCCAGCTTGTTCAGGTGCGGGCTGAAAGTGATGCCCGGAGTGTTCATGGGCACGATCATCAGGGTCTTGTTCTTGTGGGGCTTGTCGTCGCTGGTGTTGGCCAGCAGACACATGAAGTCCGCCTTCGGCGAGTTGGTGATCCACATCTTGGAGCCGTTGATGACGTAGTCATCGCCGTCTTTCTTGGCAGTGGTCTTCAGGCCGGCCACGTCGGAACCTGCGCCTACTTCACTCACACCGATACAGCCCACCATATCGCCGGCGATGGCCGGAGCCAGGAAGTCCCGTTTGAGTTCGTCTGAGCCGAAGCGCGCGATGGCCGGGGTACACATGTCGGTCTGTACGCCCACGGCCAGCGGTACACCGCCACATTTTGCCATGCCCAGTTCCTCGGCCGCGACCAGGTTGTAGCTGTAGTCCAGACCCATGCCGCCGTATTCCTCCGGCTTCTGGATGCCCAGCAGGCCCAGGTTGCCGAGTTTTTTGAACAGGTCGTGAATCGGAAACTCGCCGGCTTCTTCCCATTCGTCGCAGTGCGGGTTGATTTCCTTTTCCACGAAATCGCGGACGGTTTTTCTGAGGGCTTCGTGTTCGGCTGTGAATTTCATTGTTGTTCTCCCAGTCAATCAGTGTGGAAATCAGAAACGGGCGACGCCGTAAACGTTGGGTCGTAGTTGTCTTTGTTCGGCTTCACGGCAAACCGACAGTGCCATGGCCAGCACTCGGCGGGTGTCTCTTGGATCGATCAGACCGTCGTCCCACAGCCGTGCGGTACCGAACAGGGCGGTGGAGCCGTCTTCGAGTTTCTTGGCGGTGGCCTGCTCCAGGAACGCCAGGGTCTTTTCGTCCGGCTCGATGCCGCTTTTGCGTTGTTTTTCTTCAGCCACGATGCGCATCACCTTGCCGGCCTGGGCCGGGCCCATGACGGCGGTGCGGCTGTTGGGCCAGGCGAAGATAAATCTCGGGTCCAGTCCCCGGCCGCACATGGCGTAGTTGCCGGCGCCGTAGGAACCGCCTACCACCACCGCGAGCTTCGGAACCCGACAATTGGCCACGGCCTGAATCATCTTGGACCCGTGTTTGATGATGCCGTTCTGCTCGGAATGCGTGCCCACCATAAAACCGGTGGTGTTGTGCAGAAACAGGATTGGCGTACCGGCCTGGTCGCACAGCTGGATAAACTGCGCAGCCTTGGTAGAGCCGGCCGGTGTGATCGGGCCATTGTTACCGATGATGCCCACGCTGTGGCCCTGAATGCGGATGGTGCCGCACACGGTCTGGTTGTCGTAGTCGTTCTTGAAATCCAGGAAACGGGAGCCGTCGGCGATGCGGGCGAGGATTTCACGAACGTCGTAGGGTTTCTTGGCGTCCGAAGGAATCACCCCGAGCAGCTCGTCAGCCGGATACAGCGGCTCATCCCACTGGGGTTCCTGGCGCAGTGGAAGATTTTCATTCCAGGGCAGGGCACCGAGAATTTCCCGGGCCTGGCGGATGCCATCGGCGTCGTCTTCGGCCAGGTATTCAGCGGTGCCGGCCACAGTGGCGTGCATTTCTGCACCGCCCAGTTCTTCATCGGTGGCGACCTCGCCCGTGGCCGCTTTCAGCAGCGGCGGGCCGGCCAGGAACATCTTGGCCTGCTCGCGCACGGTGATCACATAATCCGACAGGCCGGGCTGATAAGCACCACCGGCGGTGGCGTTGCCATGCACCACGGTCACTTGCGGAATTCCGGCTGCGGACATCCGCGCCTGGTTGGCAAACCCCCGGGCGCCGAGCACAAAAATATCCGTGGCGTAGTTCAGGTTGGCGCCGCCAGATTCTGACAGCGACACCACCGGCAGCTTGTTCTCCATGGCAATCTGCTGCAGGCGCAGGGTCTTGTCCAGACCGGCGGGGGTAATGGTTCCGCCCTTGATGGCGCTGTTGCTGGCGACCACCAGACAGCGCACTCCGGCTACCCGGCCAATACCGGCAATAATCCCGCCACCGGCCATGGAGCCGTCTTTGTCATCGTGCATCTTGTAACCGGCCAGGGAGCACAGCTCCAGAAACTCACTGCCCCGATCCAGCAACCGATTGATGCGATCCCGCGGCAGCAATTTGCCCCGCTTGGTAAACTTCTCCCGGGCCGATTCCGCCAGGTCCAGCACCTTCTGCTCCACGTCCCGGAAAGTGGTGATATGGGCTTCCATGGCCTCGACATTGGCCCGGAACTCGTCGGACTGGGGGCTTATTGTTGTTTCCAGTACCTGCATGGGAAATCCTCAGTCGTCACTCAAAACTTTCGGCGTTACCGCCCGATGGAAACCGTTGTAGGGCTCGTTATTCTTTGCCTTCGGCATCGGCCACACACGCCCGCCCTGGGATGCCGCACCGTCAATCCGCAGACAATCGCCACTGATAAACGCCGCCCCCGGGCTAAGCAGGAAACAGATCGCCGAACTCACCTCCGATTCCGTGCCCATCCGCTTGATCGGCACCGCATCCGCCAGGCTGCGAATCCACGACTTCATATGAGCCGGGTAATTATCCATCCCGCTGGAAGCAATCCACCCCGGCGCCACCGCATTCACCCGAACCCCGGACGGCGCCCACTCAACCGCCGCCGTCTGGGTAAAATTCACCATCCCGGCCCGGGCGGCCCCTGAGTGGCCCATGCCCGGCATACCGCCCCACATATCCGCCACAATGTTCACGATCGAACCGCCGGATTTGCTCAAGGCCTGTGTATAGGCCTCCCGGGAAATCAGAAAACCACCGGTCAGATTCGTGCGCACCACGGTTTCCCAACCCTTCTGATTAATCCCCGTCAACGGAGACGCAAACTGCCCGCCGGCGTTGTTCACCACCCCGTTCAGCCCACCGTGGGTCTCAATAATCGCCTTCACCGTCGCCTTGACTGACTCCTCCTCACGGATATCGCAGGCATGAGCACTGGCAATACCGCCGTCTTCCTCAATCTCGGCCTTAACCGCGTCTACCTTCTCCTGCTTACGACCCACCAGCGCAACCCGGGCACCGAGCGCCGCCAGTTCGTGAGCCGTGCAGCGGCCAATACCGGAGCCACCGCCGGTCACGATAAACACCTGGCCTTCAAACAAGCCCGGGCGAAGAACAGACTGATAACTCATAAAAGTTCCTTATCTGAATACAAAGAATCCACGTAAAAAGTCGGAGCGCCCTGGTGGGGGAACGCCCTACAAAAATCTCGTAGGCCATGGATGGCCGGAGTGAAGCGCCACATGGATGTGCCGCAGGAGCGCTTTTTGTAGGGCGTTCCCCCACCAGGGTGCCGCCACCCAAGTTGTGGGCCTGAGCCCCAAGCAAGAAGCTTGCGCCGGAGAGTGATTAGAATGTTCATTGTGCTACCAAATTCGAAGGCACCGGCACAGGAAACTCCAGAAGCTGCTGCGCAAACGCCTTACCCTGCGGATCAATCCGCAAACTGGCCACACCACCACCACCAAGACTGTGCTCCAGCAAGAAATTGAACGCATGCAACCCTGGCATAGACCAGCGCGTCACCTTGCCAGACTCCGGATTCAACGTATGCGCCATCCAATCTGCCACCGCCTGTTCCGTCAACGCCGCCTCAATATAAGGAACATACTCCGGATCCCGCGCAATCACCCCGATATTGCTGTGATCACCCTTATCCCCGGACCGGGCCCAAGCCAGCTTGATCAACGGAACCGTGGTATCCGCCGCCACCTCCATCCGTGACTCCGGCTCAGCCGCCAGAGCACCCGGATCGAAACCACCCTCGGTAGCCACCACCACCTCAGACTTCTCGCCTGCCAGATCCACCGAAACCGCCACTTCCGATTTTGGTACCAGGCAAGAGAACAAACGAATCTTCGGCCAAACGGTTGGCCGACCACCGACAATGCCGGTGATACCCGGTGCCATCCCCGTGGCAGCCTGGGCGATTTCCCGTGAAAAAAGCACCAGTGCCTCTTTCTTCGGGTGGGCGGTGGCAATCTTCACCACCACTTCCCGGCATTGATCGCCCTTGCCATGGGCGCCGTAAGTGGTCTCGGTACCCAGCAACTCGATGCTGGTTTCGGAATAATCCGGCAGGCCGCGCTCCACAAACATCACCGAGGTTTTGGCAAGAATCGCCTCTGCGACTTTCTGAGCCTTGGCGGGCGCGTTTATGCCAGCGAGCAAAAAGGTGACCGTGCACTTGAAGCCATCCGGCCAGGTGCCAGATACCTTGTAGCTGTCGGTAGGTGGCAGACCTTTGGCACCGGAAACGCGAACCTGATCCTTACTGATTTCCTCAAGTGCAACCTCGGTGAAATCGCAGGTAACGTCGGGCAGCAGATAGGCCCTTGGATCACCAATCTCATACACCAACTGCTCGCTTACCGTGCCCCGGCTGACCAGACCGCCGGTGCCTTCGGGCTTGGTCATTACAAAGTCGCCGGAGGCGCTCACCTCAGCAATGGGGAAGCCCATATTGGCGTAGCCGTCGGCCACATCTTCCCAGTCGGTAAAGTTGCCACCGGTAGACTGGGCGCCACATTCCAGCAAGTGCCCGGCCAGGCTGCCCTGGGCAAGTTTGTCGTAATCGTTCCAGCGCCAGCCGAATTCATGCACCAGCGGCGCCAGCACCAGCGCGCTGTCCGCTACCCGGCCGGTAATAATGATGTCGGCACCCTGTTCCAGGGCAGCCACCAGGCCTGGTGCGCCCAGGTAGGCATTCAGGCTCACCATCATGGCGGGGAAGGGCTGGCCGGTGGTCATCTCGGTGACGCCGGCATCGGCGAGCTTCTTATTCTTCATCAGCAGGTCGTCGCCCAGCACCAGGGCGATTTTCAGATCGACCCCCGCTTTTTCGCACAACGCCTGCAACGCATCCCGGCAAGCCACCGGGTTCACGCCGCCGGCGTTGGCCAGCACCCGGATGCCTTTTTCTTTAATGTCGCCCAGCAAAGGCGCCATAACGGTTTCCACAAAATCCCGGGCATAGCCCTGGGTGGGGTCCTTCATCTTCTGGCCAGCCATGATGGACATGGTGATCTCGGCCAGATAATCGGCCACCAGATAATCGATGTTGCCCCGGTGCACCAGCTGGGCGGCTGCCGTTTCGGTATCACCCCAGAAAGCGGCGGAGCAACCGATGCGGATGGTTTTGTTGGCGTGTGACATGTTCTTGGCCTTGTTGTGAAGCCCGCGTCGGCGGGAAGTTATCCAACGTTGATAATGACAATACCAAGCAAGCGCTTGGTTTGTAAACAGGCAAATCTCGGGTAGAATAAAAAGTCCCACCAAGACAACCGGATGGCCTTTGTGAACCAGAACCAGATTCTTCAGTCCTTGATTGCCGAACAGCTCGTTTCCGACCCTGCCAGTGCCCGCGGGCGCTTGTTAAAGGAAGCCGCCAGGTTATTCCGGGACAAAGGCTATGAGCGCACCACTGTGCGTGATCTGGCGGCAGCCGTCGGCATCCAGTCCGGTAGTCTGTTCCATCACTTCCGAACCAAAGAGGAAATTCTGAAGGCGGTTATGGTTGAGACCATCCGTCTCAATACCGCTTTGATGCAGGCGGCAGCCGACAGCGAGGAGTCCCCCCGGGGCAAGCTTCGGGCGTTGGTGCGAAGTGAGCTGGAATCCATTAATGGCCAGACTGGCGAAGCCATGGCAGTGCTGGTCTATGAATGGCGTAGTCTCTCGGAGGGCTCTCAGGTCCAGGTGCTGGAATTGCGGGAGATATACGAAGGGCTGTGGCTATCTGTTTTGGAGGAGCTTAACGAGCTTGGCCAGCTCAAGGCGGATCCCTTTATCGTAAGGCGGATGTTGACCGGAGCGCTGAGCTGGACGGTGACCTGGTACAAACCCGAGCGCGGTGGACTGACGCTGGACGGGTTGACCGATCAAGTCATGGCGATGCTCGGACTGTAACAACAGGTTACCTTTGGAACTTATTGTTTTATATCAATTAGTTTAAATTTTTGTGCTTTCCTTAGAGGCCATTGGCCCGATCGGCATATAATTTTCGGCATTCCAGCCATTCTTGTCTGACAAAAATCAAAGCATCCTTCGCGTCGTAGAGACCAGTTCCTCGGGGAACAGCCTGGATGTTGGCTGTGAAGGTTCTGGTTCACGGTTTGACGACGCGAATATGTGATAAAAAAACACTCGTCATCCCTTACTGACAAAAACAAAGCAAGACAGGGCAAATTATGTTCTACCCAGAGGTTTCCCTAGTGGGCCGTAGTTCGGCCCTGCTCAAACAGTTCGCACTTGCAGGACTGGCGATGGTCCTGGCCGGCTGCTCCGCCAACCCCATATATACGACGACGGGTATGGTGCTCTCCAGCTACGCAGAGTCTGAGGCAACACCTTATGTGCTGCAGATGTCGGACACTGAAATGGCGTGCGCGCTGGGTGAGGGTACTGATCCTCTCGTCTACTCCTTTTCTCGCGTAACCTCCGCGCCTGACAGCACCGGGTCACTGCTTATGCTGCTGGCCGGCAATTGCATGGAATACCGTGCCTGGAACGCAGAACTGGACTATCTCCGTGCCCAGTACAATGGCGATGTGCCTGCTGCAAAAGACGCCCGTGAGCGCGCCAAGCGTTTGTACGCCACTACGGCCTCGCGCCGATACAATGCCTATCTTCGGGCCATGGCAGCCTACGATTTTGATCCGGCTGCCGAGCCCATCGA
Source organism: Marinobacter shengliensis (assembly GCF_030297115.1). NCBI lineage: Bacteria > Pseudomonadati > Pseudomonadota > Gammaproteobacteria > Pseudomonadales > Marinobacteraceae > Marinobacter > Marinobacter shengliensis. The sequence goes on along the minus strand of NZ_AP028062.1, from coordinate 3,072,403 downwards.
GTGCCCTTTCCTGTTTACCGATCAGGACGAACTGACGTTTCTGTTGGGGCTTCTGACCGGTATGCAGGCCATCGTGAACGACTCCAACTCTGGTGCGCTTGCAGGCGTGCCTCGTAATATAGCGCCGAGGGCAGAGCGTGCCGCGCAATGTGTTGACAACGAAAAATGGGGCGGTTTGCCCAATGCTGTTCGCGCGCTGGTCTGGTTGCTGTTGCCCGATACCCGTCCCGAGCTGTCGCCTGACCCTTGGCAGGTGCTTGAGAACAGCTCCGAAATGGGCGTGAATGCGGGTATTCGGGCATCCCACGCGGTTCAGATCGTAGCTGCTGAAACCTTTGGACGCCCTGATGTGCTCGCCGATGCCATTGCGCACTTCGCCGACGCCGACGACCGAATCGACGTATGGGACGATTACCGATTGGTGGATGAAGTGGCTCGAACCATCGTTCAGTTTTCCTCAGACAAGCACTGGACTGCCGAATATGGTCACCGCACGCCGCGCAATTTCTTCGGCAAGATGAGCCCGGAACGCGCCAGAACCAATACCGAAACCATGGACCTGGACGACCTGCTCTGAGAGCAGGCCGCCAGGCCCTGACCCAGTTTCAACGATAAACACAAGAATGACCCGGAGGTCGTCATGATCCGTAAATCCCTTGCCGCTCTGTCGTTGGCCGTTGCTGCTCCGTTGGCATCAGCCCAGACAGTTTCCATGTGTGTGTTTGACGTTATCGGCGCCAACGGCGACGTATACAATCTGGTCAAAGACTACGCCCTGGAAATGAAAGCCCATGGAGTGGACTTCAATCTTCGCCCCTATACCGACGAAGGTGTGGCCGTTGGTGATTTTAACGCCGGCCAGTGTGACGCCGTTGCCGCAACCGATATCCGGACTCGGCCGTTCAACAAGTTTACGGGCAGTGTCAGTGCGGTTGGCGCCATTCCGACCTATGATGATCTGGAAACCTTGTTGGCGACACTGGCCCAGCCCAGGGCGGCATCTCTGATGAAGTCCGGCGGCTATGAAGTGCTGGCGATTGTGCCGGCCGGTGCGGGGTATTTGTTCGTCAACGACCGAAGCATCAACACCGCAAGCAAACTGGCCGGGAAGCGAATGGCCACTCTCGATTATCAGCGTGACGCCATTCATATGGTGAATCACGTTAAGGCAACGGTGGTTCCATCGGATATCACCAACTTCGCTGGTAAGTTCAATAACGGCTCCGTTGATACCGCCTATGCGCCAGCGTTCGCCTATGAAGCCCTCGAGTTATACAAGGGTATCGGTGATAAAGGCGGTATTGTTGACTACCCACTGGCCCAGTTGACTATCCAGATCATTGCCCGCGAAGGCGTTCTGGATGATGACACCGCGCAGAAATCCCGTGAAGTGGCCTGGGATATGTTCCCGCAGGCGATGAACCTGATCGAGAGCCAGGAGAAAGCGATCCCTGAAAAGCAATGGATTCGAATTCCGGACCAGGACATTACTGGCTACCAGGAGATGTTCCGTGAAAACCGTCTGGAAATGCGTGATGGTGTGAACGGTGCACCGAGTGTGTACGACCCACGCATGATGAGTCTATTGAGCAAAATTCGCTGCGCCAGTAACCCGGGCGCGTCTGAGTGCACGGCTGACAACCGGGAATAATCGGAGAGAAAACACATGAACTGGCGCGCGATGACTGCCTCTGGTGCAAGGACGCTCTACCCCGTACACAGGATACATGGGGTTATTCTACTGCTTTTGCTCCTGTCAACTCTGCTGCTGGGCATGGGGAATTCCCTGCACTCCAGAATGTTGTGGATTGGTGAGCAGGTCTGGCCGAACTATTATCTGCTGAACCCGGATGCGACCGAACCCACCTGTAATATGTTCGTGGATGTGGATGCCGAGGTTGAGCGCAGGATTCAGGCTTACAAGCCTGATCCGGACGATTTGTTCAGCTCCCCACCAGACGCGGATGCGCTGAGGCAGTCTCTGCAGAGCAACGTGGCCCTGTGTGAGCAGCGCCACCTGATGTATGCCGAGAACCAGAAGCACGCCACATGGGCACTGGGTGCCTACAAGAGTTTTGAACAGGGACTGGCTGGCTTTCTGCTGGACAACATTGAACTGACCAAGTACCTGTTCATCGCCATGTTTGCCATGGCTGCTGCGATCTCGGCGCTGGACGCGGACCACATTGCCCTGCGGCTGTCCCGCAACCGGTCAGAGTGGCGCTTGAGCCAGGGCGTGCAGTTCATCGTCAACGGTTTGATGGTGCTGTCCCTGAACGCCTATCTCGGGCGATTATCGACATCGCCGGGCACGGAAAACACTATGATTTTGCAATACGCCTGGGCCGGTGTATTCGGAATGTTCATGGTGATCAACGCCATTCGCTTCTTCCACATACCCGAGCGCATGAAGCCCGGCAGCCTGAGCTTGTCATCGAGCCTGGTCATCCCGTTGTATTGCATGATGGGTTTGATAGCCATGTCCTACTTCTTCTTTGTGGACGGCTACACTTCGGGCCTGGCGATCTACTTCGGCATGATGGCGAACCTGTCTTCCATGTTCATCAACATCGGCCTTTATGTGCTGGTGGGCATGATGCTCAAGCAGACCCGCGTGCCGGAATTGCTGCTGAACATCGTCAAGCCGTTCAATCTGCCGGCGCCTATGCTGGCCTCAGTGATTATCTTTGCCACCGCCTTCCCGACGGCGTTCACGGGTGCCTCCGGTATTTTTATTCTTGCCGTGGGTGGTGTTGTGTATGACGAACTGAGAAAAGCGGGTGCCGGGCGGCAGTTGTCCCTGGCGACCACCGCGATGTCAGGCAGTCTCGGGGTGGTGCTCAACCCGTGCCTGCTGATTGTGGTAATCGCAGCACTGAACAAAGAAGTGACCACCTCTGAAATGTACGGCTGGGGCTTCTGGGTGTTCATTCTGTCTGCCAGCCTGTTCTCGTTCATCGTGTGCAAGACCGAAGGTAACTGGAAGCCCAGGCCGGCACCGGGTGCTTTGCGTCTTGCGCTGAAACAACTGTTACCACTGGTACCTTATGCACTGACTGCCGCTGCTGTGATCTTTGCAATCTGGGTGGTCCTGGGCCTGAAGTTCAACGAGTACAGTGCGCCGATGATTCTGCCTTTGGTGATGCTCGCCCTGGTGGTGTTGGACTCTGGAAAGGAGAGTAAGGAACTTTCTGTTTCCCGGATGCAAACGTTCTTTGAACGCAGCAGCAATGCTGCCAGTGATTCAGCCGTTCACATTGGCGCGCTGATGGCCCTGATCGGCTTCTCCATCTGCCTGGGCGGTATTCTGGAGCGCTCCGACATTGTCCATGCGATTTTCCCGGAGACCCTGACCAGCCCCTGGATTGCTATGATGGTCATCGTAGTGATGCTGACGCTGATCGGCATGGTGATGGACCCGTTCGGTGCGGTGATTCTGGTATCGGCCACCATCGCCCAGCCAGCAATACAGATTGGCGTAGACCCGCTGCACTTCTGGATTGTGTGCCTGGTAGCCTTCGAGCTGGGTTACTTGAGCCCGCCTGTGGCCCTGAACCATCTGTTAACGCGGCAGGTGGTTGGTGAGACTGAAGTGCTGGCGGCAGAGCGCACGGGTACTTTCTGGCACCGTTACCAGCGCCTGCTGTTGCCGCTGGCGGTGATGATACCCAGCTTGCTGCTGGTGGCCTTTGTGCCGATGCTGTTCTACGCCTTGTAGTTGCCATGGTGTGTGAAAACCCGTGGAGTTCTGCTTCACGGGTTTTTTTGTTTTGGTTGACCGCAAATGTTGGGGGGAGGGAGAAGGTTGGAGGGGCTTTCTGAAACCCTGCGGAGCCATGGATGGCGGAGCGGAGCGTACAGGGATGTATTCACAGCGTGTTTCAGAAAGCCCCTCCAACCTTCTCCCGAGCCAGACTCTCTCGCATTTATGGGAACTTAGGCGAGCTAACTTTGGAACTTTTGACCTATAGTTTGCGTATGGATAAGGAGGTTCATATAAAACAGGCAAAGAGGGTAACCGTGAGAAGAACATTGCCGCAGTATCTTGTGCTTTCGGGAGTGGTGTTGTTCGCAGGATGCGGTGGTGGTTCCGGAAGTTCTGAATCCCAGCCCCCGGCCATTGATCTTGGCCCTTTATCTGGTGTGATCAGTATCGAATCCGGCAGCCGGATTGATCAGGACACGATGGATCAGTTGCGGTTTACCGATGCCAGCCCTGCTTCGGGTGCCCAAACCCTGCCGGCCAGTTTTGTTCTTGCCGGGTTTGTCAGTTCGCGAAATGGTTCCTATCCGTTGCTCAACGGCCAATTGTTCAGTTACGCGGCTGACCCGGTAGATACCTACACCGTGCCGATGGGGCCGGGTGAAACGGTGATTCTGAGAAATTTTGGCGGCCGTGATGGAGTTGCGGAGCTTGAGTTGCGGGTGAGTGGAAATGGAGAGACTCCGCAACCAGAGCAAACCTCCCCGGAAACACCCTCAGTGAGCATCAGGTTGGATGATACTGCTGCTGTAGCCAATTACACGGTTGAAGTCAGTGTGACCGGAGACGGCCCTGCCCGCTACGTGCTGGTCAAAGCCGCCGACACCCAACTCGACAGCCTGAGCCTTGACTGGCCGGATCATCAGTTTCTACCGCAACAAGCCATCGTCACGCTGGATTCCAGTGCCCCTGGGGCTATGTCTTCAATGGCCGCCGGCACGGCCAACGCTGAGCGGCACCTGGGCGGCGCGGACTGGTTGATGCGGATGCCTGCCCAGGCGTCTTCCCGTGCTGTCAGTGCGACTCAAATGCAGGCGGAAACCCTGTCCTGGATTACCCAGCTTCGGCAGATGCCGGGTGTCAAAGACGCGGTGCCAAACTATCAGATGTCGAGCATGCAGAGCTCGCCGGTGGATGAACCTCTGTACCGTTTGCAGTGGCACTACGATCTGGTTAACGCGCCGGGTGCCTGGTAGTTGGTGCCTGAAGGCGGGACGACGGCGCGTGTTGCAGTGCTTGATAGCGGGCTTTTTAGCGAAGATCCAGACGCTCGCCCCTGGCATCTGGACCTCGATGAAAATGTGGTCGATGGTAAAGATTTTGTCGATGGCGACGATTTTCCCAGGGATCCGGGTAGCAGCGTTGGCTCCAACGTGTTTCATGGCACTCACGTTGCTGGAACGGTGGCTGCGGTGGTTAATGGTGAAGGCATTGGAGGGGTTGCTTTCGGATCGGCAATTGTTCCTGTCAGGGTTTTGGGAGAAGGTGGAACCGGCTCCTCCACCGACCTGATTGATGCTATTCGTTGGGTGACAGGTCAATCTCCGGTTCTGAACTCTCCCAGGGCTGATGTCGTCAATCTGAGCCTGGGTGGATTGCCCCGAATTCAGGCCCTGGAAGATGCCATCAGCTTTGGGGTTAATCGTGGTGTGATTTTCGTTGGAGCAGCAGGAAACTCTGCGACATCCACACCCTCTTTCCCGGCGGCATCACCCAACGTGCTGGCGGTCAGTGCCGTGGATGCCGCAGGTCGACTGTCGTCCTACTCAAACTTCGGAAGCTGGATTGATCTCGCAGCACCCGGCGGAGATGCCAGCCGGGATGGCAATAACGATGGCCGCGCCGATCTGATCTGGAGTACCAGTGCGGTGGGGCAGGCCGGTCAATTCGTTGCCAGTTATACGGGCTTGCAGGGTACGTCTATGGCCACGCCTCATGTGTCGGGCGTCATGGCACTGCTGAAAGCCCAGAAAGACACCCTCAACTACAGCGAGGTTCGAGCCCTGCTGGAAAGCGGCGAACTCACCGATTATCCGGGAAGCCGAAACGACCAGCTGGGGTATGGCATTCTCGATGCCGCCAAGGCGCTTCAGGCGAATCTTGAAGGCAACGTGACGATTTTGTCTCCATCACCCTCTCAGGTTTCGCTCAGCAATGAAGGGGTGACCAGCGCAACCGTGGTGCTCAGCCAGATCGGCAGCGGGTCGGTCAGTGACGTAAGTCTGACTAACAACCTCACTTGGATAAACGTCACTCAACCAGAAGAGCGCGATGACGGGCGCTATGTGTTCAATGTCTCGCTGGTAGAGTCGGAGATTGAGCCAGATACGGCTTACCGGGGTGATATCCGTGTGACCTATGACGATGATGAAACTCAGCGCAGTCTGCGCATTCCTGTCATCGCCCAGCTCATCAGCGACGAACAGGCCCGCAACGCCGGCACCCACTTCGTCCTGCTGGTGGATACCACGCCGGATGATGACGGTTTCTATTGGGCCGAGGCCCAGATTGCTGTGGAGGCCTCCAATGGCAGCTACGGTTTCCGCTTTGAATCCTGGGATGGAGAGGAGCCGCGCCGGCTCAATGAAGTCAGTCCGGGCGACTACTTTCTGGTCGCGGGCACGGATATTGATGGCGACGGCATCATCTGTCAGCCCGGCGAGGCCTGCGCGGAATACCCGATTTCCGGTTTGCGGGAGGTGATCACTATTGAGGAAGGCCAAAGCCTTTCCGATCTCCGGATGACCACCAGCTTTACCCGCCCCACAATTTCTGCGGAAACCCCGGACATCTTGCCCAGGCCGGGGTTTCAGGGTTACCGTTTGATCACGCCAGAGCGCGATAGCGCTCGCAATAACAGTGATAACCGACCCAGGACGACACAATGACAGATCGCATTCCCCGGCTGTTTGCCTTGCCGCTGGCAGCGGCCCTGATAACGGCTTGCAGTGCCACCGGCGGTGAAAACGCCGGCATGCAGCCCCAGGTGCGCCAGGTAACCCAGTCTGCCCATTGTGGCCTGACCGGACCAGGCGTCGCGCACGTGCGGACCGGTTCGGAACTGGAGGCATTGCTGGATATTGGCGGGCAGAATATGGCAACCGGTATTATTCGCCAGGTTAATCTTGAGAAAGAGTCACTGGTGATTGTCACCCTGGGCCAGAAGCCAACCGCCGGTTATAGCGTTGGGCTTGAGTCTGCCACGGCGGACAGGAAAACCCTGAAACTGGCCATGAAGGTAAATTCGCCCGCGCCGGACATGATGGTGGCGCAGGTGATTACCTCGCCCTGCGCGGTGCTTGCGGTAGCGGACAGCCAGTGGCAGCGCCTGGAAGTATCCGGGTTGTCTGGAACGCCGTTGTTGAAAGAGCTCGGAAACTGAAACCACTTGGCGTAGCCACAAAACAAACATTGATCTTTCAGCCCGAATCCCTAAGCTATGGCTCAGCTTTAACGACCACTTGCGGAGCCATGCCGTTACTATGAGCCAGCAACAATACAACGCCGATGCCATTGAAGTTCTGAGCGGTCTTGACCCGGTGCGAAAACGCCCAGGCATGTACACGGACACCTCAAGGCCGAACCACCTGGCTCAGGAAGTCATCGACAACAGTGTGGACGAGGCGCTGGCCGGCCATGCCCGCCGGATTGATGTCATCCTGCACAGTGACAACTCGCTGAGTGTGGAAGACGATGGCCGCGGTATGCCCGTCGATATCCACAAGGAAGAGGGCGTTCCGGGGGTTGAGCTGATCCTCTCCCGCCTGCACGCCGGTGGTAAGTTTTCCGAGGGCAACTACAACTTCTCCGGCGGCTTGCATGGTGTGGGTGTGTCTGTGGTGAATGCCCTGTCTACCCATCTGGAAGTGACCATCCGTAGGGATGGACAGGTTCACCGGATGACCTTCGCTAACGGCGACAAGGCATCCGAGCTGGAAGTGATCGATACCGTTGGCAAGCGCAATACCGGTACCCGCCTGAAGTTCACCCCCGATCCGAAATACTTCGACAGTCCCAATTTCTCCGTCAGCCGTCTGCGGCATAACCTGCGGGCCAAGGCGGTGCTGTGCCCGGGCCTGATGGTGACATTCCTGCAGGAAAAAACCGGCGAGAAAGACGAGTGGTTCTATGAGGACGGCTTGCGGGACTACCTGCGTACTGCCCTGGCAGACATCGAAGCCGTGCCGCTTGAGCCCTTCACCGGCAGTTTCTCCGGTAATAAGGAAGCGGTGGATTGGGCGATCCAGTGGCTGCCGGAGGGCGGCGATGCCGTCATGGAAAGCTACGTCAACCTGATTCCCACCGCCCAGGGCGGTACCCATGTGAATGGCTTGCGCACGGGCTTGCTGGAAGCCATGCGGGAATTCTGTGAGTTCCGTAGTCTGCTACCCCGGGGGGTCAAGCTGTCGCCCGAGGATATCTGGGAGCGGGTGGCCTATGTGCTGTCGTTCAAGATGCAGGAGCCTCAGTTCTCCGGCCAGACCAAAGAGCGGCTGTCGTCCCGTGAGGCGGCGGCGTTTGTCTCCGGCGTGGTGAAAGACGCCTTCAGCCTGTGGCTGAACCAGCACACCGATATTGCTGAAGCCCTGGCTGAGCTGTTTATCAGTAATGCCCAGCGCCGGCTGCGGGCCAGCAAGAAGGTGGCCCGCAAAAAGGTGACCTCCGGCCCGGCGTTGCCCGGCAAACTGGCTGATTGCTCCGGTGCCGATACCACCCGTTCAGAACTGTTCCTGGTGGAAGGTGATTCGGCTGGCGGTTCCGCCAAGCAGGCCCGGGACCGGGAATTCCAGGCGGTGATGCCGCTGCGGGGCAAGATCCTGAATACCTGGGAAGTGGATTCCGGTGAAATTCTGGCTTCCCAGGAAGTTCACGACATTGCCGTGGCCATCGGTGTTGATCCGGGCTCAGAGGATCTTACCGGGTTGCGCTACAACAAAGTCTGTATCCTGGCGGATGCCGACTCCGACGGCCTGCATATCGCCACCTTGCTGTGCGCGCTGTTCGTAAAGCACTTCCGACCACTGGTTTCTGCCGGCCATGTATTTGTCGCCATGCCGCCGCTGTACCGGGTGGATCTGGGCAAGGAAACCTTCTATGCCCTCGATGAGCACGAAAAGCAGGGTATTATCGACCGCCTGGCAGCCGAGAAGCGGAAGGGCAAGGTTCAGGTGACCCGTTTCAAGGGCCTGGGTGAGATGAATCCCCTGCAATTGCGCGAAACCACCATGGCGCCAGACACTCGCCGCCTGGTGATGCTCACCCTGGAAGAGGGTGATGACACCGATGAGCGAATGGACATGTTGCTGGGCAAGAAGCGGGCTTCAGACCGCCGGGTTTGGCTGGAAGCCTACGGCAATATGGCGGATATTGCGGTTTGATATTCCCTGCAGTGCTATAAAAATCATTACTTATTCTTTCTCAGAATTGATGAGGGCCGCTATCCTGCCAGTTTTCTAACCGGAATAACCGAGTTATGGACTGGCACGGATGGTTTTCCCTTGGGTTGGCGGGTGCCGCCCTGTTACTGATGAGCTCTGGCCGCTTTGCGCCGCATCTGGTGATGATGGCGGCATTGGTGGTGCTGAGTGCCAGCGGTATCATCGGCCCGGAACAGGCCCTTGCCGGCTTCAGTAATCCGGGGCTGATCACAGTGGTTGCCCTGTTTGTGGTGGCCTCCGGTGTTCACCATTCCGGGGGTGTTGACCTCCTGGTGCACTACATTCTCGGCAGCCCGAAAACCGTTCGCGGGGCCCAGGCCCGCATTGCCTTACCAGTCACGTTGCTCAGTGGCTTCCTGAATAATACGCCGGTGGTTGCCACCATGATTCCGGCCGTTCATGCCTGGTCCCGCAAGATTGGAATTGCCCCTTCCAAGCTGATGATTCCCCTCAGCTATGCCGCCATTTTCGGCGGAACGCTCACCCTGATCGGTACCAGTACCAACCTGGTGGTCAATGGTCAGTACCAGCAGCTGACCGGTGAAGAAGGCTTTTCAATTTTCGCCATTACCCAGGTTGGGCTGCCGGTTGCGATCATCGGGGTTGCTGTGATGTTGCTGGTACTGCCGCGGATGTTGCCAGACCGTAAAGACCAGCAGAAGTTCGGCTCGGTCAAAGAGTTTACGCTGGAAGTGGCGGTCGCGTTCGAGGGGCCGCTGGTCGGCAAAAGCGTAGGTGAGGCCGGGCTGCGGGAGCTGGATCGACTCTACCTGGTTGAAATTGAGCGGGATGGCAGCGTGGTGACGGCGGTGCCATCGGAAGAGCGTCTTCGGGGCGGTGACCGCCTGGTGTTTGCCGGCGATACCCAGGCAATTTCTGATCTGTTGCGGATCAACGGCATCGTGCCTTCGGTGCATGATGATGAGCCGTCTCTCAGCAAGGACCGAGCCGAACGACGTTTGGTGGAGGCGGTGTTGTCGCCCCAGTCAGATGTGCTTGGCCAGACTATCAGGGATGCCCGGTTTCGGGACCGGTACGGTGCCGTGGTACTGGCGGTTGCACGCGGAGGTGAGCGGGTGCCGGGTAACCTTGGCAACATTCGCCTGAAACCCGGTGATGTGTTGTTGCTGGAAGCGCGCCCGGCGTTCGTCAGCCGGCAGCGATACAACAAGGATTTCCTGCTGATCAACGACCTTGAGACAGAAGCGCCGCGCCACGACCGGGCCTGGTTGTCCTGGGGCATTTTGCTGGTGTTGGTCGGGCTTGCCGCCTGCGGCATCATGACGATGCTCAACGCTGCCCTGGTAGGAGCATTCGTGATGATCCTTTCCGGCTGTTGTACGGTTGGCCAGGCCCAGAAAGCGGTAGACGTTCCGGTGATTCTCACGATCGCCGCTTCCTTTGCCATGGGCGGAGCGCTGGAACAGACCGGAGCGGCGAGTTATCTGGCCGGTGCGGTGTTCAGCCTGAGCGATGGCCACACCCTGCTGGCGTTATTGCTGGTTTACCTGGTGGTGTCAGTGCTGACGGAAGTCATCACCAATAACGCAGCCGCCGTCCTGATTGTGCCGGTGGTGCTGTCGCTCACGTCTGCGATGGGCGTGGATTCCGAGCCGTTTATCATTGCGGTGATGATGGCCGCTTCGGCAAGCTTTGCCACACCACTGGGTTATCAGACCAACATGATGGTGTTCGGGCCGGGAGGCTACCGTTTCAGCGATTTTATCCGGGTTGGTTTGCCGATGAATGTCTTTATCGGCCTGGTGACGGTTGGCGTTATTTCTGTGGTTTACGGTGTTTGATGGGGGTTGGCGAGGATATCGCAGCACAAAACCTGCAAACGCCCCTTATGCTGGTAGGCCAGTGACAGGGTGACGCACATATAGGCGCCGGTTACGCACAGGTAGGGTGTTGTAACGTGCAGGTTCTCAGGCTGAGCCAGGGCCTGGCGCAGGTATTGCTGGCGGAACCAGTCGGCGCTGGTGGTGTTCTCCAGCGGCCGGAAACGGGGGTCCCGCTTCTCAATGGCGGAGTCGGAGACCAGGGTGTCTTCAATCTGGATGCCCTTGTCATCCGCGAGATAGCAGCGGGATACGGCGGGGTGGTTCAGCAGTTCAAAGCAGGCCTGTGACATCAGGCTGCCGTCCTGCAGTCGTTCAATGGCCCGCCGGAACGGCCCGTTGAAATAGTTGACCAGTTGCTGTGTGGGGTCCTGGGTGATCTGTTTGCGCTTCTTGTATTCCTGAAGTAATTCTTCGAGGTCTGCGGGCGTGTGGGGCAGTTCCCCGAGTTCAAGGCAAGGGCGCCGGAAATAGAATCCCTGTACAAAGTCCACACCAGCATCGATGGCTATCATGGCCTGATCACGGGTTTCCACGCCTTCCAGTAGTACCAGGCATCCCGACTGGTGAAGCAGTGACACCATGCCATTCAGAATCTGCCGTGCCCGCTGATCGTCAGTGGCGCGGGTCAGCAGCGTACGATCCAGTTTGACGATATCTGGCGACAGGTTCCAGATTCGCTCGAAATTCGAGTGGCCAGCGCCAAAATCATCGATCGCGGTGAGGCAGCCAAGTTTCCGGTAGTAGGCGACGGTATCTTTCAGTCTCTCAGCATCGTCTGTGGGCTGCTCAACAATCTCCATCACAATTCGATGGGGTGGTAGCCCGGTTTTTTTCAGAAGCGCCCCAAAGAACGAATCCGACTGGCTGCCACTGGTCACCACCCGGGGGGATACGTTCAGGAACAGCCAGTTCAGCTGATCTTTTATGCCGCTGTAGTTACGGATATGCAGGTACCGACACAGCCGGTCCAGCAGCAGGTTTTCAGCGTCGGTGTCCGGAAGTTCAAACAGGTGGTTGGGAAGTACAGCCGCGTTGTCGTTGTCGAACGCCCGGATCAGGGCCTCATAACCAACGGTCCGTTTGTGGGAGATGCTGTAAATCGGTTGCAGGGCGGTTCTGAGCTTTAGCCCTCTGAAATCGGCTGTCCAGGTCTCTCCTTGCTGAGTGAGCATGGGCGAGAGCAGGTCCAGTTCTGGCGCTGGCAGGATATCGGTAAGGCTGTGGGACATAGGCGAGTCTGAACCGTTTAACGAACGCATCAGGAGCAGCAGTTGTGGTGCTGACCACTGAACTGTTAGCCAGAGTGCCCACATCCCTGGCACGTTTGCCTGTATTTCAAGGCGTTAACTGTTTAGCTAAAGCGCAGATTGCCAAAAAACAGGAATCATTACCACTGTTTAACCGGTAAAACTCGAAACAGTTTGTGACTTTGTGTTGGTATGGGGAATTCGGGGCGGGGCTTTGGAGAGCAGAACCCCCGGCAGGCCGGGGGTTCAGAATGGAGCATATTAATTGTTGCTGGGTACTACTACGGATTCGTCGAATTCCAGTTCCATGTCGTTTCCTCTCGGTCACTGAGGCCCCCGACGGGGCGAATTAAAGTATGTGAGAAGTTTAGCGTTGCTGTGAATTTGCACAATCCGTAGAACCCGTATTCGACCAAAGTGGCCAGTGCCAACCCTGGTGTCCGCCAGAGACTTGATCAGATAATTTGATGCATCCCGGCAGAATATTTTGATTTTCACCCGGCAGTTCGGGGCCTAGACTGACCTAAACGTATCAGTCGCACAGGGTGGCTCAGTCCAGGGATGGAGGATTTCCCAAATCATGAAATTACGAAATACCAACACCGCCTACGGTCTGATCGCTGTCAGTTTGCACTGGCTGGTGGCGCTGGCGGTCATTGGCCTGTTCGGGCTCGGCTGGTGGATGGTGGAACTGTCCTACTATGACCCCTGGTACCGACAGGGCCCACACATTCACCGGAGCATTGGCATCCTGTTGTTCATAGTGGTGGTGGCCCGGCTGTTGTGGCGAGTTGTGACTCCGCCTCCCAGGCCGCTGCCTGAGCACCAGCGGTGGGAAGTGATTGCCGCCCACGGGGCCCATGGGTTGCTCTATCTGCTTCTGTTCGTAGCCATGATCAGTGGATACCTGATTACCACGGCCGATGGCTCGTCCATCAGCGTATTTGGCTGGTTTGAGGTGCCTTCAGTCACCGGTCGGATCAGGGGGATGGAGGACACCGCGGGTGCGGTCCATTACTGGAGCACCTGGGCACTGGTCGGGCTGGCCGGGCTGCATGCCCTGGCGGCCTTGAAACACCATTTTATTGATCGGGATGCCACGCTCAGGCGCATGCTTGGCCGCGGTTGACGCAGATCCGAAGACCGAAACGATAACCATGACTCACTCAGGGAGAAGACCATGAAAAAACTCTTGCTCGCATCCGCCGTTTCAGTGGCACTGATTGGCACTGCCAATGCCAGCGAACACAGCGGCACCTATGCCTTTGATAAAGAGGGCGCCCACCAGTTCATCACCTTCAAGATTTCCCATCTTGGCTACAGCTGGCTGTATGGCCGGTTCAACGACTTCGACGGCGAATTTGTCTACGACGCCGAGAACCCGGAGAACAGCACGGTCACCGTTACAATCGACACGGCCAGTGTGGACTCCAACCACGCCGAGCGCGACAAGCATTTGCGCAGCAAGGACTTTCTGCACGTGAGTGAGTTCCCGCAGGCCACCTTCAAAAGCAAGCGGGTGGTTGTGGATGACGACGGCGAGGCTGATATCATCGGCGACTTCACCCTGCGCGGCGTGACCCGTGAGATCACCCTGGAAGCCGAAATGCTTGGCCACGGTGAAGACCCCTGGGGCGGCTACCGTATGGGCTTTGAGGCCGAGACCGAATTTCGTCTGAAGGATTTCGGTATTCCGATGGATCTGGGTGAAGCCTCTGAAACCGTTGAAATCAAGATCTCCATCGAAGGCATTCGTCAGTAATCCTGATTGAAAACTCTGTCTCAGGTTCCGGGGTTAAACCCGGAACCTGCCTGTCTGTTGCTCCAGTTCTGAAGCATAGTCCTTAAGTGACTTGCTGATCCCATCGATGGCACGAGAGCGCTCAGCGCTGGCTGCGGCCAGGTCGTTAATGTCGGTAATGCTGCGATTGATCTCGTCCACAACCTGGGTTTGTTCTTCGGTGGCCGATGCCACGCTGGTGTTTACATCGGTGATATTGGAGATCGCCTCCAGAATGGCTTGCAGTTCCTGCTCCGCTTCGGTGGCCAGTTTTTCCGTCTCAGCTGCTTCTTTACTGCCGGTTTCCATCACATTGACCACATCCGAAACGCCAGTCTGCAGTGCTGTGATCATGGTCTGAATATCCTCGGTGGACTGTTGTGTGCGTTGGGCGAGCGTTCGCACCTCATCCGCCACCACCGCAAAGCCCCGGCCTTGCTCACCGGCTCTTGCGGCTTCAATGGCAGCGTTCAGGGCCAGCAGGTTGGTTTGTTCGGCGATACCGCGAATCACATCCAGAACCGAGGTGATGTTGTCAGAATCATCAGATAGCTTGCGGATCACACCAACCGCCTTGGAGATCTGGGCCGCCAGCCGGTGCACCTGCCTGGATGAATTCCGGATGATTTCGGCACTGTTCTGCCCCTTGAGGTCTGCTTCCCGGGTGATCTCGGCCGCCCTTGAGGCATTCCCGGCAACTTCTTCGATCGCGCTTTGCATCTCATTGATGGCCGTTGCCACCATGGTTATCGAATCGGTCTGTCGGGTAACGCCCTCGTTGTTGTCCCGCGCAGCAGACGCCAGTTCAGTGGCGCCCTGGCCCAGATCCCGGCTCAGGGTCTGTATTGAGCCGATCATGCCCTGAAGGTTCTCCAGTACCTGATTGAAACTCCTGGCCAGTTGCCCCAGATCGTCCTCCACGGCCACCGGTATTCGTTGGGTCAGGTCGCCTTCACCCTGGGCAATATTATCGAGCTGGCTGCGCAGGGCTTGAATGGATCGGATGATCAGTCTGAGGAAAATCAGGAACAGGGCAATACTGATAACGATGGCCGCGACCGTGATAACGGTAATGGTTACGGTGCTGGAAGTGCCTTCGGCGCGGGCTTCGGAATAGCGACTCTGGGCCTGTTCATCCGCGTGGCCTTCGGCTCTGTCGTAGAAGGCCCGTAGCCGCTGGAAGAGCCCGATGGTTTCTGTGGCGGCAAGGTTTCTGGCTTGTGTTCCGTCCCCCCGCTCTGCCAGTGCCAGAACCTGGCGCGCAGAGCGCTCCCATTGGTCAAAGGCCTGGTCAAAGCCTCCGGTCACAGAGCTGATCCCTGTGCCTCGGAGCCGCGCTACGCTGTCGGTAAAACGCCGGCGTGCCTGCTCCACGTTCTCCTCGAAATCTGCGATGGCGTCTGTTGTGTCTTCACCATTCAGGGTCTGGTCGACCACCATCATCTGAGCAACTAAAGCCTGATACAGGTCACGGTCACCGTTGAGGATTTCGGCAACGGAAGGCAGGAAGGTGACGGCAATATCTTCGGTGCTTTCCACCAGGTTTTTGGCTGTCAGCATGCCGAATCCACCGGAGACAACCAATGCCAGAGCGGTGATGAAAAAGGGCAGGGCGATCTTGGTGCGCAAACCCAGATTGTTTAAAACGTTCATTCAGCCTCCAGATTATTGTTGTTGCTCTAGAGGCTAAGCGTAGCAGGGGGTGGGGCGTTGTCACCCTGAACATGAGGGTGGAATCTTGATTTAGCTCAGGATTTGATGACGAATCAGGGTTGTTGCACGTTGCCGGATTGTTCACTGGTTCGGCACAGATGCCGTTGGCGCCAGAACTGGGCGATAAAGATGACAACGCCGATGACCAGACCGGCCCAAAGGTAAGGCTCCGGCATCTGGAATGATCCACTGATGGCGAATTCCACCAGCAGCATCAGCGCGACGGCCAGGGTGGCGTTCACCAAGGCTGTCACCAGGGCGTGCCCGCAGGCTTTGAGATTGGGTTTCATAGGTTTCCGCTTGTCAGGGGATAAAACGGCTTTCTATTCACTGTGGCGAGAATACGGTGCACCTTACAGACTCTCCATGCGGGAATTCCGCTATTGGAAATTGGTGTATCGTTGCTTGCGTCCATATAATGTGCGCCACATTGCCCGGTGTTTGTGCCGGGTTATCGGGGCTGCATCAAAGCCGCATTTCAAAACAGGCAGTTAAGGCAAAGAGGCATCTATGCCAGAGTTTCAGACAACGGATGAAGGTTTCGAAAGGGTATCGCTACGGGATTATACCGAGAAGGCCTACCTCGACTACTCCATGTACGTGATCCTGGACCGTGCATTGCCCAACGTAGGGGATGGGCTCAAGCCGGTGCAGCGTCGGATTGTTTATGCCATGTCGGAGCTGGGGCTGAAATCCACCTCCAAGTACAAGAAATCTGCCCGTACCGTTGGTGATGTGCTGGGTAAGTTCCACCCCCATGGTGACAGCGCCTGCTATGAAGCCATGGTGCTGATGGCGCAGCCGTTCTCCTATCGCTACCCGTTGGTGGATGGTCAAGGTAACTGGGGCTCGCCGGACGACCCGAAATCGTTCGCCGCCATGCGTTACACCGAATCCCGCTTGGCTGCCTTTGCCGATGTTCTTCTGGGTGAGTTGGGGCAGGGAACCGTGGACTGGGCGCCGAACTTTGATGGCACCATGGAGGAGCCGTCCGTTCTGCCAGCCCGGTTGCCTCATGTCCTGCTGAACGGCACCACCGGCATTGCCGTGGGCATGGCCACCGATATTCCGCCGCACAACGTGCGAGAGGTCACCGCCGCCTGCATTCGCTTGCTGGATGACCCGGAAGCCACCGTTGACCAGCTCTGTGAACACATCAAGGGGCCGGATTTTCCCACCTATGCGGAAATTATTACCCCCCGCAAGGATCTGATGCAGATCTATGAAACCGGCCGCGGCTCTCTGCGTATGAGAGCGCGCTGGGTTCGTGAAAGTGGCGAGATCGTGATTACCGATCTGCCACATCAGGTATCCGGTAACCGGGTGCTGGAGCAGATTGCCCAGCAGATGCAGGGCAAGAAACTGCCCATGGTGGCGGACCTGCGTGACGAATCCGACCATGAGAACCCCACTCGTCTGGTGATCGTGCCCCGGTCCAACCGGGTGGATCTGGATGGTTTGATGGCGCACCTGTTTGCCAGCACCGATCTGGAGAAAACCTACCGGGTTAACATCAACGTTATTGGTAATGACGGCCGCCCGGGTGTGAAGGGGCTTCGCCAGATTCTGACCGAGTGGCTGGCGTTCCGTAAAACCACGGTTACTCGCCGTCTGCAACATCGCCTGGACAAGGTTCTGGCCCGGTTACACCTCCTTGAAGGCTTGTTGATTGCCTATCTCAACATCGATGAAGTGATTGAGATCATTCGTACCGAAGACAAGCCCAAGGCCGTACTGATGTCCCGGTTTGGCCTGTCGGCCGACCAGGCGGAAGCCATTCTTGAGCTGAAACTGCGCCACCTGGCAAAACTCGAGGAAATGAAAATCCGTGGTGAGCAGGACGAGCTGGCCGCGGAACGGGACGAACTGCAAGCTATTCTGGGCTCGGAAGACCGCCTGCGCGAGCTGATCAAGACCGAACTGCAGCAGGATGCCGAAACCTACGGTGATGATCGCCGTTCTCCGATCGTCGCCCGTGAAGAAGCCAAGGCCTTCAGTGAGATTGACCTGGTGTCCAACGACCCGGTCACTGTGGTGCTGTCGGAGAAAGGCTGGGTGCGGGCTGCCAAGGGGCACGACATTGATCCGTCCGGGCTCAGTTACAAGTCTGGCGACCGCTTTGCGCTGGCTGCCAGGGGCAGAAACAATCAGCAGGCCATATTCCTCGACAGCACTGGGCGTGCCTATGCGCTCATGGCTCACAGTCTGCCGTCTGCCCGAGGGCAGGGCGAGCCTCTTACCGGCCGGATCAACCCACCGTCCGGGGCGACCTTCTCTGGCCTGCTGATGGGAAATCCGGAGCGTAAAGCGCTGCTGGTCACCGACGGCGGCTATGGTTTCGTGACCTCGTTGAACGACATGATCAGCAAGAATCGAGCTGGCAAGGCGGTGGTGTCTGTGCCCAAAGGGGCCCGAATCATGCCCCCTGTGCTGATCCCAGAGACAGCAACAACCCTTTACCTGGCGGCTATATCCAACGAGGGGCGGATGCTGGTGTTCCCGCTCAGCGAATTGCCGGAACTGGCCAAGGGTAAGGGTAACAAGATCATCAGCATTCCCTCTGCCCGCGTTCAGAATCGTGAGGAGTATGTGGTGGCTGCCGCCGTCTTCGGTGAAGAAGACCAACTGGAGGTGAAGGCCGGCAAACGCAAACTGGGTCTGCGTTTTGCAGATCTGGAGCATTATCTTGGTGAGCGTGGCCGGCGTGGTCACAAATTGCCCAGAGGGCTCCAGCGGGTAGACGGCATTGATGTGATTCCGTCTGCGGCCCGTGCCCAGGAAGAAGCTCAGGACGTGGAGGGCGCCGACAGTGAGTGAGCTGGTTCTGGTAAATGTGTCCGGGCGAGATAAGCCCGGATTGACCTCGGAGATCACCGGGATCATGGGGCAGTACGATGTCCGGATTCTGGATATTGGCCAGGCGGTGATTCACGACCACCTGACCTGGGGCATACTGATCGAGATCCCGGATGAGTCGAAATCGTCCCCGGTGATCCGTGACGTTCTTTTTCGACTGCATGCCCTGGACCTTCAGGTGCGCTTTGCCCCCATCACGGTGGAGGAATACCAGGCATGGGCCGAAGGGCGTAACCGGGCCTGCTACATCGTTACCCTGCTATCCCGTGACATCAAGGCCGAACAGATTGCCCGGGTATCGGCCATTACGGCCCGGCATGGGCTGAACATTGACAACATTACCCGCCTTTCTGCACGCCCGTCGCTCAATCAGGGGGAGAACCGCATTGCCTGCGTCGAGTTTTCGGTGCGGGGGACGCCGTCAGACCTGGAACAACTTCGGGCGGACTTCCTGCATATTGCCGGTGAGATGAACGTGGACATCGCCTTCCAGGAAGACTCTATTTTCCGGCGAAACCGCTGGTTGGTGGTGTTTGATATGGATTCCACGCTGATTGAGGCCGAGGTGATCGATGAGCTGGCCCACGAGGCTGGCGTGGGCGAGCAGGTTGCGGAAATAACCGAGCGTGCCATGCAAGGTGAGCTGGACTTCAGCCAGAGCTTTGCCGAGCGACTGGCGCTGCTCAAAGGCCTGGATGAGTCGGTGCTTGAAAGTATTGCCGGTCGGCTGCGTATGACAGAGGGGGCTGAGCACCTGATCCGAAGCCTGAAAGCGCTGGGCTACCGCACCGCGATTCTCTCTGGCGGCTTTACCTACTTTGCCCGCCACCTGCAGCAGAAACTGGGCATTGACTACGTGTATGCCAACGAACTGGACATTGTCGACGGCAAGGTGACCGGCCAGGTCAAAGGCCAGATTGTGGATGGCAAGCGCAAAGCCGAGCTGCTGCTCGAGATTGCCGAAAAAGAGCATATCTCAAGGGAGCAGGTCATCGCCGTGGGTGATGGTGCCAACGACTTGCCGATGCTGAGCCAGGCGGGCCTGGGCGTGGCCTTCCGTGCCAAGCCGCTGGTCAAGGAATCGGCCCGGCACTCCATTTCCACCCTGGGCCTGGACGCCATTCTGTACCTGATCGGTTTTCGCGAAAGTGATACCAATCAGACCCTCCAGAACAGCAGCCTGTGAATGCAAAAAGGGCGAGGTTCTGACACCTCGCCCCTTTTTCCTCTATCCGGAATTGGCGTCCGGTCAGTGGTCCCCGAAGTCGTAGTTCATCTCCGGTACTGGTGCCTGCAGGTAATAACCCTGGATATAGTTCACCCCGGCCTGCCACAGCGTTGCCAGTACACTGGCGTTCTCTACCAGCGGTATGATGGTGAGCTTGCCGGCATTCTGCAGGCTCTTGACCATTTCCTTGACCTGCTCCTTGGCTTCATCGCTCTTCTGGATTTCTTCCGTGAAGGAGCCGTCAATCTTCACGTAGTCGGCGTCAATGTGCTTGAGCGTGTTGAACGGATTCAGGGCGCAGCCAAACTGGGCAATGGATACCTTACTGTGAAGTTCGTGTACCGCTTTGGTGAACTCCTTGGCCTGCTTCATGTAGTTGTTGGCATCGCCTTCGCGGATCTGGAAAATCAGTGAGTCTCCCGGCAGGCGAGCCGCCTTGAGGGCAACGCTGAGCCAGGGCGTAAAGGTTTTGTCCTGCAGTGTCTCGGCGGTGATGTTCAGGAACAGCCTGGTGTCATGACCCCGTGACCGGTGGCTTGCCAGCTGTTTGATGGTTTGCAGGATCACCCAGCGGTCAATCTTGATGGCCGTATCGCTCGGCCCCATGGGGGGCAGGAAGTCGTAGGGAGAGACTTCCTCGTTGTCTTTGTCGAGCATGCGAACGAAGGCCTCGTAATGCTCTTCGCCCTCACCCCGCAGGTTGATGATAGGCTGGAACAGCAGCCGGAAGCGGTTGTCGTCCAGGGCCTTGAGGATAGCCTCAACCGAGTTGCTTTCATCCAGGCTTTCGTACTGGGCGGGATTATAGACCACGATCCCGTTACCCCGTTCATGGCCCTCGAGCTTCTTCACCTCGGCGGAGGCGGTATGGGCACGCCCCATCAGTTCCTCTGCCTTGGGCGAATTCTCCGTGATCGCGGCTATGCCGATGGACACTGTCAGCGGTACTGTCTTGCCGTTGATGTCGAACAGATGATCTTCAACCGCTTTGCGGACCCGCTCAGCAATGCCTTCCATATGTTTCTCATCGCAGGGCAGGCACATCAGGCAGAAGGCATCATCGCTCAGCCTGGCCAGCGTCACTTCCTCGCCGGCCTGTTCTTTTAGCAGCGAGGCCAGATCACCCAGCAACAGATCGGCACCGGCGATACCGACCTGGCCCTTCATGCTTATGAAGTTGTCCAGGGCGATGTAGGCCAGGGCGCCGGTCTGGTTGTTCTTGCCGGCATTGGCAATGGCCTGGGCCAGAGCGTCCATCAGGTATTGACGGTTATACAGGCCCGTGAGCAGATCCTGGCTGCTGATCTGTTTGAGCTTTTCTTCCAGCTCGGCATCGCTGTGTTCCGGCTGCAATACGATCTGCGTGCAGGCTTCGCCATCATAAGTGGCGGCAGAGACAGACATGGTTACGTTCAATTCCTGATCGTCGCTGCGGCGTGCGGTGCAGTTCAGGGTCATGCCGTCCTTGCCATCATCGGCAAAGGCCTTCATGAAGTCTTTGTACTTGTCCTGGCTTTCCGGGGTCAGGGTATCGAGAACCGGGATGCAGATAAGGTCATCAATGTCGTCGTAGCCCAGGAACTCCATGTAGGACTGGTTGGCATAGATGTGCATACCATCGTTGATGTAGGCGATGGCGTCCTTGGAGCTTTCCAGAAGCAGCTGGCAGCGCTGTTCGGCCTCACGCAGGTGGGATTCCAGAACCCGACGACGGCGGCGCTCTTCCAGGGCGGCCAATTCGCGTTTCACCACCAGCACGAGCAGATCCTTGTACTCGAACGGCACAGCATCCTGTCCGCCGGCCCGGATAATGTTCACCGTTCTTTCCCGGCTGACTTCCTCGGTCAGGAGAACGAAGGGGATGTCCTTGTCCATGCGCTTGACCATGGCCAGAGCGTCATCCGGCCCGAACTCCTGCTCCAGGTCCCGGGCCAACAGTAGGTCCCAGTTACTGGTTTTCAGGGCTTCTTCCAGATCTTCTTCCGAGGTTATACGGTGTGCCCGGGTGGCCTTGCCCGAGTTGCGGAGCAGGCTGACCATGGATTCAGCATCATTTTGAGATGGATCAAGAATCAGCAGGTGTACGGTCGCGTTTTTTTTCTGCATTCGTAAGACTTCTCATGGATACGGTCACTTCCGCTGAATGATGCAGGGGTTGGCGATCAATAACAACCCTGGCAGTAGCCGTGGTTCACAGTCTTTCCGACCTTTGGCGTTACAGTGATGGCCACAGGGAGTCGAATTCGTCTTCCGTGGCGCCGGGCGTTGATGGCGGGGCGCCATTCGGACTGGCCAGGGCCGCCGGATTCTGCAGTTTCAGTTCAAACTGGCTGATGCTGCCGGTGGCAGAGACCTTCTTGAGCAACTGCCCCTGATCTTCCCGGCCATCGTGCAGCAATGAGATGCGACTGCCACTCTGGAAGGGCAGTCTCGGGGTTATGAGGGTAGCGGCCTGATTAACCACACTGATCTCCGGCAGTAGCAGCCCCCGGAGGTATTCGCTGCTGTTGCCCACCTTCTGGATCAGCCTTACCCCGCACGGTGCGGCGCTTGGGGCCAGCAGCTCAATGCCGATCTGGGTGCCCTGATTCCGGACCTGACGCAGCCAGCGCACCACGGCGATGCTCCAGGGGTGGGATTTCTGTTCACGTACCCCAAGAATCTCACCCGCCTGCAGCGAGGCTGGTACATTGGTTTCCCAGGCAACACAGTAGCCACCCGGGCTGGTGTTGATCAGCAGGGCATGATGGGAGCGGGGGCGGCTCTTCTCCTGTCCCGTGGGTATGGCGGCCCCGGTACCCGACTTGAAGTTGATCGGTGCATCGGCCGCGTGCAGCCTGTCTTCACTTGGGCCCGCGTCGTGGGCTCCGGCCCAGGCGTCCGTGTTCCGGTTGGCATTGCGGATAAACCGGTTTTCCTGCTCGGGATCAATGGTTTCGTTACCGTTCAGGAACTCGGCAAAGGTCTTTTCACCAGCTACGAAATAGTGGGTGGCCGTCAGGCCGACGCAGACCTCCAGCGTGCCCTGGCTGGAAATGCGGTTGAAATTCCGCTTGGCCAGAATACCCAGCGCCTGGCTGAGATGTGTCAGCAGGGTGTCGCTGATTTTGGGCGATACCTGTAGCCGCGTAGCATCTTTCTCGTGGCTGCGCCTGGCGTGCAGCACCTCGGCCAGCTGCGTGGAAAGATCTTTGGTGTCAAAACCGAAGCTTTCGTCCCCCGGTTTGTTTTCCAGCAAGCTCCGGTAGACTGGCGGGTTGTCCAGCTCCATGTTGATCACGAACAGGCTGTCAGTTCCAATGTCCGGGCCGCACTGGCAGAACTCGGTCCAGGACTCGAACAGCTCGTAAACCTGAGTCAACTCGGCCTGACGCAGTTGATTGGGGCGGGCGCAGCCCAGCAGGAGAATGCGTTTGTAGCTGTCGGCCACAGTACTGGCGCGGCGATGGGTCAGGGTGTCGTCATCGATTTCCAGTGCGGCCAGTTTGTTCCGATGCGCAAACCGGTACAGACGGTGGCACTCCAGCCAGCTCAGGGCCGGGCTTGGGCAGTAGAGCTGATGCGAACGGACAATCGTGGCGCCCAGCTCGGATATGGCGCGGTGAACGGCGGCGGCAACGTGGCGGCGATTTTTTTCCAGACCGCCGTTATCCAGATATTCCAGCACACACAGTTTATAGCCGCTGGCCAGGTGCAACTGGAGGGCCTGGGCCAGGTTGGCAATCTTGCGCTGCTTCTCGGGCAGGGCGATGGCCAGGCCCAGAAAGTGGCGTGACAACTCGTTGCAGACAAAATGAATTTTCTCGCGAACCAGCTCAAGGAACTGCATTCGTTGCTGCGGCGCCAGAAACAGGTGGTTCAGTTCAATAATCGCATGGTAAAGCTGGCGGGATGCCTCACCGATGTTGGCCATCGGTAGCTGGTCAATCCACAGACGAAAGGCCTTGGGTGTCGTATCGCAAAACGACAGGCTTGCGGTTTTCTGTTCAGGAACCTTCAGTTCAGGTTTCAGAATATTGCCTTCCATGATCTCACGCCAGTGTTTGAGTCGCTTTGAGTATGTATCGACCGAAAGTGTCGAAAATACATGCTTTTATTGTCTTTACCTATAGAACTTTAAGATAGCAAACCAATAACAAAAAGCGAGAAGATCATGAGTTGACAATCTTTGACAAGTGTAAGTGGGACCGCTTTTGCGACATGTCTCACGTTACGCTGATGTTGGCCTGATTATCGCCTGTGAAAACAGGGGTTTTACTGGTTTCCCCGGGCAGTTCCCTGACCAGCCTTGGAACCAGAAAACCCGGCAGCCGCGTCATAAGCGCCCGAACCAGCGCTGCCGCCGCCTGGTCGCTGACATCAAAGTGATGGGCGCCGGCAACGGGATCAAACGCGTGCAGGTAGTAGGGCATAACGCCCGAATCAAACAGGTCTTCACTCAGCCGGGCCAGGATGCTGGCTGAGTCATTGACCCCTTTCAGGATCACGCTCTGGTTGAGCAGGGTCACCCCCACTTCGCGAAGGCGCGCAAAGGCTTTTCGTGTGTCTGAGTCTAGCTCTGCCGGGTGATTCACATGCACCACGAGGATTTTCTGAAGTGGCGAATTGCCAAGCCAGCCCAGCAGGGCGTCGCACACCCGTTGCGGAATAACGACCGGTAGCCGGCTGTGTATTCGCAGGCGCTTGATATGCGGTATGCCTGCCAGGGCTTCGGCCCATTGCGCCAGTAGCCGATCATTCACTGCCAGTGGATCACCACCGCTGAAGATCACTTCGTTAATTTCGGGGGCGGCATTCAGGGTCGCCAGAACCTGCTGGCGGTCGTCCGGACCGAGCCGCTGGGATTCATAGGGGAAGTGGCGGCGAAAGCAGTAGCGACAGTTGATTGCACACTGGCCCGTTACCATCAGCAGTGCCCGGCTCTGGTACTTGCGGATCAGCCCTGTGGTCTGGATGGCGTTGTTCTCTTGCAGCGGATCGCGCACATACCCTGCTTGTTGTCGCGATTCTTCCGCCAGCGGCAGTACCTGTCGCAACAGGGGATCATTGGGGTCACCCGGAGTCATTCGCCGTAGGAACGGCTCGGGCACCCGCACGGGAAACAGGTGGTGGCCCGCGCTGGCACCCGTGAGCCAGGGCTCTGCCGGCAGCTTCAGACGCCCAAGCAGCTGCTCCGGGCAGGTAACGGATTCTGCCAGAATCTGTTGCCAGCCTTTAGCACAATTGTGGGGCTGTCGACGCGGTTCGGTAGCGATCAACGATGGCTCTTCGTTACGGGCTTCTATACGGGCAGGGGTTCGCTGTATCATAGCGACCTTTGAAATTTTAACGACAGTCTGTCAGGTGGACATTTCATGGCTTCATATTCTACCAACGAATTTCGCAGCGGTCTCAAAGTTTTGCTGGATGGCGACCCCTGTATCATGCTGGAGAACGAGTTCGTCAAGCCCGGTAAGGGGCAGGCGTTCAACCGCGTTAAACTGCGTAACCTGATGACCAACCGGGTCTGGGAGCGTACGTTCAAATCCGGCGAGAGCCTGGAAGCCGCGGACGTGATGGACCAGGACATGGAATACCTGTACACCGACGGTGAGTTCTGGCATTTCATGCTGACCGACGGCTCGTTCGAACAGTACGCTGCCGATGCCAAGGCCGTGGGCGACACTGTCAAGTGGCTGAAAGAGCAGGATGTTTACACCGTGACCCTGTACAACGGCGCGCCGCTGACGGTCACACCGCCAAACTTTGTTGAGCTGGAAGTGGTGGATACCGACCCGGGCATGAAGGGAGATACCGCCCAGGGCGGCTCCAAGCCGGCGACACTGTCGACCGGTGCCGTGGTGAACGTGCCTTTGTTCATCACCATTGGTGAGGTGTTGAAAGTAGACACCCGCTCTGGCGAGTACGTTAACCGCGTCAAGAGCAGCTGATCCGACAATGACCGATCAGCCTGTCTGGCAGCCTTCTGCCTCGCGGGAGCATCTGAAAAGCCGTGCACAACAGCTAGCCTGGGTGCGCGGCTTTTTTGCAGAGCGGGGTGTTTTGGAGGTCGAAACGCCGGTGCTCGGACGGCATGGCGTCACCGATATCAACCTCGACGGTATCGCGGCGGCCGTCAACGCTGCCGGAGTTTCTGGCGGCTGGTTGCAGACCTCCCCTGAATATCACATGAAACGCCTGCTGGCGGCGGGCTCGGGATGTATCTATCAGATTGCCCGGGTGTTTCGTAATGGCGAGCGTGGTAGCCGCCATAACCCCGAATTTTCGTTGCTGGAATGGTACCGGGTGGGCCTGGACGACACGGCGATGATGGCCGAAGTGGCTGACCTGGTGTGTGGCTGGCTGGGATGTGATCGCCCGGATGTGCTGACCTACCGTGAGGCCCAGCAAACGCTAGCCGGCATCGATCCGATGGCCATCACGGATCACGACCTGTACCAGTACTGTCAGCAATGGCTGGAGCCGGAGCAGTTGGCCGGCATGGGGCGTGATGATTGCCTGGACCTGGTGATGAGCTTCAAGGTTGAGCCGTTGTTGGGGCGGGGCCGGCCGGTGTTCATTACCCGGTATCCGGCTAGCCAGGCAGCATTGGCCAGGGTTGTCTCAGACGACGATGGCTACCCGGTAGCGCATCGATTCGAGCTCTACATCGACGGGCTTGAGTTGTGCAACGGTTACTGGGAGCTGACCGATCCGGTTGAGCAGCGAGCCCGGTTCGAACAGGACAACCGGCGAAGAAAAGCCGCGGGCAAGCCGGAAATGGCGGTTGATCAGAGTTTTCTGGCAGCCCTGGACGCCGGGCTGCCCGAGTGTTCCGGTGTGGCCCTGGGGTTGGACCGCTTGCTGATGCTGAAAACCGGTGCCGGGCGGATAGAAGACGTGCTGGCGTTTCCGGTCGAGCGCGCCTGAGCCAGGTCTCAGGTGTTGTTGCTGCCTACCCTGCCAAACGCTTCGCCCATGCGCACGCTTTTGCCAGGAACCTGATTGGCATCCCAGGTTACCGCGCCCTTGGGCATTGCCAGGACAACCGTGGAGCCCAGGCGGAACCGGCCCATTTCCTCACCTTTCTCAAAACTGATCGCATCTTCGCCCCGATAAACCCAGCGGGTTATCTGTGCAGGTTCCGGCGCAATTACGCCGGCCCAGGTGGTTTCCATGCTGCCTACGATCATCGCACCCACCAGAACCAGGGCCATGGGACCTGCCTCGGTATCGAAAATGCAGACAACACGTTCATTTCTGGCGAACAGGTTGGGAACATGCGCTGCGGTAACCGGGTTCACCGAAAAGAACTTGCCCGGAATATAGACCATCTCCCGCAGTGTGCCGGCCATGGGCATATGAATGCGGTGATAGTCTTTGGGCGACAGGTAAATGGTACTGAACTCCCCGTGGCGGAACGGCTCAGCCCGGCTGTCGTCACCGCCGAGGATTTCCGTCAGGCCGAAGGACTGGCCCTTGGCCTGGAAAACTCTGTCGTTACTGATCTGTCCGAGTTGGCTGATGGTACCGTCGACCGGACTGACAAATACATCGCTGCCTTCCGCCACAGTGCGCACGCCGGGTTTGAGGGCGCGGGTAAAAAACGCATTGAACGATGGATAGACGGTAGGGTCTGACTCAGCTGCTTCGCTCATGTTTACGCCGTAGCGGCCGATAAACCAGTTAACAACGCGGTTTTTCATGGCCGGGGCGCTCGTGCTGTCGGCCAGGCGACCTGCCAGGCGAGAGACAGCGCGTTGGGGCGTAATGTATTGGCTCAGTACGAACAGTTTGTCAAACATCAATAAGTCTCGGTAAGAACAGAGGCGGCAGTGTAACAAAAGCGGCCCCGTGTATAGAAATTGTTTCACGCCTTCGCTGTTCGTTCAGAGCCTTGCTATTATCAGGGCACAGCTCGCCCCGGTCGGGGTGGAGAACCCGTGACTGACCTCGGTCGTTAACGAGATAACAAAAGGCGTATATCTTTTCATGCTGCTGATTATTGGTGCGGTGATAGTTGTTGCAAGTGTGCTGGGCGGATACGTGCTGCACGGTGGTCATTTGATGGTGCTGTGGCAGCCGACCGAGATCTTGATCATCGGCGGCGCGGCGGTTGGGTCATTCATCATTGCCAACCCCATGCACACGGTGAAAGAGGTAGGGCAGGGTTTCATGCGGTTGCTGACCGGCTCGCCGTTCAACAAGTCCTACTATATGGATTTGCTCAGCCTGCTATATGAAGTGTTCGACAAATCTCGGAAGCAGGGGGTCATGGCCATTGAGGAGGACATCGACAACCCGGAAAACAGCCAGATCTTCACCCGTTACCCGGCCATCATGAAATCCCGCGATCTTCTGGATTTCATCACCGACTACCTTCGCATTATCAGTTCCGGCAACATGGCGCCCCATGAGCTGGAAGGCATGATGGAAAACGAGATCGATAGTCGTCAGCATGAGCTGGAAGAGCCCGCTCACGCGGTCAACAAGATTGCCGACGCCTTGCCGGGCCTTGGTATCGTGGCGGCGGTACTGGGTATTGTCATCACCATGAACTTTCTCACCGAGGGGCCTGAGAAAATCGGCCTGAGTGTGGCAGCGGCTCTGGTCGGTACGTTCTTGGGTATCTGGATGGGTTATGGCTTTGTCGGCCCCATGTCGATTTCCATGGAACACTCAGCCAAGTACGAGCTGAAGGCTTATGAATGTGTGAAATCGGCTATCGTTGCGACGGTGTCTGGTCAGGCGCCCCAGATGGCCATTGAATTCGGCCGCAAGTCGTTACCCACGGATAAACGACCTGGTTTCCAGGAACTCAACGACCACGTTCGTTCGAAGTGACGAGCTGCGTCCCAATCGCCCGGAGTTGAGTTGTGGAAGAACAGCCGATCATCATCAAACGCAAGAAAAAAGTGGTCGGGGGCCATCACGGTGGCTCCTGGAAGGTGGCCTTTGCAGACTTTGCCACCGCCATGATGGCGTTCTTTCTGGTTCTCTGGCTTACGGCCACAGCGTCTCCCGAACAGAAACTGGCGGTTGAGGGGTATTTCAAAGACCCTGTCGGTTTCATGGAAGGCGGTGCTCGCAGCCCGGTGGACCTGGGGGGTAGTGCATCGGTTATCAACGAAGCGACCCAGGACATCGAATCAAGCCCTGT
This sequence comes from Marinobacter shengliensis, assembly GCF_030297115.1. Classification (NCBI taxonomy): domain Bacteria; kingdom Pseudomonadati; phylum Pseudomonadota; class Gammaproteobacteria; order Pseudomonadales; family Marinobacteraceae; genus Marinobacter; species Marinobacter shengliensis. The sequence goes on along the minus strand of NZ_AP028062.1, from coordinate 3,043,395 downwards.
CCAGATCCAGGACGAAGTGGTTGACCAACTGGCTGACACGCTCGAACAGCGTCGCATGGAACAGCTGTTCCAGGAGCTCCAGGAGCGGATTGAGCAAAGCGAGACCTTGCAGGAATTCAAGGATCAATTGCTGATCGACATCACCGATGAGGGGCTGAGAATCCAGATTGTTGATCGCTCTGGCCGCCCGATGTTCGACAGTGGGCGTGCTGAACTCAAATACTATTCCCAGGACATTCTGTTTGAGCTGGCCCGAACTCTCGGTTCGGTCAATAACAAACTCAGCATTACCGGACACACCGACGCCACGCCATTTGTTGGCCGGCCCGGTTATACCAACTGGGAGCTGTCGGCAGACCGTGCCAACACGGCCCGGCGAGCCCTGGTTGCCGGCGGCGTGCGTCTTCAGCAGATTGCCCGGGTGGTGGGGCTGAGTGATTCTGTATTGTTCGATAAGGAAAACCCGACAGCCCCGGTGAACCGCAGGATCTCGATCATCGTGCTCAACAAAAAAGCCGCTGACAGTATTGAAACCGGCGCGGGCAGGTCAGATCAGCCGTTGATTGACCTCACCCAGCCGACGGAAGAACAGCAGCAGGAAGCGAGAGAGCAACTGGAGCGGGGAGACTGGTTCGAGGAGCGGCCGGAACCGGCGCCCGGAGAGTTGAACTGGTAACGTTCCGCTGGCGCCGTGCGCGGGGCTGTTGCCTCAGGTGATTCTCAGCCCCCGGGACTGTTGTTCTGCCATATCTTGCAGAATCCGGTGAAAACTCTTCAGCCGTTCCCTCGACACCGTTCCGGCCTCTGCTGCCGCATCAAGCGCGCAGCCGGGGTCTCCCATGTGGCGGCAGTTGCGAAACTTGCAAAGCCCGATCAGCGGCCGAATTTCCCGGAAACCATACTCCACTTCCTGTGGGGTCATGTGCCACAAACCGAACTCCCGAATCCCCGGAGAATCAATCAGGTCGCCGCCGCCCGGCAGGTGAAACAGCTTCGCCGTGGTTGTGGTGTGTACGCCTTTGCCGGTACTTTCGGATACCGCGCCCACTCGGAGCAGTTCATCCGGCAGCAAGGTCTGGATGATGGATGACTTGCCCACCCCCGACTGGCCCACGAAAACGCTGGTTTTGTCCCGGACCAGTGACTCCACCTCTGGCGCAGGCTGCCCGGCGCAGGCAGTGGCAGAGGTACGCTCCACCTGGTACCCAAGCGCTTCATAGCGACCCAGCAGCGCATCAATCTGGGCCCGGTTCTGGTCGGTAATAAGATCGGTCTTGTTCAGCAGGATAACCGCCGGAATGTCGGAGCTTTCCGAGGCCACCAGGTAGCGATCGATGAGGTTGTCGTGGGGTTCCGGCTCCGGTGCAATCACCAGGATAATATGATCGATATTCGCCGCCACTGGCTTCAAGGCGCCGAAGTTATCCGGCCGCTGCAGCAGGTTGTTGCGCTCACAGCGGGCTACGATCACCCCGGTCTCGCTTTTCCCGGGCCGCCACACCACCCGGTCACCGGTCACCAGGTTGTCGATGTTGGCTCGAACAAAACACCGGAAAACACGCCCGGTGTCGTCACCTTCCAGCGCTTCGATATCCAGTTGCTGGCCATAGTGGGCAATCACCAGGCCTTCCTGTTCAGGCCCCAGTTCGCCGGCTTCGGCTTGCGCTTCCACGGCTTTTTCCTTGCGGTTCAGCCGTTCGGTGCGTTCCTTCTGGATTTTCTCGATGCGCCACTGTTGGCGTTTGTTCAGTTTTCTCTTGGCCATCGGCTCTCAAATGTTCCGGGAAAGTGGTGTGACACATGATACGTGAATCATGGACAATAGGCAGAGTTTTGGTGCCTGCCTCTACTTCTGGTTTCGTGGATTCTGGGCTTGGTGCAAGTGCAGGCATTGGGAGGTCTTTCCGGGAGACGCTACGAGCACATCCATGTGCGCTTGACTGAAGCCATCCATGGCTTCAGACACTCCCGGAAAGACCTCCCAATGCCCGCACAGATACCATGTGCAGATTTCCACGGAATTGCGACACAGAGGAACAGCGGCAGGCGCCAGGTTTGAAAAGCGGGTGTGGGGTGGTGTTCCGAAAATCTGCGGAGCCATGGATGGCGGAGCCGAAGTGCCACATGGATGTGCCGAAGGAGCGTTTTTCGGAACACCACCCCACATCCGCGACAACACCCAACCAAAACCGCATAGGTGTCAAGACGAATGCCCGACCACAACCGACTGGTATGGATAGACCTGGAAATGACCGGCCTGGATCCGGAGAAAGAGCGGATCATCGAAATGGCCACGATAATTACCGATTCAGAATTGAACCTGGTGGCTGAAGGCCCGGTAATTGCCATTCACCAACCAGACAGCCTGCTGGATGCCATGGACGAATGGTGCACCAACACCCATGGCGCCAGCGGCCTGACCCAGCGGGTGAAAGATAGCAAAACCTCCGAAGCCGAAGCGGAGCAAGAAACCCTGGCCTTCCTGAAACAGTACCTGTCCGCCGGCGAATCACCGCTGTGTGGTAACAGCATCGGCCAGGATCGCCGCTTCCTGGTGAAGTATATGCCCGAGCTGGAAGCCTTCTTCCATTATCGTAACCTGGATGTCTCCACCATCAAGGAACTCGCCCGCCGCTGGCGCCCGGATGTACTTGATGGCGTGAAAAAGAAAGGCAGCCACCTGGCCCTGGACGACATTCGCGATTCCATCGACGAACTTCGCCACTACCGGGAGACCTTTTTCAAGCTGTAATGCCGTGCTGCTGTAGCGCCCAGGCCACATGCTCCCGCACCAGCGCGGAAGGGTGGTCGGCCCGCTGTTTCAGTGCCTCGATCACCGGAATGGTGCTCGGGGCGTTGCCCAGCCCGACCGCCAGGTTGCGTAGCCAGTTTTCATAACCGGTTCGGCGGATGGCCGAGCCTTCGGTGCGCTTCAGGAACTCGTCCTCCGTCCACAGAAAAAGCTCGGCCAGGCTGCTATTGTCGAGGCCATGCCGGGGCTGAAAGTCGTTTTCCCGGGTCGGTTTGTTGAATTTGTTCCAGGGGCAAACCAGCTGGCAGTCGTCGCAGCCGAATACCCGATTGCCCATCTTTGACCGCAGCTCTTCCGGAATGGGCCCCTTGAGTTCAATGGTGAGATAGCTGATGCAGCGGCGGGCATCCAGTAAGTGAGCGCCAACGAAGGCGTCGGTAGGGCATACCTCCAGGCAGGCGGAGCAGGAGCCACAATGCTGGCTGTCAAAGGCTTCGTCCACCGGCAGCGGAGCGCTGGTAAAGATTTCACCCAGAAAGAAGAATGAACCGGCTTTGGGGTGAATCAGCATGTTGTTCTTGCCAATCCAGCCCAGCCCAGCCCGCTGGGCGAGCCCGCGTTCCAGAACCGGTGCGCTGTCTACGAAGGCTCGGTAGTCGTAGCCGCTGACCGCGGAATCAATCTTTGCCGCCAGGGTGGCCAGCCGTTTGCGCATCAGTTTGTGGTAATCCCGGCCCAGGGCGTAACGAGTCACGTAGGCGGTTTCGCGGTTAGTCAGTACCTGCTTCGGATTGTCCGGAGCGGGCAGGTAATCCATCCGTACTGAGATAACGCGGGTGGTACCGGGCACCAGTGAGTCGGGGGTGTAGCGTTTGTCGCCGTGGTCTGCCATATACGCCATGTCGCCATGGTAGCCGGCTTTCAGCCACTGTTGCAGGCGTTCGGCGTGGGGCCCGGTATCAGCGCAGGTGATACCGGCGTCGGCAAAGCCGAGCTCGCTGGCCCAGGCCCGGATCTGGTCGGGCAGGGCATGCAGTGCCTCATGTTCGGGCCGCTCGGAGCGGAGCTCTGGGTTTGACGTCATGGGAGAAGTCGGCTGTGTAACCTGCGAAGATTTAATTTGATTAAGTTATGACCTTTTTCCCTGTTTTGCTATTCTTTACAGGTATCTGGCCAGTTTTCTTAAACCGGTTTCTTTAGCTGGAGCTTTGGCGAATGCCAATACGCAATGCAAGCAGTCTACCAGAAGCGCTCTACTCCGCCGACTCGGTGCGAGCAATTGACCGCTACCTGATTGATCAGCAAGGCGTTGATGGCTTTGAGTTGATGCAGGCCGCTGCCCGGGCGGCCTTTCGCCAGTTGTTGCGTCACTGGCCTGTCCCCGGGTCGATTCTGGTGCTTTGCGGTGCTGGTAACAACGGCGGTGATGGCTACTTGGTGGCGGCGAATGCTCAAAGACATGGTATTACTGTCCGTTGCATTGCCATCGCACCGACCGGCAAGTTGACCGGGGATGCGCTTAATGCGCTTAACCGTGCCCGCGCGGAAGGTGTCAGTGTTGAAGATATCGGCGAACTGGGCGAAGACGGATTGGAAAAACATCTGTCGTCTGCAACCCTGGTGGTGGATGCGATGCTGGGTACAGGAGTGACGGGTTCGCCCCGGGAGCCCTTTGCAGGTGTGATTCGGCGGGTTAATGAATCGGGTTTGCCGGTATTGGCGGTGGATTTGCCGTCCGGCCTGAATGCCACAACAGGCTCTTCAGCGGGTGATGTGATTCAGGCCAAGGTAACGGTGACTTTCATTGGCGCCAAGGCTGGCTTGTACACGGGTGCCGGTGCCGGTGTTTGCGGTGAGGTAGTGTTTGAGGCTCTTGATACCGGCCACGATATCTCTGGCAGTGGCCAGCCGCCGCTTGCCCGCTTGCAGTCCTGGGCCCAGTGCAAGGAACAGCTGCCTGTCCGTCCGCTTGATGCCCACAAGGGGCGTTTTGGCCACGTGTTGGTGGTTGCCGGTGACCGGGGTTTTGGTGGCGCCGGCATCATGGCCGCCGAGGCGGCGTCCCGGGCCGGGGCCGGTCTGGTTACCCTGGCTACCCGCCCGGAACATGTTACGGCTGCGCTTGCCCGCTGCCCGTCCTTGATGGTGCACGGGTTGATCCATGGCTCAGAATTGCCGCCATTATTGGCCAGGGCCGATGTGGTGGTGTGTGGTCCTGGCATGGGCAAGCTGGCCTGGGGGCAGCAGATGCTGCAACAGGTTGAACAAAGCGGGCTGCCGCGGGTGTTGGATGCCGACGCGCTCAATCTGATGGCCGGGCGAGTGCCCGTGGTGTCTGATAGCCATATACTGACGCCACACCCCGGCGAGGCGGCGCGGTTGTTGGGTTGTGATGTCGCTGACGTTGAGGCGGACCGGGTGTCTGCAGCCCGCCGGCTGCAAACCATGCTGGGCGGGGTGGTGTTGCTGAAAGGCGCGGGTACCGTTATCGCCAGTGGCTCGGCACTTCCGGTGATTGTTCCTGGTGGTAATCCGGGCCTGGCGACCGGGGGCATGGGCGATGTTTTATCCGGCATCGCCGGCGCGTTGCTGGCACAGCTGAAGGACCCCCGGCAGGCCACGACACTGGCTGCGGCTCTGCATCTGGCCGCGGCGGACCAGGCGGTGCAGACTTATGGCTATATGGGGCTGACGCCCACGGATGTAATCAGCGCCTTGCCAAAGGTGCTGTGGGAAGCAGAAAAGGTGAACAGCCGTGACGACCAGGAGGCGTTATGAGCATTTTCGGCAATGAACGCCGGTTGTTTCTGGAGAGTGAAGCGGAAACAGAGCGCCTGGGCGGTGAGCTTGCCGGGCTGGTGAAGGCATCCGATCAGGGCATTGTGGTGTTCCTGGATGGCGATCTGGGCATGGGGAAAACCACTCTGAGCCGCGGTGTAATGAGAGGGCTCGGGCATGTGGGAGCGGTTAAAAGTCCAACGTATACCCTTGTGGAGCCCTATGAAGACCTGGAACCGCCGGTATACCATTTCGACCTTTACCGTCTGGGCGATCCCGAGGAGCTTGAGTACATGGGAATCCGCGATTACTTTTCGGGCGGCAGTTTCTGTCTGATTGAATGGCCGGAGCGGGGAGAGGGTGTTCTGCCAGAGCCAGATCTTGAAATCCACCTGGAACGGCAGGGAGAAGGCCGGTCGGTAGTACTGCGTGCCCGATCGGAGTTCGGCGCCTCCCTGTTGAATCAAATAGAGCTGATAGGGCCTGATTCATGAGACTTTTTCTGTGTTTGATGGTGGCTCTGGCGGCTAACCTCGCTCAGGCTGCTACCCAGATTGAAGGCGTGCGGCTCTGGCCCGCGCCTGACCACACGCGCCTCGTCCTTGATACTGCCGGTAGTGTGGAGCACAACGTGTTTGCGCTATCCGGGCCCTCGAGGTTGGTAATCGACTTGAAAAATACCTCCCTGAAAGCGGATTTCAGCAAAGTGGACCTCAGTGGCAGTCCGATTGAGCGGATCCGCAGCGCACCGCGCAATGGCAGCGACCTCAGGGTGGTACTCGATCTGAAAAGCGACATCAAGCCCCGCAGTTTTGTGTTGGAGCCCAATCAGCAATACGGGCACCGGCTGGTGGTCGACCTGATTGACGAGAAGGGCAGCCGTCTCGAACGGGCTGCCAGCCCCACGGTGACTCAGGATTCAGCCGGCAAGCGGGATATCATCATCGTGATCGACCCGGGCCACGGCGGTGAAGACCCAGGCGCTATCGGCCCCAGAGGTACCCGGGAAAAAGATGTTGTGCTCAGAATGTCCAAAACCCTGGCGGATCTGATCAACAAGCAGCCGGGCTTTACCGCCAAACTTACCCGCACCGGGGACTATTACATCGGGTTGCGCAATCGCACGTTGCTGGCGCGCAAGTACAACGCGGATCTGTTCGTCTCGGTGCATGCAGATGCCTTCAGAACACCTCAACCCAGTGGCGCATCGGTATTTGCCCTGTCCCAGCGGGGAGCGACCAGTGAAACCGCGCGCTGGCTGGCCCAAAGCGAGAATCGCTCTGATCTGATTGGCGGTGCTGGTGGCGTGTCTTTGGACGGTCGCGACGATATGCTGGCAGGTGTTCTGCTGGATCTCTCCATGACCGCCAGCATCAATGCCAGTCTCGGGGTGGGGAGCTCTGTGCTGGGGCAGTTGGGCGGTGTTGCCAAGTTGCACAAGCCCGGTGTTGAGCAGGCGGCCTTCGCGGTTCTGAAGTCTCCGGATATACCGTCAATACTGGTGGAAGCCGGGTTTATCTCGAACCCGAAAGAAGAGCAGAACCTGGCCACCGAGTGGTATCGCAATCGACTGGCCAACGCCATCATGGACGGTATTCACGAGTATTTTCAGCGAACGCCTCCACCGGGCACGCTATTGGCCTGGCAGAAGGAAAATCAGAAAGGTGGCGGGCAGGTTAGCCGGTACCGTATCCAGCGGGGTGACACCTTGTCTGGTGTGGCCCGGCAGAACCAGACCACCGTCAGCGAGTTAATGCGCTTTAACGGGATGACCGATGATCGTGTTATGGTAGGGCAAACCATTCGCATCCCCTCATCCTGATCAAGAGGTAGTTCCCGGATATGCCCCACATTCAGTTGCTATCGCCCCGGCTCGCCAACCAGATTGCTGCGGGCGAGGTGGTGGAGCGGCCTGCATCCGTCGTCAAAGAGTTAGTGGAAAACGCGCTGGATGCAGGTGCAAGCCGGGTTGATATTGAAGTGGAGCAGGGTGGCGTCAAGCTGATCCGGGTGCGTGATGATGGCTCGGGCATTGACGAAGCCGACCTGCCGCTGGCCCTCAGCCGCCATGCCACCAGTAAAATCCTGACCCTCGATGACCTGGAAGCTGTCGGTACATTAGGCTTTCGTGGTGAAGCCCTGGCCAGTATCAGTTCCGTTTCGCGCCTGGCACTCACGTCCCGCACCGAAGCCCAGGAAGCCGCTGCCCGAGTGGAGGTGGAAGGCCGGGATATGGATGCCCGTCTTTCTCCGGCCGCGCACCCGGTGGGAACCACCGTGGAAGTCCGTGACCTGTTCTTCAACACGCCAGCCCGGCGCAAGTTCCTGCGAACGGAAAAAACCGAATTCAATCATGTGGAAGAGTGTATTCGCCGGCAGGCCCTGAGCCGATTTGATGCTGGCTTTACCCTGCGCCACAACCAGCGTGTGGTGCAGAGCCTGCGGCCAGCAGAGTCGGAGGTCGACAAGGAGCGACGTATTGGTTCGCTGTGCGGACAGCAGTTTATAGACAACGCCGTTATTATTGACGCGGAAGCGACCGGCCTGCGGCTCTGGGGCTGGGTGGCATTGCCCACCTTCTCGCGCAGCCAGGCGGACCTGCAGTACTTCTTCGTGAATGGCCGGGTCATTCGGGATAAGCTGGTCGCCCATGCGGTGCGACAGGCCTACCGGGATGTGCTTTACAACAACCGCCACCCCGCCTTTGTGCTCTATCTGGAAGTGGATCCCGCCACCGTCGATGTCAACGTGCACCCCACCAAGCACGAGGTCCGGTTCCGGGATGGTCGGTTGGTCCATGATTTTATCTTCCGCACCCTGCACCGGGCTCTGGCTGATGTTCGCCCGGATGATCATTTGCGCGGTGCGGTCGCTCAGTCTTTCGGGCGCGAGCCAGAGGCAGTTGTTGCCAACCCCGCCGGTCATCCAGCTGGGATGGGGGCATCGCTCCCCGATCGGGCGCCGCCTGTAGCTGGTGGTTATGCCAACGGAGGCGGCTTTGGTGTTGGGTCGGCTTCCCAGCCGCAGCAGGAATGGAAGGCCAGTGACCAGATGGCGTTCTATCAATCCCTGAATGAGGGCGGGGGGGTTGCTTCCCGGCCTGACCATGCCAGCCAGCCGGTTGCGGTCACGCCTCCACGAGACACCGATGAAGAGCCGCCCCTGGGTTATGCCATCGCCCAGCTACATGGCATCTACATCCTTGCCCAGAGCCGGGCTGGCCTGATCGTTGTTGATATGCATGCTGCCCATGAGCGCATCACCTATGAGCGTATGAAGCACGCCCTGGCCGAGCAAGATCTGAAAAGCCAGCCCCTGCTGGTGCCGTTGTCACTGGCGGTAAGCCAGAAAGAGGCGGCGCTGGCGGAAACTCACGGTGAGGAGTTGCAGCACCTGGGGTTGCAAATTGAACGAATCGGCCCGGAGACCCTGGCTGTGCGACAGATTCCTGCGCTGCTGCGGGGCGCCGACACCGAACAACTGGTCCGGGACGTGCTGGCGGATCTGATTGAGCATGGGCAGAGCGACCGGGTAGAAGCCGTCACTCACGAATTGCTGGGCACTATGGCCTGCCATGGTTCTGTTCGGGCAAACCGGCAACTCACCATTCCGGAAATGAACTCGCTGTTACGTGACATGGAAGCCACTGAGCGAAGCGGCCAATGCAATCACGGCCGCCCCACCTGGACTCTGGTCACGCTGTCAGAACTCGACAAACTGTTCCTGAGGGGGCGTTAGTCACTCCATGTCGGACACTGAGCGCCAACCGGGGCATGCGCTGCCGCCGGCTATCTTTCTGATGGGGCCGACGGCTTCCGGCAAAACCGATATGGCCATCGCCCTCTGCGACATGCTCCCATGTGACATCATCAGTGTCGATTCCGCGATGATTTACCGGGGTATGGATATTGGTACCGCAAAACCTGATGCCGAAGAACTGGCCAGAGCACCTCATCGCCTGATCGACATCTGTGATCCTGCCGACAGCTATTCTGCTGCGGATTTTCGTCGTGATGCGCTTGCCGAGATGGCAGATATCACCCGCCGCGGCCGCATCCCGTTGTTGGTTGGCGGAACCATGATGTATTTCAAGGCATTGTTGCACGGTATGTCCGACTTGCCCTCCGCTAACCCGGAGTTGCGGGCGCGCATCGAGCAGGAGGCGGCAGAGCACGGTTGGGAGCACCTGCACCGGGAACTGACAAGCCTTGATCCCGTTGCCGCCGGGCTAATCCACCCAAATAACCGCCAGCGGCTGATGCGGGCACTGGAAGTTATTCGCCTGACGGGCAGACCCATTTCTGAAATCTGGCAGGCGCAATCGGGAACTTCTGAACAGGAGGCGGTGTCAGGTATTGAGGATTACACGTATTTTACCCGTTGGCAGGCAGACGAAACCCCGAGCCTGCCGTATACTGTTTTCCAGTTTGCCTTGGCTCCAGCCGAGCGTTCTGAGCTTCATCGGCGTATAGGGCTTCGTTTTCAGGCTATGCTTAAGGCAGGGTTTCTGGACGAAGTCCGTGCTCTGATGAAGCGGGGTGATCTCAATCCTGACATGCCTTCGATGCGTTGCGTTGGCTATCGGCAGGCGTGGGATTATCTGACGGGTAGCTGTGATTACCAGACTTTCGTCGACAAGGGCGTTGCCGCCACCCGACAACTGGCAAAGCGGCAGCTGACCTGGTTGCGAAAATGGCCGAATGTTCACTGGCTGAACGCCGGTGATCCGCAAGTGGTGGTTAATGCCTTGAAAAAAAGCGGCCTTGGCACCACATTTAAATCAGAAAAATGACGATCTGCACTTACTTATAAACAGGAGAACTCACATGTCAAAAGGGCATTCTTTACAAGACCCTTACCTCAATGCATTGCGCAAGGAACGCATTCCGGTTTCTATCTTTCTGGTCAACGGCATCAAGCTGCAGGGCCAGATCGAATCCTTTGACCAGTTTGTTATTCTGCTGAAGAACACCGTCAGCCAGATGGTCTACAAGCATGCGATTTCCACTGTGGTCCCTGCTCGCAATGTGCGCCTTCCGCCGCAGAACCCGGCAGGTGAAGGTGAGTCTGAAGACTGATCTTTCCGGAGTTTCCGGTTTCTACACCCGCGTTCCAGGACAGCCCGAGAGCTCGAATGGCCGCGGGTGTTTGTTTTTATGGAGTTTAACCTATCTTGTTTGAGCGTCCTGACGTTGGAGAACGGGCGGTTCTCGTTCACATAGAATTCACCGCCCACGATGATACCGAAGACCCCGGTGAGTTTCGGGAACTGGTGACCTCCGCCGGCGTTGAGCCGGTGATGATGGTGACAGGCTCCCGCAAGCAGCCCAACCCCCGGCTCTTTGTTGGCGAAGGCAAGCTTGACGAAATCCGCGATGCCGTTGCCGCCAGTGAGGCGGACGTGGTGCTTTTCAACCATGCCCTCAGGCCCAGTCAGGAGCGCAACATCGAGCGGGAGCTCAAGTGTCGGGTGCTGGACCGTACCGGCGTTATCCTGGACATTTTCGCCCAGCGCGCCCGTACCCACGAGGGCAAGCTCCAGGTGGAACTGGCTCAGCTGGAGCATATGTCGACGAGGCTGGTTCGAGGGTGGACCCACCTTGAGCGCCAGAAAGGCGGTATCGGTCTGCGGGGGCCCGGTGAAACCCAGCTTGAAACCGACCGTCGATTGCTGCGGGAACGCATCAAGTCTATTCACAAGCGGCTTGAGAAAGTCCGCAAACAGCGTGACCAGGGCCGCCGTGCCCGCAAACGGGCCGATATTCCGACGTTGTCCCTGGTGGGCTACACCAACGCTGGGAAATCCACATTATTCAACCGAATCACCACAGCCAGCGTATATGCTGCTGATCAGTTGTTTGCGACGTTGGACCCAACCTTGCGTCGTCTGGAACTTCCGGATATTGGTCCGGTCGTAGTGGCGGATACGGTCGGCTTCATCCGGCATTTGCCCCACAAGCTGGTAGAGGCTTTTCGCGCAACACTGGAAGAAACCACTCAGGCAACGTTACTGCTGCACGTGATTGATTGTCACGACGAGCGTCGCGATGACAACATGGAACAGGTGGAGAGCGTGCTGGCGGAGATCGGTGCGGACGAAATACCGGTCCTTCAGGTGTTCAACAAGATTGACCTGTTGGATGGATTTGAGCCCAGGATAGACCGGAACGAGGATGGTGTGCCCGTTCGGGCCTGGGTGTCTGCGGTGACCGGGCAGGGTCTTGAGCTTCTGTTCGATGCGCTGGTTGAACGGCTGGCGGAGGACGTTGTGCATCACTTTGTGTTGCTTGGGCCGGCCGATGGCAAGCTTCGCGCCCTTCTGCACGAGGCTGGGTCTGTGTTGAGTGAAGAACACCGGGAGACCGGTGATACAGTGCTGGAGGTGAGGTTGCAAAACCGGGACTGGATGCAGTTGCTGAGCCGGGCGGGCGTCAGGGAAGAAGCGCTCAGGCTGGAGATTCGATGAGTCCGAAAGCCGCAAGCTATTGCCGGGGCGTTGATAAATCCCTAGTATTTGCAGCCATTCGATAATACATGAACGGAGAGAACTATGGCCTGGAATGAACCGGGTGGAAACCGTAACGACAACGATCCCTGGGGAACCGGGGGTGGTCGTCGCGGCAATGATCAGGGGCCACCGGACCTGGATGAGGCGCTGAAAAAAGGCCTTGAAAAGCTGAACAGGATGCTGGGTGGCAAAGGTGGCAACTCAGGCAATTCCGGCGGTAGCAGCTCCGGTGGCAGTGCTGGCGGGTTTGGTGCCGTCATTGCGCTGGCAGCTATCCTGGCGCTTGGCTATGTGGTGTTTCAGTCGTTCTATACCGTAGACGAACAGGAACGGGCTGTTGTTCTCCGGTTTGGTGAGTACAGCACCACTGAGAACCCGGGTTTGAGGTTCAAGGTGCCGTTGATTGATCGGGTGTACAAGGTTGGGGTAACCAACGTTCGTACCGCCCAGTCCAGTGGCCAGATGCTGACCATGGATGAAAACCTGGTAACGGTTGATCTGCAGGTTCAGTATCGGGTAGGCAATGCCCGTGACTACGTTCTCAACGTCAGGGATTCTAACGAAGCCCTGTCGTTTGCCACTGACAGCGCCCTGCGTCACGAAGTGGGTAGCTCCACTCTGGATGAGGTGCTGACTGAAGGGCGTGCTGAACTCGCTATTCGTGTCGAGCAGCGCCTGCAGAGCTTTCTTCGTGAATATGGCGCGGGTCTTGAAGTTGTCCGGGTCAACGTTGAAAGCACCCAGCCACCCTCTGCGGTGCAGGATGCCTTCCGTGAAGTGCAGCGTGCCCGGGAAGACGAACAGCGGCTGAAGGAAGAGGCGGAAACCTACCGCAACCGGATCGTGCCGGAGGCTCGCGGCCAGGCCCAGCGCCTGATCGAGGAGGCCAACGCCTATCTGGAAGAAGTGGTTGAGCGTGCCCGTGGTGAGAGCTCTCGTTTCACTCAGCTGCTGGAAGTGTATGAAATTGCGCCGGCGGTTACCCGCGAACGCATGTACATTCAGGCGGTGGAACAGGTGCTGGCGAACAGCAGCAAGATCTTCATCGATACCGAGAGCAGCGGCAACATGATGTACCTGCCTCTGGATCGTCTGATGCAAGGCACTGGTGGTTCATCAAGCAGCTCCCGCTCATCTGGCGGCAGCAACCAGGCCGATATCGGCATGCTGACGGACCAGGTGCTGCAAGAGCTGCGCTCGCGTCAGGACACCAACATTCGGAGGAGCAGATAAGTTATGGGACCCAAAGCTGTTGTGGGCCTTGCAGGCGCTCTGATTGTTGTCCTGCTTGTGCTGTCAAGTGTATACATCATCCCGGAAACCCACCGGGGCGTTAAACTGCGGTTCGGTGAATTGGTTCAGACCGACATTCCGGCAGGCCTGCACTTCAAGGTGCCGGTGATTGACCAGATCCGCGAGTTCGATATCCGGGTATTGACCATGGACCTGCCGTCTCGCCAGTACCTGACGGTGGAAAAGAAGCCTTTGGACGTAAACTCCTACGTGGCGTGGCGCATCCGTAACGTGGATCAGTTCTACCGCTCCACGGGCGGGGATGAATTCAGGGCTCGGTCTCTGATTCTGTCTCGGGTCGATAATGGCCTGCGGGATGAGTTCGGTGTTCGCACCATGCACGAAGTGGTATCCGGCCAGCGGGATCAGCTTATGAACACGCTTCGTGACCGGGTGAATTCCAACGTGGTTGGAGAGTTCGGTATCGAAGTCCTGGATATCCGGGTAAAAGCGATTGAGCTGCCGGGGCAGGTCAGTGAGAACGTCTTCCGCCGGATGGCTGCTGAGCGCCAGAAGCTGGCCCAGGAATTCCGTTCCCGGGGCCAGGAGCTGGCCGAGGGTATCCGGGCTGATGCAGATCGCCAGCAGACGGTTATTCTGGCCACAGCGTTTGCTGAAGCCGAGCAGACCCGCGGTGCCGGTGATCGTGAAGCTGCGCAGATCTACGCAGATGCTTACGGTTCCAACGAGGAATTCTACAGCTTCTATCGCAGCCTGCAGGCCTATCGCAATACCTTCTCGGGCAAGGATGACATCATGGTGATCGATTCCGACAGCGCATTCATGCGCTTCCTGAAGGACCCGATGGGCGCCAACTGATCGGCTCTGAAGATCAAAAAACCGGAATACCTCGGTATTCCGGTTTTTTTGTGTCTGCCAACGGTGTAGAATTTCGCCGGTTTTGCTTTGGGTTTTCAGCCCCTGGCATCCTAAATCCTGAGTCATTCCCCCGGAGTGTTTTGCCGGCGCGGGAAAAACGGACAACAGAATCTCATGACTGTATCTGATCGCTGGTTACTGCCTGACGGGGTGGAAGACATTTTGCCGCCGCTGGCCGGACAGATCGAATCCCTGCGACGGGATGTAATGGATACCTGCCAGCGCTGGGGTTACCAGCTGGTTATCCCGCCGCTCATTGAATACCTTGAATCCCTCTTTACCGGTACGGGCCACGACCTGGAGCTTCAAACCTTCAAGCTCACCGACCAGTTGACCGGTCGCATGATGGGCGTGCGCGCCGACATGACGCCACAGGCGGCGCGCATCGATGCCCATACCCTGGGGCACGAAGGCATCACCCGGCTTTGTTATGCCGGCCATGTCTTGCACACCCGTCCGCGCCATATGCTGACCGGCCGAACGCCGATCCAGGCCGGTTGCGAATTGTTTGGCAGTGCCTCGGAAGCCGCCGATCTTGAAGTGATCAGTCTGATGCTGGAAGCGCTCCGGGTTGCGGGCCTGCGCCGTGTGCATATGGATCTGGCCCATGTATCGATTTACGAGAGCCTGATCACCGAGGCAGGCTTTGATCGGGACACCGAAGCGGCCGTCTTCGATGCCATGGCACGCAAATCGGTGCCTGAGCTGGATGCGCTCCTGGGCGATTGCCCTGCCGGTTCGGGCGGTGCACGCCTGCGTGAGCTTGCCCGGGTCAGCGGGGGCGTGGAAGCACTTGACGAGGCTCGCTCGATTCTCAGCGGCGCCTCGACCGCCCTGGATGCGGCCCTGGATCAGTTGGGGCGGGTGGCAGAGATGCTGGCCAGGGATTATCCAGAGGTCAGTCTTGGCTTCGATTTCTGCGAACTGCGTGGCTACAACTACCACACCGGGCTGGTGTTCGCGGCCTATGTGCCCGGCCATGGTGATGCGGTGGGCAAAGGCGGCCGTTACGATGCCATCGGCAGTGATTTTGGCCGGGCTCGCCCTGCCACAGGATTCAGTCTCGATATCCGGGCCCTGGTGTCACTGGGGGAACGTCCGTCCAAAAGGTCTGGTGCCATCTGGGCACCTGCGGAGACGGATTCAGCCCTTGAAGGTGTGATCTCCGGCCTGAGAATGACGGAAACGGTGGTACGGGCCTTGCCCGATGACACTGACACCAATCCAGCCGAGCGTGGCTGTGATCGTCAGTTGGTCAAAAAGGATGGTAAGTGGGTTGTCGAGGCACTGGCCTGAGTCGCCAGGTGTCGGTTTCACTGGATTAATGTGCAGGACTTGAGCCTTCGGCTCGTCTGAATTGAGAGAGAATCATGGGTAAAAACGTTGTTGTGCTGGGCACCCAATGGGGTGATGAAGGCAAGGGCAAGATTGTTGACCTGCTGACAGACAAAGTAGCTGCGGTGGTGCGCTTTCAGGGTGGCCATAATGCCGGACACACACTGGTGATCGAGGGCAAGAAAACAGCGCTGCACCTGATCCCTTCCGGTATTCTCAGGAAGAATGTCCAGTGCCTGATTGGCAATGGCGTGGTGTTGTCACCGGAGGCCCTGCTGAAAGAAGTCCGTGAACTGGAAGCCAACGGTGTGGCCGTGCGCGATCGCCTGAAGATCAGCCTGGCCTGCCCGATCATCCTGCGTACCCACGTGCGTATTGATCAGGCCCGCGAGCGCGCCAAGGGTAACGAAAAGATTGGCACCACTGGCCGTGGTATTGGTCCCGCATACGAAGACAAGGTATCACGCCGTGGCGTGCGTCTGGGCGATCTGTGCAATCTGGCAGACTTTGAAGTAAAGCTGCGGGAAATCATGTCTTACCACAACTTCGTGCTGACCGAGTATTTCAAGGAAGAGGCGGAAGACATCGATGCGGCCCTGGCCGAATTGAAGCAGATGGGTGAGGAAATCCTGCCCATGTCTGCAGATGTCACCGATATTCTGCACGACTACCGCAAGCGCGGCGAGAACATCCTGTTCGAAGGTGCTCAGGGCTCTCTGCTGGATATCGATCTGGGTACCTACCCGTACGTTACCTCGTCCAACACCACCGCTGGCGGCACCGCCACGGGCTCCGGTTTTGGCCCGATGTTCCTGGATTACGTGCTGGGCATTACCAAGGCCTACACCACTCGTGTTGGCTCAGGTCCTTTCCCGACCGAGCTGTTTGACGACATGGGCCAGCACCTGGCGGTAAAAGGTAACGAAGTTGGCACCACCACCGGCCGCTCCCGCCGTTGTGGCTGGTTTGATGCGGTGGCCCTGCGCCACGCCATCCAGATCAACAGCGTGTCTGGCATTTGCCTGACCAAACTGGACGTGCTGGACGGCCTGGAAACGGTGAAGGTGTGCGTTGGCTACAAGACACCGAATGGTGAGATTACCCGCCCGCCCATTGGTTGCGATAGCTACAAGGATATTGAACCGGTGTATGAAGAGCTGCCGGGCTGGAGCGAGAGCACGGTAGGCCTGACCACCGTTGACCAGCTGCCAGAGAATGCCAAGGCCTACATCCGCTTCCTGGAGGAGCAGATTGAAGCGCCGATCGATATTATCTCCACGGGCCCTGACCGGGTGGAGACCATCACTCTGCGCCATCCGTTCGGAGAGTAAGCTCGAAGAACAAAAAAACCGCCTTTGGCTGTCACGCCTCAGGCGGTTTTTTTATGTTCGGGTATTACGTCAGGGCTTCTCGGCGATGATGGTTGCGCGCTTGGGTCCCGGATAGCCTTCGATGGTTTTGCTCGAATCGTTCGGGTCGAGAAAATCCGCCAGAGAGTTGAAACGCATCCAGTCCGTCTGCCGTTGTTCCTCGGTGGTGGTGTCGCTGACATCCGCCACCCGCGCATTGCGAAACCCGGTTCTGTCCAGCCAGCGTAAGAGGGTGGGGCAACTGGGTAGGAACCAGACATTGCGCATCTGGCCGTAGCGGTCTTCCGGCATCAGACTGAAGCCTTCCGGACCGTCAACCACCAGGGTTTCCAGTACCAATTCGCCGCCTGGGCGGAGGGTGCCCTTGAGTTCCAGAAGGTGGTCCAGGGGCGAGCGACGGTGGTACAGAACACCCATCGAAAAGGTGGTGTCGAACATCTGCAGGTTGTCCGGTAAGTCCTCCATTCGCACCGGTAGCAGGTCTACCGGAACCTCACCCAGGTAACCCTTGACTGCCAGAAACTGGAACATGAACAGCAGACCGGGGTCGATGCCTACAACGCGGCCGGCGCCAGCCCCGGCCATGCGCCAGCAGTGGTAGCCGGAGCCGCAGCCAACGTCGAGAATGGTTCTGCCCCTGAGGTCTGACAGATGAGGAGCAACCCGGTCCCATTTCCAGTCTGATCGCCATTCGGTGTCTATGTGGGTGCCGAAGAACTCGAATGGGCCTTTTCGCCAGGGCATCAGGCCCCGCAGGCCCTGTTCTAGACTTTCACTCTGCGCCTGGGTCAGTGGGTCGGGAGCCGACAGGGTAATGGCGGAACAGTTCAGGTCAGCGGCAACACCGGGCACCTCGGGTAACAAATCCAGTGCGCTTTGCCAGCGGGGCAGGTCGCCGTGGGGGTTGTCTTCAAACCGGGCAATCAGTTGGCGGGTAAGCCGCTCTGCCCAGGGCTCATGCCCGGACTGTTGCAGGAAGTCGATGAACGGGAGAAAGTGCGCTCGCCAGTCGAAAAGTGCCATGGGGTCGGTTATGTCCTGGGATCAACGGTTCTTGAGGGCCAGTATGGAAACAAAGTTGAAGCACTGATACCAGACCAGTACCTGATCAAAGCCGGCCTGTATCAGCCGGTCACGGTGGGCGGCCAGGGTTTCCGGAATCAATACCTTTTCGATGGCTGCCCGTTTCTGGCTTATTTCCAGGTCGGAGTAGCCGTTGGCGCGCTTGAACTCGTGGTGCAGTCGCGTCTGGATATCCTGCTCGGTTTCCGATTCAAAGCGGATTTTTTCAGACAGGATCAGTACGCCGCCTGGCAGGGTTGCCTTGGCAATCCGGGTAAGCAGGGCCAGCCGCTGCTCCGGTGGTACGAACTGCAGGGTAAAGTTCAATGTGGTTACCGAGGCTCGGCTCAGTTCTGTTTCGAGAATGTCCTCGCAGCGCAGGGTAACCGGCAGTTCGTGGTCATCCAGTGCGATGTAGTGCTCGCAACGCTCGATCATGGCGCTGGAGTTGTCGACACCCACCAGGGTGCAGTCGCGGTGAGGAATGCCGTGGCGCATGGCCAGGGTGGAAGCGCCCAGCGAGCAACCCAGATCATAGCAATGGGAGCCTGGTTGTACGTACTGCTCGGTGATCACCTCAATCATCGGGATGATGGTGGTGTAGCCGGGCACCGACCGGCGAATCATGTCGGGAAAGACCCTGGCCACCGAAGCATCGAACCGGAAATCCTCGGGGTTGCGTTCGGTAGCGAACAGACGGTCGGTCAGCTGCTCTGGTGCCCCGGATTTGCCCTTACTCATCGCCGTCCTCTTCAGAACCTGTAGCTGGGGCCAGGTCCGTGGGAGAGGGCCGCTGGCAGCGTACACCCCGGTTCTTGTAATCTACCAGGATGCCCCGAAAGGATGGATCGACATCGGCGGCGATGGCCAGGTAGCCATTCTCGCACACAGCGTGCAGCTCTGAGGACTTTCTGGACATCCGGAAGCTGTCGCCGGGCTGGATATGAATAGCCTTGAAGTCGCCGACCGGCACATGGTCCTTGTGTTCGGTATGGTCAATGCGGCCTGTGGCCTCTAACACCAGGACGGTGCCGATGATGGCGGCTATGCCGGTCACAATAAGGCTGCGGACGGTATAACGGGCTTCGTCGTTATCGCTCATGGATACCTCGTTGAATGATGATCAGAATTGCCCGGGCAGGCTGATGGCCGGTTCCTGAAGTGCGGAAAGTTGTTCGCGAAGGGCCAGGATCTGGTCTGACCAAAATCTGGGTTGGGCAAACCAGGGGAAGAACCGTGGAAAGGCCGGATCTTCCCAGCGCCGGGCAAGCCAGGCGCAATGGGCGATTTGCCGATAACACCGCAGGGGCTCAATCAGATGTCGTTCCCGGCGGTTGAAGTCCCGGAACATCTCATAGCCTTCAATCAACTCGCCGAGCTGCGCCCCGCGTTCGGAGGCTTCGCCGTTAAGCAGCAGCCACATGTCCTGCACGGCCGGCCCTGTGCGACAGTCATCCAGGTCTACAAACAGCATGGATTCGTCCCGGCACAGAATGTTGCCGGCATGGCAGTCGCCGTGAATTCGCAGGGTATCAACGGTTCCCGCGTCTGCCATACGTTGGCGGCAGCCGGCAATCAGATCCGGGATCAGGCTGTCCCAGGCCGGGCGCAGGTCGTCCGGCACCCAGCCGCCGTTGACCAACAGCGCATTGTGCTCTTCCAGCCCCTGGATCAGGTCAAACCCCGGCCGGTGGTTGAAGGGTTTCAGCGCGCCAAGGTTATGGATCTGCCCCAGCCATTGGCCCAGTCGGTACAGCGTGTCTGTGACGCTGGTGTCGGGTGCCTGCCCGCCGCGCTGGGGGAAAACCGCAAACAGAAATGCCTGATGCTGGCCCAGGGTATCGCCCCCGGGCATGACCAACGGCGCGACCACCGGAATGTCGGCTTGTTGCAAGTCCAGCGAGAATTCATGCTCCTCCCGGATCGCGGCTTCGCTCCAGCGACCCGGGCGATAGAACTTGGCAATCACCGGCGGGCCATCGTCGAGCCCTATCTGGTAAACCCGGTTCTCGTAACTGTTCAGGGCGAACAGCCGGCCGCTGACGGCAAAGCCTGCTTCCTCGAGCGCGTCCAGGATCACTTCCGGGGTGAGTTGATCGTAGGGATGTGTGGACGTTGTCAGTTCCGGAGGCTCATGTTGCATAAAATTCAGAAGGCCGTGTTGTATCGGGATTTCATGGATTGCAGATGATACCAGTTTTCGTCCAGTTCCCAGCGAACACGATTGACGCCCGAGGTTGCCAGAATAATATCACCGGCCCGGGCCTGAACCTGCGCCAATTCACGTTCAGCTCTCTGCCAGTCCCGGTGGGTGTCCGCCAGATGACGCATACTCGGAAAAACCGCAGACAATGCCTGCTGAGTCGAGACGGAGTGGGAGCGCAGCGAACTGATCACCGCCGTATCCCCTTCCACCCGGAGCACTCTGTGCTGGTAGGGGTAACTGGCCACGGTTTTATCGGCCATCAATTGATCGTTCAGGCTGATAACCTCAAACCCTCGCCAGCCAATCCAGCTAACGAACAGCGCGGCAACCACCATAACGGTAATGAACTGCTTCCTGTCTGACATAATCCCTGCTCCGTGCATCCTGATACCCGTAGGGTAAAGTATAACGGTTCTGAGGATGGAGGTAATGCAGTCAGCGGCTATCTGCGGTAATTTCCCCGTTTGATATTGATAAATGGTCAGTCATCGTGAGTGAAGAGCGTTTTAGCGTACAGACGGTGGTCATTGGCGCCGGCGTGGTCGGGCTTGCCATTGCCCGGCAACTGGCCCTGACTGGCCGGGAAGTCCTGGTACTGGAGTCAGCCTCCCGCTTCGGCGAGGGCATCTCATCCCGCAACAGCGAGGTCATCCACGCCGGAATCTACTACCCGCAAGGCTCCCTGAAAGCCCGCTGTTGCGTTCGGGGCCGTGAGCTGTTGTATGACTACTGCACCAGCCGCAAGGTTGGCCACCGAAAATGCGGCAAGTGGATCATCGCAACCAACCTTGCTCAGGCCGACCGCCTTGCCGGCATCCAGGCACAGGCGGCGGGCAACGGCGTCGAATTGCAGCTTCGCGATGGTCGGGACATAACCCGACAACTCTCTGCCATCAACGCCCGGGCCGGTCTGTGGTCTCCGGAAACCGGGATTATCGACAGCCATGGCCTGATGCTATCGCTGTTGGGGGAGCTGGAGGATGCTGGCGGACAACTGGTATTGAACAGCCCGGTGCTGGCCGCAGAATCCGACGGCGGGAAGCATACCCTGACCCTGGGTGGCAGCCAGCGTGTAAAACTTGAGGCTTCTGAAGTCATCAACGCCGCCGGTTTAGGTGCCCCCCGCCTGGCCCAGCAATGGCAAGGCCTGCCCGCGACCGCCCGCCCGGAACAGTGGCTGGCCCGTGGCGTTTATTTCAGCTATTCCGGCAAACATCCCTTCAATACCCTGATTTACCCCTTGCCCGAGCCCGGCGGCCTGGGCGTCCACCTCACCCTGGATCTCGCCAATCAGGCCCGTTTTGGTCCTGATGTGGAATGGATTAGCGAGGAAGACTACACGGTGAATCCTGACCGGGTTCACGCCTTCGCCGAAGGCATCCGGCAATGGTGGCCAGGCCTGGATGCAGACCGCCTTCAACCGGCCTACGCCGGTATTCGCCCAAAGCTTACTGGACCCGATGGCGATTTCTTCGATTTCCGCATAGACGGCCCGGCACAACACGGACTGCCCGGCCTGGTTAACCTGTTTGGAATTGAATCACCGGGGCTAACTTCCTGCCTGGCAATAGCCGAAGAGGTGAAACTGCTATTAGACGGGAAAAGTAGGATGTAGGGGAGAACTGCCTTTGGATGTCGGGGAAACCAACACAGCCGTTAGTGCAGCGGTGAGGTCGCCCTTTCCGGGACTATAAAGGGCCATGGATGGCCCGTCCTAAGCGAGCAGGATGCCTTGAGCGCGTCACGGAAAGGGCGACCTCATCGCTGCTGACACCAGACAAAGGTCCCCGACTAGTTTCCCGGACCTCCTAGCCAGGAGTCCGAGCCAAAGCCCAAACCTGAATGTCAGCAGCCCCCGCTTCCTTCAATGCAGAGGCAAGAACCCTGACCGTAGCCCCCGTGGTAACCACATCATCAACAATCGCCACCCGCTCCGGCACCACTCCGCGCACCTCAAACACATCCCGCAGATTCTGCAGTCGCGCAGCCCTGTTCAGACTCCGCTGAGCCTTCACCCGTCGCGACCGGCGCACCACCCCGGCCGCGACCGGAATGTCCAACCGGGCGCCAACAAACTCGGCAATGTCCTGGGCCTGATTAAAGCCCCGTTGCCAGCGCCTGAGCCAGTGCATGGGGGCGGGAATCAGAACATCCGGTCTCTGCTCCGGCTCAAGGTTCTGGTCCAGAAAGCTGGCGAAACCGGCTAACAGTGGGCGAGCGAACTTGCGGTGCCCCTGATACTTGTAGCGGCCAATCATGCCATCTACCGGGTACTGGTAGCGCCAGGGAATCAGCGATCGGGAAAAGGGCGGGGGCAGTGTCTGACATTCGCCGCACTGCATGCCCGGTGTGGCAAAGGCCAGAGGCAGGGCGCAACTGTGGCAATGCCAGCGATTGGCCGGCAGGTCGTCCCGGCAGCCAGTGCACAGCCCATGGTGTGCGTGGGGTGACAGGCAGCTGACGCAGCGGCCTCCACTCTGTACGCTGTTAACCTTTCGTTCAATGAAGGTTGACAGCGGGTTCAGTCCGTTTATCATCTCGGTTTATCCGTAAACCAAAAACCTTGCGAAGGTTAACAGGACTTTGCCATGACCGCCACAGCACTGCGTCACGACTGGACACTTCAGGAAGCCCGGGATCTTTTCAATCTGCCGTTCAACGATTTGCTATTCCGGGCCCAGACCGTGCACCGCGAGCACTTTGACCCAAACGAAGTGCAGGTCAGCACCCTGTTGAGCATCAAGACCGGTGCCTGCCCGGAAGACTGCAAGTATTGCCCCCAGAGTGGCCATTACAACACCGGGCTGGAGAAGGAAAAGCTGCTGGAGATTGAGAAGGTGGTGGCGGAAGCCCGGGCGGCGAAGCAGAAAGGGGCTTCCCGGTTCTGTATGGGGGCGGCTTGGCGCAGTCCGTCCAAAAAAGACATGCCTTATGTCCTCGATATGGTAAAGCAGGTTAAATCCCTGGGCATGGAAACCTGCATGACCCTGGGCATGCTGAAGGAAGAAGAAGCACGCGAGCTGGCCGACGCCGGGTTGGATTACTACAACCACAACCTGGATACCTCCGAGAAGTATTACAACCACATCATCACAACCCGCACCTACCAGGACCGCCTGGATACCCTGGATAACGTCCGCAAGGCCGGCATGAAGGTCTGCTGTGGCGGCATCATGGGGATGGGTGAAGACGAAGATGACCGGGTTGGTTTGCTGGTTCAGCTGGCGAATCTGCCGCAGCACCCGGAGAGTGTGCCGGTGAATATGCTGGTGAAGGTGAAGGGTACACCGCTGGAAAATGTTGAAGACCTGGAGCCGTTTGATTTTATCCGGTTGATTGCGGTGGCGCGGATTATGATGCCGGCGTCCCATGTTCGGTTGTCTGCGGGTCGCGAGCAGATGAATGAGCAGATGCAGGCGTTGTGTTTCATGGCGGGTGCCAATTCCATTTTCTATGGAGAGAAGTTGCTGACCACGTCCAATCCTGAGGCGGATGCGGATATGCAGTTGTTCGGCAAGCTGGGGATTCGGCCGGAGCAGCGGGAGCAGTGTGCTACCGAGGAGCAGGAGACTGAGGCGTTGGCCGAGGCGGTGGAGTATGAGGCTACTCGGCACATGTTTTATGACGCTACTCGGGAGTCGGCCTGAGGTTTCTGGTTTTGGGCGTTCTGTGCGGTGCGGGTGAAGGTCGGGTAAGGCTTTCCGAAACACGCTCAAGACGTCCATGTGCGCTTAGGACGGGCCATCCCTGGCCCTTTATAGTTCCGGAAAGCCTTACCCGACCTTCACGCCAAACGCCGTTCGTGGATTCCGTACAACAGCAGTTGATTTAGGTACTTTTTCTATGCGTGATTTCGCCCTGGAGATTGAACAGCGTAAACGGGACGGTTTGTACCGGTCCCGTCGCCTGGTTTCCGGGCCGCAGAAGCCGGAGTTGGTCGCAGACGGGGCAGAGCTGTTGTCGTTTTGCAGCAACGATTACCTTGGGCTGGCTAATCACCCTGGCAATATCGCCACGCTGCGTGACGCGTTGGCCGAGACCGGGTTGGGTGGGGCGGCTTCTCACCTGGTTTGTGGGCACCATGATGCCCATCATCAGCTGGAGCAGCGGCTGGCGGCGTTTACCCGGCGTAGTTCGGCGTTGTTTTTTTCCACCGGTTACATGGCGAACATGGGTGTGATTTCGGCGTTGGCGGGGCGAGGGGATACGATTTTTTCTGACCGCTTGAATCACGCGTCGATTATTGATGGCTGCATCCTTAGCCGGGCTCGTGTTCGGCGTTATGGCCACGGCGATGTGGCGGCGTTGGAGCGGATGTTGGCGGAGACGTCGGGGCACAAGCTGGTGGTGACCGATGGTGTGTTCAGTATGGACGGTGATATCGCGCCGCTGAAGGAACTTGCCCGGGTGTGTAAGGCCCACGATGCTCTGTTGGTGGTGGACGATGCCCATGGTTTGGGTGTGCTTGGACCCCAGGGGCGGGGCAGTGTGCTTGAGGCCGGGTTGTCTGAGGATGAGGTGCCGGTTTTGATTGGCACTCTTGGCAAGGCAGTGGGTACTAGCGGTGCGTTTGTGGCCGGGCCGGAGGTGTTGATGGATTATCTGGTGCAGAAGGCTCGAACCTACATCTACACCACCGCCATGCCGCCGGCGGTGGCGCTGGCAAGCTGTGCCAGTATTGATCTGATCGAACAGGATGATGCTCGCCGCGCCCATTTGCAGGCATTGATCGCCCGGTTCCGTACCGGGGCGCAGCAGCTGGGTTATCAACTGATGCCGTCGCACACGCCCATCCAGCCCATTATGGTGGGGGATAACCATGCAGCTTTGGCATTGAGCCGTGCGCTGGAGGGGCAGGGCATACTGGTCACTGCCATCCGCCCGCCCACGGTGCCGGAAGGCGAGGCCCGGTTGCGGGTAACCCTGAGCGCCGCGCATTCTGAAGAGCAACTCGATCGATTGCTGCAAGCTTTGGCCCAGTGCCGCTCCCTGTTGCCGGAGCAGGCTGCTCAGGAGCCTGTTGCGGTATGAGCGCCTACAGCGATCTGACGGCAATAACCCGTGCCGAAGGCGGAACCGGCAGTAAAGCCTGCATTGCCCGGGGGTTCGGCGGCGCCAGCCAGACCTACGACAGCGCCTCCCGCCTGCAAAAAGCCATGGGCGACACCATGCTCGCCAACATACCGGAGAACCTGAAGCCGGCAACTATCCTGGATCTCGGCTGCGGTACCGGCTGGTTCACCCGCAAACTGGCAAGCCAATACCCGAACGCCGCCATCACCGGCGCAGACCTGGCCCCCGGCATGTTGCAGCAGGCTAAAGCCTGCAGCTCCGAGACCATCCGCTGGCTCAACGCAGACGCCGAACAGCTCCCGCTGCCAGACAACAGCACCGACCTGATCTACAGCAACCTGATGATCCAGTGGAGCACCCGACCGGAAGCCGTCTTGGCCGAATGCCAAAGAATCCTCAAACCCGGCGGCATCCTCGCCATCTCCACCTTGCTGGAAGGCACCCTCGAAGAACTCAAGCAAGCCTGGGCCTACGCCGACCCCGGCCAGCCCCATGTAAACCGTTTTACCCGCTATGCGGACTGGAAGCGATTAACCGGCCAGCAGCTCCCTGGTTCCACCTTGGACACGGCAACCCTGGCTTTGCCCTATGACTCCCCCATGGCCCTGAACCGGGAGCTCAAACACCTCGGTGCCGTGTTCAAGGGCGAAGAGCGCCGCAGAACCATCACCGCCCCGGGACGATTCAAGGCGATGTGTGCTGCTTATCCAAAACAAGGTAATGGCGAGATCATCGCCAGTTATCACGCTGGCTGGTTGTACTGGTCAAAGCCGAGTAATTACGATTTTCAGTGATCGAATAAGGACGGCAATCTTGAAAGTTTGCGGTGAGGGTGTGGTGCGTCTTTCCGGGACTATAGAGGGCCAGGGATGGCCCGATCTAAGCGCACATGGGTGAGGCAAGCGTTTATGAAGCAAAGCTTCATGCGCAGCCGAACGACAGCAATCTTTGATTGCTGGCCGGGCCCCGTAGGGGTCTTGAGCGTGTCCCGGAAAGACGCACCACACACTCACCTGGCACCCCAAAAAGATGCAGCAGGAACCCCAGAAAATGGCAAAAAAAACCTACTTCGTAACAGGCACCGACACTGGCGTGGGTAAAACGATCGCTGCTGCTGCCATTCTGGAGGCTGCCCGGCAGCTGGGAAAGCGCACGCTGGCGATGAAACCCATTGCCTCAGGGTGCGAGCAGACCCCGGATGGACTGCGTAATGAAGACGCCCTGATGTTGCAGGCCGCCATTACCGAAGAGCTTCCCTACGATGCCCTCAACCCCATAGCACTGGAGCCGGCCATTGCCCCCCACGTTGCGGCGCAACAGGCGGGCAAGAACATCACGGCCCAGCGCCTTGTGGGCTTTTGCCGTGGCCTGCAGATTCGGCCCGCTGACCTGATGCTGATTGAGGGTGCTGGTGGCTGGCGGGTTCCCCTCAACGATCGGGAAACCTACGCAGCGGTGCCCCGGGAGCTGGGGCTGGATGTGGTAATGGTCGTGCCCCTGAAACTTGGCTGTATTAACCACGCCATGCTCACCGCGGAGGCCATCAGGGCCGATGGTCTGTTCGTGGCAGGCTGGGTAGCCAATCATCCCGAAGAGAATGTCATGAGTTGTGAGCAGGACACCCTTAACTATCTGACAACGCACCTCGGGGCACCATGCCTGGGTGTTTTGCCGTGGTTGGATGGCACTCCGGCTGACCAGTTGCCGAAAGTTCTGGCAAGATTCCTGAATATTCGCCCGTTGATTGAAATTTGACCAAATCTGTGAGTAAATAAGTCAATCTGTTGTCATAGGTGGCCTAGACATGATCAACAACACCCTTTCTCTTGGTATCCAAGGTATCCAGGATGGCATGGCGGGCATGGAAAACGCGGCCCGGAAGATTGCCCGTGGCGGTGTTGACGGCCCTCAGGGTTCTGCTGAGGGTGCGGGTAATCTGGCTGAGCCACTGATTGAAATGACGCTCTACGAGCGCAGTGTCGAGGCGTCCGCACAGGTTGTGAAGACGGCTGACGAAACTCTGGGAACACTCCTGGACATCCGCGCCTGACCCTGACTACTGAGCCGTGAATATCCTTTCCTCGATTCCCCCTGTTTATCCGGTGGTTTCCGGTGCCGCGTCGGCGACTGGCAGCATTCCGCCGAGTGGTGTTTCCTCGACAACGCCCGGTGAAGGCTTCTCTACCGATGCTGATGATCGTACCCGGGGTGTTGAGCAGTCCTCCGACGCCAGATCAGCCTCCCGATTTGTCGATGGTGACGCGGATGCAAAGGCCGACCTGCAGGGGCTCACGGAGGCCGAGCTTAAACAGCTGAGCGAGCTGAAAGCCAGGGACCGGGAAGTTCGGGCCCATGAGGCGGCGCACCAGGCAGTCGGCGGTCAGTACGCCGGAGCTATGTCGTTTACCTATCAGCGCGGCCCTGACGGTGCCCAGTACGCCGTGGGCGGTGAAGTCCCCATCGATGTCTCCCCGGTCGCCGGCGATCCGCAGGCAACTATCGAGAAAATGCGTGTGGTGCGAGCGGCCGCCATGGCGCCGGCACAACCCTCAGCGCAGGATCGTGCGGTGGCGGCCCAGGCCATGCAGACCATGTTACAGGCGCAGTCTGAGCTGGCGGCCGGTGAAGGCGAGCGTGAGCCAACGCCTGGTTCCGAATCGGCTCGGGACGAGACAGCCCAAGGCCAGACCGGCATTGCCCGCCAGGCCGACGAAACCTACCGCAGCGTTTCTGCCATGCAGGTTGCCGAAGGCGTGTTCGGCGAGCCAACGTCTTTATTTGTCTGAATGACCTGACTGTTCCATCTCTCAATCCGTCAGCTCCGGCGGTTTCCCATTGTTGTTGTGGCGGTGTTTTCCGCTTCGGTGAACACACAATGCAACACAATTTTTAGCCAAGGCTATTGACAATTCTGTGTCGCAAAACGTATGTTTCAAACAAGTGTTTAATTAAGGCTGTGATGCGATGTGTCACAGTGTCTGAGCAAACCCAAGGCCAAAGGCTGTTATCTGTTTCAGCCGAGTCCGAAAACCGAGGTGGATTCCATGCCTGAGTACAAAGCGCCCCTGCGTGATATCAAATTCGTAATGAACGAGCTGCTGAACAGCGAGCAGCACTACGCCAATCTGGAAGGTGCCGAAGATGCAACTCCGGATATGGTCGATGCCATCATCCAGGAAGGTGCAAAGTTCTGTGAGCAGGTATTGTCTCCGCTGAACCAGGTGGGTGACCAGGAAGGCTGTACCTGGAGTGAAGACGGTGTAAAAACCCCGACCGGCTTTAAAGAAGCCTACCAGCAGTATGTTGAAGGCGGCTGGCCGTCCATGACGGCTGACCCCAACTACGGTGGTCAGGGCTTGCCGCACTCTATCGGCCTGGTGGTCAGTGAGATGGTAGGGACTTCCAACTGGTCCTGGGGCATGTATCCTGGCCTGAGCCACGGTGCCACCAACACCATCGAAGAGCACGGCACCGAAGAGCAGAAGCAGACGTATCTGACCAAGCTGATCAGCGGCGAGTGGACCGGCACCATGTGTCTGACCGAGCCGCACTGTGGTTCTGACCTGGGCACCCTGCGTACCAAGGCCGAGCCGAACGCTGACGGCACCTACAGCATCACTGGCACCAAGATCTTTATCTCTGCCGGCGAGCACGACATGGCCGAGAACATCGTTCACATCGTACTGGCACGTCTGCCGGGCGCACCGGAAGGCACCAAGGGCATCTCCCTGTTCATCGTTCCCAAGCAGTTGCCGAACGAAGACGGCTCTGCCGGAGAGCGTAACGCGGTATCCTGTGGTTCCCTGGAGCACAAGATGGGTATCCATGGTAACGCTACCTGTGTTATGAACTTCGACGGCGCCAAGGGGTGGCTGATCGGGCCTGAGAACAAGGGCCTGAACTGCATGTTCACCTTTATGAACACGGCCCGTATCGGTACCGCTATCCAGGGTTTGGGTGCCGCTGAACTTGGCTTCCAGGGTTCCCTGGCCTACGCCAAGGATCGTCTGGCCATGCGCTCCCTGAGCGGTCCGAAGAACCCGGACGGCATCGCAGATCCGATCATCGTGCACCCGGACGTGCGCCGCATGCTGCTGACCCAGAAGGTTGTCGCTGAAGGCGCCCGCGCCCTGATCTACCTGGCTGGCCAGCAAGTGGACGTGGTTCACAGCGGCAAGACCGAAGAAGAGCGTAAGCACGCTGACGCGCTGCTGGGCTTCCTGACCCCGATCGCCAAGGCGTTCCTGACCGAAATCGGTTACGAGTCTGCCAACCTGGGTATGCAGGTATTCGGTGGCCACGGCTTCATCACTGAGTGGGGCATGGAGCAGAACGTACGTGACTCCCGCATCGGCATGATCTACGAGGGTACTACCGGTATCCAGGCGCTGGATCTGCTGGGCCGTAAGGTTCTGATGACTCAGGGCGAAGCTCTGAAAGTGTTCACCAAGCAGGTTCACGTATTCTGCAAAGAGAACGCCGACAACGAGCAGTTGAAAGAGTTCATCGAGCCGCTGGCTGCGATCAACAAGGAGTGGGGCGATCTGACCATGAAGGTTGGTATGACCGCCATGAAGAACCGTGAAGAAGTCGGTGCCGCTGCGGTGGACTACCTGATGTACTCCGGTTACGCGGTCTTCGCTTACCTGTGGGCCCGTATGGCCAAGGTAGCATTGGACAAGATGGCTGACGGCACCTCCGAAGAGATGTTCTACAACGCCAAGGTCCAGTCTGCACGCTTCTACTTCAAGCGTCTGCTGCCGCGTACCAAGACCCACGCAGAAACCATGCTGGCCGGCTCTGACAGCCTGCTGGATATGCCGGAAGAAGCCTTCGCTATCTAAGGCGGGGTTGCTATCTGGTTGATGGCACAGAAAAAGCCCGTTCTCCGTCCGGAGGCGGGCTTTTTTCACGAGTCCCGGGCGTGTTTTGAGGTAGAATAGCGCGCCATAGAACAACAACCTTGTTTCGGACACATAGCCGAGCGGGGGATTATCAGACCTTCATCGAGAAGGCGTTTTCCATGTCCCCCAAGTGACTGACTGAATTTCTGGAGAGTTTTACATGGCTGATTATCAGGCACCCCTTCGTGACATGCGTTTCGTTCTGAACGAAGTATTTGATGCCCCAGCGCTTTGGGCATCACTGCCCAAGATTGCAGAAAACGTAGATCCCGACACCGCAGACGCGATCCTTGAGGAAGCGGGCAAGATCACCAGTGGCGTGTTGGCACCCCTGAACCGCGAAGCGGACGAGCAGGGCTGTAAGTGGAACGAAGGCGAAGTTTCCACTCCGGAAGGTTTCAAAGAAGCCTACCAGACCATCGTGGAAGGTGGCTGGAACGGCCTCGGCGGCAACCCCGATTTCGGCGGTATGGGCATGCCGAAGACACTGGTGGCCCAGTTTGAAGAAATGATGCAGGGCGCCAACATGGCCTTCGGCCTGGCCCCGATGCTCACCGCAGGTGCCTGCCTGGCCCTGGACGCCCACGGCAGCCAGGAACTGAAAGAGAAGTACCTGCCCAACATGTACTCCGGCGTATGGTCCGGCGCCATGGACCTGACCGAGCCGCACGCCGGTACTGACCTGGGCATCATCCGCACCAAGGCCGAGCCGAACGACGATGGCTCCTTCAACGTGACTGGCACCAAGATCTTCATTACCTGGGGCGAGCACGACATGGCTGAGAACATCATCCATCTGGTGCTGGCCAAGCTTCCGGACGCGCCGAAGGGCCCGAAAGGCATCTCCCTGTTCCTGGTGCCCAAATTCATGGTGAACGACGACGGTTCCCTGGGCGAGCGCAACCAGTTCAGCTGTGGTTCCATCGAGAAAAAGATGGGTATCAAGGCCTCCGCTACCTGTGTGATGAACTTCGACGGCGCCAAAGGCTGGCTGGTTGGTGAAGAGAACAAAGGCCTGGCCGCCATGTTCACCATGATGAACTACGAGCGCCTGGGCGTTGGCATTCAGGGCATCGGCGCCGCCGAAGCCTCCCTGCAGAGCGCCCGTGAATACGCCAACGAGCGTATCCAGAGCCGCGCTCCCACTGGTGCCCAGCAGCCCGAAAAAGCCGCTGACCCGATCCTGGTACACCCAGACGTGCGCCGCATGCTGCTGACCATGAAGAGCTACGTAGAGGGTGGCCGTGCCTTCTCCACCTACGTAGCCCAGTGGCTGGACATCTCCAAGTACTCCGACAACGACGAACAGCGCAAACACGCCGAAGGCATGGTTGCCCTGCTGACTCCCGTCGCCAAAGCCTTCCTGACCGACCGGGGCCTGGACACCACCATCATCGGCCAGCAGGTCTTTGGTGGCCACGGCTTCATCCGCGAATGGGGCCAGGAGCAGTTGGTACGCGACTGCCGCATCACCCAGATCTACGAAGGCACCAACGGGATCCAGGCCATGGACCTGATGGGTCGTAAAGTGGTTGCCAGCCAGGGCAAGCTGTACGAACTGTTCGTGCAGGACGTCGCCTCGTTCATCGAAGAGAACACTGGCGATGCCGCCCTGAAGCCCTACCTGGAGCCGTTGGCAGCCTCTCTGGAGCGCTTGTCTGACGTCACCGAACACGTCATCAAACAAGCCGGCGACAACCCCAACGCCATCGGTGCCGCTGCTGTCGACTACCTCGACATGTTCGGCTACACCGCCCTGGCTTACATGTGGGCCAAAACCGTCAAAGCCGCCGCCCCGAAAGCCGAGGGCGATACCTCCGGCTTCTACACCGGCAAGCTGAAAACAGCCCGCTTCTACTTCGACCGCCTGCTGCCAAAGACCGTGTCTCTGGCCGAAGGCATCCGCAGTGGCAGCGATGCGATGATGGCTCTGGCGGCTAACGAAATCTGATTCAGATTCGTTACTCCAGATAGCAAAAAAGCAGGCCCAAGTGGCCTGCTTTTTTGTTGATAGCGAACTGAAGTCTATCGGCTGGCATGTGGGGAGGCCCTTCTGAAACCTTGCTCAGCTGATCGCAAGAGTCCGGGCGGTGGTCAGGGTGGGGCTTTCCGAAACCTTGCGGAGCCAGGGATGGCGGAGCAGAGCGTACAAGGACGTATTCACAGCGTGTTTCGGAAAGCTCCACCCTGACCAGCGCTTGCACTTTTTGAGAGTTTAGAGGCGATTAATCAACCCAGGATTAACCACAAACGGATTCTCATTACCCTGAATCTCGGCAATACGCTGATGCCGCGCCAACTCCCGATCATCCGGCGGATCCAGCTCATTCCACTCCTGGAACACCGACGTTGCCCCAAGCCAAGGCAGCCCATAAGTATCCACCATGTAAGCCATCGTGCGGGCAACATCCCCCTTCACATGCTCCGGCGGCTCAAAAAATTGTGCACTCTCCCGAATACCACAATCATCCGCCCGCGTCGCATCGCCCAGATTCTCATAGCGGGCATTCCGCCTCCGCATCTCGACCCGCGAACGAACCGGCACCATATTGTGAAGATCCGACGTAATCTGACGGTATTGATTATCCTGCTTGCATTGGCTTGTGGTGCCGCAATTCAGCGCGCTGCGGATATCAGCCGGCGGATAGACATAGCCATCCGTCATAACGAACCCCTTGCTGGTGAACGGCGCGTCACAGAAAAACGACGTTCCGCCGTTTGCATAGAGATTGCCCCAGAACTGATCTTTCACGACCGTCTCTGGATCACTGAAACGGGTATTCTGGCCAATAACCAAGGTTGTTGAGAGGGCGAGTATAAGCGTGATGGGAACTAACGTTATTTTTTTCATAGGGCCGTTATACCTCACATTGCACGGCGCATACCGTGGCCATCGCGACGAGCGATTGATGGCAAAATGAACAATCTGACAAAAGTATGACGGAGTGTTCACTCTTTTCTGTGAAGTATGGCACAGAGGCTCAAATAGAGAAGCCCCTGTGCGGATCGTTCATGTTGTAAATTGTTAACGCGTTAACAATCTATTTCATTTTGTTGCGGATGTCCTGATAGCGGGTCTTGAGATCTTCTCCCCATTGGCGAGCCGTGTCTCTCGCCTCATGGCTGGCATTCTCCGCATCATGGACAACCTGATCCAGTTTCTGGCGGAAGCGATCCCAGTCCTGTTCCAGGTCGTCCCATTCATCTTTTACATCTTCCTTGGCTAGATGCAGTTGCACACGGGCTTCGTCACGGTACTGCTTGATTTTTTCCGACAGTTTGTTGAATTCGTCTTGCAGACTCATAGCGATTCTCCTTCCCTGATGAGTTGGGAAGTCTACAATGCGCCGGAATGTAAAAAACTGTCAAGAGGGTGAAAGTCAGGGTTTTGCGCAGGTTCGCACTGGATTGACCTGGATCAGTTAGGGTGAGCACCGGCAAGAACCGCCGACAAATCCCTGAGGTGATGCCAGGGGGTAAGACCATCAAACCCCTTGGCGGATCGGTCTGTTGTGTTGCAAAGGCTGATGGCCTGATGCAGTTGGCGCATATTCAGCCGCCGGGCTGCCTGTTGGATCGCCGACGCTCGTCTGGGCTGGAACACCCCGCGTTTTTTCAGGAAGCCCGAAGGATTGTCGCCCGGGGGCAGGGCAGTTTTCAGTTCGATGATGATGTGCAGGTCTCGCACCAGCACACTCAACAAACCCAGCGGGTTTTCACCTTCCTGCTGCAGGATTCCGATGATCTTTCCCGCATGGGCGGCTTTACCGGCGAGTAACTCGGTGACCAACTCAAAGCCATTGAAGCGGGCGCTGTCCTGGACCGCTTGCTCGATAGTCTCTTCGTCGATGGTTTTGCCAGCCGTCAGTAACGCCAACCTGTCCAGTTCCTGGCTGGCAGCCAGAAGATTCCCCTCAAGCCGCTCCGTGAGCATCCCCAGGGCCCCGCGGGTAAGGCTCAGGCCTTGTCCGCTGGCCCGCTGTTGCAGCCAGCCGGCAAATTTATCGGGCTCAACCGGCCAGACCGGTACATGGACACCGCAGCCTTGCAGAGCCTTGTACCACTTGCGTTTGGTTTCTGCGGCGTCGAGTTTGGCGCTGATGAGTAGCAGGATAACGTCTTCAGGCGGTGCCTCAAGAACCTGTTCAAGAACCCTTCGGCCATCACCGAGCTTGCCCGTTGGCAGGTGAATCTCGATACGCCGCTTCTCGGCAAACAGGGACAGGGCGTTGCATTCATCGGCAACGGCATTCCAGTCCAGTTGATGATCGGCGTGGTAGGTCAGGCGATCCTGATACCCCGAGTCCCGGGCCGTCTTTCGAATCAGGTCACAGCATTCCTGCACCAGCAGGGGCTCGTCACCGGAAATCAGGTAGACCGGAGCGAGACCTTTCTTGAGCAACTGGGGGAGCTGGCCGGGTTGGGTCTTCATGGCGCGTCGGCTTGCTTCTGGCTTGCTTCGTGCTCTTCGATAGCCGCGTCAATCCGCTCCCGGGTCATCGGTGCCAGCCTGAAGAGTACCTGTTGCGCCAGCCGGTCCCCCAGCTGTTGCCTCAATTCCTCTTCTTCCCGTTGCTTGGCCAGCACATTGGTTTCATCGTAACGATAGGTCTCGCTGGTGGTCAGATCGGTTGCCGCGATCAGCGGGATCCGGTCTGCGGTCAGCAACTCCATAGTGACTTGATGTCGCAGTATGTACTCTGCCGCGGCGGCCTGAGCGGTAATGGCGGATGCCCGGCGGTCCTGCTGGTAGCTTCTCAGCCGAAGCACGTAGTCCGCCGATGAGGCACCCTGCAGATCAATGCCCCCCAGCCTGAGTTGATCCCGCACCGACTGGCAGAACCGTCCGGGCAGCGAATCGGGGCAGTCTACCGCCAGTGGCTGGAGGGAGGCCGGCACCGGTGAGGTGCCCCGTAACTGAAAACCGCACCCGGCAAGCGTGGCGGTTGCCAGCATTGCCAGTAACGGCAGCCGGAGGGCTTTCAGAAAAAAGGGCACCGAAGGCATATCAGTTAGCCACCACGTTAACCAGCTTGCCGGGCACAACGATGACTTTGCGCACGGTTTTGCCATCGGTGAAGCGCATAACGTTTTCGTTCTCCAGCGCCAGTTTTTCCAGGTCCGCCTTGCCGATGTCTGCGGGCACGCTTTCTTTTGCCCGTACTTTACCGTTGACCTGCAGCACAACCTCAATCTCACTGCGGACCATGGCGCTCTCATCGGCAACCGGCCAGCTGGCATCAACCACGGGTTCTGAGTGGCCAAGGGCCTGCCAGAGAGTATGGCTGATGTGTGGCACGATGGGCGACAGCACCAGAACCGCCACCTCCAGTGCTTCCTGGCGAACGGCGAGGCTCTGGGGCTCGTTGTCTGTCAGTCGGCTGACTTCGTTCAGCAGTTCCATCACAGCGGCGATCGCCGTATTGAAGGTAAGGCGACGACTGATGTCGTCACTGACCTTGGCAATGGTTTCGTGGGTCTTGCGACGCAGATCCTTCTGGGCGCTGTTCAGGCTGCCAGCCTCAAGGGCGGGTACTTCACCACCAGCGGTTTGCTCATTGACCAGGCGCCACAGCCGCTTGAGGAAGCGGTGTGCGCCTTCCACGCCGCTGTCAGACCATTCGAGGGACTGCTCTGGCGGCGCAGCAAACATCATGAACAGACGAACGGTGTCGGCGCCATGCTGGTCAATGATGGCTTGAGGGTCGATGCCGTTGTTCTTGGACTTGGACATCTTGGTGACGCCGCCGATCTGAACTGGCTGGCCGTCTTCATTGTGGACCGCCTTCACCACTTGTCCTTTGTTGTCCCGTTCGACCGTGACATCGGCCGGGGCAATCCAGGTAATCTTGCCGGACTCATCTTCCCGATAGTAGGTCTCAGCCAGCACCATGCCCTGACAGAGCAGGCGATTGAACGGCTCCGAGCTGTCTACCAGGCCAACGTCCCGCAGCAGTTTGTGGAAGAAGCGGGCGTACAACAGGTGCAGGATCGCGTGCTCGATACCGCCGATGTACTGATCCACCGGCAGCCAGTAATTGGCCGCTGCGGGGTCCAGCATGCCCTTGTCGTAATTCGGGCTGCAGAAGCGGGCGTAATACCAGGACGACTCCATGAAGGTGTCGAAGGTGTCGGTCTCCAGGGTGGCCGCCTGACCGTTATATTCGGTTTTGCACCACTCCGGGTCGGCCTTGATCGGTGACTGAACGCCGTCCATTTCGACATCTTCCGGCAGGCGAACCGGTAGCTGGTCATCCGGCACCGGCATCTCCGTGCCGTCTTCCAGCGTCATCATCGGAATGGGCGCGCCCCAGTACCGTTGACGCGACACACCCCAGTCACGCAGGCGGTAGTTCACGGTGCGCTTGCCGATACCGTTGTCTTCAAGGTATTTCGCGATCTCGTCGAAGGCTTCCTCGCTGGTCAGTCCACTGTATTTGCCGGACGATACAAGCACACCTTTCTCGGTAAAGGCATTTTCCTGTACATCGATATCGCGGCTGTCATTGGGCGCAATCACTTGTTTGATCGCCAGCTTGTACTTCAGGGCAAACTCGTGGTCACGATCATCATGGCCGGGAACGGCCATCAGTGCGCCCGTGCCGTAGTCCATCAGCACGAAGTTGGCGACCCACACAGGCACCTCTTCCTGGGTCAGCGGATGAATGGCCTTGAACCCGGTGTCGATGCCCTTCTTTTCCATGGTGGCCAGTTCTGCTTCCGCCACCTTGCTGTTGCGGCACTGCTCGACAAACTCAGCGACATCCCTGTGCCGTTCAGCCGCTGCCTTGGCCAGCGGGTGTTCTGCTGCCACCGCCATGTAACTGACGCCCATCAGGGTATCCGGACGGGTTGTGTAAACGGTCAGGCCGTCTTCCCGGTCTTTCAGCGGGAAGGTCAGCTCAGTACCTACAGACTTGCCGATCCAGTTCCGCTGCATGGTCTTGACCTGTTCGGGCCAGTCTTCCAGCTGGTCCAGGTCGTTCAGCAGTTCCTCGGCGTAATCGGTAATGCGGATAAACCACTGGGGAATCTTCTTCTGCTCAACCAGGGCGCCGGAGCGCCAGCCGCGGCCATCCACCACCTGCTCGTTAGCCAGAACCGTCTGGTCGACGGGGTCCCAATTTACGGTGGACATTTTCTTGTACACCAGGCCCTTTTCGTAAAGACGGGCAAAGAACCACTGCTCCCAGCGGTAGTACTCGGGATCGCAGGTGGCCAGCTCGCGGCCCCAGTCGTAACCAAAGCCCAGTTGCTTGAGCTGTTTCTTCATGTATTCGATGTTCGCCCGGGTCCACTTGGCGGGGGCGGATTTGTTGGCAATGGCAGCGTTCTCGGCGGGCAGGCCGAAGGCGTCCCAGCCCATGGGCTGCATGACGTTCTTGCCTTGCATGCGCTGGTAGCGGGAAATCACGTCGCCGATGGTGTAGTTGCGAACGTGGCCCATGTGCAGTTTGCCGCTGGGGTAGGGGAACATGGACAGGCAGTAGTACTTGGGCTTGCCGGGCTCTTCCTTCACTTTGAAGGTTTCGTTGGTTTCCCAGAAGTCGCGGGCGGTCTGCTCTACATCACGTGGGTTGTATTGTTCGTCCATTCCTGCCATTACCAAAAG
This sequence comes from Marinobacter shengliensis, assembly GCF_030297115.1. NCBI lineage: Bacteria > Pseudomonadati > Pseudomonadota > Gammaproteobacteria > Pseudomonadales > Marinobacteraceae > Marinobacter > Marinobacter shengliensis. Next base: position 3,005,623 of record NZ_AP028062.1, on the reverse strand, counting down.
TACCCTGTGTGAAAATGAGGTTCGAAAGGGCCGAACATTCTAACGCACCCAAGGCTTAACAGGTAGTCTGCCAATTTCGCAGACTTGTGCCAGACTTCTGGTATGGAGGTTATTCGTGGGTTTGGTGCAGGTTGCTGCCGGGGATGGCTTCCCGGGACACGCCGTAAACCCATCCCTGGGGGCTTGAGCGCAGCATCCATGCTGCGCACAGTCCCGGGAAGCCATCCCCGGCAGCACCCCAAACCTGCGAGGGGTATTCTTGGGCGGAAGAGCTGCCTCATCCTGACCCTTGCACCACAACTGGAAAACAGGCGGGACGAATATGACAGAACCAGAACGCAATCATCTTTCAGGCAAAGCTCTTGAGGCTTACGACAGAATGCTGGAGCGGGTGCAAACCCGTTTGCATGAGCTTCAGGAAACCTCACTTCAGACCCTGGAGGAAGAAGTTCAGAAAGCGGTTGAGTTTGAATACGAACTGGAGGAAATGACCCGTGAGGAAGCCGACCTGCTCGGCGCCTACCTCGAGCGGGACCTGGAGCACCTGCTGAACTTTGTCGAGGAAACCGGTGAGGGGCTGAAAGAATGGTTGCAGCTGGATATCTCGTTACTGGAGCACACCCTGGCGGATCGACTGCTTTCGGTGGCCGACAAAACCCTGGTGGACACCCTGGAACTCAAACAGAAACTGGAGAACCAGGACATAAGCCACTATATCTCGGGCGAAGTGGCCACCGCCGGTATGTTCCGGTGCATGAATTGCAACCACATGGTGTGCCTGACCAAAACCAGCCACTTGCACCCTTGCGAGGCTTGCGGTTCCCATTACTTCGAGCGGGTAACCAGCCGCTGGCCACCTAAGGAGTAGGATTTTTCGGGATTACCCGTTCCCGCACAAACACGATCAGGATCACCGCCAGGGTCAGCACCGGCCATGAACCGGTCTGCATGTAGGGCGTGCTGCCGGTGGCGGGGAAGACCTCACCGGTCAGTACTGCCCGTTGGAACTGCGGAATCCTTTCGGTGATCTCGCCCTTTTCGTTGATGATCGCGGTAACGCCGTTATTCGTGCCCCTGAGCATATAGCGGCCGGTTTCCAGGGCGCGCATGCGGGCCAGTTGAAGGTGTTGCAACGGGCCAATGGAATCACCGAACCAGCCATCGTTGCTGATGGTTAACAACAAGCCGGAGTTACGGGCATTGAAGGCGACAAAGTCCGGATAGGCTACTTCGTAGCAGATGTACGGCATGATGTTGATGCCGTTTGCCACCAGTGGAGACTGGTATTTGGGCCCGGGGGTGAAGCTGCTCATGGGCAGATCGAAAAAGCCGATCAGTCCTCGCAGAACGCCCTGCAACGGCACATATTCGCCAAACGGCACCAGCTTCTGCTTGTGGTAGATGCCTTCACCGTTGCCAATGGCCATGATGCTGTTGTGGAAGGTGAAGTCGTCGATACGATCGCTGTAGCCGTACCAGGGAATGCCGGTGATCAGCGTGCTTTCATCGCCGAGCTCTTCGTGGATGTGATCAAGCACCTTGCCGGCCTGGTCCTGGGGGATCGGAATCGCGGTTTCCGGCCATAAAATAAGATCGCGTTGCCAGTGGGCCTCGGTCATGCCCAGGTACGCCACAATCTGGTCCCGCAGGAAATCCGGGTCCCATTTGATCTGTTGGGGAATGTTGCCTTGCATGGCGGCAAAGGTGACCGGCTGTTCGCTCAGGTCAGTCCAGTCGGCTTGTTTCATGGCCGGCGCGAGGAACCAGGGCAGCAGAGTGAGTACTGCGGTGACCGCTGCTGATTTGCGGTGCCCGGACAGAACAAGCCACCAGATGGCATAGGCAGACGCACCCGTGACTGCGATCCAGAAGGTGATGCCATGTACGCCTGTGAGGGGGGCCAGACCGCCAAGTGGTCCGTCCGTATGGGCAGTGCCGAGGTATAGCCAGGGAAAGCCTGTAAGTAACCAGCCCCGTAGCCAGTCTCCCAGAACCCAGATGGCCGGAAACAGGAGCAGGCGCCGGATCATGCTTTCTTTGGCCAGTTTGCCCCAGAACCAGAAGGCAAGGCCGTGGAACAGCGCCAGCCCTGCTATAAACAGGACCATCAGCAGGACAGCCACTGGCACTGAGGTGTTCCCGTGCTCGCTGATGCTGATGTAAATCCAGCTTGCGCCCGAACCGAACAGGCCAAGGCCGATAAACCATCCGGCGCGAAACAGTTTTTCCGAAGCCTGGTGGAGTGTTACCAGGACAATCAGAAAAACCGAGAGGGGGCCAAGCCACCACAAATGAAAAGGTGAAAAGGTGAGGGTCTGGAGTGCGCCGGCAATCAGCAGGATTGCCGGGCCAAACCAGGGGTGGTCAGTAAACCGCAGATTCAGAGGGCGACCAAGGCCAGGTTCATGATTCACTTCGCGTTACCTGCAACAAACGGATGACTCGGTTATCGGCGTTGGCAATAGTAAACTGCAAGCCGCCGAATTCAACCGTTTCTCCCCGTCTGGGCAGGTGACCAAACTCTTTGAGAACCAGGCCGCCAATGGTGTCGAACTCTTCCTCGTCCATCATGGTTTCGAAAAATTCGTTGAAGTCTTCGATCGGTGTGACGGCTTTCACGGCGTAGGTACCGTCGCCCCGGGCCTTGATGTGAGTTTCCTCGTCGAAGTCGTGTTCGTCTTCGATCTCGCCCACGATCTGCTCCAGCACATCCTCGATGGTGATCAGGCCGGCGGTGCCGCCGTACTCATCCACCACAATCGCCATGTGGTTGCGGTTTTCTTTGAACTCTTTGAGCAGCTGGTTCAACCGCTTGCTTTCGGGAACAAATGTTGGTGGCCGGAGGATCTCCCGGATACTGGTCCAGTTCAGTTCGTTGTTGATTGCCAGCGGGAGGAGGTCTTTTGCCAGCAGCACACCGATCACGTCGTCCTGGCTTTCGCCGATGACCGGGAAACGGCTGTGGGCGGATGACATGATTTCCGGCAGGAATTCTTTCGGATCCTGGGAGGCTTTGACGGTGATCATCTGGGAACGGGGGATCATGATCTCATCCACCCGCATGTCGATGACCTGCATGGCACCTTCGATGATGCTCATGGAATCGACGTCAATAATTTCCTGGGACTCTGCGTCCCGCAGAATCTCCAGCACGTCCTCGACGGACTCAGGCCCGCTGGAGAAGGCCTGTGATATACGCTCCAGCCAGGACTTGCCGCCCTGGCTGCGACTCGACTGATCGTCGCTCATGAGTCTGGTTCCGTTTCCTCTGCTTCATAAGGGTTAGCAAATCCAAGCTGCGCAAGCAGCCGGACTTCGAGGGCTTCCATGGCCTCGGCTTCGTTATCTTCAATATGATCGTAGCCCTGGAGGTGCAACATACCGTGCACCACCATATGGGCCCAGTGGGCGACCGGTTCTTTATGCTGTTCCTGCGCTTCCTTTTCAACAACCGGCGCGCAAATCACCAGATCTCCGGCCAATGGCACCGTTATACCCGGTGGTGCTTCAAATGGGAAGGACAAAACATTGGTGGGCTTGTCCTTGCCCCGGTACTGGTGATTCAGGTCCTGACTTTCCTCGTTACCAACAATACGGATCGTCACTTCAGACGGATCCTCGCCCAGCCATGCCTTTTCAGCCCAGACCTGGAACTGTGTTTCGTCGGGTACACCGGTGCTTTCATAAGCTACCTGGAAATCCACGGTCAGTTTGCTCATGGGTTGGTTGAGCCCCCGTCACCGAACGAGTCGTAGGCTTCCACAATGCGCTGAACCAGCGGATGGCGAACCACATCTTTTGATTCAAAGCGGGTAAAGCCAATACCGGGGACCTTGCTGAGCACGCTGGCGGCATGAATCAGCCCGGAGTTCTGCCCGCGCGGCAGGTCCACCTGGGTGGTGTCGCCGGTAATCACCGCCGTGGAGCCAAAGCCAATCCGGGTGAGGAACATTTTCATCTGCTCCCGGGTAGTGTTCTGGCTCTCGTCCAGAATGATGAACGAGTTATTCAGGGTACGGCCACGCATGAACGCCAGTGGTGCAATCTCGATCACGCTTTTCTCGATCAGTCGGGTTACCTGGTCAAAGCCGAGCATTTCATAGAGCGCGTCGTACAGAGGCCGAAGGTAAGGGTCCACTTTCTGGGCCAGGTCGCCGGGCAGAAAGCCCAGTTTCTCGCCGGCTTCCACCGCCGGGCGTACCAGCAGGATGCGTTTCACCTGTTCGTCTTTCAGTGCCTCTACCGCACAGGCCACGGCCAGCCAGGTCTTGCCGGTACCTGCCGGCCCAATGCCGAAATTGATATCGTGGGTGCGGATGTTGTGCACGTACTTTTGCTGATTCTGGCCGCGGGGTTTGGCGGTCAGCTTCGGAGTTTTGATGACGGTAATTTGGCCTTCGTCATAGGGCACGTCATCCGGCAGCCGCTCAAGGCCGGTTTCCCGGATAAACAGGTGCACGGTATCCGGTGGAATATCTTCGCTGGCTTCGGTTTCCCGGTACAGGTGCCGGATGACTTCGGTGGCGGCGGCTACATTTTCGGTGTGACCCTCCACCCGGAAGTGGTGGCCTCGGCGGCCGACTTTTACCTGCAGACGTTTTTCGATCATCTTCAGGTGTTCGTCAAACTGGCCGCACAGGGTCGCCAGCCGACGCTGGTTTACCGGGTGCAGGTCAAATTGTCTGGTGTCGTGAGTGTTCAATCTTGCTCCGTTTCGTTTTACTCCCCGGGTTTCTGCTGTTGGGGAGTAGGCTGTTCAGGCTGCAACGTTATCGGTACAGGGCGGGCAGGGCCGTCAAAAAAACGCCCGTGAATACATCCCTGTAGGGCTTCGTCGCGCCTTCCCTGGCGCTCCAGATTTTTTGACGGCCCTGCCCGCCCTGTACCTGTTTAAACAATGTGCAGGCCGAAAGGGCGAAAAACAAGTGGTTCGGATAAGCCAATCCCGGAATCACTGGTCGGTGTCGGGCTCTGGCTCGTCATTTGTCTGGCATGCCGTTGTGAAGTCTGCCGGTGACAGGGTGAGGGTGCCTCCCAAAAATCTGGAGCGCCAGGGAAGGCGCGACGAAGCCCTACAAGGACGTACTTGCGAGGCGTTTTTTGGGAGGCACCCTCACCCTGTCACCAAGCCCCCAAAACCAGAAGCCATGGGAGCCAAAGCTCAGTAAAACTCAGAACCAACAGGCACACCGCGAAGTGAGTTGGGGTAGGCCTCGACGATTTCCACGTCGATAAAGTGTCCAACCACCTCAGGATTCTCGTGGCGGAAGTTAACGATGCGGTTGTTCTCGGTGCGGCCAGCGTACTCGCCAGGGTCTTTCTTGGACAGGCCAGTCACCAGTATCCGCTGGGTAGAGCCTACCATCTTCCGGCTGATGTCCATGACGTTCTGATTCAGTCGATCCTGCAGAATGCTCAGGCGCTGTTTCTTCACCTCCATCGGCGTATCGTCCGGCAGGTCTGAGGCCGGCGTACCCGGACGGGCGCTGTAGATGAAGCTGAAGGACATGTCGAAGCCGATGTCGTTGATCAGTTTCATGGTGTCCTCAAAATCCTTATCGGTTTCACCCGGGAAGCCGATGATGAAGTCGGAGGAGAAGCTGATGTCCGGGCGGATCTTGCGCAGGCGGCGGAGTTTGGATTTGTACTCCAGCGCTGTATGGCCCCGTTTCATCGCCGCCAGGATGCGGTCGGAGCCGCTCTGTACCGGCAGGTGCAGGTGGCTGACCAGCTCCGGTACCCGCTCGTAGACGTCGATCAGGGCGTCGCTGAACTCCACCGGATGGGAGGTGGTGTAGCGGATGCGGTCGATGCCGTCGATGGTGGCGATCACTTCGATCAGTTCTGCCAGGTCCATCTGGTCGCCGTCGTGGGTGTCGCCGCGGTAGGCGTTGACGTTCTGGCCCAGCAGGTTCACTTCCCGAACGCCCTGGGCGGCCAGATGGGCCACTTCGGCGATGACATCGTCCACCGGGCGGCTGACTTCTTCGCCGCGGGTGTAGGGCACCACGCAGAAGGTGCAGTACTTGCTGCAGCCTTCCATGATGGAGACAAACGCAGAGGGGCCGTCGGCGCCGGGCTCGGGCAGGTTGTCGAACTTCTCGATTTCCGGGAAGCTGACGTCGACCACGCCTACGCCGTTACCCTTGGTGCGCACTTCGGTGATCATGTCTGGCAGGCGGTGCAGGGTTTGCGGGCCGAAGACCATGTCTACGTAAGGGGCCCGGTCGAGGATGGCCTGGCCTTCCTGGCTGGCTACGCAGCCGCCGACGCCGATGATCATATCGGGTTTTTTGCTTTTGAGACGTTTCCAGCGGCCGAGCTGGTGGAACACTTTCTCCTGGGCTTTTTCGCGGATGGAGCAGGTGTTCAGCAGCAGGATGTCGGCGTCATCCGGGTTGTCGGTCATTTCAACCGCTTCGCCGGTTTTGAGCAGGTCTGCCATGCGGGCAGAGTCGTACTCGTTCATTTGGCAGCCGTGGGTTTTGATGAACAGCTTCTTGGCCATGGGTCTCACGTAGTTTGGTGTGTTGGCGCCGGGGTGGTGTGGGGCGCTGGCAAAAATGGACTGCACATTATAACGGGGTGCTTAAACATCAACCACCGTTGTCTCGGTATTCCTCATTTGGCTCTGTGCTATTATTCGCAGCCTTTGAGTTGTGGTGCATGAAGGTCTTTGGGGGAGGCTTTCCAAAAACCGCTCCTTACGGCACATCCCTGTGGCGCTTCTGCTCCGCCATCCATGGCTCCGCAAATTTTTGGAAAGCCTCCCCCAAAGCCCTTCCCGGACCGCTGTGCCGTCATCAACAAGGCTTGGATTTTACCCATGACCCCTGAACGCCTCGCCCGAATCAAACAAGTTCTCAACACCCGTCAACCCGATCTGCGGGTGTTGACGGATCAGGTGCACAAGCCCAGAAACCTGTCGGCGATCATTCGGTCCTGCGATGCCTTTGGTCTGGCCAATATGCACGTGGTTTGGCCCAAGGAGGGTTTTCGGGCATTTCGTAAGACAGCCGGTGGCAGTTTTCACTGGGTGACGACGCATACCCATCCCACCATGGACAACGCGGTGACGGAGCTGAAAGCTCAGGGCCACAAGCTGTATGCCGCGCAGTTGTCAGACCGGGCGGTGGATTTTCGGGAGGTGGATTACACCGTGCCGTGCACGATTATCATGGGTAACGAGGTGGATGGCGTGAACCCGGTGACCGCCGAGCAGGCGGATGAGCATATTGTGATTCCGATGATGGGGATGGTGGAATCGCTGAATGTGTCCTCGGCCTGCTCGATCATTCTGTCCGAAGCCCAGCGTCAGCGGAAACTGGCGGGGATGTTTGATCAGCGGCGTATGCCGGATGACGAATACAACCGGCTTCTGTTCTGCTGGTGCCAGCCCACGGTGAAGCGGTATTGTGACGACCGCAATCTGCCGTATCCGCCCATCGACCACGAAACCGGCGAACTGATCGACGGAGTAGGCTGGATGCAGGAAGTCAGAAAAATAAGGGCCAATCGCCCCAGATGGGACGAGAAACCAGAAAACATAGAAGCAAACGAGTCCTAATGGAAACCAGCACATTTGTCATGCCGGTGCGGGGTGGGTGAATCTTTTTTCTGCCGGAAAAAGATGTCTGAGCGAAGCGAGTTGTTTTTCCAAAGAAAAAAGATTCACCCACCCCGCAACCCGCCCCAATATTCTCAGGCTAGGAAAACAACACTCAGTCCTCCCGCGCTTCCAGATACCGCTGCAACTGCTCCCGCAAAGCCTTGGGCAGTCGGGTGATGGTCAAGGCATCTTTGTCACGGTCGTAGTACACCGCCTGGTTCACCAGATCTGAAGAGAATGACACACTCATACCTCCACCAGAGCCGGCAATACGCACCAGTTTCTTGACCTTGCGATGGTCCGGGTGCAGCACGCCGGTTTCGGGCATTTCTGCGTTCTTGCTGGCGAATTCTTTGAAACGCTCGGGCTGGCTTTCGTCCAGGTAGTTGGACAGGGCCTCGATGGCTACCGGTTCGCCCAGGGCATGCTGGTCTTTGCAGAACTCGTAGGCTTTGGCACGGACTTCACCGGCTTTTTCCGGTTCGCTGGATTTGGCGAAGGCTTCCACCGCGTCCAGGAAGGTCATGGTTTCCTTTTCCACGTCCACGCTGTTGGTGAAGGCGCAAAGGCGAAGGAACAGCTCACCGGGGTCGCCGGTGCCACGGGCATGGACCACGGTCATGTAGTTGTCGCTGGAGTTCTCGTTGCGCCATTCATCCACTTCGATTCGAACCGCCAGGTTCAGGCGCGACAGGCTCAGCACATCTGTGGCGTCCAGTTTCTGGCTGCCGTCAAAACGCATGGCGCCGTCGGTTTCGAGGATGAACAGGTACACCACTTCCGAATCTGCCAGGGCGTCATGCACCACCATCAGGTGGCCGTCGAATTCCTCCTGGCTGCCGTTGAGCAGTTCCTGCCACTGGCCGAACAGGCGGTCGGTCATGGCGGCGAAGGTTTGTTTGTCTTCAAGGTAGTCTTTGAGCCAGGCGCTGAATGGGCCTTCGCCGATGTCGTCTGAGAAGCGGCCGTACTTTTTGCCGGGCTTGCTGTTGAACAGGCGCTTCATCTGCTTGTGCAGGGCTTCGTAATCGCCACCGGGCTCCTGCTGAGCCTCGCCGGCAACAAGGCGGGCGGGCTGGCCCGGCTGGTACTGGCTGGCGAAGGCGGTGCGCAGGTGTTTGATGGCCATGGTGTTCAGCTCCTGTGGTTAATCTTGGTGGAGCGGGATTGTGCCATGGTCTGGCTTTTCGGTCATTTCCCTGTTTCGAGTTTGGGGGCGGGTCGCGGGGTGGTGGTTTGTTTTTCCAAAGAAAACCATCCCCCACCCCGGCAAGCCCGCCCGCCAAGGATGGGGAATCAGTACAAGAGGCCAAACCCCAAAGTTAAACCCGCTGACTCCGAGCCAACTCCTGCAGAAGCCCCGCAACGGCAGCCGGAATATCCGCCTCCGAATCAGCTGAAACGCTGGCATTGGCAATGTCAGACCCGAGGTTTACGGCCACAGCCACCAGGCCGTGGGAGGTCAGCAGCTGGGCTACGCGGCGGCGTTCGTCGGCGTCACCGGTGTTTTCTTCAGTCACCACGACCGCCGTCTTGCCTTGGTCAAACAGCGCCCGCTCCACGGCCAGGGCCAGTTGCGGGGCCTGCTTGCCGGTGCAGGCGATGATCGCCGGCTTCTGCGCCAGGCGGCGCTCGCGCTCTTCCACTGTAACCGGGTCCAGGGAGTCCAGGCTATCGGTCAGGCCTGCAATCATGCCGGCGCCAACGGTTACGTTGGTCAGCCGGTCGATGACGATGAAGCTGCCAGTGGCGTGGTTGCGCTGGTAGGCGTCAAACGCGATGGGCTGGTTCAGGGTTAGCTCGCACAGGCCGATTTCATTCAGCTGAAGCTGGCTTGGGTTCGGGTTCTGCGCCAGGGTGTTTACGTCGGTTTGGTGATGAATGCTCTTCACCGTACCAGAGGTAAACGTGGGCCCCAGCTTGATGTCGTAGAGGCGGCCGGTTTCCAGCGGCGCGTCGGTCATCCACACAATGTTGGCATTGAACCGGTTGTGTACCTCGGGCTCGTCTTCTGCCTTTACCAGCATATCCCCGCGACTGATGTCGATTTCATCTTCCAGGGTCAGGGTGACCGCCTGGTCGATGTAGGCCTCGCTCAGGTTGCCGTCGAAGGTGACGATTTCCTTGACCTTACTGGTGCGGCGTGAGGGCAGGGCCATCACCGTGTCGCCCGGGCGAATGACGCCGGAGGCGATAGTGCCACAGAAGCCCCGGAAGTTCAGGTTGGGGCGGGTGACATATTGCACAGGGAAGCGGAAGTGTTCCAGGTTCTTGTCCCGGGAAACTTCCACGGTTTCCAAGATTTCCATCAGCGGCTGGCCGGTAAACCAGGGCGTGTTGTCGCTCTTGTTCACAACGTTGTCGCCATCCAGGGCGGAGATCGGCACAAAGCGGATATCTTTCAGGCCCAATTTGTTGGCGAACGCCAGGTAGTCTTCGCGGATCTCGTTAAAGCGATCTTCACTGAAGTCCACCAGGTCCATCTTGTTGACCGCTACCACAATGTGGCGAATACCCAGCAAGGAGGCGATGAAGGAGTGCCGGCGGGTCTGGGTCATCACGCCGTGGCGGGCATCAATCATCAGGATCGCCAGCTGTGCGGTGGAGGCGCCGGTGGCCATGTTGCGGGTGTACTGCTCATGGCCCGGGGTGTCGGCGATGATGAATTTGCGCTTGTCGGTGCTGAAGTAGCGGTAGGCCACGTCAATGGTGATGCCCTGCTCCCGCTCGGCCTGCAGGCCGTCCACCAGCAGGGCCAGGTCCAGCTTCTCACCGGTGGTGCCCATCTTGGCACTGTCAGTCTTCAGGCTTGCCATATGATCTTCGTAGATCATCTTGGTGTCGTGCAGCAGCCGGCCAATCAGCGTGCTCTTGCCGTCATCCACGCTGCCGCAGGTGAGCAGGCGCAGGAGTTCCTTGTTCTCGTGCTGCTTCAGGTAAGCCAGAATATCGTCGGCGATCAAATCAGACTGGTGTGACATATCAGAAGTACCCTTCCCGCTTTTTCTGTTCCATGGAGCCGGCTGAATCGTGGTCAATGACCCTTCCTTGCCGCTCTGAGCTGGTGGCCAGCAGCATTTCCTGGATGATGTCGGGCAGGGTGTTGGCCTCGGATTCAATGGCGCCGGTCAGCGGGTAGCAGCCCAGCGTACGGAAGCGCACTGACTTCATCATAGGCTTCTCGCCTTCTTTCAGCGGCATGCGGTCGTCGTCCACCATAATCAGGGTGCCATCGCGTTCTACCACTGGTCTCACCGCCGCGTAATACAGCGGTACGATATCGATGTTTTCAAGGTAGATGTACTGCCAGATATCCAGCTCGGTCCAGTTGGAGAGCGGGAACACACGAATACTCTCGCCTTTGTTAACCTTGCCGTTGTAGATGTTCCAGAGCTCCGGGCGCTGGTTCTTCGGGTCCCACCGGTGGTGCTCGTCGCGGAAGGAGTATACCCGCTCCTTGGCGCGGGATTTTTCCTCATCCCGGCGGGCGCCCCCGAATGCGGCGTCGAACTTGTACTTGTTCAGGGCCTGCTTCAGGGACTGGGTTTTCATGATGTCGGTGTGCTTGGCGCTGCCGTGGGTGAAGGGTCCGACACCCTGCTTCACGCCTTCTTCGTTGATGTGAACAATCAGGTCGAGGTCAAACTTCTCCGCCACGTTGTCCCGGAACGAAATCATCTCCCGGAATTTCCATGTGGTATCAACATGCAGTAACGGAAAAGGCAGCTTCCCAGGGTAGAAGGCCTTCAGGGCAAGGTGCAGCATCACGGCAGAATCTTTGCCGATGGAATAGAGCATGACCGGGTTGTCGAACTCGGCCGCCACTTCCCGGATTATGTGGATGCTTTCGGCTTCCAGCTGTTTGAGATGAGTGAGGTTGTATGTGGTCATGGTCATCCATTGCCGCAGGGGCTGTGTGATGGCTGTAAATCGGTTGACCAACTATATCAGGCGGCGGCAGGGTATAAGAAGATTTCTGGTAAGAATTTTAAGTTCTAATAATATGGCGCCGAACCCAACGTGCCGGGGACTCCGGGCGTGCTGAGCCGGTGTCGGTGGTTTCAGTGGGTGTCGTAATTCGCTGTTCGGGCGTCAGACAGCAGTTTGGCAACATAGCGGTCGATGTAATCAAACCCGTTGCCCTCAAATTCACTGAACTGGATACCTATCTGGAATTCATTTCTGGAGATGCGCCGCATATGCACGATATTGCCATCTGCAAGCACAGTGACTGGTTGCGTTGGAAGCACAGGCACGGTGAAACGGGTTTTCACGCCAATCCAGTGACCGGGGGCCGGCGCACGCATGCCGGGAATGAGCTGTTGAACAACGTCCTGATCACAGGAAATCATAACACCGGCACGTGACAGGTTAGAGACCTTGCAGGTCAGGCAGCAGCCGTCGCTTTTCTCAACAGTAATCTCGGTCGACACATCGACTCGCTGCTGATTTCTGAGATTCTGTTTAGCGGGTGCAGGTTTCATTTTAATTTTTCTGGCGCGAGTAGTATCGAACGACGTTGCCTTTCCCATAATTGCCTTCCAGAAGAACGCTTAAGCGCTTGAAATTGTAGCTGCTTAAAAAGTGATCAGCAAGGTAAGTGCGTATATTGTTGCAGCTTTATTAAAACTTTCTGAACACGGCGTCACATTTTGGTGCGTCATTTCGCGTTTATACGTGTTTTTTGGTGGCATATGTGGGAAGTGCAGAGCTGCAGATGATATCCCAGTGAGTTAAAATCGCCGCCTACACACATTTGGAGCCAGGCTCCGGGATTCCTGCGGAACTTTATGACCGAGAAAATACAAGACACTGCTCAGGGCGGAAAAGTTGGCTTTATCAGCCTGGGGTGCCCCAAAGCCCTGGTAGACTCAGAGCGTATCCTGACTCAATTGCGGCTGGATGGTTACGAGGTCGTGCCCACCTACAACGATGCCGACATTGTGGTGGTTAACACCTGTGGTTTTATCGATGCGGCCAAGCAGGAATCCCTGGATGCCATCGGCGAAGCCATCAGCGAAAACGGCAAGGTGATTGTGACCGGTTGTATGGGCGTGGAAGCGGAGAAGATTCGCGAGACCCATCCAGGTGTGCTGGCGGTCTCTGGTCCTCAGGCCTATGAAGAAGTTGTGGGAGCGGTACACCAGTATGTACCGCCGAAGAAAGACCACGACCCATTCGTGGATCTGGTACCCCCGCAGGGCATCAAGCTTACGCCAAGGCACTATGCCTACCTGAAGATATCCGAAGGCTGTAACCACAGCTGTACCTTCTGCATCATCCCGGACATGCGCGGCAAACTGGTTAGTCGCCCGATCGGTGATGTGATGGATGAGGCGAAACGACTGGTAGACGCTGGCGTTAAAGAGCTGCTGGTGATCTCCCAGGACACCTCCGCCTACGGTGTGGATATCAAATACCGCACCGGTTTCTGGCAGGGCCGCCCGGTGAAAACCAAGATGCAGTCCCTATGTGAGGCTCTGGGTGAGATGGGCGTATGGGTTCGCTTGCACTACGTCTATCCGTACCCCCATGTGGACGACATCATCCCGCTGATGGCTGAAGGCAAGATCCTGCCGTACCTGGACATCCCGTTCCAGCACGCCAGCCCGAAAGTGCTCAAGGCTATGAAACGCCCGGCCCACGACAGCAAGACCCTGGAGCGCATCAAGACCTGGCGTGAAATCTGTCCGGAACTGACCATTCGCTCGACCTTTATTGTCGGCTTCCCCGGTGAAACCGAGGAAGATTTTCAGTACCTGCTGGACTGGCTGGATGAGGCGCAACTGGACCGCGTGGGTGCCTTTACCTACAGTCCGGTTGAAGGCGCCAGGGCGAATGAGCTGGAGGGTGCTGTGCCGGAAGAGGTCAAGGAAGAGCGGCTGGCCCGATTTATGGCGAAACAGGCGGAGATTTCAGCTGCCCGCTTGCAGGCGAAAATCGGCAGGACGATTGACGTGCTCATCGACGAGGTTGATGAAGAGGGTGCGATTGGTCGTTCGAAGGCGGATGCGCCGGAGATTGATGGCATGGTTTACCTGAACGACGAAACCGACCTGGTTCCCGGCCAGGTTGTACAGGCTGTTGTGGAGCACGCTGACGAGCATGACCTTTGGGCTCGCTTGGTCTGACTTCTGTCGCGGTTTTTGGGCTTCGGCCCCAGCCTGCTGGATGTTGGTGGCTGGGGCTTGGCGAGGGACTTCTCCCAAAAAACGCCCGTGAATACGTCCCTGTAGGGCTTCGTCGCGCCTTCCCTGGCGCTCCAGATTTTTGGGAGAAGTCCCTCGCCAAGCCCTCGATCCAACATGCGGTGGGGTAGTCATAAATAAACCGACCCCTCCCCAAACTCAACAGGCTAGGGCCGAAACAAAAACGGCCCACACCAAAGCCAAAACTTAACCACCAAGCTTTCGAACAAGAATCTCGTTGAACAGTTTGGGGTTGCCTTGGCCCTTGGACGCTTTCATCAAAGGCCCCATGAAACCGCCAAGCATCTTCTTGCGCTTCTTAGGATCTTCCTCGCCCTGGTACTGGGCCACCTGATCCGGCATGCCGGCCAGTACCTCGTCGACCATGGCTTCCAGGGCGCCGGTGTCGGAGACCTGCTTCAGCCCCTTGGCGTCGATGATCGCATCCACGTCATGGTTCTCACCTGACCACAAGGCTTCGAACACCTTCTTCGCACCAGCTGAAGAAACCGTGTTGTCGGCAATGCGGGTGACCAGTGCGCCCAGTTGTGCGCCTGAAATCGGAGCTTCGGCCACGGATTTCTCGTCGGCATTCAGGCGGGCGGAGAATTCGCCCTGAATCCAGTTGGCGGCCAGCTTGGCGTCTTTGCCGTGCTCCACGGTTTCTTCGAAGAACGCAGACAGCTTGGCGTCGCCAGACAGCACGCCGGCGTCGTAGTCGTTCAGACCGTATTGCTCCTTGAAGCGGGCCTTGCGGGCGTCGGGCAGTTCCGGCAGGCGGGCGCGGGCGTCTTCGATGAAGGCGTCATCGATTTCCACCGGCAACAGGTCAGGGCAGGGGAAGTAGCGGTAGTCGTTGGCTTCTTCCTTGGTGCGCATGGACCGGGACTCGTCCCGGTCGCCGTTGTACAGGCGGGTTTCCTGCACAATGCGGCCGCCATCCTCCAGGATATCCATCTGCCGCTCTACTTCATGGGCGATGGCCTGCTCCATGAACCGGAAGGAGTTCAGGTTCTTGGTTTCGGTGCGGGTGCCCAGAGTGTCAGAGCCTTTCGGCTTCAGGGAGATGTTCACATCAAAGCGCATGGAGCCCTGGGACATATCGCCATCACAGATCCCCAGCGAAGTCACCAGGCTATGGAGCTTCTTGGCGAAGGCTACGGCTTCGTCGGCGCTGTTCATGTCAGGCTCTGTCACCACCTCGATCAGCGGCGTGCCGGCCCGGTTCAGGTCAATGCCGGACATGCCGTGGTAATCCTCGTGCAGGGATTTACCGGCGTCTTCTTCCAGGTGCGCGTGGTGAATGCGTACCCGTTTGGTGCTGCCGTCGGCCAGGTCGATGTCCACATAGCCGGGGCCGACAATCGGCTGGGCCAGCTGGGTGGTCTGGTAGCCCTTTGGCAGATCCGGGTAGAAGTAGTTTTTGCGCTCGAAGACCGAGCGGCGGCCGATTTCGGCTTTGGTGGCCAGGCCGAACATCACCGCATAACGGAAGGCCTGCTCATTGGGTACCGGCAGGGTACCGGGCATGGCCAGGTCAACGGCGTTGGCCTGGGTGTTGGGCTCGGCACCGTAGGCGGTGCTGGAGCCGGAGAAAATCTTGGTCTGGGTGGCGAGCTGAACGTGAATTTCCAGCCCGATCACGATATCCCACTGCATGTGTTCGTCTCCTAATCCGGGCTTATTGGGGTTCACGCTGGTGCCAGTCAGTCACCTGCTGGAACTGATGGGCGGCGTTCAGCAAGCGGGCCTCGGAGAAGTAATCCCCGATGATCTGCAGCCCCACCGGTAAGCCGTCGACAAACCCTGCCGGAACCGACATGGCCGGAATGCCTGCCAGGTTGATGGCGATGGTGAACACGTCTTCCAGGTACATGGACACCGGGTCGGTGTTCTTCTCGCCCTGCCTGAACGCAGGTGTCGGAGACACCGGGCTCATCAGCACGTCCACTTCCTTAAACGCATTGATGAAGTCCTGCTGGATCAGACGGCGAACCTTCTGGGCCTTCAGGTAATAGGCATCAAAGTAACCAGCGGACAGGGCGTAGGTCCCCACCAGAATCCGGCGCTTCACCTCATTCCCGAAACCTTCCGCCCGGGTGCGGGTGTACATATCCATCAGGTCTTTCGGATCGTCGCAGCGGTAGCCATAACGCACACCGTCAAACCGGGACAGGTTGGCAGAAGCCTCCGCCGGAGCGATCACATAATAAGCAGCAATGGCCAGCCTCGCGTTGGGCAGTGACACTTCTTTTACCGTCGCGCCCAGCTTTTCATACTCGCGAATCGCGTTGCGAACCTGCTCTTCCATGGCCGGAGACAGCTGGTCGCTGAAGTATTCCTTCGGCAGGCCAATCTTCAGGCCTTTCAGCGGCTCGTTCAGGGTGGCGGTGTAATCCGGAACTTCCCGGTCGATGCCGGTGGAATCCTTCGGATCGTGCCCCGCCATCACATTCAACATCAGCGCCGCATCTTCGGCGGTGCGCGCCATCGGCCCGCCCTGGTCCAGAGAGGAAGCAAAGGCAATCATTCCATAGCGAGACACCCGGCCGTAAGTCGGCTTCAGGCCAGTAATGCCGCACAGGGCCGCCGGCTGGCGGATAGAACCACCGGTATCCGTACCCGTCGCCGCCGGCACCAGCCGCGCCGCCACGGCAGCGGCAGAACCACCGGAAGAACCACCCGGCACCCGTTTGTCACCGCTGGCCAGGCCCCAGGGGTTGGTCACCGCGCCGTAGAAACTGGACTCGTTAGACGAGCCCATGGCGAACTCATCCATATTGGTCTTGCCCAGACACACTGCGCCGGCCGCCTTGAAGTTCGCCGTCACTGTGGCGTCGTAGGGTGGCACAAAGTTCTCCAGCATCCTTGAGCCGCAGGTAGTGCGAATGCCGTTAGTACAGAAAATATCCTTGTGAGCAAAGGGCACCCCGGTCCACACCGTGGCCTTACCCGCCGCCCGCATCTCATCCGCCGCTTTCGCCTCGGCCAATGCCTGCTCGTCGGAGATGGTAATAAAGCTGTTGTACTTGCCGTCTTCCTGTTTCAGACGGTCGAGGAACTGCTGAGTCAGCTCCACACTGGAAATCTTGCCGCTCTCCAGTTCCCTGGAAAGTTCTGCTACGGATTTGTTATGCATCATCAATCCCGAAATATGTGATCGTCAGACAACCTGCCGGTTACACGGAAATGTCAGTGGCCCGAAAACTCACTCAATGACCTTGGGTACCAGGTACAACCCATCCTCGGTCGCCGGCGCAATTGCCTGAAACGCCTCCCGCTGATTGGTCTCGGTAACCACATCCGGCCGCAGCTTCTGTACGGCATCCAGTGGATGCGCCATCGGCTCCACGGAATCGGTATCCGCTGCACTCAACTGATCCACCAGATCCAGGATATTGCCCAGATCCTTCTCCAGAGCCGAAACCTGCTCGCCGTCCACCTTGATGCGGGCGAGCACGGCAACTTTCTCGATGTCCTCGCGGGAAATGCTCACGTTGCCTCCATTAAAGCGTGTGTGAAAACAATTTAATCCTAAAGAGCCCGAACGACTCTAACTGGCTGATTTTGGCGCTTTTCAGCTGTCCGGGGATGCCTTGGGGAGGGGCTTTCCAAAAATCTGCGGAGCCATGGATGGCGGAGCCGAAGCGCCACAGGGATGTGCCAAAGGAGCGTTTTTTGGAAAGCCCCTCCCCAAGGCATCCTTGCACCCAGAGAAAACAAGCCCGACATATTAGCAGAATCACAACCAAGATTGGCCCCGAAACAGTACCGAAAATGTGAGAATGGTAAGCTGAGAGCCCTGATGTTGCCTTGCCTGAGAATGGCCTCACTGCTAAAGTTGCGTGATTCTTCTACATCCGCAACCGCAACTCTCAGGTTGAAACAACACGAATGTTAATCAAAAGACTCCGAGGCATCTTCTCAAGCGACCTGTCCATCGACCTGGGCACCGCCAACACCCTAATCTACGTGCGTGAACGCGGAATCGTACTCAACGAACCCTCCGTTGTTGCCATCCGCACCAGCGGCTCCCAGAAAATGGTGGCTGCTGTGGGTTCCGAAGCCAAGCGCATGCTCGGTCGTACCCCCGGCAACATAACCGCCATCCGCCCAATGAAAGACGGTGTGATTGCGGATTTCGTTGTTACCGAAAAAATGCTCCAGCACTTCATTCATAAAGTGCACGAAAACAGTTTTATTACTCCCAGCCCCCGCGTACTGGTGTGTGTGCCCAGCAAGTCCACACAGGTGGAGCGCAAGGCCATCCGTGAGTCTGCCCTGGGCGCGGGTGCCCGTGAAGTGTTCCTGATTGAAGAGCCCATGGCCGCGGCCATTGGTGCAGGCCTGCCGGTTGAAGAAGCCAGCGGCTCCATGATTGTCGATATCGGTGGTGGGACTACGGAAATCGCCATTATTTCCCTGAACGGCATCGTTTACGCTGAATCGGTGCGGGTTGGCGGCGACAAGTTCGACGAAGCCATAGTTACCTATGTGCGCCGCAACTATGGCAGCCTGATCGGCGATTCCACCGCCGAGCGGATCAAACATGAAATCGGTTGCGCCTATGAAGGCCTGGATATCCGCGAGATTGATGTGCGTGGTCGCAACCTGGCAGAAGGTGTGCCCCGTGCGTTCACCCTGAACAGCGAAGAGATTCTCGACGCGTTGCAGGAATCACTTGCCCAGATCGTGCAAACCGTCAAAAGCGCGCTTGAGCAGTCTCCACCTGAGCTGGCGTCTGATATCGCTGAGCGCGGAATCGTGCTTACCGGTGGTGGTGCACTTCTGCGAGGCCTCGACAAACTTATCAGTGAAGAAACCGGTCTGCCGGTGATCATCGCCGAAGACCCCCTGACCTGTGTTGCCCGTGGTGGCGGCAAGGCGCTGGAAGTCATTGATCGCGGTGGCATCGGAATGTTCTCCCAGGAGGGTTAATCCCGTGGGAGGGCTAAGCCATTAAAACCATCTTTGTCCAGGGGCCGGTACCCGGCTTCAGACTCTTTCTTGTGATTCTGGTATCGGCAGCGTTGATCGCTGCCGATGCCCGTTTTGACAAGCTCACACCTGTTCGCAGTACTCTCGCCACCGGCCTGGCTCCGGTATACTGGCTGGGTAATGCCCCCTACCGATTCAGTGACTGGTTCTCCGGGCTCTTTGTCAGCCGTGAAGACCTCCAGAGTGAAAACGAAGAACTCAAGGCCCGAATGCTGATACTCGAGCGGCGTGCGCTGAAATATGCGGCGTTGGCGTCAGAGAATAACGAGTTGCGCCGGCTGCTTAACTCCTCTGAAGTGTTGGATGACCGGGTGATCGTGGGCGAAGTGGTGGGTGTCTCGCCCGATCCGTTTTCCCACGAGATCATCATCAACAAAGGCCATAGCGACGGTGTGACCACCGGGCAGGCTGTACTGGATGCCGAAGGTTTGATGGGGCAGATAGTGCAGACCAGCCAGTTCACCTCCCGTGTGTTGCTGGTGTCGGACAGTAGCCATGCGGTGCCCGTCGAAGTGGTCAGAAATGGCTTGCGTTCGGTGTTATTGGGCAATGGTGAAGTCAATCAGCTGGATCTGGTGCATGTGCCGGATACTGCCGATATACGGGAAGGCGATACCCTGGTCAGCTCCGGCCTTGGTGGCCGTTTCCCCCGGGGCTATCCGGTGGCTGAGGTCAGCCAGATCACCAAGGAACCAGGGGAACCCTTCGTGACGATTCGGGCCAGGCCCATGGCCAGACTGAACCAGAGCCGGCTTGTGCTGGTGGTGTTTCAGCCTGAGTCCCGGGAGCGCCGCGAGTCTGCGGAACCGCAGACCACGGAAGAGGAGGCCAACTGATGCTGTCGGTCATTAGCTACCCGCTGTTTTTCGTGACCGTTGTGCTTGCGCTGGTGTTAAGTATATCCCTGTTCCCGGTAGGCTGGTTTGAATTCCGTCCGGAATGGCTGGGTTTGGTGGTTTTTTACTGGACCTTCCGTGCACCGGCGCAGTTTGGGATTCTGATGGCCTGGTGTCTCGGGCTATTACTGGATGTGCTTGAGGCCACCCCCCTGGGCACCAATGCGCTGGGTATGGCACTCATTGCTTTCCTGGTGCTGACCATCCATCAGCGCTTGAGAATGTACCCGCTACCGCAACAATGCCTTATGGTCTTCCTGTTGTTGGGCATCAACCAGATGCTGGTGCACTTCATCAAACAACTGCTGGGCGCCGATACGGCGGGGTTCAGTTACCTGTGGCCAGCATTAACCAGCGCGGTCGCCTGGCCCTTTGTCAGTGGCCTGCTGGACCGCCTGAACCGGAAGCTGGGCTAGCACCATGAAGACACTGATTCTTGCATCCGCCTCTCCTCGCCGGGCTGAGCTGTTACAGCAAATCGGGCTGACGTTCCAGGTGCAGCCCGCGGATATTGATGAAACCGTGGCCGAGGGTGAGTCGGCGGAGCATTATGTGGAACGCCTGGCTCGTGAGAAGGCGTTAAGAGTGGCCGGTGAGAATCCTGACGCACTGGTTCTGGGCTCGGATACCTCGGTGGTCTTGCAAGGTGAGATTCTGGGGAAACCGGTCGATGCGGCGGAGGCAAAAGCCACACTGGCCCGGTTGTCTGGCCAGCAACACCAGGTGATGACGGCGGTGGCGCTGGCGCGGGGAGAGGTCTGCCAATCGCACCTGTCGGTCACCAACGTGACCTTTCGAAGCCTTTCCGAGGCCGAGATCCGGGCCTATGTTGATAGTGGCGAGCCCATGGATAAGGCCGGTAGCTACGGCATTCAGGGCCTGGGTGGTATCTTTGTCCAGGAATTGCAGGGCAGCTATAGCGCGGTGGTGGGTTTGCCCCTCCTGGAAACCGCCGGGTTGTTGGCAGAGGCCGGTTTTCCGGTCTGGCAGAACTGGCCGAGTTGTAAGGAGAGCCAAACATGAGCGAAGAAATTCTCATCAACGTTACGCCGGTGGAAACCCGGGTGGCGTTGGTCGAAAACGGCATGCTTCAGGAAGCTTACATCGAGCGGACCAGCCGCAAGGGTATTGTTGGCAATATCTACAAGGGTAAGGTGGTTCGAGTGTTGCCGGGAATGGAAGCGGCGTTTGTGGATATTGGCCTGGAGCGGGCCGCATTCATACACGCCTCGGATGTTGCCTGCAGTCAGTCCGGGCCGGAGGAGCCTTCGGATGGCCCGAAAACCGTGCCGGATATCCGCACCCTGTTGCGTGAGGGGCAATCGCTCGTGGTTCAGGTCACCAAGGACCCCATCGGCACCAAGGGAGCCAGGTTGACGACCCAGCTTTCTATTCCTTCCCGGTACCTGGTGTTTATGCCGGGGGTCAGCCATATTGGTATTTCCCAGCGGATTGAGGACGACAACGAGCGCACTCGGCTGAAGACCCTGATTGAAGAGGCGGCTGAACAGAGCGACGACGTTCAGGGTGGCTATATTATCCGCACGGCAGCGGAAGCGGCGGCGGCTGAAGACCTGATCGCCGATATGGCCTACCTGCATCGGCTTAGCCAGTCCATACAGGATCGGATTGGTAGCGCGCCCGCACCGTCCGTGGTCTACCAGGACCTGCCATTGTTCATTCGCACCATTCGGGATCTAATCCGGCCGCAGACAGAAAAAGTGCGCATCGACAGCCGGGAAAGCTACCAGCGGGTAATAGAGTTTGTGCAGGAGTTCGTCACGGAATTCGCCGACAAGGTTGAATACTATCCCGGTGAGCGGCCGATTTTTGATCTGTATTCGGTCGAGGATGAGATCCAGAAGGCCCTTAGCCGCAAGGTGCAGCTGAAATCCGGTGGTTACGTCATCATCGACCAGACCGAAGCGATGACCACCATTGATATCAATACCGGCGCGTTTGTCGGCCACCGGAATCTGGAAGAAACCATCTTCAAGACCAACCTGGAGGCCGCCCGTGCCATCAGCCGGCAGCTGAGGCTCAGAAACCTCGGTGGTATCATCATCATAGACTTTATCGATATGGACGACCCGGAGCACCAGCGCCAGGTACACAGGATGCTGGAGAAGATGCTCGAGCGGGATCATGCCAAAACCAAGATCACCGGTGTCTCGGAACTTGGCCTGGTGGAGATGACCCGAAAACGCACCACAGAAAGCCTTGGGCAGGTGCTGTGCGAGCCTTGCCCGATCTGCGATGGACGGGGCTTCCTGAAAACGGCAGAGACCGTCTGCTATGAGATTTTCCGCGAGATTCTCCGGGTGAACCGGGCCTATGAAGCTGAGAACTATCTGGTGATGGCGTCACAGAAAGTGGTTGATCGTCTGCTCGACGAGGAATCCGACAATGTCGCAGACCTCGAGACCTTTATCAGTAAGACCATACGCTTCCAGGTAGAACCCTTCTACAGTCAGGAACAGTACGATGTGGTCCTGCTCTGACGCCCGCTGAACCGGGCTGTCGAAGGAGTATCGATTACGATGCAAGGCCGTGAACAGGAGCAAGCTCAGCAGCCGCGCCGGGGCGCCGGCAAGCTGGCGCAGTTACTGGAGCACCTGGCAAACGGAGTCTGGTGGTTTATCTTCGCCTTGCTGGTGGTGTTTGCCCTGTACGTTGGATTGGGGAGGCAACTGACCAATAATATCGACCGTTTCACCGGCGAGCTTTCTGAGCAACTCTCCGATCGCACCGGGCTGGATGTCCGGATTGGTCGTCTTTCCTCCCGCTGGCACTGGCTTGACCCGGCGGTAACCGCTACTGATCTGACCGTTCACCACCCCGAAACTGGCCAAGCCATTGCCGAGCTTGAGCACTTGCGTCTGCGTCTGGATTTTCTGTCATCGGTACTGCGATTCCGTTTGGTGTTCGAGGACTTTGAAGCCGATGGCTTAACCCTGAGCCTGGCCCGGCAGTCCGGCCTGGACCTGCTCGAGCCGCCGGATGAGCTGACCGACCTGACCCGCCCCGGTGGCCAGGACCTGCAAACCTGGCTCAGGCTGGCCGGGCGCTGGCTGTCTGATCCGCGGCTGACCATGACCCGGATCAGCCTTGGCATTGATGATGGTTCAGGCAATACCCGGCATTTCGATATTCCCCAACTGGACTTGGTGTACCGCCGTGGTTTGTTTCAGGCCTCGGGCAGGGCCATGCAGCCAGGAACCACGACCCAGCTCGCCAGTTTTGCCCTTGTGGGGCAGCACTTTTTCCGGGGCGAATTTACCGGCCAGTTGTATGTGGATGTCGATTCCGGGCGTCTGTTTGATGGTCTGGTGGACGATCTGAGTTGGCGCGGTCTTCGTGTAGAGGGGGCAGATCTGGGCGGGCGTGCCTGGCTGACCTTTGACAGCGGTGAGCTGGAGCAGGTTCAGGGGATGGTGCAAACGCCCTATTTGCAGCTCGGGGTCAATATGGAGTCGCTGGCTCCCCTGGAGAGTATCCAGGCTCGTTTTGGCTGGCGCCGGGATGGTCCCTTACAGCTCCAGCAACTGCAGTGGCAGTGGCTGGACCACGATGTCCAACCCTTTGGATTGCGCCTTGAGCCCGATTCCGGAGGTAATATCCTGATTGCCGATGGCGTGCCGCTGGCGCCGATCCGGCGGCTTGTGCAGAACCTTCCGTTGCTTCCGGCCGTGGCCAATCATGCGCTGGAGCAATACCGGCCATCCGGCTACCTTGACGACGTGATCCTGACGCTGCCGGAAGATCTGGCCGGCTTCCAGCTATCCGGTCGATTGCGGCAGGTGTCGGTTGAGGCCGCGCAAGGGGCGCCGGCCGCCCGTGGGCTTGATGGTCATATCCTGATGACGGCGCATTCAGGCCATGTAACCCTCGATACCACCGGGCCCGCCTACCTGGGCTTCCCAAAACTCTATGATGCTGGCTGGCCGCTGGATTCGATGGCTGGCACCGTATCCTGGGAGCTGGCCGGCCCGATAACCCGTGTATTTGCCGACGATCTCCGATTTACCTACGCCGACCGTACAACACTCACCGGAGCGTTTGATTTAAGGCTGGATCGGTTTGGCGAAGATAACCTGGGCTTGCGCGTTGGCGTTGAGAACGGCGATGCGTCCATGCTCGCAGATTTTGTCCCGGCCAAGGTGGTGGACCCCGGGCTCTATCAGTGGTTAACAACTGCCATTATGGAAGCCGATATCACCGCCGGTGAGTATTACGGTCACGGCCGGATCGATTCCGGGGCACCCCGGGGATCGTTTGTCTCATCCATGTGGTACGAGTTCGATCGTGGTGTTGTCCGTTACGACGAACGTTGGCCGGAAGTGCAGAGCGCCCGCGGCCGGGTTGAGGTTCAGAATGCAGACACTCTGGTCACTCTGGAACAGGCCCTGACAGGCGGGCTGGAACTGCGCTCGGGCGTCGTAAGGGTTGTGCCGGGAGATGGCGAGGGGCCGACTCGCGTACGGGTTGATGCACAAGCCGATGTGCCAGGTGAGAGCGTGCCGTTCTGGATGACCGAGACACCGCTTGGCGACATGGCCGGAATGGCCGCCATGGAGCTGGATTATCAGGGGCTCTACCGGTTAGCCCTGAATATTGATCTGCCACTGGGGGCTGGTGAGCAGACAGCGGTGAACGCACGGGTGGCAACCTCCGGAGCAAGCATCTCCTACCCGGCAGCGGGATTGGTCTGGGCAGGAATCGAGGGCGAGGTCCGCTACGATACCCGTCGGGGATTTTCCGGTGAGCCACTTCTGGCAGAGTTCTTCGGGCAACCGGTGACTGTTGAGTTTGAGCAATCAGAACAGGGCCCGGCAGGTAAGGGCGCAGCGTTGTCTATTCGCCAGACCGGCCGGGTTCCTTTGCCGTCGTTTTTGCATCAGTTCGGGTTGCCGGAGGGCTCCGCACTCGGGATGTCGGGTAGCCTGGATTATTCGGCACAGCTGAGCGTGGCGGATGAGCGCGCTTCCCGGATAACGGTAACCTCCGATTTTCAAGGCCTGTCACTGGACTGGCCGCAGCCTTTGGGTAAGGGAGCGTCGGATCTGGCCCGGTTGCAGGCGCTGATAGACCCTACGGACACTGAGGGTGTCCGTGTGACGGGGGACTGGCAGGACCGGTTGGCCTTTGATCTGCTGTGGAAACCGTCAGGCTTTGAACTGGGACTGCGTGAACTGAACCTGGCGGGGCACAGTCTCAGGAATATACAGATCGATGCGCTGGATCTGGGAGATCGTTGGGTGTTCAACACGGAATCTGATCGGGTTCAGGGCAGGGTGATGGTGCCCACGCAGGGAACGATTGAAGCCGATCTGCAACGACTCAGTCTGATGCGCTCAGATACCGGGGGTGAAGACCAGGAGGACCGGCAGATATTGACCCTGGAGGAGCAACTGGAAGCGTTTCGAGCTCTGGACGTGGGGAGCTGGCCCGATATTGATGTGACCATCGCGGACCTCAGGCTGGGCGATGAGTCTGCCGGCCGCTGGCAGTTCGCCATGCGGCCGCAGCCGTTCCGCCTGAACATCGAGGAAATTGAAGGGCAACTGGAGACGCTGGCGCTCACTGGCAGAATGAGTTGGAGTGTGGTTGATGATCGCGAAACCAGCCGATTTGTCGGAACCCTTTCAGGCGGCCGCCTCCGGGAGCTGGAGGCACTGACCGGTGCGCCGATTCCAATGAATAATGAGCAGACCCAGGTTGACCTGGATCTGGACTGGCCCGGCCGACCGGATGAATTTGCCCTGAAGCAGCTCAGTGGCCAGGTCAGTGTCCGTCTGGATGACGGCGTCATTTTGGAGCAAAGTGGCTCAGCCCAGTTGTTCAGAATTTTCAACCTGCTCAACACCGACACGCTCTGGCGCCGGCTGCGCCTGGACTTCTCGGATCTTTATGAGCGGGGCATTGCGTTTGATGCCATTTCCGGCAAGGCTGTCATCGTAAACGGGCTGGTAACCCTCGACCCAGAGCTGCAACTGGTGGGGCCTTCCGGGGCTTTCAAGATGAGTGGATCCACCAATATGGCCGATGAGAGCCTGGATATGCGGTTGGTGCTGGTGCTTCCGGTTACCCAGAACCTGCCCCTGGCTGCCATACTGATGGGAGCGAGCGCCCCCATTGGCGGCGCACTCTTTGTACTGGACAAAATTCTGGGTGACCCGTTAAGCAAGTTGACCAGCGCCACTTACAGTGTCACCGGTAGCTGGAGCGAGCCCAAAGTGGAACTACGTCGGGTTTTCGATACGGGTGAGTAGAGGAGTCGGAGCATGACCCAAGTTGCAGCGATTCAGATGGTCAGCAGTCACAACCTGGCCGGTAACCTGGCCGAGGCCGAGGCGCTGTTGCGTGATGCTGCCGCCCAAGGCGCGAAAGTGGCAGTATTACCTGAGAATTTTGCGGTTCTGGCCACCGCTCAGATGCGTGAGTGCGGTCGGCAGGAAAGTGGCGGTGAATCGGTGATCCGCCGCTTTCTTTCAGAGCAGGCCAAGAGGCTGGGGCTATGGATCGTAGGTGGTTCCATGCCTCTGGCAACACGACCCGATGGCTCTGATGTTCCCGACAGGGTGCGTGCAAGCTGCATTGTTTACAACGATCAGGGCGAGGAAGTTGCCCGTTACGACAAAATTCACCTGTTTGACGCCATGGTTGAGGATTCCCATGGCCAATACCGGGAGTCGGATACCTTCGAGCCAGGTGACCAGGTGGTTGCCGTGGATACTCCCGCCGGCCGGCTGGGGATAGCAGTGTGCTACGACTTGCGGTTTCCTGAACTGTTCAGGGCGCTGCGAGAACAGGGTGCCGAGTGGGTGTGCCTGCCCAGCGCCTTTACCTGGCAAACTGGAGACGCCCATTGGCACCCACTGATTCGAGCCAGGGCCATCGAGAACCAGGTTTGGGTGGTTGCCCCCGGCCAGGGGGGGCAAAACAGTGAGCGACGCAAGACTTATGGCCACAGTTTGATCTGTGACCCCTGGGGCGGGGTGGTGACGGAACTGGATGAGGGCCCAGGCCTGGTTGTGGCAGACCTGGATATGGAAAAACTGAACCAGGTTCGGGCCAGAATGCCGGTCTGGGAGCACCGCCGCCTTTAACGTAGAACTCCGCTCAGCGGGTTGCTTTACTGCTCTGCGTCATCAATCCACTCCCGGAGGGCCCGGAACAGTTTACGGGCCTGACCGGTATTCTTCTGTTTCTCCACTTCCTTGCGGGCATTGCGAACCAGGTTGCGCAGGTGCTGCACGTCTGCCGCCGGGCAATAATCGATGAACTCCCCCACCACCTTGTCGCCTTCGGAGATCATCCTGTCGCGCCAGCGCTCGGCCAGGTGATGCCGGCGGGTGTGCTCCTCACTGCCGGCATTGAATGCGCCAATGGCACGAGCCAGTGCTTCCGGGTCATCCTCCTGCCGGATGATCTTGCCAATGTATTGCAGGTGTCGGCGGCGTGCTTCGCGCTGATTAATACGCCGTGATTCCACGATGGCAGCCTTCAGGGTGTCGCTGATGTCCAGTGACGCCAATTGCTCGTCATTGAGATCCAGCATCTGTTTACCCAGGTCCTGGAGCGCGTGCATTTCCCGCTTGATCTGGGATTTGCTCGGGCCGAAATCTTCTTCGAGCTCCTCGTGGTGCGGGTGGTTGTCGGATTGACTCATGGTTGGCTCCTCAAGCGTAAAAATAGGTGGCGAGCCCCAGGAAGGAAAGGAAGCCCACGACGTCGGTGGTGGTGAGCAGGATCACGCCCCCGGCCAGTGCCGGGTCTATATTCAGTCGTTTCAGTGTTAACGGCAGCAGGGTGCCGACGATTGAGGCGATGGTCAGGTTGATGACCAGCGCCATAGCAATCACCAGGCCAATGGTTGGGTCTCTGAACCACACCATGGCCGCTGCAGACACCACCAGTGCAAACAGAAACCCGTTCAGCGTTGTTGCCAGAAACTCCCGGTTCAGCAGCCATTTCACGTTGTCATTGCTGACCTGGCCCACGGCCATGCCACGAATCATCAGCGTCAGCGTTTGGCTGCCGGCGATGCCGCCCATGCTGGCGACGATTGGCATGAGTACGGCCAGTGCGACCACCTGTTGAATGGTTTCCTCGAACATACCGATCACAGAGGCTGAGGTAAACGCGGTCACTACGTTGATTCCGAGCCAGACGGCTCGCCGGCGCGTGGTTTTGATCACTGGTGCGAACGTGTCTTCGTCTTCGTCCAGACCGGCCATGCTCATCAGCGAGTGATCAGCGTCTTCCCGGATAACGTCGACCACGTCATCGATGGTGATCCGGCCCAGAAGCTTATTGTCGTCACCAACAACCGGCGCAGAAATCAGGTCGTAGCGCTCGAACAGGGTGGCGACCTTGGTGTCGGACAGGGTGACCGGAATCGGCTCGATATCGGTGTCCATCACCTCACGAACCGTGGATGCGGGGTTGGATACCAGCATTCGGGTGATGGGCAGCATGCCAATGAATTCGTCCCGCCGGCTGACCACAATCAGGCTGTCGGTCATGGGGGGAAGGTTGCGGTGGCGGCGCAGGTACCGCAGTACCACGTCAATACTGATATCTGGGCGCACCGTAATGGTGTCCGTATTCATTAGGCCGCCGGCAGTGTCCTCGGGGTAGGAGAGTACTTCCTCTACCCGCTGCCGGTCTTGCTCGTCCATGGTGTCCAGGACCTCCTGGATCACCGTGTCTGGCAACTGCTGGAGCAGGTCGGCCAGGTCGTCGGATTCAAAATCCTCAATGATATCTGCAAGTTCCTGGGCGTTCAGCTGGCTCAGGAAGTAGGCCCGGATGTCGTCACCGAGATATTGGAGTACTTCCCCTTCCAGTTGCTTATCGACCAGATTCCACAGCAGGGCGCGTTGGCGGGGAGGGGAAGATTCCAGCAGGTGTGCGATATCGCTGGGGCTCAGGCCGCCATTGAGGATTCGGGCAACCTGCTTGAGCGCACCACTGTCCAGGGCCTCACTGAGGGAGCGAAGGCGCTGGCGGGCCTGACTTTTTTCCAGAATATCGGTCATGAAACCACCTGCGATCAGAAAACCGTCGCATTATAGCGGAGTTAGCGCCGTCAGGTGAGAAAGGATTGTAGGTGAATGACGAACCAGGGTGTGCTTAACCCCCCTCGCCGAAATAATCACCGATCAGTTCTACGAGTGCCTCGATGGCTTCCTGCTCATCAGGGCCGTCGGCGACCAGTTCAATATCCGTGCCCTGGCTGGCAGCCAGCATCATCACCTGCATGATGTTCTTGGCATCCACGTCCCGGCCCTTGCCGCGTATCCGCACCTGGCTGTCAAAGCCGGAGGCGGTGGCCACCAGCTTGGCGGTGGCGCGGGCATGCAAGCCCAGTTTATTGATGATGGTGACGGGGCGGCAGATCATGTTGGATCAGATCTCCCCTCGGGCCTGGAGGTGGGGGAGTTCAGTATGACGAACCTGCACGTTGTTGTATCGGGTGCGGAAGTGCTGGCCCAATTGCTCGCAGACATAGACGGAACGATGCTGGCCACCGGTACAGCCAATAGAAATGGTCATGTAGCTGCGGTTGCTGTCGGCGAACGAGGGTAGCCAGGTATCCAGGAAGCGGATCAGGTCGTCCACCATTTGCCTGGTGAGAGGTTCCCGCTCGAGAAACTCGATAACCGGCTGATCGGTACCGACGTATTTGCGCAGGCTGGTGTCCCAGTATGGGTTGGGCAGGCAGCGCACATCGAAGACGTAATCGGAATCGACCGGTACGCCATGCTTGAAACCGAATGACTGGAACAGTAGTGCAAGCTCCTGATCCTTACGACCGACCACTCGCTGTTTGACCATGTCGCGCAGTTCATACATCGACATGCCGGTGGTGTTGATGTAAAGGTCTGCCAGTTTTGACAGCGGTTCCAACAGTGCCTTTTCGTTGGTGATGGCTTCTCGGAGGGAAGTACGGTCATCGCTCAGCGGGTGCTTTCGGCGTGTGGCGTGGAACCGTTGCAGAAGGGACTGCTCATCGGCATCCAGAAAGATAATCTCGACAACGACTCCCGCATCGCGAAGCTGGCGATAGATCTGTTCGAAGTTGGCCAGTTCGGCAGACAGGTTGCGGGCGTCGATGCTGACGGCCATTTTCCGGAGCCGCCCCGGCGCTTCCTGTTGCGCCGCTTCCCGGGTCAGCGGGAACAGCAGTCCGATGGGAAGGTTATCGATGCAATAAAAACCCAGATCTTCGAGCACATGCAACGCGGTACTCTTACCGGACCCGGATCGGCCACTGACGATGATCAGTTTCATGATGGACGCTCCTGCCTGCTTCTGTTGGTGCTACTGCTTATCAGGATGCCGCGGTCATGCGCTGGTAAAGGGATGCTGCATCCTGGCACTGGCGAAGCTGTTCACAGAACCCGTTGTCGTTGAATTTCTCGGCCAACTGGCTTAGCAGCTCCAGATGTTCACTGGTGGCTTCTTTGGGCACGATCAAGGCAAACACCAGGTCGACCGGCTGATTGTCGATAGCATCGAAGTCGATGCTCTCTTCCAGCGTCATCAGCACGCCGATCACACGGTCCAGCCCTTCCAGGCGGCAATGGGGTATGGCAATACCCTGGCCGATACCGGTGCTGCCAAGCCGCTCGCGAGAAACCAGATTGCTGAAAATCTCGGTGTCGCTGAGGATTTCATCCTGATGATGAATATGCTCTGCGATGGTTTCCAGAACCCGCTTTTTACTGGAGGCTGGCACTCGGCACAGCGTCAGTTCGGGAGCCAGAATGTTGTCGATGGTCAGGGATGTATCGCTCATGGATCGACTGTGATTCCGTAAAAAAAAGGCTGCGGCCGGTATGCCCCGCCGCAGCTCGTATCATTGAAACACCCGGTACGGTGGCGCGATGAGCGCGCTCAGCCGTTGCCGTGCATCCGGTCTACGTTCTTTTCTTTGTGCTTGAGGATCTGGCGGTCCAGCTTGTCCACCAGCGAATCAATCGCGGCGTACATATCCTCACTCTCAGCCTTTGCGTGGATCTCGCCACCGATGACATGCAGGGTGGCTTCAGCCATCTGACGTACCTTCTCAACTTCCAGCGTCACCTGACAGTTACTGATGTGGTCAAAGTGACGCTCCAGCTTCTCGAACTTGGTGTTGACGTAATCCTTCAGTGCAGGGGTCAGTTCTACGTGATGGCCTGAAATGTTGAGTTGCATAGGCGTCTCCTGTTGTCATCATGCCGATGTTGCCACCGGGCTACGTGTCCGGTGCCTCATGCACCGGAAAAATGTTAAACCAGTCTCTTGCGCTCGTTTGAAGGAGGGATGTGCATGGCCTCCCGGTATTTGGCAACGGTGCGCCGGGCCACATTGATGCCCTGATCTCCAAGCATGGCTGCAATCTTGCTATCGCTCAACGGCTTTTTTGGAGTTTCTTCTGAAATCAGTTTCTTGATCATCGCACGAATAGCGGTGGAGGAACATTCTCCGCCCTCAGCGGTACTGACGTGGCTGGAGAAAAAGTACTTCAGCTCGAAAATGCCGCGGGGTGTGTGCATATACTTTTGAGTGGTGACCCGTGAAATGGTGGATTCGTGCATTTCCACGGCCTGTGCGATGTCCGAGAGGATCAGCGGTTTCATCGCTTCCTCCCCCTGGTCCAGGAAACCCTGTTGGTGCTCAACAATCCGGGTGGCGACTTTCAGCAGCGTTTCATTGCGGCTTTGCAGGCTTTTAATGAACCACTTGGCCTCCTGCAGTTGATCCCGCAGGTAGGTGTTATCAGCACTGCTATCGGCGCGACGGATCAGTGATGCGTAGCTGGCGTTGACCCGAATTCTCGGGGCGATCTCCGGATTGAGCTCAACACGCCACCGGCCCTCGTGTTTTCGGACGATGACGTCCGGTATCACGTAATCCGGCTCCGCTCGGTCTACCACATCACCCGGGCGAGGGTTGAGGCTGGTAATCAGGGCCAGAACCTCGCGCAACTGATCTTCTTTGAGTCTGCTGCGGCGCAGCAGTTGCGCGTAATCCCGGTTGCCCAGCAAATGCAGGAACTGGGTAACCACCAGGCGGGCCTGTCGAAGCCAGGGGGTATCTGGCGGCAACTGGTTGAGCTGAATCAGCAGGCATTCCTGCAGGTCCCGGGCGAACACGCCCGGCGGGTCGAAGTGTTGTAGCCGGTGCAGGACCGCCTCTACCTCGTCCAGTTCAAGGGGGTCTTCTTCAGTTTCGTCCTGCAGGCCGGAATGGATTTCCTCAATCGGTGAGGTCAGGTAACCGCGCTCATCCACAGCGTCCATCAGGGCGTGGGCGATTGCCTGGTCACGCTCGCTCATGGGGGTCAGGTTGAGCTGCCATTCCAGGTGGTCCTGGAGGGTCTCGGCCGGTGAATTGCGGGTTTC
Source organism: Marinobacter shengliensis (assembly GCF_030297115.1). Taxonomy (NCBI): domain Bacteria; kingdom Pseudomonadati; phylum Pseudomonadota; class Gammaproteobacteria; order Pseudomonadales; family Marinobacteraceae; genus Marinobacter; species Marinobacter shengliensis. The sequence goes on along the minus strand of NZ_AP028062.1, from coordinate 2,973,534 downwards.
GAAATCCGACTCGTTCTCGTCATCCCCTTTGCTGGCTGGCGCCGGTGCAGACTGGTAGATATCGTCCCAGGCGGTGTCTACGGGCAGGTCGTCGGGGATGTTATCCGGGATGTCGTTTTCGGAAGCCCAGTCCGGGCCATTTTCGTTTTCATCCCAGTCAGAGGCAGCCTCAGTGGCTGGTTCATCGTGGTCGGAATCCCGGTCTTTATGTTCGTCCCGGGTATCGTCATCCGTATCGGGGGTGTCAGACTGATCGTCATCCTCGGAGGTTTCCAGCATGGGGTTGGATTCCAGTGCCTGCTGGATTTCCTGCTGGAGGTCGAGGGTGGAAAGCTGAAGCAGGCGAATGGCCTGTTGCAGCTGGGGCGTCATGGTCAGACTCTGGCCCATCTTAAGCTGTAATGAGGCTTTCATAACCATGGCTCAAGATCCATAAATCAAGGGTGTCCCGGTAGTGACGTTGCCTGCTGTCAGGCAAAAAAATTGTTATACGCTGGTTACTTGCCGCTCACTGGTATCAGTATAAGCAAGTTCTTTGCCGAGTTTACTTGCTACAGATCATCAAAACAATCAGACCTCGGTCGTCGAGGGGTTTTCTTCCGCTCACAGGTGGAACTCATCACCCAGGTAGACTTCCTTGACCTGTTGGTTGGCCAGGATGGCTTCCGCATTGCCGGAGGCGATGATATGGCCGCCGGAGACAATGTAGGCGTTTTCACAAATATCGAGGGTTTCCCGCACGTTGTGATCGGTGATCAGCACGCCAATGCCCTTGTCCCGCAAATGCCGAATGATGTGCTTGATGTCACTGACTGAAATCGGGTCTACCCCGGCGAAGGGCTCATCCAGCAGAATAAACGCAGGTTCCATGGCCAGCGCTCTGGCGATTTCGACGCGCCGCCGTTCACCACCGGACAGCGCCATACCCAGGCTGTCCCGGATATGGGTGATGTGAAATTCCTCGAGCAGTTCCTCAAGTTTGGCTTCCCGCTCCGGCCGTTTCATGCCTTTTCGGGTTTCCAGAATGGCCATGATGTTGTCGCGCACGGTTAGTTTGCGGAATACCGAGGCTTCCTGGGGCAGGTAGCCGATGCCTTTGCGTGCCCGGCCATGCATGGGCAGGGGCGTGATGTCCTGGCTGTCAATGGTGATTCGGCCGCGGTCGGAGGGTACAAGCCCGACAATCATGTAAAAACAGGTAGTTTTCCCTGCACCGTTGGGGCCGAGCAGGCCTACGATTTCTCCGGACCGGATTTCCAGAGACACATCCAGAACCACTTTTTTCTGTTTGTAGCTTTTTGCCAGGTTGCTGGCCCTGAGAACTGCCATCAGTAACCTATTCGTCTGTGGGGTTGCTGGAGCCGCGAGGCTGAATCACCATTTCCACCCGGCCAGAGCTTTCTTCCGAAGGCGTGCCGCCTTCTGCCGTGACCACCCTGCGCACGGTGTCGTATTGGATGACGTCGCCCCGGAACACATTGTTGCCTTGTTCAATCACTGCCTGGCGCTCGAACGTCAGCCGGTTTTCCGCCGCTGACCAGGTGATGGTCCGTGCCCGGGCGTCTGTCATGGCTTCACCTTCCCGTGCCGGCTGGCGATATCGGGCGGGTTCGCCGCTCGCCTCAATCCGGCTGAGACCTTCGGGGCTTCGGTACAGCACCACCCGCTCTGCGTTCAGCTGGGTGGCCCCCTGGACCAGTTCAACGTCACCGGTGTAGATGGCGGTCCCTTCGGTATCGTCCAGGCGGGCGGAATCAGCGCTGACCTTGATGGGGGTGTCGGAATCCAGATCAAACGCGGTTGCCGGGCTGGCCAGCATCAGTGCGGCCAGCATGACCGGCAGTCGGTGTGTGCGCTTACCTGATGGTTTCATATTGCCCTTCCACCCGGGAGTTGAGTTCCAGTATGCGTTCGTTTACCCAGGCTTTCATGCCATTGGCCTGGGTAACGCCGAACGGTTCGGTAATGGTGACCGGTTGATCGGTGTATACCGTGCCCTGGCGGTTATCCAGGGTCAGTGATTCGGTTTTCAGAGTGGCTTCAGAGTCGCCGGTTTGCCGGAGTACGACAACGTTGCCCGTCAAGGTCACCTGATCATCGTCTTGCCGGAGGCTACCTTCATCCGCTTCGATTATCCATGGTGGGGTGGCCTGTTCGCTGAAAATCCTGGCTCTTGGGGCATTCATGGTGGCGTAGTTGGTGTCTTCAAACTGCTCAATTCGGGGGCTGGATATCGACATCTTCAGGTTGCCGTGTTCGTCCCAGGTTGTGTAGCGGCCCTCGATGATAAAACTGTCGGGTTCCGACGGGCCCCTGAGTTCTGCGGCATCGCCCCGCACACTGTCACCTTCCTCGTTCTGCCACATCAGGAAGACGGTGGCGAGAACCGTGGCTGCCAGCGCCAGGGTTCGAACCCAGGGTTTGCGAACGATGTCCGACAGGGCCCCCGGGATCATGACGGCTTGCCCAGATAGGGGGCCAGAGTAGCGTCCAGCCGGTTCTGCGCCCAGAGTATCAGGTCACATGCTTCACGCACGGCGCCGTGCCCCCCCGGGGCCTGGGTGCAATAGTCGGCTTGCTGACGCACCAGCCAGTAGCCGTTGGGTACACTGATGCCCAGGCCGGCGAATGTCAGGGCGGGCAGATCTGGCAGATCATCGCCCATATAGGCAATCTGGTCCGGAGCGATATCCATGCCTGCAACCAGTTCCTGTAACGCAACTTTTTTGTCTTCCCGGCCCTGCATCAGGTGCGGGATGCCGAGGTCGGTCATCCGTTTTTCTGTCAGTGGTGACCGGCGCCCGGTAATGACTGCCACGGTAATTCCGGCCTTCATCAACTGTTTCAGGCCCAGACCATCCAGTATATTGAACGCTTTGAGCTCGTCGCCGGCAGCGCTGAAATACAACCGGCCATCGCTCATGATGCCGTCCACGTCCAGGGCGATCAGGCGAATTCTGGCGGCTTTTGCCTTGAGCGTGTCGTTCCAGCCGGTGTGCATAGGCGGTGCGAAGTCACTCATTAAATCACCCCCGCACGCAGCAGGTCATGCATGTTGATGGCGCCAACCAGGTTGCCGTCGTCGTCGGTGACGGGCAGGGCATTGATCTTCATCTCTTCCATGATGTTCAGTGCCTCGGCCGCCAGGTGGTCAGCCTGAATGGTTTTGCTGTGGCGGGTCATGACGTCCCGGATCGGGGTGGTGTGAACGTCGACGGATTTGTCCAGGGTCCGGCGCAGGTCGCCATCGGTAAATATGCCGGTCAGATGCCCCTGGGCGTCGACGATGGTGGTCATGCCCAGCCCTTTACGGCTGATCTCCAGCAGGGCGCCGCTGAGGGTGGTATTTTCAAGAACTTTGGGAATCTGGTCGCCGGTATGCATGATGTCAGAAACCCGCAGCAGCAAGCGCCGCCCCAGACTGCCGCCCGGGTGAGAGAAGGCAAAGTCTTCGGCACTGAAGCCGCGGGCTTCCAGCAGGGCTACGGCCAACGCATCGCCCATGACCAGGGTCGCTGTGGTGCTGGATGTGGGTGCCAGGCCAAGCGGGCAGGCCTCCAGGGCAACGCTGACATCCAGATTGGTGACCGCTTCCTGAGCCAGCACAGAGTTCGGGTTGCCGGTCATGCTGATCAACGGTGCCCCCATGCGTTTGATCAGTGGCAGAATGGTCACCACTTCGCTGGTGCTGCCACTGTTGGAGATGGCAATCACCACATCTTGCGGGGTGATCATGCCCATATCGCCGTGGCTGGCTTCACCCGGGTGAACAAAAAAGGAGGGTGTGCCGGTGCTAGCCAATGTTGCTGCAATCTTGTTGCCGATATGGCCGGATTTACCCATGCCGGTGACCACTACCCGGCCTTTGCAGGCCATGATAACGTCGCAGGCTCTGGTGAAGTCGCCGTTGATACGGCCTTCCAGGGCTTCGATAGCTTCCCGCTCGATGCGGATGGCTCGCACTGCTGAGGAGCGGTAGTCGGGGGTGTCTGGAGCGTGTGAATCTGTCATCTCGGCGGATAGTCTGCTCGGTCGGTCTGGTTTGCCCGGCCAAACGTCGGTGATCGGGCGACTGAGCCGTGAGTATATCATTGTTGAGACGCGTGGCAGCCAACGTTCAGGGAAACTGATCATTGCCATCAAGACATTTTACGTAGCTTTAACCGGCTTTTCATTGAGCTGAAGCGGCGCATGTCATAATGTAGGCGCTCTTTAATCAGGATGGATTATGGCGTCATCTGCATACATAAGCCTTAACGACGTGGTGTTTTCCCGCTCCGGCCGGCGCATATTCGATGGTGTCTCGCTGGATATTCCGAAGGGGCGGATCACCGCGATCATGGGCCCCAGTGGCACCGGTAAGACCACGCTGTTGCGACTGATTGGCGGCCAGCTGCGTCCCGACTCCGGTCAGGTGGTGGTGGCAGGCCATGAGGTGCCAAAGCTCAAGCGCAAGGAATTGTACGTGCTGCGGGAAAAGATGGGCATGTTGTTCCAGAGCGGCGCCCTGTTCACCGACCTCAGTGTGTATGAGAACGTTGCCTTTCCTTTGCGGGTTCATACTCGTCTGCCAGAAGATATGATACGGGATATCGTGCTGATGAAGCTCGAGGCGGTGGGCCTGCGTGGCGCCCGCAAATTGATGCCCTCTGAGCTGTCCGGCGGGATGACTCGTCGGGTGGCGCTGGCCCGCAGTATCGCGCTGGATCCGGAGCTGATCATGTACGATGAGCCTTTCGCCGGACAGGACCCTATTGCCATGGGGGTTCTGGTCAAATTGATTCGCGATCTGAACAGCTCCATGGGTCTGACCAGTGTGCTCGTTTCCCATGACGTGCCGGAATCCCTGAGTATATGTCACTACGCGTGCATTATTGCGGATGGCAAGGTCATTGGTGAGGGAACTCCGGATGAACTCAGGGCGCACCCCTCCGAGCGGGTTCAACAGTTCCTCAAAGGCCAGCCCGATGGCCCGGTACCGTTCCATTATCCGACCAGCGATGCAGCATCTGATTTCGGTATCTTCGGGGGTGGCGCATGATGGATCGCATAGCGGCCTTGGGGCGAACGGGTCTTGATGTTATTGCGTCGCTGGGGCGGGCCTGTCAGTTTCTGGCGGGCGTTGTCGGGGGCGTACCCAAGCCCTCTGTAGGTTTTCCGCTTCTGGTAAAGCAGTTATATGCAGTCGGTGTGCTGTCGCTGGCCATTGTGGTGGTGTCGGGTTTGTTTATCGGCATGGTGCTTGGTCTTCAGGGGTACACCATTCTCAGCGATTTTGGTTCGGAGGCGGCCATCGGCCAGATGATCGCATTGACCCTGGTGCGTGAACTGGCGCCAGTGGTGGCGGCATTGTTGTTTGCTGGCCGTGCTGGTTCTGCGTTAACCGCCGAAATCGGTTTGATGAAAGCGACCGAGCAGCTCTCCAGTATGGAAATGATGGGGGTCGACCCGTTGCGCCGGGTGATCGCCCCAAGGTTGTGGGCGGGTTTCATTTCACTGCCTATTCTGGCCATGATATTCGCGGTGGTTGGCGTCTGGGGCGGCATGTTGGTGGGTGTTGAATGGTTAGGCGTATACGAAGGCTCATATTGGGGCAATATGCAGGCCTCAGTGGACTTTGTGGATGACGTTCTCAACGGGCTGATCAAGAGTGTGGTGTTCGGTTTTGTCTGTGCCTGGATTGCGGTGTACCAGGGTTATGACTGTGTGCCCACCTCAGCAGGGATCAGTTCGGCCACTACCAAAACTGTGGTGTATTCATCTTTGGCGGTACTGGGTCTGGATTTCGTGCTGACCGCTGTCATGTTTGGAAATTTCTAACAGGTATTCCGGGAGCCTCTCATGGCACAACGAACAACAGAAATCATCGTCGGTCTGTTTATTATCGCCGGGCTGGCAGCCTTGCTGTTCCTGGCGTTGCAGGTCAGTGGCCTGTCCCCCAAGGCCGCTGGCGCTACCTACAAGCTCCACGCAAACTTTAACGATATCGGTGGGCTGGCGCCCCGGGGCCGGATATCCATGGCGGGTGTGACGGTAGGCACCATTGAGTCGATCACTCTGGACCGGGAAACCTTTCAGGCCAGGGTGACCATGTCTATCCACAAAGACGTGGATAACATCCCGGCGGACAGTGCAGCAGTAATACGTACATCCGGAATTCTGGGGGAGCAGTACATTGATATCTCCATTGGTGGGGATCTTGAGTCTTTAAAAGAAGGCGATACTTTCTATTCCACCCAATCTGCCATGAATCTGGAACGGATGATCAGCAATTTCGCCTCGGGCCGTTGAGGCAATGGGAATAAACGCACAGGAGACTGCAATGCTTGTTTTGAAACAACGCCTTATACTGATATTTGCCCTGTTTGCAGTAGGGCTTGGCCAGGCCTGGGCAGGGCCGGAAGAAGAGCTTAGGCAGTATGTGGATGACAATACCCAGAAGTTGGTAAAAAAGCTTCAGACGGAGAAGGGGCTCTACGCATCTGACCCGGAAGCCTTTTACGCGAGCATGGATGAAACCCTTGACCAGTTTGTGGATTTCCGTCGCATTGCGGCTCGGGTAATGGGCCGCTACGCCCGGCAGTCGACGCCAGAGCAGCGCGATGACTTTGTCGAGAAGTTCAAGCGCAGCCTGTTTGACAGTTATGCCCAGGCGTTGGTGTCGGCCGATGATTTCACTATCCAGGTGAAAGAGGCGTCCATCATGGCCCAGAACAACGATCGCGCAACCGTGCAGATGGAAGTCGTCACCTCCTCCGGTAATCGCTATCCCGTCACTTATTCCATGTACCGCAATGCCGAAGGTCGGTGGATGATGGAAAACGTCATCGTTGAGGGGATCAATATCGGCCTGGCTTTCCGCGACCGCTTTGCCCAGGAAATGGAGGCTAATCGGGGCCAGATTCAACTGGTCATCGATGGTTGGAGCGACGCGGTGGAATCGCTGAACCTGGACGAGGAAATTGACCAGTCATGACCAGTGACGCGCCTGCGGTCATTTTGGATGGCGTTACTTTGCGGGTAACCGGATCGGTTGATGCCGATTCGGTGATTCCGTTGCGCAAACAGGGTGAACAGCTAATCAACGGCGCCCAGAGCTCGCTTACGGTCGACCTTGCCGGGCTGGGCACCGCCCACAGCGTGGTGCTCTCTATGCTCCTTTGCTGGCATCGGCTGGCGCTCAGTCGGCAAGTATCCCTTACCTTTGAAGGCGCCAGCGACCGCCTATTGTCGCTGGCTGCGCTCAGCAATCTTAAAGATCAGATTCCCGGATTTGCCTCACACAGCTGACCGGCGCCCGGGAATTGGTTACAATTCCGCCCCTGATTTCAATACAGCCGAGGAATCCCTATGGACGCCGCCCAGGTTACCGATCTAGTAAAACAAGCACTGCCCGATTGCGAGGTGCAGGTGCAGGTTGATGGCAACCATTACCTCGTGGTCGCGGTGGGTGAGGTATTCGAAGGCCTGCCAACCATCAAACGGCAGCAAATGATTAACAAGGTACTGTTCCAGCACATCATGGACGGCACCATTCACGCCCTTCACCCGAAGGCCTACACCCCGAGCGAGTGGGCCGAGCGGCAGGCCAACGCCTGAACCGAACAGGACAGATATTGTGGATAAACTTCTGATCAGGGGGCGCAAGCCTCTGGATGGCGAGATTCGCATCTCCGGTGCCAAGAACGCGGCGCTGCCGATTCTGGCAGCCACCCTGCTGGCGGATGAGCCGGTGACCGTTGGCAACCTGCCGCACCTGAACGACATCACAACGATGATCGAACTGCTTGGCCGGATGGGTGTCGAGCTGCTGATAGACGAGAAGATGAGTGTTGAGGTTCACGCCAACACCATCAAGCATTTTCATGCGCCCTATGAGCTGGTGAAAACCATGCGCGCCTCTATTCTGGTGCTGGGCCCGTTGGTGGCGCATTTTGGTGAGGCAGAAGTTTCCCTGCCTGGCGGTTGTGCCATCGGTACCCGCCCGGTCAACCTGCACATCCACGGCCTGGAACTGATGGGCGCGGATATCAAGGTTGAGAATGGTTACATCAAGGCCAAGACCAACGGCCGTCTGAAAGGTGCCCATATCTTTATGGATACGGTGACGGTAACCGGCACCGAAAACCTGCTGATGGCTGCAACCCTGGCTGAGGGTAAAACCATCCTTGAAAACGCCGCCCGTGAACCGGAAGTGGTTGACCTGGCCGAGTGCCTGATTGCCATGGGCGCTGACATCAAGGGCCATGGCACCGCCACGATCGAGATCAATGGCGTAGAGCGACTGCACGGTTGCCACTACAACGTGCTGCCGGATCGCATTGAAACCGGTACCTATCTGGTGGCTGCGGCCGCCACGGGTGGCCGGGTGAAGGTTAAAGATACCCGCGAAGACCTGCTTGAGGCGGTATTACTGAAGCTGGAAGAAGCTGGCGCCCACATCACCACCGGGCCGGACTGGATTGAGCTGGATATGAAGGGTAAGCGCCCGAAGGCGGTTAACCTGCGAACGGCGCCATACCCCGCATTTCCGACGGATATGCAGGCCCAGTTTGCAGCGATGAACGCCGTCGCCGAGGGCACGGGAACCATTGTAGAGACGGTCTTTGAAAACCGCTTTATGCACCTGCAGGAGCTGATTCGCATGGGTGCGGATATCAGTCTGGAAGGTAACGCCGCCATCATTAAAGGTGTGGGGCATCTGACGGGCGCGCCGGTTATGGCCACGGATCTGCGAGCCTCGGCCAGCCTGGTTATCGCTGGCCTGGTGGCCGATGGCGACACCATCGTAGACCGCATTTACCACATAGACCGCGGCTATGAATGTATTGAAGAAAAACTGCAGCTGCTGGGCGCAAGTATTCGCCGTTTGCCGGCATAATGAACCAACGGGACCCGGAAAGACCCATGACAGATTCCATCACCATCGCCTTGTCGAAGGGACGAATTCTCGAAGAAACCCTGCCGTTGCTGGCGGAGGCCGGTATTGAACTGGTTGACGACGTGAAGAAGTCCCGCAAGCTGGTGTTCCCGACCACGGACCCGAACGTGCGGATTCTGATTATCCGTGCCACCGATGTGCCCACCTACGTGCAGTATGGCGGCGCCGATCTTGGGGTAACGGGTAAGGATGTGCTGATGGAGCACGGTGGGGAAGGGCTGTATGAGCCGCTGGATCTGAATATTTCCCGCTGCAGGCTGATGACTGCGGGCAAGAAGGGTGAGCAGCCGCCGGCCGGGCGAATCCGGGTGGCCACCAAGTTCGTAAATCTTGCGCGGCGTTATTATGCGGCACAGGGGCGGCAGGCGGATATTATCAAGCTCTATGGGGCAATGGAGCTGGCGCCGATTCTGGATCTGGCGGATGAGATTGTCGATATTGTGGATACGGGCAATACGCTGAAGGCCAATGGGCTGGAGCCTCGGGAGCTGATTGATCATATCAGTTCGCGGTTGGTGGTTAATCGGGCTTCTATGAAGATGAAGCATGGGCAGATTAATCCCATCATAGAGAAGATGGCGGTTGCGGTGGATCGCCGTCGGGGCTCGGGTTCGGAGTAAGGCTTCCTTTTTTGCTTGGGAGTATGTCAGCCCACAGGGAAGGCCTTCCAAAACACGCTCCTTCGGCACGTCCATGTGACGCTTGGGCTCCGCCATCCATGGCTCCGCACAGTTTTGGAAGGCCTTCCCTGTGGTCTTCCGCATACTTTTTAGTTCGGAAGCCCCAAACATCGTTGAAAATACCCCGAACTGTTGGCGGGTAATCCGGCAGAAATCAGTATTCAATCCAACGCAGGATTAATGAGATGAACGACAGAATCACCAGACTGACTGCAACCCAAAGCGACTTTGACGATGCGCTCGCCAAGCTGTTGGCGTGGGATGACAGTGTTGACCATCAGGTGAATGAGTCGGTTCGGCATATTCTGCGTGAGGTGAAAACCCGTGGCGATGCGGCGGTTCTGGAGTTTACCGAGCAGTTTGACCGGTTGAAGGTCGGCTCCATGGCCGAGCTGGAGATGGACAAGAGCCGTCTTCAGGAAGCGTTGGAGCGGATTCCGCAGGACCAGCGGGTGGCCTTGGAGAAGGCGGCTGAGCGGGTTCGGGATTATCATGAGCGGCAGGATCAGAAGTCCTGGCAGTATGAAGACGAGGACGGGACGATTCTGGGGCAGAAGGTGACGCCGCTGGACCGGGCGGGGCTTTATGTGCCCGGCGGTAAGGCGGCGTATCCGTCTTCGGTGCTGATGAATGCCATTCCGGCGAAGGTGGCGGGTGTCGGTGAGTTGATCATGGTGGTGCCGACGCCGGATGGCGTGGTGAACGACATGGTGCTTGCGGCGGCCGCGATTGCCGGGGTTGATCGGGTGTTTACGCTTGGCGGTGCGCAAGCTGTGGCTGCGCTGGCCTACGGTACAGAGACTGTGCCGGCAGTGGACAAGATTGTGGGCCCGGGGAATATTTTTGTGGCTACAGCCAAGCGGGAAGTGTTCGGGATTGTGGGCATTGATATGATTGCCGGCCCGTCGGAGATTCTGGTGATCTGCGACGGCAAGACAGATCCGGACTGGATCGCGATGGATTTGTTCTCCCAGGCCGAGCACGACGAGCAGGCCCAGAGTATTCTGATCAGCCCGGATGCGGCGTTCCTGGATGCGGTGGAAGCCAGTATCAACAAGCTGCTGCCGACCATGGAGCGGGAGGAGATTATCCGTACGTCCATGATTGGCCGTGGTGCGCTGATTCACGTGGCCGATTTGAAGGAAGCGGCGGAAGTCTCCAATCGGATTGCTCCGGAACACCTGGAACTGTCGGTGGAAGATCCGCAGGCGATGTTGGAAGACATTCGCCACGCCGGTGCCATTTTCATGGGCCGTTACACCGCCGAAGCCCTTGGTGACTACTGTGCCGGCCCGAACCACGTACTGCCTACCAGCGGTACGGCAAGGTTCAGCTCGCCGCTGGGCGTTTACGATTTTCAGAAACGCTCCTCCCTGATCGGCTTCAGCCCCAAGGGTGCCGACCGGATGGGGCGGGTCGCCTCTGTGCTGGCAAGGGGTGAGGGTCTGACTGCTCACGCCCGCTCTGCCGAATATCGCATTAAAGAGAACCCTGTCAATGAGTAAGTTCTGGAGCGCGCTGGTCAGCGAATTGCAGCCGTATGTGCCGGGTGAACAGCCGAAAATGGCCAACCTGGTCAAGCTGAACACCAACGAAAATCCCTTCGGGCCATCCCCGAAGGTGATTGCCGCCATTCAGTCTGAGCTGAATGACAACCTTCGCCTGTACCCGGACCCGGAAGGGCAGGCGCTGAAAGAGGCGATTGCTGCCTATCACGCGGATTACGGTATTTCCGCCAAGCAGGTGTTCGTGGGTAACGGTTCAGACGAGGTTCTGGCCCACATCTTCCAGGGCTTGCTCAAACACGACAAACCGATTCTGTTTCCGGACATTACTTACAGCTTCTACCCGGTTTACTGCGGCCTGTACCAGATCGAAAGTGACGTCATCCCGCTGACCGAAAGCTTCGAAATCACCCCGGACGATTACAAGCGCCCGAACGGCGGCATTATCTTCCCGAATCCGAATGCGCCTACAGGTCGGTACCTCGGGCTGGAGCATGTGGAAGAAATCCTGAAGGCGAATCCGGACAGCGTGGTGGTGGTAGACGAAGCCTATGTAGACTTCGGTGGGCAGACGGCTATTTCACTGGTTAACCAGTATCCGAATCTGTTAGTCAGCCAAACACTGTCCAAGGCCCGCTCTCTGGCTGGTCTTCGGGTAGGGTTTGCGGTAGGTAATGAAGAACTGATCGAAGCCTTGAACCGGGTAAAAGACAGCTTTAACTCCTACCCGCTCGACCGTCTCGCGCTCGCCGGCGCAGTCGCGGCGTTCGAGGACCGTGAGTGGTTTGAGAAATGCTGTGGTGGCGTGATTGAAGAACGTGAGCGGGTAACGGCTGAGCTGGAGAATCTTGGCTTTGAAGTGCTGCCATCAAAGGCAAATTTCGTCTTCGCCCGCCATCCTGATTACCCAGGTACCGATATTGCCGCCAAACTGAGAGAGCAGGGCATTATCGTTCGTCACTTCAACAAGCCGCGGATTAGCGACTTTCTTCGAATCACCATTGGTACCAGTGACCAAAACAGTTCTTTGATCAAAGGTCTGGCTTTTCTTTAAGCCGGCGCAACACTCGAACGAGGAATCGGCGCGCATAAAGTTCGGCTGCAAGGTGCAGGATGGCCTTTCCAAAAATTTCGAAGGCCAAGGATGGCCTGAGAGAAGCGCACATGGATGTGCTCGTAGCGGTTTTTGGAAAGGCCATCCTGCACCTTGCTTCCCCATGAACTGAGTGCGCCGATCCGACCTCAGAAGCACCGCACGATGGGGAGGCAAGCACAAACATGGCAAACCGAAATGAAATCCTCGCCAAAATCAACGAATGGCTTCAGCCGGAAGGTTATCAGGACTACGCCCCGAATGGCCTGCAAGTAGAAGGCAGTGAGAACGTAAGCGTTGTCGTGTCCGGGGTAACCGCATCGCAGGCGTTGATCGACGAAGCGGTGAAACAAAACGCCGATATGATTTTGGTTCACCACGGCTACTTCTGGAAAGGTGAAGATCAGACCATCCGCGGCATGAAAAAGAACCGCATCAAGCAGCTGCTGGATAACGACATCAACCTGGTGGCCTACCACTTGCCGCTCGATGACCACCCTGAATACGGCAATAACCGCCAACTCGCCAATGTCCTGAATATTCAGAACCCCACGCCGATCGGCGGACTGGTTTGGCAGGGTGAGCTTTCTGAGCCAATGACTCCGGAAACGTTTGGTCTCCACATCGCCAGAGCCCTTCACCGGCAGCCCCTTCATGTGGGGGACGGCCCAGAGAAAATCAAAACCGTAGCCTGGTGCACCGGCGCAGCTCAAGGGTTTATAAATGTCGCGTTGAACGCAGGGGTTGATGCTTACATCAGCGGAGAGATTTCCGAGCCGACCACTCACACTGCCAGAGAGTGTGGAATCCATTACTTTGCAGCGGGCCACCACGCCACAGAACGCTATGGTGTGCAGGCGTTGGGGGAGGCGCTAGCCAGGGAGTTTGGAGTGAAACACCAGTTTATTGACTGTGATAATCCGGTCTAGTTGTTCGGCGGCATCACCGGAGAATAGAGTCATCGTAAGCAGGGTAGAGGCTCGCTGAGGAATCTGGTGGTTGGGCTGGGGATGGCTTTCCAAAAATTTCGAAGGCCATGGATGGCCTGAGAGAAGCGCACATGGATGTGCTCGTAGCGGTTTTTGGAAAGCCATCCCCAGCCCGACCAGGCCCCATTATTGATGGCTTGTGCCGGGCTTGGAAATCTCGGTAATCAAGTAGACCGCTTGGTACCATCCGCATTTAGGCCATAATCCTCGGCTAGCGTGCCTTTGTCCTCAGGATCAGCCTTCGGCGCATAATCCCGTGGCGGCTCTGAGTTTTCATCACTGCCGTGCTCCAGCCGGCCAGAGCCGTCCTGTCCAAGCTCTTCCAGCCAGTCCTCATCATTGCAAAGCCGGTTCGCGCCACGGGCCATATGCTGATTTACATCGCGATAGGCATCATTAAACCGGCGCAGCAAATGGGCAGATTCCATGAAATGCTCATTCACCTGTGCCTGATAGCGAGTAAACTCACTGCGCAATTCTTCAATTTGCTGCTCCGCCCGGCGCTGCCGGAGCGTTGCTCCCTGGCCTGAACGGCCCACCAGAATCCCGATGACAATGCCAACCACCAACGCGGCTACCGCCGCCAGAATCAGGTTTGTCATATAAAAACGTCCTTTCGTTGCATGCGAGTGAGCTAATCCTCATTCAAAGAGTATAACTCCCCTGACTGATTGAGCCCATGGCCAGGCACTGAGCGAATCGTCGTATTGCTCTAGTGTCTCGTCTGGCTAAGGAATTAGCCAGACGAGACACTAGCACCCGTCCGGCGTGGCGAAAAAGTACGAAATAAGCGACAATACCGCGCCGAAAATCCAACACCATTACAATCCCGGGAAACCCTGATGACAGCAGCCATGTCTTCTGAAACCGTCGCGAACCTGAGCCCTTGGGAGCGTTACCAAAAGGACCTTGAACGCCCGGACTTTCATAAAGACCCGGCCCAGGAAGATGCCGTCCGTCGCCTTCAGGCACTGTACGACAAACTGGTCGATGCCGAAAGTGAACGCCACAAAGGTCTGGCAAAACTGCGCCGTAAATTGAAGAAAGGCAAAGAAGATCCAGTCAAGGGGCTCTATTTCTGGGGTGGTGTGGGCCGCGGCAAGACCTATCTGATGGACACTTTCTACGAGGCGTTGCCGTTTGACCGCAAGATGCGGGTGCATTTTCATCGCTTCATGCAGCGGGTTCACAACGAACTGAAGCAGCTCAAAGGCGAGAAAAATCCACTGGATAGGGTGGCGAAAAAGTTTGCCGATGAAACCCGTGTTATCTGTTTCGATGAGTTCTTCGTCTCCGATATCGGCGATGCAATGATTCTCGCCACGCTGATGGATGGACTGTTTGGCCGCGGTGTTACCCTGGTATGCACATCGAATATCGTGCCAGACGGCCTCTACAAGGATGGCTTGCAACGGGCCCGTTTCCTCCCCGCTATAGAGCTGGTTAAGAAACATACCGACGTGGTGAACGTCGACGGCGGCGTGGATTACCGGTTGAGAACCCTTGAACAGGCTGAGCTTTACCATTGCCCGCTGGACGATCAGGCCGATGTCAGCCTGCGCACCAGCTTTGATGCTCTCGCCGTTGAAGCCGGTAAGCACAGTAAAACCATGGAAATCAACGGTCGCAAAATTCCGGCGGAGGCCCATGCAGACGACGTGGTGTGGTTCGATTTCAAATCCGTGTGTGATGGCCCGCGCAGCCAGAACGACTACATCGAAATGGCGCGTCAGTTCCACGCCATCATCATCAGCAACGTGCCGCAGCTGGGTAAAAACAATGACGACCAGGCTCGTCGATTTATCAACATGATTGACGAGTTCTACGACCGAAACGTCAAAGTCATCATCTCGGCAGCCGCCCCGATCACCGAACTCTACACCGGCGGCCGCCTGAGCTTCGAATTCGAGCGCACCGAATCCCGCCTGCTCGAAATGCAATCCCGGGAATACCTGGAAGCGCCCCATAAGCCATAGGGTCTGTCCCCGAACGGGGACTGACCCATTTTGGACTCCAGCTCCAAAAATCAGAGCGGTTATAGGGTCTGTCCCCGCAGGGGACTGACCCATTTTAGAACCCAACTCCATAAAAGAGGGTCAGTCCCCACCCGGGGACAGACCCGTTACCAAGAGAGGTCACAAATGAGCCAAGACAACGTAGTTATCGTAAGCGGCGTACGCACTCCCATGGGCGGATTTATGGGCAGCCTTGCCCCGGTTTCAGCCCCTGAGCTGGGCGCCATCTCCATCGCCGAAGCCGTCAAGCGCGCCGGCCTGCAGCCTGCCGATATCCAGGAAGTCATCATGGGCAACGTGCTGCCTGCCGGCCTCAAGCAAGGCCCGGCCCGCCAGGCCATGCGTAAGGCCGGCTTGCCTGACAGCACCGGTGCCACCACCATCAACAAGCTGTGCGGCTCCGGCATGAAAGCGGCCATGCTGGCCCATGACCTGATCAAGGCAGGCACCAACGACATCATGGTCGCCGGTGGTATGGAAAGCATGTCCAATGCACCTTACGTGCTGCTTGGAGCCCGCCAGGGCTATCGTATGGGGCCCGGGCAGGCTCCGCAGGATCATATGTTCCTGGACGGTCTGGAAGATGCGGAAACCGGTCGCCTGATGGGTTCCTTTGCCCAGGAAATGGCAGACAAGAAAGGCTACAGCCGGGAAGACATGGATGAGTACGCCATCCAGTCCCTGACTCGTGCCAAGAAAGCCATCGAAGAAGGTTTGCTGAAGGAAGAAATCATCCCCGTCACTGTAAAAACCCGCAAAGGCGAGGTGGTGGTGGAAGACGACGAGCAACCCCATGCCGCCAACATCGAAAAAATCCCGACCTTGCGCCCGGCATTTGCAAAAGATGGTACCGTGACCGCAGCAAACGCTTCATCTATTTCTGACGGCTCCTCCGCTCTGGTTCTGATGCGTGAGTCCGAAGCCCAGAAGCGCGGCCTGAAGCCGATGGCCCGTATCGTAGCTCACAGCACCCAGTCACAGCACCCGAGCGAGTTCACCTGCGCACCGGTGGGAGCCATTGAAACCCTGTTCGCGAAAACCGGCTGGACCAAAGACGACGTTGATCTTTTCGAAATCAATGAAGCCTTCGCCATGGTTGCCATGATGCCGATCAAAGAACTTGGCCTGGACCCGGCCAAGGTGAACGTGCACGGCGGCGCCTGCGCCCAGGGCCATCCGGTCGGTTCCACCGGCTCTCGCCTGCTGGTCACGCTGATGCACTCCCTGAAGCACTATGGCAAGAAAAAGGGCGTTGCCGCACTGTGTATTGGAGGGGGTGAAGCCACCGCCATGGCCATCGAAGTTCTGTAATACAGTCAAAGTGGTTGCACTCCCGAATCTTGTCTATAGTGAGGGAGTGCGAAAACACGGCTAAACGGAGAGTGACAGCAAAATCATACTTTTGACTGATCAAAGCCCTCAAAGGCCTTAGCTATAGTGCAAGCATCAGGGCACTGTATGCACAGCCGCCAAGACACCAAAATCAGAACAACCGAGCAGCGACTCAGAACAACAACGGAGTAGCCTTCCAATGACAAGAAAAACTCAACCGTGGCAGCGTTGGACCAAGTTACCGCTTGCCGTCGCCATAGCCGCCGGCGTGTCCGCCCCGGCCTCTGCTATTTCCTTTTATGTGGGAGATGTTGAAGCGCAGTTCAATACCACGTTGTCAGCTGGTGTGGGTTGGAGAACTCAAAATCAGGATAAGCGCTTGATTGCACAGGGTAACTTGGGGCCAGATTATGCACCGGGTGGACCCCTTGCCAATATTGGCGCATCCACTAACAACTATGATGACGGTAACCTGAACTTTGACAAGGGTGATACCTACTCAAAGATTGTTAAGGGCAACAGTGAGCTCTTCCTGGATTACGCTGTAGACAGCAATGTCTTGACTCGTGTGGGTGGCCTTGTACGTGGCCGTTACTGGTATGACTTCGAACTAAAAGACGAAGGTCGGGCGACTGACGATGTCGGCCAGCAGCGAGAGCTGAATGACCGCGCCAAAGCCAATGCCTCCGGTGGTGAAATTCTTGACGCTTACATTTTTACTGACTGGTATTTCGGCAACATGCCTGTCAGTGCCCGTTATGGTAAGCAGGTAGTTAGCTGGGGTGAAAGTACGTTTATCCAGGGTGGTATCAATACCATTAACCCGATTGACGTTCCTGCCTTCCGCGCTCCGGGGTCAGAATTGAAAGACGCCCTGCTGCCGGTAGAGATGTTTTATGTTTCTGTTGGTCTGACAGATACGGTTTCTGTTGAGGCGTTCGTGCAAGCGGATTGGGAACCGGTTCGTCCAGACGATTGTGGTACCTTCTTCTCAACCAATGACTTCGCCGCTGACGGTTGCGGCCCGGTATTGTTGGCTGGCCAGCTGCCTGACTCTCAGGCATTGGCGCAGGGCTTTGTTGCACCGCGTCTGGCCGATAAAGAAGCAGATTCCAAAGACCAGTTCGGTGTGGCATTCCGTTGGTACGTTCCAGCGCTCAATGACTCCGAATTTGGTTTCTACTACATCAAGTACAACAGCCGCCTGCCTTATGTAAGTGGCCTTGTAAACAACCCGGCATCGCCCAGTGCCACGCAGCAGAACGATCCGAACCTGCCAAACTCCAGCTTCCCAAGTTACTTCATTGAGTACCCTGAGAATATCAACCTTTATGGTATCAGTGTGAACACCACCACTCCGGGTGGCTGGTCATTGGGGGCCGAGTATAGCTTCCGGGACAACGTGCCGCTGCAGTGGAACGCGTTTGAACTGATCTTTGGTGGTCTTCAGCAGCGTGGGCCGAATGGCGAAGTTCTGAGTGGCCTGGAGCGCCAGCGTCTTGCAGAATCCAATAACGCCAACCTGGCTGGCAAGCCAGTCGAGGGCTATGACCGCTTCAAGGTGTCCCAGGCACAGTTTACGCTGATCAAGTTCTTCGACCAGGTGATGGGCGCCAGCCGCTTGTCTCTGATCACGGAATTTGGTGCCACCTATGTCCATGACCTGCCGGACTACTCTGAGGCCCGTTACGGCCGTTCCGGCACCTTTGGTATCGGTGAGCTTCCCCTGGCTTCCCTGGGTGGCGCGGATCTTTGTGCCAACGGTGCAAACATCAACGTCAACTACTGCAACAACGAAGGCTTCACGACATCCTTCTCCTGGGGCTACCGTTCGCGCCTGGTGTGGGATTACCCCAACGTTTTTGCGGGTATCAACCTGTCTCCGCAATTGGCGTGGAGCCACGATGTGAAGGGCTATTCGCCTCAGCCGGGCGGCGCCTTCAACGAGGGTAACAAGGCCATCGGCCTGTCTCTGGAAGCGGTTTACCAGAACAAAATCACCGGTAACATTGGTTACACAAACTTTTTCGGTGGCAAGCCGTATAACGAGTTGACCGACCGTGATTTCGTGAGTGCTAGCGTCTCTTACTCATTCTGAACCGGACCGAATTCGTTTAACGAGGTAATTTAAATGAAACTGAACAAGAAACTACTGGCCACAGGCGTACTGGCTGCAAGTCTCTTTGCGGGCCAGGCCTGGGGCGCGGTTTCTGCTGAAGAAGCAGCCAAACTGGGCGATACGCTGACACCGATGGGTGCGGAGCGCGCAGGCAACGGTGGCGACATCCCTGAGTGGACAGGTGGCATGACCACCCCGCCGGCAGGCTATAAGGGTGATGGTATTTATGTAAACCCATTCCCGAACGAGCAGCCAAAGTTCGTCATTGATCAGAGCAACATAAGTCAATACGAAGACAAGCTGTCCCCTGGCCAGATTGCCATGATTCGGCAGTACCCGAATTACAAGATGCCGGTTTACACCACGCATCGGACGGCAGTCTACCCTCAGGACATCATGGATGAGACGGTAAAGAACGCTACTCGTTCCGAACTGATCCAGAATGGTAATGGTATTGGTAACTATGCCAATGCTACTCCGTTCCCGATCCCGCAGAACGGCCTTGAGGCGATCTGGAACCACATTACCCGTTATCGTGGCGGGTCTGTTCAACGTAACGTTGGCCAGGTTACACCAACCACTAATGGTGCTTTTTCTGTGGTCAAATTCCAGGACGAGCTGACCTGGAACCGTTACCTGTCTGACTATCAGGAAGGGCAAGACGATAACGTTCTGTTCTATTTCAAGCAGGCCATTACCGCTCCGGCCCGACTGGCGGGTAACGTTCTGCTGGTACACGAGACCCTGGATCAGGTGAAAGAGCCTCGCCGTGCGTGGATCTACAACGCCGGTCAGCGTCGTGTTCGTCGCGCTCCACAGGTGGCTTACGATGGCCCGGGTACCGCGGCTGACGGCATGCGTACCTCTGATAACTTCGACATGTTCAACGGCGCTCCCGATCGTTACAACTGGGAACTGGTCGGCAAGAAAGAGATGTATATCCCTTACAACTCTTACAAGCTTGTTGATCGTAACCTGAGCTATAGCGACATCATCAAGGCTGGTCACATCAACCAGGACCTTACCCGTTATGAGCTGCATCGTGTGTGGCACGTACGGGCCACCCTGAAAGACGGTGAGCGTCATGTGTATGCCCAGCGTGACTTCTACCTGAACGAAGACTCCTGGCAGGCGTCGGTCATTGATCATTACGACGGCCGCGGCGAGCTGTGGCGTGTGGCTGAAGCCCATGGCATGCAGTTCTACGATCAGGATGTGCCCTGGTACGCCATCGAAGTTCTGTATGATCTGCTGTCTGGTCGCTACCTCGCGTTGGGTCTGACCAACGAAGAGAGCAATCCGTACAGCTTCGGTGTTAGCCGCCAGTCACGGGACTACACGCCGGCCGCGCTGCGCCGTGCAGGTACCCGATAACAGGCGAGTTTGGCAGTAACTGAAAACGGCGGGCCTTTGGCCCCCCGTTTTTTTGTGGCCGTAACCGAACTTTTGGTGTTAAAAATTCGCCACTGACAAACTCTTTACACGTCAAAATTTTGCAGCTCACCCCACCTTTGGTTTAACCTTCTTCCAAGCAACTCATACTAAAGGCGTACCCGATGCAGGACGCCAAGCCATAATCCGTGAAAAGAAGATTCTTTTTACGCCGGCCTGTTGATAGCAGGAAGCCGGTTTTAAATGGGGCAGTGCGTGAAATCCTATAATGATGGCTGTGCAGCCAACGATGAATTTCAGTCCGCCAACAATGGCCTTGCGCATGGAGAGCTTGTGCGAGACCTTCTGGAGCAAAGGCTTCAGATGCCGGCAATTCCTGTCTCCAGGCTAATCCGGCCAGAGCTGGACCAGCAGATCCTGGCCGCTATGTCGCCAGGGCATCTGTTGTTTCTGGAGGCGCCCAGTGGTTATGGCAAAACCCACTCCCTGGTCAGCGCGCTCAATGCTGCGCCGGATGCCAGTATTCGTTGGGTTACACTTAACGGCGGTGACAACGCCCCTTCTCGTTTTCTCTCACTGTTGGCCACGGCCCTTGGTCTGTCTGAGGTCTCAGCGCCAAATGGCGGTACTTTCCAGGATCATCTTTCTGTTCTTCTGGTCACCAAAGCCCGAAAGAAGGAGTCCAATCGGGATGTACTGGTTCTGGATAATCTTCATCATCTGACGAACCCGGCTGTGGTGGGATTACTCCATCAACTGGCTACGAACATTCCTGGCAACCTGGCGGTGGTGATGGCATCACGTTTACCCCTGCCGTTTGAAAGCCACACGCTGGATCTGCAGGGTGTCTACCAGCACTTGTCTGTGGATCGCCTCGAGTTCTCCCGGTCGGAAACGTTCGAGTTTTTTCAGCAAGCACGTGATGAACGCCTGATTACCAGTGTGGCCATCGACCACCTGTACAACCTGACGGAAGGCTGGCCAACCCCATTGGCCCTGTACCTTCGTGAGCTCGCTCGTGGCGATGAAAGAAAGCCGGTTCACGAAACCGAGTCCGTGGAACGGTTTATCAAGAGCACCGTGCTTGCGCCGTTGGCGCAGTCACAGGTTCGCAGTTTGCGAGTGATGGCGGAGCTCGAAAGCTGTTCAGATGAGCTGTTCCTGACACTGGAGGGCACCACCGCAGAGCCGGATATGCCGCCATCGTCGGCGGCGGAACGCGGATTGCCATTAAAGCAGGTGCCGGGGAGGGGGCGTTGGTATCGTTTGAACCCATTGCTCCAAGCCTGGTTACAGGCGCCCGTGATGGGCGGTTATGCCACCCGTATGTTGATGGCAAGCCGTTGGTTTGGGCAACGGGAGCAGTTTCCGGAGGCGCTCAAGTACGCCTTGCTGGCGGGCGAAAATGATGAAGTCATACGCATCGCGTCCGAGGGCACCGAGGCGCTGCTGTTGGGGCAAGACACGGCGTCGTTGCTGACGCTGCGACGAAGCCTGCCTGCCCAGTTGCTGGAGCGGAGTGCCAGGCTGCGAATCGTCTACGGCTGGGTTCATGCGATTGGTGGCCAATTCCGCCAGGCGCGAGAGTTGCTCGAATCGTTCAGTGTGTCAGATCTAAGAGAACAGGAAGCCCGAATATACGCCCTTAAAGCGTTTATCCTTCGTGGTGAGGGCTTTGTGGCACCTGCGCTTGAGATGGCTGACAAGGCGCTGGCGACGGGAGGCTTGTCTACCCAGGCGCAACTGGTGACTCAAATTGTCAGGTCCAGTGCGTTATGCGCTGGTGGGTACTTTCAGGCAGCGCGGGATGCCAATCGAACCGCTGCAAAGTTGGCTCGGGAAGCTGGCGACTCTGGTTCTGAAGCACTGGCAGTCTATGCTCACGCCAGAATTGAGCTGGGCAAGGGTGCTCTGGGCCATGCAGAACAGCTTTTGCGAACCGGGCTGGATACCGCCATGCAAGAGCTCAGTCGGCCCGCCCGGATTGGGGAAACACGGTTACAACTGAATCTGGTTCTGGTGCTCTGGCATAAAGGGCGTCTGAAAGAGGCCGATCGCCTGTTGGTGAGCTGTGCCCGGCATGCGGAGCAAACTCGTGATCTGGGGCTGCTGCTGGCTATGGCGTTGAGGGTTCTGATGTGTCGGGCTCAGGGCCGTATGGATGACGCTTTTGTATGGATTGGCCGTGCCGAACGAACCATGCATTCCTGGCAGGTTGACGAGTCTGTTTATCTGCCGGTACTTGAAGCGCTGAAGGCGAGCTGTTGGTTGGCCTGCGGTCAACCTGAGAGCGCCTCTCAGGCGATGACAAAGCTGGCACCTTTCCGTAAGGACGGCTGTGTTCCTGAACTGTTCCCGATGATTCCGGGCTTGCTGGACTGTTTGCAGGTGCGGATTGATCTGGTGAACGGCGACCTGATTCGGGCCAGGGAACACCTCTCTGCTGTGTATCACCGGTACGAAGACACCTTACCCTGGGGGCTTCTGCTTCATGCTGGCCTGCTCGATGCGGTGCTCCTGACGGAAGAAAAAGGGCTGCCTGCTGGCAGGCGACAGCTGGAAAGCGTCGTTCGGGAGGCCGCCAGGGAGCACTTCATCAGTCCTTTCGCAGAACTGATGCAGGAGCTACGCCCCCTCATGGAAAAGACCTTCAGGGGGTTGGAGAAATGTCCCTTTACCAGTGCGTTGGGCGAACTGTTTGGTATCGAGGGCGCGGTGGTGGTTGCCGATGCGCTCGCGGAGCCAATCAGTGACCGGGAGCAGGGTGTTCTTGAGTTGATTGCCAAGGGCCTGTCAAACCAGGAAATCGCAGACAAGCTGCACATCTCCCTGCATACGGTGAAAACCCATGCCCGCAGAATCAATGCCAAGCTGGAAGTGAAGTCCAGAACCCAGGCGATTGTGCGGGCCCGGGAGTTGGGGCTGCTTTAGTCAGCCCCCGGCCTTCAGCTCCTCAATCCGGGCATCTTTCTCCGCCCATATCTCGCTTATCCAACGCTGGAAGTCCACGCGCAGTTCCCGGTTACCCTCATAATCCATACCCAGAAATCGCTCTGGTACCTCCCGGGTGCGAATGTCGATAATGATCTTGTCTACCCTGCCGCACAGGTAGTCCCAGATGCCCGGCTTGCCGTTGGGGTACACGATGGTCACATCCAGCATGGTGTGAATCATCTCGCCCATGGCGCCAAATACAAACGCCGTTCCACCGGCGCGGGGTTTCAGCAGGTTTTTATAGGGTGAATTCTGGCGGGCCTGTTTTTCTGGTGTAAAGCGGGTGCCTTCCATAAAGTTGAAGATGGTCACTGGCGTGTAGCGAAATTTCTCACAGGCTGCTCGGGTGGCTGCGATGTCTTTGCCTTTCAGTTCCGGACGTTTGGCGATCTGCTCTTTGGTATGGCGATGCATGAACGGAAAATCCAGCGCCCACCAGGCAACGCCCAGGAGGGGTACCCAAATCAATTGCTTCTTGAGAAAAAACTTGAGCAAGGGGATCTTGCTATTCAGCACGTACTGGATGGCGGGGATGTCTGTCCAGCTCTGGTGGTTACAGGTCACGAAGTACCAGTGCTTGCGGCTGAGTTCCTGAGCGCCCCGAACGTCCCATTCAACTTTGTGGAACAGTTTTACCAGTGTGTTATTGAAGCCTATCCAATACCGGGCGATGCCATTGACGATCACAGTGCAGACCTTGCGCACGGCCGTGACCGGGATCACCAGTTTGATGATGGCGAACAGCAGCAGGAACGGAAGGAAAATTATGGTATTCAGCAGGATAAGCAGAACCACCAGAACCCCTTTCAATGGGGCGGGCAGGAAATTGAGCATGGGCACGATCTCTGTAGGTTCAGATTTTAATGTCAGCCTTCAAACGGGCTGGCCAAGGCGCCTTCCGCGCCGGGAAGCAGCGCAGTATCTGCCTTTGCTGAGGCCAGTTGTTTGAACTTGGCGGGGGTGCGCTCTCCCAACAAATTCCTGAATTCCTGATCATAGAACTCAAGGTTGTTGTAGCGAATCATGGAGCGAATCTCTTTTATATACTCCTCACCCCGTTCGGAATAGCCAAGTAGGCCTTCCGCCATTGCCAGCCCGGAAAGCGGCTGTTCCGCCTGGCGGTTCTGCAATCGGAGGTCTCTGACCAGTTGGTAGGTGGGGTGTCGGTTCAGGTTCTGGATATACGAGCGAACGGACTGATAGGGAGAGGAGAATTTTGCCACCTCATGGCTGGCCCCTTCAACACGGCTCAGGGGTACAAGACCACAGCCTTTGCTGAAGCACCACTGACCGAACAGGTTATTACCCTCAGTGGCAAAGCGAGACGTGCCCCAGGCAGATTCATTGGCCGCCTGGGCAAGAATCAGCGATGGCGGAATAACATCCAGGCGCTTTCTTAAAAGTGCAAATTGCTCATTGCTCCCTGTTGGGGCGTCAACTCTCAGGCGCTGCGCCTGATCGGTCAGCCATCGTTCTTCCCGGTTTGAGAGCTCGGCTTTGCTGGCAAGCGACTCAAGGTATTCGCGCTCAAGCAGAATGCGGGAGTTGGCAAGAACAATCCGCGGGTAAAGGAACGAGAAGAACGCGACTTTACGTTCGGTGGCATCACGATAGACCGAAAAGTCGGGCAAGTCGTCCTGTGCCCAGGCTGGGAGGCGGGGAAGCGATGCCAGAATCACTTCGTCATCGTCACCTCCACCAGAACTGCCGGGTGGAACATACAGGGCGCCAGCAGTAGCAAACAGAATCAAAGGAACAAACAGCATCAGCGCCCGGGTAACTTCAGTCATAAAACCTCTCGTCTTTATGGGTATGTCAGGCGATATGGCAGAAATTATAACAGGTTATACGAGAGCGTCCTGAGTATTGGTTCTGTTAGTCCGATTCCGGGATCACCGTGGCTATCAGTAATCCGGTCTGAAACTCGGGGCCGGTGTTATCCCGCAAGGTCAGAAATATCTGGTCACCTGTTCCTGTGTAGAATCCCGCGAGTGTGAGTTCGCCGCCGCTAAGGGTGATCTCGCCGTCTTCCGTTGCGGTGACGCCGAGTGAGGAGTCCAGGCTGGCTTGCCTTGGCTCTGAGACGTTACTGGATGGGATGTCGTGGTCAATCTGGACACCTTTTGCAGTCAGGGTTGCGTTGCCATCATCATGTAACTCCAGTGAACCGTTATGGATCTGATGCATTCGGCTGGTGTTATCGTTCATAGAGACGATAACACCCTGAAGCCTGTAGAGGGCCGGCACCAGTGGGTCAGTGGGAGCCTTGCCGGCAATCAACAGGCCGTCGCCAAGGTAACTGTCATCCAGATTGAAGGCCATCAGTGAGCCGTCTGGGGTGCTGGCGCCCAGGCCCATGTCCGGTGTTTCAAACTCTTCGCCGGGCTGGTCTTCATAAAGGGTCAACCTGCCCATATACCGGTCTGACTGGCTCAGGCGAGACAATCGGTTAGCCAGATTCCAGTCACCGGTTCCGGAACTCGCCTCTGCGCGCACTTGGCCATTACTGGCCCGGACAACCCGGAACTGAGCAAGCGTCGCCTCAGCTGCCAGCCGGTTGCCATCAGGGGTTTGGGTGTCCCAGGTGCCGTGCCCGGTTTCGAAAACCAGTGGGTCATCTTCATTGCCGAATCGGGGTGCGATATACACCAGGTTATAGCGTTGCTCTGCCAGTGTGGACAGGCTGAAATCGCTGCTGCGCTCCAGGTGGAGCTCAAACACAGAAAGGTAGTGGTCTTCCAACGTGTCCTGGCGTTTGAGTTTGCCTCCCTCTTCCTGAAGCTCAATGGCTTTGCCGGCCGAGAAATAGCTGGTGAGCACTCGGTCCGGGCTGCTATCCGGCTCTGCCGGCGCGGAGGTGAAAGCATCCAGATGATAGGGATTTCGGGTCCAACCCGTGATTCTGCTGCTGTCGCGGCCAGTCACACTCTGGTACAGGGCGCGGCCTGCCAGCAACCGGGCGGGGTTGATCGCATCACCGTTCTGGGCATCGCTTCGGGGTGGGGTGAGTGTGGCCGCCCCGGGAGCGCTTGAATGGCTGTTGCGCGCCCAAAGATCCGAACTCCGATTGAAGAATGTCTGGGAACCGCCGTTGTCAGTACCGTGAATGAGCGTTTGCCGATCGTACGGAATGTCGGTGGCCAAAGAGGTGACATTGATGTTGAACGCTTCAAAGGATGTGAGCGTGAGCGCTGGGTAAAGATAGGCGCTTCCGGTGGCGGTGAGCGCCTCTTCCTGGGCGGTACGGACACCCCATTGGCCGGCACCGAACGCATTGGATTCCCGGAAGGTCTGGCCAAGCTCCAGCCCCAGGAAGACCGAATTGTAATCGGCGGAACTGGCGCGGACGGTGTCTGAATTATCCTGGCCGAGCAGGGCATAATCTGCCATGGCAGCCACGTAGGCTTTGAAGTCGGCCCGGTTATCCAGCCGGTCGAGGGCGCTGGCAATACTTGCATTGGTGCCGATATCGATCTCGAAGTCATGCACCTGGTCCGCGACCGTGCCCCAGACATACTTATTCAGACAAAGGCTGCTGTTGACACAATTCATGACCGTTTGAAAATCGACGGCATCGTAATTCCCCAGGCCCTCGACAACCAGGTAATGGGAAAACGGGTTTACCTTCACATCCCGGTCCGCGTCGGCGGCGAGGGCTTTGAGCGTTGTGCTGCGATAGGAGGCTTCGATAACAACATCGGGGCCGATGGGGACCCCATCCTCAAACGCGATGATCAGGTAACCATCATCGTCCGTGGCAGTTGAAAAACGTACAGTGCCAAGGTCTTTCCTGAGGGTATAGTCCGTACGGTAAACCTCGACACGGTCGGGCACCACAATCCGCAGATTCCTGCGTGTGGGTTCACCCTGCGGGGCAAGGCTGGCCGGCACTTCCATGGTAACCCGGACTTCGTTCGGTCTCAGCCCGCGGGCGTTGTTGGAGTCGCCGGTGCTGCCAGGGCTGAAATCGTCCAGGGCATTGACGGCATTGCCGAACCGGTTGGGGATCTCCTTGACACCATCAATAGCGCTGTCGCCGCTGCAGGCGGTGAGTATCAGGGTGGCGGCCAGAAGGGTGGGGGGGTTCAATCTCATGCCAGACAATCCGTTGAGTAAGTATCCGGGAAGCCTAGCAACAAAAAGCGGGGGAGAGCGTGAGGAGTAGCACGAATCCGTTACCCGCCTGTTCGCCGGGTAACGGATTCAGTATCGGTGTGGCGCGGTTAGAAGAAAATCTTGATGCCGGCCAGCACACCTTCATCCAGGTTGATGTCTGGGGAGCCGGCAAAGTCCAGCTCGGTGTTCAGGTAGCGGTAACCGGCGAACACCTCAGCATTGCGAATCACACGGTAGCTTCCGCGCAGTTCCAGGCTGGTCATGTCGTCGGAATCTCCGAACGAAAGAATGGTTGGGGCGTAGTGGAGGCTACCGCTGAACGACAGGCCTGGTACGTCTGGCACATTCACGGTGGCAAAACCGCCCAGACCGACGGCGCCGCCATCCACATTGCGGCGGCGCTCATCATAAAAGACACCTTTGAGGCCTACACCGGCAGTGGTTGGCAGGTTGCCAATGGACGTACGGCCTTGCGCGTGAAAGTCGAGGTTGCCGATATGGCGGCGGCTGTCACGGTAGGTGTAGCCTGCACCCAGCTGAATATCGTTCTGAGCACCGAAAAAGTTGACCTGGCCCTTCGCCGAGTTA
This sequence comes from Marinobacter shengliensis, assembly GCF_030297115.1. NCBI lineage: Bacteria > Pseudomonadati > Pseudomonadota > Gammaproteobacteria > Pseudomonadales > Marinobacteraceae > Marinobacter > Marinobacter shengliensis. Next base: position 2,945,770 of record NZ_AP028062.1, on the reverse strand, counting down.
TTGGTCAGGCTCAGGTCCAGATCAGCGGCGAACACAGGGGCGGCTGCCAGAGAAAGCGCCAGAGCGGAGATGCGGGTTACTTTCATGTTTACACCTTTATTGCTGTCGTTTGAGTTCAGACCGGCCGGAACTGCCGGCATCAGCGATAGTTATGACTGAGAGGATGGTAACGACCTGCCAACCGCATCACAACTTAAATGCCCGTAAGCCGTTGGAAAGGGTAGTCAGTCGGGCTGATGTGGCCTAGCTGATTCAGTGCCGGGTGGCTTCGTCGATCTGGTCGAGGTCATCGGGAGAAACGTTCTCCGCCGGCACCCGATATTCCTCATTGGCCCAGGCGCCAAGGTCAATCAGCTTGCATCGTTCGGAACAGAAAGGCCGAAATGGGTTGGTTTCCGTCCATTCGACAGACTTTTTGCAAGTGGGGCATTCAACATTCATATCAGAATCCGGGCTATGGGTAACATGCCGGTGCTCAGGATTCAGCAGCGGCCTGGCAGTATTGTTCCAGTACTGCCCGCAGCATTTCAAGGTTGACAGGTTTGGCAACAAACGCATCCATGCCCGCCGCCCGGCAGCGTTCCTCGTCTTCTTCCATCGCGCTGGCGGTTAGCGCAACCACGGGCACCCTGGCCCGGTGATGATCTTCTTCCCAGCGACGCAGCCGTCTGGTGGCTTCAAAACCATCCATGCGAGGCATAACGCAATCCATGAACACCAGGTCAAACTGATGCCATTGCCACAGGGCGGACGCCGCCTGGCCGTCGTTGGCAGTCATCACCTCACAGCCGAGTTTTTCCAGCAGCCGGCGGGTGAGGGTACGGTTCACCGGGTTGTCTTCAACCAGGAGTACCCGCATTCGCCCGCAGGGAATCTGCCGCTGTTTGACCGTGACATCGGTTATTGCCTGCAGCGAAAAGCGAGTCAGGAAGCGGCGTTCCTGTTTTTCGACATCCAGAAACAGTTGGTTGAGGATGGGGATCAGATAAGATTCCCGCAGCGATTTGCTCAGGAAAGCGTCAGCCCCGGCCTGCCGAAAATGTTCGGCATCACCGCGCTGAGGATTGGATGAGAGAATCAGTAGCCGCATGTCGGCCCATTGCGGGTTACTGCGAATCTGCCGGCATAACAAATCGCTGTCCATATCCGGCACAAAACCATCAAGGATGATGGCGTGGTATGGGTCGCCGGCATCGAAGGCCTGGCGTAGCGAGGTCAGGGCCTCACCGGCGGCTTTCACTGCCTCGATCTGAACCTCATATCGGGACAGCATTTCCAGTGTGATCTTGCGTGACAGCTCGTAAGAATCCACCACCAGGATCTTTCGCCCCCGGACCATATGGGAGTCTGGCCGAATACGGGTTGAGGCATCTCCGGCCGCCTGCAGGGTCAGCTCCACCCAGAACGTGGAGCCCTGCCCGGGGCGGCTTTCCAGATCCATGGAGCCCCCCATCAGATCAACAAGCTGGCGGCAGATCGTCAACCCCAATCCCGCTCCGGGCAGTTGCCGCTGGAACCGTTGGCCCAGCTGCACATAGGGTTCATACACCAGCGGGATGTCTTCGGGGTTAATGCCGACGCCGGTATCTTCAACCGCAAGGCGTAAGCGAACATTCCCCTCTTTCCGCCCAAGTACTTCTATGCTGATCAGCACATGGCCGGAATCGGTAAACTTGATGGCATTGGAGAGCAGATTGAGCAATATCTGCCGCAGCCGCACCGGGTCGCCGATCATGGCCCAGGGCAGGTTTTCATCAACCCGCATTTCAAGAGCCAGGCCTTTTTCCCTCGCCCGGGAGCCCAGCATGTGGATCAGATCGTTGAGGGTTTCCCTGAGGTCGAACGGAATGGCTTCCAGTTCCAGCTTGCCGGCTTCCATACTGGAGATATCCAGCAGGTCATTGATAATGGCCGACAGGCTTTCAGACGCGTTAAGCAGGGTGCTGACATACTCCCGCTGTTCCTGGTCCAGAGGGGTGTCGGTCAGCAGGTTGGCGTACCCCAGCACCGACTGCAGCGGAATGCGCAACTCGTGGCTGACATTGGCCAGAAACTGGTTTTTGGCATGGTTGGCCCGAATGGCTTCATCGCGCTCGCCCTGGGTTTTGATCGTGGTCTGGCGCAGTGAGCGGGTGTCTTCCAGGATCTGCAGGCGCATCTTGTTGAGTGCCTGCTCAAGCTCTGACAGCTCATCCGGCCGGCGGGGCGGCTTTCGGCGTAACTGAAGTGGGTCAACCAGGGCATCGAGGTTTAGCTTGGCGGCGTAATCAGCCATGGTTTCCAGGTGCCGGGACAAGGTTACCCGAACGATCAACAACAGGCCCAGAGTGCCCAGCATCACCACCAGTGACTGGAACAACAGGTTCATCAGAGCCTGGTCCCGAACGCTCTCGTAGATTTGCTCAACGGAGGAAACAACCGTCAGTTCCCCAACCCGGCGGGGCTGGTCAAACGTGGATCGATTGAACTCAAGGGGAAATGTCTGGGAAATCACCCGGCCTTCCGGATACTGGCCAGTGCTGAATTCCTCACCCGTGGTGGTGATAACACGGGCATACTGCACCGACGGCATGGCCCGCATGTCGTCGAGGCTGTTGGCCACCTCGCTGAAGTTCATTACCCAAAGGTTGGTGCCCATGCTGCCAGATATCAGCTCAACAGCCCGCTCCTGGCTCGACTGAAGTTCCGTTTTCTGGCGATCAAACTCGCCAATCATCTGCACGCCGGTCGCCACCAGAGACAGAATCAGGCTGTAAAGCAGCACCCACCCCAGCAAGCGGAGAGCCAGCGGGCGAACACCTAAACGCTTTAAAAACCGGTTGGAAAGCAAGGCACAAGTTCCCTGTGTCGACTACAAAATCACCAGCAGCAGTTTAACAGACGGATATCACTTCCACACGTATCTTTGAATCATCGTTCACAAAACGAAAACGCACATTCAGGTCATAAAGGTTGGCACCGTAGATGCGCTCTTCATCTCGTCCGCGGCGAAATGATGGCCTGGGGTCATAACTCACAACGTCTTCGATCAGCGCCCTCACATCCGGATACTCCTCTACCGGCAGGGTTGCCAGCTGCGCGGTAGCCTCAAGGCTGAATACCACGTCGGCACGCTCGGTGGGCGCGGATTCTGCCCAGCCGAGCGAAGCCTCCGGCACCGAATCGGCAAACGGCAAATAGGGTTTGATATCTAATATTGGCGTGCCTTCGATCAGGTCGTGGTCGCTGATGCGCAGAACCAGCTGCCCGTTTTTGCGAATCAACCCTTCGTTCCTGACCACTGACAAACCAAGGCTGTTAGGCCTGAAAGGCGAGCGACTGGCGAAGACGCCGATCTTTTTGTTACCGCCTAGCCGTGGGGGGCGAACCACCGGCCGCCACTCGGCACGAATGGCCTCGTGGAACTGAAACGTAAGCCACAGATGACTGGCGGTTTCCAGGCCCCGAAAGGCGTCCTCCCGGTCAAACGGGCTCTGGATCAGCAGCTCAGCATGGGCATGGCGCGTAAGCCCCGGTTGGCGTGGCACCCCGAACTTGTCTTTGAAGCAAGAGTGGGTAATGGCAATGGGGGTGAGGGTGAGAGCCTGGTCTGCCGGTCGGGATTTGTGGCGTGGTCTGGTCATATCATTGCCGGTCAATGGTTCCTGAGAAGTACATTTCGATACGGAACACCACCGAGGCCTGATCTTTGAAACCCTCGTCTCTGGGAAACTCCAGGGCTGGAATCAGTTCCGCAAACAGCCAATCTTCGTACAAGCGATAACGCCATGTGAGATCGGCAAAGTAGGACGTGGTTCGCCACGATGGCTGACTTTCACCAAGGGCCCCCAGCCTGGGGGTGAGGACGGAACGATGGCTGAGCCGTTTACGCGTACTGAAGATTTGTGCTGCCTCAAACTTGCGGTCCTGGTGCAACCACTCGAGCTCCGATGACGTGTAGAAATGCCAGCCGTTGCCAAGTGACCGGTCTGCGCCGAACCATGACCGCGCGCCCCATCCCCGGGTATGGTAGTAGTATACCCGCTGCTGTACATTCAGCGCCCAGGCATCATCCAGTTGCCAGCCCTTGCTGGCGGTGGTTCGCCAGAACATTTCCGGTGGCAATCTCAGGCGGCCGCCCACATCGGTGGACAGATTGATGGCGTCGCCCACCTGTGAAAGGAAACGCAGGGCGCCGGTGGTTTCCGTATCGGTACGGTTGGGCTCTGTGAGTTGTCGGTCCCGTTCCCGTTCACCAAGCGGGATCAGCTCATCGCTTTCACTTTCGATGACCAGGCGTAACTTTTTCTGGGTGGTGGGCACGTCCAGCCGGAACCTCAGCTCCGGTTTGAATTGCGCCGGATCACTGTACTCGGATTCTGCCGCAAACCCGATTCTCAGATAACTCTCATTGTTTGGAAGCGAATGAGAAGATCGGGACAAAGTACGATCTGCCCAGGCGCCAAAGTTCTGGACCGTGCTGCCATGAATGCGCTCCTGTCGGATGACCCAGTTGCTGAAGTTCATCCACCAGGAGTCTTCTGGTTCCGCCCAGTATTCATCGGGTTCAAACGTGTAGAACGAATACGGGAGTGATTCCGGTGCCAGCACATCCGGAATGGCGGAATCTCTTACCGTAAACACGGGCTCTGCTGCATGAGCGAGCGATGAGACCAGCAACGTATAAAGTAAAAGCGGGGCGGCCAGATGTCTCGGCCGGGGCTCCTTAACGAAACTCAAACAGGAACCGATTATGCAATTCACAAACCTGGCGCTCCACATCCTGTAAAGGGCGGTTGTTGTCGATAACAGCGTCTGCCCGTGAACGCCGCTCATCCCTGGCCATCTGCGCAGCCATAATGCGCTCTACCTGAACCCGGCTATTATCGTCCCGGGCCATGGTGCGTTCAATCTGAATGTGTTCGGGCACATCAACCACCACCACGCGATCCACCAGTTCATGTTGGTCGGTTTCCAGGAGTAATGGCGAAACCAGCAGTACATAAGGCTGGGAATAGGGGGTTTCTGGTGATTGCAGTTGCCTGACTAGCTCCTCGCGAATGACCGGATGTAACAGGCGTTCGAGCCAGTTTCTCTCTTCCGGATTCTCAAACACCCGCTGCCGAAGCGCTGCCCTGTCCAGTGCGCCGTCTGCCTGCAGAATGTCGCGGCCAAAGTGCTCAGCAATCGCGGCCAACCCAGCCGTTCCAGGCTCAACCACCTCCCGAGCCACATCATCTGCATCCACCCAGTGCACACCCAAATCCCCAAAGATGCGCACCACCGTAGACTTCCCGGAACCAATCCCGCCAGTTAACCCAACGATCTTCAAGCATCAAACTCCCAAAAACCCAAACCAAATCGCCTGAATCTCCGCCCCAAACCAAAGTCCCAACAACCCAGCCGCCGCCAGATAAGGCCCAAACGGAATCGGCACCTCACGCCCATGTTTTTTGAACACCATCAGCGCAATACCAACCACCGCCCCCACCAGGGACGACAGCAAAATCACCGCCGGCAACAACTGCCACCCCAACCAGGCACCCAGAGCCGCCAGCAGCTTGAAATCCCCATGACCCATGCCTTCTTTGCCAGTCACCAGCTTGAATAGCCAGTACACCGACCAAAGCGACAAGTACCCGGCAACGGCACCCCAGAAGGCACTGTTAAAATCTGTCAGCACACCAAAATAGTTCAACACCAGGCCGAGCCACATCAGGGGCAGGGTAATGCTATCTGGTAGCAACTGCGTGTCGAAATCGATCATCGTCAGCGCCACCAGGGCCCAAACCAGCAGCAAGGCCCAAAGCGCCGCTTCCGTTGGTCCCAGCAAAGCGATGGTCACCACTGAGAAGATCGCTGTGATGGCTTCAATAATCGGGTAGCGTGGTGAAATCGACGTTCCACAAGAGGAGCACTTGCCCCGCAGTACTAGCCAACTGATCACCGGAATATTCTCCCAGGCCCGAATCTTATGACCGCAGGATGGGCAGGTGGAGGCTGGCTTGGAGAGGGAAAGGGGTGTTTCCTGCTTGCGCTGCTTTTCCGGTACCTCCAGAAACTCTTCACACTGGCAACGCCATTCCTGCTGCATCATTTTTGGCAGGCGTAAGATGACTACGTTCAGGAAGCTGCCGATGCAGAGGGAGAATAGGGTGACGGTTAGGTATAGGAGCCAGGGGGTGGAGAGGAATGGGTCTAGAGAGGGCATTCAAAAACTCATTGATAAGATTGATTGAGTGCCTGCTCCCCGGAAAGGGCGGGGAGCAGGAAAGGGCGGGTGCTTAGCCAACAACCTGGCCCATTTGGAAGATTGGCAGGTACATGGCGATGATCAAGCCGCCTACCAGTACACCCAGAACCGCCATAATCATGGGCTCCATCAGAGCAGTCAGGTTGTCAACCATATCGTCAACCACGGCTTCGTAGTGCTCGGCGACTTTGCGCAGCATTTCGTCCAGGTTACCGGATTCTTCCCCGATGGCGGTGAGCTGCACCGCCATCACCGGGAAAATGTCCTGCTGTTTCATGGTTGTTTGCAGTTGGGTGCCACTTGAGACATCGTTTTTGATTCTCATGATGGCATCCCGGTATACCGCGTTACCGGTCGCTCCGGCAACGGAGTCCAGTGCGTCCACCAATGGAACACCGGCGGCGAAGGTGGTAGAGAGCACTCGGCCGAACTTGGCGACGGCGGATTTGTCCAGGATTTCGCCAACAACTGGCAGCTTGAGGACATATTTGTCCACTATGTCAGAAAATTTCTGGGAGCGTCGTTTGGACTCTTTGAATAGGAAAATGGTACCCACAATGCCAAGCAGCACAACAAACCACCAGGTCTGCAGCCATTCGGATAGCCTTACTACCATTTGAGTGAATACCGGCAAGTCAGCCCCGAAGCCCTGGAACAAGCTCTCGAACTGGGGAACCACCTTAACCAGCAATATGGCAGTTACCACAATAGCAACCACAATAACCGCAATCGGATAAGTCATGGCCTTTTTGACTTTTTTCTTGAGCAACTCCGTCTTCTCGAGATAGGTGGCTATCCTGTCCAGCATCTGCTCAAGCGCACCGGCCTTTTCACCCGAATCCACGAGGTTGCAGTAGAGGTCGTCAAAATGTCTTGGGTGCTTGCGCAGGGCAGAAGCAAAACCGGTACCGGAGGAAATATCATTCCGGATACTCATCACCAGTTCCTGCAAGCCTTTGTTCTCAAGTCCGTCCGCCACAATATCGAAGCTCTGAACTAACGGTACGCCTGCTTTCATCATAGTGGCCAGCTGGCGGGTCAGCATCGCAATATCAAACGGCGTGATCTTCTTGCTGCCACCAAACAACGGCTTGGGCTTCTTCTTAACCTTGTCCGGGATAATGCCCTGCTTACGTAGCTGGGCTTTAACAAGAGCCAAGTTTGAGCCCGTGAGCTCTCCCTTAGTCTTATTGCCCTTCCGGTCTTTGCCTTCCCAAACGTACGATTCCAGCTTCTGCGCTTTTTCTGCCATGCTTAATCCTTCGTCACGCGGTTGGCTTCCTCAAGGCTGGTCACCCCTTCCATTACTTTCAGAAGGGCGGATTGCCTCAGGTTGCGGAAGCCTTCTGCCTGCGCTTGTTTTGCAATTTTTATGGAACTGGCCTCTTCCATAATCATGCTCGCCAGTTCTTCGGTAATCTTCACCACTTCGTAAATACCGACGCGGCCTTTGTATCCACTAGAGCATTTATCACAGCCCTTGGGGCGGTACAACGTGAAGCCTGTATCAATTTGTTCTTGTGTGAACCCTTCCTTCAAAAGCACGTCTTTGGGCACATCTGCTGGCTGTTTGCAGCTGCACAGGCGCCGGCCCAGGCGCTGTGCGATGATCAGGCTAACGGAGGTGGCAATGTTGAAGGCAGGCACGCCCATGTTCATCATTCGAGTCAGAGTTTCGGCAGCGCTGTTGGTGTGCAGGGTTGATAACACCAGATGTCCGGTTTGTGCCGCCTTGATCGCAATGTTGGCGGTCTCCAGATCCCGGATCTCACCCACCATGATCACATCCGGGTCTTGCCGCAGGAAGGCCCGGAGGGCTTCAGCGAAGCCGAGGCCCACTCTGGTGTTTACGTTAACCTGGTTAATGCCTTCCAGGTTAATTTCCGCTGGGTCTTCCGCCGTGGAAATGTTGATGCCCGGAGTGTTCAGAATGTTCAGACCGGTGTACAGGGAAACGGTTTTACCGGAACCGGTTGGCCCGGTTACCAGAATCATACCCTGGGGCTGAGCCAGGGCATCCATATACAGTTGCTTCTGGTCTTCCTCGTAACCTAGCACGTCGATGCCCAGCTTGGCCTGGCTGGGGTCCAGAATCCGCAGAACAATTTTTTCGCCCCACAGGGTGGGCAGCGTGTTCACCCGGAAGTCGATGGCCTTGGTCTTGGACAGCTTCATCTTGATCCGGCCGTCCTGGGGGATACGGCGTTCGGAGATATCCAGCTGCGCCATGATTTTCACACGAGCGGAGATTTTCGGGGCGAGCTTGATGGAGGGGCGGGAAATCTCTTTGAGGATGCCGTCTGTCCGGTACCGAACTCGATAGATTTTCTCATAAGGCTCGAAGTGAATATCGGAAGCACCACCACGAATGGCATCAAGCAGCATCTTGTTCACGTACTTAACAATCGGGGCGTCATCTACTTCTGTAGCGCTTACTGCACCGTCGTCGTCCTGGTCGCCGCCCTCAGTTTCGACGCCCTCCAGGTCGGCATCGTCCAGGTCACCCATGGTGGTGTCCTGGGATTCGAGGTACTTGTCGATGGCAGCGCGAAGTTTGGCGTCGTCCACCAGAATCGCATCGGTGCTTAAGCCGGTGTTGAACTTGATTTCATCCAGTGCCTGAATATTTGTGGGGTCTGATACGGCGATGAACAGCCTGTTGCCTCGTTTATACAGGGGCAGGGCGTTATGCTTCCGCACCAGCTTCTCGTCAACCACCTTTTCCGGCATCATTTCCGGCAGGAAAGAATCCAGGTCCAGCACTGACACGCCGAACTCCATGGCAGCAGAAAACGCCAATTTGGAACTGTCCGCAAGGTGGTTCTGGGTGAGGTAGGTGATCAGCGGAATGCGGTTCTGGGAAGCCTGAAGGAATGCATCCTTGGCGGTATCTTCGTCCAGAAGCCCGTCATCTACAAATCGACGGGCCAAGCCTGTCAGTGTCACGTTTCGGTTGTTGCTCGCCATAAATGCTCTGAGGAAAGTCTTGTAAGTGGCTGAAACTCGTCTTTATGAACACAGAGTTTAGATGCATGGCCGGGGTTTGGAAAGCGGGGTAGGTCTCAGGTTTGATCTTTCTCAAAGACATGTCGTTGAAATGTGCTGGTCGATTTGTGTTAGGGGATGGGTGACAAAAAACGTCACTCCTGGACGTGATGGGGCGAGTTTGCTGTAGGTTTGCTGTGTGTGATGTGCTTCACATAAAGTCGCAACACCCTGAATGCACGTTTATTTTTAACATTATCTTGCAATTGGCACGCTGGCTGCTTAGCTTATTGCAGGCTCAGCGCGGCTGACGGGAAATATGCCTGACGGTCAGAGCTTTGAAAAAGAAACGACAACTCTAGAGGTCGATAACATGCAAGAAATCAAAATGAATCATGGTCAGAAGGGTTTTACCCTGATCGAACTGATGATCGTTGTGGCGATCATTGGTATTTTGGCGGCTGTGGCTATTCCGCAGTACCAGGACTACACCGCACGTGCTCAGGTTTCACGGGTTGTTGGCGAAGTCAACGCACTTAAATCCAACGCGGAAAGTATCTTTAATAACGGCGGCCAGATTGGTAATGTAGACGATTTGGACACGGATCCGCGTACTATTGGCGTCGGCTGGACGGGGTCAAACCTGGTCGCTGGAGCCAACACCGCTCCAAACTTTGGTCTGAACATCGAGGATGGCGATTCGGCTACTATGTCTTGGAACGTTACGTTGGGTACTGACGCTTCCGCAGCTGTGCGCGGTGCGATCATCACAGTTGCTCGGACTGCCAACGGTGCTTACACCTGTGAGATCACTGCGCCAACAACTGGCAACGGCTGGAAGGATAGCTATGCACCCGCTGGCTGCCCAGTAGAAGCTGACTAAGGTGATCTGAAAAAGATCATGGACAGGCACTAGCCTGACCAGATCCCCAAAGGCCCGGTGGTTCCGACCCCGGGCCTTTGTCGTTCCTGGCTTTCTATTTGCTGCGTCTGATTCGGGGTTATGACAAAACGGCGGCGGCATTCCACCGTGAATTGTGGATATCTGCCGATAGTCTGATTTGAGAAAGAAGGGGAGGGAGCCTAAGCCGCTCGTCGTCGCCGTCCAGGATTTCGGTAATCCTGGTAACTGTCCTCAAACGTGGTCGCCCGGTGGCACCACCGTTCTGGGTCCAGATTCAACCGTTCCAGAATCGGCAGCGCCTTCTCATTCATAGCGCCCCGTTTGTCCTGCAATAGCTTCCGCTAGATTAAAGGTTGGGTGAATGCTCTCTTTAATGCTTGTGTGGTCGGAAGTCTCCGGTGTTTCTGCCATGGCAGCGCGGATTGGGTTCAGGTCGACGTAGGCCATGCAGGAAAGGAGGGCTTCCTCGGTGTCCAAGGCTTGGGATTTAAAACGGCTTTCCCACCAATTTGACGGGATCAAATTGGAACAGCCGAAGGCTGGCCCCGCAGGGGTGATGGCCATGGATGGCCATCATATAAAGTGCCCGTGCACTCGTCTTCCCCGTTGGCCTGCCTCGCAATCGGCTCATTCAGGCATTTCATAAACCAGCTCAAGTCCGCCAACCGCTGCCGAAAGGTTTCAGCGTACTCCTCCACTCGCCGAAGCTCGGTCGCACACAACTCATCACCTCGATGGCACCGCTGTACCAGAGGTGGCCCTTTATAGAGGCTGCACCAGCGCGCCAGCACCTCATCTATGCTCCACGGTTCCACGTCATCCGGGCTGAGCTTCACCACCAGGTGGTAGTGGTTCGACATCACCGCATAAGCGGCAACATCTATCGCGAACACAGATGCCAGAAGCCGGATTCGCTCTTCAATCCATCCTCGCCGGTGTTCATAACAGCGCCCGGTGGCGCGGTCTTTTCCGCACAGGAAGGTGCGGCGCACGCAGCGTGAGATTACGTGGTAGAAGGGGGTGTCTGAAACGCTGACCAGTTCTGCTCTGGCTTTGGGCATGGTGGAGTCCTTGTCTTCCGTGACTGTTGACATGGTCATATCATGCATCAGTAATTTAAAGCTGTATATATGTACAGCACCTTGTTGCCGGATATAACTGGCTTATAAATGTTATTGGTTCGGGTGTTCCACTCAGTGGTATAGTTTGCGTATGATAAGGATCTTCAGAACGAAAACGTTTTATCGATGGACGCGGAAAAACGGAGTGAGCGATGATGATCTCCGCCAGGCAGTTATGGAAATGAATGAAGGTCTGATAGATGCGGATCTTGGAGGTGGAGTTTTTAAGAAAAGGATTGGATCGCACAGTCATGGCAAGAGAGGTGGCTCGAGAGAGCTTGGTGCCACCAACTTGGGTGACCGTTGGTTCTTTGTGTTTGGGTTTGCCAAGAACGAACGTTCAGACCTGTCGGCCAGGGAGTTGCGAGCACTAAAGGCGTTGGCAGCAGATTTGTTGCAGTACTCAGACCAAGAGCTGCAGAAAGCTCACATAAGCAAAGTGTTGAAAGAGATTACTTATGGCAACCACTGAAAGAGACAACCGGCTGTTGAATGAAATTCGAGAAACAGCATTGGACCTCCATGCCGTTGGGCTAATAGGTAAACGGCGACTCGGCGAATACGAAGAGCTGTGTCGCACTGACAGTAGAGAGCTCCCGCCGGAAGAAATCCGGAATATTCGCAGCCAGACCCGTATGAGTCAGGCTGTGTTTGCTGCCATTCTTAACGTGAGTGTTTCAACCGTTCAGAAGTGGGAGACGGGCGAGAAAAAGCCTGCCGGAGCATCGCTGAAATTGTTAAACCTTGTGAGAAGAAAGGGCATCGAGATTTTGTATTTATAATTCCTATCAACCATGCAATCGTGGACAGGCACAACCTCGTCAAACATGGCCCCCATCTTGCTGAACATGTCCGAGTGACCACTCAGCGAGACAGAGCAATGCCAAAGCACACCAAAGGTTTCACCCTTATTGAGTTAATGATCGTTGTTGCGATCATCGGCATATTAGCGGCAGCCGTCATTCCGGTTTATCAGGGGTACGCCGTGAAAACCCAAATCGGGCAGGCGGTTAGCGAGCTTGGCGCCTATCGCTCAGGATTCGAGTCTAATACAACGGGTACTTCTGGTATCAATAACCAGTCTCTCGGTTATAGCCCGTCAAACCTGACCACAGGTGATATTGCTACCGAAATAGGCACCTTGAATGCTGACGGATCTGGTCACCTGCAAGTGACCATGGGGGGCAATGCACACCCGAACCTGGCAGGTGTAATTCTTCGATTCGAGCGCACTGTGGCCGGCGAATGGCGGTGTGTTATCGATAAAACAGCCGCTAGCCAATGGCGGGCCAGCTACACACCAGCAAATTGCACCGTGCTCTGAAGTTGGGGTAGCCCCCTCTGTCAGCCTAATTGTCCTGTAGGCTGCCAGAGGGGTCTGACCCCAATGTTGTTATTCGTAGGTGCAGAAATAGGCCGTATCTACGTCAGCCTTCACCTTGAAACTGGTGTTGGCCGCTACTTCAAAGGCATCGCCGGCCCCGTAGCGGGTCCAGCTATCGCTACCCGGAAGCTGAACGGTTAATGCGCCGCTGACAACGGTCATCACTTCTTTTTTACTGGTGCCGAACTCGTACTCACCGGAACTGATCACACCTACGGTTGCAGGCAGAGACTCGCCTTGGAAGGCAATGGATTTTACTTTGCCGTCGAAGTATTCGTTTACGTTTAACATGGTCATTACCCCTTATTTATCCAAACTGCCGGTTCAGCCAGGTATTGATGTCACCAGACTCATACATCCATTGCTTTTCACCCTGGTCATTGGTAATCAGCAGGCAGGGCACTTTAACGGTGCCGCCGCCTTTCACAAGATCCTCACGATGCGCCGGGTCGTGTTGTGCGTCACGCAGCTCGATATTCAGCCCCAGCCGGGCTATCTCTTTGCGAACCTTGATGCAAAACGGGCAGGCCCGGAATTGGTAGAGCGCCAAGTTTTCGGTGGCCTTATCAATCTCTGCTTGCTGCTCAGGCGAACGGATGATGGCCTTCGGTGTACTGAGTTTCTCTGAAAGCAACATAAACGGTGTTAGAGCCAGCCGCAGCAGGCGGAAAAAAGCGCGGATAATCATTCGCATAATAAAACCTAAACTATTTGGAAATGAGCGTATGTGCTGGAAACAGGGCGGCAAGGATACCACGGCTAAAAATTTGGGGTCAGACCCCAAGACATTTCACCCCATCAAATGTTCTGGGGTCTGACCCCAAACTGGGATGGCCAGCCGCGCTACTAGAAGCGGTAGCTTAATCCCAGCAGACCATAGTGGGCCCAGGCAAAGGTGTATACGCTGTCGTTATCTGCTCCGCCTTCCAGGGTTCGGTAGCCGAGCCGGCCTTCCAGTTGCGGTGACAGTTGATAGGTTACGGCCACGGCGGCATCAATCGCCCGGCCCTGGGGCGCGCCAAGGCCCTCCACGTCAAACTCCAAAGCCCAGCGCTGAGCAAAAGCCCGGCGGGCCCGGAAAGACAGCAGTGGTACTACGCCAAGGTCTGGGTCATCGGCGCTTGTGGTGCCCTGGCTGAGTCGAACATTGGCATCGCGCACTAGCAGCGTGGCCCCCGCGCTTAGTTTCCAGTCGCCATGCTCTGGCCAGTGATATCGCCAGCCCAGCCGGTAGGTGTTGAACTTATATACACCCTTTACGCTGCTTCCTGCCTCAAACGTCTCGCCGGCAAAGCGCACATCGTCGGGCAGCTCACCGTGGCCATAAGTGCGTAATGGGGCATAAAGAAGACTGACAGAATGCTTGTCAGATAGCTGGTAGGCCAAATGCACCCGCAAATACGGGTCGGCTCCCTGGCCAGTCAGTTTCAGGAGGTCAAAGCGATCTCCTGAGCTGTCGTTCGGTATCTGAACATCGTTGCGGGAAAGCCAAACGGGCCCGGTTTCGACCGTTAACGTCCAGTCACGTGTTTCATCAGCTGCGGCCGGTGTCGATAGAAAAGCGCTTACGGCCATTGAGAGGGCAAAAAGAAAGGGGCGTGCCATAACGATTAGCTCCCGCTCAAAATTTGGGGTCAGACCCCAAGACATTTGGTGACCTGAAATGTTCCGGGGTCTGACCCCAACTTCACGGGAAACCCGACGTTCCGTCCGCTTAGCCAAGGCTACCTTGTTTTGATACCGGCAATCACGTAATACTGGAACGTCCAACAAAGGTGCGTTTTCTGTACATTGGCTACTTGAGGTTCCAGTCATGAGCGGGCGCCAGCCTTCTTTCCCAACTGATGTGCATAGGTCGATGAAGCCAAACCGCGACAAGGCGCTCATGCTTGCCCAGCGAGCAGTGTCGGTTTTTGTATGCGTTGCCGTGCGAATCATGAAGGAATGAAGGGTTCACAAAACTCGCACACCCACCCGTGCAACATGCTCAAGCAAGTCTTGGTTCTCTACCTGATGTTCCAAAGCCAGATCGACTTTCCAAGGCAGTAGCAGATCATCAATCTCCAGTTCCAGGTTATTGAACCTCCGCCAGGAGAGTGTTGGCGCGGTGAGCATTAAATCGATATCCGAGTTATGGCGATAGTTGCCCTTGGCGCGGGAGCCATAAAGAGTCACTTGTTCTATTTCAGAGTATTTTTCGAAGAGCGCTTTGAGGCTGTTAATAACGCGGCTCGGTAAGCCGAATTGATCTGCTTGCGGAGACGTTTCAGGCAAGGTCATGCTTCTCTGCCTCTTTGTCCATCCTGCCTTTCAAGGTCAGACAGGTCACGTGCCTGGCACAGCTTCACAGCAGAGTCCAACTGGCCGAATGCCTTTTTAAAATTACTGAAACGCTGTACCCAGCGGACATCTTGCTCTGTCACCTTTGATTCTCCCTCATCTCGCGTATCCGTCAGAATAGCATGGGGTCAGACCCCAACCTGGACTACCAGAACCAGCGCAGGGGTGCTGGGGCTTTTACGGTGTTTGGCGCTTGCCGCACCACCTGGGCGATCTCGGGGGAGCCGTGCTCTTCGGCACATTGGTACAAAGAGCGAATATGCTCCGGGCTACGCTTGTCTTCCGGGTCTCGGTGGTTGTCGATGCAATACTCGAAGTATCTCTGCATCTGCGCCTGTCGCTGTTCGTCGTCGCCAGACCAGGCTTGCAGGTTTTCGAGGCGGGCGACATCCACGGCGATACCGTAGCGGTGCAATTGCACCATCAGCACCATGGCCAGGATGAAGGCCAGGAATACTCCGAGGGAAAGGGTTCCGATCACGTATTTACGAATCATTGATTTGCCTTGAAGGGGGATGCAACGTTGGTGATGGTGCCCCGGTTCAGCTCATAAACCGCCATATTTACCGCAGAAGCCAGATTCAGGGATTCGATCTTTGCGGCGCCGGGAATGGTGAAGCGCTGGGCAGCTAGCTCGTTCAAAGCTTCCTGCGGCACACCGCGGGCTTCGTTGCCGAACAGGTAGCAGTCGTGTTCTGCAAAAGCCGGGTTGGCGATGGCTTCACCGCCAATATCCAGGCAGGCAATGCGAGGATAACGGCGGGCGAGAGTGTCCAGTGACACCTCGGTTTCAATGGGCACGTGAAAAATCGCCCCCATGCTGGCGCGGACCACTTTCGGGTTGAACGGGTCTACGCTGCCGGGGCTGAGCAGGCAGCGCATGCCGCCGAACCAGGCCAGAGTGCGCAAGATGGTGCCCAGATTGCCGGGGTCCTGGACTTCGTGCAGGTAAACGGCCTTTTCACCGGGCATGGGGCTTGCCGCTGACGCCGGTGGAATTGGCACCACGGCCAGAATACCCTGAGGGGCTTTGGTGTCGGCCAACTGGGCCATTTGCCGGTCGCTGATCAGGTGCTTCGGCCAGGGGCTGTTCCAGTGTTCGTAGGCGCTGGTGACATAGAGCTGCGCTTGTCCCCAGGTGGAAGGGGTCTGCTCACGTGCTTTATCCAATTCCAGTACCAGATGCTCCCCCTCCACCAGAAAATGCCCGAAGGCCTGGCGGTATTTTTTCTGGTGCAGCTTCTTGATGTCGTCCAGCTTCACGATGGATTGCTCCCAGCGGTGTCCAGCTCAGCCATCATGGCTTTGGCAACTGCTTCGGCCACTTTGATGCCATCCACCCCGGCAGATAAGATACCGCCGGCATAGCCTGCGCCTTCTCCGGCCGGGTACAGGCCGCAGGTGTTCAGGCTTTGCAGGGTGTCCCGGTCGCGGGTGATGCGCACGGGGGAGGAGGTGCGGGTTTCAATGCCGGTCAACACCGCATCGGCCCGATCGAAACCGCGTATCTGCCGGCCGAAGGCGGGCAACGCTTCGCGGATGGCGTCGATGACGTAGGGGGGCAGGGAAGGGGCCAGGTCGCCCAATCTAATACCGGGTTTGTAAGACGGAACCACCTCGCCGAGTTTTTCAGACGGCTTACCCGCGATGAAATCTCCCACCAATTGCCCCGGTGCGCAGTAATCGCTGCCTCCCAGTTTGTAGGCATTGGCTTCCAGTTGTTCCTGCAGTTCGACGCCGGCCAGCGGGCCGCCTGGGAAGTCTTTGTTCGGGTCAATATTCACGACAATACCGGAGTTGGCGTTGCGTTCGTTGCGGGAATACTGGCTCATGCCGTTAGTAACCACTCGCCCCGGTTCCGAGGTGGCCGCCACCACGGTGCCGCCCGGGCACATGCAGAAACTGTACACCGCGCGACCGTTGCTGGCGTGGTACACCAGCTTGTAATCCGCTGCGCCCAGTGCCGGGTGGCCAGCGTATTTGCCCAGCCGCGCGTGGTCGATCAGACTTTGCGGGTGCTCAATCCGAAACCCGATGGCGAAAGGCTTGGCTTCCAGAAACACCCCGCGCCGGTGCAGCATGCGGAAGGTCTCCCGGGCGCTGTGGCCCAGAGCCATCACCACATGCCGGCTCACCAGTTGCTCGCCACTGGCCAGTTCCACCCCTTTTACCTGGCCACTGTCCAACAGCAGGTCGGTGACTTTCTGTTCGAAGCGAATCTCGCCACCCAGGCGAATGATCTCCTCGCGCATTTTTGACACCACGCCAGTCAGCCGGAAGGTGCCGATATGGGGCTTGCTCACGTACAGAATTTCTTCCGGCGCGCCTGCTTTCACGAACTCCGCCATCACCTTGCGGCCGTAGAACTTGGGATCTTTGATCTGGCTATACAGCTTGCCATCAGAAAATAGCCCGGCACCACCCTCGCCAAACTGCACGTTGGATTCAGGTGAAAGCTGCTTCTTGCGCCACAAGGCCCAGGTGTCTTTGGTGCGCCGGCGCACATCCTTGCCCCGTTCCAACACAATCGGCCTGAACCCCATCTGCGCCAGCAACAAAGCCGCAAACAAACCGCAGGGGCCAAGGCCGACCACAACCGGCCGCTGTTCCAAACCAGCAGGCGCCTGCGCTACCGGGTAATAGGCGGTATCTGGCGCCGGGCGAACGTGGTTGTCGTCGGCAAAACGGGCAAGCACGGCAGCCTCGTCTTGCACTTCCAGATCAATGATGTAAACAAACTTGATCTCCGTGTTCTTCTTGCGCGCATCGTAGCTGCGCTTGAACACGGTGAAATCCAGTAGCTCATCGTCCTTCAGTTTCAGGCGCTGCAGCAGGGCGGCTTTCAGGGCAGCCTCGGGGTGGTCAAGGGGTAAAGCCAGTTCGGTAACGCGAATCATGGTGTGTCCAGGCCGCCCGGCGACTGCCCGGCGGATTAGGGTTGGAATGAAAGTCAGAATGGCCGCCATTGTACTTTGGAGACGGGTGCTTGTCAGGCGCCGGTGCTTTTGCGGCTGTGCTGGTGGCAGCGTACAATGCTGTTTTCCCGCAATAACGCAGATAGCAAACCATGGCCCGTTCCAAAAGCAGTAACCGCTGGCTCGAAGAGCACGTTAACGACCCCTTTGTGAAACAAGCGCAACAGGACGGTTACCGTTCCCGTGCCAGTTACAAACTGCTTGAAATCAACGAGAAAGACCGCCTCATACAGCCCACCAATCTGGTGGTGGATCTGGGCTCCGCGCCCGGCGGCTGGTCTCAGGTTGCCGCCAAACTGGTTGGTCACAAAGGCCGGGTTGTGGCCTCTGACATCTTGTCTATGGACGCCATCGCTGGCGTCGAATTCATCCAGGGTGACTTCACCGAGCAGGAAGTATTTGACCAGATCATGGCGATTCTGGATGGTGCCCGGGCCGATGTGGTCATCTCAGACATGGCCCCCAACATCAGCGGCGTCAACGCCGCCGACCAGGCCGCCTCCATGTACCTGGTGGAACTCGCCCTGGACATGGCCTGCCAGATCCTCAAACCCAAAGGCAGCTTCGTCGCCAAAGTCTTCCACGGCGAAGGCTACGACGACTACGTCAAAGCCATGCGGGAGGTCTTTGCCAAAGTCGTTGTCAGAAAACCCGACTCCTCACGAGCCCGCTCGCGTGAGGTTTATTTGGTTGGTAAGGGTTTTAAGGGTCTGTCCCCGAACGGGGACTGACCCACCTTTGCCCGTCTGTTGCACTCAGCCTGAGCCCATGGGTTCCAAAATGGGACAGACCCCAAACGCCGAATAAATTGATCTTTCGCAAGATCACACCGCAGCCCCATCGTTATCCTGTGCCCATTCACACTTGTCTGGGCACTACGAATGCAAAATCGCTCAATACAACTCCTGGTCTTTATCGCATTACTGGCACTCACACCCTGGGCCGGCGCCACCTCCGTCTACAGTGCCTTGGCCCAACTGGAAGACATTGTCGCCGACGATGAGCGCCGGCAAGCCAGCTACGATGCAGGCGAAGAACGCATCCGCTTCTGCGGCTATTGCCATGGCCGCGACGGCAACAGTAAACGCGACTACATTCCCAACCTGGCAGCCCAGCACCCTTTGTACCTGTTCGAGCAGTTCGAGAAATTCGGCAGCGGTGCCCGTGAGGATTACGTGATGTCTCAGCTGGCGAAAACGCTCACCGTAGAGGAGCGCATTAATATCGCCGTGTATTACAGCGAACAGAAAGCTCAGCCCCGCCCCGGCGCTGATCCCAGGCTTGCCGGAAAGGGAGGGCAGTTCTACGATCAGCGCTGTGCCGCCTGCCACGGCCAAACCGCCGAAGGCTTCCGCGACATGCCCCGCCTGGCCGGCCAGCCTGCGGAATACGTCACGCTGGCGCTGAAACGCTTCCAGGGCATGGACCCAACAAAGCACAGGTCCCCTATGATTGGTATTTCCGCTGTGTTATCCGAAACAGATATCCAGGCCCTTGCTGCCTATCTGCAAGGCCTTTGAAGGGTCTGTCCCCGCATGGGGACTGACCCACTTTTACCGCGGCCCATCTCCCAGGGGTCTGTCCCCGAACGGGGACTGACCCATTTTGGAACCCATGGGCTCTGGCTTAGTGCAACAGACGGGCAAAAGTGGGTCAGTCCCCATGCGGGGACAGACCCTTTAGTATTTTTGCGCTAAGCTGGAATTATTATCCACCCGACAAAGAGTTACATGCCTATGAAACTTCGCTTCCTCGGCGGCACAGGCACCGTCACCGGCTCTCGCTATCTGCTCTCTGATGAAAACCACCGCCTGCTGGTGGATTGCGGCATGTATCAGGGGGTAAAAACCTTGCGGCGGCGCAACTGGGCGACGTTTCCGGTGGATCCCTCAACCATCGATGCCGTGGTGCTCACCCACGCCCACATTGACCACTCCGGCTACCTGCCAGCACTGGTAAAAAACGGTTTCAAGGGCAAGATCTACTGCACCAAGGCAACTCACGAGTTGTGCAAAGTGCTGCTGCCAGATGCCGGCTTCCTGCAGGAGGAAGATGCCAAGTACGCGTTCCGGAAGAAATTCTCCAAGCACGAAAAGCCCGAGCCGCTGTTCACCGAAAAAGACGCCCGGGAAGCTCTCAAACACTTCGAGTCGCTGCACTACCACGAGAAGTTCGAACCCGTGAAAGGCTTTGAAGTGAGTTTCACTCCGGCGGGGCACATCCTGGGCTCATCCTGCGTGCACGTTCACCACAAAGGTGCCGCCCGCACGGTGGTGTTCAGCGGTGATGTGGGTCGCCAGGATGATCTCATTATGCGACCACCCGAGCCGTTGCAACATGCGGATGTCCTGGTGTGCGAATCCACCTACGGCGACCGAACTCACGGGGAATCAGACCCGGAAGGCGACCTGGCCGACATCATCACCAAAACCGCTGGCCGGGGAGGTATCGTATTAATGCCCGCGTTCGCGGTGGGCCGCGCCCAGATGCTCCTGTACGTAATTCACAAACTCATGGGGCAGGGCAAGATCCCGAAACTGCCGGTGTACCTGAACAGCCCGATGGCGATAAAAGCCACAGAAATATTCTGCCAGCACCACAAAGAACATAAACTCAACCGCGCCCAGTGCGAGCTGATGGATGAGAAAACCGAATTTGTCCGCACGGTTGAGGAATCCATCGAGCTGGACGCCGTACGCTACCCCTGCGTGATCGTGTCTGCCAGTGGCATGGCCTCCGGTGGCCGCGTGCTGCACCACCTGAAAACCCTGTTGCCCAATCCCCGCAACAGCGTGGTATTCGCCGGCTTCCAGGCGCCGGGCACCCGCGGCGATGCACTCGTAAGCGGTGCCGAATCCGTCAAAATCCACGGCGAATACTGGCCAGTGAAAGCTGAAATCCACAACCTCGATTCCATGAGCGCCCACGGCGACTACAACGAAATCCTGGCCTGGCTGGAGCAGGGCACCCTGAAGCCGGAAAAAGTCTACGTCACTCACGGCGAACCCGTCGCCAGCGACACCATGCGCAAACGCATCACCGAGAAGTTCGGCTGGCCCGCCGAAGTGCCCGAACTCTTCGAAGAAGTCGAAATATAAAATTGTAAAATTGGGGTCAGACCCCCGGACATTTCACCTCACCAAATGTCCTGGGGTCTGACCCCAAATTAGAACTCTCCGAATGTCGCCTTGATCCGCTCCCGAAATTCTTCAGAACCGAGCGGCTTGCCGGAGATCGCCGCATAGTGAATCTGCTCATCCATTCCGTCAGGGCTGGGACTGGCGACGAACGAGCGGTAGCTGGTGAAGCGCCGCTCGGCATCGGGTTGGAAGTTCAGGTAGCAGTCGTGCGGCGTATGCATGCCCGAGCGCATCCCGTAGGCATGGCAGTTATAGCTTGACCATTGATAGTCGCCGGCATACTCCACCATGCCCGCCTTCACCGGGTTCAGTTCGATATACCGCTGGCATTGCAGAAAGTACTGGTCGGTATCAACGAGGCAAGACTTGAACCGCCCCTCCCACAAGGTTCCGGTGCGGTCGTACTTGTGGTTGTAATACTGGGCATAGCGCTGACCAACCGCCTTCATAAGGCTCGAAAGAGCGCCCTCGGCGTTGGGCGTCACTAACAGATGGGTATGGTTGCTCATCAGCACCCAGGCGTGAATATCCACCTGAAATTCGCGTTGATAGCGGGAAAGATAGGTCGCGTAAGTGGCGCGATCGGCCAGATCCTGAAAACATTCCTGCCGGTTATTCCCCCGCTGAATAACATGCTGGGGCATCCCGGCCGGACAAATCCGTGGTCGGCGGGGCATCTCACAGTCCTTGTGAATTGATTTGTAACTGCAACAATCTGCCGCAACACGCCCAAAAATTCAAGTTGGGGTCAGACCCCAAGACATTTCGCCCCACCAAATGTCCGGGGGTCTGACCCCAAAATTTGCTATTATTGCGGTAGATACGGCCAGCAGGATGCAAACATGTATTACAGCTCGATTCTTCCGGAAGTGATCAGAATTGCTGATGAAGCCAGCGAGAAGGTACTGCATATCTACCAGTCTGACTTCAAGGTGAGTTACAAGGAAGATCAATCACCCATCACCGCGGCCGACACGGCCAGCCACGACATTATCGTGAAGGGGCTGCGCAACCTCACACGGGATATACCGGTCCTGTCGGAAGAAGGCGCAGAGATTCCCTGGGAAGAGCGCAAGCACTGGCGCCGTTTCTGGTTGATTGACCCCATCGACGGCACCAAAGATTTCACCCAGCGCACCGGTGAGTTCACCGTCAACATCGCCATGATCGAAGACGGCGAACCGGTGATGGGCGTGGTCACAGCGCCGGCACTGAAAGAAGCCTTCTGGGGCATCAAAGGTGAAGGTGCCAGCATGCGTGATCGCACTGGCCGCATACACCGCATTCGCGTAGTGGAACCCCGGGAAACCTTGCGGGTGGTGGCTAGTAAAAACCACCTGAATGAGGAAACCCGCACCTTTATCGATAGCCTTGGTGACCACGAAACCGTGCAGGCGGGCAGTTCCCTGAAGTTCTGCCGCATAGCGGAGGGCCATGCCGACATCTATCCCCGCATGGGGCCCACCAGCGAGTGGGACACCGCCGCCGCCCACGCCATTCTCCTGGCCGCTGGCGGCAACGTGCAAACGCCCCAGGGCGAACCACTGAAATACGGCAAGGAAGATGTGCTGAATCCGAATTTCATTGCGGCGGGTAGCTGGTATTTTTGAAGTTGGGGTCAGACCCCAAGACATTTCACCTGATCAAATTTTCTGGGGTCTGACCCCAAAGATGGATTTTTAATGACTTGGTATGCTTTACAACACAAGCCAGCGCAGGGGGATCGGGCGCTGCAGCATTTGCAGAATCAGGAGGTGGCCTGTTTCTACCCAAAGATTGAGGTGGAGAAGATTCGGGCCGGTAAGCGGACCAGGAAGCTGGAGCCGTTGTTCCCCGGTTATCTGTTTGTGAATCTGGAGCAGACCGATCCCATGTGGTCGAAGCTTCGCTCCACGCGGGGTGTTGCTCGTATTGTGGGGTTTGCCAACAAGCCGGCCGCCATCGCCGATGAGGTGATTGAGCACATCAAAGTCAGCCTGGATAAAGTTGCGGAGCAGGGCGGTATCAAGCCGGGCCAGCCGGTTGAGCTGGACGAAGGGCCGTTTAAGGGTATCAGTGCTATCTTTCAGGCCTACGATGGTGAGGAGCGGGCGATTGTGTTGATTACATTCATGCAGAAAGTGCAGTCAGTCAGAGTGTCGCTCTCATCTTTAAAAAGCTAACACTTTTGATTCTGAAATCGGCGTTGGATGAGTAACGGTTAGCGTTTGTCGCCGGGTTGGAATCTTTCGAGAGGTTTGCTCTTAAGCCGTAAATTAGTTGCGTTCGACTTGTGCTTGTTGTTGGTTAATATGTAGTATGATCCACTACATGTTGGACTAAAAATGCGCAGGTGAGAGTTGTGTTCAAGACAGAGGTGCCTTCGGCAAGCGAGCTCTTTAGTCTCCCTATCGACCAATTGCGGGAGAGGCTATCCAAGCTTCACGCGCCGGTGTGCAGCCAGGATATGAAACAGTTTGAATTCCAGTTCCAAAAAGCTTACCGGCGGGCGTGCTATACCGGGGAGTACGCGCGTGTGGACTTTTTCCTGTCGGGACTGCCTGAACATTTTTTATCTATCAGTGCAGCGTTGCTGATCGACTTGAATGCGTTGTCATGGGCTGTCTATGGTAGACAAGGCGAAATCGTTCGACTGATCTGTTCTAAACAGAGTGATGCTGATTTTGTAGGCTTTGATTATGATTTGGCTTTGGCTCTATTGGCCTTAATAGATGAAAATCGTCCAGACGCATTACAAACGGCTTGTCTGTCCGAGATTAACGCAGATGACATATATTCATCGTCTCTTTCCATGATTTGTGAGGCGGGTAGGGGCCAGAACTCGACAGAGCTCATCCGTCTATTGGAAGCGCGTATGGGGTCCGCAATTGATCGACAGATCGCGTATCAAATGCTGACTCAACAATAAGGCGAAAGTGTGCATTCGACAGAGAATTTGGAGTCGGCCGTGGGAAATACTATTAACGATAAAATCCGACAGCATATGAAGGTTCGGGATGGAAAAGATCTTAATGCGGCAATTGAATCGGTTAAGGAGCGAATCTTAAGTTCCAGAGTTAGTGCAGATGATCTTGAAGTTGATACTCCTCAGTTAGATGATGTTCAATTAAACCTTGCTGCCGATTCCATTTCTAAAGGTTTGCTGAGTGGTTCTCGCGTTTTGCTTTTGGGGCGAGCTAACCCAGATCACATCTTGTCAATATCGACGTTTATTAGGTCCTTGAACCTGCTTCTGAAAGCATTGCGACGCACGCGAGATGTGGTTCAAACAACCCGAGGTAGTTTTAATGAGAAACTAGAAGAATTTGAAGCGCGTTATTTCTGTTCGAAGTTTACCTCTGAGCGGCTAGAGAGGGAGTCCGAGCTTGAAGATGTGCTTGCTAGTTATGAGCCTAATATAATTATAGTGTTAGATCCCACCAAAGGTATTTTGGCCAGGATCCGAGAGGGCTCACCAGCCTCATTAATTATTGCATTGGCAACCAATAATTGTCTAAGCCACATTTCAGATTGCGATATTGCCATTATGCCCAGAAGCGGAGTTGGGGAAATGGCTGCTCCGAAAAATTGCACTCTTTGCGCCATTGCTTATCAGCTGAGCTTAAGGTGTCGCGATACTCTTATCGGCTTAATATCTGCGCATGCACGTGTTCAAGCTTTAACTGCACAGATAAAAACTGCGGGCCTTGAAGCGAGTGATACGCTGGTGGCTCTCTCCTATCTGTGCGACGACATGCCAATGAAGCCACATGTTCGCGATATCGTAGGATCTGGTGTGGACAGAATCAACAGAGGTTGGACACAACAATCACGAACGTCCCATTCTCGAGGGACCCTGCTTTACGGCCTACGCGCTTTACTCATTGAGGTAGAGGCCGCATACCCGTTTACGGCACAGCAAGTACAAATGCGACTGATCCCTTTATTTAGTAGTGTTTGTTATTCAGGATACCCGGAGACCTTGATTGATTGCCTCTTATGTGACGAATTGAAGGTTTCAAAAGAGAAAGCGTCCAAGGCATCGATTCTTAAAGCAAAAACCTACTTCCCATCATTAAAACAGCTAGCTGGCCTTATCGGTGCTGAGCCGCAAGGTGTGCCGGCTGAGAAAGTACAGGTTTCGAATCCGGTTGAATATGAGGAAAGTAATTTCGAGAACGACTCACGGTTGCTGCCCATATTTGCGGAGCGACGCTATGCAGATTCAGGAAAAACCCAACTGGTAAGAGCAGCTATGCCAAACGGGCTGCTGAGGTGTTTTCTTCGTTCCGACTTTATCAATGTTAATGACGCGCTTCGCTTTATTAGCTTCGATATGGACAATTCGTTTTACCCATTTCAGTTTTGGGCCGACGCGTTCTCTGGGGACATTGCGATCGAGAGAGAGGCGTTTACGGAGTTTAAGTTTCGTCTCGACTCATATCTTGCGAGAATGGTAGAAGTCTCCAATCACTCAAGCCCCAATATTGTTGATGGTCCTTTGTCTGTAAACCAGAGAACTTCTGCTCTTGCTCAGTGGTTGGAGCGTCAGCCATGGGGGCGGACTTGTCCAGAACCTGTCTTTGAACAATGTTTTGTCGTTCGCAACAGCACAGTTCTAATGGAAACGCATCAGAGTTTATTGGTAGACGACTGCAGCGCGAATGAGCAAGGCTTTACCGGGGAAGGATTCGTCCTTATCTGGAAGAATAGTGCGGTGTCAATGTCTGAGAGGCTAAGTTCCGGACAAAAAGTGGTAGTGCGGTATCGCCTGAAATTAAAACGTGATGCTTCAAGCACTAATGTTTTTGGAGAGGTAGTAAACGTTGCTTGTGGCCAGACCGGAGAATTACTTTGATAGGCCAGGTCATGGTCGGGGTGGGTATGGTATGCCTTATATTGGTGCTCGCATTTTTTTATTTCTATACGTACTTAAAGAAGAAGAGCCGAAGACAAGATCAGGCAATTTCTGAATTATCTAAAAGGCTAGGGGGTGCCAATGAGAACGCCAGATACTATGAAAATCAGCTGCGGCGATGCATTGCCTGGCTCCCGGTTCCTGTAGTTGCCTTTGATTTATGTCAGCGCGAGGTGATTGAGGAGTCAGACGAATTAATACGAAAATTGGGTGAATTTGATGCCCGTGCTGTCGCGCCTGAAGAGTCATTTGTTTTTTATTTTCATAACCCTGAAACGTATCCCGGTTTCTTGCCTGAATTACGTAAGGCACTGAATTCAAGGACACTTCGGGCTGGGTCGCTTGTTGATTCTATCTCAATTGAAACGGTTGCTACTGCTAATCTTCAGCGCTTAGAGCTTAGCTTGGATATTGAGGTTAAGGATAACATCGCATTTGTGGCTTTCAACTTCTCAGAGAGAGAGGCTCAACGAGAAAAGCGGGCACACTTTGACAACAGGATAATTCGGTCGATTCTTAACGAAACCGACATTCAAAGTGCTCTAAGCAGATCCGTAGCGCTGCTTCACTGCGAACTGGGGCGGGGGCTGGCTTGTAGTGTTTCCCTGCTTGATGCACCGACCAAAACGCTACATCTCATTTGGCAAAAAGGCATGGACGATACGGTCGAGAGTTTTATTAGATCTCTTCCTGTGATTTTTGGCGACACTCCTCCTGCAACCGCAGCTTTTCTGGAAAAACAAATTGTTGTGCGTTCTGCTCAGAATGAATGGGTCAGCAGTGTAGGTTCGTTGATTCCTGAGCAGATCGTCGCGTGGCACTCTTACCCGATTAAGTCTATCGGTGGAGAAATACTCGGCACACTCGATGTAATGTCACTGCAAGAGGCTCTGGAGTTGCCAGTCGACGATGGTGTGGCAAACTTTTTGTTTGTAGCGTCAGTTCTTTTGGAGCGAAAAAGCGCTATGTCGACGATAATACGACAAACCCGAGTCGATCAGTTGACAAAAGAAGTCAGTCAGCGGTTGCTGGCTCCCAAAAATGACTCACAGTTATGTGTCTTGCGCCAATGCTTAACCCTTTTGCAAGGAGGGTCGGATTTATCGGTTGGCAAGTTGGGTATTCTATATGTGCTCGGTGATGGGGCAATAGAGTGCATGGGTGATTTTTTTGATTTAGACAGTGCTGCGAGCTCTCCACAGGGCGAGCCGCATGACAGAATGGGCAAGCTGCTTCAAGATGGAAGCTTATTTCTGCGCGAGGAAGCGGTGGGGTTGCCCGATGTGAAAATTTTAGAGAATAGTGACTATTGGGCTAAAAGGATAATTGATGTTCTACCTGTTTGTACTGAAATGCGACAAGCCTCGATGATAATCTGCCCGATTCTCTCGGATAACACGTTAAGAGGTTTGTTCATCTTTGGGGCATGTTCGGAATTCACTCAGTCCCAAATCGCCTTGCTGTCAATGGTAACGCCGAGCATTACTAATTACCTGATTCGGGAACACCTACTCTCTGAGTTGCAGAGTAGGGCGAACCATGACCAGCTTACCGGGCTATTGAATCGTGGGTGCATTGAAGATAAGTTGAAGTCGGAAGTTGAGCGCTCTAGACGATATACCAATGATCTTTCAATCGTTCTTTTTGATATTGATCATTTTAAGTCCATCAACGACTCTTTTGGTCATGATGTTGGGGATGAAGTACTGAAACGAGTTGCTCGTCGAGTTAAGGCGTCCCTCAGAAGCGTGGATCTGCTTGGCCGATGGGGTGGGGAGGAATTCCTGATAATTTTGGCGGAAACCGATGTTGATAGCGCCAAATATGTAGCAGAGAATATCCGTCGACTAATCGAGGCGGATGTCTATGGGGCTTCTCGCCCGGTCACAGTGAGTGCTGGGATTGCGTGCTTCAGGGAGGGCGATGATGTGCTGTCGCTCGTAAAAAGAGCTGACCTGGCACTTTACGAAGCGAAAGAGCAGGGTCGAAATCAAGTGCGCATAGCTGGTTGAGCTCTTTAAAGTCATTGCGATTATGGCGTTTCAGCTCTGTTTGCAGTTGCCCGCGCTGGCGGTCCGGACCTTTCTGGCCTGTTGCTTTAGTATATATCTAAAGAGTCGTTGTCTGGAGAACTCAGGCAATCCAGTAAATTCAAACCGTAGCATCATCATAGATTCGCCGTCTATTTCTTCATCCCCCCTTAATCGAGCTTGGACTTGCAAGGGTTTGTCGTTGTCAGCTAGGTATAGTTTTAGTGTTAGTTTTGAATTGACGGGTTGGGTGTATTCCGATTTGCTAACATCTATCCGTACGCCTCCTTCGCTCAGGGAGACGTGGCACCGACGCGGATCATCTCGATCATCACTTCGCACGCACTCGGTTTTAATGTAAGAATTCGTAAGTTCGTCAGACAGTATCGCGATAAGTTGGGCTGTTCCGACTTTTTCAGTGGTGCGAGCTCTTTTGAGGCCTCTTATCACAGCATTAAGCAAGTCGCCATGTAGGGCCTGGACTACAGCGTTTGGGGAGATGGTTGCCGCGGGGAACACCCGTTTTTCACCGTCGTAGATCTCAACAGCTATGAAATCGGAAACGCGGAAGTGCTTTCGCTTGTCCATGTTAGACTCCAGCCCCTATGGAGCTGCCCACTATAGCTCAGCATCCGGTTTATGTCAGCATAAAATGGTCTAAGCGAAACAATGGCCTGTGTTGACCTATTTTTCCTGATTTTACAGTATTTATCTTTATAAGATTTCAATAGATTGTGTTATGCGATAACCTTTGTTGTCGTTACACTCTGTCATGTCTTCGGGTGTTCGCAGTTGGCAGGCCAATCAAAATAGTTGGCGAATAGCAGCCTGCTGGGTGTCGAGTGCTCAACTACAAAAACAAAAGGGGGCGCTAATGCTACCGCGCAACAAGCTAAGAAAATTAAACTCACTGTGGTTGTGCACAGCTTTCCTGTTAACAGGATGTTTGGAGAGCGGCGGGCAAACCGACAAGAATGCCAATCCGACCTACAATGTCGGCAGCCCGAATATCCTTGCTGAAGGCACCAGCCCCATATTCCGGCCGCTGGAAACGCAGTTTCCTCTTCCCAGTGACCCGCTGTTCTATCTCAACAAAGAGTTGGACGGCACCATGCTCAACGGTACAGACCCCGAAAACCCGGTAACCACCGGTTTGGGTTTTGTGGATGGCAACTCCATCCTGGCTCCGTTTGATATCAAGATGAACGACAGCCTGGACCCGAACCAGACGCTGGATGCCAGGAACTTTGTCAAGATCGATGGCGAAGTGGTGCCCAACCCGGACCAGAATGTCTTCATTCTGGAGATGGACTTCCCCTCCGGCGATGCCGTATTCCCGCAAGACGGTGAGGTTGCAGGCATAGTTGATATGGACCGCTACCGGCTGGCCAAGAGACTGAAGGCACAGGGCCGCACCTTGCAAGCGGATGAAATCTTCGGGCAGTTGTTGGAGGAGCGCTTCAGGGTCGACATTATCACCGTTGACCTCTCGGGGCCTGCAGGTGAGCCTGGCGGCGCACCCAATAATGCCATCCGGGTTCAGCCGTTGGCACCGCTCAACCCGAAAACCAAGTACGCCGT
This sequence comes from Marinobacter shengliensis, assembly GCF_030297115.1. NCBI lineage: Bacteria > Pseudomonadati > Pseudomonadota > Gammaproteobacteria > Pseudomonadales > Marinobacteraceae > Marinobacter > Marinobacter shengliensis. The sequence goes on along the minus strand of NZ_AP028062.1, from coordinate 2,916,181 downwards.
TGCGCTTGGCAACGAAATTGTCGATAAAAATGGCGACCCTTTGGTCGCAGAAAACCGTTTTAACTCCGCATCCAATCCGGATTTTGTTCTTGGCAATCCCCAGTTAATGCCCTTGCGCATGTCGGTGTTGCCAGCCCGGGCCTGGGCCAGCGAATTTTTCCAGTTCAAGCGCCAGGAGGGTGGTCCGGAAGCAGAAGCAACGACATTTGATGATGTTACCTTTGCTATCAGCTTTACCACCACTGCGGTAGAGGATGTCTTGCTGGCGAATGCTGCGCCCGCCGCCTGGTTCCGTCAGCACCTGATGATGGAGCGCAAGCAAGCGGTGATCAGAGAACTGATTGCCGGAAACCTTAATGTGTCGGGCCAAGCGCTGTCCGGTGTGTCTGAAGAAGACCAGCAGATCAACTCGGAACTCTTCCGATTGCTGACAGATGAAGAATTCAGGTTGTATAACGAGGAGCTGGCCACCTTGCTGGCAGAGGCCAATGCCTCAGACATGACTTTGCGTTACAACGACTTGGTTGAATCTGACAGTACAGACCGTCAACTAGCGTATACCTTACAGGCGGCTGCCGTGGCGGCGGTTGAGGCCGTAACGGATGTTTCTGGTCGGGCAACTCAGTTGGCACAAGAAGCCGCAGAGTTGCTGGACCTCCCCAAAGCCCATCAGGGTGGCTCTGACTCGCCCGTGCGCTTCTTCAGTCAAAAGGAAGGCGGCGACATCAACCCGGCGCTGGAACAGGTTGCCATAGAGATTCCGATATTTCCGGATGTTACGGTTACGCCGAGAGTCTACGAGGGTGAAATCACCCTGCCGTACTACCAGTCTTTGCCAGACGGAACGGATGGCAGGCCGCTGCAAACCGGTTCCTGGCTGCCGGCAGATTTCAGCGCCAATCCCAATTTGCCGCAGGCAAAGTCTGATCGTGTCAGCTACCGCTTCCCCTTCGCCCAGAAGCAAGGTGATGTAAAAGTTCCCATTGTTGTAGCGGCTCCTGATCCCAGCCAAATTTCAAACCTTGACCCGACGCTTGAATTCCCGGTCATCATCTATCAGCACGCGGCTACTCAAGACCGTTCCGCCATTCTCCCGATGGCTACCGCTGCGGGTCTGTTGTGCCTGAGTGAAGGGGTACCACTGCAGAACAGCGGAGACTGTTTTATCACCGTTGGCATTGACCTGCCTCTGAACGGTGTCTTCGGGCAAGCGGCAACGTCAGACCAGAGCGGCGGCCGCCCCGGTATGGTCGCGATTACCGAACAAGAAGGCAGCTCGCCTGATGCCACGGAGCGTCACTTTGGATTCACCGCAGGGCCAGCGATGAGCCCGGTTGACGCGAGCACCGTGCCAGATCCGGAATCCGGTAGCCTGTTCCTGAACTTTACCAACTTTGCCAACACCCGTGACAACATGCGCCAGGGTGTGTTGGACCTGCTACATGTCAATGCTTTACTGCCGGCCATTGAGAACGCCATTAACGATTGCAATGACAATGGCCCGTGCAGCAACGGGATTCGAATGGATACCAGCCGGGTGCACTTCATCAGCCACTCACTCAGCGGTATGAGCGGTGTGCCTTTCCCGGTGATCAATAACCTGGCAGCCGAAGACAATCCAGACCTGACTCCGATTCGGGCCTCGGTATTGTTCAACACCGGCGGGCACTTCAGCCGGCTGGCCGAAAACTCACGGGAAGCCATTGCGCCCGTGTTGCTGCCCACCTTGGAGCGGGCTTCAGAGGGGCTGCTAGCTCAGGGCCGGACAGAGCTGAATATTTATTTCAACGTGTTCCAGGCGCTGCTGGATTCAACAGATCCCGTCGCCTTTGCACCGTTGTATGATCAAACCGGTAACAACGCCACCTTGCTGACGTCCATTGCGGGAATGCCGGGAGACCCGGGCCGCCCGAGCGACGGCACTATCCCCAATTCGGCTGATGGCGACCTGTACGACCAAGGCCCGCTGGATCGGGTTCTGGAAGATACCGGGTTCGAGATCAAGAGCTTGCCGGCGCCGCTGGCGGGTACCGATCCGCTCGCCAGGTTTATGGGGGCCGTTGATACCGGTAGTTCCGCAAACGACGGCACCAGGCCGGTCATTACCCGGTTCCTCGAAGGTTCCCATGGCAACCCTGTCTCGGCTGGCCAGAAAGGTGCAGATCCGTTCAGCTCCAGTGCGGTTTTCGACGAGATGATCGCACAGATGCGGGGCCTGTTTCTGAGCGGACAGGTGTCGATTGATAACGAGTGTGTTGTGCAGGGCGTTGGAGCCAATCCGGGCGACGCCAGCTGCGAGGGGCTCACGGATGGAGGTCGTGATCCTGTTGAAAACGGTGATGGCGAGTCCGCAGGGACCAGCGGCTCGGGCAACTTCCTTACAGACACCGTCGGTGGGCTGTTCTCAGGACTGGTCGGCGGTTTGTTCGGGGCATTCACCGGGGGCTGAAGCACGCCACCCTTACGCCTTGATCCACAAACCACTTGCTAATAATGAACCCGGCCCGGAGAGGGCCGGGGCAGCTCAGACACAGGAGCATACCAATGACAAAAACAACGATTAGCCGGTTCGCCGGAAAACACACCGGCCTGGCCGCAGCCATTGCTGCATTGATCGCATCTCCGGCAGCCGCCATTGATTTCAACTTCTATGGTATTGACGCTTCCTTCAGCACAACCTTGACTGCAGGTATCGCTGTGCGCGTGGAAGACCGTGATCCAAACCTGATCTCCCAGGGTAACCTGGGGCCAGAATTTGCGTACAGCAACATTGGGGCGTCATCCAACAACTTTGACGACGGTAACCTCAACTTTGACAAAGGCGACCCGTACTCGCAGATCCTCCGGGGCCGCTCCGAGCTCTTCCTGGATTACAGCCCGAACAGCAACTACCTCACCCGTATCGGCGCGCTGGTGCGTGGCACCTATTACTATGATCATGAACTGAAAGACAACAAACGAGCGGTGGACCCGGTAGGGCAGCGCCGTAAACTTAACAGTGAAGCCAAAGACAACGCCGCAGGCGCGGATCTGCTGGATGCCTATATCTTTACCGATTGGTACCTGGGCAACACACCGGTGTCTGTCAGGGCTGGCCGGCAAGTGGTCAGCTGGGGCGAGAGCACCTTCATCCAGGGCGGTATCAACGCAACCAATCCGATTGATGTGGTTGCCCTGAGAACCCCCGGTGCAGAACTGAAAGACGCACTGCTGCCGGTAAACATGATCTACACCTCAATAGGCCTGACCTCGGAGATCACGCTGGAAGCCTATGCACAGCTCGAATGGGAGCCGTTCAAGGTTGATGATTGTGGCACCTATTTCTCGACCGCAGACGTAGCATCCCCCGGTTGCGGGCCGGTGTTGCTGGCAGGTCAGGTGCCCGATGCACAAGCGTTTGAGGAAGGTTTCATCGCTCCCCGCCAAGGGGATGTAGAGCCTGGCGACAAAGACCAGTTTGGCGTTGCGCTGCGGTGGTATGTACCAGCTCTGGATTCAGAGCTCGGCTTCTACTACGTTCGCTATCACAGCCGGCTGCCTATGCTCAGCGGCATTGTGGCTAACCCGGAAGCTGAGTTCGACAGCCAGTTTAGCAACCCGGACCTGCCGGAGTCCCGGTTCCCCAGTTACTACATTGATTACCCGAAAGGTATCGACCTATACGGCATCAGCATCAACACTACATTACCGACAGGCACCTCACTGGGCGCAGAGTATAGCTTCAAGAAAAACGTACCTGTTCAGTGGAATACCTTCGAACTGATCTACGGCGGTTTGCAACAGCGTGGTCCCGACGGCCAGGTGATCAGCAAACTGGAGCAGCGATTCCGTGATGCCAATCCGGGTGTCAATTACGCGGGTGAGCGTGTGGATGGCTTTGATCGATACGACATCTCGCAAGCCCAGGCTACGCTTATCCACTTCGTTGACCGTGTGTTTGGCGCCGACCGGTTCATCACCATAGCGGAAGTTGGGGCAACTTACGTACATGAACTGCCAGACAAGAGCGAGGCAAGATATGGTCGTTCTGGCATGTTTGGTGTTGGCCCGGTCCATCTCGAGGGCGACAGCTTTACCGGGGATTTCTGCAGCGCGGGGCCGGGTGATGAAACCACCAGGCTGAATATCAACCCCACATTCTGTAAGAACGATGGTTTCACCACGTCGTTCTCTTGGGGATACCGTACCCTTTTCGCGCTTGACTACGCCAACGCCTTTGCCGGCATCAACCTGATGCCCAAGCTGTTTTTCACCCATGATGTGAAAGGCTACGCGCCAGACCCAGGTGGTAACTTCAAGGAAGGCAACAAATCGTTGAGCCTCGGCCTCGATGCCAATTACCAAAACCGCTACTCAGGCTCTATCAACTACACCAGCTACTTCGGAGGAGACTGGAACGAAATCTCCGACCGGGACTTCGTTTCGGTCAGCATCTCCTACTCATTCTGATAACGACAAGCACAGGAGTATTCATCATGGGAACCCACAAGAAACACCTGATTGCCGGTGCCATTGCGCTATCCCTGTTCGGAGCATCGTCTACGATGGCCGCAGTATCTGACGCCGAGGCCGCTAAACTCGGCAACGAACTGACGCCCATCGGCGCGGTGAAAGCCGGTAACGGCGGCACCATTCCTGCCTGGAATGGTGGTTTGACCAACCCAGGGGTGAACCAGTCGAAAGAGGGCGTCTACCCAGATCCGTTCCCCAATGATCAGCTCAAGTTTGTGATTGATCAGAGCAATGTCGACGAGTACGCAGACAACCTGTCCCCAGGGCAGGTGGCGATGATCAAAACCTACAGCAGTTTCTCGATTCCGGTGTATGAAACCCGGCGCACGTCCACCTATCCGGATGAATTTCTGAGTCTGGCGAAAGAAAACGCCACTACAGTATCCCTGACATCGGATGGCAACGGTCTGCAAAACTACGAAAAAGGCGTGCCCTTCCCGATCCCCCAGAAGGGTCAGGAAGTGATCTTCAACCACATCACTCGCTACCGTGGCGGCTCCATCATCCGGAATGTGGCACAGGTAACGCCCCAAGCCAATGGAGATTTTAGTCCGGTGAAGTTTACAGAACACCTGACCGATCGCGTTGAGCTGGCAGATTACAAGCCGGGCATGGACGACAACGTATTGTTTTACTTCAAGCAGGTGATCACCGCTCCATCTCGTTTGGCGGGCAATGTGCTGCTGGTGCATGAAACCCTTGATCAAGTAAAAGAAGGACGCCGTGCCTGGCTGTACAACTCCGGCCAGCGCCGTGTTCGCCGGGCGCCACAGGTGGCTTATGACGGCCCGGGTACCGCTGCAGATGGCCAGCGGACGTCTGACAACCTGGACCTGTTCAACGGTGCTCCTGATCGTTACAACTGGGAGCTGGTGGGCAAAAAAGAAATGTACATTCCCTACAACTCCTATCGTCTGGCGTCTCGTGACTTGAGCTATGGAGATATCATCAAGCCGGGACACATCAACCCGGAGCACACCCGCTATGAACTGCACCGGGTATGGCATGTACGCGCCTCCCTGAAAGATGGCGAACGCCACATTTATGGTCAGCGGGATTTCTATGTGGATGAGGATTCCTGGCAGATCGCTGTGGTAGATCACTATGACGGACGAGGGGATCTTTGGCGTGTTGCCGAGGCTCATCATCTTCAAGGCTATGATATCAATGCGCCCTTCTATGCTGCAGAAACCCTGTACGACTTGATGTCTGGCCGCTATCTGGTGATGGGCCTGACCAACGAAGAAAGTGACCCCTACACTTTTGAGGTAAACGCCCGATCTAATGACTTCACCCCGGCGGCACTGCGCCGTGCAGGTGTTCGTTAAGCGCGGAGTTACCCCTCGCTACCTCCGCCCGCCCCATTCGGGGCGGGCACTTCTCTTCTGTTTTTTCCCTTTGTCTGATGCCCTAAAGATTGGCCCGCAATGCCTCTTTCCGAGACGTGACTCCTTGTTATTTTTGTTTAATAATTAAGCATAAATAATGTAGTGCGATATCAAAACAAAAAGGGCAAAAAGCCCGTAAAGGAGACATAACGTGTCCATTTCTGCGCGCCAGCGCCTGCTGGTTTCTGCGGTTTGTGCAAGTTCACTCATTCTGCTTTCTGCCTGTGGCGGCGATGGTGGTGATTCTCCATCGGCCGTCACGCCAAACAACGAACAGCGGCCAAATCCCGGCAACAACGTTCCGCCGTCACCCCCGGGGCAGGACACAAAAACCTACGCCTATGAAAATACCCGCTTTGCTTTTGCCAATGGCTGCTACAGCCTTCAGGCTGATGGCCTGTATGTCTCTGACGTGTCAGGTGGTCAGTACGGTACTACCGCCGAGGCAAGTAAGGCCGTGCGCTTTACAATGCGCCCGACTGAACTTGGATCGTATTTGATGATGTCTGGCTTTTCTCGGGGTGATGGCCAGATTGGCCGGTTTGAATTGTTGGGAATTACCGATCCGGGCGGGGAATTCCTAGACGCTGGCGGCCATTTCATTGGTGAACTGAGTTATCTGGTGTCCGGGTTAGGTGATACGGTTAACCTGATACTCGACCCGATTCTGCCCCTCGGTGGCATTCTGCGACAGCTCGGCGAAAGCCTGGACTTTGCGGGAGGGCAGCTGGGCAATATCGATGTTTTGCCGAGATTGGCCGCAGTCGATAGCCCCAATGATCTTGCCGTCTGGAAGCTCAACAAACACCAGGAAACCGACCAGTACACTATAACCTCCGCAGTCACCGGGCTTCTGTTAGGTACCTCGGAGGACGGGCTGACACTGACGTCGCCTTCGCTGCGTAATGCCTCCAATACTTTTACCTTCACTGAAGCTGAAGGCTGCACCGAATACCCGGAGGCCGGCCTTAATCTGGACGTTGTGGACAGCCGAGGTCCAGCCATCTACCTCAAAGAGGTTGACCGTTTCAAGAATATCAAAGGCATCAATACCGACGATGTTTATGGCTACGTAGACGCCCATTCCCACATTTCTGCCTATGAATTCATTGGCGGTCGAATCAACTATGGCGCGCCTTTCCACAAGTTTGGCGTAACCCATGCCCTGGAAAATTGTGAAGTGGCTCACGGCCCCTGGGGCACCACCGGTTTCCTGGAACTGGTCACCAGCGGTACGGGCCCCCATGATACTCAGGGTTGGCCAACCTTTAACGATTGGCCCCTTTACAACTCACTTCAACACCACCAGAGTTACTACCGCTGGCTGGAGCGGGCTCACTATTCCGGTATGAAAATCTTGGTAAACCATCTGGTTCATAACGAAGTGCTGTGCGGTATCAACCCGCAGAAGCAGAACGATTGCGACCCCATGGAAGCCATCCTGCTGCAGATCCAGCGCATGTATGAGATGCAGGATTACATAGACGCCCAGCACGGTGGTCCTGGCGAAGGCTGGTTCCAGATTGTCACCAGCCCGGCCCTGGCAAGGGAAGTGATTGGCGAGGGCAAAATGGCGGTGGTGCTCGGTATCGAAATGTCGAAAGTCATGCGCTGTGGCGAGTTTATGGGCGTGCCCGAATGCACCAAACAAGACATTGTTGAGCGGATGGATCAGCTATACCGGTTGGGTGTTCGCAACATGTTCCCGGTGCATAAATTCGATAACGCCTTCGGTGGCCATCTGCCAGACCTTTCTACCGGTGTGGGTATTGGCGCTGTGCTCTATGCTGGTAATCTGCTGGAAACCGGTCACCCAATAGAGTTTGAAGAGTGTCCGGAGGGCACTGAATTTGTGGGGGATGAAACTGACCAGAATGCAGCTCTTCAACCCTTCGGTATTCTGGATCAATTGTTGTTTCAGCTTGATTACCTAGGTGACCGTTTTCCGCAAACACCTGAAGAAATCCAAGCACTGGATCCTCGCCGGGGTACTGGGCACCTGTGCAACCGCCGTGGCCTAACAGACCTGGGCGACTTCCTGATACAGGAACTCGTGCGGCGTAAGATGATGATTGAAACGGACCACATCAGCCGCAAGGCCTCTGCCCGCATTCTCGACATCACAGAGAAGTTGGATTACCCAGTTATAAATAGTCACGGCAGCTGGGGTGGTACCGAAGCCCTTCGTGATCGCATTGCAGCCCAGGGTGGTATCACAGCCTCATTCGGTGGAACCCGCGAAAACTGGGTAGACAAGCTGGTACGGGATGGCAACCGCCCCCGCCCGGACGACCAGAAAGTCGGGCCCTTCGGCGGCGCCGGCTTCGCCTCCGACGTCAATGGCATCGCCCAGCTCGCCAACAACCCCGGTAGCGCAGAAGACGAGGCCAGGCTCTACCCGTTCACCTCCGTGGATGGCCGCGTGGTGTTCCACAAACAGAAAACCGGCGACCGGGAATTCGGCCTCTACGACGGCCGCGGCGTCGCCCACTACGGTCTCTACCCGGACCAGATCGCCGACATGATGCTCCACTCCGACCGCCCGAAAGAGTTGATCGACGACGCCGTCAACCAACTCTTCACCTCGGCCGAAGCTTACCTGCGCATGTGGGAACGCATCGAAAACGCCCCCCTATGAAATTGGGGTCAGACCCCCGGACAGACCCCCGGACATTTCGCACCATCAAATGTCTTGGGGTCTGACCCCAAAAATATAAGAAGAAGGATAATTGCCATGATACAGAGACTGAGAACGTCAGGTTTTGCGGTGCTGGGGATCAGCGCAATGCTGCTGTTGTCCGGTTGTTTCGGGGGCTCCGGCGGTTCATCGGGTAATGACCGGGCCGATGCCAACCGGCCGGGCCAGGAAACGGAACAGCCGCCCAGGTTCAGTGAAGGCAGGGTGTTCCGGGTGGAGCCCGGTGAGCAGGCCACCGAAGAGATGGTGGCGGCGATGATCCAGCTGCGCCCTGGCGATAGCCTGGAATTCGGCTGCGGCTATTTTGACCTGTACCACGGGCTGCTGATCCAGGCCACGGAAGACGTGGAGATTCGCGGTTGCGGCAAGGATGAGACCGTGCTGAATTTCCGCAACAGCGACAACGTGACCGGTCTGGAAGCTTTGAATGTAAGGGGCATTACCGTGAAGGACCTCACCATCCTGGATTCCCCGGGCGATGCCTTCAAGCTGAAGGGCGTCAAATGGGGCACCCTGTTGAACGTCCGCGCTATCTGGTCCGGTGGCGGTGAACCCATCACCAGGGCAAACGTCGCCAGCCGGCTGAACGTGGAGTGCACCAGCCCGCCATTCAACGAGGGCGACCCGGCGCCGGATTACGTACCCAGTGCCTCCAGCGGCCGTTATGGTATCTACCCCGTGGAGTCGGAAAACATTCTGGTGGATAACTCCGAATCCATCGGCGCCTCGGATGCCGGTATCTACGTTGGCCAGACCAATAACGCCATCATCCGCAACAGCCGCGCCGCCTATAACGTCATGGGTTTTGAGATCGAAAACGTGCAGGGCGGGGAATACGACAGCAACCTGGCGGAATGCAACACCGGCGGTTTCCTGATCTACGATCTGGAAAACATCACCCAGTACGGCGATACCTCGGTGATGCTGAACAACATCTCCCGTAACAACAACACCTACAACTTTGCCCCCAGCGGCATCGTCTCTGCCGTGCCCCGGGGCACTGGGTTCATTACCCTGGGTTACGACAACATCGAGATCTACAATAACGTCTTCGAAGACAACAGCACCGCAGCGATCATCTACACCAGCTACGAGCTGATCGATGGCAAGGGTAAAACGTCCGACAAAAAACTGGACCCATACACCGAAGGCCTTCACATCCACAACAATGTGATGAAGAACTCCGGTTATGACCTGCCCCCGCCCAACCTGGAAAAGGTACTTGGTGAAGGCGAGGTGGAAACTTTGCTGCCAACGCTGATCGGAATCAAGAATATCCGTAACCCCGGCAAGGGCGCCCATATTGTGTGGGATGGTCTGCTGGATGACTATGATGCGGATTGCCCGTACCCGGTGGACGCCAATGGCCAGCCAGTACCAAAAAAGGCCAACGGTAAACCCATTCACACCAACGAACATCCCAACCCATCCTGCCTCTATAACGCCTACAAGTTTAACGACCAGGGCCAGCGCAAGCTGCCGGAGTGGGGTTCGTGCATCTACGACAACGAGATGTCACCAGACAGCCAGAATTACATCAACTTCCACGGCATGCGTGGCCTGGAACTGGTGCTGAACCTGGTGGATTATGATCTGGGCGCAATCCTCTCGTGGCAGGGGCTGCGGGATACGCTCACCGGCCCGCTGGAGTTTTTCGCCGATACCAAGCTCGAAGATCACGACTGCCAGGCCCGCTTTGGTCGCACCCTGGCCAGCCTGCCCCGGGTGACCATTCCGCCGTTTGAGCGCAGCGGCTCGGTAGACCCGGCGCCTACCCAGGAATACATTAACCAGTTGTGCGAAATGCCCGTTAAGCCTGGCGAAATTAACCGGGAGGCCCTGACGGTAGATTGCCCGCGTCTGGAGCAGTACAACCTGTTCGCCAACGCTCAAGACCCGCGCAGCATGCCCCACGAAGGCGGCGTGCCGTTCGTGCTCAATTCCAATCTGTTCTCCGACTACGCCACCAAGTACCGGGTAGCGTTTATTCCACCGGGCACCAAGGCCATGTACATGGACGGCCAGAACGGCGGTAACCTCAACGGCACCATTCATTTCCCGAATGGCACGGTCATCGCTAAAACCTTTGCCTTCACCGATGAAAGCAAAGGTACCGAAGAATTGGTGGAAACCCGCCTGCTGATCAAACGCACCTCCCAGAGTGGTAAGGCCATATGGAGTGGCCCAACCTACAGCTGGAGCACGGAGGCTAACGGCAAGAAAGTGGCCAAGCTGGTACCGGGCGGCGAAACCCGCAGTGTCAGCTGGCACTACCAGGACCAACACACCGGTAAAGTGCTGGCCGGTTCCACCGACAGCTACTCCATTCCCAACCAGAACCAGTGCATCACCTGCCACTCCAATGACGACCTGGAAGCGGGTGCGGCGCCCATTGGTCCAAAGCCCCGCAACCTGAACCGCGCCTACAAGCCGGAATCCCGCTTTATGGGCACCGAAGGGCAGGGCGGCTTCCCGCAGGTAAACCAGCTCAAGTACTGGCAGGATCAGGGCCTTCTGGCCAACGTGCCGGCCCTGCAAATTGACGGTCGGGGCGTAGCCACCAACATTGAACGCCTGCCCCATTGGAGCGTGCCGGGCGATAGTGGCGCCACCGCCGGCTCCAGGGCGGATGTGGAAGCCCGCCTGCGGGCCTACCTGGAAGTGAACTGCCAGCACTGCCACAACGATAAAGGCGCGGCCTCCAACACCGGCTATTACCTGGACCACTACCGCAACATCGACGCCGGCTACGGCATCTGCAAGAAACCCACCGCAACCGGCGGCGGCTCCTGCGGCCGGCAACATGTCGTGGTGCCGGGTGATCCAGACCGCTCCATCGTCTCCTGCCGCATGGAAGACGCCAGCGATCCCCAGCGCAAAATGCCACCTATCGCCAAGAGCGTCAGCCACACCGAAGCCGTCGAGCTCCTGAACCACTGGATCGCAAACGTCGTCGACTCCAGCTACAACAACGCCGAAGCCTGCGGCGGCACCGGCATCTTCAAATCACTCAACTAACAAATTGGGGTCAGACCCCCGGACATTTCGCACCATCAAATGTCCTGGGGTCTGACCCCAAGTTGTTATTCGATGAGTGCCAATGCGTCTTGTGCTGGCATGGGTTTACCCAACAGGTAGCCTTGGCAATATTTGCAACCCATGGAATCGAGTAGGCGGAGCTGTTGTTCTGTTTCAACTCCTTCAGCAGTCACAGTTATGTCGAATGCCGTTGCTATGTCGATAATCGCTTTAACCAGGATCGCGCCTTGTTCGTTCTCGATCTGATCAATAAAGCTCTTGTCTATTTTAAGTTCATCAATGGCTAAGCGCCTAAGGTAACTAAGAGACGAATAACCAGTACCGAAATCATCTACTGCAACCCGAACACCATGCTCGCGCAAACGAGTAAGGTTTCTGTCTACGCATGCGGAATTCTCCATCACCACGCCTTCAGTTATTTCGAGGGAAATCTGACTCGCTGGAATCTTGTATTCTTCCAGGAGATCAAATACCTTGCATGAGAAGTCACAGAGTGCAAAATGAGAACCGGTGATATTGATTGCGACGGGTGGGATCTTCTGGAGATTTTCACTAGCATCCTGGAGAATGGCTAGACACTTGCGAAGGACGTACTCATCGATGCGAAATCCGAGCGAAGACTGCTCAGCAATGGCAATAAATTCGCATGGCGAGATGAAGCCTGATCCCCCCGGATTCCACCTGAGCAAGCACTCGTAACCTGCCAGCTCTCGGCCCTTAACAGAGAACTGGGGTTGAAAATAAATCTCCAGTTCGTTCTCCTCAAGTGCTCGTTTTAACCCCATCTGTAAGTCTATTCTGCGCTGAAGCCTGTGATGGTGGTTTGCGTCGAAGATGGCAATTGCTTCGTTGCGTTTTTGGGCCTCCTTCAAGGCCGATTCAGCAAGCCCGGGTAATCTGGCCGGCAGCCGTGAGTCATCTGGGTACAAGGTAATGCCGGCATTACCGGATAGACGTATCGTTGCTCCGTTCACAGAATAGGGCATGCTCAACCAGGCGATCAGATCATTTGCGATCCGGATAGCCTCTTCCCTGCAAGACACCGGAACAGCGACCAGAAAATCATCTGCGCCAATTCGGGCACATAAACGATCCCGATTCACATGATCTTGAATTCGTTTCGAAGCCTCAACAATCAATTGATCGCCTACATCGTATCCGAAGTGTTGGTTGATTAAGTTGAACTGTTCGCAGTCGAAATGCATTAACGCATACCGAGAATATATGGTGCCCCAAGCCTCTAGTTGCCCGGCTATGGATTGTTTGTTGAGAAACCCCGTCAAAGGATCGTGTGTCCGCAGATAATTCGCTTCCTGGTTAGCCCGATCCTTTTCTCTTTGAATCGCCTTCAGGTACTGTTGCTCTGTTTTTTCAACGTAAGCGTTCATTCCAAGACGTCCTGCCACCCCGCTGAAATTCGCCCTACAGTAACCTCACATGTTCCAACACGAGGTTACCCCCATGAGAAAGCACCGCACACCCGAGCAGTGGCAGGCGCTGGTTGATCAGCAGCGTGACAGCGGCTTGTCAGCGCCACAATTTTGCAAACAGGAAGGCATTGGCTATGCCAGCTTCTGCAACTGGCGCAAGCGCCTGTCCGATCCGTCGACCGACGATTCGGCAGGTTCCGGTGAAGCCAGCTTTCTGGATTTGTCATCACTGATGGGCAGCTCTCCATCCTCCGGCCCAGGCTGGAATATTGTGCTTAGCCTTGGCAATGGCGTCGAACTGCGGCTGAGCCAGAACGGATGATCGGGCTCGATAGCCAGGCGCGCATCTGGCTGTGCACAGAGCCCACCGACATGCGCAAATCGTTCCGGGGCCTGAGTGCCCTTGTTCGGAATCAGTTGAAGCACGACCCGCTCAGCGGTCAGTATTTCGTCTTCGTCAATCGGCGCAAGACCCAGATGAAGATGCTGTATTTTACGGCCACCGGTTACTGCCTGTGGGCCAAGCGCCTGGAGCAGGGGCAGTTCCGGGTGCCATTATCCGCCTCGGGTCAGCGAGCCCTGACCCTGACGGATCTGCAACTGCTGATCGATGGCATCGAAGTGCAGAAATACCGCCAGTTCAAGCGTTTTCGAGGGGTATAGAAGGCCGACTTCCGGTATAATATCGGTCATGAATTCAATGGCTTCCGCCCCCCATTCCAACACGTCTTCTTACTCGGCCCTGGCCGAGGAAAATGCGTTGCTACGTGAACAACTTCAGGTCATGCAGCACCAGTTGGACTGGTTCAAGAAGCAGCTGTTCGGTCCCAAATCCGAGAAGCAGGTGTTCGATCTGCCCGGTCAGGACAGCCTGTTTACATCGGATGACGCACCGGTTCCGGAAAAGCCACCGGTAGACGAGAAGCGCACGGTTCGGGCTTACCAGCGCGGCACCGGCAAAAAGCAGCGGGACGACGACTGCCTGAACGACACCGGCCTGCGCTTTACCGCTGATGTCCCGATGGAAGTCATTGAGCACCGGCCACCGGAGCTGACCGGCCCAGAGGCCGATCAGTACGAAGTGATCGGCAGCAAGACCACCTACCGGCTGGCCCAGCGGGCCTCCAGTTATGTGGTACTGAAAGTGGAGCGCCCGGTATTCCGGCGCAAGGGAACCGAGAAGTTGGTAACCACTCCGGCTCCGTTCAACGTGCTGGACAACAGCCTGGCCGATGTCAGCCTGCTGGCCGGGTTGCTGGTGGACAAGTTCCAGTTCCATCTGCCGCTGTATCGCCAGCACCAGCGTATTCAACAGGCGGGCATTACCGTCAGCCGCAGCACCCTGACCAACCTGGTCAAGCGCGCCATCGACCTGCTGCGCCCCATTGTGGATGCCCAGGCCGATAACGTGTTGCGCAGTCGAGTGCTGGCCATGGATGAAACGCCCATCAAGGCCGGGCATCAGGGCCGGGCCGGCCCACAAAAGGGCAAAATGAAATCCGGCTGGTTCTGGCCGTTGTACGGCGATGCCGACGAAGTGGTGTTCACCTACTCGAACAGCCGTGGCCGGGCCCACATCGAACAGGTACTCAGCGAGTCGTTCAGCGGCACCCTGATCAGTGACGGCTACGCGGCCTATGCCCGTTATGCCGCCGCCCAGGAGAACGTCACCCACGCCCAATGCTGGGTGCACAGTCGCCGTTACTTCATCGAGGCTCAAAAGGACCACCCGGAGAAAGTTACTGAGGCCCTGCAACGGATCGCGGCGCTGTACCAGAATGAAGAGATCATTAAAGCTCAAGGGCTGACTGGCGAGAAGAAACGCCAGTACCGGTTGGACCACTCGAAGCCGATGGTCAGCGACTTCTTCCAGTGGTGCCGGGATCAGTTGGCGCAAAGCGGGCTGTTGCCCAGCGATCCACTGACCAAAGCTCTGAACTACGTGCTCAGCCGCGAAACCAGCCTGACCGTGTTCCTGGAAAATCCCGACGTGCAGCCAGACACCAACCACTTGGAAAGGGCCCTACGGCCCATTCCCATGGGCAAGAAAAACTGGATGTTCTGCTGGACCGAACTGGGCGCGGAACACCTGGGCATCATCCAGAGCCTGATCAGCACCTGCAAGCTGCACGATATTAACCCCTACACCTACCTGGTGGACGTGCTGCAACGCATCAGCCAGCACCCGGCCAGTGACGTCAGCGACCTGACGCCCCGACTCTGGAAAACCCGGTTTGCCGACAACCCATTACGGGCGCTGATCGACCCACGCCATCCTGACCGACAGAGCAAACAGCCGGAGGCTACCGTCCGTGCGCATTGAGGACATGAGCATCGACCAGTTGCTGGAGCTGAACCAGTACATCTGCCAGCGCATTGATGAACTGCAAGAGCAGGAAACCCTGCAAGCCTTGAGTCAGTTGCGGGTTGGCCTGAAAGTGACCTTCGAAGGCCGGGAAGGACCTGTGCTGGGGATCGTCACCAAGATCAACCGCAAGAGCGTGATCGTGTTAGCCGAGGACGGTACCAAACAGTACAAGGTCTCGCCGGAGTTATTAAGGCCTCTCCGTGACGTGAAATAGGTCAACTATGTCGTGGAATGAACGCTTACTTTTCAACTGCTGATAAAGCCTGCGTGTAGGCGGTCAAGTCGTGGCAGATTCCTACAAACAGTGTTTCACCATCCACCGTCGTTTCACCCACAGACAAGTGCATGGGGAAGGCTTCTCCACTTTTTTTACGCCCACTTACACAGCGGCCGTATCCGATAACCTGGGGGGTGCCCGTTTTCAGGTAACGGGTGAGGTACTGGTCATGAGCACGGGCATGGGGCTCAGGCATAAGCAATGAAACATTTTGCCCGAGAACTTCATCCGGCCCGTATTCGAACAACGTCCTGGCAGAATCTGAAAACCTCAGGATGGACCCGTTACGGTCGATTACGATTATGGCGTCAACGGCCGCCTGCATCACCGCTTGAGCTAACCCGTTTTCAAGAGTTTCACTGCTCATCCGTTATTTGAACCTCACAACAAGTTCGTGGAGATCTTTAGCGATGTCGCCCATTTCACGCACGCTTTGAGTCGATTCCTCACCTTTCTGAAGATTTTCGCCAGCCAAAGACGAAATTCGCTCCACTTGCTCGTTAATCTGATCGGAAACCTGCGCCTGCTCTTCAACTGCCGCTGCCATTTGCATTGCCATTTCAGCAATGGTGGCAACCGAATCTGCGATTTCCGTCAGACTGGATTCTGCCTCCAGCATTCTCGCTAGCCCGTTGTCGGCAGCACTTGCGCCAGTATCTGCCACCACAACCGATTGTTCAGATTTACTGACTAGCTCGGATACCACGCCGTGAATGTCCTTCGTGGATTCCTGGGTTCTACGGGCAAGATTTCTTACTTCGTCGGCAACCACCGCAAAGCCCCGACCATGCTCGCCAGCTCTTGCAGCTTCAATTGCGGCGTTAAGCGCCAAAAGGTTCGTCTGCTCAGCGATGTCTTCGATAATTTTGGCGGCTGATGCGATTCGCTGAGTCTGCTGAGCGAGGTCATCTACAGACTGACCAATGTTGTGAACTGTTTGTTTAAGGTCCTCAATTGCTCGGCGGGTCGAGTTAATAGTTTTTACCCCATGCCCGGAAGCAGTTCGGGCATTGTCTGCCTTATCTGCAGTAAGCTGGACATTCTGCGACACTTCGGAAATGGTCACAGACATTTCATGTACAGCCGCGGCTACCTGCTCTGTTTCCGCTTGTTGGTTCTGCATCGTTTGTTGGGCTTCATGCGCAATTTCCATACCTCTGATGGTGCGTGACCGAACCTCACCTGCAGAATCTTCCAATCGAGTAAGAACGGCGTCCAGATGTGCCCTCTGAGCCATAATGGCAACCTTCAATTTGCCAATATGAAGGCTGTCATCCGTGTAGCTTTTTGCGGCGAGGTTACTGGTGAAGCTCTTGCCTAGTTGAGCCCTAATAGAGCTCAAAAGTCTGGCTTGAGCGCGATATGAAAAGATAAACAGGCAGACAAACGCCGCCCCCAAGACAACCACAGACAACATGGGCCGGCCAGCCCAGAAGAGTGCAGCTGTGGCGATAAAAACGAGACTTAAAGTGATAAACGGTAGCGATTGCATCGCTGCTTCATGTGCCCCGATCTCCCTCCCGCTCCGAATGTTTGCGTAGAGTTTTTCTGCCCGAGCGACATCTTTTCTGCTCGGACAAGATCGAACGGACTCATAACCAACAATCTCACCATTTTCCGTTACCGGCGTAACGTAAGCGCTTACCCAGTAAAAATCACCGTTTTTGCAACGGTTTTTAACCAGCCCCATCCAAGGTATTCCGGCTTTAAGACAGGCCCACATTTCTTCATAAGCTTTTTGCGGCATATCGGGGTGGCGAACAATGTTGTGTGGTTGGCCAATCAGTTCGTCACGGCAGAAGCCACTTATATCCACAAAAGCCTGATTACAGTGTTTGATTTTTCCTTTTAGATCTGTCGACGAAATCAGCTTTTGGCTGGGTGAGAAGGTGCGCTCAGTGTCGGTGACGGGGAGATTTTTTCGCATAGGTACTCCGCAAAGTACATTGGTTATAATCTAATTCAATTTACTTATATCGGCCGTTTACGCAGAACTTTAGACATAAATTTTCAGAGGCCGTTCCAATTCAGATGAATAAAGGTTGAGTTTTGCACTCAAAAACAGGTTTGGCCGAAGAGATGCGGAGTAGAATCCAGAAAGCACTGGCCAAAAGCGTGGTGTTAACGAGGTCAGTGCTGCGCATCCGTGCTTATGGCGGAGGGGGGGGCGCTGCCTGAAGGCAATCTACATGAGCGATCCCCTAAGGACGGACACACCACTGAACGCGCTCTTTCAAGAGCGCGTTCAGTGCCATCATTAACCTGCGAGAGCACCGAGCAGGCCGCCGACGATTCTATCCAGAACTGGCCCCAATACAGGAATTTCCTGAATCATCGACGGATCAAGAATGTCGCCTAGTGGACTTTCTGCTGCGCCGCCCTGAAGCAGGTTAACAAACTCACCTACCAGCGGCAGATCGTCGAGAGGCGTGCCACCGTCTTGGCCAAGAGAAAGCAATTGCTCAAACAGATCACCGATGATCGGCAGGTCGCCGTTCGTGATGGTATCTGGGTTTAGAAGGGACAGCAGATCACCAATCAAGGGGAGGTCGCCCTCACCGATATTGTTAGGATCCAATGCTGATAGCAACGTTCCGAGGACCGGAATATCTCCAGCACCAAATTCATCGCCTAAGTTAAGCAGTCCAGATAGCTCTCCGATGATCGGCAGATTAGACGGGTCAAAGCCGTCGCCGCCAAAAAAGTTGCCAGCATCGAGCAGAGTGAGCAAGTCACCTATCAAAGGCAGATCCTCACGGCTCGGAGTGCCGCCATTTCCACCCCCAATCGGTGAGAGTTCCAGCAGGGTATCAAATAGTGCGCCGCCCAGGTTAAGAACGCCATTCGGGCCAACGAAGGTTTCAAAACCATCCAGAACAGTAATAGAGGCCAAGCCGCCGAGGTTAACCCGAATCAGAGAGCCTTTCAATAAGCCAATGTCTGCCAGTGCCTTGGCATCCTGCTGACTGGTTAACTCGCCGAGTACGGGAATTTGACCAACTGCATCAAGAACAGTAAGAAGGCCATCCTCAAGTGGTTGAGGCAGTGGGACTGAATTGTCTTCCAGGACCTTTAGCTGAAGTAAACCACGATTGTTCTCTTCAAACAGGTCCGCTAATTCGGGTGGCACGGTGCCCAGATCACCAGAAGCCAATCCTTCAATCAATCCCAGAAGAAGATCCGGTACTTGTTCAGGATTTCCTCCGGTGAACGCGTCGGCAAAAGCGAAGATTTGGCTTTGCCCCAGGCCCAGATCGAGCGCCAGAGTACAATCAGCGCCGGGTTCTCCGTTATTGACCGATTTCGGGTCGCACACAGCGATCACACCGGTGAGGAAGCTCAGGAAATCGACACCGTCAATCGTATTGGTAGATTGGCTCGGCAGTGCACCGCCATTTAATACCCCGGAAAGACCGTCAATCAACGGCAGTTTCAAGATCAAGGCATTGTCCAGGCTGTTTAGGCCATCCTCTGAATCGCCAAAAGCCAACGGATCAAGCAGGGTGCCCGCCAAGTCATTCAGTGCCTCCCCGAGACCAGGAATTTGGCTAACTACGCCCTCATTCAGAGCTAGCACCAAGCCGCCTGTTCGGAACACCGTAGAGCTTGATGCTTCGCCAGGATTGCCTGCGAGGTCCGTGATGTTGGCCTCTACGATAATACGGTAGAAGGTTTGGCCTTTAAGTGCCTGATTGGGAGTGAATTCAACAGAGTTGCCTACTACGTTGAATGCACCAGAAACCAGCCCAACAACGTTACCGCTGTCATCGAGCTCCTGAACAATAAACGTGGTACCGTCGACCGATGATGGGTCTATTGGCTCATCGAACTCGACGAAAATACGGCTGTCCGTGGTGGCCATAGTTTCACCATCACTAGGGCTTGCCGCCACAAACATCGGCCCGGTGGTGTCTTGCTCCGTAGTAGAGCCCGTCGTGAAGCTTGAGGACTCGCTATCCACCAAGGATTTTGTCGAGCCTGAATCACCGCAGTCAGCCTGCAAGCCCGAGAGAGCCTGGATGGTGTAAGTCGTGTCGCCGTTGAGATCGCCTAGTGGATTGAGCACCACGGATCTACCCACTATACGGGGGCTGCCGTCTTCTAAAACAATCTCATTGACACCATCGAGCAACCTGACATTCCCCGGAACGCTGTCCGCATCAACATTTGCATTGAAAGTAATGCGCACGTTGGAGTTAACCGCGACATCAAGGGCGCCGTCAGCAGGAACAAATTCTGTGATCGAAAACTCAGTAGTTGAGGAATTACAGAAACCCTGTTGCTCGGTCTGGTCACGAGTAGGATCTTCCGGCACGTTAAGGCGCGGTTCGCCTGGGCCTCCGCTGCCACCACAGCCAGTGAGCAAGAAGGTTGAAGCAACCCCCAACGCCAACAAGGAGTGTTTAAATGACATCATGATTGCATCCTCTGCTTATTTTTTGATGAGTTCTGAGTATTTGCCAGTAACAATCGCTTCTACCCGACGGTTCTGGGCCCGGCCTTCGGCAGTGCTATTGGTAGCGATTGGTTGAGATTCGCCCATGCCAGTTGTGGTAATTCGATTGGTGTCGATACCAAACTCGTTGACCAATACTTTCATGACAGCGTCGGCGCGGCTTTTCGAAAGTTTTTGGTTATAGCTAGCAGAGCCTGTGCTGTCCGTGTGGCCTTCCAGCAAAATGCTGCTGGTCGGGTACTGCTTCATGACTTTTGCCAGCTTGGCGATTTCCGGGAAAAACTGCCGGCGGACCTCAGTTTTATCGAGCTCAAATTCCACGTAGAGCGTCTCGCGGATTTCCTTCGTTAGCTCTTTGGGACAGCCATCTGAGTCAACAAGGGCGCCTTGGGGAGTGTTAGGGCACTTGTCCAGCTCATCGATTACCCCGTCACCATCAGAATCTTTTGGTGGTGGTACAACAGCTGGCTTGGTCGTGGTAACCGCTGCAGGCTTGGGTGCGCTGGGAAATTTCCGGTTGAAAAGATAATGAACACCAGCGAAGTACTGGCCGTCGACATACCCATCGTCGAGTTCCGTCCTGGCCCTTACGCCTGCCTCAATCATAAAGCGCGGAGCGACCATTCGTTGCATACCGCCTTCCAGGAAAATGGCATCCTCATTTTTGCTAACACCAGAGGTGACATCGATATCGGTATAGCTATAGCCGAGGCCGCCGAAGGGGCGCCATCCCGCCAGTCTAAACTTGGCCGGGTGGGCTCGCCCACCGATTGAGAACCTAAGCAGCTCCGTATCAATACCGGTTGCGCGGGTCTCAGGTTCGGCATAGCTGCCCTGAAGTAGAACACTCCAGTTGGGATTGAACTGATGGGTAACGTTAATCCCGCCCTCATAGTAGTTACTAAAATTGTCTTGAACGACCGACTTATTCCGAGAGTTACCGGAATCTACGTGGCTTCCCTCAATACCAACGGTCCAGTAACTCAAAGGGAAATTCTCAGCGCTCACTGCGAGGCTCGGTAAGCAAATGGTGGCACAAACAGCTGCCAGGTAGGTCATACGCATTTTGGTCACTCCTTTGGACTCTGGTCGAAAATAGTATAGGTAGTATTATGCGATAAAAAAATAGCGATTGACAATATTTTACGGTTTGAAAGTAAATCGTTGAGTTCCGCAGACTGTTAAAGTCTTTCTAGTGCTCGAGGAGGTATCAATTTCTGGGGAGCGTAAGGGTGAGTTCTGTCTGAGGTGGTATGACGGTGATCTGGTCCTGAAGAATTGCGTTCAGGTTGAAAATGGTTACGAATTTTGCCAGCCCAAAGCGGGTTTTTGTGTCGTAGGCAATTGCGTTCAAGTGTTTATATGGTTCGAGCTCAATGAGCTTGTCAAGTAAGTCCATTCGGTTTGATGGCTTTCTCGGAAAGTCTTCTCTAGGTGAGCACTCTTCGTCCAGCCAGCGATTCCAGTGACAGTGAATGTCGTCCAGCACGTCTTTATTGGCTCTTAACGGTAAGTTCAGGAAGCGACACGTCTCGAAGGTTGATAGCTTTTGTTTGTTGCTATCCCAATCGCCAATGTCAACCTTTACATCCGCAAAACAAACTCCTTGGCCTGTGGCGGCGCTTTCCCTGACCGCTGCGCCTATAAGGCTGCCCGGGCCCTTGTTGCCGTATAGGAGTGTTATGCCTCGCTGTGGGAGGCGAAACTCTGGGAGTTGAAAATAGTTCGGATTTTCAAGAGTATAGCTTGACGGCTGTCGGTCACCTTCGAAGAAAAAAAATGTTTTGGTTCCGATTGCAGACACGTTAACTCTCGCCGTTTAAAGACTCGTCAGAGTCAGGAAAAATGGGTCTATTTGCAAAGTGACAATACAGCATCCTATGGTAGCATTGAAAAATAAAGTAGAAAATATGAATGCCAAAGTTTGTGATCCAATGCCCCTACTAAATCTGTCCTTGATCAAGTCGAGAAGCCTCTAATGCCTAACAATGAGTTGACCCATCCTTCAGGGCCTATAAATGGTCGTACACTGGTGAATTTAAAAGCCGTGCTCGAGAGCTTTCTTGGTGGGGGGGAGGTTCGTGATCTTGATCTCGCGCTCCTGATGAACGTACCTCTCAATCGACTGAGCCAATTAAAGAGAGCAAAGTCTTCCATCTATACTGTTGGGCGCACTTCAGACAAAAGTGTCGGCCTTGACGCCGAAGAAGAGGAGGAAGAAAGTGCTGAGTTGCCGGGAGTCAGGCCTAGCCAGGCGATACTCGTAAGGCTGCTCCTCAAGCGACCAGATCTAGTGCCGATGCCTCTACGTCCTTCAAGTGCTGAGGTTTTCGACCTCCTTCAGCCTTTCATGGGGGTGGTTGATCAAGTTAAGTATATAAAATCAGGCGGTAAATCTGGTTTTGCGCCTTTATTCGGGCGGTCCTACATTTCTTCCTACAAAATGTTGGGGGAGGGGGCAGCTGGAATGCAGAATGCAGGTCTACCGGTTGCTCGGCTCCAGATGCTTGTTGTCGGTAAATACTCCCAGTTTTTCAGGGACGGCCTCAGAAAGTACGCGGTGCAGTCTCGCTCGGCTCCAGCGTTCGTTAAGGAGACGTTACAGTGTAAAACGGGTTGGGGGTTGTTGCGTGAGAAGGACTCGCTGACTGACTGGATGGATGATGCATTGCATGACCGGTTTGAGTCAGAGGTGTACGCCCTATTCAGCCAATGGTTTAGCAATTGTTACCTCGGCATCCTGAAGAATGAGGCGAAGTCCAGAGATCTTGACCCAGTCGCAGCCATTATTAAAGGGAAATGGGTGAACTCTTCAGCGGTCAGTGACGATAAGCTGCGACAGTACGATCGATTTTCGCGCCCGATTCTGGGTAGTAGCGACAGCCTGTTCTCATTGTTTCGCGAAAGTTTTGGGCTTACGAGTGCAGAGGCCTATTGGGTTTTAGGATTGCAGGTGAAGGCGTTTTATCGGTTTCGACAACAGCCGGATCGTCGAGTTGATGCCCCTACGTCAATTCTTCTACGTTATTTATTCCAGTATCCAGAGGATATAGGCTTATTTATGCCGAAGCCTATGCCTGGTGCTGAGATTTTTGACAAAATAAAAGATGAAGATGGCAACTTTAAGCTTGGTCAGCTCGCGCCACTATTTGGTGCTTCACGGGTTATGAGCTACGAGTTTTCAAATCCTGATTCGCCTTGCCCGTTCTTCGCTCGGCGTCTTGCTATGGTCTTCCAAGCCGCCTTTTCTGGGGGCGAGCCTATATACAGGCTGCTTAGAGAGTGTGTTGAAGAGGAGGTTCAAGCTCGAGGGCTCTCATCTGATCTTTTCTGGCGTGATGGGCGTTGGCATAAATAGATTAAAACTCATCATAACTTTACAAAGTTTTGCAAAAATGACGGTGTAATCGGGTCACTAGAGAGCTACCTTGAAGTGGTTCGTAGTGGTATAGTTATCGCATAGCCTAATCCTATTTTTCGGTTGAAGCTTGTTGTAGTAATTATTCTGTAACTTTAAGTGCTCGCAAAAAGGAGAAGTCGATGAAAACTGCAAGGATTTTCAGAATGCGGTCTGGTGCAGCGTTAGCAAAATTGCAAAAAGGAGCGTCATCCCTGGAGTATTTAATGCTGGGCGCCGTAGTGATCGCGATTTTGATTGCGGTTATCGGATTGAACGACGACATAGCCACTACCATTAGTGAAACACTGAGCAATCTTTTTGGGGAAGTGCAAGACGCAGCCTCGTCAGATTAAGTAAGTGGGTATGGGCTGTGTCGCGGTGGTGCGCCCGCGAAGTGGATACCAGGCGGCACAGCTCGCCCCTTCGCGAAACTTTGGGCTAGAAATTATGCGTTCTTATAGTAGTAAAGGCGTGATAACCCTGGAGTTCGTGTTGATATTTCCGATCTTGGTCGGTTTGATATACGGGGCTGCGGGTTATGGCGTCCTCTTTTTTAACAAATCGCAAATGCAAACGGCTGTTGATCGAGCCGCGGCAGCGGTTTTCGCTCTCGACAGGCGGGCGTCAGGTAATTTTGCGCAAGATGCGACCAGCTACAGCAACGAAGTGCTTGTCGTATTGAGCGAGCGATTGCCAAAGGCGTCAGCCCAGAGAATAGTACAAAGGGAGTGTGTGGTTAATACAGAAAACGGTCTAGACTTGCTGGAGTGCACACTTCGGGCGGATGCCGGAGATGCGCCTTTCTTACCTCAAGTGAACGTTTTTGGGTTAGGAGCCTTTCCCCCGCTACCCGCCTCTTTAACGACTCGCTCTGTAGTTGCTTTCTAGCAACTGATTGGGCACACCTACTGACCTGGCAAAGGAAATGGATGATGAGGTCAAGGTTTTTCTATGCAATTCCCTCTCTTCTGCTCGCCTTAGTGGCTGTTGGCATCGCTCTTTATGGCTTAATGCTGGAGCGCGAGGCTTCAACCAGCGAACGACCGGAAATGTCAGAGCGAGCTCAGAATCAATCCGATGGGCTTGTCGAAACAAGGTTCACTTACCTGATTGCTCAGCAGGCAGGGGACCCCGGATCCCCGCTGGTACCAGATGGGTTGGTTCGCTTCGAAACGACAACTGAATTGCAAGGTGCCGTGCCATCTGATGAGGTATCGTTTGATGAGCCCTTAAAGAGGACCCTTCGGGCGGGAGAAATTGTCACCTTTGACCTTTACAAACATTCAACGCGCCTTCAGCCGTTACTCGAAGATGGTATGAGAGCTATGGCATTGGAGCTAACACCCCTAACCAGTATTGGGGGGCTATTACAGCCGGGTGATTACATCGATATCTATAGCAGCTTTAGGGGTACGAGTGATGAAGATCCTGCTGCTGTGGAAACCCTCAGTCAGTTGAAAGTGCTTGCCGTACAAGGATCAGTTGAAATTGACGGTGAACAAAGCGGAGACAACCAGCGCAGAAATCAAACCATAGTCTTGGCAGTGCCGCGACAACAGGTGCCCCGGTTAGCGCTAGCATCGGCAGAATCACGATTGAGCTTTGTCGCCACCGGGCCGCAGGTGCAACCTGCCGAAAACGATCTCGCCTCATCTGAAGTTGGTGCCGCTCCCGCTGATGAAATGCCTGCAGAGCCGCTGGTGGCTTACTTGACTGATATTAAACCGGCAAAAGTTGAGCCGAGTGAGGATCAACAACCCCCAACTCAGCAAAGGAGCAAGCCCTCAGAAGCATCTGCAGGTCGGGAAGTCAGGATTTTCGAAGGTTCTTCAGCAAGGAGCATTTATGTTCAGTGATGGTCTAAGACACCGGGGTGTTAGATTAGTACTTCGATTGTCAATTGCGGCCCTCGCATGGTTATCATTTTCTCATGCGGCTGCGGTAGAAAGTACAATTTTATTAGGGCCCGGTGAACAGCATGTGCTCCGTTTTTCTGAGCCGCTCTCCAAGATATCTGTTGCCGATCCGAGGATCGCTTCCGTAACCGCATCTGGTGAAAAAGAAGTGATCGTAACGGCAGAAAACTCCGGAGTGACAGCGGTAAGAGTGTGGCTGGAAGGCAAAGGTTCTCCCCTAGTTACAGAGTACAAAGTGTCTGATCTTCGCGGTATTAAAAGCAAAGTACCGATGCAAGTACAAACCGATATTCGAATTGTTGAGGTCAATCGCTCAGAACTCAACACACTTGGCGTGTATTACTCCAGGCTATTTAATGGTGGTAATAATGGTGTGACTATTGCCCCGCCGGGTTCCGCGTCAATGTCCGCTGCTTCCGGGGCACCAGCAGCGCCGGGAGCGTTGCGTACCGATGGCTTCAACCTATTCAGCTTTGGGTCAAACTCCTTGAGTGTCATCAATGCGTTGGAATCGGGTGGTTTCGCCTACACCTTAGCCGAACCATCCCTCGTAAGCCTTAGTGGACAAACCG
Source organism: Marinobacter shengliensis (assembly GCF_030297115.1). Taxonomy (NCBI): domain Bacteria; kingdom Pseudomonadati; phylum Pseudomonadota; class Gammaproteobacteria; order Pseudomonadales; family Marinobacteraceae; genus Marinobacter; species Marinobacter shengliensis. The sequence goes on along the minus strand of NZ_AP028062.1, from coordinate 2,890,125 downwards.
CTACGTTCCTCTCCGGCGGTGAGTTTCCAATTCCAGTCTCATCAAGAGATGGCGATGTTCAGATCGAGTTTAAAGAGTTTGGTGTAAGTCTTGCGCTGACGCCTACCGTAGTGGATGACGAGCAAATTATTTTGAAAGTGGCGCCGGAAGTCAGCGAGTTGGATTTTTCAGCAGGTGTATCCACTGCCGGCGTCTCTGTACCCGGGCTTCGAATTCGCCGAACTGAAACTATGGTTTCCATGGCTCCTGGGCAAAGCTTTATTATCAGCGGCCTGGTTAGCCGCTCCACCACTAACAGCAGCGACCGATTACCAGGGCTGGGTAACATACCAATTCTCGGTGCATTTTTCCGCTCAGACCGAGTGGCATCCGAAGATAAAGAGCTAATCATGGTCGTAACGCCCAGATTTGTAAGTGCTCAAAATCGATTGCCCGCCGATGTCCGTAATTTCGGCCGGGAATATGAGCAGAGCAGCACGAAATGGATCGACATGGCGATCAACCCCGGCCGGGCTGGCAAGCCTATTGAAAGCGGCCTTAGCTGGTAATGGAGCAAGCCATGAGTAATAACATCATATGTGTCGCAGACGATGTTGGTGTGCGTGTTTGGTTGGAGCGTGTACTGGAGTCCGAGTGGAACCTCGAAATGGTAAGCTCTTCCGATTTGTCGCGGGTTAGCCGACTGGTACAGGCAACGGGAGCGGCCGTTGTGGTCGTGGCTGTGGACGAGCACGACTCTAACAGAGCGCTGAAAGTTTTTTCCGCAATTCAGAAAGCGTGTCCTGAAGTTCATCTAATAGGTGTCTCGCAGAGAGTGTCACAAGATCTCCTGCTGAGTATCATGCGTGCTGGTGCCAGGGACTGCCTGATTACCGGTATCGATTCAGATTCAGCCCGTGAACGTGTACGAAAAATAGCTGACGCTGCGATGCCCGTACACGCAGGGGGGCATCGGGCATCGAAAGGAAACATCACCCTGTTGACGTCCGCGTCGCCTATCGTAGATACGCGGTTCTTTGCTCAGAACTTCGTGTGTGAAATGAGCCGTTCCGATACTGAAAAATCGATCCTTGCGCTCGACACAAACTCTGAGACCAATAAAACCTTCTATTACGACAACCTTAACCGATTGACACTCAATGACCTCGTTTCCCGGGGCGACAGCGTAGATCGATCCTTTATAGAAACCGCCCTGGAAGAATTTTCGTCGGGACTACGCCTGCTTTCTGGCCAAATAAGCTCCGAATCCCTCGAAGGTGACTTTGGGGCTGATATCTACATCACGATGAGCCAGTTGGCAGGCCTGTTCGATCACCTGGTGATTCGAGTAGAGCCAGCAAGTGTTGAAGGGTGGTTGAGGGCGATGGGGTCTGATATCAGCAACGTCATCTTGTTAACGCATCCCGCAGTGGATCAAGTACAAGCAAGTGATGCAATGTTGAAATTGTCGAAAGAATGGGTTGGCGAGACGTGCCGTTTTTTCGTGGTCGTTGATGGGTTCGAAAAGAAAAGTAACCTATCGCTAGCGGATATAGAAAAAACACTGGGGCAAGCGTGTCAGTTGACCTTACCCCTTGAGTGGCGCTGCAGGTTAGACGCAATCAACGCAGGGATTCCCATGTCGTTGGTTCCTGCCAAAAACCGTTATGAGCGAAAGTTAAGAAACTTTGTCAAAGACGATTTTTTAGCAAAACGTAAAGGTAGTGCCAGGTTTCTATTCAAGCGAGCGGGCAGTTGAGGGGTAGGTCATGGCGATTAGGGTTGATGATGACTATCAGCATTTAAAAAAAAACGTCCATTCCCACATCATCGAGCGGCTTGATGAAGAGGGCATCGAGGTTGAACGAGTAGAAAAGGGTCAGGTATCCCGCTTTATTCAAGGCGTAGTGGATCATTATGTTGCTACCCATAGAATTCCCATGGCCAACGCAGACCAAGCCATGTTGGTGCGTGAAATGGTTGATGAGGTTCTGGGTTTTGGTCCGCTCGAGCCCTTGCTCGCAGACGATCAAATCAATGACATATTAATCAATGGCGCTAACAGCGTATTTGTTGAAATCGCTGGGGTATTGCAGAAAGTCCAGACGCGCTTCATTGACGACGAACACGTAATACGCATTATCCGGCGGATCCTCGCCCCCCTTGGCCGCAGGCTTGACGAAAGCAGTCCAATGGTCGACGCCCGTCTCCCGGATGGCTCCCGGGTAAACGCAATCATCCCTCCGATTGCGCTTGACGGCCCATCGATGTCTATCCGCAAGTTTTCATCCAAGCATTTAACTGCGAACGAACTGGTCAACTTGGGGTCAATGACCAGAGACTGCCTCGACTTACTCTCCAATATCGTTGAATCAAGACGCAACCTCTTGGTGAGTGGAGGAACCGGCACAGGTAAAACAACCATCCTAAATTTGCTGAGTGAGTTCATCCCACAGGATGAGCGAATCGTCACCATTGAAGACTCCGCAGAGTTGCAACTGAATCATCCGCATATCGTCCGGCTGGAAACCCGGCCGGCAAATACCGAGGGTACCGGGCGAATTACTGCCAGGGACCTGATTATCAACGCATTGAGGATGCGGCCGGACCGAGTCATAGTGGGGGAGGTTAGATCCGGAGAGATCATTGAGCTCCTGCAGGCAATGAATACCGGCCACGAAGGTTCAATGAGCACCATTCACTCTAACTCGGCCAAAGACGCATTAATTCGTATTGAAACCCTCTTGGCAGTGAATGGATATGATGCTGGTGAAAGGGCCATTGCCAGGCTAATCGGCTCATCGCTTGACGTCGTGGTCCAGCTCACCCGCTTGCCCAATGGCCGACGGCTCGTAAGCGAAGTGGTCGCTCTTCAGCCAACCAAGTCAGATCCATACCGTATGGAAACGCTATATCGCTCCCCAGAGATTGAGTGGTCAAATACACAAGAGGCGGCTGTATGAACGCCCAGGTTGCCTGGTTTTTGAGCATGCTTATCGGAACTGGAGCACTGATAATTATCCTGTCCCAGTTAGTCGTAAGCCGATTGATGCTTGGCTCAAGTATCAAGAAGCGTGTACGCAACCGTTTGGCTCGTGAGGCAACAGTTGAAGAGAAAGCATCGATCATTGATTTGGGGCCACTGCAGAACCTGATGCTTCGCGCCGGTATCAAAGTTTCCCCTGGGAAAGTGATTTTTCTGGCAATGGTTGCATTAACAGCCATCGCATTGACATACCTCTACCGAGGCGTGGTTGAAGTTCTGGTGCTGATTTTCTTTATCTTAACAGCGCTAGTGACGCTCTGGCGGGTAAAGTTCGAAAAGCAGCGCCGCAAAATTTATGAGGAATTGCCAGGGATTCTCGACAGCATGTTGCGATCGATATCCGTTGGTAGGTCTGTCGAACAAAGTATCGTGATGGCCTTTGCCGATGCTTCACCCGTGTTCGACCCTATGGTATTCCGTTTACGCAATGCTGTTGCGCAAGGGCGAGATTACACGAGTGTGCTGGATGCCTTCGCAGCTTTTTACCAAGTGCCTGCGTTCACCCAAGTGGCAATAGCACTGAGAACCTCGTCTCGATTCGGGTCATCGGTACGCCCAATCCTCTTTGAAGTTTCCCGGGCAATCCGGTCCCAACAAGAACTCCGCCGGGAATTTCTCGCAGCAACGGCTGAAACACGTTTTACCGCTGTGGTTTTTGCACTGCTCCCACCTGCACTAGCTGTCTATATGGTCGTGCTCAACGAGCAATTCTCTGAAAAGCTACTTGAATCGGATGTAGGGCACACGCTCTTGATGATTTCTGGCGGGCTACAATTACTGGGCATCCTCATGATATGGAACCTGATCCGGGGGGTAGGGCGTGCCTGAGATAGTATTCGTTTGCGCGGCGTTGATGGGCCTCCTAACCATTGTAATAACCCTTCACAAAGCCCCTAACTGGGGCGTCAAGGCACGTATTTATGCAAGACTCAACCATCAAAAGGTCAGCCTTGCAGATGATGGTGAAGCCTCTGCGGCGGCTGACTTTCTCATTTGGTTAGTCGACAGGAAGCTATTTGCATCGGATTTCAAAGAACTTGAGCCGTCGTTGGATGCCACAGGAAGGAGCGCTGTCTCTTCAAGGCGACATTATCTGACTTGGTGTTGGCTGATGCCCTTAATTGTGGCAGTTCTGGCGTTCTCCCAGGCAGACTTCGTCATGGCTGCTCTGCTGTTACTTGTAAGCTTTTATCTGCCCAGGCGGTTAATCCGATCATCGGGTGCAAGTGCAGAAAAGCTACAGAACAGAGAGGCCATAGAGCTCTGTCAATTAACACGAATGCTGATGGAAGCTGGTTTAAGTCCCGAGCGATCACTAAAACTGATTTCCAACCAGGCCCGAGACATCATGCCACGCCTGATCCAAAGGATCGACCGTTTCAATCGTGTTATGGAAAGTGGTGCAGAGCGCAGCCAAGCGCTGGAAGAACTGGGTCGAAATCGTAATCTCACCGTTTTAAGAAGCTATGTTGCGCTCATGAAACAATCCGGAACACTGGGTTCCAAGGTGGCCTCAGGGCTCGATCAAATAGTTCAGGAAGCCCAGCATGAAGAGCGAAGCAAACTAAAAGAAGAGACGAATAAAATTGGAGCAAGGATGACCGTCATCATGATGCTATTTATGTTGCCGTCATTATTCATGCTGATAGGCGGGCCAGCGGTATTGTCGATACTAGACGCATTCCAACGCTGACAACCCAACCAAAACCACAGACAGTGGCCAGTGAAGCGCATACTGAAGGAATACAACATGAAAAAACATCTAATGATCGTCTGCGCGCTTGCAGTAACCCCGCTACAAGCGAGTGATACCAAAGATAGTTCAGATGGACTGCAGGGGCTTGCCTTTGATGCGCACAACGAACGTAAAGTTCAGAAGATAATGCGTCAACAAGCCGAAGCGGGGTCAGTGGGTGCAGAGTTGACCGAGGCCGTTGTCGTCAAGACCCACAAGAGACTTGTGGATAGCTTTGAACAACCGATACCTGTTCGAATAAGAGAATCAACGAGAGATGATTGAACAAAGGCAACGCGGGGCTCTGATCTTCGCTACACCATTGCTGCTGGTGTTGATTGTTACATTCACAACATTGCTCATTGACGGTTCCCGGTTGCTGCTCGTTCGCTCCGAGATGCAGTCAATCGTCAATTCAACCGCAACAGCAGCAGCCGATGAAGCGCAAACCTGTAGCGGCGTTCCAGCCACCTTTAATGCAATGCAAACTCGAGGTTTGCTTGCTGCCAAGGCCGCTGGCTTTGACGGTGACGAAGCAGCCATCGAGATCATTCCCGGGGTTTTGCTCCAAGGGCAGTCGACGGCCAGCCCGATGGTATTTACATCGCGGAATCCCAGCACACAAATGGCGCAAACGAATGCAGCCTGGGTGAAATATACCCGCACCGAGCCAGTATCCGCATTGTTCCCTAATTCAGTATTTCCTCCCATCACCTTGACTGCAGAAGCTGCTGCCAGAAAAGAAGTTTATGCAATACTCAGTGCCACTGGCGCTACTGCCACCGTCCAGGGCGGTCTTTTGGGGTCCCTGGTTGGGCAGCTTATAGGGGCTCCTGGGTATTCCTTGGATGCAACCAATCTTCAGAGCCTTGAGTCAACCCTCATCGGTGTGGGAGACCTGCTGTCGGCTTTGGGCGTAGCTGACCTCACCAGCCTTGTCGATGAACCGCTAATAGATGTACTGAACGCAGTGGTTGGACTGACTGGCGGCGTTACTTCACCAGTGGGCGGTATTGTCGACGATCTGACCAATGCAGTTGGATTGTCAGGTTTGAACGCTTCCGCAGTATTTGAAGTGATTGGTCAGCCCCCCGGTAACATACAAGCCTCGTTCCCAGTCTATGATTTTGTCATCAGCGTGGTTCTCAACAGCGCTAAAGCCCTTAATCAATCAACATCGAGTCTTCTATCTCTTGGTCTCGACACAGCACAGTCCCCGCTGCTGTCCGGGCTGGTTCAGTCGATTAGTCTATTGGGGGACGTTGACGTCACGCTAAATCTGGTGGTTGATGAGCCGCCCCGCATTGTCATCGGCCCCGCCCGGCAAAACGAACAAGGCGAGTGGCTCACCACTGTGCGAGCATCAGACATCGCACTAGAGACGGCACTGGACATTCAGCTTGCAACAGGCATATTGGGCGACCTGATTAGCACGCTCTCCCTTGGGCTGATCCAAATATCCATTCTAGACAACATATCCATCCCGCTGGCGGTGCAGGTGGGTGGTGGTGAAGCAATGCTCGTGAACGCTAAGTGCGCCCGGGGTGGGTTGAATGAAGCCGAATTTGATTTTTTGATGCAGGATAGTGTTGCGAGTGTAAAAAGTGGAAGGGTTGACGCTGGTACGGGGCAGGTTACGCCTGAACCTATTGGCGTAAAGCCCCTTCTCGGATTAAAACTATTGGGCGTCTCTGTTGCTAATGTTTGTATCGAAGCAGACCTGGATATCAATCTGCCCTCTACCAGTGCAAACCAGGTACTGGAAAGCTATAACCTGTATTGCCCTGCAGGTGAGTGCGATATCGAGTCGGTAGACTCAGGTAACAATGCTTTGCAAGGCCTTGATATTCAGGTCCGGAACTTGGCTCTGGACTGCGGGCAAGGGGGCCTGACAGGCGTTGTGAGCACAGTTCTTAGCGGGTTAGTAACCCCACTGACCGGGCTCCTGAAGGGCGTGACCGAGCCTGTGCTAGGCCAGTTGGTTGCACCTTTATTGTCCGCATTGGGTGCTGATCTCGGGGGAATGCAATTACGAGTTCTTGGAGCTGAACAAACTGGCTCCCAGCTCGTAGAACGTGCCGTATTCGAATGAATTCTATAATGCCTGGTAGCCCAGCTCAGCAGTGGTAAACGGAGGACTTTCTTTGCCAGGGAATTTGGGACATCCCGTATCACTCATGTCGATAGCACTGATAGCAATCTTAGTGTTGATTTACATCAGCGTTAGAAAAGATCGACGGCTAGCCTTGAGGCGCGAAAAGGAATTGGTGGCAGCGCTTGAAAGCGCTCGGAGGCGCCTGCGATCATCCTTATCAGATACCCGCTCCATGTTGAATCAGGAAGCCTCCGTGATTCTGGTTTTCGATCGCCAGACGCTTACCTTGCTCTTTGCTAACCAGCAGGCACTGGACCTTTTTGGTTACAACAGCGCCGCAGAATTATCAGACAAAGTCATCATGCGCCCGGATGCCTGGCAACCACATCCGTTTTCACTGCTCGACTTTGAACGATGGATGAACCAACTCAAAGCCAGTGGTTCGCAGCGCAAAGAGTGGATATTCACGGGTCAGGATGGGCAAGGAATATGGACGGACTGCTACCTTGCGAACACCGTATTTGAGGGTAAAACTGCTCGAATACTCAGTGCAAACAACATCAATCGATACAAAATGGACCGGATTGCAGACGTCATCAGAAACCGGGTGCTGACCAGCATAAATGCCGGGGTCTCGCTGGAGAGCATTTTTGACAGCCTCTGCAAACTCGCTGAAATTCGTCTGAAAGACAGTCGCTGCCAAATCGCAGTTTTTGATCAACAAAGAAACCATCTTGAAACCATGGGTGCATCGCGATTTGCCAAAGATCTCCGGAGCAGGCTGCCAATCATTGCCGCCCGTTACGGAGAAACCTCAATTGGAACAGCGGCTTATACAAAAAACAGAGTGGTTTGTGAGTCAATCCGGGATGACCACCGTTGGCAGGGCTATACTCAGATCGCAGAACAATTAGACGTAGACGCAGTGTGGTCGGAGCCGGTCCTTGATCACAAAGGGCAATTACTGGGTGTTCTCTCGGCTTTCAGTTCCGTACCCAAAAAGCCAGATGGTGAGGCCATTGAGGAGATGACATCCGTTGTATCGCTGATGAGCCTTGCGATTGAGCGACAGAAATGGCGTAGCAACCTGGAGGCAGCGGCGTCCAGTGAACGGTTCATCAGGCAGTTAGGAGTTGAGCTTGTAAACCTTGCTACTGGGGAAACTTTTAAGAATCAGTTGCGAGCCTCCCTACATCGTGTGGTTGCGCATTACGAACTAGGGTCGATCAGCGTATGGGAGCACGATGACACAGCCAAGGTGTTTACCCAGTTGGTTTCCACCAGCAAGAACCCCGAAACCGTCAGTGAAACAGGACCCGCTGTAGGTTCTGGTAACCAAAGCATTGAAGAGAATTTCGTTCTTAACGCATCGTCAAAGGGCACCCCTGATTACATTACCTCCCAGGATCCGTTACATCCGCATATCTGTGTGAGCTCAGACCCCAAACCGGTACTGTTCATTCCGCTGGATAACATTGAGCAACAGGACCTTAGAATTGGATTCATCTCCGTACAATCTCAATTCATGTTCGTCGCGCAGGAAACGATAGAGCATCTGCAGGTAATTGGGACAATGGTACGGACAGTGTTGCTAAACAGAAGACTTGTCCAAACCCTTTCCCAGGCCATGGAAACAGAGCAAATCGCTCGAAAAAAACTGGAGGGAGAACTGTCAGTTGCCCGTTCCATACAGATGGCAATGGTGCCAGGGGCCGGCCAATTTAAAGAAAAGTACCGAAATTGGACGATAGAAGCGTGGCTGCAACCGGCAAAAGCGGTGGGTGGAGATCTATACGAATTTATCCGTTTGCCGAGTGGTAAAGCCATTGTCGCGGTTGGCGACGTCTCCGACAAAGGAGCGCCGGCTGCCTTATTCATGGCTAAAACGGTCAGTTTGCTAAACCTCCTCGTGCGCTCCCACGACGGAGACCTTCAAACCGTTGCAAATGCGCTTAACAACGAATTGTGCAGGAGCAATGATAGCTGCATGTTTGTCACCATGATCTTATGCGCTATTGACCTTACCACGGGGAACGCAACCTGGTTAAACGCTGGGCACAACGCCCCGCTTGAAATAAGTAGCATTGCGGCGCCAAGATTTGTTGAGCTTGAATCGGGCCCACCGCTCGGGCTTTATGAAGATGTCTCGTACCCAGTCAAATCTGCCAGAATAGAGCCTGGTAAAAAAATATCTATGTACAGCGATGGTGTGACAGAGGCCTTCAACGCGAGAGGAGAAGAATTTGGTGACGACCGCCTGCTGAGTCTTGGGTTCAGGCCGCACGCGGGCCCGGACGGATTGCTGGGTGTTATGCGGCAACATTTGCTTGATTTTATTGGAGGAGCTCCCCAATCTGATGACATAACGCTATTGACCATCCATCACCATGGCCAGGGATCATGACACTGACAATAAAAACGCAAGACAGCGTCTCATCCATATTCAATGCTGTTAGGGATGCACTACCACCAGCACTTTATGATAGCGACAGCGTGTACGACTGTTTTACAATCATCGATGAATTCCATGCCAACATTCGTGAGCATGTTGCATCCAAAGAAAGCGAATTCAAATGGTGGCTTACGCTGGAATGCCGCAATGGGGCAATAGAAATGACATTTCAATACGGTGGTCCGTGCTTTGATCCCACGCAAATTGGCACCGTTATACACCAGCCAATAGAGTCCCGAAGAATCGGGGGGTTAGGATTGACGCTAATCACTCAGTTAAGTGACAAAATAGATTACACTTACAAAAACGGGCTCAATACATTATGCGTTGTGGTTAAGGCCACCAAAGACTCCAAGGAAAATGACCCATGGCACTGAAAATAGTAAAGAGAAATAGCGCTGAGGAAGCTGTCAGTCTGGAACTGCAGGGTTCATTGGATAGCGATACATCGCCTGAACTGGACGACTACCTAAATGGCGTTATTGGCCCCTCGACAAAGGTTGTTGCATTCAACATGGCGGGCGTTACGTTCATTAGCTCCGCTGGCTTGCGGGTGATCTTCAAAACTCTCAAACTCATGAAGTCCCGTGGGGGGCAGGTAAGTGTTACCCAGATGAGCAAAGGGGTTAGAAAGGTCTTTGAGATCGTCAAGGTCATGCCAGACCTCACCGTTTTTGCCAACCAAGCTGAAATGGATGAATACTTGGAAGCTGTACAGCGTCGGGCCGAGGGTTAACTTCGAGGAGGGGGCATGTCGATAGTACTGGATGGAACCGTTGGTATTCAAAGAGATCAGAACGGCGAGATTGCCAACGTTGTCTGGTTTCTCTATGGGCTTCCCTGGGATAGCGGGGAGCCTCGTAACGCTGTGTTTTTACACGAGTCGTTTGGGCAAAACTCACCGCAAATGATAGCCTTTGATGTGGACGACGAAGAGTACGTTATTTACGCGGAATGGGATTCTGTCGCCAATCCCGGGCAATCACACGAGCTGAAGATGTTCTACAAGAAATACGGGTATATCCTGATTTCTTGTCTACGCGACGATGACAGTATAGACGAAGGTCTAGTGAGACGAGAGTGGATAACTCCCGTAAAGTATTATGAGGATTATGTGACAATGGTCAACGAACTGGCCAAAGTTGGATAATATTATGTGTAGGTTGATAGAACTTACCGGAGCTGATTATGCGACAAGATTACCAAGCGCAATATAGATCGGAAGTTGAATCGCTAGCAACAAGCGGTTTTCAAGTGTTTATGTTGAGTGGAGAAGCGCTAAGAGCCCGAGGTGAGGTCGGTTCAAAGTTGTCAGGCCCGGCAATGCCAGTTGAATTGAGGAAGGAGCTGGCAGATGTATGCTGCGGATCTCTTGCCCTCACAGACTACAGTGCTGAAAAACTTGCAGAACGTATTGCGACAGCGAATGCTCGTAAGTCTCATAGTGTATCCGGAAAGCTTTCTCAAAAAGTTTAAGTAAACCCTGGTTGCCTGTCGTCCCCATAATCGGACAGGGCTCGGTTACCTCCCCAAAAAAAGCCACCTCCTCAGCGTTACGGGGTGGCTTATGCGTTTAAGAACCCCACCAACTGATTTGTGACCGCCTGGTCACAACCGGTTATTACCTTGATTATGATCTCTGACCTTTAAATGTAACAGGTAGTCGCATTATAATCAGGACGGCAAAACATGAGAAGCTGTCATGGATTTGTTTAGGTTGATGCCTGACGCTGGCGAAAATTTTTGCTCCTTGGCTGATTGGCATAAATGCAGTACTACGATACAGGTCTTTGGAAGGAATGATGCAAATGAGCGAAAACGGATTAAAGCTGCTCTTCTGGGCTCCTCTGGCAGCCACTCTATTGGCTGGCTGCGGTGGCAGTGATTCACCACGGATAAACTCAGCCGATACAACGGCTTCGGTAACATTGAATGTTGATCGGTCCAAGATTACTCAAGGTCAGACAATTACCTTGACTTGGGAATCTCAGAACGCAAATCAATGCCAGGCCAAAGGCGCATGGATTGGCCATCGCGCGTCAAGCGGGTCTGAGACGGTTGTTGTAGAAAAACCAGGGGAGGCACACTTTGAACTGGCCTGTTCAAATGACGAAAGTACTTCTGAGGCAGCAGTTGCGAGCATTATGGTCCAAGAGCGACTACCAGCATTGATTGATTATAATGCGGTGACGGCTGGCATTGTTCGAGTGGGCGACCCTATTGTTTTTACCTGGCGTTCTCCGAACGCATTGAAATGTAACGCAGTGAGTCCCCCCGGCCTCAACAGTAACTGGTCAGGCAATCGACCGACTGTCGGTTTCGAAGAGATCGTGGTCCCAGGCACACCTGGCACCTACGTCTACGGCCTTGCTTGCGGTGGTGCCACAATAGCCGAAACCACGGAACAGGTGAGTATCACTGTAGCGCCAGCCATTGCTGCCGGCCCAGGGCCGGACATTACGTTCGTTACCCGCCCTGATTCAGAACTGCAGGTTGGCCAAGAGGTTGTCATCGAATGGTCAGCGCCAGGCGCGGCAAAATGCACCGGTGCGAGCTCCCCCGAGAATCCTCAATGGGATAGGCTTTTTGAAGGCTCTGACCGAGTTTCGACAACCGTAGGGCAGCCGGGTAACTACGCTTATTCACTGTCGTGCTCGAACAACGACGGCGCCACCACTATTGAAAACATCCTTTTTAACGTCAGGCCGGCGGGCCCTGTCGTTACGATGGCTTTCGATGATGGCCAAAGCGTCCGCATTACCGCATTCGATGAAGCGGCCAGCTTCGATTGGGCCGTCGACTCAAGCGCGGTCAGTTGCACAGCTTCTGGAGAAGATTCGCGGTGGTCTGAAGTGTTTCAGGCGGATTTTCAGAACAACCTGACGGGAACATTCGAGGTCTCCAGCCTGAATCCCGGAGTGTACAATTACGATCTCAGCTGCGTCGACCGAAATGGTAACGCCGGCCTATCAGACAGCGTACGCCTCGTGGTCGGTTCCGCGCCCGCGCCGGATGGGCAGTTCAGTCTGGACAACTCCATAAACGAGGACAAACTGAGGCTTGACTGGGCGACTGTCAACGCTAACGAGTGCGTGCCTTATAGCCAGACATGGAAGGAATGGCGTAGTCAGTCGTTGATGGGCGGCGGCATTGCCGGCCCGGTGGACGTTCCGCTGCCTGACTTTGCTGCAGGTACGCACCCACTTGATGCAACGCTGATTTGCTCCGGTGATAACAACGAGCAAGGTTCTCTGAGCAAAGCGGTGAATATCAAAGTTACTGAAGTCGATGGGGCGCTCGTGCAGGAAATCACCGGGCCGAGCACAACGCTCTCCGCTTCAGCCTCTAAAGTGGTTCCTGGCGGTGCACTGTCATTGAACTGGGACTCCAGCGACGCTGTTACCTGCACCATCCCCAGAAGTGTGAACCAGAACTGGGAAGAGTCTCAAATTCCTCTTCGCGGCTCCCGGGCGGTCGTAGCGCCCAACGAACCAGGAATCTATACCTACTCTGTGTCATGCTCTGGTAGTGATTTTGGGCTGCAAGCCACAGCCAGCACCTACGTAGTCGTGGGGAATGTTAGCCCGATTATCGAATCGTTCAACACGCCGACACCGATGGCGACCAGTGGCGATACGATCAACTTTTCATGGCAAGCCAAAAATGCACTGTTCTGTGAAACTGGCCAAAGTGGCGTAGGCGAGTGGCCCGGCTACTTTGATCATGCAAGTACCGGGACCCACTCCGTAAATCTCCCTCGTCGGGTGGACACCAGTCGATACGACTTCTCGCTGACCTGCGGAATTCCAGGCGGCCCGAAAACGAGCCAAGTTATCTCGGTCACTGCAGACAGTGTGGGCAATGAGTGCGGCATCTTGGAGTCTAATACTGTTTCCCGCTTCCTGACCACCGACATGGTTGATGTCAAAGTGCGTAGCATCTTCGGTGACGGCGCTCCTGTGATCATCGGTGACGGATCTGGAGCACTGTCAGATGAGGCCTTGAAAAACATCACTGATGGTAGCACCAACACATTCGCTCGGCTGACCATGCCGTTCGGTTTGGCAGGGCTATTCCAAGCTTATGTCGACGTTTACGCCCGACCGCCGCTACTGAATCTGGACGCACTCACACAAGATTTGGGGGCGAATAAGCGAATAGGCTTCATTCTTGGTAACCCAAATCAGGCGCTACAACTATCGCTATTGGGGTTGGACAGCCTGTCACAGATCACAGAAGTGCCGGTTGCAGCGGACGGTGCCGTCGGTGTTGAAACCGGGTCTCGGGATTTCAGCAATACGAATGGCTTGACGCTCAACGCTCTGTTCCTGGTTAACGACACACAAGCCTCATTTGTGTCATTTCCATTGGATGAAACACTGAATCTCGCCGGCGTGCGCTACGCTATGGAGGGTGGTTTGCTAAGCGTCGCGAAGATATTGGATTTCTATGGTGCCTGTGTAACCAGCGAGCTCTGATCTGGATGCTCTTCAGGAGCCTCAGCCATCGTCAATGCACGATGGCTGAGGCTGTATCGTTAAGGCCGTCAGGCCAGGTCCGCCTCCAGTGCGTCAGCCGTCACCGGTTTAACGGTTTCGCGCGAGAATCCAACTCGGTAATCTCCACTGTCAGGATCTACAACGTAGAACTCGATCTTCATAGTGGATTCTGACAGTTCCAACCAAACAAACCCCAGCATTTCTTCCCTTTGATAGAACGTAGGGTTCCTCTCAGGTTTTTTTAGAGCGTCTGTTTTGCCCCCTGCTCCAGACACGATGATATGTGCGGGGCCAAACTCAGAAACCGGCTTGATCCACTGCATGGAATGGTCATGGCCGGTAAACAGCATATCGATTTTATGAGCGAAGGCATCTTCCAGGAAGGCCTTATATCTGAGGCCATCCGCATCTGGATTATTAAACAGAATCCGCAGGCCTTCATCGAGATTCCCTGCATCGCCGTGTTTACCGTTAGATTTGTAGGGAACGTGAGACAATGCAATCTTCCAGTGGGCCTTCGATGCTCCTACTGCTTCTTTCATCCACATCTGCTGTGGGTAGCCGTAATTCTGCCAGTTGAACTCTTCATCTCGGTCCAGGTAAAAGCTTGTCAAAGGGTTGGAGTCTACGACAAACAGCTCAAGAAACGGTGCATCGTCTGCGTGCTTACCAAACGCTTCGTTGTAAAAGCGAGCAGGCATCTTCCACTTATTGGAATACCGGTTTTTGCTGTAGTGGTAGTCAACCTGATAGTTGCCCCGCTTGTTGTCGCTACCGCCACCAAAAATCGTGCTGGCGCAGTCGTGATTACCTAGACACATATAAAACGGCAGATCCAGGTTCTGATACGGATATTCAAAGCTATCCAGAAACCGGGGGTCGTCCACCGAAGTAACCCCCTCTTCATAGATATTGTCTCCGGCTCCGAGAACAAACTCTGCACCCTGGGCCCGAGCAACCTTTTCCATTGCCGCTGCAACGTGGTATTGACCCTGGGTTCCGGTACCCATGTCGCCCACAACCATAAACCGAAGTTTTTCAGTGGGCGTCATGTTCGGCTCTTCCGGAGATTCCGGGAAAACATCACCATCTTCGTTCAAGTTGTCTGTATTACCGTTACCATTATTCCCCCCGCCACAGGCAGCTAAAGTCGGGACTGTTGCCGCCCCAACCAGGAAATTTTTCAGAAATTGTCTGCGATCAACGCTCATCAGAGGGCCTCCATGATTTGAGTCGCGGCCGGTGCAAGTGCCGGGGCGTTCAGTTTAGGGGCGCTGGGAGCATTGGCGCGCTCCACATGATTGCCACCGTCCTTCGTCATATAAGAGCGGGCAAAGTGCTCTTGATTGCTAGGCTCCGATACTGTCTCTAGATGGAACCAGTCCGCTTTGCAGCGCTCCGGAGTTACGTCAAGGACCATATATCCGCGGTGGTAAAGGTCGACCCATTTCAGGTGCCTGTTAAGCGGAATCAGAGCGGCAGCTGCCAGGTCCGAAAGCCCCTTGGTTGGCGCTGCCGGAGACGTCACCGCCGGAGTCACGAACTCAACAGCCAGCGAGCCCTCGCCAGTGAATCGGTTGTACGCAAACACATTACCTGGGTCCATCGCGACATCCATGGCCCACGAGCTGTGGATGTCGCCGGTGAGTACAACAGCATTGTTCAGGGCCATAGCTTCAAGGCGCCCGAGCAGGTTTCTCCTGCTGACTTCATAGCCGTCCCATTGGTCATAGTTGAGTTGGGCTCCTCCGCCGATATGCCAGTTTGGGGTGTCGGGCAGGGTGCCCAGCGTGAGTGGAGAGAGCATGACCTGCTGGCCGATCACATGCCATTGAGCCCCGCGACTGCTCGAGTTCTGAAGTTGGTTAAAGAGCCACTTTTCTTGCTCATGGCCAAGAAGTTGTCTGGACGGATCCCGCGCTTTTGATGGCAAAGAGACCTGCTCACTGCGCCCGATCAAGCGGGTATCCAGCATCATCAGTGATAGCAATTGCCCGAACTCGAAATGACGATAGATGCGTATTTCATCGTCAGGATCTACGCGACGAATCGGCATCCATTCGAAGTAGGCTTTGACAGCTGCTCTTTTACGATCCACATAATCACCTTCACCGTTTTCAGGGTTGTGGTTCTTGGCGCCGTCTTTCCAGGAGTTGTCAGTGATTTCGTGGTCATCCCAAACGCAGATAAAAGGATGTTGCCTGTGGCACTCCTGCAGATCTCCATCTGTGCGATAACACGCGTAACGACGGCGATAGTCATCCAGAGAGACAATCTCATGAGGAGGGTCGACTGGTCGCATTCCGGTCAGGTTCTTGTCGGCGTACTCACCTTGAGCGTACTCGTAGATGTAGTCACCCAAATGAATTACCGCATCAAGGTCTGGACGGTAGGCGATTCTCCGGTAGGCATTAAAGTAGCCATAGGGATAGTTTGAGCAGGAAACGACCGCCAACCGCAAGTGATCAGTTTGCTCGCTCGGTGCTGGTGTTGTGCGGGTGCGGCCGGTGGATGAAACATAGCCCAACGACTCAAAGCGATAATAATAGGTTGTACCTGGTTGCGGAAGATTGGCGTCAATCTTTACCGTATAGTCCGCGCTAGACCGAGCGTAACCAATTCCTTCGTATACAAGCATACCGAAGTCGGGCGTTTCAGAGACCTGCACGATAACGGGTATCTCATCCAGCCCTTCTGCAGTAATGCGGGTCCAAAGAATGACTTGGTAGGCCAGGGGATCACCACTGGCAACGCCGTGAACAAACGGATTGGGGCCGCTGTATCCGGGCATCTGATCCCGGATAACGTCCAGACTGTTGCCAAGTGACTGGTCTGCGTTATCCGCAACCGCACCATCGGACGTTGCGCCATTCGAACTGCCGCCGCACGCAGATAGCAACCCGAGTGATAGCCCGGCCGCACTTGCATGGGTAATAAAATCTCTTCGTTTCATGGGGTGCCTCCTCAAAACATCATGAGCGGAAGGCTACACCCGCATTGTTACGTTTTTATTTGTCTTTTATTAAAGTATCAGGTTCATCAATATTATTTACAAAGCAAGCTTGAAGCTCCGGGAAAATTATAGAATAGACGCATATATTTCATAAAGGTGTTGCAGCGTGTTTACATATCGAGGACGATAAGATTGTCTTGTTACAGATACGCAAAAAGCCAAGCATTAGCTCGGCTTCTTCTGAAGATTAATTTGGCCGGGCAGAACCCGGCCATTAGAGCCCCTACTCTCGGTTATCGGCAGTACATTCAGCCGCACCCGGGTTGCTGGCGCATCGGATATTTGCCATCAGCTTCAGCATTCTCGCGTCGTATACAGATGGCGCATTGTTAACGCCATCTCGCATTTCCAGCCGGTTCTCACGAAACATTTCCTGGTAACCAACAATGTCGCTATCCGGAATGCGAATCCACTTGTTATCTGGGATAGCCGCTTCCTGGCTCTTAATCAAAGCCATGACCTGGCCATGCATCCCCCAAGCCGCTTCTCGAGCCTTTTGAGCAGTTTCGTCATCCAGTATGCCTTCACGTGCGATCAGCTGAACTGTTAGCTGTGCAAGAGGGTAGTCAACCACGCCACCGTTAGGCTCGATACCTTTATAGAGTTCCAGAGCCTCATACGCGAAAGCAGGTGCGTAGGCTGTGTCGACAGAACCATTGTTGAACTTACCAGCGAAGTTCGTGATGTCCGAAGGTACTACCGTCGCCTTAACGTAGTTAACCATATGAATGGCGTCGCGTTGGTACTCCAGTGTCGCCATGCGCTTCCCCGCCAAGGCGCTCGCTGTGTTGATTGAGCGGTCATTAACAAACAGATAACCAGCGCCAACAGGGAAAATGCCCAACACTTCGTAACCGTCACTCTTCATCAACGCACCAGCTCTGGGCTGCGCGAGAGTTGCAAGAAGTGTTTCAAGGTTCTCATAAGTTGGCAGTGCGCCAACAGCACTGATAGAGCCTGCAAACTTATTGAATGGCCGGGTCCTGAGGTCGGTTGCTGCCACGGCATCGCACTGGCCTGCGTTAAAATCCCCCACGGCAACCCCTTCATCCGTGTAAGGCTTGAGTTGCAAGTCAACACCAAGGGGCTTCACCTCCAGCGCGTAATCCTTCATAACGTTAAAAACATCGCCATTTGCACCAATCACATCAAAAACGCAAACCGATAATGGTTGGGCTGAAACCGCTACGGGTGCCATAAGCGCCAATGATGCAGCTGCAAGAAATTTTCGCATGTGTAACTCCTGGTAAATCAGTCTTGTTTTTGTGAATAATCAGAGAAGGCCGTCCAGATCCATCGTCTGAACCGGGGCTCTTTGGGACACCGGAGAGAGCTTTCCAAATTGATTGGATGGGGTTCGATACCCGTATTCTGCCACCCAGTGTTTATCGGATGCATGCATCAGGATCCGTTTAGCAACTGCATCAAGAAGGGGGTACGCGCTTGTTGCTTCCATTGACGCCTCGGCATCGGAAGCCGCCGCAATTGCCTTTTCTTTGATCTCGGGGCGCCCAAACGTTTCGGCAGCAACGATTTCTAAAGCACTGGAAACCCGAAAGCCTCGTTCAAAGCCAAGCTTGCTGCTATTGTCTAGAACCATCCACGGATCGGGCCCCAGCTTGGGCTGGGTATCTGGCAGCAGCAGCCAGACAACAGCACGAACTGCATTGGGAATCCCCCCCCACTTTTCATTGTCAACGCAACGAATTGCTCGCTCTGCCTGCGGCGCAATATTTCTTGGTACGCCGGCAGCGGCTCCAGAGTTCGCGTCATTAACGATGGCTTGAAGGCCGGTTACCAGCCCCAGCATAAATGTCAGCTCATCTTGATCGTTGAACAGAAAAGGACATTCCAGTGGTTCGGCGGAAGGGTCAAAACTGTACGCTGCCATAGCCCGCTCAAATGCCAGAACGCGCCGGTTAGCAACCTCGGCATTAAGCCTTTTGACCTGCTCCCGTTCATGTCTCGCTGCGTTGGTGTTGCCCTCATAATTCGCCCGAAGAAAGTCAAGTTCGGCTTCCATCAGTTCGTACTCTGAACAATTAGCGGCAAGCAGCATCAGGAGCGAGCCGGTTGTATCGGGGGGAGATGTCACCCTACTGAATGAATACACCAGGGGGTCAAGTGATTGGCCCAGAGAGCATGCCATTCGCGCATCAGTCATCTCTAAAACATATGGTGTCGCTTCAGATTCGGCGTAGTTCGATAAAACGATGCCTGTCGTGGTGTACACAGGATTGGCAGAGCAACCAGCAAGCCCCAGAGCGACGGCTGCGGCAAAGAAGCCTTTTCTCCAGACGGCGGTAGCGAAAGATTTCCGTACGAACGCTGTTGACGAGCTTATGGAAAAGATGGGCATTATCAGAACCTCATTATACTTTTTATTAGACAATCGTATGATAGGTATCATGCTTTATTGGTCAGCGCGGTGCAAGTTTCAGCTTTCTGTTTCCAGTGCCCAAAAATGCTCCTGTGAACGCCCGCGACCTGTGTTCGAATTCTTGCGCATTCTTGTTCTGATGGTCGTGTGAAAAACGGATCAGGTTTGTCATGTCCATGGGAGGGGCCAACCAAAAACCCTGGCAGAAGTCACACCCCATAGATTTCAGCAGGCTCCATTGCCCCTCATTTTCAATTCCCTCCGCCGTAACAAGCAGGTCTCTTTGCTTTGCTATCGTGATGATCCCGGCAACCCGTTGAAACCCTCGCCGCTCATGAATCATTGCCACATCTTTCCTATCGATTTTGATCTCGGTAGCCGGGAGCGCCTGCAAAACCGAATAATCATTGTGGCCTTGCAGAAAGTCATCGATTGAAAGAGACACGCCGTAGCGGGTAAGAGAATTGAACACAGTGCAGGCCCTCTCAAGCGAACCAAGAGGAGCAGTTTCAGTCAATTCGAAAATCAGCTTTGGATGATGGGTTGAAGAGAGAATACGCTTAATGGCATCAAGGAAGCTGTCATCCTGTACGCTGGCAGCGGAAATATTGATTGAAATGGGAGATAGAGACAATCTAACCCCTGCGGGCATCGAATTCAGCGTTCTCAGTGTTTGAGTCAGTACTTGCAGATCAAGAGCAGTAGATAGGGCTTGCTCTTCCGCAAGTCGAACAAATTGATCCGGTTGCTGCCACGCCTGATCAGCATTTGGCCAACGAACCAGCACTTCAACCCCCCGTATCGAACCGTTCGTTGCGCGAAACTTCGGTTGGAAAGCCAGCTCAAATCCTGTTGTATCCATGACGGACTGTAGTTGGGACACTCTGTCATTCAGTTTGTATTCGTGGCCTGGTTCGTGGCACATAAATCGCCCTTGAGAGCATCGTATAGTGTAAGGTATACTAAAGTTACACCCTGTTACACAGGTTTACAAATGGCTTTTGCGACGGGAAAGACACTATTTCTGGCCAACGCCTCCCGATTTCGGGCATAAGCAAAGTTCGGGGTTTTCGCGGGAATGCTCCCTGCGCTGTTAAGGTGGCTAAAGCTCCGGGAGTTCAGCGTTGGCTCGGGCTTTACGTAGCATTGAGCGCAGTCCGAGCTGGTGTTTCCGGAAATCAAGCCTTGCTCTCAACTTGGATGCCCTCAGGCAGCGCAGATTTTCGTCCCAGGCGAGGGTGCCTCGTATATCGTCAATAGGCGTATTGGTATGTTTCAGAGCAAGAATTCCATGTCGCTCAGACGTAATAACCCCATCTCTGCCAGCGGTAAGACACACAAGCAGCAGTGGTAACTCAGCGCCGTCATCTTCCTCAATGGCGCTGTGCATGGTGACATAGGTATCCATACCTCCTCTGAGCTTTAACGCGGTAGCTGCTAAAATTTGTTTTGATGACCAGTCAAGCCTGCTGGCTTGGTAAACCCCATGGCAAACAGCTCGAACCACGTCGCCTTTGGCGCATTGGCGGTTAACCATGACCCGAATCGCAGTATCTGTCATTTCCGGGAACCAAAATTTAATGTCAGTGTGCGTAAAAACTGGATCTAGCCCGAACATCTCAAAATGCTCAACCAGCATTCTAAAGCGGTCTGAAGGCCTGATCATGTTAAGGGCTTCAGCATTGAAGGTCCGACTGGTTGATATCGCTACCAAAGGATTTTGCTCGCCTGAATATTCGTCAGGCGGGTGTTGAACGCGCGCTTCGCCAGCCGACGAACCGGTAGACTTCAGCATCTAACTCGCTCCTTTCCCGTGTTGACCTAGTGGCGCTTTAAACCACATATAGCCTTAAAAATACGATCTGTTACAAATAGTATAATGGTAGTTATACTATAGAATTAAGACTTTTGGCGAGCCTTCCGGCCTGCTGAACCCAAAAAAAGCTAAAGAGGATGATCGGCAAACGGTTGGCTGGTATCGTCAGGTACCCAAATAGTTGGCTCAACTTTAAGCAACGCCCTCGCGCCAGATACTAGTTCGGGTATACTTGCCACAGCCATAGATTGCATCAGCTCACTGAGGAGAATGGAATGAAGTACTGGAAGGCCATTTCTCGTCCGGTCTTTGCCGCAGCAGCCATCGCACTTGTGTCTGGTTGTGCAGCACTCATGCCCGTAGACGAGGAACAACCAAATGCGACCATGACGTCCCCGGGTAACCTCCCCATCGTATGCTCAAACAACGTGACGCCTGAGCAGCGTGTCGAACTCGATGCTATTGATGATTTAATGGCCAAATCGGAAAACTATGCTGCACTGGCGCGGCTCGAAACCTTATCGTTCGCCACGCAGCAGCACTGGCTGCGCTGGGCAGAGCTGATGGCCAAGGTTGAGCAGGTTGACCAGGCGGAGAACGCATTCGAACAAATTGTGCGTACTTGTGGCAGTGCCGAAGCCTATCACGGCCTTGGCGTGGTGTACCTAAAATCAAACCGTGTGCAAGAAGGCTTGGAAGCACTTCAGCAAGCCAAAACCCAGAATCCCGCATCGGCTGCTATAAGAAACGACTTTGGCATAGGCTTAATGCGCACTGGCATGTATGGTCAGGCAGCATTTGAGTTGCGTACGGCCTACGAGCTCTCTGGTCAGCAGCAGAGCGTCGGGCGGAGTATGGTTGCTGCCTATTACCTTCGGGGCGGGGAACAAATGGTTACCCGGTTGCAGCGTGAGATTGGGCTGAGTGATCAAATGGTCAGCTCTGGAATTGAGTTTTCCCGCCAGTTTGCCGGCCGATAATGAGGGTTAGAATGCTTAGCAGAATCAGCGTAAACCAAAAGGTAACGTTGCTGGCGGCAGCAGTGCTAATGTTAAGTGGCTGTGCGTTGCAGAACGAGTCGCCAGCACCAAGGGTCAGTGGTCTGTACTCGTATGAAGTCGGCGGCTCAAGCTTGACGGCTGATACACAGGCCGCTGCTCCTTCCGGCGTGGCGCAGCCGATGCCTGAGCAGCGCTCTGTTGCCAGCAGTCGCCGATCCGCGTCAGCTGACGATCAACGACAGCCTGAAGAACCCATTTCCTCAACGCCACTGCCGGAGACGGATAGCGCCAGGGTAGGTCAGCCCATTGCAACCTCTGAGCTGTTGATGTCCCAAACAACTGGCCAAGAGCTAGACATCCGGCCAGGGCAATGTTGGGTTTATGCCCAAATACAGCCGCGCCCCGTAGAAGACAGCGTGACAGTCAGGGTTCGGGATTCAGAGGTGCGCCTTGAGGTAACGCCGGCCGAATTCAGTCGTGGGTTCAAACAGGTTGTTACTAAAGAGGGAACCAAAACATTCCGTGTGCAGCCCGCAACCTACAAAGAGATAGAAGAACAAGTGCTGGTTAAGCCGGAGTCCACCCGCTTGGTGGTAGAGCCCGCCCAGTATGAAGAGGTTGAAGAAGAGGTCGTCTTGGAGCAGGCCCGAACAGAGCTTGAGCCCTGCCGCACTTCAGGTGCTGCCGCTTATGGTGCTGCTTCAGCTGTTTTCGGCTTCTGCGCAAAGGAAATTCCTGCAAGAACCAGAACCATCACCGTTACACGGTTGGTAAAGCCAGAAACAACCCGAACTGAAATCATTCCCGCCGAGTATAAGACAGTTACCCGTAAAGTAGTGGATCAGCCTGCGGAAGTAGTTCCTGTAGAGTTGGACGATGAAATCGACACCCTTGAGATCGCGGAATTGGTTGAGCCCGCTCAAACCAGGCAGCGAGAAGTGCCCGCAGAGACTATGGATGTGAGTGTCAGGCGGTATGAAGGGCGTCCCACAATCGTAGCGCGCCAAGCAGTGTGCGATCGTGACCTCACCAGAGACATGGTGAGAAACATTCAAACGCGCCTCGCTAGCCTTGGTTTCAGTCCGGGCGAGATTGATGGCCTGCCCGGGCCAAATACAATTAACGCGCTATCTCAATACCAGATTGAAAACGGACTTGCGTCTGGTGCCATTACCATTGAGGCCATGCAAAGCCTAGGTTTGATGGATTAAGCTCGTCGCTCCGGGGCCGGCCGCATTAGCCGGCTGGCCCTCAGGCTAACGTCCAGATCTATTGCGTTAGCCTTTATCTTCCCCCTCCCTACCTTAAGTGCTCTAACTCCATCTCAATTCAGATGTGTAAAAAAACCTGACGATTCAGAACAAAAGTTTACGTTTATCGCAAGGTACACCTTCAATTAACTTTTCCTAAGCGAGGTATTCGCTAATAAGCTCGCCAAAATGCTGATAATAAAACAAAAAAATAATTATTAGATCCCCGAAGCTAATCGCTGATTCATCCGGTTTACTCCACTCATCGCAGTCAATCACAAAAATTGTCGTGATTTGTGTCGCATCTTTTTTGGCGCACATGCGTATAGTTTTGCGTCAAGTTAGTGACAAAAAGCCTCCCGCCCAGGGATAGCTGCGGACACGGGATTTCTTCACCGCAAGAGGCTGGAAAACCAATCAGTGAGGAAAAAATGTGAGCGCACCAATAGTCCAATGCTTGAGATGCCTGGCAGCGATAAGCCTGGTTCTGGTCGTAGCCGCGTGTGGCGGAGGTAGTTCAGATAGTGATACAGGTGGAGCAGGAGACAGCAAATCTGCTAACAACAAACGCGGTGTGCTGTCTGAAAATGGCTTGGTCAGATTTGATAGTGCGCTTTCGGTCGGGCCGGAAGGCCAGACCCTGACCCTTCGTGGTGCCTTTCCTGCGCCTGAATCCGTTGAAATTGCCGCTTCGCCCGATGTCGGTGTCGAGCTGGCAGGCTTTCGCGAGAACAGCGTGTCACTGAGCCTGCCTCAGGTAGACCGTCCAACGAATGTAGCCTTAACACTCGCGCTTCAATACCCTGGCCAATCTGCAACAGTGAATCTGAATGTGGTTATTCAGAACACGTCAGCAGCCATCATCGAGGAGCAGGTGGAAAACACATTGGCGGAAAGAGAGAGCATCCTCAAATTAACACAAGACGCCGTGTTGTATCAGTTCTTCCTACAGATGGCGTATCTCAATGGCGAGCTCACCCACAGCCAATTGCGTTCGGCGCTTGAGGGCTTCAAACCGGAAAACGGCCCCTGGGCATTCGATACGGCATTCGCATTAGACAACTTGTTACAGACACAGCAGCAGTACAGGCAAGGCCGAGTATCCGAACAGGTCCTCAAACGAGAGCTTGATTACGCAGTCCAAATGATTGCCAGCCACGGCAGTTACGGCCGCGAGATGCTCAAGGGCATAAACCAATATGTTGAGGTTATCGTACCCGGCGGTTTGTTGGCAGGCGACCTCGCATACGTAAGCAGTGCTGGACTCTATTCTCGAATTCTGAGTTCCCCTCGGTACGTTCAAAACACCCAGCAGGGAATTAGGTTAAACAGCGAGTATGCCGCTATCGAGTCGCTGGTTCGGTTTAGCGCAAACCAGAAAATCTGCTGCGAGGTAATGTAATGAAAAAGTCAGTGTTCGTGCCGTTTCTGGCCGTTGCTGCGGCGCTTCCTTTACCCGCTTATTCAGAGACTCAGAATCACACCGCAGCAGGTGGTCAAGGTCCGGGCAGGCTCGTAGTAACCTACGATGGCTCGGTGTCAGCCCTATCACTTGGCCCCAGGCTTGCTTCCTCAGAAATCCTCGAGGTTGGCGCCGAAAATATCGAGGCAGTCAAAGCACAGCTTGCCAGCATGCCGGGCGTTTTGAAGGTTGAGGAAGACTACTGGGTAAGCAACCCTTCGTTGCCATCGCAACCGAAACCGTTGAACGATGTGGTAGGGGCGTTATCTGCTCAGCCTGAATACAGCGTTCAACAGGCATCTGCTACGCCGTCAGACCCGGGATTTTCCTCACAAATTGCCTGGCAAGAGCCGCGTTCTGGTAGGCAAGGGGTGCAAGATATTTTTGCAGCTTACTCGCTGGCAACGCCCAGCCGTACTGTCCGTATTGGCGTGGTGGATTCTGGCTTCTATGCCATAGAAGATCTGCGCTACGCCCAAGGTTACAACTTTGCATCAGCAGACGGATTCAGCGGGCGCTACCTGGAAAACGAGATTGCGCCTGATTGCCGAACATCTCACGGAACCGGAGTGAGTGGGGTGTTTGGGGCCATTACCAATAACGGCACCGGTATTGCTGGCATTATAAATGCGGAAATAATAGCGGCCAGGGCTCTCAGTTGCGACAGCAGCGGAAGAGTCAGGGGAGTGCTTACCGACACCGCTCTGGCGATAAGATGGCTAGCTGGCGACCCCTCTGTCAGCCAGGCACCCAGGCTGCAAAACCCCGTAGACGTGATCAACGCCTCGATTGGGAGCCAGGTTAGCCGTTGCCCCGGGTACCTGCAAGACGCCATCGACTACGCCTACAACAAGGGCATCCTGACCGTTGTAGCCGCAGGAAACGCCGGCGAAAACGCTGCCAACATGTCACCTGCCAATTGCCGCAGGGTGGTTACCGTTGCGGCCGTTCAAGCCAGTGGAGACCTTGCCGGTTTTTCGAATGTGGGGGCGAATATCAACGTAGCCGCTCTCGGTACAGAAGTCTTATCACTGGATAGGCTGGGTCAGCTCACCTTCTGGGATGGCACCTCTTTCTCATCACCCATCGTGGCGGGTATCGCCGGCTTGCTCAGGCAATCCAGCAGCACTGAGCTGACACCATCGGCCCTGGCTGACATCCTGCAATCCACTGCCAGGAGCGTGATTCAGCCCGACGGCAGCAGAGTACCAGTCGTTGATGCAAAAGCGGCCCTGGCACGTATAAGTGCAAAGCCCAGGCCGGCTTCCGCCAGCATCACTCCTTTTCTTAACAGCCCTGAGCGCTGCCAAACAGACGCCTATGTGCGTAATAGTCCACAAGGTTTAGCCCTGAGTAGAGTTCATGAAGTTAACGCAAAAAACCTACCAGTTGTTTCGGGCCAAGAAAGGTACACCGTATTTGCCAGTACCAGTACGGGCAGCAAGCAAATGGTTCAGCAAAGCCAGGAGCCCGTCTTCCTGGTGCGGGATGTTGATCCAGCAAGTCAGGATCTGTGGATCGATATCTGTGACACCCGCGGTAGCAACTGTCGGTTCAACAAATCTCAGGAGCTGCTGTAAATGAATAAACATTCGCTGACTGCAGCAATTAGCGCTTTTGCGGCAATGATCTGGTTGATTGAAGAGCTAATTCACGGAAAGGGCGGACTAGTCTCCAATACCGTAAATCAGATTTTTACAATCTCCGGGCCCATGCCAGAGCTGCCTTTTATCAATCTTGGTTGGCTTGTGGAGCTGTGGGTACTACTGGCAGTGGTGTGGGTGATGGCCGTCTTTTTCTGGATGGTACTTGGTCTTTGCATGTCTTCCAGCGGTCGCGGATTACAGCGAATACTAATGCTTGCCATCCTGTTGGTACCCGTTGGTGTCAGTAGTGCTGGTTTGTCTCCTGGACTGCCTGCCGGGGGGAATATGCACAGCGTAAACGTACAGGTACACGACTTGTTTGAACGAGTGAAAGACACATTCGACATCAGATAAAAATATCGTAGAAAGTAATCGATATTAAACAAGTTTGTCACAAAGGCTCGTTACATTGTCTGGTCGATGTAACGTTTCGGGCCTTGAAGCATGTTTTTAAACCCCTGCCTTCGCAATATAGTGCGCCAACAACACAAGCTGTTGGCGCTCTTCTTGTCACTGGCCATCGCCGTAACCTGGAGCCCTTACGCCGATTCGTCCCCCAGGCCGCTGGGCTGGGATGAACTCGTGCCTCTGGGCTGGCCAGACAGAGACCCACTGGATGGCCAGGATATTTCCTCCCTGAACGACGAAGACCCCGAAGCCCAGCGGTTGTTTCAGGTGTTACGAGAATATCTTGACAACGCCCCCGTGGTAGAAACTCTTCATGGCCAAACGGTGGAAATCCCCGGTTACGTCGTGCCTTTGCGGTTCAAAGCTGGCACCCGAGAAGTTCAGGAATTTCTGCTAGTACCATTTTACGGAGCGTGCATTCATGTGCCCCCGCCCGCCAGCAACCAGATCGTTCTGGTAGATGCTTCAAACTCACAAGTTCGATTGCCTGACAACCCTGACGAGCCTGTTCGAGTGGTCGGAAAGCTCCGAATCGACCGGTCAGAGTCTGAACTTGCGGTGTCCAGCTACCAATTGAGTGCCACGGTCGTGAGCGCCTACAAAAACTGATATCCAGGAGTGTAAGATGAATTCTCGATGGTACTTCCTAGTGCTGCTGATGCCACTATGGGTGGCCGGCTGCGGCGACTCTTCGTCTGATGGAGGGCAGCCGGGTAACCCCCAAGAGGAGCCGGCCCCCCCAGAAGAGCAACCACCGGCAGATTCAGTAGTGCAAGTCAGCGCCGGTGAGCCCCAAACCGTAGACGAAGCCGAAAGTTTCACCCTGGAAGGCACCAGTAAAGTGAACGGGCAGGGCGACCAAATCATTGTTCGCGTGCTTTGGCGCCAGCTATCCGGCCCTGCGGCCACCGCGCTCTCCCAGCCAGACCAAAACCTTGTCAGCTATCGGGCGCCGCAAGTGGAAGGCGGCGCCAAAAACCTCGTGTTTCAGTTTGAAGCGGAAACCTTTGAAGGTGCCGTTTTTACCGATACCGTGGTTGTCACTGTAAACGACACCCTTCAAAACCCACTTCCCGTAGTGGATGCGGGCCCGGACCGTGAAGTTATTGGTGGCGAGCCATTTGAACTTGCAGCAACGGCCCAGGACGATGACGGCATCGCCTCCGTAGCCTGGAGCCTGTTAGAACCTCAAACACAGATCATTCTTGAAAACGCCGACACCCTGGTAGCCAC
The DNA here is from genome assembly GCF_030297115.1 of Marinobacter shengliensis. Lineage (NCBI taxonomy): Bacteria > Pseudomonadati > Pseudomonadota > Gammaproteobacteria > Pseudomonadales > Marinobacteraceae > Marinobacter > Marinobacter shengliensis. The sequence continues at coordinate 2,862,110 of NZ_AP028062.1, read as the reverse complement.
GGTCACGCTGCCCAGAACGGATGAACCCCAGGTATACCGTTTTGCTTTCCAGGCGGTGGATAGCCTGGGCGGCGCCTCAGTAGATAGCGTGACCATCACCAGCCTGCCGTCGTTCTCCAATACAGCGCCAGTTGTGCAATCCATACAGGCCAATCCAGGAGTGGCAACCGGGGGTGAGGTCGTTTCACTGGAGGCGCTAGCCGTTGATGCTGAGAACGATCCGATTCAATATCGATGGTCGCAATCTCCTAACGACCCGTTCCCCATAGCCATACAAAACGCGGAATCTTCAAGTGCCCATGTAATCGTTCCGCAGATTAGTGATCCGGTCACGCTCAACTTCACCGTGACCGCGACAGACGGCGCGCTACAAGACACGCGAACGGCCCGGCTTCAGATTGTCCCGAGGGCAGAACCAAAACCGGGAATTATCAGTTGCCTGTTCAACCCCTTTCAAGCGGGCTGCCCGCTACAGGTTGTCAACGACCTGATAGGCAGCGGAGGCGTACTTCGTTGTGAAGACAATCCATTTTCAGTGGAATGCCCACTAAGCATATTGGCAAGGGTTAGCCCGCCCATTGCCGAGTGCTTAATGGCTCCCAGCCTCTCTGGCTGTGGTCAGATTTTGGGCCAGCTTGCAGACCCCCTGTTTGTGTTTCGATCCCTCCCCACTCCAAAACTGGCATCCGAATGCACCCCCGCTTTTGATGAGCAAACGTTTGAGCATTATATCGGTGTGATACACGGACACACCGGCTACTCAGATGGCGCCATTGGCACGCGCCCGGCTACCGCCTTTGACCGAGCCAAACGCCAGGGCCTCGATTTCTTCGGCATCAGTGATCACTCAGACAATGCTCGATTACCACTCACCGTCACCGGTGACTGCTTCTCAGAACAGTTCCTGGATTGCCTGATCGCCGACACAGAAAACCCCGAAGACAGCTTTCGTAAATGGAGGGCCACGCAAGAGCAGGCAACAGAAGCTAGCACGCCAGCCTTCACTGCATTTCGGGGGTTTGAGTGGACATCCGACAGGTTTGGCCATTTAAACGTCTTCTTCTCAAATAACGTTATTAACGCCAAAACCGGACCTGGTTACCTCATCTCCATGGGCCTGTTCTGGCAGTGGTTCCTGTACCCGGACTTCCTAGGTGGCGGCAGCGATGGTTTGGTTATATTTAACCATCCAGGCCGCGAGGATCTGTTTGAAGGCATTGTGTCTAACATCCCCGGCGGCCGAGACCCCGCTTTTGCCTTCAACGACTTCGATCACGTGCCAGGTGCCAACATGCGCGTAGTCGGCCTTGAGGTATTCGGTAAGGGTTCTGAATACGACAGCTCTGGTAAAAACGGAAGCTGGCTTTCCTACGCACTAGACAAAGGTTGGTACCTGGGTGCTGTGGGTTCTGAAGACCATCACGGTACGACTTGGGGCGCGCCTTCGCTGCCCAAAACCGTCATGATCGCCCGTTCAAACGCATTGGTTGACCTCAAAGAAGCGATGTTGGCCCGGCGCTTTTATGCGGTTGCGCAGAACTTCAATGATCTGAGAGTAGACTTCCGCATAGACAACCAACCCATGGGCGCCCGCTTGGGACGGCCTGACGGATTCTCCCTACCAGCACGCTATGAGCTACGTCTTGGTGATGCAGCTTTCAACGGCGTTATTGAAGTTGTCACCAGAGGTAACCGAACGGTTGGAACCTACGAAGGGAGTGAGGGCAGTTTTGACTTAACAGCGGTAACCGAAGAACCCTATTACTTCCTGCGGATACGCAACCCGGAGACTGGCCGGCCCGTGGCGTTTTCAAGCCCCATCTGGGTTGAGGCGGGCTCTGCCCCCAAACCAGTATGCCGTTATGGGCTCTAAGGCCTAAGATGATAGCTATTATTCCAAAATAGAACTTGATATCTGTGATATATCGTATAACCTAATTTATGTGTACTGGTGTGGTGTTCCGGCCTTAACCGTTACCTTCATGGCGGTTACGCCAGTACACCTAGTCCTGTGGAATGTGATGATCGGTTTCTGCCGTTTTTTCTAGGACTAGAGTCGCTTGTTCTGTACCTTGCCCGCTCGGCCCGCCCTGAAGCGGGCTTTTTTATTGCAGTTTGCTAACAATAATGAATGAGTCTTTTGAAAAGCGGGTTAACGTAAAGGATGTCTTGGAAAATACCCTGCTCAAGTTCCGTCTATTCAGAACTAGCACCCGTGCTCGTCTCTGTGGTTCCTAAGCTTCGTGTGGTAAGCGATCATCGAATAATCCTTTAAAAGAATTTTCGGGTCTCGTGGCATCACCGCAGCCGATTTAATCGAGGCCAGAGATCTTTTTCTCACCTCAAACGAGTCTCGAATTTCAAAATCCTCATTTACGATTTGGCGAGACTCATCATCGAGCCCGACCGGGCCGGCACCCCAGAAATTTCCACGGATAACACCGGGCGCAACGTCATAAGTGACAAACCCAATACCCACAAACTCAGACTCACTCCAACGTTGCGGGCCGTTGTCGTCAAATAGGCGAACAGATACCCCTCCGGTGCCGGCCATCACCTGCATATAGCCGATGGGATTCCGAAAACCATAAGACATAGGGGCAGAGCGTTGATAAATGTGATCATGGCCTACGAGCAGCAGATCAACCCCATATCGGACCAGAATCTGCTCCTGAAGCGACACAAGTGTGAAGTTAGCTGGTGAACGGCCCGCCTGGTCTGTCCAAATCGGGTAGTGTTGTAAAATAACGATGAAGTCGATCTCACCCGCCAGGCGTCGGATAGCCGCCTTGGAGAGGTCAACTTCCATGTTGATCAGCTCCTCTGGTAACGAAAAATCCTCAATGACAGCGCCGGCGCTGCTTACCAGGAAATGGACACGCCCAACGTCAAAACTGTAAAAGGTGCTGCCGGGGTTTGATGCGGTGACCGATATACCTGGCTGCGGGTGCGATAGCCGACTTTTAAAGGCACCAGCAGAGCTTTTAAACGAGCCATCTTTATTCTCATGATTGCCAGCCGCGGCGAGCATCACGTGAGACGCCAGATACGGTTCGTTTTGATCAAACCAGGTATCCCAAACGGGCTGATTACCGTCGGCGTAGGAAAGGTCGCCGGCTATCAGGCATAAATCCGCGGGGTGTCTGAGCAACTCATCATGAACCTTCTGAGCGTTGGGCGTTGTGCCGTGGTCGCCGAAATGCACAAAGCGCCAGCTTTCTTCGGGAATCGGTTTCAGGGTATGAATGCCCGACCACCCGCCAATATCCGATCCTACCTGATAGAAAAGCGACCTGTCCGGATCCAGTGCCCGAAGCGTGACCCGGTGTGTTCGCACCTCAACGCCAAACGTCTCGCTGGGTTCGCTGACTTCCATGTCTTGAGGCAATGCCTGCCCTGATCCCCATTTGTCAACGAGCGACTCATCCTGAGTGTAACGAATGAAAGACTGGGGTTCATCGTGACCATCGGTAAACCAAGTCAGCGTTCTTGAGGTGTAGGGATCTTCCACAAAACTGGCGTGAATACCGCGCGGCGGATGAGTGCCGTCGCTCGGAAAGATCGACTCATTAACCTCAGGGGGTTCCGGGCTGGTGGGTTCTTCCGGCACGTCCGTAATGGGCGGCTCAGTAATGGGGGGCTTTGTGGGGCTGTCTGGAGGCGGCGCCAATGGCGTTGATCCGTTGTCGCTACCACCACCGAAACACCCGCTGATGCCCGCAACAGAGATGCCTCCTACGCCGGCCAGCAGAGCGCGCCGTGCTTTGTTAACTTCGTTGTCGTTCATTATAAAGTGCCTTGGCAGAGTATAAGGGTTTGTCGTATGTATTACATCATGCTACCTATATGTTTCGATTTTTTTACTGCCCACAAAGCTCGCAATGAGAGTGGACAATCAAAATCTATCGGATGATAATAATTATGCGATGCGCGTTGAGCGAGGCTTGAGGCCTGTCTGTACGCCATCGCAGCCTTGCAATCTTATTGCGACCTTATCCTTGCCCGCGGTTTCGCGGGTTTTTTTAGTCATCTGCAGCAGCAGAGAATGTGCTCGGTAACTTGCTTGTCACGTGTCGATCGTTACAATCGTCACACTTTTGTAAAGCCGCGTTCAGTTTACCGAGCGGTTAAACTGACAGGGATCAGTCAGGCCTTTCGCGTCTTTCCGTTTCCCTGTCTGATATCAAGCCTCTTATGGCGCCTGATGACTGCCCTCAACGCACTGAATTCTGGTTGGTGGGGCGGTAGCGTGCCTGAAACAGCGGTTGCCAAATCGGTTGCATATGCGCATCATCTGCGCTCCACAAAAATTTATTCGTAAGGCAAAGTCTTCAACATGAAACAACTGCTCGCTGCCGTTGTCATGCTGTCTCTTGGCGGCTGCTCCGCAATCCCTGGCTCTCACATCCCCGCTGGCCAGTCCAAATGGTTCAGTGCAGGCAGCAGCGAGGTACAGTCAGAAGAACTGAACCTCGAAACCCAGGTAGAAATCTTCGCCATCACCCCCAGCCTTATCCGGGAAAAACAGCAGCAACCGGAACAAACCCCGGTACACAACCCGCAGTTGGAAGACGAAATGCGGGGCTACGATTACGTAGTCAGCCCTGGTGACATCCTCAACATCACCGTTTGGGACCACCCGGAACTCACCATCCCCGCGGGCTCTATGCGCACCCCCACCGAAGCCGGTAACTGGGTACACAGCGATGGCACCATCTTTTACCCCTACGTGGGCAAAATCGAAGTGGCCGGCCTGAAAGTCACTGAAATCCGCGACATCCTGCGCGAGCGCCTGGCGGAATACATAGAGTCTCCCCAGGTAGACGTTACCGTTGCCGGGTTCCGTTCAAAGCGGGTGTACATCACCGGCGAAGTCAAAGCGCCCGGTACCCAGTCCATCACCAACGTACCGCTCACGTTATTAGAGGCAGTGTCTCAAGCTGGCGGCTTAACCGACATGGCAGATTGGACCAATGTAACCCTCACAAGAAACGGCCAAACCCGCCAGTTCTCGCTGCGGGAGCTGTTCCAAAAGGGCAACACCCGTGAAAACATCGTGCTGCGGCCGAACGACATAGTGCACGTGGCCCGTAACGACGCCGCCAAGGTGTTCGTGCTGGGCGAAGTGTTAGCCCCCCAAAGCATCAACTTCGGCCGCAGCGACATCACCCTGGCGGATGCCCTGTCAGACGCCGGCGGTTTCGCCCAGGCCACCGCAGACGCCAGCGGCGTATTCGTAGTGCGGCGCGCGCCGGAAGGCTCCGGCAAGGTGGCCTACGTGTACCAGCTGAACGCCCGCAACGCCACCGCGCTGGTACTGGCAGACCAATTCCTGCTGGAGCCCCGAGACATCGTATACGTGACCGCCGCGCCTATTGCCCGCTGGAACCGCCTGATCGCGCAAATCGTACCCACCGCGCAGGCCGTGTTCTTCTTCGCCCGAGCTGAAGACGAGGTAACGAATAACTGATGGCTATGTTCAGCAACATTCTGGTGGTTTGCGTAGGCAACATATGCCGCAGCCCCATGGGCGAGTATCTACTGCGGCAGAAGCTTGCTCATCGCCCGGAACTCACCATTCATTCCGCCGGTATCGGCGCCCTGGTGGATAAACCGGCAGACGACACCGCACTGGCCCTGTTGCAAGAGCACGGCATTGATGCCGGCAACCACCGGGCGCGGCAAGCCAGCGAAGCCCTGCTTGCCAATGCAGACCTTATTCTCGCGATGGAGCAAGGCCACCTGCGCCAGCTGCATCGCATGGCCCCGCAAATCCGTGGCAAGGCCTTCCTGATTGGCAAATGGATAGGCGATCAGGAAGTGCCAGACCCCTACAAACAGCAGCGGCCGGCCTTTGAACACGCTTACAAATTGATCGACCAGGCCACCGATGCCTGGCTCAAGTACCTGGATAAATAAAATTCAATGACAGACAACACCCCACCGCAGCACATAGACAACGACGAAATCGACCTGATGGCACTGCTGGGCACCCTGTGGGATGGCCGCTGGATAATCGCCCTGGTTACCGTTTTGTTCACCGCCGCCGGCGTGTTCTACGCGCTTATCCAGGTACCGGTATACCAGGCTAACGCCCTTATCCAGATTGAAAGCAGCAAAGGCGGCCTGCCCGGCATGGGGGAAGTGTCTGAACTGTTTGCCTCAGATTCCAGCGCCGTTACCGAGATTGAAATCATCAAAAGCCGCAGGGTACTGGGTAGCGTGGTAGATACCCTGAACCTGGATATCGTTACCAGGCCCCATTATTTCCCAGTGGTGGGGGAGGCCATGGCCCAGCGTTTTAAAGGTGGCCGTGGTGAAGTAGCCCCCGCCAGATTCGGTGAGCAATACGCCTGGGGTGGCGAAAGCCTGGAGATTTCCCGGCTGACCGTACCCGAAGGCCATGAGGGCCGCCCTCTGGTGCTGCGGGCCACCAATAACGGCTGGGAGTTGTACCAGTACGAGGTGGCGCCAGCCAACCTGCTGTTAGAGGGTAGGGTAGACGAACCTGCAGACGCCGAAGGCTACGGCCTGATGGTGACCGAACTCAATGCCCGCCCGGGCACCTGGTTTCATGTGATGAAACAGCGCCGCTTTAACGCCATCGCCGGTCTGCAGAGCAATCTGGCCGCCAGTGAGCGGGGCCGCAACTCTGGTATTGTGGCCATCAGTTACGAACACAAAGACTACCGCCGGGCGGAAAACATTCTGGATGAAATTGGTAAACACTACGTTCGCCAAAACGTGGAACGCAGCAGTGCCGAGGCGGCCCAGTCCCTGGCCTTCCTGCGCCGAACCTTGCCTGAAGTAAAACAGGAGCTGGAAGAAGCCGAGCGCAAACTGAACGCCTACCAGGTAACCGCTGAAACCATCGACATCACCGCAGAAGGCAAAGCCATTCTGGACCAGGTGGTGGACCTGGAGCGGCGCATCTCTGAGCTGGAAATCCAGCGGGCAGAGATAGAGCAGCGCTTTCGCGATACCCACCCCCGCTACCGGGCCTGGGCTTCCCAGATGGAAGAACTTAAAGCCCGCCGGGCAGAGCTGAACCAGCGCATTGGCAACTTGCCAGAAACCCAGCAAGAACTGGTGCGCCTGCGCCGCGATGTGGAAGTGGGTAACGAAATCTACCTGCAAATGTTGTCTAACATCCAGCAGCTGGACATTGCCCGTGCCGGCACCGTGGGCAACGTACGGGTAGTGGATGAAGCCGCCGTAAACATTAATGCGCCCGTGCGCCCCAAGCGTTCGCTCATAGCCGCCATTGCGCTGTTGCTGGGCGGCATGGTGGGTGTGGGTTCTGTGCTGGTTCGGGCAGCGTTTAATCGCGGTGTCGAGAACCCGGACGATATAGAGCGCATTGGCCTGCCGGTGTATGCCGGTATTCCGTATTCCAAAACCCAGCATGATGTACTGGACCGGAAAAAACGCAAAAAAGGTGCGCCCAACCTGGTTAACCTGCTGGCCGTTGAAAACCCGGCAGACCTGGCCATTGAATCCCTGCGCAGCCTGCGCACCAGCCTGCACTTCGGCATGATGGACGCCAAAAACAATATCCTGATGATTTCTGGCCCCAGCCCGGCGGTGGGCAAAACCTTTGTCTCCACCAACCTCGCCGCCATCATGGCACTGGCAGACCAGAAAGTACTGCTGATTGATGCCGACATGCGTAAAGGCTTTAGCCATGAGATCTTCAAAGTGTCTAACGACTGTGGCCTTTCAGAGGTGCTCTCAGGGCAGTGCTCGCTGGATGAGGCCATCCATTGTTCAGACATGGCCGGCATGCTCAGCTTTATGCCCCGGGGTTCTGTGCCGCCCAACCCGTCGGAATTGCTGATGAGTAAACGGTTTGAAGAAATGCTGGAGAAAGTCAGCCCCAACTACGACCTGGTGATTATCGACACCCCGCCAATTTTGGCGGTAACCGATGCCGCCGTTGTCGGCCGCCATGCGGGCACCACCATGCTGGTTGCTCGCTTCGGGTTGAACCCCATCAAAGAAATTGAACTGACCAAACGTCGATTTGAGCAAAACGACATCCAGGTTAAAGGCGTTATCCTCAACGGCGTAGTGAAAAAAGCCTCCGCCTACGGCTATGGCGGTTACGGTTACTATAATTACGAATACAAGGCAGACAAAGCGTGACTCTGGCCAAGCAAGTGCGCACCATTTGCCCAAAACTGCCGATCACCCTGGCAGTTGCCACCTTTTTGATGGCGGGCGAGGCCATCGCTGCCCCCTGGCTGGAACCTGGCGACCCGAGGGCCAGGCACGCCGTACAACAACTGGCCGACCGTGGCCACCTGAACCGCACCGTAACCACTTGGCCGATGATGTGGGCCACCATAGACAGCGGCTTGAAAGCACAGGGCAGTGCCCACACGGATGCCAGCGTAACCACCGCCAGTGCCTACCTGGCCTTTGAGCAAAACTACCAGGCCGCTGGCGGCATGCGTAACGATTTTACCGTAGCCGGCACCACTGAAACCCCGTTTATCCGAACCTTTAACGGTGGCCCAAGAGAAGAAGCCGAAGCCACCGCAAGGGTAGAACTGCAAGCCCAGAACTGGGCCGCCCGGGCCAGCGTCACCTACGCCCTAGACCCGGAAGACGACGAAAACATAAGGCTAGACGGCAGCTACCTGGCAGGTACCGCCGCCAACTGGGTACTGGGCGCCGGCGCCATAGACCGCTGGTGGGGCCCGGGTTGGAGCAACAGCCTGATCCTCTCCACCAACGCCCGGCCCATGCCGGCGGTTTGGCTAAACCGTAAAGACGCCAAACCGTTTGGAAGTGAATGGCTAAGTTGGATAGGGCCTTGGCAATTCACCGTGTTTGCCGGCCAGTACGAAAGCGAACGGGCGGTACCCCGTGCAAAGCTCATTGGTATGCGCGCCACCTTCCGCCCGTTTGAGGGACTGGATATTGGCCTCTCCCGTGCCATTCAATTGGGCGGCGAGGGCAGGCCCGAAGATGGTACAACAATATGGAGAGCACTGCTTGGTAGGGATAACGGCCAGTTTGGCCAGGATCGAGACCCCGGCAATCAGCTTGCCAGCGTTGATATCCGCTACGGCTTCGCCATTGGCAACCAAAGCATGAGCCTGTACGCCCAAATGATGGGCGAAGACGAGGCTGGCGCCTTCCCGGCCAGAAAATCCTGGTTGCTGGGCAGCGACTGGACCACCAGCGTTGGGCAAAGCCAACAACAGTGGTACCTGGAATACACAAACACCACAGCTGATGACTTTATGGGCAGTGCCATGCCTAACATCAGCTATGAGCACCACATTTATAAGACCGGCTACCGCTACTACGGTCGAAATATGGCTAGCACCTATGAGGGCGACGCTGAAGCCGCCACTCTGGGTGCCTACAACTTCTACCCCAACGGGCATAACCTGGGCCTAACCATTACCTGGGCAGACCTAAACCATGACGGCACCAGCCGAGTAGCGGCCACCAACCCGGCGGTGTTCTACAACGTGCCCAAAGAACAACAGGAAATTCTCTTGCTGGATATAAGCTACGGCCGCCCTCTGTTTGGCGGTTGGCTAAACCTCAAAGGCCAGGCTGCTGACACAAGATTGGCTCTGGAATCCGGCAGCAAGCAAAATTGGTTAACCTCAATAGACTGGACCTATCGCTTTTAAACTCCAAGCAATTAATCTACAAATGGGCTCGGCCGCTTCAGCGGATGCACAAGAAGTGGCGACTTCAGGTTTGCAATGTAGCTTTGAGACCATGAAGAGCAATACCTCCGCACATGTCAAACTAGAGGGCATCGTGAGCGTAAAACTTTTGCAAAAGCGATCTCGAGGTGGTCTAGGGAGCGGTCCGGGCAGACGTTGGGCACGGTGTTCTCAGCATTGATGTGAACGCCAAAAAGCTATGTTGGTACGCAAGATCATAATATGATGCGGGGTAGATTAAGGTGGCGATTATGGTCAGTATTCTAATTTAGCTATATAGATCCCAGCTTCAATACCACTGAGTTAGTGCCAAAGTGAAATATCGAGAAATCGACGGAGCAGAGACTGTAGCAGTACATTGGGTTATCTTTTTTGCTGAGTTTGATTTTTCTCCATTGTTGATGTTCGGATTAATATTTGTGAGTTTGCGGCTAATTGATTGGGTTTATCATTATTAGATAAGTAGATTGGTTGAATTCATGGTGCAAAGTAATAAAGATTCTGTTTAAATCAAATTTTGGATGCTTTACTGCGTTTGCTTTTGCGTTCTTTTAATTCAGTGTCATCATGATCACAGGTCTTTATCGCGCGATTGTAACCATCAGTTTTGTACCTAATATCCTCTTCTGGTCGCGTGATTTTATATAATAACTGCTTTACTTTGATAGTGTGCTATAGCTTTAACCGGCAATACCCACATGAAAAAGCATGACGGAAATGCCAACACCTAATAGAATACAACGCGTTAAAGATCGCGCCTTCTCTGGTCCAGCAGGTAATGTATTCCGCGGTATGGCGACCTTGGCTGCCGGTAACATCGCTGCGAGACTCATCGGCATTGCCGCCATACCGGTTCTTACCCGTCTTTACAGTCCGGAAGATTTTGGTGTGCTCGCTGTTCTGACTTCTCTGGTTGCTATCCTGGCCCCGATAATATCTCTGCGTTTTGTGCTCGCCATACCATTGCCACGGCGAGATGGTGTGGCCATCAACCTGCTGGTACTCTCTACCGTGATTATGCTGGGTATGATCTTGATTGCCTCTCTTGTGTTCTGGTTATTTGGGAAGCAGTTGCTAGGACTGTTTTCAATGGAATCTTTGGCTCCGCACTGGTGGCTGATCATTTTTGGCTTAATTGGTGTAGGTGGCTATGAAATGTTGTCGCTATGGGCAACGCGTAGACGAGCTTACAAAGACATCGCACAAACCACTGCGATCCAAAGCCTGATTGGCAATCTAATAAAGCTGATGCTGGGGTTTCTGGCGATAAAGCCATTGGGGCTGCTGATCGGTCAGGTGCTTTCGAGTGGTGGAGGTGTAATATCGCTGTGGTTGAGATTCAGGACCGACTTCTCAAGCAACCGACGACATATCAGCATCGAACGGGTTTTGCTTACTGCCGCTCGTTATCGCCACTTCGTCATATTTCGTTTACCTTCGCAGTTTTTTCTGGCTTTTTCAACGCAATCGCCTCTTCTTTTTTTTAGCGCTGTATATGGTGCTCATGATACAGGTCAGCTGAGTATGGCTTTGGTAATCATTGCCTTACCATTATCAGTTATAGGTCATAGCATTTCCCAAGCCTATTACGCTGAGGTTGCGAAGATTGGTGTTAAAGATTCAGCTCAATTGATAAAGATCACTAGGATTGTTACTCGGAAGCTATTTTTAATGTCGATAGTTCCCTGCCTGATCCTGATGTTTGGGGGGGCGTACATTTTCGATTTCTTTTTTGGTAATAAGTGGAGTGTCAGTGGAAGCTTTGCGTCACTTCTATCCATATACTTGATTGCTCAGTTCTCTACTTCTCCTGTTATGAATGTTTTTAATATTATTAATAAGCAGGGCGTATTTCTTCTTATCAATATGATGCGAGCGATATTGATGGTTTTAGTCTTTGTTGTTGTTGCTCCATATCTGTCTCTTCTATCCTATGAAACGGTACTTTTATACTCATTGGTGATGGCTGTATTTTATGTCTGTATCTATCTACTTGTGATAAGTCAGCTAGAAAAGCTCAGAGGAAGAGAAGGGAGAATATAATGTCCATTAATATAATTATAAAATCTATTAAGGTGTTCACTATAGGAAATGCCTCGTCTCGAGTTATGTTTTACTTGAGTATGGCGAGAGCGTTTCAGTCAAGGAGAAGGTTGAAGCGTTTTCTACATAGCAGAATGCAAAAATATGGTGTCTATATTTCTGCCAACGCAAGAATTGGGGAGGGAATTAAACTTCCTCATCCTACTGGGGTGGTGATTGGTGGGGGTGTGATCATTGGCAGGAATGTGACTGTTTTTCAGAATGTAACTCTTGGAGGCGCCCGGGTAGGGGACTCGAAGAATCAAAACTATCCAATTATTGGAAGTAATGTCGTGATATATGCAGGTGCGGTAATTGTGGGAAAGGTAAGTGTTGGCGATAACGCGATCATAGGGGCCAATTCAGTTGTGCTGAGCGATGTGCCCAGTGGAGCTACCTGTGTTGGTGTTCCCGGTAAGGCAGTACAATCGAGACTAGAAAGGAGCGGGGTTTGAAAAGTATTTCACTCAATAAGTCTAAATTGGTTGGAGGGATTCAACTATCAGGTGCAAAAAACTCAGCGTTGCGTTTACTGGCAGCCAGCATCCTGACGAGTGGAACCATCAGACTGAGTAACTATCCGTCCCAATTGCTTGATGCCCAGGTGCATGTGGACATGTTGATGGCTCTGGGCAAACAATCCCTGTTGATAGCTGACGATACTATTCAGATCAAAGAAGTAGAAAATTTGCAAACCCGCCTTGAATGGGAGGGGCGTTCAATCCGCAATACGTTGCTTATTCTTGGTGCCTTAACAGCTCGCTTTGGGCATGGGGCCGTGCCGCTGCCCGGGGGGTGCAAGCTGGGAGAGCGCAAATACGATCTGCACGTTATGCTGTTGGAGCGACTTGGTGCCCGGGTTTGGGAGGAAGGTGATTACCTTTTTGCGGAAGCGAGTAGGGGGCTAGTAGGTGTTGATATCTATCTTCCCATTCGTTCCACCGGGGCCACTGAAAATGCCATTCTAGCTGGCAGCTTAGCTAAGGGCATAACGCGAATTTGGAATCCGCATATTCGGCCGGAAATTCTTGATCTCATTGCATTGTTAAGCAAGATGGGCGCGAAAATCACCGTTCATGGACAAGAGCACATTGAAATACAGGGTGTGGATGGCTTGCACGGCGCGGAGCACCGGGTGATCGCCGACAATATGGAGGCCATAACTTGGCTGGCGGCGGCAGTGATTACTGAAGGTGATATAGAGATTCACGACTTTCCTTATGAGGACCTTGAAGTAGTGTTGGCGCACCTGAAGGCTGCGGGTGCAAAGCTCTATGAGGGCGATAATTCACTTATTGTTCGTGGAGGCACTTGTTACCCGATAGAAATCAGTACTGGCCCTCATCCTGGTATAAATTCAGATGTACAGCCGATTCTCGCCGCCTGGGCTGCCAAGGCTCGCGGAGAGTCGCGAATAATTGATTTGCGTTTCCCGGGGCGTTATGGCTATGCCGAAGAGATGGCAAAAATGGGCTTGGCCTATGATGTTAAGGGAGACATGTTGAAGATACGCGGCAATGGCGGTGAACTACATGGTGCCGAAGTCAGGGCGCTGGATTTGCGAGCTGGTGCCGCGTTGGCTTTGTGTGGCCTTGTAGCTCAGGGAGAAACCATTGTTCATGATGCTTGGCAAATAGGCCGAGGCTATGTGAACTTCCTAGAAAAACTAGGAAGTCTTGGGGCGAATATCCGTGAGTACTGAATGATGAAGCCCTCCAGAGCTTTGCTTGCAGACCTTGAAGAGCTAGTCCCTGGCGGCGTCTTAAGGGCGGTATCACTTGTAGATGTTAGCCGCTGGAAGATAGGGGGCATCGCTGATGTAATTATTCGTCCCGAGAGCCCTGAGCAAGTTCAGGCGTTACGCCAGTACTTCTATCGGAATAATATTCATCATATCGTTATTGGTATGACCAGTAATTTACTGTTTTCAGACGAAGGGCTGAGAGTTCCATGTATTCAAATCGGTAGTCGTATGAGCAAGGTCGATATTCTTTGTGGCGTTGTCCAGGCTCAGGCGGGTGCTTGGGTGCCGGGCCTTGCTAGAAAAGTCCAGAAGGCAGGGTTCGCTGGCGCCGAACACATTTGTGGTATACCTGGCACGATAGGCGGTCTTATTTGCATGAATGGAGGAAGCCAAAGAAAGGGTATTGGCAGTTCCGTTGTTGAGGTTACGAGTATTGATGAGGCGGGTGGCCTGCATTTTCGTAAGGCAGATCAGTGTCGTTTTGGTTACCGGGAGTCTGTGTTTCAGCGTAATGGCGAGATTATTGTGAATGCTGCTCTGGACTTTAAGAGGGCGCCAGACCCAAAGTTAGTGCGGCGTGAGATGATAGACATCCTATCGTCTCGCAGAAGGAAGTTTCCCCAGAAATTACCTAATTGTGGCTCTGTTTTCAAAAGTGATCCAGCGTTTTATGACAAGTATGGGACGCCTGGCGCTATTATCGAAAAACTTGGCTTAAAAGGATTTCGCATAGGTGGTGCAGTAGTTCCAGATGTTCATGCAAACTTTATTGTTAATGTAGGAAATGCAACCGCTTCAGACGTAATATCCGTCATTCAGTCTATCAAGTCATCCGCTGAAGATCAGCTTGGTGTAATGCTTCCAGTTGAAGTCTGTTATGTTAATCAGTTTGGCCAAATTAAGGCGTTATAGAGTATGCATAATCTGATCATTTCAGTTTCTGCTTTTAATGGAATGAATGAGTATGGTGGGCATTACTTCTCTGCATTGACTACGGCTAGAGAACTAAGCAAGAAACATAAGGTAAGTGTTTTTGTAGTTGGTGATTTCTTGCCAAAAACGTTGGCGGTTAATGATGTATCCGTTGTTTTCATCAGGTATCACGCCGGTTTTTTCTGTGTGGCCCCCAGTGGCATCAAGGAATTGGTGAGGAGTTCAGGGGCCAACGTTGTTGTTGCATTTGACATGAAGGCCGGTGTGATTTTTAGGCTCATTTCCGCACAGCAAAGTCTTGGGTTTATTCAGGTAAAGGCGGGTGGGCCTTTACCTAAGACTCCCTATATTAATAATCCGCACCAGGTCCATTTCTCAAAAAAGGACTATGATTGGGCAAGTAAAAGAATCGCCTACGGCAAAAAGGTTATATCTTGGGTGCCAAATCGTGTCGCTGACACGAAGCCAGATGAACTGGGTATTGCGAGACTTCGTGAACAGCTTGCGGTCGCCCAAGACGACATTGTTTTGATGCGAATTGGACGGATAGATAAAAAGTATAAACCTGCCTTTGTCGGAGCTATCGAATCCGCGAGAGTCTTAAGGAAGAATGGCTTTTCTGTGCGTCTGATAATGATCGGCGCTGTAACACATCAGGATCTATATGAATATCTAAAAAGTATAATGAGCGAAGAAGATGTGTTGCTATCTGATGCTTGTTACACAAAGAATGCACGGCGTTTTCTTGCGATGGCAGATCTTAATCTAGGTGTTGGCAGGGGGTTTATGGAGGGCTGTGCTGAAGGAAACTATATGCTCGCAATGACCGCTGAGAGTAAGCTTCCTGTTGTTGTTGATGAGGGTAATATCCAAGAGCTCTTCTCGGAAAACTTCTCTATGCGTGGTCGCTCTACCCGCACGGATAGTGAACGAGTATCAGATCTTGTTAATCTGGCTCGCGAGGTATCATCTTCGTCCGGCGGGTCTTCGTTATCAAGAGGCTGGTTTGAGAGGTATTTTGATAGTGGTCGCATTCTGGATTTATATAGTCCCATTCTTGATTCTGCAGAGAGGAATAGGGAAATGATAGATTTCTTTGTGTTTTTCGAGTGTACACTCTTTCTTCTGAAAAAAGCGTTGAGAAAAGTCTCTATGGACAAGATGGTCTAATGCATAAATATAATGCAATCTCTCTAGCTCGAATGCCAATCGTTGAAGCTCGGGGAGTGGAGGCAAGATCAAGTCGTCTTCTGCAAACGATGAGAGGCCTGTCTATCGCATTGTTCTTATTTTTGCTCCTGCATTTCGAGTCGATTTCAATTAGTGGCCTTAAGGTTGCCCACCTGTGGAAGGTAGGTTTTGCTCTAATTCTACTTACTTATATCTTGCTGTCTAGTAGAGGTGTGATTAAGCTGCAGTGTTTCTTGCCGCTGATTTTACTTGTTTTTATTCAACCATTGAATTATGAGTGGTTCCTTAACCCCATAGGTTTTTTGGGGGTGCTGGCGCAAATGCTATTGTTCCCCGTTGTTGGTATTTTCTTGGCTTCACTTCCTTCACGGGTTCTGAGGAAAGTACTTGTTTTTATACCTTTTTTTATTGTTCTATCTTTTGTTCCGTATGAGCTTGGATTTTTGAAAAGTCTGGGTAAAGAGCTTGATATGGGCGCTTATGGGGCTGCAGAGGTCTTTTCTAATGTTGGACTTTTTGCAACGCCTCACTCAGCCTCCTCAGCTCTTGCTTTTTCATTTTTGATTCTTATGTATTTATGGGTCGCAAAGGTCTGCAGTCGTTTTTTGGTTTCCCTAGTTTTAGTTCTTTGTTTATATTTTCTGCTATCAACGTATGTCAGAACTGGATTGGCAATGGCGCTAGTTGGGGCGCTTTTTTTTATCTGGCGCTTGATGAATAGTGATCCAAAAAGGTTCTTCCGCACAGTTTCTCTGGTTTTAGTAGTAGGACTTCTTTCCGGTAGTTGGGTGACTAATAATCAGGTTCTTATGGATAGGATTCTAGGGCAGCGCTTGCATAACTCAGAAGACTCTTTTGAAAGGCTTGGTAGTGGAAGGGGAAGGCTGATTCTGGCGAGTTATGATATCTATATGAAGAGCAACACCTTTGAAAAAGTCTTTGGACTTGGTGACACAGAACAGAAGGCTCGGATGAATCGAGAAATAGGCTTAAGTTTAGTTCCTCACAATGGCTTTTTATACTTGTTGCTTACTAATGGGATTTTGGGACTTTCGTTATTCTTATGGTTTATTTGGAAGGTCTGGAAGTATTTTGGCCGGCTAGGTGGTATTCATCAGACGCTTGCGGCGTCCTCGTTGGCAGCTTATTTAGTATTGTCCTTTCTACAGAACTTTAATTTGGTTTATAGTTTTGTGATTTTTTTGGTCATCGCTGCATATTCAATCAGAATTGAGTATGAGCCGATTTCATAACTAGGATTTTGTTAATCGCATTTCGAAACTTTTTAATATTAGTATCTTTGGTTGGATTCGTTAGTGGTAATCTATTGCATTCGTTTCGCTGGGTACCTAGAGCTATAATTTTGGATATTTTATGAATTTTTTTCCTGTGTATATACATCTAGAAAAATGCGGTGGTATGTCGCTTCATCACGCCCTGAGATATTGCCTGCCCGGCTACGAAGTTTTAAAGCCATGGTGGTATTGGTCGAATGAGCCGGGTAATTATTTTTCCCCTCGCGAACTACGTCTGTTGCAACGCTTCCATCCGGTACTCACAGGGATTGGCGGTCATACGACTCGCTCCTATGCAAACTATGAAACTGAGCTTGATAAGCCTGTTTTTTACTTTACGTTTCTTAGGGATCCTATTGCTCGCTATCTTTCTCATCTCAACCATCAGGTCAATAAGATGGGAGTTGAATGGCCTGTGGACGAGTTTCTCAAGGAAAGAAGGTTTAACAACCTTATTACCAGGCGTATAGCTGGCGATGACGACCTTGAGTTGGCCAAGCGTAGGTTAAGAGATGATTTCGGTATGGTGGGCCTGTTTGAGTCGTATGACAAGTCTCTAGTAATTTTATCTAGTATCATGTTCGGTGTTCCGGACCGGCTCCACTATGAGCACATGAATGACTCCGAAAGCGAAACCAAGGTTACGTTTAATGAGCTTTCGGCGGATCAACAGGCGATGGTGATCGAGAACAATTCCCTTGATATCGATCTTTATGATTGGGTAAAGCGTGAGGTCTTTCCTGGGTATGTCGATCGTTATATTGGTGATCTTGATGCTGATCTTGAACGATTCAGGAAACAAAATGTCGGATTTCGCTACAATCGAACTAAATGGTACTTCCTGAGGCTCTGTAAGGTGTACTCAGAAAGAGGTCCCCAGAGGTTGGCGCGGCGTTTAGCTGGTGGTTCTAGATGAAACCAAAAAAGATCCATGTGCTTTCCATAGGTCCTGTTTCTTACGTTGGTGGTATCAATGTTCACATGATCCGCCTAGCGGCCTTGCTAGATGGCATTGTCGTCTTCGATTTTATCGACGACGCCCCACCGCAGATCGCAACGGATGTGTCTATATGTATTCGAAAAGCGAACTCTATTCCACATGTTCTGAGAAAGATATGGCAGTCTGATATAGTCCACATTCATTCAGGGAACTGGCTGCTGCGAATACTGCTTGTTTTGATTTGCTGCCTTCTGCAGGCGAAAGTTGTAATTACCCTGCATTCTTATCGGTTTTCCGGATTGAAGAAGCTGCTTTCGGATGCTGTTTTGCGGTTGGCGAATGAAGTTATCTGTGTGAATCCAGATATCAAATCATCTTCGAAGCGTGCTGATGCATTAGTGAAAGAGGCATTTATTCCTCCCGTTGACGCGGAAAGTCGAGACCTTCCTGATGAAATCGATGCTTTTATTAATCGCCACCGTGGTTCTCTTCTAATTTGCGCAAATGCCTATCGCCTGGCTAGACATGAGGGCAAAGATCTTTATGGTCTTGATCAGTGTCTGGCAGTTGCTCGTCAAGCCAAAATCGCAGGGGACAATATTGTCATTCTTTTTGTGGTGGGAACAGTAACGGCTTCTGATGATCTTTATCACTCTGCGCAGAGGGCCATCGAGGATGAAGGGCTTGATGAGTTTATTTGTATTTATCCGAAAAGCCTGGATTTCATCACGCTTATACGCCGGTCAGATATCGTAATAAGGCCAACTATTACAGATGGTGATGCGCTCACAATCAGAGAGGCGATATTTCTGGGCAAGCCCGTTATTGCCTCTAACGTTGTTGCACGGCCTGCTGGCACGGTTACGTATCGGTCTGGAAATGCAGAGGATCTCTATGCTGCCATCAGAAGTGTAGCTTCTGCCTTAGCTTCTGGTGATAGGCCCACAGATCAGGCAGAGACCTGCTCCATGGATCTGTACAAACAGTTCTACCTTGAGGTTTATGAGAAATGCATCAGTTGACACAAAAGCTAGGTTCAGGGGATATGGGCGTTCAGGATGTTCCTGTGCCACAAGTTGCCCCTGGGTTGATACTTGTAAAAAATCATTACTCAATTATCAGCGGCGGCACAGAAGGCTCCACAGTCACCGCAGCAAGAAAAAGTCTCATTGGTAAGGCGAAGGAGCGCCCACAACAGGTTAAACAAGTAATCGATACCTTCAGAAGCCAAGGGCCCCAGCAGACCTACCGTGCAGTGATGAAGAAACTGGATTCATACTCGCCACTTGGCTATAGCTGTGCGGGTGAGGTGGTTGAGGTTGGTGAAGGGGTGACGGAATTCAAGGTGGGTGATCTTGTAGCTTGCGCAGGTGCAGGTTATGCAAATCATGCCGAAATTGTAGCTGTACCGCTCAATCTCTGTGTCAAGTTGGCCAGCCATGCGAATCTCAAGCATGCCGCATATAACACCCTTGGCGCCATTTCTATGCAGGGGGTCCGCCAGGCAGACTTGCGTGTTGGAGAAACCTGTGTGGTGATTGGCTTGGGTTTGCTGGGCCAACTTGCCTGTATGATCCTCAGGGCCTCCGGTGTGCATGTGATCGGTGTCGACGTGCTTCAGTCTTCAGTGGATCACGCATTGGCGAATGGTATCGTCGACCATGCCTTTACCCGGGACGCACCAGGCGTTGAGGATAAAATCCATGCCGCGAGTTACGGAAATGGCGCTGATGCCGTCATCATTGCTGCAGCCACTCATAGCAACGATCCCATTAACTTTGCGGGTGCGATAGCCCGAAAAAAAGGCTGTGTGGTTGTACTTGGCGCGGTCCCTACGGGGTTTGAGCGAGATCCCCATTGGTATAGAAAGGAACTGGAGCTGCGTATGGCCTGCTCCTATGGCCCTGGCCGCTATGATCCACAATACGAAGAAAAAGGGGTCGACTATCCACTTGCCTATGTGCGCTGGACAGAAAAGCGAAATATGGAGGCATTTCAACGCCTAATTGAGAAGGGCTTGATGCCTCTCGATTGCCTGACCACCCATGAGTTTGCCTTTGAGGATGCTCCCAAGGCGTTTGATATTATCGCGAATAAGTCAGAACCGTATATTGGCATCGTGCTGCGTTACGACACCTCCAAGCCGGTGGTTCGGGGAGCCGTTCGTGTAGGGGGGGAAGCAGGCTCTCCGGAGGCAGCGGTGAGCGTTTCGTTTATTGGCGCTGGTAGTTATGCGCAGAGCCATCTCTTGCCGAATATACCGGATCGCACTGAAGTAAGGCGGGTCGGTGTTATTTCTAACTCTGGCACTACGTCCAAGCGTGTGGCAGAGAAGTACGGTTTTTCGTTCTGTACCTCGGAAGAGGCTGAGATTCTTGCGGAGCAGACGAATACGGTATTTATTGCAACGCGGCACGATTCCCACGCTGACTATGTGATGAAGTCGCTTACTGCTGGCAAGAACGTGTTTGTTGAGAAGCCCCTCTGCTTAAACATGGCGGAGCTGGAGGAAATTGCCGATCTGCGTGCAAGTTCCGGCAAGGCTGTTATGGTGGGCTTCAATCGCCGCTTCTCTCCTCATGTACAGACCATTAAGTCCCGCCTTGGCTCTGGCCCCATGTCGATGATCTATCGTGTTAACGCCGGGAGCGTTCCGGCAGACAGCTGGATTCAGGATATGGAAGTGGGCGGTGGCAGGATTATCGGTGAGGCTTGTCACTTTATTGACCTGCTCACTTACCTTAATGGCAGTCTGCCGAAGGCGGTTTCAGCCATGGCGCTGCCAGATCCTGGCGGCCTGAACGATACCGTTAATATCAGCATCCAGTTCGAGAATGGCTCGACCGGGGTAGTGGCATACTATGCCAATGGACCTAAGGATCTGCCGAAGGAATATCTTGAGGTATTCGCGTCTGGCAGCACCGCTGTTCTCGAGGATTTCAAGGCACTTCGCATATACGGTAAGGGTAAGGTAATGCGCCAAAAGCTCTGGAATCAGAACAAAGGCCAACATGACATGGTTGGCGCATTTATTGACTCACTGCTGAAGGATGGCTCAAGTCCGATTCCCTTTGAGGATATTTACGCTGTGACCAAAACTTCATTTCTGGTTCTGGAGTCACTTCGGAATGGCAGCCAGGTGGTCTCTGTAAATGATTGAGGAGAGTTTTACTCGCCTGCGGGATTACTGTGAGGCCGAGAATTATAAAGGTTGGGACCCGTATGATGGCCTGAATTCCGCCATCTTTCAGGCCACCCCGTTCAAGCGCTGGGATATTGCACGTTTGGTGCTGATTCAATTGTGCAAGCGCTCGCCAGTTAACTTACGGCCACTGCTGTTGGTGCCCAAGCAACATAACGCCAAGGGTGTTGGGCTGTTTTTGAATGGCTACTGTAACTTGTACCGGCTTGCAGAGCAGGGCGACACGCGCTTTGGCAGTCTTGAAGAACTACGCAGCAAAATTGATGAGGTTGGCGGGCTTTTAATGACGTTGCAAAGCCCGGGATACTCAGGAGCATGTTGGGGCTATAACTTCGATTGGCAGGCGCGCCGGTTGTTCCTGTTCCCTGCCCACACTCCGACAGTAGTGGCGACAACCTTTTGTGCTAGTGCGTTGTTTGAGGCGTATGAGATTACTGGTAACAATCTATATCTAAGTACAGCCTTGTCCTCTGCCGATTTTGTACTTAAGGATTTGCACCGCTCGGAGCATAAAGGCGGTTTTATGCTCTCCTACAGCCCGCTGCCAGGAAACGATACGGTCTATAACGCCTCTTTACTGGGCGCCAAACTGCTCAGTTATTGTTATCACTACACCGGCAACGAAGAGTACAAAACCGTTGCCCGGCAGATCGTCAATGCCGCCTGTGAAGGCCAGGCGAAGGATGGCTCCTGGGTGTATGGGTTACTCCCAGTACAGTCGTGGATTGATAGCTTTCATACCGGTTACAACCTGGACGCAATATCACACTACACCCGGTTGTGTGGAGACAACGCCTACAAGGTTCATCTGGACAAAGGGTTGAAGTTCTATCTTGAAAACTTCTTCCTTCCAGATGGAACGCCAAAGTACTACCACAACAAAACCTACCCGATTGATATTCACTGTCCTGGGCAGTTGTGGGTTACGCTCAGCCAAATGGACTGTTGGCAGGGTAATGCTGCGTTGTGTGAGAGCGTTGCGCAGTGGACTGTCGCGAATATGCAATCGCCAAAAGGTTATTTCTACTACCAGCTCAAGAAGGGCGTGAGCTCCAAGATCCCTTATATGAGGTGGAGCAACGCTTTTATGTTTAATGCCCTAAGCTATTATCTGTTGGAGCAACATGGACAGTGACAAACTAAACGGCGTTAGGGTCTTTGCACCAACTTCCCGCCAAGCCCTGATTGAATATGCCTTCCAGAACCGCAGCCTTCTAGTAGCGGTAAATGCAGAGAAGCTTCTGCACGCTACCGACCAGACGCGTTCCATTATTAACAGGAATGTCGGTTACCCCGACGGCCTTGGCGCGGTGATGGGTTTGAAGAAAAAGGGCCTTCGGGATGTGGTAAAGATTCCGGGCTGCGAGCTGTGGTTGGATATTATTCGCAGCCATTATCGGGAAAAGAGCTTTTACCTGGTTGGTGGTAAAGAGTCGGTTATTGGCCAGGCCGTGGCACAGTTGAAAGCTGAGTTTCCCGGTATTCGCATACTTGGGCACCGCAATGGGTACCTAAAGGGCGAAGAAGACAAGCAGGCGCTGATTGCCGACATCACGGCGAAGAAGCCGGATGTGGTGTTTGTAGCAATGGGGTCTCCCCGCCAAGAGTTGTTGATGGAGGAGATGCAGGGCCGACACCCCGCAGTTTACCAAGGGCTGGGGGGGAGTTTTGATGTGTATACCGGCCAGGTGCAGCGCGCTCCCTCATGGTGGGTTGAGCATCACCTTGAGTGGCTTTATCGCCTGCTGCAAGAGCCAACGCGTATCAAGCGTCAGATTCATTTGGTGCGCTTTCTGATGCGGGTTGCGTTAAACCGTTTGTAAGCTTCCGCGCCTTTCCCGTTTACTTTGTTTCTCTCTTCGTTTTTCCCTTCATTTCCGTTAGTCAGGAGTTACCGGAATGGACTTCTCCAAGATTTGTGTTGTTGGCCTTGGCTACATAGGCCTGCCTACTGCTGCGGTTATTGCCTCGCGTAAATGTAATGTCGTTGGCCTGGATGTCACTCAAAAGGTGGTGGATACCATCAACAAAGGCGAGATACACATTATTGAGCCAGACCTGGACATGATTGTTCGTGCGGTTGTAAAGGAAGGTTATCTGAGAGCCACGCTGAAAGCAGAACCGGCCGATGCGTTCCTGGTGGCCGTGCCTACGCCGTTCAAAGCTGACGAAGGTAAAAGCCGTGTGCCAGATTTGAAGTACATTGAGTCTGCTGCCAAGGCAATTGCGCCAGTGTTAGCCAAGGGGAATCTGGTGATTCTGGAATCGACCTCCCCGGTGGGAGCTACGGAACAAATGGCAGCTTGGTTGGCCGAAGCACGGCCTGACTTGACGTTTCCTCAGAGCCATGGCGAACAGTCAGATATTCGAATTGCCCATTGCCCGGAACGAGTGTTACCGGGGCATGTGATTCGCGAGTTGGTAGCGAATGACAGGGTAATCGGCGGAATGACCACCGCTTGTTCTACCGCAGCGTGTAAGTTGTACGAGATGTTCGTGGAAGGTGAGTGTGTAGTCACCAATGCCCGCACAGCAGAGATGGCGAAGCTTACTGAAAACAGCTTCCGCGATGTCAATATTGCCTTCGCTAATGAGCTGTCGCTGATTTGCGATAAGCTGGATATTGACGTGTGGGAGCTGATTGCACTGGCCAACCGACACCCACGGGTGAATATCCTTAAACCTGGCCCGGGTGTTGGTGGGCACTGTATAGCGGTAGACCCATGGTTTATTGTGAGCGAGACCCCGGAGCAGGCAAGGTTGATTCGCACCGCGAGAGAGGTGAACGACGGAAAGCCTCAATGGGTGATTGACAAAGTGAAAGCCGCAGTGGGCGACTTCTTGCTGAAAAATCCCGGCAATACAGCTAAGGACGTTACAGTTGCGCTCTTTGGGCTGGCGTTCAAACCGGATATTGATGATCTTCGGGAAAGCCCGTCACTGGCCATTGCCGAAAAACTGCAGCAACAGCTGGTTGGGCCCTTATTACTCGTGGAACCTAATATTCAGGAGTTGCCTGAGTGTTTGGAGAACGGCGCGTTGGTATCTGCGGAAGAGGGAATCACCCAGGCAGATATCTGTGTAGTGTTGGTTGGCCACAAGCAGTTCCGGGGGCTGGATTTTTCTGCGAGGCCTGAAGGGTTTGTGATTGACGTAGTCGCCAGCGGCCGGGCCTGACGGGGAGTTTGTTTTGAAAGTATTAACGGTATTCGGCACGCGCCCAGAGGCCATCAAAATGGCGCCGTTGGTGTTATCGCTTCAGGAAGATGAGCGGTTTGAATCTGTTCTATGCGTTACCGGCCAGCACCGGGAGATGTTGGATCAGGTGCTTTCGTTATTTGAGCTGGCGCCAGATTACGACCTCAATATTATGAGGCCAGGGCAGGATTTGACGGATGTAACCGCCGGGATTCTGCAGGGGATGCGCGGTGTTCTGGCAGATGCAAAGCCGGAGCTAGTTTTGGTGCACGGGGACACCGCCACCACTTTCGCCGCCACGCTGGCGGCTTATTATCAACAAATTCCGGTAGGACATGTGGAAGCGGGCCTGCGCACGGGGAACCTGTATTCCCCATGGCCGGAGGAAGCCAACCGGAAACTGACCGGCGCGTTGGCTGCTGTGCATTTTGCCCCCACACAAAAATCGGCGGATAACCTGCTAGCTGAGGGTATTGAGGGTAGAGCGGTACACGTCACAGGCAATACGGTGATCGATGCTCTGTTCAAAATTGTGGAGCGTTTTGACGCAGACGCGGAGCTGGCTGACTCGCTGGCGCAGAACTTTCCGTTCTTGGATCCAGAGAGGCGTGTGGTGCTGGTAACCGGTCATCGCCGGGAGAGTTTTGGTGGTGGGTTCGAGCGCATATGTGAAGCGCTGGCCCGAACCGCCCGAGCTTTTCCGGAGGTAGACATTGTGTACCCGGTGCACTTGAACCCTAACGTGCGTGAGCCCGTCAACCGGCTGCTGAGTGGTCTGGATAATGTCCACTTGATCGAGCCCCTGGATTACCTGCCGTTTGTGTATTTGATGAGCCGTTCTTACCTGATCCTGACCGATTCTGGCGGTATTCAGGAGGAAGCACCTTCCTTGGGTAAGCCTGTACTAGTGATGCGTGACACCACTGAACGGCCGGAGGCTGTAGACGCCGGCACTGTGGAGCTGGTTGGTACCGATGTAGAGCGCATTTGCGAGCGTTTACACAGATTGTTAACGGATAAGGTAACTTACCGGCGGATGAGCATGGCCCATAACCCGTATGGGGATGGAGCAGCTTGTTCACGGATTTTGGCGCAGATTACAGCAGAAACTATTGAAAAGCAGACATTATGAAAACTTTCGATGTATTCAACGGCGATGCCGACGGAATTTGTGCACTGATTCAGCTGCGGCTGGCAGAGCCGATTGATTCCGCCTTGATAACCGGTGTAAAGCGCGACATTGCTTTGGCAAAGCGGGTACCGATGGCCGCTTTGCGCGCACAGGTCAATATTCTGGATGTGAGCCTGGAAAAAAACCGGGAGGCTGTGGATGGCCTTTTGGCTGCTGGCTGTTCGGTGTTTTATATCGACCATCACTTTCCCGGGGATAGCCTGCCGGACCACCCGAATTTTGCCGCGCTGATTGATACCCAGCCCACCACCTGCACTAGTTTGCTGGTGGATCAGCATTTGGGTGGCCGCTTTCATAACTGGGCCATTGCAGCGGCGTTTGGCGATAACCTGAATGCGGTGGGTGAAGAGCTTGCGGTAAACGCTGGCTTAAGTACAGAGCAAACCGAGGCCCTCAAAACCTTGGGTGTGTGCATTAATTACAACGGTTATGGCGCCACGGTGGAGGATTTGCACTTTCACCCAGCGGATTTATACCGGGCGTTTGTGCAGTTTGACGACCCACTGGATTTGATTGCCTCTGAGCCTGCTGCCTGGCAGAAGCTGCGGGATGGTTATGCGGAGGACATGGCCAAAGGCTTGGCTGCTCCGGTGCTAAATGAAACGGACACCTCTTTGGTGATTAAGCTGCCCGATGAGGCTTGGGCAAGGCGAGTGAGCGGCGTGCTAGGCAATGAACTAGCCAACCGTAATCCTGGCAAAGCCTGTGCGATTGTGACTGATACAGCCACTGATAGTTATCTAGTGAGTATTCGTGCACCGCTGAATAACCGTTCCGGGGCTGATGAAGTGGCGCGGCAGTTTCCGACGGGCGGCGGGCGTAAGGCGGCGGCCGGGATTAATGACTTGCCGGCGGCGCAGCTGGATGCGTTTGTTGGCGTTATGGCTAACTTTTGGAGATAGGCGCGAGAGAAGGGTGGGGTCTGACCCCATTCGGGGTCAGACCCCTTTGTAGCCTTCGAGAATTCAATTCATTTTACGGATCCAGAAATGACCTTAACCCCCCCCAAGAAAACCCACCTCAAACAACTTGAGGCGGAGTCGATTCATATTATTCGCGAAGTGGCCGCCGAGTTTGATAACCCGGTGATGCTGTACTCCATCGGCAAAGACTCCGCGGTCATGCTGCACCTGGCCATGAAGGCTTTCGCCCCGGGCAAGCCGCCGTTTCCGCTGATGCATGTAGACACCACCTGGAAGTTTCGGGAGATGATCACCTTCCGGGACAAAATGGCCGAGAAGCTGGGTATGAAGCTGATTGTTCATACCAACCAGGAAGGCGTGGAGCAGGGCATAGGGCCGTTTACCCATGGCAGTGCCAAGCATACCGATGTGATGAAAACCCAGGCGCTGAAACAGGCGCTGGACAAGTATGGTTTTGATGCGGCTTTTGGCGGTGCCCGGCGGGATGAGGAGAAGTCCCGTGCCAAGGAGCGGGTGTATTCCTTCCGCGACAAGTTCCACCGCTGGGATCCGAAAAACCAGCGCCCGGAGTTGTGGAACCTCTATAACGGCAAGGTGAACAAGGGCGAAAGTATTCGCGTGTTCCCGCTCTCCAACTGGACAGAGCTGGACATCTGGCAGTACATCTATCTGGAGAATATCGACATTGTTCCCCTGTACTACGCAGCCGAGCGCCCGGTGGTGGAGCGCGACGGCACACTGATCATGGTGGACGACGACCGCATGCCGCTGGAGCCGGGCGAGACGCCAGAAATGAAAATGGTGCGCTTCCGTACCCTGGGCTGTTACCCGTTGACCGGCGCGGTGGAGTCTGAGGCGGCGACCTTGCCGGACATCATTCAGGAAATGCTGCTAACCACCACCTCTGAACGCCAGGGCCGGGTGATTGACCACGACGGTGCAGCATCCATGGAGCAGAAGAAGCGGGAGGGGTATTTCTAATGTCGCACGCATCGGTTTTGATTGAAAAAGACATCCTCGCGTACCTGGACCAGCACGAGAACAAAGACCTGCTGCGGTTTTTAACCTGTGGCAGTGTGGACGATGGCAAATCGACGTTGATTGGCCGGCTGTTGTTCGATTCCAAGCTGATTTTTGAAGACCACCTGGCGGCGTTGCACAAGGATAACGAACGCCAGGGCAATGCGGGAGAGGCGCTGGACCTGGCCCTGTTGGTAGACGGCCTGGCTTCTGAGCGGGAGCAGGGCATTACCATTGATGTGGCCTACCGGTATTTTTCCACTGACAAGCGCAAATTCATCATCGCCGACTGCCCGGGCCACGAGCAGTACACCCGCAACATGGCCACGGGTGCCTCTACCTGTGATCTGGCGGTGGTAATGATTGACGCCCGTAAAGGCGTGCTCACCCAGTCCCGCCGGCACAGCTTTATAGTCAGCTTGCTGGGCCTGAAGCACATTGTGGTGGCGATCAACAAGATGGACCTGGTGGAATTCAGTGAAGAGCGGTTCAACGAAATTCGCACTGAATACCAGAAACTGGCGGACCAGCTGGGGCTTCAGGATGTCTATTATGTGCCTATTTCGGCCCTGAACGGCGACAACGTGGTGAACCGCAGCGAACAGACGCCCTGGTACACCGGCGAAACGCTGATGACCATTCTGGAACAGGTTGAGCTGCGCAAAGACCAGAACGTGGAAGATTTCCGCTTCCCGGTGCAGTTTGTGAACCGCCCGAACCTGGACTTCCGCGGGTATTGCGGCACCTTGGCCAGTGGTGTGGTGCACAAGGGTGACCAGTTGGCGGTGCTACCGTCTGGCAAGACGTCCCGGGTGAAGGGTATCCACACTTATGAAGGCGAGATTCCCCGTGCCTGGCCTGGGGATGCGGTAACCATCACCCTGGAAGATGAAATCGACATTTCCCGGGGCGACTTGTTGGTGCACGCCAACCAGCAGCCGGAAATGGGCCAACGTTTTGCTGCTCACCTGGTTTGGATGAACGAGACGGCGTTGGTACCCGGCCGGGAATACGGCATCAAAATCGGCACCAAAGTGACTGGCTGCTTTGTGAACAAGGTGCTGGAAGAGGTGGATGTAAATACCTTGCAGCGCAATACCAGCGTAGGCGGCGGGCTGGAACTGAACGCCATTGGTCTGTGCGATGTGGAGTTGTCTGAGCCGGTGGTGGTTGAGGGCTATCAGAACCATCCGGGTACTGGTGCGTTTATCCTGATCGACAGGCTAACCAACGTGACGGTGGCCGCTGGAATGGTGGAGCGGGCGCTGGATGCTTCTGGGGAGCTGCCTAAGCGGGAGTATTCGGAGGCGGAGCGGAACTTGAATAAGTTCATTCGCGAGAACTATCCCGAGTGGGGCTGTAAAACAATCTAGCAGGCTACAAAGGGGTCTGACCCCTCGGGGTCAGACCCCACCCCTCTGCCAGCGGCAAACACCAAAGCTAAAGGAATCAGAAGTTGAACAACATAGTCTGGCACGACCACAAAATCACCCGCGCCGAGCGCTCCGCCAACAAAAACCAGAAGCCCTGCCTGCTCTGGTTCACCGGCCTGAGTGGCTCTGGCAAATCCACCATCGCCAACGCCCTGGACGTCGCCCTGCACGAACGCGGTTACCACACTTTCCTGCTGGACGGTGATAACGTGCGCCACGGCCTGTGCAGCGATCTGGGCTTTTCCGACGACGACCGGGTAGAAAACATCCGCCGGGTAGGTGAAGTGTGCAAACTCTTCGCCGACGCGGGCCTGATCGTCATGAGCGCCTTCATTTCCCCCTTCACCAGCGAACGCCGCATGGTGCGCAAGCTGTTCCCGGCCGGCGAATTCATTGAAGTGTTTATGGATACGCCAATGAATACCTGTGAAGAGCGCGACCCCAAGGGCCTCTACAAGAAAGCCCGCGCCGGCGAAATCAAGCACTTCACCGGCATTGATTCCCCCTACGAAGTGCCTTCACACCCAGAAATCCGCCTCGATACCTCCCGCAATACGGTAGACGAGTGCGTGAACTCCCTCATCGACTATCTGTTAGAACGCGAATTAATCGCAAGCAAATAATGGGGTCAGACCCCAGTACATTTGGCACCTCGAAATGTCTTGGGGTCTGACCCCAAATTGGAGTAGCTGAACGCATGGAATGGCAGGGTGTTTTTACGCTGATGATGCTGGTGGGGGTGTTGGGTACCCTGGCGCTGACGCGTGTTTCTGCAGACCTGGTGCTGATGGCGGCACTGGCATTGTTGTTGGTATTTGGGGTGTTGGGGCCGGTGGATGCCTTGGCTGGATTTGCAAACCCAGGGGTGATCACCATTGCCACGTTGTATGTGGTGGCCGCCGGGTTGAAGGAAACCGGGGCGGTGCAGTGGATCGCCCGGTTGTTGCTGGGTCACCCAAAAAACCAACGGGCCGCGCAGTTGCGAATGATTGCACCCACGGGCGTACTGAGTGGCTTTATGAACAATACGGCCGTGGTGGCCATGTTTATTCCCGCCATTCAGGATTGGGCGCAGCGCCTGGGCATTCCGGCTTCCAAATTATTGTTGCCGCTAAGCTACGCAGCGATTCTGGGCGGTACCTGTACGTTGATTGGCACCAGCACCAACCTGGTGGTTGATGGTATGTTGCAGAGCCGGTTGGGGATTAATCTGGGCTTGTTCGAGCTAGCCTGGGTGGGTGTTCCCCTGCTGGTGATTGGTGGAGCGTTTCTGATTCTGGTAGGTCACAGGTTGCTGCCCGACCGGGGCGGTTTGAGTGAAGAGCTCGACCAGGTGCGCGAGTACGGTGTGGAGGTTGAGGTGGAGAGCCCCGGGCCTTTGGTGGGCAAAACCATCGCCCAGGCCGGTTTGCGGGCCCTGACATACGGTTATCTGACGGAAATTGACCGCGGTGGTCGGCTGATTACCGCCGTGGAGCCAGACCGTACCTTGCAGCCGGGGGATAAGCTTTACTTTGTTGGTGCCCCGGAATGCGCCAGTGAGTTGCGCCGAATTCAGGGGTTAAAGCCAGCTAATGGCAGTGTTCACAAGCTGGAGATCAAGAATCATCAGCGCTGCCTGGTTGAGGTGGTGTTGGGGCCTGAATTCCCGGCATTGAATAAAACCATTCGGGATAGCCGGTTTCGGACTCGTTTTAATGCGGTGATTCTGTCTGTGTCCCGAGAGGGCAAGCGCGTGCCCGGAAAGCTGGGTGATATCACCTTCCGCATGGGCGATACGCTGCTGCTGGAGGCCAGCCATGAGTTTGCGGAGCAGTATCGGTTCCGGCGAGATTTTTTGTTGGTGAGCGCTCTAAACGACTCCACCCCGCCTGATTTTCATAAGGCCCCGCGAGCGCTGGGTATTCTGGCCGTGATGGTACTGCTCAGCGCATCTGGGCTCTTATCGATTCTGGAAGCTGCCTTTTTGGCTTCAGGCGCGATGATAGTCAGTGGTTGCCTTACAGCCAGCCGCGCCCGCCGCAGCGTGGATTTACCGGTGCTGGTGGTGATTGCGTCTTCTTTTGCACTGGGCAATGCGATGACGGAAACCGGGGCAGCACAGTGGGTTGCTGGCGGTTTGCTGGGATTCGGGCCGTTAACGCCTTGGTTGGCGCTGGCTTTGGTGTACGTGCTGACGGCGATATTCACGGAAGTCATCACCAATAATGCGGCGGCTGTGTTGATGTTTCCGATTGCACTGGCGGTGTCTGAGCAGTTGGGAGTGAATTTTTTGCCCTTTGCAGTGGCGGTGATGTTTGCGGCATCGGCTTCGTTCATCACCCCGCTGGGGTATCAGACGAATCTCATGGTGTATGGCCCAGGCCGTTATCGGTTTACGGATTATGTTCGGATTGGTACGCCGTTGTCGTTGTTGGTGGCAAGTGTGGCGATTGGGTTGATCCCTTTGGTTTGGGAGTTTTGATCGGGTGGGTGCAAAGCGCGAATTCCATCGTTGCACAAATCCTCCCGGAGTGTCATTGTAACGAAATAATGTTGGCATAATATAAACTGTGCTATAAAATTACATGTCGTCTAGTTAACAAGCACGGAGGCTGCGGTGGCTAATTTTTCGTTTGTTTGGTTGGTCGGCGCTCTGCTTGCCATGTTCTCCTTGTCTGCCTTTCGGTCTTTGGCCCCCAACCTTGGGCTGTTAGATACCCCTAACGAACGTACAGTACACACTGGCCAGGTTCCCCTGGTTGGTGGGTTAAGTGCGTACTTGGGGTGCGCCGTTTCGCTGGTTCTGTTTGCTCCGCTAGGCCCATCACTTTTTCTGTTTTTACTGTGTTCCGGTGTGTTGGTATGTGTTGGTGTTCTGGACGACGCTCGGGACCTGCCGGCAAAGTTTCGGTTGGGTGTGCAGGTGTGTGTAGGGGCGGTTCTTGTGTTGGGTTCTGGCCAGTATCTGGTCAACCTGGGTGACTTGTTAGGAATGGGGCCGGTTGTGCTGGGCAGCACCTTGGGTGTTCTCGTTAGCATCGCAGCCGTGATTGGTGCCACCAATGCGTTCAATATGGTAGATGGCATTGATGGGTTGCTAGGCTCGCTGAGCCTGGTCACTTTGTTGGCGCTGGCGTATCTATTCAGTGCTTCCGGGGCGCACACGCAGGAGCTGTTGCTGACCATCGGGATAGCAGTGGCGCTGATTCCGTATCTGTTGGCCAATCTTCAGGTGCTGGACCGCGGCGGTAAGGTGTTTTTTGGTGATGCCGGCTCTATGTTTATCGGGTTTGCCGTGGTGTGGCTGCTAATTTGCGCCACCCAAGGGGAGCAGGCTGTTATGCGGCCGGTCACGGCGTTGTGGATTATCGCGGTGCCGCTGATGGACATGGTCGCGATTATGATCCGCCGTGCCCGAAAGGGGCAGTCGATGATGCTGCCTGATAAAGAACACCTTCATCATATTTTTTTGAGGGCGGGCTTTACCCAGCGGCAAACGCTTTTGGTGATTACGTTTGTGGCCGTGCTGATGGCCGCCTTCGGGCTGATTGGCGAGGCCCTGGGTGTGGCGGAGTGGGTAATGTTTGCGGTGTTCCTGGCGGTGTTTGCGGCATACGACTGGTCTTTGCAGCATGTATGGCGCTTGCTCAGGTTGTTCCGTTACGAGGTGGCGCTTGGCGCCAGGCGGTTGCGTTAAAGTTCGTGAAATCACCTGGCTTTGCGTTTCCCCTTCGTGAATATGGTGTAAAGTAGTTACTGTTTAGTTCGGCAATTGTGACTGCCGGATTCGCGGTAGCTTCAACGTTCTTATCGAGACCTCACATGGAAGCGGCTAGTTCTACCGGCCTTCTGGCTGGATTTTTTGCACTCCTCTCTATGATCGTTCTGCGCCCGGTGGCGCAGAGGGTGAAACTCCTCGATCAACCAGATCACCGTAAGCTGCATAAAGGCGCTGTTCCGTTAATCGGCGGTTTAAGCGCGTTTGTGGGCTTTGGTGTTGCCTGGCTGATATGGATGCCGGTGGCGAGTGCCCACAGCCTTTTTTTGGTATGCGCCGCCTTGCTGGTGATGGTGGGTGCCGTGGATGATGCCCGTGATTTGCCGGCCAAGTTTCGGCTGGCGGTGCAGGTGGTGTTGGGGGCTGTGCTCACCTTCGGTTCCGGCATTTCGTTGACCACGTTCGGTGACTTGTTTGGCTTTGGCGAGATTTCGCTTGGTTATCTGGGGCCCTGGGTAACCATCGCGGCGGTGATTGGCGCTACCAACGCATTCAATATGGTAGACGGCATCGACGGCCTGGCTGGCAGCTTGTCGCTGGTGGCGTTGGTCTCGCTGGCATTTGTGTTTATGGCAGACGCCCGTTTTAACGCAGAGCTCGTGCTGGCCATTGCGATAGCGTGTGCGTTGGTACCCTATATGATGGCGAACCTGCGCATTCCCCCGTTCCGTTGCCGGATCTTTATGGGCGATGCGGGCTCTATGTTTATCGGGTTTGCCGTGGTTTGGCTGCTGGTGAACGCCACCCAGCCAGGGGAGATGGCCATGCGGCCAGTAACCGCGCTTTGGATTATTGCCATTCCGCTGATGGATATGGTGGCCATTATGGTGCGCCGTGCCCGCAAGGGGCAGTCGTTGATGAAGCCAGACAGAGAGCACCTGCACCATATCTTCATGCGCGCCGGTTTCTCAGACCGCGAAGCATTACTGATGATTACGATTGTTGCCCTGGTGTTCGCCGGTATTGGTCTGGCGGGCGAGTATTTTGATGTGGCTGAATGGCTGATGTTTACCGCGTTTGTGGGCCTGTTCGCGGTTTATGATTGGTCTTTGAGCCATGTTTGGCGGTTGTTGGTTTTGTTTCGGAGGCGGGCTGGGCATTAGTAGCCTTGGGTGCTTGAGTGATCGAGGCCGGCGTTTGCCGGCTTTTCGCTTTCTGGGGCGTACCTTTACTCCTGGTAACTGAGTTTGCCCTCTGATTGGCGTACAATCGCGCCCCTAACGTAACACTATTCCACCTGTTGACCTGTTCTAACCGTGGTTCGAGGCCCAACCATTTTGTTACAGAATCCGGGAAATACCTCTTCTGGTTCCGCATTGAAAGCGCTGGTCTCTAATGCATCCATTCTGTTCTCTGGTGGGATGCTGGTTTCCATTATGGCGGTTATTTCGTTCATCCTCGTTGCGCGCCAGTTGGGGCCTGACGTTTTCGGGATATTTGCTCTGTGTACCAGTGCTGTTTTGGTAATTGATCGGTTGGTTAACTTTCAAAGCTGGCAAGCGATTGTGCGCTTCGGGAGTGAACTGGTTGATGATAATTCGAAAAAAGGCGGTGGTTTGCCACGTCTTGTCGCCGGCTGTTTCCTTTTTGATGTGATTACGGCGTTGATCGGTGCGGGAGTTGCCTGCTTATCGATCTACCTTCTTGGATTTTGGATGGAATGGTCTGCTGATACCCGTTTTGCGGGTGCAATCTTCGGACTGGTTGTTGGTTCAAAGATTTCTGGAAGCGCCATCGGGATTTTTCGGCTGTTGGAGGACTATTGGGGGCAAGTCTATGTTCAACTCGTAGCTTCCATAGTCAAACTCGCGCTTGTTTTAGTCGGCGTATATCTAGATTGGGGAATCTTGGGTTTTCTTGCAGTTTGGGCCGCCACAGAAATTCTGATGCAATTTGGCCTCACGCTGATGGCATTTTTTAAGTTCAGAGCCCGCTATAACCTGAAAATCTTTTCTGAGGGTGTTGGGCTTGAGGCTGAAGTCATTCGATTTATGGTTTGGACGAACGTTGCAGTAGCCGCTGACTTACCAGCAAAAGAGTTTGATGTTGTGATCGTTGGCCTTTTAGCTGGAGAACGTGCTGCTGGCGTTTACAAAATTGCTCGCCAAGGAATGGCGCTTGTAGGAAAAGTATCTTCTCCAATGTACCAGGCAGTCTACCCCGTTCAGTCGAAAATGCTGGCTAAGAGGGACCGTGCAGGAGCGGTTCGAATAACCTTGAGGTCATCGATGTTATTAACGGCGGTGTCTGCCGTGTTGGTTCTGGTCTCTTGGCCACTTTTACCTTCGTTGGTGCCTTTGGTGTTGGGTTCCGACTACGGAGCTGTATGGGCTCTCTTCTTGTTTGCAGTTGCAGTAAAAAGCCTGGACAACATTTTCACTCCCGTTCATTCGCTTTTTATAGCGCTCGGATACATTAAAGCCAACCTGCTAATACTATTGATAGCAAATGGGTTGTTGTTAGTAGGGTTTTGGCTGGTAGTGCCAACATCAGGCGCCATTGGTGCGCTGGCTTGCCTGGCTGCACAGGCAATTTTTGTTTTGTGTTCTAAGATCTATGTGATCAATAAAAGGGCGGTTTAAAGGTATGGCGGGTATTCATTTCGTGATGTCCGACCGTACGGAGTTTACGGGGTGGGCCGAGCTAACCGGCAGTGTGCATGAAAATTGGCACAAATTTGTTCGAAGCGAGTGGGCTTGGCTAGTGCAAACTTACTTTGAGCTCAGGGACACGGGCTACGATGTTTCGGCCTCAGCAGTTGCAGACTCTCAGAAAGTCAATGTGATGCATGCTGATGACTACGTTCATTTGCAAAACAAAGACTTATTTTTTGTGGCTGTTGTGGTTGCAGATAGGCGCGTCTATTTCCCGGGTAACTGTAGTCTGGTTCAGAACCATAACCAGCTTGTGAGTAAGGCAGATTATTGGGTTCCCCATTGGGACCAACCAGGGCTGATCCCTCGGCCATCTCTGGCCCCTGACCCCGATTGTATTTTTAATGTGGCATTCGCGGGTATCCCAGAAAATTCCATTGAGTTGAATCGCGTGATAGAGCAAGCGGCTTTTGCACGGCCGGTGCGAATCTCTATGTTGTCTCCTCATAGATGGAACGATTTTTCTGACGTCGACGTGTTGGTTGCTGTGAGAGATCTTAACGGTAAGAAACATCCTGAGAAGCCCCCGACCAAGCTGTTCAATGCTTGGGCTGCCGGGGTGCCATTTGTTGGAGGGATGGATTCCGCGTACGAACAGGTCGGTAAACCGGGCATTGATTATCTGCAGGTTTCCGATCAGACGCAGCTATTGAACGCTATCTCCTGGCTTCAGGATGGTGACAATTGGAGCTCTCTGGTGGGTGCTGGTAAGCAAGCATCTGAGAAATTCAACAGGCGGAAAACGCGGGAGACGTGGCTGGATGTATTGTCTGGGCCAGTACAGGAGCAGTTTAAAGCATGGGAATACAGTAAGCGGTATAGCAGACTGCAGAGCGTATTCGTCAGGTTTCTGAGGTTCAATGGAATGCGCCTCCGCCGTCGCTATCTGGTGTACCGGCGGAGATACTAACGTGAGGTTTTTGGCTACCTTCCCGTTATTGTTTTTTTTCATCTATGCGCCTTTTATAAGGCTTCTGGGTGTAACAGTTTATCTGCCATATTTTGTTGTTGTAGTACTTTCTGTGTTCGGTATTTTGTCAATTTTTAAATCACTTAGATTGGCTAAGCTTGTGATGCTGCCTTTAATGGCGCTGCTTATTCTCTTGGGTTACGCGTTTATTTCCAGCTTTTTTCATGGAATATTTGATCGGGATTTTTACTATTCTGTATTTTCTGGTTTTTTTATTCTGATAGCGGGGTGTGGGCTTTCCTCGATTTATGACAAGACATATGGTGAGAGTTCTACCTCGAACTTAACCTGGCACCTTTTTTATTCTGGTGTTCTTCACTCTATTATCATGATGCTGGTTTTCTTTTCTGATACTGTCGCCTCACTTCTATATAGTGTTATTCCGTTAACTGAAAAAGGGCAGTATTTCGTTGATATGGGTATCAGGTCTCCGGGGTTGACATCTGGAGGAGGGGATAGTTTATCTGGTCTCCACGCTCTTTTTGCGATTCTTGGTTTCTATATGCTGCTGCGTCGATGGGAGGATTTGAAGTTAGCTGAGGTGGTTTTCGTTATTATTGGTATATATCTGGTTCTTGCATCTCTTGCGTTATCGGCGAGAACGGGATATGTGATTATTGTTGGGCTGACATTTTGCCTGTTGTTAGTGTTGATCGCTGTTTCGATGGAGCGGTTTTCTTTCCGTTATTTGACAAAAGGATTTTTTGCTTTTTTATTTTTTTGCGTTTTTAGTTTTTTAAGTTTTGGTGAGTTTTTAAGTTTCCTTGGTGAAGAGAGGGCATACAAGCGCTCAGCCGAGCTCGTAATAAATTACAGGGAATCTGGTGAAGCTAGTATGGGGTCTGTTTCAGCTCTGAAGGGCATGTATTTTCTTCCTGTTTCTGGGTTAGACCTAATTTGGGGAACAGGTGACTTAGGCCGTAATGTGGACGCTGGCTTCTTGGCATCTGATGTTGGCTATGTGAGAGCTCTTCACGGTTACGGTATTGTTGGGCTAATTCTGATGTATGTGCCTTTTGTTTTGATTGGGCTGGCTATCTTGTCTTCCCATCGTGTCGGCTCTGAGGCCGTGGTGTTATTCCTTTGTGCTGCCGCAATTCTCGCTATGAACCTAAAGACTTTTTATTTTTGGGGGCTAAGAGATATATTCAAAGTATTTTCTATTTACCTTTTTGTTGGGTGTGGCGTTGGGTTAAGTTCAGTGCTGCATGTAATTGGGCGGTTACGGAAAACGTCCGGATGATCTATTTTTTCCCACATTGCGATATCAAAACTTACCATTGGGGAGCGGTCCTTCGCTCAGAATATGGCGTTGGTGTTCATGAGTTGAAATCTCATCCTTTTTTTCATTGGTTTGAAGTTTTGAGATTTTCTATAAAAAAAAGGTCGAGGCCTGTTTTTGTTTTCCGATATTTGGGTGATTATCCTGATTCTTTTCGATCGGCTCTGAGGCTTTTGTCCGATCTACTTTGTATCGTCGTTTGTTTCTCTCTAGGTGGTCATGTTCGCTGGATTGTTCATAACGTTGATAGAGAAACCTATATGTATCATCCAGGTATGCTCAGTTTCCGAAGGAAGATTATCGGTTGGGCTTCCAAAAAGGTATACGTAACGGATCAGTTTCTTTTGCCACTGGCGTTTTCGACTTTGCAATCGGGAAGGGGCAAGCTTGGCGTCGTCACATTCGGCGCAGAAGAATCGATAGCTTCACCGGACTTTTCAGAGCGCATTTCTGAGGTCTTGAAGGATTTTATTTGGGTACGACAACAGAAACCCCTGATTGGCTTATGTGCGTCGGCTGTCGCCGATAAGTGTCATCACTTCTTTATGGTAGAAGCTGTTCTAGATGCTCTCAATGCGGAAAGTCTCCAGGTTGTTATGGTTGTGGTTTGCAATACCCGAGTCCTTAGGTCAAGGCATTTTATTCAACTATTCAGCAGGTTGGGAGAGAGGGAGGATGTGATTTTATTCCCCGAAGGAGGGGCGGTTTATGAGAATCGTTTAAAAGGAAAAATAGATTTCATATATCGATCTCTGTCTGATCAATCTGTTCCATACACGTTGTACAATGCAGCTGCTTCCCGTATCCCTGTATTGACACACGATGTTGGTTTGACTGCCACGATTGTCAGAAATTGTGGTATCGGTGTCGTTTGGGAAGATCTTCACTCTAAAAGCCGATTTGATTTAGAGAGCGCCTTGGGCGTCTGTGAAGACCGCAGATTTGAAGAGTTTTTATCAGCGCGCACTTGGCAGAACGGAGCGGCCGCTTTAGTAGAAGGGCTGAAACATGAGTGATGAGCTAAAGCAGGGCAACTCTGTCGATTTGATACACCTCTGCAATAATTATACGTCTTCAGTCGTCCACAAGCTGATTGGCGATCATATGCGCAAGCAATTTCAAAAGCAGGCGTTCATTATTCCTGTCCGGTCCTATGATGAACTCAGTGTCGCTGATGATAGTGATTCGAAAGTTTGCCTGGCTCCGGTTTTCTACCGAAACCGAATTTTGCGCTTTTTTCCTTTAGTTAAGGTTGGGTGGGTATTTTCTCGCGTATTCAGAGCATTGAATGAGTTTTTCGACGATAAGAAAACGAGGGCCATTATTGCGCACAATTTTTGGTCTGACGGCATGGTTGCATTTTTTTACTCTTTCTTTAGGCGCATCAGCTTTACTTTGGTTGTTAGAAATACAGATATCAATGTCTTCATTCCCGGCCTGCCGCATTACCGCTGGTTGATGAAGTGGATGGTGCGTAGGTCTCATGCCCTTGTTTTCGTGAGTGAAGCGCATCGAAGAACGTTCAGTCTTCGATTTCCTAAGTTGTATGAAAGTGCTGCTCGAATAGCAGTTATACCAAATGGCCTCGAATCGTTTTGGTTAGACAATGAGAGCACGCAAGCGGTTCGTAAAGCCAGAGTTTGCTATGTCGGAAAGTTTAACCGAAATAAAAATCTGGTGAGGCTGGTGAATGCGTGCGAGTTGATTTTAGATGATTACCCGCAGTTGGAGCTTGTGCTAGTCGGAGGTGAGGTTGACGAACTCGAGGAAATGCTAGCGAAACCTGTGCCCGAATTTGTTGAGGTTCTCGGCACGATTAGAAACAAGGAGGAGCTCAAGGAGGTTTATCAGTCATCTCGCGTATTCGCGATGCCCTCGGTTACTGAGACTTTCGGTCTGGTCTATCTTGAGGCGTTATCGCAAGGTTGTGCGGTAGTTTGTACTCGGCACCAAGGAATCGATGGGATGTTTGATTTTCCTTTTGTGCAAGCGGTGGACCCCCTCGATACGAATAGCATTTCGGCTTCGTTAAGGAATCTGCTGCAGTTTGAGAATGGGGTTGCTAGCGCGCAAGTGCGTTGCACCTTAAGCCAGTTTTCCTGGGAGTATGTGGGCAAGCGATATGCCGAGGTTGTGCAATGAAGATTATTTACCTGCATCAGTACTTTAAAACCCCTTCGATGGCTGGCGGCACGAGGTCATACGAGATGGCTCGGAGGTTGGTTAGTGCGGGGCATGAAGTTCATGTGGTTACGTCGCGAACAGACCAGCCAGCACACGGAGGCAGTTGGAGCCAGGAAGTGATTGATGGGATTCAGGTGCATTGGTTGCCTGTGACCTATTCAAATTCAATGGGTTTTGTGAAACGTTTGCAGGCGTTTTTTAGATTTGCGCTGAAAGCAGGGAAATACGCTTCGTCAATTAAGGCGGATGTTGTTTTTGCTACGAGTACCCCACTAACGATTGCCATCCCGGGTGTGAAGGCAGCGAGGACTATTGGGGCGCCAATGGTTTTTGAAGTAAGAGATCTCTGGCCAGAGATTCCAATAGCGCTTGGGGTTCTTCGCTCTCCTGTTACAAAATTTTTTGCCAAAAAGTTGGAGTCTTGGGCGTATAGGAATTCGAATCAAGTTGTCGGACTGTCATCTGGTATGTGTGATGGGATAGTTCGCACAGGCTATCCCAGAGAGCGAGTGCACCTGATCCCTAACAGTTCTGATATGGAGCTTTTTTCTGTCCCGAAGACCCTGGGAGCGGAATTCAGGCAAGCCAGGCCTTGGTTGGAAGATCGCCCACTCGTTGTCTATGCCGGGACGTTTGGCAAAGTAAATGGTGTAGGTTATTTGGTTGAAGTGGCAAAACACTCACTTTCTTTGGACCCGGAAGTTCGATTTCTTGCTGTTGGCGAGGGTGCAGAGTGGAGTGAGGTTGAGCAAAAGGCTGAGTCGGAGGGTGTACTCAATAGAAACTTTTTTATGGAACCCGCAGT
The DNA here is from genome assembly GCF_030297115.1 of Marinobacter shengliensis. Taxonomy (NCBI): domain Bacteria; kingdom Pseudomonadati; phylum Pseudomonadota; class Gammaproteobacteria; order Pseudomonadales; family Marinobacteraceae; genus Marinobacter; species Marinobacter shengliensis. Next base: position 2,821,610 of record NZ_AP028062.1, on the reverse strand, counting down.
TACCAAGGCCGAAATGCCAGCGTTACTGAATGCCGCTACTATTACCACATCTCTCGTTATTAATAACAAAGCACTTTGGCACAATTCGGCGAACAAGTTTTTCGATTCTCTTGCAGCTGGCCGTCCAATTTTTGTGAACCATGGTGGTTGGCAGGCAGAACTGCTTGCAAAGTCTGGGGCAGGGTTCCAAACCCCCGCAAACGACCCGGCAGCGGCCGCAGAGTTGATTGTAACGTTCATCAAGAATCCCGGTGCGGCGGATGCGGCAGGTTTAGCGGCTTTGAAACTGGCACGAACGGAGTTTGATCGAGGGCGGTTGGCAAATAAGCTTGAGCATGTGTTGAAATTGGCAGTTGGTGATTCAGTTGAGTAAGCGCATTTTTGACGTTGCAATCGCTATTTTGGTTTTAGGGGTTAGTCTTCCGATTCTGGTTCTGCTGGCGCTGTTGATCAGGATTTGGTTGGGAAGACCGGTATTGTTCGTTCAAGTGCGTCCGGGTCTTCATGGTAAGCCCTTTAGGATGGTTAAGTTCCGAACCATGACCGACAAGCGTGATAAGCACGGCCGCCTATTGCCAGATAATATCCGGCTTACGCGATTTGGTCGAATTCTAAGATCGACAAGCCTTGATGAGCTTCCCGAACTATGGAATGTGCTGAAGGGTGATATGAGTTTGGTTGGGCCGCGTCCGTTGCTAATGGAATATTTGCCACTGTATTCCAAGGAACAGTACCGGCGTCACGAAGTCCGCCCGGGTGTAACAGGTTGGGCTCAGATCAATGGCCGTAATGCGATTTCGTGGGAGGATAAGTTTAAGCTGGATGTTTGGTATGTGGATAATCAGTCTTTTGGGCTGGACTTGAAGATACTGTTTCTCACGGTAAAAAAAGTGCTGATTCGGGATGGCATAAGTGGTCAGGGTGAGGTGACGATGTCAAAGTTTACTGGAACTAAAGAGTGATGCGGCTGGCAATTCTGGGTGCCAGTGGGCATGGCAAGGTAGTGGCTGATGCCGCCAGTTTGAGTGGTTGGACCGAGATTGTTTTTTTCGATGATGCCTGGCCCGTAGTTGCAAACAACGGTCCTTGGGACGTTGTGGGCGCAGGTTCGCATTTGTTGGCTCAGGCTGCTGGGTTTGACGGTGCGGTTGTTGCCATAGGTAATAATGCCATTCGTATGGCTAAACAACAGGAGCTGGTGTTTGCCGGGCTTAAGTTGGTCTCTGTGTTTCACCCCTCTGCGGTTGTAAGCCCCCATGCCACGGTTGGTAGCGGCACCGTTGTGTTTGCCAATGCGGCAATCAATGCCTGCGCTACTCTGGGCGCGGGCTGTATTGTAAATACGGGTGCAGTAGTGGAGCACGATTGCGTGGTCGGAGATTTTTCACACCTTAGCCCGAACTCTGTACTCGCCGGTGGCGTTACCGTTGGGCGAAAGGTTTGGGTGGGCGCCGGTGCTACGGTGAAGCAGCTGGTGGTGTTAGGTGATGAGGTCACGGTTGGTATGGGTAGCACTGTTTTGCGAGATGAATCCGCCGGCCAGACTATTGTTGGCGTTCCAGCTCGCCCCGTTCGTTTTCAGGACTGAGTTTTTATGTTGAATACTGTGTTCTCGCCTTGGCCTTCTTTTACTCAGGAAGAGGCGAATGCTGTCTCTTCGGTGCTTTTATCAAACAAGGTGAACTACTGGACCGGCACCGAAGCCCGCGAGTTCGAAAATGAGTTTGCTGCGTTTGCCGGTACCGATCATGCGTTAGCAGTTGCCAATGGCACGGTGGCTCTTGACCTTGCGCTTAAGGGCTTGGGCATAGGTGTTGGTGATGAGGTGATTGTTACTTCCCGAACCTTTTTGGCTTCTGCGTCGTCTATTGTGAATGCAGGCGCTACGCCGGTGTTCGCGGACGTGGATCGGGACACTCAGAATATTTCTTTGGAGACAGTTCGCCCCTTGGTAACCGAGCGCACGCGGGCGATTATTGCGGTGCATCTGGCCGGTTGGCCGTGCGAAATGGATAGCTTGAACACGCTGGCTCGCGAGTATGGGCTTTTTGTGATTGAAGACTGTGCCCAGGCCCATGGCGCCACTTATAAAGGGCGGCCTGTCGGTGGTTTGGGAGATGTGGCGGCTTGGTCTTTCTGCCAGGACAAGATTATGACGACCGGTGGCGAGGGTGGCATGGTGACCACTAATAATCGAGAGTTATGGTCTCGCATGTGGTCGTTCAAGGATCACGGTAAAAGCTGGGAAGCGGTTTATGAGCGTGAGCATCCGCCCGGCTTTCGATGGTTGCATGAGAGTATCGGTACCAACTGGCGGATGACAGAGATGCAGGCGGTAATCGGCCGATTTCAGTTGACCAGAATGGCCGATTGGACAAGATCGAGGATGGCTAACTGTAATTTAATCTGGGCCGAGGCCTCCAAGCACAAGGGTTTGAGGGTTCCTGTTGTGCCAGACGACATTGGCCATGCTGGTTATAAGTGCTATGTCTTTATTGAGCCTGCCGGATTGAAGCCGGGGTGGGATCGTGACCGGATTATGGCGGCCATTATTGAGCGAGGCGTGCCTTGTTTCTCCGGGTCTTGTTCTGAGGTTTATCTTGAAAAATGTTTTCAGGATTTGTCTCTTGCACCTGAAGAGCGGTTACCGGTTGCCCGTGAGATGGGTGAGACCAGTCTGATGTTTTTGGTGCATCCCACGTTGACGGAGACTGAAATGGCAAAAACGGTTGAAGTGCTTGCTGATGTTATGTCAAAGGCGTCTTGTTGAACCTGGGAGTGCTGGTGAGAAATAAGCTGGTCAATCGCATACTGCATCTATCTCGCCCCAAGAAGCGGGTAATTTCCGTTGCGACGGATTTAGTGCTGTTGTCGTTGGCGATATGGGCAGCGTTTGCGCTCCGTTTTGAGAGCTCGGCCTGGCTGCCTTCAGAAAGGCAGCTTTGGGTGTCGTCCGCTACCGTGGCCGTTACCATAGCTGCGTTTGTAAAGCTTGGGTTATATCGCGCTGTCATTCGCTATATCAGCGAGCATGCTTTCCTGGCAATTTTGGTAGGTGTTGCCTTCTCGAGTATTGCGTTGATTGTACTTGGCTTTGTGTTTCAGGCGCTGGTTCCCCGTTCCGTGCCGGTTATCTACGGCGCGTTTGCATTTGTGTTGGTAGCGGGTACCCGGTTTGCTGTGCGTGCAGTTGTGCGGCGCCGTGGCGACCGTTCCAAGGATGGTGTTTTAATTGTGGGTGCCGGCTTGAAGGGCATGCAGTTGGCTTCTGCTCTTTCGCAGGGTGTGGAATACCGGCCGGCTGGCTTCATATCGATGGTGGATGCCAATCACAAGTCGATGATTGGTAATTTGCCGGTTTATTCTCTGGAGTTTATCGATAAAGCGATCCGGGAATTGGACGTTTCCCGGGTGTTGTTGGCTATAGAGGAGTCCGACCCAGTCAATCGTAAAGAGCTCATGCGAACTCTAGAAGGCCTTGCGGTTCCCGTCCAAACTGTCCCTTCCATGTCCGAATTGGTTGCCGGCGTAGCGCGAATCAACGATATTCGCGACCTGGAGATCGAAGATTTGCTTGGCAGAGACCCGGTGCGCCCAGACACAGCAACGGTTTCGCAGAGCCTGTACGGTAAGTCGGTTATGGTCACCGGTGCTGGCGGCTCGATCGGTTCTGAACTCTGCCGACAGATTCTGAGGCACAAGCCGCGCACTCTGGTGCTGTTTGAGCAGTCGGAGTTTTCTCTGTATTCGATTGAGCGGGAACTGCAGTCGATCAATCAGATTGAAGGACTGGATGTATCACTTCACGCTGTGCTTGGTAGCGTTATTCATCGCCGCCGCTGTGAAACTGTAATGCGTGCTTTCGGGATTCAGGCTGTCTATCACGCGGCGGCCTACAAGCATGTGCCGCTGGTTGAGCATAACGTTATTGAGGGTATTCAGAATAATGTGTTCGGTACCTGGCATACCGCTGAAGCGGCTATTGCGGCTGGGGTTGAGCGTTTTGTTTTGATCTCTACCGACAAAGCTGTTCGCCCCACTAATGTGATGGGTGCCAGTAAACGATTGGCGGAGCTGGTTTTGCAGGGGTTGGCCCAGCGCCAGAGCAAAACGGTGTTTTCCATGGTGCGCTTTGGCAATGTGCTGGGCTCGTCTGGATCTGTGGTGCCATTATTCCGGGACCAGATTCGGGATGGCGGCCCAATAACCGTGACCCATCCGGATATTATTCGTTATTTCATGACCATTCCTGAGGCGAGCCAGCTGGTGCTCCAGGCTGGCAGTATGGGGCAGGGCGGCGAAGTGTTCGTTTTGGATATGGGCGAGCCGGTTAAGATTGCAGATCTTGCTCGCAAGATGATTCATCTGATGGGGCTTGATGAGAAGAGTGAGGAATGTCCTGAGGGTGATATTGAGATTATTTATACCGGCTTGCGCCCAGGGGAGAAACTTTACGAGGAGTTGTTGATTGGTGACAACCCCCAAGGCACGGCGCACCCTCGTATTATGATGGCGCGAGAGGTGTCACTGCCTTGGGAGGAGGTTAATGAGTTGCTCGGTAAATTTGCCAGGGCGAGCCAGATGTTTGATTGTGCGGCAGCGGTTGAGTTGTTGAAAGAAGCGCGTACCGGGTATTCGCCTAATGATGAAGTGGCGGATCTTGTCTGGTGTAGTGATGGCAAGTCGGCAATTTATGGAGATGACCAGGGTAAGGTTGTTCATCTTAAGTAGGTTCGGAAAGAACTATTCTGGTCTGGTATTTTGTAGCGGCTACCGTTATGATCGATATGGTCAATATGGTTGGAGGCTGCCATGATCACAGAAACCAGTGCAGTAAAGTTCCGTCAGAACCTGGGGGAGATGATCAATCAGGTTCAGTACCGGCATGACAGCGTGTTGATCAAGAAAGACGGCAAGCCAGTGGCGGCTTTGGTGGATGCTCGCTTGTTCAATCGGATTCGTCGTTTAGAGGCCCGTTTTGAGGCCTTAAGTGTGAGATTGGAGCAGGGGTTTGCCGGGGTTCCTCAGGAGGAGGGGCTGCGGGAAATTGAGGAGGCGATTTCGGGCGCCCGGTCGGAAACGTCTTAGAGGTTAATCCAGGGATGGCTTCTATTCAGGTAGTTCTTGATACCAATGTCATTATTTCGGGGTTGGCATACCCTTCGAGCGCGCCGGGGAGAGTGATGCAGGCCTGGCGGGCCGGGGCATTGGACGTTGTTCTCTCCGAGTATATTCTTGACGAAATTCGCAGAGTTTTACCAAGGCTCTCCCATCGCCATAGCATGACAGATGCTGAGATTGATGATCTGGTTGATATTCTCAGTTTTCTGGCGGAGTTGGTTGATCCCGTTAAGTTGCCGGATGACGCTGTTCGGGATAAGAACGATACGCCGGTATTGGGAACTCTTGTGGCTGGGATGCAAGCCCATGGTGTGGATTACCTGATTACCGGTGATAAAGACTTGCTCGCTTTGGCTGGTCAGTTCCCTGTGGTGACACCCGCGGATTTTTGGGCCAGGCATGGTGGGCTTTAGTGATAGGCAACAAGGATTGTTGAGATGATTGAGATAAGGCATCACGGCGCCGTAAGTGGCGTGACCGGCTCTTGCCATGAGCTTCGGTTGTTGCAGGCTAGTAAGGGCCAATGGCGCCCAAATTCGCCTCCTACAAAGGGGTCTGACCCCTCGGGGTCAGACCCCACCCTTCTGTCAGCGGGTTACGCCAGGCTTGGTGCGATTGGGGTCAGTCCCCAGGGGGACAGACCCCGTAGCAGGCCCCGTGAGCCAGCGGCAATCCCACAAGCTGGCATCCTCATAGACTGCGGCCTGTTCCAGGGCCAGGAAGAATCCCGAGGTTCTTCTGTCGCCGACTTGGCCATCGATTTCCCCATCGACCACATCCGCGCCCTGGTGGTTACCCACGTTCACATCGACCACGTGGGCCGCATTCCCTACCTGCTCGCTGCCGGCTTTGATGGGCCCATCATTTGCTCCGAACCCTCCGCCATCATGCTCCCGGAAATCTTGGAAGACGCCCTGAAGATTGGCTTCACCCGGGATCGCGCTTTGATTCACCGTGTTTTGGAACTGATACGGGCGAGGGTGGTGCCGCTGCCTTACGGCCGTTGGCATTCGGTGTTTGAGGAAGAGGCCAGGAGTTTAAAGGTGCGCCTGCAGAGGGCCGGGCACATTCTGGGTTCGGCTTATGTGGAGTGTGATGCGGTGTCTGGCACGGCGGCTGAGCGTATTGTGTTCAGCGGTGATCTCGGCGCGCCCCATTCCCCGTTGCTGCCGGAGCCCGCGCCCCCGGAGCGTGCTGATCGCCTGGTGATTGAGAGTACTTACGGCGATAAGAACCACGAAGACCGGGAAGCGCGGCGTTATCGGCTGAAGGCAGTTCTGGAACATGCGCTTGAAGACGGCGGCACGGTACTGATCCCGGCGTTTAGCATTGGCCGGACTCAGGAGTTGTTGTATGAGATTGAAGGGTTGATTGCGGAGTTTGGTGGTTTCTGGAGCAACCTCGAAATCGTCGTCGATTCTCCCTTGGCCGCCGAGTTCACCAAAATCTACCGAGACCTCAAACCCTTCTGGGATGAAGAAGCCCGTGCCCTGGTGGCAGCGGGCCGCCACCCGCTTTCTTTCGAGCAGCTTACCGTTATCAATTCCCACGAAGACCACCTCAATGCTGTGGAATACCTGGCCAGATCCCATCGCCCCTGTGTGGTCATCGCAGGTTCCGGTATGTGCGCTGGCGGCAGGGTGGTAAATTATCTGAAAGCGATGCTGGGCGATGCACGCAACGATGTGTTGTTCGTGGGTTATCAGGCAGCTGGAACGCCGGGCCGCAACATTCTGACCTACGGCCCTCGCGGCGGTTGGGTAGAGCTGGATGGTGAACGGTATGATATCCGGGCGCAGGTGCACACCGTAGGTGGCTATTCCGCCCACGCCGGGCAGGAGGATTTGCTGCGTTTTGTGGAGGGCATTCCACAACCGCCCAGCGAGATTCGGATTGTGCATGGGGATGAGGGGGCGAAGCGGGCTTTGCAGGCAAAACTGGGGAAGCTGCGAAAGTTGGTGCCCGTCACTGACGTGGTGATACCGGATTAACAGATTTGGGGTCAGACCCCAGAGCATTTGACCGATCAAAATGTCTTGGGGTCAGACCCCAATTTAAAATAGATACCACTATGTCCAATTTGATATAATTAACTTGTTTTTGGATATGGAGGTATCTCTGTGAATCTGATTTCAGGGCGGGATGTACAGGTTGCCTTTGCGGCGTATGTGCAGGAGCGGCGGAAGGCCTTGAAGTGGTCGCGGGCGGTGCTGGCGGCGCGCAGTACTGTGCCGGCACCGACCATCAAGAAATTTGAAACCACGGGGCAGATTTCGTTACGGCAGTTCATACTGTTGTGGCAGTGCGTGGATGATCTTCATCGGTTACAGGATTTGACGAGCGCGGAGCAAGAGCCTATGCCGCGTTCACTGGATGAGGTGCTTGCCCGGTGAGTTTTGCTCCGGTTCGCCAGTTAGCGGTTTGGCGCACGTTCAGCGATGGGCAGCGGGCCCTGGTTGGTGGCCTGGCGCAGAACCGGCAAGGCGTATTCTTTCAGTACGATGCAGATTACCTGGCCAGGTTCAGCCCGTTGTCGCCCTTTGCATTGAAGTGGGATGCGACGGTGCAGCTGGCTCCCCGTGATCCCCATGGCGGGCTGCCGGGGGTGTTCGCGGATTCTCTGCCTGATGGCTGGGGGTTACTGTTGATGGACCGGGTGTTTCGTCAGCAGGGTATTCTGCCAGCCCAGGTAACGCCGATGGACAGGCTGGCGTTTGTGGGCGCCACGGGCATCGGTGCACTGAGTTATACGCCTGTGGCGGAATTTGCTCCGGTCGCGGATGACAAGCTGATTGAAACAGCAGAGCTTGGGCTTCAGGCGCAGGCCGTATTCGATGGGCAAACTACGGATGTGTTGGCCGAACTGGTGGCCGCCGGAAGTTCTGCAGGCGCGCGGCCCAAGGCGCAGCTGTATTTTGCTGAAGGGGAGTACGGCGTGTGTCGCACCCGGCCCATCGCTGGTGATGAAGCCTGGCTGGTTAAGTTTACCTCTGCCAACCTGCCTCTGGGCCATGAAGAAGGATTGTGTGAGGCGGTTTATTTATCACTGGCAGAGCGCGCGGGATTGCAGCCTCCCCGCTGGCAGTTGCTGCCGGCTCCCGAGGCATCGGGCGCCAGGGCCTGGTTAGCGGTTGAGCGATTTGACCGGGTGTGGCGCCCAGAGGATGTACCCGGTTGCGTTCATCTGCACAGTGCCTGTGGTTTGCTGGATGCGGACTTCCGGGCGCCCAGCCTGGATTATGAGGATTTGATTAAAGCCAGTGGCCAGTTATGCCGTGGCGTTAACGCGGCGCAGCTGCAGTTCTTGCGCGCAGTGTTTAATTTGTTCGCAGTGAACCAGGACGATCACAGCAAGAACTGGGCGTTTCTGCAAAGCGATGATGGCGATTGGCAGCCTGCACCATTTTATGACGTGACCTTTAGCCCCGGCCGGTTTGGCGAACACAGCACGTCTTATGCCGGGTTTGGCAAGAAACCGCCGTTGAAGGCCATGCAAAAGCTGGCCGCCGAAGCAGGCTTTGCCAGCTGGGAACAGGCGAGGCAGGGAATAGAGCGGGTACTGGATGCCTTGGCCGGTTTCTCTGCCACAGCGAAGGCGCTGGGCGTGAGCGCCGAGACGACCCGGCTTATCCAGCAGCAGCTTGATCAAGCCTATCAGCAGAACATTAAATAATGGGGTCAGACCCCAGAACATTTGACCGATCAAAATGTCTTGGGGTCTGACCCCAAAATTGGAGGATTAATGAAGAAGATCGCAGTGGTAGGTCTTGGCTATGTGGGCTTGCCTTTGGCAGCGGCCTTTGGTGAGAAGCGCGAGGTGGTTGGTTTTGATATCAACAGCAAGCGCATTGCCGAGCTGAAGGATGGCGTGGACTTTACCCGTGAGGTGTCTGCGGATGAGTTGGCGGCGGCGAAGCATTTGTCGTTTACGGATTCGCTGGAGGGCATTGCCGATTGCCAGATCTACATTGTGACGGTGCCTACGCCCATTGATGAATACAAAAGCCCAGACCTGACGCCGCTGGTGAAGGCCAGCGAGAGTGTGGGCAATGTGTTGAAGAAGGGCGACATCGTAATTTACGAATCCACGGTGTTCCCGGGTGCCACCGAAGAGGTGTGCGTGCCGGTGCTGGAAAAGCTGTCTGGCCTGGCGTTCAACCAGGATTTCTTCGCCGGTTACAGCCCCGAGCGGATCAACCCGGGCGATAAAGAGCACCGGGTGACGACCATTATGAAGGTGACGTCCGGCTCTACGCCGGAAATTGCCGACGAAGTGGATGCCCTCTATGCGGATATCATCACCGCCGGTACCCACAAGGCCAGTTCCATTAAGGTGGCGGAAGCTGCCAAGGTGATTGAAAACACCCAGCGGGATTTGAATATTGCGTTGATGAATGAGTTGTCGATGATCTTTGCTCGTTTGAAGATCGACACCAATGAAGTATTGGCCGCGGCCGGAACCAAATGGAATTTCTTGCCGTTTAAACCCGGCCTGGTGGGCGGGCATTGTATTGGGGTAGACCCGTATTATCTGACCCATAAAGCCCAGGCCATTGGCTATAACCCGGAGATTATCCTGGCTGGCCGCCGGGTGAATGACAATATGGGGCCTTATGCTGCGTCGGCCCTGGTGAAGGCAATGATTAAAAAAGGCCACACCATTGCCGATTCCCGTATTTTGATTATGGGCTTTACCTTTAAAGAAAATTGCCCGGATTTGCGCAATACCCGTGTGATTGATGTGGTTCGCGAGCTTCAGGATTATGGCTGCCAGGTGGATGTTACCGACTGCTGGGCAGATAATGCCGAAGCAGAGCATGAATATGGTATTTCATTGTTACCAGAGCCGGCTAAAGGGAACTATGATGCTGTGTTACTGGCTGTTCCCCATAGGGAATATGCGGCTTTGAATGCTGATGAGCTACGTGCTTTTACTAATAGTGATGGCATCCTTTTTGATTTGAAGGGTGTGTTGCCGTTGGGGCATGCAGACTTAAGACTATGAGTTTGGGGTCAGACCCCAAGACATTTGATAGTGCGAAATGTATCGGGGTCTGACCCCAACTTCGAAAAGCCCGGCATTGTTGTCGGGCTTTTTATTAATGAGTTGTAAACGTTTTATTTTGCCAATTTGTAAATTGTTTATTATGATTGGTGCCGACTTCTCGTCATATTCAATGCTTCAGTATAAACACATCGAATAAGGTTATATTTCCATGGCAAAGATTAACGATTACTACCAGAAAAAGCAGCTGATGGAAAAGCTGGCCGCTGAGCTGGAACAGCTCGAGAAGGATCAGGCACTGAAAGGCGAACTGGAGTTTGAAAATAAAGTTCGTGATTTAATGAGTGAGTATAAAAAATCTCCTAAAGATTTTTTGCAGATTTTGTTAGCTATTGATCCGTCTATCGCGGGTGTCAAAGCAGATATTTCGACTGGTACTCGCGCTAAACGCCCGATGAAAACTTATAAAAATCCTCACACCGGTGATGTGGTGAAGACTCGTGGCGGCAATCACAAAACTCTGAATGAGTGGCGTGAAAAATATGGCAAGGAAGCTGTTCAGAGTTGGCAGCAGGATTGATGGGTCAGTTCTAGTTGGCGCATCTTGGTTAATACCTAGCGCTTTTTTTGGGGGGCATATTCGTTGCCCCCCTATCTGCAAAGTTCCCGCCCCAGTTTAACGTTTATCTCTCGTAGAATCTTGAGTCTCACGATCCATGAGGCTGCTCACTCAAATGCTTTTAGGTCACTAAAAATTAGCATGCTTTCATCCATCCTGGGAGTTTTGATCTTAAAGTATGGTATGGGTTGTTCGATATAACTATACTCAGTCCATGAGTATCTTTTTCTGTAAACCGAATGTTGGGTGATTCATGGCGAAACTATTCTCTGTCCGGAACAAAGGGTCGGCCCAAGAACCAGGGAAACCGTCGGATAGGGCTCAGGGAAGCCCAGAGAACGATGGTGGCGATGCCGATTTCCCGGAACGCTCACGGTTCGTCAGGGCGAACGAGTCTCGGCTGGTCAATACTTCAGTTGGATGGTTTGCCCTTACCAGAGATGAGGATGACCTAGGCCCATTTGCAACAGAGCTTCAGGCGGAAGCGGCACTCCGGGACTATCTGCAGACTGTTCAGCCGCGAGAGTCTAGAGAGTTTTCGCCCGTTCTAAGTAGTGGAGTGTTACTTCACGATACAGAAACCTGTAAGAAACGTCACTGCGCATTTTGTATCGAGGCTGGAGTGTTGGCAGAAGACAATTGGAGTGAATTGATTAGCCAGATTGATTTTGTGACTGGAGACATCGAATTATGAAGAGCGTTGATCAATCTCAGGACGAGTTTTTGCGTAATGAGGACGGTGCCCAGGTTGATTTGGACAATTACATCCATCTGATTTTTGAAAGGTATCCTTTCCGTCGACTAGTTCGTGTGACCGTTGACGACAGCGAAGCGGTTAGTGCATTGGGTAAAGGGTTTGACGTCGCGAACCATCAACCTGTCTCTGCGTTGTTTCTCCTATTGAAGGGAACCCGTTTGCCGGAAGTACTGGACGACAAAACATGGCGTGAGGTGGTTGCGCCGGCTCTGAAAGCGGTTGGAGACCGCTATGAGGTTAAGCCTGATGCCAGGGCTATGTGGGATGGGATACCCATAGATCTCCCTGCACCTTTTGCGGACAAGAGGTTACAGCTTCTGATGGGGGATTGTCGGCCGGAGGATTTAGCATCGATCGTTGAGTTGACGGAGATCGTTATGGCGGTTGGCAATGGTCGGTCGCCTGACATAAATCTCTTTCGTGAGCTTTCGCGGTCTTTATCTTGGCGTCAGGGTCCTGGCCGTGATGAAGAAGAGTTACAGCGTGCCATGCGGTATAACTTGGAGCTACAAGACAAGTATTTCAGTCTGTTAGGGGCTGCCGCCGATCCGGATGAAAAGCACCTTGCACAGCGTATATGTCATCGCTTGGAGGCTGAGCAAAGGGAATTGGTGATTACTGTTGGCGGGGCGAATTCTTAAGCGTCCCAGTTCCCTGTCCCTTCTGGAAGTGCTGCTGCTTGAGGAGGCCCCGACCTCATCAACCAAAACGCCACCCTGCACACCGTTCTGCCAGCGCCAATCGCCAACCTCGCGATTATTCAGCAACTACCACTCTGTTCCTGCCACTCTCCTTGGCCGCATACAGCGCCTCATCCGCCTTCTGCATCCACTGCATATAGTTCTCAGGCTCGTCGGTGAGTTGGGCGATGCCCATGCTGATGGTGTAGGTGATGTTGCCGGCGCTGGTCTCCACGGTGCTTTTTTCGATGCTTTCGCGAATGCGCTCGCAGATGAGACGGGCGCTCTCTGCATCGGTTTCCGGGAGGATGATGCCGAACTCTTCGCCACCGTAGCGGCCGGCGCTGTCGGATTGGCGGATGTTATTGCGGGTGGTCTGGGCGGTGTGGCGAATGACTTCGTCGCCGGCCAGGTGGCCGTAGTTATCGTTGACCGGTTTGAAGTGGTCGATGTCGAACATCACCAGGGTGGTGGCCTGGCCGTAGCGGCGGAAGCGTTCGTATTCGGCGTCTACCAGGTTTTCCCAGGTGCCGCGGTTGAGCAGGCCGGTGAGGCGGTCTGTCATGCTCAGTTTGGCGAGCTGTTCGTTGGCTCGTTCCAGGGCCCGTTTGCTGCTGGCGAATTCGGTGACGTCGTAAATCAGCAGGCAGATTTTGTTTACCTCACCGGTGGTCCCCGTCAGCGGGCTGATGGTGAGGTTCTGGAACATGTACTCTTCCGTGCCGGTGATGGGCCGGGTGTTCCGGAATTTGAACAGGTAAGGGCGCTGTTCCCAGGAGGTGAAGGCCCGGGTGTTGAGCATGGCGACGGCATCGACTTTGCGGGTGAGCCAGGCTTTCGGGATGTCCGGGAACACGTCGAACAGGACTTTGTTCTGGATCTGGCTGCCGGTGATGCCGCTGTGATGCTCCATAAAGCCATTCCAGGCCTGCACGCGAAAATCGAGGTCCAGCACCACGAGGCCAACCTCGACCGATTCGAGCATGTCTACCAGCCAGTGAAAGGCGCCTGCTTCGGGGTTCTGAAAGGCCATGGTCAATCCACCAGGTATTCGAGGCGTTTTTCAAGGAAAGGCACCGAGTCTTCGGTGAACAGAATCAGCATGTCGCAATGGATGTCACGGTTTTCGATGGCGTAGCTGATCTCGATGCACAGCAGCTGTTCTTCCCGTTTGCTGTGGTGTTCCAGCAGTTCGTTGATTGGCCGATGCTGGCCGAGCACGGTGGGGTGGCCCAGGCCGAGTTTCAGGTCCAGCTGGTCGCCAATGCCGTTCAGGAAGGCGCCGAACAGAATGCTGGACATATCCATCAACACTTCCACGTTAACGGCTTCGCCCTCGACCACATCGTAATGCAGCAGTTCGGCCATTTCCTGAAAACTGGCGTCTTGGAACAGCAGTAGGGCCTCACCAGCAAGCCCGGCGCCGGTAAATCCCTGGCAAACGGCGGAGTAAGCTTCGCCTTGCTGGGCGGCGGAAATGGCCATATGGAGTTCGGAATTAGCGATAAACGCCACCTTCGGGATCGGTTGCTTTACGAACACCCGGAGTAGCCGTGCCAGGAGGTCAGACGAACGACCCATGGATACATTGGCGATCTCCTGCAGGTAGTCGTTCAGGCTGACGGAGATTTCCCGGGCTTTGCCTACGCTGCTGCGCAGAGAGGAATCCTTCAGCGCTGCGGTTTCCAGTTCGCCGGGGCGATAAAAGCCGTACTCCTCGAGCAATCTGGTAACAAGGCCGGTGTCTGTGGGTTTTTTGATGAAGTCGATGGCGCCGAGTTTACGCACGCGCTCCCTGGCTTCGGGCTGAATGTCGCCGGAGACCACAATGGTCAAGACGGGGAGGTCTTCCTTACGGATATGTTCAAGTACCTGATAGCCGTCTATTTCTGGCATGTTGAGATCCAGAAACAGAAGCTCGGCCTTGTGGTCGCGAAGAATCTGCAGGGCCTCTTCGCCGTTGGTCGCAAACAGGATGTCGTCCGCCAGGCCAGCAGGCAGTGTCCGGGCCATTTGCTTGCGGGCGAGGGCAGAGTCGTCGCAAATCAGAATCTGGGTAGACATCGGTGGTTGATCAGTGCCATGGGTAAAGTGATTCAGTATAGCAGTGCCGGATGATATGTATCTATAGGCTACATCATTGATTTCCGGTGCGCTGGTTATTGTTTCTTCCGTGCTGTGGGCAGGTGAGGATAAGTGTAATCCTGTGATGGCGATCATGCTTAACGAGGAAATGACATCTACGTAATGAGTGAATGTGATTTTGGTCACTCTATGTACGCGCAGGCCTCCGTTATAGTCTGGTGACGGTCAAAAAGACACAGAACGTTACAAAGAATAACGTGGCCGTATGCCAGCACCGAAATAACAAAATAAGCGGGCGGCATGAGTCGGCGTCGGAAACTGACTCACAAAAACAATCAGAGACACTAATATGAAGACGCAAGCGTATGGATACGCTGCCCTTGCCACGTTCTGCCTGGGTATTTCGCCCGTTGCCCAGGCCGATCTTAGGCCCATTTCAGATGATGCAATGGGCGAGGTGACCGGGCAGGCCTTTATGCAGATAGAAAACATTGCCGGCGAAAACCATGACTTCACCCGGATGACCCTGGGTATGGACGTGGAAACGCGAGTCAATGTGGATGATATTCAGGTGGGCCAGATTGATGGCGGCACCGATTTTTCAGCAAGCCACCTGGCGCTGGGGCATATCGCCCGTGCCGACGGCGAAGTATTCAATGGCCGAACCTATAATGAAGGTGAGGTGATTCCCTTTGAGGCCCAGCGGCCTTATATCGAACTGGCTGAAGATGCTCAGGGCCTGGCGGGCTTCCGTTTGGGATTCCAGCAGGCGCGGGGTTCGGTTTCTTCTCATACCACCAGCTTTAGTGGAGCCATGCCCGGCCTGAAGGTACGGGAAGAAGAGTCTGGCACCATTTACGATACTGCATTGTTTGCCGGTGACGGTGAAACAGCCACGAATTACCGCGCATCCCACATTGGTATTGTGCCCAATGGCGATGAGCCCTTGTCTTGTGTTTCTGGCGTGAACTGCGCGCCGCTCACCAACCTGCGTTCCATCATTGTGGGTGACGAAGGTGCGGCAGAGGGCGAGGTAGCCTTCACCGATGGCTTCTTCATCGGGTTCCAGCGTGATGAGAACGTTGACTGGCAAAGCCTGGATGGCGCCAACACCATCAGCGTGGGTAAGGGGGTGTTTATCAACCTGCCTACGAATATGACAGTGGACTTGAGCCAGTTGACGGGTGATGGTGTAGACCGGTTACGGACTCATCAGGTGGATATGGGGACGAAGTTGTTTTGAATTTTGGTAGACTCCTGCCATTGATCCGTTTGGCAGGAGTGCTCCCTTGATCCGTTCTTTCTACTGGCACGATTACGAAACCTTCGGCGTGGACCCGGTTCATGACCGCCCCTCCCAGTTCGCCGGCGTACGAACCGATGCCGATCTGAATGTGATCGAAGATCCGTTGGTGATCTTCTGCAAGCCGACGGACGATTACCTGCCTTCCCCGGAAGCCTGTTTGATTACTGGTATTACTCCGCAGAAAGCGCTGGAAGACGGCTTTCCGGAAGCGGAATTCATCGCCCAGATCAACGAAGCCTTCAGCCAGCCCGGCACCTGCGCCGTGGGCTACAACAGCCTGCGTTTTGATGACGAAGTCACCCGCCACACCCTGTACCGAAACCTGCGCGATCCTTACGCCCGGGAATGGCAGAACGGTAACTCCCGCTGGGACATCATCGACATGGTGCGACTGACCTACGCCCTGCGCCCGGAAGGCATCAACTGGCCGAAGAAAGAAGACGGCAGCCCCAGCTTCAAGCTGGAGGAATTGACGGTGGCTAACGGCATTGCCCACGAGGCTGCCCACGATGCGATGTCTGACGTGCTGGCCACCATCGCCGTGGCCAAGCTGATCAAAGAGAAGCAGCCCAAGCTGTTTGATTTCGTTCTGAGCAACAAAGACAAGCACTCCGCCCGGCAAATGCTGGACACCGCCGCCATGAAACCGGTGTTCCACATTTCCGCCAAGTACCCGGCTACCCGCGGATGCTGTGCCCTGGTGGCGCCGGTGGCAGAAAGTCTGAGCAACAAGAACCAGGTGATTGTGTACGACTTGCGGGAAGACCCTACTGAACTGATCAATGCCACGGTAGAGGAGATTCGCGAGCGGGTATTTACGTCACAGGCAGAACTGGGTGAGGGCGTAAGCCGTTTTCCGTTGAAAGGTGTGCAGCTGAACAAATGCCCGGTGCTGGCCCCCGCCAACATGCTGTCAACCCTGTCGCCGGAACGGCTGGCGGAACTGGAGCTGGATGGCGACGTGCTGCGCGCCAACCTGGCCAAACTGCGGCAAGCGCCAGACCTGCCAGGCCGCATCGCTCAAGCCTTCGAGCAGGATTTCGCCGGCAGCGACCTGACCGACCCGGACGAACAACTCTACGCCGGTGGCTTCA
Source organism: Marinobacter shengliensis (assembly GCF_030297115.1). Taxonomy (NCBI): domain Bacteria; kingdom Pseudomonadati; phylum Pseudomonadota; class Gammaproteobacteria; order Pseudomonadales; family Marinobacteraceae; genus Marinobacter; species Marinobacter shengliensis. The sequence goes on along the minus strand of NZ_AP028062.1, from coordinate 2,804,943 downwards.
TCAGCAAAACCGATCGGGAGAAACTGAACTGGCTGTTAACCCAGCCGGCAGATACCCTGGGCGAGCAAGACGTGAGCTTCGAAGACGCACGCCTGCCAGACATGCTATTCCGCTACCGCGCCCGAAATTACCCGGGCACTCTGAGCGGCGAAGAAATGGAACGCTGGGAAGAATTTCGCAGCCAACGCCTGATGCATCCCAAGCAAGGCTGGCGCTCCCTCGAAGAGTACGGCCGCATCCTGCAAAAGCTCGCCGCCGACCCGGAGCTCACGCCCAGGAACCAGCAAATCCTCGAAGACCTCCACCTCTACGGCGAATCCCTCATCCCCTACATGTAAAATTGGGGTCAGACCCCAAGACATTTGATGGTGCCAAATGTCCGGGGGTCTGACCCCAACGTTTATCTGCGGCGTTGGAAGTAGACGCTGAGGTTCTGGCCCATGAGGCTTTGCACTTCGCTGCCCAGGGCCTCGGCCTGGATTTGGCGTCGTACCGGGGCGGTGGCCAGGCTGTGGCCGTCTTCGTCCCGGGCTTTGACGAGTTTCCATTCCACTTCGTTACTGACCAGCGCCAGCAGTTCTCTGAGCTGGGCGGCGTCTTGTGGGCGGAACCAGCGGTCGCGGCAGCCGCCGAGGCTGTAGAAGTCGTCGTCTTTCAGCAGGTTGGCCCATACCGCGTCTTGTTTGTTGGCCAGTACCATACGGCGGAGCTGGCGCAGGCTGGTGCGGGTGGGTTGAAGCTGGTGTTCGGCAATCAATCGGCGGATCTGTTTGTCGCCGGTGGTTTGCTCGGCCATGCTGGTGTGCATGTGAACGACGGCACCACTGATGGAGGCGCTGTTGATGAGCGCTGCCAGGGAAAGTTCCGTCATGGCCGGTGAAGGCAGGCGGCCCACTTCCACCCAATGGACCTGATGGCCATCGGCCACGAAGCGCTGGGCGATGGACCAGGGCCAGAACACGATGTTGTCCATGTTCAGGGTTTGCGCCATGCGGGTGGCCTTGGCGATGTTGGCCAGGGATTCGTCTACCGCGATCACTTCGACATCGTTAAGGTATTGCGCCAGTTCCATGGCACGTTGGCCGGACTGGGCGCCGCACACCAGAATGCGGAGGGTGGCGGGCAGGTTGTCTGTATTCAGTCCAAGTTCCTGGGCCATCACCGCTTTCAAACTGGTTTCGGTGCGGTAGGCCAGCTGGCTCCATGCCGGCCAGGCTTGTGGCACGTCGGTTTTGGCCAGGCAGAGCTCTTCCGCTTTTTCGTCAAAATTCTGTTTGATGGCTTCTTCTTCGGCGCGGCTGTAATAGCTGGCGGCCATCATCGGCTGCATGGCCAGGGGCCAGTCCACCAGGTTCCATTGCCCCAGCTGCATGGCAAAGCTTTGATGGAACAGGGCACCGTACATGGCGCTGATCATCAGCGAGCCAATCAGGGCCTCTTGTGGTTCGCGCACGGCGAATTGCGCCACAATGCTGTCGTTAATCGTGGCCGCCAGGCGCTCTTCATCGTCTTCGGCGGCCAGGGCGTAACCGGTGCGGTCTGCGTATTCGGCAATGGCCAGGCACAGGGGCTGCAGTTCATCCCGCAGGCTGGCGGTTTGCGCCACTTCCGCCATGATCGCCCGGCGCAGCATCACCACCAGCTCTTCCACGGCAGCGTTGGGCATCAGGGTTTTCTGCAGGGCCAGAATCAGCAGTTCGTCTTCAGCGGCAGCATCCAGAAAGACCTCGGCATTCGGGTTATCCAGATCGTACTGCTGCTGAATGATGGCGCCGACGAATCGGCCGATTTCCTGGTGCGGCAGCCCGTCTTTGCGGAGCAGGGCGATGGCATCCTGCGCCAGGTCGGTGTCTGCCTTGTGAATCTGCAGGTGCTGCGCGCAAGTGAGCATGCCGGAATACACCGAATCCCAGCGGGAACCGGTTTGCAGCAGTTTGCGGTAATGCAGGTAGGCCACATCAAATTGCCCCTGCAAGCGCTTGGCGTGGGCGGCACCGCAGAAAGCGGCGGCAGATTGCCGGTCGCACTCCAGCGCCCGCAGGAAGTATTCCTCCGCCAGGGCCGGGCGCTCGCTCTTCAGCGCCCAGTAACCCAGGTTGCAGTACTGCTGCGCTTGCCCAGGCTGGCTGTTCAGGCTGGCATTGAACAGTGCGTGGGCTTTCTCCAGCTGGCCGTCGTCCATCTCCACCCGGCCCAGCAGGCCAAGGGCCGCCGCGTTTTCCGGCTCCAGCGCCAGCGCCTGGTCCAGGTACTCCCGGCATTCAAACCGCGCCTTCAGCCGCTGCACATAGGAAAGCCCGTTACTGTTGGACTCCCCATACGCCAGATTCGCCTGCAAAACCAACCGCGCCGCCTGCGCCTGAACCGAGCGGGGAAGATGAGCATTGTGATGTTGTACGTGCATGGAACACCTCGTTACCAGCCATGATTCGATGCGGCAAAGGTCTGCAGTTTTTTGACGGTTTGCCGTGCTTTGAGGGAGGTGTTGCGAAAGGTGTGCCAGTTTGGTGTTTGAATTTGGGGTCAGACCCCAATACATTTGCAGCCTCGAAATGTCTTGGGGTCTGACCCCAAATTATAGATGTTCGGCGAAATCCATTGAGTCGTGCAGGATTCGCACGACGACGAGCTTGCGTGCTGACGTCTCACATATGGCTTTGAAGAACACTGTGTGTCGGGCTTTCTGAGACTCCCTCTGAATCCTGATGCTTCGGATCCCCGGCAGGAGTTCGGATCTATCCTTCGCTAAAGGATGATCAGGGCCTTGGTCGGATAGCTCTTGAATGGTATGCGCAATCAGCCCGCTGTAGTTCATAGCCTGACGGCTACCGAATTGGTCTCGCGTGTGGCGCATTATTTCGTCGAAGTCTGAGATGGCATTTTGCGAAAGCTCCACCGTCCATAGTGGGTGCATGCTGTTTAGTCCTTTTTATTCAGTTCTTCGGCCCTGTTGGTAAGGTAGTCTGTGATCGCTTCACCGGTGCCCAGTGTGACTGTGCGGCCATTATCGACGTCTGCCAGCCCTTCCGCCAAGGCTCCGCGTAGTTCGAGAAGCTTTTGTTGCAGTTGCACTTCCTTCTCTTCGACCAGCCGCAGCCCCTCTCTCAATACCTCACTGGCATTTTGGTAGCGACCTGCTTTAACCAGGTTGCCCACCAGTTGCTCCTGATGATCTGTCAGAACGATATTTCTGGTTGCCATTCTCCTGAGCCTCCCTGTATTCATTGGCATATATTGCCATTCTGGTTGGAGGGTTCCAAGTACGAATCTGGGGTCTGACCCCCGGACATTTGATGGGACGAAATGTCTTGGGGTCTGACCCCAAATTAGACTTGGCGAACGGGGCCGGGATAACGCGCGACCAGATCATCGGCCGTCAGCAACAGGAAGCCCTCTGTCTCGGCCTGGGCAACGAGAATTCTGTCGAATGGGTCTTTGTGGATTTCCGGCAGGTGGCTAACGGCCAAGGTGTGCAGTGACGAAATTGCCAATTCTGTATAGCCGTTATCAACCAGCCCGCGCCGGAGCAGATGTGGGTCAACATGAAAGTCTGGCCGCCCCAGGCCATTTTTGATGACGACTTCCCAGATACTGGCGGCGCTGAAGTACAGCCTGTTATTTTCGTTACTAATCATGGCTGCCGCTTCGGGGGATAACTTATTTGGCTCCGCTGCGGCCCAGAGCAGTAGGTGAGTGTCCAGAAGAAGGTTCATGTCACCCTCCGAACAACTCGGTTATCTCGTCTTGCCCCATCCGATCAAAGTCGTCCGGTACTTTGAATTCGCCCGCCAAGAAACCCAATCGTCTCTGTTGGCTCTCTTCAGGAGAATCGTAGGCGGTTACCCTGGCAACAGGCTTGCCCGCCTTTGCAATTATGAAAGCTTCGCCTTTGGCTGCGCGGGCGACCAGTTGCGACAGCCGGGTTTTTGCCTCGTGCATGTTGACCGATTCCATCTAGCCCTCCTTCGGTGCTGCTTAGTTCAATTGACTTAGTTTAGCGCGTGGGGTCGTTATTGGCTAATGGTAGCTAGGACGAGGCAAGCGAAATTTGGGGTCAGACCCCAGTACATTTGATGGGGTGAAATGTCTTGGGGTCTGACCCCAAAAGTAAAACGGCCGGGTGTTTAGCCCGGCCGTTTTGGTTGTGCTGCAGGAGCTTAGCCCTGCAGTAGCTGGAGCACCTGCTGGGGTCTTGCGTTGGCCTGGGCCAGTACGGAGAGGCCGGCCTGCTGGAGCACCTGAGTGCGGGCCAGTTCGGCGGTTTCTGCTGCGAAGTCGGCATCGCGGATTCGGCTGTTGGAGGCCGAGAGGTTTTCTGATGTGGTGCTCAGGTTGGCGATGGTGGACTCGAAGCGGTTTTGGACGGCGCCTAGCTCGGCGCGGAAGCTGTTAATCTTGTCGATCGCATAATCGATGGTGATCATTGCAAGGTCAGCACCGTCTGGAGTCGATATATCGGTGGTGTTCAACGAGGCGGTATTGGTCGCTGCAGCATACGTTTCGTCTACATCAATATCATCCACCCCATCACCGTCAAGATCAGCGGTGAACTGAACAGCGATATCCTCGCCGAACTGAGATGCAAAAATTATCTCTTGATTGGTTCGATCAAGATTAGCCTCGACACCCGTTTCGTTTGAGCGGGCGTTGATGGCGCCAATAACGTCGTTGAGTGAGGTGACATTATCAGCCGTGAAGGATATACCATTTACCGTAAAGTCGATGGACGCCTCCTCATTCGCTGTAAAAAAGTCTGCGAGTGATCCTCCCGTAGACTCAAAAGACTGAGCGAAGGTGCTAGCTGGCGTGTCGGTGTCAGTTAGGTTTATGGCGACTTGCACGGTCTCCCCTGATTCGTTTGTGAAGATAAGGGTATCGTTCGCAGTGTCTCCGGTCACCGTAAGTCCCGGGAATGGAGTAGTGAGTTGTGCTTGTATCTCTGCCGCCAGGTCCTCAATGTCATTTCCACCGGCACCAGTGTAAGTAATGGGGACGGTTGTGCCGTCGATAATTAGGTCCCCGCTCACGTTTGTCTCGTAATCAAGACCGAGGGCATTTGTTTCTACTGGAGGGAATGGGACAAGTTGTGAGCTGAAGTTCGTTGTTTTGCCAACTGTCGCACCCAGCTGGCTACCCCGCGAATCCAGTCCGCTAACGCCTATTGTTTCGCCGGTGTTTGCGCCAACTTGAAAAGTTTGAGTTCCAAACGTCCCATCCAGCACCTTCAACCCGTTAAAGGAAGTCTGGCTGGCAATCCGGTTGATCTCCTCAATCCGCTGCTGCACTTCCTGGTTCAGTGCCTGTCGGTCAGAAATACTGTTCGTCGCATTAGCCGATTGAACCGCCAGTTCCCGAATCCGCTGCAGGTTATTGGTAATCTCGTCCATCGCGCCTTCCGCCGTCTGCGCCAGGGAGATGCCGTCGTTGGCATTCCGCTGGGCCTGGTTCAGGCCGGCGATCTGGGATTGGAAGCGCTCGGAAATGGCAAGGCCAGCGGCGTCGTCTTTGGCAGAGTTAATCCGCAGGCCAGAAGACAACCGTTGCAGTGCCACGTTGGCATCGCCCTGCGAAGCATTCAGATTGCGCTGAGCATTCAGCGACGCAATGTTGGTGTTAATGACCTGAGGCATATCTATTCTCCTGCTCAGAGGTGCCGGTAGCCTAGTGCCCACTGAGAGGGGAACCCTTGCCGGCGGAAATTCGTTAAATTGCCGTTTTGCCGGATACCAAGCGAAGGGTGTGCCAGTTTTAAGAAAGTGGCTTTACATGCCTGTTTTAATTGATGGTTTTTAGATCAGGTTTTGAGCAGGGTAATGCCTGGCGCCGGAAAGTTGGCGTGGGGGATGGGAAAAGGATTGCCGGTTTTGTGGAGTTGCGTTGGTACATTTCACTCCACCAAATGTCCTGGGGTCTGACCCCAAAGGTATATGGGGCTCTGTTATCGGGCTATGATAGAGTCTAAGCATTCTCGTGACCGGGTAGAGCATCATGGCAGAGACCCCATTCCAGATATATTCAAAGAACACGTCGGCGACCTTGCAGAACTCTGTAGGCGTCATCATGTCAGCCACCTTGCGGTTTTTGGTTCGGCCACAACGGATCGTTTCCGGGAGGAAAGTGACCTGGATTTTCTTGTGTCTTTTGATGCCGACTCGTCAGCTCGACAAACAGCCGCTGCTTTCTTTGATTTGAAACTTGGGCTGGAGGCGTTTCTCAATCGGCCCGTTGACTTGATCATCAAGGCCTCTTTAACAAATCCGTATTTTCGGCAATCCGTGTTGACGGGCCAGAGGGAGCTTTATGCAGCCTGAGGCTTGCCGTCTTAGTAATAGTTACTGCTGTTAATAGACGATAGCTCCACCCCAGCTTCCTTTAGCTGTATCTCTGCCTCCGCAAGTGCGCTAAGTAGGTTATCGAAGACTGGCGCCCAAGGCGTGGGTAAATTGGAGTTACCTGTAACTATGCATTCTTTGGATGCTAGTTGTTCGTTTTTCACAACTTCATTAAGGAGTTGCAGAAGGTGGCAATAAGTCTTTTTCAAAGTTCCAATATCCATAAATTTTCCTTTATTTGAATCAATAGTTGTAATGACAAGCTAACACGAGTTTCGTATCCGTCAAGATAGCCTAACGCAGTGCCGTGCCATGGGGTTCTCTCAAAGAGAGTCGCGGGGCTCAACTTCGACGTTTTACATTCCTTTACAAAATCGTTGAAATTTTTTCTAAAGCAACCGGGTGGGGTGCCGTTAAGTGGAATAACAGGGCGGCGCTCCCAACTGAGAACCGGGCGCCAGACCTTTTCCATGAAATAACGACATCTGTCGAAGGAGAAGCAATATGGCTCTCGGTATTAACACTAACGTCGCTTCACTGAACGCCCAGAACCAACTGAGCAAGTCTCAGGGTCAGAATGATCAGGCTCTTCAGCGCCTGTCTTCCGGCCTGCGTATCAACTCCGCCAAGGACGACGCTGCCGGTCTGGCGATTTCCACTCGCTTCCAATCTCAAATTTCTGGTCTGAATGTCGCGACCCGTAATGCTAATGATGGCATTTCTCTAGCCCAGACGGCAGAGGGTGGTCTGGATGAGATCACCAACAACCTGCAGCGGATTCGTGAGCTCGCGGTTCAATCGGCAAACGCCACGAACAGCGCATCTGATCGGTCGGCACTGAACGCTGAAGTCCAGCAGCGGATTGCGGAGATTGATCGAATCGCCAGCCAGACGTCCTTCAACGGTCTGAAGGTTTTGGATGGTAATTTTGGAACAGATGCTTTCCAGGTCGGTGCCAACGCAGGTGAGACAATCTCGATCAACCTGAGTCAAGGGGTTCGGGCTGGTCAGATTGGGCAAATTGCTGAGCAGGAAAGCGCTAATCGTGTTGACGGCAACTCCACCTCAGGTACAGGTACCATCGCTGTAGGTACTGGCGCAGCAGTTAATATTGGGGCTTCAGTGGCTGGAACTGAGGCTGGTCAAAGCTCCAGTAGTGCATTTGCTAAAGCTGAGGCGATTAAAAGCGCTGGAATTGCTGGCTTGACGGTTGAGGCAGAAACTACAGCTGAATTCACCATTGCAGACACAACTGGCACAGGAGCGGGTGCGAACTACACGCTTGAGATTAATGGTGTTACTGTCCTGGATCAGGATCAGGAAAATAATGGGGTGCTTACTGTAGCGCAGATTAAGGACGCCATTAATGCTGAATCTAGCGAAACAGGTGTTGTCGCCTCACTTTCGGGGTCGGATCTGACTCTGACAGCTGCGGATGGGCGTGATATCACTATTAACCAGATTGTTGCCGGCGGAGCTGGTGGTGGTTTGACTGCAGCTGCTGGCACTACACTTGGGACGACTGCCGGGGCGACTGCTACCAACGGCGGAAAGCTAACCTTAAGTGCTTCTGAGAAAATTACTATTGCTGGAGATGGTGTAGCTCTTGGTTTCGCCAACAATAACACCGTTATCGCAAAGGACACCAGCACGCTGTCGAGTGTTAAGGTTGATACTGTCGCTAACGCTAACGATGCCATCAAGCGGATCGATTCTGCAATCACTACAGTCAACGGGCTCAGAGGCGCGTTGGGTGCAATTCAGAACCGTTTTGAAAGCACTATTGCGAACCTCGCAACAACCTCGGAAAACCTCAGCGCCTCCAACAGCCGTATCCTGGACGCTGACTTCGCGGCAGAAACTGCCAACCTGGCTAAATCCCAGGTACTGCAGCAGGCCGGTATCTCCGTCCTGGCTCAGGCGAACGCCCGTCCGCAGCAGGTTCTGTCCCTCCTGCAGTAAGGGGCATAGCGGTAACGGCCGGAGCCCTCGGGTTCCGGCCTTCCGCCGTTGAAGGATAGCGAGGTAAAGCTATGAATGACGTTAACCTGAACAGCCCGGACCTGAAACTGGTGCGCTCTGGCGCCCAGGCTCCGGCGAAGGCAATGTCGTCATCTCAGGCCGAGGGCCGGAACGCCCCTGACCTTGCTGCTTCGGCTGCCGGTACCCGCCAGGTGCAGGCTCCCCAGGTTGCTCAACAGGCTTCGCAGGCTGAAAAGCTGCAGGCCCGTAATGAAGAGCAGCGCAAGGAACTGAACGAGGCGGTTAGCCAGTTGAATGACTTTGTTCAAACCGTGCAGCGGGATCTCCAGTTTGAAGTGGATAACGACATGGGCCAGACCATCGTAAGGGTGGTTGATCAGCAAACCCAGGAAGTGATCCGCCAGATCCCGGACGAAGTGGCAATGAGGTTGGCAGAAAAATTGCAGCAGGACGAACCGCTGACGTTGTTTAACATCAAGGTGTAAAAGCTTGCCGCTTTTGCGCGGATGAAAACGACGGTATTTCAGCACCGCCGCCTCTGAGAAGAGCCGGCGGTGTTCTGCGTTTACGCACTGTTACAAATCGGCATAGGAATTTTCCGAAAAAAGGCAAAGTTTTGCCGCCTGCTGCCGATAAACTGATCAGTACAGAGATTCGCCCCCCTGAGGAGGCACGGTTATGGCCAGTATTTCATCGTTAGGTATCGGCTCCGGCGTTTTGACGTCGGATCTTGTCGACCAGTTGGTGGCTGCGGAGCGCAGGCCCACGGAAGTTCGGCTGGATCAGAAAACGGAACGCACAGAGGCGCTCATTTCCGCCTATGGCAAGTTGCGCAGTGCCGTCACAGAGCTGCGCCTGCCTATGCGACAGCTCGGTTCTGCGGATGCGATGAAGTCGTTCTCGGCCACGTCCTCGGGTAGCAATATTGATGTGTCGGTGGATGCCAGCAAGGCCAGCCGCGGCTCTTACAGCCTCGATGTGAAAAGTCTGGCGCAGTCCCAGGCCCTGGCCAGCCGGGATGTGTTCGCCGACCGGGATGCCACCAGCGTTGGCCGTGGCACCATGACGCTTCAAGTGGGTGACAAGACCACCAACATCACCATCGATTCTTCCAACGACACCCTGCAAGGCCTGGCGAATGCCATCAACGAGGCCAATGCGGGCGTGTCTGCCGGTGTAATTGATACCGGCAACGGTTTCCAACTGGTGTTGTCTGCGGATGAGACCGGTGAAGCCAATGCCGTGAATATTTCCGTTACTGAAGATGGTGCCGCTCCGGGTTTGAGCCGGTTCGCTTTTGACACAGCAGATCCCGATAACGTGGATGGCATGCGCCAAACCATTGCGGCGAGCGATGCGGTGATGGAAATCAACGGCGTAGAAATTCGCCGGGCCACCAACACCATTGAAAATGTGGTGGACGGGCTGACCTTCAACATTACCGGTGAGGGTAAGTCCACTATTAAAGTGGAGCAGGACACGGCGGCGGTTGCCGAGCGTGTTCAGGCGTTCGTGGATAAGTTTAACGAGCTGCAGGGTACTATTCGTGAGCTGTCTTCGTTCGATAGCGAAACCGGCCGGGGCAGTATTCTGACCGGGGATTCCACGGTTCGGAACATTCAGAACCAGTTGAAGCGGGTTTTAACAGATATTATTCCCGGGCTGGAAAACGCCAGTGTGCGGAGCCTGGCAGATGTGGGTATCAGCACCGATTTTCGTACTGGTGAGCTGCAGTTTGATAGTCAGAAGTTTCAGCAGCAGCTTCGGGAAAACCCGGATGATGTAACCGCTCTGTTTGCCGAGCAGGGCAGAACTAGCGATTCCCAGGTGGAGTTTGTTCGTAGCGGCTCTAATACTCGCCCGGGTGATTACAGTATTAATGTTACCCAGATGGCGACTCGGGGCAGCCTTAATTACTCTGTCCCAAACACCGCAGACGCGATTCAGGTTCAAGCAGATAACAGCTTCACGTTCCGGGTGGATGGTGAAACCACCACAACGGTCTCGATTGCTGCAGGTGATTATTCCGGTGAGGATTTTGCCGCTGCCATTCAGACTGCCCTTCGTGAGAATACTGCGTTGAGTGCAGCTGGGCGGTCGGTTCAGGTGGCATATGATGCCGCAGAGGGGCTGACCTTCACCTCCAATCGCTTTGGTAGTGATTCCAATGTGAGCCTGACCGGGCTGAGCAACGTCACGGGGCTGAACACCGCCACCGGCAACGCCGGCCAGGATGTCCAAGGTACCATTAACGGCCAGACTGCCCAGGGCGACGGCCAGGTGCTGTTCCTGGCAAACAGTGCCGGTGGCGATGCCGCTGGTCTTCAGGTGCGTATCACCGGTGGTGACGTTGGTAATCGCGGCTCGGTGAAGTTTATTGAAGGCGTGAGTGAACGTGCGGTAGATACGATTACCAGCATTCTGGGTGCAGACGGTGCCTTGAGCTCCCGGACTGATGCCCTGAACCGGGATTTGGAGCGCATCCAGGAAGACAGAATCAAGCTGGATTTGCGGGTTGAGAGCTATCAGGCCCGTCTGGTGGCCCAGTTCAGCGCGGCGGATTCCCTGATCTCCCAGCTCAACAATACCCGGGATTACGTGACTCAGCAGCTGGCGGCCCTGGCGCCGAACCGGCAGAACGATTAATTCAGCTATACTGATGGTTGGTCAGCCAACCATGGCATACCGGACAACGGTGACACGAGGTTATTTATGAACGGTTTACAGGCTTATCAGCGCGTTAATACTCAGACCAGCATCACCGATGCAGACCCGCACAAGCTGATTCAGCTGCTGTATAACGGCGCGATTGAGCGGATTAACATGGCCAAGTCCAAAATTCAGGCCAAGGATTACGCAGCCAAGGCTCAGTTGCTCAATAAAGCCATTGAGATTATCGGTGGCCTGCGGGCGTTCCTGGATTTCGAAAAGGGCGGTGAGCTGGCCACCCGGCTGGAGGCTCTATACGACTACATGGAGCGCACCTTGCTGGAAGCCAGTGCCAAGAATGACGTTGCCAAGCTGGATGAAGTGCTGACCCTGCTGCGTTCCGTGAAAGACGGCTGGGATGGCATTCGTGATGAGGTGGTGAGCCAGCAGCAGGCGGTTTGAGTTAGCGTTGGTCGAACATATGGCGTTTTTTCGCGGGCTGTTGGTGGCCTTTCTGTTTGTAGCTGCCCAGGCCAGCGCTAGTGATAAAGTTGTCGGCTCAAGCGAGAGCCTTCCAGCCAGTTCGCCGGCGATGTTTGCGATTCCGGATGTCTGGCCCTGGGGCTTTCAGGATGATCAGGGTGAACTGCAAGGCAGTCTGATTACGCTGATGGACCGGTTATCAGAACTCTCGGGTGTGCCCGTGAGTGCGCAGTTGCTTCCTCTGCGGCGGGTCATCCTTGACCTGCTCACGGGGCGCGCAGAGTTTACTTTTCTGTTTCAAAGTCCAGACCTGGACGACAACGCTTTTCCCGTCGATACCGTACTTCAGCTTAATCTGATGCTGATGGCGTTGCGTGACACCGATTTCCCCCTGACTCTGGAAGGCCTGGCCGGCAAGCGGGTTGGCTATGTGCGGGGTACCTATCTCGGCGAGTCGTTCAAAGCGGATGAGGCCGTGCTGAAAGTGCCGGTTTATAACATTCGGCAAGCCATTGAAATGCTGATGCTGGAGCGGATTTCTGCGGTGCTTGCCAGCGATCACAACATCGCGATGACGATTGATGCTTACGGCTTTCCAGCTGAAGAGTTCCGTCTGCAGGAGCATGTAAAAGGCCAAAAGGCCCGGCTGTATATGTCACCAGACAGCGGCAACCCGGAACACGCTCGCCTTTTCAAAGAAGCGCTGCAACACATGCGTGACAACGGCGAGTTACAGCGCATTTTCCAGACTTCTTCCGCCCAATAGCCATTCCCCCCGCACTCCCGTACAATACGCACCTTCTTTTCAATACATCCATTCTGTTCAGTCTGGAGCAAGGGCATGTCTGATATCAAAAAGGTGGTGCTGGCTTATTCCGGTGGCCTGGATACTTCCGTGATCGTTCGGTGGTTGCAGGACACCTATAACTGTGAGGTGGTGACCTTCACCGCCGACATCGGCCAGGGCGAGGAAGTTGAGCCGGCGCGCGCCAAGGCGGAAGCGTTGGGCGTTAAGGAAATCTACATTGAGGACCTGCGCGAAGAGTTTGTGCGCGATTACGTGTTCCCGATGTTCCGCGCCAATACCATCTATGAGGGCGAGTACCTGCTGGGTACCTCCATCGCCCGCCCGCTGATTGCCAAGCGTTTGATCGACATTGCCAACGAAACCGGCGCGGATGCGATTTCCCACGGTGCGACCGGCAAGGGTAATGACCAGGTACGTTTCGAACTGGGTGCCTACGCGCTGAAGCCGGGGGTGAAGGTAATTGCGCCTTGGCGTGAGTGGGACCTGAACTCCCGTGAAAAACTGCTGAAGTACTGCGAAGAGCGCAACATTCCGGTGGAAATGAAGAAGGGCAAGAGCCCGTACTCCATGGACGCCAACCTGCTGCACATTTCCTACGAAGGCATGAACCTGGAAGACCCCTGGGCGGAAGCCGAGGAAGACATGTGGCGTTGGAGCGTGTCTCCGGAAGCCGCGCCGGATAAGCCGACATACGTGGAGCTGACCTACAAAAAGGGCGACATTGTTGCCGTTGATGGCCAGGACATGAAGCCCCATGAAGTGCTGGAAACCCTGAACAAGGTGGCTGGCGCCAACGGTATTGGCCGCCTGGACATCGTAGAGAACCGCTACGTGGGCATGAAGTCCCGTGGCTGCTACGAAACCCCGGGTGGCACTATCATGCTGCGTGCTCACCGCGCCATTGAGTCCATCACTCTGGACCGCGAAGTGGCCCACCTGAAAGACAGCCTGATGCCCCGCTACGCTGAGGTCATTTACAACGGCTACTGGTGGTCCCCGGAGCGCGAAGCCCTGCAGGCACTGATCGACCAGACCCAAACCTACGTGAACGGCACCGTTCGCCTGAAACTCTACAAAGGCAACGTGGACGTAGTTGGCCGGAAGTCTGACGACTCCCTGTTCGACGAAAAGATTGCCACCTTTGAGGAAGACCAGGGTGCGTATGATCAGAAAGACGCCGAAGGCTTCATCAAGCTGAACGCGCTGCGGCTGCGCATTGCGGCTGGGAAAGGGCGGAAGCTGTAGGGTCTGACCTAGGGGTCTGTCCCAAGGGTCTGTCCCCGCATGGGGACTGACCCACATTTGCCCGTCCTTGCCACTTAACTCGAACCCATCCGTCCAAAATGGGTCAGTCCCCGTTCGGGGACAGACCCTGAGGACAAACCCTATAACACCCCAGCCCTACCCATTTTCGGTTATACTCGCTGCATAAAATCAACAACCAAAGCAGTCGTCATGACCCCTCTTGGAACCGCCTCTGTCGCCGCCCTGCGCCAATACGTTCGCTACGCCGATGCCAAGGGCATCAGTACCTCAGAGCTGTTCAGCAAAGCCGGCCTTGAGCCGAAGATCCTTGATACCGATGACGGCCGCCTGACGGGCGAGCAGTTACAGACGTTTATTCGCCTGCTGGCCGAAGCATCCGGCAATCCCATCCTTGGCCTGGAAACCGGTGATTTCGTTCAGCCCGGTTCCTACAGTGTGCTTGGCTACATCACCATGAGCTGTGCCACGCTGGGGGAGGCGGTCACCCGGATTGCGCCCTATGAGAAGCTGGTGGGGGACATGGGCACCACGGGCCTACGAATGAAGGGCAATGAAGTATCGTTGGTGTGGACCTGCAATTTTACCGATCCGGTGGTTTGGCCCCAGGTGGTGGATAACGTGTTCGCCTCCTGGATAAATTACGCTCGCTGGTTGGCAGATAACGATGAAGCCTCTCCGATTCGGGTTGCCCTGAAACGTTCCTCGCCCGGGCCTGACTGTGAGAGCGCTTATCAGGAGCGCTGGGGCTGCCCGGTTGAGTTCGAAGCGCCGGAGAATGTGGTGACCATGCCCCAGGATCTACTGGCCACCCGCCTTCGCCAGCCAGACCCTCTGCTGCGCAAGACCCTTGAAGCCCATGCGCTGTCGCAGTTGGCACTGCTGGATACCGACACCGATCTAACTTCCAGAGTGAAGCAAGGCATCCAGAAACAACTGGCCAGCGGCGTGACCCGGCAAGACATGATCGCCGAAGACCTGGGCATGACCAGCCGCACCCTGCAACGCAAACTGAGCCAGGAAGGCGTTTCCTACCAGAAACTACTGGATGACGTGCGCCAGCAAATGGCTGAGGACTATTTGCGGAATACCGAGATGAGTATTCCCGATATCGCGCTGCGGTTGGGGTATAGCGAGACCACGTCGTTTCATCGGAAGTTTAAGGCGGCTGCTGGGAAGACGCCTGGGGATTATCGCCGGGGTCTCACAGGGTCTGACCCCTAAGGGTCTGTCCCCGCATGGGGACTGACCCATTTTGGAACCCATGGGCTCGAGTTTGGTGGCAAGGACGGGCAAAGGTGGGTCTGACTCCCAGGGTCTGTCCCCGCATGGGGACTGACCCATCTTGGCCCCATGGGTTCGAGTTTTGGTGCAGGGACGGGCAAAAGAGGGTCAGTCCCCGTTCGGGGACAGACCCCTGAAACAGACCCCTGAGACAGACCCGGAAAACCATTAAAAAAGCCAGCTCACAAGAGCTGGCTCGAAAATACTTCGGAAAGAACGAAAGTGCCTGAAAAATTCGTTAATCCTGTGGAGTCAGGGCCCATAATACGGCGGAGTTACTACTCGGCTCCTCCGCCATGGGCGGATACTGCTTGATTCCACGGTTTCAGAATAAGCCCTCGCGCCCTTCCTGTCTGTTTGTGATCTGTGTCCCGTTGTTACCGTTTGTGAGGGCTACACACCTTCCCGTATCTCGGGTTTGGTTTCGGTAAAGCGGCGGGTTTCGTAGGCGTCAACCAGGCCTTGCACCGCCGCCCGTTCCATATCCTGCACCGAGGGTGTGCCGTCCTGGGCGTCGGCGCGGCACAGGACCATGCCGGCTTCCACGGAGATAAAGCCGGCGGTGGTTTTCAGGGCCTTGTGGTTGATACCATCAAAAATTCGCCGGAACGCGGTGGTGGAGCAATGGTCGCTGTTCGGGAAGTAGGAGACGATGGCAAACTGGTTGTCGCCAACACGGCACAGGGCGTCGATGGGGCGAATCAGGGTGCTAAGGCGGCGAGCGATGCCGGTGGCCAGTTCGCTCATCACGCTGGGTGGATGCTTGCGTTTCAGGTCTTGCCAGTTACGAATGCCGCACATCACATAGGAGGTGGAACCGCCTCGGGATTCCGCATGGCGCAGGGTTTTCTGCAGGCGCTGGCGGGCATACTTGCTGTTACACAGGCCGGTTTCCAGGTCGATGATGTTGGTGGATTCCAGCTCCCGGTTGTTTTCGACCAGCAGTGCGTTGGCCCGCAGCAGGGTATTCTGGCGATCGGCCATCCGGTCTGCGGCAAAGATGCGGGGGATCAGCTGCTTGGTCATGTCGGATTTGTAGATGAAGTCATCCACGCCCCGGTCGAAGGCTTCTGACAGCGCTTCCACGCTTTCGCGGGCGGTGAGCAGGATCACATAGGTGTAGTGGTTTTCCTGTTCGTCCTGCTGCCTGACTCGGTCGGTGAGTTGCAGCCCGTCCATTTCCGGCATCAGCCAATCGGCAATCAACACGCTGACCTGCCGCTGTTCCATCAGCGTCAGGGCGTCTTGCGCGTTGTTGGCAATGCGTATGTCTCGGTAACCGGCATTTCGCAGGGTGCGGCCGACCACCATACTGCTGAATTTGGCGTCGTCTACTACGAGTATGGGTAGGTCCAGGTTTGGCATCGTTTGTCTACTTCTTACCAGTCCATTGTCAGATGCGGTTCGCCGCGGCTCTTGGTATGCTTTGGCGGTTTCGGAACATCCGGTATTTTTAATGTCGCCACAGTATACCCCTGTGTGGCCCTTGGAGAATAACGACCATGCCTTCTTTTGACATTGTTTCAGAAATTGAAATGCACGAAGTCACCAACGCGGTGGATCAGGCCAAGCGTGATCTGGGTAACCGCTGGGATTTTAAAAATGTGCAGGCGGATATCGAACTGGAAGACAAGCGCATTACGGTGAGCGCCGAGCAGGAGTTCCAGCTGGAGCAACTGATTGATCTGCTGCGTATGGCCTTCGCCAAACGCAACATTGACGCCCGGGCTCTGGCGGAAGACGGCGAGAGCAAGGCCGGCAAACTGGTGAAACAGCATTTTTCCCTGAAGCAGGGCATCGAAACCGATATGGCCAAGAAGATCGTGAAAATGATCAAAGACCAGAAGATGAAGGTGCAGGCCAGCATTCAGGGCGACAAGGTGCGGGTAACCGGCAAGAAGCGGGACGACCTGCAGGAAGCCATTGCCATGCTGCGCGAGGCGGAGCTGGATATTCCGCTGCAGTTTAACAACTTCCGCGATTGAGTTCTGGCCTGCCCTGCATGGCTAGGGAGCTGTCTGCCCCTGCGCAGTATCCTCTTCTATTCGTGCCGGCTTGTCCGGGTGAGCAATGCGGAAAAGCAGGGCCGCCAGGATAATGGCCGGCGCGCCGGTTCCTGCGGTGATCAGGAAGAATCCCACCCAGCCCACGTGTTCTGCAAGCAACCCGGTAAAGCCCGCCGCAAACTGCCCGGGCAGCGTCATCAATGAGCTGAACAACGCGTACTGGGTGGCGGTGTAGGCGGTGTTGGTGAGGCTGGACAGGTAGGCAATAAACACCGAAATGGCCATGCCGCCTGTGACGTTATCGGCAATGATGGCGGCCACAAGGCCCGGTTGTTGGGGGCCAATGATGGCCAGGCCGGCGAAGGTGAGGTTGGTGGCCGGGGCCATAAACGCGGTGAACAACAGCATTCGGGCAATGCCAAACCGTGCTACCAGTGCGCCGCCGACCGCGGCCCCGCTCAGGGTCATGATCAAGCCAAACGCGGCTGCAATGTTGGCGATCTGGGACTTGGTAAAGCCCAGGTCCAGATAGAACGGATTGGCCATCACCCCCATAAAGATGTCACTGATGCGGAAGGTGGCAATAAACAGCAGGATCACCAGCGCCGCTTTGCCGTACCGTTGAAAGAAATCCGCGAACGGGCAGACAAACGCGCCGATCAGCCAGGCGGTGATGTTCTTGCGGGCACCGCTGTGTTTGGTGCGGTCCAGGTACCCGATAACCCGCGCCTCCATGGCAAACACTGCCGCAGACTGGCGGTTCTTCGGTTCGGAACTGATCAGCGTGGTGACCATGCCAACGCCCATCAGCAGGGCCATGGTGCCATAGGCCAGGGACCAGCTGCCGACGGCGGCAATATGCAGGGCGCCAGCACTGGCCATAAGCATGGCAACCCTGTAGCCGGTCACATAGCTGGCGGCCATGCCGCCTTGTTCATGGGGCTCCGCGGCTTCCACCCGGTAGGCATCCACCGAGATGTCCTGGGTGGCGGAACCGAACGCGGCGACCACGGCCCAGAGGGCCACCAGCCACTGTTGCTGGGTTGGGTCCGTCAGCGCCATGCCCAGTAACGCGCCGGCAATACTCATCTGTGAAACCAGCATCCAGCTGCGCCGCCACCCGAGCCATCGGGTAAGAAATGGAATACTGGTGCGATCCACAATCGGCGCCCACAACACCTTGATCGAATGGGCCATGCCCACCCAACTGAGAAAGCCAATGGTGGCAAGCTCAACGCCCAGATCCCGCAGCCACGCCGTAAACGTACCCCCCACCAACAGCAACGGAAGCCCTGCGGAGAAGCCAAGGAACAGCATGCCGATAACCCGGGGGTTTCGATAAACTTGAAAGCCTTGAAGGAACTTCAGGATAAAACTCTGAGGCATGAACGGCCGTCCGGAGCTGAGTGGAATACAAGAACCGGGATTATGCGGAATTAAACCCCAATGGCCAAGTGAGCGAGCTTTAATGACCTACCGAGCCAATTTGGGGTCAGACCCCAAGACATTTCACCCCATCAAATGTTCTGGGGTCTGACCCCAACTTCAGGAGGAGCAGCTGATGTTGAGGTGTTTGCCCCAGTCTGGCGGTAAGGCCGCGTAGTGTTCGAACTCGGGTTGGTCGTCGAAGGGGTTCTCGAGCACCTTTAACAGCTCTTTCAGGGGCGCGTAGTCGCCGTTCTGGGCTTCCATAATGACTTGTTGGGCCAGGTAGTTGCGCAGGATGTATCTGGGGTTTACCTGACGCATGAGGTATTCGCGTTCGTCGTGGGCGCGGGTTTCGGTCTTGAGGCGGGCCTCGTAGCGTTCGAGCCATTCGTCGGCCGCGCTTCGGTCGGCAAACAGATCCCGCACCGGGGCGTTGCCATGGCGGTGCAGGTTGGAGATGCCTCGGAAGAAGCGGGTGTAGTCTACCCGGTGTTCGTGCAGCATGCTGAAGGTCTCCATGATCAGGTTCATGTCTGAGTCGTCGGTTTCCTCCAGCCCCAGTTTTGCCCTCATATTGTTCTTGAAATGTTCGTTATAGGTGGTTTCGTACCGGCGCAGACCACGGCGCACGTGGTCCTCATCCATGATTGGCAGCAGGGCGTTGGCCAGGTACTGGCAGTTCACAAAGCCAGTCTGCGGCTGCCGGTTGTAGGCGTAGCGGCCGCCCTCGTCGGTGTGATTGCAGATGAAGCCGGCGTCGAAATCGTCCAGGAACGCGTAGGGGCCGTAGTCGAAGGTGTCGCCGATGATGGACATGTTGTCGCTGTTCATCACGCCGTGGCAGAAGCCGACCGCCTGCCAGTCAGCGATCAGCCGGGCGGTGCGTTCCACCACTTCTTCAAACCAGCGTTGGTGGCGTTGTTCTTCCGGTAGGCTGATCAGGTGCGGGAAGTGCAGGGTGATCACGTGTTCCAGCAGGGTTTTCAGTGCCTCGGGGCCTTCATGGTGGGCGGCGAATTCGAAGTGGCCGAAACGGATATGACTTTGCGCCACTCGCATCAGCGCGGCGGCGGTTTCGATGGATTCCCGGCGCACCGGGTCTTTCGCGCTGATCATAAACAGGGCGCGGGTGGTCGGAATGCCAAGACCGTGCATGGCTTCCGAGCACAGGTATTCGCGAATGGTGGAGCGCAGCACTGCCCGGCCATCGCCAAAGCGGGAGTAGGGCGTGGTGCCCGCCCCCTTCAGGTGCCAGTCCCAGCGGGTGCCGTCCGGCGCCACGGTTTCCCACAGTAACAAGCCCCGGCCATCGCCCAGTTCCGGGTTGTACACGCCAAACTGGTGCCCGGTGTACTTCATCGCCACTGGGTCCATACCCTCCAGCAATTCCGCCCCGGCACCCACACCGGCCCACTCAGCTTCATCCTTAACATGAAACCCCATCTGCGCTGCCAGATTGTGGTTGAAACACACCATCGCCGGCTGAGACAAAGGCGTCGGCTTCACCCGCGTATAAAAGCTGTCTGGCAATTCCAGGTAACGGTGTTCCATCTTAAAGGCATTCGTGATCATAGTCTGGCCTGGTTCTTGAATCTAATTTGGGGTCAGACCCCAGAACATTTCACCGCATCAAATGTCTTGGGGTCTGACCCCAGTTACATTGCAGAGCGGGGTGGGGAAATGCAACCACGGTTGATTGTTTTTACGGATCTGGACGGCACCTTGCTGGATCACGACAGTTACAGCTGGCGGGCGGCGAAGCCGGCGATGGCGCGGTTGGGGTGCAATGGCATTCCGTTGATTTTCAATTCCAGCAAAACGGCGGCGGAGATCAGTGAGTTGCAAAGCATGATGGGGCTGCGGGGGCCGTTTATTGCGGAGAACGGCGCGGCGGTGGTGATTCCTGCTGGCTGCCTGGGCAATGCGGAGGAAGAAGTGGTCCATGTCGGCAGATCCTATGAGGAGGTTGTTCGCACTATTTTGGTGCAGAGGGAATCCGGTGCACAGTTTCGGAGCTTTGATGACCTGTCTGCGGAGCAGGTGGCGTCGCTTACCCGGTTGACGGTAACGGAGGCGGCCCGGGCGAAACAGCGTTTGGCGACGGTGCCGCTTGTGTGGGATGGCACGGAGGAAGAGCTGGCGCAATTCCGCGCGGCGCTTGAGTTGGAGGGCCTGAAGTTGGTGCAGGGCGGGCGCTTCTGGCATGCCATGGGCACCTTTGATAAGGCGGAAGGGGCCCGGTTCTTGCTGAAGCGTTATCAGGAGCACTTTGGTGAGGAACCGATTGTGACCATCGCCCTGGGCGATAGCCCCAACGACCAGTGCATGCTGGAGGCCGCCGACGTACCGGTGGTAATTCGCGGGGTGAACAGTGACCAGGTTCAGTTGCCGTCGTCCCGGCACGCCATGCGCTCCCTCAAGCCCGGCCCGGAGGGTTGGAATGAATGCGTGCTCAATCTGCTCTTTGAGTACGGCTACCAGTAAAGGAGGAGCCGCCATGGGCGACTTTTACCAGAATGGCATTATCACCACCCTGCACAACCTTGTGCGACGCCCCGTGGAGGATATTGAAGCGGACCTGATGAGCTTTCGTAAAGCCCGGCCTATGTCTTTGGTGTTGCCGTCTTTGTACTCGGAGCTGGAAGGGCCTGCGCTTAAAAACATCGTCCAGGAGCTGACCAAGGTTCCGTATTTGGATGAGATTGTGATCGGTTTGGACCGTGCCGATGAAACCCAGTACCGCCATGCTCTGGAGTATTTTTCCGAGCTGCCGCAGCCGTTCAAGGTGCTCTGGAACGATGGCCCCCGGTTGCGGGCACTGGATATGAAATTGCGGGAGCAGGGCCTGGCGCCCACGGAGATGGGGAAGGGCCGCAATGTGTGGTATTGCTTTGGTTATGTGCTGGCCTCGGGTGTGAGTAAATCCGTGGCCCTGCATGATTGCGACATCCTGACCTATTCCCGGGATTTGCTCGCGCGCCTGATTTACCCGGTGGCCAACCCCGGTTTTAACTACATGTTCTGCAAAGGCTATTATGCACGGGTGGCGGACGGCAGCATGAATGGCCGGGTCAGCCGCCTGCTGGTCACGCCACTGATTCGCGCCCTCAAAAAAGTGTGTGGCCCCAACGATTTTCTGGATTACCTGGACAGCTACCGCTAC
This sequence comes from Marinobacter shengliensis, assembly GCF_030297115.1. NCBI lineage: Bacteria > Pseudomonadati > Pseudomonadota > Gammaproteobacteria > Pseudomonadales > Marinobacteraceae > Marinobacter > Marinobacter shengliensis. The sequence continues at coordinate 2,783,544 of NZ_AP028062.1, read as the reverse complement.
CCGCTGGCGGGCGAGTTCTCCTTCCGTACCGATGTGATTAATGACCTGCGTATTCCCAGCGACTGGGGGCTCGAGATCGGCGTTTTGTCTGAAATGAAGCGCAACTACGCCACCAACCGCTTGTGCCAGGTGGACGTGGCGGATGTTTATGACCACAAGCATCAGGACCTGTCACCGGAAGACGCCAGCCGTGGCCTGTCCAAGATGAGTGTGGACATCTCCAAGGCGCTGTTCCGCAAGCTGGCCACTAACGGTGAGATTTTCTCCAACGAAAAGTTCCGCACCATCAAGGCCAGCTACTTCCGCATTGCCCTGGATTTCGTGGAGACCTACCAGAACGATGCCATCATCAATGGCCTGGGCTTTGATCGCCATAAGGAAGAGAAGGCCGTGGAACTGTTCGCCCAGAACGTGATGCGCGCCGGCGCCTATTTCCTCGACAACCCCATGGACACGCCGTTCATCCCGAGCTGGAACCGGGTAACCAGTGCCATTCCGGATATCCGGGAGCAGTTGCTGGAAGCGGTGGAACTGGATAACCAGGAGTTCCGGCCATGAGCCAGACCCTCGACAGCAAACTGGTGGCCATGCTGGAAGTGGTCTACCCGGCGGTGGACTGTGCCTTTGTGGCAGAGCAGTTGATGGATGCGATGGCGCTGGAGCCCGATACCGAGGCACCGCCGGCGCACCAGAACCATTGGGACCCATCGGACATTGTCCTGATCACCTACGCCGATACCGTTCAGCAGCCGGATGAGAAGCCATTGGTGACTTTGAAGCGGTTTCTGGACGACTGCCTGCAGGACGTCATCAGTGCCGTGCATATCCTGCCGTTTTTCCCGTACAGCTCGGACGACGGCTTTTCGGTGATGGATTACCTAGCGGTGAACGAGTCCCACGGTGGCTGGGAAGACATCGAGGCCATCGCCGGGGATTACAAGCTGATGGCAGACCTGGTGATCAACCACATGTCCGCCCGCAGCCGCTGGTTCGAGAACTTTCGCAAGCGCGTGGGGCCGGGCAAGGATTACTTCTTTGAGGGCAACCCGAAAGACGATTTAAGCATGGTGGTGCGCCCCCGAACCTCGCCGTTGCTGACCCCGGTGCAGACCGATGACGGCGAGCGCCACGTATGGTGTACCTTCAGCGAAGACCAGGTGGACCTGAATTTCGCCAACCCGGAAGTGCTGATCGAATTTGCCCGGATTATCCACTATTACCTGGAACGTGGGGTCAGGATCTTCCGGCTGGATGCGGTGGCGTTCTTGTGGAAAGAATCGGGCACGCCCTGCATTCACCTGCAGCAGACCCACGAGCTGATCAAGATTCTGCGGCTGTTGATTGAACATCACACGCCAGATGCGGTGGTGATCACCGAAACCAACGTGCCCAACCGGGAGAACCTGACTTATTTCGGCAACGCCAACGAAGCCCATGCCATCTACAACTTCTCGTTGCCGCCACTGCTGATCAATACCCTGGTCACCGGCAATTGCCGGCATCTGAAAACCTGGCTGATGAGCATGCCGCCGGCGCAGATGGGCACCACCTACCTGAACTTCATTGCCTCCCACGACGGCGTTGGCTTGCGGCCCACTGACGGCCTATTGGATGAGGACGAGAAACAGCGGCTGATCAACACCATGGAGTCCTTCGGCGGCAAGGTATCCTACCGGCGCACCGCCGACGGCCGGGACCAGCCCTACGAGATGAACATTGCGCTGTGGGATGCCCTCAAAGGCACCGCCGAGGGTGGCGCAGACCACTGGCAGTTACAGCGATTCCTGTGTGCCCACACCATCATGCTGGCGCTGGAAGGAATTCCCGCGTTCTATATTCACAGCCTGCTGGCCACCGAAAATGACCATGCCCGGGTAGAGCACACCGGCCGCTTCCGCTCTATTAACCGCGGCCAGTGGCAGCTGGATGCCGTGGAAGCCGCCCTGGCAGACCCACTCAGCCACCACAGCAAAGCCTTCACCGAACTCAAACGCCTGATCGCCATCCGCCGCGCCCAACCCGCCTTCCACCCCAACGCCACCCAGTTCACCCTGCACCTGGGTCTGCAGCTGTTCGGCTTCTGGCGCCAGAGCATGCGCCGGGAACAATCCATCTTCTGCATCCACAACATCAGCGACGAAGTGCAGCAAGTGGCCCTCACCGACATCAATCTCATCGGCACCGACCAGTGGACCGATTTGCTTTCCGGTATGGCCATCGACGACCTCGCCGGAGTCATCACCCTCAAACCCTACCAAAGCGTCTGGCTCTCCAACTAAGTTGGGTTCAGACCCCAGAACATTTGATGGGGTGAAATGTCTTGGGGGCTGACCCCAAAAATGCGGAGTGGTTGGTTTGTAATCTGGAGATGGGTGGTTATAATCGGCCGTGCTCAGGATGAGTCAGTTACAAACCACTATTCTTCAGGGACCGAAGTCATGCCCCAGGCAAGCGGATTGCAGTTCACCGCCCGTGTAGGCGAATTCCCCTCAGATCACTTTTCGGTAGTTGGCTTTAAGCTGGCCGAACAGCTGTCTTCCTTGTTTCATGGCCGGTTAGAACTGGCGAGCACCGACCCGGATGTGGCCGCTGCTGACGTTCTGGAGCAGCCGGTGGACCTGGTGGTGTGGCAAGATGGCCAACCCCTGCGGCGCTTCACCGGCGTGGTCAACGAGTTCGTCCGAGGCAACACCGGCCACCGCCGCACCGCCTATCAAGTGGTCATCCAGCCCCCGGCCTGGCGCCTGGGCCTGATGCACAACAGCCGCATCTTCCAGACCCAGACCACCGAAGCGATCGTGCGCACCTTGCTCGAAGAGCGGGGCATCATTGATACGGTCTTTGACTTCAAGCGCCCCCCGGAAGAACGGGAATACTGCGTCCAGCACCGTGAAAGCGACCTGCAGTTCATTGAACGACTGGCCGCCGAAGAAGGCTGGCACTACCGTTACCAGCACGGCAGCGTGGATGGCGAAGAACAACCGGCCCTGATCATCGCCGACCACCATGGCGACGCCCCCAAGCTGGACCCGGTCCCCTGCAACACCCAGGCCGGCGGCAGCAGCAAACAGGCCTGCGTGTTCAGCTTCGCCTACGAAGAGCGCATCAAAGCCGCCTCCGTGGCCATGAAGGACTACACCTTCAAAAACCCCGCCTACGCCCTGATGCACGAGCACAGTGCAGGTGAGGTAAGTCACCGTGAAGACTACCAACACTACGACTACCCCGGCCGCTACAAGGCCGACGCCAGTGGCCAGCCCTTCACCCAGGCCAGACTGGACGCCCTGAGAAACGACGCCTCCCTGGCCCAGGGCGAAAGCAACCGCCCGGACTTCACCCCCGGCGCCAAAGTGGAACTGCAGGAACACGACAGTCAGAGCCTGAACCGGGAATGGCTGCTGACCGCCATCACCCACACCGGCAAACAGCCCCAGGCCATGGAAGAAGAGGGTGGCAGCGAACCCACCAGCTACCACAACGACTTCACCGCCGTTCCGGCTGACAAAACCTGGCGGCCCCAGTGTGAACACAAACCCATGATGGACGGCCCCCAGATGGCCATCGTCACCGGCCCCGAGGGTGAAGAAATCCATTGTGACCAGTACGGCCGGGTGAAAGTAAGATTCCCGTGGGATCGCTACTCAAAGAACGACGAACACTCAAGCGCCTGGTTACGCGTCGCCCAGGGTTGGGCCGGCGGCCAATACGGCTTTATGGCCCTGCCCAGAATCGGTAACGAAGTGATTGTTTCCTTCCTGGACGGCGACCCGGACCAGCCTATTATTACTGGCAGGACTTACCACGCCACCAACACACCGCCCTACGCGCTGCCGGAACACAAAACCCGGACCACCCTGAAAACCAAAACCCACAAGGGTGAGGGCAGCAACGAACTGCGCTTTGAAGACGAAGCGGACCAGGAACAGATCTACGTCCACGCCCAGAAAGACCTGGACCTGCTGACCGAAAACAACCGCACCGAAGTCATCAAGAACGACAGCCACCTGACGGTGGAGAACCACCAGTTCAGCCATGTGAAAGCGGCAGACCACTGCACCACCGATGGTGAAAGCCGAGTCTCCGTCGGCGCTGATTGCAGCCAGACCATCGCCGGCAGCTATCACCAGAAAACCGGCCGCACCATGGCCTCGGAAGCCGGCACCGAAGTTCATCACAAAGCCGGTGCGAAAGTGGTGCTGGATGCCGGGGCGGAGCTGACGATTTCTGGTGGTGGTAGCTTTATCAAGCTGGACCCGAGCGGGGTTACCTTGGCTGGGCCGGGGATCAAGATTAATTCTGGTGGGGCGCCGGGGAGTGGGGCTGGGCAAAGTTCTGCTAATCCGGAACTGCCAAATCTTGTTGGCAAAGATGGGGCGGCAACGCCACAGCCTCCCGAATTGGCAATGGTTGGCCAGCGCAAAACTGCCTCTCCTGACCAAGTGGAGTTTGATCAGTTACCGGGCTCCGATCGAAAACTGATTATTGATGTGATTGGCGGGCATCTTGAGCGTGGTTCTGTGGAAGCGATTAAAGGGACCGATGGGGAGGAAACTGTATGACGGATACTGTGGATTTTTCAGATGAATCCCGGGATCGCTCGATTCTACGAACAGCAGATTACGACGATACCGATCCCGCGGATCTCGTACTGACTGTGCCCAAGCGCGAAGGCGGCAAGATCTCGATTCCTCTCCTGAAGCACGCAAGATCTAACATCGAGCGTGAAGATTACCAGGATAATACCCTCGTAAGGATTAAGCCCCTGGCAGAGATCGCCAGCAACTTGCCTGTTAGACGTGGCTCCAATGCCCCCGTTTATCAAGGGAAAGGCGTAGCACTGTTGCGGCCTGGCTTTCTTTATATTTTCCGCGAAGACAAGCTCTGGCGAGAATTAGAGATCAGTCAGAACTCCCAATTCAGCGATATTGATCTTCAGGCAGTGCGGGCGGAGGTTGGTGACCCAGAATCTGACTTGAGAATGATACGCCCATCAGCCGGACAGTGGTTGGACGATGTGCTTGTTCCGGTGTTTCTCCAGGGGCAAGCGGTGATGCACGATTTCCGCATGGCTTACAGTGAAATCCAGTGGGATTGGGCCTACATCCAAAGACTTGAAGAGAGTGCAGCGACTCGTAATGCAAGGACGACGGGTGTGGGTCACGCCTGGGCTGTCACATCGGTTGATACATTGAGTTTTGAAACCGGATTCCCGGCATCACGTGTTGAGGATGCACCTGAGCTCAGGCACAGGGATCTGGGCATTGAACTGATGATAGAGAATCCCAGCGACTTCGTGCTCAGTTTTGAGCGGCCGGGTGAAGACGAACTATGCAGCAAGCTCTCGAAGTTATTAGAGAGCAACGAGAAGCAGGCGAGGGAGTCGGCCCGGCGCGCCGCCTCTCGAAGCGAAGTAGAAGACCCGATTGCTTATACTGAACAATTGATGAAGAGCCCGCTCGAGCTTGCACTGGAGGCTACCGCGCCAGAACCAGAGGATGACAGTGAAGAGGGTGAGGTGGCGAATATTCTTGACCTTACCTGCCCACCTGGGGCGGATCTTTTGCAGCATCTTCGCTCGCAGAAGGGAGTCGTTTGCGTGGCTATCCCGGATCCGTTGTTCAAGTTACGCCACTCGTTGGCGCAGCTTCAATTGGCGCTTCACTATCTCGATGCTATTGATGTCTCCATACAGGAAAAGCCGCTGGTTCATTCGGCGATGCTGATACGTCAGACCTTGTTTGATCCGCAGGCATCTGACTCAAGCGATCAGATCGGAAAGCTGCGAGCAGCAGTAGATCAGAACAAGCTCAATCAAATCCTGGAGCATTCAGAGCGCCAGATGATGCTTGAGAAGATAACTGGGCATCTGCAGAAACTCGAAACACTGGTTGAAAGCGGTGAGTTTGATTCAATCTGCGGTGATTACCTGTATCACACAGGGCTTGGCCCATGTGAAGCATTCTCTCTGCATACAGGTCTGCTCGACCTCATTCAGCAATTACCCGGTATTTTCAGGGCGCAGGGGGTGGTGGCACCCAGTATTCTATCTAGGTTGCTAAAGCAGGGATTGGACAAGAGTTCGATTATTGCGGCTTTGGCTAATGAAGGATGTGCAGAGGGAGAAGTATCACCGCTGCTGGCGCATTTAAAAGCTCTATCTAACAAGAACGACACGCTCACTGAACAGCATCTGAGTGGACTGGGCCTGTCAGCCATTAGCACCATTGCGCAGCAGTTAAAGCATGAGGAGGCTGATTCTGACACTAATGATGACGGCAATTCTTCTGTTTCTGTTGGCTCTGCCGGCACCGTTGCGGGAATGCTTGAAACTGCGCTGGGTGGCTGGAGTGGGGCTGTTCTTAAGGTCGCTGATCGTTTACGTGAAAGTGGCGACTTGACGGCCATCAAGCTGGACCGGGTGTTTGCCGCAGTCAGTGAAGCGGCTGATATTGCGGATCCAAAACTCGGCGGCGAACTAAGAGTGATGCGCCGGGATGCTGTAGACCTGACGCGCTTCAGCATTGTCGGAGTGCATGGGAAAGGGCTCTCGTTTGGTTTGACTGACGCGGACCTTCAGAGTGAGGCGTTAACAAGGCGCAACGACTACCTGTTTGCTGATCGGGTTGACGCGGCTGGTAGAAAAGTTGCCTCCACCAGTCCGGCAAGGCTTGCTGATGAGGTTGGCGAAGCTGTGGTGAAGGCGGCTGCTCACACCTGGGTGTTTGTGTTGCCGATTGATCATCCGGAAGCTCTAAAGTTCAGTGCGTGGAAATTTGATTGGGCTAATAAGGCTAAGGCTGTTGCCGACGGTCCGGGGTTGTCTCGGGTTTTGGTGGGTTTGGCTGCATTTAATCTCATGACAGAGTTCTGGTCTCTGAAGGACTTAAAATCCAACAACCACGGTTTTTCAGCAGTAAAGATTTTTGGAGCGGGTTTAGACTTAGCTGCCGCTTTAATGAAATTACACACTATAACTTCTCCAGCGGATAGCAAGCTGGTATCAAAATTGATACTCAGGCCACTCTTTGAAATGAGATCAGTTCCGCTCATCGGACCGTTGATTCATGCACGCCTTGCACACGTTGGGGCGAGCACTATCGTACGCTCGATGTCTTTGGTTAATTTCTTCGCAGCAGGTGTAATGGTAGGGATCAGTGCATGGGATTTTCGTAACAGTGTAGATCGAGGTGATTTTGACGCTGCTTTGGGGCATGGACTAGCAGTTATTGGTGGAAGCATTTTTGTATTTTCTAAGCTAATGAAGGGGTTACTGTTCGTCCCTGGATGGGGGTGGGCATTGTTTGGGTTGGGGCTCGTGTTGGGTGGCAGCTTGTATGCGGCTTTTGCTACCGATAGTGAACTAGAACGGTTGCTGAAACAGGGGCCTCTGGGGCTTGGCCCAGGCCACCCAGGCCTTCCGGTCGACGATGCCATCTATTATTCACAGTTGCTTAGCACATTCTCACCGGTAACGTTATCCGTAAGTCGTTATGGTGATTTGAGTGATGCTGAAAAGGCGATGTTTGCTGACCACAGTCCATCTCCGAATGACTACAGAGTGACTGTGGGTTCTCCGTTAATCAGTCGCTTTAAACTTGGACTGAAATCTCAGGACAAAGCCAAGGGCGAAAAGCCAGATTTGAGGCTGGGGGTCCAGGAACTGGAATACACCCACAGCACATTGGAGACTTCCGCCGGGCAAGTCGAAGAATACAAGTTGACGCGAAATACACCTTTGAAACAGATAACAACCTGGGTCGCTTTGCCAGAAGATCATGCGGTGCATTTCCTGATAGACCGAAAGCTGATTGAAGGTGAAACTCTGGCGTATGGGTATCGCGAACAACGAACCATCAGTCTGAGGGTCGTCCTGCAAGCGCGTGTCGAGAGTGAAGTTGGCGCATTCCGGTTTCCGATGCCGGTACTGGATGATTACGAGCCGTTTGAGGCAACCCGTCATGAGGTGTTGCCCGATAAAAAGCAACACTCACTTAATCCTTTCAAAAATGATGCTGTACCGTACTGGATTGTTAAAGAGGTAACCGTGTGAGTCAAAACGAAAAAAAAATAAGCAACCATAATATAGAGTTGCCTAATAGCGAGATTTCGGCTTTTCCTGAGCCTTTGAAGAGTAGACAGCGTCTCGGTCAAGATCTCCAGCCAGTTGGAGATTATACTGAGGTTGAGCCTTACTACAGGGTTTGTGAGGATGTAGGTGAAGTTCAACATCAGGACCAGAGTGATCCCGATGCCTTCCATTCGGGTGATTGGTGGTGGGACGAGCGTCAGATTCGGTTTCTCAATGGAAAAGCGTTTATAGGGCTTTCTATGCTGCTCTTGTTTGTACCATATACATGGGGAGGCGTAATTTTAGTCGGTGGTGGAATATTATCTGTATATAATACAATTCTATTTACGGTAAATGCGGAACACTTGCTACAGGTAATCGCTATTCTTACCGTAATGGTGATATGGATTCCGTTGTCACTATATATCATTATAAAAACCACGCCTTGGGTCATGGGCGCTTTCGCCCTGCTACTCAGACCCTTTGACAAACTCCTCAGCAAGCTCCTGGATCAAGGCCTCGAAGCCGGAGAAAGCTACTTCAGTCGTGAAACGGGTGAAGTAAGCTTTGCAATGCCGGGCGGCAAGAAACTGACAGCACCCTTTGAGGAGTTCGATGCCTATGTGGAGCGAGTTATTGAAGCCGGCGGTATCTTTTACCGGCTGATGTTCGTGCATCGCTATACCGCCAAACAATTCAGCCAGACGTCCCTGAGCCGGGTCGAGCCATCGAAGGAAGAGGTGATGGCGCTGTGGGACATGCTTCAACGCTACATGGACACCTCCCAGCCCTTGCCGGATGTGCCAAGGCTGGAGCCGTTCCGGCATCTGGATCCGGTCACTGCGGAGCATGACGAGCGCATCGAGCGTAATCCCCGGTTCTGGCGAGACTTGGATCTGGAAGCCTGGAGACAGGGAGAGGGCGCAGAGTGGTTGAAGCGCCAGGTGGAGTATCCGTGGGATAAGCGCCGTTGCAAGCTTACGCCGCAACTGGGCAAGATTTCGATGGAAGAATACCGTAAGCAGCGACCGGCCGAGGCTTGGCCGATTTGAGTGGCATGGATGACTGAACAGAAACAGCGGTCCGGAGTGAGCGACACGGCCTTCAGGGCGATGGAGATCGGGCCCTTGCCGATCTCGCCAAAAGAACGAACACGAGTTGGCGACGAGCTTCAGCCGTATGGTGCTTACGCCAACCTTAACCCCTACCACCGAACCGTGGAGGATATTGATACGGTCCAGTACAGTGAGCGCGAGGATCCGGAGTTCTATAAGGAAAACTGGTGGTGGGATCACCAGCGCTTACGTTTTCTTAACGAGAAAATGGGGCTTAAGTTTTTGATATTGGTGCTCCCATTTACTTGGATTTTCACTCTTCTTATTGGTGGCAGTTTCGGAATTGGATATGTTTTTGTAAATGAACTGAGGGAAGATTACCCTACCACCGGTTATTTTTGTTGTTTTATTGCTAGCTTCGTGGGCTGGATGGTGGTTTTTCGCGCCCCGAATCACCCCCCATACCACCAACTGGCTTATGACAAACGTTGTTGGAGCTCTCCTGAAACCTTTCGAGAAAACTCTGGAAAAAAAGTTGGACGAGACTCTGGAAGACGGCTGCAGTGAGTTCAATCGGGTCACCGGGCAGGTAAAGTTCGCCTTGGGCAAGGGGCGTTCTTTTGAGGCCCCGTTTGTGGAGTTCGATGCCTACGTGGAGCGAGTAGTACAGCGGGGCGGTATCTTCTACCGGTTGATGTTCGTGCATCGTTACACCCAGAAGCAATTCAACAAAACCTCCCTGAGTAACATTGAAGCAGAGAAAACTGAGGTGCTGGCGCTGTGGGATATGTTGCAACGCTACATGGACGTCACCCAACCCCTGCCAGACATGCCCCGGTTGGAGCCATTCCGCCACCTGGATCCGGTAACCGCTGAGCATGACCGACAGACACGTCGCAACCCTCGCTACTGGCGGGATCTTAATCTTGAAGCCTGGCAAAAAGGTGAAGGTGCGGAGCTGTTGAGAAACCAGCGGCAGTATGCTTGGGGTCGCAGGCAATGCAGAGTCACTCCGCAATTGGGTAGTGTGGATATGCCCACCTATCGCCAAAGTAGACCTGAGACAGCCTGTGTCGTGTAAGGCCACTCTTTCCGGTTGTGGTGGGAGCTCGATTGGCCACTTGTTCTCTTTGAGGCAGGTGCATAAAGAAAATGGCAGATACCAAGGCACCTAGAGCCGGCAACTCGGACGCTTTCAAAAGCGGCAAGGTGACCTATCTGTCGCCGCTTCCGCTGCCGACCGGGTTGCCTCCCGTTGACCACTACATGGGTCATACTCGAGAAGCGAGGGACGGAGTGGCAGGCAGCAACCGATGAATAGTCCGAGAGCTTCTTGCCGCTCGGCAACAACGAGGACGGAGTGAGACTTCGCGCGAGTTCGTTGTTTGATGAACTGGAATCGGTTAACGGTGTTTATCTGGCGGTTCGTTTTAAACCAGATGGCTTAAGTGACTGGTTGCCAGGATCTGGCAAGGCATTTCACGCCAAACTAGCGCTTCATGAGCACGGTAATGTGCCCCATGTGCCAGCGAACACGGAGAAAACGTGGCAACATCTGAAGGTAGCCGAAGAATCAGAGGAGACAATTACTCCGTTGTTAGTGGGCTTTAAGTCCGTTTTTCCCGAAGAGAGTGATGCATGAGTGAGCAAAGGTTACAGGCTGGCGAACGCCGTCAGACAGAAGCCGGGGACATATTGGCCTTAAGCCCGTTACCTGTAGAGACGGGTGCCGAAGCCGCGGACCCTGTTCAGTGGATTCGGCAGAAGAACAATGAATGCATGGATCTTCAAGGTGGTAATTTAGTTTTCGCTGCCGAGTTTGCCTTGATGTTTGTAAGTCTCATGCTGCTGATGTTAGCTGCGGGATTCGCGATGACATTCGCAGTTTTCATTGATAGGGGAACGTGGGACTGGGAGCCCCCACTATATCTTTTAATACTGAATGCTTTCTTAACATTACCTTGGGGCCTAGTGATCCACTTCCGAGCAAGCAAAGAACTCAAAAAATCCCCGCCCATCCGGTTGAATCGGAAAAAACGGCAGGTGGCAATTCCTCATTGGGTACCTTCTGGAAAAGAGGTAAAGATTCCCCTGTGGGGCGAAAGTCTCTTCATGTGGGTTTATATCGTCTATTTCATTACATTCGGCGTGATCATTACCCCTTTTATTTCGGAGGGGCCTGTGGATGCATACGGATGGACATTTGCTGGTTATGGATTGCTCGCCCTGATTATCGAAAGTCTTATTTTTGTCCCTTATCTCCTCATCGGCCTGAAACTCAGAAAAAAACACGCCCCTCGCCTTGAGTACGTCTATTACCCCTGGGAAAAACTGGTCGCTTATATTGAAGAGCGCCGAAGTCTCGGCCCCACCATATTTACTGAACAGGTCATGCTCACCTTGGCAGTTCCGAACCCGGACGACCCTCAGAGCGCCTTGGCCGCAACCTCTATCAACGTTGGCCATGAAACCGCCGGTATTGCCCAGTGGGAGAGCCTCCGCCGCTTCATGGAAGATGGCCCTGAAGCCTGTCCGGATCCCCAGAATAACGACACCTTGGCCCACTACAAAGAAAACTGCCGCAAAGCCCGGCAAGAAAAATCCATGGGGGCCTGGCTCTGGAAGAAAGTTGGCGACTGGTTCTTCCAACGTTATCTGGCCCACAAGCTCACTGAATGGCGCACCAAAAGACTGCTGCCGAAAACGCTGCCAAAGGATCTTCATGAATGGTCGCAACCCGTTCCAGAGGGTCAGCAAGCCAAGCCGTCTGAAGAGCTGAAAAAGGCTAACCAGAAAATTCGGGCACTCCGAAAGAAGAACTCTCACCTCACACCGCAGCGGTTGCTGGAGGAGTTTTACAAACTTTCCACGGAGAACGAAACGTTGTTGGCGTGATCGCGGGGCGCTTGGTTTTATATCCCGACCTCAGGGTTAACGCTTCGGGGCATTTCCTGAGCACGATACGGCAAGATGGGTTCCGGTCAGTTGACGCGTTGAATCATGTGGTGTGCCTGATTTGGTGGAATTACATTGTCCAATTTGATGTTACATGGAGAGTAAATTATGGATCGCCAAATAAAAGATCTCATGGAGCAGGGCTTGAGTCGAAATGAAATCTTCGAGCAGCTCAGTAAACAGGCAGGCAATCAAATGCGGCTGGCTCAAAAGCTTGCAACATTCGATCATGGCTCACCCTCTGCAAAAACTATCCTGCTGAACCGAGTTCTCATGGCGCTCTGCCTGCTCCAGGCATTTTTCGGGATCTCGGTAATCTACTCCAATGCGGTCCCAATGGATGAAGAGTTCGGCAATAGTGAGAGGGGGAGGGAGAGTGCCTAAACTCGACCTAGTAAATGCTGGGGCCGGTGAGGTTGAGAGCTTTCCCGGCGGCAAGCTGACATTCCTGGCTCCCAAACCGCTGCCAACGGGTCTGCTGCCGGTTGACTACGGCCATGCGGTGGGAGAGGTCAATGAGGGTTATCTGGATTTCGGGACAGGGATGCCGCCGGTGTTTGGTTGGCAGGCAACGTTGGGTATACCATTTTTTGGTTGTTTGTTTATTTTATTGGGGTTTCCAGGGACGGTTTTCATCGGGGGCTATCTTTTTGGCAACGGATGGGAGGATGCGAGTTGGGGCTTTTGGGCAACTTTGGAATTCGCCTTTAAACTTGGTCTAGGCGGGGGAGGCTTCTTCTTGTTATTCGGCCTGGCCATCAGGATCAACCAGCACCTGAAATACAAAACCGTTACACCCACACGCTTCAACCGCCAGCGCCGTGAGATTTGCTTTGTGCCCCAGAATGAGCAAAACCCCATCTTCGTTCCTTGGGAAGAGCTGGTTGCCTGGGTCACTGAGGCTCAGGGCGTGACGGAATACGGGGTACAACGCCAGTACGGTTTCGGTATCGGCTTTTACCATCCAGACACCGGAAAAAAATACACACTGGAATTTCAGATCCACGGCCTGCCCCAGGCGATCAGCAACTGGGAAGCGATTCGTGCTTACATGGAATTTGAAGTCCATACACTGAAGGAAATTCAGGATCCTCTGGACTTGCAGGGGCCTGATGATCCCCCATGGGAAGGTGTACACGTTTTCCGCAATGCCCGCAAACGACTCCATGATGAATACCGTGAAGGCAAGCGAGGTGTTTTCTATCTGGTCGGATGGTACCTGTACCACCTGATGACCTTCTGGACCCTCCCGAACCGGTTGGTGGAGTGGGAGGTCAGAAAGATCCGGCGTATGAACCAGAAAGCTCTGCCAGAGGCCATGGCCGCGTGGAGCAAGCCGCTGCCCGAAGGCCAGTGGGCCCGCCCAAGTGAGGAACTGAGGCGCCAAAGCCGGCGCGTTCTGGAGCTTCGAAACGCGAACCCGAAGAGACCGGTTACGGAAATCTTTGCTCAGGTGACCGGTGAGTGCGAACCCCAGAGCGTTATGCAGGCCTGAGCGAATTCGCCCTTTGAGGAATTCGATATGTATGTGGAGCGGGTCATTGAAGCGGGCGGTATCTTCTACCGCCTGATATCCGTGCATCGCCATACCGCCAAACAATTCAGCGAGACCTTCCTAAGCCGGGTCGAGCTATAGAAAGAAGAAGTGATGGCGCTGCAGGCTCACTCCACAACTGGTCAAAATATCGATGGAAGAATACCGTAAGCAACGGCCTGCCGGCGCTTGGCCAATTTGATATTACAAGGATAGTAAATTATGGATCGCCAAATCAAAGAACTCATGAAACAGGGCTTAAGCCGAAACGAAATCTTCGAACAGCTCAAAAAGCAGTCGGGCAATCAAATGCGTCTGGCTAATAAGATCGCAACGTTCGAGCATCGCTCACCGTCTACGCAAATTGTCCTGCTCAACCGGATCCTACTGACGCTCTGCCTGCTTCAGGCGTGTTTCGGGATCTGGGTAATCTACTCCAATGTGGTCCCGATGGATGAGGAGTTCGGCTGGCAAGGCATCGTCGCAACGTTCATTTTGACGATTCTCTATTTTGTCGGCCTGTTCAAAAAGTCTTTCACCGGATATGCCTCGTTCATTCTGCTCTGCATTACTGTCGCTGCCGGCTATGTCTATTTCTTCAACTATTTCCCTGTTGTCTCGATCGTGGGTGTTCTGTTGGCCGTTGCCGGTGGCGCTCTGTCGTACACGAACAAGGTTCGACTATTTCCTCACATGGGTTTTATGGATGTTAGAAAGGATGAAAGCGGGGAGTACATCTTCGAGTAACGGCTTCGATGGGGGCGGCCAGGGCTTTTGGGTTGGGATAGAGGCAGGCTATCCCCTCAAAGGCCACTCCCCCGGCACCACAAACCACCGCTCCCTCTCAACCCAACACCCAATCCCCGGCTGCCACTCCACCCGCGCAAACAACACCGGCACGCCCTGGTCTTCCACAAACGCCACTGCCTCCCGCGCCACCTCACTATCGGGCCGATCATCCTGCCTCCAAGGCCCAATCCAATGTGGCTTCTTCAGGGGCACCCAGCCAGTCAGGTCGGTGCTCTGCAAATCGCCGACGTAGCACCATCGCCCCTGCCCATGGCCCGTCGGCACATAATCCGGAAGTGCCACTCCGTCATCCGGATAGAACAGATAACCCGGCAAAAACACTCGCGGAATAATCGGTTCTGAAATCCCCATATCTGCTAACAGTGCCTGCGCTTCTACCCGCTGTGCCATGGGGCTCTGGTGGCTGAGCATTCGGTCTACTTTCAGGTTCAGGCGGTCTTTGGCGTTTGGCCCGTACCACTTGGTAATGTCGGAGCCTTCGTTGACGCCCAGGTAGTATTTGATGGCGATTTCATGGTGTTCCAGGCACCGGGTGTGTGGATTCCTCACCAGAAAATCCAGCTCGCCGATGGTTCGGTTGCCGGCCTTGATCTGCTGGTTTTTTAGCAGCAGTTCCCAGCCCAGCAGATCGACCAGGAGCACTTCGTACAAACGCTCAAAGTAATGGCCAAGGCGGCGCTCGGCTGTGGCTGCGAGTTTGGCTGGCATGGTGTCCGGGTGCTTGTCCCAGTGCTTGAGCTTGTCGCGGTAATCATCGGGCAGCCACTGCAGTGGCTCAAAGCTCACGGGGGCGGCCAGGAGTTGCGGTGCGGTGCACAGCCAGGCGAGATGCCGGATGGCCGGTATCTGCAGGTTGAGCAGGGTTTCGGTTTCTGCGTTTGTCGTCATGGCCTGAGAATAACGTAAACTGAGCGTGTTTGAGAGCCACGAAACCACAGGAGCCCTATATGCAATACCTGCACACGATGATTCGGGTCAGCAATCTGGATGACACACTCCATTTCTTCTGCGACCTGCTGGGTATGGTCGAGATTTCTCGTAAAGACAGTGAGAAAGGCCGTTTTACCCTGGTGTTCCTGGCTGCTCCGGAAGACGAAGCCCGTGCCCTTGAAGACAGGGCGCCGATGATTGAGCTTACCTACAACTGGGACCCTGAGGAGTACACTGGCGGCCGCAACTTCGGGCACCTGGCGTTCCGGGTGGATAACATTTATGCGCTGTGCGAAAAGCTTCAGGCCAATGGCGTTACCATCAATCGCCCGCCTCGGGATGGCCATATGGCCTTTATTCGAACGCCGGATAATATCTCGATTGAACTGCTGCAGAAGGGCGATGCACTGCCGGCTCAGGAGCCCTGGGCCAGTATGGAAAACACCGGTACCTGGTGAAGCCATGGAGTCTATTGGCCAGACTAAAGTGAGACTTAATTCACATTTTTGACGCAGACCCCGGGCGATTTGACCAAGGCCCTGAAACATAACACTCGCTTATCATTTGTTGCGCTATGTAACGCTCTGTTACTAAAACAACAACAAATGAGGTGGTCGTTATGTTCTCCAGAAACGCTCTGGTTGCAGCCGTTATGCTGGGTTTGGTGGGGTGCGGGGGTTCCGGTTCAGAGAACGCTTCCGATAATACCAATGCCCAGGGCCCGGGGCCGACGGTTCCGGGCACTACGCCGCCCGGTCAGTCTGATGGCAACAAAGGTCTGCCAATAGGTGAGGGCGAGGTGCGGGTTCTGTCCAATCGCGCCGATCTGATCAGCGGTGGCGATGCCCTGATCGACATCGAGGTCGCCAATCCCGATGGTGCCCGTGTTTTGCTGAACGGCCAGGATGTAACCGGGCAGTTTACCTTGATGGAAGCTGGTCAGTTGCGTGGCCTTGTTACCGGCCTGGCGTTGGGCGACAACACGCTGGAAGTGCTGCTGGATAATCGCAGTAGCCGGCTGGTGAAGACCATCACTAACCACCCGAAAGGTGGGCCGGTATTTTCGGGCCCCCAGGTTCAACCCTGGGCCTGCACCAACGCCGCTGCGGTGGACGAGCAATGCAACCAGCCTGCGGAATACCGCTTCAAGTATGTTCCTGCGGAGCGCTTTACGCGGCTATTCACCGAGTTTGATCCGCAAGACCCCGGCCTGCCGGATGCTTTTTTGCCTTACGACCCGGAAAACCCTCCCGCCGATGACGACATCGCCACCGTGACCACCGACGAAGGCGTTGAAATGCCGTTCATCGTTCGTGTGGAAACCGGTGTGCTGAACCGGGACCGTTACCAGGTAATGTCATTGTTCCAACCTGGAAACGACTGGACCGCCCTGAATCCCCAGGAGCAGTGGAACGGGAAAGTACTGGTTCATCACGGTGGTAACGTGGGGGTGAGTTACGGTATGGGCAGTCCGCCCAACGGTGACATTTCCGGCCTGACTAGCGGTAACGAGCTGTTGCTGGGAGACAGTATTTCCGTGGCGCTGGCCCGGGGTTTTGTAACCCTGTCCACCGCCCAGGCCAACCTCGGCCATAACGTGAACCTGGTCACGGCTGCCGAGTCTTTGATGATGGCCAAGGAGCACATCATCGAGAACTATGGCCCTGTTCGTTACACCATTGGCACTGGCTGCTCGGGCGGGGCGATTGCCCAGCAACACATTGCCAATGCCTACCCCGGTATCTACCAGGGGTTGATTGTTCAGTGTTCCTATCCGGATGTCTGGACCACCGCTACCCAGTTTGCCGACTACAACCTGATCAGCAACTACCTTGGGCTGCAGATGCCGGAGGGTCCGGAAGGGTTCTTCTCCTTCATGACGGATCTGCTGACCAACGGCCTGCTGCCAACCCAGTGGCCCTTTATCTACGGGCACCTGCCCATCAATCCAGTGGTTTCAGACCTGGCCTTCTTCCCGGCGGCCTACCCGGATCAGGAGGATTGCCGGCGCCTGAAAGACGGCGTTGAGGTCTATCATCCGGAGGAACGACCGGGCGGCCTGCGCTGCGGGTTGATCGATTACATGGTCAACCAGTTTGGCGAGCGGCCACGGGAGGTGTGGTCTGAGAATGAACAGCTTTTGGGGCGGGGTTTTGCCGGCATTCCGCTGGATAACGAAGGGGTTCAGTACGGCCTCAGAGCATTGCAGGAAGGGTTGATTACCGGTTCCCAGTTCCTGGATCTGAATCGGGAGATTGGTGGCTTCAACGTGGACATCAAATATCAGCCAGAGCGTACCCTGGGCGATATCCAGGCCATCACCAATGCTTATCGCACCGGCGCCATCAACACTGCAGAGAATCTTGCCGGTGTGCCGATGATTGACTTGCGAGGCCCGGACCCCGGCTTTGCCCACGATGCCTTCCACTCCTGGCAAACCCGTGCCCGCATTGAGGAGGTTCAGGGACATTCGCTCAACCATGTGATCTGGTATGGCGCCTTCCCGATCGCCGGGGATACCGTGTTTACCACCGAGGCCCTGTTGACCATGGACCAGTGGCTGGCGGGCATCGAGGCGGATGAGCGCCAGGATAGCCTGCCGGAGAAAGTGATTCGCAACCGGCCCGGCTTCGCCCGTGATCGCTGCCTGTCGTTGTCGGGCGCTACCGCCGAATGGGGTGTGATTCTGCCGCTCACCGGTGGCCTGTTGTACCCGGACCCGGTTCTGCCCGGCCTGGAATACTTGCCGACCAACCGATTGCCAGCAGAGATGGGTGAGATCCTGGACGTGGCCACCGGACAGGTGTGTGGCCTGGATCTTGGCGCCCTTGGCTTGCCCTCGCTGGTGACCGATCTGTTGGCGCCGATCACAGACCCGATTGTTGAGACCCAGGCACTGCTGGTGCAAACCCGGTTTGGCACCCCGAGAACCGTGGCCGGAGATGATATTCGCACTCTGAATAACAAGTGTCAGCTCAAGCCGGTTGACCCTGCGGATTATCCCGCCAATCTGCTCCAGGGTATTTTCAACTCTGAGAACTTTGCCCGGAAGGTTGCGGAGATCTTCCCGAACGGGGTATGCGATTACAGCAAACCACCGGTTGGCCAGGTACCAACAGTGACCTGGATGCATTATGGTGATACCGAGACGGTGGTGCATGGCGGCGCGCCGCTGAGCAGCAACGATCAGCCTGTTCCGGGGTGGGCTTCACCGGCGTTTGCGGTCACCCTGTCACCGAATCAGGCTGAGTAATCAGGGCCACAGGGTCGGGATGAGCCTGGCCCTGTGATTGGGTTGCAAGGCATCGGCCCAAGCTCCAACCTGAACATAGTGCGGCCGACTCAGCAAAACCGGCGGCTAACCGTTGCTGTTGGCCGCTCTTCCCCCTAAAATCCCTTGCTGTTCAAACCATGCATCAGGATGATGCTGCCCCAAACCCAAGGAAGGAGAATGCCGATGGATGATTGGCAAGGGTGCCTTGCGCCCCAGTGTCAGACTGCGCTTTTGCAGGCCCGCAACAATGTCGCCAGCCGCGGTGGTTCGGTGATTACGGTTGAAGACTACCTGTTGGCATTGCTCGATGCCGTTCCGGAGGCAGTTTCGTTTCTGAAACGGCAGGGTGTGGACCTGGACGAACTGATTCGCACCATCCAGGGTGAACAACCCATTGTTGCAGAAGTACGTGGCGATGGGGACCTGTCTTCCCAGCTTATCTATTGGATTTCCAGCACCCGTGAAGCGACCGATCAGCCCTGGCTGGACTGGCCTGTACTGTTGCATGGGCTGGTTCACCTTGCCGAGCGCCTGCAAGACAAAGCCTATGTGGCGGTGCTGGAACTGGTCAGCCACTGGCCGAGTGCAGAGGGTGAGGCCTGCACGCCTCCGGCTTCACCTGACCAACCTTTCAGCCCCGTTACGGTGACTGATCCAGCCTGGTTGCAGCTGGCTGAGGACGTTGTGGTGGCTTTATCCGCAAACCGGAATGGGTTGATCTGGGTAGCAGGCCCCCGTGGTAGCGGAAAAACCGCCTGGCTGAGGATGTTGCTGGCAACGCCGGGATTCTCCTGGGTGCAGATGGACTTGCGCCGCCAGGCAGAGGTGATGGCGTCCGATCAGCCGGTGGTCCCACCAGGCGGGGGCGGAGTCCCACAGTGGCCAGCGATGATTCTGGACAATGTGGCACCGCTCGACCTACTGGAACTGATGAGCATGCCGGATGGTGCTGTTCGGGAACTGGTGACAGGATGGCAGGGGCCAATCCTGATGCTGGCATCAGACGACAGGGGTAAAGGACGAACAGACAACAGCCGGTTGACCGCCATTCTGGGCCGGGAGTTGGAAACCATGGCGATGCCGGGTGTTAGCGAGGCGCAGAGAAGAGCGATCTTGACAGCACACCAGCCAGCCATCGAAAAGCGTTGGAACCTGCAATTGTCGCCGGCAGCGATGGAGTACGCGGCGTCCCGCCAAACACGAAGTATAGCAACGCCCGGCGGTATGCTCGAATGGTTGCACCGGGCAGCCGCCAGGCTTGACCTGTTTGCCAGCCGGGGACCGCTGGAGGCGGTGGCTCTGGCGGCAGAACACGACACCCTTCGGCGCCAGTCCCTGGTGGCCCTCGCCCGGGGTGAGTGTGCTGAGCGGGTAGAGCTGCAGATACAACAACTGGATCTCGAACAAGCCGCCGCTGAGGTGGTTTGGCACGAACGTAAGCGTTCCGGCACCCTGCGTCGGTTATTGGTGGAGGATCTTCGCCAGGAACTGGAACGATGGGTTGCAGCCAGGCCCGGGCCGGTTCACTATGTGCTGAATTGTGAACAACAGCAGGGAGATACCTTGGGTGCAGGACCTGGAAATTTATATTCGTGATCTGGAACCGGCGGCCATATCCGGTTGGCTGGAGAACCAGCTTGATGACGTTCAACTGGACGATTCGGATGTCATGTCGGTGGTGAAGGGAAGTGCGTTGTTCAATGGTACCCGTTTGCGGATTACCCTGTATCCCGGCGCCTTTGGAAAGAGGTTTACCTCTGTGCTGATGGAGGGCGACGATTTGCCCTGGAACAGTGACCTGGACTGCGCCCGAAGTGCCTGGCGTGCCATGGAAGGGGAGATACGGTGCAGCACCGGTGACTGGAAAGAGGGCGATCCGGTGGAAGATGAGAAGTGGTGGCGCCTGGACCACCGGGGTGAACAACGGGTGGTTTGGAACTGAACCGATCGCCAGAAGGTAAAAAGGCAGCCATTGGAGGCTGCCTTTTTCGTATTCCGTGCTTTGAAATTACTCGCTCAGGATAGACACGTTGTCCGCTTGCAGGCCTTTGTCGGCTTCCACAACGTTGAACCGAACCAGTTGGCCCTGACGCAATACGCGACGACCACGACCGCGAATGGCGCGGAAATGTACGAAGATCTCGTCGCCGCTGTCGCGGACGATGAAGCCAAAGCCTTTCTTGACGTTGAACCACTTGACGGTGCCTTCTTCGTCACCTTCCGGTGTGGTGTCGTCAAAATCGTCTTCTTCGTCATCATAAACGTTGTTCTGGCGACTGTTGCGTGCCGGGCGGCTCTGGCTTCTGGAAGCCGGCGCTGCGGAGGGCTGCTTGGTGGCAAGCGCGATGGCCAGAAAACCGGTGATGGCAAAAATAACAAAGGCAATCAGGTACGCTGCAAGGCCACCAACACTGCCCAGTGCCTCGGCGAGGTTGCCAGCGCTCAGCGCGGCCAGGAATTGCGGTGTGACAGACAGCAGCAGAAACAGTACCAGGGGTGCCGGAATGGCGATCATAAGGGAAAGACGGATCGCTTTGGCTGGATTACGCATTGGCTGAATATTCTCCATGGGTTAACACTAACGATAAAAAGCCAGACATCGGGTAACATGGCATGCCCGGCCAATGAACGCCGCCAATGTTCAATGTTGGCGGTAAAAGGCGGCATCATACCAGATTACCGAAAGGGCTGACCAAATCTCATGAGCAAAAAGACACTGGAAGACAGGCTTGCAGAGCTGGAAATGCGACTTGCGTTCCAGGACGATGTGATCAATACCCTGAGTGAGCAGGTGGCGAAGCAGGAGATGGATATTCGGGAGCTGTGGGATGCCAAGAAGGTGCTGCACAAGCAGTTGAAGGATATTTCGCCTTCGAATATCAAGGCGGAGGAGGATGAGACTCCGCCTCCGCATTATTGAAGTTGGTGTATGGCTTGAGCTCCGGGGTCAGACCCCTCAGAGTTAGCCTAGCAGTTCTTCCAGTATCTGTTCGTAGATTTCGGAGAGGGTATCCAGGTCTTCGGCCTTTACGCATTCGTCCACTTTGTGGATGGTGGCGTTGATGGGGCCGAGTTCTACTACCTGTGCTCCAGTCGGTGCGATGAAGCGGCCATCAGAGGTGCCGCCGGAGGTGGACAGCTCGGTCTCGCGGCCGGTGACGGAGCGGATGGCGTTCTGGCTGGCGGCAACCAGGGCGCCCTTGTCGGTCAGGAAGGGGCGGCCGCTCAGGTGCCACTGCAGGTCGTACTTGAGCTGGTGCCGGTCCAGAATGGCCACTACCCGCTCTTCCAGGCTTTCTGCCGTATTTTCGGTGCAGTAGCGGAAGTTGAAGTGCACCAGGCACTCGCCGGGAATGATGTTGCTGCCCACGCCGGATTCAATCCGGGTAATCTGGAACGTGGTCGGCGGGAAGAAGTCGTTGCCGTTGTCCCAGAATTCCCTGGCCAGTGCATCCAGCGCCGGTGCTACCGTGTGCACGGGGTTCTCTGCCAGATGAGGGTAGGCCACGTGGCCTTGTACGCCGTGTACTGTCAGGTAGCCGTGCAGGGAGCCCCTGCGGCCGTTCTTGATGACATCGCCCACCTGATGGGTGCTGGAAGGCTCGCCAATCAGGCACCAGTCCATCTTTTCGTTGCGGGCTTCCAGGGTTTCTACCACTTTCACCGTGCCGTCCTGGGCGGGGCCTTCTTCATCGCTGGTGATCAAGAGGGCAATGGAGCCGCGGTGCTCAGGGTTGTTCGCCACAAACCGTTCGCAGGCGGTAATGAAGGCCGCCAGACTGCCCTTCATGTCTGCTGCGCCCCGGCCATACAGATAGCCATCTTTGATCACGGGATCAAAGGGCGGGTGGGCCCAGTTTTTCTCCGGGCCGGTTGGCACCACATCGGTGTGGCCGGCAAACGCCAGTACCGGGCCTTCTGAGCCCTTGCGGGCCCAGAGGTTGTCGGTATCACCGAACCGCAGGTTCTCGCCCGCAAAGCCCAGCGGCGCCAGGCGGGACATCATCAGTTCCTGGCAGCCGGCGTCATCCGGCGTCACCGAGCGGCGGCGAATGAGGTCCATGGCGAGTTCTAAAGTGGGTGATAATGACATGCGGGAAACCTGTGTAAAAAAGAAAATTTGCTACGGACAACACGGACGTTCACGGACATCATGGAGGGTTTTGTCCGTGATTGTCCGTGTCGTCCGTGGCTAAATCACGCTTTTAGTTGTTAGCGTGCAGCTCTTCGTTCAGTTCAATGGCAGACTTATTGGTTTTGCACTCGACCGCGCCGGTCAGGCTGTTGCGACGGAACAGCAGGTCGTTCTTGCCGGCCAGGTCGCGGGCCTTGATGACTTCTACCTGTTTGTTGTTGTCATCCAGCAGGTTCACCTTGGTGCCAGAGGTGATGTACAGACCAGCTTCAACGGTGCAGCGATCGCCCAGTGGGATGCCGATGCCGGCGTTGGCGCCGAGCAGGCAGTTTTCGCCCACGGAGATGATGATGTTGCCACCACCGGAGAGGGTGCCCATGGTGGAGCAGCCACCGCCCAGGTCAGAGCCCTTGCCGATCATCACGCCGGCAGAAATGCGGCCTTCGATCATGCTGGTGCCTTCGGTGCCGGCGTTGAAGTTGATAAAGCCCTCGTGCATCACGGTGGTGCCTTCGCCCACATAGGCGCCCAGACGAACGCGGGCGGTGTCAGCAATACGCACACCCTTGGGTACTACGTAGTCGGTCATCTGCGGGAACTTGTCGACCGATTTCACTTCCAGGGTGCGGCCTTCAATGCGGGCCTGCAGCTGGCGCTCTGGCAGTTCGTTCAGGTCGACGGCGCCTTCGTTGGTCCAGGCCAGGTTCGGCAGCAGGCCGAAAATGCCGTCCAGCTTTACACTGTGGGGCTTGGCCAGCCGGTGGGAGATCAGGTGCAGCTTCAGATACACTTCCGGGGTGCTGGAGGCGGTATCGTCGGTAGCCAGCACGGTAACAACCACAGGGCGCTTGCTCTCGGCCGCTTTTTCCGCAAGTTTCGCCTGGTCGGTTTGGCCCAGCTGGCGCAGGGCGTTGGCAAACCTGGTCAGTTGCTCGGCTTTAACATCAATGGCCTGGTTACCGCCTTTGTAGTCCAGCGCGGTTTCAACCACGTCGATCAGGTCTTTGCCTGGGGTCATGATCGGCTGCTGGTAATACACCTCCAGCCATTCGCCCTGGTTATTCTGGGTGCCGATGCCAATGCCGAATGCAAAACTCATCTGGTGGTTGCTCCTGTACTTAACGATTGAAAATTGGTTTTACCACGCAGCCCATTGGTCTGCGTTAAAGCCCACGGTCACTTCGTCGCCCCGCTCAACCACCGGGCGTTTGATGATGGAGGTATTCTCCAGCATGATCTCGTGGGCGCTTTGGGCGCTAATGGTATCACGAAGCTCGTCGGGAAGTTTTCGCCAGGTCGTGCCCCGCTTGTTGATCAGGGTTTCCCAGCCTATGGCCTGCTCCCACTGGCTCAGCTTCTCGCTGGTCAGGCCGTCTTTCTTGAAGTCGTGGAATTCGTAGGCGATGCCGTTGTCGTCCAGCCACTTACGGGCCTTTTTCACGGTATCGCAGTTCTTGATGCCATATAACTTCATGCTTTGAAACCTTTTACAAAATCGACGATTCGCTGGGCTGCTTCCACACACTCCTCCAGTGGTGCTACCAGCGCCATGCGCACTCGGTTCTCACCTGGGTTGTGGCCATCTACCGTTCGGGACAGGTACCGGCCGGGCAGCACGTGCACGTTCTGTTGTGCAGACAGCTCCTTGGCGAAGGTTTCATCATCCATCGGCGTTTCCGGCCATAGATAGAAACCGGCATCCGGGAAGTCCACGTTCATCACTTCGCGCAGGATGGGCACCACCGCTTCGAACTTGGCCCGGTAGGCGGCGCGGTTTTCTCGCACGTGGTCTTCATCACTCCAGGCGGCAATGCTGGCCAGCTGGTTGTGAACGGGCATGGCGCAGCCGTGGTAGGTGCGGTACTTCAGGTAGCCGGTCAGTACCTCGGCATCACCGGCCACAAAGCCGGAGCGCAGGCCGGGCAGGTTGCTGCGCTTTGACAGGCTGTGGAACACAATGCAGCGCTTGAAGTCGTGACGACCGATGGCCGCGCAGGTTTGCAGCAGGCCTTCGGGCGGGGTGGCTTCGTCCGGGTAGAGTTCGGAATAGCATTCATCGGAGGCGACCAGAAAGTCATGACGGTCGGCCAGTTCGATAACCTTTACCAGAGTCTCCCGGGGGATGACTGCGCCGCTGGGGTTACCCGGGGAGCACAGGAACAAGACCTGGCAGTCTTTCCAGACTGATTCCGGCACCGCGTCGAAATCCGGAATAAAGTTGTTGCTGTTATCACAGGGTAGGTACACGGGGTCGGCGCCGGCCAGGAAAGCGGCACCCTCGTAGATCTGGTAGAACGGATTCGGGCTTACCACGGTGGCCGGTTTGCTGGTATCGACCACCGCCTGAACCAGGGCGAAAATGGCCTCACGGGTACCGTTGACCGGAACCACGTTGCGCGCTGGGTCGAGGGTGCCCTCGGCCAGTTGAAAGCGCTTGCTGGCCCATGTGGTGATGGCTTCGCGCAGTTCGTCGATGCCTTTGGTGGTGGGGTAGTTGGCCAGTTTGTCCAGGTTGTCGGCGATCACCTGTTTCACGAATGCGGGTGATGGGTGCTTGGGCTCGCCAATTCCCAGAGAGATGGGTTTCAGGTGTTCAGGCACCGTAATGCCGGCTTTCAGTTTGGCCAGCTTTTCAAACGGATAAGGGTGAAGTCTTTCGAGATTCGGGTTCATTGAATGTCGTCCAGCATTTTGCAAAGGTCCTGTTGCAGGGCCTGGCACACGCCCGGGTCGCGCAGTGGCTCTCCGTGTTCATCGGTGATGAAGAACACGTCTTCCACGCGCTCGCCCAGGGTGGCGATCTTGGCGTTGGTCAGTCGCACCCGGTGTTCCAGCAGCACCTGGCCGATGCGGGCCAGAAGGCCGGGGCGGTCCGGGGTGATGACTTCCATCACCGTGCGCTGATTGATGGTGTCATTGGAAAACGTCACTTCGGTTGGGAAAGCAAAGTGCTTCAGCTGCCGGGGCGTGCGCCGGTGGATGATGTCCGGGTAGTCTTCCGGGTCATCGAGTTCTTCGATCAGGCGCTTGCGCACTCTTTCCTTGCGGGCCGGATCAACGCCCAGTGGCTGACCCTGTTCATCCAATACCACGTAGGAGCTGATCGAGTGGGGGCCTTCGCTGGAGTTGATGCGGGCATCCACGATGTTCAGGTTCAGCTGTTCCAGCACCGCCGTGGTTGCCGCAAACAGGGCAACCCGGTCTTTCATGTAGATAATGATCTGTGAGTAACCGTCTGTCGGCCCGCCCCGGGTGTCACGAATCAGCACCAATGGGTCCGGGTTGTCGCCGTGGCGAATGATGGCTGCCGTCTGCCAGGCAATATCCACGGTGGAATCCTGCAGGAAGTAGTCCTCGTCTACGGTTTCCCAGATAGGATCAATCTGCTCATCGGTCATATTCTGTGCGTGCAGGATTTGACGGGCTTCTTCCCTGGTGGCGCGTATCCAGGCCTGGCGGTCTACTGGCGTGTCGGTGCCACGGCGTAAGGCGCGCTTGGCTTCAATGTAAAGCTGGCGCAGCAAGGATGCACGCCAGGTGTTCCAGAGTTTTGGATTGGTGGCGCTGATGTCGCACACCGTAAGAATGTACAGGTAATCCAGATGGGCCTGGCTGGGCATTGCGCGGGCAAAGGCCTGGATGATGTCCGGGTCTGAAATGTCCTTGCGCTGGGCGGTCATGGACATCAGCAGGTGGTTTTCCACCAGCCATGACACCAGCTGGGTGTCCCGCTCACTCAAGTGGTGGCGTTCACAGAAGGCTTCGGCGTCAATGGCGCCCAGTTCTGAGTGGTCACCGCCCCGGCCCTTGGCCACATCGTGGTACAGGCCGGCAATAAACAGTGTTTCCAGTTTGGGCAACCGGTGAATCAGCCGGGAGGCCAGGGGGTATTCGTTGCGCACATCGGTACTGTTCAGTCGTGCCATATTGCGGATCACCCGCATGGTGTGGGCATCGACCGTGTATATATGGAAGAGGTCGTGCTGCATCTGGCCGATGATCTGGCCAAACTCCGGCAGGTAGCGGCCCAGTACGTTGTACTTTTTCATGGCAGACAGAGTCTGGTCCAGGGCGTGTGGCGTGCGTAACAGTTCCATGAACAGGGTGGTGACTGCCAGGTCGGACCGGAAGGCGTCGTCAATCAGGTGCCGGTGGGCCCTTAATGAGCGGATGGTGGTCGCACGGATGCCCTTGATTTCAGGGTGCTGGGCCATCAGTACGAAGATTTCCATGATGGCGTAGGGGGCGTAGGCGAATACCTGGTTGTTGATGGCTTCTATATACAGGTTGCGAATCTGGAAGCGTTTGTTCAGGGGGCGGATTTCGTCTTCACTGCCCTCGCCGATAATGGCTTCGTCGTAGTACTGCAGGATAACGTCAGCCAGCTCCGCCAGGGCCAGCACCGTGCGGTAGTAGGACTGCATCATCAGCTCTACGCCCAGCCGTTTGCCTTCATCTTTGTAGCCGAGCATTTCCGCGAGCGCACGTTGGTGGTCAAACAGCAGCCGGTTTTCATTGCGGTCGGCGATCAGTTGCAGGCCATAACGCAATTGCCACAGGAAGGTTTCGCCCTGGTGCAGGATCTGGTGTTCTTCTTCGGTCAGAATGCTGAAGCGGGTGAGGTCGGCAATGTTCTGCAGGCCAAAGTGGCGTTTGGTGATCCAGCCGATGGTCTGGATGTCCCGAAGCGCGCCGGGGGAACCTTTAACGTTTGGCTCCAGGTTGTATTCGGTGTCGCCGTACTTTTTGTGGCGCTGTTGCTGCTCTTCCCGCTTGGCCATGAAGTAGTCACGATCCGAGCTGACCTCGTCGGAATAGACCAGCTCACTGAGCTCTGCCCGCAGTCCATCGGGGCCGGCGATGGTTCGGGTCTCCAGCAGGTTGGTCAGGATGGTGATGTCCTGCCGGGCCGAGGAGAGGCACTCTTCCATGCTGCGCACACTGTGACCGATATCCAGCTTGAGGTCCCAGAGCAGGGTAACGAATGCGCCCAGGTCATCCTGCCAGGCCTCTTCCATACCGTGGCGGGTCAGGATAAGCAGGTCTATGTCTGAGTGGGGGTGTAGTTCGCCGCGCCCGTAGCCGCCGACGGCGACCAGGGCAATGTCGGAGGAGCGGGAAAATGGGTACCGATTCCAGATCAGCCTGAGCACTTTGTCTATGGTGTTGGCTCTGGCATGAACCAGGGCTCTTACATCGGCACCCTGGCGGAAAGCTTCGGCGTCAGCATTATAGCTTTCCCGTAACAGTTCCCTGGCGGCAAATACCGGTGAGGTGTCGTTGCTGATACGGGATTCCAGCTCGCTTCGGTCCACTTAGAATGACTCTTCCGATCGTTTGGTCAGCACTTCATAGCCGTCAGCGGTCACCAGGATGGTGTGCTCCCACTGGGCAGACAGTTTGTGGTCCTTGGTGACCACCGTCCAGCCATCGGCCATCAGCTTGGTTTGGTATTTGCCCTGGTTGATCATCGGTTCGATGGTGAAGGTCATGCCTTCCTGCAGTTCCATGCCGGTGCCGGGCTTGCCGTAATGCATCACCTGCGGCTCCTCGTGGAACACCTTGCCAATGCCGTGGCCGCAGTAGTCTCTTACCACGGAATAACGATGCTTCTCGGCATGCTGCTGGATGACATGGCCAATGTCGCCCAGGCGGGTGCCGGGCTTGACCAGTTCAATACCTTTATACAGGCACTCCTGGGTGATCTGGATCAGGCGTTCGGTACCGGGCTTGGGTTTGCCAACGACCCACATCTTGCTGGTGTCGCCGTGGTACTCATCCTTTATAACGGTGACGTCAATGTTAATGATGTCGCCGTCTTTCAGAATTTTCTTTTCGGTCGGGATACCGTGGCAGATCACATGATTGACCGATGTACAGATGGATTTCGGGAAACCCTTGTAGTTGAGCGGCGCCGGAATAGCCTGCTGTTTGTTGACGATGTAATCGTGGGCGATGCTGTTGAGCTCCTCGGTAGAAATTCCGGGCTTTACGTGTTCGTCCAGCATTTCCAGAACTTCGGCCGCCAGCCGGCCGGCCACGCGCATTTTTTCAATTTCTTCGGGAGTCTTGATGGATACTTGCATCGCTATACCTGTTGATTTGCATCAAACAGGCATTTTAAGGGCCTGAGGGGTCAGGTACAAGGCGAGCTGCCTGCTATCGTGACTATAGGGTTGCGCTAAAAATAATGGCACCCCGGTGTCGCTTTATGGTATAAACGCGCCCGCCGGAAACGAATCCGGCAAATTCACACACGTGTCAGCACGTTGTCCCAGGGTGCCAGCTCCTGTTTAAAGGAGGCTGGTTGGGGCAATCGGACGCGTGGAGGACTAACCCGAAGCTAAAAGGTAAATATCATGGCTCAGGTAAATATGCGTGACCTGCTCAAAGCAGGTGCTCACTTTGGTCACCAGACCCGTTACTGGAACCCGAAAATGGGTAAGTACATTTTTGGTGCCCGTAACAAGATTCACATCATCAACCTTGAGCAGACTGTTCCTGCCATGAACGAAGCGCTGAACGTGATTCAGCAGCTGGCAGAAAGCAAGAACAAGATCCTGTTCGTTGGCACCAAGCGTGCTGCGTCCAAGATCATCAAGGAAGAAGCTCAGCGTTCCGGCCAGCCCTACGTTAACCATCGCTGGTTGGGTGGCATGCTGACCAACTACAAGACCATCCGTCAGTCTATTCGCCGCTACCGTGATCTGGAAGCCCAGAGCAAAGACGGTACTTTCGACAAGCTGACCAAGAAAGAAGCCCTTGAGCGTACCCGTGAAATGGACAAGCTCGAGCGCTCCATCGGTGGTATCAAGGATATGGGCGGCCTGCCTGACGCGCTGTTCGTTATCGACGTGGATCACGAGCGTATCGCTATCAAGGAAGCCAACAAGCTGGGTATTCCTGTTATCGGTGTTGTTGATACCAACAGCGATCCGGACGGCGTTGATTACGTAATCCCGGGTAACGATGACGCCATCCGCGCCATCCAGATCTACGTGAAGGCTGTTGCCGATACCTGCCTGGAAGCTTCCCAGTCTGCAGGCGCTGGCGCTGACGAGTTTGTTGAAGTCAGCGAAGACGCTGCGGGCGCCGCTCCGGCTGCCGAGTAACACTTAAACTTCACGTTTGAGTTGTAAGGTATGCCCGCTCGTTAATCCGGGCATACCTCCCCACCGAATTCGGAAACGATTAAGAGGACTGAACATGGCTGCAATTACCGCTGCAATGGTCAAAGAGCTGCGTGAGCGTACCGGCCTTGGCATGATGGAATGCAAGAAGGCACTGGTTGAAGCCGGTGGTGACGTTGACGCCGCAATCGAAGAGCTGCGCAAGTCTTCCGGTCTGAAAGCCGCCAAGAAAGCCGGCCGTACCGCTGCTGAAGGTGTTTCTCTGGTTAAGGTGTCTGACGACAACACCGTTGCCTACATTCTGGAAGTGAACTCCGAGACAGACTTTGTTGCTCGCGACGACAACTTCATGAACTTCGCCAACGACGTTCTGAACGTTGCCTTCGAAAAAGGTGAAACCGACGTTGCGGCCCTGATGGCTGGCGATCTGGAAGCCAAGCGTGAGGCGCTGGTTCAGAAGATCGGCGAGAACATCACTGTTCGTCGCATCATCAAGGTGGAAGGTCCGGTTGTGGGCGGTTACGTTCACAGCAACAACAAGATTGCCTCTGTTGTGGCCCTGACTGCAGGTAACGAAGAGCTGGCTCGTGACATCGCGATGCACGTGGCTGCTGTTAACCCGCGCGTTGGCAAGCCCGACGACATGCCGGCTGAAGAGCTGGAAAAAGAGAAAGAGATCATCAAGGCGCAGCCGGATATGGAAGGCAAGCCTGCTGAGATCATCGAAAAGATGATGGGTGGCCGCATCAAGAAGTTCCTGGCTGAGAACAGCCTGATTGAGCAGCCGTTCGTCAAGAACCCCGACCAGAAAGTGGGCGACCTGATCAAAGCGGCCGGTGGCGAGCTGGTTGGTTTCGTTCGCCTGGAAGTGGGTGAAGGCATCGAGAAAGAAGAAGTGGATTTCGCTGCTGAAGTGGCTGCTGCCGCTGGCACAGGCAAGGCCTGATCCTCTTCTGAGCGCTGTCACGCAAGGTGGCAGTGCTTACCTGAGTCTGCCACGTCAGTCGGGTACGCCCGGCTTTCGTGGCGGGCTTGTATCTGAGATACCCCTTTTTTCGAGGAGTATGTCAGATACAAGCCTGCAACGGGTTTGCGCCGGATAGCCAACAGACGATAAGGGGATCACCATGCCGACATCTTCAAAAAACCAGCCCAGATACAAGCGTGTTCTGCTGAAGCTCAGTGGCGAGGCCCTGATGGGCGATCACGATTTCGGTATTGATCCCAAAGTTCTTGATCGCATGGCGCTTGAAATCGGTGCCCTGGTCGGTATTGGCGTTCAAGTGGGGCTGGTGATTGGCGGTGGTAACCTGTTCCGGGGGGCAGCGCTGAGTGCCGCAGGCCTTGACCGTGTGACGGGGGATCACATGGGTATGCTGGCCACGGTCATGAATGGTCTGGCCATGCGTGATGCGCTTGAACGTTCCAATATCCGGACCCGTGTGATGTCTGCCATTCCAATGAGCGGCATTGTTGAGCATTATGACCGCCGGCGCGCAGTACGTGACCTGAAAGAGGGTGACGTGGTTATTTTCAGCGCAGGTACCGGTAATCCGTTCTTCACCACAGACTCCGCCGCTTGCCTGCGGGGTATCGAGATCGAGGCCGATGCCGTGCTGAAGGCCACCAAGGTTGACGGTGTCTACAATGCGGATCCCCATCTTGACCCCAGCGCTGTAAAATACGATTACCTGACCTACGATGAGGTTCTGGACAAAAAGCTCGGGGTGATGGACCTCACGGCTATCTGCCTGGCCCGGGATCATGGTATGCCGCTGCGCGTGTTCAATATGAGCCAGCCGGGCGTTCTGACCCGCATTGTGACTGGCGAGAAAGAAGGCACATTGATTGAATAATTGGTTGCCGGCTGCGGAAAGATGGCCGGATACTGCACTATAACCAGACGAACGTTTCGAGGATGCTGACGTGATAAACGATATCAAAGCAGATGCCGAGAAGAAGATGAAGAAGAGCCTGGAGGCTCTGCACTCGGCTTTCAACAAGATTCGCACCGGCCGTGCCCACCCTGCGATTCTGGACAGTGTGATGGTGAACTACTACGGTCAGGAAACGCCGCTGAAGCAGATTGCCAGCGTTAACGTTGAAGACAATCGCACCCTGATGGTTGCCCCTTGGGAGAAGAATCTCGTTCCCACCATCGAAAAGGCCATCATGACGTCGGATCTGGGACTGAATCCGTCTACCAGCGGTGATGTGATTCGTGTGCCCATGCCCATGCTGACCGAAGAAACCCGTAAGGAAATGGTCAAGCAGGCGAAAGCGGATGCCGAGCATGGTCGGGTGTCCATCCGTAACGCTCGCCGCGATGCCAACAGCATGATCAAAGACCTGCTCAAAGAAAAAGAGATCAGTGAGGACGATCAGCGCCGGGGCGAAGACGAAGTCCAGAAACTGACTGACAAGTACATCGCTGAAGTCGACAAGATGCTGAAGGCGAAGGAAGAGGACCTGATGGCGGTCTGACCGCCAGGTCCATTCAGTAGAAAGCACGCGGCGGGGTGGATGCTCCGCCGCACAGAGGGTTTCATGACGGCACAAATAACCGCAGAAATTCCGGTGATGGCAGACAACTGTCCCCGGCATGTGGCCATTATCATGGATGGCAATAACCGCTGGGCCAAGGCTCATCGGCTCAAAGGAGTGGCTGGTCACAAGGCTGGTGTGGATGCGGTAAAGGCCGTGGTGGAAACCTGCGCCAGGGAAGGGGTGGAGGTGCTCACCCTGTTCGCTTTCTCCAGCGAGAACTGGCGTCGCCCGAAAGACGAAGTGTCAGCTTTGATGAGGCTATTCCTGATTGCCCTTGAGCGCGAGGTCCGGAAGCTCCATCGCAATAATATCCGCTTGCGCATAATAGGCGATCGCTCGGCTTTCAATCCAACGCTTCAGGAGCACATGGAGAAAGCCGAGACGCTGACCCGCGACAACACGGCGATGACTCTGGTGATTGCGGCGAACTACGGGGGCCACTGGGACATAACCCAGGCCACCCGGAAGGTGGCAGAGCAGGTTCGGATTGGTCAACTTGAACCGTCAGACATTACCGACGACCTGATCCAGCAGCACCTCAGTATTGGCGACCTGCCCATGCCGGACCTGATGATCCGTACCGCCGGCGAGCAGCGCATCAGCAACTTCCTGTTGTGGCACCTGGCCTATACCGAGTTCTACTTTTCCAGCGTTTACTGGCCGGATTTCAAGGCTGAGGAAATGCGCAAGGCACTGGAAGCCTACAGCCGTCGCCAGCGTCGTTTCGGGCAAACCGACGACCAGATCGCGGCGCGAGCTTCACAACAATAACGATACAGCGACTTATACCGTGTTAAAAACCCGCATCATCACAGCTCTTATTCTTGCTCCCATCGCGATTGGCGGCATCTTTTTTACATCACCCTTGGGGTTTGCCCTGTTCACCGGCGCGATCATCACTCTGGGTGCCTGGGAATGGGCGAATATGTCCGGCATTGAGGCGCAGACGGGCCGGGTTATCTACGCCGCTGTTGTTGCAGCGTTACTCTATGGGCTGCTGAACGTGCCTTCGGTGGCCGTGCTCTGGCTTGCCGTGATTTGGTGGCTGGTGTGCTTCTGGCTGGTGCGCCGGTATCCGGCTGGATCGGATTCCTGGGGTGCCGTGCCAGTGCGAGCGGTGATGGGCCTGCTGGTACTGATACCGGCCTGGGTGGGGTTGAACCACCTGCGAACCGGAGGCTTTCAGTTTGGTGACCTGGCAGATAACCGCCTGGCGATTCTCTATATATTTCTTGTGGTCTGGGTGGCGGATATTGGCGCCTATTTTGCGGGCAGAGCGTTCGGCAAGGCCAAACTGGCGCCCCGGGTCAGCCCCGGTAAGTCCTGGGCCGGTGTGTGGGGTGGCCTGGCGGCGGTCGCCTTGCTTGCCGTTGTCGCCAGCCAGCTGGCTGGCGCCACGCCTGTTCAAATGGCTCTGTTGATCGTTGCCACACTGGTCACCGGTTTTGTGTCGGTGCTGGGCGACCTTCTTGAAAGCATGCTCAAGCGGTTCCGGGGTATCAAGGACAGCAGTCAATTGCTGCCCGGCCATGGCGGGATCATGGATCGCATCGATAGCCTGACTGCCGCCATTCCTGTATTTGCCCTGATAATCACCCTGCTGGGTTGGTTGACCACCGGTCACTGGTAACTATGACAACACGTTGCATTACCGTATTGGGGGCAACGGGCTCCATCGGGCTCAGCACCCTGGATGTGATTCGCCGACACCCGGGCCGGTTCTCGGTCTACGCGCTGACAGCGGGCACGCGGGCATGGGAGTTGGCAACCCTGTGCCGGGAGTTTCGCCCCAAGGTGGCTGTCATGGCCAGTGAGCGCGCTGCGGACGAGCTCAGGGAGTTGCTGGCCGATTGCCCGGATACCCAGGTGCTCGGGGGTGAGGCAGGCCTCTGTGCCGTGGCTGCTGCGAGCGACGCCGATACAGTCATGGCCGCCATTGTTGGCGCTGCGGGCCTGGCGCCAACCTTATCGGCAGTGCGGGCCGGAAAGCGGGTACTGCTGGCCAACAAGGAAGCGTTGGTGATGTCGGGCCAGTTGTTTATGGACGCGGTAATCGCCTCAGGCTCGGAGTTGCTGCCCATCGACTCTGAGCACAACGCCATTTTCCAGTGTATGCCAGCAGACAAAATTCGGGATCCGAAGGCCGCCGGTATTACCCGGATCCTGTTGACCGCCTCTGGTGGGCCGTTTCGAACCATGGCAGCAGAAGAGCTCCGCAGTGTTACTCCGTCTCAGGCCTGTGCGCACCCGAACTGGTCGATGGGCCAGAAGATTTCGGTCGATTCCGCCACGCTGATGAACAAAGGGTTGGAGCTGATTGAAGCCTGCTGGCTGTTCAATACCACGCCAGACCGGGTTGAGGTTCACGTTCATCCGGAGAGTATTATCCATTCCATGGTGGAGTACGCGGACGGCTCTGTTCTGGCTCAACTTGGAAGCCCGGACATGCGTACGCCAATTGCCAACGGGCTGGCCTGGCCCGAGCGTATTGAGGCGGGGGTTGCACCTCTGGACCTGTTTGCCATTGGTAAATTCCATTTTGAACGACCGGATCTCCAGCGCTTCCCCTGCCTGCGGCTGGCCGCCGAGGCTTTCGCCAGTGGTGGCACGGCACCAGCGGTGCTGAATGCCGCCAACGAAGTGGCGGTGGAGGCGTTTCTGGACGGTAAGCTGTGCTTCGCCGATATCCCCGTTATCATAGAGCGGACTTTGGCGGCGACGCCGGTCGTTCCAGCGAGCGACTTCGACACCATATTTACCAAGGATGCCGAGGCTCGCAGCCGGGCCAGGGAACAGATAAGCCTGCTGTCTGTCTGAGTCCTGCGGGAATGTTCATGTTGGCCGACGGCCTCAAACCGGAAACTCTATGCAGATTATTCAAACCGTTCTGGCACTTGCATTAACACTGGGAATCCTGGTGACCCTGCACGAGTATGGTCACTTCTGGGTGGCCCGGCGGTGCGGGGTCAAGGTGCTCAGGTTTTCCGTGGGCTTCGGTAAACCCTTGTTTTCCTGGTACGATCGTCACGGTACCGAGTTTGCGGTGGCGGCGATCCCGTTGGGCGGCTACGTCAAGATGCTCGATGAGCGGGAAGGCCCCGTACCGGAGGGGCTGAAAGATCAGGCCTTTACCTCCAAGCCGCCGTCCCAGAGAATTGCCATCGCTGCTGCCGGCCCGCTGGCAAATTTCCTGTTTGCCATCTTCGCCTACTGGTTGCTGAGCGTAGTGGGCGTAACAACCGTTGCTCCGGTGGTAGGGGATGTGACGCCCGGCAGTGTGGCCGAGAGGGCAGGGTTGCAGCAGGGCATGGAAATCCATGCTGTGGATGGTCACCGGGTGACGTCCTGGCGTGATATTAATATGCGCCTGTTGGAGCGAACCGGAGAACAGGGCCTGGTGACACTTGAGGTGTCACAGAATGGATCAAAAGGCACAGTCGACGGAGCCCTGAATGGCTGGCGTCTGAGCAATGATACGCCTAACCCCCTGGCAGAATTCGGTATCACGCCCTGGCGACCGGCGGTGCCGGCTGTGTTGGGGCAGGTCACTAGTGATGGCCGGGCTGCTGCCGCAGGGCTTCGGAGCGGCGATCGTATTGTTGCCGTGGACGGCGAGCCGGTGGCCGACTGGTTTGCCCTGGTGGACTACATCAGGAATGCGCCGGAAACCGACCTTGAGCTGTCCATAGAGCGTGATGGCACTCCCCTGGAGCTTACCGTTCGCCCGGCTACCCGAACCCTCGACGACGGCCAGGAAATTGGCTTCGTGGGTGCAGGTGTCGAAGCGATCACCTGGCCAGACGAGTTGCTGCGTGAAGTCCGTTACGGCCCCTTTGCGGCCATTCCGAATGCGGTGCATGAAACCTGGGCGGATACCCGACTGACGCTGGTGGCCATCAAGAAAATGGTCACGGGCCTGTTGTCGCCCACCAATCTGAGTGGGCCGATAACCATTGCCCGGGTGGCTGAGGCCAGTGTCAGTTCCGGGTTTGAAGATTTTATCCGTTTTCTGGCCTACCTGAGTGTCAGCCTCGGGGTGCTGAATCTTTTGCCGATTCCTGTATTGGACGGTGGCCACATTGTGTATTACACCATCGAGGCTATACGCCGAAAGCCGGTATCTGAACAGGTTCAGGCACTTGGATTACGAATTGGTATGGCTTTGATTCTGACTTTAATGGTGTTTGCTCTTTACAACGACCTGATGCGGTTGTGAGAATTGCGGGCTCCTTACCGCACATTAACCAGGCGATATAACTGAATGAGACGTTCCCTTCTAGCTGTAGCCGTTGGCCTAGCCATTACCGCAACTGGTATCAAGCCTGTGCTGGCGGATGAATTCACGGTAGCGGATATCGAGGTAGAAGGCCTTCAGCGGGTTTCAGCGGGCTCCGTCTTCTCGGCTTTTCCGGTAAACATTGGCGAGCAGATCGACGAGACCCGTCTGGCCAATGCCATCAAGGAGTTGTTCAGGACCGGTCTGTTTACCGACATCGAAGCCAGCCGTGACAGCGGTGTACTCATTCTGTCGGTCAAGGAGCGCCCTTCCATTTCGTCCATTGAGATCGACGGCAACAAGAACATCGAAACCGATATGTTGATGGATGCGCTGGCGGGCGCCGGGCTGGAAGAAGGTCAGGTTTTCCGTAGAGCGACCCTCGAACGGCTGGAGCTTGAGATCCTGCGCTCGTACATCGCACAGGGCCGTTATAACGCGCGAGTGCGTGCCACGGCTGAAGAACTTCCCAGAAACCGGGTAGCGGTTCGTCTCGATATCAACGAAGGCACTGTTGCCTCAATCAAGCACATTAATATTGTTGGAAATCAGGATTTCAGTGATGAAGAGCTGATCAGCCTGTTTGAGTTGCGCACCAGCAGCTGGTGGAATTCCATTACCAATAAAGACAAGTATGCCCGGGAGCGCCTGAGTGGTGACCTGGAATCGTTGCGTTCATTTTACCTTGACCGCGGTTATCTGGATTTCACCGTAGAATCCAGCCAGGTGTCCATTTCACCGGACAAGCAGCAGGTATTTATCGCCATCTCCCTGGATGAAGGCCCCCAGTATACGATTTCGGACATTCGCCTTCGCGGCAACCTGATCGTCGAAGAAGAAGAGTTGCGCAAACTGATCCCGGTTAAAGAGGGAGATGTATTCTCCCGCGCCCAGATGACCTCCATCTCTGAGGCGTTGTCGTTCCGCCTGGGGCGCGAGGGCTATGCCTTTGCCAACGTCAATGCGGTCCCTGAACCCGGCGAAGACAACACAGCGGCGGTGACCTTCTTTATCGAGCCGGGCAAGCGCGCTTACGTCAGGCGTGTGAATTTTGAGGGCAATATCTCCACCAAGGATGAAGTGTTGCGTCAGGAA
Organism: Marinobacter shengliensis; assembly: GCF_030297115.1. Classification (NCBI taxonomy): domain Bacteria; kingdom Pseudomonadati; phylum Pseudomonadota; class Gammaproteobacteria; order Pseudomonadales; family Marinobacteraceae; genus Marinobacter; species Marinobacter shengliensis. The sequence continues at coordinate 2,745,735 of NZ_AP028062.1, read as the reverse complement.
ATGACCCAGATGGAAGGGGGCGTTGCGTCATCTGATCGCATAGAATTCTCAAAAACCCGATTGGAGCGATTGGGCTTCTTCCAGACTGTAGACGTCGAAACCGTCCCAGTACCCGGAACCGATGATCTGGTGGATGTGAATTACAGTGTCCGTGAACAGCCGACGGGCAGCTTGTCAGCGTCGATCGGTTTTTCCCAGAACTCCGGTGTGATCCTCGGTGCTGCAGTCTCCGAGAACAACTTCTTCGGTACAGGTAAGCGGGTGTCGTTTGGTGTAAACGTCAGCGATTCTGTTAAAAGCGCCAATATTTCCTATCTGGATCCCTACTACACTGTCGACGGCGTCAGCCGTGGTTTCAGTTTGTTTGCCAGAGAAACCGATTTTGAAGAGCAGGATATCTCCTCTTACTTGCTGGATGAATATGGCGCCAGATTAACCTTCGGGTATCCGACAGATGCCATCACCCGGCTCAATTTCGGTGTGGGTGTCACTCAATCCAATCTCAAACCCGGCATCTTTTCCTCGGTTGAGGTGCGTGACTTCATTGCCGACGAAGGTGATTCGTTTACCAACTATTTCCTGTTCGGCAGCTGGCGGCGCAGCACACTGAACCGCGGCGTACTGCCTACTCGCGGTTATAGCCATTCTCTGTCGCTGGATGTGGCGGTGCCCGGAAGTGACCTCACGTTCTATAAGGCCACCCACAGAACAGATTTTTATTTCCCGCTGGTCGATACGCAGCGGTGGGTGGTGAGGGCTCGCACTGAGGTGGGTTACGGGGATGGCTATGGCGATCGTACCCAGATGCCGTTCTTTGAGCACTTCTACTCGGGTGGCTATGGTTCGGTGCGTGGTTACCGGGCAAACTCCCTTGGTAATCGTGCTGAGCCGGCAGAGTTTGATTTCTCCAGTCCGGACCCCTTCGGTGGCAACCTGCTGACTGAAGCCGGCCTGGAGCTGATTTTCCCGACACCTTTTGCGGGCGACACCCGTTCCATGCGTACTTCCTTCTTCCTTGACGCAGGCCAGGTGTTCGATACCGATCGCGGCTTCGACCCGGAATTGAAGGAAGTGAGGACCGCGGCTGGTGTGAGTTTCCAGTGGATTACGGCAGTGGGTCCGCTTGCTTTCAGCCTGGCGAAACCGCTTAATGACAAGCCGGGCGATGATACTCAGGTGTTCCAGTTCTCGCTGGGACAAACCTTCTGATTGCAGTAAACAGAAAAACAAAGGATGAAACACAGGAGATTCCCGATGAAACGTCTATCTGCCATTGTTGGCGCAACTCTGATGGCATTCTCGCTGCAGCTCGCAGCGGAGACTAGAATTGGCGTGGTTGACCTGCGCCAGGCGTTGTTTTCGTCCAACGACGCCCAGTCTTTCAGTGAGAAACTTCAGCAGGATTTTGCTGGCGAAGAAGCCAAGGTTCGTGAGGCCCAGGAACAGGCCCGCAGGCTGAAGGATCGGATTGAGAAAGACGGCGCCATGATGAATGAAAGCGAGCGCAACAAGCTGACCGGTGAGTTCCAGGAGAAAGTGCAGGAGTTCAACTTCCTCAAACAGCGCCTGGACCAGACCGTTGCGCAGCGCAAACAGCAGTTTCTGGAGAACGCTCGCCCTGAAGTAGACGCGGCCGTCAAAGAGCTGCTGGAAGAGCACAATCTGGACCTGATTCTGCCGAGCGAAGCGGTTGTCTACGTTAAGCCGGAGATGAACCTGACCTCGGAATTGCTCGAGAAGCTTAACCGATAAACCTGGCCAGGCACTGTTACTACCGCATCGGGAGAAGGTTCAATGGTGCAAAAATCCTTTCGTTTGCAGGAACTGGCCGAGGCGTTGGGTGCTGAGCTGAGGGGGGATCCGGACACAGCCATTTCCGGTTTGGCAACGCTGCAGGCTGCGGGCCCCGGGCAGATGAGTTTTCTGGCTAATCCCGCCTATGCCAAGTATCTGGCGCAGACCAAGGCCTCTGCGGTGATTGTGTCGCCGGCTAATGCGGCCGATGCTCCGACCAATGTCCTGTTACTGGACAACCCCTACCTGGGCTACGCTCGCATCAGTCACTGGTTTGACGCCACGCCGGCACCGGTTGCCGGTATTCACCCTACCGCCGTGGTTGATCCCTCGGCAACCGTTGCGGACTCTGCCTGTGTCGGCCCGCACGTGGTGATTGAAGCGGATGCGCAAATCGGTGATCAAGTTGTCATCGGGGCCGGCTGTTTCATCGGAGCCCGTTCCCGGATCGGTGATCAGTCAGTCCTGCGCCCGCGAGCTACCCTGGCCCATGATGTAGTGCTCGGGCTGCGTTGTCATATTCTCAGCGGGGCAGTCATCGGTTCAGATGGCTTTGGTTTTGCCAACGAGCGTGGTGTGTGGCACCGCATTGCCCAGGTTGGGGGCGTGGTGCTCGGAGATGATGTAGAGATTGGTGCCAATACCACGATCGATCGGGGTGCGGTTGACGACACAGTGATTGGCAATGGTGTAAAGATCGATAACCTGGTTCAGGTTGCGCACAATGTGCGCATTGGCGACCACAGCGCCATGGCCGCGAAAGTGGGCATTGCCGGCAGCACAAAGATTGGTCGGCATTGTGTGTTCGGGGGCGCCGCTGGTGTTGCCGGCCACCTGGAAATTACGGATCAGGTGCAACTGACCGGTATGACGATGGTCACAGGCGACATTGCAGAGCCCGGGGTGTATTCGTCGGGTACCAGCGCAGATACCAACCGGCAATGGCGAAAAAATGCGGTACGCTTCAGGCAGTTGGACGTTCTGGCGAGGCGGGTCAAGGAACTGGAAAAAAAGCTAGAGGGCTGAGGCCAAGCAAGATGATGAAAATTGATGAAATCCTGGAGTATCTGCCGCATCGCTATCCGTTTCTGCTGGTGGACCGGGTAACCGAAGTCGAAAAAGGAAAGTCGATTAAGGGATACAAGAATATCTCCTTCAATGAGCCTTTCTTCACCGGGCATTTCCCGGACAACCCCATTATGCCCGGGGTGCTGATTATTGAGGCCATGGCGCAACTTTCCGGAATTCTCGGTTTTGTGACCGTGGAACGGAAACCGTCTGATGGCGTGATACAATATCTGGCTGGCTCCAGTAAAGTACGCTTCAAGCGTCCCGTGCTGCCGGGAGACCGCCTGGATATGGAATCCGAGTTTGTGTCTGGCAAGCGTGGTATCTGGAAATTCGAATGCCGCGCATTGGTGGACGGAGAAGTCGCGTGCGTTGCAGAAATATTGACCGCTGAGAGAGAAGTTTGATGGCGACAAATGACTGGTCGGGTGTCCATCCTCAGGCGATTGTGGACCCGTCAGCCAAACTGGCGGATAACGTTACGGTAGGTCCCTGGAGTTACATTGGCCCGGGGGTGGAAATCGGTGAGGGCACCGAGATTCTTTCCCATGTGGTGATCAAGGGCCCGACAGTTATCGGTCGCAATAACCGTATTTTCCAGTTCTCCAGTATCGGGGAAGAGTGTCAGGACAAGAAGTACGCCGGTGAGCAAACGACACTGGTGATCGGCGACAACAACGTTATCCGCGAGAACTGCACCATCCACCGCGGAACCATTCAGGACCGGGGCGAAACCCGCATTGGCAATGGCAACCTGCTAATGGCCTACGTGCATGTTGCCCATGACTGCTGCGTTGGAGACAACACCATTCTGGCGAACTGTGCCACCCTGGCTGGTCACGTTACGGTAGGTGATTACGCCATCCTCGGCGGCGGCACCATGGTGCATCAGTTCTGCCATATCGGGCCCCACAGCATGGCAGCCGGTGGTAGTATCGTGCTCAAGGATATCCCCGCTTATGTCATGGCCAGCGGACAGTCAGCCCAGCCCCACGGCATGAACGTGGAGGGGCTTAAGCGCCGGGGTTTCAGCAAGGAAGTTTTGTTGACCTTACGCCGGGCCTATAAGGTGATCTACCGTCAGGGCCTGACCACAGAGCAGGCACTGGAAGAACTTGAGGGCAGCTTTGTTGACGTGCCAGAGGTTCGCCCGCTGATCGACTCGCTCCGGGGAGCGGATCGCGGCATCATCCGCTGATCCGGCAGGAGGCTGCCGGTGACGCACGCACAGGCTGACATGGTCAGTTCCCGCAAGTTGACCATTGCCATTATCGCCGGTGAGGCATCGGGGGATATCCTCGGTGCCGGCTTGATCCGGTCTCTCCGTAATCGCTATCCGAATGCCCGCTTCGTTGGTATTGGCGGCGATGAGATGAACGCCGAAGGGTTTCATTCCCTGGTCCCCATGGAGCGGTTATCCGTTATGGGGTTGGTGGAGGTGCTGGGGCGTATTCGGGAGTTGTTCAGTATCCGCGCCCGGCTGTTGGACTATTTCTTTACCACTCCGCCGGATGTCGTGATTGGCATTGATTCACCGGATTTCACCCTGGCTATCGAGCGGCGGTGTCGGGAGGCGGGTATCCCCTCGGTTCATTATGTGAGTCCTTCGGTCTGGGCGTGGCGCCAGAAGCGTATTTTCAAGATTGCCAAGTCTGTGGACCTGATGCTCACGCTGTTTCCCTTTGAAGCCCGTTTCTACGAAGAGCACCAGGTGCCGGTCGCTTTTGTGGGGCACCCGCTGGCTGATCGTATTCCCATGGAACCGGATACCGGTTCCGCCCGGGAGAGCCTTGGGCTTGAGCCAGACAAGCCGGTACTGGCTGTTTTGCCAGGCAGTCGGGGTGGGGAGGTGGAGCGCCTTGGCACGCTGTTTCTGGAGGCGTCCCGTTGGCTACAGGCCCGCAGGCCAGACATTCAGTTGGTGATTCCCTGTGTAAACCGGGATCGGGAACGGCAGGTGCAGGCGTTGGTGGAATCCCTGGACGTCAAACTGTCGGTTACCCTGGTGCGTGGTCGCTCTCGTGAGGTGATGGCTGCCAGTGATGTGGTGCTGCTTGCCTCAGGAACTGCCACCCTCGAAGCGATGTTGCTCAAAAAGCCAATGGTGGTGGGCTACCGATTGAGCAACTTCAGTTACAAGCTGCTGTCGCGGCTGGTAAAAGTGCCCTGGGTGGCGTTACCGAACCTGCTCGCCCAGAAACCATTAGTGCCGGAACTGTTGCAGGACGATGCCACTCCTGAAAGCCTGGGTGCTGCTGTGCTTGAGCGACTGGAAAATGAACAGGAGCGGGCTGCATTGAAGCGGGCCTTTTCCGAGCTTCATCAGTCTCTGAAACAGAATGCCGATGAGCGGGCCGCCAAGGCTGTTTCTGAGTTGTTGGAGCGTCATGGCTAATGGTTGGTAAGAAGCTCCCTCCGTTTGAATGCAGTTATCAAGGCCGGCGACTCGCCGGGGTGGACGAGGTAGGCCGGGGCCCTTTAATCGGTGCCGTCGTCACCGCAGCGGTGATCCTGGACCCCGAGCGGCCTATTCAGGGCCTTGCGGATTCCAAGAAGCTCACTGAGAAGCGGCGCCTGGCACTGTACGATGAGATTGTCGAAAAGTCAGCGGCTTGGTGCCTGGGGCGCTGTGAGCCTGGCGAGATCGATCAATTGAATATCTACCAGGCCACGATGCTGGCCATGAAGCGGGCGGTGGATGGTCTTTCCATCGCTCCGGAATACGTTCTCGTGGATGGCAACCGTTGCCCGAACTGGCGCTGGCCATCGGAGCCGGTGGTAAAAGGGGATAGTCGACACCCGGCCATCAGCGCGGCATCTATCATTGCCAAGGTGACGCGTGACCGGGAAATGGCGTTGCTGGAGCAAACCTATCCCGGTTACGGTCTGGCGCAACATAAGGGGTACCCGACGCCGGTGCACCTGGAGGCGCTGATGCGTCTTGGGGCAACCCCGGAGCATCGCCGATCCTTTCGTCCTGTCCAGGAAGCAATTGACTCCGTAGGTTTCTTTCACCCGGCCAGCGAGAAGGGTGCGCCCGAGTTGAGCTATCCCACCGACCTGTTTGAAAATATGGATTGACAGTCCCGGTGGTGCGCTGTAATATTCGCGCCACGTTGATCGGGGCAACCCCGGTAAACAAAAGATTTCGTTAAAAGTTTTGATGCGGGGTGGAGCAGTCTGGTAGCTCGTCGGGCTCATAACCCGAAGGTCGTTGGTTCGAATCCAGCCCCCGCTACCAATCAGAAAAAGGCCGGCTTTTTAGTCGGCCTTTTTCGTTTTCTGTGCCCGAAAACCTCCTGAGCCCACCTTTTATACAATCCGCGTTTGGCGTTTTGTCTGATCGCCTGCACAATTTTTCATCAACTGTAAAGTCAAAAAAATGACAATTTTATAACTTCAAAAATGACGTCATTCGCATCATCATCCGATCCGATTTTATAGAATTTCACAAAGTCGACGGAAAAATGGTGTAGATAGCCAATGAAACGCGTCATCAAAATGTCAAAGGCATGGATTGCCGCGTTTTTACTAGGAGTTCTTCTCACCGGCTGTGGCGGAGGCGGTTCCGATGCCGGGAGTGATGCAAATACCTCGGGCTCCAATACCTCCGGTAATGTAGGGTCAGGTCCTTCGGGTGTGCAGCCTGAGCCGGTCCGTGCAGCCGTCCTGAGTTGGTCAGCACCCTCTACCCGGGTCAACGGCGACGGTATTGCCATGGGCGAGCTCGACAAGTACGTAATCCGTTATGGTCAGGACGTTGAAAATCTGTCTGGTGAGGTGATCATTGGTGAGGCCGACGTCTACCCGGAGATGAGCTACACGGTGGACAATCTGGATTCCGGTACCTGGTACTTCACGATCCAGGTGCAAGATAAGCAGGGCCTGGTCAGCGAGCCCTCAGCGCCTGTCAGCAAGACCATTCGCTCCTGAGGGGCGTGAGCAAGTCATGGCATCGGGTCGGCAATGGGCAGTTTCAGGATGAAAGTGGTGCCTTCGCCTGCGGTGGATTCAACAGAGATGTCGCCCCGATGTTTTTCAACAACGGTTTTCACGAACGACAGGCCCAGCCCGGTGCCGTGGGTGCCTGCCAGCTCACTGCGCTTCTGCCGGTGGTAGCGATCGAACAGCATAGGTAGTTCTGCCTGATCTATCCCGCTACCCTCATCGGCGATGGCGAGGCATGCCAAGTGGCCAGCGCGGTATACCTGAACCGTGATCGCAGATCCCGGTGGGCTGTATTGGACTGCATTGGTCATCAGGTTGATGACTGCCCGCTCCAGCAATTCCGCATTCCCCTTCAGCCAGAGGTCTTCGGTGCCAATCACCTGTAGGCTTATCTGCTTTTCCTGTGCCTGCTCACATACGCTGTCCCGTGCGTTTTCTACGATAGCCAGAAACTCACACTCGTAGAACCGGGTTTCCGTCAGCTGCTCTGCCCGCGACAGTTGCACAAATTCTTCCGCCAGGTGGTAGCTGCGCCGGGCCAGTCTGCCCAGTTGTTCAAGCTGGCGCTCATCAATATGGCTAGGGTCTCGTTTCAGTTGCTCAATCAATGCCAACTGAGACACCAGCGGAGAGCGAACATCGTGAGAGATAAAGTCGATGGCTTCCCGATGCTGCCGCTGCTGCTCCCGAAGCTCGGAAATGTCCGAGATGTTGGCGATGATTCCGAATTGATTGCTGTCTGGCAATGCGAACGGTGCCAGGTGAATCAGGAAATCCTTGTTGTGAATTTTGAGGTCAACGGTTCGGCTTTGCCGAAGGGTCAGCGTCTCAGACACGGTTTCATACCAGGGCGCCGCGTCCCTTGGGTCATGGCCTTCCAGCAGGCGCGTCAGGGGTAAGCCGCTGAGGCTCGGCATGGGCTCCCGGAACCAGGCTTCAATGTGCCGGTTGGCGAAGCGGATAACACCCAGCTCATCCGTTACGATGATGCCGTCTGGCATGCGCTCGAAGCTGTGGCTGATGAATGCCTGCATCTGGCTGAGGCGCTCGGTGGCGGTTCGGACTTTTTCAATACGCCGGGACAGGTTCTCCTGGGCGCCCGGCTCAAGGGCGGGCGCGCTTGGGTCTTCCAGTTTAAGGTTCTGCAAGTACAGCTGGATAACTTCCCGGCTCAGGTCATCCGGCAGGGTGAGCCCGAGCAGGTACCCGCTGCCGCCGCGAATAAGGCGTATCCAGCTCTGGTTGCCATGATGACTCCATTGCCCGACTTGGATGTTGGTCGGGACATCGGCCAGTGTCATTCCTTTGACTGCCAGCAGGTCTCTGCCTTCCGCCAGCAGCCAACCCTGGGGCTGGAGTAGCGCGCTCAGGTGTTCAAGAAGTTGGTGAGGGTGCCTGCGTGAAGGGTCTGGCAAGGCAAGTTGCGGTGTTCTGGCCAAGTCATCCAGTTGACGGTTCAGGAAACGGTTGGCCATCGCAAGCCGAAGGCCGCTGGCCACCGGCAAAGCGATCATGGGCAACAATAAGGCATTGGCGGCCGACAGGTGGTAATGCAAGCTGCGTAGGACCACAAAGTAGGTGACCAACACCAGAGCAAAACTGACGCTACAAGCGAGGACGGTGGCTGCGGGCTTGAGCCGTGGCAGGGAGTTGGCGAGGCCAAGGAGGATAACCAGTGCCAGTGCAATGGAGGCCCAGCCAGGTGCGGAGGAGATCAGTGTGTTCTGGCGACTGGCGGAATACACGTTGGCGTGGAACTCAACGCCACTCATGGGCCTGCCGAGGCCGGAAAACGGTGTACTAAGAATATCGCCAAAACCGACCGCGGTGGCTCCGATGAAGACGGTCTTGCCAGCGAAGGTCTCCAGGGGTACCGCGCCGTTCAGCACATCGACGTAGGAATGGGCAGGGATTGTATCTGCTCCGCCGGCCAGTGGCACAAAGCGGAACTCGCTGCGGACGTTGGTATAGGCAGGTGCATCAGGTGCGTGGCCACTGGGGTTGACCCGATCCTGTGCCGCCAGTGCCAGCGCGGGTCTGCGATGATTGCCCAGGCTATTGTACAGGTAAAGGCCGCGGGCCACGCCATCGTCTTCCAGCTCAACATGCACGTGCCCAAGTGCAGAAGCTGTCTTCTCCAGCAGCGGTGCGGGCAGTTGTTCGGCCATCCGTTGTTTTGGCGTTGCCGGCGAGTAGTGTATGGGCAGCACAACCCGGCCATGGCGCTCCATGGCGTCTGCAAGGGCCCGGTCGCTGGGGGAGGGTTCAGGAAACAGGATGTCCAGCACAATGACTTCCGCGCCGGCATCGGCAAGCTGGTCAATCAGCCGGGCATGGAGGTTTCGGTCCCAGGGCCAGCGCCCGAGCGCGTCCAGGCTGTGTTCATCGATGCCCACCAGAGCCAGGTTGTCATCAATGGGCGCGGACCAGGTGGTGATGGCCTTGTCGTAAAGCCAGAAATTGATGCGCTCTTCCAGGGTGGTTATCTGGAGTAATAGCAGGATGCCTGTGAGCAGCAAGCCCAGAGACCAGGGTGTCGTCTTTAAGGTTAACCAATCCCTTCTCATGGGCCGTGCGGTTCGTTCTTGTTGTGGAGGTGTTTAATCCAGGTAAAGCTCCCTCCCCGGGCCCCATCGGCTTGCCAGCGGACCATCAGAAAGAGCTTTGACGCGCACAAAATACCTTCTTCCGGGAATCAGACGCAAGGCCGCTGTGGTATCTGCCACGTTTGCTTCCTTGATAATGTTGTTGAATCCGGGCTCTTCCGCGAGTTGGAGGCGATAGTCTTTTGCGGTATCAACCTTCTCCCAGAACACGCGCACCTGGTTGTCCAGGTAGTTGATGCTGATGATTCGTACCGGCGGCAAGGTGCCGTTCACAACCAGTGCCCGGGGCTGGGACGCGGCCACGGAGTTACCGCCGGCCTCGCTGACCACTCGCCAGTAGTACTGGCCGGGGCTTAGCGGTCGGGAGGGGAGGGCTCGGTTGTCTGGCGCCCATTCACTGGAGGTAATCAGCCGTCTGAATTCTTCATCTTCTGCGATTTCAACCCGAGCAACTTCGTTGGTACCGTTCAGGCGCCATTGGAACTCTGGCATGTCGTCATTCACGCTCTCACCGGGTTCTGGCGAAATCAGATCGGGCGTTCGTGCCTGCAGGTCAACTTCGATCGACGTGATGGCCGGCATTCCGGTGATGCCCTGACGATCCAGTGCGGCCAGGTGGAGTTCGTAGCGCCCGTTGTCCAGCTGGCTAATGTCAAAGCGATGGCCAGGCATTTCCCGACTTTGTAGCCAGGTGCCGCCATCCTCTTCAAAAATATCGACGCGATACCGGTTGGCGCCGTCCTGCTGCCAGCTGAGTTCAGCCGGTAGCTGTGTGAGAACCGGGGTGATGGGGTTGAGCACCGGGGCCGGTGGTAGCCGGCGGATGTTCATGGGGATGGCGCTCGCGGTGGATACGCTAGCGCCATAGCCCGCAGGAATCCGGCGTACCTGGCCCGGCTGGCCGAAATCAACCACGCCCTCGGTTACCTGTACGCTGCTGCCAGAGGGGGATGTCTGCATGGAAAACACGGTACCTCGAACAGCGGCGACCGCTGACGGGGTTTCGATTTCGAATCGAGCACCATCTTCCAGCACCGGTTTTACTCGGGTATGCACCTCGCCCCGTTGGAGGCGAACACGGGTATCTGCCATGCCGGCTTTGCCGTATTGGGTGAGGCGGTTGAAAATGAGTCTGGAATTGGGCGCCATGCGCAGCTCAGAGCCATCAGCCAGGACGATAGTCGCGGTGCCGGCAGAGGAGATCACTTCATCGCCCACCCGGATGACAGAATTTTCGGTCAGTGGCGTTTTCTGGCCGGTGGTGCCAGATACGTGCATAACATTACCGCTGGCGGAGCTAACCCTGGCAGGCTCGGGCTGGCGCTTCAACCAGGCCAGAGGAATGCGAATTTGTTCCCCGGCAGACAGTCTGGCGTTACCGGGGAGGTTGTTGTATTGCAGCACCTGGCCAATGGTTACCCGGTCCATCAGCAAGGACTGGCCGATGTCGCTGAGTGTCTCACCGGAGCGGAGCGTATACACCCATTCCGGGGCGCTTTCCGATTGCTGGGCGGGCGCGGCGGAAGAAGAGCCTCGGGCAACCGATATCTCGGCGGCAGCCACGCCGGGCAGCAGGCTGGTTACAATCAACAGGAGCAAACCTGTGACGCTTTGGCGTTTGCGGTCAAGCATTGGTTGCACTGTCTTCCCGGGGCTCGTCAGCTTCAGTGGCTTTGATCGCTTCCAGGCGATAGCCGCGCTGGTAAATGGTCTTGATGCGGAATCCGTTCTCCGGGTTTACACCCAGCCGACGGCGTAACCGGCTCATGTGGGTATCAACGGTCCGGGTGTTGATATCCCGGGCAAGGCCCCACACGCGTTCCAGCAGCATCTCGCGGGTCAGGAGCCGGCCCTGGTTCTGAAACAGGAACAGGGTGAGGTCGAAGTCCTTGTCGGTCAGGGTAAGCGGTTCACCGTGCAGCAGGATGATTCGTTGCCGGGTGTTAACTTCAAACGGACCGTAAACCAGCACTTCTTTGTCGCTGTCGGGGTTGCTGCGGCGGGCCAGGGCATTGATCCTGGCGGTAAGCTCGGCCGCCCGGGCTGGTTTTGACAGGTAGTCGTCGGCGCCGGCATCCAGCGCCCGGACGATGTCGGCCTCGCTGTCCCGCTGGGTCAGGAAAATGGCCGGAATGGGCCAGTCCAACTGGGCGCGCACATTCTCCAGTACGTCGATACCGGTCATGTCTGGAATCTGCCAGTCCAGGATAATCAGGTCATAACTGCGGTGCAGAACGGCACCGAGAAAGGCCTGACCGGTGGGGAAGCTGTCACAGTGATGACCCTTCTCGGAGAGAATGGCTTGAATGTGTTGCGCTTGTTCGTGTTCGTCTTCCAGCAGAGCAATGCGCATTAAGCTTGGCCCTCGATGGTGTTGCCGATTTCGTGGTCTTGGCACAGAGCGGAGTGAAAATCCTCTGCATTAGAGGCCAAGTATCCCAAAAAATGAGGCTGCGTTCAGTAGTGATATGTAGAATTCCGTAACTACAGCGCAGGCTTGCCGTTGGCGTCGTTCACTGTTTGTCGGCAGGCGGGGAAATTACTGCAGCCCCAGAACCAGCCTTTTTTGCTTTGGCGCCTCACCAGGGGTGAAAAGCAATGGGGGCAGGGCACGGGTTTCTGCCCGGTTCCGTCTGCCGGTGCACTGTCTTCCAGAGGGCGCGTGCCGTTACATTTTGGGTAGCGGGTGCAGGCAAAGAAACGTCCGAATTTTCCTTCCCGCTCGACCATGGGCGCCCGGCACTTTGGGCAATGCACCGACGTTTCGCTGACCGGAGTTCCGGTCGCATCGGGCGCCCGATGAATGAATTCGCGGATTTCCTGCTTTAGCGACTCCAGAAATGCCCTGGGGTCGTCTTCGCCACGGCGGATGCTCTCCAGTGTTGCTTCCCAGACCGCTGTACGGTCCGGGGTACGGATAGTGTCCGGCAGCGCCGCAATCAGCGCCTTGCCTTTGTCGGTGGCGCGGATGAATCGCTTTTCCCGGTACAGGTAATCTCGCCGGAACAGTGTGTCGATAATGGCGGCGCGGGTGGCTTCCGTGCCAAGGCCATCGGTCTCCCTCAGGGTTTTACGCAGTTCCGGGGCCGCCACGAAACGAGCGATGTTGGTCATCGCCGACAGCAAGGTGGCATCGGTAAAGTGCTGGGGTGGCTGGGTTTTGCGTTCGGTTACCGTGGCGTTGCTGCAGGTGACCGGCTCACGACTCTCCAGCCTTGGCAGCGGTGGTTTTTCCGGCTCGTTGTTGTTCTCCCGAAGTTTCAGCTCCAGGGCTTTCCAGCCGGGGGTGAGTATCGCCGTCTCGGTGGCCCGGAATCTGTGTTCCTGAACCTGCACCGTCAGTTTTCCCTCACGGTGAACTGCATCCTGGGCGAACTGCATCAGATAGTAGCGGCTGATCAGGTTATAGATCTTTTCCTCGGCGGCCGTCAGCTTGCCATTCGGGGTAGGGCGGACGGTCGGAATGATCGCGTGGTGGGCGTCCACCTGTTTGTCGTTCCAGGCCGCGGAGCGCCGGTTACTGTCCAGTTGCCCGGTAAGCGCTTCCAGCTCGCCGGATACTCGACCAATGGCGCGAATCACCTGGTCCCGTTGATGAAAATGTTCCTCGGGCAGGTAACGGTTGTCGGACCGGGGGTAGGTGATCAACTGGTGCCGTTCATACAGATTCTGGGCGGTGTCCAGCACGTCTTTGGCTCCCATCCGGAACAGTCGCCCGGCTTCTATCTGCAGTGCCGACAGGGACAGCGGCAGGGGCGGTGGTTCGGGCCGGTCCCGGAAGCGGGACTCTGCGATGGTGCCGGGCCGACCGTTCACGGCATGGGCAATTTGCTCGGCCACATCCCGGCTGAGCAGGCGTTTCTCTTCGTCCAGATGGTCTCCATAGGCTTCATCCGGCAGCCAGCGGGCGGTAAACGGGCGTTGGTCCGCGTCCTCTTCGGATGCCTGGAATTGTCCTTCAATGCGGTACCAGGGTTTGGGCTCGAAGTTCTCGATGGTATTGTCCCGCTCCACGACCAGGCCAAGCACCGGCGTTTGTACTCGGCCAACCGAGTAAACGCCGTCCTGACCCTGTTGCTGGTAGCTCAGGGTGTAGAACCGGGTGAGGTTGATACCATACAACCAGTCGGCCCTTTGTCGGGCCAGGGCGGAATGGGATAGCCGGCGGAATTCCTTGTTGTCTCTCGGTGCCTGAATGGAGCGCGCAACGGCGCTGGGAGTCAGGTCGTTAATCAGTACCCGCTTGACCGGAACGGTGGTGCCAACGTAGCGCAGCACTTCGTCGACGAGGAGCTGGCCTTCTCGGTCGGGGTCGCCGGCGTGGGTGATCATGTCGGCCTGTGGAATCAGGGATTCGAGCACCTTGAGTTGCTGTTTTACGCTGTCTTTGGGGATAAGCTGCCATTGTTCCGGGAACATGGGCAGGTCTTCCTGGCGCCACTTTTTCCATGCCGGGTTGTAGCGCGCGGGCTCGGCCGGCTCCAGCAGGTGGCCGATGCACCAGCTGACGGTGGCGGCTTCCTGGCCGTTTCCGCAACGGATCCAGCCCTGGCCTTTCTGGTGCGGGCCGGGGAGGGCGGCGGCGATGGCTCTGGCCAGGCTGGGTTTTTCGGCGATGTACAGGTGCATGGTGTTGGCGGTTTGCTGAGTGGCATCGGAATGTGTCTGTTTGGGGCTTTTGTGTCAAGGGCTTCGGGCTTATCGTTTGTTGTGTAGTAGACTGGTTGTGTTGGGGGAGGCGGCTGTGGTGACTTAAACGGACGGTTGTGGAGTAGTTATGAAAGTTCAGAACGCAATTGAAGCAAAACTTAAAGACGGGTTTGACGCGCAGCTGCTGGCTGTGGAGAACGAGAGCCATATGCATTCGGTGCCGCCGAATTCGGAAACCCATTTCAAGGTGACGCTGGTGTCGCCGGAATTTGCCGGTCAGATGAAGGTTAAGCGGCATCAGGCCATTTATAAAGTGTTGGCGGATGAGCTGGCGGGGCCTGTGCATGCTTTGGCGTTGCATTTGTATACGCCGGAGGAGTGGGCGGCCAGTGGTCAGGCGGCGCCGGATTCGCCCGGTTGTATGGGTGGGTCTAAGGGCGATGACGCCATGGCTGAAAAATTGGGACAGGGAGTGAATTCATGAGTCAGTTTTTCCAGATCCATCCTGAGAATCCGCAGAAGCGGTTGATCAACCAGGCGGTTGATATTCTTCGTAGGGGTGGGGTGATTGTGTATCCCACGGATTCCGGGTATGCGCTGGGTTGTCACCTGGGTGACAAGCAGGCGGCGGATCGTATCAAGCGTATCCGGAAGCTGGATGACAAGCATAACTTTACGCTGGTGTGCCGGGATTTGTCGGATATTGGTGTGTACGCCAAGGTGGATAACACTCAGTACCGTTTGCTGAAGACGTTCACACCGGGGCCGTATACGTTCATTCTGCCAGCCACAAGTGAGGTGCCGCGCCGGTTGTTGCATCCCAAGCGTCGGTCTATTGGTGTGCGGGTGCCGGATAACGAGATTGTTCGGGAGCTGCTGGGCGAGTTGGGCGAGCCGATCATGAGCAGTACCCTGATTCTGCCCGATGAAACTGAGCCGATGACCGATCCCTATGAAATCCGGGATGTTCTGGAACACGAGCTGGATTTGATCATTGATGGCGGGTTCTGTGGGATGGAAGCGACTACAGTGGTGAACTTTCTTGGGGATGCGCCCGAGGTCACCCGGGTTGGTAAGGGCGATCCCGCCCCGTTTCAGGTTTAACGGTCAAAGACCAATGCCACCCGGGTATCAGGCCCGGGTGTTCAGGTTGAAGGCGTAGCGTTGTACGCTGTTACCGAAGTCGGGTTGGCCGCTGTTGGCGTTGCGTTTCAGGCTGTCGTAACGGTGGATGACATCCTGTAATCCGTTGAACTGCTGGTTGTCGCTGAGCAGTGAATCCAGTAGGGAGTTGTTCACGCCGTAGGCCTGATTGAGCTTCAGGGCGTTATCCATAAAGTGCAGTGTCGGTTCGCTGACGCTCAGCCGACTGAAGGCTTCCCGGAAGCCCCGGTTGTTGTTCAGGTCCATTTCAATTCTTTCGCGAAGCTCCTCGGGCAGCTTCCCCTCAACTACCGCATTGCCGTTCTCACCTTTTCCCACGCTCAGGGCCGTTGCCGGGTGCAGGTTGTACTCGGCAAGTTTGTGCCGGAGGGTTTCACGAACAAAGGAAAGATCCTGTGCAACGGTCTGTTTGTACTGGCCGAGTGGGAGCTTGCGAGCTTTCAGGCTGCCGGGGTCCAGCTCTGACTGCCCTGACGGGGTAAAGCGGTCATCACCCGGGCTACCGGCGGCTTCGGGTTGCTTCGTGGCAGCGGGTTTCTCACCATCAGGGTTGGCTGCCGGTGCCTGGCGGCTGTCCATGGCTTGCTGAAAGCGTGTGCTGGCTTGTATCAGGGATGTCAGCAAAGACATGATGTATTTCCTCCTCGGCGGTAAATAACTGCCGGAAATCCGTTTATGGGTTGTGTTTGTGAGTAATAAGCAGGTTTTGGGCCAGGTTGTTCTTGAGGTTCGGCAGTCTGTACTTGCGCGGAAATGTAAAACTTTGCAACGAGTGTCATAGGGATCGCATCGGGCTGATCTGGGTCATATAAAAATTGACGTATGTCTATAAAGTTATGCCCGAAACTGCCGTCATAACAGATGGTTGTTCAGTTGATCTTCCGCTGCCGGGGTACCATGAAAAAACAACACTCGATCCGTTTTCTGCTGCTTGCGGCCCTGGCCGTTGCGTTTTCCATCATTTTGGCGTTTACGGTTGTCTACAGCGCCCATTCGCAGCGCGCGCACCTTGAGGAATACAGCCACAAGTATGTGGATGGGCTGGCAAAATCCTACTTTGACGGACTCAACACCATGATGGTCACCGGTACCATCAATAACCGGCAGGTACTGCGTGATCGGGCGAAGGCTTCCGAGGATGTTCTGGATATTCGGGTGGTGCGCAGCGATCAACTGAATGCGATGTACGGCGCCGGCAATGCGGAGGAGAGACGTCGCGAACCTGAAGATCTTCGAGCATTGCGTGGCGAGCGGGTGGAGCTCTACTCGGCAAATGACCAGGGCCGGGTTTATACCCTGATTGAGCCGGTTATTGCCGAGGCAGACTATCAGGGGGTGAATTGCCTCGGCTGCCACCAGGCCCAGGAAGGGGAGATTCTCGGTGCCATCCGGGTGGACTATTCCCTGGCCCAGAGCGACGCCCGCCTGCAGCAGCAGTTGCTGGTGGGTGGTGGTGTTCAGGTGGTCATTTTCGTTGTGATTTTCTTCCTGACCGCGCTGGTCCTGGGGCGGCTGGTGTTTTCCCGGTTGCGCAGGCTCCATGACCGGATGGATGAAATATCCCGGAATTCGGATCTATCCATTGAGCTGGACGTTAGCCGCAACGATGAAATCGGTTCACTGTCCCGCGCCTTTAACCGAATGGTGGCGAAGATTCGGGAGAGCATGCATACGGTGATGGACAACGCTGCCCAGGTTGAATCAGCGGCACGGACCATTGCCGGCAAGGCGGAAACCACGGAACGTGAAGTGCTTGCTCAGCGTGACAACACCGACCAGGTGGCCAGCGCCACGACAGAGATGGCGGCATCCGCAGTTCAGGTGCGGGAGAACGCGGTGAATACTGCTCGCAAATCCGCAGACACAGCGAAGGCGGCGGAGACCGGTGAGCAGTTGGCCCACAACGCCGTGAAGGGTATTGAGACACTTAACACCGAGGTGCAGAGCGGTGCCCAGCGAATCGAACAGCTGGATCAGCGCACCACCGAGATGGCCACCCGTCTGGAGCTGATTTCCGAGATTGCAGACCAGACCAACCTGCTGGCACTGAACGCCGCCATTGAAGCCGCCCGTGCCGGTGAGCAGGGCCGTGGATTTGCCGTAGTGGCTGATGAAGTGCGCGCGCTGGCGTCCCGCACCCAGGCGTCCACGGAGGAGATTCGCCACACCATAGATGGCCTGAAGAAAGAGGTGGTGGATTGCGTGGGCACCATGCGCCATGCCTCTGAACTGGCGCAGCATCAGGTGGAGTCGATTCTGAAAGTGGAAACGGAATTGCAGACCATTGCGGCGGCGGTGCGCGAGATCACTGGCCTGAACGAAGAAATGGAAAGCGCGGCCAACGAACAGAGCGATGTGTCGGAATCCATCAATCACAACGTGATCGAAATCAGCCGTTCGGCGGAGCAAACCTCCAGCGACGCCCAGGAAACCGCCCGCATTGCCGGTGACCTCCTGGCTATGGCCGAAACTCTGCGTAAGACCATCGAGCAGTTCCGGTTGTCACAACACTGATTCCGGCCGCTGGTACTGGGGCGCTCAGCCCCGGTGATCCGACACGAAAGGGTTGGTAGCCCGTTCCTGGCCGAAAGTGGACATAGGGCCGTGGCCGCAGATGAAGTTCACATCATCCCCCAGGGGGAACAGTTTTTCCCGGATGGAATGAATCAGAGTGTTGTAGTCGCCTTTCGGGAAATCCGTTCGGCCGATAGAGCCATTGAACAGCACGTCACCCACCTGGGCCAGCTTTGATCCACGATGGAAAAACACTACATGGCCCGGCGTGTGGCCCGGAGTGTGCAACACCTCCAGGGTTTCATTGCCAACGGTCACCGTATCCCCGTCTTCCAGCCAGCGGTTAGGCGTGAACACCTCCGGCGCCGGAAACCCGAACATCTGCGCCTGCATGGCCAGGCCCTGAATCCAGAAGTTATCTTCCTTATGGGGGCCTTCGATGGGCAGTTCTTCCGCCTTTGCCAGCTCGGCGGTACCGCCGGCGTGGTCAATGTGGGCGTGGGTGAGCAGAATTTTCTCCAGGGTAACGCCTTCGGCTTTCGCTGCTGCCCGAACGCGATCCAGATCCCCGCCCGGGTCTACGACCGCTGCTTTACGCGTTTCGGTACACCAGAGCAGGGTGCAGTTCTGTTCAAAGGGAGTGACGGGAATCACGCGGTACTTCAGGGACATAATCTGCCTCGGGTTGTAAACTTTCCGGCAAGTTTACCAAGGCGACAACAGGTGAGCCATTGAACAACTACCTCGAGAAAATCCTTCAGGGCCAGGCCATCAACTACGAGGCCTTTCTGAAAAAGTTGCCGGATGTCCTGCGCCAGCGACATCGTGAGCTTTTTTCAACGGAAAAGGCGGGGCCGAACCGCTGGCGGGTAACCGTTCTGGATGAGGCTGCCTTTGAGGCGCTTCGGGAGCAGGCTGCAGCCCCGGTGAGCCGGGTAGATGCGGCGAGGAAGGGCGATTCCCACCGCCATGGCACCGAGGTGAGTTTCCGGCTGGTGTATCATCACGCCTTGACCGGCCACCGGCCGGACTCGGTAGTGATTGCCGGGGATTCGGTGGATATTGCTTATACGCCTGCATCCCGGGTGCTGGTGGTGGAAAACGAACGCAATTTTTATCATTACCGCCAGATGCTGGCCTTTACCGGGGAGTGCCTTGGCGAGCCCGTGGCTCTGAAAGATTGTGATGTAGTACTTGGCGGAGGTAACCGGATTACCCGCACGGCAGACCTGAACTGGCTGGCCGGTTACGATGAGGTGCTCTGCGCCTTTGATTACGATGCCGGCGGCCTGCAGATGTTTGCATCGGTGCGATCGGCGTTGGGCAACAAGGCCTGCTATCTGCAGCCGGCTGACTGGCAGCTCTGGCTGAGCCGCTTCCGCAAAACCCCGGACGCCACCGAAAGGTTTACAAAGGCCATCATGCTGGCGGAAGATCTGGGGTTTGTGTCGTTGGCGCAGGCTTTCCGGGCCACCGGCAAATTCATGGAACAGGAGATGATTCTGGATGAGTGATTCACAGGCGAGCGCGAGCACCTTTAACTTCGGCATTCGCCGCCTGGTGCTGGTGGATTCCGCCGGCTTCTGTTACGTGGAAATTCCGGTGGATAACCATGGCCTGATTCTGGGGCCGGGCAATCTGGGAAAATCCAGCCTTCTAAACAGCCTGCGCCTGTTCCTGTTGCCGGAAAACAACTTCAAGAACAGCCGCAAGAAATTCGCCTTCCGCAACGCCAGTGCCGGCAGTTTCTACACCAACGAAGAAAGCTACCAGCACTATTTCCCCAGCCAGTTCAGCTTTCTCATCATGGAAGCGGAGAACCCGGCGGGCACCCATTGCCAGATTCTGTACCGGGACAACGCCAGCCAGCTCAGCTATGGCCGGGCCTTTGTGCCCGTAAGCTACGACCAGCTGCGGCCGTTGTTCTGGAATGGCGATGGGGAAGACGGCATTGGCCAGGCGGTGCCGGAGTTGTCGTTCAGCCGGTTGTCCGAAGCCCTGAAAAAGCTGTCGAAAGACACGAAGCTGGTCAACGACCCGGCTAAACTCAAATCCATGCTCTACAGCAGCGAGCTGATGAACGCCGATGCCGTGCGCTATTCGGTGTTGCCGTTGGGGGAATCCGACGAGCGCCGGGTGCAGTCCCTGCGCACGCTGATTTTGCTGCTGTTCGAGATGAAAGCCGACGACCAGGCCATGGCCAATGCGGTGGCCAGTATCATCGAGGCGGACAAGAAGTTTGCCGATGATGCCTTCGATTTCAACATCGACGACTTCCTGAATCGCCATGACCAACTGAAACAGCAGCAAAGCCAGCTCAACCGAATCGAGAAAGAGCGACCAAGGTTTGAGAAGCTGAACCGCGACTACCAGGCCTATCAGACTTTGCTGCGCAGCCAGCACGATTTTGCCGCCTTTCGGGACGGCGTGGCCAGTGCCCTGGCGGACATCGGCGCCAAACGGCGGGTGGCGCTAGACGCCTTTAACGAACAGAACGACACCCTGCGCCACGTGCTGCAAACCCTGAAAAAACTGGAACAGGAAGTCAGCGGACTGAAAGGCGAGATCCGCTCCGCTGACCGACGCATCAAGCAGGCGGAGCAGAGCCAGAAAGACGGCGAGCTGCTGGTTGCGCAATACGGCGAGATGACCCTGCAGGAAATCGAGGACATCCAGAAGGAAGAACTCGAGGGCAAACGTGGCCACCTGGCGGCCCTGAAAAGCGCCGCCCAGGCAGAGATTCGGCTGGAACAGATACAGCGCAAGAAGCTGGACCTGGAACGACAGCTGGAAAGTCTGAGAGACCGGGAAAGCAAGCAGCAGTGGCAGTTGCAGAACCAGCTGGACGAAGCCACCGCCGCGCCGCTTCGTGCTGTCGATCCCCGGTTGATGATGGCCAGTCCGGGTCAGGATCTGGATGCGGACAGCAAGTCCACTATTGAAGCCTTCGCGCGATTGTTCATACCCAACGATCAGGGTTTTGACTGGTTTGACGCCGAATACCAGAGCCAACCCGCTCGCCACACCAACTTTGCCGAACAGCGGCATCACATCGAAAGTGAACGAAACAGCCTTGAAAGAGAACGTTCAGAGCTTGCGGACACCGCCAATCAGGAACACGACCGGCCCCGGCTGATTGAGCGAACGGAAAAAGAAATCCGCGCTATTGAGAAAGACCTGGAAACGCTACAGCGCTATCCGGCGGCGGCCACTACCCTGAAAGACGCGACGGAGGAAAAGCTGGCGGCGGAAGAACAGCTCGCCAAACTGGATGAGCAAGCCCGCCTGGAGCAGGAAAAACAGGACGCGGTGCAACAGAAGGCCGCCAAGGCCAAGGCCGAGAAAGACCGCATCGAGGAACGGGAGCGGGAGCTGGCGGGCCTGAGCCGTAGCGTAGGCACCGTTGAACACCGCTTCCCGCACCTGAAAGCGGTGGACGCGGAACAGCCACTGGCCATTGAGAAAGTCTCCGCTGCCGCCTTTGACGACCTGCAAACCCAGCTGGACGATCTGGAAGAACGGCGCCGCAACATACTCGATCACCTGCGCCAGTTCGTTTATCTGGGCATCCACGAGGACAGCGACGGCGAGTTGCAGAAAGATAGCCCAGCGTCGTCCATTATTCGTGAAACCTTCAAGAGCCTTGCGGACCTGTTCGCCGGTATGGCCGAGCGTTGGCAGGTATTGGAAGAGCAGATTGCCATCCACAACGAGACCGTGGCCAGCTACCGCCAGGCGTTGAAATCCAACCACGAACACATTGCGCGCTTTGAAGCCCAGCTCAATCGGGAGCTGGACGGCGTTCGCATCAACGACCTGGTGGAAATTCGGGTGGACATCCACACCGACCCGAAATTCCGCAACCTGGTGGAAGAAGCCAACAACATCGACCCGTACGGCAACCAGTTGCAGTCCGATGCCTTTTACGACCGACTGCGGGTATTCGTGGCGGACTTTTTCGGCGAGCAGGGCGGCAGCAAGCGTCTGACCATGGACAAGGTGATCACCGGCATTTCCTACCGCACCCGCAAGGAAAACGCCGCGAACCTGGACAAGAAAGGCCAGTCCACCTCCACCACCGCGCTGATCAACCTGGAACTGGTGTACCGGCTGCTCAAGCGGGTGCTGTACCCGGGCGTGCAGTTGTCGTTCCCCATGGTGCTGGATGAGCTGGCCAGTGTAGATATCAGCCAGATGCCGTCCTTGCTGGAACGGCTGCGCAGACAGGGCTTCAACCTGTTCTCCGCCGCCACTCACAGTGCCAGTGCCGAAGTGATCTACCTGATTGGTCGGCACCTGGAAGTGGGGCAAATGCGCACGGCGCGGCCATACAGCCCGCAACGTACCCTGGTGTTCTGGGGTGGCGCCGAAGGCTTCACCGGCGGCGAACCGCTGAGCCATTGGGCGGACCAGACCCAAAACAGCCTGCTGGAGCCGGTGGATGAGTAAGCGCTTCAGCACCCTGGATACCACCCGGCTGCTGTTCGAGCACCCGAAGATCCTGTTCCGAATGATCGAACGCATGGACCGGAATGAGGCCCGCTACATCCGCGAAAGCGACCTGGTGGCGGAGGTGATGGACTATACCGGTAATCTCGGCAAGGCCGACCGGGACCGGGTCCGGCTGGCCATGAACACCGACAACCTGTTCCGTAGCGGCCTGATCATCGACATCATCAAGGCCGACGGCGAGCGCCGGCTGGTGTTCCAGGACGCCCTGATCAATCTGATGCGCGCCTGTAACGCCTCGCTGTATCAGGAGCTGACCGACGCCCGCCTGCGGGGCCATTTGGTGACCCTGCGGGATGTACGCAACCGCCTTGAAATCAGCAGTTTCAGTGAAGCAGACCCGGATTACACCGAACTGCGGGACGACCTGAACGAACGGGTTAGCCAGCTCATCGGCCTGTTGCGCCAGAACGTGCTGCGGATGCAGACCATCAGTGCCCAGCTGGCGGACTTGTCTGGTGATGCCAGCCGGGCACCGGAAAAGTATCTGGAGTTTCGCCAGAACCTGTTTGAACAGATCGTTACCCTGTACGACCGGCACATCAAACCCACCCTGGTCTTCCTGAACCCGGACACCCGACTGCCCGATGGCAGCAATTTGTTCGAAACTCTGGAAGCCATGGTCCGGTTGCTGGAAACCAACGACAACCACAGCCTGGCGGACCAGATTTTCCGCTCGTCCCTCAGCCTGAATGCGCTTTACAAACCCATTCAGGCAGTGGCCCAGGAAGTGGAGCACTTCCTGCGCAAAACCCGCCGGGGCATGGCCCAGTACAATGCTATGGAGCACTTCTACGGCAAGCTGCGGGCGCTCAAAGAAGACACCGAAACCCTCAGCCTGCGCCGCAAGTGGCTGGAAGGTGGGGAGTTTGCCCGCAGCACCGGATTTCTGGTGGGGCTGCGGGCACAACAGCGGCCCAAGCATTATGCCTTTGGCCAGTCTTCCAGCTACTACCAGCTGTTGTTCAGCGAACTGGACCTGCGCCTGAGTGATCTTCGCCGCAAAGCGGAAGTGCCGGTGCTGCAGGAAGTGGATGGCAGCGGCCGCCATAGTCGTATCGACGTTCAGCGCATCAACCAGCTTTACCAGTGGCTGGAAACGCTGGAGCTGAGGCCTACGGCGGATCTGGTGCGGGAGCTGCACGGCCGGCTGGATGGTTTTATTCCCGGCTACCGCTTTCCGGACCTGCTGGCAGCGTTGAACCGCTTGGTGAATTCGCCACCTGAGGGTATGCAGGTGGTCACCACCAACCGCTTCCGCACCCTGGAGCAGGCGCCGGACAGCGAGCAATTCGTCTACCGAAAACGCCGGCTTGAGCCCGGCGTAACCGACATCAAACAAGAGCCAAGCCATGCCTGATTTTTCTGACATGACCGAGACGGAAAACAGCCTGAGCGCAGCGCCCGTCGGCAGCTTCGAGCAGATCCTGCCCGCCCACAGCGCGGCCATCTACCGTGAGTTCCAGGCCGGCCGGGTGATCGTGCGGGACGTGTGGGACAACAACCGCTCGGAGCTGCGGGCCAATCCACTATACAACCTGCTGTACAACCACTTATCCCACTTCCGCACCTTTTACGAACACCTGGGCAGTGAGCTTGTATTCAATGAAACCGGCGCATTTTTCTTCCTGAAGGAGAGCAGTGACGACGAAAGTGAAGAGCACGATGAGAATGCGTTCAGGGTGCAGGTGGTACTGTTGTTGATTGGGCGTTACTTTGCCCGCAGCGGGAGGGATCTGGATTACCTGGGGCGGCCAGACGCCGGCCTGAATGAGCAGGACCTTGAAGCTATGGCCGGAGACGACGAGTACCAGGACATTCTCCGGGCGGCCCGGTTCGAGAAAGGGCTCATTGAGGCCCTGGATTATCTGGAAAAGCGGAATCTGGTGTTCCGGGCTGGTGCCGGACGGTATTTTCTCAGCTCGGCAGGCCTGTATTTTCTCGGCCAGCTGGTGCAGGAATACGAGCAGGCCTGAGCGGTTTCAGGCATAGGCCACGGCGTTACGGCCGCTGGTTTTAACCCGGTACATGGCGGCGTCAGCCTGTTTAAGGAGGTCTTCCGCCGCCATGCCGTGGTCCGGATAGAGCGCAACGCCAACCGAGGCGCCTATCTGGATATTGTGCCCCTGGATGTGGAAAACATCGTTCAGAACTGCAACGATTTTGTCGGCAATAGGTTTGGCGTCATCATCGCCATGCAGCGGCCCGGTAATCACCACAAACTCGTCACCGCCTCGCCGGCCCACCACATCGCTGCTGCGAATGCAGTGTTTCAGACGCTTACCAACATTACGTAGCAGCTCGTCACCCACCTGATGGCCGTAGTTATCATTCACAGGCTTGAACTTATCCAGATCCAGGAACATCAGGGCAAAATGGCTGTTATCCCGGCGCGCCTGCTGAATGGCCTGCTCCAGGTGGTTCTCAAGCGCCACCCGGTTAGGCAGGCCGGTCAGTTCATCGTAATGGGCAAGCCGGATCATCTGTTTCTCGGCCTGTACCCGCTCCGTGATATTGCTGAAGGTCAGCACCAGTTGCCGGATCTGGCCATTTTTGTTTCTGACAGGTGACACCGTCATCAGGTTGGGAATGGTGAGGCCCTGATGGCCCTTCAGCCAGACCTCACCTTGCCAGGCGTTCACCGTGACCAGCTGTTTCCGAATCTCCTCCAGAACAACACCTTTTCCTTTCTGACAGTCCAGAAAGTCTGTCAGTGGCTTGCGATGTAACGCTCTGTTTGCTTCACCGGTAATGTCGGAAAAAGCAGGGTTGGCCCGAACGATCATAAAGTTTGCATCGGTGATCAGAATCGCCTCATGAGTGTGTTCGAACACCTGGTAGGCCAGCCGCAGCTCTTCGGTGGAACGGGCGATCTGAGACGTTTGCTTTACCATCGCGCCGACAATCGGTTTCAGTGACCTCCAGACCAGCAACCCTGCAAGCGCAGAGAGCATAAGGATAGCCAGAATACTGATCATGATATCAACGATAACGTCGGCGAAAACCCGTGAGGTTCGGGTGTACATATGCAGTTCCCAGCCATAACCCGCCAGTGGCCGGTGGAACGTGAGCACTCTGGAACCATCGTCAAGCCTTGCCCGGAAAGCACCGGAGCGGTCTCGGGTGGACACTCCCTGCCTGACAGCCAGGCAGCCCTCAGGGGCCGTCAGCTCGATCTGATCCGTCTGTGGGTTCAGGATAACGCGCTTGGTTCTCTGGTTGTCGAGCAGACAAAGTGATGAATCCGGCTGACCCTGGAAGACCCGCGTCAGAGAGTCCGGCGAGAACAGAAGCTGGTCATAACCTACCACCCGTCCTTCGGTCAGTATTGGGCTTGCTGCCTGCAGTAGCGGGCCGCTGGTTTCGCCGGACACCAGCGCGAATGCATTGATGTCCAGGGTATCGGAGAGAGGGATATCCGCAGGTAGATCATTGGCCCAGGGCCCGACCCTGACCAGTTCGTTGCCGGCAGCGTCGTATCGGATTAATACGGCAAGGTCTTCTATGATTCGGGCTGCGTCTTGCAGTCTCGGGCGGGAAAACGTGTGCACAACACCGGCTGAAACCTCACCTTTGGCGTATTGGCCCAGCACCTTTGCCAGTTCTGAGCGGCTGGCGGTCTGGCGGGCCAGGTCCTGGTGCTGATCGAAAACAGCTCTGACGTTCTCGGCTTTCGCGTCTGCAACGCCCCCAGCTGTCTGTGCCGCCTGGGTGTGAATCTGGTTGATCAGTGGAGCAGAAACCACTGCGGCAATAATGATGCCCGTCATAACCACGGCAACAATGGCGGTGGTGATGATGCGGCGTTTCTGCTCAAAAATATCCATCAAGACGGGTCCGAAAAGCACTACCTGAGGCTATGGTATCCGTTTCTTGCAAACCGTAAAGCGGATTGCGGTACTTTTATGTAATTAACTGCTACGGGTCAAATGGCTTGCACTCTCCTGTGTTCCTTGAAGGGACAGCGGTTAGCGATGCATGACTCCTATGGTGCCGGCGTTCCGTGTAGACTAAAACCTTTCAGGTTGCCGGGAGTACTCGATGCAAGAGCCTGTGCTGTTCAGAACCCACCGTCGCCGGAGTGTGCTCTGGCTGGCACTGATTGCGCTGGCTGTTGCCGTGCTGGTGGCGGTTCGGTTTCAGCCGCAACCGGTGGAAGAGCGGCTGGTACGCCTGCATGCCCAGGATGTATTCGGCGCCCGTTCGGCCGTGCTTGCCGAGCCACTGCCGGTGCAGGCTCTGCTGCTCGATTATCGGGACGACCGCCTGCTGTTGTTGAAGGCCCAGGCGGCGCTGCAGGTGTATCCAGAACACACCAGGTTGCTGATGGAGTTATTCGGGGAGGAACCCGAGTTTCAGGATGCCCTGAAAGCACACGGTGAGTACCTGATACCTCCGGTTATCCATTTTTACCAGAACCCGGTCAGATCTATCGAGCTGATGAATCGCGTGGCCGGAACCCGCCAAACCCTCACACCCGAACAGCGCGCCTGGTATGCCGTCAATTTTGCCAACAAGGAAGGGCAGGATTTCACCGGTCAGTTTGTGGTGGGCCCGGACGGGAATGTCGAGTGGATCTGGACCGATCGCATCACCGAAGGCGTTACCCAGTTCTTTACCAGCGGCATTCGCACCCTGGAATCCCGGTATCGCACCGATCAGCCCATTCGTGCCAGCGATGTGGGCTGGGCCGCCGTGGATGCCATTGTTATCGGCAGTGCGGTGAAGTTTCTGAAAGTGGGCAGGGCGGCAGCCACCACGGCGCGGGCTTCTACCGTCACTGCCCGTTCAGCGGCTTACAGCACGCGCCTTGCCCGGGCCGGGCGCATGGCCTCGGTTATGGTTGGTCATGCCAGATGGCCCGCCGTGGCTGCCCTGGCCTATGTGGCCGTTCGACACCCGTTGGTGCTGAACGACCTGTTCGCCGGCGCTGCCAAAGTACTCGGCGTGCCACCGTGGATGGTACAGGTACCCGGCTGGTTCCTGATTCTGCTGCCGTTCCTGTTGCTGTTACGCTGGATGACGCGGGTTTGCCTGTGGTTCGTTCCGGCTTCCTGGACCCAAGCTCGCGGCCTCAGATAGTGCGTACCAATTTGACGTTCCGGTTTTTGAGAACGGTTGTGGCCTCCTTGAGCTGCTCCGAGCTTGAGGCATGGACTGTCAGTACATACTTGCCTTCCGTCAGGGCAGTCTGCGCTTTCACAACGTAAGGGGTGTGGTCAGGCCTGAGAGTAACGCCGCCTGCAAGCAGCAAGCCAAGAACCCCGCCAAGCGCAGCCAGAACGGCCGCTGCAGCCATGGTGTTCTGCACAACAAAGCCCACCCCGGCAGCACTGAGAATCAGGAACAGAATAAAACCTGCGATTGCGCCACTAACGCCCAGCCAGAGGTGCGAGCGTAACAGCGTATGCCATATACCCTTGTTCTCGGGCTCCAGCGCTTCACCTTGATGTTGGTCGTGGGGGGTTACAACAAGAACCTGTTCATCATCCAGGCTGGTATCTCGTGACAATGTTTGGGCTACGCCGTTTGCATCCGATTCGGTTTCGAATATTGCGGCGACTTTATGGGCCTGGTGTTCACCGGTAATACTCACTGAGGGTTTCATGGAAATACCTCCTGAGTGCTTCTGCAAAGATAAGATCTTCGTCGAAACATAACGGCTTTATAGTCCAGCCTAGTTCATATGAACCTGTATTTCGAATGACTTTATCGCAATGTAACAGTGACAGGATCGGAACCTGTCGCAATGGTTACCAGGCCAGCCAGATGGTGTGGCGTGCGCCTTTGCCGGGGCGCAGGGCGCGCACAACGACTGGCTCTACCGAGAAGCCTGCCCGGCGCAGGCGTTCGGTGAAGGCGTGTTCCGGGCCGGCGGACCAGTAGGCCAGAATGCCGTCCCTACTCAGGGATTTCTGGGCAGCAGCAATGCCTTCGGGTGAGTAAATCCAGTTGTTTTCCTTGCGGGTAAGGCCTTCCGGGCCGTTATCAACATCCAGCAAAATGGCATCCCAGTTGCCATCACCCTGTCTCAGAAGTTCTGCTACGTCGCCTATGTGCACCTGGGCTCGGGCATCGTTCAGCGGATAGCCGGCCGCCGAGCCCAGGGGGCCACGGTTCCATGTTTCAACCTCCGGGACCAGCTCCGCCACCGTCACCCGCGCTTTTTCACCGGTTGATGCCAATGCCGCCGCCAGGGTAAAACCCATCCCCAGCCCGCCAATCAGAATACGCGGCTCTGGCAGATGGCTCAGGCGTTCACAGGCCAGCGTGGCCAGGGCATCTTCAGAACCATGCAACCGGCTGTTCATCAGTTCTCCAGGCGCCCCGGCGATCTTGATGGAAAACTCGTCATTGCGCTGCAGCAGGCGCAAGCGGGTGCCGTTGCCGGGGATGGTTGCGGTGCCAATTTCGTTAAAGCGGGCCATTCGATGGATTCCGGTGGTGACAGGGTAGGCGGCATTGTAACCCCAAACTGGGCGCAGCTAAGCGTGAGCGCTCCAAATATTCGGTGTCAGAATATTTTACATGTGAGAGGTGCGTCGTTTTGCTGGCCGTTTGAAAACCCAGTGATACGTGCCATGGTTCGATAATTGCTTTAAATTACCCTGATGGATCATAGGTAAATCGAGGGACTGAACGCGTGAAGAATCTACTGACTATTGTGCTTGCCTGTTTGGCGCCGGCCGCAAACGCCGCGCTAATCACCTACAGCTACGACCACCCCATTATGAACCCGTACGAGAGTCATAATGCCACCGCGATAATCGAGGTTGATTCGGTGCTGCGTGGCCTGGTTTCTGTTCAGTTTACCAGTGACCCGATAACGTTCAGTTGGACTGGGCTTGTGCCATTGATGTATGACCAACCGATATCCGATACCGACGCCCTTTACGAGAACGGATTCGAGCCCTTTGTGGTGGATAACTTTGAGTTTTTCCTTTTTCTCGACCTGTTTTACCTCGAGGCCGGCAAGGATATTTTCGACAACCTGCACCTAACCGCACCGTTTGAGGGTGCGCACGTCGGTAATCGGGACTCTGGGGACTACTACTGGCTGACTGGTCGCCTTAAGAAGATTGCGCCGGCCAAGGTCCCCGAGCCTTCCAGTCTATTGCTGTTGCTTGCGGGTTTGCTGGGGATTGCCGGGTACCGATGGGTCAAGTCAATCAGGGGCGTTTTCCGGGTACCCTGCTAGAGGCGGTTGACCTTCTCTCTCAGGGTGCAAGAGTGTTCAGTGGTCGAGGGTAATAACAACACTTGAATAAGGTTGTTTGGTACCCCCGGCAGGACTCGAACCTGCTACCTTCCCCTTAGGAGGGGGACGCTCTATCCAGATGAGCTACGGGGGCATTTCAGAAGAGGCGGTATGATAGCCGGCAAGGGCTTGTGGCTCAAGGGGTGTCCGGTTATGGTTGGGCCTTGTTCTCTTGGTCTGTCGCTTTTATGGATGCCAATACCCGGATTGCTTTGTCTTTAAGCGTGGTCGTGCCCGTGTGGCGGGAGGCGGCCGGTATTGAAGAATCTTTGCAGAGGCTACAGCCCATCCGCCAGGCCGGTCACGAAGTGATTGTGGTAGACGGCGGCAGCCCGGATAACACGGCTGACCTGTCGCGCCCGTTGTGTGACCGGTTGCTGGTATCGGAACCTGGGCGGGCAGCGCAAATGAACGCGGGCGCTGCCGTTGCCCGTGGCGACCTGATTCTATTCCTGCATGCGGATACGCGCCTGCCCCCCGATGCCCTCGAGCAATTAAGTGAAAGCCAGTGCCTTGGTCGCCCCTGGGGGCGATTTGATGTTCGTCTGAGCGGCCGGCACACCATGTTTTCGGTGATTGCCTGGTTTATGAACTGGCGCTCCCGGCTCACCGGCGTGTGCACGGGGGATCAGGGTATTTTCGTGCGTCGGGACGTGTTCGAAGCGTTGGGTGGCTATCGCGCCATGCCGTTGATGGAAGACGTGGAGTTGTCCAAACGCCTGAAACTGGTGGCACGCCCTTACTGTATTTCGTCGCCGGTGATTACCGACAGCCGGCGCTGGGAGCAGGGCGGTGTGTGGCCCACAATTGTGCTGATGTGGCGCCTGCGTTGGCGTTATTGGCGGGGTGACAGCCCCGAATCCCTGGCGGCCCTTTGGCGGAGGAACGTGCGCCATGCAAGACACTGATCATTCACCGGCGATTCTCATGCAGTTTGCCAAGTGGCCGCAGGCGGGCCGGGTCAAAACCCGGTTAATTCCGGCCCTCGGTATTGAGGGCGCGCTACAGGCTCATATCACCCTGAGTCTGGAGGTACTGGATAATCTGTGTGCCACGGGCTATGACGTCAGCTTCTGGTGGGATCGTCCGTTGGATCAGCCGCCTGAAGAAGCTGCTCCCTTGCTGGCCAATATCGAAGCAGCCAAATTGCCCCAGTCTTTTCAGCAAGGTGGCGATCTGGGGGAGCGAATGGCCAGGGCGTTGGGCCAGGGTATTGCATCTCATCACCGGGCCGTGGTGATTGGCAGTGATTGTCCTTCAGTAGACCCCGGTTATGTGCGCTCCGCGGTAGCGGCTCTGGAGCATTACGATGTGGTGCTGGGCCCGTCGGATGATGGTGGTTATGTGTTAATCGGTGCTCGCAGGCTGGCGCCCGGTGCGCTGGAAGGTATTGCCTGGGGTACGCCAGATGTTATGCAGCAAACCCTGCAGAGGATGGATGCTGCGGGGCTCAGCGTTTACCTGCTGGAACCCCGCTGGGATGTGGACGAGCCGGAAGACTGGCAGCGCTTCCGGCGTATGGTTGGCGAACGTTAGCGTTCTACTCGGGCTGGCACGGCATCCCGCTGGCGCAGTCGGTCAAGAACGGACCGGCTGTTCTCGCCATCATCGCCCGTAACCACCAGCAGTGCCCTTTGGCGCTCTATCATGGCGTTGCGGAAGGTCGTTTTCAGCTGATCCAGGGTGACTTTTTGAATGGCCTCCGCCAGGCGCTCCCGGCTGTCGAAGGCGGTGTTCCCCCGGTCGATTTCCCGCCAGTAACGGCCCGACACCTCACCTAACTGCCGGTCTCGCTGAAGCAACTGGCTGATCACCGCTTGTTTCTCCCGAGCCAGTCGCTCGGACGTTAACTCTGCCAGGCGGTCTGCGTACCCTTCAGCGAATTCCATCACCGCCTGGTCAATGGCTTCAGCCGTTGCTTCCGGAGATTGCACAACCAGCCCCAGGGCCGGTGTTTCCAGTATTTCGAAAGCGGTGGCGTAAACGATGTAGCCCAGCTGGCGGTTGGTACGGATGTCCTCATAGAAGGGGCTGCTCAGAATCTGCGCCAGCAGGCGGAACCTTGCCCGCTCCTCATAGGAGGTGTCGCGCCCCTGCAAGTACAGCGTATAGCCGGTATCCGGGTGTTCCAGAGTCAGCGTCGCCAGGGTTTGACCCTGCGGCAGCTGGCGCATGCGCGAGCGGTCTACCGTGGTGCGCTCCCGATTGTTCAATACCATGGCCTGAACCTGCCCTGCCATATTCAGTGTCGCTGCCTCCGTCAGGTTGCCGTGGGCCAGCATTACCGGGTCTGTTTGTGCAACCAGGCGGGCGCCAAAGGCTTCCAGTTCGTTCAGGGTGACTTCACGCGCGGCAGCGAGTTTATCCGGTACCGGAAAGGTGCCATCGATGAGGGCCGTTTGAATGAATTCCGAGGTTTGCTGAACCGGCCGGTCTTTGGCTTTGTTCTCAAGACCATCGATCAGTCTCTGCCGGGCAACGTCGAAACGCTGCTCAGTAAACTTCGGATCCGCAAATTCCAGCAGAATCCGGTTCACCAACTTGTAGAGCTTGTCGTTATAGCCACCCACCCGGATGGTCACACCCCGAAGATGCGGGTAAATGCTGTAGTCCAGCCCGGCCAGCCGCGCAGAATAGGCCCAGGCGTTCAGGTTGGTATCGATGGCGTCCACCAGCAATTGGGTTAGCACCTCGTTGCGGGCGGAGGATCTCGCCTGCGGAGTGCGCAGGCTGATAAACACGTTGGCTTTGGGCGTGTTGAACTGGGTGTCCCTGGCGTACCAGACAGCCAGGCCATCCAGTTCGTCCAGCAGCACTGGCTGGGCCATGGTGTTTCCGGGCACCAGCTCCAGGTTTTCCGGAACAAACGGATTGGCGGCGGGTAGGGCCAGGCGCTCAGCCAGCGTGGACTCTACCTCACTTTCGACGCTGAGCGGCGCTCTCTGCCAGGGTGTCTGATACCACTGCGTAAACTGCGGCGCTTCGAAATTCTGGTTGGGGGCAGACACCCAGACTTTGAGGTTATCGGGCGTCAGGCGTTCCAGAAGCGCTTTGTACTGTTCCGGAGCGTAACGATCCATCAGCCAGGGCGCGCTCAACAGATCTTCCGGTGGATAGTCCCGTAACAGGCTGGATAGGCGCATGGCTTCGCGCATCGGCTCACTGCGCTCGCGAAACCGGAAGTCAATCACCGCAAGCTGTTTCATTTCCTCGAAGCGGTCTTCGTTAACTCCGGATTGCCGGACCTTATCGATGTACCGAAACGCCAGCACGATGATCTCGTCCTGCCGTTCGAGGCCTTCGCGCGTGAGAGACATACGGATGTCCAGCGTGGCATGATCCCCGGTATCCATTCCCAGCCCGGCGGACAACGACTCCACCAGGCCCGCCTGTTTGAGGGTGTCAAACAGGCTGCCGGGGCCCTCGTGGCCAAGCAGATTGGCCACATAGGATGCCGGTTTGGTCCGGTAATTGTCCCGCTGCGATGGGATGGGGAACGACAGCGTCATGCTGCGGGAATCTCGTAGGCTTTCAGCAGTGATGCGTTCGGGCAATCTGCTCTCAACGTACAGCGGCTGTGGGTGTGTCTTGGCCTTCAGGTTTCGGTTTTCGATGGCGATAAAGCGTTCCCGGACCATCTGCTCTAACTGGTCGAGGGGCTGCGGGCCGTAAACTGCCAGTGTCATGATGTTGGCGGAATACTGGTCCTGCCAGAACTGGATCAGGTCTGGTCTCAGGGGGTTCTCTTCAGTGTTTTCCAGGGTTGTCAGGTTACCGACGGCAAACTGATTGAAGGCGTGATCGGGGTTGCCCCCGGCCTTCAAAACAGACAGGAACCGGCGGCCATCTTCCTTGAGTTTGGCGGTGTACTCCGAGTGCACGGCATTGCGTTCCCGGTCGACCAGCTCTGGTGTGAACAGCGGGTGGGAGAACTGCTGGGCGAAGCGGTCAAGGGCCGGCTCAAGGAATTCTGCCTCGACATCAAAAAAATAGTTGGTGTCGGCAAATGCGGTAAAGGCGTTATGACTGCCGCCATGGCTGCGAATGAACTGCTGGTACTCGCCCGGGTCCGGATACTTCTCGGTTCCCAGGAACAGCATATGTTCCAGGAAATGTGCCAGACCCTCGCGGTCGGCGGGGTCGTTGCCGCTGCCAACGGCGACATTCATTGAGGCGGCTGCTTTGTCGGCTTCGGGGTCTGAGGCCAGAATCACCCGCAGGCCGTTGTCCAGTTCCAGAAACCGGTATTCGTTAGGATCGTTGGGGCTTTTGGTCGGCGATGCGCCGGCAACAGCCAGAGGGCTGAGCAGCACACTGCCAAGTAAAAATAACAAAACAAACTGGAAACGGTACAGGTTCTGGAACACGGGGCGGTCAGCTGTCATGGTGCCTCTTCTGTCCGGTCAAAGTGGGGGTTTTGCTCAGTGCATGATCCCGGATTGGGTGCCAGCGGGTTGCTGGTCCAGGGTTTTGCGGGCAAGGCTGGCGGCTTTGTCGGCGTCCAGTTCGCCCGAAGCAATGCGTTCAAGTACGGTCGCCATGATGGCAACGGATTGCCGATATTCGGAAAACTCCGCCTGGAAAGCTTTGTCGATCGCCTGATAGACCGCCTGGATCTTCTCCTCCCGACTACCACTGTTAGCGGCGGTGTCGTTGATGGCCTTCAGGCAGGCGCGGGCGATGGCAATGTAGCGTTCGGTATTGGGGCTGTCGTTTTGCATGCTGGTCTGGTAACTCTCAGGATCGTGGCTAGTTAGTGACGCCGTCTGGCGCGGTAAGTTCCCGATTATCGCATTGCCGGGCGAGCCTTGCATTGCCCATCGGTAATTGTGGTCGCAAGGCTCGCAGCAGGTGTTTACTGTGCTAATCTCAAACTCAGTGTGTCGGCAACAGGGACATTTTCTGCCAGGCGGAAGGCCGGTTTTTAGAGTAAAGGCTCTAACAAAAACAAAGGGTTACAGAGTAAAAGCTCTAAAAAAGTTCGATACATGAAAGTTGCAATTAAGTACAATGCCGGCCAATGGAATGCAGGTAAGACTTTAGTCTTACTCGTGCTGGTGTAATGACAACAACAGAGCAACAGGCAGGATGGAGTACCTATGAATTATTTCCTGACAGGCGGTACCGGGTTTATCGGCCGCTTTCTGGTTGAAAAGCTGCTCGCCCGAGGCGGTACGGTGTATGTCCTGGTACGTGAACAGTCCCAGGGCAAACTCGAAAAACTGCGCGAGCGGTGGGGTGTGGATGAGTCCCGGGTAAAGGCGGTCATTGGTGATCTGACCAGCAAGAACCTCGGAATCGACGCCAAGACCCTGAAATCCCTCAAGGGAAATGTCGATCACTTTTTCCATCTGGCGGCGGTCTATGACATGGGCGCCGATGAAGAGTCCCAGGCGGCCACCAACATCGAGGGCACCCGGGCGGCGGTTCAGGCGGCTGAGGCCATGGCGGCCAAGCACTTCCACCATGTGTCATCCATAGCGGCGGCAGGCCTGTTCAAGGGCACCTTCCGGGAAGACATGTTTGAGGAAGCCGAGAAGCTGGACCACCCCTATCTGCGCACCAAGCATGAGTCCGAAAAAGTGGTGCGGGATGAGTGCAAGGTACCGTTCCGTATCTATCGCCCCGGCATGGTGATTGGCCATTCCGAAACCGGCGAGATGGACAAGGTTGACGGCCCTTACTACTTCTTCAAGATGATCCAGAAGATTCGCCATGCCTTGCCGCAATGGGTGCCGACCATTGGTATTGAAGGCGGCCGCCTGAACATTGTGCCGGTCGATTTCGTGGTGAACGCCATGGATCACATTGCCCATCTCGAAGGGGAAGACGGCAAGTGTTTCCATCTGGTGGACTCTGATCCCTATAAAGTGGGTGAAATCCTCAATATCTTCAGCGAGGCGGGCCACGCTCCCAAAATGGGGATGCGTATTGATTCCCGGATGTTTGGCTTTATTCCCCCGTTCATTCGCCAGAGCATCAAGAATCTGCCACCGGTTAAGCGCATCGCCAGTGCCGTTCTGGATGATATGGGCATTCCGCCGTCGGTAATGTCGTTCATCAACTATCCGACCCGTTTCGATGCCCGTGAAACTGAAAGGGCGCTGAAAGGCACCGGCATCGACGTGCCGCGCCTGCCAAGCTATGCGCCTGTGATCTGGGACTACTGGGAGCGTAACCTGGACCCGGATCTGTTCAAGGACCGCACCCTGAAGGGAACAGTGGAAGGCAAGGTGTGTGTTGTCACCGGTGCCACTTCCGGTATTGGCCTGGCAACTGCCCAGAAACTGGCGGAAGCCGGTGCAATCCTGGTGATTGGCGCCCGCACCAAGGAAACCCTGGACGAAGTGGCAGCCGATCTGGAAGCCCGTGGCGGTAATATCCACGCGTACCAGTGCGATTTTTCCGACATGGAAGACTGTGATCGCTTTGTAAAGACGGTTTTGGATAATCACGGCCATGTAGACGTACTGGTGAACAATGCCGGCCGGTCTATTCGACGCTCGCTGTCCTTGTCGTTTGACCGTTTCCACGATTTCGAGCGCACCATGCAGCTGAACTACTTCGGTTCTGTGCGCCTGATCATGGGCTTTGCGCCGGCCATGCTGGAGCGCCGCCGTGGCCATGTGGTGAATATCTCGTCCATTGGGGTACTGACCAACGCACCACGTTTCTCGGCCTATGTGGCGTCGAAGTCAGCGCTGGATGCCTTCAGCCGGTGTGCGGCGGCGGAGTGGTCTGACCGTAATCTGACGTTCACCACCATCAACATGCCGTTGGTGAAAACGCCGATGATTGCGCCGACCAAGATTTACGATTCGGTACCCACGCTGTCACCGGATGAAGCTGCGCAGATGGTGGCGGATGCCATCGTTTACCGGCCGAAGCGTATTGCTACTCGCCTGGGTGTCTTTGCCCAGGTTCTGCACGCCCTGGCGCCGAAGATGGGTGAGATTATCATGAACACCGGTTACCGGATGTTCCCGGATTCTCCGTCTGCCGCTGGTAGCAAGTCTGGTGAAAAGCCCAAGGTGTCGACCGAGCAGGTGGCGTTCGCGGCCATTATGCGAGGTATCTACTGGTAAGCTGTCTCCAGGCAAGAAAAAACCCGCTTCGGCGGGTTTTTTTGATTCTGGCGGTTATCAGCTTGTCGCTTCTTCCTCTGGCTCAATGAGCGGCGGCGGAAAACCGCCCAGCTCTTTCCAGCGGTTCACGATGCCGCAGAACAGGTCAGCGGTTTTTTCTGCATCGTAGGCTGCGGAGTGGGCTTCCTTGTTGCTGAAAGGGATGCCCGCCAGTTTACAGGCCTGTGCCAGCACCGTATGGCCATAGGCCAGGCCAGCCAGAGTTGCTGTGTCAAAGGTGGAGAACGGGTGGAACGGATTGCGTTTGATGTCGGCCCGCAAGGCAGCCGCAAACACAAAGTTGTGGTCAAAGGTGGCGTTGTGGCCGACCAGAACCGCACGCTTGCAGTCGTGGGCTTTCACCGCCTTGCGGATCGGGGAGAATATTTCGCTCAGGCCTTCCCGCTCAGGGACTGCCTCACGTTCCGGGTTCCAGGGGTCGATGCCGGTGAAGTCCAGGGCAGACTGTTCCAGGTTTGCGCCTTCGAAGGGGTCAATCTGCTGCACGTGGGTTTCCCCCCGGCGCAGCAAGCCATCGTCGTCCATGGTCAGTATGACGGCGGCAATTTCGAGCAGGGCGTCTCGCTCCGGATTGAAACCGGCGGTTTCAACATCGACAACCACCGGCAGGAAGCCACGGAAGCGTTGGGACATAGGATGTGGCGGCTTGTTTTCTTCTGACACTCGAACTCCGATGTTCGTGTTATGAATGAATAATGAGTTACGCCATGCGCCAGTGAACGGTTTCACCGGCCTTCAAGGGTACGATGTTACCGTCGGCCAACGGCAGTTGCTCTGGCATGGTCCAGGGCTCACGTACCAGGGTAATGGCATCGGTGTTTCGTGGCAGGCCATAAAAGTCGGCGCCGTTGAAACTGGCAAAAGCTTCCAGTTTGTCGAGAATGCCGAGTTCCTCAAAGACGTCTGCGTACAGGCCAATGGCGCCGTAGGCAGAGTAGCAACCGGCGCAGCCGCAGGCGGCTTCCTTTTTGTCGCGGGCGTGGGGTGCGGAATCGGTGCCCAGGAAGAACCGAGGATCGCCGCTGGCAACCGCTTCGCGCAGCGCCAGCTGATGCTTGTTCCGTTTCAGGATCGGCAGGCAATACAGGTGGGGGCGGATACCGCCCACCAGCATATGATTCCGGTTGTACATCAGGTGCTGTGGCGTCACGGTGGCGGCCAGGTTGCCGCCGGTATGGGCGCGCACAAACTCGGCGGAATCCGCCGTGGTGATGTGCTCCAGCACCACTTTCAGGGTCGGGAAGGCCTCGATGGTTGGGCTCAGGACCCGATCAAGAAACACTTTTTCCCGGTCGAAGATATCAATGTCGGCGTCCGTCACTTCGCCGTGAACCAAAAGCAGCATGCCGCACTCAGCCATGGCTTCAAGAACCGGGTAAATATTGCGGATATCGGTAACGCCGGACTCGGAATTGGTGGTGGCGCCCGCGGGGTAGAGTTTGGCAGCGACAACACCGGCGGCCTTGGCTTCCCGAATGGTTTCGGGGGTCATACTTTCCGTCAGGTACAGTGTCATCAGCGGTTCAAAGCCGGTGCTGCCGGCAGCTGCCCGAATACGCTCACGATAAGCCATGGCGGCGGCCGCATCGGTTACCGGTGGCACCAGATTCGGCATGATGATTGCCCGGCCAAAGCAGGCGGCCGTGGCCGGCACCACGCTGTTCAGCACAGCACCGTCGCGCACGTGTAGGTGCCAGTCGTCGGGTCGGGTGATGGTGAGTGTTCTGGTCATGATGGTATCCGCAAAGCAGCCAAAAAATTTTGCGGATTATATCAGAAGGCGGATGGGAATGTTTTTGCTATTCCAGTCCCTTTGTGGCTCAAGTAATCATTTTGATCGCCGTTAAACAGTCATGTTGAAAACAGACCCGGTTTTCGAGGCGCTCTCACAATGACTTATTCGCTTCGCCATATACTTCATCAAAAGCTGGCAGCTGCAGGCGTGTCGGCTTTGTTTGCAGTGGCGGCTACGCCTGTTTTGGCGACAAGCTACGGTGCCGGCATTGAGAACAGCCAGTGGTACCTGTCGGAATCCGTGTTTGAGTGTTCTCTGGTACACGAGGTACCGGGATACGGCAGGGCGGTTTTCCGCCATCGGGCCGGCGAAGCGTTGAGTTTCTATCTGGAATCCGAGATCCCGGTGATGCGCCCCGGTCGCGGCCAGCTAGTGGTGGAAGCGCCAGCCTGGCGTCCTGGCGTGGCGCCCCGGGCCATCGGCTCGGTAACGGTCTCTGACCAGCCCAGGGCGGTCACGGTCAGCAGTCGTGAGGCAACCCTGATGACTCAGGGTTTGTTGCAGGGGATGCGCCCGACCGTCACACGAGCTGCCCGTTATGATGACCGGCCCGTGCGGGTTCAACTTTCCAACGTTAATTTCTCAGGCCCGTACTCGGGCTACCGGGAGTGCGTATCCAGCCTGTTGCCGGTGAACTACGACCAGATTCGTCGTTCCCGAGTGCCGTTTGTCAGCGGCAGTACCAGCCTGTCTGATACCGACAGGCAGCTGCTGGATAACATCGTGACCTACGTAATGGCGGATTCCACCGTTGAGCGGATATTTGTGGACGGCCATTCAGACAGTGTTGGCAGCCGCATCGATAACCGGGCGCTGTCCGAAGAGCGGGCGAATGTGGTGGCGGACTATCTGCGATCCCGCGGTATCGATGATGACCTTCTGATTGTGCGTGGGCACGGTGACCAGTTCCCGGTTTCCCGCCGGCATGCGGATAATCGCCGTACCACCATTCGCTTGCAACGGCAGGGCGAGCGGCCGGAGTTACAGCAGGCGAACGGCCCGGGTATGGATTTCTCGGGCTGAATGGAGCGGGACTTCTCAGTAAACCGTGCTGAGCAGGTCCAGGTGGGCGGTGACGCTTTCGGCCAGCGCTTTCAGGTGATATCCCCCCTCCAGAGTTGACACAATCCGGTCATTTGCGTGGTCATGGGCCACGCTGATCAGCATTTCCGTCAACCAGCGATAGTCGTCCACTTCCAGATTCAGTTCTGCCATCGGGTCGAGTTTGTGGCCGTCAAAGCCGGCTGAAATCAGTACCAGCTGCGGGCGGAAATCCTGCAATTTCTTAAGCCACGCTGCTTCCACCGCTTTACGGTAGTCCAGAGCTGAGCAGTTGGCCTCGATCGGCGCATTGATAATGTTGTCCGCCTGGCGATGCACATGGGAGTGCGGATAGAACGGATGCTGGAAGCTGGAGCACATCAGGATGCGTTCGTCTCCGCTGACGATGTCTACCGTGCCGTTGCCCTGATGCACATCGAAATCAACGATCGCAACCCGTTCCAGGTGGTGGAAGGTGAGGGCGCGCATGGCCGCCAGTGCCACGTTGTTATAGAAGCAGAACCCCATGGATTTGGAGCGTTCGGCATGGTGCCCGGGTGGGCGGGCGCAGACAAACGCGTTGGTCACCTGACTGCTCATCACCATATCGACCGCCTGGATATTGCCGCCGGCGGCCAGTCGGGCGGCGCGCAGGGTATCCGGCATCATGGCGGTGTCCGGATCGGTAAACACCCGGCCCCGGGTAGGCTGCATCATATCTAGCTGTTGAAGGTAAGTCTCGGGGTGCACCGTTAACAGCTGGTCACGGGTAATTTCTTCTGGTCGAACCCAGTCCAAATCCCGTTCCAGGTGAGTGTCTGCCAGATACGCGAGTATGGTGGAGATTCGCTCAGGGCATTCCGGGTGCTCCGGGCCCATATTGTGCTTCATGCAGTCATCGTGGGAAAAAAATGCCGTGGTCATACGTCTAGCCTGAACCCGAATATGCTTATTTTTCAGGCCATGTTATCAGGGAAAACCGAAGTTTGTCGTATTTCTTTGGTCTAATGGTTGTGATACCGGATTTACATCAGGAAATACCCATCTAAGATAAGTTATACATTGATAAGTATCCTGTTTTATTGAGATTCTTATCCATATCTTCGTCGCCCATGGTCAGGGAGAGTCACCTTGAGTACCCGCTATCTGGAAAGCCTGTTCAATCCTGAATCCATTGCTGTGATTGGTGCTTCCGAACGGGCCGAGAACCTCGGTGGTATGGTACTCCGGAACCTGCTGGGTGGCGGCTATCCGGGCCGCCTGGTAGTGGTCAACCAGACCGACTACGACAACGTGCACGGGGTTCCTTGCGTCAAGAAGGTCTCGAAACTGGATTTTAGCCCGGACCTGGCCATTATCTGTACGCCACCGGATACTGTGCCAAAAATGATTCGAAAGCTCGGCGAATGTGGTGTGCGTACCGCCATTGTGATGACCGGCGGTATGTCACGTACCCACAGTAAAACCGGGCAGCCGTTGATGTATTCGGTGCGGGACGCGGCCCGGGAAACCGGCATTCGGGTATTGGGGCCCAATACCATCGGCCTGATGGTGCCGGCACGTCATCTTAACGCCACCTATGCACACATGGGCGCCATTCCCGGACGGGTGGCGTTTGTGGGGCAGTCCGGCACCATTGCCAGTTCGGTGATTGACTGGGCTTTTGCCCGGGGTGTCGGGTTTTCCTACTTCCTGACACTGGGCGACGGCATGGACATTGATCACGACGACCTGATCGATTACCTGGCCCAGGACACCCAGACCCGCGCCATCCTTTTGCACATCGAAAATATTCCCAATCCCCGCCGCTTTATGTCGGCGGTACGGGTAGCCTCCCGGACCAAACCGGTCATTGCGGTGAAATCCGGTCGGGTGCCGGAGTCGGAGTGGTTCGCCCATGAGTTACCGGCCGGCATCAAGCGCAGTGACCCGATTTACGATGCCATGCTGCAGAGAGCCGGTGTGTTGCGGGTGGACGGCCTGGGCCAGATGTTTGATGCCCTGGAAACCCTGACCCGAATGCGCCCGCTGCGGCGCGAATCGTTGGCGATCATGGCCAACGGGGTTGGCCCCGGTGTGCTGGCGGTGGACCGGTTGGCCGACCTGGGCGGCGAACTGGCGGAACTGTCGGAGCAGTCCGTTGATGCCCTGGCGGAGCTGCTGCCGGCCTACTGGACCCGGAAAAACCCGATCGACCTCAACTACGACGCCACGCCAGAACTTTATGGCAAGGCGATCAAGATTCTCGCCAAAGACCCGAACGTGGCCAACGTGTTGGTGATGTATGCGCCAACCCTGATCGAGGACAGCCTGCAGATTGCCGATGCGGTGGTGCAGGCTTCCAAGGGCACACGGCTGAACATTTTCACCTGCTGGCTGGGGCAGAGCACGGTGATGGATTCCCGTGAAGAATTTTATCGTGCCGGCCTGCCGTCGTTCTTCAATCCGGAGAAGGCGGTCATGGCCTTTATGCAGCACGTTCGTCACCAGCGGGTGCAGAGACTGCTGACAGAAACACCGGAATCCTTCACCGACCATTTCGCCGACCGTGCCAATACCCGGAAACTCGTGGCCCGGGCACTGAGCGATGGCCGGAGGCATCTGTCCAACCGCGAAGCCCGGCGGGTGATCTGTGATTATGGCATCAACACCATCGACACCGTTTACTGTGACGATGTCGAAGAAGTGCTTGAGGTGTTTGCGGTGGAGCGCCGGCCCATTGATATTACGGTGGTGCATGAACAGGGCTGCTTTCCGTTTCTGGACCTGAGCCCTACCCAGCGCCGTTACAAAGGCACGGTCAAAAAGCTCAACAGTGAGCAAGCCATTATCGATAGCTGCCGCTTCCTGATGGATGAGTACAGGGAGCACTTCCCCCGCAGCGGATTTCTCGGTTTTGCCGTGCAGCGTTCGTATCAGCATGTGGGTGGCATTGAATTCAGCGTGGGGATCACTCGGGACAACTTGTTCGGCCCGCTGGTGGTGTGCGGTGCAGCGGGGGCTCAGATCAACATCATGACCGACCGGCAAATTGCCTTGCCGCCGCTGAACATGGTGCTGGCCCGCGAGCTGCTGCGCCGCACCTACATGTACAAACTGTTGAACGAGCACAGCCTCAAGCCTGAGGAAGACATTCGTGCCGTGTCGGAGACATTGGTCACCCTGTCCCAGATTGTCATCGACATCCCGGAGATTCGGGGCCTGGAGATTGCGCCACTGCTGTTCAATGAGCAGGGGGCGGTGGCGGTAAACATTGCCATTGATCTGGATGACCGCCGGGGCAAACCGATCATCCAGCCATACCCGAGGGAGCTGGAAGAGTGGATTGTGCTGCCAAAATCCGGTCGGCGAGTCATTATCCGCCCGGTGCTGGCGGAAGATGAGCCGGCCCACCGTTCATTCCACGAACATCAGTCACCAGAGTCCATTCGTTACCGGTTCTTCCAGTACCGAAAACATTTCTCCCGGGAAGACGTCGCCCAGATGGTGCAGATCGATTACGACCGTGAAATGGTGTTTATCGCCAATGCACCGCGGCTGGACGGTGAGGGAGAGGAAACCCTGGGCACTGTTCGCACCTGGACAGACGCAGACAACCTGCGCTGTGAGTTTGCTGTGATGGTGGACGACCGGATGAAAGGTGAGGGGCTGGGCGTGGCACTGATGCAGAAGATGATCGACTACTGCCGTGCCCGGGGCACCATGGAAATGATCGGCAACGTGCTGGCGGATAACCGCCCAATGCTGAAGTTGGCAGAGCATCTGGGTTTTGAAATCAAGTACAACCCGGAAGAAGAAGTGATGGATCTACGACTGGTGCTGAATGAGCCGGTGAAAGACTGGCAAAAAGAGCGGCTGGGGAAAGGGGGGCACCTGTAAGTACCCCCTTTGGCCTTATTCCTCGACGATGGCGGAGCGGTCTTCACCGCCGAGCGCTTCCAGCAGCCCGGGAATCATTCGGGAGAGTTCCAGGGTCATCAGCGTAAAGGCGGCGTCGAACTTGGCCAGGGCGTCGTCCACATCCACATCATCCAACTGGTCCTGCAGGGTTTCACCGAATTTCAGCCGGCGAATGCCCAATTCTTCGTCCAGAACGAAAGAGACGTTGTCATCCCAGGTCAGCGCGAGTTTGGTGACCTGCATGCCGGTTTCCAGGTGGTTGCGAATTTCATCGGCTTTCAGGTCAAGGCCCTTGCAACGCACCACGCCGCCGTCTTCTGATGGATCCTTGAGTTCGCATTCGCTGCCCAGCACGATATTGGCAGGGTGATCGATGGTTTCCGTCAGCCAGCCGGTGAAGGTGAAGGCAGGTGCCTGCTCTACTGCCGGTGGGCGAACGGGCAGCGAACCCAGGCTTTTTCGAAGGGTGGATGCCAGATCTTCCGCCTGCTTGGCAGAGCCAGCATCGACCACCAGTACACCGTCCTGCGGTGCCAGGTAGGCAAAGCAGCGGCGGTTACGGGAAAACGCCTGGGGCAGCATTTCCAGCATGACCTGCTCTTTGATTTCTTCTTTTTCCTTTTTGCGCACTTTGCGGCCCTGATCCAGCTCGATGGCCTCGGCCCGCTCTTCTACGGCTTCCTTGACCACAGGGCCCGGCAGAATCTTCTCTTCCTTGCGCAGAGCGATCAGGTGGTAACCGTTGGCGCTGTGCACCAATTGCTCACCGTGTTTTCCAAGGGGAGGCACCCAACCCTGGCGGGTGGTTTCCTGGGGGCCGCAGGGCTTGAAAGCATCAGCCTGCAGCTTTTCTTCCAGGGCTTCGGCGGTGATATCAAAGGGCTTGGTGAAACGGAAAATCCGGGCGTTACGAAACCACATTGGGGCTGAATCCTTGCTGTTTGTTCGGAGCGTTGCAAAAGGGCAGAGGATGATACGGCCACACGGTGGTGGCCGTAAAGTGACGGCTATCCGGGCAGATCAGATCTGCATGATCTCTACCAGCACGGTTTTCACGATAAAGCCCACTACGCCGGCGCCCAGCACGGTAAACAGGGCAATGGTGCCGAACTTCCCGGCCTGGGATTTTTTGGCCAGGTCCCAAACGATGAAACCCATCCAGACAATAAGGCCCGTCAGAAACACCAGCATGGCGATCTGGGAGAAGACTGC
Source organism: Marinobacter shengliensis (assembly GCF_030297115.1). Classification (NCBI taxonomy): domain Bacteria; kingdom Pseudomonadati; phylum Pseudomonadota; class Gammaproteobacteria; order Pseudomonadales; family Marinobacteraceae; genus Marinobacter; species Marinobacter shengliensis. The sequence continues at coordinate 2,701,131 of NZ_AP028062.1, read as the reverse complement.
TTCGTTCATGGTTACTCCGATATCAACAGGTACGGTTAGTGTTCATCCCGCAGGAAAACCCAATTGTTTTTATCGGATTGGTCTTCGCTGAAATAATAGCCTTCAAGGTTAAAGCCCTTGAGGTCGTCGGCCTGGGTAATCTGGTTCTGAATGGCGTAACGGCACATCAGGCCCCGGGCCTTCTTGGCGTAGAAACTGATCATCTTGTACTGGCCATTTTTCCAGTCCTTGAACTGGGGCGTAATCAGGCGGCCGTTGAGCTGCTTCTTTTGCACACTCTTGAAGTACTCGTTGGAGGCAAGGTTTACCAGCACCTGGTCATCTTGCGCCAGTAATTCGTTCAGGGCTTCGGTAATCTTGCTGCCCCAGAAAGCGTAAAGGTCTTTGCCTCGCTGGTTCTCGAACCTGGTGCCCATCTCCAGGCGGTATGGCTGCATCAGATCCAGGGGCTTAAGCAGGCCGTACAGGCCGGAAAGCATGCGCAGATGCTTCTGGGCGAAGGCGAAATCCTGTTCAGAGAAACTTTCGGCGTCCAGCCCGGTATAGACATCGCCCTTGAAGGCCAGGATCGCCTGGCGGGCATTGTCCGGTGTAAAGGGGGTGTGCCAGGTGCGGAACCGGTCGGCGTTGAGTTGGCCGAGTTTGTCGCTGATGCTCATCAGGTTACTGACCTGATGCGGCTCCAGTTCCTTGAGCTGGTCGATCAGCTCGCAGGCATCGTCCAGAAAATCCGGTTGAGTGTAGGTTTCCGTCGCCAACGGACTGTCGTAGTCGAGGGTCTTGGCGGGGGAGATGATCATCAGCATGTCAGCGGATCCTCATTGCAGAAACGTGAGTAACTGGTCCCTGGTGAACGGCCAGTCCAGCTCCGCGCCGGTGTCGTTGCGGCGCAGCACCGGAATGCGTGTGCCGTACCGCTCAACCAGTTCTTCAGACTGGGCTATGTCTACCACGTCCACAGGGATCGGCTCCGGCATGGGTGTGCTGACCAAAAGCGCTTCTGCCAGCTCGCACAAATGACACTGGGAAGTGGTGTAAAACAGGAGTTCCATTATTTCTTCGGCTGCGCGTCGATTTGCTGGCCGTTGATACCCTGGCTGTCTTTGCCCATCAGGTACAGGTACACCGGCATCAGTTCTTCCGGCGCCGGGTTCTGGTTCGGGTTTTCTGCCGGATAAGCCAGCACTCTCATATTGGTACGGGTGGCACCGGGGTTCAGACTGTTTACCCGGATATTGTGGCGGTTGTCATCCAGTTCATCCGCCAGCAGCTGGCTCAGGCCTTCGACGGCAAATTTCGATACCGCATAGGCACCCCAGTAGGCCCGGGCCTGGCGACCAACGCCAGACGAGGTAAAAATCATGGAAGCATCATCGGATTTACGCAGCAGGGGAATCATCGCCCGGCTGAGTAAAAACGGGGCAGTGGCATTTACCTGCATCACCTTGTTCCAGATTTCTGGATCATAAAGCTCTACCGGGCTGCGGGAGCCCAGAATGCCGGCGTTATGCAGCAATCCATCAAGCCGGCCGAAGTTCTCTTCCAGGGTCATCGCCAGCTCTTCGTATTCCTTGACCGCCGCACCCTCGAAGTTCATCGGCACGATGGCCGGTTGCGGGTGGCCGGCGGCTTCAATTTCATCGTACACCTCTTCCAGCTTGCCTACGGTGCGGCCAACCAGAATGACGGTGGCGCCATGGGCAGCATAAGCTTTGGCAGCGGCGCGGCCGATGCCGCTACCGGCTCCGGTTACCATGACAATGCGGTCTTTCAGAAGATCGGCGGGTGCCTGGTAATCTTGCATAACCTGTCTCCGTGTTCAGGCGGTTACTGGCCAGCTTGGGGCCGGTGATGAAAATGAATCGGCGGCTATTGTAACAGCTTTGCCAGGTCGCTGACGGTATCGACAATGATATCGGCTTGCCACAGGTCAACCGATTCCGGTTGCTCGATGTAGCCGTAGCGAACGGCGATGGTGCGCATACCTGCGTTCCGGCCTGCTTCAATGTCCCGTTCGTGGTCACCCACGTAGATAGCCTGTTTCGGCTCTGCGCCAATCTCACGGCATGCCAGGAACAGCGGTTCGGGGTGTGGTTTACGCTCGGTCACATGGTCCGGGCAAATCAGCGTGGCGCATCGTTCTGCAAGCCCGAGGGCTTCGATCAGGGGAATGGCAAACCGGGCGGGCTTGTTGGTGACAATGCCCCAGGGAATAGACCGGCTTTCCAGATCAAGCAGCAACTCGTCCATGCCTTCGAACAGGGTGGTTTCGATGGCGACACCTGCTTCATACAGGTCCAGAAACGCCGTGTGCTTTTCCAGGTAATCCGGGTGTTCCGGCTCCAGGCCAAAGCCGACCCGGATCATCGCCCGGGCGCCGTTAGATACCGAACGCCGGATATGCTCCGCCGGTAAGGCCTCCAGCTTGTGCTGTTGCCGCAGCATATTCAGACAGCGGATGAAATCCGGGGCGGTATCAATCAGCGTGCCGTCCAGATCGAACAGTACGGCTGAAGGGAGAGCGTCAGTCTTCACGAATATCCCGCGCGTGCATCAGGTAGTTGACGTCGACATCCCGGCCCAGTTTGTACACCTTGGTTAGCGGGTTGTAGGTCATGCCGGTGAGTTCCTGGACTTCCAGGCCAGCATGGCGCAGGTGGTCGGACATCTCCGAAGGCCGGATAAACTTTTTCCACTCATGGGTGCCCTTGGGCAGCATGTTGAGCACATATTCCGCGCCCACGATGGCAAACAGGAAAGACTTCGGGTTCCGGTTAATCGTGGAGACAAACATGTGGCCACCCGGGCGCAACATGGCGGCGCAGGCACGGATAACCGAAGCAGGGTCCGGCACATGCTCCAGCATTTCCAGGCAGGTGACGGCGTCGTACTGGCCGGCATGTTCCGGGTCACGCGCCAGCTCTTCGACGGTGGTTTGCCGGTAATCAACGTTCACGCCCGATTCCAAACCGTGAAGTTTGGCGACTGACAAGGGTGCTTCGCCCATATCGATACCGGTTACATGGGCGCCGCGCAGGGCCATGCCTTCCGACAACAGGCCACCGCCGCAACCGACGTCCAGCACCTTTTTGCCGGCCAGGGCTACCCGCTCGTCAATGTAATTCAGGCGCAGAGGGTTGATGTCGTGCAATGGCTTGAATTCGCTGGTGGGGTCCCACCAACGGCTGGCCAGAGCCTCAAACTTGGCAATCTCGTTCTGGTCTACGTTCTGGTTGCTCATGGTGCTACACCTGGGTGAAAAGGTTAACTGAGAATCTGTTGCCGCCATTCACTGACCCGAAGCATCAGGTCAGGCACGTCGATACGGGTCAGGCGACCGTCCTGTAATTGAGGTACGCCGTGAATCCAGCTGTGGCTTACTGCCCGGCCATGGTTACTGTAAACCAGGTGGGATGCCGGGTCGTAGACCGGCTGCAGGAAGGGGTCGCTCAGGTCCACGGCAATCAGGTCTGCCAGCTTGCCGGGCACCAGGGAACCCAATTCCTGATCCCGTCCAAGCGCCCGTGCACCGTTCAGGGTGGCCATTTCCAGCGCCCGGTGGGCCGACAACGCCGAGGCATCCCCGGCCACCACCTTGGCGACCATGGCTGCGGTTTTCAGCTCACCGAACAGGTCCAGGTCGTTGTTGCTGGCGGCGCCATCCGTGCCGATGGTGACATTGATACCGTGGTCCATGAGTTTCTGGACCGGGCACAGGCCGCTGGCCAGCTTCAGGTTGGATTCCGGGCAATGCACGATGTGGGCGCCCGAGCGCACCAGCTGTTCCAGGTCCGAATCGTCAATCTGGGTCATGTGCACGCACTGGGTATTGCTGCCAAGAACCCCCAGCTCCGCCATCCGGGTGACAGGCCGTGTCGCGGTCGCTTTCAGGGCTTCATCGACTTCAAAGGCGGTTTCATGAAGGTGGAGCTGGATCGCCGCGCCGGTTCTCTCAGCCAGGGCGACGGCGTTTTTCAACGGCTGGTCAGAAACCGTATAGGGGGCATGGGGCCCAATCGCCGGCATGATGTAGTCGTCGCCCTGCCATTGCTCGATCAAGGCCGCTCCTTTACGCAGGTATTCTTCCGGCCCGGAGCCCCAAACCGTGGGCATATCCATCAGTGGAAAACACACCTGGGCACGCATACCGGCGTCGTGGGCCGCCTGGGCCGTGACTTCCGGGAAGAAGTACATGTCGGAGAAGGTGGTGGTACCGGTACGGAGCATTTCCGCCATCGCCAGCCGCGTGCCGTCCAGCACAAACGGCTCGCTGACGAACTTGCCTTCGGCGGGCCAGATGTGGTCGTTCAGCCAGGTCATCAGGGGCAGATCATCGGCCAGGCCCCGGAACAGCGACATGGCGGTGTGACCGTGCAGGTTGATCAGCCCGGGCAGGACCACATGCCGGTCAAGGTTGACGGTCTCGCGGGTGCGGTATTTCAGGTCTGCTTCTGATTGCGACAGCACATCTGCAATGCGGCTGCCCCGCAGGATCACCGCCTGGTGCTCCAGTACAACGCCGAAGGGTTCTACGGGAATCAGCCAGCGGGCGTTGATTCGACTATCGGCTGCAGTGATGGTGTCTGCCGTCATTAACCTGCCTTTGTGTTGTGGGGCTTGGCCAAGCCCTGAAATTCAGCTGCAAAGTATAACCAGCTGCCGATGGCAGAACTACCCCGACGGCAAGGTCATGCCTTGCCAGAAGGGCATTGATGCTCAAACCGGGCAGGCAAACGGGCGCCTTGGCGTTATACTGGCGGCTTTCAGCCACCGGAATGGAGTTGACTATGGCAAAACACACTGCCAATCGATCGATGGGCACCGTGGCCCTGCGCTGGCATGGCGATAGCCTCGAGTTGCTGGACCAACGCCTGCTGCCTGCAGAAGAGCATTGGATTAAAGCGGAAGGCGCTTCCGGTGTTGCCCAGTGCATTACCGATATGGTGGTGCGCGGAGCCCCTGCGATCGGCATCAGTGCCGCCTATGGTGTTGCCCTGGCCGCCAGGCATGCGGGCGCAGGCGATTGGCGGGCAGAGGTGCACAAGGCCATTGACGAGCTGGCGCAATCCAGGCCAACGGCGGTTAACCTGTTCTGGGCTCTTGAGCGCATGAAAGGCGTGTTTGAGCGCTGTGAATCCCTGGCCGAAGCCACCCGTCAGCTGGCCGCCGAAGCAGTGCGCATTCATGAGGAAGATCTCGCGGCGAACCTTGCCATGGCGGACCATGCGCTGGAAGTCATGGCGCCTGAAAAGGCCATGTCGGTGCTGACGCACTGCAACACCGGTGCCCTGGCAACCGGCGGCTATGGCACGGCGCTCGGCGTGATACGCCGGTTGCACGAGGAAAAGCTGCTGAGCCGGGTGTACGCGGACGAAACCCGGCCCTGGTTGCAGGGCAGCAGGCTGACGGCGTGGGAACTCACCCGCGACAAAATTCCGGTCACCCTGAACGCCGATGGCGCAGCGGCGGCCATCATGGCTTCCGGCAGAGTTAAGTGGGTGATCGTTGGGGCCGACCGGATTACCGCCAATGGCGATGTGGCGAACAAGATAGGTACATACAATCTGGCCGTTCTGGCCCGCCATCACAAGGTCGGTTTCATGGTGGTGGCACCCTCCAGCACAGTGGATATGGCGCTGGAGTCCGGCCAGGATATTCCTATCGAAGAACGTGATGGCACCGAGGTGCGGGAAATTCGGGGAATTCCGCTGGCACCGGCTGGCGTGGAGGTGTTCAACCCGGTGTTTGATGTGACGCCAGCCAGCCTGATTGATGCGATTGTTACAGAAAAAGGCGCTGTCAGGAATCCGAACATCACCGGTATGCGTGCATTATTTGCTTGAGGGCGCTTTTTTCTCTGTAGGTCCGGAGGGCTGCAGGCTTGCCTTCAGCTCCTCCATCTCGGCTTCCTGCTGTTCGATAAAGTGCATCGACATCTCGAAGCTATGGCGGGTGAACTCCAATACCTTGCGGAACCCCTCGTCCGAGAGATTGCGGGCGTCATCGTGGCGCCGGAAGATATTGATAAATTCCCTTTCCCGCTCGAACTGCAGGGGAATGCGGCCGATGCCCCAATCGTTCAGAATCTGCCACACCTCCGGATTATAGTTCCGGGTGGTACGCATGATGAACGGAATGGGGTCGTTCCTGGCGATCAGCGCCGCCAGGCGCAGAATCAGCTCGAAAGACAGGGTAGAGGTGCCGTTTTCGATGGCCTCAAGCAGGGACTTATCCTTGAGGTTCAGCGCCTCGCTCATCTCAGACAGGGTGAGGCCGGCCACCTCCCGGATGTCTTTCAGGGACTGGCCGGCAGCGAGCATGGTTCGCAGCTGGTCCTGGGAATTGACCAGGGCCCGTCCCACCCGCAATGAGGTGTCGGTGGCCCGGGCACCCAGGCGGAGTGCCGAGCCGGTAAAGCCCACAATGCGATCGATAATGCCGTCGGAGGTTTTATTCCGGCCGCCGGGCTGTTCAATGCTTTCCACCTGCTCCATGGAACGCATGGCATGCAGGGCGTCCAGCAGCATGTCCTGCAGGACGCGGGCCCGTTGGCTGCTTTCCGGTTGATCCTTCGTTGCCCCGTCAGCCATGGCGATTATCTGGCTTCAGCCTTGGCGGCAAATTGTGTTGGCTTCAGGATAGACGCGGTACGCTGATCAAGCTCGAGCAGGTCGGCCATGATATGACCACCCTCGCGGATCACGAAGTCCAGCTCTTCATCGGTGCTGTCGAGATCTGCGGCCTGTTCGTCCTGCCATTGTTCCAGCTCATCCAGGGTCTTGAACGGCTCTTCTCCGCGCAGTTCCCGACGTGCGTTGGCAATGGTCAGCCGAGTTCTCTCAATCTGTTCGTGGTGTGCCTTGCGTTCATCCATATTGAGGCTGACGTAGGTCATTTCACGTTGCTTGGTCAGGAACTCAATTTCCTGCTCCAGCAGGCTGAATTCGGGGCTGGCCGAGAAACGGGCTTCATGGCGCCTGCGCAGCTCGTCAATAACACCGCTGAAATCAAAGTACCGGGTGTGGGGCACGGCTTCGATCTGGTCCCAGGGCAGGGCATGATCCAGCGCGTCTTCGCCAATTCGCGACGTGTCGACCCGTGACGGAATCTCGATATCCGGAATGACACCCTTATGTTGGGTAGAACCACCAGACACCCGATAGAACTTGGATTGGGTGATCTTCAGCTGGCCGTGGTTCAGTGGCCGCACGGCTTGAACCGTACCCTTGCCGAAGGTCTGAGAGCCCACCACCAGGCCGCGGCCGTAATCCTGAATGGCGCCGGCAAAGATCTCCGAGGCCGAGGCACTCATGCGATTCACCAAAACCACCAGGGGGCCGTCGTAGGCAACCGAGGGGTCTTCGTCGTTAAGAATCTGCACATCATTATTGGCGTTACGAATCTGCACGGTGGGGCCCTTGTCGATAAACAGGCCTACCAGGTCATTGGCCTCATGCAGGGCACCGCCACCGTTGTTGCGGAGGTCCATGACGACGCCGTCAACACCTTGTTCCTTGAGATCGTCCAGAAGCCTGCGAACGTCACGGGTCGTGCTCTTGTAGTTGGGGTCGCCGGCCTGCATGGCCTGGAAGTCGGCGTAAAAGGTCGGAATGGTGATCACGCCAACACGGTAGGTTTCGCCGGAACGGTTCAGCTCGATGATGTCCTTGCTGGCGCTTTGTTCTTCCAGTTTGACTTCATCCCGGCTGATGGCAATGGTGCGGGTGACGCTCTCGTCGGCGGCGTTGGCAGGAATCACTTCCAGGGTAACGGTGGAGTTACGGGGACCACGTATCAGGTCAACCACCTCGTCCAGACGCCAGCCAATGACGTTTACCGGCTTTTCGCCCTCCTGAGCCACGGAGATAATACGGTCTGCCGTTTGCAGTTGGCCCTGCTTGGCGGCGGGGCCACCCGGCACCAGGCGAACCACTTTGGTGTATTCGTTGTCGGATTGCAGGACCGCACCGATGCCCTCAAGTGACAGGCTCATATTGATGTTGAAGTTTTCAGACGTGCGCGGTGAGAAATAGGACGTGTGCGGGTCCCACATGCCGGCAAAGGCATTCATGTACGCCTGAAACGCATCCTCGCTGCGGGCCTGGTAGGCGCGTTTCAGCTGACCTTCATACCGGCGGCGCAGGTTGTCTTTGATGGTGTCGTCTTCCGTACCGTTCAGGCGCTGGGCCAGTACGGCATTCTTGATTCGCTTGATCCAGAGGGCATCGAGGGCTTCCTGGTCTGGTTCCCAGTCGGCCTTGGAGCGATCCACCCGAATGCGCTCATCGGTGTTGAAATCAAGCTCATCCAGGCCGTTATCAATAACGTTCAGGGCAAACTGAAGCCGCTCGATGATGCGCTGCTGGACCAGGTTGTAGATCTCGAACCCTGGCTGAAGCTGGCCTGTTTTCAGGGCGGAACCGAGCCGGGATTTTGCCTTGGCGAGCAGGTCGATATCCTGTTGGGACAGATAGATGCGCTGGCCATCCAGGTATTTCAGGTACGCATCGAAAACATCGCCAGACAGCTCATCACTGATGCCAAGATTACGAAAATGTGTGAATTGCAGTTGGCGAGCGATCAGGATGTTGGCCCGGGCCTGGTCAATGGTTGGGGCCACAGGCTGGTAAACCGCCGTGTCGTCAATTTTTGCCTGCGCGACGGACATGCCAGACATCAGCAAAGAGAGTGTCAGTGCTGTGCAAGCGCCCACCCTGCTGGCTCTGGATGGCTTGGTGTGACGCTGCATGAGTTTTTCCGCAATGGCCATAAATGCATACCTGACGATACTGGACGGCTGAACAATCGGATTTCAGCCTAACATGTTCAGACGCCGATGACTGTGACGACGGCTCTGACCCGTAATGAATTTATTGTAGGCAACCGCTACACCTGTTGCCATAGGCCATGGGTATCGCTTCGTGACAATATGTCCATATACGTTGCTGCCTATCTTTTCAGATTGGGGCAGGTTGCAGGAAGTAAAGAGGAGGGGGCGTAAAATGGCCGGAGGAGGAATCCCTCCGGCCGGTTGGGTCAGGCGAAGGACTCGTTGTTTTCTGCCTTTTGCAGAAGCAGTGCTGGTGGCGTGAAGCGCTCACCATACTGGTCCGCCAGCTGCTGTGCCCGTTCAGCGAAAGCACGAACTCCATACTGGTTGACGAACTGGATGGCACCGCCCGTCCAGGGGGCGTAGCCGATGCCGAAGATGCTGCCAATGTTGGCATCTTCCACGGTTCTCAGCACGCCTTCCTCGAGACAACGGATGGTCTCGATCGCCTGCATGAACAGAATGCGGTCTTTCAGGTCCTGCAGCTGGGCGCTGCGAGCCTTGGCCTGGTCTACGAACAGGTTCTCCAGTTCCGGCCACAGGCACTTTTTACCTTTCTCCGGGTACTCGTAGAAACCGGCACCGGCGGCTTTGCCCTTGCGACCATGGGTGTCGACCATGGCATCGATGACCGCTTCGGCCGGGTGTGGCTGCCAGGTGCCGCCGGCGGCTTCGGTGTCTTTCTTGCTCTGCGCGCGGATGTGCTGCATCAGCGTCATGCTGACTTCGTCGGAGATGGCCAGTGGCCCCACCGGCATGCCGGCCAGAAGCCCTGCATTCTCGATACTTGAGGGATGAATGCCTTCAGCCAGCATACTGATGCCTTCGTTCACGAACGTACCGAACACTCGGGAGGTGAAGAAGCCGCGGCTGTCGTTCACCACAATGGGGATCTTGCCTATTTGCTGCACGTAGTCGAACGCCCGAGCCAGGGTGTCATCGGAGGTTTTCTCGCCAACGATGATTTCCACCAGCTGCATTTTGTCCACCGGGGAGAAAAAGTGCAGACCGATGAAGTTGTCCGGCTTGGCAGAAGCCTTGGCCAACTGGGTAATGGGAATGGTGGAGGTGTTGGAGGCAAAGATGCCGTTGGCCACCATTTTCGGCTCGGCTTCCTGGGTTACCTTGGCTTTGAGATCGCTGTCTTCAAAGACTGCTTCGATGATCAGATCGCAACCTTCCAGATCGTCGGCGGAACCCGTGGCTTTAATGCGGGCCAGCACCTCGTCTTTCTGGGCTTCGGTCATGCGGCCGCGGCTGACTTTCTTGGCCAGCAGGTTTTCGGAGTAGCGTTTGCCTTTCTCCGCGTTTTCCACGGAAACATCCTTCAGCACCACCTCAATACCGCGGCTGGCAGTGGAGTAGGCAATACCGGCACCCATCATGCCAGCACCCAGTACGCCCACTTTCTTGAAGGTTCCTTTCTCAACACCGTCCGGGCGGCTGCCGCCGGCCTTGATGGCGTTGAGCTGGAACCAGAAGGTGCCGGTCATGTTCTTGGCCACCTGGCCGGTGGCCAATTCGGCGAAGTAGCGGGTTTCAATCAGGCTGCCGTTGTCGAAGTCCACCTGGGCGCCTTCCACGGCGGCGGCCAGAATCCGCTCAGGGGCAGGGTAACAGCCCTTGGTTTTTTGCTTGAGCATCGCGGGTGCGATGGCCAGCTTCTGCGCCATGGCAGGATGGTGCGGGGCGCCGCCGGGGAATCGGAAGCCTTTCTGGTCCCAGGGCTGCTGGCACTTGGGGTTGGCTTCGATGAAGGCCCGGGCCTTGGCGATCATGTCGTCCGATGAGCTGGCCAGTTCATTCACGATTCCGGCTTTCAGGGCTGCTTTGGGGTTAACCTTCTTTCCTTCCATCAGGAACGGGAAGGCGGCTTCCAGACCAATCATCCGGGGAAGACGCTGGGTACCGCCACCGCCGGGTAGCAGGCCCAAGGTCACCTCTGGCAAGCCTAGTTGGGTGCGGTCGTCATCAATGGCAACGCGGTGATGGCAGGCCAGGGCGAGTTCCAGGCCACCACCCAGAGCGGTGCCGTTGATGGCAGCCACCACAGGTTTGCCACAGGTTTCCAGCACCCGCATGTCGGCTTTCAGGCCGTTGACCATATCTTCGAATTCTTTGGCCTGCTGGCGGGTGACTTTGTACAGTTCGTTCAGGTCGCCGCCGGCGAAGAAGGTCTTCTTGGCGGAGGCGAGAATGATACCTTTGATGTTGTCCAGGTCACCTTTGACTTTATTGACGGTGTCGGTCAGGGCGGTCCGAAATTCGCCATTCATGGTATTGGCGGACTGGCCTGGCATGTCGATGGTCAGGGTCAGAATCTGGTCTGAACCCAGGTCGTATTGGATGGCACTCATGGTCGGTTCCTTTTTTTTGAAAGTGGTGTTCAGACGCGCTCGATGATGGTGGCAATGCCCATGCCGCCGCCCACACACAGGGTGGCCAGGCCGTAGCGCAGTTCACGGCGTTCCAGTTCATCCAGCAAAGTGCCGAGGATGATGGCGCCGGTGGCTCCCAACGGGTGGCCCATGGCGATGGCGCCGCCGTTCACATTCACTTTCTCGTCCGGAACGGACAGTTCTTTCTGGAAGCGCATCACCACTGAGGCGAAGGCTTCGTTAACTTCAAACAGGTCGATTTGGTCCACGGTCATGCCGGCTTTCTCTAACGCTTTGCGGGCGGCGGGGGCAGGGCCGGTGAGCATGATGGTGGGGTCTGTGCTGGTGACCGCGGTGGCGACAATGCGTGCGCGGGGCTTCAGGCCCAGTTCTTTGCCTTTGGCTTCGCTGCCAATCAGCATGGCGGTGGCACCGTCGACAATGCCGGAGGAGTTGCCGGCGTGGTGCACGTGATTGATCTTCTCTACGTAGTGATACTTCTCTCGGGCGACGCCATCAAAGCCCATTTCGCCCATCATCTGAAAGGAAGGCTTGAGGCCGGCCAGCGATTCTACGGTGGTGTTACCGCGTACATGCTCGTCCCGGTCGAGGATCACCACGCCGTTCTGGTCGGTGACCGGCACAATGGATTTCGCAAAGTAGCCCTTATCCCAGGCGCTGGCCGCTTTTTGCTGGGATTTCACAGCAAAGCCATCGACATCTTCGCGACTGAAGCCTTCCAGAGTGGCGATCAGATCGGCACCGATGCCCTGAGGCATGAAACCGGTGTGCAGGTTGGTTTCCGGGTCTGTGGCCCAGGCGCCGCCATCGGAGCCCATCGGAACGCGAGACATCGCCTCTACACCACCGGCAACCACCATGTCTTCCCATCCGGAACGCACTTTCATGGCAGCCAGGTTAACGGCTTCCAGGCCGGAGGCGCAGAAACGGTTCAAAGTGACGCCGGCCACTTTTTCGTCCCAGTCGGCGGCCAGGGCTGCGGTCTTGGCGATATCCGCACCCTGATCGCCCACGGCGGTGACACAACCCATTACAATGTCGTCTACCTGGGCGGTATCGAGCTGGTTACGCTCCTGCAGCGCCTTGAGCACGGTGGTCAGCAGGGAGATGGGTTTGACACTGTGCAAAGATCCGTCTTTCTTTCCGCGGCCGCGTGGCGTGCGGACGGCATCGAAGATGTACGCCTCGGTTGTCATGGTTGTTCCTCTGTTGATTGTTTTCCGGGCACGTTAGATTCAGAGCAGTAACCATAGCGGTTACTCGCTGCGCTGGGTAATGACAGGCGCTGCCAATCCCATTGGCTAAATTGCTCAGTCACAATGACAGCAGGCGGTTCGCCTTCTATGTTGAAGAGTAGATCATCAGCAAGCAGGCATAGGTGTGGTTATGTCACTGAGAGACGCGATCGACAACTTCTACGAACGGCTGGTGCTGGACGCCATTGACGCCACTCGGCAGGAAACGGACACGGCGGATTACCTGACAGACGTGATGTGTGTGGCTTTGAACCGGTTGCCCGCCCGCTACTATCGGCACACGATTGATATGATGTTTTATCTGGCAGATGAAGAGTTGAAAGAGATGAAACAAAAATCCCTGGCCGCGGTGAAGCAGGCCAGGGATTTTGTCAGTGAGCACCAGCGGGACTGAGTTCAGTCTGACGCAAGCATGGCATCCAGCGCCCGGTTCAGACGGTCGGCATTTTCCGGCGTTACATCATCGCCGCCAGGCTGGCTGCACCACAGGGCCACCAGTCGTTCCAGCTCTTTGAGCGGCGTTTCGGTCTCGCCATTACCAAGCCCCTCTGCCAGCCTCTGAACCTGAATTTCCATCCGGCGCTGCTGGTCCTGTTCCGGAGTGGCGGCGCCCGCCAGAATTTCGGCTCGTATAGCCAGATCTCTGCCAGCTAATCGGTCGGTCCCGTTGCACAGTTTGGCCCAATGGGATGGCAGGGCATCGTCGGCCAGGCGTCCCTGGGCCTTGTCGGTGATCAGCGTTTTCCAGGACTCGAGAGTATTGGCCATTGCTCTGGCCTGGGTAATCCTGTCCAGCCGTTGCCGCAGCTGTTGAACCCGTTCTTTAACCTCACCCGAAAGCGCGCCGCCGGCAATCTGCTTTACCGCACCCCGGGCGTCACTCAGCACGGCGTCATCGGCTTCTGCGCCCAGGTGTTGGTATTGGGCCAGCACGGCCTGTGCGGCGTGGTCCGCCTCTTCTGTCGCCTGCTGACGTGCTGAACGCTGGGCATCCCGGCGCGCAAAAATCTGGTCACAGGCTTTGCGGAATGCCTGCCACATTTTGCGATCTTCCCGGTGGCGGGTAATGCCGATGGCTTTCCATTCGGTTTGCAGTGCCTTCGCCTGCTCCATGGCTTCCTGCAGGGGTTCGTGCTCGATCAGTGCCCTTGCGCGGTCAACAATGGTCTGCTTCAGGGCTTCGTTCTTCAGGCGTTCATCGTCAAGAGGACGTTCCAGTTTTTTGAGAAGCTCGTCGAAACGCTTCTGAACCAGGCGATTGTCTTTGAAATCCACCGGCCAGGCGCTTTTCCATTCCTGACGGGCGGTTTGGTGAATGCGCTCGGCCGCCTTCCAGTCGATGGCCGACCAGTCTGCATTGGCCAGGAAATGCTCCAGTTGGTCACAGATCGCTTCCCGCGTGTGCAGGTTGGCCTGTTTCAGGTCCGATTTTGCCTCAAAGTAGGCTTTGCAGGGCTCGTAAGCTGTATCGGACGCCGCTTTGAAACGACTCCAGAGCGACCGGTCGGATGAGCCACCCAAGTCGCGCCATTCGTTCTGCAGTTCTTTGATGCGCTCGGCTTTGATCTCCGGCTCAATGGGCTGATCCGCCAGGTGCTCCATCTGTTCACAGAGGGCGAGTTGTTTGGGTTCTGTCGCAAACCCTTGCCAGTCGCTCAGCTCTCGGAACTGGCCGGTGAGCAGTTGCATCCTGGCCTGAAGCTGTTTGCGCTGGCGACCGTCCAATTGTTGGAACTGGTTCTGGGCGAGCTTGAGCAGCTGCTTGGATTCCTTGAACTGCTTGGCCTCGAGGGCCGACTCCAGCTTCGGAAGGGTGTTGTGCAGTGCCTCGGCGGCGGCTTTCTGCTCGTCCCGGTTGCCGCCGGCCGGCTGAGCTGGCCGTGGTTTGCCCGCCAGTTTGCGAACCGGCGCAAGCTCAGCTGGCTGGGGGAAGTCTGATGGCCACTCAATTTCCTTCAGCAGCGCCAGGGCTTTCTGACGATGGCCATCGTCAGCCTCTTCAGTACCTGCTACCTGTGTTAGTTCTGAGAGAGTGTCCCTGGCCTGTGTAAACCGTCGAACCGCACTGAGATAGTTGCGCAGTGCCAGCATTCGCGATTCGTAATCTTTTTGCTCCTGCTTCTCTACCTGGGTATCCCGGGTGGCTTCCAGCCATCGGTTTTCCTGGGTCTTCTGCAGGGCATCCAGGGCGGATAGGGAGGGTAGGGTGCTGGGTTCCTGGGAAGTCAGGTCGTTCAGGGTCTGCTCAAGCAGGGCCAGTGTCTCTGAGCGTTGAAGCGCCTGTTCCCGGTGGCGTGCCTCCTCCTGCCGCGCCTGTTCCATCTGTTTCAGGCGCTCCCGGCACTGGTGCACGGCTTCCAGAAACTGCTGGGATTGCTCTGCTGTGGCGCTTGACTGGACCTCACTCCAGTTATCCTGCAGTGCCTCCAGCCGCGCCTGATAGAGCTTGAGGTCTTCACTGGCGGCCTGGTCTTCAGCCTGGCCGATCAGGGTTTTGATTCGCTGGCGAACGGCGGCTTCGGCAGCTTGCTGTTCCTTCAGGCTTTGAAGGCTCTGCTTGACGGTCTGGTAAACACTTTTGTCCCGGCCCTTGGCCTGTTTCTGGACCTGCTGTAGCTGGGTCTCATCTGTAAGAGCGGCGGCAGCTTCAAGTCGGATGGCTGCGGTCACCCCGTCAATCGCCAATGTTGTCAGTTGGGCCTGGTCCGGGTTGCTTCCGAGTTGTTGTTCCTGCTGTTTTTTCAGGAGTTGCCTGGTTTGTTCCTGTGAGGGTTGACTGGGTTCAGATTTTGCCGGTGTCCGGGGTGCGGTTGCCGGGTTGGCCTTGCGAGACTTGAACAGTTTCTGAATGAATGCAGCCATACAAAGGTATCCTTCGGGATTGAAACCAGTCAGCAGTGGCGGCAAAGTGGGCCGCCACCGTTCATCGGCTCACAGGCGTGGGCCGGGTAGTTGAAAGAATCGGCCGCTAGTCTAGCGTTTTGGATGCATTTGCGGGAAGGGGCTTTATGGCAAAACACGAAAAAGATCAGGACCCGGAATACAAAGCCCGCTCTGCGGCACTGCGCCTGCTCGCCCGCAGAGAGCACAGTCGTTACGAGCTGGCATTAAAACTGCGGCAACGGCGTATTGAAGGCGATCTGATTGATACTGTTCTCGACGAGTATGAGCGCGAAGGCTGGCTGAGCGATCAGCGCTTTGCCGATGTGTATGCCCGGCAGAGAATGGACCTTGGCTATGGGCCCTTGAGGATTCTGGCAGAGCTGCAACAGCGGGGCGTTCATTTCACTCCGGAATGTCTCGATGAAGTCTCAGAGGAAGACTGGTGCCAGCGGGCTGTTCGCTTGCGTGCCAAACGTTACGGTCTGGGGCGGCTGGACGATGATTTGCCGGAGAAGCTACGGCAGTCACGATTCCTGAGTCGCAGAGGCTTCTCCGCGACTCAGGTAGAGCGGGCGCTGGAAGCACGTGAGGAAGAATGGGGCGATGGGTTCTCGTGGTGAGTCTGGGGAGCAACTGCCCACTTACAGAGTGGGCGGAATCATCCCCAGTTCCGGCGGCAAGGCTGCCCGCAAATCCGGCCCCGGCGTCTCAGGTGATGCTGTCTGTGCGGCTGCTTCTTCAGACTGCCGATCAAGCCACACCACTTCCTGATCAGCGTCAGGTTTGGGTTGGTCGGGCTCCGTGATGCGGGTGAGTACATCGTAGTACCGGCGAATGTTCTGAACGTACACCACCGGTTCGTGGCCGCGGGCATAGCCAAAGCGGGTTTTGGTATACCACTCTTTCTGGGCCAGCAGCGGCAGAAACTCTTTAACATCCATCCAGCGATCCGGATTTCTTCCGGCGGATTCCGTCAACCTTCTCGCATCTTCCAGGTGGCCGAACCCGACATTGTAAGATGCCAGGGCGAACCAGGTGCGGTCAGGCTCCGGAATACGCTCGGGGATCTTGGCGTGCACCATCTTGAAATAGCGGGCGCCACCTTCAATGCTCTCTTCAGGATCAAGGCGGTTGTTGATGCCGATGTAGCTGGCGGTGGTGCGGGTGAGCATCATCAAGCCCCGAACCCCGGTGGGTGACACTGCGTTCGGACGCCAGTGGGATTCCTGGTAACCGATCGCAGCCAGCAGTCGCCAGTCGAGGTCAATGTCTCTTGCGTAATTCTGGAACAGCGACTGGTACTTCGGCAGGCGATTTTCCACGTGGTGCATAAATGTGCGCGCGCCCACATAGTTCAAACGGTCGAGGTGGCCGTAAAAGCGTTCTGCCAGTTGGGCCATTGAGCCATTGTCCCTGGCCCGCTCCAGAAAATCTTTGGCAGCGTTTGCCAGCGTTTCGTCCTGGGCGATCGGGAACAGCCACACCAGGTCTCTGGGCTCACCTAGAGCAAAGCCTTCCTTGACCATCGGAAAGTAGACATGGTTCAGGTCCAGCTCATTCGATGAAACGGCAGCGTAGGCAATTTCTCCGGTTTCAACCCTCGCCAGCAGCCCCGCAGCATCCAGCCCAGGATGGATGTGCCGGTGAACCTGGGTGCCTTCCGGGTCATCGGCAATCAGGTGCTCATGGTTGCTGTCAGCGAGCAGGTGCAGGGTTTCACCGCCAAGGTCGGCCAGTGAGGCTGGACGGGGGAAATCACGGTTATAAACCACAACCGATTGCGCCTGCACGCCGATGGGAACTGCGCGATACCTGCTTTCAAAATCGGGTTGCTCCGCCATGCCTGCGAGGCCGATGTGGGCGTAATTACGCGAGAGTACGGAGAGAATTTCGGTGTTGTCTTCGGCCACCCGCACACGCAGTTCGACCCCCAGTTCTTCAGCGAACCGGCTGGCAAGCTCGTAATCGTATCCGGTTGGTGCGTCTCGGCCCTCGTAGTAGATGGAAGGCGCTACGCGGGTAATCACGTGAAGCACACCCACGTCCCTGACCTCCTGGAGCGTGGTCGGGCGGGAACAGCCGGTCGCGGACAATGCTGTGGTCAACACTAACGCCAGCGGTAAACTGGTACTGCGAAGATGCCTGAAAAATCGCGACAAATCCCTGATCTCCATATAGCTCAATGTTCAGGAGGTTGTGACCGGGTCACTGTTTTTCCTGTTTTATGATGCCTGAGGCTTTCCATGCTCCTGACCAATGATCCCCTGAGACTTCAGCGGGGTCAATCAAACTGATTAATTACTGTGCAAAACAATGTTAATTGTACAGCCGCTAAAGAACCTACCTTGCGCTGTATCCTGCGTTCGGTTTCAAGTATCATGGCGGCCTTTCAGACGTCCCCCGATTCGCGCGATACAGGTTGATATCATGCTTGAACTTCGCGGCGCTCCCGCGCTCTCGCCTTTCCGTTCCAGAAAGCTGCACTCCCGGATTCAGCAACTTGTTCCTGATGTGGAGCATGTGTACGCAGAATTCATGCACTTTGTGGATCTCGATGCCGACCTTTCCGATGCGGAACAGGCAATACTTGATCGCCTTCTGACCTACGGACCCAGTGTCGAACTGGAGCAGCCAGATGGTGTTTTGTTTCTGGTGGTCCCGCGCCCAGGCACACTTTCTCCGTGGTCCAGTAAGGCTACCGATATCGCTCGCAACTGTGGCCTGCGACAGATTCGCAGAATTGAACGCGGTATCGCTTACTACGTTCGCTCCTCCAGCAAGCTTGGCCTCGAACAGCGAGAAAAAATTGCAACCCTGCTGCATGACCGCATGACCCAGAAAGTATTCCATGAGACGGGTGGCGCCGAGTTGCTGTTCAGTCATGACGAGCCCCGGCCCCTCGGCCGGGTGCCGGTGCTGGCCGGTGGCCGGGGTGCTTTGGTTGAGGCAAACGGGCGCCTCGGCCTTGCCCTGGCCGACGACGAGATCGATTACCTGGTAACGGCGTTCACCGACCTTGAGCGTGATCCGACGGACGTCGAGCTGATGATGTTTGCCCAGGCAAACTCGGAGCATTGCCGCCACAAGATCTTTAACGCCTCCTGGGATATTGATGGCGAAGGCCAGGAAAAATCCCTGTTTGCAATGATCAAGAACACCTTCGAGATGAACAGCGAAGGTGTGCTCTCTGCCTATAAGGACAACGCTGCAGTTATTACTGGTAGCGAGGCGGGCCGTTTCTTCCCGGCACCGGAAACCGGTGTTTACAGTTATAACCGGGAGCCGGTGCATATTCTGATGAAGGTGGAAACCCATAACCACCCGACTGCTATCTCACCCTTTGCCGGCGCCGCAACAGGCTCCGGTGGCGAGATCCGCGATGAAGGTGCGACCGGTCGTGGTTCCAAGCCCAAGGCGGGCCTTGCAGGCTTTACCGTTTCCAACCTTAATATTCCGGGCGACGAGCAGCCTTGGGAGTTTGGTTATGGCAAGCCGGACCGGATCGCCTCGCCGCTGGATATCATGATTGAAGGTCCCATCGGTGGTGCCGCTTTCAATAACGAGTTTGGCCGGCCCAACCTGGCGGGTTACTTCCGGACCTTTGAAGAGAAGGTTCCCGGTGCGGCGGGTGAAGAAGTGCGTGGTTACCACAAGCCCATCATGATTGCCGGCGGCCTGGGTAACATTCGCGAGAATCACGTCGAGAAGGGCAATATCCCGGTCGGCGCCAAACTGATCGTGCTGGGCGGCCCTTCCATGTTGATCGGACTTGGAGGTGGCGCTGCGTCCTCCATGGATTCCGGTTCCAGCAATGAGAATCTGGATTTTGCGTCGGTTCAACGGGACAACCCGGAGATGGAACGCCGTTGCCAGGAAGTGATTGACCGTTGCTGGCAGATGGGGGAAGACAACCCGATTTGCTTCATCCACGATGTGGGCGCGGGCGGTCTCTCCAACGCCATGCCTGAACTGGTCAAAGATGGGGGGCGGGGCGGCAAATTCGAATTGCGTGACATCCCGAGTGACGAGCCGGGCATGTCACCCCTGGAAATCTGGTGTAACGAATCCCAGGAACGCTACGTGATGGCCGTGGCACCGGAAAATCTGGACTTGTTCGATGCCCTTTGCCGCCGTGAGCGCTGTCCTTATGCTGTGATCGGTGAAGCTACCGAGGCGCACCACCTGGAACTGGGTGACTCCTATTTTGATGACAAGCCCGTCGACCTGCCAATGGAAGTGTTGTTTGGCAAACCGCCGAGAATGCATCGCAGTGTTGCGCGTTCGTCGTTTACCAAACCGATCTTCGATTCCACCAAGATCGATTTGCACGACGCCATTCGTCGCGTACTCCGCTTGCCGTCGGTGGGCTCCAAGAGCTTCCTGATTACCATCGGTGACCGAACCATCACCGGGCTGGTCGCCCGTGATCAGATGGTTGGGCCCTGGCAGGTGCCGGTCAGCGATGTGGCGGTTACTGCGGCATCCTTTGACGTACGCACCGGTGAGGCTATGGCCATGGGCGAGCGCACGCCGCTGGCGGTGATTGACGCTCCGGCTTCAGGCCGAATGGCCATAGGTGAAGTGATTACCAACCTGGCGGCGGCGGCAATCGGTAAGCTCTCTGACATTCGTTTATCGGCTAACTGGATGGCCGCGGCTGGTCACCCGGGTGAAGACGAGAACCTGTACGAGACCGTAAAAGCGGTTGGCATGGAATTGTGTCCGGACCTGGGTATTACCATCCCGGTGGGTAAAGATTCCATGTCGATGAAAACCACCTGGGAAGAGGACAACGGTGAGCAGAAGAGTGTTACCGCACCGCTGTCTCTGATTGTCAGTGGTTTTGCGCCGGTAACCGACGTTGCCCGTACACTTACTCCGCAGTTGCGATCGGATGCCGGTGAAACAGACCTTATTCTGATTGACCTGGCCGCCGGCCAGAATCGCCTTGGTGGCTCTGCACTGGCGCAGGTGTACCGTCAGGTTGGCGCGGTAGCGCCTGACCTGGATGATCCGGAAGATATCAAGGCTTTCTTTGCAGTCGTGCAGGGTTTGAACACCGACGGAAAGCTGTTGGCTTACCATGACCGCTCAGACGGTGGTCTGTTTGTCACGCTGGCGGAAATGGCGTTTGCAGGCCGGACAGGTCTGGACATCAAGCTGGATGGTCTTGCCGAAGACAGCTCCCAGTTTGCCCGTGAGCTCTTCAACGAAGAACTGGGCGCTGTGATCCAGGTTCGCCGTGACGACACCAGCTTTGTCCTGCAGCAGTTCTCGGCCGCCGGCCTGGGCGACCATACAAGCGTTGTGGGCACACTGAATGACAAGGACCGCGTGCGCCTGACATTCGGTGGTGACACCGTGGTGGATCAATCCCGTACCGAGCTGCAGCGTCTGTGGGCGGAAACCAGTTACCGTATCCAGTCGCTGCGGGATAACGCGGACTGCGCCCGGGAAGAGTTCGACAACCTGCTGGACGAGAACGATCCGGGGTTGAGTGTTGAGCTTAGTTACGACATCAATGAAGATATTGCTGCGCCGTATATCAGTACCGGTGCACGCCCGAAGGTTGCGGTGCTTCGGGAGCAGGGCGTTAACGGCCAGGTTGAAATGGCTGCAGCGTTTGATCGGGCTGGTTTCGAGGCAGTAGACGTCCATATGAGCGATCTGCTGTCCGGTCGCATTACGCTCGAGACATTCCAGAGCCTGGTTGCCTGTGGTGGTTTCTCCTACGGCGATGTTCTGGGCGCCGGTGAGGGTTGGGCCAAGTCCATTCTGTTCAATGATCGGGTGCGAGATCAGTTTGCTGCCTTCTTCAACCGTCAGGACACTCTCGCGTTGGGCGTTTGCAATGGTTGCCAGATGCTTTCCAACTTGCATGAACTGATTCCGGGAAGCGAAGGTTGGCCGCGTTTTGTACGTAACCAGTCCGAACAGTTTGAGGCCCGCCTGGTCATGGTGGAGGTGGCGCAGTCACCGTCTGCGTTCCTTGATGGCATGGCCGGTTCTCGCATGCCGATTGCCGTTGCCCATGGTGAGGGTCGAGTGGAGTTTGCCTCTGGTAATTCGGCTCAGTCCCTTGCAGACAGCGAGTTGGTGGCCATGCGGTATGTGGACAACCGGGGCCAGCAGACCGCGCGGTATCCTTACAACCCCAACGGTTCAGAGGCTGGCATTACTGGTGTTACTTCCCGGGATGGCCGGGTGACCATCATGATGCCGCACCCAGAGCGTGTTTTCCGGGCGGTGCAGCACTCCTGGCGGCCAGATGGCTGGCAGGAAGATGGTCCCTGGATCCGCATGTTCAGGAATGCGAGGCGCTGGCTTGGCTGATTAAGCCAGTCAATCCGGGCGTGGTGGAAACCGGTCTGCAGAGTGTCCCTGACGGGGCATTTCTCGGACCGGTTTTTTTATGCTCAATGATGAGGCTTGCTGCGCAAAAAGTGAGCAAATAAAATCTCTAAAAGTTCTGAAATTTGTCAGTCAAGGCCTTGACTAGAGAACTTTATGCACATTCCTGGTGCTTTGCTGGCTGAACTGTGAACAAAGTCCAAGAATTGCGTTCATTTTTTGCTCTAGCATCGTAAGATATTGAAAAATATAAATAAAAACAAATGGGCGATTTTGTCGCCAATTTGAGGGGAGGTCAGTAACTGTGGGGGTTGGAGGCCGATTCCCAAAAACTTTCCCCAGAGTTATCCACAGATTCTGTGGGTAAGTTTGTAATGCCTTGTTCCGGATAAAAGTTGACCAATTTGAGGGTGACTATGTACAAGCTTTGCTACTTCGTACCGGAGAGCCATCTTGAGCAAACCAAGCAGGCATTATTTGATGCTGGCGCGGGAAAAATCGGGGATTACGACAGCTGCGCATGGCAGTGTGAAGGCGAGGGGCAGTTCCGACCCCTGGCGGGGAGCGATCCGTTTCTGGGAAGCCAGGGAGAGCTTGAGCGTGTTAGGGAATTCAAGGTGGAACTGGTGTGTAGCGACGAGCTTATCAAGCCTGCAGTCTATGCACTCAAGCAGGCCCATCCTTATGAAGAACCTGCCTACGAGGTGTATCGCCTGGAAACGTTCTGATCAGGCTTTTTTCGCCATTGGGTGGCGAATATCGGTGACATGGACGTTGTAGGATTCAGACTTCATATCCGCAAGGAACAGCTCAAGGGTCTTGCGCACCGTGGGGAAAGATATCTCATCCCAGGGAATATCGCCGGGTTCGAACAGCTTTGATTCCAGCGATTCTTCTCCGGCGCCGAATAGGCCGTCTTTAAGTGTGGCACGGTAGAACATGTGGACCTGGTTGATGTGCGGAACATCAATGATGGAGTAAAGCCCCTGAATGTCCACATCCGCCAGTGCTTCCTCGCGGGTTTCCCGGGCTGCTGCTTCTATCGTCGTTTCTGCATTTTCCATAAAGCCTGCCGGCAGAGTCCAATAGCCATACCGGGGTTCGATGGCTCGGCGACATAGCAGGATTCTGCCTTCCCATACGGGAACCGTACCGGCGACAATCCGCGGGTTCTGGTAATGTATGGTCTCGCAGCTGATGCAAACATAACGGTGCCGATTGTCGCCTTCGGGAATGCGTTGCTCAACCGGTTGGCCGCAAGTGCTGCAATACTTCATCGTTTTCCCCGTATACTGAGTGTCCGTTGGTAGTCAGTTTAACGATCCGGACTGCCTGTGTCTCACTCAATATCAGGAAGTTGCCGGAGTAAAGAGTGCAAGACCTGTTAACCGAGCGATTGTCGAATTACGCGCCCAGACAACTGGCACTGGACTACCCTGAAGCCGGTATCCTGGTGCCCATTACGGATAACGAGCGTGATCCGGAGATGATTTTTACCCTGAGGTCATCCAACCTCAAAACACATCGGGGTCAGGTGGCCTATCCCGGCGGCAAGCGGGATCCTGACGACGCCTCCCTGATTGCAACCGCACTGCGTGAAACCCACGAAGAAATCGGTCTGCCCCCGGATCAGGTAAAGGTCATTGCGCCGTTAAGTCAGGTTATGTCGTTGCACCGTATTCTTGTCACTCCATACGTGGGCGTTGTGCCTGGCGATCATCCCCTGGAGCCGAACCCCCACGAGATCGAAAGTGTCTTCCGTGTTCCGATCTCCTGGCTCCTGGAAGATCGAAGGGAGCGTACCGACACGCTCAGTTTTCTGAACAGCACTCTTTACGTGCCCTGCTATCGTTGGCAGCAGTATCAGATATGGGGGTTGTCGGCGGTGGTGCTGGTCGATTTTCTGAATGCTGTGTACGATGCCGGAATCGATATTCTCGAGCCACCCCGTTGAATTAGCCGGAGAGATTGATGTTTTACAGAATTGATCAATACCAGCCAGAAAAAGAAGGCGATGGCCAGTTTGTCGCCCACAACGCCACGGTGATCGGGCGCGTAAAGCTGATGGAAAAATCGAGTATCTGGTTCAATGTTGTCATTCGTGGTGATAACGAACTGATTACGATCGGCCCCGAATCGAACATACAGGATGGCTCAGTACTGCATACCGACCCGGGCATTCCGCTAACCCTTGGGCGTGGGGTGACTGTTGGCCACAAAGCCATGCTGCACGGATGCCAGATTGGCGACTACACCCTGGTTGGGATCAATGCGGTGATTCTGAACGGCGCGAAGATTGGCAAACACTGTCTGATCGGAGCAAATACTCTGATCCCGGAGGGTATGGAAGTGCCGGATGGCTCGATGGTAGTGGGCTCTCCAGGGAAAATTCGCCGCGAACTCAACGATAACCAGAAAAAAATGCTCGAGTTCAGCGCAATGCACTATGTAAAAAATGCAGAGCGCTACCTGGCGACACTGACAAAGGTGGATATCTGAAGATGAAGGTGGCCGACAAGGTTCGATCGCCATGCGTGAATGTTTGCGCGCTGGATGAAAATGACATGTGTATCGGTTGCCAGCGCACAGGGGATGAAATCCTCCGCTGGACCACCATGAGTAATGACGAGCGACGGGAGGTTCTGCTGAAAGTGGCGGAACGGGAAAAGCAGGTCGCACTCTGACAGTAACAGGACATCAAACTATATGACTGGTTCAAACAGAACGGTGCGTATCGGCACGCCTCTAAAGTCATCGGCTACCCGTGTGCTTTTTTGCGGTGCCGGGGAGCTCGGTAAAGAGGTGGTTATAGAGCTGCAACGTTTCGGCATAGAAGTGATTGCAGTCGACCGATACGAGAATGCGCCCGCCATGCAGGTTGCGCATCGGAGCCACGTTATCGATATGCTGGATGGTGCAGCGTTGCGCGCTATCGTTGAAGCGGAGAAGCCGGACCTGATCGTTCCGGAGATTGAGGCGATTGCCACCGCCGAGCTGGTCCGGTTGGAGGAAGAAGGCTACAACGTGGTGCCCACAGCCCGGGCGGTCAATCTGACCATGAATCGCGAAGGTATCCGCCGGCTTGCGGCTGAGGAGCTTGGGCTAAGCACCTCCAAGTACCGGTTTGCCGGTACCAGGGAAGAGTATCTGGCTGCCATTGATGAGGTCGGGGTGCCATTGGTGGTGAAGCCAGTTATGAGCTCGTCCGGTAAAGGGCAGAGTACGGTGAAGAGTACAGCGGAGGTAGAGGCTGCTTGGGAGTACGCCCAAACCGGTGGTCGGGCTGGCAAGGGTAGGGTGATCGTCGAAGGCTTTGTGGACTTCGACTATGAAATCACCTTGCTGACGGTCAGGCATCGCGATGGTATTTCATTCTGTGATCCAATTGGTCACAGGCAGGAAGACGGCGATTACCGTGAGTCATGGCAGCCACACCCCATGTCCGATGCGGCGTTTACCCGAGCAACAGAGATTGCACGGGCAGTGGTAGAGAATCTGGGTGGCTACGGTATCTACGGTGTTGAGCTGTTCATTAAGGGTGACCAGGTATGGTTCTCGGAGGTTTCTCCCAGACCCCACGATACTGGTCTCGTCACCTTGATGTCCCAGGACCTTTCGGAGTTCGCGTTACATGCCCGCGCCATTTTGGGTATGCCCATCCCTGCCATTCGCCAGCAGGGCCCAACCGCGTCGGCGGTCATCCTGCCGGAGGGAGATTCCGGTAACGTGGTGTTCTCGGGGCTGGAACATGCCCTGGCAGAGCCTGATACCCAGGTTCGCCTGTTCGGTAAGCCGGAGTTGAAAGGGCGTCGACGTATGGGCGTTGCCCTCGCTAAAGGCAGTACCATAGAAGAAGCGCGCCAGCGTGCAATCAAGGTAGCGCAGCAGGTTAAAGTGGAGCTAGACTGAGAGACTGGATAAGGGCTTTGTGAGGGCTGGAAAGGAACCTTCCGAAAAAAGTTCAAATCCACCGTTGACTCCTCGGCTGAGGTCTGTAGAATGCGCATCTCGCTTGAGGGGCTGGCCACTGAGAAGAGGCAAAACCTCAGCGATAACTGCTTGAAAGCACTGAAGAAAAAGTTCGAAAGATTCTTCAGAAAGCGGTTGACAGGAAGGCGGTTCAGTGTAGAATGCGCACCTCGAAACAGGCAGTAAGCCGGACAGTTTTTCGGCGGTTTTCGGAAGCGGAAACAGCGAAAAATAAACGGTTGACAGGGCAGCGGAACGATGTAGAATACGCGGCCTTGATTGAGCAACAGCTCAAACGCTCTTTAAAAAGTTAACCAAGTAATTCGTGTGGGCGCTGGCCGAGGTATTTCGGATACGAAATATCAGGACAGTGACTCGTCGAAATTGAGTTTTGTCTTGAGCAAGAATTAAGAACTTTCGAGTTCTTGTATGATTTAAACTGAAGAGTTTGATCATGGCTCAGATTGAACGCTGGCGGCAGGCTTAACACATGCAAGTCGAGCGGTAACAGGGGGTGCTTGCACCCCGCTGACGAGCGGCGGACGGGTGAGTAATGCTTAGGAATCTGCCCAGTAGTGGGGGATAGCCCGGGGAAACCCGGATTAATACCGCATACGTCCTACGGGAGAAAGCAGGGGATCTTCGGACCTTGCGCTACTGGATGAGCCTAAGTCGGATTAGCTAGTTGGTGGGGTAAAGGCCTACCAAGGCGACGATCCGTAGCTGGTCTGAGAGGATGATCAGCCACATCGGGACTGAGACACGGCCCGAACTCCTACGGGAGGCAGCAGTGGGGAATATTGGACAATGGGGGCAACCCTGATCCAGCCATGCCGCGTGTGTGAAGAAGGCTTTCGGGTTGTAAAGCACTTTCAGCGAGGAGGAAGGCTCTGAAGTTAATACCTTCAGGGATTGACGTTACTCGCAGAAGAAGCACCGGCTAACTCCGTGCCAGCAGCCGCGGTAATACGGAGGGTGCAAGCGTTAATCGGAATTACTGGGCGTAAAGCGCGCGTAGGTGGTTAGGTAAGCGAGATGTGAAAGCCCCGGGCTTAACCTGGGAACGGCATTTCGAACTGTCTGACTAGAGTGTGGTAGAGGGTAGTGGAATTTCCTGTGTAGCGGTGAAATGCGTAGATATAGGAAGGAACACCAGTGGCGAAGGCGGCTACCTGGACCAACACTGACACTGAGGTGCGAAAGCGTGGGGAGCAAACAGGATTAGATACCCTGGTAGTCCACGCCGTAAACGATGTCAACTAGCCGTTGGGACTCTTGAAGTCTTAGTGGCGCAGCTAACGCACTAAGTTGACCGCCTGGGGAGTACGGCCGCAAGGTTAAAACTCAAATGAATTGACGGGGGCCCGCACAAGCGGTGGAGCATGTGGTTTAATTCGACGCAACGCGAAGAACCTTACCTGGCCTTGACATCCAGAGAACTTTCCAGAGATGGATTGGTGCCTTCGGGAACTCTGAGACAGGTGCTGCATGGCCGTCGTCAGCTCGTGTCGTGAGATGTTGGGTTAAGTCCCGTAACGAGCGCAACCCCTATCCCTGGTTGCTAGCAGGTAATGCTGAGAACTCCAGGGAGACTGCCGGTGACAAACCGGAGGAAGGTGGGGATGACGTCAGGTCATCATGGCCCTTACGGCCAGGGCTACACACGTGCTACAATGGCGCGTACAGAGGGCTGCCAACTCGCGAGAGTGCGCCAATCCCTTAAAACGCGTCGTAGTCCGGATCGGAGTCTGCAACTCGACTCCGTGAAGTCGGAATCGCTAGTAATCGCGAATCAGAATGTCGCGGTGAATACGTTCCCGGGCCTTGTACACACCGCCCGTCACACCATGGGAGTGGATTGCACCAGAAGTAGTTAGTCTAACCTTCGGGAGGACGATTACCACGGTGTGGTTCATGACTGGGGTGAAGTCGTAACAAGGTAGCCGTAGGGGAACCTGCGGCTGGATCACCTCCTTAAACGAAGCCGAATGCTTCGGTCAGAGTCCACACGAATTACTTGGTTGGCTAATAAAGAGAGCAAAAGGGTCTTTCAGACCCGACTTGGCTTGTTGTATGACAAGCAAAACCGGGTCTGTAGCTCAGGTGGTTAGAGCGCACCCCTGATAAGGGTGAGGTCGGTGGTTCAAGTCCACCCAGACCCACCAAAATCGCTCAGCTCGTCGTTGCTTCCAGGCTCACGTGCTACTCGCACGCTACACCTGAAAGCGCCTAGATCTGAACGATTTTCCGAGTACGGCATCTGGTCGGCTTGGTGAGTGGTTTCGATGAGGGGCTATAGCTCAGCTGGGAGAGCGCCTGCCTTGCACGCAGGAGGTCGGCAGTTCGATCCTGCCTAGCTCCACCAAACTTTACTGACTAACTCCGGTTAGCAGTGTGCAGAAACAAGTATTTCGATTTAATGACATCGGTTGTTAAGCGAAGTCCTTCTTTCTGATCACTGGGTCAGATTTGCTCTTTAACAAATTGGACGAGATAGAACACGAATAGATTTCTCTCATTATCTCCGAGAGGAACTGTTCAAAGTGATAGCGATTTCAAGCGTTATCCGGTGTTGTCGTTGAAGTGGTTGTTATATCGCTTCAAGGAACTGTCTCCAGTTATCGTCTTCCTGGTTTACCAGGCGGTCGATGGATGGAACACAGTTGTCTTGGGGTTATATAGTCAAGCAACTAAGCGCATACGGTGGATGCCTTGGCAGTCAGAGGCGATGAAAGACGTGGAAGCCTGCGATAAGGTTCGGGGAGCTGGCAAACGAGCTGTGATCCGGACATCTCTGAATGGGGAAACCCACCTGGTTTCGGCCAGGTATCTTGTACTGAATCCATAGGTGCAAGAGGCGAACCGGGGGAACTGAAACATCTAAGTACCCCGAGGAAAAGAAATCAACCGAGATTCCCTAAGTAGCGGCGAGCGAACGGGGACCAGCCCTTAAGCTGGACAACTGGTAGGAGAAGGCCCTGGAAAGTGCCGCCATAGTGGGTGATAGCCCCGTATCCGAAACCTGAGTCCAGTGAAATCGAGTAGGTCGGCGCACGAGAAACGTTGACTGAACATGGGGGGACCATCCTCCAAGGCTAAATACTCCTGACTGACCGATAGTGAACCAGTACCGTGAGGGAAAGGCGAAAAGAACCCCTGTGAGGGGAGTGAAATAGACCCTGAAACCGTATGCGTACAAGCAGTCGGAGCAGACTTGTTCTGTGACGGCGTACCTTTTGTATAATGGGTCAGCGACTTATGTTCAGTGGCGAGGTTAACCGTTTAGGGGAGCCGTAGGGAAACCGAGTCTGAATAGGGCGAATTAGTCGCTGGGCATAGACCCGAAACCGGGCGATCTATCCATGAGCAGGTTGAAGGTGCCGTAACAGGCACTGGAGGACCGAACCCACTGTCGTTGAAAAGCCAGGGGATGACTTGTGGATCGGAGTGAAAGGCTAATCAAGCCCGGAGATAGCTGGTTCTCCCCGAAAGCTATTTAGGTAGCGCCTCGGACGAATAC
Organism: Marinobacter shengliensis; assembly: GCF_030297115.1. Classification (NCBI taxonomy): domain Bacteria; kingdom Pseudomonadati; phylum Pseudomonadota; class Gammaproteobacteria; order Pseudomonadales; family Marinobacteraceae; genus Marinobacter; species Marinobacter shengliensis. Next base: position 2,671,923 of record NZ_AP028062.1, on the reverse strand, counting down.
CACAGGGGGTAGAGCACTGTTTCGGCTAGGGGGTCATCTCGACTTACCAACCCGATGCAAACTCCGAATACCTGTGAGTACTATCCGGGAGACACACGGCGGGTGCTAACGTCCGTCGTGAAGAGGGAAACAACCCAGACCGCCAGCTAAGGTCCCAAAGTACCAGTTAAGTGGGAAACGATGTGGGAAGGCTCAGACAGCTAGGAGGTTGGCTTAGAAGCAGCCATCCTTTAAAGAAAGCGTAATAGCTCACTAGTCGAGTCGGCCTGCGCGGAAGATGTAACGGGGCTCAAACTGGTCACCGAAGCTGCGGCTGCATACTTTGTATGCGGGGTAGGGGAGCGTTCTGTAAGCCTGCGAAGGTGTGTTGAGAAGCATGCTGGAGGTATCAGAAGTGCGAATGCTGACATGAGTAACGACAATGCGGGTGAAAAACCCGCACGCCGGAAGACCAAGGGTTCCTGCGCAACGCTAATCGGCGCAGGGTGAGTCGGCCCCTAAGGCGAGACCGAAAGGTGTAGTCGATGGGAAACGGGTTAATATTCCCGTACCTTGGATAGCTGCGATGGAGAGACGGAGAAGGCTAGGTGAGCCGGGCGACGGTTGTCCCGGTTTAAGCGAGTAGGGAGTGGACTTAGGCAAATCCGGGTCCACAATTCTGAGACGCGACGACGAGTGCCCAAGGGTGCGAAGTCATTGATGCCCTGCTTCCAGGAAAATCTTCTAAGCTTCAGGCTATTCGAGACCGTACCCCAAACCGACACAGGTGGTCAGGTAGAGAATACCAAGGCGCTTGAGAGAACTCGGGTAAAGGAACTAGGCAAAATGGTGCCGTAACTTCGGGAGAAGGCACGCCGGTGTGTACGTGAAGCCCCTGCGGGTGGAGCGGAAGCCGGTCGAAGATACCAGGCCCCTGCGACTGTTTATTAAAAACACAGCACTCTGCAAACACGTAAGTGGACGTATAGGGTGTGACGCCTGCCCGGTGCCGGAAGGTTAATTGATGGGGTTAGCACTCGTGCGAAGCTCTTGATCGAAGCCCCGGTAAACGGCGGCCGTAACTATAACGGTCCTAAGGTAGCGAAATTCCTTGTCGGGTAAGTTCCGACCTGCACGAATGGCGTAACGATGGGGGCGCTGTCTCTACCCGAGACTCAGTGAAATTGAAATCGCCGTGAAGATGCGGTGTATCCGCGGCTAGACGGAAAGACCCCGTGAACCTTTACTATAGCTTCACAGTGAACTTTGAGCATGCTTGTGTAGGATAGCTGGGAGGCTTTGAACCCGGGACGCCAGTTCCGGTGGAGCCAACCTTGAAATACCAGCCTGGCATGTTTGAGGTTCTAACTCTGACCCCTTATCGGGGTTGAGGACACTGTGTGGTGGGTAGTTTGACTGGGGCGGTCTCCTCCCAAAGCGTAACGGAGGAGCACAAAGGTGGGCTAAGTACGGTCGGACATCGTACGGTTAGTGTAATGGCACAAGCCCGCTTGACTGCGAGACAGACACGTCGAGCAGGTACGAAAGTAGGTCATAGTGATCCGGTGGTTCTGTATGGAAGGGCCATCGCTCAACGGATAAAAGGTACTCCGGGGATAACAGGCTGATACCGCCCAAGAGTTCACATCGACGGCGGTGTTTGGCACCTCGATGTCGGCTCATCACATCCTGGGGCTGAAGCCGGTCCCAAGGGTATGGCTGTTCGCCATTTAAAGTGGTACGCGAGCTGGGTTTAGAACGTCGTGAGACAGTTCGGTCCCTATCTGCCGTGGACGTTGGAGATTTGAGGAAAGCTGCTCCTAGTACGAGAGGACCGGAGTGGACGAACCGCTGGTGTTCGGGTTGTGTCGCCAGACGCATTGCCCGGTAGCTATGTTCGGACAGGATAACCGCTGAAAGCATCTAAGCGGGAAGCCCCTTCCAAGATGAGATCTCCCTGAGGCCTTGAGCCTCCTGAAGAGCCGTTCAAGACCAGGACGTTGATAGGCTGGGTGTGTAAGCGCTGTGAGGCGTTGAGCTAACCAGTACTAATTGCTCGTGCGGCTTGACTATATAACACCCAAGACAATTGCGGATAACGCAGAGCAGGGCAAACGCCACGCTCCATAGAAATCAACATCACGTTCCATCTCGTCCTTCCCAGTGATCATCCGTTTTGCCTGACGACCATAGCGGTCTGGAACCACCTGATCCCATCCCGAACTCAGAAGTGAAACAGACCAGCGCCGATGGTAGTGTGGTTCGCCCATGTGAGAGTAGGTCATCGTCAGGCTCTTAATACCAAAAGCCCCAGCATCCTTGATGTTGGGGCTTTTTTATTTTGGGCCCGTTATCGGCTGATCAATTCGATCACCCCACCTACAATGCTGTGCATCAATTCAAACTGTTCATTGGTGTGCTCAATGTGATTGTCCAGGATGTTGGCCTGCCAGCTGCTAACCCATACTAGCGCTACGACCAGTAACACTGCCGTAGCCATCAGCCATCGGATGCTTCGGCTTTGACGGTTGATACGATCGGCGTGTTGGCGCTGGGCGTTTTCGCTGGCTTGCCTGAGCTCCCTTAACTCTTCCTCAAGCTCTTCATAGGCTACTTCCAGGGTCGACATCCGACCGGTGAGTTTACGGGTAGCCTGCTCGGTATTCTCCTGTGCTGTTCTGCCAGTTTCTTCCACCGCGATTCTGAAAGCTTCGCTGTACTCGGGTTCCGGGCTGTTTACCAGTAAGGTATCCAGAGTTTTCTGCAGGTGCTCTCGATCAATCTGCTTGCGAATAACGCCAGCAGCGCCAAGGGTCTTTGCTTCGTCAATGTAGCGCTCGGCGTTCTGTGAGGTGTACATGAAAACAGGTATGTCGCGTGTGTGAGGCTGGCTTTTGAGTTGTTCCAGAGCCTGAAATCCGTTCATGCCCGGTAGAAGGTGATCCAGAAAGATAACGTCATAGGACTCGTGCTGGAGTAGCGAGAATGCTTCCTCTGCCGTTGAGACTCCTTTGCTACTGATGTCTGATCGTTCGAGGAGCCGGGCCAGGATGATCCTGGCAGTCGACGAATCTTCGATAATCAGTGCGTGCGCCCGTGCCATTGTAAGTGTGCTCCCTGTCCTTGCTCCGCCATCACGATTCTGTAGCTGCATTGGTAATGCAGGATTGCTTGTCGCACTATAAGCGGAGTTCAAAAAATATACAGGGGAGAGGGCGCCAGAGAGTCAGTTTTGCGACGCTCATTTGATTTTTCCAGGAAGGCACGATCAGGGCAGCCAGATTTCAAACACCCCTCCACCATATTTCCCACCGTTGTGCAGCGTTATTGAACCGGTGCGGTCGCCGTCTGTATGCAGCTTGGCCACGGAAGACGCGAAGAAAAGACCAAGGCTTGTGCTGCCGCTGTTGAAGTCGAGGGATTTGAAGCTGAGCGTTCCGGTATGTTGCATGCTCTCCGGATAGCCTGTGCCGTCATCTTCCACACCAAGCACCAGATAGCCATCCTGTTCCCGGGCGGTCAGGCGGATTCTGGTTTTGGTATAACGGATGGCGTTATTGATGGTGTTGTTGAGCACCCCGGTAAGCAGATCGTCATCAAAGAAACCATTGATGTCATCGGCTTCGATGGCGTAATCGATGCCCAGGCCATCAAGCAGGGGGACGTGTCGTGCCATATGCTCGGAGAGAAAATCCGGTACAAAGTGTTCATCAATGTGGGCTGACAGATTGTTCTCACCCAGCCGATAGATGCCCAGCAGCTGAACAAGGTCATTGTGCATGCGCTCGGCCTCGTACTGCAGCATATTGAACTTGCTGGAGCCGGACAGTGACTCTTCATGTTCGGTACGGAGTTCATCAAGGGTGTTCAGCAGCATGCCCAGGGAGTTTTTCATGTCATGCACGGCTGAAGCCAGTACCATTGAAAAGTCGATGTTGTGGTCAGTCATGCAGTCAGTCCTTTCAGTTTTCTGGCCAGTGCGCTGTAACGGCGGTGCTGTCTGTGTTGTTCAGGCAGTCCTTCGAGCCGCCTGAGGCATTCCTGGCAGGTAGTGAGCAGGCTATGATCGTCAGGAGCCTGATCATACTTTCGCAGTAACACCTGAATCAGGTTGAGATTCAGAGCGGCATGATCCGGAACGATCGCCAAGGCTCGGTTGAAAGCCTCGACCGCGCCGTCCAGATCGCCGGATTCGAATGCTTTGATTCCATCCCGGTTGTATCCCCGGGCTTCTATTTTCTGGCGGAAGCCAACGGGTTCATCGAGAAGGTTTTCAATTTTCTGCAGAGTTTCCGGGTTGTCTCCGTAACGAGCCGCCAGATCCGATAGCAACGACTTGGCGTCTTCATCATGCCCCAACCTGAACAGGGTCTTGGCATAGTCGAGGCCCAGATCTGCTGGGATGTCTTCCAGTGTTTCCAATTCTGCCCGTAAGTCGCCCAGCAGTTTTTCTGCAGATTTCTGGTTGCCCTGTCCGGCGTGAACACGGCATTGCACAATACGACTTTTCAGGCCAATGCTGTCGTCGTCGGCGAAACGCTTTTCCATCTTCGATAGCACATTCAAGGCTTCTGCCGCATGTTCCGCACCTTCGGCTTCCGGGTGTCCTTCGCTAAGGTCGGAGAGGCTTTGAGCCAGCGACAGGTAGTGATCAGAGTTATCGTGAATCGAATAGGTTCCCAGTGTCACCGTCTGCCGCCAGGCCTGTGAGGCGGTGTCTATGTCCTGGTTGGTACTGGCCAGTAGCGCCAGGTGCTTCTGGCGTAGCAGGGCGTTTGGTGAGTGTTCTGCGGCTTTTTCCAGGATCTGCTGGGCTTGTACTGCTTTGCCCTGCTTTTCCAGCCCTTCGGCCAACAGGTCGTAGGCTTCCATGTAATCGGGGTGTTTGGCGATCAGTGCTTTCAAACCTTCCACAGAGTCGTCAAAGTTTCTGTTACCCAACAATACCTTGCAACGGCCCAGTCGGGCCCAGGAAAGCTCCCGCCGCGCAAGTACCTCGTCATACACTTTCAGGGCGTGTGACAGATCGCCGACGATGAAATAGAGTTCGCCCAGGGTTTTCATTAGCCAGGTTTTGTACCTTGGTTGTTTGGGCAGTAGCTGTAGGCACTGTGAAATGGCCTCAGGGTAGTTCTCCCGATCCATTTCACGGGTAATCGGTAGCAAGGCACTACGTTGCTGAACCAGAGCGCCAAGGCGCTTCTCCAGCATGGCGCGGTTCAACGGCTTGGTAAGGTAAGCATCCGGTTGGTATTCACGGGCGCCCATGACCATCTCTTTGGACGTTTCGGCGGTCACCATCAAGAACAGGGAGGAGCGGCTCAGAAGCGTTTTGTGCCGGAGCTCCTCAAGAATATGCTGGCCGTTCTTGCCTTCCCCCAGGTTGTAATCACACAGGACAACATCTACGTGGTTGTAGGTGCAGTACTGGATTGCCGGGGTGGCGTGAGCCACCAGCTCGATCTTGTCTGCGCCACAGCTTCTGAGCATCTGGCGCATCGATAGACGGAAGTTCTCGAAATCATCAACCACCAGGAAGTTGAGTTTTCCAAAGGGGTTGATCGCGTCTTTCCTGTCGGTCTGGTTCATGCGCGCTTCTGTTTAAGTAGTTTGTTGACGAGCGCTCTCAGTGCCGCCGGTTTAACCGGCTTGTAGAGAACCTGATAGCCGCGGTTTCCAGCGTCTTCCCGTACCTCTGGCGCCATATAACCGGTAATCAGAATGCCCGGTATGCCATGGCCAAGTTTGTCTCTGATGCTGTCCATAGCATCCAGCCCATTGCGGTTATCATCAAGCTGATAATCGGCAAGTATAATATCCGGTAAGCGGTCTGCCAGTTTTTCCAGGGCATCTTCCAGGCTTTCGGCCGCAGTCACATCACACTGCCAGTTACCCAGTAACGCGACCATACCCTGAAGTATGGCCGGATCGTTATCGATACACAGAACATGCAAGCCTCCCAGACTGGATACCCGCCTTGTGCTGGCGCCGGGCTTGTTGGATTCGGCGCGGCTCAGGTCTGGCGGCGCAAGTGGTACGGTGATACCGAAAACGCTCCCTTTGCCCTGAACCGAGTGCACGGTGACCGGGTGGTTCAGCATGCCGCTGATGCGGTCCACAATGGCCAGGCCAAGACCCAGCCCCTTCTTGTCACGGCCATGCTGGAAGCGCCGGAACTCCTCGAAAACATGGGTGAGCTGGTCTTCGGACATTCCTGGGCCGGTGTCCCAGACCTCAATGCGCAGGTAGCCTTTGAGCCGACGGCAGCCCATCAGTATCTTGCCACTGGCCGTGTAGCGAATGGCGTTGGACAGGAAGTTCTGGACTACCCGGCGTAGCAACTTGACGTCTGATCGTACCCAGGCACTGCTGGGAACAACATGCAGGTCCAGCTCCTGATCTTTGGCGATAGCAGAGAATTCCGTTGCCAGGTGGCGGAGCAGTTCGTTGACCGGGAACACGCCGATATCCGGCTCCAGTGCCCCGGCGTCCAGCTTGGAGATATCGAGCAAGGTGCTGATGATCTCTTCAGCCGCGCCAAGTGAGCTGTCGATGTGCTCAACCAGTTCACGGGTATCACCTTCAATAACCTTGCCTGACAGGGCGGAGGTGAATAGCCGTGCGGCATTCAATGGTTGAAGCAGGTCGTGGCTGGCCGAGGCAAGAAACCGGGTCTTGCTCTGGTTGGCCTGTTCCGCGACTGATTTTGCTTTCAGCATCTGCTCGTTGATCACCTGCAGTTCCTGAGTACGTTCCCGTACCCGTTGCTCCAGGTAGATGTTGGTCTCCTTCAGGGCCTGCTCGGTGCGACGCATGGCTGTAATGTCCTGGAACGTGGTGACATAGCCACCCCCGGGGATGGGACTACCATCCACCCGGACAACGGTGCCATCCGGGCGCTGACGTTCGTAAGACATGGGTTTGCCTTCGCGCATGCTGTTGCAGCGGTTATCGATGATGTCATCTATGCGTCTCGCTGACAGGTTGGCGTTAGTCAGGTTGTAACGCATCAGGTCTTCAACCGGCCGGCCAACCCGGACGAATCCTTTCGGGTAATTGAACAGCTCCAGGTAGCGGTGGTTCCAAACCACCAACTGCTGTTGATGATTGACCACCGATACACCCAGGCTGATGTTCTCGATTGCGGATTGCAGCAGCTCGCGGCTGAAGGTCATGGCCTGAGACGCTTCATCTACGATGCTGACCACATCCTCGATCTGCATATCCCGCCCGGTCAGGGTGGACTCCAGGACGACACGGGCTGTAGACGCACCAATAACCGAGGCCAGTTGGCGCTCGATGTATTTCATCAGGTGGGTAGAGGCGGGCCGGTGCGGGTACAGCCTGATGGCGTTGCGGCGCTCGTAATTGCGGAAGACGCTCTCGGAGCGTTCCTCACCCATGAATCGATCGGTCAGGGCCTGGAGATCGGAGGTCAGAACTTCGCCCTGCCAGCTCTGATGTTGTGCGCTTTCCGGTTTTGGCTGGGCTTCATGGAAGAAGGCGGCAATCTGGATTCGTTCGCGGATGCGCTGCCGGGTTACCAGTGACAGCAGGATGTAGGTGCCGGTGTTTATGCCGAGGCTCCAGATAATGCCGTGGCTGATCTGGTCCAGCTCAGAGCCGAACAGGGCTGTCGGGCGGGTCCAGTTCAGGCCAAACAGCCCCTGTTCGATCAGCGTGTCGGCAATCCAGCCGGTGGACACCAGGGCTGGCAACAGCAGGGTGTAGCACCACATCAGGAAGCCAAGACCGAGGCCCCAGGCGGCCCCGGTAAAATTCCCGCGCCGCCAGATGATGCCGCCCACCAGGGCTGGCCCAAACTGGGCGGCGGCGGCAAAGGACAGCAGGCCGAAAGCGGTGAGGCTGTAATCGGCGCCCGCCATCCGGTAAAAACCGTAAGCGGTAAACAGCACGACAAAGATGGCCACCCGGCGAATGGTGAGCAGAAGGAAGCTCAGGTCTGTCCTGCGGTTCATGCCGGGCCGGAAAAAACGCAACAGCCCGGGCATGATGATTTCGTTGCTGACCATGGTGGCAATGGCCACAGAACAGACAATAACCATGGCCGCTGCGGCTGAGCCGCCGCCGAGGAAGGCTAGCACGGCCAGCCACTGCTCACCCGCTACGATGGGCAGTTGCAGGATGATAATGTCGGGATCACCGCCGGCGAGATCGGAGTTCAGTAGTCCGGCAGCTGCAATGGGCAGAACAAAGGCGCTGGCAATGACCAGGTAAATCGGCATGGCCCACCGCGCTGTCTCAAAGTCACGGTGATCAGCATTTTCCACAACCATGACGTGAAACTGGCGGGGAAGGCAGACAATCGCCAGCATGGCGACCAGGGTTTGAGTGAGGAACGCAGGTGTCTCGAGGGAACTGGTGGTCAGGGTGCCCACCAGGTCGGCCTGTTTCACCCGGCTGAACAGGTCGCCAAAACCATTATAAAGGCCGTAACCAACAAACAGGCCAACGGCGATGAAGGCCACCAGTTTGATCAGTGATTCAAAGGCGACCGCCTGGATCATGCCTCGATGATGCTCGGTTGATTCAAGGTGTCGGGTGCCGAATAACACGGTAAAGACGGCCAGCGCCAGGGTGATGTACCAGGCGGAATCATTCCAGGCAGCCGTGCTCAGTTCCTGGTAGCCGATTCCCCCCTCGGTCAGTACGTTAAAGCCCAGCGCAATGGCTTTGAGTTGCAGGGCGATATAAGGAACGCTGCCAATCAGGGCAAAGATGGCCACCATGGCCGCCAGCACCTGGGACTTGCCGTAACGGGAGGCGATAAAGTCGGCAATGGAGGTGCTGTTGTTGCGTTTACTGATGTAAATAATGCGCCGCAAGAGCGGTGCAAAGAACAGGAATACCAGTAGCGGCCCCAGGTAGATGGGAAGAAAGGCAAAGCCTTCCTGGGTGGCTCGCCCCACGGCACCGTAGAATGTCCAGGAGGTAAAGTAGACGGCCAGTGATAGAGCGTAGATGTGGGTTCGCGCCAGCCTGCGTCGATACAATCCCGGGTGTCGGTCACCCGCCCAGGCAATGACGAACAACAGGGAAATGTAGCTAATGGATATAACTATCAGCAGCCAGGCGCTAATCATGCTTTGTTGTTATCCGGTTATCCGATGTCAGTTACCGCACACGGTTCTGTATAGAGGATCGTTTGCGGTCAGCAACTTCATATTGTCCACCCGTGGCACGCCATCTGAACCAAGGGGAACCAGCTCCCGGCTCTGGCAATGGATCAGGTGAGCCCGGTGTGATACGGCGTCTGTCACGGTTTGCTCAAATCGGTAGAGGGTGAAGCGAACAATATCGTTGTCGCTGGTGTCCCGGCGGAAATCACTCGTGTCGACGGTGGAGAAGGCGGTGACATAGGGAAATACGAAGGTCCAGGGACGGAAGAAAATCTTCTCCTGCTCAGTCGCCACGACAACCGCTTCTTCAGGGAGTAATGATCGCTTGTGGTCATACCAAGAATATTCGCCATAAACAAGGTAGCCGAGCATGCCGGCACCTGCAAACACTGGAATGATCCATCGGGGTGCACGCTTTGCGGTGGCGGCGCGGATGCCCATGGCGATGCCTGCAGCCCCGAGACCGCAAACAATAGTGGCAACAAAAGTCCAGAACATAGGATTGGATTCCTTAACTCAAAAAAGAACGGGCTCCCTCAGTGAGGAAGCCCGTTCGGTCTCAACCCGTCATTCGTTTCAATGAATCAGGCTGTCTTTCAGCTTAGTGGTCTTGAGCGCTGCCGGCACCGCGTGGGTAACGGACGCTTTCAACCAGCTCCTGGATTTCAACAGGCGGCTCGGCAGTCACTTTGGATACCCCGAAGGCTACCGCAAAGTTGACCAGAGCACCAACCGCACCGATGGACAGCGGGGAGATACCCAGCACCCAGAACTCGGCGGTATCTGGCAGGTTGTTGGTGCCCGGAATGAAGAACCAGCCCTTGTAGATGAAGATGTAGACCAGTGTGAAGATCAGACCGGACAACATGCCCAGGGTTGCGCCTATGTTGTTCACACGCTTGGAGAAAATACCCATCATCAGCGCGGGGAACAGGGAGGCCGCAGCGATACCAAAGGCCAGAGCGACCACCTGTGCCGCGAACCCGGGCGGGTTGGCGCCTAGCCAGGTGGCGACGACGATGGCAACGGCCATGGAGATCCGTGCCGCCAACAGTTCGCCCTTATCGGTGATGTTGGGGTTGATTCGGCCTTTGATCAGGTCGTGACTCACCGCCGAAGAAATAGCCAGCAACAGACCTGCCGCCGTTGACAGAGCCGCAGCCAGACCACCGGCAGCAATCAGACCAATAACCCAGCCGGGCAGGTTGGCGATTTCCGGGTTGGCCAGTACCAGGATGTCGTTGTTAACAGACAGCTCGTTGCCTTCCCAGCCGCGCTCTGCTGCGGTGGCTGCGAAATCGGCGTTGCCGTCGTTATACACCTGGATGCGGCCATCGTTGTTCTTATCCTCGAACTTGATCAGGCCAGTTTCTTCCCAGGTGGCAATCCAGGCAGGACGCGCATCATATTCGATGGGCTGGGCTGCAGTGCCTTCCGGGTAGATGGTGGTCATCAGGTTCAGACGAGCCATGGAAGCAACAGCCGGAGCAGTCAGGTAAAGCAGGGCGATGAAGACCAGGGCCCAGCCGCCGGACCAACGAGCGTCAGCTACCTTGGGAACGGTGAAGAAACGGATGATAACGTGGGGCAGGCCAGCCGTACCGATCATCAGGGACAGGGTAAACAGAACCATGTTCAGTTTATTGTCGATGTCCGCCGTGTATTCCCGGAAGCCAAGGTCGGTGACCACCATGTTCAGTTTTTCAAGCAATGGCAGGCCGGATTCAGTATGGGTTGAGAACATACCGAACATCGGGATCGGGTTGCCGGTCAGCTGCAGGGAAATGAACACCGCCGGAATGGTGTAGGCGATGATCAGAACGCAGTACTGGGCCACCTGGGTGTAGGTGATGCCTTTCATGCCGCCGAGCACGGCGTAGATAAAGACCACAACCGCAGCGATCATCAGGCCGTTGGTAGCCTCTACTTCCAGGAAGCGGGAGAAGGCAACACCAGCACCGGCCATCTGGCCAATTACGTAGGTCACAGACGCGACGATCAAGCAGATTACCGCCACCAGACGTGCGTTTGGACTGTAATAGCGATCACCGATGAACTCGGGAACCGTGAACTTGCCGAACTTACGCAGGTAAGGAGCCAGCAGCATGGCCAGCAGAACGTAACCGCCGGTCCAGCCCATCAGGAACGTGGAGTTAGCATAACCACCGGCGGCGATCAGGCCCGCCATGGAAATGAAGGACGCGGCAGACATCCAGTCGGCACCGATCGCCATACCGTTGGTGACCGGGTGAACGCCGCCGCCGGCAACGTAGAAATCGCTGGTGCTGCCGGCTTTCGCCCACACAGCGATCAGGATATACAGGAGGAAGGAACCCCCGACGAAAAGCAGGTTGATTGCAAATTGGCTCATGGTGTCTTACTCCTCATGTACGCCGAATTGCTCGTCGATCTTGTTCATACGCCAGGCGTAGAAGAAGATCAGGGCAATGAAGGTAAGAATGGAGCCTTGCTGGGCGAACCAGAAACCGAGATCGGTGCCACCGACCGGAATGCCCGCCAGCATGGGACGTAACAGAATGGCGAAGCCATAAGACACCAGGGCCCAGATAATCAGGCTCCCGAATATCAGGCGCAAGTTCGCCTTCCAGTAGTTCTCAGCGTCGTAGCTATGACCTGACATACACATCACTCCTGTATTGTTGTTGTGGAGGTTGGGTGGATTACTTGTGGGGTGTTGCGGATAGAGAATTTATTATTCATGTAGTACTTCTCCGACTTGTTGTCTTCTCCGACTTTACTGGTCAATGGAATTATGGATATTGGCAAATGGTCTAACTCTCAGTAACTTGCCTTGTAATTGGTCAAGGACATCAGGCGCTGAAGCAGGTCGTCAGTAGCGGTGCATATTCTGTAAACGGCGCTGATAATGCAGCTTTTCAGCCAGTTCTTTCAGGTTCTTGACGCCATTTTTTTGCGCCCGGTTCAGGGCCATGAGTGTCAGTTCTGCGGTCACCAGGGCATCGGCAGCGGCGTGATGCCGTTCACTAACTTCGAGTTTGAAGAAGTCGGCCCAGTGGTCGAGGCTGCGCCCCTTGGTTTCTGCTTTTGGGAATATCGCCGGTAGTAGCTCGGCAACGTCCATCCAGACGTGGGGGGTGGTGTAGCCAAGCTGGGCTTTCAGGGTTTTTTCCAGGAATTTCTGGTCGAATGCGGAGTGGTAGGCAAGGATTGGGTCGCCGTTCATCCACTCCAGCAGGTAGAGCAGGGCATCTTCGGTTTCGTGGCCCTGGGTCAGGGCCTCCGGCCCGATACCATGGATCAGCACGGTTTCCCGGATATCGAGCTCCGGTCGGCGCAGGATCAGATCAAACTGATCATTCAGGTGAATGACCCCGCCCTCAATAGCCACAGCGCCGATGGCGATGACTTCATCTTTCGAGGCATTCAGTCCGGTGGTCTCAAGGTCCAGTACGATCAGGCGGCACCGGGTTAGCGGCTGGTCGCTCACCGTTTTCGGCGTGGGCAGGTTCTCAGGATCGTGATTGCCAACGGCGCCGCCCCTTCGCTGTGCCAGCCATTGCTTGATGTAGTCGAGCATGGTGTTTCCGGTACCTAGAGTTGGTAAGTGACTTCCAGCTTTTGCTGCAGCCTTTGAGCCTGGCGGAAAGACTCCCGCAGGATGCGTCGGTCGAGCGGGTTCAGGTCGTCCGGATCAATGTAGTTGGTCAGTTCCTCGCCCCTGTCCAGCATCTCCTGGTGGGCACGCATACGGATGGCCTGGATCAGGCTGTACGCCTCTTTCCACGCGTTTGCATCTTTGGCGTCGAAAACCCCCTTTCGGGACAGGGCGTCCATTCGCTCCAGCGTATTGGCAGCTTCCACCCCGTGGGCCAGGGCGAATACCCGGACGGATTCGACAAACGGCGCCAGGCCTTGTCGTTTCAGGTCCAGAGAATGCTTTTTCTCGTCATTCAGATAGCGAAAGTTCCTGAACATGGTGAGCGGTGGTTTGCGTTGCAGCGCATTGCCCGCCAGCATCTTCTGGAACAGGGCGTTCTTGCGAATCCTGTCCAGAACTTTCTCCAGCAATCGGTGCAATGGCTCCGTTGGCCCGAATACTGAGCGCATATCGAGGAAGATGGATGAGTACACCAGATTCTGGGGGGTGGAGGCGTCGATAAACCGAACGAACCAGTCATCCCACTCCCGATCACTCAGACACAGTTTCGGGTTGCTTGCCATGATGTTGCCTTTACACAGGGTAAAGCCACACTCGGCCAATTCATCATTCACCTTGCGTGCGAACGGCAGCAGTTTTTCCCTAACCTGGTCCTCGGTCATGCCCTCGGGCGTCTCGAACAGGATGCCGTTGTCCTGGTCGGTCAGCAGTGTTTGCTCCTGCCGGCCTTCGCTGCCAAAGGTCAGCCAGGTGAAAGGGATACCGGGATCGTTTTTCTTCAGGTTCAGTTCCAGTACCCGCCGAACGGTCACATCGTTGAGCGTGGTGATGATCTTGACCACCTGCCCGGAGTCCGCGCCGTGGGCCAGCATGGAATCCACCAGGCGGGAAACGTCGGTGCGCAGGCTCACCAGCGTGCGCAGGTGGGTGGCTGTACCGATGGTCCGGGCCAGGTTCACCAGGTCCACGCGCTGGAGGGAGAACAGGTCCCGCTCGGAGACCACCCCAATCAGATGATTTTCCTCATCGACCACGCACAGATGTGCAAAGTGGTGCTCGGCCATCAACATGGCGGCTTCAAAGGCATCGGCTGTTGAGGGTAAACAGCAGGGATCTGCTGTCATGACCTGCCGGATAGGGGTGTCGAGGGGGCCTCGTTCCTCGGCAATCATGGTGCGCAAATCGCGCAGCGTGAAGATGCCCTTGGGGTGGCGGTTGTCATCCGTAATAATGATGCTGCCGACATTATTCTCATGCATGCGGGCCACCGCCTTGCGCACCGGCAGGTCAGGCGAGCAAACGATGGGATTGCGCAGGGCGTAACGTTCAAGCGGGGTATCCAGGCTATTGCTGGACCCGATCGAGGCCATCGCCTTGGACTGGATGCGCTGGTTGACCTGATCCAGCAGGCTGCTGACACCGCGCAGGCAGAAGTCCCGGAAGGGTTCGCTTTCGGAGAACAGGGTGATGAACGCTTTTTGTTCAATGCTCAGGCAGAAGGTGTCTCCGGAGGCCCGGTGCAGGGTACGGGTAGGACGCTCGCCAATCAGGGCAGCCAGCGGAAAGCATTCGCCCTGGCTGATTTCGAAGGTGGTTTCTGCCCGATCCTCTTTTTCGTTGTGGCGTTCGCCCCGAATACGGCCTTGTTTAACGATGTAAAAGCGCTTTACTACGCCGTCATCCGGCGAGAGCACCACGTCTTCATCGGCGTAGAATCTCAGGGTGGCATGTTCAGCAAAATGGGCCAGGTGGGTGTCATCCATGCTGGAAAAAGGTGCATGTTCCCGCAGAAATGTCATGATGGCTCGGGTGTTCTGGGGGCGGGATGTGTCCTGGTTCGCTGCTGCCATATCGCAATCCGTCGTGGGTCGGAGTTGGTCGGCCTTCGCCGCTGTTCCGTAGTTATTGTTGTCCGCTTGCAGTGTAGTTCAGCGGAGCCATGTTATGCCCTACGATTTTGGTCGAAACGTGTCTCAGGGCTTTTCTTTATGGTAGCCCGGCACGGTGGTAGAGTTCTGACATTCGTCAATCCAGAAACAGATAGCTCATGACCAGTAAAGATGAACGCCTGGCGTTTCTTGAAGAGATGAAGGATGTCCGGCGTATTCGGAAACCCAATCGGGCCCAAGTGTCGACCCCCAGGGAGCTGACGCCCGGGCATCTGGAACGGCAGAAAGCGGCCGTTGAAAAGCCGGTTCGTGACCTGAACCCGCTGACTTCTGACATGGTTGAGCCGCTGACGGCCCATGACGTCCTTAGCTGGATGCGGCCCGGTATTCAGCATGGTGTGTTCCGCAAGCTCCGGCTGGGGCAGTACCCGATCGAAGCCAGGCTGGATCTGCACCGGATGACCGTTGAGGAAGCCCGCCGGGAGGTATTTGCGTTTATCAACGATTGTGTGCGCTACGGCTTGCGTTCAGTCATCATTTTGCACGGTAAGGGTGAGCGCAACCCCGATGGCATTGCCCAGTTGAAAAGCTACCTGGCGAAGTGGCTTCCGGAACTGGACAGCGTACTGGCCTTTCACTCGGCCCAGAAACACCATGGTGGAACCGGCGCGGTCTATGTCATGGTTCGCAAGAGCGACCGGGACAAACAGAATAATCGGGAATTGCATGGCCGCCGGTGATCAACGAATCACGGTACTGCATTTCAAACAGCTGATGAGGTTATTGATGATGAAAAAGGGTTCTCTGGTGGTGATTGTTATGGCCGGCCTGTTCACTCTGGCGGGTTGCAAAGACCGGGTGATCTGGGACGACAACGGCAAGGTGGAGAGTGCCACCAAAGATCGTGAAGTCTGGGATTCCAATGGCAGAATGAACACCGGTGATCGCAAGATCTGGGTAGACCAGGATGGCAAAGAAGTGATCAAGTGAACGAATTCGTCTTCCAGCAAATAATAAAAGGAAAGGCCCATGGCATTCAGCCTGACGATTAACGGCCAAAGGCACACAGTTGATGTTGATTCCGATACGCCTCTGTTGTGGGTGATTCGGGATGAAGTTGGGCTCAAGGGCACCAAGTTTGGTTGCGGTGCCGGCTTGTGCGGCGCTTGCACGGTTCATGTTAACGGTCAGCCAGCGCGCTCCTGTTCAACACCGGTGGCGTCGGTAGACGGCGCTTCCGTGACCACTATCGAAGGTTTGTCCGAAGATGGCCAGTTGCACCCGTTGCAACAGGCCTGGATTGATCAGGGCGTTCCCCAGTGCGGATACTGTCAGTCGGGCCAGATCATGACCGCAGCGCACCTTCTGAACAACAATCCGTCGCCATCTCGTCAGGACATTGTGACCGCCATGACCGGAAACCTGTGCCGGTGCGGTACCTATTCCCGTATTGTCGCCGCCGTCGAGGCGGTTGCCGGTTCGGTTGGCCATTACCAGCCCGCCGGGGAGGACGCCTGACATGACCATGAATCGTCGTGATTTTCTGAAAGTCAGCACGGGTGCTTCAGGCAGCTTGATACTGGCGGTATCTATCCCGGGGTGCGCCTCTGTCCAGACCGGGTACCAGCCCGAGACCGGAGAGTGGAAGCCGGATATCTGGCTGGAATTGACCCGTGATGATGAAATCATCTTTACCCTGGCCCGGGTTGAGATGGGGCAGGGCACCTACACCGGTTTGACCACCCTGGTGGCTGAAGAACTGGATGTGGAGCCGAGCAGGATTAAAGTCAGGTTTGCCCCAGTGGCGCCGGAATACCGAAACCCCCTGTTTGGTTTGCAGCTGACCGGCGGCAGTACCAGCCTGGCCACAAGCTGGGAGCCGCTGAGGGTTGCCGGCGCGCAGGCCCGGCAGATGTTGGTGATGGCGGCTGCCCGGGTGTGGGAAGTAGACGCGGACCAGTGCACTACCCAGGATGGCCGGGTGGTGCATCCTAACGGACTTGATTCGTTACGTTACGGCCAATTGGTGAAGCTGGCGGACCGGGAAGTTATCCGGGGCAAGGTGCCCCTCAAACCCCGCGCCGAATGGAAATACATCGGCCGCAAAGGCGGCAAGCTGGATGCCCGTGCCAAGGCAACGGGTACCGCCGTCTACGGGATGGACGTTGAGCTTCCGGGCATGGTCTATGCGGTGATGACCCGAAGCCCCCGTTACGGCGGCAAGGCCAGCAGCTTCAACCGCGATGAAGTTCTCGGTATGCCAGGTGTAACCGATGCATTTATCACGGAACGCGGCGTTGCCCTGGTTGCCCAGCGCTACTGGCAGGCACGAAAGGCCCAGCAGAAATTGCGAGTAGAGTGGGATTTCTCCGACGCGTTGGACACCAATACGGAAGCTGTTTTTGAAAGTTACCGACAGGCAGCCAGCAAAGACCCCGGGGTCAAAGAGCGCAGTGAGGGAAATGTAGAAAAGGCAGCCGAGCGTGCAAAACAGGTGGTAGAGGCCGAGTACGAGCAGCCCTACCTGGCTCATGCCACCATGGAGCCGATGAACGCCACGGCCTGGTATCGCGACGGTGGAATGGATGTCTGGGCACCCACCCAGGCGCCAGACCTGGGGCGCATTGCCGCGGCTCGTCATACCGATCTGTCACCGGGCAAGATAAACATCCACACCACATTTCTTGGCGGCGGGTTTGGCCGTCGCCTCACCCAGGATTATATCGAAGAAGCTGCAGCGGTGGCTTACCAGCTGAAAGTTCCGGTCAAGCTGATCTGGTCCCGGGAAGAAGATACCCGCCACGGCTTCCTTCGCCCCGCCATGTTGCACAGGATGAAAGCCAGCCTGAACGACGGTGAGCTGGCCGGCTGGCACCACCAGATCGTTGGCCCGCAGGTTCTGGACTGGTACGTGCGCAATGCCGCACCCGCACAGTATCCCTGGGCGCCCAAGTTCCTCTACGACACCCTGGGGCGGGTAGGGCTGATGGCTGAGGGCATTGCCACACCGAAAGATATTTCGGCCATTGAAGGGGCCATTGAATACCCCTACCAGGTGCAGAACGTCAGCGTTCGTCATACCCACACCGATCCCGGTGTGCCCATCACCTGGTGGCGTTCGGTGGGTTATTCCCACAACGGGTTTGCGGTGGAAACCTTCATGGATGAGCTGGCCCACGAATCCGGTGAAGATCCGTTGCAGTTCCGCCTGAAAATGCTGGATGCCGAGCCGCGCCATCGCGAGGTGCTAGAGCGCGCAGCCCGGCTGGCGGATTGGGGCCAGCCAGCGCCGGAAGGTCGCGCCCGGGGGCTCGCCTTGTTCAAGAGCTTTGGTACCTATGTGGCCCAAGTGGTTGAAGCCGGAATCGAGAACGGTGAAATACGGGTGTACAAGGTGATCTGCAGCGTGGATTGCGGCCAGGTGGTTAATCCCAGGATTGTTGAAGACCAGATCGAGGGTGGCATCCTGTTTGGCCTGACCGCCGCGCTCTACGGCGAGATCAGCTTCGACAACGGCGAGATCCGGCAGAGCAATTTCCACGACTACCGCCTGATGCAGATGCACCAGACGCCCGAAGTGGTGGTGGATATTGTTGACAGTGAGGCAGACCCGACCGGTGTGGGTGAGCCGGGCGTGCCCCCGGTGATTCCCGCCCTAGGCAATGCCCTGTTTGCGCTGACCGGAAAGCGCCAGCGCCGCCTGCCGTTGACGGCTTGAGCCAAAGCGGTTTTCGGGGAGCGATGGCCGTCCTATAATGGCGGCCATCGCTTGCCCGGCAGGGCACGTTTCAACCGGGAGATTGCGTGTGTTTGATGTAACCCGATACGCCACAGCGGCTCAGTCCATCGTGGATGCAGGTCAGTTCCTTTACGGCCGTGGCTGGTCGCCTGCCACCAGCAGCAATTATTCTGCGCGGATCGACAGTGATCATGTGGCCATTACGGTGTCTGGCCGCCACAAGGGGCAGCTGACCGCCGCAGACGTCATGGTGGTTGATCTTGACGGCCGGCCGGTCCAAAGCCAGTGCAAATCCTCCGCAGAAACCCTGTTGCATACCGTGCTTTACCGGGTGTTCCCGGAGGTTGGTGCCGTCTTGCACACCCATTCCGTAAAAGCCACAGTATTGAGTCGGCTGATTGCTGCGGGTCAGGCGCTGGAGCTGGAAGGCTACGAATTGCAGAAGGCGTTTTCCGGTGTTGAGACCCATGAGGGTGCACTGAGCATTCCGGTTTTCGACAACACTCAGGATATTCCGGCGTTGGCCGAGGACACCCGGGCCTGGTTTCTGGCCCATCCTGAACAACCCGGTTACCTGATTCGCGGCCACGGCCTGTATACCTGGGGTAAGACCATGGCGGATTGCCTGCGCCATGTCGAAGCCTTCGAATTTCTCTTTGAATGTGAACTTGAAACCATGAGGGTCCGCCCATGACTACCCTGAGCATATTTCACCAGAGCCAGCCGGACGAGGCCCACACCGTGATGACCGACCCGGGGGCTATCGGTGATGCGCTCGCCCGCCACGGAGTGCGTTTCGAACAGTGGCCAACCCGTGATCTGCCGGCGGATGCCAGCCAGGAGCAGATTCTGGAAGCCTACAGCGAAGAAGTTGCGCGGCTGAAGCAGGAATGCGGTTTCCAGACGGCCGATGTGATCAGCCTGAACCCGGACAACCCCCAAAAGGAAGCCTTCCGCCAGAAGTTTCTGGACGAGCATACCCACAGCGAGGATGAAGTGCGGTTTTTCGTGCGGGGCCAGGGCCTGTTCTATCTGCACTTTGGCGACCAGGTGTATGCCCTGCTGTGCCAGCAGAACGATTTGATCAGTGTACCGGATGGCACACGCCACTGGTTTGATATGGGGCCAGAGCCGCAATTCACTTGCATTCGCCTGTTCACCAACCCGGAAGGCTGGGTTGCGAGCTTTACCGGCGAGGATATCGCCAGTCGACTGCCCCGTTACGAAGGGCTTGCGGGAGTGGCAGGATGATTCGGGTAGTTCTGACCGATATAGAGGGCACGACCAGCTCGATCTCATTCGTGCACGATGTGCTGTTTCCCTACGCCAGTAAACACTTGCCGGAATTTATCCGCACGAACCATCACACCACGCCGGCTGTGGCTGAACAGCTGGCTCTGGTCGCAGAAAAAAGTGGTGTCGACAGTAAAGATGTGGAGGGCCTGATTGATGTCCTCCAGGCCTGGATATCCGAGGATCGCAAAGAAGGGCCGCTCAAAGCACTGCAGGGCATGGTCTGGGAGCAGGGATATCACAGCGGAGAGCTGAAGGGCGATATCTATCCGGATGCGGCGGATTATCTTCAGCGCTGGCATGATCGGGGCCTAAGGCTGTTCGTATATTCCTCTGGTTCTGTGAAGGCACAGAAACTGATTTTTGGTTTCAGTAACGAAGGCGACTTTACGCCGTTTTTCTCCGGATACTTCGATACCGGTGTGGGCGGCAAAAAAGAAGCACAGTCTTACCGCAATATTCTTGCCGAGCTAGGTGTAGAGCCGGCGACCGTTCTGTTCCTGTCGGACGTGGAAGCCGAGCTCTCGGCGGCTGAGGAAGCTGGGCTTAAAACCGTCTGGCTGGTGCGTGATGGGGAGCTTCCTGACACTGGTCGGCCTGTTGCCCGTGATTTTGCGGAGGTAGACGCGCTACTGCGTAAACGTTAGGAGGTGGTCGAATGCCCGGTAGTTCATGTCTGAAGTGGCTTATTCCGGGTGTTTGTACCTTGTTTCTGGCCGGCTGCAATCCGTTCTCCGAAGCCGAGCCGATGATGGAAGAGTACCTGGAGCGCCTTGCCCGGGTGCTGGATACGCCATCGGTATCGGTTCCCTCTGATCTTCCCCCTGCCTCCACCGTACCCCGTCGCCGCGAACGTGTACTTGATATGCCTGAGCTGGATCTGGGCATGCTGGACTTTCTGTCGCTGTACGGGTGTGAACTTCAGTATGTGGTTGGCGAGCGAAACTCGGTGATGGGCCGGGTGATGCAGCCTCTTAACCGGCTGCGTTATGAAGTCCGGTTTATCCGAGCCGCGGAAGATTGCATGGCAGAGATCGACGACGAGCGCCTGGAGAAAACCCTCCAGGATGCGGTCGAGAGCAAGCGGGCATCATTGCCGGTGGCCATATGGAATGCGACCTGGGGAACGGAAGAGATTGAGCGCTTGTTGACTCTGTCCAAAGGGTTTTATCCGGTGGCCGCGGAGGGAAACCCGGTGTCTGATCTGGTGCGGGACCTGGGCCAGTTGAACCGGGCCGTATCCGATTTGTCGGTCCAGCAGCTCGATGTTCCCCTCGATGCACTTGGCGGAGTGCACCAACGCTGGCAATCGGAGTTTCGCGCCGGGCAGGTGATCAACAGCGCCCGGCTGTTGATTGCAACCCTCAATGCAGGAACAGAGACCCTGAAAGCGCGCCTTGATGAGCGTCCATTATGTCTGAATGGCCGGCCGAATAATCAATCAGAAATCGTCCGAAATTTCTTCTTCAATGTGTACATTGGTGAAATCCAGCCCTACATGAGCGATGTCAGCCGGGCCCGGGATTCGCTGATCGGGGCTCTGGCGGAGCTGGCGGACCAGCAAACTGCCGTTATGCCGGCGAGCTTTCAGGACTGGTACCAGCGTCATTTGTCAGCCGATGCTGAAGTCAGCCTCTGGCGGGAGCTGGACCAGGCCATGATGCAGCACACCCGGCACTGGCAGGAACTGTTGGAGCAGTGCGGTCTGCGCCCGGGTTGATGCGGGTTCAGCGCTGGCTTTCCGGGGTCACCCGCAGGATTTCTTCCACCGTGGTCTGGCCGGCGGCCACTTTCTGTGCGCCACTGAGGCGCAGGGATTTCATGCCTTCTTTGTAGGCGTCCAGCCTTAACTGCTCGAGTTCGCAGTGATCATTGATCTGGCGAGTCAGGTGGTCGGAGAGCGTCATGATTTCATAGACCCCGGCGCGGCCCATATAGCCGGTATTGCGGCATTCGAGGCAGCCCACCGGATGATAGAACTGACGGGGAACCGGCGCTTTCCAGGGGCGGGTCAGTGTTTGCCAGGCCTGCTCGTCGGCCTCACCCGGAGCCTTGCAGTGGGGGCACAGGGTGCGGGCCAGGCGCTGGGCCATCACCCCCAGCACCGTGGCCCGGATCAGGTAGGGCGGGATGCCCAGTTCCATCAGTCGGGTAATGGCACTCGGGGCGTCGTTGGTGTGCAGGGTGGAGAGCACCAGGTGGCCGGTCAGCGCTGCCTGTACCGCCATCTCGGCGGTTTCCAGGTCGCGGATTTCACCAATCATGATGATGTCCGGGTCTTGCCGTAACAGGGCCCGAACGCCGTGGGCGAACGTCAGGTCGATATTGGTCTGCACCTGCATTTGGTTGAACGCTGGCTCCACCATCTCAATGGGGTCTTCAATGGTACAGATGTTCAGTTCCGGCGACGCCAGCTGTTTGAGGGTGGAGTACAGGGTGGTGGTCTTACCGGAACCGGTAGGGCCGGTTACCAGTACAATGCCATGGGGGCGGGCGGTCATGGCCTGCCAGCGCTCCCGGTCTTCTTTACTGAAGCCCAACTGCTCGAAGGATTTCAGCAGCACCTCCGGATCAAAAATCCGCATCACCATCTTCTCGCCAAAGGCGGTGGGCATGGTGGCCAGGCGCAACTCCACCTCGCTGTTATCGGGTTTCCGGGTTTTGATCCGGCCGTCCTGGGGCCGGCGTTTCTCGGCCACATTCAGGCGCCCCAGAATTTTCAGACGGCTGGTGACAGCCACCCCGACATGTTCCGGAAACTCATAGACGTTATGCAACACGCCATCAATACGAAAACGCACCTGGGTGACCGCCCGGCGTGGTTCGATGTGAATGTCTGAAGCGCGCTGGTCAAAGGCATACTGCAACAACCAGTCGACAATCTTGACCACGTGCTGGTCATTGGCATCCGGGTTTTCGTTGGTACCTATGTCCAGCAGTTGTTCGAAATTCTGATTGCTGGCGGCACCCGGGGCCTGGCTGCCGCTGGCCTTGCTCACGGAATTGGCGAGCTGGTAGAACTCCACCGTGTAGCGCCGGATGTCTTCCGGGTTGGCAACGACACGGCGAATGTCCTTGCGAATGGCCTGTCGAAGGTTGCTTTCCCATTCGGTCTTGAATGGTTCTGTGCTGGCAATCAGCACTTCATCCTGGCGTATCTCTACCGCCAGAATGCCGTGGCGCTGGGCAAAGGCGTAGGACATCACCCGGGCGATGGCCGGCGTGTCGATCTTGAGCGGGTCTATGTGGTAGTAATCCTGGCCCGCCCATCGGGCCAGCCAGCTGGTCAGCCGATCAAGATCCAGGGTTCGGCCATCCCTGAGGCTGGTAATGCCGGCAATGGCAACTAGTTCCAGGGGGTGCCGCGGAGAAGTTCGTCCGTCCTGGGTAGCGGCCCCCAGGTTGGCCGTGAGCACCTTCTCAGCATCCTGCTGGCTGATTTCGCCACTTTCCACCAGGGCAGAGCAGATGTCTCGCAGGGTGAGGGTGTGCCGATGTGGTGGTGCTGGCATGGGGGGCGTTTGATCAGCCATCGTTGTGCTCTCCGGGTGTTATGGGCACTCAGTTGGCAACCGGCCGGTTTACTTTCAGGTGAACCATGGCGACGGTGAACAGTAGGAATGTAAGCACTGTGAGAATCATCGGGCCTGGGGCGCCTTCGCTCAGCCAGGCGGAGACCACGGCCTGGGTGAAGTAAAAAATCACCACGAAGGCCATCCAGATGTACCCGCGATTGTGCCCCCGGAATACCGGTACTGCAAACGCCAGCAGGGGTAACAGTTTCACCGTCAACATCAGGGGAATGGACACGCCTTCCACTGGCGCCGGATAGAATGTTGTTAACAGCAGTGTGGCCAATACCGCAAGGTACAGCGCAATGGTTATGCGGGCCGTGGTTTTTGCTTTTTCGTTTTTGAGCATAAAAGGTTCCGGGTGGTTGAAAGTTTGGATGCTGGCGGTGATCAACCGGCAAGTTTGAGCGCCAGCCGGGCAAGGCGCTCACCAAAGGCCTGGCACAGGGCCTTTTCATGGTCACTCAGCGCCTGCTGTGCACCGGTACCTGCCCAGTGGGTGGGGCCGTAAGGCGTGCCGCCGGTCGAGGTCTCATTCAGGGCACTCTCGGAGTAAGGCAGCCCGCACAGTACCATGCCGTGGTGCAGCAATGGCATCATCATGGTCAGCAGCGTGGTTTCCTGGCCGCCATGCAGGCTGCCGGTAGAGGTGAAGGCGCCAGCAGGTTTACCAACCAGCTTGCCGTTAAGCCACAAATCGCCGGTACCATCGAGAAAGTGTTTGAGCGGGGCCGCCATATTGCCAAACCGGGTAGGGCTGCCCAGGGCCAGCCCGGCGCAGTTTGCGAGATCTTCACGGGTGGTATAAGGGGCGCCGCTGTCCGGCACCGGGGGCATGCTGGCGCTGGTGTCTGGTGACACTGGTGGAACCGTGCGGATTTTCGCCTCAATGCCATCCGCTCGGGCGACGCCGCGGCCAATCTGGTTGGCCATCTCGGCGGTCTGGCCGTTGCGGCTATAGTAAAGCACAAGAACGTACGGTGTAGCGTTGCTCATGTCTGCTCCAGGGGATGGCTCAAAGAATATCCAGTACGTTCTCTGGCGGACGCCCGAGGGCTGCCTTTCCATTGGCCAGAACGATAGGGCGTTCGATCAGTTTCGGGGTATTTACCATGGCCTTGACCAGCTCTTCTCTGGTCAGTTCCGGGGCGTTCAGGCCAAGTTCTATGTACTCGGATTCCTTGGTACGCATCAGCTGGCGGGGTTCACAACCCAGAAGATCAAGAATGTGTAACAGTTCCTGCTCTGTCGGTGGTGTCTCGAGGTAGCGTATAATCTCCGGCTCGACACCCTTTTGCTGAAGCAGCTCAAGGGTCTGGCGTGATTTTGAACACCGTGGGTTATGGAAAATGCGGGTTGGTTCTGTCATGGTCATGCCCGGTTAACAGTGATGAGTACGGTCTTTAATGAGGGCCGTAGTCTAACAGGAGGATTTACCTTGCAGTACCCTCGGTACCCGTCCGTTCCCCGCCCCAAGCTTTCTGAATGGCCCAGGCGCTTGCTGCTGATTCCAGCCGCTATTATGGTGCTGGCCCTGGCGGGTTGCGAGAGAACGGAGTTGCAACGTGCCGATGGTGTGGCGGTGGACTGGGACAGTTACCGTGGCCAATGGGTGCTGGTGAACTACTGGGCCGAATGGTGCAAGCCCTGCCTGGAGGAGATTCCTGAGTTGAATCACCTCGACAAGTCACCGAGAATTTCGGTGCTGGGCGTCAATTTTGACGGCGTTGAAGGCGCTGCGCTTGTGGACCTGGGCCAGAGAATGGGCATTGAATTCACCATGCTGGGCCAGGATCCGGGCCCCGACTTTGGCTGGAAGATGCCGATGGCACTGCCCGCCACGTTCGTGGTGGACCCGGCGGGCAAACTGATAGAAACACGCTTTGGTCCCCAAACCGAAGAAGATCTGATGCAACTGATCGGTAGCTGACCATGGCACAGACGTTCGTACATCTTCGCGTACACTCCGAATACTCCATGGTGGATGGCCTGGTAAGGGTCAAGCCACTGATTAGCCGTGTGGCCGAGTTGGGCATGCCGGCGGTGGGCCTCACCGAACAATCCAATATGTGCTCGCTGGTGCGCTTTTATAAGGCGGCCATGGGTGCTGGTGTGAAGCCGATTATCGGTGCCGATCTTTGGCTGGAAAATCCTGATGAGCCGGAAAACCCGTTCCGGCTCACGTTGCTGGCGCGGGATGAGAAAGGCTATCTGCACCTTACCGAAATCATTTCCCTGGGCTACACCGAGGGCCAGCGCTACGGCAAGCCGATTATCCGGAAGGCCTGGCTGGAAGCCCGTGCGGCGGGTCTGATTGCGCTTTCCGGCGCCAAAATGGGCGATGTGGGCAAGGCCCTGCTGGCGGGCAAGCCGGAACTGGCCCGGGAACGGGCTCAATACTGGAAGAATCTGTATCCGGGCAGCTACTACCTGGAGCTGCAGCGTACCGAGCGGGCAGGTGATGAGGATTGCCTGCACCTGAGCGTCGAGCTGGCGGCTGAATTGGGCCTGCCGGTGGTTGCCACCAACGATGTGCACTTCCTGACGGCGGACGATTTCGAAGCCCACGAGGCCCGAGTCTGTATCGGTGAGAGCCGAACACTGGATGACCCCCGTCGGGACCGGCGATTCAGCGACCAGCAGTATCTTCGCAGCGCGGAAGAGATGATCGAACTGTTTTCGGACATCCCCGAGGCCGTTGAAAACACGGTCGAGATTGCCCGCCGCTGTTCGGTCAAGGTCCGGATGGGCGAATACTTCCTGCCGAACTACCCGATTCCCGATGGCATGACCATGGACGAGTATTTCCGGCATGTGTCCGAGGAAGGTCTGGAGATGCGCCTGGAAACCATCCTGAGCAAGGATGATCCGGAGTATGACCAGAAGCGGGAAGAGTATTACAAGCGCCTGAAGTTCGAGCTGGACATCATTATTCAGATGGGCTTCCCCGGCTACTTCCTGATCGTTATGGACTTTATCAAGTGGGCCAAGAACAACGGTGTACCGGTAGGCCCCGGCCGGGGTTCCGGTGCCGGTTCCCTGGTGGCCTACGCGCTGCTGATTACGGATCTTGACCCACTGGAGTACGACCTGCTGTTTGAGCGATTCCTGAACCCGGAACGGGTTTCCATGCCGGACTTTGACGTCGATTTCTGCATGGAAGGCCGGGACCGGGTGATCGAATACACCGCTGAGAAATACGGCCGGGAAGCGGTTTCCCAGATCATTACCTTCGGTACCATGGCCGCAAAGGCGGTGGTGCGGGATGTGGCGAGGGTACAGGGCAAGTCCTACGGCCTGGCAGACAAACTGTCCAAGCTGATTCCGTTTGAAGTGGGCATGACGCTCAACAAGGCTATTGAGCAGGAGCCCCAGCTCAAGGAGTTTCTGGAGCAGGACGAAGAAGCCCAGGAAATCTGGGAGATGGCCCTCAAACTCGAGGGCGTTTGCCGTAACGCCGGCAAGCATGCCGGTGGCGTGGTGATTGCGCCCACCAAGATTACCGATTTCTCGCCCCTGTACTGTGACGACGAAGGCGGCAGCCTGGTCACACAGTTTGACAAAGGCGATGTGGAAGACGCGGGCCTGGTGAAGTTCGACTTCCTGGGTCTTCGGACCCTGACCATCATCAAGTGGGCCTTGCACATGATTAACCCGCGCCGACAGGCGCAGGGTCAATCAGAACTGGACATTGCCACCATCCCGCTGGAAGACAAGCGCTCCTTCGAGTTGCTCAAAAAGGCGGAAACCACCGCCGTTTTCCAGCTGGAATCCCGCGGCATGAAAGATCTGATCCGGCGCCTGCAGCCGGACTCCCTGGAAGATATGATCGCCCTGGTGGCCCTGTTTCGTCCGGGGCCGTTGCAGTCGGGCATGGTAGACGACTTTATCGACCGTAAGCATGGCCGCCAGCCGTTGTCTTACCCACACCCGGATTATCAGTATGAAGGCCTGAAGCCGGTATTGGAGCCCACTTATGGGGTTATCCTCTACCAGGAGCAGGTCATGCAGATTGCCCAGGTGATGGCGGGCTACACCCTCGGTAACGCCGACATGCTGCGCCGGGCCATGGGTAAGAAAAAGCCGGAAGAGATGGCCAAGCAGAAGGCATTCTTCCTGGAGGGTTGTGCCAATAATGGCATCGATGAAACCCTGGCGGAGAACATCTTCGATCTGGTGGAAAAGTTCGCCGGCTACGGTTTCAACAAATCCCACTCCGCCGCCTATGCTCTGGTGTCGTATCAGACCCTGTGGCTCAAGGCCCACTACCCGGCCGAATTCATGGCCGCAGTACTCACCGCCGATATGCAGAACACCGATAAGGTGGTCACGCTGGTGGAAGAGTGCCGGAACATGAAGCTGGACCTGCTGGTGCCGGACGTCAGCCGGTCCGCTTACACCTTTACCGTCAATGACGACGGGCAGATTGTTTATGGTCTTGGCGCCATCAAAGGGTTGGGTGAGGGCCCGATTGATAGCATTGTGGAGGCCGCCAAAGACGGCCCGTTCCAGGATATTTTCGATTTCTGCCGCCGGGTTGACCTGAAGAAGGTCAACAAGCGTGCCATGGAGGCGCTGATCCGGGCCGGGGCCATGGACAAACTGGGTGCCGGGCGCGCGCAGCTGATGGCCAGTATCGACAAGGCCGTGCAGCAGGCAGACCAGCAATCCCGAAACGATGCCGCCGGCATGATGGATATGTTTGGCGAAATGCTGGAGAGCAGCGGTGAGGGTGAAGACCCCTACGCCGATGTGGCCCATGTGCGGGAGTGGCCTGAAAAAGAACGCCTGAAGGGCGAGAAGGATACCCTTGGTATCTATCTTACGGGCCATCCGTTTGATGAATACGAGCGGGAAGTCCGGCGTTTTGTCCGTAACTCCATCGCGGATCTGAAGCCCAACAAGTCACCCCAGCGGGTGGCTGGCCTGGTGGTTGCCCAGCGCACCATGAAAACCCGCACGGGTTCCACCATGTGCTTTATTACACTGGATGACCGCAGTGCTCGGATAGAAGCCACCCTGTTCTCTGAGGCGTTTTTCGAGAACCGGGAACTGCTGCAGTCAGATCAGGTGATCGTTGTGGAGGGGCAGGTCAGCCACGATGACTACTCCGGGCAAATGAAAATGCGCGTCAGTTCAGTGATGGACGTGGCCACCGCGAGGCAGCAGTTCAGCCGTGGCATCCGGCTGGCGCTGCACGCGGAACAGTTGCAGAACGGGCTGCTGGACAAACTGGACGATACCCTGCGCCCGTTCCGCAACGAAGGCAGCCCGGTGTGGATTGAATACAGCAGTGCTGAGGCCAGAACCCGCATTGAGCTGGGTGAGTCCTGGCGAGTACAGCCGGATGACAACCTGTTGTTCGAGCTCAGACACCTGGTAGGCGAGAAGTCCGTGGAACTGGTCTATGATTAATACCAATGTCCGCTTTAGCTGTGCCGGTTGCACTGCTATCTTTGTCCCAAATTCTGGTTTTGGTGGGGTGAAACCTGCCTGGCAATCAAATGATGGAACATCATGAACCCTAATTACCTTGATTTCGAACAGCCGATCGCCGACCTGGAAGCCAAGATTGAAGAGCTTCGCATGGTGGGCAACGACACCGACATCAATATCACCGATGAAATCAGTCGGTTGAAGAAGAAGAGTGTCAGTCTGACAGAAAGCATATTTTCTGATTTGCAGTCCTGGGATGTTGCCCGTTTGGCCCGGCACCCGCGCCGGCCCTACACTCAGGATTACATTGATCTGATTTTCGAAGATTTCGACGAGCTGCACGGCGATCGCCGCTACGCCGACGATTTATCCATTGTTGGTGGTACCGCCCGGCTGGACAACAAGCCAGTAATGGTGATCGGCCATCAGAAAGGCCGCGAAGTGCGTGACAAGGTCAAGCGCAACTTCGGCATGCCTCGCCCGGAAGGTTACCGCAAGGCCCTGCGCCTGATGGAAATGGCCGAGCGTTTCAAGATGCCAATCCTCACCTTCATTGACACGCCGGGTGCCTACCCTGGTATCGGCGCCGAAGAGCGTGGCCAGAGTGAGGCCATTGCCTTCAACCTGGCGGTCATGTCCCGGTTGAAAACGCCGATTATCTCTACAGTGATCGGTGAGGGCGGTTCCGGTGGTGCCCTGGCCATTGGTGTGTGTGATCAGCTGAATATGCTGCAGTACTCCACCTATGCCGTTATTTCGCCGGAAGGCTGCGCTTCCATTCTCTGGAAAAGCGCCGAGTATGCAGCCCAGGCTGCCGAGGCCATGGGTGTCACCGCCCAGCGCCTGAAAGAACTGGGTGTTGCCGACAATGTGATTGAAGAGCCTCTGGGCGGTGCTCACCGTAATCCGGAAAGGATGGCTGAAACCCTGAAGGCCAGGTTGGCCAAGGGTGTCGCGGAACTGAGCCGGTTACCTCTGGACGAATTGGTGTCCCGCCGGTACGAGCGCCTTACCAAATATGAAAGCGGGCGGTAACACCGCCCGGGAATCTGGCTGGCCCGACGACTTGCGCGGGCCGGTCAGCTCACTCCCTGACAGCTCCCGCATCCTGGTCGCCCTCAGTGGTGGCCTGGACTCGGTCTTATTATTGCATGTGGCGGCAGCCTGCCACCGTAATGTCTGTGCTTTGCACATCAATCATCAACTGCAGCCTAATCATCGGCAGACAGAGCAGTTCTGCCGGTCGCTCTGTGAGCGGTTGTCTGTTCCCCTCCTGGTTGAGCGTGTGGACGTTGCAGTGGGCGAGTCTGGCTCCGGTGGTCTTGAGGAGGCGGCCAGGCTGGCCCGATATGACGTGTTCCGGCGGGTACTGGGGGCTGGCGACCTGTTGTTGATGGCCCACCACGCAGACGATCAGGTCGAAACGGTGCTGTTTCGTTTGCTCCGGGGAACCGGTGTAACGGGTCTGGCGGGCATGCCTGAAAGCCGCCGTCTTGGCCAGGGAGCCCTGTTTCGACCCTGGCTGGCGGTAAGCCGTGACCGGCTGGAGCAGGTTGCCCGGGATGTCGGTCTCTCCTGGGTGGAAGATCCCAGCAATACCAGCCTGGCATTTGATCGCAATTACCTGCGCCACGCTGTGCTGCCGGGGCTCAAGGAGCGCTGGCCTGGCCTGCTGAAACGGATGGAGCACAGTGCCAGGGCCTGCGCCGAAAGCGATACGCTCAGTCATCGGCTGGCGGAACTGCAGTGGCAGATGTGTTCTGATTCAGGTCAGCTCCGACTGGCGTCGATTCAGGCCCTGAGCCCGTTGGAGCAGAGAAATCTGGTTCGATGGTGGATTCACCGGCAGGGTTTGAAAATGCCTGCCCTGGCAGATTGGGATCAGTCGCTGGCGGAGTTGGTTCAGGCCGGCGAAGACCGGACGCCGGAGATTCGTGGTGATGGTTTCAGTTTGCGGCGATATCGGGGCTACCTGTACCTGGTGCCAAACGTGGAAGTGCCGGCGCACTCCGCTGGCCTTGAGCCCGGCCGCACGCTGCAATGGGGCCCCTGGACACTACGGCTCACGCCAACAGCCACTACACCGGAAGCAGCGCCCCCGCCAATACGGGTATCTACGAGGCAGGGCGGCGAAAGGCTTCGCTTTGAGGAGGGCGGGCACTCTCGATCGTTGAAAACCTGGTTGCAGGAACAAGGAGTGCCGCCCTGGGAGAGGGCTTTACTGCCGCTGGTTTACCACGAAACACCCGGTGCCAGTGAGCTGATTGCCGTTGGCGATTTGTGGTGTTCTGAACAATACTCGGGAAGCGCCCCTGCCGCCGGCTGGCGGCTGATTGTGGAGAGGGATTGTGATTGAGTACAGGGGGGCTTTCTGGTAGTCTGGCGACCCATCTTGAGATGAACAATCTCCCTCCTTCACCGAACCAGATAATCACGGAATCTGCATGACGCGTTATATTTTCGTCACCGGCGGTGTCGTGTCCTCATTAGGCAAAGGTATTGCGTCTGCCTCACTGGCAGCCATCCTCGAGGCACGCGGCCTGAAGGTCACTATTCTCAAGCTGGACCCGTACATCAACGTGGACCCCGGCACCATGAGCCCGTTCCAGCACGGTGAGGTTTTTGTCACCGAAGACGGCGCGGAAACCGACCTCGACCTGGGCCACTACGAGCGCTTTATTCGTACCCCCATGAGCAAGCGCAATAACTTCACCACCGGCCGGGTGTACGAAGAAGTTATCCGTAAAGAGCGTCGCGGTGATTATCTTGGCGGTACCGTGCAGGTGATCCCGCACATTACCGACGAAATCAAACGCCGTGTGGTGGAAGGCGCAGCCGGCTCCGACGTGGCCCTGATCGAAGTGGGCGGCACGGTCGGGGATATCGAATCCCTGCCGTTCCTGGAGGCCTGTCGTCAGCTGAAGGTGGAAGTAGGTTCGCAGCGCGCGCTGTTCATGCACCTCACTTTGGTACCTTACATCGCGACCGCCGGCGAGATCAAAACCAAGCCGACCCAGCATTCCGTAAAAGAAATGCGCTCCATCGGCCTGCAGCCGGATATCCTGCTGTGCCGCTCCGAGCACGAAGTGGATGCCAGCTCCCGTCGCAAGATTGCCTTGTTCACCAACGTGGAAGAGCGGGCGGTTATCCCGATGCAGGACGCCAAGTCCATCTATGCCATTCCGCGCATGCTGCACGAATACGGCCTGGACCAGCTGGTCATCGAGCGCTTCGGCCTGGATGCCCGTGAAGCAGACCTGGGCGAGTGGGATGCCGTTGTGGAATCGTTGATGAATCCGCAGCAGGAAGTCACCATTGCCATGGTCGGCAAGTACATGGAGCTGCTGGATGCGTACAAGTCGCTGATTGAATCCCTGCTGCACGCCGGCATCAAGACCCGCACCAAGGTCAATATCAACTACATTGACTCCGAAGACATCGAGCGTGATGGCACCCGTGTGCTGGAATCCGCCGATGCCATCCTGGTGCCGGGCGGTTTTGGCGAACGGGGCGTGGAAGGCAAGATCCGCACCGTTCAGTACGCCCGTGAAAACAAGGTTCCGTATCTGGGCATCTGCCTGGGTATGCAAGTGGCGGTTATCGAATACGCCCGCAACGTGGCCGGCCTGAAAGACGCCCACAGTACCGAATTCCGCGAGCACACCCCGGAGCCGGTGGTTGGGCTGATCACCGAATGGCTGGATGCCAGTGGTGCTACCGAAGCGCGCACCGAGGCTTCTGATCTGGGCGGTACCATGCGCCTGGGTGCGCAGGATTGCATACTGACAGACGGCTCCACGATCGCTGCCTGCTATGGCAAGAAAACCATTCGCGAGCGCCATCGCCACCGCTATGAAGTCAACAACCACTTCCTGCCCAGCCTTGAGGAAGCCGGCCTGAAAATCTCTGGTCGTTCCGCAGATGGCAAGCTGGTGGAAGTCGTTGAGGCGCCGGAACATCCGTGGTTCGTGGCATGCCAGTTCCACCCGGAATTCACCTCAACACCGCGCGATGGCCACCCGCTGTTCAAAGGCTTTGTTGAGGCGGCACTGGCCAACCGGAAAGGATCCTGAGCATGGCGCAGAGCAAGGTAAACGTCTCGGGCATTGAGGTTGCCAACGACAACCCGTTCGTATTGTTCGGTGGTATGAACGTACTTGAGTCCCGTGAACTTGCCTTTGAGGTTGCTGAAAAGTACGTGGATGTCTGCGGTCGTCTTGGCATCCCGTATGTTTTTAAAGCGTCCTTCGACAAGGCCAACCGCTCGTCTATCAACTCCTTCCGGGGCCCTGGCCTCGAGAAGGGGTTGCAGATCCTGGCAGACATCAAAAGCAAGTTTGGTGTGCCGATCATTTCTGACGTGCACGAGCCGGAGCAGGCAGCGCCTGCGGCGGAAGTCTGTGACATCATCCAGTTGCCGGCATTCCTGAGCCGCCAGACCGATCTGGTGGTGGCCATGGCCAAAACTGGCGCGGTCATCAACATCAAGAAAGCCCAGTTCCTGGCGCCCCAGGAAATGAAGCACATCATCACCAAGTGTGAAGAAGCCGGCAACGACAAGGTTATCTTGTGTGAGCGCGGCAGCAGCTTCGGTTATAACAACCTCGTGGTGGACATGCTGGGCTTTGGCATCATGAAATCGATGAATGTGCCGGTGATGTTCGATGTGACCCATTCGTTGCAAATGCCCGGCGGACGAGCAGACTCAGCTGGTGGCCGGCGTGCGCAGGTTACCGACCTGGCGCTGGCGGGTATGTCTCAAGGCCTGGCAGGCTTGTTCCTGGAGGCCCATCCGGACCCGGACAAGGCCATGTGCGACGGCCCGTGCGCTTTGCGCCTGAGCCAGCTGGAGCAGTTCCTGCAGCGGGTGAAAGCTGTAGACGATCTGGTGAAAAGTTTTAAACCTATCGACACCGCCTGATTGGCGGTGTCGGCTATTTGAACGACCGCATATTCCTGAAGTCGCCAAACCTGACGGCATACTGCGGACTACGAGAGCGAATGACTGGAAAGCCTTGGCGAAAATTTCGAAGGCCAAGGATGGCCTGAGAGAAGCGCACATGGATGTGCTCGTAGCGGTTTTCGCCAAGGCTTTCCAGTTGTTCGCTCCGGCACCAAATTAAAAGTTAAGACTGGAGAAACAATCGAATGACCAAGATTGCCAACATCAAAGCCCGTGAGGTTCTGGATTCCCGCGGCAACCCTACCGTTGAAGCCGATGTTATTCTGGAAGACGGCACCATCGGCACCGCTTGTGCGCCTTCTGGTGCATCCACCGGTTCCCGCGAGGCGTTGGAGCTGCGTGATGGTGATGCTTCTCGTTATCTGGGTAAGGGCGTCCTGAAAGCGGTTGATGCGGTAAACAGCAAGATTCGTGATGCATTGGTCGGTAAAGATTCTGCGGATCAGCGTGGTCTGGACCAGATTATGCTGGATCTGGACGGCACCGAGAACAAGGCCAACCTGGGCGCCAACGCCATTCTGGCAGTCTCCCTTGCAGCGGCCAAGGCGGCTGCTGTTTCTCTGAAGAGGCCGCTGTATGCACACATTGCTGATATCAACGGCACTCCCGGCGAATTCTCCATGCCGGTACCGATGATGAACATCCTGAACGGTGGTGAGCACGCGGATAACAACGTGGACATCCAGGAGTTCATGGTTCAGCCGGTTGCTGTGAAGAGCTTTGCAGAGGCCCTGCGTGTAGGCGCAGAGATCTTCCACAGTTTGAAGAAAGTGTTGAAGTCTCAGGGCCTGAACACAGCGGTGGGCGACGAGGGTGGTTTTGCGCCGAACCTGCCGTCCAACGAAGCGGCCCTGGCTGCGATCAAGCAAGCTGTTGAAGACGCTGGCTATGAGCTGGGCAAAGATGTGACCCTGGCGCTGGATTGTGCCTCTTCGGAATTCTACAAAGACGGTCAGTATCAGCTGTCTGGTGAAGGCAAGAGCTTTGATTCCGAAGGCTTCGCCGATTACCTGGCAGGCCTGTGTGAGCGTTATCCGATTGTGTCCATCGAGGATGGCATGGACGAAAGCGATTGGGATGGCTGGAAGATCCTGACTGACAAGCTGGGCAGCAAGGTGCAGCTGGTTGGTGATGATCTGTTTGTCACCAACACCAAGATCCTGAAGCAGGGCATCGAGAAGGGCGTTGGTAACTCCATCCTGATCAAGTTCAACCAGATCGGTAGCCTGTCTGAAACTCTGGATGCCATCAAGATGGCTCAGGACGCCGGCTACACGGCGGTGATTTCTCACCGTTCCGGTGAAACGGAAGACACCACCATTGCTGACCTGGCGGTTGCGACCTGCGCCGGCCAGATCAAGACCGGTTCTCTGTGCCGCTCAGACCGGGTTGCCAAGTACAACCAGCTGCTGCGTATTGAAGAGGCGCTGGAAGGTAAGGCACCTTACCGTGGCCTGAGCGAGATCAAGGGTCAGGGTTAAGACCCGCGACATTTTTGAGTCTGCCAGCGCGCGCTGGTAAGTAACAAAATGTTAAGGCCATCGCGTTCCGGATGAAAATTCGGACACGATGGCCTTTTTGTACAGTGACTTACAAGAATTTGTTGCTAATCTACTATAAGGTCTATACTTGACCTTCGACTCTTTCGATAAATCTGGTTATTTTCTGAGCTGATTTGGCATGAAAACGCTTTGGGCCATTCTGGTAGTGCTGATTCTCCTGCTGCAGGTTCGCCTGTGGGTCGGGGAGGGTAGCTTTGCGCAGGTTTGGTCGTTGGAGAAGGCGATTGCTGAGCAGCGGGCGGAGAATGCCGGGTTGGCGGGGCGTAATGACCGGCTTTATGCGGAGGTGCGGAATCTTCGTAACGAGCAGGGGGCGGTGGAAGAGCGTGCCCGCATGAATCTTGGGCTTATTCGTGAAGACGAGACGTTTTTTCTCGTGGTCGAGAACTGATTTCAGCTTTGGGTGTTCCGAGCACCGGGGAGTGTCTCTCCGGGAACCGCTACGAGCACATCCATGTGCGCTTCTCTCAGGCCATCCATGGCCTTCGAAATTCCCGGAGAGACACTCCCCGGCGCTCTCCTGACACAGTGCGGGCCTTCCGATTATGAAACCTCAACTTTGGCTTGTTGTTCCTGCTGCCGGCATCGGCCAGCGCATGAAAGCTGAATGTCCCAAGCAGTACCTCAAGATCAATAACCGCTTTATCCTCGATATTACCCTCTCCCGTTTACTGGATAACGCGCCGTTAAAGGGCTGCATGGTGCCGTTGAACCCGGCGGATCACTGGTGGCCGGATAGTGAATCCTCCAGAAACGATCGTATCCAGACCTGTACTGGTGGCAAGGAACGGGCGGATTCGGTGCTTTCGGCGTTGCATGCGCTGGCGGAGCAGGCGGATGAGTCGGATTGGGTGTTGGTGCACGATGCGGCGCGGCCGTGTTTGCATGCCGATGATCTTTCCAATCTGATCGATACGCTGTCTGAGCACCCGGTTGGCGGGCTGCTGGCGGCGCCGGTGGCGGATACTTTGAAGCTGGCGGATGACGGCATTCCGCCAGAGGTGGCGCAGACGGTGGATCGGAGTCGGTTGTGGCGGGCGTTGACACCGCAGATGTTTCGGTTTGGTGCGCTCAGGGCCGCTCTTGAATCCTGTCTGGAAAGTGGTCACGGGGTTACCGATGAGTCCTCTGCGATGGAGTTTTCCGGTAAGATGCCTGTTCTGGTGGAAGGGCGGCCGGATAATCTGAAGGTTACGGTGCCGTCGGACCTTGCGCTGGCCGAGTTTATTCTGGGTCGGCTGTAGGGTTTTCCCGCCTCTTGTTTATTTCTGTTTTTCTCGGAGACGATGATGCGCATTGGTCAGGGCTTTGATGTCCATGCCTTTGGTGAGGGCAGTTCTGTCATTCTGGGTGGTGTTGAGATTCCCCATAGTCATGGCCTGAAAGCCCATTCGGATGGCGATGTGCTGTTGCATGCACTGGCGGATGCCCTGCTCGGTGCGGTGGCGCTGGGTGACATCGGGCATTTTTTTCCGGACACCAGCGACGAGTGGGCGGGGGCCGATAGCCGGGATCTGTTGCGTCGGGTGATGCGGCGGGTATTGGAGGAAGGCTTTGCTGTGGTGAATGTGGATACCACGATTATTGCCCAGGCGCCGAAGATGGCACCTCATGTGGAGGCGATGCGTCTCAATATTGCTGAGGATCTGGGGGTGCCGGTGAATCGGGTGAGTGTGAAAGCCACCACCACGGAGAAGCTTGGCTTTACCGGGCGCGGTGAGGGCATTGCCTGCCAGGCAGTGTGTTTGCTCGAACCGGTGGCCATGTGAGTCAGGATAACGGTGCGCCCCGTTGGCGTCTTGAGTGGCCCACATCTTCAGGTAAGCGCCCGGGCAAGGCGCAGTTAAAGTCGGTTCCTGAGGATTTCCGGGTTACAGAGAGACTCTGGCCAGATTCTGAATTGCCAGGTTCCGTGCATGGAGGGGCCGGTGAGCACTTGTGCGTGCGTCTTGAGAAGTCTGGCGACAATACCGAGTATGTTGCCCGGGAGTTGGCGGCCTTGGCGGGTTGCAAGGCGTTTGAGGTGGGCTTTTGTGGTTTGAAGGATCGCCATGCGGTTACCAAGCAATGGTTCAGTCTCTACTGCCCGGGCCGGGAATCCGAGGATGCTGCGCTGCTGCAAGCCATTGGTGCCCGGTGGCCGGTGTTGGCGAGTGGCCGCCATGCACGCAAGCTTCGCCGAGGCGAGCATCTGGGCAATGAATTTGACCTGATGTTAAGGCAAGTCAACAGCAATAGAGTGGACATTGAGCAGGCGCTGACGTTGCTTGGCGAGCGGGGAGCCCCGAATTATTTCGGGCCGCAGCGGTTTGGCATTGGCGGCGGCAATCTGGAACGGGCAGTGAATCTTGACCCTTCCCGATTGAACCGGAAGAAAGGCGGCCGTCGCGGCGGTGGCGGAAGCGGTTCGAAAAACGTATTGTACTTTTCGGCGGCACGTTCCTGGTTGTTTAACGAAGTCCTGGCTGCTCGGGTTGAAGCGGGCAACTGGTTCAACGGTGTGCCCGGAGAGCCCTCTGAAGACGGCCAGCCTACCGGGCCACTGTGGGGCGATGGTGGCACTCTGGCAACTGGAGAATTGGCGGAGCTTGAGCGGGCAGTGGTGTCAGAGCACCCGGAGTTCGAGCGGCTGTTTCTCAGCACCCGCATGAAACCGGAGCGTCGGGCCCTGGTAACCCGGCCTGAGCAAATGAACTGGCAGTGGCAGGATGACAATGCCCTGCGGATACAGTTTTTCCTGCCACCGGGGCAGTATGCCACCACGGTGCTGGGAGATATTTTTGAGCTGAAGGACATGAGCCTCAGCCGTGATAATAAGCAAGAAAGCTAGCGGAGAACACTGTGCGTATTTTGTTGTCCAATGATGATGGCGTGCATTCGCCGGGTCTTGTGGCCCTGTTTGAAGGCCTTGGGGGCCTTGGTGTGTTGGAGGTGGTTGCGCCGGACCGTGACCACAGCGGAGCCAGTAATGCCTTGACGTTAAGCCGCCCGCTGACGGTGGAAGAGCACCCCAACGGGTTTCACTCGGTTGATGGTACGCCCACCGATTGCGTGCATCTGGCAGTGAACGGCCTGTTCGATCAGCCTTTTGATCGAGTCGTGTCCGGTATCAACACCCACGCCAACCTGGGCGACGACATTATCTATTCCGGAACGGTAGCTGCGGCCACTGAAGGTCGTCACCTTGGGCTACCGGCTATTGCCGTATCACTGGTTAACGATGGCCATTTCCATTATGACACCGCCGCACGGGTGGTTCGTTTGCTGCTGGAAGACAAGCGGGCCCTGGCTTTGGGGCCTCGCTCTATCCTCAATGTGAACGTTCCTGATCTGCCCTGGCACGAACTCTCCGGTATCCAGGTCACTCGCCTGGGCCATCGGGAGAGGGCAGAAGGGGCGGTTCCGATGACCTGCCCCCGAGGCAAGCAGCGCTACTGGATTGGTGCCGCAGGCCGCGGCGGCGATGCCGGGCCTGGCACGGATTTCCATGCGGTACGTGAGGGTTATGTTTCCATTACCCCTGTCCACGTTGATATGACCCGTTACGAAGCGCTGCCGGGGCTGCGGGACTGGGTAGATGGTTTGGAAGGTGCCAGGGGGGCGACATCGTGATCGCTCAACTTGAAGGGATCGGTATGACGTCCAGGCGCACCCGCCTGCGACTGGTGCAGCGGTTACGGGAAGCTGGCATTGAATCAGACCGGGTACTGGAGGTGATTGGTCAGGTACCCCGGCACATCTTTCTGGACGAAGCCCTTGCCCACCGCGCCTACGAGGATACCTCACTACCCATCGGCTATGGCCAGACCCTCTCCCAGCCCTACATTGTTGCCCGCATGACGGAGCTGCTGCTGGCGCATCAGCCGGCCCGGGTGCTGGAGCTTGGCACCGGTTCCGGGTATCAGACCACGGTGTTGTCGCAGTTGTTCGATGACATCTACAGCGTTGAACGCATACGCCCGTTGCAGGAGCGAGCCCGGGACCGTCTGCGGCAGCTCAATATTCGCAATGTCATGCTCAAGCATGCGGATGGTGGTATGGGCTGGCCCGAGCGGGGGCCTTTTGACGGCATTATCGTGACCGCTGCGCCGGTAGACGTGCCGCAGGAATTGCTCGATCAGCTAGCCGATGGTGGTGTACTGATCGCCCCGGTTGGCGAGCACCAGCAGGTTCTGGTGGAGATCATTCGCCGTGGGGAACGTTTTGAGCGGCGCGAACTGGAGCCTGTTCATTTTGTCCCCTTGCTGGGCGGGGTTGTTCGTTGATGCAGACGACGCCCGATAGCGAAACAAACCGTGAACATCATCCGGTAGCGGTATTCCTGCGGGGTATGGCCATGGGCGCGGCCGATATCGTGCCGGGGGTGTCTGGCGGCACCATTGCGTTCATAACGGGCATCTATTTCCGCCTGCTGGAAGCCATCAGCGCCACACCGGTGGCCTTTGTCCGGAAACTGCTCAAAGGGGATGTGACCGGCTTCTGGCGCTCGGTGGATGGTACCTTCCTGATGTGCCTGCTGGCCGGTGTGTTGACCAGTATTGTGAGCCTGGCCTCGCTGATCACCTGGCTCCTGGATACTCACCCGGTGTTAATCTGGAGCTTCTTTTTCGGCTTGATTGTTGCCTCTGTCTGGCACGTAGGGCAGCAGGTTCGCCGGGTAGCGCCGGTGTTGCTGATTCCCCTGGCGTGCGGCATCGTGTTTGCCTGGTGGGTAACCACATTGCCCGCGAGTGAGCTGTCGCCAACGGGCATTGCTTTCCTGGGTGCGGGGGCGCTGGCTATCTGTGCGATGATCCTGCCCGGCGTCTCTGGCAGTTTTCTGTTGTTGATTATCGGGATGTATGCACCGGTTCTGGCCGCGATAAAATCCGTTGAGCTGGCCCATCTGGGATTGTTTGCTGCAGGATGCTTGATTGGACTTCTGTCTGTCGCCCGGATAATCACCCTGGCGTTCCGGCATTTTCACGACACCGTATTAGCGCTATTGACGGGCTTTATGGTGGGGGCGCTGAGCAAGGTGTGGCCGTGGCAGAAAACCCTGAGTTGGCGTACCAATAGCGCTGGTGAGCAGGTGGCCGTGAGCCAGGCTCCGGTAGGCCCGGAAACCTGGGCCAGCCTGTATGGCCAGGACCCGCAGATAATGCTGGCCATCGCCATGGCCATTGCGGGTTTGGTCGTTGTGCTTGCGTTGGAATGGTTTGGGCGGATATCGGCCCGACGGCACCAGAATGTCGCGCCCTGACCGATAAAAGTGTTACCTGACGCACAAAATATCGTTCCGGACGGTAACAAACCTGTGCGCAGAGTAACTTGGAATTGATTATAAAATGTGCAATATATTAGTAAGTTAGTCCTGAAACATGAGAAATTGCATCGAAAGTGATCAGTTTCTTAGATAGATTTATCATAATCAGGCGTTTGTTATTACGTGATTCTCTTTAGCCGGCACATTCAAGCTGTTCTTCCGACCAGGCTCCCGCCTGCTACGGAAGCGTTCTGCCGGCGGCGCACTGGTCTGCCCGTTGTGGTATCTGCTGTCCTGCTGCTGTTGGCAATGCTTGGCTTATCCGGCTGCAACACCAACGCGATCTATGGCGACGACCTCTACAACCCCCCTGTGTATTGGGGTAGTCATGTTGTGAAACCCGGGGAAACGCTATACGGCATTGCCTGGCGTTATGGCCGGGACTATCGGGAACTGGGGGATGCCAACGGCCTTGCACCACCCTGGAACATCAAAGCAGGGCAGGTGCTGCGGCTGGACAGGAAGGGCACCATTCGCCAGACTGCCCAGGCGTCCTCTCCGCCCAGACAATCCGCGCCTGCTCCCAGGCCCACCACCTCCAGCACCAGGGCACCAGCGCCCACAGCGTCCAAACCTGCTGCCAGAGCACCGGCCCCAGCGACTCAGGCACGAACGGGTAGCCAGGTGGCGTCAGACATTCGCTGGAACTGGCCTCACTCTGGCACCGTTATTGCAAACTTTTCAGAGTCAGGAAAAGTCAACAAAGGTATTGATATTGCCGGAAATCCCGGTGATGCTGTGAAGGCGGCGGCGAGTGGAAGTGTGGTGTATGCCGGTAATGGGTTGCTGGGTTACGGAAACCTGATTATCGTAAATCATAACGAGCACTACCTGAGCGCATACGCCCACAACCGGAAGATTTTGGTGCAGGAAGGAGAGGAGGTAAAAGCCGGACAGGTAATCGCGGAACTGGGCAGTTCTGGTACAGACAAACCGATGTTGCATTTCGAGATTCGCAAGAACGGCAACCCGGTTGACCCGGCCAGATACCTGCCAAGACGTTGATTGATCAGAAAGCTGGATGTTTCTGAGGTGATTGCCAGTAAGGCCTGACAGAAAACCGCAAAGTAAAAAATAAAAACGGCAACTGTGATTGCCAGCCAACAAGCTAATGTCCTGAAGAAAACCACAACCGGAACCAGCCCGCAATAACAAGAAGTATCGGGCGAAACAGGATTATTGAGAGGCGGGGTACACCATGTCAGCAGAGCAAGAAGACATCATTATCGATCGTGTTGCAGATCTGGATGACGCAGACGATCATCTGTTAGCGGA
Source organism: Marinobacter shengliensis (assembly GCF_030297115.1). NCBI lineage: Bacteria > Pseudomonadati > Pseudomonadota > Gammaproteobacteria > Pseudomonadales > Marinobacteraceae > Marinobacter > Marinobacter shengliensis. The sequence continues at coordinate 2,630,130 of NZ_AP028062.1, read as the reverse complement.
AGACAAGCCTGAAAAGCCATCAGCAGACGACGCGATGGCAGAAGCGGAAGACGACTTTCCCACTCAGGGAAAGTATTTCACCAGTCAGAAGCAGCTCGATGCCACGCAGCTGTACCTTAATGAAATCGGTTTCTCACCACTGCTCACTCCCGAGGAAGAAGTCTACTTCGCGCGGCTGGCCCGCAAAGGCGAAGAGTCTGGCCGCAAGCGGATGATTGAAAGCAACCTGAGACTGGTTGTTAAAATCGCCCGGCGCTACGTGAATCGCGGTCTCACCCTGCTGGACCTGATTGAAGAGGGTAACCTCGGGCTGATCCGGGCTGTTGAAAAATTCGATCCGGAACGGGGCTTCCGGTTTTCAACCTACGCCACCTGGTGGATTCGCCAGACCATCGAGCGGGCGATCATGAATCAGACCCGCACCATCCGCCTGCCCATCCACGTGGTCAAGGAGCTGAACCTTTATCTTCGGGCAGCCCGGGAGTTGACCCAGAAGCTGGACCACGAGCCCACCGCCGAGGAAATCGCACGCATGGTGGACAAGCCGGTGGCGGATGTGAAGCGCATGCTCGGCCTTAATGAGCGCGTGGCGTCCATGGACACGCCGATTGGTGCCGGCAGCGACAAATCGCTGTTGGACACCGTCGCCGATGAGGGCGCTCTGGACCCGGCGGATCTGCTTCAGGACAACAACATGTGTTCCTGCCTGGAAAAGTGGATTGACCAGCTGAGCGACAAACAGCAGGAAGTGCTTTCCCGCCGTTTTGGGTTGCGCGGTTACCCCATCAGTACCCTGGAAGAGGTGGGCCAGGAAATCGGGTTGACCCGTGAACGAGTGCGCCAGATCCAGGTTGAGGCGTTACGGCGTCTCAGGGAAATTCTGGAAAAAGAAGGTTTGTCTGGTAGCTTGCTGTTTAAATAGCCCCGGAGCCAGGGAAAAGGAAAAGCCAGCCATGGCAACATGGCTGGCTTTTTTGTTAAATGTGGCAGCAATTGAGAACCAGGTGGCGATAGGCCTCTAATTTTCATTGTTAGAATGTCGTCTCCCGGCGGGAATAGGGTGTCGAATCCGGGGACGAATGAAACATTCAATAATAATGATCGAAAGGAAAGGACTATGAAGAAGACGCTTATCACAGGTTTCGCATCTCTGCTGCTGACAGGCGCTTTGGCTGCACCGGCTTATGCCCTGAATGTTGGCGGTGTCGATGTGCCGGACACCTATTCTGCCATGGGGCAGGAGTTGCAGCTTAATGGCGCAGGAACTCGCTCCAAGTGGTTTATGAATCTGTACGTTGGTGGCCTTTATGTACCGGAGAAAGTGGCCGATGCTGAAGCGGTTATTGATGCCGATGAGCCCCAGGCCATTACCCTGCATATCACCTCTGGCATGATCACCAGCGAGCGCATGACGGAAGCCACTATGGAGGGATTCCAAGCGTCCACCGGTGGTGACCTGTCTGGTATTCAGGCTGAGGTAGACCAGTTCATGGCGGTATTCCAGGAAGAGATCAAAGAAGGCGATGTCTTCGATCTGGTCTATGTGCCGGAGCAGGGCGTTCAGGTGCTTAAAAACGGTGAACAGCGCGACACCGTGGGCGACCTGGAGTTCAAGAAAGCCTTGTTTGGTATCTGGCTGTCTGACAAGCCGGCTCAGAAAGACCTTAAAGAAAAGATGCTGGGCAAACGCTGAAGCAACCTGTTTGCCTACAAAAAAAGCCGGCATTTGCCGGCTTTTTTAATGTTGGATTACTGGTAGTCCCGTTTGTGCTTGAATTCGCAAAGATCTTCAATCAGACACGCCCCACACTTGGGCTTGCGGGCGGTACAGGTGTATCGGCCATGCAGAATCAGCCAATGGTGGGCATCCATCAGAAACTCTTTAGGCACCAGCCTCATCAGTCGTTTCTCAACTTCGACCACATTTTTACCCGGCGCAATACCGGTGCGGTTTGAAACCCGGAAAATATGGGTATCAACCGCCATTGCAGGCTGTCGGAATGCTGTATTCAAAACCACGTTGGCGGTTTTACGACCAACGCCGGGCAGGGCTTCCAGGGCCTCACGGTTGTCCGGTACCTGACTGTTGTGCTGCTCCATCAGAATCTTGCAGGTTTTGATGACATTCTCGGCTTTACTGTTAAACAGGCCGATGGTTTTTATATAGTCCTTCAGGCCGTCCACGCCCAAGGCGTAGATGGCCTCGGGTGTGTTGGCGACGGGATACAGTTTATCGGTGGCCTTGTTCACCCCTACGTCCGTTGCCTGAGCAGACAGAATCACGGCAATCAGCAGCTCAAACGGCGTACTGTAGTTCAGCTCTGTCGTGGGATTGGGGTTTTCGTCCCGTAGCCGGGTGAAAATCTCAATGCGCTTCTGTTTGTTCATCGTGGCTCAAAATGCATTGTTCAGGAAATGGTGCCGGTTACCCGTACCCGTTTACTGCCTGCGCTGGTGCTTGCGGGCTCTGCCGCCGTCCGGCGTTCTTTGATCTGGTGGTCAATGCCGTTCTTGAGTGCAATCAGCAAGCCGAGACCAACGAAAGCCCCCGGCGGCAGTACCATAAACAGCATATCCGGGTAGTGTTCAAAGGGTCGGATCACCCAATCACTCGCCATGGGGCCCAGCAAAAGATGCATGTCTGCGAACAGGGTTCCCTGGCCAACGAGTTCCCGCATTCCACCCAGTACCACCAGCACCGCCAGAAAGCCGAGGCCCATCATGGCGCCATCCAGCAGTGCAGGTAGCGGCGGGTTCTTGGACGCAAAGGCATCGGCACGGCCAAGAATGGCGCAGTTGGTCACGATCAGCGGAATGAAAATGCCAAGAATCTGGTAAAGCTCGTAGGTGAAGGCCTGCATCAGCAATTCGGCACAGGTTACAAACGATGCAATGATCATCACAAACGCCGGAAGGCGGACGGATTCGTTGACGAAGTTACGGATGATGGAGACCGACAGGTTGGAGCCAATCAGAACCATCAGCGTGGCGATACCGAGGCCAATGGCATTCACCACGGTGCTGGTTACGGCCAGCAGCGGGCATAAGCCGAGCACCTGAACCAGGGCCGGGTTATTGGTCCACAGGCCGTCTCTGATGATTTCAGCGGATGATTTAGTGGCCATGATCAGGAATGCTCCGCAGGAGTGGATTCACCGGCAATGGCTTCCGGAGTCAGGGTTCGGTTTCTGGGCGCGGGTGGTTCGTTCAGCCGCTCCCGGATAATATCCCGGTTCTGGCGGAAGTAGACCAGCGAATGCTGTACGGCTTTGACCACCGCCCGGGGCGTGATGGTGGCACCGGTAAACTGGTCAAACACACCACCGTTCTTTTTTACGTTCCACTGCTCGGCGGGCGGACTGCCCAGCGAGCGACCATCAAAACTGTACACCCAGTCGGATTTCCGGGTTTCAATACGGTCTCCGAGCCCCGGGGTTTCCCGGTGGTTAGTGACCCGCACACCCAGTATGCGGCCGTCCAGATCAATGCCTACCAGCAATCGGATTTCGCCGGAATAACCATCCGGAGCAACGGCTGGCAGGATCATGCCAATTGTCTGGCCATTGCGCCGGGCCACCCAGGCTTTGACCGGTTCACTGCCCGGTTGGCGAGCATTGGCGGGCAGAGTGATGACATCGCGCAGCATATCGTTGTCGTGCTGGTGTTCGGGGATAATCTCAAACAGGGCGCGCGCTTCGGCCCGCTCGGCCTGTTCCTGGATGCGGTCTTTGGTGATGCCCTGGGTCAGGGCAATGGTGCCACCCGTGATGACGGCAAACAGCCCGAGGCCGATGGCACTGCGACGGATAGAGGTCGTAATGGCATTCATCGCTTAACCTCCACTCTTGCTGGGCACGCCACGCTTGGCCTTGTGATGACCGTAGGTTCTGGGCGGGGTGTAGTGGTCGATAAACGGCACCGCGAAATTCATCAGCAGCACACTGAATGCTATTGCATCGGGGTAATTGCCCCAGGTTCGAATCAGATAAACCAGCACGCCAATGCCGGCGCCATAGATCAGCTTGCCCTGGTGACTGGTGGCGGCCGAGACCGGGTCGGTGGCGATAAAGAAAGCACCCAGCATGGTGCCGCCGGCCAGCAGGTGAAGTTGTAATGGTGCGTACATGTCGGCATTGCTACCGAATGCCAGACTCATCACAACGATGGCGGCCAGGAAAGCGACGGGTATATGCCAGGTGATGATTCGGAGCCAGATCAGTAACAGGCCGCCAGCCAGAAAGGCCAGGTTGACCCATTCCCAGCCACGGGCAACCAGGTCGCCAAAGGTTGGGTGCTGCAGCACTTCGGCGGCGGTGTGGGTGGCGATCTTGTGTTTGTATTCGTCCAGTGGCGTCGCCATGGTCCAGGCATCGATGGTGGTCTGGCTGGCGGAGAAGATAGTGGCCAGGGTTTCACCAAAACCCGGTGCGCCACCCCACAGGGTTGCCGCCTGGGCCCAGTTGGTGGTCATTGCCACCGGGAAGGAAATGAGTGCCAGGGCATAGCCCACCATGGCCGGATTGAATGGGTTCGACCCAAGCCCGCCGTATAGCTGTTTAGCTACGACAATGGCGGAAATCACCGCGATGGCGGAAACCCACCAGGGTGCGAACTGTGGCAGCGACAAGCCGAGCAGCAGACCGGTTACCGCGGCGGTATTGTCTTTGAGGAAGAACGAAATGGGTTTGCCGCGCAGTTTCAGGATCGCCGCTTCTGAAGCCAGGGCCAGGGCGATACACCAGACCACATTGATCAGGTTGCCCCAACCGAAAAACAGGGTCTGGGCGATCAGGCCAGGTATGGCCGCCAGAATAACCCAGAGCATAACCCGGGATGTCGGCCGGGCATTTCGGGCATGGGGTGATGACTGTTGAACTAATGCCATAAACGATAAGCCTGCAGTGGGTTACTCGGAGGACGCATCCGAGGTGTTGGTGGCCATCTGGCCCCGGGCTTCGGCCAGGGCCTCGCGGGCCCGTTCCACCCGGTCGTGATTCTTGGCCACAGCTCGTTCCAGCTTCTCCACGTTGTCGGCCTGCTGGGCCCTGGCTTCCTCCAGCATGCCCTGCATGGTGCTGAGTTTGGTTTCGGCTTGCATCAGCTGCTTTTCCAGCGTTTCAATATCGGGCTGTTCAACGGCGGGCGCAGCTGCCGGCGCCGGTTCCGCTGTCTGGGCAGCCTTGGCTTTCTTGCGCTCAAGGGCCTGTTGCACCAGCGCCGCCTTTGCCGCCCGCTCATCGGTGGCTTCACCCTCGGCAACCGTTTGTTCCGCTTCGGCCTGTTTCTGGGCCTGGGCTTCGGCGGCCGCCTTTGCCCGTTCTTTGCGCCGCAGCTCTTTCTCCTGCTGTTCCCGCTCCAACCGGGCCTGGCGGGCTTCAAAGCGCTCGCGGGCGTGATCGGATTTCAGCTGCTCCGCACGCTGCTTACGGATCTCATCCTTGGCGTAGCGGTAGTATTGAACCAGGGGAATGGAGCTTGGGCAGACGTAGGAGCAGGCGCCACACTCGATGCAATCAAACAGGTTCAGGTGTTCCGCTTTCTCGAATTCGGAGGCCTTCGAGTACCAGAACAGCTGTTGGGGCAGCAGTTCCATCGGGCAGGCCTCGGCACACTGGCTGCAGCGGATACAGGGCTGTTCCGGTGGCGGCGCGGGCAACTCGTCAACGGTGGCGGCAATGATGCAGTTGGATGTTTTAACCAGCGGTATGGTGTCTGTGGTGAGGGTGTACCCCATCATCGGCCCGCCAAGCACCAGCCTGTTCAGCTGGCTCTTTTGCAGCCCGGCACTTTCAAGCAGGTAACTGACCGGTGTCCCTACCAGTATTTCGAAGTTGCCCGGCTCACCAACGGCCTTGCCAGTAACTGTGACAATGCGGGAGATCAAGGGCTTGCCTTCGAAAACAGCCCGGGACACCGCCATTGCGGTGCCGACGTTCTGGCACATCACGCCGATATCGGCGGGAATGCCTCCACTGGGCACTTCCAGGCCAGTCAGAATCTGGACCAGCTGTTTTTCCCCGCCGGACGGATACTTGGTGGGAATCACCGCAATCTCAATCTGGGTGCCCTGAACCGCTTCCCGCATGGCGGCAATGGCTTCGGGTTTGTTGTCTTCGATACCGACCACACAGCGGGACGGCCGAAGAATCCAGGCCATCACTTTCAAGCCATTGACGACCTCTGTGGCGTGTTCGCGCATGGTCATGTCGTCGGCGGTGATGTACGGCTCGCACTCTGCACCGTTGAGAATCAGGGTTTCGACTTTGCGATCCCGGGGCGGGCGCAATTTGATGTCGGTAGGGAAGCCGGCGCCGCCCATACCGGCAATGCCCGCTTCCCGGATCAAGTGCAGTACCTTCTCCCGGTCCAGTTTGTGATAATCGCCGATGGGCTCAAGTTGGCACCACTGGTCTTCGCCATCGGGTTTCAGCACCACGCACCAGTCAGACATGCCAGAAGGGTGAGGAACCGGTCGCAGTTCAATGGCTTCGATAACGCCAGATGTAGACGCATGCACCGGCACGCCCATGCCAGTAGTGACATCGGCAATCTTCTGGCCCTTGAGTACACGCTCGCCAACCTCAACAATGACTTCAGCCGGCTCACCGATGTGCTGTTGTAGCGGCAGTACCAAACGTTCCGGTATGCCGGCCATGCGAATGGGGCGGCTGGTGGACTGGTGTTTGTTTTCAGACGGATGAACACCGCCGGAAAAATCCCATAGTTGCGTCATCAGGCACGGGCTCCCTGGCGATCAGTAGCAATAATGGTTGGTTCCGGGGGAGACCAGGTCCAGCTTCGTATGTCTGGCTCAATGGTGACCATGTCAATACAGTCCACGGGGCAGGGCTCCACACACAGGTCACAGCCTGTGCACTCGCTCTCAATAACGGTGTGCATATGTTTTGCGGAGCCAAGAATGGCGTCCACCGGGCAAGCCTGAATGCATTTGGTGCAGCCAATGCATTCGTCTTCTCGAATAACCGCAACCCGCTTGGCCTGAGCCACACCATGTTCGGCGTCCAGCGGCTGAGGTTCCACATCCAGCAGGTCGGCCAGCGCCTTGATGGTGGTTTCACCGCCTGGCGGGCATTTGTTGATGGCATCACCGTTGGCGATGGCTTCGGCGTAGGGGCGGCAGCCGGGGAAACCGCATTGGCCGCATTGGGTTTGAGGCAGCAGAGCATCTATCTGCTCGACCAGGGGGTTACCTTCAACCTTGAAGCGCTCAGAAGCAAAGCCCAGCAATCCGCCGAACACCAGAGCCAGGGCGAGCAGCACCACAACGGCTATCAGGAAACTTGTCCACATAAATCAACCGCTCCGTCAGACCGCAACCAGGCCAGTGAAACCCAGGAATGCCAGCGCCATCAAGCCTGCGGTGATCAAGCCGATAGACGCCCCCCTGAAGGCCACTGGTACATCAGATACGGCAATCCGTTCCCGCATGGCGGCAAACAGCACCAGCACCAGCGAGAAGCCTGCAGCAGCGCCGAAGCCGTACAAAACCGATTCAACGAAGTTGTTGTTCTTGTTGATGTTCAACAGGGCCACGCCAAGCACCGCACAGTTGGTAGTGATCAGCGGCAGGAAAATGCCCAGTACGCGGTAGAGCAGGGGGCTGGTCTTGCGGACCACCATTTCGGTGAACTGAACCACCACGGCAATCACCAGGATAAACGTGATGGTTCTCAGGAACGCCAGATCAAGGGGCTCCAGCAGATAGGTATACGCCAGGTAACTGCACACCGATGCCAGCGTCAGCACAAACGTGGTGGCCAGGGACATACCCATGGCGGTTTCCAGCTTGCCGGAAACCCCCATGAACGGACACAGCCCCAGGAACTGCACCAGCACGAAGTTGTTCACCAGAATGGTACTGACCAGTATCAGCAAATACTCTGTCATCGGAGTGTCTCTGCCTGTTGCTGCTTACATGACCCGCATGCCGGGCGTGGCACCGGAATCGGGCGACAGAATGAAAATTTCTTTACCCCCGGGGCCCGCCGCCAGGACCATGCCTTCGGACATGCCAAACTTCATCTTGCGGGGTTTCAGGTTGGCCACCATCACGGTCATGCGGCCTTCCAGATCCTCCGGTTTGTAAGCTGACTTGATACCAGCAAACACATTGCGCTCGCCATGCCCCACATCAAGAGTCAGGCGAAGAAGCTTGTCGGCGCCCTCAACATGTTCGGCTTTGACAATCTTTGCCACGCGAAGATCCACTTTGGCGAAATCCGGGAACTCAATCTCGTCTGCAACTGGCTCCAGATCCTGCGCAGGCTGCTTATTGGTGTCGCCCAGTGCCGCTGGCAGCTCTTCTTTCGAGGCATCCAGCATTTTCTCGATCTGCACCATGTCGACCCGGTTCATCAGGGGCTTGAACTTGTCGATACCATGATCTTCCAGAAGTTCATGGCGGCGATTCCAGTTAAGCCGGTCATTCAGGAACGATTCGGAGGCCTGGGCCATCTTGGGCAGCACCGGTGCCAGATACGTGATCAGCAGGCGGAACATGTTGATGGCGTTGGTACAGATGGCCTGCAGCTTGTCATCCTGGCCTTCCTGCTTGGCGATCACCCATGGCTGCTCGTCGTTCACGTACTGGTTGGCAATGTCGGCCAGCTCCATGATCCGGCGCATGGCGCGGCCGAACTCTCGTGTTTCGTAGAACTCGGCAATCTGCTCACCCGCGTCGATAAACTCTTTCAGCTTGTCCTGTTCGGTGACCTTGCCCAGCTTGCCGTCAAAGCGCTTGGTGATGAACCCGGCGCTGCGGCTGGCGATGTTCACCACCTTGCCCACCAGGTCTGAATTCACCCGGGCGGCGAAGTCTTCCAGGTTCAGGTCCATGTCATCCACGCCACCGGTCAGCTTGGCGGCGAAGTAGTAGCGCAGGTATTCCGGGTTCAGATGGTCCAGATAGGTGCGGGCCATGATGAAGGTGCCGCGGGATTTGGACATCTTCTTGCCGTTGACCGTGACAAAACCATGGGCCCAGACCGCCGTTGGCGTGCGGAAACCGGCATCGTGCAGCATCGACGGCCAGAACAGGGCGTGGAAGTTGATGATGTCCTTGCCGATGAAGTGGTACACCTCGGCGGTGGAATCTTTCTTCCAGAAATGCTCGAAATCAATGCCTTCGCGGTTACACAGGTTCTTGAAGCTGGCCAGGTAACCGATAGGCGCGTCCAGCCACACATAGAAATACTTGCCGGGCGCATCCGGAATCTCAAACCCGAAATAGGGCGCATCCCGGCTGATATCCCACTCCTGCAGGCCCGCATCCAGCCACTCGGCCAGCTTGTTGGCCACCTGCGGCTGAAGGGCACCACTGCGGGTCCACTTGCTCAGGAAATCGTGGAACTCCGGCAGCTTGAAGAAATAGTGCTCGGACTCTTTCTCAACCGGCGTAGCGCCCGACACCGCAGAGCGGGGATTGATCAGCTCGGCAGGGGTATAGGTGGCGCCACAGGCTTCGCAGTTATCGCCGTACTGATCTTCCGCCTTACACTTGGGGCAAGTGCCCTTGATGAAACGGTCCGCCAGGAACATCTGCTTTTCAGGATCATAGAACTGGGTGATATTGCGGGTGGCGATATTCCCGTTCTGCTGGATCTGGCGGTAAATGTACTCGGAGAAAAACTGGTTCTCCTCCGAATGGGTGGAATAGTAGTTATTGAAACGGATGTGGAAGCCGGCGAAGTCTTCCTGATGCTCCTGGCGAATCCGGTCAATCAGCTGCTCCGGGGTAATCCCCTCACGCTCGGCCCGCAGCATGATGGCAGTGCCATGGGCATCGTCGGCGCAAACGTAGTAGCAGTTGTGGCCACGCATATTCTGGTAGCGCACCCAGATATCGGTCTGAATGTATTCCAGCAGGTGCCCCAGATGAATGGGCCCGTTGGCGTAGGGCAGGGCGCTGGTAACCAGGATATCGCGCTGTTGCTTGCTCGCTTGCGTCATGGTGATGTCCGAACCTTATGTTGAGTCGGGTTGGAAAGACAAAAACGGGGTTTCGGCGACAATCGCAATTGATTGTTCCAGGTAAAGACCCCATATGGTCAGAAACGGGCACAGATGATACCTTCCAAGCCATCATTTTTCACCTGCATTCAAGCTTATCAGCTTATTCCGGAGACCCCGATGACCCAGATTTCCCAACAGGCCCTAGAAACTGCCGTCAAAGAATACCGAGACCCCTATCTCAACAAGGACCTGTACGCACTGGGTGCCGTGAAAAGCCTGACCGCCGACGACAACGGCAAGGTCACTCTCATGGTGGAACTGCCGTACCCCTCCAAGGGCATCGCCGGCGGCCTGAAACAGATCGTCGCCAACGCTCTGGAATTTGTGGATGGCGTGGAAAGCGCTGAAGTTCACGTGGCCCAGAAGATCCACAGCTACAAAACCAACAAAGACCTCCCGGCTGTGCCGGGCGTGAAAAACATCATCGCCGTGGCCTCCGGCAAAGGCGGCGTTGGCAAATCCACCACCGCCGTCAACCTCGCCCTGGCCCTGCAGGCCGAGGGCGCCCGAGTTGGCATCCTCGACGCCGACATCTACGGCCCCAGCATCGGCATGATGCTCGGCGTACCCGAAGGCAAACGCCCGGACGTGCGAGAAAACAAATACTTCGTCCCCATGCAGGCCCACGGCCTGCAAGCCAACTCCATGGCCTTCGTCACCACCGACAAAACACCCATGGTCTGGCGCGGCCCCATGGTCAGCGGCGCGGTGATGCAGCTGCTCCAGCAAACCCTGTGGGATGAACTCGACTACCTCATCATCGACATGCCTCCCGGCACCGGCGACATCCAGCTCACCCTGGCCCAGAAAGTCCCGGTCACCGGCGCCGTCATCGTCACCACCCCCCAGGACATCGCCTTGCTGGACGGCAAAAAAGGCATCGAAATGTTCCGCAAAGTTGAGATCCCGGTGTTGGGCGTGGTCGAAAACATGAGCGTGCACATATGCTCCAACTGCGGCCACGAAGAACCCCTCTTCGGCCACGGCGGCGGCGAACGCATCGCAGAAGAATACGAAACCACCCTCCTGGGCCAGCTCCCCCTGCACATGACCATCCGCGAACAAACCGACAGCGGCGCCCCGACCGTCGCGGCTGAACCGGATTCCGAAGTGGCCAGACGGTACCTGGATATCGCCAGAAGGGTGGGGGCGGAGTTGTCTACCCGGGAGCGGAATCTTGGTGGGACTATCTCCAGTGTTTCTGTCACGGAACACTGAGCCGCCTGTTCAGTTAGTCTTGCCCTAAGCCTGTCTGATTAATCAGGCCCGTCGTAAGGCGATTCCTGAGCAGTCTGCGTAGAGGAAGTGAGGGGCGCTTTCCAAAAATCTCGGAGGCCATGGATGGCCGGAGCGAAGCGCACATGGATGTGCTCGTAGCGTTTTTTGGAAAGCGCCCCTCACTTCCTCTGACTCCAAGCTCACAGGCTTCAGCGAGCACGAACGCCGAGGCTTCGACAGTCACCGAAGTACAAGGTAAACTACGCCCCAATTTTTCCCAGCTGGAAACGAGAATTCACCATGAGCATCAAGTCCGATAAGTGGATCCGCCGGATGTCCGAACAACACGGCATGATCGAACCCTTCGAAGCCGGCCAAGTTCGGGAAAGCGAAAAGGGCCGCGTCATCTCCTACGGCACCTCAAGCTACGGCTACGACGTACGCTGCAGCAACGAATTCAAAATCTTCACCAACGTCCACAGCGCCACCGTAGACCCAAAGAACTTCGATGAAAACAGCTTCGTCAACTACACCGGCGACGTCTGCATCATCCCGCCGAACAGCTTCGCCCTGGCGCGCACCGTGGAATACTTCCGCATCCCCAGAAGCGTACTCACCATCTGCCTGGGCAAAAGCACCTACGCCCGCTGCGGCATCATCGTCAACGTTACCCCGCTGGAACCAGAGTGGGAAGGCCAGGTAACCCTGGAATTCTCCAACACCACCAACCTGCCAGCGAAAATCTACGCCAACGAAGGCGTCGCCCAGATGCTGTTCTTCGAATCCGACGAAATCTGCGAAACCAGCTACAAAGACCGGGGCGGCAAGTACCTTGGCCAGACCGGCGTGACCCTGCCCAGGACATGAACGCCAACCAGTTTCTTAAAGCCGTCTCACAACTGCAGGGCTGGCGCGAATGCGCCTTCCTGCTGGCCCTGGCCGAACGGGCCTTCCCCAACTACGCCCTGTTCGCTGACGCCGTTGGCATGAAAAGCGGTGGCAAAATGCGCCAGCTGCTTGACCTGGCCTGGGATACACTCCAGCAGGAGGCCACCGAAGCGGCCATCCCCCAGTTGCTCACCAAGCTCGAGAGCCTGAGCCCCAACGTGGACGACTACGACGCTTACGGTGTTTACCCGGCCTTCGACTTTTGTCAGTTGCTGGAACAGGCACTGCTCAACCGCCTGAACCCCAACAAACACCGCGCAACCGACGCATCCCAGCTGGCCACCAAGACCATAATGGACTTCGTTGAAATGTCCGAGGGTGAAGAGCTGGATGAAGACCAGTTGGTGCGCCTGTTTGAACAGCATCCGCTGCTCAAGGAAGATAAAATCTTCCAACGCGACACCGTGCTGGCCCTCAAGCGCCAGCGCACGCCACTGGAAGACTTTATCGCCGAACTCAAGGCGGATGCCGCCAACGACGGCGTCAGCAATCTCGGTATTTCCCTCGATAGCTGAGCCGCTCCGGCTCACGCTACACTTATCAGCTACCTATTGAATTGCCTGTAGAACGGATCAGCGCCATGAAACTCTCTGCTTTTGGTCGTAAGTTCACCGCCGACGCCGGTATCACTTCCCTGATGGATGACCTGGGTAACGCCATGGCCTCCGGTGAAGGGATGATCATGATGGGAGGCGGTAATCCCGGGCATATTCCCGAGATTCAGGAGCGGGTGCAGGAAATTCTGGCGGGTATCGCGGCAGATGAGGGGCAGATGCGCCGGCTGGTCGGGATTTATGATCCCCCCCAGGGTGAGAAGCAATTTATCGCCTCGCTGGCGGAATTGCTGAACAAGGAATACAACTGGGGGCTGAAGCCCGAGAACATCGCCCTGACCAATGGCAGCCAGGCGGCGTTCTTCATGCTGTTCAACATGTTTGGCGGCGACTATGGCGATGGCCACCGTAAACACATCCTGCTGCCCCTGGCGCCGGAATACATTGGCTATGCCGATGCTGGTATCGAGCCCGGTCTGTTTCAGGCGGTAAGGCCCGACATTTCCTTCACCGACGCCCATGAGTTCAAGTATCGGGTGGATTTTGATGCGGTGGAAGTGACCGGTGAAACCGGCGCCATCTGCGTATCCCGCCCCACCAACCCGACCGGCAATGTGATTACTGATGAAGAGCTGGCGAGGCTGGAGGGGTTGGCCCGACAACACGATATTCCGTTGATTGTCGATGGCGCCTACGGCACACCCTTCCCGAGCCTACTGTTTGTGGACGCCCAGCCCACCTGGAACGAGCAGATTATTCTGTGCCTGAGTTTGTCCAAGCTGGGTCTGCCGGCGGCTCGCACTGGTATCGTGATTGCGGCGGAGCCGATTATCAAGGCGTTGTCTGGCATTAACGCCATCATGAACCTGGCGACCGGAAGTTTTGGTGCCATGCTGGCCGAGCCTTTGGTGCGCTCTGGTGAGATCCTGTCACTGAGCCGTGATGTGGTTTGTCCGTTCTATAAAGCCAAGATGGAAAGAGCTGTGGAGGCGTTTCGTGACGCCATGGGTGAGGACAGTTGCCGCTGGTACATCCACAAACCAGAAGGCGCCATGTTCCTGTGGCTGTGGTTTCCTGATCTGCCGATTTCCAGCCTGGAGCTTTATCAGCGGCTTAAGCAGAGAGGGGTGCTGGTGGTATCTGGCCACTATTTCTTCCCGGGCTTGCCAGAGGATGACTGGCGCCACCGTCACGAATGCCTGCGCGTAACCTACTCTCAGGACGACGCGCAGGTGGCAGAAGGGCTGAGGATTATCGCAGATGAGGTCAAAGTGGTCTGGGCGGAATCCGGCCGCTAGGGCTGGAGCCGCTCGACGGGTAATCAGTCCCGAATGGTCGCGTCTTTCAGCTTCAGCTCGTATTCGCTGCCATCCGGCTCCACCTGCAGTAATCTGAGCAGCAGGTGGCCCTGGTTTGGATCTATCCACATCAGCGTCTGGCGCTTGGAATCCTCGCCTCGCACCTTTTCCACCTTCAGGGTTTGCGTTGTCTGGCCATTGGTGTTGATGGTGCTGTCGTCGTCAACAACCGCAAAACGATCCTCGTTATAACGACCTTTATCAATGATGTTGTAGGTCAGATCCCGTTCACCGGCTTTTAGATCCTGGTGCATCTGTAGCTGGAAGCCCAGTGGGTCCAGCGCCCCGTCCTGGAGTTCCAGTTCAAAGGATTTGCCTCGGTATTTCCCTGTTGCAATACCTGTCTGCCAGTCGAAATCTATGGACTGCTCCCGATTCCGAATCATCAGGCCTTTGAGGCTGTAGCGGTAGCGAAGCGGAACCACGCGGTCATCTTCCCAGAGAAGGACCACCGATTCGTCTATATCTGCAATAAACGACCTTACCTCTGTGCGATACAGCCACACATTATTGCCCTGATCGGTCAGGCTGCGTTTGCCAGCGCCACTGAGGCTGATGCCTTTTGACATGGACGCAGAGTAGGTGGCCTCGTGGGGGAAGAGGGCTGGGGTCGTGTCTTGAGTATCGGCGGCGGCAACCGTTATCGAGGCCAAACCGAACCAGAGTCCGGCCAGCCAGGTAACGATGCGCAAGGACGCTCTGAGTGTCTTCATCCGGAGCCTCTTTCACTGTATGTGTTTGCGACAGTGTAGCTTTTCAAAAGCCCGAGGGGGATGACAATCTGTTCAGCTGGCGGGTAGGCGCATGGGTTGTGACAGGGGGGCGCCATCAAAGAGCACGCCGTCACTCGCCAGTTGAATCCGGCCTTCACAGAACCAGCGAACCACGATCGGGTATAGCACGTGCTCCTGTTGCTGAACCCGCTCCGCCAGTGAGTCAGGCGTATCGTTTTCCTGCACGGCTACCTCGGCCTGGGCAATCACTGGCCCGCCGTCCAGTTCTTCCGTCACAAAGTGTATGGACACGCCATGCACTTTGTCGCCGGCCTCCAGTACTCTCTGGTGCGTGTTCAGGCCGGTATAAGCTGGCAGCAGGGACGGGTGAATGTTCAGCATCTTGCCGCGGAAGGCCCGAACAAAGTCTTCGGTCAGAATCCGCATGAAGCCTGCCAGCACAATCAGATCCGGGTTGTGGCGGCGGATCTCGGCCATCAGGGCGCCGTCGAATTCCTCACGGCTGCCATAGTCCTTGTGATTGATCACAAAGGTTTTGATATTCGCCTGGGCTGCCCGTTCCAGGGCAAAGGCACCGGGTTTGTTGCAGCCTACGGCCACAATGTCGCCCGGGAAGTCCCGGTCCCGCGAGGCGTCAATCAACGCCTGCAGGTTGGTGCCGCTGCCGGAGGCCAGTACCAGGATGGTCGGGAGTGGCGCGGGATCAGCCTTCATGCTGTGAGTAGTCCCGGTGCGTAGCGCACTTTCGGCTCATCATCGGCTGAGCTGGCCGCTTCAATGACGCCTACCTGCCATACTTTCTCGCCCATGGCATTCAGGGCATCCATGGCCAGCTCTTTCTGGTCGGCGGGAACGCAGACAATCATGCCGATACCGCAGTTAAAGGTGCGGTACATTTCCTCGCTGGCGACACCGCCGGAGTTTTGCAGCCATTGGAATACCGGTGGCAGTTCCCAGCTCTGGGTGTCGATGGCGGCAACTGTGCCAGCCGGCAGCACTCTGGGGATATTCTCAGGCAGGCCGCCGCCGGTGATGTGAGACAGGGCCCGCACGTCCACTTCACGAATCAGTTGCAGTATGTTCTTCACGTAAATGCGGGTGGGCGCCATCAGAGCGTCAGCCAGGGTGCTGTCGCCCATGGGCTGGCTCAGGTCGGCACCGCTGACTTCAATGATCTTGCGAATCAGTGAGTAGCCGTTGGAATGCGGGCCGGAGGAGCCCAGGGCCAGCATCACATCACCCGGCTGGGTGCGGCTGCCATCGATGACTTCACTACGCTCTACAATGCCCACACAGAAACCGGCCAGGTCATAGTCTTCGCCTTCGTACATGCCCGGCATTTCGGCGGTTTCGCCACCCACCAGTGCACAGCCGGACAACTCGCAGCCCTTGCCGATGCCGTCCACGACCTGGGCGGCAATATCCACGTTCAGCTTGCCGGTAGCGTAGTAATCCAGGAAAAACAGGGGCTCTGCGCCGCCTACGATCAAATCGTTCACGCACATGGCGACCAGATCAATGCCGATGCTGTCGTGCTTCTCGAGTTGCATGGCCAGGCGCAGTTTGGTGCCAACGCCGTCGGTGCCCGAGACCAGTACAGGTTCACGGTAACCGGCCGGGATGGAAATCATGGCGCCGAAGCCGCCAAGCCCGCCGAGGACTTCGGGGCGGCGGGTACGGGCTGCCGTGTTCTTGATGCGGTTGACCAGATCGTTACCTGCGTCGATATCAACGCCGGCATCGCGATAGGTGAGGGAAGGCTTCTGTTCGCTCATGGAAATGTAACCGTTGGCCTGTGGGTCAGGCGGCGGATTTTAACAGGTGCGCACGGGCGCTCCAACCGGAATTCGGCAATGCGTGCAAATATTCAGGGTACATCATTGCCAACCTGCAACGGGGCCTTGCTACTCTCGTTTGTGGTGATGGTGTATCCTGTGCGCCAATCATGGGAACGGCAGGGTGTTACATGACTGGAACGGAAAAAAATGACGTTCGGACTTTCCGGGCAATGACTTTGTGGCTGGTGATGGCCGGGGCATTGTCAATGCTGTTTGCCGGGACTGCGTCGGCAGTCACGGTGTCAGGACTGTATAACATTGAGGTAGCGGTCGACGGAACCGGCCAGAATGACCTTCAGGCAGGTTATGCCGAGGGTCTGCGGCGGGTTATGGTCAGGGTTTCCGGTACGCGGGACGTACTGCAACTTGAGGGCATAGACGATGTGCTCAAAGATGCAGAATCCCTGCTGCTGTCCTACCAGGTACGTCGTGAGAGTGGGGAGTCCAGGTTGCAGATGAGCTTTGGGGCGGTTGGCGTCAATCGGGCCCTGGCTTCGATTAATGCCCCGGTCTGGGGCGCAAATCGACCACTCACACTGGTTTGGGCTGCTATTGAAGACCGCGGTGAACGCAAGCTGCTGACTGCAGCAGCGGATGATGGCGAACAGGGTGACAGCGCCGTTGCTGATTGGCGCAGGGCGTTCCTGGCGGCAGCGGAAGAGCGCGGCTTACCCCTGGCCTTCCCGCCGCAGAGTGTCCAGGGAGACCGGGCGCTGCTGTCGGATCTCTGGGGCCAGTTTGTGGGCCGTATAAAGGAGGCATCGTCGGATCTGTCTCATGATGCCCTGGCATTGATGCGTATTAGTCGCTCTGGTGGTCAATGGCGCGCAGGCTGGGTATTCGACGGTATGAGCATGGATGCCTCGGAGCAATCGGTGACCGCGGCAGACCCGGAAGAACTGGCACGGCGTGCTGTTGGTCGCTGGGCCGATGCCTATGCCAGCCGCTACGCGGTTGCTGCCGGCGAGGTAGGTGAGGCGCCGCGAGTGGATATCGTGCTTGAGGGCGTCAATTCCTTAGCGGACTACGGCAATGTCGGAAAAGCACTGAACAGCTTTACGCCAGTGGTGTCTGTTGGTGCTTCCCGGGTGCGTAATGAGCGTATGACCGTTCAGGTGACCTTCACAGGGGAACTGGACCAGCTGAAAGAGTACATTGCGCTTGATCCCCGCTTTGTGGTCATGGACGGGCAGCCAGAGGAAACCGTACCGGCACCGCGCAGTGCGACCGCAGTAGCGCCAGTTGCCGAACCGAACGGTGCTGAGGAACCGGGCGAGGCCGGCGACCAGTACCCGGAGGGTGCCATGTTCGTTTACCAGCCGCTCGATGACGGCGACGAACAGGATGCCGAGCAGGCGTTCGAATCCCTGTACCAGGTGCTTTACTATCGCTGGCAGCCGGCTCCGGTTGTCCGTGGTGGCGGCAGCTAGGCGACGGCGGAGGTCTGCGCGTGACTTTGCAGCGTTGGCGATGGATTCCCAATGCCCTGACATTCCTGCGGATACTGCTCATTATTCCGTTCGCGTGGGCATTGCTGGAGGGGAATTATCGCCAGTCGCTGTTGATTTTCTTTCTTGCTGCCGCAACTGATGCTTTGGACGGCTTTCTGGCACGGCAGTTTAACTGGCGTTCCCGGCTTGGGGCCATTGCCGATCCGCTGGCTGATAAGGCATTGCTGATCACCGCTTACCTGATGCTGACCATCACCGGAATTATTCCGCTTTGGCTCTTCGCACTGGTGCTTGGCCGCGATCTGGTCATTGTCGGCGGTGCATTGATGTATCACTATGGTGTTGGCCGTTTTGAGATGGAGCCGAGTATTCCGGGCAAGATCAATACCTTTATTCAGATTCTCGTGGCGTTGGCGATTATCATTCTGATGGCAGACCTGCCAATGCAGCCCTGGGTAATGGACGTTGGCATATTGCTGGTTGCCTTGTCGGCCATATTCAGCGGCTGCCATTACATTCTGATTTGGGGTGCGCGCGCCTGGAGAGCCAAACGCTCATGACCACGTCACAGATGGTTCTCGGGGTGAAGCTCCGTGACGACGCCCGGTTTGATAACTTCCATGGCGATCGCAATCGAGATGCGGCGCTCCGGCTGGAGGCAGTTTGCACGCAGCCGGCCGGAGCACCTGTTGTGGTGATCTGCGGCGACTCCGACACCGGCAAAAGCCATTTGTTGCAAGCGGTCTGTCATTTTGCCGAGCAGCGGGGCCAGAGCGCTGTGTGCATCAGTATCGGTGAGTTGATGCCGTTTGGGCCTGAGGCGCTTGCGGGATTGGAAGGGCATGACGTGGTCTGCCTGGATGATCTTGACCTGATTGCGGGCGATGCGCACTGGGAGGAGGCCGTTTTCCATCTGTACAACCGGATTCTGGACCGCCAGGGGCTGTTGATGGTGACCCTGTCGGAGGTGCCGGCGGCGTTGCCGTTCGGTCTCGCTGACCTTGGTTCCCGGCTGGCACACGGTTTGCTGGTTCAGCTTGGTGTTTACCGGGATGAAGACCGGTCAAGAATTTTGATGGCCAGGGCCGAGCAGCGTGGTCTGGTGATGAGCGATGATGTGGCCGGATTTATCATGCGCCGGGCTCCACGCCGCCTTGGTCAACTGCTTGGGATTCTGGACACGCTGGATGAGAACTCCCTGCAGGCCCAGCGGAGATTGACCATTCCGTTCGTGAAGTCGGTAATGGGATGGTAGTGACGGATTTATAACCATAAAGGCCATTGGAGAGACGACATGAGACGGGTTGTATTCAATCAGAAAGGCGGTGTGGGTAAGTCCAGCATCACCTGTAACCTGGCGGCGATCAGCGCGGCCCGGGGCAAGCGCACCCTGGTGGTGGATCTGGATCCGCAAGGTAACTCAACACACTATCTGCTGGGTAAGCCGGCATCTGAACTGAAAGATACCGCAGCGGATCTTCTGGAGCAGACCGTTGCCTTCAGTATGTTCACCCGCCGCCCGGATGAGTTTGTGCATGCCTCATCTTTCAATAATCTGTTTGTTCTGCCGTCCAGCCCGGAGCTGGACTTCCTAGAGCGCAAACTCGAAGCCAAGCACAAGATCTACAAGCTTCGTGAATTTCTGAAAAAGCTCAGCGATTCTTTCGATGAGATCTACATCGATACCGCGCCCGCCCTGAATTTCTACACCCGCTCGGCCTTGATTGCGGCTCAGCGGTGTTTGATTCCTTTCGACTGTGATGATTTCTCACGCCAGGCGTTGTACAACATTCTTCATGAAATCAAAGAGCTGCAGGAAGATCATAATCAGGAGCTGGTGGTGGAGGGTATCATTGCCAACCAGTTCCAGCCGCGTGCCAGCCTGCCCAAACAGTTGGTGAAAGAACTCACGGAGGAGGGGTTGCCAGTGTTGCCGGTGCGGCTATCCAGCTCGGTGAAAATGAAAGAATCCCATCAAAGCCGGCAGCCCCTGATTCATATGGCACCCAAGCACGCATTGACTCGCCAGTTTGAAGACCTGTACCGGGTATTGCATGGTGAGTCGGTTGAACTTGAGCCCTTGGCCGACTGATCGGGTGACCATGAGTAATCGAGTGGACCAGGTAACCGACAGCCTGCTGAGAATCGAGATTGAGCTCCGGCGGATGGACGTCTGGGAGGCGAGCCCACCACCGGAGCATGCGTTCCGGAGCACCCAGCCGTTCTGTCTCGACACTATGGAGTTCACCCAGTGGCTGCAGTTTGTCTTCTTACAGAAAATGAAAGCGCTGGTGGAGGCGGGGCAACCGTTACCCTCGGTATCTGGCATTGCGCCCATGGCGGAAGAGCATTTCCGGGGGCGGGCGCAGTCAGGCCAGCGCCTTGTTGAGGCGCTGGAAGAGATAGACCGGTTGTTGTCTGGTCGTTGAGTTCGACGCCAGGCGGTGGAATCAGTCCAGCCGCATGGAGAGGTCGATCGCTCTGACGTCTTTGGTCAGGGCGCCGATGGAGATGTAATCCACCCCGGTTTCCGCCACCGGTACCAGTGTCTGGGCATTGATGCCGCCGGAAGCTTCCAGTTTTGCCTTGCTGGCGGTAATTCGCACGGCTTCAACCATGTCCCCAAGTGAGAATTCATCCAGCATGATGATGTCGGCGCCCGCGCTCAGGGCCTGATTCAGCTCGTCCATCGATTCCGTTTCTACCTCCACCGGGCGGCCCGGTGCAATGCGCCGGGCTTCACTGATGGCGTTGGCAATCGAGCCGCATGCGGCAATGTGGTTTTCCTTGATCAGAAAGGCATCCCACAGACCCAGGCGATGATTGTCGCAATCACCGCAGGTGACCGCGTATTTTTGCGCCAGGCGCATGCCTGGCAGGGTTTTCCGGGTATCCAGTAATCGCACACCGGTATGGGCGACCTTCGCCGCGTAGGCTGCGCAGGTGGTGGCAACGCCAGACAGTGTTTGCAGCCAGTTGAGGGCGGCTCGCTCTGCGGTCAGGAGTGATCGGGCCGGGCCAGCCATCCGGAAGATAACGTCATCGGCCGCCAGATCATCGCCGTCCTTGAAGAACCAGGTCAGTTCCATGGCGGGGTCTACCTGGCGGAATACCTCCTCAACCCAGGCTCGTCCTGACAGGCGTGCCGGTTCGCGAGTGATCACCCGGCCGGTTGCGGTTTTGTCCGCCGGAATCAGCATGGCGGTAATGTCGCCGTCACCAATGTCCTCGCGAAGGCTTTGGGCAACGGATTCAATTCGGGCCTGGCGGAGCAGTTCAGGGGCAATCATGTCGGGTTTCCGGCGGTCTGGATGAGTTGAAATCTGCGAGCCCGGCAATTCTACTGCCAGCCTGCCGTTTCGCAAAATGCCCTGGCCAATAACTGCTAAAATGTGACGCAGGTCGTTGTTACACAAAAGGTGACAAATTCTGACACAAGGTGACGATGATCGGCCGTATCATGTCATTAATAGAAATTCCCAGCGATATTGCCGATCAACACCGGAGCATCTCCATGGCGCACGATAACAAGGTTGTCCATTTATCCGGCCAGAAACCGGTGGGCCGGTTTTCGCTTCCGCCTGCTCTTATACGGTTACGTGACGCATCCGGTCAGTCTCTGAAATCTGTGCTGGGGTCTTTCTTCGAGCAGGCAGACGACAGCCTGTTCGCCCTTGCGGATCGGGCTGGCTCTAATCAGGACCAGACAGCGTATTTCGATGCCATGCGGGAGCTCAGACTGCGCCGCAAATCCATGGCGGTCTCGATGCTTCAGTATGTCAGCCAGGCCTTCAATGACTTTGGGCGCTTCAAACCCTCGCACTCCGGTTCTGCCCTTGAGGAAGTCGATCAGGATTCCCTGAGCCTTTTGGATCACTCCGAACTCGAGCAACAGGTCGCCATTGATAACCTGGTGACCAAGCTGCGCAATCGTTACCAGGAGCCGGTCCGGATGCTGGCCGCTCGCGTGCGCCACCTGATGCCCGAGATTCAGATGTCTGATGATCAGATGCCCCTGAGCCCCGAGGTTATCTGTGGCGGAATTGCCGAGGCCTGTTCTGACCTGGATATCGATATTCGTGCCAAGCTGGTTGTACTCAAGCTTTTTGAGCGCCTGCTGGTGGATAAGCTTGCAGCCCTGTATGACCAGGCCAATAAAACCCTGGTAGCCGAAGGCGTGTTGCCAGATATGCGCCGGGCACCTGTCGGCGGTTCGTCGCCCCAGCAGAAGAGGCCGGTGCCACAGGCTGGAGCCCCGGCTTTGTCGCCAGGGCAGGCAGGTGCCGAGCACGGGTCGAGTGGTGCTGCCAGTTTCCCCACGTTTTCGGAATTGAGTGCGCTGCTGCATCAGGGAGAGACATCGTCCGCCGCGGGCGGCCTGCCCGCGGGTGGCGTGACACTCGATACTGGCGGGTTGATGGCCCGGCTCAGTGATCTGCAAGGTTCTCTCACCCAGGTATCCGGGGCAGAAGTGGTGCCATTGCGCCAGCAGATTGTCTCGGTCCTGCAGGAGCCGGGCGGCAAGAAAGCGACGTTGGGCCAGGTGGACGGCGATGTCGTCAATCTCGTCTCGATGCTGTTCGATTTCATACTGGAAGATCGGCAATTACATCCGGTGATGAAGGCGCTGATCGGGCGCTTGCAGATTCCGGTCCTGAAGGTTGCCCTGAGCGATCGTAATTTCTTCAATCGTGGCGGTCATCCGGTTCGCAAATTGTTGAATGAACTCGCACTGTCGGCCATTGGCTGGTCCGAAAAGCGCCAGGGCATGCGGGACCCGCTCCGGGAAAAAATTGAAGAAGTGGTTGATCGTGTCCTGAATGAGTTCACCGACAATGTCGAATTGTTCGAGGAGTTGCTCAAGGATTTCGGGCACTTTATGGATCTGGACCGGCGCCGTCGTGAGCTGGTTGAGCAGCGTCTTCGGGACGCTGAGGAAGGTCGGGCTCGCCAGGAACGTGCAAGCCAGGCGGCCACCAACCTCATTCAGGAAGAAACAGCCGGCCGTGAAATACCAGCTGCGGTGATGCAGATTCTCAGCGAGCCCTGGACTCGTTACCTGCAATGGGTGGTGCTGCGTCAGGGCGAAGAAAGCGAGCAGTGGCAATCCGCCTGCGCGGTAACCGAGCGACTGATCTGGAGTGTGGACCCAAGGCCGGTATCGGATGAAACCCGCTCTGAGCTGCTTCGAGCAATACCGGAGGTGGTCGAGGACCTTCGTAGTGCTTTGCAGGAAATTTCCTGGGACCCGTTCTCAACCGACGCTGCCATTCGTGACCTGGAATTGGCTCATGTTGATGTTTTCCAGAAACTGGTAACGGCTCCGGTCAGTGATGTCGAGAAGGCGCCGGAAGACCCTGCCCTGGCCGAAGAGGAGCTGGATCAGCCGGAGCAAATGCTGGCGCCACCGGAACCTCAGGTGGATGCCGTTGCCCCAGAGGAAATCGCGCAATCTGAAACCGAACCGGTCGTGGCGGAGAGCGTTCAAAGTGACGCGCAGCCGGCAACGGAAGCGCCGGTGGCTGCTGAAGAAGCGCCGTCTGCCTCGGTTGTTGCGGCGGAATGGTTGGCCCGGGCAGATCAGCTCAGGGTTGGCTCGTGGATCGAGATGGTGCGCGATGATACCCGTGTTCGCTGCAAACTGGCGGCCTTCATAAAGGCAACCGGCAAGTACATTTTTGTCAATCGCAGCGGCGCCAAGGTGGCAGAGTACCATCGGGATGATCTGGCGGTGGCGCTGCAGGAAGGCGTTATTACGCTTCTGGACGACGGCCTGATTTTTGACCGGGCGCTGGAATCCATCATCGATAACCTTCGCCATAGTCGAAAGGATTGAAGGCGCGAATCCGCACCGTTCCATCCATAGCATCCACCGTCGCTTTATGATTCAATCGATTGAACATCATAAAGCGACAGTGGATACGCCTTGCCAATCTCTGACCCTTTCAATCAAGACAACAAGCATAACAACGACTCCCTCTCCAGCCAGGCTGAACAGTTAAGGCTGACCGGCCGTTACCCTGGCAGCCGATGGGTGCCCTCGCCGAATTTTGGTGCAAGGCCTGAGGGCTCTGCCATTTCCCTGCTGGTGGTTCACAACATCAGCCTGCCTCCCGGGCAATTCGGGGGAACGGAGATTGAAGACTTTTTCTGCAACCGGCTTGACCCAGCCGCCCATCCCTATTTTGAATCCATCGCCGCCATGCAGGTCTCC
Source organism: Marinobacter shengliensis (assembly GCF_030297115.1). NCBI lineage: Bacteria > Pseudomonadati > Pseudomonadota > Gammaproteobacteria > Pseudomonadales > Marinobacteraceae > Marinobacter > Marinobacter shengliensis. The sequence continues at coordinate 2,605,783 of NZ_AP028062.1, read as the reverse complement.
GCTCATGCCCTGGTGCGTCGCGATGGTTCAGTGGTGCAGTTTGTCAGTTGTTTGGACCGGGCCTGGCATGCCGGCCGGTCCTGTTTTGACGGCCAGGAAGAGTGCAACGATTTCTCTATCGGTATCGAACTGGAGGGGGCAGACGATGTTCCCTATACGCCCGAACAGTACCGGACACTCGCAGACATGGCGCGGTTGACCATGATGGCCTGGCCCGAAATCAGCACCGAGCGCATTACCGGCCACAGCGATATTGCGCCTGGCCGGAAAACTGACCCTGGTCCAGCGTTCGACTGGCGGTATTTTTCCCAGCTGTTGGCCCATGAGGAGATCGCCTGAATGGTGTTTGTCGTGTTTCTTTTGGCCTACCTTATTCGGCGTCAGCTGGATAGCCGGAACCGGCTTGATGGCGACGTGCTTTGGCGTGCCTGGTTTCACCGGGGCGCGAAAATTCAGGCCGGAAAGGAGGATGCCATTACCTCCGGGCTGATCTGGGTTCTGCTGCCCGGACTGGTGTTGGTGGGCGTTGTGTGTTTGCTGGAATGGTATGGATTCAGGCCGGCGGCCTATCCGCTGGAGCTGATCGTGCTGGTGTTGCTGATGGGCGCGCCGGGTTGGCGGCATCAGTTACGTGACTATTCGGAAGCCTGGAGCCGGGGCGACATGCAGGCTGCCTGGCGACATATCCAGAACCGGTTGCCACCGGAAGAGCGGGGCGCCGCGCTGTCACCAGAGGCCATGCATCTGTCGTTATCCAAGGCTCTGGTGATCGGGGTTTTCGAGCGGTTCTTCCTGGTGGCTTTCTGGTATGTGGTGGGTGGAATAGGTGTTGCCCTGGTTGCCCGAGGCCTGGTGGCGTTGTCTGAGCAATGGCCGCAGCAAGCGGCCCGCGCCCGATTCCGGACTCTGGCCAACCTGGCCAGCTGGATTCCTGCTCGCCTACTGTCCTGCACGCTGGGGCTGGCCGGTGATCTCGCGGGCTGGTCGAAGGAGGCGAAGAAAGTCCTGCCCGGTTTTGGAAGAAAAACCTCGGAAGTCCTCATGATTTCCGCAAACGGGTCGTTAACCGGTTATGCGCTTGATCCAGCCCAGTTTGCGCGGTTGCACCCGGATGAGTGGACAAGTTTTGGCGGGCGTAGCCTGGCGGCCATACGGGGATTGTTGAACCGGAGCATGCTGGTGTGGATCTGCGTTGCCGCGTTGCTGGTCATTGCCGGGGTGGTCTGAGGAGTGTCATAAAACATTACAGAATAACACTTAAAGGTGATTAAGTTTTTCCGACCTTGGGCGATAATCAAACAAAGAATAAAGATTCAGTTATTAGAATCAGCGAGAGGGCGCCGTGAAATATTTGATCAATCCAGCTGTTAGCCTGATGAATCGGTTGCCCATGGTCTACAAGTTCAGCCTAATCAGCATCTTGTTCCTGGGCCCGATCATTGTCCTGTCGTGGTTGGTTATTTCCAGCCTCAATCAATCCGTTCAAACCATGACTCGCGGTATCGAGGGCCTTGCCGAACTTCGCAAGGTAGACCAGCTGTTGTCTTCATCTATGGCTTACCGCGACTACCAGGCGCCGGGTGTGCTCAAGGATGAAGACGAACTCCTGGGCAGGGCAGGTGAGGCTGCCGAGAAGATTGATGGCCTGCTTTCAGACCTTGCTGGGCACAACCGCTCGTTCGATTCCTCTGGTTCCTGGAAGGATCAGGTTCTGGCCTTGCAGGCGGAGTGGGAGCAACTGAAGCAGGACGACAACTACCAGGGCAACATAGACCCACAGTTCAAGTATTACCACGAGTTTGTTCAGAAGGTGCTGGCCCTGTTGCCGGCTACGATTGAAATTTCGGGACTTGGACAAGACGCCTCGCGGGAAAATCTGTTGCTGCTTGGGCTGGTGCGTAATGCGCTGCCTGAGGCGAGGACCGTTGTTGGCAGGGCCCGATCTTACGGTATCTTTGCCCTGGTGGATGGCCAGGTGGGTTATAACCTGAGCGAGATTTTGAATGAAATCTATGACCAGCTGACCAACCGCAGCTCCCTGTTGTCGCCTGCCTTGTCGGTTGCGGTTGAAACCTCTCCCAAGCTGTCAAGCAGGGCCGGCGGCGCTGTGACGCGGGTCGATGAAAGCCTGATGGCGCTGCGCGAGCAACTGGACCTGAACATCATCACCCCGATGCGCCTGGAACAGCCCTGGCAGGAATTTGACGCCACCGTATCCTCCCAGCTGGACTACTACGATTCACTTAATGACAGCATTTTCAATGTGGTTTCTGGCAACCTTGAACAGCGACTGCAGCGGGAGACCGGCCAGCGCAGGTTGATTGTAGGGGCTCTGATCGGCGTGATGCTTCTTGTGGTGTACCTCTACATCGGCTTCTTTATGTCAGTAAGAACCGCCATCAACCGGTTTAGTGAGGCGGCTCGCAGCGTCGCCGCTGGTGATATGACGGCGCACATCCAGCTTAACAATCGTGATGAGCTGGGCGAGCTGACCACCGAATTCAATAATATGACGGACCGGATTGCCGAACTGATCCGCTCTGTCAGCGGGACCACGAATGATGTTGACAGTCAGGCGGTGAGGGTTAACGAGACTGCAGCAGCCAACAGTGAAGCGGTTGCCCGCCAGATGGAAGAGACCGGCCAGATAAACGAAGCCATGGGGCAGATGGTGGAGGCGGTCAACGAGGTGACTGAGAGTGCCCATCGGGTAGCGGACAGCGCCGGTAGCGCAGAGCGTGATACCGAGACGGGCCGACAGGTTGTGGCGGCTACCGTGCAAACTATTAACCGTCTTGCGGAAGAAATCGCTGGTGCGGTAGCGGTGATAAACAGGGTCAGTTCAGACAGCGACAACATCAGCCAGGTATTGGTCGAGATCAAGGCCATAGCCGAGCAGACCAACCTCTTGGCTCTGAACGCGGCCATTGAAGCGGCCCGGGCCGGTGAACAGGGTCGGGGTTTTGCGGTGGTGGCTGATGAGGTGCGTTCACTGTCTCAGCGCACCCACAAATCGACTGAAGAGATTGAGGGTATGATCTCGCGGCTGCAGGGTGGTGTTAAAGAGGCGGTTTCTGCCATGACCTCCAGCCACGATGCCACGGAGCAAACGGTTCAGAAATCCGGCGAGGTGACAGAAGCCCTGGACCGCATTGCTTCGGGTATCTCCGAGATTGTCGACATGAGCCACCAGATTGCTCAGGCCGCAGAAGAGCAGTCTGCGGTGGCCAAGAATGTGAATGCCAACGTGGAGCGTATCGGCGAATTGGGGCAGAGCACCGCTTCCAACGCCGAAGAGACGCTGGCGTCTTCCCGCCAGATGTCGGAGTTGACGGCATCGCTTCAGCGGCTGGTAGAGGCGTTCAAGGTATAAGGCAGTTGCCTCTGATCAGAAAAATCCGGCCCTCAGAGGCCGGATTTTTTTTGTTCCCAGAGAATTTCCTGGCTGCCATCCCGGCGGGCCAGCACGCGGGCAATGACAAACAGTAGGTCAGACAGCCGGTTCAGGTAGTGACGGGACGCGGTATTGATGGAATCTTCGTGGCCCAGCGCTACCACCACCCGCTCCGCACGACGGCAAACGGCCCGGGCCAGATGGCATTGTGCGGCTGCAGGACAACCTCCGGGCAGAATGAAGTTCTTCAATGGCGGCAAGCCGGCATTATGCTCATCCAGGGTCTGTTCCAGCCAATCAATATGGTCGTCGCTGATGACCTTGCTGCCAGGGATGGCGAACTCGCCGCCAAGATCAAACAGGTGGTGCTGAATCCGCCGGAACGTCTCGATCAGGCTGTCACCGGCTGGTAGCGTTTCAATCAACACTCCGATGTGGCAGTTAAGTTCATCCGCCATGCCCATGGCTTCCACGCGCTGGGCATTCTTGGCGATGCGGTTGCCATCGGCCAGGCCGGTAGAGCCGTCGTCACCGGTGCGGGTGTAGATCTTAGACAGGCGGTTGCCCATGAATTGTACTCCCGTTGATAAATGATCAGTTCAGTTGTTGTACCTGTTCGGTGAGCATTTGGTTCACCGGTGTTGCAATGCCGTGCTGCTGGCCAAGCCTGGCCAGATAACCGTTAATGAAGTCGATTTCCGTAGGGCGCCCTGCGAGCGCATCTGCGCGCATAGAGGAGGTGTTGGCGGCGGTTCTGCGGGCCACCGCCTCAATGCTATCGCGCAGAGCTTCCGGCGTATTTTCCGGTTGCCCGGCGGCAGCCAACAGGTGGCTGATTTCCCTGCACAAGGGGTTAATCCACTGTTGGTAAAACGGTTGCTCCAGTATCTCGCCGTTGGGGCAATCCAGTACGGCGGTAAAGGCGTTGATGCCGGCGTTGATCACCAGTTTCTGCCAGAGACGGCCAATTATGTCCTGTTCAGGGTGAACCTCAAGGCCGCTTTCGGCAAGTTGCTGCGCAACCCGGCCCACCAGAGGCTGCCCGGTAGGGTTTAAAGCACCCACCCAAGTGGCGCCACGGCCCGCGTGAACCGTCAGGCCCGGCGCGGGCCGGTTGGCCCCTTCGGTGGTAGAAGCGGCTAGTACCGGGCGTTGCGGCCAGGTTCCTGAAACCTGCTGTTGGCTGCCCAGCCCATTCTGGAACAGCACGATGGGTGTCGAACTGGCAATAGCGGGCAGGGCATCTTTGAGGGCTTCGAGGGTATCGCCGGCTTTGGTGGTCACCAACAACAATTCAGGTGACTGACCGCGTTGTAGCCAGGGAACAGTGACGCTGAAGGATTCGCCTTCAAGGGGTTGAAAACGGTAACAGGCGGGGTCGGGCGCCTGGCCCGGGCGGGGCACAAACGCTACCTGCCCGGCAGGTAGCGTTGCGGCCCAGAGCCGGCCCATGGAGCCGGCGCCGAGGATGGCAATCATGGCCTTACATGGCCTCGATTTCAGCCCGTTGTGCACTGAGCCGCTGCAGGCTGCCCTGAGCATCCTTCAGTTTATCTTTTTCCTTCTCTACGACGTCGGCTGGGGCCTTGGCGGTAAACTTCTCGTTGTTCAGCTTGCCTTCCAGGCGGCCGATTTCCTTGTTCAGGCGCTCCAGTTCCTTGTCCAGGCGCTTGAGTTCGGCATCTTTGTCGATCAGGCCGGCCATGGGCACCAGTACTTCCATTTCGCCCACCAACTGGGTGGCGCTCATGGGAGCCTTGTCGCCCTCGAACCATTCCAGTTTCTCCAGCTTGGCCAGGGACATCAGGAACTGGCGGTTGGCATTGAGGCGGCGCTCATCATCAGCATTGCCGCCTTTCAGCAATACCGGAACCTGTTTGGCCGGAGAGATGTTCATTTCGCCACGGATGTTGCGCACGGCCAGAATAACGCCCTTGAGCCATTCGATATCGGCAGCGACTTCCGCATCCTGCTTGCTGGCATCCGGCTGCGGGTAGGGCTGCAGCATGATGCTGTCGCCCTGTTTGCCAGCGAGCGGCGCAATGCGCTGCCAGATTTCTTCGGTGATGAACGGCATCATCGGATGTGCCAGCCGCAGCACGGCTTCCAGCACGCGCACCAGGGTGCGGCGGGTGCCGCGTTTGGCCTCGGCACTGGCGTTGTCGTCGCTCAGGGCCGGCTTGGACAGCTCCAGGTACCAGTCGCAGTACTCGTTCCAGATGAACTCGTACAGGGCGTAGGCGGCCAGGTCAAAGCGGTACTGGTCCAGGTGGCGGATGACTTCCTGCTCGCAGTGCTGCAGTTCGCTGATGATCCAGCGGTCCGCCAGCGACAGCTCCACCGGCTCGTCGTTCACGCCGCAGTCTTCGCCTTCGGTGTTCATCAGCACGTAGCGGGCGGCGTTCCACAGCTTGTTACAGAAGTTGCGGTAGCCTTCCAGGCGCTTCATGTCCCAGTTGATGTCACGGCCGGTGGTGGCCATGGCCGCCAAGGTGAAGCGCAGGGCATCGGTACCGTGGGCGGCGATGCCTTCTGGGAATTCTTTCTCGGTGCGCTTGCCGATTTTCTCAGCCAGCTTCGGCTGCATCAGGTTGCCGGTGCGCTTCTCCAGCAGCTCGGGCAGGCTGATGCCGTCGATCATATCCAGCGGGTCGATCACGTTGCCCTTGGACTTGGACATCTTGTCGCCGTGCTCGTCCCGGATCAGGCCGGTTACATACACGGTATGGAAGGGTACCTGTGGGGTGCCGTCTTCGTTCTTCATGAAGTGCATGGTCATCATGATCATCCGGGCAACCCAGAAGAAGATGATGTCGAAACCGGTCACCAGCACGTCGGTGGGGTGGAAGGTTTTCAGGCGTTCGGTGATTTCCGGCCAGCCCAGGGTGCCGAAGGTCCACAGGGCGGAGCTGAACCAGGTGTCCAGTACATCGTCGTCCTGCTTGAGTTCCAGTGTGTCTGAAAGCTGGTGTTTGCTGCGCACCTCCGCCTCGCTCCGGCCTACGTAAATATTGCCATCGGCGTCATACCAGGCCGGAATCCGGTGGCCCCACCAGAGCTGACGGGAGATACACCAGTCCTGGATGTCGCGCATCCAGGCGAAGTACATGTTTTCGTACTGTTTGGGTACGAACTGGATGCGGCCGTCTTCCACCGCTTCAATAGCCGGTTTGGCAAGGGTTTTGGCATCGGCAAACCACTGGTCGGTCAGCATCGGTTCGATGATCAGGCCGGAGCGATCACCGCGGGGCACGCTCAGCACGTGATCTTCGATTTTCTCGACCAGGCCGGCCAGTTCCATGTCGGCGATAATCTGCTTGCGGGCCGCTTCCCGGCTCAAGCCAGCATAGGCGGCCGGCAGGGCGCTGTTGATCTCGGAATTCTCGGCGCCGTCGGCATTGAAGACTTCGGCCACCTCGCGAATGTTGGCGTCTTGCGTCATGACGTTGATCATGGGCAGGTTGTTGCGCTTGCCCACGGCGTAGTCGTTGAAGTCGTGGGCTGGGGTGATCTTCACGCAGCCGGAGCCTTTTTCCGGGTCCGCGTGGTGGTCGGCCACAATGGGAATGCGGCGGTTTACCAACGGCAGTAGTACGTGCTGGCCAATCAGGTGCTGGTAGCGTTCGTCGTCCGGGTGGACGGCGACGGCGGTGTCGCCGAGCATGGTTTCCGGGCGGGTGGTGGCTACGATGACGTAGTCTTTGCCGTCCTGGGTTTTCTGGCCGTCTGCCAGCGGGTAGCGCAGGTGCCAGAAGTAGCCTTTCTCTTCCTTGTTCTCGACTTCAAGGTCGGAGATGGCAGTGTGTAGTTTCGGATCCCAGTTCACCAGCCGTTTGCCGCGGTACACCAGGCCTTCGTCGTACAGGCGGATAAACACTTCCTGTACGGCTTTGTAGAAGCCGTCGTCCATGGTGAAGCGTTCGTTGTCCCAGTCGACGGAGTTGCCGAGGCGGCGGATCTGGCGGGTGATGGTGCCGCCGGAGTGTTCTTTCCAGTCCCAGATGCGCTTGATGAATTCTTCCCGGCCCAGGTCGTGGCGGGTTTTGTCTTCTTCTGCGGCCAGTTTGCGCTCGACCACCATCTGGGTGGCGATGCCGGCGTGGTCGGTGCCGACGGTCCACAGTGCGTTACGGCCCTGCATGCGCTTGAAGCGGGTGAGGGTGTCCATGATGGTGTGCTGGAACGCATGGCCCATGTGCAGGCTGCCGGTCACGTTGGGTGGCGGGATGGCGATGCTGTAGGAATCGCCTTCGCCGCTGGGGCGGAAATAGCCTTTGGATTCCCAGTTTTCGTACCACTGGCGCTCGATGTTTTCTGGCTGGTAGGTTTTTTCCATGGGATTATGCCGTGACCGTTTTGGTTGATTCACATAGGGAAATTCTGAATTGGCCGATTATACATGGTCGCTGTTGATGCGGCGAACCTCTGTGAAACGTAGCCTGCTGGTATAGTGCCGTGTGGGGTTGGGGGTCGGCTTTCCAAAAAACGCTCCTGGCGGCACATCCTTGTGACGCTTCGCTTCGGCCATCCATGGCCTACGAGATTTTTGGAAAGCCGACCCCCAACCCCACAGATCGGAATTTGTGCTTTCCGCCGGTGAGTTTTTTGTTCGTGTAAGTCCGTGAGTGTCCGTGGCTAATAAAGATTAGCGCTTTCGCATGTCGTGTACCCGCGCTTCAATCCCCATCGCCCGCAGTTGCTTGTAGTGTCCCCGAGCCTGGTTCAGTACGGCCGGGTCGTTGTGGGCGACCAGGGCCAGTCGGCCGTACTGGTCGGCGTCGTCGGGCAGTGTTGAGGACAGGACGATAACGGTATCCCAGTCTACAGCGGCCGGCGGGTAGAGGAGGATGCCGACGGGGTCGGGGCAGGGCGTGGTTGGGTCTTGGGCGATGCTGTGGGGGATGAAGGCATCGGGGGCGATGTTCCACAGCAGGTCGTCGAGTTCTTGGGCCTGTTCTTCGGTGTCGCAGAGGATGCACACGCGGTCGCCCTGCTGCCAGGCTTTGTCCACGAGTTTGGCTGCGTGGAGGTTGCGGGCGGCTGGGGTGTTCTGGGCGAGGATGTGGAACCAGTAGCGCTGGTTCTGGTCGTCCCGGCCGGAGGGGCCGGCAGCTGGGCTGCCGGGTTCCGGTGGGTTTGGCTGGTTATCCTGCATGGGTCATCAGGTAGTCGACAAGCAGGGGGACCGGGCGGCCGGTGGCGCCTTTGGCTTTGCCAGAGTTCCAGGCGGTGCCGGCGATGTCCAGGTGGGCCCAGCGGTAGTCTTTGGCGAAGCGGCTCAGGAAGCAGGCCGCGGTGATGGTTCCAGCGGGGCGGCCACCGATGTTAGCCATGTCGGCGAAGTTGCTGTCGAGTTGGCTCTGGTATTCGTCCCACAGCGGCAGGCGCCAGGCGCGGTCGCCGGTGCGTTCGCCAGCGGCCAGCAGTTCGTGTGCCAGTTCGTCGTTATTGGACAGCAGGCCGGTGGCCTGGTTACCCAAAGCAATGATACAGGCGCCGGTGAGGGTGGCCATGTCGACCACGGCTTCCGGGTCGAATTTTTTCACGTAGGTGAGGGCGTCGCACAGCACCAGGCGGCCTTCGGCGTCGGTGTTGAGGATTTCAACGGTCATGCCGCTCAGGGTGGTGACAATGTCGCCGGGGCGGGAGGCGCCGCCGTCAGGCATGTTTTCGGCAGCGGCGATTACGGCAACCACGTTGATTTTGGGTTTGGTTTCGGCCAGCACTTTCATGGTGCCGAACACGCTGGCGGAGCCGCCCATGTCGTATTTCATTTCATCCATGCCTTCGCCGGGCTTAAGGCTGATGCCGCCGGTATCGAAGGTGATGCCTTTACCCACCAATACGTAGGGTTTGTCTTTGGCTTTGCCGCCCCGGTATTCCATCACGATCAGGCGCGGGGGCTGTTTGGAGCCTTTGCCCACCGCAAGGATGGTGTTCATGCCCAGCTTTTCCATCTGCTTTTCATCAAGCACTTCGGTCTTGATGCAGTCGTATTCCTTGGCCATGTTCTTGGCCTGCTCGGCGAGCCAGACCGGGTGGCAGATGTTGGGCGGGGTGTTGCCCAGATCTTTGGTGTAATTCATGCCGCGCCCGGTAGCCAGGCCTTGGTTAAAGGCATCTTTCAAGGCTTTGGCGGAACCGGAGGCCTGCACCACCACTTTCTTGAGTTTGCGTGCAGCTGGCTTTTCACTCTTGAATTCGGTGAAGGTGTAGAGCTGGTCTTCCAGAACACGCCCGATCAGGTTCAGGCGGGCTTCTTCGGAGCTGACGGCGTCCTCGCCCTGCAGGCTGGTGTCGGCCAGGCAGATCAGTGCGCTCTTGGAGGGGCCGTCTTTCAGGGCGCCCATCATGGCGATCAGTGCCTTGCGAAAGTTGGCTGGCGTGCGGTCGCTGTCTTTGCCGGTGCCGACCACAACCACGCGCTGCCATGGTTGATCGACCAGGGGCAGGGTGTTTACAGACGCGTTCTTGCCAGTCAGGTCGCCCGCTTTTTCAAGTTGCTTGATCAGCCCTCCCAGTGCTTCGTCTGCTGCTTTTGTGGTTTCCGGCCACTCGCCCTTCTCAGGCACCGCGATAACCAGGCAATCGGTTTTGGTGGCGGTGATGGCTTTGCTGCTCAGGCTGAAATTCATGGCAACTCCCGTTGTCAGGTTGTGCTTTGTTGAATGTGGTAGGCGTTGTTCATCCGATGCCCATAGGATTGGGGCAAAAGCTCGATTAATCAAGCGGCAGGCTTGTATCGTTACGATGGCTTTATCGTATCAGGCTTATACTGTCATTCATCGCCAAGGTTACATAGAATACCCGCAGTTTCCGTTATCGACCATCTCACGCTTCGGCGCTGCCAGAGAGACTGATTTGAACATCGTTTTCCGTTACCTCATTCGCCAGATCATGGTCAGCATGGTTGCCGTTTCAGGCATCCTGTTGCTGGTGTTTATGAGTGGTCGCTTTATCAAGTACCTGGGCAATGCCGCAGAAGGCGAGATTCCCGCCGGCGTTCTGTTTTCCATCATGGCCTACCGCTTTCCGGGATTCCTGGAGCTGATTCTGCCTCTGGGGCTGTTTATCGGCATCCTGCTGGCCTACGGGCGGATGTACCTTGAAAGTGAAATGACGGTGTTGTTTGCCTGCGGTGTCAGCGACAGGCAGTTGCTGGCGAAAACCCTGATTGGCTGTGTACCGGTGATGCTGGTTGTGGCCAGCATGAGCCTGTATGTGTCGCCGTGGGGTATGAAGCAGGTGGAGGCTATCTTCAACGAAGCGCGCACCGCCACAGAGTTCGAGATGCTGGCGCCGGGGCGATTTCAGGATTTTACGTCTGGTAGCCGGGTTACCTACACCGAGGCCCTGAGCGAAGATAAGCGGCAGCTCCAGGGAGTATTCATCGCCGAGTATGATCGTAACGGGCAAGGCGTGACCCTGATCACCGCCGAGTCTGGTTCCCAGTTGATCGATCAGGAAACCGGTAGCCGGTTCCTGATTCTGGAGAACGGTGGGCGGTTTCAGGGGCAACCTGGCAGGCTTGATTACAATGTTACCCGGTTCGAAGCCTATGGCCTTAAGATCATGGGTGGAGAAGCAGGTAACCGGGAGCTCGAGGAGGGCATCAGCACCAGGGCGCTCTGGCAATCGGATAAACCGGAGGACCGGGCTCTGCTACATTGGCGTTTCTCGCTACCGTTGATTGTGCCGATCGTGACCCTGCTGGCGGTCCGTCTTAGTCGGGTTAACCCGCGCCAGGGCCGTTTCTTCCATCTACTACCGGCGATGCTGGTTTACATCACCTACCTCGGGTTGCTGATTGTAGCGCGGGATGCCCTGGCGGATGGCAAGGTGCCGGAGTGGGTAGGCATGTTGTGGGTGCATGTGATTTTCCTGGCGCTGGGGCTTTGGTTGCAGTTTGGCCCTGCCTGGCTTTATAAGCGGCGCCTGGAAAAGGAGGCCCGTGCCCATGCGTAGAATCGATGGTTACGTCATGCGCACGGTGGGCGGCGCGATGTTCCTGGTGATGATGGTGGTGCTGTCACTGGATGTGATTTTCGCCTTTATTGCCGAACTGGACGACACCCGCAACGATTACCAGACCCTGCAGGCGCTCTGGTATGTATTTCTGACCTTGCCAAGGCGAATATACGATTATCTGCCGCTGGGTGCTTTCATGGGGTGCCTGGTAGGGCTAGGTGCCATGGCCAGCTCTTCGGAGCTGACGGTTATCCGGGCTGCCGGTGTTTCCATTCGCCGGATTGTCTGGTCGGCGATGAAGCCGGCCCTGGTGGTTGTTTTGTTGGGGCTGGCCATCGGTGAATACGTTGCGCCGACCACGGAGCGCATGGCGCAGAGCGACAAAGCGGTGGCCCTGGGGGCGAGCAGGAATGTTGCGTCGGCCCACGGTGTCTGGCACCGGGAGGGGAACACGTTCATGCACCTGAATGCTGTTCAGCCAAACGGCGTATTGCATGGCGTATCTTTGTTCCGTTTTGGAGACGACCGGCAGCTGGAAGTGTCCAGCTTTGCTGAAAGAGCGATTTTCCAGGGTGATCACTGGTTGCTGGAGAAGGTGGTGTCCACTCGCATTGAGGGAGAACGCACCCTTCGCAACGAGCATGCCGCCCTGCGCTGGGAGACCGGGCTGTCACCGGAAGTGCTGAGTGTGTTGATCGTTAAACCAGAAAACCTTTCCATGGCGGGCCTGTACACCTATGCCACCTATCTGGGCGAACAGGGGCTGACGGCGGCCCGTTATTGGCTCGCATTCTGGAAAAAGGCGTTGATGCCGCTGGGTACCGCGGTGATGGTCTTGGTGGCCATTTCCTTCATCTTTGGCCCGTTGCGCTCTGTAACCATGGGGTTCCGCGTGTTCACCGGCCTGCTGGTGGGCCTGTTGTTCAAGTACATGCAGGATTTGTTGGGGCCCATGAGTATGGTATACGGCTTTAACCCGTTATTGGCGGTACTGGTGCCGATTCTGGTGAATGCTGCGGTGGGCGCCGTGTTGATGCGGCGGGCCGGCTGAGATGGCCGGCCCGGGTGCATTACTTTTTGTTTTTGGCGGTTTTTGATTTGTCCGGTGCGGGCACGGCTACAACCACGCTGTTGGATGCGCGATCGGTCAGCGACAAGCCGTTGATCGGGTAGAACAGGGCGATCACAGCGGGCACGGTGAGCAGGAGCGTCAGGGAGCCGACGTAGTAGGCGGCAATCATGGTCAACACGATGACTGCCGCTGCGCTGCCATAGCGGAGCAGGGCCTGGGTCCAACTGACGGACGTGCCATCCAGGTTCTCGATTCGAATGCGCCATACCTGCATGCCCAGGGTTTGGCCGATACGGGTCCAGAAATAGGCGAAGAAAAGGTAGAGCACCAGGAACAGGGTGAAGGTGAGGCCCGGGCCGCCCTCGAGTTCGCCGGCTTCCGCCATCTGTTCGTACTGTTCCCAGCCGGTAATCCAGCCTGCAATCATGGTGTAAGCCCAGGTGGCTACCAGCAGCACGGCAATACTGATCAATCCATCGTAGATAATGGCCAGGGCGCGCTTCAGTGCGGTGGCTGGCGGTAAAAGTTCCTCGGCGTTATGAAAGCGTCGGGGCATGGAGTCTCCTGTGAGGTTTCACGTTTTTCCTGTTCTCGGCGTGTGCTAGAGTAGCGGATTTGCACACGCATGTAAGTATTCGTATTTCAATCGCGGACTTGCCGGCTATTCCGGCGGGTTTCAGGCAAGGTGTTAAAGGTCGAAAGGTATCAAAGGTCTATGAAAACCGCAGAGTTGCGACAGGCGTTTCTGGAATATTTCAAGCAGCAGGGTCACACCATTGTGCCGAGCAGTTCGCTGGTGCCGGCAGACGATCCCACACTGCTGTTTACCAACGCTGGTATGAACCAGTTCAAGGATGCCTTCCTTGGCCGGGAAGAACGCGACTACACCCGGGCGACATCTTCCCAGAAGTGCGTGCGCGCCGGTGGTAAACACAACGACCTGGAAAACGTTGGCTACACCGCCCGCCACCACACGTTCTTCGAAATGCTGGGTAACTTCAGCTTTGGCGATTACTTCAAGCGTGAAGCCATTAATTTTGCCTGGACCTTCCTGACCGGTGAGCAGCACCTGAACCTGCCCGAGGAAAAGCTCTGGGTAACCGTGTACGCGGAAGACGACGAAGCCTTTGATATCTGGAACAAAGAGGTTGGCGTTCCGGCTGAACGGATTATTCGCATCGGCGACAACAAAGGCGGCCGCTACGCTTCCGATAACTTCTGGCAGATGGGCGACACCGGCCCCTGCGGCCCCTGTACCGAGATTTTCTACGACCACGGCCCGGATGTGGCTGGCGGACCTCCCGGCAGCCCGGAAGAAGACGGCGACCGCTACATCGAGATCTGGAACGTGGTGTTCATGCAGTATAACCGCACCGCCGATGGCGAGATGCTGAACCTGCCCAAGCCTTCCGTGGATACCGGCATGGGGCTGGAGCGGATTGCGGCTGTGCTGCAGGGCGTTCACAGCAACTATGAAATTGACCTGTTCCAGGATCTGCTGAAGGCCGCATCCGAAATTCTGGGCGGTGCGGCGACCACCGAGGCATCTCTGCGGGTGGTGGCAGACCACATTCGCTCCTGCGCTTTCCTGATTGCCGATGGTGTGATGCCGTCAAACGAAGGCCGCGGCTTTGTACTGCGCCGGATCATCCGCCGTGCAGCCCGTCACGGTAACAAGCTGGGCGCAACCCAGCCGTTCTTCTACAAACTGACCGGCGCCCTGGTGGAATTGATGGGCGAGGCCTACCCACAACTGGTCAGCAGCCGCAAACAGATCGAAAAGGTGCTGTTGCAGGAAGAAGAGCAATTCGCCAAGACCCTGGACAAGGGTTTGCGCCTGCTGGAGCAGGACATCGCCGAACTGAAGGGTACGGAAATTCCTGGTGAAACCGTATTTACCCTGTACGACACCTACGGCTTCCCGGTAGACCTGACCAACGACATCGCCCGTGAGCGTGGCCTGACCCTGGACTACGAAGGCTACGAAAAGGCCATGGACGCCCAGCGTGACCGTGCCCGCGCGGCCAGCAAGTTCGGCATCGATTACAACGCCGCCGGCATCACCATTGACGGCAAGACCGAGTTCACCGGCTACGATCATATTGACGGCCATGAGCGCATCCGGACGGTTCTGGTCAACGGTGAAGAGAAAACCGCCGAGGCTGGGGACGAGTGTGTGGTGGTGCTGGAGCGCACGCCGTTCTATGCGGAATCCGGCGGCCAGGTGGGTGATACCGGCCTGCTGACCTGGAGCGGTGGTCGCTTCCAGGTAACCGATACCCGCAAGGAAGGCGACAACCACCTGCACGTGGGCACATTGGTTGAAGGCGAGTTGTTCCCAGGCCTGGAAGTGGATGCCCGGATTGATCACGCCCGCCGTGAGCGTACCAAGCGCAACCATTCCGCCACGCACCTGCTGCACGCAGCACTGCGCAAGGTTCTGGGCGAGCATGTCACCCAGAAAGGCTCGCTGGTAGATCCGGACAAACTGCGCTTCGATTTCTCCCATTTTGAAGCGGTCACCCCGGAACAGTTGAAAGAGATCGAGCGTCAGGTAAACGAACAGGTTCTGGAGAATACCCCGGTTCAGGTGGACGTGACCGACATGGAGTCTGCCAAAGAGAAAGGCGCCATGGCCCTGTTCGGTGAGAAGTACGGTGATGTGGTGCGTGTGTTGAGCATGGGCACCGATAGTTATTCCGTGGAGCTTTGTGGTGGTACTCACGTGTCTCGCACCGGTGATATTGGTCTGTTCAGGATAACCTCGGAAAGCGGTATCTCCTCCGGTGTTCGCCGTATTGAGGCGGTGACCGGGTTTGGTGCGCTGGAATGGCTGGACGCCACTGAACGAACCTTGCGCGAAACGGCGCGCCTGGTTAAAGGCACCCGTGAGACCGTCGTGGACAAGGTTCAGCAGGTCCTCGACCGCAACCGCCAGCTTGAAAAAGACGTGGATGCACTGAAAGCCAAGCTCGCCAGTTCCGCAGGCAGTGATCTTGCCGGAAATGCTGTAGAGGTGGCCGGGCTAAAAGTCGTCGCGGCAGAGCTGGAAGGTGCTGACCGCAAGGCGCTGATGGAAACCGCCGACCAGTTGAAGAATAAGCTGGGCGAAGGTGTGGTGGTTCTGGCCACTGTAGACGACGGCAAGGTTACCCTGGTTGCCGGGGTTACCAAGTCTGCCACTGGTCGTATTAAAGCTGGCGATCTGATGAAGCATCTGGCGGCGCAAGTGGACGGTAAAGGTGGTGGCCGCCCGGATATGGCCCAGGGTGGCGGTAACGATCCGTCCAAGCTGGCGGATGCCCTGGCAGGTGTTCCGGCCTGGGTTGAACAAAATATCGGTTAAGCAACTGTTTTTGGACGCGGGCGGAGGTTTATAATTCCGCCCGCTTTATTTGATGGGCGGGCAATCGGTGTTCCGCTTTGAGTCCCCGGTTCGGAGTTTGGCAAAACATGGCTCTGTTGGTTCAGAAATTTGGTGGTACGTCCGTTGGTACAACCGAGCGGATTGAGGCAGTGGCTGACAAAGTGTGTCAGTTCCGTAAAGACGGGCACGATGTGGTGGTTGTGGTCTCGGCCATGAGCGGAGAAACCAACCGGCTGATCGCCCTGGCCAACGACATTATGGAAGATCCGGTACCCCGGGAAATGGACGTACTGGTGTCTACCGGTGAGCAGGTGACCATCGCGTTGTTGTCTATGGCGCTGCAGAAGCGTGGCTGTGATGCCCGGTCTTACACCGGCTCACAGGTGCGCATCCTGACGGATAGCAGTCACACCAAGGCGCGGATCAAGCAGATTGATGAGCAGCGCATGCGCGAAGATCTGGAAGCCGGCCGGGTAGTGGTTGTTGCGGGCTTCCAGGGTATTGATGAGCACGGCAACATCACTACGCTCGGTCGCGGGGGTTCAGACACTACCGCGGTGGCACTGGCGGCTGCCCTGAAGGCTGACGAGTGTCAGATCTACACGGATGTGGACGGTGTTTATACAACCGACCCGCGGGTGGTAGACAGTGCTCGCCGGCTCGATCGAATTACATTTGAAGAAATGCTCGAGATGGCCAGCCTGGGCTCGAAAGTGCTCCAGATTCGCGCCGTCGAATTTGCAGGTAAATACAATGTTCCATTAAGAGTGCTTTCCAGCTTCCAGGAAGGTGAAGGCACCCTGATTACTTTTGAGGATGAGAACGCCATGGAACAACCGGTTGTTTCCGGCATTGCTTTCAATCGTGATGAAGCCAAACTGACCATTTCCGGTGTGCCCGACACTCCGGGTAGCGCCCTGCGGATTCTGAAGCCGGTCAGCGATGCCAATATTGAAGTGGACATGATTGTGCAGAACGTGGGCGAAGATAATAAAACCGCGTTCACCTTCACTGTTCACCGTAACGACTTCAAACGGGCCCAGGAAGTTCTGCGTGGTATCTCCAGCGAAATTGGCGCTGGCGAAGTGGGTGGCGACAGCAAGATTGCAAAAGTGAGCATTGTGGGCGTAGGCATGCGCTCGCACGCTGGCGTGGCAACTAAAATGTTTGAGGCGCTGTCCAAAGAAGGTATTAATATTCAGATGATCTCCACCTCGGAAATCAAGATTTCGGTGGTGATCGATGAGAAGTATCTCGAGCTGGCGGTTCGTGCACTACACAGTGCATTTGAGCTGGATCAGGCCGGGGTGGACGAGGGCGCTTAACAGCAGGATGCTCGCAAGCGCGCCTTTTTGAGTCATTGATAATAGCTATCGAGATGCGAAGGGGTATAAGTATTATTGCGTCTTTAGTATGATCGGTGATCTCTTTATAAAAGCTATAAGTACAACATTCTGTTGTCGGAACAGGTTGGTTTGGAATAGGGAGAAAGGGATATGTTGATTTTGACCCGCCGTGTTGGCGAAACTCTGATGATCGGCGACGAGATTACCGTTACCGTTCTGGGAGTGAAGGGGAACCAGGTACGTATCGGTGTTAACGCGCCCAAAGACGTCGCGGTTCACCGTGAAGAAATCTATCAGCGGATTCAGTCCGAAAAAGGCTCAGACGAGCCGGAACCGGGCAATCGTTGATCGATAAAAAGCCGCTCACGGGAAACCTGAGCGGCTTTTTTGATGGTGGGGAAAATCGAGTAGAAAAAACTCGTGTCAACCCTATGAAAACAGAAAAATTATGGTAGTATACGCCCCGTTCTCAAGGAGAGGTGGGTGAGTGGCTGAAACCAGTTCCCTGCTAAGGAACCGTACGAGCAATCGTACCGAGGGTTCGAATCCCTCCCTCTCCGCCATTTCCTTTTGGGGAAACGAGAACAGGTTGAAGCAGCATTCAACCAATGCGAAAGATGCGCGGCTGTAGCTCAGCTGGATAGAGTACCTGGCTACGAACCAGGCGGTCGGAGGTTCGAATCCTCCCAGCCGCGCCACTATCGCAAACCCGTTTTAAGCGGCTGTAGCTCAGCTGGATAGAGTACCTGGCTACGAACCAGGCGGTCGGAGGTTCGAATCCTCCCAGCCGCGCCATATTAAATAAAAAACCCCGCCTTGAGCGGGGTTTTTTATTTGTAGATCTCGGAGTCTAAAAGGATTTGAACCGATAGAGGTTCGACTGGAACCAGCTTGTTCGATAACACTCATTCAAAGGATGAGTGGTGCGTTGGCCGCAGGCAGAGGAGCAAGGGCATGCATGCCACGAACGCGGCAACGCCGGCACCCAGGCTTGCTGCTACCAGGGCTGTGTAGTCCAGCAGGCCCGCAAGCTGGCTGTGGCTTGCGCCCGTAACCCACGGAGCGAGAACCAGAGCGCCAACGAAGAAGATTGTTCCTACGATTGCGCTGATATTGCGGGCCCCCCGCCAGTCCAGAGGCCCTTTGCGATGCTTGAGGAGTGCGCCAACAACCAGCACCGCCTCAATCAGCAGGGCTGTGGCGATAAGTGGCAGGACCGGGCGCAAAGCCTCTAGCAGTACCGACAGAACACCGAACAGTGAAAATACCATGTGATTGCCTCCTTATACCCGGCCTCTGAGCATGGCCTGGTAGGCCGCCTGTAGCATTTTGTCTTTCAGAATCCAGGGTACCCAATGTTCTTCGTAGGGGTTGATGAAGCCGAACGAAGGCACCATTTTCAGTTCGTAGTCGAACTCCACCAGAATCGCCTTGCCTTTCTCTGTGATCAGGGGGCAGGAGGTGTAACCGTTGTAGCGGCCCGGCAGTTCGCTTTTGCCTTGAATCGTCGCCAGCAGGTTGGCAACGGCGATGGGTGCCTGGGCTTTTACGCTGGCAGCTGTTTTGCCAACCGGTGTGCCAACCACGTCACCCACCCCGAAAATATTCGGATATCGACGGTGCTGAAGGGTGTGACGATCAACTTCAAGCCAGCCTGTGAATGGACCTTCCCGCCAGGCCAGGGGGCCTTCGCGAACCGGCGCTGGAGCGGTCATCGGGGGCACTACGTGAATGAAGTCGTAGTCTTCCGTGATATTGCCATCCGGGGTTCTGAAGGTAGCTTCTTTGCGCCCCGGTTCAATGGCAATCAGTTCGTGCCGATTGCGAATCGGAATACCCCTTGCGGGCATATGGCTGTATAGGAATTTATTGATGTCTGGCTGCGAGAACAGGCCGGCTTCCCCTGAGATATAGTGCATCTCGGTACGATTCCGGGTGCCGGCTTCGCGCATGCGGTGTTCAGTCAGCAAGGTCACTTTCAAAGGCGCGCCGGCGCATTTGATGGCAGTGATCGGGCGGGTCATCAGCGCTTTGCCGCCTTTCTCTACCAGTTCGTCAACGGCCCTGGCTGTGGCAGCACCGTGAATGGGATTATCGTAGACGCAGGCGATGCCGTTCTGGCCGATCAGGTCTGTACTCATTCCCTCGATCAGGTCGTAACGCACCTCTACACCGGTGGCCACCATTAGGTAGTCATAGTCAACTTGCTGCCCGCCGCTGGTCATCACCCGGTTGTTGTCTGGATCGAATGCCGCAACGGTATCTTTGACCCACTTGACGGACCGGGGCAGGTAACGGTCGTTCCGGTCGATGACTTTGTTGACATCCTTCCAGGCACCGACCGCAACCAGAGTCAGGCCAGGCTGGTAATAATGGGCTTCACGGCTGTCGATAATGGTGATGTTTGGCGAATCGATGGCGGAAGATAGGCGCGATGCCAGTGAAATTCCGGCTGCGCCGGCACCGACGATAACAATGCGGGCTTTCGACTGGATGGCGGCGGCTTGGCGAGGTGAGAGCAGGGCGGTGGTTGGTACTGCCGCTGCCAGTGCGCCTGCCGCAGAGAGCTTGATCAGTTGTCGGCGGCTGAGTTTGCCGGCCGGTTCGCTAGCATGGGTTCTGTTTTTGGGCATGGTGAGCCTCTTCTGATTTAGCCAGGGGTAGATGATGCATGGCCACATATACCCAAATGATCTATGCATAGAATATTTGGGAATTCATCAGAACTCTACGAAAGCAGGAGGCGGTGGTCTGTGACAATGTCACACAAGCGGGAGGAAGCCGGTAGCAGCGGGGGCTAGAGTGCTACCGACTTTAGTCGTAGGGCGGGTCTTTACCACATCAGATCATCGGGAATCTCATACCCCGCGTAAGGGTCGTCCTCTCCGGCATCATCCTGCTTGCGATCGTGCATCGAAATCACGGCGGTTTCGTCTCGCTCCATAATCTTGCGGGCTACTTTGTCCGGGACCACTTCGTAGTTGTCGCCAATTGCCACAATCGCAAGCCGGCCACGGGAGAGCTGGTCAACCATGGTGTCATCCACCAGAATTTTCTTGATCTTCTTTCCGTCGACAAACTGGTAAGACGTTTCGCCCCGGCTGCGGTCCAGCCGGTTGGTTTCAATCAGTTGCCGAATCTGAGCCTGAATGGCTTTCTTTTCCGCCTCCTTTTGCCGTTCCAGGTTCAGCTGGCGGTCACGCTCGGCCTTTTCAAGGCGGGCCTGGCGAGCGCGTTCCTCGGCTTCATTCACCTGGACTGCACCTTTGGGTTGCTGCTTGCGTTGCTTGCGTTTTTCGTTTCGTATGCTTTTGGCTTTCTTTTCGTCGGCCAGTCCGGCCTTGAGTAGTTGTTCCTGCAAAGACGCCATCAGTGACTCCGTGGATTCGTGATAAACTGCATATTATGAACCTCTAGTATACGCCGACGTTATTCCCGCAATAACCCACAAACATTTATCTCGTGGATTTTTCTATGTCTTCTTTTAAAGAGCTGGGGCTTTCTCAGGCCATGCAGGCAAACCTGCAGCGGTTGGGTTTTGAGCAGCCGACTGGCATACAGGTCAAGGCATTGCCACCAGCGCTGGCCGGCAAGGATGTGATTGCCATGGCGCAGACCGGCAGTGGCAAGACGGCCGCATTCGGCATTCCGTTGGTGGAACGACTGAAACCAAAACAGTTTGCGGTGCAGGCGCTGGTGTTATGCCCGACCCGGGAACTGGCTGACCAGGTGGCCAAGGCTCTGAGAGAGCTGGCGCGGGCACAAGACAACGTGAAAGTGCTCACGCTTTGTGGGGGTGTTCCCATAGGGCCCCAGATCGGCTCGCTCAGTCATGGCGCCCATATCGTGGTAGGCACGCCGGGCAGGGTTGATGACCACCTGCGCAAGGGTACGCTGACCCTGGACCGCGTGAACACGCTGGTGTTGGACGAAGCAGACCGAATGCTGGATATGGGGTTTGAAGAGGTGGTGTTGTCCATTCTTGAGCAAACGCCGGCCGCCCGACAAACCCTCCTGTTTTCCGCAACCTGGCCAGAACCGATCCGGGCCATGAGCGAGCGCTTCCAGGTTGAGCCGGTGGACGTCAGGATCGAGGCAGAAGACGCTACCAGCAGTATTTCTGAGGTGTTCTACGAAATATCGCCAGACCAGAAAGTTCGCGCAGTTGCAGCCCTGTTGTCTCATTATCAGCCGGTGTCGTCTCTGGTTTTCTGTACAACCAAGCGGGACTGCGACGAGCTGGCGCAGGAGCTTGAGGCACTCGGTTTTGCGGCTATGTCACTGCATGGGGATCTCGAGCAGAAAGACAGGGACAGCACGTTGGTCAAATTCGCCAATCAGAGCTGTACGGTTATGGTCGCCACCGACGTGGCTGCTCGTGGCCTGGATATCAAAGCGTTGCCCCTGGTGATCAATGCCGAGCCTGCCCGCGACCCGGAAGTACACACCCATCGCATTGGCCGAACTGGGCGTGCCGGTGAACAGGGGCACGCGATTACGCTGTGCGCGCCCAGCCAGGGCCATAAAGTCTCGCGGCTTGAATCAGCCCGAGGTGCGTCTGTTGTCTGGGGCGATTCCGAAAGCCTGCTGGCGCAAACGTTACGCCCGGTTCGCCCGGCCATGAAAACCCTGTGCCTGGCCGGTGGTCGAAAAGACAAAGTGCGCCCTGGCGACGTGTTGGGCGCTTTGACCGGGGATGCGGGTATTCCCGGTACGGCAGTGGGAAAAATAGATCTGTTCGATTTCCAGTGTTTTGTGGCCGTTGATGAAGCCTGGGCAGATAAAGCTTTGGCTCGGCTTGAGAAAGGAAAGGTCAAAGGCCGCAAAATCAGGGTTCGTTATGCTTGATTCCGGTTGTTGGAGACCGGTCGGGTGAGTGTCAGATCAGGCCAGGAAGCTCGGAAAGTCCCTATAGAAATGTTTACTTCAGGTTGCTCCTGATCAATGAAAACGGTAAATTACGCAGGATTTTGCCTCCCGATTTGTTCGTTCCAGCCATTAGACTTTGGTCTGACGGCTGAAGGCGGCGAAGCGGGGAAATCACACAAATCAATACAGGTAGCTATTCGATATGAATGAGCTGATGTCACAAGCCGTCGAGTTGATGATTGCTGGTATGGGCTTTGTGTTCGCGTTCCTGGTTGTTCTGGTATTCGCGACACTGCTCATGTCCAAACTCATTGGACGGTTTGCGCCGCCAGAGCCGGCAACCCCGGCCAAAACGCCACGTGCCAAGCCGAAGGCGCCCGCGTCGGTTGATCCTGACACCGCCGAGGCCATCAAGAAGGCGATTGCACAATACCGGGCACGCCACAAGAAGTGACCCGTTGCACGATTAGAACCTTTTAACAGAAGGCTGACACGATGACTGATACCAAGAAACCGCTGGGGATTACGGACGTAATTCTGCGTGACGCCCACCAATCCCTGCTTGCCACCCGTATGCGGCTTGATGACATGCTGCCCATTGCCGAGAAACTCGACAAAGTCGGTTTCTGGTCTCTGGAGTCCTGGGGTGGTGCTACCTTTGATTCCTGTATCCGTTACCTGGGCGAAGACCCATGGGAGCGCATCCGCGAGCTGAAAAAAGCCATGCCCAACACCCAACAGCAGATGCTGTTGCGTGGTCAGAACCTGTTGGGCTATCGCCATTACGCGGATGATGTGGTTGATCGTTTCTGTGAGCGTGCCGCCGAAAATGGCGTTGACGTGTTCCGTATCTTCGACGCGATGAACGATCCTCGTAACATGGACCGTGCCATCAAAGCCGTTCGCAAGACCGGCAAGCATGCCCAGGGCACCATTGCCTACACCACCAGCCCCGTGCATACCGTCGACATGTGGGTAGAGCTTGCGAAAGAAGTGGCCGACATGGGTGCCGATTCCATCGCCATCAAAGACATGGCGGGCATTCTCAAGCCCTACGTAGCGTATGAGCTGGTCAGTCGTCTGAAGAAAGAGCTGGATATCCCTATCCACATGCAGTGCCACGCCACCACCGGTATGTCTACCGCCACCGCCATCAAGGCTGCGGAAGCCGGCATTGATAACGTGGACACCGCAATCTCCTCCATGAGTATGACCTACGGCCACTCGCCCACTGAGGCAGTCGTGGCCATTCTGGAAGGTACCGACCGTGACACCGGCCTGGACCTGAACCTGCTGGAAGAAATTGCCGCTTATTTCCGCGAAGTGCGTAAGAAGTACGCCAAATTTGAAGGCAGCCTCCGTGGAACCGATTCCCGCATCCTGATTGCCCAGGTGCCGGGCGGCATGCTGACCAACATGGAAAACCAGTTGCGTGAGCAGAACGCAAGCGACAAGTTTGATCAGGTTCTGGAAGAAATTCCCAAGGTTCGCGAAGACCTGGGCTTCATCCCGCTGGTGACCCCAACCTCTCAGATTGTCGGTACCCAGGCGGTACTGAATGTTCTGACCGGCGAGCGTTACAAGTCGATCTCCAAGGAAACGGCTGCGATCCTGAAGGGTGAGTACGGCGCAGCGCCGGCACCCATGAACAAAGAGTTGCAGGATCGTGTTCTGGATGGCAAGGAAGTGATGACCTGCCGCCCGGCGGATGTGCTTGAACCGGAAATGGACAAGCTGACCGCTGAGCTGAAGGACATCGCCAAAGAGAAGGGCATCAAACTGGCCGAGCAGGAAGTTGATGACGTTCTGACCTACGCCTTGTTCCCGCAGATTGGCCTGAAGTTCCTGGAAAACCGCGGTAATCCGGATGCATTTGAGCCGGTACCGAGTGCCGATGACGTTGCCCCCGCCAAAAAGGCCGCTGGCCCTGAGACTTACACCGTAGAAGTTAACGGCAAGAAGTACGTGGTTGCTGTTAACGAAGGTGGTGAGATCAGCCAGATTGAAGGCCAGGGTGGCGCCTCTGCGCCTGCCGCTGCTGCAGCTCCGGCTGCCGGTGAGGGCGAGCCTGTGGTGGCGCCTCTGGGCGGTAACATTTGGAAGGTTCACGTTTCTCCGGGTGATACCGTGGAAGAGGGCGATGTGCTGATTATCCTCGAAGCCATGAAAATGGAAACCGAGGTGCGCGCACCCAAGGCCGGTACCATCGGTGAAGTCTTCATCAAGGAGGGGGACGCCGTCTCCGTTGATGATGAAATGCTGACAATCGCATAAGGGCCAGCATTCCATGGAAAAGTTATTGACGTTGTGGACAGGTAGTGGCCTGTTCAACATAGAGCCGGGCCAGGTGGTGATGATCATCGTTGGCCTTGTGCTTCTCTATCTTGCGATCAACAAGAAGTTTGAGCCATTGCTTCTGGTACCCATTGGGTTCGGTGGCATCCTGGCGAATATTCCGGAGGCAGGGCTTGCCCTGTCTGCGGCCGAGAACGCCATCCATTTCGCGAAGCCGGAAGTGTATGCGGCTTTGGCGAGCACACTAGATGTAGCCTATCAGGCTGGCCAGACAGTTACCCCTGAGGTAAAGGCGGCCTTCAAGGAAGCCTATGAGTCGGCTGGCTACGGCACGGTGAGTGCTGCGGATTCCATCGCTCAAAGCCTTGGTTACAGCCACGGGATGCTGCACAGCTTCTACATGGTGATTATCGGTTCTACCATTGGCCCGCTGCTGATCTTCATGGGCGTTGGCGCGATGACCGATTTTGGCCCCTTGCTGGCTAACCCCAAGACGCTGCTGCTTGGTGCCGCCGCTCAGTTCGGTATCTTCGGTACCGTGATTGGTGCGGCGTTGCTGGACTGGACCGGTGTTCTTGAGTTCACCATTCGTGAAGCAGCGGCCATCGGTATTATCGGTGGTGCGGATGGCCCGACGTCGATCTACGTATCAAGCGTTCTGGCTCCGCATCTGCTGGGTGCCATCGCGGTCTCTGCCTACGCCTACATGGCGCTGGTGCCGATGATCCAGCCGCCGATCATGAAGGCGCTGACCACCCAGAAAGAGCGCGCCATCAAGATGTCGCAGCTGCGCCCGGTGAGCAAGAAAGAGAAGATCATCTTCCCGATCGTGGTACTGATCGCGGTGGTTCTGTTCCTGCCGGATGCGGCTCCGCTGCTGGGTATGTTCTGCTTCGGTAACCTGATGCGTGAGTGTGGCGTGGTCGAGCGTTTGAGCGACACGGCCCAGAACGCGCTGATCAACATTGTGACCATCTTCCTGGGGCTGTCTGTTGGCGCCAAGCTGGTGGCGGACAAGTTCCTGGATGGCCAGACTCTGGGTATCCTGGTGCTGGGCATGGTGGCCTTTGCGGTTGGTACCGCTGCCGGTATCTTGATGGCCAAGTTGATGAATAAGGTGACCAAGGAAGCGATCAACCCGTTGATTGGTTCTGCCGGGGTGTCTGCGGTGCCGATGGCGGCGCGGGTGTCCAACAAGGTTGGCCTGGAGGCGAACCCGCAGAACTTCCTGCTGATGCACGCGATGGGCCCGAATGTGGCTGGTGTTATCGGCTCTGCGGTTGCAGCGGGTGTGATGATCAAGCTGCTTGGCTGATTGTTGTTCGCTGCTGTATTGAGAGAACCCTGCTTCGGCGGGGTTTTCTTTTTTGTAGCCTGCTAGTTTGGTGCTGGCAGCAGGGTGGCAGGGCTTTCCAAAAAACGCTCCTTCGGCACATCCATGTGGCGCTTGGGCTCCGCCATCCATGGCTCCGCACATTTTTGGAAAGCCCCGCCACCCTGCTGCTTCTGAGCTCCGAGTTGTCAGCCTTAAGAGTGCGGAAAAGTTTGCATTGTGGTGGTCGTTCCCAGCTGTTCAGTGAAAATCTCTGGAACTGACCGGTAACGCGTTAATCAGATGGCTCAGGTCAGACAGCTTTCCGGCCATGATATGAACGATATCTCCCTCCTTTTCGATAATCCCCTTTACGTGTAACAACCGGGCGGTGAGTAACGGTTTTCGTTGGCGGCGGGCGGTGTCTAGCCAGACGACGACGTTGATGTTGCCGGTTTCGTCTTCGAGGGTGACGAAGGTGACGCCGGAGGCGGTGCCGGGGCGTTGGCGGCCGGTGACGAGGCCGGCGACTTGTACGGGGATGCCGGGGCGGGTGGTTTTGAGTTGGTCGGCGGTGAGGCAGTAGCGCAGGTGGCCTTGTTCGCGGAGCAGGGCGAGGGGGTGTCTTTGTAGTGTTAGGCCCTGGCTGCTGTAGTCGGCCAGTACGTTCTGGCCTTCGGTGGGTTCGGGGAGCAGGTGGCAGGGCTCCGGGGTGTAATCGGCCATGGTTTCGTTGGCGAAGAGTTCTGCCGGTTCTTCGTGTTCGAGTAACTGCCAGTAAGCCTGGTGGCGGTTGCTGGTGAAGCCGGGCATGGCGTTGGCGCCGGCGAGGAGTTCCATGTCGCGCTGGTTGAGGCCCGCGCGGGTGCGCAGCTCGGCGGCGCTTTGGTAGCCGCTTACGGGGCGGTTCTGCTGAATGCGTTCGGCACCGCTGGAGGACAGGCCCTGTATGATTCTGAGGCCGAGGCGCAGGTGTTTTTCCTTGCCTTGCAGGGTGTGTTCCCAGGCGCTGTGGTTCACATCCGGTGGCAGCACGGTTACCTGGTGGCGCTGGGCATCCTGTACCAACTGGCTGGGGGAGTAGAACCCCATGGGCTGGCTGTTGAGTAGGGCGCAGTAGAAGGCGGCCGGGTGGTGGCGTTTGATCCAGGCGGAGACGTACACCAGCAAGGCGAAGCTGGCGGCGTGGGATTCCGGGAAGCCGTAGCCGCCGAAACCGCAGATTTGCTGGTATAAGCGTTCGGCGAAGTCCGGATCGTGGCCCCGTTCCAGCATGCCGCTGATCAGTTTGTCCCGGAACGGGGTGAGGTCGCCGTGGGATTTCCAGGCGGCCATGGCGCGGCGCAGTTTATCGGCTTCGCCGGCACTGAAGCCTGCCGCCACCATGGCCAGTTTGATGACCTGTTCCTGGAAGATCGGCACACCCAGGGTACGTTCCAGTACCTGGCGGACGGCGTCGTTCGGGTAGTCCACCGCTTCCAGGCCGTGTTTTCGGCGCAGGTAAGGGTGCACCATGTCGCCCTGAATAGGGCCGGGGCGGACGATGGCCACTTCAATCACCAAGTCATACCAGGTTTCCGGTTTCAGGCGCGGGAGCATATTGATCTGGGCCCGGGATTCCACCTGGAACACGCCGATGCTGTCGCCTTTCTGCAGCATGGCGTAGGTGGCCGGATCTTCCTGGGGTACATCCTGCATGGTGAACGTGTGGCCCTTTTCCTCGCTGATTAACGTCAGCGCCTTGCGGATGGCGGTGAGCATGCCCAGGGCCAGCACATCCACCTTCATCAATCCCAGGCTTTCCAGGTCGTCTTTGTCCCACTGGATCACGGTGCGGCCTTCCATGGCAGCATTTTCTACCGGCACCAGTTCAGCCAATGGCCCGGCACTGATCACAAACCCGCCCACATGCTGGGACAGGTGCCGGGGGAAACCCAGTATTGTGTTGACCAGGGTAAAGAACTGGTCTGCCACTTTCGGGTTTCGGGTGAGCCCTTTATCCAGAATCTGCTGGCGCCAGTTGGTGGCCTTGTCGCGCCAGTCGATGCCATCGAGCAGCTTTTCCACCAGTGCGGCGTCGAACCCCAGGGCCTTGCCGACATCGCGGATGGCGCTGCGGGGGCGATAGCGGATAACCGTTGCCGCCAGTGCCGCCCGTTCCCGGCCATAACGTTGATAGATGTACTGGATGACTTCTTCCCGCCGTTGGTGCTCAAAATCCACATCGATATCCGGTGGCTCGTCCCGGTCTTTCGAGATGAAACGTTCGAACAGCAGCTCCACCTTGGCGGGGTTCACTTCGGTGATGCCCAGGCAGTAACAGACGGCCGAGTTGGCGGCCGATCCTCGCCCCTGGCACAAGATACCGCAGCTGCGAGCAAAGGCCACGATGTCGTGGATGGTGAGGAAGTAATGCTCGTAGTTGAGCTCCGAGATCAAACCCAGCTCTTTGCGGATTAATGCCTGCACCTTCATGGGCGTGCCCCCGGGGTAGCGGCGACGTTCGCCGTCCCGGGTCAGGCGTTTTAGGTAGGCCGCCGGGGTTTCGCCCTTCGGTACAAGGTCAGGCGGGTATTCATAGCGCAGGCTGCCGGGCTCGAAACGGCAGCTGTTGGCAATGTTGACGGTTTCCTGAAGCCAGGCCTGGGGGAACAGGCGTTGCAGTACCGGGAGCGGCCGCAGGTAACGCTCGCCGTTCTGGAACAGGCAGTGGCCAGCGTTTTCGACCGTGGAGTGATGGCGCAGTGCCGTGAGTACATCTTGCAGGGGCTGGCGCTCCCTGGCGTGCATGTGTACTTCGCCGGTTGCGGCAATGGCAAGTTTGAGCTGATCGGCCAGCTTGCGTACACGAGCCAGCTGTTGCTCTTCGCCCGCTTCCAGGGTGCGGGTGGCGCCAATGCGCAGGCGTTGCTCAAACAACCGTTGCAACCATTCGCCACAAACCTCGGCTTGCTCGTAGCTGGCAGCCGACGATGCCGGTGGTAGCCACAGGCAGAGGCAGTTATCCAGCTCTTGGGTTTCGATATCCCGGGTAAACAGCTGATATTGGCCTTTCTCTGCCCGGCGCCGGCCGGTTGTGATCAGCTGGCAGAGTTGTCCATAACCCTTGCGGTTACGGGCCAGAAGGATAAAGCGGGGAGCCGAACCACCGGGGGGCGCATCTTCCAGTTCAAACCAGCTACCGGTAATTAGCTTTACCGGGCTGCCTTTCAGGGCAGACCAGGCTCTGGGAATGCCGGCAACGGAGCAGGCATCGGTGATGGCGATAGCGTTGTAGCCCAGCTCCAGGGCACGCTCGGCCAGCTCGTGGGGGTGTGAGGCCCCGGTCAGGAAGGTGAAATTGCTGAAGCAGAATAACTCTGCGTAGCCGGTAGCCATCAGCCAAACCATCCGTGTATGAACCAGCCATCCTGCACGTCCCGGAACACCCAGGCCAGTTCGCCGCCCGGCAACTGGGCGATGTAGTAATCTCGGTGAACCCGCTGGCCATCCCACCAGCCACCGCTGATGCGCTCCGGGCCGGAATGCCAGGTTTCCGGGGGCTGAGCCAGAGGCCGGGGAGCCTTCAGGAGCCACAAGGGACGCCGGGGTAGTGTCACTGAAGCCTGTGGCCGGAGTTTACAGGGTTTGCCCGGATTGTTGGCAGACCAGGCACATTCGGGCCGGTGATCAGCCCTGGCCGCAAGCCGTTTCAGGGACTGTTCGCCCAGGCGTGCCTGCAGGCGGCTGATCAGCGTGTGCCAGGCTTCGTCCAGGTCTTCCGTTTCGCCCAACAGATCCCGGCCTAACGGGGCTTCCCGGCCGGTGAAGCGTTTGACTGCCAGAATCAGGCCGGTGACCGGTGCGCTCAAGGGGTGTTGGTCCAGCTTCAGGCGTATCAGTTTCAGAAACATCTCGGCCCGGTGTTCCGGCCCGGTAGTGCGAATGCGTAAACGGGTGGCTTGCTGATGCCGGTGCTGCAGAATCAGTAACAGGGTATCCGTGTCTTGCTGGCGCCAGCACAGGTCTTCCTCCAGTTCTGACAGAATCCGCTGTAGTGAGAACAGCAGCCCCTCGGTGTGCTCCACTTCGTGAATGAAGTCGGCTTTTTGCCGGAAACTGTGGGGTGGTTGCCAGGGGGCTTTTGGGTCTGGCCGGGTGCCCTGGATTTTCTGGACCATGGCCAGCAGTTCTGGTGACAGTCGCCGGGCCAGCTCTGTGGGGGGCAGGGCAAACACCTCTGCCAGGGTGTTCAGCCCCAGGCGTTGTAAGCGGGTGCAGGACTTTTCATCAAACCCTGCGGCCGGCAAGGGTAGGCTTCCCACCGATGCAAGAATGTGGTGTTTGTCTGCCGTGCATTCCCCTTTGCCGGCCCGGGCCAGTAACTGTGCGGCCTGGGGCGTATGGCCAATGGCGACCCAGGCGGTCAGTTTACGTTCGGCCAGCGCCTGCTCCACGGTTTGCCAGATAGAAGGCAAACCGCCATACAGTTTCTGCAGGCTGCTGACTTCTGCCCAGATACCGTCTGGCGGTGAGAGGGTAATGTGTGCTGCATAGCGGTATAGCCAGCGCGCCTGGTCTTCCAACAGCCAGGCTTCCTGCCTGGCTTCGGTACGCATGATGCTCAGTTCTGGTGCCAGGCCCAGGGCAGTCTTCAGGCGCATACCGGCTTCAATACCAAGATCCCTGGCGTTTGGGCAGGCCTGAACCACGGTATGCCCGGCGCCATCCACAATCGCCAGGGCTCCTGTGGATGGCTGATTCCGGTGGATGTGGTCCAGCAGCAAATGCGGGAAGTGCAGGTAAAGCCAGAGCATACAGCTTACCCTTGTGAACGGGGCCACGGCCCCTGAACCACACGGGATGAATCCTGAGTGGTGATGTCTGCCCGGTGCCCTAACGCCAGGGAACAACGTTGGCCAGGCCAGCTGCCACGGCGCTTGATGATGTTTACTTTGAGGTCCTGGTGATCCCCTGGCACCAGTTCCAGGCGCAAAGCCGCAGGTGAGTTTTGATCCGCCTGCCGGCGGCTACGGAACAGCACACACACATTGCCGCCGGCTTCTGATGCCAGCTGTAGCCGCCGGATATCCCGGCTGGCAAGCTTGCCAGGCCAGGCGAGCACCAGCCCGGTTACCGGTGAGCGAAGGCAGTTCTCAAGTGTCCACAGGAAATCGCCCTGATCGTCTGTGTTGATCACCACCAGATGGTCCAGATTCACGCCTTCCCGGGCCAGGGCAGGGGCATAGGGCGTGTGCGGCGGGTTCAGCCAGAAAACGGTCTTGCCCTGCTCAGACAAGCGCTGCATTAATGGCAAAACAAGGTGCAACTCACCAATGCCGAGGGCATCCAGCAGGCATTCGCTCAACGCGCCCCGGGGCCAACCAAGGCCACCCAGTTGATTGTCCAGAACCTGATAGCCTGTCGGCTCTGCTGGCTGCGTAGTTTTTCTATGCTTGTGGCCCTGCCATACGCGGGCATCCTGCAGAAGACTGCTGAGAAGGTCACTCATGGGGAAATCTCTGAACACTGTTTATATATACAGTATTATTGTGGGGGCGGAATTTCAACTACCCACTTGATAAAACCGCTCACGCCACCCACGCTGGACACAGTAACCAGGAGAGGAGAAACAGCCATGACAAAACTGAGCCAACACGCCTGTGAAGCCTGCCGTTCAGACGCACCGAAAGTGACCGGCCAGGAGAAGCAGGAACTGCTGAGCGTGATCCCAGACTGGGAAGATGTGATGGTAGACGGCGAGGAACAGCTACGCAGGGTCTTCACCTTCAAGAACTTCGTGGAAGCGCAAGCCTTCACCAACAAAGTGGCGGACCTGGCCGAAGCCGAAAACCATCACCCCGCGATTCTGCTGGAGTGGGGCAAAGCCACCGTGCGCTGGTGGACTCACAAAATCGGCGGTTTGCACAAAAATGATTTCATTATGGCCGCCAGAACAGACGAGCTTTATTAAAAGGCCTCGTCCACCGGGCTGCGCACACCAAAGCCGCCTTTACGGACAACATGGGTGTAGATTTCGGTGGTACGGACATCGGAATGGCCGAGTAGCTTCTGGATAGTGCGTAAATCGTAGCCTGCTTCCAGAAGCCGCGTAGCAAAACTGTGCCTGAAGGTGTGGCTCCCGGCGGGCTTGTGAATGCCCGCCGCGCGAATGGCGATCTTGAAGTGCTTCTGTACCGTTCGGTCAAGCATGTGGTGGCGCCGCCGTATTCCAGAACGCGGATCAATAGAAAGATCCGGTGCCGGAAATACATACTGCCAGTCTGGTTCCTGGCTGGCACTGGGATATTTTCTGGCCAGGCCAGCCGGTATATACACCAATCCACAGCCACGGGCGATATCTACCTTGTGCTGCAGCAGGGCTGAGTGGATCTGCTTCTGGAGAGGCTCAATCAGCCGGTCTGGAAGCAGTGTGATTCTGTCTTTACCGCCTTTGCCTTCGCGGATAATTAACTGCTGCATCCCGAAATCAATGTCTTTTATCCGGAGCCGAAGCGCTTCACTTATCCGTAAACCAGAACCGTAAAGTAGCATGGCGATCAGTTTATAGTCGCCTTCCAGGTTGGCAATGACCCGCCGGGCCTCGTCCGGACTGAAGACAACGGGCAGCTTCTTGGGTTTTCTGGCTGCCTCATACTGAAGCTCTTCCAAGGGTGTGCCCAGAAACTCCCGGTACAGGAAAATCAGGGCATTCAGTGCGACTCGCTGGGTAGCCACGCTGACATTTGCCTGCAGTACCAGATGTGACAAAAATGCCTCTACCTCCGCAGTGCCCATCGCTTCGGGGTGTTTCCGGCCATGGAACCGGATAAAGCGTTTAATCCAGAAAACGTAGGTTATCTCGGTTTTATAGGCCAGGCCCCGTAGCCGGATAAAGTTCCTGAGTTGATCAAGAAAGCGGGTAGATTGCGGTGAAATAGGGATGCGGATATCCATATCCTGAACTCTCTCTTTTTATGTATGGATATACAGTATATTGGTGTAGGGATTTGTCAATCCCTGATGGAGCCGTAGTTATACGAACGCGTTCGCAAAACTCCGGAAAAATGGATAGGAAATGTTTGTAACCTTCTGATATGGTTAGAAACTAGGATTTTCAGGGGTGGAGTTATACGCCCCTATGTAGGGGCTGGGGTGGCTCGAAAGAGGGCGTATAACTCCGGCGGTAGCCGTGGTGACTTCTGTTAACCTTCTGTTCTTGTTAGGAAAAGTATGAAATTTTGGGCGCGTTTTGGGTGGAGTTATACGAACGCGGGATATACGAACGTGTTCGTATAATTCACTGTTAACTGATTTGAGGGGGTGGTTTTGTACAGAAAGGACGTCGAGAAGCTAAAGAATCAAATCTCACTAGACCTCAGATCCAGCGCTCGGTCGTATTACAAGATTGGTATAGATGTTTTTCATGACGCGAGAATGAAGAGCTGGGTTGACTTTCAGCCTGCAATCGGGAACTTATGTATAAGTGTTGAGCTTTTATTAAAGTCAGTAATCGCTGAAAAGGCGCTCTACATGCTTTATGTCGGCCTACCTGACGAAGCCAAGCTGCTATTGTGCTATCCAGACAGCTTAACGAAAGAACATAACTCAGTCTCTTATATTGGCGATCTTAAATACTTTTCGTACAAAACTATTGAAATGGATAAGGCGTCTTCTTTTTTATTTCATTTTTATCCAGAAATTAAGCAGGAGTATAAAGGCTTCTTTCATTCACTTTCTTCAATTAGAAATGTAAGTGTGCACGCATCTGTTCCAGATTTCCAAAAATACGAACTGGAAAGCATTGCTTACCACTCAACAAGATTATTCCATAAAGTTTCTGAGTTAGGTGTATTTAAGTATTTCCCCTTTAGCCCAGAAAAGAAAACCGTAAATTTTTTAAAATATTACGAGGGCGAAAAGGTAAAGAAAGTTAAAGACGCTTTAGATAACGCTCGGAAGGTTGTGAAAAGCGGCAAGCTGAACGAATCATTTTCCTATTGTGATGATTGGGCAATGATGGTGCAAGAGTGCCCTATATGTGGCCAAAATGGCGTGTATACAGGTGAAACTGAAGAAAGTTCTGATGATAATGGTGTATCTCTTAACTTTCTATGTGAATCGTTCGAGTGCGATGCTTGCGGTTTAAAGCTTGAAGATTTTGAAGAGCTAGAGCTTGCTGGTATGGAGACTAGTATTGATAGAGAGGATGATGTCGAACAATGGTGTCATGAACACGGATACTATGACGATGACCGGTGGGATCACAGTTAACAAACAATTGCAGCGGATCAAATTTTGCTGCGCAAAATTAACCCGCTGAATTGGGCGTTATACCTCAAGGAGGAGCATATGAGAAAACTGGTAAGTTCAGGCTCTCCTTTGGAAGAACCGATTGGGTTTTCCAGAGCATGCAGAGTTGGAAACATGATTTCTGTCGCCGGCACGGCACCCATAGAGAATGGTGAAACTACCTGCGTTGGGGATGTTTATGGGCAGACCAAGTATTGCTTGGAACTGTCTATTCGGGCTATCGAAGAGGCTGGAGGAAAACCGACAGATATAATCAGAACTCGCATCATGCTCACTGACATTTCTCGTTGGGAGGAAGCCGCCAAAGCACATGGTGAGTTATTTTCTGCAATAAAGCCCGCGTGTACGTTTGTTGAAGTAAGCCGCTTCATCAATCCGGACTGGCTTGTAGAAACGGAGATCGATTGTGTCCTGGGTCCGGTATAACAAAGCCATTAAGTCTGTTCCGGGCCGGTGGCCCTCCACCGGACGTCCCTGTCGGGCCGCCGCTTATGGCTGGCGTTGAGGCTGTAGAAAAACCCCGAAATCACCCTGTGTTTTGATAGGATCAGGCAAACGGACAAGGAGTGGTCAGATGCCCCGCTTCAAGCACTACAACTACGACCAGGACACCATGGTCGCCATCAACTACCAGGAACAGCTCCAGCCCGGCACCTTTGAACACGCGGTGCACTACCTGATCGAGCACAAACTGAACCTGGCGGTGTTTCATCCCAAGTACCGCAACGAAGACACTGGCCGGCTGGCCTACGATCCGGCCATCCTGCTGAAGATCATCCTGTTTGCCTACTCCAAGGGCATCACCTCCAGTCGCGAAATGCAGTGGTGTTGCGAGACCAACATCATCTTCAAAGCTCTCTCCTGCGATACCGTTCCGCATTTCACGACCCTGGCCAAGTTTGTCAGCAGCCACGCCGATGAGATCGAAGAGCTGTTCGAACAAGTTCTGCTGGTGTGCCACGAAGAAGGTCTGTTGGGTAACGAGCTGTTTGCCATCGACGGCTGCAAAATGTCCTCCAACGCGGCCAAGGAATGGTCCGGCACCTTTAAAGAGCTGGGCGAGAAGCGGGAGAAACTGCGACGACTGATCCGTCATCACCTCAGGGCGCATTACGAGCGGGACGAGGCAGACACCGAGGCCGAACTGGACCGCGACATCCGCCGAGCGAAGACCATTCTGTCGTTGGATGAGGCCGCTAAAAAGATTGATCGTTTCCTAAAGACGAGCCGCCCACGGATGGGCCGGGGGAAACGGAGCAAGGAAGTGAAGAGCAACGTCACCGATAACGAAAGCGCCAAGATGACCACCAGCAAAGGCACGATCCAGGGCTACAATGGGGTCGCCACGGTGGATAAGAAACACCAAATCATCATCGACGCCCAGGCCTTTGGCGAAGGCCAGGAACATCACACCCTGCAACCGGTACTGGAAACCGTCGAAGCCCGTTTCAAGAAACTGGGTATCGCTGACAACATCTACCAGTCTGGCGCTATTGTCACTGCCGACACCGGCTTCGCCAACGAGGCCAACATGCAGTACCTGCATGACCGTCAGATCAACGGCTATGTGCCAGACAACCAGTTCCGCAGCCGGGACCCGAAGTTCACAAACCAGAAAGACAAGTACGGCAAGCGGCATCAAAACCTGCCGGACAAGGGTTGGAAAGACATCATTCCGGCCAGTGAATTCCAGTTCGATCCCGTGAACCTGATCTGCGTCTGCCCGACTGGCGAAGAGCTTACCTATCGGGGTCAAAGGGAAGCCGAGAATGGCAAGGTCCGAGTTCACTTCGAAGGTCGATTGCTGCAATGTCGCCACTGTCCCAAGAAGCACCAATGCATGCAGAACCCTGCATCCGCTAACCACCGAAATGGGTCTGGCCGACAGGTGTCGTTCACCATTGAGAACAAGCGTCTGCCGAACTACACGGACTGGATGAAGCACCGGGTCGACAGCCAACAGGGCAAAGAGATATACAGCCACCGAATGTCGGTGGTGGAGCCGGTGTTCGGCAACATCGGCACGAACAAACGGCTGAATCGCTTCAGCTTGCGAGGCAAGAAGAAGGTGCAAGGCCAATGGCAGCTATACTGCCTGGTGCACAATATTGAGAAGTTGGCGAATTACGGGCGGTTAGCAGCGTGATGTCGGGATCAGGCGGTTACAAATGTGTCTGCTGGATGTCAGCTATACCGGCACTGACACCGTCAAAAGGGCTGAAACTCATGGCTGAACATCGGAACGATGATAATCGGCTAACTGATGGCCGCTAAGAAAATTTTAGGAACCAGGTGCTGGGGAAGGCTCGGAATCGGGTTTTTCTACAGCCTCGTTATGGGGCTCTCGTATGAGAGATGACATTCCGAAAACTCACACTGAAGTTCTGGCTGCACTCAGTGGTCGCGGAAGTTTGTCGTTCGATATGCCCGCAGCCAGAAAAAAGCAGTTTGCCCTAAACATCCAGAGGCAGAAAAGGTCTCTCATCATGCTTAGGCAAAATACTGGTTGGCTTGGGAAAAAATGGGCACTCATTTACAGTTTTTACGCCGAAGTTTCCCTAATGTGGGTCTCACGAGGTGTACCCAGCATGGGCCATGCCTTTTTGGTATATCAGACAGCGCACCGTGCAATCGAGACCATTGAGGGTGAAGATATTGACGGTGGAATTATCAGGGTTACCTTTGTTGGCCGCCCATAACAAGGCCAGGCACGCGACGCCTACTGCATTGCGGCTTCGCCTCCATTCCGTAGCCGCGCATGCTGGCTGGCGTTAGCGACCGGTATGGGCCACTTCCTGCAATGCTGGTAATGGAAGCAGCTTCGCGCACAGAGCGGACGTTAGAAGGGTCGGGACGGACTCGCTATCGATCCGAAATGGTGATTCGACGGTCACTGGTATCAGCGATCTGAGTGGTTCAATATGAAACCTTAGGTTCAATCGGACGTCCGAATCCAAACATAGAATTTAAATAAGCAAGAGTGCCCAGGCAAAAGTGGGCTGATTTAAGTCAGCCTTTCGTGCATTTTCGTTTCTTGAAGGTTAGGTTAGTTCAGCATCGTATGATAAAGACCATCACCTCACTAACACGCTGGCTTGCCAATAGCCTCTATAGCATCGTGTCTTGGCTGGAAAGCAAAGACCGCTCCGCCGACATGCAATCGAAGTTCGTGGACCTCGCGCCAACTGATGAGGCAGACAAGGCTGGCGTATATTCCGAAGCGATTTTGTTTGCGACGAACAATGCGAAGGTCTCCAACATTGCCCTAACGGGTCCCTATGGGTCGGGAAAGAGCAGCATCATCCAATCCTTCTTGAAGAAGTATCGGCGGCCTGCGCTTCATATTTCTCTTGCTGCGTTCGTTCCCGAGGCCGATTCCGGGGGCGAGAAGGTGAGCCGTCAAGAGATTGAGAGAAGCATCCTGCAGCAGATGCTGTATGGTGCTGACGCAAACAAGCTTCCGCTATCGCGGTTCAAAAGAATTCAGTCGCCCGGTGTTTGGTCGATTTTTAAATCTCTTTACATAATGCTTGGAATTCTCGCGCTTTGGTACGTGTTTCATCAGCGAGAAGACATCATCAGCGGCCCCTTTTTCGTTCCGCTCGCGCTCAGCAATTGG
Source organism: Marinobacter shengliensis (assembly GCF_030297115.1). Taxonomy (NCBI): domain Bacteria; kingdom Pseudomonadati; phylum Pseudomonadota; class Gammaproteobacteria; order Pseudomonadales; family Marinobacteraceae; genus Marinobacter; species Marinobacter shengliensis. Next base: position 2,568,249 of record NZ_AP028062.1, on the reverse strand, counting down.
CTCAACCTGGGGACCTTCGTGCTCGCGGCAACATTCCTCTGGGTGACACTGCATCATTTTTATGTCGCGAGCTTCGGTCTGTCACTCAAGAGCATCTCGTTGAAGGACGTTGAGATAAAGCCTGCACATGATGACCAGGCGTCCATATTGAACCGTCACCTAGACGAAATAGTCTACTTCTTCCAATCAACCGATTACGACCTTGTAGTCATTGAGGATATAGATCGATTTGAAAATGCCGAAATTTTCGTCACACTGCGCGAAATTAATAGCCTCGTGAACGAGAACGCAGGCGTGAAACGCACCATCAGATTCCTCTACGCCCTGCGCGACGACATGTTTGTCAACACCGATCGAACCAAGTTCTTCGAATTCATCATTCCCGTCATACCGATCATCAACACATCGAATTCGATCGACATGGTATTGGAGCAGGGAAGGAGACTTGAGCTCGACGGCCGCCTTGATCGGCAGTTTCTGAGAGAGGTCTCACGATACCTGAACGACCTGAGGTTGATTCAGAACATCTTTAATGAATACGCCATTTATGTGGCTAATTTGGAAACTGATGGAGAGAATCTGCTCGACGCCAACAAGCTCCTCGCGATCCTGATCTATAAAAACGTCTATCCAAGGGACTTTGAGCAACTGCACCGCGGCGCGGGGACTCTCGCTGAAATATTGAACCGCCAAGACGAGCTCATTGGGCATGGTGAGGCCACGTATAGGACCGAGATCGCGGAACTCGAAAAGCGGCTTGAAGTCGCCGAGCGACAGACGCCTTCGGACCTGAGAGAGTTGCGGCAAATCTACGCTATGGCTCTGATTGAGAAGCTTCCAGCGAATGTTAACAGCGTTCGTATTGATGGGTCACAATGGATCCCCCTTCCACAGTTGGTCAGCCACGATGCGTTTGAGCAACTTATAGAGGCTTCCCGTCTTATCGGCCGCAACATCAATGGTCAACAACATCAGGTCGATGTTTCCAAATTGCAAAGCGAGGTGGACTCCCAGAAATCCTACCAGCAACGCAAGGAGGAGATCGAAAGCAAGGCGGCTGATAATAAGAACAAGAGCTTGCGCCAAATACGCGACCTAAGATCAAAGATCGCAGCGCTTCGCACGACTAAGCTCAACGAGCTGTTGCGTTTGAACGCCGACCACGTGCAGGATCTTTTCGGGAACTTCGGGGAAAACGGAGAGCTTGCCCGTTTTCTGATTCTGGAAGGCCATCTCGACGATACCTACTACCAATACACTTCACTCTTTCACTCAGGCCGTTTGTCGCCCAATGACAATAAGTTTCTGATCCAGATACGGGCATTCGTCACGCCTGAGCCGGGTTTTCCGATCGACAATCCGAAAGAGGTCATCGCAGCGATGCGAGATGAAGACTTCCGGCAAAGCTATGTCTTGAACGTCAAGCTTGTCGATAGTCTCCTGGGTGACCGGAGCAGTTACCTCGACCAAACGCAGAAGCTTTTCGAGTTTCTCTCGTCCGAATTCGAGAGCTGCGAGGACTTTTTCGATGCCTATTACACCAGCGGCCGCGATGTTGTAGGACTTCTTTCGGGACTAGTCAAAGCTTGGAAAAGTCTAGTCCCAACTGTCATTGCCAGCCCTAACAATATCTCCCACGTCACCCAACTGGTCTCGAACCTACCGGAAACCTCGCTCAAAACGCTCGCAAGGGATTTTGATGAGTTACCGGAATTTGTTTCGGCGAACCTTCCAGAGATTCTGGTGAATTCACCCGAACTAGAACCGGAACGCCTTGCATGTCTCGACTTTGAGATCAAAGATCTGGCTGCAATCAAAGAACACTCTGAAATTGTACGCGTCATGTTCGAGGAGGGGCTTTTCGAACTCACGATCCCGAACCTGGAGTACGTCTACCAAGCGATTTTGGGAGAGAACGATCTCGAGCCACTACGCGAGAGGAACTTCACGGCCATACGTTCGACGAATAACACAACCTTGATGAAGCGGGTCGAACGCGATTTCGACCGCTACTTTATCGATGTACTTTTGGAGCTTGAAGAAAATTCTAAAGAGGATGCGCCTGCTATTCTTGCCGTGGTTCGCCACGATACGCTTGATGAGGATGATCTTCGGGAGTTTCTTGAACGGCAGACGACCCTGCTGCCAACTCTAGAAGATGTGCCCGAGAGATTGCACGCAATGCTGTTCAAGCTAAATGTGATCGAACCAACTTGGGTGAACTGTCTTGATTTTATGGAAGGTGAAGGGTTCGAAGCAGATAGCCTGGTTGGCTATCTTGATCGGGATGTTGTCCGTGCGGCTATCCTGAAATACCCCATACCAAGTGACTCAGATTCACTGCAGCTGCGTCAATTCCTCGTCGGGGCAGGCTCGCTGTCTCATGCCGCCTACAGAGAATATGCTCACGCCCTGCCGAACTCGTTCAAAAAGCCACCCGAAGGACTCGAGCCAGCCAAGCTTCGAATCCTGATAGATGAAGGAAAAATCACATTCACTAAGGAGAGTCTCGACGCGCTCACTGACAATAGGGACTTGCAGGTACTATTTGTCGCGGCCAATATCGACACATATTTGGCGGACCCAGACAGCTTTGCGCTGGACGAAGATTTCTTGGAAGATCTTCTTCGATCTGAAATTGATCATGCAGCCAAACTCCGGATAGTTGAGTTGATGGACCTTGGAGCACTCGTAAATTTACCCAACAGAGCAGCACTTATTGGTCCAATCATTCAAAATACCGACGTCGAAATTTTCGACCTTGATGTCGGTATAGTACGATCTTTAATTGAGCATTCTAGACCTATAGAGACGCAAATATCACTTCTAAATAAATGTCATGCTCATTTAAATGATAATGAAGTGCGTCAAGTCTTGGCCAATCTACCGCGACCGTTTTCCGAAATAAAAACTGGGTATATGGCGCCGAAACTGAAGAACAGTTCCGAGAATATAGAGTTGGTTAGGTGGCTTGACTCAAGAAACATTATTTCGTCATGGAGTGAGAGTAAATTATTCAATAATGATATAAAAGTGAATCTCTATAGACGCTGATAAGCGGCTTCCAAAATTCCGCACTGTCTCGGCGTCGGCGTTACCCCGCCTGGAGCGCCACACACCGAACGACCGCTTCGGGCCAACTCTTGCAATGCTGGTAATTGAAGCGGCTTGGCGGACAGAGCAACAGTATATGTTGCCCCTTACTACTGACAGCTCGGGAGAAAATGGTCCAAGATCAAGCCATTATGGAATGGCCGTTGCGATATGATACGCAGGGTAAGGCAGAAAACGCGCAGGCTCAGTATTAAAATGTTAGCTCTCTAGGAGTTCTTAGTGGATACAAATGAAGGAAGAGTATACTTCGCCCTTGATAGTGATGACTTTGATCTTGACGACGAAGTAACGGAATTTCTCGGAATTGAACTAATATCAATCAAAGCAGTATAATTTTTAGTCGAAATTAGAGTGTTTTTTATATTGATAAATATAATCACTAAAGCCAAAGAGCTAACAAATGGCTTCTGTCGGACTGGTAAAAGCTCCGGCTTCGCCTCCACTTTTCCCAGCCGCAGAGCCGAGCGTTAACCCTTCCACCCGCCACCTTGCAAAACTCCGTCAATGACGTATATTGGTCATCATGTTTACCATCATCGAAACCCCTACATTCGAATCAGATGCCAGAAAGATCTGGACTGAGGAGGAACGGAATGCGTTCTTTGCCTGGCTGGCAGCCAATCCGGAAATTGGCGATCCCATTCCAGGGAGCGGTGGATGTAGAAAGGTTCGTTGGTCGGTGGCGGGTTCAGGGAAGCGTGGTGGAGTGCGAGTCATCTACTTCACCAGATTGGCAAATGGTGAGATCTGGTTGTTGGTGATCTACAAGAAGGCCGTCAAGGAGAACATACCCGCGCATATCCTGAAGTCGATTCGTGAGGTATTGGAAAATGAGTAATGAGACTCTGAGTGCTGAGGAGCTTGGTAACAAGCTGCTCCAATCTGTTAAAGAAATGAAAGCAGGCAAAGCCGCACGAGTCAGTCGTGTGGAGCCAAATGAGGTCGCAGAGGCGCGCGGCAAGACTGGCCTTACACAACGAGAGTTTGCCGAGGTGCTCCACATTTCCCCGCGCACGCTACAGGAATGGGAGCAGGGGCGACGTAAACCTTCCGGGCCGGCAAAAGCGCTCATCGAGATTGCGTTTCGCCATCCGGAGGTGATTCGGGAAGACCTCGAGCTCAGGGGTTAACAAGGCCAATCACGGCGACGCCTACTGCATTGCGGCTTCGCCTTCATTTCGTAGCCGCGCATGTTGGCGGGCGTTAGCTGTGATTGCCCCACCTGAAAAGTGATACTATAGTGTCACTATTAGTCTGATTTAGGGTGAGCCCATGAAAGTTGAGCTTGTTACGAACCTCAAGCGCCAAGCCACAAAGATTCTGGCAGATCTGCACTTGTCTAAGGAGCCGATACTGATCACGGAGCATGGTCAGCCATCGGCATATCTTGTCGATGTGCAGGATTACGAGTTTATGCAGCGCCGACTTGAGCTGCTTGAGGGGCTCTCACGGGGAGAGCGTGCTGTACTTGAGGGAAGAACGTACAGTCAAAGTGAGGCCAGGGAGAAAATGAGTAAATGGCTGAAGTAATCTGGACGGAGCCTGCCCTTCAAGAACTGGATGCCATAGCTGAGTACATTGCTCTGGATAATCCTGTTGCCGCAAGTCATCTGGTCCAGGAAGTTTTCGATAAGACCGAGCGCTTGGAAGATTTTCCCCAATCCGGACGGATTCCTCCAGAGCTCCCTAATTCGGTATACAGGGAGGTAGTGGTTCCACCGTGTCGCATTTTTTATCGTGAGGATAAGAAGCGGGTTCTCGTCCTCTATGTCATGCGAGAGGAGCGACAGCTTCGGGCGTACATGCTTGGGAACAGCTAACCAGGCGCGTGACTCGGATGCCTTTGTCTCCGCTTCGCTACGTCAAAGTCACCGGTGCGCTTCGGCGTTAAGCTTGGTTGTTGCGTGGTGCGCAACATGCTAGCATTTCCTCATGATTAAATCATTCCGTCACAAAGGACTGAAGCGGTTCTACTCGACCGGCAGCACGTCTGGCATACAGCCAGATCATCCCAAGAAACTGCGCATGCAGCTGGCAGCTCTGGATACCGCCACTTCGGTGGATGATATGGATATCCCTGGTTTTCGGCTTCACCCATTGAAGGGGCTAGACAAAGGGCGGTGGTCGATTTGGGTAAGCGGAAACTGGCGCATGACGTTCGAATTTCGGGACGGCAACGCCTACATACTTGATTATGAGGATTATCACTAATGACCATGCATAATCCGCCACATCCCGGTGAATTCATTCGGGAGGTGTACCTGGCGCCTTTCGGTATCAGTTCCCGTCAGCTTGCTTCCAGTCTGGGCGTATCACCTTCCACTTTGTCTCGGTTGCTCAAAGGAAATAGTGGTATTAGCCCGGAAATGTCATTGCGGCTATCCAAGGTTCTCGGGCGTACTCCTGAGAGCTGGTTGGCAATGCAGGACATGTACGATCTTTGGGTGGCCCGCAATACGGTCAATCTGGATGGCATTCATCCCCTGGACTTCGAAGCAGCTTAACCAGTGGCTGTTGTCGGACGCGCCTACGCTGGCGCTCCGGCACGCCGCTTCGCTCAGCGTTAGCACCTCAGGTCCGACGGCTGTCGTTCACGTCGTCCGCAAGCCAAGCCTTGATCAGTGATTGATAGGGCATGTCCCGCTTGTTGGCTTCGATTTTGATCCGATCAAGCAAGGTTTCCGGCAACCGGAGTGAGATAGTCTTGGTTGAGGGTTTCAGCTTCGGGAGCGATGCCGGCTTGGCCTGACTCCAATGCAGGCACTGCGACACCCCTTACATTTCGCCTTCGGCTCCATTCCATAGGCGCCCATGCTGCAGGCGTTATGTTTCTCTCAGGGCCGGCTCAAGTCCAAGATGATCAACAAAGGGGATAAAGTCGCGATCCAGCGCCATCAGGCTTTGTTTGGTCTGACGATATTGTTTGTCGTTGCGGATGCCTTGCAGGATTTCCAGAAATATGAGGTCCCCGATAGCGACATATCCTTGGACTATCGAGGCATCCAACAGATCGGTATGTGGGTTAGTGACTCCGTTGAAATAGTCGATCCAGACGCTGGTATCCACCAGTATCATCCGGCGCTCCGCATTTCATTCAGGTCGCCTTCCCACTTGACCTTGCCGCGCAGTTTTCGAATTTCCTGCTGCTTGCTCAACTGGACCAGAAGTTTCAGGCCTTGCTCAACGGCTTCTTTTTTGGTTTTGTAGCCGGAGGCTTTGAGGGCTTCGGCCATCAACTCGTCGTCAATGACAATGTTCGTTCTCATGGTGCACCTATGTGTATGGTTTACAGTTTCTATACACAATCTAGCACTTCGGGGAAAACATAACAATCGGCTGCACAGCCACCCATTTTACGCCGCTTCGCGGCTCCAAACCGGCGCGCGAGCCGGGCGTTATGCAGGGCGTTCGTCTTGTCGTACGTACCTAAAGGCGTACACTTGGTGAAAAGTTGAACACACAAGAGGTGCGTCATGACCGGAATCACAGCAACTGAGGCGCGCAGTAACCTATATCGGTTGATCGACGAGACTGCCGAGTCCCACCAGCCAATCGTCATTATGGGTAAGCGGAACAAGGCCGTTTTGGTATCCGAGGAAGACTGGTCAGCCATTCAGGAAACACTTTATCTCCTTTCTGTACCTGGTATGCGGGAGTCTATTCGTGAGGGAATGGATTCCCCTGTGGATGAATGTGATGAGGAGCTGGGCTGGTGACCTCGCGGGGGCGTATTCGCGTCGCTACAATATTCAGCATCGTCTGGTTTACCAAGAGCTGGAAGACGAGCGGGTGGTGAGAGTTCTCAGGCTCTGGAGCCACTACGAGTGATGCATAACCAGCCGCTGTTGCCGGGCAATTTTTCACAGCGATGCGGCTCTAAGATTGCCCCTGCCAGGATGCAATCACCAATATGTTAGCCAACTGGGAAAATAATAATGATGTTACGGCTGCGGGCGATTTTCGCTGTCATGTTTTTTTCTTGTCTGATTTCGCTGCCGGGCAAAGCTGCTGCGGCAGAGGTTGGTGCCGGGGACTGGCATGGCCTGGAGCTCGGGGTGGCCTTGAATAATTGGCGAAACAGTGGAGACAACCATGCCGGCTACCAGGTTTTGTTGGCTTTTCGGCCATCGCAGCAGCATCGCTTTCAAGCCCGTTATACCGATGTTTCCAATGATGCTTCAAATGGCTGGTCGGCTTTTAAAGACGTCATCACGCTGTGTGATCTCCGGTCCGATTGCGATTCCAGTGACAGCGAGGGCCGAACTATTCGCGAGCATGCCTTACTCTATCAATACCGTGCGTGGGGCCGGAGCAGTAGCCAGGGGGCTGCTGAGGTATGGATTGGTGGTGGCCCGGGGTGGATCAAGGAAACCCTGAGACAACAGGTTGGGGAGGCAAGGCAGGTACGCCGGGACACCGGGGTTGCCTGGTCTACTCAGTTGGTTGGACGAGGTAGCCGGTTTTATACGGCGCTTACGCTTGAGGGCAACACTGAAATCAATGGCACCCTCGTGGGCCTCGGTTTCGGATTCGGGTTTTGAGCGGTAGTTTCAGTTGATATTCAAATGACACTTCGGGAGCTGTTTACAACTCTTTGGCAAAGCGCTCAACAGCGTCCACAACCTGTTTGGCGCCTTCCTTGATTTCCAGAATCACTTCACCCGCCTGATTGGCCAGTTCCAGCCCTTGCTCTGCATTCTCCCGGGTGCGGAACATCTGGTGCATGACTTCATCCGAGAGCACCTGGTTTTTCTCGACGACGCTCACAATCTCATCCGTGGCTTGACTGGTACGGGCTGCCAATTGCCGCACTTCGTCAGCAACCACGGCAAATCCGCGCCCATGTTCGCCCGCTCTGGCAGCTTCAATCGCTGCGTTTAGCGCCAACAGGTTGGTTTGCGCGGCGATACCACCAATGGTTTGCACGATCGAGTTGATTTGCAGTGATTGTTTGCTCAGGGCCTCGATACTTTCAGTCGCGGCCTGCATTTGAGCTGCTATATTCTGCATCGTTTCGACGGTCTCCTGGACCACGGTCGTGCCCTTTTGGGCGCTGATATCCGTTTGCTGTGAGACGTCGTAGGCCACGCTTGCGCCCTCCCGTACTTCGGCTTCCCGTGCGACCTGATCAGTGACCACGCTGGCAAACTTTACCACCTTGGAGAGGTTACCCTCGGCATCGTAGACCGGGTTATAGGTGGCCTCCAGCCATACCTCGTGGCCACGGCTGTCGATCCGTTTGAAGCGGTCTGCCACGTACTCTCCGTTATTAAGTTTTTTCCAGAAGGCGTCATATTCAGGGGAGTTGGCTTCCTCTGGCGTGCAGAATTTGCGGTGATGCTGGCCAACGAGTTCGTTGAGCTGATAGCCCATGGCCCGCTGAAACTGATTGTTTGCGGTGATAACCGTGCCGTCTAGGTTGAATTGAATAACCGCGGTGGAACGGATCAGTGCATCAATGAAGGCCTCGCTTTCTTTTCCACCTTCCACGGTTTCGGTGACGTCGCGGGCATAGCCTTGAACGTAAGCGAGCTTGCCATCCGCCCCGCGCACGGGAAACCAGTGTATGTTCAGCCACACCAGTGGGCCACTGGCGCTCAAGTAGCGGTAGTTGTCGCTAACCGGCGCGAATTCTGCCATTGCCTTGTTGAAGTTATGGAAGCAGGGCAGCTTTGAGACATAGGGCGGAACAAGATCCGACAGCGGTCGGCCAAGAAGCTGGTCTGACTGGTAGCCCAGAGTGTCGGCGAAGTCCTGGTTTACCGCGCAGACGCAGAAGTTGGAATCGAGCCTTATAGACAGCATGCCTCGGTCCATCTGGTGCGTCAGCTGGCGCAGCATGGCCAATTCTGCACGTTGGTCTTCGAGTTCTTTTTTGAGCTGGCTATTAAACATCGGGAAACCCCAACAAGAGAGAGTTCCTTGTTAACGGCCGGGGCGGCTGACTCTTGAGGTCAGTCTGGAAGGAAATTAAACGGCATCGGTTAGTTCTGCTCAGTGCAAGGACACTCCGTTACCAGAGAGGCTCAACGAACCCGGATTCGATCTCCATCATTCAGCCCTCGCCCCGGGTGCCGCACAACGCGGTCGCCTTCATTGAGCCCCGACAGGATGACGGTGCTTAGTCCGTTACCGTGGCCTGCCTCCACTGGCTGGATATTGGCGCGGTCTCCAGTAACCTTGAAAACCGCATACCCGTTGTTGTGGCGGAACAGGGCGGAGGCTGGCACTTGCAGGGCGTCTTCGGCTTGCCAAAGAATAAACTCGGCATCCACTCGGTAGCCATCGCCCAGAAGCTGCCAGTGTTCGTGGGGGCTGAGCATATCGGCAATAACTTTTACCCGTTGTTCTTCAACACCAAGTGCTGAGACATCCTGGAAGCCAACGGGCTCCACTCGCCGGATAACCGCATTGAGGGTGGGGCCGCCCCATCCTGTCAGGCGGGTGGCCAGGCCAGGCTCCAGTTTCACGGCATCGAAACTCAGTACGTCTACCACCACTTCCAGGGTGCCCGGGTCTCCCAATTCCAGTAATGGCTCTCCGGCCTGGACAATGCCTTCGCTTTTCCTGACCAGCCCGAGCACAGCACCATGAATGGGGGAACGAACCGCTACGCGCTCTGCCGGTTTGCCTCCGTTGGCGGTGGCGCTGGACACCTGCAGCCGGGTTTGCGCAGCAGCGAGTTCATGGCTGGCGACTTCTTCATCAAACCTGGCAGAGCGCAAGATAGCCTGGGCACGAGCGGCGGTGGTTCTGGCCTGTTGCAACTGTTCGTCCGAGACAAAGCTGGACGGTCTTAGTGCCAGTAATCGCTGGTATTCCTGTTGGCTGAAGTCTGCGTCGGCCTCCGCCGCGGCGGCCTTCTGGCGGATGGATTGGAGCGAAGAGCGGGCGGCAGCGACTCGGGCTTCTGCTTCAGCGCGGCTGCGGGCATCCAGAATGCTGGCGGGCATGGGGTCGATCAGGGTGAGTAACTCCCCGGGGATAACCGTGTCTCCCACGTCCAGCTCAAGCCGGTGTACAAAGCCGGTTACCGGTGATGACACCAGATAGCGGTCTTTTACCCGGGTTTTACCTTCTTCCCGCACGGTTACCTCCAGCGGGCCCCGTTGCGCGGTAGACAGGTCTACCCAAACCGGCTCTGGCCTCAGGATAAACGCGAAAGTCACCACGGTCAGTGCTGCCATCAGTGACCAGAAAAGTCTTTTGCCGGTTATGTGGTTACGCACGGCCATGAGGTGTTCCCTGCAAGTTGAGTTTATTCACGGGTTTTCAGTACGGCCACCAGGTCCAGTTTACGGAGCCTGCGCCAGGTGATGAAGCCGGAGATCAGGGCAGAGGCGATCACTACGTTGGCTGCCAGTGCCAGGGTTTTACCGGTGATGATCAGTGGCACCCGGTATAATTCGGTTTGCATGGCTGTTACCACGAGCTGGCCAAGCCCAGTGCCGATGGCCCAGCCCAGTGGTATGCCCAATATCAACAATACCGCAAGCTCCCCCAATAGTATGTGGGACACTTCGTTATGGCTGTATCCCAGCACACGCAGGCTGGCCAGATCTCGCGCTCGCTCTGCCAGTGAGATTCGGGCGGTGTTGTAGATCACGCCGAACGCGATGGAGCCGCCTAGCAAGCTGATAATGAAGGTGTAGGTCAGGAAGGTTTTGGCCAGGGTTTCAAAGAAACTGTCGAGCATGGCCTGGCGTAGATTCAGGGCCATTACTTTGGGTGTGTCGCGTAGTTCCTGGTAGACCGTTTCGGTGAGGTCTGGGTCCAGGTTCATCAGTATCTGGTTGATGACGGGGCCTTCTCTCAACGCCCGATTCATGGCGCCCAGGTTCATATAGGCACCCACGCCCAGAAATTCGCTGGTGACGCCGGAAACGGGCAGGTTCAGGGTAGGGCGCTGGCCTTCCAGTACACGCACGGTCACCGTGTCGCCGGGGCGCAAGCCTAATGAGTCTGCCAGGAAATCAGTCAGCAGTATGCCGGCCTGGGGGATGTTGACGTCCTGAAGCTGGTGGTCGACCACAAATTGCAGTTTGGCGTTGTCAGGGATGCCTGTCAGCGCGGTTCGCCAGCGCCGGTGGCCGTGAATCAGTTCTACCGCCGTTACCCGCCGGCCTTCGGTGTACCAGATGCCGGGAAGCCGGGCTAAGCCGTACATAGCTGACTGGCTCACCGGGTCTGTCAGGCTGACGGTGAGGTCCTGTTTCTGAACCTTGGCAAATTGGGTGTGCACCATCAGCGAGACCGAACTGAACTGAAAATTGCCCACCACCACAATCGCGGTGGCCATGGCAATCCCGGTGATCGAGAGCAGGGTTCGGCCGGGTCGCCGTGACAGGTGCCGTACGATCATGCGAGACGGCTGGGTAAACCGGACCCAGCCCAGCAGGCGTTCCGGTGTACTGATTCGAAAGCGGGCCGGGCCTTCCGGCTGCATGGCCTGGGCTGGAGGCAGCATGGCAGCCGCGCGAATAGCGCGCCACCCGCCAAGCCACGCGACGCCCAAACTGGTGGCGGCGAGCAGCAACACCCATAGCGGGTTGATTCGGAACAGCAGTTCGGGAAAGCGGTAAAAGTCCATATAGAGTTCACCCAGCGCCCGCCCGAGCCAAAGCCCCGCTAAGGTGCCAATGGCCAGTCCAATCAGGGCAATAACGAGTACCAACTGGCTGTAATGCCAGCCAATCTGTTGATTGCTGTACCCAAAGGCCTTGAGCACCGCGATGATTTCTCGCTGAGTGCTGATCAACCGGCTGACCACCACGTTCAGCAGGAACATGGCAACGCCCAGGAAAATAGCAGGGAAGATGGTGGCCATGGCTTTGAGCTGCTCAAGCTCATCACTCAGAAAACGATGAGAGAATTGGTCTTCACGGCTGAAGGCGCCGGCACTGCCGTAGCGGTCAAGTAACCGATCCAGGCGGTCGATCACATCCTCAACTGGGTGATCAGGGGCTGTTTGCAGTACCAGGCTGTTAAAGGCCCCTCGCATGTCCATGGCGGACGCGAGTGCCTCCTCGGGCATCCAGATGACGCCGTATCGCTCGTAGTCCGGCAACATCCCACCGGGTGGAATGACATAGATGAATTCCGGTGATTCCGCGATGCCCACGATGGTCAGCCGTTGTTGTCGGCCGTTGATAATGCCGGTTATCCGATCATCCAGTTGCAGGTTGTGGGCATCGGCAAAGCTTCCGATAATCGCCACTTCGTCGGTGCGGCTGGCATCCGGTAACCGCCCTTGTCGCAGATAGAGTTGATTGACGGCGGGTTGTCCGGTGGCAGGCACTGAAACCAGCCGTGCGGATACAGGGTCTTGAAAACCGGCCACGTCGAGTTTGGCAACGCCTTCTACCCGGGCGCTCAGGCGCGTGACACCGGGGACTTCAGAAACTTGCGTCAGTACCTGTGTAGGCGCTCGTTTGAGGTTTACGAACACGTCGGCAAACTGGTGTTCCTGGTAGTACTGGTCACGCGTTGCGGTGAGCGACGCGTAATTCACCAGCGACAACAGGCAAACCGCGATGCCGCCTGCAATCACCAGGGCAATGGCCAGCATCTGGCCGCGCATCTGCCAGATTTCGCGGCGCAGCTTGGTGTGGAGGATGCTGGTACCAAAGAGAGCCATGGCGCTACCAGCTCAGGGTTTTCGGGTCTTGCCGGTGGGCATTGTGCTGCTCACCGCTGATCAGACCATCTGAGAGGGTGATCACCCGGTCTGCCATCAGGGCAATAGAGGCGTTGTGGGTGATGATTACCGTGGTGGTGCCGGTTTCCCGGTTGGCTTTCTCCAGGGCATCGAGTACCAGAACACCTGTAGCGGAATCGAGGGCGCCTGTGGGCTCATCACACAGCAATACGTTAGGCTGTTTGGCTATGGCCCGGGCAATGGCAACCCGTTGCTGTTCGCCGCCAGACAACTGGGCCGGGAAATGATCGGCCCGGTTGGCAAGCCCGACCAGTTCCAGTGCCTGGTCCGGCGCCATGGGGTTGCGGGCGATTTCGGTAACAGCGACGACGTTCTCCCGGGCGGTCAGGCTTGGGATGAGGTTGTAGAACTGGAAAACAAAGCCCACGTAATCCCGGCGGTAGCGGGTGAGTTCCTTGTCGGTGGCCCGGGCAAGGTCCGTTTCCAGGTACCGGACTTCACCGCTGGTCGGTATATCCAAGCCGCCGAGAATATTCAGCAGTGTCGATTTGCCAGAGCCGGAGGCACCCAGCATGACCACCAGTTCACCGGCGTAAAGGTCGAGATCCACTCCGCGCAGGGCGTGCACCTGCACTTCACCCTGCTGGTAGGTTTTGGTTAGGCCGCGGGTGTGAAATACCGGAGCGCCTGATAGCGCAGATGCAGCCATAATACGACTCCCTTCGTAAACAACAGATCACGACCAGTATAGCCTGTCGGTACCTCCCGGATTTGATCCGGCGCATTCTCAATGCGAACACAGGTGCTAACGGCAGGGGCAATCAGGTAAAGTCGGTCAATAGCTTACTCACCGTCAATCGGAGACCAAACATGAGTGATTCAACCTATACGCCTCCAAAGGTCTGGAAATGGGACAGCAGTAACGGTGGCAGGTTTGCCAACATTAATCGTCCCGTTGCCGGGCCTACCCACGACAAAGCGTTGCCGGTGGGGGAGCATCCATTCCAGCTGTATTCCCTGGCTACGCCCAATGGCGTGAAAGCGACGGTGATGTTTGAGGAGTTGCTGGAGAAGGGTATCAAGGAGGCAGAGTATGATGCCTGGCTGATCAACATCATGGAAGGAGATCAGTTCAGCAGCGGGTTTGTTGAGGTAAACCCGAACTCCAAGATTCCGGCGTTGCTGGACCGCAGCGAGAATCCGGCCGTGCGGGTGTTTGAATCCGGATCTATTCTTGTCTATTTGGCGGAAAAGTTCGGTGCCTTTTTACCAACAGACCGGGCCCGGCGCACAGAGACGATGAACTGGCTGTTCTGGCAGATGGCCAGCGCACCGATCCTGGGTGGTGGTTTCGGGCATTTTTATGCCTATGCCCCGGAAAAATACGAGTACCCGATCAACCGTTACACCATGGAGGTGAAGCGGCAACTGGATGTGTTGGATCGCCAGTTGGCGGACAATCAGTACATCGCCGGTGACGAATACACCATTGCCGATATGGCGATCTGGCCCTGGTATGGCTCGCTGGTGAAGAACACGGTGTACGAGGCGGCGGAGTTCCTGGAGGCCCACACCTACACGAACATTTTGCGTTGGACAGATGAGCTGGCCAAGCGCCCCGCGGTGCAACGTGGCCGTATGGTAAACCGAGCCTGGGGTGAACTGTCTTCCCAGCTGCACGAGCGGCATGATGCCAGTGACTTTGATTTGCGTACCCAGGACAAGCTGGACGGCGAAAAGTAAGGAGGAACAATGGCGCTACCTGCGGCGTTAACCGAAGACCAGATTTACCACCGTTGCCCGTTGGACAAGTTGAACTTTGAGACAACGGCAACGCTGGAGGAACTGGAACTCCCTTTTGGGCAGGAGCGCCTGCTGCGCGCGATGGAGTTTGGCGCCAGCATGGAGGCCAATGGCTTTAACCTGTTTGTACTGGGGCCATCCGGAGCGGGTAAGCACGAACTGGTCAGGCAATTCCTCGACAAGCACGCCGAAGGCCAGCCGGTGCCTTCTGATTGGTGCCATGTTTTCAACTTCCAGCAATCCGACAAGCCGAACGCCATTGAGTTGCCGCCGGGTGAAGGCCGGATGTTCAAGCGTGATATGAGTGACCTGGCGGCGGAACTTAAAACGGCTATTCCGGCTACCTTTGAAAGTGAAGAGTATCAGGCCCGCATTCAGGAACTGCAGGAAGAGGTGACCCGTCGCCAGCAGAAAGGCCTGTTCGCCATCCAGGAAGAAGCCAACGCCAACAACATTGCCATGATCACAACTCCGGCCGGCTTTACCTTTGCGCCCATGCGTAACGGCGAAGTGATTGAGCCGGAGGAATACAAGACTTTCTCTGATGATGAGAAGGCGCTGGTGGAGGCCAAGGTTGAAGACCTGCAGAAGAAACTGCAGCAGGCTATCCAGCAAGTGCCGCGGCTGCGCAAGGAAGTGCGGGAGCGTATCCATTCTCTGAACGAAGAGATGGTTCAGCTGACCCTGGGCGGCCCCATTGGCGAATTGCGCGAGAAGTGGTCGCACCTGCCGGAGGTGGTTGCCTACCTGGATGCGGTTCGGGAAGACGTGGTAGAACACGCCGAAGCCTTCCAGGATAGTGAAAACGGCGCCCCCGCCGGGTTGCTCAATCGTTACCGGGTGAACCTGTTGGTGGATAATTCGCAAACGCAGGGCGCCCCGGTGGTGTATGAGGACCTGCCCAATCACCAGCACCTGACTGGTCAGATTGAGCATCGTGCTCACCAGGGTAACCTGTACACGGATTTCACATTGATCCGGGCCGGTTCGCTGCATAGGGCCAACGGCGGTTTTCTGATCCTGGATGCCCGCCGAATTCTGACCCAGCCCATGGCCTGGGAAAGCCTGAAGCGTATCCTGTTTTCCAATGAAATTCGTATTGAATCCCTGGAGCGCCTTTATGGCCTTGCCACTACCGTCAGTCAGCAGCCTGAACCGATCCCGCTGAAAGTGAAAGTGGTGCTGGTGGGCGACCGGACCCTGTATTACCTGTTGGCACACTACGACCCGGACTTCCTCGACCTGTTCAAGGTTGAGGCAGATTTCGAGGATGATCTGGACCGGGACGGAGAGAGCTATCAGCTCTACGCCAGAATGCTTGCCACCATGGCCAAATCTGTAAAGGCCCGGCCGTTGGACAAGCCTGCCGTGGGGCGTTTGATTGAGCATGCCAGTCGCCTGGCTGGTGATCAGAAAAAACTGACCGCCCATGACCGGGTATTGAAAGACCTGCTCAGCGAGGCAAATCACTGGGCTGCCCGTGCTGACAGCAAGCACATTGGCATCGGGCATATTCAACAGGCGATTGATGAGCGGGAGTTCCGCGCCAGCCGCATTCGGGAACGTAGCCTGGAGCAGATCTACCGGGGTGTGGTGATGATTGCCACAGACGGTGAGCAGGCGGGGCAGGTGAACGGCTTGTCTGTGTTGCAGATAGGTGCCACCCGTTTTGGTCAGCCTACCCGCATCACGGCCACCGCCCGGCCCGGCAAAGGCCAGGTGGTGGATATTGAGCGTGAGGCCAAACTTGGCGGGCCCATTCACAGTAAGGCGGTGATGATCTTGTCCCGCTTTCTGGCAGGCCGCTATGCGCCCATGGGTGATTTATCCCTGTCTGCGAGCCTCGCCTTCGAGCAATCCTACGGTGGCGTGGAAGGGGATTCAGCCTCGGTAGCGGAAACCTGTGTGCTGTTGTCTGCCATTACCGGCGTGCCGCTGAAACAGTCGTTGGCGGTGACCGGCTCCATGAACCAGCACGGTGAGGTTCAGGCAGTGGGAGGGGTGAATGAGAAAATTGAGGGCTTCTTCAATGTCTGCAAGAAAAACGGTGGGGTAAATGGCCACGGCGTGTTGCTACCCGCCAGTAACGTTGAGCACCTGATGTTGAACGAAGAGGTGCGCACGGCGGTTCGGGAGGGCGTGTTTGCCATTTACCCGATGACCCACATTGACCAGGCCATTGAGCTGATGACCGGCATGGCGCCAGGCTCGCCTGACGATGAGGGTGGTTATCCGGAAGGGAGCTTCAACCGTCGCGTGTCTGATCGTTTGGCTGAGTATGCAAAGGTAGGGCAAAAGAAGGAAGACGCCCAGGATAACGACAGCGGAGGCAAGAACGGTGACCGCTGAGCAACAGCTACCGGTTGAGCCAGTGGGCCGGGTGCTCATTTTGTTGGATGGTTCAAGGTTAAGTTTGGCGGCTCTGGAAGCCGCGGCGGACATTGCCCATGCCCGCAAAGCCGAAGTGCTGGGGGTGTTCGTGGAAGAGGTGAACCTGTTGCGCTGCGCGGGTTACGGGTTCACACGGGAAGTGGGCAGAAATTCCGGAGTCGCCCGGCCAATGGACCTTGCGGCTATTGAGGCCCGGATGCGCTCGCTGGCGGAGCAGGCGAGAAGATCGCTGGAGCGTGCCATGGCGCAACGGGGGCTTGCCCAGGCGCTCACCTTGTGTCGTGGCCGTGTGGCAGATGAAGTACTGAATCTGGCGCGGCCGGGGGATTTGCTGGTGTTAGGCCGCGTGGGCTGGTCTGGCAGTCCGGGCTCTCGCCTTGGGTCCACGGCCAGGGTTCTGGTGAGCCAGGCGCTCGGGGATGTGTTGTTGTGGGCCGATCCGCCCATGCGGTCCCGAAATCGCATTGTGGTGCTGCTGAATCACGATCAAGGGGCGAACCATCGGGCTGTCAGGGTTGGCGCTGAGCTGGCGAGGCGTAACCGGCAGCCGTTGACGATCCTGGTGCGAACCGAAACCGGCCGTGATGAGCGTATCGCCGAGGATTTGCTGGCCTATATGGAAAGCGAGGGTATTACCGCCCGGGTCAGTTTCTTGCCCATGGCCAGTGCCGGAGCTGTTGCACGGGTGATCAGGGAGGAAGGCGCCTCGCAACTGGTGCTTAGCCGGCAGTGCAGCCTGTTCCGTGAGCAGGATGCAGATACCCTACTGATTGAAATGAACCTGCCGGTGACGGTAACACCCTGAAGCCTGCGGAGAATCATGCGATTTTCCGGTCGCCGGCTTTGCTCAACACCTCGGTGATTTCCTCCGTTGACAGGGTTTCGTGTTTCATCACCGCCTTGGCCAAGGCGTCCAACTCTTTGCGGTGTTCCTTGAGGAAGTTGACGGTGTAGGATTCCAGGTCCATGAGTTGCGACTGGATTTCTGAATCGATCAGGTCGGCCAGCTTTTCACTGTACTCCCGGGGGGCACCCATCTCCCGTCCCAAGAATACATGCTCCTCACCAATACCCAGTCCCAGTGGGCCCACTTTCTCACTCATGCCCCACTGGCCGATCATTCGGCGCAGCAATTTTGTGGCTTCTTTAAGATCGTTCTGGGCACCGGTGCTGACTTCTCCATAGATGATTTTCTCGGCGGAGCGGCCGCCCAGCATGACTTTGATGCGATCCCGCAGGTAGCTTTCGGTGTAGTTGTATTTGTCTTCCCGAGGAGTTTGTTCGGTTACGCCCATGGCCATGCCATGGGGGATGATGGTGATCTTGGTGAGTGGGTCGGCCTTGGGCATGTAATAGGCCATGATGGCGTGTCCGCACTCGTGGTAGGCCACCACTTCCCGTTCTTCCGGCGTTAGCTGGGCATCCCGCTCCTCGCCCAGAATCAGTCGGTCCCGGGCCTGCTCAAAGCAGTGGGCGTTAACCTCGTCCAGATTTTCCCTGGCGGCGGTCAGGGCCGCTTCGTTGACCAGGTTTTTCAGGTCTGCGCCGGAGAAACCGGTGGTGCGGGCCGATAACTGCGCAAGGTCCACATCGGCGGCCAGCGGCACTTTGCGCACGTGCACTTTGAGGATGGCTTCCCGGGCCTCTTTGTGCGGGCGATCCAGGGTGATCTTGCGGTCGAACCGGCCGGGGCGGAGCAGGGCGCTGTCCAGTACGTCCGGGCGGTTGGTGGCTGCCAGCACCAAAACATTCTCGTGGGCTTCGAAGCCATCCATCTCGGTCAGGATCTGGTTCAGGGTCTGTTCCCGTTCATCGTGTCCGCCGCCCAGGCCTGCGCCCCGGGAGCGGCCAATGGCATCCAGCTCGTCGATGAAGATCAGTGCGGGTGCCTCCTTGCGGGCATTCTGGAACATGTCCCGAACCCGTGCGGCACCCACTCCGACAAACATCTCGATAAATTCCGAGGCGCTGATGCTGAAGAAGGGTACTTCCGCCTCGCCAGCAATGGCCCTCGCCAACAGGGTTTTACCGGTTCCAGGCGGCCCCACCAGCAGCACGCCTTTGGGCATGACCGCCCCGAGGCGCCGGTATTTCTCGGGCGATTTCAGGAAGTCGATGATCTCCGCAATGTCGCGCTTGGCGGATTCTATACCTGCCACGTCATCCAGGGTGGTAGTTGAGGTTTCCTTGCGAGCCCGGCGGGCCCGGGACTTGGCATAGTCGAATGGTCCGCCACCTTGGGTCATTCGTTTTTGTGCCGCCCCCCAGAACCAGAACATCAGCGCCAGCAACAGTATCCAGGGCAGGAAGCCAAGAATCAGGTCCTGCCACCAGGGCCGGCCCGATGGCGCACCACGAATGACAACCTCTTGCCGCTCCAGCAATGACAGCAGATCCGGATCGTCAACCGGTGGCCGTAACGTCAGGAAATTCTCTGTGCTGCGCCCGGTATCGGAACTGAACCGGGCGGCACCGGCCTCGGTAAACCGGCCACGGATTTCTTCGTTGCGCAGGGTGACTTCCTGCACCTGCCCGTTCAGTACCGCTTCTTTAAACTCGGAATAGGCCAGTTCCTGCTGCTGCGAGCGACCGGTGTCCTGTAGCCACAAAAACATCAGGAAAAAGGCAGCGCTCAGCCACAGGAATGAATACTGGTTCGGTATGGCTGGTTGAGGCTTGTCGTTGTTATCGGGTTTGCCTGGTTCGTTCGGGTTGGTCATCTCGGCCTCCGGTCGCCCTCCATGATCTTGGCCACGAACACCGATTTTCCGTAGGTTTCGAAAGACCACTTCATGGTATCGGACAGCACGTTCATTACTTCATCATAGTCGCCGAAAATTTCGGTGCTCATACGCCCAGGATAGACTTCCAGGCCGGTTTGTTTCAGGCGATCAATCAGATCCCAGATCGGTTGCTTGTAATCGTCTTTAAGCGGATAACAGCTCAGCTGTACAGAAAGATACATGATTTGCCTCCCAAACAGTCCGAGGCGGGTCAATTCCCGCCCGGTTAAAAGCCCATCGCCGATGACGTGCTCCGGCGTGGATCGGCACCGCCATATAGGGTGCCATCCTCTCCAATCATAATACTCTGGATAGCGCCCATGGCGGCGCTGGTGGTGACCTCATGGCCTTTGGCCTCCAGCAGGCGCACGGTGTCCGGGCTGATGCCCTGTTCCATGCGGATTTCATCAGGCAGCCACTGATGGTGGATGCGGGGCACGGCAACAGCGGTCTGGATGTTCATGTTGTGGTCTATCACATTCATCAGAACCTGCAGGGTGGTGGTGATGATGCGGGAGCCGCCCGGGCTGCCGGTTACCAGGAA
Source organism: Marinobacter shengliensis (assembly GCF_030297115.1). Taxonomy (NCBI): domain Bacteria; kingdom Pseudomonadati; phylum Pseudomonadota; class Gammaproteobacteria; order Pseudomonadales; family Marinobacteraceae; genus Marinobacter; species Marinobacter shengliensis. The sequence continues at coordinate 2,547,956 of NZ_AP028062.1, read as the reverse complement.
GTTGCGGTTGTTTTTGCGCACCACGGTCGGGGACATGGAGCTGAGCATGCGTTTGCCCGGTTCGATCTTGTTGGCCTCGCCGCCGATCAGACCGTAGGCATTGGGCTCACCCGGCTTGGCGCTGAAATCATCCATTTCGTTATTGAGCAGGAAACCAGCGCTCGCAACGGTAATGCCGGAACCATAGCTGAAGTTGATGGTGTAGGTGTTGGATACCGCATTGCCCCAGCGGTCCACCACGGAAAAATGAGTAGTCTCGGGGCTTTCAAAGGCAGCCGGCTGGCCGGGTTTGATATCGCTGGCGGGCCGTGCTTTGTCCGGGTTGATGCCTTTTCTCAGTTCTGCCGCATAGGCCCTGCTAGTCAGCCCGCGCAGCGGCACCTCCACAAAATCTGTGTCACCCAGGTATTCAGCCCGGTCGGCATAGGCCAGTTTCATGGCCTCGGCCATGTGATGAATGGTCGCGGCGGAATTGTGGCCCATCTCTGTGATGGGGAAGCCCTCAAGGATGTTGAGGATCTGGATGATATGGGTGCCGCCGGAGGAGGGTGGCGACATGGAGTAGATGTCGTAACCACGATATTGGCCATGCACCGGTTGCCGGACGGCGGGCCGATAGGCTTTGAGGTCATCCAGGGTGATCAGGCCGTCGTGGCGTTGCATCTCATCAACAATCAACTGGGCGGTCTTCCCCTGGTAAAAACCTGCTGGGCCATGCTCTGCAATGCGTTTAAGGGTGTCAGCCAGGTCGGGTTGTCTGAATAGCTCGCCTGGTTGCGGTGCCGAACCGTCCTCCTTATAAAAGGTCGCCTTGGTAGCGGGCCAGCGTTGCAGGCGTTCTCTGGCTTGTTCCAGGCCTTCGGTGAAACGATGGGGAACCACGAAGCCCTCTTGCGCAAGCTGGATGGCCGGGGCCAAGGCTTCCTTTAATAAGAGAGTGCCGTGTCGTTCCAATGCCAGGGCCAGGCCGGCGACCGTGCCGGGAACGCCAGCGGCCTGATGGCTAAACCGACTGCGTTGGCTGATGACGTTGCCCTCGTCATCCTGGAACATGGTTTCGCTGGCGCCGGCCGGGGCGGTTTCCCGGTAGTCGATGGCTTCTGGCGTGCTGCCGTCACCGGGCGCATATAAAAGAAAGCCGCCACCACCGATGTTGCCGGAGCGGGGCTGGGTTACCGCCAAAGCAAAACCGGCGGCGACCGCGGCATCCATGGCGTTGCCACCGCCTTTGAGAACCTGCAGGGCCACCTCGCTGGCCAGGGTGTGACTGGTGGCTACCATGCCCTGAGTGGCCTGAACCGGGTGGAATCGCTCGCCCTCAAGGATGGCCTGATTGCTGGCGTAGGCGGCATTCAGCACCAGTAACGCTATCAATGCTGTTGTCAGGCCCCACAGGCGCCTCAGTGGAATTCTTGGCCGGGGGCTGTGGATCACTCTGTGTGTCATTGGATTCCTCGTTTCTGGCTGCCAGATAGGCTATCATAGCCGGTCATTTTTACCGGTGCGCTCAGGCACGCCACCGCAGGCGGATGTCTGTGGTTTTCCGGCGCACCCGCTTTCCCGGATTCAAGTTAAGGAAAGGCTTAATGGAGCATACCTATCGTCTTGTTATTTCCTGCCCGGACCGGGTAGGGATTGTTGCCAAGGTGAGTAATTTTCTGTCCACCTACAACGGCTGGATTACCGAGGCGAGCCACCATTCAGACACTCAGTCTGGCTGGTTCTTCATGCGTCACGAGATCAAGGCTGAGTCGATCCCCTTCGGGCTTGATCAGTTCCGCGCCGCGTTCGAACCGATTGCCCGCGAATTCAACATGCGCTGGCACATCGCCGATTCCGCCCGGCCCAAACGCGTCATCCTGATGTGCAGTAAAGAATCACACTGTCTGGCGGACCTCCTGCACCGCTGGCACAGCAAGGAACTGAACGCCGAAATGGTGGCGGTTATTTCCAACCACGATGACCTGCGCCGGATGGTGGAATGGCACGATATTCCCTATCACCATATACCGGTCAGTAAGGAAAACAAGGCAGAAGCTTTTGCTCACATTGAAGAGCTTTTCCAGAAGTACGATGCCGACGTGGTGGTGCTGGCCCGTTACATGCAGATTCTGCCGGCTGAGCTGTGCGAAAAGTACGCTGGCAAGGTGATCAACATTCACCACAGCTTCCTGCCGTCGTTTGCCGGGGCCCGCCCATATCACCAGGCCTACAGCCGGGGTGTGAAGCTGATCGGGGCCACCTGCCACTACGTGACCCAGGACCTGGACGAAGGCCCGATCATCGAGCAAGACGTGATTCGCATCAGCCACAGCGATTCCATTGAAGATATGGTTCGCCTGGGCAAAGACGTTGAAAAGAACGTGCTGGCCCGCGGTCTTCGGTCTCATATCGAAGACCGCGTGATTACCTACGAAAACAAGACCGTAGTGTTCGATTAAGGCTGTGCCACAGTCGCCCCTCGGGGCAGTGGACTGTGGTATGCTTGGCGGCTTGTTGAAGAATAAAGACGGGGCCCGGAAACGGCCCCGGTACGACTTCCAGATAACGCAAAGGAACCTTTCTCGATGGGTGAGTTAGCCAAAGAGATCCTGCCGGTCAATATTGAAGACGAATTGAAGCAGTCCTACCTAGATTACGCCATGAGCGTTATCGTCGGCCGGGCTCTGCCAGACGTGCGTGACGGCCTCAAGCCGGTGCACCGTCGGGTGCTGTTCGCCATGTCCGAGTTGGGTAACGACTGGAACAAGGCATACAAGAAATCCGCCCGTGTGGTGGGTGACGTTATCGGTAAATATCACCCCCATGGTGACTCAGCCGTTTACGACACCATTGTTCGTATGGCCCAGCCGTTCTCCTTACGCTACCCGCTGGTGGATGGTCAGGGTAACTTCGGGTCCATCGACGGCGACAACGCCGCCGCGATGCGTTACACCGAAATCCGCATGGAGAAAATTGCCCATTCGCTGCTGGCGGACCTGGACAAGGAAACCGTGGATTTCGTCGACAACTACGACGGCACCGAGCGTATTCCGGAAGTCCTGCCTACCCGTGTACCGAACCTGCTGGTCAATGGTTCTTCCGGTATTGCCGTAGGTATGGCGACCAACATTCCGCCCCACAACCTGACCGAAGTGGTCAATGGTTGTCTGGCGCTGATTGATAACCCGGACCTGTCCATCGACGAGCTGATGGAGTTCATTCCGGGCCCGGATTTCCCGACCCAGGGCATCATCAACGGCCGTGCCGGTATCGTTGAAGCCTACCGCACTGGTCGTGGCCGCATTTACATCCGCGCCCGCCACGAGATTGAGCACGACAAGAAAACCAATCGTGACGCCATCATCATCACCGAACTGCCGTACCAGCTGAACAAGGCCCGGTTGATCGAAAAGATTGCTGAACTGGTCAAGGAAAAGCGCCTGGAAGGCATCACGGAGCTGCGTGATGAATCCAACAAGGAAGGCATCCGGGTGGTGATCGAGCTTCGTCGTGGTGAAAACCCCGAAGTGATCGTGAACAATCTGTTCGCCCACACTCAGCTGCAAACCGTGTTCGGTATCAACATGGTGGCGCTGATCAACGGCGAGCCGAAGATTCTGAACCTGAAGGAAATGCTCGATGCGTTCGTTCGCCATCGCCGTGAAGTGGTGACGCGCCGGACCATCTATGAGCTGCGCAAGGCCCGCGAGCGCGGCCATATCCTGGAAGGTCTGACGGTTGCCCTGGCCAACATCGATGAAATGATCGAGCTGATCAAGGCATCACCGAGCTCTGTGGAAGCCAAAGAAAAGCTGATGTCCAAGGGCTGGGTGCCGGGTGATGTTCTGGCCATGCTGGAGCGTGCCGGTGAAGACGCTTGCCGCCCGGACGATCTGCCGGAGATCTACGGCCTGCGCGATGGCCTGTATTACCTGTCTCCGGAGCAGACCCAGGCTATTCTGGATATGCGTCTGCACCGCCTGACCGGTCTGGAAACCGAAAAACTCCAGAACGAGTACAAGGATATCCTCGAGAAGATCGCCGGCCTGCTGGAAATTCTGGCAGACCCGGACCGCCTGATGCAGGTGATCCGTGAAGAGCTGGAAGCCGTGGTAGCCGAGTTCGGTGACGAACGCCGCACCGAGATCACCAGCTCGCAGCGCGACCTGACCATTGCGGACCTGATTGATGAAGAAGATCTGGTAGTCACCATTTCCCACAGTGGTTATGCCAAGACCCAGGCCGTGGAAGATTACCAGGCCCAGCGCCGCGGTGGCCGGGGTAAGGCAGCAACCTCGATGAAAGACGAAGACTTCATCGAGAAGCTGCTGGTGGCCAACTCCCACGATACGATTTTGTGTTTCTCTAACCGTGGCAAGGTGTACTGGTTGCGGGTGTTCGAGATTCCCCGGGGCAGCCGTGGTTCCCGTGGTCGCCCGATGGTCAACATTCTGCCGCTGGAAGAAGATGAACGTATCACTACGTTCCTGCCGGTGCGGGATTACCCGGAAGATCAGTTTGTGCTGATGGCCACCTCTGCCGGTGTGGTCAAGAAAACCCCGCTGCCGAACTTCTCCCGTCCGCGCAGCAGTGGTCTGATTGCTTTGAACCTGGACGAAGGCGATACCCTGATTGGCGCGGCCATTACCGATGGTTCCGCCGAAGTGATGCTGTTTTCCACTGCGGGCAAAGCCGTTCGTTTCCAGGAGGAGCAGGTACGCCCGATGAGCCGGACCGCCCGTGGTGTACGTGGTATCAAGATGCCGGAAGGCCACCATGTGGTGTCCCTGATCATCCCGCAGGAAGGCGGTGTGATTCTTACTGCCAGTGAGCATGGCTATGGCAAGCGTACCGCCATTGACGAGTTCCCGGCATACAGCCGTGGTAGCCAGGGCGTTATCGCCATGCAGTGTTCAGAGCGTAACGGCAACCTGGTGACGGCACTTCAGCTGTTTGAAGGCGACGAGATGATGCTGATCTCTGACAAGGGCACCCTGGTGCGTACCCGCACTGACGAGGTTTCGGTGCTCAGCCGGAACACCCAGGGTGTGCGCCTCATTCGCCTGTCTCAGGAAGATGAGCGCCTGGTGGGTGTGGAGCGTATCGCAGAATCTGATGACGACGACGTCGAAGTAGAAGGCGAGGAAACCGAAGAATGAGCAGGGCGTTTAATTTCTGTGCCGGTCCGGCCACCTTGCCGGAAGCCGTGCTGAAGCAGGCTCGTGATGAGATGCTGGATTGGCGTGGCACCGGTATGTCGGTTATGGAAATGAGCCATCGTAGTGACGAGTTTGTGGCCATTGCCGATGCGGCTGAGAAGGACCTTCGGGAACTTGCAGGCATTTCAGATGATTACGCCGTACTCTTCATGCAGGGTGGAGCTTCCAGTCAGTTCTCCACCATTCCGCTGAACCTGCTTGGTGACAAGTCCTCGGCCGATTACGTGAACACCGGTATCTGGTCCAAAAAAGCCATTGCTGAGGCCAAGCGCTACGGTAACGTGAATGTGGTGGCCAGCTCCGAGGATGGCGGGTTTACCACCATTCCGGATCAGTCAACCTGGAACACCCGTGCCGACGCCGCTTACCTGCACTACACCCCCAATGAAACCATCGGTGGCCTGGAATACGACTTCATTCCGGACAGCGGCAGGGTGCCGCTGGTGGCGGATATGTCGTCCACCATGCTGTCACGCCCGGTGGATATCAACAAGTTCGGGCTGATTTACGCTGGCGCCCAGAAGAACATCGGGCCGTCGGGCCTGGTGGTGGTCATTATCCGCAAGGACTTGCTGGGTAAGGCTCGTAAGGAAACGCCGACCATGATGAACTATCAGGTCATCGCGGATAACGGCTCCATGTACAACACCCCGGCCACCTATTCCTGGTACCTGTCTGGCCTGGTGTTCAAGTGGCTGAAAGAGCAGGGTGGCGTGAAAGCCATGGGCGAAATCAACGCCCGTAAAGCCCGGAAGTTGTATGACTTTATCGACACCAATGATTTCTACGCCAACCCCATTGAGCCGCGCTTCCGTTCCTGGATGAACATACCGTTTACCCTGGCGGACGATACTCTCAATGGTGAGTTCCTGAAAGGTGCAGAAGCGCGCCGGTTGCTCAACTTGCAGGGGCACCGCTCTGTGGGTGGTATGCGCGCCAGTATCTACAACGCCATGCCGGAAGAGGGCGTGGATGCGTTGATTGACTATATGGCGGAATTTGCGAAGGAGCGGGGCTGATCATGACGGATGAGAAGACCCGCCTGGGCGAACTGCGGGACGAAATAGACAGCCTTGATCAGCAGATCATGCAGTTGATCAGCGCTCGCGCCAAGTGTGCCCAGGAAGTGGCCAATGTGAAGATGGCTGCCAATCCTGGCCAGAACGTTTTCTTCTACCGTCCCGAACGGGAAGCCCAGGTGCTGCGCCGCATCAAGGAGCAGAACCCGGGGCCGCTGCCGGCCGAAGAGATGGCCCGATTGTTCCGGGAAATCATGTCTGCCTGCCTGGCGCTGGAAAAACCGATGCACATCGCGTTCCTGGGGCCCTTGGGCACCTTTACCCAGGCGGCGGCGCTCAAACACTTTGGCCATTCGGTTATCAGCGTTCCACTGCCAGCCATTGACGCAGTGTTCCGTGAGGTGGAATCCGGTGCGGCCCAATACGGTGTGGTGCCGGTGGAGAACTCCACCGAAGGCATGGTCAACCACACGCTGGATATGTTTATTTCCTCGCCGTTGAAGATTTGCGGTGAAGTGCAGCTGCGCATACACCACCATTTGCTGGTCTCGCCCAAACACAAAGACCAGGACATTACCCGCATCTATTCCCATCAGCAGTCGTTTGCCCAGTGCCGCCAGTGGCTGGATACGCACCGCTACGGCATTGAGCGCATCACCGTTTCCAGCAATGCGGAAGCAGCCCGCCGTGCGGCGGAAGAGCCCGGCTCCGCCGCGATTGCCGGCGATATGGCCGCCGAGCTGTACGGCCTCGAAAAGCTGTCCAGCAGCATTGAGGACCGCCCGGACAACACCACCCGCTTCCTTATTATCGGGCGCGAAGAGGTGCCGGCCAGCGGCCAGGACAAGTCATCCGTACTGGTTTCCATGCGCAACAAACCTGGCGCCCTGTATGCGGTGCTGGAGCCTTTCCATCGCCATGGCATCAGCTTGACTCGCATCGAAACCCGGCCGTCGCCCAGTGGTACCTGGGCCTATGTGTTCTACATCGATTTCGAGGGGCACGTGGAAGATGAGCAGGTAAAGAAAGTGTTGTCAGAAATCGACCAGGAAGCCGTGGAGCTGAAGCGCCTGGGCTCCTATCCCATCGGCGTGCTTTGATTCCTGAACAGACCTCAACGGGAGGAAAGTTGAATGGCAGTGGATTACCAGAGTCTTGCGGTAAAAGGTGTTCAGGCTCTGTCTCCGTATCAGCCCGGTAAGCCCATTGAGGAGCTTGCCCGGGAACTGGGGTTGAATCCCGCGGAGATCATCAAGCTGGCCAGCAACGAGAACCCTCTGGGGCCCAGTGAGAAGGCCCTGGCGGCCGCTCGTAAAGCGCTGGAAGAACTTTGCCTGTACCCTGATGGCAATGGCTTTGAGCTGAAACAGGCACTGGCCAACCGGTTCGGCGTGGGTATGGATCAGATTACCTTGGGTAACGGCTCTAATGATGTGCTCGAGGTGATTGCCCGCTGTTTTGCCGACACCGAGAGTGAAGTGGTGTTTTCCCAATATGCCTTTGCGGTTTATCCCATCGTTACCCAGGCCATTGGTGCCAAAGGGGTGCCGGTTCCCGCCAAAGAGTGGGGGCACGATCTGGATGCCATGGCGGCGGCGGTGACCGAACGCACCAAGTTGGTGTTCGTGGCCAACCCCAACAATCCTACCGGAACCGTACATACCGCCAGAGCCATTGAGTCGTTTCTGGATAAAATCCCGGAGCGGGTGCTGGTGGTTTTGGATGAAGCCTACTGCGAGTACCTGACCGGCGAGGAATACCCGGATGGCATCAAGCTACTTGAACGTTATCCGAACCTGATCGTCTGTCGCACCTTCTCCAAAGCCTGGGGTCTGGCCGCGTTACGGGTTGGCTATGCCGTAAGCTCGCCCGCCATTGCTGATATCCTGAACCGGGTGCGGCAGCCGTTTAATGTTGACTCGGTCGCCCTTGCGGCGGCCACGGCGGTTTTGCAGGATGAAGCCTATCTGAATCGTTCCCGGGAAGTGAATGCGGCTGGCCTGCGTCAGCTATCGGAAGCCTTTGAATTAATAGGCCTGCCTTATATCCCATCTGCGGGTAATTTTATTGCCGTTGAAGTGGGTGATCAGGCCCAGGGAATCTATCAGTCGCTACTGTCTCATGGTGTGATTGTTCGCCCGATTGCCGGCTATGGCATGCCGCTTCACCTGCGGGTGTCGGTGGGGCTCCCAGAGGAAAACGAGCGATTCCTGGATGCCTTGTCCCAGTCCCTGGCGGCTGCCGGGCAGGGGGGCTGAGGTGGCTGATAACCAGCCTCTTTTTCAGCGTGTTGCTGTCATTGGCCTTGGGCTGATAGGTGGTTCCCTCGCCAGCGCTATTCGCAGCCACAACCTGGCGCGGGTTGTCGTGGGCTTTGATCAAAAACCGGAAGACGCGGCACTGGGCGTGGACCTCGGTGTTATTGACCAGGCAGCGACCACCCTGGAACAGGCGGTGCGAGGCAGTGATCTGGTGGTCCTGGCCGTGCCGGTGCGGGCAACGCGGGTGGTGCTTGAACAGATAAGACCCTGGCTGGCGAGTGACGCAGTGTTGACCGATGTCGGCAGCACCAAGTCCAGTTTCGTCGCAGATGTTAAAGCCGTATTCGGCAGCCTGTCGCCAAGAGTGATCCCTGGGCATCCGATTGCCGGCTCGGAGAAAAGTGGTATCCGGGCGGCCAACCCGGACCTGTTCGCCAATCACAAAGTCATTCTGACCCCGGCCGACGATGCCGATGCGGCGGCGCTTTCAGGGCTTACGGCGCTGTGGGAGGGCACCGGTGCAACGGTCCTGACCATGTCGGTGGCGTATCACGACGAAGTGTTGGCGGCCACCAGTCATTTGCCCCATCTCATTGCTTTTTCCCTGGTGGACACCCTGGCGGGCGAAGACGAGAATATGGACATTTTCCGGTACGCCGCCGGTGGCTTCCGGGACTTCACCCGCATTGCCGCCAGTGATCCGGTAATGTGGCATGACATTTTTTTGTCAAACCGCGATGCCGTGTTGCGCGTGATTGACCATTTTACCCAAGACCTGGATCAGCTCAGGGCGGCCATTGCCAATGGCGATGGCGCAACCCTGCTGCGGGTTTTCAGTCGCGCCAAAGCGGCGCGGGAACATTTTTCGAAGATGCTTTCAGGACAGGCTTACGTGACTAACAATACCGACAAGCAGGTTATTTTTTCTATGCAGCCCGGCGGTTCCGTTCGGGGTGACATTCGGGTTCCGGGTGACAAATCCATGTCGCACCGGTCGATCATGCTGGGTGCCCTGGCCGAAGGTATTACCGAGGTGAAGGGCTTTCTGGAAGGTGAGGACAGCCTGGCCACCTTGCAGGCATTCAGGGATATGGGCGTAACCATTGAGGGCCCGGAAGACGGCTTCGTGCGCATTCATGGCGTGGGTATGCACGGGCTCCAGGCACCGCGCGGCCCTCTGTACCTGGGTAACTCCGGTACGGCTATGCGCCTGTTCTCTGGCCTGCTGGCGGCGCAGCCGTTTGACTCCGAGTTAACCGGCGATGCCAGCTTGTCCAAGCGCCCAATGGGCCGGGTTGCTGACCCGCTGCGTGCGATGGGTGCGGTGATTGATACCGCCGAGGGTGGTCGCCCACCGCTCAGGATCCGCGGCGGTAACCCGTTGACCGGTATCCACTATGAAATGCCGGTTGCCAGTGCCCAGGTCAAGTCCTGCCTGCTACTGGCGGGCCTGTACGCCGAAGGCGTGACGTCGGTAACTGAACCCGCACCGACCCGTGACCATACCGAACGAATGCTGGAGGGCTTCGGTTACCACGTTCACCGTGATGGAGCCACAGCCAGCGTCACCGGTGGTGGCAAGCTGACTGCCTGCGCCATTGACGTGCCGGCGGATATTTCCTCGGCGGCATTCTTCCTGGTGGCGGCGAGTATCGCACCGGATTCCGACCTGACCCTGCGCCATGTTGGCATGAACCCGACACGGGTAGGGGTGATCAATATCCTTCGCCAGATGGGTGCCAACATTGAGGTACTCGAAGAGCGGGTGATTGGCGGCGAGCCTGTGGCTGACCTGCGCGTTCGGTCCGCAGAGCTGCGCGGTATTGATATTCCGGAAGACCAGGTGCCGCTGGCGATCGACGAATTCCCGGTGCTGTTTATTGCTGCAACCTGCGCCAAGGGCCGCACCGTGTTGCGTGGAGCAGAAGAGCTTCGGGTAAAAGAAAGTGACCGGATTCAGGTCATGGCGGACGGGCTTGCGGCTCTGGGCGTTGAAACCACGGTTACTCCGGATGGTATTGTCATCGAGGGCGGCCAGACCATTGGTGGCGGCACGGTTGAAAGCCATGAAGATCACCGGATCTCCATGTCGTTCGCCGTTGCCTCTCTGCGAGCCACTGGCCCTATCCGCATCAACGATTGTGCAAATGTGGCTACGTCGTTCCCGGGCTTTGTTGACCTGGCCAAACAGACTGGCATTCAAATCAGTACAGAAGGCGAGTTTTAATGACCCAAAGCAAGGCACCGGTAATCGCCGTTGATGGTCCCGGAGGTTCCGGTAAAGGTACCATCACTCAGATGCTGGCCAGAAAGCTTGGCTGGCATCTGCTCGACAGCGGGGCGCTTTATCGGTTGACGGCATTGGCGGCTATGCGACAGGGCGTGGCATTGAATGACGAAGCCGGTCTGGTAAAGGTGGCGGCCACCCTGGATGTGGCTTTCGAGCCCACCGGCGAAGGCCACCCGGTAAAGGTGGTGCTGGCAGGTGAGGACGTAACCTCGGAAATCCGCACTGAAACCTGTGGTGACAATGCCTCAAAGGTGGCGGTGATACAGCCGGTGCGGGATGCGCTGTTGCAGCGCCAGCGGGATTTTCGGCAGCTGCCCGGGCTGGTGGCAGATGGTCGGGATATGGGAACGGTGGTTTTCCCCGATGCGCCGGTAAAGATATTCCTGACCGCCAGTGCCGAGGAGCGGGCGCGGCGCCGTTATAATCAGTTGAAGCAAGCAGGGGTCGATGTTAACATTGACGCCCTTTTGGAAGAGATACGGGTGCGTGACGATCGGGATATGAACCGGTCAGCGGCCCCTCTCAAGCCTGCAGATGATGCGCAAGTCATTGATTCTACGGGTTTGAGTATAGAAGAGGTGTTAGACAGGTGTATGGCCGCAGCAGGTCAGGCCTGACTACACCTTTTTGTTGTTGGAATGCCGGAAACAGCGCTAAATTGCCAGCCGCTGGCTGATTCCGGAAATCGTTAACAGACCGTGTTGCTGGCGGCACGGAGCACACTTGCGTTGATCATATAGGGCACATAATGAGCGAGAGCTTTGCGGATCTTTTCGAAGAAAGTTTGAAAGAAATCGATATGCAACCAGGTTCCATTGTTCAGGGAACCGTTGTAGACGTCGATAACGACTGGGTCACCGTTAACGCCGGACTGAAGTCCGAAGGCGTTATCCCCGCCTCCCAGTTCCTGAACGAAAAAGGCGAGTTGGAAGTAGCTATCGGCGACGTTGTCGATGTGGCTCTCGATGCAGTTGAAGACGGTTTCGGTGAAACCCGTCTGTCCCGTGAGAAGGCCAAGCGCGCTGAAGCCTGGAAGGTACTTGAGAAGTCCTTCGAAGCGGAAGAAGTGGTCAAGGGTATTATCAATGGCAAGGTCAAAGGTGGTTTCACTGTTGATCTGGCTGGCATCCGTGCCTTCCTGCCGGGTTCCCTGGTAGACGTTCGTCCGGTTCGCGACACTGCGCACCTGGAGAACAAAGAACTCGAATTCAAGGTTATCAAGCTGGACCAGAAGCGTAACAACGTGGTTGTTTCCCGCCGCGCCGTTCTGGAAGCTGAAAACAGCGAGCAGCGCGAAGCTCTGCTGGAAACCCTGACCGAAGGTCTGGAAATCAAGGGTATCGTCAAGAACCTGACCGACTACGGCGCGTTCGTAGATCTGGGCGGTGTTGACGGCCTGCTGCACATCACCGATATGGCCTGGAAGCGCATCAAGCATCCGAGCGAAATCGTGAATGTGGGCGACGAAATCAATGTTAAGGTCCTGAAGTTTGATCGCGAGCGTAACCGCGTATCTCTGGGTCTGAAGCAGCTGGGTGAAGATCCGTGGGTAGAAATCAAGGCCCGTTACCCTGAAGGTGCCAAGGTTACTGCACGCGTCACCAACCTGACTGACTACGGCTGCTTTGCCGAGCTGGAAGAGGGTGTTGAAGGTCTGGTTCACGTATCCGAAATGGATTGGACCAACAAGAACATCCATCCGTCCAAGGTTGTTCAGGTAGGCGACGAAGTTGAAGTGATGATCCTGGATATCGACGAAGAGCGTCGTCGTATTTCCCTGGGCATCAAGCAGTGCGTTGCCAACCCGTGGGAAGACTTCTCCGGCAAGTTCAACAAGGGCGACCGTATCTCCGGTAAGATCAAGTCAATCACTGACTTCGGTATCTTCATCGGCCTGGACGGTGGCATCGACGGTCTGGTTCACCTGTCTGACATCAGCTGGAACGAGACTGGCGAAGAAGCCGTTCGCGAGTACAAGAAAGGCGACGAAGTTGAAACCGTTATCCTGTCTGTTGATCCAGAGCGCGAGCGCATCTCCCTGGGTATCAAGCAACTGGAAAGCGATCCGTTCGCCGAGTTCGTTCAACTGAACGACAAGGGCTCCATCGTTAAGGGTACTGTTTCTGCAGTAGACGCCAAAGGCGCTACCATTGCCCTGAACGAGGAAGTTGAGGCGGTACTGAAGGCTTCTGAAATCAGCCGTGACCGCGTTGAAGACGCGCGTAACGTTCTGAAAGAAGGCGAAGAAGTTGAAGCGAAGATCATCAGCATCGATCGCAAGAACCGCGTAATCAACCTGTCTGTCAAGTCCAAAGACGTTGAAGACGACAAGCAGGCTCTGGAAAACGTACGTAGCAAAACTGCAGAATCCTCTGGTGCGACCACCATCGGTGATCTGATCAAAGAGCAGATGCAGCAGCAAAACGCCAATAAGGATTAATTTTCCGGTTGGCATCAAAAAAAACGGGCTCTAAGAGCCCGTTTTTTTTGTGTTTTTTTCTGGTTTGGCTAAACTAGAGGCACTGGGACCCGGTAATTGACTGCGGAATAATAATGACAGAGGGAAACGCCTCATGACGAAGTCCGAACTGGTTGAACTGATTGCCTCCAAGCAAACACAGCTCTCCGTCAAGGATGTGGAGTTAGCGGTTAAGACCATCATCGAGCATATGTCTCAGGCCCTTGCCGATGGTCAGCGTATTGAAATCAGGGGATTTGGCAGCTTTTCCCTGCACCACCGGGCAGCCCGAACCGGGCGTAATCCGAAAACTGGTGAAGCGGTGCAACTGCCTGCCAAGTATGTTCCGCACTTCAAGCCCGGCAAAGAATTGCGTGAGCAGGTGAATGACAGCTTGAAGAAGGGTTTTTAAACCCGGTTCCAGGCAATGCTGATGGAACACCGCACTATCGGGCCTGGCGCCCGTCTGGAGAGATATTGACATGGCAGGACTGCAGAAGATCCTAATCACCGTTCTGGTTCTGGTTCTGATACTCCTGGCGCTGGTGTTTTCTCTGAACAATCAGATGGCCGTTTCGCTCAACTTCCTGTTGTTTGAAACGCAGCCCCATGGTGTTGCCGTCTGGATTATCATGTCGTTTGTGATTGGCGCCCTTGTGGGGGTGTTGATTACCTTACTTGCCACATTCCGTACGTCGGTGTCCCGGCGGACTCTCAAAAAAAGACTCGAGCGTGCTGAGCACGCATTAGAGAAATCCAGGGCACAGAACGACCGGGCAATTTGATGGAAATAGTTCTACAGTGGCTGCTTCTGACGGTAGCGGTCGCTGCCGGCTGGGTGGTCGGCAGGTTTGGTAGCCAGGGCAAGCGCCGCTCCCGGGCCATTTCCGATGAAGATTCCGTTCGCGACCGTCTGCAATTCCTGTTTACCAACTACTCTGACCAGGCTGTGGACAACTTTGTGCAGTCCCTGGCCGTCAATAAAGATACCGTTAGCCTGCATCTGTCTATCGGGAGCCATTTCCGCAATAAGGGCGAAACCGATCGCGCCATTCTGATCCACCAAAACCTGCTGGCCCGGCCCGAACTGCCGGCGCGCTATACGCCCCAGGTTACCCTGGAGCTGGCAATGGATTATCTCAATGCCGGCCTCCACGACCGGGCGGAAGCCCTGCTGCATCAGTTGATGGGGGACCGGGAGTACGGCCGCCGCGCTGCTACGGCCTTGATCGAGCTGTATCAGCAGGAGCGGGAGTGGGAAAAGGCTGCCCAGGTGGCACAGACCCTTACCCGTAGCGACGCAGATCCTGCGATGGTCAAAACACTGGCGTACATTACTTGCGAGTTGTCCGATGCGGCCCTGGCCAAAGACGATCGCTGGACTGCCCAGAAACTGGCCAAGGAAGCCCTCGACTACGACCGCTCCTGTGTTCGCGCAACCTTGTTGCTGATGAAACAGCAGATCCGCCAGGGCAACTTCCGCGAAGCCGGCAATCAAAGCCTGAAGGTGTTTGAACAGAACCCGGAGTTTGGTCCGGAGGCCATCGACCGCCTGATGAAGCTCGAGCGGGAACACGGTGATGTAGGCAGGCTGGTCAAAAAACTCCGCAAACTCTATGAACAGTATCCGAGTACCAGTTTGTTGCTGGCGCTGGTGGAGTCGGTGGAGCGGTCCTTTGGTCGCCCCGCTGCTATTGATCTGCTCCGGCAGGAGCTGGAAATTCGGCCTTCTGTTCGTGGCCTGCTCCGGCTGGTGGAAATGGCCGGCTATGAAAAAGGCATGACCACAGACGAAGGCCGCCTTGTCAGCCGTATTGGCCACCTGATTCTCGCCAACCGGCCGGTTTACCGTTGCGTCAGT
Source organism: Marinobacter shengliensis (assembly GCF_030297115.1). Taxonomy (NCBI): domain Bacteria; kingdom Pseudomonadati; phylum Pseudomonadota; class Gammaproteobacteria; order Pseudomonadales; family Marinobacteraceae; genus Marinobacter; species Marinobacter shengliensis. The sequence continues at coordinate 2,532,866 of NZ_AP028062.1, read as the reverse complement.
TGCGGTTTCTCAGGCCAGCAGCTTCACTGGCTTTGCCCCAGCTGTAAGCAGTGGGAAACGGTGCGTCCCATCCAGGGCGTTGAAGCCGAATAATGTTTTAACCTTTTGAACCGGAACCTGACCGTGCAAAACCTTAATGACCCGAAAATCATCGTTGCCCTGGACTTCCCCTCCCAGAACCCGGCCCTGGCGCTGGCTGATCAGCTGGACCCGGCCAAATGCCGGTTGAAAGTAGGCAAAGAGTTGTTCACCCGTTCCGGCCCGGAATTGGTCAAATCACTGCAGGGCAGGGGCTTTGACGTGTTCCTGGATTTGAAATTCCACGACATCCCGAACACCACTTCCGCGGCGGTTGCCGCAGCGGCGGATCTGGGTGTGTGGATGGTAAATGTGCATGCCTCGGGTGGTGAGAAAATGATGGTTGCCTGCCGCGAGCGCCTGGAGTCGTTCGGGGCGGATAGGCCGCTGCTGATCGCCGTCACGGTGCTGACCAGTATGTCCGATGCGGACCTGGCCGGTATCGGCATCACCGGTTCCGCAGAGGCCCACGTTTCCCGTCTGGCCACCCTGACCAGAAACTGCGGCCTGGATGGCGTCGTCTGCTCCGCCCAGGAGGCCCCCAGACTGAAAACAGAGCAGGGCGCCGACTTCCAGCTAATCACCCCGGGAATCCGCCCGTTGACCGCCGATAAAGGTGACCAACAGCGCATCATGACCCCAACCGACGCCCTCAAAGCCGGCTCCGACTACCTCGTCATCGGCCGCCCCATCACCCAGGCGCCCGACCCTCTGGCTGCCCTTGAGGCCATTCACGCTGAGGTGATCTCGGTCTGACCTTGTTCGGGTGGTTGAGCTGTGGCCCTAGCCTGCTTGTTTTGGTGGGGCTGCAGTGTGGGACGGCCTTTCCAAAAAACGCTACGAGCACATCCATGTGCGCTTCGCTCCGGCCATCCATGGCCTCCGAGATTTTCGGGAGGGACACCCATCCGCGCCCTTCGGGCAAATGCGGGCATAGTCGTTAAGAGATCCAAGTGATCTTGTTAGTACTTTGCGGTTAAAGGAGTAAGAGCCTCAGTACACACTTTCGGGCTTCTAGTTGCCTATACTGGAAGTGTCCAAATGGCGGGGTGGGGAAGACCTTTCCGAAAATTTGCGGAGCCATGGATGGCGGAGCAGAAGCGCCACAGGGATGTGCCGTAAGGAGCGGTTTTCGGAAAGGTCTTCCCCACCTCGCCTTGCTCCCAAGCCGGCAGGTTAGGGGTAGGGTACAAGCAGCCATCACCAAAATTCAAAACCAGAACGAAAAAAGCCCGCTAATTCAAAGAACTAGCGGGCTTTCGGAATAGTGGCTCCCCGACCTGGGCTCGAACCAGGGACAAACGGATTAACAGTCCGTTGCTCTACCAACTGAGCTATCGGGGAACGTCGTCATGTGACGAGGCGCGTATATTAAGTTGGCTATACCGCCTCGTCAACCCTCTGACTAAAAATTTTTAGCCAAGCGCCTTCTGCAAACGCTCAACCGCCTTCTGCAGGTTATCCATGCTGGTCGCAAAGCTCAGGCGCATGTGGCCCGGGCTACCGAAGGCAGAACCCGGAACCAGGGCAACGCCCGCTTCGGTCAGCAGCTTCTCGGCAAACTCAACGTCTGTGTTCACGCCGTCAGTGGCATCGATTGCGCCCTGGAAGCTCGGGAACACATAGAAAGTGCCGTCGCCGTTCAGGCACTCAACGCCAGGCAACTTGTTCAGGGCAGCTACCAGCCAGTCGTGGCGTTCCTTGAACGCCTTGACCATCTCACCTACGCACTCCTGCGGGCCGTCCAGGGCTGCCTGGGCGGCGGCCTGGGAGATAGAGGCCGGGTTGGAGGTGCTCTGGGACTGGATTTTCTTCATGGCGCCGATGATCTTCGCCGGGCCTGCGGCGTAGCCGATGCGCCAGCCAGTCATGGAGTAGGCCTTGGACACACCGTTCAGTACGAAGGTACGGTCATACAGCTCCGGGCAGGCGTTCAGGATGTTGCAGAACGGTTTGCCAGTCCACAGGATCGGCTCGTACATGTCGTCGGTGGCAATCATGATGTTCGGGTGCTTTTTCAGCACCTCGCCAATCGCCTGCAGCTCTTCCAGGGTGTAAGCCATGCCGCTGGGGTTGGACGGGCTGTTGATCACAAACAGGCGGGTACGCTCGGTAATAGCGCTTTCCAGCTGCTCGGGGGTGATCTTGAAGCGGGTCTCGGCGGAGGTTTCGATAATCACCGGCTTGCCTTCAGCCACCAGCACCATGTCCGGGTAGGAAACCCAGTAAGGCGCGGGGATAATGGCTTCGTCCCCCGGGTTCAATGTGGCCAGGGCAAGGTTGAAAAAGCTCTGTTTGCCACCACTGCTTACCAGGATCTGGTTGGCTTCATATTCCAGGCCGTTGTCCCGTTTGAACTTCGCAATAATCGCTTTCTTCAGGGCCGGCGTACCATCAACGGCGGTGTACTTGGTCTGGCCGTTGTTAATGGCTTCAATGGCTGCCTGTTTGATGTGCTCGGGGGTGTCGAAGTCCGGCTCGCCAGCACCCAGGCCAATGATATCCTGGCCGGCCGCGCGGAGTTCTGCGGCTTTGTTGGTGACTGCGAGGGTGGGGGAAGGCTTGATCGCCTGTACTCGGCTGGAAAGTTGAAGGTCCAAACTTGAGCTCCTTAAAGCTGCGTCTTATGGGCTGCGATCGGCCGGGCAACTATGGAGCCAAAGGTGCTGGCTGTTTTTCTCCCAGCCGTCGATCGCACAGATGGTATCATGAAGCAGCCAGAACACTAAATTTCTTGTAGGGGTTGTGCCGTATTGCGGCCGGCGCCGAACCCGGAGGTTAATCGCCAGTTATGGCCAGTAAAGCATCCAGCGCTTCCCGTGAAGGTGTGTTCCGAGTTGATTCCCCATATCAGCCGGCCGGTGACCAGCCCAAGGCCATCGCCGGCCTGGTGGATGGCATTCATTCCGGGCTGGCGCACCAGACGTTGCTGGGGGTGACCGGCTCAGGCAAGACGTTCACCATTGCCAACGTGATCCAGGACGTGCAGCGGCCCACCATCATCATGGCCCACAACAAGACCCTGGCGGCGCAGCTGTACGGCGAGTTCAAGGAGTTCTTTCCGGATAACGCGGTGGAGTATTTCGTGTCTTACTACGATTACTACCAGCCGGAAGCCTATGTGCCGTCGTCTGATACCTTCATCGAGAAAGATGCCTCCATCAACGAACACATTGAACAAATGCGTTTGTCTGCCACCAAGGCGTTGCTGGAACGGCCGGATGCGATCATCGTGGCGACGGTGTCGTCCATCTACGGTTTGGGTGATCCGGAATCCTACCTGAAGATGATGCTGCACCTTGACCGGGGTGATCAGATAGATCAGCGCTCGATTCTGCGCCGGCTGGCAGAGCTCCAGTACACCCGTAACGACATAGAGTTCCACCGCGCCAACTACCGGGTTCGGGGCGATGTGATTGATGTGTTCCCGGCGGAATCGGAGCGGGAAGCCATTCGCATCGAATTGTTTGACGATGAAGTGGAGAACCTCAGCTACTTCGATCCGCTGACCGGCGAGGTACTGCGCCGTGTGCCACGGGTAACCATCTATCCGAAGTCTCACTATGTGACGCCCCGGCAGAAGGTGCTGGACGCGGTCGAGAATATCCGGGCGGAGCTGGACGTGCGTTTGCAGCAGTTGCGGGATAACCACCGGCTGGTGGAGGCCCAGCGCCTTGAGGAGCGCACCCGCTACGACATGGAAATGATGATGGAGCTGGGTTACTGCAACGGCATCGAGAACTACTCTCGCTATTTGTCTGGCCGGGCGCCCGGTGAGCCGCCACCCACCCTGTTTGATTATCTGCCGCCGAACGCCTTGCTGGTGGTGGACGAATCCCACGTGACCATTCCGCAAATCGGCGCCATGTACAAGGGCGACCGTTCCCGGAAGGAAACGCTGGTTGAGTATGGTTTTAGGCTGCCGTCGGCACTGGATAACCGGCCCATGCGGTTTGAGGAGTGGGAGCGAATTGCCCCCCAGATGATCTTCGTGTCGGCCACGCCGGGTAACTATGAGGCGGAGCACGCCGGCCAGGTGGTAGAGCAGGTGGTTCGGCCGACCGGCCTGCTGGACCCGGTGATCGAGGTGCGGCCAGCGTCTACCCAGGTGGATGACCTGCTCTCGGAAATCCACGCACGGGTGGCGGTGGAGGAGCGGGTGCTGGTCACTACCCTGACCAAGCGCATGGCCGAAGACCTTACCGATTTCCTTATGGAACACGACATTCGCGTTCGGTATCTGCACTCAGACATCGACACCGTAGAGCGCGTTGAGATTATCCGGGATTTACGCCGGGGCGAGTTTGATGTGCTGGTGGGCATCAACCTGTTGCGGGAAGGCCTGGATATGCCGGAAGTATCTCTGGTGGCGATTCTGGACGCAGACAAGGAAGGCTTCCTGCGCAGTGAACGCTCGTTGATCCAGACCATTGGCCGTGCCGCCCGTAACCTCAACGGTAAAGCCATTTTGTACGGGGACCGCATTACCGGTTCCATGCAGCGGGCCATTGACGAAACCGAACGCCGGCGAGCGAAGCAGGCGGCCCATAACGAAGAGCACGGTATTACCCCGAAAGGCCTGAACAAGAAGATCGCCGATGTCATGGAGGGAGCCACTGGCGGTGGGCGCGGTCGCCGTAAGGCGGAACGTCCGGGCCAGAAGGCCGCGGAAGAGGCGGAAGGTTATATGGTCAAGGCAGGCAAGCGCTCTCCGGAAGAGTTGCTCAAGGAAGTGACGCGCCTGGAGGATGACATGTACAAGGCCGCCGCCGACCTGGATTTCGAAACCGCAGCGCGATTGCGGGACCAGATCTCCGAACTCAAGGAAGCGGCGATTCGTACCGGCTGATCAGGGTCGTTTCGGCCCGACGATCACGGCCGCCTGCAAGGGTTGGTTGCGGCCGTAGCTGGACATCTTGCCAAATACCCGTTTGTCGACAGGTAAATATTGTTTGTCGGCGACGGTCTCGCCCACGTCAGTATCGATCTCCGGGTCGTGCAGGTACACAAACTCTTCATCCATGGCGCACACGGTCACCCAGTGGGGTACACGACTGCGGTTGAGCTGCCAGGTACTGATCAGGATGACCGGGATGCGGCCCTCGTGCAGGGCGGCTTCCATGGCTTCCAGGGTCAGTGGGTCATGGTGCAGCTGGATGCCGGTCTGGCCAATATCGTGCAGGAAGCCTTCGTGCACCAGTTCCAATACCCGCTTTTTATCGTCGTTACGCACGGTATCCTTAAACAGGGCGCCTTCCTGACTGATCCAGGCGCTGGCCTCAAAGCCTCGGTGCCAGGCTGACAAGGCCAGGCCATGGGGCCCGCAGCCACCGTGACCGGCGAGCATGAAAATGGTAGTGGCCTCCCGCCAGATCTTCAATTCTTCCAGGGTGTTCAACTGCTGGTCTTCGTCCAGGGCAGCCATGGCCATGATCAGGGCAGAGGGACCGCAGGTAAACTCTGTGGTTTGGGGGTAATAGGGTACCGGGAGATACTCCCGGGAAGGCTCGTAATAGAGAATACGCCGTTCGAAGCGCAGGGCATCGCCATGGTCTTCGTAATAGTCCCGGTAGGTACCGAATTGGCGATAGCCCAATCGTTTGTATAGATTGATTGCACCGGCGTTATCTTCCCGAACCTCCAGGCGCATGATGATGCGGTCTGCTTCTACGGCTTCCTTCTCTGCCTCCCGCACCAATTGCTCGCCCACGCCCCTGCCGCGCACGGTTGGCGATACCGCGATTGAATAAATCCGTGCCAGACGGGTGGCGGCATTCATCAGCACCAGGCAATAGCCCACCAGCTCGGAGCCTTGCTCCGCCACTATCAGGCGGTCCCGTGGCATTTCCAGGAACCGTCGGAAACTGCGTCGGGAAATACGGTCATCGGTAAAACAACGATTTTCCAACTGCACCAGGGCAGTCAGATCGTCGGCGACTGCTTGTCGAAGCAAAACATCATGCATGGTTAACAAATCCCGGTCGCGAAAATCGCAGAAGCTGGCGAGCGCTTCCACCGCAGCTATTATGGTAGAGACAGGTTGGTTTCGATAGCAGGCGATCATGCGTAAAAGCACGCATCCAGCCTGGATTGTACCAGACGTCACAGCGGCGTATTGTTGCGCCCATTACCCGGCTGAACCTTTCAGGGAGGAATGCCTTTAATGTCCCGTTTGTTAATCGTTGTGGACCGTGCCAAAGACTGGTCACCCTATTACCCCAGCGAGGATGTACTGACCTTTGATCAGTATCTGAATTTTTCCGCCCCCGCCAATAGCCGGGTGCGTGTGATCAACCTTTGCCAGAGCGCGAAATACCTGAGCCGGGGTTATTACTGTTCTTTGTTGGCAGAGGCCCGGGGCCACCATGTGGTGCCCTCGGTGATGACCTTGAACGATTTGAGCCGCAAGGGCTTGTTCTCGCTGGAGCTGGAAGAGCTGGATCACAGCGTCATTCAGTGGCTGGAGCAGGAAGCCCGGGAAATTGACCCGGCCACTGATGAGCGGGATGCCACCCACGAAGTGCGCATTCGCACCTATTTTGGCCAGGCAGAGCATGCGGATCTCAAGCCGGTAGCCCGGGCCTTGTTTGAGCGCTTTCCCTGCCCAATTCTGGAAGTGGTGTTCCGCCACCGCAAGCAATGGCAGATCGAATCCATGAAACCGGCCGCCCCGGCGGATCTGGATGAGCGCGAACAGGATGTGTTTGCGGCGGCGCTCGACCGTTTCAGCAGCATGATCTGGCGCAAGCCGAGAACGCGTCGGCGCTATCGTTTTGATCTGGCCATGCTGGTGAACCCGGAAGAGGAAATGCCCCCGAGTGATGAGGCCGCCCTAAAAAGATTTGAGCGGGCAGGGCGAAAGCTGGGTATCAATGTAGAAAGAATTACCCGTCGGGACTACATGCGGTTGCCGGAATACGATGGCCTGTTCATTCGGGAAACCACCGCGATTGATCATCACACCTACCGGTTTGCCCGCAAGGCAGAGGCGGAAGGTATGGTGGTTATTGATGACCCGGTCTCGATACTGCGTTGCACCAACAAGGTGTTCCTGGCGGACCTGCTGAAGAACAACAAGGTGCCAACCCCAAAAACACTGATCCTGTCCAAAGATCAGAAAGATGCGGTTGATCAGGTGGTCAGTGAGCTGGGTTTCCCGGTGGTCATCAAGATTCCGGACGGCGCCTTCTCAAGGGGCGTGGCCAAAGCCAAGGATGAGAAAGAGCTGAGGGCGGGCCTTAAAGAGCTGTTCAAGCAATCAGCACTGGTGTTGGCCCAAGAGTATTTCTACACCGATTACGACTGGCGCATTGGTGTGTTGGGCGGCCGCGCCATCTATGCCTGCAAATACATGATGGTGAAGGGGCATTGGCAGATCTACCAACACGGTGGCGCGGCGGTGGAAAGCGGCGGGTTTGAAACCATGCCTACCTATGAGGTGCCCCGGAATGTCATCCAGGCGGCGCTGAACTCCACCCGACTGATCGGTAATGGACTGTATGGGGTGGACATCAAACAGGCCGGCAACCGGGTGGCCGTCATTGAGGTAAACGACAACCCCAGCATCGATTCCGGTGTGGAAGACAAATTCCTGGGCGGCGAGCTTTATACCCTGGTCATGCAGGAGTTCCTGTCCCGCATGGAAGAAAACCGGCGCCGGTAATACCGGCGCTTGATCAGCTTGCAGACACCCAAACCCGGACTGAACCAAACCAGGGATAGGGTGCCAGCACCTCCCGGACGCTTTCGGTGGTCAACGCGGGTGCGGGATGCTGTTCGTCCAGGAAGACTTCGATATGAACCCGGTTTTTGAGGTAATGCAGTCTCAGCCGGCTATGTGGTGGCAGCTCACCGAGCTGCTGCGACAGCAGGTGGCGGATATCCTCGCGGCTGGGTAAGTGTGGGTCGGTCTGATGCGGTGTGTGTTCGTCGTTCTCGGCATCGATATGAAAGTTGATGTCCCGGATATTATCGATGGCGTCCCTCATGCCGGAAACCACCTTCATGCCGATCTGGTGTCCCTCAGAAACGCTTATCTCAGGCCGAACAACCAGGTGGACATCCAGTAGTATGTCGTGACCCATACGCCGGCTGCGTAGCTCGTGAACATTGCGCACGCCGTCTGTGTCCATGGCAATGGCTCGCAACACCCGGGTATCTTCCGCAGACAGTCCGGTATCGACGAGTTCCTTGACGCTGTCCCAGGTGAATTTCCAGCCAATATGAATAATGATGCCGGAGATAACCACAGCGGCAAGGGTATCCAGCCAAACATATCCGACCATTGCACCGACAGTGGAAACCAGAACAACGACCGATGAAAATGCGTCTGTCCGGCTGTGCCAGGCGTTTGCGATCAGCAGGTCGGATCGAATTTTGATGCCCACATGGCGGGTATAACGGTAGATCCATTCCTTGGAGGCGACCGATATCCCCGCAGCAACCAGAACCGGCCAGCCCGGTACCGCGAGATCCTCTCCGGAGACCAGGCGCAGAATGTTCTCCCAGGCAAGGGCTGCGCCCACGGCAATCAGTATGCTCCCCAGCAGTAGTGTGCCAAGCGTCTCGATGCGCTGATGTCCGTAGGGATGGTCATCATCCGGGCCTTTACGTGACAGCCGCATCACTGCAAGCACAACCCAGTCTGAGATAACGTCGGTAAACGAGTGGATGCCATCCACCACCAGGGCGTGGGAATGAAAAAGAGTGCCACCAATAACTTTTATCACGCCAAGGGCTGCATCCAGGACCATGCCAATAATAGTGACCCGGGAGGCGGCGTGTTTTTCCTGTTGCAAGTCCTTGTCAGTCCTTAGATGGGCCTTTGGGGGCTGATCCATGGCTCAGGCTCCGATCATTCTGTTGGTAGCCAGTATAGCCGCAGGAATGGAAAATTTGGGGAGAATTAATCGGGAAACGCAGGTCGATTTATGCACATGATGACAAAGTCGTTACCCGCTACCACTTTGTAACTAAAGTCGTCAAATGGTTATTTTGTCTTTTTAACACATTGATTTTTATGTAAAATTTAACTGATCAAAAAATGATCAATTTGTAGGCTGGCGCAGTTATCAAGGGGTCGAGACGCTTGCCCCGACATTTTCAACAGAGTTATCCACAGATTCCGTGGAAAAGCCCCGCCAGCCGCTGAGGCATGGGCTTTTACGTTGTATTGAAGGTTCGGGAGGATGGTGTGGAAAACTTCCGGTATACTCCGGCCACCCCTCGGCAAGGAGCTCCAAGATGTACAGCATGCTACGTAATTTACTTTTCCGGCTGCCCCCGGAACAGGCCCATAATGCTGCCCTCAGGGGGCTGGATCTGGCCTACAAAACCGGCATTATAAATATTGTTTCAAGGCGCCCGGAGCCGTGCCCGGTTAATGTCATGGGGCTGGAGTTCCCCAATCCGGTAGGCCTGGCCGCCGGCCTGGACAAAAATGCTGACCACCTGAATGCCCTGGGAACCCTGGGTTTCGGGTTCATTGAAGTGGGCACCGTCACACCCCTGGCACAGCCGGGCAACCCCAAGCCGCGGATGTTCCGCCTGCCCGAACACCAGGCCATCATCAACCGCATGGGCTTTAATAATGAAGGCCTTGGTCATCTGGTGAGCAATGTTGAGAAGCGTCGTTATCGCGGTATCCTGGGCATTAACGTGGGCAAGAACAAAGATACCCCGAACGAGCAGTCCGAACAGGACTACCGTAAGGGCATCGCCGCAGTTTACCCCCATGCCGACTACATCACGGTAAACGTGTCGTCGCCAAATACCCCGGGGCTGCGTGATCTGCAGTTCGGCGACTCGTTGAAGCAGCTATTGCACGCGATCAAAGACGAACAGGCGATCTGCGAGAAAAATATTGGTCGTTATGTACCGGTAGCTGTGAAGATTGCCCCGGATATGGATGATGCAGGCATTCGCTTTGTCGCCGGGGCATTACTCGAGGCGGGCCTGGATGGTGTGATTGCCACAAACACCACTATCAGCCGGGAAGCGGTTCAAGGACACAAGCACGAGCAGGAAGCTGGCGGTTTGAGTGGTGCACCGGTGCGCGAGGCGTCTTTACGGGTTATTCAGGGGTTGTACGCCGAGTTGGGGGACAGAATCCCGATTATTGGCGTTGGCGGTATCACTGATGGCGAGAGTGCGGCCGAGAAAATCCGGGCAGGGGCGAAACTGGTGCAAATCTACACCGGCTTTATTTACAAAGGCCCAGCTTTGATTAACGAAGCAGTAGAAGCGATCAGGAAAGAACAGCATAAGTAGTGAGGCCAGAAAGAAGGTGGGCCCGCTGAGCGGGCCCTTGCGGGGAACGAACCCCGTAGCGCTTCTTCGCATGGTACGGGGCGGGAGGCCCCGTTTTGGTTGCTCTGGTTACTGCGTCAGATTGTGGTGTAGCTACAACTAAAAGAGATCAGGTTAAACGGGGTATGCCAACACCGCGGTCATGTTGCGGTTACGTTGGCAAGCTTGTGGATGCCGGAGACGCCGGTCATGCCCTCCCAGTTATCTGTGCGGCCTTCTCGCCACCCGTTCAGCCATTCCTGGCGTACCTCTGCTTGGTCTAACGGGCAGCTGTCTTTGGATTTGCCGGACACGCCAGCGAGATAACCCCGCTTGAATGCACGAGCGTACATGTCTCTCTTCTGTCTTTTCATGCCGTTCCTCACTGATGGATTAACAGAACAAGCGTGTACACATCTGCCGTGGCCATGGTAAAGAAGGCACCCATCCGGGATAACCCACTATTGCCAGTTCCGGCCAGAGCAGTCAGGATCCTGTTAACGGAAGCACGGTTATGTTGGCTTCCAGAACGACGCGTCAACTACAAGGTAAGACGAACCTTGCGCGGATGTACACTATTTATTTCATCTATATGAAGCTTTTCTTATAGGTTTGTGAAATAACGATGACGGCCCGAATTCGGGTTTTGCTGCTATTCCGGCGGCTTACCGGCTCTATCCAGAAAACCAGGAGTTGATTTTGTCCAAGCATGTCTTTTTCGTAACCTGCCCCAAGGGTGTTGAGTATCTCCTGGCCGATGAGCTGGAAAGCTTTGGCCTGGCTCAAGTGCGCAACGCGCCGGCGGGCGTCTGGGTAGAAGGGGAGCTGGAAGCCGGATATCGCGCCTGTTTGTGGTCCCGGCTGGCCAACCGGGTCATCCTGCACATTGCCGAGATGGATGCCCGTAGTGCTGACGAACTTTATGAGGGCGTGGTGTCTCTGGACTGGCAATCGCACATTCCCGTCAACGGCAGCTTTCGAGTGACTTTCCTGGGGCAGAACGAAGAAATTCGGAACACACAGTTCGGTGCCCAGAAAGTCAAAGACGGTATCGTAGACAGCATTCGGGGCGCAGGCCTGCCGCGGCCCTCGGTCGCACCAAAAGATCCGGATGTCACCATCTCTGCCCGTCTGAACCGAGGGCGGCTGTCGGTTGGGCTGGACCTTAGCGGGCATAGCCTGCACATGCGGGGATACCGCACTGAACAGGGCCTTGCGCCGTTGAAGGAAAACCTCGCGGCCGCGTTGCTGCTGCGGGCCGGTTGGCCGGAAATTGCAGACGCCGGCGGCGACTTTGTTGATCCCATGTGTGGTTCCGGAACGCTGGTGATTGAAGCAGCATTGATGGCGCTGGACATTGCGCCGGGCCGGAAGATTGAGCGTTTTGGTTTTGAAAAATGGCCAGGCCATCAGCCGGAACTTTGGCTGGCATTGCGCCAGGAAGTCGAGCGCCGCGCACACGAAGGCAAAAACAAGCGCATACCGGCGTTTGCCGGTTTCGATCAGGACGACCGGGTGATCGACACGGCCCGCAACAACCTACGCCGGGCTGGTCTGGACAACATCGTAAGCGTAGAGCCCCGGCCGGTATCGGCGTTTGAGCGGCAGCCGGACTGGGCGGATAAGGGCCTGGTGCTGACCAATCCTCCCTATGGTGAACGCCTGAGCGAGCGCAAAGAGCTGGCCGCGCTTTATCAAACCCTCGGTGAAACCGTCTTGCGTGAACTGCCGGGGTGGCGCCTGGCCGTGTTCACCGGTGCACCGGAATTCGGTAAATCCATTGGCCTGCGAAGCTTCAAGCAATACAAATTGTTTAATGGCAAGTTGCCAGCGCAGCTGTTGTTGTTCGAGGTGCAGCCTGAAAACGCCCGAACACCGCGAGACCCGGCTGCGCCCGGGCAGGTTATGCCACGCATCGCCAACCCCGAACGGGCAGACATGCTACGCAATCGCCTGAAGAAGAACCTGAAAACCATCGGCCAGTGGGCGCGGAAGCAGAATGTCAGCTGCTACCGGCTTTACGATGCCGATATGCCTGAATACGCGTTGGCCATCGACCTATACGATGGCAGGGTGCACGTGCAGGAGTACCTGGCCCCGAAGTCTATCGACGAAAAAGCCGCCCGGGAACGTCTGGCCGAGGCTCTGGCGGTCATACCGGAAGTGCTGGACGTTGCCCCCGAGAATCTGGTGTGCAAACAACGCCAGCGTCAAACCGGCACCAAACAGTATGAGAAACAGGCCGCAACCGGCGAATACTTCAACGTGCACGAACACGGCTGCACCCTGAGGGTAAACCTGAAAGACTACCTCGACACTGGCCTGTTCCTGGATCACCGCCCGGTGCGCCACTGGATTCAGCAGCATGCCCGTGGCAAACGCTTTCTGAACCTGTTCTCCTACACCGGCGCAGCCACGGTACACGCAGCCGTTGGCGGCGCCAGCCGGTCCCTGAGCCTGGATATGTCGAAAACCTACGTGAGCTGGGCCCAGGACAACCTCGCCCTGAACGGCGCCGACCCGCGCAAGCACGTGGTAGAGCAGGCGGATTGCCTGTCCTGGCTGGCGGACCGCAAAACCGCCAACCAGACCTTCGACCTGATTTTCATGGACCCGCCCACGTTCTCCAACTCAGCGAGAATGGCTGGTGTTCTCGATATTCAGCGGGATCACGGCACCTTGGTTCGTCAGTGTATGGAGCGGTTATCCAGTGACGGCCTGTTGATATTCTCCAACAACTTTCGGAAGTTTAAACTGGACGAAGACCTGGCGGCAGAATTCGAAGTGAAGGAAGTGACCGCCAGTACGCTGGATAAAGACTTCCAGAGAAATCAGAAGATTCACCGCTGCTGGCACATCCAGCACAAACTTACCGATTAAGCGTTGTTTTAAAGCGGCCTGCATAAAGGTCTGGGTTAAGAGGGACGGGGGTTCTTTCCTGGAATCTCGGAGGCCATGGATGGCCGGAGCGAAGCGCACATGGGTGAGGCAAGTGTTTATGAAGCGAAGCTTCATGCGCAGCCGAACGACAGCAATCTATGATTGCTGGCTGGACCCGCTTGCGGGGGCTCGTAGCGTTTCCAGGAAAGAACCCCCGGCCCTCTTAACTAACACCAAAAAAACGCGGCAAACTCAGAACTCATAACGCAGCCCCGTAGAAAACTGGAACGTATTGGCACTACTGCCAGTGTCTTTGAACAGCCGCCCACCCTCAAACACCAGGAAGGTGTTGCTCAACACCTCGAAATCCACTCCGGCCAGCCAGCTGATGCTGAAACTGCTGTCCGGGTAATCGCCCTCGAGATCCCGGAACTGCGCGTTGTAGCTTTCCTCACGGTTGGGCAGGGTTGCCTCGCCTTTTACGTGGGTAAAACCGGCCTGCGCATACACGTTGGCATAATCGGTAATCGGGTAGTGCAGGCCCATGTACCAGCTGGCGAAGTAATCGACAGCCAGGGTCAGGTCGCCACCGGAAACATCGGCATCGTTGAAGCCGCCACCCAGACGGATCTCGGCGTGAATCAGGTCGTTCAGGTGACCACCGATCACCAGCGTACCGGCTTGGCCCCAGGCATCCTCCTTGGTGCGCTCGCCGATAGAGCGGTGCTCCAGAGCGGTCACCAGTAGGCCAACGTAGTGCTTGTCAGAACGAGGAGTGTCTTGTGCCTGTGCCGACAATGGGGCGAGGCTGATGGCCATCAGGCTGGAGCTGAGGAAACGTAGTGCGACCTTGTTCATTATTATCCGGCTTCCTGTCAGTAACGTTGCTGACGCCAGATTCTGCCTTGTGTAACGCTTTGTTACGCAGACGCCGGTCACACTTCCCCGTGTCAGCCGGCCCGCTTACAGGTCAGCCAGAAGGCCTTCCTCCTGCGCAAGCATCAGCAGGGCGTAAACGCCATTCTCCGGGAGTTGTGGTTCCAGGCCTTCGTCAAACATCAGTTGCCGACGGCGGTCTTCAAGGGTGTCGCTGTCGATGCCGGTAATCAGTTCGGAAATTGGAGCAATCTCGAAAGGGGCATCCTGGCTGACGGCACTGAAAATCAGATCGATCAGAATTTCATCCGGGTCCATGCCATCCACGTATACGGTCTGGTCTGGCAAGTCCTGATGGAGTTCCTGAACCAGTTCGAGCAGTGGCACGCCCTGTTCTTCGAGGTACAGCAGGTCAAAGTCCCCCAGGTCGCCGTCATCTGGCAGCCAGGCTTCCTCCGGGGCAATAACCACGGTTTTCATCTGGCCGTCTTCCAGCGACCAGGCCATGGCGACGGGAAACAGGGCGTCGTCAGTCTGACAGTATTCGATGTCCAGGAATCGGGGTATCGACACAGTGGGCTCCGGCGTTGATCAGTGGGTGCGTATAGGGACTAACCGGCAGCCTGGTAGGAGCGGGGCCGGCTTCATGCCATACTGTAGCAGCCATTATCATGCAATCAGGAAGATCATGGAACACACTGAATTTAATAATGACTTGATTGAATTTCTGAATGCCTCTCCAACACCGTGGCATGCAGTAAGCACCATGAAATCCCGGCTTGATGACGCCGGTTTTCAGCAGCTGGATGAGCGGGAAGAGTGGGCGCTGGAGCAGGGCCGGGGCTATTACGCCATTCGCAATGGCTCCTCCATTATTGCCTTCCGCACCGGCAAGAATGACGTAGCGACTTCCGGCATCCGGATGGTGGGTGCCCACACCGACAGCCCCTGCCTGAAGGTAAAGCCGAATCCCGAGATTCGCCGCAAGGGCTTTTTCCAGTTAGGTGTGGAAGTTTACGGCGGCGTGTTGCTGAACTCGTGGTTTGACCGGGATCTGTCGTTGGCCGGCCGGGTTACGGTTCTGGATGAGGACGGTAAGGTCCGGGACACCCTGGTGGACTTCCGTAAGCCGGTGGCAATTATTCCCAGCCTGGCCATTCACCTGGACCGGGAAGCCAACAGCAATCGTTCAGTGAATGCCCAGACAGACCTGCCTCCGGTCGTTATGCAACTGCCGGAAACCGATACAACGTCATTTGCTGACTTGCTGCGTGAGCAGTTGATCAGTGAATCCGGCCTGAAGATTCGTAAAGTGTTGGGCTATGAACTGAGTTTCTACGATGCCCAGGGCGCGTCTTTCGTTGGTTTGCGTCAGGAGTTTCTGGCGTCGGCCCGTCTCGATAACCTGCTCAGTTGTTACATTGGCCTGCAGTCCCTGTTGAACACTTCAGGTGATGAAGCCGCGCTTCTGGTGTGCAATGACCACGAAGAAGTGGGTAGCATGTCGGCGGAAGGTGCCCAGGGCCCGTTCCTGGGAGCCGTTCTGGAGCGCTGGTGTGGCGCAGGCAAGGGCAGGGCGATTGCCCGCTCCATGATGATTTCCGCAGATAATGCCCACGGTGTGCACCCGAATTTCATGGACAAACACGATGAAAACCACGGTCCGATCCTGAACCAGGGGCCGGTCATCAAGGTTAACCACAACCAGCGCTACGCCACCAACAGCCGGTCGGCCGCTCTGTACCGGCATATCAGTGATGAGCTTGGCCTGCCGCACCAAACATTTGTGGTACGCAGTGACATGGGTTGTGGCAGCACCATCGGGCCGCTGACCGCCGGTAATCTGGGCGTGACCACGCTGGATATCGGTGTGCCGCAGTTCGCCATGCATTCCATCCGTGAAATGATCGGTAGTCAGGATGGTTATACCCTGTACCAGGTTCTGAAGGAATTTATGCAGCGGGAAGAGGTTTTCTGAGGCAGAAATGAAAAAGCCGCTGATGTTGAATCAGCGGCTTTCTCGGAATAAGTGGCTCCCCGACCTGGGCTCGAACCAGGGACAAACGGATTAACAGTCCGTTGCTCTACCAACTGAGCTATCGGGGAACAGCATCAAGTGGCGGGCATATTAAGTTCTTTAATAGTGTTCGTCAACCCCCTGAAAAGAAAGGTCAAAATTTGCACAAGCGCAGTCAATCGGGCTACCGCCCGCCGGTCTGGTTACGTAACGGACACATCCAGTCTGTGTGGCCAACGCTGTTCCGGAACGTGACCATGCCACAGCCGGAAACCGCTGTTCTGGCGACTCCGGATAACGATGAACTGCACCTGGATTGGTACCGTCAGGGCAGTGACCGCCTGGCCATTGTGTCCCATGGTCTGGAAGGCCACAGCCGGCGCCCCTATGTGCTCGGGCTGGCGCGGGCATTAATGGCGGATGGCTGGGATGTGCTGGCCTGGAACTTCCGATCCTGCGGCGGGGTGATGAATCGCCAGCCACGGTTCTATCACAGCGGAGCCACGGAAGACCTGCATACGGTGGTGTCCCACGCGCTGGAAGGCCACTACAGCAACCTGTTCCTGTCTGGCTTCAGCATGGGCGGCAACCTCACCCTGCTATACCTCGGCGAGCAGGGCGAGCGTGTTGATAGTCGCATCAGCGGTGCCGTTGCCTATTCAGTGCCCGCAGACCTGGCTGGTAGCGCGGATATGCTGGCCCTGCCCAGTCGCAGGATCTACATGCAGCGCTTTCTGAGGGATCTGCACGGCAAAATGCAGGAAAAGGCCCGTCGGTTTCCGGATCTGATTGACGTGACCGGATTCGACAACATCCGCAACTTTCACGAATTTGATAACCGCTACACCGCACCCCTGCATGGCTTCCGGGATGCCCAGGACTACTGGGCCAGCTGCTCGGCACTGTTTCGGTTGAAGGACATACGGGTACCGGCGTTGATGGTTAATGCGGTAGACGATCCCTTCCTGTCAGCCCGATGTTTCCCGGAAGGCCGTAAGGTCCTCGGCGCCGACGTTACCGTCGAGGCGCCAAAGTGGGGCGGGCATGTGGGATTTGTCGAGCTGGCCCGTGACGGTTACTACTGGTCTGAGCGCAGGGCGCTGGGGTTCCTGTCCAGGATCAACGGCTCCAGTTGAGGCCATAGATTGTCCAGCAGTACCGGCTGGGCAGCCTCGGTGGGGTGAATGCCGTCCTCCTGCATTAGCCCATCCTCGTTGTAGATGCCCTCAAGAAAAAAGGGAACCAGAGGCGTGTCGTAGCGGTCAGACAGGTTCGGGAAGATGTCCGCAAACAGGCGGGTATAACGCTGGCCATAGTTCGGTGGAATTTGCATGCCCACCAGCACCGGGATGGCACCGACATCCCGCACTTGCTCGATCATGTCGGCGAGGTTGGATTCAATCACATTCGGTGGAAAGCCGCGCAGGCCGTCGTTCCCGCCAAGCTCGATGATCACAACGTCTGGCTGGTTTTTCTGAAGCAGTTCAGGCAGCCGCCGCAGGCCGCCATCGGTGGTTTCGCCGCTGATGCTGGCGTTCACAACGTTCCAGTTCAGGCCCTGTTCATCAAGCCTGTCCCTCAGCAGCTGAACCCAGGCTGTGTCGGACGGCACGCCATAGGCGGCACTGAGGCTGTCGCCAACTACCAGTAGTGTGTTCTGGCTGGCCAGAGCGGAGAGCGACAGCAACATCAGTGCTGAGAGGGCAAATGATCTGACCAACGCCGATACCGTATGCATAGTAAATTCGTATACCCTTTACAGATTCAATAAAACACAGCACCAGACAACGGAGCCACCGTGAACCAGATGACGGACCCCAAACTAGCCGCCACAAACCCCATGTTACGGGTGACCGACCTTACTCACCGGGTGAGCCTGGAAACTGATACGTTGACGATCTTGCAGGGGGTCAGTCTGGAAATCAATCGGGGAGAGTCCGTAGCCATTGTTGGCCGCTCCGGTTCCGGAAAAACCACTTTGCTCGGATTGCTTGCCGGGCTGGACACCCCGACCGAAGGTAAAGTAGAGCTGGACGGTGCTGAAATCAGTAACCTGACGGAAGACCAGCGAGCACAGCTCCGGGCGAGCCGGGTTGGCTTCGTGTTCCAGTCATTCCAGCTGTTGCCGGCGCTGAGCGCGCTGGAGAACGTAATGTTGCCCCTCGAGCTGGCAGGGATGGAATCGCCGGAGGCACGGGCCAAAGAACTGCTTGAGCGGGTAGGGCTGGGCGAGCGCCTGAGCCATACGCCACGGCAGTTATCCGGAGGTGAACAGCAGCGGGTAGCCATCGCCCGGGCTTTCGCTTCCGACCCGGTTATTCTGTTTGCGGATGAGCCCACCGGCAACCTGGATAACCGCACCGGGCAGGCGGTGTCGGATCTGCTGATGGATCTGAACCGGGAGCAAGGCACCACCTTGGTCATGGTCACCCACGATGAACACCTGGCAGCGCGATGCGGCCGGCAGCTTCACATTGAAGCCGGTGTACTGACAGAGCCGGAAGCGGCCCGGGAGTTGGCTGACTGATGGCGGCTGCAAAAAAACTGATGTCGGTGCGCCGGGACTGGCGCGAGCGTGATGTGCGGGTTGTGCTGGTGGCCCTGGTGATTGCCGTGGCAACCGTGGCTACCATTGCCCTGTTCGCCAACCAGCTGCAGCGAACCCTGGTCTCCTCGGCCAGCTCTTTCCTGGCGGCGGATCGCCAGCTTGAGGCGGAGAATGGCCGGCCAGTGCCGGCTGAATGGATTGACGAAGCCCGTGATCGGGGCCTGGAGACCGGCCAGCTGATTGAATTCTCCACCATGGTATTTGGTGAAGGTGGGTTCCAGCTGGTTTCCGTCAAGGCCGTCAGTGATGAGTATCCCCTGCGTGGCGAGATCGAAATCCAACCAGTCTCTGATGCCCCGCGCCAAACCGTGAGTGCCGGCCCCGGGCGGGGCGAGATCTGGGTCAATCCCCGGTTGCTCCGATTGTTGGAACTCGAGATTGGTGAGACGCTGGAAGTGGGCAATCTTGAACTTGAGATCACCAGCCTGCTGATAAGGGAGCCGGACGGCGGTTTCCGGCTATCCTCCCTGGCCCCGCGTGTGATGATTCATGTGGACGACGTGCCCGGCACCGGCGTGATACAGGAAGGCAGCCGCGCTGAATACGTGTATCTGTTCGCCGGGCCTGACAACCTGCTTGACGACTACTATCAATGGCTGGAGCCACAGCTGGAACCGAGCCATGAATGGGAAAGTGTGCGCGATGGCGAAACCTTCTCCCGATCCCTGGAGCGTGCTGAACGTTTCCTGTTGCTCGGTGGCAGCCTGGCGGTCCTGCTGGCGGCGGTGGCCGTGGCGGTTGCCAGCCGTCAGTACGCCTTGTCTCAGCGGGATACCGTGGCACTTCTTAAAACCCTGGGGCTGTCGAGCCGGGGAATTGGCGGCCTTTACCTGCGCCGGTTGGCGCTGTGGGGTATCGCCGGTGTGATTGGTGGCCTGCTGGTGGCGCTGCCGCTGTTCTGGATTCTGGTTCGCCTGTTGAGCGACGTGCTGGAGCAGCCGGTCGATTTCCATCTGGCGCCTTCGGCCCTGGTACCCGCCTTGCTTACGGCTCTGGTTTCCCTGTTCGCGTTTGCCTATCCGCCCATTCGCCGGCTGCGCAATGTGGCTGCGATGCGGGTTCTGAGGGCGCAGCCCGGGGAAAGTGGGCGAGACGCGATCCCCGATATTGCGATTGCGATTCTCGCCGTGTTCGGTCTGGTCTGGTTATACGCTGGCGAGGTTGCGCTGGTGTTTGCCTTGTTGGGCGGCCTGGCACTCCTGTTGGCGGTGTTGGCGTTGGTCGGTGGCCTGATGGTGGCGGTTCTGCGCCGTGTACGTGGCGGCGGCAACGCCTGGCGCCTGGCGCTGGTGGGCCTGTACCGGCATCGACAGGCCAGCATGGCGCAAATGGCGGTGTTTGCCATGACATTGATGCTGGCGGCCACGCTGATCCTGGTGCGCACTTCTTTGCTCGACGACTGGCAGGCCCAGTTACCGGATAATGCCCCCAATCACTTCCTGATTAACATCGCACCGGATGCGGTGGACGAAGTGGAAGCCTTCTGGGCAGAGCGTGACGCCCCATTGGATACGGTCTATCCCATGGTGCGCGGGCGCTTGACGGAACTGAATGATCAGCCGGTTCTGGAGGCCGTGAGCAAGGATGAACGCATTGGTGCTCTGAACCGTGAACTGAACCTGACCTGGATGGCAGAACTGCCTGAAGATAATGAGATTGTTGCCGGCGAGTGGTTTGCCCCCGGCGACACCATCGGTGTGTCGGTTGAGGCAGAGCTGGCGGAACGCATGGGGCTGGTCATGGGGGATCGCCTGACCTTCACCATTGGTTCGGAAACGGTGACAGAACCGGTCACCAGCATTCGTACTGTGCAATGGGACAGCATGAAGCCCAACTTCTACATGGCCTTCCCGCCCGGCGGTGGGCTGACGGATATGCCTGGTACCTGGATTACCAGTTTCCATCTGGATGAGCGTAACAAAGTAGCGCTCAATGAGTTTTCACGCCGGTTCCCGACCGTCTCGGTTCTGGAGATCGATCATATCATCGAGCGTATCCAGCAGATTGTGCGCCAGGTTACCCAGGCCATTGAAGCCATTCTTGCGCTGATCCTGGCGGCGGCTCTGGTGGTGATGGCGGCGGTGGTCAGCGCCACACTGCGGGATCGTCAGCGGGAGGGCGCTTTGCTTCGCACCCTGGGCGGCCAGCAGTCATTGCTTGCCCGCAGTACCATGCTGGAGTTTGCCCTGCTGGGGTTCGTCGCGGGTATTATGGGTGTGTTGGCGGCAGAGGCGGCGGTCTATGCGCTTCAAGTCAGAATGTTTGAGGGTACTTTCCGCTGGCACTGGCAGGTGATGTTGCCCATTCCTTTCATCAGTGCAGCGCTGCTGGCATTGTTCGGGCGCTGGCAGTTGCGCCCGGTTCTGAGTGTGTCACCCATGCTGCTGTTGCGGCGGCTGGAATAAACTGTCAGCGATAGTTCGCGAGAATGGCCTGTAGCTCGCCATTCTCGCGAATCTTCTGCAGCTCCTCGTTGAAGGCCTGCACGAACTCCGTCCACTCCGGGCGAACCATGATCCGGAAACCATACTGGCTGATGGCAGTCTCGGAGCTGCTGAAATGTTCTGCCATGCCTTCGGTTTTCAGAATCCACTGGCCGACAAGTCGGTCAGCCAGGGCCGTGTCAAACCGTTCGCCGTGCAGCAGAAACCGGAACATATCCCGGTCACGGGAGACGTCAAAACGCCGAATCTGTTCACTTTCGAAGTAGGAATCAAGGGCAGGGTACATGTAGCCCAGGTGAGTAACCACGGTTTTTCCGAACAGGTCGCTCGGGTGGTTGTACTCAAATTCGGCGCCGTTTGCGAAGAAGAACACTTCTTCTACATGGACAACCGGGTTGGTGAACAGAAACTGTTCGGGCTTTTCCGTCCATTCGATGGCACGGGGGGTGCCGTCCAGGAAACCGTCGGCCAGCATCTGGTCGACCCGCTTTCTTGGAATTTTCATGAACTCAAGATCGTAACCGAGGCGCGGCACAATCAGTGCGACCACGTCCCACATGATGCCGGAGGGCTTCTCGCCATCCACAATCAGGTATGGGGGGTAGCCGTTGGGGGATATGTTGAAACGGAAGGTCCCGGATTGGTCTTCGCCACTGTGTGCCGCCATGGACAGGCACAGGCCCGCCGTCAGAATGGCAAAGCTACGGCGTGAAAAAAGCGATGCTCTGGACAATAGATCTTTCATTCAAAGAAACTCAGGTTGTTGCAGGCCACTGCGGTATAACGATCAAACTTACCCGGCCAACTCCCTGCCAGAACGTTGCTAAATAGTAACGACTTCCTCCTATAAATCAATCATTGTGAATCTGACTTTAGGCTAACCCATCGGGCGATGGGTCAGCCCAGATAACTCCGATCAGGCCCAGGCGCGCCGCAGCACCGAAAGGGCATCTTCCTTCGCGACTTCCCGCGGGTTGAACATGATGGAGCCGTCGTCCAGCGCCATCTCGGCGATGGCCTCCAGCTGACTCTCCAGCACCTTGCCGGTTTCTTTCAGGGTACGGGGCAGCTCACAGCGTTTATGCAGTGCGTCCCTGAGCTTGCGGATGGCGGAAATGCTGGCCTCGGCACGGCGGGCTGCAGGAGTTGCCGAGAATACTTCCGGGCCTTCCAGGTAGAGCAGCAGTTCGCCCAGGGGTTCACGGATGCTTTCAATGTTGAATTCAAGCACATACGGCAGGTACAGGCTCATGCACAGGCCATGGGGCAGGTGGCAGATCGCGCCGGTTGCGTGGCCCAGGGAGTGTACAAGCCCAACCATGGAGTTGGAGAAGGCAATGCCGGCCATGGTAGAGGCCTGGGCCAGTTCAAGCCGCCCGTTCTCGTCTTTGGGGTTGTCCATTACCGCCAGAAGTGACTGGCTCACCTTTTTGATGGCAGCCGTGGCGTAGGCATCGCTCAGCGGATTCTTGGCCATGCAGGTAAACGCTTCGACCGCGTGAGTCATGGCATCCATGGCGGTTGCGGCGGTGATATGGGGAGGCAGGGTCAGCGTCATCCGTGGGTCGATGATCGCCGCATTCGGCAACAGGAACGATGAGGTGAACGGCAGCTTCACGCCTTTTTTCTCATCGGTAATCACGGCAACGGATGTGACTTCAGAGCCCGTTCCGGCTGTGGTTGGTACCACGAAGAAGGGCTTCAGGGGATGCTTCAGAATACCTGCGCCACTGTACTTGGCGATGTCGTCGCCACCTTCGGAGACCAGAATGTTCACGGCTTTGCCGGTATCAATGGCGGAGCCGCCGCCCACGGCAATAATGGAATCGCACTTTTCCTTGCGGTAAACCGTGGCGATATCGCGAACAACCGTTGTAGAAGAATCCGGGGGGACGTCGTCATAAATAGAGACGATTTCCAGTCCGCTTTCTTCGCAAGCGGCAATCACAGGGTCAAGCAGGCCTGCCGCCCGAACACCCTTATCGGTAACAATCATCGGGCGCTTGGCGGCCAGGCCGGTCAATTCAAACGGAATGTGTTCCAAGGCAGCTTTGCCGGCAATCACTTTTACCGGGCAGAAGAACTCGTAGTATTTGTTGGTCATTATGCTCTCACTGTCTCGACAAAGTTGGTGGCGACTTTCAGGTAGATGCGGGCACCGCTGATCAGTTTTTCAGGCAGATGCAGGTTGGCTGGGTATTCCTTGACCGCTCGCTGTGCGACCAGCTTGGGTAGGATGAATGACTCCAGGCGGTTGAGCACACGGGTCATACGCACGGCGTAACTGACATCACCATCTACCAGCATGCGGTCGTTGGCAAAGGCCACCGAGGTCTTTTCCTGGAAGGACAGTACCAGGAACGCATGGGCCATATGCTTGAACTGAATGGAAAGGTCCACCGGCCGGGGAGCACTGTCGCCGTGGAAATGCAGTTTGCCATCTCCGGTGTGCTCAACGATCAGCTTGGGGCCATTGGGCATCACCTGCATCTCGAACAGAAATCCTTCGGGCAGGGCGCGAGTTTCGTTCCGGGTTTGTTCGTCTACTTCGCTGATTGCCTGCAGGGCCCGGCCCATTACCTGGAACATCAGTTCCACATAGGACCGCCTTGCGTGGGAAATCATCGGTTGAAGTCGCTTTACGAGCATGATCGCCATCCGATTGTTGTTTGTTTGACTGATTTTTAGAGTTATTGCTCTAAATGTCAATGCAATCTGTGACGGCTTTTTTGCGTCAACGTGGCAAATGCTTTAGCCATAAAAAAACCGGGAGCGTTAAGCCCCCGGTTTTTATCCCCGCCACGTGTTTGCTATTGGGACAGATCGGCTAGTTTTCTTTTGGCTTCCTCGCCCACATCGCCGCCGGCTTCGGCGGCTTTCGAGTAATGGCCAATGGCGTCATTCCGACGGTTCTGACGGCTGGCAATATCGCCAAGCCGCAGATAGGCAATGGAGGTAGGCACCACCTGATTGGCCCGCTCAAGGTGCCCACGGGCTTTGTCCAGATTATTCATGGCCAGTGAGTTCAGGCCGTTGTATAGCTGGTACTGGAACATCTCCGGGTATAGCGACACCGCCTTGTCGAAATCCGCCTGGGCTTTCTCTGTTTGCTTCTGTTCTTTGTAGATCCGCCCCCTGAGGGCGAAGAACATGGCCTCGCGCGGTTCCAGCTCGATCGCCTTGTTGATGGAATCAAGGGCGGCTTTCATATCACCTTTGGATGCCAGTTCCATGGCTTTATCGTGGGCGTCATAGGCGGGTTGGAGTTCTTTAAGCAGGGCAATGCGCCGTTGGTAAATGTCGCGGCCCCGGAAGCCACCGGTTCCCAGCTCTGAGGCCAGGGCCTGGTTCTCCCGAACCCGCCTGGCTGAAGGCGGGTGGGTGGCGAACATGCCGTCCAGCCAACTTGTCTGCCTGCCCTGGGATAATTCCAGAAACAGCTCTTGCAGCTCAACCGCTGCCTGAGGGTCGTAACCGGCGGCTTTCATGTAACGAATGCCGTAGTGGTCGGATTCCAGCTCATCACCCTGGCTGTACTGTGCGAGAGCCAGCTGGGCGCCCACGGCCGCGCCGCCCATAATCAGCCCGGCCCACTCGTTATCAGACAGCGCAAAACCAAGGCCGGCGACGCCAGCGCTGATCAGCATCCCCTGTTGCATGCGTTGCACGCTGTGCCGCGCCGCAGCGTGGACAATCTCATGCCCCATCACAGCGGCTAACTGGGCTTCATCCTCAAACTTGACCAGCAGGCCCCGGTTGATGGCGATCTTGCCCCCAGGCAAAGCCCAGGCATTGGGCACGCTGCTATTGAGTACCACAAACTCGTACGGCAAATCGGGGCGATCACTAACCCGAGCCAGCTTCATGCCGACCTCGCGAACATAGACTGTCAATTCCGGGTCCAGATAAAACTGCCCACCCTGGGTTTGCTGGGTTGGGGTGTAGTGCTCGGCCCCGAGCGCCAATTCCTGGCTTTCAGGGATCAAAGACAGCTGCTTTTTGCCGGTGACCGGGTTTACAGCACAGCCCGCAATGGCAAGAAACATCACCGAGAGTAACGTCAGTCTCAGAATTTGTCCGGGGTTCACATCCGACTCCTTTGGGCGACCGGTTCCGTGGACGCGCAATTGTTGATTTGGGTGTTTCATTATATAGCACAGTACGACCGGTGTTTTAGTGTCAGACCACCCGGGTTGTGGCCGGTTCATGCACCTTCGCGTATCATTGTCACGCAACCTCTCTGCCATATACGTTACAACGGATCGACAACCACGCATGGGCTATTACCTGGAACTCATTGCTTTGTTCTGGTTTCTGGTGTGCTGGGTAGGCTACACCTGGTATTCCCGAAATCGGGCAAGTACTCGCGCCTGCCTCTCAAACACGCTGGATATGTATCGTGAAGACTGGATGCGGGTAATGCTCAAGCGGGAGAACCGGATATCGGACGCTTCCGTGGTCGGTAATCTTGAGCGCAATGGTGCCTTCTTCGCATCCAGCTGCTTGCTGATACTGGCTGGTATCATCACTGCACTCGGCTACACCCGTGAAGCCATGGAAGTGTTCGCCACCATGCCTTTCAGCGCCGTACCGACCCGGGAAATCTGGGAGCTTCGATTAGTGGTGTTGCTGGTGGTGTTCGTGTATGCCTTCTTCAAGTTCACCTGGTCTATGCGCATGTACAACTTTGTGGCGGTGATGATAGGCAGCGCGCCCCTACCGGACGACACCAAAACCAGCCCCGCCGCCCGGGAGGCCTTTGCCCGCAGTGCCGGCAACATCTGCAACCTGGCAGGGGACGCGTTTAACCTTGGGTTGCGGTCCTATTATTACGCCCTGGCCGTGGTGGCCTGGTTTATCCATCCCATGGTGTTTATAGCGGCTTCTACCCTGGTGGTTGTCGTACTTTACCGTCGGGAATTCCAGTCTGATGCGTTGGTTGCCCTGCGTGCCGGGAAAGTGTTCGAAGAACCCGTACCCGGTAAGCAAGCTGCAGAAACCACTCCGAAAAGCTGAATTGCAGGACATCCCTGAATGAACGATGAAACCCGAATCAACCGGGTAAACCGGTTTGTGAACACCCTCAACCAGGCCCGTGAACTGGGCCTGAGTGCGAAGGAAGCGGGCGAGGGCTACCTGGTCATGGAACTGCCGTACAGCGACAGGATCATTGGTAACCCGGATACCGGCGTTATCCACGGTGGTGCCATTACCACTCTTATGGACACCGCCTCCGGCTCCGTGATGATCTGTGCCCTGGAAGACTTCGAGCTCTGCCCGACCCTCGACTTGCGGGTGGACTACATGCGCCCGGCCGAACCCCACAAGCCTGTCTATGCCCGGGCCGAGACCTACAAGATCACCAAGAACATCATCTTTACCCGCTGCGAGGCCTATCAGGAAGGCGGTGAAACCATTGCCAACTGTGTTGGCACGTTCATGAGAATCGGCAAAGAAGCCACCCCGAAATCCTACCGAGACCTGATCACCGGAGGCGAGGAATGACCGACCCGGAAATCCTCAAATACACCCAGCAAACCGGCGACTTCTCCCGCATGCTGGAGAGCATTCCCTACGCCACCTGGATTGGCTTGCAATGCGACCGCTTTGGAGACGACCTGATTTTTCGGTTGCCAAAGAAAGAAGAGAACCTGGGCAATCCGATTTTGCCGGCGATTCACGGCGGTGTGATTGGTGGCTTCATGGAAATGTCGGCAGCGATCTACCTGATCATGTCTCAAGATACCTTGCGGATGCCGAGAATTGTCGACTTTTCCCTGGACTACCTGCGCGCGGGCCTTAACCGGGAAACCTACGCCGAATGCCGCCTGACCCGCCAGGGCAACCGGGTTGCCAATGTGATGATCTCGGCCTGGCAAAAGTCCCGTTCCCAACCCATCGCCACGGCCCGCGCCCACTTCCTCCTCGAAGACTGAATTGGTTCTGACTGGGGTTGAAATGCCCCGGCTGACCCCCCATCTCTGGTTCAAGAAATTTCAGCATTGGTGCAGGCAAGCGGGTGGGGATGGCTTTCCGAAACACGCCTCGAGACGTCCCTGTGCGGCTCGGGCTCCGCCCCGCAGGGCTTATTGCTCCTGCGGCGCACTGCGGGTCCTGGGCTGGCCGTCCTTGGCCAGCCCGTGAAGAGCTTTCGCTCTTCACCCATGGCTCCGCACGGTTCCGGAAAGCCATCCCCACCCGCTCGCCCAGACATCGTGCTTTCACTGGCCTAACTCAAAAGTCGGGTGGGCTGGGCCGGTAGGTTCTTCCAAAACCTTGCGGAGCCATGGATGGCGGAGCAGAGCGTACATGGACGTATTCACAGCGTGTTTTGGAAGAACCTACCGGCCCAGGCCGCTCCACAAAAGTTAAAACCCGAGCAGGAGAAAAACACAGCCATGACGGTAGAAACAAACAAAGAGACCCTGGGATTCCAGACCGAAGTGAAGCAACTGCTTCACCTGATGATCCACTCCCTGTACTCGAACAAGGAAATCTTCCTTCGTGAGCTTATCTCTAACGCCTCAGACGCCGAAGACAAACTGCGCTTCGCTGCCCTGAAAGACGACAAACTCTACGAAGGCGACCCCGACCTCAAAATCCGCCTGGATTACGACAAAGACACCGGCACCATTACCCTCGCCGACAACGGCATCGGCATGACCCGTGACGACGTTATCTCCAACCTTGGCACCATCGCCCGTTCTGGCACCGCCGAATTCCTCAAGCAACTGTCTGGTGACGAGAAGAAAGACAGCAAGCTGATTGGCCAGTTTGGTGTGGGCTTTTACTCCGCCTTTATTGTTGCCGACAAAGTCGACGTATTCACACGCCGTGCCGGCGCACCGGCAGAAGAAGGTGTGCACTGGGAATCCAAGGGCGATGGCGAGTTCACCATCGAGCCGGTGACCCGTGAGCAGCGTGGAACCGAGATTGTTCTGCACCTGAAATCCGACGCCAAAGAATTCGCCGATGGCTGGAAACTGCGCAGCTTGGTCAAGAAGTACTCCGACCACATCTCCTTCCCAGTCGTAATGAAGGCCGAGTCAGAGGAAGAAGACAAGAAGGGCGAAGAGGAAACCGTCAACGACGCCACCGCCCTGTGGACCTTGCCCCGTAACGAGATCAAGGACGAAGAGTACAAAGAATTCTACAAGCACATCGGCCACGACTTCGAAGACCCGCTGACCTGGTCCCACAACAAAGTGGAAGGCAAGCTGGACTACACCAGCCTGCTGTATATCCCCAAGCGCGCGCCGTTTGATCTGTACAACCGGGAGGCACCCCGTGGCCTGAAGCTGTACGTACAGCGCGTGTTCATCATGGACGATGCCGAGCAGTTCCTGCCGTTGTACCTGCGCTTCACCAAGGGTGTGATCGATTCCAACGATCTGTCCCTGAACGTGTCCCGGGAGATTCTGCAGAACGACAGTACCGTAGAAAGCATCCGCACCGCCTTGACCAAGCGGGTACTGGATATGCTGTCCAAGCTGGCCAAGAAAGACAGCGACGAATACCAGGGCTTCTGGGACGAGTTTGGCACCGTTCTGAAAGAGGGCCCAGCAGAAGACTTCAGCAACCGCGAGAAAATTGCCGGCCTGTTGCGTTTTGCCTCCACCCATACCGGCGAGTCTACCCAGAACGTTTCCCTGGATGACTACATCGCCCGGATGAAGGAAGGCCAGAGCAAGATCTATTACATCACCGCTGACAACTTCATGGCGGCCAAGAGCAGCCCGCATCTGGAAGTGTTCCGCAAGAAAGGCATTGAGGTTCTGATCCTGTCTGACCGTATCGACGAGTGGATGATGGGTTACCTTAACGAGTACGACGGCAAGCAGTTCCAGGACGTGGCCCGTGGTGATCTGGATCTCGGTGAAGTGGAAACCGAGGAGGACAAGAAGCACCAGGAGGAGGCCGCCAAGGAACATAAGGATCTGATCGCGCGCATCCAGAAAGCGCTGGAAGACCGGGTGCAGGAAGTCCGGGTAACCAACCGTTTGACGGACTCACCCGCCTGCCTGGTCACTGGCCAGTTCGATATGGGCGCCCAGATGAAGAAGATCATGGAAGCTGCTGGCCAGAAAGTGCCCGACAGCAAGCCGATCTTTGAAATCAACGTGGACCATCCTCTGGTGCAGCGCCTGGAGCAGGAAGCCAAAGATGAGCGCTTCGGCGAGTTGTCTGCGGTGTTGTTCGACCAGGCCACCCTGGCCAGTGGCGAGCAACTGAAAGACCCCGGCGCCTATGTCAGCCGCCTGAACCGTCTGCTGCTGGAGCTGGCTAACTGAGCCGGCCCTGACCATGCAGCAGATAATTGTGGACATCAGCATCAGCCCTGACGAGTGGATCAAACTCTACCAGGGCGTTGCCACCGATGTTCGCACCACGGCCCGGGACGGACGCTCTGTCCGTTTCCCGGCCCGTATCCTTTCCCGATTCTTCCTCAAAGACGGCATTCAGGGCAGTTTCCGCATCCTGTTTGACGATCAGGGCAAGTTTGCCTCCATCGAGCGTTTGTAACGCCCTCCTTTAAGACTGGCCTTCCTATGCCTTTAGCGATAAAGAAAAACTTTCAAAAGCTTATTTTTAATTAATTGTCTGTTGGTCGCTCCCCCGCGATAAGGTGAAGGTGTTCTCGCAATCAAGGAGTTGCGCCATGTCAGTGTCAATCGAATTTGCACCGGTAGCATGGAAGGACTTGCTCGGGATTCTGGTGGACTACTATCAGGATTACGCAATCGCCCAGTGATCGTTCTGTCGCTTTGCCCGGGCTGCGGGAAGTCCATAGGGATTCACTATACAGGCGGTAGTAAACATTCAAGCAGCGGCCTGTGAATGATCTATATTTAGTGATGCCCTTGATCGTGAAATGTTTTTTTGCCAATGACGCAGAAACAGGAGAATACGATGTCTGAGAATAATAGTGGTGGTAAGTGCCCGGTCATGCACGGGTCTAATACGCAGGAGCAGGGCAATGTGGCGGCCTGGTGGCCGGAGAACCTGAATCTGGACATCCTGCACCAGCACGACAGCAAGACTAACCCGATGGGCGAAGACTTCGACTACCGCGAAGAAGTCAAAAAACTCGATTACGAAGCGCTCGAAAAGGACATGCACGAGCTGATGACCAACAGCCAGGATTGGTGGCCGGCAGATTGGGGTCACTATGGCGGTCTGATGATTCGTATGGCGTGGCACGCGGCAGGCACCTACCGGCTGGCCGACGGCCGTGGTGGCGGTGGCACCGGCAACCAGCGTTTTGCTCCTCTGAATTCCTGGCCCGATAACGGCAACCTTGATAAGGCTCGCCGCCTGCTGTGGCCGATCAAGAAGAAGTATGGCAACAAGGTAAGCTGGGCCGACCTGTTTATCCTTGCCGGTAACATTGCCTATGAGTCCATGGGCTTCAAAACCTTTGGCTTCTCCTACGGCCGTCAGGACATTTGGCACCCCGAGAAAGACATCTACTGGGGCGCAGAGAAAGAGTGGCTGGCGCCCTCTGACAGCCGCTACGAGAGCGTAGACAAGCCAAACACCATGGAAAACCCGCTGGCCGCGGTTCAAATGGGCTTGATTTACGTGAACCCAGAGGGGGTAAACGGCAATCCTGATCCTCTCAAGACCGGTGAGCAGGTTCGCGAAACCTTCGCCCGTATGGCCATGAACGACGAAGAAACCGCTGCACTGACCGCCGGTGGCCACACCGTGGGTAAAGCGCACGGTAACGGCGATGCGGACGCGCTTGGGCCGGAACCGGAAGCAGCAGACGTAGAGAATCAGGGCTTCGGCTGGATCAACCCCAACATGCAGGGTAAGGCAACAAATGCCATTACTTCCGGCATCGAGGGCGCCTGGACCACCAACCCGACCAAATTCGACATGGGTTATTTCGACCTGCTGTTCGGTTACGACTGGCAGTTGACCAAGAGCCCGGCTGGCGCAAACCAGTGGGAGCCGGTCGACATCAAAGAAGAGCATATGCCGGTTGACCCGACCGACATGAAGACCCGCGTCAAGCCGATGATGACCGACGCCGACATGGCCATGAAAATGGACCCGAAGTACCGCGCCATCTGTGAGAAGTTCATGGCAGATCCGGAGTACTTCAAAGACTGCTTCGCCCGTGCCTGGTTCAAGCTGACACACCGGGATATGGGGCCGAAGTCCCGTTACATCGGCCCGGACGTTCCCGCTGAAGACCTGATCTGGCAGGACCCGGTTCCCCAGGGTGAGACCAACTACATTGAGGAAGTGGTCAAAGAGAAAATCGCTGACGCTGGCCTGAGCCTGAACGAGCTGATCACCACGGCCTGGGACAGCGCACGCACCTTCCGTGGCTCGGACATGCGTGGTGGCGCCAACGGTGCCCGCATCCGCCTGGCTCCTCAGAAAGACTGGGAAGGCAACGAGCCGCAGCGCCTGGCCAAGGTATTGAAGGTGTATGAGAAAATCTCAGCCGACACCGGCGCGAGCATCGCTGATGTCATCGTGCTGGGCGGTAACCTGGGCATTGAGATGGCCGCCAAGGCCGCTGGCCATGATGTGCACGTGCCGTTCCTGAAAGGCCGTGGCGATGCCACCGACGCGATGACCGATGCGGCATCGTTCGAGCCGCTGGAACCGCTGTCTGATGGCTTCCGTAACTGGCAGAAGAAAGACTACGTGGTCAAACCGGAAGAGATGCTTCTGGACCGTGCCCAGCTGATGGGCCTGACTGCGCCGGAGATGACGGTTCTGCTGGGCGGTATGCGGGTGCTGGGTACCAACTACGGTGGCACCAAGCACGGCGTGTTCACAGATCGCGTTGGCCAGCTGACCAACGACTTCTTCGTGAACCTGACCGACATGGCCAACCGTTGGGAGCCCACTGGCAAGAACTCCTACAACATCGTGGATCGCAAGAGCGGCAACACCAAGTTTTCCGCGACCCGTGTTGACCTGGTGTTCGGTTCCAACTCCATCCTGCGTGCCTACGCAGAGCTGTACGCCCAGGACGACAACGAAGCCAAGTTCGTGAAAGACTTCGTAGCCGCCTGGACCAAGGTAATGAACGCAGACCGCTTCGACGTGAAGAAGTAAGCCGCAGTAACCAGCCGGGCATCCTGTTTCGGGATGCCCGGCTACCTATTTGCCCCCGAATTCCTTACAATCCGCTCCGCCTGATTTTTGATCAGCCGTCTTTGATCTTTTCTTCTCAGTATCTGGAGCTTTCATGCGAATCATCCTTGCCCCGATGGAAGGGCTGGTCGACGCACCCATCCGTGAAACCCTGACCAAAGTCGGCGGGATTGACCGGTGCGTGACGGAATTTATTCGCGTGACCCACGGCATGCTGCCGCCCCGGATTTTCTACAAGTACGCCCCGGAACTTCACAATAACGCGCTGACCGAAGTGGGCACACCCGTGGCCGTGCAGTTGCTGGGTTCAAACGCCGAAATGATGGGCCGCCACGGTGCCAAGGCCGCTGAACTGGGAGCAGGGCAGGTGGATATCAATTTTGGCTGCCCCGCCAAAACCGTCAACAAGCACAAAGGTGGTTGCGTGCTGATGCGGGAGCCGGAGTTGATGTATGAAATCACCGCGGCCGTGCGCAAAGCAGTGCCTGCCAACATTCCGGTAACCGCCAAGATGCGCCTGGGCTACGACGATCGCTCCATGGGTGTGGCCTGTGGCCAGGCACTGGAAGCCGCCGGGGCATCGGAGATCGTGATCCACGCCCGTAGTAAAGTGGATGGCTACAAACCGCCCGCCTACTGGGAAGAGATTGCCAAAGTGCGCGAAGCAGTCCAAAGCCACGTCATCGCCAACGGCGAAATCTGGACAGTGGAAGACTACTGGCGCTGCCGCAAAGTCTCTGGCTGCGATGATGTGATGATTGGCCGTGGCCTGATTGCCCGGCCAGACCTGGCGACACAGATTAAAGCCTCACAGCAGGGTGACTCTATCGAACCCATGGCCTGGCCGGAAGCGGTTGCCCTGGTGCGTGAATATGCGGCAGCCTTGCAAACTCGCCTGGAAGACAAATACGTGACCGGTCGCATCAAGCAATGGCTCAATTACCTGCGCCAGGGCTTTGCCGAAGCCGAGGCGCTTTGGCCCCAGGCTCGGAAGCTCCGGGACGTGGCGCCCATGCTGGCTTGCCTTGACCAGCCAGTTGATTTACCCACCCAGCGAACCAACGTTGCCTGATCCGCACCCCGCATGCGAGGGGTGATCAGTCCTCCCTCTCCATGTCTGGTGAATAGCTTCCGGAACGGGCCAGGCCATTAAGCCTGGCTCTTTTTTTCATGGCCGCCTGGGCTTTGTCTGCATTGTCCAGTTTGCCGGCCCAGGCTTTCTGGGCAGGCTCCTGCAGGGCACGGCCATAGGAAAAACTGAGTTCCCAGGGGTGGTAACCCATGCTGTTCAGGGCGTTCAGGTTTTCGGTGGATTCCTCCGGGGTTTGGCCACCGGACAGGAAGAATATGCCCGGTACAGCCGCCGGCACCACCCGCCGGAACACGCTCAGGGTGGCTTCGGCAACCTGTTCCGGGCTGGCTTTGCCCGTTTCTTTGCCCGGTGTCACCATACTGGGTTTCAGCACCATGGTTTCCAGGTCCACCCGGTGGCGGTGCAGTGCCTTGAACACTTCCAGCAGCACATCTTCACTGACTTCCGCCGCGCGTTCGATGCTGTGGTTGCCATCTATCAGAACCTCGGGTTCCACAATCGGCACTATGCCCATGGACTGGCACACTGCGGCGTAACGGGCCAGCACCTCGGCATTGGATTTGATCGCCTGGAACGAGGGCAGGGTGTCGGAGATATGGAACACATCCCGCCACTTGGCAAAGCGCGCGCCCATGGATTTGTAGTGCTCCAGGCGCGTGCCAAGGCCATCCAGCCCGTAGGTGATTTCATCGCCCGGGGCGTTTACCAGCGGGCCTTTGCCCTGGTCCACCTTTATGCCAGGAACAATGCCCTGGCTGGCCAGCAGCTTGGGGATGGCAACATCGTCCAGGCTCAGTTGCTCCAGCGTTTCCTCGTACAGAATAACGCCGCTTACGTGCGCTCCAAGCTTTGGCGTGGAAAAGATGATGCTGCGGTATTCGCGCCGGGTGGCTTCCGTGGATTCAACGCCCACCGCCTTGAACCGCTTGGCAATGGTTGGGGCGCTCTCATCTGCCGCGAGAATACCTTTGCCCGGCTGGACCAGGTCGGCAATGGTGGCTAATAGCTCCTGTTTAACGCTCATGGCTCCTCCTTGGTTGCTGATTCTGCAGTGGTCGAGACGTATTCAGTGTAGTCTCAAAAAGCCCGGCTGTTATTTGATCTGGGCTAAGGCGGGAACGCATCGCAGGTTCTAGACTTAAGGTATAACAAGATCATACTGGAGCCCGCCATGAAAACCGTCGTCAGCGTCAGCCAGGGATCGTCTGAGTACGACTATGAGCTGGAAACCGAATTTCTGGGCCATACGTTTCGCGTGGTGCGAGTGGGCACCGATGGCAATCTTGATCGGGCCGAGGCTGTTCTCGATTCGATTCGCGCACAGGCTGATGCCATCGGCCTGAGCATGATCCACGACCACTACCAGGTGGGCCGCGAGCAGCTTGAACACCCTGATACCGCCAGGCTGGAAGCCTGCGTACCAGACAAACCGATCACGACCGGGGCGGGCTTGCGGGGCATCCTCCAGGAATGGGCGGTTCGCCATACCCAGACGGAGCTGGGCCACTTTTTCGATAACGCCCGGGTGTTGTTCCTCAATGGCCAGGCCGGATTCCGTATTGCCAGGGCCTTGTCTGAGCATACCGACAACCTGTTCTTCGCCGATCCATACCTGGACTTTGGCGTGCCCCGGCTACTCAATTCGCTGAACCAGCTCGAAGCCTATACCAAGCTCACGGCCCCGGTGATGTTTAGCCCCAACGCCGTCAGGGTTATAGAACGATTGCACCGAAGCCCCCTGTACCGCATGGGGGAGAAGCTGATCAGCGGCTCGTTGCATGAGGCGGTAAAAGACTGCCATGTGATCGTTGGTGCTATGGGTGATCTTGAAGTGTTTTCCGAGAAGGAACTGGATGGCAAAACTGTGATTACCTCCAGAGTCACCGCATCCGCCCTGGACTGGTTCCGCTCCCGGCGCGTGGCCATGGTGGTGGATTACAGCCCCTGGCTGGCAGGTCGCCCCGTGGGGGTCAACGTGATGGAGGCGATGATCAGCGCGGCTCTGTCTCGCACACCGGAGCAACTGGGTGCGGACGATTTCCTGGACGTGATTGAACAGTTGGGCGTAGAGCCCCGCATCCTGTACCCGAACGGCTACCGTCGGATCAACCGCTTTGCCTTTGTGATTCACCCGTTGTCTCAGCAATACCTGACCAAAACCCCGCCCCTGGATTGGGTAGCGAGCGTGTCGCCACCGGCGGTGATGAACCTTGTGGAAAAGGCCATTGCCTACACGCCTCCGTTTGTTTACTCCAAGGTTTCGGGCATCCAGTCGCCCACCGGCGATGAGGTGGAAGGCTGGCTGATCACCGTAGGCGGCACACCCAGGGAAATCATGGCCCACGACCCGGAATTCACCTACAGCCGATTGCTGGCGGCGGCGAATCTGGCGAAAAAGCTGGGCGCCCAGATCATGGGGCTGGGGGCGTTCACCAAGGTAGTGGGTGATGCGGGGATCACCGTGGCAAAGCGGGCACCGCTGCCCATCACCACTGGCAACAGCT
This sequence comes from Marinobacter shengliensis, assembly GCF_030297115.1. Classification (NCBI taxonomy): domain Bacteria; kingdom Pseudomonadati; phylum Pseudomonadota; class Gammaproteobacteria; order Pseudomonadales; family Marinobacteraceae; genus Marinobacter; species Marinobacter shengliensis. The sequence continues at coordinate 2,496,958 of NZ_AP028062.1, read as the reverse complement.
ACAGCGCCTCGGGCGCACTTTGGGCGGCCCACGATGCGGCGAAGAGGATTGGCCGTGTCAGCATTGGCAAGAGCGGGAAGATGGCCGGCAAAGCCATGGTTGTCGGCGCCACTGGCGCTATCGGCTCTGTCTGCGCCCGGTTGTTGGCCAAGGCCGTGGATGAAATCTACCTGGTGGCACCGGAAGCGGCCAAACTGTTGTCTCTCAAGGAAAGCATTGAACAGGAAACCCCGGGCGCCATCGTGCATGTGGCCGCCACCACCAACCGTGACCTGCCCGATATGGACATGGTGGTCACTGCCACCTCCGGCGCCGGTAAACGTATTCTGGACATCATGCAGGTGAAACCCGGTTGCGTGATCACAGACGTGGCCAGGCCCCTGGATATCCCGGCGGAAGACGTGGCCAAGCGGCCCGATGTGCTGGTGATTGAATCTGGAGAGATCAAACTGCCTGGCATCGTGAAAATGAAAGATATCGGCCTGCCCAAGGGCATTGCCTATGCCTGCCTGGCAGAAACCATCGTGCTGGCGCTCGAGGCAAGGTTCGAGAATTTCACCCTGGGCCGGAACATTGAATGGGAAAAGGTGCGGGAAATATACAAACTGGGCCTGAAACACGGCATGGAGCTGGCGGCTGTATCCGGCGTTAACGGGGTGTTTACCGAGGAAGATTTCGAGAGAGTGCGCACCTTGGCCGCCCACGCCACGGAACCGGCCTGAACCAGGCAAAGGCCTGAAGTGTACGGGTAGCGGTGGATTTTGGCCTACAAACACCTGCCGCCCACTCCCGGAGCAGCGTAGCCTGTTGACTACGCAAAAAACGAATGGCTTCGGGAGAGTTCTGCCATGAACGCGCCAGTGTCACAGATCAAGAAAACCAGCAATGCAGCATACCGGACCGCAACGCCCCCTGGATTTCTACCGGAAGTGCGCAGCCCGGATTTCGAGTTTCCGGAAGACCTGCCAAGGTACTGGTGGGACAACGACCCGGCAAAAACCCTTTTGCTGGCGGCGTTGTCTGCCAGCTTCCCGCCGGGAGAGAGATTCTTCATTGATACCGTTCGCCACTACCAGAACCAGATTACCGACCCTGAACTGAAAAAAGCGATTCGCGCGTTCATCGGCCAGGAAGCTCACCACTCGAAAGAGCATAAAATGATGAACGGCTTCCTCGAAGAGCGGGGGGTTAACCTCAGCCGGTTGGAGCGGGAAGTGCAGTGGTTTATGAACTGGATGCGTAAGCGCTTCACACCGGAGAGACAGCTGGCCCACACCGTGGCAGTAGAGCATTTTACCGCCCTGATGGCCGAAGAATTCCTGCTGAAATACGATGCCCTTGAAGAGATGGACCCCCGCATCGCACCGGTCTGGGCCTGGCACGCCATTGAGGAATCCGAACATAAGGCAGTGGCATTTGATGTCTATAAAAGCGTGGGCGGCAGTGAATTCATTCGCGTAACGGAAATGATGTTTGTCAGCGTGATGTTTCCGTTGTTCAGCAGCATTCACCTGATACAACTGATGAAAGCCGATGGCCAGCTGGGCAACCTGAAATCCTGGGCCAAGGGCCTGAACTACATGTGGGGCAAACCGGGGGTCTTCCGCAAACTGATTCCGTCCTACCTGAAGTATTACAGCCCGACCTTCCACCCCTGGGACAACGATGCCCGGGATCTGGTGGAGAAGGCCAAGAAGCGTTGGTTGCCGGCCTCACTTCAAGGCTGAACAGCACCATTTGCATTCGTCGAGGGGCAGCCGCAAAGGCTGCCCGCCGGATTACGCCGTCAGATCCTTGCGCATGTTGTAGCGCAGGAACTGAGCCCCGCGAACCGTCACCCGCTGTTCATCCACCACTTCAAAACCGTGACGCTCAAAGAAGGGCTTGGCCACTACGCTGGCTTCGGTTTTCAACTCTTTTGCGCCTTTGGCAATCAGCTGCTGTTCCGCCTCATGATACAGCGTGGAGGCAATGCCACGACGGGCATAGTTAGGGGCAGTAAACACCAGATCAATGGTGCCGTCGTCATCGTAGGAGATAAACCCGGCCAGGTCCTGGCCTTCTTCCGCCACCAGGGTTTCCAGTGACTCCAGCCTTTGCCGCCAGGTATCCAGGTGTGGCGTACGGGAGGCCCAGGCAAACCGCTGGGTTTCGTCATAGGCGCCGGCCGTGAGTTCATGCACGGAATCGGTAAACAGGCGAACCACCGGGCTCAAATCCTGAATACGGTACTTGCGAATAGTGATCGACGTGATTGTGCTCATGATGACTCAGTGTGTACCTGTGTTGGAGCGCGGGTTAATAACCCATAAACCCGCTACTCCAGTCAGCATACCGACAACCGCAGGAAAATCCAGCCTTTGAATTGCCTGAGTCAAGCGCCTTGTTACAGGCTTTCCAGGTGCGCAATCATCCGTTGTCGCATCTCATCATCCGGCAGCCGGCCCATTGCTGCGCCCATGTTGTCGATCATGTGGCGAGCTCTGCTTGTAGCGGGTGTGGCAGCGGTCACCACCGGGTGTGCCAGCACAAACTTGAGGAAGAACTGGGCCCAGGTATGGGCATCGAACTCTGCCGCCCACCCCGGCACCTCTTTGCCCCGAACCTTGTCCCACAGGCGAGTGCGACCAAAGGGTGCGTAGATCAGTACAGCAATACCCTTGTCCCGCGCCAGAGGCAGAATGCGCTCCTCCATGGTGCGGTTGTCAATCGCGTAGTCGACACCGATAAAATCGATGGGCTCTTGCTCCATTACCCGTTCCAGGCCTTGGTACTGCTGGGGGAAGGTCGTGGTCACGCCGATATAACGCACCCGGCCTTCAGCCCGGTATTCCTTAAGCATGCCCAACTGCGTGGGAATGTCCGCCATGTTGTGCACCTGGATAAGATCAATAGGGTCTTTTCCGATCCGCTCGAATGACGTTTCCAGTTGCGCCCGTGCCTGATCCGGGTCTGCCTTGCCACCACCGCGCCCCGCCACATTCAGTTTCGTGGCCCAGAACAGCTTGTTGGCGATGCCCTGCTCATTGGCGATACGCGCAGCGACTGCTTCGGAAGCACCATAACTGGGGGCGGTATCAAATACGGTACCGCCTTCCTTCACCAGGGCTCCCAGCACTTCCCGAAGTGCATCCAGGTCTTCAATACGGGCAGTGCTGGAAAAAGTTGCGGAACTGCCAAGGCCAATCCCCGGCAAACGCTCGCCGGATGAGGGAATGGGGCGGGTAATCAGCTCCAGTTTGCGGTCTGCCTCAGCCCACAGCAGGCTGGGCCTGGCTGCCAGTGTAACGCCGGCGGCCATGGCCAGTTTCAGATAAGCTCTACGGGATATCATGGCGTGGTTCTCCTCGTGTTCCTTGGATCATTGGTGAAGCCGCAATGGCTTTCTGCCGCTGGCTCTTACCCAGCCAGAGCGCCAGGCCGGCCCAAACCAGGGCCAGTGGCACAGCCACGGTGGCAATGGCCGTAAGGCCCATGCCCAGCCGGGCCAGCAGGCCTTCGGTCTGGGCGCCGACCACATCACCGGTCCGGTAAACAAAGGTGTCGATAAACGCCTTTGCCTTGTACTTTTCTTCCCGTGTGGTCACGGTAAACAGGGTTTCCCGGGCGGGCCGCATCAAGGCTCTTTGAACAGCCCGGAACGAGGCTTCGAGCACCACCAGCGCCGCAAAGGAGCCAACAATGGCCAGCCCGATAAAGCCCAGGGCTGCGGTCAGCGGCAGCAAGGCCAGGGTCAGCGACACCCCTAAACGCTTCATCAGGTGCCCGGCCACCAGCGCCTGCATCACCAGGGTCGCCACCTGGGTAATCAGGTCGATGCGGGCAAAAAGGGTGGTGCGCAGGTCGGTACTGTCTTCCATGGCTGCCACCATATGCAGGCGGGTGAAATAGATAAACGTCGCCATGATGGCCAGAATCACCACATAGGCGGCAATCCCCATCAAATACCGGGACTTGAACACTGCCCGGAAGCCCTCCCAGGCACTGCCACCAATGCGTTCATGTTCATCAACGGCGGGCGGATCTTCCGGGTCTTTGCGTTCTGCCGGGTTATGGGGTTGCAGGCCGGTGAGCACCCAGGCCGCAATCAGCGCCAGCACCAGAAACCCGGCCGAGACCAGCAGCAGAGCCGGAGTGCCTATAGGCTCTGCCAGTCGCCCCGCCAACCATGGCCCAAATATGGCGCCCAGGGTTCCCCCCACTGCAATCAAACCAAAGAAACGCTTGCCCTGGTCAAACGAGAAACGGTCGGCCATCAAGGCCCAGAAAACCATGGTGACAAACAGGTTGAACATGCTGAACCAAACATAGAACACCTGCCCGGTGGTCACCCCGATCACCTCCGGGGTTAGCGTCATCAAGCTGTAGAACACCAGCAGGGTGAAACTGAAAAACAGGTAGGTAGCGGTTATAAACAAGCGGCGGGGTAGATGGCTGACCAGCCAGCCAAAGACCGGGTTAACGGCCAGCGTTATCACTGCGGTGCCAACAAACAGCCAGCGCACTGCATCAATGCCGCCCTGCATCCCCAACGCTTCGCGGGCAGGACGCAATACCATCAGCGCCGTCAGTACACAGAAAAAATAGAACACAGCCAGGAACACCGGAACGATTTCGTGGCGGCGAATGTTGAACGCTTTCTGAAACGGGTGGCGCACGTGATGGCTCCCGATGGGGCCGGGGAAATGCGACGCGGTGCTCCCTGCGGCTATGAATTCTTGTTATCGTGTTAAACGAACTTTGATGTTAATCATAGGCCAAAGTTCCGCTGGATGGGGTGGAGACTGCATCGCTTCCTCATCAGCTGCCCGTAAATACCCGACAGGCCTCTTCCACCACAATCCCGTGCCGTCTTGCGAGGTTGGCCCGGTTGTCATCATAGCCCCCACCAATCACTGTAGCCACGGGAATACCCCGGCGCTTGAGTTCCCCCAGCACAAGCCGGTCCCGCTGACGAATACCTTGCTCCGATATGTTGAGCTTGCCAAGCGGATCGCCCTCGTACACATCCACACCGGCGTCGTAGAGCACGATGTCTGGCTTGGACAGCGCCAACGCCTGTTTTAGGGTTTCGTACACAACCGCCAGATAATCTTCATCACCCAAGCCGTCGGGCAGCGCTACGTCCAGGTGGCTCAATTGCTTCTCGAAGGGGAAGTTGCGTTCGCAGTGGATGGAACAGGTGAATGCCCCTGGTGTGTTGGCGAGCAGGGCTGCAGTGCCGTCGCCCTGATGCACATCCACATCGAAGACCAGCACCCTTTTGATGCCTTCTTGCCCAAGCAGCACGTTGGCAGCAATCGCCAGGTCATTGAGGATGCAGAACCCGGAGGCGTAATCGAAATGGGCGTGATGGGTGCCGCCGGCAAGATGGCAGGCAATGCCGTGTTGTAAGGCAAGTTGCGCGGCAAGCACTGTACCGGAGGGCGCCAGAAATGTACGCCGCACCAGGCCGGTGCTCCACGGCAGGTTCACTTGCCGTTGCTCCCGCGCCGTCAGCCGGCCTTGCGCAAAACGGGCCAGGTAATCCGGGCAATGGGTTTGGGTCAGCCAGCCCTGGCGGCAAGGGGCAGGGCGGAAGCTGTTGCGGCGCGTGAGCAGCCCCGTGGAACGCATATATTCCGCCAGAAGCCCGAACTTTTCCATGGGGAAGCGGTGCTTCTGCGGGAAAGGAAAGCTGTAATCCGGGTGGTGAACGATGGGTATGGTCATTCGCTAAGGCAGTGCCGGAATAATGTGGTCTTCAATTAATTGAAACTGTTGGCGCAGGTAACGGGAACCCGGCGAAGGTGGGGCAGGGTCTGAGGTCATTACCACCGTCAGTTCCAGGGTCGGCACTACATAGAGCACCTGGCCGCCAAAACCGCGCCCGTAATACCCCATCTCACCCGCCATGGGCCGCAGGAACCAGCCGTAGCCATAGGGATCATCGGTGAAGGCGGATTCGCCGCGACCGGTCCAGGATTCAGTTACCCAGTTCTCCGGGAGCAATTGTTGGTCTCCCACACGCCCGTTATTGCGATACAGCTCGCCGACTTTTACCAAATCACGAGGTGAGAGCAGCATGTTGTTACCGCCAAAATAAACCCCTTGCGGGTCTTGGTCCCAGGGCGGGATATCTATGTCCAGAGGTTTCCCCAGCCACTCCCGAGCCAGGGAAAGAGTACTGCGGCCAGCACTTTCTGTTAAAGCTGCAGAGAGCAGGTGGCTGCTGCCTGAGGAATACAGCATGCGCCCGCCCGGTTCATCCACAAAGGGCCGGGTAAGCACGTGGCTGACCCAGTTGTTACTGGCCACCCAGGGCCCATAGTTAGCCCCAGAGGTACGCTGCAGACCTGCCTGTAAAGACAGCAGGTGCCCGAGGGTAATGCGCTCAATACCCTCGGTAGCCGATGCAGGTACCCGGTTGCCCAGAGTTTCTACCACAGGCTGATTGGTTCCCTCGAGTACATCGTTTTTGATACCCATACCCACCAGCGCAGCCAACACCGTTTTAGACAAAGACTTGATGTTGACGGGTGTATCCAGGCCCTGGCCCCGTAAATCCAGTGCCAGAATTTCTTCACCCTTGTGGGCAACAATCAGGGTGTGCAGGCGGTCAAGTTGTGCGGCTTCTTGCTCGACCTCGGCTTGCCAATCTGTGGGCTGTGCTTGGGACAGCATAGGTACGAAAAGGAGTAAAAGTGCGAAATTCCAGCTGAAAAACCGATGCATAGAGTTCCCGATATTGATGGTCGTGTCAGAATAAACTTCTCCAACTCATAACCACCATACGCCAGGAAGCTCGAACGAGCTCACATTCACACACTGCTGATCCGACGGTGAACTCGGAGGATTCGTCATCCTCCGCCTGCTCTTGCTGTTTGGAACCTAATTCTGGCTGGCTAAAGCCAAATGTCCCAAGCCCGCCATACGAAGTTTGCGACCAGCGAAGACAAGCAATAAGCCCGGAACTGCGCCAATTACGAGAACCTTCAGCAGGATGATCACACCCTCCTGATCTAGCCCTCCTTGCACCAACAGAAACGCAGAACTCAAAACGCCAAACATCCCGCGTAGTAAAAGCAAACTGCCGACAATAATAAACAGCAACCCAACAAAGCGAAGGATGGCAGACGGTTTGGCGGTTGGCTGTTCAGTATGAGAGCGGGTGTTGGAAACCCATCTGAAGCTACCATAACCCACGACCATCATGATGAGCCCGGCGGCGAACTCCGGAAGGGTGTCTGGAAGCCCGACAAACGTTGAAAACGAGAGGATTCCGCCGATTACACATGTGGCTAAAGAAAGACCACGTAGAATTTGAGTTTTCATAGTATCTATCCCTGATGTATACGAAACCGGCAATTGCAGGTTGCTAAACGGAGCGAATGGAAAAGAGCGATAATATTGTGAACAGTACAAACCTCTACATCATTGAAAATTCCCTTTCCAACTTGTGTGGCGAACGTTACCACAGGCATGCCACCTAATTTATCGAAGTATTCGCCTCGACCAATCTCACCGCAACATCACTGAACTGCGTGCCGTGCCGACCTTCACGGTTTGAGCCGAAGAGATTGATCCACTGGTCGGCGCTTAGCAACACTTCTCCGCTACCGGTGCTGCTCTGATTTCCTGCCGCATAACGGCCGGCAAAGTTGAAGGCGAAAGCGCCAGGGGATTCCGGCAGTGGCGTTAACTTGAAGCCAATCGTCAGTTCCGGTGAAGACGCGTACCCCCGGCCTTCATCGGCAAGACCTACCCGCAAGAGGTGAGAACGTTCCAGAAATTCCGTGCGCAGTTCCGAAGAGCTGCCATCGGGCTCTGTCGCCTGGCATTCGCAATAGCGAATCTCCAAAATCATCGAACTGCTATCTAGGAAGTGTTCGGGAGTTGGGCCGCCGGCATGTGTCAATCCGGGAAACAGTACCAGTGCGGTAAGGCCAAGTAGAGTGAAGACGGATGACGCGATCCTTTGCATGATTGAACTCCATATGGTGATTACCCAGAAACACCCAAGTTATTCTGTTTTGAATCCCAACTCAAGGTCGCCTGGTCTCTTAGCTATACCTCACACCTTCCCGGGCGTAATGCGCGCAATGGCACGGAACTCCCTCGTCATATGAGCTTGATCACTAAAGCCGAACTGATGGGCAACCTCTGCCAGGTTTGCCCGGCTGTGCTCGCGGATGTAGTCGATGGCTCGTTTCACTCGCAGGATGCGCTGGTACTGCTTGGGTGTCATTTCCATCCAGTGTTTGAAAAGCCGCTCCACATGCCGCTGGCTGACGCTGATTTGTTCGTTAAGCACCCCCGGTGTTGCGTTTTCGTTGAAGCTTTCCAGGGCCTGCTTCAGCGGCCCGGGGATGGTCTTTGTGAGACGGAAATGCCTGCTCAGCCATCGTTGCAGAGTGTTCACCCGGCTTACGTTGTCATGGTCTGACTTGAGGTTGGAGTAGAGCTGGCTAAGGCCGGGTAGATGCGCTGGGTCTGCGGTCAGGGCCGTGGGCTGATCAAAGTGTTGCCCGATTACCGCATAGCCAATCGCGGGTTGAAACCGAATACCCGCGAGCTGCGATTTGGGAAACAGGGAAACATTCTCTGATACCTTCTCAACCGGTAGCAGGATGACACCCTCCGGAATGGGGGTGTCGCCGATCTTCACGTCACCCGCCAGACTAAACCAGATGCTGCTGCACGCCTCAGAATGCAGTAACTTCACCACCGGCTCGTTTGCCAGCTCGGATACCGACGCTGACCAAATCCCTTGCACAAACGCCGACAACTGTCCTGATGGGCAGGACAGCTGAAAGTCGAACGCTGGTCTGGAAAGGCTATTATGGTTTATAGCTGCCTACCTCTGGCTTGAAGGTTTTGGCAATCCGGTTCCAACTGTTGATGGCGTTAACCGCGATGGTCAAATCCACCAGAGCCTGCTCACCCAAAGCTTTCACTACATCCTGATATTTCTGGTCGTCTACCGGTTTGCCATAGGTAAGATGCTCCGCCCAATCAAGCGCAGCTCGCTCTATGGGAGAATAGAAAGGCATGTCATGCCAGGCGCTCAAGCCCATCATACGCTCCGGGATTTCACCCTGCGCGGTGGCATCTTTGCTGTGCATGTCGATGCAGAAGGCGCACTGATTGATTTGCGACACCCTTAGCTTTACCAGCTCCCAAACAGCCGTGCTGAGGGTGTCTGACGCCCGGAACTGCTCCCTCAAATACGCTTCCTGATTCATTAGAATCTGCATGGCTTTCGGCGCCAGGCCGATGTAATTCGCGCGTGCGGTCATGATCCATGTCCTCCAATTGTTGTGGAGTTACACGGTAATAAATGGCCCGGGATCGGTATTGAAGATTTTCGACACTAGCGATGATCCCAGTAATGCGACCCGTTTTAACGACGAGCACAAGTAAAAGTGCTGTTCAGTCTCGGCCAATCCAATGGAAGGTAGAGCCCCCAGGATAAAAACGATAAAGGTCATTTTGGCCATTACCTGACACCGGTATCCTGTTTGCGGTGCATCCTCACAAGTCATATTCATCGTGACGACGATTCCACACATACGGCTTTGTCTGTGGCCAACCTTCCGGCGAATCCTCCCAGGTTTCCTGGCGACCATAAGGCGTCAAATCCAGATACGTCCAGAGACTACCCAGGTACTCAACGCCACGGGCACCCGTAAAGTAAGTGCGGTATACATCATTCCCGTCACGAAGGAATACGCTTGCGCCGTGCCTTTCTCCGTCTGCTGTCGTTACGCCAAAATCATAGTTGAAGTCACTTTCGAAAGACGAGTACCAGGGCATCGACCAGCCCATACGCTTTTTGTACTGCGCAAGCTTCTCGTAAGGTGCGCGTGACACCATCACAAGCGACGTATCGCGGGCATGCAAATGGGCAGGGTGGGTCATGGCGTCGGCGAGCCAGGAGCATCCGTCACAACCGGCCTTCCAGTCGGGTGCGAACATAAAATGATAAACAATGAGCTGGCGGCGCCCGCCGAACAGGTCAAGAAAAGACACACTGCCTTCTTCGCCCTGGAACAGGTAATCATTCTTTACCTTGACCATGGGCAGTTTTCGGCGTTCAGCGCTCAAGGCATCCCGCGCTCTGGTGGCCTCTTTTTCTTTAACCAGTAACTGACTGAGGGCGGCTTCCCATTCCTCATTTGACACGATTGTCGGTAATGGTTGCTTACGGTCTCGCATACTTAAGGTCCCTCTCATTTGATGTTCAGTACTTGGTGTACCGTTCAGCAATCAGCGTTGGGGAACAGGAAAAAGCTGTTTGGCGTCACACTCACTGCGACCATACGTAAAAGATAGCAATTGCTGCGAACAGTACTGGAGCAAAGACTTCGAGGCCCACATAAATACGCCGTATCCTTTGAATTCTCTCTAGCAACCGTAGTACAGCCTTCGCCCTTTTGTGTTGGGAGCTATTCGTTGCTTCACCGAAGATGACAGATAGATTTTCGTCCTGCAGCCTGTTTCGCAGGTCGAACCAGCTGCCCAGGCATTCATCGAACGCCTTGTTTATGCGCTCAAACGAGCTATCTGAGAACACCCGATAAGGATCGTCATGTCCTGCAGCTTCTCGTGCTTTCAAGATTATCTCGGCCTTTTCCTCAAATTTAGCTACGTCCTTGGCTAACTCATCTGAAAGCTCTGCAAGGCATTTCTCGTTCGCTTCAATCGTGGCCGTTAATTCCGGAATTTTACGGAGTTCCTCGAGATCCATAGTGAACAAATTGGTGGACGTTGGAACGACGTCAGGTGTCTGGCCCAGGGATTTCGACATGGCATCATGAAAAGGCTCATATGCGCGCCCAATGGTATTCGAGATTTCCTCCCAGAAATAATACTGAACGTTTTTTCTCAGCGACGAGACGTCCAGAACCTCCCGCATCTCTGCTATGGCTCTAAAATTTTTACTACGGCTAAAGTTTGCACGCTGATAGTCCACGTAAGCTTTCATGAGGAAAATTACGGCCACCGCTGCGATGAAGGCTGTGTAGACAAATAACAACCTTCGATCTACGAAAAGAAGAGTTTCGCCAAACGTGATCTGGCCGATTCCGAAAAGGCCAATTGAAACAAAGACAAGAGACACATAAAGCAAAATGGACTGATAACGTGTCGTTTCTGGCCTGAGGAAGGGTTCCGACACAGTTGCAGCGTATTCAGCGAGCGAGTCGAACCTCTTCAGAAAAGCATCATCGTCTGCAGGTTCTCTGTTGCCAAACAAGATCGGCAAGTTACGCCGTATAGACTGTTCGATAGCCGCTTGGGTGGTCACATTGCTTCTCCCGTTATGTTTGTGAAGCACCTGCTGTTTCGCCCACCGAGACTGCAGAGCGTTTATTACACTTGCCCCAAGACACAATCAATTTCCGTTTCCACAAGCCAGTCGGGGTTGATGAACCGACTTACTTCAACAAAGGTGCAGGCGGGCTTAATCACAGAAAATAGCTCACCATGTGCTTTTGCTGCCTCTTCCCAGCGAGCTATATCCGTAAGCATAATGCGAGTTCTTATAATATCGTCGGGACTCCCACCAGCTTCCTCAATAGCCTGAATAGACAGTTCCAGGCAATACTTGGTCTGGCCGTAAACGTCCCCGATACAGGTCGTTTCACCATTTTTTATTGGTGCTGTACCTGATACAGAAATCATGTTCCCAATTCTGCAGGCTCTGGAAAAACCAATGGGTTCTTCCAAGGGAGAGCCCGAACTTACCCGTTTTTTCATAAGTTCCTCACCAAGCGCCGTTATTCCGAGCCAATAAACTGAACAATAGCCAACTTTCTCTCGTGGTTCTTCAGCCAATCCCTGACTTCTACGGCCTTTGCGGTATCGCTTTCCCCAACCAGCCTCTTCAAACGGTCGACTTTTTTGCTCTCCATTTTTTCATCCCGCACCTTTCGCTGCCATTGGTCGGTAAAGACCTTGGGAAGTTTGTGTGCCAGCTCGAGGGATTTGAGCAACGTCCATTCGCTGCCATCCAGCCAGGCCTCATCACAGAAACCGCAAAGATCAATACGGTTCTTGTGCTCGCTGGATACCGAGTACTTGGTCATCAGCTTGCTGCACTTGGGGCAGGAGAGGGCGGTTTTAGCATCGTTCTCGACGGTTACATCTGCATCAAAGTGATCGCTCTGCTCGACGGGCTCATTTCTTTCCGCCCAGTCGCGGTAGTAGAGCAGTGACAGAGAAGCGCCTTCACAGCCTGGACAACCCATAACCGGGAGGCCATCCTCAATTTTGGTGGGTGTCAGGTCAGTGGTTCTGCATTTGGGGCATTTCATGGTCATTCCTTTTTTGATGAAAGCCAGTCTGAGAGGCTGCCAATGTTAATCTTGTCTCGCACCACGGCGGGGAAATATCACCCGATAAACCGCGCGCCATACCACCGAATCCAGGGGAGCATACCGCAACGCCTGAGCAACCGCGCCCCAGGCCGTCGCAGAGTCTCCTACTGATGCAAAATGGCGGGCTTTCCGGCAGTAGAAGCGTGCCAGACCCCAGCGGATGTCACCGGGTTCGAGCGTGCTTCCGTACTCCTCGATAAAATCACGAATAATCGCTTCGTTAGCGGCAAATCGGCGTTTCTTGTCGCTGGAAATTTGATCTTCCATCACCCGGTAATAGCCCCAATACTCGGGTACATAAGTGAACGTAAACCGGGCCGAAAAACGCAGCCAGATGTCGTAATCGTCGGCAACGCCGTAACGGCCGGAAAACCCGCCCATGGTATCGAAACATTCCCGCCGCGCCATGACCGTGTTGATGCTCACGCTGTTGTCCACCAGCATCTGCCGGGCAATCCGCCCGGAGTAACGGCGCATATTCTTGCGGGACAACTCGCGGCCCTGTTCATCGATCATGATTTCATCACTGTGAAGCACGTCCACGTCCGGGTGAGCCTCCATCAGCGTCACTTGCCGCTCCAGCTTCTCTGGAACCCACAGGTCATCAGAATCGAGAAAACATATTAGCTCTCCCTGGGCGTACTGAAGCGCCAGATTCCGGGCAATGCTCTGGCCCTGGTTCTCCTGAAAATGGTAGTGGATGCGGTCATCATCCAGGTAACTGGCCAGACTCTTGCGGGTACCATCCTGGGAGCCATCATCAACGATGATCAGCTCCCAGTGGGGATAAGACTGGGCCAACACAGACTCGACCGCTTGCGTGATGGTCCGCTCACGGTTGAAGGTGGGTGTGATGATGCTGACCAGGGGGGCTGACGCAGGCACAAGCTGTCCTTATTGGTGTCCATTGCGGGGCTGAGGTGCCGCAGGGGAGGCCGCGGAACTGAAGCGATGGGTCATGCTTGAGACTCTTCTGGAATTTGAACCAATAGATCAGTCACCCCGATATCCACCCCTGCCTGGGACAGCAAAGTCGACACCTGCCCACGATGATGAGTTTGGTGGTTGAAGAAATGAAGCACCAGGCTCGAAAACCGCTTTTTTGCCGGAACCCCTTTGGTGTTGTGGTAGGAGAGAACTACATCCAGGTCTTCTTCGGTAAGCTGAGCTATCCAATCGATGATCTGTCGATCCAGCCAGATTCGATGCTCAGTTAAGCGCTCGATATCACCAAAGAGAACTTGGTCCAGGCTAGTCGGAGTATCAAGGCCCGCGACTCCACGCAGCGATTCCTGGCACGACGGGTGAGTAGCAAAACGCTTGAGCCAGATGGTATCGCCAACGAGAATATGGTTCAGGGTGCCCAGGATCGAGCCAAAGAAAGCGCCGCGGCCTTTCGTTAATTCGTCGGCCGACAGCTTTCCCGCCGCCTCATAGACCTTTGCGTTCATCCACTGATTGTATGTGGCGAGCAATTCAAAATGGTTTTTCACGTTCATTGGAATTCCGTTTCATTCAAAGTGCCAACTTTACTGCATCAGGTTGCAACGCCCGTTATGACGAGTGGTCACCGCCACGCGCATTGGCAAGCGCCTTGAACTCGTTTTCCCGTCGCCAGTTTTGTGTTCGCAAGGTGGAGTGTGCCTACCGATGTGGGGAAGTGCAAAATGAATCTGATGGTTTGGTTCTACATTGTTTAAAAGCTGCCTTCAACTTTATTAAGTATTGAGTCTCGACGGACGATGCCGAGCTGAAAGCGACTATCGTTAGCGTTAAAAGTGTTATCTCCGAGGAGGAAGTATTCTCCTTCTCTTGTTGTATATAGGTTTTTTGTATAATTTTTATTTTTCGCGATAGCCGATGCTGGCAAATAGTGCACCCCAGATTGAACAAGATTTTCCGGAAGTCTTACCATTTCGTCGTTGATATAGACTCCTTCCTTTTCTAGCCTTATTGTTTCGTTAGGAAGGCCAACAATTCTAAAAATCAATAAATTGAATTGCCGAGGGTTTTTCAATGCAACAACATCCCAGCGTTTAGGTTCATAGCTAAACGAAGAAAGAATCCCTATCTCAACTTTTTGTCCATCCTTTATTGTGGGTTCCATGGATGATCCGGTCTGAATGAACTCTCTCCCGGAGGTGGGCGCACTAAAAAGTACCATGATCATCAGAACTAAACTTACCCTCATTGATATTCCTTTGAGCAAATAACGATTGTCGTATGCCAGTCTGAGGAGTGGCCTCGCAGGCGAAAGTCTCCGTGCCTTCCGAGGTTACTGGCGCTTGAGCATTATTTAAAATGAAATTCAGATAACTAAAGATGGCTAGAGAAAATATCCTTAATTTTTTCCTTGCTCAAAAAATTGGATTCTATCTTGAATGTTTCGTTATCATTGTTATTTTGGGTCATAAATACAGTAGACTTGTCTGGACCGATAAAGTAGAAAAAATCCTTATCGCTACCTGGCCAGACTCCTGAATCCCTGTTTCTCATAAAAACATATCGAAATGAGTCAATGGCTCTGATATCACACCCAGCTTCATTTTCCCCTAAAACAGATCTAAAGAAGACTTCCGGGCTACAGCCACCTGTATTTATCTCTTTATCAAGGCTAAAACCAACGATATTCTTACCGGGCTCAACGCTGTACTTCGCGATTAAAATTTCGCTATCTGTTCCAAGGTATCCTATGAGTAGCGGGTTGTTCGGAACATAAAAATCAAGATTTCCATAAACCACGCGCAAACGACTTTCATCTGCGGTTAATGAGAAAGGAAAAAATAATATAAATAAAAAAATAAAAGCCTTTTTCATATTAAATACCCCACAATGCCGCGCGAATATGAGTTTTATAGTTTGCGGAAACCTGATCTCGACACATGTTGTAGAGCGAGGTATCTCCAGACATTATTCTCTGGCCAATCTTTACTATTTCTTTGATGATGTAATTAATGCTTGGAGTGTAAGACGGTCTTGGTACTAAATCCATTGATGCAGTACATGACTGAGCTTCTGTGAGGGCTTCGTACATTACCTTTGCGGCGTGTTCGTTTACCGAGTGAGGCTGAGCTAAACCTTGCCAGAAAAAATTGATTACTGCAGCTACATATTCCCTGTCGTCTGATCTCATTCCCTTTTCCTTTTCGCAAATGACTCAATGGCATCATCCCGATGCCACGAAAATTCTATCAAGCCCGCTTAGTTAACTCCATAGATGAACCCTTAGCGGCGGCTGGGGGCAAACGGCACCGTCAACACAATCGCTTCACCTATCTCAGCAATTGCCGCATTCCGCCCTTCGAAGGAAGCCTCCGTCTGAGTCAGATACAGCGCCACAATGATAGGTTGGCGCTCAGGTGGCCAGATGACGGCCGTAATAGACCTCGACCCGAAACCTCCCGCCCCAGTTCGATCTGCGACAGTCCAGCCCTCTGGTACAGCAGCCCGAAAAAGCCCGTCCGCAACCTGGTTGCCTTCGAGCCAATCACGCAGTTGCTCTCTGGACTGTTCGGATAATGCATCACCCAACAGCAAGATTTGAAGATTCCTGACCATTGCATTTGGCGTTGTAGTGTCCCGGTTATCGCCTGGTAACGCTTCATTCAGTTCCGTTTCCCACCGGTCGAGACGCGTTACGTCGTCTCCCAAATGCCTCGCAAACGAGGTTACTGCTTCTGGCCCGCCCAATTCTCGTAAAACCAGATTTGCGGCCGTATTATCGCTCGTTGTCAGTGTGGCCTCGCAAAGATCTGACAGGGTCATCGCCTCACCACCAGCGTGCTTCTCCGTGATGGGGGAGTAGGACACGAGATCGGATTCTGAAACATGCACCTTTCTGCCGAGGTTCGCCTGTCCCGTATCGACCCGATGGAGCAGGGAGGCACAAGCCAGGGTTTTAAACGTGCTGGACATCGCAAAACGCTGATCAGCGTGATATTCCCACCTCTGGCCCGACTCCAGGTCGTAAGCAGAAAAGCCAACACGGGCCTCCAGGTCGTCAGCGACTTTCTCGACAGTTTTAATCAGGGAGTTATGTTGGTCAGCCGCGGCAACTGAGGTGAACAAGGTAAGTAAAGTAGCTGCGATAAGCTTTTGGAATATCATCAACGGTTCAACCTTCATCATGGGCTATGCGTGGCCACTAAACTGAGGGAACTCCACGGTCCCATTGACGCATTGGTTATGCCTTTTAAAAAGGAATATCGTCATCGTCTTCTTCGTTTTCTACTTCGGGAACAATGTAATGGTCATCTGTTAATTTTTCCCGCAATGCTTTGTACGAGAACCCTTTGTCTGAAATTTTTTTCCAGAAGCCTTTCCAGAGTGCTTGATGATTTAACGGCGCAGCTTTCGTCTCGGTATAGAGACCAGAAAAGAATGCTCCAATTGCGCCAGCGTTCAGTACCTGATTAATTCCATACGAGCCAGTGTTCTCTATGGCACCATTAAAAACGCTTTCTAAATCCTTGTCATTGAAAGTAGAGCTAATGGGGAGTATCAGCTGATTCCCCCTAAACTCAGCCGAATCGAAGCTGAGCGACTCAGAAAACAAATGAATAGACCTATCTTTAAAAAAGACCGAGGGGAAGGTCGCTATTACCTTGGCTTTCTCAACATCATTTAAGCGATCAATTTTTTGAAAGATCTGACTTCTTATTTCTGCGTTTATCTCAACAAGCCGGGTGACTTGGTATTTTGAGATTTCCTCAGGACTCATTGCGTTAATTAACCCTTCGATGCGCACCCTTTCTGCATGCTCAACTTTAGACCAAAGCTCATTTCTCAAACTCAGGAATGGGAATATCCGTTTGAGCCGAGTGTCATTCGCTTCCGATAGCATGCCCACCAGCTTGTTAGAAACAACTTCGTCATAGATTTCGGGATACAGCCTTTGTATCGCGCTCAAAGAAGCAGATAAACGATTTAATAGTTCCTGTGAAACGCCTGTTTCGTCGCGAAATATCCTCTTAAAGATGAGGATAGCTAGATTTCTTACACCGCTATCTTTTACTCGTCCTAAATTATTTTCTGATGAAAGCAAAGTGAACGCTTTCTCCTCATCCTCTGGAAACGAGGGTTCGTTAATCAATTCGTACAGTCTCTGAACAATTACCTTTCCCTTCACTGGAGGATGAACTAGCAGATAATTTGCTGACTGAACGATGTAGGCTAAAGCTAGTTCTGCGGGTGGAGAGAATTGACTACCATCATCCGAAAATGTCGGGTGCGCACATATATTGCGATCATCTTTTAAGCGCTCTAGGTGTGACTTTTCGATCGTTGAAATAAGTTGCAGATCATCACAAGCGATATTGAGTAGGTCTCTTTCAAAGTCCAGCATGGCCCTCGGGTCATTAGGCTGAATTTTGTCTAGCTGCTGTTCCCATTTTTTTGCCGCTGGGTCTTCACTAAGACTAAGTTCTCGTATCTTTTCGATTATATCTACGCACACGGCAATCCATGTTGCGATCAGAGATGCTCGGTATGCCCCTGTTCGGTATGCTGCAATGGATTCGTTTAGGTAATTTTTCGCGTGAACGTTACGAACATTTTGAATCAGTTCGTCCAAGTTGCTTAGATGTAATCTCAAGAATAATCCTCTCGTACACGGGTGCCGCCGAGGGAATAACAGCGTATTAGATAGCAGTCTTCACTATTGCGATTACCTGCTCGCTTCATTATCCCGCATCAATAATACAAACACGCCCATCACCGATGCCAAAAAACTGGAAAGATCATGTAACTACAAACCCAAAAAAGAAACAAGTCAGATCCAACTTAGTAATCCCAGCGGAGCCGCATTCTAACCAATAACGACGCGCCACAAACATTCCCCCCAACAAAAAGGCCTGGCAGCTTCCGCAACCAGGCCTTTTCATCACTCAGTGGTCAATCACCTCAACCGCACTTGCTGTCGCCGCAAGACAGGCAAGTAGCGCACCCGTCCATCACAATCACCGCTTTGGTGTTGCACTTGCCGCACATGGTGGCGTTGGCGGGGTAGTCGCTGCCGCTGTCGTCGTTGGTGGCTTTGTTCTGGCTGGCTTCAAACTCGGCGCGTTTCTCGGCGAGGATGCGCTTGGTGGTTTCACTCAGCTCGTCGCTTTCCAGCAGGCCAATGGCCTTCAGGTGCTTCTCGATCACGGCGCCGATTTCGGCAACCAGTGAGGGCATGAACACGCCGCCTTTCTTGAAGTAGCCGCCGTTGGGGTCGTACACGCTGCGCAGCTCTTCCACCAGGAAGGTTACGTCGCCACCTTTGCGGAATACCGCAGAGATTACGCGGGTGAGGGCGATAACCCACTGGAAGTGTTCCATGGATTTGGAGTTGATGAACACTTCGTACGGCTGCCGGCTTTCGTGGTCGGTGTCTTCGTTCAGCAGGATGTCATTGATGGTAATGTACATCGCGTGCTCAGCCACCGGCGGTTTGATCTTGTAGGTGGTGCCCAGCAAGAAATCCGGCCGTTCGATGTTTTCGTTCATCTCCACCGGCTTGGTTTCAGCCATTACCGGTGCCTGGTGCTCGTTAGGGGTTTCCGTGTCGGCTTTCTTGACTCGGTAGCCGACAATCTTGTTGCTGATTTTCACTGTCATGTTCGTTGTCCTGTCTGTCGGTTCCCGGGATCAATATTTACCGTAAGTGCCTTCTTTAAGCGCATCAAACAGGTTGGCGGCGGTGTGGGTTTCGCCGTCGTACTCTACCTGTTCGTTGCCCTTGAGGGTCACTTTGCTGCCATCATCCAGGGTGAACTCGTACAACGTGTTCTCGAGATCTTTCTCTTTAACCAGTACGCCCTGGAAGGCTTCCGGGTTGAAGCGGAAGGTGGTGCAGCCTTTCAGGCCCTTGTCGTAGGCGTACAGGTAAATGCCTTTGAAGTCCTGGTACGCGAAGTCTGTGGGCACGTTGGCTGTTTTGGAAATGGAGGAATCTACCCATTTCTGTGCCGCTGCCTGAATATCCACGTGCTGCGTGGGGGTTACATCATCGGAGGTGGTGAAGTAACTGGGCAGCTTTTTGTCTTCGTCTTCGGAGAAGGGCATAGCGCCGGGATTGACCAGATGGCGGTAGGCCAGTAGCTCGAAGCTGAATACATCCACTTTCTCTTTGGTTTTACGGCCTTCACGGATGATGTTCCGGGCGTAATGGTGCGAGAAGCTTGGCTCAATGCCGTTACTGGCGTTGTTGGCGAGCGACAGGCTGATGGTGCCGGTAGGCGCGATAGACGTGTGGTGGGTAAAACGGCCACCTTTCTCGGCCAGCTTTTTCACCAGTTCCGGCTCAACGTCGCCAATCTGCTGCATGTAGCGGCTGTACTTGGCGTGCAGCAGCTTGCCTTTGAGGATGTCGCCCACTTTGTAGCCGTCTTTGGCCAGGTCCGGGCACTTGTTCATCATCTTGGGGGTGATTTCAAACTCGTCTTCCATGATGGGCGCCGGGCCTTTCTCTTCAGCCAGGGCCAGGGACTGGCGCCAGCCTTCCACGGCCATTTCCCGTACCACGTCTTCGGTGAACTGCACGGAATCGTCAGAGCCGTAGGGCATGCGCAGCATGGCGAGGGTAGAACCCAGGCCCAGGATGCCCATGCCGTGGCGGCGCTTGTAGGTGATTTCATGGCGCTGCTCGGCCAGCGGCAGGCCATTGATTTCCACGACGTTGTCCAGCATGCGGGTGAAGATGCCCACTACCTTGCGGTACTTCTCGTAGTTAAAGCTGGCTTTGTCGGTGAACGGGTAGTCCACAAACTTGGTCAGGTTCACGGAGCCCAGCAGGCAGCTGCCGTATGGGGGCAGGGGCTGTTCACCACAGGGGTTGGTGGCGCGGATGTCTTCGCAGAACCAGTTGTTGTTCATCTGGTTAACTTTGTCGATCAGGATGAAGCCTGGCTCGGCGTAGTCGTAGGTGCTGGTCATGATGGTGTCCCAGATGAACTGGGCTTTCACCGTCTTGTAGATGCGGCAGGCAACCTTGCCTTCTTCGTTTACCACGTAGCCGTCCTGAACCGGGAAATCGCGGTACAGGAACTGCTCGGCGTTGTTCAGGTCCAGGCCTTCGTCTTCCGCTTCTTTTTTGGTGACGGGGAAGGAGAGGTGCCAGTCGTCGCCGTTGCGTACGGCTTCGATGAAGTCTTCGGTGATCAGCAGAGACAGGTTGAACTGGCGCAGGCGGCCGTCTTCACGCTTGGCCTGGATAAACTCGATGACGTCGGGGTGGTGTACATCGAAGGTGGCCATCTGGGCACCGCGGCGGCCACCGGCAGAAGACACGGTGAAGCACATGCGGTCGAAGATATCCATGAACGACAGCGGGCCGGAAGTGGTGGCGCCGGCGCCGGCGACGTAGGCACCGCGGGGGCGCAGGGTTGAGAACTCATAACCGATACCACAACCGGCCTTGAGGGTAAGGCCCGCTTCGTGGTTTTTCTCCAGGATGTCGTTCATCGAATCCTGGATACTGCCGGAAACCGTGCAGTTGATGGTGGAGGTGGCAGGCTTGTGAGCTTCCGCACCGGCGTTGGAGGTGATCCGGCCAGCCGGAATGGCACCGTTCTGCAGGGCCCAGAGAAACTCCTTCATGTACTTGTTGCGTACATTCTTGTTCTCCACTTCCGACAAGGCCTTGGCAACGCGCTCGTAGGTTGCGTTGATGTCTTTGTCGACCGCTTCGCCTGTCTTGGTCTTCAGCTGGTACTTGCTGTGCCAGATATCAAGCGACGCTTCCTGCATGGGAATCGTTGTGATCACTGCCTGTGCCTTAGCGTTCATTGCCACCCTCGGTTTCCAGTATGTCTCGTTTTGATGGTGCCGTCCCCGGCGCCATGCCCCTTTTTAGTGGTGTTGCGTTCTTACTGCCGGCCCATTTTTTGGTCAAAAACACTAGATGTGGTATTTGCCTGGCGGAAGGTGCCGCCTGTTCAGAGCCGGTGGATTGCCTTTATCTTGCTGTCGGAGTTGCTTTTGCCGGCTTTCCCGGCGCCCGCGCGGCGGGCTGTGTGGTTGTTATTTGCCCTATATATGGGCTTCTTGTTCGTGAAGTATAACAGGATATAGTGGTCTGTGAATAAGAGAGCAACTATTGAATGGGCTTTGAGTGCAAAGAAAATCAATGGAAGAATACTTGCAACGCGCAAAATCCCTGCTGTGTGGGCGTTCAGCGCGGTTTCGGGGGAATCACTAGATGTTGTGGTTAAAAAGCGTTCAGTGAAAATTGTTGTGATGTGCAAGTTTTTGTGATGTCTGCACGTATCGAGATGCGACGTGTCGGTAGAGTATGAGGGTGGCGTCGTAACACCGCAGTGGCCCACAGGAAGTGATAACTACTATAAAAGGAAAAGAATAATGAAAGGCCTGAAACCTACCATGCTTGCGCTGTGTGTTGCGGGGGCAGCCCCTGCCGCCATGGCGTTCCAGCCGTTGGATGAAATCTCGATGGGTAACATCACCGGTCAGGCGGGTGTCACTATTGAGCTGGAAACACGGCTGAATATTGATCGGTTTATCTACACCGATGAAGGGTCGCTGGAAATCAACGATATCTTCGTCGGCGGCGCCAACCGCACGGACATGTTCTCTGAAATGAATGTGAACCTGGTTGGGCAGGCGAGCGATCGCCTGGATAATATCCGCGTCAATATTGATATTGCCAGCGATGGCGATGCGATTATCAACCTTCTGCCCCTGAGCTTCAACGCGGTTGATTTCCGCATGACGACAGGTGCCTGGAATCTGACTGGCACCGATGGCAGCACCACCATCATGGATAACTTCCAGATGGACATGCTGATTGGCTCTGGCACCATCCGGGTGGATACCGCCACGGATACCCTGAGACTGTTAACGGATATCGCCATTGATGACATGGACTTTGATATTCCGTTCCTGGCCATGGGTATCCGGGATCTCCGGCTCACCGGAGCGGATTATGATCTGCAGGCGCCCCAGCCCTTACGGCTGTTCGCCACGGTGGATCTGGATATCTTCAAGGGCGCCAATGCCGCTGGCACGGAGGTTCTGGCCATTGAGATGGACAGCTTCCGGGCCGACCTGAGCATTGGTGGTGTGTTGATTGGTGGCACGTCGATTGGGTCGGTTATGCTGGACGACCTGGCGATTACCAATACCTCGATGCGCATCTACGGCCATTGATGGCTTGAGCGTTGCCTGAAAACCAAAACGGGGCCTTCGTGGCCCCGTTTTGTTTTTAGTGGAAATGAACTCAGCCCAGCAACAGGCTGTCGTCGTCCACTTCCAGCCCGCGCTGTTTCTCGAACAGACCGAGCAGATCTTTTACTTCCAGGCCTTCCCGGTCTTTACCGGCAATGTCGAACACCACCTGTCCCTGGTGCAGCATGACTGTGCGGCTTCCCACTTCCAGCGCTTGTTTCATGCTGTGGGTGACCATCAGGGCGGTCAGCTTCTGTTCTTCAATGATCTTTTGCGTGAGCTCCAGAACAAAGTTGGCGGTTTTCGGGTCCAGGGCCGCGGTGTGCTCGTCCAGCAACAGGATACTGGACGGCGTGAGGCTGGCCATCAGTAGGCTGACAGCCTGGCGCTGACCACCGGAGAGCAGGCCCATCTTGTCGCCCAGGCGGTTTTCCAGGCCCAGCTTCAGGGTGGCCAGGCTGTCCCGGAATTGCGGCAGGTACTTGCCTTTTACCGCGGTGGTGAGGCCACGGCGCTGGCCGCGCTTGATGGCCAGTGCCAGGTTTTCCTCGATGGACAGGTTCTCACAGGTGCCGGCCAGGGGGTCCTGGAACACCCGCGCCACTCGCGAAGCCCGTTTGTGGGTGGGCAGGCGGGTAACGTCCTGGTTGTCGACGATAATCTGGCCACTGTCCACCATCACCTCGCCCGACAGGGCGTTCAGGAAGGTGGATTTGCCGGCACCGTTACTGCCGATAACGGTCACAAACTCACCCTGATTAACGGTCAGGCTCATACCCCGCAACGCCGGGTTTTCCAGTGGCGTTCCTTTGCCGAAGGTGAGCCGTAGATCGGTAGCGCTGATCATAGTGCCTCCTCAGGCCTTCTTGCGGGTAAAGCGGTTGGTGAGATTGGTACGAACGCCGGGCAGAACAATTGCCAGGGTGACCAGTACCGCGGTAATCAGGTTCAGATCCTGGGCCTGCAGGCCAAGTACGTCTGCATTCAGTGCGAAGGCGATGGCCAGGCGGTAAATGATGGCGCCGATCACACAGGCCAGCAGGGCGCGCATAACGGTCGACGGTGTTAATACCGCCTCACCACCAATCAGGGAAGCCAGGCCGATAACAATCACGCCCACACCCATGGTGACATCGGCGGCGCCCTGGCTCTGGGCAAACAGGGCGCCGGCCAGGCCGACCAGGCCGTTAGACAGTGCCACACCGAGAATGATCATGCCGCCCGTGGCGATGCCCTGAGCCCGCGCCATGCGGGCGTTGGAGCCGGTGGCTCGCATGGCCAGGCCGGTTTCCGATTTCATGAAGCGCCACAGCAGCACCAGAGAGACCGCCACGACGATCAGGAACAGAATCACCGGTACCTGATGGAATTCCAGGCCCAGGGAATACCAGGGCGTCAGCACCGTTTCTTCTGATAGCAATGCGATATTCGGCCGGCCCATGATGCGCAGGTTCACAGAGTACAGCGCGATCATGGTCAGAATGGAGGCCAACAGGTTCAGGATGTTGAGTTTGACGTTCAGGATGGCTGTTACAGCACCTGCCGCCATGCCTGCCAGCGCGGCAAAGCCGGTGGCAACCCACGGGTTCCAGCCTTCCAGGATCAGAACGGCGGCTACGGCGGCACCCAGGGGGAAGCTGCCGTCCACTGTCAGGTCGGGGAAGTCGAGAACACGGAAAGAGAGGTAAATACCAAAGGCAACCAGGCCGTAGATCAGGCCGGTTTCAAGAGCACCGTAGAATGCGATTTCACTGAGCATGGGTAGTTAATCACCGTGAAAGAAAACGGGCGGGCCCTTTTGGGGTCCGCCCGTGTTGGTCAGGCGTTACTTGTCGCTTTTGACGACTTCTTTTGCGTCCTGGATGAGGTCTTCGGACAGGGTAATACCCATGCGCTCACCGGCGGCCGGGTTTACGTAAAGGTCCAGCTCTTCCATGGTTTCAACGGGCATGTCGGCGGTGCCGGCACCTTCCAGTATGCGCACAACCATGGCGCCGGTCTGGCGGCCGTGGTTGTAGTAGTTGAACCCAAGAGCGGCAACAGCACCACGCTCAACAGTGGCGGTGTCTGCCGCGAATACCGGGATCTTGGATCGTTCGCCAACGGAAATCACCGCCTCGGCGGCACTGATCACGGTGTTGTCGGTGGTCAGGTAGATGGCATCTACCTTGCCAACCAGTGACCGGGCCGCACCCAGTACTTCAGAGGTCTTGGTGGCAGCACCTTTAACCAGCTGCATGTCGCGGGCCGCCAGGCGCTCGTCGAGCAGATCGATCAGGGCGGCGGCATTCGCTTCACCGGGGTTGTAAACGGTGCCGATGCGCTTGGCATCCGGCATGATGCGCTGCAGCATGTCCAAATGCTTCTCAATAGGCAGCATGTCGCTTACGCCAGTGATATTGGCGCCCGGAGCCTCAAGGCTCTGGACCAGTTTGGCCGCTACCGGGTCTGTCACTGCGGAGAACACAACCGGAATGTTGCGGGCTGCGGCTGCTACTGTCTGGGCAGACGGGGTAGCGATGGCAACAATCACGTCCGGGCTTTCACCCACGAACTTGCGGGCAATCTGTGAAGCAATCGCTGAGTTGCCCTGGGCGCTTTCGTGCATCAGGCGTAGGTTTTCACCCACGCGGTAGCCGCGTTCGGCCAGTTCATCTTTGATGCCTTCATGAGCGGCATCCAGTGCCGGGTGCTCAACAATCTGCGTGATGGCAACTACACGGGTTTCTTCAGCCTGAACCAGGCTTGCTGCTGCCAGCAGCGAAGCGCCGATCAGGGTGCGCAAGGTCTTCTTGGCCATATGCCCATCTCCGAGTCAGTGACTGATGTCCCCGTTTGCCGGGGCGGAAAAATGAAAGTGCGCAAGTTTACCACAGGGATATAGGTTTCGGGGTAGGGATGGGCGATACTTTATCAGTTGCTATTGCGCATTTGTCTGAAATGCAGATATTTTGGTTTGGTCACGTTTTGACGTGCAGGGGTGTGTTGAAATAGGCTACGAAAGTCTAATAATACAATACCCCCCAACTATAAAGACAAACTAGGAAGGTCCATGGACACAACAAACAAACTTCCCCTCGATATGCTGTACCACTGGGAAGCCACGAAAGCTGATTCCCCTTACATGACTCAGCCGATTGGCAACGGCAAGGTGGTTGAATACACCTGGGGCCGGGCAATTGATGAAGCCCGCAGGATGGCGTCTTACCTGAAGTCCCTTAACCTGCCGGAAAAGAGCCGTATTGGTCTTATTTCGAAGAACTGCGCGCAATGGATCATGACCGACTGGGCGATCTGGTTGGCTGGCCATATTTCCGTACCCCTGTACCCGACCCTGAATGCGGATACCGTCAACTACATCCTGAACCACGCCGAATGCGAGGTTCTGTTTGTGGGCAAGCTGGACGACTGGGACAGCATGAAGCCGGGCGTTCCGGATTCCGTGCGTTGCATTTCCTACCCCCTGAGCCCGCCCAACGATTTCGAGACCTGGGACGACATCGTGGCCAAGTACCCGCCGCTGGAAGGTCAGGTGCACCGTGAGCCGGAAGAGCTGGCAACCATTGTGTACACCTCTGGCAGTACTGGTCGGCCCAAGGGTGTAATGCTCAGCTTCGAAAACATGGCGTTTGCCGCTGCTGGTGGCATTGAGACTCTGGGTGTGGGCCCCGAAGAGCGCATGCTGTCTTATCTGCCGCTGGCCCACGTGTTCGAACGTACCTTTGTAGAGTTGGGCTCTCTGTATGCCGGCTTCCATCTGTACTTTGCTGAGTCCCTGGATACCTTTGTCCAGGATCTGCAGCGGGCGCAGCCCACGCTGTTCCTGTCTGTGCCTCGCCTGTGGGTGAAGTTCCAGCACGGCGTGTTGCAGAAGGTGCCCAAGCAGAAGCTCGAGCGGTTGCTGAAGATTCCGCTGGTCAACAAGCTGATCAAGAAGAAAGTCCTCAAAGGCCTTGGCCTGGACAAGGTCAAGCTGGCTGGCTCCGGCTCCGCGCCGCTGTCCAACGATGTGCTGGACTGGTACCGCAACCTGGGCCTGGAGCTGCTGGAAGGCTACGGCATGTCTGAGAACTTTGCCTATTCGCACATGAACAAGCCGGGCCGTACCCGTACCGGTTACGTGGGCGAGGCGCTGCCGGGTGTTGAGGTGAAAATCAGCGAGCAGGGCGAAGTGTTGGTGAAGAGCCCGGCCACCATGATGGGTTACTACAAGGACGAAGAGAAAACCAAGGAAACCTTTACCGAGGATGGCTTCCTGAAGACCGGCGACAAGGGCGAGATCGATGAGATGGGCCGCCTGAAGCTGACGGGCCGCATCAAGGAGATCTTCAAGACCAGCAAGGGCAAGTACATTGCCCCTGCGCCGATTGAGAATCGTCTGATGTCCCATGACGCCATTGAAATGGTGTGTGTGTCTGGTGCCAACCAGACCCAGCCCCATGCCCTGGTGCTGCTGGGTGAGGAGATTCGCCCGAAGATGGCCGATGAAAGCTTCCGCAAGGAAATTGAAGAGAGCTTCACTCAGCTGATCAAAGACGTGAACAAAACCGTTGATCCCCACGAGCAACTGGCGTTCATTACTGTGGTCAGCGATGAGTGGTCCATCGAGAACAGCTTCCTGACCCCGACGCTGAAGCTCAAGCGTAACGTGGTTGAAGACGCCTACCAGGAGAAAGTGGATAGCTGGTACGCGAAGAAGCAGCCGGTCATCTGGCAGTAATCGCAGTAGGCACAACGCAGAAAACAGAAAGGCCCGGCAATTTGCCGGGCCTTTCTGTTTATGGGCCAGGTTCTGAGTCAGCCGAAATCAGGTCATGGTCCTGGAATTGGAGATGGACCGGCTCATCAGAATGATCGGAATGATGCCCGCCAGCACGATGATCAGGGAGGGCAGTGCACTGTGGTACAGCTGCTCATCGGAAGCAAACTGGTACACGTAGGTGGCCAGGGTTTCGTAGTTGAATGGACGCAGTATCAGGGTGGCGGGCAGTTCCTTCATGCAGTCTACAAACACCACCAGGGCCGCTGTCACCAAGGTGCCCCTGAGCATGGGCAGATGCACCTTCACCAGGGTTTTACCGGGTGTGTGACCCAGCGAGCGCGAGGCCATGTCCATGCTGGGTGTGATTTTTTGCAGGGCGCTTTCCACACTGCCAGCGGAAACCGCCAAAAAGCGAACCGTGTAGGCAAACACCAGGGCAAACGCAGTGCCGCTCAGCAGCAGGCCGGTGCTGAAGCCAAAGTAATCCCGCATCAGGCCATCGAACCAGTTGTCGAAACCGGCCAAAGGAATAATGACCCCAACCGCAAGCACCGCGCCGGGCATGGCGTAACCCAGGCTGGAAAGGCGCATCAGCACCTGCATGCCCCGGGTATTGTGCAGCCGGCGGCTGTAGGCGAGGGTAACACCAATCAGCAGGGTGGTCAGCGCTGCGGTACCAGACAGGAACAGGCTGTTAAAGGTGTTGCGAATGAAGTTCGGGTTCCAGCTTTCATCAAAGTATTCCCAGGCGTAGTAGCCAAGGGTGGCGCCCGGAATAATGAACCCGAATACCAGTGGGACGGCGCATACGGCCAGGCAAATCATCTGCCGCGGAAAAGACATGGTAAAGCGGTGGATGGGGTCGCGGTTATCGCGGGCGGCAAATTGTTGCTGGCGCCGGCGAGAGTAGCGTTCCAGTGTCACCAGGATCACCACGAACATAAGCATGGTGGTGGCGATCTGGGCCGCTCCGCCCAGGTTGCCCAGATTCATCCAGGTATCGAACAGGCCCAGGGTGAGGGTTTGTACGGCAAAGAAGTCGACGGTGCCGAAGTCGTTCAGGGTTTCCATCAGTACCAGTGACAAGCCTACCGCGATGGCGGGCCGGGCGATGGGCAATACTACCCGGAAAAACGTACTGATCGCGGAATGGCCAAGGCTGCGGCTGACCGCAAACAGCGACGGCGATTGCTCCATGAAGGCAGCGCGGCCCAATAGGTAAACGTAAGGGTACAGCACCAGGCCGATCATCAGGACCGCCCCTTCCAGGCTGCGAATTTCCGGGAACCAGTAGTCTGCGGCGCTTTGCCAGCCAAACCATTCCCGTAGGGCTTTCTGGACCGGCCCAGCGTAGTCGAGCAGGCTGGTATAAACGTAGGCAATCACGTAGGCCGGCACCGCAAAGGGCAGCAGCAGGGCCCACTCGAAGAATTTTCGCCCCGGGAACTCGCACATGGTGACCGCCCAGGCGGTGGAAAGCCCGATGATCAATGTGAGAATGCCCACGCCAATCATCAGTTTGATGGTGGTTGTGAGGTAGCGGGGCAGGGTGGTTTCCATCAGGTGTGGCCAGATGTTCTCATCAGGGAACAAGGCCAGGTAAAGCACAGAGAAGACCGGTAAAGCGACAATGGCCGTGGTGATCAGGGCACTGATCATCCATCGTTTCGAGGTGCGTTTGGCCAGAAGTGGTTGCGAAAGCCCCGGATTGGCACTGGAAACGACCTCGGTCATGCTTGTCCCGTTATGGAAGTGGTGATGAGAAGAATTGCGATTTTAGATACTGAGGGGGCTCACTGCAATGACGGGGGTCATTTCTGTCTCTGAAACAGACACTAAAAAGGGTACCAACGTGCTGTTGGTACCCTTTCTGATAGGCGCCTGATGTCGGCGCCAATTGGTTAGCCGTCGTAGTCGACGCGATCAATCAGGCGAACGGCTGCGTTGCGGTTGTTGGCGATTTCCTGCAACGACAGGGTGTCCGGGTTCATTTCGCCCCACTCAGCAACCATGCCGGTTGGCTTGACTTCCGGGTTTGCCGGGTACTCAGAGTTGGCCTCGGCGTAGATGCGCTGTGCGCTCGGTGAGGACAGGAACTCGATCAGCTTGATGGCGTTGTCCTTGTTGGGCGCGCTCTGAGTCAGAGAAATACCACTGATGTTCACGTGAGTGCCACGATCGTTAGCGTTCGGGAACACCAGGTTGACCTGCTCGGCGGTCGGGCGCTGGTTTTCGTCCATCAGCATGTTGCCGTAGTAATAGCTGTTACCCAGGGCAAGGTCGCACACGCCTTCGGCAATAGCTCTGATCTGGTCACGATCACCGCCCTGGGGCTTGCGTGCCAGGTTGTCTTTAACGCCCTGGAGCCACTCCTGAGCCTTTTCTTCGCCATGATGGGCGATCATGGAAGACACCAGCGCTACGTTGTACGGGTGCTTGCCGCTACGGGTGCAGATACGACCTTTCCATTTTGCATCGGTCAGGTCTTCGTAGGTGCTGATCTCGCCTTCTTCAACCCGGTCTTTGGAGGTGAAGATCAGGCGGCCACGGGTGGTCAGGGCAAACCACTTGCCGTCCGGGTGACGCAGGTTTTCCGGAATGTTCTTGTTAACGGTGTCGCTGTCTACTTCCGCGACCAGGTTTTTTTCAACCAGCTCGTTGATGCGGGAGATATCGACCGTCATAACCACGTCGGCCGGGCTGTTACGGCCTTCACGTTCCAGACGTTCTGCCAGACCCTGCTTGGCGAAGACAACGTTGGTCTTGATGCCGGTTTCATCGGTAAAGGCATTCAACAGCGGCTCCAGCAGATAAGCCTGGCGGTAGGAATAGATGTTTACTTCGCCATCGGCGGTGGCAGCCATCGGTGTGGCGGTCAGGGCGATGGCAACAGCGGCTGCTAGTTTCATTCGCATAGTGTTTTCCTTCCTTTTGTCTGGCTCACCTGATAGATAAACTCACAGGCAGTTAAAAACGACAACTATTCTCATTGCTATCACGGTTTGAGTCAATAACGCCGGAGGGATATTTGTGTAAAAATGGTGTTATGCTTGATAACACTATAAAAAACAGGCCAAAAGCAGGGTTCCCGGGGTATGGTAGACAACGATCGCAGAGTGCACAGCCGCACCGCTTTGAGTGCGAAAGTTAAGGTGGTACACGAACAGTTTGGTGAATTCGTGTTTTCAACCCGGGATATCTCGGACGGAGGCGTATTCATCGTACTCAACGACGAGCCTTTTGCGCCGCAGTTAGGCGACAAGGTAACCGTGCAGGTGCAGGGTTTGCCGGTGCCGGCACCTACACTCGATATGGTGGTGGTGCGGCAGACCAACGACGGTTTTGGCCTGCAGTTTGACCAGAATGATGAATAGTCCGTGGAATGTCCCCGCCCAATCCCGATAATGGAAGCCTTCGAGTCTGAGTTTTGAAAGGACGGCTTTACTGATGACTTTCGCTTTTTCAGGGCGTTCCGGGTTGGTGGCGGTGTTGTGTTCATTGCTTGTGTTGAACGGCTGCGCCAGTTACTACACACACTATGCGATGTTCCCGGCCGAGACCTCCGCAGGCGAAACCCGCCAGGTGAGGGTGTCCTGGCAAAGTGCCGAATACCCCGGCTGGTGGCTGGCCAGCAACAAGGCGACGCCTATCCGGCTGGAAACCCAGTGCAGCGAAAGGGCGTGGCGTATCACTGACCAGAACCACAGTGACAGCGGCGCCTGTGGCGAGGGTATCAGGGCCTGTGGTGAGCCTGGGAAAGACCGAATCGCAGCCACTGGCCAGCCGGCTACGGGCAAGGATGTGTGTGTAGCGGTTGAGCAGGGAGCGACCCTGCAGGGTGTCGCCGATATAGGGTCGAGTTTCGGCCTGCTGGTGAGCTGCCGGCCGGAATCTGTAGTGGTTAAGCGGGGTGATGACGAGGTAAACATGGATTATCTGCGTCCGTCGCCGGTTGCTTATACCGTTCACGCCAGAAAAGTTCCCAGGGGCACGCTCAGCGCCCGCCTGCCATCGTTCAACGAAAGTGAGTGCAAAGAAGACTGACGAGTGTGGCATTCAGCCTGTGATGCCGTTCACGATGCTACATTTCGTTGCGGTTTGATAACTTGCGTTACTCCTTGTTTCCTTTCTGTGGTGTTTGGATACCAAACTGTAATGGTGTCTTTTAACCAGAGTGGCAAACTGGTTGATATCCAATAATCCAGTTTTCTGAGGTGTGCGGTGGGAGTCCAGCAGAAGAAAATCGCGGTTCATGATCTGGAGGTCGGCATGTTCGTGTCTGACCTGGATCGGCCGTGGCATCAGACCCCGTTCCCCATTCAGGGCTTCTATATCCGCTCCCAGAACGACATTCGGGCGCTGGTTTCCCACTGCAAGTGGGTGATGGTCGATGTGGCTGAGAGCCGGGATTCTGCCGCCCTGAGTAAAGAGACCGGAAAATCCTTCCGTAAGGCGTCCACCAGCCGTACCAACGGCCGGGAGGAGCTGCAACTGGCTCCGTTGAGTATTCGTGAGCCAGTCATCTACCAGACCGCCACCACGCTCAAGAGAGAAGTAAAGGCTTCCCGCCGTTTGCTGGCGGATGCCGAGAAAGCGCTTAAGGAGACATTCGCGACAGCCCAATCTGGCCAGATGCCGGATCTTCGGCCGGCTGCCGAGGTCGCCCGTAAAATGGTGGCAAGTGTTGCCCGCCAGCCGGATGCGCTGTTGTGGCTGAGCCGCACCCGACAGTATGACGATTACATCTATCGCCATGCGATCAATACCGCCGTTTGGGCGTTGGTCTGTGGTCGTCAGCTTGGTCTGAATGAGGGCCTGCTGAACCATCTTGGCACCGGTTGTTTGCTGTCTCAGGTGGGCAAGACCGAGCTGCCGAAAGACCTGCTGATGCGCGAGCATCAACTCGGGCCGGAAGAATACGCGGAGTATCGTAGCTACGTTACCCGGGGCGTGAAACTGCTTGAACACGCCGGCTTGTCACGTGCGGTGATGAGTGTGGTGCAGGGGCATCGGGAACGTCACAACGGTTCCGGTTTCCCGCAGGGGATCCGTGGCGACCGTATTCCGCTGCTGGCCAAGGTGGCTGGCATCGCTGAGTTTTTTGAATCGATGACGGCACCCCGTGATGATCAGCAGCCCTTGACCCCCGCTAAAGCGGTTTCCCTGCTGTACGACATGCGCAATATCGAATTCCAGGAGGACCTGGTTGAGGCCTTTATTCAGGCCATTGGTATCTACCCGACCGGTTCACTGGTGGAGCTGTCCGACGGCCAGCGGGGTGTTGTGGTTTCCCACTCGCCAGAGCGTCGTCTATGGCCCCGGGTGATGGTGATGCAAGGCCCGGATTGCCAGCCCCTGAAAACCGCCAGGATTATTGATCTGGCGAAATTCAACCAATCCCGTCCGGCCTCTGAAGCGGTGACTGTAAGGGACTGCCTGCCCCACGGAACAGAGGGATTGGACCCAGCCCTTTACGATGTTACCGGTGGCGAATTCCGGTGGTCGCTGAACAGTCTGATCAATCGATAACAACCCGCAATTGTTTGCGTACCCAGCGGTAGGTGTTGCCTGGTCTGAAGTTGATCAGCAGCTCCGATTCTCCGCCACTGGGCCCGGCCACAAAGTAGTCTACGTCTGCGTCTTGCCAGCTCCAGGAGTGGACAACGACATCCTGCTCCCGTTTGCTGATTGCCTCCAACTGAGCTAGTTCTGGCTCCCCACCGATCTTGCGGATTGCAACCGTCTTGATTTCGGTGTCGCTGGCGGCATGGTTGGCTTTATGGTCTGCCAGGTAATAGCGGCGCCCGATTTCCCGGGTGATGGCATTCAGCTCCCGGCGTAGATAGGTTCTGGCCCGTTCGTTGTCTGCATCTTCCAGGGTCCGTACGGCCTGGAGAATCCGGTTACGCAGGTTTTCCAGGTCTTCCCGATAGTCGGTATCTGGATCAATGTCGTCGTCGTTTTCCGGCCGTGGCGGTGCGTTGTTGATGTCGTCGTCTGTGGGTGGGGCGGAGCAAAGCTCGTCGTCCTCCGGGTAGAAGCAGATCTGCGCCAGTAGTTGATTGGCGGGTGAGTCTTCTGCGGTGAACTCCGCCTGGTTGACGTTAAAATTCAGGGCGTTGGGCAGGTCCGGGTTGTCCAGGGCGGCGTTTAACTGGTCGACGACTCTTGTGCGTATATCAATGCCTGAGCCTTCAGGTACATTCTCTGTCCAGTTCAGGGCCATCAGAAACCGCGTCATGTTCAGCAGGGTGATGTTGTTGAGCTGCTGTTGTTCGCTGATGGTGTGATCCCGAAGTTCCTCGTCATTCACGCCGGGGGTGTTGAGGGCGTCCCGGGTCTCTGGCAGAAATTCGAGAAAGGTTACGTATTCCCGTGCCGGAACGTCAGAGACAATGGGCAGATTGCCAACATTGAACGACAGGGTTTCGCCGGGATAGTAGCGGAAACGGCCCTGATCGTCCGTTGTACCGGCCTGGCTGGCGGTTTGGTAAACGAGACCACTAACCCCCAGGAAGTGCACACGCCCGGTACTGGTGTCGTCTGAGCCGGAACTGCCACCGCTGTCCAGGCAACCTGCCAGAACAAATGCAGCGGAAAAAGGTAAGAGCAGGCGGGTGAGGTGAACGAATCTCATAGTGTGTCGTACAATCCCTTCGCGTTGGCCTGGCGCATCCGGTGCCGGGTGTCAGGCTTTTTGTAAGTTGTTGTAACAGCATTATAGGGAGGGCGGCAGAGGTATATCGGGAAACCTGTCGCAGTTTCTGCGTTTGCCGGTGGTCTGCCTGGTTGTGCTCACCCCCCTTGATTTTCGTCAGATCGCCACAATCACCTAGCTCTCTACCTATTTGCCGGTTTCGGCACACGTTCCTCTCAGATAACGGTTTGGTTATGACCTACGCATTGGAAATTGAAGGGCTGGTCAAAAGCTACAGCAGTGGCTTTCAGGCGCTTAAGGGGATTGATCTTCGGGTACAGGAAGGCGATTTTTTCGCACTTCTGGGCCCGAATGGTGCTGGAAAATCCACCACCCTGGGCATTGTGTCTTCGTTGGTGAACAAATCCGGTGGGCGGGTGAAGGTGTTCGGCCATGACATCGATACCGAACTGTCCGCCGCGAAGCTGAACCTTGGAGTGGTGCCACAGGAGTTCAATTTCAACCAGTTTGAAAAGGTCTTCGACATAGTCACCACCCAGGCCGGTTACTACGGCATTCCACTCAAGCAGGCCAGGATCTCGGCGGAGAAGTACCTCCGGAAACTGGGCTTGTGGGACAAGCGCGACACCCCGTCGCGGATGCTGTCTGGCGGTATGAAGCGGCGGCTGATGATTGCCCGTGCGCTGGTGCATGAACCACGCCTGCTGATTCTCGATGAGCCCACCGCCGGCGTTGATATCGAACTGCGCCGTTCTATGTGGCAGTTCCTGGAAGAAATGAACCGCCAGGGCACCACGATCATTCTGACCACTCATTATCTTGAAGAAGCCGAGGCGCTTTGCCGCAATATTGCGATCATTGACCACGGGGAGATTATCCGGCACACCAGCAAGCGCGAGCTGCTTAAACAGCTGAGTGTGGAAACATTCGTGCTGGATCTCGAGCAGCCCGTTGATGCCGCCCCGGAGCTCGAAGGCTTTCATTGCGAACTCAACGACGACGGGGCACTGGAGGCCGAGGTGGCCAAAGGGCAGGGCCTGAACGCCCTCTTTGTTGAGCTGGAAAAGCAGGGCATCAAGGCAATCAGCATGCGCACCAAAGCCAACCGGCTGGAAGAGCTGTTCGTGCGCATGGTGGAAGATAACGCCCGTGAGACCAACCGGCAGGCGGAGGTGACGGCGTGACCTTGCATGCTTTGTGGACCGCATTCTGTACCATTGTACTTCGAGAGATTCGCCGGTTTACCCGGATATGGCCCCAGACTCTGTTGCCGCCTGCGGTCACCATGACGCTGTATTTTATTATCTTCGGCAACCTGATCGGCTCGCGCATTGGTGAAATGGGTGGGTTTGACTATATGCAGTTCATTGTGCCGGGGCTGATCATGATGGCGGTGATCACCAACTCCTACGCCAACGTGGTGTCATCGTTTTTTTCCATGAAGTTTCAGCGCAGCATTGAGGAGCTTCTGGTGTCGCCGGTTCCCAACTGGACTATCCTGGCCGGTTACGTGGCGGGCGGTATGGCCCGGGGGCTGAGTATTGGCCTGGTGGTTACCTTGCTGTCTCTTGTCTTCACCCGGTTATCGATTCACAGCCTGCCCATGGTGGTGGTGACGGTATTCCTGACATCGGCGTTGTTTTCCCTGGGTGGCTTTATCAATGCCATGCTGGCAACCAAGTTTGATGATATTTCCATTGTGCCCACGTTTGTGCTGACACCACTGACATACCTTGGTGGGGTGTTCTACAGCATCGATATGTTGCCGGGGTTCTGGCAGGGCGTGTCGATGGCCAACCCTATACTCTATATGGTGAATGGTTTCCGCTTCGGCATACTGGGTGTTTCAGACGTTAATCCGTTTGTCTCCCTTGGTATGATTCTGGTTTTCATTGTCCTTTTGGCGACCATTGCACTGCGTATGCTTGCCCGGGGCAAGGGTATCCGCCACTGACAGGTTTCAGGAAAAACTATGGCTTTGCACAATGCGCCGCTGGGTAAGTCCAGCGACTATCCGGATCAGTACGATCCGTCCCTGTTGTTCCCGGTTGCCCGTGAGGAAAACCGCCGCCGTATCGGGCTGGAGGATGGCCGCTGGCCATGGTTTGGTGAGGACCTCTGGCAGGCGTGGGAGATATCCTGGTTGCGCCCGGGCGGCGTGCCAGCGGTTGCCTGGGGGGAGATCCGTTTTCCGGCGGCGTCGCCGTCGATTATCGAAAGCAAATCCCTGAAGCTCTACCTGAATTCCCTGAACCAGGCGGTGTTCTCATCGGCGGATCAGGTTGCCGAGACCATTACCGCAGACCTGTCCAGTGCCTGTGGTGCCGCCGTGACTGTGCGGCTGTTCAGTGTCGACGAATCCGCGCCTGCGGAAGGTCGGCCGCAGGGCTATGAGCTGATTGATGACGAGCCGGTAGACGATGTGGTTTACGAATACTCTGCAGATTCACTCAGCGCTGGCGAGGAAGTGGTCAGCGAACAGCTGTGTTCCCACCTGCTGAAAAGCAATTGCCCGGTCACTGGTCAGCCTGACTGGGCCAGCGTGTTCGTTCGTTATACCGGCCCGAAGATAGACCGTGCGGGTTTGCTGCGTTACGTGGTCAGTTTCCGCCAGAAGCAGGATTTCCATGAGCACTGTGTGGAAACCGTGTTTACGGATTTGATGGCCCGGTGCCAGCCAACGGAATTGATGGTTTGTGCCCGGTACACGCGGCGTGGAGGGCTGGATATCAACCCGTGGCGCAGTACCCGTGCAGAGGGTGATGCCGGACCGAGGTTGGTCCGGCAGTAGTTAGTCGGCGTCGTCTTCCAGGGCGGCGAGTACGTCTCTGCGTTCCCTTTCGGTGATCTTGTCGGAGTCCAGGTACATGGCAAAGCCGCTGTGTTCATGCTCGAGGAAGCTACGGTTCGGGCCCATATCCCGGCGGAAGTCCACCACTTCGTAAATGGGCACCGGCTTGCCGAAGCCCTTCACGGTGATCTCGCCTTTGTCCCGGCACATGATGCGATCTTTGATCAGAGAGAAGGTCTCGTAGGACACCAGAATCTCGCCAGGTTCTGCGAGGCTTTCCAGCCGGCTGGCCAGGTTCACCTCCTTGCCGATAATGGTGTAGTCCATCCGGTTTTCGGCGCCGAAGTTGCCCACCGTGGTGTATCCGGTGCTGATACCCATACGGATCTCAAGCGGGGTTTTGATACCCTGGCTTCGCCATTTCTGGCGCATGATCTTCATATGCTTGCGCATATCGATAGCCATCGACACACAGGCGAAAGCATCTTCTCGCTGGCCGCGGCTGGTCGGGTCGCCAAAGAAGATCATGATGGAATCGCCAACGAATTTATCGATGGTGCCGCCGTATCGGAGAGCGACTTCTGACATTTCATTGAAGTAGTGATTGAGCAGTTCGGTCAGGGCTTCGGGTTCCATTTCTTCAGACAGTTCGGTGAAGCCCTTGATGTCGGAGAAGAACACGGCCAGTTTTTTGCGCTGGGTTTCCAGGCGAACGTCACGCTCGCCGGTAAAAATGGATTGCCAGACCTGCGGGGACAGGTATTTGGATAGCTTGTGGGAGAGTGCGATGGACTGTTCGCGCTGGTTCTGGATCTGGGTTTTTGCCAGCAGTAGCGTGCGGGCCTGCTGGTGGGAGTAGTAGGCGGTTACGCAGATATAGACGCCGGTAGAGGCCAGGGCCAGGATGCTGGTCAGCAGTGGCGATTGCAGGCTGTCGGCAACGCCAAAGGTAGCTGCAGACGCCGCAAGTGAGGCGAGCATGAGTACGGTGCCGAACAGCCACTGGCGGATACCGCCCACAATCAGGCAACTGAACATCAGCATTAACAATATGGACACCGAGGGAATGGCAATCAGGCCGATAAGTCCGATGAAGGTGCCACCAATAACGCAGTCGAGAAACAGCATCTTCTGCCGGATTCGTGGTGAGCGGCGAAGAAACGTACGCCTGGTCAGCAAATGGGCGATGTGCGGCCAGGTAAGTGCGCCGGCCACAAACCACAGCAACCATTGCTGAAACACGCCCTGGAGGATTCCGGCGACAATAATCGCGGCCGTTGCGGTGTAGGCGATGATTCGGCCGTTATAATCCGGCATGGGCGGAATGGCCACGGTGTGGTCGTGGATGTCCGCGGAAGCGAGTTTACCCGCGCTGCTGGCGACATTGCGCAAATCGGCCTGTGCGCTCATCATGTCAGAACCGAGTCTTCCCGGTGGCAGGAATACAGGGCCCTGCAGTTGCGAAAAGCTTGTTGGTCACTCATTGTATGCCGCCGAACACGTTATCGTTGTTGGTGGTTATTTTTCTATGTGTAGTTACTACTAAAGGTTAACAGTATTACGTATAACCCACAATTCGCTGAGGCATCTTTGCCCTTAGGGCAACAGATACAGCCATCTTGACTGTGAGCCAGTATGACGTCTGTAACCCGATTTTTACTCAAAAGAGCATCCGAACCCCGATTAGAAGACCCGGCACCGCCGCGGAGTATAGTTGATGTGGCCCTTCAGTGTGCCGCCAGGGCACCGGACCATGCCTTACTGAGGCCATGGCGCTATCTTGTGGTGGAAGGGGATGCCCGGCAGGCCCTGGGAGACCTGTTCGCCAAGGCATGTCCTGATAGCGCCAGTGAGCAGGAAATCGAGAAAGCCCGGCGGGCGCCGCTGCGGGCACCGATGGTGATCGTAGGAATCGCAACGCCCAAATCCCACCCGAAAGTGCCGGAGGTCGAACAGCTTATGTCTGCCGCATCGGGCATGAGCTTTCTCGGCCTTGCCCTGCAGGATGCTGGTTTTGGCGTGATGTGGCGCACCGGGGGTGTGGCCTACCATCCCGATGTGCTTGAAGGTTTGGGTTTAGAGCCCGGGGAAACGGTCGTCGGCTTCCTGTATGCCGGTACGGTGTCGGTTGAGAAACCTTCAGTGCCACGCCCGGCTACCGGGGATTTTGTAAAGGTCTGGCGTGGGCCCGGGCGCCAGGAAAGTTGGTGAGCTTCCCGCTGATGTTTTGATAGCGGCAATCCGTTTAACCGCCAAGGGAAATGGTTTGCCGCCTTTGCTCTGAACCCTTCTCCGTTGCCGCTCAAAATCTGATCGCATCCCTCTAGAAGCCCTGGCGCCCAAGCACTCTTGAAAACTGGCACCACCTTTGCTTTGACTCTTCCAGAACGCAAATCCGGCAAGCCGCCGTTCAAGCGGTGCCGGTGCAGAATTCCGGAGGCAGTCATGGCAATTACATTTGATAAGGCATTGGGTATTCACGAGCACGCACTTCAGGCCCGGGTGCAGCGTGCGGAAGTACTCGCCAACAACCTGGCCAATGCCGATACCCCGGGCTACAAGGCACGGGATATCGATTTCAGGGCGATGATGCAGAAAGCCCAGGAGTCGGTCAGTGGTCTGCAAATGGCGACCACTCACCATGGCCACATGGACACCTCCAGCCCCGGCAGTGACGGCGAGTTGCTTTACCGCAATCCGCACCAGCCGTCTGTCGATGGTAATACCGTGGATGCCCAGGAAGAGCAGAGCCGCTTCATGCGCAATGCCATGGACTACCAGGCCAGCTTCCAGTTTCTGAGCAGCAAGTTTTCCGGATTGACCAAAGCCCTGAAGGGTGAGTAAGCCGCAGTCATTTACGATTTGAGGAGATTGCCATGTCACTGGGCAACATTTTTGACATCGCCGGTTCCGGCATGACCGCACAATCCCTGCGGCTGAATACCACGGCTTCCAACATTGCGAACGCCGAGACTGCCAGTTCCAGCACCGAGAATGCCTACAGGGCACGCAAACCAGTCTTCGCCGCTATTCAGCAGGCCATGCTGAACCCGGATCAAAAGCAGGGCTTCGGCACCAGCCTGGACGACGGCCCCGGTGCCGGTGTACGGGTTGAGGGAATCCTGGAGAGCGATGCAGAGTTGCAGATGCGCTACGAGCCCAACCATCCCGCTGCCAATGAAGACGGTTACGTGTTCTACCCGAATGTGAATGTGGTTGAGGAAATGGCAGACATGATGTCTTCCTCCCGCAGCTTCCAGATGAATGTGGACGTCATGAACACTGCCAAGTCCATGATGCAACGAATCCTGACGCTGGGTCAGCAGTAAATAGTGAGGAGTGAGTCATGAGTGCAGTGAATTCCGCATCGGCCTCAGACGTACTGAGCCAGTATCAGATCAAGCAGGACGACAAAGCCCGTGGCGGCAGCGAACTTGGCAAAGATGCTTTCATGGAGCTGATGCTTGCCCAGTTGAAGAACCAGAACCCGCTTGACCCTCAGGACAACGGTGATTTCATCGCTCAGCTGGCGCAGTTCAGCTCTCTGGAAGAAATGCAGAACCTGTCGAGTACCGTTGAGGATGTGGCCGGACAGTTCCGTTCCAGCCAGGCGCTGCAGGCGTCTGCAATGGTTGGCAAGACCGTTCTTGCTCCTTCCAATGTGGGAATTTTGGGTAATGATGGCGAGATTACCGGAACCATCGAAGTGCCAGCATCTACCGGTGGGCTGCGCTTGTCGGTAATGAACCAGAGTGGTGAGCTGGTTCGCCAGATTGATATGGGCAGTAGCCAGGCCGGTGTGGTGTCGTTCCGTTGGGATGGCGAGGACGGCAACGGCAATCCTTTGCCGCCTGGACCGTACCAGATTGTCGCGCAGGGCTCTTATCCGTCCGGTCCTGAACAGCTCGGCACCATGGTTAGCGCCAATGTGGACAGTGTGTCCCTGGGTAAGGGCGGTTCCATTACCCTCAATCTTGCCGGTATGGGTTCCATTGCCCTGTCCGACGTCAAACAAATTAACTGATCCGGTGTCAGACCAGGAGGTATAAGTCATGGCATTTAACACAGGTTTGAGCGGCCTTCGGGCAGCTTCGGTCGATCTGGATGTCACCGGCAACAACATTGCCAACGCCAGCACGGTGGGCTTCAAAGGCAGCAAGGTACAGTTCGGTGATTTGTACGCCAGCGGCTTTCTGAGTGGCGGCACTAACCCGATCGGTGATGGTGTGCGCGTTCAGGACGTCAAGCAGTCCTTTGGCCAGGGCAACATCAGCTTTACCGATAATGGCCTGGACATGGCCATCAGTGGTGATGGTTTCTTTATCCTGAATAACAATGGCGAGATTCGCTACTCTCGGGCTGGCCAGTTTGGAATCGATAAAGACGGTTTTGTGACCAATAACCAGAACATGCGGGTTCAGGGTTTTACTGCAGATAACGACGGCAACCTGTCCGGTATTCGGGGTGATCTGCAGATTGAAACGGATAACCTGGCGCCACGCCGTACCACCAATTTGCGATCCGATCTGAACCTGGACTCCCGGCAATCTGTGCTGGAAAGCCGGGTGGTGGACTTCCAAACGGTTTCCATGGGTGATCTGACCGTAGACGATGTGTTCCGTATCGCCTATTCAGATGGCACCAATTCGCCCGACATCACCATCTCTGCCGGTTCCACCGCGAGAGACGCTGCGGGCATCATCAATCAGCAGCGCGGGTTGTCGGCCTCTGCCACCACGGCGGTCACCCTTGGTCAGGAATTCTCGATTACTGATCTGGAAGATGCATTAGCGGCCGGCGATACTGAATTCCGGATAGAGCTGGATGGCCAGAATGTGCCTATCTCACTCAGCGGAGTCAGTTCATTGCAGGGGCTGGTAGACGCCATCAACGCCTCTAGCGCCACAAGCCTGTCTGCCTCCCTGGTTGATGGTGGAAGCGATATCCGGATTATTGATAACCGTGGTTCTAATGTGGGTATCAGTTTCGCCAGCACCGATGCCGGGGTAAACCAGGCGCTTGAGGTATTCCAGGGCGATGTGAATATTCAGTCTGATCGCACGGTTCAGGATATTCTTCCGGCTGGCGCGAGCAGCGAGATTGCCGATGCCTTCGCCGGTGGCGACCTGCGGATTACCAATTCCTTCAATCCCCTGGATCAGAGAACCTACAACCACGCCACCTCAACCACCATCTTTGACAGCCTGGGTAATTCCCACGAATTGACCCAGTTCTTCGTCAAGAATCCTTCGCCTGGTAACGGCGTGGGTGTCAGTGAGTGGTCGGTTTATTTGCAGATTGATGGTGAGCTGG
Source organism: Marinobacter shengliensis (assembly GCF_030297115.1). NCBI lineage: Bacteria > Pseudomonadati > Pseudomonadota > Gammaproteobacteria > Pseudomonadales > Marinobacteraceae > Marinobacter > Marinobacter shengliensis. Next base: position 2,454,908 of record NZ_AP028062.1, on the reverse strand, counting down.
TGGCCGGTACAGACACCTCTCCGTACACGGCACGCTTCAACGAAGATGGCACGTTGCAGTCTATCAACGGTGATCCGAACGGCGAGATTGTGGTTACCGACTGGATTCCGAAAGACCCGAACGGTGAACCGAATGGCGCAGATGGCCCACCACTGCCGGGTGAAGAGGTTGTTACACCGATTCCCGAGCCGCCTACAACCTCAGCCTTCGTGGTGGACCTTGGGAATACCACCCAGTACGGCGCCAATTTCGGTGTCAACGACCAGCGCCAGAACGGCTACAGCACCGGCCGTTTGTCTGGCCTGGACGTGTCTGACCAGGGTGTGATCTTTGCCCGATATACCAACGGGCAATCCAAATCATTGGGGCAGGTGGCGTTGGCATCGTTCAACAACACCAATGGGCTGTCACCGGTGGGTGAGACCACCTGGGTGGAAACCTTTGAGTCTGGCCAGCCGATTATCGGCGCACCGGATACCGGTACCCTGGGTTCCATTAAGGCAAGCTCGGTGGAAGAGTCCAATGTGGACCTCTCCGCAGAGCTGGTGAATCTGATCATTGCCCAGCGCAATTACCAGGCTAACGCCAAGACCATTGAAACCTCCGATGCGGTCACCCAGACCATCATCAACCTCCGGTAACGCCCTCCCATAAACATGGCATGACTCCTGCAGGATGACTGGAAACAGTCAAAATTCCGGCAGGAGTTTGCCCATGGACAAAGCCCTTTATATTGGAATGTCTGGCGCCAAGCAGAACATGCTGGCCCAGCGTGCCCATGCCAATAACCTGGCAAACGTGAACACCACCGGTTTCAAAAAGGATTTTGCCCAGGCCCGCAGTATGCCTGTCTTTGGTGAACACCACCCCACCCGCGCCTACGCCATGACCGAGCGCCCCGGCACCGATCTCTCTGCCGGCGCCCTGATGGACACCGGTCGCAAGCTGGACGTTGCCGTAGAGGGCGATGGCTGGCTGGCAGTGCAGAACGATCTGGGTGAAGAGGTGTTTACCCGCAGCGGCAGCCTCCAGGTGGATGTAAACGGCCTGGTTCGCCTCGCCAGCGGTGAGCTGGTGCTGGGCAATGGTGGCCCCGTGGCCCTGCCGCCCTTTGACAACCTGCAGGTGGGGGCAGATGGCACCATCTCTATTGTGCCCGTGGGTGGCCCGCCGGATCAGCTGGTTGAAGTGGACCGCCTGAAACTGGTGAACCCGCCCGGCAATGCCCTCGAGAAGGGGCTGGATGGATTCATCCGCCGTAAGCCGGACCAGGCCCTCGATGGCCCGGAGCCGCCGGATGCCGCTATGCGCGTCGCCACTGGTTTTCTGGAAAGTTCGAACGTTAATGCTGTGGAAGAAATGATTGCCAACCTGCAGTTATCCCGTCAGTACGAGATGCAGGTGAAGGTCATGTCGACTGCTAACGAGAATTCCGAGGCTGCGGCACGACTGTTGCAGAACCTTTGATAACACTGAGATCAGATCATCCACTGGCCACAAGCGGCAAAGAATCGCCGCTGCAGCCGGCGGGTAAGGAGTAGAGCAATGCATCCAGCACTTTGGGTCAGCAAAACCGGGTTGAGCGCACAGGACACCAACATGTCCACCATCTCAAACAACCTGGCAAACGTGAACACCACGGGCTTCAAGCGTGACCGGGCGGTATTCCAGGATCTCCTGTACCAGATCAACCGGCAGCCGGGCGGTCTGAGCACTGAGAACACCGAGCTTCCGTCTGGCCTGCAACTGGGTACCGGGGTGAGGGTGGTTGGCACTGCCAAGCAGTTCAGCCAGGGCAACCTGCAGATTACCGATCAGCCGCTGGACCTGGCCGTGAATGGCCGTGGCTTCTTCCAGATTGAGCTGCCGGATGGCCAGATTGCCTATACCCGGGATGGTCAGTTCCAGTTGAATGCCGACGGTGATGTGGTAACGCCGGATGGCTACCCGCTGGAACCCAACATCAACGTGCCGGAAGACGCGACCAACATCACGATTGGTAAGGATGGCACCGTCACTGTGGTGACCGATGACCAGGCTGCGCCAATCAACCTTGGCCAGATCACCCTGGTGGACTTCATCAACCCTCAGGGCTTGCAGGCCATCGGCAACAACCTGTTCAAGGAAACCAACGCCAGTGGCGATCCGGCAGAGGGTGAGCCTGGCCTGGCCGGTCTGGGAAATATCGAGCAGGGCACCATTGAGTCATCCAACGTCGAAGTGGTGGAAGAACTGGTCAATATGATCACCACCCAACGGGCCTATGAGATGAACTCCAAGGTGGTCTCGACCACCGATCAGATGCTCCAGTTCATTACCAATAACATCGGGTAAGTTATGAACATCATTCATCACACCTTCAAGAAAGAACGGTTCGCCACCCTGGCACTGGTGGGTGTGCTGATTGTTCTGCAGGGCTGCACCGCCATGAGTCGCCCACGGGCACTGCCAGACGACCCGGCATACGCACCGGTGCGCGCCCAGGCCATGATGCAGCGTGACCCGGACTCCGGCGCCATTTTCCAGCCGGCCCGTAACTACAACCTGTACGGCGATACCAAGGCCCTGAACATCGGTGATGTGTTGACTGTGACCCTGCAGGAATCAACCCGTGCCAGCAAGAGCGCCGAAACCAGTATCACCAAAGACCAGGAGCTGAACATTCCGGAGCCGAGCATCTTTGGTAAGGCCAACATTGGCCTGAATGCCAGGGCGAACTTTGAGCGGGACTTCAACGGTTCTGCAGAGGCGGACCAGAGCAACAGCCTGGCCGGCAGCATCACCGTCACCGTCACGGAAGTTCTGCCCAACGGTGTCCTGCGCGTTCGTGGTGAAAAGTGGCTGTCGCTGACCAACGGCGACGAGTACATACGCCTGACCGGTATGGTGCGGCCGCAGGATATCAAGCCGGATAATACCGTGGCCTCCAACCGGGTAGCGGATGCCCGCTTTGCCTATGGCGGCACCGGTGATTTCGACCAGGCTAACCAGATGGGCTGGCTGGCGCGGTTCTTCAACAGTGAGTGGTGGCCGCTATGATGCGCAGAATGATTGCCGTGTTCGCGTTGCTGGCAGTGTGTGCCTCGCCGGTGATGGCTGACCGCCTGAAGGATCTGGCCAAGGTAAAAGGTGTTCGTAACAACCAGCTGATCGGTTACGGCCTGGTGGTGGGCCTGGACGGTACCGGCGATAAAGCGCCGTTCACCAACCAGACCTTCCGCAACATGATGAATCAGTTCGGCATCACGCTGCCGGATGGCGTTAACCCGAACCTGCAAAATGTCGCCGCGGTCACCGTGAGTGCCACACTGCCTCCATTCGCCAAGTCCGGCCAGGAGCTGGATATTACGGTATCTTCCATTGGTAACGCAGACAGCCTGCGGGGCGGCACACTTCTGATGACACCGCTCAAAGGCGCTGACGGCCAAGTCTATGCCATGGCCCAGGGCAGTCTTGTGGTAGGCGGTTTCGGCGCCCAGGGGCAGGACGGTTCCCGGATTACCGTGAACGTGCCCAGTGTAGGCCGGATTCCCAACGGTGCCACCATCGAGCGGGAAGTCGAGTCTCCGTTTACCCGGGGTGACACCATCACCTTCAACCTGATGCGGGCCGACTTCACCACCGCTCGGCGGGTAGTGGAAGCCATTAACGATACGCTGGGGCCGGATATGGCCTATGCCCACGATGCGACAGCCATTTCCGTGCGGGCTCCCCGCGACCCATCCCAGCGGGTCAGCTTCCTGTCGATTCTTGAGAACATCGAAGTGGAGCCGGCTGAAGAAGCCGCCAGGGTGGTGATCAACAGCCGAACCGGCACCATAGTGGTTGGCCAGAACGTTCGGGTCAGCCCGGCGGCGGTCACCCACGGCAACCTGACGGTGACCATTCAGGAAAACCCGGAGGTGGTGCAGCCCAATCCGTTTGCCCAGGGTGACACTGCGTTGCAGCAAAACACCCAGATAGCAGTGACTGAAGACCCGGCGAGAATGTTCCAGTTTGGCCCGGCGACCACCCTTAACGAGATCGTTCAGGCCGTTAACCAGGTGGGAGCAGCACCCGGGGATGTCATGGCGGTGCTTGAAGCTCTGAAAACGGCCGGCGCTCTGCGTGCCGAGCTGATCGTGATCTAGGTGTAGCCATGCAGGACTATCGCGTAAAACAGGCCGAGATCTATACCGACTTCAGTGGGCTGAATGCCCTGAAGGCCCAGGCGAGATCGGATAAACAGGCAGCCCTTGAGCAGGTGGCGCGCCAGTTTGAAAGTCTGTTTCTGGCGGAGATGCTGAAATCCATGCGTAAGGCCGGGGAGGCCTTTGCCGAGGGTAATTACCTCAACAGCAACGAGTCAGAGTTCTACCGGGACATGTTCGACAGCCAGGTCAGTTTGAGCATGTCTGGCGGCAGTGGAACAGGTCTTGCGGAGGCGCTGGTCAGGCAGCTGAGCCGCGATGTACCCGGCATGGCCAGTAATGGCGAGCGGCTGGCGGGGCACAAGGCCACCCTGGCGGACTATGACCGCAGTGTGCCGGCGATATCCCGCAACTTGCCGGAGCAGCTGAAGGCCATCGATGAAATGACTCAGGCGGCCGAACAGAAGCAGCCAGAGCAAACCGCGACGGCGGCAGAGTTACCATTGACCTTTGAATCACCGGAGCACTTCGTGGCCGAGTTGATGCCATTTGCCGAGCGCATCGGTAAAGAAAGCGGCATCGACCCCAGGTTGATGGTGGCCCAGGCGGCACTCGAAACCGGCTGGGGGCGCCACATGATCAAAGGGGATGGCGACCAGCCCAGTTTCAACCTGTTCGGTATCAAGGCCGATACCCGCTGGGGTGGTGACGCCGTGACCATTACCACCACCGAGTTTCGTGGGGGAGTACCCATGAAGGAGCGCGCCGATTTCCGGGCCTACCCGGATTACGAGGCGAGCTTCAGGGATTACGTGGATTTCCTTAACAGCAACCCCCGGTACCGGGATGTGCTGTCGTCAGCCGATCAGCCTGAAGTCTTTGCAGACAAACTTCAGGAAGCCGGCTATGCAACTGATCCGGAGTATGGTTCCAAGATTCGCCGGATTATGAACAGGGATTCTCTGATGACGCTGTCCATGAACAGCGACGTGCCGAGGGAGTAAAGCATCATGGCAGGGTTGATCGGAATCGGTTTGACCGGGGTGCTCAGTCATCAGACAGCGCTGAACACCACCGCCAATAACATCACCAATGCAAACACTCCGGGTTACAGCCGGCAGGAAGTGCAATTCGATACCCAGGAAGGGCGGCGTACGGGTGCCGGTACCATTGGCAGCGGGGTGTCCATTTCAAACATTCGCCGGCTGGCGGATGAGTACCTGACCCAGCAGTTGCGGGAAGACAGCACGCTGTTCGGGGAGCAGAACGCCCTGAACGCTGAGCTGACCCGGCTGGATAACCTGCTGGGGGGCGAAAGCACAGGGTTGAACAACGCCCTGAACAATTTCTTCGCGGCCCTGCAGAATGCAGCGGAAGACCCGGCTTCACTGCCTCAACGCCAGCTGGTGCTTAGTGAGGCCCAGCAGGTGGTGAATCGCTTCCAGGCGCTCAACCAGGAATTTATCCAGCAACGGGAATCGGTTAAAACCCAGATGCAGCAGGGCGTGAAAGACGCCAATTCCCTGCTCAAGAGCATCGCCGATCTGAACCTGGCTATTTCTGAGTCTCCGGGCCTGGCCCAGGGCAAGATGCCCCTGGAGCTGATGGACAAGCGGGATCAGAAGCTCAAGGAGTTGTCGGAACTGGTGGGCATTCGGGTTACCCAGACAGAGGGTAGCCAGGTGAATGTGTCACTGGCTAATGGCTTGTCGCTGGTAACCGGCGCCAATGCCTCCGAGTTTGCCACCCGGACCAGTGCAGAAGACCCCACCCGCCTGGAGTTCACCCTGACCACCAGTGGCCGCACCCTGCAGGTGGATGAGCAGATCAATGGCGGCAAACTCGGCGGCCTGCGCCGGTTTGACCAGGAGGCCCTGAAACCCGCGTTTGATGAGTTGGGGCGGTTGGCCGTTGCGATTTCAGCGTCCATCAACCATCAGCATGAAATCGGGATGGATCTTGAGGGTGATCTGGGCGGTAACTTCTTTACGGATGTTAACGACATCGGGCTTCAGCGCAGTAGAGTTGTGCCCAACGCTAACAATGCAGATCCCAAAAATGGCCAGCTGGCGGTTGAGATTACCGATAGCAGCCTTTTACCAGCGGGCACCTGGACATTGCAGTTCAGTGGCGACGGCCGCAACTTCGAGCTGATCGATTCCGCCACTGGCAAAACCGTCAACCAGGGCCGACTGCCAGACCCGGTACAGTCCGAGATTTCCATGCCCGGTTTTAATATCCGGGTGGAAGGCGGGCAGTTCAATGCGGGCGACAAGTACCTGATCCAGCCGAGTCGAAATGCCGCTGAGAATATTAAGCTGAACGTTCTGCGGGAAGAAGATCTGGCGTTCGCCAGCCCGATCCGGGCTAGCGCGGATGACGCCAACCTCGGGACAGCCAAGATCAATCAGGGCAACATGCTGAACGTTCGCAACCCGAACACCAATGCCCTGTTGCCGGGGTTTGAAACCCGGGGCGAGCTGGCGAACGGGCCATTGGAGATACGATTCAGCAATGATGGCACCGACGTTACCTACACCATATTTGATGGTAATGGTGACCCGTTGAATCCTGCGAACCTGGCCTATGATCCGCAGCGGATCAACACCATTTTCAGTAACGATCCGACCGCCGGCGACCTCTATCAGGGCTACCAGTTCGAAATGACCGGCGAGCCGGCCGACGGTGATGTGTTCACCATTGGCTATAATAGCAATGGCATCTCCGACAACCGAAATGCTGAGCTGCTGGCTGCCTTGGGTACCGCCAATACGTTGAACGGTGGCCGGCAAAGCTTCACCGAGGGCTATGCGGGCCTGGTCGAGGATATCGGCGTCAAAACACGCCAGAGCCAGCTTGATAAAGAGGCTGGCAAAACGTTACTGGAGCAATCCAATAACCAACGTGAATCGATCTCCGGCGTGAACCTGGATGAGGAAGCCGGCAAGCTGATTCAGTATCAGGCGGCCTATAACGCGTCGGCACAGGTTATGTCTGTAGCGCAGGATCTGTTCAACACCTTGTTGCAGAGCTTCCGGTAAGGCGAGGTAAACGAAAATGATCCGGATTTCATCTCAGCAGATTTTCTCTGGCGGCATCAGCCGGATGCAGGACGTGAACAGCAACCTGGTGAAAACCCAGGAGCAGATTTCCACTGGCAAAAAGGTCAACCGGCCCTCCGATGATCCAGTGGCTGCGGCGCGCATTCTGAAGCTCAATCAGGAGGTCAAGCGCATTGAGACCTACGAGCGCAACGCCAACCTCGCCGACAACCGCATCAAGCAGGAGGAGAGCACCCTGTCCAGCGCGGTGGATATCATCCAGCGGGTGCGGGAACTGACCGTTCAGGCGGGTAGCGGCTCGTTATCTGCCAACGATCGCCAATCCATTTCAGCAGAGCTGAAAGAGCGGCTGGGCCAGCTGGCGAACATTGCCAACACCCGGGATGCCTCCGGTGAATACATTTTCAGCGGCTTTCAGGGCAGTACCCCTGCATTCGCCAAGGACGACTTTGGCGCCTGGAAATATCAGGGTGATGAGGGCCAGCGGGTACTCGAAATAGATGACGGCGTGACAGTTCCGATCAGCGACCATGGCAAGGGTATTTTTGTGAACGTGCCAGCGGCGGTTTCTGTTACTGGTTCGGATGACGGCACGGGCACCGGTGTTGCTGCCCAGGGTTATGTGTCCGGGTTGGAGCTGATTGCACCGAAAGACCTGAAAGACGCGTTCAGCCCGGCGGTTCCCGATGACCTGACGGTGAGGGTGATTGATGTTGGTGGCGGCAATCTGAATATCGAAGTGGAGGATCCGCGTACAGGCACGATTTTGACGACACAACCCTCGCCGGCGGTGCCTGGTGAGGAGTTTGTGGTCGCTGGTCTGCGTATGACCGTTAACGATGCCGCCGATGGTGACGAATTTACACTGGGTATCAGCGACAAGCAGTCCATCTTCGGCACCATCGAGAAACTGATCGCTGGTCTGGACAGCATCGACAAGGCGACACCAAAATCCAGCGCCGAGTACGATGCGCTCATTGCGGAATCGTTGACTAACCTGGACAACGGCCAGGAGTCCATCATTCTCAAGCAAACTGAACTGGGTGGCCGGTTGAATGCCATCGAATCCACTTCGTCATTTCTGGAGGATTCGGGGCTGTACACCAAGGAAATACGTTCACAGTTGCAAGACGTGGATTATGCCGAGGCCATCAGTAACCTGAGCTTCCAGAGCTTTGTGTTACAGGCCGCCCAGCAGTCGTTTGCGCAGATCTCCAGGCTCTCTTTGTTTGATCGTCTGTAATTGGCTGAGGCGGTAGGAGATTTTTACTCCCCGCCCGGTTGCTTTCAGATTCAGGCTCAGTATAATCCTCCCACTCTCCGATGGCGGCGTGGTGAAATTGGTAGACACGACGGATTCAAAATCCGTTGGGGTAAAACCCGTGGCGGTTCGAGTCCGCCCGCCGCTACCACTTATTGGCCGCAACCTGCGGCATCGTGAATAGCCGGCCCATGAACGTCTCCGATTTTCATTTTGACCTGCCGGACGAGCTCATCGCCCGTTACCCGCTCAAGCAACGCAGTGCGTCCCGACTGCTGGCACTTGAAGGCCATACCGGCCAGACCCAACACCTGAACTTCACCGATCTCCCCGGCCTGTTGCAGCCTGGCGATCTTCTGGTATTCAACAACACCCGTGTTATTCCGGCCCGCTTGTTTGGCCAGAAGGAATCCGGTGGCCGTGTTGAAATTCTGGTGGAGCGCCTGTTGGGTGAGTTTGAATTGCTGGCCCACGCCCGTGCCTCAAAGGCTGTTAAAGAAGGCCAGAAGGTCCTCCTGGAAGATGGCACTGCTCTGCGCATGGTGGGCCGGGAAGACGCACTTTTCCGATTTGTATACGAGGGCCTTGAGCCGGTCCTTGATGTGCTGGAACGTATCGGGCACATGCCGTTGCCGCCGTACATGGAGCGGGATGATGACCAGTCTGACCGGGAGCGATATCAAACCGTCTATGCCAAAGAAGCAGGCGCTGTGGCGGCGCCAACGGCAGGGCTGCATTTCGACGACGAGATACTTGAGGTCCTCAAGAGCAACGGCATTGAGTTTGCGTATGTAACCCTTCATGTAGGTGCGGGAACCTTCCAGCCGGTGCGGGTCGACAAAATTGAAGACCACCTGATGCACAGCGAAGTGGCCCATGTGCCCCAGGAAACCGTGGATGCAGTTGAGCGCACCCGGGCCCGGGGTGGCCGGGTGGTTGCGGTTGGAACCACTTCCGTACGTTCGCTCGAATCCGCCAGTCGGGCAGGGCAGCTGAATACGTTCCGGGGGGAAACCGATATCTTTATCTACCCGGGCTATCGTTTCCAGACCGTTGACGCCATGATCACCAATTTCCATCTGCCGGAGTCCACACTGATCATGCTGGTCAGTGCCTTTGCCGGCTACCGTAATATCATGTCTGCCTATCAGGAAGCCGTTGAACAGCGGTACCGTTTTTTCAGTTACGGTGACGCCATGTTCCTGACCGCCCAGGAGCCAAGCCGGGGCATGCTGGCCGGGGCAAACCAGACCGAATCCCGTGGAGAATCCTTGTGAGCAATTCCTGTTTTATGTCGTTCGAGAAGCTGGGCGAAGACGGCAGGGCCCGCCGGGGCCGGCTGACCTTCCCCCGTGGAACGGTTGAAACGCCTGCGTTTATGCCGGTCGGTACTTACGGCACGGTTAAAGGGATGTTGCCAAGAGATATCGAGGCAATCGGCGCGGAAATTATCCTGGGCAACACCTTCCACTTGATGCTGCGCCCGGGCACGGAAGTGGTCAAGGCCCACGGCGACTTGCACGATTTCACCCAGTGGCAGGGGCCAATACTGACCGATTCCGGCGGCTTTCAGGTGTTCAGCCTGGGCGAGATGCGCAAGATTACCGAGCAGGGCGTGACCTTCCGCTCCCCAGTAGACGGCTCAAAGGTGGAGTTGTCGCCGGAAATTGCCATTCAGGTGCAACGTGACCTCGGTTCCGACATTGTCATGATATTTGATGAATGCACGCCGTATCCTGCTACCGAGAAACAGGCAAAAGAATCCATGGAGCTGTCCCTTCGTTGGGCGGAACGCAGCAAAAAGGCCCATGAGGGCAATCCGGCGGCGTTGTTTGGCATTGTCCAGGGTGGCATGTACGAGCCCTTGCGGGACCGATCCCTGCAGGGGCTGACCGATATCGGGTTTGATGGCTACGCCATTGGCGGTCTGTCGGTGGGCGAGCCGAAAGAAGACATGATTCGCATTCTGGACCATTTGCCTTCGAAAATGCCGGAAGACAAACCTCGTTACCTGATGGGGGTTGGACGTCCGGAAGACATTGTTGAGGCAGTTCGCCGGGGGGTAGACATGTTTGACTGTGTTATGCCCACCCGTAACGCCCGGAATGGCTACCTGTTCACCTCGACCGGCATCGTCAAGATTCGTAATGCGAAGAATCGTCACGATACCGGCCCGTTGGATGAACGTTGTGACTGTTATACCTGTCAGCATTTCTCAAAGAGCTATCTGCATCATCTGGATAAGTGTGGTGAAATGCTGGGCGCGCAGCTCAATACCATCCACAATCTGCGCTTCTATCAGAACCTGATGAGTGGATTGCGTGGGGCCATTGAAGCAGGTACATTGTCCGACTTTATAAGCGAATTCTATGCCTTACGTGGCGAATCTGTGCCGCCGCTGGGTGAATCCTGAGCAATTTTTACCTCAATATCAGTCAATAAACGGAGAACCTGAATGAAATCAATCAAACTGCTCATCGTTGGTCTGCTGTCTCTGATGCCTGCACTTGCCATGGCGCAGGATGCCGGTGCCCAGGGTATGAGCGTGATGGGTCAGATCATCTTCTTCGCCGGCTTTATCCTGATCTTCTACTTCCTGATCTGGCGCCCGCAGTCCAAGCGTGCCAAGGAGCATAAAGCGCTGATGTCCGGCCTGAACAAGGGCGACGAAGTGGTGACTTCCGGTGGCGTTGCCGGCCGCATCACCAAGGTGTCTGACGACTTCATCGTGCTGGAAGTGTCTGATAACGTCGAGATCAAGATTCAGAAAGTGGCGGTGGCCGCGGCGCTGCCCAAGGGCACACTGAAAGATATCTGAGCCAGTTGTGCGCAGGGCGGCCTATGGTCGCCCGTTTTGTGTTGACTTGCTGAAACACCAAGGCCGGCGCCATAGCTGGCTCGAAGGATTCTCATGCTGAACAAGTATCCTCTCTGGAAGAACCTGATCATAGTGTTCGCACTGGTCATCGGGTTCATTTACGCGTTACCGAATTTCTTTCCCGATGATTTCGCCATACAGGTTACCGGCGCCCGGGGCAGCACCGAGGTAGACCAGCGTGTGCTGGACCGTGCCCTCGGCGCCCTTGAAAGCCGCGGGATCGAAGTCAAGGAAAGTTCTCTTGAAGACCGCAATGCCCTGATTCGCCTGAACAGTTCCGACGCGCAGTTGCGGGCTCGCCCGGCAGTGCAGGCCGCCCTTGGTAACGATTACCTGGTGGCTCTGAACATGGCTCCCTCAACTCCTGGTTGGCTGCGTAGCCTCGGTGCAGGCCCGATGAAGCTCGGCCTTGACCTGCGAGGTGGTGTTCACTTCCTGCTGGAAGTAGACATGGACACGGCGGTCAGCCAGCGTCTGGAGGCGTTTTCCGGGCAGATCAAAAGAGAACTTCGGGATGAGCGTATTCGCTATCGGGGTGGAGATGTTGAAGGCAACCGGGAGATTGTTCTTAGCTTCCGGGATTCTGAGTCTCGCAGTGCAGCCTTTGATCTGATTCGTCGGCAGTACAATGAGTTTCTGCTCAATGAAAGCACCCGGGAAGGCGAATTCCTGTTGGCACTGACCCTCTCTGAAGCTGAAGTGAGGAATATCCAGGAATATGCCCTGGAACAGAACCTGACCACCATCCGTAATCGTGTCAACGAACTCGGCGTGGCGGAGCCTCTGGTTCAGCGCCAGGGCGCAGATCGTATTATCGTTGAGCTGCCAGGTGTGCAGGATACCGCCCAGGCCAAGCGGGTTCTCGGCGCAACAGCCAATCTGGAATTCCGGATGGAAGCCCGCCAGGATACCCCGGGAGCAGAAACCGAGCAGTTCGGTTTCCGTGACAACCCCCAGCGAACAGCTCGCCTCGAGCGGGACGTGATTGCCACCGGTAATAATGTGGCTAATGCCCAGCAGGCCTTCGATGAGAATGGTCAGCCGCAGGTTAACATCACCATGGATTCGGTTGGCGGCGACCTGATGAACCGCGCTACCCGCAATAATGTGGGGCGCCGCATGGCGGTGCTGTTTATCGAGTTCCGCACCGAGACTGAAGCGCAGGAAGTAGACGGTGAGATTCGGGAAGTCGAAAAGCGGATTGTGGAAAAGGGGCTGATCAGCCTGGCAACCGTACAGTCAGCGCTGGGTAGCAGTTTCCGCATTACTGGTCTGGATTCGATACCGGAAGCTGCAGAGCTGGCGCTCCTGTTGCGGGCAGGTGCACTGGCGGCACCCATGTACTTTGTTCAGGAGCGGACCATTGGGCCAAGCCTCGGGCAGAAGAACATCGACGCTGGTGTAACCTCTGTTGCCTTTGGTTTTGCCTTGGTGCTCATTTATATGTTGGTGTTCTATCGTGGCTTCGGGGTAGTGGCGAATGTCACGCTGACCCTGAACCTGATGTTGCTGCTGGCGTGTATGTCCATTCTGTCTGCGACGCTTACCTTGCCAGGTATTGCCGGTATCGTTCTGACAGTGGGTATGGCGGTTGACGCCAACGTTCTAATCTTTGAGCGAATAAAGGAAGAGCTGAAATCCGGGGCGCCCCCTCAAAGTGCGATTAACGCGGGGTATGGTCGAGCCTTTGTGTCTATCTTTGATGCCAACATAACCACTCTGTTGGTCGCTGTGATCCTGTTTGCCATGGGTTCCGGCCCGGTCAAAGGGTTCGCGGTAACACTGAGCATCGGCATCCTGACCTCGATGTTCTGTGCCCTGGTGGTCAGTCGCGCCATTGTGAACGTTGTCTACGGCGGCCGCAGGGTCGAGAAATTGTCGATCGGGGGGAAGCTGGCTAATGGCTGATACACAGAAACAACCATTTGATTTCATGGGGTTGCGGAAGATTGCTTCCGTACTTTCGATCACACTGGTGGTGATTTCCCTGGCTTTGTTGGGTGTTCGCGGCCTGAACTTTGGCATGGACTTCACCGGCGGTACCTCAGTAGAGCTGGAGTACGCCGAGGCGCCGAGCCTTGACGCTATCCGGGACCAACTGGCAGAAGCGGGCTATGAGCAGTTCGTCGTTCAGAACTTCGGCGCGGATACCACCATCCTGATCCGCATGGCGGAAGCTGAGAACGATCAGTTAGCCCGTGAGGTGGCTGGCATGCTGGCTGCCTCCGGCGCCGAGCTCGAGTTGGTGGGGTCCGAGTTCGTCGGTTCTCAGGTTGGCGATGAGCTCAAAGAAGACAGTGGTCTCGGGCTGTTGATTGCCTTGGCGGTGGTGCTGATCTACGTGGGCATGCGCTTCCAGTTCAAGTTCGGTATCGCGTCTGTGATACCGCTGGCTCACGACGTCATTATTGTGCTGGGCGTGTTTGCGCTGTTCCAGTGGACGTTTGACCTGACCGTGCTGGCAGCGTTGCTGGCGGTAATCGGTTACTCGCTGAACGATACCATCGTTGTGGCGGACCGTATCCGGGAGAACTTCCGGAAAATGCGGGTAGGCGAGCCCTGGGATATCATCAACGAGTCCATTCACCAGACCATCACCCGTACCATCAATACTTCTGGTACAACCTTGGTGGTGTTGCTGGCGTTGTATTTCTTCGGTGGTGAGGCCATCAACAACTTCGCCCTTGCGCTCATTATTGGCGTGGTTGTGGGTACCTACTCCTCCATCTATGTCTCTGCCAATATGCTGATGGTGATGGGTGTTACCCGCGAAGACCTGATGGTACCGGCGAAGGAAGGCACCGGTGAAGAAGCCGAAGAAGAGCAGCCGCCCGAGTGGCTTAACCGGATGTGATCCGGTGGGGAGGCCCGGGCCTCCCGCTTTCCGAGGCATGAAAAAACCGCCAGTCCCGTGAGGGAGTGGCGGTTTTTTTGTACCGGGAAGTCTACCTGGGCAGACGGCCGCGGAACGGGTGCAATACCTTGAGCACTTCGCGGAACAGCTTTGGATTGGCCACAACCAGCTGTTTGGCATTGCCAGCAGACGGGTTGCCGGAGAAATCGCCAGTCAGTGCGCCGGATTCCATGGCCAGGGTGACACCCAGGTCCAGGTCTGAGGCTTCCGGCCGGAAGATTACAGCGGCGTCCAGAAGGCCTGCAGAAACGCGGGCAATATCCAGAACAACGCAGCCGGAGGTGCGGAACATGGCGCTCTCACGCGCCAGCACTGCGGCCATTTCGCCCCAGATCATCGGGTCGTCGCCTTTGCGAGCCTGATCCAGCAGGTTGGTGGCAAATGCCGCCTTGCCGGGTAATTTGATTTCAGACGTGCGCACACGGCGGCTGTTGAGGGCTGCCCCATGGCCGCGGCTGGCAGAATATTCTTCACCTGTGATCGGATTGACCAGCAACAGGTTTTCTGTCCGGTCGTTCTTTTTCTGGCTCAGTGCCAGGGCAAATTCCGGAATACCACGAATGAAGTTTTCGCGGCCAAGCACGGGGAAGATGTGCCAGCTGCGCTCGCTGCCAGCGGCGTCGGCCTCGCCCATCGGTGCGATGGTGTGATCCCGATATGCCTTTTCCAGTTGCTCGGTGAAGTTGTCATAAATGGATTTCTCAACCCGTTCGAGCTGGCGGTAGCGCTCGGCCTCGTCCTTGCCGTTGGGTTCCTGTCGCTCGAAATGTGCTTTCAGGTAATCTGATCCCTGGCGGGCAACGCGCAGGGCCATTTTAATTGCTGGTTGCATCTGAGTGTTCATTATCCGGGTGTGTGAAGGCCCGGTATGATAGCAAAAACAACCCGCGCTTGTACGTTTTTTGGCTCAGCAAATGCACGGATACCATGGGTTTCGGCAACTCCGGAGAGCAGGGCGGCCCGGGTTTCTGCTATCATTCCCTTCCAATATTTAACGTCTGTTAATTCATAGGCCCGAAAACCATGCACAAGCCCGCATTGCCACAGGAAGGTTCTGACACGTTCAATGATCAGGTCAGGATCGTCCTGGTTGAAACTTCGCATTCCGGCAATATTGGTGCGGTCGCAAGGGCGATGAAAAACATGGGGCTGGGCAACTTATGGCTGGTTAACCCGGCTTCGTTCCCGGATGAGGCCTCTTACGCGCGTTCTGCCGGTGCCTCAGATGTTCTGGACAGGGCCCAGGTGGTTGCCACGCTTGACGACGCGCTGGCGGATTGTGTTCTGGTGATGGGTACCAGTGCCCGCGGCCGGAAGGTGCCCTGGCCGGTGATTGCTCCGCCCCAGGCGGCAGCGACGGCGGGCGAATATAGCCGGCAGGGTCGGGTTGCGCTGGTGTTCGGGCGTGAAAACCACGGTTTGTCCAATGATGAGCTTCAGCGTTGCCACTACCACATTCATATTCCGTCGAATCCGGACTACAGTTCATTGAATCTGGCCATGGCGGTGCAGGTGGTTTGCTACGAATTGCGCATGCATTACCTGCGCAGCCTTGAAGAAGGTGAGGCGAGTCCCAATCTTGAGGCCATGGTTGGACCGGGCGACCATGGCTGGGATGTGCCGCCGGCAGAAGTGCAGGAGGTGGAAGGCTTCTTCGGGCATCTGGAACAGGTGTTGGTGGATGTGGATTTCCATCGTCGTAACAACCCCAGGCAGCTGATGACCCGCCTGCGACGCCTGTTTCAGCGTGCACGTCTTGACCAGATGGAAATCAATATCCTTAGGGGCATTCTGACATCCGTACAAAAGGCTGCCGGAACCCTGCCGGGGAGCGACAAGCAGAAAAATACTGCGGATGAGGGGCAGGAAAAAGGCCATGTTTGAGCGTTTAAGGGAAGATGTCAAAAGCGTATTTCACCGGGATCCGGCGGCGCGGAACACCTTCGAGGTGCTTACCAATTATCCGGGCCTCCATGCATTGCTGTTTCACAGGTTTTCCCATTGGCTCTGGAATCTTGGGCTGAAGTGGCTGGCACGGACCATCTCCACGTTGGCGCGCTGGTTCACCGGCATTGAGATTCATCCGGGTGCGACCATCGGTCGCCGGTTTTTTATCGACCACGGCATGGGCGTGGTGATCGGGGAAACCACGGTTATCGGCGATGACGTCACCCTCTATCAGGGCGTTACCCTGGGCGGAACCAGCTGGAACAAAGGCAAACGCCACCCAACCATCGGTGATGGCGTGGTTGTCGGTGCAGGCGCAAAGATTCTTGGGCCGTTCGAAGTGGGCCCTGGTGCGAAGATTGGTTCCAATTCCGTGGTGACCAAGGCCGTCCCCGCCGGCGCTACAGTGGTGGGTATTCCGGGCCGGGTGATTGTGAAGCGCCACTCCGACGATGACGTGCGGCGCAAGGAGATGGAAGAGCGCATGGGCTTTGACGCCTATGGTGTGACGGAAGAGATGCCAGACCCGGTTGCCCGGGCCATGCGTTCGCTCCTCGACCACATGCATGCGGTGGATGATCGAATTGAAACCATGTGCAAAGCACTCCGTAAGGTGAACAGTGAATATCAGAACGGAGAGCTGCCGCCGTTGCATGAAGAAGACTTTGACTGTGTGCGCGACGAGGCGGACAACGAGGGCAGGGGTTGAATACTTGACTGTTTTGGTGGGTCAATTCATACTCAGCCCTGCGAATCGAGATTCAATCCCATCACTGGGGCTGAGAATATGAAGCTGACCACCAAAGGCCGCTACGCTGTGACGGCGATGCTTGATCTGGCTCTGCACGGAAGCCAGGGGCCGGTAAGTCTTGCGGATATTTCAGCCCGGCAAGAAATTTCCCTCTCTTATCTGGAACAGTTGTTCTCGCGTTTGCGTCGCCAGCATTTGGTGGTGAGTGTGCGTGGTCCGGGCGGTGGCTACCGCCTGAGTCGGCCTGCCGACGACGTGTTTGTTGCTGAAGTGGTGGATGCGGTCAGTGAATCGCTCGACACCACCCGTTGCGGCAACAAGGGCGATTGCCAGAATGGCGAGAAGTGTCTTACCCACCATTTATGGTCTGATTTGAGTGATCAGATCCACCAGTTCCTGAGTGAAATCAGTCTGGGGGATTTGATGCGGAAGCGCGAGATCCGTCAGGTGGCGGATCGCCAGAACCGGAAGCACTCGGATGATGACTCTGACGCGATTAATACCCAACGCCTGACCGACCAGGCCACTGCCTGATAAACAGCATCCTGTGATTATGAAAAAGCCCGTATACCTGGACTACGCGGCCACGACGCCCGTTGATCCGTCTGTTGCCTCAGACATGATGAACTACCTGACCCTTGACGGAGTGTTTGGTAATCCTGCTTCTCGTTCCCATGGATACGGGTGGCAAGCGGAAGCGGCCGTTGAAAACGCTCGACGCCAGGTCGCTGACCTGATTCACGCCGACCCAAGGGAGATTGTCTGGACCTCCGGCGCTACCGAGTCCGACAACCTGGCCATCAAGGGTGCGGTTGCCGGCCACGAATCGCCTCACATTGTAACCTCGGTGATCGAGCACAAGGCGGTTGTGGATACCTGCAAATGGCTCGAGCAAAACGGTGTTGACGTTACCTGGCTGCACCCCGAGTCTGACGGCCGGATTGACCCCCAGGCGGTGGTAGCCGCCCTGCGTGATAACACCGTGCTGGTCAGCCTGATGATGGTGAATAATGAGCTGGGGTGTGTGACCGATATTGCCGCCATCGGCGAGCAGCTTCGCCAGCGAGGCATCCTGCTGCATGTTGATGCCGCTCAGGCTGCGGGTAAAATCCCGGTGGTGGTGGGCGAGCTGAACGTTGATCTTCTGTCTTTGTCAGCGCACAAGGTCTATGGCCCGAAGGGCGTGGGAGCGCTTTATGTGCGCCGTTCTCCCGATGTGCGTATTCAGGCCCAGATGCATGGCGGTGGCCATGAGCGGGGGATGCGTTCTGGTACCCTGCCAACCCATCAGATTGTTGGCATGGGGCGGGCGTTTGAGCTGGCCGGCGCGGGGCTTGATGATGAACTGTCCCGGCTTGAATCGCTGCGCGAACGATTTCTCACAGGGCTGGAAGGGCTCGAAGGGGTGCACTTTAACGGCAGTCGGGAACATCGGGTGCCTGGCATTGTCAATCTGTCATTCGAGGGTGTGGAGGCTGAGTCTTTAATGCTCGGGCTGCGAAATCTCGCGGTATCGTCCGGTTCCGCCTGCGCCTCAGCGACAGTAGAGCCCTCGTTTGTGTTGCGGGGCATAGGTTTGAGCGATGAGTTGGCGCACCGTGCCCTTCGGTTTTCGTTTGGCCGGTTCAGCACCGAGCAGGAAATGGATTTTGCCTGTTCGCAAATTATTGATGTTGTTACCCGACTTCGTGCCGTGCGGTAGGCAGTTGCACCCGGACTGCGTATAATCGCACCTCTGAATTTTCATGAACCTGACTGGAGAAATACCATGGCAAACGAGCGCACGCTCTCTATTATCAAGCCCGACGCGGTCGCCAAGAACGTTATCGGCGAAATTTACAGCCGTTTCGAGAAAGCTGACCTGAAAATCGTCGCTGCCAAGATGATGCACCTGACCCAGGAGCAGGCAGAAGGTTTCTACGCCGAGCACAAAGAGCGCCCGTTCTTCAACGATCTGGTTGCTTTCATGACGTCTGGCCCGGTGGTTGTGCAGGTGCTGGAAGGCGAAGGCGCCATCCTCAAGAACCGCGATCTGATGGGTGCTACCAACCCGAAAGAAGCGGCGGCCGGCACTATCCGTGCCGACTTTGCATCATCCATTGATGCCAATGCCGTTCACGGTTCAGACTCAGCAGCTTCCGCTGAGCGTGAAGTGGCGTATTTTTTCAATGACAACGAGATCTGCCCGCGCGGTTGATGTTGTTGGTTCAGGGGTGGTGAAAACCACCCCTGAATTGGTTATCTGATCGAGGTTATTGCATGACTGGCACTGCCGAAAAAATCAATCTCCTGGGGATGCCCAAAGCCAAGCTTGAGGCGTTCTTTGAGACCCTGGGCGAAAAGCGCTTCCGGGCGCAGCAGGTGCTGCAGTGGATCCATCAGCGAGGCGTTGATGACTTCGATCAAATGACCAATATGAGCCGCGCACTGCGTGAACGGCTCAAGGAAATCGCCGAAGTTCGTGGTCCGGAGGTGGTCTACGACGAAACCTCCAAAGATGGCACCCGAAAGTGGGTGATGCGCATGGATAACGGCAACAGTGTTGAAACCGTACTGATTCCGGATGGCGAGAGGGGCACCCTGTGCGTATCTTCGCAGATTGGCTGCAGCCTTGACTGCACGTTCTGTTCCACCGGCAAGCGTGGCTTTAACCGTAACCTGACTGCTGCTGAGATTATTGGTCAGGTCTGGGTTGCCCGAAGAGCCTTCATGCCCTTTGATCCCACCGACCGCCCGATCACCAACGTGGTGATGATGGGCATGGGTGAGCCACTGCTCAACTTTGACAATGTCGTCGATGCCATGAACCTGATGATGGAAGATCTGGCCTATGGAATCTCCAAACGGCGGGTGACCCTGAGCACGTCTGGCGTGGTGCCTGCCCTGGACCGGTTGGGTGAGGTTACCGATGTTTCACTGGCCATCTCGCTCCACGCACCCAATGATGAGCTGCGCAACACGCTGGTTCCATTGAATAAAAAGTATCCCATAGCGGAACTTTTGGCGGCGACACGGCGGTATCTGGCTCGGTTGCCGGATAAACGTAAGGCCACCATTGAATATACGGTTATTGAAGGCGTTAATGATAAACCGGAACATGCGCGGGAGCTGGTGGCCCTGTTGAAAGGCCTGCCTTGCAAGATTAACCTGATCCCGTTCAACCCGTTCCCGGAAAGCGATTTCAAACGGCCCAGCATGAACGCAACGCGGCGATTCCAGACGGTACTCAACGAGGGCGGATACGTAACCACCATTCGTACCACCCGTGGTGATGACATAGACGCTGCCTGTGGGCAATTGGTCGGGCGGGTGGAGGACCGAACTCGCAGGAGCCAGAGATACATTGCAGTACAGCAGGTAAATCCCTGATTTAACAACGCGGAAGCGACTAAGGTAAGGTGTTTCGTGAAAGGAAAAGCACAATGCTCGCATCTGTTTACAATGGCTGTTCTATTGTTCGGTCTTGTTCTCTCCGGTTGTGTGACCACAACCGACAGTCGCTTTTCCCGGGAAGCGGACCGCGACAAAGCGGTCAGTAACTACGTACAGCTGGCCACGGCCTATATCGGTCAGGGCAATCTTGATCGTGCTCGCCACCACCTTGAACGTGCCCTGGAACTCTCTCCGAATAGTTCTGAAGCCCTTGCTGCCATGGGGTTGGTCTATAACGCTGAGGGCGAGCCGGAACTGGCCGAGCGTAACTTCAAACGTGCCATCAGTCAGGATTCCAGTTACTCCCGGGCGCGGGTTTACTACGGTGCTTTCCTGTACAGTAACGGACGGTTTTCGGAAGCTCGGGATCAGTTCAGTGTTGCTTCACGCGACACCGGTTATCGGGAACGCGGAGCGGTATTCTATAATTTGGGCATGACCGAGGAGCGGCTTGGCAACCTGGACGCCGCTGAGGGAGCCTATCGTCGAGCCGTGGAGTTGACCCGTGGTGAAGCAAGAACCTTGCTTTCCCTGTCCAGGGTGTTGGTTGAGAAAGGAGATTTTACCGAGGCCTCGCGTTATTACAGCCGTCTCCAAACCATGATTCAGCGCAATACCCGCTTGTCACACTCGGCTGAGAGCCTGTATACGGGTATTCGGATAGCGCGGCATTTTAATGATCGTGATCAGGAAGTGAGCCTGGCGATGTTGCTCCGAAATGATTACTCAGATTCTCTGGAATACCAACAATACAGGGTGTTGATTGCCAATGACCGGTGACGTGGAGCCAGATCAGGTGACGGCGGAGCCTGTCGGGGAGCTGCTTCGGCAAGGGCGTGAGCGTCTCGGATTGAGCGTCTCAGCCATTGCTGATGAACAGCATCTCCGGCCGTCTGTGATTCAGGCTATAGAAAACGGCGATTACAGCAAAATAGACAGTGAGCTTTTCCTAAAAGGGTATGTGCGTGCCTATGCCCGCCAGGTGGGGCTGGACGCAGACGCGGTTATTGCCGACCTGAATCGGGAGCTGGAGCCGGCTCGCCAGCAAAGGGAACAGGAACACCAGGCAAGCCCCCTGGTTTCCATTGAACGCAAGAAACGCCGCAAGCGTCAGGTTGCAAAAGTGCTCTTGGCGCTGTTGGTTGTCGCGTTGGTGGCCTACCTGATCGCAGGATATCTTGCGGAGCAGGGAGAGGACGGCGAGCCAGCTCCAGAGGCGGAAACCCCGGCCGAGACAGTGACGCCGGAACAGGGCCCGGCGGCCGATGGTCAGGACGTGCAGCCGGTGACCGAGCCGAATGACGAGTTCGGCGCTGCGGAACAGCCGTTACCTGAAGAAGGCTCGACGGTTCTGGAAAGTGAACGTGTACCCCCGGCAGAGCCGCTGGAGCCTGAACCCATCGGTGCGGAGCTGGATGAGCTTCCGGCTGATCGGGTGCCCGCTGTCACCCAGTCGACAGAGCCTGCCTTGCAGGAAGAGCAGCTGCTTGCTCCCGCGGCGACAACCGAGGCCCGGCTGCAGATTGCCTTTTCAGGAGATTGCTGGGTACAGGTGACAGACGCCGGCGGTAGCCGGTTGGTCAGCGGCTTGCGACGTAGCGGAGAGCAACTGGATGTGACCGGAGATGCACCGTTGACTGTGGTTATTGGTGCTGTGAGCGCCGTTGAGTCCATTCGATTCCAGGGTGAAGCCCTGAATATTGGTGATTTTCGCGTAGTGAACAACCGGTCGGAGTTCACGCTCGAACTTTGATCCGAACGCCCGAATAACTGTTGGTTCCAGCAAATGAAACACGAATCCCCGATCAAAAGACGTAAATCCCGCCAGATCATGGTGGGCAATGTGCCGGTTGGCGGCGATGCACCGATTGCGGTTCAGAGCATGACCAACACAAACACCTGTGATGTAGAGGCGACCGTTGGCCAGATTGCAGCGTTGCAGGAGGCCGGCGCCGATATCGTCCGTGTTTCAGTACCCTCCATGGAGGCCGCTGAAGCGTTCGGACAGATTCGCAAGCGCGTATCTCTGCCGCTCGTTGCCGATATTCACTTCGATTACAAAATTGCCCTGCGAGTGGCCGAGCTTGGTGTTGACTGTTTGCGCATCAACCCCGGTAACATTGGTCGGGACGATCGCGTCAACGCCGTCATCAGCGCGGCTCGGGACGGCAATATCCCGATCCGTATTGGCGTGAATGCCGGGTCTCTTGAAAAGAGCCTCCAGCGTAAATACGGTGAGCCTACCGCAGAGGCCCTGGTAGAGTCTGCCATGCGGCACATCGATATTCTGGATAAACACGATTTCCAGGATTTCAAAGTTAGCCTGAAGGCGTCAGAGGTATTTATGACCGTTGATGCCTACCGGAAGATTGCCTCCCAGATTGTACAGCCTTTGCACCTGGGTATTACCGAGGCCGGTGGCTTTCGTTCGGGCACAGTGAAATCCTCTATCGGCCTTGGCATGTTGCTGATGGACGGTATTGGCGACACCATTCGGGTATCACTGGCCGCAGACCCCGTGCAGGAAATCAAGGTTGGCTTCGATATTCTCAAGAGCCTGCGTTTGCGCAGCCGTGGTATCAACTTCATCGCTTGCCCCAGCTGTTCCAGGCAGAACTTTGATGTGATCCAGACCATGAATGATCTGGAGGCTCGCCTGGAAGACGTCAATACCTCCCTGGACGTTGCCATTATTGGCTGCATAGTGAACGGTCCCGGAGAAGCCAAGGTGGCGGACCTCGGGTTGACGGGCGGTACGCCGAAAAACCTTCTGTATCTGGACGGAAAGCCAAATCAGAAGTTGGACAATGCGACGTTGACGGACGACCTGGAGCGAATCATCCGGGAAAAAGTTGCAGAGCGGCAGCAGCAGGAAGAATCCGTGATTGCCCGGTCTGCGGACTGAGCCGTCCAATTCGACATCATTCATTAAAGTATCAGGGTTTTAACTTGGCTAAGATTCAGGCAATCCGCGGAATGAACGATATTCTGCCGGAGCAGACCCCCGTCTGGCAGTATGTAGAGTCAACGGTACGTCAGGTACTTGGGCAATACGGATACCAGGAAATCCGCATGCCGGTGGTTGAACAGACCGAACTGTTCAAGCGCTCAATTGGTGAAGTCACTGACATTGTCGAAAAAGAAATGTACACCTTTGACGACAGGAATGGCGACAGCCTGACCCTTCGCCCGGAAGGCACAGCCGGTTGCGTCAGGGCAGCCGAAGAGCATGGCCTGCTGTTCAACCAGACCCGCCGGCTTTGGTATACCGGCCCGATGTTCCGCCACGAACGCCCCCAGAAAGGCCGCTACCGCCAGTTCCACCAGATTGGCGTGGAGTGTTTTGGCATGGATGGTCCGGATATAGACGCCGAGTTGCTGATACTCACGGCGCGGCTGTGGCAGGTCCTTGGTCTTGCCGGGCATACGCGCCTTGAGATTAACTCCATTGGCACCAGTGAAGCCCGGAAAGTCTACCGCCAGGCTCTGGTTGATTATCTGGACCAGTACCGGGATCAGCTGGATGACGACAGTAAGCGCCGGTTGACCACGAATCCGTTACGGATTCTGGACAGCAAGGATGCCGGAACCCGGAAAATCCTGGAAGGGGCGCCAAGCCTGGACGATTACCTGGATGACGAATCCCGGGCCCACTTTGAGCAATTGAAGGGGCTGTTGGACGCCGCCGGCGTGAAATACAGCGTAAACCCGGCCCTCGTTCGGGGTCTGGATTATTATGGCAAAACCGTTTTCGAGTGGATTACCGACAGTCTCGGTGCACAAGGCACCGTGTGTGCTGGTGGCCGTTACGATGGCCTGGTAGAGCAGTTGGGTGGCAAACCAACCAAGGCGGTGGGCTTTGCTATGGGGCTGGAGCGACTGATCCTGTTGCTCGAAACCCTGGAATTGGTGCCTGATTACGTTAACAACCATGCCGACGTATACGTAACCGCCATGGGCGACAAGGTTATCGCCCCGGCGATGGCGATTGCGGAAGAACTTCGCAGCGCGTTACCCGGTCGTGTGGTTGTCACTCACTGTGGCGGTGGCAGCTTCAAGAGCCAGATGAAGAAGGCGGACCGCAGCGGCGCCCGCTACGCGGTCATCCTGGGCGAGAATGAGCTGGCCAGTGGCAATGTTGGCCTGAAGCCCTTGCGCGACGATGAGCCGCAGCAGGACATTGCCCGCAGTGAACTGGCCCAGGCGCTCGCCAACCGGCTTGCACAATGATTTTCACAAGAACAGCAACATTATTGATGAACAGGAGTTTACATGGCTGAGTTGCGCACCGAAGAGGAACAGATCCAGGCGATCAAGGACTGGTGGAAGAAGAACGGCAGTTCTCTGCTGATTGGTATCGGTGCTGCGCTGGCCATCGTATTCGGCTGGCAGGCCTTGCAGAACCACCAGGCTCAGCAGCGTGCGGAAGCGGCTAACCAGTTTGCTACTCTGCTCAATGCCTTTGCCGACGAATCCGACGAGAATGCCAGCGAAACCGTCGCATTTGTTGCCGAGTCCCTTCGCAACGACTATGGCAAGAGCGCCTACGCCATCTATGGCAACCTGGTACTGGCTCGCCAACAGATGATGGTGGACGGTAACGCTGAGGCCGCCATTGACTCATTGAACTGGGCCCTGGACAAGGCAGCGGATTACCCAGCCCTGAGTCTGGTTGTGCGTAACCGACTGGCCCGGGCACAGTTTGCTGCCGAGCGGTACGATGACGCCCTGGCAACCCTGGACGGTGCGGCCAATGCCGACGCCTTTGCTGGCGTGTTCTCAGAATTGCGTGGGGACATCCTGCTCGCACAAGGTGACACCGACGGCGCCCGTGATGCCTACATCACGGCACGGGAGCAAAACCAACAGGGCCGCAGCGGTATTCTGGAACTTAAGCTCTCTGACCTTGGTGTCGGGGAGGGGGCCTGATGCGGGTAACTCGCAACAGGTTCGTTCGTTTTTCTCTGGCATCCTTGGTGGTGCTGCTCGTGGGCTGCAGCACCAAGGATACCTTTGAACAGCCGGTGCCGGTTCCTGAAATTGATGCCAGTGTTGAGTTCAAGCGTATCTGGACCATGTCAGTCGGTAAGGGGCATGATGACCAGTTTTTGCACCTGGCACCGTTGTACGCCGGCGACGTGATCTATGCAGCCTCTGCCGATGGCCTGCTGGTGGCGGTGGAGCCCGGGAATGGCAAGGCGCTCTGGCAGCGGCGGTCGAAAGACCGGATATTTGCCGGCTTCGGTGGCGACGGTAACCAGTTGTATTACATCACCCGCGATGCCGAACTGGTTGCCTTGTCACGGGAAACCAGCGATGAGTTATGGCGGGCCTCATTACCGACCGAAGGTCTTGCTGCGCCCCAGTCCAATGGCTCTCTGGTGGTTGCGCAAACCACCGATGGCCGCGTTATCGGTTTCGATGCTGCTAATGGCGAACGCCTCTGGCAATACGACGGCCAGGTACCGGTGCTGTCCATGCGAACGGCGGCGGCTCCTTTGGTGGGCGGCGACATTGTGATTGCTTCTTTCGCCAACGGCCGTGTTATAGCGCTCACCGCGGATGCTGGCCAGCCGGTTTGGCAGTACGAGGTCGGGCAACCACAGGGCCGTACAGAACTGGAGCGGCTGGTGGATATCGGTGGCCAGCCGTTGGTCCTGGAATCGGCCATTATGGTGGCCGGGTACCAGGGCAAACTGGCGCTGGTTGATATTCGCTCCGGGCAGGAAATCTGGAGCCGCCGTGCTTCAAGTTTCTACTCGCCAAGTATCGGTGGTGGCAGCATCTTCCTGGCGGCGGCGAACGGCGACATTATTGCCTATCGGGGCAGCGACCGCCGTGAACTCTGGGTTCAGGACCGGTTGTCCTGGCGCCAGGTCACCCGGCCGGTGGCCAGTGGTGACTACGTGGTCACCGGGGATTACGAGGGCTACCTGCACGCACTGTCCCGGGAGGATGGCGCCTTGCAGGGCCAGCTGAAGTTCGACAGTGACGGTATCCGCGTACCGGTTCAGGTGATTGAAGATGGTAACCTGCTGGTTTACGGCAACGGTGGGCGAATGGCGGTCTATAGCCTGAAACCAAAAAAGTAACACCGTTCACATGATCAGCCCGGCATGAGCCGGGCTTTTGACCTTTTTATATAGCAGAACATTATGACCCCAGTTATTGCCCTGGTAGGACGCCCGAACGTGGGTAAGTCCACTCTTTTCAATCAGATGACCCGTTCCCGCGACGCGCTGGTGGCGGATTTTCCGGGTTTGACCCGTGACCGGAAATACGGAGAGGGTCAGTACGAGAGGCAGAAGTTCATTGTCATCGACACCGGTGGTTTGACCGGTGACGAGGTGGGGCTGGACGCAGAGATGGCCCGGCAGTCCATGCAGGCCGTTGAGGAAGCCGATATCGTCCTGTTTCTGGTCGACGGCAGGGCAGGGCTGACAGCCGGTGATGAGATGATTGCAGATCACCTGCGCCGTTCCGGCAAGCAGGCGCATCTGGTGGTGAACAAGACCGATGGCCAGGACCCGGATGTTGCCTCCGCCGATTTTTACTCCCTGGGTTTTGAGTCCACCTTCCCGATTGCGGCTGCCCATAACCGGGGTATCCGCTCGCTACTGGAAGTTCTGCTGCCTGATCCGGTGGACGTTGAAGAGCAGGACCGGGCTGATCGGTACCCGGGTATTCGAATCGGAGTGGTCGGTCGCCCGAACGTAGGCAAATCGACTCTGGTCAACCGGATGCTGGGTGAGGAACGAGTCGTTGTCTACGATATGCCCGGCACCACACGGGACAGCGTGTATATCCCCTACGAGCGGCACGGCCACCAGTACACGCTCATTGATACCGCAGGTGTGCGGCGCCGGAAGAACGTGAAAGAAGTGGTGGAGAAGTTCTCTATCATCAAAACCCTTCAGGCCATAGACGACGCCCATGTGGTTATTCTGGTGATTGATGCCCGGGAAGGGCTCGTTGACCAGGATATGCACCTGATCGGCTTTGTTCTGGATGCGGGCCGCTCCCTGGTGATTGCCATTAACAAATGGGATGGCATGGATCCGGAAGACCGCGAAAAAGTGAAAGAGCAGGTGGGGCGCCGCCTGGACTTCCTGGACTACGCCGACAAGTATTATATCTCGGCTTTGCACGGTACCGGTGTTGGCACCATGTACGAGTCTGTGCAGGCCTGTTATGAGTCCGCAATGGCCAAATGGCCAACCAATCGCTTGACCGCCATCCTGCAGGATGCCGTGGCCCAGCATCAGCCCCCCATGGTTCATGGTCGTCGTATCAAGCTGCGCTATGCCCACCAGGGTGGTTCTAACCCGCCGGTGGTGGTGGTGCATGGCAATCAGGTGGATTCGTTGCCCGGTGCTTATAAACGGTACCTGGAAAATACCTTCCGCAAGGTGCTGAAGGTGGTGGGCTCGCCCATCCGGTTTGAGTTCCGGTCTGGTGAAAACCCCTTCGCCACCAAGGTGGACCGCCTGACGCCGCGCCAGAAAGTGAAGAAAGACAACGATATCAAGAAGGGGCGCCGTGTGCGCAAAACCCGACAGAAGAGCGTCAAGCGCTGATCTGCCGGGCCGCGCCCATTCTGTAACGGGTTGGCGTTACGCCAACCCGGCACTCTCTACCTGGCGGGCCTGAACCGCCGTCAGGGCAATTGTGAAAACAATATCCTCCACCAGCGCCCCACGCGACAGATCGTTTACGGGTTTTCTCAGGCCTTGCAACATCGGGCCAACACTGACCACATTGGCACTTCTCTGAACCGCCTTGTAGGTGGTATTGCCGGTGTTGAGATCCGGGAACACAAATACCGTTGCCTTGCCGGCCACCTTGCTGTCGGGTGCCTTGGCCTTGCCGACACTTTCGATGGCTGCGGCGTCGTACTGCAGTGGGCCGTCTATCAACAGATCAGGGCGGCGTTCCCTGGCAATGCGAGTGGCTTCCCTGACTTTATCCACATCTGCGCCGGTGCCGGATTCCCCGGTGCTGTAGCTGATCATGGCAACCACGGGCTCGATGCCGAAGGCTTCGGCGGACTGGGCGCTCTGGATGGCAATATCT
This sequence comes from Marinobacter shengliensis, assembly GCF_030297115.1. Taxonomy (NCBI): domain Bacteria; kingdom Pseudomonadati; phylum Pseudomonadota; class Gammaproteobacteria; order Pseudomonadales; family Marinobacteraceae; genus Marinobacter; species Marinobacter shengliensis. Next base: position 2,426,460 of record NZ_AP028062.1, on the reverse strand, counting down.
GCCAATTCCTCAGCGTTCGGGTCCGGGTTGATGGCGCAGTCACCGTAAACCAGGACCTGTTGGGGTAGGAGCATGAAGAATACCGATGAAACCACTTTGGCGTGATCGTGGGTTTTGATCAGCTGCAGAGCCGGTCGAACGGTATTGGCGGTGGTGTGAATGGCCCCTGACACCAGACCGTCGGCTTCATCCATGGCAACCATCATGGTGCCCAGTACCACGTTGTCCTCGAGCATGGCTTCCGCCATGTCTTCAGTTAGCCCTTTGTGTTTTCGCAGTTCCACCATGGGCGCGATATAGCGATTACGGACTGACTGGGGGTCAAGTATCTCAAGGTCTTCGGGCAGTTCAACGCCCTGGGAGCTGGCAACCGATTGTATTTCTCGTGGATCACCGATCAGAACACAGCGGGCAAGTTTACGCTGGTGGCAAATGATGGCGGCCTGAACGGTTCTGGGTTCCGCACCTTCAGGCAGCACGATGCGTTTGTTGGCGGCCCGGGAGCGCTCAGACAACTGATATCGAAAAGCCGGAGGCGACAGGCGCCCCTGGCGCTGCACCTTCAGGTGTTCCTGCAACCAGTCGGTATCGATTCGTGTTGCGACAGACTCCATGGCCTGTTCAATCCGGTCGGGGTCATCGATGGGAATGGTGGCCGACAGGTTGGCAAGCATGTGGGCGGTTTCATAGGTATTGGTTGAAGAACTGAGCACCGGCAGCCCTGTTTCGAGTGCCCTGCGACACAGGTCAATTACCCTGTCATCGGGCATCAGGCCACCGGTGAGCATCAATCCGGCGAGCGGCACACCGTTGAGTGCTGCGACGGCTGTGGTCACGATGATGTCTTCCCGGTCGCCGGGGGTGACCAGCAAGGTGCCTGGCTTGAGGATGTCGGTCATGTTCCGGATGGTACGGGCGCACACAGAAACGCGCTGTACCCGCCGGGAGTGCATCTGGCCGCCATGGAGCACCGGTACCGCGAGCTCGCGGGCCACGTCGGAAACACGGGGTGCCAGCAAGTGCGGTTGCCAGGGGATTTCACCCAACAGGCGAAAGCGCCCGGTGTTGAATACCGAACAGGCGGTCTGATAATCGATGTCCTGATGCTGGTGATCGGGGTGCTGGTCCAGGGCAATGCCAGTTTTTTCCGGGGCACCAACCTTGTTCAGGATAACGCCGATCACGTCAGGGTCCGACGGGGCGGTAAAAATCCGGGCGGAGAAATCCAGTTCGTCGTCCAGTTCGGAAGCCGTGCAGGTTCTCGGGGTGCTGACGAGGATAACTTCGGAATTCAGGTTTCGAGCCACTTCCACATTCAGCCGGGCAATGTAGGCCTCGCTTCGGTCTGGCACTAGTCCCTCGATAATGACAACATCGAAGTCTTTGGCGACCTTCTGGTACTCCCCGACAATGGTTTCCAGCAGCAAGTCTGCCTTGCCGTGGTTCAGTAACTGTTGGGCTTGCTTGAGGGGCAGAGGGTCGGGTGTCTGCACGTGACTGCGGGAGCGGACGAACTCTACCGAGGAGTCCTTGCCTTCGTTGTGCCGGGCCTCACCGTGATGCACCGATTGACTGAAAGGCTTGTAAAAACCGACGCTTACTCCTTCCCGTTCCAGGGCCCTCAGCAGGCCCAGGCATACGGAAGTGAGGCCCGAATCAAGGGAAGTCGGGGCAATAAACAGACTCTTAGCCATAATGGTTCCTGGTTACGTCCTTGAATGTCAGTTTAGGTTAGCGAGCCGGCTGGCTTCTCTGGCAATCACCAGTTCCTCGTTGGTTGGGATGACCAGTACCGGAAAACGGGAGTCCGCATCACCAATATGGCCTTCACTGTACTGGCCGTGATGGTTGTTCAGGTCCGGATCGAGAGCAATGCCCAGTAATTTCAGGTGTTCGATCGTCTGGGCTCTGACTCTCGCACTGTTCTCTCCAATGCCACCGGTGAACACCAGGGCATCCAGATGGCTCAGGGACACCATCATGGCCCCGAAGTACTTCGCCAGGCGGAAGCAGAATACATCGATGGCCAGTTGTGAAGGTTCGTGGCCATGGTCAGCCAGCTCGCACAGCGAGCGCATATCATTGGTCTGTCCAGACAGCCCGAGTAATCCACTGTCCTGGTTCAAAACCCTATGGGCTTCACTGGCACTGATACCGCGCCCGGCCAGGTAGTCAAACAGCCCCGGGTCGACGTCGCCACTTCGGGTGCCCATCACCAGCCCCTCCAGTGGTGTCAGCCCCATGCTGGTATCTTTGCTGATGCCGTTATCGATGGCAGTAATGCTGCAGCCGTTGCCAAGATGCGCTGAAATGATGGACGTCGTCGCCGGTGTCTTACCCAGGCGGCGCGATGCCTCATGGGCCATAAATTGATGGCTGGTGCCGTGAAACCCATAGCGCCGGATACCCCATTCCCGGTAATAGTGTTCAGGCAGGGCATACAGGAAGGCCCGCTTTGGCAGGCTCTGATGGAAAGCGGTGTCGAAAACCGCCACTTGCGGTACATCCGGAAACAGGCGCTGCATGGCGTTGATGCCGATCAGGTTGACCGGATTGTGAAGTGGCGCCAGTGAGGCACAATCCTCAATGGCCGTTATGGTCTTTTTGTCGATCAGTGCTGCTTCCCGAAAGGCCTCGCCACCATGAACCACCCGATGACCGATGGAGGCAGGCTCTCGGCTCATCAGGTTGCGATCGTAGAAAGCGTTCACCAGGGCCTGCAGGGCGTGGTCGTGGGAAGCGTTTGCGGGTAAGGCCACCGGTACGCTATCGCCGGAAATCTTTGCGATCGAGTCGGGGTTGTTCAGCCGTTCAGCCAGTGCAGAGGTTTGTTTCTCGTGGTTGCTGTCGAACAGCGCGAGTTTGATAGAGGAACTGCCGCAGTTCACGACAAGTATTGTTTCGTCCATGCTTGGTGCCGTTTTGATGATTCAGAGATTGGCCCGATGATTGGTTTCCAGCCAGTGGATGAAATCCTGCTCGGGCATCGGGCGACTGTAGAAGTAGCCTTGGGAATAGTCGCAGTTTTCATTCTTGAGGAAGTGGGTTTGCCCCTCTTCTTCGACGCCCTCGGCGATGACTTTCAGTCCTAGACTGTGGGCCATGTTGATGATAGCGCGCACGAGTGAGGCGTCTCCACTTTCGTTCAACACATCCTGAATAAACGACTTGTCGATCTTGAGTGTGTCGAACGGGTACGACTTCAGATAGCTGAGGGCCGAATAGCCGGTTCCGAAGTCGTCAACTGACAGCCGGATGCCGGTCCTGTCCAGTTGCCGAAGGATGTCGGCGGTTTCAATGGTGTTATCAAGAATGAGTCTTTCGGTAATCTCCAGCTCAAGGCATTCCGGTGGCAGCCCGCTGGCGTTGAGGGAGCGCATGACTGCATCGGTAAAGCCGGGGTCCCGGAACTGACGGGGCGACACATTGACAGCAATCGAAAGGGATTCGAGGCCGGTCATGGCTCGCCAGGCGACAGCGGCTTTGCAGGCCTCCTCGATAACCCATTCACCGATCGGGATGATCAGGCCGGTTTCTTCAGCCAGCGGAATGAAGCGGTCGGGCATGACCATGCCCATGGCCGGATTGTTCCAGCGCAGCAGCGCCTCGGCGCCGATCAATGAGCCGGAAGCGGTGTCCACTATCGGCTGGTAATACAGCTCGAATTCTCCCAGCTCCAGCGCCTTGCGCATGTGCGACTCCATCTGAAGCCGCTCATGGGACACTTCGGTCATTTCCGGCGTGAACTGGGCGTAGGAGCTCTTTCCTTTATGCTTGGCTTGATACATGGCGGCATCTGCATGCTGGAGCAATGTGCCACTGTTATCGGAATCGGTAGGGAAGATGGCGATCCCGATACTGGTTGTCACAAAGACTTCCTGGCCATTGAGCATAAACGCGGGGGCAAAGGTTTTCAGAATCCTCTCCGCGACCTGGCATGAGGCCTCAGTTCCCGTGAGGCCCGGCAGAATAACCAGAAACTCATCCCCACCCAGGCGGGCAACGGTACTGGTGCCCCTGAGGCAGCTGGAGATACGACGGGCGGCCTCCACCAGCAGGGTATCGCCGGCATCGTGGCCCAGGGTGTCGTTTATGTGTTTGAAATTGTCGAGGTCCAGGAACATGACCCCCACCTGGGAATTGTCTCGGCGGGCCTGGGCCAGTGCCAGCTTAAGGCGATCCAGGGCCAACATCCGGTTTGGTAGGCCGGTCAGTATGTCGTAATTGGCCTGGCGCAACAGTTGCTGTTCATAGCGCTTACGGATGCTGATGTCTTCACCGAGGATGAGGTAGCCGGTGGTGTCACCGTTATTATCGCGGATAGGGGTGACCACCAGCTGCTCCCAGTAGCGCTCACCATTGCGCCGGACGCTGTTGACTTCGCCTTGCCAAACACCAACCCGTTGTACCTGCAGCCGGATGGACTGCCAAAGATGGCGGGCGTCCTGAATGTCCATACTGTTTTCGATCAGGTGCGACGGATGTTTGCCAATGATGTCGTCTATAGTATGGCCGGTAAGTTGACTGAACTTTCGGTTGGCGTACTCGATTCGCCATTGCCGATCACAGATCAGAACCGAAGAGGGGCTTTGATCAATGGCCTTGGAAAACTTCAGAATGTCGGCTGCGTCTCGCTCGCGCCGGGCGACATCCTCATTCAGCCTTTCCCGCATCTGATTGATGGCGTCCGTCACCATGCCCAGTTCGTCCTTGCCATTGGCTGTACTGTCAGGACGGTCCAGCACCAGGGGCCTGGACAGGTTTTTCAGGGATAGATCCTTGGTGTAGTCGGCCATAGCGGTGAGGTGGCGGGTCACAAGGTGCTGGAATATCCACAGGATAAGCACGGAAACAAAAAAGACGATCAGGAACTGTGTGGCCAGAATTACACCGACTTTTCGCTGGAGTTCGCCATACACCCGTTCCAGGTTGGCGGTAATCTCAAGTTCCCCAAGCAGGAATTCATTTCCATCGCGCTGAATGAGTTCGAAACGATGGACAAGGGTATCGGCCTGCCTGGGAATTTCTCCCATGACGAGTTCGGAGTCAGGCTCGATTCGAAGCCGAAGGTGGGTAATATCCGGCAGGCTCAGGATGCCTTCCATCTGGGTTTGCAGCAATTTCTGATCGAGGGCCCAGAGGCTCCGGGCCAGGCTTGAGGCGTAGCCGGATTCAATCACTTCCATCCGTTCTTCGATCAGCGACAGGTCTTTACGGTAATCAGAATAGATCTGCACGCCCGCCGCCAGAAGCGTGAAGGCAGTACTGAACAATAGGATCCATGCCAGGAGCCTGAAAGAAAGCGGAGAGGCTGTGCGAATACGCCTCAATCGGGGCATGAATTCTGGCATGTTGTGAACTTCGCTATCACATTGGATATCAGGCATAAGATGCGCAGAGTAGGTGCTTATCCTGTTATCGACTATAGCAGTAGTTTATGTCGAATGCGCTGCAAATACAGGAAATAACGGAATAATTCGGGCGGTGTTTCGCAGTTTGTGAAATGAAAGAGGTGATAGTTGCCTTTGACACAGATCAATACGGGGTTGGTCGCCCGGGCGTAACCTGAGCTTAATCAAGTTTCAGATAGAGCAGGAGTTAACGCTATGTATATGGATGCAGTGGTTATCGCGGGTATTGCAACCGTGTTGCTGATGGTTGGCTTTTTTGTGGGGGTTGGGATTTTCGTAGTGAAAGACCAGAAAGCCCATGGAGGAAAAGGTCACAAAGGACACCATCGAGGGCAGGGTGGCTAACCGGCAAGAAATCGCCTAACCGATTGAAAAAATTGGCGTCCCCTAGGGGGTTCGAACCCCTGTTGCCGCCGTGAAAGGGCGGAGTCCTAGGCCACTAGACGAAGGGGACGCAACGTTTTCAACAACTTGCCTCGTCGAGGTGGCGCGTATATTAAGTAAGGCCCTTTGCCCTGTCAACGGTTTTTTTGAAAAAATCACCCCGCCACGCTGTCCGCCAATGCTGGTTCCAATTCGGCGTATTTGAACCGGAAGCCCTCATGCTGCAGTTTCGCCGGAACTGCTTTCTGCCCGGTGAGTAACAGCCCTGCCATCTCACCCAGTGCCAGTTTGAGCACCGGCGCGGGGGCCGGGAATACCGTGGGCCGATGAACAACCTTGCCAAGGGTTTTGGTGAACTCCCGGTTAGTGGCCGGATTGGGGCTTACCATGTTGTAGGCTCCCTTCGCGTGGGGGTTCTCAAGCATCCAGATAAGCCCTGAAACCACATCATCCCTGTGCACCCAGGGCATGTACTGTTGCCCGTTGCCGAGGCGACCGCCAAGGCCGAGCCGGAAAGGCAGGATCATTCTCTGCAGGAAGCCGCCACCTCTGCCAGTCACAATGCCGGTGCGACACAGGCAAACCCTGGTGCCCAGTTCTTCCATAGATAGTGCTGCCTGTTCCCAGTCACGGCACAATTCATGGGTGAACTCCGGATGTGGGTGGGTCTCCTCTGTTACCAGATGATTCCCCTGATTTCCGTAGTAGCCCACAGCAGAACCAGATACCAAAACTTCAGGCGGGCTTTGCCAGCTTCTGCATACATCAACCAAAGTCCGGGTTAGGCCAATACGACTGTCCCGCAGAGCCTGTTTTCGGGACGCCGTCCAACGCTTGTCGGCGATCCCTTCGCCGGCCAGATTGATGACGGCATGGTACCCTTGATGCCCTTCAAGAAGCTTCAGGTCTGATGTCGCTTCTACCCGACCACACAGTGCCCGAACCGTATCTGCCGGTTGTCGACTGAGAACGGTCAGCCCGTACCCTTTGTTGATCAACTCGCGGCAAAGTATGGTGCCGATAAAACCGGTACCACCGGTAATCAGGATTTTTTTCTCCATGGTGATCTCCTCCTGTCGGCTGATGGTTTCAGGAACCGCTATTCTCCAGCTCCTGGAGCACAACATCCCGGATGGCATTGCCCAGCTGAGGGTTCTGGCCGATGGGCGGCGCCAGTTTGATCTGGACACCATGCTGGCTTTCCAGGTCTGCGATCATTGCCGGTACATCTTTGCGCAGGTGCCGGCCTGCTGCCAGGAACAGGGGAACCACGGTAAAGTGCTCGGTACCATCGGCTTTGCCCTGGCTCACGATGGTTTCCAGCGAGGGTTCGGCCAGCTCCATATAGGCGATGGCGGCGTTCTCAACCGACTTGAGTGTTGGTGCTGCCAGTTGTTCAAAGGTTTCACACCAGCGTTGGTCACTGCTGCCGTGGGCCAGCAGAATGATTCGGTGAGGCTGGGTCATGGTTGCTCCTGGGTGGTCAAATGGAATGCTTCGGTCGTAATCAAATAAGATCCTGTACACCCGCTGATTTAAATGTAACAGGGAGTCGGTAAATGTTCGATTGGAAAGAGCTTCTGGATTTCTGGTTTGGAAAATTGGATGAGCATGGGCTGCCGGACGCCGATCACCGAAACCGTTGGTTTCGGTCCGATCGGAAGTTTGACCAGGAAATTCGAAGGCGCTTTCTTTCGCTGGTGCTGTTCGCCTCTGAGCAGGGTTTGGAGCATTGGCGAAATGAAGCGGGAGGCGCATTGGCTGAAATACTGCTGCTCGATCAGTTTACCCGTAACATCTTCCGTGGCGGTGCCCTGGCGTTCGAAAGTGATCGGCTGGCCCGCAATTTGAGCAGGCAGGCAATGGATAGGGGGCAGGATCTTGAGTTGCCGCTCATTCAACGGGCGTTTCTTTATATGCCCATGCAGCATTCCGAGCTCAAGAAGGACCAGGATTTGTCAGTGGCATGTTATGAGCAGTTGGTTGCCAGTGCCGACGGCTTACTCGCCGAATTTTTGGGTAGCTTCCTGCAGTCGGCCGTAGATCACCGGGATATCGTGCTGCAATTCGGCCGCTTCCCCCATCGAAACAAGGCGCTGGGGCGAACATCCACGGAGGCAGAGCAGGCCTATCTGGCGGGCGGTCGCCGATTTGGTCAGTAAAACGGAGCGGTTGAGGGTAATCACAAATTTTTAACAAAAATTGTTGACGGCCGAACGCTGATCAGTAGAATACGCAGCCGTTGAGAGGCAACGCCCTCTGACAGCAAGCGGGAATAGCTCAGTTGGTAGAGCACAACCTTGCCAAGGTTGGGGTCGCGAGTTCGAATCTCGTTTCCCGCTCCAGATTCAGGAAAAACCCGGCCCACAAGGCCGGGTTTTTTGTTTCCTGTTCCGCATTTCTCCCCCATGGACAAGGTTTCGTCGGTTATACTCGCTCACTTCCATCCCAAACCTGTTACTTGCAAGGGTGGTCATCATGCGCGTTCAATCCCTCTTTATATACCCGGTCAAGTCCCTGGCTGGCATCGAAGTGTCGTCATTCGAACTGGATGAATTCGGACCCGCCGGGGACCGGCGTTGGATGCTGGTGGGCGATCAGGGGCAGTTTATAACCCAGCGACAGCTACCTTTGTTGGCAAACGTTTCGACCCATATAGGGCCTCAGGGTGTTGAGATCGGTGTTCCGGGGCAGGGGGACTTTGTCCTGAGGCCCGGCAATGGCAGGATGGCGGTCAAGGTCTGGCGCGATACCGTGGACGCCTTGACCGGCCCTGAGCCGGCCGATGCGGCGATCAGTCGTTACCTTGGCCAGTCCCTTCGTTTTGTGTACATGCCCGATGAGAGTTTTCGTCGTGTAGACCCGTTGCGGGTGCCGGAAAATCGCCGGGTTGGATTTGCCGATGGGTTCCCCTTGCTGATAACCAATCAGGCTTCCCTCGACGAGCTCAATAGCCGGCTGGCCAATGCCGTGGATATGCGCCGTTTCCGGCCGAACGTTGTCATTTCAGGGGCTGAGGCCTGGTCTGAAGATGGCTGGCAAAGTATTACCGTCGGTGAAACCCGGTTTGCGGTCGCAAAACCCTGTTCCCGGTGCGTCATGACCACGGTGGACCCGGATACTGGCCTGAAAGATCCGGGTACCGAGCCCCTCAGAACGCTCTCCCGTTATCGCAAAACCGGGGATGGTGTGATTTTCGGCCAGAACGTCGTTCACCAGGGTGGCGGGCGCCTTTCGGTCGGCGATGCCGTAGACATTTCCCAACAGGAGTCTTGATCAAGGTGCCTTTGTTAACACTGGAAAAAATATCCCTGGCCTTCGGCATGCATCCATTGCTGGATGAGGCAACCCTGATGATTGATCCCGGGGAGCGAGTGTGCCTTCTCGGGCGTAACGGCGAGGGCAAGTCAACGCTACTGAAAATCGTCAGTGGTGACGTCACTCCGGATGCGGGTGTTGTCCGGCTTGAGGAGGGCTCGGTGCTTGCGGTATTGCCTCAGAGCCTGCCGGCAGACGATGCTCGGACGGCTTACGATGTTGTGGCCTCGGCGTTTCCGGAAACCGGCGAACTCTTGGCGGAGTTTCATCGGCTCTCCCAAAGTGCTGACGAGGCCTCCATGGACAGTTTGATGAAGGTCCAGGAGCGCCTGGAGTCATTGGATGGCTGGCGCCTTGATCAAAAGGTGAACACCATTCTGGGGCAATATGGCATAGACCCGGACCGCCGCCTCAACACCCTCTCAGGTGGGTGGCAACGCCGGGTTTTGCTGGCAAAGGCATTGGTGGCAGAGCCGGATATCCTGTTGCTGGACGAGCCAACAAACCACCTAGATGTGCCCGCTATTGCCTGGCTGGAGGAGGCCTTGACCCAGTTTCGTGGGGCGATGCTGTTTGTCAGCCATGATCGGGCGTTTATACGGCGCATGGCCACGCGGGTGGTCGAACTTGACCGTGGTCAGCTGATCAGTTTCGCTGCCAGTTATGACCGGTATCTCGAGCTGAAGGAGAAGGCGCTGGAAGATGAAGAGCGCCAGAACGCATTGTTCGATAAGCGCCTGAAACAGGAAGAGGCCTGGATTCGCCAGGGTATCAAGGCCCGCCGCACCAGGAACATGGGCCGTGTGAGGGCTTTGAAGGCCATGCGCGAGGAGCATCGACAGCGTAGGGTGCGAGGAGGCACGGCAAACTTCTCAGTGGAAGAGGCGGCGAAATCCGGCAAGCTGGTGGCAGAGTCACGACAAGCTGGCTTCTCATACCCGGGCGGTCACCAGGTTGTGCGTGATATGGACCTGACGGTGATCCGGGGCGACAAGATTGGTCTGGTGGGAGAGAATGGTACCGGTAAAACCACCCTGGTCAGGTTGCTGCTGGGTGAGCTTGAGCCTACTGAGGGTAGTATCCGCTTGGGGACCAACCTGCAGGTGGCGTACTTTGATCAGCTCCGGGGCGAGCTGGACCTTTCCCGTAACGCCCTTGATAACCTGGCTGAAGGTCGCGAATTCATTGATATCAACGGCCAGAGCAAGCATGTTCTGGGCTATCTCCAAGAATTCCTGTTTACGCCTGAGCGTGCCCGTTCTCCGGTCCGGGTGTTCTCCGGTGGCGAGCGAGCGCGCTTGTTGCTGGCCAAGCTTTTCAGTAAGCCGGCCAATATACTGGTGTTGGATGAACCTACCAATGACCTGGATGTCGAAACCCTTGAATTGCTGGAAGAGCAATTAGGGAACTTTAACGGCACAGTCATCGTCATTAGTCACGATCGGGAATTTCTCGATAACGTGGTGACGGATACCATCTTTCTGGATGGCTCCGGTTCGGTACGGGAGTACGTTGGAGGGTACACAGACTGGCGTCGACAGGGCGGCAGGTTTCCTTCGGAGACCTCCGGAAGTCGCCTCGACAAGCAGGACAAGCGTGATAAATCCGACAGTTCGGACAAAAACACGCAGCCGGTGTCAGAGACTGTGTCGCAGTCGGCAAAACCGAAGGCCGCAAAGCTGAGTTACAAGCTTAAACTGGAACTGGAACAGTTGCCGGGCAAGATTGAGGCACTGGAGCGTGAGGTGGCAGAACTTCAGGAATCCATTTCTGCCCCGGACTTTTATTCAGGCCCACCGGACGAAGTCTCAGCCACTCTTGAAAAGTTGTTGGAAACGGAAACCCGACTGGAGTCGGTCATCGAGCGGTGGATGGAGCTGGAAGAACAGGCGAGTCAATGAATATCAATTATAATTTTAAATTTCATGATGGACGAAACATCGAATTCAAGGTTACCGGTGAGCCGGCGGTGCCACCGGTCTCGGGATTCCCTTCCTGGGTCAGGCTTGAGCACTGCAAGTGCTCAAATTGCCCCCTGAAAGCGGGGGAGGAGGAATACTGCCCGGCGGCGGTTGAAATCCTGCCGGTGGTTGAGGCGTTTCAGGCCGAAGATGCCTACCAGAAAGTAAACGTGGAGGTTACCGACGAACGGCGCACGTACGCCAAACAGACAACCCTTGAGGAAGCGCTGCGTTCGTTACTTGGGCTGAAGATGGCGACCAGTGGCTGCCCGGTGCTGTCAGAACTCAAACCGATGGCGCTGCATCATCTGCCATTCGCCAACAGCGACGAATTCGTTATGCGGAGCGTCGGTTACTATCTGCTGCAGCAATTGTTTGCCCAGCGGAACCAGGAGCAGGCTGATTGGGAGCTAAAAGGGCTGGTAGAGAGGAATCAGAGGCTTCAATTGGTCAATCAGGCGCTTTGGCAACGGATTCATGCGGTGTGCAAAGGCGACAGTAACCTCAAGGCATTGCTGAATTTCTTCTCCATGGCATCGAGTGTCAGCGTGTCACTGGAGAGTCAACTCAGAAAACTGCAGGCGAGAATGAAAGGGGAGGCGTAAGCCTCCCTTTTTCATGGTGCCTCAATCGGCGTTTGGGCGGGGTGGCTTAGTGAATCCGGATGGCCAGAACATCGCACTGGGTGCCGTGCAGTACGCCGTTGGCAGTTGAGCCCAGGAGCAACTGAAACCCCTTGCGGCCATGGCTGCCAACGATCACCAAATCAACGCCCTGATCCTTTACCAGACGATGGATTTCGGATTCGGGACGGCCAACCGTGACGATCTGGTGACTTTTCGGTACGCCGTATTGGTCACCGTACTTCGCCAGCTGCTCGCGGGCGGCTTTGTCCAACTGGTCCTGAAGTTCGGTGAGGTCCATCGGGATATCACCACCGTAAGCGTAACCCACCGGCTCAACAACATGGACGAGAAAAAGCTCGGCACCATAGGCGTCGCAGATCGCTTTTGCTTTGTTCAGAACCTGCGGGGCTTCTTCTGTCAGGTCAATGGCAACCAGCATCTTGTTGTAGGTCGACATTCAGTCACTCCTTTGCGAATTGGGGTAATAGTCAGTATCAACAGTTTATACGAGAAAGTGTAGCGGGATTCTGACGGGCATCAACAGGAAGGGAAACTTCGGGCGGATCGTTAATCCGCCCGAAGACACATCAGGCGTTACTTTCGAGGATTTCGATGGTGGTGGTCAGGCTGCGAATGATCCCTTTGGAATAGCGGTCAATGACGAAGCTGACGTTGTTTTCGTTGTAGTTGATGTAGGAGCTGCGGATGAACTGCCATTTGGAGCTGACATCATCAATGGCGGCCTTGAGCTCAGCACTGGCGGAGCCGGATTGTACCCGGGCCAGCAAGCTGTCAAACATCAGAGCCTGCTGGTCCAGCGACGCTTCGTCCGATGCGCCCTGGAACGTCTGGGCCACGGACGAGTGGGTGCGCGCGGAGTACCTTGCCATCATTTGTGCCATCACCACGGCTGCGGAGCGAGCAGACTCAATACGCGCGTCAGCCTGGGTGCCGCTGTTCTCCTGGGCAACACCGTAAAGCTCGGTAGCGCGCTCGTTCATGCTTGACGCCTTGTTAGCGAGATCGGCCATCAAACGGAGGTCAGGGTAGCCGCGATCCCGGACTTCGTTGATGTTTCCGCGCATGAGATCCTTGAACTGATCGAAATCCTGATTGAGTCCTTCTACTTGTTGTGGCGACAGAACGCCACTGGTGCTGGCGATCAGGGCGTTCATCGCATTATTGGAGGCATTGATACTGCCCACGATACGATTGAGGGCTTCCGTGTCGCCGTTGGCGCTGAATGCGTAGAACGAGTCCAGGGCCAGATAATTGTTGATGCGGAAATCGTGCAGATCTGACAGGAAGTCTGCGCCGGTGTCCTGTGCCTGGGCGCCAAACGCGGTCAGGGATAGTAGTAGCAGTGCGGCAAGCAGTGACTGAATGCGCAGGCGAGCGTCTTTCATCGGATGAGTCTCCGTAATACTGTTTTATTATTGTGGACTAAAGTCGCATCTCGAAGTTAAAGTAACTCTGCCGGCTAATCAAGTAGTTTCCGGCTCTTACAGGCTGTACTCCCTTTTTTCTTCAGGTTTCATCAAGAAACAAATTGACAAACGCGTCTTTTTTTTTCATCGTGTGTCCTCACGATTCAAACGACTGTATGAATTTTTTGGATCGAATGATCGGGCAGTGACCGAAATCTCGCTGCACAGGCAGTCGGCTCGGCGTTTCGCCAACCGGTTGTCAGCAGTTCCAAACACAGACTGGAGATCAGTTGATGATTTACGAAGGTAAAGCCATCACGGTTAAAGAGATCGAAGGCGGGATCGCTCAGTTGGACTTTGACTTGCAGGGCGAGTCAGTTAACAAGTTCAACCGTCTCACCATCGAAGAGCTGGGCGCCGCAGCTGAAGCACTCAAATCCCAGAAGAACCTCAAGGGCCTGGTAGTCACCAGCTCCAAGGACAGCTTTATTGTCGGTGCGGATATCACCGAGTTCACCGAGCTGTTTGCAGGTTCCGAGGAAGACCTCGTTGCTAACAACCTGAAGGCGAACGAAGTTTTCAACGCCATCGAAGATCTGCCGTTCCCGACGGTTACCGCTATCAACGGTATCGCTCTGGGCGGTGGTTTTGAGATGTGTCTGGCCACCGACTACCGTGTTATGGCTCCCAAGGCCAAGGTTGGTCTGCCGGAAGTGAAGCTGGGTATCTTCCCGGGCTTTGGCGGTACTGTACGTCTGTCCCGTCTGGTGGGTGTGGACAACGCCGTTGAGTGGATTGCCGGTGGTACTGAAAACCGTGCCGATGCCGCACTGAAGGTTGGTGCTGTTGATGCCGTGGTTGAAGCCGACAAGCTGGTAGCCGCTGCCGTTGCCATTATCAACCAGTGCAACGAAGGCAAGCTGGATAACCTGGCCCGTCGTGAAGAGAAGAAAGGCAAGATCAAGCTGAACGCCATGGAAAGCATGATGGCGTTCGAGATTTCCAAGGCGTTCGTGGCCGGCAAGGCTGGCAAGAACTACCCGGCGCCGGTGGAAGCCATCAAGACCATGCAGAAGCATGCCGGCATGACTCGTGACAAGGCGATCGAAGTGGAAGCCAAAGGCTTCGCCAAGATGGCCAAGACCAACGTTGCCGCGTGTCTGGTTGGTCTGTTCCTGAACGACCAGGCCCTGAAGAAGAAAGCCAGCGCCTGGGAAAAAGAAGCTTCCGACGTGAAACTGGCTGCGGTATTGGGCGCTGGTATCATGGGTGGCGGTGTAGCGTTCCAGTCTGCACTGAAAGGCACCCCGATTGTCATGAAGGACATCAATCAGGACGGCATCAAGCTGGGCCTGAATGAAGCCAAGAAGCTGCTGTCCAAGCGTGTTGCCAAGGGCAAGATGGACGCCGGCCAGATGGGCGACGTTCTGAACAACATCACGCCGACCCTGAACTACGGTGATTTCAAGAGCGTAGATCTGGTTGTTGAAGCGGTTGTTGAGAACCCGAAGGTTAAAGATGCGGTTCTGCGTGAAACTGAAGACGCGGTTCGCGAGGACACCATCCTGACGTCCAACACCTCTACCATCTCCATCAACCTTCTGGCCAAGAACCTGAAGCGTCCGGAGAACTTCTGTGGCATGCACTTCTTCAACCCGGTGCACATGATGCCGCTGGTTGAGGTTATCCGTGGCGAGAAGACCAGTGACCGCGCCATCGCGACCACTGTTGCTTACGCCAAGGCCATGGGCAAGACCCCGATCGTGGTCAACGATTGCCCGGGCTTCCTGGTTAACCGTGTTCTGTTCCCGTATTTCGGTGGATTTGCCGCGCTGCTGCGTGACGGTGCTGATTTCCAGAAGATCGACAAGGTGATGGAAAAGTTCGGCTGGCCCATGGGCCCGGCTTACTTGCTCGACGTTGTAGGTATGGACACTGCCAAGCACGCCAACGAGGTGATGGCAGAGGGCTTCCCGGATCGCATGAAGGCCGACTTCAAGTCTGGCATTGACGTGATGTTCGAGAACAACCGTTACGGTCAGAAGAACGACAAGGGCTTCTACAAGTACGAAGAAGACAAGAAGGGCAAGCCGAAGAAAGTTGTCGACGAAGAAACCTACAAGCTTATCGAGCCTGTGGTTAACGGCAGCAAGGACTTCGACGAAGAAGAAATCATCGCCCGCATGATGATTCCTCTGTGCCTGGAAACCGTTCGCTGCCTGGAAGACAACATTGTTGAAGACCCGGCCGATGCAGACATGGGCCTGATCTACGGTATCGGTTTCCCTCCGTTCCGTGGTGGTGCTCTGCGCTACATCGACGACATGGGCGTCGACAAGTTCGTCGAACTGGCAGACAAGTACGCAGATCTTGGCCCGCTGTACGCGCCGACCGAGAAGCTGCGTGAAATGGCCAAGACCGGCAAGAAGTTCTTTGGCTAACCCTAACGAGATTTCCGAACGGAGAAAGATCTATGAGCCTTAATCCGAGAGACGTTGTCGTCGTCGATTGCGTGCGGACTCCGATGGGTCGTGCCAAAAACGGCTGTTTCCGCAACGTTCGCGCCGAGACTCTGTCCGCTGCGCTGATTGAAGCACTGTTTGAGCGCAACCCGAAGCTCGACCCGAAAGAAGTAGAAGATGTGATCTGGGGCTGTGTAAACCAGACCAAGGAACAGGGCTTTAACGTGGCACGGCAGATTTCGTTGCTGACTCGTATCCCTCACGAGTCCGCTGCCCAGACCGTTAACCGTCTGTGTGGTTCCGCCATGAGCGCCATCCACACAGCTGCCCAGGCTATCCAGACTGGCAACGGTGATGTGTTCATGGTGGGTGGTGTCGAGCACATGGGCCACGTACCCATGACCGCTGGCTTTGACCACAACCCGGCTGCGTCCAAGTACACTGCCAAGGCCTCCAACATGATGGGCCTGACTGCAGAAATGCTGGCGAAAATGCACGGCATTACCCGTGAGCAGCAGGATGAGTTCGGTGCCCGTTCCCATCGCCTGGCTCACGAAGCTACCGTTGAGGGCCGCTTCAAGAACGAAATCGTTCCGGTTGAAGGTCATGACGAAAATGGCTTTGTGAAGCTGATCGAAGAAGACGAGACCATTCGTCCGGAAACCACGGCTGAGTCCCTCGGCCAGCTGCGTCCGGCGTTTGATCCGAAGAACGGCACGGTCACTGCCGGTACTTCCTCCCAGCTGACCGACGGTGCCGCTGCGATGGTGCTGATGTCAGCCGAGCGGGCCGAAGCTCTGGGCCTGAAGCCGATCGCCAAGATTCGCAGCATGGCAGTTGCCGGCTGTGATCCCGCGATCATGGGCTACGGTCCGGTTCCGGCTACCAAGAAGGCGCTGAAGCGTGCAGGCCTGAAAGTCGAAGACATCGACTTCTGGGAACTGAACGAAGCCTTCGCTGGCCAATCCCTGCCGGTTCTGAAAGATCTGAAACTGCTGGGCGTCATGGAAGAGAAGGTCAACCTGAACGGCGGCGCGATTGCCCTGGGCCATCCGCTGGGCTGCTCTGGTGCCCGTATCTCCACCACACTGCTGAATGTTATGCAGGCCAAAGGCGGTAAGCTTGGTGTTTCCACCATGTGTATCGGTCTTGGTCAGGGCATTGCCACTGTGTGGGAGCGCCTCTGATCGGTTGATCCGAATCAGTAACGCTCATCAGGAGGCCCGGCTTTTGCCGGGCCTTCCTGTTTCAGGGCCTGGTGTCTGCTGCTGATATTTGAAAAAAAGGCTGACTGAAATCAAAGAATGGGTTGTCTTGCAATTGTTGACCCTGTAAAACAGTGAGCCTATACACAATGGCAGCTCTGTGTTTTCCAGTTGCCTGATTTTTATGCGAGTTTGCGGTTTGTTCAGCTATTAACCGAATTATCGCCAAGGATACAGATCTCCGATATGGGTAAAAGTCTCGTTATTGTCGAGTCACCAGCGAAAGCGAAGACCATCAACAAGTACCTGGGCTCGGATTTTATCGTTAAGTCCAGTGTTGGCCACATTCGTGACCTGCCTGTCAGTGGTAGTGGCAGCCAGTCAGACCCGAAAGAACGGGCAAAGCAGGCCGCCGCCACCCGCAAGATGAGCCCGGAAGAAAAAGCCGAGCACAAGAAGCGTAAGTCACGGGAGCAGCTGGTTGCCCGCATGGGCGTAAACCCTGATGACGACTGGAGCGCCCGCTACGAGATACTGCCCGGCAAGGAAAAAGTTGTCAGCGAGCTCAAGCGATTGGCCAAATCCGCCGACCACATCTACCTCGCAACGGATTTGGATAGAGAAGGGGAGGCCATTGCCTGGCACCTTCAGGAGACCATTGGTGGCGAACCGGAAAAGTATCGCCGGGTGGTGTTCAATGAAATTACCAAGCGAGCCATTCAGGAAGCGTTCAAAGACCCTGGAAACCTCGATAACAACCGTGTAAATGCCCAGCAGGCGCGCCGGTTTCTGGATCGTGTCGTGGGTTATATGGTGTCTCCGCTGTTGTGGGCAAAGATTGCCCGGGGTCTGTCTGCCGGCCGGGTGCAGTCTGTTGCCGTTCGGTTGATTGTTGAGCGGGAGCGGGAAATCCGGAAATTCGTACCGGAAGAGTTCTGGCAGCTGCATGCGGATCTGACCGCAGATGGTTCCGCAGACCCAGTGCGGTTCGAGGTTACGCGTTACAATGACAAACCCTATCGCCCGGTAAACGAGGCTCAGAGCAAAGAGCACGTCGATCGCCTGAAATCCGGCGGCTTCAGGGTTTCAAAGCGGGAAGACAAGCCGACACGCTCACGCCCGTCGGCGCCGTTTATTACATCCACGCTCCAGCAGGCGGCGAGCAATCGCATGGGCTTCAGTGTCAAGAAAACCATGATGCTGGCCCAGCGCCTTTATGAAGCCGGTTTTATCACCTATATGCGTACTGACTCCACCAACCTGAGTCAGGATGCGGTAACGGGCTGCCGTGAATTTATCCAGAAGCAGTTCGGAGATCGCTATTTGCCGGACAGCCCCCGTTTGTATGGCAGCAAGGAAGGCGCTCAGGAGGCCCACGAAGCGATTCGTCCTACTGACGTATCCCGCAGGCCTACGGATATAAGCGGCCTGGAAAAAGACGCTGAGAAGCTTTATGACCTGATCTGGCGTCAGTTTATTGCTTGCCAGATGGCGGATGCCGAGTTCCTGAGTACGTCCATTGTGGTCGCCAATGGCGATTATGAGCTCCGAACCCGTGGTCGTATCGTCAAGTTTGACGGCTTCCTGAAAGCTGCGCCCCAGTCTGCCAAGAAAGATGAAGATGTGGCTCTGCCCGATATTAAGGTGGACCAGTCGCTGGATCTGAAAAAGCTGGACCCAACCCAGCACTTCACCAAGCCCTCACCAAGGTATACCGAAGCCAGCCTGGTTAAAGAGCTGGAGAAGCAGGGTATTGGCCGGCCTTCCACCTATGCTTCGATCATCTCTACCATCCAGGACCGTGGCTACGTTCGGCTTCAGAATCGCCGTTTCTATGCCGAGAAAATGGGTGAAATTGTTACCGAACGGCTGGCAGAGTCCTTCCCGAACCTGATGGATTACGATTTTACGGCTCGTCTTGAAGGTGAGCTGGACGAAATCGCAGAGGGTGATGTTCAGTGGAAGAAAGTGCTGAACGATTTCTACGCCAAGTTCCGCAATCAGCTCGAAAGCGCTGAGAAGTCTGATGGCGGCATGCGTGCCAACACCCCGACAGAGACAGACATATCCTGCCCGAGCTGCGGCCGTAATATGCAGATTCGCGTGGCCAGCACCGGTGTGTTCCTTGGCTGTTCCGGTTACTCATTGCCGCCCAAGGAGCGTTGCAAGACGACCATCAATCTGGTCTCTGGCGACGAAGTGGTCAGTGCTGATGAGGATGTGGAAGGCGAGGGCGAAACCCGCTTGCTGCGCAAGAAGCGCCGGTGCCCGAAGTGTGGTACTGCCATGGACAGCTACCTGATTGATGAGAAACGCAAGCTGCACGTTTGCGGTAATAATCCGGATTGTTCTGGCTATGAAGTCGAAGAGGGCAGTTTCCGCATCAAGGGTTATGACGGGCTGACACTCGAGTGCGATAAGTGTGGCTCGGAAATGCAGCTGAAAACCGGTCGATTTGGCAAGTATTTCGGTTGCACCAATACCGAGTGCAAGAACACTCGCAAATTACTCAAGAACGGCGAGCCGGCCCCGCCCAAAATGGACCCGGTACCCATGCCGGAGCTTCAGTGCCAGAAAGTGGATGACACTTATGTGCTCCGTGATGGTGCTTCCGGCCTGTTCCTGGCTGCCAGCAAGTTCCCGAAAAACCGGGAAACCCGCCCACCGCTGGTGATGGAAATCAAGCCACACCGGAAGGAAATCGATCCGAAATACGATTACCTGATGGACGCCCCGGAGAAGGATCCCGAGGGTAACCCGACGGTGATCCGTTATAGCCGGAAGTCCAAAGAGCAGTACGTGATGTCGGAACAGGATGGCAAAGCCACCGGTTGGTCCGCCTGGTACGAAAACGGCCGCTGGGTGCCCAGGGACAAGAAGAAGTGATTTTTTGCCACGGACGTGTGTGTCCGTGGCAAATCATTATTTCTTACGAAGCCTCTGAATCAGCGAAGACGTATCCCAGCGGTTTCCGCCCATCTCCTGCACATCTCCGTAGAACTGGTCCACCAGCGCCGTTACCGGCAGTCTGGAGCCGTTTTTGCGGGCTTCTTCCAGGCAGATAGCCAGGTCCTTTCGCATCCAGTCCACCGCAAAACCGTGCTCAAATTCGCCGTCAATCATGGTGCCGGAGCGGTTTTCCATCTGCCATGACTGCGCGGCCCCCTTGGAAATCACGTCAACCACTTTGCGTACATCGAGCTCTGCCTGTTCGGCAAAGTGCAGGGCTTCTGACAGGCCCTGAACCAGACCGGCAATGGCAATTTGATTGACCATCTTCGTTTTCTGGCCGCTACCCACCGGGCCCATCAGGTTGAGTGCCCGGGCATAGCATTGGAGTATCGGTTGAACCTTCCGGAAATCTTCATCATTTCCGCCGCACATAATGGTTAAAAGCCCGTTTTCAGCCCCTTGCTGGCCGCCGGATACCGGGGCATCAATGAAACCCTGACCCTTGGCCTGCGCGGCTTCAGCCAATGTCTCGGCAATGCCGGCAGAGGCCGTAGTGTGGTCTACCAGAATAGCGGTGCTCGGCGAATTGCTGATGATCCCCTCAGGGGCCGTGTAGACCTCTTCAAGGTCTTTGTCGGCGCCAACGCAGGTCAGTACCACATCGGCATTGTAGACCGCTTCTGCAATACTGTTGCAGGCTTTTCCTGGGTACTGTTTCGCCCATTGCTGAGCCTTTGCGCCACTGCGGTTCCATACGGATACGTCTTGGCCGGCTCGGGCCAGGTGACCGGCCATCGGATAGCCCATTACGCCAAGCCCGATAAAAGCGATGGTTGCCATGGTCTGCTCCTTGTCATCGTTGGATTGGGAGAGTTTTGTATTGCCATGATACGAAAAAAGCCGCTGGGTCAGCGGCTTTTTTCATTTCCGGGCAATCCGAACGGATTACTTCTTCGGATAGTCGCGCTTTGGCGAGCCGGTATACAGCTGGCGCGGGCGGCCGATGCGGTAGTTGCCGCTGACCATCTCGTTCCAGTGGGAGAACCAGCCAATGGTGCGGGACATTGCGAAGATAACGGTAAACATGGACGTTGGAATACCGATGGCCTTCAGGATGATGCCGGAGTAGAAGTCGACGTTCGGGTAAAGCTGGCGCTTTACGAAGTACTCGTCTTCCAGGGCGATCTTTTCCAGGCGCTGGGCGATCTTCAGCAGTGGGTCGTTCTCCAGGCCCAGTTCGCTCAGCACTTCGTGAGCGGTTTGTGCCATAACCTTGGCGCGTGGGTCGAAGTTCTTGTACACCCGGTGGCCAAAGCCCATCAGGCGGAAAGGATCATCTTTATCCTTGGCCTTGGCGATGAACGTCTCAATGTTGGACTCGTCACCGATTTCAGCCAGCATGTCCAGAACCGCCTCGTTTGCGCCACCGTGTGCGGGCCCCCAGAGTGCTGCGATACCGGAAGCGATACAGGCATAGGGGTTAGCACCGGTAGAGCCGGCCAGGCGGACGGTGGAGGTAGAGGCATTCTGCTCGTGATCGGCGTGCAGAATGAAGATCTTGTCCATGGCGTTGGCAAGAACCGGGTTCGGCTTGTACTCTTCACACGGTGTGCCAAACATCATGTGCAGGAAATTTTCAGCGTAAGAGAGATCGTTACGCGGATACATGAATGGTTGGCCAACGGAATACTTGTAGCACCAGGCCGCGATGGTTGGCATCTTGGCAATCAGGCGATGAGCTGTTACTTCACGCTGTTTGGGGTCGGTTACGTCCATCTGGTCGTGGTAGAACGCAGACAGGGCGCCAACAACGCCACACATGATAGCCATCGGATGCGCGTCACGGCGGAAGCCGTTGAAGAAGTTGCGCATCTGGTCGTGCAGCATGGTGTGGTTTTTGATGGTGTCGTGGAAGCGCTTGTTTTCGTCTTCGCTGGGCAGCTCGCCGTTCAGGAGCAGGTAGCACACTTCAAGGAAGTCAGATTGCTCGGCCAGCTGGTCAATCGGGTAACCGCGGTGCAGCAATACACCTTTGGCGCCATCAATGTAGGTGATGGCGGATTCGCAGGCTGCAGTGGATACAAAACCCGGATCGTAGGTAAAAACGCCTTCCTGGACTAGGCCGCGTACGTCGATAACGTCAGGGCCGACGGTGCCGGAATAAACCGGTAGCTCAATGGACTTATCTCCCACCGAGAGCGTGGCTTTCCTGTCGGTCATGGTGCTCTCCTGTTTGATTAGCTGTAACAGCTTTTCTGCATATGTAGATGCGCCAGAAAGCGCGTATTATCGCAAAACTGGCGGCAAAATATAGGGCGTCAGCCTTTTTTGTCAATGCACAAGTCTCGAAAAGCGGCAATTTAAATTTCCCGTGTAAATGAGGGATATCCGGAATAACGGTGCCAAACGGGTGAAATTGAATTTGTCAATAATGCTTATAGAGGGTGTGGGGCGCCTGTGGCCAAGGCTTTGGGCGTTGTTGCAAGTTTGTAATTACCGGGGTGTCTCCTTATAATCCGTAGCCCGGAATCGGGGATGAACCTCAATGTACGCTTCAGCATAGCAAGCTACCGGGTTACCATCCGCCCTCCTGAACCAATCGGTTATCGGTCTCGTATCGATCCTCCGATCCCAACATACCAACCATCCGCAGCCGGTTTTCGGCCCTGCGGAACCAAGAGAGAGTGTGAGAGCGCTGTGAATAGCAAACGACCAGTAAATCTCGATCTCGGCAAGTTCCATTTCCCGCTGCCTGCCATCACGTCGATCCTGCATCGCATCAGCGGCATCATCATTTTCGTTGGTGTTGCCTTCCTGTTGTACGGCCTGGATCTCTCCCTGTCCGGAGAAGATGGTTTCGCCCGGGTGAGCGAACTGCTGGACAGCTTCCTGGCGAAGCTGATTATCTGGGGCATCCTGTCTGCTCTGTTGTACCACCTGGTTGCGGGCATTAAACACCTGCTGATGGATATGGGTATTGCAGAAGAGCTTGAGAGCGGTCGCCTCGCCGCGAAGATCACTGTTGTGGTTTCCATTGTTCTCATCATTCTGGCAGGAGTCTGGGTATGGTAAGCAGCGTAACTAACCTCGGCCGCAGTGGCGTTTTTGATTGGCTGATCCAGCGTGTCACTGCCTACGTACTGGCTATTTACACAGTGTTTCTTCTGGGCTTCATGGTGATGACAGACATCAACTATGAAACTTGGAGCGCGCTGTTCGACCAGACCTGGTTCCGTATTTTTACCCTGTTGGCACTGCTTTCCCTGGGTGCCCATGCATGGGTTGGTCTCTGGACTGTGACGACTGATTATCTCAAATCCATGGCGCCCCGTTTTCTTGTGCAGGCGCTATGCGGTCTGACCATGTTTGTGTACCTGATCTGGGGCATTCAGATTCTTTGGGGGCTTTAATCGATGGCTAACATCAAGACCATGTCTTACGACGCGATTGTTATCGGTGGCGGCGGTGCCGGTATGCGAGCCGCCCTGCAGTTGACCGAGACCGGCGTCAAAACTGCATGTATTACGAAAGTATTCCCGACTCGCTCGCACACTGTATCCGCCCAGGGTGGGATTACCTGTGCGATCGCAAGTGCCGATCCCAACGATGACTGGCGCTGGCACATGTACGATACCGTCAAGGGTTCCGACTATATCGGTGACCAGGACGCCATCGAATACATGTGTTCTGTGGGCCCCCAGGCAGTATTCGAGCTGGAGCACATGGGTCTTCCGTTCTCCCGTACCGAGCAGGGCCGTATCTACCAGCGTCCGTTCGGTGGACAGTCCAAGGGTCCGGATAACCCCACCCAGGCCGCTCGTACCTGTGCTGCTGCGGACCGTACCGGTCACGCCTTGCTGCACACTCTTTATCAGGCCAACCTGAAGGGCGGTACCACCTTCCTTAATGAGTGGTATGCGGTTGATCTGGTCAAGAACAGCAAGGATGAAGTGGTTGGTGTCGTAGCCATCGAGATCGAAACCGGTGAAGTGGCGTACATCAAATCCAAGGCTACTGTCCTTGCTACTGGCGGTGCTGGTCGCATTTATGCCTCCACCACCAATGCGATGATCAATACCGGTGACGGCATTGGCATGGCGCTGCGAGCCGGCTTCCCGGTGCAGGATATGGAAATGTGGCAGTTCCACCCAACCGGTATCCACGGCGCTGGCACGCTGGTTACTGAAGGTTGTCGGGGTGAGGGCGGTTACCTGATCAACTCCGAGGGTGAGCGCTTCATGGAGCGTTATGCTCCGAACGCCAAAGACCTTGCTGGCCGCGATGTGGTTGCACGTTCCATGGTTCTGGAAATTCTGGAAGGCCGTGGTTGTGGACCCGAGAAGGATCACGTATTGCTGAAGCTGGATCACCTGGGCGAAGAAACCCTGAACCTGCGCCTGCCGGGCATTTGCGAACTGTCCCGTACCTTTGCGCACGTTGATCCGGTGAAAGAGCCGATCCCGGTCGTTCCGACCTGTCACTACATGATGGGTGGTGTTCCCACCAACGTGGGTGGTCAGGCACTGACTCAAGACGAAAACGGCAACGATAAACCGATTCCCGGCCTGTTTGCCTGCGGTGAGGCGGCTTGTGTATCGGTACACGGCGCCAACCGTCTGGGTGGTAATTCTCTGCTGGATCTGGTGGTCTTCGGTCGTGCGGCTGGCCTGCACATTGAAGAGCAGCTGCGCGGCGGTTTCGAGGTTGATGGTGCCAGCGAAGAAGACATCAAACGCGCCATGGCCCGTCTGGAGCGTCTGGATAGTGCTTCTGAAGGCGAAGATGTGGCTAAGGTCCGTAAGGATCTGCAGAACTGCATGCAGCTCTACTTCGGCGTGTTCCGCGATGGCGACAGCATGGAGAAGGGTATCAAGCTGTTGGAAGAAATCGGCGAGCGTGTACGCAAAACCAAGTTGGCCGATACCAGCAAGGCATTCAACACCGCGCGTATTGAAGCGCTCGAGCTGGATAACCTGTACGAAGTTGCATACGCCACCGCCAAGTCTGCGATCGAGCGTAAGGAAAGTCGCGGTGCCCACGCCCGTAACGACTTCACTGAGCGTGACGACGAGAACTGGCTCAAGCACTCCATGTACTTCCCGCTGGACAAGCGTGTTGGCAAGCGTGACGTGAACTTTGCACCGAAAACGGTTCCGACTTTCCAGCCGAAAGTCCGGACCTACTAAGGGGGTATCCTGAAAATGTTGGTAAGCCTGTATCGCTACAATCCGGAAACCGATAATGCCCCTTACATGCAGGATGTAGAGGTTGAGATTCCGGAAGGTAAAGACCTGATGGTCCTTGATGTTCTGAACCTGGTGAAGGAGAGGGATCCTTCCATGAGCTATCGCCGTTCCTGTCGGGAAGGTGTCTGTGGCTCTGATGGTATGAACATGAATGGCAAGAACGGCCTGGCTTGTATCACTCCGGTGTCGGATGTGGTCAAGAATAACAAGCTGGTTCTGCGCCCGCTGCCTGGTTTGCCGGTGATCCGGGACCTGGTGGTCGACATGAGCCTGTTCTACAAGCAATATGAAAAGGTGATGCCGTACCTGGTGAATGACACCCCGGCACCCGCCATTGAACGCCTGCAGTCTCCGGAAGATCGTGAGAAGCTGGACGGCCTGTACGAGTGTATTCTCTGTGCCTGCTGTTCCACGTCCTGCCCATCGTTCTGGTGGAATCCGGACAAGTTCATCGGCCCGGCTGGCCTGCTGCAGGCCTACCGCTTCCTCGCGGATAGTCGTGATACCGCACAGGCGGAGCGCCTGGCCAATCTGGATGACCCGTTCAGCGTCTTCCGCTGTCGGGGTATCATGAACTGTGTCAGTGTTTGTCCGAAAGGCCTGAACCCCACGAAGGCAATTGGCCACATTCGGAACCTGTTGCTGCAGCGCGCTACCTGAGCGCAAATTCTGTAGCACCAGCTATACTGGTGTTTCGGCACCAGTTTAGTACCCCGAAGGCCTCGCATTACGCGGGGCCTTCAACCAAAGGCTTATAGTCAAAGGTCTTAATGGAGTGCAAACTTAGGCCCGCTGCTTCGGTTGACTTATCCAGGATGCCGGGCAGCGTTGCCGAGTATAAAAAATCACTGGGGACGGAAAACATCCTTGCTGGGTGTGGTGGCCAAAGTCATGCCGTAATAACCCGTATTGACTGTGAATTACCCCTGGCCGACCATACCGGCTCCCCCGCACCAGCCCAAGGTGAGCTATTCAAAATGCACGAAAGCATCATGGAGCAGTTATGGCAGACTTCCCACCTGCAAGGTGGCAATCTGGCCTATGTTGAACAGCTTTTTGAAACCTACCTGACAGACCCCAACGCCGTTCCTGAAGAGTGGCGAAGCTACTTCGACAAGCTTCCCAGTGTTGATGGCTATCATGGCCGCGACATTGTCCACTCAACCATCCGCGAACAGTTTGAGCATATCTCCCGCAATCAGCGTTTCCTGGCCAGCAGTGGCGTACCCGCCAGTGCCACCTCAGATGCCGATAAAAAGCAGATTCGTGTTCTTCAGCTGATCAATGCGTTCCGTTTCCGCGGACACCAGGAATCCAAGCTTGACCCTCTGGGTGTCTGGCAGCGTGAGTCTGTTGAAGATCTCGAGCCGTCTTTCCACGAGTTGGGCGAGTCGGATCTTGATCTGGAATTCCAGACCGGTTCACTGAACTTCGGTTCCGAAACGATGAAGCTCGGCGACATCGTGCAGGGCCTGCGCCAGACGTATTGCGAGAGCATCGGTGCTGAGTACATGCACGTGGTAGATACTCGCATCAAGCGTTGGTTTCAGCAGCGTATGGAGCCGGTGCGCTCGCGCCCTGAGTACGAAGCTCAGACCCGCAAGCATATCCTGGAGCGTCTGACAGCTGCCGAGGGCCTGGAAAAGTACCTTGGCTCCCGCTATCCGGGCGTAAAACGCTTTGGTCTGGAAGGTGGCGAAAGCCTGATTCCATGCCTGGATGAACTGATCCAGCGTGCAGGCTCATACGGCGCCAAGGAAATTGTTCTGGGGATGGCCCATCGTGGCCGCCTCAACGTGCTGGTTAATACTCTCGGCAAAAACCCGAAAGAACTGTTTGATGAATTTGAGGGCAAGAAGCTCGCGGATTCAGGCTCCGGTGACGTGAAATATCACCAGGGTTTCTCTTCCAACGTGATGACACCCGGTGGCGAAGTGCATCTGGCCATGGCGTTTAACCCGTCGCACCTGGAAATTGTATCTCCGGTAGTGGTGGGCTCTGTACGCGCCCGTCAGGATCGCCGTGGCGATACCGACGGCAGCAAGGTTGTGCCGATCGTCATGCACGGTGACGCAGCGTTTGCGGGTCAGGGTGTTGTGATGGAAACCTTCCAGATGTCCCAGACCCGGGGCTTCGGTGTGGGTGGTACCATTCACATCGTGATCAACAACCAGGTGGGTTTTACCACCAGCCGGCAGGAAGATGCGCGCTCGACTGAATACTGCACAGACGTCGCCAAAATGGTTCAGGCGCCGATTCTGCACGTAAACGCAGACGATCCTGAAGCGGTGATGTTTGTTACCCAGATGGCCATGGATTACCGCAACGAATTCAAGCGGGATGTGGTTATTGATCTGGTGTGCTACCGCCGCCGCGGTCACAACGAAGCCGATGAGCCGGCTGCTACCCAGCCGCTCATGTATGAAAAGATCCGTAAGCTCAAGACCACCCGCAATCTGTACGCAGACCATCTGGTTGAAGCTGGCGTGATTACTGAAGAAGAAGCCAAGCAGATGGAGACCGACTACCGCGATGCGCTCGATAAGGGCGATCACGTGGTCAAATCGCTGGTGAAAGAGCCCAACAAAGAACTGTACGTGGATTGGGCTCCGTACCTTGGTCATGAGTGGACCGCCAAGTGCAAGACCAGTGTGGCTCTGAAGACCATCCAGAAACTGGGCAAGAAGATTACCGAGGTGCCTGAAGGCTTCAGCATTCAGCGTCAGGTTTCCAAGATCGTCAATGACCGCGAGAAGATGACGGCCGGCGCACTCTCACTGAATTGGGGCTACGGTGAGATGATGGCTTATGCCACCTTGCTGAATGAAGGTCACCCGATCCGCCTGACCGGTCAGGACGTGGGGCGGGGCACTTTCTCCCACCGTCACGCTGTTCTGCATAACCAGAAAGACGGGTCTACCCATATTTCCCTGCAGAACCTGAAAGACGAACAGCCCAAGTTCGATATCTATGACTCGCTGCTTTCCGAAGAAGCGGTTATGGCATTCGAATATGGCTATTCCACTACCACGCCGGACGCACTGATTGTCTGGGAAGCCCAGTTCGGTGATTTTGCCAACGGCGCCCAGGTGGTCATTGATCAGTTCCTGACCAGTGGGGAGCACAAGTGGGGCCGTTTGTGTGGTCTGACGCTGCTGCTGCCCCATGGTTATGAAGGCCAGGGACCGGAGCACAGTTCGGCGCGTCTGGAGCGCTTCCTGCAGCTGTGTGCGGAGCACAACATCCAGGTGTGCGTGCCCACTACGCCATCCCAGGTATTCCACATGCTTCGTCGGCAGGTCAAGCGCCCGCTGCGTAAGCCGCTTGTGGCTATCACCCCCAAGAGCCTGTTGCGTCATAAAGAAGCCATTTCCGGCCTCGATGATCTGACCTCCGGTACCTTCCAGACCGTTCTGCCCGAGAAAGAGCCTTCTGATCCCAAGAAGGTGTCCCGACTGATTATGTGCAGCGGCAAGGTCTATTATGACCTTCTGGAGAAGAAAAAGGCGGATGAGCGAGACGACGTCGCCATTGTCCGGATTGAGCAGCTGTACCCGTTCCCCGGTGATGATCTGGACGAGCTCCTGGCCCAGTATCCCAAGCTCAAGCATGTGGTGTGGTGTCAGGAAGAGCCGATGAACCAGGGTGCCTGGTACTGCAGTCAGCATCATATGCGTAACGCGCTGCAGCGCCTGAACCCCAAGTTATACCTTCAGTATGCCGGTCGTGAGGCTTCTGCTGCTCCTGCCTGTGGACACATGTCTGTTCACATCGAAGAGCAAAAGAAACTGGTTAACGACGCGTTTGAAATCTGACGAGCTACCGAACTAAGGATCCGTAATGTCAACAGAGATTAAAGCCCCCGTTTTCCCTGAGTCGGTCGCCGAAGGCACCGTCGCGACCTGGCACAAGCAGCCCGGTGAGGCATGCTCCCGTGACGAGCTGATTGTCGATATCGAGACCGACAAGGTTGTGCTCGAAGTGGTTGCGCCTGCTGATGGTGTGATCGAAGAAATTCTCAAGGGCGAAGGCGACACCTGCGAAAGCGGTGAGGTGATCGGCAAATTCAAGGAAGGCGCTGCGGGTGAATCCAAGCCGGCAGAGAGCAAGCCTGAAGCCAAGGCTGAGGCGCCGAAAGAAGAAGCCCCGGCTGCAACTTCCGGCGACGCCATCCTGAGCCCGGCTGCCCGTAAGCTGGCCGAAGAAAATAACGTTGACCCGGCCTCCGTCAAGGGCACTGGCAAAGACGGCCGTGTGACGAAAGAAGACGTGCAGAACTTTGTGGACAGCAGCAAGTCCTCCGGTGGTGCCGCTGCCAAGCCGGCAGCCATGCCTGAGGTAAATGTTGCCCAGGGTGAGCGCCCGGAGAAGCGTGTTCCGATGACTCGCCTGCGCGCCAGTATTGCCAAGCGTCTGGTGGATGCCCAGCAGACAGCGGCCATGCTGACCACGTTCAACGAAGTGAACATGGCGCCCATCATGGAGCTGCGTAAGCAGTACCAGGACAGCTTTGTGAAGCGCCACGGCATCAAGCTGGGCTTCATGTCGTTCTTCACCAAGGCGGCCACCGAAGCCCTCAAACGCTTCCCGGCGGTCAATGCCTCGATCGACGGCAATGACATGGTGTACCACGGTTATCAGGATATCGGTGTTGCCGTATCCACGGATCGTGGTCTGGTGGTTCCGGTACTTCGCGATTCCGACGCCATGGGCCTGGCTGATATCGAGAAGAAGATTGTCGAGTACGGTACCAAGGCGAAGGAAGGCAAGCTGGCCATCGAAGACATGACTGGCGGCACCTTCACCATCACCAACGGCGGTATCTTCGGTTCACTGATCTCCACGCCGATCCTGAACCCGCCGCAGACCGCTATTCTGGGCATGCACAAGATCCAGGAGCGCCCGATGGCGGTGAACGGCAAGGTTGAGATCCTGCCGATGATGTACCTGGCGCTGTCATACGATCACCGTATGATCGACGGTAAGGAAGCGGTGCAGTTCCTGGTTGCGATCAAGGAAATGCTGGAAGACCCGGCCCGTATCCTGCTGGACGTGTAAGCTGACACTCAACGAATTCGATAACAGGAAAGATTATGTCCGATAAGTTCGATGTTATTGTCATTGGTGCCGGCCCCGGCGGTTACGTTGCAGCTATCAAGGCGGCCCAGCTTGGCCTGAAAACGGCTTGTGTGGAGTCCTGGACAAGCAAAGACGGTAAAAGCCAGGTTCTGGGCGGCACCTGCCTGAACGTGGGCTGTATTCCGTCCAAAGCACTGCTTGAGGTGACTCACAAATTTGAGGAAGCCAGCCACGATTATGAGTCCATGGGTATCATGACCAAGGGTGTTGATATCGATGTGGCGAAGATGATGGAACGCAAGTCCGGCATCGTGCAGCAGCTGACTGGCGGTATTGCCGGCCTGTTCAAGGCTAATGGTGTGACCTCCATTCACGGTCACGGCAAGCTTCTGGCTGGTCGTAAGGTGGAAGTTACCGATAAAGACGGCAAGACCAAGACCTACGAAGCCGACAACGTCATTCTGGCGACGGGTTCGAAGCCGATCGAGATTCCGCCTGCACCGTTTGATGGCGAGTATATCGTCGATTCCGAGGGCGCGCTGGAGTTCACCGAAGTACCCAAGCGCCTTGGCGTTATTGGTGCCGGTGTGATTGGTCTTGAGCTTGGCAGCGTTTGGGCCCGCCTGGGTTCAGAGGTGACTGTCCTTGAAGCTCAGGACAGCTTCCTCCCGGCGGTGGACCAGCAGGTCGCCAAGGATGCGCTCAAGCAGTTCAAGAAGCAGGGGCTTAACATCATCACCGGTGCCCGCATGACCGGTGCTGAGGTCAAGCGCAAGCTGGTGAACGTCAGCTACGAAGATTCCAAAGGCAAGCAGGAAGCGAAGTTCGACAAGCTGATCGTGGCCGTTGGCCGTCGCCCGTACACCGACGGCGCCCTGGCCGAGGATTCCGGCGTGACCATGGACGAGCGCGGCTTCATTTTTGTGGACGACAACTGCAAAACCGAAGCGCCGGGTGTCTGGGCGGTAGGTGACATCGTTCGTGGTCCGATGCTGGCACACAAAGCGTCTGAAGAGGGCGTGATGGTTGCCGAACGCATTGCCGGTCATAAGCCGCAGGTCAACTACGATTGCATCCCTAACGTGATCTACACCTTCCCGGAAGTGGCTTGGGTCGGCAAGACCGAAGAGCAACTGAAGGCCGAAGGTGAAGAATACAACGTAGGCAGCTTCCCGTTTGCCGCCAACGGCCGAGCCATGGCGGCGAATGCGGCCGCCGGTATGGTCAAGATTATCGCAGACGCGAAGACGGATCGTATCCTGGGCTTTCACGTTGTTGGTCCTCAGGCGTCTGAAATCGTTGCCCAGGGCGTCATTGCCATGGAATTCGGTTCCAGTGCAGAAGATCTGGCCCTGACCTGCTTTGCGCATCCGACTCTGTCAGAGTCAGTGCACGAGGCGGCCCTGGCTGTTGCTGGCGGTGCGATTCACGTCGCCAACCGTCGCAAGAAGAAGTAACGCAACACCGGAATCGGGGCGCCAATGTCGGCGCCCCGCTGCCATCATAAAGGCAGCTTTCTGTGTGCGTAACCGGCGGGTTCAGGCGATCCCTTGCCCGCCAGAACGAATTCGCGATTGGTATGCCAAGGGCGGTGTGCCAGCGGGTTCATTTCCGTACGTGGTTATCCTCCATCAATAGACGGGACATTAACTATGAATTTGCATGAATATCAGGGCAAGCAGCTTTTCGCTGAGTATGGCCTGCCAGTATCTCAGGGCATTGCCTGCGATACGCCTCAAGAAGCTGTCGACGCTGCCACTGAAATCGGCGGTGACGCATGGGTTGTCAAGGCTCAGGTTCACGCCGGTGGCCGCGGTAAGGCCGGCGGTGTAAAGCTGGTCAAGAACAAGGAAGACATCCGTGAGTTTGCCCAGAAGTGGTTGGGCCAGAACCTGGTAACCTACCAGACTGACGAGAATGGCCAGCCGGTAAGCAAGATTCTGGTTGAATCCCTGACTGACATCGATCAGGAACTGTATCTGGGTGCGGTCGTTGACCGTGGCACCCGCCGTATCGTTTTCATGGCCTCCACCGAGGGTGGCGTTGAAATCGAGAAGGTTGCTGAAGAGACTCCCGAGAAGATCCTGAAAGCCGAAATCGATCCTCTGGTAGGCGCTCAGCCGTACCAGGGTCGGGAGCTGGCTTTCAAACTGGGTCTTGAAGGCAAGCAGATTGGTCAGTTCACCAAGATCTTCCTGGGCCTCGCCAAGCTGTTTGAAGAGCGCGATCTGGCACTGGTAGAGATCAACCCGCTGGTGATCACACCGGCCGGCGACCTGCACTGTCTGGACGCCAAGATCGGCATCGACGGCAACGCGCTTTACCGTCAGAAGAAAATCCACGAAATGCGTGATCCCTCCCAGGAAGACGCTCGCGAGGCGGAAGCGGCCAAGTGGGAACTGAACTACGTAGCGCTGGAAGGCAACATTGGTTGTATGGTTAACGGTGCGGGCCTGGCCATGGGCACCATGGACATCATCAAGCTGTCCGGCGGCCAGCCCGCTAACTTCCTGGACGTGGGCGGCGGCGCTACCAAAGAGCGCGTTTCCGAAGCGTTCAAGATCATCCTGTCTGACGACGCTGTGCAGGCCGTTCTGGTCAACATCTTCGGCGGCATCGTGCGTTGCGACATGATTGCTGAAGGCATCATCGGTGCGGTCAAGGAAGTGGGCGTGAAAGTGCCGGTTGTGGTTCGTCTCGAAGGCAACAATGCCGAACTGGGCACCAAGGTGCTCAAGGACAGCGGCCTGAACATTATCGCCGCTACCAGTCTGGCGGACGCCGCAGAGCAAGTCGTTAAAGCCGCAGGGGGTAAATAATGAGCATCCTGATCAACAAAGACACCAAGGTTATCTGCCAGGGCTTTACCGGCGCACAGGGTACCTTCCACTCTGAGCAGGCCATTGCCTACGGCACCAAGATGGTCGGTGGTGTCAGCCCCGGTAAGGGCGGCACTGAGCATCTGGGCTTGCCGGTGTTCAACACTGTACGTGAAGCGGTAGAGAAGACCGGTGCAGAAGCGACCGTCATCTATGTTCCGGCTCCGTTCTGTAAAGACGCTATCATCGAAGCGGCCGATGCCGGCATTCAGCTGATCGTTTGTATCACTGAAGGTATCCCGACCATCGACATGCTCTACGCCAAAGAATACGTTGACCGTAAAGGCGTTCGCATGATCGGACCGAACTGCCCGGGTGTGATCACTCCGGACGAGTGCAAGATCGGCATTATGCCTGGCCATATCCACAAGAAGGGTAAGGTTGGTATCGTATCCCGTTCCGGCACCCTGACCTACGAAGCGGTCAAGCAGACCACTGACTTCGGCTACGGTCAGTCCACCTGTATCGGTATTGGTGGTGACCCGATTCCTGGCTCCAACTTCATCGACATTCTGAAGCTGCTGCAGGAAGATCCGGAAACCGAAGCCATCGTGATGATCGGCGAAATCGGCGGTACCGCTGAGGAAGAAGCGGCTGCGTTCATCAAAGAGAACGTCACCAAGCCTGTGGTTTCCTACATCGCCGGTGTCACTGCACCTCCTGGCAAGCGTATGGGCCATGCTGGCGCCATCATTTCTGGTGGTAAGGGTACCGCAGACGAGAAGTTTGCCGCCCTGGAAGATGCCGGCGTTAAAACCGTGCGCAGCCTGGCCGAAATCGGCAAGGCCCTGAAGGAAGTGACTGGCTGGTAAGCCCGCCATAACCTTCACCAAAACCCCCGGGTTCGCGAGAATTCCGGGGGTTTTGCGTTATGGCGCCGGTGTTTTATATCGCTTTGCTTAACGCAGCGAGGTGTAAAGACTATAATGCCCGGTCAGCCTGATTTCCTGAGCCACCTCCGGTGGTGAAACCAGGCGCCTAATAAACAGAAATAAGGAGTTCGTGCTTTGAGTTCTGTAGATTCCCAGCAAAGGGTTTTGTCCGGTATGCGACCGACCGGCAAGCTTCACCTCGGCCACTATCACGGTGTGCTGAAAAACTGGGTGAAACTCCAGCACGAGTATGAGTGCTTCTTCTTCGTGGCAGACTGGCATGCCCTGACCACGCAATACGATGACACCTCCGGCATTCAGCAAAGCGTATGGGACATGGTTATCGACTGGTTGGCCGCGGGTGTTAACCCCGGCTCCTCAACCATGTTTATCCAGTCTCAGGTGCCGGAGCATGCAGAACTGCACCTGTTGCTCTCGATGATTACGCCGCTGGGCTGGCTGGAGCGCATTCCCACCTACAAGGATCAGCAGGAAAAGCTGCGGGAGAAAGACCTGGCAACTTACGGTTTCCTGGGTTATCCGCTGCTTCAGACCGCGGATATCCTGATGTACCGGGCCGGCAAGGTGCCGGTGGGTGCCGATCAGGTGTCCCATGTGGAAATTACCCGGGAGATCGCTCGCCGCTTCAATCACATCTATGGCCGCGAGCCCGGTTTTGAGGAGCAGGCCGAGGCGGCCATCGTCAAAATGGGTAAGAAAAACGCCAAACTCTACCGCAACCTGAAGAAACGCTATCAGGAAGAGGGCAACATGGAGGCCCTGGAAACCGCACGGGCACTGTTGAAAGAGCAGCAGAACATTTCCCTGGGTGACCGGGAGCGGTTGTACGGCTATATCGAAGGCGGCGGCAAGGTAATCCTGCCAGAGCCCCAGCCGTTGTTGACGCCGGAATCGAAAATGCCGGGCCTGGATGGACAGAAGATGTCCAAATCCTACAACAACTACATCGGCCTGCGGGAAGAGCCAGACAGCGTTTCCCAGAAAATCCGCACCATGCAGACAGACCCGCAGCGGGTGCGCCGGACCGACCCGGGTGACCCGGAGAAATGTCCGGTCTGGAGTATGCACAAAGTGTATTCAGATGCCGAGACCTGCGAATGGGTGCAACAAGGCTGTCGCAGCGCTGGCATTGGTTGCCTGGATTGCAAAAAGCCGTTGATCGATGCGGTGATTGAAGAGCAGCGGCCGCTTCACGAGCGGGCCCGGGATTATGAGAAAAACCCGGATGTGGTTCGGTCCATTCTGGAAGAAGGCCGCGAACACGCGCGGGATGCGGCTCGCGATACCCTGGAAGAAGTACGCACTGCAATGGGCCTCAGCTACCGCTGAGTTTACCCTGTCGCCAATGCCAACGGCTGGAGAGGCCATGACCGACGAGACTGACGAGTTGACACACGCCCCGGCTGAGGCCGGCGCGCAGGTGCCTCTGGCTCTGGTTTCCGGCAAGCCGTTGGTGGATATCCCCAAGGATCTCTACATTCCTCCCGATGCCCTGGCGGTGTTTCTGGAGGCTTTTGAGGGTCCCCTTGATTTGCTGTTGTATCTGATACGCCGGCAAAACATGAACATCCTTGATATTGACGTGAGTGAAATTACCCGCCAGTACATGGACTACATCGGCGCAGTTGAAGCCATGCGCTTTGAACTGGCGGCCGAATACCTTGTGATGGCGGCCACGCTGGCAGAGATAAAATCCCGAATGCTGCTGCCCCGCCATGAAACAGACGATGACGAGGAGCTGGACCCCAGGGCGGAGCTGATTCGCCGGTTGCAGCAGTACGAGCGGTTCAAGAAGGCTGCCGAAGATATCGATGAAATGCCGCGTATGGAGCGTGACATTTTTGCAGCGTCAGCCGCTTTGCCGAAGCTGCCTTCGTCTCAGCCCCACCCGGAAGTGGATATGCGGGAGCTTTTGTTGGCTTTGCATGGCGTTCTGAAACGGGCAGATCTATTCACCAGTCACCATGTTGAGAAAGAGCGGCTGTCGACCCGCGAGCGAATGTCTCACATTCTCTCGGTGCTCCAGGGCGACCGGT
Organism: Marinobacter shengliensis; assembly: GCF_030297115.1. Lineage (NCBI taxonomy): Bacteria > Pseudomonadati > Pseudomonadota > Gammaproteobacteria > Pseudomonadales > Marinobacteraceae > Marinobacter > Marinobacter shengliensis. Next base: position 2,390,581 of record NZ_AP028062.1, on the reverse strand, counting down.
TTGTCACGTTTGAAAGCCTGTTTACCCTTGAGGAAGGGCGGCTGGGTGTGGTGGTGACGTTCCTCGCAACGCTTGAACTGGTGAAAGAGCAGCTGATTGAAATTGTACAGGCAGAGGTGCTGGGCCCGATTCACGTGCGTGCCCGGGCTGCCAGCTAGGTGAAGGCCAGATTATGAACGAAGACCATCTTGCGCGTGTTCAGGCGATTGCCGAAGCAGCCCTGCTGGCGGCTGGAAAGCCCTTGTCGCTGGAACAGCTCAGAGAATTGTTTGTGGAAGATGAGCGGCCATCCCGCCAGGTGATGGAGCACGTGCTGGTGCAGCTGGACAAAGCTTGCGAGGGACGAGGCTTTGAGCTGAAAAAGGTGGCCAGCGGTTATCGACTGCAGGTGAGGGAAGAGCTGGCACCCTGGGTTGGTCGCTTGTTCGAGGAAAAACCCCAACGGTATTCCCGGGCACTGCTCGAAACCCTGGCCCTGATTGCCTATCGGCAGCCAATCACCCGGGGTGAAATTGAAGATATTCGCGGTGTTACGGTAAGCAGCAATATCATTCGTACCCTGCTTGAGCGAGAGTGGGTAAGGGTTGTTGGCCATCGTGACGTGCCGGGTCGCCCTGCAATGTACGCCACCACCCGACAGTTTCTGGATTATTTTAACCTGACAGGGCTGGATGAGCTGCCACCGCTGTCTGAGGTTCGTGATCTCGAGGAAATTGGCCGGGAGATCGAACGAAACATACAGGGGGAGATTCAGTTTGAATCATCCCAAAATGACAGCAGTGACGATCCCGGACAACCCGGAGACAACCAGGCTGCTGAATCGGAACAGACACTTCACTGATGTCAAAAGACATCGGTTAATCGGTAAGGACGTATTACATGGCGGCATCTAGCCCCGGAAAACAAGGCCCTGGAAAACCAGGTTCCAGAACCCGAGCATCTCAGGGCGATAAGGCTCTGACGGCGGGCCCTGAACGCATTCAGAAACTGCTCGCAAGAGCGGGTGTTGGGTCTCGCCGGGAGATTGAAGGGTGGATGGAATCCGGGCGGTTACAGGTTAACGGCCAGCCGGCGGAGCCAGGCCAGAAAGCCACTACGGACGACCGTTTTGAGCTGGATGGAAAGCAGCTGGATGTGTCAGCCGCCGCCCAGGTGGTTCGCAGGGTGCTGATCTACAACAAGCCCGAGGGCGAAGTCACCACCCGGAAAGATCCGGAAGGCAGGCCAACGGTATTTGACCGCTTGCCACGCCTGAAAGACCAGCGCTGGATCGCCATCGGGCGGCTGGATATCAATACCACCGGGCTGGTGTTGTTCACAACCGACGGTGAGCTTGCCAACCGGTTGATGCACCCGTCGAGCCAGATTGACCGGGAATATGCCGTGCGGGTATTTGGTGAGGTAGACGACGCCATGCAGCAGCGTTTGCTGGAAGGTGTGTTACTGGATGATGGCATGGCCAAGTTCTCCGACCTGGCTCCCGCTGGCGGCAGCGGCATCAACCAGTGGTTCCACGTGACCCTGATGGAAGGACGGAACCGGGAAGTCAGGCGCCTGTGGGAGTCCCAGGGGGTTAGGGTCAGCAGGCTTAAGCGGGTGCGCTATGGGCCAATTTTCTTGCCAAGCCGTCTTACCCTGGGCAAATGGGAAGAGCTGGATCAGAAAGGTGTGGATGCCCTGAGCAAGGCCGTCGGGCTGTCTGCGGTGGATATTCCGCAAAAGACCCCCGGTGAGCAGGCGGCTCACGATCGCAGGCGACGAAAAAGTCCCGGAAAGTCTCTGCAGCGTGCCCGCAAGGGAACCTGGCAGGTCAGCGACTCTGCGCCCGCCAAGCCAAAGCGCGATGACCGCAAAGCAAGGTCAGGCGCAAAGAAGCCGGCTCGTAACAATCGGGGCGAATAAGCCCCCCAACTGTCGCTCAGGAAATACTGGCGAAAACGCGGGTGCAGTTGCGGCCCTGTGCTTTCGCCCGATATAACGCTTCGTCTGCCCGGGCCAGCCACTGCTCCGGCGCCTCGTCTGCAAGGTGGGTTGCCACACCGCAGCTGCCGGTAACCGTCAGTGGCGTCTCACCACCATCCACCCGAATACTTTCGATCGCCAGGCGAATGCGCTCGGCAACTTCCCGTGCTTCCTGCTCACTGGTGTGAGGCAGTAATACGGCAAATTCTTCCCCGCCAAATCGATACACGGTGTCTGAATTTCGAATGGCTTGTTCCAGCTTCTCTGCGGTTCTGGTCAGGATATGATCCCCAACCAAGTGCCCGTGGTTGTCATTGATCAGTTTGAAGTGATCCAGGTCGCACAGGATGAGGCTCCAGGGCGCGCCATGCCGGTCGGCCAGAGCGCTTGCCCGCAGCAGAGCTTCGTCAAGGGCACGTTTGTTACCAATGCCGGTCAGGGCGTCGGTCAACGCGGCTTGCTCAATGGCGATGTACTGGCAGGCGTTGCGCAGTGGGCAGATGGCTGCCGAGAGCATCATCTCCAGGCCAGTAAGTTCTTCGTCTGTAAACTTTTGCCGGCGCTGAAACGCGAGCGTGCCATAGTAACTTCCTTCCAGCGTGAGGCGGTATTCGCAGCGATGGGGCCCGCCCATACCGGTTGAGAACACAAAATCCTGCCGGGCAATCCGATGCCGGTAATTGAGGGCATCAAACGGGATGGTTTGTGCAATCTCGTCTGCGATGATACCGAGTTGGGTTTCCAGTGACAGGGTGGTAGACAGCCGTTTGGCGAGCTTGGCAAGAACATCAGGGGACTGGTTCCAGTCATGAAACGACTGCTTCAGGGCGGCCAGCCTGGCCGGCTGCGTCTTTGACGGCTGAATCGAAGTCAGGTTTTTCACAATGGCTCGCTCTGCTTCTGGAAACGGGTGTAGTTACAGTCTCATCAGCATGAACTGTGCCATTGAAAATAAAGGTATTATAAACAATGGAATATGATGCTTTCTTTATTTTATTTTGAGGTTTTGACAGGGTGATTGTCCGAAAGCGCCATTTTTCCGGCAGGGCATTGCCGCTGGTGCAAAACCTGCAATCAAAATGTCAGACAAGGGGTGGGGCTGGCCGGAGGCTGTGATAAACTTCTGCGCTTGACCATGTCCTGTCATAACAAGAGAGCATCAGGTTTATGAGATTTCAGGCACCGGAGAGCCTTTCAGAGCAAATCGCGCAGCATATCGGCCAACGGATCATCATTCGTGATCTCAAGCCGGGGGAGCGGATTCAAGAGCTGAAAGTGGCCGGTGAGCTGAACGTCAGCCGTGGCTCGGTGCGCGAAGCGTTGCTCATTCTTGAGCGTCGGCACCTGGTGGAAATCTTTCCACGCCGGGGGGCGGTGGTGTCTGACCTGACCCCGGGTTCGGTCAACGCCCTGTACGATATCTACATCGATCTGCTATGCATGCTCGGGCGAAAAGTACTGGAGCGGTGGTCCGGTTCCGAGCTTGGTGGCGTGATGAGCCAGGTCAAGGAGCTTCAGGCGGTCATTGATGCACTCAATTCCAATGCCACTGATGCGGCGGAACAGGTCATAGACGCCGGCTTCGGCGTCATGCGTTACGCCTACCGATTGGTCGAAAACCCGTTTCTTGAAGAAACCCTTGAGAATTTCCGGCCCGCCATCAGCCGCACCTATTACGTAGCCCTTGAGCATTTCAGAAGTGAGATCGCCGAAACCGGCACTTTCTTCCGTCATCTGGCAGATGCGGCGGTTAAGGGCGATTCAGCTCTCCTGGAGCGGGTTATCCAGGATTTCGGCGAACACCAGAGAGCACAGGTTTTGAGCATTCTCACGGAGGAGAACGCCTGATATGAGGCTCAAGTCCATCAAGCTGGCTGGCTTCAAGTCGTTTGTTGATCCCACTACGGTGCCATTCCCGTCCAACATGACGGCGGTGGTGGGGCCAAACGGTTGTGGCAAGTCCAACATCATTGACGCCGTGCGCTGGGTGATGGGTGAAAGCTCCGCCAAGTATCTGCGCGGCGAGTCCATGACGGACGTCATCTTTAACGGCTCAAGTGCCCGTAAGCCTGTCGGCCAGGCGTCTATCGAACTGGTGTTCGATAACGGTGATGGCACCGCGCCTGGTGAATTCGTCAAGTTCAACGAAATTTCGGTCAAGCGCCGTGTGTCCCGTGAGGGGCAATCGGAATACTTCCTGAATGGCGCCAAATGTCGCCGCCGGGACATCACCGATCTGTTCCTGGGCACCGGCCTTGGCCCTCGTAGCTACGCAATCATCGAGCAGGGCATGATTTCCCGGTTGATTGAGGCGAAGCCTGAAGAGCTGCGCGTATACATCGAGGAAGCCGCGGGAATCTCCAAATACAAGGAACGAAGGCGCGAGACCGAGAACCGGATCAAGCGCACCCAGGAGAACCTGGAACGGCTTACCGACCTCCGCGAGGAGCTAGGGCGCCAGTTGCAGCATCTGGAGCGGCAGGCGGCCGCGGCCGAGAAGTATAAGGCCTACAAGCAGGAAGAACGGCAGAAAAAGGCCGAGCTTACGGTGCTGCGCTGGCAGGCGCTGGATAATGACTTACAGTCCTGGCGTGGAAAGATTCGGGATACCGAGCTCGAGCTGGAAAAACTGCTGACCGAACGGGTTAATCTCGAAACCTCCCTGGAATCGCTTCGGGAAGACCACCACGAACGCACCGAACTTTTCAATCGGGCCCAGGCACGCTACTACGAAGCCGGCGCCGATATTGCCCGGATCGAACAAAGCCTGGAGCACCAGAGGGAGCGTAGCCGCCAGACCGCCGCAGAGCTGGATCAGGCCATGGCTAACCAGCGTGAGCTCGGGCGCGAGCTTGAGCAGGATGAAGAAAAGCTGGCAGGTATTCAGCAAGAGCTCGATATGATTGAGCCGGAGCAGGAAGATCTGGCTATGCGTTCTGAAGAGTCTGGAGAAAAACTCCAGCTGGCCGAAGATGCCATGAGTGACTGGCAACACCGATGGGAGGAGTTCAGTACCCGGTCATCCGACGCCAGGCGCCAGGCAGAGCTCGCCCAGTCTCGAATCCGTTCTCTGGAAGACGCTATCGCCCAGCTGCACAATCGTCATGGCAAATTAACGGACGAACAGGCGTTGCTGGACGAACAGCTGGACCGGGCAGAGCTCGACGAACTGCTCGAACAGCAGGAAACCGTTCAGTTACAGCGTGAAGAGGCAGCGGAGCGCATCCAGGCGCTGCAGGATGACGTTTACCAGAGCCGGCAGAAGCTGCGTGAAGCAGAGCAGGCGGTTGCCGAACGGCGGCAACAGGTGCAGAGCCTGAAAGCCGCCCTGGATTCCCAGGCGGCCTTGCTCGATGAGCAGATGGGCGGTCATGACGATAGCCTGCAGGGCTGGTTGCGGGATAACGGTTTGTCGGATGCGCCCAGGGTCGCCGCCGCATTGCGTATTGAAGATGGCTGGGAATTTGCGGTAGAGCAGGTGATTGGCCGGTTCAGCCAGGGGCTTGCATTGCCGGGCTTTGACCACCTTGTTGACGCCCTGGACAGCGCGCCAAAAGGCCTTGCGCTGGTGTCTTCGGGTACTGAACCAAGGCCTGCTGGAGGGTTGGCGGCGAAGGTGGATGGCGTGGGTGCCATCAGTCATCTGCTTGCCGGTATTGATACAGCAGACTCCACCAGTGACGCACTGGCGCGCCGGTCCCAACTTTCCGCCGGTGACAGCTTGATTACCCCTGAAGGCGTCTGGGTTGCTCGCGATTGGGTCTTGATGCCCGACTCCGAAGCCGGGCAAATCGGTGTCATTGAGCGCCAGAAGAAAGTGAGCGAGCTTGAGGCACGTCTGCAAGAGGCGGAAGAGCTGCTTGAGCAGGCGGTCGAGGCACTGGAGTTGCTCCAGGAACAGGGCGAGCGTGCTGAGTCGGCCAGGGAAGAAGCCCAGGCCCGTTTGAGTGACGCTGAGCGGGAACTCGGTGCGTTGTCCTCAAAAGTTAGTGGTCTGAAAGCCCGGGCTGAACAGATTGATGCCCGCCTTGGCCGTATCCGGGATGATATAGAAGATGTGGCCGGAAACCTGGAACAGCAGAAGGAAGATCTCGAATCCGCGAGGGAAGAATGGAACCTGGCGCTGGCTTCCACCGAGGACAGTGACGAAGAGAAAGAACGGCTGCTGGAGCAGCGTGATACCTTGCGGGAGAATCTCGACAGGCTCCGCCAGGAAGCCCGCCACGACCGGGACCATGCCCACCAGTTGCAGTTGCAACTGCAGTCATTGCAAAGCCAGCGCGATGGTTTGAAGCAGACCATCGAACGCATGCAAATGCAGAAAGAACGGCTGGAAGAGCGTCTTGATATGCTCCGGGAAAGCCGAGAGAGCGCTGAAGAGCCACTGGAAGACCTGCAACTTCAACTCGAGGGGCTTTTGGAGCGCCGGTTGGCGGAGGAGGAGAAGCTTTCGGCCGCCAGGGACGCCCTGGAAGACATTGACCGCGAGGTACGGGAGCGGGAGCAGGGCAGAAGCCGCACTGAGCATGTGGTGGGTGAGGTACGTGCGCGGCTCGAAAAGCTCAATTTGGAATCCCAGGCGCTCGAAATCCGGTCTGGTAACCACATCGAGCAGCTCAAGGAGCTGGATGTAAAGCTCCAGGAAGTGCTGGGCCAGTTGCCGGAAGATGCCGATGAGAAAATCTGGGCCGAAGAACTGGAGAAGATTGGTAACCGTATCCAGCGGTTGGGGGCTATTAATCTGGCAGCCATCGAGGAATATCAGGTACAGAGTGAGCGAAAGACCTACCTGGATGAGCAGCACAACGACCTGATGGAAGCCCTGGAAACCCTGGATACCGCCATTCGCAAAATAGACCGGGAAACCCGCCAGCGCTTCAAGGAAACCTTCGATCAGGTTAACGGTGGCCTGCAGGCGTTGTTCCCGAAGGTGTTTGGTGGCGGCAATGCCTATCTGGAGCTGACCGGCGAAGACCTTCTGGAGACCGGCGTGGCGATCATGGCGCGGCCACCGGGCAAGAAGAACAGTACCATCCACCTGCTGTCCGGTGGCGAGAAAGCCTTGACTGCGATTGCCCTGGTATTCTCTATCTTCCAGCTCAATCCGGCGCCTTTCTGTATGCTGGATGAGGTAGATGCCCCGCTGGACGATGCCAACGTTGGCCGTTACGCCAATATGGTGAAAGAGATGTCCAAACAGGTACAGTTCATCTACATTACCCACAACAAGATCGCCATGGAAATGGCGGACCAGTTGATGGGCGTCACCATGCACGAACCGGGTTGCTCCCGGCTGGTTTCGGTGGATGTCGACGAGGCGGCAGCCTTGGCGGAGGCCTGAGGGTTGGCGAAAAAGGCGTCAACCATGACAATAACGCCATCTCGGCCCGGAGTGCGTTGTATTCATTACGGGCTTTTCTTAGAGTAGCAACGTTCCGAACTGCAAACAGGACAGCAGCACTATGTCACTTAGGGAATGGTTAATTGCCATAGGTACCCTGGTTATTCTTGGAATCGTCATTGATGGTGTTCGGCGGATGCGCCGGGCCCGTAAGGAATCCATGGCGATTTCCTCCGGAATGGGCGCGGATGATCTGAAGGATTCCCCGCTCGATGATGATTACAATCCAGAACTTCCCAATGGTGGAGCCCGAACCGTATCCAGGGGAACCCTCGAAGAGCGGGGCTACCTCAAGCGAGACACGTCAGAGGATTTCGGCAGTTCGGACGATGGCGACGTTATGCTGGAATCGGGGTGGGGCGCGACCGACGACAACATCGACGATGGTGTCCTGGGTGAGCCAAGAGTCGTGAATAGCCGTTCCGAGCGTTCAGTAGAACCACCGGCGGGTGAGGCTGAGGAGGTCTACGACGACGAAGTCTCCGCCCGGCCGGTATCAGAGCCCGAACTGCCGCCAGAACCGGAGCCGGCACCGGAGTCAGCACCAGAACCAGAACCGAAATCTCGTCCCGCAGCAAAAACCCGAGCGAAAGAACCTCCTGTGTTGACCACAGAGGTTGAGGAGGATACCGCTCGCCGGGAAGCGGCACCGGGCCCACGCAAGAACCAGCCGTTGGCGGGAGCCAATCGCCCGGAAGCCAGGGAAGTGCTGGTGATTAACGTATTGGCGCGTAACGGTGAGGAGTTCCAGGGAACGATACTGAAAAAGCTGTTTGAGGCCTGCGGTCTTGAACATGGCGACATGGACATCTACCACCGGCATGAAGGTGCTGACACCACCACGCCAGTGCAGTTCAGCGTTGCCAACGCGGTGGAGCCGGGAACCTTCCGGCCCCAGGATATGCCAACGTTGAACACTCCCGGAATCAGTTTCTTCATGAGCCTGCCCGGGCCATCCAATGCCATGCAGGCCTTCGAATTCATGCTCGAAACCGCTCAGTGCGTTGTGCGCAATATGGGCGGTGAACTGAAAGACGAGCGCCGCAGCGTAATGACTCCGCAGACGATTGAGCACTGCCGGCAGCGCATCCGTGAATTCGAACGTAAACAGCGTTCCCATCGGGTATAACACTTAATCAGGACATTCGATCCGATGAGCCAGGTTTCTGCCGATATCCAGCAGCGCGTGGAACAGTTGCGCGCTGCCCTGGACGATCACAATTACTACTATTACGTTCTGGATGACCCCAGGATACCCGATGCTGAATACGATCGGCTGTTCCGTGAACTCCAGACACTGGAAGCGGACTACCCGGAACTTGCCACAGATAACTCGCCTACCCGGCGGGTCGGCAGTGCCGCGGAAACCAGCTTTGAAGAAATCACCCATCGATTGCCCATGCTGTCATTGGACAATGCGTTCAGTGACGACGAGCTCCGTGATTTCGACCGCCGAGTGCGTGATCGCCTGGCAACCGAGGATCCGGTGGAATATGTCTGTGAGCCCAAGCTGGATGGCCTTGCGGTCAGCCTGCACTATGAGCAGGGTGTATTAACTCGGGCCGCCACCCGAGGCGACGGTTATACCGGTGAGGATATCACGGCCAATATACGCACCATTCCGTCAGTCCCCTTGACCTTGCGGGGCGACGACTATCCGGATCTGGTGGAAGTTCGGGGTGAAGTCTATATGCCCAAGGCGGGGTTTGAGCAACTGAACCGGCGCCTCGCTGAGCAAGGCGAAAAGCCCTTTGTAAACCCCAGAAATGCCGCTGCCGGTAGCCTGCGCCAGAAGAAATCAACAGTCACCGCCAAGCGCCCCCTGGAGCTGTGCGCCTACAGCATGGCGGTCACCGACGAAAGCCTGCTGCCTGAAACCCACTGGGAAAGCTTGCAGCGGGTTCGGGGCTGGGGGTTTCGTATTAACCCGGAAATGCGCAAAGCCAAGGGGGTTGAAGCGTGCCTCGAGGCGTACCAGGAGCTGATGGCCAAGCGCGACACGCTGCCATACGAAATAGACGGTATCGTGTTCAAGGTGAATCGCCTGGATTTGCAGCAGCAGCTGGGCTTTGTGTCCAGGGCGCCCCGGTGGGCCATTGCCCACAAATTCCCCGCCCAGGAAGAACTGACCGTTATTGAAGATGTGGAGTTCCAGGTGGGCAGGACCGGGGCTGTCACGCCTGTTGCCCGGCTCAAACCGGTGTTTGTGGGTGGCGTGACCGTTTCCAACGCAACACTCCACAACATGGACGAGATTCGCCGGCTGGATGTGCACATCGGTGATACGGTGTTCATACGCCGCGCTGGAGATGTCATTCCGCAAGTGGTGAAGGTGGTTCCGGAGAAACGCCCGAAGGGCGCAGCGGAAGTGGTCCTGCCGAGCCAATGCCCGGTCTGTGACTCGGACATCGTCCAGATAGAAGGGGAGGCGGTCGCCCGTTGTTCCGGGGGGCTGTACTGCCCCGCCCAGCGCAAGGAAGCCATTCGCCATTACGCCTCCCGCAAGGCCATGGATATCGAAGGTCTGGGCGACCGGCTGATTGAAGTGCTGGTGGATGAAGGCATGGTGAACACCGTCGCGGACCTGTACCGACTAACCAAATTCCAGTTATCCAGCCTTGACCGTATGGGGGATAAATCAGCAGGCAACCTTGTGGCGGCCATTGACCGGGCCCGTAAGCCGGTGCTGTGGCGGTTCCTCTACGCCCTGGGTATTCGTGAGGTGGGTGAGGCGACCGCGAAGTCCCTGGCATCGCATTTCGGTACCCTTGAGGCAATTTCAGCCGCCGATGACGAGGCGCTGCAGGCGGTACCGGACGTTGGTCCCATCGTGGCCGGCCATATTCGCAGTTTCTTCGACCAGCCCCACAACCAGGAAACCCTGCAGGCTTTGAAAGACACCGGGGTAAGCTGGCAGGAAGAACAGGTTGTCCCTGCCGAGGCCAAACCCCTGGCCGGCGAAACCTGGGTGCTGACCGGCACCCTGTCACAGATGACCCGGGACCAGGCGAAGGAAAAACTGGAGAAGCTGGGAGCCAAGGTCGCGGGCAGCGTTTCGAAGAAAACCGCCTGCGTGGTGGCGGGTGAGGCTGCTGGCTCCAAGCTGACCAAGGCAGAACAGCTGGGAGTGCCTGTCCTGGATGAAGAGGGGCTTCTCGCCCTCTTAGAGGAGCATGGCGTAGCAGGCTGATGCGGGCCCGGCCGGTGAATCTGAGAACTCGCGCAGATCCGGCAGGGCGCAAATTGGCTAACATGGCGTTGATCTGTAACGGTGTGTAAACCGGGAGCGTTATGCCCCGCTGGCACCGCCATAACAACAACGTCATGAAACGGATTTTTGCATGCGCGCCGATCTGCTCCCCCGCACCTCCTCCTCTGGCCGTCTTCTTGGCCTGGCCCTGATCGCACTGATGTCTGCCGGCTGTAAAACCGAAAAAGACCCCGACCAGCCCACGCTGCTTGGCGCGCCGCCGACCACGGCCTACCTGGTGGTTGAGTATTACTACAACTGGGGAGCCTATGGCGGCGAGAGCATTCTGGATTACTCGCTGACGAACGCCCCCTCCTGGCTCGCGCTGGAAGACACCAGCAATAAAGCCCGCCAGGGCATCATCATGCGCGGCGTTCCTGGACTGTCCGGGGGCGCGAGAGGTGAGGCGGACCTGGGCAGAAACGACAACATCGACATTGTCACCACCGATGGCCGCATGGCCGGGTTCCAGCCTTTTGATATTGAAGTCAAACGGAATGCAGTGACGCTGGAGGCGCCGTCGTTCACCGAGGGCGAGAGCCCGGACATTCCTGACAGCTCCCGAACCCGTTGTGAACTGCCTGCACTGGATGTGGTCGGCGAGCATGGCTATGAGATTGACCTGTACAACGAGGATGGCTCGTTTAAGGAGTCCAAGGCAGTTACTTCGCCAACCAATCGCGTGTTTGCAAAGGTTCTTTTGGACCAACCCTCCGTGACAAGGGTTTCCATCGCGTTCGAGCTGCGCTCGGAATTCGATGAGAATAAGTGTGACGACGAGGAAAGCCCACCGCACCAGCGGTGCGAATACAGCAGTGACAACCTCGGCCGTGCCATTATCGGTAACGACATTGTCGCGCAGGGCAGCAACACCGCGTTCCCGGTGGATGAACAGGGCGAGGAGCTGACCTACATCGAGTACTACGAGAACGACGCTGGCATCAAGGATCGGGGGCTGATTACCCTCGAGCCAGGTATCACCGAGTGCTACATTCCATTGGAAGTCATTGACGACACCATCCCCGAACCTTCCGAACTGGCGCAGCTTCATTTAACAGAAGTGCGCACGGGCATTGCCTCCCTGGGCGCATCGGACACCGGTGTGCGAACCAACCTGACCATTCGTGACAATGAACCGACGGTTGCCATCGAAACCCTGAAGGGCGGCCCGCGAGATACGTTGAACACCGGTACAACCGGGCAATATCGGGCCACGCTGTCCGGTGATAGGGAGGACGTCATCAAAGTCCGTTTGACGCACGCCCAAGGCTCCACGGCACGGCTGGGAACCGAGTTTGTCATTGAGCAGGAAGGCGTGGAGAACGATACCTTAAGCTTTCCCGTTGGCCAGAATGAATTGCTTTTCGAGGTCCGTGCCAGTGAGAGCTATTCAACGCCGGAGGACCTGCACGACCGATTTGCGAACCTGGCGGTAGACAGCCGGTTCCAGGCGGGCCGGGAAGGTTTTGCCAGAGGTGCCAGCGATAACCTGTTGAGGCTCAGCTTCAATCGTCTGAAAGAGTCTATTGTCTGGAATGACGGATTTGTTGCGACGGACTTTACCGTTGGTCATGGCGGTCGCTACTTTGTCGCCGGGAGCAACAACGGCCAGGTTCAGGTGCGCATTCATGATCAGACTGGCGCCCTGCTGGGCGACCCCGTAGTTGTTGCCGATCTCGCAGATGCCTCAGCCCGCCCCGATGTGTTCGTGGATGTGGCGGAGCGGCGGGTCACCGAAGACACGGTCCGGGTCACCCGATATGAAATGGCCGTGGCATTCACTACTGACGAGCCGGTTGGCTCAGGCGATGCCGGGGCCGGAGATAATGTGATTGTAGGCGTTTATCGACTAAGTGAAGGAGAGTATCAGCTGCGTTGGGATGACCTGTTCCGGATGGGCACCTCCGGGCATGACCGTGTTCGATGGATAGGGCTCAACCCTGGCAGTGGCTATGTTGCGATCGCGGGTGAAACCGACGGCGTATGGGGTGGAGAGTCGTCGGCCGGCGGTATCGACGCCTTCCTGACCCGAATCGATACCATACCCGATGGCGATGCACTGGTGCCAACGATCGCCTGGACGCGCCAGGTGGGTTCTGAGGGTGATGACCATGTGGTGGGCGGCAGTGTGGCCGCTCTCAGCCCCCTGCTGTTTGGTTTTGCGCCATCATCGATCGACGGCACGGCGGTTACCGGCCCCTTTTTCTTCGGTGGCAGCGCCTCGGGGACAGTGTCGGTTTACCAGGTTGGAGAAGAATCCGCCGAGGTTCTGCGGCATGGGTTTTATGGCGATGGTAGCGCGTGGCTGATTGGTGACGGCCCCTTTGAGTATCGAGTGGAAGTTAACGAAGATGACGCTGACGAACTTATTCGCACACGTGTGAACAGCCGGGCCGGGTTTGCTCTCGGTTACAGTACCTCGGGTGCCATAGGCAGTGCATTGTCGGCCAATGATCAGAATGACACTGCCATTGTAGAGCTGAGCCAGGGCCTGCTGTTTAACGGCGATATGGTCATTGCCGGTTCCACCGATGGGGTCTTCGCTGAAGGCGCTGGAAATCCCTCCACCCGCCATGCAATCCTGGCAAGGCTGAATCGTGGTGATGACGAAGCGGCTTATCGGAGCTGGCGCATTCAGCCTGATGTTGAGGGGTTGAATGTGTTAAGGCTGAAAAACTATCGGGATGATGAAATTACTGCGTTGGTAGACCTGGGTGGTGAGCTGGCAATTAGACTGTTTGGCCCGGAGGGCGATGCACTGACCTCCGAGAACCCTTAATGGCTTTAAAGGGGGGCGAGGCCTTAGACGGTCCCCTCCTGCCGGCTGGCGCTGGCATACAGCTTCAGGTAGTCGGTACTGGTCACAATGCCTGATGGCTGGCCTTTTGCGTCAACGATCAGTGCCGCGTTCAATTGGTGTGCAAGCATAAGCCGTGCGAGTTGATGTGCGTCGGTTTCCGGAGAGGCGGTCAGGAAAGCTGGCAGTTCAACCTGAGACAGGCTCTGATTTACGGCTTGTGACGGGTTTTCGTGGAGCCAGGCGAGTAGCCAGCGCAGGTCAATCAGGCCTGCAACGTTGTGGTCGGCCAGGATGACCAGATGGTGCACATTGTTGTCTTCCATGCTGGACATGGCCTCACCCATGGAAGCCGTAGCGGGTACAGAGTACAGCGCCGGTGAGCAAATGGCGGAAACAGGCAGGTACACACGCTCCTCGCGCCGTTCTCCGGCGGCTGCGGCGCCATACTCCTGGAGTGCACGGTGGCGGCCGCTGTTAGCGGCCTGCTGAAACTCCGCGTCGGTTGCCTCGCTGTGGCCCGGTGAAATCGCGCCGGATTCCGTCAGCTCGGTGACGTCGCCAACGCGACGGCTTCGCAAGGCTTCCGGCAATCGGGTGCCGATTGGTCGCCCCGGCTCACTTACGTGAATAGACATTCCACTAACTCTCCCATGTGACTGCTGCAACATCCCAATGCAGAGCAGCTCCTCTAATGGTAACGGCTGAATGTCACAAAACTGTAGGCCGGCTTCATTACGCCTGGGTAAGTGTCAGGTTCGGTATAGCCGCCCCGTTTCCAGTCGCTTTGAGAGCGGCGCAGGCAAGCAGTGGGGCTGGCCGCTGATAACATCTGCCAGATATTCTGCCAGCAAGGGTGCCCAGACCAACCCTTTGCTGCCCAGGCCGGTCAGCAGATACAGGTCGTTAAGGTGGTTCCCTTCGGTGTCCCGCATGTGGCCGGCCACAGGCTGGTAATCGTGCGTGGTACAGCGAAAGGCCACTCGCCCTTGCAGCTGATCGGGATCTGGCACCGATTCTTTGGTTACAGACGGCAGAATCCGTTTTAGCTCGTCAAGGTTTTCCTGGTGGCCTGCGGGGGTTGGGTAGGGGGTCTCGTCCTTAAGGTCAAATGTCGCCCCGGTGACTGCACTGCCGCCTTGAACAGGGTTGAGATACTTTGTCCCGCAGATCACCGTTTGGGGTAGGTTGAAGTCTGCCTCCGGTAGTTCAGTAACCTGACCGCGGATCGCTTTCAAACGGAGCTGCCCGGCTACGGGCACCAAGGCGGGGCTTTCGTGGCCTCCGGCAATGATCACCGCGTCTGCGCGGCAGTCTTCGCCAGAGTGATTGCGGATACACCATTGATTGTTACATGGCAGAAGGTTGACGACCTGGTAACTGAATCGTGTTTCGATCAGCGGGTGCTCAGCCAGCTGCTGACAGGCCTTTGCAGGCTCAAGCCAGCCAGAACCGGGAAACCAGAGACCGCCAGTATCGACGGGAATCCCTGCCAGTTCGCTCGCCCTGATTGCATCCACGGGTTCCAGCAGATTATCCGGGTATTCATTGCGCTCGCAGAACCGCCGTTGGCGGTCAGCTTCCTGATCATCGGTCGCCAATTGCAGCAGCCCCGTTGGGTGCCAGAAGCGGTTTTGCCAGGGCCGATAGAAACGTTGGCTGAAACTGAGGGCAGTTGCGGCAAGCTCAGTCTGTGCGTTGTACTCCACACCAAGTTTTACATAGAGCGCGCCCTGGGGATTGCCAGATGCCGCAGAACCGGCGTGGGGCGCCTTGTCCAGCAGCAGCACCTGAACACCCCGTTCCGCCAGATTGCGGGCGAGCAGGGTGCCGGCAATTCCTGCACCGATAACGGCAACCGTGCCAGTTCTCGCCTCTTGATTAGTGGTATTCCCTGGTGCGTATATACCTGCAAGCATTTCCCGCTTGCGGCCAAAGCCGGGGACTTTTGCGATCTCGAAGCCGGCCTCTGCAAGGCTGCGCCGCACACGGCCAACGGCGGTAAACGTGGCCAGGGTCGTTCCGGGCTTGCTGTGGCTGGTGATCAGACCAATGGCATCGTCCAGCCACATGTCCGGGTTTAACGACGGGGCGAAGCCGTCAAGGAACCAGGCATCGGCGAAAAAAGTGAGATCCTTCCAGGCATCCAGGACATCGCCAAAATACAGGGTCAGCCGAACCCGACCTCCGGCCAGCACCAGCCGGTGAGTGCCCTTGATCAGTGGAGGGTAATGTTCGATAAGCTCCGTTGCCAGGGGGCTTAGCTCGGGCCAGTACGACAGCGCCTTTTCGAGGTCTTGACGGCGCAGGGGAAATCGTTCTACCGACACAAAGTGCAGTATGGCGTTGTCATCGGCCGGGCGCTGCTTTAACCATTCCGCCCAGGCGGCGAGAAAATTCAGGCCCGTGCCAAAACCGGTTTCAGCGATCACAAAGTGGCCGGTGTCTGGCACCTGCTGGAACCGCTCCGGCAACTGGTTATGCCCGATAAAAACATACCGGGTTTCTGCCAGGCCGTTGTCCCTGCTGAAATATACGTCTCCAAACCGGGTGGATTCGGGTACGCCGTCGCGCCAGATAAGATCTGCCGGCTCCATGGCCGGTGGCAGGCAGGGGGAGTGCATAGGGCTCAGTCTTCAATATTAACCAGAGTCACTTTCTCGATCACGACGGCCTGAACCGGAACATCCGCCATGCCCTGGCGATGTCCGGTTTGTACGCCGGCAATCTTGTCGATCACGCCCATGCCCTCGGTGACTTTGCCAAAGACCGCGTAGCCCGCACCCCGCACACCAGCATTCAGGAAATCGTTTTTGGCGACGTTAACAAAGAACTGAGAGGTTGCTGAGTTTGGGGAGCTGGTTCGGGCCATGGCCACGGTGCCCCGAAGATTAGGCAGGGTTGCTGAGGCTTCGTTAACGATGGGGTTTTTGGTCTGTTTGCGGGCCATGGTTTCGGTTAATCCGCCGCCCTGAATCATAAAGCCGGGAATCACCCGGTGAAAGATCGTACCGTCGTAGAATCCGTCTTCGACATAGGAGAGGAAATTCTCCACGGTTTTGGGGGCTACGTCAGGGCGCAACTCAAGCTCAAAGGCCCCTTCAGAGGTAACAAAGCGAACCTTCGGCAGTTCTTCGGCCTGAATAGGAGTGGCCAGCATCAGGGCAGCGATGGCGGCAAACAGGACGGACATCACAGTTAATACGGGTTTTACGGTATTTGTCATTTCAGAGGCTCTCACAGTTTCAGTTGTTATCAGGAATCCTGAGACAATCCGGATAGAACAAAATTAGCGAAGATCTTAACAGATCCTTACCTGAATAAGTGCAAATCAGCACAGCGTAGGCCAGGGGATTGGGCTACGCTTTAATCATTATCAATACCGGGCCTGGTTGTACGGTGATCACTCTGAATGCGGGAGGAGCCTAGTGAGAATCCGTAAGGGGTTTGAAGAAAAGTCCCGGCTTGGCCGGTTGTTGATCAATCGTGGCTATTTGTCGGAAGGTCAGCTGGACGAGGCGTTGTTGTTGCAGCGGGAAACCGGGCAGCGCCTGGGCGAAGTGTTGATCGCCGCTGGCTGGGTGACTGACAAGGAACTGCATCGCGTTCTCAAACACCAGGCCCGTTATCGTAATGCGGCAGCGCTGGTTACCATGGTGACGTTGCCGTTTCAGCCGTTGGTGTCGCTGGCGGCCGGCAATACCAGCGCGGCATCCATGCCTGCGCAGGCCGGTCAGTTATATGAAAAGGGGGGCTTTGCGCCTCTGTCTGACAGCGATATGGCCGGCGTAACGGCTCAAAGCAGTGTGGGTTTGCTGGAGCGTATTGAAACGGTTGCCGCAATGCCGGGAAATGCTGGCGGCGCGGTTGATGACCCGGAACTCGCCGGACTCGATTCAGTAGAGGGAATCAAGCTGGCCGCCAACATTTTTGTGCCAGTGCTCAGTTTCCTCGATTCCGACCTGACCATCTCTGGTGTTCACTACAGGGAGGGTGAGCCCCGCTATTCCATTCGAGAGGATGGCGCCTTGAGGCTGGCGTTTCCCGAACGGATTGAGGAGATCCGGATGGACAATATCCGCGTGAGTGGCAATCAGAGTCCATCCATGGGGAACGTCAGCATTCACAACATACGGTTTCATCCGGATTCCCAGATGACGATCTACACCCGTTAATGAACGGGTAAGGTGAATCTAACGAAAAACGCCCGGATAGCTCATCCGGGCGTTTTTGTTTGCCGGGTCGGTCAGGCGCTGGCCAGAATGTTGCCGCTGGATACACTGGTTTGTTCGCCCTTGGCGCCATAAAGCTTCTGTTGGGCAGAGGCGCCACGGAAGATGTCCGTGAGCCTCGTCAGGCGTTTTTGAAGGTGTCCGACAACACGACCGTTGTTCTGGTTCAGTTCCTGGCAGGCACGAAGGCGCCCATCGGCGGTTTTCCAGAGTTGGTAAAGGTCTTCCATACCACCGGCACGGATAAACCTCGAGGGCTCGCCGGCATCCGGTCGGTACCCCATGTTCACCAGCAGGCGGATCTTTTGTTTCGCACGCTCACGGATATCCGTCAGGATGTTGTTTTTCTGAGTGGTGATTTCCTGGAGCGGAGCGATGTCGGAGGACGCCAGGAGTTGTTTTTCCTGGTTGAGAAGATCCGCCAGGGTTTCAAGCTGGCGGATGTCTTCTGAGAGAAGGGTCTTCAATTCAATGATTGCAGCCATGTTTTACTCACCCGAAAATGCTTTTATCCATCTCAAGCATTTTCTGGGCCAGTTTCTCTGCATCAATTTTGTAGGTGCCATCTTCCAGTGCTGCGCGAATCTGCGCAATGCGGTCGTCGTCCATTTCCGGGTAATCGCCCAGTTTCTGTTCCAGCTGCTTCAGGTTTTTGGCCTGATTGCTGAGACTGACGTTGTCGCCGCGGGCAGCCGTGCTTTGAGCCTTTGCCTGCTCTCCAGCCGTGGAGGGCGTACTCTGGCTGCCTGTTGCTTTGTCGGCCGTGGTTCTGGTGGTGTTGACCTGGCCGGGGCCAATTCCATTTAAGTCAACTGACATAAGGATACCTGCTTGCCTGTGGCCACCTTCAGAGGCGGCGGAATCGAGTTTATATCTGCTTAACGGCAGCGTTTAGCCGACCTTTAGAAAAAAACGGAAAAAATTTGCCGCTGGGCACGGATTTTCCGTTACATGGCAATTTCCACCCGGCCAGGAGCCGTGACCGTTGCCCGAACCGTGCGTGCTGATTGCAGATTCTCAACCATCACTTGCTCGCCGACACTGGCACTGGCCAGCGCCTTGCCTCGGGAACTGACCGAGAACACCGCGGATTTGGCGGTGATGATAACATGATCGCCCCGCTCAACGGCATTGGGAGCTTCGAGCAGATCTGGCGTCAGCACCGACCCTGCATTAACTGGTCGCCTCACCAGCATGCCGGATACCTGTTCAATATCTGTGAGAATGCCCCGGCGGCTGGCGTTGATCTGCACCTGTTTTTCCTGCAAAAGTTCACCGCTGATGCGCTCACCGCGGGCCAGAGGCCGAGCCGCCACAAGGGCAGGGCCGTGTACTTCGACACTGGCTGTGACGAACATCCGCCATGGCCGCTCCCCGGCACAGGACACCATCACCGATGGCGATGTGGTCCTTAGGGGATCGTTGGTAAACGCGGTTTCGAGTGCCTGTTCGCAAGCAGCTAGGCTAAGCCGGCTGTCGATGCTGCCGACGGTGAAGTTCACCTCGTACTGTTGCTGGCGCTGCTCGTCGGCCCAGGTTTCGATAAATTGACCGGCGGCATCGCGTATCTCGCTTGCAGTGGTGGCCGCAGCCGCGGCGTTCAGGCCCAGGGTCGATAGGCAAAAGGTCGCTAAAAAGATGGTTCGCATCTGCACTGCTTTGTCCTATGCTGTCAGTTAGGCATATTTACGCGAGTTCCGTTAAGGAAAATGGCGCTGGGGCCGTTAACCCTGATTGGACACCCGGCGTCAATGTTTTGGTCCGGGTTCGCGTAAGCAAGTTGTTTAATAATAACTGAGCAAATTCTGTGCCGATCGTTGGCATGCCGGGAGTAGAAAGTTATGGCAGGGGTGTTGGACAGCGTTAACCAGCGTACGCAGTTGGTTGGTCAGAACCGGCTTGAGCTGTTGTTGTTCCGTTTGCGGGGGCGGCAGCTATACGGGATCAACGTTTTTAAGGTGAAGGAGGTCCTTCAATGCCCGAAATTGTCATCGATTCCTAACAGCCGCCAGGTGGTTCGGGGCGTGTCCCATATCCGTGGCGAGACCATCCCCATCATCGACCTGAGCATGGCCATTGGCATGGCAGGCATTCCACAGGAAGAGCTGGCAACAAGCTTTGTCATCATTACCGAGTACAACCGTAAAACTCAGGGCTTTCTGGTGACTGGTGTCGACCGGATCATGAATATGAACTGGGAAGATATCCTCCCGCCACCCAAGGGGGCTGGCAAGGATGTGTACTTGACGGCGGTCACCAAAATTGATGACAAACTTGTAGAAATCATAGATGTAGAAAAGATTCTTGCAGAAGTTTCTCCGCTCAGGGAAGATGTCACCGAAGAGCTGAAAACTCGCAGCGCCGAGCGTGTGCCCGGGCATTTGCCGGTACTGGTTGTTGATGATTCGTCTGTGGCGAGGCGCCAGATCGAGCGCTGCCTGACCGCGATCGGAATGGAAGTGGTCACCAAGAATGACGGTAAACAGGCGTTGAACTACCTCAAGGAGATTACGGGGGATGGTTCCACTGCCCGAGACCACTTATCGTTGATCATTTCCGATGTGGAAATGCCGGAGATGGACGGTTACACCCTCGTTACCAGAATCAAAGAGAATCCGGCGCTCAGCGGCATGTATGTGATGCTCCATACATCCCTGAGTGGCGTCTTTAACCGGGCGATGGTTCAGAAGGTCGGTGCCGATGATTTTATGGCGAAATTCAGCCCGGATGAGCTTGCCGAGCGCGTGATGGAAATTATTGACCAGAATTGATGCCTCGGCTCATGGACTTACCCACGATAGAGATCCAATGAAAGCGGAAATTACGCCTCAGGAATACGAAGCCTTCAAGACATTCCTGCAGGACGCTTGTGGCATTCTGTTGGGTGACAACAAGCAGTACCTGGTGAAGAGCCGTCTACGCAGGATTCTTGAGGAGAACAACCTGAATTCACTGGGTGAGCTTCTCGATCGCTTGAAGCGGGTGGGGCGCAGCGGCCTGCGTGAGCTGGTTATCGATGCCATGACCACCAACGAGACCCTCTGGTTTCGGGACAACCACCCATTCCGTATTCTTCAGGACAAGCTGTTGCCGGAGTTCGCCGAGCGCAATTCGCTCCAACCGCTTCGTGTCTGGTCTGCCGCCTGCTCAACCGGGCAGGAGCCCTACTCGGTAGGCATGGTGGTGGACGAATTCCGGCGCATTCGCCCCGGCAAGCTGCGTGACGTAAAGATCACCGCGACCGATATTTCCAAAAGCGTGCTGGAAGTGGCCCGGCGGGGTGAATATGAGATGATTGCGATAGGTCGCGGGCTTTCCCCGGAGCGGCAGAAGCAGTTTTTTACGCCATCACCTAACGGCGGGTGGCAGATCAAACCGCAGATCAAGGCCATGGTGGAGTTCAAAGAACTCAACTTGCTTGAGCGGTATATGCTCGGCAAATTCGATATCATCATGTGCCGGAACGTGCTGATCTATTTTTCCGCAGACCTCAAAAAGGACATTCTTACCCGCATGCACGGGGCGCTGAATCCGGGTGGCTACCTGATTCTGGGCGCCTCTGAATCCCTGAACGGCCTGCCTGATCTGTACGAAATGGTTCAATGCCATCCCGGCATTATCTACAGGAAGAAATAATCCATGCCGTTGAATGTCTGGGTGCTGGTGGCGGCCCAGGCGCTGGCCATGTGCACCGCGCCTTTTATCGTATTTATTGGCTCTATTCAGGGACGACTGCTGGCGCCTGCGCCAGAGTTGGCAACCTTGCCGGTCGGGCTGGTGGTGGTCGGCACGGTTCTGGCCATAAAGCCGGCGACATGGTTGATGGAGCGGATAGGGCGCAAACAGGTGATGCTTTTCGGCGCACTTGCAGGCATTCTCGCAGGTTTGCTGGGTGCGTACGCTTCCTGGCAATCGCACTTTACCCTGATGTGCCTTGCTGCCGTTCTGGGCGGTTCGGGCCTGGCCGTGGTGCACCAGTATCGCTTTGCGGCGATGGAGTCGGTAGCGCCGGACATGGCCGGCTCGGCAGCTGCAAGAGTGCTGCTGGGAGGCCTGGTTGCGGCCTGGTTGGGGCCTGAAGTAGCTAGCCTGGGCAGTGGGAAATCTGAATCCTTCCCGTTCCTTTACAGTTGGGTCGGGTTGGCCGTTGTTCAGGCCCTGGCGTTTATCATTCTTGCGTTCGGGTATCGCGCCAAGGCAGAGCGGGTCCCGGAAACCGTGGTTGGCGGGGGTCGCCCGCTCAGGGAGATACTGGCAAATCCGCTGGTGTGGACGGCTATCAGCGGCGCCGCCATCGGCTATGCGGTGATGAGCTTTATCATGACTGCAACCCCCTTGAGCATGACCGAAATGGCCGGTCATGATCTGGATGATGCCAAGCGGGTTATTCAGTTACACATTATGGCCATGTATCTTCCGTCTCTTATTTCTGGTTGGCTGACCCGTGTTGTCGGCATCCCCTTGATGATGGCGGCGGGATTATTGGCCTACCTGGCGTGCATTCTGCTGGCGGCCAGCGGTATCAGCTTTCATCATTATTTGTGGGCGTTACTGCTGCTGGGCGTGGGTTGGAATTTCCTGTTCGTTGGCGGGACAACCCTGTTGCCCCAGGGTTACCAGCAGTCTGAGCGTTTCCGTGTGCAGGGCCTGAATGACATGATGGTGTTCACGGCTCAGGCGACAGCGGCCTTGAGTGCTGGCGCTGTACTGGCTTCGGTTGGCTGGGCAAGCCTGCTACTGGTGGCGGTACCATTATTGGTGCTGCACAGTGTGTTGATGTCGGTTTGGTTGCTGCGGTCACGAAGAGCCACCACAAACTAGGTTTACGCCATGGATCAGCTCAATCTCAGGCACCTCTATTATTTCTGGGTCATCAGCCGTGAGGGCTCGATTGCCAAAGCCAGCGAGCTGCTCGATCTTGCGCCGCAAACCCTGAGTGGCCAGCTTGCCACGTTCGAGGAATCAGTCGGAGGGCAGTTGTTCAGCCGGGAAAGGCGGCGTCTGGTCCTGACTGAACTGGGGCAATTGGTTCAGTCCTACGCCAACGACATTTTTGCACTGACTGGGGAGCTGTCTGAAACCTTGCGTCTGGCCCCCGCTGATCGCCCTCTGAGATTAGCGGCCGGCGTTTCGGCGTCAATTCATAAGCTGATTGCTTTTCAGTTGTTGCAGCCGGCTCTGAAGCTGAACAGGCGAGTCAACCTGGATTGCCGGACAGGTCGCGCGGAAGATTTGCTGCTCAGTCTCAAACGCAAAGAACTCGACGTCGTGCTGACAGACCGTATGCCTCAGACCGAAGCGGTCACAGATCGCTTCGCGGTTCATCCCCTGACATCCTCTACCATCAGTTTGTTTGCCGCCCCGGAGATGGCTGGGCGGCTTCGGGACGACTTTCCGGCCTCTCTCAATCATCAGCCCTTGCTGGCCAACGCCACGGATGCGCCGTATTTTCAGAAGTTGATGAACTGGCTGACCATCAGCAATGTCAGGATGGACCTGGTGGCCAGGGTAGACGACAGCGCGTTAATCAAGGTGTTCGGACGGGAAGGGTTGGGCGTATTTGCGGCGCCAACGGCGATAAAGGAGGAAGTGTGCCGCCAATATCAGGTGGAGGAGATTGCTCCTGTCAAAGCGGTAACCGATCAACTCTACGCCATCACCCGAAGCCGGAAGGTTGCCCATGAAGGTGTGCGGGCAATCTGTAGCGGCTTTGATTTACCTCGATAATATCGATGATTCTTGCTCAATAAATCTTATTTTCTCGAAGTCTTCGGCGGCGCATGATTGAACTGTGTCTGGCAACCTCTGAAGGAGTATCGCCATGAAAACCATTCACAAGTTCCGTCTTGAGCCTGGAAAAGAGCCGACCACGTTGACCCTGCGCGAGGGATGCAAAGTGGTTCGGTGCGAGTATCTGGTCGCCCAGAAGGCTGTTTTTCTCTGGGTGCAGCAACCTCTGAGTGTTACGGTCCCGATGGTGGAGCGGCAGTTCAGGGTTGCTATGTCCGGCGAGCCGGTGCCAGATGCCTATGAGTACCTGGATACCGCCCTCGATCCCTTCGGACCAGAGGCCTACCATGTATTCGAAGTGCCGGCTGGTGAAGGGATGGCTATTGGTAATGGCCACGAACGATTCGGCAGTGATGAGTTTGGCCAACCCGGTTGGCGCACCAATCTCGCCTCTTAGCCAGGTGGTGTTTGATGATGTTGTTGTAGTCGGGATAGTGCTCTATTTCGGCCCCTCTCGAGGGGCCGCTTTTGGTTAAATCAATCTAAGGGGAGGTGACCGGTCTTCACCCAGATGACCGTTTCCTGGTCAACAAACGGGTGATGCTGGCTCAGGTGTGGGCTACGTAACCAGGTTCCCTCGGGATAACGGCCATGCTCATCGCAGAACTCTCCGCTAAGTACAAAGATTTCCTCGCCACCAAAATGCCGATGGGGTTGAAATACTTCATTGGCTGGCCATTTAACCAGTGCCACATGCTCATGCTCGAACTCATGCAGCGGCATTACCTGAAGTCCGCCAATGCCAGGCAACCATTCTGCGGTGTTGGTATCGACACGAACCGTGGCCGTATCCCGTTGATCAAACTGGTGTAGCTTCACCAATAACGTACAGCCTTGTTTACTGAAGGGTGCATGCCCGCTACCAGGCGGATTACGCAAGTAAGTGCCTGCCGGGTAGTGGCCGGTTTCGTCAGAGAATACACCATCCAAAACCAGTATCTCTTCGCCCAGCGGGTGTTCATGACGGGCAAAGGCCGAGCCCGGAAGATAACGAACCACGCTGGTGGCGTGTCCCCGTTCGGCTTCCGCCCGGGCCAGGGGTTTACGTTCAACCCCGGCGGCGGGGCTGGCAACCCAGGGTTGCTCGGCGGTACGAATCACCACCCGTTGGGCGAAATCCATATTCAGCATGAACACCTCATTGTTTCGGTTATTTGATCAGCGCCTGAATATCCCGGAAACGGGGGTGCTTGCAATGTACCATCCACTCGAAGGTCACCATCTCGGTGGTGACAATCCGGGCGCCACTCTGGTGCAGGCGGTCAAGTGCGACATCCCGGTCGAAGTCGTTACGGGAGCCGGTGGCATCCGCTACCACCCATACTTTATAGCCGGCATCCAGCAAACTCAGCGCCGTTTGCAGCATACATACGTGGGTTTCACAGCCGCCGATGACAATTTGCTGGCGCCCCTCCGGTAGCTGATCAATCAAACCGTCCGGGCAGGCATCAAAGTGATGTTTGCCCACCGTGACGTCACACAGTTCCCGCACCGACTCAACATTCGGCCCCAACTTCTCGGGTAGCTGCTCCGTGCCCACCACCGGTACCTCCAGCAGACCTGCAATGGTGGCCAGCAAGGTACAACGATCAGCCACTTCAGCGCCCTGGCTTATGGCGGGCATCAGGCGTTCCTGAACATCAACAAGTAGCAACGTGGATTGTTCTGCCTTCATCAGCATGATTTTTCACTCCGGG
The DNA here is from genome assembly GCF_030297115.1 of Marinobacter shengliensis. Taxonomy (NCBI): domain Bacteria; kingdom Pseudomonadati; phylum Pseudomonadota; class Gammaproteobacteria; order Pseudomonadales; family Marinobacteraceae; genus Marinobacter; species Marinobacter shengliensis. The sequence goes on along the minus strand of NZ_AP028062.1, from coordinate 2,365,452 downwards.
TTAAAGGATCTGGCTACAAGAATGAGCAATTATCCCTGATCAAACAAATTTTTCAGGAATCTCGCTGGAGACAGTTGCCAAACGCCCCCAAAACCATTAAAGTTTGCGCCCTCAAATGAGCGACGACATCGCTGATTTGAAACAGTTTATTGGAGAGGTGGCCGAGTGGCTGAAGGCGCACGCCTGGAAAGTGTGTATACGTTAATAGCGTATCGAGGGTTCGAATCCCTCCCTCTCCGCCAATATGAAACCCCAGCAGGAATGCTGGGGTTTTTTATTGGCTGTGAGGGCGGGTGAGAATCCTCGCGGGTTCGACCGTAGGCTGCGCAGCAGCCGTAGGAACGTCGGAGCATAGCGACGACGACCCCGAAGGGGAGAGGCCCGAAGGGCCGAATAATCCCTCCCTCTCCGCCAATATGAAACCCCAGCAGGAATGCTGGGGTTTTTTGTTTCTATATCCCCCCCTCATCGGCTTCCCCGAGTCTCCTTAAACTGACCTCCGTCAAACCACTTTTTGTCTCTATCACTTATCCTGCTCTGTTAAACTCTATGGCATAACGTTATTCCAAAACGGAGATAAGAGATGAAGAAAGCCAAACTTGCGATCTGTGTTGCCCTGGCAGGCATGGCGTCTGCCCCCGCATTTGCCCAAAAGGTCGAGATGCCTGACCTGGACGTGCGTGTGTATGGCTTTATCAACATGGCCATCATGCATTCCGACACCGGCAATGGTTCCGAGCAGTACATCGTGGACAACGATTATGCTTCCAGCCGTGTGGGCGGTGTGATCAGCACGGATCTCCCGGACACCGGCCTGAAGGTGGGCGCTCATCTGGAGTGGGAATACCAGCATAACCCGTCGAATCTGGTGACACCGGAAAACCGCTCCATCAAGGGCGACTTTGATGAGCGCATTATCAGCCTGTTCGTTGAGGGTGCATACGGAAAGTTGACCTTAGGGCAGGGGCCTGGTGCGGCTGATGGCGCGACCGAAGCCGACCTGTCTGGCACCAAGGTCGTCACGTTCCCGGATCTCGCATTGGTAGGCGGCGCCCTGCCGTTTGTGGAGAAGAGTGGCGGCGCTAGCCCGACGGTTTTTCAGTCTATTCGAAGTCAGGATTTCGAGTCCCGCTACGACCGTTTGCGTTATGACAGCCCGAAGTTTGGGCCTGTAAGCCTGGCTGTCAGCCAGGGCTATAAAGGCGAGCAGGACATCACGGAACTTGCCGCTTCCTATAACGAAAACATTGATGGCCTTGGCCGCTTGTCTGCCTCTGTTGGTTACTCCACCAAGGATGTAGGGGGCGCCGCAGGTGATCTGGAGACCATCGGAGGCTCGGTTTCCTGGTTGCACGATACCGGTATCAACCTGGGTGTGGTGTACTCGAACACCGAAAACGATGCAGGTCGTGACTCTGACTTCAGCATGTTAAAGGTTGGATACAAGACTGGAAAGCATGCCTTTACAGTGCATCGTGCCCAGGGCAAGGACTTTAATCCGGTTGTTGTAACGCCCGGAGCAAACGAAGGTGACCCTGAGGTTCGTACGACCATTGCGGGCTCCGATGTTGAGGTCTTCGGCGTCGCTTACGTCTATCAGCCCATCAAGCGTCTCGAGATCTACGCCGTCTATAACAATTTCGCACTGGATGCAGATGCCGGTGACTACGATGATGTACGTGTTGCGATGGTTGGTAGCCGTTTTCACTTCTGACGTTAAAGCGCTGCTTGGGGTTTAGTTCCATTCGGCTCGCAGCGATCCTGGGCTGAACCCCTGATTTGCGATTGCCTTGCCAACTTTACGGGGTGATCTTGCATAAGTCGGTCGTAGTCAGCTGGTGCATATTCCCGAAAATTGGTTTACTGTTGGTTACACAGGTTTGATATACAGTAACGTTTAAGCATTCATGAACAGGGACAAACATGGCGACCATCAATCCATCTCAGGAAGAGCTCCGCAAAGTTTTGCAGGAAACCCCCAAAGATCAGCCCGTTGTGATGCTGAATCTTTTACGGTTTCGCGACCGGGCTGCTTACCAGGATGACGCTCACGATTGTTCAGGCCGTGATGCCTACAAGCGATATATGGAAGAAGCTGCGGAATGTGTTCGCACCGTTGGTGCTGAAGTGATCTGGTCGGGCCGCTCTGTAGGTTCGCTGATTGCTCCGCCCGATGAGTCCTGGGATCAGGTCTTGCTGGTGCGCTACCCGTCGATCAATGCCTTTCTGGCCATGATTGAGAGCCCGGAATATAAAGGTGTGGTCAAGCACCGCACGGCGGCGCTGGAAGATTCCAGGCTGGTTGCCAATGTTGAAGGTACGCCCTGATCTGGTATCCCGTCTGGTTAAGGAACTAGCCAGACGGGACACTACGTAAGCCAGCCTGCTTGCTGAATGGTCATGTATGCGGCAGTACCCGCGGCTATGGAGAGAAGCGCGTTACGCCGCCACAAGTGAATGATGACCACCAGCAACCCTGGAACTAAGGCGTCCAACCCTGGCGCGCTGGCGCCCCAGTTTGCCGACCTCTGAAGAAAAATCACCGCAAGCAATGCCATGACAGCTGCCGGTAGAAAGCGGCCGATATGCTTTATCAGGGGGTGCTCGGTGTGGCGCTCGAAAAACAGGAACGGCACCACACGGGTTGCAAAGGTTGCACCGGCAGACACCGCAATGAAGGCCGCCAGATAATACTGCTCAGCCATGGCTTACCTCACCGCCGTTTGTGCGCTTGTGTAGCTTCCAGTAGTGGAGCAGCAGGGTGGTTGTGACCAGGGTAATCGCTGCAATCAACTGATGGGCTGGCGGTACCAGCAACATGGCCAGGCCCGCCGCCAGTGCGCCCGCCCAGAGCGGAAAAGTGTTGCCCAAGGCCTTGTATTGCTCAATGGTCAGAACGATGAACAGCGCTACCAGTGCAAACTCAATACCGGTGCTGTCGAAAGCGACCAGCTCACCAAGCAGGGCACCAATGGCGCAGCCCGTTATCCAGTAAAGCTGGTTGAACAGCGTAATTCTGAAATCAATAGCTTGCTCGTGTTGGCGATCAGGTGTCCTCGGCCTGCTGGTAAGCAGCGAGTAGGTTTCATCGGTGAGACCGAATATCAGATAGCCCTTGCGCCAACCGGCACCGCGGAACTGCCCCAAAAGAGAAAGCCCATAAAACAGGTGCCTGGCGTTAAGCACGAACATGGCCACAGCCACTTCCAGCAGTCCGGCACTTGCGGCCAGCAGGCTAACAGCGAGTATCTGGCCAGACCCTGCATAAATAACCAGACCCATCAGGGGCGCAACCCACCAGGCATAGTCCAGCTGCGTGGCGAACAGCACGCCGAAGGCCATGCCCAATGGCAGATAACCAAACAGGATCGGCAGTGTCAGTCGGAAGGCGTTCTGGTTCATTAGCATCCAAACGTTATGAAAGCGGCGATGATAGTGAATTGAAACAGGGTTTTGAAGTGCGCAAAAAGGCGCAATCAAGTATTTGACGCGAAATCCGAAATAAAAGTGTCATAAAACAGGCATACCCTCCACGGGTACCTTCCCGTCTGGAGTTGTCATGCTGTCCACCGTTCGAGCCCGCATCCTTTTCTTTGCTGTCCTTTCTCTTATTGCCGTCACAGGCCTGGCGGTTCTTTCCTGGATGATTATTCTCAAGGCCGAGGATGCCTCCGAGAATCTCATGCGCAACAATCTTCAGGACACCTGGGTGCTGATGGATCTTGAGCAGGATCATCGCCGGCTTCAGGACCTGGCTTTCAAGATAAAGGCGCAGTTACTGTTATGGGATGAGATCGAGACGGAGTTTGACTATCTGGACACCGCTTTGCGTGGCCATTGGAAGCGCGTGCAAGGGGCTGAGCGTTTGCGCAACTGGGCTGTCGATCATCAAGGCGAGTTTGATCGGGTGTTGGCTCTGATGGGCGACATGGACAAGGGTATTGAAGAGAAAAGTTACTACCGGGTAGGCCAGGTGGTCGATTTTCAGCTGTTTCCTGCGCTGGAGCCAATGCTGGAGGCCATAAACCAGCAACAGGCTGCCAGTCGGGACGATGTGGCAGCTGGCGCGGACGATTTGCTGGCGTTCCTCTCGGGGCAGAGAGTTGTTCTTCTTGGGGGCTCCCTGGCGTTCCTTGTGGTGGTCGTGGCCATGACCCTGTGGCTCAGACATTCGGTCATTTTGCGGCTGCAATACATGGAGCGGGAATTGATGGCAATGGAGGCCGAGTCTGACTTGTCACGAACGCCGGAGGTGGGCGGCCGCGACGAAGTGGCGGGCGTTGCCGGTGCGCTGGAAAGCCTCGTGCGACGATTTGAGGGTTTCATTGGCGATATCCGTCGTGCAGCGGCCGGCCTGGATGAGCGTTCTGCGGCGCTTGATGAGGGGGCTGAAGCCTTGCAGCGTGCCTCAGAGGAAACGGGACAACAAATCAGTGATGTCAGTGCGTCGATGACTTCAATTGCTGATCAGGCATCGCAGATTGAGCAAGCCACAGAGCTGTCGGCAGTCACTGTCCGGCAGGCCGTGGTTGCCAATGTGGAAGTGCAGGGCGGTTTGCGGAACAGCGAGCAGGCGGCAGAGCATACGGTTGAGGTGATAGCGCGGGTTTCCGAGTCCATTCACGCCCTCAATGACTCGACGGGCAAGATCGAACAGGTAATCGGTGTGATTGCCGATATTGCGGAACAAACCAATTTGCTGGCGCTGAACGCCGCCATAGAAGCTGCCCGGGCCGGTGAGCATGGTCGGGGATTTGCAGTGGTGGCAGACGAGGTGCGCACACTGTCCCGAAGGACGGCGGAGTCCACCAGCAACATCCGCCAGTGGGTGCAGGACCTTGTAACAGGCGTTGGTAGTGTCGATGGGCTTCTGGCGGAAATGCGAGAAGCGGGGGAGTTGAACCAGAGCAACCTCTTGGCGCTTAAAACTCACCTGGAGCGACTGAAAAACCAGTTCGATGAGCTGGAGCAGCACAGCGATCATATCCGCAGTTCCATTGGCCTTCAGCACGAGGAAATCGGCAGGGTAGGCCGCCGGGCTGTCTCATTGTCTGCCAGCGCTGACACCCTGACGGAGAACGTGGACAATGCGCGTCGGGTGAGTGAGTCGCTCAGGCAGGAGTCTGTATCTATGCGGCAGCTGGCCTCCGGCTTTCGAACCCGGTATGCGGATCAATAGCATGTGTCTCCAACAACGGGGGTTCTGATCGTCGCCATAAAACCGTAACATACAGCGACTGATTGGAGGTTTTATGAGTGACGAAGCAGCGCAGCAGCCGGAAGCGGACCCCCGGGAAGAGAAATTTGTGGTGGACGCCGGGTTGCTGACCGAAGACCAGCTGCAAGGGCTGGCTGAGGAGTACTGCACGCGTTACCACGGGTTGAACGACACCGAGAATCCACTGGCAGAGCGGGAGCGGGTGCTGTCTGCCGTGCGCCGGGGCGATCTGGTGGTCTGGTTTGATCCGGTCGAGAACACGGCTGGCCTTGGCAGCCCTTCCGCCGAAGTCTGAAAGCTTTTATTGGTTTGTCTGCAGGCTTTTGCCTGCGGTGCCTACCCGTAGGCTTTTCTAAACGTTACAATCAGTCTGTTTTTTTCATACCTGATGGCGAGGTGACATTTGATCAGGGTACTGGTTGTTGATGATCACGAGCTGGTGCGCTCCGGTATAACCCGCATGTTGGCTGACAATCCCGATATTGAAGCGATTGGCCAGGCCTCATCCGGTGAGGATGCGATTGAGTTTGTGCGCAAGGACCGCCCGGATATTGTCCTGATGGACATTCGGATGCCTGGCATTGGTGGCCTCGAAGCAACCCGGCGAATATTGCGTATTGATGATTCCATTCGGGTGATTGTTGTAACGGCCTGTGCCGACGACCCATACCCCGCCCGTGTCATGCAGAGTGGTGCCACCGCTTATATCACCAAGGGTGCTGATATTCAGGAGATGGTGCGAGCTATTCGCAAGGCCCACTCCGGCCAGCGGTACATCAGCCCGGAGATCGCCCAGAAAATGGCACTCAAAACGCTGGGTGGTGACCGTGAGGAAGACGGGGAGCTGTCCCGGTTCGAGCGGTTGTCTGAGCGGGAGATGCAGATCGCCATGATGGTGGTGGATTGCCAGAAAGTGCAGGACATTTCCGACAAGCTCTGCCTGAGCCCGAAAACCGTCAACAGTTACCGCTATCGTATTTTCGAGAAGCTCGAGATCTCCAGCGATGTCGAGTTGGCACTGATGGCGGTACGGCTTGGATTGCTGGATGCCGACAAGGTCTGAACCCGAAGATACCGTCGGGATGTTTGACAGCAAAGACTTCCTGAAGCAACTGACCGAGCGCCCCGGCGTTTATCGTATGTACGATGACACCGGCGGCGTGCTCTACGTGGGCAAAGCCCGCAACCTCAAGAAACGCGTCAGCAGTTATTTCCGCAAAACCGGCCTGGCCCCGAAAACCGAGGCCCTGGTGGGCAAGATTGCCTCCATCGAAGTCACTATTACCGGCAGCGAAACCGAAGCACTGTTGCTTGAACAAAACCTGATCAAATCCCTGAGGCCGCCCTACAACATCCTGCTTCGGGATGATAAGTCCTACCCCTATATCTATCTGTCGTCCCACAGTGACTACCCGTCGCTGACGTTCCGGCGGGGGCGTACCAAGAAGGGTGGTGGCACCTGGTTTGGCCCGTTCCCTAGCTCTGGGGCGGTCAAGGAAAGTCTTAATGTTCTACAGAAGGTTTTTCGTATAAGATCCTGTAGTGAAAGCTATTTCAGGAACAGGAATCGTCCCTGCCTGCAATACCAGATCAACCGCTGTACCGCACCTTGCGTGGAGTACATCAGCCCCGAGGACTACCAGCAGGATATTCGCCACGCCACCATGTTTCTGGAGGGTAAGAACCCGGCCATCATCCATGACCTGATGAATGCCATGGAAGCGGCATCGAAGAACCTGGAATTCGAGAAAGCTGCCGCTTACCGGGATCAGATCAACCATCTGCGCCATGTACAGGAGCAGCAGTCGGTCGACGGTGAGGGTGGTGATGCCGATGTTATTGCGATTGCCCAGGATGCCGGTGTGGTGTGTGTGGTGGTGATCATCGTGCGCGGTGGCCGGGTTCTGGGTACCAAGGACTATTTTCCCCGCTTTTCACTGGAGCAGTCCGAAGGTGAGTTGCTGGCGGCGTTTCTGGGCCAATACTATTTTGGCGGCGATACCCGCCGGGAGATTCCAAGAGATATTCTGGTGCCCGTGGCGGTTGAAGGTGAGGCGCTGCTGGCGGAAGCCCTGAGTGAGGCCGCCAATCGGGAAACCCGTATCCGTGGCAATGTACGTGGTGAGCGCCGCCGCTGGCTGGAACTGGCCATGACGAATGCCCGCCAGACTCTGCTGACCCACCTGGCCAGCAAAGAAACCGTGTACCGGCGATTGCTCGCCCTGAGGGACCTGCTGGAACTGGCAGAGACCCCGGCGCGAATGGAGTGTTTCGATGTCAGCCACAGCCACGGGGAAAATACCGTCGCATCTTGTGTGGTTTTCGACGAGAATGGGCCGCTGAAGAGCGATTACCGGCTATACAACATTGAAGGCGTGACCGCTGGCGACGACTATGCCGCAATGCGGCAGGTACTGACACGCCGGTATCGCCGGCTGGTTAGCGGCGAGGGCAAACGCCCGAGCCTGGTGTTTATCGACGGTGGTAAAGGGCAGTTGAACATTGCCCGGGAAGTGTTTGAAGAACTTGGGATCTCTGACATTCCGCTGATTGGCGTCGCCAAAGGTGTGACCCGCCGGGCGGGAATGGAGCAACTGATTGATGCCATGACCGGCGATGTTTTCCGGGTGCCCGCGGACTCGCCGGCGTTGCACCTGATTCAGCATATTCGTGATGAATCCCACCGTTTTGCCATTACCGGACATCGCGCTCGCCGGGACAAAAAACGCCGGCAATCCACCCTTGAGGGTATCGAAGGGGTTGGGCCCAAGCGCCGCAGGGAACTTATACGTTACTTTGGCGGCATACAGGAAATTCGCAAAGCCAGTGTGGATGAAATGACCAAAGTGCAAGGCATCAGCAAATCACTGGCTGAATCCATTTACGCGGCATTGCATGATGAATAGGAAGTCCATGAATTTACCCAACGTACTGACCATGTCCCGGATCGTGATGATTCCGGTGTTTGTGGTTGTTTTCTATCTGCCCATGCAATGGAGCTACATGGCCAGTGCCGTTATCTTCGCGCTGGCGGGAATCACCGACTGGTTGGATGGTTACCTGGCCCGAAAGCTTGACCAGAGCACGCCATTTGGCGCGTTTCTGGACCCGGTAGCAGACAAACTGATGGTGGCGGTGGCATTGGCGGTATTGATTGAAGAACATGCTGCGGTGCTGATGACCATTCCCGCTACCATTATTATCGGGCGGGAGATTGTTATCTCAGCGTTGCGGGAATGGATGGCGGAAATGGGTAGCCGGGCCAGTGTCGCGGTTTCTTATATCGGCAAGATTAAAACCACCGCCCAAATGGTCGCCATTGTTGGCCTGCTGGCGTTTCCGCCGGGGCAGTTGCTGGCGTATGTTTCGATCGGGCTGTTGTATCTGGCGGCGGTTCTGACGCTCTGGTCAATGGTGCTGTACCTGCAGGCGGCCTGGCCCGACCTGTTCCCGGATAACGATAACTAGTGTTGTCTGGCTTCGGCCAGACAGGCATAAGCCCAACGATTCGTGGCTTCGGCCAACGCTCGGGAACTCTCGCTGAAAGCCTCCATCAAGGCATCCACTGAGGCGCTCTCGGCGCGCTGCTCCACCCGTTGGCTTTTGCTGCATAGGCTGCGCCGGGTGCGATTGCCCATGACTTCTGTGTGTAACTCCACCACGACCGTAATACCCTCGCTGTGCCTGTTCTCGGCATGAAAGGCCGATAGTTCGGAAATCAGGGTATGGCTGGCAAACGCCGGGCTGGTGTCAGTGACCACATTGTCAAACCCGCCGTTGTATCGAAAACTCTGCACCAGATAGTCTCTGACCACCACCGGAATGCTGTCACGCCAGCGAACCGCCGGTAACGCCTGAAACTCATAAAGCGAAGGTTTAAGTAAGACCCTTGCGCTGTCCAGCGGGTCTGAAGCCAGTGGGGTATCAATTCTTAGTGAAACCGGCCGGGGGGCTTCCTGCATGGGCTCTGAGGCGTAAGGGGCGAGATCCAGAGCCCGTGGTGGTTCTGGTGTTGGGAACACGGTGCAGGCAGTCGTTAGCGTGGCTGCGGAGATATAAACCGCCAGCCGGCGGAGGCCGATTGTCATTGCTCAAATTCCTGGAGGTTGGGGCCGCCACGAAGGGTGCCTATTGGGTCTGCGTCGAGTCTGCGGGTAAAGGAATTCAGGTTGCGAAGAGTGTTGCGCATTTCGCGGAGTACCGGTGTTATGTCACCCAGGCCTTGAATCCCTGCATCCAACACCTGTTCATTGTCTTCGGTCAGTCGGTCCAACCGGCTCAGGGTAGGCTGCAAGGTAGACAGGGCCAGGGTCATGGATTCCAGCACCGGCGCGATTTCCTGCTCCAGGGTTTGGCGCGCCCGGTCCGATGTATCAGAAACCTTGATCGCGGCTTCCTCGGCGCGGATGGCGGCCGTGTCGAACTGAGCCATCAGGGCAAGCAACTCTTCCCGATTGGCGAGTAATGATTCCGTTGCAAGGCGTGTGTTGTCCAGAATGGCCGATACATTCTCCAGATTCTCCGACGCGAGCAAGCGGTTCATGCTGGTTAACAGTTGTTCTGCACTGGAGATCATGGCCTCGCCGTTGTTCAGCAGGTTGGAAAACGCCGATGGCTGTGCGTTGATGAGCGGTGGGTTGTCACGGTTACCCTGAAGTACCGGGCTGTCGGTTGTACCGCCGGTGAACTGGACACTCATGCTGCCGGTAATATTGGCAAGAACCAGCTCCGCCCGGGTGTTCTCCCGTACCGGGATGTCGCGATCCACACGCACCAGCACCCGAACATGGGCGGGATTGTCTGGTGCCAGGGACAGCTCGAGAACATCGCCAACCGGAACGCCGCTGTATAACACCGGATTGCCTTTAGACAGCCCGCCCACCGGGTGATCAAAGCCTATCTGGTAGTAAGCCCACTCGCGGTCTGCAGTCGATTTGCCCAGCCATAGTGCAAACAGAAGGGCAGCTGTTACTGCAGCCAGCGTGAACAGTCCGATAATAACGTGATGGGCCTTTGGCTCCATTAAACGGGCTCCTGTCTGGTCAGCCGGTTATGTGCATCAATCGCGGCCCGCCCCCTGGGGCCATGAAAGTATTCCTGTATCCATTCGTCGTCGGTCTTGGCGACGTTTTCAAGTGTGTCTGCCACCAGCACTTTTTTACGGGACAATACGGCTACCCGGTCACAGGTTGTGTACAGCGTATCCAGATCGTGGGTAACAAGAAATACTGTCAGCCCAAGGGCGTTCCTCAGGGTCACGATCAGTTCGTCGAACGCTGCCGCGCCGATCGGGTCCAGCCCCGCTGTGGGTTCGTCCAGAAACAGCACCTCCGGGTCCAGCGCCAGGGCGCGGGCCAGAGCGGCTCGTTTCACCATACCACCGGAAAGCTCGGCCGGGTATTTCAGGGCGGCATCTGCTGGCAGCCCGGTCAGGGCCAGCTTCATCCGGGCAAGCTCCTCGGCTTCCATGCGGGTAAGGCCCGCGTGCTCGACCAGTGGCAGCGAAACGTTCTGCACCAGATTCAGCGAGGTAAACAGAGCGCCTCCCTGGAAAAGCACGCCGAACCGCTGCTCATACAGAGACCGCTCTGTGCCAGAAAGTTCTGTGAGATCGACATCAAAAAGCTGAATGTGGCCGTCTGAAGGTGTGTTGAGGCCCACGATGCTGCGCAGCAAAACCGATTTGCCCGTGCCGGAACCGCCGACAACCCCAAGGATCTCCCCGGGAAAGAGGTCCAGCTCCAGGTCCTCATGGACCACGTGATCACCGAAACGGTTACACAGCCCCCGCACCTGGATCACCGGTGTTGAAGGGCTGTGGCCTTTCTGTGGTTTCATCTCCGGCATGACTTACCAGCCCATTTCCATGAAAAACAACGCCGCTATGGAGTCCAGCAGGATCACCATAAAGATCGACTGAACAACGCTGGAGGTGGTGTGTTCGCCCACCGACTGGGCACTGCCCGCCACCTTGAAGCCTTCGAGACAACCAATAACTGCAATCAGGAAGGCAAATACAGGGGCCTTTCCAATACCTACCAGAAAGTGCTTCAGGGCAATATCCCGCTCCACGATGGCTATAAACTGACTTGGTGGAATATCCAGCACCAGTGCGCAGACGGCGGCACCGCCCACCATTCCGGAGATCATGCCAATGAAGGTGAGCACTGGCAGGCTGACCATCATGGCCAGAACTCGCGGGACTACAAGCAGTTCCACCGGATTCAAACCCAGGGTACGAATGGCGTCGAGCTCTTCATTGACCTTCATCGCGCCGATGTGAGCGGTGAACGAGCTGGCGGTGCGCCCGGCGAGCAAAATGGCTGCCAGCAGAACGCCAAACTCCCGCAGGAACGAAAAAGCCACAAGATTCACGGTGTAAATCGTTGCGCCAAAATCTTCCAGCACTGTAGCTCCCAGAAAGGCGACAACGGCGCCCACCAGAAAGGTCAGCAGTGCAACAATGGGCAGTGCATTCAGCCCGGTGTCATGCACTGCAGCCACAAACGGCGTGATGCGCCACCGCTTTGGCCGGGGCAGGATATAAAACAGGGTGGCGAGGGTTTGCCCGATAAAGCCTGCAAGCATCCAGAGCAGGCGGGCAATGGCGGTCACTTTCTCTCCGACGTCGGCCAGAAAATCCAGCAGAGCGTTTTTCCGGGCGGGCTGCCAGGGTGCGCCTGCCATCGCCTCGGCAACGGTGATCAGAAGTTCCCGCTGTTCATCTGGCAGGTTGGCATTCTGCAGAAACCTCAGTGCCTGTTCCGGGCCTGTTAATCGGGCGATAAGCGCCGCCCCTGCCGTATCTACCCGGCTTAGCTCGTCGAACTGAATGTTGTTGATCGTGGCACCGCTGGCCTGAACCTCGGTTACCCGCCGGTTGAGTGCTGAATAATGGGAGAGGGTCCAACTGCCGGATAGAGTCAGGGTGTCACCGTTGCAGTCAAGGTTACCGGGGGTGTCGCGGTGTGCTGTCGTTGAATAGCCGGAATCAGTCGCCACAGGTGCCGTTAATCCTTGTCCGGTATGCAGAAAAGATAGTCTCAAGCTTAAAGATTCCGGAACGGGTCTGCCAGTATCTTTGGTTTTCCGTAACCTTGCCGGTGATCGGACCGGTCACGTTTCGGTCTTGTTATGCGGCGGGAAGGGAGGATCAAGCGTCCACGATTTGTATGAGAACGGTTAAAAATTGTACGGAATGAACGGCGTCTCAAAATTCTCTGTTAGAATAAGGCATCTTTTCAAGCAGGTAGCTTATCTTCCTGAATCCTGAGGTAACGTGCATGCCCAAGCATCACAATCGACGCGTTTTTTCATTGTTTTCCGGCCTGGCGGTTTCTTTAGCCATTTCCATACCGGCCCAGGCCCAGTCATTGGATGACCAGTTGCTTGCCCGTCTCGCCAGTGTTGCACCCAAGCTGAACCCGGAAGTGCTTGAGGCAGCCTTCAAAGCCACACACTGCGCCATCGCCAACGGCGTTGCCATGCCAGAACGGCTTGCAGTGATTGATTTCTCACTGCATTCGAGCCAGGAACGGATGTGGATTTTTGATCTGGAGCAGGGCGATTTACTGCTTCGGGACCTGGTTGCTCACGGTAGAAACTCAGGCAACGAAGAGGCAACCGCCTTCTCGAACATTGAGGGCAGTTATCAGTCTAGCATCGGGTTGTTCAAGGCCAGTGAATCCTATCGTGGTATGCACGGATACTCCTTGCGACTGGACGGCCTGGAGCCAGGCATTAACGATCTCGCAAGGCAGCGGGCCATCGTGATTCATGGTGCAGACTATGTAAACAGCAACTGGGTGGATCAATACGGGCGCATCGGCCGCAGTCATGGCTGCCCGGCGGTAGACCAGAAAGTGGTGCAAACCGTGGTGGACAACCTCAAAGGTGGCCAGTTGGTCTTCAAATACTACCCGGACCAGAACTGGCTGCAGACCTCCAGCTTCCTTAACTGCGACAGTGCTACCCAGGTGGCAGGCAATCGCGCGGCCCGTGGTGGCAATAGCTGAGGTAGCTCAGGAATCGCCGGTCGGGAAGCGCAGGTTGTGCTTCTCGACCAATTCTTTCGGCGGCGCGCTCGTTGAATAGTCACGATAGGCTGATGTTTCCATCATCCGTTTTAACCCTTCCAGTGTTCGAATTGGTGCATCGGTAGCCACAATATTGGCCACCCAGGCGGGCACCAGACCTCCCGGATCCATATGGGTGGTGAATGTTACCCGTATCCAGCCATCCTCAAGCGGTTCTACCAAAAAGCTGTTATCCAGCATGGGGATGCGCACGTAACCGGATTGCTGCGGGGCATCATCCGGGCGGCCCGTGGATTGCACCGTGACAGCGCCACCCGGTTCGTCCTGAAGGAATACGGACTTCATCACCACATCCCGGTCTGAGGCTGGCCAAACGCCATCAAATTTCATCCACAGTAGCCGCTCACCGTCATCTGTAACGTGGTAGTTGGCTTCCTGGCAGTTGTAGATCCACTGTTGGCACAGGGAGATGTCATCAATCACCGATAGCGCAGCCACCATAGAGTGCTGGATTTCAACCACACCGCGGAATTGTTTGATTGGTGTATCCGAAACGGTCCTGACATAGGTGTTGATGTCAGACCGTTCCTTGCCTTGCTGCTTGGGCGTCCATCCTTCGCCAGATGCGTGGCTGGCCACCATGGTTGACAGGGTAAAGAGGGTAGCGATGACGGTTGCGGGAACGCGCATGGTATTGGTCTGCCTGATAATGTGATTGGGTGTCATGGATTCTGAAAGATGTGGGGGCGATAAACCATTGCGCAGATAACGGTTCTGATGGGTTGGCCGGAAATGACAAAAAGCGGTGGTGTTGGCTAAAGTTTGTTCACAATTGCCGTAAAAACAAAAACTTGAAAAAAAGGTGTTGACGCCCCCGGCGGAATCCGTAGAATACGCAGCCGTTGACGAGGCAAAGCCTCTAGACGAAGAGCGGGAATAGCTCAGTTGGTAGAGCACAACCTTGCCAAGGTTGGGGTCGCGAGTTCGAATCTCGTTTCCCGCTCCAATTTCCAAGTCTCTCACGCCTCCTGAGAGCATAAGCCAGAATCTAGGCTTACCCGGCGCGGTGGCAGAGTGGTTATGCAGCGGACTGCAACTCCGTGTACGCCGGTTCGATTCCGACCCGCGCCTCCATTTTATTTTTACCTCACTAACCCACAGCAGCCTTTCCAGAGACTGTTGGCCTTTCGATCTCGTCCCCAAAAAGCAATGCGCAGAATCAGGGCGTGTGAGATTTACCCGCACACCCCGGGAATTGCCTGTGGCGATTATCTGGCTGCCTAGAAATCAACCAGCTCGAAAACGTTCTGGTATTGTCAGCTCATAAGTGATGCCTAGCCCTGGAATCCCGGGACCTGCGGCATTCCCTCTTTGAGAACTGAAATAGAGGAACCGGCCATTACCGGTAAACGCCGGGCCAGTCAGTTCACTGCCGCCACCGGGTATCTGCAACAGGATTTTTGACGGACCATTGGGGTTCATTACCATCAGTCGCATAGCGTCGCCGTCTTCGGCGACAATGACATCACCCATGGGTGATATGGTGATGTTATCAACATCATCGAATGGGGTGTTGGGGGCGATCAGTTGTTCGTTGTCGAATACAACCTCTATCAAGTCGTTGTCGATGTCCAGGGCGTACACTCGGTTGTCACCTTTGCAGGCAAAATAGACCACCGCACGTAGCGGGTTGTTCGCGCCGCTCACCAGCGGTCGCTGGCCTTCCGGCAGTTCCTGAAGCCAGATCCCTTCACCGCCTTTGAAAACAGTGCCTGGGGCCCCGGCGCCAGTAGCAATCTCGATTTCCGAACGGACCTGGCTCTGAGGTCGGTCCGGGGACTGAACGGGTACCCAGCGAACCCGCCTCACCGTTCGGGCTTCGGCCAGGTCTTGTTGATATGCGCCGGCTTCGAAGCCCTCAATTTCCAGGACCTCCAGGATTCCGTTATCCATATCCAGCCCCGGCTTTCCATTGATGGATGCGGCCATACCGCCGGACCTGAACCGGTACAACCGGCCGCTTCCCGAGTCTTCTGTAAGGTAGAGTGTTTTCGTTGTGAGATCGACTGCAACCGCTTCGTGGTTAAAAATGCCCAGCGCCGGGAGTTCTCTTGCGGTATCCGGTGTGCCCAAAGGATCGCATTCGTAAACCCTGCCGTCGGGAACTTCTTCACAAGATAGCCAGGTTTGCCAGGGCGTGGGGCCACCAGCACAGTTTTGGCGGGTGTTTCGAAGGATGGGGTAGCTGTCTGTGATCTCGCCATCACGATTGAATCTCAGTACGCCGACGCCGCCCGCCGGAGTGATTTCGCTGTTGCTGACGTAAATCCATCCTCCGTCATCAAGATCAAATACCGCGCCGCCATCCGGAAAGATGTGCCATGGGTAATTGATCAGCCCCAGTGAAGGCAGAGGGATTGCCGTGGAGCTTGTAAGCCCGGAGACGGCAACTCGACGGATCTCAAACTCTGGGGGAATCAGAATGCCGTCAACCCCACTGTTTTCGAGAGGGCCAATGCTCATGAGAGGCCCGGGAGAAAGCGGAAGTTCCATGGCCAGGATGTCCGCGGGTGTGTCGCCCAGGTCGGGTACCGGGTTTAGATTCGGTGCAGGCGGATTGTTAAGTGGGTTGCCACCGCCGGATCCTCCCACACAAGCGCTCACTGCCACGGTTGAGCCACCCACCAGCAGTATCTGCAGAAACCGTCGTCTCTGATAATTCATGTGAATTCCTTTCATATCGTATAACCATAATTAAACCGACTAACAGGCAGCCTAATACTCCTTTGTGGCAATTTCGTTACGATGGTGTGACGACGGAAAGCATCGATGAATCAGTTGAACTTTTGTTGGAATGCATCGCATAATACAATTCATGCCGATCTCAAAGGGTTAGGGATGGCATTCTAATAACAAGAGAGGAATTCCTGATGCGCCACTACATCCGTTGCACTAATAGCCTGCGCTTTGCTTGCGCAGCTGCCATGACGGTGAGTCTTTCAGGCTGCCTTGATAGCGGCTCCAGCGATGCACAACAGCCTGCTTCCAATCCACAGGTAACGGAAAGGCCGGCAAACAACGGTTGTGAAAATGCCGCCCAGGCGTGTGATGTTCCCGCGATTGTGCCAATTTCGTGTTCTGCAAACACACCCACCCAAGGTGGCCGCAGCTATCCGGTTGCCATTACGTCGAGCTCCGGAGAAACCATTTCCTTTCAGGTGCTGGAGCCCATCGGAGGCATTGACTGTCGGCAGGGGCATCCTCTGGTCTTGCATGGCCATGGTTTTGGCGGATCACGCTCCACCTCCGGTTTCGACAACTACCGGGAGTCGGGCTTTGTCGTGATATCCATTGATCAGCGTGGCTTTGGCGAGAGTACGGGTACCGTGAGAGTTATGGACCCGGAGTTCGAAGGCCGCGATCTGATTCAGATACTGGATTGGGCAGAGGATAACCTCGAGTACCTTCAGTATCGGCGCGAGCCGTCCTTGCCACCGGAGCTGAACCCGAATCCGGTAGTCGGCGCTATAGGTGGCAGTTACGGTGGTGGATTTCAGTTATTGCTGCACGGGCAAGACCCGAAGCAGCGACTGGACGCGCTGGTTCCCGATATCACCTGGTATGACCTGCGGTCGAGCCTCAACCCCGGGAACGTGATCAAGACCGGCTGGGATCTGGTGCTTGTAGCTGGCGGTGAAGCCGGATCAACCGGTAACGGAAACGGCGGGCTGGACCCGATTATCCGTGAAATTCTCGCGCAGGGGCTCCTCTTGAACCGTTTTCCCGAATCCGGGTTGGATTTCTTCTTCTACCATAGCCCCGCTTATCGCTGTACCGGTGAACCACTGTCGGTACCCGAATCTCCGGATTTGTTGAGTTTTCAGATTGCTCCGCCAGCCTATGACGTGCCGCCAACTCCGTTCCGGCCCGTTAATGTTTTGCTTACTCAGGGGATGAAAGACACGCTGTTCAATTTCAACGAAGCCTGGCGAAATTTCGATTGTCTGCGTGCCCGGGGAGGCGATGTCAGATTGCTCACACACCAGACCGGTCATATTCTCCCCGTTGAAGCGCCAGACGAGCTGCAGCCGGCTGAGTACGTTGATCCAACCGCAAGCTTATTGGAGATCCCGGGGTTTCAGTCTGCCGGCGGGGCTTTTGCCTGCGGCGATGTCTCCATATCGGATGCCACTCTAAATTGGCTCCAGCACCATCTACAGGGCAAGCCGCTGGCGGACTATTTTGACGGGACTGATCAGAACGTCTGCCTTTCTCTGGAAGATGGGGCTGCAGTTCAGGTGCCGGTCGATTCCTTCCCGGCACCTGGCGCACCGGGCACGTTACTAAGCGGTGATGCCGTAGTGGAGCGCATGGTGAGTGCCGACATGCCTGTTCCGAACGGCGCCACCGCGGCGGCGACGCCGACCTTGCCACCTGAGGCTTTGTTGCTGGGCAAAGCCGGCGCCGATGGTGTAACAATCGGAGGTATTCCCACAGCTCTTGTAACTGTGTCCGATATACTCGGTCGAACAGAATGCGCGGCTGGCCTTAGTCAGTATGAGCCGGGCTGCGACGCGATTCTGTTTGTCGGGTTAGGTAAACGCAGTGAGGGCAGCAGCCGGTGGCAGCTGATCGATGATCAGATCCAACCGGTCAGGGGCCTGAAAAAGGCAGAGGTTGTTGAACTGGTCGGAGTCGCAGAAGCGCTGAACCCGGGCGACGAGCTGGCACTGTTGGTCTACGGATTCCACCCTCAATACCCGCTGAGTGGGTCGAGAGACCTGCTATTGCAGGCCGTTAACTTTGAGGCGACCGTTCAGGTACCCGTACTGCAAGGAACACTTGTCAACGAGGGGTAAGGGCTGGCGCCGGTGGGAGTGGGGGGGCTTACCATAGCTTCCGCTCCCACCAATAATCCTCGGCTTTCAGCGCCCCCTTTACCGCCGCTACACCCAGTTGCTTGAATGGCTGCACAGGCCAGCGCACTGGTGTTCGATTTACAAACCATGCCTCGGTACGCTTGCTTTCCAGGCCGAGGGCCAGCTCAGCCAGGGTTTTCCCGCTGTATTGCGTCAGGGATACACCATGGCCAGTGCATCCGCACAGGTACAGCGTGCGATCATCTTTGTAGAATCCAAGGTTGGGAACCATGTCGAGTGTGACCGACACCGGGCCACCCCACTGATAATCGATGTCAATCTCCGCCAGTGGCGGGAACAGGGTTTTCAGGTGTTTTTCCAGTGTCCGCCATGTTGGTTTGTGGTGGTCGAGGCTCATGTTCTGGCCTGCGGTGGTCACCACGTTGGCGCCGCCAAAGGTAATGCGCCCGTCTGCCGTTGGCCTCAGGTAGTGAACCAGGTGCCGGTTGGTCTCTATACCGTAGCGTCCGGCCCAGCCGATGGCTTGCCACTGCTCTGGAGTGAGGGGCTGGGTGACGATCTGATGTGTCCAGATGGGGGTCTGATTACGACGAAACGCTCCCATCTCCGGCAGTAGATGGCTGTATGCGTTGGTAGCCAGTACCACCTTGCTGGCGCTAACGGTGCCGCCGGACGTCTGCACGCTAACCCCGCCCTGGGGATAGGTGATGGCCTGGCATTGGGTGTTTTCATAGATATGGACGCCCAGCTTCTTGCAAATGGATTTCCAGTGCCGAACATGCTTCGCCGGGTTCAGGATGCCGCATCGTTGCTCAAACAGGCCGGCTTTAGCCAGCGGGCTGTGAAGCCGTTGCGAGAGCTGGTCTTCGCCCCACCAATCAAAGGAGCTTGAGAACCCCAGTTCATGGTACAGATCCTGCTGTTTTTGCAGGCGTTCACGATGTTTGTTGGTCAGTGCAATCCGTAGAAAGCCATTGTGTTCGTAATCACTGTCGAAGTCGTATCGGGTAACACAATCACGCACGTAGTCGACGGCATCTTCCATGTAGTGGTGGGCGGCCCGGGCCTTTTCCCTGCCGTGAAGCAGGCAGGTGATCTCGGGCTCAAAGCCGAACAGGGTCATTGAAAACCCGCCGTTGCGCCCTGAGGCCCCAAAACCAACGGCACTGCCTTCCAGAACGGTAACTTCGACTGATGGGTCCAGTTCCTTCAGGTGCGCTGCACAGGACAAGCCGGTGAATCCACCGCCAATAATCACAATATCGGCCCGGTGGTCTTCAATTAGCGGCAGGTTAGGTGAGTAGGGGCCAAATTGATTAAGCCAAAACGATCGGGTCTCTGGTGAGCCAAGTTTGCTGTAGTCTATGCCCATGGCGTTTATCACGTTGTTATACTTGAAGCCTTTCGGCGCGGCAGTGCGCCAACGTGTATCAAGGTGGCGTTATAAAAACAAGACAAGAAACCGGGGTGTATTCATGAGTGTGAGCGGCAAGACCATTGTTCTGACGGGCTCGTCCAGCGGTATTGGTGAACAGGCAGCCTATCAATTGGCCCGAAAAGGGGCGCGTCTTTGCCTTGTGGCTCGTCGGGAGGATGAATTGAAAAGAGTGCAGCAGGCTATTATCGCCGAGGGCGGCAAAGCCTGGGTCTACCCGGCGGACTTGACGGATGAAGCCGGCTTGCAGTCGGTTGCAGACCGGATACTGGCCGAGCACGATAGGGTAGATGTGTTGGTCAATAATGCCGCCCGTTCCATTCGCCGCCCCATCTCTCAGGCTCTGGACCGGCTGCACGATTACCAGCGCACCATGAATATCAACTACGTTGCTGCGGTCGGCTTAACGCTGAAGCTGCTTCCAAGGATGTTGGCCCAGGGCCGGGGGCAGGTGGTGAACATCTCCACGTTGTCCTCCCAAGTTCCGATTCCCTTGTTCTCCGCTTACCTGGCCAGCAAGACTGCGTTGGAGTCTTTCTCACGCTCTTTGTTGGCGGAAATGGGTGATCAGGGGATAGACGTTACCGTGGTGTACTACCCGATGGTGCGCACGCCCATGTCGTCGCAAACCAGCATTTACAAGCACATGCCGATGATGACTCCGGATAAGGCCGCGGGGTGGATCGTCAAAGCGGTGGATGAAGGGCCAGCCAGGGTTGGTAGCCTGATGGGGACTGCCGGCAGCATTGCGCTTGCAGCGTTACCTGGTCCGGTTACACGTTACACCCAGCCGTTGTTCAGGCTGATGGATAAAAAGCTTGGGGAGAAGATTCGCCCATAACGGTTACTGAAGGGCCGTTTTAGTGCCCCATACTCACCAGGTACGCTGCCATTGAGTCGGCCGGCATGGGCCTGGCATAAAGATATCCCTGAGCCAGATCACAGCTCAGGGTCTTGACGAGATTGTCTTGTTCACTGGTTTCCACGCCTTCCACGACTACGCTCAAGCCGAGACTGTGCCCAACGGTGATGATGGCTTGCATGATCGCCATATCACTGCTGTTTTCCATGGCATGGTGTAGAAAGCTCCGATCAATCTTCAGGCTGCAAACGGGCAGTTTACGCAAATAGAGCAACGACGAATAACCAGTGCCGAAATCGTCAATGGAAATGTGCACCCCGGCGTTTTTCAGTCTTTCCAGTTGACCAATCTGTACTTCATCACCTTCGATCACTTCGTTTTCCGTTAGCTCTACGCCTAACTGGGAAGGACGCAGATCATGATGGTACAACTTCTGCAGGATATCGCTGGCCAAATGTTGATTTGTCAGTTGTTTGCCCGACAAATTGATGTCAATTCGCAGGTCTCCAAGCGCCGTGTCCTTCCAGGCCGTAAGCTGTTTGCAGGCTGCATCAATAACCCAGTCTCCAATGCGGTTAATCAGTCCTGATTTTTCTGCCACCGGTATAAAGATATCTGGGGGTACCGGCCGTGAGTTTTCATCAAAGCATCGCAGCAGGGCCTCACATGACCGCATGCGCCCGTTTTTCAGATCAATTTGGGGCTGGAAATACAGTTGCAGGGAGCCAGCAACGAGAGCGTTACGGAGGAGTGCCGTTGTTTTTTGATAACGAAGCAGGCGATCATTGATGTCGGAGGTGTAAAAACAGATGCTGTTTTTGCCGCTTTCCTTTGCCTGATACATCGCGGCATCGGCGTTTCCCATCAATTCTGGGACCGTCGTGCCATCATTGGGGTAAAGACTGACGCCGAAACTCGCGGTGACTTGATAACAAGCGCCATTCAGAATGAAGCCACGCTCGAGCATACTGCTCAAGCGGCGAAATACTTCATGAATGCTTTCGGGACCGTCAAAATCGAACATCAAGAGTACGAACTCATCGCCACCGAAGCGACTAAGCTGGTCGCAGCAACGAATTTCCCCTTTTAGGCCATTCGCAACAGCGAGCAGCAGCTCGTCTCCATAGTGATGCCCCAAGGTGTCATTGATCAGTTTGAAATTGTCTAGGTCAATAAACACGACGGCGATCTCGCCGCTTTGGCGCCGTTCTGCCTCCATCAGGCGAGCCGACAGTTCAACTTCCATCATCCGTCTGTTGGGCAGTTGAGTAAGGTCGTCAAAATTAGCCATCCACTGGAGTTTGTCGTTGGCTTTCTTCTGTTCCTGCAAGCTGACATCGATGCAAAACATTTCGCAGTCGCCAGTGTCCTGTTTGATCATGACGTGACTGGAGTAAACCGGCACGAGGTGTCCATCCTTGTGCTTTAACTCAATCTCTTCTGGTGGAATGCTGATGTTGCTCTCCAGCCAATTCTGGTGGGCGTCTATTACGCCCTCGCGCAAATGGTCCGGAATGATCAGATCTTCCAGCAGCTGGCCCTCGGCTTCCTCCCGGGTATAGCCGTAGAGGTGTCGGCTGGCATCGTTCCAATAGATTACCCGGCGTTTCCTGTCATAGCCTTGAACTGCGACCATTGGGAGGCTTTCGATCAGCTCATAGAAATCTTGCTCGCTCTGCTTAGTGGAAGCCCGCAAACGCCCATTGTCGTCAGCGGATGAACGGTGTCCTTTCGGTCCATTACGAGCCGACATTCTATGCCTCCCATATGCGCGTCCGCAGAAATCAAAAATACCCGCTATATCTTTCAGCTGCTTAGGGCAGTATAGGTGCTATGTTTCGGATCGCCCAATGCTTGTACGGGGCACGTGGCAGAGTTGATCGACGGAGGGAGAGAGATTTCTTCGAACCGCGAGAAGCCTAGCGGTAAAGCCAGACCATGGGGGAATGCTACAGGTGATGATCGGGGAGGGAGGATGTTGTTTGCGGTGTTGCAAACTTTTCACGCCTAAAATAAAAAAAAAGGCAGCCGAAGCTGCCTTTTCTATCGTATCAGGGCCGTAAAATTACAGACCTACTACGTTATCCGCCTGAGGACCTTTCTGGCCCTGAGAAACGGTAAATTCAACCTGCTGGCCTTCTGCCAGAGTTTTGAAGCCGCCGCCCTGAATGGAGCTGTAGTGAACGAAAACGTCCGGGCCGCCTTCACGAGTGATAAAGCCAAAACCTTTTGATTCGTTGAAAAACTTAACAGTACCGGTAACAGTAGACATAGTTATAAATCCTGAATTCAATCATTTTAATTGCCGCCAGGCATCATTGTGAGGCTTGGTCAGCGGAGTGCGGGAAACAAAAAACTGGCGTGATCAAAAACAGGACGAAAGCTACTTGTTACAACTTACAACAGAGATGCGTCTTATTGATGAGTGCTGTGCTAAATCTTTCCAACGAGAGTCACTGTACTCCTGCCCGGTCCGAATAGAAAGCTATTTCTTATAGGCATTTACCCAAGGGCGGCAAATTGTCCTGTTGAAACGGTCCTCCATGGCGCGTCAAGCTGCAATGCCCGGTTACTAAAATCAATAACTCTCGCGGCAGCCTTGATCTACACTTCTTGTTGTAAGGGCAGTGGATAGAAGGATTGGTCGAAGGCCCTTCTAACAACTCAAATGCCGAAAAGGCTTGGTCTCTTGTTTCCTTACGCGGAGCGAAACCTGTATGCCCCTGGACCCTATGGAGAAAAGGCGCCTCACTGCGCTTGAGAAGTTAGGGATTCTGGATACGCCACCAGAGGAGCGGTTTGACAGGCTGGTTCGAATCGCCCGCCAGTTTTATGGAGTCAAAACGGCCTTGTTCACCGTTCTGGATGATAAGCGCCAGTGGTTTAAATCCAAGGACGGCATTGATGCTCGTGAAACACCGCGCTCGGTGGCATTCTGCGATCACGCTATCCGCCAGGACAAAGCGTTTATTGTTGAAGATGCCACCCAGGACCCCCGCTTCAAATCGAATCCACTGGTCACCGGTGATCCACACATCCGTTTTTACGCTGGCATTCCTGTCCGGGAGCCCAGTGGTTTCAAGCTTGGTTCGTTGTGCATTATTGATGACAAGCCCCGTCAGATTCAGGAAGTGGACCTGGATGTACTTCGTACTTTGGCGAGTCTCATCGAAGACGAGCTGGAATGTGCCTATCTCACTGGAGGAGACGCGGGTGACGTCGCGGTGTCGCATCTCAGCCGGGCCATCCAGCGGGCCCAGAATGTCTTTCTGACCAATGACAACGAGCGGGCGGCATTCGAGTTGATGCTGGCCGATTTGCTGGCCCTTACGGGTAGCCAGTTCGGATTTATTGGTGAGGTGTTGTATCACAACGATGGCACGCCGTACCTCAAGGTAGGCGCCATCACCAACATCGCCTGGAGCCCTGAAACCCAGGCCCTGTTCCAGCAGGTAGAACGCAGGGGAATGCTCTTTGAGAGGCTGGATAACCTCCTGGGGGCAGGGTTGGTATCCGGCGCTGTGGTGCTTACCAACAACTATGCAAACGATGTGCGCCGCGGTGGCTTGCCACCTGGCCATCCTCCGATCTCCAGTTATATCGGGTTGCCGGTATACAGTGGCGGGAATCTGATCGGATTGGTTGGCCTGGCCAACCGGGTGGGCGGCTATAAAGAAAGCCTTGCCGACGACCTTGCTCCGCTGCTGCAGACCGTTGGCACCCTGATTGAACGGAAGCGTCTTTACCAGGAAAAACGTGAGCATCAACTCAGCCTGGAACAGGCCGCTAATTTTGATGCCCTGACCGGGCTGCCCAACCGGCGACGGTTAACGGAATTGTTTGAACAGGAGCTGTTTGAAGCCAAGCAGCGCAACGGCACCGTGGCGGTTTGTTTTATTGACCTCGATGGTTTCAAGGAGATCAATGATGAGCATGGACACTCCGTTGGTGATGCAGTTCTCAGGTCGATCGCGGAGCGGCTGAAGAATACCGTGCGGGGCCACGATGTGATCGCCCGCCTTGGCGGTGATGAATTTGTGGCGATACTTCGGGATGTAGACGATGAGCGTGTGTATTCCCGCATTCTGGAAGCCATCCGCCAGCCCATCAGTTACCGGCACTTTGTTTTACACCTGTCTGGCAGCATGGGCGTGACAGTGTATCCGGATGACGACGCAGATACCGATTTACTGCTTCGCCACGCGGACCAGGCGATGTATGCAGCCAAGGAATCCGGCAAGAACGCCTATAAAATCTTTGACCTGCAGTCCCATTTTACCCGGAAAGAGCGAGTAAGGGTTCTGGAGCAGATTGGCCAGGCCATCAGTCGTGACGAATTGGAGCTGTATTACCAGCCCAAGATTGATTATAAGCGCCAGACCATCGAAGGCTTTGAGGCGCTCATTCGCTGGAATCATCCCGACGATGGCTTGCTGGGCCCGGGGCACTTTCTGGAACATCTTGAATACACCGAATACGCTCGCACCGTTGGCAACCTGGTGATCAACGAAGCCATCGACAAACTGTTGCTGCTCAATAGTCAGGGTTTGGTCTATTCCCTGAGCGTGAATCTCAGCCCATCCCACTTTCTGGGCAAAACCTTCCCGGCAGATCTGGCCCAGGCAGTGGAGCGTTTGCCCCGCGGGCTCCGCCACCGGCTGATTCTGGAGCTGCTTGAAACCACCGCCATGGATGATGCCAGCCTGGTAATTGACACGCTTCGGCGGTGTCGGGACTTGGGGGTGGAGGTGTCGCTGGACGATTTTGGTACCGGCTATTCCTCTCTGGACTACTTCCGTAAGCTTCCTGC
The DNA here is from genome assembly GCF_030297115.1 of Marinobacter shengliensis. Classification (NCBI taxonomy): domain Bacteria; kingdom Pseudomonadati; phylum Pseudomonadota; class Gammaproteobacteria; order Pseudomonadales; family Marinobacteraceae; genus Marinobacter; species Marinobacter shengliensis. The sequence goes on along the minus strand of NZ_AP028062.1, from coordinate 2,340,211 downwards.
CCACGAGATCAAGATTGATCGTTCTTTTGTCAATGACATGCTGGACGATCCGGAGAGTGAAATGGTGGTCACCGCAATACTGGGCCTGGCCCGCAGCTTTGGTCGTCGGGTGGTGGCTGAGGGCATTGAAAATGCTGAGACTCACGCTCGTCTGATTGAACTTGGGTGCGATCTTGGGCAGGGATTCTATTACTCAAAACCGATGTGCTTAAGTGACGCGGTGGAATGGGGCAGGGCATTTGACTGGAAGAAACACTGCGGTGTCCCCATCAAATAACCGGAAGGTGGCGCCGGTAAGAATCAGTCCGAATGAATCGGTAAGACGGCGACAACTTTCGCTTCGGGGCCATCAATGGCGAATGTTAACTGCCCCCCTAGTTCAGAAGCCCTCACATGCATGTTGTTAAGCCCCCGGCCGCGGAGTAGTTTTTGATTCGGATCCAGCCCCTTTGCACCATCATTAGTGACTTTCAAGGTGATGGTCTCCTGGTCCGAACTAAAATCGACTCGCATGATCTTGCTATCAGCATGCTCCAATGCGTTGTTGACGGCCTCGGAAAGAATATGATTTATATTGATCGCTTGGCGCATGGTGATCTCCAGCGAGTCGTCTTCCAGAGACTGCTGCCAGAGCAATCTCACGTCGGTACCCTCAAGCTTTTCCTCCACTTCTGCTTTCATGTCCTCCAGCACCATCCTGAGATCTTGAAGTGGGTTGCCATCCAGCACCCGCATGCTTTCCCGAAGTCCTTTGAGGGCTTTTCTTGCGGGGCTTTCAAGGTCTTCTGAGGGGGCCCTGCGGAGAACCGTCATCAAGTGGCCACCAACGTCGTCATGAAGATCCCGCACTATACGCTCCCGTTCTCTTTGAACGGCAGCCATCTCTGCTTCATGAACCGTAAGAATTCGTTTTGCGATCGTTAGTAGACTCTCGAGATGCTTTCTATCCCTGACCGAGAAGAGCCTCCTGCCTTTATTTGGAAATGTCAGGCGTACCGTGCCATCGGTACAGAGCAGCGGGACCAGAACCGCGGAGCCGTTGTTGAGGAGTTCAACAGAATCGGACGGGTGGTTACTGATGAAAATATTGGCAGGCTGATAAGCCTCTTCCAACAGACGTATCCAGAACGGGTCGGTATGCTGTGCAGGCATGGCCTGGGCAATACGCTCGATTTGATCTGCCAGTCGAAACTCGCTATCCGGGGATGCAGGTTGCAATTTTCGCCACACCAATTGCCGTAGGGGAAAATAAATCCAACCCACAGCAATCAACGCGATTCCCAGCGCAATCGTTGGCTGCATTTTCAGCAGTGTAACGAGCGCAAGATCAAAAATGACCACCGATAACCCGCCAAGGAACCATGCCCAAACCTCAAGCCACCAGCGCTCCACGTCGAACAATCGATAGCGCACTATCCCGAAAGCAAAACCGATGTAAAGCAAGCTGGCAGTGCCTACCATCGCGATCTGCGGGAAAACGGCACGCTCCATCAGCGCGAGGGGTATAAAGTACATGGCGAGGCCGAGGCCCATGATGATGAAAATAGATAACAGAATCCACTTCAGTGCTGCCCTGTCCAGTGGGTGTTGGGCAGATATGCGCCACTGGTAGCTGGCAACCACCACTCCGGCCAGGTACAGCGCAAAGACAGGAACGTAAAATGTGTGCAGGGGCCATTCAATCCACTGATAGGTCTCATTGGCGTGGTAAAAAAACAATGCCGGAAGTATGTAAAGGGCTGGTGATATCCGCGTAATTCTCCTGGGGTAATAGGCCATAAGAGCCAGCAGACTGAACAGCATGATGTACAGCCCTAACTGGTTTGCCCTGGAATACGCAAAGAAAATATCTTGGGGAAGCGCAAGCTCTCTGGCTTTGTAAATACTATTGAAAAAGGTGGCCATGAAGAACCCGGCGCCGGAGGCAAACAACAGCCTTGCGGCTGCTTCTCTGGGCCTGATAACCCAGACCACCAGGCCTATATTCCAGGCGATCAGCCCGAACAGGTTGAAAAGCCAGAACTCATAGCTAAGGGTGGCCATCGGGCGTTTGGGTAAAACCCGCACTAACGCCGTGTTGCCCTCTCCAGTGGTGATAAGCACCTCCGGTAGTTCCAGAAGGGCTGCGATGCGGTCTTCCCGAACAAGTAGTGCGTTATGGCCGGCAAACGTCGGGTAACTTGGGGGCTCAACCCGCAGCATAAAACCTGAAAGGTCAACGGTTTTGTCAGCGTAAGGGGCGCTGATTGATTGCAGGTGATCGCCCTCGCGTAGAATATTTGTGATGTCCGGGTTGTGTATACGCTCTATGACAGGGAGCTGATGGTGCTCATCGTATGCCAACTCCAGGCCTAGCCAAGGCGTTCGAGTGGCCATGTGCACCGCAATTATCAGCAACACAAAAGACACCAGCATGCCGGCGAGCATCAAAGGGATTGGGGCCAGATTACGTGTCATCATAAACAGAATTGGATTAACCGTTTCGGCCAGGTATCAGGCCCATTCTCACCGCTTCGAGAGTTGCTTCAGCCCGCCCGGAAACATTCAGCTTGCGGTAAATGGACTTGATGTGGCTTGCGGCTGTGTTTACCGAGACGCTCAGAAGCTCTGCTATATCGCCCCTGCCATAGCCTTTGGCGAGTAGAAAAAGGACCTCTTTTTCCCTTTCCGATAATGTTGCAGTCGCTTCAGTGGCCACTGGCTGCTGAAATTGGCGGAGAATTCTGCGGGCAATGGCCGGTGACAGTGGCGGAGAGCCATAAACGAGGCCGGTGAGGCTGTCGATAATCGCCTTGCGCGGTTGATCTTTTAGCAGATATCCGCTGGCACCAGCCCGAAGCGCATCGAACAGATGTTTGTCGTCATCGAAGATGGTGGCGACCACAAGATAGGTTTCGGGAGAGTGTTCTTTCAAGTAGACCAACAGGTCTTTGCCATTGCCGTCAGGCAAGCTCAAATCGATGATGGCGAGATTGGCGGTGTTATTGGACAGCCAGTCGTAAGCCTGCTCCAGGGTCCCGACACCATGGACCAAAGAGTCCGGAAAGGTCTCCATAACAATTCCGATAAGCCAGTCCCTGGTCTCGTAGTGGTCTTCAATGACCAGTATGTTCTGCATTAATCCATGCCTTTGTTGGTCTATCTAGTTAATCGGCAGAAGCAGACATCCGAAGATCTAAATGTAGCAGTAACCAACCAAGATACCCAGTTTGAAAGGGCCGGGTTAGTCCGTTTGCGTGATACCTGTGCCGTTCAACCTCTAATAAGGTGGTCGCTTGAGAAACCAAGGAGGTTGTAGGTTATGAAGGATTCGATCAGTAATAACACGGGTATTTACGGCATAAAGGCATTGGTGGTTGCATGCTCGGCCGCGCTTCTGGCGGGTTGCGGCGGTGGTGGGTCGGGTGGCGGCACACCGGGTGATGGCAGTGATGGTGGCTCTAACGGTGGTGGCACTGGCCCGGGTGATGTGAGCAGTGCGGTGCCGTCAGATGTCGATGGGCTAGCGCGCCTCGGCAACAACTATGGGCTGCTTTACACCCAGGTTCTGGCCGGCACCGACATGGCGGGTTTGTTTATGGTCAGTCCAGAAGCGCCGCAGGCGCCTGAGTTGGTTGATGGCGAGATTGGGCAGGCGTTCTTTCCGGGTTCGATACTGGGTATGCCAACACCGGCCACCATCGGTGCAGGCAATTACGATTCAATCTTCCTCACCTTCCACGAGGGCATTCTCGATCCAGCCGGCAGACTGGCCATGATGTCGCCTGCTGAAGTGTTCTATGGTAATGGCTCCATCACACCTGCAGACGGCATTGGCTACCGTCGCGTGTCAATTGATGAAACCGGCCAGGCACCAACGCCAGTGCAGGTCACCGATTCGGAGTCCTCCAATCCGATTCTGAGCCGGCGAATCCTGAACGACCTGACCAACGCACTGGACAGCTATCTGTTGTCTCAGTTTGGGAGTAACTGGCAACAGCTCCAGTTATCCGATGATGAAAATACCGGCGTGAAGACGCTTGCCGCTGGCCTTTTCCCATTCTCGACAGTGAGCGACTTTGCCGCAATGAGTGGTTTGGGGTACCTGGCTCTGGATGAGTCTGATGGCTCCATGAAATTTGTGGATGCCGACACTCTGGAGGCCCGCTCAGGTTCCATTCAAGACAACACAGGCAACTCCGTCACGAGTCTCGATGTCGCCACCGACCTTGGGCTCAGAACTGCGGATGGCGGCATCTATCTGGCCGCGTCGACCGATGATGTCGCGACGAGTAATCAGGCCGGTGTATGGCTTTACGAATACGATGCGACTGGCCCCGGTACGGTAACACCGGTTCTGTCTGGCTCCGGCGAGCAGTTGCAGGTCGAAAGAGGGCTGCTCCCACCAAATCCAGCGGTTGTGCCAACCGATGCCCACAGCACGGTTCTGGATGGCGCCCCTGTCTTCCTGCGAGCCGTGTCCAGCGGCGATGACGGGGCAGTGGAAGTGGTTCGGCTCGATGGCAGTGAATGGCAGGTGGTGGCAACACTTGAAGGCTCCGGTTTTCTCGGGCTTGAGAATGCCTTTCTGCTGTCCGCAGGTAATCGTTTAGTGGTAGAACACGAAGGCGATGTCATCAGCATGCGTGCAGACGGCTCAGACCGTCGAACCCTGGATACCGCCACCGATATTGGTGGTCAATCCATTGAAACGCCCATACTGGCCGCCAGTGAGCAATGGGTTTTCTACAACCGGACGCAGGGCATCGGCGGCACCGAATCACTCGCAGTGGCCTTGAATGTGGTTACTGACGAGCGGATAGACATTCCTGACTGGGCCTGGGTGGGCGCCTCGGGCGAGGGCGGCGTGGCACCTAATGCACGTTTGGCGATGCAGGGCATCACGGACGTGTTCATGATTGGCCCCAACGCAGAGCTTGCTGCGGTGGGCGCGGATGATCCGGCCGCTGGCAAAGTGAACTTCGGCCCACTGCCAGGCAGCGCCACAGAGGTCCGCTTCTTCGGTATTGCCCCCGGCCCCTCGCGCCTTGCCCAAACGGTGGCCAGCGGTGAACCGGATAGCTATTCCGTTATCTACCTGGACGTCACCGATGCCGAATCCATGCAAACCGTGACTGCTCAGCCAAGCGATAACGCTGCCCAGCGCCCGTTGGACAGGTTCTGAAGCTCGCCACAAGGGCCCGGCCGCAGTGCCGGGCTCTTATGGATACTAACCATTCTATTCATCTCGATTCTTTAAGCCCCGGTGTTGTACCAAGGAGCGCTCACTATGCTTAGTCATGTTTCAAAAACTCTTATCTTAACTGTGCCGTTGGCGGCAATGCTGACCGCTTGCGGTGGATCGTCCGGTGGCAGCAACGCCAACGGAACAAATCAGCAGAACGGAGAGGGGGATACCCCGCCAGTTACGCCTCAAATGGTGCAACTCTTCATCGGTGATGACTGCCCGTTTGAAAACGCCAGAATCCTCATCAATAACAGTAATGGCGAGCTGGTCGGGGAGGCCCAAAGTGATGCTGAGGGCTTTTTTGATGTGAATGAGGTTCCGGAGACTGGGTCGTTCGGACTGGTCTATGCTGACATGGACGAGGACAGTTCCTATGATGGCGCCTGGGCTACACACATTGACCGCTCATTGATTATGGGTAATTCATCGGTCCATGTTATGGATAGATGGGGGGTGTGCGAGACCGGCCCTGTCGAGCCGGCGGAGACCTTTACCGTCACGATTGATAACTTCGATGACTTTAGACTGGTTAGCTACCGGAGTGAGGGGCTCGCTCGGGCCGTGAGTGGTCAAGAAGTGGAGTTGGAGGTTAATACTGGAACTGTTTTGTTTTTAGCCTCAAACCGTCCGGAAGATCAGTTGCCGGTTCGGTCGGCGGACACCGAGTACTATACCGTGATCGAAACCAGTGAGTATGCAAGCGGTGATACATTAACGGTTAGCCTGAACAGGTCGACGAGGGAGTTGGGTGTTTATACCGCACCAGGAAGTAATACAGACGTAGATGGGTTCTATTGGATCTCCGAAAGTGGTAGCCGTATCGAACTTTTCAGCGTTCTTGATCTTTCTCGGCCCGTGATGGTGGTTGATGAGCCAGGGCGCTTTGTTGCAAGAGGACTCCTGGACGATGGCCCTGATTCAGGAGCTAGGGGCAACGACTTTGTTGTTGTAAACTCCGAGGCTGAAACGGGCGAATTTCTCACCTTCGCCGATCAAAGAGACAAACTTCAGAATACCCTTTTCACTGATGGGCGGTTCTTTTTTGAGTACTATGGAGAAGCTGCTGGATACACCATCGGAACGGTCTTAGCTCCACAGTTGCGACGTTTTTATATTGCCGATAAAGGTGCCAGCCCGTTGAAAATGCCAGAGCTGACCAATGATCTGGTAATTGCAGGCGGTGCGGTTGAGGGGGCCAATTTGTTCATTGATACCCTGGACCCCCGGAAATACTCGATCGGCAGTTTTGTCGAACTACGAGTTGATGGGGAACCAGCCACCGACATGGTTGGCCGCCCGACCCGAACGCTTGAAGACAGTCATGTGAACTTTAATCAGAGTGGTTTGTAGGCTGATCAAAATTTGTGTTAGACGTTAAGAAAACGCCCCAGTTTCCTGAAAACCTGGGGCGTTTTTGTTCAGGGCGTTTCGTTAATGGTCAGTTCGTAGTTGAACCGGGCATAGGAATTGAAATTATTCACTGAAGTCGTCCTTGGGTTCAGGTTTTCTACCCATACTCGATATGGCGTTCCGGCTTTTAACTCGTAGCTCCTCAACAGTTGACCGGGGCTTTGCTCCTCTTCCACGAAGGTAATACCAAGGAAATTCGACCCGATCCTTTCTTCTACGTGAATCGTCATGCTCCCGGAGCCGGTGCTGCGATAATCGAGGGCGAAATCGTAGGTTGCGGGGGCATCGTTATAGTGATTAAGGAAATAATAAGAGCGGCTTGAAGAGGGAGCAGCACTCGTCCCGGAAGTGTGTTGATAGGCACCGACCACCCCGGTTTGCACCGAATCGGGTGTTAAGTAATAGAGACCCCTACTCAGCGGGTTTTCGCTGCCAATGGCCACTTTCCTGAAGTTGAAGTCCACTTCTGTCGCAGCGCACTCTTCACGATTGAAATTAGCCACAATGCGATGGATTTGTGGTGTCAGTCTGCGGGTACCGACTAACCGCTGGCCAACGGTGCCATTGAAGCTTTGTGACATCAGGTTGAAAGTTCCATCTTCTCCCAGATAGGTGGTCCAGGACACATCACAAGTATTGTCCAGACTCAACTCCACCGCCCACATGCCAGCCTGGCGGGGGTGGAAGAATATTTCTTTCTGATGGGTGCCACTTCCTCCCGGTATATCCGCAGAGAAGGTATCTCTGCCTTCGCCCAGGCAAACTGTCGGGCGGGTTCGGAAGGCTTTGGCGGCAGCGCAGCCACTCAGGCTTTGGCCCAGAAGAAGGTACTCTCTTTGTGCCTCCTGACTTGGAAGTTGGGCCCCCATGCGGTTGAATGCGCGGTCGGAATAGAAATCAGCTCGGTTGCTCAGATCGCTTATAAGTTGAGCGAGTTCATCGTTTTCCGATTCCAACCGGTTCTGGGCATAGCTTTCTGCGATCAATGCGTGATCGTCCAGGTAGCGCGAAATCCAGGAGGAAATGGCCAGAAGTTTGGCAGAGTCATCTAGCCTCGGCTCCGAATCGTCGGCTGATAACTGAAAGCTGATGGTCTCGGGTGGGTGATTCAACGCCAGGTCCGCTTCAAGCTCAGTCCTTGCGGTTGACAGAGCATCTTCCAGTGACCCGGCATGACTGTTGACGAGCAACCACTTCACTCTTTCAGCGACCCAGTGAGTGAAAACCTGAATATTATGACCGCTGTTAGTCTCGCTGGTGTCGAATATAGCGCTCAGGGAGACGGGCGTGCCCTCGGTGTCTCCGCCCGTGTTATAGAGATCCAGAAAATCTCCGGTGACCTCAGCCTCTACCCACCGTGGGGTTACATCAGGCATATCGAACGAACCTTGATCCCCGACCGTTGTAGTCGCTACCGGATCACTGCCCACTCTTTGCCCTGTCGCGCCGTCCAGTTCATAAAACTGGATTCTGGTTCCGGTTGTGAACGGACCCAAACCGGCATAGGGTCCTGGAGATTCAGGTTCCACGGTGCCATCGTCGGCGGCGATTTTGATTTGTTTAACTGATGACAGTAGGGCTTGACCTTCAGGTAATTGGGCTTGAAGCCGAAGCCAATATTCAGAGCCTGGTGTCATATCCTGAACGGTAAACGGTGCGCTGATATCCATGAAGTATCTACCACCTTCATAGGATGTGCAGTTCTCCACGCCTGAATCGATCGGTTCCTTGGCAACACAGAGATTGAACCTAGTGTCACTGAAATCACCGTCGTTCCAGTCCGTTCTCGTTTCTGTGCCGGTAGCTTCTGCTGAAAAAGTCAGATCAGGCGTTTGACCACCGTTTTGAGGGGGCTGAACTGGGATTGTCGGCGAGTCTGAACTGCCACCACAACCGGAGAGCAGCAACCCACTCAACGCGGTTGCCTGCAAAGCGGAGTACTTCATAGTTTTCTATCCTCTGGGTACGATCCATGAACGGCAAAACCTCGAACTCCTGTTTCTTCCAGAATTTCCGCGGTTTCCTGCTTTCTCGCCCAGACTATAGAACTCGGCAGCATTCCCCCATCACGCAAACGGGCTAACCCCGGGAGTGTAAAGGTTGAGCAAAACCCTGAAACGTCGCTTTTTTTTCGCTGGTCGCTTCTCTATTGTTGCGATGTTGATGACTCCGAGGGGAATTTATAGATGGCATTTGGCCACAACCGACGTACAGTGAAATGGTTTGTTGCCTTGGCGTTGCTTGCAGGTCTTTCTGCGGTCGGTTGGTGGTTTGCCAACCAGAAAAATGGCCAGGGGCAATCCATCAACACCATCGAAGTCACCCGCGGCGACATCCAGCAGCTGGTCAGCGCTACCGGCGTGCTGGAGCCCAGCAACTACGTGGACGTTGGTGCCCAGGTATCAGGCCAGCTCGAAACCATCCATGTAAGGGTTGGGCAAACGGTTTCCCAGGGTGACTTGCTGGCGGAGATTGATCCGACCGTATACGTAGCCAAGGTCGACGCCACCCGGGCCCAGCTCAAGAATCAACGGGCGCAACTGGATGACCGAAAGGCCCAGTTGCGGCTGGCGGAAATCCAGTTCCAGCGCCAGACCAACCTGTTCCAAGAAGAAGCTACTACGCGGGAATCGCTGCAGACTGCCGAGGCGTCACTGGCATCCGCCAAAGCGCAACTGGCGATGCTGGAAGCCCAGATCGAACAAACCTCATCCACCTTGCGCGCGGAAGAAGCCAACCTCGGGTATGCACGAATCTATGCACCCATGGAGGGCACTGTCGTGTCCATTGAAGCCCGCCAGGGCCAGACCCTGAATGCAACCCAGCAAGCCCCGGTTCTGATGCGTATTGCTGATCTGGCCACCATGCGGGTGCGGGCACAGGTATCGGAAGCTGATGTGGGCAAACTCGAGCCTGGGATGCGCGTTTACTTCACCACGCTGGGTGATGCGGAACGGAAGGTGTACGGCGAGTTGCTGTACATAGAGCCGACACCGGAAGTGACCAACAATGTTGTATTGTACAACGCCCTGTTCGATGCCAATAACGATGACGGCAAACTGCTACCGAACATGACGGCCCAGGTGTTCTTTATTCAGAGCGAAGCCCTGGATGTGCTGCGGGTGCCAGTGTCCTCGGTTCAACGGGGCCGGGTGCAGGTGCTGACCCAGGCAGGCCAGGTTGAATGGCGGGACATTGTGGCCGGCGTCAGTAACCGGGTACATACGGAAGTGGTCTCCGGCGTAAAGGAAGGCGAAAAGGTCGTGCTGGTTTCCCGGGATCCGCGCTCTGGTTCCAGTAACACCAACAACTTCCGGGGTATGCTGCGATGACCGCAAGCCGGCCTCTGATCGAGTTGCGGGGTATTACCCGGTCCTTTGGTGAAGGGGAGTTGGCCGTACCGGTACTCAAGGGCATTGACCTGAAAATTTATCCGGGTGAGTTCGTTGCCATTATGGGCCCCTCCGGGTCCGGTAAATCCACCTTGATGAATATCCTCGGTTGCCTGGACCAGCCAACCTCAGGGGAATACTGCTATGACGGCAGTGACGTTTCCGCGCTCAGTCGGGATGACCTGGCGTTATTGCGCCGGGAGGCTTTCGGCTTTGTCTTCCAGAGCTACAACCTGCTGCCGGGGATGACCGCTCGGGAGAATGTTGAGATTCCGGCCATCTATGCAGGCAGGGCGCCTGTCCAGCGCCGGGAGCGGGCGGAGAAGCTGTTAACCGAACTGGGGCTGGGAGAGCGGCTTACCCATCGCCCCGGCCAGTTGTCTGGTGGTCAGCAGCAGCGCGTCTCAATTGCCCGGGCATTAATGAATGGCGGCCAGGTGATCTTCGCCGATGAGCCTACCGGCGCCCTTGATAGCAAAAGCAGCAAAGAGGTTATCCGGCTGCTGACTGAGCTGTCTGGCAAGGGGCATACCGTTATTCTGATCACCCATGATCAGGATGTGGCCGATGTTGCCCGCCGGCAAATTCATATCGCCGATGGCGAAGTGGTTCGAGATACCGGCCACGATGACAGCGCTACAGATTCATCATCGGCAATAGAGGCCAGTCGCCATGGCGTCGTGCTGAGTGACTGGCAGGAGGCCCTGAAAAGTGCTGTGCGTTCGTTGCGCAGCAATCTGTTCAGAACCGCACTGACGTTGCTGGGCATCGTGATTGGCGTGGCGTCTGTGATTACCATGCTGGCTATCGGGGAGGGGGCCAGGAAAGACGTGGTTGATCGAATCAGTACCATGGGCAGTGACTTGTTGCTGATTCGCCCCGGCGGCCCGGATCAGCGAGGAGGCCGCTGGTCGGTGACCACGTTAACTCCCGAAGATTATCGCGCAATCAATGAAGTAGAAGGGGTTCTTGCAGCGATACCTGAACTCACCGGTTCGCAAACGCTTCGGTACTTTAACCTTGACCACCGTGCAGAAATTAACGCCACCTCATACCAGTTTCCGGTGGCCAGGCAGTGGCCGGTGATTGAAGGCACCTTCTATTCGGAACAGGATGAGCTCAACTATGCGGCAGTAGCCGTGTTGGGCAAAACGACGGCCGACACACTGTTCCCCGGCGAAAGCCCGCTCGGCAAACATCTGATGGTGAACAATGTGCTGTTCCAGGTAATTGGCGTGATGGGGGAGAAGGGCGCATCGCCCATGGGCCAGGATCAGGATGATGTTGTGTTAGTACCTTACACAACGGGTAGTTTGCGTATTTTTGGCCAAACCCACCTGCGCAATATCACCGTGGCGGTGGCTGATCTGGACCGGATGAGCGAAATAGAGGCGATTATTCACGAAACTCTGCTGGCCAGGCATGGTGGCATTGAGGATTTCACCATCCGCAATATGGCGTCGCTGATCGACACCATCTCTGAAACCCAGAATACCCTGACCTGGCTGCTTGGCTCCATTGCGGCCATTTCGCTGCTGGTCGGCGGCATCGGTGTAATGAACATCATGCTGGTGAGCGTGACCGAACGCACGCGGGAAATCGGCATTCGCATGGCCACCGGAGCGCGGGCCTGGAACATTCTGCAACAGTTTCTTACCGAGGCCTGGCTGGTCTCGGCCATTGGTGGGCTGATCGGTGTCGCGCTGGGCATCACCGCCACCCAATTGATCGGCTCGTTTGGCACGCCGGTCCACATGACCGTGTTGCCGATGGTGTTAGCGTTCTCCTGTGCCTTTGCCACCGGGCTGATCTTCGGTTTTCTGCCAGCCCGCAAAGCCGCTCACCTGGACCCGGTCCATGCCCTGGCGTCGGAATAAGACTATGACTATGACCGCTCGAATATTGGTTTTACTGCCGGCTCTCCTGGTTGGCGGGTGCGCCACGTTCACGCCGGAGCCGGTGCCTTTGCCAGTTACTCCACCGGAGCAATGGTCCGCTCAAATCGATGAGGGGCAGGACATCGATGCCAGCTGGTGGCGGGCTTTCAATGATGACAATTTGAACCGGCTGATTGACAAGGCCCTGGCGGCCAACCCCGACTTGGCGGCCACTGCCCAGTCCGTCATTCAGGCCGATTTGCAGCTGCAGTCCGCCGGTGCTGGCCTCTTGCCCTCGGTGGGGGCAACGGCCAGTACCGGGCGGCAGGCTTCCCGGGCCTCCGGTGGTGATACCAACAGCGGGGGTTCAACCAGTGCCGGCTTATCCGTGGACTATGAGCTGGATCTTTGGGGGCGGTTGTCTGCCGTCGAAGGCGCAGCTCTGGCATCTTTCCAGGCCACCCGGTTTGACTACGACGCAGCTCGTATCACCCTGATTGCATCGGTCGCCAGCACCTGGTTTGAATGGCTGGAGTTACAGCAGAGGGTAGAGGTGGCACGGAATAACCTGGCGATTGGCGAGCGTACTCTGGCATTGGTGGAGGCCCGCTTCCGCAATGGTGCTGCCAGTCGGGCTGAGCTGGCGCGCCAGCAAACTTCGGTATTGAGCCTGCGTAACGCGGTGCCGCCACTGGAATACCAGGCCCGGCAACGGCTGGTAGCATTACGGGTGCTGACTGGAGAATTACCGTTTGAGGGCGACAAGCCAGATGCCGATATCTCAGAGGTAAGCATACCGGTGATCAGTCCCCTGGCGCCGGCCAGTCTGGTCACACGTCGACCCGACCTGGCCGCCCAGGAGGCAAGATTGGTGGCTGCCAGCGCCGATATTGAACAGGCCAGGGCAGCCCTGTTGCCGTCGGTTTCCCTGAGTGCAGCGGTTCGGTTATCCACCGACAGTTTTCTCAGCCTTGCTGATCCGACTCGAAGCGTGAGTGGTCTGTTGGGTTTGAGTCAGTCGTTGTTTGATGGCGGCCAGAGGCGAAACGCCCTGGCGATTTCGGAATCCCGGCGGGTGGCCCTGCTCGAAGGCTATCGGGGCAGTCTGTTGACGGCATTCCAGGAAGTGGGCGATGCCCTTGACCGGGATTCTCTGTTTGAGCTTCAGGAGCAGCGCCTGCAAGAGATCCTGGCACGTGCTGAAGAAACACTCAGGCTGACGGAAGTCCGTTATCGGGAGGGCGCAGATGACCTGCTGACCCTGCTGGAGAGCCAGCGCAATGTGTTCGACGCTCGCCAGCAACTCAGCCAGATGCGCCTGAACCGACTGATTGCCGCCGTCGACCTCTACAAAGCTTTGGGCGGAGGTTGGCAGCGCGATGACGGGGTGGTGGCTACAGGGCCGGTTGAGGAATAACACCCTCTACCAGAAAGGCTTCCCGGCCAAAGTTGTGAACCTGCTTACGGCCATCAGCCAGCGTCAGACTCATGGATACTTGCTGGTCTGAGGTGGCGACGATGAGTTTGTGGTACGACTTCGGCGCCGTGTCCCGGAGTGCCCGGGGGCTGAACAGCGCCACGTTGAGTCCGTCCATTCCGTGCTCAGGTTGCCAGGGTAGCTGGTACAAGCCGGCCTGAAGAGCCCGGGCAGAGAGAAACTGAAACGCTTCCGCGCCGCATTGGCGCAGGTCGCTACCCAGCGCCTGGGATTCCCGGTAGCTGACCGGGTCGGTCAGGGTTTCTTGAAGGTCCTGCCACTCAGGGGACTGAAGCCGCACTCCGTGGCTTGAACGAAAACGGGCGGTGAAAACCGTGTGCAGCGTGGTCAGCGGCCGTTTGAAGGGTTTTGACACGTGGCTGGTGAACACAAACCGATAGAATGCGGTCTCTGCCAGGGCTGTCGGAATGCTCATGGCGCCGTAGAAAAGGCTGGGTTCGAAGCTACGGCCGAACCGAGAGCCGTATTTGAGTGGCGGGTATCGAAAGGGCGTCGCAAGCAGGTAGTGCAGTTTACTGGCCCGCTCGGGGATCGTCGGTTTGCTGGTATCCAGCAGTTGCTCCAGGCGCGCCTGTTCCTGCATGTTGTCAACGATTCGGGTGGTGGCGATGTCTTCCTGACTCTCAACCACCCGAAAGACCTGCCCCTGTAGGTTCGTCAGGGTGTTTTTAATACGCTCCTTGTAGTTCAAATCCTTCCCCGCATGGCATCCAGATAATGAATCACCCGGACCAGCCCTTCCGTTGACTGAATCATATCCCTGGGGGTGTCCTGAAAGTAATTATTTGGCGTATTGAGCCAGTGGGCCATGGCCTGGTTGTCGCCACCGGTCAGGGCGTAAACGCTCCGATACAGGCGAACGAACAGCAGCGCCAGTTCTCCCGCCTTGCTGTCTGGATCGATGCCATCGCGGGTCAAACCGCTGCGATTGCGGCCAACAATGGCGGCGGCTTCGGCCTGGGAAATACCAAACGCCTTGGCGGAGTTCAGCAAGGCCTTGGCCAGCAGGGCTTTGTCGCTGGTTTGGGGGGCCAGGGTAGCCGGCTCGTTCATGGCTAGGGCTCCTTTGTGCATTTTTCACCATTATATACCTAAATGGCGAAAATGCATCATTCTGTGCTCGTCAATCATTACTTGGGGTAGCCGGTGATACTCCTGATTTTCCGATACAACGGTTGTAACCTTGGGTACATGTCCAGATACACCTCGGAATAGAGGCGCTGGTAGAGTTCAGTCGCTTGCTCAGACGGGGTGAATACCTCGCCGACACGAGTCATTTCCCCCACTGCGGTGTCAAAATCCGGGTGCAGCCCCAATCCCACGGCGGCGTCTATCGCCGCGCCCAGGCCGGAGGTTTCATAGGTGTGCGGTCGCTCGGCAGGCAGTCCGAAAATATCGGCGGTCAACTGCATGGCAGCATCGCTTTGTGAACCGCCACCGGCCACCCTGAGCCGGCGAATTTTCTGACCGCTGCGTTTCTCGATCCGCTCCTTGCCTTCGCGGAGTGCGTAGGCAAGGCCTTCCAGAATGGCGCGATACAGGTGTGCCCGAGTATGGACGTCGCCGAACCCGATGATCGAACCCTTGGCTTCGGGGCCTGGCTGGCGCACACCCGGGCTCCAGTAGGGTTGCAGCATCAGGCCCATGGAGCCAGGCGGTACCGAATTGACCAGTTCATCGAACAGGACCTCCGGTTCGATCCCCTTTTGTTCGGCCAGCTTTTGCTCCCGCAAACCAAACTCTTTCTTGAACCAGCTGACCATCCAGAAGCCCCGGTAAATCATCACTTCCGTTGAGTAGTGACCGGGCAGGGCGGACGGATAAGGTGGCATGAACCGGGTGGGCTCAACGTACCGATGATTAGTGGTATTGATCGTCGCGGTGGTCCCGTAGCTCATGCAGCCGATGTCCGGGCTGGGCCCGCCGGAGCCGAGTATTTCGCAGGCCTTGTCTGACGCCGCCGCAATAACTGGCAGGCCCGCTGGCAGGCCCAGGTGGTGGGCGGCGTCGGGAAGCAGTTGGCCGATGGTTTCACCGGGACGTACCAGGTCTGGCAGCATGTCACGGGTGATGGGCATGGCCTGCCATTTGAAATCCCGGTTACCGGCCCACTGCTGTTTTTTGTAGTCAAAAGGCAGGTAGCCCACCTGGCTGCCGGTGGAGTCTTTGTACTCGCCAGTCAGGCGGTAATTCAGGTAGCCGGATAGCAACAAAAACTTGTGGGTTTGTGCCCAGAGTTCCGGTTGGTTCTGGGCAATCCAGTTGGCCTGGGTTTTCTCCCGGAACCGCTCAATGGTGTCTTCCAGTCTCGCCAGTTTGAACAACAGTCCCCAGGGGCCCTTTAACGGGCCGTCCACCCGGGCATGGCGTTGGTCCAGCCAGATAATGGCCGGGCGCAACGGTTGCCCGTGTTTGTCCAGGTTGATTACCGTGCCCCTCTGGGTCGTCACGGTTACGCCGGCGACCTGGTCCGGTGTCGCATCGGTACTTTGCCAGAGCGCCTGGCAGGCCAACCCGAGATTGCGCCAGAAGTAGTCAGGATGCTGCTCGGCCCAGCCCGGGTGTTCTGAGAAGTAGGGTTCGATTTCCTGCTTGCCCTTGCCGTGCAAATTGCCCTGTTGGTCAAACAGCAGCGCCCGGACGCTCTGAGTGCCATTGTCGATCGCCAGAATCAGCGGTGTGTTGGCCATACTGTTTACCTGCCCTCAGATGGCAGGGCATAAGCCTGCTGATACAGCGACAGATAGCGCTCCACTTCCCGTTGCCAGTGGTCGTTAGTCCAACCCAACCGGCGTTGGCATCGTTCCTGGATGTCTGGCAGCAGGGCTCTGGCGCCGGCGGGGAAGACAAGCCCCAGGCGGGTTCGGCGAAGTAAAAGGTCATCCAGGTGGTGTACCTGCTCAGATTGGCAGGCCCACTCCAGTTCAGCCCAGAGCACGTTGGAATCGGCGATTTCAGTGAAATCCGCATCGCGACACAGTTCGCCCAGGGCCGGTCCGTAGTAGCCCTTGAGACGGTGCCAGGTCAGGTGGCGAACCTGAGTGGGTCGCGGAAGGTCGGCCGGTGGAGTGAACACTGGCTGGTCATCGGCCCGGAGCCTGTGGCTGCCATCCGGCCCGAGCGCGGCTTCCAGAGCCTCCCGGGCAATCTGTCGGAAGGTCGTGAGTTTGCCACCGGCGACGCTGATCAGGCCCTTGTCCCGGCGCAGGGCGTGCTCACGGTTCTCACGGGAGGGGGCCTTGCCCTGACCATCCGTCACCACGGGCCGGACACCAGCCCAGGTGGAGATCACATCCTGGGCGGTCAGGCTGGCGCCGGGGAAAAGGTGTTCAGCCACCTTCAACAGGTAGCGAACCTCCTGTTCGTTAATAACCGGCTCCTGGTCCAGGCTTCCCGGATGGTCCAGGTCGGTGGTGCCCAGTACCGTTGTGCCGGCCCACGGAAAGGCAAATACCGGGCGTTTGTCCTCCGGATGGAACAAAGACACAGCGCAGGTTACCGGTAGCCGTTGCCAGGGCACGACAAGGTGGCTGCCCTTGAGCGGGCGAATACTCAGCGGTTGTTCTGAAGGGCCCTGCTGTTGCAGTTTGTCTGCCCAGGCACCGGTGGCATTGATAACCGTGTTGGCTGATACGGAAATGCCAGCTTGCAGTGGCTCCCCCTCCGGAACCAGAACAACCCCATTAACCCTGCCGGCCTCATTCCGGGTGATCCGGTTGGCGGATACATAGTTGAGGCAGAGGGCGCCGTCCTGGCTCGCCTCGGCGATCAGCCTTTGCACCAGTCGGGCGTCGTCGGTGAGGGCGTCGGTAAACAGGCTGGCACCCAGAAGCCCGGCCTGGCTCAGACCGGGCGCCCATTGCTGGCTTTGTGAGGCGGTCAGGCGTTGCCGGCTGCGCACACCGGCAAGCCGGTCGTATACCGATAACAAAGCCTGGAACAGTCGGGGGCCGGGGAACTGGCCCCGGTAATGGGGCATGACAAACCGGAGTGGGTCAACCAGCCCCGGGGCCTCCTCCATCATGCGCTGGCGCTCCCTGACGGCATCGCGGGCCAGGCCAATATGGCCACTGCCCAGGTAGCGTAATCCACCATGAACCATCTTTGACGATCGGCTGGATGTGCCCCAGGCAAAATCTTTCTGTTCCACCAGAAGGGTTCTCAGGCCGCTCCCGGCTGCTTCTCTGGCAGCACCTGCGCCGGTGATGCCGCCACCGACAATCACCACATCGAATCGGGCATCACCGCTTTTCAGTTCTGCGAGAATCTGCTGTCGTGTCATACCGACCTCAGTCCAGAAGGGTTTTGGGATTGAGGCGGGCGTCTGGGTCAAAGCTATCGGTCAGCGCACGGATGGCGCGCATGCCCAGTTCACCTTTTTCCACCGGCAGGAAGGGGGCATGGTCCTTGCCAACCCCGTGCTGGTGGCTGATGGTTCCCCGGTTGCGGACGATCAGTTCCGAGGTGGTGTTTTTCAGGTGCTGCCATCGGGCAACGGTTTCCGGATAGGTGTCGGCTACGCGGAACACATAGGTTGTG
Source organism: Marinobacter shengliensis (assembly GCF_030297115.1). NCBI lineage: Bacteria > Pseudomonadati > Pseudomonadota > Gammaproteobacteria > Pseudomonadales > Marinobacteraceae > Marinobacter > Marinobacter shengliensis. Next base: position 2,322,268 of record NZ_AP028062.1, on the reverse strand, counting down.
TAGATGGAACAACCCTGTCCGTAAAAATGGGACAGGTGGGTGAACACGTGGGTTCTTTCTCCGTCCCTACTGAGACCCTCCCGCAGGTTGCTCTCAATGCGATTGAGCAGGTTATCGACGTTATCCCAGTCTGTCGCCGTTTCCAGGGTGTCTACCGCATAGCCCATCTGCCAGAGCGCCTCCCGGAAGTAGGGCATGGTGAAGCGCTTTTCAGCCCACTTCGCGCCAAGCTTGGTGCCTGTATAAACACCACCATGGGCACTGCACACTTTCCTGGTTTGAGCCAGGGTAGAACGACATTGGGCTTTGCTGCCGGTAATGCCGAAGGTCATCATGCACTTACCTTCCCGTACCCCACGGAACGACAGGAATTTCTCAAGCATGCCGATGAGTTGCGGGTGGCCGGCCAAAGCGAGTTGGGTTTCGGTTTCTATGGCGTTACTTAACCGCAACATGGACAGGGGAATCCGGTTCTGAACCAGTTTTCGGCAAGCCGTTTTTGCCTGTTCCCAGCCTGGGAAGAACACCACATAGAAGGCTTCCTGGTCCGCCAGGTGGCTGACACGGGCTTTAACTTCAGTGATCAGCCCCAGCCGACCTTCGGAGCCCAGAATCATCTCCCGGATATCCGGCCCCGCACTGGAAGCAGGCAGGGTGGGCAGGTCCAGCGTGCCCTGGAGGGTTTCGATTCGGCCTCCGGCAAACAACTGCTCGATTCGGCCGTAGCGAAGGGACTGTTGTCCGCTGGAGCGGGAGGCCACCCAGCCGCCAATGGTGGAGAGCTCGAAGGACTGGGGAAAGTGGCCCAGGGTATAGCCGTGAGCACGTAACTGCGCCTCGACCAGGGGGCCCGGCGTGCCGGCGCCAAACGTGGCCAGCTGACTTTCCCGGTCCAGGTCCAGAAGGCGGTTCATTTTGGCCAGGCTGACGGTCAGAACCGGTTTGCCCTGGTCGATGGGGTTGATGTGCCCCGCCACGCTGGTGCCGCCACCGTAGGGAATCAGATGCAGGTCGTGGTCGTTGGCGTAGCGCAGCAAGGCCCGAACATCCGAATTGGAGTCTGGAAATGCAACCCCGTCGGGAAAGGTCCCGATCTCACCACTGCGAAGGGCGAGCCAGTCCACCAGGCTTTGGCCCCGGGCGTGGCGCACTCGTACCTCTGCGCTGGTATCGATCAAATCATCAACCTTGGCGTCGGCAGGCAGGCGTGTGGCCGGTACCTTCAGGCAGACCTTCTCCAGGGTGGCATCCTGTAACGGATTGGCAGAACCAACTCGCTGTTCAAGAAATGCCTGGCCCTGCGCAGGCAGCTCCAGGTTGAACTGATCATCACCCCATCCATTCCAGCGTCGCATCGACCACAACTCCCGATTTCATGAAAAGTGTCGGCATTCTATAGCGTTGGCGCCAAAACCCAGTGGCAGAGTGCGACATTGGCTTTGTCATTTGGCGCCAGGTGCAACATCAATGTCGCAGAGACTCGGTCAACCGTCTGTTCAGGTCCTGCCAGTGCTCAAGCCTCTGAGCATCGCCAATCCTCGACCGCTCCCCGGTGGAACGGTTGAGCCAGAGGCCTTCACCGTTAAAGCTATAAACGGGTTCTAGATCAGTTCTTTGAGAGGCAGGTTTAATGTCGTTTATCAGGTTGTCGAGGATCAACGGATCGGCGTCCGGGGTCTTGTACCAGGCCAGAACCATGTGGGCCTGGTTCAGCTCCAGGGCTTTGACATAGACAATACGCAGCTCTTCGTCGGGAACGCCCATGGCTCTGAGTGTCAGGTACTTGGCAATGGAGAAGTCTTCGCAATCTCCACCATTTGTGGTCAGCAATTCTACGGGCGTGGCCCAGTAGTCTTCTTCACCCCAATGCTGGATGTCACTGACGAAAGGGATCCGATTGAAGAACGAATTGACCAGGCGAAGCTGTCGGTCGATCGGGGCATTACGGGCCAATTGATGCAGCCGCTGCCAGTCTTGCAGCCTTTGATGGGCTTCCTGGCCGAATTCACTCAGCACGTAGGTCATCAGCCGGTCACTGAGTTCAATGGCGCCCGCCAGGGAAAAAGCAAATACCAGGGGGATGAGGATGGAATGGCGACGTGCAGACCAGGTTGCCGTTGCCATATCAGGCCTCAATTACTGTTCTGTAGCCGTTGGCGTAACTGCTCCAGTCGCTGTCTGATCTCCTCTCTGCGTTGTTGTTCGCCCGCTGGCGTGGCCGTGCCGCTGGATGATGCACGTTGTGCAGGCTGCGGTGTTTGCCGTTGCTGTATCTCCTGGTCGAGTGCTTCTGCATTGCTGCTGGCCAGAGAAACGCCTGAGCGATCATCAAGCTCCGGAAAATAGAGGTTTTCGAGTTTGCCGGCGCGCTCGATAATGACCCGGTTAGGGAACACGGTGCGTAGCTTGGCGTTGCCGGGAAGCTCGTTGCCCACCAGGTAAGCTTCGGTCTTGCCCTTGTCATCTTCAATCAGCGCGCTGCCCGGGAACTCGCCGTCAGCAGCCAACACACCGCGCAGCGAAAGCCTGAGGTTGGTTTCTGGCAGATTTTCGGTATCCACCTCCACAGCGCCACCGGTGTCCGTCGCTGCACCGAACAGGGTCAGGTTTGCCAGCTGTACCTCTGGCACGTTCTGTCTTGTTGTGTCCGTTCCATTGCCTGCTACCTGCACCTGGGGCAGGGTACGCTGCGACTCGTTTTGCCAGAACTGGTATGCCTGCCAAGTGGTCAGCCCTAGCATGGCCACAACCGCAGTCACCGCAAGTAACAATGGTATCCTTTGATCAAGAGCGAGCATCGGGTTTCCTGAATGAATGATCGTAGGCGTAAAAAGCTCACAGGTTATCAGACTGAAATGAATTAGTGGCAGTATAGTGTATAGAGTTGTTCAGTGGTTCCCATTCCTGTGGTAGCCTTTTTTAGTGCCTTTGTATGGCTAAAGAATTAAAGGATTTTTCCGGCGCCGGAAAGTCCCAGAAGAATAATGAATGATCTGACGGAAACAACGAGGAAGACCTTGACCACCGAAACTGAAATGCAGCCGCAGGATGCGCCGCTGGGCCGTCTTCCGTTCACCTTTGCCAAGCGCAACGGTGTCATTCTTACCCGCAATGAAGACGGTGAAGCGATTATCCTGGTGCGACCGGGTGCGTCCCACTCTGCACTTGCTGAAGCAAACCGGATCAGTGGTGGTCGGGCCCGCTTTACCACAATTGAAGCAAACCGTTTTGACCAGGCCCTGAACGCTGCTTATCAGAATGATTCAGCCGAAGCCATGCAGATGGTGGAGGGTATTGGCGATGACATGGACCTGGCGTCGCTGGCGGATTCTGTGCCGGAGACCGAAGATCTTCTGGAGCAGGAAGACGACGCCCCGATCATTCGCCTGATCAATGCCATTCTTACCGAGGCAGTGAAAACCAACGCTTCGGACGTTCATATCGAAACCTATGAAAAACACCTGGTGGTGCGCTTCCGGGTGGATGGCGTGCTACGTGAGGTGGTTCAGCCCAAAAGGGCCCTGGCGCCTTTGCTGGTTTCCCGCATCAAGGTCATGGCAAAACTGGATATCGCTGAAAAGCGGGTGCCCCAGGATGGCCGTATTGCGCTCCGGGTTGCTGGCCGGGAAGTGGATATCCGGGTGTCCACCATGCCGTCGTCCAGTGGTGAGCGGGTTGTGCTGCGCTTGCTGGATAAACAGGCGGGTACCATTCGGCTGGAATCCCTGGGCATGGCGGGAAATGACCTTAAGATTTTGCGCAAACTCATCTACCGGCCTTATGGTATTTTGCTGGTAACCGGCCCGACCGGTTCCGGTAAGTCGACCACCCTGTACGCGTCATTGCAGGAGATCAACGATCGCAGCCGCAATATTCTGACCGTCGAAGACCCCATCGAATACAACCTGCCCGGTATCGGCCAGACCCAGGTCAACACCAAGGTGGATATGACCTTCGCCCGGGGGCTTCGGGCTATCCTGCGCCAGGACCCGGATGTGGTCATGATTGGTGAGATCCGGGATCTGGAAACGGCGGAGATTGCCGTTCAGGCCAGTTTGACCGGTCACCTTGTGCTCTCAACCCTGCATACCAATACTGCGGTGGGTGCCATTACCCGCTTGATGGATATGGGCATTGAGCCCTTCCTGATCTCCTCAAGCCTGGTGGGTATTGTTGCCCAGCGTCTGGTACGGGTGTTGTGTACCCATTGTCGCGAACCCTACACGCCGACTGAAGAACATTGCGAATTCCTGCAGCAGGACCCGGCTAATCCGCCCACCATCTATCGGGCTAAGGGCTGTGAACACTGTAACCAGCTGGGATACCGTGGGCGTATTGGTATCTATGAGGTGGTGGAAATTACCGAAGAAATCAGCACCCTGATTCACAAACGGGCAGGGGAGATGGACCTGGAGAAAGCCGCTCGCCTTCGTAGCCCGAGCATTCATGCGGACGGGGTCAAAAAGATCCTGGAAGGCACGACCACCGTGGAAGAAGTTCTGCGCGTTACCCACCGGAGCCAGTAATCCATGCCAGCCTACGTTTACAAAGCGCTGGACCAACGGGGAAAGCAAAAGCAGGGTGTACTGGAGGCAGACGCTGCTCGTGCCGTGCGCCAGCAGTTGCGGGAGAGAGGGTTAACCCCGCTGACCGTTGAACCGGCCGTTGACAAACAACAGGCCCGAACCAACCCGTTCAGTAATCGAGGTTCCCTGAGTGCCGCGGACCTTGCCCTGGTAACCCGCCAACTGGCCACCCTGATTCAGTCAGGCATCCCCATCGAACAGGCACTCAGCGCAGCCGCCCAGCAATCCACCAAGCCCCGCATCCGTAGCATGTTAATTGCGATTCGGGCCAAAGTGATGGAAGGCTACACGCTGGCGGACAGTTTTGGTGAGTTTCCAAGAGCATTTCCCCGGCTTTATCGATCCACCGTCGCTGCCGGTGAACACGCCGGCCACCTGGACCTGGTACTGAACCGGCTGGCGGACTACACCGAAAACCGCCAGGAAGCCCGGCAGAAAATCCAGCTGGCCGCGATCTACCCGATCATTCTCAGTGTGGTTGCTATCGCCATCGTGGTCTTCCTGCTGACCTACGTGGTGCCGGATATCATCGAGGTGTTTGTCCGGCAAGGACAGGACTTGCCCGGGCTGACCATGGCCATGTTATCGGTGTCGGAATTTCTCGGCACTTATGGTGTCTATCTCTTTATCCTGTTGATGTTGGCACTGGTTGGTTTTCGGGTTGCCCTGAACAAACCCGGGTTCCGGATGAAATTCCACAAACAGTTGTTACATCTTCCGTTGTTCTCGGGCATGGTTCGGGGTGTGAATACCGCCCGCTATGCAAGCACCCTGAGCATCCTGACCACCAGTGGTGTGCCGCTGGTGGAGGCCATGAAAATCGCCGGTGAGGTACTGTCAAACGACTACCTGCGTAAAGAGCTGAAAGATGCAGCACGTAAAGTCAGTGAGGGCGGTTCGTTGCATCGGTCGCTGGATCAGACTGGCTACTTTCCGCCAATGATGTTGCACATGATTGCCAGTGGCGAGGCCAGTGGTGAGCTGGACGGCATGTTGGAGCGCACTGCCCGGATGCAGGAAAACACCTTGCAGTCGAAGATTGCAGCCATTGTCGGCCTGTTTGAGCCGTTGATGCTGCTGGTGATGGGTGTTGTGGTGCTGATCATCGTACTGGCGATCATGCTGCCCATTTTGAACATGAGCAATCTGGTGGGCTAACGCCTGCCATGAAAACGGATTAACCTAAGACCCAGGTCAATGATGAGTGGAACAATGAGTATGAAACAGAACCCGAACCCGTCCCGTAGCAAAGGCTTCACGCTGATTGAAATCATGGTGGTGATGGTCATTCTTGGCTTGTTGGTAGCGATTGTGGCACCCAACATCATGGGCCGTAGCGACCAGGCGAAGGTGACGGTAGCCGAAACCCAGCTCAGCAATATCGCTAACGCCCTGGACCTCTATCGCCTGGATAACAGCCATTACCCGTCTACCCAGCAAGGTCTGGAAGCGTTGGTGCGCCGGCCCAGCGGATCACCGGAACCCCGTAACTGGAACGCAGACGGCTACCTGAAAAGCGTCCCGGAAGATCCCTGGGGTAACGAGTATCAGTACGTGAGCCCCGGAACGGAGGGGCCCTACGATCTTTACTCCTTCGGCTCTGACGGTCAGGAAGGTGGTGAAGGCGATGCTGCCGATATCAGCGTCTGGAAAACCGGGAACTGATCGATTGTGAAACGCAGGGCGAACCAAATCGGTTTTACGCTGATTGAAATTCTGGTTGTCCTGATTATTGTCGGGCTTCTGGCCGCGTTGGCGGTGTTCAACATGGCCGGAAGTTCCCAGAAGCGTGAGTTGGAGAATACCGTTCAGGATCTGTTCCTGCTGATGCAAACCGCATCGGAACAGGCAATCCTGAACAATCTGGAGCTTGGGCTGTTAATCGAGGACGACAACTATCGATTCGTGTCGTATCAGGATGATACCGGTGAATGGAAGATGTCCGGGGAGCGGCTGTTCCGTGCCAGGCCCTTGCCTGAATGGCTAACCCTCACTGATTACATTGAAAACGACGCGCCCCGCCTGACCTCGGCAGAAGATCGTCTGCGCCCGGACGTGGTGTTTTTCTCCAGTGGCGAAACCACACCCTTTATTCTTGAGTTCACCATCGGCAGCAACACCGACGACATGCACGTGATCGAGTCCGACGGTGTATCCCCGCTCCAGTGGCGCAAACCGGGCAGTGAGGATGAGGCATGGTAAACCGCGCCGGAGGTTTCACTCTGCTTGAAGTGCTGATTGCCTTGCTGGTGTTCGGTTTGATAGCCACTGCAGCGGCGGAGGTAGGCAGTCAATACATTTCAAGCTACGAACGGGTTCGCGATAAAACCCTGGCCGGCTGGGTGGCAGATAACCGGATCAACGAACTCCGTTTGCAAGAGGCGTTGCCGGGCATTTCCGAAAACTCCGATGATCGGGATTTCGGCCAGTACCGGTGGCGGGTCACCACGGTTGTTCAAGGTACCGCCGAGCCGAGCATGCGCCGGGTGGAAGTAACCGTTGCCCGCTACACTGACAGTGGGGGCGATCCGGTTCCTGTGCACACCCTGTCAGCATTTCTTGGGGAGAAGTGATGCGCTCCCGTTCAGGCTATTCAGGTCTTCATACCAGTTCCGGTTTTACCCTGATGGAAGTGTTGATTGCGGTGACCATCACCGCTGTTATCGGTCTCGGAGTCTGGCAGGTGATCAATGGCGTGGTGACTGCGCGGGACCGGGTGAACGACGTGTCTGGTGAGTTCGAAAACCTCCAGAAAACCATGTTATTGCTGGAGCGGGACCTGAACCAATTGGTTAACCGGCCGATTCGGGACGTCTACGGCGACTTCCGGCCTGCAATCAGCAGTCGTGAGGACGCCTTTGAACTGGTATTAACCCGCCAGGGCTGGCGAAACCCCCTCGGCCTGAGGCGTAGTGGGCTGCAACGGGTTGCCTGGGAATACACCGGGACCGAGCTCCGGCGCCGCTATTGGCCGACGGTTGACCAGGGACAGGAAGACAATAGCCAGGATCTGCTGTTACTGGACAACGTGGTGTCTCTTGAAATTCGCTTTCTGAACAGTCAACTGAACTGGCAGGATGACTGGCCGTCAGATCAGGACCTCGCCAGCCTGTCTCCCGGTGCCAGGCCGGTGCTGCCCATGCCGAGGGGCATTGAAATTACTCTGGAGCATGAACTGTTCGGAGAACTGGTCAGAACCTTTGCCCTGGCTGACTTTGACCTTGCCCAGGCACAGGCCGTGGTTAACCAGCAGCAGGAGGCAACTGGCAACTCGGATACCGATGAAGAAGAATCTCAGGAAGTTCAGGATACCCAGCAAGGGGCCGGCACATGAAGCGGCAACCTGTCAGGAGTAAGCCGTCCGGACAGCAGGGCGTAGCGCTGATCATGGTGCTGCTGGCCATGGCGCTGGTGGTGATGCTGGCCACAGGCATGAGCAGGCAACAAAGTGTTCAGGTGTTCAAGGCCGGGCATTACCTGGCGCAGCAGCAGGGGCACAGCATTGCACTGGGCGCCGAAGAGTTCGCCCGCCGGATTCTGGTACGCGATTTTGAGCAGGACCGGGAGGACGGCGTGATGGTGGACAGCCCCGATGAATTCTGGGCTCAATATACTGCCATCCTGCCACTGGACGACAACGGTGTGGCGGAGGTTCAGATAGATGACCTGGCAGGGCGCATCAATCTCAATGATCTGGTTACCCCAAACGGCCAGGTAGACCCTTTGACCCGCGACAGACTGGTGCGGCTGTTCCGGGCTCTCGGCATTACCGCTGTGTCAGTCGACGCACTGATTGACTGGATTGATGCAGATGACCAGACGATCAGTGCCTATGGCGCCGAAGATGGCCAGTACCTGATAGCGGAGCCGGCGTATCGGGCGGCCAATCAGCCGTTTGTGTCAATCACCGAATTACGCCTGATCGATGGGATGACTGAGGAGATCTATGTGGCGCTCAGGCCCCATGTCAGTACACTGCCGGTCAGTGGTATCGGGATCAACGTGAATACCGCCACTGGCGCGGTGTTGATGTCGTTGCACGATGACATGACGGAAGCTCAGGCAGAGTCAGTTCTGGCCAAGAGAGAAGAAGAGCGGTTTGAGAATTTGCAGGATTTCCTCGCCTTGCCAGAGTTTTCCGGTATGGGCCTGAAAACCACCGGGCTGACCTTGCAAACCCGTTTTTTTGAAGTTGTTTCACGGATTACCTACGATAATCGTGTCGTTAATATGGTCAGCACGGTATTCAGGAGTCCGGAGGGTGAAGTCCGGACGGTGCACAGGGATTCCGGGCAAAAGAATCGCATCACCAAAGAGCCATATACATTCTCAGAAGGATAGCCATGTCTTACCGCCTTTTTGTTCGGCCGGTCCCGCCCTTCGCAGACCTGGACCAGAACCCGGAATCACAGCTGTTCAGCTGGCTGTTACAGGATGCCAGTGGCGATACCCAGGCCAGTGGTGCGGCAGATACCCGGGATGCGATTGAGCAGACCCTCGGCCAGAATGCATTGGAAAAAGTGCTGCTGATCGGCCTTATTCCGGGTGACGAAGCCCTGTTTTGCCTGGCTGATATTCCGGCCAAGCAAAGCCGGTTCGTACACCAGGCGCTGCCATACGCGGTGGAAGAACAGATTGCCCAGGACATCGAGAGCGTTCACCTGGCGCTTGGCCGTCATACTTCGGATGGATACCATGTCGCGGCAATAGATCAATCCCAAATGGGGCAGTGGTTAGAGCTGTTTACAGGTTGGGAGCATGTGCGCCTGGATGCCATTTACCCGGATGCCTCCCTGTTGCCGACAACTGATAACGGCTGGACCGCCTGCCTCGACGGCGAGTGGGCCATGTTGGTAAGTCATAGAGGTGAGTGGCTGCGACTGCAGACCGCCAATCTAGGCATGCTGGGTGTTACCCTGGCGGCGCCAGCCACTGAAGAAGTGGTCGCGGAGATACCGGTCACTGTTTATGGAACCGAGCCCGAGCTGGAACTCTGGCAGCCGGCATTGTTGGAACTGAGCGGTGCCGATGGCCGGGTACATCTGGCGCAGAAGCCTCTGGAATTTACGGCGCTGGAGCTGCTGGCGTGGTCCCACCATCATCATATGTGTCACCCGGTCAATCTATGCCAGGGCGCCTTCTCCGTTAAAACGAACGGCAGCAGCCCGTTGAAGCCCTGGAAGCCACTGATTGCGGTTGCGTCCGTCTGGTTTGTGATTCAGCTGGGGCTTGAGATTGGTATGGGTGTGTATCACAACCAGGAGGCCGAGGAGCTGCAAAGCCAGGCCATGGCCATCTACCGTGACGCCTTTCCCGCTGACCGCCGTACCCACGCGCGCAATGTGCGCCGGGTGATTGAGGGCCAGTTGAGGGTGGCCGGCGCTGGCCGGGAAGAAGTGGATTTCATCACCCTGATGAAATACACCGGAGATCAGTACAGCCGGGTTGCGAATGCTCAGGCGGTTACCTTTAATTCCATCAACTACAGCCGGAACCGGGGAGAGCTAGTGGTAGACGTCCGGGCCGACAGTTATGAACGGATGAGTAATCTGAGAAACGGCCTGGCCAATCAGGGATTGCGTGCGCAGATTGGGTCTGTGGTTAATGAAAGCTCCGGCTCCCGTGGCCGGTTGACGGTTTCGGGAGGCTAACGCCATGTGGGCACGAATTAAAGACCAGCCGGCGGTCGGTAAGCTTATCGCGAGATACGATCAACTGCCGGTGCGGGACAGGCAGGCGCTGGTGATGCTGGGCATTGCTTTGCTGTTGGCCATTCTCTATTTTGGCATCTGGCGGCCTGTGGCTGATTTCAGCAACCAGGCGGAAGCCAGTCGTGAAAATGCCGAGCAACTTCTGGCCTGGATGCAGGCAAACCAGGCAACCATTCGTCGCCTTGGTGGCGCAGGTTCCGGTTCATCGGCGGGGGCCGGCGTTGAAAAGCCCGAGGACGGCCGGGCTCTGATGGCCCTGGTTACCCGCTCCGCAGGTGAAGCGGGGCTTTCGCTGCAGCGATTTGAGCCAAGCGGCGAGTCTGCCATCCGGGTCTGGCTTGAAGCCGCACCGTTCGCAGAGGTAGCGGCCTGGCTGGAACAGCTTGACGCCCGGCATGGAGTGATCGTAGATCAGGCTGCCATGGACAGGGGAAATGAGCCGGGGCGGGTATCCGTGCGGCTGACACTGACGATCTGAAAGGGGCATGCCCCAAGCTGACCGGTCATTCCGGAGGAGCGCGAGTAAATGCGTGATAAGCAGGAAAACAATAATAATTCTGATGCTGTCGTGGTTCGTCTTAATGAGACTGCCCGCAACGAGGCCCAGTCGATTCTTTGCCATGCGTACCGGGAAGATCCAACGTTCCAATACCTGTTTGATCATCGCCGGGCCGGTTATGACCAGCGGGTAAGAGCCACGGTGAGAGAGCTGATTGACCTGTACCTTGAGCTCAATCAGGATGCCGTTGGTGTGATGAAAGGGGATACCCTGATTGCCGTGGCCTTCATCGGCGACCCGGAACTCCGGATGAACCTCGCCGAGCAGCTTAGCTGGCGAATTCGCATGGTGCTGACGGCGGGGTTTGCCTCTACTCGCCGATACCTGGATTACCATCAGAAAATCCGCGACCTGTTGCCGCACCCGCAGGCTCATCAGTTGCCTTTGATGGGGGTCAACCCAAAATACCAGAATCAGGGGTATGGTCGGGTTTTGCTCAAAGCGGTCGAGAAGCTTTGTGAGGAAAATCCCCGGGGCAAGGGGCTGGTACTGGATACCGGTAACAGCCGATATCTGCCGTTTTACGAATCCGAGGGCTTCCGCAGCCTGGGTAAGATACGCCTGGGTGATTTTGAAGATCATGTCCTGTTCCGGGAAATTGGATCTGAAGCTAGTGACGCCCGGAACGAGGCAACGCCGCATTAACACAGTATTTGTCATCAGGAGTGAATGTGTCAGACAGCCATGACTTTGATTTGATCGTAATTGGTGCCGGTTCCGGTGGGGTCCGCCTGGCTAGAATGTCGGCACAGCGGGGCGCGAAGGTTGCCGTGGTTGAGTCCCGCTACCTTGGGGGTACCTGTGTTAACGTTGGCTGTGTTCCGAAAAAACTGTTTGTGTACGGCGCCCATGTTCATGACGAACTGGAAGATGCCGCAGGCTATGGCTGGCGAGTTCCGCTGGATCAGGTCAGCTTCGACTGGCCCACACTGGTGGCAAACAAAAACGCTGAGATTGAGCGCCTGAATGGCATCTATGGCCGCCTGCTCGAGAATGCCGGAGTTGAGATCATCAATGGCACGGCAACCATCAGTGATGCCAATACCGTCACGGTAGGCGAACGGAGCTATCGTGCAAAACACATCACAGTCGCGACTGGAAGCTGGCCGGTAGTGCCGGATGTTCCCGGTAAAGACTGCATCCTTACCTCCAACGAAATGTTCTACCTTCCGCAATTACCCCGTCATGCCGTGGTTTGGGGTGGTGGTTATATTGCGGTGGAGTTCGCCGGTATACTGGCCGGGCTAGGGGTGGAAACCACCCTGTTGTACAGGGGGGATCTGTTCCTGCGGGGCTTTGATAACGATGTGCGCCGGTTCACCGAGCAGGAAATGCGGAAAAAGGGCGTCGACTTGCGTTTCAACGCAACCATCGAATCCATTGAGACCCAGGGCGCCCACTATCAGGTTATGTTGTCTGATGGAGAACGCCTTGAAACGGGCCTTGTGATGGCGGCAACGGGCCGGAGAGCCCTGGTTGATGGTCTGGGGCTGACAGAACTGGGTATTGAACTCAACGCTTCGGGTCACATCGTTGTGGATGACCATTTCCAGACATCCGTACCATCAATCACAGCGCTTGGCGATGTCATAGGCACACCGCAGCTCACTCCAGTGGCACTGGCCCAGGCCATGGTGCTGTCTCGTCGGCTGTTTGGTGACGGTCAGGGCGATATGGATTACAGTGCTATTCCGACCGCTGTATTCTGCCAGCCGAATATCGGTACCGTTGGTCTGGCTGAGGAAGAGGCCAGGGAAGCCGGGTACAGGCTGCGCATTTACCGTTCAGAGTTCCGACCGATGAAATACACATTGAGCGGACGGGACGAGAGATGCCTGATGAAACTGGTGGTGGACGATGAGACCGACAAGGTGCTCGGCGCTCATATGGTGGGGCCAGACGCCGGCGAGATCATTCAGGGGCTGGCCGTTGCTATCAAGGCCGGTGCCACCAAGGCGCAGTTTGACTCAACCATGGGTATTCACCCGACCTCAGCGGAAGAATTTGTCACCATGCGTGAACCGGTAGCGTAGGCTCGCCGGTTCTTTACAATCGAATCCAGCGGCTTAGTACTTCCCTGAGCGTCTCGCGGCGTACCGGCTTGGGTATGTAATCATTCATGCCGCTGGCCCGGCAGCTGGCCTCGGTTTCTGTTGAGACATCAGCCGTCAGGGCGATGATCGGCGTACCGCATTGGCCGTTCCCCTGTTCCCATTCGCGAATCATTCGGGTTGCCTGGTAGCCGTCCATCACCGGCATCTGGCAATCCATCAGGATGACATCGTAGCCTTCGTGTTTGTTTTTTACCTTGTCGACCGCTTCCTGGCCGTTATTCGCGGTATCGGTTTCAAAACCGAGCTTGTTTAGCAGCGTGGTGGAGACCTTCTGGTTCACCTCATTGTCCTCGACCACCAGGGCCCAGGATTTTTTTCCCAACTGCTCCCTCGGGATATCCGTGAACTCCGGTTGAACCGTGGCCGGGGCATCCGCCAGCTCAAATGGCAGCTCAAAACGGAACGAGGAGCCCTCTCCGAAATCTGATTCCACCTGAATATGGCCACCCATCAGTTCCACCAACCGCTGAACCAGAGAGAGCCCCAGTCCGGCGCCGTCATGGGCACGGGTGTTACCGGAGTCAACTTGCTCGAATGTGTGGAAAATATTGTGGAGGCGGTCACTGGGAATACCCGCTCCGGAATCACTGACTGAACAGCCGAAAAGCACGCAGCCGCTCTCAAGCGATAACCAACTTGCGCGAACACTGACAAACCCGTTCGCGGTATATTTAATCGAATTATCCAGCAGCCCTGCCAGAATCTGTCGGACTCGAGGTGCGTCGCCAACCACCACCGGTTTGTCTGGCCAGTCTCCCAGAAAATTGATATCCAGTGCCAGGCCTTGCTGCTCTGCTGCATGGCGATAGGAAGCCGCACAGTTGGCCAGAATGGACCTTAGATCAAACTCCTGGTGTTCCAGTTCCAGAGTGCCGCTGTCCATGCGGGCATAATCGAGAATATCGGAAATGACGGTAAGCAGGTCCTCTGTCGCCTGCCGGGCAGTGCCCAGGTAATCCCGCTGTCGCTTGGTTAACGGTTCCTCCTGGATTAACTCAACCATTCCCAGTACCCCATTGAGCGGGGTTCTGAGCTCGTGGCTCATGGTTGCAAGGAATTCAGATTTGGCATGGCTTGCCAGTTCGGCCTTTTCCCGGGCCTCTTCCGACACCGCGAGGGTCTGGTCGCGAGTGGTTCTGAGCTTCTCCAGATGGTCCGCCAGCTCGTTCAGTTGTTTCTGTATGGCGACAATCTCTTTGGAGTTTCCCTTGGTGGTCACGGGCTGGGAGTCATAGTCGCCGGTAATCAGTTGATCAACCCGGCTTGCCACCTTGCGAATGGGCTGCAGGATATTATTGAGGAAATGGTTAACCAGAACGATGGTGAACAGCAGCATGGCGACACCAACTGCGATAGAAGACCACAGAATACTCTGCTGACGATCGGCCAGCACGCGCGGTTCGACGCCCACTTCAACTGCACCAACCCGCAACGAACCAGAACTGAACCCATAGCCGGGGTTGAACCAGCCAGTGCCTGCTCCAAGGTCCAGGGGTTCCTGAAGGATTTCCGCAGAATAAATATCGAAGTTATGGTGTCGCTGTGACGAGCTGTCAAGACTATTGCTGACAAAGCCGAGTTCTTTTCCGACCACATCGGTTACGCGTATCCACTCGGCTTTGCTTCGCCGTAGTGACTGATTCAGTGTCTGCTCCAGGGCTGCAATATTGCCGGAAACCACAGCGTACTCGAGTGCCGGGGCCAGGCTGTCCGCCAGCATCTGGCTGCTTTCAGCCAGGTCGGTACGCGCGTCCTCCAGCCGAGCCGAGGTAAAAAATGCCATTAACGCAACAAACATGACAACGGCTGGCAAGGCCCCAAGCAACAGAAGTTTTCTGGACAGGGATGCATTCTGCCTGTTCATTCCAAATCCTCCTGGCTGGATAGCATCAGGTCGTCCAGATACTGCGATATCCATTCACGGCTCGGGAGCGGGATGTTGAGTGATCGGGCCACTTGCTCGTTGAGCTCAACACGAAACTCGTTCGGATACGCGGGTTCAGGAAGAATCCCGGTTTCAAAGTATGCCTGGAGCAATTCGCCAGCCTTGGCAGCCATCGCAGGAAATGGGGCATAGCCGGAGGCCAGTACGCCCGCCTTGACATAAGCCTGGCTGGGACCAATGACAATCCGGTTTCGCCGATAGGCTGTCAGCAGGATGTGCTTGATATTTCTGGGGTTGTAGATGGCGTCGTCAGAGCCCGCCAACAGGAAGTCGCCATAGTTCAGGGCCCGGATCAGCGTCGGGATCAGTTGATCGTCGCTGTCCGTAACAAACACCCGGGCTTGGAGATTGTACTCCGCAAGCTGATCAATCAGGTCTTCATAGATTTCCACAGAATCGGTGGATGCCAGCAAGGCTATGCGCTTGGATTGGGGCAGAATTGCCTTGCCAGTGAGGGCCTGCCGCAATAACGGAACGTCATAGAAGACAGCAGACACCTGTCCCGGAGTGCGGTTAACGTACCCTTGGATAAACTTGCGCTCTACCAGCAACGCCAGTATCGGTGTGTTCCTGTTGATCTGACGAATACGGGTAAATGCGGCTGGGCCAATGGTGATGACGGGGCTGCCTGATGTACGAGGGCTTTGATCATCATGGATGAACACCAGTTCTGCCGTATCTCCGATCTGTTCACGTAGTAGGCGGGTAACATGTTGGTCCAAAGATGTGTTGCCTGAGCCTGCAATGTAGATAGTCGGCAGTGTTGGCTCACCGTTCTGACCGGAGACAAAAGGGGACCATGGAAGCAGAAGCATCAGCGCCACCACCATCGCGGCTCGGCTGATCCCTTGCAGGACTCGTGGCAGTTTAGTGTCAGAAAATCTGGATGAGATCATACCGTCCCGATTGGTGTGCTATCCCGTTAGTCAATCCTTTCAGCATAGTGTCAGAACCGGACTCCTGCCTCCACAAAGAACTGGTTGTGGTCTTCGATGTTGTTATCGGAGCTCAGTTCTGCTTCCCGGTTCAGATAGTGTTGCATGGTAAAGGCCACTTCAGCGGTATACCGCGGCTGATAGAAGCGCTTGGCAACTCTCGCATCAATGCGCTCGAATTGACTACGCCCAAATTCGTCTGCCCAGTAGAAGGCGGATGAGGCCTTGAGCCCCCACGGCAGGTCCTGAATCAGTGCCAGGCTGCCGGAATGTCGCACAGAAAGCCGGGTCAGCAGACTGACCGCCTGGTCCTGTTTTCTGGTATCAAGGTCACCGTCCTGGTTGATGATTGGCTGACCGGTGTACCAGGTATCCTGATCCAGGTAGCCGTAGCTGGCACGAAAGGATGTGCCAGGGTATTCAATCATCGCTTCCACTTCAAAACCTTGCTGATCCACGGCAACGTTGTTGTCGATGCTCCAGTCCTTGAGCTGAATAACACCGCTGATCATGTCCCGCATTTCATCCTTGAAGCCCCGCACTTCCAGAGACAGCATAGCCCGCTCTAGCGGGAACTGGCCGAAGTAGCTGACTTCCCGGGAAATGATTCGTTCTTCCCTCAGGTCTTTGCCGAGCGTAAGCCACCCCAGGTCTTCGTATGCATCCGCGGTTGTTACCCTGCGGCCCTCAAGATCGGAATAAATCGCAGGGCGGACATTGCGGAGGGTGTAGCCCCAGTCCGGATTCTGCTCGAAACCATCCGGGGTTCTGACCGCCTGGGAATAGACAAAGCGGAGGGCGTGCCGGCTATTGAGCGTGAAATTCGCAGCCAACCGGGGCGAGAAGTAGTGATCGTCTGTTGTGCTTGTGCGCTCCCAGTTACCGCCTGCGTTAAGTGTCAGCCAGTTTATCGGCGTATATTCCACGTTGCCGAAGAAGCGGGACTGGTAATTGTTACCCCGGCCGTTGAAATAGGTTTCAGAGCGGAAGGTATCTTTCCGGAATCCCGCGCCAGAGACGATTCTCAGGTCGTCGCTGAGCAGAATGGTATCCTGAAACTCCAGTTCCAGGCGGGTATCCTCTGAATCCGCGTCTACCTGGGCAATGGCGGGTGCGCCACCTCCGTCCACAAAACAGAGCCGTTCTCGACTGCCATCCGGGAAATAGGTGTACTGATACAGCGGTGTGTTGTCTCTGAGGCACTGAACGGTACTATCCGGGAAACCAACAACGTACTGTTGGCGTCGGTCAAAGTTCTGGACACTGGCCATTACGTGGAAAAAATGGCGCTCGGAAGCAATAACGTTCAGTTTGGATTGCAGGTAGTAGTCCCGCACATCAATATCCGGATTCTCGAACGGGTTCAGCTCGCCGCTTTTGTCCTTGTCCTGGTAATTCATGCCATCCACAACGCCGCCCCGCAGCTCAACATCCGTGCGGTCGTTGATCTTGACGCGGGAATCATAGGTAAAGGAGTTGATGTCGTGGCCATCATGGAATGGAAAGCGTTCGCCGCCGTCTACCTGGTAGTCGAAGCCATCAAACTTGCGCTTTTCATAGGTTAATCGCCAATCCAGATCCGGATCGGCATTACCCACTGAACCAAAAGTACGTAGGTGCCCCCGAGAGCCCCGAACCACCCGTGCTTCCACTCCGGCGGTATCGGCCGGGTCCCGGGTGATGATGTTGATGGTGCCCAGGAAGGCATTGATACCATAGGCGGCTGAGTTGGGCCCCCGAGCGACTTCAATGCGTTCAATCATGTCCAGTGGTACTGGCATGGTTTCCCAATCCATATCGGAAAGGGTGGCCTTGTGGGCAGTACGACCATCTACCAGCACCTGCATTCGGCGTTGTTCATAATGCACGGTGCCATGGTAAGTGGTAACCGGTTGGTGGCTACCAACGAAATTGACCACCATGCCCGGAACCAGGCGGAACACCTCGTACAGGTTCTGGATGCCAAGGTCCCGAATCATATCACCGGTGATCACCGTGGTGCTTCCGGGAACCCGGGTTTTGGGCTGGCGCAGCCGGGTGGTGGTCAGCACCTCCGGAATGTCATCGCCGAAAGCCACCAAGCCATTGCTGAACGCCGGAAAACCGGTATCCGCGCCGGCATTGCCGGTCGAGAGGGCTAAAATGGCTGAGGCAAGCAGGGAATGGCCGAAGGTTCTGCGCATGCGGAGTCGGTTAGCGCGATTTTCTGACAGGTAATTCGTAATGCGCATGGGTGTCGTTCTATAATTTGCCGAGCGGACTGATTTATTGTGATTCTCCCTGAATCCTAGGGGAGAACGATTGATTTGTCTCTATAAAGATTACAGATTTTACAGATCCGGAGTGACTGTTTTATGAATTGCTGGGACATCCTTGGCATTGAGCCAACCGGAGATCACGAACGCATTCGGCAGGCTTATGAGCGCCAGATGAAATTTGCCTCGGACAACGAGGCCCGGGCGCTGGAGCAGGCGTTCAGGGAGGCAACCGGTGGCATGCCGGCGGCCAGCGTCGCCGCCCGACCTGAGCCAGTCGCCCGAGAAGTCCGTCGAGAGCAGACTGAGGAATCCGGGGTTGAGAGCAACGCAGAGCGAGCGCTGGACGCCCACGAAGCCCAGGTTGTCCGCGAAGTGGTGATTCAGATTAAAGCCCTGATGAACGACAACCAACGCCAGCAGGATGCTGGTATCTGGAAGGCCATCTTGTGCGAACCGCCTGCAGATCAGTTACCGCTGCGCAGGGAAATCGCCAAAAGCCTTGAGCCCCAGATCCGCCCGATGGCAGAGAACGGCAGTTTTCCCCGCCCGGTGGCGCAGTTTCTGGGCGACTGGTTTGACTGGTTCAGCGTGCGGGAAGCAAGCCATGAGCCAGACCCACGAAATTACCCGGATGAAGAGGTGTCCAGGGAACAGGCCAGTGCCGATCAGGCAGATCAGCCACCGCAGATGGTGAATTTCTGGCCTGCCGTTATTGGGTGGATCGTCGGTCTGGTTATCCTGGCAACCCTATTCGGAGGCATGGGCGGCTGACGCCCGATCGATTTTCGCTCGATACTTCTGGGCCAGGATGGCCCCGACGATGACCTGAATCTGGTTGTAGCACATGATCGGCAACACAATCATGCCGAAGCCCGGATGGCCAGAGAACAGCACTTTGGCCATTGGCAAACCGGATGCCAGGCTTTTCTTCGAACCGCAGAACACCACCGCGGCTTCGTCTTCAAGGCTGAAGCCGAGCTTTCTGACCATCATCATCGCCACCAGCATGAACAAGCCAAGCAGACCAAAGCATAGCAGGATCGTCAGTACCACGGCCTGAAGTGGAAGGTTCTGCCAAAGCCCACTCACTACCGAGTGTGAGAATGCCGAATAAACGATAATCCAGATGACACACTGGTCGTATCGGGCCATCAATGATTCATTGCGTGAAAGAAAACCACCCAGCATTGGCCTGAAGGCATGCCCCACAGCAAAGGGCAGCAACAGTTGCAGAACGATGTCTTTCAACGCCTCAGCCACGGCAAACTCCCCGGTTCCGGAAGTAGAAACCAGCAAAAGCAGCAAGAACGGAGTGAGCATCATTCCAAACACATTAGACGCCGCAGCGCTGCATATGGCGGCAGGCACATTGCCTCTGGCCATGGCGGTGTAGGCAATGGACGACGACACCGCTGACGGAAGTACACCCAGATAGAGAAATCCGAGCCCCAGATCCCTCGGCATCCATTCCGGCACAAGGTTGCTGAGACCATTAATGGGCAATACTGCCAGGGGAAAGAACACGAAGGTCAGGGCGGTAATCAGGATGTGCAGGCGCCAATGGGTGGCGCCGTCGATAATCTGTTGCCGGGATAAGGCTGCACCATGGAAAAAGAATAGCAGGGCTACGGCAATGGTACCGGTGGTGGCAAGCAGGTCCGCGGCCGGCCCGGTAACCGGCAGGAACGACGCCAGGACGATGGCACCGAGCAATAGAAGGGTGAACGTATCGAGACGAAATTTCATGGCTGATTCTGCCGGTTAATCACGTCAAGACTGGGGGAGAGCAGGGCGCGCGAAAGCATTTCTGCCTTGGCTGGATCCTTTCGGCGGATGGCGGCCAGCAGAAGTTCGTGGTCTTCCTGGCTGGGTTCTGGCAGATCGTCATCGCGCTCCGTACGTTCGATTGTCTGGCTGACGGCGTGCGAAAAATAATCATAGAGCTCGATCAAAGCTGAGTTGTGGGAAGCGCGCACCAGGGCATGGTGGAACCATTCATCATGGTGGATTCGATCGGTGAGGTTGTCGCCAGCTCGTGCCCGTGCATCCAGCGCGTCGCTCATCGCTTTCAGGTCGCTGTCGGTGCGCCGAGTGGCCGCCAGCCTCGCGGCCTCCGTTTCCAGCATCAGCCGCACCTCGAGTTGTTCCGCCAATTGGCTGAGGGCAATACGCCGCAGCGTTTCTCCAGCGTCGCGATTGGCACGTACGTAGGTACCATCGCCCTGGCGGGTTTCCAGCATGCCCACATGTACGAGCACCCGAACGGCTTCACGGATGGTGTTGCGGCTGATCCCCAGAGCCTCAGACAGCTCGGCTTCAACCGGAAGCCGGCTTCCGACAGGCCACTGGCCGCTTTCGATGGCTTCCCTAAGGCTTTCGATGGCTGTCTCCACCAGGGAGCCTTTTTTGATTGGCTTTAACATTTCCGATCACCCAGACAAATGATGAACCAATCATCCTATGTTTAACGTTGAACTGCAACCGATTGGTTACAGCAGAGGACTAACGGCCTGCTTCAGGCTCCAGAAACTGATAATCAGCGGTGTCTGCAGCGCGGGTAGAGAAGCGATAGCTGAACGTGAACCCGGGCCAGTTGATGGTGTTACGGCCATGTTCATCCAGATACCAGGAGGTACATCCGGAATCCCAGACGCTGTTCTCAAGGCTGTGCTGGACCACCTGGCAATAGCGGGATTGCCGATCTTCCCGCACTTCCATGGCAGCCCCGGGGTATCTGGCCAGGGAATCAAGTGAGCTGATGACATAGCGGAACTGGGATTCCAGCATAAACAGAATCGAATTGTGGGCCAGATTGGTGTTGGGCCCATACAGCATGAACAGATTCGGAAAGCCATTCACGGTAATGCCTTTGAACGCTTTGCTGCCGTCTGCCCAGGCGTCGTTCAGGGCAACACCCTGACGACCAGTGATCTTGATGGGTGACAAAAACTCCGTCGCCTTGAAGCCGGTTCCGAAAATAATGGCGTCGACGGGGCGGTGTTCTCCAGTGGAGGTTACAACGCCGGTTTCATCGATCTCAGAAATTCCCTCAGTGATCAGATTCAGGTGCGGCTGGTTAATGGCCGGGTACCAGTCGTTGGAGATCAGAATCCGTTTACAGCCGATACGATAGTCCGGAATGATGTGCTTCAGTTTGTGGGGGTCGGTCACCCATGTCTGTGCTTCCTTCCTGGCCTGTCGGGCAAAGATATCCAGTAGCCGGTTGAACCGGGTAAAGGCAAGCCCGCGTGACTCGTTCTTCCAGTAGATCATGGCCCGGTAGAGCCTGTCCCAGGCCGGCAGTTTCCGGAACAGTGATTGCTCAAGCGCGGTAAATGGGCGGTCGGCTTTCGGCAATACCCAGGCAGCGGAGCGTTGATACAGGTCCAGCGCTGCAACTTTTGGCGTAATTTCTGGAACAAACTGGATGGCGCTGGCGCCGGTGCCGATCACCGCAACCCGCTTGCCGGTCACATCATAATCGTGGTTCCAGCGCGCAGAATGGAAGCAGGTGCCCTTAAAACGGTCAATGCCGGGAATGGCGGGTATGGCAGGTCGGTTCAACTGCCCGGTGGCCGTGATCAGCACATCAGCGCGATATTCATGGCCCGATTCTGTACCCACTACCCACTCATTCGACTGGCTGTCAAAGCTGGCCGTGGCGACGGCACGGTCGAACTCGATATGGCGCGCCAGGTCGTACTTCTTAACACAATGCTCCATGTACCCGAGTATTTCGGCCTGGAGGCCAAACTTCCGGCTCCAGTCGTGTTTAGGCTCAAAGGAGTAGGAGTAAAGGTGCGATTGCACGTCGCAGGCCGCGCCGGGGTAGGTGTTGTCTCGCCAGGTTCCGCCAACGGCGCCTTCTTTTTCCAGCAATGTGATTTGCCCATAGCCGGCTTTTTTTAGCTGAATGGCCATGCCGAGCCCGCCAAATCCGGTGCCGATTATGATGACAGAAGGTTTTTGAGGGGCGCGCGATGTCATGGCTACTTCCTGATCTTGTTGTATTTTTACTCCCTATGACTATAACGGCCCCGGCGCCGCATCAAAAGACCAGTTCAACCAGAATCATTGTCCGGAAAGGTCAATAGTCGTTCCGGAGGTTGAGCCATTAACTCCTGCAGGGCCGGAGACTCAAATTGCCGGCGAATACGAATGGCATAGAATTCTTCGAACACGCCCGGCAATGCACCGTAATCCCTGAGTTCGCCTTTGCGCAATTCGTCACGCACAACCACCGGGGGCAGAATGGCGAAATGCCCGCTGTCACGAGTTAGCAGGCGCATCATCGCCATGTCGTCCACCTCAGCCAGAATAATCGGGTGAATCTGGTGGTACTCACACAGCTGGTCAAAAGCCTGCCGGATATTGCTGTCCTGGCCCGGCACGATCAGTGGTTGGCAACGCAGCATGTCAGGAAAGCCGACCCGGGATTCGGCGGCCGCCGGCCCGATAATGCTGACAGGTTGCCTTGCAATACGCCGTGATAGCCAAGGGGTTTCGTCGTCACCGTGAACGGGTTGATTGGACAGAATAAGATCCAAACGGTGGGCCGATAGTCTTCGTAGCAGATCTTCCAGGCTTCCGCTCTGGAGCTTGAGGCCCAGATCCTGGCGGCCGAGCAGTGGCCGAAGGAAGCCTTCCTGGAAGTTCCTTGACAGAGTCGCTACCGCGCCAACCTTGAGCACCTCCCGATTGGTCTGGCGCCCGGTTCGGAAAAGGGCTTCCAGCTCCGCGCCCTGGCGAAAAATATCTTCCGCATAGGTGAAGGCCACGCGGCCGGCTTCGGATAGTTTTAGCCGTCGCCCCTCCCGGATGAACAGTTCATGGCCAAGACTGTCCTCGAGTTTCCGGATCTGACCGGACAGCGCAGACTGGGAGATATGCAACGCATCCGCTGCGCGGGTCAGATGGCCTGTGCTGGCTACTTTCCAGAAATAATATAAATGATGATAGTTCAGGCGCATGGATATTCCCCGGATTTGCCTTTGTTCTCTTTTGGTGAACAATTTAATCGTTATAAACCATTTTATCTATGAATTCATAGTCGGCAAAGTAGCTCTGTTCGCAAAAGGAGTTCGTTATGCCGACAATCACCAGCGTATTTTCCACCTCCGCCCTGGCTACCTGGCTGGCCTTGCCGATCCTGCTCCTGGCGCTGGCCGGCTTCGCCAACTGGACTCGATCAAAAACCAAGATTGACCATTGCTGGCGCCTGGCGGAGTTTTTGCTGCAAACGCTGATTGTGGTCACCGGTGTGGTGGGCTTTCTTTTGTTGCTGAAGTCGGCCGGGCTGGATACGCGGTTGCCGGAACTGGGGGCACCGCTCGGGCTGTATCCCGATGGCCTGTCGGTATGGATGGCGCTGATGGTCAGTTTTGTCTCCTGGGTGATTCTGCGATACTCCCGGGATTATCTGCGTGGCGATGCCGCCTTCCCGGTGTTCTTGCCCTGGTTCCTCACCACAGTGGCCAGTGTGCTGGTGTTGGTATTCACCAATCATCTGCTGGTTCTGGCATTCGCCTGGATTGGTGTCAGCCTGGCCTTGCACCAGTTGCTGACGCTCTACCCGGAACGGTCGGAAGCCCGGTTGGCCGCTGCACAGAAGTTCATTACCAGTCGCCTGGGTGATCTGGCGATTATTGGTGCTGTGGTGTTTATCTGGCGCCACTACGGCAGTTTTCATATCCCCGAAATCTACGCATTGGCCAGGGAAATTGGTGGGTCGTCCCCCGAGCTGACGACCGCGTCCGTACTGCTTGCCGTTGCCGCGGTGCTCAAATGCGCACAGATTCCATTTCACGGGTGGCTGATCCGGGTGATGGAAGCGCCTACGCCGGTATCGGCACTGCTTCATGCTGGAGTAATCAACCTCGGCGGGTTCCTCTGGCTGCGGTTATTCCCTGTGTTTGAGGGGTTTACAGCGGGTCACCTCCTGTTGCTTGTCGCTGGCGGCGTGACCGCCATCGTGGCCGTGTTTGCCATGATGACTCAGAGCTCGGTAAAACACGCGCTGGTCTGGTCCACCAACGCACAGATGGGTTTTATGCTCTTTGAGATTGCGCTGGGCGCCTACACCCTGGCATTACTGCATTTGCTTGCCCACTCACTGTACAAAGCGCACTCATTGCTGGCGTCTGGCCGGACGGTAAAGGCCACGGCGGTCTACTTCTCCGGTCGACCGGGGGCATCGCAGCTGGTGCTTGCCGGCGTGGCATCAGGTTTGGCGGCAGCCACGCTGTGGATGCTTCCCGAGCTTGTGGAGGGCAAAGCGATACTGGCGGCGTTACTGGTGCTGGCAGTTGCCGCATCGGTTCTCGGAGTTCCGTCGGGTAGCACGGCCCGAGCCCGGATATTGGTTGTCGCCATGGCGATCAGTCTGGTACCGCTATATGGTCTTCTCCACCTGGTACTGGGGCCTGCGGTTACGGGCGCAGATACTTTTATGCTCTGGCCGGCGGCCAATGTGGTGGCCTGGGTAATGCTGGGTCTTCTGGCGGGGATGTCATTACTCGTGCTTTTTCGGCCGGATTGGGCCTGGTTGCAGCGGTTGAACCTGCCGCTCAGCCAGGGCCTGTATCTTGATCAACCGTTCGAACGGGTTACCCGACGGTGGGCCAGGCAATGGCTCCAGGGGGGCACGGAAAAGACGAAAAAAGCCCGTTACGTTCTGTCTTCAGGAGAACCATCATGAGTGCCACTTTACGCGTGCCGGATGTTGGTCAGAACCAGGCTGTTGATCAGGTCGCTATGGCCTGTGAGCGGATTGCCCCTAGCTGGCCTCTGGATCGGTGGATAGCGGTGAATCCCTGGTGGGGCCACAGGCATCAAGGTATCGAGGAAGCCGCCATCGAACTGGTTTCCCGCAGGGGGCAGGGCATGTTGATGGCGCCGGAATTCTATCTGGAGGCCTGGCACGGCGGCCGTATCCGTGAGAGCGACCTGATAGCTGCAGCCGAGGCGCAGAGGGTAGACAGGCCGACGCAATTATTGCTTGAGCAGTTGTCCCGGGTACGGCCACGTGATGTGAAACCGGGGTTGGCGCTGTCACACATTCAGCCATCGAGTGACGGTGATGCGCTATCACAGACTACGCAGTTTCTCGGGCTGCTCTGTGGTCGGTATTTTGATCATCGGCAGGGACAATGGCTGACGAACACCAAGGGTACCGACCTGTATCGCTACTGGTTATCCATGGCCGGTCCCCGGGGCCTGGTTTCAAAAGCGCTGGCGGCACAACTTCCGGATGATTGGCAGAGTGCTGCAGATTTTCTTGCTCAAGCTTTGCCTTATACCCCAGATCAGTTAACGGCGGCGGTACATGCATTGTTGCTGCATTTGCCGGGCTGGGCGTCATGGTGCCGCGGTGAAGATTGGCGGGCGTCCCTTGACGGCCAGCCATCCCACCTCTGCCACCAGTTAGCGACGGTGTTACTGGCTTGCGAATGGATGATTGCGTCTGCGCTACCGGCCGATGAGCGGGCTAAATGGCAACAAGCGGTCTCTGGTGGGCAACTGGCGAGACACGCTCACGGTGATGATGCACTGATGTGGGTTTGGCATCGCGCCTATGAAATGGCATGGCAGCGCCAGTTCAGGGACTGCTTGCGGCGCCCGGCGGAACAACCCGAAGAATTGGCAAGCAGAATCCCTGAAGTCCAGGCGGCGTTCTGCATTGATGTCCGCTCAGAGGTGCTGAGACGGCACCTGGAAAGCGCTTCGGCAAAGATAGACACCCTTGGTGTTGCCGGGTTCTTTGGGATGCCCGTGATGCATCAAAAACTTGGCCCGTCAGACGATGAAGCCCGGTTGCCGGGTTTGCTGGCACCGGCTTTTCGTTATGTTGATACCCTTGGCAGTCTTTCGTCAGACCTGGAGCACAACAGGCGGCTGGATGGACGGGAACAGGTACGGGAAACGGTTCGACATGCGAAATACGGTAGCCTTTCAACCTTTACGTTGGTGGAAACCACCGGACTGGCATGGGCGTGGAAGCTGATTCGGGATGGCTTGCACAAGAACCGAAAAACCAGGGAGACGGCGCCGGAAGGCCGCCTGTTCCACCGCTATGGCGGAGATCCCTTATCGGATCCAGAGCGGGTTAACCTTGCTGAGGGGCTGCTGAGATCCATGTCGTTGACCGGCAATTTTGCACCATTGCTGGTGCTGGTCGGCCATGGCGCTCACACCGATAACAATCCGAACCAGGCTGGACTTGCCTGCGGAGCCTGCGGCGGTAAAAACGGCGACGTTAATGCCAGCATTGCCGCACAGTTGCTTAACGACCGCAGTGTGCGCGCCGGGCTGGCGGAGCGCGGGATTGTCTTGCCGGAAAGCACCCTGGTTGTGGCTGCGGAGCACTGCACAGTGACGGACCAGGTACGCCTGCTGGGGGAAACGGCCATACCCGCCAGCCATCAACGGATTGCCAGTGAACTATTGCAGTGCTTTGAAAGCGCTTCGGCGGCCACACGCCGTGAGCGGGCAGGAAGGCTTAGCTTGAATGGTCATTCCGATGAGGACCTCCTGAAAGAACTCAACAAGCGTACCCAAAACTGGGCGGAGGTCAGGCCTGAATGGGGGCTGGCGAACAATGCCGCCATGATTATTGCGCCCCGGCACCGCAGCCGTTCAATCAATCTTGCCGGCCGGTGTTTCCTTCACGAATACAGACCAGAACTGGACGACACAGGTTCGGTGTTGTTTGCGCTGATGTCGGCCCCGATGGTGGTGGCAAACTGGATCAACCTGCAGTATTTCGGATCGGTTACCCAGCCATCGCTCTATGGCGCGGGCAACAAACTGCTGCATTCGGTTGTGGGAGGCAACATTGGGGTTGTCGAGGGCAACGGCACCGATCTTCGCATCGGATTACCCTGGCAATCCGTTCACGATGGTGAACGTTTGCGCCACGAACCCATGCGGTTGACCGTGGTGATCGACGCGCCAGCAGAGCGAATTGAGCAAGTACTGCAGGCTCAGGACGACGTCAGAGCCTTGGTTGAAAACCGGTGGCTCTGGCTATGGCGGATGGATGACAGCGGCCTGCAGCAGTATTCCGAAGGCCGCTGGGTGGCGGCCTGAGGATTACATATTACTGGCGTTAGCCGCTGTGGTATAAGCCCAGTCGACGGATCGTGGCTGGGCATTATCGGCGACGAACAGGTGGCCGATGTCTGGTACCGCGTACCACAGTTCACCCCGGCTTGGGTTGTGGCGGGCGAATTCGTTGTGGCTCATGCCAACTTCCCAGATCTCGTCACTGTTCCAGCCCACCGGCACGAGCTCTATCCGCACTTCTGAGCCGATCAGACTGATGGCTTCGATACGCAGCGGTAAACGGGCGTGAATCGCTGGCGCCCGGGCAAGGTGGACCTCATGGGGGCGCAAGTACAGCTGGGCTTCCTGGTCAGACTTCTGCCCAGGCAGAGACACCCAGGCATCCCCCTGAACCAGCTTATGATGTTTCACGACGCCGGAGATCACATTGACATGGCCCAGGAAGTCGAACACAAACCGGCTTTCGGGCCGTGCATACAGATCGGTAGGTTCGTTGACCTGTTCCACCTGTCCCTGGCTCATAACCACCACCTGATCGGACAGCTCCAGGGCTTCCTCCTGGTCATGGGTGACAAAGATGCTGGTGAAATGAAACTCGTCATGCAGCGCCCGTAACCAGCGACGCAGGTCTTTGCGCACTTTCGCATCCAGGGCGCCAAAGGGCTCGTCCAGCAGCAGTATACGGGGCTGAGTTGCCAGGGCCCTGGCCAGGGCCACCCGTTGCTTCTGGCCACCGGACAATTGCGCCGGATATCGGTCAGCCAGTTGCGGTAACTGGATCATCTCCAGCAGTTTGGCCACCCGCTGGCGTATCTCGGATTTTGTCGGCCGCTGTTTGCGGGGCAGGGACTCCAGGCCGAATGCAATATTCTCTGCCACGGTAAGATGACGGAACAGGGCGTAGTGCTGAAACACGAAGCCAATATTACGATCCCGAACGTGCAGGTTGCTGACGTCATCGCCGCCAAACAGGATTCGGCCAGAGTCCGAAGATTCAAGCCCGGCGATAATCCGCAGCAGCGTGGTTTTGCCCGAGCCGGACGGCCCCAGAAGCGCGGTCAGTTTACCTTCAGGAATCTCCAGCGAAACGTCTTTCAGCGCCTGGAAACGGCCGAAGGTTTTGGAAATCTGGTCGATAGTGATGCTCATATCAGACACCTCCTTTCTCGGGCGTCAGGATCGTTGGGCGGGATTGGCGCCACTCTACAAAGGCTTTAACGACTAACGTCAGGATGGCAATGGTTGCCAGCAGGGCGGCACTGGCGAAGGCGCCTACCACGTTATAATCTTGATAAAGCAGTTCAACATGAAGCGGTAAGGTATTGGTTTCACCGCGAATATTGCCTGAAACAACAGACACGGCACCGAATTCACCCACGACGCGGGCATTGGTCAGTACTACGCCGTAGATCAGCGCCCACTTGATGTTAGGCAGGGTAATCTTCCGGAAAATACGCCAGCCAGAAGCGCCCAGAACCACGCCGGCTTCTTCTTCCTCACTGCCTTGCTGTTGCATCAGCGGGATGAGCTCGCGGGCAACGAACGGGCAGGTGACAAATACGGTGACCATGACAATGCCCGGCCAGGCAAACATCAACTGGACATCGTGGGTGGCCAGCCAGCCGCCGAGCCAACCGTTCCGGCCGTAAAGCAACAGATACAGCAAGCCGGCGATTACCGGTGAAACGGCAAAGGGAATATCGATCAGGGTCACCAGCAGTTTCCGGCCTGGAAACCGGAACCTGGTAACGGCCCAGGCGAGGGCAGTACCGAAGATGAGATTGAGTGGCACCGTCAGTGCTGCAACCAGCAGGGTCAGGCCGATGGCGTGCAGGGTGAACTGGTCCAGCACGTTACCGGTAAAGGTGCTCCAGCCGGCACTCAGGGCCTGGAAGAAAATGACCACCACCGGAATCACCAGTAGAACAAGCGACACCAGAACCGCAGTACCAATGAGCAGGCGGCGCACCCAGGGTTGATCGCCGACGCGATGATGTTCAGCTGCCATCTATCGGCCCTCCAGGCGGCGCAGGTATCGGCCCTGCCAGAGGTTGATGGCAAATAGCAGTACCAGTGAAGCCAACAGAACAACCGAGGCAATGGCACTGGCCGCAGCATAGTCGTACTCCTGCAACCGGATAAATACCATCAGGCTGGTGACTTCGCTGACGTAGGGGGTATTGCCGGCAATGAATATGATGGCGCCAAATTCACCCAGGCTGCGGGTGAAGGAAAGCGCAATGCCGGTGACCAGCGCAGGCCACAACGACGGAAAGATGACCTTGCGGAACACCCGGCCATCGGAGGCCCCAAGGCTGACCGCGGCTTCCTCGTCCGCCGGTGACAATTCCTCGAGTACCGGCTGCACAGTGCGCACCACAAAGGGAATGCTGGTGAACGCCATGGCAACAACGATACCCAACGGGGTGAACGCCACTTCAATGCCCAGTTTGGCCAGCCATTGGCCGTACCAGCCGTTTTGGGCAAACAGGGTAGCCAGGGTGATGCCGGCAACCGCGGTAGGCAGCGCAAACGGCAGGTCGACAAAGGCATCCAGTATGCGCTTGCCCGGGAAGTCATAACGCACCAGAACCCAAGCCAATAACAAGCCAAAGACACCGTTAAACAGCGATGCGGCCAGAGCCGTCCATAACGTCACCTTGTAGGATTCAACCACCCGGGGATCGGTGATGGTGAACCAGAACTGATCCCAGGTCATGCCGGATGTTTCCACCACCAGGCCAGATAACGGGAGCAATAAAACCAGGCTGACGAAAAACAGCGAAATGCCGAGGCTCAAACCGAACCCCGGCAATACCCGTTTGCTACGACCTGAAAAGCGCCACGCTGGGGCGGCGCTCACTTGAGCGGGAGCAGACATCTCAGCCTCTTACCGACGCCGTTGTAACTGGTCGAGTTTGCCACCGCTGCTGAAATGCTTGCTCATGGCGTTTTCCCAGCCGCCAGCAATCTCATCGATGGATTTCAACTTCAGCTCACGGAAACGGTCTGCGTTTTCCTCGATAACCTTTTGGTTATGGACCCGGTAGTTGAACCCGGCCAGCAAGCGCTGGGAATCTTCAGAATACAGATGGCTCAGGTACTCTTTTGCCAGTTCTTCAGTCCCGTTCTGGCGGGTGTAATCATCAATCCAGGTCACAGGAAACTCGGCAAGGAAACTGACCTTGGGGGTGACTACTTCATATTCGCCGTTCTCGAAACGATCGGCGATGTTCAGGACCTCGGATTCAAAGGTCAGCAGCACATCGCCAATGCCGCGTTCAACAAAGGTGGTGGTGGCGCCACGGCCGCCGCTGTCGAAGACTCTAACCTGGCCAAGCATACTGGCCATGAACTGGTCGATTTTTGCCTCATCGTCACCATAGGCATCCTGGGCATAACCAAGAGCAGCCAGATAGGTATAACGACCATTACCGGATGTTTTCGGATTAGGCATGACCAGGGCAACATCTTCGCGAACCAGGTCATCCCAGTTCTGGATATTCTTCGGGTTGTCCTTGCGCACCAGGAACGCCATGGTGGAGTAGTAGGGGGAGCTGTTGTTTGGCAAACGCTCTGCCCAGTTTTCCGGGATCAGTTGACCGCGTTCGTGCAGGATGTCGATATCGGTAACCTGGTTAAAGGTGGCTACGTCTGCCTTGAGGCCCTGAATGATGGCTTGCGCCTGGCGGGAGGAGCCAGCGTGGGACTGACGAATGTTGACCGTTTCACCGGTTTTTTCCTGCCAGTGTTTCTGGAACTCCACGTTGTAGGCCGCGAACAGTTCCCGGGCGATATCGTAGGAGGTGTTGAGAAGCTCTCTGTCAGCGGCCAGTGCAGGCTGGGCGGAAAGCAGGGCGGCGCCCAGTGCAAATCCTTTAAGCAGTTGTTTCATCAGACGCTCCTCAGAACCGGAAATAGTGAATCTGAGAAGCAATCTAACAAAGTTTTTTAAGAACCAAAAATACTAAAAGAAAATAATAATAGCGCTTTCGGGAATGAGGGCGCCGTCCCTGATCAGTATTTCAGCAATGCGGAGCCCCAGGTGAACCCTCCGCCGAAGGCCTCCAGCAGAACGGTTTCACCCCGTTTGATGCGTCCATCCCGAACGGCCTCATCCAGCGCCAGAGGAATGGACGCTGCGGAGGTGTTGCCATGACGATTAACGGTCACCACAACCTGGTCCATGGACATATCCAGTTTTCGGGCCGTGGCGGCAATGATACGCAGGTTTGCCTGATGTGGTACCAGCCAGTCGATGTCGGATTTTTGCATCTGGTTGGCCTGCAGGGTTTCATCCACAATCTGCCCAAGGGTGTTTACGGCAACCTTGAACACCTCGTTGCCTTTCATTTCTACAAACGCATTGCCTGCCTTTATGGCATCGAAGTGATTAGATACGC
The DNA here is from genome assembly GCF_030297115.1 of Marinobacter shengliensis. Taxonomy (NCBI): domain Bacteria; kingdom Pseudomonadati; phylum Pseudomonadota; class Gammaproteobacteria; order Pseudomonadales; family Marinobacteraceae; genus Marinobacter; species Marinobacter shengliensis. The sequence goes on along the minus strand of NZ_AP028062.1, from coordinate 2,290,694 downwards.
CGCAAGGAACGTGTAGCAGATCCTCGTAGCGGCCATCGGCGTGGAGGTGAGTGGACAAAATTCCGGTTTCTTCGTTGGCCTCAAGAATTACTGCACCGGCACCATCACCGAACAGGATGCAGGTTCCCCGGTCTTCCCAATTGATGATTCTGGAGAACACCTCAGCGCCGATGACCAGTGCCTTCTTACTGGTGCCGGTTTTTATGAACTTCTCAGCGGTTGCCAGGGCATAGATAAAGCCGCTGCATACCGCCTGGATATCAAAGGCCGGGCAACCCTGAATACCAAGCCTGGCCTGGAGAATACAGGCACAGCTCGGAAAAACCTTATCCGGGGTGGTGGTAGCAAAAACAATAAGGTCAATATCCGTTACCTCAATGCCGGCGGCTTCGATGGCCCGCAGTGCGGCTTGCTCTGCCAGATCCACAGTGGACTGGCCGGGCAGGGCTATGTGACGTTGTTCAATGCCGGTGCGCTCGCGAATCCATTGGTCAGAGGTGTCCACCTTCTGCTCCAGGTCGCGATTGGTAACGATGTTGTCCGGCAGGTAGGAGCCGGTTCCGGCAATGCGTGCAAAAGTCATGCGCTGTGTCCAGGGTCGATTACGATAACAATAGACCCATGCTAACCCTTTGCAACCGGAATGGTTATTAGCGGATTGTCAAAGACCACCCGGGCGACACAATGCCAACCCGGGGTGTTAATGGGTGGTAATCAGCCTTGCTTGAGCGTGTCCATATCGATCACGAAGCGGTACTTCACGTCGCTCTTTTTCAGTCGCTCGTAGGCGTCATTGATGTTGCGGATGTCCAGCATTTCAACGTCACAGGTAATGTTGTGTTCCGCACAGAAATCCAGCATTTCCTGGGTTTCCGGCATACCGCCGATCAGCGAACCGGCAACCACCCGCCGCTTGGTTACCAACAGTCCCGCCTGGAGTGCGGGCTCCACAGGCGTCAGCAGCCCTACCAGAATATGAGTGCCATCGTATTTCAGGCACTTCAGGTAAGGGTTGAGATCGTGGGCCACGGGAATGGTGTCGAGCAGGAAGTCGAAGGAATCCGCAGCGGCCTTCATCTGCGCCTTGTCTGTGGAAATGATGACGTGATCAGCACCCTGCTTCTTCGCCTCCGCCACTTTGTTTTCTGAACGGGTGAAGATGGTGACTTCCGCCCCCATGGCCTTGGCCAGCTTCACACCCATGTGGCCCAGGCCTCCCATACCAAGAACGCCCACTTTGTGGCCCTTGCCGACTTTGAAGTGCTTAAGCGGGGAGTAAGTGGTGATACCGGCACACAGGAGCGGTGCAGCGCTGGCGGGGTCCAGGTTTTCCGGCACGCGTACCACGAAACGATCGCTTACCACGATTTTCTCGGAGTAACCGCCATGGGTGACGGTGCCATCGTGGCGATCCAGGCTGCCGTACGTCATGGTGGAGCCTTCAATACAGTATTGCTCCAGCCCCGAATCGCAGGCAGAACACGTGCGGCAGCTATCAACCATGCAGCCTACGCCCACCAGGTCACCGGGCTGGTAGCGGGTAACATCCTGGCCTACGGCAGTGACACGGCCAATGATTTCGTGGCCAGGAACAACGGGATACTGGGATCCGCCCCAGTCGTTCTCGACGGTATGCAGGTCACTGTGGCAAACGCCGCAGTAATCAATTTCAATGGCGACATCGTCTGGTCTCAGCGCGCGCCGGTCAAAGGAGTAGGGCGCCATGCCGGAAGTAGGGCTTGTGGCAGCGTATGCGCGGGTGTTGGCCATTAGAGACTCCTTGCTGAATGGTATTCCGTGGTACGGAAGTTGTTACGTTAACATCGATTTTCAGACCAGTGTACGAACAAAAACCTTGAGAGAAATACGGTTTTCCCACCCGGCTCACATTTCCGAGGTGGCTGAACCTTTAACTTACACGATTTACTTTATGGTGAGAGGGGCTTCATGTCAGTGCGGTTACAGGGTGCCAGTCAGTCGATCATTGTTATGGGCGTTGTCGCTCTCTGGCTTCTCTCGTTAACACCCGCTCATGGCATGACATCGGCACAACAGGACCGCGTTCATCAGCTGGAAGCCGGGTTCCGTGACGCCGCCCAGCACGACAAGGTATGGACCAACACCTGGGCTGGCATTTACGGCGGCGCAGCCGTGGCTTATGGCGTGGTTTCCCGAAATGCATCAGATGCGGATGACCGGTTTGATGCCCGGGTGTCTGCCGTCAAATCGGTATTGGCGCTGGGCAATCTCTACCTGAACCCCCAACCCCATCGCCCTGCGTTAAAAAAGTATAGAGCGGCTGCGGCGTCAGCCTCCGATGACGCCGAGCACTTGAAACTGGCAGAAGCGCTGAGGGAAGAGCTGGCCCGACAGGAGCGTAGCCGGCAAGGTCTGGATGCCAGAATGCTGCCGCTTGCGGTGAATCTGGCAGCAGGTCTAACCATTGGCGTGATTGATGACCGCCCGGAAGACGGTGCCATTAACTTTGCCGTGGGTATGTTGGTCAACGAGGTTGCTATACGCACCCAGCCTGACTCCATGGCGGGGTACGGCAAACCAGTGACAGTAAACATTGGTACGCAGCCGTTGGAAGTCGCCTACCAGTGGATTGTCACACCGGCCAGTGTTGGCCTGGGCCTTCGTTTCTAGTCAGCCGGAGTCTCGGCTTCAGCCAGGATCTCCGGCTTCTTCAGTGCTTTCTGGAACAGGTCCTTGTTCTCAGCAATCAGCAGGGCGCATTGCTCCGCCAGTTGCTCAGGCATGTCAGGGATCTTCTTCTCAAACCAGAGCTGGATGTTCTCCGAGAGCTCCAGCATTTTATCGCGGGCATCAGCTTCGGCTTTGGAAGTGAAAAGCATCGAGTCGGGATTCTTGAGTGCCATTTCGAGTCCGTCGCGGTCTGAGTAGAACAAAGATTGAACAGCCATTAAGAAGATTCCTCGCTGTTTATGGATAACTGTATAAATATACAGGTCCATAGTAGCCTATTCTGATGTCGTTATCGAGCCTTCTGGAATTATGTTAGGTTCTGCGGAAGATATTTCAGTTAAAGACACTCAAACGGACACTGGCGGCTATCTCTATGAAAGTAACCATCATCGGCGCAGGCATTATGGGAACGACGTTTGCCATCCTGGCAAAGGAACTGGCCCCGGAGTTGGACGTAACCATTCTGGAACGCCTGGAGAGCGCCGGCGAGGGCAACTCGTGGGTGTTCAATAATGCGGGTACCGGCCATGAAGCCAACTGTGAGTTGAACTACACGCCCGTAGATGAGGAGGTAATTTCAGTTGAGAAAGCTCTGAAGATACATGCGCAATTCAATGTCGCCAAACAGTTCTGGGCTTATCTCGTCGAAAAAGGGGCCATCAAGGATCCAGCCAGTTTCATCAATCAGACCAAACATTGCACGATCGTGGACGAAGCGGCGATTGAAGAGTTAAAGCTGCGCTTCGAGCAGATGTCTGCCCATCACTTTTTTGAGGCAATGCGGTTCTCCGAAGATTTTGATGAAATTAAGGACTGGATTCCTTACACCATGGATGGTCGCCCAAGGCACCAGAAAATGGCTGCAACCGTCATTGAAACCGGCACGGACGTAAACTTTGGAGCATTGACCCAACACATGGCTAACTATGCGGCAAACCAGTTGGGCGTCAAAATCGAGTACGGAGTACATGTAAAGAGGGTACACCGTAGTCCTGCAGGTAGCTGGCTAGTGGAAACCCTAACCCACGGCAAGCCTGATCAGCACCGAACAGATGTGCTGTTTGTCGGTGCTGGCGGCGGTGCGTTCCCGATACTAAAAAAGAGCCACTTGCCTTTTGCGCGCCGGTTTACCGGCTTTCCTGTTGGCGGACGCTTCCTGCAGGCCAAGATCAGCCCAGAACAGGCAGATAGATACCGGGCGAAGACCTATGGTAAGGCCGAGGTTGGTGCGCCACCCATGTCTGTTCCGCATCTGGATTTACGGGTCGATAATGGCCAACACTACCTTCTGTTTGGCCCATTCGCATCCTTTAAGCCCGTGCTGGAAAAAGGCAGAGGCTTTATCGATTATCTTCGATCCATGCGAATTCACGATATTCCGGGACTTTTGAACGTAGCTCTCGAGCATTTCCCTTTGGTCAAGTATCTGGTGTCTGAGACCTTCAAGGGAGAGAAAAGCATGCTAAGTGCGTTGGACAAATTCGCGCCCGGCCTGAGCGAAAAATTTGACTGGAAGCCTGTTGAGGCAGGGCAGCGGGTTCAGATCATCAAGGATGGCGATTTGCAGATGGGGACGGAAATTATCGTGTCTTCCGACAAAACCTACGGCACCATTTTAGGGGCATCCCCCGGTGCTTCGGTGTCACCGGAAGTGATGCTTCGGGCGGTTGAACAGCTCTTGCCAGCGATAGTCTCCAGGGAAGATACCCTCGCCAAGCTCAAAGAAATGTTCCCCGAAGATAATCTCGAGACGTTGATCAACAATGCGGAACGGTATCGGGAAGTACGGGATGCTGCCAATAAATCACTCGGCATCACATCAAAACTGTCCGGTTAAATAAAGGGGAAGGGAACGACAAGTGATAACGCTTGAGCTCAAAGTTCCACCGGTTATCCTGACGGTTCTCTTCGGAGCCGCTATGTGGGCAGTTTCCAGGGTGCTGCCTTCCGGGTACTTCGCTTTTCCGGGGAGGCTCTTTCTTTGTGCGATTGTGTTGATGACCGGGGTAGCCCTCGCGTTACTGGGCGTTCTGGCTTTCAGGCGCGCAGGCACGACGGTGGACCCGCGCACACCTGATCAGGCGAACAGCCTGGTGGTCAAGGGTGTGTATCGCCACACCAGAAACCCCATGTACGTGGGATTTCTGGCGATTCTGGCAGCCTGGGGATTATATCTCGGCAGTGTATTCGCAGCATTGCTGCTTCCACTGTACGTGCTTTATATGAACCGCTTTCAGATCAAGCCCGAGGAGCGGCATATGCGGGCACTCTTCGGAGAGCAGTACCACCAGTATTCGGCGGAAGTTCGACGCTGGTTGTAACAGGTTTACCTAGCCCGGAAGAGGGATATACTCATCCTCATCGCCAGGAACGGAGGGAAATCGGCTGTTTTCCCAATCCCGTTTAGCCTCTTCAATTCTCTCCTTACGACTGGAAACGAAGTTCCACTCGATAAACCGTTTACCAAGGGGCTCGCCACCAATCACTGCGAGCCGCGTTTCTTCCAAGGCTTCAACGGTGACGCCTTGCTGCTCTGACAGAACAGCCATGGAGAACTCGGGAATCTCTGTTCCGCCTGCCAGGAGCCGACCCTTGGCCACATAGAGACCTCGTTCCTGGGCGTCCGGCAAGGTAAGCTTTTGGCCAGGCTTCAGCCAGGCCTCTATATAAAGGGTGTCGGCAAACACCTTCACCGGTGAGGTTTCACCATAGGCGGTCCCCATCATCACGCGAACTGGCACATCACCGACCGACATGGAGGGCACGGTGCTCTCCGGGTAGTGGTAAAAGGCGGGATCTGTTTCTTCTTCCGCCTCAGGCAACGCCAGCCACAGCTGCAAGCCATGGAGTGTGTGATCAGTTGCGGTAATCTCCGGGCGTTCCCGTTCCGAATGCACAATACCATGCCCGGCCACCATCAGATTGATATCGCCCGGGCGGATGGGTTGCAGGCTCCCGAGGGAATCGCGATGCAGTATTTCGCCTTCAAACAGGTAAGTGACCGTAGCGATACCAATATGCGGGTGAGGGCGCACATTGATGCCGTCGCCGGCAGGAAAGTGCGCAGGGCCCATGTGATCAAAGAAAATCCAGGGCCCGATCATCTTTTGCCCCACCACCGGAAGAACCCGCCGGACTGAAAAGCCGCCGAGGTCTCGTTCACGAGGCTGCAGGAGTTGAACCAGAGCGCCGCATTCTTTGGTGATTGGGCAGTCGAATTCGGTTTGTGGTGAGAGATTGCTCATAATCGGCTCCAGTTTATAAATGTATTGTGAGTGATTAGCGGAACAACCAGCCCGCCACCAGGCGAACCAGCCTTGGCATAATCAGATAAACAACGAGGCCAACAATGGTGGCGGCTACAATACCATGTCGTACGCCCCAGACCCCCAGAACCGGTATTAAATCAAATACTGGTCTATAAACGGCGGGAACAACCATGGTTAGTGGCCAGATCACGGCCGTGGTCAGTGCCCACTGTTTCCAGCGCGTAGGCTGTGGAGCAGTGGATGCTGGTGGCGTAAACCAGAAATCGATACCCGTCTTGATCTCAACCTGCTCCTGAGATTCGAGCGCCGTACGTATCTCACTGATCAATTCCTTCCGAATATCAGAATCTAACCACGCTTCAGCTTCGGCCCGGCCAGAAAATCGTACAGAAATTTCAAAAGTGTGTTGCCCGGTAGGCGGGCGAACGATATGCACGCCTTGATGACCGGGAAACTCGGCTGCCGCATTGATGATCTGTCTTAGCCAGGTTTCATAACGGTCTCTCTGGTCGGCCTTAACAGAGTGCCGAATGTAAATCGTTCTCCCGCTACTATAGTGCACGTTGGGTGTGGCGTCAGACATGGGAGTACCCCGCAGCGTGATTCAGTGAGTTGGCGGTATCACGTTGGCCAACCAAAACCCACGATCCCTGTGGGTTGTAATTTCAGGCGATTACCCCTGCTGGGCGCCGTAGCTTTGCATAAGGTTGGCGTAATGGGGCAGGTGCTTGGCCAGGATGCCGCCAAAACCTTCGATGTCGTTGCGCCAGTCACGGTGCAGTTCGCCGCCAACGCTGAACCAGTTCATCAGTTGTGCGCCGGCCTGTTCCATTCGGCTCCATGAGGCATCGCGGGTGGTCTGGTTAAAAGTGCCGGAGGCGTCGGTTACCACAAACACTTCGTAGCCTTCTTCCAGGGCTGAGAGTGTGGGGAAGGCAACACACACATCGGTCACCACGCCGGCAATCAACAGCTGTTTCTTACCGGTGGCTTTTACCGCCTTCACGAAGTCCTCATTATCCCAGGCGTTGATCTGACCGGGCCGCGCAAAATACGGCGCATCCGGGAACATTTCCTTCAATTCCGGCACCAGCGGGCCATTCGGTCCATTTTCGAAACTGGTGGTCAGGATGGTCGGGATATCAAAGAACTTGGCAATGTCTGCCAGCGCCAGCACATTGTTCTTGAAGTCGTCTGGCGAGAAATCCCGAACCAGAGACAACAGTCCGGACTGGTGGTCTACCATGAGCAGAGCAACATCGTCCTTGTTCAAACGATTGTATTTAAAAGACATGTTCGTTCTCCTTTTCGTTTTTTATCAATAACCGGCGACATTTGCCGGGGCACAGCCAATGAGCCAATTGGCTACTGGCGGTTCAGGTTGCCGAACACTCCATTCTGAAAGTCTAGAATGGCTTGTCGGATTTGCTCGTCGTTGTTCATAACAAATGGACCGTGGCCTACAACCGGTTCGTCTAAGGGCGTGCCGCTGAGAAGGAGCAACCGTGAGCAGTTGTTGGTTACCAGTTGAATCTCGTTCCCCCGGCGGGCGAAGCTCGCCAGTTCCGCTTCTCGCATGACATCGGTGCCGTTTACCATCACCGTACCGCTCAGAACCACCAGCAGGGTGGTGTCACCCTCCGGCACGGGTAAAGACAACTCGCTGCCGGGCTCCAGATCCATATCCCAGACATTGATGGGCGAAAAGGTGTGTGCCGGCCCTAGGTGGCCCTGAAAATCGCCAGCGATAACCCGCAAATGACCATTGACGTTGTCTAGGGATACCCGGGGGATATCCTTGTTCAACAGCGTCTGGTAGGCCGCAGGCGTTTCTTTATGCCCGGCTGGCAGGTTTACCCAGAGCTGAACCATTTCCAGGGTGCCGCCGTTCTCGGAGAAGGCGGGAGAATGAAACTCCTAATGCACAATGCCTGAACCGGCCGTCATCCACTGCACGTCACCCTCACCAATCAGGCCGCCGCTGCCAGTAGAATCGCGATGCTCAAGCTCGCCCTGATAGACCAGCGTGACCGTCTCAAAACCCTTGTGAGGGTGCTGACCCACGCCACGGCGATTATCTGAGGGTGAGAAATCTGCAGGGCCTGCATAATCAAGTAGCAGGAAAGGGCTGATGTTGCTTGCGCCCTGGCGGTCATAGGAGAAAAGGGAGCGGACAGGAAATCCGTTACCGACCCAATGGCCTCGAGGTGCCGTGTAGGTAGAAAGGATTGATTTCAGCATGATGCCCCCCTTTGGGAAGTAATGTTCGCCTGCAGTGCCAATAAGGCCAGCATAGGCTCGGACGGTTGGCGTGAGTAGATGGCAAAATCTATACTCACCGTTCCAATTTCAGGACGATGGCCGATATGCAGGATCTCAACGACCTCTTTTATTTCGTCAAGGTGGTGGACCACGGTGGCTTTGCGCCGGCGGGAAGGGCGCTTGGCGTGCCCAAATCCAAACTGAGCCGTCGTATCGCGATGCTGGAAGACCGCCTGGACACTCGGTTGATCAATCGCTCTACACGACGCTTTACCATCACAGAGCTGGGGCAGGAGTATTACCGTCACTGTGTGGCCATGTTGGTGGAGGCTGAGGCGGCTCAGGAGGTGATAGATCGATCACGGGCGGAGCCCAGGGGGGTAATCCGGATGAGCTGCCCGCCAGGCTTGATCTATTTTCATGTTGGCCAGCTGTTAGTGCGCTTTATGGCCAAATACCCGGAGGTGAAAGTCGAGATTGACGCCACCAGCCGCCGGGTGGATGTCCTGAAAGAGGGGTTGGACCTGGCGCTACGGGTCCGATTTCCACCGTTGGAAGACAGCGGGCTTACCATGAAGGTGCTGTCAAAAAGCCCGCAATGTTTGATGGCATCCAAGGACTTCTTCAACCATTACACCAAACCTGAGAATCCGGATGAGCTGGCAAATCTGCCGAGCCTGGATTTTGAACAATCCGACGGCAAACACATCTGGTGCCTGGATGGACCGGGTGGCGCCACGGCGCAGGTGCGGCATTCGCCCAGGCTTGTCACTGACGATGTGTTTACACTCAGACAGGCGGCCCTGGGGGGCTTGGGAGTAGTGCGTATGCCGTTGATTGTAGGTGGTCGGGACCTGGTTGAGGGACGATTGATCAATGTGCTACCGGGTTGGCAGCCAAGGGGTGGAATACTTCATGCGGTATTTCCGTCCCGCAGGGGATTGTTGCCTGCGGTCAGGGCACTGTTGGACTTCCTCGGAGATTCAATGGATGAGGTGGATTTTCCACTGATGGAGCAATCGTGAGCAAAGTTCGGCAACATGCCGATGGATGAATGGCTAGCCATCAGTCTTGTATCGATCAGAAAACAGGGTCGGGTATTTCCCACTCTCCACGAAGTAATGTGACGTCGGCTTTGGGTGGTGCTCCAAACATGCGGCTGTATTCGCGGCTAAAGTGGGATGGACTCTCGTAACCCACTCTGTAGCTGGCAGTAGCGGCCTCCAGGCCTTCTGTTAGCATTAGCCTTCGGGCTTCGTGCAGGCGCAGTTTTTTCTGGAACTGCAGCGGTGACATCCGCGTCACTTGCTTGAAGCTGTGATACAGGGTGGATTCGCTCATGTTGGCAGCTTCCGCCAGCTCACTGATGCGCAAAGGTTCTGCATAATGATCCTTCAGCGCCGAGATAACGGTTGAAATCCGATGGGCGTGTGTGTCGGAGGCCGCAAATCTTCGCATCCTGGACCCCATTTCACCAACCAGCACCCGGTAGATGATCTCCCTGCGAGCCAATGGCGCCAGGATGGGAATGTCCTCCGGATAGTCCAAGAGGCGAAGTAGCCGGTAAAGCCCTCCCTGCAACTCTTCGCCCATAGAGGATACACAGAGACCACACTGTATTTCCGGGCAGGACTCGCCTGGCTGCAAGGGAGGGGCTTTTTCACCCATTTCCAGAACCAGCTCGGCAACCTCCTGAGGGTCTACCTTAAGCTTTGCTGCCAGATAAGGGCGCTCATCCGAGGCCTCAATGATACGCCCCAGCACTGGAAGATGGACCGAACTGGCCAGATAGGACAACGGTTCATAAGTGATTTGGCGATCACCTAACTGGATGCTCTTGGTGCCCTGAATCACAAAACAGAGTGACGGTTCGTAAACACTGGAACCGCAGCTGGATGGCTCGTTACAGCGAATCAGTTCCAGCCCATCAATGGCAGTTCCCTGAATGCCCTGATGTGTCGTCCATTGACTGGCGACCCGGGCAAGCTGTTGTTGCAAGCTGACTGAGAGATTGCCAGCAATCTCCGGAATGATGGCCGTCATCGGTGTCCTCCCTTTCGGGGCAGTATAATTCTTCATACCCTGAAATGTACGAAGGCTCACCTGATTTTGCAGAATCAGGCAATGACGCCGCAGAAATTGACAACCCCTATTATCAGAGTGCAGGCCGCCTGACAGAATCAGGCAAGCTTCCCGCAGTAACCCGCTACCGTTTTTAACCAGTCTCTCTTTATCGTAAATGGCCTGTTGGGGAAAGCACCACCGAAGTTCATAGGCCAGCACTATTTCATGCATAGCCAACACCTGGATTTGCTCTATTGACCTCAAGTTAACTTGAGGAATTAGGCTGCGTGTCGAATCCGTTTTCCCTCAACCGACTAAACAAGCAATCCAACCGACTGCTTGGCAACCAGGACAGCCCAAAAGGTAGTCCAGATACTGGAGCGAGAAACCATGGAAAGTCTGATTTCAGGAAAAGCGAGTAGTTTCACCAAAACCGTTGGTGTGGTCGCGGCACTGGCGGTGCTATTGAGTGGTTGTAAGGCTCAAAGCGATGAGGCGATGACCATGCCACCTCCACCCGAGGTGGATGTTGCGGAAGTTCTGGTGGAGCCGGTCACCCTCTGGGAATCCTTTACCGGTCGAATAGCCTCACCGGAAACCGTGGAAATGCGACCAAGGGTCAGTGGCTATATCCATCAGGTTGCTTTTGAAGAAGGTGAACCGGTGAGCGCGGGTGACCTTCTCTTTCAGATTGACCCGCGTCCATATCAGGCACGCAAACAGGCTGCGCTTGCCGAGCTGGCTCTCGCCAACAGCCAGTTGACCTTGGCCACCGGCGAAGCTGATCGGGCCAGGAAACTCATGGACGGACGTGCCATCTCCAGGGAAGAGTACGACCAACGCCATGCGGCCTTAATGAGTGCCCGTGCCGGGGTGCAGGCCGCCGAGGCTGCGCTGGAGAGCGCCGAGCTTGATTTGAAATACACACAGGTGACGGCGCCAATCAACGGCCGCGCCGGGCGGGCGGTGGTAACCCAGGGAAACCTTGCAAATGCTGACCAAACCCTGCTTACGACGGTTGTATCCGTTGACCCTGTACACGTCTACTTCGAGGTAAATGAGAAATCCGCTATACGGAGCCAGACACTGTTCGCCGAGGATTCGTTTCGGGGTGTGCGTGTCTCGCTGGGAGATGGAAGCGATCGCGAGTACATGGGCAGGCTGGACTTCGTCGACAACCAACTTAACCCCGGAACCGGCACCTTGCAGTATCGTGCGGTGTTGGAAAATCCGGACGGTGACATCAGACCTGGCCAGTTTGCCCATGTGGAAATGCCCGTGGCCGAACTTAACCATGCCCTGCTGATCAGCCGTAAAGCGGTGATGGCCGATCAAGACCGACGATTCGTTTACGTGGTGGATCAGCACAACCGGGTTGTGCCCCGACACGTCAAAACCGGGCGGCAAATAGAAGATCTTCTGGTGATTAACGAAGGTCTTGAGAGTGGCGAGCGGGTCATTGTCAACGGCGTGCAGAAGGTGTTCGGCGCCGGCATGGAGGTCAAGCCACAGCTCGTTGCCATGAGGGCGCCGGCCCGGAATGCAGGGGCGGTTGCTATAGCGCAGGAGTTGTCCCGATGAACGTGTCCCGATTCTTTGTAGATCGACCGATATTCGCAGCCGTCCTATCGATCATCATATTTGCCATCGGCCTGATCTCGATTCCCAATTTGCCGATTAGTGAGTATCCGGAAGTTGTGCCGCCTTCCGTTGTGGTACGTACGGTCTATCCGGGCGCCAATCCCAAGGAAATCGCCGAAACTGTCGCTACACCCCTGGAAGAGGCGATCAGCGGTGTGGAAGACATGATGTATTACAAATCGGTTGCCGGATCGGATGGTGTCCTGCAGATGACCGTGACTTTCCGACCAGGGACCAACGCGGAAGATGCAACCGTTCGAGTGCAAAACCGGGTGAGCCAGGCGCTTGCCCGGTTACCGGAGGAGGTTCGCCGCCAGGGAGTAACTACCCAGAAACAGTCTCCAACCTTTCTGATGGTGGTTCACCTCACATCGCCCGATGGCACCTATGACACGCTCTATTTGCGCAACTATGCGCGCCTGCACGTTCGCGACCGCCTGGCACGGATCCAGGGAGTGGGAGACGCCCAGATATTCGGAGGAGGCGACTATGCCATGCGTGCATGGCTTGACCCTGAAAGGATTGCCGCCCGTGGGTTGACGGCAAGCGACGTGATCAATGCCATGCGTGAACAGAACGTTCAAGTGTCCGCAGGCCAGATAGGCGCCGAGCCCGCCCCGGAGAGTGATTTCCTCACATTGATCAATGCGAAGGGCCGTCTGGAAACGGTGGAAGATTTTGGCGACATCGTTCTTAAACGCGGCGCGAACGGCGAGATTCTTCAGTTGAAGGATGTGGCCCGACTGGAGATGGGCGCCAACAATTACACCCTCCGCTCCAAGCTGGACGGAAAGGATGCCGTGGCCATCGGCATCTTTCAGGCCCCGGAGGCAAACGCGCTGAACATCCGTGACGAGGTAATCGAGACCATGGATGAACTGGCCGATCGATTCCCGGCCGGTGTGGAGTACGAGGCGGTTTATGACACAACCATATTTGTCAGCGATTCAATCAAGTCTGTCGTAGCAACACTCCTGGAGGCGGTGTTACTGGTGGTGTTGGTGGTCACCCTGTTTCTGCAGACATGGCGCGCTTCCATCATCCCATTGCTGGCAGTGCCCGTTTCGGTGATCGGGACCTTCGGAGCTCTCTACCTCCTGGGCTACTCCATCAATACGCTGACTCTTTTCGGGTTGGTGCTGGCCATCGGCATTGTGGTAGACGACGCCATCGTCGTCGTGGAAAACGTCGAGCGAAACATCGAGGAAGGTCTGAGCTCCATGGCGGCGGCTCATCAGGCCATGAAAGAGGTATCCGGACCTATTATTGCCATTGGTTTGGTGCTGTGCGCGGTGTTTGTTCCCATGGCGTTCCTGTCTGGCGTGACGGGGCAGTTTTACCGTCAGTTCGCGGTGACCATCGCCATATCGACCGTGATCTCAACGGTCAACTCGCTGACACTGTCTCCGGCGTTGGCAGCCATGCTGCTTAAACCCCATGACGCGCCCAAGGACAGGCTACAGCGGATCATCGACTTGCTTTTCGGTTGGTTGTTCCGGCCTTTTAACCGATTCTTCAACTCCAGTGCCATGAAATACGAAGCGGGAGTGGCACGGTCACTGCGCCGGCGTGGCATGGTGTTTGTGGTGTATGCGGTTTTGCTGACTGGCACCGGGCTGATGTTCAAGGCGGTACCTCCGGGCTTTATACCGGTTCAGGACAAGCTGTACCTGATGGCCGGCGTGAAACTGCCGGAAGGCGCATCACTTGAACGCACCGACCAACTTCTGCAGCAGGTGGTGGATATCGCCATGGACACGGATGGCGTAGCCAACGCCGTGGCCTTTCCGGGCCTGAATGCGCTTCAGTTCACCAATACCTCGAATACCGGTGTGGTGTTCTTTCCCTTGAAACCGTTTGACGAACGCAGCCTTAGCGCGGGGGAGATCAATGCTCAGATCAACCAGAAAATCGGTGAGCTCAAGGAAGGACTGGCTTTCTCCTTCATGCCACCGCCAATTCTAGGGTTGGGCAATGGTTCGGGTTACCAGCTGTTCCTGGAAGACAGGGGTAACCAGGGCTATGGGGCCCTGCAGAATGCGGTGAACCAGTTCCAGGGCGCAATCAGCCAGACACCGGGTATGGGGTATCCCATCACGAGTTATCAGGCAAACGTGCCCCAGTTGGATGTGGAAGTGGACCGAATCAAGGCCAAAGCCCAGGGAGTGCCGCTGACCGAGCTTTTCCATACCTTGCAGACGTATCTTGGTTCCACCTATGTGAACGACTTCAACCGATTTGGCCGCACCTGGCAGGTCATTGCCCAGGCAGAGACCCAGCACCGTGACAGCGTAGAGGACATCGCCCGCCTGCGTACCCGCAACGAACAGGGTGAGATGGTGCCCATCGGGTCAATGGTGAACATACGGCAAAGCTTCGGCCCGGACCCGGTTTTGCGTTACAACGGTTACCCTGCGGCAGATATTGCCGGCGAAGCAGACCCCCGGATACTGTCTTCTGCCCAGGCCATGGAAACCTTGACGATACTCGCGGAACAAGTGCTGCCGGCCGGTATGGATTTCGAATGGACTGACCTGAGCTACCAACAGGCTACCCAAAGTAATGCTGCGTTGGTGGTGTTCCCGCTCGCGATCCTGCTGGTGTTTCTGGTTTTGGCTGCCCTGTACGAAAGCTGGACATTGCCTTTGGCGGTTATCCTCATCGTGCCCATGTGCATGCTTTCGGCGATGATCGGGGTCTGGTTCGGTGGCGGCGACAATAACATCTTCGTCCAGGTAGGGCTGGTTGTACTGATAGGTCTCGCCTGCAAGAACGCCATCCTGATTGTTGAGTTCGCCCGGGAGCTCGAGCTGCAGGGCAGGGGGATTGTGGAAGCGGCGCTTGAGGCATGCCGGCTGAGGCTTCGGCCCATCATCATGACCTCGATTACCTTCACCGCCGCCGTGGTCCCCCTCGTATTGGCCACCGGCGCCGGCGCAGAGGTTCGCCAGGCACTGGGCACCGCCGTGTTCGCCGGCATGATCGGGGTCACGCTGTTTGGCCTGTTTCTGACACCGGTGTTCTATGTGGCATTACGCAAGCTGTCTGGAGGTCAACGTCTGCACAGCAACCATACGTCCACACTCGAATGTGAAGAGGGGCCTGAAAACGATGCTCTCCCGGGAGGTAGCCATGCATAACCTGATCACAATGTCCGTGGTGTTACTGCTTCTGACTGGTTGCGCCGTCGGCCCTGACTACCGTGCGCCGTCCAGCCCAGAGCCAGAGGGCTTCTCCGAGGGCCGTAAGATGATAGCCCGAGATGCCGGGCAGCAGCTTTTCTGGCAGGGATTTCGGGATCCAATGCTGGATGATTTGATTGATCAGGCCCTGACAGCGAACCACACCCTTGAAGGCGCCATAGCAAAATACGAGCGCTCGGCGGCGCTGCTTTACGGCGCGCAGAGGGATCAATGGCCTAGCATAACGGCCAGCGCCATGGCAGCTGAGCAGCACTTGGCGGATATCGAACGGTCACCTCCCGGAACAGGCCCTGACCGGGTGCAACGTTATCAGGCGGGTATTGCCGCCAGTTGGGAGCTGGACATGTTTGGTCGCCTGAGGCGTGCCAGTGAGGCTCAAAGGGCAGAACTCGAAGCAACTGGTGCGGATCTTGTCACCATACAGGTAGCACTGGTGGGCCAGTTAGCCAGCAACTACTTTGAGCTACGAGGGCTGCAACAGCAGTATCAGGTAGCACTGCAGAGTGTCGCGCTGCGGCAGCAATCCCTGGACATAGTGGAAGCTCAGGTTCAGGCAGGCCGGAGCACAGAGTTTGATGAGGTACGTGCCCGCGCCCAACTGGAACGTAACCGCGCTGAACTATCGACCCTCCAAGCGAACATGCGCGCAGCCATGCATCGTATTGCAATCCTTGTTGGGCAGCCGCCGACGGCTCTGGTGGATACCCTGACTGCGGTCGGTGCGTTACCGGACACCCTGCCAGTTATTCCCGTCGACAGCCCTGGTGAGGTATTGCGTCGGCGCCCGGACGTTGCTGCTGCAGAGCGCCGGCTGGCGGCGGCTACCGCTCGCATTGGCGTTGCTACTGCGGACCTGTATCCCCGGTTCACATTGAGTGGGTTCCTCGGGACTTTGGCTTCAGACACCAGCGACCTGTTCGCCAGCTCAGCTGAAAGTCGCAGCGTGGCCCTCGGCATAGACTGGACCTTCCTGGACCACGGGAAGGTTAGGGCCCGTATTGAGGCTGCCGGAGCAGAGAGCCGTGCGGCGTTGGCAAGCTACCAGCAAACTGTGCTCGAAGCGTTGGAAGAAACCGAGACGCGGTTGGTTCGGTACAGGCGGGCCCAGGAAAGGGAAGAGCGGCTGGCCCTGGCCGTGACCAATGCGGAGAAAGCAGTTGAATTGGCAAGGGCGCGTTACGAACAGGGGTTTGTGGGCTATTTCGAGGTGTTGGCCGCGGAGCAGGAGTTTACCGAAGTCCGGGATGAGGCTGTGCGTAGCCGCACAGCCGTGGTTCTCACCATGGTTGATGTATACCGATCAATGGCGGGCCAACCCGGTTAAACTCATTGTGTGACAGGTAAACGGCCCTCGCTCATATGCTCTGCCAGCGCATCGTCCAGTTCATTGGCACGTTGGGCGGCGGGCCTGTTTTCCGTGCGTTTGATGTAGTCCTGAAATACCTCATTCTGCGGAATATTTTTCTGCATCGTTTCCCACCACAGGTAACTGCTGACCAGCACATCCGCCGCGGTGAAGTGATCGCCGCAGATATAAGGGCTTTGGCCGAGTACTTTTTCCAGGGTATTGACACTGTCCTCCACGCGGCCAAAGCCGACAGCCTGCACGTTGCTGCTATCGATTTTCCAGCCGTAGGCCAGCGCACTGGTGGCCATTTCAAAGGGCCCTGCCATAAAGAAAAGCCAGCGGTAGTAGGGGCCGCGTTCCATCGAGTGCGGCGGTGGCGCCAGATTTTTCTCGGGGAACTGGTCCGCCAGGTAGGCGCAGATGGCCGCTACTTCGGTAACGACGGTGTTGCCGTGCTTGATTGCAGGCACCTTACCCATGGGGTTGATGGCCAGGTACTCCGGGGTTTTCATCTCCGGGCCGAACTGCATGGTCTCTACCGTATAGGGAACGCCAATTTCTTCCAGCATCCAGCGAACTACCCGGCCACGGGACATAGGGTGGGTGTAAAAGGTAAGCTCTGACATGTTTGATCTCCTTCTCAAGCCAGTATTTCAGTGATGTGAGTTACTGCAGGGCCAGATTAATTTGTATGTAGGCGAGAAACTGTCCTAAATAAACCTGACAATGCATCTTTAATGCAAACACCGGAAAATGCTGCCAGCAGGAGGGCGACTATGTCTGGTCCCACAACCCGGGTGCTTACTGTGCTGGAATTATTGCAGGCACACGGCCAGATTGGCGGTGCCGAACTGGCCGAGCGGCTTGGCGTGGACCGGCGGACAATCCGGCGCTACATCACGGTATTGGAGGAGCTTGGGATCCCGATAATGACGGAGCAGGGGCGCTATGGCGGTTACCGACTGGTGGCCGGCTTCAAGCTGCCACCCATGATGTTTACCGAAGAGGAAACCCTGGCGGTGTCGCTGGGGCTGCTGGCCGCCCGCCAGCTTGGCCTTACGGATGCTGCACCCGCCATTGCCAGTGTCCAGGCGAAACTGGAACGGGTAATGCCCGCAAACCTGAAAAAACGCGTACGCGGCGTCAGTGATACCACCCGCGTGATCCTGCCAAGAGGCGAACCCAGCCTGGACGACCGTGCCCTTCAAACGTTAACGATTGCAGCGGAAGCTATGCGCAGGGTCGGATTAACCTATCACTCCGAGGACCATGGCGGGATAAATCGAAGCGTTGATCCCTACGGCCTGGTGTTCCGTCAGGGGCGTTGGTACGTCACCGGGTTCTGCCACCTCAGGCAGGCCATGCGTTCGTTCCGACTGGACCGCATCAGCGATGTGCAATTACTGGATACCACCTTCCAGCGGCCACCGGATTTCGATGCTGCAGATTTCCTGACTGAGAGTTTGCGGTCCTGGGCCGGCTAGAAATTCACCAATCCCGCTCTTAACGCAACCACACACTCTTCAATCTGGCGCTCATTGGCGCTGGCAAAACCCATCACCAGACCACTCCGGGGTTGTTGTCCGATGAAGTGGGCGCTCAGCGGCGTACTGCCAAAACCCCGGGTTTTCAGCCACTGGCTGACGGACACATCGTCAAAATCTCCCTCCACCACCAGGTGCATGCCGGCACTTTCCGCCACAGGCTGCAGCAGGCCTCCCAGCTCTTCCGTTAATCGCTTCTGGAAAAGCTGCCATTTGTCCCGGTAAAGCTGGCGCATGCGGCGCAGGTGTCGCGTGAACTGGCCGCTTTCGATGAATTCGGCGATGGTGGCCTGAGTCATCAAAGGAGATTCCCCGCCATTAATCTGTTTTGCCCAGAGCAAGGGTTCGACAACGGACTCTGGCACCACCAGGTAGCCCACCCGTAGGGAGGGCATCAGCGTTTTGCTAAAGCTACCCACATAGAGCACCGGGGCGTTGTCGAACATCCCCTGAATGGCGGCAAAGGGTTTGTTGTAAAAGTGGAACTCGCTGTCGTAGTCGTCTTCGATAATCCAGCAGTTATTTTGCTGCGCCCACCGTACAAGCGCTATGCGCTGGGACAGGTCGAGGATGCCACCCATCGGATACTGATGAGTTGGGGTACAAAAGAAAAGTTTCGCAGGACCCAGGTCAGAGAGTGCGTTTACATCCAGAACCTGGTTCCTCAAAGGGACCGGAACCAAGGGATTGTTGCGACGACTCAGTGCGTTACGGGCGCCCCTGTATCCAGGGTTCTCGCACAAGACACGATCGCCAGGTTGCAGAAACACATCGGCGATGAGGGACAGCGCTTGCTGGGCACCATTGGTAATGATTATCTGATGTTCTTCGCAGCGAACGCCCCGAGAGGCCCGTAAGTAGCTGGCGATGGCACTCCGAAGTGGCTGATATCCCTGAATGGTGTCATAACCTCTCAGGGCACGACGGCTCTCCTGATGATGGAGAATCCGGTTCCACGCTCGAATGGGGAAGGCATCCAGATCAGGTAGCCCCGGCTGAAACGGCAGGCTTGCGTCGTCCACTGCTTTGAGCCTGTTGCGAGGAACAGCGGGCAATGGGGGAAGGGAAGTAGCATTTTTTATTGGCTGTTGCAGCCCTGGTCCAGCCGGTTTTACCGCGGCCTTGATGTCTTCATGTACAAAGATACCCCTGCCAGCAGAGCTTGTAAGGAATCCCTCAGCCTTGAGCTGATCATACACGGCGTTCACGGTGTTCCGGCTAATCCCAAGATCCAGAGCCATCTGTCGGCTAGAAGGGAGACGGCTCCCAGCTGGAAATCGCTGCTTCAGGATGCGCTCGGATAGTTGCTGGTAAAGCTGCTTTTGGAGCGGTGCCTCACTGG
Source organism: Marinobacter shengliensis (assembly GCF_030297115.1). NCBI lineage: Bacteria > Pseudomonadati > Pseudomonadota > Gammaproteobacteria > Pseudomonadales > Marinobacteraceae > Marinobacter > Marinobacter shengliensis. The sequence goes on along the minus strand of NZ_AP028062.1, from coordinate 2,271,312 downwards.
TCAGGCGAATATCATCGATCATACCAACTGGTCCTAACAAAAATCATAATCTGGCTCTTCTTATGGTATCAGAAGTGGCTTTCAATAGCGGGGTACTTTTGGACGCACAGCCCTTCAGGAGCAGACGATGACGGCAACAAACGAACCGACGATAAACTCATCCCCACTAACGTGCTGCCCTCGCAGCCAGGTGAAGCGCGCACCTAAGCGGGCAAGCTATGACCGCGCTCCGGCCTATGCGCTGATTGATCGCCTGAAAACGGCCCACGTGGCGTTTGTGGAGCAAGGTGAACCACGCATTGTGCCACTAACGGTTTGGCGGATGGATGATAACCTCTACCTGCACACGCTGAACGGAGGGCGTTTGTCAAAACGCCTGAATGCAGGGGACCTCTTATGCATATCATTTGCGGTGACAAATGAATGGGTGATGACCAAGTCCGCCTTCCATCATAGTGCGAACTACGAATCGCTGGTATTGTTCGGGAAGGCTTCACCGGTGACGGAAGACGCCGAGTTTGATGCCGCGTTTCGGGCAGTCATCAACCAGATTGAGCCAGGGCGATGGGAACAGGTTCGCGCGCCCAACCGAAAAGAGCGTAAGGCGACTGCGCTATACCGGATACCCATTGAGGAAGGCTCATTCAAGAGCCGGACCGGTGGCCCGAATGACGACCCGGAGGATTTGGCTTTGCCTGTTTGGCATGGAGTGATCCCCGCATAAACAAAGGATCAGCTAACGGAACGTTTTACATCCTTAAAAGCATTTTTAATGTGCGCTGTTAGAGCATCTGTTTCTGGATTAAAAACGTTGCGGACCAGTGAGATCTGATAGTCAGTCAATTCTGGCAGTCCCTCCCTTTCCATCTTTTTGAGTGGTGGTCTGACAAGACTCACTGGAAAAGGCGTGACTGCCAGATCTGCGAGCATTGCGGCTTCCTGAGCTGCAGAGTTTTCACAAGTGTAGGCAATTCGGTAGGGTATTCCGGCGTTGTCCAAAGCAGAAAGGGCGACTCGCCGCCATACGCATCCCTGGTTTGCTATAGCCAGCGGTATAGGCGATCTCTCGATGGCAATACCTCCTTCTCGCCCCGCCCAAATCAGAGGTTCTGTATGGACAACTTCGCCCCGCATTTCCTGACCTTCGTTACCGATGATGACAAGGGCCATATCAAGAGTCCCGGCGTCGAGCCGGTCAAGGATTTCACGACTGGATGTAATCGTTACATCAACCTCAACCGAAGGAAAAGATCGCGCAAAATGAGCCAGAACCCAGGGCAGTAACCTGGTGCCGATATCGTCCGTTGTTCCAAAACAGATTCTGCCGGTAATAGATGGGGCAAGAAACTGTTGAACCGCTTCCTCATTGAGTTTGAGTAACCGACGGCTGTAGCCCAGAAGGGTTTCGCCTTCCGCAGTAAGGCGCACGTGCCTCGGCTCCCGGTGAAACACCGTCTTCCCGATCATTTCTTCCAGACGCTTAATTTGCTGACTGAGTGCCGCCGGGGTTCGGTGAACTTGTGTTGCCGCGTGGGTAAAACTGCCGCACTCGGCGATAGTGACGAAGGTTTTTAAAACATCGGTGTCCAGAAGGGGGAGACTGGACGGTTCCATGTCTGGGCTTATGTTGTTCATCGCAACTCAACGTTAAGAAAATCTTAATTGCCATGTTATGTTTTCTAGTTTTATTTATCAATTCGAATCCATCACTCTTAACGGGCATCTTTAGAGGAGTGATACCATGAAAAAAACGAATAAATTCTGTGGCCCATTTGTTGAACCCGATAGCCCCAGGTTTCCACCCAAGCTGGATCTTTATATGCCGGCTACACCGCCCCTCGGAATTTTGGCGCACATGGAATTCTGGGCTCACATACTCTTGCGCCGATACCATTTCAAGAAGCTATTTCGGCCCGTGCTACAACAAAAAGATGAGCCTCTGGAAGGCATTGGTTATTCCAGGCAGGAAATTACCTGGGCGATGCAGTTACCATTAAACGTAGACGCGCTCAAAGCTCTTGAGGCTTGTCGGAGAGAGAGAAATCGGTCTCTTCACCATACGAAAACCACGCATGAGGAATTCCTATGCCAAAGCGAACAACCAGCCACACAGCCCCGTTGATCACGAACCTCAACGATCTCGCAGCACTGGCAGACTATTCGCTCATGGACACCCTCAACTGCGACCCTGAGGGAAAAGCAAACGGCGCCGACTATGCACCACGACAGGTGTACTCGGGCCATTATGTTCCCGTCAGTCCCACGCCCATCGAAAGACCTGAATACGTGGCCCACAGCAAAAGTCTGTTTCGCGAACTGGGCATCGCCGACACTCTGGCGCAGTCAGAAGACTTTGTGCGTATGTTTTCCGGCGACTTAACGCAGGTTCCGGAGCCGATGCGTAACGTCGGTTGGGCGTGTGGCTACGCACTGTCTATCTACGGCACCGAGTTCTACCAGCAATGCCCGTTCCAGACCGGCAACGGTTACGGCGACGGACGCGCCATTTCCGTGCTTGAGGGCGTCATCAACGGCCAGCGCTGGGAAATGCAGCTCAAAGGGGGAGGGCGCACACCCTACTGCCGTGGCGCAGACGGCCGGGCCGTACTTCGCTCCAGTGTTCGTGAGTTCCTGGCTCAGGAACACATGCACGCGCTGGGCGTTCCCACGTCACGGTCTTTGAGTCTGTACGTGTCCAAAACCGAGAAAGTTCGGCGCCCTTGGTATTCAGAGGGCTCGGGCTCGATTGACCCGGATGTGCTGGTATCTGAGCCCGTAGCCATCTCCACCCGCGTTGCACCGTCGTTTATCCGGGTAGGGCAACTCGAACTCTTCGGGCGCCGAGCCCGTAAGAACGAACACCCTAAGGCCATGGAAGAACTCGAAAAGATCGTCTTGCACCTGATCGATCGTGAGTACGATGGCCTTATCGACCAGACATTACCCACCGCCGAAAAGGTCGTGTTGCTTGCCCGTGAGTTCCGCAGCCGCCTGACGTCGCTGGTGGCGAACTGGATTCGCGTTGGCTACTGCCAGGGCAACTTCAACAGCGACAACTGTGCAGCCGGCGGATTCACCCTCGACTATGGTCCGTTCGGATTCATCGATCTATTCAACCCGCAATACCAGCCTTGGACCGGCGGCGGGCAGCACTTCTCGTTCCTCAACCAACCAGCGGCGGCAGAACGCAATTTTCATTCGTTCTGTACCGCGTTGCGGCCGTTGTTAGAGGCACATCCGGATGGTTTGCGGCAACTGGAGGACCTCGAAGGCGGTTTTCCCCAGGTGATGCAAGCGCAAATGGAAAAGATGTGGGCCGCCAAACTTGGGCTAGAGGCTTTCGACGAAGACCTGTTCCGGGAGCTGGCAACCCTGATGGTGCACACGCCCGTCGATTACACGGTGTTCTTCAGGGAGCTGTCTTCAGTGCCTGACGATATCGAGCCACTTAAGAAAAGCTTCTACAGGAACCTGACCGATGCTGCGGACCCTGAGGGGCTCGAACAGCGCTGGTCAGCGTGGCTCGCAAACTGGAGATCGCTCACTGGGTCTGTTGACCGTGAGGTGCTTTCCCGCCGGATGAAACTCGTCAACCCGAAGTACAGTTTGCGGGAGTGGTTCGTTGTGCCTTCCTATCAGCAAGCGGCAGAAGGAAATTACGAGTTGCTGCGAGAACTGCAGGGCATTATGACCCAGCCATATGCCGAGCAATCGAACGATGTGGAGAGCAAATACTACCGGCTGAAGCCGCTTGAACTTTTCAGGGTTGGTGGTACGTCACACTACAGTTGTTCGTCATGACCGAGAGTGCTCTTCAAGCCGCTGTCGAATGTACTCGCCAATCTCTTGTGTGAACACTCTTATCCGGTTAGTGCGCCTCAAATCGGAATGGGTAAGTAACCAAAGCGGTACTGAGAGCTCCGGTATCGGATCTGTTAATCGACGTAGCCTGGGGTCTGCTTCTCCCAGGTAGCAGGGCAGCACGGCCAGGCACGGTCCATGATGCAATGCCGTTTGCATGCCCAGCATGGAGTCAACGCGGTAATGACACCGTTGGTCCAGCTCATGCTGCGTCATCCAGGCCTCCAGAGTGCTGTCGCCCATATGAGCGTCCGGGCCAATCCATTGGTGTTCCGTTAATGAGTTCAGCGGAATGGGCGTGTCGTGCCAGTACTGTTTCTGGCCATAGATCGCCTGCCGAATAGAACCAACCCTCCGCCCAACAAGCGTCTCAGGTGGGTTCCGGGTAGGGCGAATGGCAATATCCGCTTCCCGTTTACTCAGGCTGTGAACCTGATTCGAAACCACAACCTCTAATTCAATTTCAGGGTAGTTAACACGAAAGTCAGCCAGTGCCGGTGCCAGCAAGCCAGTATATAGGGTATCAGTGGTGGTTAGCCGAACACTGCCCGAAAGCTTTAGATCCTGCCCGGCGAGTCTGCGTTCTGCGCCAAGAATATCGGCTTCTACCCGCCTTGCAACCGCAGCGAGGTCTTCTCCCGCAGAATTCGGTGTATAGCCAGTGCGTGATCGCTCAAACAATGCCACGCCAAGTCGTTTTTCCATGTCAGTAAGGCGCCTAAACACCGTGGCATGGCTGATACCCAGTCTTCGACCAGCGCCCGAGAGGCTGCCAGTGTCGGCAATGGCCCATACCATCTGAAGATCGTCCCAGCGGATAGACTGTTCATTCATGCAAATACAGTTCTCGCATTTAGATAATTCATGTGTGTGTGCGAACAGCATAGACTAACTCGAAATACCTTCAACTGGAGAAACGGGTTATGAATGTATTGGTGGTACTGGCTCATCCGGAGCGAGCATCGTTCAATGGCGGCCTTGCCGATATTGCAGAGAAATGCCTTCAGAATGAGGGGCATTCCGTGGACATAGACGATCTATACGGGGAAGAATTTGATCCGGTTGAACGTGCCGATCACTATCCCGATAGGTTAGATCCTGATTACTTTGGGCCCTTGAATGAACAACGAGCTCACTATGAAGGGAAACGGTTACCTTCTGAAGTTCAGCGGGAGATCACTCGGCTCGAATGGGCGGACCTGGTGATATTTCAATTTCCTTTGTGGTGGCACGCCCAACCGGCGATCTTGAAGGGTTGGTTCGACCGGGTTTTGGTCTATGGGGGGCTGTATTCCGGCAGCCGGCGATACAACAGAGGCCATTTCAAGGGCAAGAAGGCGATTTGTTCTGTTACAACCGGTTCTCCGGAAAAGGCATTTATGCCCTTTGGTCGGGCCGGGAATATGGTGGAATGGCTGTGGCCCATTCATTCGTCGCTCTATTACGTGGGATTTGATGTGCTGGCACCCCAGGTAAGCTATGGAATTCAAGGCGGTGGTATTCGGTATCAGGATGAAAGCACATTCAGAAACCAGCTGGAGCAGAAAAAACGCGCCTGGGCGGAACGGCTACCTCTGCTTTCTCGCGAGCCCTCGATTCCGTTTACTGGCTGGGATGATTGGGATGAGGCAGGAGTGCTCAAACAAAGCCATGTGATGCGCTGGAGGCTCTGACCGGCAAATACTGAATTCGTCGGCCGGGACAGGGTCACGCGGGAGTGCGCCTCTGGTATTCTGCCACCCAATTAGATTGAGGAAGTGCTCATCCGGTGGGGGCTGATGACAACCCTTGTGTGGCTAGCTTGGCGCGTTCTTCAACGAGGAAAAGGGGCTCCATCCAGCACCGTGGTTTGGCTCGGTATTGGGATAAGCGCATTGCTGTTCGGAGTATCCCACGTTCCTTCCGTTGTTGCCGCTGTGGGTAGCGTTCCCCTGACAATCGTCGCGTACATCACCCTCGGAAATGCCCTTTTCGGGCTGCTTGCCGGCATTCTCTTCTGGCGTTATGGGTTGGAGGCTGCCATTACGGCACATGTGATTGCGCACGTTATCGCATACGCCATTCATGGCTGAAGGTCACTGCAAGGAGGCTGTTGGTGGCTACTGTCATACTGAAAAGTGCTGGCGCTCAGAAGTGAAGAGAGAATTTAATCAGAGATGTTTGGGTCAACTTCCTTGACGGTGCTTAATCAGACCATCAATAAATAAACGTATCTTTTGCGCCAGGTGATTACGACTCACATAGACCACCTGTATGGGCAGCCTTTTTCCGCCGTAATTCGGCAAAAGTTTGATTAAACGCCCAGACTCAATATCATCGTTGACCAGAAACGAAGGAAGATACGCTACTCCCATGCCTTGAAGCGCACTCTCTCGAATGGCCTCTCCGCTATCGAAACGCAATTTTCGACCTCCATCGATAGAAGCCTCTGATCCGGAGGAGGTGACCAGATTCCAACCTGTGGAATGAACGCCCAGCCCGTAAACGAGCCTCTGGTGATTAGTCAGATCCGACGGCTCTGCCGGCTCCCCAAAACGTTTCACGTATGATGGCGACGCATATAAGTAAGGGCGTGCGTATTCAACGGTACGTGCAATCAGTTGGGAGTTTGTTGGGATGTCTCCAATGCGGATGCTCAAGTCAAACCCTTCCTCCACTAGATCGACGATTCTGTCGGTGAGGTTAACCTCAACTTCGAGTTCAGGCCACGTGTCAAGAAAGCTCTTGAGAAAAGGCAGAACCACTATCCGGCCGTATGCCTCGGTAACTGATATACGCAGGGTGCCTGTAGGCTGAGGCAGGTCCTGACGAATGTCGGCTTCAGCTTCCTCCAGGTCCTGTAAAATCTGAACGCACCGTTGATAAAAGCGCTCACCATCCACTGTCAGCGAGACCGTTCTTGTGGTTCTGTGTAGCAGGCGGGTGCCAAGATGACCCTCAAGCCTCGACATGGCTTTGCCCGCCGCGGAGCGTGTCAAACCCAGAGCTTTCCCCCCTGAAACAAAACTCCCTGTCTCGACGATTGCGACGAAAATCCGAAGTGTGCCCAAGTCAAGGGATGAGCGAGGACTACTGGATGTAGAGATTGACAGGCGTCTCATTGGCGAATCCGCTTCTACAAAGTTGTCTGTACATTGTCAGATGACGAACAGGATTACTCAAGTAAGCCGTGGAGTGGTAGCAAGAGATTCGGAAAATTATTTTTTTGAAAAACGAGGAAAGATCATGTCAGATGCAATCGTTCGCCTTAATCCCCCAACATTGCCAAATGCAGGAGAGATGGGCTACTCCCAAATCTCCATAGTAGAGCCCGGCCGCATGGCTTTCGTCTCCGGTCAAGTCGCTTGGCAACCTGATGGCGAGCCTGTTCCAGATGATCTCGCGGAACAAATGAAATTAGTATCGAAAAATGCGCGGTCAGCCTTGGATGCCGTGCATGCCAAACCCGAGCATGTGGTAATGGCCCGAATCTATGTCACTGATCTTACGAGTGAAAGGTTAGAGAAGCTTATGCCTGCATTTCTAGAAACATTTGATGGCGCACAGCCGTGTGTGACGGGTATTGGAGTTCAGGCCCTGGCAGCGCCCGAGCTTCAAGTTGAAATGGAATTGATCGTGCGAATCCCCGATTAGAATAAAGGCGCACAGAACCACCCTCCGTAGGATTCTGTGCCCAACAAACACCACTAATTACTCAGCATCAATTGAGCGTCATGCCGGACTCGCGGTCGGTCGAACAACAATATCGCTGGTATCCACATCGTCAGGCTGGTCGATAACATGGGCGATGGCCTTTGCTATGGCGTCGGGCTTAAGAGCGATTTCGCGGAAACTCCTCATCGCTTCGGCAGTGCCGGCATCAGTAATGGTATCGGCCAGTTCCGATTCGACTACGCCAGGGTAGACACAGGTAACACGGAGGTTGTTGTGTTCCTGGCGCAGGCCGTCAGAAATCGCCCTCACCGCATACTTGGTCGCGCAATAAACGGCGGCGGTTGGAACAACGTAAAGCCCTCCTATCGAGGAGATGTTGATAACCTGACCGCTGCGCTGAGCCTGCATGGTAGGTAGTACTGCTGCGATCCCGTGAAGCACGCCGCGGATGTTGACGTCGATCATGCGGTCCCATTCATCAACCTTGAGCGCTGCCAACGGCGAGAGCGGCATGACACCGGCATTGTTGATGATAACGTCGATACGACCATAAAGCGCCAGCGCTGCATCGGCGAAGGATTTGACGTCTTCGGCTTGGGTAACATCCAGAGCACGATACTCCACGCTGCCGCCCTCAGAGCGTAAATCATGGGCCAACGCCGCGAGCCGCTCAGTGCGGCGAGCGCCAATAACCAGCCGATGACCCTGTTTTGACAGAAGTCTTGCTGTGGCCTCGCCAATACCGCTGCTGGCACCAGTTAGAAGAATAACTTTGCTCATAAAAGAATCTCCCTATGGGTGTTTTGGAGCGCGCTTGGCTCAAGGACCGGCAAACAATCAGTGAGGTTTACCAAGGGCGCGTATTAAAATCTTAGGGAGAGGGCGGAGATATCGATATTCACGATTCTCCCAAATGATTGCCTGATTCTATTGATGGGATTGTTTGTTGCCGGGATTTGATGAAGGATCGTTGCCTATACCTTTGCCAATTCGGCAGGAAGAGGGAGACTCTCAATATGCTGGGACAAACGGGTTCGGCTGCGCAAGAACGGATGGTCGAATCGCTATATTCACTGGCACCTGGCGAGGGTTACACCCAGTCATTGCTGGAGGGCGTGCGCTTCATGCGATCAAACCGTCCACTGAGGCTGACTCCAGTCCTCTACGAACCAAGCATCGTCATCGTATGCCAAGGTCGTAAAAAAGGGTACCTGGGCAGCGACGTCTACGTTTACGACGCAATGCATTACCTCGTGCTTTCCGTGCCACTGCCCTTTATCTCAGAGACGGAAGCCAGTGCTGATGACCCTCTATTAGCGGTTTCGATTCGACTCAACATGGCGACGGTGGCAGAACTGGTCACCATGGTGGGGCACGGGGAGACCCGTTCCAACGACTCGCCGCAGTGTATGTTCTCAACACCTCTTAAAATGACTATGGCGAACGCAACTTTACGGCTGCTTGAGGCGCTTCGCTCTCCCGAGGAGGCACAGGTCCTGGCGCCCAGCATCGTGCGGGAGATCTGCTACAGGGTTTTGGTTGATGAACAGGGTGGGGCAGTACGAACGGCCCTGGCCCAACAAGGCCAGTTTGGCAGAATCGCCAAGGCGCTAAACCGTATTCACGACGATTTCGCAGAGCCTCTGGAGGTTGGTCGGCTGGCAAACGAAGTCGGTATGAGCACATCAGTATTTCACGTGCACTTCAAGGCGGTGACGCAAACCAGTCCTCTGCAGTACATCAAGTCCACCCGGTTGCACCATGCTCGCATGATGATGATACGGGATGGCTTGCCTGCAGCGGCCGCCGCTATGCGGGTGGGCTACGAAAGCCCTTCGCAGTTCAGCCGCGAGTTCAAACGCTTCTTTGGGCGTCCACCTGGTGAGGAGGTGCGTGAGATGAAGGCCTTGTTAACGCTGCTTCCGCCAGAACGGATCGAAGCCCTGGCAGTGCCGCATTGAGAGGAACTCACTCAGCGCGTGTCGCCAATGGTGAATTACCATCAATGAGTGTTCTCTGAATCAAGTACTACACTCTTCTCTACAGTCCCACCAATAAGGAGTCAGGACCGATGGGCATTTCGAACCATGAGCTTCACCATGAATTTCCTCAACACAGTTACCTCATAGACCGGCTATCCGAACAAGACGCCCATTTCAAACAGCAACTCAAAGAGTATGCCAAGCTGGATAAGGAAATTTATGCGCTGGAACGGCGAGATGTTCCGGTATCGGACGAAAGTTTTACCCGAATGAAATCAGAGCGCGCCCATCTCAAGGACCAGCTTTACAACGCCTTACTGAAAGCAGCCGACGATTGACCGTCTGGTATTCCAGTTCTCCGGTCATCGCCGACCTTGAGGGCACCCCCGATAGGTTCGCGAAAAGGGTGTCAAATATCGATTTGCACCTCCTCACCCATTGGCACTGCGCAGCAGGTCAATACTTCGCCTTTGCCTGGCGTTATTACCGGGCGTCGCTGATAGTGCACGGCGCCAGAGACCAGTCGGGTGGCGCAAGCACCACATTTGCCCGAGCGGCAGTTGTAGTTCGGTTTCAGGCCCGCGGCTTCGGCAGTTTCCAGGAGTGTACCACTTTGATGGGTCCATTCAGCTTGGACGCCTGAGCGGGCAAACCTGATATTTGCGCGCTCAGGAAGTACCACAGTCGGGGTTATCTCCTCGGATTCACCGAGGTCTCCAGCACCGAAAAATTCATAATGGATATGCGAGCGGTCTACCCCGATTTCACGCAATCCTGAATAAAGCGATCGCATGAATATTTCGGGGCCGCACAAGTAGAACTGGAAACCGCCAAACGGCAGAAGTTTAGCAAGAACGTTCATGCTGAGCCGTTCTTCCGTATCATGGGTATCGCCCAGCTTGTCACCTTTCAGTGGGGCACTGTAGGCAATAAACAGATGGAGCCAGTCATATTGCCTGGCCAAAGCAACCAGTTCCTCCGTGAAAGCCTGAGTAGCGCTGTTCTGAGTGGCATGGATGAAGTACACCTCGCGTTGGGGCGCACCGCCCTGAACCGCGGCCACCTGTGCATCCAGCATGGCGATCATGGGCGTTATGCCGACGCCACCGGACAGCATGACGATCGGCTGAGTACCGTCGTCCAGAACGAAATCGCCCAATGGTGAGCCGACCTCGATGATATCGCCATTGTCGAGTTCATCGTGCAGAATTCGGGACGCTAGGCCTCGTGGTTCGCGCTTGATCGAGAGGCGATAATCTTGCCCATTTGGCCCTTGCGAAATTGTGTAACTTCGCAGAATTGCATCGTCGCCTTTGCGGATCCGTATTGGCAGGAACTGCCCCGCCACATGCGGCTCAATCGGGCCACCGTCAGCGGGCTTCAGGTAGAAAGACGTGATGTTGTCGCTTTCCTTCCGCTTAGCGGCAATCTCAAAGCGCCGATAACCATCGGTTTTGAGGGCAGCGAGGCGGGCGTCAGTCCAGGTTCCAGTGCTATCCAGCCCGGGCCAAGGCTCCGGGGCTGACGCAATAACCGGTAAAGCTGCAGTGGCGTGCCAGATCTCGTCCGGCACGACGTCGACGATACGCTCGGCGCCTTGGAAAGACGCAACGCGGGCTGAATCCCAGTCGATGGCAGCGCGGCCGGTCAGTAATACCGCGCAACCTGTTTCGAAATCGGGAATAAACAGACTGACCCGACCATCGCTTTCAATATTGCCCAATGTGTTGAAAAAGCGATTGCCGGAAAAATCCGGAAAGGAGAGGGTGCCGTCATCGTTGACACCGAGAAACCCGGGCCGGCCTCCACGGTGCGATGCATCGACCCCCGCACTTCCACCAACAAGCGAACCAGCCGCTCGGGAAGCAATGAAAAAAGTGTCGGACGCCTCAATAATTCGGCGAACCTCCGGATCACGCAGGTTGGCCTGCCGGCGACTCGTGCGCTTGGGGTCGTCCGGAGCTGCGCTCAGAGCGCGGGTTTGAATATATTGCGGGCAGTTCCCAAAACTTTGGTCCACCTGAATGGCCATGATGCCACCGGATGTATCTTGTACTCGACCATTCATCCGGTTGCGGCGCCGGTTGGTCAGATCGATCCCGACGATACCCACGCTGGCGCCGGTCGACCGCTCCAGTTCAAGTTCATTGGCAAGAACCGGTGTTCCCCTTAACTCCAGCCTGTCCGGAGCAGGGGAGACCACAAACCCCGGCGCTCCGAAAGCAGGAACGCACCAGGGCCGGCCAGTGCGGTCAAGCAACGCCAGAAACAGCATGGGCAGGTTTTCAAAGAAATCCCTGTGTTGTTGCGGCATTTCAGTGCGAACGAAGCTTTCTGTTTGCTTCAACCATGTATCTGGAATGTCAGCACGGGCCTGCACAGCACTTTCCCCTATATGGAAAACATCAGGGACCTTCTTCATTGGATCATCCTCTTGGTCAGACGCCTTCAGGTAGCGGAGCACGGGCCATGCCTACAAAGCGCTCCTGGCTCTCGATTCGTTTCAGCCAGGCCCGGATAGATGGGTAACCTTCAAGGCTCACACCCCCTTCCGGCGCATGAGCGATGTAGCTATAGCCCGCCACATCGGCAATCGTGATCGCTGACCCCGCGAGGAAATCTCGAACCTTCAGCGTTTGCTCCATCACCGCAAACAACCGATGAGCTGCAGCCTTGGCATGCTCGTGATCCAATGGCGCATTGAACACCGTGACCAGCCGCGCTGCACAAGGCCCGTGGGCAATCTCGCCGGCGGCAACCGACAGCCAGCGCTGGACTTCTGCAGCGGCTTCCGGGGTATCCGGCAGCCAGCGGTAGCCCGTGGGGTAGGATTTCATCAGGTAGATCAGGATCGCGTTGGAATCACAGAGGGTGACGCCATTGTCGTCGATGGCAGGGACCTGGCCGAAAGGACTCATCGCTAAAAACGACGGCGCCTTATGCGCACCATTTGCCATATCAAGATCAATCGCCTGGTAGGGAAGATCGAGCAGAGCCATCATGAGTTCAACGCGATGACAGTGACCGGATTTCGGGTGTCGATAGAGCTTTATGGGAGCAGCGTGGGTTGGGAAGTTCGCATTCATAGTCAGATTCCTTCGGATGAGACATAGGCCGTTTCTGGCGGCATGGCATTTGTTGCTCATCAAGGGTAAGGTTTTCCATAAACATGCAGTAGACGGTAATTTTGGAACCTTGATTTCCATTCAATGGAAGGCTTAAGAGAAACCCACAGAGAGGCACGATGCGCTATGCCTGACCGACTGAAAACGATGGCTATGCTTGTGAAAGTGGTTGATAAGGGCAGCATTTCATCGGGCGCAAAGGCGTTGGGAATGCCCGTTGCTACCGTGAGTCGACGGATATCTGAGCTGGAAGCCGACCTGAAGGCCGAGTTGGTGTTGCGCTCTCCCCGCGGATTGACGTTGACGGATACCGGGGTTGCCTACGTGGCCGCATGCCGCAGGATTCTTGACGACGTCGCTGAGATTGAGCGGGGGGCCTCAGGCGAATTTTCAGCACCCAGGGGAACATTGACCCTAACGGCACCGATTGTCTTCGGGCGCATGCATGTGCTACCGGTGGTCACTGAGTTTCTGAAGTGCTATCCGGACATCAACGTTCGGCTGCAGCTCATCGACCGGCCAGTCAGCCTCAGCGAGGAACACATCGACATGGCCGTTCGAATTGGTCCACTGCCAGACAGCGGCCTGATTGCGCGTAAGGTAGGGGAGGTGCGTCGTATCGTTTGTGCAAGCCGGTTTTACCTGGAGACCCACGGTGAACCCAAAGCGCCAAACGACCTTGAGACGGCTTCCTGCATCGTCTTCGACCAGTTTCTAGCGGATCAGGCCTGGAGTTTCGAAACGGACGGAAAGACCCTCCGGATTCCCGTTAACGCACGTCTTCATGTGAATACGGCCGAAGCCGCCCTTGACGCCGCAGAGGCGGGCCTTGGCATCACTCGGGTGCTGTCTTATCAAGCGGCACCCGGGATAAAAGCCGGGCGCTTGGAAGCGATCTTGCAGCGCTGGGAACCGGCGCCTCTGCCTGTTCAGTTTGTCTATGAGCAGCGGGCTTTAATTCCGCAGAAACTGCGGGCGTTTATTGATTTTGCGGCGCCGCGTATCGCAAAAAGGATTGCGTAGGTTAAGCAGAGTCCGCGGTTTCTCTCGCCCCTTGTAGCAGTGCAACATCGGTTTTTGGCGGTGCGCCAAACAAACGGCTGTACTCCCGGCTGAAGTGAGATGGACTCTCATAGCCCACGCGATAACTGGCAGTTGCCGCCTCCAGTCCTTCCATCAGCATGAGCCTGCGCGCCTCATGCAGGCGCAGCTTTTTCTGGAACTGCAGTGGCGACATTCGCGTAACCTGCTTGAAATTGTGGTACAGCGTTGATTCGCTCATGTTGGCCGATTCCGCTAACTGGCCGACTCGAAGGGGCTCAGCGTAATGGTCCTTCAGTGTCGAAATCACCTTGGAGATCCGGTTTGCCTGGGTGTCTGCGGCCGCAAATTTTCGCATTCTTGACCCTCTTTCACCCATCAACGCCCGATAAATGATTTCTCGACGGATCAGGGGCGCAAGCACGGGAATATCACTGGGCGAATCCAATAGTTGCAGAAGCCGGTAGAGCGCGTTCTGCATAGGCCCATCCATCATCGTGACACAGAGTCCGCACAAGGTATCCGTGCAAAGCTCGTCGGGGTCTGGCGCGGGCGCTTTGTCGCCGAGCTCCATCACCAGTTCCGCGACGTCATGACGATCAACCTTGAGCCTGACCGACAGATAGGGATGGTCGATCGAAGCTGTCTCGATGCTTCCCGACACCGGCAAAGGAACCGACGTGACCAGGTAGGAAAGGGGCCGATAGGTGATTTGCCGATCACCAAGTTCGATGGTCTTGGTGCCCTGAATAAGGAAACACAGTGACGGCTCATAAACGCTCGGGCCGGTATTGGAAGGTTGGTCGCACCGAATTAAATCTAAGCCTTCAATGGCGGACCCCTGCACGCCCTGCAGGGGTGTCCACCGGCCGGCAGTGCTAGCCAGCTGTTGCTGGAGACTGGCTGTAGGGTCTGCGGAAATCTCTGGAATTTTGGCGGTCATCGATGCTTCTCCCTTTGTCTGGCAGTATATTCTTTGCGCAGCAGATTCGTAGGGGCGTTTTTGCCTTTTCTGTAGAATCAGGCAATGACGGCGTAGAAATCGACAACTCGCATAGTTCAGTCGAAGGTGACTTGGCAGAAACAGGCACGTTTCCTCAGCAACCGGATACCGTCTGCAATACCAGGCTCGCTATCTTAGCCAGAGACATTTGGACGAACACACAAAGCACTAAACTTGCGCCAAGTTTTTCAATGACTTACTCTCGAAAATCCATACACATTGCTAAACCGGCTTAGAGCGAATTGGAGAATAGGGCACTCATCCGGGTTTCCACACGAAGTGCTAAATTCGGCGTTCGCTGGAATGGTATGTAAGATTGGAGGCAACCAACAAGCCTTGGCAGTAGGGGGCGTAATTAAACATAAGCGAACATTCACGGCTGCTCTTTCGCACACGCTTCTTTCAACAAAAACACTTCGATATTTATCAAATCGTCTAACTGAGAAGCTGGCTTTTTGGTTTGGCTATGTACTGCAAGAAGGCCCGGGCTGTTCTTGGCGTTTGGAATGTCTTGTCAACAGCGCAAAGAAAAGCAGAACAATCAAATTGCCTCTTGCACATCTACCTACTAATAGGTAGATTAATTGGCGCATGTTTAATGACCAACAGAGGCAATCAATGAAAATCTACGATATCGAAGGCTTCCCGAACCCGCTCCGCGTTCGCATCGCTCTGGCAGAAAAAGGCGCAACAAACCAGGTGGAATTCGTCCCGGTCGATGTCATGGGCGGCGAGCACCGTTCCGAGGCGTTCAAGACGAAAAACCCGGATGCCACCGTGCCCATGCTGGAACTTGACGACGGCACCTGCATCGCCCAGTGCAATGCCATCACCGAATATATCGACGGCGTCTTTGATGGTCCGTCCCTTATGGGTACAACCCCAGCGGAGCGTGCCCGTATCGCAATGATGAATCTGCGGGCAGAAAACGGTCTGATGAACGCCGTGGGTGCCTATTTCCACCACGCGACCCCGGGGCTTGGTCCGGATCTGGAAACCTGGCAATGCGCTGAGTGGGGTAATAAACAGAAAGAAATTGCCAGCGCAACCATGGCCTACCTTGACAGCGTTCTGGCGGACAACGAGTTTCTCGCAGGCGACAGCTTCTCGGTCGCAGACATCACCGCCTTTGCCGGCCTGGGGTTTGCGGATTTCGCGAAGGTTGACATTCCCGAGTCTCTGACCAATCTCCAGGCCTGGCGCGCAAAAGTCGCAGCCCGTCCTTCAATTGCCGGGTAATCCGAAACCTTCGGATTTAATGCAAGCGCTGAAAACATGAAGGGCACAAAAGGGAGGAATATCATGGAGATTAATGCAGATTTCTCCAAACCGGTGGTTATGCATTCCGACCAGATTGAATGGCAGCCCTCGCCCATGAAAGGGGTGGAGCGGCGCATGCTGGACCGGATCGGGGACGAAGTTGCCCGCGCCACGACCATCGTGCGTTATGCGCCGGGCAGTCATTTCTCGGCGCATACCCATACCGGTGGAGAAGAATTCATCGTACTCGATGGCGTGTTCCAGGACGAGCACGGTGACTTCCCTGCTGGCACCTACGTGCGCAACCCCCCAACCACGTCACATATTCCGGGCTCTGAAACGGGCTGTACGATATTTGTGAAACTGTGGCAGTTCGACCTGGCCGACCGCACCCAGTTCAGCAAGAATATGGAGGCCGAGCTGGGCGCCCCAGTGGGCGGCGTTGCCACCGCAAAGCTGCATGAGGACGATCGTGAGATCGTGACCTACAGCCAGCTCGATGCGGGGGCGACACTGACCTCTGAGGCGCCCGGCGGAATCGAACTGCTGGTGGTCGAAGGTTCGGCTATCAGGGATGGCGAGGTGCTGGCCAGGCATGACTGGCTGCGCCTCCCTGAAGGACACAGGTTGTCCGTGACGGCCGGGGACGACGGCGCCAAGATCTGGATGAAAACGGGGCACCTGCGATTTGCCGGGGCACCGAGGGTATAAGCCCGGCAATAGCGGGATTGAAAAGGCAGACAGGTGAACAACCATGAACCGTGATACCAGAACAGCCCTGATGGATCTTGCCGAGCACACCGTCCGGTCACGGGGCTTTGACGGGTTCAGCTACGCGGATCTGGCCGAGGCCATCGGCATTCGAAAGGCCTCGATCCATTATCATTTCCCCACCAAGGCGAAGCTCTCCGAAGCCTTGATCGAGCGCTATCAGACCAGTCTGCAGCAGGGTCTGACCGAGATAGACGCAGCCCATGCCAGCGCTGGCGCGCGCCTCAAGGCACTCATTGCCCTGTACCGCGGGGCGTTGCATGATGGCCAGACCGTGTGTCTGTGCGTTGCCTTTTCGACCTGCCGCGAAAGCCTGTCCGACACCGTTATTGCCAGAGTCGGCGCCGTTCGCGCAATGGTTCTGCAGTGGATTACGGCAACGTTTGAACTGGGACAAAGGGATGGATCCGTCTCGGCCATCCTGGGTCCCGCCGATGAAGCGCAGGCGACCCTGGCGATGCTGGAAGGGGCCCACCTTGCCGCGCGCACCGAAGAAGACCTCGCCGTGTTTGATGCCGCAACGCGACTGCTGCGCGCCCGCTGCCAGTAACGACGGGACAGGAATCGCGCTTTGATGTACAGAATCGCTACGCAAATTGACTCATAACGAGCGAAAAGGAGCAAACAGATGATGAGCACCCTGAAAACAGCACTGGCAGCAGCCACGCTGTCACTCACTGTTGCAAGTACGCAGGTACTGGCAGAAACGCAAACCAGAACCATCGAGTATCAAGTCGGCGACGAGACCTTCACCGGCTACATGGCCTGGGATGATGAATTCGGGCAAAAGCGTCCGGGGGTTCTGGTGGTCCATGAATGGTGGGGGCACAATGAATTTGCCCGGAATCAGGCAGAACGACTTGCCTCGGCCGGCTATACGGCGTTTGCGCTGGATATGTATGGCTCTGGCAAACAAGCCGACCATCCCGATACCGCCCAGAAGTTCATGCAGGAAGCCACTCGGGACATGAGTCAGGTCAAGGCGCGCTTCATGAAGGCGATGGACATCCTGAAGAACCACGAAAGTGTTGATGCGTCCCGAATTGCGGCACAGGGTTATTGTTTTGGCGGCGCCGTGGTTCTCAACATGGCGCGCATGGGCGTCGATCTGGACGGCGTTGTCAGCTTCCACGGCGCGCTCGGCAGCCCCCTCACGGCTGAACCCGAGTCCGTGAAAGCCAGGATCCAGGTGTACACCGGCGGTGCCGACAAGCTGGTCCCCTCGGATCAGGTCGCGGGCCTGGTCAAGGAGATGCAGGATGCCGAAGTCGACCTGACACTGGTGAGCTTTCCCGGAGTACTGCACTCATTCACCAACCCAGGCGCCGACAAGATCGCCGAGGAGTTCGGCATGCCGGTTGGTTATGATGAAGAGGCTGCCAGCCGTTCCTGGGATGGCACCATGCGTTTCTACAAGGCCATCTTCACCCAGTAACACAAGCGAGTGCAAACAAACCGAAACCGGCAGTATTTACAGTGAATTCTGGAACACCAACCGAAAAGCATGATGAGGTGCAACATGGCAACTGAGAGTTTACCACTGTTCGATGGAGACAATCGTCCAGGCTACAAGTCGCTGGGCAACTCGGGGCTGTTCGTATCCGAACTGTGCCTGGGCACCATGACCTTCGGCGGCGATGAGGACATCTGGGGCCTGATCGGCCAGTTGCAGCAGGAACAGGCCGACGAACTCGTGAAGATCGCCCTGGAGGCGGGGGTCAACTTTATCGATACCGCCAACATCTATGGTTTCGGCGCCAGTGAGCGCATCGTCGGCCAGTCCCTGAAGAATCTCGGCGTTCGCCGCGAAGATGTGGTGCTGGCGACCAAGGTGCTCGGCCCCATGGGCGCAAGCCCCAATGCCCGTGGTGCTTCCCGCGGCCATATAATGAGCGAATGCAAGGCGAGCCTGGCGCGCCTGCAAACGGATTATATTGACCTGTACCAGATCCACGGTTTTGACCCGGCCACGCCGATCGAGGAAACTCTGGAGGCACTGAACACCCTGGTGCAGCAAGGCCATGTGCGTTACGTGGGCCTGTCCAACTGGGCCGCCTGGCAAGTGATGAAAGCCATCGGCATCACCCGGGCCCGCAACCTGTGCCCGATCATATCCATGCAAGCCTACTACACCCTCGTAGGTCGCGATCTGGAGCGGGATATTATTCCGATGCTGAAATCTGAGAACGTTGGTCTGATGGTGTGGAGCCCACTGGCCGGGGGTTACCTGTCCGGTAAATACGAGGGGCCGGACGTTTCCGAAGAAAACCGGCGCGCCAAGTTTGACTTTCCACCCGTCAACCGCGAGCGGGGCAGCGAAGTCATCAAGGTTATGCGGGAGATTGCCGATGGCAAACAGATCGACGGCGAACCGGTCAATGTGGCACAGATTGCCCTGTCATGGCTGCTACACCAGAAGCCTGTGACCAGCATCATCGTTGGCGCCAAGCGGCCCGAGCAGCTCAGGGACAATATCCGCGCGGCCCAAATCCGCTTGTCCGACGATGAACTGATAGCCCTGGATGAAGTCAGCCGCCTGCCCGAGGAGTACCCGGGCTGGATGATGGCAATGATGGCCGGGTACCGAAACTCTACCGAGTCCTGATTCCAAAACCGACCCAACCCAACCCAACCTTCACATCGTGCTGCGCCCCGACGGCGCAGCCGCTATGCTGGAAAAACCGTTAATGCTGTCAAAACTTAGACGTCCGTGCCTACTGGCCACTTCGACGACTCTCCTGGCTGCTTCAACACCTGACTTTACCGGTTCTGGTGTTGGCGGCAAAACAGGTCGTGTCTAAGGGTTATTTCAGAACTCAATCACCTTCCTGGAAGACTTAAGTGAAATGTAATTGCTAACAAAATTGGCGCTCATTCAAACCTACCTCAATCTTCCATCTGTAAGCGAAACCAAAGAGCATAAAGCGCCGGCACAAACAATAGCGTGATCAGAGTGCCGACCGCCACGCCACCGATAAGGACATAAGCCAGCGGCCCCCAGAACAGGTCAAAGGTCAGAGGAACAAACGCCAGAACGGCCGCCAGGGCGGTGAGTACCACGGGTCGGGCACGCTGGACTGCCGCCTCGACAACGGCTTCCCGGGCAGCCATCCTTGCTTTGAAGTTGTCCTGCACCTGCTGCGTCAGAATCATGGTATTTCGCATCAGGATGCCGCCCAGGCCAATCAGCCCCAGCAGCGCGGTAAAGCCAAAGGGTTGATTAAACAGCAGCAAAGCCAGCACAGCCCCGATCAGACCCAGTGGCGCGGTGGCAAGAACAGTCAATGTGCCGATAAAGGAACGCATCTGAAGCATGATAAAGATCAGCATCAACGCCAACATCACCGGTTGTAATGTCTGGATTGAAGCATTGGCTTTGGCTGATTGTTCCACCGTACCGCCGATTTCAATACGGTAACCCTCCGGCAACTGTTCGCGCAGGCCCGTCATCGCACTCCATATCTCCTTGGTAACATCCGGTGGCTGGGCACCTTCTACATCGGCCTGAACGGCCAGGAAGGGGTCACGGTTGTAACGCTTTATGACGGGGTCCTCGTAACGAACCTGCCACTTGCCCAGTTGCTGTACGGAAAGTTTGCGGCCGTCGCGGGTTTTGATCTCAAGATCTTCCGGCATGATCACTTCGCCACGGGCATTACGCGCCACCAGTTGAACGCTCCTTATGCCCTGGCGCAGTTCGGTGACGGCCACTCCGCGGAGTTGGAACTGCAGTTGCCGGGCAACTTCCGCCGGGGTCAGGCCCATCCAACCCAGGTTTTCCGGGTCCATATCAAGATAGAGAGTGGGCACACGCTCATCCCATTCGAGATGCGGCATGACGATATTCGGATGCCCGGTCATGAGAGTGCGGATCTGGTGCGCGATCTCTCTGAGTTGATCGGATTCCGGACCCAGCACACGAAAACTGACCGGCCAGACCACCGGGGGACCGTACAGCAAACGCGTCACCCGCACTCGTGCCTCCGGAAATTCACCCGCCGCGATTCTGGTTTCCAGCGCCGAGATGATGCGATCGCGCCCTTCAACGTCCTGCCCAATGGCAATCAACTTGGCAAATGCCGGGTCCGGCTGCTCGGGGTTGGCCGATACGAAGAATCGGGGTGCACCGGCACCGATGTAAGCGGAAAGGCTTTTCACCTCCGGCATGTCCATCAGAATCGCTTCCAGGCGTCTGACACTTTGATCCGTGGTGGCAATAGCGCTCCCCTGCGGAGCGTAGACACTGATCAGAACTTCGGGGCGATCAGAACTGGGGAAAAATTGCTTCTGCACCTGGGTTGCCATCCCGAAAGCACTGATCGCCAGCAAACCCACTGTGATAAAAACGACGGTTTTCCGGTACTGTACACACGCTGTGATCACTCTACGCAACCGCTGATAAAACGCGCTTTGGTAGAGGTCCTGGCCCGTATGCCCGGTGTAATCGGGCAAGAGCTTGACGCCCAGATAAGGCGTAAAAGTTACCGCCACCACCCAGGAAATCAACAACGAAAAAGCGAGCACCCAGAAGATGTTGCCGGTGTATTCTCCCACTCCGGACTGGGCAAATCCGATGGGAACAAATCCGGCCACCGTCACCAGCGTTCCAAACAGCATGGGCGCGGCTGTTACGCTCCAGGCATGACTGGCTGCCCGTACCCGGTCCCAGCCGCTCTCCATCTTCACAATCATCATTTCAATGGCGATGATCGCATCGTCCACTAACAGACCCAGTGCGATAATCAACGCACCCAGGGTGATGCGGTCCAGGTTTATGCCCGCCATTTTCATCAACAAGAAAGTCAGGCCGAGGGTCACAGGAATCGCAATGCCCACCACCAAACCCGCGCGCAGACCGATCGCCAGTATGCTAACCCCCATCACCACGACCAACGCAACCAGAAACTTGACCTGAAAAAGATCAACCGCCTGAGTGATGGCTTCCGCCTGATCGGTCAGGGTCTGTATTGACATTCCCAGCGGCAGCCTGCCCTGTTCGGCACTGACAAACTCGCGCAGCCGCTCACCAAACTCCAGGCCATTTTCACCCGCGCGCATGACGACACCTAACAGGATCGCATCCTCACCGTTGGAGCGGACGATGTAGCTCAAAGGATCTTCATAACCTAAACGCACCTCGGCCAGATCAGACACGGTGATAAGCTGGTCTCCGATACGCAGAGGTACTGAGGTGAGGCGCTCAAGGTCAGACAGGTCGATGTTGCTGCGGACATAAACCCGCGGGCCGGCAAGATCAACAAAGCCAAGAGGCTGAAGACGGTTGTTGGCCTCTATCGCCTGCAACACCTCTTCTGCCGACAAACCGAGGTTGTTGAGCCGGTCCTGATCAAATTCGAGATACACCCGCTCAGGACGCTCCGCCAGGAGCTGTGCTTTTTGCAAGCCGGGCAGCCGTTGCAAGCGATCCCGTATCGATTCTGCCTCTCGGGTCAGTTCACGCATTGGCATCCCGGGTGCCGTCAGCGCCAGCAGGGAGAAATACACATCCGCGAAATCATCGTTGACGATGGGGCCGATCACACCCCGGGGCAGATTGGGCCTCTCATCGAGCATGCGTTTGCGGACTTGATAGAAGAGGTCCGGCACTTTTTCGCTGGGCGTAGAATCCTGGAATCGGATAACCATGGCGGCCTGCCCGGGCCGGATGGTTGTTTCAATGGTATCGGTATACGCCACCTCCTGAACTCGCTTTTCCAGACGATCCACGACCTGATTCTGCAGCACCTCAGGGGTTGCTCCTGGCCAGACGACAGAAACCACCATCGCCCGGACGGTGAACGCAGGGTCTTCCGCCCTACCAAGGGAGGAGAACGCGTAGAAACCGGCAACAACGGACAGCAAAAGAAAAAAGAGGGTGACCGAACGCTCGCGCACTGCCAGCGCGGAAAGATTCGGTAAGCTCATTGAGCCAGCTCCCGCACCGCCATGCCAGGCGTGAGCAGGTGTGTCCCCAACGCGACGATGGGCGTTCCCGCGTTGATATCGGCCTTGATCTGCGCATACTCTTCACCCAGATCGATCACCTCGACCGCAAGGGGCTTCACCGTGCCATCGGAGACCAACCAGACCTGCGGCGTTTGCCCTCTCTCATCGAGGGCACCCAGCGGTACGCGATGGCTGGGCGCGGTTTGCTTCTGTGCTAACTGGACACTCACCACCGAACCCAGGGTTAAAGATGAGGGGTAGGGCCCCTCCAGGCTGTATCGGGCACGCCAGCTCCGGCTTGCCGGGTCGGCAGCCCCGGCAATCTCTCTCAGGCTCACAGCAAGCTGTTCGCCATTGGGTAAAGGAACATAACCGCGCCTGGGCGGGCTACTGCCCTCTGGCAAAAAAACCTCGACTTCCAGCGATTGATCTTCGGCCAGAACGGCAAGGGTTTGACCGACACCCACAACCTGGCCGGGTTCAACGATGACCTCAGTGACCACGCCTGCATGGGCGGCTTTCAGTTCCGCATACCCCAGGGCATTCTGAGCCTGCTGATTGCGTGCAGAAGCCGTTTGCACCTGGCTGCGCGCCTCACGCTCTGCCAATTCAAGGCGTTGCAGGGTTTGTTCGCTGACAAACTGACGCCCCACAAGTTGCTGTTGGCGCTGGAGCTCATTGGTGGTAATTGCCAGGGCCGCTTCTGCACGCTTCAGATCCGCGGCGGCTCCCTCCGCCGTTGCTACAAGGTCTCGTGTATCGAGTTTGAACAGTAAGTCGCCTTTTTCCACGCGTTGACCGGCATCAATGTAACGATGTTGAATCCGACCGGCGATCTGAAAGGCCTGAGGAACTTCGTGGCGGCCTCGCAGGGTTCCTGAAAATCTGTGCGTTGTTGGGCCGGCGTCCTTTAGTTCAACTGTTTTTACCCAGGGGATAGGGGCGCGGGCCTCTGGGGGCGGTTCCGAAGACTGCTGACAACCAGACAGAATGAGCAGCGAGATAAACAGTGTCAGCATACAGCGCATGGCAGGTGTCCCGATTGGCAAAATCAAGGTGTGGGTATCAGTTCTCGCGGTGTCTGGACAAAGCAAGTTGCAGGATGGCATCGCGAACGGCTTCCTTCTGTTCCATGGGCAGAAAATGAGTCGTACCCTCAAGAACCCTCACGTCAGCCGAGGGCAACAAGGTCTGCAGACGTTTTTGCGCCGCCGGCGAGAAGGTTGACCCGCGTTCCGCCGCCAGCGCGATAACCGGGCACCGCAACTGACGAATACCGGGCCAGGGGTTGTGTTCGGTATGGGCAAAGGTGGTGCTCTCCCACTCCGGCGCACACGCCAGGCGAACTTGATCGTCCTGCGGCAGAAAAGCGTGTTGGATGTAGGCCTCCAGCCATGCATCGGGCCAGGTCTTGAAGCCACCGCGGCCCCGATAGTTGTCCAGCGCAGCAGCGTGCGAGTCGAATACCCGGCGCCGACGTGCGGCTCCGGCGGCCAGTGACAACCGATGTGACTGGCGTAGCAGCTTGGCCAGCCACAACTTCAGGCCCTGCCCCGGATCCATGATCACCGGTTCCGCCAGAATCAGGCCCAGCACTTTGTCTGGCCGTCGGGCAGCGGCCATGATGCTGGTGGTGGCACCGATAGAATGGCCGGCGAGCCAGACCGGCTCGTCCAGGCTACCCAGCAGAGCGGTCATGTCGCGATAGTAGGTTTCCCAGCCCCGGAATGTCGAAAAGTTCGCCGCACCGGCGCTGGCCCCGTGCCCCCGCATGTCCCAGGCCAGGACATTGACGTCCGTGGCAAGCCCATCAAGGAGGGGGCGGTACAGGCGGCCATGGAAACCCGTTGCATGCGCCCAGTGCACCGTGGGGCGCGCTTTGGATTGCGGCCAGCGCCACAGTGCGATCTCCGCGCCATCCGGCGCCTGGAATTGGTCGCGTTCAGGGTTGTTGTGCTTATTGTTCATGAAGATCTGCTTCTTTGGCCGCCACTGTCGGGAGCAACAACTGAACCTGACCGCTGGCGATCGGTTTGCGCTTATCGCCCTGCCAGCAGGTCACCCGGACCAGGCTGCTCCGCCTGCCTTGTCGAACAATTTCGGCGCTGGCGAACGTCGATCGGGCCTGCGCGGAACGGAGGTAGTTAATGTGGCTGTCGAGAATGCGTGGGCAACGTTTGTCGGTATCCTGGCTTTGCGCAGCGACCCGCGCGGTGAGTTCGATCAGGGCGCCAAGCACGCCGCCATGGAGGGCGGGTAGCATAAAGTTGCCAATGAGCGCTTCACGACACGGCATATGAACCACTAGACCTACATCGTCGCGTTGAACCTCAAGCCCAAGGTGCCGTGCGTAGGGAATGCGCTCCAGCAGAGCCTGCCAGTCGGAACATTCTTTCCCGCTTTCGGTAGGGCCTGAGATGGGTTGTGCCGAATCGCCAGTCGTGCTCATGCGCCCTCCTTTTTTCGTCCACCGGCCTGGAATCGCTGGCCCTGGGTGTTGCGCATGAAGGTGGCGTTTGCCGTCGCTAACAGTGCACTATCGCTCTCGCTGAGGATGTCGCAATGGATGAACGCGACCTCGTCCGTTAAATGACGACAGGTGGCCACCGCCAAGAGGGCACGGTCGCCGATGGCGGGCCGCAGATAATCCATGCGCAGATCCAGCGTGGCAATGGGCATCAACTCCAGGGCCCCCGCGAATACCGCCAAGCCTCCGGCGGAGTCGGCCAGCGAGTAGAGCACGCTGGTGCAGATTTCTTTTGTATCCTCTTCGGCGAACATCCACGGCTGTGGGGTCAGGCGCATGCAGACCTGGTTTCCGTTCACAGAGACAACCTGCATACCCAGATCCCTGCCGTGGGGAACCTGTTCGGTGAACTGCCACGCCGTCGTCACAGCGTCACTGTGCTGAGCTCTGTTCGACTCCGTCATCAGATCTGCCCACCCCGGTTTGCATTTCGCACAGGGGCGGAAGTGGCGGGAAACAGCTGATTGTCATATGTCATTGCCATGTCAGTTTCTTCCGAATAACATTGTTGCTGGATTTTGGTTGGTTAACCAACCAAAAGTCAAGAATCTGTTGAGGCAAATGGCACGCCACCCGTGCAATGGCGTACGATCAGTGTAACAAGTCAGGTGGTGGCCGCTCTGATGAATAACGAACTGGCTTGCTGAGGAGATACTTAAGCGATGGTTAACAGACAGATGGCTCCTCCAAGCAAACTGGGCGACCAGGGCGACGTTTTGTCTAACGCAGCCAGGCTTTTTCGTGAGAAAGGCTTTGAAAGGACGTCGCTCAAGGAGATTGCCGAGGCCTGCAATATGCTGCCCGGAAGTCTGTATTATCGTTACAACAGCAAGGAAGCGCTGCTTGTCGAGCTGATGCGCCGGGGGGTGGACCTGGTTACCGCAGAGGTCGAGTCGGCTTACGCCAGTTCGGATGACCCGGTTGAGCGTTTACGTCTTTGTATCAACGCGCATCTGCGAGCCCTGTTGGTCGATTCGGACGCGGTTTACGTGCTGCTGTTTGAATGGCGGGCGCTGGGCCCGGAGGCTCGCGAGGAAATCATCGAACTGCGTGACCAGTACGAGTCCCTGTGGGCCGGTATCCTCGAAACAATGATTGCGCAGGGCGTGGTCCGCAAGAATATTGATGGCCGCCTGCTTCGCCTGATCGGCCTTGGGGCGCTCAACTGGGTTGCAACCTGGTTCGACCCGAACGGGGCTCATTCACTCGACACCATTGGCGACTTGATCTGGCAGATCGCTATGGACGGTGTGATCAATAAAGGGGGGCAGGCATAGGTTCTGGCTTCACAAACGCAAGCAAGTAGCCTCTGTTTATGATCGCTAATCATGCGGATGCACGGTTTGTGATCTGACATTTTGCCTGAACTGCTCAGGCGACTGGTCAAACCAGCGCTTGAAGGCGCGTCTGAAATTGGCACTGTCGTGATAGTTCATCAACGCGGCAATGGCCTCGATTGACAGCTGGCTGTCACGCAAGTAGGTCGCTGTCTGCTGGGACAGAATCTCGTCGCGAACTTTCCGAAAACCGCTGCGTTCCTGTTTGAGTTTGCGTGCCAGGGTGCGTTTGCTCATGAACAACGAGGCTGCTGCTTCGTCTTCACTGAGCGTTCCGGGCGGTCGGGACAACATCATCATCTTCAGCTGGGTCTGATAGCTCGGTTTATCCGACTGAAGTTGCGCAAGCATCGATTCACACTGTTGCAAGGCCAGACGATAGTTTTCGTGATTGGCGGAGGCATTCGGTTCCTGACACAACGACATCGGCAACGTAAGTTTTAACTGGTCGCAATCAAAGCGAATCTGCCCGGGCAAAAAATCGGCATACATTGCCTGATACGGGGGTTCAGGATGAGCGAAGCATATTTCAGCCTCATGCAAAGGGCGACCAATTATAAACTCGCCAAATTCAAAAAGGGCCTTAACCATCGCATCCGACAGGCACCGCTGTATGTCATCGTCCAGCGACTCCTGGTAGTCCAGAATACATTCCAGGCGCTCGTTGACTTGCCGCAAATGCAGTTGGATGAAGCTCGCGCGCGTGGGCAGAAAAGTATGAATCGCTTGCAGCGCAGTGAGAAAGTCGGGGCTGCTGTAGGCCACGAATCCCATCGCACCATGGGTTGCCGGGGTCAGTCGCTTGCCTAGCCATAACCCTAATTCCGGCTGGCCGGACAAATCCAGTGCGTTGCGCAGAATCCGCACCTGCTGCGCTGCGGTAAGCAGGCTTTCCTCGCTCAGGAATTGCGTCACACCAAGCCCGGTGCCGAGCAGCAGACGTGGCAGTTGTTTGGCTGTTAAATCGAGCTCACGTGCAATGAGCCGTGAGTAATTCGATGGAATACCGGGACCGGATTTTTGCAAATCACCCGTCTTCTGCGTCGTCATCATCGATCTTCCCCGTCCTAAATGATCGTCATTTTGTCTTTAAATGACCTCAGCTTGTCAAGAAATGACCTGACAGGAGTGTCGTCAGACAGACAATATCTATTACTGAACACTACTGGCAGGAGAACAATAATGGGCAAGATTACTTTTATAGAACATGATCAAACTGAACATGTTGCTGAATTCAAAGCTGGTTCCTCGGTAATGCAAATCGCCGTTGACAATCTGATTCCCGGTATTGACGGGGATTGTGGGGGAGAGTGTGCCTGTGGTACCTGCCACGTGATCGTCTCGGACGATTGGTTCAGAAAGACAGGTACGCCTGGTGGTGAGGAAGAGCAAATGCTGTCAATGACCCCGGAGCGGGCAAGCACTTCGCGCCTGGGCTGCCAGGTGGTCATTACTGATGAAATGGACGGCATGACCGTGCATTTACCCGAGTTCCAGATGTGATCATAGGAGGACGCATGCCAACACTGTCCAAAACATTTGACGACATTCAGTCCCGAGTGATTAATGCTACCTCCAGGGTGGTGCCGATGCACAGGCAGATCCAGGGGCTGAAACTGTTAATGGGCGCCAAGAAGAAGGCCTTCGGCCCACGCCGGCCCGTGCCCGAATTTGTTGAATCAGCCATCCCGGACGTTAACACGCTGGCCCTTGAGGACATCGATGTCAGCAATCCGTTTTTATATCGGCAGGATCAGTGGCGCGCCTATTTCAAACGGTTGCGTGATGAGGCTCCGGTCCATTACCAGAAGAACAGCCCCTTCGGCCCCTTCTGGTCGGTGACTCGCTTTGAAGACATCATGTTCGTGGATAAGAGTCACGACCTGTTTTCCGCCGAGCCGCAAATCATTCTGGGTGACCCTCCAGAGGGGCTGTCGGTGGAAATGTTCATAGCCATGGATCCGCCAAAACACGATGTGCAGCGCAGCTCGGTTCAAGGCGTGGTGGCACCGAAGAACCTGAAGGAAATGGAGGAGCTGATCCGATCGCGTACCGGCGATGTGCTTGACAGCCTGCCTCTGGGCCAGCCCTTCAACTGGGTGCCCACTGTATCGAAGGAACTCACCGGTCGCATGCTCGCAACCCTTCTGGATTTTCCTTACGAGGAACGTCACAAGCTGGTTGAGTGGTCGGATCGGATGGCCGGGGCAGCATCGGCAACCGGCGGCGAGTATGCCGATGAAGAGATCATGTTTGACGACGCGGCTGACATGGCCTGGTCCTTCTCCAGGCTCTGGAGGGATAAGGAAGCGCGCCGCGCGGCGGGCGAAGAGCCCGGTTTCGATTTGATCAGCCTGCTACAGAGCAACGACGACACCAAAGATCTGATCAATCGCCCGATGGAGTTTATCGGCAATCTGACGCTGCTTATCGTTGGCGGCAATGATACCACTCGCAACTCAATGAGTGGTGGCCTGGTGGCCATGAACGAATTCCCAAAGGAGCTCGAAAAACTGAAGGCAAAACCGGAACTGATTCCGAACATGGTGTCGGAAATCATCCGCTGGCAAACGCCGCTGGCCTATATGCGCCGAGTCGCCAAGCAAGATGTTGAGCTGGGCGGCCAGACCATCAAAAAGGGCGATCGCGTTGTGATGTGGTACGCCTCGGGCAACCGTGACGAGCGCAAGTTCGAAGACCCCGATCACTTCATTATCGATCGCAAGGACGCACGAAACCATATGTCATTTGGCTACGGTGTTCACCGTTGCATGGGCAACCGCCTGGCCGAATTGCAACTGCGTATCCTATGGGAAGAGATTCTCAAACGCTTTGACAAGATCGAAGTCGTCGGCGAGCCGGAGCGCGTGCAGTCCAACTTCGTGCGGGGCTATTCGGAGCTGATGGTCCAGCTGACACCAAAAAGTTAATGAACAGGCTAACCAGGATGACGACCGAACAATTTGACTATGTCGTGGTTGGCGCGGGCTCGGCCGGATGTGCTGTCGCCAGCCGCCTGTCGGAGAGCGGTCGCCATTCTGTGCTGCTGCTTGAAGCCGGTCCGGAGAGCCGCCGCAACCCTTTCGTGAACATGCCGCTGGGTTTCCTGCAGCTAATGTTCAGCCGCCGCTACAACTGGCAGTTCAATACCGAACCGCAGCGTCACATGCACGACCGGGCGCTTTTTCAGCCGCGGGGCAAGATGCTTGGCGGTTCCAGCGGCATGAACGCGCAGGTCTATATTCGCGGGCATGCCCGGGACTACGACGAGTGGGCACGGCTGGGGTGCAAAGGGTGGTCATACGCCGAGGTGTTGCCCTACTTCCGCCGATCGGAACATTTCGAGCCCAAACTTACGCCGAATGAGGCAGAATTTCATGGTCAGGGTGGTCCGCTGAACGTTGCCGAGCGCCGCTATACCAATCCGCTGAGCACGGCGTTTGTCGAGGCGGCGACCCAGGCAAAGTACCGGCTCAATACAGATTTCAACGGCAGTGAGCAGGAGGGCGTGGGCTTCTACTACGCCTACCAGAAAGACGGCACACGCTGTAGCAACGCGCGGGCCTATCTCGAACCCGCCACGGCGCGTTCCAACCTGACGGTTTGCAGCGGCGCGTATGTCACCCGGGTGCTACTCGAAGACACCCGCGCCACCGGTGTCGAATACCGCGATACAAAGGGGCTGACGCAGGTTCGTGCCGGGCGCGAAGTTGTGCTCTGCGGCGGCGCGTTCAACTCGCCGCAACTGCTGATGCTGTCCGGGATCGGTCCGCGGGAGGAGCTGTCCCGGCATGGCATAGAACTGCGCCATGCGTTGGAGGGCGTCGGGCAGAATCTCCAGGATCATATCGACGTGTTCGTGCGCGTCAGCGCCCGCAGCCGCCAAAGCATCTCGATGCATCCGAGCTACTGGCTCAAGGGGCTGTGGGGCGCTTTGACGTATCTGAGCGGTCGGCGGGGCGTGCTGTCGAGCAACGGCGCCGAGGCCGGCGGGTTCATCCGCTCCCGGCCCGAGGAGCCGGTACCCGACCTGCAGCTGCACTTCGCGCCAATGCTGTACGACGATCACGGGCGAGACCTGAAGACCGCGATGAGCGGTTATGGCTACGCGGTGATGATCTACGGGCTTAGGCCGTCGTCGCGCGGGCGCGTCGGTCTGCACAGTGCCGACCCGTTTGCCGCGCCGCTGATCGACCCCAACTACATGGCCGAGTCCGCCGATGTCGAGCGACTGGTGCGCGGTGTCCACCTGGTGCGCAAGATCCTGGCGCAGGCGGCGTTTGCCCCGCACCACGAGGTTGAGGTCTTGCCCGGGCCGGCGCTGCAGAATGACGACGATCTCGCCGCATGGGTACGGCGCAGCGGTGAATCAGCGTACCACCCGGTTGGCACCTGCAAGATGGGTGTTGATCCGATGGCGGTGGTCGATCCGCGCCTGCGCGTGCATGGCCTGCAATGCCTGCGGGTGGTCGATGCCTCCATCATGCCGACGCTGGTCGGCGGAAACACCAATCAGCCGGCAACCATGATCGGCGAGAAAGGTGCCGCGATGATACTTGAGGATGCCGGGGAGATGGTCGGCTGAGCTCCGCGCGCGCGGGCGTCACAGGGCTCAGTTGGCATCTGGACTTCTGATCAATCTGATTCCAAAGAACAGTAGAAAGAGACAGGCTATGGCAAACCAACAGAAAGAGACGACAGTCATCGTTGGCGGCGGGCACGCAGCAGGTGCGCTCCTGACAACCTTGCTGCAAAAGAAATATCAACATGAGGTGGTCCTGGTGGGCGAAGAGCCACATCCACCCTATCAGCGGCCGCCCCTGTCCAAGAACTACCTGGCAGGCGAGGTGGATCAGGAGTCGCTGTACCTCAAGCCGCGCTCGGTGTACGAGAACGCCGGCCATCAGTTGCGGCTCGGTGTACGTGCCGAACAAATTGATCGGGACAACAAGACCATCAGTTTGTCGGACCAGAGCACATTGAAATACGATCGACTGGTCCTGGCCACGGGGTCACACGTTCGACGCCTGAACGCACCCGGGGCTGACTTGAAGGGCATTCATTACCTACATGACATAGCTGACTCGGATGCCCTGCGTGAACAACTGGTTCCGGGGAAACGCTTGGTCATCGTGGGTGGTGGTTACATTGGCCTTGAAGTGGCAGCCAGCGCTACCAAAAAAAGCGTTGATGTCACGGTACTGGAAGCGGCCGAGCGTCTTATGCAGCGTGTAACAGGCCCGGAAATGTCGGAGTTTTTTTACACCAAACACAGTAACGCTGGCGTGGATCTACGCCTGAACACGGCGGTAACCGGTTTCGAAGCTAGCGATCAGGGGCATGTGGCTGGCGTGACATTGGCGAGCGGCGGCACTGTACCGGCCGACATCGTGCTCGTTTCAGTGGGTGTTGTGCCGGAAACCGCGCTGGCTGAGGCCGCCGGCCTGCCCTGTGATGACGGCATTATTGTTGACGAGTTTACCCGCACAGAAGATCCAGCCATCCTGGCGATCGGCGACTGTACCCGCCACCGGAATCTTTTCTTCGAGAAGATGCAGCGCCTTGAATCTGTCGCCAACGCGGTTGATCAGGCCCGGACAGTGGCGGCAACCCTGATGGGCGAGAAGAAACCCTATAATAGCGCTCCATGGTTCTGGTCGAACCAGTATGACGTGCGTCTGCAGATGGTGGGGTTGTCGCAATATCATGATCAGCGTGTGCTGCGCGGAAGCCCGGAAGACAAGGGATTTGCGGTGTTCTATCTCCGCGATGGCTGTGTCATTGCTGTTGATGCGGTCAACCTGCCCATCGCTTTTATGGTCGGCAAGACCCTCGTTCAACAACGCAGGCAGGTCAATCCTGAAATGTTGAAGGATCCGGATATTGAACTGAAGTCCTTGGTGAGCGGTCAGTCCATAAATTGAAATTGACGACCGAGTAGAGCTGTGCCCTTAGTTTGCCCAAAATTGCGAAAGCAATGCACAACTCATACGGCCTATGGATATCATATCCTACGACCGACAGCTTTCAGTGAGCGCAAAGGATGCGTGAGCCACAACCGGCGGAATTTCCCGTAGCCAGACACATTACTGTTGCTCTGGTAAACCGAGAGCACCATAGCGAATGATATGGACTCCCCCTGCTCCCACGGCATCGATGTGCCACATTGAAGGTGTCTGACATCTTCAATCAAAAGCAGGAGGAGTCATCATGAATGTTACAACCATTGGCATCGATCTGGCGAAAACTGTGTTCAGTATTCATGGCACCGATCAACACGGCAAGGTCGTGGTTCGCAAACGACTGAACCGGCCCAAGCTGTTGCCTTATATCGCTCAGCTCCCACCCTGCCTGATTGGCATGGAAGCCTGCTCGGGTGCCCACCATTGGGCTCGGGAAATGACCAAACTCGGCCACGATGTCCGAATCATTGCACCCCGGTTTGTCGCGCCCTATCGCAAGAGCAGCAAGAACGACGACAACGATGCCGAGGCCATCTGTGAGGCAGTAGGTCGGCCGAATATGCGGTTTGTTCCAATCAAGACCGAAGACCAGCAAGCCGTACTGTGCCTGCATCGTATTCGCCGTGGACTGACCAAAGAACGCACCGCGCAGATCAATCAGATTCGTGGGCTGCTGGCCGAGTTCGGACTGATCATTCCCCAGGGCCGTTACGCCGCACGGCGCCGGGTTCCCGAAATCCTGGAGGATGCCGAAAACGACTTACCCATGCTCGCTCGCCGCTTAATCAACAACATCAACCAACGCATTCGACAGCTCGATGAAGAAATCCTGGCTTACGATCGGGAGGTCGAAGCGATGGCCCGGAGCGATGAGCAGGCCAAGCGCCTTATGGCCATACCGGGTATCGGACCACAGACCGCAACAGCCCTGCTGGCCAGTGCGCCTGACCCCAGACAGTTCAAAAGTGGGCGACACTTTGCCGCATGGTTGGGTCTGGTGCCCCGACAATACTCGACCGGTGGCAAGGTGCGACTTGGCCGAATCACCAAGCGCGGGGACAAATACCTGCGAACGCTGCTGATCCATGGCACCCGGGCAGTGATTGCAAAATTACCGGATAAGAATGATCGACTCAGTGACTGGGCCAAAGACCTGGTGGAACGACGTGGATACAAGCGGGCCGCCGTTGCGATGGCGGCCAAGAACGCCCGGATTATATGGGCACTACTCATGAATCAAACCGAGTTTAAGACACAGCCTGTGGAGGGCTAAAACCGAGCACCAACGACAGGCAGAACAAGCCTGCCAGAAGAGTCTTGCAACGGCAAGCGATGACGGAACGGTCAGACCGAGAGTGGGAGAACCTGTTTATTTCTGCGGCTCAGCGAAGCCGACTAACGAATAAGGTCCCCGCTCACACGCATCATCATCCTGGCCCGGGCAAAAACGCCCACAAAGAGGCCGAATGTAGAGCCGCAGTCTCAAACCGCTTCGGATTCAAATGGCGTTGCTTGACCGCAGGGGGAGTCCATGTAGGTGAAATAATTCTCTATATGTCCCACTAATAACCTCACCTTGCAATTACCGACGAAAATATGAACTTGATTTTACCCACAAAGAAAAAGCGAAGTCTCTATCGGCCATTATGGGTAGAGGTTCCGATCACTCAATCCTTCATAAGCAACATCGCCCATTCGGTGTCGACCTCTTGTTTTGGTTCATCTGAGCATATGCTTTTTCATGCGGATGGGTGGTGGCAGCCAAGACAGGGCTTTTCAGACTGCAAGCTTCAAGCGGTGTGTAAATCAAACACAGTAAGATTCCGGCTTATTGATGGTGGACATCAAGAACCGATAGTTACGAGCGGTATTAATGTTAAGACACTTGCTCGATTAAATGAAACTTGCGGGACTACTGAAAAGGTTTTCTATAGTAAGGACGTGCCGGTCCTGATGGCTATATACTACTCGACTAAACGATACGAGACCTTTAAATGATGCATAAGGCTGGGGCTATATACCTAAGGAAGATCTGAATAACCGCTGGTTTTTGCCCCTTTTCCGCAATCTTGGCGGAAAAGGGGCGCATTGGTCTTACGCTGCAGGTTTTTTATCAATCAGCAGGTTGCTGAAAGCGACCAGCAAATGCAGACGGTTGGTATACTTGGCATTTAAAAGCGATATGCAACACCGATGCTCACGATAGTGGGGTCCACTTCCACTTTTGCCTGAACAGGGGCCGGGCCCAGGTTACCGGTGATATCCGCCTCGAAGGGTGCATATCTAACGTCAAAATTTGCCGACCAGTTATTGTGTATCCTCCAGCGAAAACCAGCCTGAACCGCAGGGGCCCATGTATCTTCGACGTCGAAGTCGGTTAGTGCGCGATCCTTCTCATCTAAAAAGAGAATCCGTCCTACACCCGCTCCAAAGTACGGAGAGAAGTTGCTACCCGTCAAAACATGATACTGAAGCGAAAGAATTACCGGACCATAATCTGTTTGACCAAGAAAAAGACCGGAGAGAGACTCTTCGCCCTGGAGGTCCGCACTAGCGGGAATGCCGCCAAAAATGTTAAATGCCAGCTGATTACTCAGAAAATACGACACGTCGAATGATACGGTCGTATCGTTGTTAATAGACAGGTTGGAATTTGGAACGGGGGCACTCCCCGCAGAGGCTGATCGCAAATCTTCATCGGTTAGAACTCTAGTGGCATTCAGCCCAACCACCCAGTCGCCTCTACTGTAAACCGGCTCAGATTGAGCGTTGGCCAGGCTCGCAGCAAGTGAAAGTAAAAGGAACGCCACTAACGAGACTTTACTAATTATTTTAGGTTTCATTTTTTATTATCCTTTTTGGTATTAAAACAAATTGGCTTTAGGTAAAACTGCAATTTTTCGTAACACAAATGCCACTCATTGAAGCTAGCTTGCCGGTTTATTGACTAATACTTCCCCATACTCAGAACGCAGCTTGTTTTTTAATACTTTCCCAGTGGCATTGCGTGGCAATCCTTCCACAAAGATCGCGCGATCCGGGATCTGCCACTTGGCGACTTTCCCTTGATAATGAGCAAGAAGTTCCTCCTCAGTAATATTTGCGTCGGGTATTTTTACTGCCAACAGGATCGGTCGTTCGTCCCATTTATCATGGGAGGCCGCCACTACGGCAGCTTCATTGATGGCAGAATGGCCCATTGCGATTCCCTCCAATTCGACTGTAGATATCCATTCACCACCAGATTTAATAATATCTTTTGAGCGGTCACGTATTGTCATAAATCCATCATCATTGATCGAAGCAACATCACCTGTCTCGAACCAACCGTCTTCCTCAAGAGTCTGATTTGGTTCAACACCGAAGTAATCGGCTACCACCCAATGACCACGGATGCGGAGATTTCCCTGAGCAATGCCATCTTCGGGCAGTTGATGGCCGTCTTCACCCACAATTTTGAGCTGCACCCCGTAGGGAGGCCGTCCCTGGCTTTCACGGATTTTGTTTCTTCCTTCCTCCGAAAGAGTATTGTGTTTCGACAGCAGTGCATTGACGGTTCCGATCGGTGATGTTTCTGTCATTCCCCATGCATGGACAACTTCTACGCCATACTTACCACGAAACTCCGACATCATTGAGGGCGGACAAGCGCTACCCCCTATCACCGTCCGTTTAAGCGACTGTGCCGAGGAGCCAAGCTCGTCCAAAGCCGAGAGAAGTCCCTGCCAAATTGTAGGCACACCCAGCGCAATCGTTACGCTTTCTGAATCGATCAGCTTGACCAAACTTTGTCCATCCAGGCCAGGACCAGGCAACACCAGTTTGGCTCCAACCATCGCCGTAATGTAGGGTACCCCCCACGCATTTACGTGAAACATAGGAACAACCGGCATCACCACGTCCCGTGCCGATAAATTCAGTGCGTCGGGTTGAGCAGCTACCAGCGCGTGCAGAACGGTGGAGCGGTGTGAATAGAGCACCCCTTTGGGATTTCCAGTGGTGCCCGATGTATAGCAGAGGCTTGAAGCCTGGTTTTCGGCGATTTCAGGCCAATTCGCGTTAGGCGTTCCTCGCTGGAGAAACTCTTCATAAAACAACAATCCTGGAAATTGCGCTGCAATTTCTTCGTCCGGTTCGGACATCAATACAAATTTCTCAACCGTCTCCAGTCGGTCTCGGATATTTGAAACAATGGGAAGGAACGTTTTGTCAAAGAATATGACTTTGTCTTGAGCATTGTTGATAACGTAAACGAGTTGTTCTGGAAACAGTCGCGGGTTAATGGTGTGACACACCATCCCGCCACCAGAGATGCCAAGGTAACATTCCAGGTGCCCCACGTTATTCCAACAAATGGTCGCGCACCGATCCCCCTGGACATAGCCTGCCGTTCGAAGCGCTGACGCAAGTTGTCGCGACCGCTCCGAAACAGTTGCCCAGTCAGATCGACTGGGATTTCCATCCGTTCCTATCGACACAATCTCAGCGTCTCCATGGTAGCGAGCAGCATGGTCGATCAAGGAATTCACGGTGAGCTCCATGTTCATCATTTGGCCAAGCACGTTTATCTCCTGTCGTTTTTGTAGTTGGTTGACGCGAGTATCTGGCGTCATTAAGGTCCAATGTAGAAGGCATAATCCGGGTTTGAACCTAAACATTTCCCAAGAGGATGTCGGCTGCATTTTCGGCAATCATCATGGTGGGTGCGTTGGTGTTACCGGCAACCAAACTGGGCATTATCGAGGCATCGACAACTCTTAGCCCTTCAATCCCTCTGACTTTTAATTCCGGATCAACGACTGAATCCGGATCCGCGCCCATACGACAAGTGCCAACGGGGTGGTAAATAGTCTCTGCATTTTCCCGGATAAAGTCCGCAATCTGACCGTCCGAAGACACCGAGTTTCCGGGCTTAATTTCTCGTTTACTATGTAAAGCCATTGTTGGTGCCCCGAGTATCCGTCGTCCAAATTTAACGGCCGAGATCATTGTTTTGATGTCTTCGGGGTTACTGAGATAATTGGGTTGAATCAACGGGTCGGCCAATGGGTCAGGGCTTTTGAGACCTATAAAACCGCGGCTTCTGGGCATTAGATCGCAAATATGCAAGGTGTACCCATACCCGGCCATCACTTTTCGTCCATGATCCTTCAGGTAAGTTGGCAAAAAGTGGAATTGCACATTTGGCCGTTCGCACGAGCGCTCGGATTTAACAAAGCCTCCGGACTCGGCAACATTACTGGTAAGAAATCCACGTCGCGCAAAGATATATGAGAATAATGCGCTCACGCCCCGAAACAGGAAACTGGGAGCAACGCCAATGGGCAAACGTGAGTTCGCCGCGTGCATGATCGTAATATCCAAATGATCAACCAGATTCTGGCCGACCTCAGGGAGATGATGCACAAGGGGGATCCCGTGTTTTCCAAGCTCTTCGCTATCACCGATTCCCGAAAGCATAAGTAGTTGTGGTGAATTAACCGCACCACCAGACAATATGACTTCACCGCCGTTATTGAGTCTAAGCTGGCGATATTCGCCCCCCTGGTTCAGTGTCACGCCGACTGCCCGCTTACCGTCCATTACCACCCGGGTTACCCGCGCGTCCGTTAGCACATCAAGATTAGGCCGGTTCTCCGCGACACGCAGAAATGCCTGCGCTGAACTCCAACGGCGACCATTTTTTTGTGTCACCTGGTAGAGTCCCAATCCCTCTTGCGTCTCTCCATTAAAGTCCGTGTTTATCGGGAGCTCTACATGAGGTGCCGCTCGAACAAAATCTCGACTCAACGGATTGACTGATTTGAGTTCACTTACGGTGAGCTCACCGCCCTCCCCATGGTAAGAATCTGCGCCAAAACGTTTATTATCTTCCAGTCGACGAAACAATTTTAAAGCGCGATCCCATCCCCAGAGGTCTGTCCCGGCAACTTGACCCCAGTGGTCATAATCGGCTTTGTGACCTCTGATATAGACCATGGCGTTGATAGAAGAGGACCCGCCAAGTGTTTTCCCACGAGGCCAAAACAGGCGGCGCTCCTTTAGATGTTCTTGAGGTTCGGTTTCAAGAGCCCAATTCAGCTTTTTACTATTGGAAAGGAGTGCTATACCTATAGGCATATGTATGAGTGGATTTTTATCCTTTGGGCCCGCTTCTAGCAACGCTACTCGCTTTGAAGAGTCCGCCGTAAGCCGATTGGCCAATACACAGCCCGCCGATCCCGCACCGACAATAATGTAATCGTACATAATAACTCTCTTATTATTTGATTATGCTCAGCCCAGAATACGAACAGCAGCCTCTATAAGACGCCGGACCCAGGCTGTATAGGGTGGAAAAAGAAGATGCATAAGAGAATGTTTATCCTCCATCAACGCCTTTTCATGCGAAAAAGCGCGGAAACCGTATTCACCGTGTGCCGCCCCTATCCCGGAATTATTAACTCCACCAAACGGCAGACCCGGATGTAGAAAATGCACAACTGTAAGGTTGACTCCTACAGCGCCGGAGCTCGTTCGCTCGATAATATCCGTGGCAAAAGACTCGTTTTTGTCGAATATGTAAAGCGCAAGCGGTTTAGGGTTATCGTTGATTTTCTTGATAACCAGATCAATATCGTCGAATTCAATAACGGGTAAGATCGGGCCGAATAACTCCTCACGTGAAATATCCATGTCGCTGGATACATTTGAAATCAACGTCGGAGCAATAAAATTCTCTTCAGCATCTGTAACACCGCCCTCAAAGACTCTTGCACCTTTGTTTTTGGCATCATCTATCAGGTTTGAAACTCGCTGGAAATGACGTCGATTTACAATCCGGCAATAGTCGGCGGTCGATTTCTGGGCTTCTGGTGTTTTTCCATAGACTCGCCCAATTTCCGTTTTAAGTGCTTCATTGAATTGATCTGCGATATTAACGTGCACAAAAACATGATCTGGGGCGATACAGGTCTGTCCATTATTGGCAAACTTACCCCAGACAATGTTTCTTGCAGCCCTCTTTATGTTGGCATCTGGGCCAACAATGGTCGGGGACTTACCCCCCAATTCCAGCGTCACTGAGGAAAGGTTCGTGGCGGCAGCCTCCATGACCACCTTGCCTACCGCAGGACTGCCCGTGAAGAATATGTGGTCGAAGGGTAAGGCCAACAGTTTCTGCGCTACCGCGGCATCACCCTCAATCACGGAAACCAGATCGGGAGGGAAGGTTTCGGCGACAATGTTGGCAATCACCTTTGAGGTATGTGGTGTCATTTCCGAGGGTTTAATGATGGCTCCGTTCCCTGCAGCCAACGCTGAGACGAGAGGCCCGAGCGCAAGATTGAGCGGATAATTCCACGGTGCAATAATCAGGCACACTCCCTTTGGTTCTGGCCGAACATAAGATTTCGTGCCCAGAACACCAACGGATGCAGCCACTCGCTTCGGACGCATCCATTTACGCAAGTGTTTTTTAGTGTGTCGAATTTCCTGAAGCACCGGCAGGAGTTCAGTTAATTTGACTTCTGGAGCGGGTTTTCGAAAGTCCGCCGCGCAAGCCGCAATGATGTTTGATTCGTGGCGTTTAATTGAATCCCGCAGCTGGTCGAGCTGCGCTATTCGAGCCTCCAAGGTAAAGCTTCCGCGACGCGCAAGTTGTGCCCGCTGTAGGGCCGCGAACGTTGAATCAATCGTATCGCTGGTTGACACATTGGTCACCCCAACCTCCGCCAGACTAGCAATCTGCATTATAAAATCACCTCTTGCCGAACGAGACTGTTGTTATTTTCAATCGGATTACTAGTCTTCATAGAGGACATAGTCCTCTTTTGTGGCACCACAGTCCGGACAGCACCAATCGTCTGGAATATCTTCAAAACGAGTGCCGGCAGGGAAGCCTTCGGCTTCATCTCCGAGAGCTTCATCGTAGATATGGCCGCAAGTGATGCAGACCCACTTCCGATAGGTATCTTTTTGAGTCGAGTCTTTCGGCGATTTTGAAGAGTTAGGCTTGGGTTTCGCTTTGGGCTTTGTTTTATTTTTAGCTGAAGGAGTAGATGCGCCCGTTGCTTTCTGCGATGCTCCCTCGGTCTTAGCTTGGCTGGCAGGGCGGACCGCTGTATTGGTTGCGGACACCGAAAGTTCCGGGTTCGCTTCTTGAAGCGCAACGAAGTCAACCTTATCCCTGACGGCACAGTCTGGACAGGACCAGTCTTCAGGAATTTTTTCCCATGTCGTTCCTGCAGGAAAGCCTTCGTGCGGATCACCAACCACTTCGTCGTATACATAACCACAATCAGGGCATTGATATTTAGCCATCTAGAGCACCTTTCAAACGATATTATTGTCTTTGTTTTGGTAGCGCCCGACGCGCACCCTCTTTCAGGTGCACGTCAGAGGCTCTTTTTCTGCAACGTAAATAAAGTAAACGAGGTATATAAGTTCCGATTAGCCGATCATTTAGCCGCGGCGGTATCGACTGATTCAGAATCAGTCCCACCAAATTTACGCTCATAGAATTCACGCTTGCCGGGTTGAATCTGAATCTTATCGAGATCTCCTTTAGCCCAATCCAGCACCCGGTGGTCCATTATCGAACGAAACCATGAGGGAAACATTGCGGCCAGGAACATCCCGGGATATCCCGATGGTAAGGAAGGCAGGTCTTTGAAGTCGCGAAGCGATTGATAGGACCTTGTAGGATGGGCGTGATGGTCGGAATGTCGTTGCAAATGAAACAGAATCAGGTTCGACATAATATGGTTTGAGTTCCATGAGTGGTGCGGTTGTTGACGCTCATAACGTCCATCCGACATCTTCTCGCGCAGCAATCCGTAATGCTCAATGTAGTTGGCGCTGGTCAGCTGCCACCAGCCAAAGGCCATTTGAATGGGCAAAAAGATCAGCATTAACGGGCCAAAAAACGCCAGCAATCCCGCATAAAGCACAGCGGTCAAAATCATAGGCTGAAGAACTTCGTTCTCCAGGCTCCAGACACTTTTTCCACAACGACTGAGGCGCTGTTCCTCTAAATCCCATGCCCGCTTGAAAGCACCGGGAATTTCACGCAGTGAGAATGAGTAAATGGACTCACCCATGCGGGATGTCGCCGGGTCCATCGGCGTAGCCACATCACGGTGATGCCCCTTATTGTGCTCAATGAAGAAATGACCATATCCGACCACGGCGAGGACAAGCTTCGCCATCCAACGGTCAAACGTTTCTTTTTTATGGCCAAGTTCGTGGCCTGTGTTCAGAGCCAGGCCATTCACGATTCCCAGGGAAAGGGCCAATGCCAGAAACTCGAAAACACTCATTGGTTGCGTGGATACCCACCAGGCACTGACAATCAAGGCGGCATAGTGAATAGGAACCGTCAAGTAGGTCAGTACCCGATAGTAACGATCCTGTTCAAGCCGAGGCACAGCCGACTCAGGGGGGTTTGAAAAATCCTCTCCAAACATGGCATCAATCAAGGGAACTGCGCCATACCAAAGGATCAACACCAATCCGTACCAAATGCTCCATCCAGTCTGGGATACCAAATAAAGGCCAATAAGAGGCGTCGCTGGCCACAGCACAGAAAGGACCCACAGGTGGCGTTTTCTGTCCACATAACCTTCGGCATCAGGGTCTCTCTGAAGAGACTCTGTTGTTAAGACATTTTCTGACATTGACATTAGGATCACCTTATTGTTTTTCAGCTTGATCATTTTTCTACATTGTGCGAACACCGAGTCCCTCAGGTGAACGGACAAGTTGTAGGCATGAACAGGTTTGGCCAGAACCGGAGATCAAACAACTACTCTAAGGGGTAGTTTTCGCACTAGACATCTATCAATATGCTTTCACCCCATAGCGCCCTCGCGTTTCGGGGAGACGAAGCAGGAGATCGGATTGTCATGACCCGCCATAGCTTGGAAGACTGGTGTCGGAGGATGTCTGAAAGGATGTGGGCTCGTCAGTATTTCATTACTCAAGGGTGTTTAGACCGCTATTGCCTGAGGCCTTCTGCTACGCCTGAATCAAAGGTAGTTCTGTATCGGGCCCCGCCAGGCTATGGAAAATCTGTACAAGTGGCCTTGGCAGCAAACACTCGCGAACTGGAACGTGAGAGCGCCGTTTATATCAATACCCGGTCGTGCCCTGACTCATGTGACGTTAATGGCAGTTTGTTTGCAGCGTTAGTTTTATATCAACTCGAAGGAGTTGAATCCTGGCGCATGATAAAAAGTGACATCGACACCATCGAAGTTCTTCGAAACGCACTGTGTAATGCAAAAAAGACGATAAGAATTTGCCTTGATGGGGTTGGCGAGGCTAAACATACCGCGGATTTGATTGAGGATTTAATCTGTGAAACACCGAGCAATGTGAAATTTTTCATTGCACCGAGTCGCGTCGGGGCGTTGCCACGTTTGTCTATGATGGCGGGTGTTGTAACGTATGGTGCTGATGAACTTGTATTTACAGAAGAGGAGGTTAGTGAATTATCTGGTATGGGTGGCCCCGAAGCCAGCAACATCATAAAAGCGACCGGTGGATGGCCAGCACTTGTCAGGCTTATGTGCCGAACCCCAAACCCAAATCTCCCCGCAGCGACTTGGCCGGAAACTCGCTCGTATTTCAGGGACAACCTCTTAACTGCGTTACCCAATAGTACGAGGACCTTTCTTTGCAATGCAGCGATGCTCGAAGTAATCAGCGCTGAATGCTATGGCTATGTCTATAAGACAGAAGAGGCCGACCGGGAAATTACGTTTCTTAACGAACATTATGCTCTTTTAGCTCCCACCGGGACTTCTGCTGATCGTATGGATATGCACCCTGTGCTGCGAGAGTATTTGCGTAGTTTATTTAACACCACCCAACGAGAACGTCGCTCGTATGTACTGAAACGGGTCGCGTTCTGGCATTGGCGTAGGGGAGAGTACCTCCATTCAATCAATGCAGCTCTGGAAGCCAGTGACCATCGATGGGCTCGCGTCGTAAGTGACAGCATTATCCTGGACGTGGCACTCAGACAGGGTGAAATCGAAGTACTTCGCACCTGGTTTGGAAAAGTACCGGCTCGCACGATAAAAAAAATTGCCGCCTTGAGCATAGGTTACGCGTGGATTTTGTATTTCAGCCAACAAGCTCGTCAAGCAGACGAAATACTGGCTAGTTCGCTTCATCCGAGCTCCAGGGGGGCGAGCAATCTTGATGAGGAAGGATGGCGGGAATTGGTTAATGCGATAGGCAAAGCTACACAGGATGAATTACTGGAGAGTCAGGTTCTCTGTCAAAAATGGATAGACGCCTTTGGCGACCGTAACATGGTTGGCAAAGGCGCAGCACTTACTTGCCAGGCATTCATTGCCTCCAGTGGACGCCATTTTGAAGAGTTGGAGCGATTGTCCCATCGAGCGGCTGTGGCCATCCAGTCATCCAATCAACATTACGCTTTTATCTGGCTTAAAACTGCAGAAATTCAGGCTGAACTGTTCAAGGGTGACATCGCCCGAGCAATGAGTGTGTTGATCCAGGCGAATAAAACAGCAGAAAAGATTCAGGTGCCAAAAACTTTTTTAAATAAAATGTTTGGCACCCTTGAGTTACAAATCCTGCACGAACAGAACCATCACCTGGTTACCCAGGAATCTGCACAGGCTTCGTTCGATTTCGCTTTGAACTATGGCGTTACAGATATTCTGTGG
Source organism: Marinobacter shengliensis (assembly GCF_030297115.1). Lineage (NCBI taxonomy): Bacteria > Pseudomonadati > Pseudomonadota > Gammaproteobacteria > Pseudomonadales > Marinobacteraceae > Marinobacter > Marinobacter shengliensis. The sequence goes on along the minus strand of NZ_AP028062.1, from coordinate 2,227,161 downwards.
GGGTGTACACAGGCCTACAGCCGTTTTCTGTACCACCAAGGGTTCCGAGATAGAGCCATGGCCTTGTTGGAACAATCCCGCTTAGCCTCCTGCGAGCGAGAGCTCTCTCGTCTAAATATCCTGACTAAAGTTCAGTTAGCTGAGTTTACTCTCCTGAACAACGAGGAATTGGGTCCACCCATACTCCCCGATGAATGTGAGCTGACGTTCCTGCCAAATCAAAACCAGGCCATTCAAGCACGTATGGCCCTGGTAACCTCAATGTATAGACTACGGCTTGGGAAACAGTTTGGTGTCGCCGAAAAATATGCCAAACAAGCACTACAAAGCGCCAGCGCAATTTCAGACGCTAGAACCAGGATCGCCGCCCACTATTGTCAGGCCCTGGCAGCGTTTGCCCTCGGCTCATCAAAATCGGCGAAGCGCATGATTCTTGATGCAAACCTACTTTCGGAACATTTGAACTGTCACTTCACACGGCTCTGGATCAAAGAAGCGCTACTTTCTCTTAGCCCCCTTGCTCAGGATCTTTTTAACGATCTGCCAGACGACTCTGAAGCTAAAGCTACGAAGGATCCCGATGTCAGAATAGAAGACTCCAGCGTGCCACCTGTGCCCGGCAATGCCCACTCAACTATCACGATAAAGCAGATTTCTCTGTTGAAATGCGTAAGCAACGGAATGACCAACAGAGAGATCGCTGAACGGCTTCTCGTGACGGAGGATACCGTCAAATGGCATATGAAGAAGATTTTCAGCGAACTTAAAGTAACCAACCGGGTTCAGGCAGTCACTGAAGCTCGACTGCGCGGACTTTTATAGTGCTACAAAAACAAAAGAGGAATCGAGCGAATATGCAAAAAATAGTTATCATTGGCGCTGGAATAGCCAGCCTGACCGCCGCAGAGGCTCTCCGCCAGAATGGATTCGACGGAACGATTACCATTTTGGGCGAGGAAAACACGCTGCCTTACCAGCGTCCCCCGTTGTCCAAAGCCTATTTGACCTCAGATGAGTTGCCCTCGCCAACTCCGATCCGTTCTCCTAATTTCTTTCGGGACAACAAAGTTGAATTTGAACAAGGCGGTAAAGTAATAGCGCTTGAACGATCGGCAAAGCAAGTAGTGATTCAAGGCGGCAGGAAAATTAAATACGACACGCTGATTTTGGCAACAGGAGCGAGGCCACGTCCTATTGATTTACCTGGTGAGAGCGCAAAAAATGTTTTCTATCTCAGGAATCTTGACCACTCCGCCGCATTACGTAATGCCCTGTTAGCCCCGGAATGCGAGAAGGTGGCCATTCTCGGCGCGGGTGTTATCGGGCTTGAAGTCGCCTCCGCTGCCAATCTACAGGGAAAACAAGTCTCTGTGTTTGAGGCCAACAGCCGAGCGATGTGTCGAGTAGCGTCACCATTAACAAGTAATTTTGTCAGAAACCGCATGGCCTCCGCCGGCGTAATGTTCTACTTCAATGCTAGCGTCAACCAGATTCTCACTGAGGGAGACCGAGTTTCCGGTATCCGTTTGTCCGACGGCACTACGAAACCCGCAGACGTCGTTGTTATCGGTATAGGAGCCATCCCCAATGCTGAACTTGCGCAAGACGCAAACCTGGATTGCGACGGTGGTATTATAGTAGACAGCGGCATGCGTAGCTCTGACCCTGACATATTTGCGATCGGAGATTGCGCTAAAGCCGTCAACGTTTCCACCAATACACCCATCCGAATAGAAACTATTCACAATGCCATGCTTCAAGCACAAATTGCGGCGGCTCATATTTGTGGTAAACCGTCTCCGCCTGCCTCTCCTCCTCGTTTTTGGTCAGATCTCAACGGCATGAAAGTCCAGTGTATTGGAATCGCCACTGGATACGACCGAATTCAGCGGCGTCCCACAGAGAGTGACAATGCCTGTGAATTCTGGCTCTTTTCCGGAGACCGGATGATCGCAGCTGAAACGGTCAATCTTCCCACCCGGCAAGCCAAGCTATCTAAAGCTCTCTCCGGGTAAGTGTAAGCGAGATGGGATGCAACTCATTCTCATCTCTGAGATTTCTATGTGTCGAGCCTCGTGACTGAGCATATCCAGCTGCAGGGGGATTCTGGCCCTCCCACAAGCTCTGCTGTAGAGCAGGAGATACAGAATCGCCCAGCCCAGCTGTGATGGCCACAGTGACCAGTCATTCACCCGGGGCTTACCTAACGACCAGGAAAGTGGAGCAATTGCCAAAGCGATTATTCAGATGGGACATAGCCTAGGACTCGATGTACTGGCCGAGGGAATTGAGACCAAAGAGCAAGAAAACCATCTCCGAATCCTTGGCTGTGATGCGGGACAAGGCTATCTATATGCTAAGCCGCTCTCAGTCAAAAGGTGCGAGGAGTACCTACAAGTTACTGACTGGGTTTAATTGGCCCGATGGTGGTCATCGAATCAATTTGGGATCACCGAACGCTTAGTGTGCGCCGGCGTTATCGCACCATCTGAACGTTCGCTTTGCGACCAGGGGCACCTAAACAATGGCGAACATTCATCATCCCCCTTTGTAAACGCGTCTGCCCTGGCATCAGTAACCTCCCTAGGGTATGAGTTCCAGTTCCTTGCGAATTTCCTCGGCAGTCGGCCGCAACTGAGCAAGCCCTTTCCTCGACCGTCGCTGCCCCAGATAATAAAGGATTGGCGACGCGATAAAGACCGAGGAGCTGGTGCCAATTACAATTCCGAACAGCATGGGCAAGGCAAAACTCGCAACGGCGGCTCCACCCGCAATGCCCATGGGTAGCAGCGCCAGAAAGGTCGTTACCGAGGTAAACACAGTGCGGGTAAGCGTCGATGAAATACTATCGTTCAGCAGTTCCAGCATGGGGCGGTCCGGCGTCTTGCGGATGTTTTCCCGGATGCGGTCAAACACTACCACCTTATCGTTGACCGAATATCCCATAAGCGCGAGCAGTGCCGCAACTGCCGTCAGGTTGAACTCCACGCCGGCGAGGGCGAAGAAACCGATGGTTTTGGTGAGATCCAGCGCAATGGTCAGTGTGGCGGCCCAGGCGAAATGGGACTCGAATCGGAACCATAGGTACGCCAACATACCAACACCGGCCAACAGAATAGCCAGAATGGTGGCATCACTAAAGCCACCGCTGACTTTAGGCCCTACCATATCCACTTTCGGGAATTCCGCCGTTGGCTCGACAGAGGTAACAGCGGTTTTGAGCAATGCCACTTGCTCCGCGGTCGCCCCCGGTACTCCTTGCTCTGCTGGCAGGCGAATAAGGAAGCGCCCATCCGCGCCTGCTTCCTGAATGGCGGCGTCCTCTAGGTCTTTCGCCTGAAGCGTGGTTCTCAACTTATCAACAGTGACTCCCTGGGCCTGTACCTCCACTACCGTACCGCCGGTAAAATCGACGCCGTATTTCAGTCCCGGCTGCACAAACAGAGCGATTGCCGCAATGGAGAACACCGCCGATACCATGAGACCGATCACGCGACCGCGCATGAAGTTCACGCCCCGCTCACTCAGGCGGTCAAGCAGGGCTATGCCAGAAATCACTAACGGTTCCCGTGCACGGCCCCGGATGCGCCACTCCATGATCAGGCGGGTGACCGCTATTGCCGTAAACAACGACGTTACCAGGCCTATGCCGATTGTGACGGCAAAGCCCCGGACCGGCCCGCTGCCAAACAGGAACAACAGGCTGACCGCGATCAGTGTCGTGAAGTTGGAATCCAGAATCGTTCTGTAGGCCTTGCCGAACCCCTCTCGGAGGGCCATCCAGGCAGGCTTGCCCTGGCGGGATTCTTCACGGATACGCTCGTTAATCAGAATATTGGCATCCACCGCCATGCCAATGGTGAGGATAATTCCAGCAATACCTGGCAGAGTCAGGGTAGCCCCCAGCAAGCTCAATATCCCGAACACCAGCCCAATATTCACCGTCAACCCGACACAGGCAATTAGTCCCCAACGTCCATAAAGCCCGATCATGAAGGCAATCACCATGGCTGCGCCCAGCAAACCGGTGGTCAGCCCCATGGCGATGGCGTCACTGCCCAAGTCAGGGCCCACGGTACGTTCCTCGACCACATACAGGGGCACGGGCAAGGCACCAGCTCGCAGTAGCAGAGCCAGGTTACTGGCTTCTGTTGTGGTAAATCCACCGCTGATCTCTCCACTAGCGCCAATGGCGCTGCGGATTACCGGCGCTGTAATCACTTCACCATCCAGTACAATGGCTAGGGGCCGGCCAATGTTGTTCCGGGTCATATCCCCAAACAGCCGGGCACCCTTGTCATCCAGTTTGAAATTGACCACCGGCTCGTTGGTATCCGGATTGAAAGCCATGCGTGCGTCACGGATGTGCTCGCCTGCTATGGCAACCCGTTCTTCCAGTTTGTAGTCTCTGTCTTCGTAGGCACCCGGCAGAATAATGGTTGCGATATCTTCCTCCGCCGTTGCCCGGGCTGCCCAGTGAAACGTCATTTTCGCGGTGGTACCGAGCAATTCACGAATCTCGCTCGGGTCGGCGACGCCCGGCATTTGTACCAGAATGCCGTCACTACCCTGGCGAGTGATGCTGGGCTCCACCAGTCCGGTTTCATCCAGTCGCCGTCTGACTACCTCCAGGCTTCGCTCCACCGCATCTCGGGAAATACCTGCACGCCAGGACTCGGTCAGCGTCAGCACCAGCCGTCCGCCGTTGATATCAACGTCGAACCGACGCGTGCCATCCGGAGTATCCGTTGCCAGTTTTCGAGCAAGGCTGGCTGCTTCAGACACCCGTTCGGGCTGGCGCACCGGTAGCTCGATGCCTCTATCAGTCATCTGGATGCGCCCGTATCGAATGTCCGCTTCACGCAGGGAGTTGGTCAACTCGCCGGCCATCGCTTCGTGCTCGCTGGCAAACAGTTCCTGGATATCCGCTTCCAGAAGCAGGTGTGAGCCACCTTGAAGGTCAAGCCCCAGGGAGACCGTATTCTGCTGGTACCAATCCGGGAGCTTCCCGGACATTGTAGGGGAAAGAAGGTTCGGCAACGCACTCAACAACCCGAGCACAATCACCAGGCCGTAAACGACGGCCCGTGTATGCAACGATTTCATGGGTAATCCTCGAAGAAAACTTCACTAACCGGTATGACTGCCCAGATGCACAGCCATGATAAAGCGGAGGACTACGCCAGAGGGGGTGCGCGAAGAAGCGGGATTAAAAAACGAGGAGATGCAGGGGGATGTCCCGCTCCTGCGGTGATGATGCAGTTACTGCGGCAAAGACCGACGCCTAGCACCATCGGACTGGCAGGCCACCAGTCGGAAAGGTCCGGATCACCACCCACTGCGGCATCGTTCTCAGAATTGCCACCTAGTACCCTGATGGACTCGTTATGACTCGCAACAACCAGATGATCCACGGTTCCGATAAAACCATGGTTGGCCTTAGTAGCTGAGGCTTGCTGGTGGGTAATTGAGGAGATAAAGACAAGCAGCAATGCCAGTAGTGAAAGCACTACAAGAGGCACTTGGAACCGTCCGCGAGGGAGAGGGTGATTGTCGTTGGTCATGCTGCTATCTCAAAATGTCGAATGAATCTTGAAACGCGGACTAACCGAAGTCAACGAGTTTATGTGGCCGGTTGAAGAAGTTGCCTGGCAGGGTTGGAGGATGGAGTAGCGTCAGCGTCAAGCCACCATACCTTGTCGGAAATAGTCGGCTTCCAGTTGTGGGGCAATAGCTCGACGATGGCAGTGTTCTTCTGCGTCGGCAGTCGAGTCAGCACACCCTTCAGGTAGGCATAGGGATCATGCCCGTTCAGCTTTGCTGGCTGGATCAGTGTCATAACAGCAGCAGCACGCTGACTACTAGAAAGAAAGCCAAAAAGTGAATCTGCTCCAATATGATTGAATGTCCGCTTTGCGACCGCCGGTCTTCTCTATCTCCTTAAATGTAGGCCGAGGGCTCGCACCTTTTAATAACTCAATATTCCCATTGCTCAGTCGGGGCCGACTTTCCCTTGCCGACGACCCGGTTAAAGTGGATTGAACGATTTTTCAGCAAGATCGTACTCTAAGAGGTAGATGGTCACCGGGGCTGGCTTATCCTGCTGTGGATAAAACTGATTTACACGCTCAGCTCCAATGAAAGTCCACCGTGACGCGATTCAACTTGTTTTAGGCATGCCGTCGATCCGTAGTCACCTGTTCGGCCATCAGTCGGGCCAGAGGAGAAAAAGATAACCGAAATACAGCGCCAGCAGCACAGCACCCTCTACCCGGTGCAGCATGCGCCCTGTATACAGAAGCGGGATCAGCAAAACCGTAAAGAGAATCATCACTCCGTAATCCAGAGTCGAAATCCCGGGTGCTTCTATAGGCGAAACAATCGACGCCACCCCCAGTATTCCAAGGACGTTGAATATATTGGAGCCAACGATATTGCCTATTGCGATGTCAGGCTGCTTTCGGAAAGCTGCAACCAGCGAGGTTGCCAATTCCGGCATGCTGGTCCCCGCCGCGACAATCGTCAGACCGATCACCGCTTCACTGATTCCGAAACTGACCGCCAATGCCACAGAATTCTCAACCAGTAGGCGGGAGCCAGCCACAAGAATCGCCAGCCCAACCAGGATCAGAGCAATATCGACACACCAATGACGTGATGTATTGACTGCCAGAATGTTTTCCTCATCCGCACTGGCGGGGGGAGGTTCTCTGCGGGCCAAAATGACGCTCATCCATGTGTAGGCGACAATTCCTGAAAACAGAAGCACGCCCTCAAGGCGGCTGAGAGTTTGGTTCAGTAGTAGCAAAACCAACAGGAGGGCGACTCCCAGGGCGACAGGAGCGTCTATCTTGATAACCTGGCGGTGAACCGGAATAGGGCACACCAATGCTGTTATTCCAAGAATCACAGCAATATTGAAAATATTTGAGCCCACCACATTGCCCACCGAGATATCTCCCTGGTTGGAAAGCGCAGCTTCCACGCTTACCACCAGTTCCGGTGAGCTGGTTCCAAATGCAACGATGGTCAAGCCCACCATCAGGCGATTGAGACCCGCCCGCAGTGCCAGTGATGAACTGCCCCTGACAAGGCCCTCTGCCCCAACGAAAAGGAGGACAAGTGCGAACGCGATATACACAAGGTTGGCTAGCAATTTGATCGACCACTTATATTACTGGGGGCTTAATCACGGCTCGTTCTGTGTCCAATCGTCGGTTACCTTACACAAAAGCTGTTGCCGTGTCTGTTCAGCCCGCTCGTATACCGGGCGCCGGAATAACGACGAAAACAGCACTGTAGTTGGCAACGGCAAAACTGATACTTTCAGGTTAGATCATGGGTTCTACCCCATTACTGCGGACATGCCAAAAAAGAGGCTGAATTTCTCCAAAGGTGAGTGCTGGTCTATCCGCCTGAATGTTCGCTTTGCGACCAAACCGAACTTCGCTCTTCAGTCACCAACGCATCCCAGATAGCCATGAAATCCACGTTTGGCGCGCCAGAGTCGCCATATGAGTCGATCTGGAGGGGCAGGGCGCAGCTAAACGGTTTCCGGCGCTATCCTCAAGATTCAAGACAAGTCAGCTGAAATTTTTAAACTGTGAGGTTCGCAATCCAGGGGGCATTCGGGGGAGTGAAAAGTAATAACGTCTGCACCTAAAAGGTTATTCGGTTGCAGGACTAACCAACGTATTTATACCCGGCATCCCGCAACGCTTCCTTCAGTGACTTCTCAGGAGGTTCTTCATAAGCAAGGTAATTTTCTACAGCCGTTCTCAGCGCAACGTCATTCATTGGAGTGATCGCGTTATTTGCCGGCCTTGGCCATGGATTCAATCCGCTGAACAAGTTGGTGGAAATCGAGAACACTAAAACTGATCCTTCGCCGCTGGTACGTGGATTGGGATCGCTTTAACGCATCGGCACCTTTGGTGTAAGCTGCAGACAGCTCCAGGATCTCTTTAAGTTTGAAAGATCGCTGCTCAGAACTTTCAGGGCCGAGCTCGGCGGCGTCCCTAGAAAGCATATCAAACTGCGCATAATGTATATTATGTTAAATGAAGTGCGGTGTTCATTCAGGGCGGCGGTTGTGGCAATCTCCTGATAACGGGCCGCCCGGGCGAACTGAACTGGAGGGGCTGAAGCGCAACTACACGAACATGGCAGCGCATCTGGAGCAGCTTGAACGGCACCAAGCAAATGACCCCGCTTACGAAGAGGCACTTCAGGAAAGTCGTGGGATGACGAACCAAATGAGAGTTACCGTCGAGCATGCCCGGGAAGCCCGCGACAAGAACCTCGTCTTGCAGGTATTCCCGTCGGGATTGCTCCATAACGTATCTCGCCCGGAAACCCTGGCAGACCGCTTTGCGGCTGCCCTGCCCGACTCGAATCAGTCTCAGGAGGAAAGCCATGGCGCTGTAATCGGAATAGCGTGGCATGAATGCTCCCATGCCGCCCCTGATTGATTAAATTCAGGCGAAACCGCCTACTGGACAACTAGGCTGACAGAGGGAGAGCTATTCAGATTGTACGTAACAAGATGTCCATGAGCGATGCGAGTAAGCTCTACTCGGCCAGCGAACAACTGATCACGATGAGAATAAACGTCACCGGCGCCCGCAAGCGGACGAGCCGCTTCAGAAGACCAAAATAAAAGGCAGCAAGACACTTCGTTTAAAAAGGCGATCTTACCAACCCAGAGGTGCCCGAATTCATCATACTACTGCAGTCAGCGTCCCCTAGGTCGATTTCGATTCGATATCTTCTCCCAGAGTCTTCGGCCCATTTATTTGATCGCTAATTTCCTTGAGCTTCTGCATCATGTCAGCAAATGACCATGGGAGATCACCGGGAAACATAACACCCATTTTCTCCCAATCCGCTTCCAGCGCTTCGGCGATCTCTCCTTCGGGTACAATCTTGATGGAGCCCGGCACCGCTTCATTCCATTTTGCCGCCGCTCGTTTGAAGTATTTCTGTTTGTGGTCCACGACCTTGGCTAGCAATTCCTGGTTATCAATGAAGCCGGGGTTTTGCTCGTGAATCGCGATAACGTCATAGATATGCCGCGACTGACGTTCACCCAGACCTGCCACTCCCCGGTGATTGATTTCATGAAGGGCGGTGAGTTTTTCAAAGAACGTGCGATCACATCCCAACACATCGACGATGCAACTGTCATCGTGCTGAACTCTCAGACCTTCCAGCACTATTGGAATTACCGTGTGGGTATCTGACGGCTCCAGCCCGGCTTTCCCACCACATTCAAGCAGCACCCTCGGCCTTATGTATCCGCCAACTGGCGCCTGGCAAAGCTGAGGGTAGAAAATCTCGATGTCCAGACCGTTCGGCGCCACTTTAACAGTGAACTCAGAGTGGATTTGCCTCAGTTCATCAACTAGGAAGGGAGCCAAAACGTTGGATACGGTATCGGCAGCGGCCGAATTCAGCTTCTCGACTCTCTTTTTTCGAGGAGTGTTCTTTTCCCCACCCTCAGGCTCGGGGTGCCCAAGGAATTTCATATCAAGCGAAAGGTCGATGTCTTCAGACATGCGATCGATGCAGTGAAAGACCTTGCTGAGCGTAGTACCACCTTTGAACATGAACGGGGTGGAACTCTTGCCGGTATGTTTTGGCTTAAGTTTCTCGAACAAAAGCTTCAAGACCAGGGTCACATAATAGTCTTTCTCCAATACATAGCTGGGCAATCCCGTTCTCGATGCACCCGCCGCGAACAGGTCCTTCTTCTCGGCCTCGGCCAGTGTAAACAGGTACGGTTTATCCATTGGCTTACTCCAGAATCGGTTGCGCCCACTTCAGCTTGCCCTCAAGCGCTGAGATCAGTTTTTTTTGACCCTTCTCTGACAGCGAGAGATAAACCTTCTTGAACACATTTCCCTCCCGCTCTGCATGCTCCTTGCCGGCATACTCAAGTGCTACCCACAAGCGTGCGGCCGTTTCCTTTTCATCCTTTGACAGTCCACTCAGATGTTTCACCGCGTGTTCAAAGGCCTGGCTGTATTTGAACTCTATCTGGGCCTTTCCCAGCTTGATCGGCTGGATACGTTTCGTCGAGATAAATACAGGCTTCATTGGCATTTGGGTCGATGCCCCGAATTCATTTAGGGCCTTGGCGCCTGAAGGCACGACAAAAGCTTTCCGTTCCTTTGCGAGAACAGAAACAATCTTCTCCGGAGTAGCAAAGGCAGGCCCGAATCGGGTCGGCTTGGGCCGTTGCCACAGGCCTCGTTCGAGGGGTGCAATAAGCTCCGCCTCCTTCAATTTCTTCAAGCTCTGAGAAATGAGGGGACCATGGCCTCCGAAGCGCTTCACTAGCTGCTTATGCGTAAAAACGCCCCCGTAAGGCTGTCTCTTTACATACTCCGCAATTTTTTCGCTAATGGTCATCAACTTAACTCTCTAAAAATACTCGAATAACGAGCCAAATCACTAAACAGATTGTATACCATGCTGAAGAATTTTTCACCAACCATCAGCGAGTGCAGAAAAGCTACGGATTTGAGGAACTACGAATGTTCGTTTCTTGTTTGAAAGCAGACAACAGCAAACAGCGCTCAGGCGGGCGAATAAGTTCATGAAAAGCACGAATTTCACGTTGTATGAAGTAACTTGCGTACCAGATAAAGGCGCCGACCGGGTAGGCCATTGTTTCAGCTGCATTTATTGGAGGCTGGCTTGTTCGATGAACAACAACACCGCGCATAAGTTAAATACAGTATGAACCCCCATCACGCTTTTATTGGAGACACACAATCGTTTACGCCTCCCTCAGCCAAAACTAGAAAACATAAATGAAACCAACACCAATCTCCGCCTCGTAATTGTTTCGAGTGATTGGGCTGTCTGAAACCTCACTCCCAAAAGCTTCGTAAAGCGCCTCACCGAAGATCTGCCAGTTCTTGTGCAAGTAATTACGGTAGCTAACATTGAACCCAGTTGATCTGTACCCGCTATCAACATCGGTTTCCGGAAGGCCTGAATCTATGGACTGTTGTGTGGTCACACCAAAGTCACGGTTGGCAAGCTTGCCATCGTGGAACGTAACCACCGCACCCACTTCCCAGCCAGTACCGTCGGGCTTGCAGGCCAGGCAGGTTCCTGCCCCGAAAATTCCCAGTGTACCGACCTCACCTGTTAATACCCGGCCATCCAGAAAGTAACGCCAGTCTTCCGTGAGCGCATGGCGCACTTCCAACAGCACTGTGACTCCGGAACGTGAATCGCCTAAACCGTCCAGTCTGCCATCGTCTGAGTCACTTTCTTCACGGCCTTCTTCGTAGCCGATGGATGATTGAAACAACCAGGTATCCTTAACCAGTGTTCGCCAGCCAATTGCCTCACCTGCCCAGAAAAACAGGTGATCGCCGGTCCGGTACTGAACACCACCCGCTGGGTCGACCTCAAATTCAAATTCGTCGGACCCCTCGTAGGCAGTCTCATACTCAACACCGAAACCAAGCCCAAACCCCCAACCATCGCCATTTGTAAAATCGTCAATGGAAGGAAGTGGAACGAGAGCGGTTCTCGACTCAGCCGCATTTACTGATCCAAAACAGGAAAGAGCGCCAACAAATGTGACGATTTGCAGGGGGGATTTATTCATCGTTTTCTCACCTATCAAGGAGATGGTGATATTACGACTTAAACATTATTCTGGATTACTGGTTTTGGTCCAATTTACCACTCTATCAAAGCCACGGCCCCCACCCGCGCTTTTAGCGCCAGCGGGGTCCGTTTCAGGTCTTTGTTCTGGAATCAGAAGTTCATCTGAACACCAAGACCAATGCCGTCGACCGTCAGGTCGCTGTCATCGTAGTAGCGCATGTACTCGAGGTTCCCCGACAGATTCGGGGCGAACTTGAAGTTAACGCCGGCGCCGTAGGAGAAGTCCGATTCATCGTCAGATGCAGGGCCAAACTCTGCCTCGATTCGAGTGAAACCAACAACTGCGTAAGGCGTTACCGGGCTCTGGTTCGCCATGTTAATGGTGGCATACCCGCCAAAGAAGTTATCAAGTTTAACCTTTTGGCCAAACACCCGATCATCATCCACACCGAAACCGGCGCGGGCTTCAATGCCCAGGAATTCGTTGGCCATCACACCAACTTTGCCGGACAGCGTTCCAACGTCAGCGCTTGAAACGCCGTCATAATCCAGATCCATAAACGTATAGTTCAACCCGGCATAAAGGCCACCCACACCGCTCTTATACATATCCTGTGCAGATGCCGTCCCAGCCAAAGCGATGCTTGCAGACGCAACCGATGCGAGTAACAGATTCTTTTTTACGTTCATAACCGGTTCTCCTTGTTCCTTATTGGGGAGCTGAGTAACGCTCCTTTTTTACAACTTGCACCACACAGACGATGTTTGCCATAGCCAGGTTCCGAATTTACGTTGCTTTTACAGGGATTTAATTTGGTGTTAATGGCCCGTGCGTCCGCCTGTTTCCTTGCGGAAGCCCGGTACCGCGGGTATCCTGACGCCGTCTCTTTGTCAGCTGGCGCGGGCGCACCTTGAGAAACCTTTACCCTGTCATATTTATTATCAGCGTCATGTTTATACTTCTTAGTGTTTTCATGACCTTACCGGTTGTACTTCTCGCTCTTGCGGGGGAAGACGTACCTAACGCGGTGGCCTTCGCCGAATCGGCCGGTATCGTATTTGCGCTTGGTGCTGTAGGTGTGTTGTCGATGTACCGGCAACCCAGGGATCTCAAGCCCCGCTACATGTTCGTTCTTACCGTTTCCAGCTGGTTTATCATCGCCCTGCTCTCCTCAATACCCTTCTATCTCAGTGATAACGGCATTTCCGCGGCAGATGCTTTTTTTGAGGGTACCTCCGGCATAACCACAACGGGTGCCACGGTGCTGAGTGGTCTTGATGATATGGATCGGGATCTGCTGCTGTGGCGGTCCATCCTGCAGTGGATCGGCGGCATCGGTATCATCGGTATGTTCGTTGCGGTGCTTCCGTTCCTGCGTGTTGGTGGTATGCGGCTGTTCGCAACAGAATCTTCAGAATGGACAGACAAAGCCTTGCCTCGAATGAAAACACTCAGTCGCGGCCTTCTGTTTGTTTACGTGATGTTTTCAGTGATAGCGGTGGTTACCTACTGGCTCTCAGGCATGAGCCTGTTCGATGCCTTTAACCACGGGCTGACCAGCATTTCCACCGGGGGGTTCTCCACCTCTGATCTGTCGATGGGCAAGTTCAGCGATCTTATCCTGATGGAAGCCACGTTGTTCATGATCATCGGCAGTTTGCCGTTTTTTCTGTTCGTGCGGGAATTGCACGGGCAGCACGGTGTTCTGTTTAAAGACCAACAGGTCCGACTGTTTCTGACCATCCTTTTCACGGTGCCGGCACTGCTGACACTGTACCGCTGGTGGGTTTCGCCGATTCCGTTTGATCCCATACACAATTACGTGGCGACGTTGTTCAACGTTACGTCTGTGGTGACCACTACCGGCTATGCCTCAGAAGACTACGCCGCCTGGGGGCCGCTGGCCTTTGTGGTGTTCTTCTTTCTGATGTTTGTAGGCGGCTGTTCCGGCTCAACCTCTGGCGGCATGAAAATTTTCCGTTTCCAACTGTCGTTGATCATTCTTCGGGAGCAGCTGATGCGGCTACTTCACCCGAGGGCGGTCTTTACCAGAAACTACAACGGGCGGGCGGTCAGCGACGAGATTATTTCATCGATGATTGCCTACACGTTCATCTTCCTGCTGTGCCTGCTGATTATCACGGTGCTGCTGGCGTCACTTCAGCTCGATTTCGTGACAGCTCTGTCTGGCGCCCTCACCTCTTTGACCAACGTTGGCCCGGGGCTGGGTGACATTATTGGTCCGTCGGGTAACTTCTCTCCCCTGCCAGATGCCGCCAAGTGGATTCTGTCGGTGGGTATGCTGATGGGCCGGCTGGAAATTCTCAGTGTGGTGATCGTGCTGTCACCAGGGTTCTGGCGCGGCTAACACCGATTAGCGATACCAGAGCACGTGCTGATCCTCTAACGGGATATGAAGCAGCGGGTGGTGTGGGCGAATCCTTGGGGTGTAATGATCCTCCGGTCGGTCTGGTACCGATACCGAAAACAGGTAGCTGTCTTCCGCACCGGGCAGGCTTCGTTCAAGCGTCATGGGCTGAACAATGCGCCCACCGTATTCCGAAGCTTCCGCCACCAGCTCGATCATCACCTGATCTGGGCTTAGTCCGTCGAGGTAAACATCCAGGGTGAACACCCGCGTGCAATCTTCCTGCTGGCTAGTGAGTCTTCCAAAGCGCAATCTTGGCCAATGCTGGGCAATTTGTTGCTGCCATTGGAGCAATTGTCTGGCGGTTTCGGGGTTCCTCTGGTTGCCCTTGGCGATCATCGGCAGGTAGAAGGCATCAACGTATTCCCGAACCATGCGATTGGCGGAATAGCTGGCCGTTAACTGGTCCATGCTTGCCCGCACTCGTTGTAACCATCTTGCCGGCAGGCCCTCGCTGTTGAGCTGGTAGAACTCGGGTATCACTTGCTCCTCCAGCAATGCGAAGAGCTCGTTTGCGTCGGCGTCATCGTGCTGGTCGGAATGGCTGAGTTCTTCAAAAGTGGCGCCAGGCCGAATGGCCCAGCCCACGTTCTCGTTCCAGGCTTCTGCCCACCAACCATCGTATTGGGAAAGATTCAGGCCACCATTTACCAGCACTTTCATGCCGCTGGTGCCACAAGCTTCCCACGGGTGCCTCGGGCAGTTGAGCCACACATCAACCCCCTGAATGAGCTGGTTGGCCACAGCAAGGTCATAGTCCTCAATGAACACTACCCGGCCCTCGGCCTCGGGGCGCCTGGAAAAATCCTTCCAGCGCTTGATCAACGCCTTGCCTGCGGCATCGTGGGGGTGAGCTTTACCCGCTAAGACGATCTGAAGTGGTCGGTCGCGACAGCATAGTAACGCCAGCAGCCTTTCCGGGTCTTTGAGCAGGAGATCCGGGCGTTTATAGCTGGTAAAACGTCGGGCAAACCCGAGCGTGAGGGTTTCCGGGTCTAACAACAATCCGCACGCGGCCTCGACACTGGAACCGACCTTGTGTTCGCAGTGTTGGCTTCGCAGGCGTTTGCGGAGATAGCTGATCAGCCGTTTGCGCTGGCTCCTGCGCATTTGCCATAGCTCGTCGTCAGTGATGGACTGCAGCGGGCAGGATTGGGTTAGCGGCCGGCGCCACCGCTCCTGGCCGCAAGCCCTGGTCCACAAAGCATCGGATTCCGGTGAGTCCCAGCTGGGAGTGTGCACGCCGTTGGTCACGAACTCGGCCGGGATGTCGTCAGCAGGCCAGCGCCCAAACCAGGGCTGGAAAATTGCCTGGGTAACCTTGCGGTGGATCTGGCTTACACCGTTAAAGCGGCCGCTCATCCCAAGCGCAACGCCGGCCATGTTCAGATCGCGGCTGCCACCGTTGGCGATTTCAATGAGGTTGTGCAAGCAGTTGTTGTTTTCGGAAAGCCAGGGTGAGAGGTAGAGTTCTGCCAATTCCGGCGCAAATCGATCAAAGCCGGCGGCCACCGAGGTATGGGTGGTAAACAAATTGGTGGCACGGGTTGCTAGTCGGGCCGTTGCGAAATCCGATTGATTGGCCTTCTGCCAGCAATGGGCCCGTTCGATCAGCGCCAGTGCACTGTGCCCCTCGTTGATATGGCATACGGCAGGCTTGCGCTGCAGCAGCTCCAGCAATCGCCAACCGCCAATACCCAGTACCATTTCCTGCTGAATGCGTTTTTCGGGGTCACCACTATAGAGTTCACTGGTGATGCCCCGGTCACCGGGTTCATTACGGGGGTCGTTTGCATCCAGCAGCAGTAATTCGCATCGGCCAACCTGGCCTTTCCAGGCCCTCAACCGAACATCCCGTCCCGGGAACGGAACCGTCACCCTTGCCCACTCTCCGCTTGGGTCTCTCACAGGTGCCACCGGCAGCATGGTTGGGTCGTTGTAGGGGTAAAACTCCAGTTGCTCGCCGTCCGCACTCAGGGCCTGGCGAAAATAACCCTGCTGGAACAGCAGGCCGACCGCCATCACCGGCACGCCGAGATCACTGGCGGCTTTGAGGTAATCGCCTGCCAATACGCCAAGGCCACCGCTGTACAACGGCAAAGACTCAGACACACCGTATTCCATACAGAACCAGGCAACGCCCTCACCAAGTTGGCCATCGC
This sequence comes from Marinobacter shengliensis, assembly GCF_030297115.1. Lineage (NCBI taxonomy): Bacteria > Pseudomonadati > Pseudomonadota > Gammaproteobacteria > Pseudomonadales > Marinobacteraceae > Marinobacter > Marinobacter shengliensis. The sequence continues at coordinate 2,210,939 of NZ_AP028062.1, read as the reverse complement.
AGGTATCGGAATACCAGGTATCCGCCTCGTTCAATGCCTGGAGGTGACTGGTCTGGGCCTGGTATACGTTGAGAAATTCCGGGCTCTCGGCCAGCGCCAGCAGATGTTCAGAGGACACACTATTGAGTACCAGCCACGCGTTTTGTGTCGACTCCCAGACATCTTCATCCAGCAATCGCCATAGCTGATCACTGCCATGATGCCAGCTCCAGCGCAAATCCAGCGCCAGTGGCATAAGCCCCGACAGCTGAGCTGGCAGGGCCCGCATGGTGTAAGCGGCAAGTGTCATGGCCGTGGCTCGGTGTTAGTGCGCTGTATAGCCGCCGTCGATAACCAGTTCGCTGCCAGTGATAAACTTGGACTCATCAGACGCCAGGTAAACGATGCCCCAAGCAATGTCATCGGGCTCCCCCATGTGGCCCAACGGATGCAAAGCCGCAGTCGCCTTTCTGGCTTCTTCCGGGTCCATGCCAGTGGTTTTCAGGTGATTCTCAACCATGGGCGTCCAGATGAATCCCGGGTGAATCGAATTGGCGCGAATGCGGTCTGGTGCGTATATCATCGCGTCGGTCTTGGTCATCAATCTCACCGCGCCTTTCGACGCGTGGTAAGGCGGAACATCTGGAGCGCTTACCAGGCCGTAGATGGATGAAAGATTGATCAGGCTGCCGCTGCCCGCTTTTTTCATGTGCGGTATCGCGTGCTTCGTGCAGAAGAAAACACCTTTTACATTAACCGCCTGGACCCTGTCCCATTCCTCCTCCGTCAGTTCATGGGTCGGTTTGTTGGTGCCGGATATGCCGGCATTGTTAACCAATACGTCGAGCTTGCCGAATTTTTCCGCAACGCTATCGATAGCCTCTTTTACCTGGGCCTCGTCTGCCACATCACAATGCCAATAGGCCACTTTGTAACCCTTGGCGGCCAGTTCCGTGGCGAGCGCTTTACCGGCCTGGTCAAGAACATCCAGTATGCCAACCGCTGCGCCCTCTTCCACCATACGTTGAACGGCGGCCTTGCCTATTCCAACGGCTCCGCCAGTCACTGCTGCAACCTTGCCTGCCAATCGTGCCATGTTATCCATTCCTTCTTGCGGCTATTCTGTTGGTGCGGTCTGTGCCGCCCTAAACCCTGAATCCAGTGAGCAAAGATTGGCTTTGAAGCCACTGGACCAACTCTGCAATCACGTCCACCTCGTTATCCGTTCCATCAAACCCCAAACCAAGCCCGCTGGAAGAGCGGCGAATAACGTGCGCGTTCAGCACCCGGTGGCAATCCTGTCCCTGATCCGGAAGCTTGAAGGCCAGCTGAATGGGCTGGTTCAACCGGATGTCGGCGTAATCAGTCGCCACAAACAATCCTCGCCGGGAGGCGTCCTGGATTTGCCCGGTGGCTACGGGCATTCCCCGTTTGTACACCAGTATAGGTAATTCGCCCTCAATGCGCTGGCTAAGCCGATGCTCCATGATATCCCCCTGCATTTACTCAACGTAAAATACCCTTCGATAAACACACCCGCTCCTTGTATTTAAAACTGGTCAAGGTTTAACCATCTTGACGCTGGTCAATTAATAACCAATCGTCAGTTTTAACGTCCGTAGAGGTTGACCATAGACCGCAGGGAATCAGACCGCGCCAGTGATTGATAGTTCTCTGGCAACTGCCAGATCCAGTTATTGGAAGTTGTGCCAGGTGTGTTGAAGCGGGCACTGGAGTCCAGACCGAGAAGGTCCTGCATGGGAATCATCACAAGCCCCGAGACAGACCCCAGCGCCGCCTGGATAATCTGCCTTGGAATGCTGTCGTCAGTGAGCCGAAGGTACTGGTTTACGTGATCCCGGGTACGTTCATCCAGGCTCTGGTACCAGCCCAGGGTGGTGTCATTGTCGTGGGTACCGGTGTACACCAGGTCATGCTCTTTATGGTTATGAAGTAAGTGAGGGTTGGTTGCGCTGCCATCAAAACCAAACTGCATGACCGTCATGCCGGGCAAGTTAAACCGCTGCCGAAGTGCCTCGACATCGGCCCCGATGATGCCCAGATTCTCCGCAACCAGCGGCAGTTCCGGGAGTTGCTCAAAACACGCTGACAGGAAGGCATCGGCGGGGCCCGCCACCCAATGTCCGTTCACCGGGCGGGCATCTGCCGCAGGAATTTCCCAGAACGCCTGCAGGCCTCGAAAGTGATCAATCCTGAGCAGGTCGAACTTTTCCTGCTGGCTGGCCAGCCGATCTATCCACCATCGATAACCATCGGCGGCCATAGCTTGCCAGTCATAGAGTGGATTACCCCAGTGTTGACCATCAGGAGAAAAATAGTCCGGAGGCACGCCGGCGACGACCAGGGGCTGGCCCTGAGCATCCAGCTTGAACATGTCGGGGTGGGCCCAGACATCGGCGCTGTCGTGGGCAACAAAAATGGGGATATCCCCGAACATCAGCACGCCCCGCTCCCGGGCATATCGACGCATTGCCTGCCATTGCAGATGAAAAACAAACTGTTCGAAACAGACCTGTTCAATGGCGTTACGGTGCCGGGCTCGGAATGCTTCAAGAGCCAGTGGTTCCCTGCGCCGCAGAGGCATTGGCCATTCATACCAGGGAATGCCGCCATGGGCATCCCGGATGGCGATGAACAAGGCAAAGTCATCCAGCCACGCCTTGTGGTCGGACAGGAACTGTCGCCAGGTATCCTGGTTGGTGGTTACGGGTTGTTGGCCGGTGGTCGCTAAAAAACGCCCGGCTGCGATTTCAAGGGCGCGGCCTCTGGTCTCCCGCGCTAGCTCATCGGTACTGAGCAAGTCCAGATAAACAAGCTCCGACAGGTCAACAAACTCAGGGTTGCCGGCGTGGGCGGATAACGACTGATAAGGGGATAAATCGGAATGGGTAGGTCCTGTTGGCAGGGTTTGCCAAACCGTTATGCCTGCGTCTGCCAAATAGTCGACAAATCGCCGGGCCTGTTGCCCAAGCTTGCCGTCATTTCCTGGCAAGGCAGTTGGATGTAGCAACACACCTGCACGACGACGGGAAAATACCGGTGCGGGAGTCAGTGCTCCACTCATTCCAGCCCCCCGGCCTCATGCCCCGGGCGCATGGCCCCGCCCCGCGCAGGCTCTCCCCCACCCTGGCTGATGGGCTGGAACAGGCGGGCAGGCGCCGGGTAGCCAATGTTGTCGTAGAGGTTGGCCAAATGCCTGCGGTAAAGATGTTCGAAATCCCGAACCACCGGAGCCGGGTTGTAGTCACCAAACCACCAGAACCAATCCGACCCCTCACAAAGGCCGAGTTGGTAGCTGGCCTTTTCTTTCTGTTCGGCGGTCAGGCTGTCATTGTCCATAACACGGTCATAGTGTTGTTTGGCCTCGCAAAGTAGGTCCCACGCTCGGTTCTTGTCTGGGTCACCAATCCAGGTTGAGAAAGTGCCGTAAATCCAGCTTCCGGCCACAAGGTGCGGCAGTTTCACGGGATCGCACACCGGCTCGCTCAGCAGGTTCCGATAGGTAGTCAGCCGCAGGGTTTTATGGTTTTTCAGTACCCGATATAGCTCATCCAGAAAGTAGTAGCCGTTCTCCGGGTAGTACTCCCAGGCGTTCTCACCGTCGAGAATCACAGAAATAACCGGGCAATCCCCTGCCTTGCTATTGCTGGCAATATTCTCCATGTGATGGACCAGGTCGCCAACGGCATCTTCCGCGTGCCAATCCGCGTAATTGAAGCCAATCAGATCCGACAAACCGTCATCGCGGAAAAACACGGTTACCGGTTGTTCCCCGAACAGGAAAGGACGGTGAATAGGAGGCTCCTTTTTCAACGCCTCTTGTTCTTTCGCCAGGCGAAAGCTGTTATGACCAACGGAATCGCCGCTCGCGGTCCACTGAAAGCCGTGTTCACCAAGCAAAGCCAGGGTATCCTGGCTCAAGCCACCTTCAGACGCCCAACAGCCTGCGGCCTGCTCACCAAAAAATCGCTGAAATACCTGCTGCCCCATACGAATGTGCCAGTCTGCCCGGTCCTTGCCGCCGGGATAGGTCGAATGCTCGGGCATACGAATATCCGGCATGGCCTCCCTGGCGGAACCGAAATCCAGTAACAGCGGCACGATAGGGTGAGCCCAGGGGCTCATGGCTAACTCTGCCTGGCCAGTTTGCGAAAGGTGGCGGTACCTGGGTCCAAGCCCTGCCATCAGCTCTTCGATGACGTCTAATAACGCTCTCCGGTCTTCCATGGTGAACTGATGGCTCTTCTCCTGCAGGGTCTGGATCACCGGGTGAGTACGGCGCACGGTTTCTCCCATCCACCCCAGGTGGTACCAAACCAGCAGGTCCACCAGTAGTTGCGGTGAGATGTAACGCTGGATATCCGGGCGGGTGCGATAGAAGCGGGCCAGTTCCGACAGCCGTTTATAGGGCGCAAACCGCTTGATGATCCGGTTTTCGTTTGCTCTCAGGCATTTTTCCATCAGTTCCAGAAAACCAGGAGAGCCGGGCTCGGGCAAGGAGTCAGCCACCAGTGCTGCCAGCACCGGGTCGCTCACTGCCGTACCGCTGTGTCGCCAGCGCTCAATTTGAACCAGATAGTCTTCTATCTGTTCCAGCAGCACCGGAGCAAAATTCACCACGGCCTTGGCCTCTGGATGAGCCTCCAGGTGCGCTGCCATATCAACATAATCCTTGATGCAATGCAGATAGACCCAGGGGAACAGAAATTCGCCGGTGTGCTGGTCCTGATACACGGGCTGGTGCATATGCCAGCAAAGCACAACGGGTGTGCGATGGTCAGAGTCCATGGGGGTAATCCTGCCCGAGCATCTCGGGTGTGATCAGAACAACGCCTTTGGGCGAAACATGGAAACGGTTTTCGTCTGCTTTTTTGTCAAACCCAATGTGGGTGCCATCCGGGATTCTGCATCCTCGATCGATGACGGCTTTGCGAATGTGGCAATGGCGGCCGATATCTACATCCGGAAAAATGACAGCGTCCTCAACCGTGGTGAACGAATGCACACGCACCTGTGAAAACAGCAATGAGTGGCGAATTCGGGCCCCGGACACTATGCAGCCTCCGGCCACCATGGAATCAACGGCGGTTCCCCGGCGGTCCTCATCGTCAAATATGAACTTGGCCGGCGGTAGCTGCTCCTGATAGGTCCAGATCGGCCAGTGGGCATCGTACAGGTTGAGTTCGGGGCTCACGTCTATCAGCTCAAGGTTCGCTTGCCAGAGTGAATCGATAGTCCCTACGTCACGCCAATAGGCCGGCTTTTTATTGACAGGATCCCGGAACGGAAAGGCACACACATTAAGACGCCGTATGACCGACGGGATGATGTCTTTTCCGAAATCATGTGAAGAGTCGTTGTTAAGTTGATGATCTCGAAGCAATTCATCAAAAAGAATCCGGGTGCTAAATACGTAGATGCCCATGGACGCTAGGGCTTTATCGGGTTGTCCTGGCATGGCCTTCGGTACCGCAGGCTTTTCCTCAAACTCGGTAATCCGTAGTTCATCGTCCACCGACATCACACCGAAGGCGGTGGCGTCTTCAATCGGCACTTCAATACAGCCAACGGTAATGTCTGCCTCATTCTCCACATGAGCGGCCAGCATGGTGCCATAGTCCATTTTGTAAACATGGTCGCCGGCCAGGATCAGCACGTACTCTGGTTCATGGCTGCGAATAATGTCGAGATTCTGCAATACTGCATCCGCAGTGCCCTCATACCAGGAGGTTTCAATGCGCTGTTGGGCGGGAAGCAATTCCACAAACTCATCAAGCTCACCGCGCATGAAGCCCCAGCCCCGCTGTATATGGCGAATCAGGGAATGAGACTTGTACTGAGTAATCACTCCGACCTGGGCGATGCCGGAGTTGATGCAATTAGATAACGGGAAATCAATAATCCTGAACTTGCCGCCGAAGGGCACGGCGGGCTTGGCGCGCCACTTGGTGAGATCATGGAGTCGGGAACCGCGCCCCCCGGCAAGAACCAGAGCGAGAGTTTGCCGTGTAAGACGGCTGACGAAGCGCTTCGCAGTATGCATGACACCTTCCCTGAAAACCTTGATGGCCTTCCTTCCCTGTTTGAACAGATGAAGGGAGAGTCGACATCAATTTGACACTGATACTAATATTAGAACACTAGCAGAAGATTATGACGTAATATTGTCTTGGGTCATTTTTTGTACAGGCCCAACGGCGTTCAATAACGGTCATTGTCCTGCCATCCTGATCGGGAATCGAAGGTCTATGGAAAGCCCTGCCTTGAGCGAGTTCGATCTCCACCTGTTTGCCGAAGGTCGCCATTGGCACATTTACAATGTGCTGGGTGCCCACCCACTCACGGCCAGCGGGAAAGAAGGCGTGCGTTTTGCCGTCTGGGCACCCAACGCCCGCTCAGTCAGTGTGATTGGAGATTTCAACGGCTGGAATTCGGCCCAGCACGTGATGCGGGCGAACGAAAGCTCGGGGGTCTGGTCGCTGTTTATACCGGGTGTCCGGCCCGGGGCCATATACAAGTTTGCGATCAGCACGGCCCGTGGTGAGATCATCAAAACTGACCCTTATGGTCAGGCTTTTGAGCATCGGCCCTCCAATGCCGCCGTGGTCACCGAGCGAGGCCGATACCCCTGGGGCGATGGTGACTGGCTGGACAAACGAAGCCGTTTTGATTGGCAGCATCGCCCAATCTGTATCTACGAAGTACACCCCGGCTCCTGGCAACACCATGGCTCTGGCCGTTGGCTGACCTATCGCGAGCTGGCCGACCAGCTCGTCCCCTACGTTCTGGAAACCGGTTTCACCCATATCGAGCTGCTACCGATTACCGAGCACCCACTGGATGAGTCCTGGGGTTACCAGACCACAGGCTACTATGCGCCCACCAGCCGCTACGGGAGCCCGGATGATCTGCGTTACCTTATCGACCAATGTCATCAGAACAACATCGGGGTGATACTGGACTGGGTGCCGGGGCATTTTCCCGATGATGATTACGCCCTCGCCCGCTTCGATGGCACCGCACTTTACGAACATGAAGACCCACGCCGTGGTAGGCACCAGGATTGGGGTACCCTGATCTACAATTATGGCCGCCGTGAGGTCCGTAATTTCCTGATTGGGAGCGCGCTGTTCTGGCTCGACGCCTATCATCTGGATGGATTACGGGTGGATGCCGTGGCCTCCATGCTGTACCTGAACTATTCCCGCGACGAAGGTGAATGGCTGCCGAATGACTACGGTGGACATGAGAATCTTGAAGCCATCGAGTTCCTGAAAGACCTCAACCGGGTATGCCAGAGCCGCTTTCCGGGCATCCTGATGATGGCGGAAGAATCCACCTCCTGGCCCCGGGTAACCCGGCCGCCGGAAATTGGCGGGCTGGGTTTTAACCTGAAGTGGAACATGGGCTGGATGCACGACACCCTGCGTTACTTCCAGCAAGATCCGGTGTACCGACAGTATCACCATGAAAAACTCACGTTCGGCCTTCTTTATGCGTTCTCCGAGAACTTCCTGCTGCCGTTGTCCCATGATGAGGTGGTACACGGTAAGTCCAGCCTGATCCAGAAAATGCCGGGTGATGAATGGCAACAACGGGCCTCATTACGCCTTTTATTCAGTTACATGTACACCTATCCCGGCGCCAAGTTACTGTTTATGGGCGGTGAGTTTGGCCAGCGCCGTGAATGGAGCGAAAAGCGGGAGCTGGACTGGAACCTGCTTGAACACGACGCGCATCGGGGCATACAAACGCTGGTCAGGGATCTCAACGGTTTGTATCGCCGGGAGCCCGCCCTCCACGGCCGGAACTTCACCGGTGCGGGGTTTGAGTGGATTGATTGCCACGACTCGCCGCAATCGGTGATCAGTTATGTGCGCAAAGGTGGGCAGCAGCAGGAAGTTCTTGTTGTTATCGTCAACTTTACGCCCATCCCGCGCCAACATTATCGAATCGGGGTGCCCAGTGGCGGGGCCTGGCAGGAAATCTTCAATTCCGACTCCACTTATTATGGCGGCAGCAACCTGGGCAACCCTCTCCCATTAATCGCCGATGACCAGCCTTGGATGGCAAGGCCATGCTCTCTGGAGGTAACTCTGCCTCCCCTGGCGCTGATCATTCTGAGGGCAGCACCATGACCCGCATCCTGTTTGCCACAAGCGAGGTCTACCCGCTGGTGAAAACCGGAGGCCTGGCGGATGTTTCCGCAAGTCTGCCCGAGGCCTTGTGCAAGCTTGGTTATGATTGCCAGATACTGTTACCCGGTTATCCCGCTGCCCTGGAAGCGGCCCGAGGGGCAGGTTCGCGCCGCAAAACCCGTTTCCGTTATGGCCAGTATGACGTTGCCCTGTGGCAGACACGTTTACCCGGAACGGCCGTCAGTCTCTGGCTGGTGGACTGCCCGGCGCTGTTTGATCGCCCCGGCGACAGCCCCTACCAGAACGATGATGGTGAAGACTGGTGGGATAATGCTCACCGTTTTCATCTTTTTGGCCGAATCGGTGCCATGATGGCACTGGGGCAGCTTGGGTTGTCCTGGCAACCCGACATTGTGCATTGCAACGATTGGCAGGCAGGGCTGATCCCGGTGTTCCTGGAGAACGCCCAACACCCACCCAAGAGCGTGTTTACCATTCATAACCTGGCTTATCAGGGGCTTTTCAGCCACGAAACCTTTCGGGCCCTGAGCCTGCCGGACTTTCTCTGGCGCATGGAGCTGCTTGAATTCCACGGCCAGCTGTCCTTTATCAAAGGCGGCCTGGTGTTCAGTGACGCCATCACCACGGTCAGCCCCGGCTACGCCGAGGAAATCCAGACACCTTGGTTTGGCTACGGACTGGATGGCCTGCTACGTCATCGTTCCCGCCACCTGCACGGCATTCTCAATGGCATTGACACCCGCGCCTGGGACCCGGAACAGGACCGATGGTTAGACTTCCATTACGGCCCCGGCCACCTGAAAAACAAGGAACAGTGCAAGGCGCGCTTGGCACAGGAGCTCAAGCTTGAGGCCAGTGGTGCTCCCCTGTTTGGCTTTGTGGGTCGCCTGGTGGAACAAAAAGGCCTTGACTGGCTATTGGCCGTCACGGTGCCCCTGCTGGAGCGCGGGTGCCAGTTTGCCATCCTGGGGTCGGGCCAAAGCCACTACCAGGTGCGGCTGCAGGAACTGGCACGGGCATGGCCCGGGCAGCTGTCATTGACCCTGGGCTACAACGAGGGCCTGGCGCACCGCATTACCGCCGGTGCAGACCTGTTTCTCATGCCATCGCGCTTCGAGCCCTGCGGGCTGAACCAGATGTATAGCCTTCGCTATGGCACCGTGCCGGTCGTCCACGGCGTGGGTGGCCTGAACGACACCGTATTCGACCCGTCAGAAGTCACTGCCGACCAAGCCAATGGTTTCGTGTTCCGGGAACCCACACCCGATGCGCTATTCCAGGCGGTCGAGCGTGCCCTGCAGACCCTTGGCACCCGGAAGACATGGCGGCGACTGCAGGAGAACGGAATGAGCGCAGATTATTCCTGGAAACAGCGCGCCAGGGATTACGCAACGCTTTATCAGAACCTGTTGACCGGCAATGGCCGGATACACGATGACTGAGACAGTGCCAGTGGCCGCAAGGAGGTCATGATCATGCACAAGGCAACGGAGTTCCGGCTGGAAGCCCGCCCCCATATTCCGGAGGCTATTGAAGGGCTTGAGGTTCTGGCTAACGATTTGTTCTATAGCTGGGATCATGGGGTACGAAGCCTCTTCGCCCGCATCGATCTTCGATTGTGGCAAAAGGTTGAGCACAACCCGAAACTGTTCCTGCGCCGCGTGTCCCAGACCCGGCTGAATGAGGCATCAGAAGATCGCGCCTTCATGGCGGAATACCGCCGGGTACTGTCCAGTTACGATGCCTACCTTGAATCCGAGCCCGGGGCCGGTGTTCTGGAGGCACTCGACCCAAAGACCAGCCTGGTGGCCTACTTCTGTGCAGAGTTTGGCTTCCATGAAAGCTTTCCCATCTATTCCGGCGGCCTTGGCATTCTGGCCGGCGATCACTGCAAGGCCGCCAGCGATCTGGGCCTGCCGTTCGTGGCCGTTGGGTTGCTGTATCAGCAGGGCTATTTCATCCAGACCATTGACGCCCTGGGTCAACAAATCGCGCGCTATCAGAGCCATTCCAGTGATGAATTGCCCATTACCCCGGTGGAACGAGACGGAAAACAGCTGACGGTGTCCGTGCCCTTCCCTGGCCGCGATGTCTACGCCAAAGTCTGGATGGCACGGGTCGGGCATATTCGCCTGTACCTGCTGGATTCCAACACGCCGGAAAACAACGCAGACGACCAGGCGCTGACGCTACAGCTTTACGGTGGCGACTTCAGCACACGCGTAAGTCAGGAGATGCTGCTCGGGATCGGTGGCGTGCGGGTGCTATCTGAACTCGGGATCAAGCCGACAACCTGGCACATCAACGAAGGCCACGCCGCGTTCCAGATTCTTGAACGGTGCCGCATGGCCATGGCGGAAGGTCTGCCATTCAGTGCGGCGTTGGAAGCCGTTGCAGGTTCAACCCTGTTCACCACCCACACACCCGTACCGGCTGGCCACGACATTTTCCCGCGGGATCTGGTCGCCCATCATCTTGGGGCCTATGTAGAGGATTCAGGGCTGGACTTTGCCGAAGTGTTTGCGCTGGGCTCAAAAAATGGCGACGACAGCTTCAACATGACCAGTCTGGGGTTGCGTGGCTCCCGCTTTCATAATGGCGTCAGCCGAATTCACGGTGGGGTGGCTTCGCACATGGAGGGAGATATCTGGCCCCAGGTGCCAGCCAGGGACAACCCGATCCAGTACATCACCAATGGCGTGCATGTACCAACATTCCTGGCACCGGAGTGGGCGAGTCTGTTCGACATGCACGCCCCAACCTGGAAGAGCGAATTGCTGAACCCGGACTTCTGGCACTTCATCGACAAGATTCCGGACTATCACTACTGGAGCGTTCACAAGGCGCTTAAACAACAGATGGCCGAATACACCGTGCGCCGGCTCAAGCGCCAGCACAAACGAAACGGCACCGGGCATTCGGTAACCGAGCGCATGGCCCGGCAGCTGGCCTCGCCTGAAAAAGACGCCCTGGTTATCGGCTTTGCCAGGCGCTTCGCCACCTACAAACGGGCCACCCTGATCTTCTCCGACCTGGCCAGGCTGGAACGACTGCTGACCAATCCAGATCACCCCGTGGTGCTGGTGTTCGCGGGCAAGGCCCATCCCCAGGACCAACCCGGCCAGCAACTGATCAAGGTCATCCATGGATTATCCATGCAGCCCTCCCTGATGGGCCACATCATCCTGCTCGAAAACTATGACCAAGCCATGGCCCGACGACTGCTCAGCGGCGTGGATGTCTGGTTGAACACGCCCGAGTACCCGAAAGAGGCCAGCGGTACGTCCGGAGAAAAAGCCGCGCTTAATGGTGCCCTCAACCTCAGTGTTCTGGACGGCTGGTGGGGAGAGGGTTATGACAAAACCAACGGCTGGGCGATTACCCCAAGGGATACCGGGCTGGACCCGGAGTTTCGCAATCGGGAAGAAGCCAGGGACCTGCTCGATCTGCTGGAACAGGACATCATCCCGCTCTACTACAACCGTGCGTCACAGGGCTACTCCAAGGGTTGGGTAACCCGCTCAAAAGCCTCTATGAAGACCATTACGCCAAGATTCAACGCCCAGCGCATGGTGATGGACTACGTTCGCAACTATTACCAGCCCGCCACAGCGCAAGGTAAACGCCTGACTGCCGATGGCTTTAACCTGGCCACCGAGCTGGCAGAGTGGAAGGCACGAGTCAGGGCCGCCTGGGATGGTGTGTCGATTCACGTTCGGGGTTGCGTGGACGACCAGTGTGCCTGGGATGAATCCGTGGAACTGAGCATTGGCGTTAGCCTGAATGGCCTGGCTCCCAGCGATGTTCGGGTTGAATGTCTGGTGACGCCGGAATGTGCGGGTACTCACGCAGAACCCGGGCCAGATCGGTTTTTTCTGGAACCGGATGGCGAAAAAGATGGACAGACCCTGTTCAAAACCCAGGTGCAACCGCCCTACCCTGGGCTGCAAACGCTCCGAGTGCGAATGTACCCATACCATGACGCACTCACCCATCCACTGGAGATGGGCGCCATGCTCTGGGCCTGACTTACTCAGCCGGCGACAGAACCGCCTCGCCGATGTTGTTTGCGGCGAGGGCGTTCACCACCGGGTTGGCGTACATGTCGAGCAGATACGGGCGAATGGCCGCATCGCAGGCCTCCAGCCGCCGCTCCATTTCTGCCTTGGCGGCTTCCAGGTCTGCCGGTGACCAGGTTTCCGCCGTCACAACACTCTCGCTCACACTGCCCGGTGTCTCGTGAGCTTCCGGGTGAACACCCCGCATCTGGTAAGCCACCAGGTTGGAGGCATGCAGGTGATAATTGGCATGCATTTCATGATCAATCCGCGACGCCAGGGCCTTCGGGTTATCTTCCGCATCGGCGATCGGCGCGCCGAAATGCACATGAACGTGCCCCTTGTATCCGGTCAGGCCTCTCATGATCTGATTTGTATCTTCGCCTTCTGCTTTCTGGTAATTGCCCGTTCTGGCCCTTACCTCCAGTTCCCGGGCTTTGTCCGCATCGCAGGGGTCGTATTCATAGGCGATGGAAACCGGCACGATGTGCAGCCGGTTCATGGCCTCGTCAAACTCCAGCCCGGATTTCTTTCGGCTCATGTAGAACATCTTGATGATGGCTGGGTCTGTCATATCAATGCCGTCTTTGGCGCGGCCTTCGCGCTGGGCAATCCAGATGCTGTGGTTGGTATCAATGCTGTGATTGATGAAGCCGGAGAGGGTCAGGTAGGCATCCCGCATTTCCCGGGGGCTGGTCATGTTACGGCGTACCACGAAACTCTTGTTCAGCCGCATCATCTCCGCGAATACCCGGTTTGCCAGCAGGTTGTCCCCAATGGCAATACGGGTGGTGTGAAAGCCGTTCTGGAACAGCAGATAGTTCACCACCATCGGGTCAAACACAATATCCCGATGGTTGGAGATAAACAGGTGCGCAGAGTTCTTGCTCAGATTTTCCAGGCCGCTGTGGGTCACCCTGGACGTGGTACTTTCAACCAGGTCGCCAACATAGCCGGACAAGCCGGCCTGCAAGTCATCCACCCGATGGTAGTGGCCGAAATTCCGAACCAGCCAGCGCTTCACAAACATTCTCAGCAGGGCCGGCGCCCACTTGGCCGCAACCGGTGATTTGAACCGGCCAACCATGTCCAGGAAATCCGGGTCGTTAACCAGGCGTTGAATCGCGGGGGTGGTTTCTTCATCCGAATAAGGTCGGATCGCGTCAAATTCCTGCATGCATGCCCTGTTGTTTTTCGAAATGGTTAATCACAGTCTCTGAAGGGGCGCTATTGTATCCTTTCTCTTGTCGCTTTGCCTCCATCCCAAAAGGTGTATTGACCACTCCAGCGGCAGTATCTGGTATCATTTCGCCCCGAACTTCACCCGCCCAAAGGCTGACAACCACCATGTATCCGGACCAGGACTTCGAGCAACTGACCCGCGAACCGCCTTCCTCCGCTAACCGCAGCCCGGAGCAGGTACTGCATGAGGTTTTTGGGTATGAGAGTTTCCGCCTGCTACAGGGAGAGATTGTTCAGGAAGTTGTAAATGGTGGCGATGCCCTGGTTCTGATGCCCACCGGCGGTGGTAAATCGCTCTGTTACCAGGTGCCCGCGCTGGTCCGCCCCGGCACGGCCATTGTTATTTCGCCCCTGATCGCGCTTATGCAGGATCAGGTGGCTGCGTTGCGGGAACTCGGTGTGAGAGCGGCATTCCTCAACTCCACCATGGATTATGAGCAGGCCCGTGCCACCGAATACGCCCTGATGACCGGCGAACTGGACTTGCTCTACTGCGCACCGGAACGGCTGATACAGCCACGTACCATAGAGTTACTTCATAACGCATCGTTGTCGCTATTTGCCATTGACGAAGCCCACTGTGTATCCCAGTGGGGCCATGACTTCCGCTCTGATTATCTCCAATTGAGCATGCTGGCCCAGGAATTCCCGGGTATACCGCGGATTGCCCTGACGGCAACGGCGGATGAACGAACCCGTAAAGAGATTGCCGAGCGCCTGTCCCTGACCAATGCCCGGCACTTTGTCAGCGGTTTTGATCGCCCAAATATTCAGTATCGTATCACTCCAAAAACAAATGCAAACAGGCAGTTGTTGGATTTTATTAAAGCAGAACATGAAGGTGATTGCGGGATTGTCTATTGCCTGTCCCGCAACAAAGTAGACGCCACCGCCAGGATGCTGGCGGACAAAGGCTACACCGCCCTGCCTTACCATGCGGGGCTGGATGCCACAGCCCGGGCCCGCCATCAGGAACGGTTCCTGCGCGAAGACGGCGTTATCATCGTGGCGACCATTGCGTTTGGTATGGGTATTGATAAACCAGACGTTCGGTTTGTCGCCCACCTGGATTTACCCAAAAGCCTCGAGGCCTATTACCAGGAAACCGGCCGGGCTGGCCGGGACGGCAAGCCGTCCACCGCCTGGATGGTTTACGGCCTGCAGGATGTCATTAAGTTGAGACAGATGCTTGAGGCATCGCAGGGCAACGACCAGTTTAAACGGGTAGAACGCCAGAAGCTCGATGCCATGCTTGGCCTCTGCGAAGTTACCCGCTGCCGCCGCCAGGTACTGTTGCGTTATTTTGGTGATGAACTGGAGCAGCCCTGTGGTAATTGCGATACCTGCCTCACACCCCCTGAGACCTGGGATGGCACGGTGGCCGTGCAAAAGGCGCTGTCCTGTGTGTATCGTACTGGGCAGCGCTTTGGCGTTAACTACCTGATTGACGTGCTGCGTGGCTCCGAGAACGAACGCATTCTTCAATCTGGACACCAGGCCATTTCCACCTATGGTATTGGTACCGAGTTATCCGCAAACGAGTGGAAATCGGTGTTCCGCCAGCTGGTTGCCAACGGCTACCTGCGGGCAGATCCGGAGGGCTATGGCGCCTTACAGCTCACGGAGCAGTGCCGCCCGCTGCTGAAGGGTGAACAGGCTATCGAGTTACGCAAAGACCCGGTGGCCAAAAAATCCTCGTCGTCCAGATCTGCTGGCAAACGCTCGGGCCCGGCAATAAGGGAGCAGATTACCGACCAGGCCGGCTGGGATGCGTTACGGGCGTGCCGGAAGGAACTGGCAGATAAACAGGGCGTGCCGCCTTACGTGATTTTCCACGACACCACCCTGTTCGATATGCTGGAACGCCGCCCGGAAACCCTGGAGCAACTGGCAGAGGTCAGCGGCGTAGGGGCCGCCAAGCTGGAGAAATATGGCGAGGTCTTCCTGCAAACCCTGCGGGAAATTGCTCAGTCCTGAGGCTTGAAACCCTTCTTGCGCACCCGGTAATGGGCAAGCGAGGTGGCCACGTGGTTGCCCTCTTTGTCTTTCAGCTTGCCTTCCAGGGTGAACTTCGCCCGGCCGGTGGCATCGGCGTCCGCCAGAATGGCGGCAACCGCTTCCGGCGCCAGTGAAAACTCGACCGTCACATCCGAATTGGCCGGCTGCAGGAACTCGAGGGTCATCTCCTTGAGGATCGGCGTATAGGCAGGCCCCAAGTCAAACAGTGACAGTACGCCACCGGGAATTTCCGCCACCAGGAAATAGGCACCGGCGTACAGGCTGCCAAAATGATTCTTGTTGCCCTTGAGCTTTATTTTCGCCCGAACATAACCGGGGCGCATCTCTTCGACACTGAAGCCGTTTCGCGGTGCAAAGGGAATGGCGAGTCCAATCAGGCGGTTAACAGTGGCATAGCTGCCGGTTTTCTTAAGCCATGCAACAGGCTGCAGAAGCGTGGCTTTCGGGTCGCTCGCGGTTACCCACTGGCCAGCGGTGCCGATAAGTGTATCAATGAGTGCCATATTCAGGGCTCCAGAGAATGGTTTTTCGGGATCATTACAGCCGAACGCGCGTGCTTCAAGAATCTTTTACAGTATTTTTGAAAGTTATCCGGTTTCAGTAACAGATTCTGTTCTACAGTTAGGGGGCGCGCCACTTAAGGAACAAGGCATTGGTTGCACGAAATCGTTTCATTCATCGTTATCTACCGGGGTTTCTTCTGGCCCTGTGTTTGTCCTTGCCCGCTCCAGCCATGTCAGTCGAACCGGATGACAAGCGCACCTTTATTCTTTGGTACCGGAATTACGATAACCCGGCCATCCGGTCACTTGTGGAACTGGCACTGGCCAAAACGTCGGAATACGGCGACTTCACGGTCCTGCGCAGTGAGGAACTGAGCCAGGGCCGGGTACTGCGAGAGTTGGCCAACAATAATAACCGGCTGGTGGATATTGCCAATGTTGCGACCACCGCTGAACGGGAGGAATTTCTCAATCCTATTCCTTTGCCGGTAGATGGCGGCTTGCTGGGCTTTCGGGTGTGCCTGGTGTTACCAAAGCACCTGCCCCAGTTCGAGGGCATCCAGAACATAGATGACCTGACTTCAAGAAAAATCCGGATTGGCCAGGGCTCTCACTGGCCAGACACGCCGATTCTCGAGGCCAACGGCTTGCAGGTGGTTACCCACACCCGCTATGAAATCCTGTTTGGCATGCTGCGCAATGAACGTTTTGAATGCTTTGCCCGTGGCGTTGGTGAAGTATTGTTTGACCTTGAACACAATCGGGCAGACGATCTGGTCATCGAACCCAACATTCTGTTCGCCTACCACATGCCATCCTATCTTTTTGTCGCTCCAAATGATCAGGAGGCCGCCCATCGGTTACAGCTGGGAATAGAACGCGCCATCAAAGATGGCAGTTTTGCAGTTTACCTGAAGCGATGGTTCGGTCGCGCAGTGACAGAGCTTGGGCTTGAGCAGCGCAAAGTGATAACCCTGGAGAACCCGTACCTCAGCGAGG
This sequence comes from Marinobacter shengliensis, assembly GCF_030297115.1. Classification (NCBI taxonomy): domain Bacteria; kingdom Pseudomonadati; phylum Pseudomonadota; class Gammaproteobacteria; order Pseudomonadales; family Marinobacteraceae; genus Marinobacter; species Marinobacter shengliensis. Next base: position 2,193,959 of record NZ_AP028062.1, on the reverse strand, counting down.
AATCCATGTATGTGGGGCGGCACACTTTGGAAAACCTGCGTCGCCGGCTCGATTATCTGAGCCAGATTGCCTCACCTGATTGAAAGGTTATGACCCGCTGGCCGTCCATGGCCAGCCTCCGCTATACGCGGAAGCGGGTCACTTTTTCATTCAATGTTCTGCCAATGGTTTCAATGTGCCCGCTGTACACATCGTTTTCACTGGCGGCTTTGGCTGCTTCCTGGCCCTGGTCCGCAATCCGGGTGATGGAGGCATTCAGCTCTTCGGTAACCGAGGTTTGCTCCTCAGACGCTGTGGCAATCTGAGACGTCATCTGGCTGATGGCGGTGATGGCCTCGGCAATCCGGTTCAGGGATTCCATGGCGTCCTGGGCTTTTTCCATACTGACATTAGACACCGCCGTTGACGCCTTCATCACTTCCACCGCATCGCCGGCGCCTTTCTGCAGACGCTCGATCATGTTATTGATTTCCTCAGTGGAAGACTGGGTCCTCTGGGCCAGGTTGCGTACTTCGTCTGCCACCACCGCAAAGCCACGTCCTGCTTCCCCTGCCCTTGCGGCCTCGATTGCGGCGTTCAGTGCCAGCAGGTTGGTCTGTTCTGCTATGCCCTGAATAACCTCCAGCACCGTGGTGATGGACGACACATCCTTACCCAGAGTGTCGATGACTTCAGCAGCTGCATTAACCTCATTGGAAAGCTTTTGCACCGCATCCCTCGACGCAGTCACCGTCAGCAAGGACTCGCGACTCTCCTGATCGGCATTCTCAGCCGCTTCCGCTGTTTGCTGTGCGTTCTGGGCAATCTCCCCGGCAGCAGCAGACATTTCGTTGATGGCCGTAGCAATCATGTCAATCTCGCTCTGCTGGCTCTCAACGCTCGAACGGCTGGTACTGGAGGTGTTGCGCAAGGCGGTCACATTCTCATCCAGGTCATCACTACCCTCTTTGACTTCCCGGACAACCTGCTGAATGTTCTCCACAAATCGGTTAAAACTTTGCGCCAGTGCGCCAAACTCGTCCGAAGCGGAATCGTCCAGTCGGCGGGTAAGATCTGCATCACCCGAAGCAATACTGGACATCGCACTGTTCAGGCGGCGCACCGGCACCATCAGCAATCGTATTCCGAAATACAGCGCCACCAGGGCAACTATCAAACCCACAGCGGCAATGACAAGGCCGCCCACCCGGGCCTCAACAATCGGAGCGTTGATCAGGTCCTCGTTAACAAACGTCACCAGGTACCACTCCACAGCCCGGGCATCGGCTATCGGATGAAAACTGACACTCCAGCGGGCGCCGTCCATCTCAAATGTATGCTGGCTTCCATCAAGAGCTGGCCGCTGGCCGATAATGTCCGAAATGTTGTTTCCGACCACCTCTGAGTCCGGGTAGAAGAGCACAGTGCCTTTCTCGTTTACCAGTGCGGCGAACCCGGTATCGGCCAGGGTGATCGTCGACAACATTCGGTCAATCGTGCCAAGCCCGATATCCATGCCGGCTGCTCCTTTATATAAACCGGACTTGATCGGGGCCATGGCGGAGATAATGGTCGCGCCAGTGCTGGCATCCTGATAGGGCTCAGTGAATGATGAACGCCCTAACCGCTGGGCTCCCTGGAACCAGGGGCGGGTGCGGGGGTCGTAGTCAGGTGGCAGTGTCGCTTCCACCTCTGGGCTACGCATTAGCATCCGGCCGTCCTCGGTGCCGGCATAGACATCCATAATATTGCCGCCGCGCGTCATCGCTTCCATCAGGGTACGGGCCATATTGTCGGTGCGGATGCCCTCAAGGGCGTTGGCCGTCGCCTCAGCCATGTCCAGGCGAGTGTTGAGCCAATCGGAAATACTGGACGTACTCTGCTCTACCGCGTCGGCCATAAGCGCGTCAACATAACGATCCGTCGTTGATCTGAGCCTGATATCCGTTGCCACTGTCAACGCAGCCATCAGCATTATGATGAGAGCACCTACGGCAACGAGCAGTTTCTGAGAAAATGAGAATTGCAAGGGGAGTCCCTCCGATAAGACTGAGGTTGTTTCGATCAGCTTCTCATCAATTATAGATGTGAATTAATTGACTAACGGCAATTTGAGCGAAGTCTTTAGAACTCTTTGTTAGAATGGACTTACAGGCAACCAAGGCTGCCAAACCAAAGGAGATACACCAGATGGCCCATGAAGAGCTCCACCTGAATCTGCGAAACCTGACGCTTGAAGACTACAGCCAGCTCCAGGAGCTGATGGACGAGGTTTACGACGATATCGGTGGCGCATGGCCAAAGGAAACCATCAAGGCGTTGGTTGAGCAGTTCCCGGACGGTCAGATCTGTATTGAAGACAACGGGCACCTGGTAGCCGTTGCGTTGACCGTATGCGTTAAGTACGAGCGCTTCAGCAACCCCCACGCCTACGACGACCTGATCCTCCGTAACGAGAAAATCTGGCACAACGCCAATGGCGATTCGCTCTATGGCCTGGATGTATTTATTCATCCCGAGTACCGGGGCTACCGCCTGGGCCGGCGGCTCTATGAAGCCCGCAAGGAACTTTGCCGTTCCATGAACCTGCGGGCTATTCTCGCAGGCGGGCGTATCCCCAATTACTTCAAGTATTCCGAACAGTACACGCCGGAAGAGTACATCCATCGCGTCGACCGCAAAGAGATCTACGATCCGATTCTCACCTTCCAGCTGTCCAACGATTTTCAGGTAACCCGTTTGATGCACAAGTATCTTCCGGAAGATGAAAAGTCGCTGGGTTATGCCACCCTGCTGGAATGGCGGAACATCCTGTATACCCCGCCCTCCTCGGTGCTGAACGTAAAGAAAACTCAGGTTCGCCTGGGTGCCGTGCAATGGCAGATGCGGGAATTCACCTCAGTGGAGGAAGTGCTGAAGCAGGTTGAGTATTTCGTGGATGCGTTGTCTGATTACAAAAGTGACTTTGCCCTGTTCCCGGAATTCTTCAACGCACCCCTGATGGGCCTGACCGACCAGATGGACCAGACGCGTGCCATTCGTTTTCTTGCCGGATTTACCGAGCAGTTCCGCAATGAAATGTCGGAAATGGCGGTCAGTTACAACATCAACATTATCACCGGCTCCATGCCGCTGATCGAGAACGACCGGGTTTATAACGTGTCGTACCTGTGCCATCGGGATGGCCGCGTGGACGAGCAACGCAAGATCCACATCACGCCCCATGAACGCCGCGACTGGGTTATTGAAGGCGGCGACAAGTTCCAGGTATTCGATACAGATGCCGGCCGGGTTGCCATTATGATCTGTTACGACATCGAATTTCCGGAGCTCGGGCGCGTAGCTGCCAGCCAGGATGTGGACATCATCTGTGTACCCTTCTGGACCGACACCAAAAACGGCTACTTGCGGGTTCGCCATTGTGCCCAGGCCCGCGCCATCGAAAACGAGTGTTATGTGGTGATCACCGGCAGTGTCGGCAACCTGCCCAAGGTAGAGAACCTGGACGTCCAATACGCGCAATCCTCCGTATTCTCGCCGTCTGACTTCGCATTCCCGCACGATGCCGTGATGGCGGAGACCACCCCGAACACCGAAATGATCATGTTCTCGGATATGGACCTGGAGAAACTCAAATTGGTACGTAACGAAGGCTCAGTCACCAATCTGAAAGATCGCCGTGTTGATCTGTACGAATTGAAAACCAGATAAGGACCGCATCTGGCCCCCTTTGCGGGGGGCGGATGTTGAACTATTCCATGAAAGGGTTACGGTAGACAGCTGATGGCATTGCCAAAATTAAATAGCCCGTCTATTGTTTAATTTATGCTCAAATAATCTGGCTGATCTCAGAGGCAGAGAAAGCATTTCATGAACGAAGAACTACCGGATCTTGTTGCCCGTTTCCGCGTACGCCACGGCCTGTTTCGCAAAGAAACCGTGGAAGCTCGCCTTTATGAGCTAGACAGCTACGGCTGCGTGATGAAAACCGACAAGCTGTTCAAGCCCGGCGACACCATTACACTCGACCTCATTATGGATATGCCATTTGAAGAGATCCGCGCCGAGGGTGTTACCGGACTGGTTACCGAAAAGAGAAAGCACTGTAGCAACTTCTTCTACTCTATTGATTTTTTTCAACTTGAATCCGGAGATAACTCCCCTCTTTCGGACAAGCTACGCCGTATTCGTGAAGTGCTTCTGAAGAAGCAAAGCCTCAAATCCAGACGAAGCTCGAATACGACCAACGGAATGAGGCAATTGGCCTGATACACCGTTCCATCGTTCTATCCCCCTCTGTAAGGAGACGCCCTATGGCAAAGAAAGCCAAACCCAGTGTTGATAAGATTGTCAAAAAAGTGAACAAAGAGTTTGAGAAAACCACGGCTCAGATTGAAACACTCATCAATGATGCCCTGAAGCAGTTCGACCACCTGCAGCATCAGGTTCAGGATCCGGTTCGCAAACTGCTCAAGGAAATGGACGAGCTCCGTGAGCGTGAAGTGAAGCGCTTCAATGAAGAGTTCGAACGCCGGATGAACGAATTCCACGAACTGCAGAGCTCATTGCTGGACAAGCTGGGTATTGCAGCCAAGGAATCTGGCAAAGACGTCAAGAAAGCCGCAGACACCACCGCCAAGAAGGCTACGACTGCCGCTAAAAAGGCGACGAGTGCGAAGCCCGCGGCCAAGAAGCCTGCCGTTAAAAAACCGGCTGCCAGCAAGGCCAAGCCTGCCGCCGCCAAAAAGCCTGCAGCAAAGAAACCGGTAGCAGCCAAAACCGCCAAGCCGGCGGACAAGTCTGATCTGACCCGCATCAAGGGTATTGGCCCGGCAACGGCGAAGAAGATGAAAGATGCCGGCATTACATCCATCGACCAGATCGCCAACCCGAGCGATGCCGATAAACAGAAACTGGAAGCCTTCAAGAGCATCAAAGGGTTCAGTGAGCTGTCTGCAGAAGCCAAGAAAGTCATCTGATGCAAACACCCGATCAACCTGTATTACGGGACATTGTCCTGGTAGGTGGCGGGCACAGCCACGTCGGGGTCCTCAAGCGATTCGCCATGAATCCGGTCCCCGGCGTTCGGCTCACGCTCATATGCCGTGATACCCACACCCCCTATTCCGGCATGCTTCCCGGTTACGTGGCGGGGCATTACAGCTATGACGATGTGCATATTGATCTGAGCCGGCTGGCAGAGTATGCCGGTGCCCGGTTCTACCGTGCGGAAGTGTCTGGCATTGATCGTGCGGCAAAACGCGTCATCTGCAAAGGCCGCCCGAACGTTCCCTACGATATCCTGTCGATCAACATTGGTTCCTCTCCCCGGGTTGCTGAGGTCAGCGGTGCTGCGGAACATGCGGTACCGGTCAAGCCCATTACCGGGTTCAACAACCGATGGCTATCGCTGCTGTCACGCATCGAGAACCACGATGGCCCAATGACCATCGCCGTTGTGGGTGCCGGTGCCGGCGGGGTGGAACTCACCCTGGCCATGCAGTTCCGCTTGCGCAATGAACTTGCAAACCGGGGCAAAGACCCGGACCAACTGCACTTTCATCTGTTCGACGCCGCAAACGAGATTCTGCCCACCCATAATGCCAAGGTCCGTGCGGTGTTCCGGGACAAACTGGTTCGCCGGGGGGTAAAACTGCATCTGGGTGATGCTGTTTCCCGGGTAGACGCAGGGCTACTGGCCACCGAATCCGGCCAGACACTGCAAACCGACGAAGTGCTTTGGGTTACCCGTGCCGGCGGCCCGGCCTGGCTCGAATCCACCGGCCTGGAACTGGATGACGGCCTGTTTATCCGGGCTCGGGACACCCTGCAGACAGCGAATGACGCCCACATTTTTGTTGCCGGCGACATCGCCAACGTGGTGAACCACCCCCGTGAAAAAGCCGGGGTGTTTGCGGTGCGCCAGGGGCGGCCATTGGCGGATAACCTCAAACGCATGGCTCTGGGAAAACCACCCAGACCGTTCAATCCCCAGAAAACCTGGCTGGCGTTGATCAGCACCGGTGACCAGTTCGCCGTCGCCTCCAAAGGCAATTACGGGTTTTCGGGCGCCTGGGTTTGGCGCTGGAAAGACTGGATTGACCGTCGGTTCATGAAGAAATTCACTGACCTGCCGGCCATGGAAGACAGCGCAAGACTGCCAGACACCTCGGCCGCCCAGAATCCCGAAGAAGCCTCCCAGGCCATATCGGCCGTTGCCATGCGTTGCGGCGGTTGTGGCGCCAAGGTTGGCAGCACGGTACTGTCCAGGGCACTGGGTGAGCTGCGCCCGATTGAGCGCGACGACATTCTCATCGGCCTGCACGCACCGGATGATGCTGCAGTGTTGAAAGTGCCACCGGGTAAGGCGGTGGTCCATACCGTGGACTTTTTCCGGGCGTTCATTGATGACCCTTACATTTTCGGAAAGGTAGCCGCCAATCACAGCCTGGGTGATGTATTTGCCATGGGCGCAGAAGCCCAGAGCGCTACGGCGGTGGCGACTGTCCCGTACGGGATCGAATCAAAGGTGGAAGATACCGTGTTCCAGATGATGTCTGGCGCGGTGGAGGTGCTTAACGAGGCGGGTTGTGCACTGGTCGGCGGCCATACCGGCGAAGGCAAGGAGCTTGCGCTCGGGTTTGCGGTGAATGGCCTGATCGATCCGGACAAGGTCATGAGCAAGGGCGGCCTGAAGGCCGGTGATGTGCTTCTGCTGACCAAACCCATTGGTACTGGCACCCTGTTCGCCGCCCATGCCCGTTTGGCGGCCAAGGGGCGCTGGATTGATGCCGCGCTGGCCTCCATGGTCCAGTCCAATAAAGCTGCTGCTGAGTGCTTGCTGCGCCACGGGGCACGGGCCTGCACCGATGTCACCGGTTTTGGCCTGCTGGGGCACCTGGTGGAAATGACCAGGCCTTCCGGTGTCGATGCCGAGCTGGACCTGACCGCTATCCCCATTCTGCCTGGTGCGGAAGAAACCGTGGCAGCAGGGATTTTAAGCTCGCTGCAGCCGGCTAACGTAAGGCTGCGCCGGGGTATCCGGGACCAGGGAGACTGGGTTAACCACCCCCGCTATCCCCTGATCTTTGATCCGCAAACCGCTGGAGGACTTCTGGCCAGCGTGCCCGCAGCGGTGGCGGAAGCTTGTGTCAGGGAGCTCAAGGGCCTGGGCTATCCCCACACCGCGATTATCGGCCGGGTACTTGCCCAGGATGAAAACGGCCCGATAGAACCCATCACCCTGCGGGATTAACCGCAGCGAGCGCCAGCGCCACGGCCTGTTCCAGGCTCTGGCGTTCGCGCTCCGGAGTGAAGGTTTCTGCCAGCTCCTTAACGCAGTCAGTCAGTTGTGCCAGAAATTCCGGTTCGGTTTCGGCCTTGCGCATCAACCGGGCCAGGGCAGCCTCATCCTTGACAGGATAATACCCGGGGTAGTGCTCACCCAGCAGGCCACGGTTACCTGGAATATCCGAAGCCAGAATCGGCAACCCTGCCCTGCAGGCTTCAGACACCACGTTAGCGCCACCCTCCATCACAGAACTGATCACCATCAGGCTGCTCACGGCCATCAGATTTTCCAGCTGCGCTTTGTCCAGTTGCTCCAACCAGTGGAAACGGGGGTTATCCTTGCTTTCGCTCAATGCCCGTTCCCGCCACTCATCGTTGTGAGGCTTTCCGGCACAGGACACAATGATGGCCGACTCCTCCGGTAATAGCCGGCTGGCCCAAGCGGCACGCAGGGAATCCTTCTCATCCCTCAGGTGCCCGATCACGCAGATATTGAACTGACCTGGCTCTGGCCGGGATCCACCGCGAACCGCAGGCTTGGCTGCGGACTGCCGCAAGGTAAGCAGCTTGTGTCGGAAGGTTTCAGGAATGTCCTGGGCAACAAGATCATGCAGGCCAATCAATATCGATGCCGCTGCCATAGAGGCATGGGTTGGTTCCGGGTATTGGTACTGGTGATGATAGATGTCGGTGCCGGTCAGGGCGACGATCAGTGGCTTTTCAGGCCATTCGGTGTGGAACCGTTGGATCGCGTCGGCACTTCGCCAGGCATGAAGGGCTATCAGCAGGTCTGTTGGCTCTCCATCATAACCTGTAATCACCGTTACCTGATGGCCAGCCTGCTCCAGCAACTGCTGCCATCGCACGGCGGTTGCGCGGTTCCCCGCTTTTGAGTCCGGCCCCGCCGGGGTAAGAATGCTAATATTCATAGGCCTGCCAGGAAGATTTTGCACAATTCTGTCGCTCTGAATGCTCCAGGTAAAGAGTTCTACCGTATATCGGTTCAGACTTGACCGTAATCACGTTATCCTCTGCAGGTCGCAATCCACAGCAACATCATCACCCTCTTTTAGAAGGAAAGATTATGATCACCAAGCAAATACGGAAATGGCTTGTTTCCGGTTTCCTGATCCTGCTTGCCTCCAGCACTGTGTCTGCACAAACGTTTGTCTTTACCGCGATTCCCGATGAAGACGAAACCAAACTCGTAGAGCGCTTCCGCGGCATTGCAGATTACCTGTCGGAGCAACTTGAGGTAGATGTACGCTATATTCCGGTTAAGTCCTACGCCGCCGCCATTTCTGCATTCCGCAATAACCAGGTACAACTGGCCTGGTTTGGCGGGTTGTCGGGTGTTCAGGCCCGTGCATTGGTTCCCGGCTCAGAAGCACTCGCCCAAGGCGTTGAAGACCAGGCGTTTTACAACTACTTCATCGCCCACAAGAGCACCGGTCTTGAGCGCGGTGACGAATTGCCCGAGGGCGTTCGCGGCAAAACGTTCACGTTTGGCTCCAAGGGTTCGACTTCCGGCCGCCTGATTCCCGAGTACCACATCCGCCAGCGTTTCGGCGAAGCGCCGGAATCAGTGTTCAGCCGCGTCGGTTACAGCGGCAACCACACCCGAACATTGAGGTTGGTCGAGTCCGGCACCTATGAAGTCGGCGCACTCAACTACAAGGTTTGGGAAAAGGAACTGGAAGACGGCAATATCAATACAGACGACGTCCGGATTATCTGGAAGACCCCGGGCTTCCCCAACTACCAGTGGACCATCCGTGGCGACGTTGACGCCCGTTTCGGTGAAGGATTCACGGACAGGGTTCGCCAGGCCCTGCTTGATCTGGACGACCCCGCTCTGCTGGAGAGCTTCCCCCGTGAAGGCTTTATTCCCGCCTCCAACGATGATTATGAGCCCATTCGCAGCGTTGCCAAAGACATTGGAATCATCGATTGATGTCAGGCTTTTCATTTGATCAGCTAAAGGCAAGTTTTGGAGACAAGCGGGTGATAGGCCCGCTGTCTCTGAAGGTAAACGATGGTGAGCATGTGGCCCTGGTGGGCAAGAGCGGTGCCGGTAAGTCCACGCTGATCAAACTGCTGTATGAACGTTTGACCCGCGACGCCTCGCTGGTCCCCCAGGGGCTTGGGCTGGTCAACGCCCTACCGGTGTTTCACAACGTGTTTATGGGCCAGCTGGACCAACACCCGCTGTGGTACAACACCCTTACCCTGCTCCGGCCGTTCCGCAAGGACCGCGCCGTCATCAGCGACCTGCTGAATCAACTGGGCATTGCTGAAAAGCAATGGTCACCCACGGCCTCGCTGTCGGGTGGCCAGCGGCAGCGGGTTGCCATTGCCAGGGCCCTGTACAGGCATGCCCCGATATTGCTGGCCGACGAACCGATCTCTGCCCTGGACGGCCCTATGGCGCATCTGGTTATGAACGCGTTGACAGAGCGCTTCCATACCAGCGTGATTGCACTCCACGATGTGGATATGGCCCTTGCCTACTGTAACCGGATCGTGGGTATTCAGGATGGACAGGTGGCACTGGACCAACCGGCCAGCAAACTGAACGCGTCTGATATCATGACGCTTTACTGACAGGCAGCGCCGGCACCCCATGTTCTCTTACCCCACCGTTCGCGCCAGCTTTCTGTTTCTTGCCATTGCCGTGGCAGGCCTGCTGGTGGCCGACATTGCCATTACCACCGCCAACCCCTGGCGGGATCTGGGGCAATTCTTTCTGGGAGTGGTTACCCCCAATTTTTTCAGTACCGAAGGCCTGCTAACCGCTCTGCTGCGCACGGTTGCCTTTGGTTTTGTGGGCGTCACCCTTGGCAGTTTCTTCGGCTTCCTGCTGGCGCTTTTGTATCGTTTCATGCCGGTACGAATTTTCTGCGCGTTCATCCGCGCAATCCATGAACTGTTCTGGGCGCTGATCTTCCTTCAGTTCTTTGGTTTTCACCCGCTGACCGGTGTGTTGGCGATTGCCATCCCCTACGCCGGCATCTTTGCCAAGGTGTATTCAGAAATCCTGGATGAGTCTGACCCGGAACCGGCGCAACTTCTGCCTAAAGGCACCCACGCCATTGCCGCGTTCCTGTACGCCCGGATACCGGACTGCTGGGTTCAGCTGCGCACCTACACCGCCTACCGCCTTGAATGCGGTTTGCGGTCTTCCGCTATCCTCGGGTTTGTCGGGCTGCCTACTCTTGGCTTCTATCTGGAGACATCGTTCTCCCAGGGCATGTATTCCGATGCCGGGGCAATGCTTATTCTGTTCTACGTTCTGATCGCCACCATGCCGCTCTGGGTACGGCCCAAGGTACTGCCTGTCTACATCCTGGCTGCACCGTTCTTTCTGGGAGAGGGCTTTCCGATTGTCTGGGGTAACGTTGAGCGTTTCTTTACCGAAGACATCGTGCCGGCGCCGTTACGCAATGGTGAAGGCCTGGCGGCTTTCTCCAGCTGGCTTGGCGATGTGATGGTCAGCGAGGCCCTGCCTGGTATATGGAACACGGTAGTGCTCACCCAGATAGCGTTGGTGGCCACGGGGATATTGTCGCTACTGGCATTCCCGCTGATCTCGAAACACTTTGGCGGGCCAGTGCGCCGCACCTCCGGCCACGTGTTTCTGGTGATTGCCCGTTCCACCCCGGAATACATCCTGGCTTACATTCTGCTGCAGCTGTGGGGCCCATCCATGTTGCCGGCTGTGGTGGCCCTCGCGCTGCATAACGGCGGCATCATCGGGCACCTGATTGGCCGCCAGACCAATACCATCCACCTGCGCCCGGACGCCCCACAGGGTTTCGCCCGCTACAGCTGGGAACTGGTGCCCCGGGTTTATCGATCGTTCCTGGCGTTTCTGTTCTACCGGTGGGAAATCATCATGCGGGAAACCGCGATTCTGGGCATTCTGGGTATCTACACCCTGGGCTTCTATGTGGATTCCGCCATCCAGAACATTCAGTTTGACCGCGCCATGATCCTGATACTGATCACGGCCTTGCTGAACATTGGCGTCGATATCCTCGGCCGTTACATACGTCGCAAACTGGCACTGCAAACCATGCCCACCTGCTAAAGCGCTGGGATACCGTTCACAATTTCAGAGTTAGCCACCAGCTTTTGCCCGTTCTGCTGGCCAGTTGGCTCGCCATTCGGTTACACGCTGTTACAATTCGCAGCATCAGCAGTTAACCGAATGTTTGAAAGGCAGGCACACCCATGATGGTCAATGGACTGGTCGTTATAACCCAAGTTGGGCTCGTGATGTTGATGGCTTTGCTGGGATTGCGAATGTTTTCGCTCATTCGGCAGGAATCCCTGGTTCAGGGTGGCGTTATCGGAAATGGTGGCGGTATTGAGGGTGCACCGTTTACTCAATCGCCCGCCCCGGAACACCCTTCCCGGCCGAAGTCGGAATCCCCATCAGTTGAGTCTTCCGACAAAACGGAACTGTTTACCAAGTTGCATATCCTGGCCGCATTGCAGGAGCGTGACTGCCGGGTCAAAGGACTTGCGCTAACAGATGCTCCAGAGGTGGTGCGCGCCTACACGGCTGCCTGGCTGTACGGTGCCGCCTGCGCCCTTAGCCCACGAGCCAATCGCCATAACGACGCCCTGGCAGGGCTGGTTGCCAGAATCGTGCATCGGAAAACCGGGATCCGCCAGCCGGCGGCCATCCAGGCCATCGCCACCCTTACCTCGAGCAGCGAACTACTGGCCTGTTATCGTGCAGGGTTGGAAGGCGCGGAATTCTGGGCAGAGCATCAGTTCGTACCACCGGCATTCAGCCTCTATGAGGTGGTAACCGGCAACGCCTTTATTTGACCGTTGCCAATTCCCATTCAGTACCGAGGGTAACGACCTGCCGGCCGGCATCATCTTCTTCGGGAGTGCCGCTGACACTGGGCTTGGTGAAGGTGCCGTCGTCTGTGTAGGTCATCGACTGCACGTCTACTGAGCGCACAAGCCAGGTTTTACCGTTAGCGGTTACCCGGGCGCGATGAGACAGGCCAAAAACAAACCGGCAGTAGTCCAGTTTGAGCTGCAACAGGTCCTGCTCGGCTTTCGTAATCTTGCGCAACAGAACCTTCTGAACACTTTCCCCGTAATCCATCACTTTTCCCTGGAAACAACTGTAATTTTGCAGGATTTAACTATTTTTGCGCTTTGAACACCAGTGTCCAGGGCACATTTTCCAATCTTTCCTGACCATCCTGAAGATCGATTCGCCAGATCATATCGGCGCCGGTCGTGCAGAACGGTGCGGTAAACCTCGCCTGGTACTCGAGCGGAGCTTCCCGAACCAGCGGCACCGGATACTCCCCCATGTACATCGATTGGCCTTTAAGGACAGCCAGAAAACGGTCAGGCGCCTTCGGAACGGAAACCTGAAGAACGTATTCCATACCCTGGGCGCCCTCTTCTACCTCCTGCAACCTCACTCGCCATTCGCCATCCTGGGTGGTCCAGCTACAGGCACCTGCCAGAAGATCGCACTCGGGATGGTCAGCGGTATCACCCGTGGTATCGAGCAGGCGCGAACCAAACAGCGTAAGAACAATTGCTCCCACCACTAAACCTACGATCACGATGGCTCGTACCATTCTCCGCCCCCAGCTGTTCCAAAGTGGGCATTATGGGGATAAATCCCGACATAGCAAAGGTTTCTAAACTGCTGCCAGCATGAGAAAATGTCGGGCTTTCTGGTCTGAGTCACTCAAAAAACAGGACACGCCCGTGCAACCGGACATTTCCGTAAAGCACCTGAACAAGATCTACGGCGACGGTTTTCAAGCCCTGAAAGACGTCAATCTGGAAATCTACCCCGGTGAGATTTTTGCCTTGCTTGGCCCCAATGGTGCCGGCAAAACCACCCTGATCTCCATCATCTGCGGCATCGTCAATAAAGGCGATGGCGAAGTAAAAGCCGCCGGCCACGATATCGTGAAAGACTACCGCAAAGCCCGGGAGGCCATCGGCCTGGTTCCCCAGGAACTGAATACCGATTCCTTCGAGACGGTCTGGCATGCGGTGTCGTTCAGCCGTGGGCTGTTTGGCAAACCACCCAAGCCGGCCCACATCGAAAAGGTATTGAAAGACCTTTCACTCTGGGACAAACGCAACAACCGCATCATGTCTCTCTCCGGCGGCATGAAACGACGGGTGATGATTGCCAAGGCGCTGTCTCACGAGCCTCGTATTTTGTTCCTGGACGAGCCCACAGCCGGAGTGGATGTGGAACTGCGCCGTGACATGTGGGAAATGGTGCGCAAACTTCGTGAGACCGGCACCACCATCATTCTCACCACCCATTACATCGAAGAAGCCGAAGAAATGGCGGACCGCATCGGGGTGATACGCCAGGGTGAAATCATCCTGGTGGAAGACAAAGATCGCCTGATGTCCAAGCTCGGAAAGAAAGAGCTGCGCCTGCACCTCCAGAACAAGCTCGAAAAGATTCCCGGCGAGCTTACCCTGGAACCGGTGGAACTGTCAGACGACGGCTACCAGTTGATCTATACCTTCGACGCCCAGCAACAGCAGGCCGGCGTTGCCCGCCTGCTCCGTACCCTTGGGGATCTGGGTATTGAATACCGGGATCTGCAAACCCGGGAAAGCTCGCTGGAAGAAATATTTGTTGGCCTGGTGCACGAATAGCCGCCGGTACGAATGGAGAGCGTAATGAATCTGTACGGTGTAAAAGCAATCTACAAGTTCGAGATGGCGCGCATGAAACGCACCGTCATGCAGAGTGTGCTGTCGCCAGTGATCTCCACCTGCCTGTATTTTGTGGTGTTCGGCTCGGCCATAGGCTCTCGCATGGGCGAGATCGGCGGTATCGACTACGGCGCCTACATCATCCCCGGGCTGGTGATGCTGTCGCTGCTGATGCAAAGCATTTCAAACGCCTCCTTCGGTATCTACATGCCCAAGTTCTCCGGCACCATCTACGAGGTGCTGTCTGCGCCGGTCTCCTATTTCGAGATTGTGCTTGGCTACGTGGGCGCCGCCGCCACCAAGGCTGTCATCCTCGGCCTGATCATCCTGGCCACCGCCCGGCTGTTCGTGGATTACTCGGTTCTGCACCCATTCTGGATGCTCTCGTTCCTGGTACTGACGTCCATCACCTTCAGCCTGTTCGGTTTTATCATTGGCATCTGGGCAGACGGTTTTGAGAAGCTGCAGATTGTACCCATGATGATCGTCACGCCTCTGGTGTTCCTGGGTGGCACCTTCTACTCCATCGACATGCTGCCCGACATCTGGCAAACCATCAGCCTGTTCAACCCGGTGGTGTACCTGATCAGCGGTTTCCGTTGGGCCTTCTATGGCGTGGCGGATGTTCATGTGGCCATTAGCGTGGGTATGACCCTGGTCTTCCTGGCTTTGTGTATGGTCGCCGTGTGGTGGATCTTCAAAACCGGTTACAGGTTGCGTACATGAGGCCGTTCAGCGCTGCCGTTGTCGCCACGCTGATAACGGCGGGTTTTGCCCCGGCCGCACTGGCCGATACGCTGGAACCGCTGCCCACTGTGGAAGCCTGCTTTGCGACCACCGATCACAAGCATGCCGTAGTGCTTGAGGTGGCCAGTAAAAACAAGCAGCGGCAACGGGGATTGATGGAACGAACCACACTGGCAGAAGACGCCGGCATGCTGTTTACCTACCAGACCGAACGCTCACCCAATCACGGATTCTGGATGTACCAGACTCTGATCCCCCTGGACATCGCCTATCTGGATAAGCAAGGCGTTATCGTCAGTATCCATACAATGACTCCCTGCCCCTCATCCGAAGGCCGGAACTGCCCAACCTATCCCTCAGGGGAGCGGTTCTGGAACGCTGTGGAAATGAATGCGGGCTTCTTCGAGGCGCGGGGCATCACTGCGGGCGATCAGCTTGTATGGCCGGCAGAACAGGCCTGCCAGCCATAAAAACAACAGTCTTACTGGTGCTTCCAATTGGGGTCACGCTTCTCAAGAAAAGCCGAGATCCCCTCCTGAGCATCATCCGTGCAGGCATTAGCCGCCATCACCTTTGCGGTGTATTCGTAGGCGTCTGATAACGGCATTTCCAGCTGGCGATAGAACGCCGCCTTGCCGATTTTCAGGGTATGCCCGGACTTGCTGGCAATCGTTGCCGCCATTCGATACACCGTCTCATCCAGAACGTCTGCCGCGACCACCCGGTTAACCAACCCTATGGACTCCGCCCTGGGCGCATCAATCAGTTCCCCGGTCAGCAGCATTTCCATGGCGTGCTTGCGGGAGACATTTCGAGACAACGCCACCATTGGCGTGGAACAGAATAAGCCAATATTCACGCCAGGGGTGGCAAACCGGGCCCCCTGCTCCGCCACGGCCAGGTCACAGCTGGCAACCAGCTGGCAACCAGCCGCCGTGGCTACCCCCGCCACCCTGGCGATCACTGGCTGCGGCAGGTTTACGATCTGCTGCATTACCTTGCTACATTGCTGAAACAGTGCCAGCTGGAATTCATGGCTGTCGAACTGCGAACGCATCTCCCGCAGATCATGCCCCGCGCAGAATACGTGCCCCTCGGCAGCCAGCACCACCACACGGGTTTCGGAATCCTGTTCTATGGCTGTAAAAACATCTGACAATGCCTCCAGCATGGCCATCGACAGACTGTTTCGCCGCTCCGGATGACTCAGCGTTACGGTGGTGATGCCATTCTCCGTGCGCTGTCGCACCAGATTACCGGTTGCTTGTGTCATAGCCTGCTCCTCCCTCAAAACACGTCCGGGCAGTATCACCAAACCCTGCGCCTCTGTCGAACCGACCTTTGGACAATGGTTGTAATTAGCACCAGAGCCCTCAGGGTAATAGGAGGCGAATGCAAACAGGAGAATCTATGTCTCGCAATGTACTGATCAAAATAGCACTTCTGGTCCTGATCCTGGGTGGCGCCCTCATGGTATTGATAAAAGATGACCCCAGGGTGCCCACTGGCGATATCAATCAGATACGCCCGGTAATGCCAGTCCAGGAGTCGCAGTACGAGGAACCGGTGCCAGAGGCGCAAGGGGAGCAAGATCAGGAACAGAATCAATAACCCCTAACGATGACTTCCCGCCGGCCGGCTGGTTGCCTTTGGTTCCACCAAGGGTGTGTCCAGATTATTTACATGGACACCCCGGCTCCCACGTTATCAGTGGCATCACTTCCTCTTAGCTTTTGTTAATTTGAGCAATTTCACCTTCAGGCACTCCAATTGCTGATGTATCCGTGTATGCCTCGGAAGCGCTATTCCGATCGCGACACAACAACGACATGCTCACAGGGAGTGCCTCTCATGATTAAACAACTACTGGTTGCCGGCGCAACCGCAGCAATGTTGTCCGTAGGAACAGCGAGCGCTGCCGTTATTAACCTGACCAGCGTTACCGGATTGTGGACTGCAACCACGCCGGTCTTTCCGGATGTAACTGGTCAGAACACCAACGAAATTCGTTGGGGAAATCCTGCGACCTCCAGCGGGCAGAGTGGCTACCGTTTCGACAGCGCCGCTACTCCAGCGTTGGTGAACGAAAACGTTGCCTTTAACCTGGGCACCTTCACTCACTTCAACTATCCGATCTATGAACCCTCATTGACGTTCGCGCAGTTAACAGTGCAATCAACACTGGAAATTGATGGCGTCGAAGAAACGGTTATGTCGGTCTTCGAGTTCCAGCACTGGGAAACCCCTAACGCAGACAACCCATGCGCAAATGGTGGTGCGAATAACACCGGCATTAACAGCAATGGCTGTGCTGACAGAGTGACCTTTTCCCTGAACGTAGGGGCCTCAGACAGCTTCCTGATCGGCGGCGTAAACTACTTCGTTGACATCGCCGGCTTCTTTTACGACGGTGGGCTGGCTGATGAATTCTGGACCAAGGAAAACAAATCCAATACCGCCATGTTGAAAGGCTTGATCACCTCTCGTCCGGTATCGGTACCAGAGCCTTCTACCCTGGCCCTGCTTGGCCTGGGCCTGCTGGGACTGGGCGTTCGCCGCAAGATGCGCCAAGCTGCCTGATTTCAGAGCACAGTGACGCAGTGAAAGCCGCTTCTTGACTCAAGGGGCGGTTTTTTTATGTCCGGATTTACGCAAAGGGAAATAATAGTGGTGCCCGGAGCCGGAATCGAACCGGCACGGCCTTGCGGCCGAGAGATTTTAAGTCTCTTGTGTCTACCAATTTCACCATCCGGGCATCGGAGGGGAGATTCTTGAAGGGCGGAATTGTATAAGGCCCGATGGCGTAACGCAATTCCGTTCCACTCCCGCAGCCCTCATCGCTCACTTTCCCGCCAACTTGAATCAAACCGGCTTGGTGGCGCGCCCTTTGTAGATAAAACCGGCTATTTTCGGCGCGTTTGGCATGTACAGGTTTTCCAGTTCCTGGATTTCAAAGCCGGCCTGGCGAATCAGGTCTGCAATCTGGCGGTTGAGGTGGCAGCCACCGGCGAACATTTTCCAGCCCGGCGTGATGCGATGTTGCCATTTTCGGGTGGTGTCGTGGGGTGCCTCGCCGTGTTCCAGAAACAGCAGGTCGCCGCCGGGCTTGAGTACTCGCTTCATCTGTAGCAACGCCGCGTGCCAGTCCGGGATGGTGCAGAGCGTGAAGGTCAGCAAAACCGTATCCACGGAGTTGTCGTCCAGCGGTATCTTCTCTCCGGGCAGGTCAAGCCACTCCACGGCAATCGGTGAGCGGTTCAGGTTTGGTAGAGCCTTGCGCCTCATGCCTTCTGAGGGCTCCAGGCCATAGACCATTTCAACCTGATTCTGGTCATAAAACTCCAGATTGATGCCAGAGCCCATGCCAACTTCCAGCACTCGGCCCCTGGCCCTGGGCACCACCTGGCTGCGCAGCTTCATGACCTGGCCCATTGAACAGGCTTTGTCTATGATATGCGGGAGAATTCTATCCTCGTAAAAGCTCATCAGGCTCACCATAATTGTTATTGATCAAGGGGTGCGACAAACTGCCCTATCCCATTCTGCTATGATTCTTGTAGCATCGTAATGAACTGCCGGTAATAACAACATAACAAAATCAACTAAGGCAGCGGCTGAACGGGTTCGCTGGCCCGTTTGTTATGATTATGCTTGAGTTACCGGAGGTACTATGGAACTCGACCCGCTCATCCTATCGCGAATCCAGTTCGCGTTTGTCGTGTCATTTCACGCCATTTTCCCGGTGTTTACCATCGGGCTTGCTTCCTATATCGCCGTTCTTGAAGGCCTGGGCTTCAAAACGCGCAACCCGGTCTGGATCAAACTGTCGACGTTCTGGACCAAGGTATTCGCGGTTGTGTTCGGTATGGGGGTGGTGTCCGGTATCGTAATGTCGTTCCAGTTCGGTACTAACTGGAGCAACTTCTCTCAAGCGTCGGCCAACTTCCTTGGCCCGATTCTGAGCTATGAGGTGATCACGGCGTTTTTCCTGGAAGCTGCGTTCCTGGGTGTGTTGCTGTTCGGGCGGGATAAAGTACCCCCGGGTGTTCACCTGTTCGCTGCGATCATGGTGGCCACCGGTACCTTTATTTCATCGTTCTGGATTCTGGCAGCTAACAGCTGGATGCAAACCCCGGCCGGTGTGGAGCTGCGGGATGGCATCTTTTATGTGGTCTCCTGGAGCGAGGCCATCTTCAACCCGTCGTTTTACTACCGGTTCATGCACATGGCCCTGGCCTCATTCCTCACTGGCGGCTTTGTGGTAGCGGGCGTGAGCGCCTGGTATATCCTGCGCGGGCGCGAGGTCGAAGCCAACCGCAAGGCCTTGTCCATGTGCCTCTGGCTGCTGCTGTTCATTGCACCGGCGCAATTGGTTGTAGGCGATTTCCACGGCCTGAACACATTGGAGCATCAGCCCGTGAAGGTGGCCGCGATGGAAGGCAACTGGGAAACCTCGCGTAACGTGCCGCTGTTGCTGTTCGCTATTCCGGACCAGGCAAACCAGACCAACCACTTCGAGATCGGCATTCCGAGCCTGGCCAGCCTGATCCTTACCCACGAATGGGACGGAGAGGTGCCGGGGCTGAACGAAGTGGCTGTGGAAGAGCAGCCGCCAGTAGCCATTGTGTTCTGGTCGTTCCGGGTTATGGTTGGCCTTGGCATGCTGATGATTGTATTTGCCGTTGCCGGCCTGTTCCTGCGGGCGAAGGGCCGCTATTACCAGTCTCGCTGGTTCCTCCAGGGATTGCGGTTCATGAGCATTACGCCGTTCTTTGCGGTACTGGCAGGCTGGTTCGTTACTGAGGTGGGTCGCGCGCCTTGGCTGGTCTACGGCATGATGACTCACGCAGAGTCTGTCACACCCTCGCTGACCGGAGCCATGGCTCTGTTCACCCTGATTGGCTATATCGTGGTCTACTCTCTGGTGTTCTCAGCCGGCGTGTACTACCTGATGAGGGTTCTTTTCGTAGGCCTGGAAGACAAACACGACGAGGATGAGCACGAGGCCGAGCGCCCTGCCCGACCACTGTCGGCCACCCATGTTCCGTTCGAAATTGAATCTGGCAGGGGTGATGTCAGTCACGCCAAACCCGCTAACGAGGGAGGTCACTGACTATGGAACTGTTTGATCTGGCCCTCATCTGGGCATTTATTATCGGCTTTGGCGTGATCATGTATGTGTTGATGGACGGTTTCGATCTGGGCGTGGGCATCCTGTTCCCCTTTGCCCCGTCAGAGACTGATCGCGACACCATGATGAATACCGTGGCTCCGGTATGGGATGGCAACGAAACCTGGCTGGTGCTTGGTGGCGCCGGCCTGCTGGCTGCCTTCCCCATGGTCTACTCAATCATTCTTCCCGCGCTGTATATCGGGGTGTTCCTGTTGCTGGCCGGGTTGATTTTCCGGGGTGTGGCCTTCGAGTTCCGCTTCAAGGCCCGTACCTCCCGATATCTCTGGAACTGGTCGTTTGCCGGTGGTTCTACCATTGCCGCATTCGCGCAGGGTGCTGTTGTTGGCGCCTACATTCAGGGCTTCAACACCGTGGATGGCGTGTATGTGGGTGGCGCGCTGGATTGGTTGACACCGTTTACGGTGCTGACAGGCCTGGGCATGCTGGCTGGCTACTCACTGCTCGGCTCTACCTGGCTGATTATGAAAACCGAAGGCCGGTTGCAGGAATGGGCATACCGCATCACCACGCCGCTGTTGATCGCTGTGCTGGTGATCTTCGCCATCATCAGCGTATGGACCCCGTTCGTGGATGACATGGTCCGTGAGCGCTGGTTTGATCACATCACAGTCATCTGGGTTCTGCCGGCATTGACTCTGCTGTGTGCGTTCCAGATCTGGCGCTCGGTTCGCAATCGCTTCGAGGGCATGCCCTTTGTGGCGACCATGGGACTGTTCATCACCACTTACCTGGGCCTGATTGTCAGCCGCTGGCCCTATGTGGTTCCCCCGGAGTACACCCTGTGGGATGCCGCCTCTGCCTATGAATCGCAGCTGTTCCTGCTGCTGGGGCTGCTCTTCGTTATCCCCATCGTGCTGGCTTACACCGCCTGGACCTACTGGGTGTTCCGCGGCAAAGTCCGTGCAGGTGAGGGGTACCACTGAGTGGCGGAACCGGCCCAGGCTGAGATTCGCCAATGGCTTGCCGGGCTCGCCCGGAAAAACCAGCGGTGGATTCGCGCCACGGTCGTGGCCGGGGCGCTGGTCGGGCTGGCAACCATCGTTCAGATGGCTCTGCTGGCCTGGCTGGTGCATCAAATCGTCATTGAGGGCCAGACTGCGTCTACCCTCACACCCTGGTTCGTGGCCCTGGTGGCTGCGCTGCTGGTTCGCACGCTGGGCCAGGGTTTCCAGACACAGTTTGCCGCGCGCTGCAGCGAACAGGTGCGGCGCGATGCCCGACGACAGATTCACCGCCACTGGCGGGATGCTGGCCCGGTAGCGCTCGCCGACAGCTCCGCCGGCACCCTGGCCCGGGAATGGCTGGACCATGTGGAAGCATTACATGGTTACTTCGCCCGCTTCCTGCCGCAAATGTCGTTGTCGGTGATTGTGCCATTGGCCATTCTAGTTCTGGTGTTCTGGCTGGACTGGCTGGCGGGCATTTTTCTCCTGCTTTCCGCGCCGCTGATCCCGATCTTCATGGCGCTGGTGGGAATGGGTGCCGAGAAGGTCAACCAGCAGCATTTCGAGACCATCAGTCGATTATCTGGCCAGTTTCTGGACAAGGTCCGCGGCCTCACAACCCTGCAATTGTTTCGTCAGACGGAGGATGCTTCCCGCACCCTGCATCGGCGGTCTGACCAATACCGTAAGATCACCATGAAAACCCTCAAGGTGGCCTTTCTGTCTTCCGCTGTACTGGAGTTTTTTGCCTCCGTCGCCATCGCAGTGATCGCCATCTACATTGGTTTTGGATTGCTGGGCTACATCACTTATGGGCCCAGCGCGGACCTCACACTCTTCTCCGGTTTGTTGATTCTGTTGCTGGCGCCGGAGTTCTTCCAGCCGCTGCGAACGCTGTCGCAACACTACCACGACCGGGCCGCCGCTCTTGGCGCCGGCGCTGAAATCCTTGCTCGACTGGCAACCCCCGTTGGCGGGGAGCCTGCATCCGATACGCCCGCATCGTTGCCGGATCATGGTCTTAGCCTGGACAACGTCACCCTCAGCTACCAGGGCGGCAAGCCGGTATTCGCCAACCTTGAACTGACCATTGAACGCGGAAAAGCGGTTGCGCTGACCGGGGCCTCCGGAGGTGGCAAATCCTCTTTGTTGCACTTGATGGCAGGGTTTATCCAGCCGGATAGCGGTTCCATCAGCGTGTTCGGCCAGCCACCCGGCCAGTGCCCGTTTGGCTGGCTTGGCCAGCGCGGGTTCTGGATACAGGGCTCCTGGGCAGACAACCTCCGCCTGACCAGTCCGGAGGCATCCGACATTGCCATTGAGAACGCGCTGCGCCTGGTGGGCCTGGGCAGTGTGCTTGAAAGCCGGGACCAGGGTATTCACAGTTTGATCGGGGAAGATGGCCAGGGGTTGTCCGGCGGGCAGGCTCGCAGGCTGAGCCTGGCACGTATTTTCCTGGCGGATTATGACCTGATCCTGCTGGATGAACCCACCGCCGGGCTGGACGCGACCAGCGAGATTCTGGTTCTGGAAGCGCTTCACAAACTGGCGGAAGCGGGCAAGACGCTGGTTTTCTCAACGCATCACCAAGCCCTGCTGGCCCTCGCGGACCAGGTGCTGATTGTCAATGACGGCGAGGTTCGCCATGCATGAGCTCAAGCCCTGGCTGGACCTGATTCTTCAGCGGCGCGGCCGCCTGGTGGTTGGTGCCCTGTTGTTGCTGGCTACCCTGCTCTCCGGTATCGGGTTATTGGCCTTGTCGGGCTGGTTCCTGACCGAGACCGCACTGGTGGGCCTGCTGCTGGCCGCTGGCACACAAGCCTACATCAACCTGTACGTTCCGGGCGGCGGCATCCGTTTTTTCGCGGTGTCCCGCACGGTCTCCCGCTATCTTGAGCGGGTGTACAACCACAACACGGTACTGCAGTTGCTAACCGATATTCGTGTTGCCCTGTTTAACCGAATGGCCGAAGCCGGACACCGTGACCGGGGCCAGAAATCTGGCGCCCAATGTCTATCCAGGCTTACCGCAGACGTGGATGCTCTGGATACCCTGTACCTTCGGGTGATCGCGCCCACGGCCCTGGCCGGGGTCGTCAGCGTGTTGCTGGTGCTCTCAGCATGGCTGCTGTTCTCGGGCTCATTGGCGCTGATACTGCTAATACTGTTGGCGGTGGCTATCTTGCTTTCGAGTTGGCGAGTGTTCGCCGGTACACAACACTTATCGGGCCAGCTAAGTGACCAGCAGGAGAAACTCCGTGGCGATGTTATTGAGCACCTGGAAGGATTTGCCGAACTCACTGCAGCCGGGCGCACGGGCAAACACTCCGGCCGGTTGATGAGGCAAGCGCTGTCGATGTCCAGAACCCAGGCGCGGGTGGATAGCCGTGCCGGATGGCATCAGGCAGCCACGCAGTTAATCGTGAATCTGGCGGTTGTGGTGACACTGTGGGTTGGTATTACCCTGTTTAACCAGGGATCGGTAACCGGCCCCGTGCTGGTTCTGCTGCCCATCGCCCTGATGGGACTGCTGGAAGTCTATGCCATGCTGCCCGATGCCTTTGCCAAACTCGGCGCCACCCTGTCTGCAGCCCGGCGCCTGAACCAGGAGGTGCAGCCCGCTCCGGGAACCGATTATTCTTCAGCGTTTGACAGGCAGCCGGCAGAAGCCACCGCCAATGCACTGGAAGCACGGGATCTCTCGGTTGGCCACCCAGGGCTGCCACCGGTTCTGACCCATTTCAGCCTCAAGGTTGGCCCAAGAGAACGACTCGGCATTGTTGGCGCCTCCGGCTCCGGTAAATCTACACTGGCGGATACCTTCGCCGGCGTGATTCCGCCCCGGCAAGGGAAGCTCGCCTCCCTGCCCTGCGCCTATCTCACACAAGCGACGGTGGTGTTCGAAGACACGGTTAAAGCCAATCTGTTATTGGGCAACCCCAATGCTACCGATGGGGATCTATGGCGTATTCTGGAACTGGTAGAGCTGGCAGACAGGTTTGCCCGTGAAGCCGAAGGTTTATCCACCTGGCTGGGGAGTGCCGGTAACCGGCTGTCTGGTGGTGAGGCAAGGCGTCTGGTGCTGGCGAGGGTGTTGCTGAGCACGGCACCCCTGGTGATTCTGGATGAACCTTTTACTGGAGTGGATACAGACACCAGGGGGCGGATAGCGCCCCAGATCAATCGATGGCTGGAAGATCGAGCGGTTATCTGCCTGGGGCATGGACCGGAGGCGCTATTGCCCTCCTCCGGCCATACCCTGCATCTGAATTGACCCTCAGCGGGTTTCTAACACGTCGAAAGTCAGGCCAGCTTTGCTGGTCAGGCGCTCCAGCAGTTTGCCATCCAGCATGGAAGCCGGCGTCCAGAAACCGCCCTGGTCATCGTCTGACAAATCAAACGCCAGGCACAGGCCTGCCTCGCCCAGCATTTTGGCCGTGGAACCGTAACCCGGATCCCGATCGCCGGTGACTTTGGTGATGATGGTCTTGCCGTCTGTGGTACGCCCCACAAAACGCAGGTCATAGAAGCCGTTTTCCTGGTCTTCCGGGCTTGGGCCCTCACCGGGCTTGGGCACCAACTTCTCAACCACCCAACGGGTTGGCTTGATGGCGGAAGCGGTAAAGAAAGCGCCAAGTGCGGCGGTGATGCCGTAAGCGGTCAGGCGGCCTTTGGCGCCCTTTCCGGTCATCATCGCTTCGTCGTAGGTGAACTCCTGACCGTAACGGGCCTTCTGAAGCGCGTTTGAACGGTGCACCACGCGGGTGTTGATGGCACCCATCACGAACGGCGCCAGCCACACGTCAAAGTCTTTGTCGTACTCTGCGGTTTTCAGGCTGGGCTGACGCACCTTCGAACGGTGGCCCTCCGGGCAGATCGAGAAGGGATTGGCCAGCTCCTTGCGCAGTTTCGGATCGGCGCCAGCTTCTTTGGCCACGTTAATCATGGATGCCACGGTGCCACCGGACAAGCCGCCCTTGGCGACCTTCACCCGCATGCGCACATCCTGGCAGGTTTTGCCGAAGGCTTTCTCAGCCTGCTGCTGCAGGAACCAGACGCCCATATCAGACGGGATTGAGTCGAAACCGCAGCAATGGACAATGCGAGCACCGGTTTTCCTGGCCGGGGCTTCATAGCCCTCGACCATCCGGCGAATCCACTGCACCTCACCGGTCAGGTCGCAATAATCGGTGCCAGTGTCCACGCAGGCCTTGACCAGCGGTTCACCATACAATGCGTATGGGCCAACGGTGGAGATCACCACGCGGGTCTGTCGGCACATGCCCGCCAGTGCGGCATCGTCGGCCGCGTCTGCCACCAGAACCGGCAAGTCCGCAGCCTGAGCACCCAGTTCGGCTTTGAGGGTATTCAGCTTGCCCTCTGAACGGCCAGCGATCGCCCACTTCACCTTGCCGGCCGCGCCATAGTTCTCTACCAGGTATCGGGTCAGAATCTGGCCCACAAAGCTGGTGGCACCAAATACCACCAGATCATAGTCTGCCTGCTTGGAATTCGTCATTACATGTCCTTTTTGGTTTGCGTGTACGAATATCTCTGATCGGTCAGGGTTGGCGAGACGCTTTTGCTGCCATCAGCACCATAAATACGGCCACTCCCAGCCCCCAGAAGCCGTTAAGAATGAGACCACCTACCCAAGTCTGAGCTGATACTGCCAAACCCTTCATCGGAAAGACAACCAGCATCGCTACGGCGGTTGGGCCGACGGCACCCAGTATCACATGGCCAAGCCAGTACAACGCTCCTTTCAGGCGGCCGGCGATGGCCCATATCGCGACACCCCATAACCCGCCGAAAAATGCCAGAGAGATCACCGATGGTACCCCCAATGGCGGCACGGGAGTAAGGTTAAATGGCGCTGCGGGTACGGCACCTGCCAGGTAAAACACGGCAAATAGCCCCTGATGGAAAATCAGTGTTGCGAGAAAGCCCGCAACAAACGCCTTTATCCAGACCATATTGGATTCCTTTCGAGTTTCATTGAATTGATGGTAACAGGTTTAAAACCGGCACGACTTTCCCGGATACACCATGACAGGCGTCCGGCCGGCCAATCGTTTGTCATACAGCTTGTTGCACACTGTGGCGCATAATGACACAAGTGTGGAGGCATCCCTTGATCATCTTTCTGACCATCACAAGCCTGATATTGCTGGCCATCAGCGGTTTACTGCTTTGGCAACTGCTTGAACAGCGCAAAATGATCAACAACATGCTCGAAAACGAGGATATCAGTGATATCCATCGCGAACCGGAACTGGTGCTTACGTTGCGGGTGCTGGATCCGATTGCCCTGGCAAAGCGCGAATCCCGAACCGGCCGGGCGCTGGCAGACAAACTGCCGGTTATGACCCGGAAAATGGTCTATCAGGAAGTCATGAAAGAACTGGAAAGCGAACTGTTTGAGCGGGATATCGACGTCGAAATGCACATTGAGTATCGCTGAGGAGCACGGCTATGGTCTCTCAGGTTCTGGTCATCATTTGCCTCGCCGGCACTGCAACGCTTCTTTTTTCGGGGTTCCGTCTGTCGAACCAAACCCGAAAACGGTTACTGATTATCAATGCCCATCGAATTGCGGCCCGTAGCGCCATCCAGAAGAGCAGGATGGACCTGGCGGAAGTGCGCAACCGGGCCCGACTTCTCGAAGATACCGTCTCAGGCGGCGCTTCTGCGGTTGAGAAGGTGCATAAGGCGATAGCCAACACCACCTTCGGTCTGATCGACATGTTCTCCAAGGATGAGGAGTTCAAAGACAGCACCCGTAAGGCCCGGCAAACTCATCACCAGAAAAGTGAGCAGGTTTATCAGGCGGTGAGAACCACCAATCGTGCCCTGCACATCCTGGCAGACACGCTGATTATCAGCAAAGCGGAAAAACGCATTGCTTCAAAACCAAAAAAGGCGCCCTGAGGCGCCTTTTTTGATCGAACTAACAGAAAGTTACAGGACTTTCTTCAGCTCTTCTTCCAACTGCGGTACGGCTTCAAACAGATCCGCAACCAGGCCGTAATCAGCAACCTGGAAGATCGGTGCTTCTTCATCCTTGTTGATCGCAACGATCACCTTGGAATCAGACATACCGGCCAGGTGCTGGATGGCACCGGAGATGCCGACCGCGATGTACAGCTGCGGCGCAACGATCTTGCCGGTCTGGCCAACCTGCATGTCATTAGGTACGAAACCTGCGTCAACCGCGGCGCGGGATGCACCAACGGCAGCGCCCATCAGGTCAGCAACCTGCTCCAGCATCTTGAAGTTGTCGCCGTTCTGCATGCCGCGGCCACCGGAGATAACGATACCGGCAGAAGCCAGATCCGGACGATCAGACTGGGCTTTCTCTTCACCAACGAAGGAAGACAGGCCGGCGTCTTTTACAACGTCCAGCTGCTCAACGGAAGCGGAACCACCTTCGGCAGCTACCGGGTCGAAACCGGTCGGGCGTACCGTGATAACCTTGATGGCGTCGCTCGCCTTAACAGTGGCGATAGCGTTACCCGCGTAGATCGGACGAACAAACGTGTCCTCAGATTCAACGCGCACGATGTCAGACACCTGGGCAACGTCCAGCAGCGCTG
Source organism: Marinobacter shengliensis (assembly GCF_030297115.1). Taxonomy (NCBI): domain Bacteria; kingdom Pseudomonadati; phylum Pseudomonadota; class Gammaproteobacteria; order Pseudomonadales; family Marinobacteraceae; genus Marinobacter; species Marinobacter shengliensis. The sequence continues at coordinate 2,166,477 of NZ_AP028062.1, read as the reverse complement.
CAACGCGCGGCATGAAGTCTTTACCGGTAGTACCGGCAGCCGCCAGGATGTGGCTGTAGCCTTTACCTACTTCAGCAACCAGCTCGCCCAGGTTTTCGGCCAGGAAATGACCGTAGGCAGCATTGTCGGCAACCAGTACCTTGTTCACGCCTTCTGCCTTGGCAGCGGCTTCAGCGACGGCGCCTACGTTCTCACCGGCAACCAGCACGTCGATGTCACCACCGATGGCCTTGGCAGCCGCTACAACATTCAGGGTAGCCTGCTTGAGGCTGCTGTTGTCGTGTTCAGCAATTACCAGGATGCTCATTTAGATCACCTTCGCTTCGTTCTTCAGTTTGTCCACCAGCTCAGCTACGTCAGCCACCTTGATACCAGCCTGGCGTGCAGCCGGGGCTTCGACCTTCAGGGTGGACAGGCGCGGGGCGATTTCAACACCCAGATCGGCGGGGCTCACGGCGTCCAGCGGCTTCTTCTTGGCCTTCATGATGTTCGGCAGAGAAGCGTAACGCGGCTCGTTCAGGCGCAGGTCAGTGGTAACAACCGCAGGCAGGTTCAGAGCAACAGTCATCAGACCGCCGTCTACTTCACGGGTTACGTTAACCTTTTCACCATCAACAACCACTTCGGAAGCGAAAGTGCCCTGGCCCATGCCAGTCAGAGCAGCCAGCATCTGGCCAGTCTGGTTGTTGTCGGAATCGATAGACTGTTTGCCAAGAATAACCAGCTTCGGCTCTTCTTTCTCAACGACAGCCTTCAGCAGCTTGGCCGCTTCGAGGGACTGAACTTCTTCGTCAGTCTCGATGTGGATACCACGGTCAGCACCCAGAGCCAGAGCAGTACGAATTTGCTCCTGAGCAGCTTTCGGTCCAATGGATACAACAACGATTTCACTGGCAACACCCTTCTCTTTCAGACGAACCGCTTCTTCAACAGCGATTTCGCAGAACGGGTTCATTGCCATCTTGACGTTGGCGAGGTCAACACCGGTGTTGTCCGGCTTGACGCGCACCTTCACGTTGTAGTCGATAACTCGTTTTACAGCGACCAGAACCTTCATAGATTCCTCGTTCTTCTACGATGGGTTTAATGACTCGCAATCCTTAACGGGGAGCCTGCTGGATAGTGCGCAGTAATACTGCAGGCTACTGTCTACAGGGTCAATAGCCCCATTCGACGCATCAGGACTGCCTTCACAGCCAATAGACCGGGTTGACCCGGCCTGGCAATGAGACGATACTAAAAATCGACTCAAAACACACGACATTTCGGTGTATACGTACAATGCCAAAGGTAAACGCAAATTTCAAACAAACGTTTGTTTGATTCCTGAAATGCGTTATCCTTTCGGGACAAAGGGCCCGTGTTTAGGGCTCGGGGCTGTCGTCTATAGGCATTTTTACCGGTATGATGTCGCCCCTGAATGAATTGAGTTAGGCCTGCGGGCAAACAACACCCACTAAAAAAAGCTGTTTGAGGAGACCAACGTGGAACGCGAATCGATGGAATTTGATGTTCTGATCGTCGGCGGCGGCCCTGCTGGCCTGTCTGCAGCCTGCCGCGTGATGCAACTGGCGCAGGAAGCTGGCGAAGAACTGACTGTTTGTGTGGTTGAGAAAGGTTCCGAAATCGGCGCGCACATCCTCGCCGGTACGGTATTTGAGCCCACAGCCCTGAACGAACTGTTTCCGGACTGGAAAGAAAAAGGCGCGCCGCTGAACACGCCGGTTACCCGGGATGACATTTTCCTGCTCAAGAACCAGGAAAAAGCCACCACGATTCCTAACGCCTTTGTGCCCAAGAACATGCACAACCACGGCAACTACATCATCAGCCTTGGTAACCTGTGCCGTTGGCTGGCTGAACAGGCTGAACAGCTGGGCGTAGAGGTTTACCCGGGGTTTGCCGCCTCTGAGACCATTATTGAAGATGGCCAGGTTAAAGGCATCATCACCGGCGACATGGGCGTGGCCCGTGACGGTTCCGAGAAAGACGGCTACATGCCGGGCATGGAACTGCGCGCCAAGTACACCCTGTTTACCGAAGGCTGTCGTGGTCACCTGGGCAAGCGCCTGATCAACGATTTCAAGCTGGACGAAGGCAAAGATCCACAGCACTACGGTATCGGTATCAAGGAGTTGTGGGACATTGACCCGGCCAAACACGAGCCCGGCCTGGTGGTTCATACCACTGGCTGGCCGCTGAACGAGTCCGGCTCCACCGGTGGGTCCTTCCTGTATCACCTGGAAAACGGCCAGGTTTATGTCGGCCTGATCACCGATCTGTCTTACAGCAACCCGCATCTGAGCCCGTTCGAGGAATTCCAGCGCCTCAAGCACCATCCGGAAATCAAGAAGTATCTGGAAGGCGGCAAGCGCGTTGCCTACGGCGCCCGCGCCATTTCCAAGGGTGGCTACAACGCCCTGCCGAAGATGAGCTTCCCCGGTGGTCTGTTGCTGGGTTGTGACGCCGGCACCCTGAACAGCTCCAAGATCAAAGGCTCCCATACCGCCATGAAGTCTGGCCTGCTGGGCGCAGAAGCCGTGTTTGAGGCCCTGAAGGAAGGTAAGGCTGGCGAAGAGATCACCAGCTTCCAGAAGCGCTTTGAAGACAGCTGGCTGTACAAAGAACTTTACGCCGAGCGCAACTTTGGCCCGGCCATGCACAAGTTCGGCAACATCGTAGGCGGCGCCATTGCCTTCTTTGAGCAGAACATTCTGCGTGGTAGTCTGCCGATCACCTTCCGCGATACCACTCCGGACTACGCCACCCTGAAGCCGGCATCTGAGTGCAAGAAGATCAGCTATCCGAAGCCGGATAACAAATTGACCTTCGATCGCCTGTCCTCGGTGTTCATTTCCAACACCAACCATGAGGAAGACCAGCCGGTTCACCTGAAACTGACTGATCCGGACATTCCGCTGAAGGAAAATCTGCCCAAGTACGACGAGCCAGCACAGCGTTACTGCCCGGCCGGCGTATACGAAGTGGTCGAGAAAGACGACGGCAGTGGCAAGAAGTTCCAGATCAACGCCCAGAACTGTGTTCACTGCAAGACCTGTGACATCAAGGATCCTGCCCAGAACATTACCTGGGTAACGCCGGAAGGCGGCGGTGGCCCGAACTATCCGAATATGTAATCGGGTGCACTAGCCAGAAAAGCTGGAGCTCGTCTCCGGCTTTTTTGTGTCCGCGCCAAAACTCCAAAAAAAACGGCTCCCGCAGGAGCCGTTCTTTGATCAACCTTTCGGAAGAGATCAGTGCACGTGGCCGTGCTCCTGCTCTTCGTCAGTTGCTTCGCGAGCTTCTACCACTTCTACGTCGAAGTGCAGAGTCTGGCCCGCCAGCGGGTGGTTGGCATCAATAGTGACGGTTTCGTCGCTGACTTCCACAACACGAACGATCTGGGGACCGCCCGGAGTCTGAGCCTGGAACTGCATGCCCGGCTCGATGGTGTCTACGCCTTCAAAGGCAGAGCGCGGAACCGGCTGAATCAGCTCTTCGTTGACTTCGCCATAGCCTTCGGCGGGAGCAACGGATACTTTCACCTGATCGCCTGCGTTCTTTTCGTTCAGCGCACTTTCCAGTCCACCGATAATGTTTTGTGCACCTTCCAGGTAAGACAGCGGCTCACGGCCTTCTACACGGGAGGAATCGAGTTGCTCTCCCTGGTCGTTAGTGAGCGTGTAATGGATGGTGACAACACGAGGTTGGGCCATGTGATCTCCTTGCGTGTCGCAATGACTGTGTATTTAGATTGTAGGCAATCGAAAGTGTTCGTGAACAGCCATACTGCACAGAGGGACTAACGACCACCGGGCCTCGTTAGAGAGCCAGGCTCGGTAACAAGTATGAAAACACAGTTTAACAAGTGACAGACTGCGTTTTCTACCCTATTTATAGAGGCGAACTTCCGCTTTTCAACCGCCCTGCCCGATTTTCCAGAATTTTCCGTGACTAAGCACGCCATACTGGGTTTCCCCATTTTCGTGCTGCTCTTCCACCAGATCAGCCAGCTCGTAGAATGCCGCCGTCACCAATCGGGCCTCAATACCGTGGCGGACGTAAACCACTGGGCGCGGCTCGTCGCTGTTCGGGTACTGGCTCACCGCCAGGGGATGCTCTGGCCCTATTTCAAGAATTTCACCCACGTTGGTGGTTAGTGAAAGCACTTGCCCGGCGCCCTCTCCTTTGCGCTCCAGGGAGTGTGCCAACAAGGGGGTGTCTTCCACCTGGATGCGCCATTTCTCAACAGGTGTGACCAGGTAATGGTGCCCGTCGTCTTCCCGGCGCAAAATGGTTGAGAACAGTTTAACCGTGGCTTCCCGCGCGATTGGCGCTCCCTGGTAAAGCCACTGGCCGTCGCGGGTGATCACCAGGTCCATGTCGCCGGACAACTCCGGATGCCACTGGTGCAATGGCGGAAGGCCCTTTGCGCTACTATGTTGCTGTACCGATCGTTCGATATCATCAGGCTTCATGTTCATTGGCGGAAACTCCCAGGTTACAGGCCGCGCATCCATTCGGCACGCAGCGGCGCCGCGCCGGGGTCACGAATAGCAAGGTCAACCTCGCCGAGAAGTCGCTGCTTATCGCGCCCAAGGGTGCCCTTGAGGACCAGGTAATTGGATGCGTGATCACTACGGAATATGGTGCTGTCCAGTTCCAGGTGCTCGAGAAACACCCGAATCTCTTCGAACAGACCCTGCTGACTCAGGGGAACGAAGTCGTCGCCGAAACCGGCGCGAAAGCGCTCCTCACCCTGGGGAAAGCTCACCACCAGCGTGGACAGGTAATCGGGCTGAGTCTCGTTGCACAGAGTGGCCGTGTTAATGGCATGCTGCCGGGAGAGCACCTCGCCCCCCAGACCGTTGAGCACCATCACAGAGCTGGTCAGCCCCGCCTGCTTTATCTTCTCCAGAGCCGACCGGGTAGACTCCCAGGTTTCGCCCTTGTTGATTCGGCGAAGCACTTCGTCATCACCCGATTCCATACCGACGTACAAAATGCCCAAACCGGCTTCCCGCAACTCGACAAGTTCTTCCACGGATTTCTTGGCCAGGTTGCGGGGCAAACAGTAACTCGACACCCTCCGCAGACCTGGGAAAGCCTGCTTCAGGTCTGCCAGAATTTCCAGTAAGCGTCGGGTTGGCAGAACCATGGCGTCGCCGTCCGCGAGAAACACCCTTGGTACGGATTCGAAGGCCTCAGCGGCCCGGGCAATATCACGGCGGATATCGTCGGGTTTGCGCGCCCGGAACTTTTTCTGGGGTTGGGTGTACATTTCACAGAAGGTGCACTGGTTCCAGGAGCACCCGTTGGTTACCGGCAGTATCAGCGATTTGGCTTCACTCGGTGGCCGGAACACCGGCTCAACGTATTCAATCGGAAAGCTGTGCATGGCGTCTCAGCAACAATTCAGGGAAGTTGGATATGGGTAAGATCAGGGCAAAAACTGGGCTTTCAAGTCTGCGCAGCCGGGTCCCACCACTGGCATGTCGAGCAACACCGCCTGCGCAGTCATGAACGGTATGCCTTTGCGGTGGCCATCCACCAACAGGGTGGACAGACAGCCAACGAACGGCATGTGAGACACCAGCATCAGCGGCGAGGCCTTGTTCTCCAGCAGCAGATCGAGGCACTTTCCGGGGTCGTCATCCGGGGTGATGACCGGGCATTCTTCAACCGGGCAATTGAGCACTTCAGACACGATCGCCGCGGTCTGGCGGGCGCGCGTATACGGACTGGCCCAGATTCGCTCCGGCCGCCAGGGAGACTTGGCAATCTGCGCAGCCACAGAGGCGACTCCGGCTCGGCCGGCTTCCGTCAGCTCCCGTTCCTGGTCCAGGGTGTGCCAGCCGGCCTCACCATGGCGCATGATGATCAGATGCAAGGTAATCCTCCCTGCCCGGCGCGGGCTTACTGACTGATGGTACGGGGCAGAATAAACTCAACGTCGGAATTCTGGACAGCCATCATCAGGCTGTTGATGACCGCGTTGATGGAGGCGCCTTCGTACAGGATTTCATAAAGCCCCCTCACCAGAGGCATATAAATGCCAATGGCCTCTGATTTCTCCCGGACCAGCTTCAGGGTATAGATACCCTCGGCTACCTGCCCCAGCTCCTGTGCAGCTTCGTCAAGCTTCTTGCCTTTACCGACCGCATAACCCACCCGGAAGTTCCGGCTTTTGTTGGAGGTACAAGTGGCAATGAGATCACCAACGCCAGCCAATCCCATGAAGGTCATCGGGTTGGCGCCCAGGCTGACCGCAAAACGGCTCATTTCAGCCAGGCCACGGGTAATCAGCATCGCCTTTGCGTTCTCGCCCATTTCCAGGGCGTTGGCCAGTCCGGCTACGATCGCGTAAATATTTTTCAGTGCTCCGGCCAGCTCCACCCCGTACACATCGACGTTGGCGTAAACCCGGAAGTACTCGCAACCAAGCAGCTCCTGAATGGCCCGGCGCACATCCGGATCTTTGGCGGCAATCACGGTGGCCGTCAGCTCCCGGTTAACAATCTCGCCTGCCAGGTTGGGGCCACTGAGCACGCCGGTGCGGCAACGGGGAATTTCTTCCTGAAGGATCTCGCTCATCAGCTTGAAGCCGTGTTCTTCGATGCCCTTGGTCAGGCTGACAACAATCTGGCCGTCCCGGAATACCTGGCTGTTTTCCCGGATAACGGCACGAAATGCCTTGGACGGAATGGCAACCAGCACCACCTCCGCTTTGCGAACGGCATCTGCGAGATCAGTCGTGGGCTGGATATCGCCCTCCAGGGTGATACCTGGCATATAGCGTTTATTAATACGGTTCTGACGAATATCTTCGGCCTGCTCTTCATCACGCATCCAGAAGTGGACGGTGTGGCCATTCTCGCCAAGTACCTTGGCCATGGCAGTGCCGAAACTGCCGCCACCCAGAACGGCGACGTCACGAGGGCCCGCTCCAGCGGTGCGGTAGGTTGCGTTTTCAGACATATCTGTTCCGTTTTGTTGCTTCGGGGGCACCGCAGGGAACGCGTAACCGAACGTTCAGCCCGGTTCTTCGCACTCCAGTGCGCGCACCAGGTTCTTGAATTCTTCCCTGTTTTTGCTGTTCATACCCATCAACACTTTGTGGGCGTCGAGCACTTTATCTCTGACCTGCTGTTCACTGGCCTTCAGTACGGGGATTTCTTCGAGCTCTTCAATTCTGGAGGCAGGCTCCCGGACAATGATGAAAATCTTGTCGAAGCCCATAGAGGCGATAATGCGGGTAATGTCGGGGTTGGTAGAGATCAGAGTTGGCAGGAATTGACTTTGTTTTTGCGCCGCCAGGGCTATCTTGGCCAGCAGGCCCAGGGTAGTGCTGTCGATGATTTCCGTTTCCGTGAGATCGACCACAACCGTTTTGAACTGGGGATCACGGGTGATGGACTCAACCAGATTGTCCAGCGTCGAACACAGGTTCAGCCGGATTTCCCCAATAAACTTCAGGACGTAGATTCCCTGCTTCTCAGCTTGCAGGATTTTATAACCAGCCATTTTCACACTGCCACTAAGTCGACGACGTGTTGTCTGAACCATCTATGGTATCAGTTACCGATACTATCGCGATATCATCCGGCAGCTCCGAGATCTTACCAAGCCCCAGAGCGTCGCTCAGCGATGTGATAGTGTGACTACCTCCTGATACGAGTTCAAGTAGTGTCTTCTCCTTTTCATCCAGGGATTTGGCAGGAATCACTTCCAGAATCCCGTCTGAAAACAGCAACAGCCGGAACGGCTTGTCCAGCTTGACCTCGTAAACCTCCCACTCTGGTGCCTCAAACAACCCTACCGGGAGCCCACTGCCTTCCAGAAAACGGGTTTCGCCGCCCTCGAACGACAAAATCGGCATCGGGAAGTGTGCACCAACCGCATAACTTAATGTACGGGTGGAAATCGAGATAATGCCAACAAATACGGTTACGTGCTTACCGAGACCAGTATCCAGAAGCTCCGAATTGATCCGTTCCAGAAACCGTTCCGGGTACAGGATATCGTCGCTGGATTGGCGGCGCATATTGCGCTGCAGGCGATTGGTCAGGTTCTTGAGCAGCACCGTGACAAACGCCGAGCTGGCGCCATGCCCCGATACATCGGCAATATAGACCAGCACTTTGTCTTCGGTGATGCGGAAGTAGTCCAGGAAATCGCCGCTCAGGTAGAGCGAAGGCTTGATCAGGTGGTCCACCTGTAAACCGGACAGCCGCAGCTCGTGGTCCGGTAACATTTTGAGCTGGACCTTGCGCCCGGCGTTCTGGTCAGCCCTCAATTCCGCGATACCGGTGCGCAGTTCGCGGTTGGCTTCTTCAAGCTCCTGCCGGTACAACTGGTTCAGGCGATTCACCCTTACCCGGTCAAACAGTTTGCCGATAACGTCGTCCAGGGCGCCCTTGTCGTCGTTACAGGGTTTAAGAACAACATCCGCTGCACCTGCTCTGAGGGCCTGGACAATCTCCGCACTGGACTCACTGCAGGTACAGGCAACGATAGGCGTAAAGCTGTCGGCTTCATCCAGTCGCTTTGACAGCTCTCGGATGGCCTCGGGGGGCAAATCTGCAAAGATGACATCGGGAATGTTATCTTCGAAAAGGCTTCGGGCGGCGCTGACATCGGGAAATCCAGTCACGTAGAAGCCTCTCGCTTCAAGGTAGCGGGACAAATCCGATCTAGCCTGTTCGTTGGCGTCAATAATCAGAATGCGCTCGGTGCGCGAGGTCATGTTGATGGCCTTAAACTACCAGCGATAAAAGAGAAATTGGCTTCATTACGCCTATTCTGGCATGCCCCTGTGATATAACAAGGGCCGTGTCATTAAATTGGGAGATTTGTAACCATGCGACGTGCCGTCAACGACCTGCTCGGAGCCTACGACAAGCTCATCATGGACCCCGTGCACGGCGGCATTCCCTTGTATCGGCATGAAATCCAGGTGATTGACCATCCCCTGTTCCAGCGTCTGAGAAACATCTGCCAGAACGACATCCTGAGCCTGGTGTTCCCCGGCGCGACCCACTCCCGGTTCCTGCACAGCATTGGCGTAATGCATGTGGGCACCCGCATGTTTCGTTCAATGATCGACGCCTACCTTCGGGAAAGGCAACTCAGCGAACGCACAGATCTGAGCCTGAGCCAGCTGGACGCCATCGATTACCTGGCCAAAACCATTCGCCTTGGTTGCCTGCTGCACGACAGCGGCCACTCCAGCTTTTCGCACCAGTTCACCCAGGCCCGCCGCATCCGGGAACTCATGTCGCGCCCCCAGCGTTTCCGGGACCTCTGGCGCGGGGTCGACTTCACCCGTTATCACCCGGAGGAGCCAGGAGAACTGGAACATGAACATTATTCCGTCCGGGTTGCCCATGACGTGCTTTCATCGGTAGATCTGGAGAACGCTGGGCTGAATGCCGTTGATGTGATTGGCATCATGGAGACCACCGACGTAACCCCAAGCGACACCTTCTGCCGCCACGCCCGCACCTTCTGGGCATTCATTGCCGGCGAAGATGCGGTCGCCGGCACCATCGGTGACCAGGACGTGCCGGCCCTGGTCATGGGGTTGCTGTCGTCCATCGTGTCCGGTGAGATCGACGCTGACCGGGCAGATTACATGCTGAGGGATGGTTTCCACAGTTCCGTTACCATCGGCGGGTTCAACCTCGACCACCTTCTAAGCAACCTGAGGTTTGGCTGGGATGTGTCCGAACCCTGGATGGGCCTGGCGATTACCCAGAAAGGCCTGGGTGCCCTGGAAGATTTCGTTTACAGCCGGTATCAGATGTACCGGAAAGTCTACGCCCACAAAACAGCCCTGGGTTTCGACTGGCTGCTGCGGGAAGCCATCAACGAAGTACTGGAAGACGCGGAAAGCTCCGACTGGATCGACACCTGCCTGAGCGATATGAGGTACTTTGCCGAGCTGACCGATAACTTCTTCTGGGAAGCTTTCCGGAAAGTGGCCCGCAAGCATCCGAAAAGTTATTCATTCTGCATAGTAAACCGGGTGAAGCTGCACCACCTGGATACCCGGGAAAATCTCGACAAACAGCAGATTGCCGACCACAGCCACTGGCTGGCTGGCGAATTGGCCATGGACCCGGGCAACGTGGTGACCTGCTCCATGCGCGCCCGTTTCTCGAATATCCAGGACAACTTCAACGGCATAAAGGTATTGGTGAAGAATCCGATCTCCCGGGAGCGCTCATTGCGCAAGATTACCGAGGTCAGCGCGTTTTTCTCGAAGTTTGGTGACGGCACCATCACCCATTTCTACAGCCGGCCGGAAGTCACCAGGATGGCGCCTCCCGACCTGCTTGAATAGACTGGTGCGCTACTGAATCGCGGCAACCAAGCGGGTGGCGCTTTCCCACGCGCCTTCCACCCGGCCGCCAGCCAGCCAGTCGCCCGCCAGCCCAACCCCATTCTCGGCATCGTACCGATAACCGGGCTGACTACTCCAGGCCGACCGGGCATAAAGCCAGCGGTGGGCCACCGTCTCATCGGGCCGGGCATCGGCACCGGTTAACGCCGCGAATTCGCCCACCAAAGCGTTGCTGACATAGCCCGGTTCTGCATCCACATGGGCCTTGGTCCACTCCGGGGTGGCATGCAGCACCCACCATTGGCCGGAATCATCCCGGCCCGGCTTGGAGGAGTTGTTAGCAACCCAGTAGAGCACCTGAGAGTGCGGGCGCATGGCGTCTGCGTCCACCTCCGGTGGCTCCGAATAGTGAGCCGCGACTGCCCAACACGGGAGAATCTGATCAACCGGCTTTTCCAGCTCTTCCGCCAGCCCGTCAAGCTGGCTCGCCCGTAACAGTTCCTGGGCCTGGGCCGGGGGCGCGGTGATGATCACCTGGTCGAAAACACCGTGGTTCAGTCCTTCTGTACACACCAGTTGCCACTGGTTACCGGAACGCTCCAACCGTTCAATTCTCACCTGGGCAGTGACATCAACGTGAGCAGACAATGCGCGGGTGATGGCGGTCATTCTCGGTACGCCAACATAACGCTTCTCTTCCGGAAACGGCTGCCAGTTCAGGGTGTCGTCCTGAAAACGAAATCTGGCCGGCCATTCGAGGAACGCATCGCTTCCCGCCCAGCGCTGCAAGAACGAAAGAAACTCACGGTTGCGGGCGGTAAAATATTGAGCACCAACATCGGCAGAGCCACTACCCACTCTCTTGGAGGCCATACGACCACCGGGCCCGCGACTTTTCTCAAACACCGTGACACTATGGCCCAGTTGGCCAAGTAAAATTGCAGCCGTGAGGCCTGCCAGACCTGAACCGATAACCGCTACGCTGCGTATTGATGTGGTGTCTGATGTCACTTTAAGCATGGTTGTATATGGCCCGATTGAATTACTGGTTAACAAACATTCTGAGATGGTTCGATTCCGAAGCCGGTTCAGATCACCTGGACTCCAGTTCCAGATCCTTTAACTGGGTGAGAGTGCTGCCTTTTATCGCATTGCATCTTGCTTGCCTACTCGCATTTTTCACTGGTGTCAGCACGTTTGCCGTCGTGTTCGCCGCAGCCTTTTTCATCATCCGGATGTTTGCCATCACTGGCTTCTATCATCGTTACTTTTCCCACAAGACATTCAAGACCAGTCGCGCCGCCCAGTTCGTGTTCGCCGTACTGGGTGCCAGTTCGGCCCAGCGGGGCCCATTGTGGTGGGCCGCTCACCACCGCCATCATCACCAACACTCTGATAATGCGGAAGACCTGCATTCCCCCCACCACGGCGGGTTCTGGTGGTCTCACGCTGGCTGGTTTACCTGTGATGCCGGTTTCAGCATGGATGAACGCCGGGTACGAGACTGGTTGAAATTTCCGGAACTCAAGTTTATCAACCGTTTCGATTCATTGATCCCGGTGGCGGCAGCCGTGCTGATCTACCTCCTCGGTGAAGCCCTGGCGGTTTGGGCACCGGGGCTGGGCACCAATGGTTTGCAACTGCTGGTTTGGGGATTTTTCATCTCAACGGTGTGCTTGTTCCACGCGACGGTATCCATCAACTCCTTGTCGCACGTGTGGGGAAAACGCCGGTTCGAAACCGACGACGACAGCCGAAACAATTTCTGGCTCGCGCTCATTACGCTGGGCGAAGGATGGCACAACAATCATCACCGGTGGCCACAATCCGTGCGCCAGGGGTTCCGGTGGTATGAAATAGATATTACCTGGTACGGGCTCTGGGCGTTGTCCAAGCTCGGGATAGTGTGGGATTTGAATCCAATACCGGCACACATCCAGAAAGAAACCCGTGAATTGGACGAACAGAGGAGGAAGCGCAAATGACGACTGCTTCTGCCATCGAGGTCGGCTCACCGAACCCCGCCCTGCCAGCTGTGCTCGACCAGTTCTGCGCCTTGTTCAATCAGCTGGATAAGGGCAATCTGCACAAACTGCAGCAGGTTTATGGTGAAGACATCGAGTTTCAGGATCCATTTGGAACGGTGAACGGCCTGGATGAACTGACGAATTACTTTGCCGACGCCTACGGCAACGTTATCCGCTGCCAGTTCCGCTTCAACAGCCCAGTGATCCAGGACTCCTGGTGCACGATTCCCTGGGTAATGGAGTTGCAGCACAAACGCATCAAAGGGGGAAAAACCGTAGAGGTTGAGGGTATCAGCCACCTCCGGATTCTGGACGGTCGGGTACGGTACCACCGGGATTACTTCGATGCCGGCCAGTTACTCTATGAAAATCTTCCGGTAGTGGGCGGCGTGATCCGCTGGGTCAAGGAGCAGGCAGGATGAGCAGACGCCTGGAAACCGCCAGCAACATCTGGCTGACCGGCGCATCGTCCGGTATTGGCGAGGCACTGGCAAAACAACTTGCCACCCACGGGCACAGGCTGATTGTCACCGGGCGCCGGAAGGAGGCACTGGATGCCCTGGTGAATCAGCATCCCGAACAGATGCTGGCAGCCCCCGCCGACACCACCAGTAAGAGTGATCTTGAGGCTTTAAAGGATTCTCTGGGCCACTTTGGTGATCTGGATATGGCGATACTCAATGCCGGTACCTGCGAATACCTGGAAATCGCCGAGTACGACAGCCGCGTTATTGAAGCCAACATGATAACCAATGTGGTTGGCACCGCCCGCAGCCTGGATATCGTGCTCCCAGCGCTCAGGGCCACACGGGCCAAAGGTAAACCGGCAACACTGGTGATCGTCAGCTCGTCGGCCTGGTGGTTTCCCTTTGGCCGGGCAGAGGGTTACGGCGCTTCAAAGGCTGCCCTGACCTACTTTGCTCACGCGCTGCGTGCCGACTTGGCGGCGGAAGGCATCGACGTGGTGGTGGTCTCACCGGGCTTTGTAAAAACACCTCTGACGGACCGTAACGACTTCCCCATGCCCTTCATCATCAGCTCGGAAGATGCAGCCCACCGCATCGTTAAAGGGCTTGAAAAGGGTAAAACGGAAATCGCCTTTCCCCGGCGTTTTACCTGGCTGCTCAAAGCGCTGGGCGCCTTGCCTCAAGGCCTTGTGGATCGCATGGCCGCATCCATGGCCCGTAACAACCACTCTTGAACACTTTGGCAACAGGAAAAGATTGCATGAACCCGAATCGTCAGCGTATTGCTGTGATTGGTGCCGGTGTATCCGGCTTAACGGCGGCCTGGCTGCTCAGCGAACAACACGACGTTCAACTGTTCGAGGCTGGCGATTATGCGGGCGGCCACACCAACACCGAGCAAGTTGAGGCTGGCGGGCGCGTTTGGCCGGTGAACACCGGTTTTATCGTGTTCAATGACTGGACCTACCCGAATTTTATCAAACTGATGGACCGCCTGGACGTAAAGTCGGAAGTCAGTAACATGAGTTTCAGCGTGGACTGCCATGTGTCTGGCCTGCAGTACAACGGGACCAGCCTCAATACGCTGTTTGCACAGCGCAAGAACCTTCTTAACCTGAACTTTCTGAAGATGATCCGGGAAATCCTCCGGTTCAACAAGGAAACTCGCGCCGATCTCGCTGCCGGCCAGATTCCAGAAGGTGAAACCCTGGGCGAATACCTGAACCGCAACCGCTACAGCCGTTATTTCCGTAACAACTACATCGTTCCGATGGGTGCTGCTATCTGGTCTGCCCCGGAAATCGTATTGGAGCAGTTCCCGATCCGGTTTTTCCTGCAGTTTTTTAACAATCACGGCATGCTTTCGGTGGACGACCGCCCAACCTGGCGGGTGATTTCCGGTGGTTCCGCCACCTACGTGGACAAGATGATGGCGCGGCTGGGCGACCGCACTCACCTGAACAGTCCGGTAACGGCGATTACTCGGGACGAAGAAGGCGTCACCATTGTCGTGAACGGCCAACAGCACCGGTTCGATCAGGTTGTGCTGGCCTGCCATAGCAACCAGGCGCTGGCGATGCTGAATGATCCGACCGATCAGGAACGGGACATCCTTGGTGCCATCGGCTACCAGAAGAATGATGTAGTGTTGCACACCGATGCCAGCGTTTTGCCATCCACCCGGCTGGCCTGGGCAGCCTGGAACTACATGATTCCCGAACACAGCACCCAGCCGGTGTCGGTGACCTACAACATGAATACCTTGCAGAACTTCGATGATGCGCCTGAAACCTTCTGCGTTACGCTCAACCGCAGCCATGACATCGACCCCGCCAAGGTCATCAAGCGATTTGAATACGACCATCCGGTGTTTACCCTCGAAGCCGTGGCCGCCCAGGAGCGCTATGACGAGATCGGCAACCGTAACCGGACCCACTACTGTGGCGCCTACTGGTTCAACGGCTTCCATGAAGACGGTGTACGCAGCGCATTGCGCGTTACCCGCGCGTTCAGGGTGGAGCTCTGATCATGGCCAGCCAGTGGCTAGAAGGCACTATAAGACATCGGCGTAAGATTCCGGTTTTGCACGAGTTTAAGTACAAGATCGGTATGCTGGCGTTAGACCTGGATGACTGGGAGACCATCACCTCTTCGAGCCCGTTCTTTTCCCTGGAACGGTTTAACTGGATGTCTCTGTACCGGCGGGATTACCTGAACCCGGAAGTGCCCAGTCTGCGCCAGGCAGTGTTCAACCAGGTGAAAAGCGCCACTGGCTGGGCACCGGACGGCCCAATAGAGCTGATCACTCATCCGCGCTACCTGGGATACGTCTTCAATCCAGTCAGCTTTTATCTTTGCTACAACCACGGCGAAAGCCCTCAAAACGGCGACGTTCCCCGAGTGATTCTGGCGCAGATTACCAACACACCCTGGAAGCAACGCCATGTTTACTGCCTTGAGTGCCATCAGCCCGGATCTACCCTGACCGGGGCGTGGCATACCGAACGCTTTGCCTTCAGCAAGCGCTTTCACGTGTCCCCGTTCAACGGCATGGATCAGCAGTACCAGTGGCTGTTCAGTTTCAAAGGCCCCGAGCTACGTATTCACATGAACGTGCAACAGGGACAGGAAAAACATTTTGATGCCACCCTGGTAGTCCAACGCAGCCCGTTTGAACGTAAAACACTGCACAGAAGCCTGAGGCGTTTTCCCCTGGAAACCCTCAAAGGCACGGCCGGCATTTACTGGAATGCCCTGAAGCTGAAGCTCAAGGGCGCGCCTTTCTACACCCACCCGGACAAGCTGGACAAAACGGACAGCCAATATCGAAAGGGCGTGGAAGATAAAGGCGCGGAGATCACTTTAACACCGGCACCCAGGCACTCAGATTCAGATATAGCGGGAAGGGTAAGCTCATGGAGAACCTGAACACATCCGTAGACAGCCAGCGCACCAGCCAAACGCCGCTGGTAAGCCGGATTGCAAAACAGCTTGTCTGCCAGCAGCTGTCACAACTGGCCCACGGCAAACTGGTGGTCAAGGAATACGGTGCTGAGGATCTCGTCTACGGTGACGGGGACCCGCAGTATCCGGCAGCGGAACTGGTCATCCATGATCACACCACCTGGCGTGATCTGGTGACTGGTGGCAGCGTTGGGGCCGCCGAGTCCTTCGTTGCAGGGGACTGGAGCTCTCCGGACCTGACCGCCCTCCTGCGTTTTTTCAGCCGAAACCTGGACACCATGAATGCCTTTGAAGACAAGTTCAGCTGGGTAAGCAAGCCGACCCTGAAAGCGCTGCATTGGCTGAACCGCAACACCCCTGCCGGTTCGCGCAAGAACATCAGTGCCCACTACGATCTGGGTAACGATTTGTTCCAGCTCTTTCTTGACCCAACCATGATGTATTCATCGGCCATTTACCCGAGCGCGGACTCAACACTCGAAGAAGCCGCGGTCTACAAGCTGGATACCATCTGCAAGAAGCTGGACCTGCAGCCAGAGGACCGTGTGATCGAAATAGGCACCGGCTGGGGCGGGTTTGCCATTCACGCCGCCAAGCATTATGGCTGCCACGTAACCACTACCACCATCTCCCGGGAGCAGCTTGAGCTGGCCAAAGAGCGGGTGAAAGCCGAAGGCCTGGAAGACCGTATCACCCTGCTGTTTGATGACTACCGTGACCTGACCGGGCAATTCGACAAGCTGGTGTCGATCGAAATGATTGAGGCCGTTGGACCGCAGTTCCTGGACAGCTACCTGGCCCAGATCAGCACGTTGCTCAAGCCGGACGGCCTTGCCCTGGTGCAGGCTATTAATATGCCGGAGCAGCGTTACGACCGGGCCCTGAAGAACGTCGACTTCATTCAACGGTACATTTTCCCGGGCAGCTTCATACCCTCATTCGGAGCCATTATCACGTCCATGCGCCGCGGATCCAACCTGGTGCTGACCCACTCCGAAGACTTCGGCTTCCATTACGCCCGCACCCTGCGCGAATGGTGTGACCGGTTCATGGCAAACCGGAACACCCTGCTTGAACGTGGCTACGACGAGGCCTTCCAGCGTCTATGGCACTTCTACTTTGCCTACTGTGAGGCGGGCTTCAGCGAACGGGCCATTGGCGTGGCCCACCTGGTGCTGGCCAAGCCCGCCAACAAACGCGCCAACATACTCAGTTTATGATCGCCTCAGACACCGCCCGTAATATCCTGAACTTCGTCCTGTTCCAGACAGGCTGGCTGGTGTGCGTTCTGTTTCCCGGCCTGGCTGCCGCCGGGCTGGTGTTGATATTTCTGGCCATCCACTTTGCGTTGGTGAGCCAGAAGCGCTTTACCGAGCTCCAGTTCATCGGCTTCGGGGTGGTGCTTGGCAGCCTGATGGATACACTCTGGTTCCGAACCGGTGTACTTGGCATCAATGGTTCCGATGAAGTGTTGGTTGCGCCCCCCTGGCTGGTCGCTATCTGGGCCATATTCATGACCACCCTGTGCCACTCACTGGGCTGGATAGCGCAACGCAGATGGCTACCTTATGTGTTTGCGCCGATCGGAGGGCCGTTCGCCTATTGGTCCGCCAGCAAACTGGGTATCGTCACCCTGCCCGACCTCACGATCTCTCTGGCCGCCATGGCCGTGGGGTGGTTCCTGTTATTCCCGTTGCTGCTTTTCGTTCGGAAGACCCTGTACTCGGAGTTGCAGCCATGATTCGTTCAGCCATTACCTTCAGCGCCCTGACCATTCTGGCACTGCCCGTAAACGCCAACCAGTTCGTGTTCACCGGCACAGCCAAGAGTAACGGTGGCACGTTGCTTTACCAGGAAGTCCATCGGGTTGAGGGCCATTGTGCGGAAGGCATCTTCGAACCCCAAACTCACTCAGTGAACTACCGAAAGGAACCTGGCGAGGACCCCTTCGCAACCAAACAGATGAACTATGAAGACTCCTCGCTCCGCCCGAGCGTGGATTTTCAGCAACCGGACTTCAACGAGAGCCTGAAAATCACCTACCCGGAGGCGAACCGCCTGGAAATTGAATGGCAGACTCCCGCCGGCGACGTTGAGAGGTACGAGGTAGATTTTGATAATCGGTTAGTGGTGGATGCCGGTTTTGATCATCTGGTCCGCGCCAACTGGGGCCAGGTTAACCGGGGAGAGTCGGTGGAGTTTCGCTTCCTGGGCCCGACACGGGGCGAGCATTATGGGTTTGTACTGGAACCCACCCGCAATAACCAATTGAACTCCGATGTTGTCCTTCGTATTCGCCCCACCAGCCTGGTTCTCCGGTTTCTGGTTGACCCTATCGTGCTGGGGTACAACAAAGAGGGCGCACTGACCGAGTACCTGGGCCTTACCAACATCCGTGAAAACGCAGATGCCAATTTCACCGCGCACATCCGCTACGAGGTGGAACAATACCCGGATTGTGAACTGACGCCCTGAACCCGGCCCGGCCGCCAAACAGATAACCGGCCACGGTGTGGTAAACTCTCGGGCAAAACGTACCGGAGACTCCACCCCCATGATGTTTGTGTCGTTTAACGTCAACAGTATCCGCACCCGTCTGCACCAGCTTGAAGCTGTGATCGAGCAACTGAACCCGGATATCATCGGGCTTCAGGAAACCAAGGTCACTGACCAGGAATTCCCGGTAGATGACATCCGCAAACTCGGCTACCACGTGCACTTTCACGGCCAGAAAACCCATTATGGCGTCGCCCTGCTCTCCCGGGCCGAGCCCGAGTCGGTCCAGAAGGGATACAGCACCGATGACGACGATGCCCAGCGCCGTCTTATAACCGGTCGCTTTACCGTGAACGGAGAGCCGCTGACCGTGATCAACGGCTACTTCCCCCAGGGTGAGAGCCGGGATCATCCGGTGAAATTTCCCGCAAAACAGAAGTTTTACCGGGATCTGATGGCCTACCTGGACGACTTGAAAAGCCAACCTGGCCATGTGGTTGTCATGGGCGACATGAACATCTCGCCCACAGACAAAGACATCGGCATTGGCGCGGATAACGCCAAGCGCTGGCTGCGCACCGGGAAATGCAGTTTTCTGCCAGAGGAACGGGAATGGCTTGCCCAGGTTGAAAGCCGGGGCTATACCGACGTCTTCCGCCACCTGCACCCGGACGAAGCCAATACCTTCAGCTGGTTTGACTACCGTAGCAAAGGCTTTGAACGGGACCCTAAACGGGGCCTGCGAATTGACCTGATAATGGCCAGCGACAGCCTGCTGCCCAAAGCCACAGAGGCCGGCGTATCCTATGATATCCGAGGTATGGAACGGCCATCAGACCACTGCCCGGTATGGGCGCGGTTTGACCTCTGAGGAATCGATTCAGCGATTATGAAAAAAATCAAAACCAGGGACAGGATTCTCGGCACCAGCCTGGCGCTGTTCAACAGCCTGGGCGAGCCGAATGTCACCACCCTGCTGATCTCCGATGAGCTGGACATCAGCCCGGGCAACCTCTATTACCACTTCAAAAGTAAAAGCGACATTGTCGACGAGCTGTTCCAGAGCTTTGAAGCGGAAATGGTGGACTTACTCGCGGTGCCGGACGACGCCGATATTTCACTGGACCAGTTCAGTTTTTTCCTGCATTTGCTGTTTGAGGCTGTCGCCCGATATCGTTTTCTGTATCAGGATCTGGTGAACGTGCTGTCTCGCTACAGCCAGCTGCAAGTGCGGTTTAAACGGATTCTGGCGAAGAAAAAAAATGCGTTTCGGGTTTTGTGTGAGAGCTTTCAAAGCCAAGGGGTCATGACCATCAGTGAAGACGAGCTGCTCTCGCTGTGCGAACAGCTCACCCTGACGGCCTGCTATTGGAGCAGCTTTGACACGCTGTCCCATCTGGATGACCGGGAATCGGTAGATCCGGGCAAGGGAGTGTATCAAATGCTGCACCTGATCCTTCCGTACCTGGCGGAACAGGAGCAACAGGAGATTCAGCTGACCAGCCGCAGCTACCTTTGAGGGTTATTCTTCTTCATCCGAGGCTGGTGAATCACCCCGCAATCTGGCCAATTCGCTTTCCAGCACTTCAATCCTGCGCTCCATCGCTTCAATTTCCTCGCGCCGGTGAATACCAAGGCGACGCAAAGCACCGGATACGCGCTGGTCGAACATGTGCTCAAGCTTGTCCCAGGTTCCGGTCGCCTTTTCCTTAACCTCACCAACGCGACCCTCTACGGTCTTGATCTGCTTTTCCACCACGCCCCGGGTCCTGGTTTCCAGTTGCTCACCCTCCTGCACCAGGCGCTCAAAAAACTTACCCGCGTCTTCCTCGGCCTTGGTGTATGCACCCAGACCCGCAAGCCAGATCTGGCGGGCGGAATCCTTGATTTTGTCCGCCAGCTGCGGATCATTTTCCGGGTTTTTATCGTCGTGGTCTGACATGAATACCTCTTGGCAACAAAGCGGGAACGGTCTGGCCCCATTGTATTACAGCCAAACGGGGATTTCAGTGGTCATACACACCTCCCTGAAACCCGCATAACGAAGGGGCGCAGTATAAACACCCAAGGCATATGAAAAAATGTTTTCAAACGAAAGCCGCTCTCACTTGAACTGCTCACATTATGGTCAATACTTCCCGTTACCGGCATCCCAGTTGATGTCGGTTTGTCTGGAAGTCTTTCATGGATACTACTCGCACGCCTCTGCCCGGCATTCCTTGCCGGGCTTTTTTTTTGGTATTATCGCCCATACTTATAAGCTTATTCCTCATAGCGAAACCTGGAGCACGTAAATGATTGAGATTGCCTGGAGCCAGTTTACCCCTGGCACTGCACTAACTGGCGGTATTCTGATTGGGCTGGCCGCCGCCAGCTTCCTGCTTCTGAACGGCCGCATTGCCGGCATCAGCGGCATACTCGGCGGTTTGCTTACCCCCATCAGAAGCGACATTCTGTGGCGAATTGCCTTTCTTGCCGGGCTGATTGGGGCACCAGCGATTTGGACACTGGCAGGCCAGTTACCACCTATCGAAATCAACGCCGGTTACCCTGCCCTGATTGTCGCCGGCCTGCTGGTGGGCATTGGAACACGCTATGGGTCCGGCTGCACCAGCGGTCATGGGGTTTGCGGTTTGTCCCGGCTGTCTGTTCGTTCCCTGGTGGCCACCCTCAGCTTTATGGGTATGGGGTTCGTGACCGTTTATGTTATCCGTCACCTGATTGGAGCCTGAAGCCGTGAAATATCATATTGCTTCCCTGTTTGCCGGCCTGATTTTTGGCCTTGGTTTGATTGTTTCCGGTATGGCCAACCCGGAAAAAGTCCTCGGATTTCTGGATATCGCCGGTGCCTGGGACCCCTCCCTGGCCTTTGTTATGGGCGGTGCGGTTATTGTTGGGCTGGTAGCCTTCACCATCGCCCGCAGACGCACATTGTCATTCCTGGGCTTCAACATAAAGCTCCCCACCAACACCCAGATCGATAAACGGCTGATCGTCGGTAGTATGATGTTTGGGGTCGGCTGGGGTATTGCGGGATTCTGCCCGGGGCCGGCTTTGGTTGCCTTTGGTGCGGGCGAAATCAAAGCTGTGGTCTTTGTTGCATCGATGGTCACAGGTATGATTCTGTTTGAAATTGCTGAGCGTATACGGGCATCATCTGGTCATAATGCCTAACCCCTGAGCAACACGACCCGATCACAGCATTGTGCCGGGCCCCAAGGGGCCCGTCTTTAAATCCCCGGCCATCAACCATTGGAGCCCTAAGTGGATATCAGAAAGATTGATGAAACCCTATCGGTAGCCCCCCAGATTTCGGTTCAGGATGTTGCCGAAATTGCCCGGCTCGGCTTCCGGACCCTGGTTGCAAATCGCCCGGACCGTGAAGAGCCTGGCCAACCCGCCATGGCGGACATAGAAGCGGCAGCGCGGGAACATGGCCTGGAGTGGGTATTCCTCCCGGTGGAGTCTGGCAATATCACCGACCAGGACGTTGACCAGTTTGCGCCGATGATCCGGAATGCCGATAAACCCGTACTGGCCTTCTGTCGGTCTGGAACCCGCTGTACCGTGCTGTGGGCCCTGAGCGCCGCACGGGAAACCCAGCCGGAGGAGATTCTGTCCAAAGCTCAGCGCGCGGGATATGACATCACGGGCCTTATACCGCGATTGGCACAGCAGGCTGGCAAGCATTAACCCACCACCATCGGATAGCATCAATGCCATATAAAGGGACGGATCAGTTCAGCCATAACGAGCCCGAACGCCTGGGGGTACTTGTGACCAACCTTGGCACACCAGACGCCCCCACCACACCAGCACTGAGAAAGTATCTTGCCGAGTTCCTGTGGGACCCAAGGGTGGTGGAAGTACCACGCCCCATCTGGTGGTTGATCCTCCATGGCATCATCCTGAGAATCCGGCCAAGAAAAAGCGCCCAGGCCTATGCCAGTGTCTGGCAACCGGAGGGCTCTCCCCTGCTGATACACACCGCCAAACAGGCGGAAGGCATTCGGGAAGCGCTGAAGAAAAAGTATGGCAGCAACGTGGTGGTGGGTTTTGCCATGCGCTACGGCAACCCGTCAATTTCCCGGGTATTGGAAGACATGCAGCAACAAGGTGTTCGCAAGCTGCTTGTCCTGCCGCTGTACCCCCAGTATTCGGCATCCACCACTGCGTCTACCTTTGATGCCATCTCCGCCGACTTTACCCGCCGCCGCTGGCTGCCGGATTTCCGGTTTGTGTCTCACTATCACGACTACCCGCCCTACATTGAGGCCATGGCACGCCATATTGAGGCGCACTGGGCCAATCATGGCCGGCACGAAAAACTCATCCTGTCGTACCATGGCGTCCCCCTGAAATACCTGCTCAAGGGCGATCCTTATCACTGTGAATGCCATAAAACCTCACGCTTGCTGGCCGAACGGCTTGGCCTTGGCCAGGACGACTACCTGACGACCTTCCAATCGCGCTTTGGGCGGGAAGAATGGCTGCAACCCTACACCGACGAAACCCTTAAATCCCTACCGGAAAAAGGTGTAAAATCTGTAGATGTCTTCTGCCCGGGGTTCTCTTCGGACTGCCTCGAAACCATCGAGGAAATCAACGAAGAAAACCGGGAATACTTCATGGAGTCCGGGGGTGAAGCCTTTGGCTACATCCCTTGCCTGAACGCCACACCCGGCCATATCGACGCATTGGTGCAACTGGTGGAAGACAACCTGAAAGGGTGGGCCGTGCCTGACAACAGCCCGGACAATCTGGCTGCCAGGCAGAAATGCGCAGAAGCCAGGAAACAGGCGACGTTTCCCGGCCGGACGGATATCTGAGACGACCGGTACGCTATGAAACTGAATTGCGATCTCGGCGAGAGTTACGGCGCCTGGCAGATGGGCCATGACGATCTGGTCATGCCCCTGATCGACATGGCTAATGTGGCCTGCGGGTTCCACGCCGCAGATCCCATGGTCATCCGCAACACGCTGGCGCTGGCATCGCGTTACCACGTGGAGATTGGCGCTCACCCTTCGTACCACGACCTCAGCGGATTTGGCCGGCGGTCTATCCACCACACCCCGGAAGAAATCGAAGCCCTTCTGCTTTATCAGTTGGGCGCCCTGGAGGGCATGTGTCGTAAAGAAGGTTTAAGCCTGAGTTACGTGAAGCCCCACGGCGCCTTGAACAACGACATGATGCGGGACCCAACCCTGTTGCACGCGGTCATGGTTGCCACCCGAACCTTCCGGCAGGATCTGCCCCTGATGATTCCGGTCACCCGGAAATACCGGGAGCATCAGCAAATGGCCGCCGATGTCGGCGTTCCCCTGCTGCTGGAAGCCTTTGCCGACCGAGCCTACGACGACGAAGGCCAACTGGTGTCCAGACGCCAGGCTGGGGCGGTGCACGAAGACCCTGAAATCATTGTGCGCCAGGCCCGGTACTTTGCCGAAAAAGGTGGCGTATTCAGTGCCACCGGTAACTGGCTTGAACTTCCTGCAGACAGCCTGTGCGTTCATGGCGACAACGAAGCCGCGCTTGAGGCGATCAAGGCCATCCGCAAGGCTCTTGGCAAACCCGGGCAATGATTGAAGCGGTTTCGGAAGATACCATCCTGATTACCCTGGCCGAGGCCATCGACGAGAGCCTGCCTGCCCGCATCGCCGGACTTGCCGACAACATTCGCAGTGCCGGTTCCCCCTGGTTAGTCGATATAGTTCCCTCATATACAACGCTGATGGTGGTCTACGATCCATTGAAGATCGACTTTCGGCAGGCTGTGTCTGAGCTGAGGCCACTGGTTACCCTCGAAAACACCTGTAAGCGCGCGCCGGATGAGAAGGGCCGACTGGTTGAGCTGCCGGTTTACTACAGCACCGAGACCGGGCCTGACCTGCAATGGCTGGCCTCAGAGTGCGGCCTGGAGTGCGAGGACATCATCCGCAAACACAGCGCCGTTGAGTACCGGGTCCATGCCCTTGGGTTTGCTCCCGGATTTGCCTTTATGGGGCAAGTGGACCCCACCATCGCCGCGCCCCGAAAGACCAGCCCCCGCAAACGGGTGCCCGCTGGCAGTGTTGGCATAGCCAACCGGCAGACCGCGGTCTACCCGCAGGCATCCCCTGGCGGCTGGCAATTGATTGGCCGGTGCCCGACACCCTTGTTCGACCAAACCAGCCTGTCACTGCTCAGGGTCGGCGACCGGGTGAGATTCAAAGCCATAAGCCGGGAGGCGTTTCTGGCCACGGGCGGGGAGCTGACCCCATGAGTTTTCTGGAAGTCGTCCGCCCCGGCGTACAAAGCACCATTCAAGACAGCGGTCGTCGGGGTTATCGCCACCATGGGCTGGCCGCAGGCGGCGCGCTGGACCTGATCAGCTATACCTGGGCCAACAAGCTGCTGGACAACCCTCGCAATGCGGCCTGTCTGGAGATTGTGCTGGGTGGATTTCGTGCCATTGCCCATGGTGCGCTTCAGGTAGCCCTCACCGGCGCCAGAACACGCGTAACGGTGAACAGGCAAACGGTTGATTTGTGGCAAACCCTGAACCTCAACGATGGTGACGAACTAACGATTGACCACTCAACGCACCATCGGCTTGTCTACCTGGCCGTGGTGGGTGGGTTGGATGCGCCGGAACAATTCGGGAGCCATTCGGTGGTTGTTCGGGAAAAGCTCGAGGGCCAGGGCCCGGTGCAGGCGGGAGACCGATTGATGCCGTTGCAGCCAAAGCGCCAAGTGCCAGAGCGGAAAGTACCAGATCACCAGCGTCCCGACCTTGATGCAGAAACGGTTATCCGGCTGATTCCGGGCTATCAATACCCTCAGTTTCAGCGAGCGGATATCATCAGGCTAACAACCAGCCGCTATACGGTTGGCGACCAATCCGACCGCATGGGCTTTCGACTCCAGGGAACGCCCCTGAGCTCCCCGCCCCCCGGAATTATTTCCGAAGGCATCGCCCTTGGAGCCGTCCAGATTCCCGGTGATGGTCAACCTATCGTCTTGCTGAACGATTGCCAGACCATTGGTGGCTACCCGAAGCCCGGCGTCGTTCCCGCCGTGGATTGCGGCCTTCTGGCCCAACAACTGCCTGGTGCCAGCGTCCGGTTTGAATTGTGTGACCTGGCTACTGTGCAGAATCAGCGGCGCCTGTTTGAGCTCCATTACCAGCACACTCGCTGGTGTCAGACCGGCCAGGAACTTGAGTGGCTCTGATACCACCGGCATGGTCCAGGTCGGGAACAGCCTGGCAAAAGGTGCACTCCTCGGTATCCACTGCAGCACCGCCGGTTTCCACGTAACGCACCCGATGGCTAGGGCTCCCACGATTGGCAGAGACGGCATAGCGCCGGTTCTTTCGATCCTGCTCGGTTTCCGGAATCTGGCTCTGATCCTGATCCATTAAAGCACCTGCTCACAACGGGCATTCGATTTCACACCAGTGTACTGGATTCGCAAAGAAGTTTAATACGCAGGAAGTTACGTAGTCTGTCGAAGGTATCGATTGGGGAGTATAGAGACCGGTGTCAGGAAGAAAAATGGCGGTGGGCCAGGGATTCGAACCCCGGGACGGCTATTAACCGTCGGCGGTTTTCAAGACCGCTGCATTCAGCCACTCTGCCAGCCCACCGTCTTACCGAAAAAACGCCAGAAGGCGTATTTCCGTTGCTGCCATTGCGACAGCGGGTGGAATGATACCGGATTTGCCATTACTGTCAACGCCTTGAAGAAAAAACGTTGGAAATTCCACTGGTTCTGGTCACGGTGCGAGCAAGATTACACCAGTTTAATGGAATCCATTGGGGCATTTTCTGTCGTAAATGATTGAAAGTTGCGGATTCGACATTATCATGGGACTCAGTATCCAGTTGCAATAAACGGAGATGACAATGGAAGACAGACGTTTCGGCGTTCAGAACAACCAGGCTGCCTACCCGCAGTCCGGTCAAGCCACCGGCGTAACAGCGGGCATTGATGAAGATGCGCTGAAGGTACTGCGCAACACCTACATGCTGCTTGGCATGACCCTGGCCTTCTCGGCCCTGACTGCGTTCCTGAACATGAACGGCACGCACCCGGGCTTCCTGATCACCATCGTTGGCTATATTGGCCTGCTGTTCGCGACCTATAAGCTCAAGAACAGCCCCTGGGGCATCGTAACCACCTTCGCCCTGACCGGCTTCATGGGGTACACCCTGGGCCCGATCATCGGCGCGTTCGTTGCCGCGGGTGCCTCTCAGATTGTCGCCCAGGCACTGACCCTGACAGCCGTAGCCTTTGTTGGTCTGTCAGCCACCGCGCTGATCACCAAGAAAGACTTCAGCTTTATGTCCAGCTTCCTGACGGCCGGTGCGTTCGTGCTAATCGGTGCCATGCTGCTGGCCTTCTTCATGCAGAGCTCTGCCCTGCACCTGGCGGTATCCGCTGGCTTCACCATTTTCGCCTCCATCATGATCCTGTTTGAAACCAGCCGGATCATCAAAGGCGGCGAGCGTAACTACGTGATCGCAACCGTTGGCCTGTACGTGGCCATCTACAACCTGTTTGTCAGCCTGCTGCACCTGCTGGCGGCATTCAGCGGCGACGATTGATTCGCCAGAGCAACGCGTTGAACAGGAACCCCGGCCTTTGCCGGGGTTCTTGCTTTCGGTAAACTGAAATCCGATCCATTCCTGACCGGCAACCTATCGTTATGTCTCCTCGCCTTTCTTACACCCTGGTCATTACCGGCGCTCCCTGGTCCAGCCAGGCACCACAAACAGCACTGGCATTCGCACAGGAGCTGATTGCAGCCGGCCACCACATCGACCGAGTGTTTCTTTATGGCGAGGGCGTACACCTAGCTTCAGCCCTGAGTACGCCCCCCTCCGATGAACCCGACTGGCCAGGCCAGTGGGCAGATTTCCTTGCTGACAACCAGACGCCTGGGGTCGCCTGCATTGCCTCGGCCTTGCGCCGGGGAATCGTCGACCAGGGCGAACAGGCGAGGTATGAACTCAGCGCCAACAACCTTCGCCAGCCATACCAGATAGCGGGCTTGGGCGAATGGGTGGAAGGCAACCTGAAGTCTGACCGTGTGATCTACTTTCATGGGAGCCACTAAGATGACCACCTTGATTGTGATTGATCAGGCTCCGTATGGCTCCTGGTCCGGTCGCGAAGCGCTGGATATGGTGTTTTCCCTGGCAGCCTTCGATCAACCAGCGGCATTGCTCTTTATCGGCGCTGGTGTTAACTGGCTGCGCAAATCCCAGGATGCCGGAGGCATCGGCCAGAAAACGGTTGAAAAGAACCTTGCTGCGGCACCGGTGTTCGGAGTCGAACAGATTCTCGCGGAACAATCCGCCTGCGAGCGTTTTCGGCTTGGTGAGGAAGACAGGCTGAATGGCGTGGAACTGATTCCATCGGTCAGAGACGCCCTTGATCGCTTTGAACGCATCGTTTTTGCAGGCTAAGGATGACGGAATGACACAGGAACAAACGATTCAGGCGACACTTCATATCCTGAACAAATCACCCAGTCACCCAAGGTTCGCAACCTGTCTGGCAGCCGTTCACGAAGGAGACACGCTGGCACTGGCGGAAAATGCGGTACTGGCGGTAACAGACAGCACCACTAGCCTGCCCCGAAACTGTGTTGCCCTTGGCGCAGACCTTGAGGCCAGAGGCCTGGCAGGCAACCCCAATGTACAAATCATCAGCTATGGCGATCTGGTGCGCCTGACTGCCGAACATTCACGCACCGTGAGCTGGTAATACAATGACGACTTTGCCGTTACGCAACAACGAGGGTTTTCTGGAAGACGCTGGCAGCTGGACCCCTGAGGTAGCACAGGAGATTGCCGCCGAGGACAGCATACAGCTAAATGAAAATCACTGGGAGATCATAGATTTCCTGAGGGAATTCTATAAACAACATGAAATGTCTCCGCCGTCAAACCGGTTATTTGTGAAGGCAGTGAAAGAAGCGTTCGGGGACGACAAGGGCAACAGTATCTACCTGATGCAGTTGTTCCCAGGCACACCCGCCAAAACCGCCTGCCGGATTGCCGGGCTACCCAGGCCAACCAACTGCCTTTGATCAGCGATCGCCCTGCCCTGGTGGCCGGCTACCACTGCTGGATTGGGATTTCTGCATTTCGGCAGTCGAGCCCAGAAAGCTGCTGAGCCCGTTCTCGAACAGATTGGAGCCAAACTTCAGGAATTGCTTGGTCGACTCCTTGGTCGCGCCTTCCCATGCATTTTGCGGGAGCTGCCGGACGGCATCGGCGACGCCTTTGTTGACACCCTTGGCCACCTTGGGCTCGATCTGGTCAGCGGCTTCCACCAACTCCTGCAGGCGTTCAGCCAGCCAGGGCCGAACTACGAAGTACCAGAACGCAAACAGAACAGCCGCCACCGTACCTGCGGTCAACAGCACCTGAACAATCATCAAAACCCACACAGACATTACCCGTCTCCCTTGTTAGCCACCCAGTGGCGGCATCGGCAGCTGGTTCATCGCGATAAACTGAATCAGGCCGGCCACTGCGCCGAACAAGCCCCCAACAAACATCAGCTGGAGCTCTTCTTCTCTGAACGCCGGCCGCAATATGTCCTGGAACTCCTCCGGACGGAGCGATTTCATCTGGCCCGCCAGCACACCGGCCACAATGGGTGCCCGCTCTTTGTTAAAAGCGGGATCGTTGAACACATCCCGGGTGGCGATCACCGCCTTCTGGTTCATCACTCGCTTGAGATCAATGTAGCCGGTCATACCGACCGTCACCTGCGCCGCCAGCTTCATAACCATGGAGTTATCGAGCATTGGGCGCAGATGCTTCTGGATGATAGCTCGGGTTCTTGCTCCGTGCTGGCCATTGATCATGGCGTCCGCCACCTTCTCAACGGTGATCAGTTCCTCGGCCACCAGACGTGCCCAGGTATCACTGATCTGCTCCTGACGGCGCAGAAACAACCCCTGAATCCGCCAAAACAGAACCCGGCGAGGGCGAAGCGGTGCAAAAATCAGATTAATGGCGATCCAGTTGGTGATAAAGCCAATGGCAAAACCACCGACCGGCAGCAGCCATGGCTCCGGATAGGCCAGCCACAGCGGCGCCAGGATGGCACCCAGCAAACCGCCAATGATGGCACCACGGTTGATGACCGATTGCAATTCAACGGAACCGGCTTCCCGGAAAATGCGATTCATCAGGTCAGGATGATTCTGCAATTCGCGGCTGAGCAGTGCTTTCAGATCCACCAGCTCATTCAGGTCGTCACCGAAATCCTCAACCAGCTCTTCAATCCTGTCCGGCAGCTGCTGCCTGGCCCATTGGTAGATCCTGGCGCGAACAAACAGCGGCAGGTTATCCCACAACACCGGCTGCACTTCGTACATGACTTCGTCGATGTATTCATCCATCCGTGGTGAAACCTGTGCCACCACCTGTTGAACAATGCGCTGGGGCTCCAGCTTTTGATAGACGGTATTCAGATCACCAAACTGCTGCAGCGTCCGGTCGATACAGATGTGCGCCATCTTCTCGGCTTTACGGGGGATAACACCCTGCCAACCAATAACGCCAATGCCGATGAAACGCACCGGGTGAAATGACATCTGTATCGCAAGCCAGTTCGTAAACCAGCCGACGACAGCAGCCATCACAGGTACGGATAAGAGAGCAAGGTCGAGCAAGTGTTACCCCGGTTTCAAGTCTGGCGGCAATGGCGCCGCTGATATCACTGTTTTTTATGGCACGGTACAGCAACCGTGCACGGTTCTGTTAATCAACAGGATAATGGAGTATTGCAGATATCAGGACATTGGCCGTGTAGCCACGAAAGACAGGCATCTGCGGCAGCCGCCGCGGTGAACGACGGCCTGGCAGAGGTAATGCAGAAATTACTGATAGTAGGCGTTTTCAGTGTTCGAGTGGTCGGTCACATCACGAACCGCAGTGATCTCCGGAACCCGCTCCTTGAGGGTTTTCTCAACACCTTGCTTGAGGGTCAGGCTGACGGCGGAACAGCCCTGGCAACCGCCACCGAAACGCAGCACTGCCACCGACTCCTCAACGATCTCGACCAGCGATACATCACCGCCGTGGGCCGCCAGATTGGGGTTGATCTCAGACGCCAGCACGTAGTTCACCCGCTCAGGAAGGGGGGCGTCATCAGACACCTGGGGCACTTTGGCGTTCGGCGCCTTGATGGTCAACTGGCCGCCCATCTGGTCTTTGGAGTAGTCCACGTAGGCATCTTCCAGAAACGGTACCGAGTTATGGTCCAGGAACAGGGTGAATTTCTGCAGATCAACCTGCTCGTCTGTAGGGACGACTTCGTTTGGCGGGCAATAGGCCAGACAGGTCTCGGCATTGCGGGTACCCGGCTGGGTGACGAAAATACGAACGCCCATGCCCTCGACATCCTGCTTTTCAATCAGTTGCGCAAGATAATCCCTTGCGGAATCAGTGACAGTTACCAAAGCCATGCTTCCTACCTGTTTTCAAATGTAGTCTCTATTTTAGGAGAGTTCGCAGGAACTTAAAAGACCAAGTAAAATAGTCGGGCTTTAACAGGATAATGAATTGCACGTATAACCTCCCGCCAGTAACTTTGTGGTCAGTGCTTGATAATGATCATCTGCATTAAGACGTATACGTACAATTTTGCTATGATCCCGCGCCGTCCGAACAAACACGACGTTATTAATGACCCCGGAAGAATTCCCTATGACCGATCGTACTACCCGCCTGGAACAGCTTCATAAGGCCCTCAAGGAACGCATCATCATCCTCGATGGTGGCATGGGCACCATGATCCAGAACCAGAAGCTGGACGAAGCCGCATTCCGGGGCGACCGATTCAAGGATTTCGACCGGGACGTTCAGGGCAACAACGATCTCCTCAACCTGACCCAGCCGGCCCTGCTCCGCAATATCCACGCAGACTACCTGGATGCCGGCGCAGACATCATCGAAACCAACACTTTCAATTCCACCCGCCTTTCCCAGGCGGACTACGGCATGGAAGATCTGGCCCGTGAATTGAACGTGGAAGCGGCCAGGATCGCTCGGGAAATCGCTGATGAGTTCACCGCCCGCAATCCGGACAAACCACGGTTTGTTGCCGGCGCCGTGGGCCCTACATCGCGCACCGCCTCCATCTCACCAGACGTCAATAACCCGGGTTACCGGAATGTGGATTTCCAGACCCTGGTGGATAATTACTATGAAGCGGTCTCCGGGCTGGTGGAAGGCGGCTCCGATCTGATCCTGATTGAAACCATTTTCGACACCCTGAACGCCAAGGCCGCCATTTACGCGACCCAGCAGTTCTTTGAGGACAACGGTTTTGAACTGCCGATCATGATCTCCGGCACCATTACCGACGCGTCCGGTCGAACACTGTCGGGCCAGACCACCGAGGCCTTCTACAACTCCATCGCCCATGCGAAACCCATCTCAGTGGGTCTTAACTGCGCCCTGGGTGCGGACGCGTTGCGCCCTTATGTGGAAGAGCTGGCCAACAAGGCAGAAACCTATGTGTCAGCCCACCCCAACGCCGGGCTGCCCAACGAATTTGGCGAATACGACCAGACCCCCGAAGAAATGGCCGATATCATTGAGGGCTTCGCCAAGGACGGGTTCCTGAACATCATCGGGGGTTGTTGCGGTTCACGCCCGGATCACATTGAAGCCGTTGCCAAGGCGGTGTCCAAGTATCCGCCCCGGAAGATTCCCGATCGCCCCAAGGCACTGCGCCTGTCAGGCCTCGAACCCTTTACCGGTGACGAAAACACGCTGTTCATTAACGTGGGCGAACGCACCAATGTGACCGGCTCCAAGCGATTTTTGAGACTGATCAAGGAAGAACAGTACGAGGAAGCGCTGAGCGTGGCCCGGGACCAGGTGGAAAACGGCGCCCAGATCATCGATATCAACATGGACGAGGGCATGCTGGATTCAAGGGAGGTTATGGAGACCTTCCTGAAACTGGTGGCATCCGAACCTGACATTTCCCGCGTGCCGATCATGATCGATTCTTCCAAGTGGGAAGTGATCGAGGCCGGTCTTCGATGCATTCAGGGCAAGGCGGTGGTGAACTCCATCAGCCTCAAGGAAGGCGAGGAAGAGTTCATCAAGCGGGCAAAAGACTGCATGCGCTACGGTGCGGCCGTTGTCGTCATGGCCTTTGACGAAGACGGCCAGGCCGACACCTTCGAGCGTAAAACCGAGATCTGCAAACGCTCTTACGACGTGCTGACCAGTATCGGCTTTAACCCGGCCGACATTATTTTTGATCCGAACATCTTCGCCATCGCCACCGGCATCGAAGAGCACAACAACTATGCGGTGGACTTCATCAATGCCACCCGCTGGATCAGGGAAAACCTGCCCCACGCGTCCATCTCCGGTGGCGTGAGTAACGTCTCGTTTTCTTTCCGCGGTAACGATGCGGTGCGCGAGGCCATTCACTCCGTTTTCCTGTATCACGCGGTCAAGGCCGGCATGAACATGGGCATAGTGAACCCGGGCCAGTTGGTGATCTATGACGAGATCGAGCCAGACCTGAAAGAATTGGTGGAAGACGTCGTCCTGAACCGCCGCGATGACTCAACAGATCGCTTGCTTGAGGCGGCCGAAAAGTTCAAAGGCAAAGGCGGCCAGACCAAAGAAGAAGACCTTGCCTGGCGTGAATGGCCCGTCGAGAAGCGTCTTGAGCATGCCCTGGTGAAAGGCATTACCAGTTACATTATTGACGACACAGAAGCCTGCCGGCAGAACGCCAGCCACCCCATCGAAGTGATCGAAGGCCCGCTGATGGCGGGTATGAATGTGGTCGGCGACCTGTTCGGTGATGGAAAGATGTTCCTGCCCCAGGTGGTCAAGAGCGCCCGGGTAATGAAGCAGGCCGTCGCCCACTTGATCCCGTTCATCGAGGCTGAGAAAACAGAAGACCAGCAGGCCAAGGGCAAGATTCTGATGGCCACCGTGAAGGGCGACGTACACGACATTGGCAAGAACATCGTGGGCGTGGTCCTGCAGTGCAATAACTACGAAGTCATCGACCTAGGCGTGATGGTGCCCTGCGAGAAGATTCTGGACGTTGCGAAAAAAGAGAATGTCGACATTATTGGTCTGAGCGGCCTGATCACACCCTCGCTGGATGAAATGGTCCATGTTGCCCGGGAAATGCAGAGGCTGGATTTCAATATCCCGCTGATGATTGGCGGTGCCACCACCTCCAAAGCCCACACTGCGGTGAAGATCGAGCCCCAGTACAAGAACGACATTGCCCTGTACGTATCCGATGCGTCCCGGTGCGTAAACGTGGCCTCTCAGCTTCTGAGCAAGACCGCAAAGCCCACGCTCGTGGAAGCCGCCCGTACCGAGTACGACGAGATCCGTGAGCGCCGCAAGAACCGTGGCGACCGTACAAAGCTGGTGTCAATGTCAGAAGCACGGGCACGGGCACCGGAACTCGATTTCGAGACTTACCAGCCACCGAAACCGGCCTTCACCGGGGTGCGGGCGTTCAACGATTACGACCTGAACGAACTGGTGGACTACATCGATTGGACGCCGTTTTTCATTTCCTGGGACATTGCCGGCAAATACCCGGCAATCTTCGACGATCCGAAGCGGGGCGAAGCTGCACGCACCCTGTTCGACGACGCCCAGAAACTGCTCAAGAAGATGATCGAAGATAAACGCATCACCGCCAGAGGCGTGATTGGCTTCTGGCCGGCCAACCGTCGCGGAGACGACATTGTCGTTTACACAGACGAGTCCCGCACCGAGGAGCTGACCACCCTGCACCACCTTCGCCAGCAAGACGAAAAAGCGCCCGGCAAACCCATGATGGCCCTGTCTGATTTTGTGGCCCCTGAAGACTCCAACGTGGGTGACTATGTCGGCGGCTTTGCCGTAACCACCGGTATTGGGGTGGACGAACTGACCAAAGAGTTCAAGGATGCCCACGACGATTACAGCGCCATTATGGTCCAGGCTCTGGCAGACCGGCTTGCAGAAGCCTTTGCCGAGCGTATGCACGAACGGGTTCGCAAAGAATTCTGGGGCTATGCAACCGATGAACAGCTGGCCAACGATGACCTGATCAAGGAACGGTACCAGGGCATCCGCCCGGCCCCCGGCTATCCTGCCTGCCCTGACCATACAGAGAAAGCCACCCTGTTCAAACTGCTGGATGCAACAGCCAACACCAGCCTCCAGCTGACCGAACACTTTGCCATGTACCCAACGGCAGCGGTCTCTGGCTGGTACTTTGCCCACCCGGAATCCAAATACTTTGCCGTCGGCAAAATTGGCGTGGACCAGGTTGAAGACTATGCTGAACGAAAAGGGCTGTCCAAAGCAGAAGCTGAGCGCTGGCTGATGCCCAGCCTGGCCTACGATCCGGCCGAATAAATCAGGGTGACTCAATGAACGATATGGCTGACAACAACAATAATAGCAGCAAGAAAAAGCCCGGTTCGCCGGGCGTTCTGAAAATCATGCAAAGTATCCTCGCCGGCGCTTTGGGGGTGCAGTCTGAAAAGCGCCGACAAGAGGATTTTGCCAGCCACAGCCCGGTGCCCTACATCATTGCCGGGCTGCTGTTTGGCGCTGCGTTTGTGGGCGGGCTGATACTGGTGGTAAAGGTGGTGCTGGCAGGCCAGTAGCGCTACTGGCCGGCAACCCACACTACCGCAAAGGCAACAGCCAGCAACACCAGTAACACTGCTGCAACGGCATCGGCCTGGCTATCTGAATCCGCTGTCTTTTTCATAGCTTACTCCTCGGTTATCCAGTCTTGTTGTTGTTGTTTCAGTACCCGGCTTTTATTAAAGCAGGAAATTGATATTCGTCCAGTCCTGCCCGCCGCTGCTGATTTTCCTGCTTATCACCTGAATCGATAATGATATTTTGAAATAATCATTTTAAGAATAAAAACCCAGTGATATCCTCCGCTTCAGGAATAAGGCCCAATGTCATTTTGGCGCCATTCAACAACCGCATTTCAGAAGTTACCAGGCAGGACGTTACCCTATGTACGTTTATGATGAGCACGACCGGCAAATTGCCGCGGAACGTGTCGCACAGTTTCGGGACCAAACCGAGCGGGCCCTGGCGGGCGAGCTGGCGGAAGAAGAGTTTCTTCCACTTCGTCTGCAGAACGGTCTCTACGTTCAGCGTCTTGCACCCATGCTGCGTATCTGTGTGCCCTATGGCATGCTCCGTTCAGACCAGATCCGCCGCCTGGCCCGCATCACCCGTGATTACGACAAGGGTTATGCGCATTTTACAACCCGTACCAACATCCAGCTGAACTGGCCAAACCTGGAAGACGTTCCGGATATCCTGGCCGAACTGGCCGAAGTGGAAATGCATGCCAACCAGACCAGCGGTAACTGCATCCGTAACACCACCACAGACCAGTTCTCCGGTGTTCAGGCCGATGAAATCGCCGACCCTCGCCCTTACTGCGAGATTATCCGGCAGTGGTCGACCTTCCACCCGGAATTCGCTTTCCTTCCTCGCAAATTCAAGGTGGCGGTTAATGCCTCCGAAAAGACGGACCGGGCGGCCATTCAGGTACACGATATCGGCCTGCAACTGGTCCGGAATGATCAGGGTGAGCTGGGCTTCCGCGTACACGTAGGTGGCGGCCTGGGCCGCACGCCCATGGTGGGGCCAGTCATTCGGGAATTCCTGCCGGAACTCGACCTTCTGACTTACCTGGAGGCGGTCCTGCGGGTCTATAACCGTTACGGCCGGCGCGACAACAAGTTCAAGGCACGCATCAAGATTCTGGTGAAGGCACTGACCCCGGAAGGTTTCGCCGAGAAAGTCGAAGCTGAATGGGCACACATCAAAGACTCCCCGACTCGGCTGACCCCGGAAGCGATCCGCAAATTCCAGGGCTATTTCACCGAGCCTGACTACGAGACACTGGAGAACGCCACTGCCCTGCTGAGTGAGCAACGATTTGAGAACCGCGAATTCGACAAGTGGCTGACTCACAACGTCAGCGAGCACAAGAAGCCCGGCTATGCCAGTGTCACCCTGACCCTGAAAAAAACCGGGACCCCGCCGGGTGACGTGACCGATTATCAGCTTGAGCAGATTGCCGACCTGGCGGACCAGTTCAGCTTTGGTGAGGCCCGCGCGACACACGAGCAGAATGTGGTTCTGGCCGATG
Organism: Marinobacter shengliensis; assembly: GCF_030297115.1. NCBI lineage: Bacteria > Pseudomonadati > Pseudomonadota > Gammaproteobacteria > Pseudomonadales > Marinobacteraceae > Marinobacter > Marinobacter shengliensis. The sequence continues at coordinate 2,129,989 of NZ_AP028062.1, read as the reverse complement.
TTCGCCAGGACCAGCTGTTCGAGCTCTGGCAGCGCCTCGTTCCCTTGGGCTTTGCCACTGCCAACCTGAACACCCTGACCGACGTCATCTGCTGCCCGGGCGGCGATTTCTGCGCCCTGGCCAACGCCAAATCGATTCCCGTTGCTGAGGCTATCCAGCGTCGCTTTGATGATCTGGATTACCTGTACGACCTCGGCCCCATCGACCTCAACATCTCCGGCTGCATGAATGCCTGTGGCCACCACCACGTTGGTAACATTGGCGTGCTGGGCGTTGACAAGAAAGGCGAAGAGTTCTACCAGATCAGTCTCGGTGGCGACTCCCATCATGACGCCGCCATTGGCAAGATTCTGGGGCCCTCGTTTGCAAGGGACCAGATGCCCGAAGTGATTGCCAAGATCATTGATGTATATGTCGACAAACGGAGCGAGGAAGAAACCTTCCTGGATACCTATCGCCGTGTTGGTATTGAACCATTCAAGGAGCGGGTCTATGCCTGATGTAATCGCTGCTGACGGCAGCATCCGTAACGACAGCTGGGTGGTCGTAGAGCGCCCTGCCGAGGGTGAATCCCTCAATGTAGCCGCAGGCCAACCTGCGCTGATTCCCGCGGATCTGTGGCTTGCAGGCTACGAGCACTACGTAGGCCGGGATGATATCGGAGTCTGGTTCGACAGCCATGACGAGCCCGAAATGCTTGGGGAAAAGGTTAAGGAATTACCGTTGATTGCGGTGAACTTTCCACGCTTTGTGGATGGCCGGGGTTACAGTATCGCCCGCCTGCTGCGGGAAAGGTTTGGCTACCAGGGAGAGCTGAGAGCTATCGGAGATGTACTGCTGGACCAGTTGCAGTTCATGAAACGGTGCGGCTTCGATTCCTACGTGCTGCGGGCCGACAAGGACATCAGCAAGGCAGCTCGCTGCCTGAACTTCTTCAGCCAGGCCTACCAGGCCGCCACCGATACCGACCAGCCCCTGTTCCGTCGCAGGGCTTCCTGAGCGATCACGGGTGGGCGCAGAGCGTTAAACTCTCTGCGCCCGACCCTGACTTACTGAATTTTCTGATTACGGAAAGCACTGAGCACCCGCCAAACGGTATGCTCAAGCGCCGCACTGGTGGCCAGGCCAAGCCGTTCCGGCAGGGTTCTCTTACGCTGGAATGACACCGAGACCACCTCACCCCGATCGCAGGCCTCTATCAGGTATTCGTCCGACGTCTTGATATCGTCAATGAGCTTGACCTCAAGGGCACGCTTGCCAAACCAGATGTCGCCATTGGCCACCGCCTGGATATCCAGCGCAGGGCGCCGCTCGCTGACGTATTCCTTGAACAGGCCGTGGGTATCTTCAAGGTCCGCGAGAAATTTCTGCCGGCCCTTTTCGGTGTTCTCTCCAAACACGGTCAGTGTGCGCTTGTGCTCACCGGCGGTCAGCACTTCAAAATCCACATCGTTCTTCTGCAGGAAACGATGGAAGTTCGGCAGCTGGGCAACCACACCAATCGAACCCAGAACTGCAAAGGGCGACGCAATGATCTTGTCGGCAACGCAAGCCATCATGTAACCACCGCTGGCCGCCACCTTGTCTACGCAGGCCGTCAGGGGAACCCCTTTACTGCGAATCCGGTCAAGCTGTGCGGCTGCCAGACCATAGGCGTGCACGAGGCCGCCACCGCTTTCCAGGCGAACCACCACCTCGTCTGTCTCCGGGTTGGCGACACTGAGCACCGCAGAGACCGACCGCCTGAGCGTGTCGGTATCGCTGGCTTTGATGTCGCCATCGAAGTCGATGACATAGATGCGTGGTTTGGAGGCCTTTTCTTCCTCAGCGGTTTTATCCTGTTTGGCCGATTTTTTCTCGGCTTTCTCTTCTTTTTTCTTTTGTTTCTGCCAGGCCTTGTGTTCGGCGTCTGACATCAACCGGGACTGGATGGATTCTTTCAGTTTCCGGTACTGGTCGTTCAGTTTGCGAATTTTGAGCTCGCCCTCTCCTTCATGATCACTCCGGTCCCGCTGGGTGGCGGAGAAAATCACCGAGGCCAGAATGATGGCGGCCACCACGAAGGTCACCACTTTAGCGAGGAAAAGTCCGTATTCGGTCAGAAATTCCAAAATGCAGTCTCCAGACGTCGTTGCAAAGCCATGAGTGTACCCCCTCACAGGGGGCGTGATAAGTCCAAAAGAAAATTAAAACAAGCGTTCGATCAAGCTTGACACAACCGTGTTCTAACCATAAAGTCGGATGGCGAGGTCGGCGCTACCCGGGCTATCAAACAGGCTTCTGAGGCCAGGGATTCCAAGCCGTCACCATGACAAGACAACCACTCAAAAGGGTAAAACAATGTCTGTAGCTCAGGTATTTGAAAAACTCGAACAGAATTTCAACGCAGACGCGGCACAAGGCCTGGATCTGGTGTTCCAGTTCGACATCGAAGATGACAAAACCTACCACCTGGTGATCAACGACGGCACTTGCAAGCTGCACGAAGGCGCGAACGACGATCCTTCCGTTACCCTGATCATGAACTCCGACACCCTGCAGGGTATCGTTTCCGGCGAAACCGACGGCATGCAGGCATTCATGGCTGGTCAGCTGCGCGCCGAAGGCGACATGATGCTGGCAACCAAGCTGGGTGAACTGTTCAAGATGGGCTAAGCCCCGCTTAACAGGCCATAAAAAAACCTGCGCAAGTCGCAGGTTTTTTTTGGTCGCTTCAACGACACCGAAGCCGTTATTACAGCCCGACGTCGCCCAACGACGATTCCGCCAGTTTCAGCAGGTCGCTGTTGCTCTCTTCGCGGCGGCCAATGCTTTCAATGTAGTACTCCAGCGACGTAAGCGCGTCCGCCAGCGCTTCAAGCACCTGAGGTGCCGGCGCTTCCCTCGCATCCAGTAGCTGCTCCTGAATGGATGCCGCTACCCGCGCAATGACACTGGCAGCCTGGGGGTCGTTCACCATCTGCAAACCACCCCAGATACTGCGCAGGGTGCCCGGCAGGTTGGCCAGGTGCAACTTGTCGTAGTCGGATTCGATAAACGCGGTAATAGCACGCTTGGCCAGGGTCAGGGCGCTACGCGCCTCGTCTGCAACCACCCAGATGGCTTCCTGCAGGTAGACGGACTCGTCCCGCTTGCGTTCACTGCCTGCCAACGCATCGGTCTCCGAGGTAATACCTCGAATGACGATCTGCATGACGGCATCCTCCACCCCCAGCACCGAATCGGCCAGGCGATAGAGTTCGTCCTCTGCCGGCAGGCGCTTCTCCTCCTCCCACTGACGGAGTTTCGTCGCTTCCTCACGGGCAATACCGGCCAGGCGATTGAGATCGAGCATCACCAGGGTGTTCGCCAGGCGCTCGAGGGCGTCAGCGATGGACGCCAGCTCGGCCAGGTCTGGCTCAATACCCCGTTCGATGATGTCCAGCTTATCCTTCAGCTGATTGAGCTCTTCCTGCAGCGCTTCCGACAAGGATTTCAGTACATCCGAACCCGGGCCGTAAAGCCGGCGCGAGTGGGCTTCAAGGATAGCATCGGGAAACTCAGAGGGCGCCAGCCGGTATGCGGAAAGAACGCTCGCCACCTCGGGATTAGCGGACCCGCTGCGGTACAAAAGGTAGACAAGGTCTTTGATGACCGAGTCAGGGGCATCTTTGGTGGTGGCCACTTTGCCAACGTACACCACTTCGCGGGCATACTTCTCTATTCGCATAAGCAGACGTTTGCGGGCTTTATTGAAGCCCATGGCCCGGTCCAGCATGGTGTCTGCAACCACAGACAGCAAGCACCACATCTGGCCCATTGGCGCGCCCTGGCAAAGTCTGGCAAAGCCACGGGAAGCTCTGGCCACCAGCTTTTTGCTGACCACCTCATTACGCTCACGAAGAATGCCAAGGAGAGCGACCTGGAGGGTCAGGCGCATACGCCTGGCGAGAATTTCGTATTCGGCATCGCCGCCTTCAAGCGGCTGAAGCGAGAGCCCGGAGCAGAAATCCGGACGCTCTTTCACATCCACATCAAAGAAACAGGATTCGGGATAGGGTTTCTCGCGCCGCGCCTCGCGCAGATCATTGATCACCGGCAGCAGCAATTCCGGATGGTCTTCCCGTTGCTGGTGGTAATATTCAACGTAGCGACGCAAGATAAACAGGGCGCTGTTGAGGGTCGTCAGCAGAATGTTCTTGTCGTCATTGGCGCCAACGGGCACGTCGTTGGCCAGGTTTACTGCCTCCTGACACAGCAGGGTTCCACCACGCAATTCCACCAGAATGAAGATGCCCCGCAACTGATTGAGATAATCAACACAGTTCTGCAGGTCTTCCCCACTCTCACGATTTTCCTGAAAGCGCTCAAGGCTGGATTCTGCCTGTTTGATGGTCTGTTCGATTTCGCTTTTGACCAAATCAAACGACTGCGATTTCGTCGCCAGAGACGATTGAACCATAAACGCTTCCTGTTACTTTGCGGAGACTACCGCATCCTGTTCGTGAACTAATGCCGGGGACATGGGGCCGGCGTTTGTTATGGGCCATGCACCCTGCCGGCCAACATTCAGCTCGCAGAAAACTGGCGAACTTATCATTACTTATAACATAAAACTCAAGTACCTCAAGAAAGGCGGAATGTAACAAATGGTACACCCTGACGTGGTTCTCATTCCGATTGCTGTAATTTGCTCCAGACGGTGTGGCCGGCCTGCTTCTCCATCATCGCCAGAAATTCTTCATGGGCCGAGGCCTCGGCGTCATCAGCACGGATCACAGCCAAAGCCGGTCGGTTGCCAGTCAGGCGGCGGATGCCACCGGCAGTTCCATCATCGCCAGCCCCGGCATCCAGGGATAACGCTGTTTGCCCGCCGGTCATCAACAAATAAACGTCAGCCAGAATCTCCGCATCCAGCAACGCGCCGTGCAGTTCCCGGTTACTGTTATCTACTCCGTAGCGTTTGCACAGGGCATCCAGGTTGTTCTTCTGACCCGGATGCTTGGCCCGGGCGATGGCCAGCGAGTCGACGATGCCGCAGTGGTCAGCGGTTTTCCGGACCGGCTTGAGGCGCGCGAACTCGGCGTCCATGAAGCCGACGTCAAAAGCCGCGTTATGTATAACCAGCTCCGCACCCTTGATAAACTCGAAAAATTCGTCGGCAATTTCGGCGAACCTGGGTTTGTCGGTCAGAAACTCATTGGTGATGCCGTGAACGGTGATAGCTTCGGCCTCAACCTCCCGTTCTGGATTGATGTAGACGTGGTAATTACGGCCCGTCAGCTCACGTTCAATGACTTCAACGCAGCCAATCTCGATAATGCGGTGGCCGTCGTTCGGGTCGATACCCGTGGTTTCGGTATCCAGTACGATCTGTCTCATGTCTCTGTGCTCTCTGTTTCCGTCGTCGCCCACGCCACAGGCCGCGTCAGGCGCTGGTCAGTTCGTCAACGCCACGGTTGGCCAGTTCATCCGCAAGCTCGTTGTCGGGGTTACCGGAATGGCCCTTGACCCAGTGCCAGTTCACCTTATGTCGTGCCGTTTCGGTGTCCAACTCTTGCCATAAGTCGGCGTTCTTGACTGGCTTCTTCGCCGAATTCTTCCAGCCGTTTCGCTTCCAGCCCGCCATCCATTCCGTGATGCCCTTGCGGACATACTGGGAGTCTGTATACAGCTCAACCTCACATGCACGGTTCAGGGCCCTCAAACCGCGAATAGCGGCCATAAGCTCCATACGGTTGTTCGTGGTCTGGCGCTCACCACCATGCAGGGTCTTGCAGGCATCTCCGTATCGCAAAACCACACCCCACCCACCGGGACCAGGATTGCCTTTACAGGCACCATCGGTGTACATCACCACCTTGCCAGCCATTTACTCTCCCAATTATTCATTGATTCTCTGTCGCGCCAGCGCTCTGGCTTGAACACCCCCGCGAGGCACCCACCGTGCCGGGCATCGAGATCACTTTGCTCTTGCGCCAGGGCGCCCGCCTGCGGATGGGGGCGTACACACGCTTGCGGGCAAGGATACAGTAATACGCGCCGACCGGCAGGAAATGACCGTTCTCATTCAGGGTACGGTGATTCCTGGTGGTGTAGCCTTCCTTTCTCTGAACCGGCAGGGTGCAAAAATGGGTGCAGGAAGTCTCAAGCTCAAAGCCGAGCAGCTGGAGCCAATCCTCCATCCGTGAACGCATCAGGAAGCGCCCTCCCCAGGGCCCTTGATGATGTCTTGAAAGCAGACGCCTGACACCCCAAAGGCTCAGTGGATTGAATCCAATCAGCGCAATACGCCCCTCGCCCCTCAACACCCGGGCCGATTCCCGTAATACCTCGTGGGGATCCGGGGAGAAATCCGCTGTGTGGTGCAGTATCACCAGATCCATGGAGTCCCCTGGAAACGGCAGTTCGTCAGCATCACACACTGCTACACCATCCGGCATCTGCGGGTGCCAGCCAGGCGTGGTGATGATTTTCTGGACGAAATCGGCGCCGCTGGCAAGCGGCAGCCTGTGGCTTAGCCCCACCTGCAGTTGCCGGGCCCCGGCCAGGCCTTCGAATGCATGATCAAGTACCCGGCGCTGGCTGGCCAGCAACGATCTGCCAAGCGGAGTCTGGAACCAGCGCTCGAAACTCTCATGCCTTTGTGAGTAGTCCACCGCCCCTGAGGCGCCCAATCTGAATCTCTGCATTAACCGGATTCCCCTGCACCGCCTTTTGTTCCCGGCTCACGAACGACCCTTGGGATAGAAACGGCGTTGGACTATCATAACAGCCACATCCAAAGAGCACATGGGGTCATGCATGTTCGATATCCAGGCCATTCCTGCGTTTTCCGACAACTATATCTGGTGCCTCTGCGACCGGTCATCCGGCAAAGCGCTGGTGGTAGACCCTGGGCAGGCCCAGCCAGTGGAAGACTACCTGGAAAGTCAGCAGCTGGTTCTGGATACCATACTGGTCACCCACCACCACCCCGACCACACCGGCGGCATCGCCAGCCTGGCAAAGACCTTTCCGGATGTTCGCATAACGGGCCCGGAGGATTCCCCCTTCAAGGGCACCACCAACCCGATCCATCCCGGTGACGAAGTGGTCTGGCAAGGCCTGACCTTCGAGGTCATGGCGGTACCGGGCCACACTCTCGACCATGTTGCCTACTACTCGGAAACTGAGATTAATGATCGCCCTGTGCTGTTCTGCGGCGACACGCTCTTCGTTTGCGGCTGCGGGAGGCTGTTCGAGGGCAAACCCGAGCAGATGCGACAGTCTCTCGAGTCGTTGCGCGCCCTGCCCGATCAGACCGGGGTTTACTGTGCACACGAATACACCCTGGCCAATCTCAGGTTTGCCCGCAGCTGGTTGCCAGACGACAAAGCCCTCGAGCAGTTTGAGCAGGACTGTCAGGCCAGGAGGAACCGTGGTGAGCCGACCGTACCCTCCAGTATTGGCGCAGAAAAAAACCTGAACCCGTTTATGCGCTGGGACCAGCCGGAAGTGATCGAAAGTGCCCGGCAATATGCTGCAAGGCAGGGTTTGCCATGCGATTCAGCGGATGCGGTGTTCGCGGCCATTCGACACGGCAAGGACCATTTCTGAGCTGTTAATGGTTGAGTTCTTAACATTTCTTCTCACAGCCGTAACATCAGCCGTATTGACCCCCGGAAAAGGGCTCCCATAGAATCCAAGCCTGTTTGTTACCGTAACTCATTAATGTGCCGGGTTTCTGTCCATACCCGGCCAATACCCGGAAGCTGTGTTTATGTCGGTGAAACGATTGTCTTATGTGCTGATTGCCAGCACCCTCCTCTCAGGTTGCAGCACCAGTCAGGTTCTTGAAAACTGGCACACACCGTCAGCCTGGTTTGGCGAAGACAACAACACCGCAGACAGCAACAACCCCCTGGATTCTGACGAAGTCGTTGTTGCGCAGGGCGACGAGGGCCTTAAGAAATCGGTTGCGTCCGGAAACGGTGATCAGGCCAGCGACGCACCGCTGGACGACGCCATCGCCCCCGAACTGCGCAAGCAAGCCAGGGAAGCGCGGGAGAAACTGGATAACCCCCGTAGCAGCCAGGACGTTGCCACTTCGGAATCCGATTTATGGGACCGGCTTCGGGCCGGATTCCAGATGGACCACTCCGTTGACAACGCCCGGGTTCAGGCACAGCTGGACTGGTATGCCCGCCACCCCCGCTACATTGACCGGGTTGTTGAACGTGGCTCCCGATACCTCTACCACATCCTGGAAGAAACCGAAAAACGTGGTCTACCCAACGAACTCGCACTGCTGCCCATTGTTGAAAGTGCCTTTGACCCCTTCGCCTATTCACACGGGCGGGCTGCGGGTTTGTGGCAGTTCATCCCGTCGACCGGCAAGTATTTCGGGTTGACTCAAAGCTGGTGGCACGATGACCGCCGGGATGTCATTGCGGCAACCGATGCAGCCCTTACGTACCTTGACCGCCTGGCCAACCGCTTTGATGGCGACTACACCCTGGCCCTGGCTGCCTACAACGCGGGTGGCGGCACAGTATCCAGCTCCATTCGCCGTAACCGCAACGCCGGTAAGTCCACAGACTACTGGTCGCTGAGCCTACCCACCGAGACCCGGCACTACGTACCCAAGCTGATTGCGCTGGCCAAGATCTTTGACGACCCAGAAGCCTATGGCATCGAGTTGCCTGCCCTTAAGAACGAACCGTTTTTCGAGGTGGTTGATACTGGCTCGCAACTGGATATCGCTCAGGCCGCAGAACTTGCTGGCGTCGAAATCAATGAAATCTATTTGCTCAACCCCTCCTATAACCGCTGGGCCACCAATCCGGATGGCCCTCACCGGCTGCTGGTTCCGGTCGAGAAAGCCGAGGGCTTCCGTACAGCGCTTGCCGATTTCCCGACCGAGCAGCGGGTGTCCTGGCAGAATTACCGGGTGCAGAAAGGCGATAGCCTGAACACCATCGCCCGAAAGTTTTCGACAACACCTTCCGTCATCCAGCAGGTTAACAAGCTGAACAGCGATCTCATCCGCATCGGCCAGCAGCTGCTGATTCCCTCGGCCACCAAGGGTTCGGAGACCTATGCGCTGAGCCAGAGCCAGCGCCTGCAACGCACCCAGGAGCGGCAACGGGATGGCAACAAGGTTAACTACACGGTCCGCCGTGGCGATACCTTCTGGGACATTGCCCGGGAACACCGGGTTTCGGTACGGGAAGTGGCGGCCTGGAACGGTATGGCGCCGGGCGACCCACTGATCCCGGGCAAACAACTGGTGATCTGGTCTAAAACCGCACAACCCACCAAGAATGTTGCCAGTAGCCAGCGGGACAGCGCCATGGTTCGCAAGGTGGGATATCGTGTGCGCCAGGGTGACTCGCTGTCTGCCATTGCAAGCCGCTTCTCGGTGAATGTGCGGGATATCGCATCATGGAACGATCTTAATACCAACCGTTATCTGCAACCCGGCCAAAGTCTGGTACTCTACGTGGACATAAGAAACAGCCCATAACGTGCGAGAACCATGACAAAAACACGGAAAGCACCTCACCTGACCCTGTCTGGACTGATCACATCCCTGGCCTTGATGGCCACTCCGCTTTTTTCCGCTGCTGACGATCACCATGAAAACGGGCCAGCGCCCGTTCATGGGATCGCCATGCATGGTGAGTTGAAATACCCGGAAGGCTTCAGCCACTTCGATTACGTCAACCCCGAGGCGCCCAAAGGCGGCTCCCTGAAGCTGTCCGTGGTATCCAACGGGTTCGATAGCTTCAACCCGTTTGTGATTCGCGGCGTGGCGGCCGCCGGCGTCAGCACCTACGTCTACGACACCCTGATGGAATCGTCCTCGGACGAGCCGTTCTCCGAGTATGGCTTAATTGCCGAGAGCGTGGAGTTTCCCGAGGACCGCCGATATGTGATCTTTAATTTGCGGGAAGAGGCCAAATTTCAGGACGGCACCCCGATCACCGCCAAAGACGTCGAGTTCTCGCACCGTATCCTGACCACTGAAGGGCACCCCTTCTACCGCAACTACTACGCGGATGTGCGCAAGGTCACGATCGAGAACAGTCATCGTATCCGATTCGATTTCGGCGAAACCGATAACCGTGAGCTGCCTCTGATCCTGGGGCAAATGCCTATTCTCCCGGCCCATTACTGGGAAGAGCGGGAGTTTGGTCGAAACGGTCTGGACGTTCCAGTGGGCAGTGGGCCCTACCGCATTGGTTCGTTCGATGCTGGGCGCTCTGTTACCTATGAGTTGGTTGAAGACTACTGGGCAAAAGACCTGCCTGTACGTGTAGGACGTTTCAATTTCCAGCGCATCCAGTACGAATACTACAACGATGACACGGTAGCGCTGGAAGCCTTCAAAGCAGGCAACTTCGACTTCCGCCAGGAAACCTCCGCAAAGAACTGGGCAACCGCCTACACCGGCCGGCGTTTCGAAGATGGCCGAATCGTTCGCGAGGCCATCCCTCATCAACGCCCAAGCGGTATGCAGGGTTTTGTCTTCAACACCCGAAAGCCGGTATTCCGTGACCCGAAGGTCCGCCAGGCCCTGGCTTACGGCTTTGACTTCCAGTGGGCTAACCGTAACCTGTTCTTTGACCAGTACACCCGGACCAACAGCTATTTTGAAAACAGTGAACTGGCCTCATCCGGCCTACCTGAAGGCCCTGAACTGGACATCCTGGAACGCTTCCGGGATCAGCTGAACCCGGAGGTCTTTACCCGCGAGTACACCCCACCGGACACCAGCGACAGCCGGTCCATGCGAGACAATCTGCGGGCGGCCATGGAACTGCTGAACGAGGCCGGCTACAGCATCCGTGGCGGCAAAATGGTGCATGAGGAAACCGGCAAGCAACTGAGCTTTGAAGTGCTGCTGTTCCAGAAGAGTTTTGAGCGGGTGGTGCTGCCCTTTACCCGCAACCTGGAACGCCTGGGCATAGACGTCACCGTGCGCCTTGTTGACAGCAACCAATACATTCAACGGGTGCGCAGCTTTGACTTCGACATGATCACCCAGGTGCTGCCGCAATCAGACTCCCCGGGTAACGAGCAACGGGAATACTGGCACTCCAGTACCGCAGAGGTATCCGGCTCCCGGAATTTCATGGGCGTTAATGATCCCGTGGTAGACCAACTGGTCGACATGGTCATCCAGGCGCCGGACCGGGAACAGCTGGTGCACCGTGTTCGAGCGCTCGACCGGGTGCTTCTGCACAGCCACTATGTAATTCCGCACTGGCACCTGACCAAAGACCGGGTAGCCTACTGGAACCATTTACAGCGACCTGAGGTCACACCGAAAAATGGTATCGACCTGAACAACTGGTGGATCAACCGCTGATCCGCCGACTGTCACCAACGCTGTAACGAAAGGATTCCTCCCCTAAATGGGCATCTACATTCTCCGGCGGCTAGCACTGATCATCCCCACGCTGGTGGGGATTATGCTACTCAATTTCATCATTGTTCAGGCTGCACCGGGCGGCCCGGTTGACCAGCTTATTGCCCAGATGGAAGGCCACGGCAGCAGTGCCCTGGCACGGGCGGGCGGTGGAGATACCGGTGGTGAAGTCGTCACCAGCTCCGGCGACAGCCGGGGTTCCCGAGGCCTGCCACCGGAATTGCTGAAAGAAATCGAGGTGATGTACGGTTTCGACAAACCCGCCCATGAACGCTTCCTGAAGATGCTCAAGGATTACGCCACGTTCAATTTCGGCGAATCCTTTTTCCGGGACCGTACCGTCGTTGAGCTGATCATCGACAAGATGCCGGTTTCCATTTCCCTGGGGCTCTGGTCCACCCTGATCATTTACCTGATTTCCATCCCCCTGGGCATTCGCAAAGCCGTGTCTGACGGCTCCCGATTCGATGTCTGGACAAGCTCTGCCATCGTGGTTGGCTATGCCATTCCCGGCTTCCTGTTTGCTATTCTGTTGATCGTGTTGTTTGCCGGCGGCAGCTATTTCGACTGGTTCCCCCTCCGGGGCCTCACCTCGCCGAATTTCGATGAGCTCAACTGGTACCAGAAGATCGCTGATTACTTCTGGCACCTTGCCTTGCCGGTGACCGCCAATGTGATTGGCGGCTTTGCCACCCTCACCCTGCTGACCAAGAACTCATTCCTGGATGAGATCGGCAAACAATACGTGGTGACGGCCCGGGCCAAGGGTCTGGAAGAAAAACAAGTGCTGTATGGCCATGTGTTCCGCAACGCCATGCTGATTGTGATCGCCAGCATGCCGGGTGTTCTGGTGTCCCTGTTCTTTACCGGGTCCTTGCTGATTGAAGTGATTTTCTCCCTGGACGGCCTTGGCCTGCTCGGCTTTGAGGCGGCCCTGAACCGGGATTACCCGGTGATTTTCGGCACTCTCTACATCTTCACCCTGATGGGTTTGATTCTGAAACTGATCAGCGACATCACCTATGTGCTGGTAGACCCGCGCATCGATTTTGAAAGCCGGGAGGGCGCATAACCATGCCCCGACTGACGCCCATCCAACAGCGCCGGCTGCGGAATTTCAGGAATAATCGCCGTGGTTTCTGGTCACTGTGGCTTTTCCTGGCCCTGTTCGGTCTTTCCCTGGTGGCAGAGCTAATCGCCAACGACAAGCCACTGGTGGTCTCCTATCAGGGCGATGTCTATTTCCCGGTAGTCCAGATGGTGCCCGAGGAAACCTTTGGCGGCTTTCTGCCCACAGAAACCGACTACCGGGATCGCTTCATCCGGGACGAAATAGAGGCCAACGGCTGGATCCTCTGGCCGCCGATCAAATTCAGCTACAACACCATCAACTATGAACTGAGCGTACCCTCGCCCGCACCACCCAGCGCCGAACACTGGCTGGGTACAGACGACCAGGGCCGGGACGTGGCTGCCCGGGTCATCTACGGCTTCCGGATTTCCGTGGTTTTTGGTCTGACCTTGACCATCGCCAGCTGCATTGTCGGCGTGATCGTCGGTGCCATTCAGGGCTTTTACGGCGGCAAGGTGGACCTGTTCGGCCAGCGCTTTATTGAGATCTGGTCCGGCCTGCCAATGCTGTACTTGCTGATTATCCTCTCCGCCATTGTCCAGCCCAACTTCTGGTGGTTGCTGGGCATTATGTTGCTGTTCAGCTGGATGGGGCTGGTGGATGTGGTTCGTGCCGAATTCCTGCGGGCGAGAAACTTCGAATACGTAAAAGCGGCCCGGGCGCTCGGGTTGGGTAACCGGCATATTATGTTCCGGCACATTCTGCCGAACGCCATGGTGGCCACCCTCACCTTTCTGCCGTTTATCCTGACTGGCGCGATTACCGGGCTTACCTCGCTGGATTTCCTGGGCTTTGGCCTGCCGTCCGGTTCACCGTCCCTGGGGGAGCTGATCGCCCAGGGTAAGGCCAACCTCCATGCCCCCTGGCTGGGCATTTCTGCCTTTGTGTCCCTGTCGGTGATGCTGACGCTGCTGGTATTTGTAGGCGAAGCAGTGCGCGATGCCTTTGACCCGAGAAAGAACTGATATGAGCGACCTCCTGACCATCTCGGATCTGTCCATCCACTTTGATAACGGCCCGTTGGTCGTAGACAGCCTGTCGCTGCGGGTTGGTCTCGGCGAAACCCTGGCGCTGGTGGGCGAAAGCGGCTCTGGCAAATCGGTGTCGGCCCTGTCTGTTCTCAGGTTACTGGATGCCCGGCACGCCCGTTATCCTTCTGGCAAGATTCTGTATCGTGGCGAAGACTTGCTGGGCGCAAACGATAGCAGGTTGAGGCAAATCCGCGGCCGGGAGATCAGCATGATCTTCCAGGAGCCCATGACCTCGCTCAACCCCTTACACACGGTTGAAAAGCAGATCACCGAAACTCTGGAGCTACACAAGGGCATGCGTGGCCCCCAGGCCCGAAAGCGTTGTATTGAACTGCTCGACCTGGTGGGCATTCCCGAGCCAGAGCGGCGCCTGAACAGCTACCCACACCAGCTGTCCGGTGGCCAGAAACAGAGGATCATGATCGCCATGGCCCTGGCCAACGAACCGGATCTGCTAATCGCCGACGAACCCACCACGGCGCTGGATGTGACTGTACAGAAACAAGTGCTGGAGTTGCTGGAATCGCTAAAACAGAAGCTCGGTATGGCCATCCTGATGATCACCCACGACCTGAGCATTGTGCGCCGCTATGCGGATAGAGTGGTGGTTATGGAACGGGGCAAATGCGTCGAGGAAGCCGCCACCGAGCAACTGTTCGCCGCCCCCGCGCACCCCTATACCCGGAAGCTCATTGATGCGGAACCACCAGAAAACCCCCTGCCGCCGACTTATGGTGGTAAAACGCTGATGGAAGTCACGGGACTGAATGTTCGGTTCCCCATTCGCAAGAACCTGCTGGGCAGGGTCAAGGAGAGTTTCCACGCGGTTCAGAACGTGAGTTTTGCCCTGCAACCAGGCGAGACACTGGGCATTGTCGGTGAAAGCGGCAGCGGCAAAACCACCATCGGACATGCGCTACTGAAGTTAACCGCCAGCACCGGGAGTATCCGGTTGGCGGGCACCGAGCTTGGGCCACTGTCCCAAAAGCAGTTCCGGCCCTGGCGCAAGCGGGTACAGATTGTCTTCCAGGACCCTTTCGGTAGTCTGAGCCCCCGGATGTCGGTGGCTGAAATTGTCCGTGAAGGGCTAGAGATACACGACACCAACGATGCCGAGCAACACGACGCCAGAGTGATTCAGGCACTGAAGGATGTGGGGCTGGACCCAGACGCCAGGCACCGTTACCCCCACGAATTTTCCGGCGGGCAGCGACAACGCATTGCCATTGCCCGGGCACTGGTGTTGCAGCCGGAACTGATCATTCTCGATGAGCCTACCTCCGCCCTGGACCGGACCGTCCAGAAGCAAGTGATTGAGCTTTTACGGGAAATTCAGGCCAGATATAAGCTAAGCTACATCTTTATCAGTCATGATCTGGCTGTCGTTCGGGCACTCAGCCACAAATTGCTGGTGCTGAAGAACGGCCAGATAGTGGAGTACGGGGCCGCAGAGGCTATTTTCCGGGCACCGAAACAGGACTACACCCGGGAACTGCTGACCGCGGCTTTCTTTTATCAGCCTACGACCAATTGACCGTTACGCCCGCCGACGCATGTCGGGGATAATGCGCTGAAACCAAGGAACACAGGGAGCAGATACCCATGGGAATCCTCAGTGGCAAGAAAGCACTGATTGTTGGTGTAGCCAGCAAACATTCCATCGCCTACGGCATCGCCGAGGCATTCGCCCGTGAAGGCGCTGAACTGGCCTTCACTTACCAGAACGAAAAGCTTCAGTCCCGGGTTGAGAAATTCGCGGATCAGTGGGGCAGTCAGCTGACGTTCCCCTGCGATGTGGCCAGTGACGAGCAGATTGACGCTGTGTTCACCGAGCTCAACAAACACTGGGATAACATCGACATCATTATTCACGCTGTTGGTTACGCGCCAGCGCATGAACTCGACGGTAACTATGTGGATGTGACCACCCGTGACGGTTTCCGTATCGCCCACGACATCAGCTCCTACAGCTTTGTCGCACTGGCCAAGGGCGCTCGCAAGATGATGCATGAGGGCAGCAGCCTGCTGACCTTGAGCTATCTCGGTGCGGAAAGGGTTCTGCAGAACTACAACGTCATGGGGCTTGCCAAGGCCTCACTGGAAGCCAACGTGCGCTACATGGCCGCCAGCCTTGGCCGGGAAGGTATTCGGGTAAACGGTATTTCCGCAGGCCCGATCAAGACTCTGGCTGCTTCCGGCATCAAGAGTTTCCGCCGAATGCTGGCCGAGAACGCCAAGCAGGCTCCCCTGCGCCGCAACGTCACCACTGAAGAAGTCGGTAACGCCGCAGCGTTCATGTCGTCCGATCTTGCCTCTGGTATTACTGGTGAGATTCTCTACGTGGATGGCGGCTTTAACATCACCGGGATGAGCGAACTGGAATCCTGATTGTCATCCTGTGAAGTCATCAAATAAGCCGGCTCCATGCCGGCTTATTTGTTCAACTCTCAGCAAGGGCTGTGGCAACCGCATCCATCCATTCCAGATAATCCGTCTCATCCGATTCCAGAATCTGGACACCCATCAGGTATTCCTGGCCCGTTTCACGGCACCACACAACCTCCACCATTAACCGAAACCGCTGCGTTTTGTGCCCAAGACTGATCTCCGCCATCAGCAACGAGTTAAGCACCAACGGCTCCGACGAGACAAGGCTCAGGCCCCTCGCCGAAATATCGCGAATTTGGCATTCAAGAGGAACGGCATCCTGTACCTCAACATCCGGTTCAGGTGACTCAAGCCACAGCCATGCCCGAGCCCTGGCGGTTAAACGATATTCCTCGCGATTGTCCTGCCCACCGGGTAACCCCTGGGAGCTTCCGAACTCGTAGTTATCATCAACCATAAGCCATCCTCAGTTACGGCCAACACGGATCCGGCCAACAACCCGGCTCAGGGTGTCGTCGAACTCTGCTGCACTCCCCAATATCCGGATGCGGCCTGATACAACCCCGGATACCAGCTCATCGTGTAGAAACTCACGGCGATTAAGCCCCAGACGGTCCACGAACACGAACTTCCGGGATGCAGAAATCTTGACCGCCAGTTTCAGCCTGGTCGGTTCCTCATCATCCTTCTGGGCGGCCAGTACAATCCAGCCTCCCAAACCAATACTATCCACCTGTTTGGCCGCCGCCAGCTCACGTTCTTTCTGGAGACGTTCGTGCTCCGCTTTCTCATCTTCCTGGCGCTGCCGTTCCACTTCGGCCCTCTGTTGCTCCAGGGCTGCCTGTTTTGCCTCTTCTTCGGCCTTTCTTGCGCGCTCGGCGGCTTCCTTCTCCTTTCGCAGTGCCTCTGCCCGAGCCCTCGCTTCCCGAGCCGCCTCTTCACGTTGTTTCTGCTGTTTCTCGCACACCTTGAACAACAGATTCACGGTTTCCGAGAGCACCTCACCAAACGGTGTCGGAGCCGGTAAGGGCCGCAGGGTGTCGGCTTCAAGATCTGCCAGGAACAGCGCCCAGTCCTGCAGGCCGAGCTTGACGCCGGCGCCGTTGGTCCAGAGCACTTCCCCACTATCTTCGAGCAGCGCGAACAAATAACGCCTTTGCTCAGCGGCGCCCTCACCTTCGACAAACCAGCGGCCGATAAAGCCCTCGGCCTGTTGCGGGTCTACCGAAGCCAGCGATAGCCAACGGCTGTCCCAGGTCAGACTGGTGCCGCTACCCAGGGCAGGCTTGAGCTCCGGCACCTCGCCGCGGATACGCGCTACGATAACCGTCTGAATATCCGCCAAAGCGTTCTCCGGTAACCCCTGGCCGAGTGCCCGGGTCCACACATCCTGTATCCGGTCTCCTATCTGCTCGCCTACATGGTAAAGCCGGTTCCGGTCTCTGTCCGACAGTGCAGGATCACCAAGCCATACCAACCACTCGAGCAGTTTGTTGGCGTGTCGATACAGCTCACTGTCTGTGCCCTCGGACCAGACGCTCTGTTTGAGAACCTTGTACCAGTCTTCGATGATGAATCGACTGATGACCACCGGTAACTCACGCCCTGTCAGTGCCCTGCCGATCAGCGCGCGGGAAACCTGGTCGGCAAGACGCTGCCGCGAAGCACCACGCTCGGTCTCAAGAAGACGTTCACGCAACCGGCTGACCTGGTGCTCACCTTTCTCCCGGTCATCAAGCCATTGTTTACAATAGCTCTCCACCAGCTCGGGCTGGCCACTTTCAAAGCTGCCGGACACCGCGATAACCAGGCTGTCCAATTGGTCCAGCAACACCCTGGATGATCGCCCCCCGGTATCACTCCACCCCCGCCACTCCTGCAGGTTGTCCAACCAGTCAAGAACAACGTCGCTGAACACATTGGTTCCGCGGGTATCGAGCTGCCACGCCAGCCAGAACCGTAATCTGGCAATACGACTGACCAGGGCACGATGCAAACCACTGGTTTTCAGGAACACGTCCATTATCCGGTCAGACAGATAGGCTGCATTGACCTGGCGCACGGTCCATTCGATCTGCACCGACCGCAGAACGTCCGTTACCCGCTCGTCCCGTTGTTCGGTCCAACAGGAAAACAACAGCGGGCGCCAATCGGCATTGGACTCAGGTGACGATTTTCCGGCCGGATAGGGTAAATCCGGCACCCGGATACCCGAAAGAACCTGCGTAATCCTCTCTGAAACCACCTTTCGGGGGGAAGAGTCTGCTTGTGGTTTCCTGGCTGGCGGCGACATCCGTTACCTGTTGACTGGAAGCGTTGAAAAGGGTCTTCAAATAACGCAGTATAACCAACTCGCCGGGGTTTACAGCAACTGCAGACCGGCACCATTCGCGTTAATTATTAAACACCGGGCCCATAATGACAGCGTTACCCGGTGATGTAACGATCTGATTCGGGGAAGCACAACAAGATGTCGGGCAAGAAACTGGAAAACCTGAACGTGGCCAGCCAGGAACCACTGATCACTCCTGAAGCGCTGAAGAACGAAATGCCGCTGTCAGATGAAGCTGCCGAAACCGTAGCCTCTGGCCGCCAGGCCATTTACGACATCATGGATGGCAAAGACCACCGCCTGTTTATCGTGGTTGGCCCCTGCTCTATCCACGATGTGGAGGCAGCCCGCGATTACGCTGCCCGGCTGAAAAAACTCGCCGACGAAGTCAGCGATACCCTGCTGCTGGTGATGCGGGTATATTTCGAGAAACCGCGCACCACCGTTGGCTGGAAAGGCCTGATCAACGACCCACACCTGAACGATACCTTCGATATTGAACAGGGCCTGCACATTGGCCGTCGCTTGCTGCTGGATATCAACGAGATGGGCCTGCCAACCGCCACCGAGGCCCTTGACCCGATCTCCCCCCAGTACCTGCAAGACACCATTGCCTGGTCCGCCATTGGCGCCCGCACCACCGAGTCTCAAACCCACCGGGAAATGAGCAGCGGCCTGTCCATGGCCATTGGCTTCAAGAATGGCACTGATGGCAGCCTGGACGTAGCCGTTAACGCCATGAAATCGGTTTCTCACCCCCACAGCTTCCTGGGCATCGACCAGCAAGGCAAGGTGGCCATCATCCGCACCAAGGGCAACAACTATGGCCACGTGGTGTTGCGCGGTGGCGGTGGCAAACCGAACTATGATTCCGTGAGTGTTGCACTGTGCGAGCAGGCACTGGACAAAGCCAATCTGCGCAAGTCGATCATGGTGGATTGCAGCCACGCCAATTCCAGCAAAGATCCGGCCATTCAGCCTCTGGTCATGCAGGATGTGACCCATCAGATCCTGGAGGGCAACCAGTCTATCCAGAGCCTGATGGTGGAAAGCCACATCAACTGGGGTAACCAGTCCATCCCGGAAAACCTGGCAGACCTGAAATACGGCGTGTCGGTAACCGATGCCTGTATTGACTGGGAAACCACCGAGAAAGCCATTCGGGATATGCGCGAAAAGCTCAAAGACGTGCTGCCCAAGCGTAACACCTGAGCGTGCTGACAGGGTTCACGGGGTAGCCGATCAGCTTCGGCGCCCCGTGAGACCGATACGCGGGCCCGCCCTGCTTCTCCACCCTCAGGCGCTCTCTACAGCTCCCCGCCAGTCCAGGCGACTTCTGAGCCCGACCACGTGACCGATAATCACCAGAGTGGGCGCCTGAACACCACTGTTCTCCACTTTGCCAACAATATCACTGAGCGTGCCCACCACCACTTTCTGGTCGGCGGTTGTGCCCTTGGACACCAGCGCCACCGGCATGTCTGGTGTCATGCCATGACCAATCAATTGCCGGCAGATAATCGGCAAACCGACCAACCCCATGTAGAACACCAGTGTCTGATTATTCTGCACAAAGTCTGACCAGGGCAAATCGCAGGTATCGTTTTTCAAATGCCCGGTAATAAAGCGCACCGACTGGGCGTGGTCCCGGTGAGTCAGCGGAATGCCCGCATAGGCCGCACAGCCGGACGCTGCGGTTATGCCGGGAACCACCTGAAAGCGAACACCGGCAGCTGCCAGCGTTTCAATCTCTTCGCCGCCGCGGCCGAAGATGAACGGGTCACCACCCTTGAGGCGCACCACTTTGTGGCCCTCCCGGGCCAGCTCCACCAAGCGCTGGTTGATCTGATCCTGCGGCAACGTGTGATTTGAGCGCTGCTTGCCGACATGAACCATCTCAACGTTTTCGGGGATCAGGGAAAGTATTTCCGGGGAAACCAGCCGATCGTAGAGAATAACATCGGCGGACTGGATCAGGCGCCAGGCCTTGAGGGTCAGAAGTTCAGGATCACCCGGGCCGGCGCCCACCAGGGCGACCTCGCCCGCAGAATTATTCGGGTTTTCGGTTACCGGGTTGGGCCTGTACCGAACTGGTGCAGGCCCTGCCTTGACGCCCCTTCCTGGTGCATCCGTGAATGGTTCGCTCATTGGATCCGATCAATGCCTTTCATATAGGATATGAGAACGTCCGGAACCAGAATACTGCCGTCCTCCTGCTGGTAGTTCTCCATCACCGCGATCATCGCACGGCCAACGGCCAGACCCGATCCGTTCAGAGTATGAACAGGCTCGGGCTTTCCGGTTTCCGGGTTGCGCCAACGTGCTTGCATACGCCGTGCCTGAAAATCACGGGTGTTGGAGCAGGATGAAATTTCCCGGTATTTACCCTGCCCGGGCAGCCACACTTCCAGATCGTAGGTCTTCGCTGCGGAGAAGCCCATGTCGCCGCCACACAGGGTAACCACCCGATACGGCAGTTCCAGCAACTGCAGCACCTTCTCGGCATGGCCAGTGAGCTGCTCAAGCGCCTCGGTGGAGTCCTCGGGGCGCACAACATGCACCAGTTCAACCTTGTCGAACTGATGCTGCCGGATCATGCCACGCACATCCCGGCCGTAGGAACCCGCTTCGCTGCGGAAACAGGGGGTATGGCAAACCATCCGCAGCGGCATTTCACTGGCCTCCAGAATACTGTCGGCCACCAGGTTGGTCGCCGGTACTTCGGCCGTCGGGATCAGGTACAGCGGGTTGTCACCGGCGGTACGGAACAGATCCTCTTCAAACTTGGGTAGCTGGCCGGTACCGAACAGCGCGTTGGCATTGACCAGGTACGGCACATAGGCTTCGGTATAGCCATGCTCTTCTGTGTGCAGGTCGAGCATGAACTGAGCCAGTGCCCGATGCAGCTTCGCCAGTTGGCCGCGCATGACGGCAAAGCGGGAATGCGCCAGTTGGGTGGCCTTCTCGAAGTCCAGACCCTTGAGCTGCTCGCCCAGGGCAACGTGGTCTCTGGGTTCGAAATCAAAGTTACGCGGCGTGCCCCATACACGGGTCTCTACGTTGTCGTCTTCGTTAGCGCCCGGTGGAACGTCTTCATCCGGCAGATTGGGAATGCCGGCAAAAAACGCGTTCAGGGATTCCTGTACTGAGCGCAACTCCTCCTCAGCTTCGGCCTTCTGCTGCTTGAGATTGTCCACCTCTTCCAGCAGCGGTTTGATGTCTTCACCCGCCGCTTTGGCCTTACCAATGGATTTCGACCGTTTGTTCTGCTCGCTCTGCAGCGTTTCCGCACGAACCTGAATGGCTCGACGGCGTTCCTCAAGGCGTTCGAAGGTGGCAACGTCAAACTCGAAGTTTTTGATAGCCAGCCGACGGGCAATTTCTTCAGTCTGTGAACGGACACGTTTCGGATCGAGCATGATCTTCCTGAATTTTCCGGTTAACGAATAGTATGGATATCACGGCATTATACCTGCCGTGGTTCTGCTGACCACCATCCCCGGGCCGAGGGCCAGGTAATTTGCGGCATGAGGGTCAGATCAATAACGCTTTTTGCCGCTTCGGGCATCGAGATCATCCAGGCGCTGGCGCTTGTCAGCCAGTTTGATCTCCAGTCCACGCATGACCGGCTGATAGTAACGGCGCTGGTGAATCGCTTCAGGCAGGTAAGACTCTCCGGCAGCGTAAGCGTCCGGTTCGTCATGGGCGTAGCGGTATTCATCACCGTGGCCCAGGCTTTTCATCAGCTTGGTAGGAGCATTACGCAAGTGCACCGGCACTTCGTAATCAGGATCCTTTCGGATGTCCGCCATGCACTCGTTGAACGCCTTGTACACGGCATTACTCTTTGGTGCCAGCGCCAGGTAGGTGACGGCCTGGGCCAGCGCCAGCTCCCCTTCCGGCGACCCCAACCGCTCCTGGGCATCCCAGGCCTGCATGGTAATTTGCAGGGCACGGGGGTCTGCGTTACCGATGTCTTCGCTGGCGATCCGCACCAGGCGCCGCGCCACATACAGGGGGTCACAGCCACCGTCCAGCATACGGCAAAGCCAGTACAGGGAACCATCGGGGCTGGAGCCCCGTACGGATTTATGCAACGCGGAGATCTGGTCATAGAACACATCGCCGCCTTTGTCGAAACGGCGCAGACTGGTTTGCAGTACCTGTTCCAGTGTCTGGGCGGTGATGGCGTTCTGCCCGCTGTCGTCCGGCTCGGCCAGGTCAGCGGCCACCTCCAGAATGTTCAGAGCACGCCGGGCATCGCCTCCAGAGGCTTCGGCCATGTTATCCAGCACCCCGGCTGGCACCTGAAGGGTACCGCCGAAACCCGCTGGCGAAACCAATGCTCTATTCAGGAGCTCAAGGATGTCCGGCTTGTCCAGATTTTTGAGCACATACACGCGGGTCCGCGACAGGAGCGCGCTGTTCAGTTCGAAAGAGGGGTTTTCCGTGGTGGCACCCACAAAAATGAAGGTGCCATCTTCAATATGTGGGAGAAATGCATCCTGCTGGCTTTTGTTGAACCGGTGCACCTCGTCAACAAACAGCAGCGTGTCCCTGCCCTGGGACTGCTTGCGGCTGCGGGCCCGCTCGACCACATCCCGGATATCCTTGACGCCGCTGAGCACGGCAGAGAGCGTTTCATAGGACAAGTCACCCACGTTGGCCAACAGCCGGGCAAAGGTGGTTTTGCCCACTCCGGGTGGCCCCCAGAGAATCATCGAATGCAGTTGGCCCTGCTCTACGGCGCGCCTGAGCGATTTTCCGGGGCCGACCAGATGAGCCTGGCCAACGTATTCGTCCAGGTTGGCCGGCCGCATTCTGGCCGCAAGGGGCTGGAATCCGGCCTCGGGCTCAAACAGGTTGTCCTGCATCAGGCACCGTCCCGAATAATATCCACCTCCTCGGGGTATTCCAGGCGGAAGGCACTGTTGTCCAGTTCCTGATTCAGGGTTATCCGGTCAAAGCTGAGAATACTCAGTTGAGACAGCGAATCTTCCATTCTCATTTCCTGAAGTTCACCGTTGTAGAAGCTCAAACGCAAGGATGTAAACAGGGAATCGGCGCCCCTGGGAACCAGTGTGAACTCGCGGGTATTGTCACCCATCCGGCGCTCACTCACATCGTAGGTTTCCTCAAGATTATCCACTTCGCCACTCAAAAGCAGCGCCGGTGTTGTCTGCACCCGGTCATCGAGGGTGTGAATAGTGACCTGTTCCAGATCCGGGTCGTAAACCTCCACCGTGTCGCCGTCACTGACAATAAACTGGGACAAAGGCGCACCGGCCTCCCAGTAGAACAGTCCCGGGCGCTTGGCCTTCAGGGAGCCGCGGGTTTCCTGAACCCGGTTGCCATTTTCATTGACCACAATCTGGATGAAATCGGCCTGGTAGGTTTGGTAACTGCGCAACATGGAAGCCAGCTCTTCAGCGGCATCGCGAGAGCTGTTGCCCTGTTCCGCAGAGGCCGTGGCCACGACGGCCATCATGCACAGCGCCGCTATCGTCGTGTAGACAGATCTGATCATAAGTATGCTGCTCCTAGTCTCTTGGGGGCGGCGGCGCCAGAACTTCCCTGGCACCATTATGACCCGCCGGACTGACCACTCCCGAGGCTTCCATGGCGTCCACCAGGTTCGCGGCACGGTTGTAGCCGATCTTGAATTTACGTTGTACGGAGGAGATCGACACCCGTCGGTTCTCGGTCACAAAAGCGACCGCTTCGTCGAACAGAGCGTCTCCTTCGTCACCACCGCCTGCACCGCCTTCGCTGAGGGTTGGCACGCCCGGCAGGTGCTCACCTTCGGCGCCGTTAAGCACATCATCCACGTATTCCGGTTCACCCCGGGCTTTCCAGGCGCTGACCACCCGGTGTACTTCGTCATCGTCAACGAAGGCTCCGTGTACCCGAACCGGCAGGCCAGAACCCGGCGGCAGGTATAGCATATCGCCGTGGCCCAGCAGCTGTTCGGCGCCGCCCTGATCAAGCACGGTACGGGAGTCGATCTTGGACGACACCTGGAACGACATCCGGGTCGGGATATTGGCCTTGATCAGGCCTGTGATCACATCCACGGATGGCCGCTGGGTAGCAAGAATCAGATGGATACCGGCGGCACGGGCCTTCTGGGCAATGCGGGCGATCAGCTCTTCCACCTTTTTGCCGACAATCATCATCATGTCAGCAAATTCGTCGATTACGACAACGATGAACGGCAGGGTTTCCAGTTCCGGCCGCTCCTGTTCGTCGTTGGCCAGGTATTCATCCGGTTTCCAGAGAGGATCCAGTAACGGCTCGCCCTCGGCGCGGGCGTCTTTCACCTTCTTGTTGTAACCGGCGATGTTGCGCACGCCCAGGCTGGCCATCAAACGGTAGCGCCGCTCCATCTCCGCCACACACCAGCGCAGTGCATTGGCGGCTTCTTTCATGTCCGTCACAACCGGTGCCAGCAGGTGCGGGATGCCATCGTAGATGCTCAGTTCCAGCATCTTCGGGTCCACCATGATAAAGCGCACTTCATCGGGGCTGGCCTTGAGCAGCATGCTCAGCAGCATGGCGTTGACCCCGACCGATTTACCCGAACCCGTAGTACCGGCCACCAGCAGGTGCGGCATCTTGGCCAGGTTGGCCACCATCGGATTACCACCAATATCATTACCCAGCGCCAGGGTCAGCGGCGATGACGACTCGGTAAATACCCGGGCCCCAAGCACTTCACTCAGACGAACGATTTCCCGCTCCTCATTGGGAATCTCGATGCCCACCACGGACTTTCCGGGTATGACTTCCACCACCCGCACACTCAACACCGCCAATGAACGGGCCAGATCCTTGGCCAGGTTGGAAATCTTGCTGACTTTCACCCCGGCGGCGGGCTTGATCTCGAATCGGGTGATAACCGGGCCAGGATTGACCTCGACCACCTCAACCGTGACACCGAAATCCGCCAGTTTCTCTTCGAGCAGGCGCGACATGTGCTCCAGGGACTCTTCCGAGTAGCCCTTTTCTTTGTGTTCCTCTGGCGGGTCCAGCAAGGAAATCGGCGGAATCAGGCTCTCAATGTCTTCCAGCAAAGAGCCCTGCTTCCTGTTGGCTTTCTTGTCGGCGGGCCCCTGATCATCCCTCTTGAACGGGGCAATTTTCAGTGCCCGGTTCGCGGGCTTGGGCTGCTGGGGCGCGGCCGCCTTGCGAGGCGTTTCATCCCGATCCCCTGAGCTGAAACTTTCCAGTCTTGCGGGTTCTGGTTCAATTTCAGGAAGCCCGTCAATAGCCGGTTCCTTGCGAGCTTTGCTTCTGTCCTTTGGGGGTCCATTATCGGCCGTTTTCGCTTTACGGCGGAAAAAACGACGCCACCAGGCATCTTTCTGACGTGGTTTTTCTGTTACGGGATCGGTTCTTGCCACCCGATCTTTGACGACCGGAGGCTCTGGATCAGGGCGAGCACTGGCTGGCGCACCGGGGTTTTTCGCTTTGCGCTCGCTACTTTTAAACAGCGACTGAAGCCAGCGCCCGGTTTTCAGAGTGAATCCACCAACATGGTCCATCAAGCGGAACCAGGACAGGCCGACGGTCACGGTCAGGGCGAACAGGAAGATCGCGATCAGCAACAGCGTGGTGGCCGGCAGATTGAAGAAGCGCACCATAGCTTCTGAAACCGCCGTGCCCAGTACACCGCCGGAGGAGGCACCAAGGCCAAATACCGAATAAAGGGAAAGCAGGCTAGTGGCCGACAACAAAATCAGCAGAAACCCGCCAAAGCGAACCATGAACAGTGGCCAATGGAGGTCGAGTGACTCGTGCCTGCGACGGATCAGCATGACGGCATAACCGGCAATCATCACCGGGAAAAGCCAGGAAACCTGCCCGAAGAAGTCTACCAGCAGGCTTGCGAGCCAGGCGCCGGAGCGCCCGGCGGCGTTATCCACGCGGGTATCGTGGCCGATACTCGCCCACCCGGGGTCAGACGCACTGAAGGTAAACAGCGCCATCGCCAGATAGATGCACAGCACAATCATGCCGATAACCGCACCCTCTCTGGCCCCTTGGGCCATCAGGCGGCGAAAGCGCTGTTGTTTTTCTGTCAGTTCCGTCGATGCTGTTTGTTTCGCTTTAGCGGATTCCGCCATGAATGCTCAAACCGTCAGTGAGTTTAGTCTTTCAGCGCCTGAAAACCCCGTGTCAGATCGGTTTTCAGGTCATCAATGGCTTCAATGCCAACAGACAACCGGATCAGATTCTCGGTGATGCCCGCCTTGTCTTTATCCTCGGGAGATAACCGGCCATGGGTTGTCGTCGCCGGGTGGGTGATGGTGGTTTTCACATCACCCAGATTCGCTGTGATTGAAATCATTCGGGTGGCATCAATAAAGCGCCAGGCTTCTTCTCTGCCCCCTTTAACCAGAAACGACACAATTCCGCCAAACCCGTCCTGTTGCTTTTTCGCCAGCTGATGCTGGGGATGGCTTTCAAGACCAGCGTAGAACACCTTTTCCACGCTCGGCTGGCTTTCCAGCCAATTCGCCAACTCTAACGCATTGTTGCAGTGGGCTCGCATACGGATCGGTAAGGTTTCCAGCCCTTTCTGGAACACCCAGGCATTGAACGGGCTCATGGTGGGCCCGGCAGATCGCAGGAACCCGTAGATCTCATCCAGATACCTGGCAGGCCCCACCACTACCCCGCCAACACAACGGCCCTGGCCATCCAGATACTTTGTGGCTGAATGAATCACCAGATCCGCACCTTGCTCAAGGGGTCGCTGCAATACCGGCGTACAGAAACAGTTATCCACCACAAACAGGGCATCGTTGGCCCTCGCCAACGCAGACAACGCGTCCATATCAGCGATTTCACAAAGCGGGTTGGATGGCGTTTCAATAAACAGCATCCGGGTTTCTGGCCGGACTGCTGCCTCCCAGCCGTCTGCATCGGTCAGGCTAAGGAACGTGGTTTCAACCCCGAAACGCGCCATATACTTCTGGAACAAGACGTTGGTGGTACCAAACACGCCACGGGAACAGATAACGTGATCTCCGGACTGCAGCAACGCCATACAGGTACTCAGGATGGCCGCCATGCCCGAGGCAGTGGCAACGGCCTTTTCTCCACCTTCCATGGCAGCGATGCGGGCCTCAAAACCCTGGACCGTGGGATTGGTAAAACGGGAATAGATGTTACCGGGCTCCTCACCACCAAAACGGGCTGCAGCCTGGGCGGCACTGCCATAGACGAAACTGGAGGTCGGAAAGATGGCGTCGCTGTGCTCCAACTGACCGGTGCGGACCTGCCCTGCCCTCACGGCCAGGGTATCCACTGACATACCGTCCAGATCCGATTCAGGAATCCAGAGATGTTCTTCACGGCCGACTGTCATAGTGTTCTCCTGGCACGGGCGTTAGGGGTTCAGTCTTCGTCATTATGGAGGTCGATAATGGCATTATCACCGTCGATGATCTGCCCACCGGGACGCTTCTCGTCTTTACGCAGGTCTTCGAGCCGGCGCAGGTAGGCTTCGTCCACGTCACCGGTTACGTAATCACCGGTAAACACCGAGCACTCCCAACCATCGATATCGTCGTTGACATCGTTGACACAAGTAATCAGGTCTTCCAGGTCCTGATATACCAGCCAGTCAGCACCAATCTGCTCCCGAACCTCCTCCACCGAACGGTCGTGGGCAATCAGCTCACTGGCCGAGGGCATATCAATGCCGTACACGTTGGGATAACGCACAGGCGGCGCTGCCGAGGCGAAGTAGACGTTCCGGGCACCGGCGTCCCGGGCCATCTGAACGATTTCCTTACAGGTGGTTCCCCGGACGATGGAATCATCCACCAGCATGACGTTCTTGCCGCGGAACTCCAGGTCTATGGGATTAAGCTTCTGGCGCACCGACTTTTTCCGCATTTTCTGGCCGGGCATGATAAACGTCCGCCCGATATAGCGGTTCTTGATAAAGCCTTCGCGGTATTTGACGCCCAACTGATAGGCCATCTGCATGGCCGAAGTCCGGCTGGTGTCCGGAATCGGGATCACCACATCAATGTCATGGTCCGGCCGCTCCCTGAGCACCTTGTCTGCCAGGGTTTCGCCCATGCGCAGTCGTGCCTTGTAAACCGACACGCGGTCCATGATGGAGTCAGGGCGCGCAAAATAGACGTGCTCGAAGATGCATGGATACAGCTTCGGGGATTCCGCACATTGCTCGGTGTAGAGGGTACCATCGGTTTCGATATAAACCGCTTCACCCGGTGCAATATCCCGAACGATCTCGAAACCGGCGGCGTTCAGAGCCACGCTCTCCGAGGCGATCATGTATTCTTTCTGGCCGTCTTCGCTTTCCCGCACACCGTAACAGGCCGGGCGAATGCCATTGGGGTCCCGGAAACCGACAATGCCGTAGCCGGTAATCATCGCGATAACGGCATAGGCACCCCGGCATCGCTTGTGCACGGCGCGGACGGCGGAAAAAATCTCATCTTTGGTCGGGTTCAGTTTCCCAAGCTTCTGCAGCTCATGGGCAAATACGTTGAGCAACACTTCGGAATCGGAATTGGTGTTGATGTGGCGCAGATCGGTGCGGAACAAATCGCTGCTCAGGTCATCGGCATTGGTCAGGTTGCCGTTGTGCGCCAGAGTAATGCCGTAGGGGCTGTTCACGTAAAACGGCTGGGCCTCGGCAGAGCTTGAACTGCCAGCGGTGGGGTAACGGACGTGACCGATCCCCACATTGCCTACCAGCCTGCGCATATGCCGGGTATGGAATACATCCCGGACGAGGCCATTGTCCTTGCGCAGAAAAAACCGGTTATCCTGAAAAGTCACAATACCCGCCGCATCCTGGCCACGGTGCTGAAGAACAGTCAGTGCATCGTAAAGAAGCTGGTTGACGTTTGAAGTACTGACAATACCGACAATGCCGCACATGGCTGGGGAACTCTCCGAGTGTTAAATCTGAATGTTAACGGGATGCAGGCGTGGGTTCCACGCCTTCCTGCTCTGTTGAGGATTCGGTGCTGTACCCGGCCCCTGCTTCGGGGCCCAGGAACCGGGCAAATTCATCACCCAGGGTTCGACGGGACCAGTCTTCGACCACCGCCAGACGGTCGATCATCACGGACGTTCTCCACCAGGTATCTTCGGCAAGCGGTGTGTAGCGGGTAAACGCGATACCAACAATCACTACCACCACACCCCGTAGCAACCCGAACCCCATGCCGAGAACGCGGTCGGTGGCTGACAATCCGGTCACCCGCACCAGATGACCAATCATATTATTGATAATAGCGCCCACAATCAGGGTGCCGAAAAACAGAATCGCAAAGGCCGCAATCAGACGCACCAGTGGTGTTTCCACGGTGGATTCAAGCAATGACTGCATCTGAGGATGGAACGTGCGGGCAATGATGAATGCCCCAACCCAGGTCACCAGCGACAGGGCTTCGCGAACAAAGCCCCGCTTCAGACTGATAAGCGTGGAAACAGCAATCAGAGCAATGATGACCCAGTCAATCCAGATCAGCGCGTCCATGAAAAACCCGATGGAGAAAAGGAAGCGCGAATTCTAACAGGAAACCGGGCGCCACCAAACCGCCTGAGGCTCATAAATTGCAAGTCACCGGATCACTTTCCGCCGGAGGTAACCAGGCTGTTAAGTGAGAAGGCATCATCCAGGGCTTTCTTGGCGGCTTCGGCCTCGGACTTGTTGACAAATGGCCCGCTGAACACCCGGGTCAACGTGGTGTCGCCGCGCTCCACTTGCTGTAGGTGGGCGCCGTACCCCATGTCGCGAACATTGTCGCGCAGTCGGCGGGCATTATCGGCATTACCAAAGCTGCCCAGCTGGACAACCCAGGCACCGTCAAGTGACCGCGTGAACTCAGCGGATTCATCGGCCGAGCTGGTAGAAGTTGCCGGCTCTGAGGGTTGCGAAACCTGTGGCTGAGGCTCTGAGCTGGCGGCATTGCTATCCGTCGTGCGGGTAACCGGCTCTGCTACCTGGGGCGCGGGCTCGCGTGCGCTGGATGATTCTGACGCGGACTCCTCAACACCTTCAATCAGTCGATAACCGGGAGCCGATTCCGTAGCGGGAGTGTCCTGAGGCGCGGAATTCATGCCGTAGTCGCTGCCGCCAAGGGCCGGCTCCGGGGGAACGTCCACTTCAGGGAACGGCGGCTCCTCGGGGATGGTGACAGGCCGGGACTGGCGCTCGGAATGGGGCTCGTCAAATATCATCGGCACAAAAATCACAGCCAGGGAGACCAGAACCAGTGCACCAATGATTCTTTGTTTCAATCCGTTCACGAGAAAGGGCTCCCTTAACCTAACAGTTTGATACTGATACTAACCGCCGAGTGCCGTTAACACAAAGCTCCGGCGCCTGCCATGGACAAAGTTTAAGAGACTTCGCCGACAAGTCGGGCCCGGGCCTCAGCAACGGTGTAGAACGAACCGAATACCACGATGGTGTCTTTCTCGCCGGCCTCTGCCAATGCCGAAGACATGGCATCACCCACAGACTCTGACGCCGTGCAACCCGTAATCCCGCAAGCCCGCGCCCGCTCCACCAGAGCCTGCACCTCCAGCCCGCGCGGCACATCAAGACCGGCGAACCACCAGCGCCCAACAACTGGCGCCATGGCCCGCATTACCCCCTCCACGTCTTTATCCGCCAGAGCCGCATAAACACCGAACACCTTGCCCTGCCCTGACCGCTGCAACTCAAGCCGCTGGGCCAACCAGCGTGCGGCATGGGGATTGTGACCAACATCCACGATCACATCCGGCTTTGTTCTCAACCGCTCAAAACGTCCCGGCACCGTTACAGACTTGGCTGTATCTGCTAACAGGCTGACAGTCATGGTTGGCGCCAGCACCCGGGCCAACACCACTGCTGCGGCAACACTTTCGACAGGTAACGGGCCGGCCGGCAGGGTTATACTGAGCCCCTCGATCGTCAGCTCAACGGAATCGCCAACCAGCCTGAGCTGGTAATCACGCCCGGTCACCTGAAGATTGACCTTCTGCGCGGCGGCCTGCTGAAGCACAGAGGCGGGAGGCTCCGGATCTGCACAAACCGCAGTAATCCCGGGCCGCAGAATACCGGCCTTCTCGAAGCCGATCACTTCCCGGTTATCGCCCAGAAATCCAATATGGTCGATATCAATCGAGGTGATCACCGCGAAGTCGGCATCCAGCACATTAACGGCATCCAGGCGTCCACCCAGGCCGACCTCCAGAATCCAGTCTTCAACACCCGCGTCGGCGAGTGCCACGAAGGCTGCCAGGGTTCCGAACTCAAAGTAGGTCAGGGAAACCTTACCCCGTGCCGCCTCCACTTGTTCGAACGCGGATATCAACGCTGCATCGCTGATATCCTGACCGTTAATCCGTACTCGCTCGTTATAACGCTGAAGATGGGGAGAGGTATAAGCTCCGGTGGTTCGCCCGGCTGCCCGCAAAAGCGACTCGAGGGCCGCCACGGTCGTGCCTTTGCCGTTGGTGCCCGCTACAGTGATGATTCGCGCTGCTGGCTTTCGTGGAAACAGGCGGCGCAAAACCACCAGAACCCGATCCAGGCCAAGGTCAATTTCGGTGGGATGAATGGCTTCCAGATACTGAAGCCACTTTTCAACAGACGCACCGGCCCCGGGAGGGACCGGTACGGGCCTTGCATCAGTGCTAGGAGGGTTCATCTGTGTCGGGTTTTTCCGTGATCTCAAACTCGATGGGAGCTTCTGTGCCGGGCTTTTCCTGGCCGGTGAACTTGGCAAGAACGTGGGCTACCCGCTCGCGCATCTGGTGCCGGTGCAGAATCATATCGATAGCACCGTGTTCCAGCAGGAATTCACTGCGCTGGAAACCTTCCGGCAGTTTCTCACGGACGGTCTGCTCAATCACCCGGGGGCCAGCAAAACCGATCAGCGCATAAGGCTCGGCTATATTGAGATCGCCCAGCATCGCGAGGCTGGCAGACACTCCGCCGAACACCGGATCAGTCATGATCGAAATGTAGGGAATGCCTTCCTGCTTGAGCTTCTCCAGCACTGCAGCGGTCTTTGCCATCTGCATCAACGACAGAATGGCCTCCTGCATACGGGCGCCACCGCTGGCAGAAAAGCAGACCAGGGGAATACGGTGCTCAAGGGAAACATTGGCCGCCTGTACGAACTTCTCACCAACCACCTGGCCCATGGAACCGCCCAGGAAGTTGAACTCGAAAGCACAAGCCACCAAGGGAACGCCCATCGTTGAACCCTTCATAGCGACCAGGGCGTCTTTTTCGCCGGTTGCTTTCTGGGCTGCTGAAAGCCGGTCCTTGTAGCGCTTGCTGTCCTTGAACTTGAGCCGATCCGAAGGCTCCAGTTCTGCGGCTATTTCTTCGCGGCCGTCCTTGTCGAGGAAGATGTCCAGCCGGCGCCGGGCAGAGACACGCAGGTGGTGGTTACACTTCGGGCAGACGTCCAGGTTTTTCTCGAGTTCAGGCTTGTATAAAAACGCCCCGCACTTGGGGCACTTCTTCCACAGCCCTTCCGGCACCCCGGTACGTTGCCGCGATTCCGAGCGAATCTTGCTCGGCATGATCTTATCCAGCCAGTTACTCATGCTTTCATCCTGTCCTTTGATGCCTGGAAGCCGGCCCCTCAGGATGCCAGACTATCCAGGGCTTCACGCATCGGGTGCAACAGATCAGTCAGCGCCTTGGCCAGGGCTTCGGGATCTGTCTGGTGTCGGGCTATTGTATCGACCAGCACGCTTCCGACAATTACACCATCGGATACTTTGCCAACGGCAGCCGCTGTCTCCGCATCCCGAATTCCGAATCCGACACCGACCGGCAGCGCCGTCAGTTCGTGCACATGGGCCACTTTTTTCGCCACTTCATCAACATTGATGGTTGCCGACCCAGTCACGCCCTTGATTGAAACATAGTACACATAACCGGAGGAGTGTTCGCTGATTGCCTTGATGCGCTCATCCGTGGTGGTGGGCGCCAGCAGGAAGATTGGGTCCATGTTACGGGCAGAAAACAATGGAGCTACGTCTTCGGCCTCTTCCGGCGGCAGGTCAACGGTGAGGATACCGTCTACACCGGCATCGGCCGCAGCATCCGCAAACGCCTCGTAACCCATGGCTTCCATCGGGTTCAGGTACCCCATCAGTACCACCGGTGTGGTGGTGTTGGTCTTCCGGAATTCCTTGACCATTCCGATGACCTGGCGCAGGGACGTGCCGTGCACCAGGGCTCGCTCACAGGCAAGCTGGATAACAGGCCCGTCCGCCATGGGATCGGAGAACGGCACGCCCAACTCAATGATGTCCGAGCCAGCATCCACCAGGGTGTGCATCAGGCTGACCGTCTGCCCCGGCTCTGGGTCACCGGCGGTGATATAAGGGATCAGCGCCTTACGACCCTGCTCTTTCAATGATTTCAGTACGCCTTCAATTCGGCTCATGCCTGCTCCTGATACCTTCAGATCTCAATGCCATCCAACTGGGCAATGGTGTGAATATCCTTGTCGCCACGGCCGGAGACATTGATCACGATCATCTTGTCCTTGTCCATGGTTGCTGCCAGCTTAAGCGCGTAGGCAACCGCATGGGCGGTTTCCAGCGCCGGCATAATACCTTCAACACGGGTCAGCTTGCGGAAACCATCCAGCGCTTCGTCATCGGTGACCGAGACATAATTGGCGCGACCGATGTCTTTCAACCAGGAGTGCTCTGGGCCTACTCCCGGATAATCCAGGCCAGCGCTGACCGAATGGGTTGCTGCGATCTGGCCGTTTTCGTCTTCCATCAGGTAAGTACGGTTACCGTGAAGAACCCCCGGGCGCCCGGCACACAAAGGTGCGGCATGCTGACCGGTTTCGATACCCAGGCCGCCTGCTTCAACACCATAAAGCTCAACGTTTTCATCAGACAGGAACGGATAGAACATGCCGATAGCATTAGAGCCGCCACCAACACAGGCTACCAGCGCATCCGGCAGTTTACCCGCCTGCTCAAGGGCCTGGCGACGGGTTTCCCGACCAATCACCGACTGGAAATCGCGAACCAGCAGTGGATAAGGATGCGGGCCGGCCACGGTACCGATGATATAGAAGGTTTCATCAACATTGGCCACCCAGTCACGCATGGCGTCGTTCATGGCATCTTTCAGGGTTTTGGTGCCGCTCTGGACCGCATGCACGGTGGCCCCGAGGAGCTTCATCCGGTAGACGTTGAGGGACTGGCGTTTGACGTCTTCCGCCCCCATGAACACATGGCACTCAAGCCCAAGCCGCGCACAGACCGTTGCGGTTGCCACACCATGCTGTCCGGCCCCGGTTTCAGCAATAATTCGTTTCTTGCCCAGGAAACTCGCCAGAAGCGCCTGGCCAATGGTGTTGTTCACCTTATGAGCACCGGTATGGTTGAGGTCTTCACGCTTCAGCCAGATCTGGGCACCACCGGTTTCCCTGGTCAGTCGCTCGGCAAAATACAATGGACTGGGACGCCCCACATAGTCCGCCAGGTCTTTATCGAAAGTGGCCTGGAATTCGGCATCATCTTTCAGCCGGAGATACTCTTTCTCCAGCGTCATCAACGAGTCCATCAGGGTTTCAGAAACAAACCGGCCACCGAAGGCACCGAAGTGACCTTTCGCATCCGGAAGCGCCTTCAACATCTCTTCAGTCAGTTTTACAGACACGGTGAACCTCTTTCATAAAATCGGATAGTTTG
This sequence comes from Marinobacter shengliensis, assembly GCF_030297115.1. NCBI lineage: Bacteria > Pseudomonadati > Pseudomonadota > Gammaproteobacteria > Pseudomonadales > Marinobacteraceae > Marinobacter > Marinobacter shengliensis. The sequence goes on along the minus strand of NZ_AP028062.1, from coordinate 2,094,986 downwards.
GTGGCGTCTTTCTTGCCCTTACTCTGCTCCACCCCTCCGCTTACGTCGACAGCCCAGGGCCTGACTTCTTCAATGGCGCGGGCTACGTTAGCAGAAGACAACCCACCGGCCAATATCAGGGGTAACGGCCGGTGTTCAGGAATCAATGCCCAGTTGAAGGACTGCCCAGTTCCCCCATAGCGATTCGGATCCCAGGCATCAACCAGAAGGCCGGAGGCCTTGCGATAGTCATCAAAGGCCTTCTCTATCTGACCCTCTTCGCGAACCCTGACCGCTTTAATCCAGCGGCGTCCGAAGCTGTCACAGAAGTCCGGGGATTCATCGCCGTGGAACTGCAACAGATCCAGCGGAACCTGATCCAGCACACTCTCGACAAACCGGACATCCGGATTCACAAACAAACCGGTCAGCGTGACGAAGGCAGGTATTCGATCCGCCAGCGCCCTGGCATGCTCAACCGTGACCGAGCGTGGGCTCGGCTCATAGAACACCAGACCGATCGCATCTGCGCCGCACCTTACCGCGACGTCAATATCTTCGGGCCGGGTCAAGCCGCAAACTTTTACACGGGTGGTCATGTTTCTGACACCGGTTGTTTGGGGTGAATATGCGTTGGCTCAATAGGACCGTTCTCACCGTCAGTGAACCAGGGACTTACGAAACCGGGGCCGCACAGAGCCCGCGGTATTCCGTACTGATCCGGGTAGCCAACATCCACAAGATAGAGTCCGTCCGGTGGTGCGGTCACACCCGCCAACTTGCGATCTTTGCTGGCCAACACCTCACCAATCCATGGTTCAGGCTGCTTGCCCGCCCCTACGGCCATCAAGGCGCCGGCAATGTTGCGCACCATATGGTGTAGAAAAGCGTTGGCCTGAACATCTATTACGACATAGTCGCCCTTTCGGGTTACCGAAATCCGCTCCAGATAACGAACCGGCGTTCTGGACTGACAACCGGCTGCCCGGAACGAACTGAAGTCGTGTTCACCGACAAGCACCTGAGCCGCCCTGTGCATACTGGCAACGTCAAGCGGCCGAAAGGTCCAGCTCACCTGCCCCCGCTGAATCCCGGGCCTGACAGGACGATTCAGAATAACATACCGGTAGCGACGATAAACCGCCGAGAAACGTGCATGAAAATCTGCCACCCCGTTACCCGCCCAGTGCACGGAAATATCATCCGGCAAGGCGGTATTCATGCCCATGACCCAGGAGCGGAGATTCCTCACCGAGGGAGTATCAAAATGGGCCACCTGAAAGCTCGCATGAACGCGGGCATCCGTACGCCCCGCGCACACCAGGTCAACCGGGTGATCAGCAACCCTGGACACGGCCCTGGCCAGCACGCTCTCCACTGACCGGACACCACTTTTCTGGAGTTGCCAGCCATGAAACCCGCGACCGTCGTATTCAAACGCAATGGCTACCCGACCGTTACCGATCGCATTATCTGTGGTCAAAGGCTGAGAATTGAGAAACAAGGATTGGTCCGTCGAAAAGGGTTCACTGAAAAACAAAGCGCCGGCCTTATGGCCGGCGCTGTTGCCGATATAACGAGATTATAACGGATCAGGAAAGATTTTTAAGGAGCTCCTGAGCTTCCGCCTTCTGCTCGTCGTTTCCTTCCAGAGCAACCTCTTCAAGGATATCACGGGCTCCGTCGCTGTCCCCCATCTCGATGTAGGCCCGGGCCAGATCGAGTTTGGTGGCTGCTTCGTCAGTCCCGGCAAGGAAATCGAAATCATCGTCCTCGCCCAATGACTCCTCATCGATATCAAGCGCGGAACTTTGCTCCGGCTTTCCGTCCAGCGATTCGGACGCCAGCGGAACCAGATCGTCATCCATGGCATCAGCCTCCTGCTCAGTAGCCCCGGGCTCACCCTCCTGAGCCTGTTCACTTGGCGGCTCTGAGTCAGCCGGTTCTTCGCTGCTGAAGGCGTCTTCCAGACCAAGCTCTTCATCCAGGGATGCGGCTTCCTGTTCCGGACCTGCGGGCTGCTCATCAGACTCAGAGAACTCTTCCATCAGGGCGAGATCTTCGTCAGACACGTCAAGCTCCAAGTCGTCCAGCGTAGACTCGTCCAGGTCTAACCCTTCCGGCTCGCCTTCTTCCTCAGCAACCTTGTCCAGCTCGGCGTCAAGCTCGTCCAGGAAGGACTCATCCAGGGCATCCACGTCGCCCGACAATTCATCCTCATCGGCTTCCGCACCGCCAACCTGTTCTGCTTTATCAGACTCATCTTCCAGTCCGAAATCCAGGGACTCCTCTTCCGCTGCCTCAACCGCCGGCTCTTCGGTGGCTTCGTCTTCAAGCGCAGACTCGAAATCGAAACTCAGATCCTCTTCTTCGGCTTTGGCCTCGCCCGAGTCTTCAAGATCCATTTCCAGAGAAGAGAAATCCTGCTCTTCTGAAATGTCGACGGCGGATTCATCTTCTTCAGATGCCTCAAGGCCGGAAAGGTCGTATTCAATCAGATCGTCGGGAGAATCAGTCTCCTTCTCAACGTCTGATTCCAGTTCTCCGAACTCGTTCTCCTGTTCAGGCTCGGGACGGGCCTCAAACTCGTCTGCTTTCAAGTCATCGGACAGTTGCCACTCATCATCAGACGGTAATTCGTCTTCCTGATCTGTCTCGGACGCCTGACCAGACTCCCCCTCTGTCGCCACCGAAGTGCTGAAGGAATCAGACCGCAGCTGGGACTCAAGGTCGTCGATGCTTGGCATAGACTCAGCTTCTTCAAGGCGCTCGCGGAGAACCGTTGCCTGCTCAATAGCAGCTTCGTCTTCCAGGGCCTCAATTTCACCGTACTGTTTCTCGAACGAATCACGATCCTGACTGTCCGCGTATACCCCAAGCAGCTTCAACCGGAGATCAGTGCGGCTCGGCTCCCGGGAAATGGCGGTTTCAAGTACCTGTGCTGCCTGATCATGACGACCATAGGCAATGTAGGTGTCGGCTTCGGCCAGGGCATCAGCGCCTTCTTGCTGATCGCCAGCTTCGTCTTCCAGGCTCAGATCAAACGAATCGCTTTCGCTACCGTCCTCGCTGTTGAGTTGATCGTAGAATGCCTTTTCACGATTGGCGTTCCGGCGTGCAACCAGCAGAAGCAACAGCAAGAGCAGAACCAGGCCACCGCCAAGGGCAATCTGGTACATCGGATTGTTCGAAATGGCGTCAATCACATTACCGGGGAAACCCTTCTCCGCGGCGGGAGGGGCAACAGGCGCTGGCTGGCGAGGCTGTTCGCGGGGCTGCTCCGCTGCCGGAGCGGCGGCCACGTCTGTCTCATCCGCTTCCTGCTCTGCCGCTTCATCGACGGGTTGCGCGGATTCGGTAGTCGCGACTTCCTCACCGGCGCCATCAACGCCACTGTCGTCTGTCAGCTCATCCATTGCGGCCTGCTCGCCACCCTCAGCTGCGGGCATCTCTTCGAGCGCTTCCGAATCGTCCTCGGCGACCTCGTCAGCGCCGTCAACTGCCGCCAGTTCTTCGGCCTCGTCGTCCGGGAGCTGATCTGCCGCTGCTGCCTCTTCAGCCGTCATACCCTGCAAATCTGCAAGTTGGCTGTTCTTGAGCTCCAACAGACGCTGCAGGGTGGACACCTGATCCTGAAGATCCGCCAGGCGGCTGTTCAATTCTTCGTTTTCGCGACGCGTGGCTTCCAGTTCTTCCATTGCTACCGCTGAGCCTACGTCGCTGCCGCCCGGCAAATCGCCGTCACCGCCAGCAGAGCCACCCTCGGTAACATCGCGAGATTCACCATCGGCTACCAGCAGGCGCAATTCGTCACCGGCTGCACCCGCTTGGGTAGGCGCTGGAGCGGATTCTGCCTCAGCAGTACGAGTGGCATCGACGGTACGGGACTGGAACGCCTCGTTTTGCTGTGCAACAACGCGGTTGGCTTCTGCCTGGCTCCGGCTGCGGATCTGTTCCATAGTCGGAACTCGCAGGACTTCACCACGCTTCAACCGATTGATGTTGCCGCCCATAAAGGCATTGGGGTTCTGATCCTGAAGGGCCAGCATAACCTGCTGCATGGACACAGAGCTGTCCGGGCGGACACGCTGGGCGATGGTCCAGAGTGTGTCTGATGGACCGGTCGGGCCGAACGTGTCAGCCTGATAACCCCGGGCAAGTGAACTCTCGGCCTGGGCCTGGCGACGCACAGACTCCTGGCTACGGGGCGCTGCCTGCCTTGGACTTGCTGGCGCTGGCGAAGGCGCACTCACCTGCTCCTGAACACCGGAATCTTCGGCATACACTGGTGGATCTACCAGCACCGAATATTCCCGCATCAGTCGGCCATTAGGCCAGGTCAGCTCCAACAGAAAATTCAGGTAAGGTTCCCGGAGCGGCTCCCGGGAAGAGACGTTAACAACGAGACTGCCGTCAGAAGCGGTAACCACCTCAAACCTCAGCCTGCTCAGAAACTGGTGGCGATCAATGCCAATCCGCTGATAAGCGGCTTCCGGTGCAACATTTACAAATACATCACCGGGATCCACCCCACGACTTTCACGGAGTGATATTTCCGCATCCAGGGGCTCATTCAGCCAGGACTGCAGTTCAATTTCCCCCAGCCCCAACGCCTGAGCGACACCGGAACCGAGCCCTCCCGCCAGCGCCATGGCAACCGCAAGCTTGCGTACCTTCATGCTTTTTCCTTTCCAGTCTCCGTTATTCTTTACTGCTGTATCTCAACAGAATCGGACGAGGTTGGATGACTTCCGTCTTTTTAGTTCTCGTTGTTATATCGCAATTATACCGTTCAGTTTGGCAAGTATTGTTGATAAAGCCTCTTTTATCAATCAATCAGCCGCAATCCTTGCACCGTTTTTTTACCAATCGGGCGGAACTCCTTAACAGCCCTGAAAATAACAGGGGCGGACGCTGAAATCAGCCTCCGCCCCACTCCGGCATACGAAAAACCGGACACAGTTGGCATTAATTACCACTGTGTAACACTATTTAACGTTCCTGCAGAATCCGCAACATGCGGCGCAGAGGCTCAGCGGCCCCCCACAGCAACTGGTCACCCACGGTAAACGCAGAAATGTATTCCGGCCCCATGGACAACTTGCGAATCCGCCCAATGGGGATACTCAGGGTGCCGGTCACTTTCGCCGGTGTGAGTTCCTGCATGGTGGCATCACGATCATTCGGGATGACTTTCACCCAGTCGTTGGCCTTGGCAAGGATACCCTCGATTTCCGAAACCGACAGGTCTTTCTTGAGCTTGATCGTCAACGCCTGGCTGTGAGAGCGCATGGCGCCAATACGAACACAGATGCCGTCGATAGGAATCGGATTGTCGCTGCGGCCAAGAATCTTGTTGGTCTCAACGCCCGCCTTCCACTCTTCCTTGCTCATGCCGTTATCGAGCTGCTTGTCGATAAACGGAATCAGGCTGCCCGCCAGGGGCACACCGAAGTGCTCGGTGGGAAAATCACCGGAACGCATGGTGTCAGTCACCTTGCGGTCGATTTCCAGGATGGCGGAGGAAGGATCGGCCAGCTCAGACTTGACGCTCTCATTCAACGCGCCCATCTGGCTCAGCAGTTCCCGCATGTTCTGGGCACCGGAACCGGAAGCCGCCTGATAGGTCATCGGAGAGACCCACTCAATCAAATCCTGCTCCAGCAGACCACCCAGGGCCAGCATCATCAGGCTCACGGTGCAGTTACCGCCAATGTAATCTTTTACGCCCTTATCCAGGGCGGCATCGATTACGTTGCGGTTGACCGGGTCCAGCACGATGACGGAGTGATCCACCATCCGCAGGGACGATGCCGCGTCAATCCAGTAGCCGTTCCAACCTGCATCGCGCAGCTTCTGGTAAACCGCTGAGGTGTAATCACCGCCCTGACAGGTCAGGATAACGTCCATGCCTTTCAGGATGTCGATATCAAAGGCATCCTGGAGTGGCGGAACGCCTTCTTTGCCTACGTCCGGGGCCGGCTTGCCCGCCTGGGAAGTGGTAAAAAACACCGGATCGATGTCGGCAAAATCGTTTTCTTCACGCATGCGCTGCATGAGGACTGAGCCCACCATGCCACGCCAACCTACAAGTCCAACTCGCTTCATGTGCGACCTTTGAACCTCACATTATGCCCGCCCGCTACCGTTATCGCTGGCAGGGACAGGATGGATGATCCCGCAGTGGCAGCATCGCGCCACTGTCGGGTCTCGGTTTAGCGAATCAGGGCTGACTCAAAGCGCATTGAGAACAGCTTCACCCATTTCCCGGGTTGAAACCTTCTTACCACCGTCTGACATGATGTCTGCGGTGCGCAGCCCCTGATCCAGTACCTTGCTGACCGCCGCTTCAATCGCTTCTGCGGCTTTTTCCTCATTCAGGCTATAACGCAGCATCATGGCTGCACTAATGATGGTGGCCAACGGGTTGGCAATGCCCTGCCCGGCAATATCCGGAGCCGAACCGTGGCAAGGCTCGTACATGCCCTGCTTTTCAGAGTTCAGCGACGCCGACGGCAACATGCCGATGGAGCCGGTGAGCATAGCCGCTTCGTCAGAAAGAATATCACCAAACATGTTACCAGTCACAATCACATCGAATTGTTTGGGTGCGCGCACCAGCTGCATGGCGGCGTTATCCACGTACATGTGGGACAACTCGACATCCGGGTATTCCCGCTTCAGATCTTCCATGACTTCGCGCCACAGCACGGTTACTTCCAGTACGTTGGCCTTGTCTACTGAGCACAGCTTCTTGCCACGCTGTTGGGCTGCCTCAAAGGCGACGCGGCCGATGCGGCGAATCTCGGACTCAGTGTATTGATAGGTGTTGTAGCCCTGGCGTTCACCATTCTCCAGCTCGCGTACACCGCGGGGCTGTCCAAAATAGATACCGCCGGTCAGCTCGCGCACGATCAGGATATCCAGGCCAGAAACCACTTCCGGCTTCAGGGAAGAAGCGGAGGCCAATTGCGGGTACAGGATGGCAGGGCGCAGGTTGGCGAACAGCTGAAGGTTGGACCGCAAACCCAGCAAGCCCTTCTCCGGGCGCTTGGCCATCGGCAGGCTATCCCACTGAGGACCGCCGACGGCACCCAGCAGAATGGCGTCGGCATTGCGCGCCTTCTCCAGGGTTTCGTCCGGCAGCGGTGAGTCCGTGGCATCGATCGCCGCACCACCTACCAGAGCCTTGTCGAAGGTCAGGCCAAGATTGAACTGATCATTGACCTTGTTCAGAACCTTTTCCGCTTCAGCAACAATTTCCGGACCAATGCCGTCACCCGGCAGAAGCAACACATTACGGGACATATCAAAATCCTTGTTTATCAGTTTCCAGCGTTAAACAACCAGGGGGCAGTCTGGCGGCGAGCATCTTCGTAGGCGCGAATGGCATCGGCATCTTCAAGGGTCACACCGATATCATCAAGGCCGTTAAGCAGGCAGTGACGGCGGAAATTGTCGACCTCAAAGCCGTACGACTCACCGGACGGAGTGGTCACTGTCTGAGCTTCCAGGTCCACCGTTAACTCATAACCGTCATTAGCCTCTGTTTCACGGAACAACTTATCAACAATTTCTTCATCAAGAACAATGGGTAACAAGCCGTTCTTAAAGCAGTTATTATAGAAAATATCAGCAAAGCTCGGGGCAATAATCACCCGAAAACCAAAGTCATCCAACGCCCAGGGCGCGTGCTCACGGCTGGAGCCACACCCAAAGTTCCGGCGGGCCAGCAGCACACTGGCGTTCTTGTAGCGGTCCTGGTTGAGCACAAATTCCGGGTTCAGCGGGCGGCCAGAGCAATCCTGGTCCGGCTTTCCTTCGTCCAGGTAACGCAGCTCATCAAACAGGTTCGGGCCAAAGCCCGTGCGCTTGATCGACTTCAAAAACTGCTTGGGAATGATCATGTCCGTATCCACATTGGAACGGTCCATGGGGGCAACAATACCCTGGTGTTGCGTAAATGCGCGCATGGTCTCTCTCCTGTGGATCAGTTCAACAACTCACGAACATCAACAAAATGGCCAGACACGGCTGCCGCCGCCGCCATCGCCGGGCTCACCAGGTGGGTACGCCCACCAAAGCCCTGACGGCCCTCGAAGTTCCGATTGGACGTGGACGCACAATGCTCGCCCTGCCCCAGCTTGTCGGCGTTCATGGCCAGACACATGGAACAACCGGGATCACGCCATTCCAGGCCCGCCTCGATGAAGATCTTGTCCAGACCTTCCTGTTCTGCCTGGGCTTTCACCAGACCAGAACCCGGCACAACCATCGCCTGTTTCAGGCTGGCGGCCACCTTGCGGCCTTTCACCACGGCCGCAGCTTCGCGTAAGTCTTCAATGCGGCTGTTGGTGCAGGAACCGATAAACACCCGGTCCAGCTGGATGTCGGTAATCTTCTGGTTCGGCTGCAGCCCCATGTATTTAAGCGCGCGAACAATGCCTTCACGCTTGATCGGGTCTTCTTCCTTCGCCGGGTCCGGCACATTGCCATCAACACCGGTCACCATCTCCGGAGACGTACCCCAGCTTACTTGCGGCTTGATGGCGGCACCGTCCAGCTCAACCACCTTGTCGAATACCGCATCGTCATCGCTGTGCAAGGTGCGCCAGTACTCAACCGCCTTGTCCCACGTTTCGCCTTTTGGCGAGAACGGACGGCCTTTCACGTAGTCAATGGTGATGTCGTCCACCGCCACCATGCCCACGCGGGCACCGCCTTCGATGGCCATGTTGCAGATGGTCATCCGGCCTTCCATGCTCAGGCCACGAATCGCCTCACCACCGAACTCGATGGCGTAACCGGTACCGCCAGCGGTGCCGATCTTGCCGATGATGGCCAGAACCACATCCTTACCGGTCACACCCGCGCCAAGCTTGCCGTTCACCTTCACCAGCATGTTCTTCATTTTCTTCTGAACCAGGCACTGGGTCGCCAACACGTGCTCAACTTCGGACGTACCGATACCATGAGCCAGGCAACCAAAGGCGCCGTGGGTAGAGGTGTGGGAGTCACCACAGACAATGCTCATACCCGGCAAGGTTGCCCCCTGCTCCGGCCCGATCACGTGCACAATGCCCTGGCGCTGGTCTTTGATCTTGAATTCCAGAATCCCGAACTCGTCGCAGTTCTTGTCCAGAGTCTCCACCTGGGTGCGGGAAACGGGGTCAACGATGCCGTCGATGCCTTTGTCACGATCGGTAGTCGGCACGTTATGATCCGGCGTGGCAATGTTGGCATCAATCCGCCAGGGCTTGCGATTGGCCAGGCGCAGACCTTCAAACGCCTGCGGCGACGTCACTTCGTGCAGCAACTGCCGGTCGATGTAGATCAACGCGGAGCCATCGTCCCGCTGTTTGACCAAATGGTCGTCCCACAACTTGTCGTATAAAGTCTTGCCCGCCATGGTTGCTCTCTCACTCTCTGGGGGTTTCTGTTTATGCTCTCAGTTCGCCTATCTTACTCTTTCGCCCCGAATAACCTCAATTCATGTTTTTCATTCTTTGCATTCCTTTAGGTTATGGGCTTAATATTCCGGTTGTTTAGTGCAAGACGCAACTGGGTAGGTCAGGCTTTTCAAAACACGCCTACAAGCACGTCCATGTGGGCTCGTTTCGGGCCGTCCATGGCCCTCAACGGTTTTGAAAAGCCTGACCTACCCAGTCGCGCCCAATAAATTTTCCGTGGATTCTGTGTAAATCGCACCCTGACGGCATGCTCAACGGTTAACGGAGCAGCTTCACTGAGCCCCTCCCAAAAATCTCGTAGGCCATGGATGGCCGGAGCGAAGCGCACATGGATGTGCTCGTAGCGTTTTTTGGGAGGGGCTCAGTGAAGCTGCTCCCAACTCCAAACAAAGCGGCAAGAGAAGAACCAAAATGGACGCAAACGCCTTAAAAGCCTTCCTGACCATAGTCGACCAGGGCTCCTTCTCAGAAGCCGCCGAAACGCTGCACCTGACACAACCGGCGATCAGCAAACGCCTCGCCGCCCTCGAAACCCAGCTTGGCACCAAACTCATCGACCGAAGCAACCGGGAAATCCGCGTCACCGAAGCCGGCGCCAGACTACTGCCCCACGCACGCAAGATCCTCGACGAAATACACAACGCCCGCCTCGCCCTCAGCCCAAACGCCGACACCATCGAAGGCGAGCTCCAGCTCATTGCCAGCCACCACATCGGCCTGCACCACCTGCCAAACTGGTTAAGGCGCTACCGCCGCGAATACCCACAAGTAACGCTGGACCTTCAGTTCATGGAATCCGACGCCGCCTACCACCAGATGAACAAGCGTAACGCCGAGATCGCGTTCGTCACCCTCAGCGACAGCATGAACCCGGAATTCCGCATTCTGGTGCAATGGCCAGATCCGATGGCCTTTGTCATTGGCGCGGAGCATCCGCTGGCACAACTGAAACACCCACGGCTGGCAGACCTTGCCCAACACCCGGCCCTGCTGCCGGACACCAGTACTGCGACCTACCGGGTGGTCAGCCGATTGTTTCTGGAAGCGAACCAGCCACTGAAACCCTTGATGCCCACAAACTACCTGGAAACCATCAAAATGATGACCAGTGTCGGCCTGGGCTGGAGTGTGCTGCCGGTGAGCATGCTGGACAACAGTCTTCGGGTACTTGACGTTGGACACCCGGTTTCCCGGGTACTTGGCGCGGTGGCCCTGAGTGGCCGGCAATTGAGCAACGGTGCCCGGGCACTGCTTGAGATTGTCGAGGCTGAAGAGATCGGCTGCTAATCAATGACCAGAGTGGTCGTCCGGCACGGGCATTGGCTGTAAACCGCGCCAGGTCACGACAATGGCGATGGCCATGGCGAACGCACCGCCCCAGAATGCCGCGGAGGTACTGATTCCTTCCACCAGGAAACCGGACATCCAGGCGCCGAGGGCACCGCCGGCACCAAAGGTCAGGCCGCTGTACAAGGCCTGCCCCTGGCCATGGTGGTGCTTGCCAAAGAACCCCTGAATGTACTGCACAGAAATCGCATGCAACGCACCGTAGGACGCCGCGTGAAGCAGCTGGGCGAAAATGAGTATGGGCACGACCATGGTCAGTTCGGCAATGAGTATCCAGCGAATCATGGTCAGGAACAGAGCCCCGATGACAATCTGGCGCACACTGAACCGATGCGACAACCGGTGCATCACCAGAAACAGTCCTATTTCCGCCAGCACACCCAGTGACCAGAGCAAGCCAATCGACAGCTTGCCGTATCCATGTTGTTCCAGATGAATACTGAAGAAGGTGTAGTAGGCACCGTGAGATACCTGCAGCAGGAAGTTCATCAGGAAGAAAGCAATAACAGCCGGATGGGTGACGATGGCTTTCAGGCTGCCTTTCGGAGCCGGCGGTTTACGTTCGCCCCGCTCCGCAGGCACCAGAAACGCCGATACCGCGATGCCTGCAAAGACGGGCAACAGCAGCCAGGGCAGATAACTGACCGGAACCCACTCCAGAATGGCTCCCACGACAGCCACGGCACCGATAAAACCCACCGAGCCCCAGAGCCGAACCTTGCCGTACTTGTCTTTCCTCGTGCCAAGTGCCCGCAGGGTAATCACTTCGTAAAGTGGCAAGATCGCGTTCCAGAAGAAGGTAAAAGCCAGCATCACCAGAAGCAGGCCATAGAACCCGGGTTCCATGAACACACCGGCAAAGAACAGCGACCCGGTAATGGCGCCAAACCGGACCAATCGCACCCGCTGGCCGGAACGATCCCCTAGCCAGCCCCAGACGCTTGGCGCGACAATCTTGGTGAGCTGAATGGTCGCCATCAGAGTGGCGATTTGCAGATAGGAAAAGCCCTGGCCCTCCAGGTAGAGGGACCAATAAGGCAAAAGCCCTCCAAGGAGGGCGAAGAACCAGAAGTAGAGGTTAGACAGCCGCCAGTAGATGGTGACGCCTCCGTTTGATCAAAGCTGACCGATGACGGGTGTGCTCACTTCCACATCGCCATTCTGCCCCCGGTGGCGCAGGTAATGGTCCATCAACACGATGGCCATCATGGCCTCGGCGATAGGCGTGGCGCGAATGCCCACACAGGGATCGTGGCGACCGGTAGTAATCACCTCAACCGGATTACCATGCACATCAATACTCCGGCCCGGCAAACGCAGACTGGATGTGGGCTTTAACGCAATGCTGGCAACAATCGGCTGGCCGGAGGAAATCCCGCCGAGCACGCCGCCAGCGTGATTGGACAAAAACCCTTCCGGCGTCATTTCATCCCGGTGTTCAGTGCCTTTCTGATCAATGCAGCCAAACCCGGCGCCGATTTCCACTCCCTTTACCGCGTTGATGCTCATCAGTGCGTGGGCCAAGTCTGCGTCCAACCGATCAAAAATCGGCTCACCCAGTCCCGGCGGCACACCATCAGCGACGACGTTAATGCGGGCACCGATGGAATCCCCTTCTTTGCGCAGGGCATCCATATAGGCTTCCATTTCTGGCACCTTGTCGGCGTCCGGACAGAAGAAGGGGTTCTGGTGCACCTGATCCCAATCGTGCTTTTCCGCCTTGATCGGCCCAAGCTGAGACAGGTAGCCACGAATGCGAATGCCCAGACGCTGCTCAAGAAACTTTCGGGCGACCGCGCCGGCGGCAACACGCATGGCCGTTTCGCGGGCCGATGACCGGCCACCACCCCGATAATCCCGTACACCATACTTATGCGTGTAGGTGTAGTCGGCGTGCGCCGGACGAAACTGTTCGGAAATCTTGGAGTAATCCTTGGAGCGCTGGTCGGTGTTCTCGATGATCAGGCCAATCGGCGTCCCGGTGGTTTTACCCTCGAACACACCAGAGAGAATGCGCACTTCATCCGCCTCACGCCGCTGCGTGGTGTGGCGGGAAGTCCCAGGCTTGCGGCGGTCCAGATCCTTCTGCATATCGGCTTCTGATAGTTCAAGGCCCGGAGGGCAGCCATCGATAATGCACCCCAGAGCAGCCCCATGGCTCTCACCGAATGTGGTTACGGTGAACAGTTTACCAAATGTATTTCCCGACATAATTCAGCACTTTATAAAGGTTTTATAAAATATTTTTTAACTGTTTCTGACCTGCCATTCGCGCAGGTCAGCAGCCGTTACCAGAAACACGCCATCGCCGCCGCTATCAAATTCCAGCCAGGTAAGCGGCAGGTCCGGATAGGCATCATCCATGGCACCCCAGGAGTTGCCCACTTCCACGATTAACAAACCGTTCTCGGTAAGGTGCTCCGCAGCCCCGGCAATAATACGATGAGCGATATCAAGGCCATCTTTACCCGCGGCCAGACCCAACTCCGGTTCGTGACGGTACTCTTCAGGCATGTCTGCCATGTCTTCAGCATCCACGTAGGGCGGATTACTGAGGATCACGTCGTAACGGCCTTCGATGTTCTCAAACACGTCCGAACGGATGGTCTGAACCCGACCTTCCAGGCCATGCAACTCGATATTTGAGTCCGCCACTTCGAGGGCGGCCTCGGAAATATCAGACAGATCAACCTCGGCTTCATCAAAGACGGTGGCCGCGCCGATACCGATACAACCGCTGCCCGTGCACAAATCCAGTATCCGTTGAACGGGCTGGCTCCCCAACCAGGGCTGAAGGCCATTCTCCAGCAGCTCGCCAATCGGCGACCGGGGAACCAGCACCCGCTCATCAATGTTGAACGGCATACCCATAAACCAGCCTTCGCCCAGAAGGTAGGCGATTGGTACGCGCTCATTAATGCGGCGCTCAATGCGCTCAACAATCAGTTCGCGCTCTGTGCGCACCAGGCGCGCATCCAGGAACACATTGTTGTTTTCCAATGGCAGGTGGACACTGCGTAAAACCAGCTGCACGGCTTCATCCCACACGTTGTCGGTACCATGCCCGAAATACAACGGCGATGCCGCAAACCGTGACGCGGCGTAGCGCAGAAAGTCCCGGATGGTGTGTAGATCGTCAACTGGACTGGTCACAAAAACGTCTTCCTGGTCAGGCTAATGTAGCGCGGCATTATACGCCTATTAAGCACAGGCCTGCAGCCCACACACAGATTAAAGGGCCAACGGGCCGGAACTGCTACGGCTTTGCTCAAACCGGTCCAGTGCGGCAGCCATACGCTCCCGGCCCAACTGAATCAGCTCCGGGGCCTTGTGATAATCGTAACTTCGGCTGGCATTCTTGGGGATATTAACCAGGAGATCAGGCGGATACCCGGCAATCTTGTATTGAACCAGAGCACTCTGCATGGTTTCGATGGTCAGGTTCATCACATCAAATTTACCAATGCCCAGCTTGTCCCAGTCAATGGTCTCGTGGTCGTCCCGTTTCTGGTGATGAGCGGCCTTCTCGGGCTCCTCATGCCGGGCTTTCAAATCCTTCTCTTTATGCTTTTTCGCCATCTCCCGGGTGATTTTTTCTTCGGGAGATTCCCCGGTATCGAGTTTCCTGGAAGTCAGGGATTTAATGGCATCCCAGTCAAACCACCGGGAGGCTTTATCCCGGATGGCGTCGACCCATTCATCCATATCGCTGCCGGAGTCTTCATCGGCAAATGCCGCATCGGGAATTCGCCTTGGCTGTTCATCCTCGCCACTCAGGTTGACGGCCATGATCAAATCGGCGTGGGCAGAGATCGTCGGGATAATCGGCAGGGGATTCAGCAATGCACCGTCTACCAGCACCCTGCCATCCAGCACCAGAGGCGTCACAACACTCGGGATGGCAATGGATGCCCGGATGGCGCGATCCAGCGGCCCTTCCTGAAACCAGATTTCCTTGTGGGCAAGGAGATCGGTGGCAACCGCAGTAAACGCAATGGGCAAGTCTTCGATCCGGGTATCGCCCAGAATGTCACGGACCACCGAGAAGACCTTCTCTCCCCGAATAGCGCCGACCGAGGTGAAGGTAACGTCAAGCAGTTTAAGGACATCGAACTGGCCCAGCCCGGTCACCCAGTCCTTGTATTCCTTCATCTTGCCAGCCGCGTACATACCGCCGATCAGGGCGCCCATGGAACAGCCCGAGATCGCGATAATGTTGTAACCCCGCTCCTGCAGTACCTCAATGGCGCCAATATGGGCGTAACCCCGGGCACCGCCACTACCGAGGGTCAAGGCGACCGTTTTGCCGTTTCCGGTTTGCGAGGGCTTGCGTGCAGTATTGGCCGGAGCTTCGGCCGGCGATACGTCAGAACTTGCCAATACTTTGTTGACGCCATCCTCTGCAGGCACTTGCTCACTGCCGACCTGTTGGTTGTCTGGCTTGTTGTCCCCGGACATTCCCTTACCTCTTGATTACCAGGATTTCGATGCGGTCACCCGTGCGGTTAGGGTCCGCTACCTGAACCCCCGGCCCGATAGCCAGGGTGCGGACCTGCTCCCGGGAAACTCCGGATTTCGCCAGCACGTCGGCCAGGGCGCCCGCAGCCCTTTCCGCCCTTGCGATCGAATCATTCAGGGTTTCATCATTTTCCAGCGAAGAAAACGCGGCAAGCACCACCTCGGCGCCCTCCTCTGCCGCCCACTCTCCCAGCCGGCGGCGATCCGTAGTCGACAGGTCAAACCGATGGGTAACACCGCCCTGCCAGGGCACAATAATGGGGCCCAGCAGTCGTGCAGCAGACGCCTGAAAGCCGGGAATGTCCGCCCCGGCTGCTACCTGGAGGTGTTCAACCCACACATATTCACGCTGATTGCCACGGGTAACGGTGTACACCAGGGTCAACCATCGGTTGCCATCAACATCTGCCACGGCACCGACGAAGTAGTCCTGGTCCTGATCCCGGCCGAGGAGTCTGGGTTGCTCAAAAATCTGGTTTGCCCAGACGTTGCTTCGGCCGCAGGCCACTCCGGAACATTCAAAAAGGATCTGGCCGCCTCGCGCCTGAAGCTCTCGCCGGTAGTGTTCCTGTGCGGCCCTACGGCTAGCATCCCGGTTGATTTCGAATAACTGACCCTTGCCGTTCACCGGCAGCCTGGCCATGACATCCGAGCGGATCTCTCCGCGTATTTCGCGAACCGGGCTCATAAGCACGAGGTGTCCGGACGACCGAATGTCCAGCGCCGACTGAAGGCTCGACTGGGCGAACTTATCCAATGGCTCGCCAAGCTCCGATGCTGACGCCACTGAACCGCAAGCCAGCAAAGCAGCCGCCAACAGGCTCCGGAGTTTCATTACAACAGCACGATTATTCATTGAATAGAAACCTTTTTATAGCATGTGCAACCGGCTTGGTGTCACCATCCAGGTGACAATGGTGCCCCCCGGGAACGTCCACTGTCGTCAGATCGGGTATCAGCTCTGCACGTTTGTCCAATCCGCCACGGCTGGCCAACAACCCTTCAGACGCTCTTACGAACAGGGTTGGCGTCCGGATGGCGGCCAGTGAGGCATGAACCTGCTCTTCGGTCATCATTAAAGGCGTGGGGTGTCTTAGCCGTGCATCAGTGCGCCAGACAAAGCCATCTCCTTCAGCCCGCATGTTTCTGGGCACCAGCAATGCTGCGGCCTCCGCGCTCAACGGGCTGAGCCCGCCCTCACGGATCCTCGCCGCCGTCGCCACATCGGGATAGACCGCCGGAGGTGCCGATCCGTTCCGTTTTTTCTGCAAAGCCCGGCGCAACTGGGGGATGGTTTCCTTGGCGGGGCGGCTCAGGGCACCCAGGCTGTCAATCATCACCAGCCGCCTCACCCTCTCAGGGAAAGCTGCCGCATACAGGGCACAAACGATACCACCCAGCGAATGGCCCACCAGATCAAGGGGGAAGCGTTCGCTTTCCGGAAAATGATGGTCAATCAATTCACTGAGGTCTGCCACATAGTCCATCAGCCAGTAACCATAGCCCGGTGGTCGATGCCCCGAATGGCCATGACCGGCCATGTCGATTGCGTGAACACTGGCATCGGTGGCCAGCGCTGGTGCCAACCGGGCGAATGTCATGGCGTTATCAAGCCAGCCGTGCACCATAAGTATGGGGGAGCGAACTTCGTGCGAGGGGTCAGTATGCCAGGTCAGGCCGGCAAGGGTCAGGTTATCGAGCGGCCAGTGTGCCTCCCGGCAGCCGGCCGGAATGTCGTGCCCACTGCCGGGTAACACAGTGTCAGTCATGCAAGGCGAGTCCTACATGGTGTGCGTTGGGCGATCAGAGCTCAGCGAGCCTGCCAGGTAAGACTCGATCTTGGTCCTTGCGGATTCATCGTCACCGTTAAACTGGACGCCGATACCTGCCGCACGGTTACCTTGCGCTCCTTTAGGGGTAATCCACACCACTTTACCCGCCACGGGTATCTTTTCCGGCTCGTCCATCAGGTTGAGCAGCAAAAACACCTCGTCTCCGAGCTGATATTGCTTCTGGGTAGGAATGAATAGACCACCTTGCCGAATGTAGGGCATATAGGCGGCGTACAGAACCGCTTTGTCCTTGATGGTCAGGGTGAGAATGCCGCTGCGTGCGCCAAATCCTGGGCCCATATCACATACCTTTTACGCTGGAAGTTCTTGTGTCGTTAAACATTGCCACAATGCTTCAGGAATTTCCTGACATTTCACAATCATAGCAGCTGAAATTGAAGAAAGCTCAGCTTGCTTTCCGCTTCCTTGGCATCAGTTCCCGCCAGGCAATCAGAAGCTGGCTGGCCTCCAGTTCCGGGCTGGCATTGTATACCGCGGCACTGCGACTTTCCCTAACCAGGTCCAGGAGCTGATGAGCCCGCCACGGCGGATTGTTGTTTGCCAGATAACCAAGCATGTCCGCCGCTTCCGGGTCAGATACTGCGCCCCCCACACTGGCCCGCGCCAGATCCGCGGCCCAGCTTTCAAATAACCAGAGCGAATCGTCAAGGCCAAGGGCCTTGAAGGATTTAGCCGCCTCGCCAACCGGAATTTGCCCTTTCATAAACTGCCGGAATGCTTCAAAGGCCTTGTCCCGAAGGGGCAGAAAATCTCCCAGGGCATAGTCCAGCGCCAACCGTGGTGCATTGCCCGCCAGCATCAGGCTTTTGGCCAAGGTCTCCGCACCCGGCCGGCCTGCTTCGTCCAGCTCAGCCACGCGGGCAGCCAGCCATTGCCCACCCTGCTCTGCTGTCGGCAAGGGTATGGTCAGCGCCTGACAACGGGAGCGAATGGTCGGCAGGACCGGCCGGCCGCTCTCCTGCAACAGCAGCAAAGTCACATCCGGCAACGGCTCCTCCAGGGTTTTCAGCAGCGCATTGGCGGCATTGATGTTTAATTGATCTGCCCGGTCAACAATCGCGACCTTGTGGTGGCCAACCTGGGGCGAAGCAACGGCAAACGTAGAGAGCGCCCGGATCTGGTCAACTTTCACCATGCGCGACTTTTCCGGCGCATAAACCCGCAAATCCGGATGACTGCCTGCAGCCATCAGCTCACACTGCTTGCAATGGCCACACGCCACCGCCGCGCCGGATTCTGACTTGGCCGGTGCTTCACACAACAGCAATCCGGCCACCGCCTGGGCCCAGGCGCGCTTTCCTACGCCACGCTCACCCACTACCAGCAATGCGTGGGGCAAGCGGTCCTGTGCCAGTCGGCTTTGCACTGCCGACCAGGCGCGGGCCAGCCAGGGCATTTCCTGTGCGATGTCAGTCATGTTTCGGCATCCGGGATCCGGTTTCCTGATTGCGTTTGAGTTGACGCTTCATGGTTTTCAGCAGCCGCCTCAGCCGCCGTGTATCGTCATCAGCCTGACGGGTTGAGGCAGAGCTATAGTAATGGCTGTTCACTGTCCGGGCAAAGATCCGGGCAGACTCCGCCACCGATGGCCGGGCCTCGGCCATGCGTTCCGCCAGCACAACCGGGGTTTCGCCACTGCGCACAGGTACACCGGCCTGTTCACACAGCCGGTGCCATGATCCGACGACGCGCCTGAAGCCATCCTGACGTGCTCCCCGGGTCATTGAAAGCGCCGACACCAACCCGGCCACAAGAAGGGCAAAGCCAACCAGCCCGGCGGTAATGTAGCCAAGCTCCTTCATGCCAATGCCGCCTGGCAGCCGGGACATCAGGTTCATCTGGCTCTGGCCCTGATAGCCCACCACCCAACGCTGCCAGTGGTAGTTTATTCGGTCGAGCTGCAGTGACGCCCACTGCAAAACCGCCAGATCGCCATAACGCTGGGGAGAGGTCAGGTTGTTCTCCAGGAAGGAACCCTCTTCGGCCATCGCCTCCCGCAATCCGAACTCAATACGATCAGGAGCAATCGCAGCGGTGGGATCAACCCGAACCCAGCCCCGGCCTTCCAGCCATACCTCAACCCAGGCATGGGCATCGTACTGGCGCACAATGAGGTAATCGCCCCCGGCGCCGGCATCTCCGCCCTGGTAACCCACCACCACACGGGATGGAATTCCAGCAGCCCGGAATACAAAGGTGGCAGCGCCCGCGTAATGGGCACAGAACCCGCGCTGCGCCTCAAACAACAGGGTATCCACACCATCGTTGGGCATCGCCGGTGGCCGCAGTGTGTAATAGTATTCCTCGTTACGGAACCGCTGCATAAGCTCGTTAACCACCTGGGCCGGGGAATACTGGCCCGCCAGCTCACTGGCCAATGCCCGCGCCCGCGGGTTTCCTTCGCCAGGCAATTGCAGGTAGCGCTGACGCGCTGCTTGGGTGAGCTCACTACCCGGCCGGGTTTGCCCGGGGGCAATCGCCAATCGGTAACGAACCGGGCTGTCTGCGGGACGACGGAAACGGAACAGATCCTCCCCTGCGTCAAACACGTTGTCCGAGACCGCAATCGAATTTTCCAGGGAGAAGGCCCATCGTTGGTCCGTGGGCTCCATCAGCACATCGTACTGATTGTTCGCCAATGCCCCCACGCCGCCATCCACCGCGACCCTGCCAGGGCGCTGAAAAGGCTCCCGGTCGCGCTGCCGCCATGTCTCGCCGTCAAGGTAATCGAGAATCAGCCCTCGCCAATAACGATCCCGATACTCGGGAATCGAACCACCAAAACTCACGCGGAACGCCCGCTCACTGCTCTGGGCCAGATTGGAGATATCGCCGGGGCGCATGGTATCGGAGATACCGCTGCGAGCCTCGCCGGAAACCAGTGGGACACTCCATAGCGGCGCCATACGCGGAAAGAACACAAATAACAGGACAACTACCGGCAGGGTTTTCACCATCAACAGGCCCAGCCGCTTCCAACCGGCCTTCAATGACCCCGGAAGATCCGGCGCGTTAAGAACCTGCAGACCCACCAGCAGGCAGGCAATGGCTGCAAACGTCAGCAGGGCCCACAGGATGTCCTGTTGGAACAGGAAGTTTACAGCCGCCAGATACACCAGAATAAAAAACAGTACATAGAAGTCTCGGGCGGAGCGGGTTTCCAGCCATTTGAGCCCAACCGCCAACACGAAGAACGACGCAGCAGTATCGACGGTAAAGCGGCCATGAACAGTCCCTACGTAGACTCCGATCAACACCAGCATAATGCCCGTCCGCAACCAGCGCCCCGGCAATCGCACCCGACCACTCTGGGCCAGCCAGCGCCAACCTGCCAGCACCACGCAGGCGGCAATCAGCCACCAGGGTAACCGGTTCCACTGTGGCAACAGTAACAGTGCAAAACTGCCAATCAGCCAGAGAAGCGCTGTGCCAGGAATGGCATCTATCGGTACTTCGGAACGACGGTTTCTACCAAGGAGCACATCGACCAGGCGGCTCATATACTGCCTCCCGCCGTAGCCCCGTCCACGGCTTTACGGGTACCAAACGGTAATGCATCCTGCTCTCTCGGCGGCTTTTCGCCCCAGACCGCCAGCGCCCGTAGGCACCGGTCTGCATGGATTGGGCCGGTGTCGGGTTCGATGACCTCCCCCGGCAGGTTCAAACCAAACTTCGCGCCTTTCTGTAGCCGGTCGACCACCAACCAGGCCAGATAGCTGAGCCTGAGTTCAGTATCCGCGCCCGGGAAAGCGTTGAAATCCAGCCAGTGGGGGCTTCCTTGCTCCCCTTCCCAATCGGCAACCACCATCTGCCCGGAGCGGGCAAACCGTTTCCACATGACCCTCTGGCTAAGATCCCCTTCACGCCAGGGCCGAAGGTCGGCATTATCCTGACCGGCCACAGGCGCGGAAGAGCGGGCCTCACTGCCGTCATCCACTTGGCTGATTACCTCCGGCGCAACCAGTGGCCTGGGATAGGCTATGCCGGCCGAACTCGGGCGTAACCAGGACCAGGCCTTGAGCAACCCGAATGGGAAACGGGTTTCAATCCGAACCTTGTCTGGCCGAAGGTAACCACGATGGGCTGAGGGAATGGGCAAAATGACGTCCAAGGCTTGGCCAGCCGGCACATGGACACCTTCCAGCTTTGAATCCACAACCGACAGTGCAATGGCAAGCCCGCTATCCTTGCCAGCGGTAATCCGAAATCGAAACGGTATATCATCCCCGGCCTCGCCCTCGCCGGGCTGAACAAGGGCGAGCGTCAGCCCCGAGAGATTGCGATGGGTCTGATGCATGGCACCGACGAACAGGGCCCCGAGAATGAAGGTCAGCAGGTAAATAAGGCTGTTCTGGTAATTGATGCCGGTGATCAGCATGATCAGAAGCAGAACACCAAAAACCACCCCAGCACCGGTTGGCAGGATGAAGATGTTTTTCTGGCTGAATGTCTGGCTGTCTCCGCGGGGAACCCTGCGGTTAATCCAGTGCTGCCATCGTTGCCGGAGTTTTCTCGTTATCATGCCCATCAGGCCGCATTCTTCCTCAAAAGTTCACCCGTTACCGGCATGCATCAAACCACATTACCCGGCCGCCCATAAAGCTTTACTGCCCAACTGCGGATTCTGATCACAGACCAGGCACTTTCCGGTTGAAAAACTGTCTGACAAACCGAATACTCCGATAAGGAAGCGTATTGACTGAATAGAGTAGTCTCAGCCGCGCCCCTCAACTGATCCGGTAACGCAAGAGGCTATGCCATGACACGCCCAACACTGCTTGCAACGGCCATCACCGTCACTCTCTCCTCTCCGGCCATGGCCGGCGTTCAGACGATGACATCGGATGAGATGGTGGAAACCTATGTTCAGGATTCCGCGGTCATAGTTGTGCCAAGAGACCAGCAAAGAAACGAAGCGGATCGCCAGCGAATTATCAGGGCGCTGACCATCTCGCCCGGCGAGCCGGTTCTGAGTGAAGCCGAAGAGGAAGCCTACCGCGAAGCGCTTCAGCGCTATATGGAAGATGGCAAGTCCGACGCTTTGAGCAGCGCCGAAGAAGAGTTCCTGCGCAGGGCCCTTCTGCTACCCACTGAGGAGCTGGCCCGGGCCCAACCCCCGGCCAATTTTGCCGAGACGATTCCACAGCTGATTTTCGGTCAGCAGCCACAAATACCGGACGAACCTTTTACCCAGACGTTTCTTAACGACCAACTGGGAATTGGTTTTGACGGCCAGAACCTGAACTTCAGTATTGGTAATCCGCCGGGCATTGATCGTATTGATATTCCCCACGGCATCAATGAGGGGCCAATCCAACTGACCCCAAGACCCGGTGGCGGCTTCGACCTGTCCATTCAGGTGCCCGACCGCTGATTCAGAGCCCGCATCTTTAAAAATAAAACGGCGACCTGCTTCGGGTCGCCGTTTTATTTAGGCCAGATTTTTTCTAACCAACTAAAAACGCCCCGCAATGCGGGGCGCTCATCACCTACTCAGGTGTTCAGGTCAGATTAGTGACCGTAAACAGCCAGACGAGTGTCGGAGATGGTCAGGTTATCCATGGCGATGGAACCGATGGAAGTACCACCGATTTCGATTGCGCCAATGGACATATCCATGGTGATGTCGTTGATGTCGATACGCAGAACGTCGGTTGCGGTAGAAGCACCGAAGCCGTCGCCTTTGTAAACATCTACGTTAGCCACTGCAAACATGCCGGCAGCGCCAGTGTCACCTTCAAAGAACTGACCGCCCATGATGGCCATATCGCGGATACCAATGCCCAGGAATTCAACATCGAAGTCCATCTGCATAACGTTGAAAGCAACGTCCAGGTTCAGGGTGTCGGTAGCGGTATCAACGCGGATATCCAGAGCACCCAACATACCCCAACCGCTCAGGTTAGATACCAGAGTGGTGCTCTCGCTGCCGTCAGCAGCAACCAGTTCCATGGAGCTGGCAGTCATACCCCAGTCGATCGGCTGACCAGAGAGTGAACCAACGTGGATTACAGCGTCACCGTCAGCTTCTACGTCGATGTCGATGTACAGGTCGTCCAACAGGTCGGTGCCCGGACCACCAGCAACACCAGAACCACCCAGAACGATATCGTTCACGGTGAAGCTACCTTCATCCGTGTACACGAACTGACCGATGCTGACTTTGGTTTCCAGTTCGATGGTCACACCAGCCTGGCCAGTAACGTTACCCATTGCGGTATCGTCAAGCGCTTTCAGGTCAGCGTGAGCAGCGAACGGCATAGCGGCAACGGCAGTTGCCAGAGCAATTTTCTTCAGGCCTTTCATTATTATCTCCTTGTGAAACTCATTTTATTCTTGTGTGAGTTTTTTAAGTGAAGTCCTTTACTCCACGGGTCCATTTAAGATTGTTTTACAGTCCTAGTCCGTGACTCCATTCACACTCTTTTACGTTACAATTACATTTGGAAACAAGTATCGATGAGTTCGCATTTTGCTCAGGACTGCCCACCTTTGCTTTGGTAGAACCACTCGAACGGTTTCTCCTGGGAAACTGGCTCAGCCCAGGAAATCGCACCATTCCGGATTTCGTAACCAATCACTTTATTGGAAGACACCCCAAGCCGATGTTCATGCTCAATCACAAGTGCCTGGGTATCGCTGTGCTCGTTAACCCGGCCCGTGTAGAGAATGGCTGCCGCACTGATATGGCCCCGCTGGGCAATGGATTTGATTGCTGCTCGATACATCTTTATTCGAGCAGAAGCCGGGATACCCTCCGCCTGACCATCAATATTGATCCTTTTGACGGTTTCACCGTCCTTCATCAGCATCCAGGCGGCGGGCATGTTCGGAGTTTCGTCGAGAATAGTGGATTGATATTCCTCGGTGGCAACCTCAGACAGCCGGACCAACTGTTGCTGAGCACTTACAAGAACCACACCCAACTCATCCTCCGAAATTTTTCCATCAGACAAGGGACCGTCTTGTGGCAAACCCTCCGCCAACGAGTGCGTCGCACCCAGGGCAAACAGACTGAACGTGGCGGCAAGTGCGTGTTTTCTGAAGCGAGACATAGGACAACTTCCGTTCTTGTTTTATGGATTTTCAGTTCATTGGCGTCAAAACCCGGTAAAATACGCCCCGGGCTGATCGGCTCCGTATAACCATTAGATCAGCGCCTGTCCTGATCGGACAACGGCCGTTTTGTGCATCGTGTATCATTCTTCCAATTTTTAACGGAGGTATCTTGGCCTTTCCTCTCTGCCAGCCTGTTACCCGGCAACAATACAACCGACTGTGCGCCCACGCCTCACAGCAACCGGACTTTATTTTTCTCGGCAGCCAGGCACCTTCGGGGGGCCGTGGTGAAGCCAGGGGTTTCAGCTGTCTTGCCGTGGAGAAGGCCGTCATCGATAGCACGCCGAATAGACGAATCCACACGCCCACCCTTGCCGGTGAGCTGGAGGCGCTGGCAGATACCTACCGCCAGCCCGGGATCACCGATGCCGAGGTGCCCTGCCCTCTCGCAGGCGGCTGGGTTGGCTGCATTGCCTACGAGTTCGGCTATGCCAGAGAACCAAGGCTGAACAGGCTGGCCGGGAACCTCAGCTACCCGCTGTTTTTCGCCGGGCTTTACCTGTGGATGGCCAGTGAGGACCTGGAAAGCGGCGCATGCTATCTGTGGGTCCACCCACAACTGCCCGCCTCCACGGAAAAAAAGCTGGTCGATTGGCTTGACCACCCTGTTAACGATGATCATGAGCCCTGGTTGATAACCAACCATTTCAACCCAACACAAACACCCGACAATTTTCGGCAAAGGGTCAATCAGGTAAGGCATTACATTCAGTCAGGTGACTGCTACCAGGCCAATCTGTCCCAATCGTTTGAGGGGCACTACCAGGGCAGCCCCTGGGCCGCCTTCAGCGCGCTCAGCGATGCCAACCCGACGCCTTATGCAGCTTTTCTCCGCTTTCGGGGTAACGCGGTAGTCTCAGTATCACCGGAACGATTCCTGGCCATTCGCGAAGGTGTGATTGAAACCAGCCCCATCAAGGGCACTCGTGCCCGGGGTCAGAACCCTGAACAGGATGAAGCTTTGGCGCAGGAGCTACTGGCCTCGGAGAAAGACCGGGCCGAGAACCTGATGATCGTGGATTTGCTTCGTAACGACCTCAGCGTCCATGCCCTGCCCGGCTCAGTCAGTGTGGATGAGTTATTTGCCCTTGAGTCTTACCGCAATGTGCATCATCTGGTTAGCCACATTCGAGCCAAATTGAAACCTGACATCAGCCCGTTACAGGCGTTATTTGATGCGTTCCCCGGTGGCTCCATTACCGGCGCCCCGAAAATCCGCGCCATGGAAATCATTGCCGAACTGGAGCCCCACTGGCGGGGTCCCTACTGTGGCTCGGTGTTCTATTACGGTCTTGATGGCAATCTGGACAGCAGTATTGCGATTCGCACCCTGCTGTGCGAGCCGGACGGGACAGTCAGTTGCTGGGGAGGGGGTGGCATCGTGGCCGACTCAGAGCCAGAGGCTGAATACCAGGAAACCCTGGCAAAAGTGCAGCCGCTGATGCGGTTTCTGGAGCAGCTGAAACTCTGACCTGCGCTACCAGGCTTGCGGCGGCGCAAGTCAGAGCCCCAAAGGATCAGGCCGGGTGAACAGCGCTGGCCTTCAGGAATTCCTGCCGCAGATCATCGAAATTGTGCACTGCAGGGAACTGCGGGAACTCGTCAATAACGTTCTGCGGTGCATGGAACAGAATACCGGCTTCTGCCTGACCCAGCATGGTAGTGTCATTGTAGGAATCACCGGCAGCAATCACCCGGTAATTCAACAACTGGAAAGCGCGAACTGACTGGCGCTTGGGATCGCGCTGGCGCAGCAGATAGTTGGTGATCTGACCATTCTCTGCCACTTCGAGCTTGTGGCACAGCAGTGCCGGATAACCCAGCTTTTTCATCAGTGGCATGGCGAATTCATAGAAGGTATCCGACAGGATCACCACCTGGAAGCGCTCACGCAGCCAGTCCAGGAATTCACGGGCGCCAGGCAGTGGGTCCAGAGTGCTGATCACTTCCTGAATCTCCGGCAGACCATAGCCATGCTCGTCCAGGATGCGCAGGCGCTGCTTCATCAGCACATCGTAATCAGGAATATCCCGAGTGGTTGCCTTGAGCTCCTCAATGCCGGTTTTTTCTGCAAATGCGATCCAGATTTCCGGGATCAGTACGCCCTCAAGGTCAAGACATGCGAGTTCCACAACGGTCTCCTGAAAAAGTCATAATTGGCCGGGCCAACAAGGCCCGGGTTGTCTGGGGCGTATGATATGAAAATCCTGGCCGGAATGCATCGTGAATCCCATGGATCACCTTATCAGCGAGGCATAAAGATATAGATGCTCATTCCTTCAAGCTATGAGGCATTTGGTGGTAGCCTTTATTTCAGGTTAGATCACGCCTTTATTCACTCCGTTGATCGCACAGTGGAAAAGCCCCCTGGAGCAACATGACTGATATTGAAAATCTCCGCGCTGAACTCGACGGCCAAAGCCCCCGGGCTATCCTCAAGGCGGCGCTGGCACGCTATGACAACATCGCCATTTCATTCAGCGGCGCCGAAGATGTAGTGCTGATCGAAATGGCCCACAAGTTAACCGACAACCTGCAAGTGTTTACCCTGGACACAGGCCGGCTGCACCCGGAAACCTACGAGTTCATCGAGCGCGTGCGAAAGCATTACGGAATCGAGATTGAAGTGCTGTTCCCGGATGCCGGTGAAGTTCAGGACATGGTGAACCGCAAAGGATTATTCAGCTTCTACGAAGATGGCCATTCCGAATGTTGCGGCATTCGCAAGGTCAACCCTCTGCGCAAGAAACTGGCAACCGTTGATGCCTGGATTACCGGGCAACGCAGGGATCAGAGCCCCGGTACCCGCAACGACGTACCGGTAGTTCAGGTTGATTCAGCTTTCTCCAGCGACAACAAGACTCTGGTGAAATTCAACCCGCTCGCGAACTGGAGCTCGAAAGAGGTCTGGGATTACATCCGGATGTCTGAGTCTCCCTACAACACACTGCACGAAAAAGGCTTCGTCAGCATCGGCTGCCAGCCCTGCACCAGGCCGGTGCTGCCGGGCCAGCACGAGCGGGAAGGCCGCTGGTGGTGGGAAGAGGCCACCCATAAGGAATGTGGCTTGCATGCGGGCAACCTGATCGGCAAATCAGGCTAAACCCATTTTGCACCTGTAAAAAAAGCCCGCACGTCATCACTGACGGCGGGCTTTTCTGTTATTCAGAACTTCAATAAACCGGCAGTTCAATATCCTTGAACAATTCCTGGATTTCTGTGCGACTGCCCTGATGCGCAACCACGTTATCGATCATGTCCTTGGTCAGGTGCGGCGCAAACCTGTGCATGAAATCGTACATGTAACCACGCAGGAAAGTCCCTTTCCGGAACCCGATGCGGGTGACGGAAGGCCGGAACAATTTGCTGGCATCCAGCGATACCAGATCGGTATCCACTTTTGGATCAAACGCCATGCTGGCAATAATCCCCACCCCAAGGCCCAATCTTACGTAGGTTTTGATCACGTCGGCGTCCGCAGCGGTAAACACCACTTTTGGTGTCAGGCCACGGGACTGGAAGGCCTCATCCAGCTTCGACCGGCCGGTAAAACCAAACACGTAGGTCACCAGGGAATACTCCGCCAGCTCTTCCAGGGTCAGCTCCTGCCCTTTTGCCAATGGATGATCCTTGGGCACGATTACGCAGCGGTTCCATTTGTAACAAGGCATCATAATCAGATCATTGAACAGATCCATGCCCTCAGTGGCGATGGCAAAATCCACGGCGCCATTGGCCGCCATCTCGGAAATCTGCATCGGCGTGCCTTGATGCATATGCAGCGACACGTCCGGATATTCTTCAATGAAACCACTGATCACCGGTGGCAAGGCGTAACGGGCCTGGGTGTGGGTGGTGGCAATACTCAGGTCACCCTTGCGCTGATTACTGAACTCCTGGGCAATCTTTTTGATGCCCTCCACCCGGCGCAGTATTTCACCGGCCTCCCGGATGATAATCTCGCCACCGGGGGTGATGCGAGTCAGGTGCTTACCACTGCGGGCAAACACCTCCAGGCCCAACTCATCTTCCAGTAACCGAATCTGCTTCGAGATACCCGGCTGGGAAGTGAAAAGGCTCTGGGCGGTGGCGGAGACATTCAGATCGTGGTGCGCCACTTCCCAGATATAACGCAGCTGCTGTAATTTCATTGAGTCTGTCGCTCCCTGGATGAGTCTTTTACCCGATAATACGCATAAGAATTTATTTTTTCATTCTTTTTGGATATACAATTTAATCTGTATTCAGTGTAGACCAATTACCGGGATTCGCTGCCCCACCAACGCTTTGCGTCACCGCAGCACTTGACTTGTGTGCGACAAAGCACACAATCCGGTTACTACCATGCCCTGACCCCGGGAAACCATGCTACTGACCACCAAATTTCTCAGGCCAACACCCGACTCCAGAGCTGTGCGCAGGCACCGGCTGGACGCTCTGTTGGAACCGGAGCAAGGTAAAAGGCTGAACCTGATCGTGGCGCCGGCCGGCTTTGGCAAGACCACCCTGGCCAGCCAGTGGTGCGCCCGCAACAGTACCAGCACCGCCTGGCTGTCACTGGATGAGCATGACGACCAGCCGGGGCAGTTCTGGCAGTATGTGATTGGCGCGTTCAAGCATGCCGGTCTCATGGGGCTTGAAGACTGCGAGAAGCAGATATCCCGGCAGCAGGGTGACGACCTGACCGCCGCCATTACCGGGCTGGTCAATGCCCTGGCCGAAGACCGCAATCCCTGGCATCTGGTTCTCGACGATTACCATGTGATCAGTAACGACGGCATCCACCGTCAATTGGCCTGGTGTATGGACTACCTTCCCCCGGGCATCCTGGTAACCATTGCCTCCCGCACTGAACCCCCACTGCCATTGGCACGGTGGCGGGTCAGGCGCCAGGTTCAGGATATTCATCCGGGACTGATGGCGTTTTCGGAAGACGAATGCAGAGCCTTCTTCCAGGACACCATGGCGATGAACCTGTCTGAACAGGAGATCCGCACCATTTGCCGGCGTACTGAGGGCTGGGTTGCCGCCATGCAGCTCTCCGCACTGGCAGGTAAGACCGAAGCCCTGGAGTCCGGCCACTCTGGCCATGAGCGTATCGGCACACCAGATGGTGCGCTGATCAGTGATTATGTTCTGACCGAAGTTCTGCACCAACTCCCGGACGAACTCACCGGATTCCTGCTGGACACCGCTTACTGCCCTCGTCTGTCCAGCTCACTGTGCAATGCCGTTCGCCAGCGGGATGACAGCCAGGACATCCTCACTCGCCTGCTTTCCCTGAACCTGTTCCTGATTCCCCTCGACAAACACAACCAGTGGTTCCGCTACCATGACCTGTTCCGGGAAGCTCTGCTCCAACGGATAGAATCCATTGATCCGCAACGGGCGGCGGTGCTCCAGTCCCGCACCATTGACTGGTTGCTCAGCCACGGACAGGTACAGGAAGGCATCGCCCAGATCGTCAGCCAGAACGACACCGACCGCCTGGCTCGGGTGCTTGCCGAGCATGGTAACAACCTGATTCACGGTGGCTACCACCTGCCGGTACTGGCCTGGCTGGACACGATACCGGCAAGGCAACTGGCTGAAAGCCCGCAACTGCAGATGCTCAGAATCTGGGGGTTGTTCTTTGCCAACCGCGTTGAGGGCCTGGCGCCCCTGCTGACTGAAGTCGAAGATCTGCTCGACCGGCGGGTAGCCGATTCCCATCCTGATGCCGAGGGCGCGCTGGCTATCCACAGTGAAATATCCCTGGTACGTTCTTACCTGGCCCGAAGCAGGAATGACGAAAAGAATGCGTCAGACCTCACCCGTCAGGTACTCAAGGACATCGATCAGATCCAGATACCGTTGAAATCCGTCACCTATTACGGCCTCGGCCTCGACTACTTTGGCAAGGGTGAACTCAACGATGCCGAGGAAGCCCTGGAATCAGCCGTTCACTATGGACAGATAGAGCGCAAGGCCAGCACCGCGCTGTCCTCTGGCGGCCTGTTGGCGTGGATTCAGTACAACCGTGGTGACACCGAGCTGGCCCTGAAAACCACCACCCGCGTACGCAACTGGGTGGATGAGCATTTCGCAGACCCAAGCCAGCCACGGCTTATTTCCTGCTGGCAGAACAGTGCGTTGACCGAAATCTACCGTGAACGCAATGAGCCGGAGTTGGCCGCCAGTTACCTGTCTCCGCTGCTCGAGCATGTGGAGAAAGGTACGGAGCCCGGACAGCATGTGGTCATCCAGTACGTACGCGGCCACCTTGCGTTCAGCCAAGGCCAACTCGAAGAAGCCATTGAACTGCTGGACGATGCCGTCGCCGTTGGCAGCAAGCGCCGCGACCACATCCTGTTTGAGCCACCTGCCGCTTCAGCCCTTCTGGCCCGTTGTTACCTTGCGCTGGGCCTCGCTGATAAAGCCATGACCACCCTGAAGGCGGCCCTGGAAACACCAGCCACCAACCCCCTGAACCGGGAACAGAACCAGATCGCGCTGGCCCGGGTGCAGGTAGCCCTCAACGATTACCAGAAAGCGCAGGAAACCCTGTCGGCACTGGTTCCGGTGGCGGAACGCAACGCCCATAACCGGCATCTGGTGGAGATCCTGTTGGTGTATGCCGATGCCCTTGCGCAGGAAGATCGCGATGAGGAAGCCGCCGTCATGCTGGAGCGGGCGCTGGATCGAGCCGAAAACGCCGGTTTTTTGAAGCTGTTTGCGGAAGAAAGCCCCAGTCTTCGGGCCATGCTGCTGGACTGCCCCCGACTACGAACGCCCGGGCGCTGGAACCGTGAACTGCTGACCATGCTGAAAGACCAGCTATCCGGAAACGCCGACATTGCCCTATCCAAGCCCCAATCGGACCAGCCCTCTGAAACAACTGACGGGCTGGCCGAACCCCTGAGCCAGAGAGAACAGGAAGTACTGCTCCTGATTAATCAGGGGCTGGCCAACAAGGACATCGCCACAAGGATGGCGGTGGCGCCCGCCACCGTCAAAGCCCATATCCGGAACCTGTACGGCAAACTCGGCGTTAGCCGGCGCACCGAAGCCCTGGCCCGGGCACGGGAACTGAAAGTGCTTCAGGACTAAAAGTGTGACCACCTTCACACTTTTTCAGAATTAAGCCTCGTCACTACGCCCTTTGGACGATCCGTTTACGCCCCGTTAAGCCCTATTATTCAACCATGGTGAGGTTAACGCCTTACCGAGAATTCTGAACTTCAGGCCTTCAGACTTCTTGTTCCGCGTTGTTTCGACGCCCGGGTTCGTTTGAACCCCTTTCGATAAGAGCCATCCCCTCTCGGGCTGGCTCTTTTTTTATGGGCAGTATCCGGACTAATGCTCGATGATTCGGCGGAACGGTGGCAGTGCGTCCAGCAGCAACTGTCCGTATCGGCGTGCCACTATACGCCGGTCCAGAATGGTTACCCTCCCGGTATCCTGCTCGGTGCGCAACAGCCGCCCCACCGCCTGAACCAGCTTGACGGAGGCATCCGGCACGGTGATTTCCATAAACGGGTTGCCACCGCGCTGGGTTACCCACTCCGCCAGACTCGCCTCGATCGGGTCATCCGGCACAGAGAACGGCAGGCGGGTGATCACCACGTGGTGCAGATACTTTCCAGGCAGATCGATTCCCTCAGCAAAGCTGGCCACTCCGAACAGCACACTGGGTCGCCCTTCATCAACACGACTGCAGTGCGTCCGTAACACCTCGTTCTTGGCCATGTCATCCTGGGTGAGAATCAACTCGGGATAGTCCGGCGCCAAGGCATCCCTCACCTGCTGCATTTGCCGGCGGGATGTAAACAGAACCAGGGTGGCCTTCTCACCGGCCCAGAGATCTGGTAGCCGCTTGATCAGCGCCTCGGCAAAGCCATCATCGGTTGGCATGGCAGCCATAGCCGGCACTTCCACCGTGGCCATCTCGCCATAACGGAAGGAACTGGGCACCACCAGATAACGGCTGGCCTCTGGCAATCCCGCCCGGGAACGCAAACGGTCGAAACGGCCCAGGGCCGTCAGTGTGGCACTGGTCAGAACGGCGCCATAGACCCGCGACCACAGCCGGGAATACAACAGGTTGTCCGCCAGCACCGGTGAGCTGAACAGGGTAATATCTTCCACGTGGTCCCAACGTTGGCGCACGGCCCAGCGGGCAGGCGGCGGCCCTTTACGAACGACCGGTGCAGCTTCTGCCGACTCATCGTTCTGTGGAATGACCGGCCCGGATTCACACCAGGCCGCCCACAGGCGCAGCTGCTCCTCAGCCCGGCTATGGAAGGCGCCAATCACCGGATACCAGGAATCGGCGGTGTCCCGGTCCAGCTCCGGGTCTTTTCGCTCATCGAAGGCACTTTGCAGTTCATCCACCAGGGTACCCAGGTGCCGAACCAGTCCGGCGGTGACAATCCGGGTCTCCGCAGCCAACTCTGCAACCGCCTCCGGCAGTTCGCCATCCGGGTAACGCCACTGGGCGCTGCGCCGTTCGTCATTAAATTCCCAGCCGGTGTTCTGTTCAATCTCTTCGTAAACCCTGCCAAGGGCAATATCCAGATCACGGCCAGAAGTGCTGATTTTCTCAACCGCCTTGGCCGCCTGGGAGCCGCCAGGTAACCAGGGCTGCATCTTCACCAGGCCCTGGGATAACTGTTTCAGCCATTGCCGTGTGGAGTTCAACGGCACCGACGCGGCAAAATGGTTCAGCGCTTTGTCCGGCAGGTGATGCGCCTCGTCAAAGATGAACAGCGCGTTCTCCGGCTCCGGCAAAATGGCACCGCCGCCGAGGGCAAGATCGGCCAGCACCAGGTCGTGGTTGGCCACCACCACATCGGCGTCATCCAGGTCTTTGCGAGCGTCGAAAAACGCGCAACTGTCGAAGTAGGCGCAATGGCGGTTGGTGCACTGGCGGTGGTCGGTGGTTACCTGGCGCCAGATGTCATCGGGAATTTGCTCTGGCCAGTGGTCCCGGTCGCCATCCCATTCGCGTGAACCGTAGGTGGCGAGCATCTTCTCAAAGGTGATTCGGCTGGCTGCCTCGTCATCCATAGGCTGATCAAGAAGGAACAGGGGCATGGTGTCGCTGTCACCATGGCCCTCGTCGTGTAACCGGGATTCCAGCCGAGACATGCACAGATAACGGCCCCGCCCCTTGGCAAGGGTCCAGCTGAAATCCAGTTTGCTGTGTTTGCGAAGATCGGGAAGGTCCTTCAGAACAATCTGATCCTGCAGCGCCACGGTTGCCGTGGAGATCACCAGCGTTTTACCCAAGGCCTTGGCTACGGGTATTGCTGAGATCAGGTACGCCAGGGTTTTGCCGGTACCGGTGCCGGCTTCCACCACACAGGCTGCCGGTGGCGAGGTACGCTGGCCATCGTTGTCGGTGATTTCACCCATATAGCGGGCAATCTCCGCGATCATCAGCCGTTGGCCGTAACGGGCGCGAACGTCCTTACCGGCCAACACATCACGATAAGCCTGCTGAATCTGTTGTTTGACGTCGTCAGTCAGCGCCATTATCGCGGGCTCACCCAGTCTCGTACCGTGCCCACCCGGAAACGTTGGCCAGATTTGCTGAGAATCACGCCATCCTCGGTGATACGCTCAACCACCAGGCTGGCAAAGGTGTCGCCAGGGCGAAGATACTGGTTGTTGATCATTACCCGGCTGGCCATGGGGTCGGATGAATAGATATGGCTATTGAAGGTCAAATCAGGAACGCTCTTTTGAAACGACAGCGGTAGTTCTACCAGGTGCGGCACTCTGCCCTGAGAGTCTGCCGGCGTCAACACCCTTTCCCGAACAGACTGGTCCGGAACAATCACCAGGGGAGCTTCATTGCCGGATTCAGCCAGGGGCTCGTCTGCCACGTCAAATGCTGCAACCACTTCCTGGCTTGGCTCAGACTGTGGCGTAGCCTCAACCGGCACTGGCTCCCGGCCCGGTTGCCCCTGTGCGGACACCAAGACATCCGGATCGCCAACCAATGGCGCATGTCGGGCCGCGGTTGGCGCGTCGTCAACCGGGCGCGGATCTGACGACTGCGCTGGCCAGAACAGGTAAGCCATCACAGCAGCATTGAGCAACAGCGCCAGAACCACCCAGACAACGGGTGATAACGGCTTCTTTTTGGGCCGATAGACCATTTGTACCTGCTGCCCCAGGTCTGGTGCCTTGCCCTGTCGCCGCTCGGCTTCGGATTTTCTCAACGCATCAAGAATATATGACATAGCCTACCCGCTATTGCCCACACGGGCCGCTACCAGCCGGGGTACATTCGTGCCCAGGTCATTATTGATCTGGATAATGGTCATCGGCCCGGCAATCCCATCCACCGTCAGTCCTTTGACCTCCTGATACCAGCGCACCTGTTCTTCGGTGGTCAGCCGCTTTACCCGGGCGCTCTCTGCCTGGTTCGGCGATATCCGATCTGCCAGCTCCATCATCCGTGCGCCCATCCATAGCTGTGCCCCGGAAGTTCCGGCAAAAAAACCATCACCCGACATATATTCGGGCATTCGCCACAGCACCCGGAAATCACCGTACCAATACTGCTCTAACTGGCGAAACGGAATCTCCCGGGTTTCACCCGTCAACTCGATACTGGCAGTATCACCCTCCAGAGATCGCAGCACCACATAGCCGGTGTCGCCTCGATCATTGCGAAGGTGCAGAATCGCCGGGCGATCCAGAAACTCCAGGCTTCGTCGGCTGCCTTGCCGTTCCAGGCAGCCAAGGCGGACGCTCCGGGCGTAATCGCAGGCAACCGGAAACTGCCGGGCGTCATACTCTTCGCCCCAAACGCCGAACAGCTGGCCAAATGCCTCGGTCAGCGCTTGGGTGTGGCGTTCAAACTCAAAGGAGGTTACACCGGGTTCCGCTGGCTCCGGAAGCGTATTCGGCTCAGCGGTGTCGAATTCGGGCTCAGCCACCACCGGCTCACCAACACGCTCGATGACGCCAGAGATGGCAGGCGCATCGAGGTCGTCAGCGAGGGTCTGCTCGGTTACCGGCAGCTGGAACAACCAGATGGTGCCGATGATCGCCACCAGAATCGACGCCGATAACAACAACAGATGACCCGCGCGGGAAACCTCCCTGCCAGCCGCGGAGGTCTTCAGACGGCTATTACCGTGCACTTCCCGGGCAGCCTGTCGAATGTGGTCGGCCGTGATCTGGTGTTCGCCTTCAGCGTAGGCCCCCAGCAGCGCTCGATCACTGATCAGGTTGATCAGGCGGGGAATTCCCAGGCTCTGGCGATAGAGTTTCCGGACGGCGGCCGGGCTGAAGATATCCCCGCGCAGCCCGGCGACACTCAAACGGTAGCGAAGGTAAGCCGGCAGATCTGCCTGCTCAATGGCATCCAGATGATACCGGGCGGTCACACGCTGGTTGAGCTGGCGTAATTCGGGCAGTGCCAGCATCTCCTGTAACTCAGGCTGACCCAACAGCACAATCTGAAGCAGCTTTTTCTCGGCAGTTTCCAGGTTGGTGAGCAGGCGCAATTGTTCCAGCACATCGGCGGACAGGTTCTGGGCTTCGTCAATGATCAGAACTTTATGACGGCCCGCAGCGTGAGCCTTGAGCAAGTCCTGATTGATGCCATCCACCAGTTGCTTGATGGTGGCTTCC
Organism: Marinobacter shengliensis; assembly: GCF_030297115.1. Classification (NCBI taxonomy): domain Bacteria; kingdom Pseudomonadati; phylum Pseudomonadota; class Gammaproteobacteria; order Pseudomonadales; family Marinobacteraceae; genus Marinobacter; species Marinobacter shengliensis. Next base: position 2,059,069 of record NZ_AP028062.1, on the reverse strand, counting down.
GGCGCATGGTCGATTTCCAGCTCGTCACAGATCGAAGACAACAGTTCCCGGGCAGACAGCCGCGGATTGAGAATCAGCGCAATGTCGACATGCTCGGGAGCATTCTCGATAAAGCAGCGGCATACGGTGGTTTTGCCGGTTCCCACCTCACCGGTAATGACAATAAACCCGCCCTGCCCCTTCACGCCGTACATGAGGTGCGCCAGGGCTTCCTTGTGGCGATCACTCAGGTACAGGTAGCGAGGGTCCGGTGCGATTGAAAACGGAGGTTCCCTAAAGCCGAAAAAATCGTAGTACATGGTTCCTCAGGATCAGGGTTTAGCCTTGTCGGCTCCGCTGACCAGTCGTAATTCAGCGGCCTTTCGGTTCTGTTGTTTCAGGCGACGAACGCACCGTTCAAGCGTTTTTGAAATACGGGCGTGGGAGCGAATCATCGAAATTTTCGGCCAGGTTGCGCGCTCACCGGCCAGAATCATCTCACGGACATACTCCGGGCTGGGATTCGACAGCATACGACGGAAGTCCCGGAATGCATAGGTGGGCGCAATGGTCACATCACCGGAGTAACGCTGGGCCATGATGGTGTACATCTGACCGGCCATCTGCCGCATCAGTTCCGGGCGTACCCTTTTTCTCAGATAATCGAACACACCCTGGCCGTGGAACTGGATCTCGGACTTCACCAGATGCATCGGCAGGCTTCCCAGGGACAGCTTTTCGTCCCGGCTCTGCTGGCTGAGGAACGGCACAACATGGGGATTGGTCTGACTGACAATGGTGAAGTTCACATCGTACAGATGGACCAATCGCTCAATCGGAAGGTCACTGACTACCGAGCCATCCACAAACTTCAACCGGGGCATGTACGGCAGCGAATTACCGTAAAGGTCTTTCTTCATCAGAGTAACGGGAGGGAAAATGCCTGGCACCGCGGCACTGGCAAGAGCCGCACTCCACACCTGGATATAAGGCGAGGTGTAACCGCACATCAACCGGGCTTTCTGGTGAGTCTGTACCGGCGACACACTGATATTGATGCTACGCCCGGTGCGCTGATAGGCCTCCTCAAAGGTGTAGTCGCCGATGTTCGCCCGCAGGCAGCTTTTCAGGGTTTCCTGATCCATCAGGCCATCACCCCGCATGGCGCTCATGATCCCCCGCCACTTCCAGGCGTTGAGGTTGTGGTTCTCGGGCACCAGCATCTCGGGGATTTCCGCGTCAGTATGCACGCCGAGGATACCGGCAATGATGGCACCAATACTGGAACCCGCAATAACCTGCGGTAGCAGGCCCTTTTCCCAGAGCGCCTTGATTACCCCGAAATGGAACATGCCCAGACTGGCGCCGCCGCTGAGCAGCAGCGTTGGCCGGCCATAACTGGTCAGGGTGTCTCTGAAAAACTGGAGTTTGTCATAAACGGGAAAACCCGGCACCGGGTGATCACAGAGATAGTCCAGGGCCTCGCACACCTGGGTGATGTATTCCTCGATCAGGTGCTTGGTACCAACCCGGGAACGGGTGTAAAGCGCGGGATTGCCCATGTTGCCAAGATCATGGTGGAGGCCTTCCCGGAGCGCTCGCTTCAAACGCTCGAAGTCGTTCTGCTGACGATACTGCTTGATGTTACTGAGCCGGTCATAGATCAGCTCATAGTGATAAAGGTCAGACGCAAAGTCCTCCTTCCACTCCGCATTGCCTTCCAGAAAATCCAGTTCCAGCGCGGCAGCCTTCCACTGTTCATAATTGGGAGCTTCCGCCAACAACTTGCGGAATCGGGCTATCCTGGGGTCCTTGATCACCTGCGGCCTCCCGGCGTGAACGCTCAGAAATCGTCGAGCATGAAGTCGTCATCATCTGCGAAGGGGTCTTGCGTGATCTTACCATCGTTAATCAGAAATTCACGACGCTGCAGGAAAGCATTACGCACAAACGTGTACCGGTCACCAGAAATAAAGCTTTCTGCCGGGATCAGGTCGGCCCGCTTATCAACCAGCTGCAGTGCCCGCAGGTAATACCACTCGGGACTGCTGACCTCATCCCAGGCGGATGGCAACAGGAACCCGTCAGTTGCCATGCCGGTAAAATAGCGTGGGGTCGCCGGGCCGAGAAGCGGCATCACCAGGTATGGGCCAGAACCGACGCCCCAATATCCCAGGGTTTGACCAAAATCTTCCGGGCGCTCGGGCAAGTCGAAAGCGGTGGCCACATCAAATATACCCCCCAGGCCGAACACCGTGTTGTAGGTAAAACGCCCGGCGGCCACCACCGCAGACTCCCCTTTCAGCTGCAGCAGGCTGTTGCTGAAATTGCGGATTTCGGTGAGATTATTGAAAAAATTGGTAATACCCCGGTCAACAATCGTGGGCGTGACGGTGCGGTAGGCCTGGGCGACGGGGCGGAGAAACCATCGATCAATGGCGTCGTTGAACGAAAACACCTTCCGGTTCCAGCTTTCGTAAGGATCATCGGTATTGACCGGGGTTGAACCCTCGGGAACCGGCTCCTGCATGTTCTGGGCGTGTAACTGGCCACCTGAAAACGTCAGCAGTATCAGAGCGGCCAGCGTGGTCAGGCGCCGGGATAAAAGGTTTCTCATTTTGCTCTCTTGGGTTGTTTAACCTGTTTCAGTTCGTCGACAATACCGGCGCTCGATTATTATTATGAAAGTCATCCGGAGGAAATCAGATGTCAGTACCGGGAAATCCCGTCAGTTCCCTGACCATGTCGCTGCGATGGGGCGATATGGATGCATACGGCCACGCCAATAACACGGTTTACTTCCGCTTCTTTGAAGAAGCACGGATTGTCTGGCTGTCGTCACTGGAACTGGGTGGCGCGGAAGAGCCAACCGGACCGGTCATTATAAAGACCAGTGCCACATTTCTGAAGGAATTGACTCACCCCGCCAACGTCGTGGTTGAAACATACGCGGACAAAGCGGGAAATACCAGTCTGGATACCTACCACCTGCTGAAAGATTCAGATACAGGGGTGGTTTACGCGGAAGGCTACGCCAAGATTGTCTGGATGGATCGGGCTTCCCGAAAGTCCACCCCCCTGCCAGACACCCTGAGGGCCCTGGCAGCGAGGTAACAGGCCTCACCGGTGGCGAACAACCACGCTACCGATGGAATAGCCGGCGCCAAACGAGCAGATCACGCCCAGGTCGCCGGTTTTCAGGTCATCCTTGTGTTTATGGAAGGCAATGATCGAACCAGCCGAACTGGTGTTGGCGTATTCGTCCAGAATCACCGGCGCTTCCTCGACCGTTGCATCCCGGCCGAGAACCTTTCTGGCAATCAGTTGGTTCATGTTCAGGTTGGCCTGGTGCAGCCACATGCGTTTGAGGTCTTCAGGCGTCAGCTGCAGGGATGCCAGATGGCCCTGAATGGTGTCTGCCACCAGCGGTGACACCTCTTTGAACACTTTGCGACCCTGCTGGATGAATAGCTTGTCCGGCTTGCCAATACCCGATTCGTCTGCCCGGTTCAGGAAGCCAAAGTTGTTCCGGATATTGTTGGAAAACTGAGTCTTCAGGCGGGTGCCGAGAATTTCAAAACCCTGGCCTGCCTGGGTGTCCTCTTCCCTTTCCACCAGAATCGCCGTGCAGGCATCGCCGAATATGAAGTGGCTGTCCCGGTCCCGGAAATTCAGATGCCCGGAGCAGATTTCCGGACTGACCACCAGAACCCCTCTGGCGCTACCGTTTTCCACCGCGTTCACCGCGGCCTGGATTCCAAAGGTGGCGGAGCTGCAGGCCACATTCATGTCATAAGCAAAACCGTCGATGCCCATGGCTTGCTGGACTTCAATGGAAATGGCCGGATAGGCGCGCTGCAGGTTGGAACAGGCAACAATCACCGCATCCACATCTGCCGGGGTTTTGCCCGCCTGCTCCAGTGCTTCCTTACAGGCCACAATGGCCATCTCGCACTGGACTGACGGTTCGTCGTTATCCCGGTCCGGAATATTCGGTGTCATGCGCTTCGGGTCCAGGATACCTTCACGGTCAATCACATGACGGCGCTTGATACCCGATGCCTTTTCAATAAAGGCAGATGACGAAGGTTGCAGAGCCGTCAGTTCACCGCGGGCTATCTCTTCCGCATGTTCATCGTTATACAGCTCTACGTATTGATTGAAGGCTTCAACCAGTTGATCGTTTTCAATAATGGCGGGTGGCGTATACAGGCCGGTTCCGCTGATGACGGCTTTAATCACAATAACCCCACGTCATGGTTGTAATAAGACACTATGCTGTCAGAAATACTAACACACACGGCCGGAATTGCCCGCCTGACCAAAGTCCAGTAGCACCAGAACAGTGCAGCCCTCCCTCACACTGGCCCGAGAAGCACCCTGTTCAGGCCCTACACCCGTGTGTTCTGCCACTGTTTATCGAGTCGCTTGGCCGATACGGTCATCGCCGTGCCCAGTTGTTGGGCAAAGAATGAGATCCGATATTCTTCCAGCATCCAGCGGTACAGCTCCAGTTCAGGGTCCCGCACACCTTGGCGTTTCTGCTGTTCCAGCTTGGTGGCGTAGCGGGCCCATAGTGGCTCAATGGTGTGCAGGAATTCGCGCTCGCGGCCCATCTCCCTGGGCATTTTTTCCAGGCGAATCAAGGCAGCCTCGAAATACACCCCGAAGCGTTCCAGCCACTGGGATGGCGTGGCCACCAGGAAGCCCGGATAGACCAGGTGCTGAAGCTGGAATTTCAGATCTGCCATGCTCTGCGCCAGCGCCAGGTTAATTTTGCCCTTGAGCTGTTTGGCCACTTTCTGGTAACCGGCCATAGCCTGGTAAAGGCGTTCGTCGGCCTGCTCTAACGCCGGAATAAAATCCCCGCGGTGGGCATCGAACACTCGGATAAAGCTTTCTTCGTCTCTGGGCAGGGTTCCGGGCAGGAAGTGTTGCATCACCGCAGACAACAACAGATCGTCCAGCAGCACCTTCGCCTGTCCTACCGGGGCAAACATCAGCGCGGACTGTTTGAACCGGGGCAGCTTGCGCTCAAGGTCCGCGAGGGTGTTGCCAAACCGGTTGATGATCAGCCGGGCAATACCCCGGCGCATGGTGTCCTCAGCGGTTAACCGGTCCAGGCAGCGAATGGACCGTACTTGCTTGCCCAGGTCCTCAAGGGCGGGATAGACGGTTACCTGCATACCGCCTTTTTCGGTCTGCACCACCTCGGGCATATTGCCGAACTGCCAGTCACTGAATTCTTTCGGTGCTCTCGAACGATCATCGTCGCTGGTAACCGAGGCCAGCGCCGCTTCCGCCCGACCCTCCAGCTTGGCCTGCAAATCGTCGGTATCCCGGCTCTCTGCCACCACTTTGCCTTTGTCTCCGGTTACCCGAAGGTTCATCCGCAGGTGCCGGGGCAATTCGTCCTCCGGCCAGGCTTCCGGATCAATCTGCACACCGGTCATCCGGCGCAGTTGATCCCCCAGTTTCAGGGCAAGGGGCTCGTTGCCAGGCTGAATGTTGGCGAGGGCGGCATCGACGAAATCCGGAACCGGCACAAAGTTACGGCGCAGGGATTTGGGCAACCCTTTCACCAGGGCGATGCATTTTTCTCGCAACAGCCCCGGCACCAGCCATTCCAGCCGGCGTGACGGAATCTGCTTGAGCGCCATCAACGGCACCTGCAGGGTTACCCCGTCCCGCTCGCTGGTGGGCTCGAATTCGTAACTGAGCGGGTACTTAACGCCTTCCCACTCCAGATAATCCGGATATTGCTCCGCTGCGCCTTGGTCCAGCGGGCGCTGCAAGACATCGGCCTCGGTCAGCTCCAGTTTGCGAAGTTCGTCGGCAGACAGGCCTTTCCACCAGCTTTCAAAGTGGCGACCGCTAACAATGTCTTTCGGCAGCCTCTGGTCGTAGAAGGCCACCAACACCTCGTCATCCACCAACAAGTCACGACGGCGGGTTTTCTTCTCCAGGTTCTCGACGGTATCGAGCATCTCCCGATTGCGGGCAATAAACGGAGCTTTTGAGTGGTAATCCCCCTCCACCAAGGCGCGCCGGATGAACAGATTCCGGCATTCTTCCGGGTCTACCTTGGCGTAGGGAATGCGCCGCTTGGCGACAATATCCAGTCCATACAGAGTCACCTTCTCGTAACCCATCACCTGGGCTCGTTTCTGCTCCCAGTGGGGTTCGAAAAAGTGGTGCTTTACGACATGGCCTGCAAGGGGCTCAACCCATTCCGGCTGGATAGCAGCAACCATGCGGGCGAATACCTTGCTGGTTTCCACAATTTCCGCCGCCACAATCCACTTGGGCCCGGACTTGGCCACCTTTGAACCGGGGAAAATCATCACTTTCCGATTTCGAGTGGCCAGGTATTCCCGCTTCTCTACCTTGACCGCAACGTGGCCCAGCAAACCAGCAAGAATCGCCTTGTGCATGGACTCATAGCTTGCCGGCTGCTTGTTCAGTGCCAGTTTCTGCTCCCGACAGATCAACGTCAGTTGCCGGTGAATATCCCGCCACTCGCGCATTCGCATCCAGCTCAGGAAGGTTTTCTGGCACAGTCTCTTTAGCTGGTTCTGGGATTGCTCCTGGCGCTGTTCCTCAAACCAGTTCCAGATATTCAACAAGGTGGCAAAGTCCGATTCCTTGTCGTTGAACGGTGCGTGAGCCTGGTCGGCTGCCTGCTGTTTGTCCTGGGGCCGCTCTCGCGGGTCCTGGACGCTGAGGCCGGCAATCACAATCAGCACTTCGCTCAGGCTGCCCTGCTCAGCGGCCGTCACCAGCATCCGTGCCAGGCGCGGGTCCAGTGGCAGGCGTGCCATGGTCCGGCCGAGACGGCTCACTCGGCGTTTATCGTCAACAGCGCTCAGCTCTTCCAGCAGCTTGTAGCCATCGTTCACCTGGCGGCGATCCGGCGCTTCCAGGAAGGGGAAATTCTGGATATCGCCCAGGCCCGAGGTGGCCATTTGCAGGATGACCGAGGCCAGATTGGTTCTCAGGATTTCCGGGTCGGTATACTCGGGCCGGTTAAGAAAATCGGCTTCATCATAAAGCCGAAAACAAATACCCGGCGCCACCCGCCCGCAACGCCCCGCCCGCTGGTTGGCGCTGGCCTGGGAGATCGGCTCGATCGGCAACCGCTGAATCTTGGAGCGAACGCTGTAACGGCTGATACGGGCAACCCCGGTATCGATCACATAACGAATGCCGGGTACCGTCAGCGAGGTTTCCGCCACGTTGGTGGACAACACAAGCCGCCGGCCTTTGTGAGCCTGGAAAACGCGGTTTTGCTCCTGGTTACTGAGCCGGGAATATAACGGCAATACTTCGGTGTGTCGCAGCTCCGCATGCCGCAGCACTTTACTGAGCGCCCGTATTTCCCGCTCACCCGGCAGGAACACCAGCACATCTCCTGGGGGCTGCTTCTCCTTGCGTTCGTGCTGTTCGATCTCCTCAATGGCTGACAGTACGCCGTCGGTCCAGCCCTGGTCACGGTCGTCTTCATCGCCGGTCAGGGGCCGATAGCGGACGTCCACCGGAAACGTTCGACCGCTGACCTCAATAACCGGTGCTTTATCGAAGAACTCGCTGAAGCGATCAACCTCAATGGTGGCAGAGGTAATGATGACTTTCAGATCCGGCCGTTTCGGTAACAGTTGCTTGAGGTACCCGAGCAGGAAATCGATATTCAGGCTTCGTTCATGGGCCTCATCGATAATCAGCGTGTCATAACGATCCAGAAAGCGGTCGTGCTGGATCTCCGCCAGCAGGATGCCATCGGTCATGACCTTGACCCGGGACGCCTCCGAGGTGTTGTCGGTAAAGCGCACCTGGTAACCGATCTGCTGGCCAACCTGTTCACCAATCTCCTCGGCGATACGGGCGGCGACACTGCGCGCGGCAATCCGGCGCGGTTGAGTGTGGCCAATCAGCCCACGAACGCCACGGCCATGGTTCAGGCAGATTTTTGGAATCTGGGTGGTTTTACCGGAGCCGGTTTCGCCAGCGATGATCACCACCTGATGATGACGGATGGCCTCGCTGATGTCGTCCACCCGATCACTGACCGGTAGTCCCGGCGGAAAACTCGCTGGGCGGTGCAGCGCCTGACGCTGGCGCACCTTCTCAAGCCCCTGTTCCAACCAGTTCGCCATCTGTTCCAGGTCTTTCTGGCCCGGCTTGCCCTTGGTTCGGCCCACTCTGCGGATAATGCGCGCCGCTTCCTGCTGGTTACAGACATCCAGCTGGCTCATAAAGGCCTTCACTGCCGCCTGAGGATCAGCAGCCGTGGGTTGGGCGTTATCGGGCGTTGTTTTGTCAGTCATTGAACGGCAACAGACTCATGGATTGATGGATGCATCACAAGGCGCCACAGTCTAGCGGGAAATCCAAACGGTAGAAACACAAAGACCCTGCCTGAGCAGGGTCTTTGTGGGAAGCAGTTCAACCTAAGGGTTGCACCATGCGCCGTTTACTTGGCGTTGGCTTCATCCCGCAGTTCACGGCGCAGAATCTTGCCCACGTTACTCTTGGGCAGCTCGTCCCGGAACTCAAAGTGCTTGGGCACTTTGTAGGCGGTCAGGCGCTCGCGGCAGAACTCTTTGAGTTCGTTTGCGGTGACACCGTCTTTCGTGGGCACCACGTAGACCTTGACGGCCTCGCCACTCTTGGCGTCCGGGATACCTACAGCGGCGCACTCAACCACCTTCGGATGGCTGGTTACCACGTCTTCAATCTCGTTCGGGAACACGTTGAAGCCAGAGACAATGATCATGTCTTTCTTGCGATCAACAATGCGGATGTAGCCATCTTCCTGGATCAGTGCCACGTCACCGGTTTTCAGGAAGCCATCGTCAGTGAAGGACTTCTGGGTGTCTTCCGGGCGCTGCCAGTAACCACGCATCACCTGCGGGCCTTTCACACACAGTTCCCCGGGCTCACCGATGGGCGTTTCGTTGCCGTCGTCGTCGATGGTTTTAACCACGGTGGACGGGATCGGCAGGCCGATGGTGCCGATCTGGATAGCGCTGCGGGGGTTGAAGGTAACCACCGGAGAGGTTTCAGTCATGCCGTAACCTTCACTGATTTCACAACCGGTCACCCGTTCCCACATTTTTGCGGTATCGCTGGTCAGCGCCATACCACCAGAAGCCGTCAGCTTCAGGCCGGAGAAATCCAGATCCTGGAAGTCCTCGTTGTTACATAGGGCCACGAACAGGGTGTTCAGGCCAATGAAAGCAGAGAACTTCTGCTTCTGCATTTCCTTCACGAAGCCCGGAATATCGCGCGGGTTCGGGATCAGAACGTTGTGGGCGCCGGCTTCCAGCATGATGCCGCAGTTCAGGGTAAACGAGTAGATGTGGTACAGCGGCAGCGGTGCAATCACCACTTCCTTGCCCTCTTCTACCTGGTCTTCCATCATCGGGCGCACCTGGGTCAGGTTGGCCACCAGATTAGCGTGGGTCAGCATCGCGCCCTTGGCGACACCCGTAGTGCCACCGGTGTACTGCAGTACAGCCAGGTCGTCCAGATTGATGTCAACCGGAGTGAACTTCTCACGGGCACCGGCACTGAGCACCGCCGGCAGTTTGCGGGCAGTCGGCAGGTTGTAAGACGGAACCATCTTCTTGACGTGCTTCACCACAGCGTTCATCAGGGTACGCTTGATGGGTGAATGCATATCGGCAATTTCAGTCACGATCACGTGCTCAATGCCGGTATGGGGCAGCACTTTTTCCGCGTTGTCTGCCATGTTGGCCAGCACCACCAGCGCCTTGGCACCGGAATCGTTGAACTGGTGTTCCATTTCACGGGTGGTGTACAGCGGGTTGGTGTTAACCACGATCAGGCCAGCACGCATGGCACCGAAGACAATCACCGGGTACTGGGTAATGTTGGGCATTTGCACCGCAATGCGATCACCCGGTTTGAGATCGGTTTTGTTCTGCAGCCAGGCCGCAAAATTACGGCTCTGAGTATCAAGATCCCGGTATGTCAGGGTGACGCCAACCGCAGTGAACGCAGGCTTGTCTGCAAACTTCTTAACAGCCTGTTCAAATACATCCACCATGTTTTTGTATTTCTTGAGATCTACCTCACGGGGAATGCCGGCGGGGCACTTGTCTTGATAGAACTGCTCAAAATCCATCACCATCTCCTGTCTGATTGGCGCTATTGGGGAGCCACCGGATGGGTTCAGAAGCTCCCTGATTGTAATGTTTTGCCAAGGCCGAACTGGTCAAAAAATCAACCCGACAAAAGTCTCAGCCTTAAAAAGTCGGGAGAGAATAGCAGTTTTGTTAACGATGAGGTAGTTTTCGAAGCGTTAAACGGTACAACTGTATACCCCTTTCAAACACTTCTTCCGTCACCGGAGTCTGTGATGAGCGACACCCTGGATACCCTTGAAAATATTACCTATGACGAATTGAACGAGGGCGACTCTGCCACCTTCACCCGGACACTGACCGAAGATGAGCTGGTATTGTTTGCAGCGGTGTCGGGGGATGTGAACCCGGTACACCTGGACTCCGAGTTTGCCGCGGAGTCCATGTTCAAAGAGCGCATTGCCCATGGAATGTGGAGTGGCTCTCTGATTTCTGCCGCACTGGCCACGGTCATGCCCGGCCCCGGCACCATTTACCTTGAGCAGAGCCTGGCCTTCAAGCGCCCGGTCAAACTGGACGACACCCTGACCGTCACCCTCACCGTACTGCGCAAAGAACCGAAGAATCGCGTGGTACTCCAGTGCGATGTGCGCAATCAGAATGACAGCCAAGTGGTTACCGGCGAGGCGAAAGTCATCGCCCCCACCGAGAAAATCTCACTGCAAAAGCCACGCCTGCCGAAAATTACTATCGAAAGCTGAGGTCGGGCCCTGTCAGCCCGGGAGGAAATCGATCGGGAATCGAACCTTCCGGGTTTCGACATTGTCTGCGCCAAAATTGAACATCTGTACCCGCATGGCAATGCGTTGCTCCAGGGCCGGGTTGCCCAGCTCTGAGCTGACCACCTGGCATGCGGACACCGAGCCGTCCGGCTCTATCACCAGCTCCAGGGTGACTTTGCCTTCCAGCGTCGGGTCCTGTCGCAGTTCCCGCTGGTACAGGCCGTAGAGCACACTTTTCTGGGTATCAAACACCTGCCGGATATTGCTCATGGCCCGCTCACCTACCGAGGGCCTGGCCGGGGTTGCCGGGGCAACCGCCACTTCCCGGGGCGCAGAAACAGTTTGCATGCTCTGCTCTGCCAGCGCCACTTCCCGGGCCGGCCCCTCACGGCTCTGGACGCCGCCACTGCCGGCTAACACCCTGGAGCGGTCGCCTTCCGGTTGCTGCACCTCTGCCTGTGCATCACCAATATTGGCGGTTCGATTCTCGGGCCGGGCTGAGGGCTCTGGCGCCTTCAGTGCCGCAAGCCGGTCTTTCATGGCAAACAAACCAGAACGTGCGGCATTTTCCCTCGCCTGTTCAGTGGTCTGCTCTTGGGGTGCCGAGACCCTGGGTTCCGGACGGGGTTCCGGGTCGGCCACGACCGGTTCAGCTTCCGCCCGCTCGGGTTCAGGCTCCGGCGAGGGCTCTGGCTCTGGCACTTCAACTACAGCGGGTTTTGGCGCCTCCACCAACTGCGCCAGCCGCGGCGGAATGCGCTCTGCTTCCGACCGTTCCCGTTCGGGCACCTGCAGGTTTGGAATGATGAGCGCCGGCACCAGAAACAACGCAAGCATGACTGCGAGTATCACACCGAAACGCGCGCTCTCCCATCCATCTCTGCTCCAGGGAAGGCGGGAAATTTGTGTGCCTGGCTTGCGTTCAGCCATTGCGCACCTCCCCCTCTACCGCCAGCCGGACCTGCCGGAAATCCTCGTCCACGCAGGTTTGCATGATCTTGCGCAGTAACCGGTAGTCCGTCTCTTTCCCCGCCATGATGGTGACTTCCAGTCCCTGATCTGGCACTTCCGCCCATCGGCCCCGTCGATACGCCAACTCCTCAGACAGGCCAGCAATGTGAGTGTCCGAGGCCTCAATGCCGTCCAGCCTCGCCACTTCCCGGCCCTGAACCAGAATGGATCGGCCACTGACCTGCACGGTCAGGTTCTCCACGGCTTCTTTCTCCGCCGTCGAGGTGGGCAAAGGCACGTCTGCTGTATTCTGCATTACCTTCACATCGGAGGAATTCACCATCAGAAAGAACACGAGAATGGTGAAGATATCCATCAGCGACACCAGGTTCAGGCCACCGGCCTTATGCATCCTGCCGTAATGGCGTTGGCGCAGACGGGCGCGACGCGATGCCTTCATACGCCACCCCCGTCTGCTGCTGACGCACTCTGCGCAAGGGTACGATCTTCGCCTGCATCCATCAGGGACACATCCGGGAACAACTCAGCCTCCACCACGCTGGCGGCAACCACTGCCGGGTAAGAGCGGACTGTGTCCATAACGGTTACCAGTGTCTGATAATCCACATCCGGGCCTACTTCCAGGGTTACGTCGGTCTTTTCGGGCATACGGGCTTTGATCTGCTGAAGAAGGGCGCTGAGCCCCTGGTAGTCCTGGCCGCCATCCTTGACCGGAAGCACTTCAATCAGCCCGCGCTCACTGTCGGCCACTTCCAGGCCACCGGGAATAACAGTGACCACCAGCCGGAAATTTTCAGAGGCTGGCGCCTGCCCGGCTTCCATCCCCGGAAAATTCAGCTCTATCATGCGGATCTGCGTGAATACCATGCCCAGCAACAACACCGGTACCAGCACAATCATCAGGTTCAGAAACGCGGTAATGTCCAGATCCGCCTGAGCCGTCAGCCTGCGATGTCTGCGTCTCATATCGCCATACTCCTGTTTACACTGGCTGAAACACGAAGTGCATCAGGCGGCTACCCTGCCGGCGTCGGGATCTGACACCATATTCAACAGCTTGACCCCGGCCATCTCGAAACTGTCCACGATTTCATTGGTTCGGGTTTGCAGCAAGGCGTGGAACAACAGCAAGGGAATGGCGGATATCAGGCCAAAGGCGGTGGTGTTCATGGCTACCGAGATGCTTTCCGACAACAAGGTGGCCTTCTGGGCAGGATCGGCTGCGGCAACGGCGGTGAACGCCGCGATCAGGCCAATGATGGTACCAAGCAGGCCCAAAAGAGTGGCCACATTGGCCAGGGTTGCCAGGTACTGAGTGCGCTTTTCCAGGCGCGGCAGTACTTCCATCAAACCTTCTTCCATGGCGTATTCGATATCTTCACGGCGGCTGTTATTCAACAACCGGGAAATACCCGCCCCGAGCACCGAGGCAATGGCACTGTCGGAACTGGTTGCCGCCTTCATGGCGCGCTGGTAGTCCCGTTTTTGCAGGGCGGGCAGAATACCGCGCTCTAACGCCAAACGATTTCGCCGCCGCACCGACCCCAGATACAGAAACCGTTCAAGCGTGATCGCCAGCCCCAGCGCCAACACAATGGCAATGGGGTACATGAATGGACCGCCGTCCTGAAAAAATCGAATGATGGTATCGAGCATGCCTTTGTCTCCGTTTACTGCAGGGTCACGGTTGGCCCGGACCAGCCGCATTCACGGCTGGCTCCAGGACCAATGGGTTCAGGGATTCCCGGAACTGGCGATGATTCTCCAGTACCTGGGGGGAAAGGGGTTGGTTAAGCTCCGGCGCCTGGCTATTGAGTTCTGCCCTGGGCCGTCTGGGCAACGTCGGGTTCTGCCAGGGCAGGATGTAAAGTACCCTGGGGTCATCGTCCCCCACGCTTGCAGACAAACCGCTCACGGTCAGGGCGGAATGCTCCCGGTCTTCGGCCGTGGCCACCTGGAACAAACCACTGGCCAGCACAACCAGGCAGAGGCGAAGAAGATTCCGGCCGATGCTCATTGCAGCCTCCGCTCAAGGTCGGCAATCCAGCCGGCGACCAGCTTGTCTTCCTCGCCGGTCAACGCCCGGTATCGCTGGTAATGGACCAGTGCCTTATCAAGATCCAGCAGATAAAGCTCACTGATCACCGCCAGGTTGTAATGCAGTTGGGCAACCTCCGGAGCCGCCTCCACGCCCTGTTCCAGCAGGTTGGCCGCGTCCCGGAAACGGTTTTGCTGTTTCAGCAAAAGCGCCAGGTTATTGACCGTTGTCGCGTCGCTGGGGTCCAGGGCCACCGAGGTCTGCCAGGCCTTGATGGCCCCGGGGATGTCGCCGTTCTCATGGGCGTTCACGCCCTTTATGGCCCATTCTCCCGCCTGTTCCGGTGAATGCACGGGCTGTACCGCGGCCCGCTCGGGGGCTTTGCCGGGGCCAGTAGCGCAAGCGGTCAAACCCGCCAGCACCGAGATGATCAGGGCACGTTTCGCGTAGTGAAAGCCTCTATGCACCTTCGTTCTCCTCCATGTTCCAGCTCATCCAGCGAAGTTCACGGTCGTAACGCCCCGGGTGCATCACGGCCAGCGCCTCCAGGCTCTGACCAATCCATTCATCGAAACCCTGGCTGGCAATGCGCCCGTGATTCCTGGAATGCAATTCCATTGCCCGCTCTTCCATCGGCCAGGCTTCTTCTTCCAGAAGCATCTGGTATTGCATGGCTTCCAGCTCATTGAGTTCTGCCGGTACCTCAGAAGCCATTAAATCTGCCGCCAGGGTGCGATAGAGCTCGGCCCTTCGATATAGCACCTCTGATGCCACAGTTTCTCCGGCAAAGGATTCCGCTTCGAGGAAATAGGCCTGGGCCTGCTCCATTGCCTTTTGCTTGCGTTCAAGTGCCCGCTCCAAGGGGTGTTCAAGGCGGATGGCAGCAAATTCCTGCGCCACCGAAGCGCCCAGGGCCAGGGCCGCCTTGCCGGCCCACAGCAGGGTTTCTTCTGAGTGCCACTGGCTCGCCGCCTCACGGGTGACCAGCGCTTTTTGCTGGCGCGCGGCATCAACACCGGATTCAATCAACCTCTGGCGCATGGTTTGCTGCTGCACATGGTCAGCCGCCGTATCCGGATCCGGAGCAACCGCCAGCCAATCCACATACAGGGCATTGCGCTCGGGCAACTCGCCGGCCTGGTGATAGAGCGCCGCAGCGCGTAGCTTCAACGGCCAGGGATCTTGCGCACGTTCAGAGGCAACCATCAGTTCACCGGCTGCTTTCAGAGGTTGGCGGGATTCGTGGTAGGCGTAGACCAGCTTTTCACTGACCTCTTCCGTGAGCTCATGGGCCGGGTAGTCGAGCCGGAAACGGTTCAGCTCGTTAATGGCCGTTTGCCATTCAGAAGCCTTGAGCAATGCATTACTGGCATCAAAGCGCGCCCGGATGGCAATCTCGGTATTGGGCACAACGGAATTCACACGCTGGAAATGGGCGACTGCCACGGCAGTGTCGCCACTGGCTGCCGCCCTCTCACCTTGCCGGTAGATGGCCGTCGCCAGCTGCTCACGAATCTGTTCCGGTTCGTCCGGAGTTGTGGCCAGATCAGGCGCCTTGTCCACCAGCAACAGCGCCTGTCGCCAGGCCCTCTCTTCCAGCCCGAACTCCCCGGTTCTCTGGCGTACCCGGGCGGTCACCAGCCAGGTGGCATAACGTTCTTCGGTCTTTGCCGATTCAAGAACCAGCGTCGATCGGGCATACGCCAATGCCTCATCGTAGGCACCAACCTCGTACCAGCGGTTTGCCAGGTCAGCCCTCAAACCTGAAAGCCTGGTGTCCTGCGTGAAGGTTTTGCCGAATTGTTGCTCCTCACTGGATAACTCCGCCAAGACGCCTCTGGCTGCCCCGGCAGCGCTCTCCTCGAGGGTCGATCTCAACACCTTGATAGCAGCCCAACCCGCCTCGGCCGCATCGGGGTACTGCTGCTGGCCGGCGCCGTAGGCGGCGCTGCGATAGTTCTCCAGAGCCTTGTCGCGGTTGCCGGCCTGTAACCGGGCATCGCCGGCCAGGTGCAACAGTTTGCCGGTGTCGCCGGAGTGGCCTGCAAGTACTTCATAGTAGCCAGCCGCAAGGGTCCAATCCTGTGCGGCATAATGGTAATCCCCCAGGTAGCGTGCATAGTCCCGCCAAAGAGCCTGCTGTTGGCCCTTCAACTCTTGAAACTTTGGCTGTGATTGGTATCGGGCCACATAGTCTGCCCTCGCTTCTCGAGCCTTACTGGTGTCGCCCGCCATCCGCCAGTAATCCACACTCTGAGCCAGGAAATCCGGGGCGGCTGAATGCTCGGGGTAGTTCCCGGCAAACGCCTGGTTGATGCCAACGGCCAGATCAAAACGCCCTTCAAGGGCGTGCAAATCTGCCAGCCGATCGTAAAGGAGGTGCGGCCAGGCCACTGGCTCACGGTTGCCAAGCCACGCGGCCAATGTCTCAGAATTGTTAGACCGGGCGGCCATCAAAGCCAGCACCCGAAAACTGTCTTCAATCATGTCCAGACCAGTCTGCGGCGGGTCAAGCAACGTGGCTTCGCTGGGCAGGTGTTGATCCAGCAATGCCATAAACGTCTCCGCCGACCGGTTCCAGGCCGCGGGCCCCTGCTTGAACTGGCTCCAACCCAGCATGTAACGGGCTTTCATGGCCAGGTCCTGGTGACCGTCACCTTCAATCAACTGCCGATAACCGGTCTCCGCTTTCTGGTACTCGCCGGCGTTATAGGCAGCTTCGGCAATCCGGAATCGGGCTTCCGGCACCAGAGATGAGCGAGGGTACAGGCCCACCAGCTGTTTGAGTCGTTGGATGGACTCTTCATGTTGTCCAGTCAGTGCATGGGCTTTGGCCATCTGATAGAGCAACTCGTCGAGTTTGCCGGAGAAGGATCCACGGGCCAGGATGCTCTCATAGCTGGCCAGAGCCTCTTCATAGACCGCCGACTGCTGCTCATCCGAGAAGCCAATATCCTGGCCGGAACGGTCGCGGATGTTATTGAGGCGATTCAGCGCATCAATACGGACTTCAGGTTCGTCGGACTTCTCGAACAGGTTTTGATAGCGACGAGCCACCTCTTTCGGCGAGATTGCAGGCAGGGGGCGGCTCTCAAACTTGAGAAACACCGGGCGCATATCGCCCAGTGTTTCGCCATCCCTGCCGAGCTCCACACGGAAAGATTCCTGGGCCGCTACACTCCCCCCCGGAACTGCAGATATCAGGATTACAGCGAGCGACAACCGACGCATAAAGTGACGATTCATCGGGCAGCCTCCCCGATGTTTTCCAGCGCAAGATACTCGTAGAGGTGCGCAATCTGTTGTTCGGTTTTATCCAGGGAGTGGGCCATACGCTGCTGTTCAGCAGCAACCAGGGCCAGCGCCTTTTCATCAAGGTATTCAGCAGCCCGGGCGCGGGCTTTGCTCACTCGGGTCTGCAGGCTGGATATCTCGTCCCGCAATTGCCGGGCCTCGGCAAGGTTGTCCCGCAACTGCTCTTGCCTGCCGGCTTCACGACGGGGCAAGGACGACAGACGCTGCCCACCAGACTGAAGCAAACGCTGCAGCTGCCGGAGCCGGGCGATGTGATCTGCACTCAATGGGCGATCCGTAAGCTGTTCAAGTTGCCGGGTTAACGTGTCTTGCTGCTCCTGCAACGCGGCCCGTTGGCCGCCCCCACCACCATGATGGTTGTTTTCCAGGGCGCCGATAAATACGTCGAGATCATGCTTGCTGCTCTCCAGCGAGAACGCCAGATCATCAAGCCGGGCTACCCGGCCAACCGCCGCCTGCCCCTCGGCGCTCTCAAGGAAGCGAAGGAGGTAAGCCAGCCGGGGCTGGGTCAACGTTCGGCTGTCGGCAAGGAACCATTGGGTATCAGCGCCCCGTGCGTCTGCCACCAGAGCCTTGTAGGCACCTTCAGCACGGATTCGCTCTGCGAGCTTACCGAGCGTTACCCGCTCCCCTTCGTAAGCTGCGTTGGCAGCAAGCCAGGCTTCACCGGCCTGCCCCGGATAACCCGCCAGATCGTATCCACGGCCCATTCCGATCCAGGCATCGGCCACCCCGGGAAACGCCAGCGGGAATTTCTTGGCACGGTGCCAGCTCTGCATCGCCGCCCGGTGATTGCCCTTTTCGGACAAGGCAAAACCATGCAGGTACAAGGCCTGGGGGGTGTAATAGCTCTCCAGAGAGACTTTCTCAAGGAAGTCAGTGGCCTTGTCGTAATCCTGGTTGCGCACAGACAAATAGCCTGCCCGGAGATAAAGCTGATCGCGCAGATCCGCGCTACGGGCACTATCGGGGTCTTTCGCGGCCATGGCCATGGCAACCCTCAAAGACACCAGGGCCCTTGATGGATCAAGGTCATCCCGGGCAAAATCGCCCGCCAGGTTCATATAGCCCACTGCGGCCCAGTAACCGTCGTCCATGCTGGCAAGGTATTGGCCGGCACGATCCGCTTTTCCCTGGTGCCGCTGTGTTTCCGCAAGGTTCAGCAGTGCTCTTTGTCGAACCTCGCCAAATCCGGTTCGGACGACCTCCTGATACCACCGGTCAGCTTCGACCTGATTCCCTCCTGCCTCTGCCAGTCGGGCAAGCTCCAGAGCGGCTTCGGCGCGATGAACGTTGCTGTTGAACACACGCTCCAGCAACCGTTTCGCCTCGCTAATCCGGCCACTGGCCAGCAACACTCGCGCGCTCAGGTAGTCGGCGGAATCGCCTTTGACTTGGCCAGCCAGAGGAATAGCCCGTGCGACATTACCGGTATCCAGCGCAAACCGGGTAACACCAGTGGCCAGCTCTGTCGGCACAGACTCGGATGCGCCTGCCTGAGGCACCGCCAGGGTACAAAACACCAGCAAAGCCCGGGCAGCGCAATGAACGGTGCGAACAGGTCCCGTCATGATCGGCTACTTCCATTCCTGGAACGTGACTTCCGGCTCGTAGTCCGGAGCCCGGGCATCAAGATTCATCTGCAGCCGCAAAGTACCGGGGCGTTTATCAAACCGGTGAACCACCTCACGGCGGACAAAGCGCTTATTGGCAGCCCGGGCGTTGATCACCGTCTTCAGCTGGTGGTTGCCGTCAGCCATATTGCCAACGAATAGCTGCTGCACCCCACCCTGCTCCAACGACGTTCGTTCCGTGGCGCTGTATAGATGGGACGCTACGGGCTGATCGTTGATAAAGAGTTCAACAGAATCAAGATTGAGTGCCTGCCGGTTTCCCAGGGTCAGGAACACCGAGACTCGGGTATCCACCGGGTGCAGCAAGCGTTGCTCAAGGGCATGCACCGATGCCGAATGACGGGTAACGTCCGCCGTCAGGCGGTTGATTTCATCGTCCAGCGATGAAGCTGAAACAGAGCCGAATGCCAGTACGGCAATCATTCCGGATATCCAAAGCCCCTTGGTCCCTGGGACAATCCGGCAGTGTTGTGATTTTTGTTTGCCGAACATAATTTTCCTGCCGTGCGATCTCGGGCCCCGGCACAACCGGGCACCGTTACAATTCGAAATAAAGAGTAACACCCGCTAACAACCAAGAACGGTATCCAATTCACCAAATGAAACTTTCACCGGCAGTGGCGTAATAATAAGTGTCGAGTTATTTGACAGAACAAAAGGCGGGAGCGGGAAAGACCGGTCGACATGACCGAGCAAAAAAAGTAACTAATTGATAATTATAAACTAATTTCGGGTGGCCCAAGGCTTGCTACGGGGAAATCGGCGGGAGCGCCTTCTGGCAACCCCCGCTTGAATATGCCGAGCTTTGCCGATGCCCTCAACCGCATCGGCTTTTTTTATCCGCCCACCTCGATCCGAACTACTTGCTCAGGTGTTTCATGGCGGATTCAAGCCCCTCAATGGTCAGAGGGTACATATGATTATTGACCAATTGTTTGGTTATGCCCAGCGAACCACCGCTACCCCAGTAACTTTCCGGTAGCGGGTTCAGCCAAACCACCTTGCGGAAATGCTCCGACACCCGCTGGAACCAGGTAGCGCCAGCTTCTTCGTTCCAGTGCTCAATGGATCCACCCGGATGCGTTATCTCATAAGGTGCCATGGTGGCGTCCCCAACAAAAATAACCTTATAGTCCGGAGTGTACTTGTGCAGGATGTCCCAGGTGCTCAGGGTCTCATTCATGCGGCGAATATTGTTCTTCCACACACTCTCATAGATAAAATTGTGGAAATAGAAATACTCCATGTGCTTGAACTCGAGCCTGGCGGCGGAGAACAGCTCTTCACATACTTTGACGTGCGGGTCCATGGAGCCGCCGACGTCGAAGAAGATCAGAACCTTCACCGCGTTGTGCCGCTCTGGCACCATTTTCAGATCCAGGTAGCCGGCGTTGCGGGCGGTGGAACGGATGGTGTCGTCCATATCCAGTTGATCTGCCGCACCCTGTCGAGCGAATTTACGCAACCGACGCAGCGCCACCTTTATATTCCGTAGCCCCAGGGTGATGCTGTCGTCCAGATCACGGTATTCCCGTTTCTCCCAGACCTTGACGGCCCGGCCATGGCGACCGTTCTTCTGGCCAATGCGGAAGCCCTCAGGATTGTAGCCATTGGCGCCAAAGGGTGAAGTTCCGCCGGTACCGATCCATTTATTGCCACCGGCGTGGCGCTCGTTCTGCTCTTCCATGCGCTTCTTGAAAGTTTCAATCAACTCTTCAAGGCCGCCCAGAGACTCAATCTTGGCTTTTTCTTCTTCGGTGAGGTGCTTCTCGAACTCGGCCCTTAGCCAGTCATCGGGAATCAGGGCTTCGAGCAGATCATCAAGGTTCTCGATGCCTTCAAAATACGCCTTGAAGGCCCGGTCAAACTTGTCGAAGTGCCTTTCGTCTTTCACCAGGCACACCCGTGCCAGGTAATAGAACTCCTCCATGTCTGCGAACGCCAGACGCTGCTGGATAGCTTCCAGCAGGTCAAGGAACTCTCGCAGACTGGCCGGAACCTTGGCCCGGCGCACTTCGAGGAAAAAATCGATCAACATAAAGCGAAACTCTTGCCAGAGATCAGTTGCGGCGACGTGCCATAAACGCCAGCTTCTGCAGCAGGTGCACGTCCTGCTCGTTCTTCACCAGGGCACCATACAGAGGCGGCAGCGCAGAGCTGCTGTCTTTCTCCTGCAGCGCCTTGGCAGACAGCTCATCGGCCATCAGCAGTTTCAGCCAGTCAATCAGCTCGGAGGTGGACGGCTTTTTCTTCAGACCAGGCACCTTGCGGACATCAAAGAACACCTCCAGGGCATCGCGCACAACCTGTTGCTGGAGGCCCGGGAAGTGCACATCCACAATGTCTTTCATGGTGTCGTGGTCCGGGAAGCTGATGTAATGGAAGAAGCAGCGGCGCAGGAAGGCATCCGGCAGTTCTTTCTCGTTGTTACTGGTGATGACCACAATGGGGCGCTTCTTCGCTTTCACGAACTCCTGGGTTTCGTATACGAAGAACTCCATGCGGTCGAGTTCCAGCAGCAGGTCGTTCGGGAATTCAATATCGGCCTTGTCGATTTCATCGATCAGCAGCACCACCTGCTCATCGGCCTCGAAGGCTTCCCAGAGCTTACCCTTGATGATGTAGTTGCGGATGTCCTTGACCTTTTCATCGCCCAGTTGGGAATCGCGAAGGCGGGATACCGCATCATACTCGTACAGTCCCTGTTGGGCCTTGGTGGTGGATTTGATGTGCCAGGGAATCAGACGTATACCCAGGGCGGCAGCCATTTCTTCCGCCAGCAGGGTTTTTCCGGTGCCGGGCTCGCCTTTGATCAGCAACGGGCGCTGGAGCGCGATTGCTGCGTTTACAGCCATCTGCAGGTCATCGGTGGCTACGTATTTATCGGTACCGGTAAACTTCATGTGTCTGTTTCCTGTTGGTTACTTTTTCTGATCTTCGTCGTCTTTTTCGGTGTCGTCGGCCTCGGACTTGTCCGTGGCCTCGTCATCCGCTTCTGATTCGTCCAGGTCTGGCAGATCATCGAACTCAGATAAGTCAAAGTCTTCAAGACCAAACTCATCATCATCGTCTTCCTCTGGCTCTAGCTCTGGCTCTGGCTCTGGCTCTGGCTCTGGCTCTGGCTCTGGCTCTGGATCAGTCTCGGCCAAAGTCTCATCGTCTTCCGGCTCTTCGTTAACCGCATCATCGGCAACGGGAATCTGGTCATCTTCCGTTTCCGGAACCTCATCGCGTTCAAGCGATTCGGTCATGTCCGGGATATCCTCGGGCTCCGGCGTTTCATCCGGTTCGCTGTCTGACACAGCTGCTGCCACCACAGGGATCTCCGGCTCCTCCTCCGGCAGATCCTCCAGGGTCTCTCTCTCCGCTGCGGCGGCCTGCTCAGCCTCGGCAATGGACTTTTTCTGGCGCCAGGCGAAAAGCCCCAGCCCGATAATGACCACCAGTAAGGCTGCACCCGCTCCAAATGCCCAGACCGGTATTCCCCACAAAGTGCCTTTTTCCGGTACGTGAACCGGTTCCGGTTGTGGCTCCGAGGGAGCTTCTGCTTGTTCAGGCTCAGGCTCAGGCATTGGTTCGGGGTCTGCGACAGGCGCCGGCACCTCGACCGGTTCTGGCTCAGCCCGCGCCTCGGGC
The DNA here is from genome assembly GCF_030297115.1 of Marinobacter shengliensis. Classification (NCBI taxonomy): domain Bacteria; kingdom Pseudomonadati; phylum Pseudomonadota; class Gammaproteobacteria; order Pseudomonadales; family Marinobacteraceae; genus Marinobacter; species Marinobacter shengliensis. Next base: position 2,036,607 of record NZ_AP028062.1, on the reverse strand, counting down.
TCAACCCGTTCACTGAGGTCGGGTACCAGGGGCTCAGACACCACGGCCAGCTCAGGTTCCTCACCCGGCAATGTAAAAGCGGTCATTGCACTGAATTTCCGGGAGAATGTACCGCCGTCTGCCACCACATCAATCTGATACCGCCCGGGAGCAGGCAGCCGCGTCACGGTATCCCGATACACGCCATCTTCCGGAGGCTGGTCGCCAGACAGCACCTTGGTGCCCCGCCGGCCATCATTGGCGGTGATCGACAGGCTTACCTGCATCACACCCAGAAAATCCCGATTCCTGATCTTCTCGGATTCCTCGAAAAACACGACCTCCAGATTGAACGGCGTTTCTTCCGAGAATTCTGATGGCACCTCACTCACGGCCATGCGCAAGTCACTGACAACGGTCACCCGGCTACCTTGGCCGAGGTCTCCAACAATACGCCATCGCCCGGCGGCCGGTTCAGTTACGGTAATCAGGTCGTAACCCGGCTCCACGGCCCACCGCACGTTGTCTGGCAGATTATTGGCCGTGAACGGCTCGCCATCCGGCTCAGAGAGGGCCAGGCTTCGTGCTTCGGCGTCAGAGCCGCCCGTGAAGATCAAAGCGGTAAATTCCCGGACGCCAGCATCCACCGCAAAGCCATCGCCCTCAATGGGAATCTGTTCTTGCGGTACGGCCGTGTTCAGGGCATCCGCAAACGCCAGGTTGAGCGCTTCAGCGGTTTTGGCCAGTTGAAAGCTGCCGCCGGTTTCCCGGGCCAGGCGCTGCAGAAAGGTGATGTCTGCCAACTCCGACAGGCCGACAGTATGGATAGTGGCGCCTTTGGCTTTCAGGGAAGGCAGCAGGGTTTCAAGGATACGCCGCTCCTCTTCACGGCTGGCAGCCTCTCCGCCCGGAATATCAACCTTGCCGTCACTCAGAAGAATCAGGTGGGTGTTTTCCAGTGTTCCGCCAGACAACCAGTCGTCGCTGGCCTTTTCCATAGCCAGCCCGAGATTGGTATAGAGGGCCACGGAATTGATCTGCTCGGAACGCTCTATCACCCTGTTACGCCAGGCGTCATCAACAGTGGCGTGGGGTACCAGCATGTTGACATATTGGCCAAAGGTCCAGACACCGGCTTCGGCACCCGCTGGCAGCATCCGAGCCAACAAGCGTACCGCCGGCCGGCGAAGGTTCTCCGGGTCGGTTTCCTTCATAGAGCCGGAGATATCAACAATGATGCGCACGTCGGCCTGCTCGGGTAATGTCAGACCTGAATCCTGGGCACTGGAATGCGCTGGCACAAAACTGGCCAACACCAGCATGAGGATTACCTGAACTCGCTTCATAGCTACCCTTACCTGTCTGATATTTCGCACGTTCTTGGAGTTATTTGCGCACCAGCCGATACCGGACAAGATCCAGAATCCAGACCAACAACATCACCAGAGCGGCAATGCTGAAATTCAGCAGTGCCCTGCCCGCCGCGTCGGCGTCTCCCAGAATAAGTTCGTAACCGGCGAACAACCAGGCGGGAATCCACCAGCCTGCAAGCTCTGCGGACTCTACGGGCGTCAGAAATAAAACAACCAGGGCCGACAGCAGCAACGTCCGCACACCATAGAATGGCAGTATCCGAAACAGCGCTTTCATCATGTAGAACAACACAACGAAAGCGACTGCGTAGGCCGCCCAGAAAATTCCGTAAGCTAGTGAAGCATCAGTATCGATCATTACAGAACCCAGTGAATAATGTGGTCTTCCCAATCCTCTTCCGGCACGCCGTCCTGAGAGACGACTTTGCCTTTTACCGAAACCCCGGCGCGATGCACGGATTCAGGATCACCGGATCGCAAGGGGTGCCAGTCCGCAAGGGGCCGGCCTTCCGCCAACGTTCGGTAAGCACAGGTGTACGGTAACCAGTGGTAGTCTGATACCGTTTCCGGTGTCAGAACCGTACAACCCGGAACTTTCTTCAGCCGGTCAGAATACACGGTACAACGGCAGGTTTGCGTATCCATGTAACCGCAGACCAGGTCGGTGTGGTACACCTCGCCGGTGTCTTCGTCTTCAAGCTTCTGCAGGCAACAAAGCCCGCAGCCATCACACAGAGATTCCCACTCTGACCGGGTCATTTCGTTCAGGTGCTTACGCTGCCAGAAGGGAATCTCTGCAATCATTGTCCACGCTGCTCGATTTTTCGCCGAAAATCAACAATATAAGTTTCCTGCTCTTCCGGCATCTGCAGAAAGAAATCCTTCTCGGCCAACGCCTCCAGCACTTCTTTACCGGTGGTCCTGGCGAGCTTTTTGTCTGGGCTCAACAGCAGATCCATGGCGTGAACCGGCTGCCCGAAGATCGAACGCAAAGCCTCCGGGAGATCATCCCAAACCTGGCCACGGCGAACATAGATGTAGGTATCGCTTTTTTTACTGCTGCGAAACACCGATACAAATTCACGGTCTTTCATTGTACGAGAAGCTCCTCAATTTCCGGGACAACCGGCGCCAGTATATCCCTGCGCCAGCCTTCAAAAAACGGATTACCTGCCATGGTGCCCTCTTCAATAACGCCTTCAAGGCGTTTTCTTGGCGCCAGCAATTCAATTGGTATATCAGTATCTTCTGCCACTTTTCTGAAGCAACGCTTAACCTTTTTGAACAGCGCTTGCTGATCTCGGGTCAGCGGCCTGGGTATGGGCTTCAGATCAGTGTGGTCAGCTTCTCTGGCACCCCGAACCAATTCCAGCAGGTGTTCACCATAACGCTTTACAATGCCGCCCGGAACGCCCTGGACATCATTGAGGGCTCTGAGCGAGCCAGGGCAGCGCTCGGCAATGGCTATCAGCAAGCCATCATTCAACACTCGGTTTCGGGGGCGATCCAACCGCCGGCACTCCTGTTCCCGCCACACCACCAAGGCCTGCAGAACCGCCTGCTGTTCCCGATTCAGTGTCCAGCCACCACGAAGTTTCAGGTAGTGTTGCCCGGCGTCCTCCAGGCTGGCCGCTTCATCCGCAAAGCGCTGTGACTCGTCGGCCATAGCCTGTTCCAGCCCGCGCTCGCGCAAGCCGTGGCAGACCCACTCATACACCGGTTGCAAAAAACGGATATCATCCAGGGCATAGCGCTCCTGTTCCGGGCTCAATGGCCTGGCCACCCAGTCGGACCGGGTAACGGATTTATCCAGGGTTTCGCCGAACAGGGTTTCCACCAGGCGGGCATAACCCACGGAAAACCCGGCACCGGCCAGTGCCGCGCCAATCTGGAGGTCCAACACACCTTTAGGCATCACATCCAGCCAATGCCGGAACAGCTCAAGATCTTCGCTCATGGCGTATAACAGCTTTGGTCGCTGGCTATCCGCCAACATCTCCCGAAACCGTTCGGAGGCCTCGGCTACGTCCGGATCAATCAGCCAGAACTCACCGCCGCCACCCAGCTGCACCAGACCGGGAATGGGATAGAAGGTAGAGACTCGCTCAAATTCTGTGTCCAGCACCACCGGTACCCCGGGCTCGAGGGCGTCCAGCCAGTTGTCCAGGGTATCTGGCTCGCGAATCCAGCGAACAGTGTCAGGGGCCGGGGGAATGGTAACGGCCGGTGCGGAAAGAGTCATGGAGGAACCTGAGACGTTATTCAGACAGGGGCTTTCGGCCCCGGAATGCATGGGTAAGTGTGAAGCCGTCTACATAGCCCAGCTCGCCACCCACCGGAATGCCATGGGCCAGACGGGTGATCAGGATATTCTGGCCATCCAGGCGGTCAGCGATGTAGTGGGCAGTTGCCTCGCCTTCGACGGTGGGATTGGTCGCCAGGATCAGTTCAGTCACACCCTCTTCGCGTACCCGCTGTAGCAACCGTTCAATACCAATTTCTTCCGGGCCTACGCCATCAATCGGCGACAAATGCCCCATCAGCACGAAATAACCACCCCGATAATCCCCGGCCTGTTCGATGGCGAGCAGATCGGAAGGGCTTTCCACAACGCACAGGGTGCCGGTGCGTCTTTCCGGCTTCTCGCATATGTTGCAGATTTCGGTGTCAGAAAAGTTCTGACAGCTGTCGCATCGACGCACGCCATCCATCGCCTGGCTCAGGGCACTGGCCAGCCGGGTGCCACCAGAGCGGCCCCGCTCCAGCAGATGAAATGCCATGCGCTGTGCTGTTTTCTGACCAACTCCGGGCAAGCACCGGAGAGATTCAACCAATTCATCAACCAGGGGGCTGAATGCCATGAACGCTCCTCAAAGACTATGGCGGGCCGGGGCCAGGTTCAGAACGGCATCTTGAATCCGGGGGGCATACCCATTCCGGACATCATGCCAGACATCTTGTCTTTCTGATTTGCCTCAACACGGCGAACAGCATCGTTAACGGCCGCTGCCAACAGATCTTCAAGGATCTCTTTGTCTTCAGACAGCAGCGACGGATCAATGTCTACCTTGCGAACGTCGTGGCGACCGTTCATGGTCACTTTGACCAGGCCGGCGCCGGACTCGCCTGTGACTTCCGCCTTGGCAATCTCCTCCTGGGCCTTCTGCATCTGCTCCTGCATCTGCTGCGCCTTTTTCATCAGGTCGCCCATGTTATTCATCATCTGTTCATCTCCTGCCTGTCTCGATGGGGCGGATGCTTTCTTCAACCACGCGCCCTTCAAATCGTTCAACAATACTTTTTACCACCGGGTCCTGACGGATCGCTTGCTCTGCCGCTTTCTGCCTGGCTGCCCGTTGCCGTTCTTCCCAGGCGGCCGGGGTGTGAAGCCCTGGCTCACCCTGCTCTATTCTCAGTGAAGTGGCATCACCGAAGCGAGATCTCAAGGCCGCCAGGATTTTTTCTTCATGGCGAGCATTCAGCAGCCGGGCGTGGCCTTCATCAAGCGTTAACACCACGGTTTGACCGTCCATCGCCATGGCACTGTAGCTGGCGAGGTTACCGGGCATGCCAGTAATCTCCAACTGGCGAAAATCCCGTTCCCACACAAATCCGTCCGCGGTTACCGGCTCCTGATTTTCGACAACAGGCTCAACATACGGTTCCACCGGACCTTGCGGTTGGCCTTCTTCAAGAACCGGACTTTTCGCGGGCTCTGGTGCCATCTCGCTGGCAAACGCCTCGGGTTCTTCACGCTCCAGGCTCAAGGCCGGGTCGCCGGGCTCTGGATCCCAGGGGGGCGATTCCATCAGGGGTGGCGCAGGCTCTGGTTCTGGCTGTGGTTGCGGCACTGGCTCAGGGTTCTGCTCGGGCGCCTGCGTTTGTTCAGCGTCGGGCTCGGGCTTAGAGCTCTGAACCGCCGCAGGGTCAGGTTCCGGTTCGGCGCGCGCCTGACCCTCATTGCCACCAGAGGCAATGCTTGGCGGCTCACGGCGATCAGCCCCCGGCCGGAAAGCCAGCATCCGGAGCAGGGTCATTTCAAATCCCATACGGGCATCCGGCGTGACCGCCAGATCTTTCCGACCCATCAACGCCGCCTGATAGAACAGCTGGGCGTCTTCCGCGCTCAACTGCTTTGCCAGTGACTGAACCTGAGCGGCATCGCCCAGGGCATTGTCGGCACTGCCCGGTACTACCTGTTCCATGGTGACCCGGTGAAAAAGTGATAGCAGATCCGCCAGAATGACCGCGTAATCCGGCGCAAAATCTGAAATGCGGCTGATCTCCGCCAGCAGACCGGGGCCATCCCGCTCGACCAGCGTTGTAACGATGCGTTCAATGTCACGCTGGTCAATGGTGCCCAGCATATTGCTGACATCACTGGCAGCCAGATTCTGGTTGCCGAAGGCGATCGCCTGGTCAGTCAGACTCAGGGCATCACGCATGCTGCCGTCCGCCGCCCGGGCAAGCAGCCAGAGCGCAGGCTCCTCAAAGGGAATCTGCTCTTCGGTCAGTACGTGCTTGAGGTGGCCTACGATGTGCTCCGGTGTCATCCGCTTCAGGTTGAACTGCAAACAACGGGATAGCACCGTCACCGGCAGTTTCTGGGGATCGGTCGTAGCCAGAAGGAATTTCACGTGCTCGGGCGGCTCTTCCAGGGTCTTCAGGAAGGCGTTGAAGGACTGGTTGGTGAGCATGTGTACCTCATCGATGAGGTACACCTTGTAGCGGCCGCGACTGGGGGCGTACTGAACGTTGTCTGTCAGTTCACGCATGTCGTCAACACCGGTGCGGGAGGCCGCATCGATCTCGATCAGGTCAACAAACCGCCCTTCCAGGATTTCCTGACAACTACCACACTTGCCACACGGATTGGCGGTGATGCCTGTTTCGCAGTTAAGGCAACGGGCCAGCAATCGCCCGATGGTGGTTTTACCCACGCCCCGGGTGCCGGTAAACAGGTAGGCGTGATGCAGCCTCTGGTGCTCAAGCGCATGCACCAATGCCTGTAGCACATGCTCCTGGCCCACCATGTCCTCAAAGGTGCGGGGGCGCCATTTTCGGGCTAAAACCTGATAGCTCATGATCCTTCAACTGCTGCTATAAACCGGCGCTAACAATAGCATGTAGCCGGGGCCAGAAGAAGGATGATCTGTTCACGCATCGTCATCCCCGGCCCGGTCAAGGGCACTGATTCGCCTACGCTCATGTTCCGCTTCAAACATCCGGACCCGCAGCGCCTCAACCTCTGCCTGCTGGTCTTCGGCGGTCAGCCCACCGGCCTGGTCGATCAGCGCCTTCTGGCGCCGATACTCAGCCACCCGGCTTTGCCACTGGGCCCGCTGTTCGTCCAATTGGCTCAGCCTTTGCGTCGCTTCCGGGCCGTAGGCTTCCAGCCGCACCGCGCGCACTTCCTCTTCTGAGGCGCCCTGCTCTCGCATTTCGCTGACCCTCAGGCTGGTGGACACCACCGCTTCTGAGCGGCGGCGAGTTTGAACCGAAAACTCCGGCAACAGCTGATCAACCTGCGCCAATGCCTGGTCACGCTCGTGGCCGCTCAGGCTTTCATCCGCCAGAATACGCTGCCGGTCAAGCATCAATCTGAGGCGTGCTTCCTCTGCTCCAAAGAATCCTTCAGCTACATCCGGGCCCAAATGCTTCCGTCGCAGGTCCTGCAGTTCGTCCAGAACCGCCTGCAAATCCTCCACGTTGCCACTACGCCTCACGGCCAGTGCTTCCGAAGCACCCCGGTAGGCAAGGTAATTATCCAGAATCTCGAGCACTTCCAGCTGCACCGGGGCCGATATGCCGCGCCGGCGCATCTCTGCCGCCAGCCTCTGCCTCAGTGCTTCGCCGTGGACCTGGTCACCGGTTAGACCAATGTAGAAATCCAGAAAACGCCGCAATGACGGATCCAGCACCAGGTTTCCGTTCATATCCACCCGAACACTGCCATCAACCTCGATGTCGGATATCCTCTCATCACGGGGTAACGGCGGCACGCTATCTCCAGCGGAGGAACTTCCAGCTACTTCTTCAGGCAGTGCAACGGAACGCCCTGCAGTCTGCTGGCCAACGTTCTCGATGCTCGCACCCGGCAAGCCCTGCCCACCATCAGCAAACAGCCAAAAACCGGCCACAACGGCGAGCAAAGCCCCGAGTGCGAAAATCCCAACTCTGTGTACCACGGTCTCGCTCCAGGGCGGGCCCGGAGGCCCGCCAACAGGTTGGAATTAAAGTCCCAGATTTTTCAGCCGGTTCGCCTGCTGGCGATACAGCTGCACCGGGCTTGCCACGAAGGGGCCTACCAGACCAAAAATCTGGTTCACCTCATCCAGGTGGTTGTGCCGATAATCCACACCCAGCACCTTACCCAGCTTCATGCTGCAGGCGGGCACCAGGCCGTCGTGGGGCTCATTGAAAAGCGGGCTCATGGTCGCCAGCAAGAGATCGCTGGGGTCGAGCAGATTGGTCACTACCCTGTTGCCACCCCAGGAGTAATACCGCACCCCATTGGCCACTTCAGCGCCATCATCACCGCAGTAACTGGACGGCATACCTGCGGGAAACTGGGCATTGAATGCCAGGGAGCCTTCGGTGCTGAGCGAATGGATGGCTGCACTGGTATCCTGCGGCAAACCGCCTCCGCCAGACAGAGTATCAATCAACCCGAAGAACCAGTTTCCGAGTCCATCCAGATCTACGCCACTGGCAGCATCGGCCACCGGTGTACCCCAGTTAACACCACCAACACTGGCCACGGACGCCACCAGGTCAGGCCGCACCCCAGCCACGTAGCGCACCGTGGGCCCACCATGACTGTGACCAATAAGGTGAACTTTCTCAGCGCCGGATACCGCCAGGTATTCTTCGATCTGGGCAAGGAGTTGCTCGCCACGAACTTCCGTGGAATTGGCAGCAGACACCTGGGGCACAAAGACTTCCGCACCGCCTTCAGCCAGGGCATCGGGAATTCCGTTGTGGTACTCCACAAAGCCCAGCAGTTTGTTGAAACCAGAAAGCCCGTGCACCAGCACGATTGGGTATCTGGTTTCGGTGTAGGTATCCTTTTTACTGAACCACCATGCGGAGGCTGGCTGGGCTGTCAATGCAGCCGCCAGCACGCCCGCTGTTACGAGCGATGTTGTTTTGGCACTTTTCATAGCTTTCCCTTTTTGTCTTTGTTTTGGTCGGGCAACAGCAAAATACCGCTTGGGTAGCATGCCAAAAACACAATAGACAGGGAGAAGTGCCAACCGGGCCACAAGGTAACTCAGCGTGAACCAGCTCACAGAACCAAAGAGGAAAAACCGACAATTGCGACAGGGAGCGAGAAAACAAGGAGGGAAAATCTGGGGGTGACCCCATCAGCAATCCCCCGGCACACACATCCACCGCTTCGGCTGCTCCCTTCCGGGCCTGACCGGGTTCACGGTTTCATGTTGCGGGGGCACCAATGGGGCCACCATAACGGCGTTCCGGGACTTTTACCCCGAAAGCGGCGCGCATATTATCAGAAGGGTATAAGGACTACAACGGCCTAAAGCGGCAAGGGCACTTCATCCTGCCGAAACCAGCAGGCAATGCTATAACGGGTTCGCCTTGCCGGCAGCACCTCATGGGGCACTTCCTCGCTCAGGAAGAGCGCGGCACGGCCAGCTTCCGGGCACACAAGGCCAATCGCCCTATCCTCTTCCTGTGGGCTGAACACCTGCAATTCGCCGCCGTCTTCCAGGCCCCAGTCGTCATTCAGGTAAAGCACCAGGCTGATCATCCGGGACGCCCGCCCGCGAAAGCTGTCGAGGTGGCACTTGTAAAAGTCGCCGGCCTGATAAGTCGCATAATGCGCTTCATAGCGCTTCAGCCCGAGAAACAGCCTTTTATTGAGGCCAGCCATCAACTGGTCCAGAAACCTGAAAAGACTTGCCTGCGGTTCGGTAAACCCTTCCAGCCAGGCAATACTGTCTCGCCGAACGCTGCGATCCTTCACCAGATCCGCTCCACGCCCGATACCAGCCCGGCTCATCGCTTCGGTGCGTTCGAGAATCTTCACCTCCTTGAGCAGGGCCGGCACCAAGCCCTCCGGCAGGCGATCAGCAAGATCCAGCTCCAGCCAGGCGTGCTCGCTCAAGCCATCCGCTAACTGATCCAGCCACCGTGCGTCAACGCGATCAACATCGTGCGCGCCCGCAGTACCCGCCAGCGAGCCCTCGCCCACTACCTGGTCGAAATGTCCCTGGCCATGTTCGAGCCGAGGCTCCGGCAGTGGAACAATAACCGCGCTCTGGCTATCAGAATCCATCAATACACCCCCTGAATTTTAGGCTATTGTATGATCAAACTCGCCGGCGCGGCGGATTTAATTTACTCTCTTGGTAAGCAGATACCCATAAGGAAGTCATCGCAAAGGAAGTCGTCGCACGCCATGTCTGAAAGCAGTAACAAACCACCGGTCTCGGTTACACCGGGGCAATGGTCGTTCACCCGCTGGCAAACCATCGGCCAGCTTGAGGCCCTGGAGGTGCATCATCCTCTGTTTCAGGCCACTATTTTTCTTCAAGGCGCACACCTGACTCACTTTTCTCCGCGGGACCAGAACAATTGGCTTTGGCTGAGTGAGCTGGCCAAATTCCAACCGGGCCGGGCAATCCGGGGTGGCATTCCAATTTGCTGGCCCTGGTTTGGCGACCCGGCCAAAAACCCGCCGGAAATCCGCAAGCGGGTTCATGAACCGACTGCACACGGTTTCGCCCGTACAGCCCTTTGGCGCCTGGAGGATGTACGCGAGAGTGCCCATGAAGTGGAAATCAGCCTGTCGCTGAATGCCAACGAGGATTTCGCCGAGCAATGGGATGGTCACGCACTGGTGCTGGCCACGTTCAGTTTCTCGGTCAGGGGGTGCCAGGTTGCGCTGACCACCACCAACCTCTCACGCCAGCCAATGGCGTTCAGCCAGGCCCTGCACACCTATTTGCCAACCGCTGACATCAGCCGCACCCGTGTGCTTGGCCTTGGCAACAGTCAGTACATAGACACTCTGAAAGACTGGGAGTATTGCACTCAGGAAGGCCCGGTCTATTTCGAGGGTGAGACCGACAGAATCTATGAATCCGGCGAGCCTCTTACAGTGGTGACACCACTTGGCAAACGCAAGCTGACCTCGGTGGGCAGTGACTCGACCGTGGTGTGGAATCCCGGACCGGACAAATCTGCCCGGCTTTCGGACTTCCCCGGCAATGGCTGGCAAAAAATGCTGTGTGTCGAAACAGCCAATGCCGCTGGCGATTATCGGGTGTTGAATGAGGGCCAGAGCCACACTCTGGGCGTACTGATCGGCCGCATCTAACGGCGCCGCAAATCCAAATCCACCAGACAGGGAGCAGGCATGGGCCTGGCATCGTTTCTCAAATCCAGGCTGGTACCAGCCGAACTGGACCAGCAGATAGAGCGAATCCGCAAGCCAATCGGCTCCCTCGGCTACGACCCCTGGGGTTATAACAACGAGGCCATCAAGTACGGCTTCTCCCTTACCCGGCAGATCTACGAGAAGTACTTCCGTGTTCAGGCTTCTGGCGTTGACAATGTGCCCGCCGAAGGCCCGGTTCTAATCATTGCCAACCATTCCGGCCAGCTCCCCCTGGATGGCCTCCTCATCGGCTACGCCCTGGCATCACGAAAAGAAAATCCCCGCATTCCCCGGGCCATGATCGAACGGTTCTTTCCCACCGTGCCCTGGCTAGGCAACCTGCTCAACGAGATGGGCGCCGTTCTTGGGGACCCGGTCAATTGCGCCAAGATGCTGGAAAACAATGAAGCGGTGATCGTCTTCCCCGAAGGGGTTCGCGGCTCCGGCAAACTGTACCGGGATCGTTACCAGCTCAAACGCTTCGGTAACGGCTTCATGCATTTGGCGATGAAATACAACGCGACCATTGTTCCGGTAGGTGTGGTGGGTTGCGAGGAAACCATCCCTGCCATTGCCAATATAAAGCCACTGGCCAACGCACTGGGCGTGCCTTACGTTCCGGTGGCACTGCCCGTGATTCTTCCGGCCAAGGTACACCTGAACTTCGGCCCACCCATGCATTTCGACAACACCGAAATACCGGAAGAACAGGTGACCGAGCGGGTGGAAGCCGTCAAGACTGAAATCAGCCGATTGATCGACAAAGGGCTCAGTGAAAGGAAAAGGCTGTTCTGATGACCACCAAACGCAGACCCCACATCCTCGTGACTGGCGCCGCCGGCGCCCTGGCGCAACAAGTCATCAGCCGCCTCAAGGAAACCTGCGACCTGGTCGCCGTGGATTTCCGTGAGCAGGTGTACCTTGGAGACGACATCCCCAGCTATTGCATCGACTTCAACAAGCGGGTTTTCGAGGATCTGTTCAGGCGATATCAGTTTGACGGCGTGATCCACCTGGGCCGGATACTGTCCAGCCAGCTCACCCGCATGCGCCGCTATAACGCCAACGTGCTGGGCACCCAGAAGCTGCTGGATCTTTCCCAGAAGTACGGTATTCGCCGAGTGATTGTTCTCTCCACCTATCACGTATACGGCGCCGTGGCCTACAACCCGGCCCTGATTGATGAATCCGCCCCCCTCAAAAGCGCGGGCCTGAGCGCGGATCTTGTGGATTCAGTGGAACTGGAGAACCTGGCCAACATTTACCTCTGGCGCTATCCGGAGCTGAACATCACTATTCTTCGGCCATGCAACATCGTGGGCCCCGGTGTGCGAAATTCCATGAGTTCGCTGCTGGGCAGCTCCCGGGCTCCGGTGCTGGCCGGCTTCTCGCCGATGATGCAATTCATCCACATAGACGACATGGCAGATGCCATCGTACTGGCCTGGAACAAACCCGTAAAAGGCGTGTTCAACGTCGCCCCCCAGGATTGGGTAGCCTATCAACAGGCCCTGAAACTCTGCGGATGCCAGCGCATTCCACTGCCATCCATTCCACCAGTCGTTCCCAAGGCGATTTCAAGAATTCTCAACCTCAGGAGCTTCCCGACTTACCTGATGGCGTTCTTCAAGTATCCAGTGGTGATTGATGGCCGAGCCTTTGCCCGGGAATTCGGGTTTACCCCCAAGCGTCAGTTGAAGGATATTTTCCGCTACTATCGGGACAACAAACGGCCAGTGTGAACCAGGCCGGGAAAACGCCGATACCCATAGACGGAACCGGGAATTCAGAGCTACCCTGTACAGAATAAGTACAGAACCCAGGTTCAAGGAAAGACCGAATGCTCAGGGACATCAGCGTGATCAGCTACGGTGCGGCGGCAGCCTTGTTCGCGGTGCTGTCTGTGTTGATCGCTACACGTTATCTGCGAAGGGATCTTGATCGCGCCCTCTTTCTTGCGGCGTTGGTCACCACCTTGTGGGCAAGCACCCTGGTCTCCCAGAGCCTTTGGGGGCACCCCGGCTTTTTCGTTCGTTACCTGCTTGAATTGCTCAGAGATACGGCCTGGATCCTGCTTCTGTTCGCCATGCTGCGGGATGCTTTTCGCCAGGGCAAGCTCGCCAGCCAGCTCAAAAAAGTGCTTGGCGCCTCCCTCTTCATACTGATCGCAACCCTGCTGACCCTGGGCAGCCTTGAATTTATCCTTGGCGTCGCCCTGCTGGATGGAAAAACCAAAGTCATCGGGCAAATCGCCCTGGCCCTGCTCGGGCTGTCACTGGTGGAACAGATCTGGCGCAACGCCCCGGGCTTTGGCCGGTCCTCCATGAAATACCTCTGCATTGGTGTTGCCACCATCTTCACCTTTGACTTCTTCATGTACGCCGATGCCCTGCTGTTCGGCAAAGTCGCCGATTCGTTCTGGAATGCCAGGGGCTTCGTCAACGCTGCGTTAATGCCGCTGTTTGCCGTCAACATTATCAATACCCGCAAACAACCGGTGGATTTCCAGCTTTCTCGCTCAGCGGTATTCCACGTGGGCACCTTCCTGTTCGCCGGCGGATACCTGTTATTCCTTGCTGTTGGGGGCTACTACGTTCGTGCCCTGGGGGGAGCATGGGGTGAGGCCATGCAGGTGCTGTTCATCAGCGTTTCCCTGGCGTTTCTGGTCACCCTGTTATTGTCGAGGCGAATCCGGGCCAAGCTGATGGTGTTCATCAGCCAGAATTTTTTCGACTACAAGTACGATTACCGGAACGAATGGCTGAGAATGACCCGTGAACTGGCCGATTTGAGCAATGATCCTCCCCTGCCCGAGCGCGTGATCCGAATTCTCGCTGGCCTGGTGGAGAGCAACGCTGGCGCCATCTGGCTTCGCAGCGACCAGGGCGACTACCTGCTGAATGCGAGCGTGAACCTCGCCACACCCAAATACACCATTATCGATAGTGATTCGGAACTGGTCCGTTTTTTCACGGATCGGGAATGGATTATTGATCTGAACGAATACCGGTCCGACCCGATACGCTACAACCTGCTCGAGATTCCTGACCCCATCACCAACACCCCAGACGCCTGGCTGATTATTCCCCTGTACCTTGGCAACGAGCTTTACGGCGTTGCCATGGTGGGGCGCCCCTATTCGAAGGTTGAGTTGAACTGGGAAAACTTCGACCTGATCAAAGTGGTAGCCCGACAGACCTGTAACCTGCTCGCCCAGATGGATGCCCAGAACCGCCTCTCGCGGGCCATGCAGTTCGAGGCCGTGAGCAAAGCCTCGGCTTTCATGGTGCACGACCTGAAAACCCTGATTGCGCAGCTGTCGCTGCTGGTCAAAAACGCCCCCAAGCATCGGGACAACCCAGCGTTTATCGACGACATGATCGCCACCACAGACCACGCCGTACGCAAAATGGCCAACCTCGTGGACCACATTCGCAAGCCTTCCAGCCCGGCGGAGGAAAACCGAAGCCCGATAAACCTGACCGAACTGGTCCAGGAGCTGATCGCCCATCACAGCCATCGGGCTCCTGCACCTTCCCTGCAGGGCAGCCCAGACAACATCTTTGTGTCTGCGGATAAAGAACAGCTGCGGAGCGTGCTCGGCCACCTGTTACAGAATGCCCAGGATGCAACCCCGGCAGACGGCGACATATCCATCAACCTTAAAACCGCCAAAGGCAATGTTGTGATCTTCATTCAGGACACCGGCACCGGCATGACCGACGACTTCATCCGCAGCCAGCTGTTCAAGCCGTTCGAGAGCACCAAGGGCCTTACCGGCATGGGAATTGGCGCCTACCAGGCCCGAGAATACATTCAGGAATTAGGCGGCAATATTGATGTCACCAGTGAGCCGGGCGTTGGGTCTTGCTTCTCTGTCAGGATTCCTCTGCTCACGTCTGAAGCCGAAATACGGGCTGCGGGCTCGAGTGCGCCAATTCAGGAAACCGTACAACCACAGAAAACCGTCAACTAATCGTCACCCGAAGGTATTTTTCCGAATCAGCATTGCAAAGTGTCAATGTTCAGTTAAGAATCATAACCATGGAAATGCCGGTTCAGCCAATGGTGGCAGCCGTGCAGTACACAGACCAAAGGATTGAGTGTTGTTGTGAAGCAGCTACTGATTGTAGAAGACGACCCCGGCCTGCAGAGCCAGATGCGCTGGTGTTTCAGCGACGACATTGACGTATCTGTTGCCTCAGATCGTGAGGCCGCGCTCACGGCCCTCCGGCGCCTTGAACCCCAAGTGGTCACCCTGGACCTTGGCCTGCCACCGGACCCAGGCGGAGCCTCCGAAGGCTTTGCCCTGCTGGAAGACATTTTACGCCTGGCACCCATGACCAAAGTGATTGTGGTGACCGGCCGGGAAGACAAAGAAAACGCGGTCAAAGCCATTGGCATGGGCGCGTCTGATTTCTACCAGAAGCCGCTGGACGCCGACATCCTTACCTTCGTGGTCAACCGCGCGTTCCGACTCGCAGAGCTCGAGAAAGAGAACCGTGAACTGGCCGGCCAGGGCAACGGCACCAGTATCAAAGGGATTGTTGCCGCCAGCCCTGAAATGCTCGCTATCTGCCGTACGGTTGAGAAAGTCGCCCCTGCAGACGTTACTACCCTGATTACCGGAGAAACCGGCACTGGCAAGGAACTGCTGGCCAGGGCACTGCACGATCTCAGCCACCGGGCTGACAAACCTTTCGCCGCCATCAACTGCGCCGCCATCCCGGAGAACCTTCTGGAAAGTGAGCTTTTCGGCTTTGAAAAGGGCTCGTTTACCGGAGCGACGCAATCGAAGAAAGGCAAGATTGAAAGTGCCAACGGAGGAACCCTGTTCCTCGATGAGATTGGTGACATGCCCATGGCCCTGCAAGCAAAACTGTTGCGGTTCCTGCAGGAACGGGTGATAGACCGAGTGGGTTCGGTCAAACCCATACCGGTAGACGTCCGGGTGGTCTGTGCAACCCACAGGCACGTTCAGGACCTGATTAGCCAGGGTGAGTTCCGGGAAGACCTTTACTACCGGATCAGTGAAATCACCCTGGATGTGCCAGCCCTGCGGGAACGTGAAGGCGATGCTCTGGTAATAGCCCAGTCGCTGCTGAAAACCCTGGGCAAGCAGCTCGACCGCCCCAACCTGTGTTTCTCCGAAGACGCCGTACAGGCCATTAGCGCCTATGGCTGGCCAGGGAACGTTCGGGAAATGATCAACAAAGTGAAACGGGCCATCATTATGGCTGACGGCAAACGGATTACCGCAGAAGATCTGGTACTTCCTGTCGATAACTGCGAAGCGGACTACCAGCTCAACCTCCGCCAGGTTCGTGAAGCGGCGGAGCGTAAAGCCATCATGCAGGCGCTGACCACAGCGAACTTTAATATGGCGCAGGCGTCGAGACTGCTGGGCGTTACCCGCCCAACGCTCTATAACCTCACAGACAAATACCGGATTGAGACCTCCACCGCGCCAAGCGGTGTGTGACCAACCCCAACGGATTCAGAACAAGACCCCGCGAAAAGGAAGGAACAGGGCATGAAAA
Organism: Marinobacter shengliensis; assembly: GCF_030297115.1. Classification (NCBI taxonomy): domain Bacteria; kingdom Pseudomonadati; phylum Pseudomonadota; class Gammaproteobacteria; order Pseudomonadales; family Marinobacteraceae; genus Marinobacter; species Marinobacter shengliensis. The sequence continues at coordinate 2,020,309 of NZ_AP028062.1, read as the reverse complement.
TCAGTAACGTTGTAAGAGTGTCGCTGCTTTCAGCTGCTATCGCGTTGAGCCTGACTGGCTGCAACAGCGAGCCGGACATGTCACAGGATGACATCCAATACATCAGCCACCTTGACCAGGCGCGGTTCTTCCAACGCCAGGGGGAGTTAAGAGCGAGCACTATTGAGGCTCGCAGCGCCATCCAGATGCAACCTGAGCGCGTTGATCCCTACTTCGTCATCATCAACAACCTGCTGACCGCAGGAGATGCCGTTAACGCCGAGCGCCAGCTTGACCAGTTCCTGGAGAACCGGTCCGAAGACGCTCTTACCCAATCCCAGATGAACCAGGCCGCGTTAATCCGCGCGGAATCCAGGATATTGCAGGGAAAAACCGAAGAGGCTGTCCAGGCGCTGGATCAGGTCGCCTCACCCTCTCGGGACCAGGAACTCAAGGCGGATAACCTGAGGGGCCAGGCCTGGTTATCGGCCGGCGATTTTGATCGGGCCGAGGCAGCCTATAACGATGCCCTTCAACGCAACGATCAAAACGTCACCGCCGCCGTCGGGTTATCCAGAATCGCCGCCGCCCGGGGCGACATTGCCAAAGCCCGCGAACTGCTCAGCCAGGCAGAAACCATTGATTCTGACCATGAAGACATCTGGCTACGGAAAGCACAGCTCGCCCACTCACAGGAACAATGGGCCGAGGCAGAGCAAAACTATATCCGCGCACTGGAAACTATTGGCCAGTACGACGTGATGACTTACCGAAAGTACCAGACCATCTCAGCTCTGGTAACGGTTCTTCGCCAGCAAGGCAAGTCGGCAGAAGCCTTTGTTTATGAGGAAATCCTTGCCAAGTCCGGGCCCGGAACCATCAAGAGTAACCTTGAGGCTGCAGCCGCCGCCTATAACGATGGAGATCTCGATACCGCTGCTCGCTTTTTACAGGAAGTGCTGAACCAGGCGCCCGGGCACCAGCAAAGTGCCCTGATGCTGGGCGTTATCCGATTCCGCCAGGGCCGTACTGAAGAAGCTGCCAGCCTGCTGGAACCCCTTGCAGAGATGAACGATACCGACGGTGTTCGCAAGCTTCTGGCCGCAACCAGAATCTCCATGCGAGACCCCCAGGGCGCCAAAACGCTGCTTGACGACCTCAAGGATCGCGACAGCGACCCGCAGACTCTGGCCCTGGTTGGCATCGCTTCTCTCGCCAGCGGTGACGACCAGAGTGGCCGCCAGCTCATCAACAGGGCCCTCGAACTGCAACCGGATAACCACAATCTTCGGCTGCGCTACGCCACCTACCTTGCCCAGCGCGAGGACTACGAGGCCGCCATCCGCCAGGCGCGCCAGATTCCAGCAGAGGCTCCTGAATCGACCCAGGCCACGATACTAGTGAGCCAGGCGCAGATGGCCTCGGGCAACCCCGACGCCGCACATAAGGCCTTGGACGACCTGCTACGCAAAGAGCCGGCCAACGTGGCCGCTTTGATTGCAAAAGGCAACCTGGCCGGCAATACCGGGAACATGGACAACGCCCGGAAGTTCTTCGAGCAGGCACACAAAGCGGCACCCGACAACCCGACGCCTCTGGTAGGGCTCGGTAATCTGGCCCGGTTGCGCGAGGACAATGAAACCGCTCGAAAACTCTATACTCAAGCGGTAAGGCTGGCACCAGACAACCGCGGAGCGCTGCAAGCAATTGCCAACCTCCTGCCCAGAGACGACCTAACCGCATTGATGCGAAGCATACGCGAGGATAATCCGGAAGCCGCAGGGCCACGTCTGATTCTTCTTGAGACAGCGCTTATCGAGAACAACACCTCTGAAGCCGACGAGCTTACCGCCCAACTGATGGAGCGGCAGCAAGCGGATGTGCCTCCGCCCACCGAACCACTGGTCGCCACCGTTTATGAAGGTATCGCGACGCAAATGGTACAGCGCGGACAAACCGAACGGGCACTGCAGATTCTCAATCGGGGCCGCACCCTGTTTCCGGAAAATGAAGACATGGCCCTGAAAGTGGCCTCTATCGAATTCCGTAATGGCAATACCGCTGCCGCCAGGGACGCCCTGAGGGACGCAAAACAACACAACCCCGAATCCCCAGGCCCGTATCAGCTGGAAGCCAGCTATTACGAGAGCCAGGGAGAACACCAACAAGCCGCCGAGCTCTATCAGCTCGCACTCACCAAACGAAACACCCCAGAGCTGCAAGTTGCCCGAGCCAGAGCACTCAGTAATGCCGGCCAACCCACCGCGGCCCTGGAGTTTCTTGAACAGGCCATGGAGCAGTTCCCGAACAACACCAGAATCATGCTCAGCCTGGCCATGGCACATCAGCAGACTGGCCAACAAGACAAAGCCAAGGCGAGTTACGAACAGCTGGTATCACTCAGCCCGACCAATGCAGTAGCCCTTAACAACCTGGCATGGTTGTATTACGAAGCGGGTGATAATCGGGCCTTGGACACCGCCAGGAAAGCCTACGAATTGGTCCCCGACAGCGCAGCGGTGGTGGATACCTATGGCTGGATACTGTTTGAATCCGGTGAGCACCAACAAAGCCTTGTCGTACTTGAGAAAGCGCACGAGCTGGACCCAGGCTCCCGCGAAATTGCCATGCATCTGGTGGAGGCCTACAGGGCAGTCGGCAGGGATGACGACGCCAGGCGGATTCTGACCGAGCTGGATAACGAAGCCTGACAGAGGTTAACGCTATAAGCGCGGTAGGCAGATAGCGAAACGTTCCTAAGACTCGGTGGCAGCCCTAACGCACTGCAACAATACTTTACACAATGTATCGTTGCGCAAGGAAGGTGAGTTATGGCTGCCAAGAAGATTCTCGGCCTCGGCGTGGTGGTGGTTTTTCTCGGTGGTTGCCAGAGTTGGCAGTACCGGGACATTGAAAAGTTACCACCCACTGCTGCCATTCCCGAAGTCAGCGAACCGGGAAAAGTCGACGTCTGGTACTTTGATGGCATATCCGGCAACAACGTTCAAAGCCTGATAGACGCCGAGAAATTCCCGGACTCACCTGACGAAATTACAGAACTCAACCAGTTAAGGCGCGCAGCCAACCGGGCCAACAATTACGGCACCTTGATTCGTGGCTATTTAGAACCTCCCGCAACGGGTGAATACACCTTCTACATTGCAGGTGACGACGAAACTCAACTCTGGCTCTCCCCTTCACAGTCTCCGGAAGATATCGTTCGAATCGCCTCAACCATGGCGACCCCGCTCGATAATTTCACCCGCTACAGCTCGCAAACCTCAGGCATTCATTACCTTGAAGCCGGACAAAAATACTATTTCGAGCTGAGGCACAAAGAAGGCGGCTGGGATGACCACTTTACCGTGGCCTGGTCCGGACCCGGGCTGAATCAACAGGTGATCGATGGCCCTTTCCTGCACAGTTTTGCGCAGACAACCCCGGGCACCCAACCGGAACTGACCACCGAAGAAGCCTATGAACTCGGCTACCGTATCGGATTTTTCGATGGTGAAAAGGGCTTGTCGTATAACGCCCAATATCCACCGCTGGATGAAGATGGTGATGGCCTCTACGACAACTGGGAAATCTATTACGGCCTGGACCCGACAGACCCAACGGATGCGATGTCAGACACCGACGGAGACCTGCTTACAGCACTGGATGAATTCTGGGCGCGCACAGACCCCAACCTTGCAGATACCGACGGTGATGGTATCCCCGATGGTTACGAATACGCTTATGGCCTTGATCCCACAGACCCAACCGATGCCTCGCGAGACCTGGATGGAGACGGATACTCTGTACTCGAGGAATACCTTGCGGGCACAAACCCACTGGATCCTGAGGATTTCCCTGCGCCTGAAGCAACCTACCAGCCAGGATACGTTGGCCAGTATTTCACAGGCGTAAACTTTGACAGCTTTGTTTACACTCAGCGAGACACCGCCATTAATTTCAATTGGGGAAGTGGCAGTCCGTCTGCCAATATGCCCAATAATAATTTCAGTATTCGGTGGCAGGGCTGGTTTACTCCGCCGCACGCGGAAGGCACGCGCGAATACACGTTTGCCACAAGAACAGATGATGGTGTTCGCCTGTTCCTTGATGGCAATCTGGTTATCAATCAGTGGAAAAACCAATCCGCCACCACCTTTACCAGTACAGCCAGCCTTCCGGCCGAGATACCCGTAGCGGTTACTATGGAATATTTCGAATCAGGATGGGACGCCTCTGCGAGCCTGGTGATATCCGATACAGCCACCGGGCAAAGTCTTAACCCGGAAAACGTGGTGCAAACCCTATCTCTTGATAGCCCGACCAGCGACAGTTCACTCAACGACGGCATAGACGACCTGTACAAGCTCCGATACGGTTTACCGCTGCTGCAACCTGTCGCCGATCAAGTCTTTAATGACAGCGGTATTACCGTGTTGCAGGCTTACCAGTCAGGACTTCACCCGTACACACTTGAGACCGTATCTGAACCGGATGCGCCGGTAACCAGCGAACCATCGGACAATGGCGCCAGCGCGGGCAGCGTCACACTTTCCTGGACCCCGCCCCTTACACGCGTAGACGGCAGCAGTATCTCACTCAGCGAAATCTCCGGGTATTTGATCAACTACGGCCAAGCGCCAACAAACATGCCCCAGATCCTGGAGGTTCCAGCGGGCACAACTGAAGCAAGGATAGAAGGGCTCTCCTCGGGAGATTGGTACTTCACTATAAGGGTGATTGACACCAACGGTCTGAGTAGCGAACCGTCAGATCCAGTTCAGTACAGTGTGCAGTAAAAGAGAGATCGTCGAATTAATTTACATCGCCCAGACTAAAGAAAGAATTAATGCCTTAAAATCAATGAGTTGAAATCTGGCACGCTATCTGCTTTGGTTAAAGGGTGTTGTAAAAATTCGACCACTCACTGGAGGAGTGACTCAAATGAACAAACTTACACAAGGCATCGCACTGGCAGCCGTAGTTGGTTTTTCCGGTTTCGCACAGGCAGCCTACATTGACGCCGTTGCCAACGGAAATGCCCCCGGCGCAGCCGCCGAGCAAACCGTACCCGGCGATAACGATTACGCAACCCGCGTTGCCGGCACCTGGACTGCTGACGCCCCGCTATACAGCGTTGGTGACTCAGTGCTGTTCGGGCACAACCTGACCTCAACCTCAGCAGATCCATTCAAGCTGACCTTTACCTATCTGGGTAAAGAAGCTTCCGATAACAACAAGTTTTACTGGGGCGACACGCTGGTATTTGATACCAACAGCACACCAGATGACACTTTCAGCACCGTATTCTACGGCGGCCTGGGAGCCCTTCTGGACTTCAAATTCACTATTCAGACTGGCATGGATATTGTGAACGACGCCAACAATGGTGGCCAGTTCAGAACCGCCAGCCCGAGTTCCAGCACCAACTTCAACCTGTTCTTTGTTGAAGAGGATTACTTCATCATCAGCCTGGACGATGGCTACGCTGGCGATGATAACCATGACGACATGGTTATTGCCGTTCGTGCATCCAAAGTCCCTGAGCCTGGCACCCTGGCTCTGTTGGGCCTCGGCCTGGCCGGTATCGCAGTGCGTATGAAGGGCCGTAAAAAAGCCTGACATGCAACTCTGTGCTACGCTTTAAAGCCCTGCCTTTGCAGGGCTTTTCTCTTTCTGGTGGTGACCCATGGACATCCTCATCGTATACGCTAGCAGTGGACGCGGGTTAGCAAAGGATGCTGACATTCTCCAGTCGGCGATAACATCCATGGGCCATGATTGTCAGGTAGAACATTTGCCACCAACACCGGAATGGCAAAGTCGGCTATCCCACTACCGGTATCGACTGCTAAGCCGATATCTGCCAAGTAGTGTCGGCAATCTTTACTACACCACTCGCGCAGCCATCGCGAGAACACCGCCACGTCAGGCCAGAGCGGATCTGGTCATCCACCTGGAAAACATCAGGCTATCTTATCTCAACCGCGGCAAATCCCACTGGTTGATACCCAATCAGGAATGGTTTATTGAGTCACGCCTGCCTTATCTTCGGTTTATCGACCGTATTCAATGCAAAACCAAGCACGCTGTTGGCATCTTCTCCCAGTTCCATTCGAAATCAACCTATCTTGGTTTTACCGGAGCCGCGAAGTCAAACGCGCCGGACCCCGCAGAAAAGGACCTAAACCTGGCAATACACATTGCTGGAAACAGCCAGTTCAGAGGAACAGGCGTGGTTCTGGACTGTTGGTTACAACACCCGGAGTGGCCGAGAATAATGGTGGTGAGCCAACACCTTAATCCCGCCGACTACTCTTGCTCAAATATCGAGATCGCGAGCAATCTAACGGATCAGGAAATTGAAGCACTATGGCAAAAGGCAAGCTTCGCCATCTTACCCTCTGAGGTCGAAGGTTACGGGCAGGTGTTGGCTGAAGCGCTGGCAAACGGATGCGTAACGGTCACTACGGATGCCCCACCGATGAATGAACTGGTTGAAGAGTGTCGCGGCTATCTTGCAGAGCCAGAGGAAAACCAGCCTTTCCGGCTGGGCACCCGGTTCAAGGTTTCAAAACGCAGCCTGGAGAAGGTCATAGACAAGGCGCTCAGCGAATCGCCAGAGCACCTGGATCGCATAGCCCACAATGCCACCCAGTGGTATGCTTTGAATCACCAAGCGTTCCTGAGCCGTCTCACGAAGGCCGTCAACGAACTGGCCGAACAACCTCAAGATCAATCCGGGCGAGCGCCTCAGGGAAAGCCCGTTCGATAAAACCCGTCAATGCCTCTTCAGCATTGCAGTTCTCACAACTAATCGCAGTAATCAGCAGACTGGCATCATCACGGTGGTTGAAAAAACCTGACACCTGCGCCAGCTTGGCCCGCCACTGATCAGTTTCCCACTGGCCCTGTACGAGGTAGGTGTAGCCCAGATGTATCCTCTGGCCTGTCATGCGGTTGCGTAAGGTAATACCCTGCACCGGCAGGTTCTGAGAGTTTGGAACATTAAAAAAGTGCTCGGGCGTCCAAACCTCCCGATCATACAAGCGATTACTGTACTGGATCAGCTCTGCTCTGTGCCGCTGGAATTCATAGGTGAAGACCCCAAAATAATACGTCACTTCAGCACCCTGCCCTGCCCGGACCTCTTCCCGGTCGAACAGTGTTTGAACATACACACGGTCCGGGTTGCGTATCTGAGGTCTCCAGCCCGCCAGTTGCGCCCCGAATACGGGCCCATAATGTTCACTCAGGTCCAGGGCCAACGCCGCCGGTTGAGAACTGACGGCCGACGTCCGCTCTGGCAGCGCAATCCAGGTGGAAAGCCCTGCAATCATGATGACCACAACCGCAATGGCCGGATTTCCGCTAGGATACATGCTTTCCGGCTCTCTAGCCTTTTGTTGCGCAATCGCCAAATCGTCTTTGATTTCGAGACGTCGTGCTATGAAGTAGAGCGGCACCAGGGTACCGGCAAACACCCACCAACCGAAGTTGTCGTGATCATCGATCAGGCTGGACTGCATGTTCGTCTCATAACCCAGATAGATAATAACGAATACGCGAATCCAATTCGCAACCAGCGCAAACGCGACCCCGAGGCAGAACAAGGTGACGCGCGACCTCAGGCGGGAAAGATACATCTCTCCGTAAATCAGTACGAGCGCCTGCCCAACCAGCAGATAACGCAGGCCGGAACACCCATGCGCGACCTCAAAGGTGCCTACGCCAATCAGGTAAACAAAGACCCCTTCAACCTCAAACTCAATGCTCGCAAAACCAAGAAGGAACTGATTAACAGCGACCGTGATTAACTGGAGCGTCCAGGAAAGGAAGTCCCAGACCGGAACGGTCAGGAACAGGAGCCCAAGGGGCACCAGAAACCACCGTACCTGGCGCCACCCCATCAATACCGCGAAGGCGCTGAGTAACATGGGCACCATAACCAGTTGCTGTAACGCCTGAAGGCGAATCAATCCACCCAGCCAGTACACCACAAAGCACGCCGTGAGCGGCACCAGCCAAAAAGGATAAAAGCCGGCTTTAACCGGATGGATCACTGCTGCCCGGGCAACCAGAAACAACGAAACCGAGGCCAACAAAAATCCGTGAGAGTAGGACTCATCCAGTTTAAGCCAGCGCGACACAATCCCTTCAATCGTCGGGAAGGTAACCAGAACAATAAGGCAGAAGGTCGCCAGAAAGGGCCAGAGTTGCCTGACTACCTGCGGACTCGGAATCCATTCCCTGCTCATCACTACACCTGCCTAAAGACGAAAAAATCGATTGACGGAAGACACAAGTTGTTGGGGCAAACAGGCCCGGGCACCATACGCCAGTTTTAACACCGGGGAACGAACATACTCCACTGTGGTAAAAACCACCTGCTCGCCCTGAAAACGGCTTTTGTAAAACGTATTCTTGCCAGAACCGGCAAGTAAATCGTATCCAATCACGGTGTCATCATTGAATGCAGCTTCGATGGCGTAGCCTAAATGCAGGGTGCCTAGCGAAAGCTTTGGGTGAAAACTCTCCATAAAGCCCGCCTGCAGATTGTATACACGATTGCCTGCCTGAACATCGTAAAGGACTGAGACTACCTGCCCCCTGGCCTTCAGCGCCGAAAGCCTGGCTGATTGGCCATCACCCAACCGGCTGAGGAAAGCCAGATGAAAGCGCACCGCGTGCCTGTCAAAACAAGGCTTGCCCCAACGCTCAAGATGAAACTGGTTCAACTCCTGTAAAAAGCTCTCAGGCTCATCCCAGGGAACATATTCACCTGCAACTTCGCTTTCGAACACCGCTCGGCGGTTGAACGCCTTCAGGCGGGTGTTCTTTCCCAGCCTTTCCAGCCAGCGCCTGTAGCCAGATTCAACTGGAACCAGGACCCCTTCCGCTTCACTTCTGACCAGCCGGGCTATACCCATACTCTCTGACAAGGCCGGCTCCAGAAGCTTCATGGATCTGGGCGAAGCATCCGCCACAATCATCTCGTCCCAGACGAACCCTGCCAGATAATCTGTAAGCTGTGACATAACCGGTTGTTGATAGCGGCGATCAACAATTAGCCCAACGTATTCCGTCCGAACCGTCGGCCCTAGCTTCCAGGCGTTACCAATCACATGCAGACGGCGTACCCGCCAGCCCACAGGAGTTCTGACAGACTTCAGATACAATGGAGCAAGACCTACAAGTTCGTTGCACTGGTCGTAGACTCCTAGCAACAGAAGTTCCAGCTCCAATTCCCGGTTCCACGTCTCCCACCACGAAACCTGCCAGGCCCAGCTCATAAACAAAGGATCTGCATCACTGTGCTTGAGCAGTTCTACCCAGTTGTCCTCAAGGCTCAGAAAATCCGCCTCAGAGAGCCTGCGAACCGTAAAACTCACGTTCGCCTCACAGACACGGGGCTAATCAGAGTCTTCATGGCCAAACGCCAAGGGCCAGACCACAGGGGATCGTTTGCCAAGGACTTTCCAAGATCAACCAAAGCAGTTCGGTAACGACCTTGAGAAAGCTCGTAGCGTCCCTTGCGGACAAAAAACCGACTCATCCCATGGCGGGCTTCACCACGGCTCAACGCCTCAGGAAACGCCCCCAGAAAGTTCCGAATGATCTGCTCATTAGCCATGAGACGGCTATCCTTGTCGCTGGAAATCTGATTCTCCATCACCCGGTAATAACCCAGAATTTCAGGTAGATACAGGAACTGGTAGCGCGTTGAAAAACGTAACCAAAGACCATAGTCTTCGGCCAATCGATCGGCGTTATCAAAACCGCCCATTTCTTCGAAGCATCGCCTGCGAGTCATGGTGGTATTCATGCTGATAAAATTATCATGGATGAGATGGGAGGTAATCCGACCGGAATAGCGCTTCATTCGGTTAACGCCCTGCTCCTTACCGTCTTCATCTATCAGAATGAAATCCCCATAGACGATATCCGCTTCAGGGCTTTCCTCAAAGGCTTGAAGACTCTTATTCAACTTGGTTGTACACCAGGCATTATCTGAATCCAGAAAACAAATATAGTCACCTTTTGCGGCTTCGATGCCTCGATTTCGCGCAACGCTTTGACCTTGATTTTCCTGTTTAAAGTATCTGACTCGCGAGTCTGGGGTATACCGCTCCATTACTTCAGAAGTATTGTCTGTCGAGCCATCGTCAATCACGATCAACTCGAATTCCGGCATAGTTTGACCTAGAACACTTTCTACCGCGATAGGCAGATAATCTGCTCGATTGAAAGTCGGTGTAATGATTGATACCAAAGGCTTTGAATACATGATTGACCTACCTCCGTGTGGTTCAGACCAATATCATTGGAGCAGAGCGAGGGACCGCTAACTGCATTATTAATTTATTTTGGCGGCGTGGCATCACGCTGGTCACGAACCTCTATGGCTCGAGGTTATACCGCCCTTTACATCTAACCAGTTATCTCTCGCAGCGCTTAAAAATTCACCGTCTGAATCACCACCCATAACAAACCACCCAAGCTCGCCGATATCTTTTACACCTCCTAATCCGCGAGGCGAATGCACGTATAGTTTTGGAGTACTGCGAGTGAGAAAAAAGCCTTCGCTCAAGAAAACCCTTTTCAATGCCGGATCGGACGTTACAGCCAACCAAAGCCTCGCACCGTCATAACGCAAAACTGCAGCTTTCATCATTGATTTAAGCATCGAAGGCCGATCAGAACACCCAATATAGTCCACCACCCGAACCACACCCTCATGTTCACGTAGCACAAGCATCCCCTGCAACTTTCCAGACTCATCTCTAGCAACAAGGAACTCGTACGATGCCAGTGGATGCTTTTGATAACGCCAGTTCAAGTAATCGTAAGTACGGCAAACAATTTTTCGATAAGTTGGTGCTGCCTCTTGCCACAGAGCATTCACTTCACAGGCGTTAGGAAGTTCTGATTGGAATGTCAAATTTAATGAAAGGTCGAGTGGTATACGGAAAGCCAATTTCATCATCGACTGTAAGCACTGTATTGCGCGATCTTTGAACGAAGATGCGGTGATGATACGCCTGAATGACCAAACCTCTGGACTCTTTGACCAGCCCATTTTTTCAAGGACAATGGCCGCTGTGGGGCTTACACCAAAGGATAAGATAACAGGAGCACGCTTCAAAAGTTCTTGTTTGATCTCTTTTCCAAGACCTTTGCCTCTAACCCGAGCAGCAACATAGAAATCACAACTCCAGAGTCCCTCAACAACATCCTGTCCATATTTGATTGAAACTGGCATGACGCCATTGAATCCTGACACGCCCTGATCATCCAATTTCACAATCGGGGAAAAGCCGCAGGCTAAAGCTCCAGGATTAGTCTCATATTGCCAGTTCCAGATGTCATTCTTGAAAGGAGCATCAGGGAAAAACTCCAGGATTTGTGCGCGGTGCTCAGGCTTGTATTCACTCACGTATTATCGTTCCTGTCCTGAAAACGCGGAATCTCTCCATTGAATCATTGGTTTTCGATACCAGACAAGCATATAGGATTGAGGAATATACTCCCCTTTTTCGAATAGTTCGTTTCTCGTTTTTGACTTGGCAAGCGCGCTACCCGAATTGTCCGTTCCCAAATGGAAGCGCTCCGCTCCATACTTCAAAGGATCATTTGCCAGGTACGCAAGCCTGGGGCTGACCTTATCCAGTTGAGGGTCGTAAAACCAACTCGCGCCGCAGAATCCCTTGTGATCCGGATTTGCGCTTAACAGGTCAGCGACCAGCTTATAGGTCTTAAGCCAACCCTCTTGGTTAAACCGGCTAAGCAGGCTAGTGTGCGTATGATGCTGAAAGTAGTATTTGTTACCAATGGGCATTTGCAACAGATGACGCACAAACCGAATCCGCTGAGAAAAAGCTCCGAATTTCAGCGGGTGCCGCCATAAGGCACCATGAGTGTCCACAATCCCTGTATACACTGGCATCGATTTACCACGGAGTAACGAGAAATCCTTGTAGAAGGCATCGGCAAACGGATAGTAGTGTCCGTGCTCAGAGGAGATTACCTCATCATGTATCCGCTCACGCTCCTGTCGCATTTCTTTAACGATTGAATCAGGCACGTTACAAAGCGGACGCCATTCATTGTCATCCAGAAAAACCAGTAACAGGTAACGAGCCAGCACCTCAACGCTCTGTTTCCCAGATTCCGCTTCAACTTTACGGAAAAACGGCTCCAGCTCTCCAAGCCAATGATAGCTGTGACTGATCGGCAAGGATCGTGCGACAGTCAATGCCTCCTGTACCATCGCAGCATCGATTAGCTCAGTTTGGAGCCCAATCTTCTTGCCCAGATTTTGTAAATCGAGAGTGTCTAGTTCCATAGTGAACGCACCTTCCCGCGAACCTGCCTGGCGAGTGCCAGAAAGCCTGAAATCTCTGCCAAAAACTCATTGTCGCTGATCGTATGTTTATCCAGATAGCGTCTCAGAGTCAGATAATCATCGCCATCTGACACAAAGCCCAGATTGCAGGTAGTTGCTGACCGAATGTTCATTTTATCAAGCCAAGGTAGCTGGGCCGGATCCCACTTACCACTCGGATAACAGAAATGCTCGAGAGAGCCACCGGCAAGAGGCTCAAGAAACTCTCGATTTTCACGAATTTCCCGGTTAGCCTGATCCTCATCCATAGGAAAAACGTGACGATGTGTGTGAAGCTGGACGTCAACCCCCTTCTCCGCAATCATCTGAAGTTCTTTCTGGCCCATCAGCCGAAACATCCCAGCTGTTACCATACCGCCGTAATTCAATTCCAACTTGGCACACAAAGCTTTCAGAATATTTTGGCGGCCATTCTCGTCACAGTTTGCTCTGCCGTAGTTAATTATTCTCTCGCACCACCTCTGCTTCTCCACAGAGTCTTCAAGATCAATATGATCAACCCCGGGTAGCCCGATAGCAGAAAGATCCCCCTTTAAACTCGATCTATCAGTTTTCCAAAACAGATACTGAACCATGACATTAAAAATAGGGGTCTGCTTCTCTGCGTAGTAAGAGGTCACGTATATAGTCAGCGGATAACCAAATTCCTGACAACATTCGACCAGGGTCTCTGGTGAGTTCAAATAACCATCATCAGCTGTAATCACAATCGAATTAGCCGGCAGTGATCCTTCGGATAACCTGTTTAGTGCATCTCCGAGCCCCAGGACCCGATATCCATGATCCTTTAACAGTTTCAACCTTCCACGAAACCGATCCTCTGTCATAAATACGCCAGGCCACCACTCGTGTTCATCATCCAGCGAGATACCGTGGTAGCAAAGGATCATCAATTTGTGCCGAAAAAGCCGCCGCATCAGGTAAAAAGCACCAGCTCTTCTCAGCATCCCATAAATCCGATCTTTCACACCCTCATCCCCTTTGGTACTCGTTAAGCCAAGCCTGGAACATCAAAATGCCCCAAAGCTCAAAACTATAATCTTCCCGGCCAGAAAGATGCTCCTTCCACATCCAGCGCACCATTCCCGTATGCCAGTATGCTTGCTGAGCGAGCCGATGCTCGGCCAGTAGCTCCTCCGCCCACTCCCGGAGTGCGCCTCTTAACCAAGCCGCGACCGGTACAGCGAATCCCTGCTTGGGACGGTCAATAAGGTTCCGCGGTACATAACGGTATAGCACAGACCTGAGTACCTGCTTGCCAACACCGCCCTGAAGATTGAGGGAATCGGGTAGCCCCAGTGCGAACGACACGATTTCCGGAGCCAACATTGGAATACGGGTTTCCAGGCTGCATGCCATAGCCGCACGATCCACTTTGGTCAGGATGTCATCTGGCAGATACCAGTTAAGATCTCGCCACATCAGGGTTTTGAGCGTGTTTTCCGGGATACCTTCAGCAAGAGTACTGTTCAATCCATAACCGTACTCGCCTGCCGCCTTCAGCGCGATGGCAGGATCTGGCCAAAGGGATACCGACCGGCGGTAAAATTCAGAAAGATCGGAGGCTTCGGCAATCGATCGAATTCTGCACAGCTGATACTGAATTGCCTCTACGCTTCGATGTCTCTGGGAATGCACCAGAGCGCGAACCAGCCGGGCAGACAGCCCCGATGGTAAACTGGCAGCAACACGCTTAAGACGACTAACAGCCGATGAACGGCTATTCCAGGCATTCAGCATGCCAGGGTAACGCGTATAGCCGCAAAACAACTCGTCGCCGCCATCGCCGGATAGAGCGACCGTGACGTGCTTACGCGTCATCTGACTAACCAGAAATGTGGGAATCTGCGAGGAGTCCGCAAAGGGTTCATCGTAAATTACAGGGATGTTCGGAACCAAGTCTCTGGCTTCCTGCTCAGTCACATAAAGCTCGGTATGGTCCGTACCAAGATGCTTCGCGACTGCCCCTGCATGTTCTGCCTCATTAAAGCCTTCTTCACGAAAACCAATGCTGAAGGTACGTACTGGCTGACTGGCCATGCTCTGCATGATGCCAACCACGGTAGATGAATCGATGCCACCGGACAAAAAAGCACCGAGCGGTACGTCAGATACCATCTGGTCACTGATTGACTGCTTCAGTAGCCTTTCGAGCTCATCGGCAGCACTTTCTAACGTGAACCCGGACCGCTCCTCAAAGCAGGTTTCCAGCTTCCAATAACGTTTGGTCTCCAGTAGCTGACCGGACTGAGGATGATCGAGCTCGAGGCACACATAAGACGCTGGCGGTAGCTTGCATATACCCTGGTATATGGTGCGGGGGGCAGGAATCACATTGTGGCGCAGGAGCGCAGGCAGGACGGATGTATCAATTGCCCCCTGCCAATCGGGATGTTGGCGTAATGCCCGAAGCTCTGAACCAAAAATCAGGCTTTCACCCTGCCAGCCATAGTACAGGGGCTTTTCCCCCATTCGGTCCCTTGCCAGATAAAGCTTACGGAACCGCTTGTCTACTAACGCAAAGGCGAACATCCCTGAAAGTCGCTGGAGGGCCGGTTCGACCCCCCAGGCCTCGAATGCTGCAAGCATAACTTCAGTATCGGAATGCCCTCGAAATATCGCACCTTTGGCTTCCAGCTCTTTGCGCAGCAGGCGAAAGTTATATATTTCACCATTGAATGCAATAACAAAACGGCCGGACTCCGACGCCATCGGCTGGGCGCCAAACTTCGAAAGATCAATAATCGACAGGCGACGGTGACTCAGGCCGACGGACAAACTGTGGTCAAGCCATATTCCCGCACCATCAGGTCCTCTATGCTCGATAGCACGCCCCATCTGCTCTAGAACATGTTCATCGTCAGAAAAAGGCTTTGTACTAACAAATCCGGCAAAACCACACATTCCTTATTTCCTTCCCGCGATACGAGCAATCCGGACACCCAGATACGTTCGTTCTTCCCTGTTTAACACCAGTAACCAAAACGCCACAAGCCACGCGATACTACTCAGCAGTGCGCCAGCGACAATATCAACGTAGGAATCGTATACCAGATACTCATCCATACCCAATAGAACCAGCGCCATTAACCCTGCCGGGGCAAACGCCGGCAACACGGATACGCGAAGGTATTTTCTGACAGGTAATTCTAGGTGCTTGCAGGTATAACGAAGATATAAAGGCACAAAGATCAGCCCGGGTACCACTGAGGCAAAAGCCACACCTTCCAGACCAAAAGGGTGCACCAGAACAAGGCTAAGCCCAATATTTATAATTGCTGAGATGGGCGTAAGCCTGGCAAAAATTCCATGCTTGTTAATCGCCGTTAGGTAACGACTGGCGAATGGGTTAATGAAGGGCAGCACCGTAAATAACACTAGAAACACGATAAGCCATTGCGCTTTCTCGCCAAACTCGGGGCCCAGCCAAATCGAAATAAAAGGCACGCCTAACAACAGAGCCCCAGTAGCCATGGCCAAAAGAATACTGACAACGTAACGGGACGAAACCACAAAAACCTGCCGAATCGTGTCGTTCTCAGCCTTTGCGCTCAAGCCACTGAATAACGGCATGAAGGCGTGAGTTAATGTCCACCCAAGATTTCGGATGTATTGAGTCAGATTCGCCGGGATACTGTAGAAAGGCACCACGGCGGGCCCCATAATCAAGCCGATCACCAAAACATCCGTGGCGTTTTCAACACGGGTGGCAATACCCTGAATGAAAGATTTGAAGCCGAAAACAATCAGCTCTTTTAGCCGCAGCCAGGAGAACGATCGCCAACGGACCCTGATCGCACCGAATGCCGGGCGAGAAATTAACCACATAAAGAGCAGATATTTTATGGAAATTCCAATGGCGTTGATGCCGGCTAACAACACCAAACCATTTTCAGGGGTAATGAACAAGTAAAGAAGCGTGGAGCCTACTATCGAATTGATAATCGTAATATTATTTTTGAGATAATACTTCTGGAAACCTTCCAGATAGCTCTCTGCAACATACCCTGGAAATGAGATTAACAGGTGGGCGCCAATGATGATTAGAAACAGCGTGTATTTCTGGTAGGTCTCACCTTCCGGGGCGATTGCTCCTGAAAACCAGACTCCCCAGCAAAAGAAGAATGCGAAAAGAAGCAGCCCGACCATCATCATGAACGCAAATGCGGACATGTACACAGACTGAAGTGCCTGTGAATCCTGCTCCGCGTGGTGTTTCGCGGCATACCGACTGATGGCAGGCCTCAGGCCTAGGTCCAATATCCCCATGTAGCCGATCACAGCGCCAATCATCTCCCACAAACCGTAGTCATACTTCCCCAGGTTGTGAACAAAGACGGGGGTCATAATGAAGGTGATGATCAGTTTCACGATCATCACCAGGACATTTGAGCCGGTATTGACCAATAAAGTACGAATCACCGACTGGACTCCGGCTTTGTCAAAACATCATTAAAGAGGCGCATCAACTTACTTGAGGTTTGGCTGACATCGAATCTCAAAGCCGCTTCTTGCCTGAACCTATCCGAGTCAAGCTGGAAAGCGTTCTGATTTGCTCCAAACAAACGGATTTTTTCGAGAAGTCCGTCTAACGATCCAGCATCGAATATAATTGCCGGAGAATCGGCAACCACTTCCTTCATTCCAATACAGTTAGATGCAATTAGAGGTCGACCAGAGACCATTACTTCCATCGGTAGAAGGGGGCATGCTTCCCACCTGGACGGCATGACGACCACATCCACGCCCCGTATGGCCTCGGCCATCAAATCTGTCGCGGGAAAAAAATGAAAGAATGATTCCATGCCTCGGGAGCGAATATCTGCCTGCTCCTCTCTGATAAATCCACCCCAACCGAAGCAGCACACGTGAACCGGTTTCCCAATGCCCTCTTGATTCAATCTCTCAACGGCATCAACCAATAGGCCAAATCCCTTTTGAGCCATGAACCGCCCAAAAAATCCGAGCACAAGAGCATCAGAGGGAATGCCCGCTTCGTTGCGGAGATCTCTGACACTATCCACGAGAAAAGACTCAGCTTTAATCCCATTCCGAATCCCCTTTACGCGTCCCCGGGAACCCAAATCAGGAAACGTGTCTATAAAGTTCGAAGCCGCGTCCTCACCAACTGGATTTATCATATCCGCCAAGGAGAACAACCTGGCCATTATTCGTTTCTTTAATATTCCAAACCGTCCGTGGAAATGCTCATGCATAAATACATCATGAGTAGTTATGACATGAGGTATACGGAACAACCAAAGGGGCAAGGCCGCAACCAATCCGGCGGTAAAACCATGGGAGTGTACTAGTCCCGGCCTGGCTTTCATCACCTGCTTTAATAATGCTATCAATAACATAGCTAGGCTTTCAGTAGACTGATCGGCAATTTCAACATTTGATAGAGGCTCAACAAGAGCCTGAAGTGATTCAGACTCTGGCGTTACCAAACTGAAGGTGTTATCACTTTGAGCTTTATCGCCATAAACATAGGAAAAATACGTCCTGATACCACCACTTGGGTGTCTGGCAAAAACTACAACTCTCATGGGTAAATCCTTTTAAAAGACAAACTTCAGTTCCAGTGCGGTATGTTCTCACGATAAACTTCGATAATTTCATGATGTGGCCCTTCATCTCGCGTTTCAAATCAACCGAAATGATGCCGACCGTCACGAAGTTTTTCCGCAAGGTTGAAACGCCCACTTTCTTTATATTCTATAATGGCAGTTCCCTCAGCAGGCGTTGAGTCAGATTTTTCTGACATCGCCAGACGGCCCAACGCGATACTTAGACCACCGAAAAGGTACCAGTAGTATTGAGACAGCCCCCAATAGTTAATGCTGTAGACTGCGTACATCCAAAACAGACAGATAAGTACCTTATTCAGATTTTCATAGAACGAGATTTCTACGCGATCACTTCGGCCAAATTCTCTTTGAAGCCGTTTCAGTTGTCTGAAAGTACGCACTAAAAAGTTAATAAAGATTACAAACCCGATAGCTCCTATCTCGATCAACAGTTCAGCATATAAATTATGACTGGCTTGGCGCCGTCCTAATTTGTTTGCCTTAGTCTCCCCCGTCGTACCAAGTCCATGCCCCACAACAGGTCGGGTCAGCCCAAGCTGGAACTCCTGAATCATCCCCTGAATTCGGCCCTCGGCCGATGCTCCGCCTTCAACATCGCGGTCAATGATCGATAGGTAGCGTTCTTTTTGAACAGGCGTCATAACAGAAAAAGCAGCCACAATCACCATCACAGCCACTCCAGCGAGAGCCGCCTTATGTCGCGACTCCTTGAAAATAAAAAAGCTGACGACCATCAAGGCCAGGAAAGCACCGCGCGACATGGTTAAAATTAGGGCGTATAACAATAACGGCATCAAAATCAGATAAACAGCTTTGAGCTTCCACCTGCCAGTCCATAGGAGATAGTGTAAAAACGGAATTACCGTGACGATAACGAACCCAAGCTCGTTAGGATTAATTACGTCGGCGGGGGCACCTGAGAGCCGATTAGCAAACTCTGCCGTACTCAGGTACGTCGAGCTGCCCCAATATCCCTGAGTCAAATTCAAATATAGGGGCTCGAGTACCCGCACGAGCTGGCAAAACACGAAGACACCAACAAACCATACCAGCCGTCTACGAGTATCTACAATTAATGCAGTAAAGAACAAAAAGACAATAGCTTTAACAAAAGGATCCAGGTTATTTCGGATTACGCTACCCGGCCACTCCACAAGAGGCAGACTAATTACTATGTAGGCGAGCAAGGCAAACACGGGTTTGAAAACAGGATGCCGAAACTTCTCGGCCAATTTTTCACGCTGCACGAATAGTAGCAGCAAGAGAATCGCCACAGCCACCAACGTAGGACGCAGACTTGAATATCCTGGTATCCGAACCGAAAAGCGAAGGAAAAAGTCCAGAGTAAAATATAGAAAAAAGACAAAGGTAAACGAGCTGACTACTTGATCAGAGGCTTTGGCCTGACACTGAGCATCTACCCCTTTACCGGCCATAACTAGCCACCACAGCACCCATACCTAACCGAACTTCACTCCGGAGTTGTAAACCAATTAATTCAGCACCAGAAACAGACTTGAAAAACTGAAACATATCATCACCACTGGCATGGCGTCGCATTAGATAAGGCTCGGCAACACCACGTGCATCGGGAAACGCTGTAACCGCACCATAGAAACCTGCGCGTTCGACGATACCAGGTAAAAAGGGCTTAAAATCAGATGGCTGACCATTTGGGTAGCAAAAGGTTCTTGGGCGCTCCCCTAAGTTCTTAGTGAGCGATTCCATACATCCGAATATCTCCTCCTTGGCCTGCTCTTCGTCGACGCGCCCAAGGGAAGGATGAGTAACGGTGTGACCGCCAATTTCGATACCACTGTCTTGCAACTCCCTTAGTTCCTCCCAATTCAGCGGCTCGTAAGCGCCTGGAATCGACAGCGGAAAAGCTGTATTGAGGCGAAGCGTTAACTCTCCAATAAACTGCTGTTTTTCTTGATCAGGGAGGGAGAGAGCATGATCATTTAATCGCTTCCAATAAACCGGCCGGTTTTCAGCACTCACCGGTCCAGAAGGCAACTCGATTAGATCAATTTGTATCGTTTCAGGAATTTCTGAAACCTCATTCAGTAACCAGGTAATCTTATCGGGCCATAGCCAATGTTCGCGTTCTATGAAACCTGTGGTGGCAAACAGCGTGGCGGGAACATCGTATTTTTTCAGGATCGGGAAAGCGTATTGGTAAAAATCCCGATAACCATCATCAACAGTAATAACCACAGCATGAGGTGGAAATCGACCATGTTCTCGCTGATATTCCATTAAACCAATGAGGGAAAACGGGTTGTAGTTTCGCTTGATGTGTTTTACCTGGTCCTCAAAATGTTTCGAGCTACACTTACCGTCCGCAGGAGCGGAGGAAAACCTATGATACATAAGGATACGGGGCTGACTGCGGCAAATCTGTCGGGCAACCTCGTAGCCACCCACGGGCCCAAACGTTCGAATGATTCTAGAGAACAACCCCATACCGCCTTACTCCTTGTTCAGCAGTGAGTCATAAACTTCCTGATGCTGCCGTACCATAGTTTCCATACTGAAGCGTTGCATTGCGCTAGTCTTCGCAGTTCCCCCCAAACGGACTCGGAGTTCACTGTCCGTAACCAGTCTTATAAGGCAATCCGCCAACTCTTTCAGATTACCACATGAATACAGAAACCCGGTCTCTCCATGGGTTATAGCTTCTGGATTCCCTCCCACCGCACTACATACAACCGGTAAGCCAGCCTGCATATACTCTACTAATGAATTAGAGAAACCTTCGGACTCGGAACATAACAAACCGATATCAAGCCCGGTAAGACACTCCTTTACATCACGCCTCGCTCCCAAAAAGTGGACCCGCTCCTCAATGCCCAACTTTTTTGCTGTTGCCTTGAGTGCTTTTGGACCTCCATCTCCGATAATGACCAGATGCAAAGCCGGTGTTTCCCCTGACAACACCCCCAGCGCACGCACTGCATCTTCCACTCGTTTTATAGGCCGGATGTTAGCAACAATTACGGCAAATACTGCATCTGGATACTCCTCACGCAATTCCTTTAGATCAGCAGGTATCGCGGGCTGCTCATCCTCGAATTCATATCCGTTATAAATCACGTGAGTGCTTGTTAGATCAAATGGCTCATGCTCGATAGTAATCTTCCTCACAGCCTGGCTGTTGGCGATCGCCAAAGAAACAAATCGCCCACTAAGATTCAACATCGCTAGGTATTTTGGTGTGTACCAATAACCCATGTCACGGCGGGAGATAATCGTACGGATACCCAGCATTCGGAAAATTGGAGGGCAGATTACCGATGGATCGTTAAAGAAAACATGAGCTAGCCGGCCTCCTTCCAAACGGAATTCTTTAGCAATCACCCACAAACTTAACCAAGTTTTGATAGATAGCAACTTGCTATGCCCAAGCACCTTCACAGCACACGGGAAGTCGACCGAATCGAGATATTCGGATTGCTTGAACACTAAAAGAGTTGGCTCAAACCTTCGCCGATCAAGCCCGGTGATTAATTGGCATAACTGCCCTTCCGTGCCAGCATGGGGATTACGAAAAAAATCAATTACAAACAGAATAGGAATTGGTCGCGTACGGCTACTCATAAATAGTCAAAACGCTCCCTCAGCACGATTAGCCCCTTTCAAGCCAACAGCGATTGCCCTTCTCGGATCCAATAGCGAACAAGTCAGGAAAAAGCTAATTGCCTTTAAATACATTCCTTTCTCAAGATAAACCTGCCCTAACCGAAAATACAGTACGGCTCGACGCCTTCGCAGCGTAGAACGTTGGTATGGATAACGCACCGCTGCCCGTTCAAGGATTTTAAATCCATTTTTCCAGCGACTTAGCTGTCCATTTGCGCTGATAGTTCCACGGTGCTTTCTGTAGTAAAAACATTCAACACCGGAATAGGCAATCCGAGATACCTCTGCAACCCGCAGCACAAAGTCGTGGTCCTGAGCTGCCCTAAAGGTCTCTTCAAGTTGTCCAATTTTTGAAATCACGCTCTTACGGAACATGCAAAGTCCCGGTGAGACAATATAACAATCGAGTAAGAGCCGATTCGGATCGCTTTCCTCTTGGTGGGATGAGGGAAAAAGTTTATAGAGCCTCGCCGCCCGCTCATCAACAGCATACCCTTGACCATAAACCATACCGACTGAAGGAGTATTTTCCATCACTTGAACATGGGCAGCGAGCGCCCCCCCGGCAAGAAGGTCATCACTATCAAGGATTACAACATATCGCCCCCTGGCATAGCGCAACCCTAAATTTATTGACGCTGCCTGCCCGCGATTTTTCCTATCTGGATGCGAAAAAACCTTCACACGCGGATCGTCAACGCAATTGAGCCACTCCCAAGTGCCATCGGTGGAACCGTCGTCGACAATTAAATACTCTAACTGCTCGTAACCTTGAGACAGCACAGAATTTAACGTCGCAGGAAGTAAGTCAACACGGTTGAATGACGGGGTGATAACCGAAACTAAGGGGAGTGAATCCTGGTCCATGGAGAATACTCTATAATTCGAGCGACTTGGGCAAATGGATAGGCAACTTGTAGACAATCAAGCACCGACAGGCGTAACATTTTGATACATGGAGTATCAGTTTGTAAACCAATGATGCAAACCCAATACTCACCGCTCAGGTCTAAAAGCCTCGACAAGAGCCACTGCAGCTAGGATCAGCACGTTTTCAACCTTGCTTATTCACCCACCCATTCATTCAGTTTCGAAACTGGCACACACTCATGATAAGCCTGCCCGTCTAGATGGGAGCGATTCTCAAATTGGACCGACATGAGCAACATCACCTCGTCATCTCTATCGTGCCTTGGGTCGATGAAAATTCCTAAGATCAGCATGGACTAAAAAGCTGGGACCAAGTCACCAAAATTAGATATTACAGTCGAAATAGAATGAACTACAATTACAATGTAATACTTCCATCAAGTTGAATACTTTTAGTGTATAAAAAGTTATCACCATTAGTAATTAAAAGAAATAAATTAATAACCAAATCACAAACAACAATATCCAAAACGCTTTACCATAGGAGTTTGCTATGAAAAGTCGAAACCTTGATAAAAAAATCCTAGCTTTTACCTTGATCATCAAGGCTTCGACATCAGTTCAAGCGGAGCCTGTGATCTCTAATATTAGTTTTGGTGCTGACGCTCAAATTACTGTGTATGGCTCGGAATTCGGCAGAGGACCAAATATCGTCCTTTACGATGACTTTGAGACCGCATCAATAATCGATGGACGACTCGAATTACAACCAAAAATAGGAAGCTGGTATTCAGTTGCGTCCTCTAGCCCGGCTATATACTTAGATCAACGAAAAAATAAAAGCCTTTTTGTTCGCGGAAAAGGCCATGCAGCTTTAGTATTCGGGGTTGAGGATAGTAAAGGCCTCTATGGACTATCCCCCTTTACTGAAATTTTCTTTAGTTATTCAGTTAAGGACCTTGCTGAGTTCCCCGGAGATGGTGGAGAGAACTTTTCGTTTTCGACAAGATCTTCAACCAAGGATGCTTGGATGATGCTTGGCGACCGCGGAGACAACTTATCTTATTCATTATCCTTCAATACGCCTTCAGGCAACGACCTATATATACCAGCTTGGACGGGAAATGGATTTAATATAGCTGGCAATACAACAAAACTAGAACCAACTTTTTGGCAACCTGAGCTAACTAAGAATTGGGCTTTTCAAGATTGGAACACTACATTCTTTCACGCAAAGCTCGATCCAAAGGATCCGTACGGCCCCGCCGAAGGCTACTTTGGATTCATCAATAACAACTCATACCATGTAAACAAGAGATCTGGAAATCTAATTCAAGATCTACGTTCCGAGGGGCTTCCTTACGCATATTGGGATCGGATTAAATTTTTCGCTTGGATGAATGAAGGAGACGCAAATGTTGAAAGGTTATTAGATGATGTATACGTGGCAATTGGCCCTAATGCTAACGCAAGGGTAGTCATATCGGATGCACCTAGCTTAGAACAATCTTCACACATTCTTAATTTACCTATCAGAAGCTGGGATCAAGAAAAAATCTCTATTTCGTTACCAAAGTACATCATGGAAAACTCTCAAAAGAATCTTTATATCAGAGTTATAAATTCAGAAAATCAAAGCTCTAATTCGCTCAGACTCTGTAAAGACTGCCCTGTCGCACCAAAGTTAGAGCTAGTTAATTAACATCGCTTTGATACTTGCTGTAGACAGCTGCTTTTAGTTTATCCAAAGCAGCTGCCTCAACTTCCCCCAACAAACCTTTAAGACTATCGATATTTTTTGAGTGACTATCAAAATCAGCACTTAGAACCTCAATACTTCTTCTTATATCTTCAGGAGAATTATCAGTAAATAAGAAACCCTTAGAAAAATACTCACGAAGCGTTAATGTATTCGAGAGAATGCCAGGCTTCCCAGCAGAAACCGCTTCATATGCCCCACAATTTAAACAATTATCCCGTTTTGTTAATACAATTACTGCATCAGAATCAAAAAGCTCTGATATAAAATCTTCATCTGAAACAAATCCTAGCAACGCGACTGATCTTGGACATTTATATTCAATACCTATGGGCGGCTTCCCAGTTATTCTTATTTCATATTTATCAGAGTCTAACATCGATGCTGCATCTAAAAGCTCATAAAAAGGCTCATCTTCTGCCCAACTACAAATAAAAAGCAGCCTAAACTTTTCATCCTTTATTTTATTATGTTTTTTTAAGTCAAAAGTAGGAAGAGGGTCAGGCACAATAATCGGATCCCCCCCCCACTCAAGGCAAACATCCGACAACGGCTTATTAGTAACAATAACAATATCAGAGGTTGCAACAATCCATCTCGCGATATATTTAAGAAATATACTTCTACCCTCCAAAGGAAATAGCCCCGCATTATGCTCATCAACTACTGACAGGTAGCCAAAAGTTCGCCTAAGTGCAACGACAACAAACGCAAGGACAATTGAAGGGTTCTGGACAAAAACCACGTCAGCCTTTTCATCATATAATAGCTTTATAGTCTTAAAGGTCAGCTCAGCGTAACGAAAAAAGCCTTTTTTACTAGTTACAAACTCAAAATACGATGCATTTAACGCACTAGACATTGAGCGATTCCGACGCTGCACCTCCCATGTAATCCATAGCGATTTCATAAATCGACCTTATTAATCGAGTAGGTTTTCAAAAGTCTTTCATATTGTTCAGTATATTTTTTCGACATCATCCCTGCAGAAAATCCACTTACAACTTTATCATAGCCAGAATCAAGGCAAACACTGATTGTATTTAACCTTCCTAGAATAGAAGATACAGCATTTGAAATTTCTTGATGATCACCAACTTTTTTTAAAAGTACTCCTACCCCTCCCTCAAGAAGAGCAGGGATTTCACCAACTGAAGATGCAACAATTGGAATCCTTAGCAAAAGCGCCTCCAACAACGTAATTGGAAGCCCTTCATTAAGCGAAGGCATTACCAAGATTGACGATCTAGCCATTAATGCTGGTATATTTTCGACGTAGCCTAAAAAAAGCACATCATCTGATAATCCGAGCTCTAGCGCCATACTCTCTAATCGTGCTCTTTCGGGCCCATCGCCTGCTAGTACAAGCCCAGCATTAGTAAAATTATCTTTAATTTTTCTAAATGCCCTCAAAAGGTTATCGAAACCCTTTTCAGGTGATAGCCTTCCTACACCAATGATCAATGGTTCATGTGATTTAAAGAAATCGTTTATCTTAGGAGGCAAATCAGATTTGGCCATCTCCTTAACTCGATCAACATCTAAACCGTTTCGAATAGATATTACATGTTTATTAGAAAGCACAAAACTTGGCAACTCATGCCTCATTGCTTCACCCACTAGCACTAAGGAATCAATTCTAAGTGCGGAGAATCTATCTAGCTTTTCGTAAATCCAAAGTTTTGAAAATCTTGGTGCATGCAGATAGCCATGAAAAGTTGAAATCAAAGGAACATTTCGTTTGTGCCAGAATAGCCCCATCAGAACATTGAATTTGAAACCATGCGAATGAAATAAATCAACACCAATTTCAGCCGCCCATGATCTAATTTCTTTAGCTGCCTTCAGATTAAGACCTGGATGCATTCGCCAGACCTTCAATGGGAGGTTTAGACGCATCGCTTCAAGCTCAATCGGCTTGTTTTCGATACCAATCTCTCCAGCACTTAGGATAACCGGATCAAGCCCCGCATCTAGCTGTTCTTTCACAAGTGCCAGTAACATTCTTTCTGCGCCATATAGCCCCCCGCTGTCGATAAGATGAAGTATCTTCAACTCCAACGCTCCCTAGCCTTCATGCCATCCATACTTTGCGGATTCTCCGCCATAGATGAGTTACTAATCCTTGGCCCCTTTACCACATAGCGGTGCTTTAACCGCAGGAATCGTTTTTCGAGAAAATGGTAAGACGCTGATGCGAGCATACCGCTTATGATCACCCCAGCTAGGAGCTGTAACCACTCGGGGAGGAAGTTCAATTTATCACCCGCCTGGAGTCCCCAGACATGCCAAAGGTAGATTGGATAGGATATGACGCCGAGATAGATCGACACAGGATGATTCAACCACCCCCAAAAACGGCCTGAGCTGAGTCTTATCAGCTGCAGCAGCAGAATCGCTAGCAACAATGCATCAATTGTAAATGCGGGGCCGTAGGCGTAATCACTGCTGCCGTATTGTTTCGACAGAAACAACAGGCCCAGTGGTATAAAGGGCATCCAGAACCGACTGCTGATGCCATCGAACACGGTTAGCCAACGCGGCTTTTGAGCTAGAAACGCCAATAAGCACCCAAGCGCCAGATTATCAAAACGGGTATCGAAAGCGTTGTATGCGTACGACGGTCCGTAATCGAGGTAGGTATAGGAATAGGAGCGCCAGGCCAGTACAACCAAACTGGCGATAATCAATAAAGCAACCGCATACTCCCGACCACACCTCATCAGAAAAACGAAAAGCATCGGCCAGATCAGGTAGAACTGCTCTTCAATTGCCAGAGACCACACATGCCCAATGGACGACGACGAATGCCCCTCTAGCGCGTTGTGGTAGTTCATAAAATAGAACAAGCCGGGAACTATGGCGTCTTTGATGTCGTCATTACCGCGGAACAAGTCCCATGAAATTGATACCAGTAAGAAGGCGTAGTAAGCCGGGAAGATGCGAAGAGATCTCCGCATGTAGAAGTTTCTGAATGAAATGGTTCCTGCTTTTTCATGCTCTTTGAGCAGTAGCCAAGTGATCAGGAACCCACTCAGAACAAAGAAGCCGGCGACGCCATGACGTGCAGAAAAGAAAAGCGTGCCTACCCCGGAGTGAGCGAACACCACGGCCATGACGGCAACCATTCGAAATCCATCAAGCCCAGGGAGTTTCTTCTCCTCCAGCAATGCTTCCAGGTGGGGCAATGCCATCATCCTTTCCTTGGATTCCAGACAACCTTCTTCTCGCCCTTGGAGAAGGCGACAAATGCCTTAAAGGACGCAAGGTTTAACAATACAAAGTAGTAAGGCAGGGCATACACGGTAGAAAGCGATTGCCCCCGGCTCTCTTTTTGATAGCCCGCCCACGCGAAATAGAGAAACAGGCCGTACCCTATCGCGGCTAACGCATACAACCCTTTCACCGGCGCCAGGTAAAGTGCAGCAATCGCAAGGGTTATCATGGGTGCAAAGGCGGCGTAGCGAAGTAGCTTGTGGGAGATAAGCTGCCAGGCAAACAGTGGATCGTTGGCTGGGCTCATCAGCTGTTTCATATCTTTCAGCGCCCACAGCGCACGCAGGCTTACCCGCACCCGCATGCTGAACTCGCTCCCTCCGTCACTCAATGCTTCTTCCTTGAGCAAGGCTCCAGGTTCATATACAACACGGTACCCCTGCTCAACCACTTTGAGTGGCTGAACGAAGTCCGGCAATTGATCGGCATTCAGCTCGGAATGTAGTTCTTTACGCATCGCATCAATGCCACCATCAACGCCCACCACGGAGCCTACCAGAGTCTCCTGTGCCCTAAGCCAGTTCTCATACTTCATGTAAGCACTGCAGCCGTCGCCAATCAGGGCGCCCTCCGGGTTCACGTAGACCATTTTTCCGGTTACGTAACCCACCGATGGGTCGTTGAAATTACTCACTAGTGCTTTCAGGGCTTGTTGATCCCATTCGGAGTTTGCATCCGAGAACGCCAGGATCTCCCCTTCCGCATGCTGTTTGAGCATGTTGAGCCCCACGGTTTTACCCTGACGGGGTACCTGACGAAACAGTTTGACCGGGAAAGGCGCATCAGCGGCAACCACCTGGACAATCTCGTCGGTTCCGTCCTCCGACTCATCGGAAACCACCAGGATTTCCAATTGCTCCTTGGGATAGTCCAACGCCAGCTTGTTCCTGAGCGTAGCCTCAATGTCTTTGGCCTCGTTGTAGGCGGCGATAAGAATCGAGACTTTCGGCTGGTAAGCGCCGCTCTTGTTTACGGGCAAGGGTCGTGCAGATGCCAGCAGTTTGATACAGACGGGATAGCCGAAATAGATGTAAGCCAACAACAGGAAAGATATCCAGAAAACGGCGACCATCATGCCATCCCTGCCACAGAACTGGAGCTTAGAGTGTTCGATGAGGGCTCAAGAACCCCTTCGCTTTCCAAAACCTGGCTCATGGTGGTAAACCGGAAATCTGACAGCAACTTGGTCAATCGCTGTTCACACACATCCAGGTTGTTGTAATGGCGAAAGCGCGAGAACCATTTAACGTCCAGCCTTGGCTGGCCCGGGTCGATTTCCCAGGGGTGCAGGTAGAACACAAATGGCTGCCCCTGGCGATTGATGCTGCCCAGGCCCCAGCGACTGAACCAGTATGGGAACAGTCGGAAGTATCCGCCACCCGCTATGGGTAATGTGTAGCCGGGGAACTTCAGGGTACTCAAGGGGAATTCAGCAAGCTCATAGCCTTTGTCGGTTGTCAGCTTGTGGGGCCAGCGGGGTGTTCCGGGCATGCCATATCGGTCGTGGTGCACCGGGAATATGGAGGAGTCCCAGGTAAAACCTTCTTCCGCCAGAATATCCAGTGCCCAGCGGGACTGGTTGGTGATGGAATAGCTCGCCGCTCGATAACCAGTGATTGCTTCACCGGTGATATCTTCAAGGGTCTGCTTAGACCTACGGGTTTCTTCTCGAAAAACCTCTGGCGTTTGGTTGTAGATCAACTGGTGGCTGTAACCATGGCTCGCTACTTCATGGCCGGCTCTCTGAATAGCTTTTACCAAGTTTGGTGATTTATCAGCCACCCACCCCAGGGTAAAAAAGGTGGCCTTGCACTGCGCTTCATCCAGCAAGGTCAGGAGCCGGTTTACATTGGCTTCCACCCGGTATTCCATAGCGTGCCAACGATTAGGATCAACGGCTTCTGCCAGGGCGGCTACCTGGAAATAGTCTTCCACGTCGATGGTTAAAGCGTTGGAAAAGGGTTGTTTGTTCATGGCGTCTTCGTCACCTCCCGTATGCCGACCTGTGAGCACCTGTGTATTTCTACCGCAACATTAGTGAATACGGGCTCACATGGGCCTGCAGTAGACTCGACTTGCTCCAGGTAACGATCCAGCTTGTCTCTTTCAGGGTTTGAGAGATGGGTCATTACTAGCCATACCGTCCGGTATTGATTGAGTCCCTCCAGTTGATCTGGATACTCATCCGGCCCCTTAAAATAGTTTTCCGGAACCAATTTAAAGGGCAATGGATCCAGATCACAGCCGGTGGGATCGTGCTTCTCGTAGTAGTTAATGGCAGCCTGCCCCCGTGGGGTCATGTAAAGCACAGCCTGATTATTGCCACAGTGATTAGCCAGAAAACCAAAAGCCTCTGCCCAACGGTTAGGTTCCCGATGGGTGTAGGCGTGGGCAGACAACGCCAGGAGCAGCATGGCCAGCGCCACGGGTGCCAAGGCCCAGGTGCGGAACGCCAACGTCACCCCGATCGCCGCCAGCATCAGATAAAAAGGCATGAACGGTGTAAAAAAGCGTGTGGAGAATACAGGCTCAAACTGAGAAACCAGGAATACAATCCCAACAGGCACCACAGCGATGACAAGCGCACTAATCCAGAGCTGAAGCAGCCTGTTACCTCGCACCTTGATTCCACCCTCGGAATACAACAGCCGCAGCAAGCCAATTACTACCAAGATGCCAACTGCAAACAGCAATCCAAAACGCACCGGTTTACTGGCTTCGGGGGCGGCTCCGGAATAATCGAAACCGAGGTAGATGAGAGACTTGATGTCAGGCGCAGTCAGCCAGGCCAGTTGTCCGCTTTCCTTGAACACCACGAAAGCAAGAATGGGTAGAAAGCTCACACCAATAACCAAATGAGCACCAAGCCACCTGCCGAAGTCTCCTCGGCTCTTCAACGCCGGCAACGCCATCAAACCAAGGCAAAAAATTCCAAGTGCGATGTAGAAATGGGTATGCACCGCAAACAAGCCCGCCAATGCATACCAAAGCCAGTAATGACGTTCGCCGTCGAGAACAATGCGCGTCCAGCAGAACCACATCAGGGCCATGAATAGCAGCGCAAGGGCATAACCCCGGATTTCCACGCTGTAGCGAGCAAGATAGAAATGACAGAGGGCTAAGATCAGAAAAGTAAACGCAGCTCGTATCCCTAAGTGCTTGTTGACCGGCAGGAACATGAGCCAAAGTGCGCCAGCATAACAGAGCAGGGAAAACACCCGCAGGGCAATCTCGGAGCCTGCCGCCATGCTCCAGAATTTGAGCACGATGTAATATAACGCCATGTTGGCTTCATACCGGGCAATGAAGTGAAACAGATCGGCCCAGCCCAAGCCAATAAAGTAAGTGGTCAGTGCCTCGTCAAACCAGACCCCTTCACTGAGACTGTACCGAAGCCCGTAAAACAGACATAAGCCAATAGATACAAGCAGGGCAACAAACCATAGATTGCGTTCTGTAGACGATAACTGCAGGGTCATTTGACATCTTCCCTGGCATACTCTGCCGCGCTAACCGAGCCCCTGAAATCAGAACCACGCACGTGCTCCTGAATCAGATAAAGAGGGCGGCGTTTGGTCTCGTCGAACATTCGCCCGAGGTATTCCCCCAGCACACCAAGGAACATGAGTTGGATACCGCCAATGAAAAGAATTACGGTCATCAATGACGGATAACCGGGAACGGGATCCCCCCAGATCAGTGTTTTTACAATAACGTAGGCGCCGTATAAGAAGGAGCCAAAGGCCAGAAAAACCCCAATGTAAGATGCCAGCTTCAGGGGGATTGTGGTGAACGATGTAATACCATCAAGCGCAAAGTTCCACAGCTTCCAGTAATTGAATTTGGTTTCGCCCGCATGGCGGGGATCACGGGAATACTTGAGCGCGATTTGAGGGTAGCCAATCCAGGAGAATAGCCCTTTCATAAAGCGGTTGGACTCCGGCAGGCACCGCAGCGCATTCACTGCACGCCGGCTTAGCAGGCGAAAATCTCCTGTATCGCGGGGAATCGAGAATCGTCCAACATGGGCCATCAAACGGTAAAAAGCACTGGCAGTTAACTTTTTAACGAAAGACTCACCGTGCCGCTCGGTTCTCTGCCCGTATACTGTGTCGTACCCTTTTTTCCAAAGAGTGAGCATATCCGGGATAAGTTCCGGGGGGTCCTGGAGATCTGCATCGATGATAACGATGGCATCCGCGTCTACATGATCAAGCCCAGCCGTTAGCGCGGCTTCTTTTCCAAAGTTCCTTGAGAGTCGGAGCAATGAGAGCCGTGGATCCTTCGCAATCAGACCGCTAATAATGTCGCACGACCCGTCTGAGCTTCCATCATCTACAAAAAGGATCTCGAACTGCGTTCTGTCGAGGCTTTCGCACACAGCAACCGTACGACGATAGAACTCATCGATTACAGCTTCCTCGTTATAGACCGGCACCAGTACCGTCAAAGAATCCATTCGCCCCGCCATCCTATGCCCTGAACGTCCAAGACTTGTTTAAAACGAAAGTAACCAGGAACACCCCGGCTGTCGCTATCAGTTGCGCCAACAAGTAATAGACATGCATCAGCGAATGCAAAAGGTACATCGCCAGCATGTTTAAACAAAAACCAAGTACCGCTATGGCAAAAAATCTGACTGCGGTCTCGGCGTATCGCCCACCTGCACCCCTGAACACATAACGCCGGTTAAGTTCGTGGTTGATTACTGCGCCAACCAAAAACCCAATACCGGTTGCAACAAGAACGCCAACACCCGCAAATTCCACAAAGGTGTAAAGGGTCAGATAGTGAAACAATGTGCCAACGATGCCTGCCAACCCATAGGCAGCGAGCTTATTCACCATTCCTTCAGCATTCGTCAGCATTTTCCATTCACCTACCTAAACCGGTACTCCACCCCAACCAACACCCAGTTCTCGTCGTACTCCCGGGTAGGTACATCACTTACTTTTCTTTCGTGCCCGACTTTCGCCACCAGGTTGAAGTCCCGGGTTGCCTGGTACTCGGTACCGGCTTCCAGCCTGAGTGTGCGGTCATCTGCCTGGTCGCTCTGGAACTTGGTGTAGTCATAGCCGATGCCGGCGTAACCACTGGCCAATTCCGTCAGAGGCCTTGAATAGCGCGCGTTAAGCCCGGACTTGTCCTCACGCTCCGGTGATTCCAGATAATCCGCCTGGCTGGCATACAAATCAACAGTCAGGGATGACCGGTCTGAATAGCGCTGGTTAATACCGGTAGAGAGCGTGGTAGTTTCAACCGAGATGCTGTCACGCAGGTTGAACTCGAACTCACCAAACCGGATGTCAAAGCTGGAGGTGCGGTCGGTTAGCTCCCGGGCACCGCGCAGGTACCAATCCAGGCTTGGGGTAATGGTGCGTGTGAGGTCCAGCTCGCCGATCAGGCCGTCGCTGCTTTGGGTGGTTGAACCAAAGCGGGTTTCTATTTCGCTCACCCCAATGGCACCAGACAATCTTGTGGTCGCCCATACGTTGGAAAACGTCAGTCTGGCGCTCTTTACATCAACCTCTGCATCGGTGTCGTACTCGGTACGGCTGTATGAGGTGCTCACACCTGCAGTCAGTGTCTGGCTTACGATGTGGTTCCACGCCACAGAGCCGATGTAGCGTTCGCTGTCCGATTCTTCTGGCTCACTGAACTCGACGTTTTCATATCGGGCCGACAAGTTCAGCCAGTTGGTATCGTTCACGCGCAAAAGGTAACGGGGGCCGGTGCTGAATACGTTTTTGCGAGTTCGGTTGTCTGGGGTGTTGCTCTGGGTTGCGTCCTGGTTCACTTCACGCAGGTTGTTGCTGACATCCCAGTAGAAACGGTTAGCCAGTTCGCAATCACCGTTGAAGTCCATCTCGCCGTACGCTTCGTTATCGAAGGTGCTGTCTTGCCAGTACGAATAGCCCAAGGTGCCGGTAAAGTCTGCATTACAACGGCCGGGGTCAGTGCGATAGCCAGCTCTGATGTAGGCCCTGGTTTCCATATCACTGGTTTCACCGCTACTGGCTTTGCGGGCATTATCGGTGAAGCGGGTGTCCAGGCCCCCGGTGACCTCTGAATTACCTTGGGCGGTGGTTGCAACTCCGGAACATGCCAGCAAGAACCCGATCGCCAGTATTCTGCTGTGGGGCATCCCTGCGCCCTGCTTGCTATCCATTGATCACCGCTCCCACAAATTTATCCGGGTTGAAAGCCGTGGCAGCATGCTCAGCGGTGGTTGCTGTGATCTTGCCGTGAGGAACCACCAACATAGCGTAGTCGCACAATTCGGTCAGAATCCTTGCATCAGGTGATTCAGAAATGGGCGCAGTATCCAAAACAATGAAGCGATCTGGGTAGCGGCGGCGAACGGCTTGCAGGAACTGCTTCATTCGGAACGATGTAAAGAATTCCGACGGCGTTTCGCGGCGGCTGCCAGCCGGGATCAGTCTCAGCCTCGGGATACCCGTTGGGTAAAGGATTCTGGCGATGTCATAGTCTGGGTCATCCAGGAAGTCGGTCAGGCCCGTTTCCGGCAAAACATCCAGAGTGGTGTGCAGGGACGGCTCCCGGAGGTTGCAGTCAATGATCAGCGCGGTTTTCGCCTGGTCAAAGGCAAAGGCTGCGGCCAGGTTGAGCGCAACGAAGGAAGATCCGGCCCCAGAGGAGGCTCCGCTCACCACCAGGGTGAAATTGTTGCCGCCAGAAAGCTCGAGAAGCTTGGTCCGCAGGTCCCGAAACCGGTTAACGAGAGTACGGTTGCGGGATTCAGGATAGATAATGCGGCGTTCGTCCAGGTCATCAGGTGTCAGCCGCCTGGGCTCCTGCATCCGCACAATCTGCTTGCTTATGACGTATTTGTCTACAGCGCCCGGTCCCAGCTCAAGGGAGCTGGGTACCAGCATTCTGGAATCGTCTTCGTCAAAGTGTCCGAGCTCCTGCTTGAGACGCTCTTTGCGCTTCAACCAGAAAGACTGCTCATCCGCACTGGGAGCGCCTTGCTCCTCTGATTGTCCAGAGCGTTGCTCTGTTGGATCCAGTTCGGGCTGATCATTTCGTTGTTCTGGCATCAGATCACTCCCAGTTGGGCGAGCACAACGATGGTGATATACACCGCTGCAGTTAACACGACAAAAATGCCGACCATCATGGTGACCCGCCGGTCCCGGCGTTTCTCAAAGGGGGTGCGCACTTCCGGTATTTCGATCAGCACCGGTAACCCGATGCCGTCTTCAAGCTGCTTACGGGCACGAATTCGGGGATCGACCTGGAGCAATCCGGCAACCGCCCCAAAAGGCGCTGCCAACCCAAGGAAAAGCCCGGCCATGGCGAACATGGAAAACTGGGGGCCAGAAGGCGTTCTGGGGAACTGTGCCGCTTCGTTAATTCGGTAATTCAGGCCCTGCCCTTCTATATCAAGATGCATGGACACCCGCGCTTTTTCCCTGCGTTTGAGCAGGTCGTCATAGATTTCGCGGTTTACTTCCATGTCTCGGGTGAGTTCCGAGTACTGAGCTTTATTGGCCTGTATGCGCTCCATCCGCTGAGTCTGCTGCTCCATAAGGCGCTGTAAGGAGTTGATACGGGTATCAATGGTCGCCATGTCGGCCCGGGTTTTGGAGAGTGCAGCGCTGAGTTCCTGATAGAGCGGGTTTACAGCCTCTTCGCCATCGAGCGATGTGGTACCGCCTTGCTGTGCCGCAGCCAGATCCCGTTGGCGTTTGAGTTCGGCCAGCTGTTCCTGGGTGATAACGATGTCCGGATAGGTGTCGTGGTATTGCAGCCTCAAGGCATCCAATCGCTCTTCCAGTGTCCGAATCCGCTCCCGGAAAGCATCCTCGGTTCTGCCCTGGCGAATGGTCGGCCGGATGTTGTTGAGTTGTCCCTGCAAAGAAGCAATACGGGTTCTCAGCTCTTCCTTCTCTAGCTGAGCCAACTCCAGCTGGTTGCGCAGCTGGGCCATTCTGGAGTTTGCCTCCTGCTCCGTGCCGTCGGTGTTTTCAGAGAGGAACCGTTTCAGGCGATTTTCGGCCTGGGCCAGCTGCCTCTCGTAGCTTTTCACCTGTTTGTCGATGAAGTCGTAAGCATTGCGGCTTTCTGACCGTTTCCGGTCTTTGGTCTCTTCAATGAACACCTGGCCCAGCTTTTGGGCTACACGGAAGGCTTCCATCTGGGAAGTCGAGGAAAAGCCAATACTGAAGTAGCTATCGCCCCGGGGGCGCACCGATAGCCCACTTCGGATTTTGGCGATGCGCCCTTCCAAAGCATCCGGGTCCATGGGAGCGTTACGGTAAATCTCCGGGTCTGAGGCCACCCGCTCAATCAACGTTCGGCTCATCAGAAGCTCTCGGGCCGCCGATGTTCGATCATTAATCTTGGTGGTAACCGCACGCCCTTCCATCAAGGGCGCAATAATATTCCGGTCATCCACGAAGATAATGGTGTCTGCCTGGTACTTGTAAGGCCATATAAACCCGGCACCCAGCACCGCAAAACTGACAACCACAAACAACAAGAACGCCAGGCCCTTGCGCTGGCGCACTTCGCGAATAATCTCTTGCGGTAACTGCGATAACGGTAATGCCATAACTACACTCGATTCGAGACCAATGGTTCAGACAACGTCTGTCAGAAACTGCGTTCCGGGATGGTCAGGATGTCGCCCGGGCGCATGGAATAATTGGTTTCAACCTGGCCCTTGCTCAGGATGTCATCCAGCTTTACAGGGATGGCAACTACCTCGTTACCCACCTTGCGGTACAGCATGGACCTGTTGAGGGCAGCAAACTCGTTGGCGCCGCCAGCATTGAGAAACATATCCAGTACCGTCATACCACTGCGATGGGGAATAGACACAGGCTGGCGCACAGCACCGGTCACACGCACCCGGTCAGTGAACTCATGGCTGCCCATGGAGGTCACCACCACGCTTACCTGCGGTTCACGTATATATTCAGCCAGAGATGCCCGGATTGAGCTGGCAAGCTCCTCAGGCGTTCTGCCACTGGCCTGAACATCGCCAACCAGCGGTACGGATATCTTGCCGTCTGGGCGTACGGGTACCGAGATGCTCAGGTCCTCGTTGCGCCACACAGATACCCGGACAACGTCCGTAGCACCAAGTATGTACTGGTCCACACTGTCGCGGGTATCCAGTGCGAGTGCTCGCTGAATCTTGTCAGGAGAAGATGCGGACGGCCCTGCACAACCTGTTGCCAAAGCTACCGCCATGAAGGACACAAACAGCCCTTGGGTGAGATACTTCCGTGACATCGTATACCCTCTCTTGTGAGGTCCGTGCTGCATTCCATGTTTCGGGAACAGCTTACTCCCGAAACTACCTTGATCCTTTTTTGAACAATACCACTTCTACTGTCTGAATTATAACCAACAGATCAAGAAGCAAACTCTGATTCTTGATGTAATAAAGGTCGTAACGAAGCTTTTCCCGGGTGTCTTCTTCGTTGTCTGCGTAGGCAAAGCATAGCTGTGCCCAGCCAGTCAGGCCCGGCTTTACGCGGTGGCGTTCCGAATAAAACGGAATCTTCTCTGCTAACTGCGCCACGAATACCGGGCGTTCCGGCCTTGGCCCTACAAACGCCATGGTGCCGTTAAGAACGTTAAAGATTTGTGGCAGCTCATCGATCCTGACTTTCCGGATAAACTCGCCAACGCGAGTTACCCGGGTATCGTTCTTTTTTGCCCAGACGGCTCCGTCCTTTTCGGCATCGGTGATCATCGAACGGAACTTATGAACCTTAAAGACTTTATTGTTAAGCCCCACCCGCTCCTGGCTGTATATCACCGGCGCTTTGAAGCCGTCTTCCAGTTTGATGGCAAGTGCGGTGAGGATCATGATGGGAAACGTCGCCAGCAGCAGTGTGCCTGCGGCGAGAATATCGAGCGTTCGCTTGCCAGCACCGTAGACAGATGACACGGAGAAACCATCCGAGAACACCAGCCAACCGTGGCTGATCATTTCCAGGGCCACTTTCCGCGATTCCCGCTCATAGAAATTGGCACCGTCAATAATACTGACACCTTCCATTTTGCATTCCAGAAGGTCTTCCATCGGCAAGCCGCGCCGGCGGTCATCTACAGCTACCACGATCTCCCGAACGGGATGGCGCAATACGTAGTCGTGTAATGATGTGGGCAGGTTGATCAGGTGCTGATCACCCACTTCGATGGGTTCGTCCGGAAGTGGGACAAAGCCATCAAGCGTGAACCCCTTGCGGTTGAATGGGGTGGTGAGATCTTCCAGCAGTTGCCTGGCCCGGTGCCCTGCGCCAAGCACCAACACACGGCGTTTGAATGCCTCTTTGCCAACCAGGGCAAAAAACAGGACGCGCACTATGCCTAACGAAAAAATGGCCAGGACCGTGGCGGAGGTAAGCAGGCCGAAGCTGCCCAGATACCAAAGCCAGTCATCGGCAATGAAGTAAGCGAAACCGTGAACCGGTATGGCGAGAATCATGGCCATGATGGTTCTTAGCATCATGCCGGACATGCCCTCTTCCACCCGCGACTGATGCACACCCAAGGCAATCATAACCAGCAGGTTAAACAGGGCAAACGTAATGATGGAGGGAAAGACAAAATACAGGTGTTCAAGGAAGAAACCGACTTCACCAAAAAAGCGGAAGAACACCGCCAAACCAAAGGCAAAGCCCATCACGACCAGATCAATCAGGCCAAGGATGACGAAAGGTAAGTGAATATAGTGTCTGAACAACCTGACGTGGGCCACGTCGACTCCTTGTGCGGTTCACACTGCACTGTACTGCCAGCATCCTTTGCTACACACCGTAACAAACCGTAACAGAATTGTACTTCAATCTCCTGAAACTTCAATGAGTCCTTTAAAAACAAAGATCGGAATCTCACAGATGAGATCCCGATCATACGTTTGACCCAAGGGTTTACTTGTTACGGCGACGAACACCCAACAAGCCAGCCAGGCCCAGACCCAGCAGACCAAGCGTACCCGGCTCAGGAACACTCGCCACAGGCTCGTCAGGAATGTCGACGTTGTCGAGGGTTTCACCCATCACATAGGAGTAGCTCAGCTTGACCAGGTCACCCTGGAACAGGTTGCCAATGTTGAACGCCAGGCCAATGACGTTATCGCCATCGCCGTCGTTCTGACCGGCCAGGTAGGTATCCGGGTCATAGCTCCAGGACGAGGTGATACCGGTGTTATGCTCGATCGAAGAGTTTGTGTACAAGCCAAGGGTCAGGCCAGTCTGGGCGCCCTGGGAGTTTACAAAGTCTTCCTCGGCAATGCCTGCTCCGCCTCGGGTATTGATGGTGTTGAAACTGCCGTAGGTGTTTACATCGGGATCCGGATCAATCGCCCGCAGGAATTTCAGGCCGGTCAGGTCAGTCAGGGCCTCGATAGAGGTCAGGACATCAATGCGCTCGTAATTGTCATTGAAGATGTATTCGTGGGTGATATTGAACATCCCACCGTAGGTTCCACTCCAAAGCACGTGGTTATCGAAGGCGGAACCGCCACTGATATCCGTCAGGGAGGTGGAACCAATGTTGCTGGGCCAATCATTGTTATTGTGAACGTTGCCGAACTGATCGGCCTTCACACCAAACATTTCCCAGGGACTGCCAGGAGTCAGATAGTCCTCTGCGCCCCAGCTGCGTGTGCCGCTTGGATCGTGCAGCAAGCCAGGGGAGGTCGTTCCGCCGTAACCCAGCGTGCCGTTGTCGCTGATGGCGGTACGAACATAATCACCTTCCATGATGATCGGTGCCGCCAATGACGTTGCTGAGAAAGCAAGTGTCAGGGCCGCGCAACCTGCCAGCAGTGCCGGCTTTTTGAATGATTCAGGAATACGATTCACTGTCTAATCTCCCTTTAGATAAAAAATCCGCGTTGTTGGTCGGCGCTTATAACCGCCGGCCAAGCGGTCCGTGCAGCAATAAACTGTCCAGTTTCACGTCAGGCTTTAAATATCAGGGAGATAGAGGAACTTTAGAAGGGAAAAACCGGAGGTGTATCCGGAATGTGTAAAATCCTTCAACACCTCATAGGTCTGACTGTAACGAATCAGAAACAGTCGCCGGGCACCCTCACCCAGCCTTCCATGATAATCCGCGCGCTGCGGCTCATGATGGCTTTGGTGGCGGTCCACTGGCCGTTAACTTCTTTGGCTTCAGCACCCACACCCAGGGTTCCGGAGGGGTGACCAAAGGTGACTTCGGTGCGATCTCCGCCGCCGGCCGCCAGGTTCACCAGGGTTCCGGGAATGGCGGAGGCGGTGGCAATGGCCACGGCAGCGGTGCCCATCATGGCGTGGTGCAGCTTGCCCATGGACAGCGCTCGAACCAGCACATTGATGTCTGCCGCGTTGATCTGCTTGCCACTGGACGAGACGTAATCCACTGGTTTGGCTACAAACGCCACTTTTGGCGTGTGCTGGCGGTTGGCGGCTTCGGCGACGTCCTTGATCAGCCCCATCTTTACCGCGCCATGGGCACGAATGGTCTCAAACATCGCCAGTGCTTTGGGGTCGCTGTTGATGTCGTTCTGCAGCTCGGTGCCTTTGTAGCCGATATCTTCCGCATTGACGAAGATGGTCGGTATACCGGCGTTGATCATAGTGGCCTTCAGGCTTCCGACGCCCGGTACTTCCAGGTCATCCACCAGGTTACCCGTGGGGAACATGGCGCCTTCGCCATCGGCCGGGTCCATGAACTCGATTTTCACTTCTGCGGCCGGAAAGGTCACACCATCCAGTTCGAAATCGCCGGTTTCCTGCACTTCACCGTTGGTGATGGGTACATGGGCCACGATGGTTTTCTGGATGTTGGCCTGCCAGATACGCACGGTACAGATACCGTTGTCTGGAATGCGGTCTTTGGCGACAAAGCCGCCGTTGATGGCGAAGGCGCCTACCGCAGCTGTCAGGTTACCGCAGTTGCCGCTCCAGTCCACGAACGGCTTATCGATGGAGACCTGGCCGAACAGGTAGTCCACATCGTGGTCTGGTTGGGTTGGCGCCGCCAGGATGACCGTTTTACTGGTACTGGAGGTGGCGTTGCCCAGGCCGTCGATCTGCTTTTCGTAGGGATCGGGGCTGCCGATGACTCGCAGCAGCAGCTTGTCCCGTGCTTCGCCGGGCACCTGGCAGGGCTCCGGCAGGTCTTGCAGGCGAAAGAACACGCCTTTGCTGGTGCCGCCACGCATGTAGGTGGCGGGGACTTTGATTTGTGGGGGGAAGCTCATGGTGTGCCTCGGGTTTGGAGTCTGGTTCTAAAGTGGGGTCTGACCCCATGCGGGGTCAGACCCCTTAGGTTCGGAGTTTGGATCCAAAGTGGGGTCTGACCCCATGCGGGGTCAGACCCCTAAAATCAGCGCTCGGGGTCAGACTATTTCCCTCGCCGCCTGGTTACGCAGCACCTTCAGAAGCGAGGAAATCCTGCGCGAAGCGCTGCAGTACGCCGCCTGCGGTGTACACGGTGACTTCTTCTGCTGTATCCAAGCGGCAGATCACCGGAACACGGTCCACTTCGCCGGTCTTGCGGTGAATCACCAGTTCCAGTTTGGCTCCCGGTGCAGCCTTGCCTTCCACATCGTAGGTTTCGGTGCCGTCCAGCTGCAGGGTGTGGCGGGTGGTGCCTTCCTCGAACTGGAGGGGCATTACGCCCATACCGATCAGGTTGGTGCGGTGAATGCGTTCGAAGCCTTCGGCCACAATCGCTTCCACGCCCGCCAGAGCAACGCCCTTCGCCGCCCAGTCACGGGAAGAACCCTGGCCATAGTCGGCGCCGGCTACGATGATCAGCGGCTGCTTGCGCTCCATGTAGGTTTCGATGGCTTCCCACATGCGCATGGTCTTGCCTTCCGGCTCAACACGGGCCAGGGAGCCCTGCACTACTTCGCCGTTCTCGTCCCGAACCATTTCGTTGAACAGCTTCGGGTTGGCCAGAGTCGCGCGCTGGGCGGTCAGGTGGTCACCACGGTGGGTGGCGTAGGAGTTAAAGTCCTCCTCCGGCAGGCCCATTTTGTGCAGGTATTCACCTGCTGCCGAGTCCATCATGATGGCGTTGGACGGCGACAGGTGGTCGGTGGTGATGTTGTCCGGCAGGATTGCCAGCGGGCGCATGCCCTTGAGTTCCCGCTCAGCGGCCATGGTGCCTTCCCAGTAAGGCGGGCGGCGGATGTAGGTGGACTGCGGGCGCCACTCGTACAGCGGGCTTTTGGCCTGCTCGGCAGCATCCAGATTGAACATCGGAATGTACACCTGCTTGAACTGCTCCGGTTTCACGAATTCGCCAACGATGCGGTCGATTTCTTCATCAGACGGCCACAGATCTTTCAGGGTGACCGGCTTGCCATCCTTGCTGTAACCCAGGGCATCCCGCTCGATATCAAAACGCACGGTACCGGCGATGGCGTAGGCCACAACCAGGGGCGGAGACGCCAGGAACGCCTGTTTGGCGTAAGGGTGAATCCGGCCGTCGAAGTTACGGTTACCAGACAGCACTGCTGTGGAGTACAGGTCGCGATCAATGATTTCTTTCTGGATTTTCGGATCCAGGGCGCCAGACATCCCGTTACAGGTAGTGCAGGCGTAGGCCACGATACCGAAGCCCAGCTTTTCCAGTTCCGGCAGCAGGCCAGCTTCTTCCAGGTACAGGCGGGCAACCTTGGAGCCCGGCGCGAAGGAAGATTTCACCCACGGCTTGCGCACCAGCCCCAGCTCGTTGGCTTTCTTGGCCACCAGGCCGGCAGCCACTACGTTGCGAGGGTTGGAGGTGTTGGTGCAAGAGGTGATGGCCGCGATGATCACTGCGCCATCGGGCATCAGGCCCTTCTTCTCTTCTTCCAGTGCCTTGTCCAGGTTAACGGCAATGCCACGGTCATGCAGATCGGAAGTGGCAACACGGCGATGCGGATTGGACGGGCCAGCCACGTTTCGCACCACGGTAGACAGATCAAACTCCAGCACGCGCTCGTACTGGGCTTCGGTCATTTCCGTGGCCCACAGGCCGGTTTCTCTGGCGTACTTCTCTACCAAGTCTACCTGCTCTGGCTCACGGCCGGTCAGTTTCAGGTAGTCGATGGTTTGCTCGTCGATGTAGAACATCGCAGCGGTGGCACCGTATTCCGGAGTCATGTTGGAAATGGTGGCACGGTCACCGATGGTGAGGCTGGACGCACCTTCCCCGAAGAATTCCAGATAGGCGCCAACCACGCGCTCCTTGCGCAGGAATTCGGTAATGGCCAGCACGATATCGGTGGCAGTGATGCCCGGTTGGCGCTTGCCAGTCAGTTTCACACCCACGATATCCGGCAGGCGCATCATGGACGGACGGCCCAGCATCACGGTTTCCGCTTCCAGGCCACCCACACCTACCGCAATCACACCCAGGGCGTCGATGTGCGGGGTATGGCTATCGGTGCCCACGCAGGTGTCCGGGAAGGCAATCGGATGACCGTCTTCGTCCGGGCGGTTCTGGATCACCGGAGACATTTTCTCCAGGTTGATCTGGTGCATGATGCCGTTACCGGCTGGAATCACGTCTACGTTCTTGAACGCGGTGCGGGTCCAGTTGATGAAGTGGAACCGGTCTTCATTGCGGCGGTCTTCGATGGCGCGGTTCTTTTCAAACGCGTCCGGGTCAAAGCCGGGAGCCTCAACGGCCAGGGAGTGATCCACGATCAGCTGGGTTTGTACCACCGGGTTCACTTTGGCGGGGTCTCCGCCCTTCTCTGCGATGGCGTCACGCAGCCCGGCCAGGTCCACCAGGGCAGTCTGGCCGAGGATGTCGTGGCACACTACCCGCGCCGGGTACCAGGGGAAGTCCAGGTCGCGACGGCGTTCAATCAGCTGCTTCAGGGAATCGGTAAGGGATTCCTTGTCGCAGCGGCGAACCAGCTGCTCAGCCAGGATCTTGGAGGTGTATGGCAGCTTGGCGTAGGCGCCGGGCTGGATAGCCTCCACCGCCTGGCGGGTGTCGTAGTATTCCAGGTCGGTGCCTGGAAGGGGTTTTCTGAATACGGTGTTCATAATAATCAGCTCCGCTCTTCAATCGGCAACCAATCCTGATGCTCAGGACCAGTGTAGTCCGCGCTCGGGCGGATGATGCGGTTGTTGGCGCGTTGTTCTTTCACGTGGGCGGTCCAGCCGGATACCCGCGACATCACGAAAATGGGGGTGAACAGTTCGGTGGGGATGCCCATGAAGTGATAAGCAGATGCATGGAAGAAGTCGGCGTTGCAGAACAGTTTCTTCTCGCGCCACATGACTTCTTCACAACGCACAGAAACCGGGTACAGCACAGTGTCGCCTACTTCTTTCGCCAGTTTCTCGGACCATTGCTTGATGATAGCGTTGCGCGGGTCGGACTCTTTGTAGATGGCGTGTCCGAAGCCCATGATTTTCTCTTTGCGTTCCAGCATGCCCATCAGGCCGGCTTCGGCCTCTTCCGGCGTCTGGAAACGCTGGATCAGTTCCATGGCCGCTTCGTTGGCACCGCCGTGCAGCGGGCCACGCAGGGAGCCGATGGCGCCGGTTACGCAGCTGTGGATATCAGACAGCGTGGAGGC
This sequence comes from Marinobacter shengliensis, assembly GCF_030297115.1. Taxonomy (NCBI): domain Bacteria; kingdom Pseudomonadati; phylum Pseudomonadota; class Gammaproteobacteria; order Pseudomonadales; family Marinobacteraceae; genus Marinobacter; species Marinobacter shengliensis. Next base: position 1,976,228 of record NZ_AP028062.1, on the reverse strand, counting down.
ACAAACGCGGGCGGTAAAGGTTGACGCGTTGAACTCGTGCTCCGCATACAGGATCAGGGAGACGTTCATCACCCGCTCGTGCAGCTCGCTGGGCTTCTTGCCGTGCAGCAGTTCCAGGAACAGGCCACCGATGGAGTCGCATTCGCTGTTGGCGGTGTCGATGCGCACGCCTTCGTGGGCGAAGCGGTACCAATAAGTGATGATGGCCGGGAAGGTGGCCAGCATGCGATCGATCTTGTCGTCCTGCTCGCTGAAATCGTTTTCGGTTTCCAGGTTACCTAGCATGGAGCAGCCGGTACGCATCACGTCCATGGGGTGAGCGTCTTTGGGGATTTGCTCAAGCACCAGTTTCAGGGCGTCTGGCAGGTTGCGCAGGCTTTTGAGCTTGGCTTTGTAGGCGTCCAGCTCGGCCTGGTTTGGCAGTTTGCCGCGTAGTAGCAGGTAGGCTACTTCTTCGAACTGGGCGTTGGCGGCGAGATCGGTCACGTCGTAGCCGCGGTAGGTCAAGCCGGTGCCGGTTTTGCCGACGGTACACAGCGCGGTTTCGCCAGCTACCTGGCCTCGCAGGCCTGCGCCACTAAGTTTCTTTGCTTCAGCCATGTTGGTCTCCCGTTGTTTCTGATTTTTCTGTTGGGGTTCTGTCCCCAGGGTCTGACCCCGAATGGGGTCTGACCCACTTTTGCCCGTTGATGCAGGGACTAGAACCCATTGCGTCTATCGGGTCTGACCCCGAATGGGGTCTGACCCACTTTTACCTCGGTCATTCTCCGGAGTCAGCTGTTCCAAAATGGGGTCAGTCCCCATGCGGGGACAGACCCCTTACTCCGGAGTCTGCTGTTCCAAGGTGGGTCAGTCCCCATTCGGGGACAGACCCCTTACTCCGGAGTTAGCTGTTCCAAAGTGGGGTCGGTCCCCGTTCGGGGACAGACCCCTTGGGACAGCCCCCTTATTAGTCCTTTTTCTGAGCAAACAGCTGGTCCAGCTTTTGTTCGAAGTCGTGGTAGTTGAGGAAATCGTACAGTTCCATTCGGGTTTGCATCAGGTCTACCACGTCTTTCTGGTCGCCTTTTTCCAGGATGTTCTGGTACACGGCCAGGGCGGCTTTGTTCATGGCGCGGAAGGCGCTCAGGGGGTACAGAACCATGGCGGCGCCGGCTTCGGCCAGTTCGGAGCGGTTGTACAGCGGGGTGGCGCCGAATTCGGTGATGTTGGCCAGGATCGGGGCGTCGATGGCTTCGGCGAAGGCTTTGTAGTCGCTCAGTTCGTGAACGGCTTCGGCGAAGATGCCGTCGGCACCAGCTTCGATGCAGGCTTTGGCGCGGTCGATGGCGGCTTCCAGGCCTTCTTTCTGGAAGGCGTCGGTGCGGGCCATGATGAAGAAGTCTTTGTCCTGGCGGGCATCGGCAGCAGCCTTGATGCGGTCGACCATCTCTTCTTTGGACACAATCTCTTTGTTCGGACGGTGGCCACATCGCTTCTGGGCAACCTGGTCTTCAATATGCACAGCCGCAGCGCCGGCACGTTCCATTTCACGAATGGTGCGGCCGATGTTGAACGCGCCACCCCAGCCGGTGTCGATATCAACCAGCAGCGGCACTTCTGTGGCGGCAGTGATGCGGCGCACGTCTTCAACAACGTCGTTCATGGTGGTCATGCCCAGATCCGGCAGGCCATAGGAGGCGTTGGCGACGCCACCACCCGACAAATAGATGGCCTGGTGCCCTACCCGCTCCGCCATCATGGCGGTGTATGCGTTGATGGTACCAACGATCTGCAGTGGATGGTTTTCTTTCAGGGCCTTGCGGAAACGAGCGCCCGGGGAGAGTTGGTTAGCCATGGGACATTACCTCTTGGATCAGATTGTTAACACGCCTTGCTGAATCTTTTGTTCGATATTCTGGCGTGCGGCATTGATGTGTCTTTTCATAAGGAATTCGGCGAGTTCGCCATCGCGCTGGGCAATGGCTTCGACGATACGGCGGTGTTCACCCAGCGCCATGTGTGGGCGCCCGGCGGAGGTGCTTAACCGGTAACGGTACATGCGCACCATGTAATACAGATCACCCAGCAGCATCTGGGCCAGCTTGGTGTTGCGGCTGCCGGTGGCAATCCGGTGGTGGAAATCGTAGTCACCCTCGGCCTGGTAATAGGCCTGGCCCTGGGCTTCTTCAATCATTTTCTCGTGACTATCCAGTGTAGCTTTCAGGTCGCGGATTTCCTCATCGGTCATCCGTTCGGCGGCCTGGCGGGCAGCCAACCCTTCCATAACTTCACGAATTCGGTACAGCTCCAGCAGCTCTTCAGCACTGACAGATACCACTTTCACACCAGCATGGGGCCGGCGCACCAGCAAACCACGGGACTCAAGGCGGCCAAGCGCCTCTCTCAGGGGACCACGGGTGAGATTAAAGCGGGAGCAGAGTTCGACTTCGCCGATCTTTTCACCGGGCGCAAGGTCACCCATCACGATGGCGGTTTGCAGACAATCAAAGGCTTCATCTGCACGAGTATGTACTTGGGCCGGAGCTTGAACCATGTTTTGTTAACAATCCAATGAGTGATGCTGGTGAAATTACGCCCAACAACCCGGATTGTCAACAATAGAACCTCTATCTTAAGTCGTATTGTCTACAGTCTGGTTGAGTCGCCTTTCTACAAACGCCTGTACGCGTGCGCCCCAGAACGACGAAACCGGAGCATTCCAAGCACATTTATGCAAGTCAGCAAGAGCCTGGGCATCCTCCAGGGCAAGAGAAAGCGCCTTCTTATCCATCGTCGGGTAGCCGGATTTCACGCATTGTTCGACGGCCGCATCTATCGATGCCCGTTTCGCCCCCCGGGCCTTGGGCCGGGCAAGGTGCCGATGAAGGCGGTTAGCCGGCGGCACAATGATCGCCCGCTCCAACGGTGTCAGTTCCTGATCCACGGACAGCCGTTCTCGCAACTTCCGTGCGTCTTCCAGTAACGGGATCGGGGTCAGGGTGTCTGGTATCTGTAACAGGTGATATCGCCCCAGAGCTTCTCTTTTGCTGATCCGACTCAGCCAGACCGTCGTTGGTGCCGCCAGTATCAGCGGTACCGAAACAGGCAAGGACCAATAGAAAAACATAGGGTCGAGTGCCATCGCGAACAATGACCAACCACCACCAACCAGAAAACCTGGCAGATGCTGTACCAGCGCATCCCGCCAGCGAATCTCTTCTGTTCGGTTCTGGGCCGCCCAGCCCAGTCGGAGGTTTAACAGTGCCGAGACAACGAATCGGCTATGGGCCAACATCCGGATGGGCGCCAGGAGCACGGAAACCATGATCTCCAGAAACACACTGATCAAAAGGCGCGGCCCCCCTCCATACCTTCTCAATTCGCCTTTCAGGACGACATCCGCAACGGCCAGAAACTTTGGTAAAAAAAGAAGGGCCAGCGTACTGGTCACAAGGAGAATCGCCCACTCGGGCCGCCACTCGGGCCATAGAGGGAAAAGACTTTCATGACCGTCCGGGAAGTAATCTATCGGAGCCAGGGTAAGCTGTACGGCGGCAATCGTGGTCAACACCAGAAAGGCCAGCCACAACGGCGAGGCCGCGTAAGCCATGATGCCGTTCAGGAACGCCAGACGGTGAGCCATTCGGAGCTTCGGTGCCAGCAGCATAAGGAAGGCATGCTGCAGATTTCCCTTCGACCAACGCTGATCCCGGGCAAGCTCATCATCCAGTGTTGGAGGGGATTCTTCATAGCTATGGGCCAACGTCGGTTCCAGCCACACTTCGTATCCGGCCCGCCCCAGAAACGCCGCTTCCACGAAATCGTGGCTCATGATCGGCCCGCGCCAGATGCCAAACCCTGACAACTTACGCAACCCACAGTGAGACATGAATGGTGCCACGCGAATGATCGCGTTGTGGCCCCAGAAGACCGCATCGCCCATCTGTATGGCCGCCAGCCCGGTGGCAAACAATGGCGAGTAGAGCCTGCTGGCGAACTGTTGAATTCTGGCGAAAGCCGACTGGCCGTTAATCACTGTCGGTGCGCTTTGCAGGATGCCAACCCTTGGCTCAAGGTTCATCAAACGAACCATTTTCCTGATGGTGTCGCCGGCTAACAGGCTGTCTGCATCCAGAACAACCATATATTCATACCCTCGACCCCAGCGACGCAGGAAATCTGCGACATTACCGCTTTTGAAGTTCAGGTTAACCCGACGTCTACGGTAAAAAATCTTCCCTTCTGCCCCCAGCTCTGTTACCAACCGGTACCAGGCGGCCTGCTCCTCCAGCCAGACCTCAGGGTCCTGGCTGTCCGACAGGATAAAGAAATCAAACTGGTCGAGCTCTCCGCTGCGCTCAAGATCCCGGTACATGGCCTTGAGGCCTTCCAGAGTCCACCTCACCGGCTCGTGATAGATCGGCATTACCACAGCCGTCCGGGAAAGCGGCGCTGCGTCAATTTCAGGGGAGGAATGGCGGTTAATCAGGGAGTGTCGGTCACCACCCAACAACCGGAGAACAAAGCCGTATACCGCCATCCAGAAACCAAACGAAATCCAGACGTACAACAGGGCGAAAAGAAGGACGATACCGACTTCCACGGGCGTGCCCCCATGGTAAGGCAGCACCTGCAGAAGCAAATTGCCGGCAATCAGGGTCTGGCCGCCAACCAGCAAGATCAGCGCACACCGCCTGACCGCTGCCCGCAGACGCCACGTTCTGCACTTTTGCTCAGGATGAGCCATGAGCGTAGTACCCGATACTGCCACGCTGGAATGGTGGGGCAACCTTGGGCAGTGCGTCCTCCGCAATCCGGAAGTAATGAGGAATGCGTTCAAGGAGCCAGTCAAAATCCTCAGGCTGTGCGGCCGACTGCTGTAAATCCGAGAGCATCTTAAGGGCGGTGTCGAACGTGGCGGTATTCAATTCCAACCCACAGGCTTCAAGGTACACAAGCAGGCGCCCGAGTAACTGATACTGGTTCATGGCATCCATACCGTTCCCCCTGTTATCGCTGACTTCCCGGACCGACACCTGGCGGTAATGAGTAAGTCCAGGTTTCGGTGACCACCTGGTCATCTAACTCCAGATAACCGCGCAACTGCAGAATACTGTCTTTCGCAGGCCTCGCTAATATCGACAGGCGCCACTTATTCTCGGGCTGCACCCATTCAACAAAATGCTCGAGAACCTCGACACCATCGCCACCTGAGACCTTGCTGACCACCGGTGCATCGGGCTCGATGTCTGCAAGCTGGCCGCCTGCAAAGTCCACCAGAACACGGTAAGCACCGGACTGATCACCACCGCCAATGCGATCACCGGCGCCGATGAACGTATTGACAGCCTTCCCGCCCGGATGGCGGGCAACATCTGGCCCACCGAATGTCATGGAATACTCAAGCGACCGCTCTGCCCCACCGGTAACCTTATCGTCGGGACTCCAGAACGCCACTATATTGTCGTTGGTTTCATCGTCGGTCGGGATTTCCACCAAGACAACGTCACCCGCTCCCCAGTCATCGTCCATCGAAACCCAGGCACTGGGACGGCGCTCGTAACGGGCTTCCAGATCTTCAAAATGGCGGAATTCTGTATCTCGCTGTATCAGCCCGAATCCGGCAATGCGACTGGTCTGATGGAAACTCGTGGCAAGTCTTTTGGGATTGATAAGTGGGCGCCATAGCCACTCTCCGGATTCGCCGTCGTGAATGAGCAGGCCATCGGAGTCGTGTACTTGCGGTCGCCACTCGCCGTCAGGTCGCGGAGTATTCTCACCATAAAAGAACATGGAGGTAAGCGGGGCCAGTCCGAGCAATTCAATGTCGTCACGGATAAACAGCCTGGCTTTCACATCAAGTCGGGTCTCTTCTCCTGGATAGACCGTAAACTGGTAGGCCCCGGTCAGTGACGGACCATCAAGCAGGGCGTAAACCCGCATCTCTTCGCTGTTACGTGCAGGGCGCACCAGCCAGAAGTCTGTGAAGTCAGGAAACTGCTCACCAGAAGGCAATCCGGTGTCAACCGCCACACCTCGGGCCGACAAACCAAAGGCGGTGTCCTTGCTGACACCCCGGAAGTAGCTGGCCCCGGCAAAAACCAGAAACTGGTTGGCGATGTCCGGGCCATCGAAAGGAAAGGTTAGTTTGAAGCCGGCGTAACCGAGATCTGCGGGTACCCGCTTGCTCAACTCACTATCGGGCATGTTGAACAGGCTTTTATCGAATTCCAGCTTGCTGACACCTTCGGCATCCACAACGTATATATTGACCGGGCGCGTGTAGAACTTCCCGGCCGGAACAAGCATTACCTGAAACTTCGATGACGCCTCTTTCCACAGGTTTTTCTCGGGATCAAACCGGATCGACTGATAGTCCTGATAGCTGAGATTCCGCATAAAATCCGGGATGGTGTCGGGAGCCTGGTAAGCTGAACCAGCCCGTTCACGAGCCTGCTCCACCACGTCCTCAAACCGGAACTCGGCTGCCGTCACTGTGGTGAATGACATCAAACCCAGAACCACAAGCCATACTGTCCCTGAGCGCATAGATCCTTCCTCAGTCCACGGGTGATTACTTCAATCTAGCATCAGGGCGGAGGGAATCTACAAGTGACAACTTCGTAAGCGATCAGACACTATATTTTTAAGCTCATGGAAAGTCGCACATCCGGGTGGTCTGGAACGACAATGGCTTCGGTGGTTGTTCCAAGTACCCGGCCAACGCTGACATCGGCACTGAACTTGCGGGCAGAAAGGCCGAGGGACAGCTCCCCGGAGGTGACGTGGCCCGACTGGTCCTGCTGGAACGATACGTCGGGAACCCAGCCCCGCAGCACCGACAGCCTGACACTGGACAGCATTTGGGGGAAAAACGGCACGTTAAAGGTGGGGCTGCGGCTACCGAGCCGCAGCCAGCCACCCTCCGCCACACTCAGGGATTGGCCGCTAAAACCCGTCGAAAGCGCTGAGCCAGCAACCTGCAGACGGTGAGATCCGGGAATGTCCGCAGAAGCAATTTGATATTGCCCTTCAAGATCCCATTGCCAGTCCAGCATTTCCCGGTCCAGGGACGCCGTAAACAACATTCGCCCGAACTGATCGTCCTGGGAATCCTGATAACCAACCGCCGTGCGTTCCGCCTCTGTCTCAATGCCAGTGACAGCCCTGAATCCACTGGAGAGACTGAAGCCGCCCACCAGGTCATGGCGCCCCAGGGCTTCAAAGCCCAGGGTGGATACCTCGTAGTGATTTCTGTGGTTTTCATCGCTCTGCCGGGTCCACGAACGGGTTACAGAGTTATACCCTGCCCGCCCCCGGATACTGTAACCGCTGACGGAGAACAGCGGCCGGCTTCCGGTTACGGCCACGTCGCGAATTCGGCCGGCCTTCTGATAGCGGGCCCCCTCAACCCTCGACACTTCATCATAGGCGGTGTTGGTCAGCTCCATTCTCAGCTGGTTGCGCCCCACCGGCAAGCCATAGCCAAACCCAAGGACCTTGCGCTCGTTACTGACTCGATAAGTCTTGGAGTCCGCGTATCGAAGATCAGCCCGATGACTTTCACCGAACATATTCTTCAACCCAAGGTTCAGCGTGCCGTCAAGGCGATCTGAATCGTCGTTGGTACGTCCTGAAAACTCGAATTTCGACCGTAGCCAATGCTCGCGGGTGGCTTTCAAACGGTCCTGAGCAAACAGGGCTTCCTGGGTGCTGAGAGCATTCTGCTCGGAGAGTGAAAGCTCGCTGGCACCCCCCTGCACCGAAAATACAGCCAGTGCGCACGAAAACAGTGCAATGGAGCTCAGTTGAGGGCCGTGCCGTTTTGCGACCAGCGGATGTGCCATTCAGTACCCGTAGAAGTGTCAAGATCGTGTAAATGTGCTGAAGCTTTGCCACTTTAAATTATGGAGAGCCGGGCAACCACCCTTGTCATCATAATTTTACAATTTTAATGTTTACTTAAATCAGTGTCTTAGTGCGCCAACTGAAACTATTTTCGAGATATTTCAATCGCTCAGCGGAAGTAGGAAACAGGTCACAGAATTACCAACAATCAACATTCAGAAATGAAATCCTCCAACTCGCGAAACAACTTGGTTACACTTGGCACACTTTGTGGGACGGCTCCCAGCATGCAAGATTCAAACTAAGGATGAACACCATGATCAAAAAGTGCCTTTTCCCGGTAGCCGGCTACGGCACCCGCTTTCTCCCGGCCACCAAGGCCATGCCGAAAGAGATCCTGCCAATCGTTAACAAGCCGCTGGTTCAGTACGGCGTAGAGGAAGCTGCCGAAGCCGGAATCCACGAATTCGGCTTTGTAACGGGCCGCGGCAAGCGTGCCATCGAGGATCACTTCGACATCAGCTACGAGTTGGAGCACCAGATTGCCGGAACCGGAAAAGAAGGCCTGCTAACCTCCATTCGCGACCTGATCACCAACAACACCTTTGCCTTCACCCGTCAGAACGAGATGAAAGGCCTGGGGCATGCCATTCTGACTGGCCGCAACCTGGTGGGTGACAACCCATTCGCGGTGGTGCTGGCTGATGACTTCTGTGTGGGGCCGGAAGGCGAGGACGGTGTTCTGGCGCAGATGGTGAAACTGTACAACCAGTTCCGCTGCTCCATCGTGGCTATCGAAGAAGTGCCGCAGGATGAAACCCACAAATACGGGGTGATTGCCGGCGAGTCCATGAAAGACGGCCTGTACCGCATTACCGACATGGTGGAAAAGCCGGCTCCGGAGGACGCACCCAGCAACCTCGCCATCATTGGCCGGTACATTCTGACACCGGATATCTTCGACATTATCGAACGCACCCCTCCGGGCAAGAACGGTGAGGTCCAGATTACCGATGCACTGCTGGAGCAGGCGAAGAACGGTTGCGTGCTGGCGTACCAATTCAAGGGCCAGCGTTTTGACTGCGGCAGCATCGACGGCTTTGTGGAAGCCACCAACTACGTTTACGAGAATATCTACAAAAAAGGCAAGTAACCTGGCTTACCGGGGCGGTTAACGCCCCAGCAGCTGAAGGACCATGCGCCGGTTTTCCGCGGTTGCCTTGCGGAACCGGCGCAGCAGTTCCAACTCTTCCTCTGATAGCCGCAATCGGTTCAGCTCCCGTTCCAGCTCTTTCAACGCGACAGACAAATCATCGCTGTTACTGAACGCCAGCCCCGGCAACTCCAGCTGACCGCTGTCACCGCCATCATCCATATCCAGCAGTTGATCCAACGGCGTTTCGGTTTTCAGACACACATCCAGCAGTTCACTGACGCCCGGATAGCTCCGTTGCTTGGGATCTGTGGCCTCCCAGCTGCCTACCCGGGCTTCGTCCACTCCGCACATATTGGCCACATCCGCCAAAGACAGCTGCCCGGTCTGCCGGAGTTGCCGCAAGCGGCGATGAAAGGACTGCAGGTACCGCATAGCTCAGTGTCCCTGAAAAATTGGCTGGAAAAGTGAATCAATCCGGAAATGTATCGTACATATAGCTTTGCACACAATCTGCCTATACTGAAACCACAAAACCAACAAACGGGAACGCCATGGCCACCCTGGATACAGACACTGCCTGGAAGCTCATACTGAATGCCAGCAACCGCAGCAATGTCACCCTTCCCCTGCCGGGAACCAGCCAACCAGCGCTGCGGATTAACGGCAAGAGCTGGGAGTTGGTGCATCAGGCAACCGAAGATGCCAGGAATCTGATATCGCTGTTCCTGCCCCTGTGCCAGCCCATCAAGCGCCCGGCGGGTAACCATGTGATTGGTCAGCTTGGTCAGAGCCTGGACGGCCGCATTGCCACCGTAACCGGTTGCTCCCGTTTCATTAATGGTGACGACGGAATCACCCATCTCCATCGTATTCGTGCCCTGTGCGATGCGGTCGTGGTTGGCGCCGGCACCGCCGCCACAGACAATCCACGCCTGACCGTACGCCGCGCGAATGGGCCCAACCCGACAAGGGTGGTGATCGATCGCCATGGCCGAGTTCCTACCAGCCACCACCTGTTTACCGACAACGCAGCACCCACACTGCATCTGGTTGCCGGTGAATACGACCCGGCCCAAAAGCCCGCCCGCATCGGCCAGGTAACCACTGTTCCCTGTCTCGGGGCTGCCGACAACCCTTCACCGGTGCCACCGGAGCATATTCTTCAAGTATTACAGGACTACGGACTTCGCAAAATCTTTATTGAGGGCGGCGGTGTAACCGTTTCATCCTTCCTCAAAGCAGGGCTGTTAGACAGACTTCATGTCATGGTGGCTCCGATGATCATCGGCAGTGGCCGGCCGGCATTCTCGCTGCCGGAAATCGACCAACTGGATGATGCCCTGCGCCCGCGGGCCCAGCTGGTTAATCTGGGCAGTGACATGCTGTTCGACCTGGCCTTCGAGAGGCGCTGGAATTGATCAGGCGCGTTTGAGAAGCACCAGCGCCCCCGGCCAGCTGGCCAGGAATATCAACGCACCGTAGCCAATACTGATCGCCACCCCCTGCTCTGCTGGTAACCCAACCGCGGGCCAAAGCAGGGCGGCTGCGCCTTCACGGACACCCCAGCCAGACACCGTTATTGGGACCACCATCGCCAGAAGCAATAGCAGACACAGGGCTGCGGTAAGAAACAGGCTGCTGGCATCGGCCGCTAATCCCATTCCAAACGCCAACAACACAAACACCGTTAAATAGGTGCCCAGAACGGCAAGGGAAGTAAACAACTGCACCGAACCATTGCGCCAACCTGCAAATGCCCGCTTGAGATCGGCGCCCAGGCGCCCAAGGTAGCGCCGCAGTGAGGCAAGCCGACCACTGACCCACAGCAGCCAGGTTCCAATGCCCACCAGCAGAGGAGGCAACAGCCAGTAGGCCGGGTTCAGGGATATCCTGATGGGCAGCGGTTGACTGCTAAAAGCGCCCACACGCCAAAGCACAACCACAGCGAGTAAGACCACCGGAAACAACACCAACTGCCCGGACAGCCGTTCAAGGACAACCGCATGAACCGCCGAAAGCTGCCCCGAGCGCTCGTGAGCTCCCTGCCCGTGGGCCCGGCTGTGTCGCCAGGCCCGATTCACATCGCCCATAACGCCACCCGGCAGCACCTGATTCAGAAAGGTGGCCAGGTAATACTCCCGAACGGCAAAGGTCATCGGCACAGAAACACCTAGCCTGCCGGCGGTGTAACGCCAACGCCAGGCGGACAACACCACCTGCAAGACAGAAACCACCAGGGCCAGGGCGATCAGTGAGGGCGGAATGGATCGGAGCCTGGCTATCAAACCGGACAGGTCCACAAACCGTAACACCAGCACCAGGATAATAAGGGTCGCAGCCCACCGAAGCAGCAGCTTTGGCCATGGCCGCTGGCGCATCATGCCGGTAAGCCTGAGTCGGGTAACCCGAGTAGGTCCAGGTGATCAACCACCACCCGCAGTTCGTAACGGGCCAACTGATCCTGCCGGTCTGCCAGCCAGGTTCTGATCTCAGCCTCCGCAGCCGGGTTCTGCTGGCAGGCGGCATCCGCCCAACCAGTCATTAGCATGGTGATCAACTCAGCACTCGCGCCGCCCTGGCCCGGGCTGAGATGCCATTGGCTCTGCTCTACCGTGACGGTATAACCTGCCTCACGCAGCAGTTTCTCCAAAACCCCGGTTGCTTCGGGACCCAATGCCGCTCCGCTGCCTTTATCGCCATGCTGGTGCTGATTCACCAGCTCCTGTACCAGGGCGTCGGAGGCATGGGAAGGCGCCAGTTCAAAGCGCCCGCTGTAGCTAATCACCACCAGAACACCCGCCCGCCTTCGCACCACGGCACTGGAAAAGGCGCGAAGCCAGTGTTCAGAGACCAGGTCAATCAGGGCCGATGCCGTGACCAAGGTGGCATCCTCTGGCAATAGCTCATCCAGGTTGTGCGGGGTTAGCTCCCGCATCATGGGAGCCGCTGGGGCGTCCAGTGCCCCAACCCGATGGCAGGCCAGCCCCAGCAGATGCTGATCCGGTTCAATCAATGTCCACCGCTGGGGCACCGGCAAACGGGGAATCAGATAACTGGGGTTAGAGCCCCGCCCACTGCCTATATCCACCAGATGCAACGGATCACCGGCCGGTTTTCCAGCGGCTTTCGTGTTGTATTCCACAGTTAGCCAGTTTGCCAGCGCATCCGTCAAGGCCCGGCTTCTGGCGGCATGATCCGCGGGCTCCCGGGCTTCCAGCCACTGGCCAGAGAATCTTGCAGGATCACCCTCGTCGCTGATGCCCAGACTGCCGAGGAATTCCCTTGTGGTATCTGACCACTGGCGAATATCTGACCGATGGGCCCGCGCACGTCGCGCCAGATCCGAAAAATCTGCGGTATTCGTCAGGAGAGAGCAAAGCTCTGACGCCAGGACCTTCGCATTGCCAGCCGGAAAATTCCGGGCTCCGGGTTTGCTGGTGGTCAACGCCAGCGCGCCGCCATCGGAAGACAACACCGGCAAGCCCGCGGCCAGGGCTTCATCGATGACCATGCCATAGCCTTCGTAGAGCGACGGAAACACGAACAGATCCGCCCGGCGGTAGGCCTCCTCCAGCGCGGGTTCCGATAGCTCTCCCAGAAGCTGAATACGATCAGCCAGTCCGTGCCGGGCGATGGCACTGCGAACGGCCAGCGCATAGTCCGGATCACGATCCTCCGCCCCCACCAGGGTGCATTGCCACGGCAGTTCCTGCAAAGTGGCGAGGGCATCGACCAGTTGGTGCTGCGCCTTACGGGGGGATAGATGTCCCACGCACAAGAGCCTCATGGGCTTGCCCAAGTGGTCGCGCTCCATCTGGAAGAACAGGGCGTCCACGGCCGGCTGCGCCGTCGTAATCTTCCAAGACGGCACACCATAATCCTGCTGCACACGGCGGGCAGTGTACTCACTGGTCGTGACCACCCTGCTGACCTGGGCCAGGGACTGCCTTTCAGCTTCCCGAAACCAGGCCTGTTGCTCCTGGGATAGCCCGGTCTCATCCGCCAGCGGGTGGTGTACCAGCGCCACAAGCTGCAAGCGTGTGCGGTGGCGCTCCAGCACGTCTGGCATGGCCCCTATGGCTAGCCCGTCAAGCACCACCAACGTGTTGTCTGGTAAAGACGTCAGGAGCTCTTGCATGGCATTGGTAGCTGTTTGATCCGGTCTCGGAAAGCACCCGGCGAGCCCCTGAACCCGCGCGTTCACCCCGGCCTGGCGCGATGCCGCCACCAGGCGCTGCACATATCGGTACCCACCGGTGTTCTGATCAGGATCACCGGGAACCACAAACCATAGGTCAGATGCCGGCATGGTAACTGGCCCAGGCCAGGTGCGACTCGCCCAAAGTCACTTTAAGGCCGGCAACCTGCCGGCCCTCTTCACCAAGGCGGCCAGCATGGATGGCAGCAGCCATGCGATTGAACACGACTTGCGCCATGAATTCCGTGGTGGTGTTCCGGCCTTCGAATTCGGGCAAGTCGTCCAGATTCTTCATGTTGAATTCCGAAAGCACCTCTTTCAGCAGGTCAGACGCCTGGCCAATATCCACAATCAAATCGTTATCGTCCAGCACGTGTCGCTCGAACGTAACGTCTACCACGTAGGTGGCGCCATGGAGCCCTTGGGCCGGTCCAAAGATTTCCCCTTTAAAACTGTGAGCAATCATCATGTGATCGCGAACGGTCAAACTGAACATAGTGTTTCCTCAGGAATAGGTAATTCGATGGCAGAGCGCATCCCCTGCTGGTGATAATAAAGTGCTGGCAACCGCAGGAAGTTCGTCAAACCGGGATTCGCCGCTGATCAGGTTGTCCAGCTCAGGCGCTCTGAGCAACTGAAGGGCAAGCTCAAGCCGCCGTGCATAGTTCCACCGGGGCTGTCTGCGTGGCGGAATCTGCCCTACCTGGCTGGATTTAAGTTCAAGGCGGTTAGGATGAAAGGCATGGCCAAGGGGAACCGTGACCGGTTCGTTGCCATACCAGCTAAGCTCCACAATGCGAGCTTCCGGCCCGGCCATGGACAGGGCTGATGATAACCCCTCGCTCCGGCCGGATGAATGAATCACCAGATCGCAATCACGGGCCGAGGCCTCAGTTGTGAACGGAATCTCCAAAGCCTTGGCAATGTCAGCCCTGGACTCATTGGTATCGACAGCCAGCAGCTGGATGCCGGGAATCTGTTTGACCAGCCAGGCCACCAAAAGCCCGACTACCCCCAGGCCAACCACGGCAACCCGATCGCCTACAGCGGGCTCGGCATCCCAGAGACCGTTAATGGCGGTCTCCATATTGGCAGCAAGAATGGCGCGCCCCGGCGGCAGATCGTCTGGCAGTAAGGTGACGGCACTGGCCGGCACGCGATAGTGCCTCTGGTGGGGGTAGAGGCAAAATACCCGCTTACCCATAAGGTGCTCTGGCCCGTCCTGCACTTCGCCAACATTGGCATAGCCATACTTGACCGGAAACGGAAACTGGCCCTCCTGAAAGGGCGCGCACATTCGAAGGTATTCGTCCTGTGGAACCCGATTATTGAATACCAGTGATTCCGTGCCCCGGCTGATCCCGGAATACAGCGTGCGCACGGTGACAATCTCTGCCCCGGCACCGTCAGGCCATCCCAGAGTCGCCGGCCGAAGCTCCCCCTGGCCCGGGGCAGTCACCCAAAACGCCTGATTCCCTGATGACGTCATAAACAGTCCATTCTCTTGTTATCTCCGTAAGCAAAAGCATCTACCCCAAACTATAGTCATAGAACGGGGCCTAACACACGTACCAGTCAGGCTATACGGAAACGCTCGGATATGGATTCGATTCGCCCGGCAACATTTCAGATTCCTGCCACTGTGAGGGAGCTTGGTTGGGCTGCCCTACTGCTGTTTTTCGTGTTGCTGTCCGTGCACGAATGGTTCAGTCCTCCCGGCTGGTTCGGTCTGCTGGCGATTTTGATTTTTGCTACCCAAGGCGCCTTGATACTGACTCGATGGCCAGCCAGACAAAACTTCGGCTGGGCAAACCGCACTACCCTGCTTCGATCCATCCTCGTCGTTTCCCTGGTGGCCTGGGCACCGTTTCTGCCAGCTGCCGATTCTTCCGCGTTGTGGATTTACGGCGGGGCCTGCCTCATTGCGCTGATCCTTGATGGCGTGGATGGCAAGGTGGCCCGGGCCACCAACAGCAACAGTGAGTTCGGCGCCCGGTTCGACATGGAACTGGATGCTTTGTTTATATTCGGCTTATGCGTTGCCACGATGGCTATCGGTAAGGCCGGCCCGTGGGTATTGATGCTTGCCCTGATGCGTTACGCGTTCTTGGCCGCCAGCCATTTCCTGACGTGGCTCAACCAACCGCTGCCGGACAGTTTCCGGCGCAAAACCGTATGCGTATGGCAGGTTGTTACGCTGATGATCGCCATACTTCCCCCTACCCCCACCGGGTTTGCCGGCACCACACTGGCCATGGCGCTGGCCCTTCTGGGTTGGTCGTTTGCGCTGGATGTTCGCTGGCTCTACCAAAGGAGACACTATCATGAAAACTAAACTCGCCGCCGCAACCCTGGCAGCCACCCTGCTCTCCACCGCGCCGCTGCTTCAGGCAGAACCAACCAGATTCCAGGTGGACGATGAGCACTTCTCCATGGTCTTTGAGGTGATGCACATCGGCTACGCCCCGGTCATGGGCATGTTTCGCGAGGTGAAAGGCGAATTCGTCTATGACGAACAGACCGGGGAGCTGTCATCCGGTGAACTGGCCTTCAAGGCGAACAGCGTATTCAGCAATCACGGTAAACGGGATGATCACCTGCGCAACAAGGATTTCCTGAACACAAGAAGACACAAGGACATCACCTTTACCGTCACCGGCTTCGAACGCACGGGAGACAACACAGGCATCGTCACCGGCGATCTCACGCTTCTGGGCAAGACCAACCCCGTGGATGTGGATGTCACCCTCAACAAGGCTGACGTATATCCCTTCGGGCACGAAGAATACACACTCGGCCTCAGTGCGTCGGCCGTGATCAAGCGAAGCGATTGGGGTATGACTTACGGAATCGACGAAGGCATGGTCGGTGACGAGGTAGTACTGCGTTTTGCCTTTGAGGCGATCAAGGACTAACCCAATACGTGAAATCGGTCACACTTTAGGGTGAAAGTGGCGCATTGTCGGACAAGTTTCATGCCGGTTACGACAAAACTGGCTATGGTTACTCTTTAACCAAAAGCAATGAAATAACAATAAGAAGGTGATTCTACATGCCTTACAAGGCACTGATGGCCACCGCCGTAGTGGTGGCCAGTGTTTCAGGTACTGCCTGGCTGTTATCCGCAGAAAACGACGGTAAGTTCAGTTGGCTGCCTTTCGGCAGCCACCAGGATCATCAGGAAGCAAACGCCATGGCGAGAGACCGCACGCCACAGGCAAATGAGGCAAAGGCTTCGAACGCTCCTGCGCCCTCTGACAACGCCCTGGGGTTCATGCTCGCCAGCGTTGCAGACGACTACCAGCGAAGCGCCCGCTACCCGGATTACTCGGTACCATTGACCACCGCCCAGGCCGAAGCCTACCAGGGCAACCGGTACCATCCGGTTGAGTTGCCGCTGGAAGACGACGGCCGCTTCATCGTGACACTCGACAAGTTCCGCTTTACCCGGGGCGAGCCCATTCTTGTGGTGGCGTCCCTGAGTGGCCGGCAGGTGTTCGGCGATACCCTCTCGGCAACACTTGAGTCGGCCACCAAGAGGGACAAGGCCGATTCAGCAGACCTGCCTGCCACGGAAGACAGCGGCTACTACCAGGGAACGATCAGTTCCGATCACGAGCCAGGCGAATACCGGCTGATAGTAGAGGCCAGGGTTGATGGAAAGCCGGTCCGGCATGTGTCGTCTCTCTCCATTGAACCTGATCTCGGCGACTTCGGTGGTATCGACTCACCCTATGTGTCCGGCAATGACCTGGTTATCCCAGTCCGTTTCGATCCGGACCACGCCGGCTACTATGCGCTGTCTGCCCAGCTATACAACGGCCAGCGCGCGCTGGCCCAACTCAGTACTGAAGAATCCCTGGGCAGCGGCAGCGGTACGCTTGTACTCAAGGCCCATGGCAGCGTGTTGGCGAACCAGGACATCGAAGGCCAGCTGCAACTCCGAAACCTACAGTTACGCCAAATGCCGGACCGCCCTGGCAATCGCACCCATTACGCCTTCGGCCCAGACGAAGGCTATGAATTTTCACCGCCGGATCTTGGCAACCTGCGTGACACACCTGCGGTGAACACAGAATCAGAGCAACGGGCGGCGTTGCTAAGGCAGCTGGCCGACAAGTTCTGATACACAACAATAAAACCGGAAAAACGGAGCAAGCAATGATCAACAAAAACAAAAGATGCCTGAGTAAAACTGCATTATCGATAGCGCTGGCAGGCGGATTGTTCGCCACAGCGGCGCAGGCCCAACTGGCGGGCCACAATGTGATCCTGGTGCACGGTTTCATGATGGAGAACCTGTCCCAGGCCCCCGCCAACATGCAAGAGGTGAAACAGGCCGGAGAAGACTACTGGCGGGATTACTGGCTGAACCGCGCCGAAGCGCGCATCGACTGGGCCAGTAACGGCCGGGTGGAAGGAGAGATCGCGCAGCAAGCCTACCAGCAGGTTCGACAAATCAGCCAGCAGGGTCTTTGCAACAATTACTGTATTGTCGTGACCCATTCCACCGGTGACCTGGTTACCCGTCACCTTCTGGAAAACCAGGCTCGCTGGCTTCAATCCGAAGGCCTGCAACCGCTGAAAATCCTCGCGGTCATGGATCTTGCGGGGGCTGGCGGCGGTACTGAACTGGCCGACCTGGCGGTCAGCATCGCCTATAACGACAGCTGGTATAACTGGCCGGTAAAACAAGCGGTGCGTGCGTTCACCGGGATTGATCCCCAGCCCGACAACCTGGGCGTGGTCAATGACCTGCAAACCAACACCGCCCGCAACCTGTCGGTAGGCCCCACGGCGATTCCCCGGCTGCGCTTCGTAGGCGGCGGCTCGTCCTACGGAGGCATTACCAAACCCTTCATTGCCGGCACCGATGACGGCGTGGTACCCACCCACTCCGCCTGCGGCGCCACCACCGCCAGCGGCATAGACTCGTGCTCCAACAGCATCAGTCTGGCGGGCAAGGTAAGCGGGCAGAATGGTCCTTCTGGCCTTTATTACAATCACTACCCGATTCTGATGAGCGAAGGCGCCAACCACAGTGCCGTGAAGGACACCCAGACCGGCAACATCTCCGTGCCGGTGGTGAACAACACTGTGCTCAATGGCCTGCAGATCGACTTTGCCAGCCGCACCTACAACCAGCGGGCCTGGTGGCAGCTTTGGGGCTCCGGTGACCAGTATGTCGAGGTCCCCAACTCCAACCAGACCAGCATGTCCAACCTGCTGTATACCACGCTCAACAACTGACACCACGGTTGTTGGCCGGGCTCAGGGATGAGCCATCTCCCTCCCTCTCGGTTTTCGCTGCTTTCTTTTTTAGTTCGCAAACTATAGATTTATCCCTCCTTGCACTTCACTCTGCCTGACCGGAGCCAGTTACTCGATGTCTGACGCTCACAAATCCGATCTGTTGCTGGTCGTCGTTACCCTTCTGGCTGCGATCAGCTGGATGTTTTCTAAAGAAGCCGTCCTGATGATGCCACCGTTGATGTTCATGGCGGCCCGGTTTCTGATTGCAGGTGGGGTATTGGCACTGATTGCGCTGCCGGCCCTGCGCCGGTTGGATGCCGACCAGGTAAAACGGAGCATGGGCGTAGGCCTGGTATTCGGCATTGCCATGAGCTGCTGGATACTGGGCCTGTTCCATGGCGACAGCATGGGTGAAGGGGCGTTTCTCACCAGTCTTGGGGTTGTGATTGTGCCAATCATTGCCCGCGTGGTATTCGGTGAATCCCAGCCACTGAGTACCTGGCTTGCCATACCGATTGCGGTAGCGGGCCTGGCCCTGCTGTCCCTTGAAAACGGCTTCAGGCCAGATCCGGGGCAGCTGTACTTCGTTGTGGCCGCGTTTATCTTTGCGCTTTACTTCACGCTCAACACCCGGGCCGCCAATCAGCGAACGGTCACCAATAAACAGGGCGAAACAATCGAGAAGCGAAAGGTGCCGGCGCTGCCCCTGACCGCCCTGGCCCTGCTGACAGTGGGCCTGGTTACCCTGGTGGAGTCCGCTATCAGCGAGCCCTGGGCACCAACCCTCAACAACCCGCCGCCGATTCTGATGGTTTGGGTTCTGGCCAGTGCCATCGTTGGCACCGCCGGGCGCTTTCTGTTGCAGACCTATGCACAGAGCCTTTCGGTACACAGTCACGGCGTGGTGATTCTGGTCCTGGAACCAGTGTGGGTGGCCCTGTTCGCCGCAGCCTGGTTTGGTGAGACCATGTCATTGCTACAGCTGGCAGGGTGTGGGCTGATTTTCATGGCGCTGCTGGTGAACCGCTGGAGCGCTCTGAGCCGCGCGATTAAAGGCTTTCTGAAACCGGCAAAAACTGCCTGAAAGTGGTTGACCACGGGGAACGAAATCCGTATATTTCCACCCCGTTGCAGGACACAGGACCATAGCTCAGTTGGTTAGAGCGCTACCTTGACATGGTAGAGGTCCCCAGTTCGAATCTGGGTGGTCCTACCAATTCTGCAAAGAAAGTCAGTTACTTACGCGCAACGTGAGAACTGGCTTTTTTTATGCCTGCGCGAACCGTCGCTGATTACCAGTCATCCTTTTCCTGTTTTTCCTTCTCTTCCAGCTCCGCTTGTCGTTTACGGATTTTTTCCAGCTTGTGTTCGGGAATTTTCATATTGCTGCTGTCTCTGAGTAGCAGAAGACTGCCGATAACCATGCCGAAGGCGAGCAGGATAAATATCCATCCTATTGCGGGCATCGTGTTCTCCTTATGCTGGATCTGTTTCCTGGGCAGCCAACCACGCTGCCCCGCGCACGCCACTGGAATCGCCGTGTATCGCTGGCCGGACCCGGGTTGAGCATTCGCCACCGAAAACATACTGCGGCAGCCGCTCCGGTAACGATTGGTAGAGTTCCGGCACGTTACTCATGCCTCCGCCCAACACAATCATGTCTGGGTCCAGAAGATTGATAACCGAGGCCAGGCCTTTGGCCAGATGCTCAATATAGAGGTCCAACGTAAAACGGCAGTCGCGGTCTCCCTGCCGAGCGCCAGCAACAATCTCCTGTGCCGAGGCTTTGTCGCCCCAGGATAGCCGATGAGTCAAGCTGAAGCCGGTACCAGACAGAAAGGTTTCGTTGCAGCCACGTCGGCCACAAAAGCAAGGGCGATCATCCAGCTCTCGCTGTGGTGTCCAGGGCAACGGGTTATGCCCCCACTCACCGGCCACACCATTGGGGCCCGTCAACAGCCGTCGATCAATACTGATACCAGCACCACAACCGGTTCCCAGGATAGCCGCAAAAACCACCTCCACATTCTGACCTGCACCATCTGTGGCTTCCGATAATGCCAGGCAGTTGGCATCGTTGGTCAGGGCAACCGGTCGGCCGAGTAGCTGGCGAAGGTCATCTGCCATGGGCTTGCCATTGAGCCAGGTGGAATTGGCGTTCTTGATACGCCCGGTAACACCAGATACCGTTCCTGGAATACCAATGCCTACCGGTAAGCCGCGTTGGCTGGCATGTTGTTCAGCTCGTTCGATCAGTGATTTGATGGTAGCCAGGGTGGCCTGGTAGTCGCCGGCAGGCGTTGGCACCCGATGCCGAAAGTGCTCCTGGTGGTTCTCATCCAGCAGGATCACTTCCGTTTTGGTGCCTCCCAGATCAATACCGGTCAACCAGCGTTTGGACATTCGTAAAGATCGCCTTTGGTATCGGTTTGCTGCATAAACTGACTGCGCTTTTGGCTATAATCCCAGACTTTACCCATCCTAACCAGAGCGACCATCCCCGACCATGAGACGTACCCTGGACCTGAACGTTTCGGAATCCCAACTTGCCGTCGATGCACTCGCAGAGGCGTCGGGGCTCCCCAAACAGCGGATCAAGGATGCCATGGCCAAGGGTGCCTGCTGGTGGACCCAGAAGGGCAAGCAGGTTCGGTTGCGGAAAGCGAAGCGGGAGTTAAAGCCAGGCACCCGGATTCAACTGTTCTACGATGACCAAGTGCTGGGCCTCAAGCCGGACCAACCTGATCTGCTAGAAGACCTGGGGCGCTACAGCCTCTGGTACAAACCCCACGGCCTGTTAGCCCAGGGCTCACAATGGGGAGATCACTGCAGCCTGCTGCGCCTGGCAGAGGTTGCCCTGAGCAGGCCCTGTTTTCTCGTGCACCGCCTGGACGCCGATGCCGCCGGGCTGATGCTGGTAGCCCACGACAGTAAAGCAGCCGGAGCCCTGTCTCAACTGTTCTCCGGCCGCACCGTCACCAAAACCTACCGAGCGACAGTGACCGGCCAACTGAATGCGGATGACCTTGTCATCGACGCGCCACTCGACGGCAAGAAATCCCTGAGCCGCGTCACCACCCTGGCGATAGATCCCGAGGAAAACACCTCCGACGTACAGGTGCTTATCGAAACCGGGCGCAAACATCAGATTCGCCGGCATCTTGCAGGTATTGGCCACGCCATCGTCGGTGACAAGCTTTACGGCAGCCCCCACCCCTCCGGGCTTTGCCTGAAGGCCGTTCAGCTTCAGTTTGTTTGCCCACTGACCGGGAAAGCAAGAAACTTCAGCACCCCTTCGCAGGATTTTAACTAACGCTGTTGGTTACAGCCCCCGCAAAACAATGTCAGCTTTCTATACATATCAGATGCGTCATATCTGGGCTTTTCACCCAGAACCTGAAGAATATCCCGACATCACAGCGCGTTAGGTCTGCGTTAAGCCTTGTGGCACATGCTATGCAAGGTTTACTGATGCCTGCATAGGTGTACTACCCGGGAGTCAGCCGATAAAGCAGTACGGTACGGATGCCCGCCTACAACACTCAGTCTGGATGAGGTAACGATAATGAAACTCAAGCGATTTCTTTCAGGTTTGATACTTTCGACGGCGGCCGCTATCGCTCCGGTGCATGCCGCTCCAATCCTCAGCGATATTGTCTTTGTCGTTGACGAATCTGGTTCCATGGGAACTGTCCAAGCCAACCTGCGGGCCAATATCGGCCTATTTGCCAGCATTCTTACCGGTACAGGCCAGGTTGACGCCCAGTACGGGCTGGTTGGCTATGGCGACAACGCAGTAGTACCACGCATGGTTACCGATCTCACCGATCCAGCCAGCTTTGCAACAGCAGCGCAGGGTCTAAAAATTAATGGTGGCACAGAGCCGGGTTACACCGCCACCGCCTTTGCCCTGAATGCCCTGGATGGGCAGAGTGATCTGTTTTCATTCCGGAGTAATGCCGTCAAGAACATCATCATTCTGACGGATGAACCATCCAATGGCGACTTCGCCTTCAGGGGCACGGTTGGAGGGTCTGCGGTCAATAGTTCGGTGCTGGATGGCCTGCTGACCTCCAATAACGCGCTCTATAACGGTGTTCTCAGAGGCACGTCCACTGAGAATTCGTACAGGACCTTGATCGAAGATCATGGCGGAACCGTGTTCAACCTGAACCTGTTCAACACTTCCGATCAGACGATTGTTCAGCAGTTCGTGACTGATTTTGCCAACGCAAAGCTCCAGGAAACCCTGGACTTCTGCCAGTTGAACCCCACTAACCCGGCCTGTCAGCCGTCCGCATCCGTACCGGAGCCATCTTCCCTGGCGCTGATTGGCCTGGGACTGTTGGGAATCTTTACACGTTATCGCAGGCGCCCAGTGGCGCAAGTGGCGGTGTGAGTGCCTGAATAGCCGTGCACCAATGAAAAAAGCCAGCGTTTTGCGCTGGCTTTTTTTGTTCTGATGCTAACCCGGCTTCTACGCTTTGTAGAAATCCCGATACCAGTCCACGAAGTTGGCGATACCCTCTTCCACCGTGGTGTCGGGTTTGTAGCCTACGTCTGTGATCAGGTCATCCACATTGGCGTAGGTGGCCGGCACGTCTCCCGGTTGCAGTGGCAGCAGGTTCTTTTCCGCTTTCTTACCCACACGCTCTTCAATGATTTCAATAAAGCGGGACAGCTCTACCGGGTTGTTACTACCGATATTATAGATCCGGTACGGGCCTTTGCCGGTGCCAGGGTCCGGCTTCTCGCCAGACCAGTCCGGATTGGGTTCTGCCACATGGTCCAGGGTGCGGATAACACCTTCAACGATGTCGTCAATGTAGGTGAAATCCCGGCGGTGATGGCCATGGTTGAACACGTCAATGGGCTCACCGGCCAGGATCTTTTTGGTGAAGATAAACAGCGCCATGTCTGGCCGGCCCCATGGGCCGTATACGGTGAAGAACCGCAGGCCAGTGGTGGGCAGGTTGTACAGGTGGCTGTAGGTGTGCGCCATCAGCTCGTTGGCCTTCTTGGAGGCCGCATACAGGCTCAGGGGATGGTCCACGTTGTCATGCACGGAGAACGGCATGGTTTCGTTGGCACCATAGACCGAACTGCTTGACGCATACACCAGATGTTTCACATCGTTATGGCGACAGCCTTCGAGAATGTTCATGAAGCCAACCAGGTTGGCGTCCACGTAGGCGTGGGGGTTTTCAAGGGAGTAACGGACGCCGGCCTGGGCTGCCAGGTGCACTACCCTCTCGGGTTTGTGCTCTCGGAACAGGGCTTCCATTGCTTGTCTGTCCGCCACGTCCTGGCGCACTTCGGTGAATCCTGCCTTCCCGGTTAACCGGGCAAGCCGGGCTTCTTTGAGGTTCACGTCGTAATAATCGTTCACGTTATCCACGCCGATCACTTCGTCGCCACGATCCAGCAGTCGATGGGCCAGGTGTGAACCAATAAAGCCGGCGGTTCCGGTAACGAGGATTTTCA
The DNA here is from genome assembly GCF_030297115.1 of Marinobacter shengliensis. NCBI lineage: Bacteria > Pseudomonadati > Pseudomonadota > Gammaproteobacteria > Pseudomonadales > Marinobacteraceae > Marinobacter > Marinobacter shengliensis. The sequence goes on along the minus strand of NZ_AP028062.1, from coordinate 1,952,307 downwards.
AGATCTGTTCTCCATGAAAAATGGCGCCCGGGGGCGCCTTTTAATACCAACTCAGAATCGGAGGCCAGCGCTGACAAACGGGCCGCTGAGTTCTATATCCAGGTTGTCGTCGCCATCGTCATAATCGAGAGATATCTGGCGATAACCTGCCCGCAACTGCAGCAGCGACATTTCATACTGGCCATACACGTTGAAGTCATAGACCGAGTCGCCATCGTAGGAAATGGCGTTGGCGTCGCCACCCACAGACACACCGGTGAAAGGCAGGTCAAAACGGGCGGCTACGTATACCAGGGGTAACACGGCGTCGGCCTTGGTTTCAGAGAACTGGCTGGTGTCGTTCCTGTTCTGAACAAGTAACTCGCCAGAGAAATCCCGAACGGTCAGGCCAAGATCCAGATTCACCCAGTTATCCAGGATTTCGTAGTAAAGGGTGACGTCCAGCTGTTCCAGCTCGAGCTCAGACCGAACATTCGCACCGGCAGTAATACCATCATAAGTTACATCCAGCTGGCCATTACCACTCTGCTTGGTACGGGTATAAGCCAGCCGTACATTCGGCAACACCGGAACCGGGTGCTCAAAATACGCAGTGAGATTGGCGTTGGAATCGCTGCTGAGGTTCAGATCCCGCTCCAGGTCTACCCGGTCGCTGCCTTTGGAAGCCTTGCCGGAATAGTCCGCATCCCAGTAGCCAACCGTGGCGCCTACGCCCAGGATATCGGCGGAGACCACTGGCGCCGCGACCATCATGGACGCGCCCATTGCCATCATTAATTTACGCATATCACACCCGTTTTTTGTCGGTTTTTTGTATTCAGTCGAACTGGATACCCAGACGACGCCCTACTTCTTCGTAGGTTTCGATCACTTCACCAAGGCCCTGGCGGAAGCGGTCTTTATCCATCTTTTTACGGGTTTCCTTATCCCAGATACGGCAGCCGTCCGGGCTGAATTCATCACCCAATACGATCTGGCCTTCGCTGCGACCAAACTCGAGTTTGTAGTCCACCAGCAACATGCCGGCGTCATCAAACAGGGCTTTGAGTACGTCATTCACCTTGTAGGTGAGTTCTTTCATGCGCGCCAGCTCTTCAGCACTGGCCCAGCCAAAGCTGACCGCCAGCGACTCATTCACCATGGGGTCGTGCAGGGCATCGTTCTTCAGGAACAGCTCGAAAGTGGGCGGGTTCAGTTCCTGGCCCTCTTCCACGCCCAGTCGACGGCACAGGCTGCCGGCCGAGATATTTCGAACCACGCACTCCACCGGAATCATATCGAGCTTTTTCACCAGGGATTCAGTGCCAGACAACAGGCCCTCGAAGTGGGTCGGAATGCCTGCTGCTTCGAGCTTGTCCATGATGAAGGCATTGAACTTGTTGTTCACCATGCCCTTTCGGTTCAGCTGTTCTTTCTTCTCGCCGTCAAAGGCTGAGGTGTCATCCCGGAACACCAGTACAAAACGGTTCGGGTCGTCAGTGCGGAATACCGATTTGGCTTTGCCCGCGTATAGCTCTTCGCGCTTTTCCATTTAGATCTCCAAAATCGGACAGCGGCCTTGCCGGCCGCCCCGAATCAATACAGGTGTTCAAATAGTTGTGTGAGCAGGTCTGACGCGCTGTACTCACCAGTATAGCTGTCCAACCTCTCAGCTGTGACAAACAGGGCGTCTTCACGCTGTTCAATGTTCACGGTATGGGTATGGCGGGGTTCAGCCTTATTGCTGAACCAGGAGAACCAGCCCGGGGTGCGTTCGTCTTCGGTACGGAAGTCCACGTGGAACCAACGCTCACTCCGGTTGAGGTCCTGGATGTCTGCGCCAATCTCCTCAAGGGAACGGTTCACTTCCGCCCAGGTGCGGCCGAAATCTAGCTCAACGCGCACAGCAACCGCCTGGTCATCTTCAGACAGCAGCCTCACCAATGGCTGGGCAACCATGCCGGATGCCGCCCGGGAGAACGACTTGCTGTCTTCACGCTGTTTCATGAATTCACCAAGCTCGGCCAACAGCGCCTCTTTCCTGCTCTGGGCACGGGTGTCGGATTCCTGATCCGACTGCCAGGCAACGAGCCCTTCAGGCGCGTCATCAAGCTCCAGAATCCGTAGCCGGATTTCGGTCGTCTTGCGTCGAATGCCCGGGGCCAGTCGCATCTGCAACAGCACTCGGGGCTCCTGAGCGACCGGGTCATCGGCCAGCCCCAGCATGTCACGGCTGCGCTTGCTGAAGTTGGCCAGTTCACTCTGGAGGATGCCCAACTGGGGGTTATCGTAGGCCACGCCAAGGCCGGCATCGTTCATCCAGGCACTGGCAACCGGCCACAGGCGGCCGGGCACTTCATTGACCAGAAGCCAGACACGACCATCCAGTTCCTCGATCACGTAGTTCTGATCCAGAATTTCCGAGGTCATGTCCGGTGGGCGCGGGATGGAAGACGGAAACAGCCGGCGTGAATCATCCTTATTGATGCTCCGAACCGGCATGATCTGGCTCAGCCTGGAATCGTCTGCACCCTCGGGCACGTTGATTGGCTCGCCTTCCGGCGCGTGAACGTATCGCTGGGAGCGATCTTCCAGGATGCCACACCCAACCAGGGTGCTGGCCAACAGGAGCCCGGCTAACGGCCGGAACAGGAATGTCTTGGTGTTACGGGCTCTTCCAGGAACCTGCATCGAGTTACTCCGGTAAAACGGGAATCGGTTGGCCTCAGAGAACACCTGAGGCCTTAAGTGCGTCTTCCACCTCGGCGTGGAACTTCTCGCTCAGCGGCGTCAGCGGCAGGCGAATGCCCTCACCGATCATCCCCATGCGATGCAGTGCCCATTTAACCGGAATCGGGTTGGCTTCCAGGAACAGCTTGCGGTTCAGCGGCATGAGCAGGTCATTCAAACGACGTGCCTCGGCTTCGTCACCTTTGATCGCCGCCTCACACAACTGTGACATGGCTTTAGGTGCCACGTTGGCAGTGACAGACACATTGCCCTTGGCGCCGGCCAGCATCAGGTCTGCTGCGGTGGCGTCGTCGCCGGAGTAGACCGCCAGGCGGCCATCCAGGGCTTCGATCAGCTCGGCACCGCGGGGAATGTTGCCGGTAGCGTCTTTGATGGCAACGATATTGGGGATATCCGCCAGGCGCAGTACGGTTTCATTCAGCATGTCGCACGCTGTGCGGCCAGGCACGTTGTAAAGCATCTGACTCATGCCCGGCACGGCCTCGGCAATGGCTTTGAAGTGCTGATAGAGACCTTCCTGGGTTGGCTTGTTGTAATAAGGCACAACCAACAGACAGGCATCGGCCCCCAGCTTATGGGCTTCGGACGTCAGCTCAATGGCTTCCCGAGTACTGTTACCACCGGTGCCGGCGATAACAGGAATCCGGCCATCGACCCGTTTTATGATGTGGCCGATAACCCGACAATGCTCCTCCGGGTCCAGCGTTGCGGATTCGCCGGTGGTACCCACAGCAACGATGCCGTGCGTGCCGTTTTCAATATGAAAGTCCACCAGCTTGTCCAGATCCTCCCAGTGAATGTCACCGTTTGGATGCATGGGCGTGACCAGTGCGACAAGGCTACCCGTAATCATAAAAACTCCGTCCGAATAAAAGCGATATGGTAATGTTGGGCTCGAACTGACACAAGGGAATTAAAGGAGATGTCATGTCATCCGTAGCATTGAACCAACCCGTGCCCGATTTTGAAGCCGAGGCGACCGACGACCAGATTATCAGACTGGCCGACCTCCGGGGTAAAAACGTCGTCATCTACTTCTACCCGAAGGACAACACACCCGGATGTACCACCGAAGGCCAGGATTTCCGGGACAGGATGCCTCAGTTCAGCGAGCTTGATACCGAAATCTTTGGTGTATCCAGAGACGGGCTCAAGGCTCACGCCAATTTCCGGAGTAAGCATCAGTTTCCGTTCCACCTGATCTCGGACAAAGACGAGGCCCTGTGCAAGCTGTTTGATGTGATCAAACTGAAAAAACTGTACGGCAAGGAGCACCTGGGTATCGAGCGTAGTACCTTCCTGATCGACAAGGACGGCAACCTGAAACGGGAGTGGCGTGGCGTTAAAGTAAACGGCCACGCCGACGAGGTCCTGGAAGCCGTCAAGGCACTCTGACCTACTCTGATACCGCCGGTGAGGGCTCGGATTCCTTCACCGGCCAGGCAGCAAACACCGCCTTGAGCATGGTGGCCAGCGGAATCGCAAAGAACACGCCCCACAACCCCCAGATACCCCCGAAGAACAGAACCGCCACGATAATGGCAACCGGGTGCAGATTGTTCACCTCAGAAAACAGGATAGGCACCAACACGTTGCCATCCAGCGCCTGAATGATGCCATATACCACCATCACCCAGATGAAGTGGGAACTCCAGCCGAACGCAAACAGAGCGATCACCGCGACCGGAATGGTGACCACGGCAGCGCCGATATAGGGAATCACCACGCTCAAGCCCACCAGCAGCGACAGCAGCGCCGCATAGGGCATGCCCAGGAGTTTGAAAGCGGCGTAAGTGACCACGCCAACGATCAGAATCTCAACCGCCTTGCCCCGCACGTAATTGGCGCACTGCAGGTTCACCTCCTGCCAGATGCGAATCATCATCGGACGTTGGGGAGGCAGCATCCGGCCAATGGAAGCGACCAGTACACGTCGGTCTTTCATGAAAAAGAACACCAGAATCGGCACCAGGACCATGTAGATCAGCAGCGCTACCAGGTCTGGAATGCTTGATAGAGAGAACGAGACCAGTACCTGGGTCATGTGAGCGACTTCTGCCGATACCTGGCGGTATATGGTGTCTACTGCCTCCATGGAAATCAGATGAGGATATTCCTCCGGCAGGAGCTCAAGGTAAGACTGAAGCTCGCGAATGATTCGAGGTGCTTCACCGGCAAGGTTACTGACCTGCGTCCAGATCAGTGGCAACAGCCCGAAAATAAACCCGACCAGAACACCGAGGAACACCACAAACACGCTGATGATCGCCACCAGTTCGGGTACACCCATCTTGTGCAGCTTGGCAACCAGGCCCTGAAGGATAAACGCGATAATCAATGACGCGATCGCCGGAGCCAGCATGGCGCCGAACAGAATGACAAAAACCGTACCGGTAACCAGAAGCAGAAACAGAATCACTGCTTCTTCATCAGAAAAATACTTGTGGGCTAGACCGCGCAGAATTCTGACCATGAACAACTCCGGAAGATTAACCGCCGCACTTTATCACGAAACGGAATTCGCCGTGATGCTCTGACTGGCTGACCAAAGTATGAGAAGACATTCCAAGCCAGGCCGGGATATCCCGGGCAGAACCCGAATCCGTTGCAATCACTTCAAGCTCTTGCCCGGCATTCATGGCGTTGAGTTCCAGCTTGGTTTTGAGAAGTGGCATCGGGCAACGCAGCCCGGAGGCATCCAGAATTCGATCAGCCATGTTAAGCGAACACCATTACCATTTATCCAATAATCGAGCAGGCATTATGCCGGGGGTGTTACCCTATTGCATCTCAAGTCTTCGTAATACAGATAAGAACTTTCCGGGCTATGCTGATGTCAAAGTGGCAAATCCCCACGGGTGTGACTGAAATCCATGAATCGAACTGATCGCCAGAATCCTGTCTGCCGTTTACTGACCACGTTTGCTCTGGCACTCCCCCTGCTGCTCTCCGGCGGGTTCAGCCATGCCCAGGAATCCAGCCTGCCCAGTATAGGCGGCAGCGCTGGCCTCATTTCCGGCCAGCAGGAAGCGGAAATCGGCCAGCAGGTGATGGCGTCTATCCGGCGTTCCGCACCCCAGATACAAGACCCGCTGGTATACGACTACCTGCACGCCATTACCTACAAACTGGTGCCCTCTGCCCCGCTGGATAACCGGGAACTGAAGCTGGTTCTGATCGACAGCCCTGCCCTTAACGCCTTCGCCGTCCCGGGCGGTATCGTGGGCGTTAATGGTGGACTGTTCCTCAATGCCGCAACGGAACAACAGTTTGCCTCAGTCATGGCCCACGAACTGGCGCATTTGAGCCAACGTCACTTTGCCCGCCGCATGGAGCAACAGGAAACCAGCGCACCGCTGACACTGGCCGGGATGATCGCCGGTATCGTGCTGTCCGCGGTTACCCAATCCGATATTGGCATTGCCGCCATCGCCGGCACCCAGGCCCTGTCAATCCAGAACATGCTGGCCTACAGCCGGGCCCATGAACAGGAGGCCGACCGGGTGGGCATGGAGATTCTGGCCAACGCCGGCCTCGATCCGCGCGGCATGCCGGAAATGTTCGAAATCATGATGAGACAGAACCGGTTACAGGGAAATCAGATGCCCGAGTACCTGTCGACCCACCCATTAACCCAGAACCGGGTCGCCGACAGCCGTAACCGGGCGGAACAGTATCCCGACGAACGCATCCGGGATGGCCAGGAATATCACCTGGTTCGTAGCCGCCTGCAGGTGCGTTACGCCTCGTCAGCGCAACTGGCAGTCGAGACGTTCGAGGATTACCTGGCAAGGGATGACGCCAAACGCAACGACGCCATTCGCTACGGGCTGGCTGTGGCCTATCAGCGCAACCAGCAATACGACAAGGCCGAGCGCATACTGCGGGAACTTCTGGACGGCAGCCCGGGCAGAATCACCTTTCAGGTGACCCTGGCCGACGTGATGCTGGACCAGAAACGTTATGAAGACGCACGGACATTGCTGCGGCAGGCATTGGCCAGAAACCCACGCAACTACCCCATCACCTGGACACTCGCCGAAATCGAGATTGCCGACGGCAATGGGGATACCGCCGCCGGCTTGCTGCGGGACCTGGCCCGGCGCCTGCCGGAACGGGAGCAGATCTGGTTACGACTGGCCGAAGCCGAGGGAATGGCCAGGAATATCGTGGGTGTGCACCGCGCACGGGCAGAATACTATGCCTTGATGGGGGACTTGCAATCCGCCCAACGTCAGCTGCGCCAGGCTCAGGAAAAGCTGCCCGCCGGGTCTGCCGAACGGCAGGTGGTCAACGAACGCCTGAACGACATTACTGACAGACTGCAAGCCCGGAGAGGCTAACGGGGATGGTCAGGCGTTTCCGGCAGCTTTCAGGTTCATGTTGGCGGTGAAATCCAGCATCCGGCGCAGCGGGCGCAATGCGTCTTCACGCAGGGTCGGGTCAACCAGCACTTCCTGATCGCCCCGCTCCAATACCGCAAGCAGGTTCTCAAGGCCGTTCATAGCCATCCAGGGGCAGTGGGCACAACTGCGACAGGTGGCGCCATTACCCGCCGTTGGCGCTTCAATCAGCGTCTTGTTGGGCGCCAGTTGCTGCATCTTGTAGAAAATACCGTTATCCGTGGCCACGATGAATTCTTCATTGGGCAGCGTCTGGACCGCGTGAATCAACTGAGAGGTTGAACCGACCACATCAGCCATCTCCACCACCGCGTCGGGAGATTCCGGATGCACCAGTACAGCTGCCTCGGGATAAAGCGCCTTGAGATCTTCCAGGCCCCGATGCTTGAACTCTTCATGCACGATACAGGAGCCATCCCACAACAACACATCAGCGCCCGTTGTCTTCTGCACGTAGTGGCCCAGGTGTTTGTCCGGCGCCCACAGGATCTTCTCCCCTCTGGCATCCAGATGCTCAACAATGGCCTGGGCGCAGCTGGAGGTCACCACCCAGTCCGCCCTCGCCTTTACGGCCGCAGAAGTGTTCGCGTACACCACCACCGTCCGGTCCGAATGTTGATCGCAGAAAGCGGAAAACTCATCCGCGGGGCAGCCAATATCGAGGGAGCAGGTAGCCTCCAGCGTGGGCATCAGCACCCGCTTCTCGGGATTGAGAATCTTGGCGGTTTCACCCATGAAACGGACACCAGCCACCACCACCGTAGACGCAGGATGCTGGTTACCAAACCGTGCCATTTCCAGGGAATCGGCAACACAGCCGCCGGTTTCCTCGGCAAGACGCTGGATATCCGGATCTGTGTAGTAATGGGCCACGAGCACAGCATCCTTCTCTTTGAGGGCTGCCTTGATGCGTGCCTCAAGCTCAGCTTTCTCGCTGGCACTCAGGGCCTTTGGCTCCGCTTCGTGTGCCAGATGTTCCTGAACAAGGATACGGTCTTGCGCTCGTGTCATTTCTGGATCTCTGAAGTTACTGTTACCGCGAGAGTATATCACTTCCGGGCATGTTTTCATGGGGCTGTAACATAGCCTCCCGGGCACCCGGAAAATGAGTACGCCCATGCTGACTAGATGGGATCGTGAAGCCAAAAAAAAAGAGCCCTGGGGCTCTTTTTTCCACAAAACCCGGTGTCGGGCCTTGCTATTTGGTGGGTCGTGAAGGATTCGAACCTTCGACCAATTGGTTAAAAGCCAACTGCTCTACCAACTGAGCTAACGACCCATAACTGGTTGCCGGCGCTTCCCCGGCGAATGAAGGCACTCAAGACCACCATTCCGCAATTTGGTGGGTCGTGAAGGATTCGAACCTTCGACCAATTGGTTAAAAGCCAACTGCTCTACCAACTGAGCTAACGACCCAAACGAGGCGCACATATTACTGAATTTTTTTTGCTGATCAACCCCTTTTTGCGGGATTTACCAACTTTTTTCCGGGACCGATCAACAAGCAGACAAGCGGTTCAATCTGTGATCAGAGTCACGCCTTCTCGAGGTACTTCCGGGCCAGATCCGCAGCACCCGTATTCGGATAATTATCCACAACGCTCTGCATGCGGCGTTTCGCCTCGTCTTTTTCGCCCATCCGATCCAGTGTTACACCGAGCTTGTAGACCGAGTCTGGCGCTTTTCGGTGATCACTGAAACGGGTAGCGACAATGGTGAATGCCTGCTTGGCCTGCTCGAGGCGGGGTTCCGCCAGGTACACCTCACCCAGCCAATAGTAGGCATTGACGGTAAGGTCCCCTTCCGGATATTCATCGATAAACTCATACAGCCGACTGATGGCGGTATCAAAGTCTTTCTTGTTCCGGATCAGATCAATGATTTCGTTATAGGTTTTCTGCTCATCCGCACCGGGGGATCGGTAAACCCTGGCCGGCGTTAGCTGGCCACCCTGACCAGATTCGGCTGCACGGCTTGATTCCCGGGTGTTTTCGGCCTTGCGCTCAACAGCCTTGGACAGGTCCAGTATCCGCTGGTCCAGATCCACGTAGCGATCCCGGCTTTGCTGCTGCAAGCGGCTGATCTGATGCTTCTGTTCTTCCACCTGCCCCTGCAGCCTGCGCACATCGCTCTGGAGCTGCTGGATCATGTAGAACAGTTCCGCCGTAGCCTGGTTATTACCCGACTTACGCTGGGCCTCAGAGGCATTGTTCTGAAACGCGGGTGCAGACGACTGTGCCAGACTGACTCCCGCCAGGCCGAGGCCCAGCGGAAGCAGCACTGTCGCCATGAGCAATTTTCTCATGGGACCTTCCGATCATTGATTTCGATTACTTGAACACCAGCTCAACGCGACGGTTCTGTGCCCAGGCACTTTCGGACGAACCGCGAACAGCCGGCTTCTCTTCACCATAGCTTACGGTTTCGATCTGGCCACGGGAAGCACCATTAACGATCAGGAAGCGCTGAACCGCATTGGCACGACGCTCACCCAGGGCAAGGTTGTATTCCTTGGTACCACGCTCATCGGCATGACCTTCAAGACGAACATTCTGGCGTGGATTGTTGGCCAGGAACTGGGCGTGGGCAACCAGAACATCGCGAGCTTCCTGCTTGATCTCGGAGGTATCGAAATCAAAGTAGAACGTAGTGATGTTGCGCAGTGCTTCCTGCTCAGCCTGCTGGCGCGCGGCCTGACGCTCTTCTTCGCTCAGACGAGAGGAAGAAACGCCATCACCATCGGCGCCGCCGTAAACGGTGGAACCACCGTCCTGATCAATAGCGGCCACATCGGAGCCATAAGCACCATCTTCCATGGTATCGCCGGTGGAGCTACAACCGGCTACCAGGCCCACGGACAACAACATCGCAAACGCTTTAGTCTGTACTGACAGTTTCATGTGTGCACTTCCTTATCGTGATTGGTTTATTGGACAACAACGTGTTCAGCGAACGATAGGGCCCCAGGCGGGCTCACGGACATCACCGTCTGACGCCGGCAGGCTGTACGCCGCCCCGCCATTTGCCGAGACAACCGTGAGCACGCTGGTACCGTTTTGCTGTGTGGCATAAATCAACAAGCGTCCGTTTGGTGAAACGCTCGGTGATTCATCCGATTCGGTTCGGGTAATGACAGATTCCTCCCCGTTTTTCAGATTCGTGCGGGCGATATGGAACGCCCTCTCCCTTTGATGCACGTAATACACGTACTCGCCTTTGGCATCCGGTCTTGGGCGGGCGTTGTATCGGCTGCCAAAGGTAATGCGCCTTGGTTCGGCACCCGCTCTTTCCATATGGTAGATCTGGGGGCCGCCTGAACGGTCTGACGTGAAATAGATTCCCCGGCCGGTGTGATCCCAGGCACCCTCAGTGTCGATGGCCCAATGGTTGGTCATCCGGGTCAGGTTGCCTGAGGCAATATCAAGCCGGTAGATCTCTGCGTTACCGTCTTTGGACAGAGTCAGCAGCATGGACTTGCCATCCGGTGACCAGGCGGGTGCCGAGTTCAGACCAGGAAAATCCGCCACCTTCTTGCGGTTTCCACTGGCCAGTTCATGAACAAACACCACAGGCTTGCCGGTTTCAAAAGACACATAGGCCAGCTGCTTGCCGTCCGGAGACCAGGCGGGAGACAAAATGGGCTCGCGGCTTTCAAGGCGGATTCTTGAGCGCTTTCCGTCTACATCGCTTACGTGCAAACGATAGCGGGCGTTATCGCCGTCTCCGGTCACCGTGACATAGGCAAGCTTGGTCGAGAACACCCCCGGATCCCCGGTAATAGCCTCGTACACCCGGTCACTGATGTGATGGGCGAGAGTTCGAACGTTGCTGGCCGGGGCACCGGCTGTTTCTCCGAGGATGCGTTCTTCCCGGTTAACATCAAACAGTTCGTACCTGGCTTCGATACGGTCACCTGAACGGGTGAGTTGCCCCACCAGAACATAGCGCTGCCCCAGCAGGCGCCAGTCCCGGAAATACACCTCCGAGCGCTGTGAAGGCAGGCTCAGCATTCGGGAGGGCTCAAGCGGGCGAAACTCGCCGCTCATGGTCAGGTCTGCCTGCACAATACTGCTTACCTTGTCGCCCGCGGGCATGGCACCGCTTTCGGCAAATGGCACCACCGAGATCGGTATGGCGGAATCAGCGCCTTCCGTGATGCGGATCAGCAGCTCTGCCCTCGCCTGACTGGCAAGCAGCATGAGAACAACCAATGCTGCCAGTGCCGTGCTAAAGGGAATTCCCTGACGATATGAGTCATGTGCGTTCAATGTCATAGGCCTCACCGCAACCGTTGCGGATTGAATTCAATAGTAAACTGACGGAAATAACGCTCAAACGTATCCCGATCTGACGGAATCGGGTACCGGCTCAAAGACCGGACTGCACCCAATGCCGAGTTATCAAATGCCGTATTCCCGCTACTGCTGACCAGACGGGCGTTCACCAGTTCCCCGGTGGGCAGCAGGGTTATCTGAACCCTGGCCGTCATATCTTCCGTCGCTGACGACGGCGGATACCAGGCCTGGCTCAAACGCTCACGTATAAGCGCCTGGTATTTCTCGCTTTCTGACAGCATTTGCGCTTCACGGGCGCGGGCGGCAGCGGCTTCCTGCTGGCGCCGGGCTTCCGCTTCCCGCTCTCGGCGGGATTCTTCGGCCAGGGCTTCGAGTTGCTGCTCTCTCAATCGGCGCTCGGCTTCCTGGCGTTTGCGTTCTGCTTCCTGCCGGGCAGCCTCCTCCTGACGTTTACGTTCCGCTTCTTCCTGCCGGCGACGCTCTTCCTGGCGACGCTTCTCTTCCTCGGCTTTGCGCTTTGCCTCTTCCTGACGCTTGCGTTCCTCTTCAGCACGCTGGCGCTCACGCTCTTTGGCCTCTGCCTCAGCTTTCTGGCGCGCAGCCTCCTGTTCCCGTGCCTGCTGCTCGGCCCGTTCGCGAGCCTGAGCTTCCTGACGCTTGCGCTCTTCTTCCCGCTGCCGCGCCTGTTCCTGAGCCTGCCGTTCGGCTTCCCGCCGGGCCTGCTCTTCCTGCTGACGACGGCGCTCCGCTTCCTGCTGCTGGCGCTCAAGCTCCTGTTGCTGACGACGCTCCTGTTCGCGATCTCGCTGATCCTGCTCATCCACCACCGGGCTCGGCCGGGGTTCCGGGCTGACCAGCCGCGCAGAAATGGTTCTGGGCTCCGGCTCAGATATCGGCGATGTCCAGGACCAGCCCGCCAGCGCAATCCCGACAATCAGCAGGTGTAATGCCACAGACATTACCACTGGCGATTTCAGGGGCGCCGTATCGGTACTGATGGTTTCCCGCTCGTGACCCTTCACAACAATAATGCCACCCTGTTAAGGCCTTTCCTGAGGTGCGTCGGTTATCAGGCCAACCCCGGTTGCGCCTGCCGCCTGAAGCTCAGCCATCAGTCGCACCACTACGCCGTACTCCACGAACTCATCACCGCGCACCAGCACCTCACCATTGGTGCGCTGAGACAGGATATTGGCCACCTGTTCACGCACCTCAGCCAGCGTCATCGGGTCGCTGCTGCGGTCACCGATATCCATGTAGTAGGCGCCGTTGGCGTCTACAGAGACGGTAATGGACTCAACGTCTTTATCCTGCTGGATCGGGTCTGACGTGGTTTGGGGTAAATCCACCTTTACCCCCTGGGTTAACATCGGAGCCGTCACCATGAAAATGATCAGCAGTACCAGCATCACGTCGATGTAGGGCACCACATTAATCTCAGACATCGGCTTGCGCTTTTGCTGGGGCATCAAGCCCATACCTTTCATGCCGCTCATGCCGTTCTCCTCCCGTTATCGACGAGTGCCATCAGGCAGCCTGGTCACTGTTATGGACACGGCGATGCAGAATGCTGGAAAACTCCTCGGCAAAGGTTTCATAGTTCTTCAGCAGCGCATCCGACATGGCAGAGAACCGGTTGTAGGCGATAACCGCCGGGATCGCTGCAAACAGCCCCATGGCGGTTGCGATCAATGCCTCCGAGATACCTGGAGCCACCGTGGCAAGCGTTGCCTGCTGCACCTGCGCCAGCCCCCGGAAGGAATTCATGATGCCCCAAACAGTCCCGAACAAACCCACATATGGACTGGTTGAACCCACAGTTGCCAGGAACGGAAGATGGGTCTCCAGGCGCTCCTGCTCACGGGAAAAGGCAACCCGCATAGCCCGCTGGGTGCCCTCCATGACGGCGTCGGCATCGCGACTTTGCTGGCGCAGACGGGAAAATTCCTTGAAACCGGCCCGGAACACAGATTCCATGCCGGAAAACGGCGTCGGGTCTGCATTCACCTCTTTGTAGAGCTGCCCCAGATCCATGCCGGACCAAAACCGTTCTTCAAAGGCCAGCTGCGCCTGCTTCGCTTTCCGGAACACCTGAATGCGTTGAAAAATCAAAGCCCAGGACACCACCGATGCCAACACCAGCAACAGCATGACCAACTGCACCAAAACCCCGGCATTGGCAATCAGATACCAGACTGAAAGTTCCGCTTCCACTGTGCACTCCCAACTATGTTTGTAGGCTTTTCAATAAACTAAATGGATTTCTTCAGAATTTCTTGCATGTTTTCAGGCAGCCTCTTGGGCTTGCCGGTATCCAGTGCGATGCAGGCCACCCGCACATCGGCCTCGCACAACAACTGCTGGTCTGCCGCTCGCAGCACCTGCTGCCGAAAGTTCATCCAAACCCGGGATGAGGCCGTGGGCTCTGCAGTAACCAGCAGTTGGTCGTCCAGTTTGGCCGGCACTTTATAGTGCAGATTCATGCGCTGAACCACGTAACTTATGTTGTCTTCCAGGCCGGCCCTCAAGCCAACACCGTGGCTACGCACCCACTCGGTTCTGGCCCGTTCCATGTAGTGAAGATACTTGGCATGGAAGACGATACCACCAGCGTCTGTATCTTCTATATACACCCGGATAGGTAATTCAAAGCGTTCTTTCGTACCGTTTTCAGTCAAAGAGGTCATCCTCAGCACCGGATTTCGGGGCCACCACACCAAAATGGCGGTAGGCGCTGGAGGTTACCATCCGCCCACGGGGCGTTCGTACCATAAAGCCCTGCTGAATCAGGAACGGCTCCAGCACGTCCTCGATGGTCCCCCGCTCCTCGCTAATGGCCGCAGCCAGGCTTTCCACACCCACCGGCCCCCCATCAAACTTTTCGATCATGGCCAGCAACAGGCGGCGGTCCATGTGGTCAAAGCCCTGGTCGTCCACTTTCAACATGTTCAGAGCCTGGTCGGCAATGTCGGCAGTTATGTGGCCGTCTGAGCGAACCTCGGCAAAATCCCTCACCCGCCGCAGCAGGCGGTTGGCAATTCGTGGTGTGCCCCGGGAACGGCGGGCTATCTCGAACGCCCCCTGTTCATCGATGGTCACCGAAGACAACCGTGCCGACCGTAGAATGATGTGCGTGAGGTCCTGGGTGTTGTAGAACTCCAGACGCTGAACAATGCCAAAACGGTCCCGCAGTGGCGATGTCAGCAAACCGGCCCTGGTTGTGGCACCCACCAGGGTGAATGGGGGCAAATCCAGCTTGATGGATCGCGCCGCCGGCCCTTCGCCGATCATGATATCCAGCTGATAATCTTCCATCGCCGGATACAATACTTCTTCAACCGCAGCGCTCAGGCGATGAATCTCATCGATAAAGAGCACATCGCCTTCTTCGAGATTGGTCAGCATGGCGGCCAGGTCGCCGGCTTTTTCCAGTACCGGGCCAGAGGTGGTCTTGATCGACACCCCCATCTCGTTGGCAATAATGTTTGCCAAGGTGGTTTTACCAAGTCCCGGCGGGCCGAAGATCAGCACGTGGTCCAGCGCTTCCTGGCGGCCCCGGGCAGCAGAGATGAAAATTTCCATCTGCTCACGAACCGTCGGCTGACCCACATACTCAGACAGCAACGTCGGGCGAATGGCCCGATCATGCACTTCCTCGTATTCACCGGCCTTTGCCGAGATCAGTCGGTCAGATTCAATCATGGCATTATCCGCTTGCTGGGAATAAACAACGTGCCCACAGGTTTGGCCTGACGTTCAAGTTGCCCCAATTGTACAAAGGGCATGGTTGGAGTCACGTTACGCTCTATACACATTGGTGTCATGGGGCGACACATAAAAAGACCGGGGAGCAAGTTAACTACCCGGCCGGAATCATATTACGCAGGGCAAGGCGAATCAGCGCCTCGCTGGTCATATCTGGCTCAGCCACCTTGCTGATGGCCTTGGCCGCTTCCTGGGGCTTATAGCCCAGGGCAATCAACGCGGCCTCGGCCTCGTCTCTCGCATCGTGACTTGCCTGCGGCGCTGTTGTGGAGCCGCCCGGAGCCGCTGAACCGGGTACCGTCGGGGTGAACTGCCCTTCCAGTTGGCCAATGCGGTCAGCCATATCAATCAGGAGTCGCTCGGCGGTTTTCTTACCGACCCCCGGCAGCTTCACCAGGGCGCTGACATCGCGGGCCTCAACACAGCGTATAAACTGTTGGGCATCCAGGCCGGACAGTATGCCGACAGCCAGTTTAGGGCCAACGCCATTGACCTTGATCAGCAGCCGGAAAAGATTGCGATCCAGCCGGGAGGCAAAGCCATACAGGCTCTGGGCATCTTCTCTGACCGCAAAATGCGTGTGTAGGGTAACTTCCTGCCCGGTTTCCGGCAGGTGAAAGAAGGTGGTGTAGGGAATGTCGACTTCATAACCCAAACCGGAGCACTCCACCAGTGCGTGGCCGGGGGCCTTCTCTATTAATACGCCTCGGATTCTACCGATCAATGCAGGCCTCCTGGGGCTTGTCTGAGCCTGTTATTGTTGCCGAACCCGCCCACTTCGCGCTTTGCCACCGCTGCCGGCGAGCTTCAGTATGCTCTGGTTCATGTGGGCATGACACAGTGCGATCGCCAGGGCATCCGCCGCATCTGCCTGGGGCTTGCGGGACAAACCCAGCAGTGCCTGGACCATATGCTGAACCTGGGATTTGTCAGCGCCACCAGTACCAACCACCGCCTGTTTGACCTGGCGAGCGGAATATTCATGGACAGCCAGGCCGCTGTTGGCGGCACTGACAATCGCCGCACCCCTGGCCTGCCCCAGCTTAAGGGCTGAATCCGGGTTCCGGGCCATGAACACCTGTTCAATGGCGAACTCTTCCGGGCGGTACTCACCAATCAACACAGCAAGGCTATGGAAAATGGTTTGCAGGCGTTCCGCCATGGGCTTTTCACCCACCCGGATACAGCCGCTGTCGATATACTCGATCTGGCGGCCTTCCGCACGAATGATGCCGTAGCCGGTGATTCGTGAGCCAGGGTCTACACCCAGGATGATGGCCATCCGCGCGCCCTCAGAGATCGCTTGAGCAAAAGCACTCAGCCCGGAGGCCCCAGGAGCAACCTCCGGGCTTGCGCATCACTCGTTGTCTTCGGCTTTGTTACCTTCAACCGCTTTGGCTGAGCGGCGCAGGCGAATATGCAGTTCTTTCAGCTGCTTTTCGTCTACCGCACCCGGCGCCTGGGTCATCAGACAGGTGGCGCTCTGGGTTTTCGGGAAGGCGATGACGTCCCGGATGGACGACGAACCGGTCATCAGCATCACCAGGCGATCCAGGCCGAAAGCCAGGCCGCCGTGTGGCGGGCAACCGAACTTCAAAGCGTCCAGCAGGAAGCCAAACTTGGCGCGAGCTTCCTCTTCCTCGATACCCAGGATGCGGAACACCGTTTCCTGCATTTTGCCGTCGTGGATACGGATAGAACCACCGCCCAGCTCGGTGCCGTTCAGTACCATGTCGTAGGCGCGGGACAACGCATTGGCCGGGTCCGCTGCCAGCTCGTCCGGGCTGCAGGATGGCGCAGTGAATGGATGGTGAATAGCGGTGAGGCTGCCGTCTGGCAGTTCCTCAAACATCGGGAAGTCCACCACCCACATCGGCGCCCACTCGCAGGTAAGCATGTCGAGGTCATGACCGACTTTGATGCGCAATGCGCCCAGTGCTTCGTTGACCACGGTGGTCTTGTCAGCACCGAAAAACACGATGTCGCCATCTTCCGCCGCAACGCGCTCCATGATCGCCATGGCCACGTCGTCGCCCAGGAACTTAATGATCGGCGACTGCAGGCCTTCGACGCCCTTGGCCAACTCATTGACCTTGATGTAGGCCAGGCCCTTGGCCCCGTATATGCCGACAAACTTGGTGTAATCGTCAATCTGCTTACGGGTCAGCGCACCACCCTTCGGCACACGCAAGGCTGCAACACTGCCTTTCGGATCTTTCGCGGGTCCGGCAAAGACCTTGAAGTCCACGCCTTCCACCAGGTCGTTCACGTCTTGCAGTTCCAGCGGAATACGCAGGTCCGGCTTGTCGCTGCCGTAACGCTGCATGGCCTCGGAATACGGCATGCGCGGGAATTCCGGCAGCTCCACATCCAGCACGTCTTTGAACAGCGCACGGATCATGTCTTCGTTGAGCTTCATCAGGGTCTCTTCATCAATGAAAGAGGCCTCGATGTCGACCTGGGTAAACTCCGGCTGACGGTCTGCCCGCAGGTCTTCGTCACGGAAACACTTGGCGATCTGGTAGTAGCGGTCAACGCCCGATACCATCAGCATCTGCTTGAACAGCTGCGGCGACTGGGGCAGCGCGAAGAAGGAACCTTCGTGGGTACGGCTGGGCACCAGATAATCACGGGCGCCTTCGGGGGTGGCACGGGTCAGGATCGGTGTTTCCACATCCATGAAACCGCGGCTATCCAGGAAGTTGCGGATGTAACTGGTTACCCGGGAACGGAAACGCAGACGGTTGATCATTTCCGGGCGGCGCAAATCGATGAAGCGATAGCGCAGACGAACGTCTTCACCCACATCTACGTGCTCGTCCAGCGGGAACGGCGGCGTGGCAGCGGCGTTCAGGATCACGACTTCCTTACCCAGCAACTCAACCTGGCCGGTCGGCATGTTGCTGTTCTCGGTGCCCGCCGGACGGCGACGCACGCGGCCGGTGACTTTAACAACAAACTCACTGCGAACCTTCTCCGCCAGAGCAAAGCTCTCAGGGGTGTCAGGATCGACAACCACCTGGGACATGCCATCCCGATCTCGCAGATCCAGGAAGATAACCCCACCGTGGTCCCGGCGGCGGTGTACCCATCCACAGAGAGTGACTTCCTGATCGATGTGGGATTCGTTGATCCCACCGCAATAATGACTGCGCATATCGGTTCCCGTTGTATCTGAATGTGTTCTTGGTTTGCCGCATCGGGCGGGGGGTGTGCTTTCCGAAACACGCTGTGGATACGTCCATGTACGCTCTGCTCCGCCATCCATGGCTCCGCAAGGTTTCGGAAAGCACACCCCCCGCCCGACGCTACGTCGTTCTTGACCGCACGGTGTTGAGGCGCCGCCGGTAAAAGCCGCCCATTATAAACACAATGACTGTGAAAATCAGGCGTCCCCAAGCAGAATTGAAGCCAGATATTGAACACCGGGATGACTATCAAAAAACCGGGGGCTAGAATGCATGGTTTGAGCGGACCATGGAGTATGACGTTGGCCACCAGAGCGGAACAAAAACTGAAAACCCGACGGGCTTTGATGGATGCCGCCCTGGCACAACTGAGTGCGGATCGGGGCTTTGGCAGCTTGAGTTTGCGCGAGGTTGCCCGGGAAGCGGGCATTGCCCCCACCTCCTTCTACCGGCATTTTTCCGAGCTGGATGAACTGGGCCTGGCCCTGGTTGATGAAGGCGGTGTTGCGCTACGACAGTTAATGCGCCAGGCGCGCAAGCGAATAGCCCGTGACGGCAGCGCCATCTCGACATCTGTCGATACGTTTATGGAGTATCTGGGCAACAACTCCAACCTGTTCCGCCTGATGCTGCGCGAGCGCACCGGAGTATCGAAACCGTTCCGAACCGCCGTCAAGGCCGAGATCGATCATTTCGTTACGGAACTGGCAGATGACCTTGGACGGTTTGCGGATGAACAGAACAAGCCTCTGGCCGATGCCCGGGTTGTGGCCGAAGCCATGGTGACACTGGTTTTCAATCAAGGCGCGGAGGCGCTGGATGCGACGCCCAAGGAGCGGGAGGAACTAAAGCACAAGCTCAAAACCGAGCTGCGGATGATTCTGGTGGGCTCCCAGACCCTGGCGCAGTGGCAGCAGGGCCGGGAATAAAACCATTGAAGTTCAAGTGAGATGATGGAGAAGCGGTTTCAGCTTCTCTTTGACCTGCGCCAGTGCAGCCCCTTCATAGGGCACCGGTGGCTGCTTGCCCCACACAGGGCCTGGCCAGGCCGGGTCACCTTCAAAGCGCACGATGTGGTGCAAATGAAGCTGCGGCACCATGTTACCCAGCGCCGCCACATTCATCTTGTCGCCCCTGAAAAGCTCCATCATGCCCTGGCTAAGCGTGGAAGACTCTTCCAGCAACCGCACCTGTTGCTTATGGTCCAGCTGGTAGATTTCCCGGATGTCCGGCACCGCCGGCACCAGAATTATCCAGGGCCAGGTGCTGTCGTTCATCAACAGGATTTCACACAGGCGGCTGCAACCCAGGTAGTAGGTATCTGCCGCGAGCCTTTCGTGTAGCTGAAACATCACCGGCCCTCTCGATCAGCCCGCGGAATGAAACTGGTTACGGCCGCGGCCAATGGCGTAGTAAACCAGACCATGGCGCTCGAGCATTTCCGGCTCGTACAGGTTACGACCGTCAAACACCGCTGGCTGTTTCAGGGCACCGGCAATCAGGTCGAAGTCCGGCGAACGGAATTCTTTCCACTCGGTACAGATGGCCAGCACATCGGCACCTTTCAAGGCCTGTTCTTTGGTGCCACACAGGGTCAGGCCTTCGTGGTCACCGTAGATGCGCTGGGTTTCTTCCATGGCTTCCGGATCAAACGCCTGCACCGCAGCTCCGGCCTTCCAGAGATTTTCCATCAGCGTCCGCGAGGAGGCTTCACGCATGTCGTCAGTGTTCGGTTTGAAGGCCAGGCCCCAGACCGCAACCACCTTGCCTTTCAGATCACCCTGGAAGAAGTGGCTGATCTTGTCGAACAGCACGTGTTTCTGAGCGTAGTTAACGGCTTCTACCGCATTCAGCAACTTGGCCTCGTAATCGCAATCACCTGCCGTCCGGGCCAGGGCCTGTACGTCTTTCGGGAAGCAGGAGCCTCCATAGCCGCAGCCAGGGTAGATGAAGTGGTAGCCGATACGGGGGTCGGAACCAATGCCCCGGCGTACCGCTTCGATGTCGGCACCCAGGCGTTCAGCCAGGTTAGACATTTCGTTCATGAAGCTGATCTTGGTGGCCAGCATGGAGTTGGCAGCGTATTTGGTGAGTTCCGCCGAACGGATATCCATAAAGATCATCCGGTCGTGGTTGCGGTTGAACGGGTAGTAAACCTCCCGCAACAACTCCGCCGCCTGTTCGCTGTCGGTACCCACCACAATGCGGTCCGGCTTCATGAAGTCATTGATGGCGGCGCCTTCTTTCAGGAATTCCGGGTTGGAAACCACGTCGAAATCCAGCTCCAGGCCGCGCTTGTCGAGCTGTGCACGCACCGCTGCCTTGACCTTGTCACCGGTACCTACCGGCACAGTGGACTTGTCGACAACCACCTTGTAGTCATCCATGTACTGACCGATGGATTTCGCCACCGCGAGCACGTATTGCAGATCGGCAGAGCCGTCTTCATCCGGCGGCGTGCCCACGGCAATAAACTGAAGGGTGCCATGTTTGACAGCCTGTTCGGTGTCGGTGGTGAACGACAGGCGGCCGGCTTCCACGGTGTGTTTAACAATGCTATCGAGGCCTGGCTCGTAAATTGGAATCTTACCGTTCTTCAGTTTCTCGATCTTGCCCTGATCCACATCCATACAAAGCACATCGTGACCAACATCCGCAAGACAGGCACCTGTTACCAGGCCCACGTATCCGGTTCCGAAAATCGTAATCTTCATTTAAAAGTTCCTGAAAATCGTTGTTTGAGAGTGTTATCGAGAAGCTTTTTTCTTCTGCCAGACCGCTTCCCAGGCCAGGGCGGTGCGCACGATGGTATTGAGGTCATCGTAATCCGGCTGCCAGCCCAGAACATTCTTGATTCGCGTGTTGTCGGCCATCAGTGCCGCCGGGTCGCCGGCGCGACGGCCGGTTTCAGTTACCGGAAAATCGACACCGGATTCCGCCTTGACCACATCAATGACTTCTCGCACGGTAAAGCCGCGGCCGTAACCACAGTTGAGCACCAGAGACTCGCCACCGCCAGCCATGTAATCCAGCGCCATCACGTGGGCCTTTGCCAGGTCTTCCACATGGATATAGTCGCGGATACAGGTGCCATCGCGGGTTTCGTAGTCAGTGCCGAATACACTCATACCATCGCGCTGACCGGTCACACATTCGCAGGCCACTTTGATCAGGTGCGTCGCCTCCGGCGTTGCCTGCCCCAGCAGTCCCTCCGGATTAGCGCCGGCCACATTGAAGTAGCGCAGGATAACGTAGCTAAGGTTACTGGCCGCAGCCAGGTCCATCATCATCCGCTCGCTCATCATCTTGGAGGCGCCATAGGGATTGATAGGTGCCAGCGGCAGGTCTTCTGTCAGCACCGTTTCCTCTGGCATGCCGTAGACCGCCGCGGTGGAAGAAAACACCATATACGGCACCTGGTGGCGTTCAACCGCTTTCAGCAGATTCAGAGTGTTACGGGTGTTATTACTGTAGTACTTGAGGGGATTGGCGACAGACTCCGGCACCACGATGTTCGCTGCAAAGTGCAGCACCGCTTCGAACTTATGGGCGGAAAATACGGCTTCTATCGCGTCTTCATCCGCCAGGTCGGCTTCCACCAGCTCCCCGGCGGTTACCGCCCAGCGATAGCCGGTAGAGAGGTTATCAAACACCACAATGTCGTGGCCCGCTGCTGCCAACTGACGCACAACGTGGCTGCCGATATATCCGGCACCGCCGGTAACAAGAACTTTCATGAGTCTGTGCTTCCCTTCCCTGAGTGTTGTTGGCGGCGCTGCCGGATTTCCCGACGGCGCCGGCTGAAAAATTCGGAGATCACCCGACCGCACGGTTCGGCCATCACGCCCCCGCAAACCTCTACCCGCCAGTTCAGATGCGGCTCTTCAAGGGTTCTTCTGGCCGACTCGACGGCACCCGCTTTGGGCTCAGCGGCACCATACACTAACCGGCTGATACGACCGTGGACAATAGCTCCCACACACATTGTGCAGGGCTCCAGGGTTACATACAGCGTAGCACCCGCCAACCGGTAGTTCCCCACCCGAGCCGCAGCATCCCGCAGGGCTCTGATTTCCGCATGGGCGGTCGGGTCGCAGTGGGAAATCGGGGCATTGAAACCCGCCCCAATCTCCCTGCCATCCAGAACAACAATGGCGCCAACCGGCACTTCACCGGCTGCCCCGGCCTGGGCGGCAAGCTCCAGTGCCCTGGCCATCCAGCGCCGATCTTCCGGAGTGTCGCTCACTATCCCTTATCCCCTGCCTCGACTTACTCCCACTCAATCGTCGCGGGTGGCTTGGAAGAGATGTCGTAGGTCACACGGGAAACGCCAGAAATCTCGTTAATGATCCGGTTGGAAACCGTTTCCAGCAGATCATACGGCAGGCGCGCCCAGCGTGCGGTCATGAAGTCCACGGTCTCCACAGCCCGGATGGCAATCACGTATTCGTAACGGCGGGCATCGCCTACCACACCGACGGATTTCACCGGCAGGAACACCGCGAACGCCTGACTGGTCTTGTGGTACAGATCCGCACGGTGCAACTCTTCCAGGAAGATGGCATCGGCGCGGCGCAGGATCTCTGCGTATTCCTTTTTCACTTCGCCAAGAATACGGACACCCAGACCCGGCCCCGGGAACGGGTGGCGGTAAACCATGTCGTACGGCAGGCCGAGCTCAAGGCCAATCTTGCGAACTTCGTCTTTGAACAGCTCCCGCAGCGGCTCAACCAGTTTCATCTTCATGGTTTCCGGCAGGCCACCCACATTATGGTGGGACTTGATGACATGGGCTTTACCGGTTTTGGAGGCGGCAGATTCGATCACATCCGGGTAGATGGTGCCCTGGGCCAGCCAGTTCACGTCTTTGATCTTGGCGGCCTCGGCATCAAATACATCAATAAAGGTGTTGCCGATGATTTTGCGCTTCTGCTCAGGATCGTTAACACCCTTGAGCTTTGACAGGAACAGGTCTTCGGAGTCGGCACGGATGACTTTAACGCCCATGTTGCTGGCGAACATGTCCATCACCTGATCGCCCTCGTGCAGGCGCAGCAGGCCGTTATCCACAAACACACAGGTGAGCTGGTCGCCGATGGCCTTGTGCAGCAAGGCGGCGGTTACCGAGGAATCCACACCGCCAGACAGCCCCAGCAGAACCTTTTCGGAGCCTACCTGCTCACGAATCTGGCGAACGGCGTCATCAACAATCTTGGCCGGTGTCCACAGGGCCTCACAGCCGCTGATATTCAGGACAAAGTGCTCGAGAATCCGCTTACCCTGGAGGGTGTGGGTCACTTCCGGATGGAACTGGACACCGTACAGGTTACGGCTGAGGTCCTGCATGGCGGCAATCGGCGCGCTCTCGGTAGAGGCTAAAAGTTCAAAGCCTTCCGGCATGACAACTACTTTGTCACCGTGGCTCATCCAGACGTCAAGCAGGGATTCACCCGCAGGTGTCAGGTGGTCGGTAATGTCCTGCAGCAGAGGGCCCTTGGCCCGGACTTTCACCTGAGCGTAGCCGAATTCGCGCTTCTCAGAGCTGGCAACACGGCCGCCCAGTTGCTCCGCCATGGTCTGCATGCCGTAGCAGATGCCCAGAATCGGAATGCCTTTGTCGAACAGCCCTTCCGGTGCACGGGGACCACCCAGTTGGGTTACCGATTCCGGACCACCCGCCAGGATGATGCCTTTGGGATTGAACTCGTTGAGTTCTTCGTCTGTTACGTCAAAGGCCTTGATTTCACAGTACACGCCGATTTCGCGCACACGGCGGGCGATCAGCTGGGTGTACTGGGAACCGAAATCAAGAATCAGGATACGGTGGTCGTGAATGTTCTGAGCCATGGAGTCCTCGGGCTTTAAAAAAACAGCGCGGCCCGGAAACCGGGCCGCGTCAAATCAGGCAGTTTTTAGCCGATTCGGTAGTTGGGAGCTTCTTTGGTGATGGTCACGTCGTGCACGTGGCTCTCACGCATCCCGGCGTTGGTAATGCGCACAAATTCCGGCTTGGTACGCATCTCATCCATGGTTGCACTGCCTGTGTAACCCATGGATGCACGCAAGCCACCCACCAACTGGTGCACGATGTTGCGCATGGGGCCTTTGCAGGCCACACGGCCTTCAATGCCTTCCGGCACCAGTTTTTCAATACCTTTGCTGGCGTCCTGGAAATAGCGGTCGCTGGAACCCTGCCCCATGGCACCAATGGATCCCATACCACGATAAGCCTTGTAACTCCGGCCCTGGAACAATTCCACTTCACCCGGAGCTTCGTCAGTACCCGCCAGCAGGCTACCGATCATGACGCTGTGAGCGCCCGCTGCGATGGCTTTTGCGATATCACCGGAGAACCGGATACCACCATCGGCAATCACGGGTACGCCGCGCTCTTTCAGCGCCGCTGCCACATTGGACACCGCCGAAATCTGCGGCACACCAATGCCGGCGACAATGCGGGTGGTACAGATGGAGCCGGGACCGATGCCCACCTTGACCGCATCCGCGCCGGCATCAGCCAGGGCAATCGCCGCACCCGAGGTGGCAATGTTACCGCCAATCACCTGAACATCAGGGTAGTTCTGCTTTACCCAGCGAACCCGGTCAATCACACCCTTGGAATGGCCATGGGCGGTATCCACGACAATCACATCCACGCCGGCTTCGGCAAGCGCTGCAATCCGGGCATCGGTATCGCCACCGGTGCTCACCGCCGCACCCACTCGCAGACGGCCCTGCTCGTCTTTGCAGGCCAGCGGGTAGTCTTTGGCTTTCTGGATATCCTTGACGGTAACCAGGCCCCGCAATTCGAATTCGTCGTTCACTACCAGAACTTTTTCAATGCGGTGACGGTGCAGCAGTTCCTTGATTTCCTCCAGGCTGGCACCCTCTTTGACCGTAACCAGCTTTTCCTTCGGAGTCATGATGTCACGCACCAGGGTATCCATCCGGCTTTCGAAGCGGATATCACGCCCGGTGACGATGCCGACCAGATCAGTGCCGTCGACAACCGGAAGGCCGGAAATGCTGTTGGCCATGGTGATATCCACCAGTTCCCGAACCGTTGTCTCCGGTGTGACGGTGATCGGATCTTTCACCACACCACTTTCATATTTCTTGACCTTGCGTACGGCAGCTGCCTGCTGCTCCACTGACATGTTCTTGTGCATGATGCCGATGCCGCCTTCCTGAGCCATGGCAATGGCCAGCTCGGCTTCAGTGACCGTATCCATGGCCGATGACACCAGCGGAATATTCAGGGTGATGCCTTTGGTCAACTGAGTCTTCAGCTCCACCTGATGAGGCAGAACTTCGGAATATCCGGGCACGAGGAGAACGTCGTCAAACGTGAGGGCTTCTTCGGCAATACGCAGCATTTGGGTCCGCCTTTTGAACATGCTAAGTTTGGAAATTCCATGCTGTACCCGCGGCGGCACAGCAAAGCAAAATCCTTAATCGATCTATTATAAAGTGGTGCCAACAGACAGTAAACCGCGAGGTTTTTGGCGTTTGGTTGCATCTTTTTGAATTTCCGTTATTTTTACCCCTCTCTTTCGGCTATTGCGTATGAATAATCACGGAGCGCGCCCTTTGATACCCCCTTATCCGGATTCCCGGCCCCGGGCCCTGTCGGTCAGTGAACTCAACCATCAGGCACGACATCTGCTGGAAACCAGCTTTATGCAGGTGTGGGTGGAGGGCGAATTGTCCGGATTTTCAAGACCTTCCTCCGGGCACTGGTATTTCTCCCTGAAGGACCAGAAGTGCCAGGTACGCTGTGCCATGTTCCGGGGTGCCAATCAACGCCTGCGCACCCTGCCCCGTGAAGGCGACCAGATTCGCATCCGCGGCAAGGTCACACTCTATGAGAACCGGGGCGACTATCAGATCATCGTTGAACACCTGGAGCCGGCAGGGCTGGGCGAATTGCAACAGGCCTTTGAGGCCCTGAAGCTGAAACTGCAATCGGAGGGCTTGTTTGACCCGGCCCGAAAAAAACCGGTTCCAGCCACACCGCGCCACATTGGCGTGGTGACCTCACCCACGGGTGCCGCCATCCATGACATATTGACCGTGCTGGCCCGCCGCTGCCCGGCCATCCCCGTCACCCTCTACCCCACAGCAGTTCAGGGCCAGGCCGCCACGGCCGACATCGTCAACGCGATCCAGCGCGCCCAGCAACACGGCGTGGCCGATGTATTGATCATCGGGCGCGGCGGCGGCTCACTGGAAGACCTGTGGTGTTTCAATGAAGAAGCAGTAGCCCGGGCTATCGCCAGCTGCAGCATTCCAACTGTCAGCGCGGTGGGCCACGAGGTTGACGTGACCATTGCCGATTTCGTGGCAGACCTTCGCGCCCCGACACCCTCGGCGGCCGCTGAGAAGGTTTCCCCGGACCAGAGCCACTGGCTGCGCCGGCTGAACGAGCAGGAACTGAGGCTGAGTCAGGCGGCGCGCCGGTTAACCCAGCGCCTGCACACCCAGCTCGGCCACCTGTCTGCGCGGCTGCGGGACCCGCGCCGGGAGTTGCAGGAAAAGGCGCAGCGCATGGATGAGCTGGACGTACGGCTGAACAAGGCGATCGCCCAGCGACTCATCCAAACCCGGGTAAAAGCCGATCACCTGACCCAGCGCCTTGCCACCCAATCCCCACGCCGGACACTGATCACCGCCCGGGACCAGGTGACCCGTCTCCACGAGCGGTTGGAGATGGCAACCCGCCACTACCTGAAGCAACAACAGGAACGTTACCAATACAACGCCCAGGCACTCCACGTTGTCAGCCCGCTCGCCACCCTGGGGCGGGGTTACGCGATTGTCAGGGATGAGCAGAACCAGATTGTTCGTGACGCCAGCCAGCTTGGCGAAGGCTCCGCCATCACCGCCCGGCTGGGCCACGGCAGCGTTTCTGCGAAGGTGACGGAGATCAATTCCAAAGGGGATTGACCAGACAAAAACGGGCAACTACGCCTATGGTCTAGTAGCCCCTGTTTCTAAAGCTCCTACAGTTGTGCATAACAGCCACAGAACAATAACAGCACAACTGAGGTGGAAAGCATGACATACCACTCCGAGTTCCGCCGGTCCATCGACCAACGGGATGACTTCTGGCGCGAGCAGGCCCAGAACATTGACTGGATCGAAACCCCGAACACCATCTGGCAGGCACTCGATAACGGTCACGGCCAGTGGTTCCCCGATGGCCTTCTGAATACCAGCGACGTGGCCCTTGACGCCAACATCCGGGCGGGCCGTGGTCAACAGACAGCCCTGATTTACGATTCGCCGGTGACTAACAGCCAGCAACACTTCACCTATGACGAATTACGGGATGAAGTAGCCCTGTTTGCCGGCGCCCTGCGTGCTCGCGGGATCGAGAAGGGTGACCGGGTCATTATCTACATGCCAATGATTCCGCAGGCAGCCATTGCCATGCTGGCCTGTGCCCGCCTGGGCGCCATCCACTCAGTAGTGTTCGGTGGGTTTGCTGCCCACGAACTTGCCGTGCGTATTGAGGATGCCAAGCCCAAGGCGCTGATCACTGCCTCCTGCGGCATTGAAGTCACCAAGGTCATTGAATACAAACCGTTGGTGGACAGGGCCATTGAGCAATCCAGCCACAAGCCTGAGCTATGTGTGGTGTACCAGCGGCCGCAAGTCACAGCCAACCTGTCGGAAGGACGGGATTACGACTGGAACGACATGACCGCCAATGCGGAGCCAGCAGACCCGGTGCCAGTGAAAGCCACCGACCCGCTTTATGTACTTTACACCTCCGGCACCACCGGCAAACCAAAAGGCGTGGTGCGGGATAACGGCGGCCATGCCGTGGCCCTCAAATACAGCATGAAACTGGTCTACGACGCCAAACCCGGCGATGTCTTCTGGGCGGCGTCAGACGTGGGCTGGGTGGTAGGCCACAGCTACATTGTCTATGCGCCTCTGTTCGCCGGCTGCACCACCATCCTGTATGAAGGCAAACCGGTGAAAACTCCGGACGCCGGTGCGTTCTGGCGGGTAGTCCAGGATCACAAGGTGAACATGCTGTTCACCGCGCCCACCGCCTTCCGCGCGGTACGCAAGGAAGACCCCGAGGCAGACCAGCTAAGCCGCTACGATGTCTCGTCGCTAAAACGCATTTTCCTGGCCGGCGAGCGGTTGGACCCGCCCACCTACGAATGGCTGAAGGAACACACGGGCCTGCCGATTCTCGACCACTGGTGGCAGACCGAAACCGGCTGGGCCATCTGCTGCAACCCGGTAGGCATTGAAATGATGACCACCAAACCGGGCTCGGCGACGGTACCGTCACCCGGCTTCAATGTGCAGGTCGTCGATATGGAAGGCAGCCAGGTACCGGCCGGCGAACAAGGCCAGATAGCCGTCAAACTGCCCCTGCCACCGGGGTGCCTGATGACCGTATGGGGCGACGACAAACGCTTCCAGAGCAGCTACCTGAATCCGATTCCCGGCTTTTACAGCTCCGGCGACGGCGGCTTTATTGATGACGACGGCTACGTGTTCATCATGGGCAGGACCGATGACGTGATCAATGTCGCCGGACATCGCCTGTCCACCGGCGAAATGGAAGAGGTGGTGGCTTCTCACCCAGCAGTCGCGGAATGCTGTGTTGTAGGCGCCCACGACGACATGAAGGGCCAGATCCCGGTCGGCCTGGTGCTGATCAAGGACGGCGCAACCATAGACCAGGATGAACTGGAAGAAGAACTGGTAGAAATGGTCCGCGACAAGATTGGCGCCATAGCCTGCTTCCGTCGGGCCATGGTGGTAGAGCGTTTACCGAAGACCCGGTCTGGCAAGATTCTGCGCCGCGTGATCCGCCAGATTGCGGACGGCGAAGAGTACAGCGTACCCAGCACCATTGATGATCCTGCCATTCTGGAAGAGATCAGCGAGAAATTCGTGCGCTGACCTATCCCACCCGTGTACACGGACCACAACACAACTCTGCCTCAAAGACCGGCAGAGTTGTGTTTCATCCTTATGACAACCCATTGTTTTTTATCAACTAAAATCCCGACACTGATCACTAAAAAAACAATTGACGCTCCCCAAAGTCGGTCTATACTGAAAATTGCTGTGCTCTTCTGCAGCGGTATTTGACGAATGCGCTACAACGTCCTGCCCAGGCTTCGCGTTGCCCCTTCCTCAGTACGCTCCGGACGACTCAGCATCGACGGCTTCCGCTCAGGCGGAAACCGCGTTTGTATGGATCCAGAGTCTGTGCGAAACAAGAAGGTCCCGTGAGGGCAAATTTTCAGAAAGACAGGAAAGATCGATGTCCGATACCAAAACTGGCCACGTGAAGTGGTTCAACGAATCCAAGGGCTTTGGCTTTATTGCCCAGGAAGGCGGCAGTGACGTTTTCGTTCACTACAGTGCAATCAACTCCAACGGTTTCCGTACCCTGACAGAAGGTCAGCAGGTGCAGTTTACCGTTACTCAGGGACCCAAAGGCCCCCAGGCGGAAAACGTAACCCCTCTGTAAGGGCAAAGGTTTACCGCCGGATGCCCCTCACGGGCAGACGGAAAACAGAACGGCCGGCAACTTTGCCGGCCGTTCTGCGTTCTGGCGTAGACAGAACCGGCTATCAGACCGCTTCCGCCGCTTCCGGCGTCTTTGCTGCCGGCATATCCGTACCCACCGCCTGAGCCACTGCTGAAAACAGCGCCTGCAGGGTTGCCGAGGTGGTATCTTCCGCCAGGGCCGCTGCGCTGCAATGCTGACCATTGGCGGTCAGGCGAATACAGGCCAAGGCATTGGCGTTGGTGCCCTCGCCCAGGGCAAACTCATCGTATGCCTCTACCGCCACCGTGACGCCAAATCGTTTGGCCAGGCCGTCAGACACCGCTTCAACCGCACCCAGGCCGCGGCCTTCAAAGGTCACGGGAGAAGTGTCGCTACCGACCACCACTTCTGCACGAACACCCTCTTCGTCCCGATGCAAATCGTAGGAACGCAGTGACCAGTCTTCATGAACCTTCAGGTAGCGGTCTTCGAACAGGCGGTGGATGGTGTGGGAGTCAATTTCGCCACCGTTGGTCTCGGCTTCTTTCTGGACCACCTTACTGAATTCGATCTGCAACCAACGCGGCAGGGTAATGTCGTAGTCCCGCTCCAGTACATAAGCAACGCCACCCTTGCCGGACTGGCTATTGATGCGCACCACCTCCTCATAGCGACGACCCACATCGAACGGATCGATAGGCAGGTAGGCCACGTTCCAGGCGTCGCCCTCGTTGCGGCGGGCCAGGCACTTACGGATGGCGTCCTGGTGGCTGCCAGAGAAGGCGGTGAACACCAGCTCGCCCGCATACGGATGACGCGGGTGGGTGGAAATCTCGGTACAGGCTTCCACCACCTCGGTAATTTCTGCCATGCCGGACAAGTCCAGGGTCGGATCAATGCCCTGTGAATACAGGTTCATGGCCATGGTTACCAGATCCATGTTGCCAGTGCGCTCCCCGTTACCCATCAGGGTCCCTTCAATTCGGTCAGCGCCAGCCATCACGCCCAGTTCGGCCGCTGCAACCGCACACCCCCGGTCGTTATGGGTATGCAGACTGATGCTGATGTGCTCGCGGTAGCGGATGTTCTCGCAAATCCACTCCACCTGGTCGGCAAACACGTTGGGGGTCGACATCTCTACGGTTGCCGGCAGATTGATAATCACCGGCTGCCCCTGATCCGGACGCCACACGTCGGTAACCGCATCAATCACTTCCGCAGCGAAGTCCAGCTCGGTGCCGGTGAAGCTCTCCGGGGAATACTGGAAAGTCCAGTCGGTGTCCGGGTAACGGGCTGCGATCTCTTTCACCAGGGTGGCGCCGTTGACAGCAATCTCTCGGATGCCGGCCCGATCGAGACCAAATACCTGCTCCCGCTGCACGGTAGACGTGGAGTTGTACACGTGCACGATAGCCTGTTTTGCGCCCTGCAAAGCCTCGTAAGTGCGTTCAATCAGTTCCGGGCGGGCCTGGGTCAGCACCTGAATCTTCACATCGTCCGGAATCCGGTTTTCTTCGATCAGCTTGCGGCAGAAATCAAAATCCGGCTGGCTGGCGGCCGGAAAACCAATCTCGATTTCCTTGAAGCCAAGCTTGACCAGCAAATCGAACAGGCGCTGTTTCTGGGCAACGGACATGGGCTTGATCAGCGACTGGTTGCCATCCCGCAGGTCGACAGCACACCAGGTGGGTGCTTTCTCGATGACCTGGTCCGGCCAGCGGCGGTCTTTCTTGGCAACCGGTTTGAAGGCGACGTATTTACGATGATCAAAGGCCATAACGGAACATTCCTTTCGCTGTTCGTATCAATGGAGAGAGTGTAACGCCCAAACCGCGCTATTTGGTTGCTATTTCAGCCCAAAACCGTTATTCATAAGCCACATATTGCCAACAAGTCAGGATTTACAGCATATGATTGCGAGCAATGACAAGGCACTGGTCAGAATTGACAAAACTGACCGGAAAATCCTGGAACAATTGCAGAAGGACGGCTCACTAACCAACCAGCAACTGGCGGAGAAAGTCGGGCTTTCACCCTCCCCCTGTCTGCGCCGGGTGCGGGCGCTTGAAGACGCGGGCATCATAGTGCGCACGGTGACGATTCTGGACCACAAAAAACTGGGGTTGTCGCTGACCGCCATCATCCTGATTGGCATGGACCGACATACACCGGAACGCTTTGCCGCTTTCGAGGAACAGGTGGCGGTCTTTCCCGAGGTTCAGGAGTGCTACCTGATCACCGGCCAGAGTGCCGACTACATGCTGAAAGTGGTGGTGCCAGACATGGACCACTATCACCAGTTTCTGCTTAATCGCATTACCCGGATTCAGGGTGTCAGTGGGGTGCACTCCAGCTTTGTACTGCGGAGGGTAATCGACAGTACCGCCCTGCCCCTGGGCTATCTTTCCTGACGGGCCAGCTCTGCCAGGTAAGCCCTGGCCATACACTTCAATTCCACCACTAACTGCTGCCCCTGGTCGTCCGGCAGGGTGGCTGCGAGCCTGAGGATGGTTCCGGCAGATCGGGGCAACAACAGGCTGGCGGTCCAGCTGCGTTCCTTCGGCAACGCCGGATACTCCTGCTGGAGCCGGGCATCCAGGTCACGGGCGTTGCTGTAGAGTTCCCGCAGATCCAGTTCCCGCAGCTCTGGCATGGACTCAACGCCGCTCCAGATTGCCGAGTACGCAGGTTCGGTGCGGTAGAAGTCATAGAACTGATCAATCAGCACATCCACCGCGTCGTGCAGGCTCAGCTCGGGCAGTTTCTCCCGCAGCGCGGTTTCCATTTTCTCGACATGCCCTTCGGCAATGGCATGAACGATGGCCGCCTTGTTTGGAAAATAGCGGTAAAGGGACGCTAACGACATGCCAGATTGCCGGGCAATGGCGGACATACTGGTGCCATCTACCCCGTTCTCATGAAAAATGGCCGCGGCATGGCTGAGGATATTGCCCACCCGCTCCCGACTGCGCGCCTGAACCGGTCGCCGGCGAGGTGTTACGTCGATAGATTCGTCAGTCATCATCTGTACCTTGTGAAGCAGGCTCCGTACAATAACGTCCACTTTACGACAAAGAAAGGCAGAAGCAGGCCAGAAGCCCTGCCAATTAGTCTTAACCCCCACTTTTCAATAAAGCGGAAGACACGATGCGAGCAAGCCGTTACCTGATTGCCACCCAGAAAGAGACACCCTCAGATGCAGAGATTATCAGCCATCAGCTGATGCTGCGCGCCGGAATGATCCGGAAGCTGGCCGCAGGCCTCTACACCTGGCTCCCCATGGGCCTGCGCACCCTGCGCAAGGTGGAACGAATTGTTCGCGAAGAGATGGACAAGAGTGGAGCCCAGGAAGTTCTGATGCCGGCCGTACAGCCAGCCGAACTCTGGCAGGAATCCGGGCGCTGGGAGCAGTACGGCGGCGAACTGCTGCGCATGAATGACCGCCACGGCCGTGACTTCTGCTTTGGCCCGACCCACGAAGAAGTCATCACCGACCTGATCCGCAACGAGCTGAAAAGCTACAAGGAACTGCCGGCTAACTTTTATCAGATCCAGACCAAGTTCCGTGATGAGCGCCGCCCCCGCTTCGGCGTTATGCGTGCCCGCGAGTTCATTATGAAGGACGCCTACTCCTTCCACCTGAACGCAGCTTCGCTGGATGACACCTACCAGGTCATGCACCAGACCTACTGCAACATCTTTGATCGCCTCGGGCTGGATTACCGGCCGGTGCAGGCGGATTCCGGTGCCATTGGTGGCAGTGCCTCCCACGAGTTCCATGTGCTGGCATCCTCCGGCGAAGACGCCATCGTGTTCAGTACTGAAAGCGATTACGCCGCCAACATCGAAAAAGCCGAAGCCATCGCCCCTGCGGGCGAGCGCCCGGCGCCCGGCGAGGCCATGACCGAAGTGCACACGCCAGGCCAGAAAACCATCGAAGCCGTTTCCCAGTTCCTCGGCCTGCCGGCAGAGCGCAGCGTGAAGACCCTGCTGGTCAAAGGTGAAGCCGACGAGAACGGCGAGTCCGGCCTGGTTGCACTGATTCTCCGGGGCGATCACACCCTGAATGACATCAAGGCAGAAAACCTGAACGGTATTGCCGAGCCGCTGACCATGGCCACCGATGAAGAAATCGAAAAGGCCATTGGCTGCAAACCCGGCTCTATCGGCCCGGTCAATCTGGCTGTGCCTGTGATCGTCGACCGCAGCGCTGCCCACCTTGCAGACTTCGTGTGTGGTGCCAACAAGGACGACTACCACCTGACCGGTGTTAACTGGGAGCGCGACGTACCCCTGGGCCGGGTAGAAGACCTGCGCAACGTGGAGGAAGGTGATCCCAGCCCGGATGGCAAGGGTACCCTGGAGATCCGCCGTGGTATCGAGGTCGGCCACATCTTCAAACTGGGTAACAAGTACAGCTCCGCCATGAACGCCACCGTTCTGGATGAAAACGGCAAGACGGTGATCATGGAAATGGGCTGCTACGGCATCGGCGTTTCCCGCATTGTGGCCGCGTCTATCGAACAGAACCATGACGACAAGGGCATCATCTGGCCAGACGCCATCGCTCCGTTCCAGGTGGCCATTGTTACTCTCAATGCCCACAAGAATGCGGTAGTGGCCGAAGCTGGCGAGAAACTTTACAGCCAGTTGCGCCAGGCGGGTTACGACGTACTGCTGGATGACCGT
Source organism: Marinobacter shengliensis (assembly GCF_030297115.1). Taxonomy (NCBI): domain Bacteria; kingdom Pseudomonadati; phylum Pseudomonadota; class Gammaproteobacteria; order Pseudomonadales; family Marinobacteraceae; genus Marinobacter; species Marinobacter shengliensis. The sequence goes on along the minus strand of NZ_AP028062.1, from coordinate 1,917,707 downwards.
AACGAACGCCCGGGCGTGAAGTTCGCCGATATGGAATTGATGGGCATTCCTCACCGGTTCGTGATTTCAGAGCGCGGGCTGACCGCCGGCACCCTGGAATACAAGGGCCGCCGCGATGAAGAGAAACAGGACATCCCGGTGGAAGAAACGCTGGCGTTCCTGGTGAAAGCCTCCCCGAAGGGCGGCCTCTGAGGCCGCTCGATCATCGCTTGGGCTGCCTGCAAGGGCAGCCGGGCGGTTTTCTGACCAGCCACTCTAACGGGCGCCAACGACCCCCGGTTCCATTTCAAGCTCAACCCCGAAGGTTTCCTGCACAGACCGGCGCACCTCGTCCGCCAGCGCCAGCACCTCGGCACCAGAGCCCCCCGAGTGGTTGATCAGGACCAGGGCCTGGCGGTTATGAACACCCACCCGGGTATTGCGAAAGCCTTTCCAGCCAGCCTGGTCAATCAACCAGGCCGCAGCCAGTTTGACACCCTGCTCTACCGGATAGAACACCACGTCGGGAAAGCGCTCCTGCAACCTTTCGAACGCCACCTGATTGATCACCTGATTCTTGAAGAAGCTGCCGGCGTTAGGCAAGACGGCGGGATCCGGCAGCTTGCGGTGCCGCACCGCCATCACCGCTTCCGCAACCTCCAGAGGCGTAAGGGCGTTGATATCGGTATCCCCGAGATAATCCTGAAGATCCCGGTAATCCAGCTTTAATGGCAAGGATCGGGAAAGCTTTAGTCTAAGTTCAAGGATGATGTAGCGGCCAGGCTGCCGTTTGAACAGGCTGTCACGGTATCCAAACTGGCAATCGCCGGCGGCCAGGGTAACCACACCCCGGGTAACACGATCCAAAGCTGTCACACTTACCAGGGTATCGCCAAGTTCAACACCGTAGGCACCAATGTTCTGCACCGGCGCAGCGCCGGCAGTGCCGGGAATCAGCGCCAGGTTTTCTATGCCCCGGTAACCCGAACGGGCAGCGTATAAAACCGCCTCATGCCAGTTCTCACCAGCGCCCAGAACCAGTACGGCGTCGTCACCGTTTACTTTTTCCCAATGCCGGCCCCGAATCTGTATGTGCAGGACGGCACCGTCAAAATCACCGGCAAACACAAGGTTACTGCCACCGCCGAGAATCAGGGTGTCCAGCTCTCGGGCCTCAGCCCAGGCCAGTGCCGCGGTCAGGTCATCCACGCCGGCAATCCGGATCAAATAACGAGCCCGTGCCGCAATCGCGAGCGTGTTCAGCTCACGCAGATCAGCATGCTCGGTGACCCTCAGCGCGCCATTCAAGCCAATCGCCCCCGGATATCCTCCAGTAAGCCTTGACTGGCTTCGTGAATCAGGTCAAGCACTCGCTCAAAACCGTCCTCACCGCCGTAGTATGGATCCGGCACCTCGGCCTGGCCGGACTCACCAAACTCAAGAAAAAGGCGAGGTTCGGTGCCGCCATTCTGGTGCCAGATATCCCTGACATCGGCCAGGTTCTGCCTATCCATCACCAACACGTAATCAAACCGGTCCAGGTCTTCAGCCTTGATCTGCCTGGCCCTCAGGTCACTGATATCAACACCGCGACGGTCTGCCGCCGCCATGGCCCGGGCATCCGGTGATTTACCAATATGCCAGTTACCGGTGCCACAGGAGTCAATTTGCAGGTGTTCTGTCATTCCCTGCTCAGTGACCAGTTGCCGGAACACCCCTTCCGCCGTTGGCGAACGACAGATGTTACCCAGACAAACAAACAACACACTGACCTGGTCAGGCATAACCTCCTCCTGCTTCTATCAAAGCCCGCACCCGGGCCAGATCCTCTTCGGTATCGACGCCCGGTGCGGGCGGTCGATCAGCAATATCCACGTGGATGTGAGCACCGTTATACAAGGCCCGGAGCTGTTCCAGCGCTTCCACCTGTTCTGTCGGTGCCGGCGGCCAGCTGACAAACTGGCTGAGCACACTGGCACGGTAGCCATAAATGCCAATGTGCCGGAAGTAACCAATGCCTTCGGGTAAGTCTACGTCCGCCACCGACGCGTTGGCGGGCCAGAAGTCCCGCGCCCAGGGGATGGGTGCTCGACTGAAGTAGTGCGCCATGCCCCGGCTATCGAACACCACCTTCACCACATTCGGGTTGAATACCTGCCGGGCGTCGTGGATACGCTCGCACAGGGTGGCAATGCTGGCTTCAGGGTAGTAGTCGAGATTATCGGCCACCTGGTTGATCAGCGCCGGCGGTATCAGCGGCTCGTCACCCTGGACGTTAACCACCCGGTGGTCCGGGTCCAGCCCCAGTTTTCGGGCAACCTCCTCAAGCCGATCCGTTCCACTGGCGTGGTGTGGTGACGTCATGACTACCTCGGCACCGAATGCCTGGCACGCTGCCTCAATACGCTGGTCGTCGGTGGCAACCACGACCCTGCTCGCCCGACTTTCCTGGGCGCGTTCACATACGTGCTGGATCATCGGTTTGCCGGCAATCATGGCCAGAGGTTTACCGGGTAACCGGCTGGATGCGTAGCGGGCGGGGATGACAACGGTAAATGACATGCTGATGCGTCCTGCTGGCGGGTGTGTCAGTGCTTATCAAGCCGTTCGTCGGTACTCAGGGTACGGGCCTCTACGGCTAACATGACAGGGATACCCTCACGAATCGGAAATGCCATGGCGTCCTGGTAACAGATCAGTTCGGTACGGGCATCGTTGAGCTTGAGTTCACCCTTGCACACCGGGCAGGCAAGCATGGCCAACAGTTTCTTATCCATGGTTGGTTCTCTCAGTATTTTGTTGATGCAACTGCCCAGAGCATGCCCTGAGCCGTTCCAGAAAGCGATGTTCAAAAGGTTCCGACAGACAGGCATCCACCGTCAATACCCAGGCGTTGTCGGGGGCAAAACCCTGGCATTTGACCGCATCTTTCGCGGTCATGACCAGCCACTCGCCAGCGCTGGAACCAAGGTCTTCCGGGCGGAAGCGGTGATGATCGGGAAAAGCCGCTTCGGTGACCTGTGCTCCCAGGTTCCTCAGTGTGTCAAAGAAACGTCCCGGGTTGCCTATTCCGGCAACCGCACGCACTGACCGGCCCCCGAGTGCTGAGGGCGCCAAAGTCTCCCCGGAGTTCAGGTTCACCAACGACGCCGGCTGCAGTGACATGGCATGGATCTCGGGGTGCGCAACGCCGGCAAACTCGTCGATCTGCTGACCCGACGGCGGGAACACTTCACCATTGAGAATCACAAAATCCACACTCGAGAGCCGTGTTACCGGTTCGCGCAGGGGGCCCACCGGAATCAGGGCACCGTTACCAATGCCCCGGCCGGCATCGAAAACCGCCAGTTCAATATCCCTGGGCAAGCGGTAATGCTGCAAGCCATCATCACAGATCAGGACGTCGCCGAGTGCCTGCTCCAGGGCCCAGTGCCCACCGCGACAACGGTCGGGATCGACCACCACCGGGCACCCCGTGGCCAGCGCCAGCATCAGCGGCTCATCACCGCAGACCGATGCCGGCGTGGTGTCTTTTACCAACAGAGGATAATGATCGCTTTTGCCGCCGTAGCCCCGGCTCAGGATAACCGGATGCCAGCCGTCCTGCTTCATGCGTTGCACCAGCCGGGCAGTCAGGGGGGATTTGCCGGTACCACCTGCGGTGATATTGCCAACCACTACGACCGGCACGGGTAAGCTTTCATTGCGGGCCTGCCAGGCTTTCCGGCGTTTCGATTCAGACACCACACGGTACAGCCAGGCCAATGGACCGAGGATGGCCAGGGGCTTGCCCTGGCCATACCATAAGCGGTCAATGCGGCTGCTGCTCATGCATGCTCGCTGAACTGGATCTGATGCAACTGGGCATAGGCGCCATCTGCCGCCAGCAATTCCTCATGCGTGCCGGATTCGACAATATGGCCTTTGTCCATCACCAGTATCCGGTCCGCCTTTTCGATGGTGGACAGGCGGTGGGCAATGACCAGCGTCGTCCGGCCTTGCATCACCGTCTCAAGGGCTTCCTGAATATGCCGCTCCGACTCTGTATCCAGTGCCGAGGTGGCCTCATCAAGGATCAGGATCGGGGCGTTCTTCAGCAGTGCCCGGGCAATAGCCAGGCGCTGGCGCTGGCCGCCAGACAACATCACACCGTTATCCCCGATCATGGTATCCAGACCTTCCGGCATCCGGTCGATAAACTCCAGGGCATGAGCCTTGGCGGCGGCTTCCCGGATTTCTTCACGACTGCAGTTGCGCAAGGCACCGTAGGCGATGTTGGCGGCAATGGTGTCGTTGAACAGCACCACGTTCTGGTTCACCAGAGCAATCTGGGAACGCAAACCCTTGAGCGAGAACTCCTTGAGAGACCTGCCATCGATTCGGATGTCACCCTCGGTGTACTCATAGAATCGGGGTAGCAGGCTGACCATAGACGATTTACCACTGCCCGAACGGCCGACCAGTGCCACACTCTGCCCGGCCGGCACGCTCACTGAAATGCCGTCCAGGACATTATCCAGTTGATCACGATAGCGGAAGCACACCTTATCGAACTCAATATGGCCTTCCACACGCTCTGGGGTGTATTCGCCGCGATCTTCCTCTGGCTGCTCGTCCATGGTTTCAAACACGTCATAGGCCGCAGCCACGCCCTTCTGAATCTTGGCGTGCACCGAGGTTACCTGGCGAATGGGCTTGGCCATGGTCGTCGCCGCGGTAATGAAGGCGATTAACTGGCCGGTACTCATCTCACCACGGATTTCCGGAGACAACATGGTCCAGACCAGCGCGGCAATGGCGATAGCTACCAACACCTGGATGACCGGCACGCTGATGGCCTGAGTAGAGGCCATTTTCAGGCTTTGTTTGAGGTTCTGGTCGCTGACTTCCCGGAAGCGTTCACGTTCGTAGTCTTCCCCCCCAAAGGTTCGCACCACCCTGTAACCGGATATGGATTCTGAAGCCACATGGGTGATATCACCCATCGACCCCTGAATACGCTTACTGATTCGGCGAAAGCGCTTGCTGGCGTAATTCACCACCAACCCGATCACCGGCCCCACGGTCAGGAACACCAGGGTCAGCTTCCAGTTGGTATACAGCATAAAGCCAAGCAAGCCGACGATGGTCAGGCCTTCGCGGAGGGTGATGGTGATGGCGTTGGTTGAGGCCTCGGCCACCTGCTCCACATTGAAGGTAAGCTTGGACACCAACCTGCCAGAAGCATTGTCATCATAATACCGCGACGGCAGTGTCATCAGGCGATCGAACACATCATTACGGAGGGCATTGATTACCTGCCGCCCGACGTAACTGATGAAGTATTGACTGAAAAAGGTGCCCACCCCCCGCAAGGCGAAAATGCCGACAATCAGGCCCGTCAAGAACAACCGGTTCTGATCCGTCGGATTCTCAATGGCGGTAATCACATACTCCATGGCAGCCGCCATGCCTGTGGAGGCCGCAGCATAGATAATGTTCCCCAGCACCGCCAGGGAGAACGCGAACCAGAAGGGTTTCACATAGGCGAGCAATCGTTTGTAGGTTGCCCAGCTTCCGGTTGGCGGTACCTTCAGCGGTTCCGGCCTTGCATCGATCACGGATTCTCAGCCTCCCGCTCTGTGGTTATGCTCAGTTTCGCAAACCCCAGGCGGCCGGCCACATCCATGGCGCGCACAACGTATTCATGGGGAGTTCTGGCATCGGCCGTAATGATAAACGGCAAGCTGTTGTCTCCCTCAGCTAATTCCCTGACACCCCGCTCAAGGGTTTCACGCCGATTATTGACCAGGGTCCTCTCGTTCAGGATGTACTGGCCCTCAGCATTGATCACCACATCGATCTGCCTTACCTCAGAGGGCGAAACCGGTTCGCCGCTCGCCTCGGGCAAATCCACCTGCAGGTGGCTTTCCCGGGTAAAGGTGGTGGACACCATAAAGAAAATCAGCAACAGGAACACCACATCGATCAGTGGCGTCAGGTCAACCCCGACCTCCTGGCTTCTCTGGCGCTTGAACTTCACGGTGTTCAGGCTCCTTCCACGTCGATTTCACGGTCGCCATGAACCACTTCCACCAGCTTGATGGCTTCCTGCTCCATGTTAACGACCAGTTCATCAACGCGACGAATGAAGTAGCGGTGACAAATCAGGGCGGGAATAGCCACGCTCAGGCCCGCGGCCGTAGTGATCAGCGCTTCCGAAATACCGCCAGCGAGATTACCGGCGTTACCCACGCCCGCCAGCTGAATTTCCGCAAATACTTTGATCATACCGATGACCGTACCCAGCAAGCCCAGCAGCGGTGTAATAGTGGCAATGGTGCCGAGGGGGTTCAGGAAGCGTTCCAGATCATGGATGACCTGGCTGGCTTCATGCTCAATGCTCTCTTTCATGATCTCCCGGCCGTGCTTGGCGTTGATCAGCCCGCCAGCGAGTATACGGCCAAGCGGTGAGGAGCCCTGAAGCGCCTTGAGCTTGCGCCCATTCAGTTCTTTTTTCTTGATCCAGCGCCAGAGTTCGTTAATCGATTGTGGGGGCGCTACCCTGGAGGCTCGCAGAGTCCAGAATCGCTCCAGAACAATGGCAAGCGCCAGGATGGAACAGGCAACAATGGGCACCATCAGGATGCCACCGGCTTTCAACAGCTCGAACACGCTTGATCTCCCTGATTAATTACAAGCCGCGCTACTTTAGCATAGCTGCCCGTTCAGGCCACACCCGGAATGTCACGGTATTTTACATTGGTCACGGGTCAGCCCCGGACCCTGGATCCAAAACGGAACCGTGTGGCGTAGCTCACTGATTTTCGGGCCATGCTTACTCAAGGTAATGACGATCTCTCCGGAGCAGGCGGTGTTGAGTGGGCGAGCATTCGCCAGCTGATACCGGGCCACCACATCAGGATGGGGGTGGCCGTATCTATGCCGATAGCCCGCTGTGTAGATTACCCAGTCGGGCGCGACACGATCGATCCACGGTGCAGAGGACGATGTTTTGCTGCCATGGTGCGGCGCAAGCACCAAGCGGAAATCCACTGTCTTGCGCAACCACGGCACCGCGCCGGGGGCAAGCATCTCTGCCTCTACCCGTTTACTGATATCCCCGGTAAGCAGCACGTCAGAACCACTGGCGGGATGGTGAACCCGGACCACACAGGACGCATCGTTTCCGGTGCGCTCGGCTTGGGACTGCCAGAATTCGAACACCACCCCATGCCACTCGAACGGCTCTGACCGACACTGTCCTACCGATTTCCCCGGCACTGCGTCCAGAATCCCGGCCACGACTTCCGGCTCACCGCTCTGTATCTGCCCCACCTCTACGGCTTGTACCAACTGTACCAGGCCACCGGCGTGGTCACTGTCACCGTGGCTGATTATCAGACGATCAAGTTTGTTAATCCCCAGGGCCCGGAGGTTCGGAAGCAGTGTCGAGTCAACAGCCGAAAACACACCCCGTACTTCCGGCCCTGTGTCGTAAACCAGTGCCTTGCGCCCCACACGCACCAGAACAGACAGACCCTGGCCGACATCCCAGACACGAATTTCCGGCTCCACCACCTCTGGGTTAATGGCGGCAGGCCTTGTCAGCGCCGCCGTGACCGCCCAGGCCCCGACTAACGCCACGGTCATCAGGCGAAAAACCCTGTCAGGGAAACGGAGCAGCAGAACGACGACAGCCGCCAACAATGCCAGCAAAAAGGGTGATGCCTCTGGCGTTAATACGGACACTGGAGCCGCCAGTTGCTCCACCCACTGCAGCCAGGCCATCAACGGGCCCAGTACTGCATCGAGCAGCGAACTTACCCAACCCGTCACCGCGCCACCAGACACCAGCACCAACAAAGCACCTGCGAACAGCACCGGCATCACAACCAGCGATACCCAGGGAATCGCCACCAGGTTTGCCACCAAACCGGCCAGCGGCTGGCTCTGCCCAAGCCCGGACAACAATGGCCACAAGCCCGCAAAAACCGCTACCTGTGCCAATACCAGGCCCTTGAGCCAGCCGGGGCCTGCCAGGCGCCCGCTGAATACCGCCAGCAAAACCGCCACCGCACCAAAGGACAACCAGAACCCCTGATCCAGCGGCGCGAACGGGTCAAGTAACAGAACCAGAAGCAAGGCTGAGCAGAATGGCCGCCAGACACTGGCCTCGCGGGCCAGAAGCAGATACCAGCCGCCAACCAGAACCATGATCAAGGCTCGGCGGGTTGGTACGGTAAACCCGGCAACCAGTGCATAGAACAGGCAACACAGGATAACCAGCGCAAAGCCTGCGATTCGCCTGCGCCGCTCATCCAGCCAGTGCGCCGGCACTGACAAGGTGAATCGGCGGGCAACCAGGCCGGCACCAACCGCCACCAGTCCCAAGTGTAACCCTGATATAGCCACCAGGTGAATCGTGCCCGTGGCCCGAAGCGTTTGCCAATGCTGATCGGTAAGATAACCGCGGTGGCCAATCAGTAACGAGGCAATCAATGGGTATTCACTGGCATCGGAAAAATGCCGATGGACCTGCTCAGCGACCGTTTGATGCCAGGCGTGGTACCGGCAATGCCAGCCACAATGAAGATCCTGGTCCAGGGCGACCGCACGAACGCTTCCGGTTGCCCGGTAACCTTTCCTGAACAGCCAATCCTCATAACGAAACCCCTCGGGGTTCAGGTTGCCGTGTGGCCGTTTAAGGACCACCTCCAGCCTCAGCCGATGGCCGGGCAGCGCCTGATCATTCCGGCCGTACCAGGAGAGACGCACTCTGCGGGGAAGTACCGGTGTGGCGCCCTGTTGGCCTTCGCTGTGCCAACTGACAACACACACGCTAAAGCGCAAACTGCTGAAAATGCCAGCCTGCGGAAGCTCACAAACATACCCTGATAGTTCCAGACGCTTGCCTTCCATATCCGCCGGCAAGCGCTCCGCCAGGCGCACTTCCGCATGCCAACCCGCCCAGGCCAGGCCCAGCAAAACCAGCGCCAATAGCCTGACCAGACGGTGCATGGTGCCATGACTGCTCAGGAGGGACGCACTGACCATCAGCAGCCCGGCCAAAAACAGCCACCAGGACGGTGGTAAAAGCGTTAGTTGATACAGTAAGATAACGCCGCACGAGAACGCGACAATGCCGGGCGCGCCGACTACGCTGTGTTCAGGCGTTTGGTGAGTATGAAACAGACCGGACAATCCTTGTCCTCCAGTGCATTAGCCCGGCGCGCTCAGGGTGCCGGAAGTTATCCATTCCGAAGCAACAGGCCGAACTTCCTATGCCCAAGAAGTTCATGAAACGGTATCTGCCTTCCCCGGAAAAAGTGCAATCCATCGAATCATTGCGCTTTCTGGGCGATATCCTTCATGAACCCAACCTGTGGCACATCAACCGGCACAGTGTGTCTCGCGCCTTCCTGATCGGGCTATTTCTCAGTTTTATCCCGATGCCATTCCAGATGGCGGCAGCAGCAGGCATGGCCATCTGGATCAATGCCAACCTGCCGTTGTCCGTCGCCCTGGTCTGGATCAGCAATCCGTTGACCATGCCGCCCATCTTTTACTTTAACTACAAAGTAGGCGCCTGGATTCTGGACCGCCCCGTGCTGGCTTTTGAATTCCAGCTCTCCTGGTCCTGGCTGAGCAGCCGCCTGATGGAGATTGGCGTGCCGCTCTATGTCGGGTCAATTGTGGTCGCGACCGCTGCGGGTTGCAGCGCCTATCTGATCATCCAGTACCTTTGGCGGCGTAAAATCCGCACAGACTGGCAGGTTCGGCGCTTTTCAAGAAAAGCCCGCAAGAAGGCCCGTAATCAGGCTTCCTGAACCAACCGCCCTTGCTCCAGTCGCAACACCCGGCCGAGGCTCCTCGCCATTCGCATATCGTGGGTGACCATCACAAAGGCAATGCCAGACTGCTCTCGTAAATCCTCAATCAGAGCCCTGATACCCTCGCCGGTATGCTCGTCCAGGTTACCGGTTGGCTCGTCCATCAACACACATTGGGGCTCGTTGACCAGTGCCCGGGCAATGGCCACCCGCTGGCGCTCACCGCCTGACAGCTCCGAGGGCTTATGCTTCAATCGTTCGCCCAGGCCAACCCGGACCAACAAGGCTTCTGCCTTTTGCCTGGCAACCGCGAGTGACTGCCCCCCCAGCGCACAAGGCATCATCACATTTTCCAGCGCTGTGAATTCCGGCAACAGATGATGGAACTGGTAGACAAAGCCAAGGTGGCCATTGCGGAAACGTGCCCGGCCGGCCTCCGACAACCGGTGAATATCCTCACCACAGATATGAATCTGGCCGGATGATGGCCGGTCCAGGCCGCCAAGCAGGTTCAGCAACGTGGTTTTACCAGCACCACTGCTGCCCACGATGGCAACGGTTTCGCCTGCCGACACTTCCAGGGAAATGTCGGAGAAAATCGTCAGTGTCTCTGGGCCCTGGTCGTAGGTTCGGGTAACCTGGCGGCAGTCGATGACCAAAGGCTTGCTGGCCGCCCTTTCCACTTCACTCATAACGTAACGCCTCTGCCGGTTCGACCCTGGATGCCCGCCATGCCGGGTAAATCGTTGCCAGCAGGCTCATCACCATTCCGGCACTGCTGATGATTGCCACATCCTGCCACTGCAACTGGGACGGCAGGTAGCTGATGAAGTAGACGTCGGCACTCAGGAACTGGTGCCCCATCAACCCCTCAAGCCAGGAAATGAAAGCGCTGATATTCAGGGCTCCGAAGATTCCGAGCGCGGTTCCCATCAGGGTGCCAAAGATACCTATTACAGCGCCCTGAATGATGAAAATTCGCATAATGCGCCCGGGTGTCGCCCCCATGGTTCGCAGAATCGCGATGTCTGCGGTTTTGTCGGTGACTACCATGACCAGGGTGGAAACAATATTGAAAGCGGCCACGGCCACAATGAACATCAGCAACAGGCCAATCATGGTCTTTTCCATCCGGATAGCCTGGAACAGGTTTCCGTGAGTACGGGTCCAGTCCGACACGTAGTAACGCCCCCCCAGATCCTGCGCAACCTGATTGACCACGCGCGGGGCCGCGAACAGGTCATCCACGAGCAGGCGCACGCCCTCGGCACGGCCACCGGTTCGCATCAGGCGGGCCGCATCATCCATATGAATCAGCGCATAGTTGCCATCCAGCTCGGCACCGACACTGAATATGCCTTTGACGGTAAATCGTTTGAGTCTCGGCAGTACGCCGGCCGGGGTTACCGAGGCCTCGGGCAGGACAACCGTCAGCTTGTCTCCGACCTGGAGCCTGAGGCTGTTGGCCATCAGCCGACCGATGATAATGCCGAATTCTCCCGGCTTGAGTTCATCCAGGTTGCCTTCAATGAAGTGATTCTCAATGATCGATACCGTGGCTTCCTGCTCGGGCACAATGCCGCTTAGCATCACTCCCCGAACATCACCTCCGCCAGTCACCATGCCCTGGCCCTGGATAAAGGGCGCGGCCGCCAGTACCCGTGGATGCTCCTGTACGCGGCGATCAATCTCTTCCCAGTCTTCCAGCGGGCCCGACGCCCCCTGAATCGTGGCGTGGGGCACCATGCCCAGAATGCGCTGCTTCAATTCCCGGTCAAAACCATTCATGACGGACAACACGATGATCAGGACCGCCACGCCAAGCATCAGCCCGAGCATGGAGGTCAGGGATATAAAGGATATAAAGTGATTACGTCTCTTGGCTGCGGTGTACCGCAAGCCGATATAGAACGATAAGGGTCTGAACATGGGGAGGTGCCTGTCGCTACCTTCTGGCCTGTCGTGGTTTGGTACCCCGGATCACTCGCGAGCCTCCGGGAAACTGCTAAACTACTCTTTACCAATAAAATTTCAGCCCGCCGGAGACAGAATGCCAGGCTCGCCTATCACGCCACCGATCACCGATGCCAAAGCCGACCGACGCGAGTATTTCCGGATCGAGGACCGTATTGGCCTTGAAATCCGCCGTCTCTCCGGGAACGCTGACAGCGAGCAGGATGATCCGTTCAATGGATCGCCACTGGAAAGCCTCAAAGCTGAATTCCGCCGGCTGGACCAGGACGTAAAAGCACACCTCGCCAGCCTGGCGGAACGTGACCGGCTACTGACCGGATTAATTAAATCCATGAACAGCAAGCTCGACACGCTGGCGCGCATTATCGCCTTTGAGCAAAATCCGTTGCAACCGGAGGACTGGCAGGATGTGACTCTCAGCGAGGGTGGCCTGTCGTTTTTCAGCAGCACCCCTGCCTGGAACCAGGGCGACCGTATTGCGGTACGTATGACACTGCCACCGGAACTCTATCAACCTCAAGCCATTGCAGAAGTTCTGAGCGCAGAGGTGGATGATCGGGGCGGAGCAAGGGTTCACACCGAGTTCGTTCAACTTGACGACAGTAGCCGCCAACAAATTGCCCGCCATGTGATGCGTTGGCAAATCCGGCAGCGGCAAAAAGAGTAAACTTTGAAAAAACACTGACTTTTGCCCGTTTTTTCGGGATATTACGTTTTATCCATGTCCTGCGGTATCGTTCGCGGGAACCAGGCATTAATGGAGAACCCAATGAAGAACAAGCGAAACCTGATCACCGCCGTGGCATTGACGTCCCTTATGTCGGCCGGCCTGGCATCCAACCTGCACGCCGAACAGCTGAAAATTCCCGTTGGCAGCCAGGCCGATCGCAGCCAGGTCAGCCTGCCGACCACCGGCATGACCCAGGCCTCGGTTCGCAACCGCTGGGGCGCTCCTCAGGATATCCAGGGGCCAGTAGGTGAGCCTCCAATCAGCCAGTGGCACTACTCCGATTTTATCGTCTATTTCGAACACGACCGGGTGCTGCACACTGTCGTCAAGCGCAACCGCTAATCCCCTCCGGACAAAGGTTCAATTTTCTCCGCCCATGGCCTGACGTTGTGGCAATGGTCAGATAGAATGGCGGCTTTTGCGAACCAAGGTGACAAATACAGTGACATCCAAGCGAGTGTTGCCTGCGGAGTGGGCGCCCCAAAGCGCAGTCATGTTGACCTGGCCTCACCCGGGCACTGACTGGGCCCGGATAATGAACGAAGTCGAGCCAGTTTTCCTGAATATTGCCCGGCAGGTGCTTCGATTTGAGCATCTGCTGATCAGCTGTGAATTCGTGGCACGGCTGCAGAAACTCGGCCAGGAACTGAACCATTTCGCAGAAGAGAATGGCCTTCCGGGGCGTGTGATCACCGTCCCGGCACCCGCTAACGACACCTGGGCGCGGGATCATGGCCCGATAACGGTCGACACCGGCGACGGCCTCACCCTGCTGGACTTCCGGTTCAACGCCTGGGGTGGCAAGTTTCCGTGGGAAAAAGACAACGCGCTTAACCAGCACCTGGCGAATGCCGGAGCCTTCGGCAACCATCGTTTGCAGTCTGTGGACTTCGTTCTGGAGGGCGGCTCCATCGAATCCGACGGCCAGGGCACGGTCCTGACCACCAGCGAATGCATGCTGACACCGTCCCGAAATCCCTCCATGGACCGCTCGGCTATTGAACAGCTGCTGTCGGAACTTCTGGGGGCCGATCGGATTCTCTGGCTGAACCACGGCTACCTGGCCGGTGACGATACGGATAGCCACATCGACACCCTGGCTCGATTCTGCGCCCCCGACCACATCTGCTACGTCACCTGTCCGGACGCAGCCGATGAACATTACAGCGCGCTGGCGGCCATGGAAGAAGAGCTGCAGGAGTTCCGACAGACGGATGGCAGCCCCTATAAACTGACTGCCCTGCCCTGGCCGGATGCCATCCATGATGAAGACGGCGATCGCCTGCCCGCCACCTACGCCAACTTTCTGATCATCAATGGCGCAGTTCTGTTGCCTGTGTACGATGTACCGCAAGACCAGGAAGCCATCCGAATCATGGCCGGCATTTTCCCTGACCGGGAGATTGTTGCGATCAACTGCCGCCCGCTGATCCACCAGCACGGCAGCCTTCACTGTGTCACCATGCAGATTCCCGCAGGAGTGGTCACGCTATGACTAGCCGGCCCGAGAACCCGCAGCTGAAGATTGCTGCTATCCAGCAAAAGTGTACCGACGACAAGGCTGCCAGCCTCGCCACGTCTGAGAAACTGATCCGTGAAGCCGCCAAGGGCGGCGCACAACTGGTGGTGCTGCAAGAGCTGCATGCCACGCTGTATTTCTGCCAGACAGAAGACACAGACATTTTTGAACTGGCGGAGCCCATTCCCGGCCCCACCAGCAACCGGCTGGCAGACCTCGCTGGCGAACTGGAGATTGTCCTGGTCGGCTCCATCTTCGAACGGCGCATGAACGGCGTCTACCACAATACCTCCGTGGTGTTTGATACCGACGGCAGCCTGGCTGGCATCTACCGCAAGATGCACATCCCCGATGACCCGGGCTTCTACGAGAAATTCTATTTCACTCCCGGAGACGCCAGGTTCAATGACGGCCGCAGCGGCTTCACCCCGATCAATACCTCTATCGGAAAGCTCGGAGTTCTGGTGTGCTGGGACCAGTGGTACCCGGAGGCAGCCCGCCTGATGGCACTGGCCGGTGCCGATATCCTGATCTACCCCACCGCCATCGGTTGGGACATTACCGACGACCCCGAAGAACAGGCCCGGCAGCTGGAAGCCTGGGTCACGGTGCAAAGGGGCCATGCCGTTGCCAATAACCTGCCCGTTATTGCTCCCAATCGTGTTGGCACCGAACCGGATCCCACCGGCCAGGGTGATGGCATCCGATTCTGGGGCAACAGCTTCATCTGTGGCCCCCAGGGCGAATTCCTGGCCAGGGGAGATGACCACAGCGAGTGCATTCTGACAGCCACCCTTGATCGCAACCGTACCGAATCCGTTCGGCGAATCTGGCCGTATCTTCGGGATCGTCGCATCGATGCCTATGAAGACATTCTTAAACGGGTACGGGACTGAGGCCTGCATGAAACAAAAGATGGACAGCGTTGTTACCGAGCTCAACAAAATACTGTTGGGCAAGGACACCCAGGTTCGGCTGGCTCTGTGTGGATTACTGGCCCGCGGCCACCTGCTGATCGAGGACATTCCCGGGATGGGCAAAACCACCCTGTCCCACGCCCTGGCCAAGATCATGGGCCTGAGTTATCAGCGCATCCAGTTCACCAACGATCTGCTACCCGCCGATGTTCTGGGCTATTCCATGTATGACAAGCAGGCCGGCAGCCTGGTATTTCATCCGGGCCCGATTTTTGCCCAGGTTGTACTGGCAGACGAGATCAACCGGGCCTCGCCCCGTACTCAAAGCGCGTTGCTGGAAGCCATGGAAGAGCGACAGGTGTCCATTGAGGGTGAAACCCGGCCACTGCCCTCGCCGTTTTTCGTGATTGCCACCCAGAACCCTATCGAACAGGGCGGCACCTTTCCGCTGCCCGAATCCCAGCTTGACCGCTTCCTGATGCGCCTGCGCCTGGGGTATCCGGATCCGAAGGCCGAGCGGGAACTGCTGGAAGGCGAGGATCGCAAGACCCTAACAGACAGGCTCCAGGCCATCCTCCCCCACGACCAACTGCAGGCACTGCAAGGTGCCGTGGACGAGGTCACTGCCAGCCCGGCCCTGCTGGATTACCTCCAGCGTCTGCTCGAACAAAGCCGTCGCATGCCCGGCCTGCTGTATGGCCTTTCCCCGAGGGCTGGCCTCGGCCTGCTCCGGGCCGCCAAGGCCTGGGCACTGATGGCAGGCCGCAACCATGTGTTGCCAGACGATATCCAGGCGGTTTTCCCATCTGTTGCCGAGCATCGCCTCGAGCAGGGAGAGTCCGGCAAAAGCAAAGAAAGGGTCCGGCAGCTGCTGACCACCGTCTCAGTACTTGAATAATTCCGCAATGCCCATATAGCGAAGCTTAATTGGCCGCATTATCGGAAACGAATGGCAGCCTGGTTATTTCATGTTAGCCTTTCGACTTCTTAATTAATCAACAGTCCGCACGGCCGGACTGAACCTGACTCCTAATTACCAGCGAGCATTCCATGAGCGAAACCCGACACTCACGACTGATCATTCTTGGCTCCGGCCCGGCCGGCTACACCGCTGCCGTCTACGCAGCCCGCGCCAACCTGAACCCAACACTGATTACCGGTATTGAAGTGGGCGGTCAGCTCACCACCACCACCGATGTGGACAACTGGCCGGGCGATAACGATGGCGTTCAGGGCCCGGAACTGATGCAGCGCATGCAGATGCATGCTGAACGCTTCGAAACCAACATTATCTACGACACCATCAACGAAGCTGACCTGAACAACCGCCCGTTCCGGCTGAAAGGTGATGGCGGAGAGTACACCTGTGACGCCCTGATTATCGCCACAGGCGCATCTGCCATGTATCTCGGGCTGGAATCCGAGGAGAAGTTTAAAGGTCAGGGCGTGTCGGCTTGCGCCACATGCGATGGTTTTTTCTACCGGAAACAGAAAGTCGCGGTGATTGGTGGCGGCAATACGGCAGTGGAAGAGGCTTTGTATCTCTCCAACATCGCTGACGAGGTGACCCTGGTTCATCGCAGGGACAAACTGCGAGCCGAGAAGATCCTGCAGGATAAACTGTTCGAGAAAGCAGAAAACGGCAATGTGAAGATTGTCTGGAACCATACGTTGGACGAAGTTCTGGGCGATGGCACCGGCGTTACCGGCATGCGCATCCGGAGCATGGAAGACGGCAGCACTCAGGATATGGAACTGGCCGGTGTCTTCATCGCCATTGGCCACAAGCCCAACACCGGCCTGTTTGAAGGCCAGCTCGAGATGGATAACGGTTACATCCGCATCAATTCCGGGCTCAATGGCATGGCAACCCAAACCAGCATTCCCGGCGTGTTTGCCGCCGGCGACGTGGCTGATCATGTATACCGCCAGGCGGTTACTTCTGCCGGTTTTGGCTGCATGGCCGCCCTGGATGCTGAAAAATTCCTGGATCAACAGGACTGATCCAGGTAATCGCAACATGACGTCGCTACCCTGGCTGGACCCGGATCAGCTCTGGTTCCCCCCGGCAGACGAAGCACTGGACGACCCGGACGGCCTGCTGGCCCTGGGTGGCGACCTGTCATCAGAGCGACTGTTGCTGGCTTATCGCAACGGCATCTTTCCCTGGTTCAGTGACGACCAGCCCATCCTCTGGTGGTCGCCCAACCCACGGTGCGTGCTCTTCCCCAACGAGATTCATATCTCCCGTAGCCTGCGGCGCACCCTGAACCAGCGTCGTTTCGAGGTCACCGCCGATCAGTGTTTCAGCCGGATCATCCGCCTTTGCGCCAATACCCGTGCCGAGGGCACCTGGATCACCGATGACATGGTCACCGCGTACACCAGGCTACACCGGCAAGGCATCGCCCACTCCATTGAAATCTGGAATCAACAGGGCGAGCTGGCTGGCGGCATGTACGGCCTGGCCCTGGGGCGATGCTTCTTCGGTGAGTCGATGTTTTCTCTGGAGACCAATGCCTCCAAAGTGCTCATGGTACACCTTGCCAACCAACTGGCGGTCTGGGGCTACCAGATGATGGACTGCCAGGTTGAGAGCAGCCACCTGCTGAGCATGGGTGCCAGGGCTATCCCGCGGGCGGAATTTTTATCTATACTCAGGGCATGTGTGGATCGGAAAGCGGATCAGCCAGACTGGACATTCACCTGGCGCTGGCCCGGCCCGGAGGCATGAATGAGCAACCTCAGAACCCTGGTTTTCTTTGCAACACCAGCCCATGATTGCAGCTACCTGCCAGACCGCGAAGCCACCACCATGTTTGTGGACCCACGGGCCCACATCGACAAGAAACTCTACAGCCAGTTGACCGCCCTTGGCTTTCGTCGCAGCGGCTCACATTACTACCGCCCCCACTGTGAAGACTGCAATGCCTGTGTGCCTGTTCGCCTGAAAGTGGATGAGTTCAAGCCTGATCGCAATCAACGGCGGGTGCTGCGCAAAAACCAGGACCTCAGTTGCAGACTGGTGCCAGCCGCCTTCAGCGAGCGCTACTATCGCCTCTATGCCCACTATATAGAAGAACGCCATGAGGACGGAGACATGTACCCACCCTCCCGGGAGCAGTTCATGTCGTTTCTGGTAGAGGGGGCAACAGACTCCTGGTTCCTGGAGATTTCCCTGGACAGTGAACTGGTGGGGCTGGCCGCCGTGGATCTGCTGGATGATGGCCTGTCGGCCATCTACACCATATTCGCCCCGGAACTGGAACACCGGAGCCTGGGAACCTTTGCCGTGCTCTGGCAAATTGAAGAAGCCCGCCGGCGGGAATTGCCTCATCTTTATCTGGGGTACTGGATCAAAGAATGCCGGAAAATGAACTACAAAACCCGCTTTACCCCGATCGAAGCCCTGCGCGACGGCCACTGGCGAGAGATGCAATTGGACTGATTTTTGCCAAACGTTAAGAAATCAGGCAGAATTGCGCAATTTAAAATCACCGAAAGCATTCCCGAACGAGGTTTTTACTGAATGGCGAAATCAGATGTCATTGAAATGGAAGGGGTTATTATCGACACCCTTCCCAACACCATGTTCCGCGTTGAGCTGGCCAACGGTCACGTTGTAACCGCTCACATCTCAGGAAAAATGCGCAAGAACTACATCCGCATCCTGACAGGCGACAAGGTCAAGGTTGAGCTGACTCCCTATGACCTGAGCAAGGGCCGCATTGTGTACCGCGCCCGTTAATGCTCCAGTGACATCTGAAAAGCCCCGCTTCTGCGGGGCTTTTTTGTTAGATCTGGTAAGTCGGGCGTTCGCTGACCATCATTCGCGGTTCTGATCCGAGCATTCCATGGCACCCGGGTTTGTATAACAACGTATCTTGCGCAGAATCGTCATCATATCTTCGTGATAAACAGCGGCGGCCAACTGGGCCTCTTGCCCTTTATTCGACAGTAGATCTATGCGTACCTGCCTGAGCATTTCCTGATACTCCAGCATGTCCTCCGGACCAATATCCACCCACCGATCACTTGGTATACGGTCCTCGAATTGCCGAATAACCCTGATGGCATCCGGATAGAGCCGGGCCATCAGTTTCCGGGACTCCCGAACAAACTCGGGACTGAATGCACCTTCCCGCGCCACCAGCTGTATTGTCACCTGACCGACCGGGTAGCGAATGATGCCACCCCGATCGCCTGCCCCACGGAACATTTCAAGAACTTCCCAGGCCGCTGCCGGCGCATAGCTCATGTCAGCCTGACCTGAGTTGAAAACCCGGGCAAAGTTCGAGATCTTCGCCGGCACCGGCTCGGCACCCACAAACTCCACCATATGTCGGGCATCATGGTGGCCTTCAAAAACCGTGATGCGTTTACCCTTGAGCGCTTCAACGTGGTTAATGGCCCGGTCATTGACGAACAGGTAAGCCGCGCCCATGGGCGCCACACCAAGCACCTCATAGCCATCCTGGCTCAGGTGCCTCGCGATACGCGGGCTGGCAAGACCATGCAGCAAGACCCGCAAGTCTTCATAATAAGGCACGGCACCGATGGCGCTGATCGAACCGGTAAAATCGTTGAAATGCCGCACTCCCATATCGGTAAGTGCCACCAGGTCACACTGGCCCTCGCGAAAGTCCCTGATGGCCAGGTCTTCATCTGTGTAGGACTGCATCACCAGAGATGTACCTGCGGAGACTGCGCCGCGCTGGTAATCACGAAGTAACTGATAGACAAAGCCGTTAACGCCGGCCACATCAAACACGCAGAACTGCTTTCTTTCGGTAGCCGCCAGTGCCGGGCGAACCAGGAGCACCAACAGACCAAAAATCACTGCCAGGGTAAGGGAGAATTGACGGAACGTCCTCATTGGGCTGCTTCCTTATCGTTGTTATTGGCAAGCCGTGGCAAATCGCCACGCATTCTTTGCCTTAAACTGACAGAAGTTGCCCTGAAATGGATTGACAGCACGGCCAGGCGCTGGGGCCTGCTTCGGTCAACCGATTAACAGCCAGCGCCACCTGCACCAAGACAGCGCCCGTCAAGGCGCACCACAAAAAAACCGCTGCCGGACATAGCCCGGCAGCGGCTTCCATTACCAACGATTGCGGTCAAACCGCTTCGGCTGGCTCGTCCTCATAGTCAAAGACCAGTTCATCGTCCTTCAACTGAATGAACACGTCCCCGCCCTTCTCCGACAACCGGCCAAACAGGATCTGCTCAGCCAGCGGCCGCTTGATCTTGTCCTGAATCAGGCGAGCCATCGGTCTGGCACCCATGGTGACATCGTAGCCCTTCTCTGCCAGCCAGGATTTAGCGGCATGGTCCACGTGCAGCACCACGTGCTTCTCGTCCAGCTGGGCCTGAAGTTCGGTCAGGAACTTGTCGACCACGTGGGTGATCGTTTCCTTCTGCAGGTCGGCAAACTGGATAATGCCGTCCAGGCGGTTACGGAACTCCGGCGTGAAGGTCTTGGTGATCACTTCCATGCCATCGGTGCTGTGGTCCTGCTCGCTGAAGCCAATGGAACGGCGAGCCATACTCTCGGCACCGGCGTTGGTGGTCATCACAAGAATCACATGGCGGAAATCGGCCTTCCGACCGTTGTTGTCGGTCAGGGTACCGTGGTCCATCACCTGCAGCAGCAGGTTGAACACTTCCGGGTGCGCCTTTTCAATTTCATCCAGTAACAACACGCAGTGCGGGTGCTTGTTAACCGCCTCGGTCAGCAGGCCACCCTGGTCATAGCCGACATAACCGGGAGGCGCACCAATCAGCCGAGACACGGTATGCCGCTCCATGTACTCAGACATGTCGAACCGCACCAGCTCGATGCCAAGCACCTTCGCCAGCTGTTTGGTCACTTCTGTTTTACCAACCCCGGTTGGGCCCGCAAACAGGAAGGCGCCTTCCGGTTTCTCCGGCGCTTTCAAGCCGGCACGGGCCAGCTTGATCGCCGTGGCCAGAGATTCGATGGCCGGGTCTTGTCCGAATACCACCATTTTCAGATCGCGCTCAAGGTTACGCAGCAGATCCTTGTCGCTGGTGGACACGTTCTTCGGCGGAATCCGGGCGATGTTCGCGACCACGTCTTCGATGTCGGTAACATCAATGGTCTTCTTGCGCTTGTCTTCCGGCTGCAGGCGCTGCCTTGCGCCGGCTTCGTCGATCACATCGATGGCCTTGTCTGGCAGATGCCTGTCGGTGATGTAGCGGTCCGCCAGCTCAGCAGCCACCCGAAGCGCCTTGTCGGTGTACTTCAGGTCGTGGTGCTTCTCGAAGCTCGGCTTCAGCCCTTTGAGAATCTGATAGGTATCCTCGACACTTGGCTCGTTCACATCGATCTTCTGGAAGCGACGTGCCAGAGCACTGTCTTTCTCAAAGATGCCGCGGAACTCCTGGAAGGTGGTGGAGCCGATGCAACGCAACTCCCCGGAGCTCAGCATGGGCTTGAGCAGGTTGGACGCATCCATCACCCCGCCCGAGGCCGAACCTGCTCCAATGATGGTGTGGATCTCGTCAATAAACAGAATGGCGTGATTCTGCTTCTTCAGATCACTCAGCAAGCCCTTCAGGCGCTTCTCAAAATCGCCCCGGTACTTGGTGCCCGCCAGCAGGGCGCCCATATCCAGGGAATACACCACCGCATCGGAAATGATCTCCGGTACCTGGCCATCCACAATTCGCTTGGCCAGCCCTTCGGCAATAGCGGTCTTGCCAACACCGGCCTCGCCCACCAACAACGGATTGTTCTTGCGACGGCGCACCAGTATCTGGACCACACGCTCTACTTCGTGCTCACGACCAATCAACGGGTCGATGCGGCCCTGACGGGCCTGCTCGTTCAGATTGGTGGCATAGCTTTCCAGCGGCCTGGACTGGGAGCCTTCCTCGCCGGCCTCTTCATGGGCAGCATGGTCTGCGCCTTCCTGGTCTTCCGCGCCCTGCACCCGGGAGATACCGTGGGAAACGAAATTGACCACATCAATCCGGGCGATGCTCTGCTTCTTCAGGACATATACCGCCTGGCTCTCCTGCTCGCTGAAGATAGCCACCAGTACATTGGCACCGGTCACCTCTTTCTTGCCAGAGGACTGGACGTGGAATACCGCTCGCTGCAGCACGCGCTGGAATCCCAGCGTTGGCTGGGTTTCACGCTCGCTGTCTGTGCTTGGAATTAATGGTGTAGTGGAGTCGACAAATTCGACCAGTTCATCTTCAAGGCGCTTGAGATCTGCACCACAGGCTTTGAGGACACCCACCGCCGATTCGTTATCGAGGAGAGCCAGCAACAAATGCTCGACCGTCATGAATTCATGGCGCTTATCACGGGCATTTTTGAAGGCCGTATTCAGCGTAATTTCAAGATCTTTGCTCAGCATGGGCCACCCCGCCGTCTATCAGTCCGCACGTTCAATCTCGCAAAGGAGCGGATGCTCGCATTCCGAAGAATACTGGTTCACCTGTGCCGCCTTTGTTTCCGCGATGTCACGGGTATATACCCCACATACGGCTTTTCCCTGCGTATGGACGAGCAGCATCACCTGCGTCGCCTTTTCTTCGTTCATTCCGAAGAACTTCATCAGTACATCCACCACGAAATCCATGGGTGTGTAGTCATCGTTCAGGAGCACAACCCGATACCGGGCCGGGCGCTTCAGAGCTGGCTTCTCGGGCGCAACACTAACACCTTCATGACGCCCGGGCTGTTCGTCCTCCCCCTGATTAAATACTAGTAGAGAATTCTCAATTGTCCGCATGGTTCTGTTTACCGGTTATTCGGTTTCCTGACTAAATGTGGTTGCCCGCAACCCGGTTTTCAAGCGAAAGCCCGGTTCAAGCGTGAGTTATTTATCAATACGGACATGATACCGCTTCCGGACCTTGTTGAACCACTCATTCGGCGACTACTGCCCCTTGACTCGAGCCCGGGTTTGGCCGACAGTTAAGGTGCATTGTAAAATAATGTAAACCTGTGCAACCGGCATGTAACAGCAAGCGACACCTGCCATGCCGAATCGCACCATTTATGACCCGGCCCGTCCGGGTCTCAGGCAGCAATTCCAATAATAAGAGTGACAGCAAAGGAACAGGGGAGTTCATCATGCCTAGAGGCAAGGTCAAATGGTTCAACAACGCCAAGGGATACGGCTTTATCATCGAAGACGGCTGCAGCGATGACCTGTTCGCCCACTTCTCTTCGGTGCAAATGGACGGCTACAAAACGCTGAAAGCTGGCCAGGCGGTCACCTTTGAGAAAAAGCCCAGTGACAAAGGGGTGCACGCCGTCAATATCGTTCCTGACGAAACTCAGGCGAAGCAGCCCTCTGAAATTGGGGGCAAGCAGTCTGAGCCGTCCTCCCGGGACCAATCGTCAGGCCGGGACGGATATCCGCCCAGAGCCGTTAACGCCTGAGAAGGCGCCTTGGCCAATCACTCTCACCTGCCAGTTCAGCTGGCAGGTACGTTTTTTTATGCTTTTTTCACAGGGGTTAATCCTATACGCTTGCCGCTTTCGAGCACCCGTTAGCGAGACAGGACCCCGTGCATGGCGGAGCTGATTCTATTCAACAAGCCATTTCAGGTGTTAAGCCAGTTCACCGATGAACGCCAGAACAATCCTCGCGCAACACTCGCCGACTGGATCAGGAAACCGGGCTTCTACCCCGCCGGCCGTCTGGACTATGACTCCGAAGGCTTGCTCCTGCTGACCAACCACGGCCTGCTACAACATCGAATTGCCGCTCCCGACAACAAGATGCCAAAAACCTACTGGGTTCAGGTGGAGGGCGAGATTTCCCAGCAGGCCGTTGAACAGCTTTGCCAGGGGGTAAAGCTGAAAGACGGGTTAACGAGGCCCGCAACAGCCCGCCGCATAGAAGAACCGTCGGTTTGGCCCAGGGTGCCGCCGGTCAGGTATCGGGCAACCATCCCGACCAGTTGGCTTGAACTTACCATTACCGAAGGCCGCAACCGCCAGGTAAGACGCATGACAGCCGCCGTCGGCTACCCTACCCTTAGACTGATCCGGTACCGGATCGGGGACTGGACCCTCGACAATCTGGCGCCTGGCCAGTATCGGCTTGAGACTGTACACCTGCCCGACAGCCCGGTAACCAGCAAACCGAAACCCGGCCGCCACAAATCGCGCCCGTTCAGACACAGGAGCCCACGTTAACCATGACCTGGAAACCCCATGCCACCGTCGCCGTTGTGGTCGAAAACGAACAGGGTCAGTTCCTGCTGGTTGAGGAAATCAGCAACGGCAAAGTGGTGTTCAATCAACCAGCGGGCCACATTGAAGAAAACGAAGCCGTGCTGGATGCGGTGCGCCGTGAAACCCTGGAAGAGACCGGCTGGGAAGTGGAGCCTCAGTTCTTTTTGGGCGTATACACTTATAAAGCACCGGCCAACGGCGTTACCTATCACCGCTTTTGCTACGCCGCCCGCGCGACAAAGCAGGTCACCACGGAGCTGGACACCGGCATTATCCAGCCGCACTGGCTCAGCATTGAAGAAATTCGGGGACTCGGCGACAAGCTCCGCAGCCCTTTGGTGCTGCGCTGTATCGAGGATTACCGAAATGGCCGGCAATTCCCCCTTGATGTAGTGGTGGATGACCAGACGTAACCACCACAAGATGATAAAATCGCCGTTTTCAACCGGCTACCGAAAGGCTCATGATCCAGAATCCTGACTCCAGTACTCCCAAGAACACCCGCGTGATTGTCGGCATGTCCGGCGGCGTGGACTCCTCTGTTGCCGCCTGGCTGTTGAAAGACCAGGGCTACCAGGTGGAAGGCCTGTTCATGAAAAACTGGGATGAAGACGACGGTACTGAGTACTGCACCGCCATGACCGACCTCGCCGATGCCCAGGCAGTGGCGGATGCCATTGGTATCAAGCTGCACACCGCCAGTTTTGCGGCTGAATACTGGGACCGGGTGTTTGAGCACTTTCTGTCAGAATACAGCGCAGGGCGCACCCCCAACCCGGACATCCTGTGCAATAAGGAAGTGAAATTCCGGGCGTTTCTGGATTATGCCGTCACCCTGGGTGCCGACTACATCGCTACCGGCCACTACACCCGCCAGCGCCCTCTTAATGATGGCACTGGAAAAGCTCAACTGCTGAAGGGTCTGGACCCCAACAAGGATCAGAGCTACTTCCTGCACGCGGTGTCTGGTGACCGTATTGCGCGCACCCTGTTCCCGGTAGGAGAGCTGGAAAAACCGGAAGTTCGCCGTATTGCCGAGGAACAAGGCTTTGTTACCCACGACAAAAAAGATTCTACCGGTATCTGCTTCATCGGCGAGCGCAAGTTCACCGACTTCCTGAAACAGTACCTGCCGGCCCAGCCCGGCGACATCGAAACACCGGATGGCAAAGTGATCGGCAAACATCAGGGCCTGATGTATCACACCATCGGCCAGCGCCAGGGGCTGGGTATCGGCGGCCTCGCGGAATTTGGTGACGAGCCCTGGTATGTGGCTGAGAAAAACCTGTCCCGCAATGTACTGATTGCCGTTCAGGGCAAGAACCACCCCCTCCTGTTTTCCCGCGGCCTTGTGTCTGGCGCCATTGACTGGGTGGCCGGTGAGCCGCCCGCCCAAAGCTTCCGCTGCAAAGCAAAAACCCGCTATCGC
The DNA here is from genome assembly GCF_030297115.1 of Marinobacter shengliensis. Classification (NCBI taxonomy): domain Bacteria; kingdom Pseudomonadati; phylum Pseudomonadota; class Gammaproteobacteria; order Pseudomonadales; family Marinobacteraceae; genus Marinobacter; species Marinobacter shengliensis. The sequence continues at coordinate 1,892,124 of NZ_AP028062.1, read as the reverse complement.
CAGCCAGATCAGGACTGCGAAGTGACCGTTATCGAAGGCGGCGTCAAAGTGGTCTTTGACGATGCCCAGCGGGCCGTCACCCCCGGCCAGTCAGTGGTGTTCTATCAGGGCGATGTCTGCCTGGGCGGCGGCGTGATAGAACACACCTGGCGGGATGGCGAAGCGCTGCCATCACGGCTGGAGCTAACTGTCGATGCAGGGGCCCGCGCATGAGCAAATCCCTGCACGACCAGACCCTGGCGTTGGCTGGCCTGTTCCAGGCCGCAGCACTGGTGAGGCAGATTGCCCATAATGGCAGCTGTAGCGACGAGTCCCTGGAAACCTGCATACGCTCTCTGTTCGCCACCGATCCCGCGTCCACCCTGGATGTTTACGGGGGCGAATTGTCCGACATCCGTGAAGGCCTGGAGGCCCTGTCTACCTCACTGGCGCAACAGAGCCGCCCACAGGATGTCGAGATACTGCGCTACGTGCTGAACCTCGTTCATCTTGAGTCCAAACTCAAGCGCGACGGCGACATGCTCAATGTGATTGGCAGCCGGATTGAACAGGCACGGCATACCGCCAGCCACTTCGGATACACCCACAGCAACCTGATCGGCAATCTGGCGTCCATTTACACAGACACCATCAGCACGTTCCGCCTACGCATTCAGGTCAGCGGCAACCCCCAGGTGCTGCAGCGGGAAGAAAATGCAGCGAAGGTCCGCGCCCTGTTGCTGGCTGGTATCCGCTCGGCAGTGCTCTGGCGTCAGAGCGGCGGCCACCGCTGGCAGCTGATCTTCAAACGCAAAAAGGTCATCATGCACGCCCGGGAGTTGCTGCGCTGATTCGCGGCGCCCTCTGGTGTATCATTAGCGCCTTCATATATTTCCGATCCGATTTTTCTTTGATGAACTGAGAGGTTTTCGATGGAACTCACCGCCCTGACCGCCATTTCCCCGGTCGATGGCCGCTACGGCAGTAAAGTCAGCGTATTTCGCAGCATCTTCAGTGAATACGGGCTGATCCGTAACCGGGTAACTGTCGAAATCCGCTGGTTGCAGAAACTGGCCGCTCACCCGGCCATTACCGAAGTGCCAGCATTCTCCGACGAAGCCAACGCCTTCCTGGACAAAATGGTCAGCGAATTCAGCCTGGCTGACGCCGAGCGCATCAAGGACATCGAACGCACCACCAACCACGATGTCAAAGCGGTCGAGTACCTGATCAAAGAAAAGATCGCCGATGTGCCCGAGCTGCACGCGGTGACCGAATTCGTCCACTTTGCCTGCACTTCCGAAGACATCAACAACCTGTCTCACGGGCTGATGCTGCGCGAAGGCCTGGACCACGGCCTGTTGCCGGCCATGGACAAAGTCGTCGACAAACTGGCCGAACTGGCCAAGGAACATGCCGAACAGCCCATGCTGTCCCGCACCCACGGACAAACCGCGTCTCCCACCACCGTCGGCAAGGAACTGGCCAACGTGGTGTATCGCCTGCGCCGCCAGTTGATGCAAATCCGCGAAGTGGAAATCATGGGCAAGATCAACGGTGCGGTCGGCAACTACAACGCCCATCTGTCCGCCTATCCGGATGTGGACTGGGCAGCCAACGCCGAAGAGTTCATTGAGAGCCTGGGCCTGGACTGGAACCCGTACACCACTCAGATCGAGCCCCACGACTACATCGCCGAACTGTATGACGCCATTGCCCGCTTCAATACCATCCTGATCGATCTGGACCGGGACATCTGGGGTTACATCTCCCTGGGCTACTTCAAACAGAAGACAGTGGCCGGCGAGATAGGCTCCTCCACCATGCCCCACAAGGTAAACCCCATCGACTTCGAGAACTCCGAGGGCAACCTGGGCATCGCCAACGCGCTCTTCAGCCACCTGTCTGCCAAGCTGCCAATCTCCCGCTGGCAGCGTGACCTGACAGACTCCACAGTGCTGCGTAATCTGGGCGTGGGCTTTGCTCACAGCCTGATTGCCTATGAGGCTACCCTGAAGGGCCTGGGCAAACTGGAAATCAACCCGGCCCGCCTCAACGAGGACCTGAACAACGCCTGGGAAGTGCTGGCCGAGCCAATCCAGACCGTGATGCGCCGTTACAACATCGAAAAACCCTACGAAAAGCTCAAAGACTTGACCCGTGGCAAAGCCATGAGCCCGGAAGTCATCAAGAATTTCGTGGAAACACTGGATATTCCGGAGCACGCCAAGGCCGAACTGCGCGCCCTGACACCGGACACCTACATTGGTAATGCCGTCGAACAGGCCGGCAATATTTAACCTGGAGCAACACCATGGACATGCTTGGCGGACTGACAGCTTCTGAATTTCTGCGGGACTACTGGCAGAAGAAGCCGCTGGTTATCCGTCAGGCATTTCCCGGCTTCCGGTGTCCGGTCAGTCCGGACGAACTGGCCGGGCTAGCCTGTGAGGAAGCAGTAGAATCTCGCATCGTGATCGAGAACGATGCCGGTAAACCCTGGCAACTGCACAACGGTCCTTTCAACCCGGACCGCTTCAGTGACTTGCCGGAACAGGACTGGACCTTACTGGTTCAGGGCCTGGACCACTGGGTACCGGAGATTGCCGACCTGCTCGACAACTTCCGCTTCATTCCCAACTGGCGTCTGGATGACATCATGGCCAGCTACGCCCCGAAAGGTGGCAGCGTTGGCCCCCACTACGACATGTATGATGTTTTCCTGCTGCAGGCCCAGGGCCACCGGCGCTGGACGTTCGGCGGCCACTGTGACCATACCTCGCCGAGAGTAGAAGGCACCCCACTGCGCATCCTGAGCAGCTGGGATGGCGAGGAAACCGTCACCCTGGCCCCGGGCGACATGCTGTACCTACCCCCGGGTATAGGCCACCACGGCGTGGCTGAAGACGACTGTATTACTCTTTCCGTGGGTTTTCGTGCCCCGACCATCGATGACTTGCTCACCAGTTTTACCGATTTTCTCAGTCAGAAAGAAAAAGCCGCCGAGCATCTGGATGACCCGGACCTTCGAGTACAGGACAACCCCGGTACCATCGGCCCGGAGGTCATCAACCGCCTGGACACCATCATCCGTGAACAACTGGGTGATCGCCGCAACCTGGCCCTGTGGTTTGGCCAGTTCGCCACCGCTCCCAAGAGCCTGGAAATTGTGGTGCCGGCGGATGAACCTGCAGAAGCAGAAGATCTGGCTGAAGCCATCCGCGCCGGCGAGCAACTGCGCTGGAACGAGGGTTCCCGCTTCGCCTATCATGAACTGGACAGTGAAACTGCCCTGTTTGTGGATGGCGAACAATACCTTCTGAAAGGCGATGCCCGGCCACTGGCGCCACTACTCTGCGCCAGCGCCAGGATGAATATGGCCGCGCTGGCAGAGTTTGCCGGCGACGAGGCCTTGCTTGGCCTGCTCACCAATCTGTACAACCAGGGCTCGGTGTATTTCGAGTAAGCCATGAACCTGAGATTCCGAAAATACAGCTGGCAACTGGCGCCATCATCCATCAGGGACATCCGCCAACGGGTGTTCGTTGAGGAACAGCAGGTGCCACCGGAGCTGGAGTGGGACGACACCGACGAGATTGCTGACCATTACCTGGCGGTGGATGACAGCAACACACCGGTGGCTACCGCTCGCCTTTTCTCCACAATGGAGGAAACCGGTTACATCGGTCGTATGGCGGTGTTACCGGAGTATCGTGGCCTGGGGGCTGGTGATGCCCTGCTCAGACACCTGCTGGCCGAATCCGCTGGTCGCTTCCAGGAACTGAAACTCTCCGCCCAGCAGCACGCCACCGGGTTCTACCAACGCTTCGGCTTTCACATCTGCTCGGATATCTATGATGACGCTGGCATTCCCCATCTGGATATGCGCTGCCTGGCTCCCACACTGGCCAGTCATCCAGGTGATCAACGCGCGAAGCCACTGATTCTTGGCGAGGATTCCGAAAGCTGGCTGTTCGGCGATGAAAGCACCATGCTGGAATTGATGGACTCATTGGTAGCCCAAGCCGGCCAACGCATATGGCTGTATGACGACGTGCTTGATCACGGCCTCTACGACCGCTACCCGTTACGGGAACTGATCTCTGCGGTGGCTCGCCGGCACCGGCTTAGCGAAGTGCGCATCCTGATTCACGATGACAAGCCGTTGGTTAAACGCCGGCACCAACTGGTAGAGCTGATGCGCCGGCTCACCAGCCGGATTGAGCTGCGGTTGGTCAACACCGATTATCCGATGGAAAACCAGCCGTTCCTGCTGGCAGACCGTGAGGGTGTACTGTACCGCCACGATTTCAATAAGCCGGAAGGCTTCGCCAATTTTGCCAACCCGGGCCGGGTCAAGCTCATGGAGGAAGCCTTCCAGCGCATGTGGGATGCTGGCCGGGGCTCGCTGGAACTTCGGGAACTACCGCTCTGAATGCAGCCCCGGGGTAGCTTGTGGCGACTCAAATCTGGCACCGAAGGGTGCAAACTCCTCGTCCACTTCTTCCGCCACCTCGGCAATCAGCTTACGCAACCATTGATGATCGCTGTTGTGCTGCAGTAATGGACTCCAGGCCATTTTCAGCTCGAACGGCGGAATCTCGAACGGTGGCACCTTCACCACCAGGTTCGGGTTGTCTTTCTGCAACCAGGCCGCGCGAGATGGCAGAGTGGCAATCAGGTCATGCTGCTCCGCCAGCAACATGGCCACCTGATAATGCCGGGTGAAAACTGAGATCTGCCGCTTGCGGCCCATTCGCCCCAAGGCTTCGTCTACCCACCCCAGCCGCTGGACATCCTTGGGGTTCACCCCCACGCCCACACCAAAACCGGTTTTACTGACCCAGATATGGCTGGCATCCAGGTAGGTATCCAGGGTAAACGGCTCTTTAAGAATGGGATTACGGGCATTCATCAGGCAGGCAAAATACTCGATCCACAAGGTTTTCTGGTGGAACGATTGAGGAATCTTGTCGAAACGGTTGATGGCCATATCCAGCCGGCCCTGCTCCACATCCAGAAAGCTCACGTCGCTGGGGGTCAGCACGTCCAGGGTAACGTGGGGCGCCTCCTGGCGAATCCGCCGCAACACCCTGGGCATCAGACAGGATTCCGCGTAGTCACTGGCCATGATACGGAATACCCGCTGGCTCTCCTGGGCAGCAAAGGGGGTTTTCTCCTGCACCGCCTGTTCAATGTCCGACAGAATGCCACGGACCAACGGCTGCAGTTCCCGGGCCCGCTCCGTGGCTGTCATGCCTTCACTGGTACGCACCAGCAACGGGTCGCCAAACAGATCCCGTAACCGGCGCAAACCGTTGCTCATGGCGGGCTGGGTGATGCCCAGATGATTGGCGGCCTTGGTGACATTGCGTTCACGCAGCAGCACGTCAAGGTATACAAGCAGATTGAGATCTACCCGGGAAATGTCCATGCAAAAAATCCTGGAAAGCAGAGTGGCGGCACCGGTCTGGCCCGCCCACACATTCACCAGACCAATATACAGGAAACCCACAATTCATTAAATGAATGAAGCATTTCCTGTACTTACAACCGGAAACGGACGATTGCCCAGATTTCTGCTAGGCTTTCAGGGCGTTACCCAATAATATCTGACAATTAGAGGCGCGCCCGCAAAGGCGGTCCGTTCACTGTAATCCGGAGCCATTACCGACACCATGGATACCACCACCATTGTGCTGCTGCTCGCGGCGATCGTCACCGTCTCACTGGTCATTATCGTTATCAGTCAGATGCGTGAAAAGGCGCGGATTGAGCGGGTTCGCAAGATGACCGCCCGGGAAGACGAATACAATCGCGCCTACCGCCTGTTCTCGGAGATTCCGGCCCAGTACCTGTCCCCCGACCTCAAGCTGCTGCTGCTCAAGCGCATGGAGGAATCCTGTCACGATCTGGTCGCGCTTAAGTCCGAGCAACCGGTCAGCGAATGGCTCGACACCATCAAACAGACTAGGAAACAGGTACTGGAGAACAATGATAACCGGGCATCGGTCAGAATCGACTCCCCCGAGAAAGCAACCTACGTCAAAGAACTGCTTCAAAGCCTGTTTAAAATGATTGAGGCCATGCACAAAGCCGGCCGGCTCGACACCGCCAGCGCCAAAAAGCACCTGAAGCATGTACTGTTTCTGGTGCACAAGACCCACGCCGACCTGCACGTTTTCCAGGCCCGGGACCATATCCGGCAGAACCAGATCCGCAAGGCTATCCATGCGTACCACCTGGCCAGCACGGAAATGGGTAAATCCAAAGATAATCCGCTGGCCATGAAAGCCGTCAAGAGCTTCAGAACACGCATCAAGGAGCTTGAAGCCAGCATGGCCGACGGCACCACACAAACCGAGAGCCACTCAAAGCTCGACCGGGAATGGGATAACTTCTTGCAGGATGATGGCACCTGGAAGAAAAAGGCTGATTACGACGACTGAGGAACACGCTTTACCCCATTGACCAGCCACAGGGACGACCATTCACCGTGTTAAAGAGCTTCCGGCACAGACTTTCCTACCGCCTTACCCGCGACACCGTACTGGTGGCCATGGCTCTTGGCCTGATTCTGAACCTGATTCAGATCACCCTCGACTATTTCTCGGCGAAAGACGCCATGGAACAGGACATACGGGCACTGATCGAGATCAGTAACAGTCCAGCGTCCCAGATTGCCTACAATATCGACGTGCGGCTGGCCGAGGAACTGCTGGATGGCCTGTTACGCCACCCGGCGACCATAGATGCGCGGATTGTGGACAGTGATGGCCAGACCATGTCGGCCGCCAGCCAAAGTAGCCCGATCTCCCGATACCGCTGGATCAGCGATCTGCTGTTCGGTTCCAGCAGTGTCTTCAGCACAGAACTCCAGGTACCCCAGTTACAGGACCTGCCATTGGGCCATCTGGTTGTCACCATCGATACCTGGCACTACGGCTGGCAGTTCCTGCAGCGGGCAGTCAACACATTCGTCATTGGACTGTTCAAGAGCCTGGTGCTGTCGGTTGCGCTGCTTGGCATTTTCTATTTCGTGCTGACCCGCCCCATGCTCAACGTGATTGAAGCATTGAGCCGGGTCAGGGCCAGCACCCCGGAAAAAGTCCGGCTGCCGGTGCCTGCCAACCATCGTTTTGACGAAATCGGCACCATGGTTGGCATCATCAACCAGCACCTTGAACACATGGAAGGCAGCGTGGCCCAGTTGAGGGCAGCCGAAAGCGCCATGAAAAACTACTCCAGCCAGCTGGAGCAGGAAGTTGAAGATCGAACACGGGAGATTTCGGAAAAGAATCAGGCCTTGCAACGGGGTAATCGGGCATTGGTTCGTGCCAAGGAAGACGCGGTGCGACGGGCCCGGGCACGAGCCAACTTTCTGGCCAGCATGAGCCATGAGATCCGCACCCCCCTGAACGGGGTGCTGGGAATGCTCGGGCTGGCGCTGGAAAGTGAACAGGACGCTGGCCAGAGAAACCGCCTGGAGATTGCATTGAACGCCGGTGAGAGCCTGCTTGGCCTGCTCAACGACATTCTTGACATCTCCAAGGTCGAAGCCGGAAAACTCAATCTCGAGAATATTCCGTTCAGCGTTCGCGACCTGGTAGAGGAATGCTCAACGCTTCACGCCCAACAGGCTCGCCGCAAACACATCAATCTGGTCAATGAAACCGACCCTATGCTACCCGAGCAGTTTCTGGGCGACCCGACGCGCACGCGCCAGATCCTCAATAATCTGCTCAGTAACGCGGTCAAGTTTACCGACGATGGCCATGTCAGGGTGCGCACCACCTACTCCGGTGGAAGTCTTCGCATGGAGGTTATCGATAGCGGGATAGGCATGTCCAAAGAAGGCTTGCACCGGATCTTCTCGCCGTTTTCGCAGGCCGACACCGACACCACCCGGCTGTACGGCGGCACCGGTCTTGGCCTGACGCTGTGCCGCCAACTGGTGGAACGTATGCACGGGCAGATACTGGTGGATTCCAGCGAGGGCGCCGGTACTCATTTCACCGTCACCCTGCCCCTGCCGGTACATGAACCCGCACACCCGACCCTGCCAGAAGCCGCTGCCACCCGGCTATGCGAAACAGGTGTTGCCATGGCCATACCGCAGGATCACCCGCACCGGCTGGCGATTGAATCACAACTGCGGGCCTGGGCTATCCCGGTCAGAAGCGCCAGCCGTCATCCCAAGGGCATCTTGCTGGTGGCCGCAGAGCCAGGCGACGAAGAATGCAAGGCCTTTGCCGATGACTGGCAGGGAATGGGCGTTATCCTGGCAGACAGCACCGGCTCAATCAGTTCCGGCCGTCCCGGTCAGTTTATTCTGCCGCTGCCGCTCAGACGCACCGAACTCTACCACTGCCTCTGCGCCGCCGCAGGATTGCCGGACAGCGGCACTTCAGAACCGCTGGATCAATCAACCAGGTCTGCGAGAACCGAAAACCAACTCACCCTGCTGTTGGTCGAGGATAATCAGGTCAATCAGCTGGTCGCCAGCAGCCTGCTGAAAAAGCTGGGCCATCGGGTAGACCATGCAGAGAATGGCCAGAGGGCATTGGAGGCGTTGCAAAAGCGCCGTTACGACCTGGTTCTTATGGATTGCCAGATGCCCGTTATGGATGGTTACGAGGCAACCCGGGCCATCAGGCGCAACCCGGAATGGCAAAACTTGCCGATTATTGCGGTGACCGCCAATGTTATGCAGGGTGATCGGGAGGATTGCCTGGAAGCCGGAATGAACGATTACATCACCAAACCCTACAAGCGTGAGGAGCTCAGGGCCGTTATCAATCGCTGGGCCCCGAACGCTCCAGAACCTCAAGCAGACTTCTGAGCTCCTGCCGAAGGGCGACCAACCGTTCCGGCGCCACATCCAGGCCGCACATCAATTGCCCTGGCACCCCGCGAGCCTGTTCCCGTAACCGCCAGCCGTCGCCTGTCAGGCTAAGGCGAACAACCCGCTCGTCACTTGCCTGCCGGCGCCGGATGAGCAGACCGCGCTCCTCCAGCCGCTTCAAAAGCGGCGTGAGAGTGCCACTGTCCAGGCGCAACCGGGCGCCTATATCCGATACCCGGGCGGCCTCGCCAACCGGGCCATGCTCCCAGAGAGCCAGCATCACCAGATACTGCGGATAGGTCAGTCCCAGTTCCGCCAGCACGGGACGATACCGCGCTGTGACGGCCCGATTGAGGGCATAGAGGGCAAAGCAGATCTGGTTATCGAGCGCCAGCATCTGATCATCACCGTTCATGTCAGAGCAGCTTCTCGATATCAGCACGAATGTCAGCGGGTTTCGCTGTGGGTGCGTAACGGCGGATAACCTGTCCGTCGCGGTTGACCAGAAACTTGGTAAAGTTCCACTTCACCTTCTCCGACCCCATCAGGCCCTTGGCTTCCCTCTTCAAAAACTGGAACAGCGGATGAGCCCCATCCCCGTTCACGTCAACCTTGGCAAACATCGGAAAGCTGACACCATAGTTCAGGGAGCAGAACTGACTGATGGCATCCTCGTTTGCCGGATCCTGATTCATGAACTGGTTACAGGGAAAGCCCAATACCTCGAATCCTCGGTCACCGAGTTCCTCATGCAGCGCTTGCAAGCCCTCAAATTGAGGTGTGAAGCCACACTTTGACGCAGTGTTCACAATCAGCAAGACCTTGCCCTTGTAATCCGCCATGGAGGCTTCATTGCCCTTAATGTCACGAACACTGAAATCGTAAATGGATTCGCCAGACATACGTTTACTCCTGTCGATGATTTGCATGATTTTATATTGTGCAAAATATAATTTTGTAAAGCCACAGTCCAAAAAGTCTTAACGGGCCAGTGATCCAGAGTTCCCTTTCAAAAACCGCCGCAAACTATCCGTATTTGGCCACAATTCAACACATTTGCCCCTGTTGCCCCGGGGCTCCCCTCCGCTAGAATAGGATGCTTCCGTTTACCGGAACCTCTTTCAGACTGTTTGTTAAGGACGCCAGCGACCCATGCAGAACTATTTCAAATCCGCCAAGCTCGACAATGTGTGCTATGAAATTCGTGGCGTGGTTCTGCGTGAGGCGCGTCGCCTTGAAGAAGAGGGCCATCGGGTTCTCAAGCTGAACATTGGTAACCCGGCGGCGTTCGAGCTGGATGTACCGGAAGAGATCCAGCAAGACGTTATCTACAACATGCACCAGGCCCAGGGATACGTGGAGTCCAAGGGTCTGTTCTCTGCCCGAAAAGCCGTGATGCATTACTGCCAGCAACGGGGTATCGCCAAGGTCGACATCGACGACATTTTCCTGGGCAACGGCGTCAGTGAGCTGATCGTCATGTCCATGCAGGCACTGCTGAACACCGGCGATGAAGTGCTGATTCCGGCACCGGATTACCCGCTCTGGACCGCCGCTGTGACCCTCTCCAGCGGCAAGCCGGTGCACTACCGGTGCGATGAGCAACAGGGCTGGTTCCCGGATATCGATGACATCAAGAAAAAGATCACCCGCCGTACCCGGGCCATTGTGCTGATCAACCCCAACAACCCCACCGGTGCGGTGTATTCGGAAGAGTTGTTGCAGCAGGTCATCGAACTGGCGCGGCAGCACAACCTGATCATCCTGTCAGACGAGATCTACGACAAGATCCTGTATGACGGCACCCAGCACACCTCCGTTGCCTCACTGGCCGACGACGTGCTGTTCTTCACCTACAACGGGCTGTCGAAGAACTACCGGGCCGCCGGCTACCGTTCTGGCTGGATGATTATCAGTGGTGCCAAACATCGCGCCCGAGACCTGATCGAAGGCATCGAGATGCTTTCCAATATGCGCCTGTGTGCCAACGTTCCGGCACAGCTGGCCATCCAGACGTCTCTGGGTGGCTACCAATCCATCAACGATCTGGTGGCACCCGGCGGCCGGCTTTATGAACAGAGGGAAACCGCCTGGCGCATGCTCAACGACATTCCCGGCGTCAGCTGTGTCAAACCCCAGGGTGCCCTGTACCTGTTCCCGAGACTGGACCCGAAGCACTTCCCGGTGGTCAACGATGAAAAGCTGGTGCTCGATTTGCTGCTGCAGGAGAAAATTCTGCTGGTTCAGGGCTCCGCCTTCAACATCGATGACAAACAGCATCTGCGCGTCGTTTTCCTGCCCCGGGAAGATACCCTGGCAGACGCCATGGGCCGCCTGGGCAATTTCCTGGAGCATTACCGCCAGTAACCGGAGCTGATATGGCCGACATACATGTCGAGGAGTTCTACAAGGACGTCGCTATTGCGCTGATCCAGCTTTATGCTGCGTTCCCGAGAAGGATCAACCTGTTCGTGGAAGACATCGCCGGGCCAGACGAGCCGGATGAATTCGGCCTGCACAGCAAACGGCACATGGCCTGCTTTGGAGCGCTCCTGTGGCTTTCAGAGGAAGGCCTGTTGCGCTACGTCGACACCATTCGGCAGGAAGCCCTGGACCAGGCGGTGCTGACCCGCGAGGCGTTTGTGCGCCTCAGCGCCCCGGCGCCCCAGGCGTTGATACGTGAGTTGAATGCCTCCAGCGCTGAAGCGGAACTCCCGCCCTCCGTACAAAAGGATCTCTCAACCTATATCCACCTGCTGAGATCGGCCCTCAAGAGTGGCAGTTCCAGCCGAATCAGCCTGGCGGTTCAGTCCTCCTTCTTCATTGATACCGGCGCAGGGCGAGTGCATTAAATCCAGGTAAGACTCTTGAAGGAGTGAACCCGGACCACATATATCGGTCAGACAGGCAACCAGTTTCAGGGATCGTTAACACGGGAATAGACTATGCGGATTTTGTTGTTTCTGGCCACCAACCTGGCGGTCATCCTGGTCGCAAGTTTTACCTTGCGCCTGCTGGGCGTTGACAGCTACCTGGCCCAACAGGGCATCAATTACGGCTCGCTCCTGGCGTTTGCTGCCGTATTCGGCTTTGCGGGTGCCATCGTCTCGCTGCTGATCTCCAAACCCATGGCCAAGTGGAGTACCAAGGCCCGGGTTATCGACTCGCCCAGAACCCCGGCCGAGCGCTGGCTGGTGGACACCGTGGCAGAGCTGTCAAAGAAAGCGGGCATTGGCATGCCCGAGGTGGCTATTTTCCCCGCCTCCCAGTCCAATGCTTTTGCCACCGGCTGGAACAAGAATGACTCGCTGGTAGCCGTCAGCGAAGGGCTGCTGCACCGCTTCAACAAGGATGAAATCCGGGCCGTACTGGGCCATGAAATTGGTCATGTGGCCAATGGTGATATGGTCACGCTTGCGCTGATTCAGGGTGTGGTGAACACCTTTGTGATTTTCGCGTCCCGGGTCATCGGCTCCTTCGTTGACCGGGTGGTGTTCAAGAACGAAAATGGCCATGGCATTGGCTTTTTCGTGGTCAGCATCGCGGCCGAGATTGTCCTTGGCATACTGGCCAGCACCATTGTGTTCTGGTTCTCCCGCCGCCGGGAGTTCCGGGCCGATATTGCAGGGGCTCAGCTTGCCGGTACCGGAGCGATGATCAGCGCTCTGGCTCGCCTGAAGCAGGAAAGTGAAGTGCCGGATCAAATGCCCGATACCCTCCAGGCCTTCGGCATTAATCGCGGCGCCCGGGCCGGCCTGGCAGCCTTGTTCATGACTCACCCGCCACTGGAAGATCGCATCGCAGCTCTGCAGAACGCCAGGGTGTGACAGAAAACAAAAGGGGGGCGCTATCGGCGCCCCCCTTTGCCTGTGCAATCAGGTAATGTTAATCAGATCTTGAGTTTGCAGCCCAGCGCACGGAAACCGTCCTGGAGCGATTTACTGGTCCCTTTGAGCTGAATCTTCAGGCTGGAGCACTCCCGGCGCACCGGATAGTCCCGGCGCAGGCGGTCAAACGCCACAGCCCGTTGCTCCGGATTTCCCCGCATGGCCAGTCTCAACCTGGCGTCATCCCGCCTTGGGTCATAACAGACCCGCAGTGCCGTACGAATGGCCTCATCTTCCTCGGCGGAACTGGTAAACGAGACTTTGCTCACCGCTGGTTCAGGTAAAAACTGGCCTGTTTTCTTGCGTATGGGCAGGCCCAGGAACTGACACAGCGCCCGATAAACCATTTCCGTGCCCTGCATCTTGCCTTCCAGGCTGTACCCGGCAATATGGGGCGTCGCGAGCCATACCTTGTCCACAAGATCGGGACGTATCCCAGGCTCATGCTCCCAGACATCCAGGGCCACCAGCGGTGCATCAGCCTGTTCCAGTCTGCGCATCAAGGCCTCGGAATCAACGACCTCTCCCCTACCACCGTTGATCAGCAGTTGATCGGCGCCGATCAAAGCCAGCTCCGGGTCAGACACCATGTGCCAGGTGGCGTGGGGCTGATGGCGGGTTAATGGCGTATGCAGGGTAACCACGTCACACTCCAGCGCCTCAGCCAGACTGACAAAGGGCGGCTCAGCACCGGGTTCCCGTTCCTGCCTCGGCGGGTCACACAGGCGCACCTCAAAACCAAGGCGCTCCAGGCATTGAGCCAGCTGACCACCGACATTACCAACGCCAACGATACCAACCGTCAGGGATGTCCAATCGTCCAGCCCCCGTCGCTCAGCAAACAGCGATACCACCGACAACACGTATTCGGCCACACTGGTGGCGTTGCATCCGGGGGCGGCGGCAAAGCCGATACCCTTCGCCTGCAACCACTCCAGGTCAATATGGTCTGTGCCAATGGTCGCAGTACCCACAAAACGAACCCGGCTGCCTTCAAGCAACTCCCGGTTAACACGGGTCACCGAACGAACCAGCAGGATATCCGCATCCTGCACCTGCTCACGACTCAGTGTTCGCCCTGTAACTCGGCGTATTTCTCCAATATCACCGAAGAACGCGTCCAGTAAAGGAATGTTCTCGTCCGCAACGATCAGCATAACCTGGTCTCCATCACCCTAAATCGCCCTGTACCAACGCGACTCAGTTGCGCCGGGGCCGCGAACCGCCGCGCCCTGCCGGCCCGCGGCCGCTCTGGGGGCGGCGACCACCGCGCTTGCGCGTGATCGGCGGGTTATCCATGGTGGCCATCAAGTCTTCGTCTGGCACCGCGGTTTTCAGCTTCTGGCTGATGTACTTCTCGATCTCCGGTAAGGCAAAAGAGTCGTCTTCCCCGGCAAAGCTGACGGAAACACCGGTCTTGCCTGCGCGCCCGGTACGACCAATCCGGTGTACGTAATCCTCGGCGTTCTCAGGCAGGTTGTAGTTGAACACGTGGGTAACGCCATTCACGTGAATGCCCCGGCCTGCCACATCGGTAGCCACCAGCACCTGGATCTGCCCCTTTTTGAACTGGTCCAGGGTTTTCAACCGTTTGTTCTGGGCGATCTCACCAGACATCAGGGACACCTTCACGCCCTGATTCTTCAGATCCTCCTCAAGATCCCGGCACTGGTCACGACGATTGGCAAACACAATGGCCTTCTCAACCTCCGGACGTTTGAGGTAGTTCACCAGCACCGGCAGCTTGTCGTCGTCAGACACAAGATACACGGTCTGTTCTACCCGTTCGGCGGTTTTCTGCTCCGGCTCGATCTCCACAAACTCTGCATTTTGGGTCCACATGGACGCCAGGTTCAGAACGTCCTGGTTGAAGGTGGCGCTGAACAGCAGGGTTTGGCGATCTTCTTTGCTGGTGCACTTGCGGATAATTCGTTTGACGTCAGGGATGAAGCCCATATCCAGCATGCGGTCTGCTTCATCCAGGATCAGGATGTCGATCTGGTCCAGAAACACGTCCTGGGAGCCCAAAAAGTCGATCAACCGGCCCGGGGTTGCCACCAGAATGTCGACAATCTCGTTCTGCAACTGCTCGCGTTGCTTGTCGTAGTTCATACCGCCCACGACGGTAACCACATTGTGGCCGGTGTACTGGCACAGTTGCTCTGCGTCCTTGGCAATCTGCATCGCCAATTCACGGGTTGGAGCCAGGGCAAGCACTCTGGGCTCAGAGGCAAACCGGTCTTTTTCATCCACCGGTGTTTCCAGCAGAGTCTGTATCGCCGTAATCAGGAAGGCTGCCGTTTTACCGGTACCGGTCTGGGCCTGGCCGATCAGGTCTTCGCAAGCCAGGGTCCAGGGCAGGGTTTCGGCCTGAATGGGCGTGCAGTATTCAAATCCGATTTTACTGATGGCATCCAGCAGACGCTTGTCCAGGTTAAGATCGCTGAAGCGTAAATCGCCGGTAGGTTTTGGGTCAGCTGTCATAGAGGTTCTGTTATCCTTGATTGGTCGTGTTCGGTTGCCATGGGCGCCAAACGGCGCTTGTCCTGGTTCCAGTGATGCTGGACCCTGTCGGCAGTCCCGTAGAAAGACTTGAGTGTATCGAAAAATTGCTGGGCCCTTGATGGCAGGCCATGAGCCAGATATTGGGAGGCCTGCAGGCGCACATTCTGGCGAAAGCCTTGCTCATTGGCCGCACCGCTGCCGGCAAGGTTATCAACGCTGATATGAAAGCGAGAGCCGGCCGCCAGGGAAAACAGCCATTCAACGGCCTGAGGCTTGACCTCCACCTGCTCAAACGCCTGCTGTTGTTCCAGGCTGCGACCATCCGGACAATACCAGTATCCGTAATCGTGCAATGTGCGCCGATGCTCACCGGCTATACACCAATGGGCAATCTCGTGGAGGGCACTGGCAAAAAAACCGTGGGCAAACACCACCCTGGCAAGTCCGTCTGGCTCGCTGGCAGGCAGGTACTCCGGTTCTTCACTGCCCCTGACCAGAATGGTCCGGAAGGATTCCCGGAACAGGTCGTTGAACAGCATGATAAGATCGTCTGGATTGTGATTCATCGGTTGGCTATTGTGCGACTTTAATGCAGGCAATACCAGAGGGAACTTTGCCATGGCGATGATGTCACTGGCGGCAAGGCGACGAGCCGCGATACCGCCCACATTGGAAACACCCAGGATAACGAAGGATTCATGACAGCTATTCCGGCCCCCCATCAACGATTGCGTCAACCGGTCACCCAGCTCGTGGCCTTACTGGCACTGCTGTTTGCCCTGCTTCCGGCCTCCGCCCTGGCCTTTGGTAACTCAGGAAGCTCCCTGTTTGGTGGCGGCAACAACGGCTTCCTGCCCGTAGACGAGGCGCTGCCCTTCAACCACAGCACGGAAGGCGACAGCGTTGTCCTGTCCTGGAATATTGCCCCGGAACACTATCTCTACAAAAGCCGTATACAGATTACCCCGGTCACTGAAGGCGTCAGCATTGGCGAGCCCGAGTTCTCACTGCCCGGCACCCTGACCGAAGACGAATACTTCGGCGAAATGGTGGTGTTCTTCGATCCGGTCGAGGCCCGGGTGCCGGTCATCCTTCCTGAGGGTATACAGGAAGCGGAACTGCAGGTGACCTACCAGGGCTGCGCAAAGGCGGGTCTGTGTTATCCGCCGCAGACGCGGGACGTTCTGTACTATCCGGGTAAAGGTGATAGCCAGGGCAGCAGCCCCACATCCGCTTCAGGCAGCGACTCCAGCGGCGGAGCATTCAACACGACGAATAACACCTCTTCGGCAACCGGCCTGGCCGGATTCCTGTCCAGCCAGTCAATCTGGATGATCGCCGGGGTATTCTTCCTGCTGGGGCTGGGGCTGACCTTCACTCCGTGCGTATTGCCCATGGTGCCGATTATTTCCACCATGGTCTCAGGCCACAACACCCGCACGACAGGCCATGCTCTCCTTCTTTCCGGTAGCTACGTACTGGGCATGGCGCTCACCTACGCCGCCGCTGGCGTGATTACCGGCCTGCTGGGCGCCAGTTTCAACCTGCAGGCACAACTCCAGTCGCCCCTGGTGCTCGGTGTCTTCGCGGCACTGTTTGTGGTGTTTGCCCTGGCGATGTTTGACCTGTTTGAGATTCAGCTACCCAGGTTTATCCGCGAGCCGCTGAACGATGCCAGCCAGAAGCTCACCGGCACCCGGGTGATCAGTATATTCGGCATTGGCTCATTGTCAGCACTGATTGTCTCGCCCTGTGTCTCTGCGCCTCTGGCCGGCAGCCTGCTTTACATTTCAACCACCCAGGACGCCGTCATTGGTGGCGTTGCCCTGCTTGCGCTTGGGCTCGGCATGGGTGTGCCACTGATTCTTGTGGCCGTCGGCGGTCGCAAGCTGCTGCCTACCTCAGGCCACTGGATGACAACCGTCAAACATTTTTACGGCGTCATGCTGCTTGCCGTTGCCATCTGGCTTATCGAGCGGATGGTGCCAGCCTGGGCAGGCCTGACCATGTGGGGGCTACTGGTCGCCATCACAGGCGTTCAATTGGGCGCTTTTGATGCGGCCAGGGCTGGCTGGGAACGCACACGCAAGGGCCTGGGCCTGGTAATGTTCGCCTATGGCCTGGCGCTCCTGGCAGGGGCGTTCAGCGGCGCCAATGATCCGCTGCGGCCGCTGGCACCGTTTACCGCCTCTGCCGGCCAGGTTCAGGGCGGCGGCGCCAGCCATGCAGACTTCCAGCGGGTCGAAGATCCGCAACAGATTCGCGCAATGCTGGCCGATGCCCGCGCCAACCAGCAACCTGTTGTGCTCGACTTCTACGCGGATTGGTGCGTGTCGTGCAAAATCATGGAGCGGAACGTGTTCAGCGACCAGGACGTGATCCAGGCGTTAGCACCCTACACCCTGTTGCAAATCGACATGACCGACAACACCCGTGACCAACAGGCCCTGCTGGATGAACTCGGGCTGTTTGGTCCGCCGGCAATTCTGTTCTATCGAACCAACGGCGAAGAGCTACAGGAAGCACGGGTGCTCGGGGAAATGAACCGTAGGCAGTTCCTTGACCATCTTGGCAAGGTGGCCCGGGAAAGCTGAGCGGTGTGCTCAGCTCTCACAACGGCGAATCAGGAAATGGAATTCCCCTTCCAGTTCCTGTTGGCTCAGCAGCTCATGGCCCAGGAACTGGCAAAAACGGGGTATATCCCGGGTTGTTGAAGGATCGGTCGCAACAACGCGCAACACTTCCCCCACGCCAACATCGTTGATCCGGGTGTGCAGCATCATTACCGGTTCCGGGCAGAACAGCCCTCGAGCGTCCAGCTCGGCTTGAAACTCCAGGGTTGTCACAACAGCCACCTCCAGTTCTCGTGATTTTCAGAATCCGGTGCTAAATTATTGTTTACAGCAACGAAAATAAAGGACCAATTGCATGATTCGGGTTTTGATTGAACGACACATCGCAGAGTCTCTGGAAACCGCCTACGAGGAGCGTTCACGTTTGGTACTGCAGCAGGCCGTTAGTACACCCGGTTTTATTTCAGGTGAGACGCTGGTCGACAGCCATGACCCGAACCACCGTATCACCCTTGCCAACTGGCGCTCTGAAGCTGACTGGGATCGCTGGTACCATTCCCGGGAGCGGCGCGAGCTGATGGCAGAACTGGTGCCCATGATGGACCGCGATGAAATCATCACGGTTCTTGAGCAAAGCCCTACGCCCTGAGCCACTCCGGCTTAGTCCAGGCGCTCGATAAAACAGGTGATTTCCTCTCGATCATGATAAAGGTGGCGGGCCCGTACATGGCAAGTCAGGCCCGCCTCCTCAAGACCACGCACCAGGATGTCCTGGCATACCAGCCATTCGTCGTAGCGCTTCTTCATCGGCAACTTCAGGTTGAATACCGTGTAACGGCAAAGCCTGTCTGCCAGCCAGTCCACTGCCATCCGGGCGGTGCGGCGCGGCTTATCGACTATGTCGCAAACCATCCAGTCGACCGCCCGCTTCGGGCGCCAGGCATAGCCATCCGCCTCAATGTGCTCAACATGCCCGCTGGCCATCAGATCCGGATTCATCGGACCATTATCAACAGCCGTCACCATCATACCCTGGTTCACCAGTTGCCAGGTCCAGCCACCTGGCGCGGCTCCCAGATCGACGGCTTTCCTGCCACCACCCAGGTAGTCGAGCCAGCGATCCTCCGGCAGGAATACCTTCCAGGCTTCCTCGAGTTTGAGCGCGGAGCGGCTGGGGGCCGAGGCGGGCAATCTGAGCCGCGGCACGCCCCCTGGGAACGGCGACCGGTTACCAGCGAGGCTGTAGCCAATCACAGCCGTGCCAAAGTCTGCCAGCAGTATTTCCAGCCGTGCTCTGGTTTTTGCATCCGCCGTTTCCTGAAGCAATCCCGCGCCCCGCAGGCCCTTGGATAACGGCGCTACCCATTTTCGGGAAAAGTTGCCCAGGTCCCGGTCCTCGTTGTTCTCCGGTAAACGCACCTCTACCCGTGCACAGCCACTACCGTTCCAATCCTGATCTCGCAGAAAACCGACCACGGCCCCAACCCGATCCTGGACTGGCAACGCGCAATCGCCCAGGATAACGAACCAGTCCCGGACAAATACCAGTTCGTCCAACGGCAGGCGGCCCATCAGCTCCTCCGGGCTTTCCTCACTGCCAATGGTAAACCGGACCAGCCCGCTATTCCTGACCGGCTGAAAGTAACCAAACACGCCTTTAAGGGCTGCCTGATCCGTCACTTCCTGGCCCGCCTCGGCTTCGAATCCCGGGCGGCACACCAGCATAACCTGTTGCATCTATCACCTTTTCATTCAAAATTGTCAGGAATCTGACACCCTGACAAACAAGAAACTTGAACCTGTTTAACAGCAGGATTTGTTTACGCTGGCTACACTTCCGCCTTCATTCGACATGGGATTTCGTTGATGACGCCTCGATTCTGCGCCCTGCTGATGCTTGGCCTGCTGGCCTTTGCCGGCATTATGCCCGGTTACAGCATGGCGGCGGAACCATGCCCGATCCTACAGGCGACCAACCCCGAAGCCCGGAGCGCAATTAATCATCACTTGTGCTTCCATTCCGCCCGCCCCGGCGAGCCAGCTCA
Source organism: Marinobacter shengliensis (assembly GCF_030297115.1). NCBI lineage: Bacteria > Pseudomonadati > Pseudomonadota > Gammaproteobacteria > Pseudomonadales > Marinobacteraceae > Marinobacter > Marinobacter shengliensis. Next base: position 1,872,290 of record NZ_AP028062.1, on the reverse strand, counting down.
CGCCGCTCAGAGCGCATCAGAACTGCCGGCGGATATGCCCTGGACACCAGCCAACGGCCATGACCTGGTGTTCAGCCATACAGACGCCGTCTACTGGATACAACTGACCGTCCACAACCCGGGCGCCAACCGGGCGCTCTGGTATCTGAAACTTAACTACCCGCTGCTGGACGAAATCACCTTCTGGCAGCATCGCCATCAGCCGGACAGCCCGGATGTCGTCACCGAGGCCGCACCACCACTGGCCACAGGTGATTCACTGCCGTTTGCCACCCGGGGCATAGATTACCGTTATTACCTGTTACCGGTCACGCTGGATCCGTCCGAACGGCGCACCATTACCATCCGGGTTCACAGCAGCGGGGCGCTGAATGTGCCCCTGGCCCTGATGACACCGGAAGAGGTCATTGCTGAAAGCAATCACCTGACTTTGATCCACGGCCTGTTTTACGGGGCGCTGCTGATTCTGGCCGCCTTTAACCTGCTGCTGTTCTTCAGCTCCGGCACCCGGTACTACTTCTACAACTCTTTCTATATCAGCTCCATGGCGATGTTTCTGTTTGCCATGGGCGGCTTCGCGAATCAGTATTTCTGGCCCGAGAGTGCACAGCTGGCGAACCTGTCGATCCCACTCACCCTGGTCATCTGCTCAGCCGCCATGGCACTGTTTGGCTGGTCATTTCTTGATGTCAGTGCCGGGACGATTTCAGAATCCGTGCTCCGGGGGTTGGTCTGGTCTGCTGTGGGCTTCCTGGCCCTGACCTTCCTGCTACCCTACTCCAAAGCCATCCTGCTCAACACAGCCCATGCGCTGGTGGTGATTGCCGCGTTGTCGGTCATTGCGACTATCCGCTGGCGCCAGGGCTATCTCCCCGCCTTCTGGTACATCGCTGCCTGGATGATCATGGTGGTCGGCGCCCTGGCCTATGCCCTGGCGGCCTTCGGCTACCTGGGCGACTACCTGGCCCGCGAGGTCATGATGCAAGCGGCTGTCGGGGGTCAGGTTATCCTGCTGAACTATGCCATGGTGCAACGCTGGCGCCTACTGAATCAGAAGTTGCTGGATATTGAGCACCAGGCACGCACAGAGCTGGAGTTCAAGGTTCACGAGCGCACCGCACAACTGCGCAATACCATGCGGGAACTTGAGCAGGCGAACCGGAAACTGGCGTCCCTCAGCCTGAACGATGCCCTGACCGGACTACACAACCGCCGGCATATGGATAACCTGTTACCGGAACTCTGCCGTGAAGCCCGTCGAACCGGCCAGCCATTGTCGCTGGCGCTGGTGGATGCCGATCACTTCAAGCGGATTAACGACAGCTGGGGCCACGATTTCGGTGACCAATGCCTCAGGCACATCGCGACCTGCCTGAAGAACCAGATCAAGCGACCACGGGATGTCGCGGTCCGTTTTGGTGGTGAGGAATTTGCCCTGCTGCTACCCGGTACAGACGCCACCGGCGCTTCCAAGTTGTGCCAGGATATTCTTGAAGCGGTGCGGGACTCTCGCATTACCGCTCCCGATGTTACAGCCGTCAGCCTCACCGTTAGCGCCGGCATCGCGGAACTGGGCGTCGAAGAGCAGCCAGACAGCCTGTTCCGACGCGCCGATGAAGCCCTCTATGCCTCCAAAGCCGCCGGCCGGGACGCAATCACCCATGCTCAACACAGCTCCGAACCCGCCAGCAACTCCTGAACAAATCGGCCGGTTTCGCCAGCCGCCTGCTCGATAAGGGTTGCCTGGCTGTCCGGATGCCTTGCCGGTGTCTGAAAGTCATGGTTTCCGCCATCCAGCCAGCACAGCCGGGAAAGCCCCGGCATCTCGCCCTGGGCCGCTACCTCCTCCGGCTTGCCGAAAGGGTCCCGGGTTCCCTGTACAATCATCATCGGGCAGCCAACGGTCGAAAAATGATCAATGCGCCACCGATCTGGCTTGCCCGGGGAATGGAAAGGGTAGCCATAGCAGATAACCCCGGCAATACCCGGAGCATGTTCACTGGCCAGCATTGAGGCCACCCGACCACCCATCGACTTGCCTCCAACCAGCATCAGGCAATCTTCACCCACCTCATCTCGCACCCGCGCCACTTCGGCCCGGAATGAATCCAGCAACACAGGCATTCGGTCCGGTGGCCGCTTGCGGCCGTCGTCCCGCCGCCGAGTCATATACGGAAACTCAAACCTGACCGTTGCAATCCCCTGCCGCTCCAAAGCGTCAGACAGTTGCTCCATGAAAGGAGAGTCCATGGGCGCGCCGGCCCCATGGGCCAGCAACATGACACTTTTGACCCCTTTACCGTAGCCTTTGGTCTTAATCCGGTTCACAACATTCAACTCCTCGCTGTCAGGGGGTATCATTAGCAACCGAGCAGAAACCTTCAAGGTGCTTTTGTAACGCGGTTCAAGCCTTGCAAACTGTTGGCCAAACTGCTGATTCCAGCGGATTTGACGAATGTCAGGAGTTGACCTGAATCATTGCAAAGGCCTAATGGTTTCTCCATACTTGCGCCCGCATATTTCCCCATCCTAAACCCATTGGTAAGGCTATGAGCACAGTAAATGCAAACCTGACATACAACTACAAGGTGGTGAGACAATTCGCCATCATGACAGTGGTATGGGGTATTGTAGGCATGGCTCTGGGTGTGCTGATTGCAGCACAGCTGGTTTGGCCATCCCTCAACCTCGATCTGCCCTGGACTCACTTCGGTCGCCTGCGGCCGCTGCACACCAACGCCGTCATCTTCGGCTTTGGTGGAAGTGCCCTGTTTGCTACCTCTTACTACGTAGTACAGCGGACCTGTCAGGCCCGCCTGTTCTCCGATGGTATGGCAGCGTTCACATTCTGGGGCTGGCAGGCGATCATTGTATCGGCCGCCATTACCTTGCCACTGGGCATCACGTCTTCCAAGGAATACGCAGAGCTGGAATGGCCGATTGATATCGCCATTGCCATCGTGTGGGTAACCTACGCTCTGGTGTTCTTCGGCACCGTGATGAAGCGCAGCACACCGCACATCTATGTGGCCAACTGGTTCTACGGCGCATTCATCATTACCGTGGCAGTTCTGCACATCGGTAACAACATGGCTCTGCCAGCTACCGCCTGGAAATCCTACTCGGCGTACGCGGGTGTCACTGACGCCATGATGCAATGGTGGTACGGCCACAACGCCGTTGGCTTCTTCCTGACCGCCGGCTTCCTGGGCATGATGTACTATTTCGTACCCAAGCAGGCGAACCGTCCGGTTTATTCCTACCGCTTGTCGATCGTGCACTTCTGGGCGCTGATCACCACCTATGTGTGGGCCGGCGGCCACCACCTGCACTACTCTGCCCTGCCTGACTGGGCACAGACTGCGGGCATGGTGATGTCCCTGATCCTGCTGGCTCCGTCCTGGGGCGGCATGATTAACGGCATGATGACCCTGTCTGGCGCCTGGCACAAACTGCGTACCGATCCGATCCTGCGGTTCCTGGTGGTCTCCCTGTCCTTCTACGGCATGTCGACCTTCGAAGGCCCGATGATGTCCATCAAGACCGTTAACGCACTGTCCCACAACACTGACTGGACCATCGGCCACGTGCACTCCGGTGCCCTCGGCTGGGTAGCCATGATCAGTATCGGCGCCGTCTATCACCTGGTCCCGAAACTGTGGGGCCTGCAAGCCATGTACAGCAGTGCGCTGATCAACGTTCACTTCTGGCTGGCTACTGTTGGTACCGTCCTGTACATCGTTGCCATGTGGGTTAACGGCATCATGCAGGGCCTGATGTGGCGCGCAGTTAACGAAGACGGCACTCTGACCTACAGCTTCGTTGAATCTCTGGAAGCGTCCTACCCCGGCTATTTCGTCCGGTTTATTGGTGGCGCCATCTTCCTGGCCGGCATGCTGATCATGGCTTACAACGTGTACATGACCGTACGCCAGAAAGAAGCCGCAGCACAGGACAACGCTGCCGTTCAAGCGGCGTAAGGGGAGAGACCAGATGAGACACGAAATAGTAGAAAAGAACCTTGGCCTGATGATCGTCCTGATTGTGGTGGTCATCAGCGGCGGCTTTCTGGCCGAAGTAGTGCCCCTGTTCTTCCAGAAGGACGTGAACCAGCCCGTTGATGGCCTGGAACCGCTGTCCGCACTGGAACTGGAAGGCCGGGACATCTACATCCGCGAGGGCTGCCACGTGTGCCATACCCAGCAGATTCGCCCGTTCCGGGCGGAAACCGAGCGTTATGGCCACTACTCTGTGGCGGGCGAGTTCGTTTATGACCGCCCGTTCCTGTGGGGATCCAAGCGCACCGGTCCTGACCTGGCCCGCGTGGGTGGTCGTTACTCCGATGCCTGGCAGCGCCAGCACCTGTACGATCCGCGCAGCGTGGTGCCTGAGTCCAACATGCCGGCATTCCCCTGGCTGTTTGATAACCGTGTGAAGCACACCACCATCGAAGCCCGAATGAGAACACTGCAGACCCTCGGCGTGCCTTATACCGACGAGCAGGTAGCAAGTGCTGCCTCAGACATCGAAGGCAAGTTTGAAATCGAAGCACTGGTCGCATACCTGCAACAGCTGGGTACTGTGATTTCAGACAAACGGTGATCCCATGGATATTAATGAGTTACGCGGCATACACTCGCTGGTCATCATGGCGATTTTTCTCGGCATCATTTGGTGGGCGTTCAGCGCCCACCGAAAGAAGGCGAATGAGGAAGCCTCAAAGCTGCCCTTCTCCGATGACGACGATGAAGTAGCCAAGCGTACGCTCGAACAGGAAAAAACGGAGAAGAAACAATGAGTACCTTCTGGAGCATCTGGATCAGCGTGATCGTGCTCGGTACCGTCTTTGGCTGCTGGTGGCTGCTCTGGGCCACCCGCAAGAGTCAGACGACCGATACCGAAACCGATCGCACAATGGGCCATTCCTTCGATGGCATCGAAGAGTATGACAACCCGCTGCCAAAGTGGTGGTTCTACCTGTTCGTTGCTACTTGCGTGTTCGCATTGGGCTATCTGGCACTCTACCCGGGCCTGGGTAACTATAAAGGCCTGCTGGGCTGGACTTCCACTAACCAGTGGGAAGCGGAAGTTGCAAAAGCCGATGCCAGGTATGGTGAAATCTATGCCCAGTTTGGCGATACCCCGATCCCGGAGCTGGCGCAGAACGAAGACGCCATGAAGATCGGCCAGCGTTTGTATGCCAACAACTGCTCGGTGTGCCACGGTACAGCGGCTAGAGGCCAGGTAGGCTTCCCCAACCTGACCGACGACGACTGGCTGTGGGGCGGTGAACCCGAGCAAATCTGGCACAGCATCGCCAAAGGTCGTCAGGGCAACATGCCGGCCAAGGGTGTCATGCCCAACATGACCAGCCAGCAGGTTGATCAGGTGGTTAATTTTGTACTCAGCTACAGTGGTCGTGAGCGGGATGCCGAGGCTGCAAAAGCGGGTGAAGCGGTTTACCAGCAGGCCTGCGCGGCTTGTCACGGTGCCGATGGAACCGGCATGACTGCCATGGGTGCGCCCAACCTGACCGACAACATCTGGCTGTACGGCTCTACCTACGAGTGGATCCGTGAGACCGTCGAACACGGTCGCCAGAACGAGATGCCAGCTCAGGAAGGCCGTCTGACAGACGATCAGATCCAGATCCTGGCAGCCTACGTTTACAGCCTGTCAAACTGAGCCAGACCGGCCGGGAGTATCCCGGCCCGGTCTTCTCAACCCTGTACCTGCCCCGCGGGTACAGGCTTGAGAAGATCAGCTGACCCTCCGAGGCCCGCTCCCAGCACTACATCTTTCGGGAGGTACCCATGAGCAATGAAATTCCGGTCACCCAGGTAGACCCCTCCTCCGAGCCTCCCAATAAAAACAACAAGCCGGAAACCGTCGATCTCTACGCCAGCCGTAAGAAGATTTACGTCAAGGAAGTGAAAGGCACGTTCCAGAAGATCCGCAACGTCAGCCTGACACTGCTCATGGGTATGTACTTTCTATTTGTGTGGCTAACACTCGATGGCCAGCCGCTGATTCACTTTGATCTGCCGGCACGGGAATTCCACCTGTATGGCGTGACCTTCTTCCCCAAAGACTTTTTTCTGCTCTCGGGCATGCTGATTATCTGTGCCTTTGGCCTGTTCTTCGTTACCACTTTGTTTGGCCGGGTCTGGTGCGGTTATACCTGCCCCCAGACGGTCTGGACCTTCATCTTCATGTGGATCGAGGAGAAAGTTGAAGGCAGCCGTAACAAGCGCATGAAGCTCGACAAAGCCCCCAACTCAACGGAAAAGGTCACCAAGAAAACCATCAAGCACAGCTTGTGGCTGTTTGTCGCTCTGGCAACGGGCCTTACCTTTGTAGGTTATTTCTACCCGATCCGGGAACTGATCGTTGATCTGTTCACCCTTCAGGCCAATGGCTGGGCCTATTTCTGGGTAGCGTTCTTCACTGTCGCCACCTACCTGAACGCAGGCTGGATGCGCGAGCAGGTTTGCCTGTACATGTGCCCGTATGCCCGTTTCCAGTCGGTCATGTTCGACCCGAACACCCGGATTGTCTCCTATGACCCAAACCGGGGCGAGCCTCGTGGTGGCCGTAAGAAAAGCGTCAATCCCGCAGACGTGGGCCTGGGTGACTGCATTGACTGCGGCCAGTGCGTGCAGGTATGCCCCACAGGTATCGATATCCGCGATGGCTTGCAGTATGAATGCATCGGCTGCGCGCTGTGTATCGACGCCTGCGATGAAGTCATGGAAAAAATGGATTACCCCAAAGGGCTTATCCGATACACCACCGAGAACGAGCTGGAAGGCAAAACCTCCAAGCTTCTGCGGCCAAGGACCTTTGGCTACGGTGCCGTTCTGACCCTGATGATCGGAGCGATTATTTTCACTCTGGTCACGCGGGTACCGGCCAAAATGGACGTACTGCGTGACCGTGGCGCGCTTTTCAGCTTCAACGGCGAAGGCCACGTTGAGAACTCGTACACGATAAAAATCCAGAACATGTCGGAGGTTCCCCAGACCTTCAACCTGTCGGTTGAGGGGCTTGAGGGCATCCGGATTCTGACAACAACCAACGTCACAGTTGCCAGCTCTGAAATCCGCTCGCTGCCGACCGTCGTGGATGTTCCGCCCGAATCTATCCCGGACACCAATAACACCATCCGTTTCTATGCGGAGTCCGAAACAGATCCATCACTTATTCTTGAAACTGAAAGCCGTTTTGTTGGTCCAAGGCCGCGATAGGATATCGTGAGCCGAGACCCGATACACTGACAAGAGTTGATAGCGTAATGACTGACAACACCCCCGTAGCACCCTGGTATCGCCAACCCTGGTTCTGGTTTTTGACGATATTTCCAATCGCTGCAATTATTTCCGGTATCACCATCCTGACGGTGGGCAGCATTCTTTCTCCTTCCATGGTGACGGATGACTACTCCCGTGAAGGCCGCGGCATCAATATGGCCATCGCACGGGACCAGAAAGCCCTGGATCTTGGTCTGAAAGGCGGACTGACCGTGGACGAGCGCTCTGCACGCCTGACTCTTCAAAGCAAAGAAGGCGCAGCAGACTACCCGTATCTGGTTCTCAACCTATACCACCCGACCATGTCGGAGCGGGATCGTACCATCCAGTTTCGTCGAATGGCCGCCGGAGAGTATACCGGTAACCTGATTGAGGATATGGACGGCCGCTGGTACTACGACCTGCAGGGCCCAGACAACGACTGGCGTGTGAAAGGCGAATTCTGGCTGCCGGCGTCCGACAAAATCGCCCTGAAAGCGACCAGCTCCACCCAGGGGTGAGTGGCCTGAAATGCTTCCATTGCGGTGAGCCAGCGGACGGCCACCCGCCGATAACCCTGGAACTTGATGGCGAAACCCGGCCCTTCTGTTGCCAGGGTTGTAAGGCTGTGTGCGAAACCATTCATAACGAAGGGCTCACAGGCTTCTATCAGTTTCGAACAGAACCCGCCGTTACCCCGCGGGAGCTGACCCGTTCAGAAACCGATCGCCTGAAGGAGCTGGACCACCCGCTGGTCCAGAAATCCTTCGTCGTCCCGGTAAAAGGCGGGCAGGAAGCGAACCTGCTGATCAGCGGCATCACCTGCGCGGCCTGTATCTGGTTGCTGGAGAACCACCTCAAGCAACACCCCGGTGTTCAGGCTTTCTCGATTAATCACAGTACCCAGAGAGCGCGCCTGGTGTGGGCACAGGATCAGACCCGCCTCAGCGATCTGCTGATTGCCATCCACCAGCTTGGCTATACCGCTCGCCCCTACCAGGCCGACGAAGCCGAGCAGACCCTGAAAGCCGAGCACCGCACCATGCTCATCCGGCTGTTAGTTGCCGGCGCCGGTTCGTTCCAGACCATGATGCTGGCGTTCCCGCTCTATTTTGAGCTGATCAGTGAGTTATCTCCGGAATACGTCAGCTTCTTTCGGTGGTTCAGCCTGATCGTGGCAACGCCAGTGTTGCTGTACAGTGCCCGACCGTTTTTCGAGAACGCCTGGCGCGACCTGACCACCCGCCATCTGACCATGGATGTGCCCGTGGCCATTGCTATCGGCCTCGCCTATGTGGCCAGTGCCTGGGTCACTGTGTTCGGTGGCGAAGAGGTGTATTTCGAATCCGTATGCATGTTTACCTTTTTCCTTCTGCTGGGGCGCTACGTGGAAGTCCAGGCCCGCTACCGCGCGGGCCTGACAGGCGGCGCCCTGGCCGGATTCCAGCCAACCGTCGCCGCCATGGTACGGGATGGCGAGACAGATCTGGTGCCGGCCCACGAAGTCAAACCTGGCGATATTATCCGTGTACGCCCGGGCGAGACACTGCCGGTGGACGGAGAGATCGTGTCTGGTGAATCTACCCTCAACGAAGCCGCCCTGACCGGCGAGTACCTGCCTGAATCCCGGGGGCCCGGCGATACCGTTCATGCCGGTAGCATCAACGGCGAGAATCCGCTGGATATCCGGGTGGTCAAAGCCGGTGCGGAAACCCGGCTTTCCGGAATCCTGCGGATACTGGACCGGGTTCAGTCGGAGAAGCCTCCGGTGGCGCGCCTGGCAGATCGCATCGCTGGCAAGTTTATTCGCCAGGTACTGATACTGACGCCCCTTGTCTGGGGCGGCTGGGTTCTAGCCGGCGCCGGTAACGCCTTCGACATCGCCTTGTCCGTGCTGGTGGTTACCTGCCCCTGCGCCCTCTCTCTCGCAACACCAACAGCACTCACCTCGGCCACCATGCGCTTGCGAAAACTCGGCTTCCTGCCCACCAAAGGCCACACTCTGGAATCCCTGTACAGCATCGACACCGTGGTGTTCGATAAAACCGGCACCTTGACTCGTGGCGAGCTGACTCTGACTGGTAGCCAGACCTTCGGTGACATGGACCAAGCCAGCTGTCAGAAACTCGCAGCCGGCCTGGAAAAACACTCCGAACATCCGATCGCCAGAGTTTTTCACGAATGTGCATCGGTGGCCGTGGAGAATGTGAACAACCATCTGGGCGGAGGTTTGTCTGGTACTTTTAATGGCAAGCCCGTGTTTATCGGTCACAAGGCGTTCGTTGAGCAACACACTTCCGCTCCGCCCCCCCATGCGGAAATTGCTTCTGGCATGGAAATCTGGCTCGCTACCGCCGATCAATGGCTCGCCAGCTTCCAACTGGATGATCAAATTCGCGAAGATGCCGGGCAAGCCATCAAGGCACTCAATCAAGCCGGAATACGGACCCTGCTCCTCAGTGGTGATCGATCGGCCCATGTCCAGCAGGTTGCTGAGGCACTGGGTATCAAAACGGCGATTGGCGAAGCCTCACCGGAACAGAAGCTGGCGGTGCTCGATCAGCTTCGCGATGAAGGTCACAAGGTAATGATGGTGGGCGATGGCCTGAACGACCTCCCCTCCATGGCCGGAGCGGGTATCTCGGTCGCTATGGGCACCGCCGCCGACCTGACCCAGCTAAAAGCCGATGCAGTGCTGATGAATGGTCAGCTGATGCAACTGCTCCAGGCGATCAAGGCAAGCCAGCAGACCCGCAGGATCATTCGGCAGAACATGCTCTGGGCGCTTGCCTACAATGTCGCCGCCCTGCCCCTCGCAGCAGCAGGCCTGGTCACCCCATGGATGGCGGCCATCGGTATGTCGGCCAGCTCTCTTTTGGTCGTGCTTAATGCCTTGCGGCTTGGCACATCCTCAAAGAGGTCCGGCCAGGAACCTGATACAGTTGGCTCTCATGCTACGGCTTGATACCGTAATCATCTACTTATCGTTTAGGAGCGCATCGTGCAGATAGTCATGTTCCTCGTCCCCCTGATGCTGGTTCTGGTGGCACTGGGGGTCGTGCTGTTTTCCTGGGCGGTGAAGAACGGCCAATACGATGATCTGGAAGGCCCTGCGCACCGGATTCTCTATGACGACGACAAAGACATGATTCCTGACGAAGCGCGTCAGGATAAAGCCCGTTCAGACGATACCGACCCCGAGCCTTCTTCGAAACAGAGCGATCCGGAAGACAAAGCCTGAATGCAACCTGAACTCTACCTCAGTTACTCCAGTGCGTTTCTGATCGGGCTGCTGGGGAGCACCCATTGTCTGGGAATGTGCGGTGGGATCAGTGCCTCGCTGTCGATGACCCTGCCGGTGGGCAAAGGGTTCCGGCTGCGCCAGACCGTGATGTTGCTGGCCTTCAATCTGGGCCGGGTTGGAAGCTACGCGCTGATTGCCGCTTTGATTGCCATTTTCAGTACCAGCGCGGCGGGCCAGTGGCGCTGGGCGGCCCTTTTGTTGATGACCCTGGCCGGGCTGCTGCTGATCTTTATGGGGCTGTCGATGGGCCAGTGGTGGCAGGGAATTCGATTTGTAGAGAAGGTGGGGGCCCCGGTGTGGAAACGACTGGCCCCGCTGACCCGCCGCTTTATTCCCGTCAACAATTCCGGCCAGGCCCTGGCCCTGGGCGCGCTTTGGGGCTGGTTACCCTGTGGTCTCGTTTATAGCACCCTGGGCTGGGCAGCCCTGCAACCCACGATTGGCGCTGCCGCCCTCACCATGCTGTTCTTTGGTCTTGGCACCCTGCCATCGATGCTGGGCACCGGCTACGCCGCCAACTGGATTCGCAACCTTCAGGGCAACCGGGGGTTCCGCAGAATCAGTGGAGCGCTGCTCATCCTGTTCGGATTATGGACGCTTCCGTTCCAGGCCTTGATGCACTGAGCCGACCTTCAGAGATTCAGCACATCCAATCGGCCGTAGTCCGGCTCAGGGCTGGCTGTCTGCACCGCCTGGCGCTTGCCCCCCAACCGTTTGCCTTCCTTGAAATCGTATAGATTCGGATCAGCCAGGTGTGAAGGCTCCACATTGCACAAAGCCCGGAACATGGTTTCCAGGCGGCCCGGATGCTGCTTGTCCCAGGTCTGGAACATGTCCTTGATCACCTGGCGCTGGAGGTTCTCCTGGGAGCCGCACAGGTTACACGGAATAATGGGGTATTCTCGCAGTGAGGCGTATCGGGCAATGTCTTTCTCGCGGGCATAGGCCAGCGGACGAATCACGGTATTGCGTCCGTCATCACTGTGCAATACCGGCGGCATGGACTTGAGTTTGCCCCCGTAAAACATGTTCAGGAACAGGGTTTCGAGCATATCATCCCGGTGGTGGCCCAACGCAATCTTGGTGACACCGTGCTCTTCCGCAAAATTGTAGAGAATTCCCCGGCGCAAGCGTGAACACAGTCCGCAAGTGGTCTTCCCTTCAGGAACTTTTTCCTTAACAATACTGTAGGTGTCTTTTTCGATGATGTGATACTCGATGCTCAGGGACTTCAGGTATTCCGGGAGCACATGCTCAGGAAAACCCGGTTGTTTCTGGTCAAGGTTCACAGCAATCAGTTCGAAGTCGACCGGCGCGCTTTTCTGAAGGTTCAGCAGGATATCCAGCATGGCGTAGGAATCCTTGCCACCTGACAGGCAGCACATGACCTTGTCGCCGGCTTCGATCATCGAAAAATCGGCAATGGCCTGCCCGACTTCCCGGCGCAGGCGTTTCTGCAGTTTGTTCAGTTCCAGTTTCTGGCGACGATCCTGCTCAGAAACAGCGGTCAGTTCGGGATTGGCGGTCATTGCTTGGGACATACTCTCGCACGTTCACAGGATAAGTGAGCGGGCAATTATACGCGTCACAAAGTATCAGGGACAGGATAGCAACATGGATATGTTGAAATTGAGCAACGACGTTGGCGGAAAACGGGCAATGAACCGGATCCGCAACCGCAATGCCATACTGGTCGCGGCCAGGGAGTGCTTTCGCGAAAATGGCTACGATAACTCCACCATCCGTGACATGGTCCGCAGAACCGGCCTGGCGGCGGGTACCTTCTACAATTACTTCTCCAGCAAACAGGACATCTTTGCCGCACTTCTGACGGATTTCCTGAGTCACCTTAATGAAGACATGAGCCGCTACCGCCGGTCCGCCAGCTCAACTCGCGACTTTATCTACTACGCCTACCTGGCACTCTATTCCGCCACCGCCAGAGACCCGGCGATCTATGAACTGGCGCACCAGAACCAACGCGCCTTGCGGGATCTGTTCGGCTCAGACATTCTAGGCCTGGCCATGTTATCACTGGAAGAAGACGTGCGTGACGCCATCACCAGGGGCCTGCTGCCGGATCTCGACCCGGAGTACCTGTGCGCAGCTTTCTTCGGTGTTGCCTATGACATCAGTACAGTGGTGGCCAGGCGCACACATCAAGAGCCGGAGCTTGCTCAGCAGGAGGCCGAGAAGGCGGCCCGTTTCTCCACCGAGCTGTTCCTGGGCGGGCTACCCGCCATGGCCGAGCTTTCAAGCCAGGGCTGAGTCGCATACCATGGAGTCATGATGACTTCCCCAGACGTGACCGCAACAGAACCGGATCCCACTGTCTCCAGCTCAGAACTGCGATGGCTGGAGCAACACACCGAGCACTTGCTGGTGGCGGTAGAGCATGAGCTACGCCAGGCGGGGCCAGGCGGATTAAGTGAGCTGGAGCTGATCAAGGCGCTTCAGGCAGAACCCTGGGCGCTGATTGGCAGCGTCAATTACCACGAACCGGATCAGCTCTACCCGGTGCATTTTCTGCTCTTTCACGTACTCTACCGACTGCGGGACCAACTGGCTCCCGGTGGGGAGTCGCTGCTGATTTCACCGTTGCGCCTGACCATTACCAAGCAGCAAACCGTTGCTGGTGATGGATTGCCGGGGGAAGAAGACAAACTCAGGGCGTTCTATCTGGATCTGTCCCAGTATCATATGCCCGAAGCAACCATCCACCAGATGATGGATAACTTCTGGCGTGGGCAGTGCCGCACACGGCCAGACCTGTCGGCGGTATCAGAGGCTGCCGGAACACTCGGTTTTACCGAACTGCCTGAACACTTCTCTCCGATCAAACAGCGATTTCGTAAGCTGGTGATGCAGGCTCACCCGGACCGGGGCGGCAATACCGAAGCAGTCCAGAAACTTAATGAGGCCTTTTCGGTCTTGAAAGCACACTACGCATAATCCATTTAACCGATATTCAGGACAGACGACGATCATGATCAAACGGTTTACGTTCCTTATGATGATCACCGCCCTCTCCATGGCGGGCGCCAGCGCAAAAGCGGATCTGGTGGTTCTGCAATACCATCACGTGGACGACAGTACGCCGGCATCAACCAGTACCTCCCGGTCACTGTTTAAAGCCCAGCTGCAGATGATCGCAGACCTGGAACTGGAGGTGGTGCCCCTTCTGGTAGGTACCCGGCAGGCATTGGCAGGCGAGCTGGATAGCCGCCAGCAGATTGCCATCACGTTTGACGATGCCTATGAATCCGTCTACAGCGCAGCGGCTCCCCTTCTCGAACGTTTCGATATGCCCTATACGATTTTCGTGAATACTGATGCCATCGGTTCAAGGGGCTACATGACGTGGGACGAACTCAGGGAACTGGGTAGCCATGAAAGCGTGACCATTGCCAACCACAGCACAGACCATGGGCACCTGGCACGCAAGATCGATGAACCCGAAGCCGTGTGGGCAGAACGGGTAACCCGCAGCCTGGATGTTGCCCAGAAGGTTCTCAAGGAAAGACTGAACGTTGAAGAGCCGATGTTTGCCTATCCTTACGGCGAGTATGACGAAGCCCTGGAAGCCAAACTGGCGGAGCGAGGCTGGTACGGCTACGGGCAGCAATCCGGTGCCATTGGCCGTTGGTCACACGAGACACGCCTGCCCAGGTTCCCCATGGCCAACCCCTACGGCCAGCTTGGCAGCCTGAAAGACAAGCTATTGAGCAAAGGCTTCCCTGCCCCTGCCAAAGACCTGCCAGATGGTATTCTGGATAAGAACCCGCCCCTACTGACCTTCCCACTGGGCGACAAACTGGATGCCAACCGGCTCACCTGCTTTGCCACCGGCCAGGGCCGGATCGACTTCGACGTGGTTGACGGCGTCGTCCGGGTTCAGGCCCCCAAAGCCGGGCAAAGCCGGCGCTTCCGCTACAACTGCACCCACCCCGCCGGCCAGGGCAGCTTCTATTGGTTGTCACAACAATGGCTGGACCGGTCGAAACCCGAAGACTGAGCGGTTAATCTTCGAAGGTGGCGATACCGAACTCCCCAAACCGGACGTGCGGTATCGCCTTCGGACCCTGTCGGGTCTCAACAACGGTTTGAGCCTGCAAATCCTGCTCACGGGTATAAAGCAGCAGCCAACGCTCGCCCTGGCCCGGGAACACCGGCACCCAGGCCTCCAGATAACCCCTTCGGCGCCAGGTCTCTGGTGAGTAATTCATGACCAGATCGGTCACCAGCCGGACGGGCTGAAAATCCTTGTCGAGAAAGGCCAGGCTTGGAATAACCAGGCCGTTGTGATCATAACTTCTCAATCGGGCCACAAAGGCCGGCACGGTGGCTCGGGTAGGCAAGGCTATCAACTGGAACGGCGAGCGACCGGTGTCAAAATCATGTTCCGGGGACGACGCCTCAAGCCTGACGCCGAATTCACGCCCCTCTTGCCAGGTCTGAGTGGAGCGGGACGACAGACTGCCACAACAGTGACGACTGAACGCTTCAAACTCACTTTCAGGTTCCTGCTCGACGCCCAGTATGGCAAAGGCATCCGGATCGTAACCCTCCACTGGCTCGGCATAGGCGCGTTCACCTCGGTGATAAACGCTGGCGGGGCTCAACTCTACAGGTGCCGCAATCAAACCCTTCTCAACGTCGCTACGGGTGTCGGGCGTAAAATAGCTGACACGCACATTGCCGTCGGCATCCCGCCAGGTGAAATAGGGTTGTCGCTGACCAGGCCGAAGATTGCCGGCTTTGTCCAGCTCATCGCCATCGGGATAGCTGTCGAGGGTGTATTCTTCATCCGGCTCAAGCGCTGGTTCCTCCCGCTCAGCGGGGCGCCGGGCGCCCTCCGCCTGCGAAGATGTCGGCCTGGCTTCGGCGTCCGGAATGCGGGTGTACTGAACACGCCCCTGCTCATCCACCCAGGAGAAGTAGCCCTCGCGCTCCCCCGCAGGCGCTCCAGGCGATTGGCAGCCTGTCATCACCATCGCTACCATGAACGCCGTCAGGCATTTCAATTGAGCCGTTGTCATACCCGTTTCCCGCCAGCAGCAATCAGAACTTGGTCCGGAAGCTCAGCCCCGCCATAACCACCCGCAACGAGGTTTTTATATCCAGTCCGGCATAGGGGTTATAGATGATGTTGGTGATGTTGTCACAGTTCACGTTACAGCTGGTGTTGGCCGGAATGGTCTCGATGGAGTGGAGATAAGACAGATTCATGTCGATCTCGGTCTTTTTGTCCCACTTATACCCCATTCCGATGCTGTAGAGGTTGGCGCCACCGAACGGCGCCATGATCGAGCGCTGGTCATCCGGAATGACTGAGTCCCGAATCTCGACACCGGCCCGTAAGTCCAGGCGCGATGACGCATGGAATTCAGCCCCAAACGCCCAGTTCCACTGACTCTTGAAGCCCAGCGGCAATCGGAGGGTGTTCGGTGTTGCGTTGTCGGGCGACAGAATCCGCGCGGCGTTCAGGAACTCCAGATTACGGTCAAAGCGGAACACGAAGGCATCCCACTGGGCGTAGTCTGTCCAACCCACATCGGCATTCAGCGTCAGCCTGGGGTGAACATCGACACTGATACCGGTCTGGAAATGCTGTGGGTAGACCAGATCCATGCTGACATTACCCGCTTCCCGGGGTGCCCCAGACGGCAGGCTCAGGATGGCAGAGGTAATGGCCCCCAATACCGAACCGTTAACACTCTGCCAGAAACCGGACCAGTCGTCGGTGTACTGGATCTCGAACGTCCCTTTGAGGTTCATGTCCGCTTCAGAGGTATAGCTTGCCCCCCAGCGAAACCAGTCGTTCGGCTCCCAGAGCACCCCCAGGGTGTAGGTTGGCGATATGGTTTCCTGAACATTGATGCTCAAAGCACCAATATCATCCCAGGGGCCCACGTTACCGCCACACAGGGCCAGCCAGGGCTGTAGGGGCTCATCGCCACTCTCACAGTTGAACGCATCCTGAAGCACTTCCGCAACACCCAACAACATGTTGGGGGCACGCATATACTGATCGGCCGCAATGCCCATGTGTGACAGGTGAATACCCGCACCCACCGACCACTGGTCATTGATTTCATAACCCACGCTTGGCGACAGATAGGTGGTGCGCTGCAATGCCGTGGCCTGGGGCTGGTAACGGCCCGGGTCGTCCTTGTCCCGATAGAAACCGGCGGCCAGCGGCAGGTAGAAGGCGTTGGCAAAGGTCAGTTTTGACCCCGGAGGATTGATACTGATGCCAGCAGATGGCGCGACTGCGGGACCCGGTGGCGCTTTCAGAATCCCGAACCCTGGCACGTAGAGCGCTACGTTGTTGGTGTGACTGTGAGTATTGGCGACGGGATCCCGCTGTTTACCCGTGTTCGGGTCGATTTCAAGCCCGTCGATACCGAAGATTTCATAACCATCCGGCGCGATGAAATCGGCATCGATATCCAGATAGATACTCAGCAGGTTTACCTCAAGCTGACGATCTTTCAGCCTCGTCAAACCGGCCGGATTATAATGAATGGCCATGACGCCGGGCGGGTCCGCCGTCACCGCGTTTCCCAAAGCCAGAGCCTTGGGATGAATAGTAAGGTTCTGGGCCAGCTGCGCGTGCGCGCCACAGGACAGGGATGCAGCGATAACGGCTCCCAGAAGCTGCTTTTTTTGGCTGAAATGTGCCATGAAGTTCTTCCCTTCCCTTAAATCGTCTGCAGCTCCAATCACTCTTTGAGGCCGGAGAAATTAATGGGCAGGGATACACCCAGGGAGAAATCCGGAGCATCTTCGGTCAGCCCGATGCCCAGGCTGGTGTTGACGATGGTGGTGTCACTCACCCGGGTACCCAGGGACATGCTCAGAAAGCCGGTCATCTGGTCTTGTGCAACGGCTTGATCACCATTGCGGAACGTGAGCACGGTTTCGTCGCTGTAACTGAGCTGGGCTGAAATGCTCAGGGAAATGTCGTAGGACAGCGAGTAGGCAAAGCCGGCAGAACCGGACAACCCGAAGCCGGGCTCAACCTTGGTCAGCAGGCGGGCGCCCCGGACCTGCTCCAGACCATCTTCTTCAATATTGTAGGTAGCACTGACCGAACCGAAGACCACCACAGGGTCCAGCACCTTGGACATACTGAGGCCGCCGCCGATGGAGTAATATCCACTGCCGGTGGACAGCTGCTCCTTGATGTCAATTTCATAGGGGCTGACACCGGTTTTCGAGGTCAGCGTTCCAAAGAAGGTGGTTGATACCTTGCCCGGTACGTAAGCGAAGGGTTGCCAGCGGCCAGTGAAGGAGATGTCGCCGAAGTCATAGACTGACAACTCGTCCTCGGTGTCGTATTTCACCACCAGGGGAATACGTGTGCCAATGGTCAGGTTATCCAGCAGGCCATAGTCGTAGGAGAAAGCGTTGGTGAAGTTGTGCGTGGCTGAGGGCACAACATCGAGATTACGAACCGAACCATTGGTAATGGCCAGGTCCAGGCGCTGGTCACCGGTGTAGGAGTAGTCAAAGGAATAGTTCAGGGAGTGAGTGCCCTTTTTCTGCAGCGAATAGTTCTTTTCCGCCGCCTGGAACACTTCCTCCAGCTGCCTTGTGGCATCCTCATCGCCTTCCTGACGGGCCAGCGCTTCCCGCGCCTGATCAACATTGCCATCCTGGGCCATCGACATGGCCGGAAGCAGACCCGAGGCGGAAACAAGGATAAAGCCTCGCACTAACCAACGATTCATCCTGACTCCCTACTTTTATTGGTTTTATTCCTGTTCCGGGCTTGCCACCCGGAAAATTAGTTGCGGCGGTAGTACAGCTGTTTTCGAGTATTCTCTACGCTGCCGTCCGGGTTGTTTTTCTGACGTTCGAGCACATTCTGGATACGTCTTTCGGTGGATTCATGGAATACAGGCATTTGCTGTAACGCCAGCAGGGTCATTGTCTGGTCATCCACGAATCGCAGATCTTCTTCTTTGAGTTCAAGGTTATCCAGCGGCTTGTCACTACCCGGAAAAACGATAAACAGAACGTTGTCGTCCCATTTTTCTTCGAACTGATCGAGCGTGAAGGAGATGTTGCCAACGGCAGGATCCGCCAGGTATACCCGCCCGTCACGAATGGTCCTAAGCACCACAAAATGCTTGAAACCGGCGTGATCGATGGGAACGATGGCGGGGTGGTCCAGCTCCATGAGGTCATCAATCTTGGCCCGGAAGCCACCGGAGGGATAACCCAGGGCGGTGACCAGTCGTTTCATGTCCAACATTGAAAACGCCCGGCGCTGAACAATGCGCTCACTCTCACCGTAGTGGAGCAATCCTTCCATCACCTGACGTTCAGACAGGTTTCTGCCCAGATAGAAATTCAGGACGGTTGTCAGGGCCGCACTGCCACAGCTGTAGTCGTATGCCTGACGGACGATGTTACGGAATTTCTGTTCAACCAGAGGCTCGACCCGAACATCAGAACGTAGCAGCGCCGGACTGGGGTCCACGTTCTGCTGGATAACAATCGTGCCCCGATCAAACGGCTCAACCTCGGTGGCTTCCTGCACCATAGTGAACGTGAGAATGGATCCGGCCAGCACCAGCAGCATCGTGGAAAGTCCCTGTTTTTATTAGACGTGCAACTTATCGGGTTACATGTTGTTACGGTACGATACCGAAATCGCGACCGGCTTAAAGATAACTGTGCCTCAAATCTGTCGCTGCAGAAGGGGCCTGACATGGAAGGACTGAGAACTGGTTCAAGGCTCGACGGAACCACGAATGCCGGCCCGCTCCGGAAGGTATCCGAAACAGGCCGCGGGGAAGGAAAACCGATGGGCGAGCTACCCCATCAGAGGGTAAAGACAACCCCCAGCAGCAGGTAGCTGATGAAGGTCACAACAATGATGCCAATAATGTTCAGGGCAAAACCAGCTCGAATCATATCGGCAATTCGCATGTGGCCACTGGAAAACACAATCGCATTGGGCGGAGTCGCTACCGGCATCATAAAGGCACAACTGGCCGCGATGGCCGCAGGCACCGTCAGCAACAACGGCGACACACCCTGCGACATGGCCAGGGCACCCAACAGGGGCAGGAACGCTGCGGCGGTGGCGGTATTGCTGGTCACTTCCGTCAGAAAAATAATGACAGTAGCGACCAGAACAATCATGACCAGTGTCGGCAACACCCCGGCAACACCAAGGCTTTGGGCAATCCACTCCGCCAGCCCTGAGCTACTGATAACACCCGCCATGGCCAGACCACCACCGAATAGCAGGAGCACACCCCAGGGCAGCTTGTTGGCCGAATCCCAGTCCAGCACAAACACCCGCTCGGCGGTGTTAACAGGAATAATAAACATGGCAATGGCAGCCGCAATCGCGATGCCGGTATCGCTGAGCCACGGCATCAGGCTGGCGGACAACAAAGGCCGGAAAATCCAGGCGGCCGCCGTTACCAGAAACACCAGGGCAACCAGCTTCTCACCCCGGCTCATGGAGCCCAGTTTCGCCAGCTCATTCTGAATCATCTCCCCGCTATCTGCCGAGCCACCAATGCCAAAATCCTTCCGGGTCAGCCACCACCAGGCTAGCACCAGCATGACCACCGACACCGGTACACCCAGCAGCATCCATTGGGCAAAACCCACGGAAATGCCTTGATTTTCGCTCAGGTACGCTGCCAACAAGGCATTGGGCGGTGTCCCAATCAGGGTGGCAATTCCGCCAATACTCGCCGAATAGGCAATGGCTAACAGCAAAGCGGTTGCATAGCGCCGCACACCCTCAGGGTTGGAGCTATCTATCATCGCCACCACAGACAAACCTATGGGCAACATCATGATGGCCGTGGCCGTATTGCTGACCCACATGCTGAGAAATGCGGTGGCCAACATGAACCCGGCCACCTGGCGCTTGGGCTGGTCACCCACGGCCCTGAGCGTAAGCAGGGCTATTCGACGGTGCAGGTTCCAGCGCTGCATGGCCAGCCCCAGGGTGAAGCCACCCAGGAACAGGAAAATGATCGGATTAGCGTAAGGTGACGTCGCCTGACCAATCGACCCCAGCCCCAGGGCCGGAATCAGAACAATCGGCAGCAATGCGGTCGCAGGAATCGGGATGGCCTCGGTTGACCACCAGGTGGCCATCAGCAACATCAGCCCCAGCGCCGCCCAAGCCTCCGGGCTCATGGTCTCCGGCGCTGGTACCAGAAGGGTGACAAGAAGAAACAGGACACCCAGGAAGAAACCGATAACCTGGCTTTTGGGTAAACCCCGAGGCTTGCTCTCCGAAGACTGCGTTGCTGTCATGTATTACCCCCTGGTTTGGGACGATGAACTGGCCTGCTCAATCAGCGGCGCAATCTACACAAACTGTGGTGTAGGGCAACACCTGCAAACGTCTGGGGTCAATTTCCTCACCACACTTCTCGCACTCGTCCCCAAGACCGTTGTTGATACGATCAAGGGCATGGGCAATCTGAACAAGCTCTGCCCGGGTTTCTACTTCCAACGAATCCACCACTTCGTCGTTCTGGGTCTGGCTAGCCTGCTCTTCAAAATCCTTGTCAAGGGCTCCGGTCTCCCGGCGCTGATGAGCCTGATAACGCACCAGCCTGGCTTCAAGGTCGGCCTTCAGGGTTTCAAGTTCAGATTTACGATTGCTCATGGCCATCTCCCGGCGGGTTGTTATTGGTCTATACCCTAGAGAATATGCTGAATCGGGGTTTGACGCCTGTCAAAATCGTGTCATTCCCCATACGGTAGACTAGCTGCTCAGTCATCCCATATACAAAGGAGTTGTATTAAATGAGCACCGATCTTTTCGAAAAAGCCAACCGCCTGAACCAAACCTTGTTCGCCCAGTTCAGCAAAGCTACCGAAATGCAGATGGAAGCCTTTCGTCGCTATGCCGACGTTGCCATGGATCAGGCCCGCAAGGTATCCGAAGTACGCAACCTGGATGGCCTGAAGCAGGTAACCTCCGAACAGGCAGAAACTCTCAAATCACTTAGCGAACAGTTCACCAGTGACTGGAAAGCCTGGCAGGACTATCTCACCGAGACCCGTGAGCAGGTGCAGAAAGTGTTTGAGGCCGAAGCCCCTGAAACCGCCAAAGAGAAAGCCCCGGCCCAGAAATCTGGCGGTAACAAATCCGCGGCTTGATGTTTTAACAGCTGCAACGGTCGGATTGGCACTGCCTTTCCGACCTTTTTATATCTGTTGCCAGGAGGCGCCATGTTTGGTCTGGATTTGGTCAGTAAAACCGCAAACCAGTTGGTAAAGGCGTTCGATGACAATGTCCGCCAGGGCCAGCAACAGCTGGAAAAATGGCTCGGTGACACCGGCCTGGTAGACGACACCAAGCTTTCTACCCTGAGCGAGATGTCGGACGCCTATCGAACTATGGCTGAAGACCTTTTGCTTCATCCGTTGCGGTTTGCCAGCGCGGAAATTGACCTGGCCAAAAAGCACCTGGGCCTGGCCCGTTACACTCTTGCCCGCCTGACTGGCAAACCCGCTGGTCCGGTTGTTGAACCCGACCAGGACGACCGCCGTTTTCTGGCCGAAGACTGGCAGAAACATCTGCCGTTCGACGTACTTCAGCAGGCCTACCTGATCAATTCGAAAGCCTTCCTGCAATGGGTTGAGAATATGGAGGGGTTGCCTGGCCCAAGCCGGGACCAGATGTTGTTCTACGCACGCCAACTGACCAGTGCGTTGTCACCATCCAATTATCCGCTGACCAACCCGGAAGTTCTACGTATTACCTGGGAACGCAAAGGCATGAACCTGGTTGACGGCATGCGCAACCTGGTTGAAGACCTGCGCCAGAACCCGAACCTGTTCAATGTGGGCATGACCGACCGCTCGGCGTTTGAAGTGGGCGGTAACCTGGCCACGACCCCAGGCAAGGTGGTTTACCAGAATGAGCTCATGCAACTGATCCAGTATACGCCGACGACCAAAACCGTCGCCCAGAGCCCGCTACTGATTGTCCCGCCCTGGATCAACAAGTTCTATATCCTGGACCTGACCGCCAGGAACTCCTTTATCCGATGGCTGGTAGACCAGGGCCAGACGGTTTTCGTGGTGTCCTGGCGCAACCCGGGGCCAGCGCAAAAGGACAAAGGCTGGGAAGATTACATGACCCTGGGGCCACTGGCTGCCATGGATGCCGTCAGAGAGGCAACTGGCGAGGAGCGGATGAACGCCATCGGCTACTGTATTGGCGGCACCCTGTTAGGCTCTACCATGGCCTGGCTCGAGAAAAAACAGCGCAAGCCAATTGTCAGCACCACCTACCTGACCACGTTGCTGGATTTTTCTGATCCCGGCGGTATTGGTGTATTTATCAACGACCACTCGATTCGTGGTATTGAACGCGCCATGGACAGGAAAGGGTATCTGGATGGCCGCGCTATGGCCTTTACCTTCAACCTGCTGCGAGAGAACGACCTGTTCTGGTCGTACTGGACCAATAACTATCTCAAAGGCCTGAAGCCCGCCGCGTTTGACCTGCTCTACTGGAACACCGACGGCACCAACCTGCCCGCTCGAATGCACAGCTACTACTTGCGGGAAATGTACCTGCACAACCGGCTGGTCGAGCCCGATGCCCTCAGCCTGGCTGGTGAATCTATCAACCTGGCCGAGATTCAGGTTCCGTCATTCTTCCTGTCTGCCCGCCAGGACCACATCGCCAAGTGGAAAACCACCTACGAAGGCGCCAAGGTTTACGGAGGCCAGGTCACTTTCGTACTGTCTGGTTCCGGACACATCGCAGGGGTTATCAATCCACCCTACAAGGAAAAGTACGGCTACTGGACCAACGACGACCTGCCAGCGGACGCGGACGATTGGTTCCAGTCCGCCGAGCACCACCAGGGTTCCTGGTGGCCGCACTGGAAAACCTGGATAGCGAACTTTGAAGGCCCCCAGGTGCCAGCGCGGCAGCCCGGAGACGGCAAGCTTGACATCCTGGAGGATGCGCCGGGCAGCTACGTGAAAGTTAAGGCAGCGGAGGCCGGTCGTTGCTAAACTGGAGCGGTGATAAAACGCTGATAAAAACAGGATTATCGATGGCGCAGCCGCTCCCCATTTCCCGCATTATGTACAGCGGGCTTTTACTGCAATGTAGTCCTCAAACCAGTATTGCCGACGCAGCGGCGCGAATGTCGGAAAACTCCGTTAGCTCGATCCTGATCGCGGACCAGGACCACGTGATCGGCATCTGGACAGAACATGATGCCCTGGCACTGGATTTCAGTGACCCCGACCGGTTCAACCAGCCGGTCAGCACGGTGATGGGCTCTCCGGTTCTGACCTTACCCAGCACCATGGACGCCGGCCAGGCAGCCATCAGATTGAGAGACAGCGGCAAGCGACACTTCCTGGTCGTCGATGAAAATGAAGCACCCGTTGGCATCTTGTCCCAGACTGACCTGGCGCTCAATCAGGGGCTGGAACCCTACCTGAAACTCCGGGAAGTCCGGGCCGTGGTTGCCCGGCCACCCTTGTTGGCCAATGGAACCCAATCACTCGCTGAAGTCGCCAGCCAGATGCACCATCACCACGCAGATGCGGTGGTGGTGACTTGTGGCGACGGTGAACTGGGCATCCTGACCGAAAGGGATATGGTGCGTTTTATCGCCCGCCACACCAGCAACACTCCGGTACATGAGCTGGCGACGCGCCCCCTGCTCACCGTCAACGAAGAAGACCCGTTGATCCACGCCCGGGATTTGCTGATTGATCACCGGATACGGCACTTGGCGGTGGTCAACCTGAGTGGTGAAGTGACCGGTCTGATCGGCTACCAGGATATGCTCGCTGGCGCCGAACAGATGTACCTGGATGACCTGCGGGAAGCGCTCGAACAGCGGGACCAGGCGCTGGCAAAGTCCCGCCGTACTCTGCAGCTGGCCGAGAGGGTTATCGAATCCTCGTTCGAAGGCATTATGGTGACCGACAAGGATGTCAGGATCGAGTTCGTGAACCCGGCCTTTACCCAACTGACCGGATACAGTCCGGACGAGGTCATCGGGCGCACACCAGAGGTGCTATCCTCCGGCCGGCACGATGCGGAGTTCTACAAGCGCATGTGGCAGTCCCTGACAACCCATGGCTACTGGCGCGGTGAGATCTGGAACCGGCGCAAAACCGGCGAGCTTTACCTGGAACTCCTGACCATCACCGCCATCACTGATGATCACGGGCAGACCACGCACTACGCCGGCCTGTTCACCGACATTACCCAGAATCGCAAGAACGAAGAGCAGATCCGCCAGCTCGCCTACTACGACGCACTCACCGGCGTTCCCAACCGGCGACTGCTGGAAGATCGTCTGGAACATGCCATACGCCACGCACACCGAAAAGACATGTTGCTGGCGGTGATGTTTATCGACCTGGACCGGTTCAAGGAGGTCAACGACACTCTTGGACATGCGGTCGGCGACGAGCTGCTGCTTCAGTTTACCGCCCGGGTACGCGATTACCTGCGTGAAGACGATACCCTCGCGCGGCTCGGCGGCGATGAGTTCATTGTGCTGCTGCCGGAGCTCGACAAGCTTTCGGACGTCACCCAGGTGGCGGAGCGGTTGATCGAGCTGAACAGGAAACCTTACATTATCAATAACGAAAGTATCCAGATCGGCTCCAGCATCGGCATCAGCCTGTATCCGGAGGATGGCACTACCGTTCAGGAGCTTCTGAACGGTGCCGATATCGCCATGTATCGTTCCAAACGCGACGGCCGGAACTGTTACACGCTGTTTGCGCCCAGCGCTGTCGAAAGCGCCTGATCAGCGGCGATCCAGGTAGCAACCCGGATGCCGCTCACACCATCAACTCGACAACAGCTCGATCGGATAACGAATGGTGGTTTTGTCTACCCCTGGCCGTGCACCAAAATCCACCAGCCGCAACCGGTTGCAGATTTTGTTCTCGAGTGCCGGTTCATTGAGCGTTGACTCCACTACCGAACAACTGGAAACCGCTCCATTTGGCTCAATGACCAGCTCTGGCGTGATACTGCCCTGGAGCGAAGGTTTTCGGCGCAACTCCCGATTGTAGATGCTGTAGATGGCGGACTTGTTGGCATCCATGGTGCGGCGCAGTTCCTCGCGGCTACGGGATTTCGAGGCAGTTTCCTGCTGCTCCCTGCGCACTGTCTCTTTTACCGCAGCCACACGTTCAGCCTCGGCCACCTCCGCGCGCTTCCGCTCTGCCAGGGCGAGCTCACGGGTTTCCCGGGTCAAGGCGGTTTCGTTCACGCCACTACTGCGGGTGTTTTCAGTAGCGCGGGACGCCAGCGTATCACCGGCCTTCCTGGCGATCGGCTCGGCGGTATTGGTAACCGGACTATCCAGCTTGACCGATTCCGCTAGCGAACTGATCTTCGAGAGCTCATTACCCATGGCCAGAATACCGGTGTTTTTCGCCTTTTCCCGAGCCTTGGCCACCTCTTCCGGCTTGGGTTCTGGTTCTGGCTTCTGAGCCACTTCCGGTTCTGGAACAACCGGCGTGGGAGCAGGCTCGGGTTTTGGCTCAGGCTTCGCCTGCTCCACCGGCTTTTCCTCAGGCTTTGGCGGCTCCGGTTCTGGCAACACCGGCTTGGGTGGCTCTTTTTTCTCAATAATCAGCTTCGCTAGCTGGGGCGGCAAGGCTTCCTGTTCCTGCCGATCCTGTTCCGGCAACTCTACCCAACTCACATAGCCCGCGAAAACCAGAAACAGGGGCACGACGACAACCGCCGCCGCCAACAGTCGCTTGCGCTCTCCCCTCTCCTGATTCCAGGGCAATCCGTAGCGATAATCCATTAGCCTCAGGCCCCCTGTTCCGTGCGCTGATTAACCGCCAGGGAAATGCTGGCAAAACCCGCATCCACACAGGTGGACATGATTTTCTTGAGCAGCTCGTAAGGAAGTTCCCGGTCCGCAAGTATGGTAATCGGGCGACCTGCATCCGGCGCTGGCGCCGACGAACGGCTGGCCTGGTAGTCGAGCTCCTGCTTCAGGGATGGCTCAACCTGCCCGTCGAAGGTCTGGAAGGCGTCACGTTTCACCACCAGTCGACCGTTTACCAGAATATCCCGGTCGGTCACGGTCAGTGCCAGTACATCACCCGGGGGTTGCTGGGCAGTGGAATCAGGCAATTTGATGGTGCTGTTCTGGTTGAGAACCTGTACATCAGACGACGAGTTCACCATCAGAAAGAACACGAGGATGGTGAAAATATCCATCAGCGACACAAGGTTCATCTTTCCCTGGCTCTTGTTGCGCCGATAGTGGCGCTTCAGACGGCGGGCCTTGGCGGATTCTTTCATGAACTCACCTCCGCGGATCCCGAGGCCTGGGCAGGCGCATCACCGAGCGAGATTTCGGGGAACAGTTCTGCCTCAACAACACTGCCAGCCACCACGGCTTCATAAGAACGCACGGTGTCCATCACGGAAACCAGTGACTGATAGGAGGTCTGCCGGGACGGCATGATGACCACATCCTTTTTGTCCGGCACACGGCTCTTGATTTCCTTCATGACATCCTTGAGCAGACCGAAATCATACTCACCCTCGCGCTGGGGGATGTTCTTGATAACCCCGCCCTGGTTATCCGCAACGACCAGCCGATCTTCATAGATCACCACCTGGATCTGCAGTTCTTCAGCCTGCTCTACCGACAAGCTCTCGCCGGTCGGGAAGTTCAGTTCCAGAACACTGGTGTGGGCAAACACCATGTTCAGCAGCAGTACCGGCACCAGCACAATCATGAGGTTCATGAATGGCGTGATGTCGAGATCGGCCTCACTTTGTAGGCGACGATGCTTCCGTCTCATGGCCTGATATCCTTCTGGCTGGTTATCAGGCCGGGCTACCGGCCGGAGTCGCTACCTGTGCCGGCGCGCCGACATTCTGGGGCTGTGGTTGGGCGCCGGGTTTATAACCAGAGCCGTCGCTGAGAAGGTTCAGAACCTTGATGCCGGCCATCTCGAAGCTGTCGACGATTTCATTGGTCTTGGTCTGCAGTAGCGAGTGGATCAGCAGCATCGGAATGGCCGACATCAGGCCGAAGGCGGTGGTGTTCATGGCAACCGAGATACTCTGGGACAACAGGCTCGCCTTCTGGGCCGGGTCCGCTGCGGCCACTGCGGTAAAGGCGGCAATCAAACCGATAATGGTACCAAGCAGGCCCAGCAGCGTGGCGATGTTGGCCAGCGTTGCCAGGTACTGAGTGCGCTTCTCCAGACGGGGCATGACATCCAGCAGCCCTTCTTCCATGGCGTATTCGATTTCTTCTCGACCCTGGCGGCGGGCCAGGCGCTGAAGACCAAAACCGATCATGGTCGACATGGCACTACCGGACTCCTGGGTATAATTCAGGGCCCCCTTCAGATCGCGCTTGGCAATCATCTGGTGTAGTCGGTTGAAGTCCCGACGGTTGGTCAGTTTCTGGGCGGAAAGGTAGACATAACGTTCAATGGCAACAATGAGTCCGACAATCAGCACAACGGCGATCGGAAACATAAAAAAGCCACCTTCCTGGAAGAAGCGAACGGCGGTATCGATCATTTTCTGGGCACTCCATGGTCCGGTTTTCAGATCAGTCTAAGCGCGTAACTCCCCTGCAAGGGTAAGTTCGCGAAAGTCTGTGTGAGGGTTTGTTTAATATTGCGCAGGAACACACTCGGGATGCGACAACCATCACAGTCTATTCCCCATCTGCTGCCTGGGTCTGGCTGATGAACGCTTCGTGGTACCTGATAAAACGCTGAAACTCGTAGCGCTCCAGGGGCCGAAGGCCCTGATCGACCATCAGGCGTTCCTCCGGCCCACGCAGCTCATCCACTTCAGGCGGCTGCCAGGGCACCAGATACATCACCGTAGGCACTTCCTGATCACCACGGATGCGTGTGCCCTCAATGGTCACAACGCCCAAGGTGTCCTGGGCGTATAGCATGGGCGCCGTGGGTATCAGGACGGTGACTGCGAGAGCGATTAGCGCGGTACGTTTCATATCACCTTTTCCACATCAGATTCTGTTCTTCGCATCGAAGATCCAGTCTTCCAGTCTCGGGTCCGGCTCGCTGGCAGCCGATTGATAACGCTCATAGAGTTCAACCGCATCCGCAGGTTTCCCCAGGTAGATATCAAACAGGAAAGCCAGATTAAGAATCGCGGGCGCATAATCCGGATCCGCGGCCAGCGCGGCGCGGTAATACCGTTCTGCCTCATCGAATTCTCCGGCGTGTCGGGCAATCACGCCCAGATGATTCAACACTTGGACATGTTCGGGATTCACCGCCAGCACACGCTCAAACCATTGTTTCGAGGTATCGGTCTCTTCTTCCTGGAACGCCATGATGCCAAGGTTTGCCATGGGTCCGGACTTATCGGGATAGTCCCTCGCCAGTTGCTCGAACCGGGCCCTGGCGTCGGTAAGGTCGCCCTGCTCCATGGCCTGAACCGCTTCGCTGAATGAGGCGTCAAGGACAGCCTGCTCAGCTTGCCCACCAGACTCTGGCGGCGTTGGGGCTGTCACGCATCCAGCCAATGTGACGATCACCAAAAGACAGAGCCCTTCGGCCTTAATCGAGCTCATAGACAACCCCCGAGGTCACTTCTTCCTTCCGGTAACGCCCCGGCAACAGGACTTTCAGGGCCTCGTAGCTGCGCTGAACCCACTCATCGAATATGCCCTCCCGGGCCCGCCGGATGTTCTGCTCGTGAATATCGATGGCGTTGTCCTCAAACGGGTAGGCCTGTTCTTCCAGGAGTAGCTCGTACTGAGCCAGTTCAAGCTCGCTCAAACCGGTGGGGCGCTCCGAGTCCATCAGATCGGCACCAAGGCGTCCATAGATATGGGCGATCTGGTAACCCGCTTCGGTGGCAAACGACGAGAGGCCGTAGCTGGCTGTTTTCTTGTAGGCATTGACGGCCCTTTCGAGTGCATCGGTCTTTGCCGTCATGCTCTCGTTCAGAGGCAGCGTCAGGCGGATGCTGTCATATCGGGCAAGGGCATCGCGGGCGAGCATTGCAGAGGCTGATGCCGCAAGGTAACGCATGCGATCGTCAGATGCGTCCGGGCTTTGGTCCACTGTTTCCATTTGCTTGCGCAACCAGAAATCCCGTTTTTCTGCATCACCTTCTTCCTGATAGAGCTCAGCCAGTCGATTGGCTGCTTCCATGTAGACATCAGCGGGTTCGGGATGGCGGTTGGCGTATTTTCGCCAGGTGTCGATCGCCTTTTCCCGGTTGCCGGCCTGGTCGTACAATTCTGCTGCAATTAACAGATTTTCCCTTCGCTCTTCCGGCGTTGTCGCCAGGGTCACCATTTGCTGAAGTTCGTCGGCTGCCCGCTCCCATTGCTCGGTTTCACGGTAGGCCAGCGCCAGTTTTGCCGGGACCGTATCAATCAGTTCATGGTCCGGGAAAGACTGCCGGAAACTGGTCAGCACACCGATGGCCTGATCCCAAAGGTTGGCGGTGATAAGGAGGGAGGCAGCGTCATATTCCGCATTTGCCCGCAGGACGGATTCGGGAACAGTGGTGCCGACTCGCAGGAATTCGCTGACCGCAGCCTCCACATTGCCGGCATCAGCCAACTGCTCTGCCTGCCGATAGACAGCTGCGGCGAGATTTTCGCGCACCCCGCCCCTGCGTTCATCGTCTTCAGTCATTGTCGCCAAGGCATCTCGGTAAGCCTGTTCCGCCTCTGCGTATCGCGCCAGCTCGGACACACTGTGGCCATATAACAACAAGGCTTCGGTCGTTAATCTGGCCGGAGGCGCGGGCTGCCAGGTAACAAGGCGGGCCGCCATGTTGACGGTCTCTTCCCAATTGTTCTGGTCAAACTCCCGCTGCAACGCGATGTAGTACACCGCCGGAGCCCGAGGGTCGCCCGGAAACGCGTTTGCAAACCTCAGTCGATTCAACTGCTGTAGCTCCCGATAGGCCACCTGCTCCGATACGGATTGGTTGTCCCATGTCTTTGCATATTCCCGGAAGGCCAGTACCGAAGCGTAACCTGCCTCAGCTGCCCGCTCGGGCACCCTGTCATCGGGGTAGTCATAGGCAACCCGCTCAAACGCTGCGATGGCGGCCGGCCAGTCTTCCAGCTCCAGATGGGTTTCACCAAGGAGAAAGAGACGCTCAGGTGTACGGGGATGATTCGGGAAGGTAGCCGCAAACTCGGCGTAATAACTGGCAGCTTTGCGGTAGTGATCGTCGGCCTGCTGATCACCCGTGGCTTCCCCTGCCAGCAGGTACTGACGGTCTGCCAGTTCTGGCAACAGCTGTTCCAGTTGCTGTTCGATAAAAACGATCGCATCGGGGCCCGCTGACTGCCAGTAATCGCTGTAGAGTCCGTAAAGGCTGACAAAGCCGGCCTTTCGTTCAGGGATGGTGCCGGTGAAGCCGGCCAGCTCCAGGGTATCGATAATCCGGATGTGGTAGCGCGGTGCCCAGGGGCCTGCCGGATGGTCTTCTATAAAGGCTTCAAAGACATCAATCGCGTCACTGTATTGTTCCCGCTCGAGCAAGAGCTCGCTGTAGCGGTCGTAGACCAGTATTTCATACGGACGCCCACCCGTCTGACGGAACAGCGCCTGGAGTGTTTCCGCACCGTCGAGGTAAGACAGTGACAGCCCCACCACCCTGAACAGATCTTCGATAAGGGTCTGGTTCCGCTGATCCACATCCGCAACCGGTTGCCCCTCAGGCATCACCAGATCAAGCACCTCCACATAACTGAACAGGGCTTCCTGGTATTGCGCCTGCTTGAACAGGCTCCAGCCTTTCATGTAATGGGCGTTCACCAGAAACGAGGCGTCGGCCATGCGTTCCTGGCTGGCCTGGGTCACCTCGTCGAACGCCCGCTCAGCATCCCGGTACCGGCCGTCGATAAACAGCAGATCGCCGCGCCGGAACTGGGCTTCAATCCAGTAGTCCGAATCGGGGTAACGTTGAACCAGGGTATCCAGGGCATCAAGCTGTTGAGGCGTCGAACCCCGAAGCTCCCAGGCCCTGGCAAGCTGATAGTAGATCTGATCATTGCCTTCGCGCTGTGGATATTCCGACAGAAGACGCTGGTAGGCTTCAATAGCATCAGAAAGCTCATCCACGGCGGTATCGGCCATTTTACGCTCCGCCCGCTGGAACTCCAGATCGGCCAACCGATGCCGGATGGTGACCTGCTTCCGGGGATCGTCCACAAGGGGCAAAAGTGCCTTGTAACTCTCCACCACCGTCTCGATGGAGACATCACCCGCCGGGTCGCTACCAGATTCACTACTGTCACTGGCTTGCCGGGTTTCGGTCGCCGGAAGCGCTGCCAGAGTGCCCTCACGGACCCGGGGCATTTCCTCGTTGCCGGCTGGCATCATTGACTGCAGCATCTGGCAGCCACTGGCCATGATAAGGGTCCCGGCGATGACAAGTCCTTTCACGATCTTTCCAGGCATCCGGTTACTCATCACCGGCTCCTGCGCTTTGCGATGCACGGAATAGCTGGTCCGCGAGCCTCGCCTGGGCATGACGGGAAGCCAACAGATAACCGTTAAGCTCCTCCTGCTGGGCGACAAGCATTGTGTCTACCTGGCTCAAGAGGGCTTGCCGGGCCTTCCCCAACGCATCGGCAACCTCTGCCCCGAGGGTCGCGAGTTCCCGTTCACTGGAAGCGATGCGTTGGGCCAATTCAGCATGGCGGGCGTCGTCGGCCATCAGTTTTTCAACCCGCTGCCGCTGGGCCTGAAAGCGATCCATTTCGCGATCCAGCTCCCGCAACTGTTTTTGCGCCGCCCAGCGATTCACGCCATAGTCATCCGCAACCCACCAGTCGAAGTAGGCGCGCATCCTCTGATAGGTCGCACGCTGGCCGGCCGTGGTCGTGTCGTCGCGCAAGCCCGCCAGAGTTTCTTCAACGTCATCGAGCTTGTCTCTCAGTGCCTTCTGTTTCGAGGTCATGAAGAACCCGGCGTCTTCTTCCGTCAATGCCCTGGAAATCTTCTCATTGAATTCCTGGTGCAACTGCTGCCATTGGTCCGCCTGCTGGTTTTCCAGCGCCCGACGGGTTTGGGCAATTCGAACCTGGCGCTGTTGTTCACGGGTTTCCAGCATGATCCGGAAGGATTCGAACCGTGACTGGCGTTCGGCGATGAAGGACTGCATCCGGTAGAGCTCGTTCAATTCGGCAAGAGCCTGCTGGAAGGTTTCCGAAGCCAGCACTTCGGCCATGCCGAAATCGACTGGCTGTACCCGCAGCCGTCCATAGGAATCGGTGAGAATCCCGTCGCTATCACGGCTGAAATCGAGCTGGGCCATCAGGCTCTCTTCACTGAGTCCATCCCGGATCTTGTCGAGCTCCTCGATACGGGACTGGTAATGGTCGGCTGCCTTTTGAAAAGCGGGCAGTGCACTCTCGGGCCGGTTCATTTGCTCAAGCACATAGGCCCGGGCAAACGGTACCTGTTGGCGCCAAGGCAAAAACAGATCGCGCTTCGCGAGGGTATCGAGAGCATCAAGTGCCCGCTCCGGCCGGCCCTGCCCGGCCGCGGCTACGGCATAGTCAAACAGGGCCTGATCGGCGAACACACCATTCAGGGGCATTTCCCCAAGAACCCTCAGGGCTGCGTCGAACTGGTTACCCCTGAGATACAGTCTGGCAAGTGACAGGCGGGCCCGGCTCAAGAGTCCCTGGCGTTCGGCCTCTGGTTCGTCAGAGTCGGTAGACTGATCAATGAGGGAGATGAGTGCCTGCAGTTCCGCTTCGGCCGCAACAGCGTCCCCTGCAGCCAGGGAGGAAACGGCCGAATTGTACCGCAGGTAAAGGGACCAAATATCAGTGTCTTCCAGCTGCGCCTGGAGCGACGCCAGTTCCGTTTCGTCTCCGAGCCTGGCCGACATCATGGCCAGTCGGGCTTGCAGATAAATCCACTCACGGAACAGGTCGTGGTTAGCCCTGGCCAGTATGTCGCCATCCACGCGCTCCAGATTCTCGCTGGCCAGCTCATGGTCACCTTCCAGGTAGAACACCTTGCCCAGGTAGAACCAGGCCTGATTGCGGACATCGGCCGAAAGCATGCTGCCGGCGCCATCAGCACCGAGTAATTCCGTGAACAATCGGCTGGCCTCACGGGTCATACCCCAGGACAGCATGAGTCCGCCTTCAACCAAAGCAGGGTGATCACCATGCCCTTCAATGCCGCCTTGTTCCCGGGCAACCGCCAGCTGGGTCAGAGCCTCAAGGGCGTTGCCTTGATGGTATTCATAAAGTGCCCAGCCGTACCGAAGGTCGTGGGCACGCTCGGGTTGGGGCTGCCCGGCCTGAATCTGGGTTGGCGCAATGATGGTCAGCCACAGCAAAGCGCCCGTAAAAACTATCGGGCGTCGACCTGACGGCTGGCTTACTTTCAATCCCACGGCGCGCCTTACTCCCACTCCACAATGGATACAGAGGGCTGATAGTTGGAGGAGCGGTCCTCAACACGGATTTCCAGAGCGGAGGTGCCAGTGCCCTTTTCAAATTCCAGGGACGCGGCCTGCTTATAAGGCCGCTCATCCGGACCGATTCCCTCAACGAACGCCGTCATCCGGTGGACGCCGGTTTTCAGGTTGCCCACGTACAGACGCTGCATGCCGCCGCGTTCAAGTGCTTTCACCTGTCGCTCCGTGTAGAGGTGAGAGGCAACGATCTCATCGTCCACCTTCAGCTTCACTGCATCCAGCTTCAGGAACTTGCCGGCGTCAACGCTGAGAAACACAGCAACTTGGGTGTTGGCCGGGAACAGCAGATCCTCCTCGAGGATAAAAAGGTCCCGATTAAGGCGGATTACTTTCTTCTTGAGGGCCTCCACCTGTTCGGCGACCGCTCTGTTATCCGCCTCCGACCCGGGATTGTTCTGGGCGAATGCCGGGGCCGCCAGGGCGAGAATGAGTGCCGCCAGAAGCGCCGAAAATCGATGGTTCAAGCAAGTGGCCATGGTCGTTCTTCCTGCATGCTCAGTATTCAAGAATCAACGACGCCCGCGTTACGTAGGCATCGAAGGAATAAAGGGGTTCGTCACCAGGGAGAAAGTCCCCGGCTGCGGTGACATCCCGGAAGTTGTCATATTCGAAATTCAACCAGTCCACCAGAAGACTGAACTGCAGGCGATCTATGCCCGGAAGAGACGTCTGTTTCCATTCATACACCGCGCCTACTGCCAGGGTTGTTCCGGAAAGCGAGCTAAGCTCCTTATCCCGTGCAAGGTGGGTCTGGGAGTTCTCGAACGGGAAAAGGTCGCTGTAAAAATCCGCCTCGCTCTGGCGGTAGTAACGAACGGAAGCCTCAAGGGTCCAGTGCGGGTTCAACCCGTGTACGTATCCAAGTTCAGCGGTATGGGCAGTGATGCCCCAGGTATCCGAAAAATAGCGGTATTCACCTCGGAGCGACGCTCGGTAAGGCAGGTAATAGAGGGCACGGATCGCGACGGAGGTACTTGTGCGGGTTTCCGGATACCGCTCCGGCTGATAGAGAAACGCCGTGGAATCATTGGGATCGATATAGCGGTTCTGACGATACGGATTCTGCAGGAAGCCCTCATCCGTGACGACCTCAAGGTCGAGACCTATCAGGCTGTTGCGGGTAATAATCTGGCTCAGACCCAGTTGATAGTTTCGACGATCGGCTTCCTCCCTGAACGAATCGTTGCCTACCCGGCGCACTTCGTCCCAGCCGTTGGCATAGCCCATGGTCAACGTGGACATGCCCCCGAAAAATTCCTGGCTGACAGAAAAATACAGAGTATTGGCTTCGTAATCGTTTTCGCTGCTGTTGGTAAAGCCGAGACTGAGAATGGATTTATCATGCAGGTAATCGATACCAAAGGTGTACT
This sequence comes from Marinobacter shengliensis, assembly GCF_030297115.1. Taxonomy (NCBI): domain Bacteria; kingdom Pseudomonadati; phylum Pseudomonadota; class Gammaproteobacteria; order Pseudomonadales; family Marinobacteraceae; genus Marinobacter; species Marinobacter shengliensis. The sequence continues at coordinate 1,836,836 of NZ_AP028062.1, read as the reverse complement.
CCTTGCGCTCTTCCTTGTAAGGGCTGGCTGTAGCGAGAACGTCTACGGAGGCAGCCGAAACAGAATCGACATAGTACTGTCCAGATACGGAAACCTGAGGACCGATACTTTTGCGCACCAAAACGGATGGCCCGTCGATAACCATGCCACCGCCCTCATAGCGGTGGTACAGGACATCCACGTTATCGACCGGGAGGGTTGCCGCAATGGCTTGATGCCCAAACAGCGCCAGCAAAAAGAGCCCGGACCGTACTAACCGTTGTCTGTCAGTTGCAGCCACAACCACCTCCCGAGCCGCCTTCCGCTCCCCGTGCAGACTCCCGGGCCTGATAGACATGGTGCATGTAGGAATCCGCTGTGCCGTGACGACTGAGGCTCATGACCGGATCCGCCAGATTATCGCGCTCATAGGGTTTCACCCACGGCTTGACTGAACTGCACCCAGAAACCGCAACCGTAGCGACCAGGAGGGCGGAGACAGTGAAGATCGACACACTACGCATATACGTCCCGTCCGAAAATTACTCGCGCACCAGTTCGCGAATCTGCTGTTCGTACTCGTCTTCGTAGCCCGGCTGGTATCCGTAGTGGATATAACGGGCATTACCATCGCGATCGATCATCACGGTGGTCGGCATGGCCTGCACTTCATACAGTTCACTCACCGAGCTCTCCGGATCGTAGAGGATCGGATAATTCACGGGCACCTTGTCCAGGAAGCGATGCGCCGCATCCCGATTCCCGTCCACATTGACCGCGAGAATCGTGAAACCGAGATCCTTGTATTGGCTGTACAACTCATCCATCAGAGGCATTTCCTGACGGCAGGGTCCGCACCAGGAAGCCCAGAAGTTCAGCATCACCACTTCCCCACGATGATCCTCCAGCCTCAGGTTCTCCCCGGAACGGCTTTCCAGGGTAAAATCCGGAGCCGGGACATTGATAGCTTCTGCGCCTGCCAGCGGGCTGAGGCAAGCCAGGATGCCCGCTGCTGCCAGTGATCTTATGGATGCTTTCATAACCATTGCTCCTGTACTCAGAAAAAGACCGACAGGCCAGTGCTGACCTCGGTGTTCATGGAGGTTTTCTCGGCTCCAAGAACATCTATTCGGTAGTAGTGCTGCCGCAAGCCAATATGAACGGCAACGCTGTCCGTCAACAGCACCTGATAGCCCGCCCCCACGTTCAGGGTAAACCGGGTATCACCGGCAAAATCGGTGGCGCCGGCGCCTGCGATCAGGTAGAAATTGGTGTTGAATGCGTAGTTCTCGGTGAGGAAGGCCTCACCCGGAAGCACGTTGTAACCAAGGTTGATGTTGTAATACCTGTAATCCCGCTCACGATCGGTGAGCACCTCCACGTTACCGGCCAGCTTTTCGAAACTGGTCTCGCCGCCCTCCGCGAAGCCTATCCCTGCCTCAAAAAAGAAGGACTCACTGAAGTGGTAGGTGAGTTTGCCGCCATAAAGCAGTGACGACTCAAAGTCTTCGATATTAAGCACGCCCACAAAAACGCCGATTTCAAAATTCTCGGTGTCAATCAACGCCTCAGTGACTGGCACCGGGGTAACATCCGGCTCGATCAAGGGACGGTCATCCTGGGCCTGGGCCCCCATGGCTATGCATAGCCCTGCCCCGAGGCACAGCGGTTTCAGAAAAAGATGCTTAGTCCGATTTTCCATTCTGTCGCTTCTTCGTTGGTGGACCGGGTAGTGAACACTTTGAGGGGAAGTGAGATAAGTGATTCAGGGAAAGCGAGATAAAGGTTGGATATATAAAAACGGAACGGAAAATAGCGGAACGGAAATTGAAAAAAGATTTCAATCTTCGTCGGGGTCAAACAGGTCTTTTTGATCCTCCATCGCCTGCCGCTTCATCCTTCTAACAATGTCGTAGATGGCCCTCTGGGATAGGTTGTACTTCTGGGCCAAGTATGGATGGTTGCGACCGTTAAATTCAGACCATATGTCGAGATCCCGCTGAGCAACCTCGAAACGAGCATCCTTTGGGAAATTGACGAGTTGACCACCCCAGTGCTGCGCCATGTGATCAGCTAAAGCATGACCCACCTGGTCAGCAACATCCACCGGAATGCCATAGTCACGTAGCAAAGAATCCGTTTGGGCCGAGAGATCTCGTAGCAACTCGTGCCGCAGTGCTTTCATTCGGGACATTATCGAAACCCTCTACTTAACGGTCTTGTACTTGTCGGGATCAAGGCCCCGTCGACGCATGTCCGCCTCCCATTTACGCTGCGCCTCTTCAGCGGTCTCATCCATGCCCTGTTTCTTTTCCCACGCTGTAGGTCGGCTGCCATTTTGTTCAGCGGCGGCACGGCGGGCGTCCGGCGCAACGGTGGCCAGCACCTGCTTCAGGTAGTTGTGGTTCTTCAGGGGCTGGCTCTCGCCCCGCTGGCGCTTCTCATGCAAGCTGCGCACGGTGTCCTGCAGGGCTGCGGTCAGGCTGTCGCGATCTGCTATGGCCAGCGTTTCCTGCGCCAGTTTGAGGGCGCGGGCGTTGCTGAGGTCCGACTTGGCCGGCCGGAATAAGGCCAGGTACTGCACCAGTGGCCGGGCCAGCGGGCGGCCAAGGCCGGACAGCAGGCCCAGCAGCTCGCTGCCAGCATCATCCTGAATCAATGCATCCAGGTGCAGGTGGCTGTGGCAGACGGGGCAGCGGCCTAGCTTCATGCGCTTTCACCCTGTTGGCGTGCGGCCAGCATGTCAGCGGGTGCCATGTAGTGGTCGCACAGGCGCCCCAGGCACTTCCGGTTTCGCCGCCAGTTCCGGGGCAGGTCCGGGTGGCGGGCCTCGATGTCGTCCAGCGTTAGGGCGTGGCCCTGAAGGAGGCGCTCTAACGCTGCCAGCAGGCGGCGCTTCTGAAGCTCAACATCCAGAGCCGCGATAACGCCAGTCAGTTGATAACCTGTTCGCAGCCAAGCCACGCGCTCGATCCGGTACTGCTGCTCTGCTATGGCATCGGCGTAGCTCCATGGCGCCTTCAGCTCTGCCAGCAGGGCTTCAATCTTCTGGAGCATGGGCTGCTTGTCCAGGTTGTGAGGGGTGCCCGGGTACTGCGCCACGCGCTTCCGGGGCTTGGCCTTAAAGCCCCGTTCCTTCATGTGCTGCACAATTTTGTGCAGCTCCGCCACGCTGCAGTCAGAGCAGGAGCGCTTGCCACCCGTAACGGTGGCGATCATCTGGCGGTAGGTGTCCTCGTCCAGGGCCAGCTCTTTGCGGGCAATGTGGATCTGGGCGAGTACGCCTTTGCGGTTGTCGCGCTTCATGCGGTGGCTCCTGATACGCCGGCCTTTTTGGCCAGCCGTGAAGGCAGCTGGGCATAACACGCCTTGCAAGGCTGGTGCGATCGCCCGCGCCGGGTGTAGAAGAACTCGGCGTCATCTGGCCAGTAATCGCCGCATTTGGTGCAGCGGCGCTCGGTGCCAAGTTCGGTGGTTATTGTCTTGGGGGCCATGCTTCCTCCGGTTTGGCTGCTCATCAGTACCGGGCCACCACGCCCGGCAGACGCCCCGTGGGGCGTTTCGCTTAATGGGGCTTTCGGTGGCGGAGCTCCAGCTGTTCTTCCAAATCGCTGCCCCGACTCTTCAGGTAGTCCCTCATGTGGTCCAGCGCGGCAATGGCCAGGCTTTGCACCATGGAGGGGTTTTCCGCCCGGTAGGGCTCGCTGAGCGTAAAGTCGATGGAGACTCCGTTTCCCCCGGGCATTTCGGTGATTGTCAGGGTGGCACTGACGGGTGCCGCCTCTGTCTTTTGTGCGGGATCAGCCATGACTCACCACCTCTTTCAGTGACTTGGTTGCCCGGAACTTCGGCGTTTTGGTGGCCGGCAAAGTGATGGCTTCACCGGTCTGCGGGTTGCGGCCTATACGGGCTGCCCGCTGGGTTACAGACAGCTTGCCGATACCTGGCAGCGCGACCTCTTCGTCATGAGCCAGCTGCTCATGAACGATTTCGCCCAGGGCATCGACGATGGCGGTCATGTCGGCTTTGCTGATTAGGCACATTTCGCGCTTCTGGTGGTGCTTGGCAATCAACGCTTCAATCAGTTGGTTCTTGTTCACAGGTAGTTCCTCTTGGTTATGCCCTTGCTTAGGGCGACCTTTATTTGTCTGTGTAAAAAATGAAGGTGCCGTCGTCTTCGATTCGAAAGTTTTCAGTCGTTAGCTCCATTCGATAACCGTCTATCTCTGCACTTAAGAACTCCTCAGGTTCGTTCGTATCATCGAGTACCCGGCGAATTGTGGCGATTCGACGTGCTAGCATTTCCAGAGTGATCTGCTTATCCATCACAGGCCTCCCGCCTCAGAGCTTGGCAATATCGAGAGGGATGTGACGATACGGGCCGTCTTCACCCTCTCTCTCGTAGAAGTTCAGGTGCTTAGCTGAGCCAATCACCTGGCGGGCATCAGCGATCGCATGCATGGCCTTCTGCCATTTTTCATCGGTAATGTTCACCTGCCGGAGCTGGAGCACTCGGCTCAGGCTTACCTTGCCTTCCTTGTCGGTTTGAAACGCGTGCTCCACCAACGCCTGAACTTCAGAGCGGCTGTCAGCTGTCCATTCGTGGAGGCACTGATCGATCAGCTCTTTGGCTACCTGCAAGCGCTCGTCGAACACCTCACGATCCGCGATGTTGCGTTTGACCATGTACCGGCCATCAAAGCTGCGCAGCGTCACGTTGCCTTTTTTGCCACCATAAGCTGTGTCGTACTCGCTGGCGCTAAGCTCCAGAAATGCATCAATTTCACTGGCAACCTCTGCTTTGAACTCACGCATGTTTTCGTGAAGCTTGTTCACCCGTTTAATCAGGCTCAGTACCAGGTCATCGCGGAGCCGGTCTATATCTTTGATTTTGTCAATTGGAACCAGGTGCCCCTGGGCGTTACGGCGGAACTTGTCGGAATTCGGTTCAGTGGTCATAAAGCAAAGCCTCATGTGGTTTGGGGTTGAGGGCGGCGGGAGCGCTTGAAGCAGCTGGCAATCCCGCGACGCTTTGGGTGTCGCTGGTGGCGAAGTGGCTCGAACGGCCGCACGTTGTTGCGCGGCAGTCCGTCGAGTTGCTGAGTGATGGTGTCGGCCTGCAGCTGAAGAGCCTCTTTGCGAATCAACCGAACACGAACCTTGGTCTGTGCCGGCATCAGCGGAAAAGGTGCGGTTAGCAAGTGCTCATACCGACCCGGATCGGCCAGGTAGGCATCCAGTTTCAGGCCGTGTTTGTAGAGCATGTTGGCCGCGTACTTGTCGGCGTAGTGCTCCAGGTAAGCAGTTGGGTACATAGCCATATCAGCCGACTCCGTTGATGGTTTGGGCATCAATCTGGGGCACACCGAGCTCTGCTGCTAGGTTCATGGCTGCGGTCATCAGGTTGCCTACGGCAAGGGGGTACAGGTTGGAAACACGCACATCGCGCTTTCTGCTGGGCAGGCGCAGTCGTGCCACGATGGCATCGATAGCAGACTCATCGAGGAAGCCGTCCGCCTTGCGACCAGATTTCTCAAACCGGAAGGCCAGGAACTCGGCAAGATCTGCAGGATCGATTGGGTTCAAGGTAACCACCTCACACCGCTGCACCACTTCGCGAACATCCATTCGATTTACCGACAGCTTGTCGGCAAGCTCTGGCTGGCCAATTAGGATTACAGACACCAATTTGGTGAAGCCCACTTCCAGCTCCAGGATGCGTTTCAGGTGCTTAAGTGTCGGAATCGGTAGGCTGTGCGCCTCCTCAATCACCAGGCAGTGGCGGTAACCGGCCGCCTGGCTGTCTTTTAGTGCCTGGTGGAGCTGGCGAAAGCGGGCTTGAGGGCTGATCTTCGGCTTCTCCAGCGGCGCTACGGCAGCGAGCAAGGCGGACGTAATGTCGCTGCTCTTGAACGTTTTGCCCTTGCGGTCGTTGTCCTCTGCCTCCACCACGTAGGGCTCCACCAGCTTTACAGGTAGGTGCTCGTCTTCGATGCGCTGCACCAGGTCCCGGCGCAGCGTGCTCTTACCAGAACCAGACTCACCAATCACTGCCACAAAGCCCCCGTAGCGAGCGGTGGTGTACATTGAGTCGCGAACGTAGCGGATATCTGGGCTCACCCACATCTCATCTGGTGAATGCAGCTCATCGAAAGGATCCCGAAAGATGCCAAAGGCTTTCTTTGCAGCTGGTGTCAGGCGTTGCTTGCGTAGTAACATTTCTTCGTCCTCCGAGGACATTGATGATTGATGCGCATCGTCGTGCGCTGTTTCGTCGTCAAACGCGGTGCTGACGGTTGCCGCCGCAGCACCGCACCTCTCCAGAAAACCTCTGATCTTCTGCTCCAGCTCTGGCCGGTCTATCGATTTCGGCCAGAGGTTGTTGTTGCACAAATGGGTGATGGCAGAGCGGTTAACGCCAACCGCCCGGGCCAGGTCTGCCTGGCTTTTGCCCACAGAAGTGAGTGCGCCTTTTAACTTGAGCATCAGGCACCTCCCACAACACGCAGCGGGCCAGTTTGGCTCCGTTTGTCATCGGCCCTAAGGTCGGCTTCAATATCGTTCAGAGCTTCTGATGGCACGCCATCAGGGTGATTCTGCTGGAGCCAGGTGAAGTGCTCAGCGCCTTTCCACAACCGGCCAAGGCGGTCACGAAGCTGTTTTGCGGCTTCCACATGAGTAAGCGGCTTGGTAACAATCTCTGGGGTCAGTACGTCCAGGGCGGTACCGCGTTTGGGTAGGTAATCCACCGGCTTATGTTGCTCCACATCGGCATGGGGGTTGATGTCTGCAAACACGCGGCGCTTGGCCTTACGGGCCGCTTCAGCGGCTTCCTTGCTGTCGGTACCGGTAGCGATCTGTTCCAGCTCATCCCGATTGCGCTCGGCCATCGTTGCTGCAATGGCCTTGTGTTCCGATCCGATCAACGCTGCGGAGGCCTTGAATCCGTTTTCGTCCAGCTCCACCCGATCCACCACCTGGAAGTACTCTCGCCCGTTGGCGTCTTTCAGCACGATCTGGGCAGAGTCTTCATCACGCCAGGGGTTGCGGACGACCAGCAGCTCCTGGCCAACTCCCACATCAGGCACATCGGCAACACAGAACTGCTTACCCCGAAAGCTGATGCACAGCTCGTTGTCCACTACACGGGTTTCTGGATCGCTTACCGCCAGATCCCGACAAACTTCAACAGATGGCGCCAGCCGCAATTGGTCCTGCGTAATGGTCAACCACTTGGAGTACCTGGAAACGCCGGTGCGGGTATGCACAGATGTGGCGTTGAAGTAGGCCGCCCAACGCCAGGCAAGCTGGTTTATCTCCTCCAGGCTGTTCGCCTTCTGGATAGCCAGCCGACTCTCGAACAGCCGTTCTACCAGGTTGTGGGCCTGCTCAACCTGCCCCTTGGCGCGGGCATTGCCCACCTGGTTAATGATCAGGTCTACCCCAAGGCCCCGGCACAAGTTCCGGAACATTGCGCTTTTCATGGCAGCGCCTGGGTCTGTCATCATCACAAACGGCACGCCATGGGCCGGGTCGCCGTCTCGTTTCTGCATGGCATTGATGAACACGTTGATCAGGTTCTCGGCGGTCTCGGCGCCCAGAACGTATTCCACATAAAGCCAGCCGCTGGTGTGGTCTGTGATCACATAGCGCCAAAGCCTCTGGCGCTCGATCTTTTTCAGGTTCTCTGGCTTGCCCTCGTAGTACTGGGCTCGGTCGATGGCTTTGGAGCCGTCCGTATCCATGTAGAACTGGGCACTGATCGAAGCGTCCACCTGCCACACGTGGTTCGGGTGAGCACTGCGCAAAGCTACGGCTGGCGTGGGCTGTAGCAGTTGGTCTGGGTGCAGCCCGTAGTTGCGCAGGGCCCTGCCGATAGCATCATCTGACAAGGGGATTTCCTCGCCGGTGCAGGTATCTACCCGAACTGCCCGGATCTTGCCGTCTGCACGCAGCAGCTCAACCGTGTCTTTCAGGGTGCCGGTTTGCTTGCCGTTCTTGCGGATGGTTTCCACCAGCACAGAGGACAGCAACTTGGCCTCCCACAGCTCCAGGCTGCATTGCCCGGCATCCGAGCGGCGTTTGCGTGTTTTGGTCATGGCTACACCTTTGATCTTGCGAAGCAGGGTTGCCCTGCTCATGTTCAGTTGATCGGCCCAGCGGTCGTAAAAGGGCGTTCGCTCACCGTGGGGCAGCGCCCTGGCTTGCTGGGCAATCGTTACCAATTGCTCCGTAAGCACACTCATTGCGCGGTGCCTCCCGCACTCTCGATGGCCTTCTGGATCACCTCTTCAGCATCATCACGCAGCCAGTCTGGGGTGGCATCACCGTCCAGATGGCGGGGCAAATCAAAGTCAGCCCGCAATTCGGCCAGGCGGGTTTCAATCTGGGCTACCAGGCCTGCGGCCATCACGTTGTGGCGGGTACCGTTGGCGTGGTCGTGCTCATCCAGAGCCCGCAAGGCAGGCAGCAAGCAACGGTTGATCTCACCCAGTACCGAGGCAGCGTGCCGGGCAACCACTTCTGACAGCCTCTGTGCCATCTCGTCTGGCGGCAGAGTTTCCACTAGGGGCGGCTTGGATTTGAGTTTGGTCAGTTCGGCATCCAGGGCGTCGATCTTGCTGTTCTTGTCGCTCAGCACCTTGGCTCGGGCCTCGGCGTTTTCGCGGGCTTCGCGGAGGGATCGGCGGAGTTCGCGGACGCTCATCCTGTCTACGTCATCCAGGGTAAGGCCTGCCACTGTGCCGCCTTCGGCCAGCTCGGCTAGATCCTCATCGTCTTCAATCATGAGCTCGAATAGCTTGCTCTTTCCCAAAACGGCAAACGTCTGCCGTTTTGACTCAAGTTGCGGTGACGAATATTTGATAGTGGCCTGCATCATGAGTCGTGCGGTCCGCTCTGCTAGCCCGAGCTTACTTTCAACGATGTCGGTGAAGTCCCCGTGAGGTTCATTCTCCTTGAGCAGAATCAGGCGCTTTCCGGCTTCCAGCATGGCTTCTGCGGACTGAGCCATGTAGAACTTTGCCTCATTCACCAGCCGGGCTCGGTCGTACGGAAGGCCATCGCCGAAGCGCTCCATGATTTCCGACGAGTGAACAGCCAGGCTTTGCGATGCATCTGTCAAAACCTCAGTGTTAGTAGGCGCTGGTGCAATTTCGGGTTCGTAGTTCGTGGGTTTTCGTGCCATGTCAGCCTCCGATTAAAGGTTTGCGCCAGCCAGCACGCGCTGGTCAATTTCATCCATTCTGTCCCGCATGTTGCTGAACTCACGGTGGTGCCGAACGGCTATTTGAAGGATGCGAATCCCAGGTGCATAGCGACCAGTTACTAACTTGATGACGGCTCCTTCGGCTACCAGGGTGTTCAGGCAGCGGTTGATGGTGGCGGGGCTTTCGCCCAGGGCCTTGCTCAGCTCAGTGTTACTGAGCCCCGTCAGGCTGTGGCCGCTCAGGGCGAACAGCACCTTCAGGCACTTTGCGCCGCTGCGGCTAATGCGGGTGGCGTTGGTGTTCGCTGTCATGGGGGTCACTCCAAATCAAACTGTGGTTGTTGGTGTTGCTGCACATTGCCCCGGTGCCAGGCCAGTTGCTCCATAGCACTCTGGATGCCGGCCAGGGTGTCTTCAGCATTCTGATTGCCCTGGTAAAACTTCATCAGCAGGCCCGTGACGTCGTGCAAGCGCGCCTGCAGCTCCTGGATGTCGCTCGCATCTGCCTGGCGGCCGGTAGGAATATCCACCAGCAACTTGCCACCGTTGGCTGCCAGCCAGCGCGACACCAGGTTGATGCCGCAGGCCCGCTCGTAGGGAATCAACAGGTTGGTCGGGAACCTCCCGTTCTGCAGCCATTTGTAAAGCGCCCAGTGGTCCACCAGCCCCATCAGATCCGCAATCCGCTCCACGCTCAGGTTGTGCTTGTCGCGGGCGTACACCTTGCAGCCTTCCAGGGCGTCCCGAAGACTGTTGGGTTGGTAGGTTTTCCAGGTTCTGCGAGCCATTGGACGTTCTCTGTTGCTTGTCGTGTTCGGGTGTTCCAAAAAAAGCGCCGGTTTGCCTCTGGGCAAAGGCCTTTCAAGCCGCTTAATCTTTCCCTGTATTCACAATGGAAGGGCAAAGGTTATGAGCAACGATTTTGAAGACCTGAAGGTTGAGCTGGCGGCCCTGGAAGGTGCTTATGTTCTGTTGGTTCGCTACCTTGCACAGGATGGCCAGGTCCACATTGATGAGCTGTGTGAAGACCTTGATGCCATGTGCCAGTCTCAGCCAGACCCGGCTTGGCAGCGCAGGCTGATGGTGCTAACGGAGTCTTTGCGCGGAGTGGATGACCGCCTCCGGAAAGATCTCGAATGATTAGCCGAGCCTCTGACAATGTGAGCCGTTGGTCAGTTGAGCGCCGTGGCTTCGGGGTATGGCGTGCATTCATTGCTGTCTCCTTCGGGGTGCGAAAGCCTGTTAAAAGGTGTTAATCTTCAACGGGTAAGCCAAGGGCCTGGCGAACATCTCGGCATTCACCGAAGTTGCCTTTGCGCAGGCCGCGCACGGTGTCGCTCACGGTGCGGTAATTAAAGCCGTGTTCTTCCGCCCAGCTTTTCAGGGTTTTGCCCTGCTGGCGCAGGCGGTGCTTGATCTCGTTGGGTGTGGGGGCTGTTTGAGTCGCCATGACAATCTCCTTAATGGCAGGGAACAAATTCAATGGATGAAAGAGTCAAAAAGACGCTTGAAAAACTAGAAAAGTCAGACGCCCGGGGTGCCGTGTCTCCACCTATTGTTGCCATGGCGATCAGTGAGGCGGTGCTGACACTGATTGAGCGAGGTGAAACGGTTACCGCTGACACGCTCATTGCTCACCTTCAGAATCAGGCGGCGTCTGATTCTCGGCCTCTGGTTCAAACACGGAACGAAGCTTGTGAAAGTGCGCTGCTGGCGGCGAAGGCCAAAAGCCAGTCGCTATGACCATCAGGAACAAAATGTCGTCGTGCGTGAACGGCACTTCGTCAATGAGGTTGTGCAGTGCTTGTTTGGCGGCTTCTTTGGCGGCTTCTGTATCGGTCATTTTTTTTCGGCTCCGTTGTTAGCCGTTAGTTGCTGTGTATGAGTGTCAATATAGGTATTCAAATGAATACTGTCAACAGTATTGAGGGTTCTTTTTTGGATATTGGTTCTAGGCTGCGAAAGGAGCGGGAGAGGCTCGGTTATAGCCAGCCCGGGTTTGGCGAAATTGGAGGGGTGAAGAAGCTTGCTCAGATTAACTATGAGAAGGCAGATCGATATCCGGATGCAGTCTATTTGGCTCGAATCGCTGAGGCTGGCGCCGACGTTCTTTACATCATCACCGGCCAGAGAAGTCAGAAGGACGCCAGCGCTACACTGCCTCCCGACGAGTCATTGCTCCTTGAGGCCTATCGAGGCCTGAAGCCCGCCAAGCGCAAGGCTCTGCTGGCTGAACTGTTGACTGGCAAAAAGGCCAAGGATTCAAGCGGCGGGGTATCCGTCAAAGGCAGCGGCCACCGCGTGGCCGGCGGCGATTACAACGAAGGAAAAAAATAGCGCTTGGTCTTGAGCGTTGGGTAGTAAGCGGCAGGAGAGGAGCTGTATGTCGTCCATTGATGTTAATGGTGATAATAATCGGGCAGCCGGACGGGACTTTTACGAAAACTGCGAGTGGAACCTGCACTTGTATGCAGCACCGGCGGGTCAGCCGCCAGGTGGGAATGAATCCCCTCAGGACCCGCCAACGCTTGAGCGGCTTTTAGAGATGCGCGCTGAGGCTCGGAGCGAGGCTTTTCGAACTACAGTTCGTAGGTATCTGAATCGGCCAACGATCATCACGCTGACTGGGTTTATTTTGACACTGCTGGTGCTGCTCTCAATACTCGGGGGACTCGCGGCCTACCTTGAAGCGCCTTGGCTTTTGGCTGCCCCCATCGCGTTGTTGATGGGGGTTTCCCTCTACTGGAACAGGTCACTGCCGCAGATTAGGGTTATACGAGAGGAGGCTCTCAGGGCTGAGCGGTGGCTAAACGATATTGAGATGGAAATTGCACGCCGAAAATACCGTAAGGAGAAGTGACGATGAGCAGCATCAAAGTCCATGCAGGGGATTTCCTGAAACAATCCGGTAATTATAACTTCAATACGCTAACCCTTAAGACTGAAGAGCATCCATACATCGGGGAAAGTATCGATGTTTCCCAGATCGAAACTCTGGACGTTGCCACAGAGGAAAATGTGAAGAAGTTAGGCGGTGCGGTTGGGTGGGGCGCAGCAGGTGGTCTGTTGCTTGGTTCAGTGGGTCTTTTGGCTGGCCTGTTAGCTGGAGGAAACAAAAAAAATGTTACTTTTGTTGCGAAGTTTTACGACGGTCGAAAGCTCCTCGCCACTACAGACAGTAAGACATTCACAAAGATTCAGGCTTCACTGTTTTGATGCGGAGCTTGCAGTTAGGGAAATCGCTTCAGAATGAACCTGTCCGATCGGGAGTTTCAGAGGGAGATTCTTCGGTTTGTAAAGGAATCCTATCCACACCCAGCGTTTGCAGATGCACTCAATCAGCGTTTTGGTGGTTCGGAGTTATCGGCGCACCTACACTATCTGGACAATCATGGTTTGATTGAGATGAATGCATCCAGGCTGTGTGGTCCTGAGCCTATGGAGAGATTGGTGTCTGCAACGATCACGGCCAAAGGTATCGACTACCTGGAGGCGGATGGCGGGCTTGGTGCTGAGTTAGGGATTGTTACAGTTCGACTTGATACAAACCAATTGCGGGAGATGCTGGATAAGCGAATTGCTGAATCGCCTGGCCCTGAATCTGTCAAGGATCGGCTCAGGGCCAAGGTTCTTCAGATGCCGGAGGAAGCGCTAGGCCAGCTCAGTCATCGCTTGTTTGAGATTCTTCTCGGCAAAGCACCCGATCTGATAGCTCATCTGCGATTGCTGATTTCATAGCAACCTCGAACTCCTGGCACAGGCGTTTCACGGTATCGATTACTTCTTGATCCGCTCGCGGCACGTGGCTCCAGGATCTGCAGTCTGCCACTCTGAAGTCACCGTTTTGTTCCCGACGCAACAGCAAAAACATTGCGGGCAAACTGCTGTCTTGGGTCATCAGTGGCAGCCAGAACTCGTCTCCCGACCACTCCGGAGCATTGAGTATCAATTCTGGATAAGGGAAGCCCTGCTTTTGGATCAGGCAAACCTGCGCTAATGATCCATTGCGGGGAATATACATCGGTGGCGTATTCTTTTCGCTGTCCATCGTGGCCTCTTTTCTTTCTTGGAGAATGGTTTTACCCTTTCCACTCTCCGCATTTCTCCCCCGGGCGGCTTATGCTGCCCTTCAAAATACAGCCCCTTTGATTGAGTGCATTCTGAAGGTCACTTAACTGGTTTTAACCTGTGACCAAGAGGATGCCGTCATGCCTGAAAGCCCCCGTTTCCCCTTTTGCTTCAAGATGCCGCGCCTGTTTGGCTGGGCGGTTATCACCCTCGTTCTGATGGTTGGGCTGTACTGGTTTGCACCGCAGCAGCTGCCCATTGTGGCGTATAAGCTGGCGCTGGTAACTCTGGCCGTTACGCTGGCGTACTGGCTGGATCGGGCTCTGTTTCCCTATGCTCGCCCCGGCACGCTGTTCGGACGATGCCAATTTCTGTCGGAAGGTACCGATATGCAATCGATGCTATTGGCTGCGTCGCTGGCTGCGATTCGGCGGGCCATCATCGTGTTCGCCTGTGTCATTGGCCTGGCTCTGGGGCTCTGACATGATCAGGCACCCCACGATTGGTCGTTCTGTCGTGTTCCGCTGGGCTCTGGCGGGCATGGTGGCCTTTTTGATCGGCTTCTGTGCCGGAGGTGTCCGGGCGGCTGATGACGTGCCCCGGGCCGCTGAGGCATACCGGGCGGATCTCACCAGAGTAGCTCGGTATCACTATGGATTGGATGCGCCGGTGGCCACGCTGGGCGGTCTGATCCACCAGGAAAGCTGGTGGCGCCCGGATGCGGTGAGCCCGGCCGGCGCCCAAGGCCTTACCCAGTTCATGCCGGGCACCACAACGTGGATTGCCTCTCTTTACCCCGAGCTTTCTGATGCCCAGCCTTTCGACCCCCGCTGGGCCATTCGCGCCATGGTGCACTACACCGTATGGCTGAGCGCCCGAATCCAGGCCGCGGGCCCCTGTGAGCAGTGGGCCTTTGTACTGTCCGCCTATAACGGCGGGCTGGGATGGGTGTACCGAGACAAACGGCTGGCGTCCGCTAAGGGGGCGGACCCGCTGGCCTGGTTTGATTCAGTGGAGCGGTTCAACGATGGCCGCTCCGCTGCCAACTTTCGCGAGAACCGACACTACCCCCGAGTGATTCTGTTGCGCTGGGAGCCGCTCTATCAGGGCGCCGGCTGGGGGCCAGGTGTTTGCCAGAACCGGTGGGGCGAATGAAGTCCCTGTTGATAGCTCTGATGGCGGGCGGCGCCCTATTGGGTGGCTACCACTATCTGGCCGCTGAGCGACAGGCCGCGTGGCAGCAGGGCTACAGCGAGGCAAAGGCCAGGGGTGAGGCAAAACTGGAAGCCGTGAGGCGTGAACACGCGGAGCAGCTGCTTGACCAGGCGAACGCCTATGAAGTGGAACAGGCCCGCAAGCAGCGCCGAGCACAAGAGATTGAACAAAGTTATCTGGCAACGCGCCGGAAACTGCAAAGCCGAATAAGTGATCTGGAGGACGCCCTGGATGAAGCCTACACCGACCACTATCGCACCGGCCCAGGCAACGTTCCGCAGCCTGTGCCTGAGTGCGTGTTTACTGTTGGCTGGCTGCGCGACTACAACGCCGCCCTTGGCGGTGTGCGAGCCACTTCAGCCCGTGCCGGGCAGCCTGATGCAGCGCCCTGGCCAGCCCCCGGAGTTGCTGCCGAGTTCGACAACAGCAACGTCAGCCAGCGAGAGCTGCTGCGCCACGCCCAACGATACGGCCGCTGGTGCCAGGCAAACACAAAGCAACTGACGGCACTGATTGAGGTGCTGAACCCTGATGAGACGCAGCCATGATGGAGGTGAGTTTGGATTGGAAGGCCGTAGCAGTATTCGTGACGTTGCTGGGGGCCTGGAGCGGGTTTCTCATTATGGTGATCCGGGCGCTGCTGGCTCGGGTGACAAGGGACCTGGATCTGCGGCTGGACAGGATGGTAACCGCCCAGGAAAAAGACACCGACGAATGGCGCCGCGTAGAGCGTGAGTTGATGGAGCTGAGGGCTGATCTGCCAGTGCACTACGTACGCCGGGAAGACTACATACGCGGCCAGAGCGTGATCGAGGCCAAGCTCGACAGCCTGGCGCTGAAGCTGGAAAACGTGCAGTTGAAAAAAGGGGTGATGCATGAAAGTTGACATGGAGCGGGCAAGGCGTGAAGGGCTGCGATGGCTGGTGCTGCTGACGCTGAACAACGCCAGGCCGATTGGCGCCTACGAAGGCACGGTGCTGACGGTGGCGCAAAGTGAGTACCCAGATTGCACTCAGCTTGAACTGCGCCGGGAGCTGGACTACCTGCACGACCGGAAGCTGGTAGAGGTAAAGCGCGAGCCCTCAGGCCGCTGGTTCTGTGAGCTGACCCGTTACGGCGTAGACGTGGCCGAATACACGGTGGATTGCCTGCCGGGGATCGCCCGCCCCGAACGATACTGGTGATGGCCATGGGCAGAAAATCGTCTATTCGCCGCTTGCCGGAAGAGGTGCGCCACTTCCTGGAAGGCGAGCTGGCCTCCGGGCAACACACCCTGGATGAGTTGATTGACCTGCTGAGGGAACGCTTCCCGGCTCACGAGGAGGAGCTGCCCAGCCGATCTGCGGTGCATCGCTACGGCCAGCAGCTGGAGCGACGCCTGGCGGCGATCCGCGCCAGTACCGAGGCAGCCAAGATCATCCGAGCCCAGGCTGGAGACCGGGAGGATGCCCGCTCTGAGGCCCTGACCGCCATGATCCAGTCTGAGCTTTTCGAGTCCATCATGGACATGCAGGAAGCCCAGGACATGGACCCACAGGAGCGCATTGGCCTGTTGTCCAAGGCGGCCAAGAATATTGCCACGCTGACACGCTCCTCCGTGGCCCTGAAGAAATACCAGGAAGACGCCGTAGCGGCCCGTCTGGCCGAGCAGGAAAAGAACCTGGAAGAGGTCGCGCAGGCCCAGGGTATGACGGCAGACCAGGTCACCTTCTGGCGTGAGAAAGTACTGGGGATTCGCTGATGGCCATGAAACCGCTGAGTAGCACCGTGCGGGTGCTGGATTGGGAAGAGCTTCCCGCCCGGGCCCGGGATATCCCCGAGGGCTTCAACCCCCTGGACGAAGGCGTGTTGATGCTCCACCAGTCCGAGTTCCTGAAGATGCCCCAGTCCATCGTGGCGGTACCGAAGGGGCGCCGTACCGGCATGACGTTCGCCAAGGCTCTGGACTCCACGCTGATTGCAGCCTCCCGCCGCAGCGCTGGTGGCGACAACGTGTTCTACATCGGTGACACCAAGGAAAAGGGCCTGGAGTTTATCGGCTACTGCGCCAAGTTTGCCCGCGTGATTGCCGAGGCCCAGGGCCAGGGGGTGTCTGGCATTGAGGAGTTCCTGTTCGAAGACCAGGACGACCGAGGCAACAGCAAGCACATCACTGCCTACCGCATCCGCTTCAGTTCCGGATTCCAAGTAACGGCCCTGTCTTCACGCCCTGCCAATATCCGGGGTTTACAGGGCATCGTCGTGATTGATGAGGCCGCCTTCCACCAGGACGTTCAAGGTGTACTGGATGCGGCCACGGCCCTGCTGATCTGGGGGGGCAAGATCGTGGTGATCAGCTCCCACAACGGCAAGTCCAACCCGTTCAACCAGTTCTGCAAGGACATCGAGGAAGGCCGCTACGGCGACGACGCGGCCGTGTACACCGTCACTTTTGACAACGCGGTAGAGAACGGGCTTTACGAACGGGTGTGCATGATGAAACGCGAGCAGCCCACACCAGAGGGCAAGCTCAGGTGGTACAGCCGCATCCGCAACTCCTACGGGCCACGCAAAGCGGCCATGCGCGAGGAGCTGGATGCGGTACCGCGTGACGGTTCCGGTGTATGCCTGCCAGGTGTGTGGATTGATTCGGCGATGCGTGAGGAGCGCCCGGTACTGCGCCTGGTGCTGGATGATGACTTTGTGAAGAAGTCTGACGAAGAGCGCCGAAGCTGGTGCCAGGCGTGGATTACTCAACACCTGGACCCAGTTCTGGAGCAATTGGACCCGCGCTACCGCTGGGTATTTGGCGATGACTTCGCGCGCCACCGGGATTTCTCCATTCTGGTGCCCCTGGGCATTACCGGCACGCTCAAGCGCTATTGCCCCTGGGTGCTGGAGCTGCAGAACGTGCCCACACGCCAGCAGGAACAGATCAAATGGCACATCATTGAACGGCTGCCAAACTGGCGCGGCGGTGCCATGGACGCCACGGGTTCCGGCCAGATCCTGGCGGAGTACACAGCGGACAAGTTCGGCCATGACTCTGTGCACCAGATCATGCTGAGCCGGGCATGGTATGGCCTGTGGATGCCCAAGATGATTCAGTGGTTTGAGGACGGGGTGATCGACTTGCCCCGGGATGCCAACCTGGAATCCGACTTGCGGGCGATTGTCGACGTGGACGGCATCCCCATGATTCCCGGTGTGCGCAAGGCCGACCTGAAAGAGCCTGAACTGTACCGCCACGGTGACTTTGCCATTGCCCTGGCGTTGGCCTGCTTTGCCAGCCTGAACCAGCGCCAGCCCATCCCCATTGACTACCTGAGCACCGGGCCACGCCCAAGCATGACCGGCCTGGGCGATGAGCGCCCCGTGGCCAGCATCACCGATACCGGGTTTGGCACGGTGGCCGGTACCAACGACTTCCGAGGCTTTTGATCATGGCAGAGAACACCCGCCCAGACATGAACGAGGTGGCCACCACCGCCGATGGCCGAGACATTACCCGGGGCTACCTGGACCCGCTGAGCATTCAGCCCGCCAGTGATGAGGTGCTGCGCATTCGCGGTGGCGGGGATTACCGAATTTACAAGGAAGTGTTGCGCGATGACCAGGTGTCTGCGTGCTTCAACCAGCGCCGCCTGGCGGTGATCGGCAAAGAATGGAAGGTGGACCCCGGCGGCAAAACCCGCAGAGACAAGGCCGCTGCCGATTTCCTGCAGGAACAGATTCGCACCGTGGGCTTTGACCGGGTGACAGACCTGATGCTTTACGGCGTGTACTACGGCTTTGCCGTGGCGGAACCCCTGTGGGACAGGGACAGCCGCTATGTCGTAATGCCAGAGATCAAGGTACGGGATCGCCGCCGGTTTGGCTTCGATGGTGCGGGCCGCTTACGCATGAAAACCATGCAAAAGCCTGACGGGGAACTGCTACCGGAGCGAAAGTTCTGGAGCTTCCGCACCGGCGCGGACCATGACGACGAGCCCTATGGTGTTGGCCTTGGCCATTGGCTCTACTGGCCGGCGTTCTTCAAGCGCCAGGGCCTGAAGTACTGGCTGTTGTTCCTGGAGAAGTTTGGTCAGCCGACGGCCAAGGGCACCTACGGGCAAGACGCCAGCCCAGAGCAAAAGCAGAAGCTGCTTCAAGCGTTGTCTGCCATCAGCACCGATACCGGCATTGCCGTACCCGAAGGCATGGTGGTTGAACTACTGGAGGCCGCCCGCTCCGGTACCGCTGACTATGCGGCGGTGTACGACCGCATGGACGCTGCCATTGCCAAGGTGGTACTGGGGCAAACCGCGAGTACCCAGGGCACGCCCGGCCGCCTGGGTAACGACGAGTTGCAGGCCGACGTGCGGCTGGATCTCGTCAAGGCTGACGCCGACCTGGTGTGTGAGAGCTTCAACCGCAGCATCGGCACCTGGCTGACCGAGTGGAACTTCCCGGGCGCGGCCGTACCCACGGTGTACCGGGATGTGGAGCCCAGTGAAGACCAGAACAAGCGGGCCGAGCGGGACAAATCCATCTATGACATGGGATTCCGCCCGACCCTGAAACACGTGACAGACACCTACGGCGGCGAGTGGACGGAAATGCCTAGCCGGGAAATGCCGAGGCCAGCGCCGTCCGGCTTCACAGAGTTCAGCGCCATCGCCAATGAGGAGAAAGCCCCCGCAGATGTTCTGGCGGATCGCCTGGCTAACGAGGCGGAGCCTATGACCGATCGGTGGCTGGATGAGATTGAGGTGATGCTGGAACAGGCCGAAAGCCTCGAAGAATTCCGCGCCATGCTACTGGCCGCCTTCGATGTTCTGCCCCAGGAGGAACTGGGTACGCTATTGGGGGATGCAAACCTCGCCGCCCTTGCCGCCGGCCGCTACGACGTGGAGCAAGGCCATGAGTGAGCGCCCGTCGGCCGTCACCGGTGCGTTTCGTCAGCCGTTCAAGCAGCAGGTTGCCTTCTTTCGGAACAAACTGGGCAATCTGGTGCCCACCGCCCGCTGGGACGATCTGCGCCGGGGGGAGCATGACCTTGGTTTCATGGTGGCCGGTGCCACCAAAGCGGACTTGCTGGCTGATATGGCTGTCGCAGTGGACCGCTCCATCAGCGAAGGCGAAACGCTGGGTGCCTTCAGAAAGGATTTCAGAGCTATCGTTGAGCGTCGTGGCTGGACTGGCTGGACCGGCGAAGGCAGCAAGAAAGGCGAAGCCTGGCGAACCCGCGTCGTCTATCAAACCAACATGGCAACCTCATACGCCGCAGGCCGCAACGCTCAATTGCAGGAAGGCGGCTTTGAGTTTTGGGTATACAAGCACGGCGGCAGCGCCGAGCCACGCACCCAGCACCTGGCGTGGGACGGCCTGACGCTGCCGGCCACCCACCCATTCTGGCGCACTCACTTTGCGCCCAATGGTTGGGGGTGCAGTTGCTATGTGGTAGGTGCGAGAAGCGAGGCGGCAGCCCGCCGGTTAGGTGGTAACCCTGGCCAGCCATTGCCTGAAGGCTGGAACGAAATCGACCCGAAAACGGGGGCGCCACCTGGGATCAGCAAGAACTGGGACTACGCTCCGGGAGACCGTGTGAGCGACGTTGTCCGTGCCATGGCCGAGAAAAACCGGAATTGGGATTACGAGCTGGCCAAGGCGTACATGCAGGGCGTTCCCGCCAGCATGCGGGATCGTCTGGCCCAGAGTTACCGATCGCTGCCGTCTGTGGCTGATGATACCCGGCGGTATGCTCAGAGAATACTCGAGGACCTGAGCCCTGCCGACGTGCCACCTTATCAAACCATGGGGCTACTCACCGCAGCAGACGCGGAAACGGTGCGATCATTGAGTGGTGCGAATGTGGCCGGTTTCGACTTCGCACTGGATGCCACAGCAGTACGAGGCATACAAAGCGAATTCGGCAATGATGGCGCCGGCCGGCGCCGTGGTCGGCGGAGAGTTACCCAGGCTGACTATGGCCAGCTGCCCGGCATACTCAATGATCCGGACACCGTTGAAGATGCTGGTAATGAGGCTGGCATTCCGTTGCTCCGGTACCGAAAAGAAATTGCCGGGGAGTTGTTTACCGCGCTGTTTGGGGTGCGCAATAACCAGCAAAGCTTGGTTTTGACCGCCTTGTTTGTGCAGCCTTGAGGAGTGGGTAGCGAATGATCAAAGCGCAGCTTGACAGCCGTGAGGTCTTGGAGGCATTCCGGGAACTTGAGAAAAAGGGAGGCAACCTCAAGCCCGTGTTCGAGGACGTTGGCGAGTACCTGGGAGTATCTACTCGCCGTAGGTTCAAGGACAAGGAGGCGCCGGACGGTACGCCCTGGGCGAGAAACAGCCGGTTGACCCAGGTGATGAAGGGTAGCGACGACCCGCTAGTTGGCGAAAGCAAGAGCCTTGGTCGTCAGTTCAGCTACAATGCGACCGCTGGCGCTCTGGAGTTCGGCTCTACAATGAAATATGCAGCTGTCCAGCACTTCGGCGCCAAGCAGGGGGAGTTCGGAGTGTCTGATCGTGGCACGCCTTTGCCTTGGGGCGACATTCCGGCGCGTCCAATTCTGGGAATCTCTCGCCAGGATGAAGATGTTATTCTCGATATTGTCCGGGATTATCTGTCCGCCGCCTCTGGGCGCCTCTAAGGTGGTTTGTTTGGGGTTTGCTACGGACACTCGAACAAACCACGTTTAACCTGTTTAAACGCCGCTCAGAGGGTTTTGGGTGCCGGTTCAGTTGCAGTGGTGGCAAAACTCGCTGACCAAAACTCTGGAGGCCGACCAAACCACTTGATACCCTGTATCTGCTGGTGCAACGCCAGCGGATTTGTTTTGTCTCCCTTCAAAATACACCCCCTCAGCACCATGCCACTCTGAGCCTACGTTATTCACTCAACGGGGCACGAGGTAGGCATGAGCCTGTTAGAAATTTTCAAGTCTGGTCAGCACACCGATAGCCAGGGCCGCGAGTGGGCCTTTTCCCGTGAAGACATGGAGGCCTCGGTGGCGGCCTATGACCCGGCCGTATTCTCCGCGCCCTTGGTGGTTGGCCACCCACAAATGGAAGACCCGGCCTACGGCTGGGTTGAGTCCATCACCTTGGACGGTGATGTGGTTAAGGCCAAGCCCGACCGGGTAGAGCCCCAGTTTGCCGCTCTGGTGAATGAGGGCCGCTTTCCGAAGATGTCCGCGTCCTGGTTTCCTCCAACGCACCCATCCAACCCCAAGCCAGGCGTTTGGTATCTGCGCCACGTCGGCTTTCTGGGCGCAGCTGCTCCCGCCATCCCCGGCCTGAAGCCCGCCAGTTTTTCCGGTGCTGAAGACGGCCTTGTGACCGTGGAGTTCGCCGCTTCAGATCTTGACTCCCGCTCAACGCTGGCCGACCTGGCGCGCCGTATGCGCGACTGGATGCTGGCCCAGTTTGGGCAGGAGGCCGCTGACCGTGTGGTGCCTGCCTACCTGGCCCAGGAGGCTGAAGCCGCCCAGCGTGAGGCGATGGAAGAAGAGTACAACGCTGATGAACCGGGGTTCTCCGCCCCAAACAACCCACCTGAGGAGGTGACAACCGTGAAACCTGAAAACAAACCCAAGGCGGGTGAAGAGGCGGCGGATTTCGCAGCCCGGGAGTCTGCCCTGGAAGCCCGCGAGCAGGCCCTGGCTAAGAAGGAAGCCCAGGCGCGCAAGGATGATATCGCCAGCTTTGCGGAACAGCTGGTGAAAGAAGGAAAAGTTTTGCCCGCTGAGAAAGAGGCTCTGGTGGCCTTTATGGCCGCCCAGGATGAAGACGTGGAAGTTTGCTTCGCCTCCAATGATGGCGAGGTGAAGAAACCGGCCAACACCTGGTTCCGGGATTTCCTGACTGGCCTACCTCAGCGAGTGGATTTCTCAGAGCGTGGGGCTGACACCGAAGAGGCAGTCTCTACCGCAAGCTTTGCCGCGCCTGCCGGCTACTCGGTAGACCCGGAGCGCCTGGCCCTGCACCAGAAAGCGCAGGCCTATCAGGCTGAGCACAAATGCGACTACAACACAGCCCTTTCGGCTGTAGGAGGCTGAAGCCATGCAAAAGTACGCAGTGATGACCCACACCATTGAGGCAGCGGCTGCCATTACCCGGCACCGATTTGTGGATCTCAGTGGTGCTCATGCCACCGCCGCTGGAAATGCCTTCGGGGTATCCACGACGGATGCCCCAATTGGTGAGCAACTGGCGGTGGATTGCCTGGGCTCCTCGATCGTTGAGGCGTCTGGCGCTATTTCCAAAGGCGGTGAGATTGAGGTGGGTGCTAACGGCGTGGCCGTGGCAGCCTCAGCTGGCACCGTTGTTGCCCGAGCACTTCAGGACGCCGCTGACGGCGATCTGATCGAAGTATTCATCATCCCGAACTGAGGATTTCGTTATGCCCATGAACAACAAAGCGGTTCGGGTGATTGACCCGATCTTGACCACACATGCCCAAGGCTACCGTCAACAGGAAATGGTTGGCAGCGCGCTGTTCCCCCGGGTACCGGTTGCGGTGTCTGGTGGCCAGGTACTGGAGTTCGGCAAAGAGGCATTCCGCCTTTACAACGCGCGCCGCGCTCCCGGCGCGAACACCAAACGCATTGAGTTTGGTTACCTGGGTAAACCGTTCGCTCTGGTGCAGGACGCTCTGGAAGGCAAATTGCCGATCGAGCACATCCGTGATGCCAGTCAGGTACCGAACATTCAGCTTGGTCAGCGTTCCGTGAACACGGTCATGCGCTCGCTGATGCTTACCCTGGAAGTGGAGCAGGCGGAGATTGCCCGGAACGCGTTTAACTATGACAACGATCACAAGGTGGATTTATCTGCCGCCAAGTGGTCGTCCGAAGCCGGTGATCCTGCCAAGGATGTGCGAGCGGGCCGTGAGGCCATCCGCGAGACCATTGGTGTGTACCCCAACACCCTGCTGATCTCCGCTAAGGCGTTCGCTGGCGCTGCAGAAAACCCGAAGGTGCTGGAGCGCTTCAAGTACACCTCCAGCGATTCGGTGACAGCCGAAATGCTGGCTCGCCTGATGGATGTTGATCGTGTGGTTGTGGGTAAGGCGGTGGGTGCCGACGCCCAGGGCAAGTTCAGCGACGTTTGGGGGGCGGATGCCGTGCTCGCCTACGTAGCGCCTGAAGCCTCCAGTATTGAGGAGCCTTCCTATGGCTACACCTACACCCTGGACGGCCATCCGCTGGTCGAACAGAGCTACTACGACAACTCCTCCAAGAGCTGGATCTACCCGGTGACCATGGAGCGCCGCCCGGTGCTCACCGGTATCACCGCTGGGTTCCTGTTCGAGAACGCAGGCTAAGGGGGTAAATATGCCGCGCTATAACATCAATTCGCCCGTTAAGCATGACGGGCGGATTATCAAATCCGGGGTGCTCTCGTTGGAGTCTGAAGAGGCCGAGCCGCTGTTGCGCTCCGGTGCTCTGTCGCCAGCAGAGGATGCCCAGGAACCCATTTCGCCACCGGCTACCTCCAACGATGGCGAAGGCTCCGATGGAAACGGAGCTGCAGCTGGCGAACCGGTGCAACCGGCCGCTGCCACCGACAAGCCGTCGGCGACCAAGCCGGCCACTAAGCCGACCTCGAAAGCAACAAAGGCTAAGGGCTGACCATGCCTTACATCAGTCACGCTGAACTCGCAGACCGACCAGGTGCCAGGGAGCTGGCCGAACAGGCTACTCCCCAGCACCTGCAGGTTGTGAATTTCGAGCTGATGGAAGCGACTTTGCTGGGCGATGATCGCTCTGCCTGGTCAGCGGAGGAGATTGCGGTTGCAGACGAAGCCCTATCCCGGATTGACCAGGCGGTGGCGGACGCCGAATCCCTGATCAATGGCTTCCTGGCAAAGCGTGGCTATGTGCCTCTGGAAACCGTACCGGGGATCGTCGCGAACTGGACGCGCGTGATTGCCCGGTACTACCTGCACAAGGACCGTGTCGGCACCGATGACAAGGACCCGGTACTGAGGGACTACCGGGATGCCCTCAAGCTGCTGCAACTCACAGCGGATGGCAAGTTCAGCCTGGGGTTTGACGACCCTGTTAAGGCCAGCGGTGCCGACGCCCCCTCTTTCACCAAGGGCAAGAGTGTTTTCCGTGACAACTTGGAGGACTACTGATGCTCAACCTGGAGCCCTGGGCGGAACGATTGGAGGGCAAAGCACCCTGTGCCGCGGAAATTGCGGCCGACGTACAGGAGGCTTTAAAGTCCCGCGCTTTCCCCTCTGTGTTGCTTGTGCCCATGCGCGAGAAGGTCACGCACACGGAGCTGAGTGCGGGCACCCGTCACCGGGTGCGGGCTGAGGTGATGCTGATTACAGCGGTGTCTCGCAGTCACCGGCGTTTCGCCGGGTCTAGTCGGGACCAGCTCAATGACCTCAGGCAACCACTTCTCCAGGAATTGATCAACTGGATGCCCCCGGGCTCGGATATCGAGGTTCGCTGGCAAAGTGGTGAGCTTTTGAATCTGAATGCCCAGGCGTTGTTCTGGGTTGATGTACTGACAACCGAGTACTGGTGGACGCTATGACCAAAAAACCCAAGCTGCCGCAAACCGGCGGCCAATACGAGCGCGACAAAAAGGGTGCGCCTGTGCCGAAGGCTAAGCCAGCCAAGGCCAGCACCCCTCAGCCAACCCCGGAAAAGGAGTAAATCATGGATGGATTCATCATGCGCCGGCGCCTTGTGCTGGCCGCTATTGAGGCAACCTACGGCGACGACGCCGCGCCAACCCCGGCAGCGAACGCGATCCTGACCCGCACGGTGCAGGTAAGGCCCCTGGCCGGTGAGGATATCGACCGCCCACTGCTGAGGCCCTACTACGGCAACAGTCAGTCCATCGCGGGCGAGAAGCACGTTGAGCTGACGATGGAAGTGGAGCTGGCCGGCTCTGGTACCGCTGGTGAGGCGCCGGCGTGGGGTGTGCTGCTGCGTGCCTGTGGTTTTGCCGAGACCGTGAACGCCGGTACCGATGTCACCTACAACCCGATCACCGGCGGTGAAGAGTCCATCTCCTGCTTTATCCATCGGGATGGCGTGCTGCACAAGTTCACCGGCGGCCGGGGCTCTGTGAGCTTCACCGTGGATGTGAACGCCATTCCTTACATGACTTTCAACTTCCTGGGCCTGCTCGGCGAGGTGAGCAACGAATCCATGCCGACCACGGCTGACTACAGCGCTTGGCAGACACCGTTGCCTGTCACCAACCAAAACACCACGCCGCTCACGCTGCACGGTGTTCAACTTAGCTTCTCGTCTCTGAGCTTGGACTTCGCGGTTGAGGCAGTGAAAGACATGGTTGTGGGCCAGGATAGCTCTATCAAGATTGTGGACCGGTCGCCCTCCGGTACCGCTGTTGTTCAAGAGCCTGCGCTCTCTTTGGTGAATCTCTACACCAAGGCACGGGATGCCAGCGTAGGCGAGTTTGCCCTCACCCACGGAACGGTGGCCGGCAACATCATCGAGCTGACTGGCCCGAAAGTGGGCACCAGCAGCCCAACCGAGCAGGACCGCAACGGCGTTCAGATGCTGTCGGTACCACTCACCATTAACCCCGATACCGGCAACGACGAGCTGGTAATCACTGTTAAGTAAGGAACCCTCCCTTATGTTCAAGCTGAATACGCAACGCACATACAAGTACCCGGTGGCCGTCACCATTTTTGACGGTGAAAAGGAGGAGACAGGCAAGTTCACAGCGGTGTTCAAAGTCCTGCCCCACAGTGCCGTCAAAGATCCTGACCTGGTGGATAAAAATCTGCTGGACCTGGTGCTGGTGGATGTCGAGGGGGTTGAAGTCCCTGGTGCCGACGGCAAGCCGCTCCAGGGCAAAGATCTGCTGCAGGCTCTTCGGGATGATCCATCTGTGCATAGCGCGCTGATGACCGCTTACCAGGAAAGCATCACAAAAAAGAACCGGCCGCGAATCTGAGGGGCGCTGGCCGCTTCTGGGTAGAAGGCCGAAGGGCTGACCCAGGCGGGCTTGAGTCAGACCTGGCAGCCTTCGGCATAAGCGCGCCGGACGCTGCCAGTTTTGTTTTTGAGGAGGAATCGGAGGGCTACCCGGTGCTGCCGGAGAACTGGGAAGCGCTCCAGGTGTTCCTCAAGTGTGCAACTCAGTGGCGGCATGCCGGTATGGAAGGTGTGCGCACAGGGTTGGATTACCCCTCAGTGGATGCGGTGATGCGGATAACCGGCGTGAAAGACCCATCAGACACATTCTGGCGCCTGCAGTTGATTGAAAACGAGGCCCTGGAAGCCATGGCAGACAAGCGGGATTCCTAATGAGCGAACTTGAGCTGAAACTGAAGCTGACGGCCGATGGCAAAGGGCTTACTGGCGTTGTCCGGTCGAGTGCAGAGCAGGTTGAGCAGTTCAATAAGTCGGCCCTTCGTACAGGTGAGGCGGGTCGGTTTGGAGCTCGGGGGCTCGATGAGTTGGAACGGTCAGGTCAGAGCACTATCTCTGTTATGCGTCAACTTACCCCGCTTGTTACTTCTCTCGCTGGGGCTCTGAGCATCCGCCAGGTAGCCTCATATGCGGACGTTTGGTCAGATCTTACTTCTAGAGTTCGACTGAACATTGGTGCCCACGAGGAAGCGAGCGATGTTATGAATCGCCTATCCAACATTGCACGGGGCACTTATTCGAGCCTTGAGGCATCGGCTCAGGGGTTCGCTCTTAACAGTGTGACGTTGCGGGCGATGGGGCGCAGCACGGAGGAGCAACTCGATTATACCGAAGCCCTTAATAACGCACTGGTCGTTTCGGGGGGCAACGCCCAGCAATTCGAGTTTGTACAAAACAGTCTTAACAGGGCTCTGGCAGAGGGCTCACTGCGCGGCCAAGAGCTTCAGAACGTACTCAATTACGGTTCCCGTGTTGCGGAGTTGCTTGCTGATGAGCTGGGAACGAATGTGACGCGGCTTAGAGCGCTCGCCGCCGATGGCAAGATAACAGGCGATGTTATCTTCAACACCCTGGTACGCAATATGGAACTGTTGTCGGCGGAGGCAGACTCGATGCCGGCAACGATTGAGGATGCGTTTGTCATACTCAGAAACTCGATTTTGCAGACCATTGGTGTGATGGACCAGCAGCGGAGCGTCAGCGAATCTGTTGCAGAGGCCATAATAAGCGTTGCTGACAATATAGATATCCTCGTTGACGTCGCTGGTGCTGCGGCCCTTGTTCTTGCCTCTAGGTTCGTTAGTGGCGTTGCCACTGCCACAGCAGCAATGGTCGCGGGTCGAGTTGAGTCGGTGCGTTATCAGCTTGCTTTGGCAAGCATGGCAGGAGTTTCCCGGACTTCTGCTACTGCACAGCTGGGTTTGGCAACCGCTGTTCGTGGTGCAACAACATCCATGGCGCTACTCGGGGGGCCAGTTGGAGTCGCTATGATTGCCGGCGGCGCTCTTTACTATTTCCGAGATTCAATCTTCAGCGCTCGCGGAGAGGCGAGCGAGGCCGTTCGTGATATTGATGATTTAGCGGCCAGCTTTCGAGATCTGACTGCCGCTCAAATCGAGCATGAGCGCCAGAATATTGCTGCAAAGATTCGTGAGAACAACGTGGCGATCGCTGAGGCTCGCGCGGAGCTGCAGAAGCTGCAAGACCAGTACTCTAATCAGGCTGCTGGCAACAGAATGCTTCCTGGTGGTGTTCGTCCTCTTCTGGATACAACTTCTCGTCAGTCCGATATTGCTGAACTGATCCGACAGAATGAAGCGCTTGAGGCGGCCATGGAATCGCTGAGCAATCGCGAAACCCAGCTTGCTGAGCGTTCGTCGAATGCCCGAAAACGGCAGGCTGAGTCAATCGAAAAGTCCGTGCAGTCGATTATTGATGACTTGGAGCGCCAGCGCGACACATTCGGCATGACCTCCGTGGAGTTGGCCAGGTACAACGTGCTTTCAGCCGGCGGTACCGCCGCGCAGGCTGAGCTGGCTGCGTCTATTGCTCAGACCACTGCCAATCTGGAAGCCGAGGATAAGGCGGCAAAATCTCTGCGGGATGGCCTGGCTGCATTAATTGACGAGCTTGATCCAGCAAGAGCAGCTTTCGATGCTTTTGTAGAGAGCCAGGCGTTTTTGGACAAAGGGCTTGAGGCTGGATTGCTCTCACCAGAGCGGTACCGGGATCTTACCGATCGGCTGGTGCAGAGCCTGGCCGACACTGGCGACGAAGGCGGCAAAGAAGCCGCCGACAACTTTGAGCGTGAAATGCGGGCGGCCTCTGAGCGTGTGGCCTCGTCTCTGCAGAATGCAATCACATCGGGTGACTGGGGTGGTGTGGGCGCCAGCATTGGCGGCGCGCTGGCCGGTGCGATCGGCGGCATGGTGACTGAGTCTCTGATGCAGCAGATGAGCGGTTCTGCCGGCGCGGCCATCTTCGGCCCGATCGGTGGGGCGATTGCCGGCGGGATTGTTGGTTTGGCTGCCAATCAGCTTGGCGGGTTCTTCAGTCTGGGTGATTGGGATCCAACAGCAGAACGCCAGGCGTCTCAGGGCGCGGGCTCCGTGCTCGGTGATATCAACGCAAAGTCTGAATCCATCGCCCGGGCCACCAGGTCTGTGAGCAAGACCAATGAAGAGCTGGTGGGCCTTAACC
Source organism: Marinobacter shengliensis (assembly GCF_030297115.1). Lineage (NCBI taxonomy): Bacteria > Pseudomonadati > Pseudomonadota > Gammaproteobacteria > Pseudomonadales > Marinobacteraceae > Marinobacter > Marinobacter shengliensis. The sequence continues at coordinate 1,807,769 of NZ_AP028062.1, read as the reverse complement.
GAGGCATGCTGCAGGCGCTTCAAACCCTTCAGACGGGCATCAGTGGCGCGTCCACACGAGTGGCCCAGGGCCGCGCCCGTACAGATGTTGGTGCGCCTTCTATCAATGCGAACTTCTTTGAGAACTTTGGCGTGGTGGGGGGCGCCGCTGAAACCTACCTCAACACCCTGGGCGAGGTGTTCACTTTGGGGCTGTTTGACAGCCTGGGTTCCAGCATCGGCAAGCTGCTGGGCGGCAAGTCCCGGAAGGTGGATGAAGGTATCAATGTGGTGGGCGGCGCCCTGGCTGACTTGATGGATGAAACCATCGTTGAGGCGTACAGCACGTTCCGCGTTAAGAAGAACTTCCTGAGCAGCACCAAAACCAAAGAGCAGACACAGCGCCTGGGCGGCGATGTGGCCAACCAGTTTAGCCTGGTGTTTGAATCGATCTTTGACAGTGTGTTTGCTGCCGGCAGCGCCCTGGGCATGAGCGATTCTGAGTTGCAGCGCCGGCTTGGCGGGTTCCGTGTGGGTGACCTGCGCATCAGCCTGGAAGGGCTGAACGCTGAGCAGCAGCAAAAGGAAATTGAGGCTGTCTTCGGCAAGGTGTTCGATGACCTGGCGTTGTATGCGCTTCCCTTCCTGGAAGACTTTCAGCGCGCCGGCGAGGGCCTGGGCGAAACCCTGGCACGTGTCGCCAGCCAGACTCAAGTGGCTGAGGAGGCCGCCAAGCGGCTCGGTTTTGGTTGGGCCAATCTCGCCGATCGGCAGCTGGTTGCTGCATCTGAGCGCCTGGTTGAGGCTGCCGGTGGGCTGGAGCAGTTCATTGGCAGTATGGAATCGTTTATTGGCAACTTTGCCAGCGAGGCCGAGCAGTTTGCCATTGCCCAGTCCGACATAACCAGGGCGCTTGCTGAGCAGAATCTGATGCTGCCGGCCACCCGCGATGGCTACTTTGAATTGCTGCAGGCGCAGAATGGCGCCACCCAGGCCGGCGCTGAAAACATCGCCACGTTGCTGCGCCTGCAGGGCGTGGCGGACAAGTACTACACAATGCTGGAAGACTCTGCATCGGAGCTGCTGAGAAAGCAGAGGGATGAGTACAGCGCAGCGCTGCAGGAGGCAGAGCGCGCGGCCATGTCTGTGCGCAGTGCTATCGATGGCCTCAACCGGTCTTCTGGTGCGTTCCTTGACACATCCCGTGCGGCAGCTCAGGAGTACTTGCGCGGGCTGGTTAACCGTGGCGCCGTCCCGGGCGGCCGTCAGCTGGATGCCGCACTCTCATCTGTAACCGACATTCGGGCCGACCAGTTCGCCAGCTTTAACGATTACATTGCCGAGGTGTCGTCTACCGGCCGCCTGTTGGCGGATCTGGACGAGATTACCCGTGCCCAGGTAACGGTTGAGCAGCAGATGCTGGACCGGCTCGACCGCCAGGCCGAGCTGCTGGAGCGGGGTAACGCAGAGCAGCTGGCAGCGTTGGCTCAGATTCAGGGCTCTGTTGATCGCAACACCCAGGCTATTCAGACAGCCCCCAGGGGTGGCGCTGTGTCGTCCCGGATTGGTGGCGGTACCGGCACGGTCAGTGCAACCCAGGACGTGGCACGAGAGGTCCGCCAGATGAAGTCAGAGATGGTTGAGTTCCAGAAGTCGATCGACCGCCACTCACAGCGCACCGCGCGGATTCTTGAGCGCATTGAGCGGGATGGCCTGGAGGTGCGCCAGTGAAGATTATTCGGCCAATCGACCTGACCCAGGCGGATGTGTTCTCCAGTAATGCCCCGGCTGACGGTTATGCGCAGTGGCAGACTGTGGGGCGCAATTTCCTCACATCCATTGCCGACCTGGTCATTGCCTGCAATCAGACCACGTTGTTCGCGGTTAATGAGAGCCCGTCATTCAGCAAGACGCTGTACGCCTTTGATCTGGATACCGGGGGTGAGGTTGCTCTGGCGTTCACCCTGGGCAATTTCGACATCAAGTCTATGGCGGCGAGTCCGGATGGGCAGTACCTGGCGTTGGCAGGTTACAGAGACGGCTCGTACTCATCGTTAAACGCTGAGCTGCGCGTCTACAACCTGTCCACGGGCGCCATGCTGTTCTCTCGCCAGGCGCGGGTTTTTGATGGCATCTCCTGGAGCCCTGATTCTGGGATGCTGGCATTCGTCGGTAACAGCACAGTGGCCCCAAAAAACAACACCACGGTGATGGTTGTTGCGCCTGGAGCTTGGGGCACTGTCGGTGAGATTAGCAACGTGGATTCCATGTACCTGGAGTCATTCCCCGATGGATCCTCCAGCGCCAGCTGGGGTTACGGCTTTGGGGGATTTGTGGCTGGCCCGGATGGCGTCTATTACTCGCTGTATAGCCAGCAGAGCTACATCCTTAACGACATCCGGTACCACATTAAAAAGTCTTTGTTGGGTCGCCTCACGCCGGCCGGGTCAAACAACTATGTGACGCGTGATTCTCAGGGCCCGACGACGAATCCGGTAGTTGGGGCATACCCAACCCCGTCACTGCTCACGTACAACGGCGAGAAGTCGCACATTCTGGGCTACCTGGAAGGCGACTTTTACGCCTTCAGCGAGACAACGCTGGCTGAAGATACTGATGTGCCGTCCATGCCGGGCATCACTCAGCAGTCGATATCGCGATCACTGGATGGGCAGGAGTTCGTGGTTACCAACAACTCCGTGCAGCCGTACCTGCGCAAGTTCAGCAGCACCAGCTACACGCAGACCGGCTCTCTGGATGCCGAGGTTGGCGGCTTCACTGACAACATCCGATATAGCGCTGATTACATCGTTTTCGGCGCGCCCGAGGGTGGCTACGGCCTGATTGACGTGCTTACCGGCGACCGCATTACCCAGGTGAATCCATCGGTCACTGAGGGTGACATCTTCACATACGGTCAGCACAACTACCGGGCTCTGCTTGACAATAACGACAGGCCAGATCTGGGCGTGAAGTCTTCGCCGCCAACGTGGGCCGATCTGGGCTTTATAAACCCACTGCGCATGGTGGATGGCAAAGTGGGCAGCCTCACGCAGTCGCCCGGCCCCCTGGTGATTGAGATCACCTCGCCTGATCTGATCGATGGTGTCGCCATGTTTGGCCTTGAGGCCAGCACGGTGCAGGCCGAGCTGCTGGACGGTGAGACCGTGCTGTTCGATACGGGCGAAGAATCGTTGCTGGACAGCTCAATGATCAATGGCTGGTACAGCCATTTCTTTACGCGCCGGGGCGTCAGGAAAGATTTCGTGCTGACCAGCTTGCCCCCGTACCGGGGCGCAACGCTCAGGATCACGATCACCTCTACAGATGAGGTGGTGCGGCTTGGCCAGATTGTCGCGGGCCAGGTTATTAACCTGGGTGACCTTCTGTTCGGTAGTGAATTTGGGATCGATGATTGGTCTGGCAAAAAACGGAACGTCTTTGGGGAGTTCGAGATCATCGAGCGCGGTTTCTCTAAGCGCGGAGATTACTCGGTCAGCATGCGCACGAACCAGCTTTCTTGGATCCAGCAGCTGTTGTCCGGATTCAGGTCCAAAGCAATCGTTTACATCGGCTCTGAAAGCCAGCGGCTGAGCATTATTTATGGTTTCTTCGTGGTTCTCCGGTTGGTGACCGAGGGCCCTGTTTACTCACAGTGCAGAATTGAAGTGGAGGGTTTGACCGATGACAGTCCCACAAATTGAACCATGGCCACCGGCCCCAGGGCCGTCGGATCCTGGTGATGTGTTTGACGCAAAGGCGTTTGAATACACGGCCGCGATGGAGCCGCGCCGGCAGCAGATGAATGCTGTGGCAGATTTCGTTAACACCAAGGCTGACGAGGTTTTCTCTAACGCCCAGTTCGCAGATACCGCATCAGGCCAAGCTGGCCAATCTGCGACAGAAGCTGCGCAGAGCGCTGCTGAGGCTTCCGATTCGGCTCAGGAGGCTGAGTTAGATCGGATTGCAGTGGCAGACATGCGGGATGAGTCTGTATCTCTTGCCAACTCCGCTGCCTCTAGTGCAACGACTGCCGCAAATAAGGCTGGTGAGGCTCAGGCTTTCAGAGACCAGGCGGCCCAGATCTCAGGGCTGGATCAAGTCGAACAGGCTGTGGATGCCGCTCTGCCGACCGCCCCTGCCTTAATCGACGGCCTGCGCCGATCGGTAGAGGCGGCCAGCGGCGGCCGCATGACAGTCTTCTACACGTCTGGCGGCCGGCCGAGCTACTTCGTGCGTCAGCCGGCTTTTCTGTGCGAGGACATCGCGCCTGGTGGCGAGCTGGGCTCCGGGCTGCATGAGGCCTTTAAGTTCGGCGCTGAGACTGACCCTGAAATCTGGGTAGGCGCATACCCCGGTGTAGTGATGGGCGGCGAAGCGGTCAGCCAGCCGGGACTCGCACCTGGCTATAGCATCAACTATGACCAGGCCCGTGCGGCATGCCAGGCTGCTGGCGCAGGGTTTGACCTGATGACGATCTGGGACTGGGCGGCGGTTTCGCTATGGTGCATGGCCCGCGGCTTTGAGCCTCGTGGCAACACAAATCACGGTCGGCACCACGATAACCGATGGGAAACTGCAGCTCGCCAAGATGGCGGTATACCTGGTGACACCGGCGGCATAGGCAACATTCTTGGGGGCTCTGGACCTGCAGAGTGGCGTCACGATGGCACGATGTCCGGTATATCTGATTTGGTGGGCAACGTTTGGGAATGGCTGAGCGGCATGAAGATGGTTGATGCCCGAGTTTTCCTCAGCCCAGACAACGCGATCCCGAGTGAGTCCGGGTACAGCGATACGCTCTTTGATCTGCCGAGCAATCGCACATGGTCAACCGTGGATAACACGGGAGCTGATGACGCCCTGAAGCGGGCTCTGATCGTGCCTAAGGGGGTGGATGACCCGCAGGGTTATCTCTACACGAATCTGACCGGGGAACGGCTCCCGTTTCGTGGCGGCGCTCGCGGCTCTGGCGCGTTTGCCGGCCTGGGCGCGCTGTACCTCGGCCTCGCCCGCACGTACTCGAGCAACAGTTTCGGGTTTCGCCCCCGCTTTCGCAATCCGTAATCCGCAACCCTGATATCTGCTTGCCCTGCGGTAGCAGGGCGTTAGGAATTAAGGCTCATGAACCAGGAAGATCTGCAAATCAGGCTGAAAGTGGAAGAGATGATCCACTACGGGTACGCCGCGCTGCGGCAGTTCCCGAAGTCCGAGAAGCATGTGCTGTCGGCTGAGATTCGCCAGTGCATGTACCGCATTCTGCGGCTGGTCATTGTGTGCAATCGCCGTTACTACAAAAAGACCACCATGCAGGATTTGGACTCCGAGCTGGATCTGCTGCGCTCGCTGGTTAGGCTGAGCAAGGAACTGGGTTTTCTGCCGTTCAAGCAATATGAGGTCTGGTCGAGATATAACGATCAGATCGGCCGCTACCTCGGCAAGTGGATGCAGTGGATGAAACAGGAGGCGGTCCGGCGACAGGCCGTCTCAAAAGGTCAGGGAAGGTAAATGAAAGGGCTTGGCGTTAAGTGGCTCCCGTTTCGTGGCGGCAATCGCAACAATGGCGCGAATGCCGGCCTGGGCGCGCTGAACCTCAACAACGCCCGCACGAACTCGAACAACAATATCGGGTTTCGCCCCCGCTCTCAGCTCGTGAGTGGCCAGAAGTTGCCCGGCTACGGCCGTGCTCCCAGCGCCCAGCTGAAAGGACGTCAATTCCACGGCAGGAGCCGAAAGATACTTAGAGTGCTGCGCGTAGTATCCAGCACGGAGAGGCCTGCAGTACTCGCCTCACAAGGAAAAGGAATGGCCAAGACATTCAACGGAATATTTGAAGAAATCATCACGTTTGAAGCTCTGCACGCTGCCTATATGAAGGCCAGGAAGGGCAAGCGCAAAAGCTGGCCTTGCCGCCACTTTGAGCGTGATCTGGAAGGCAATCTCATCCAGCTGCAGAATGAGCTTATCTGGGGTCAGTATCGTTGCGGCCCATACCGCAGTTTCTATGTCACGGAGCCAAAGCGCCGGAAGATCACGGCGCTGCAGCTGTTCCGGGATCGCGTGGTGCAGAATGCCGTTGTCACGGCAATAGAGCCCATCTGGGAGGCTCGCTTCATAGGTCACAGCTACGCCTGCCGGGTTGGTCGTGGAACCCATGCCGGCGCCGACAAGGCTCAGCAAATGCTGCGCGAGTGCCTTAGGAAGCATGGTCGGGTGCACGTCCTGAAGGCCGATATCAGCAAGTACTTTGCGAGCATTGATCATGAGGTCTTGCTGGGGCTGCTGCGCAAGCGTATAGCCGATCAGAGGCTGATGGATGTCATCGAGAACATCGTGTGCAGCTACAGTGAGCCGGGGCGGCCGGGCAAGGGCCTTCCGATCGGCAATCTGACGAGTCAGCTCTTCGCGAACATCTATATGGACGCCTTTGATCAGTGGATGAAGTGCCGAAAGCGCGAACGCTGGTACATAAGGTATATGGACGATTTCGTTGTGGTGCATCCGGACAAGCGCCACCTGCAGGCCCTCCGCATTGACGCTGAGCGCTGGCTGCAGGATGAGCTGGCTCTTAGCACCAACAACAAAACCTCAGTTTTCCCCGTTTCCCATGCCGGCGGCAGAGGCCTGGACTTCCTGGGCTTTCATTTATGGCCTGACAGTCGCCGACTGCGCCGCGCCAGCATTCGCCGGTTTCGGCGCCAGCTGAAGCAGTGGCAGGCTGACTACTCTCGTGGCTATATCGAATTGGCGGACATCCGCCAGAACCTTCACAGCTGGGTGAATCATGCCCGGCACGGCAGCGCTGTCCAGGCGCTTGCCGCCATGCTCAGCAAGGCAACCTTTAGGAGATCCGCTGATGGATACCGAGAACCCGGAACTGATGCCGGAAGAAGAAACAGCAGTAGAAACCCACGAAGAGTGGTCCCTAAGAAAGCGGCGTGAACGGATGCAGGTGACCCGCTACCAGGCAAAGGCTGCACTGCTTGATGCTGGGCTGCTGGATCAGTGTGAAGCGATCGTGGCAGCCAGCGACGACTCGCAGCTGAAGATCGCCTGGCAGGAGGCTGGTTTTATTCGTCGATCGGCCTTCGTGGACTACGTTGGCGCTCAGCTTAATATGACGCCTGAGCAGTTGGATCAGCTGTTCATTGCGGCATCCAAAATCAAATAGGGGGTATCCCGTGAAGGTGACCGTGCACTTCTGTAAGAGCCAGGATCTGGGCGGGCGCATTCTGCGCCTGTTTCTGATGAGCAAGTGGAACCACGTTGCTATTCAGGTGGGCGATGCAGTATATGAGGCAGTCTCCTGGGGTGGAGTGATCCGCAGACCCTATAGTCATTTCGTTAAGTCCTGGCAGCGAGTGGCAAGCGTTGAGGTCGAGGTGGCCGAGGCGCTTCCTTTATACAGGTTTCTGGATATGCAGCTGGGCAAGCCCTACGACTGGAAGGCTATCCTGGCTTTTCCTTTTCGTGGCAGCTGGCAGAGTCGAGGAGCATGGTTCTGTAGCGAGCTGGTATATCAGGCCCTAATGGTGGGTGGTGGGATACTGCCTAACAGGCTACCCGCTAACCGCGTTACGCCTCGTGATTTGTGGGTGGCTTTGCCTTAGTAGTTTTGGCAATTCCTTTTACCATTGTGGAAAGGTTTCGGGGTGCCAAATATCGCGCAAGTTTGGGCCAAATATCGCGCGGCTCTACAACACTTTGTAATCCTTCACCTCGGCACGGATGAAATATCGATCGGTGATGTAAGCCCGGATGCCAAAGCCAGCATGGCCGACACTGTTATCCCGCTCTTCTGGCTCAGCCAGGGTGGCCTTGGGATCAACCCAGAGATGGCCGACCCCGAGCGTGAAAAAAGGGGATATCCGCCAGTGCGGAAAAGGCTGATGCACCAGGTTCGCATTGACCATGCGGATCTCGGAGGCGCTGCCCAGAATCTGCGAGGCCCAGAGCTCGGCGGAAAGGTTCCTTGTCATCCAGAAACCGCCATAGCCTGCCGTGACAGCGGCACCATCAAATTCACCCATCATCAGCCCGGCTTCGACTCGCCGGTTACTGAATGAATCGAAATCCGGTACCTGAAGGTCCACAGGGTTTCCTGTGGCATCCACGGTCCGGGCGATATCAGCAACGGCGACCCAGCCTTCCCGGCCACGGGCGTCCGTTACTTTGATCCAGTTGGTCTTGCGTTGAAGAATGGTCAGCCATTCCCCTTTCTCGCTGTTGTGGAAAACCGGGTAGCCAGTGGCCGGGCCGGTCCGCCAGGCAACGTAGGGCTCGGTCACCTGCACCCGGGCAACGCCATCGTCGCCCTGACCCCACAGCCAGCCAGCCCAGCTCTGGGTCGGCAAAAACAATACTAAAATGAGAATGGCAATGGGCATGGCGCGAGTATCAGTCCTTGGATCAGTCTTCCGGGGCATCAAAGGGGTTGTTGAAATACTGGCCGCCAATATCCAGCCATTCTGCGATTAGTCGAAGCTCGGCGGGCGTGAGGAAATCCCTGTGTGAACCGCCCTCTGCAAATACGTCGAAGAAATTACTGGCACGGGCGCCGTTGACAGACATTGAGGCCTGAACCGGAACCGTCACCATGATCGGCTGCACATTTCCTTCGGCATCCAGGATCGGGTTGCCTTCTTCGTCCTCCAGCACTTCCCCGGAGTCCACCAGTACATCCACCAGCGCACCGTTCACCAGTTCCTGCTCGTTGTCCGGGAACAGCAGTTCCCGGTAGGCGTTGAAGTGAAGCGGTTGGGCCGGTGACGGGCCGTCGCCGAGGTCCAGCTGCCCAGCTGGCACCTGCTGGGCGCCTGCGGCATCCGTGTTGGTGTGACAACCGGTACAGGTGTAGTCATCCACCACAGCCATTGTATCCGGATCCAATACCTCCCGATTGACACTCCAGAGCGGATGAATGTGCTGTTCATAATTGACAACGATCCGGCAATTCGACGCCCAGTCGGTCGCGCAAACGCCCGAAATAGGTGGCGGAGTCTGCAGATCGGCATAGGCATAGGCAAAGCTCTCAGGCTTGGGGTCCACGGCATCACCGGACCACTCATCGGCATAGATCACATCCGGCGTCGGCCGGCGAATATCATTGATGCGGGCAAACAACTCGGCCATGGTTTCACCCATATCGGCAAACAGACCCGAGTCGGTATTCGGAAACGGAAGGCCGGTGGTCGCTGCCCCACCCCAGACGGATCCGGGGCCGGCACCCGGTCTGCCGTGGGGAGTCGGACTGTTCGGATTATGGCAGCCTGCGCACTCGAGGGTCTCGCCAGGACGCACCGTCAGCCAGTTCTGATGCCTGGCACCAATCCGTTGGCCCTGTTCATTCAGTACGCTGATGGCGAATGCGACATTGGCCGGCACGGCCACCTTCACGGAACCGTCCGGTTCTATCGGCACATAACCCAGGATTTCCCGCATTAGCTGGGCGCGGCTGCGGCCAAAAGCACTGTTGTCGAAATCCCGGACGTTTCTATCTGGGATAGCCACGGGTTTTTCCAGGCGCAGGAATCTGGCCGGGCGAAACTCCGGTGGCGTCTGCAGCGGATCGGCCATTGCAGCAATACCAGCCGGTGTGGTGTCCATCCCGTCTATATCGTAGACACTGCGAATGTGCAGAACCCCATAACCGGCATCCCCCAGAGCCCTCGCTTTACCCGTAAACTGAGATTCCGGAATAAAGCCTTCCAGAGGACGCTCTTTCATCAGGACCGCTTCATCAAACTGAATACCTTCCACCGGCGGGACCACCGGTCGCTGTGTTTCGCTATTAATATCAAGAAGCCACAGACCGTAAACCGGCTCTGCGGGTTGATAATCTTCCGATTGCAGGCGGTCTTCCGTGCAATTGACGATTCGATCAGTTGCTCCATCCCGCAACCGGCAGGGTGTCCAACTGACCAGGTAACGGTTGGTCCCATCCAGTAACGGTGAGACGGATGCGTAACTACCTTTCAACGACAGCTGTCCATCCAGGCCCACGCCGGAAACCAATGATTGTTGGCCCTCCCCTTCGGTGCCATCGATACGCAGGTTGGCCTCAACAAATTGGGCAACATCAACTTCCGCCGGAACGGACGCGTAGTCCTCGCTCTCAAACGGCCTCAGCTGCACCAACAACTTACCGTTGTCGGACTTGCGGGGCTGCAGATACTGAACATTGTTCGCTTCTGGCACAGAACCGTGAGAATGACGACCGTAAAGATAGCTCAGCCCGGTGCCGTCGGGGTTCACGCGGTAGAGATTTACACCATTGTTTCGGGTCTGGCCCGCATTGTCCCAACGGCTGAAAATAATGGTGCCATCATCCGCCACCATGGGGTCGAGGTCGTGACTCTGGTTGAACGTGATCTGTTGAATATTCTGGCCATCATCATCCATCACATGCAGAACAAACGCCGGGCTATTACCCGCTTCGTCCAGACCTGAGTACTGGGGCTTGCCTTCGTCAAGCAGCACCGCCTTGGAAATCCGCTGACGGGTTGATGAGAAAACGATTCTGCCATCAGGAAGATAGGCTGGCGCAACGTCCTGCCCGGCCCGGGCAGTAACATCTGAATCAATGACACGGCGCAGGCCGTCGGTACCAACGTCATATTCCCAGATATTCCAGGTTGGCTGATCCTCGTCATCGGCGCCTTCGATTTCCGGGGCGCGCATGGCGAACAACAATCGGGAGCCATCATGGGATACGTGGAGATCTTTCACGTCGTACCGCAACCGGCCCCTGTCATCGAGGAATTGTGTCCCGGTGAACGCCCTGGAAGCGATATCCCGCGTTTCGGCATCGGCGGAAGCCCTCGCCTTCAACAATAACCTTGCACCGGGACGAAAAGCGGCGGGGTCCGCCAAGTTGTCCTCCACCAAGGTGCCGGTGTTCTCGTCAAACAGCAGGGCCCGTTCGACATAAGCTACCGGGGTTTCGACAACGACCGGATCTGACTGCTGGCTGTCGCTGCCGGAGAGACAGCCAGAAAGCAACATTGCAACGCCCAGCGAAACCGCAACGCGAGCAGCGCAAAAAAAGGGAGGGGGAGCCAGGAAACTTAATGTCCAACGTTACAAACCCTGTTTCGGATGACATTCCATGACATAAATTAAGTCGGTTCCGCGGGCAGGCTCCAAGGCTTTTAAGTAACCTAATGTAATAACGTGGCCTACGACTCAAAACGGAGGATATAGCAAGCCGTAAACTTTTAACAATTGTCAAAAAGCATTAATGTGCGAATGCTAACGATCACCGAGGGAAAGGACATGACCGCCCGGAACAGGATCAGAAGCCTGCTCACCAAGGCTTGCAGTACCGCCGTTCTCGTTGCATTGGTGTCTGGCCAGGCAGGCTTTGCCCAAGCTGGCCCCAGGGAACAGGCCAAACGAATCCATGACCGGATTGCCGGCGTGCCCCCTTCTGCCGATGTTCTCGACGACATGGAAAACGATATCGTTTCAGGCAGAGCGATTGAGGCAGCATTCACTGCCATGCAGGACAGCGCCTTCTACGACGTCACCCTGAAGAATTTTGCGGCCCCCTGGACCAACGAGGCAATGTCGAAGTTCGTGCCCCTCAATGACTACATCGCCACGGTGATCGGCCTGGTGCGGGACGGGCAGGACTTCAGAAAAGTCCTGTATGACGATGTGTTGTATATCGGAAATCCTTCCCTGAATCTGCCGAACTACTCCACCAGCAACAACAATCATTACGAATCCCTGGAGAACAGCGGAGCCAGCCTCAGGGACCATCTTGAGCGGGTGAACCAGTCCACCTACACCGGCCTCCCCCCTTCTGCGACCGCTGGGGTGATCACATCTCGAGCGTCAGCCCGGGCGTTTTTCAGCGCCGGTACCAATAGGGCCATGTTCCGTTTCACGCTGATCAATCACATGTGCAACGACCTGGAACAGGTTGCAGATGTCACTCTGCCGCCCGACCGCATTCGCCAGGATGTTTCCCGCAGCCCCGGCGGTGACAGCCGGGTATTCCTGAACAACTGCGTTGGCTGCCACACGGGTATGGACCCCATGGCTCAGGCGTTTGCCTACTATGACTATGAATATAACGCCAACGCCGACCCTGACGGAGAACTGGGTAGGCTCGTTTACAACGCCATTGGCGAAACGGATCCGGAGACCGGCTCCAGGGTTCAGGCCAAATATCACATCAATGCGGCAACCTTCGAGCAAGGCTACGTGACGCCGGACGACAGATGGGATAACTACTGGCGCCAGGGCGCCAACCGCCGCCTGGGTTGGGATCCGTCACTGCCGGGTTCCGGCAATGGTGCCAAGAGCCTGGGCAGGGAATTCGCCCACTCCAACGCCTTTGCCGAGTGCCAGGTCAAGAAAGTGTTCGAGAATGTCTGCCTGCGACCTCCCTCCAACGGCGCAGACCGTTCCCAGGTACGCAGTATGGTTACCAGCTTCGCAAGCCAGGGTTACGACCTGAAGCAGGTATTCGCAGAATCCGCTGTGTACTGCATGGGGGAGTGAGGACGCTATGACAACACGTAACGGAATTTTCATGAGCTCCCTTAGATCGGTGCTTTCAGTCATCGCCCTTGCGTTCCTGCTTTCGGCCTGCGGCGGCGAGTCCACGGAACAACTGCCGAATACCTCCCAGAATCCCGGCACGATTACCTACAACGGGCCGGCTCCCGCAACGGATGACGTCGCCAATTTCAAACGGACCGTATGGGATAATCTGGTCACCCAGGACAAATGCGGTGCGTGCCACGGCTCCAATGGCCAGGCTCCGACGTTCGTCAACGAGCTGGACGTTAACCTGGCTTATGCTCAGGCGAACTCCATTGTTAACCTGTCCGATCCATCCCAGTCTACGATGGTGACCAAGGTGGCCGGCGGCCACAATTGCTGGCTCCAGAGCACCTCGGCCTGTGTGGACATTCTTACCACCTATATCTCAAACTGGGCAGGCGGCTCTGGAGGCTCAGCCAAAACCGTTGAACTCCGCGCTCCAGCGCTCAAAGAACCGGGCGCTACGGTTGCCCTGCCCAGCGATCCTGGACTGTTTTCCAGCACGGTATACCCCGAACTCAGACAGTATTGCAGCGACTGCCATGCTGATGGTGGCCAGACCCCCTACATTGCCAGCGCAGACGTGACCACCGCCTACAATCAGGCGAAAAGCCGCATAGATCCGATGAACCCAGGCGCATCCCGACTGGTAGAGCGCCTGCGCTACGACTTTCACAACTGCTGGGGTGACAACTGCGAAGCCTCAGCTGACTTGATGGAGTTAAAAATTCTTGAAATGGTCCAGGACCTGAGCGCCCAACCTGTAGACCCTTCACTGGTTACGAGCAAAGCTCTCAACCTCCAGGCAGACGGCCTGCTTGCCAATTCCGGCGGCCGCTTTGAAGACAACGTGATTGCCCTCTACGAATTCAAGTTTGGTGAAGGCCAGACCGCCTTTGACACCAGCGGCGTATCGCCTGCACTGGATCTGACCCTGAGCGGCAACGTTGACTGGGTTGGGGGCTGGGGCATCGACCTTGGCCCCGCGGGCGAAAACGAGCAGGGCTTCATGATCCCGGCGGGCAAAGCTCAGGGTAGCACCACCGCCAGCCGGAAGCTGCATACCCTGCTGACTGCCTCCGGCGAATACAGCACTGAGGCCTGGGTCGCCCCGGGCAACATCACCCAGGAAGACGCCCGGATCGTGACCTATTCGGGTTCCTCCACCACTCGCAACGTCACACTCAGCCAGTCACTCCAGCGTTACGAAGTGCTCCATCGCAGCACCAACAGTGATGAGAATACGGCGTTCGCCACCCAGGACGCCGACATGCTTCTGCAGGCAACTTTGCAGCACGTTGTGGTGAACTACACCCCGGCGACCGGGCGTCAGATCTTTGTGAATGGCGTTCCAACCGGTGATGTCGACCCGGACGACGGCGGGCTGTTAACGGAATGGGACGACAGCTTTGCCCTGGTACTGGGCAACGAGACCGATGGCAACTCACCCTGGCAGGGCGCGATCCGCATGGTCGCCATCCACAATCGTGTGCTGACACCGGAGCAGGTCCAGGCCAACTTCGAAGTCGGCGTTGGTCAGAAGTTCTACCTGCTATTTGGCGTTTCTCACCTGATCGACGTGCCGGAGAGTTTCATCGTGTTCGAAGTCAGCCAGTTCGACAGCTACGCGTACCGATTCACCAGTCCTTTCTTCATCAGCCTGGATGACTCCGCCGAGCCATCAAACATTCCACTGCGAGGCATGCGACTGGGCATCAATGGCAAGGAGGCGACTGTCGGACAGGCCTGGGCCAATCTGGACGTTGTTCTGGACAGCGGCAGCTATGAACCCGGCACCGGGCAACCGCTCTCTTCCCTGGGCACTATCATTGCTCTGGAGAACGGCCCCGGGAACGACGAGTTCTTCCTGACCTTCGACCAGCTGGGCGGAAACAGCTTTGCCCGTACCGAGCCTGTTCTGCCGCCTCAGCCAGAACCCGCTGACCTGCCACCATCGTCGGAGATCGGTCTGAAGACATTTGACGAGATCAACGAGTCCATGTCGCGGATGACCGGCGTTGCCACCACCCACCCGGCGGTCTTCAGCACATACACTACCGTAAAGCAGCAGTTGCCGACGGTAGAGACGATCCAGGGCTTCCTGTCTTCCCATCAAATGGCAGTCACCCAAATGGCTATTCAATACTGCGACGCCCTGGTTTCCAGCGGGCAATTAAGGGCTGAGATGTTCCCCGGGTTCGATTTCTCCGCCCCGGCCAGCACCGCATTTGATCACGGCCGCAAGAGCCTGGTTACCGGGCCTTTACTGGCCCGCTTCGTGGGCAGCAACCTGGCCTCACAGCCCGATGATAGTGCCATCGAAACAGAGCTAAGCGCGCTCATGGACAGACTGACGAGCTGTGGAGAAGGTTGTGCGCCTGACCGCACAGAAACGGTCGTTAAGGCAAGCTGCGCGGCTGTGCTTGGCAGCGCCACCACACTGGTTCAGTAGAGGAAGCCCATCATGTTCATACGCAAATCACGTAAGAAACCTCTGGCCAATGGCAGCCCACTACTCCATGACGACCACGGCAGGCCGAGGACGCGTCGAGAGTTTATCTCACAGGGTCTGATGGCGGGGTCGGCGACAGTGTTCGGTGCTTCCCTGTTCAGCCTGTTCGGCAACCCGCGAATGGCAGCAGCAGCGCTTTCAGATGATCTGAACACGCTGAAAGAAAGCTGTGGCATAGCGGTTCAGGGTGCCGGCAAGATTCCGTTTATCTGTTTTGACCTGGCAGGCGGCGCCAACATTGCTGGCTCCAATGTACTGATGGGCAAGTCCGGCGGGCAAATGGACTTCCTGAGCACCGCAGGTTACAACAAACTAGGGCTACCCGGTGACATGCTGCCCAATGACCCGGCGTTTGTTAACACCGAACTGGGCCTGGCGTTCCATTCCGACAGCGGCTTCCTGCGCGGTATCCTGCAGAGCACCAGTGCCGGCACCCGCGCGGCAATTGACGGCGCCATTATTGCTGCCCGTTCAGAGAACGACACCGGCAACAACCCCCACAACCCGATGTACGGCATCCATCACGCGGGTGCCGACGGCTCCCTGCTCTCTCTCATAGGGTCCCAGAGTTCGGAATCCGGCGGTAACTCGTTGGCACCGATGAACCTGATCAATCCGGAGGTTCGACCCACCAAGATTGACCGGCCCTCAGACGTTACCGGTCTGGTGGACGTAGGCGATCTGATCGGCATTCTGGACCAGCAAGATGCTGTCGCCGTCATGGAATCCATCCAGCGCATCAGCGACGCCAAGATGAACCGGGTCAATACGGGCATCTCTACTGATGAAGTCGTCAAGGACCTGGTCCGCTGCGGCTATGTAAAGAGTGCCGATCTCGCCGACCGATTCGGCAATCCCGCAGACCTTGATCCAGAGCTGGATCTCGAAATCGTTGGGCCCACCGGCATTTTCAACCGCGATGAGTTCAACAACAACCGGGAATTCCGTAAAACCGCTTCTGTGATGAAGCTGGTTTTAAACGGCTACGCCGGTGCCGGCACGATCACTATTGGCGGCTACGACTACCACACCGGCGAGCGTGGAACTGGCGAGCGCCGTGACGAACTGGCAGGCCGATGTATGGGTGCATGCCTGGAATACGCGGCCCGGGTGGGTATGCCGTTAATGCTCTATGTGTTCAGTGACGGTTCGGTGTCGAGCAACGGCAGGATTGACGATTCCGCGGACGGTCGCGGCAAGGGCGAATGGACCGGCGACAACCAACAGACGGCCGCCTCCTTCTTCCTGGTTTACAACCCTGGTGGCCGCCCCACTCCGATTCGCAGGCAGATCGGCTTTATGCGTTCGGATGCATCGGTGGAAACTGCCTCCAGCCCGGCGGCCAACAACGTCAACCAACTGGTCCAGACCGTGTTACTCAACTACATGGCATTGCATGGTGAACAAAACCAGTTCGGAACCCGCTTCAACGGCCACGGGCTGGGCAATGGCACCTCTCAGGACAACCTGATTGCCTTCTCCAACGTGGTGAACGGTACGATTGGCAGTTAATGCGGACCGCTCGTTCCGCCCTGGTCTGATTGGGGCGGAACGAGGCCTTCTGACACGTGCATCATGCGCTGGTCATCGATAACCACCACATCGATACCCGCCAGTCGCTCAACCATCTCCAACCCCCTTGCGGGTCCGAGCACAAACACCGCCGTGGAGAGGCCGTCGGTTGTCAACGCGTCCTCGCCAATAATGGTCACGCTCTGCACACCCTGAACCGACTTTCCGGTCTCGGGAGACAAAATATGGTGGACCCGGTCGCCCGCTTCATCCACGAAAAACCGCTCGTAATCCCCGGAGGTGGATACCGCCGTATCCTTGAGGGGCAGGACCACTGCGTTACGTCCTTCCACACGTGGATCCCGGATACCCACGTACCAGGGCCGTCCCCGCTTGTCGCCCAGTAACCGCATGTCGCCACCTGCGCTGAGCCGGGCATGGCGTATGCCAAGGCTGACAAGGCGCTTGATTCCCAGGTCAACGGCATAGCCCTTGGCAATACCGCCCAGATCGACCCGGATCCCAGCCTGGCGGAATTCAACGGTTTGAGCATCCTGATCAAGAATCACATCCCGGAAATTCACCTGGGGCAGGCCAGATCGAAGTTCCTCCTCTGTCGGCCTTTTCCCGGCTCTGAAATCGTAAAGGTACCCGACTGAACCAAAGGTGATGTCGAAGGCGCCATCACTGAGAATCGATACCTCCCGCGCCTTTTCAAGCACCTCGAACAGACCGTCACTGACGGCAACCGGACCATTGGCGGCGTTGCGGTTGAGTCGGGAAACTTCCGAGTCCTCCCGATAGCGGCTCATCTGCGCATCAACCTGATGAAAAACCGCCAGTACCTCCTCCCCAACCCGGTCCGCCAGCTTTTTGTCCTCTGTCCAGAACTCCAGCTCGATAGGTGTCGTCATGGCGGTGTCTGAAAACCGATACCAGTCAGCGCTGGCCGGCATTGAAAAGATGGCAAGCCCCGTTGCCACCACGAGAAACGGAAGAGTCGATCCAAGTTCGAAGGTCCAACGCTTGATAGTTACCAAGATCTCAATGGCTCCATTACATTCAGCGATGCCCAGGTTGGGCGAATCCGGGAAGTATATCGGTTTTTTTACCTGCAGCTGAAACGATGCATCGCAAGGACAAAGCCAGGTTAGAAACAGATCACTGACCTACCGGCCGCTAAAAGGATCAGGGCGCGCAGAACAGCACAAAGGTGTGAAAACGCCTTTGTGGACGCCGTTCAAACAGCCTCAAACCAGGGCCGTGTGTTGACTATCAGTCAGGCAACCTCGCCTGAAACCTGAAACTGTCCCGTCAGCCTCTGCAGCTTTGCCGCTGCGGCCTGCGTTCGCTCTGAGCTCGCAGATAGCTGTTCTACCACGCCACGCATGGCCGCCGCACTTTCCGAGACGCCGTGGGTCTGCTGACTTTGCTCGCGGTTCGTTTGCTCAATGCTGGCAATGGCCCGAAACAGCTTGCCAACCATATGATGCAAGTCCGAGCTGTCGTCGGCGGCAGCTTCCGCTTTGGCCAGCCGGTTCTCCATTTCCGAAATCCCCTCCTCCATAACGGCCACGGCCCTTTGTGTCTCGTCTTGCACGCCTTGCAGACGCTGGCCAATCTCTTCCGTTGCCTTTGCTGTGCGGCTGGCGAGCTGGCGCACTTCATCCGCGACTACGGCAAATCCGCGGCCTGACTCCCCGGCCCGGGCGGCTTCAATCGCCGCGTTCAGGGCAAGCAGGTTGGTCTGGGCTGCAATGTCATTGATGACCAGGGCAGTTTTGCTGATTTCCTCAGTCCGATCATTGGCAGCCCGGATTCCATCGGCTGAACGAGTGATCACCGTCCGGATGCTCCTTGCTTCCTCACTGACCCGGGCAAATTGCGCCTGGGCACGGCTGACCACCGCATCCATGCCTTCCCGCATTTCCTCGGCGGTCGTTGACGCGTTATTGATTTCTTTTTCCTGAACACCGGCACCGCGCACCATATCGTCGATATGAGCCAGCACAGACTGAACCCGCTCATAGGCGCTGCGATTATGGCTCACCATCTGGTCACTGGCTTGCCGGGAGTCTGCGGCCAGCGTCAACACCTGGCCCACCATGCCATCCAGGCTGTCAATAAAGCTGTTGGTCCAGCGGGCCAGGTCTCCGCTCTCATCCCGGCGCGTCCGGCTCAGGTCAATCCTTTGCCGCAAGTTACCTCCGCCCTCGGCAATGTCACGGATGATATCCCCCATGGCGGACAACTGCTCCGACACCGGTTTGACAGAAGTGGATCTGAAGATCATCACCATGGCGAAAATGGCCAGGGCATTGATCCCGCTTTCGAGCCATACCGACACCTCCAACATGGACGATGCAAGATTCACCAGCCACAGCGCCGCGGCCAGCAAGCCCAAACGACTGGATAACCGCCAGCTGATGGAGCGCCGTCGGTACACCTCTTCCAGATCGCCTTCACACATCATGCCCCAGGTATCAGCCGAACCAGGCATCTGCAAGGTGATGCCCTTGCCAATCACCGGGATGTGTCGATAGTCGGAATAGCCCGGGTACAGCACGTACAGGTTCTCACCATTGGCAATGGTCTCCCTGACACCGGGGTGCAAGCGGCCGGTTGCCGGATCGGTAAACCGTATCTCGAATTCAGTGTGCTCCCGAATACGCACCACGCCAAAGCCGGTTTCTATGCCATCTTTAAGGTTATCGCCGTGGCTGAAGGTGGCATCTTCGAAGCGGGATCGGGACAGCGCCGTTCCCGGCGAGATGGACTTGTCAAAACGACTGTCGATCATGAACAGGTAGTTGTCGCCGGACTCCTCAAAAACGTGTCCGGCCTCACGCTGAATCAGATCGCTCATCACATCATTGGGAATTCGCGCACACACAGCTGCCCGCTGACCCCCGGCCAACTCGATAGGCTGATAGAACATCAGAGTCACCGCATCGTGAAACCGACTGGTAGTCTTGCCCAACGACGCCGTTACCGGGTCCCGGTAGGGACCATGCAGGAAACGCTCACCCGTTCCCCTCCGGACAGCCTCCGGAGCCAGGTCACGCTTGCCGTTGCGGACAGGCACGCTGGACGCAACAACCTGGCCATCCTCTGCCACCACAAACAGCTCGGATATCTCCCTTAGCCGGGTGGAGGTCTGGGCAATGGTCTCCCCCAGGGCTTCGGGGTTCTTGCCATACAGGCGGCCAGCAACGGATTCCAGAAACGACCACTTGTGTTCAGCCCACCCAATCAGGGCATCACGTCTGGTTCTGGCCAGGTTCTCGAATATCTGTTCATTGGTCTCGTACATGTTTCGGTTCAGGAAACTGGACCAGCGCATGGCCAGCTTTCCGTTACGCCCAAAGACAGGCAACCAGGAACGCTCACCGGCAGACAGGTTCATGTTGTAGCTTTTCAGAGTCATTTCAGGATTCTCCAGACCGGACATCGGAGCAGAACAGAGTTATTCGCCCCCTCGGAACCCTGAGACCTCAGCAAAGATCGGGCCTGCCAGCACCCAACAACCCAAACGTGAGCCAATTCACACTACTCACCCTGGAACACACAGATTCCTGCGCACCAGGTTGGTGCACACACAGGACATGACGCAAAATCACGCACCATTTTCGCACAACCTGATGCATATCAAGACCCTACAAATTGTTACGCCAAATTCCACTTAAGTCCCATTGTTGAGCTACCAACGAGGGCAGACACTAATCCTGCTTGATCCGAACAACAAAAATAACCCGCATTCGGGGTCCAAACCGTTGGAGGCCAACCACAATGAGTTTCAGAAACTTCCTGCTCACGGCATGTCTACTGCTGCTGGGCAGCTCGGTAGTGTATGCAGAAACACTCAAGATAGGACTCAACTACCCTCAGACTGGCCGCTACAAAGACCAGGGGCTTCAGCAACGACTGGGGGCTTTCCTCGCGGTTGATGAGATCAATCGAGCCGGCGGCGTGATGGGGCAGCCCCTGGAACTGGTTATCCGCAATTCCCGCGGTGAACCCGACCAGGGCGCACAGAACACTGCCGAGCTCATCGACCGTGAGGGTGCACAGATGGTCTTTGGCGGAGTATCCAGTGCCGTTGCCATTTCATCAGGCAAGGCAGCCAGGGATCGCAATCGACTCTATTTCGGCACCCTTACCTATTCCAATGCCACCACCGGCAGTGAAGGCCACAGCCATATGTTCCGGGAACCCTACAATGCCTGGATGACCGCCAAGGCCTTGAGCCAATACCTCAATCGCCACCACGCAGACCAGAGCTACTTCTACATCACTGCCGACTACACCTGGGGCTGGTCAGTGGAAGAGTCTGTGCGCAAGTTTTCCAACACCGAAGACACAGAACAGCATAAAGGCGTGAAAACGCCCTTCCCCCGGGCGCTGATTACTGACTTCCGGGTGGCCCTGGAGCAAGCCGCCGAGAGTGACGCAGAAGTACTGATGCTGGTGCTCTTTGGCGACGACATGGTCAGAGCCCTTAACGCCGCCTATGAGATGGGCCTGACCAAACGAATGCAGGTTGTGGTGCCAAACCTCACCCTGGGAATGGCACGCCAGGTCGGACCAACCATCATGGAAGGGGTGGTGGGCGCCGCCCCCTGGGTATGGAACCTGCCCTATGAAAACAACTATCAGCGGGGCAAAGATTTTGTTGAAGCTTTTTCCAGCCGCTACGAAATGCGCCCATCCTCGTCTGCCGCGTCGGCCTACAGCATTGTTTACCAGTATAAAGCCGCCGTCGAACGCGCCGGCACCACCAATACCCGAGCGGTCATCCGGGAACTTGAGGGGCATCGCTATAGCTTCCTGAAAGACGAGCAGTACTGGCGGGCATTTGACCACCAGAACGTGCAGACCGTCTATGTGGTGAAGGTAAAGCCCCGTGAGAAGATCATGGCGGACCAGTTCAGCTCGGACTACTTCGACATCATCGATTCCATGCCCGGCGACGAGGCCGCCCAGACCAGGGAAGAGTGGGAAGCTCGTCGCCGTGAAGCCGGCAAACCGGTTTCACTCTGACCCGGCCGGCCCCGGGGCATCCTGCCCACGGGGCGGCCATTCAGTGACGCCGTCGCTTTACCCCCTGCGTTCATTCTCTGATAATCAGCATTCACTCAAAGGATGATCAGGGGCAAGCAGGCGTGTTAACAGGGCAAAGCAGTCAACGAATGGAAGCAAACGAACCGTCAGGCGTTCCTGACCAGTGCGATCTGCTGGTTATCGGCGGCGGTGTTAACGGTACCGGTATTGCCATGGACGCTGCCGGGCGTGGCCTGAACGTCATACTGTGCGAGATGAACGATCTGGCATCCGCCACCTCATCAAGCAGCAGCAAGCTGATCCACGGCGGGCTTCGGTACCTGGAGCATTATGAATTCCGGTTGGTCCGGGAGGCCCTGGCCGAGCGAGAGGCGCTGTTACGCAATGCGCCACACATCATGTGGCCCATGCGCTTTCGCCTGCCTCACCAGCCCCACCTGCGCCCGGCCTGGATGATTCGTACCGGGCTGTTTCTTTACGACCACCTGGCAAAGCGGGAAATGCTGCCTGGTTCAAGGGCCATCAGCTTTGACCAGAACTCTCCCCTGAAACCCGACATTACCAAAGGTTTCGAGTACTCAGACGGCTGGGTGGACGATGCCCGACTGGTGGTGCTTTCCGCCCGCAAGGCGCAGCAGAAAGGCGCCACCATACTGACACAAACTCGCTGCATTCAGGCGAGCCGCCAGGGCCCGCGCTGGAAAGCGGTTCTGGAAGATACCCGAAGAGATCGCCAACACACCGTTCACGCCAAGGTGATCGTCAACGCCACCGGCCCCTGGGTCAGCCAGCTGTTCGGCGATAGCTTCGGCATGCAGGCCCCGAAACAGATACGGATGGTCAAAGGCAGCCACATTGTGGTGCCCCGCCTGAACGCCGACACCGAGGCCTACATCCTGCAGAATCAGGACGAGCGAATCGTCTTCGTCATCCCCTACGAAGAACACTTCTCCCTCATTGGCACCACCGATGTGGATTACGAAGGCAACCCGTCCGAGGCCCGGATATCACCGGAAGAAACCGATTACCTGCTGACCATCGTCAACCAGTACTTCCGTCGACAGCTTGGGCCGGAAGATGTGGTGTGGAGCTACTCCGGTGTCCGGCCACTGATGGATGATGAACAGGGAACCGCCCAGACTGCCTCCAGGGACTACTCCTTTGAGGTAGACGAAGAGGACGGCCAGCCGCCCCTGATCTCCGTTTTCGGCGGCAAGATCACCACCTTCCGGAAGCTGGCCGAGGCGGTGACCGACAAAGTATGCGAGTACTTCCCAGGCGCCGGAAAATCCTGGACCAGGCAGGCCATTCTGCCGGGCGGTGACTTTGGTAACCAGCAACAACTGGCGGCGGAGCTTGAGATTAACTACCCGTGGCTGAACACCGACAGTATCCGCAGATTCGTGCGCTGTTACGGTACCGACAGCCATCAGATCCTGGCCGGCTGCAAATCCAGGGACGACCTCGGGCACTGGTTTACCGACACTCTCAGCCAACGGGAGGTCGATTACCTGGTGACGCGGGAATGGGCTGTTACTCCGGAAGACGTCCTTTGGCGAAGAACGAAACAGGGGCTCTACATCAACCAGGCGGAACTCCAGAAGCTAAAAGACTACCTGCAGTCCCAATTCAGCCTGGAAATGCTAGAGTGTTCTTCCTGATCACAGTAATTGACTAATACGTTTAACCCTGGCTCGGCCAGAGGACAATAATAAGATGTCTGAGAAACCGTTCATGCCAACCACACCGGCGCCATCAAACCTGACCTTTATTGCCGCTAAAACCAGCGCCCCTTTGCCGCCGGCCGGCTTGTTAGCCCGGGAAAAATTTAACGACCTGCTGCAAACCCAGGAGCCGGTCTCCCTGTTGCTGGTTCATGCCCCGGCAGGCTATGGCAAAACCACCACCCTGGCCGAACGCCTGGACGAACTGGAGGCAAAGGCCGCATGGTACCGCCTGGAAAATACCGACAACGACCCCGTCCGGTTTGCCGGGTACCTGGCCCATGCCCTTGATCAGATTGTCGATACGCCGGATATGCCTGCGTTTGATCCAACAGGGGACCAACAGGGTCACGGTCTCGAATCATTTCTCACAGAACTCCTTGCCGGACTGCCACCTTCTGAAGATCCCAGTTACCTGGTGCTTGATGACTACCAGGTCATCACCAACCCGGAGATTCATCAAGGGCTCCGGTTCCTGCTGCGACATCTGCCGCCCTACCTCACTCTTGTTGTCATATCCAGAACACTTCCGCCCCTGGGTGTTGCCCAGCTCAGGATGAAGGGGCAAATGATTGAAATTACCAGCAGGGATCTCGCCTTTGATGCCGATGAGGCGCAAAGCTACTTCGAGCAACGGCTGCCATTTGAGGTTTCCCGGGAAAACATCGAGCGGGCGGTTCGACGGGTAGAAGGCTGGGTTTCGGCGCTGCAACTGTTGTCTGCCTCCGCCCGCACCAGCATCGAGTTCAGTCATTTTGTCGACCAGCTTGACCAGGGTAACCAGCACATTTTTGACTACTTTGACGAACTGGTCGGGCAGGACCTGAGTGAACAACAACGCTCCTTCCTCCTGCGCACCAGCATCCTTGACCGTTTCAACGCGGGCATGGTCATGCGGGTGATGAACGATTCCGATGGCCAGGCACTGCTCGGCAGCCTCCTGGCCATGGGGTTGTTCATCACGCCCGTTGATAACAGCGCGCTCTGGTTTCGTTATCACCAGCTGTTCTCCGTCTACCTGCGGCACCTGCTTGCCAGTACCACACAGGAAAATCAGAGAGCCTTGCACCAGCGCGCCACCGATGCGTGGCTGGAGCTGGACCACGCAGAGGAGGCCGCCCGGCATGCAGTCGCCGCAGAAGACCCGGAGCGCATTACCCGGGTTCTGAATCAGCATGGCCGCAAGTTCTTTACCGAAGGCCAGTTCACGCTACTGCAACGATGCCTGGACGCCCTGCCCCAGAAAATCATTGCAGAAGATCCAACACTGACGTTGCTTCGGGCCTGGGTAGCCCAGGGACAATACAAGTTCGACGAGGTAGAAAACTGGCTATCCGCCGCTGAGACCCAACTGAAAGCGGTCATGAGCGAGGAGTCCCAGCGGACAGTCCATGGCGAATTCAGTGCCATCAGAGCCCAGGTGGCTATGAACTATGGCGACAGCGACCGCGCCCTGGCATTGGCACGGGAAGCGGTAGCGCAAGAAGCCGCCTACCTGCCCACCTCACGGGTTGCAGCTGCTTCGGTTCTGGGTGAAGCCCTGTTTGTCCGGGGCGAGCTGCAGGAGGCCTTGACCCGGATGCAGGAAACCGAACATATGGCCCGGGCCCATCAGGCGCACCAGAATGTGATCTGGGCCCTGTGCCAGCAAAGCGAGATCAGCGTGGCAATGGGGCTTTTACAAAAGGCCTACAACATTCAGGAGCGGGCATTTCAATATGCCGAAGAGAACCAGCTGAACCACCTGCCCATTCTCGAGTTCCTGTTCCGGATCCGCAGTCAGGTGATGTGGGAATGGCATCACCTGGAGAGCGCGGAACGTTGCGCACTCCAGGGCATAGAGATTCTGGAAGCCCAGGGCGAACGCTGGTATGTCCAGAGCTACACCACTCTGGCCAAGGTTGCACAGGCCCGCGGCCGCCAGAGCCTGTGTGCGGACTACATCGCCAAGGTCCAGAAGATGCTCGCCGCTGGCGACTACCATCTGGATTGGGTTGCCAACGCCCATGCCACCATGCTGACGTACTGGGACGCCGTGCGGGACCAGGATGCCATTCAGCGTTGGCTGACCATTGCACCACCGTGTAAACCGGAGGCGGCAACCAACCATTTCTATCAGTGCAACGGTCGAAACCGGGCCCGTGCCCTGATGAGTCTGGGCCAATATCAGGACGCCCGGCCAATCCTGGAGGCACTGACCAGCGTTGCCGGCCAGATCGGCCTGAAAACCGACCTTAACCGCAACCATATCGCGCTGGCCTATCTGTTCTGGCAGATCGAAAATCGCGAAAAGGCTCTGGAACACATGCGCCTGGCCCTGGAACTTGCCAGCACCACCGGCGCAGTGGGAAGTTTTCTGCGCCTGGGCAAGGTGCTGATCGTCATTCTCAAAGCGCTGATCAACGACGGCCTGATTGAGGGCATGGAACAACAGCGGGCCGAGCGCCTGATTCAGCTTGCCCAACAGCAGCGGGATTTCAGCCGGGCGATCCGGATTTCCCTGGACGAAGCCATCATCCAGGACATCATCGACCGGCCGGATGTGCCGGAACTGATTCGCACCTCGCCCCTGACCCGACGAGAGTGGCAGATACTGAGCCTGATTCATGCCGGCCTGTCCAACGACCAGATTGCCGAGCATCTTAAAGTGGCTTCCACCACGGTGAAAACCCACATCCGCAGCCTGTACCAGAAGCAGAACATCAGCCACCGCTCCGAAGCGATTGAACTGGCCAAGGACCTGCTGAGCAAAATCCAGGGGGAGTGAGCCGGTCTCGGCTCCTCCGCCCTTCACGCCCACTACTACCCCATACGCCCCGCTACGCCCCCCTCCTCCCCCCGGCTACGCCGACAAAAACACGGGCAGGAGGATGAACCACCCAAGGCAACATCGCACCATGGCAGGTGTATTGATCGGTGGGGATTCGCCTCCATCGCACAACAAGAACTTTTCACCACCAGGGTGTAAGTGAGGCAAGATGAGCAGAAATCCGGACTGGTGGCGTGGCGCCGTTATCTATCAAGTGTATCCACGCAGTTTCTATGACTCTAACGGCGACGGTGTAGGCGACCTGCCCGGGGTGACCGCCAAGCTGGACTACATCGCCAGCCTGAATGTGGATGCCATCTGGCTGTCCCCGTTTTTCACCTCTCCGATGAAAGACTTTGGATACGACGTCTCTGACTACCGCAATGTCGACCCGATATTCGGAACCCTGAAGGATTTCGATGAACTGATCGCCGAAGCCCACAAGCGGGGCCTGAAAATCATGATCGACCAGGTGCTGAGCCACTCTTCCGACCAACACCCCTGGTTTGTGGAAAGTCGCCAGTCCCGGGACAATCCAAAAGCCGACTGGTATGTGTGGGCCGATCCCAAGCCAGACGGCTCTCCGCCCAACAACTGGCTGTCAGTGTTCGGCGGTTCCTCCTGGGCCTGGGACAGTCGCCGCAAGCAGTACTACCTGCACAACTTCCTGGCCAGTCAGCCAGACCTGAACTTCCACAACCCGGAGGTTCAGGAACAGGTGCTGTCCGATGTGAAATTCTGGCTGGACCGGGGAGTTGACGGGTTCCGCCTGGATGCCATCAACTTCTGCTTCCATGACCGCAAGCTGCGAGACAACCCGCCAAGCAAGGCATTGCAGGAAGGCTCCATCGGTGTTCGCAAGGAAAACCCCTACGCCTACCAGCATCACAAGCATGACAAAACCCAGCCGGAGAACCTGACGTTCCTGAAACGGCTACGCGTGCTGCTGGATCAGTACCCGGGCACCACGACCGTGGGCGAGATCGGCGATGATGATTCGTTGCAGACCATGGCGGACTACACCAGTGGCGGTGACAAGCTGCACATGGCCTACTCGTTTGACCTGCTGACCGAGCAACATGGTGCCGACTTTTTCCGCAAGACCGTGGACACCATTGAACAGAAACTGACCGACGGCTGGCCGTGCTGGGCTATTGGCAACCACGATGTGGCACGGGTGGCCACGCGCTGGCAGGCCCGCTCGGAACAACAGCTCAAAGCCTACATGGCCATGTTGCTGACACTGCGGGGCAGCGTGTGCATCTACCAGGGTGAAGAGCTTGGCCTGACCGAAGCGGA
Source organism: Marinobacter shengliensis (assembly GCF_030297115.1). Classification (NCBI taxonomy): domain Bacteria; kingdom Pseudomonadati; phylum Pseudomonadota; class Gammaproteobacteria; order Pseudomonadales; family Marinobacteraceae; genus Marinobacter; species Marinobacter shengliensis. Next base: position 1,780,319 of record NZ_AP028062.1, on the reverse strand, counting down.
GCTCCAGTACGAAGACCTCGTGGACCCTTACGGCATCAACTTCTGGCCAGAGTACAAGGGCCGGGACGGCTGCAGGACTCCCATGGTCTGGCACCACGAAGAAACCCACGGCGGCTTTTCCAGCACCAGCCCCTGGCTGCCCGTGTATGATGATCATTACAACGCCGCCGTTGCCCTGCAGCATGCCGAAGATAATTCCGTGCTCACCGCCTACCGGAGTTTTCTGGGCTGGCGTCGGGAGCAGGCTGTCCTGCTGGAAGGAGACATCGAATTCCTCAAGAGCCCGAAAGACACACTGGTGTTCGTCAGGAGTCTTGGCGAGGAACGCTTGATCATCGCTCTGAACCTGAGCGAGACCGGAAATACCGTGACGCTGCCGGCGCAAGGCTCTCCCATGACCGGAACCCCCGATTTCATCGGCGGTCAATGGCACGGCAAACAACTGAAACTGGGGCCCTGGGGTATTGAAATCGCCAGGCTCTGACGGGTGACCATCGAACAAGAAGATAAACGCTATGGCCAGTGTAACCCTGAGAAATATCTGTAAAAGCTATGACGACGCCCAGGTAACCAAGAACGTGAACCTGGACATCGATGACGGCGAGTTTGTGGTGTTCGTCGGCCCCTCCGGCTGCGGCAAGTCGACACTGCTGCGGATGATTGCCGGGCTGGAGGACATAACCACCGGCGACTTATACATCGGAAATGGCCGGGTGAATGACCTGCCCCCGAAGGAACGGGAAGTAGGCATGGTCTTCCAGTCTTACGCCCTCTACCCCCACATGGATGTGGCGGAGAACATGGCCTTCGGCCTGAAGCTCGCGAAAACCCACAAGGACGAAATCAACCGGAGGGTTCAGGACGCCGCCACCCTGCTGCAACTGGACAAGCTCCTGGAGCGCAAGCCCAAAGACCTGTCTGGCGGCCAACGCCAGCGGGTCGCCATCGGCCGTACCATCGTTCGGGAGCCGGCGGTGTTCCTGTTTGACGAGCCGCTGTCCAACCTGGATGCCTCGCTGCGCGTTCAGATGCGGATCGAAATATCCCGCCTGCACAAACGCCTGGGCGCCACCATGATTTATGTCACCCACGATCAGGTGGAAGCCATGACCATGGCCGACAAAATCGTGGCTTTGGATAACGGCTGCATTGCCCAGGTGGGCAAGCCCATGGAACTCTACCACTATCCGGCCACCCGCTTTGTGGCGGGCTTTATCGGCTCACCGAAGATGAACTTCATCGACTGCCAGGTGGCTTCTGCCAGTAACCAGTCGGTCACCGTGACCCTGCCGGGTGACCATCAGCTGGAATTGCCGGTGAATGGTCATAACCTGCTTGAGGGCGAAAACGTCACTCTGGGTATACGTCCGGAACACCTGACCGAAGACCAGGAGGCCGACATGTACCTGCAAGGTGAGGTTCACGTTGTCGAGCGTCTGGGTTATCAGACCCTGGTGCACCTGGACGTAAACAACGTGGAGGGCGTGCTGACCATGCGCACCGATGGCGGTAACCCCGTTCAGGAAGGCGCATCCATGACACTGGGGCTGAATGCCAACAAATGCCATCTGTTCCGGGAAGACGGCACCGCCTGCCCCCGCCTCTATCAGGAACCGTGCATCGACTTCTAGGGCCCTGCCCGCTTCTGATTTGATCTGCAGAACACTCTCCTTGGCCGGTATTCGTTACCGGCTTTTTTGTGCCCCCTACCTTGACCTCACTGGTGACAGCCGGCCGCACGCCCATGTGGGAGGCCCTTTCCAAAACACGCTGTGAATACATCCCTGTACGCTCGGCTCCGCCATCCCTGGCTCCGCACGGTTTTGGAAAGGGCCTCCCACATGGGCGCGCTACATCAGGCGATAGGCAACCGGAATCAAGGGGCTGTGCACCATCCTGTTAAGTCCACAAAAAAAAGCCCGGTCAGCAGGGGGGATAACTCTGACCGGGTCGCGAAAGATAACGCGGGAAGACGCAGGTCGCGTAAGGAAGCCGTGCGGGATCTTCCGCTACGGCCTGGGAGAGCGGGCCCTCGCGGGCCCTGAGAGCAACAACAAAGCTAGCCTTTGACACCACCGGCGGTCAGCCCGCCGACAATCCACTTCTGGCAATACAGGAAAATCACGGTGATCGGCAGACCAGACAACACCGCCGCCGCGGCAAAGTCGCCCCACAGGTAGTTCTGCTCGTACAGGTACTGCTGAGCACCCACCGCCAGGGTCAGCTTGTTGGTATCCACCAGCAGCACCGAGGCCATCGGGTATTCCATGATGGTCATGATGAACGCCAGGATGAACACCACCACCAGAATGGGCACTGACAACGGCAGCAGGATGTAGCGGAATGCCTGCCAGGTGGTGGCACCGTCAACGATGGCGGCTTCCTCCAGTGACCGGTCGATGGAATCGAAGTAGCCTTTAATTGTCCAGATGTGCAGCGCCATGCCGCCCAGAGAGGCCACGATGACGGCACCATGGGTATTCAAACCCAGCCAGCTGACATGATTGCCGATCTGGTCGAACAACGCATACAGCGCCACCAGGGACAGCACCGGCGGGAACATCTGAAAGATCAGCATGGATTTGAGTACTGCGCCTTTACCCGCAAACCGCATGCGGGCGAAGGCATAGGCACTGGTGGTAGACAATGCCAGAATCAGAATGGACGAAACCACCGCCACCTTGATTGAATTCCAGAGCCAGAGCAGCACAGGAAACGGCGGCTGGGTAGTAATGCCGGCGTCGTCTGTGTAGGGAATACCCAGCGCCAGATACCAGTGTTCCAGCGAGGGATTCTCCGGCAACAGGCTACCGGAGGCAAAGTTACCGCTGCGAAAGGAGATGGAGATCACCATCAGCAGCGGGAACAGAATCACCGCGATAAATGCCAGCATGCCCAGATGGGATGCCAGCACACGGTATTTAGTGGAGCGCGGTTGAACCATCGCCATGGGAAGCTCCTTATACCTTGACCTTGGACAGTTTCAGGTTGATCAGCGACAGCGCGCCAACCACCAGGAAGATCGCGGTGGCGATGGCAGCCGCCAGCCCGAAATTCTGCCCGGAATCCTGGAATGCAATGCGATAGGTGTAACTCACCAGCAAATCGGTTGTGCCAGCGGGCGTGCTGGCTCCGATAATATCCGGTGCGCCACCGGTCAACAGGGCAATCAGAACAAAGTTGTTGAAGTTGAACGCAAAACTGGCAATCAGCAACGGCGTTAGCGGTTTGATAATCAGTGGCAGAGTGATGTTGAACAGATTGCTGATGGGCCCGGCTCCGTCCATTGCCGAAGCCTCATAGAGATCCCGGGGGATGGCCTGCAACAGCCCCATGCACAACAGCATCATGTAGGGATAACCCAGCCAGGTGTTGACGATAAGAATCATCGAACGGGCCAGGGCCGGATCACTGAACCAGTCCGGGCGAACACCGAATAAACCTTCCAGAACCAGGTTGATCTCCCCGAAGTTCTGGTTGAACAGACCTTTGAATACCAGAATCGAGATGAAGGCGGGCACCGCATAAGGCAATATCAGCATGGTGCGGTAAAAGCCCTTGCCTCGAATCTGGTCCCACTGCAGCAGATTGGCCAGTACCAGCCCAAGCGCCAGGGTAAACACCACCGTTGCCAGGGCGAACGACAGCGTCCAGACAAAAATCTGCAAAAAGGGCCCGCGAATACTGGGGTCGCTCACCACTTTCAGATAATTGTCCCAGCCAATATTGACTGTCCAGCCCGGAGAAATGGCATTGCCATCGGCGTCACGGTAGAACCCCGTCTCGTGGTCCGGAAAGTAGGTCACGCCGGTTTCGTTATTGGTCAGGGTTTCGTTATCGTGCAGCGTAAACCGGCTGTGTATCGCCGCGAAGGAGCGCAGACTCGCCAGGCTCAGCTCCCGGCCATCTTCGGTGACCAGCTTCAGCTTCGACAGGTCGCTCCGCAGCTGGATGATGTCGCGGATGGCCAGAGGCTCGCCCTCCGGGAGGTCCGCCGATGGCAATACCGGGAAACGGGACTCTTCCGTTCCCAGTTCAATGGGGGGCGACACCAGGTCCTGATGGACGCCGTCCAAGTACAGGACATAGCCTTGATCCGTCTTAAACAGCTGGTAGTCATAGCGAACCGACTCGGATTGATAGGTCCGGCCAAGCAGGTTTTCTTTCACCTGGTCAAAGCTCAGAAGATTGCTGGCGCTGTAATTGGTGAAACCGATGCCCACTGTGTACATCAGCGGGAAGATCACAAAGACGCCCATACCGGCGACCGCCGGAAATATGTAACGATGCGCATAGAGTTTCCGGCTGACAAACACTGCCACGGCAGAGGCGGTCAGCACCAGAAACAACATGGCGAACACAAATTCGCGCTGGGCGTACAACGCCAGGATCAGGTAGAGCGCCGCTATCAGCAATGCCGCCAGCGTGCCCCACTTCAGGAATACTCGTGTCATGGAGTGTCTGCTATCAGTCGCGGAGGGAGACAGGGTTTCCGTTATCATTGTAGTCAGCCTGTAGGTTGCCGTCGCCTCGGGGCAACGGCTTCATCACTCAGGGTCCGGCATGACAGGCCGGGCAGGCGTTACCCTGCCACGGCACAATCACAGGCGATCAGCGGGTAATGCGCTGGGCCGCGGAGTTGAGGGCGTCTTCCACGGACTGGCGTCCAGAGGTAATGTTCTGAAGTGCCGGCCCCATGGAAGACCAGAACGCACCCATGGCCGGTACGTTAGGCATGGGCTCACCCAAGCGGGCGTTCTCGAAGGTAGCCTTGATGTTGTCATCGGAGGACAGTTCCTCCATGAATTCCCTGTTGGCCACAGCACCCAGGGGAACATCGTCGTTCACCATCTTCAGGCCTTTCACCGACAGCGCGTAGTTCTCAAGGAACTCAACGGCCAGGTCCTTATTGGGGCTTGCAGAATTCAGAGTGGCGGCCATTACACCAACCATGGGCTTGCCAGGTTTGCCGTCAATCGCCGGAATGGTAGCCACCCCAAAATTGATACCGCTCTTGCGGAGGTTGGCCCAGGCCCAGGGGCCATTGATCATCATCGCCGTCTCGCCTTTGTTAAACGAGGATTCCATGGCACTGTAATCTGCCCCACGGGGCATGACGCCCTCCTCGATCAGCATCGCCAGCGCCTTGGCACCTTTCATGGCACCGTCGTTGTTCACGCCGGTATCCTTCACATTAACGCTACCGTCGCCATTCTCGCCAAAGATATAACCGCCAGCGGCGGCCAGCATCGGCCAGGTGAAGTAGGTGTTGTTGTAATCCCACAGGATGGCTCGCTTGCCATCCTCTGCCAGTTTCTTGTGAATCGCGGGGATGTCTTCAAACGAGGCGGGCGGCTCCGGCAGCAAATCCCGGTTGTAGATCAGGCCGATGGACTCAACGGCCATCGGGTAGCCGTACATCTTGCCGTCGACGGTGACGGCTTCCCAGGTAAAGTCGTAGTTGGCATCAATGACATTCTGAGAGGGCTGGATTTCAGAAATAATGCCGCTCTGCGCCCATTCGCCGAAACGGTCGTGGGCCCAGATGAAAATGTCCGGGCCGTTTCCGGTCGCGGCCGATTGCTGGAACTTGTCGGTGGCGCTGTCCGGATGAGCCACCTCCACCGGAATGCCGGTCTCTTCGGTGAACCAGTCGCCCACCTCCTGCAGGCCGTTGTAGCCTTTGTCACCGTTAATCCAGATCAGCAGTTTGCCTTCTTCAATACCCGCGAATGCGGGTGATCCGGCGCCCAGGGTGGCGGCCATTACCGAAGCGGCGAGCGTGCTGCGAATAAAAGTTCGACGATTCATCAGGTCTTTCCTCTGTGTGTTCCTGCCTTTTTGTTCTTGTCCGGCCTGCCAAGAGGTCGCCTGGCCGGGCTTGCCGCAAAACCTTCTTTTGCGAGTGTTCAAACTGTGTTGCAAATCCGGGGAATAAGCATCACCCCTTATATCATTCCCCGAGGCGTAGAACGGGGGAGTAGTAGGGAGTAGAAAATTCCTTCTACCCGTTACCCCAGGACTCTGGTTTGATGTGCCCAACAACAACGACAATCCGACCTGGAGTCATTGCCATGGTTCACATTACTTCGCCGCTCAAACGCCCGCTTCTGCTGTCTGCCTTTCTTGGGCTTGCTGGTTGTGCCACCACTGTCGACGGGCCGGCTCGGGCCATTCCCGGCCCTCCGGCGCTCAATGATAGCAACGTTTTCTGCGAGGCTTCCCGGACTGAGTTGGTAATTCCGGTCGGCGGGGCCTTTGCCGAGGGCTCTCTGGTGAAGGATTTCTACACCGGCAACACCGCCCGCGTTCGCAATGGCCAGGTCAGGATGACTCCAGACGATAACGCCGAGGGTCTTCTATTGCTGGAGCCGGTAGACGAGACGGTACACGCCTTTACCTGGGCTGGCGCCACCGTCTACTTCGCGGTGACCGACAGGTTTGCCAACGGCCGCGCCGATAACGACATCAACTATGGCCGGCAGAAAGACGGAAAAGACGAGATTGGCACCTTCCATGGTGGCGATTTCGCCGGCCTGACCCAGAAACTGGATTACCTGGCTGATCTGGGCGTCAACGCCCTGTGGATTACCCCACCCTTCGAGCAGATGCACGGATGGGTTGGCGGCGGTGATCGGGGCGACTTTCGGCACTACGGCTACCATGGCTACTACGCCCTGGACTTCACGGTACCAGATGCGAATTTTGGCACCCGGGAGGAATTCCGGACGCTGGTGCAACAGGCCCATCAACGGGGTATCCGGGTGGTCATGGATGTGGTGATGAACCACCCCGGCTACAGCTCGCTTCAGGATATGCAGACCTTTAACTTTGGCGCCCTGCACTCGGGTTTCGAAAAACACCTGCCGGAGCACTGGGGTGACTGGCGCCCGGAATCCTGGGAAAACCATCATGCCTATCACGCCTTCATCGATTACGATCACGCGGACTGGCGTAACTGGTGGGGTAAGGACTGGGTGCGGGCTGGTATCGCCGATTACGACACGCCACCCAGCGCATCCGTCGACCCGGTACGTGGGTCCCTCGCCTTTCTGCCGGACTTCAAGACCGAATCGACCAACCCCGTGGAGCTGCCCGTCTTCCTGCGCAATAAAGAGAGCAGCCGGGCGGAACACCTGGACAACGCTACTGTTCGCGAGTACCTGATTACCTGGCTCACGGATTGGGTAAGGGAGTTCGGTGTTGACGGTTTTCGCGTAGACACGGCCAAGCATGTAGAACCCGACGCCTGGCGTGAACTGAAAGCGCGGGCGCAGGAGGCCCTGGACGATTACCGCGAGAGACACCCGGACACTGCCCTGCCCTCCGAAGAATTCTGGATGGTCGCCGAAGTGTTTCCGCACTCGGTTCGCAAGACCGGCTACTTTGACGCAGGCTTTGATGCTGTCATCAACTTCGATCTGCAGGCAGAGGCCAAAGCAGGCGCCCGATGCCTGCAGGCCATGGAGCCAGTCTACCGCGAATACGCCGATAAGCTGCACGGCGATGACCCGTTCAACGTGCTGAGTTACATTTCGTCCCACGACACCAAACTGTTCGCCCAGATTGCCGGTGATGACAATACGCTGAAAAAACGCGCGGCCGCTGCCCTGTTGTTCACGCCAGGGGCAGTCCAGCTGTTCTACGGTGACGAGTCCGGCCGTGCCTTTGGCCCCACCGGCTCTGACCCTCATCAGGGCACCCGCTCTGCCATGAACTGGCAGGCCATAGAGGCTGGTGAGGTTTCCGACATCCTGAACCACTGGCGCACCCTGGGTCAGTTCCGCCAACGCCACCCCGCCATCGGTGCCGGGGAGCATAAGCTGATCAGCCAGCAACCTTATGTGTTCTCACGACAGCATGGGGATGACACGGTGGTCATCGCGTTCGGGAGCGGGAATTGATGCAAACAGCCGGGCCAGAATATCTCAAACAAACGCCTCTGGTTGTCGGATTGATGCGCCTTCTGGAACATCGGGAGCTGCACTCCCCTGGGGCTCTGGCCGACTGGATTACACAGTGCCTGGACGATGGCCTTGAGGTGTTTGACCATGCCGACATCTACGGTGACGGTGAATGCGAACGCCTGTTTGGCCGGGCGCTGCGGGCAACTCCCCACCTGAAGCACAAGGTAAAACTCATCAGCAAGGCCGGTATCGTGCTAAAACATCAGGACACAAGCCCCTGGCGGAGCAAGCACTACCGGGCGGAGGCAGGTTATATCAGCGCCGCCATTGACGCGTCGCTTCAACGCTTGCAGGTAGACCGGCTACACACCTTCCTGATCCATCGGCCCGACCCGTTGCTGGAAGCGCCGGCCCTGGCCAGGGTGCTTGAGCAAGCCGTCGAGTCCGGCAAGGTCGGGCATATCGGTGTGTCCAACTTTTTGCCGGAGCAATGGCGATGGTTACAACAAAACACCCATCTGCCACTGGTCTGCAACCAGTCCGAACTGTCTCTTGGTCACCCTCAACCACTCTTCGATGGTGGCCTGGAAGCCATGCTGGCTGACAGGCTACGCTGGCTTGCCTGGTCACCGCTGGCCGGCGGCAAGTTGCCGGAACGCATTCCAGGGCAACTGCTTACCGACGCCCAACGGGAAACCGGGCTCTGTGAGACGGGGCTGGCCATCGCGTGGATTCGGCAACTGCCCGGCGCGCCGATTCCGGTGATTGGCTCGCTTCGATCAGATCGGCTTCAAGCCGCTTCGCGGGGCGCCCAGGCTGATCTGCCCCGGGGGCTCTGGTATGCCTTGCTCGAAGCGGTGCAGGGAAACCCGGTCCCCTGAGCTCAGGCAGTCGCAAGCAACCTTCTGACACGTCCCTGAAGCGCCGGAATCACGTCCTTTTCAAACCAGGGGTTACGGCGCAGCCAAAGATTGTTGCGGGGACTGGGGTGCGGCATGGGTAGCTGCTGAGGCCAGTAATGACGCCACTGTTCCACATTAGCGGTCACCTTTTTGCTGCCGTCGGGCAGATGCCAGGCCTGGGCGTACTGACCGATCAACAGGGTCAATTCGATGTTGGGAAGACGAGCCAGAAGGGCCTCCCGCCAGGTATCCGCGCACTCCGGGCGCGGAGGCAGGTCACCGGATTTGCCGGTGCCCGGGTAGCAGAACCCCATCGGAAGAATGGCCAGCTCCTTCTCGTTATAGAAGGTGTCCCGGTCGATGCCCATCCAGCCCCGGAGCCGATCACCACTGGGATCATTGAAAGGCAGGCCCGTTTGGTGAACCTTGCGCCCGGGGGCCTGGCCGACCACCAGGATGCGAGCCGATTCACTTAATTGCACCACAGGGCGCGGCCCCTCCGGCAGTACCTCGGCACATAGCGTGCAGGCACGCACACGGGCAACCAGTTCGGGAAAGGAAAGATGGTCCAGATTGCCTGGCATACTGTGGCTCTCCGTTTGCCTGCCCGACGCCATTTCTGGCCTTTAAACCTCCGGATTCGACAGGGCCTCGGCGGCGCCAAGCAGTCCGGTATAAGGCTCCGTCACGACGTAAACGGGCGTGGATTCCAGAAGGGGTCGCATTCTGCCCTTGTCCTCGAACCCGTTCCGGAATGGGCTTTCCAGAAAGAACTCGAGGATACGTGGGAGAATGCCCCCGCATAGGTAAACACCGCCCAGACTACCCAGCGTCAGCACACCATTGCCAGCCACCCGGCCAAGAATTTCACAGAAATGACGAAGGCTTTCCCTGGCCAGAGCATCTTCGTTGGCCACGGCTGCCGCGGTGATTCTCTCCGGGGAATCCAGAGCTGCGGGTACACCCCGGATTTCCGCATGGGCCTGATACAGATTCAGCAAACCCTGACCGCACAGAATACGCTCCACCGACACCCGGCCGAACCGTGCCCGGAGAATCCGCAACACGTCCATTTCCAGGTCATCCGTCGGTGCGTAGTCCACGTGTCCGCCTTCGGTCATCAAGGGCACCCAGCCATTGTTGATAGGCACCAGCCCCGACACGCCCAAACCCGTGCCCGGCCCCATCACCAATCGGGGCCGGCTGGGGTCGCCCGGGCCACCGCAGACGTGTACGAGATTGGCTTCCGGCACATGGGGCACGCCCAAGGCCATGGCAGTAAAGTCGTTGATGACCTTGAACGCCGACCAGGCAAACTGCCGGCGAACCTCTTCGGTATCAAAGCGCCAATGATTGTTGGTCATTCGAACGTGAGTACCACGGACCGGGGATGCAACCGCCAGGCACGCCTGACCAACTTCCTCGACCCCGACGCGCTGAAGGTAATCCACCACGGCACAGTCCAGGTTTTCGTAGTCACGGCAGGCAAGCACCTCGATTTCCCGGGGCCGCACGTCGCCCTGCGCCACCAGAGCAAAGCGCGCGTTGGTACCCCCAATATCACCGACCAGTGAATACAGCTTGTCTGTCATGACTCGTGATTCCAGAAAAAGCTCGCCCCCTGTTCCGGATTGCTGGCCGACCGACGCAGCCAACCGAACAGCTCCCGGCCAAACCCGTGATGATAGCTGCTAATGTCCGCTTTTTCAGGCTCACGGGCGGCAAGCTCCTGATCAGTGAGTTCAATACTCAAGGTGCCTTTGACGGCATCCAGGCGGATGAGATCACCGTTGTGCACCCGCGCCAGCGGGCCGTCGTCCAGAGCCTCAGGGTACACATGAATCGCCGCCGGCACTTTACCGGAAGCCCCGGACATCCGCCCGTCGGTCACCAGGGCCACTTTGAAGCCACGATCCTGGAGCACCCCGAGGTAAGGCGTCAGCTTGTGCAATTCCGGCATGCCATTGGCTTTCGGACCCTGGAAGCGAACCACAACCACACAGTCTTTATCCAGATCACCGGCCTCAAACGCAGCCTTCAGTTCGTTCTGCTCATTAAACACGACGGCGGGTGCCTCAATCACATGATGCTCCGGGGCAACCGCAGATACTTTGATCACCCCCCGGCCAAGGTTGCCGTCCAACACTTTCAGGCCACCGTCAGGGGCGAAAGGCTCAGCCGCGCTGCTCAGCACATCCGGAGCCAGGCTTTTCTCAACGGCGGGCTTCCACACCAGGCGCTCACCTTCCATCTCAGGCATCTGAGTGTAGCGCTCCAGTCCCTGCCCCACGACGGTCTGCACATCGTTATGCAGATAGCCGCCCTCGAGAAGTTCCCGAATCAGGAACGGCGTGCCGCCGGCTTCATGGAAAGCGTTGATATCTTCCTGCCCGTTCGGATAAATACGGGTCATGGACGGCACCACCGACGACAGCTCCGAGTAGTCGTTCCAGTCAATGATAATGCCGGCGGCGCGGGCGATCGCAATCCAGTGAATGGTGTGATTGGTGGAGCCACCGGTCACCAGCAAGGCCACCAGCGCGTTGACGATGGCTTTCTCATCCACCATGTCGGCCAGCCCCAGATCTCCGCCGTGGGGCCTGGACAGCTTGATCACCTGTTCGGTGGCGGCACGGGTCAGCGAGTCCCTCAGCGGCGTGCCCGGGTTGACGAATGCCGAACCCGGCAGATGCAGCCCCATCACCTCCACCAGTAACTGATTACTGTTGGCCGTGCCATAGAAGGTGCAGGTACCCGGGCTGTGGTAGGACTTACTTTCCGCTTCGAGAAGCTCATCCCGGCCAATTTTACCCTCTGCATACAGCTGGCGGATGCGCTGCTTCTCTTTATTCGGAAGCCCGGACGGCATTGGGCCGGCGGGAACCAGAATGGTGGGCAGGTGACCGAAGCTCAGGGAGCCAATCAACAGCCCCGGCACGATCTTGTCACAGATCCCCAGTAACAGCGTGGCATCGAACATATTGTGGCTCAGCGCCACCGCCGTGCTCATGGCAATGGTGTCGCGGGAAAACAGGCTCAGCTCCATGCCCGGCTGGCCCTGGGTAACACCATCACACATGGCCGGGGTGCCGCCAGCAAACTGCGCTACAGAGCCCATGCCGTGGGCGGCCTCGCGGATGATGTCCGGGAACCTTTCATAGGGCTGATGGGCCGAAAGCATGTCGTTATAGGCCGAAACGATGGCCACGTTGGCCTTGTTCATAAACTTCAGGGTGTCTTTGTCGGCCTGGCTGCACGCAGCAAAACCATGGGCCAGGTTCCCGCAGGAGAGTGTGCTGCGGTGGGGCGATTGGGCCTTGAGCGCGGCCATCCGCTGCAGATAGTCCTGGCGGGTGGCGCGGCTGCGCTCGATGATGCGCTGGGTGACCTTGTCTACGATGGGGTGCATGGCGAACTCCAAGTGGGCTTTTGCAGTGATGGGGCACCGCAATCCGTTTGTTATGACTATCGTCTTTGTGAATGTAATTTTACCTATTTATTTTACGCTTTGAACCCATCAAACGTTCATTTTTCGTTTTTTTGTTGTTATATTTACTACATTGCAAACCGTAATCGAACAAAAAACAGCCAATACAGGAGTCGAGTCATGACCATCCGCATTGCCATCAACGGTTTTGGCCGCATCGGCCGCAATGTACTGCGCGCACTTTACGAAAATGACTACCGCAAGCAACTCCAGGTGGTCGCCATCAACGACCTCGGTGATGCCGAAACCAACGCCCACCTGTTGAAGTATGACAGCGTTCATGGTCGCTTTGACGGCGTCGTCAGTCACGACGCAGAATCGCTGACCGTCAACGGCGACCGTATCGCCATTACCGCCATCCGCAACCCGGAAGAGCTGCCCTGGAAAGACTACCACGTGGATGTGGTGTTCGAGTGTACCGGGCTGTTTACCAACCGGGACAAAGCCGCCGCACACCTCAACGCCGGCGCCCGGAAGGTGATTATCTCCGCCCCATCCGCAGACGCAGATGCCACCGTTGTCTATGGCGTCAATCACCAGGAACTGACTGCCAGGCACCAGATCATTTCCAACGCCTCCTGCACCACCAACTGCCTGGCACCGGTGGTGGCTGCCTTGCACAACACCGTGGGTATCGAGAGTGGCCTGATGACCACCATCCACTCCTACACCAACGACCAGAAACTGAGTGATGTTTACCACTCTGACCTGTACCGGGCCCGGTCTGCCACCCAATCAATGATCCCCACCAAGACCGGTGCTGCCGCTGCCATCGGCAAGGTTATCCCGGACCTGGACGGAAAACTCGACGGCCTGGCCGTTCGGGTTCCTACCATCAATGTGTCGCTGGTGGATTTCGGATTTATTGCCAACCGCAACACCAGCGTAGCCGAGATCAACGAAGCCGTCCGCGCCGCCGCGCAGAACAGCCCGATACTCGGCTACAATACCGAAAAGCTGGTCAGTATCGACTTCAATCACAACGCCCTGTCCAGCGTGTTTGACGCAAATCATACCCGGGTCATCGGCCGTCATGTAAAAGTCATGGCCTGGTATGACAATGAATGGGGCTTTTCAAACCGCATGCTCGACAACGCCATCGAGCTTATGAAAGCCGCTCAGTAACACCCAATAAAGGATCCACATCATGCTCAGGCGCACCAAAATTGTCGCCACACTCGGCCCCGCTACCGATACCCCGGAAGCCTTGGCCGCCATTATTGCAGCCGGGGTAGACGCCACCCGGCTTAACTTTTCTCATGGCAGTGCTGATGAGCATATCGCCCGGGCCCGACGGGTAAGAGAAACAGCTGCAGCCCAGGGGCGCTTCGTTGCCTTGCTGGCCGACTTGCAGGGCCCGAAACTGCGAATAGCAAGATTTGCTGAGAACAAAGTTATTCTGGTGGCCGGCCAGATCTTCGTTCTGGACGCCGCCATGGACAAAGAGGCCGGCACCAATGAGCGGGTCGGCATCGATTACGAGCAACTGATCGAAGATGTAGAACCGGGGGACATTCTGGTCCTGGATGATGGTCGCATCGAAATGGAAGTCCAGAGCGTGGATGGCCACAGCATCACATCCCGGGTTCTGATTGGCGGCCCGCTTTCTAACAACAAGGGCCTGAACAAACGGGGAGGCGGCCTGTCTGCCGAAGCCCTCACCGACAAGGACAAACAGGACATCGTCACTGCAGCCCGCCTGGGCGCGGACTATGTAGCGGTGTCTTTCGTTCGAACGGCCGATGATATGCACATCGCCCGGAAACTGCTACAAGACGCCGGTTCGGATGCCGGGCTGGTCGCCAAGATCGAGCGGGCCGAACTGGCCCATGACGAAGCGGCACTGGATGCCGTTATTCTGGCGTCCGACGCTGTCATGGTTGCCCGAGGTGATCTGGCGGTGGAAATCGGCGATGCCGAACTGGTTGGTGTTCAGAAACACATCATCTCCCGGGCGCGGGTATTGAACCGAGCGGTGATCACCGCCACCCAGATGATGGAATCGATGATCACCAACCCCATGCCAACCCGGGCAGAAGTGTCGGATGTGGCAAACGCCGTGATGGACTACACCGACGCAGTGATGCTGTCGGCGGAAACGGCCGTGGGCGACTACCCCACGGAGGCCGTTGAAGCGATGGTGCGCATCTGCCTTGGGGCAGAACGCCACCCTTCCATGCATCAGTCCAAGCACCGTATCCACGAGAGCATGGAGCGGGTTGATGAGGCCATCGCCCTTTCGGCCATGTATGCCGCCAACCATCTGGAGGGCGTTCGCGCCATCATCTGCATGACCGAAACCGGCGCCACTCCCAGACTGATGTCCCGCATCAAGTCCAGCCTGCCGATATTTGCTTTCTCACGGCACCACTCCACGCAACACCGCGTTGCCCTGTTCCGCGGAGTGCAAACCGTGCCTTTTGATTCCGCCAAGATTGCCAATGAGCAAACCAACGCCAATGCCGTTGCCGAACTCAAACGCAGGGGCGTGGTGAAGGAAGACGACCTGGTGGTGATTACCAAGGGTGATTACGTCAACGCCCAGGGCGGCACCAACACCATGAAGATTGTCCGTGTTGGAGCCGACATACGCTAACGTTTGGCCTGAGCAAATCAGCCTGATAGCAAAAAGCCCACTCCTGGAAGTGGGCTTTTTCATGCCTGTGGGCAAACAACGTCACCTGAGCCGATCAAGACTGGCCCGCGCCACCTCAGTGATCACCTTCCACTCCCGGCGCTGGATAGCCTCTGCCGGCGTCAACCAGGAACCACCCACGGCCGCCACATTGGGCAACGCCAGGTAGTCCCGTGCGGAATCCTGGTTAATCCCACCGGTCGGGCAGAAGGTTACATCCGGGAAAGGGCCTCGAAATGCCTTCAACGCCGGCATCCCGCCTGACACTTCAGCCGGAAAGAACTTGAATTCACGGTAACCCAACGAGTAACCCAACATCAGCTCGGAGACCGTGGCTACACCTGGCAATAATGGTGCCTCAGAGGTTAGCGCAAACTCCAGAATCGCCTCGGTAACACCCGGCGTAATCACGAACTGGGCACCCGCAGCCTCCACCTGCCGGTACTGGGCGATACTGGTTACTGTACCCGCACCAACCCATGCCTCGGGAATGGCTTTTCGAACCTGTTCAATGGCCCGCACCCCATGTTCGGTTCTCAGGGTAATTTCCAGCACCTTGATACCGCCATCCACCAACGCACGACACAAGGGAATGGCATCTTCCGGTTCATTGATGGCAATAACCGGCACCAGTGGCGAGGCACTGAGTACTGCCTGAACACGGTCTCTGTGATAATCGGAAAGTTGAGTCATATAGTTCTCCTGAATGCAGTTACTGACCGCTTTGTTTCGTACTGCCTCATCATCACGGACTCCAGAACACCTTCAGTCCAGGCTTGAGAAAGGCCCTGACCGGCATAGCCATAACGGCCTCCGGCCTGGCCATCGCTGCGGTCAGGGTATCCAGCTTGTCATTCCCCTTCAGGTGCAGGGCGGTATACCTGGCACCGGCCAACACCGGACGCGTCAAGGTAATGCGCTGCTGGGCCTGGGACGGCGGATTCATTGCCAGGACCAGATCCCTGGACTCCGGGTCCATGGCCTCTGGCAACTCCGGCGCATCCGGGAACAGAGACGCGGTATGACCATCATTCCCCATACCCAGGATCAACACATCCAGCGGCAGTTTCAGCCCGGCAAGTGCAGAGCGAACCCGTGGCAAACCCTCCTCAGGCGTTGCACCGACCTGCTTCAGCGAGAGAAAGCTGGCATCAGAAGCCTTGTTCTGCAGCAGATTCTCGCGCACCAGGGTGGTATTGCTGGCCGGATCTCCCTCGGGCACCCAACGCTCATCGGCCAGGAGCACATCCACCCGTGACCAATCCAGATCCACCTGCGAAAGTGCCTTAAAAAACGGCAAAGGCGTGGACCCACCGGAAACCACCAGGCTCGCCCTGTCAGCTCTATCCAGACGCTGCACCAGAAAACGGGCGACATCAGTGGCAAGGGCTTCAGCCACCTGTTGAGGATCTTCCCCCGCCTCCAAAACCACGCCATCCGGCAGGCGAATATCAGGCATCTTCATACCAGCTTCTCCCATCCCGGGTAATCATGGCGATGGATGCCACCGGCCCCCAAGTTCCTGCGGCATAGCGTTTGGGTGGTTCGCCGCTGTCATGCCAGTTTGCAATAACCTGATCCACCCAGCGCCAGGCGTACTCAACCTCATCACGACGCACAAACAGGTACTGATTCCCCTTCATCACTTCCCACAGTAAACGTTCATAGGCATCAGGAATCCGGTCGGTTTCGAACGTCTCCGAGAACGTCAGCTCCAACGGCCCCTGGCGAAGGCGCATACCTTTATCCAGTCCCTGGTCCTTGGTGAGAATCTTCAGGGACATGCCCTCATCGGGCTGCAGGCGGATAATGAGTTTGTTATTGGCCAGATGCTTCTGGTCTGGATCAAAGATGTAATGGGGCGCCGGCTTGAAATGAATAATAATCTGGGACAACTTTTCCGGAAGCCGCTTGCCGGTACGGATATAGAACGGCACGCCAGACCAGCGCCAGTTGTCGATCTCCGCCTTCAAGGCCACAAAGGTTTCCGTCTCGCTGCCCTTGTTCGCCCCTTCTTCTTCCAGGTACCCCGGTACCGGCTGGCCGCCACTGGTGCCTGCGGTGTACTGGCCACGAACCACATGGCTGCCCATCAATTCAGGGGTAATCTGCTTGAGCGCCTTGAGCACCTTCACTTTCTCGTCGCGAATGCTGTCCGCGGACAGATCCGCCGGCGGATCCATCGCAATCAGGCAAAGCAACTGCAGCAGGTGATTCTGGATCATGTCCCGAATCTGGCCGGCCTTGTCAAAATACCCCCAGCGCCCTTCGATACCCACGCTTTCCGCAACCGTAATTTCCACGTGGGAGATGTGATTTTGATCCCACTGGGAAGCAAAGAGGTTGTTGGCAAAGCGTAGGGCAATCAGGTTCTGCACGGTTTCCTTGCCCAGATAGTGATCAATCCGGAAGATCTGATTCTCGTTGTATACCTGACCCAACTCATCATTGATCACCCTGGAGGTTTCCAGGTCGTGCCCAATGGGTTTTTCAACCACAACCCTCGTCCGCTCATTGCAGCAACGGGTTGCCTCGAGATTGCGGGCAATCACACCGTACATTGATGGCGGAGTTGCCATGTAGACAATCAACTGGTTATCCGGCTCGTCCCGCCAGTCCCGAAGCGCCTGGTAGCCCTCCGGGTCATTGAAGTCGAGACGCTGATATTCCACTCGCTGGAGAAAAGACTGCGCGATATCCGGGTCAAACTCTTCGGACTTCACGTGTTTTTTCAGTTTCTCCAACAGCTGTTCTTTCACCTTGTCCGTGCCGGCCTCGGTTCGCGCAACGGCAAGTATGCGACTGCCAGGCGCCAGCAGGCCCGCCCGTTCAAGTTGATACAGGGCCGGGAAGAGTTTGCGCTGGGCAAGATCCCCCAGCGCCCCGAATAGCATTAGGTCACAACGGGTAGCGGTACGGTTGACCATCGGTTCCTTCTCTCAGTTTAAAGCGACACCAGCCGCCTGAAAGGCATGATGTAGTAATTTTATAAAAATAATGACAGCTTGACCGGCATTTTCCAAGGGTATTTTTCATTAATTGATATTTTTACTACACCAAAAAGTTCATAAACACGGTATAATCACTACAATTTCCAACAACGATGGCACACCCCGAGGGAGTACCCAAACATGGCCGCAAACCATGCGCACCGTGACGACAATCTGCTGGAAGACATTCAGTCCCGGCTCGACAGCCTGAACAAATCTGAACGCAAGGTTGCGGAAGCCATCCTTCGTGACCCCAGCGCAGCTACTCGTTACAGCATAGCTGCCCTCGCCCGCGCTGCCGATGTCAGTGAACCCACAGTGAATCGTTTTTGCCGGGGATTCTCGGCCACCGGGTTCCCCGACTTCAAAATCCGCCTCGCTCAGAGCATCGCCACCGGCACCCCCTACGTGGGCCAGAATGTCGAGCCAGACGACACCGTGGCGGAGTTCGCAGACAAGATCATGCTCAGCACCATCGCCAGCCTGGACAAAGCCCGCCAGTCCCTGGACCCCAAAGCACTGGGCACCGTCATTGACTACCTGATTCAAGCCAAACAGATCAACTTCTTCGGTATGGGTGGTTCGGCGTCCGTTGCCCTGGATGCACAACACAAATTTTTTCGCTTCAACATTCCGGTCACCTCTTACGACGACGCCCTGATGCAACGCATGGTAGCCGCCGGCGCCCAGGTAGGTGATGTCATCGTATTAATCTCCTACACCGGCAGAACCAAAGAGGCCGTTGAGATTGCCAAGGTGGCACGCGCCAATGGTGCCACCGTGATTGGCATCACAAATCCGGAATCTCCGCTGGCCGAATGCTGCACAGCGGTGCTTGGCGTAACCGCTCCGGAGGACACCGAAGTCTATATGCCCATGTCGTCACGCATTATCCACCTGACCGTGATCGACATCCTGGCAACCGGTGTGACACTCAAGCGCGGAAAGGATTTCCTGAGCCATCTCAAGAAGATAAAGGAAAGCCTCAAGGCAACCCGCTATCCGCTGGAGTAGTCACACATAGTACTCGCCTGAACCACTCAGACATCCTCCGGCAGGGGCGCAGCCATCTACGCCCCTCCTCCCCCCTGAAACTCACCCCCCAAATTCCCTGACTCGGAGGATGTACAAAGACCCGCCTTGAGGAACCATGAAATCCGGTTTCCCAATGTCTGATTGGCAGAAGCTGCAATCAAGGGAACCGGAAGCCTGACCGGGACCTAGGAACCGGAAATTCCGCTTCCCTGACATGCAAGAATGACAAAAACACAGGACTCAAACGATGCACAATAAAAAGCCTCTCTTCGCTAGCAAGCTCCCACTGGCAGCTGCCATCACCGCAGCGGTCATGGCAACACCGGCCATCGCGGTGGACTTCCACGGCTATGCCCGGGCAGGAGCCTCCACCAATATCGGCAGCGGCGGCGAACAAACCTGTTTCGGCAATGGCGCCAGCGGTCACTATGTAGGCCGCCTGGCTGACGAATGCGACACCTATGCCGAGCTGTCACTGGGCGACGAGCTGTTCAGCCAGGACGGCAAGACCTTCCGCATTGACTCCATGCTTGCCTACAGCGCTGAGCCCCAGGGCAACGATTACCAGGCACTGAATGGCGGCAACAACATCAGCGGTATCGACTTCGCCAACGAAGAAGTCACCCGCAACAACGCAGACCCCTTCGGCGGCGGTGAGATTGCCCTGAGACAGCTTTATGTGTCTGCCAAAAACGTCGTCGAGTCGTTGCCCGGCGCCACCCTCTGGGCCGGCAAACGCTTCTATCAGCGTAAAGACATCCACCAGATGGATCTCTTCTACGTCAACAACTCCGGCTACGGCGCGGGTATCGAGAACATCAAGGCAGGTGCCGGCCACCTGTCCGTTGCCTATACCAATGCCGACACCAGCGACGGTGATGGCCTGGTTCAGAACAACAAACTTGACGTTCGATACGCCTTCCCGGTAGCCGGCGGCCACACCCTTGAGCTGATCGGCATCTACGCCATGGCGGACCTGACCGACCAGCAGAAAGACGCCGGTATTGAAGACGAGAACGGCTATTTTCTCACCGCCGAGCTGTCTTCAGGTGTTATGGGTGGCTTCAACAAGTTCGCCGTGCAGTATGGCGCCGACTCCATGGGCTTCGCCAATGCCGAAGGCAGCAGTGGCGGGCGAGTGGATAACGGCAACGTTGCAGGCTACTTCGAGTCCAGCTGGCGCGTGCTCAACCACGGCGTGATCAAACTGGGTAGTAACTGGGATCTGGGCCATTCCGTTGTCTATGAGAAGGCCAAACCCCATGATGCCGGCGCCCGTGATGGTGAGCGCCTGAGCATCATCGCCCGACCGATCTACAACTGGTCAACCGTTATGAGTACCGCGATTGAGATCGGCTACAGCGATACCGACCGCCCCTGGTTCACCGAATCCCAGGATCTCGGGAAAGTGGCCATCGCCCAGCAATGGCAGGCCGGCCCTGGCTACTGGGCGCGCCCCGTTATCCGCGCTTACGCTGCTACCTTCTTCGGAGATGAAGCCGAGGCCGCACGCGGTGGCGAAGGCATTGATGGCGACATCCAGATCGGCGCCCAGATCGAAGCCTGGTGGTAAGGCTCTAAACTCCACACGCTCTACTTGGACCTCCTTCAGGGCCGGCATTTGCCGGCCCTTTTTTTGCCCCTCGCCCAATGACATCTACGCCCCGCTGCCACCCAGGGCTACGCCCCGAAAATCCGATCCCGGAGGGATGTTCTCGTGCACGCTTCACGCAACCATGAGGAAGATCCGGAACGGATCTTCCACCAACAAAAACAATTGGAAAGAGGATGTTGACAATGCCTGACCATAAACGGCTCACGGGTGGCATAGTGCTGACCCTTGCGCTGGCTCTTACCGGCTGCAACTCCGGCAGTAGCAGCGACTCTCCGGCCAACGGCGGAAATACCGGCGCTGACGGCCTGCTCGAACCCGGGGCCAACGAGGCCCTGCTCTATTACAAGCGACCAGATGCCAGCTATGACGGCTGGGGCCTGCACCTGTGGAACGACGCCGGCGCTGGCTGTGACGGCCTGGCCGATGGTGTGCCGACCGACTGGGACAACCCAAGACTGGCCGACGGCATCAGCGACACCTACGGCGCCTATTACCGGATACCCATGCGCGAAGCCGGGGACTGCCTCAACTTCATTGTCCACAAGGGTGATGAGAAAGATATTGGCGGCCAGGACCACCGCTGGCACTTCGGTGCGCTCGGCAACCGCATTTTCACCGTCAGCGGCAGCCAGCTGTTATCCAGTACACCGATCGAGACCGACGGTATTACCATTGCTGGCGCCAGTACCCATTGGGTGGATCGCAACACCCTGGTATTCCGGGACACCGGAAATCTGCCACGGGTTGAACTTCGCTATGACCACAATGCCGGTATTAACGTCAGCGACTCCGACACCCTGAGTGGTGGCAACATAGTGGAACTGACACCCACCACGTTACCTGAAGCCAGTGCAGACAAGTTCCCCCACCTGGTGGATTGGCCGGCCTACGAGATCAACGCTGACAGCGAAACGATCAAAGCCGCGTTAAAAAGCCAACTGGTCGCCGCAGCCTATAACAGTAACGACGAGCTGGTAACCGCCACTGGCGTGCAGATCCCCGGGGTGCTGGATGATCTGTTTGCCTTTAGCGGAGAGCTGGGCGCCATCGTCGACGCAAGCTCCGTTACCTTTTCGGTCTGGGCACCAACCGCCCAGAACCTGAAGCTTCATGTGTTCGATGAAGCCGGAAATCTCCTGCCCGGATATCCGGCCGAGATGATCGAATCCGACGGGGTGTGGAGCCATTCAGGAAGCCGCAGCGACCTGCTGGAGATGTATTATCAATACGAAGTCTCCGTTTACCACCCGAGAACCGGCGCCATCGAAACCGCCCTGGTATCCGACCCTTACGCCCTCAGTCTCTCGGCGAATGGCCAGTACGCCCAGGTGGTGGACCTTGGCGCAGACTACAAGCCATCCGGATGGGACAGTCTTACGATTCCAGCGAGGTCAGCGCCGGAGGATGTCGTGGTGTATGAGGTGCACGTTCGCGATTTCAGCGCCACAGACGAAACCGTTGAGCCGTCCCATCGTGGCAAATACAAAGCCTTTACAGCCCCTTCTGATGGCAGTGTCGACAGCGTCGCACACCTCAAGGCCCTGGCCGAGGCTGGTGTAACTCACCTGCACCTGTTACCTGCCTTTGATATCGCCACCGTGAATGAGAACCCGAATCAGGTGGTCGATATTCAAGACGATTTCAACCGGCTGTGTGAGCTTTCCGAAGCGGCCGCCAGCGAGTTTTCTGAATACTGTGCAAGCGGGCAAACGATTCGCCAGGTTCTGGAAGGGTTTGACCCACTCACCGGTCACGCCCAGGCGCTGTATAACACGTTCCGCGACCTGGACAGCTTCAACTGGGGGTATGACCCGGTTCACTTCACTGTGCCGGAAGGCAGCTATGCCACAGAAGCCCAGGGCCCTCAACGCATTACCGAGTTCCGGGAACTTGTGATGGCAGCCTCCGACTTGGGCCTGAACGTGGTTCTGGATGTGGTCTACAACCATACCAATTCGTCCGGCCTTGCCGACAACTCGGTTCTGGACAAGCTGGTACCCGGCTATTACCACCGCCTGAACCCGGAAACCGGAGCCGTCGAGCAGTCCACCTGCTGTGAGAATACCGCCTCTGAGCACGCGATGATGGAAAAGCTGATGGTGGATTCCCTCGTTACCTGGGCCCGGCACTACAAAATATCCGGGTTCCGGTTTGATCTGATGGGCCACCACATGCTGAGCAATATGGAAAAGGCCCTGGCGGCGGTGCAGGCGGTCGATCCGGACACCTATTTCTACGGTGAAGCCTGGAACTTCGGCGAGGTGGCCAACAACGCCAGAGGCATTAACGCCATCCAGACCAACATGGCCGGAACCGGTATTGGCTCCTTCAACGATCGCCTGCGAGATGCCGTACGTGGCGGTGGGCCCTTCGATGGGGGTGATGCCATTCGGGCCAATCAGGGGTTTGCCAATGGCCTGTTCACCTACCCCAACGATCGGAACACAGGCAGCGAGGATGAGAGAAACCGGTTACTGCAGGTGAGTGACTGGATTCGTGTGGGCATCGCCGGCAGCCTGGCAGACTACCCGTTTGAGACCGCCACAGACGAGCTGAAAACCGCGGCCGAAATTGACTACAACGGGCAGGCCGCCGGTTACACGGCAGATCCCCAGGAAATCATCAATTACGTTTCCAAGCACGACAACCAGACTCTCTGGGACAACAACCAGTACAAAACCGACTACGCCGCCAGCACCCTGGAGCGGGCGCAGATGCAGGTTGTTGCCCTGGCCGTTCCGATTCTCAGTCAGGGCATCCCGTTCCTGCATATGGGCTCCGAGCTACTGCGTTCCAAATCCATGGAACGGGACAGCTATGATTCCGGGGACTGGTACAACGAGGTGGATTTCAGCTTCCAGGCCTCCGCCTGGAATCGCGGCCTGCCCCGCCAGGACAAGGATGGCTCTAACTGGGACCTGATCACCGAGGTCATCACCTCCGCTGGCAGTCACGCCAACCCCACTCCGGCGACGATCAGCTACACCAGGGATCAGGTGCTGGAGCTGCTAAGGGTGCGCAAGGAAAGCCCACTGTTCCGGCTGCAGACCGCGGAGGACATCAAGAGCCGCCTCAGCTTCCTCAACACCGGCTCGCAGCAAACTCCGGGGCTGATCGCGTTCAGCCTGCTGGATGACGGTACCGCCGGTTTGCCGGAGCTGGACCCTGCCAATAACGAGATTGTGGTGGTGATCAACGCCAGCAACACCACCCAGACGCTGAACCACACCCTGGACGGGGATTTCTCCGTCAGGGCCGATACCTCCCCTGCCCAGTCTGCGGCTGCCGACGCTGGCGAGTTCCTGGTGCCCGGGCTCTCGGTTGCGGTATTTGCCCGCTGACCGGCGGGCCTCAACACAGCCGGCCATGCCGGCTGTGACCATTGATAACAAGGAGAACAACATGAAAAAAGTACTTGGCAATCTGGCGCTGGTCTCTGTGCTTGCCATGACCGGTTGTGCCACCACCGGTGGTGAACGTGACTATAGCCAGTCACTGTATCTGCGCGGGCAGTTTGCCTGGTGGGATGCCCTGCCCGAATACAAGGTCAAGAAGGTCGACACCGGCGTCTACCGAACGGAAATCGAATTAAAGGCTGACGGCCAACCCTATGAATTCAAGTTTGGCGATGCCAACTGGAGCAATGGGACCAACTGCGGTTACCTGTCCGAGAAAGACGACAAGGAAGTAACGCTCAACACGCCGGTTCGAGCGAACTGTTCAGCCGTGTTTGAGAACTTCCGTTTCACACCACCGGAATCGGCGGTATACGGCTTTTATTTCGACGTCACCGGTGAAACTCCCAAGGTGTACATCAAAAAAGCCAACTGATTCCCTAACACGTAAAAAAAAAGGGTGCCTGATGGGCACCCTTTTTTAATCACTCTTGATCGCACCCGGGAATCAATCCCTGTCGACCTCCGCGGTGTTTCTCAGGTATTGCTGATAAGCCATGTACTCACGCTGGCCCTCGAGCTGGGTCAGGAATTGACGCAACTGCTGGTATTCAGCGCCATCTGTATCCACCGCACCTTCGTTTACGGCATCAACCAGAATGATCGCTGCTTCACGCTGGCCAACGGCTTTGGCCATGGAAGGATTACCTTCGTCCGGGCGTGGCATGGCAAAGGCACGCTGAACCACAAATCGGCTCAGGTTAGCACCGTCTCGCCCCTGGTTCTCGAAACGCTGCCAGTCACCGGCATTCAGCGATTCGGGATCTTCTCCCGCCTCCAGGGCAGCCATCAGCTCATCCACTCTCGCCTCAAGCACCTGCCGGGTCTTGCGCGCTTCCAACATGGCGGCAATGTCGTCACGAACATCGGCCAGCTCACGCTGACGAGGCTCGAAATATTCGCGGACGCGAGCCACCACAGACGCATTGTCACCAACATCGATCAGTTCGGTATTGAAACCGCCCTGCAGTACGTCATCGGAAAACAGCTGACGCACCAGCCCGGCGTGATCGAAAGGCGCGGCTCCACCCTCCCGGGTTACCCCGTCCACTTCCCGCACGTCCAGACCAAGCTCTGCTGCAGGGCCCGCCAGATCGTCCGCCGCGTAGGCTGCGTCCGCCAACTGGGCACGCACTTCAGCAAAACGCTCGCTGGCACGGCTACGAGCCAGTTCATCACGCAGCTCGTCCCGCAACGACTCAAACGACGGCACATCGGAACGACGCACGCCCTCCAGTCGGATCAGGTGAATACCAAAGCTGGTTTCAACAGGGCCGGACACTTCACCGTCTTCCAGGGCAAAGAGCGCGTTCTCGAAGGCCTCATCGTAGACACCACGGCCGGCATAACCCAGGTCACCACCGTCACGGGCGGAAACCGTATCAGCGGAAAATTCCTCGGCCAGGTCCGCGAACGATTCACCTGCCTCCAAACGCTCCTGAATGGACGCGATGGTGGCTTCAGCGTCGCTACCGTCTTCAATCAGGATATGGGCAGCGCGCCGCTCCTCACGGGCGTATTCTTCGGCCTGCTCATCGTAAAAGGCCCGCAGGTCTTCCTCGGAGATTTCGATCGCATCCGCCAGGGCGCCCAACGACAGCGTAATGTAAGCCGCGTTAACCTGCTCGGGCTCACGGAACTGATCGGCGTTGTCGTCGTAAAACGCCTGAATCTCTTCTTCGGTTACCGTAATCTGCTCAGACAGGGAGTCTGCGTTGACGGTCAGCACACGGAAATCGCGGGTCTGATTCTGGATACGTAACAGTTGTGCGGCGTTTTCACTGGCCACAATACCGGTCTGCGCGATGGACGCACGAATCTGGTTGACCACGTAGTTCTTCCGCATGTTCTCGCGGAATTCACCCACGCCCATGCCAACATTGCGCACAGTCGCCACAAACCGGTCACGGTTAAACTGACCGTCTACCTGGAACTGGGGCATCTGGGTAATCAGCGCATCGATGTCGGCATCCGACAGCTCCAGTCCCTGGGCCTGGGCGTCGAGGGTCAGCACCCGCTCCTGGATCAGGGATTCCAGCACATCCCGACGGATCTGATCTTCATCCAGCATGGAGGGATCCGGGCTGTCCATCTGCATGAGCCGCTGCTGTGTTTCCAGCTGCACGGTGCGCAAAAACTCCCGCTCGGTGATGGAGTCTCCGTTAACAGTGGCCACTTCCGGCTCACCGGAAAAACCGCCAACAATGGCGTCCATCCCCCAGATTGACAGAGAAATGATCAGAAGGCCGATAATAACCTTTGCAATAGTACCCTGGGCGTTATCCCGAATATCTTGAAGCATGTTGTTCCTGAATCCCTGTTCAAGGTCGTGCTGGTGTTATTGGTGAGGCGGCTGCACTTTAACGTAAAAAGGCGCACCCTGTCCGGAATGCGCCTTGAATTCTTGCGGCAGCTTTCGCAAGCGAAAGCTGCCAAAGAAAGAGCCTTTACTTAACGGCGTCTTTCAGGGCCTTGCCTGCTTTGAATCCAGGCACTTTAGAGGCCGGAATCTTGATTTCAGCGCCAGTCTGCGGGTTGCGGCCAGTACGGGCGGCGCGCTCTTTCACAGAAAAGGTACCGAAGCCGATCAGGGTAACCTGATCGCCTTTCTTCAGTGCTCCAGTGATGGAGTTGGTCATGGCATCCAGCGCACGGCCAGCTGCAGCTTTGGAGATATCTGCGGACTCTGCAATTGCATCGATAAGTTCGGACTTGTTCACACTAAACCCCTTCGATTTCAGGTTGAAGATGTTATAGGTCGGTTTGTTTTTCGAGGACGTTCCCGACTATCGCATATGCGGTCGGAGAATTCCATTCTTCAGTTTTCTTATTCCTTTCGGTAGTACACCGGTGTTCGGAATAGGCACTTACTGCGCGGGAGCCCTTGGTATTGGCTGCTTCACGGCGAAACAGTTATACCAACGGGCTCTCAGGCATGTCAACAACTCATCGGGGGTTTAATGTGTATTTATGCGCTCGGCAGCATCGCCGGCGTCATCTCCGGCTTTCGACGAGGCGCCCTCTTTTGCCGAATCGGCGGTGCGCGGTTCCGGCTGGTAAGCCAGTGCAATGTCCAGAACCTCGTCAATCCACTTCACCGGACGAATCTCAAGAGAGTCTTTTATATTATCCGGTATCTCCTTGAGATCCCTGACATTTTCATCGGGAATAATGACGGTCTTGATGCCACCCCGATGGGCTGCCAGCAGCTTCTCCTTGAGCCCGCCAATCGCCAGAACTTTACCCCGAAGGGTAATCTCACCGGTCATGGCCACCTCGGCCCGGACCGGAATTTTGGTCAGTGCTGACACCAGCGCTGTGCACATGCCAATACCGGCACTGGGGCCATCTTTTGGCGTTGCACCCTCAGGTACATGCACGTGGAGATCGTGTTTTTCGTGGAAGTCATCGGCAATGCCAAGGCCAGAAGCCCGGCTGCGAACCACCGTCAGGGCCGTCTGAATCGACTCCTGCATGACGTCCCCCAATGAACCGGTCTTGACCACTCGACCTTTACCTGGGGTCAGAGCACATTCGATGGTCAACAACTCGCCACCCACCTGGGTCCAGGCAAGCCCGGTCACCTGACCAATCTCGTTCTTCTCTTCCGCCAGACCATACTTGAATTTCTTGACGCCGGAGTAGTCCTCCAGCATCTCGGGCGAGAGGGTCACAGAGGCCTTGTCGTTGGCCTCTACGTGCTCCCTGACCACTTTCCGGCAGATCTTGGCGATTTCCCGCTCCAGGCCCCGCACACCCGCCTCACGAGTGTAGTAGCGGATCAGGTCACGCAGTGTCTGTTCGGGAATCTTCAGTTCGTCCTTGCGCAAACCGTTCGCCTTGATCTGCTTGGGCAACAGGTAGCGCAGAGCGATATTGACCTTCTCTTCCTCGGTGTAGCCCGGAATCCGGATGATCTCCATCCGGTCCAGCAGGGCCGGCGGAATATCCATGGAGTTGGAAGTACACACGAACATCACGTCAGAGAGGTCGTAATCCACCTCCAGGTAGTGATCGTTAAAGGTGTGGTTCTGTTCAGGGTCCAGCACCTCAAGCAGGGCAGACGCCGGATCACCCCGGTGGTCCATGCCCATCTTGTCGATTTCATCGAACAGGAACAGCGGGTTCTTCACGCCAACCTTCGACAGCTTCTGCAAAAGCTTGCCTGGCAAAGCGCCGATGTAGGTTTTCCGGTGGCCGCGAATCTCTGCTTCGTCCCGAACGCCGCCCAGGGCCATCCGGGTATACTTGCGGTTGGTCGCCTTAGCGATGGACTGCCCAAGCGACGTCTTGCCTACGCCGGGAGGCCCAACCAGGCAAAGCACAGGCCCCTTGACCTTCTTCACACGGCTTTGCACTGCCAGGTACTCAAGGATGCGCTTCTTCACCTCATCCAGGCCGTAGTGGTCCTTATCCAGGATCTCACGGGCCTTCTCCAGATCGTGACGCACGCGGCTGCGTTTTTTCCAGGGCACCGCCAGCATCCAGTCGATGTAACCCCGCACAACGGTGGCTTCCGCTGACATGGGCGACATCATCTTCAGTTTGTTGAGTTCTGTTTCGGTTTTCTTGCGCGCCTCTTCCGGCAGGCCCGCTTCCTCGAGCTTCTGCTCAAGCTCTTCGAAGTCGTTATTGCCTTCGCCCAGATTGCCCATCTCTTTCTGGATGGCCTTCATCTGCTCGTTCAGGTAATACTCACGCTGGCTCCGCTCCATCTGTTTCTTGACGCGGCCGCGGATGCGCTTTTCCACCTCAATCAGGTCGATCTCGCCGTCCAGTTTGCCCAGCAGCAGGTCAACACGCTTGCGAACGTCCAGTGCCTCCAGCAATTCCTGCTTCTCGGGAATCCGCATTTCAAGATGGGCCGCCATGGTATCCACCAGGCGCTCAAGCTCCTGAATACCCGTCAAGGCATTGGAAACCTCTGACGGCACCTTCTTGGACAGCTTCACATACTTTTCGAATTCGTCCATCAGGGTCTTGGTGAGCACATCCTCCTCGCGCTCAGGCAACGACTCTTCTTCCATCAGAATGGCCTGTCCTGACAGGAAATCACCCTCGGAAATATCGGCAATGCTGGCCCTGGCATTGCCCTCAACCAGCACCTTGACGGTACCATCCGGCAGACGAAGCATCTGCAGTACGGTGGCCAAAGTACCCATGGAGAATACATCCACGGCACCAGGCTCATCGGTTGAGGCGTCTTTCTGGGCGACCAGAAGGATTTCCTTGCTGCCCTCCATCGCGGCTTCCAGTGCCTGGATGGACTTCTCCCGGCCCACAAACAACGGGACCACCATGTGCGGAAACACCACTACGTCCCGCAGCGGGAGTAACGGGTAGTCTTGCACAGTTTCTTCAGATATACGGGTCATAGGGAATCCTCTGACAGCATTTTATTCAGCATATCACCCATCATTGGGGCGGCGGCGAAAATTGCAATCTTTTTACGAAAGGAACCGATGGGCAGGAACAGCATTCAGCGTCATGAAAAAGGGGCGATAGTCGCCCCTTTTCAATGCACTGCCAAATACCCACAGAACAGAGTCAGTCCTCGGGTACCGCCTTGGCATGGTCACTGCTTGCGTAGATTTTGAATGGCTCAGAGTCACCACTGATGACACTGGCATCAATCACCACCTTGGAGACATCATGTTCAGATGGAATCTGATACATGGTGTCCAGCAGTGTGGCTTCCATGATTGAACGGAGGCCCCGGGCGCCGGTTTTACGCTCCATCGCCTTGCGCGCCACGGCACGCAGTGCGTCTTCCCGGAAGTCCAGCTCCACGCCTTCCATATCAAACAGTTTCTGATACTGCTTGGTCAGCGCGTTCTTGGGCTCGGTGAGGATTTGCACCAGGGCTTCTTCATCCAGCTCAGTCAGCGTAGCAACCACCGGCAAACGGCCAACAAACTCCGGAATCAGGCCAAATTTCACAAGATCCTCGGTTTCGACATCACGGATGATGTCACCGGTATTCTTGCTGTCGTCCTGGCTCTTCACCGTTGCGGAAAAGCCTATGGAACTGCGCTCCGAACGCTCCTGGATCACTTTCTCCAGGCCGGCAAAAGCGCCACCGCAAATAAACAGCATGTTGGTGGTGTCTACCTGCAGAAACTCCTGCTGCGGATGCTTGCGACCACCCTGGGGCGGAACCGACGCGACCGTACCCTCGATCAGTTTCAGGAGCGCTTGCTGCACACCTTCACCGGAAACATCTCGGGTGATGGACGGGTTATCGGATTTGCGGGAAATCTTGTCGATTTCGTCAATATAGACAATGCCACGCTGAGCCTTTTCGACATCGTAGTCACACTTCTGCAGCAGCTTCTGGATGATGTTCTCGACATCTTCACCCACATAACCGGCTTCGGTGAGCGTGGTCGCGTCGGC
Source organism: Marinobacter shengliensis (assembly GCF_030297115.1). Classification (NCBI taxonomy): domain Bacteria; kingdom Pseudomonadati; phylum Pseudomonadota; class Gammaproteobacteria; order Pseudomonadales; family Marinobacteraceae; genus Marinobacter; species Marinobacter shengliensis. The sequence continues at coordinate 1,749,897 of NZ_AP028062.1, read as the reverse complement.
GATGGTGAACGGCACATTCAGCATCCGAGCCAGCGTCTCGGCCAGCAGAGTCTTGCCACTACCGGTCGGACCAATCAGCAGAATATTGCTCTTGCCCAGTTCAACGTCACTTTTGCCTTCGCCATAGCGCAGGCGCTTGTAGTGGTTGTAAACCGCGACCGACAGCACAACTTTGGCGCGGTCCTGGCCAATCACATATTCGTTCAGGGTCTCGCGGATTTCCGCCGGTGTGGGAAGACGATCACTGGCCTCTTCCTGGGCGTTTTCCTGAATCTCTTCGCGAATAATGTCGTTGCACAGGTCAACGCACTCGTCGCAGATGAACACCGAGGGCCCTGCAATGAGCTTACGGACTTCATGCTGGCTCTTTCCACAAAACGAGCAGTACAGCAACTTGCCGTTATCGTCGCCTCTGCCGTTTCTTTCATCTGCCATTGAAATACCTCTGTTCTTCGTTGGTCGGCGCAATCAAACAATACGCCGACCAGGGATGATGCGATGACTTTCAGTATTATTTATTCGGTACGCGCTTATCAAGTATTGTATCGATCAACCCGTACTCTTTCGCCTGCTGCGGATCCATGAAATTGTCGCGGTCAGTGTCGCGCGCGATGGTCTCCAGATCCTGGCCGGTGTGCTCCGCCAGCAAGGTGTTGAGGGTATGGCGAATCTTCAGGATTTCGCGAGTATGAATCTCGATATCCGTCGCCTGCCCCTGGTAACCACCCAGCGGCTGATGAATCATCACCCGGGAATTCGGCAGGCACGCCCGTTTACCCTTGGTGCCCCCTGACAGCAGGAAGGCGCCCATGCTGGCCGCCTGGCCGATACACAAGGTGGCAACATCCGGCTTTACAAACTGCATGGTGTCGTAGATGGACATACCGGCAGTCACAGAGCCGCCTGGGCTGTTGATATAAAGGTGGATGTCCTTGTCCGGATTTTCGGATTCCAGGAACAGCAGCTGAGCAACGACCAGGTTTGCCATGTGGTCTTCGACCGGGCCAACCAGAAAAATCACCCGTTCCTTGAGCAGCCGGGAATAGATATCAAAGGAACGCTCTCCGCGTGCCGTCTGTTCAATTACGATCGGCACCAGACCGGCGTTGGTTATCATTGTAGGGCCATCAAACGGTTTCTGCGTCATGTGCGCCTGAACTCCTTATGGACAATGGGCATGGACTCCTGTGGCAGGATATCCGGAAGTGATCGTCAGGATACCCTTATACTCTGCCACCAGTGAGCCCAGATGAAAACAGCCGGACACGCCGGCTGTTTCCAGAAAGCGACTCCGGGCCAGGCCCGGGGCCATCAGCGCTGGGGCTGACCGGCCTGAACCGCTTCTTCGTACTTCATTTTCTTCTCTTTCACTTTGGCCTGACCAAGCACATAGTCCACCACGGCATCTTCCAGAACAGATGACTCGATCTGAGCTTTCTGGTCCGGGTTGTTGGTGAAGTGCGCAACAACCTCTTCAGGCTGTTCATACGTAGATGCGATCTCCTGGATCTTTTCATCCACCTGGGCCGGCTCGGCCTTCAGGTCGTTCTTCTTGACCACTTCCTGGAACAACAAACCAGTCTTCACGCGGCGCTTGGCCTGCTCTTCGAAGATTTCCTTGGGCAGTTGCTGGAAGTCAACCTGGCCGCCGAAACGCTGAACGGCATCCTGACGCAGGCGATCAATTTCCTGATCCACCAGGGCAGCCGGAATCTCCAGCTCGGTGGTTTCCAGCAGTCCGTCAACAACGTCGTTCTTGACCTTGTTGGACACCGCCTGCTTGAGCTCGCGCTCCATGTTTTTCTTCACTTCTTCACGGAAGGTCGCTTCGTCTTCGGCTTCAATACCGAACTTCTTGAAGAACTCCTGGTCCAGTTCCGGCAGCTGCGGCTCTTCTACCTTGTGGATCTTGATATCGAACTTGGCAGGCTTACCAGCCAGGTCTTCGTTGTGGTAGTCCTCGGGGAACTCCACTTCGATTTCCAGATCTTCACCGGCCTTACCACCAACAATGGCCTTTTCGAAGCCCGGGATCATCTGACCAGAACCCAGAGTCAGACGATGGCCTTCAGCGGCGCCGCCTTCAAACTCTTCACCTTCGATGAAGCCTTTGAAGTCGATGGTCAGAACATCTTTGTTCTTGGACTTGCGCTTGACTTCTTTCATCGTGGCCTGCTGACGACGCAGGTTGTCAATCATGGTATCGATGTCTTTGTCGGTCACTTCAGCAACCGGCTTCTCTACCTCAACCTTGGACAGGTCGCCCAGCTCGATTTCAGGCAGCACTTCGAAGATGGCGACGAACTCGAGGTCTTTGCCCTCTTCCATGGTTTTCGGTTCAAACTTCGGCCAGCCAGCCGGGTTGATATCCTGCTCCTGCAGTGCCTTGATGTAATGGTCGCGCATGGCCTCGCCAACCACTTCCTGGCGAACGCTGTCACCGAAACGACGCTTGACCACGCTCATGGGCACCTTGCCAGGACGGAAACCGTTCAGGCGCACGGAACGGGCAGTTTCCTGCAGGCGTTTCTGAACCGCCTGATCGATTTCCTGGGCGGGCACACCAATCGTCATGCGACGCTCGATGTTAGAGGTCGTTTCAACAGACACTTGCATGGAAGTTCCTCAAATTACAGATTCTGTAGGTGAATGAAAATTAAGACAAACCCTGTTCAAAGCGACAAGCCCGAAAGGGACGCAAAATTAAAAGCCGGTAGTTTATCACGGTTTACCCCACCGAGAGAATCACCCGGTAAGGCTGAATATCGCTTTGAGACCAGCGCCACAACCGACATAGACAAAAATGGGGGCATTACTGAAAAAAGAAAGGGTGGTGCGAGAGGAGAGACTCGAACTCTCACGGGTTGCCCCGCTGGAACCTAAATCCAGTGCGTCTACCAATTCCGCCACTCTCGCGTATCTGGCACTGTACCGAAACGACCAAACGCCGTACAGACAGGCAGAAAAACAAACAAGGGGAAAAGTGGGGTGGACGAAGGGGTTCGAACCCTCGACCGCAGGAGTCACAATCCTGAGCTCTACCAACTGAGCTACGTCCACCACATCAGGGAGGTGCCTTTGGCACTCACTACTGCTTGCTTCAACTTTGCTGGTTTGGCGATCCGGTCCGGACTCACGACTTGATGGCGCGCCCGGCAGGACTCGAACCTGCGACCATCCGCTTAGAAGGCGGATGCTCTATCCAGCTGAGCTACGGGCGCTTGACCGTTCGCCCACCTGAATATCCAGAAAATGGTCGGGGTAGAGAGATTCGAACTCCCGACATCCTGCTCCCAAAGCAGGCGCGCTACCAGACTGCGCTATACCCCGTTTCGACTGAACAACAAGTGCCTCAGCAAAGTTGGCGCGCATATTACCGGCGGCTGAGGCATCCGTCAACAACGATTTCAAAAATCATAGAGATAACGTTGCCTAAAAAGACCCGGGCAGGCACAAAAAGTTCCCCAAGGAGCTTTGCCTGAGTCCCGGTTCAGCGCATTGGCGTAAATGCCGAAGCATGAGACAATGCCCGGCCTTCACTTCTTCACTATTCATGCCCAACCGACAAGACGGAAACATGAGCGCCAAACTGATTAACGGAAAAGAGATCGCCGCCCGGGTTCGACAACAGGTGGCTGCGGGCGTACAGGCCCGGAAAGCCAAAGGCCTGAGAGCACCCGGCCTGGCAGTGGTTCTGGTGGGCAACGACCCCGCCTCCCACGTGTACGTGGGCAATAAACGCAAAGCCTGCGATGAAGCGGGCATTCTGTCGCTGTCCTATGACCTGCCCGAAGACACCTCTCAGGCGGCCCTGGAAGCACTGATTGATGAGTTGAACGAAAACCCCGCGGTAGATGGCATCCTGGTTCAGCTCCCCCTGCCCTCACACCTCGACGCCGACCCGATTCTGGTGAAGATTCGCCCGGATAAAGACGTGGACGGCTTTCACCCTTACAACATCGGCCGCCTGATGCAGCGCAAGCCCTGCCTGCGCCCTTGTACACCGGCCGGCGTCATTACCCTGCTCGACTCCATAGGCACACCCTACAAAGGTCAGCACGCGGTCATTGTCGGCGCCTCAAACATCGTGGGTCGCCCCATGAGCATGGAACTGCTGCTGAAAGGCGCCACCACCACCGTATGCCACCGGTTCACCGACAATCTGGAGAAGTTTGTGGGCGAGGCGGACATCCTGATTGCCGCCGTCGGCAAGCCAGGCATTATCAAAGGCGAGTGGGTAAAACCCGGCGCCACGGTGATTGACGTGGGCATCAACCGCATGGACGACGGCAAGCTCTGCGGCGACGTAGACTTCGCCGCAGCCGCCGAACGCGCGGCGTACATCACCCCGGTCCCCGGCGGCGTAGGCCCCATGACCATCGCCACCCTGCTGGAGAACACCCTTTACGCGGCGGATGTGCTTCACCGCTAGCTGTCTGTCAGGGTCAGTCCCCAAAGGGGACTGACCCACTTTTGCCCGTCCCTGCCCCCTAGCTAGAACCCATGGGTCCAAAATGGGTCAGTCCCCATTCGGGGACAGACCCCTGGGGGACTGACCCACCTTTGCCCGTCCCCGCCCCGAAGCTCGAGCCCATGGATCTAAAAAGGGTCAGTCCCCATTCGGGGACAGACCCCAATGCCAAAGCTCGAGCCCATGGGTCCAAAATGGGTCAGTGCCCCAAGGGTCTGTCCCCAAAGGGGACCGACCCCCTTTTGCCCGCCCCTGCCCCGCAGCTAGAACCCATGGGGCCAAAATGGGTCAGTCCACGAGTGGAAGTCAGCAAAGGTGGGTCAGACCCCGTTCGGGGTCAGACCCAAAAAAAACCCGCCGGAGCGGGTTTTTTTGAACGCGGAGCAGATTACTGCCCGTACTTGGCCTTGGCCTTCTGGCGGTAGGCGTGCAGAAGCGGCTCGGTGTAGCCGGCCGGCTGCTCACGGCCTTTCAGAACCAGATCCACAGCTGCCTGGAAGGCGATGCTGTCGTCGAAGTTCGGGGCCATGTTGCGGTACGCGGCATCACCGGCGTTCTGCTTGTCTACTACGGCAGCCATGCGCTTCATGGTTTCCATGATCTGCTCTTCGGAGCAGATACCGTGGTACAGCCAGTTGCACAGCAGCTGTGAAGAGATACGCAGGGTCGCGCGGTCTTCCATCAGGCCTACATCGTTGATGTCCGGCACCTTGGAACAGCCCACGCCCTGGTCGATCCAGCGTACAACGTAGCCAAGGATACCCTGGGCATTGTTGTCCAACTCCTGCTGGATGTCTTCCGCGCTCAGTGAAGACGGATCGTCCATCACCGGAACCGTCAGGATGTCGTCCAGAGACGCCCGCTGACGGTTAGCCAGCTCTTTCTGCACATCAAACACGTTCACCTGGTGGTAGTGGGTGGCGTGCAAGGTAGCGGCCGTCGGCGACGGAACCCAGGCGGTGTTGGCGCCAGACTTCGGGTGGCCAATCTTGGCTTCCAGCATGCCGGCCATCAGGTCAGGCATGGCCCACATACCCTTACCAATCTGCGCAACACCAGACAGACCCGCTTCCAGGCCGATATCTACGTTCCACTGCTCGTAGGCGTTGATCCAGGTAGCCAGCTTCATCGGGCCCTTACGGATGAACGGACCCAGCTCCATGGAGGTGTGAATCTCGTCGCCGGTGCGGTCCAGGAAGCCGGTGTTAATGAACACGGTGCGATCTTTGGCAGCGTGGATACAGGCTTTCAGGTTCACCGTGGTACGGCGCTCTTCATCCATGATGCCCACTTTCAGGGTAAAGCGCGGCAGGCCAAGCGCATCTTCAACACGACCGAAGAATTCGTTGGTGAACGCCACCTCTTCCGGACCGTGCTGCTTGGGCTTAACAATGTAAACAGAGCCCTTGGTGCTGTTCTGGAACTTGCCATCAGCCTTCAGATCGTGAATGGCGATCAGTGAAGTGACCAGGCCATCCATCAGGCCTTCCGGAATCTCGTTACCGTCTTTCAGCAGGATGGCCGGGTTGGTCATCAGGTGGCCAACGTTACGAACGAACAGCAGGCTGCGGCCCTTCAGGGTCAGTTCGCTGCCATCAGCACCGGTGTAGGTGCGGTCGCCGTTCATACGGCGAGTCATCATCTGGCCGCCCTTCTCGAAGGACTCTTCCAGGTCACCTTTCATCAGGCCGAGCCAGTTCTTATAGGCTACTACCTTGTCGTCTGCGTCTACCGCCGCAACGGAGTCTTCGCAGTCCATGATAGTAGTCAGGGCAGATTCCATCAGCACGTCTTTGACGTTGGCACCATCGTCTTTGCCTATCGGATGGCTGGCATCGATCTGGATTTCAAAGTGCATGCCATTCTTCACCAGCAGAACGCCAGTAGGGGCATCGGCGGCACCGGTGTAGCCAACAAAGCCGGACTCGTCTTTCAGGCCGGTGACTTCACCATTCTGCAGTTTCACCGCCAGCTTGCCGCCATCGATGTAGTATTTTGCGGCATCCTTGTGGCTGCCGGACGCCAGGGGCGCTGAGCCATCCAGCAGATTACGGGCCCACTCGATAACCTTGGCACCACGTACCGGGTTGTAACCGCGGCCTTTCTCGGCACCGTTTTCTTCAGAGATGGCATCGGTGCCATACAGCGCATCGTACAGGCTACCCCAGCGCGCATTGGCGGCGTTCAGGGCAAAACGGGCGTTCATCACCGGAACAACCAATTGCGGGCCGGCCATGGTAGCGATTTCCGGATCTACGTTGGCAGTAGAGATTTTGAAATCGGCGGGCTCATCGACCAGGTAACCGATCTCTTTCAGGAACGCCTTGTACTCAGCCATGTCCAGCTTCTGGCCCTTGTGGTCACGGTTCCAGGCATCCATCTTTTCCTGGAGGGCGTCACGCTTGGCCAGCAATTCGCGGTTGCGCGGAGCCAGTTCGTTCACAATTTTGTCGAACTCGGCCCAGAATTTGTCAGCGTCAACACCGGTGCCCGGGATCGCTTCGTTATTTACGAAATCGTACAGATTCTTGGCGATCTGGATGCCGCCAACTTGAACGCGTTCTGTCATCGTTGCTTGCCTCAATGGGTTTGTAGTTCCCGACTCCCCTTCTAGCGCCACGGGCGCGGGGCATTCTGATTTGAGCGCCGCATTGTACGTGAAATTCCCTACAAGGTCATTCCCATGCAGCACAATGCGGCTTTAGGTGTAATGGTGCGAGTCAGGCCCGGCGCCAGGTGGTGCCTTCGCGACTGTCGTCCAGAATAATACCCTTTTCGAGCAGCTCATCCCGGATACGATCGGCCCCAGCAAAATCTTTCGCTTTGCGGGCATCGGCGCGGTCCTGAATCATGGCCTCAATATCTTCAGCAGTCAGCTCACTACCGGTATCGGCCTGGAAGAAAGCTTCCGGGTCTTGCTGAAGCAGCCCCAGCACGCCACCCAGACGAACCAGAATGGCTGCGCTGCGCTTGGCCTGCTCGTCATCGCCTTCACGGCGGTGATGATTGATGTCGTTGGCCACGGCATGCAAAACCGCGATGGCACCGGCGGTATTGAAATCGTCGTCCATCACTTCGGCGAACCGGTGATCGTGGTCGGTCTCCGGCACGTCACTGTCCTTGGCCGGGGTAATACCCCGCAGGGCATGATACAGCTTGGTCAACGTCCGCCCTGCCTCAGCAAGACTTTCCTCGGAATAGTCCACCTGGCTGCGATAATGGCTGGAGACCAGAAAGTAGCGCACCACTTCCGCCGGATACTTTTCCAGGATTTCCCGGATGGTAAAGAAGTTGCCCAAAGACTTGGACATCTTCTCTTTGTTCACCCGAATGGCGCCGGCGTGCATCCATGTATGTACAAACTTGTGGCCGGTGGCACATTCCGACTGGGCAATTTCGTTCTCGTGGTGCGGGAACAGCAGATCCGGCCCGCCACCGTGAATGTCGAAGGTGTCGCCCAGGCACTTGGTGGACATAGCCGAGCACTCGATATGCCAGCCCGGCCGGCCATCGCCCCAGGGAGACTGCCAACTCACTTCACCAGGCTTGGCGGCCTTCCACAAGGCAAAATCCGCAGGACTATGCTTGGCTTCCTGCACATCCACCCGGGCACCTGCCACCAGGTCTTCGAGTTTTTTCTTGCTCAGTTTGCCGTAGTCCGGGAAGGAATCCACCGCGAAATACACGTCACCGTTATCAGCCGCGTAGGCATGGTTGCCCGCAATCAGCGTCTGGATCATGGCGATGATATCGTCGATGTAGGCGGTAGCCCGCGGCTCATCGCTGGGAGCCAGCACACCCAGGCGAGCTTCGTCTTCATGCATGGCGTGAATCATGCGGTCGGTCAGGTCGGTGTAGACCTCACCATTTTCATCGGCCCGGCGCAGGATCTTGTCGTCGATGTCGGTGATGTTACGCACGTAAGTCACATCATAGCCACGGTGGCGCAGGTAACGGGTAACCACATCGAAGGCCACCAACACCCGGGCGTGGCCCAGGTGGCAGTAGTCGTAGACCGTCATGCCACACACGTACATGCGTACCTTACCCGGCTCGATGGTCTTGAACGCTTCCTTCTGCTGCGTCAGCGTATTGTAGATACGCATTACTTGCCTCCCTTGCCCCAGGAATCCCGAAGTGTGACTGTCCGGTTGAACACCGGCTTGCCGGCCTTGGCTGTCAGCTCCTGATCACAGAAGAAATAGCCCTCACGCTCGAACTGATACGGTAAATCGGTCCTTGGCTCGGCCAGACTTTTCTCAACCCGCGCGCCCTTCAGCACCACCAGAGACTCCGGGTTCAGGTGATCCAGGAAGTCACCTTCCTTGTCGCTGTCCGGGCTCTCGTGGTTAAACAGTCGGTCATACAGGTTGATATCGGTTTCGATGCTGTCATTGGCCGATACCCAGTGAATCACGCCGTTAGGCTTGTAACCTTCCGGGTTCACACCCAACGTGTTCGGATCGTACTCGCATTTGAGTTCAACGATCTCACCGCTGTCATCGCGCACCACCTCTTTACAGGTCATCACGTAACCTCCGCGCAGACGCACCGCCTGCTCCGGCGCCAGACGTTTCCACTTACGCGGCGGCTCCACCTCGAAGTCTTCCCGGTCGATGTACAGAGTCTGGCTCCAGGTGACGTCCCGCTCACCCATCTCCGGCTTCTGCGGATGCACCGGCAAGGTCAGGGTTTCGGTCTGATCAGCCGGGTAGTTGGTGAGAGTCACTTTTAGCGGGCGCATGACGCACATGGCGCGGGGCGCCCGGTCGTTCAGGTCTTCCCGGATGGCATACTCCAACATACCTACATCAACGGTACCACCAGCTTTGTTAACACCGATCATGTCGCAGAAGCTGCGTATGGATTCCGGGGTGTAACCACGGCGGCGCATGCCGGAAATAGTCGGCATACGCGGATCGTTCCATCCCTCTACCACATGTTCGTCCACCAGGCGCTTCAGCTTGCGTTTGCTGGTGATGGTGTAATTCAGGTTCAGCCGCGCAAACTCAATCTGGCGCGGATGGCACGGAACGGTGATGTTATCCAGCACCCAGTCATACAGGGGCCGGTGGTCTTCGAATTCGAGCGTACACAGGGAGTGAGTAATCCCCTCCAAGGCATCAGAAATCGGGTGGGTGAAGTCGTACATCGGGTAGATGCACCACTTGCTTCCGGTCTGGTGATGGTCGGCGTAGCGAATGCGGTAAAGAATCGGGTCCCGCAGGTTGATGTTCGGGGAGGCCATATCGATCTTGGCCCGCAACACCAACTCGCCGTTCTGGAACTTGCCGTCGCGCATGTCCCGGAACAACTGCAGGCTTTCTTCCACCGGGCGGTCCCGGTATGGGCTTTTCTTGCCGGGCTCCTTCAGGGAACCACGGTATTCAGCCATCTGCTCAGCATTCAGTGCACACACATAGGCCTTGCCTTTCTCGATCAACTCCTCGGCAAAGGCGTACAGCTGGTCAAAGTAATCTGAGGCGTAACGTACGTCGTCCGCCCACTCGTAGCCCAGCCACTCGACGTCCTGCTTGATGGCATCAATGTATTCCTGACTTTCCTTTTCCGGGTTGGTGTCGTCAAAGCGAAGGTTACACTCGCCACCGAAGGTTTGCGCAATACCAAAGTTCAAGCAGATCGACTTGGCGTGACCAACGTGCAGGTAGCCGTTGGGCTCCGGCGGAAAACGGGTAACGACCTTGCCAGTGTGCTCACCCTTGGCGATGGCGTCTTCGATCAGGCTCTGAATAAAATTGTGGGCTTTCTTCGACTCGGCGCTCATACAATCTCTGTCAACGGGGAATGGATCCGGGGAGCACGGTGCAGGCTCCCTTAAACCGCCTATTATACTCACAAATCGTTGCCGGACTCATGCACAGGACGAAACTCTTGAGTACAATGCAACCTTCAGACCCACAACCCCTATTTAACAGGACGACCTGATGATTCTGCTGCAGACCAACCACGGTGATATCAAACTGGAACTGGACTACGAAAAAGCCCCGGAAACCGCAAAGAACTTTGAGCAGTACGTTCGCGACGGTTTTTACGACGGTCTGATCTTTCACCGTGTTATCAGCAACTTCATGGTTCAGGGCGGCGGCTTTGAGCCGGGCATGACCCCGCGCAAAACCCGCGAGCCCATCCAGAACGAAGCCGACAACGGCCTGAGCAACATGGTCGGCACCATCGCCATGGCCCGAACCATGGACCCGCATTCTGCCACTGCCCAGTTCTTCATCAACGTGGAGAACAACGGATTCCTCGACCACACCGCCAAGAATGCCGAGGGATGGGGCTACTGTGTGTTCGGCAAAGTGGTTGACGGCATGGAGACCGTAAACAACATCCGCGCCGTTCGCACCACCATGCGTGCCGGCCACCAGGACGTGCCATTTGAGGACGTCATTATTGAAAAGGCCGAGGTTCTGGAGGACGCGTGACCACGCTGTTTATCTCGGATCTGCACCTTGAGGAGTCGCGCCCGGATATTACGGACGCGTTCCTGACGTTCCTGCGAGAGAAGGCAGCAGGGGTTGAGCAGCTCTACATTCTGGGCGACTTTTTTGAGGCCTGGATTGGTGACGACGAGCGCACACCGCTCCAGGAGCAGATTGCCGCCGCCCTGAAGCAACTCAGCGACAGCGGCACCCATATCTTCCTGATGCATGGCAACCGGGACTTCCTGATCGGAGAAGAATTCTGCCACCGGTCCGGCGCCACCCTGCTGGACGACCCGACGGTGATCGATCTGTATGGAACGCCTACTCTGCTGCTGCACGGCGACAGCCTGTGCACTGCCGATGTGGAATACCAGAAATTCCGCGCCAACATGCGCAACCCGCAGATGCAGAAGATGATGCTGGCCCGCCCCCTGGAAGACCGCCAGCAAATGGCAAAGCAATTACGGGCGCTGTCGATGGCCAAGAACCAGGGCAAGGCGGAAGACATCATGGATGTGACGCCAGAGGAAGTAGTCAAGGAGCTCGAAGCCCACGGCGTTCAGCTGATGATTCATGGCCACACCCATCGTCCGGCCGTGCACCACCTCGAAGCCAATAACAAACCAGCGCGCCGGATTGTGCTCGGTGACTGGCACAGCCACCTTTGGTGGCTGGAAGTACAGCCCGGCAAGGAAGCTGAGTTGAAAAAGCAGCCCCTGCAGCCTTGATGCCGCAGGGGTCGCCCCTTCCTCAGGCCTTACCCGTCGGTGGGCTCCCGATAGGTTTCCAGACGGCGCAGCCAACCCGGCAACCAGCGTTCCCGCTCTATGGCCTGCTCTGCCAGCTCGGCGCGCCGGGTAAGCACCCGGCCCGCGGCCTCTCGAAAGCGATCCAGCGGGCGAAGCCCCGGGCTCTTATCCATAGCCTGCAAGACCTGCAACAACCCCCAACCTTCGCCCTCATAGCGCTCCGTTTCTGAAAGCCCTTCGCCCTTGAAGTTGACGTAGTCCATCAACGCGTAGACACCACCGGGCGTTTGCCCAAGCTGCCACAAGCGTTCCCGAATAACCGGCCGCTGCGCTTCGGGCGCGGCATTAACCACCGTTTCCAGGGAGCGGGCGGCGCGTTCCTGGATAAAGCGCACCTGATAACCGCGGGTTTCATACAGGAGTGCCCGCAGCGCCTTTACCTCATCGGTCGCACTCGAACTACTGAGAAAACCGGCACGGTCTGGCCAGGGCGCGCCTTGGGTGCGGGCGTCTTCCAGCCAGCCGGGAAGCTGCACACCGCGATCAACCATAAAGTCCAGAAGCGCCGGGAAACTCTCGGTAAAACGTCCGCTTTCGCCCTCCGGATACCAGATAAAGTGGCCAATCCCCAACGAAGGAAACGCTTCGCCCTCATTCCAGTGCACCAGGCATTCATGCCGCCCGGCACATTCGTTTCGGAAAATTCGTTCTCCAACCCAGGCCAGCTCTTCGGCCGTCAACGTCATGGTCTGTGCCTGCTCCAGCACCTGGCCCGACACTCGCAGCAACCGCCCATCGGCTGAGTCGGTCAAGAGATACAGGGCGCCGTCGGGCCCTTGCCGCACATCGCGGATACGCTCACCAAGCTCAGAAAACAGGCGCTCGCTTTCCACAACCCGGCCCTCGCTGAGAACAACCCGATGCACACTCTTATTGGCCAGGGCGCCGACAAACAGGTTGCCTCGCCAATGGGGGAACTGATGGCCGTCATACAATGTCAGGCCCGATGGTGCGATGGACGGCGTCCATGACCACAGGGGTTGCTCGGTACCCTCGTATCGTTTGAATGGCGTTACCATGGCACCGGTATAGTCACGGCCATCGGTGGCCAACGGCCAGCCGTAATTGCGCCCGGCCTCGATCAGGTTGATCTCGTCACCGCCACGGGGGCCGTGTTCGTGAGCGATGACCCGGTCATTACCGGCATCGTAGACCAGCCCCTGAACATTTCGATGCCCCAGGCTGAAGATCTCCGGCAGAGCGCCGTCCACCTGTACGAACGGATTATCCGCCGGAATGGAACCGTCCGGATTCAGTCGCACGATGGTGCCCAGATGGCTGGACAGTTTCTGTGCTTCCTCCCGAAAATCGAAGCCATCCCCCAGGGTTACCAGCAAGGTGCCGTCGGCCAGCCAGGCCATGCGCCCACCGTAATGGGCATCACCATATTTACCCGGCCTGGCCCTGAAGATTTCCCGCACTTGCATCAGTTCGCTTCCTACAAGCTGGCCACGGGCGACGCACAGATGATTTTCCCGAACCGTGCCACAGGCATAGGCGAGGAACACACCACGACGTCGATCATCCCCCGCCCTGCCATCAAAGCCGGGCTCGAGTAGCACATCAAACAATCCGGCCTGGCCGGAGGCGAATACGTCCGGGACACCCGACACCTGCACCTGATGCCCATCCGGCGATACTTTTTTCAGTTCTCCAGCGCGCTCGGTCACCAGAAAATCACCCCCTGGCAGGAATGCCAACGACCACGGGTGATCAAGCCCTTCAGCGACCACGTCTATCCGATAATCGGCCGCTTCCTGGGCCAATGTCGGCTCCGGAGCGCCCACGCCGGCCAATACCAAGAAAGGTGCTATCAGACCATGACGGGCCACGGTCATGGTCATCTTGCCCGTCAGTTGCGCAAACACCCATCCCGCTACTGCTGCGGTCCCCAGCATCGCCAACAGCCCGGGCAGGGTTCGGGTTGCTGCGATCAGTGTCGGCATGGGCGCCAACACATCAACCAGGGCCAGCGTTGCCCACAACGCAAGAGCTCCACCAAGGGCATACCAGAAATCCCGGTAGGGCCAGCCCAACAACCGGAGCAATCCCGCAGTTACCAGGAAGCCCGGAACCAATGCAGCGGCCAGCAGCACCCCATAGACAGGCGCGAACCCAACCAGGTCCTGCCCCATGACAACGAGGCGATCCACCAGGCTGAACGAGGCCCCAAGGGCCGACAACGCCGACAGGTTGAACTGAGTCTGCACCAGACTGCCGAGAAACGCGCCGCACACCACCGCGATGGCTCCCGCAATTACGATTTGGACACTTTTTTTCATTCCCCTGCGCTTCCCGTAGTGATGATTTTCTGACAAAGGCTCTGATAACGAAGGAATTTTCAGAAACTTCCCGGCCATCTGATCCGTTACCTTAGCAAGCTCCAGCGGTTGAAGCACAAGCCTCTTGCCTCATACTGTTCATATAACGCAACTGACACGAGTGAACCCTATGACAGGGAACCGGGCTTCTCTTGCAGCCTGTTTCATACGCACCTTCTTCCTTGCCTGGATCTGGCTGGCAGTGATTCGCGGCCTGCTGATCATTCAAAGCGGGGTACTCCCGAGCCTGCCCGGTACCCTGGGCGGCGACGTTGCCGGGGCTTTTTTGCTGGCCGTATTCCTGCATCTATCGGTTGGCGTTGTCCGCGCCCTGTTGATCACCGCCCTGGGCGTCGCACTCTATGTGGCCGGCATGCACCTGACGGCCCATGGAACGCTTTTCCAACTGGCCTTTGCCGGCAAGGGTATGGACAGCACGTTCATTACCGGCAGCCTGCTCAACATCTATCTGATAACCCTCCCGGGCTACCTCGTGCTGGCCTGGCTGTTGCACTGGCTGCATCGAAAATGGGTGCCCACTTCAGAGCGTGCGCCAGTCCTGCTTATCAGTTCCGCCGTTCTGGTCACCGGCCTCTACACTCTGTCGTTTCCGAGCCTGACGACACCCGCCAATAATGTGGTGGCCAGCACTGTCGCCCAGGTTCCAGGTACGTTGCTCAATCCGGTTGGCACTGCTATCGGTGACGAAACCACTGAACTCAGTGAGCAACTGGACAGACGAACAAACTTTTTCCACCAACAAACCAGCAACTTTCAGAATCCCGAGCCACCCAATGTTCTGTTGATCATGATCGAGGGGCTGTCCGGAGGCTACCTGCCGAAAATCAGCCAATATCACAACCTTCAGCCCATCGTCTCTCTCGACACTCTGGAGGCGACGTTCGACGCCTTCGGTTTCCGGGTCTACAACAACGTGCTGAGCATGGAACGGCAGACGGATCGCGGCACCTTTGCCCTGGTGTGTGGGCGCTACCCCGACTTGCGCCGGCCATCGGAGAAGATGTTGGCCGTCGCGGAAGACAAAGCCAATCCCGACTGCCTTCCGGGGAAGCTGAAAGATCAGGGCTACACCACCGCTTACTGGCAAGCTGCGCCAATCGAATACATGAAAAAAGATCAGTTCATGCCCCGGGCGGGCTATGAGAACGTCACCGGCGCAGAGGCATTTGGTCACGCGCAGGAACAGGATGGCTGGGGACCGCCAGACCCGACGTTCTTCCCGGACATTGCTGAACGCCTGAGTGAACTGGATAGCCAACGCGGCCCCTGGTTTGTCACAACCCTGAATGTCGGCACCCACCATCCGTTCAACATCGGACCAGAAGCCGAACAGGAACTGGAAGCCGAGCAGGCCAACCAATCTCCTTCTGAAGAAACAACGGGGCTCCCTGCCACCCAGATGGCTCGCAAAAAGGCCATGGTGGTCATGGCCAACTCCCTAGAACGCTTTCTGACACAGCTTGAGCAGGAAGGACTGCTGGACAACACTCTGGTGATTGTCACATCCGATGAATCCGGCGGCTTTGTTCGCGACGACCATGAGACCTTGCCGCTGAACAGCAACCTCGGCGTGCTGGCCATACGCTCGCCGGGCCGGCCAGACCTCAGTGAATTCGCACCGGAAAACCGGATTGTTGCCCAGTTCGACATCCCGATGACCATTCTGGATGCTACGGGCAACGGCCACCTGGCCGGGGACATGCTTGGCCGAAGCCTGCTGTCTGAGCCGACGGAGCCTGCTCGCGACCTGATGCTGGCCGACACCTACACCGGCATGAAGTACTTTCTCCGGGAATCCGGCACCCTACTCGCCTGTACCGAATTGACTACCCGCTGCAGCAACTGGGCGTTCGATCCAGACAGACTGTTCGGAAGCCTGCAACAAACCGAAGACGAACCCTTCCTGTCCTTCGATGAGCGCCTGGCACTGCTGGAGAAAGCCACACTGCTGACCCAGGAAGGCGAATAACGTGCTACCCCTGCTAAGACAAGGCTTGGCCCTGTTCCGCCACCATCATCGGTCATTGCTTGCGCTCTACCTGACCTTCACCGGTTTATCCATCGCGGTATTTACACCGCTGATTACTGCCGCGGTGTCTCTGCTCAGGCCACTCACCGGTGACGCGGCCATCACAACCGGTGGCCTGCTGGACTTTCTGGCATCGCCGGGCGGCGTGCTCTGGCTGCTGGTAACCCTGTTACTTGCAGCGGTACTGATCGTCCTCCAACTGGCCGGGGTTACTTTGATCGCCGCCCAGACTGGCAATCACACCTCGAGGGCAGCCATCCGTGCCTTGGTGGGGATTGGTCGGCGCTTGCCGCAACTGGCTCTACTGGCCATCATTCAAACCCTGGCGCATTTGTTGATTGCCTTGCCATTTCTGGCGGCCATGGGCTTCGCCGCACATCTGTTGCTCAACAACTTCGACCCTTACCTGCTAAACCTTGAGCGCCCACCGATTCTCTGGTGGTTCCTTGGCTTCTGTCTGGTCATGCTGGGTGCCATTGTGGTGGCCAACGGCACCCTGTTTCTCCGCTGGATTCTTTCCATCCCGGCCCTGATGCTGGACCAACAAACACCGATGGCGGCCCTTCAACAGAGTGCCCGCGACACCCGCGGCGCTCATCGCGAAACGGTCGGTCTCCTGTCGCTTGGTATTGTCGCGGTGCTGGCCATGCCGGCCGTGGTAACGCTGGTGTTTGATTTGCTGGCGGCCAGTGTGTTCAGGGTTGTGCCAGCGAAAGCCAGTATCCTCTTGCCCGTGGTTATCCTGTTGGTGGGGAGCTACCTTCTCGTCAGTCTTGCCCTTACCTTCCTGGCCAGCTCGACACTGGGCACCCTCATCGTCGCCCGCTACAAAGCAATACCCGGGCGCAAGCTGCAATGGCAGCAGCCGTCTCCGGACCGACAGGATGCAAAAACCGGGCGCCGGCTTTGGCTGCTCGAGGTCGTGATCATCGCGCTGGTACTGACCCAAAGCGTTCAAGTGGTCAACTCGCTGAACCAGCAAGACAAAGCGACCATAACGGCCCACCGTGGCAGCGCCTTCAAAGCTCCGGAAAATACTCTCAGCGCCATACACCAAGCTGTAGAGGACGGTGCCGACTACGTTGAAATTGATGTCCAACTGACCGCAGACGGCGTACCAGTGCTCTGGCACGACCAGGATATGGCGAGGATATTCGGAAAGCCGGAACGGATTGGCGATGTCCGGTATGACGACATCCATCATCTGGATGCCGGCTCATGGTTTGGTGATCACTTTGCCCATGAGCGTATCGCAACGCTGGAGCAAGCGGTCAAGGCCACCCGTGGCCAGGCCCGACTGTTTGTTGACCTGAAACCGAACCGCAACGAGCGGGCACTGGTAACCGCCGTTGTCCAGACCCTGCAAGAAAATAATGCCGTGGAAGGCACTATCATTGCAGCAGCTGACTGGCCCAGCCTGGAACTGGCAAAGCAAATGGAACCGGGCCTGAAAACCGCGTTGCTGGCACAGTTCGTGGTAGGCCCCTTGTGGCAGGATCGTTACGACATTCTGGCGCTGCGCCTGAACCGGGCCACCCCGGCAGCGGTCGCCAGGGCGCACAAGGCGGGCAATGAGCTGCATGTGTGGACTGTCAATCAACCGTCCGACATGGCACGCTTTCTGGATATGGGCGTTGATAATATCATTACCGACCGCCCGGATGTGCTGGCTGAGCTGATGGCAGAGCGCGCGGCGCTCAGCGATGGTGAGCGCCTGGCAATGCAGATCCGCAACTGGCTGAGGTAGACCGCAGCAGGCCCAAAGGCGGTTTACTGCTCCACAAACGCCCGTTCAATAACGTAGTGGCCCATGTCGCCGCCGCGAGCCTCACGGAAGCCCATGTTATTGAGAATGCTGCAGGTGTCCTTGAGCATGCTCGGGCTGCCGCAAATCATGAAGCGATCCTGCTCCACATCAAAATCGGGCAAACCGAGATCACGGGTGATCTTGCCAGTCTCCATGGCATCGGTCAGGCGACCCTGGTTGCGGAAGGGCTCACGGGTGACCGTCGGGTAGTACAGCAATTTGCCGTGCACCATCTCACCGAAAAACTCGTTTTCCGGCAGGTCCTGGATATCCTGCTGGTAAGCCAGCTCAGACACATACCGTACCCCGTGGGTCAGGATGACCTTGTCGTAGGCTTCATACACCTCAGGGTCTTTGATAATACTCATGAACGGCGCAAGCCCGGTGCCGGTGCTGATCAGCCAGAGGTTGCGTCCCGGCAACAGGTTATCCAGCACCAGGGTGCCGGTGGGCTTACGACTGACCAGAATTTCATCCCCCACCTGAATCTTCTGCAGTCGTGACGTCAGTGGGCCGTCCGGAACCTTGATCGAGAAAAACTCAAGCTCTTCCTCATAGTTGGCGCTGGCGATACTGTAGGCCCGCATAAGCGGCTTGCCGTCTGTTTCCAGACCAATCATGACAAAGTGCCCGTTCTTGAAACGGAACCCCGGGTCCCGGCTGGTCTTGAAACTGAACAGAGTATCGTTCCAGTGGTGAACGCTGGTGACCGTTTCTTTCATCAGATTACTCATGGCAGCCTCGTTGTTGCGACTTCATACAGGTTATATGGGAATTCAATGGGTAAAGTTTAACCCGACAGGTTAAATCGACAAAACAGGCAATACTCATATATGTGTTCGATTTTATAGATATACATCGATAACAAACTGACCGGGGTCATGGTCTTCAGGTTACTCCTGAACTAGCCTGAAAGAAATTGGTCCCAGAACAAACAACCACCAGGGAGAACACCATGCTCGATCACCTGATTCTGACCGTGGACTACACCAAGGAATGGGAACAGGCTATGGAACAGCTGCCAGCTTTGCTCAAACTCCTGGGCACCCGGAAGATTACGCTCACCTATGTCCTGCAGACCCATAAACGACTGCATCCGGACGACACCGAAGGCTCGGCTACAGAACGGTTACGGAGGATCGGGGAACACCTCAAGAACAGCCTGGGCATAGAAACCGCCACCCACGTTTCCAAGGGCTTTGTTGCCCAGGAAGTCCAGGCTCTGGCCAAGAAACTCAACGCCGACGGCGTCGTAGCGTGCAACCGCAGCCATCGGGCAGCCAAGGAACTGTTCTTCGGAAACACCGCCCTGAACCTCGCCCGAATGACCAAAGTTCCGCTATTGATCATTCCGGTCCAGGACGAGCCACCGGCGGCCGAAGAGGAGATTTTGCTGGCCACCGATGGATCAAAGGCGTCATTCAATGCCCAGGCTGTGTTTGAAAAGCTCATGGCCAACCAGCGCACCGGGCGCGTGGTATGGGCACATCCCGAGGAGCCGGAACAATCTGATGAAGCCACGGAACAGAGGATCAATGAACTGGCAGAGCGTCACCCAAACGTACACCGGAATATCCTGACCGGCCGGCCGGTGGACCAGATCCTGAAAACCATCAATGACACCCGCCCCCTGTTGACCATTATGGGGAAACGGGGCTCAACACCCATTCAGGAGATCATGATCGGCAGTACCACGGAACATGTGGCGGCCGGCAGCCCCTACCCGGTACTGATGATCCCCTGAACCGGCCATCACGGTTGTGTTGGCGGCAGTGACCGGCTAACGTATCGATCAGACAGGACATTTTCTTTCATCTATCCGGCCTGATCGATTATGAAGTACAGCTTCCGCCAACTCGAGGTCTTCCTCGCCGCCGCCCATTTCCAGAACATTACCCGGGCGGCGGAATCCCTTGCCATGTCGCAATCCGCGGCCAGCAGTGCCCTCAAGGAGCTGGAATCCCAATTCGATATCCAGCTGTTTGACCGGGTGGGCAAACGGCTGCAACTGAACGAGCTGGGCCGGCTGTATCGGCCGAAAGCCGAAGCCCTGCTGGCTCAGGCGAGGGAGCTGGAACAGGCCTTCAGCAAACACTCCGAGGTCGGCGCTCTGAAAGTGGGCGCCACACTCACTATCGGCAATTACCTGGCGGTAGGCGTGATGGCCGAGTACATGAGCTCGCCAAACCACCCGAAAGTTTCTCTGGAAGTTGCCAACACCAGCACCATTGCAAGACGGGTTCGGGACTTTGAACTCGACATCGGTTTGATCGAGGGCGAGCTGCAGGCGTCGGAGCTGGAAGTGATTCCCTGGCGAGAAGACCGCCTGGTGGCCTTCTGCTCCCCTGACCACCCGCTGGCCGGCAAGGGCGAACTGACCGACGACGATCTGCGCGCCGCCACCTGGATTCTCCGGGAACAGGGCTCCGGCACCCGCCAGAGCTTCGAACGGGGCATGCACGGGCTACTGCCAGACCTGAACGTGCTACTGGAACTGGAACACACCGAGGCCATCAAGCGGGCAGTAGAAGCCAACCTGGGCATCGGCTGCCTGTCAGAGGTGGTCCTGGCCGACGCCTTCAAACGCGGCAGCCTGGTGCCCCTGGCCATCCCTCACCGCCAGTTCGACCGGCACTTCTACTTCATCCTGCACAAGCAGAAATACCGAAGTGCGGGGATTGCCCGGTGGATGACGCTGTGTGAGGAGCTTTAGAGATTTTTTTCTCTTTCGTCCGTGAGCGTCTGTGAATGTCCGTGGCGAAGAGTCAGTAAGCGAGAGGCCCACTGTGAAACCGGAATTCCGTATCCGGCTCTTCAATCAGCTTCTGCTCGATGGC
The DNA here is from genome assembly GCF_030297115.1 of Marinobacter shengliensis. Lineage (NCBI taxonomy): Bacteria > Pseudomonadati > Pseudomonadota > Gammaproteobacteria > Pseudomonadales > Marinobacteraceae > Marinobacter > Marinobacter shengliensis. Next base: position 1,729,156 of record NZ_AP028062.1, on the reverse strand, counting down.
CATAAACTCCGCCACCCGATCTTGCACCGGGCCACCGTTGGCCCGCTGTGCCAGTACCAGATAATCCTGGTAATGCCGCGCTTCAGATTTCAGCAAACTGTTGTAGAACTCCGCCAGCTTGTCATCAAGGTGCGGCGCCAGGGCGGCAAAGCGTTCACAGGATCTCGCCTCGATGATGGCGCCTACAATCAACACATCCACCAAGCGGCCAGGGTCATCCTTGCGAACGGCTTCACGCAGGCCTGCAGCGTAACGGGCCGGCGAAAGATGTGAATAAATCACCCCCCGCTTCTTCATGATCGCCAGCACCTGCTCAAAATGCCGCAACTCCTCCCGGGCCAGGCGGGACATCTTGTTGAGCAGATCGGTGTTGTCCACATAGCGGTACATCAGGCTCAGCGCGGTGGAGGCCGCTTTCTTCTCGCAGTGGGCGTGGTCAATCAGCATCACATCCTGATTGGCCAGCGCATTCTCAATCCACTGTACCGGCGTGCGGCAGGGCAAAAATTCGTGTATCTCTTTCAGGGCGTCATTCATGGCTTCAGCAGCAGTCTGATTCATCAAGCGCGGCAGTATAGCGCAGCTAGCAGATCTCTCCGACCTCTGTCCAACTTAACTTTATAAGGGGTTTCCTATAGAATGCAGCGCCAGATCAAGGAGTCTCTGAATAAATCCTGAAACCCCATCGGTGATTTGAGGCGTTATTCAGAGGCTCCTGCGGCCTTTTCGCCAAAAAACCTCCCGCCAGGCAAGCTTGCCTCCGGCGCGGGACATTCCAACTGATGAGGGTCCATATCGTGTTAGAAGCCTACCGTGAACACGTTGCCGAACGTGAAGCCCTGGGTATCCCACCCAAGCCCCTGAACCCCGAGCAGACTGCTGGTCTGATTGAGCTGCTGAAAAACCCGCCGGCCGGCGAAGAAGCCACCCTGGTTGACCTGTTGGAAAACCGCGTACCACCGGGCGTGGACGAAGCAGCTTACGTTAAAGCTGCGTTCCTGACCGCGATTGTTAAGGGTGAAGCAACGTCTCCTCTGATCGACAAAAAGAAAGCTGTGCAGCTGCTGGGCATGATGCAGGGCGGCTACAACATCGCGACTCTGGTTGACCTTCTGGACGACAGCGAACTGGCCGAGCTGGCCGGTGAAGAACTCAAGCACACCCTGCTGATGTTCGACGCGTTCAACGACGTTAAAGAAAAGATGGACGCTGGCAACGCCGTTGCCAAGTCTGTGGTTGAGTCCTGGGCCAACGCCGAGTGGTTCACCAAGAAGAACAAGGTTCCCGAAAGCACCAAGATGGTGGTGTTCAAGGTGACTGGCGAAACCAACACCGACGACCTGTCTCCGGCTCCGGATGCCTGGTCCCGTCCGGACATCCCGCTGCACGCCCGCGCCGCTTACAAGATGGAGCGCGACGGCCTGAAGCCCGAAGAGCCCGGCGTAACCGGCCCGATGAGCCAGATCGACGAAATCAAATCCCGCGGCCTGCCGGTTGCTTTCGTCGGTGACGTAGTCGGTACCGGCTCTTCCCGTAAGTCTGCCACCAACTCCGTTCTGTGGTTCTTCGGTGACGACATCCCGGGCGTGCCGAACAAGCGTGCCGGCGGTGTGTGTATCGGTAACAAGGTTGCCCCGATCTTCTTCAACACCATGGAAGACGCTGGCGCCCTGGTATTCGAAGCACCGGTCGACAACATGAACATGGGCGATGTGATTGAAATCCGCCCGTACGAAGGCAAGATCCTGAACGAAGCCGGTGAAACCATCTCCGAGTTCAAGTTCAAGTCTGACGTGATCCTGGACGAAGTTCAGGCTGGCGGCCGTATCCCGCTGATCATCGGCCGTGGCCTGACCGCCAAGGCCCGTACCGCACTGGGCATGGGCGCAACTGATCTGTTCCGTCTGCCAAAAGATCCGGAAGCCGGCACCAAGGGCTTCACCCTGGGCCAGAAGATGGTCGGCAAGGCCTGCGGTCTGGATGAAGGCCAGGGCGTGCGCCCGGGCACCTACTGTGAGCCGCACATGACCACCGTAGGCTCCCAGGACACCACCGGCCCGATGACCCGTGACGAGCTGAAAGACCTGGCGTGTCTGGGCTTCCAGGCTGACCTGGTGATGCAGTCGTTCTGTCACACCGCCGCTTATCCGAAGCCGGTAGACGTAGAAATGCAGCACACCATGCCGGACTTCATCCGCACCCGTGGCGGTGTTTCCCTGCGTCCGGGCGACGGTATCATCCACTCCTGGCTGAACCGCATGCTGCTGCCGGACACCGTAGGTACCGGTGGTGACTCCCACACCCGTTTCCCGATGGGCATTTCCTTCCCGGCCGGTTCTGGCCTGGTTGCGTTTGCTGCTGCCACCGGCGTTATGCCGCTGGATATGCCGGAATCGGTTCTGGTTCGCTTCAAAGGCGAAATGCAGCCGGGCATCACCCTGCGTGACCTGGTACACGCCATTCCGCTGTACGGCATCAAGCAAGGCATGCTGACTGTTGAGAAGAAGGGCAAGATCAACGAATTCTCCGGCCGTATCCTGGAAATCGAAGGTCTGGAGCACCTGACCGTTGAGCAGGCGTTCGAACTGTCTGACGCTTCCGCCGAGCGTTCCGCAGCAGGTTGTACCATCAACCTGTCTGAAGAGTCTGTTGCCGAGTACCTGCGCTCCAACATCACCATGCTGCGCTGGATGATTGCCGAAGGTTACGGCGATCCGCGCACCCTGGAGCGTCGTGCCCAGCAGATGGAAGAATGGCTGGCCAATCCGAAGCTGATGCGTGCTGACAAAGACGCCGAATACGCTCACGTGGTTGAGATCGACCTGGCCGACATTAAAGAGCCGATCGTTTGCTGCCCGAACGACCCGGACGATGCCAAGTTCCTGTCCGAAGTGGCTGGCGACAAGGTGGACGAAGTGTTCATCGGCTCCTGCATGACCAACATCGGTCACTTCCGTGCCGCCGGCAAACTGCTTGAGCAGCACAAAGGCCCCCTGAGCACCCGTCTGTGGATGTCTCCGCCCACCAAGATGGACCAGGCCCAGCTGATGGAAGAAGGCTACTTCAACACCTACGGCACCGCCGGTGTTCGCACCGAGATGCCGGGCTGTTCCCTGTGCATGGGTAACCAGGCACGTGTAGCGCCGAAGTCGACTGTTCTGTCTACCTCTACCCGTAACTTCCCGAACCGTCTGGGTGATGGTGCCAACGTGTACCTGACCTCTGCGGAACTGGCAGCTGTGGGCGCGGTACTGGGCAAACTCCCGACTCCGGCGGAGTACATGGAGTACGCCAAGGACCTGAACAGCATGTCCAAAGAGATCTACAAGTATCTCAACTTCGACCAGATGGACGAGTACACCAAGAAGGCGTCTGAGGCTTCTGTAGCCTGAGACCCTCCGAGGTAACTTACCTCTGATCTGAAAACGCCAGCCTTCGGGCTGGCGTTTTTTTTGTGTCCCGGTAAACCAAAACAATTGCTGCCCGGGGAAATCCGCGCCTGTATTACGCCGGTGCGGGGTGGGTATGTCTTTTCTGCAGGGAAAAAGATGTCTGAGCGCAGCGAGTTGTTTTTCCCGGAAGAAAAGACATACCCACCCCGCAACCCGCCCCCAGAACCCGAATCCCGGTACAAAAAAGGGCTCCCCGTAGGGAGCCCTTGTCAGAACACTGATTGTTACCAGTGAATACTATTACCGCTCGATATGCTGGTATTCGCCGGCATCGCTGGTCGCCAGAGTCACCACTACGATGGCGATGAAGGCGGCGATGAAGCCAGGGATGATTTCATACACACCCGGGCCACCCATAAAGCTGCCGTTCCAGCCCAGAGCAATCCACGCCATTACCGTGACAGCACCTACGATCAGGCCAGCCAGTGCGCCAGCGCCGTTGGTGCGGGACCAGGTCAGGCCGAGAATGATCAGCGGGCCGAAGGCAGCACCAAAGCCTGCCCAGGCGTTACTGACCAACGCCAGAACCTGAGAGTTGGGATCAGAAGCAATGAGCGCTGCAACCAGACCCACCGCCACAACACAGGCACGGCCGATGTTCACACACTCCTTGTCGGAAGCCTCTTTACGCAGGAACAGGCGGTAGAAATCCTCGGTCAGGGATGAGGAAGCCACCAACAGCTGACTGGAGATGGTACTCATAACCGCTGCCAGCAGGGCTGCATACAGGAAACCGGTGATCAACGGGTGGAACAGCAGGTCCGCCAGGATGATGAAAATGGTTTCCGGGTCAGCCACGTCCATACCGTTACGGATAGCATAGGCACGACCGAAAACGCCCAGGGAGATGGCGCCAATCAGAGAGATGGCCATCCAGGACATGCCGATGTTACGGGCCACAGACACTTCGTGCACGGTGCGGATTGCCATGAAACGCACAATGATGTGCGGCTGGCCGAAGTAACCCAGCCCCCAGGCTACCGCTGAGAGCCAGCCAATCAGTGTCAATCCCTCGGTCCACGATAGCAACGTCGGATCAACGCTGTTCAGGGTTTCAGACGCCTGAGCGAAACCGCCGCCGCCTTCACCAAACAATACCACTGCCGGCATTAACACCAGAGCCAGCATCATGATGCAGCCCTGTACAAAGTCGGTCATGCTCACCGCCAGGAAACCACCAACCACGGTGTACGCCAGAACGACACCGAGAGTGATCACGATACCTACGCCATAGTCGCTCAGACCGCCGAAGTTGAAGATGCCGGAAAACGCACTTTCAAACAGCTTGCCGCCTGCAACCAGACCAGATGCCGTGTAGACCGCAAAGAATACAACAATAACAATCGCCGATACCGTGCGCAGAGGCAGCGCCTTGGTAGGGAAGCGGTTTGCCAGAAAGGCAGGTATGGTCAGGGCATTACCGTAGTGAACAGTTTGTTCACGCAATCTGGGTGCAACAATTACCCAGTTGATGAACGCGCCCACAAACAGGCCGATACCGATCCAGGCGTCTGCCAAGCCGGTAACAAACAACGCCCCGGGCAAGCCCAGAAGCAGCCAGCCACTCATGTCGGAAGCACCGGCCGACAAGGCCGCTACTTTGGGGCTGAGCCCACGTCCACCCAACATATAATCTTCAGCTGTCGCCGAGGCTTTCCGCATGGCGTAAACGCCAATGCCGATCATAATCGCAAAATACGCAAATAGACTGATCCAAACGCCAATAGCCATAAGGCTCCTCCGGTTTATTGAGTCGGACTGAGTCCGCTCTTAAGGCACAGGTACCACATCACTGTTGGTTGACTGGCCGTTGTTCTTGTTTACCCAAAATCCATCCGAATTGGAGCGAGGCAAGCCCCCGCACAGCCACTCCTTCACTATAGTTATTATTCACACCTTTACGACCAGGATTGCCGAGCAAAAAGTGCGATTCTACAGATGCATTAAGTTAGTATTACTACGGACCTACGGCTTACAAAATCCTACGATTCTTTTGCATAATCCTACGGGACTACCGAATTTACCGCCCAGTTCAGGCAACACTTTCATTAATCTGCAATCTGGAGGGTGTTGTGCCCTTGTATTTGCGCAACGCATTGGTCAAGGCACTCTGGGAGGAGAACCCGGTTCGGTAGCTTATTTCCGACACCGAGAGAGACGATGAAGCAAGCAGGTGAGCGGCCTGCTCAAGGCGGGTCTGCAGCAGAAACTGATGAGGGGTTATGCCCGCCACCTCCCGAAAAACCTCATGGAATCGACTGACACTGAGGCACGCCTCACTGGCCATTTCCTCGACAGTAATTTTTCGATGCAGGTTGGCCAGGATATAACGTCGGATCACCTCTGGGCTGATGCTTGCCCGGCTGGAAGACTGGACCTGACGGTCCACAATGCGGTCCGCCATGCAGTAAAGAATACTCGAAGCCAGATGCTGCTGCAGGGTGAGGTTGTCTGGCGCGCGGTCAAATTCACCGGCGGTAAACTGGACCAGCCCCTGTAACCGACTGTCCATCTGCAGGGTGCGCGGCTTCTCGAAAAACCGCATCATCCGTTCGTAATCCGCATGGGCCGGCGTATTGATAGCGGGGGTGAGCGGGTCAAGATTGATCACCAGAACGTGGTTCTGATCATCGCCACAGTAATCGTGGCTTGCCTCAGTGGGCACAACACAGGCTTTCCAGGTATCCAGGTGAGCCCCGGTGCCACCGACACTCAACTCAGCCTCTCCCCTCACCCCGATGACAATCTGGTGGTGTTCGTGCCGATGCTGGTGAGCGGCGATGGGAAGCTTGAGAAGTTTTGCGTTGAGCATTAATGCTGCCGGCCGTTAACTGAGAATGTACATCAATTAAAGCAGAACATTACAAAAAGTGCACGAAATCGACGCAACTATGGCCGTACTCCGGTTAATCAGGCGGATTCCGCCATTTTAACCAGGGCAGCCAACAACGCCGACACACTGGCCGATACCTGCTCCAGCGGCAATGCTGCATTAACCACATGGTAGTTGCCAGGCATCGCCGTAGCCCGCGCCAGGTAGGTATCGCGAATGCGCTGGAAAAAGGCCAGGGTTTCCTGTTCAAATCGGTCGAGCTCTCCCCGCTTTTTCGCCCGGGCCATACCGGTTTCCACGGGCGCATCCAGCAGGATGACGTGGTCTGGCCGTACCTCACCCTGAACCAGGGTTTCCAGCAACGCGATACGCTCGGCGGGCACACCCCGGCCGCCGCCCTGATAGGCAAAGGTGGCATCGGTGAAGCGGTCGCACAGTACCCACTGCCCCTTGTTGAGGGCCGGAAGAATCCGGTTATGCAGGTGCTGGGCCCTCGCTGCGAACATCAACAGCAATTCTGTGGTTTCATGAACCGGCTCTTCCCGGGGCGACAACAACAACTCCCGGATGTTTTCCGCCATAGGCGTGCCACCGGGCTCTCGGGTAACGATAAAATCGATGCCAAGGTCCTTGAGGGTGTTCACAGCGTTTTCCAGCTGTGTGGATTTGCCAACGCCCTCGGTGCCTTCGAAGGTAATAAAACGGCCTCTGTTGTGCATCATTCTTCCCGGCTGTTGTTCAGGGTTCCCGGTGCCGGAAACGAGCGGTAGCCCTCACGGCGATTCAACTGATACTCCCTGACCGCCTTCTGGTGCTCCGCCAGGGTTCGGGAGAACTTGTGGCTACCATCACCACGGGCAACAAAGTAGAGGGTATCGCCGTCCTCCGGATGCAAAGCGGCGTGCACAGAGTCCCGCCCGGGCAGCGCAATCGGTGTGGGCGGAAGACCGTTGATTCGGTAAGTGTTATAGGGGGTGTAGGTCTGAAGGTCACTGCGGCGAATACGCCCCTGGTACTGGTCCCCCATGCCATAGATAACGGTGGGATCGGTCTGCAGCCGCATTCCTTTTTGCAGTCGCCGCACAAACACGCCCGCCACTTCCCCACGCTCCCAGGGCACACCAGTTTCCCGCTCAACAATAGAAGCCATGATCAAGGCTTCATAAGGGGTATCGTAGGGCAAACCTTCGGCCCGGCTCTGCCATTCTTCCTCAAGCACGCTCACCATACGATTGTGGGCACGCTTGAGAATATCCAGATCAGACTCACTGGAGCTGAACATGTAGGTATCCGGAAAAAACCAGCCTTCAGGATGCTGATCTTCCGCGCCAACCGCCGCCATGACCTGTTCATCAGTCCAGTCACTGGTGACCTTTTTGAGCCGCTCAGAACGCGCCAGCGCAGCACGCATGTCGCGGAACGTCCAGCCTTCGATAAACTGGACCGACCAAAGCTTTACCTTACCTTCGACCATGGCATCTACCATCGCAACCGGTGTCATGCCGGGCAAGAATTCATAGTCACCCGCCTTGATCCTGGTCTGGTCCGGATAGAGGCGGCCATAGAGCCTGAGCCAGAGCGCATCCGACACATAGCCTACATTCTCCAGCTGCCGTGCCACCCGGCTGAACCCTGTGCCTGCCGGCACGTTAAACAGCACCGGCTCGTCCAGTGCGACGGGTTGCTTCAGGGTTTGCAAACCCTGCCAGACCCACAAGCCACCGCCGGCAGCAGCGAGCACGAATACAGCAACAACAACGATCAGTAACTTCTTGAACACGCGAATCAATCCAGTCTTGCCGGTGAACCAACGATTGTCGCAAGTCGCTGGTCAACAGGCAAATCGTGCCCGGCCAGATTGCGAACCGGCACCACCCCGACAACACTGTTGCTGAGCCAAAGCCCCTGACAGCTGCCGCCCAACAGTGTATCAAGCGTCAGTGGCATCTCCCGGAATTCGTGGCCGGCAATTCTCAGCCGGTCAAGCACGTAACGACGCATCACACCCGCAACCGCCAGGGTTGAAGCGGGCGGTGTCAGCCATACGTCTTCAAACAGCATGAACAGATTGGTCCGGGTGCCTTCCACCACATGGCCATCACGATTGCTCATCAGCACTTCAAAGACATCCCCTTGAAGTTCCCTGGCCGCCATCACCTGCTCAAGTCGGTTCAACGACTTGATCCCGGCCAGAAGCGGGTTCACTGTCAGCGGAACACGGGAGAAGTCGGCCACCACACCTTCCGGCCCGGGAACACTGGGGAAAGCGGAATGGGACACAATGAGAGACGGCTTCATGCGGGGCTCCGGGCGGTAGCCCCGCCCACCCGAACCACGGGTGAGGGTCAGCTTGAGCACCCAGTTTAAGGACGGGTACAGGCCGGAATATCGTTCCAGGGCGCGAACGCAGGCTGCCTCAAGTTCCGGGCGCGCCAACGGGATGGCAAGCCGGCCGGCATCACGGACCATCCGGTCAAGATGATAACCCAGCAGGCTGGCCTTACCGCCCATGATGGCAATGGTCTCGAACAGACCATCGCCGTAGGCAAGGCCCCGGTCTCCCGGTGGAACACCACCGTCTTCAGCCCAATACAGATCAAACACAGTAGGGTCAGTCTTCGTAACGACTTACAATCAGCGTGCCGTTGGTGCCGCCAAAACCGAACGAATTCGACAGAGCAATCCGGACGTCCGCCTCTCGGCTCTTATGCGGCACCAGGTCCAGATCACAGCCCTCGTCTGGCTCGTCCAGATTGATGGTCGGCGGCAAAACCCCGTCACGCACGGCCAGTATCGAGAAAATGGCTTCGACAGCGCCAGCGGCCCCCAGCAAGTGGCCGGTCATAGACTTGGTGCTGCTCATGGCGAGCTTGTGTGCGTGCGCACCAAACACCGACTTGACCGCTGCCACTTCCGCTACATCCCCGACCTGGGTGGAGGTGCCATGGGCATTGATGTAGTCAACCTGTTCCGGTTGCAGACCTGCGTCACGGATGGCGTTGACCATGGACCGGCCGGCACCTTCGCCACTGGCGGGCGGCGCCGTGATGTGATGAGCATCATCGCTCATACCAAAACCGATCACCTCGCCATAGATGGTGGCTCCGCGAGCCCGAGCATGCTCCAGCTCTTCCAGCACCACCACCCCGGCACCGTCACTCAATACGAAACCGTCACGGCCTTTATCCCACGGACGGCTGGCTTTTTCTGGCTCATCGTTACGGGTTGATAAAGCACGGGCCGACGAAAAGGCCGCCACGCCAGAGCGGGTTGTTGCCATTTCCGAGCCACCAGCCAGCATGACATCCGCATCGCCATAGGCGATGGTCCGTGCAGCGTAGCCAATATTATGGGTGCCGGTGGTGCAGGCGGTGACAATGGCAATATTCGGCCCCTTGTACCCAAAGCGAATGGCAGCATTGCCAGAGATCATGTTGATAACCGAGGCGGGCACAAAAAACGGAGACACCTTACGGGGGCCGGATTTCTCCATCTGGATCACGTTCTTCTCGATGTACTCCAGGCCACCGATGCCGGATCCGATGGCAATACCAACCCGCTCCTTGTCGAGATCGCCAAACTGCTCCAGGCCACTGTCGTCCACCGCCTGCTGGGCAGCAATCAGTCCGTAGTGGATAAAGGCATCCAGTTTGCGCGCCTCCTTGCTGGACAGGTAGGGTTCAATATCAAGATCCTTTATCGCACCTCCAATACGGGTGCCATAGTCAGTTGCATCAAACCGATCAATCAGCCCGATACCGCTGCGCCCTGCCCGGATGGCAGCCCATGACGACTGTACATCATTCCCCACCGGAGACAGCATTCCCATGCCCGTGACAACAACCCGTCGTTTACTCATAACCCTGTTCACCCGATTATTCCGTGTAACATCCAAACACTGAGACTTTCGTTCCACCAATAAAAAAGCCGTCCTTCATCAACCCCAAAGGACGGCTTTAGCCTGGCTATCTGATCAGCAGAGTATCAGGTGTGCGCGACGATGTAGTCGATCGCGTCCTGAACCGTGCCCAGCTTTTCGGCCTCTTCATCAGGAATTTCAGTCTCGAATTCCTCTTCCAGGGCCATAACCAGCTCAACAGTGTCCAGTGAGTCAGCGCCAAGATCCTCTACAAAAGAAGATGTGTTCTGAACCTCGGACTCTTTCACGCCCAACTGTTCACAAACAATCTTCTTAACGCGCTCTTCAACTGTACTCATAATGTCCTCACTTTATGTGTCAACCAAGCAACTCTATGGCTGCCAGTTTAGTTTAAACCCTACCTGCAAACAAGCAGGGATTCTGTCAAACATGTTGTGCGACAAGGGGTTGCACATCAGCCCGCAACGAGCTTAACCCATGTACATGCCGCCATTCACATGAATGGTTTCTCCGGTAACGTAAGCAGCGCCTTCCGATGCCAGGAACGCCACCACCGAGGCAACCTCCTCCGGTGACCCGAGACGACCAGCCGGTATGATTTCCAGCATAGCCTCACGCTGCTTATCGTCCAGTTTTTTGGTCATATCCGTGTCAATAAAACCGGGCGCCACGCAATTGGCGGTAATGCCACGGTTGGACATCTCTTTCGCCAGGCTACGAGTGAAACCCTCCACCCCGGCCTTGGCTGCACAATAATTACCCTGCCCGGGGTTGCCCATACCGGCCACCACCGAGCTGATGTTGATAATCCGGCCCCAACGGGCCTTGGCCATGCCGCGAAGCACCGCCTTACTGGTGCGATACACACTGGAAAGGTTGGTTTCCAGCACGGCAGCCCAGTCATCGTCTTTCAGACGCATCAGCAGGTTATCACGGGTGATACCGGCATTGTTGACCAGGATCGCAGGCGCACCGGATTGTTCAGTCAACTGCTTCAGGCCCGCTTCAATACTTTCCGGTTCGGCTACGTTCATCACGATGCCATAACCCTGGTAGCCGGCTTCTTTCAGTCCACTGGTGATGGCCTCTGCGCCGGCTTCACTGGTCGCGGTACCAATGACTTCTGCACCCTGCCGGGCCAGCTCATGGGCAATGGCTTTCCCAATACCACGGCTTGCACCGGTAACCAGCGCAACCTTGCCTTCCAAAGACATAAACAACTCCGTTTATCAGGACTGGCCGAATGCCGCCAGGGCGCCGGCCAGAGAATCGGGATCTTCAATACCGTGCACCGGCAAACCGCGCTCAATCCGCTTGATCAACCCGGCAAGCACTTTACCAGCACCGCATTCAACCGCAACCGTCACTCCTTCATCACTGAGCGTGCGGATCGAGTCCGTCCACAACACAGGAGAGTATAGCTGCTTCAGCAGATTGCTCTTGAGCGTGTCTGCGTCTTTGACAACAGTAGCATTCACATTCTGGACCACCGGGATGACAGCATCGTTAAACCGAACATCTTCCAGGGCTTCGGCCAACTGTTCGGCAGCACCTTTCATCAGGGCACAATGGGACGGCACACTCACCGGCAGCGGCATCGCCTTCCGCGCCCCGCGGCCCTTACAGGCTTCAATAGCCCGCTCAACGGCAGCGGCGGAGCCGGCAATAACCACCTGCCCCGGGGCGTTAAAGTTCACCGCAGCCACCACATCGCCCTGGGCCGCCTCTTCACAGGCCGCAACAACGTCTGCGTCTTCGAGCCCCAGAATGGCAGCCATGCGGCCTTCACCGGCAGGGACAGCATCCTGCATAAGTTCGCCACGAAGCTGAACCAGTTTGACTGCTTCAATGAAGTCCAGACTTTCCGCGGCCACCAGCGCGCTGTACTCGCCCAGACTATGACCTGCGACGAAATCAGGACGTGGCCCATCCGAGACACACCACTGGCGCCACAGGGCAACACTGGCGGTTAACAGGGCCGGCTGGGTAACCATGGTCTGATTCAGCTCTTCAGCGGGACCGTGCTGGCACAGGTGCCAGAGATCGTAGCCAAGAACGTTAGACGCCTCATCGAAGGTTTCGCTGATCATTGGCCACGCCTCGGCAGCATCCTTAAGCATGCCGACCGATTGGGAGCCTTGTCCGGGGAAAATAAACGCTGATTTCATAAGCGGAATCTTATCGTCATTGATGGGTTACTGGAGATTAGCCAATAGTACAATTCAGGCCAATTATCCGCGATTAACCCTGAAAATGCGGGTCTACTTTAGTCGGGACCCGACCGGGACAGGCATCATAACATCAGATCATCGAGTCTTTCGTTGATCCTTCGTGGCACTTCGAGCTCCACTTCCCGAACGGCCTGGCGAATAGCGGCCAGCATGGCGCGCTCGTTGGCATTGCCATGGCTTTTAATGACCACACCCTGGAGCCCAAGCAGGCTCGCACCGTTATGACGGGACGGGTCCATCAACTGAAGGAGGCGGCCAATAATCGGTTTTGCCAACCAGCCCACAAAGCGACCATAAAGCGAGCGGGTAAATGCCTGCTCAAGAAGCTCGATCAGCAACCCGGCGACACCTTCGCCGGTTTTCAATGCAATGTTGCCGACAAAACCGTCACAGACTACTACATCGGCGACATCCCGAAACAGGTCACTGCCCTCGACATAACCAATGTAATTGATGGTGTCGCATTGGGCTAACATATGGGAGGCAAGGCGAACCTGCTCGTTGCCCTTGATCTCTTCCTCGCCAACATTAAGCAAAGCAACACGAGGCTCAGGCTGGGCACAAATGGCCGAGGCCATGAGCGACCCCATCAGCGCATACTGATACAGGTTCTCCGCCGTGGAATCGACATTCGCACCGAGATCCAGAACGTGGCAACGGCCACGGAGGGAAGGAATAAGTTTGGCGATGGCCGGCCGTTCAATACCGGGATACATGCGGATAATCGACCGGCCGAACGCCATCAGGGCGCCGGTATTGCCAGCACTGACACACCCCTGGGCCTCGCCGTCCCGGACAAGCCCGAGCGCAATAGCCATGGAGGAGTTTTTCTTATGACGAATGGCGTGGGAAGGGCGCTCGTTCATGCGTACCACATCCGCCGCCTCAACGATGCGAATCCGTTCGTGCCCATCAATCAACAAGGCCTCGAGCTCGCTCCGGATTCCCACCAGAACAAGACTCAAGGCCTCATTTTCACGCACTGCTTCCAGCGAAGCATGAACCACCACCTCGGCGCCACGATCACCGCTCATGGCGTCGATAGCAATGGTGACCGGTTTACTCACCGCTCGTCCATGCGTCACGGGTCAGAAGGGTATCCCGACGATCTTACTCGTCGCGAGCCTCAACAACCTGCTTTCCGCGGTAAAAACCGTCCGGAGAGACGTGGTGACGACGATGAACTTCGCCGGTGGTTGCGTCTGTAGACAGAGCGGCGGCGCTCAGTGCGTCGTGCGAACGGCGCATGCCACGCTTGGAACGGGTCTTGCGATTTTGCTGTACAGCCATGGTTATGCTCCTGACCTATTTACGAAAACGTTAATGCTTTGTCGTCTTGAGACCCGCCAGAACACTGAACGGGTTATCTTCTCTTTTCTTTACCTCTGGCTCACTGGCAACGTTTGATGGTTCCAGTGCCTCCAGGTCTTCCTTTGCCGGGCATTCGTCCCTCTCATGGAGAGGAAAGGGTGGTAATACCAGCAATAGCTCGTCTTCCACCATGGCCCACAAGTCTGCGCTGAAGTCCTCGAACAGAAAGGGTTCCAGTGCTTTCGGCAATCGTTGGGCCTGCTCATCGTTGATGACCAACCCGAGATCAAAACGGGATTCCAGTGTCGTATGCATATCAGTCATGCAACGCTGGCACTCCAGTGTGACCGGCGCAGACAGCTCGCCCGACACAACCCTTCGGCGCTCACTATCCTGATAAAAGGACAGCTTAACATGGCATTCACTGCCATCCTGCAAGCCAGGAACTGCTTCTCGAAAACGAGCGAGACCCTTGAGTGGAACTACCCCCTCAAGTGTTCTGTTCTGCTCAGCCAACCGGATAGGGTCAACGGATTTCGGCAGTTCGGCGATCGGCGCTTTAGACATAGGCGCGCAATTTTAGGGGCGCGACCCGCCTCTGTCAAAGACTTAATCCACTTTCTGTCGGGGGTTCCGCTCCGTGTAGGGGTATTTTACGATATGGACCGGTAAACCTGACAGATCCATCAATCCACCATCTCTATAAGGCAGCCATGACCTCACCCGGCCTTTTGCTAGCGTCATCATCCCCTTACCGCAAACGCCTGCTCGACCAGCTCGGCCTGCCCTTTGAGACCGCCAGCCCGAATATCGACGAATCGCCGCTACAAGGCGAACTACCGGATGCCCTGGCGGTTCGACTGGCCACCCAAAAAGCCCAGGCGCTTGCACCGGAGCACCCCGGAAAACTCATCATCGGCTCGGACCAGGTCGCCGCCCTGCCGGACGGCACACTGTTAAGCAAACCAGGCAGCCATGAGCGGGCGCTTGAACAACTCAGCCGGAGCAGCGGGAAAAGCGTGCATTTCCTCACCGGCCTGGCGGTGCTCGATACCCGGACAGGCGTTCTCGAACACTGCTGCGAAACCTTTATTGCACATTTCCGCGACCTTACCAGGGAGGAAATCAGCAACTACCTGCACCGAGAGCAACCCTATGACTGCGCTGGCAGCTTCAAGATGGAGGGGTTAGGCATAACCCTGTTCAAGGGGTTGGAAGGGCGAGACCCCAACAGCCTGATTGGATTGCCACTGATTGCCCTGAACGAGATTCTGATCCGGCTCGGTAACAACCCACTGCTACACCCCGAACCATAATCCGGGGTGCAGCAGGCCGTTAACGCAATTCGAGGCGCGATTCCAACATACGGGTAGCGACACCCTCGCCGACCGAGACGCCCAACTGGTCCACAAGCTCACGGAAGGGCGAGCGACGGCGACTGTAGTCAACCAGCTTCTCCTCACCCACCAACTGACGGGCCACCCAGGAGGTGCTGCCCAGCCCGTCCACCAGCCCCAGCTCAACAGCTTGCTCGCCACTCCACACCAGACCGCTGAACAACCGCTCGTCGTCTGCCAGGCGATCACCCCTGCCCTCTTTTACGGCACTAATGAACTGCTGGTGAGTGTTTTCCAGCACGCTCTGCCAGAAAGCAACATCTTCATCGCGCTCAGGCGAGAACGGGTCAAGGAAAGCCTTGCTCTCTCCGGCAGTATAAAGGCGGCGATCCACACCGATTTTGTCCAGCATTTCACTGAACCCGAATCCACCGGCGATAACGCCGATCGATCCCACCAGGCTGGCCCGATTGGCGTAGATTTCATCAGCCGCCGCCGCGATGTAATAAGCACCAGAGGCGCCTATGTCCGAGATAACCGCGTAGACCTTCTTGTCTGGGTACTCTTCCCGTAGGCGTTTAATTTCATCGTAGACGTAGCCTGCCTGCACCGGGCTGCCGCCGGGGCTGTTGATCCTTAACACCACTGCCTTTGAGCGCTCAGCCTCAAAGGCATTGCGCAGTGATGTCACCAGGTTATCAGCGCTCGCCAGCTCGTCTGCGGCAATAGTGCCCCTGACCTCCACCAATGCGGTGTGGTGACCGGCAACGGAATCAACACTGTCACCAAGAGGCGAACGTATAAAGAAAAGCAGCGCAAACAGGTAACCAAACGTCAAAATCTTGAAAAAGATCCCCCAGCGACGGCTTCGGCGCTGCTCTGCCTGCAGCGACATCACCAGCTTCTCGATCAGTCGCCAGTCGCGCCCCGATTCCGGCGGCAACGCCGGCTCTTTACTGCCAAACAAACCTCGCTTTCGCGCCGGCGCACTCTGCTCAGGCTCTGCAGGCTTGTCACCCCAGCCCGGCTCCTTATCCGATTCCCAGTCACTCATCCGCTATTCCTTAACCACAAACGATCATAGCCCCAGCGTACGCCGAAGCTCATCAACAGAACTCACTACCGCGTGGGGATCATACTGTTCCAGCACGTCACGCTTATGCACTCCCCACTCAACCCCGATCGCCGGCATACCAATACGGCGAGCCATATCCAGGTCGTAGCGGGTGTCACCGATCATCACCGCCTGCTCAGGCCGGTAACCGTAGAAATCCAGAATTTCCTCAAGCATCAGCGGGTCGGGCTTGGATTTGGTTTCGTCAGCACACCGGGTAATGTCGAAATGGGTGCCCAGCCCGCTGGAGGTAAGTGCCACTTCCAGACCCCGGCGGCTCTTGCCGGTGGCCACCGAACAACTCCGGCCGGAGCCACGCAAGTCGGCCAGTATGTCCGCCATACCCTCGAATACGTTCTGGGGCGTGGTCACTTTCTGGAAAAAGTAACCCGCGTAACCCTCCCGAATCCGCATCATTTCCTCGCGACTCAACCCCGGGTACAGACGCTCCAGAGCCTCGATCATGCCCAGCCCAATAATATCCCGATAGGCTTCGCGCTCCAGCTCCGGGTACCCCAGCTCGGTTGCAGCCTGGTGCAAGCTGTCTGCAATATGGTCCACGGAATCAATGAGCGTTCCGTCCCAGTCAAAAATAACAACCTTTACATCCATCAATAACTACCCTTGCTACGCTGCTCAAGCTCTTTGAGCACCTTGGCGAATGGCTCATCATACGGCGCTTCGAGGCTCATTGCCTCATCAGATCCCGGCAATGTGAACTCGAGGGCCCTGGCATGAAGCATCAGCCGCTGCCCACCGATGGCCCGAAATGCCTTGAGACTGGCATCGTCCATATATTTGTCATCGCCGGCTATCGGGTGACCAGCCGAGGCGCTGTGCACGCGAATCTGATGCGTGCGACCGGTTACTGGCGACGCCTGCACCAGACTGTACCCCTGGTATTGCTGCAAACAGCGAAACAGCGTCAGCGATTCCTTGCCTTCGGGACTTACTTTCACCCGCCGCTCGCCATTCGGCATCTCATAGCGCAGGAGCGGTTCATCAACCCGACCAATGCCTGCTGGCCAGGTGCCCGCCACCAGGGCGTGATAATGCTTACGAATGCGTTTGTGCCGCAGTTCATCCTGGAGAAAACGCAACGCCGACCGTTTTTTAGCCACCATCACCAAACCGGACGTATCCCGGTCCAGCCGATGCACCAACTCCAGGAACTTTGCCTGCGGCCGGGCCGACCTGAGCACTTCGATCAAACCAAAACTCAGGCCACTGCCACCATGAACGGCAATACCCGAGGGCTTGTTCACCACCAGCATATCGTCATTTTCAAAGACCACCGCCGCTTCCATAACCGATTGCACCCGATCACCGGGCGTAGGCGACTCCGGCTTGCTCTTCTGGACAATCGGCGGAATGCGCACCACGTCGCCAGCCTGAAGGCGGGAATCCGGCCTTACTCGACCTTTGTTAACCCGCACCTCACCCTTGCGAACAATTCGATACACAATGCTTTTCGGCACGCCCCGCAGGCGGGCGAGGAGAAAGTTGTCAACCCGCTGGCCGGCCATATCCTCGTCCACCGTCACCCACTGGACACCCTTCTGCACCTGGCCTGCCGGCAACTCTCCGCGATGCCCATCAGAGGACACCGGTCCTGCCCGGCCCGATCCCCCACGGGACGGATTGCCGCGTTTTGGCGGCTGACGACGGGCTACTGGCTTGCGCGACATGGGATACCTTTTACTGGGTGATAAACGCGGGATTGAACGAACACCGCTTTACTGTTATATTCCGGCGTGCTCTGCCGTTTGTCTACGGCCTGACGAACTCTGGTCAGAAGCCGGAGCGGCAGCAGTATACCGACACTGATTAAGAGATTGAACGCCGAAGCCCAATCATTACCGGGCCCGGCGTGAAACAAACTCCCGGACCACAGGGCAGACCCAGAGAGGCTGCGGCCTGCTCCGGGAGAGGAAAAACCGACCGGAAAACCGTCGGGCGACATCGCGAAGAATCACTACCATGCAAACCCGGGCCGTCCAGCAAACCAATACGACGTGAGACCCAGGAGTTTGTGTGAACCTGAAAACGGATATTATGCGTCAACAGACACTCACCCTATTCGACCTCTCCCTGCTGTCAGGCAGGCGGATCGTCGGCGGTGGTCTCAGACTTACAGGATCAAGCCCCATAAGGGTCTGATCCGTCTGGCCGCCGGCCCGCCCTGCTGTAACAGGGCCCGCGGCACGCACATCCCGCTTCGCTGATGCGAATCCCCCCGGTTTTCTGTCACTAACAAACGACAGGAACCCTTTCTTTCCATGAAAAGAATGCTGATCAATGCAACTCACCCTGAAGAGTTGCGCGTAGCTCTGGTAGACGGCCAACGGCTTTTTGACCTGGATATCGAATCCAGCACCCGCGAACAGAAAAAAGCCAACATTTACAAAGGCCGGATCACCCGTGTAGAACCCAGCCTTGAAGCGGCGTTCGTCGACTTTGGCGCAGAGCGTCATGGCTTCCTCCCGCTGAAGGAAATCTCCAAAGAGTACTTCAAGAAGTCTCCCGGCCAGATCGAAGGCAAGATCAACATCAAGGACGTCCTGTCTGAAGGGCAGGAAGTCATCGTACAAGTTGATAAAGAAGAGCGTGGCAACAAGGGCGCAGCCCTGACCACCTTTATCTCTCTGGCCGGCCGTTACCTGGTGCTGATGCCCAACAACCCACGCGCCGGCGGCATCTCCCGCCGTATTGAGGGTGATGACCGTTCCCAACTGAAAGATGCCATGAACGGCGTACAAGTGCCTAAATCCATGGGAATCATCGTACGCACCGCTGGAATTGGCCGTACCACCGAAGAGCTCCAGTGGGACCTTGATTACCTGGTGCAGTTCTGGGAAGCCATTACCCAGGCGGCTGGCGAGCGCAAGGCGCCATTCCTGATTCACCAGGAAAGCAACGTTATCATCCGGGCGGTTCGTGACTACCTCCGCCAGGACATCGGCGAAGTCCTGATCGACGCCGACGGCGTTTATGAAGATGTACTCAGCTTTGTACGCGCCGTGATGCCCACCTTCGAGAACAAGATCAAGCTGTACAAGGATGAGATCCCTCTGTTCAGCCGCTATCAGATCGAAGGCCAGATCGAAACCGCGTTCCAGAGGGAAGTGAAGCTGCCCTCCGGCGGCTCCATCGTGATCGACCCCACTGAAGCACTGGTCTCCATTGATATCAACTCCTCCCGGGCCACCAAAGGTCACGATATCGAGGAAACTGCCCTGCAGACCAACCTGGAAGCGGCAGAAGAAATCGCTCGCCAGCTGCGCCTGCGGGACATGGGCGGGTTGATCGTTATCGATTTCATCGACATGACACCCGCCAAGCACCAGCGCGAAGTCGAGCAGAAAATGCGTGAAGCCCTGGAAATCGACCGGGCCCGCGTTCAGGTCGGCAAGATTTCCCGCTTCGGCCTGCTGGAGATGTCACGTCAGCGCCTGCGCCCATCACTGGGTGAAACCCGCAGCGAAGTGTGCCCGCGCTGTGAAGGCCAGGGCACTATCCGGGGTATTGAATCCCTGGCCCTGAGCATCATGCGACTGATCTACGAAGAGTCGTCCAAGGAAAAGACTGCCGAAGTCCGCGCCATCGTGCCGGTGTCCGTGGCTACCTTCCTGCTGAACGAAAAACGCAAGCAGTTGGCCGACATCGAGGCACGCCAGGGCGTTTCCGTGGTGGTTGCTCCGGTGCCAAATATGGAAACACCGCACTTCGAGATCATCCGTCTGCGTCAGGATGAAGCAACCCCTGAGCACATTGCCAGCCATCAGGTTGCTCAGGAATACAACGAGCGGGAAGAAGAAAGCGCCGAAGTACAGACCACCGAAAAGCCGGTTCGTGAGCAGGCTGCCGTGAAGGCCATCCGCCCCACAGCCCCTGCCCCGACAGCACCCCAGGCCGCCGCTGAACCTGCGGAGCCAGAAGAAGGCCTGTTCCGCAAGCTCGGCAAGAAAATTGCCTGTTTCTTCCGCGGTGAGCAGGAGCAAACCGACACCAAACAAGCCGCCGGTAACCGTGACCGCGCCGGAGACCGTCGTAACCAGGGCCGCCAGGACCGCCGCAAATCACGGGTAGCCCGTGACGACCAGCGCCAGGGTGGCAATCGCACCGGAAACGACCGCCGCCAGAGTGGCCAGCCAAACCGCGCTGATGATAACCGCAACCGTAATCGCGGCAACCGCAACGATGACCAGTCCCGCGGTGCCCAGAATCGTTCAGGGCAGCAGGACAAGGCCGGCGATAACCGCGGCGCGGACACAAAAGGCAGTGAGAACCGTCGGGACAACCGCAAGGACTCACAGGGTCGCAACCAGAACCGCAATCGTCCGCAGCGCGATGCGAAAGACCAGAAAGACAATCGCGAACCGCAACAAGATGCCCAGAAGGCGCCGGCCGAGAACAAGCAGGGTGGTGACGACAAACGTCGCAAGCCACGCCGCCAGCGTAATCGCGACGGCTCACCTGCCGAGTCTCCGGCCAGCACACCGGCCGCTCGCAAGGCAGAACGCAGCGAAAGGCACCAGAAGGATACTCAGCCCGAGAAAGGCGTAGAGACCGATAACGAAGAGGCGAAGCAACAGCCAGCCCAGCAACCGGTTGAACAGCCCAAGAAGGTTGAAGCACCGAAGAGCGCTGCCGCCGAAGACAAGGCCACGGTGGAGACACCCAAGGCTGACAAGCAGGAACAACCGAAAGCCGACAAGGTGCCGGAAGAGAAAGCCGAGCAACCTGCCCAGCCGGCAGAGCAAGGCAACCAGGCTGATGGCCAGAAGGCGAGCGAAACAACCGACGCAAAGGCTGACGCCGCGAAGCCGGCTGACGCGCCTGAATCCGGTAACGCCGAGAAGGACAAGGAGCCCAGGGAACCCCGCAAGGCTCGCCCGGCAAACCGTCAGCGCAAACCGAAAGCCGCAGACAAGGCTGCAGATAGCGCTAATGCTGAAGCGCCGGCCACCAAGACCGACAGCGAAGCAAAAGCAGCAGAGCCAACTGACAAGCCGGAAGCAACGCCGAAGCCCGAGAGCAAGCCTGCTGAAGCGACGGAAGCTTCAAAGACCGAAAGCAAGGCAGCAAACAGCGAAACGGCGAATGCCCCGAAGGCTGAAAAGGCAGAGCAAGCTGAAACTGCCGAAAAGCCCGGGGGTGAAGAACCAAAAGCTCAGCCAGAGAGCCCAGAGGCCGAGGCCAAGGCTGACCAGGCAGAACCTGAAGCTGAGTCTAAGACTGACGCAGAACCCAAGGCAGAAGCAAAAGCCGACGATGCGCAGAACGCCCCCGCACAGGACGAAATGCCAGACGTTCCGGTCACTCCGGGCCGTGCATACAATGACCCACGTGAGGTCCGTAAGCGCCAGCGTGCGGCCGCCGAAGCCAAGAAGGCCGGGAGTAACTGAATATGCTGACCAATTCGGATATCGAGGCGCTGGAAGACATACTGTTCGCCGAGCCCTGGGGAGATGAAGCCCTGGATTTCTTCGGGTTCCACGGTGTGGTGTGTGCCAGCGTTATCGGCCCGGTCAGCCTGGAGGCGGAAGATATCTTCCGCCTCGCCACCGGCGCAGACACCCTGCCGGACGGCAAGGTACCGGAGGTCTTCGCTCACTGCGTGAAGGTATTGGCTTCTGATATGGCCCATGCCCTGGACATGGGGCAACCCCTGGAATTGCCCGAACCGGAAGACGGCGACCCCATGAACGCACTGGAAAACTGGTGCGCCGGGTTTGTTGATACCTTCCTGGAAAATGAAGAGGCCTGGCTCGATGCCGCCAGCGAGGAGGACGTCGCGGACCTGATGGTGCCGATGCTTACCCTGTCCGGCCTGTTCGAGGACGAGGACTTCCAGAACGTGCGTAACGATGAGAAGTTGTCAGGCCGCATGGCGGAAGCCATTCCGGATTCACTGACGGACCTCTACCTGCTGTTCCACGCACCGGACTAAGCGCTCACCGGCTGCCTGAAATGATGCCAGACGGGCTCCAGCCCCTCTGGCATTTTCATGATACGGCCCAGCTCACACCAGGGCGCACCGGGAAAATGAAAGTCGCTGCCCTGAGACGCCAGCAACTGCTCCCGTCTTGCCAACTCTGCCACAAAACCAAGATCACCACTGGACTGCCCGGATACCGATACCTCAATGGCCCGACCACCAGCCCGGCGAAAATCCGCTGTCAGTTCACGCAGGCGGGTTGCCGTCAGCCGGTATTTTCGGGGATGCGCAAGCACAGCGATGCCGCCAGCATCAGTGATCCATTGCACCACTTCAGATAATTCGGGCCAGCAGGCCTTCACATCACCGGGCTTACCGGAGCCAAGGTAGCGTTTGAACGCATGGGCGGTCTTTGGCACCACCTCGGCGTCTACCAGAACCTGGGCAAAATGCGGTCGTCCGGGCACATCGCCTCCGGCCAGGGCTGTCGCTTTCTCCAGCAACCCGTCAACCTTCAGGCGAGCCAGCCTATCGGCAATCAACCGCGCTCGCTGCCACCGGTTCTCGTTCTGCTGCGCCAGCGCCTCCAGAAAGGCCGGATCCGCTTCATCGAAGTCCAGGCCGACCACATGAATGGTGTGGCTGCGCCAGACACAAGACAGCTCAACACCGCTAATCAGTGACAGCCCCAGTTCCTGTCCCCGGGCGCGGGCCTGAGCGAGACCAGCAATGGTGTCATGGTCGGTCAGTGCAAGATGACTGACACCCTGCTCTGCTGCCCGAGCGACCAGGTCCTCCGGCGTTAACGCACCATCGGATGCGGTGCTATGGCAATGCAGATCAATGCACGGTTTCGGGTCTTGAGGTATAGTCACAAACAGTCCTGAACTGGGCGATAGCCGCCAGTGTACCAGTGTTGGCTATCCGGCCCTAACCAAACCGAGATTTGCACCGGAGCACCCATGTATTACGCCATTATCAGCGAAGATGTCCCCAACAGTCTGGCCCTTCGGATGACCGCCCGCCCGGCTCATGTTGCAAGGCTGGAAGCACTGAAAGCCGAGGGGCGTTTGCTGGTAGCCGGCCCCCACCCGGCCATCGACTCCCCGGACCCGGGCGAAGCCGGGTTCAGCGGCAGCCTGGTCATCGCCGAGTTCGAATCACTGGAACAGGCACAGGCGTGGGCGGATGCCGACCCGTACATTGAAGCAGGGGTGTATCAATCCGTTACCGTCAAGCCCTACAAGGTTGTGCTGCCCTGAGCTGGTGATAGCGTAACCAGACAACACTGCATGAGCGGATTGTAACCCGCGATTGCTTGAATACCCGTCACTGTGTGACAAAATTGCGTGTTTGAATGACCGTCAATAGACCATACCAGGGAACGTAATCCGTGACATCGCTCCGTCTTCTTCTCAGCCTTTTGCTTATCATCGCTTCGGTTTCCGTCGCTCAAGCCCGCACCGTATGGGTTGACGACAAGCTCTACCTGCCCGTTCGATCCGGAGCCGGCTCCCAGTTCCGGATTATTGAAAACGCGGTTCCCAGCGGCACACCGCTGGAGGTGCTGGAAGTAGGCGATGGTTACACCAAGGTGAGAACTCCCAAAGGCACTGAAGGCTGGGTTTCAAGCCAGTATCTCAGCAACCAGCCGATTGCCGCTGACCGGTTACGACGCGCCACCCAGCAACTGGAGCAGGCGCGATCGGAGCTCACGAGTGTCCGCGAGCAGTTGTCGGCCGTTACGGAAGAACGTGACAACCTGCAGAATGCCGAAAGCAGCCTTTCCAACCGCGCAGGTGAACTTCAGGAAGAACTCACCCGAATCAAGAATATCGCGGCGGACTCCATCAACCTGGAGCGACGCAACCGGGAGCTGCGCGAGGAGAATCAGAAACTGCGTAACGACCTGGAAGTACTGACGGCAGAGAATGAACGGCTTGAAGCCAGCAAGGATTCCGATTTCATGCTGCTAGGCGCCGGCCTG
Source organism: Marinobacter shengliensis (assembly GCF_030297115.1). NCBI lineage: Bacteria > Pseudomonadati > Pseudomonadota > Gammaproteobacteria > Pseudomonadales > Marinobacteraceae > Marinobacter > Marinobacter shengliensis. The sequence continues at coordinate 1,705,070 of NZ_AP028062.1, read as the reverse complement.
GTGCTCGGCGGTGTTCTGCTGGCCCTGCTCATTCCGATGCTCAAACCAACAAGAAAAACCGACAACTGGGCCTAAATGCCATGAAAGACTACTCGGAAAAACGTGACTTTCACCGGATGCAGGTAAACAGCCGCATTGAAATCACCAATGCCAGGGGCGATACATTCACCGGCATCTGCCGGGACCTGAGCGCCGCGGGCATGCAGCTGTTTATTGACGAGGCTGTCGCCGTGGGCAGTGAACTCAGAACCCGCCTGGAAGGCGCAGATAACCAGCTACCCCCGCTGGAGACCGTGTGTGAGGTCATTCGTTGCGAGCCAGAGGGCGAAGGTTATCTGATCGGCGTCAACATCACAGAAGTTACCCAATAAAAAACGGCGGCCTTCTGGCCGCCGTTTTTTATTTCTCCAGGACACCCCCAGGTCAAACCAGGGGCTTCTCGGATACGATGATGCCATTGTTATCGGCATACACGTAATGCCCCGGGTGAAAGGTCACGCCGTGGAAGGTAACCGGAATGTTCAGGTCACCAATACCACGCTTTTCAGTCTTCCGGGGAACCGTGCCCAGGGCCTGCACACCCAGGTGGGTCTGGCCAATTTCGTCCACATCCCGGATGCAGCCGTAAATTATCAGCCCGGCCCAGCCATTCTCTGCGGCTTTCTCGGCCAGCATGTCGCCCAGCAACGCATTGCGCTTGGACGCACCACCGTCTACCACCATTACTCGCCCGTTGCCTGGCAGACCTACCTGCTCCTTGACCACGGAGTTGTCTTCAAAGCACTTCACGGTAACGATTTCGCCGCCAAACTGGCGCACACCACCATAGTTGTTGAAGCCAGGCTCAACCACCTGCACTTCCGGAAACTCGTCGCACAGATCCGGCGTAATGATCTTGCTCACCTGCTACTCTCCTTTTCCGAAATGTTAGCGTTTTCCGAAATACTCGCGCTCAGTCAATCTTCTCGTCAGCCAGGAAGAACCAGGTATCCAGCACGGAATCCGGGTTCAGGGATACCGTATCGATACCCTCGTCCATCAGCCACTTGGCCAGGTCCGGATGATCAGACGGGCCCTGACCGCAGATGCCGATGTACTTCCCAGCCTTTTTACAGGCCTGGATAGCGTTGGACAACAGGGCTTTGACGGCATCATTCCGCTCGTCAAACAGATGCGCAATGATACCGGAATCCCGGTCGAGGCCCAGAGTCAGCTGCGTCAGATCGTTGGAGCCAATTGAGAAACCGTCAAAGTGCTCCAGGAACTGTTCAGCCAGAATCGCGTTGGCCGGCAGCTCACACATCATGATAACGCGCAGGCCATTGTCGCCACGCTTGAGGCCATTTTCCGCCAGCAGGTTAACCACCTGTTCGGCCTCGCCCACGGTGCGAACGAACGGTACCATTACCTCAACGTTGGTCAGGCCCATGTCGTTACGGACTTTCTTGAGCGCCCGGCACTCCAGCTCGAAACAGTCGCGGAAGGTTTCGGAGATATAACGGGATGCGCCACGGAAGCCCAGCATCGGGTTCTCTTCGTCCGGCTCATACAGGGTGCCGCCAATCAGATTGGCGTACTCGTTGGATTTGAAGTCAGACAACCGCACAATGACCTTCTTCGGCGCGAATGCTGCGGCCAGGGTCGAAATACCTTCAACCAGCTTGTCGACGTAGAAATCCACCGGGGAGGTGTAGCCGGCAATACGCTTGTCGACTGTCTGTTTGATATCGCGGGGCAGGCCGTCGTAGTTCAGCAGCGCCTTCGGATGAACACCTATCATGCGATTAATGATGAACTCAAGGCGAGCCAGGCCAACACCTTCGTTGGGCAGCGCCTGGAAGTCAAAAGCCCGGTCCGGGTTGCCCACATTCATCATGATCTTGAACGGAATGTTGGGCATGGAATCCACGGTGTTTTCACGCAGCTCGAAGTCAAGGGCGCCTTCGTAGATCATGCCGGTGTCGCCTTCGGCACAGGATACGGTCACATCCTGGCCGTCTTTCAGTAACTCGGTGGCATCACCACAACCCACAACTGCAGGAATACCCAGCTCACGGGCGATGATCGCCGCGTGACAGGTACGGCCACCACGGTCGGTGACGATGGCGGAAGCGCGCTTCATCACCGGTTCCCAATCCGGGTCGGTCATGTCGGTAACCAGCACATCACCGGGTTGAACACGGTCCATCTCGTTAATGCTGGTGATAATCTTGACCGGACCACTGCCGATCTTGTGGCCGATACTGCGACCTTCCACCAGCACCTTACCGGTTTCTTTCAGCAGGTAGCGCTCCATCACGTTGGCTGAGGCGCGGCTCTTCACGGTTTCAGGGCGGGCCTGAACAATGTAGATCTTGCCGTCGTCACCGTCTTTGGCCCACTCAATATCCATCGGGCGCTGGTAGTGCTGTTCGATAATCATGGCCTGCTTGGCCAGCTCTTCCACTTCCGCATCAGTAATGGAGAAGCGGTTACGGTCTTCCTGCTCTACCTTGACGGTTTCCACGAACTGGCCTTCGCCTGGCTCGGAATGGTAAACCATCTTGATGGCCTTGCTCCCCAGGTTCCGGCGCAGCACCGCCGGGCGGCCAGCCTCGAGCGTAGGCTTGTGCACGTAAAACTCATCCGGGTTAACGGCGCCCTGTACAACCGTCTCGCCCAGGCCGTAGGACGACGTGATGAACACCACATCGCGGAAGCCGGATTCGGTATCCAGGGTAAACATCACACCACTGGAAGCGGTTTCACTGCGTACCATTTTCTGGATACCCGCCGACAGCGCTACCAGCTTGTGATCAAAGCCGTGGTGAACACGGTAGGAAATCGCCCGGTCATTAAACAGGGAAGCAAACACCTCTTTGACCGAAGTGCGAACCTGCTGCAGGCCAGACACATTCAGGAAGGTTTCCTGTTGGCCGGCAAAGGAGGCATCCGGCAAATCTTCTGCAGTGGCAGACGAGCGAACCGCCACAGCCATGTCTTCGTTACCATTCTGGAGTTTCGCAAATGCCTCTTTCAGGGCATTATCCAGACTATCGGGGAACGGAGTATCAACCACCCATTGGCGAATCTGGGCACCGACACGAGCGAGCTCGTTAACATCGTTTACATCAAGGGCATCAAGAGCCTGGTCGATTTTGTCTTTCAGGCCATCGGTGGCCAGAAACTCGCGATAGGCATAGGCAGTGGTGGCAAAACCACCGGGAACGGTAACGCCTGCATTGGCGAGATTACTGATCATTTCACCGAGGGAAGCGTTCTTGCCTCCAACCCGGTCAACATCGGACATTCCCAGGTGGTCAAACCAGATGATGTAATCTTCCAAAGCACGTCTCCCTTGAGTCTGTGTAGCGCGGAGTCTCGAATCTGGCGTGTATGATACTGTAACCTGCGTAAATTACCTAGGGAGCTGCGGAACAACTCCCGGCAATCAGCCAAAACCAAACCGGATACAGCCATGAAAAGAACCGCTTTTTTTATTTCGGACGGCACAGGCCTGACGGCAGAAGCACTCGGCCATGCCCTGCTTGCCCAGTTCGAGAAAATCGATTTTGAACGTATAACCGTGCCCTATATTGATGATGAAGAAAAGGCTCATGACCTGGTCAAGCGCATCAACAAGGCTGCGGAGGTAGACGGTGCCGCGCCCCTGGTTCTCGATACCATCGTTAACAGCAGTATCCGTGAAATCATCAGTACCGCCGACGGCTTCATGATCGACATTTTTGGCACGTTCCTGAGTCCGCTGGAGCAGGAACTTAATTCATCGTCGTCTTACACCGTGGGCAAATCCCACGCCATCAATAACGAAGGCAGTTACGAGCGCCGGATCAACGCGGTGAACTTTGCCCTGGATAACGACGACGGCGCTCGCACGCGACACTACAACGAGGCGGACTTGATCCTGGTGGGCGCTTCCCGAAGTGGCAAGACGCCGACGTGCCTCTACCTTGCGCTTCAATACGGCATCAAGGCGGCAAATTACCCCATTACTGAGGAAGATCTGGAGGATCAGAAACTGCCTGCGGCTCTGCGCCCCCACAAAGAGAAGATCTTCGGGCTGACGATTGAACCGGAACGACTGGCAACCATCCGGAATGAACGGCGACCGAACTCCCGCTACTCATCGATTCAGCAATGCATGCACGAAATCGAGGAAATTGAACTGATGTACAAGCGGGAGCGCATCCCCTACCTGAACACCACCGCCTATTCGGTTGAAGAGATATCCACCCGCATCATGGTCACAACGGGGCTGAAGCGCCACCGGTAACACCGGTGGCCCACACTTGCCTCAGAGTTCCTGAATGGCCATACCGAGGCCTTCAGCCACAGCGCGGTTATCCGGGTTGGTGACCACTGCCACACTGGCGTTTTCCGGCACCAGCCAGGTATCAGCCACCCGTTGCAGCTCGTCCAGCGTCACCGCGAGCACTCGCTCCCGGAACCGGGCGCGCTGCTCCGGCGTGCGGCCAAACAGCTTGTTATGGAACGCGTGGCGAGCGGCACCGGCGGGTGACCGCGGGCGGTCCAACTGGCCGATAACACCAAGGATGGCCTCTTCAAGGGACTGGGCGTCGTGGTTTTCCGTGCGCAGCCAGTTCAGAGCACCGTCGAAGTCATCAAGGGTTTCCGCCAGCCTCGGGTCTCGGTACGAGAAGAAACGGAATACGCCATTGACACTGTCCTGGCCGGCACCGCCACCATAGGCACCGCCCTTTTCCCGGATAGCACGATGCAGGAAGCCATTGCGCAGGAAACCTCCCAGAACCGTCAGCGCGGCAGCATCCGGATGGTCCACCGCAACGGTGCTGTAGGCCTTGGCACAGAAATTCACCTGCGTTGACGTCAACCAGGCCTCACGGGTGCTGTAATTGACCGGTGCCATGGCCCAGGCATCGCCCGTCCGGCCGGAATCACCCTGCCAGCAGGATTTGAGGTCATCCAGCATAGGCGCCAACTGGCCATCCTCGCCAATCAACAGGAACTGCCGGTGCTGGTTGCGGATTTTGTCGTGCAGCGCCGCCAGGCTGGCACAGAATTCAGCCAGGGCTTGGTCCTCCTTCAGGGATTTATCCAGCTCTTTGGTGCCACGGATACCCGCCAGGCCACCCAAACGGAAGGTCAGCCAGGAGCCGGCACTCAGCCCTTGAGCCGCAGCGCCCATGGCCAGAGCGTGGCCACTGCCAGTCACGGCCTGCTCACGGCGCGCCCGCACCTGCGCAATAATCTCGCGGATACGGTCTTTCTCATCAAACCGGACGCCGGTGTATACATCCTTCAGTAACTGGGTAAGGGCCTTGCTGTTGCGGGCCAGGGCCTTGCCGCTGAAAATCAGGTAGCCGGACACGTCCTGGACATCATCAATACGCCCCTTGGCGCTGAATGAGGCACCAATGCCGCCGGATTCCGCGGAAATCCTGTCTTGCATCTGCAGGTAATCCAGTTCACCACAACCCACTTCGGAAACGAGGGTGGTGTAGTAAGGCAGCAGCAAAAGCTCCTGCTCCGACAACGCCGGTACCGGCAATACAACCTGCTGGTACACCAGGCCATTGGTGCCCCGGGAATACACGGTTGCTCCGATGTCGGCATCGTAGCTGCCCTCTGGCTCGGGCATCTGCAAAGGTACATCGTCCAGGCCAACCTTTGGCAGAATCGAATCGTCATCTTTACGCAACTGGCGTTGTTCCAGAGCCTGGGCACGCTCCACAATCGCCTTCACCTCTTCCTCAGTCAGGCTGGCCTTACGGCGTGCCAGCGCTTCACGGATGGCCTGCTGGTGATGGCTCTCCAGCTTCTCATCCGGGCGCAGGGTCAGGGTCACCCGGTGCGGGTTATCCAGCAGCTTGCGGCGAATCAGGCCCGGCACGTAGTCCGGATCTTTGATTTTCTCACGCAGGGTGGCCAGCACCGGCTCCAGATCCAGCAGCTCCACCGGGTCACCGCCGTGCACCATCGGCGCAATGGCGCTCATGATCAGCTGCAAACCGTAGGGGAAGCTGTCGCCGGCAATCTCGCGCTGATGCAGTTCCAGCTGGTGAAGAATGGCCTCCAGGCGATCCTGGCTGATGCCCTCTTCCACCACGTTCTGCAACGTGGTTTCTACCAGGGTCTCCAGATCTGCGCGTTTCTCTGGCTCGCTACCTTCAATGCCGCAAACAAAGGTCATTTCCCGGTTGGAATCTTCCAGGCCACACATGGGTGACGGCGCGTGGCCAATACCGGTAGTTTCCAGGGCCCGCATCAGCGGTGAGGCACTGTTTTCCAGCAATACGGCAGACAACAACTGGCCTTCCAGGTTTTCCTGCAGGTCAAAGCTGTGGCCCAGCAACCAGCCCATCACAATGTGTGTTTTGTTCTCTGTGCCTTCGCCGTCATTGACCGCATAGCCCTGCTCTACCCGCAGCGGCGCGAACATGCGCTTCTCGTCGTGTACCGGCAGCTCGATTTCCAGCCGATCAAACCGCTTGAGCGCCAGCTCCTCGAACTTTTCATGGTGCTCCCGGGCGGGAATATTGCCATAGGTAGCAAAAATGGCGTTGCTCGGGTGGTAATGATGCTTATAGAACTTCACCAGGTCATCGTAGGTCAGATCAACAATATGATCCGGCTCACCGCCACTGTTGTAGTGGTAGGTGGTGGTCGGGAACAGGTGGCTGGTGAGGTTCTGCCACAACTGGGAGGTAGGCGCACTCATGGCACCTTTCATCTCGTTGTAGACCACGCCGCGGTATACCAGGTCGCTGCTTGGGTCGTCCGGTTTGTCGAATTCCAGACGATGGCCTTCCTGGGCAAAATCCAGCGGGTCCAGCTTTGAGAAAAACACCGAATCCAGGTACACCGACAGCAGGTTGTCAAAGTCCTTGCGGTTCATGCTGGCAAACGGATAGGCGGTCCAGTCGCTGCTGGTGAAGGCGTTCATAAAGGTGTTCAAAGAACGCCGGATCATCATGAAAAACGGATCGCGGACCGGATAACGTTCGCTACCACACAGCGCCGTGTGCTCAAGAATATGAGCCACCCCGGTGGAATCCATCGGGAAGGTACGCAGCGCCACAAAAAAGACGTTCTCGTCGTTGTCCGCCGCCAGGTGAAGGTGGCGGGCGCCGGTTTTCTTATGGCGATATTCCTCAACCTCAAGGTTCAGCGTGTTGATCCGGTGACTGCGAAGTTTCTCGAAGGCCGGGTGAATTGCGTTATCGGTCGCTGCAGCCATTAAGACAATCCTGTGTATTGAACAATTGGAGAATTACAGGGTAACACGTAGTATCAGATATCATGCACGGAACGGACTCAACAAGGTAGCCTGCCGCATTATGACAGACCGCACCCCCAAGCATATCGACGCCCCGGAAGTAGCCGCCTGGTGGGCGGAAAGACGCCAGTACCTGGAGCGAATCCGCAAGGTACCGGAAATAAGACAGCGCTTCTGGCGAGAAGTTGCCATTTACCTGCTGCGCCGCCTGCTATGGTCGTTCGGGTTCTTCCCGATTTTCATCGCTTTCTGGCTACCGTTCGTTCTGTCCAGTTTTAATCCGGTGGTGATGGCGTCGGATATGATCCCCCTGCTGCAAGGGTTTGTGAATTCGAACCCTGAACAACAGGCCACCACCATCAGCACCTTGACCATTGCCTGGCTGTCGATCGGTTCTTTCTTCCTGGTTTTCGATTTCGTGCTGACGCCATTTCGGTCACCGTATCAATACGAAGCCGATGTGTACATGAAGTCCTGGGAGCAGCTCAATCATGACCAGCTTCCGGACAAAATGTGATTTGGCCAGCATTCTGGCTAACTTCAGACACTTTCTGTTACATAACGTTGCAGACAGTGGGTAAGATGAAACCATAAGAAAGTATCCGGTAAGTTTGGATCACGAGGTTTCGTCATGGTCGATTTCAGACCACTACTGTTCGTAAACGCCCTTGCGTTAATGCTCCTGGTTACCGCCGGCTTTGCCTCGGTTAGAAAAGACGTGCCCGAGGTAACCGTTCCCGGCGTGACCGAAACCATAGCCGCGGCGGCGGAGCCGGTCTTGGCACCAGAGCCACGGCCAGCGCCGGCACCTGCCTTACCGGAACCCGAACAGCCCTCGCAACCGGTATCTGAAACCGCCAGCGCCACACCCTTCACCCTGCCCCCCATGCCGGAACAGCCGGAGATGGTTGCCGTGGCAGAGCCGGTTTCAGCCATCAACACCCGGCTGGACACTCCTCTGGCTGAACGCCCGGTTCAGCAATCAACCCCGGAACAGGCAAAAGAGCCGCCGCCACCGAGCACTGGCAAACTGGTCTTGCGCTCCAATGTGGTGGGCGACCAGGTCACGATTAACGGCAAGACTTATGGCGCCACCCGGCTTGATCTGGAACTGAAGCCTGGGCGCTATGACGTAACCATCGAAAAACCCGGTTACCAACCCTGGACCGACACCGTTGCACTGACCGCAGGCCAGGAGCTGACACTGGTGGGCCGCCTGGAAGCCTACACCACGGTCAATTATCGCAACGGCGAATGGGTTGGTGGCGTAAGAACCGGCGACGGCACCTGGCAGGATGAGGCCGGCCTTCGCTACGAAGGACACTTTGTTGACGGCAAATTCCACGGCACCGGTAAGGCCTGGTACCCCGACGGCAGCAGATACGAGGGCGACTGGGACAATGGCGAGCGCCACGGTGAAGGCCAATGGCGCAGCGCTGATGGCTCCGCCTATACCGGTCAGTTCGAGCGGGATCAGTTCCACGGCAAAGGCACCCTGACCCTGGACAACGGCGACATCCTCACCGGCAACTGGAGCCGCGGCCGCATGAATGGACATGGCTCGCTCACCACTGCTGATGGCATGCTTTACGTTGGTGGCTTCCGCAACGACGAATTCCATGGCCAGGGCGCCCTGACCTACCCGGACGGCCGCTCCTATGAGGGCGAATTCTCCAACGGCGAATTCCACGGCAAGGGCTCAGAAGTGTTTGCCGACGGCAAGAAGTACGAGGGCCAGTACATAGAAGGCAGATTCCATGGAAGGGGCCTGCTGCGCAACCCGAACGGCAGTTCGATAGAAGCTACGTTCCGGCATGGCGAACCCTACGGACAGGTGCGCCTGACCACTGCGGCTGGCGAAGTCTTTACCGCCCGCACCACAGAACCCGGTGTGTGTTATCGGGACAAGAGTTATCGGGCAACGCAATGCCCGCAACTGGAAGGCTGGTAACCACCCGGCCGCAGTAACCACGTGTTTGCAGTAACAGGTTGAGGTAGTGACATGGCAATCAAAAACGCTCTGCTGGTGGACGACTCTAAAGTAGCAAGATTTGCGCTCAGCAAACTGCTTGAGGGTCGGGACATGGAAGTAAACATGGCGGGCTCTGCCGAGGAAGCACTGGACTTCCTGAAAAGCCATGATCGCCCGGACGTGATCTTTATGGACCACCTGATGCCCGGCATGAACGGCGTTGAGGCCACCAAAGCCATCAAGGGGAACCCGGATACCGCCGGCATCCCCATCATCATGTGCACCTCGAAGAAGTCCTCCTCGTTTGTGGAAGAGGCCCGCAATTTCGGGGTGTACAACATCCTGACCAAACCCCCGCAAACCGATGGCCTCAGCCTGGTTCTGGACCAATTGGCCAGTGACGTGGAACAGGGAACACTGCCGCCCACGGTTACCACCGCAAACGACGCCGAATTGCCGGATACTGAAGACGAACTGTTGCACATACCCACAGATGCCTCAGTGGAGATGTCACCGAAAGGCGATATCGGCGCTAACGGACATACCAGCCCGAACGTGGTGCCACTGACCAGCGACCTGATCGAGCAGATTGCCCGTTCTGCGGTAAAAACCCACATCAACAACCGCCTGCACGAACTACTCAGTGACCTGTTTGACGAGCAGTTTGACCACCTGAAGCGGGCCCTGGACGAGAATCGGAGCAAACAGGACGCGGCCATTGAAGAACGGCTGAACGAACTCACCAAGCTGCTGGATGACCGCACCCGCAACCTTCGGGATGACGTTGCCGCCGAGGTCAACCTGAGCCTGAGCCAGGAACTGGCCCGGCTGAAGAAGGAACTGTCGAAAAACGCCGGCTTCACCGCTGAGCACATGGCAGAGCTGAAAGACCACATCACCAGCGTTCAGACCATCGACACCGAGTTCTGGCAGACCCTGCAGTCTGAGGCCATTCAGCAGGCCCACGAAATCTCCCGTGAAACCGCCGAAGACATTGCCCAGCGCACCATTGATCTGTATGTATCGCAACAGCGCTCTGCCAACTCCCGCATCTACACGCTGGGACTGGCGGTCAGCCTTGGCATATTCACTGTGGGTATTGCCTGGCTGTCAGGTTTGTTCGGCTAATAACCGCCTGACTTCCTGCCAACTTTCCGGGGTGTCAACATCCGGTTGCACCCCGGCAATATCAATGGCTCCAGCGCCTGAACGATTCAGTACCCGCCCCGCCCCGGCGTCCCCCGCCAGAGCCACCACTTGCGGCCACAATGAACGGGGTATCCAGGCAGGCACCCCCACACGATCCCCGTAACTCGCTCCCCATGGCCGCTCGGGCTCAGCGCGGGCCTGCGCTGCCAGCTGTTTCAACCCTTCGGGCGCCAGCAGCGGCTGATCTGCCAAGACCACAAACACACCCAGAGCCTGCCGCCCCAGTTGATGGATACCCGCCGCCAGTGATCCGGCCAGTCCTTGCGACCAATCCGGATGATAGATCCAGGCGCCCGGCTGCAGCGCGCAGCGGTATCTAACCAGGGGGTAACCACAACCGGCCACTACCCTGACCTGTCGGGACAACAACCGAGCCTGCCCAACGGCCCTGGACAACAACGATTCACCACCCGGCAGCATCAGGAGTTGCTTCGTGCACCCCATCCGTGAGGCTCGCCCAGCGGCCAGCACCAATGCCGGAAACTGCTGATCGTGGGAAACATCGTTGCTGGTTAAGATATCGTTCTCCTTGGTATGCGGGAATCCAGGCAAGCCGCAGTAAACTGCTGAATCACCCGATTTTTGCTAGAATTCCGCCACCATGCAACCAAATCAGCCGGACCACCCATGAACCACCTCTTTGTCGACAACATCACCGTGATTGACTTTGCCTACCTGGACCCGGCCCGGGGCCTTGTGGGTGAAAGCTGGATTACAGACGTAGTCCTGGGCGGTGAACTGGACGACCAGGGTATGGTGTTCGATTTCAGCCTGGTAAAACGCACCATCAAGCGGGTAATCGATGAACGGGTCGATCACCGATTGGTGATTCCACGTGGCTATGAAGGCCTGAATTGGGACGAAGAGACACCAGATGCTTTCATTTGGAACCTGACCGATGGCAGCCGCATTGAACACCGCTCCCCCGACGAGGCCGTGGTGTGGCTGTCATCTGACCGGGTAGTGCCGTCTGCCGTGGCGGCCCTGCTGGAAAAAGAACTGAAAGCCGTTCTGCCTGGCAACGTCACGTCGGTTGAGATCAACCTGCGGGAAGATGTGATCGAAGGCGCATACTACCACTACGTGCACGGCCTGAAGAAGCACCTGGGCAACTGCCAACGCATCGCCCACGGCCACCGCTCTCCCATCCGCATAGACCGCAACGGCCACCGGGACTACGACCTGGAAAACCGCTGGGCCAAGTTGTGGAAGGATATCTATGTTGGCACCGAAGAAGACGTGACCCGGCGCTTTGTTGGCGAAGACGGCGTTGGCTACATCACCTTCGAATACGAAGCCAACCAGGGCGAATTCGCCCTAACCCTGCCGGAAAGCCGCGTATACATGCTCGACACCGACACCACCGTGGAACTCATTGCCGCCCACATCGCCGACAAACTGAAGGCAGAGTTTCCGGAAGACGAGATTCGGGTGAAGGCTTATGAGGGAGTTGGCAAGGGGGCGATTGCTTCTCGGGTCTGACCCCTGGGACTGACCCTTTAAAACCCTGCGGGTTTTGAGTAAGCATAAAAAAACCGCCCGAAGGCGGTTTTTTTATGGCTATCCGGTGGACTAAACCGTCAAGCCGAATTGGCGTCCCCTAGGGGGTTCGAACCCCTGTTGCCGCCGTGAAAGGGCGGAGTCCTAGGCCACTAGACGAAGGGGACTAGAAATTGGTGGAGCCAAGCGGGATCGAACCGCTGACCTCAACACTGCCAGTGTTGCGCTCTCCCAGCTGAGCTATGGCCCCTCAACGGATGCGTATATTAAGGATCCGCCCTTGGGGCGTCAACACCCGATTCCGCTTTTTTTAAAGTTTTTTGAACATCCCTGTTCGCGTCGTTCAATTAACCAACAAACCGCTCATCAAATACCCAGGGCGGCGTATTCCTTCTCTACTTTCTTGGTTTCTTTCTTGGAAAAGCCGCCCATCACATCCAGTGCATGGCGCAAACGGGAGCGGGTCATGTCCGGGCCAAGCAGGGCCATGGAGTCCATCACCGACCAGGAATTGGGCGTTCCAGCAATGGCCACGAAGATCGGGAACATGAAATCCCCCATCTTAAGTTCCAGTGCTCTCGCCAGGGCCTTGATGTCAGCAAAGATGGTGTCCTTGCTCCAGTGGCGCTGGGCCTCCAGCTTCCACAGGGTGAACTGCAGCACCCGCTTGACCTGGCCTTCATCCAGCTTGTTATGGGCGAAGTCTTCCGGCTTCAGGTTCAGCATGCCGCTGAACATAAACTGGGCCATGGGCGCTACATCAGAGAACACCTCTGCCCTGCCCTTGATATGCGGCACCAGCGCTTGCAGGTCGTCGCGATTGAACCACCACTGGTGCATGCGCTCCATGAACTGCTCGTCGCTCAGCTCGTCACGAATCCACTGGCCGTTCAGCCAACGCAGCTTTTCCACATCAAACACAGGACCGCCGAGGGATACCCGCTGGATGTCGAAGTTCTCGATCATCTCATCCAGGGTGAACTTCTCACGCTCATCCGGCATGGACCAGCCCATCCGGCCCAGATAGTTGGTGACCGCCTCCGGCAGAAAGCCCATGCGCTCATAGAAGTTGATGCTGGTGGGGTTCTTGCGCTTCGACAACTTGCTCTTGTCCGGGTTACGCAGCAGCGGCAAGTGGCACAGCTCCGGCATATCCCAGCCAAAGTACTGGTACAGCAGCTTGTGCTTGGGCGCAGAGTTAATCCACTCCTCGCCGCGCAGCACATGGGTAATGCCCATCAGGTGGTCATCCACCACGTTGGCTAGATGGTACGTAGGCATGCCGTCGGATTTCAGCAGAATCTGGCAATCCACCTGGGCCCAGTCGATCTCGATGGTGCCCCGGAGCATATCCTGAATCTCGCACACGCCTTCATCCGGCACTTTCATGCGGATAACGTACGGATCACCAGCATCCAGGCGGCGCTTCACTTCTTCCTGGGGCAGCTCCAGGTCACCTTTGATGCCCGGGTTAAGCCCCTGGGCCTTGCGCTCCTCGCGAATGGCATCCAGCTCTTCCGGGGTGCGGAAGCAATAGAAAGCGTGGCCGGCCGTCACCAGGTCTTCCGCGTACTGACCGTACATGTGCTTACGCTCAGACTGGCGATAGGGGCCGTGTGGGCCGCCCACGTCGGGACCCTCATCCCAGTTCAGACCCAGCCAGCGCAGCGCTTTGAGAATATCCTGCTCGGATTCGGCCGTGCTGCGGGCCTGGTCGGTATCTTCAATGCGCAGAATGAATTGACCACCGTGCTGGCGAGCAAAGCACAGATTAAACAGGGCCACGTAGGCGGTACCAACGTGGGGGTCGCCAGTGGGCGACGGGGCAATTCGGGTGCGTACAGTCATGAAACCATCCTGAAAATAACTGACCAGTGAATAAAGCCGGCATTATAGCGGCCATGGCTGGTTTTCGCATGATCCGGTTTTGCACCACGCACCTGAAGTGTAATATTATAACGTATCGCAAAACCCATCAGGACAGTCCTTCACCATGCAGATCAAAGCGTCTTACCTCGCACTCGGGCTGAGTGCCCTGGTTGCCTCGACTCCAGTCGCAGCAGCCAACATTGTCACCTCCATCAAACCACTGGAACTGATCGTCAAGGCGGTGGCCGGTGACGACGCCAAGGTAACCACCCTGGTGCCAGCGGGCTCAAGCCCCCACAACTACACCATGAAACCGTCCCAGCGCAGGGCTCTGGAGCAGTCCGATGTGATTTTCTGGGTAGGACCGGAGATGGAAACTTTCCTGAACCGGCTGCTGAGCGGTCGGGAATTCCAGGATCGCGCCATGGCCTTCATGGAAGGACCTGAAACCGATAAGGAAGAGGATCATCACGACCATCATGATGATCACCACGGCCACCACGATCATCATGACGGTCATGGCCACCAGGAAGACGCGCATGCCCATCATCACCACCATGACCATGGCGACGGCGAAGACCCCCACATCTGGATTGATCCTGCGCTGGCACTGGAGATGGCAAAAGACGTTCGTACCAGGCTAGCCACTCTGGACGGCATGAGTGCCGACCAACTTGATGCCAACCTGGCGCGGTTTGAAGAAAGCCTGGCCAAGGCTGAGCAGGACATTCGCGCTCGACTCAGCGGCGCAAAGAATATCAGCCTGTTCGCCTACCACGACGCCTTCACCCGTTTTGCTGAGCATTACGGCCTGACTCTGGACGGCGTACTAACCCTGAACCCGGAATTGTCCCCCGGTGCCAGGCATATCGCCGAAGTTCAGCGCAAGCTGCAGCAAGCCAACCAGCCCTGTCTGCTCACGGAACCCCAGTTCAACCGGCAGTGGTGGCGCTCCATCACCGATGGCCTGGATGTCACCTTCAGCACCTGGGACCCGCTGGCCACCGATATTGAAAGCAATGTGGAAGGCTACATCAACTTCCAGTACAGCATCGCCGACGCGGTTACCAACTGCCTGCCCAAATAACCCCACCTGGCTCAGGGCCCGGCCATCCGTATAAACCGGCCGGGCCTCAATTGCACGTTGCTCTTTTCAGACACAGCGGGTAGATTTCAGATTATTGTCTATTCCCGTGTGATGAGTTCATCGTGAACAAACCAAGCACCAGCATTCACACATTCCCTCCGGCACTGCGGTCTTCTCTTGTGAACACCGGCAGGGCTTCTGTCCGTCTCTGATTTCGCTGAATCCCCCCCAACACCTCCCCGGATTCAGCACTTAACCAAACATACCTGAACCTTTTTCCGGAGATTACTATGTCTGATTTACCTGCGATTACTGTTGCCGAAGAAGATTACAACCGCCTCAGCACCCTGCTGGAGCGCATGGCCGGCAAATCCGAAGTGGCTGATGGCCTGGAGGAAGAACTGAGCCGTGCAGACCTCAAGCCGCTGGCAGAGATGCCCGAGGGCGTGGTTACCATGAACTCAATGGTGCGATTTGTAGACGAAGACGCCGGCAAAGAACACGAGATGATGCTGGTATACCCCCACGAAGTGGGTGACGCGGACCATAAAGTGTCTATCCTGGCCCCGGCCGGTGCCGCCATGCTGGGCCTGAGCATTGGCGACAGCATTGAATGGCCAATGAAAGGCCGCAAGCCTATCCACCTGAAGGTGGTGAGCGTTACCCGAAAAGCATAAGCAGTTTCCTTTACAAATATCAGCACTTGATATTTCTCCAAAGGCTCGACGGCCTCCGATGTTAGGCTTCCTCCAAGCTAACCGAATAATCCAAGGAGGCCGTATGGCAGAACAGCGTCACCAGGACTGGGACCCCAGAGCCAAAGACGTCCAGCAGAATCAGATCCGGGCCTACGATGACATGCGCCAGACCTGCCCGGTGGCCTGGAGTGACTACCAGCAGTGGACGCTGTTCCGCCACGCCGATGTGATGCGTGTTCTGGAAGACCACGACACCTTCAGCAATGCCGTCTCTGCGCATCTTTCCGTGCCCAACGGTATGGATCCACCCGAGCATACCCCCTACCGCAAAACCATTGAGCCGTACTTCGCCCCGGAACCCATGGCCCGTTTTGAGCCTCAATGCCGGGACGTCGCCCGGAGGCTCGTCAATGATCTGCAAAAGAACCAGCCGGTGGATGTGGTCAACGCCCTCAGCCGCCCATTCGCCCTGAAAATGCAGTGCGCCTTTATGGGCTGGCCCGACAGCCTTCACCAGCCATTGGCGGAGTGGGTAATGAAGAACCACCGGGCAACCCTGGCCGCCGACCGTGCCGCCATGGCGGAAGTGGCAGAAGAGTTCGACGGCTACATCCGTGATTTGCTGGATAGCCGACGCCAGGCTGGCGAGCAGGCACCGGATGACGTAACGACTCAGCTGATGCAAGAACAGGTCAATGGCACCCCCATGACCGACGGGGAATTAGTCAGCCTGTTACGCAACTGGACCGTAGGCGAGCTGGCCACGATCTCCGCCAGCATCTCCATCCTGACCAACTACCTGGCCCACTACCCAGCCCTGTTGAACGATCTCAAGGCAGCGCCCGAACAGCTTTCCGACGCCATCGACGAAATCCTGAGGATGGATGCCCCGCTGATCTCTAACCGGCGCATCACCACCCGCGACGTGGAGATCGGCGGCCGCCACATTCCAGCTGGCGAAAAGATCACCCTGCTTTGGGCCTCGGCCAACCGGGATGAAGACACCTTCGGCGACCCGGACAACTTCTGCCCGCACCAGAACGCCCCGAAGAATCTGCTCTACGGCGCCGGCATCCACATCTGCCCCGGAGCACCGCTGGCGAGGCTGGAACTGAGAATTTTCATGGAAGAACTGCTGAAGCAGATTAATGGCATCGAAGTGGTCGGTAGCGACGCCCCCCAGCGGGCCATGTTCCCCACCGGCGGCTTCAACTACCTCCCCCTCCAATTTTTGGGGTCAGACCCCAAGACATTTTGACCGGCTAAATGTAATGTGTGGCGGTATCTGAGTACCGGGGTCTGACCCCAAATTAGACAGGACCGCCCATGACCAAGCCAGATAACCCAGGCCCCGCCACCCGCATCATTCACAACCGCCGCCACAAAGATGCGTTCGGCAGCCCTTACTCGCCGGTGTACAACACCACCACTTACCGGTTCGAGAACACGGCAGCCTTGCTGGATGTGATTGAGAAGCGCACGGAAGGCAACCTGTACACCCGCTGGGGCACCAACCCAAGCATCAATGAGTTGGAACAGGGCCTGGCCGGGCTGGAGAATGCTGAAGCGGCACTGGCGTTCGCTTCTGGCATGGCGGCCATCTCTGCGACTGTTCTGACCCATGGCCGCAAGGGCATTGTGTGCGTGGGTGATTTGTACGGTGGCACCCAGGAGTTGCTGAAAAACCACTGCATGGCGCTGGGTATTGATGTGCAATTCCTGTTCAGGGAAGAGCTGGCGCAGCTGGAAAACCGTTTGGATGTGCCGGGCAAGCTGGTGTATTTCGAGACACCCGCCAACCCGAACCTGGCGCTCCTGGATATTCGCGCCATTGCCGAAATCGCCCACCGCCGCGGTGCCCTGGTGGCGGTGGACAACACCTTCGCCAGCCCTATTAATCAGCAACCGCTGGCACTGGGGGCGGATCTGGTACTGCACAGCGCCAGCAAATATCTGGGTGGCCACAGCGACATCACCGCCGGGGCTCTGATGACTTCAGCCGAACTGGCTAAAGCGGTCGCCGCCTGGCGAAAAAACCTCGGCCAACTGATCGCCCCGGAAACCGCCGCCCTGCTCTCCCGCAGCTTGCGAACCTTGCCGGTACGAATCCGCCAGCACAACGAAAATGCCATGGCGGTGGCCCGCGCTATGGAACAGCACCCGAAAATCACCAAAGTCCACTACCCTGGCCTGCCCTCCTTCGAAGGCCACGAACTGGCCAAACAACAAATGACCGGCTTCGGCGGCATGCTCAGCATTGAAGTGGAAGGCGGCCAGCAAACAGCCGAACGTGTGGCGGATTCCCTGAAAGTCTTCCTCCTGGCCACCAGCCTTGGCGGAGTCGAAAGCCTGGTCAGCCAACCCAGCGCCACAAGCCACCACAGCCTGAGTCGGGAAGAACGCCTTAAACGCGGCATCGGCGACGGCATGCTGCGCCTGTCCGTAGGCCTGGAAGACGCCCAGGATTTAATCGCCGACCTCCACCAGGCCCTGAAATAACCTTTGGGGTCAGACCCCAGGACATTTGGAGGGGTGAAATGTCTTGGGGTCTGACCCCAAAAATGGGTTTAGTCCGGCGTTCGTGGGGCGGCTTTACGGTATTCCCCGGGAGAGCAGTTCATCCAGCGGCGGAAGGCTCGGGTAAAGCTGGCGGTGTCTGTGTAGCCGAGATGGATGGCAAGTTCGTCCTGCTTCATGGCGCTGTTCTCGAGCAGCTGCAACGCCAGTTGGCGGCGTTCTTCTTCCAACAGCTTACGAAAACTGGTGCCCTCCTGGTCGAGCTTGCGCCGGAGACTGCGGGGAGACATCGCCAATGATCTTGCCACCTCATCCAGCGACGCCACCAGCCCCAGTGGCCCGAGTAACTGCTGCCGGACCTGTCCGGCAAAGCCTCCAGATTGCCGCCGCTCAAGTTGCTGACGACATTGATGGTCCAGCACTTGCACCAGGTGCGGGTCGAAGGTGGGCAGTGGCCGGTCGGCATCGGCCCGCCGGATAACCAGGGCATTGCGCGGCTTGTAAAACGTCAACCCCACACCGCTCAGCTCTTCAAGGCAGGAGGCATAGGCCAGTGGCTCGCCTTTCAGCTCGATTGCCTGCACATCAAACCCAGCCAGGCTCAGCTCTTTGAACAGATTCAGCCCCGTGGCCAAATCTCGCTCCAGCAAAAACTGGCGTAAATGCCGGGAAACATCGTCAGCATCAAACGCAACGCCGAAGTCATCACCCTCCACGAATGTGTACATCTGGCAGTAGGCGGTGCTGAGTGGCAGGTACCGCAAGGCTAATGCAGTGGCATCCCGCAAGGTACGGCTGGTGCGCAAGGCGAAGCCCCAGATACCGAAGGTCGACACGTTATACTGCAGGCCAATCCGGAACCCGAGGGCGGGCATGTCTGGCAGCGCCAGAATCAGGTTCTCGATCAGCCGCATTTCCTGGGCGCGGGTAATCAGGCCATCCGCAACCTGCAGGTCTTCTTCAGCAATACCGGTACCCAGCAAGCAGGTCTGGCGATCCACACCTTGCCGGGCGGCAAAATTGATCATGACCTGGCTGATGGTGACGGGATGCAGAAGCGTATCGGAGTTAGACATAGCCCGGGAGTATGCCCCGCCGTCGCAAACCCGACAAGCGCACAGAGTGCCAAGGCCATTTATGCCTGTTGATTGGCCGAAGCTGCCCTGTCTGAGCTGGCGCGGCGCGTTTACTGTGGGCATTGTCCGAACCAACCGGAGAGCCCGATGACAGAAGACCTGACCACCCTGAACAAGCAGGCCATCGCCGCCGCAAAAAAGCACATGGGGGAAGTGGCCTGGCCCACAGTGGTGCTGACCTTTGCCACGGTGGGGGCTTTTGCGCTTACGCTGGCACTTTTCGCCGCCGGGCTGCTACCCGCTTGGGCCGCCACCCTGCTGATCGGCGCGTTGACGTATTTCTCCTACACACCGCTGCACGAGGCCGTTCACAACAATATCCACGGTGAACACGACCAGCTGACCTGGCTCAACCATCTGTGCGGGTATCTGGTTGCGCCGCTGATTGCCGTGCCCTACCAATCTCACCGGCTGGAGCACTTCACCCATCACCGCTACACCAACCAGCCAGATAAAGACCCGGACTTCCTTATCAGCGGCATGGGCAAGGGGCCCTTCAGCGCCCTGCTGACGGTACTCAAGTTCCTGTGGGTACAGAACACTTTCTTCGCCCGTCAACATTGGGGTACCGCATCCCGCAAGGAACGGGCTATCTACAGCACAGAACTGATGGTATCCATCGGCTGGCGAGTGGTGTTCCTGGCTCTGGTCAGCCAAAGCGGAGCAGCAGTGGTTGTGCTTCTGGGATATTTGATTGGCGGCGCCTTCACCGCCTACTGGTTTGCTTACCGGCCGCACCTGCCCTACAAGGAGCCCAAGCGCTACCGCAACACTAACAGCCTGATCATGCCCACCGCTATGAAGCCGCTGGAATGGTTCTGGCTCGGGCAGAATCTGCATTCCATCCACCATCTGTTTCCCAGAGTGCCCTTCTACCGCTACCACGCCCTGCATCGCGAAATCGAACCAGTCCTGCGGGCCCACGGCACCCCCATTATCGGGATTTTCAACCGCCGCCCGCAGTAATAATTTGGGGTCAGACCCCAGCACATTTGAAGGGGCGAAATGTCTTGGGGTCTGACCCCAACTTGAATCCCGGGGGCATTGCCCCAATAATGGAGAAACCTCCCGGGAACATTTCCATGAACAGAAACCTTGCAACACAGTTACCGCCCTGGCGCCGGATGGTGTCCGGCTTTGCCGTGGCTGTGTTTGCGCTGGTTCTTCTTTGTTCGATCACCCAAGCGCACGCTCAGCCGAGCCCGGCGGGCAAGGTTGTTGTCAATCACCTGGACCATCTGGTGGTTGCCAGCCACAACCCGGCGTTGGCGGTGGCAGACACCGGCTCAGCGGAAGACGAGCCCCTCATTGATTCCCCGGAGCACCTGGCCCGGCTTTTTGGCGCTGTGCTCTGGTCGCAGTCCCGCTCTCCGGTACCGGCAGCCGACTACCGCACCGAGCGAGCAGCGTCCCTCGCTGATTTCACCACTCCGCCCCTGCGGGCACCGCCCATCGCCTAATCCTCTGTACAGAACATCACGCAGACCGGCCGTAACGCCTGTCTGACCGCGACCCTGTTTATCAAGGATTACCGATGAAATCATTACGTTCACGGGCCATGGTGTATGGCCTGGTGATTGTGCTCGGGCTACTGAGCGCAATGCCGAATCTGTTGCCGGCCAACCTGGCCGACAAGTTCCCGGACTGGTACCTGGAGAACACCCTGTCACTCGGGCTCGACTTGCAGGGCGGCTCGCACCTGCTGCTGGAAGTTGACGCCACCGAACTGCTCGCCAACAACCCGGGCCAACCGGAAGACCTGCTCCTCAAAGATGCCGTAGAACGCAGCCTCGAAGTGGTACGCCGGCGCCTGGACGAAACCGGCCTGGTGGAGCCCAGCATTACCCGCCAGGGCAAGAACCATATCCTGGTGCAGATGCCCGGTGTGGCCGACCCGGCTCATATCCGCGAACTCTTAGGCACCACCGCCCAGATGACCTTCCATTGGGTTGCCAAGCCGGATGAAAGCCGGCGCTCCGCCGTTCTCCGGCTAACCGACGCCACTGGCGAACAGGAATATGTGCTGGAGAAACGGGTAGCCATGCAGGGCGAACACATCAGCGATGCCCAAATGGCCTTTAACCAAGACACTACCGAACCGGTGGTCAACTTCAAACTCGACTCCGAGGGCACCCGCCTGTTCGGCGACATGACCCGCCAGAACATCGGCCGGCCACTGGCCATCGTGCTGGACAATCACGTGATCACCGCGCCGGTCATCCGCAGCGTGATTGCCGGCGGCAGCGGCGAAATCAGCGGCTCCTTCACCACCGCGGAAGCAAGCAACCTGGCCCTGTTACTGAGAGCCGGCGCCCTGCCCGCGCCTCTGCACGTCATCGAAGAACGCACGGTAGGGCCGGACCTCGGCAGCGATGCCATCGCCATGGGTGTGAGCACCGGCCTGCTCGGCGCAGCCCTGGTGATCGCTTTCATGCTTGGTATCTATGGCCGCTGGGGGTTGATCGCCTGTGCCGGATTAGCCGTGAACATCGGCCTGGTTCTGGGATTGCTCAGTATACTCGGGGCCACACTGACACTGCCGGGCATTGCCGGCATCATCCTCACCATTGGCATGGCGGTCGATGCCAACATCCTGATCAACGAACGCATCCGGGAGGAATCCCGCAAAGGCAAAGTCGCCTGGATGGCACTCCGGGAAGGCTTCGGGCGTGCCTACAGCACCATTCTGGACTCTAACGTGACCACCCTGATTGCCGTCAGCCTGCTGTTTATGTTTGGCAGCGGCCCGGTAAAAGGGTTCGCGGTAACCATCGGCATCGGCTTGCTCACTTCCCTGTTCACCGCCGTCGCCTTCAACCGCTTGGTCATGGAATGGTGGATCAAGGGCCGGGAGCGGGAGCCGCTCACCATTGCAGGGTTTGCCTGGCTGGATCGCCTAAGCGAGAGGGGCGTCAACTTCATGAAAGGCCGGGTGATTGGCCTGGTGCTGTCTGGCGTTCTGTCGATTGCCTCCATCGCCCTGTTCATCCAACCCGGCCTGGATTACGGCGTGGATTTCACCGGCGGCACCCTGGTGGAAGTGCGCGCGCCTTCTGTCTCCGTGGATGAGTTGCGAACAACCCTGCAAAGCCAGCAACTGGGCGCTGCGTCCATTCAGGAGTTCGACCAGGACGGTGATTTCCTGATCCGGCTCCCGGCGGATGCCAGCTCCAACACAGGCGCGGCACACCCGGTAGACGCCCTGAAATCCGCCGTCACCAGCCTGCAGCCGGATGCCAGCTTCCCGAAAGTGGACGTGGTCGGCCCGAAAGTCAGCGGCGGCTTCAGCGATGCCACCATCCTGGCCATCCTGTTGGCAGGCGCCGGCATGCTGGCCTACCTGTGGATTCGCTTTGAATCCCACTTCGCCCTGGCCGCCACCATCACCATCGCCCTGGACCTCACCAAAACCATCGGCTTCTTCGCCCTGGCCGGTGTGGAGTTCAACCTCACCGCCGTGGCCGCCTTGCTGGCCCTGATTGGTTATTCCGTGAACGACAAAGTGGTGGTGTTCGACCGTATCCGGGAAAACCTGCGGCAAACACCGGACATGCCCATGCTGGAATTGCTAAACCGCAGCATCTCCTCCACCCTCACCCGAACCGTGTTCACCTCCGTGACCACGTTCCTGGCACTGTTGCCCATGGGCATCGCCGGCGGTGCTGCGGTATCCAGCTTCGCCTTACCCATGCTGTTCGGAATCGTCATCGGCACCAGCTCCTCTGTGTTCATAGCCTCGCCCATTCTCTACTACCTGAGCGAACGTCGCTCCCGAAAAGGTCTCGCCCAACTGCGACCCACCGCCGAGGAAATGCGCAAAGAGCTGGAACTGATCCCATAACCTTTGGGGTCAGACCCCCGGACATTTCACCCAACGAAATGTCTTGGGGTCTGACCCCAATTTCAGCGGCTGACCAGGAAGTCGGCGAATTTTCGGGTAAGGAAACCTGGCAGGAGTTTGTTGGTGAACCAGAGGCTGCGGGCGCGCCAGCCGGGGATGATCATGAATCGTCGGCGGTCGATGCCTTTACGGATCTGTGCCACGGCATCATCCAGTTGCAAAGTGCCGGCCATCAGCTTCAGGGCTTCCGTCTGCTTTGGGCGATTGAGGCGTTCGGCCTCTACCATCGGGGTTTCCACCTCTGGTGGGCACACCACCGATACATCAACACCCTTGGCTGCCAGCTCGATGCGCAACACCTCGGCCAAGCCAACCACACCGTACTTGGACGCACAGTAAGCCGCATAGCCGTAACAGCCCACCAACCCCGCCATTGAAGCCACCAAAACCAGGTGCGAACCAGCGGCCATATGAGGCAGTACGCCAGCCACCACATTACGAGAGCCAATCAGGTTGATGTTGATGACCCGGGCATAGGCGTCGTCATCGATAGCCTCAAAATCCGCAGCAATGGCAATGCCCGCGCAATGAATCACCACATCGGGTTGCCCGCCTTCAGCGGCTTGGGCAAAGGCGTTTCTCACCTCACCCGGTTTGGTGACGTCCATAGCAAAGGCGCGCACCCGTTCTGGCCCGGCAATAGCCGACAGCTCCGCTACCGCCTGCGCGGTCGGCTGAACATCGAACAACGTAACGGCCGCCCCCGAACCCAGGTATGTTCGCGCTAAATGAAGGCCAATGCCGCTTGCACCGCCGGTGATATAGACCTGCTGCACCATGAGGTTTCTCCGGGTTGTCTTGTTATACCCCCAAGCATATCGCCCCCGGAAATCGCACCCCATGCCCCGGGCGCCCATATGGCAACCGACGGCGGGGCTATTGACCAGCCCTACAGACTGTGTTGCCCGCCCCATTTGTACTATTCCCCGTGCTTACCGATTGTGAAACACTTGACCACTTTCATGGCACAGCAAAGGAGCAAACCATCACAATGGCCGTAACATCCGTCGCCCTGGTGGCACACGACAACAAGAAGAAAGAACTGGTTGAATGGGCGAACGAAAACCGCACCCGCCTCGCGCCGCTGCGTCTATACGCCACCGGCACCACCGGCCGCCTGCTCAAAGAAAGCCTGCAACGTGACGACCTGCACAGCCTGCTGAGCGGCCCTCTGGGTGGCGACCAGCAAATCGGCGCCAAGATAGCCGAGGGTGAAATCGACCTACTGGTATTCTTCTGGGACCCACTGGAACCCCAACCCCACGACCCAGACATCAAAGCCCTGCTGCGCATCGCCGCCCTTTGGAACATCCCGGTTGCCTGCAACCGCGCCACCGCAGAGTTCGTGCTGACCTCCGCCTACATGACCGACGACAATCACCGGTCACAAAAGCCGGATTTTTCCGATTACACCGGCCGCAAAGTTCGTTAACAGACAACACAGGCATGTGAAGGATACGGTAGAAAGCGACTTATTCCGCAGTAAAGCCTTGCCCGGGAACTGGCACGGGTATTGGCAGAGCTGGAGCGCGAAGGCGTGAAAGACGACATCCGGGAACGCACGCTGGAGGAACAGGTAGACGGAGATTGGTAAACGGGCCACCCCGCTGAGGCGGCCCTATACGGCATCAGGAAGCTTTCTTCAGCCTCTTCTTCAGTGACTTGATCTTGGCTTCGTGCTTCTCGATCTTGGCTTTGCGGGCGTTGATCTTTTTCTTCAGGTTTTTCTCAACTTTCTTGGACATAACTGCCTCCTGGGCATAATCGCAGCTAGTTTTCGGGCTTATGCTGCTTGATAAAGCCACGAATAAACTGCCTGATTTCACGAGCGGCGCTGGTATCCAGCTCTTCACACAACTCAATGAACTGCTCGCGCTCGGTGCTGCTGATCCGAATCAGCAGCTGGCTATCTTTCTTGTTGGGCTTCACCTTTTTCGGTTTCACCTTTTTGGGACTATCAGTCACTGCGGATACTCCTGGTGAGGATGAAGCTCATGGCTGAAAGATATT
The DNA here is from genome assembly GCF_030297115.1 of Marinobacter shengliensis. Lineage (NCBI taxonomy): Bacteria > Pseudomonadati > Pseudomonadota > Gammaproteobacteria > Pseudomonadales > Marinobacteraceae > Marinobacter > Marinobacter shengliensis. The sequence continues at coordinate 1,679,913 of NZ_AP028062.1, read as the reverse complement.
TACATTGTATATACGCTTTTGGAGAAAGCAAATTGGGAGTAGCCAGTCTTACCTTCAATCAACTCGGAAGTTGAAACAGCACGCTCATCGGCGCGCTACCGGTGTGGCTTTTGTACTCAACTGGACCGAAGTATGTAAACGGTGCCGATTTGCCGTTACGAAGCTTATTCTCACGAACGAATAGGTGCACCGTCAGCCCTAGCTTCTCGTGATTGATGAGTTCCCTGCCACGCTTGTTTTCCGGGGTCGTTGAATTCTGGCTTTGCCAGTGGAACGTGCTTTCGTCGACCCAATGATCGACATAGCGGTGCTGGCTGGCCTTACCCTGCTTATTGAGGGTTACCAAAAGAATGTGGGCTCCAGCCTCCTTCAAAAAAACATGACCACTCTGCCAGTTCCCCGGGTTAAATTCCGCTCCAAAAAGCGCTGGTATATCCTCTCTCAGCAATTCCTGTCCACGAGCCATCTCAAGAGGCGAGATCACCTCTTTCAGCCTAGCGAAGGTCCTGAACTGCTCTAATAGCTCTGGGGTAACAACGATGTCGTCATAGTCTGGATTCGCAGCTTCCAGCATATACTCACCCTGAGCGGACTTCCGAACAGTCCGAAGCAGGTATTGGGTATCGCCAGCCTCGTCCACTCTTTCGATCGCTAACGTGGTATCGGAGATCTTACCTGCGGCTCCAGAGCTGATCTGCTCGAGAAGTAGATAGTCACCATCGTGAATGGGGTTCTTGCCACCATTCATGGAGTTACCGGAGGCTTTGGCGATGAAATGCTTCTCCGGGTTTAATCGACCGTAGCCATTACCCAGAGATCGGTATTCTACGTCTTCAATCGCATCAACTCTGCTATTTCTGAAGTGGCCGCAGGCAATCTTGAGGGTCGGGAAAAATGGAAGCTCCGTGCCTTCAAGCGGCATTGGCACAATATTGCTCTGTTGATCGACTTCCACTTTGGAGCCTTGCCTGGCTTCATAAGATGCAAGTCGATAATCGACTAATTCTTGGACCATCGACTCGAAGATCGTTACCAACGATGCTTCAAGCTGGAATGCTGGCTCGAACTGTCCGTCCGCAACATGGAACACAGCAGGTGTTTTATTCGTCCAGTGATCCACCGGGTTCTTTTTCCAATATCGCTGCCACTCGCTAGCATCACCATCAAGGTGGCGCACAGACTCAGCCAGTTCAGAAAACAATCGCGGACGACGCTTCAGTATTCTCCAAGATTCGGCTGCGAGCGCGGGTAGCCCCACGCCCTTTTCCCAGCCACTTAAAGCCTGAAACCCTTCGAGCAAAACCATTTTGAAGGATTTCGCCATGGAGGTTTTCTCAACCTCCACAAGAAATTCTTCATGAGCAAGTAACAGGGCAACTTCCTCGTCAGAAAGGTCGTCCATATCCCTTAACAGGCCAAACCAACTTCCATGCTGTTTTCGCGTCTGGGCAATGTTGGCTCCGAAATGATAATACTCAGTAAGAGTTGGTCTGCGCCCAAGCGTATCTTTCAGCGCCTGATAGTCCTTCTCTGCCCCCTTCTGATCTAACCCTTTCAGGAACTCAATCACTTCCAAGTCATAATTAACAAAGCAACCATCGGGCAGGTCCAGCCGATTTTGCTCTGCTTTTCGAGCAAAATCGGCAAGCTGGCGCTGATTCATCGACTGCCCCATAAGGGCCTGGGGCTTGTGAAGGAAGCTCTGGTGATTGCCGACAAAATCCAGAATCACCAGCCGATCTTTACCATGGCTCTTGCGCAGGCCCCGGCCGATCTGTTGAAGAAACAGAACCTTCGACTCAGTTGGCCTAAGCAACAAAACCGTATCAATCGCTGGAAGGTCCACACCTTCGTTAAATAGGTCCACAGAGAAGATCACATCGAGGCCGCCGGACTCCAGTAGTTCCAGCGCTTCACCTCGGGACATTTCTGAATCGCCGTGAACGGCAACGGCTCTGACATTGTTCTTTTGGAAATAGCGAGCCATAAAATCCGCATGTGCGCGGGACACACAGAAGGCCAGTGTGCGGCTTTGCTTATTGTGATTCCAAACTCTCAATGCATGGCGCGCGCGCCCCATGGTGGCGAGTTTGTGGGCGAGCAGGTCAGGATCGAACTTCCCGTTACGCCATGGAATTTCCTGATACTCAACGGTTTCATCGTAGATGCCGTAGTAATGGAATGGGACAAGGAAATTACCCCTTACGCCATCAAATAGCGGGTACTCGTATACCAGGTTGTCATCACAAAGCGAAAGAATATCGGACCGATCAGTTCGGTCCGGTGTCGCTGTCAGCCCCAACAAAAACTGCGGCGCAAAATACTTTAGAAGCCGATGGTAGGTCGGTGCGGCTGCATGATGAAATTCATCAACAACGATGTAATCAAAATGCTGAGGTGCGAACCGCTCAAGGTGGGACTCTTTTCCTAGCGTTTGAATGGACGCGCAGAGGATATCGACGGCATGGTCCCGCTGTTTGCCCATATAAAAACCAACTCGACAATCTGGCTTTATTCGGACAAATGTCTCTGCGGCCTGGTACAGAATCTCCTCTCGATGCGCCACAAACAGAATCCTGCGCGCACCTAACTGCTTGGCATCAAACGCTGACAACCAAGTCTTACCAAGGCCGGTGGCCAGAACAACAAGGCCTCGTTGATAGCCCTCACCCCTGGTCTCGTCTAGAGCTTTCAACACCGCCTTTTGGACTTCATTCGGGGTGGGAGGGGCTTCCTGCTCATTACTGCCCGGCGCAACTGGCTGTGGTGGAGGGACTCGCCGTTTCGCATACTCATCAATCCAATGATCTGTAAGCGGTACCACATTGGGGTGGCGGAAAAGTTCCTCGAAACGGCTGACAGCCTCCAGATAGCCCGTTTCTGGCGGGTAATCGATCTGATAGTTCCACTCCAGCCCATCCTGAAGTGCTTGTCGACTGATATTGCTGGAGCCAATAAAAGCCCGTCCCCAGTGCTCACGGGTAACGCCGCGCCCGGAAAACAGGTAGGCCTTCATATGAAAACTGCTGCCTTTACTCTCGTAAACGGCAACTTGTGCACCATGATCTTGCAGCAAGGATAGTTTGCGCAATGCTTCCGGGTCAGTTATGTCGAGATAATCACTGGTAAGAATTCTCACCCGAGCTGGCGCAGACTCCCGGCCTTTATGAATTACATCCAAAAGGTCCGGAAGCAACAGATTTAGGCCCGTGGCTTTCACAAATGCGACAGCCATATCCACCTGATCTGCAGAGCGTATCGCATGGCATAGCTTGGGCAAGAAATGGTGTTGTTTACCGCCTATAGTCAGCCGCTCATGTGCCGAAGGGGCTTTATGGGCAAGTATGTTTAGCCACTGCTCAGCACGCTCGGGCCGCTGATCCTGGGTCCGCCAGAACGTTATCTGCACGTCCTTCTCGATGGTTTCAAACCATCGCGCGGCTACCTCCTCGTTTGCATCCGTAAAATGCCGCCCGCCACTTTGACGTTCGCCTTCACCAAACTTGAAGCTGGCATACAGAGTGCCGCCGGGTTTGAGTGCAGACCAGAGATGATTTAGAGCGTTTGGTAGTTCCTTCTCGGGAAGGTGCAGCAAACTGGCGCAGGCCCATATGCCGTCGTAAGCATGACGCTCTTCAACATCAAAAAATGACCTGTGCTCAACCGAAAGCCCAGTTTTCTGCCGAGCAAGCGCAGTGATCGCCTGCGATGCATCAAAGGCCGTAACCCGATATCCCTGAAGCTGAAAATGCAAAGCGTCTCGGCCAGAGCCACAGCCCGCATCAAGTATGTGACCACCCTCGGCCACATGGGGAAGGAAGACGCGATAAATGTCATCCATCGAAACATCCAGAGTTGAATCCACGAACGCTTCGGCATTGGCATCGTAATAGCCCAGCGTGTCTGACATACGGTGGTTTCCTTACTACTAATTCGCGCCTTATTTTTATTCGCCAGGTTACCAGGGGGCGATAATTTGTCCAGCCGCGTACTCACAGGCCAAATTCCCCAGCTCATGTTCACTGTCCCGCAGACTATCAAGCCAGTGCCCCAGAGCACCCTCGCGTCAAACCTCCGCCCGAACACGACAGTTTAATAACGGTGGCAACAGGCAACGACTGTGTAGTGGCATTTCATTCCTATATGCAGGCATTTGCCAGTTACGCGTTTGAAACGGGCAGTGCAGCCAAATACTCAATAGTTTATCCACAATACCCTTAACCCATATCGAAAATCCCTGTTTGCCTTGATATTCATCAGTGTTTACCATCGCGCCCCTTTCAATTAATGCACCAAATCAGGGCAAGCCAAGATCATGGGACGCAGGAACGAGCAGCTGCGCTGGCAGCTGGCCAAAGGATTGCTGAATGCACTTCATCTGGAACGACTGGCCACGCGGTACAGTCGAACCACGGTTATGGCTGTGTTCAATCTGATCAATGGTGGTTTCAGTATTGCGCTGGTCTCTTTTGTTGCGCTTGTCACCCAGGAAGCGTTTATCTTTCCCTCGCTCGGCGCCACCGCCTTTATTCTGTTCTATGTGCCCATGGCCCAACCCGCTTCACCAAGAAACACCCTGTGCGGACACCTCATTGGCGCTCTCACTGGGCTGTTCAGCCTGTACCTGTTCGGTTTGCTGGATCAGCCGTCCGCTTTTATGACGGGTGTCGACTTGCCTCGGGTGGGCGCAGCGGCCCTGTCTCTGGGGCTGGCCAGCTGCCTGATGGTGGTGTTCAGGGTAGCGCACCCACCAGCGGGCGCTACGGCGCTGATCGTTTCCCTGGGGCTGATGCCAGACCCGGTCCAATTACCTATACTGATGGCCGGTGTCGGCTTGCTGCTGGCGCATGCTTTTGTAATGAATCGCTTGGCCGGCATCCCCTACCCGCTGTGGTCCACAGCAACAGCAGGGCCCGTCATGCAGGATAGGAAAACGTCATGCTGAACTTTCTGGGAACAGATTTACCTATCATTCAGGCGCCCATGGCAGGCGTTCAAGACAGCCGGCTGGCGGCAGCGGTTTCCAATGCCGGCGGGCTCGGATCGCTGCCTTGCGCGATGTTGACCGCGGCTGCACTCCGTGCAGAGCTTGAAGCCTTGAAAGGCAGCACAAACCGGCCATTCAACCTGAATTTCTTTGCCCACACTCCACCAGAACCCGATACCTCAGCGGAAAAGTCCTGGCGGGCGGCGCTGGCGCCCTACTATAGGGAATACGGGTTGGACGAAGGCGTTATTGCCAATGGCCCCGGGCGGCAACCCTTCAACACCGAGATGGCTGCCATTGTGGAGGAATTCCGGCCAGCCGTTGTGAGCTTCCATTTTGGCCTGCCTGCGCCCGAGTTGCTGCAACGGGTCAAAGCCGCTGGAGCTACGGTGCTGTCATCGGCTACCACGGTAGAAGAAGCCCTTTGGCTGGAGGGCAACGGAGCCGACGGCATTATTGCCCAGGGGCTTGAGGCCGGTGGCCACCGGGGTATTTTCCTGACAAAGGACATGAGCACGCAGATGGGAACGTTTGCCCTTTTACCCCAGGTGGTTGCTGCGGTGAGTGTGCCGGTTATTGCAGCCGGTGGCATTGCCGATGCCAGGGGCGTAAAGGCGGCACTGGCACTTGGCGCTGCGGCGGCCCAGGTGGGCACGGCGTTTATGCTGTGTCCGGAAGCCACAACCCGGGCGGTTCATCGCGAGGCGCTAAAGAGCGATGCGGCCCGGCACACGGCCATCACTAATTTGTTCTCCGGGGGCCCGGCAAGAGGCATTATGAACCGAGTGATGCGAGAGCTGGGGCCGATATCAGCCCTGGCTCCCGCTTTCCCATTGGCCACCAACGCCATAGCACCATTGCGGGCGGCCGCCGAGGCACAGGGCTCCGGGGATTTCTCGCCGTTGTGGTGTGGGCAGAATGCATCGGGGTGCCTGGAGGTTCCGGCGGCGGAGCTGTTACGAAACTTGGCACAAGGCAGCAATTAAGCCATTCTGATGGGCCAATCAGCGCTCGCTATGCGGGGCTTATAAATATCCCGATCGGACCAAAGGCAAATGACTGACGAGAATAATCCTTTCCGTTTTCGCTTCCGGGTGCGCTATGGCGAATGCGACGCCCAGGGCGTGGTGTTCAATGCCCGCTATGCAGATTTCGTGGATATTGCTGTGAATGAGTATATCCGCACGCTGTTTGGTGATTACCAGCACCTGCTTGATCAGGACCTGGACATCCAGGTAGTCAGCATGACCGTTAACTGGAAAGCACCAGCGAAGTTTGACGATGTGCTGGAAGCCCGCATCAAGGCCGGGCGGCTGGGGAATACGTCTTTCACGCTGCACCTGGAATTCTTCCGGCACGGTGACGGGCAGTTTATCGCCGATGCAGACATCACCTACGTGCTTATCCAGCCTTCAAAGATGGCCAAGGCCGTCATTCCAGGCAGCCTGAGAGACAAGCTGGAAACCGGTGCGCCCGGGGTGCTGATCAGCCATGCCGGAGAGACTGTGTAGTAATTTATGAGAAAATCGATCAAACGCTCCCTGGCGCTGATTCTGACACTGCTGATGGTGGGCATTGCCTATCTCTGGCTGACCTTTGTCAGCAGCTTTGGCTATAACCCAACGGCGGAGCTGCCTGCCATCGACGAGGACGAAACCTATTCGGTGTTTGTGTACGGCACCCTCACCCGGCCCTGGGTGCGTTGGCTGGTGACGGGGCGTGCCGGCAGCAGCGAACTGGCAATACTCCCGGGTTTTCGCAAGGAAAAACTGGATATAAAGCCGGACGCTGATGCCAGCGTAGCCGGAGAGGTGATTGAAGTGAGCGCTAGTGAATTGCGGGCATTGGACAGGTATGAGCGGCTAGGTGTGCGCTACGAAAGGGTGGAGTTAACACTGCAGGATGGCCGATCAGCCTGGGTGTACAGGCTGATGGAGCCACTGATCCTTGAGCTGGAGTAAGCGTTATTTCTTCACCCACTGGCCATTGACCTGAACGAACTGCCCGGCCGGTGTTTTCTCGATAGCTTTCTTGCCAGCCACAGTTTCCACCTGGGTAACCGGTATGTCGTGCCGCTCGGCAATGCGGGCATATTCATCCCGGCGCGCGTTGTTGATGGCCTGCACCACCGCAGGCGCATCGCCTTCTGCGCGCACCACTTCCAGGTAACCGGTCGGCGTTTCGCCCACCAGGCCCTGCTGTTTGACGGTTTCCAGTTTCTGCTTGGCCTCTTCCAGGCTCATGGCGAGCGCCGGCAGTGCCATGCCGATGGCCAGAAGGAAGGCGCCCAGTTGCATCAGTCGTTTCATCTTCAACCCCTTGATCTGCCCTTGGTCAGGCCGCTGTTGTTCAGAACAGGCCTTTATCACTGAACAGTTCATCCACTTCCCTGTCTACTTTAACGTAGATCTCGTGCTGGATTTTAACGTTCAGGTTCACGGTAATCGGCTCTTTCGGTGCCGCCATCTGTACGGTTGGCGTGCAGGCAATGAATGCCAACGGCAGGACCGATATCATCAGAACTCTCATCGCCAGCGGCCTGCGTGACCGCCACACATTGATCATGGTTTTGCCTCCTGCCCGGACTGTTGCAGCCGCTCCCGAACGCGTTCGGTAACCGCTTCGTTCACCCTGCCGCTCAGCTGTAGGCTGGTTAACAGCGCAGGAATGTCTTCTTCAAGATTGATGTTCAGCACCACCGGCTGGCCGCCGCGAACGCCCGGGCTTTGTCCTTCCAGCCGCAGGCCTAACATCAGCTTTCCATTCTTATCGTAGTCTATCGTGCTATCCAGCACCGAATAGTGAAAGTTTTGCAAAGCCTGCACCACCAGGTCCACGGCCTGGCTACCGCCCAACATGGCCTGAAGGCGCTCGCCCGGTAACCGCAAGCGGCCGCCCGGAACAATAGCCGCCATGGTGCCTTGCTCAACCTCTACCGATGTGCCGGAGATCATTAGCGGTATCCGGCCGTTTAGCCTGCCGGTGCCCTCAAAACCTTCGGCTGGGTAAACTTCCAACAGCCGTTCAAGCGATAACTCGTAGACGTCCAACGGGACGTTAACGGGATGATTGGCCAGATCGAAGGATTGCGGTGCGACTCTCAGGCGGCCATTGAGAAATTCGGCTGTGGCCTGCTGAATCTCTAACTGGCCAGTGAGCGGCTCGGCGGCCGGCGCCCGATAATCCGCCAGCAACCGCACCGGACCTATGCCAATACCGGAGTTGATCTGGGCAATGGTGATGTCGCGCAGGCGGGCAGCCAGTGATTCGTCTTCAAGGCTGAATAACAAACGGCCACTCGTATCGGAAAACGCGGTTCGATCGAAGACCCCACTCACGCCCGCCAGATTCAGCCGGGCATCCAGTGCGAGGGGGGCATCCGGTTCCTGCCGAAAGCTAGCGGCCGCCTCAAGCTGACCATGGTTTAACGTGAGCAACGGGGGCCACTGGGCGAGTGTATCAGCGATTGCCGTGCCGGCTTGTTCAGCGGCCATGGCCATAGCTACCCGGCCAGCCATGAACTCCCCAGTCCGGTTTCTCAACACCACCTCCGCCAACAGGCCGGAATCTGATCGCAGCTGGCCCTCAAGGCTGAGATCAGACACAGCGCCACTCACCCGCCCGTCGAACCGCCAACCCTGGGGTTTCAGGCTGGGGTGTTGCAAGTCTTCAATCTCAATGGTGACCTGGCCAGCCACCGCAGTGCGGTCCACAAGGGCTTCGACGCCACCGAGGTTGATGGTGACGGTTACATCGGTAAGATCCAGCTGCACGTTATTTAAGAAAACCGAAGAATCTCCGGCGTTCTGTGCAAGGGTGGCGGCCGTCAGCCTTGAACCGGGTTTAAAACGGACGATAACCGCCTGGTTGTCTGCCTCAACCGAGTTAACCACCTCAGCCCGGATGCCGGTCACGCGCCAATCCGCAGTCTCGATATCCGGCAGGGCAATGCCCATTCGCCCCTGCTGCAGCAAGAACGACCAGTCCAGCGCGGAAGCTGACGGCACCCACAGCAAGCAGGCCAACAGGATGATCAGCGATCGCCATGGAAATCGTCCGCGCGGGATCAATACAACACTCCTTTGCTCACAATCAGGTAGTATGTGCCGATAAACGCTGGCCATGACCATACAGAGCCAGCAAGCTGAACCGGGCACAGAAACTTATATGAAGATACCAAAACGATTACAACCCCTCGTTGATGAAGGCATGGTGGATGAGGTGTTGTACCAATTGATGAGCGGCAAGGAAGCCCAGGTGTTTGTGGTGCGCTGCGGCGACCAGGTGCGTTGCGCCAAGGTATACAAAGAGGCCCAGAAACGCAGTTTCAAACAGGCCGTTCAGTACCAGGAAGGCCGTAAGGTACGGAACAGCCGTCGCGCACGGGCCATGAGCAAGAAAACCCGCTATGGCCAGAAAGAGCAGGAAGACGCTTGGCTGAACGCCGAAGTAGACGCCCTCTACCGCCTGGCGGACGCCGGCGTTCGCGTGCCAGAACCTTTCGGTTTTGTCGACGGCGTGCTGCTGATGGAAATGATTGCCGACGGTGAAGGCAAGGCCGCGCCCCGGCTGGACGACGTTACCCTCACCCCCGAACAGGCCCGCAGTTACCACAGCAAGGTGATTGCCGACGTCGTGCGCATGCTCAGTGCCGGCCTGATTCACGGCGACCTGTCCGAATTCAATGTTCTGGTTGATGCCACCGGTCCGGTCATTATCGACCTGCCCCAGGCGGTTAATGCAGCTGGCAATAACAGCGCGGAGCGCATGCTCGAGAGGGACGTAGACAACATGCGCCGCTATTTCGGCCGCTTTGCCCCGGAACTGCTGAATACCGATTATGGCAAGGAGATCTGGGCGCTTTATGAAGCCGGCGACCTGCACCCCGACAGCCAGCTGACTGGCTGCTTTGAGCACGACACCGAAAGCGCGAACGTGGATGAGCTGCTCGATGTAATTGAAGCCGCCAAGGAAGAAGAATGGGAGCGCCAGGAGCGCCTGCGGGATGCCGAAGACGAAGACTGACGTTGCCACCGGGCATTGTACGAAAGCCGGAGGGCCCTGCGGCGTTTAATCGTTTAGAATGGCAGGATCAATCTGCGGACCGACAAACATCTCGCTCCCTCATCTCTGCGATCCGTAAAAGGTACACCATGCTTTCAGAACGTTTTTATACCGTCCAGGACGGACGCATTGTTATTACTGCGCCCCAGGCCAGCCATTTTGCCAAAGAGATTGCCGGAGACTTCAACCCTATCCACGATCCGGACGCCCGCCGTTTCTGCGTGCCCGGTGACCTGCTGTTTGCCATTGTGGTCGGGCGCCTTGGGTTATCAGAGAACATGACATTCCGTTTCCGCAATCTGCTGGGGGCAGAAATTCCCCTGGAATTCCGGGAAACCGGCGATGACACCGTCGAAGTCTGCGACGAAGCGGGCAAGGTGTACCTGGAAGTCAGCCGCAGCGGTGCGGTAATCCGGGACGAGCAAGTGATTGATGACTTCACCCGCGCCTACGTGGCGGCCTCTGGCAAGAATTTCCCCCACACGCTCAAACCGCTGATGGAATCCCACGGGGTCATGTTCAACCCCGACCGCCCGATGGTGATGTATGAAAGCATGAGCGTGGCGATCAATAAACAGGACAATCTTCAGCCAGACCTGGAACTGAACAAGGCGGACCTGGAAGTGGCGGGCAAGCGCGGCAACGTAACCCTCTCTTACCACTTGATGTCTGATGGCAGCTCGGTTGGTGAAGTGTCCAAACGCCTGATGCTGGGCGGGCTCCGGGAATACTGCCCGGAGGCCATGGCTGGTATTGTTGAGGAGTTTTACCGGCTCAAGGCCCGTGGTACCCGGCTGGGCATGGAAAACGCAGATTAATCGCCCTCAGCAACCCGCTCAAAGGTGTGCAGGCAAACATCTACCGTGAGTGACAGGGAGTTCAGGGCAGCCGCCCGCTCCCGGCCTTCCGCGTTTGCCCGGTAGAAATGGGGCGTCATCGCCAGAAGGTCTGCGATGGGCTCCGCCCCCGCCAGATGCAGTGAAAACCGAACATCTTCCGAAGCCACTCGGCGAAATCCTTCCGGGGCTGGCATCACTTTCTTCGATTCGCTCCGGATTTCAGGATAGATAATTTCCCGCAGCTCCCGCAGGTGATCCTGCCCTGCATCCACCTGAATCAGCTTGCCGCCCGGTTTGAGAACACGGCCGAATTCCGGGTACACGGGAAAGCCAAACAGGCAGAGAATACGGTCCAGTGAGCCAGGTAGCACCGGCAGATTCGCATTACTGCCCACCACCCAGCTCGGCCGTTTGTCTTCACGGGCCGCCGCCAGTACCGCCCATTTCGAGATATCCAGGCCCAATAGCGCCAGGGCGCGTTCCTCGCCCGCCGCCCGGGCCAGTTGCCGCAGGTAATAGCCTTCACCACAACCGGCATCCAGGCAACTCAGTGTGGTGCTGGCCGGCGCATCGTTCAGCGTTGCCCGCGACACCGCCTCGGCAATCGGCTGGTAATACCCTGCCTCAAGAAACCGCTGGCGTGCCGCCACCATCACCTTACTGTCACCCGGGTCCAGCGAACGCTTCTTCTGCACCGGCAACAGATGCACATAGCCCTGCCGCGCCACATCAAAATTATGGCCACTGGCACACCGCCACGAACCCGACTCCCGCTGCAAGGCAGCGCCGTCCAGGGGGCAGGCTAAGGCGTCAAAGGCAGTGATGGTCATTCAATATCCTGTTGTCCGGTTCATCCACCGCGGATTATACATGCCGGGGTCAGACCCCAAGACATTTCGCCCGGGTAAATGTACCGGGGTCAGACCCCGGTACATTTTGTTACATTCGGGGATGGCACTGGGAGCCCCCTCGCAGCCTGCTTATTAGGGGTATTCCTGATAAACTAGGACGCTTGGATTTTCGTATGATCTGCGCCATTGCCGTTTACAGGTAGCTCTATGTCTTTTGTTCCATCGCCGATTCCATTTGCCGCCGATTCCGGCCCTTCCCGCCGCTTCTGTGTGGCCCCGATGATGGATTGGACAACACCTCATTTTCGCTACCTGGCGCGAGTTCTGAGCCGCCGGGCGTTGCTGTACACCGAGATGGTGACCACCGGGGCGTTGATTCATGGGGATACCGAGCGGTTTCTGCGCCATGATCCATCCGAATACCCACTGGCGCTGCAGCTTGGTGGCAGCCATGCCGGTGAGTTGGCTCATTGCGCAAAGCTGGCGCAGCAGTTTGGCTTTGATGAAGTGAACCTGAATGTCGGCTGCCCCAGTGATCGGGTGCAGAACAACATGATCGGCGCCTGCCTGATGGGCCATCCGGATAAGGTGGCGGAAGGTGTGGCAGCGATGATTGCGGCCACGGATCTGCCGGTCACCGTCAAACACCGTATTGGCATCAACGGCCGCGAATCCTGGGATGAGCTGTGCGAGTTTATCGAAACCGTTGCTGCAGCCGGCTGCAAGACGTTCATCGTGCACGCCCGCATTGCCATTCTGGAGGGCCTGAGCCCGAAGGAAAATCGCGATATCCCACCGCTGAAGTACGATTGGGTGTACCGTCTGAAACAGGCCTACCCTCACCTTGAAATCATCATCAACGGCGGCATCAAAACTTTTGAGGATTGCCATGAGCACCTGGCCCACACCGACGGCGTGATGCTGGGCCGGGAGGCCTACCACAATCCCTGGCTACTGGCCGACGTGGATACCGAATTCTTTGGTGAGCCGGCACCTGTCACCAGCCGTCATGATGCCCTGCGCGCCATGTTTCCGTTCATCCAGCAGGAACTGGACCGGGGTGTGTACCTGACCCACATTACCCGCCATATCATGGGCCTGTTCCTGGGCCAGCCAGGAGGGCGACAGTTCCGCCGGCATCTGAGCGAGAACGCCAACAAGCCGGGTTCCGGCCTGGAAGTGGTGGAGCAGGCTCTGGCCAAAGTCAGGGAACCGGAACTCATTACGGAAAGTTGATCATCCCCATACCTTTTGTTGTCTTGTTCCTGTCGTAAGCTGCCGTTATTGTAGGGGTTACAAAGGTATTCTGGAGCTGGATACCGCCATAACACCGCACAACCGGGACGACAGGACGAATGAACAGCAAGCTGGACCAACTGAAGACCATGACCACCGTGGTGGCCGACACCGGCGACCTTGATGCCATTGCCCAATGGCGGCCACAAGATGCCACCACCAACCCCTCACTGCTGCTGAAAGCCGCAGCATCGGAAGCCTACCGCCCGATGCTGGACAAGGCCGTCGCCTTCGCCAGCCAGCGTGGGGGCTCTGGCGCCGAACAACTGACCATCGCCACTGACATGCTGGCGGTGCTGGCCGGTAAAGAAATCCTGAACCTGATTCCCGGCGTCGTCTCCACAGAAGTAGACGCCCGCCTGTCGTTTGACACCGCCGCCACCCTGGAACGCGCACGCCGGTTGATCGACTACTATGACCGCCAGGGCGTAGACACCAGCCGGGTGCTGATCAAGATTGCCTCTACCTGGGAAGGCATCCGCGCCGCTGAGCAGCTGGAAAAAGAAGGCATCCACTGTAACCTTACCCTGCTGTTCTCCTTTATACAGGCTGCCGCCTGTGCGGAAGCCGGTGCCTATCTGATATCACCGTTTGTAGGGCGCATTCTGGACTGGCACCTGGCCAGCACTGGCCGCGACAGCTACCCGGCGGCGGAAGACCCGGGCGTGCAATCGGTCACACGCATCTATAATTACTACAAGGCCAATGGCTTCAATACCGTGGTGATGGGGGCGAGCTTCCGTAATACTGGCGAGATTGAAATGCTCGCCGGCTGCGATCGCCTGACCATCAGCCCTGCCCTGTTGCAGGAGCTGAAAGACGATCAAGGCGAATTGCCCCAGCGACTGAACGCGGGCAGCGCAAGCACCGCCGACAAACCACACCACGTGGACGAGAAGCGGTTCCGCTGGGAATCCAACGAGGATGCCATGGCCACCGAGAAACTGGCTGATGGCATTCGCCGGTTTGCCGCAGACCAGATTGAACTGGAAAGCCGGGTGCGACAGTTAGCGACCGAGGCCGCCTGATCAACACCCCAACCTTTAGCCAAGGGGCGCTGTATGATTGATCGCCTGAAAAAACTGTTTGCAGTGCCGGAATCCGAGCCTGTGCAAACCGACGCCCACCAACTGGCTGTGGCGGCCACAGCCCTGATGGTGCAGCTTGCCCGTGTCGACAATCACGAGGACGAGCGCGAGCTGAAGATTATTGTCGATTGCGCCGTTCAGGCCCATCAGGTTACCCGGGAAGAAGCGGAAGAGATTCTTGCCGACGCCCTGGCACACGCAGAGGATTCCACGTCGTTGTATGAGTTCACCGGACAGATCAACGACCACTTTGACCAGCCCCAGAAACAGGCCCTGCTGGAGAGTATCTGGCGGGTAGCCCTGGCAGACGGCCGTATCGACAAATACGAAGAACACCTTATTCGCCGGATTGCGGACTTGCTGCATCTTAATCATCGGGAATTCATGCAGGCCAGGCACAGGGCGGAAGACGCCGCCGGTTAACCCCAAGGAGATTTCATGTTAGCCATTCTTCACCCCAACACAGAACTGGACAGCGAAGCCTACCGCCAGACCATGCACTACCTGGAAAACCTGCCTGGTGTCAGTGTTCGGGTACACGAGGTTCAGGGTGCCAGCCAGCGGCTGACGGAGATTTATCTGCTGGGCGACACCAAAACACTGAACAAGGAAGAGATTGAAGCGCTACCTGCCGTGGAGCGGGCCATCCGAATCTCTGATGACTACCGCATTCTGGGCCGCCACAAAGACGATCACCGCCAGAGCGGTTTCACCTACAACGGCGTCGAGTTCAGCCAGAACAACCTGAACATCTTTGCCGGGCTATGTGCGGTAGACGTGCCCGAGCACGTTGAGCAGATGATGCAGGCGCTTGAGGACAATGGCGAGGTCTGCACCCGCATGGGCGCCTACAAACCCCGCACCAACCCATACTCGTTCCAGGGGCACGGCAAGGGCTGCCTGCCCTGGGTCTTCGAGAAAGCCGGCAAGCATGGCATCAAGGTTATTGCCATGGAGATTACTCACGAAAGCCATATCGAAGAAATCGACACCTGCCTGGAGAAACTGGGCCGGCCCACCGGTGTGATGCTGCAGATTGGCACCCGGAATACCCAGAACTTCGAGCTACTCAAAGCCATAGGCCGGCAGAAAACCTACCCGGCACTGCTCAAGCGCGGTTTTGGTATTACCCTGAACGAGTCGCTGAACGCCGCGGAGTACCTGGCCAGTGAGGGCAACGCCAACGTGATTTTCTGCCTGAGGGGCATGAAAACCGAGGCCGGCCAGCCGCACCGAAATATGGTGGATTTCGCCCACGTACCAGCGGTAAAGCGCCTGACTCGCATGCCGGTGTGTGTAGACCCGTCCCACTCCGTGGGCAGCCGGGACCGCTCACCGGATGGTATTCTGGACGTGATGCACGCCACCGCCCAGGGCGTGATCGCCGGCGCCAACATGGTGCTGGTAGACTTCCACCCGAAACCGGAGAAAGCTCTGGTTGACGGCCCTCAGGCCCTGCTGATGAAAGAGTTGCCGGCGTATCTGGAAGATATTCGCCTTTGCCACGACACCTGGAAGAAACGCCAGGCTATTTACCAGACTCTCAAGGATAGTACTGCAGAATGATCGTTTATGGTCACCGCGGGGCCAAAGGTGAGGCTCCAGAAAATACCATGCCCGGTTTTATCCATGCCTATCGGCATGGTATCCGGCACTTCGAGCTGGACCTGGTGCTGTCAAAAGACGGCGTGCCGGTGCTGGTGCACGACCTGACGGTAGATCGCACTACCGGGCAAAAGGGCAATGTCGGCCATTACACGGCCGCTGAGCTGGCCGACATGGACGCTCGGCGCAACACCAGCGCCTGGCCCCGCAAAGCGGGCATTCCGACTCTCGAAAACCTGCTCGACCAGTTCGACGATCTGGAGCACCTGCAGCTGGAAGTGAAGAAGGACAACCGGGCCCGCCTGAACATACTTTGCAACCGCCTGACAGAAGTTATCCAGCGCCGGAACCTTTACCAGACCGCCGCCGTTACCTCATCCGATCCCTGGTTCCTCAGGGAACTGAGGCGCCGTGACAAGAACCTCCGGATTGGCCTTGTGGCTGAGCGAAAGTTCCCGAAGCCGCTGAACCTGGCTACCCGCCTGGGCTGTGAGTATTTCTGTGTGAACTGGAAGATTCTGAATGCCGACATGGTTGCCCAGGCCCACAAGCGTAATATGCATGTGTCCACCTGGACGGTGAACCGCATTCACGACATGCTGAAGCTGGAAGAGGTGGGCGTAGACAGCATTATTACCGACTACCCGACAAGCACACGGATGTTCTTCGACAACCGCGCCAGAGCCGTTCTGAGCTTGCCAGCAAAGGAAGGAATGCCCGAGCCGGCATAATACCGGCTCCGGTACGGAACTGACCGGATCAGAAGATCCGGTTCAGGCCGTTCAATGCCGCCACCCGATAGGCTTCCGCCATGGTCGGGTAGTTGAAGGTGGTATTGATGAAGTAGTTCAGGGAGTTCGCCTCCCCTTTCTGGTTCATGATCGCCTGGCCGATGTGCACAATCTCAGCCGCCTGGTCACCGAAGCAGTGAATACCCAGAATCTCCCGAGTCTCACGGTGGAACAGGATCTTCAGCATGCCCACCGCTTCACCCGTGATCTGTGCCCGCGCCAGGTCCTTGAAGAAAGCCTGACCAACATCGTATGGCACTTTGGCTTCTGTCAGCTCCCGCTCGGTTTTACCGACGGAGCTGATTTCAGGAATCGTGTAGATACCCGTGGGCACATCATCCACGTATCGGAAATACTCGTCCTGGGTGATGTCTGACGAAGCCGCACGGCCCTGGTCATAGGCTGCACTGGCCAGGCTCGGCCAGCCAATCACATCGCCCGCCGCGTAGATGTGGTCCACCTCGGTACGGTAGTGGTCATCCACTGCCAACTGGCCGCGGCCATTGGGCACCAGGCCCACATTCTCCAACCCAAGGTTTTCCGTGTTGCCACTTCGCCCGTTGCACCAGAGGAAGGCATCGGCGCGAATTTTCTTACCAGACTGCAGTGAAAGTACCACACCGTGGTCGTCGCCCTTCACCGATTCGTACTGCTCGTTATGGCGAACCAGCACACCGTTGTTGCGAAGGTGGTAGCTGAGCGCATCGGAGATTTCGTCGTCCAGGAATGACAACAGGCGACTGCCCGGGTTGATCAGGTCAACCTTTACACCCAGCCCGGCAAAAATGGAGGCGTACTCGGAACCGATAACGCCGGCGCCATAGATAATCAGGGTGCGCGGGGTGTGGGACAGGTTCAGGATGGAGTCAGAGTTGTAAATCCGGTGATGGCGGAAATCCACATCGGGCGGCAGATACGGACGGGAGCCAGTAGCAATAATGGCCTGTTTGAAGTGGATAGTCTCAACCGACTTGTTACCACGAATTTCCAACCGATGGGTGTCTACAAACGATGCACGACCGTTAATCAGGTCTACCCGGTTACGGGAATAGAACTGGGTGCGCAGCTTTACCTGCTTGCCGATGACCTTCTGCGCATTCTGCAACACCCTCGGGAAGGAAA
The DNA here is from genome assembly GCF_030297115.1 of Marinobacter shengliensis. NCBI lineage: Bacteria > Pseudomonadati > Pseudomonadota > Gammaproteobacteria > Pseudomonadales > Marinobacteraceae > Marinobacter > Marinobacter shengliensis. The sequence continues at coordinate 1,662,270 of NZ_AP028062.1, read as the reverse complement.
ACCAGCGCGGCTCGCCGATATCCCGGAACATCTGATTGGTGTTGAAGGTGATGATCTGCTTCACCGAGTGACGCAGCGCCTTGGATGGAATGGTGCCCCAGTGCGTGCAGTTACCGCCCACCGTCGGTTTGTCTTCAATGATGGCGACTCGCTTGTTGTGCTTGGCCGCGTTCATTGCCGCCCCTTCACCGGAAGGGCCGGCGCCAATAACGACGACGTCGTAGTGATGCTCTGCCATGTGCGCAGTGACTCCTTATCTACGCCATAAAATGCGTAGTTCTATTTATTGATGAGTGTCGCTTACTTTTCTGTGCGCGAGGCGTCGTAGGCCAGATCTTCACCTTTCTCAGCGGCCCCGGTCTCGCTGCGGCTTTCCTCACACTTCTGCGTGTTACCGCCACAAATATCACAGGACTGGCTGATGCCCAGGGCACCAATCCCACCGCAGGTGCCGCTGATCGGCTTACGGCCAAAGATCACGCCGATCGACATACCGGCAATCAGAATGCCCACAATGAACAAAACGAGAAGAAAGGTACCCATACTGCCCTCCTTTACTGAACCACGAAGGAAGAGAAAGCCGGTGTTTCATGCACCTCAAAGCCGCCCTCGCCTCGCACGATGAAATAAGCAGGAATATTTTCCCGCGTTGCCAGCGCCCGTGCCCGCTCATAACCCATCACGGTGAATGCGGTGGCTAGAGCGTCGGCAGTCATACTGTCTTCGGTAATCACCGTCACAGACGCTATCCTGTTGGTGATCGGCTTACCAGTCGATGGATCTATTGTATGCGAGTAACGCTGTCCATCCGATTCGTAATAGTTACGATAGTCACCGGAGGTTGCCATCGCATGCTGATCCATGGCCACTATCTTGCTGACCTGCCTTGCCTGTTCCGATGGCTCTTCAATGGCCAGGCGCCAGGCACCGCCGTCAGGTTTCCGCCCATTGACCCTCACCTCACCACCGATCTCTACAAGGTACGCCTGCACACCTTCACGGTCCAGGTAACGGGCCACCACATCGACACCATAGCCTTTGGCAATCCCGGACAAATCAATGTACTGGGGCTTTTCGCTACGCAACGCCATGGCCTCTGCGTTCAACTCGATATAGCGGTAGCCAGTATCTGCAAGCGCTTTCTCAAGGGCCGCGTCAGACGGCACGGTATCAGGCCGGGCATCCGGCCCAAAGCCCCAGAGATTGACCACGGGACCGATGGTGATATCAAACGCCCCGTCGGTCAGCTCGGCAATTTCCTGGGAACGCTGTATCACTTCAAACAAGGCCGGAGAAAGCTCCGTCCACTCCGACTGGTCCTGTTTGCGATTCAACCGTGACAACTCGGAATCCTGCTTCCAGGTCGACATGGACGCATCCACCGCTTCCAGCTCTTTCTGAATACCCTGAGCCAGAGTCTGCAGGCGTTCCCTGTCTTCTGGCAATACGACGTTTATGTGATAGGTCGTTCCGAAGATACCTCCGGAAATTTCCCAGACTTTTTCCTTTTCCTGAAACGAGCAACCCGCCAGGGCAGCCATGATCAGCGTCATAAAGACGCCGACCACAACCACCCTGACGGGTCCAAACATGCGGGATGTCATCTGAGCCTGTTAACCTCCGAAATCATCCAGCATGATGTTTTCGTCCTCAACACCAAGATCTTTCAGCATCTTGATGACGGACGCGTTCATGATTGGGGGCCCACACATGTAGAACTCACAGTCTTCCGGAGCCGGGTGGTCCTTCAGATAGTTTTCGTACAACACGTTATGGATAAAGCCGGTAGGGCCATCCCAGTCGTCAGTCGGAAGCGGATCTGACAGGGCGCAATGCCACTCAAAGTTCTCGTTCTCTGCGGCCAGACCATCAAAGTCTTCCACATAGAACATTTCGCGCACACTGCGGGCACCATACCAGAAACTGATCTTGCGCTTGGAATTCAGGCGTTTGAGCTGGTCAAAGATGTGGGAGCGCATGGGCGCCATACCCGCACCACCACCGATGAACACCATTTCCGCGTCGGTCTTCTTGGCAAAGAATTCACCGAATGGCCCCATTACAGTGACCTTGTCACCCGGCTTCAGGTTGAACACGTAGCTGGACATGATGCCTGGCGGGTGATTGGTGCCCGGAGGCGGTGTCGCAATACGGATGTTGAACTTCAGAAGTCCCTTCTCTTCCGGGTAGTTCGCCATGGAGTAGGCACGGATGGTGTCTTCCTTGTTGATCGCCTTATAGCGCCAGATATCGTGCTTGTCCCAGTCTTCGTGGAACTCTTCCTCGATATCGAAGTCCTTGAAATCGATTTCGTAGGGAGGGCACTCCAGCTGCACATAGCCACCAGCGCGGAAGTCCACTTCCTCACCTTCCGGTAGCTTCAGTACCAGTTCTTTGATGAAGGTGGCCACGTTATGGTTAGACACCACCTCGCACTCCCACTTCTTCACGCCGAAGAACTCTTCCGGTACTTCGATCTTCATGTCCTGTTTTACAGGAACCTGGCACGACAGGCGCCAGCCTTCTTTTTCTTCACGGTTGGTGAAGTGGGTCTTTTCGGTGGGCAGCATGGCGCCGCCACCTTCCAGAACCTTACATTTACACTGGGCGCAGGTGCCACCGCCACCACAGGCAGACGACAGGAAGATGCCGTTGCCCGCCAGGGTGTTCAGCAGTTTTCCACCTGCTTCCGTTTTCATGGTGTGTTCCGGGTCGTCATTGATTTCAATGGTGACGTCGCCGGTGCTGACCAGTTTTGAGCGCGCTGCCAGGATCACCGCCACCAGTGCAAGCACGATGACGGTAAACATGACCACGCCAAGAATAATTTCTGTATTCATGGTCTCGCCTTCTCGTAGTTATCCGATGATCCGGGGGCGCATTACAGCGAGATGCCGGAGAACGACATAAAGCCGAGTGACATCAGGCCGACAGTGATGAAGGTAATACCAAGACCACGCAGGCCATCGGGCACATCACTGTACTTGAGCTTCTCGCGGATACCTGCCAGGGCACCAATGGCCAGGGCCCAGCCCACGCCAGCGCCAAAGCCGTACACCACACTCTCACCAAAGTTGTAGTCACGCTCAACCATGAACAGTGACGCACCCAGGATCGCGCAGTTAACGGTGATCAGAGGCAGGAACACGCCCAGCGCTGCGTACAGCGACGGGATGTACTTGTCGAGAACCATCTCAAGAATCTGCACCAGTGCCGCAATAACACCGATGTAGGTCAGCAGTCCCAGGAAGCTCAGATCAACATCTGGGAGTCCCGCCCAGGACAGGGCACCTTCACGCAGAACGGTATTGAAGATCAGGTTGTTCACCGGCACAGACAGAGTCAGTACAACAACCACCGCAATACCCAGGCCAATCGCCGCTTCTACCTTTTTGGAGATCGCCAGGAAGGTACACATCCCCAGGAAGAACGCCAACGCCAGGTTTTCAACGAAAATGGCCGTAACCAGAAGACTCAGATAATGATCCATTAGAAGGCCTCCCGGGTTTTATGGGCTGACATCTTGAAATCAGGCTCTTCAACCTGATCCGGCTTCCAGGTACGCAGTGCCCAGATGCCCAGACCGATGATAAAGAACGCGCTCGGCGGCAGCAGCATCATGCCGTTCGGCACATACCAGCCACCATCGTTAACCGAGGCCAGGATGGTGAAACCAAGCAGTTCACCAGAACCGAACAGCTCACGGAAAAACGCCACGAACAGGATCGCAATGGAGTAGCCCAGACCGTTACCGATACCATCCAGGAAGCTCAGCATCGGCGGGTTCTGCATGGCAAAGCCCTCGGCCCGGCCCATAACGATACAGTTGGTGATGATCAGACCAACGAATACCGACAGCTGCTTGCTGATTTCATAGGCATAGGCTTTCAGCACCTGGTCGACCACGATTACCAGCGACGCAATGATGGTCATCTGTACGATGATCCGGATGCTGTTGGGAATCTGGGTACGAATCAGAGATACCGCCAGGTTTGAAAACCCGGTTACCGCAATAACCGAAGCACACATAACCAGCGTAACGCTCAGGCTGGTGGTAACCGCCAGCGCCGAACAGATCCCAAGAATCTGCAGGGCGATGGGGTTGTTACTGAAAATCGGTTCAAAAAGAACCTTCTTGGCTGATACGTCAGACATGATCAGGCCTCCCCGTCGCGCAGATTTTTCAGGAACGGCGCGAAACCGTTCTCACCCATCCAGAAGTTGATCAGGTTCTCGACACCGCGAGCCGTCAGCGTTGCACCAGACAGGGAATCAATCTGATGCTCGCTGTCCGGATTGGCACCGCCTTTGATCAGGCGGATCTGGGGCTCACTCTTGTCGTCACCGTAGATCTTCTGGCCAACCCACTGGCTTTTCCAGCGAGGGTTGTCTACCTCACCGCCAAGGCCAGGCGTTTCCGCGTGGTCATAGAAGCCCAGGCCTTCGATGGTGTTCAGATCACCTTCCAGTGAAATGAACCCATACAAGGTGGACCACAGACCAGGGCCGTGAACCGGCAGCACCACACGAACCAGCTCACCATCCTCCTCGAGGATGTAAACCGTGGCTGCGTGGGCACGACGACGCAGATTGGCGGTGTCTTGCTCACCCGACAGGCGGGTAGACATGTTTGGATCACCGGCAGCGCGGTACTGGTTGTAGCTCAGTACATCAGGTACGCCAAGCTCTTCCGGGGTGGTGAACCGGCCAGTGCGCAGGTCAACCAGGCGCGGCTCGAACTGACCAAACAGTTCTTCGATACGGGCCCGATTGGCGCCAGGCTCAGCCATGCCGGCGGCCTGAAGGATATTGGACTTGATGTCCAGCTCCTGGTTCAGGGCCTGCTGCGGGCGCAAGGATACAGCGGCAGCAGACACAATCACGGAGCAAACGATACATAGGGCGAAAGCGACCTGAATGGTCTTTCCGACCGTCTCTTTTTTCTTAGCCACGTGCGAGCCTCCGTTTGATGTTGGCCTGAACCACGTAGTGGTCCATCAGCGGGGCGAACAGGTTGGCGAACAGGATGGCCAGCATAATACCCTCTGGGAAAGCCGGGTTGACCACACGGATGAGAATAGTCATCACGCCGACCAGGATGCCAAACATCCAGCGACCGGTATTGGTCATCGCAGCGGATACCGGGTCTGTCGCCATAAACATCATGCCGAAGGCGAAGCCACCCATAACCAGGTGCCAGTGAGCCGGAATGGCAAACATCGGGTTAGTCTCGGACCCGACAATGTTCAACAGCAACGACATGCCGATCATGCCGATCAACACCCCGCCGACAATGCGATAGGAGGCGATCTTCATGGCCAGGAGGACCAGACCACCAATCAATATGGCAATGGTGGACGTCTCACCCATGGAACCCTGAATGTTACCCACGAAGGCATTCATCCAGCCGATCTGGGTTTCCAGTGCTTCCAGGCCGCCAGAGGCAGCCCAACTCAGAGCCGTTGCGCCACTGAAGCCATCAACTGCAGTCCAGACAGTGTCGCCGGAAATCTGCGCGGGATAGGCAAAGTACAGGAAGGCACGACCAGTCAGGGCCGGGTTCAGGAAGTTCTTGCCGGTACCACCGAACACTTCCTTACCGATAACCACACCGAAGGTGATACCCAGGGCCACCTGCCACAGCGGAATGGTGGGCGGGCAGATCAAAGCAAACAGTACGGAGGTTACGAAGAAGCCTTCGTTCACTTCGTGACGACGCACGGTGGCAAACAGCACTTCCCAGAAACCACCCACCACAAAGGTGACGGCATAGATAGGAATGAAGTAGGCCATGCCGTAGACGAAGTTGTCCCACCAGCCGGCACCGGCGCCGGTCACGGCCAGGGCGGTGATAAAGGCTTCACGCAGGCCGCCATCGGCAATCATGGCATCCGGGTTGGCTGCCAGGAAATTGTTGGCCTGAAAACCAATGTTCCACATACCGAAGAACATGGCAGGGAAAGTACACAACCACACAGTGATCATGATGCGCTTGAGGTCTACGCCGTCACGCACATGGGCTGTGGTGGAAGTTACTTTGCCAGGGGTGTAGAAAATGGTATCAACGGCTTCGTACAGGGCATACCAGCGCTCGTACTTACCACCCTTTTCAAAATGATGCTCGATTCCATCGAGAAACTGTCGGATAGCCATCGTATTATCCCTCGATCTCGATTCGGGTCAGGTTCTCGCGGAGAATCGGACCGTATTCATATTTGCCGGGGCACACAAAGGTGCACAGCGCCAGATCTTCTTCATCCAGCTCCAGGGCGCCAAGTTTCTGTGCCACTTCGGTATCACCAACAATCAGTGCTCGCAGCAGCTGAGTCGGCAGGATGTCCAGCGGCATCACCTGCTCATAGGCACCGACAGGCACCATGGCCCGCTCACTGCCGTTGGTGGTGGTGGTGAAGTTGAACAGCTTGCCACCGGTCAGCTTGGACAGGTAGATGTTCAGCACCGAGAACTTGTTGGTGCCCGGAGACAGCCAGCCAATGAACTCACGCTTGGTGCCTTCTTCCAGCACCGACACCTGATTGGCAAAGCGGCCCAGGTAGGCACAGGGGCCGTCACCACGACGACCGCCGAATACCGAGCCTGAAATGGCACGGACGTCGCAATCAGTGGCGATCTCGCCATCCAGCAGTTCCGGCAGGCTGGCACCCAGGCGGGTACGAACCAGGCGGGGCTTCAGGGCTTTAGGGCCACCGATAGCCACAATGCGCTCAGCCGGCACTTCACCGGTCTCGAACAGTTTGGCGATATCGATCACGTCCTGATAATTGATGCTCCAGACAGTCTTGCTGGCTGAAACCGGGTCCAGGTGGTGGATATGGGTGCCCACATTACCGGCAGGGTGCACACCATCGAACTGGTGTACTTCGATGATGTCTGCTTTTGGTACAGACACGTCGGAGCCGGGCTTGCCGGTCACAAATACCTTACCGTTGGTCAGGCGGGAGATGATGGTCAGGCCTTTTTCGAACGCCTTGCTGTTCTCGCCGATAATAACGGTAGGGTCTGCTGCCAACGGATTGGTATCCATGACAGAAACAAAGATGGAGTTCGGTGCGGAGTCGATTTCCGGAACCTTGCTGTAAGGCCGGGTGCGGAACGCTGTCCACAGACCGGATTCAACCAGGTTATCAACTACCTGCTGGCGTTCCAGGCCGGCAAGATCGGAATCGTTGTAGCGGGCATAGGTTTCCGCCTCATCGCCATCCACTTCGATGACAACAGACTGGAACACGCGACGCTCACCGCGGTTGATTTCTTTCACTACACCGGCTGCCGGTGAAGTATAACGAACGCCTTCGGTCTTCTTGTCCGTGAACAGCAGCGTACCGCGCTTGACACGGTCTCCCTCTTTCACAGCCATCGTCGGCTTCATGCCGTTGTAGTCAAAGCCGATCAATGCCACGTGGCGAATCGGTTTGCCGTCAGTAATGGTCTGTTCGGGAGCGCCGCTGATGGGAAGATCCAGGCCTTTTTTGATCTTGATCATTAGCCTCATCCAATCATCAGAAACTTTTCTGTGGATTTTAACGCCCGGCCCCGCCGCTCGGGGGTGAGAATATGGGTGCCAGACATACCCAAAATCGCGCCAATTATAGAGATTAAGGAAACCTATTTCCACCGGTAAGGAAAATGGTTTTATCCCTCCAAAGTAGTAAAAAAGCCCCGGCAGCTCACGCTACCGGGGCCTTTTTGATCCGACTTAACTGAAACAGGCTTAGACTTTAGTCACGTGCCCGCTTCGGAAAGATCGGGTAAGTTACGCCGGCCATCTGATTGACACAGCGGATAACCTGAGCGCTGTAGCCAAACTCGTTGTCGTACCATACGTACAGAATCAGGCGCTTACCGTTGGCGATGGTGGCCTGGGCATCGACAATGCCCGCGTGGCGGGAGCCTACGAAGTCTGTGGATACCACTTCCGGGGAATTCACGAAATCGATCTGCTTCTGCAACTCAGAGTGCAGAGCCATGTCGCGGAGGTAATCGTTCACCTTCTCTACATCCACGTCGGACTTCAGATTCAGGTTCAGGATGGCCATGGACACGTTCGGCGTCGGCACCCGGATAGCATTACCGCTCAGCTTGCCCTTGAGCTCCGGCAGCGCCTTGGCAACAGCCTTGGCCGCACCTGTCTCTGTAATAACCATGTTCAGTGCTGCGCTACGGCCACGACGGCTACCCTTGTGGTAGTTATCGATCAGGTTCTGGTCGTTGGTGTAGGAGTGAACGGTCTCAACATGGCCATCTTCAATGCCGTATTCGTCGTTGATGGCCTTCAGCACCGGTGTAATGGCGTTGGTGGTGCAGGAAGCCGCGGACAGGATCTTGTCTTCGTCGGTAATCCAGTCGTTGTTGATACCATACACGATGTTCTTGATATCACCCTTGCCCGGCGCTGTCAGGATCACGCGACTGACACCCTTGGACTTCAGGTGCAGACCAAGGCCGGCTTCGTCACGCCACTTACCGGTGTTGTCGATCACAATGGCATTGTGGATGTCGTAGGCGGTGTAATCGACCTTGTCGGGGCCATCGGAATAGATCACCTTGATAAAGTTGCCATTAGCGATCAGGGCGGAGTTTTCTTCATCAACGGTGATGGTGCCATCGAAGGGACCATGCACGGAGTCACGGCGCAGCAGGCTGGCGCGCTTTTCCAGATCGTTTTCGGCACCGCCCTGGCGAACCACAATGGCTCGCAGGCGGAGATTGTTACCACCGCCGGCTTTTTCAATCAGGATGCGGGCCAGCAGACGGCCGATACGGCCAAAACCATAGAGCACTACGTCTTTGGTTTCGTTCTGGGCGTCCTGCTCTGACTGACTGGCATACTGGCCAACCACCGGGCCGATTTCACGCTTCAGGAATTCGGTGAGGTCACCGCCTTCAGCCTTGAACTTGACCGCCAGCTTGCCGATGTCCACGTGGGCGCGACCAAGATCCAGCTTGTCCATGGCCTGCAGGATCGGCAGCGTGTCGTGAACGGACAGCTCGCTGTTCTCAACCTGACGAACAAAACGATGGGCACGGATGATGTCGATCACCGACTGGTTGATGATCGCCCGGCCGTATACCGACGTAACAACGTTGTTTTTGCGGTACAGGCGGCCAATCAGCGGGATCATCGCTTCGGCGGTGGACTCTCTTTCTGTCCAGTTGGACAGGTGCTGGTTGATTTGTTCGTGACTCACGGTTGGAACCTCGTATAGCACTGGGAATAATTTTAAGGCGCACATTATCCAACTTAAGACGCCCGACGGCAAATAGCGATTTGTCGGTACCAGCCATGACACTGAAACCCCCGAACGCTAGAATAGCGCCGCTCGGTTCCAGACGCGCTAACTCAGGAGATTTGACAGCTCATGCCCCAAGGTTCCGCCCGTGCGGCCTCACCCGCCCCGTTGATTGCCCCGACGCTGCCGGATAAAAGCGCCGACCACCGCAAATGGGGCCAGCTTCACGGTTGCAGTGACGCCCTGGCCATCTGCGAGAGCGCCAAGCTGCATAAAGGGCTAACGCTGGTGGTTACCCGAAGCACCGATGAGGCCATCCGCCTGGAGCAAGCCATCCGGTTTTTCCTGAACCTGCCACCGGAAGAAGACGGCGCTACGGTGACCGCAGACGGCCTCGAACTGTTGTCGCTGCCGGACTGGGAAACCCTGCCCTACGACCTATTTTCACCCCACCAGGACATTACTTCCAGGCGTATCCGCACCCTGCACCGGTTGCCATCCACACGCCACGGTGTTCTGGTGGTGCCCGCCCGCACCCTGATGCATCGGCTGGCGCCGCCAAGTTACCTACAAGGCAACACCCTGCTATTAAAAGTAGGCCAGAGCCTGGATATCGACAGCTGGCGCATGCAACTGGAGGCTGCGGGATATCACCACGCTGAAAATGTGTATGAGCACGGTGAATATGCCGTGCGCGGGGCGATTCTGGACATCTACCCCATGGGCTCCAACCTGCCCTACCGGATTGACCTGTTCGACGACGAAATCGAAACCTTGCGCACGTTTGACCCGGAAACCCAGCGCTCCATTGACCGAATCGAACAGATCGAACTGCTGCCAGCCCATGAGTTCCCCTGGCACAAGGAGGCCCGCTCCGGCTTCCGCAATCGTTGGTTTGAACACTTCCCCCATGCCGACAAAGACGCTCCGGTCTATCAGGACGTCAGCAACGGCATTACCCCGCCAGGCATCGAATATTACCTGCCATTGTTCTTTGACCAGACCGCCACGCTGTTCGATTACCTGCCGGCCACCACACTGGTGTTTACCGCAGATGGCCTGAACGATGCTGTTGCGGCTTTCGATGCGGAAACCCGGGCCAGGCACGAGGACCGCCGGCACGACCGGCTGCGACCGATTCTGCCGCCGGCCGAGCTTTTCCTGCTACAGGACGAAGTGTTTGGCCAGATCAAGCGATACCCGCGCATCACCTGCACTCCCGACGCCATGGACGGCGCCGGTACTGCCAATTGCGGCGCCACACCGTTACCGGACGTGGCCATGGATGGCCGGGCCGCGGACCCGGCCGGGCGGCTCAAACGCTTTATCAAGGAATTCCCGGGCCGCGTGCTGATTTGCGCCGAATCTTCCGGTCGGCGCGAAGCCCTGATCGAAAACCTGCGGGATCACAAGCTAAAGCCTGTCACCGTCAGCGGATGGCAGGATTTTAGCGAGAGCGATAATGCTGCCCTGGCCATCACCATTGCGCCGATGGAACAGGGAATGGTGCTACCGGAGCAGAACCTGGCCCTGATTACGGAAACCGCCCTGTTCGGCGAACGGGTTCTGCAGCGACGCCGGCGTGAAAAGCCCACGGAAGTGGACGACCACGGCTACCGGGACCTGTCCGAACTGCGTATCGGCTCGCCGGTGGTGCATATTGACCATGGAGTTGGCCGTTACAAAGGCCTGGAAACCATCGACGCCGGTGGCCAGGCCGATGAGTTCCTGACCCTGGAATACGCCGGTGGCTCGAAACTCTACGTTCCCGTTTCCAGCCTGCACCTGATTTCCCGCTACGCCGGCACCGACGAAGAGCACGCGCCCCTGCACAAGCTCGGCACCGACCGCTGGAGCAATGCCAAACAAAAGGCCCTGGAGAAGATACGCGATACCGCCGCCGAGCTGCTGGACGTTTACGCCCGCCGAGAAGCCCGCAAAGGCTTCCAGTTTGAAGACCCGAAAGAGGCCTACCGGGCGTTCGCCGCCGGCTTCCCGTTCGAGGAAACACCGGACCAACAGGTGGCCATTCAGTCGGTGTTCGAAGACATGACCGGCGAACGCCCCATGGACCGCCTGGTATGCGGTGATGTGGGCTTCGGAAAAACCGAGGTAGCCATGCGTGCGGCCTTCCTGGCCACCTGGTCCGGCAAGCAGGTGGCCGTGCTGGTACCCACTACCCTGCTCGCCCAGCAGCATTACGAATCCTTCCGGGATCGTTTTTCCGACACCCCGGTCACCGTGGAACTGCTCAGCCGTTTCCGAAGCGGCAGCCAGACCACTAAAGCCATGGCTGCTATTGAGGAAGGCAAGGCAGACATCGTGATCGGCACCCACAAATTGCTGCAAGGCGATGTGAGGTTCAAGAACCTGGGCCTGGTCATTATTGATGAGGAGCACCGGTTCGGTGTTCAGCAGAAAGAACGGCTTAAATCCCTGCGGGCGGAGGTCGATATGCTCACGCTGACTGCTACGCCAATTCCGAGAACCCTGAACATGGCCATGGGGCACCTGCGGGACCTGTCGATCATCGCCACGCCCCCGGCCCGCCGGTTGTCGGTGAAAACCTTCGTACGTCAGCGTGAAGAGGCTATGGTAAAAGAAGCCATCCTGCGGGAAATCCTGCGGGGCGGTCAGGTGTATTTTCTGCATAACGATGTGTCGACCATCGAGAAAACCGCCGAAGACTTGCGCCGGCTGATCCCGGAAGCCAGGGTGGGCGTGGCCCACGGCCAGATGCGAGAACGGCAGCTGGAACAGATCATGTCAGACTTTTACCACAAGCGTTTCAACGTGCTGGTGTGCACCACCATTGTGGAAACCGGCATCGACATTCCCAGCGCCAACACCATCATCATCGAGAGAGCCGACAAGTTTGGCCTGGCCCAGCTGCACCAATTGCGCGGCCGGGTTGGCCGGTCCCACCACCAGGCCTACGCCTACCTGCTGACGCCACCACCGAAAAGCATCTCCAACGATGCCAAGAAACGCCTGGACGCCATCGCCGAAGCCCAGGACCTGGGCGCCGGCTTCATGCTGGCCACCCACGACCTGGAAATCCGGGGCGCCGGCGAGCTGCTGGGCGAGGAACAGAGCGGGCAAATTGAAAGTATTGGTTTCACCCTCTACATGCAGTTGCTGGATGAGGCGGTAAAAGCCATTCGCGAGGGCCGTACCCCGAATGCGGAACTGCCGTTGAGCCACGGCACCGAAATGAACCTGCGCATCCCGGCATTGATTCCCGACGACTACCTGCCCGATGTGCACAACCGCCTGATGCTGTACAAGCGCATTGCCAGCGTGCAGACCGAAGATGAATTAAAAGAACTTCAGGTTGAGATGATCGACCGCTTCGGATTATTACCGGAACCGGCCAAGAATCTGATCAACCAGACCCGGCTGCGTTTGAAAGCCGAGGCTCTGGGCATCGGAAAAGTGGACGCTGGCAAGGAATGGGTGCGACTGGAGTTCGGTGCAACCACACCGGTGGACCCTCTGGTGCTGGTTAAAAAAGTGCAATCCGCACCGGACACCTACAGGCTGGAAGGCGCCAACAGCTTCCGCTTCCGGCTGAATGATGATTCAACCAGTGGTAAACTCGACGCCATTGCAGCCATGCTCACGGAATTGACGCCGGGCAACAAGCCAGCCAAGGCGTCGTGAGCAAACAATGACTCAGGTGGAGTAAGACTCTTGCAAGCCCAGCATTTCTGTTTACGGCACACAGTGATCGGTGCCCTTCTGGCAGCGGCCTTCATGCTCGCCCCGACCGTCCTGATGGCCCAAAGCCAGTCAGGCAACGCACCCCGCGACTACTACCGGGCCGAGTTCATTATTCTGGAGCGGCTGGTTGACCCGTCCGGTATTGAAGAGAAGATGGCTGGCAAACCGGTTGAGCCCACCATTCGGCCCGACAAAGCCTTGTGGGTGGATCAGGCCGACGGCCGCCGGCAATCCGATCTGCAACTGGTACCGCAGAGCGAGCTGCACCTGAATCAGGCCGCCCGACGCCTTGAAAACAGCGGCAACTATCGGGTACTGGCAGCCACCGGCTGGTACCAGACGTTTCCGCCCAATTACGACGGCGAGCCCCTTGAGATTGCGTTGGGAGACTGGCTGCCGGACGCGGGCCAGCGAGCCGTGGAAGGCCATATCACCATTGACCGGCAACGATTCCTGCACGTGGGCATTCATCTGAATCACTGGATGATTGACGAGAGCACGCCGCGAGTTAGACAAGTAACACAGAATGTTTCAGAAGACGCCATGGAACCTGACGCCTCCGAAGCATCAGACTCATGGCCAGGCACAGAAGGCGGCGCAAGCTTCGGCCTGTCCGAGGCAACCACGCCGGCTTCTCCACTTCAACTGGTCACCTGGATCAGGGAAACCCGCCGCATGCGCAGCGAGGAAATCCACTTCATCGACTCCCCCACGATCGGCGTACTGGTGTTCTTCAAGCGGGTGGAATGAGCACCTCAAGCTGACCAAGACCGGCCATTGAGCGCTCAAGGATCAACCGAACCCCGGACATCCCCTGCTCAATGGCCTCTTCAATCTCGGCCATGGTAATGATGTGGTCGGATTTGCCCGCCGCCCAGTTCACCACCAGGCCCAGACTCACGTAACGCATCCCCAGTTCCGCCGCCAGCACCGCTTCCGGCATGCCGGTCATACCCACGATATCACAGCCATCACGCTCCATTCGGCGTATCTCTGCTGCCGTTTCAAGCCGCGGCCCCTGGGTGGCGCCATACACACCAAAGTCCGAGAACGGCACGGCCGCCTCCCGTGCCGTGGCAACCAGTAGCTCCCGCGCTTCCCGGTCATAAGGCCAGGTGAAATCAATGTGAGTGACGTGCTCCAGCTCGCCTTCAAAGAAGGTACTCGGCCGCCCCCAGGTGTAGTCAATCAGTTGATCGGGAATAACCACATGGGCCGGCCCCATGTCAGGGTGAATACCGCCAACGGCGTTGACACCCACCAGGGTTCGAACGCCGGCATCATAGAGCGCCTGGATATTGGCCCGGTAGTTCACCTGATGGGGCGGAATCCGGTGCGGGTTACCGTGCCGGGACAGAAACATCACCTTCTGTTGCCCCAGCACGCCATGAACCAGAGCGGAAGACGGCTCCCCCCAGCTGGTGGAGACGGTTTCCTCACCCACAATGGTGAGATCACTGAGGCTGGTCAGCCCGGTTCCACCAATGATACCAACCGGCTTGCTATCAGCGACTGCTGTCATTCTTGCTCTCCACCTGTTTGCCTGCGTTTTGCTCCCGATTATCCTCATTTCCCGGCTCGGATACTGACGACTCCTCGCTGTCATTGCCACTAACCTTCACGCCATCGGGAAGGTGCAGTGTGCGGGTCGGGAAGGCCACTTCGGCGCCATGACTTTCGATAATGTCACTGATCTTCAGCAGAACATCCTCTTTGACCTCGTGGAACCGGACCCATTGGGTAGTCTTGGTAAAGGCATAAACCATAATGTCGAGCGATGACGCATTGAAGGCCAGGAAATTCACAATCAGCGTCTCATCGGCCGCAATGTCTTCATGATTCTTGAGCATGTCACGTATTTCATCCACGATTTTCTTCATGGAGTGGACGTCTGCGTAGCGAATGCCGATGGTTTCCGAGATACGGCGGTTGGTCATCCGGGACGGATTCTCCACCGCAATGGTAGTGAAGGCCGCATTGGGAACGTAGAGCGGGCGCTTGTCGAACGTACGAATGGTCGTCAGGCGCCAGCCGATGTGCTCCACCGTACCCTCAATATTCCTGTCCGGGGAACGCACCCAGTCGCCCACTTTAAAGGGGCGGTCCAGATGGATGATAAAGCCACCAAAGAAGTTGGCCAGCAGGTCTTTCGCCGCAAAACCCACGGCAATACCACCCACACCACCAAAGGCAAGAACCCCGGAGATGCTGAAGCCCAAGGTCTGCAATGCGGTCAGAACCGCCGTGATGATGACCACCGCCCTCAGCAGTTTGCTGATTGCGTTCACCGTGGTGTAGTCCATCGGTTTGCGCATTTTCATGGGCGAGGTGAGAATCTTCTCCGCTTCTTTGACCAGCCTGAGCATGGCCCAGACCAAGACCCAGACAAATCCGATCTGCAACAGCGTACCGTTCGCCTTGAAGATTTCAGCATCGGAGAAGTGGTGGGCAACCTCTGCTGCCCAATAGACCCCCTGCAGCCAGATAAACGCCACAACCGGCTTGCGGGCGGCATGGAGCACAGCGTCGTCCCAGAGATTACGGGTGGCACTGAATTTGTTCTCCAGGGCAACGATCACGCGGGATGCAATGAATGCGGCAGTGGCCGTCGCAAACACCAGCATGAAGATCAGAATACCGGCACGCCACCCTTCCGAAAGCATTCCGAAATCTTTTATCCAGCTGTTCAAAATGCTTAATGTTTCTCCGATCATCGTATCCCTCTGAACGTCAGTAATTAAAGAATCAAGACCCGTGTGCCCGGCGCAACGCGTTCAAACAGGTCCGCAACGTCCTGATTGCGCATGCGAATGCATCCATGGGAGCGGGCAACGCCCATAGGCTCGGTATCCGGAGTGCCATGGATGTAGATAAAGCGGCGAAACGTATCGACCCCTGGCCCACGATTACGCCCCCATTCACGGCCGCACAGCCAGAGAATGCGGGACAGGATCCAGTCCCTGTCCGGGTGCGCCGCGGCCAACTCCGGCGAATAACGTTCACCGGTGGGCCTGCGCGCGATAAACACCGTGTTCAGCGGCAGGCCGCGGCCAATCATGGCCCGCACATAGTGTTCACCGCGAGGCGTGCAACCGCTGGCGTTACGCTCTCCGGGACCATTCAGGGCAGTGGATATCCGGTAACGGGCCAACGCCCGCCCGCCGGAATCCACCAGCACCAGGGTCTGGTCGGTGATGGAAATCTCAATGTGCGAGATCGGGCTGGATGGTGTGTGTACAGGGGGCACGGCTCCCTCCGGTTAAAAACCAGAGGGAAGCCTACCCGAGGCGGGGAACCTCAGGCAACAGAGACTTTGCTCTCAGGTGGCGGAGTCAGCAATTTATCGGGCGCTTGCATGCCGGCTGCCAGGAATGGCACCAGCCTGGCAGCAATCTCCTGCACGGAGGTTTCAACGCCCAGTTTGTTCTGCAGGATATCCCGCAAGGCATCACTGCTGGACATGGTGAACGCAGTGGCGCCCAGCATAAACTGTATGCGCCAATAACGATCTACCGCGGTGAGCTCCGGAGTGGCTTCCTTGAGCAGTCGCATGAACCGGCCAAACGGCTGGCTGTATTCCTGCTCCAGAAACTTTCGCAGATGGCCCTGGGACTGGGTGTAGGCCAGGCCCAACAGGCGCATGAAGATGGAAATGCCACGCTCATTGCGCTGTGGCATCCGTATGGCACTCTCAGTAAGCGCCCAGAGGGTCTGGTTTAGCGTGGGGGGATTGCCGTCACACCGCTCTTCCAGGTCGTCGAAGGCGGTTTCCAGAGTCGCCGAAAATGGCGTCAGAAATCGGGCGAAAACCGCGTGGATCAACGCGTTTTTAGACCCAAAGTGATAATTGACAGCGGCCAGATTTACTTTAGCCTTACTGGTGATCATCCGGAGTGATGTTTCGGAGAACCCCCGCTCGGCAAACAGCTCCTCAGCAGCGTCGAGTATGCGGTCAACGGTATCAGACTGCGCCATGTTGTTTTCAGTGCCTCTAGCAAACGTCTGTTTGAAACATACGTTTGAAGACTCGCCATGTCAAGTTCGCTCGGCGGGCACCGCGGCAACAGACTGCCAACCCCTATCGATGGCTTCCTGATTACCATCGAAAAACGCCTGCTGAACCCGGCTGTATGCCTTTTCCGCTTCCAGCATGTAAATCAGATACAGGCGCACATACTCCCGTCGGACAAGCTGCCTGGCCAGAACCCGCTGTTCACTCAAGCGGATAATATCGCTGAACCTGGGATGCTTCAGTGCAGGGTTATACTCCGCCATTCTGGCGCATTGCCAAACCAGCCCCTCCTTGCCTTCCAGATGCTCCACGTGCTTCCGGGCATCACGCAGCAGGCGCTGCCGCTTAACCACAAGGTCCAGATAGGACGGCTTCTCAGTGTAGATCCGCCGAATAATCGGCACGCCCAGCAACAGGATGATAACGAAGGCCCCAAAGCCACCACCGGCAATCCAGGCCGGGATGAAACCGGTGAGCCCGGAGAGAAAAATGGTTGCGGCCACCAGTGCACTGAACACCCACAGGTCGCGACTCCGGCGGGCGGCAGCCATTTGATAGTTGGTTGGCCAGTCAGACATGGACAACAGGTCGAAATCCATCAGCAGCACCCGATCACACTGGCGCAGCATCAGTCTTAGCTTGCGCTGCTTTGATTCTGCCAGCGCTTTCTCTATGTCGCCCTGTGGCTCGCGCTCTGCCTCGTTTTCCTGATCATCACCCGCCTCCTGCTCGTCGGGCTCCGGGGGGCGATCAGACTCCGCCCGCGCCGCCTCTGATGCCTGCAGAGCTGCGGTACGCTGAGCAGCATTCAAGGCAGATCCGGCGGCGTCAGGCACAGGATCAGCCGCACGGCCCTGCCTCAGGACCGCGCCCGGGGCATTGGCATCGTCTGTCAGATTCTGTGCTGTTTGCTCAGCCATGAGGCCACCTTATCGGTTCGTTCCTTTTGCAAGTATCGGCCATTGCGTCCGCTTCTTGAATGTCCTGTTTGCCGACCCTTGTTCACCGGGCTTTCTTGGCAACCGAACCGGCCACCGGTATCCTTGCTCCATCATACAGGGTTCAGGAGCACCACTATGTTTACCGGTATTGTTCAGGGTATCGCCAAAGTCACCGAGATTATTGCATCACCGGGCCTGAATACTCTGGTTATAGACTTTCCGGGGGCACGGGTTGAAGGTGTGACCATCGGGGCTTCGGTCGCCATTAACGGAACCTGCCTGACGGTCACTCGCCAGGACGGAACCCACCTTTATTTTGACGCCATGCAGGAAACCCTGCGCCTGACCACACTCGGGGAGCTATCCCCCGGAGACACAGTAAACTTTGAACGGGCAGCTCGCATTGGCGATGAGATCGGCGGGCATCTGCTCAGCGGCCACATTCATACCACGGCCACCCTGGTGGACATCGTTCGGCCAGAGAACAACGTGACACTGTGGTTTGAGATTCCAGCCGAGTGGCAAAAATATGTGTTCCCAAAGGGCTACATTGCCATCAACGGCGCCAGCCTGACCATCGGCGAGGTGCGGGAGAACCGGTTCAACGTGCACCTGATTCCGGAAACCCTGCGCGCCACAACGTTCGGGAGCGCGGAACAAGGGCAAAGGGTGAACATTGAGGTAGACAGCCAGACGCAGACCATCGTAGACACCCTGGCCCGGCTTGGCTACGACCGGCCGCCGACAGCCAGGAGCTAGGGGTTCACAGGCAGGCTTCAAAAACGACGAAACGCGGGCTTGCCGCCCGCTGCACCACGCTGCTGAAATAGCGTTTCAGGGAGCGGTGATACCCCAGGTGGCGATTCCCCACCATCAATAAGGTGCCTTCGGGTTCCAGGTGCCGGGCAGCATCCCGGAATAGTCTCAAGGCAATGTGATCGCCTACTACCCCACCCTCATGAAACGGCGGGTTGAGCAGAATCAGCTGATAGTTTGCCGCGCCTCTGTCGACGCCGTCGGAATGGCAGACCCTGGCCCTTGCTTCAAATCCGCAACGCATCAGGTTATGCCGTACACTCGCCACAGCCTGGGCGGACACATCGGCAAATTCCACACGGATATCGTCGCGGCAGGCCAGTGCCACCAACCCCAGAATACCGTTGCCGCAAGCCAAATCCAGTACCCGGGCACCACTTGGGAGCCGGGCAACGGCAGGGGCTATAAGTGGCAGCAATTCACGGGTACCAATGTCCAGACGGTCCCGGGCAAACACAGCAGGCATGGCCTCCACGTCGACTGGCACTTCCGGAACGGAATAACCTTTCCAGAGCCCTGACCAGCCCGCCAGGCTTGCCTCTCCCCGACGACAGACCACAACACGCGCCTTTTTGCGTGCGGGCAGAACGGCTTCGGTGGGCATGGCCTCGGCAAATACGTCAACACTGCGATCTGGAAGGTGCTTGATCATGCCCCCGGCAAGCAGGCAGCCATTGTCTGCCAGTGCGGAATTCACCCAGCGCAGCAGCCACGCCAGGTATTCGCTCTGACGCGGCACACGCATGACGATCAGGTCAAAGGGCCCCTGCGGTGGATTCAGCCAACTGGCCAGCTGTGCCGCGGAAGGTATATCCGGATTCAAAGGGGCGTTAGCGCTCAATGCGCCCCACAGTACTGCGCTGTCCGCTACCGATACCGGTGCGTAATCAGACAACCCGAGCGTGAGTGCGCCAAACTGGTCATCGACCACCAACACACGATCTCCGGCGTGCACACGGCGTATGGCTTCATCCAGAAGCAGCTCATCCGCTGCATCCCAGGCACGTAAGTTCGGGTCACTCACGCCGGGGCGACAGAGCACTCGCTGACCAGCAGAGAACTCTAACGTTGCGGTTGTCATTTTGGGCACTCTGTTTCAGGTTTGATGAAAATGAACGGTTTTAGGCTGTTTACTCTAGAAAATAATCCTAAGTTAGAGCTGTTCACGCCGAACACCCTTTCCGGTTACGTCGTCCGGCTCTTAATGCCCGGACGAACGGCACTTTTCCGGAGATTCACTTTTGCCCCTTACCCCAGGGGCTTTTTTTATGGGCGCAACCCGGCACTGGCGCGGCGAAAAGCCCGATAAACCGTAAAGCGACGATCCTGAGCCAGCCGCTCTACCGGCCCGATATGCCGCTGGATGTCACCCTCATAGGGCAGAAAACTGTTTGCCACCAGTCGCAACTCCCCTCCGGGCATCAGGTGACCGGCCACATCCCGGAGAAACTGCTCGGTCATGGACGTGTCGGTTTTGACCCCGCTGTGGAACGGCGGATTGGTCACTACCGCCTGCCACCGCCCTTCCAGGGTCGAAAGCCCGTCGGCAGCGTAGATCTGGCCATGCAAGCCTGCCTTGGCATAGGTGGCCTCGGAACAAAGCACAGCCTGGGCCTGGACATCCACGCCGTCAACCGTCACCGGTGAGCGCCCATGCCGATTGGCAAAGCCCTGCAACCAGCTACCGATCACGCCCGCACCACAAGCAAAGTCGAGCACGCGCTCCGCCTTCAAGGGCGACTCCGCCAGGGTTTCAAGCAGCATCCGCGTGCCCGCATCCAGCTCCCCGTCACTGAATACCCCCGGCAGCCCAGCCACAGCGATTTCAACGCCTGCACACTCGAGCTGGCTCCAGCTAATCCATTCACGAATATCAAACACCGACAGGGGCTGACTATTTGTGCCGACCCAGACCTGACAATGCCGGGCACTGTCCACCTTGCCCGTATCGGAAGCCACTTCGTTGAACTGTTTGACCGCCCCACCGATACCTTCTTTCTTCTCGCCAATCAACACCAACCTGGCACCTTCACAACCCAGAAACCGAGCCATTGTCAGGCGCAAAGCCAGCTCCGCCCGGGCCTTGGGCAGAAAAACCACAACCGTGTCGTAATCTGCAGCGGCCAGACCATCGGTGTCGTAGCCAAAACAGGCCTGCCAGCCAGACCGCTGTGCCAGTGCGCTGTATACGCCCGCATGCTCACTCATGGCCAGACCACTGTCACCGCATTGAGACAGTACAAGAGGCTCGGTAACACCCAGTAAGGCAAGCCGCCCCTGCAACAGATCGCGGTTACGAAGAAGAACGTCGTGGGTATTGGTCAGTGCAGACATGGATAGCAAGCCCGTTGGAGATCGTAAAAGGCGCTATGCTAACCGGAAAAAAGCCCTGAGTCTGCCATCGCGGCACATCAGGGCTTTATCAGAAAGGGAAACGGAACGGTAAATCAGAACACCAGTGGGCACCTGGTGAAGGCCTTACTTGTATCGAGCAACCGTGCCGACACGCAGTGCATCTTCCGGTGACATTCCCCAGTCTTCCTGGGGGCGAGGTTCGCTTCGCTTGCTGTCCTGCCGATTGCTACTCATAGCCGTGCCCGCGTTTCGGCGAGCTTCGATTGCACTCAGGGCCTTTTGCATCAGTTCTTTCATGGTCACCTCCCTCATTACTACAGTAGCTACTGTACCAAACACAGGGGTGACCATCTGTGATGACGCCAAGGGTCAACAAGTGACGCTCGTCACGATTCTTTGACACTTTTTGACATTTAAGGTGTCATGTTTTTTGACGACCTGACCGAACCGGTCGCTCCACCAGCGCCTGAAGATTTTTCTGACGAACCTTCTCCCGCTCCTCTTCACCGGTGATCGCCAGCCCCATGTCACGCAGCAGGCCATCGGCCACATCGTAGACAAACCCGTGGACGGTCAGGGGTTGGCCACGGCGCCATGCCTCCAGGAGAATGTTGTTCTGGCACACGTGGGCTACTTGTTCCAACACGTTCAGTTCACACAGGCGGTCCACCCGGTCTTCAACCGTCGGCAAGGCATCCAGAACGGACTGATGGCGGTCCCGAACATCCTGTACATGGCGCAGCCAGTTTGAAATCAGGCCAAAGCCCTCGTTCAGCAGCGCTGCACGCACCCCACCGCAACCATAGTGGCCAACAACCATGATGTGTTTGACCTTCAGCACGTCAATCGCAAACTGAAGCACCGACAGGCAATTAAAATCCGTATGCACCACCACGTTCGCCACATTGCGGTGCACGAACAATTCCCCCGGCATAAGATCGACAATCTGGTTGGCCGGCACCCGGCTGTCTGCACACCCGATCCAGAGATATTCCGGTGCCTGCTGGTTTTTCAGGCGCTCGAAAAACTTCGGATCGCCCGCTTTGATGCCGTCTGCCCAGGCACGGTTTTTCTCCAATAGATGTTGCAGGTGTGGCATTCACACGTCTCCCGGCATTGATTCCCGCCCGGGATTGAACGGGAATCAACGGCATAACGCAATAGTCAGTTGGTCTTGGCGTCTTCGGGCGACTGATGCATGGTGCTCTGGGCCAGGTCCAACAGCTCCCGCAAAGCCACTGAAAACATTGCGTATTCGGGCTCCCGGGCACTCTTCAGCTCGGCCAGCATGGCTTTCCAGCGATCAATCATGGGCTGATGCTTCACCTGCCAGGCGTCCACACTGACCATGACATCCTCGGGTTTTCTGGCCAGCTTAAGAACGCCCGTCGTCAGGGCCCGTTGCTGCCAATCCAGATCTTCCCGGAAGCTCTCACGGGCCAGCGCCTGCCAATGGGAATTCGGTGTCAGCACGGCAATCGAGTTGGCGAACCAGTTCAGATCAAGCCGCTCACCCAGGTCATAGTAGAGGTTGGCCACGGTCTTGAGTGGCATACCGGTTGCCTCCTGAGCTTCAATAATGCCGAGGGATGAATACAGATACCCGGTACCAGCCAGTACCTGGGCAAGGTCTTTTGGCAGGCCCGCACTGGCCAAATCCGAATGGCGTTTTTCCCAGACGGCACACGCCTGCTCACCCAGGTACTCTGGCAGGCTGGACGTGATCGCCCAGACACTGTCGGCAAAGCGTTCCATATGGCTCTGGATATTGAGCTCTGCCCGGCGATTGCGAAGCAGCCAGCGCACAGCCCGTCGCATCAGGCGCATCAGGTCCTGCATCAGTTCTATCTGCAAACTGGCCGACACATGGTAATCCAGTGCTTCAATGCGGTCCCACCAGTTGTCAATGCGGAAGAC
Organism: Marinobacter shengliensis; assembly: GCF_030297115.1. NCBI lineage: Bacteria > Pseudomonadati > Pseudomonadota > Gammaproteobacteria > Pseudomonadales > Marinobacteraceae > Marinobacter > Marinobacter shengliensis. The sequence continues at coordinate 1,639,255 of NZ_AP028062.1, read as the reverse complement.
GTCGCGGGCAATAATCCAGGCCAGGGCAATGGATGCCGCATCCGCGCCCGTTGACTGGTTCAGCCGCTCGACAAAGGTGATACCCATGTGGTTAACCATATCGTTGGCAATCTGCGTCGCGATGATCTCCCGCCGCAACTGGTGCTCGCCAAGCTCTGAGGAAAACCGCTTGGTGAGTTCCTTCGGGAACACCTTGTACATTTCCCCGGCCAGCAGCGGGTCATCCGGCAGGTCGCTGTCAATCAAGGTCTGTTTCAGGTCGCCTTTGACATAGGAAATCAGCACCGACAATTCAGGTCGGGTCAGGCCCTTCTTGGCCAGTTTGCGTTCCGACAACGCTTCGTCGTCCGGCAGAAACTCCAGATCCCGGTTCAGCTTGCCCTGACCTTCGAAGGTATTCATCAGCCGGCGATACTCTTCCAGGCGTGGCGCCGTATCGATACTGGCGATGCTGATGGCCTGGGTCTGGCGGTAGTTATTCTTGAGCACCAATGCGGAAACATCGTCGGTCATTTCTTCGAGCATGATATTGCGCTGCTTGCCGGTGAGATCGCCCATGGCGACCGCACGGTTGAGCAGGATCTTCATGTTCACTTCATGGTCCGAGCAATCCACACCGCCAGAGTTATCGATGAAATCGGTATTCAGCCGACCGCCTTTCAAGGCGTATTCGATGCGCCCGAGCTGGGTAAAGCCCAGGTTACCGCCCTCTCCGACCACCTTGCAGCGCAGCTCACCGCCGTTGACTCGAAGGCCATCGTTGGCTTTGTCGCCTACATCGGAGTGGCTTTCAGAGGCAGATTTTACATAGGTGCCAATACCACCCACCCAAAGCAGATCCACTTCCGCCTTGAGAATGTGGCTAATCAGCATATTGGGCGGCACACGGTCGGCCTTGATACCCAGCAGTTTTTTCATCTCCGGGCTGACCGGAATGGACTTGGCGCTCCGGCTGAATACGCCACCCCCCTTGGAAATCAGCTTGGCATCGTAATCGGTCCAGGCTGAACGGGGTAACTCAAACAGCCGCTTACGCTCCTTGAAGCTCTTTTCAGCATCCGGGTTGGGATCGATGAAAATGTGAATGTGGTTGAAGGCCGCTACCAGTCGTGTTTTCTCGGAGCACAGCAATCCATTACCGAAAACGTCGCCGGCCATGTCGCCAATACCAATGGCAGAAAATTCGTCTACCGCGGGGTTGATGCCCATTTCGCGGAAGTGCCGCTCAACCGACACCCAGGCACCCCGGGCGGTGATGCCCATTTTCTTGTGGTCATAGCCATTACTGCCACCAGAGGCGAACGCATCGCCCATCCAGAAGCCGTATTCGGCCGCCAATCCGTTGGCAATGTCCGAGAAGGTCGCCGTGCCTTTGTCCGCAGCAACCACCAGATAGTGATCATCGTCATCGTGACGGATAACCCGCTGCGGCGGCTCAATGGCCGAATCCACCAGATTGTCAGTGATATCCAGCAACCCGCGAATGAATGTTTTGTAGGCAGCAATACCCTCCGCCTGGAACGCCTCGCGGTCCGAAGGATCTGGCAGGCGCTTGGCCACAAAACCACCTTTCGCGCCAACAGGCACGATGACGGCATTCTTCACCTGCTGGGCCTTGACCAGGCCCAGAATCTCAGTGCGATAGTCCTCGAAACGGTCGGACCAGCGCAGGCCACCACGGGCCACTTTACCGCCACGCAAGTGCACACCCTCAACCCTCGGCGAGTAAACGAAGATCTCGAACATGGGCATGGGCAACGGCATGTCCGGTATCCGGGTTGGGGCAAACTTCACGCTGATGTAAGGCTTCGGCTGACCGTCGGCATCCGGCTGGTAATAATTGGTGCGTAACGTGGCCTGCATCAGTTCCATGAACAGCCGCAGCACCCGGTCTTCACTGAGGTTCTCAACTTCATCAAGGCCGGCATTGAACTCAATTTCCAGCTTCTGCTGAGCCGCTTCGCACTTGCCCCGGCTCTGGAACCGGTCCGGATTGAAACGGATCTCAAACAGCTCCAACAGTGTCCGGGTCAGACTGACGTGGTTCACCAGGGTGTTGGAGATAAAGGTCTGGCTATTGGAGAAGCGGATCTGGCGCATATAGCGGGCATAAGTCCGCAACAGCGCGATTTCCCTCCAGCTCATGTAGGACGACAGCATCATCCGGTTGAAGGCGTCGTTCTCCGCCTCACCGTGCCATACCCGGCGGAAAAGCTCCTCGAAGATCGGACGAATGCGATGAATGTCGACCACGCTGCCGGAATGGGCCTGCAGGGTGAAATCGTGAATCCATACCGTCTTGCCGGTACGGTCGATGACTTCGAAGGGGTGCTCTCCGATGACGCGGAAGCCAAGATTGTCGAAAATCGGCATCACATCCGAGAGGGGTAGCGGCTCATCCGGATAGAACAGCTTGAAGTGCAGGGTGCTCTCGTCTTCCTCCAGCGCCCGGTAAAAACTCATGGCCAGGTCATCGTTACGGGCCGAGGCGACAATGTGCTCCAAATCAATAGCCGCCCGCCGGGGAGAGAACATATCGGTATAGCTCGCCGGGAAGCCACCGGCCCATACCCGGTACATCTCGTTACCGTATTCCTCTCCGTAGGCTTCACTTAGCGCCTCATACAGGCCATCACGCCAGGATTGCGCCAGTTCAATGACCTTGTCCCGGATTTCCGCCAGCGGCAACTGCCGGTTTTCAACCTGCGGCACCCGGATGGTGAACTGTACACGGGCCAGCACCGATTCGGAGAAGTGGGTAACGAACTCGATGTCTTCCGCTTCCAGCCGGTCCAGCAGTACCTGCTCAACCTTCAAGCGCAGCTCGGTGTTGTATATATCACGGGGGAAGAACGCCAGACAGGTCACGAACTGGCCGTAGACGTCTTCGCGCATGAACAGCTCAATTCGACGGCGCTCCTGGATGTACAGGATACTCTTGGCCACCCGCAACAGTTCGTCGGTTTCAATCTGGAACAGTTCGTCTCGGGGATACAGAGTGAGTATCTGCTCCAGCTCCTTGCCTGCGTAGTCGTCGGTCAGGAAACCGGAACGTTTCATGACACTCTGGAACTTCCGACGCAGCAGGGGGATTTCATCCGGCCGCTCGTTGTAAACCCGGGCCGTGTACAGCCCCAGGAACCGCCGCTCGCCAACCACTTCCCCTTTGCTGTTGAATTTCTTGACTGCGATGTAATCAGGGTACGCCGGGCGATGTACCCGGGAACGCTGGGCCGACTTGGCAAAGATGAAGATATCGTCCGTGCGGGTCATCTCGTGTCGGGTTCGCTGGGGCAGCTCATTCAGGCGAACCTTGTCAGGGCGCTCGTTGTTAACCCGCAGAATACCCAGCTCCGAATTTTCCACCCGGCGGACCACCATGCCCTGTTTGTCCTTCGCGAAGTCATACTCGTCATAGCCCAGGAACGTGAAATGATCTTCCACCAACCACTGCAGGAAGGCCTTCGCCTCCTGCTTTCCTTCGTCACTGATGCCAGCCGTCGTGGCCTCGAGTTCGGAAAGAATCTCACTCACCTTGTTTTTGACAACCGGAAAGTCCTCCACGGCAATCCGCACTTCGTGGAGCACATTCTGCAGGGCATCCTCAAGGTTACGCAGATCTTCCGGCGCGCTGTGCCGGTCTATCTCCAGGACAATAAACGATTCGTAGGCGGCGCCCGCCGTCGCCTTTTTAGTGGATAACAACTTCTTGAGCTTGCCATCCTTGTCCCGCTGCACATTCAGGATCGAGTATTGAATCGAGTGCGTCCCGATCTCACGCTGATTAATGGCAATTCGTAGCGAATCAATCAGGAACGGGATGTCAGGGTGCAGGATGAAAATAACGGTATGAGTGGACTGCCATCCGTCGCTTTCCAGATCGGGATTGAATACTGAAACAGGTGTCGCCTCGGCATTACGTTTCTGGATAAACTGCCACGCCGAAAGCATCGCACCATAGGTATCCGAAAACCGGCGACTCACCAATTCCTCGAGAGGAACATGCGCATAATGCTGTCGGGCGAATTCCGCGATCTTTTTTGCCTCGGTCTTCGCAATCTTCTCTGAGAACGCATCGGCCAACTGTTCAAAAAACTGATCCTTGCTGGCGATTGTCAGCGCATTCATATCCAACCTCTGGTTTGTGTGAAATAAACGTAATCAGGGTATCGTCACATAAGCATAGTCAAGCCCTTGATTTTTGCCGGCCAGACACCAAAACTGCGGCAACTACTTACGCAGAATTTCGTCCCGCGCCCGCTGGACTATCAAGAACCAAGAGCAAAGAATTTCATGTCGTTACAGCAAACGTTTGGTGACCTCCGAGCACAACTGGCAAAACGCATCATCGGCCAGGAGAAACTGGTAGACCGGCTGCTGATTGCCTTGCTGGCTGATGGCCATTTACTGGTGGAAGGTGCCCCCGGCCTGGCCAAAACCACCGCCGTAAAAGCACTCTCCGACCACCTTGAGGGTGATTTTCACCGTATCCAGTTCACCCCGGATCTACTGCCCTCCGACGTCACAGGCAGCGAGATCTATCGGGCTGAGACCGGCCTGTTCGAGTTCCAGCGCGGGCCCATCTTTCACAACCTCGTGCTGGCCGATGAAATCAACCGCGCACCGGCCAAGGTTCAGTCCGCCCTGCTGGAAGCCATGGGTGAGCGCCAGATCAGTGTTGGCATGCAGACCTTCGCATTGCCCAAACTGTTCATGGTGATGGCCACCCAGAACCCGATCGAGCAGGAAGGCACCTACCCGCTGCCGGAAGCCCAACTCGACCGTTTCCTGATGCATGTGGTGATTCACTACCCGTCTGCCGATGCCGAGAAACAGATTCTGCACCTTGCCCGCAGCGACTACCGTCAGGGAATCCCGAACGTAGACATTCGTCTAACAGAGGATCAGGTGATGTCTGCACGTCAGGCGGTATCGGATATCTACATGGCAGAACCGGTTGAGCAGTACCTGTTAGCCCTGATTCTCGCCACCCGGGATGCCGCCAGCCTGGACCCGGAACTGGCCCGCTGGACCGCATTCGGCGCCAGCCCCCGTGGCACCATTGCGCTGGACCGTTGCGCCCGCGCCCTGGCCTGGCTGGACGGCAGGGATTACGTCACACCGGACGATGTCCGGACTATGGCCTTTGATGTGCTCCGGCACCGGATTTTGCTGACCTTTGAAGCCGAGGCTGAAGGCATGACCGCAGACACCGTGCTCCAGAGACTGATTGACCAGGTTCCGGTGACAGCCTGAAGTTACCTGCAGCAGGAGGCAGTAACGACAGCATGGCTAACGCAATTCCCGCCACCCACATCACCTTGCAAGAGCTGGTGAGACTGCAGGCTGACGCCCGGGCACTGAAGCTGCCTTCGGCACGGCCGGTGCGGTCCCGCCAGTCTGGCCTCCGGCAATCTCGCCAGCGAGGCCGTGGAATGACCTTCTCCGAAGTTCGCCAGTATCAGCCCGGGGACGATATCCGGAGTATCGACTGGCGGGTAACCGCCCGGCGTCAGGCTCCCCATACCAAATTGTATGAAGAAGAACGGGAGCGGCCGGTTCTGCTGATCGCTGACCTGGGCCCAACCCTGTTTTTCGCCAGTGCCGGCGCCTACAAGCAGGTACGTTGTGCCCAGCTCACAGCATTGCTCGCCTGGCTTGCGTTGTGGGCCGGTGACCAGGTAGGTGGACTGGTGTTCAACAGTGAGAAACTGGAAGTACTGCGCCCGGCACGGCGTCAGAAATCGGTACTGCGCCTGCTGGACCAGGTGGCCGGCCTGCAGCACCGGTCTGACTCACCGCCCGCCCCGTCCGCCGCTAACGAACACCGGCTTGATACCGCACTGGCAGAGGCCCGCCGGGTGGCCCATACCGGCAGTCGGATTTTTGTGATCAGCGATTTCATGACGGTCACAGACACAACAACCAGCCTGTTGGGTGCACTGGCCAGGCACAACAGCGTCAGCGCCATCCGTATTCTTGACCCTCTGGAAAACGAGTTACCACCTAGCGGGCGTTTCGCCGTTGCCGGCCCGGATGGCCCCATCTGGTTCGATGCCTCCAACACGGCCTTCCAGAGGGCATGGCGCGAAAAAGTAGCCTCCCACGAACGGCAGCTATCTGACTGCTTCCGCACCTCCGGGGTGCAGGCAGCCACGGTACTGACTCAACAGGAACCTGCCGCCGCACTACGTATTTTGCTGGGCCCGGGAGGTCGCATCGGATGAACGGACAGGACCCACTGGCCCAACTGCGGGATATCCACCTTCCGGACACGGGCGGAATCTGGCCGCCGGCGCCCGGTTGGTGGTTTCTGGCAATCGTGTGCGCCATCGGTCTTGCGGTCGCGGTAACGCTGTGGCGGCGGCAGCGCCGAAAAACCGCGTGGCGCCGTGACGCCCGGAGCCTGTTGACGGAACTTGAGGCCTGCGCCAGCAAAACCCCTGAGTGGTTTGGTAAACTCAACACATTCCTGAAACGGGTGGCTCGGCAAGTGCACCCCAAGCAGAATCCGCAAGCCATGTCTGGCGAACAGTGGATAAACTTTTTGCTGGCAACCGCACCTGACAACCGGATCGCTTCCCGCCCGGTGGTGGAAGCCATGGTCGCCAGCACCTGGCAACCCAGACCAACCGCCGATCCAAACCAGGCGCTGGATTTCGCAGCCCTCTGGCTGGAGGCACAGATATCATGAGCCTTGCTTATCCCTGGCTTCTGCTATTGGCACTTCTGCCTTTGCTGTTTCTGATCCGCCGACACAGCAATCAGGCAGCCGATGCACCGGTGATTCCTGTCGGCCACTGGCTTTCCGGGTTACCTGGAGTCAGCAGCAGTGGTCAGGCGACACCCCGATGGCGGCAACTGCTGTTGTTGCTGGCCTGGCTCTGCCTGGTGGTGGCCATTGCCAGGCCCCAGCATGTCGGCGAACAGATCCAGATGCCGGTCAGTGGTCGTGACCTGATGCTGGTGGTGGATATCTCCCCGAGTATGGATGAGAAAGACATGGTCCTGCACGGTCGTGGCATCGACCGGCTGGAGGCGGTAAAACGGGTACTGGATGAATTTATTGACCACCGGGAGGGTGACCGGCTTGGGCTTATCCTGTTCGGTACCGAGCCCTATGTGCAGGCTCCCCTGACCTTTGACCGGGAAACCGTACGCACCTTGTTGCATGAATCCGGCATCGGCATGGCGGGGCGGGCAACCGCTATTGGTGATGCCATCGGCCTGTCGGTCAAACGACTGCGCGACCGGCCCCACGACCAAAGGGTGGTGGTAATGCTGACAGACGGCGCCAACACAGCAGGCCAGATCACGCCGGACAAAGCCACCGAGATTGCCCAGGCAGCAGGCGTCAGGGTCTATACCGTCGGCATCGGAGCGGATTCCATGGTCCAGCGAGGCCTGCTGGGAACCCGACGGGTCAACCCCTCCCGCGACTTGGACGAAGACCTGCTGACCCGAATGGCCGAGCAAACTGGCGGGCGGTACTTCCGGGCCCGCAGCCTGCCGGAACTTGAAATGATCTACGACAGCATCAACCAACTGGAGCCCATTGAACAGGACGGGCAATTCTATCGCCCCGTCACCGAACTTTATGTCTGGCCTGCCAGCGCAGCGGCCGGCCTCTGGCTGCTCCTGCTGGCGACACGGCTTGGCGGGAGTATCCGGCACAAGGCAAACGACCCGGGGGCAGACCATGGCTGATTTTCACCTGATCCGCCCACTGTGGCTGCTGCTGGCACTGACCATACCCCTGCTGTACCTGATGCGCCACCGGCTGCGGCACGGTGGCACCGGCTGGGAGCACTATATTCCGCCAGCGCTGCTGAACCCTTTGATCCGGCGTCAGGGGCAGCAACCAGGGGCCCGGACCATCTCTCCCCTGCTACCACTCAGCCTCGGCATCCTCGCCCTGTCGATAGCACTTTCAGGCCCAAGTTGGCGCCAGGCACCAACGCCGTTGAAACAGCCCGAAGACAGCCTGGTGATCGTACTGGACCTGTCGTTATCCATGTTGGCAACGGATGTTGAACCAGACCGTCTGACTCTGGCCAAGCGCAAGATCCGGGACATCCTGAGTGTCCGGGAAGGAGGCCTGACCGGCCTGTTGGTCTATTCCGGTGATGCCCATGTTGTGACACCTCTGACCGAAGATCGCCGCACCATAGAGGCCATGCTCAACGTGCTGGAGCCAACCATCATGCCCGCCCAGGGCAATCGGGCTGACCTCGGAATAAAGCGCGCTGTCGAGCTTCTGGAGCAGGGCGCTCCTGGCCAGGGCCGCATTCTGCTGATTGCTGATGACGTACCGGCCCGCCACCACAACGATATCCGTGCCCGGTTGCAAGGCACCCCGTACAGCCTGAACACTCTGGTAGTGGGCTCCCGGGAGGGTGGTCCCATTCCCCTGGCCAAGCGAGGCTTTATCAGGGATAACGGTAATATTGTCATCACCCGGGCCGATCCGGACAGCCTTGCCAGACTGGCTCGGGAAAACCGTGGGTTCAGCCACGAATTGACTCTGGGTGACACCGACATCCGGCAACTGCGATTGCAACCCGAGGTTAGTGATGACTGGTCCCGGGGTGAGGATGGTCTGACCGTTAACCGCTGGCAGGATGATGGTTATTGGTTGTTGTGGCTTGCACTGCCCCTGTTACTGCTGGGCTGGCGAAAAGGGGCGTTTGCCGTCTGCGCGATGGCCATACTGCCACTGGCCCTGACTCCCCGCCCGGCAATGGCATTTGACTGGGGCGGGTTCTGGCAGCGAGAGGACCAGAGAGGTCCGGAGTTGATCGAGCAGAACCCGGCGCGGGCCGCTGATCTGCTTCAGAAACCAGGCTGGCGGGGCTCCGCCCTGTACCAGGATGGCAGATTCGATGACGCCGCCCAGGCCTTCGCAGACCAACCGGGCGCTGTTGGCCATTACAACAGAGGCAATGCCCTGGCCAGAGCCGGACAATTGAAGCAGGCTCTTGATGCCTACCAACAGGCCCTGGATGATCATCCCGACTTCGAAGATGCCCGGGCCAACCATGAGCTGGTCAAGCAGTTGCTGGAACAACAACAGGACTCAAGTTCGCAGAACGGCGATCAGAACCAGGATAATCAGGACCAGCAGGACAGTTCCGGTGACCAGAACCAGGATTCACAGCAGGGCGAAGGTTCAGAATCGGAACAGAACGATCAGGGCAATGACCCCGGCCAGTCCCGGCAGCCAGATGCTGATCAGCCCGATGACACCGATCAGAGCGATGGAGAGCCCGAACAGGACACAGCCGAGGGCGAGCCGCAGGAACCGTCTGACAACACAGAGCAGGACACCGGCGAGCAGACCGCCGAAGCACCGGCAGCCATCTCTGAACAGCCCCTCACCCAGGGCCAGGAACAGTGGCTAAGACGCGTACCCGACAACCCCGGCGGACTACTGCAGCGCAAATTCCTGCAGCAACATCAACAACGTCAGACCACAGCGGACGAGGGCGACACACCATGGTAAAACGCTTTCTAAAAACCATCAGCCGTCTGGGCTTGCTCGTGTTGCTGACAGCCTCCCCGGCCCTGGCGGACACACTGTCGGTAGATCCAGACCGCACCCAACTGTATCAGGGGGAAGTCCTTACATTGACGGTCAAAGGCTCAATGAAAATCGACATCAACCTGAACAATCTGTTCAACTTCGATCTGTCTCAGTTGCCATCACCGGATATCGAGAAGGTTGAACCGGATTTCGAAATTCTTGCCCGGAACCAGCGCTACAGCGTGCAAACGGTCAATAATGACATGGTTGGCGAGATTACCTGGACCTACCAGTTGGCACCCACCCGCACCGGCACCCTGACCATCCCGGCATTGACTTTCAAGGACGCCAGTTCATCCCCTGTCACTGTTGAAGTGACCGACGGCACCCCACCCAATCAACCCACCGCGGCCAGGGACAGTTTCATTGAGCTGGCAGCGGACAAAGCCGAGGTCTATGTTCAGGAACAGCTGGTGCTGACCATCCAGCTGTTTTTCTCCGGAAACCTGATTCGGGGCGAGCTGTCAGAGCCCGAACATCCCGACGCAATTATTGAGCCCCTGGGAAAACAGCGGGAATACGCTCGCTACCGAGATGGTATTCGCTACCGGGTGGTAGAGCGACGCTATGCCATTTTCCCGCAACAACCGGGTGAGCTGACCCTGCCCCCAATCCGCTTTGAAGGACAAGCCCGTGACGCCTCCGGCCAGCTCCGCTTTTTGCGAGACCGCCAGGAGCTCTTCGACGTAAGGGTAAAGCCAGTACCCGACGGCTATCCCGCCAATCAAGCCTGGCTGCCTGCCAGCCAACTGAGCCTGACCGATGAAGGATTGCCGCCCTCCGGAGAACTTCAGGCGGGCAGCAATCTGAACCGAAAACTGACACTGGAAGCCGTTGGCCTGCCTTCCGAGGCCCTGCCGGCACTGCCCCAAACGGTACCCGATGCCATCCGCAGCTACCCGGAACAGCCACTGAGAAACACGGAAACCACCACAGACGGTCTGCGCTCGACCCTGCAACAGGTCTCTGCCCTGGTGCCGGTGCAATCGGGCGAGGCTGTGCTGCCGGCCATCCGCATCCCCTGGTGGAACACCCAGACCGACGAGCTCGAATACGCGGAATTGCCAACACGCCGTTACGCCATCGCCGGTGGAAGCGCCGTGGTCGCCGCGCCTTTATCGGAGTCCGGGCCAACGCCAGACGCACTGCCGGAAGCAACCGTAACTACGCCATCTGGCGTTGACGGGGTGTCACCCTGGTTCATCTCCAGCCTCGTTCTGGCAGGCTTGTGGCTGGCCACGGCGGGGTTGTGGTGGTACTCCCGCCGCAAACGGCAGGCACCCGCACCCAACGAGAGTCATCCGGAGGATGCCAGCGAACGTCAGGCGTTCGCCAGGCTCAAGGCGGCCATTGATGACCACTCAGCCCAGACCACCGGGCTCATGGTGACATGGGCAAGGCTACGATTTCCCGGCCAGACTTTCGTCACTCTGGAGGATGTCATCAACTTCAGCGGTGACCCGGACCTTGCGAATGCAGTCGGGCAGCTTCAGGAAAGGCTTTTCTCAAATCATTCACCATCCCAGGGCCACCGGGTGGCCAGTGAACTGACCCGATGCCTGGAAGAGCTGCGAAACCGTCAGACCAACCCGAACGGCACAACAGCTTTGCCGCCATTGTATCCGGCCGGCCTGTCACACTGACGGAGCCGGCCGCAGGGAACTCAGAGCCTCAGTTGGTGAGTTCCTGATTGATCACCAGATTCACGGGCTCACCTTGGGCATCCGCTGACAGCACCGGCGCCTCTACCCTGCCCTGCCAGTCTCCTGGCTGCGGGTTGACACTGCCGCTACGACTGAGGCGCGCAATAATCACCACGTCCTGCTCGGCTGAAATGGTGGTTTCCGGTGACATCGCATAACGGTCATCCAGCCGGATATCTGCCGGTAAGGCGCCGGCAGTCAGGCGAGCAACAGCCACCGGTGCCCCCTGGCTGGAGCCCGCTGCTCGGGCAAAAATGAACAATGCAGTATCGGCAGGGACCTGGTCCTGCAGATCTTCATCCAGCGATACCCGCAAAGAAACACCCGGGCCACTAGCCACCTCTGGTTCGGAGCGTTGCTCTGACGCTGGGGACTGCTGCCCCAGGCGCCGGTAGGACTCGTCAATGCCACCGCGAATTGAGGCAATCTGCGGGTGATCCGGCGCTACCTCGACAATCCGCTCCCAGTAGTCAATCGCCGCCCGATAGTCCTGCTGGCTGAATGCGCTGATGCCAAGCAATCCCAAAGAGTTGACCTCGTCCGGATTGAGCGATTGCGCCGCCTCAATAGAGGCCAATACCTCCGGAGTCAGCTCACCCTGGGTGGTGAAGAAAAGTGCCTGCGCGGCAAGACCGTGGGCGACTGCGCTGGATGCCGGGTCTTCGTCAACAACCGACGCCAACCGCTGGAACGCTCGGGCCGCATCTTCATAGCGTTCGATGCGCATGTAGGTCTGGCCCAGCATAGCCCAACCGTCAGCATTATCCGGATTGGCCTCCAGTCGGGTGCGCAACTGCTCGGCCAGTTCCGATACCCGGGCCACCTGCTCACCATCAGACGCATTCATCTCCTGCATGGTCAGGTACTGCTCAAGCTGCTCCATGGCTCCCCAGCGATCATAGGCCAGAAACGTACCCGCAGGCAGCAACAGGACTGTCGCCAAGCCCACCACCATCGCGCTTCGGCGCCCCGGAATGCGTTTCTCCGGCACCGCATTCTCCGGCACGTCATCCAGCATGGCACCTGCCAGCTCGTCTTTGAGCAGTCCATAGGTTTCGTCATCGAGAACACCCGACTCATGCTCGTTATCCAGCTCTTTCAGCCGGCTGCGATAGGCAAGCAGATTCTGGTTTCTCAGATCGGTTTCCAGTCTCGCTTTCGAACGATGAAAAAAGACCGGGTACAGTACAAACGCCAAAGCCAGGAGAATGAGTACCGTTGCGGCAATCCAGAATGTTTCGGTCATGGAGATATCATCACAGTTGAAAATGTATTACCGGAATCAGCTACGTGACGACTGATCCTTGTCAGCCAGCATCTGTTCGACTCGTGCTTTTTCCTCCGGGCTCAGCGGCGGCTCGTTCGAATCCCGCCCCCGGGACCTGAGCACCACACCCGCAACAATCAGCAGGCCACCAAACACCGCAATGGCAGGAAATGCCCAAAGTATGATGGTTCGACGATCAACCGGTGGTTTGTATTTGACGAACTCACCGAAGCGGTCAACCAGAGAGCCAACAATCTCGTCATTGGTGGCACCTGCCTGCATCATCAGGTAGACCTGGTCACGCATATCCTTGGAGATAGGCGCGTTGGAATCCGCTATGTTCTGGTTCTGGCACTTGGGACAACGCAACTCAGCAATCAGGTTTCTGAAGCGCTGCTCCTCAGCCTGGGTATCGAAATCGTAGAATTCGGGTGGCGCCTCTGCGTAGACAGGGAGTGCAAACGCCAGCAGTGCCGCCAGGATCACAGGCATAAATCGCATCAGCTATTCCCCTTGGCCTGATTGATCACAGGTAACAGGATCTCTTCCCACACCCGCTCGTTGACTACGCCCACATGGCGATAGCGCACCACCCCCTGGGCATCGATCACGAAGGTTTCCGGGGCACCGTATACCCCCAGATCGAACCCGAGGGTACCCCGAGGATCGAAGATAATGGTCTGGTAAGGATCACCCAGGCGGCCGAGAAAACGGAAGGCATTTTCTTTCTGGTCCTTGTAGTTCAATCCGATAATACGAACACCCTTCTCATTAGCCAGCCACATCAGATCTTCGTGCTCATCCCAGCACGCCGGGCACCATTCGGCCCAGACGTTCAGCAACGACACTTCGCCCTGAAACAGGGACTGATCCAGCATTTCCCCTGGCTCCCGCAGGTTTTCCAGGTTGAACTCCGGTACCGGTTTGCCGATCAGGGCCGACTCCAGTTCCGAGGGATCCTTGCCAATGCCGGAGGCCAGCAAGATTCCCACCACCAGGGCAACCACCAGGGGCATGAAGAGCATTACCCGTCTCATACGTTGGCCTCCGCAGGCTTACTGCCCGCAGCGCCGGTTTCACCAGTCGATGCGGGGTCTTTGGCCTCTGAGCGGACTCGAATACGGTAACGCTTGTCAGAAATGGCCAGGAAACCGCCGATCGCCATGACCAACGAGCCAAGCCACAACCAGCGAACCAGGGGCTTGTACTGCAGGCGAATGGCCCAGGCTTCATCGCTGATGCGCTCACCGATGGCGATAAAGACATCGCGGAACAGTCCGGCGTCGATTGCCGCCTCGGTCATCACACTCATGCCCACCGGGTAATGACGCTTTTCGGGGTGTAGGCTGGCAACCTGCTTGCCATCCAGGAACACATCGAACTCACCATACTCAGCCCTGAAGTTTGGCCCCTGGCGCTCACCGATGTAGTTGAACACCACGGTGTAGTCGCCGACCTCAGCGGAACCACCTGGCACCATGCGTACATCCCGCTCGATGCCATAGTTGGACACCACGGTGGCCCCTGCAATGACCATTGCCAGGCCAAGGTGCCCGAAGACCATGCCGTAATAGCTGCGGGACTGGCGCTTCAGACCATACCAGCGGCCCATTTTCGATGCGGACTTGTCCCATAGATCCCAAGCCGTGGCCATCGTTACCCAGACCGCGGTGAATACGCCGGCAAAGGCCCAGGGGGCAAAGCCGCCGTACACCAGCATCACTGCGGTGGTAACCAGCACGCTGACCGCCAGGGGCCAGAGCAGCTTACGGGCCAACCAGCCACCGTCGGTGCGCTTCCAGCGTGAGAAGATCCCGGCGCCCAACAACAGGCCAGTGGCCACAGCCATAGGGCTAAACGTGGCGTTGAAGAACGGTTCACCGATCGACAGCTTGCCCAGGTTCAGGTAATCCAGCACCAGCGGATACAGGGTACCGATCGCCACCAGCATGGTTGCCGCTACCAGCAACACGTTATTCAACAGCAGGAAGATTTCCCGTGACAATGAGCCATAGCGGGAGCGAACGTGCACCACCGGTGCCCGGAAAGCATACAGGGTCAGGCTGGCGACCACGGTGATGCCCAGCAAGGCCAGCAGGAACGTACCCCGCTCGGGGTCATTGGCAAAGGAATGGACCGAAGTCAGCACACCGGAACGGACCAGGAAAGCACCCAGCAAGCTCAGCGAGAAGGTCACGATGGCCAGAAGCACGGTCCAGCTTTTGAACACGCCGCGCTTTTCGGTGACCGCCAGCGAATGCATCAGCGCCGTGCCGGACAACCAGGGTAGCAGAGAGGCATTTTCAACCGGGTCCCAGAACCACCAGCCGCCCCAGCCGAGCTCGTAATAGGCCCACCAGCTTCCCAATGCGATCCCCAGGGTCAGGAACGCCCAGGCCACCGTTGTCCACGGGCGGGACCAGCGGGCCCAGGCGGCATCCAGTTTACCGTTTATCAGTGCCGCGATGGCAAAGGCAAACGCAACTGAGAAGCCCACATATCCCATATACAGCATGGGCGGGTGAAGAATCAGACCAATATCCTGCAGCAACGGGTTAAGATCGCTGCCATCAGCCGGAATGTTCGGCAAAAGTCGGTCAAACGGATTGGAGGTAACGATAATGAACAGGAAGAACCCGACACAGATCATGCCCATCACCGACAATACCTGAGACACCATGGTAGACGGCAACTTCCGGCTGAATACCGCAACGGCCAGTGTCCAGCCCGCCAGCATCAGAATCCACAGCAGCAGGGAGCCCTCATGCCCCCCCCAAACCGCACTGAACTTGTAGTACCAGGGCAACATGCTGTTGCTGTTGTTGGCGACATAGGCAACCGAGAAGTCATCCACCATGAACGCATGGGTCAAAACGGCAAAAGCCAGGCCGGTAAAAACAAACATACCGGTCGACAGCGGGCGGGCAAACGCCTGCAGGCTGTCACGGCCAGTCAATGCCCCGGCTAACGGGACAACAGAAAGGAGTACTGCCAGCAGCAGCGCGATAATAAGTGCAAGCTGTCCGAGTTCCGGATACATCGGGTTCCTCCAGCAACAGGGGGTCGGAGTCGTTGATTAGTAAGCGGTGGATTCCGCGGCTTTCTCTACGTCGGCAGCCTGGTGCCTGCCTTTCGAAGCTCGTTCCAGGGCCTCGGCTACTTCCGGCGGCATATAGGTCTCATCGTGCTTGGCCAGCACCTGGTCAGCAACAAACCGGCCTTCCGCGTTGAGTCGCCCCATGGCAACAACGCCCTGACCTTCGGCAAACAGATCCGGCAGGATACCCACATACTCCATGGCCACGGAGGCGGAGTAATCAGTTACCCGGAATTCCACCTTCAGGCTCTCCGGATCACGCACCACGCTGCCCTCTTCGACCATGCCGCCAGCCCGTATGCGAACATCCACCGGCGCCTTGCCATCGGCGATTTCACTGGGGTCGTAGAACAGATTGATATTCTGACGCAAAGCATAGGTAGTCAGGCCAACGGCAATGGCAAGCCCGGCCACCAGGAACAGCACAATGGTCAGTCGCTTTTTACGAATCGGATGCATGAATTACCTGCTCTTCAGTCTTGGGGAATTTCAACTCGGGTAAAGCTTGCCGCTGCTTTGCCCGTTGCCTTGGCAGATGCCCGGCTTTCTGTGTCATGTCTGCGCTGGCAATCTTCCAGGGCCGATTGATTTCGTTTCACCGACCAGATCATCAAGCCGGCAAGCAGAACGGCAAAGACCGCATAACATACCCATACGTAGGGTCCGTGGCCTTCCATCGCAATAAATGCTGAGAACGAATCAAACGCCATCGGTCATTTCCTTCCTGCCAGTACCATGTCTTTTACCCACCGGGTTCTCTGCTCGCGGATCAGAATCTCGGTCTTCATCCGGATACAGGCCAACCAGCCAAACAGCAGGTACAGCCCCAGAACGGAAAGCAACAAAGGCACCCACATTTCCATGGGCATGGAGGGCTTTTCGGTCAGTTTGAACGTGGCGGGCTGATGGAGTGTATTCCACCAGTCTACG
Organism: Marinobacter shengliensis; assembly: GCF_030297115.1. Taxonomy (NCBI): domain Bacteria; kingdom Pseudomonadati; phylum Pseudomonadota; class Gammaproteobacteria; order Pseudomonadales; family Marinobacteraceae; genus Marinobacter; species Marinobacter shengliensis. The sequence continues at coordinate 1,622,675 of NZ_AP028062.1, read as the reverse complement.
GAGTATTTGATAATCGGGATATTCACTACCCCCACCAGAACCAGGACGGCGACGGCGCGGGCGGCAGATTTTTCATCGTTGATCGCCCGGTCCAGGGCAATAACACCGCCATAAAGGAACAGCAGTATCAGCATCGAGGTGAGCCTGGCATCCCACACCCACCAGGTTCCCCAGGTTGGCTTACCCCAAACCGCACCGGTAAACAGGGACAGAAAGGTAAAGATCAGGCCAACCGGCGCAATGGCTTTGACAAACACATCCGCCAGCTTCATGCGCCAGACCAGGGTCACGACAGCCGCGACCGCCATGGAAATGTAGATGGACTGAGCCAGGAAGGCACTGGGCACGTGGATGAAGATAATCCGGTAGCTATTGCCCTGCAGGTAATCCTTGGGTGCAAACGCCAGGCCCCAAATCAGCCCCGCTGCCAGCAGGAGCAAGCCGCCGGCCAGGAGCCAGGGCATAAACCGGGTCGCAATCCCGAAGAACCACTTGGGGGAACCCAATTTGTGAAACCATTGCCACATCAGTTGGTCACCGTCTTACTGTTCACTGTTCGTTTTGCCGGCGGGCGCACCCGGGGCGTTTAACTGTTGGACATACTGATCCGCAACGCTGCCGCGGAAGCGAACGGGGCCAATGTCAGGGCCAGCACCAGAAATGCCCCCATCAGGGCCAGGTAGCCGGCCACCGGCGCACCTTCTGCCGCCGCTGCCACCGTGCCGGTACCGAAAATCAGCACGGGAATGTACAGCGGAATAATCAGTAATGACAAGAGCACGCCCGCAGAGCGCAGCCCAAGTGTTAATGCCGCACCAATGGAACCGATCAGGCTGAGCACCGGTGTGCCGATCAGCAGCGTTAGACACAGAATTGCAACAGAGTTCCCGTCCAGATGCACCATAACACCCAAAACCGGGGTCAATATCACCAGCGGCAGGCCTGTGAGCATCCAGTGCGCCAGTGTTTTTGCCAGGATAAGCAGGAACAGGGGCTGTGGCTGCAACACGAGCTGCTCCAGGGTGCCGTCATCAAAGTCGTGCCGGAACAGATGATCAAGGGACAGCAACACCGACAACAACGCTGCCACCCAGAGAATGCCCGCCCCAGACTGTTTCAGAAATCCTATCTCGGGGCTGACACCCAGGGGAAACAGGGTGACAACCATGACGAAAAACAAAAGAGGATTAAGCAAATCCTGCCGCTGCCGGAATGCGACCCGGACATCACGAGCAAATACCGCCACCATGGCACTTAGCGGCCCAACGCCCTGTTCCACCGGTTTTATCAAAGGGTGAGCCGAACTATTCATCACACTGCCCCCCCACCCAGGGTAATACGCCCCATTCCCTCAACCTGAAGGTCATGATGGGTGGTGACCAGAATGGCGCCGCCTTCTGCCGCTCGCTGCTTGAGCAGGGTTTCGATCGCCTGAACGCCATCCGCGTCGATGGCGGTAAATACTTCGTCCAGCAGCCACAGGGGCTCGTCAGCAATCAGCAACCGGGCCAGCGCGACCCGCCGCTGCTGGCCTGCCGAGAGGTTGCGACAGGGAACATGTTCATACCCCGCCAGGCCAGTGCCGGCCAGGGCCTGGGCCAACACCTCGTCATTGACCGGGCGGCGTCCCGCCATCAGTGCCCGCAGGTTTTCCATCGGTGTCAGCAATGGTTTGATACCAGGCCGATGACCCAGGTACAGGGTGTTTCGGTGAAACGACTCGCGATCATGCCCCCGGGGTTGCCCGCACCACAGAATGTCTCCAGACCAGGCATCGTTCAAACCCGCGAGAATACGTAACAGAGTGGTTTTACCTGAGCCATTGGGGCCCTCGACACGGGTGAGCGTACCGGGCACTATGGAGAAAGACAGGTTTTGGAACAACAGGCGCTCATCCCGTTCACACTCGAGATCAACCGCCTGTAGTAACGGCTCGGACATCGTGGCCCCGTTTCAGGACGAAGGATGCGCAGCAGGCATCGGGTGCATGGATGAAGGTCACGCAGGTACCAACATGAAATCACGGCATTCACAGCCAGCGCGGCGTATTATAACGAAAGCGTTACCGGAATACTCTTGCCCGACATCAAATCCATGACAATGAAGCTGAACGGCGGACAACCTCCAGTCAAAACACCGGACGCGCCTGCGGCCCGGAGCTCATCCGGGCAGGCTACCCCTGAACTTCGGGACGGTGCAACGTCTGTGCCCCGGGCAGACCCGCTCAAATCTGCACAGCAGCAGCTAATGCAACTCCGGCTCAGCAATAATGAAACCGCCCTGGCCCGTGTGGCCGACATTATTCAACAGAAAGGTGGTGGCCATGAACTGCTTCTGGAGTTGCGTGGTCGTGCCCTGGCGGTCTCGACCGGCCCGGATTCCGCGGGCCTGTCCGCGGGCGATCTGATCAAGGTGATGCGGGCCGGCAACGAGCTGCGACTGCTTGGCAAACTAGCCCCGGGGCCAGATGCAAGTATTGCGCGGGCACTGGCCCAGAGGCTGCCCTGGCAACAGAATTTGCAGGCCGGGCTCGGGCAACTGCTGCAAAGCCTGACCAGTGGATTGAAGCCTGGGCTACAGCCTGGCCAACCACCGGCCGGGAATGCCACCCAGCCCTTGCCTGCCCTGGCCCAGCAACAACTGCAGAACCTGCTTGCCAGCCTACCCCGCTCGGATGCCCTGGCACCCGGCGTGGGCAAGACCGATGGTATTGCCCAACAGGTCCGGCAATGGCTAACCGAAAGTGGTGTTTTCGCAGAATCCAGGTTGTTGCATTCCAGCCAGGCCCAGGGTTCGCCGACCGATCTGAAGCTGGCCCTGGCTCGGGTTGCAGGCGCACTCCTGGCTGCACAGGGCCAGGGGCCCGAACACTTCAATCGGCTGACCCCCCTTGCCAGTCACGACCTGGTTCAATCCCCTCTGCAATTCCCGAATTTCACTGCTTCTTCATCATCCAGCACTGCCGAACCTATATCGGTGGCACAGGCCCTGCGCCTGCTGGCCGGCATGCTGAACCGGATTACCGTCAATCAACTCCATAGCCAGGTGCTTACTGCCAGGGCCGGTGCCGAACCCGGCACACCCATCAACACGCTACTGATCGAATTGCCCTGGCTGACGCCGCAGCAGGAACCACGAATGGCTCAACTGCGGCTGGAACAGTATGAAAGGGACGAGGAGTCTGCCAGAACCACCGGTCATGCCACTGTCAGTGAATGGCGACTGGCGCTTTCCATGGATCTGGACGAAGCCGGGCCGCTTCACTTCGACGTTTCTTTCCGGTATCCATCCGTCAGTGCCCAGGTGTGGGCAGAGAAGCAGAGCACCCTGCGCCAGGTACACGAAGAACTGCCGCTGCTTCGGCAGAGCCTGACCGACCTGGGGCTGGAGGTAAAAGACCTGGATTGCCGGCGCGGCAGCCCCCAGCGTACACAAACCCGACTGGAACACCGACTGGTGGACACCAAGGCATGAAGAACAAACAGACTGACACGGCCATACCGGCAGCCGTCGCCCTGAAATACGAAGGCGAGCGGGCACCGGTTATCGCAGCAACCGGGACCTGGGAACTGGCGGAAGAGATTATCCGCATCGCCAGGGAGCACGACGTGCCGCTGTATGAAAATGCCGAGTTGGCCAGCATTCTCGCCAGACTGTCGTTGAACGAGGAAATCCCGGAAGAGCTTTACCGGGTGATTGCGGAAATACTCGCTTTCGCGTTTCACATTCGGGGCCGGACGCCCGGAGACGCCCGGCCAACCGAGGGCAGCGCTTCAGTTGATCAGTGAGCGCAGGGCCCAGGCCTGCTGCCAGTGATCCCCTTTGCGGGGCGCCACTGCGGTCTCGAAATAGTGCTTCAGGCGCCGCCGGTCTTCCGGCTGATCCTTGAGTGCAGAACCAATGATGTGGTGCATCAGGTGCTCCACAGTCATGGCTCCGCCACCGTAGTACCAGGCGTTCAAACTGGCCGCGTGGGCCACCGAGACAGCTTCGGCGGTTGAAAGGGCGGCGCCAGCCAGGCGGTCGGTGCTTCGTCCATCCAGGGTCTGGCCGTTGCGCAATTCGTGAAACAGCGTCACCAACACCTCAACCACTGGCTCATCCAGCGCCACCTCGACACCCGCGCGTCGGTTCGCCTTGGCCACCTCACGAAGGACGACGTCCATTTCATCAGCCAGGTGGCGGATAGGCCGAATTTCTTCGAAATCCATCCGGCGCTTGAGGGCGGCACTCATGCTATGCACCCCCTCATCGATGCTGTTCGAGGTCGCCACCAGATTGAACCCTTCCCGGGCCAGGATGACCCCTTCCTCCCCGGCCAGTTCCGGAATCACCACAACCCGGTCAGACAATACCGACAGTATGGCGTCCTGCAACGCCTGGGGGCAGCGGGCTATCTCTTCGAAGCGAACCAGGCGCCCTTCCATCATGCCCCGTAGCAGTGGTGTTGGCACCAGGGCGTTCAGGGTGGGTCCTTCACTGTGCAGAATCGCTTCGTTCCAGCTGTACAAGAGCTGGCTAACCTGGCTGATGGCGCCGCCCTGAAGTGTCAACGTGGAGTTGCCAGAGATGGCTGCCGCCAACAGCTCAGACAGCCAGGACTTGGCCGTTCCCGGCTCACCAACCAGCAAACAACCACGGCTGGTGCACAGGGAAATAATAATACGGACCACGACACCACGATCGGCAACGAACTTGCGCTCGATGCCAAGCGTCTCATCGCCCAGCAGGAACTTTTCCACCCCACGGGGAGACATTTGCCAGCCAGGCGGAATCGGGCCCGGATCCATCGCGATCAGTTTTTCGAGCTCTTCCCGATAGGTCACCTCGGCCGGTTCCCGCTGGGCCGAACGGGCAGCTTGTTTGTTCTGTTTCATCCGATACTCCTGCGACCGCCGCGAACTTCCGGTGCCATCCGCTCTCTCGGTATGATGCGAGGCAACTCAGACAGCGGGATGATCCCCTCAATAACGTGATCCAGCGCGCTGTCCCGCATGGTTACCAGACCGGCATCCAGTGCCCGCCAACGCAGCTCACCGATCGGTGGCTGGCTGGAGATGGCGTTCCGGATATCGGATTCCACCTCCATATACTCAATAATGGCCACCCGCCCCTGGGTGCCACGGCCGTTGCATTTGTCGCAGCCTTTGCCCTCGAAACAGCGGAAGTCCGCAGGGGCGCCATCCGGGAACACCTCGGCCATAATGGCAGGGTCCGGTTTGGCCGGTTTGCGGCAATGTTTGCAGATGCGCTTGGCCAGACGCTGCGCAATCACCGCCAGCAGCTCACCGGCGATGGAGTTGGGGTGAACCCCGAGATCGTACAGGCGCTGGAGTGAATCCACGGCGTCGTTACAATGCAGTGTCGACAGCACCACGTGCCCGGTCTGGGAAGCCCGGATAGCTTCCAGAGCCGTCTCCTGGTCCCGGATTTCGCCCACCAGAATGACATCCGGATCTTCCCGCACGAAGGCTCGCATGGCATCAGCAAAGCTGAAACCAATGTCCGCACGCACGCGGGTTTGCTGGATGTTCTCAATGGAATACTCGATAGGATCTTCCACCGTGATCACCTTACGGCGGCCGTCATCGGCAAGGGTCTGCAAGCCGGCATACAGGGTTGTGGATTTACCCGAACCAGTCGGGCCGACCACCAGCACCAGGCCTGCCGGGTTATCCAGCAACCGTTGGTAGCGGCTGCCAATAGCCGGAGACATGCCGAGCTCGGCGATGGTCATGGCCCGCCCGGTCTGGGGTAATAACCGGATGATGGCATTTTCGCCATGCAACGATGGCTGGGTCTGGATTCTGAGATCGTACGAGGTATCTCCCAGCTGCAGGCGGGAGCGCCCGCCCTGGGGCAAACGGTGTTCGGCAATATTGAGTTCGGCCCGCAGTTTGATCACGTTGATCACACCCCGGATTTCACGGGCAGATAACTGATACTGCGGCAAGTCGCGCAACTCTCCGTCCACCCGTAACCGGATTCGAACCCGGTTTTCGTACTGCTCAATGTGAATGTCGCTGGCTTTCTCACTGACCGCGTCCAGCAGGATGGCCTCATACACCGATACCAGATAGGGGCTGATATTCCGGTTGTTACCCTTATCCTCACCCAGCAAGTCCCGGGAGCGTTCATTCTCGTTTTCCGGAACGGTCCTGCCGTGCTCTGCGACAAACCGGCTGCCTTTGACGGTCAGATCCAGTGCTGACCAGATTCTTCGGAAATCGGTAGGCGTGACCAGCAGGCACGTGATCCTGTGCCTGGGTGTCAGGCGCTCGAGTTGATCGGTGTGGGCGTCAGGGTCATCGGTGACCACGGTCAGGCTACCGTCTTCCTCTGCCACCGGGATCATCCGGGAAAGATCGAGGAAGGTACGGGAGAACCGTCTGAACAGCTCGGTTTGCAGGCTACCAAGCACTTCGTCAGCATCTGTAAAGGTCATTCCCCGCTGTTGGGCCAGGGACCGGTAAAGATCAATCTCTTCCAGGTTCAGCTTGCGCCGGACCACGTCCAGAATGCGTTCGTTCTTCCCGGCCGCTTCCGCCCGGGCCTGCGCCAGAACCGCTTCGTCCACAATCCCCAGATCAATCAGGATCTGTTCGGCATTGCGATTGAAATCCACCCAACCCAGGGTTCGAACCCGCTCAATTCGGGTGCCACTGCGCTGAAACATGGCCAGGCTCGGCACCGGGCCCGCCCGGCCTTCCAGGCACACCAGTTTTCCGCCATCCCGCAAAACGGTCACCATCGCCGCCGGCTCTGGAATAAAGGTGGTGCACAGGATCAGGTCACATAGCTCGTCGGTTGGTATCCCATTACCCGCGTCAGCAACCAGCACCTCGACGTTGTGCTTACCTCCGTGGGTAAAACGCTCTCTGGCCTTCTCGGCAACGACCGGATTGCGATCAACGTAAAGAACACGGTAGGCAAGTTCAGCGAGCACGGCGGTGAGATAGCCCGACCCGCCGCCAATGTGCATGACCACGTGGTCAGGCTCTATTTCCGGGCAAAGTGCCAGCAGATGTTCAACGGTTTCTTCTTTGGGAATGGAATGGCCAGTAATCGAGGGGCCAATATCAACACCGGAGACGAACGCCCGCCGGTCTACAGCATTGAGAGCCTCGGCGGCTCTCGGGTAGAGTTTCTTCATTCAGCAGCGCCTGTGACAGCTTTGGATCAGGCCGCCTGACGTTTCTTCAGTGCTGACACCAGTTCGGCCTCGGGGCGGGATATTCCGCACGTATTCATAAGATCGTCGATATCTGCACCAAGATCAACCAGGCGCGCTGCTTCGTCGTAGGAAATTCTCAGTGGGTCGTTCTGGCGCATTTCATCCAGGGCATTACGCAATTCGTGCAGTTGCCGTTCGCAGGCCACCAGGCGCTGGCCGACGCCCATGCTGCCGCTGGTCGTAGCGTGCAATTCACGGCCCAGGGTGTCGCATCGCTGTTTTGTTGAAGCTCGCAATGCGCTGATCTGACGCCCGTGGATGACACCCTGAACCAGGACCAGGCCAATCGCGACTGCAGTCAGGCCCCAGGGGAGCCAGGAAGGAATGGTATAACTCATGACAGACGTCTCCCTTGTGTGTCACCACGGAAGACGTCCATCGGGAGCGCTGGAAGGAGAGGCCCTTACAGCGATGCGATTTCAGCCCACTCGTGGTCTGACAACATTTTGTCGAACTCGACGAGAATAATCAGCTCGCCATTCTTGTTGCACACGCCCTGGATAAACTTGGCACTTTCCTCGTTACCCACGTTCGGTGCAGTTTCAATTTCACTGGCCTTGAGATAGACCACCTCCGCCACTGAATCCACCAGAATACCCATGACCTGGCTGGAGGATTCCATCACTACAATTCGCGTGGCATCCGTCACTTCTGCGTCCGCCAGGCCGAAGCGCCGACGGGTGTCAATAACCGTAACCACGTTGCCCCGCAGGTTGATGATGCCCAGCACGTAATCCGGGGCACCCGGTACCGGAGCAATCTCGGTATACCGAAGTACTTCCTGGATCTGCATCACGTTGATGCCGTAGGTCTCATCATCCAGGCGGAAGGTCACGTACTGCAGTACCTGATCATCCTGGGCCTGATTTACTTGTCCGCTCGGGGATGCCATAGCGCTCTCTCCTTCTCGGCTGCCCGGCGGGCAACCTGATCGTCAAAAATTCATCATCAGTGCCCAATACTATAGTTAAGGGCACAAACCGTGCCAGCCTTGCACGGTTTCTTTCAGTAACCAATCTGTACAGTTTCCGCCTGTACGCGGTCACCTCAACTCAGATCCAGATGGTGCTCCCGCTCGGCTCTCACCAACAGATGCGCCATGGTTCTGACATCAATCAACGCGCACATGTGATCAATCACGGTTCCAGCCAGCCAGGGCCGCTTGCTACGCGCGGTGCGCCAGCGAACCTCATCTGGCTTGAGGGTGAACGATTGGGCAACATCGTCACAGGCCAGGCCCCAATCGCTGTCATCCAGACGGATCACAAACCGATAATTATCACGGGCACCGGCAGGAACCCGCCCAGCCATAATCCATTCTGCGGTGTCGACCACCCGCAGATTATGGTCACGATCCGGGCGAATGCCCATGTACCACCGGGGGCTGCCGGGAATGGGCCGGATTTCTTCTTCAATCCGATGAATGGCACCAAGCAGGACCAGGGGTACCGCAAGCTGCAGGCCCGCCACCGTAAAAATCAGGCACTCAAACGGCCCATGGGACCACTCTGGCCGGGTCGGCGGTTCCGTGCTGGCTGGCACCGGCTCCGGGGTGGTTGCCAATGTGACCTCCGGCTGCCGAACCTCTTGCACCTGAGGCAGCACAACCTCAGCGGACACCGGCGGTACGGGCGGCGCCTTCTCGATAACCGGGGCAGGCTCCCGTTTCACTATCTCGGCCGTTTTTTCCCGGACTCTGGCTCTGGTTTCGGTCTTGGGTTCCGGCGCAGGCTGAACCTTTTCGGGTTCTTGCACCTGGGCACTGCTGGTTGCCGTGTGCAGAAGTTCGTCGAGGTAGCTGGCGATCGCCGCATCAGGCGTGGCCAGCTGTGCCATTTTTTTGTCAGCCATGCCGCCGCTCCTTCGCGGTAGCGGTTAACGCCAGAACATCGTCAAGCAGGTGCCGGTAGGCTCGAACGCCATGGGTGTCTGCATCCAGTGCCGATGGAATAACACCGGCCTGGCTGGCATCCCGGAACTTGGTGTCCACCGGAATGGCAAAACGCCAGAGCTTATCGCCGTAGGTTTTACGCAACAGATTCAGGCTCTTCACTGAGGCCTGGGTACGGCGATCGTAGAGCGTGGGCACAATGGTGTACGCCAATTCGTTCTTCTGGGAACGCATGATCATTTGCAAGGTGTGCAGCATGCGCTCCAGGCCCTTGATCGCCAGGAACTCGGTCTGTACCGGAATGATCAGGTGCTGGGCCGCCGCCAGGGCATTGACCATCAACACGCCCAACGACGGGGTGTTGTCCAGTATCACGTAGTCAAAGTCATCCCAGAGTTGCGCCAGGGCCCGGGAAACAATCAACCCCATCCCCTCCACGCCAATCATCCGTCGCTCAAGGGTGGCCAGGGCTGTGCTGGCCGGCAGCAACGACAGATTCGGACAACTGGTCTCGGTAATCAGCTGGGCAGGCAAGCCATCCGGCACCTTGCCCTGGTGCTGGAACAGATCGAAGACGCTATGTGCCAGCGAATCGGGGTCATACCCGAACCAGCTGGTCAGAGAGCCATGGGGGTCCAGGTCGACCACCAGCACGCGTTTGCCGCGTTCGGCCAACAACCCGCCCAGGGCTACCACCGAGGTTGTCTTACCTACACCACCTTTTTGATTGGCTACAGCCCAGATTCGCACTCTTGTCACTCCAGTTTGGCTATGCCCGACGGAAATACCGGCCGCTATTGACCATATCGGCACGCGGGCCCGAAACTTGACTGTCCGCTGTCCGTTTTACGCGGCAAGCCTTTGCCGATCCGGATGATAAAAAGACTGTAATACAGGAAGCGTGCCAGTTCGGCCATACGCATCTGCCACCGGCAGATTAGCGAACGGCACCACGAATACTGGCGTCTCGGGAAATCAGAAGCACAACCCGGCGATTACGGCGCCGCCCTTCCTCGGTGTCGTTTCTCGCTACCGGCTGGTACTGGCCGTAACCCACCGCCGCCAGACGTTCGGGCTCTACACCTTCCATCATCAACATACGAGCCACGGCCGATGCCCTGGCGCTGGAAAGCTCCCAATTGGATGGAAACCGGCTGGTTCTGATTGGCTGGTTATCGGTAAACCCCTCCACCTTGATGGCATTATCCCGGTTGCGAAGCACCGTCGCGATCTTCTCGATCACCTGGAATGCGTCATAGTGAGGTTCGGCGTCGCCACTACTGAACAGCATGCTGTTTGGCAGGTTGAGTTCCAACCACTGTTCATTGGTTTCCAGGCTGACCACGCCCTGGCTGATCAGTTCATCAAACTCCATAGTCAGTTGATCTGCCATGGTTCTGAGGGCTTGTGTGCGGCTTTCGGCATCCAGTTGAGGATTGCGCGGCGCCTCGGTGACCGGCGGGGGAATAACGTCTTCTGGTGAACTGGTCTGGGCCCGCAGTGGCTGGTCGCCCACCTGGACAGGCTGCACCGAGCGCTGGGGGGCGTTAAACACGCCTGTCAGGGTTTCGGACAGAACTTTGTATTTACCCTCGTTAACGGAAGACACCGAGTACATGACAACAAAAAAAGCGAACAGAAGCGTGATGAAATCCGCATAGGATATCAGCCAACGCTCCTTATTGTGCAGGTCATCCTGGGGTTGTCTGCGCCGACGCATAGGCTAGTCCGTCCTGATTACTGCAGGAAGCCCCGCAGCCTCAGTTCAATGGATTTCGGGTTCTCACCCTCAGCGATGGCGATGATGCCATCGATCATCATGTCTTCGTAGCGGGTACGTTCCTTGACGATACTTCGCAACTTGTTGGCGACAGGGAAAAACAGCAGGTTGGCCAGGGCCACGCCGTAGATGGTGGCTACAAACGCGGTGGCAATGCCGCTACCCAGAGACTGCGGGTCTTCAAGGTTGGTCATCACCTGAATCAGGCCCATGACCGCCCCAATGATACCGATCGTCGGCGAATAACCACCCATGGCTTCATAGATACGCGCCGCCTCAAGATCCCGCTGCTCACGGGATTCCAGATCCACTTCCATAATGCTGCGGATGGCTTCCGGCTCAGCGCCATCAACCAGCAATTGCAGCCCCTTGCGGGCAAATTTCTCCGGCTCCCGCTCTGCCAGGCCTTCAAGGCCCAGCAAACCCTGCTTACGAGCCTTGACGCTCCAGTCGATAACCTTGCCAATACCATCTTCCAGGCTGATATAGGGCGGCACAAACACCCAGCGAATCTGCGCCATGGCCCGCTTGAGCATGGGCCAGGAGGTTTGCAGAATGGTGGCCGCCAGTGTGCCCCCAACCACAATCAGCCCGGCGGGCCCGTTGAACAGGGACCCGACCGCACCACCTTCCAGCAGGTTGCCACCCAGGATGGCTACAAACGCAAGGATGATACCCAGCAGGCTCAGAATATCCATCAGCTCACGCCTTCAACCAGCCGGGGGCCAACTTCATCAAGCGGCAGGATTTCGTCACTCAATCCGGCCTTGGCAACGGCCATGGGCATGCCGTAGATGACCGAGGATTTCTCATCCTGGGACCAGACCACTGAGCCAGACTGCTTCATCATCCGGCAGCCTTCCTTACCGTCTGCTCCCATTCCCGTCAGGATGACGCCCAGGGTTTTCCCCGGGAAGCTTCGGGCAAGAGAACCGAAAGTGACATCCACACAGGGTTTGTAATTCAGCCGTTCGTCACCCGGCAGGATCCTGACTCTCGCCTGACCGCCACGATTTTCGATCATCATCTGCTTGCCGCCAGGCGCCAACAAGGCATGGCCAGGCTTCAGGATATCGCCATCTTCGGCCTGCTTGACCTGAATACGGCAAAGTTTGTTCAGGCGCTCGGCAAAAGCCGGGGTAAAGCTGGCAGGCATGTGCTGAACCAGCACAATGGGAGCCGGGAAAGAGGCCGGCAGCGCGGTCAAGACCTTCTGTAACGCCACCGGCCCTCCCGTGGAAGTGCCAATTGCAACCACGCTGTAATGTCTTGGTGCGGCTTTCCGGGAGGGCCGTCTTGGAGTTTCCGGCTCGCGGGTCGGCTCTGGCTGGACTGGGGCCGGGGCTGAGCGGTCGCGGGTTACCGGTCTGGCGGGCCGCTCTGGAGGCTGCGGGGCAGCCGGGCGCGTAACCCCGGGACGCGGAGCTGCCGGGCGTGCAGCCGGGGCCGCAGAACGACCGCTGGGCTTGCTGCCTGCCACGTCAAGAATCCGATCGATGAGGATTTTCTGAAGTTGGCTGGTATCCCGGGCAATTTCCTCGAAGTTCTTGGGCAGGAAGTCCACTGCCCCGGCTTCCAGGGCATCCAGAGTAACCCGCGCACCCTCATACGTCAGAGATGAGAACATCAACACCGGGGTCGGGTGCTTTTTCATGATTTCACGAACCGCCGAAATACCATCCATCACGGGCATTTCGTAGTCCATGGTAATCACATCAGGGCGCAGCTTTTCAGCCAGCTCCACCCCTTCACGGCCATTGGTTGCCGCACCAACAACCTCGATTTGCCCCGAGGCCGTGAGGATTTCCGTCAGCCGTTTGCGAAAGAACCCTGAATCATCAACGACCAGGACAGAAACTGTCATCCATTTCTCCTAAACAATCCTGCATGTTATCTGCCCCGGTACCGCTAACCGTAATGTTGAAGAAGGCTGGGTACGTCAATAATCAGGGCAATGCGGCCGTCACCGGTGATGGTGGCCCCGGCCATACCGGGCGTACCCTGTAACGCCCGCCCCAGGGGCTTGATCACCACCTCTTCCTGGCCGATCAGCTGGTCCACCACGAACCCGACCTGCTTTGTACCCATGGCCACAATCACCACATGGGCGTTTTCCGGCTCTTTCTGGCCAGCCGCGCCATGTACCAGCCAGCGCTTGATGTGGAACAGCGGGAATACCTTGTCACGCACCACAATGCATTCCCGGCCATCGACAATGTTCGTTTTCGACAGATCCAGATGGAAAATTTCAACCACGTTCACCAGGGGCAAGGCGAAAGACTGATCGCCCAGCATGATCATCAGCGTAGGCATGATCGCCAGGGTGAGCGGCACCTTGATAATAATGCTGGTGCCCTTGCCCTGTTCAGACACGATGTTGATCTGGCCGTTAAGTTGGCCGATCTTGGTTTTCACCACATCCATGCCCACGCCTCGGCCAGAAACATCGGATATCTGTTCCTTGGTCGAGAAACCAGCGGCAAAAATCAGGTTAAAACACTCGTTATCGGTCAGTCGATCTGCGGCGTCCTGGTCGTACAGCCCTTTCTCCACCGCTTTTCGGCGCAGAACATCAGGGTTCATACCCGCGCCGTCGTCAGAGATGGAAAGCAGGATATGATCCCCCTCTTGTTCCGCTGACAGGGTCACAGTGCCTGCACGGGGCTTACCGGCCTTTTCCCGCACCTCTGGCATTTCAATGCCATGATCAACGGAGTTTCTTACCAGGTGAACCAGCGGGTCGGACAGCGCTTCGACCAGGTTCTTGTCCAGGTCGGTTTCTTCCCCGTGCATCACCAGGTTGATTTCTTTCTTCAGCCCTCGGGCCAGGTCTCGTACCACCCGTGGGAAGCGCCCGAATACCTTTTTGATCGGTTGCATGCGGGTCTGCATGACCGCCGCCTGCAAATCGGTGGTCACCACGTCGAGGTTGGCGACCGCCTTGTGCATATGTTCATCTTCGCTCTCGGAGCCCAGGCGCTGCAGGCGATTACGGACCAGTACCAGCTCACCCACCATATTCATGATGTCGTCAAGGCGCTTGGTATCCACCCGCACGGTGGTCTCGGCTGCGGGCGCCGCATCTCTTGCCGGGGCGGAGGGGGCTGCCGGCTTGGCTTCCTGCCTGGCGGGTTCCGGCTGTTTTGGTTCCGGCTTCTTTGGCTCAGGCTTGGCCGCAGGCTCAGGTTTGGTCTCCGCTGCGGGGGCCGCACCAGGGCTCTTGCCTTTGCCATGCAGCTCATCCAGCAGGTTTTCAAACTCGTCATCGGTGATCAGATCATCACCAGTGGATGATTTTGCCGGCTCTTCTGGTTCCGGCTCCGGCGGGGTGTCGTTATCAACAACCGGGGGGCCAGCAAACTGGCCTTTACCATGCAACTGGTCCAGCAGGGCTTCAAATTCGTCGTCGGTGATCTCGTCGCCGTCTGACCCGGCGTCGTTGGCGGAGGTGTTTTCCGGTGCGGCCGCCGGCTGTTGCTCTGCACCTTTTTCATCGGCCAGGGCATCCAGCAGTTGCTCAAACTCTTCGTCGGTAATATCTCCGGAATCATTGCCCGCACCGGCGGCAGGTTCGGGTTCTGGCGTTGCCGGTGCCGGCGCTGCCGTGTCGCCTTCCGGCTTGGCAAGTTCATCCAGCGCAGCGATCAATTCGTCCGGAGCCGGAGTCGGCTCTTCACGGTTACGAACCTGATCAAACATGGCGTTGACGTGGTCCAGAGCTTCCAGCACCACGTCCATCAATTCGGAGGTGACCTTGCGCTTGTGGTTGCGGAGGATATCGAACACATTTTCCGCAGAGTGACAGCAGTTGACCAGCGCTTCGAGCTGCAGGAACCCGGCACCGCCCTTGACCGTGTGGAAACCACGGAAGATGGCGTTGAGCAGGTTGCTGTCATCCGGATGCTGCTCAAGATCTACCAGCTGCTCGGACAGCTTTTCGAGAATCTCGCCGGCTTCAACCAGGAAGTCCTGCAGGATCTCTTCGTCGGCATCAAACGCCATGCGTCACCCTCTATAATCGTTCAGAAACCGAGACTGGATAACAGGTCATCAACGTCGTCCTGCCCCGAAACTACATCATCACGCTCCTCAGCCTTGATCTGAGGCCCTACCCCTTTTTCGGCCGATTCTTCTTTTTCTTCAATCTGGTGCACGGTGCCGGTGAGCTGGTCCACGTGGCTGGCCATCACCACCAGGCCAAGCAGGTTCTCTTCGACTTCTTTCACAAGAGCCGTTACTTTCTGGATAACCTGCCCGGTAAGATCCTGGAAGTCCTGGGCCAGAAGGATTTCTGACAGGTTGCTGTACAGGGTATCGGAATCTGTGGCCAGGCCCGCAAAGAAGCGATCAATGCGGCCGTACAGCTCCCGGAATTCTGCCGGCTCCATTTCCCGACGACGCAACCGCTGCCATTCGTCTCGCAGGGCGGTCGCTTCGTCGCGCATGGTATGCGCCACCGGCATGCTTTCTTCGACCAGGTCCATGGTGCGATTAGCCGCCTGGCTGGTCATCTGGACAACGTAGGCCAGCCGATCCGAGGCATCGGACATCTTGGACAAGGCTTCTTTCTGCTCGGCACTGCGGGCGTCTATCTGAAAATTCCGGATAGCCTCGTGCAGGCTCCGGGTCAACCGCCCCACTTCCCGATAGAGGCTCTGGTCGCGAACTTCACTAAGCTCGTTGATCACCGACATCGCACGGGCGTAGTTACCGGAACTGATGCATTCGGCCAATTCGGAGCTTTGCTGCTGGAGCTTTTCGGTTACCTCCGGGTCGAGGCCCTGATGGTTCTCGTTCTTGTCAGTCATGACAGCCATCCGACCTCTGGTTACTGGATTCGCTCGAAGATCTTCTCAATCTTTTCCTTGAGAACGGCAGCGGTAAACGGTTTGACGACGTACCCGTTAACGCCGGCCTGCGCCGCCGCCACAATCTGGTCACGCTTGGCCTCCGCGGTTACCATCAGCACCGGCAGGTTCTTCAGGTTCTCGTCTGCCCGCACCGCCTTGAGCAGATCAAAACCCGACATGCCAGGCATGTTCCAGTCGGTCACCAGGAAGTCGTACTTGCCGCTCCTGAGCATGGGCAATGCAGTGTTGCCATCGTCCGCTTCATCCGTATTGGTGAAGCCAAGATCGCGCAGCAGATTCTTGATGATTCGCCGCATTGTGGAAAAGTCATCCACAATGAGAATTTTCATGTTTTTGTCCAATGGGACCTCCAGTCAGTAACACCCGGATTTCATTAAGCCTTTTGAAAGTCTAGCAGGCCGCTGCTTTAACCGCTTATTGTGTGGTGTTTGGCCGCGTTGTAAAGCGCCGGTTACCAAAATCTACACAGTTACGCGCCGCGCGGTCAGCGCCGGCCCGGTTTATTCTGGCTCGTCTTCCCGCCAATCGGACAACCGCCCCCTGAGACGAAGGGCCGCCTGGCTATGAATCTGGCTGACCCGGCTCTCGCTGACGCCCAGCACCGCGCCGATTTCCTTCAGGTTGAGCTCTTCCTGGTAGTAGAGGCTCAACACCAGCTTTTCTCGCTCAGGAAGCTCTTCGATTGCCTCTGCCAGGCTTTTCTGGAATGCATTTGATGAAATGCCATCCAGGGGATTATCGCTGGCCTCTGTTTCTTCTATCGGCAGCTCCCCGGATTCATTGAGCTCATCAAGGCTAAAAAGTCGGCCACTGTTGGCGTCTGCCAGGGAAGCATGATATTCCGACAGGTCAATGCCCAGCTCTTCGGCAACATCGACATCCTGGGCCTCGCGCCCGGTGCGGTCTTCAACCGTTTTGATGGCTGCCGCGATACGGCGGGCATTGCGGTGAACGGAGCGGGGAACCCAGTCGCCCTTGCGGATTTCATCCACCATGGCACCGCGGATACGAATGCCTGCGTAGGTTTCAAAGGTGGCACCCTTGCCGGTGGAATAGCGTTGTGCAGCTTCCAGCAGGCCAATCATGCCGGCCTGCATGAGATCTTCAAGCTGAACCGAGGCCGGCAAACGGGCCATCAGATGAAGGGCGATTTTCTTGACCAGCGGCGCATGCTCCTCAATCAGCTGAGAGGGGCCTTTTGCGCCAGCCTGATGGTAGATTCCCAGGTTTTTCGCCAATGTCATGTATCCGGTTTTCTTATAGGACTGGATTCAGATCAGACTTCGACGAGCCGCTCCACGAAAAACTCCAGATGCCCTCTTGGCGATGATGGCAGCGGCCAGCTGTCCACTTTCTCTGCCAGGGCACGGATCGCCAGCGACGCCTTAGCCCGTGGATAGGCATCCAGAACGGCCCGCTGCCGCTGAACGGCTTTTTTGACGGCTTCGTCGTACGGCACGATACCTACATATTGTAGTGCTACATCAAGGAAACGCTCGGTGACACGGGTCAGTTTTTCATACAGATGCCGGCCTTCCTGCTCATTTCGCACCTGATTCGCCAGAATACGGAAACGGTTGGTGCCGTAGTCGCGATTCATCAGTTTGATCAGGGCATAAGCATCGGTAATGGAGGTAGGCTCATCGCACACCACCAGCAGCAATTCCTGGGAGGCCCGCAGGAAACTGACGACCGACTCGGAAATACCGGCTGCTGTGTCAACAATCAGCACATCAATCTGGTCACCCAGCTCGCTGAAGGCGTTGATCAGCCCTGCATGTTCCATCGGGCTCAACTGGGTCATACGCTGGGTGCCGGACGATGCGGGGACAATCTTGATACCACCCGGGCCGTTGACCAGAACGTCCTTGAGGTCGCACTCGCCACTGAGCACATCCTGCAGATTGCGATTGGCGGTAATGCCCAACAGCACGTCGATATTGGCAAGGCCAAGGTCTGCATCCAGCAACACCACCCGCCGGCCTTTCTGGGCCAGCGCGATACCGAGGTTGACGGACACATTACTCTTGCCGACACCGCCCTTGCCGCCGGTAACCGCAATCACCTGAACCGGATGTGGTCTGCTCATACTGTTATCAGTCTCTTACTGCGTTCTTGTGTGGGCGCAAACGGCAGCGCACCGGCTGTACCACCGGGCCTCAGGCCCCTTCTGCAACGGCCTGGCCGTGCTGCATTGTTTTCAGGCGTTCTACGCCCAACCGCACCAGAGGAATGGCCTCTGCCCGGTGCAGGTCTTCGGGAATCTTCTGGCCATCGGTATACCATGCCACTGGCAGGCCGGTTTCCATGACAAAGCCCAAAGACTCACCCAGTGTCAGCGCTTCGTCAATCTTGGTCATGACGCAGCCTGCAAGGTTTGCCATCTTATAGCAATGCCACACGGATTTCATGATGCGCGGCTGGCTGGTGGCAGACACGACCAGATGGGTACGGATATTGTGATCGCTCCGGGCCAACTCCGCCAGCTGTTCCTGATAACCGCGATCCGAGCTGGTCAGCCCGGCAGTATCAATCAGAACCAGGTGCCGGTCTGACAATTCGTCCAGAATGTCATCCAGGGAATGACTCTCGTCCACAACCCGGACCGGAACATTGAGAATACGGCCAAACACAAACAGCTGTTCATGGGCTGCCACCCGGTAGCGATCGGTGGTGACCAACGCCAGGGAATCCGGCCCGTGCTCCAGTACATATTGGGCTGCCAGCTTGCCAATGGTGGTGGTCTTCCCAGACCCGGTTGGCCCCACCAGCGCATAGACGCCGCCGGCCTCAAGCCAGTGTTCCCGAGCGGTACGTACGCCGGTGGCCAGCATCTTCAGGGATTGCTTCCAACCGTCTTCCAACCTGCCGGCGCGATGCTGACGGGACAGAGAGGTTGCCAGCTCCGCGCCCAGGCCAAATTCCTGCAGCCGCTCTGCAAGCCTCTGCTGAACCGCATTGGATGCCGCGACTGCAGGCTTCTCGGGTACCGAGGTACGGCCGCTGACCATCTCTCTCAGGGAGTTGATTTCCGCTCTCATGCTCGCCAACTCATCCGAGTAGCCCGCCTCTGATCGGCCACCTGCATTGCCCACCGAGGTCGATCCACCAGCCAACTCACCTGACCAGTCGGCACCCGGCCGATCATCAGCCAGTGCACGATCATATTCCGCGCCGACACCCGCCCGCTTCTCCCGCACTTCGCGAATGCGACTGCGCGATCGGTTCAACTCTTCTTCCAACCGACGATGCTGGTCTGCCTGCAGCTCCGCCAGGCGCGAGCCGTTGGTGGCCTGTGCCGCTTTCTCGCCAAGGCGCTGGCGTGCCATATTTTCGTCATAGTCCAGGGCCGTCACAATTTCGACGCCTCCGTCCACCCGGCGATTGGACAAAATAACGGCATCCGGCCCCATCTCATGACTAACCTGTTTCAGGGCTTCGGCCATGGTCTTTGCAAAAAACCGTTGTACTTTCATAACGCTTCATCCTCCACCGGCGTGCCCGAATCGGGTGTTCGCCTTGCCCTGCCGGCCTTACTGGCCAACAGAGGCGACTATCGTGATCTGTTTGTTATCCGGAATTTCCTGGTACGAGAGCACATGCAAACGCTCTACCCCATAACTGGCAAACTTTGCCAGCACTGGCCGCAAGGGCCCGGAAACCAGAAGAATCGCCGGCTTGCCCAGCATTTCCTGGCGCTGAACACTGTCCTGAAGAGACCGCTGCAGCTTTTCCACCATGTTGGGCTCAAGCACCAGGCCAATATCTTCCTGTCCGCCGGATTGTTGACTCTGCTGAACAGACTTAAGCAATAACTGTTCCAGATCGGGATCCAGAGTGATCACCGGAATCTCGGCATCGTTGCCACAGATGCTCTGAACGATCATTCGGCGAAGCGCCTGGCGAGCCAGGGTGGTCAACAGTTTCGGGTCCTGGCTTCTGGGGTGCACGTTAACAATGGCCTCGGCAATGGAGCGCATATCCCTGACCGGCACTTCTTCCCGGAGCAGGTTCTGCAGTACCCGCAGCAGGACGCTCACGGAAATCGTCGTAGGCACCAGCTCCTCCGCCAGTTTCGGAGCCATTTTCTCCAACTGGTCCAGCCACTTCTGGGCCTCTTCATGGCCGATAAGTTCATGGGCGTGCTTTTGCAGAATCTGGTTAAGGTGGGTAGCCACCACCGTGCTGGCATCCACCACGGTATAGCCCAGGGTCTGGGCCTGGTCTTTCTTGTCTGGCTCAATCCAGATGGCATCCAGGCCAAAGGCCGGATCTTTGCCTGCAATGCCTTCCACCTTGCCAAACACCTGGCCCGGATCAATGGCCAGCTCACGTTCCGGGTGAATCTCCGCCTCGGCAATGGTCACACCCATCAGGGTGATGCGGTAGACGTTTGGCATCAGGTCCAGATTGTCCCGAATGTGCACTGACGGCATCAGGAAACCCAGATCCTGAGACAGTTTTTTCCGAACCCCCTTGATGCGACTGAGCAGCTGCCCGCCCTGGGATTTATCGACCAGAGGAATCAGCCGGTAGCCCACTTCCAGACCAACGATGTCAACGGTCGCCACATCATCCCAGCCCAGCTCCCGGGTTTCACCGGGCGCCGGCAGCGCCTGTCCTTCTGCGCCGGACCGATCCTGAACCACCTCGCCACCGGCACGGGGCGCTCCACCAGCCATGCCGCCACGACCGGCGTAAACGCCCTCTTCTTCCACAGTCTGGCTTTGCTTTTTCCAGATCAGCCAGGCCGCACCGGCGGCAAGGCTGCCCAATCCCAGGAAGGCAACATGGGGCATGCCCGGAATCAGACCCAGGATAATCAGGATGACTGCGGCAATACCGATGGCCTTGGGCGCGTTGAACATCTGATGAATGATCTGCCCGCCCATGTCCTGGCTGGCCGTTACCCGCGTTACCATGATGGCAGCGGAAGTAGACAGCAACAGTGATGGAATCTGGGCAACCAGGCCGTCACCAATGGTCAGCAGCGCGTACCGCTGCATCGCCAGGCCAAAGTCCAGGCCATGCTGGAGCATGCCGATCGAGATACCACCAATGATATTGATCGCAAGAATCAGCAACCCCGCAATGGCATCGCCCTTTACAAACTTGGACGCACCATCCATGGATCCATAGAAATCCGCTTCCTGGGCAATCTCCGAACGGCGGCTTTTGGCCTCGTCCTGGTTTATCAGGCCCGCGTTCAAATCCGCATCAATGGCCATCTGTTTGCCGGGCATGGCGTCCAGGGTAAAACGGGCACTGACTTCCGACACCCGGCCGGCACCCTTGGTGACTACCAGGAAGTTGATGATCATCAGGATGGCAAACACCACCAGACCAACCGCATAGTTCCCGCCAATCAGAACCTCACCGAACGATTCGATCACCTTACCGGCAGCATCACCACCTTCGTGACCGTTGAGCAGGACAATCCGGGTAGAGGCAACGTTCAACCCCAGGCGCAGGAGCGTGGCAACCAGCAGTACCGTCGGGAACGACGCGAACTCCATCGGCCGAAGCGCGTACACACACACCAGCAGAATGACGATGGACAAGGTGATGTTGAAGGTAAAGAACACGTCCAGCAGGAAGGCCGGCATGGGCAGGATCATCATGCCCAACAAGCCCATAAGCATCAGTGGAATACCGATACTGCCCCGCGTCAGGGTTTTGACGTTACTCAGAACTAACGCTCTGTCCATGCTGGATACTTCTCCGCTCTGCCGTGCTTTTCAGAACTGTCAGGGTCGAAAATCTGACGCGGCGCGCCAATCTGGGAGAGTTATCGCAAGAACCGTACCAGGCCTTACAGTTTTTGATATTTACCGCACGACCAGCGCCTGACGCGGGCGCCCAGATACGGTATCCTTGCGCCATTTATTGCATCCGAAATCAAGCCCGAACATTCGAACACACAGGTGACCCCAATGCCGATCCACGAAGTGAAGCACCCCCTGATCCGCCATAAACTCGGCCTGATGCGCCGCGCCGACATCAGCACCAAGAATTTTCGTGAACTGGCACAGGAAGTTGGCGCACTTCTGACCTACGAGGCGACCAAAGACTTCAACCTGCAGGAAAAAACCATTGATGGCTGGGCCGGGCCGGTGACCGTGGAACAGATTCACGGCAAGAAAGTCACCATCGTGCCGATTCTGCGCGCTGGCCTGGGCATGCTCGACGGCGTGCTGAGCCTGATCCCGGTGGCACGAGTGAGCGTAGTGGGCCAGATCCGCAACGAAGACACGCTGGAAGCTGAAACCTACCTGGAAAAATTGGTGGGCGAGCTGGACCAGCGCATGGCTCTGATTATCGACCCGATGCTGGCCACCGGTGGCTCCATGATCTCCACCATCGACCTGCTCAAGAAAGCCGGCAGCACCGAAATTCGGGCCCTGGTGCTGGTGGCCGCGCCAGAAGGCATCGAGAAAGTGCTGGAAAAACACCCGGACGTTTCCATCTACACCGCTTCTGTTGATGAGCGCCTGAACGAGAAAGGCTACATCCTGCCTGGCCTGGGTGATGCCGGTGACAAAATCTTCGGCACCAAGCAGAAGGACGTCTGAGCATGCAGGAACACACCCATGAACCCGTATGGAAGCAGGCACTAGCCGGCTCCCAGATGCTCCTGGTCGCCTTCGGCGCCTTGGTATTGATGCCCCTGATCACCGGGCTGGACCCCAACGTGGCGCTGTTTACCGCCGGCGTCGGCACCCTGATTTTCCACATAGTCACCGGCGGCCAGATCCCCATTTTCCTGGCCTCATCCTTTGCCTTCATCGCGCCGATCATCGCCGCCAAGGGCCGCTTCGGGCTGGAAGAAACTCTTGGGGGCCTGATGGCGGCCGGCATCCTGTACATCATCCTGGCCGGCGCCGTGCGGGCACGGGGCACGGGCTTTGTCACCCGCCTGCTGCCGCCGGTGGTCATCGCCCCGGTGATTATGACCATCGGCCTGGGACTGGCATCGGTGGCGGTGCATATGGCCTCTGGCCGCACCGGAGACGGCGCCGCCGAACTGGTGCCCTACAACACCGCCATCGTCATCGCCATGATCTCCCTGGCCGTCACCATCGTCATGTCGGTCTGGGCCAAGGGCATCTTCCGGCTGATCCCAATCATGTTTGGCGTTATCGTTGGCTACACCCTGTCCTGGTTCGCCGGCATTGTAGACATTACCCCGGTCCAGGAAGCCCCCTGGTTTGCCGTCCCCAACTTCGTCGCCCCCGCCTTCAGCTGGGGCGCCATCCTGTTCATGATCCCGGTCGCCATTGCCCCGGCCATCGAACACATCGGTGACGTACTGGCCATCGGCAACGTCACCCGCAAAAACTACCTGCAAAAACCCGGTTTGCACCGCACTCTGCTGGGCGACGGCCTGGCCACCAGCGCCGCCTCCATGCTCGGTGGACCACCCAACACCACTTATTCTGAAGTCACCGGCGCGGTGATGCTGACCCGAAACTTCAACCCGAAAGTGATGTGGTGGGCCGCGGGTACTGCCATCGTCCTGGCCTTCGTTGGCAAATTCGGTGCTGCCCTGCAGACCATTCCGGTTCCGGTTATGGGCGGCATCCTGTGCCTGCTGTTCGGCTCCATCGCCGTGGTCGGCCTGAACACACTGATCCGCCACCAGGTAGACCTGTCCCAGTCCCGTAACCTGGTGATCGTTGGCGTCACCCTGGTTTTCGGTATCGGCAACATGGTGATTGGTACGCTGGAAGGTATTGCTCTGTGCGCGGTTGTCGCGATCGCCTTGAACCTGATCCTGCCAGGCGAGAAAGAAGCCTGGGGTAAGCGGATTCAGGAGCCCAAGGCTTAAGCAATGAAACCGGTCAGGTCGACATAAAGCTCGGCCTGGCTCGCCGCACCAAACCGGCAGGCTACAAAAGAGCCAAACTCCAAAATCTAAATATCGCGCCGCATCTCCGGCGGAATCGGAAAATCAGGCATACCCGGTTTGGCCCCGCGCCCCTTGCGGAACTGCCGGAGCTGGAACACATAAGCCAGCACCTGAGCAATAGCCATATACAAACCGTCGGGAATCTCCTGCCCCACATCGGTATTGTGATACACCGCCCGGGTCAGCGGCGGCGTCCGCAGGATCTCCACCTTGTGCTCACGGGCAATCTCCATAATCTTGAAGGCAATCTCATCCGCCCCCTTGGCCACCACCACCGGCGCTCCCATCGAATCCTGGTTGTACTTTAACGCCACCGCATAGTGGGTCGGGTTGGTAATCACCACATCAGCTGTCGGCACATCCTGCATCATCCGGCGCTGGGCCATCTCACGCTGCAGCTGGCGAATCTTGCCCTTTACCTCTGGTTTACCCTCGGTGTCCTTGTACTCGTCCTTCACCTCCTGCTTGGTCATGCGCAGTTTCTTCTGGTGGTCGTAGATCTGAAACGGCACGTCAATCATGGCAATGATGATGGTGGCACAGGACAGGAAAAAGAAGCTCCAGCCCAAAGTCCAGACCACATGGGCCATGGCCGGGACAACGGGCTCCTCAGCGATCGCAAGCAGGTCCTCAGTGCGCAGATTGAGAATCAGGATGGCCACCGCAAGCACCAACCCCACCTTGGCAATCGCCTTGACCAACTCAATGAGGGAGCGCATCGAGAACATCCGCCCCAGACCCTTGATGGGATTCATCCGGCTGCCTTTCGGGGCAATCGCCTTGGCGCTGAACAACAAACCACCAATGCCAATAGAGCCTGCGATGGCCGCCACCAAGAGCATGATCAGAATGGGAGACAAGGCAAATGCAGCTGCCTTGGCAGAAAGTATGAGTTGAACACTCATATGGCGGGTGTCGTAGATCGCGGCGCGCTCAATCACAAAGGCATCCCGCATGATGCTCTCAAGGGTTGCCCCAAGACTGCCTCCAAACATCAGAAGGCCGCCAGCACCAGCCAGTAACACCGACATGGTGGCCAGCTCTTTTGAACGGGCAGTCTGGCCGTCCTCCTTGGCTTTCTCAAGTCGTCGGGGGGTCGGCTCTTCGGTTTTCTCCTGGCTGTTATCGTTCTCTTCAGCCATGGCTATGGTTGCCCCTGCAGCTGTCGCATGAAATCGAAGGTTTCCCGGGTGTATTGCTCAAAGTGCGGCAGAAAATTGGCATGCAGCACCCAGATAGCAAACAATCCAAAAATCAGGCCAATGGGGAAACCCAGGGCAAAAATGTTCATCTGCGGGGCGGCGCGGGTCATCACGCCAAAGGAGATGTTGACGATGAACACGGCAGTGACGGCCGGCAGCGCCAGCAGAATGGCCGACACAAACATCCAGCTGATCCGGTGGGCAAGGTCCCACACACCCGCCTGGCCAAGCCCCTCCATGCCAATGGGCATGATGTAGAAACTCTCGATGAACACTTCGAACGCCACCAGGTGGCCGTTCATGGCGAGAAACAGCAGAGTGATGGTGATGGTGTAGATTTGCGCCAGCACTGGCACGTTGACGCCATTGGCCGGGTCCATCATAGAGGCAAAGCCAAGACCCATCTGCATAGCGATCATCTGGCCGGCAATCACGAAAAGCTGCCACAGGGCGGTCAGCGCAAACCCAAGCCCAACGCCGATCAGGATTTGCTGCAGGGTGATCACAACGGCATCCGCACTGAACGCCTCAACCTGGGGAACTTCGGGAATCAACGGGGCAATGAGGACCGTCATCAGCAGGGCCAGCCCCAGACGCACCCGTGCGGGCACCAGCTGGGTGCCAAAAACAGGGATAACCATCAGGAAACTGGCCAGCCGGAACAGCGGCCACAGGTGCTGGCCCACCCATTGGCCAATCAGGTCTGCACTGAACTCCGCCGGTACCATCCCGTCAGCCGATCAGGAAAGGGATGCTGGATATCAGGCGATTGGCATGATCGAGCAGCAGGGTCAGCATCCACGGGCCGAGCGCAATGATCACTATCAGTGTGACCAACAGGCGAGGTAGAAAGCTCAGGGTCTGCTCGTTGATCTGGGTAGCTGCCTGGAAGGTACTCACCACCAGACCGATCACCAGACCCGGCCCGATAATGACAGCGGCAAGCAACACGATCATCCAGAGCGCTTCGCGCAGAATGTCGATCACGGTCTCAGGGGTCATGGTTGGCCTCCTATATCCCGTAACTGGCGGCAAGGGTGCCCATAATCAGGGCCCAGCCATCCACCAGAACAAAGAGCATGATTTTAAAAGGCAAGGAGATGATGATGGGCGACAGCATCATCATACCCATGGCCATCAGAACACTCGCCACCACCATATCGATGATAAGAAAGGGTATGAACAGAATAAACCCGATCTGAAACGCCGTCTTGAGTTCACTGGTCACAAATGCCGGCATCAGCACCCAGAAGGAAACGTCTTCGGGGGTTTCATACTGCACATCGGCGATGCGCATAAACAACGCAAGATCCGACTCCCGCGTCTGCTCCAGCATGAACCGGCGAAACGGCTGGCTGGCCAGCTCCACGGCTTCCAGGGAGGTGACCTCCTCCTGCATGTAGGGCTGCAACCCCACCCGGTTGGCCTCTTCCAGCACCGGCTTCATGATAAAAATACTCAGGAACAGTGCCAAACCCAGCAGAATCTGGTTGGATGGCGTTGCCTGCAAACCCAGGGCCTGCCGAAGAATGGCGAAGACCACGATGATACGGGTGAACGATGTCATCATCATCAACATGGCGGGCAGGAAGGTCAGCGCTGTCATCAGCGCCAGGATTTGCAGGGTTACCGAGTATTCCTCGGTTCCGTTTTCTCCAGGCTGCACCGTAAAGGCCGGAATGCCTGGCAGGTCGGCAAAAGCCGCGGGCGCCAAAAACAACCCGGGGAACAGCACAAGCAATGGCAGACAGCGTTTGAGCAGAGCCACGGTCATAGCGTCAGTCTTTCCTTTCCGGTGCCGACCAGGACTTGCCGATCATGCCCTGTAACCGGCGGGCAAACTCACCAGTGGGAGGGTTGGCGGAATCCACAACCGGGTGGTCGAACACCTGCAGAGTTCGAATGGTGGAAGGGGTAATACCCAGCAATATCTGTTGGCCACCCACCTCTACCAGGGCAATCCGCTCCCGGGCCCCGATGGCCAGCACAGAGACCACCTTGATCGCGTTGTTATTCATGCCGGTCATGCCGTTCATACGCCGGATCAGCCAGGCACAGCCGTAGATCACCGCGACAACCGCCAGCAACCCGAGGCCCAGGCTGACAATGGTCCCCAGGGTATCCGGCGCGTTTCGGCCAGCGTCCCGCGCCGGCGCACTGGCCTCCTCGGCGAATGCTGGAACAGAAAAAACAAGAGGCAACAGGCCGTTCAGAAGCCGCACCATGTTACTTTTGCAACCGTTTGATGCGCTCACCCGGGCTGATCACATCGGTCAGGCGGATACCGAACTTTTCGTTCACCATCACAACCTCGCCGTGGGCAATCAAGGTGCCGTTCACCAGCACATCCAGCGGCTCACCCGCCAGTCTGTCCAGCTCGATCACGGAGCCCTGGTTAAGCTGCAGCAGGTTGCGGATTGGAATCTGGGTGTTGCCCACTTCCATGGAAATGGTCACCGGAATATCAAGGATTACGTCGATATCCGGAGCATCCCCACTGCCACCCATACCTGCGTCATCAGGGAACTCTTCCATCGGGGCGGTACGTACACTCTGCCCTGGCTCTTCAGTCTCCTCAGCTTCGGCCATGGCGGCCGCCCATTCATCCTCGCGGCCATCGGTATCGCTTTCTTCAGAACCGCCGGTTTCCTCCATGGCAGCTTCCCATTCAGCAGCCAGCTTTTCGTCTTCGCTGAGCTCCTTGTCGTCTTTCTTGTCGTCCTCAGCCATTGCGTCCCACCTTCAGTTGTTTCTTAACCTTGGGCAATGTCGCCCGCTCATGAATTCTCAGCGCCAGCTTTCCGTCACGGGTTCCCAGTGTGGCCTTGTAGATCGGAATTCCGTTAGCGGTGACCGTCAAATGCTCGGGTACCTCCACAGGAATCACATCCCCGGCCTTCATCTTGGCAATATCCCTGAGGGAGATCCTTCGCCGGCAAACCGTTGTATTGATCGGAACGTTCACTTCCTTGATATCTTCCTGCAGGGCGTTGACCCAACGTTCATCAACATCGTCGATATCGCTCTGCACCCCGGCATCCAGAACATCCCGAATGGGCTCGATCATGGAATAGGGCAAAGCAAAGTGCAGCTCGCCACCACCGCCATCCAGTTCGATATGGAAGGTACTGACCACCACCACTTCACTCGGGCTGACAATATTGGCCATCGCCGGATTCACTTCCGAACTCAGGTACTCGAACTCCACCTGCAGGACGGCATGCCAGGCTTCCTTCATGTCGTGGAAAACCTGGTTCAGCACCATCTGGACAATGCGGGTTTCAGTGGGCGTGAATTCACGGCCCTCGATCTTGGCGTGCCTGCCCTCCCCGCCAAAGAAGTTATCCACCAGCTTGAACACCAGCTTGGCGTCCAGAACGAACAGAGAGGTGCCACGCAGCGGGCGCACCTTGCACAGGTTGAGACTGGTGGGCACATACAGGGTGTGAATATATTCACCGAACTTCATGATCTGCACGCCACCGGTGGAGACGTCAGCATTCCGGCGTAAAAGGTTGAACAGGCTGATGCGGGTGTAGCGGGCAAAGCGCTCGTTGATCATTTCAAGGGTGGGCATACGGCCACGGACGATACGGTCCTGACTGGCCAGGTCGTAGTTCTTTACGCCGGTTTCATCAGTCTCTTCATAGGTATCAATGTCGCCGTCATCCACACCGTGGAGAAGCGCATCAATTTCGTCCTGTGACAATAAATCCTGCATACCTGACCCTGCCCTGAGATTCGTTTACCCGATCGGGTACCTATTGCACTACAAAGTTTCTGAATAGCACACGCTTGATCGACGGCTCACCTTCTTCCTCAAGCACCTGATTGACGGTCGCCAGCAGCTGCTCTGCGAGAGCTGACCGCCCTTCCGGCGTTTGCAGCTCACTGAATTCACTGTTCCCCAAAACCATCACCAGCTGGCTGCGAATCAACGGCATGTGCGTTTCCGCCGCGGCCAGGGCGGCTGGGTCCGACGCTTCAAGTGACAGGTGAACCTGGGCGTAGCGCTGGCGACCCTGGGCCTGAACTGTCGTCACCAGAGGGCGCTCCAGGTCAATATAGCTGCTGGCGACAAAGGCCGGCTCTGACGTTGATGCCCGCTCGCCTTCACCGCCACCCGGAAGGCCACCCCCGAGGAACCAGAGCGTTCCAACGACCGAAAGCGCAACCGCCAGAACAATGATCACCACCAGCATGATGATGAGCTTCAGTTTACCTTTCTTGGCGGGTGCCGGTGCAGCAGTGTTCTCAGCCATAATGTCCGCTTTGTCAGTTTTTTGTCAGTCAGGCAATCTGCACCTGACTTTCCATGATTAATGCAAGGGGCGGGCCAGAACTCCCATCCCCCCGGTTCAGAACCGCAGTTTAGCGTTGCTGGAGGGGATGGGCAAAGAGGATTGGAGAGTTAACGGAAAGCGGTCAGAAAACGAACAAAATCAGGCAAACACATCCACCTCACCCTTCCAGCCCAGGTCGAGGCCAGCCATCTCTTGCAGGGACTCATCAGTATCTCCGGCCAACGGCCCGCCACTCTCACCAGCCGACGCATGCTCTCCGGAACCATCTCCCTGCTCACCACCCTGCCTGCCGGGCTGGTCGGAAACATCAAACTGACTCAGAGACAAACCCTGCTCCCCCAGCATATCCCGCAGCCTGTGGGAGTTGAGTTCCAGCTGCTCCCGTACAACCGGGTTGGCGGCATGCACGGTGATGTTGGCCTGGTCATTCTGTACCCGAACCTTTACCTCCATCGGTCCCATATCCGGTGGCGTCAGGTGAATTTCTGCCACGGACATGTTTCGGGCGGTCAGCCAACTGAGCTTGCCCATCACCTTGTCGCCCCATTCCGCCTGTCCCACGGGCACTTCCACCGATGTGGCATACCCCTTCAGGGGCAAAGCGGCCTCTGCCGCCAGCCGTGCGGGTTGCGCTGCCTGTTGTGAAGCAACCTCCAGGGTTGCCTGGAATCTGGGGGCCGACAACAGGTTGGCGGGATCAACCGGTCTTGCACTCTCACCGGCCACGCCGGCAGACAACAGGTCGGTTAATTGCGTACTCAGATTCATGGCGGTGGTCGCCGGGCCTTGTTGTCCGTTCTGGCCATTGATGGCGCCTTGCATGCCAGCCATCGGCATCAGGGCGGGATTCATCAGGGGATCGGCATCGGTAGCCGGCAAGGGATTGCCTGCGGGCACCAGCAAGGACTGCAGGCTTGCGAAGGTCATGGGCACAGAGTCGATCTGAGAAGGCTCTTCCTGTTTGGCCGCAGTGCGCTGTGAACCGGGCTCTTTAGCACCTGTAACCGGGGAGCCCGGCTTGTCGGCACTTTCCGAGGCCGTGGACTCTTTGGGCGCATTGGCGTCTTTCTTGTCGGCACGCCGGGCTTCGCGCTTGTCCTGAACCGCGCGGTTCTGATCCTGTCGATCTGCCTGCTTCTGGTCCAGACGCTTTCTTTCCGCGCGGGATACCTCGTCAAACCGCGACTCAGAGCCGGAATCCCGATTGCCCGCCGGTTTGTTGGTCGCTGTGTCCTTCTGTGCCCCCGGAGCTGGCGCCTGGGGAAGAATCATCTGCTGCATGGCAACCTCTTGCCGCTTTATCAACCTGTATTGCCCGCAATCGGGCTCTGAGTGGAAGATTGCAAAAGAGATGCCAGAACAAGCCTCAGGTTGATTCACCGAAGGATTTCAGCCGTGTGGTTACCTCTGAGAATTCCACCTCTATGGCTTCTACAATGGGTTCTGCTTCATCCAGGTTGCCAGCTTTACCCGCCTGCTCCGCCTCCATACACAATGCCCCGAGACACGGAGCACCGATATTGATACAGCTGCCCTTGAAACTGTGGGCCGTTTTGGCGAAGGCATCGGCGTCGCCTGCTTCCAGGTTCTGCCTGAGGCTGTCCAGGCGCGTTCGCGAGTCTGCCAGATAGGTCTGAATCAATACTTCAAACTCATCTTCCATGACATCCTGCAATTCAGCCAACGCCTCTTCGTCAAGATGTGGTTTGTCAGTCATCTGCAATCCTCTGCGTATCGTTGTGGCCGGAAGGCGCATTGTCGGCGAGTGCGGTTGACTCCCAATCATAAACGATTTCTACATGATTGCCGCGCCCATGCACCCTCAACTGCCGGGTCATCCGGCGCAATAGTTCAAGGCCGCGGCCCGCGTAACGTGTACCGGGCGGTAACCTCTGTTCCAACACCTTCTCAGAATAACTCTCAAAATCAAAGCCCTGCCCGCTATCCTCACAAACCACATGCAACCGACCGCCGGTATCCGTGGGCTGATGGCTCAGGGCAAACCGGATATAGTGGCCGTTGGTATGGGCCAGTCGACGTCTTCTTTCTTTGTAGTAGTGGCCAAATCCGTCGGGGGATGTTTTCCAATCCGACGGCAGTTCGAGCACGCCGTGTTCCAGGGCGTTGTTGTAGAGCTCGGACAACAGGGTGTAAACCTCACCGCTCTTGCGACGAAGACCAGGGACTTCCATACAAATGTGGAGCAGTAGGGGTAGCGGATTGAAATCCGCTAGCGTTCGCTCTCGCACTTCATAGACACAGTGCCAGTCGACCGGCCCGGACAGCGCCGATTCCGGCGCCCGGTCATTCCGTGCCTGGAGCTGTTCGTGATGAATGATTTCCAGCGCACACAGCGTCAGATCATCCGCGGCATCCGGTTTTCCGGTGAACATCCGGATGTGCTCCATCAACGCATCAAAGGGCTCCTTTGGTGGATCAAGATCCGCCAGAACCCGGTGTACGCCTGCTTCCCCGAATTGCTCACCCCGGACATTCCGTGACTCCGAGAAGCCATCAGTCATGATGACGACCTGGTCACCAGGTTGCACAGGCAGTACCGTCATGGAGGCCTGGAACTGATCGGGGGCCTGGACACCCAACGGCAAATGCCGGGAGGGGATGGTCAGGTGCTTGCCATTGGCACGCACCAACCAGCCATC
Source organism: Marinobacter shengliensis (assembly GCF_030297115.1). Lineage (NCBI taxonomy): Bacteria > Pseudomonadati > Pseudomonadota > Gammaproteobacteria > Pseudomonadales > Marinobacteraceae > Marinobacter > Marinobacter shengliensis. The sequence continues at coordinate 1,590,824 of NZ_AP028062.1, read as the reverse complement.
CGGCAATCCGCCATTCCAGGCGCGCAGCTGGCCCAGCTTGAAATCAGCATCCAGCATGGCCCCACAACAGAACATCCCCACCGGCAGGATCTTTTTCAGCTTTCGATTGATCTCAGAGAGAATGTCCGCCGCGCCAAACCCCTTGGTTGCCATGCCGTAGAAAATCTCGGCAACGGGCATGGCACCGATGGCCGCGGGCAAGCCATGGCCAGTGAAATCTCCCAGAAAAATCAATGTACCGCCCCCGGGACGTTCCGCCGCAAACAGTACGTCACCATTGAAGACAGACAGCGGGGAAGCGTGATAGCGAATATGGGGGGCATTCAGGCATCCGGTATGGGCAACGTTGTCGAATACCCGCCGAGCGACCATCTGTTCCTCTACCAGTTGTTCGTGCTGCCGGCGGATCTGGTCCCGCTGGCCTGATAACACCTGGTGCATCTTGCGCATGCGATTGAAGGCATTGATCTTGGCTTCCAGGATCACCCGGTTATAGGGTTTCACCAGAAAATCGTCACCCCCAGCCTCCAGGCAACGGGCCAACTCACTGGCATCGGACAGAGAACTCAGGAAGATCAGGGGGACTAGACGTTCACCGGCCAGGGCCTTGATCTGCCGGGCCGCCTCCATGCCATCCATTCTGGGCATCAGCGCATCCAGCAGGACAATATCCGGCTGCTGATCACAGAACAGGGCAACTGCCTCTACGCCGTCCCTGGCCTCAACAACCTGATGACCAAGTCGCCGAACCAGGGCAGAGAGGATCAGCCGGTCACTGTCGCTGTCTTCAGCGATCAGTACCTTCAGGGCGTCGGCCTCAGCCGATGCTGAAGAGTTGCTCAAAATTGGAGATAGAGAGGATGCGCCGGACATCGCTATTGCAGTTCTCAATTGAGATACTGGCACTGTCTCCACCGGCATGGTCCCGCAACAGGAGCAACATACCCAGGGCGGAGCTGTCGAGGTAAGTGGTGTCGGAGAGATCGATCACATAACGGTTGACGCTGGCATCACTGTGCTCATAAGCGTCACGGAAGGCCTGATGAGTGCTGAAATCAAAACGGCCCTCTACCCGGATTGTCAGAGTCTGACCGTCGTCACTCCGGCGAGTTTCTATTGGCATTCCGTCACCCCCCGGCCCCTGTGTTCAACGATCATGGCAGTTCTCCCCGTTCAGCTTGTACCGTATCTGGGTAAGCATAGCCAAGTTAGCGAAAAATGCATCTGACATTACTGATTGAGATCAACCCGGCATGTCATCGGTTTCGGCGGGTGAAGGCGCGGCCAGCGGCTTCATCCGCCAACTTCTGATCCTTCATGTCCTGGTCCCGCTGTTCCTGTTGGCGGCAGGATTCAATGTACTTTTCCATACCCCGACGTCTCTCCCAGGCCTGCTGCCACTCTTTGCGGCGAACCTCGAACACCTGCTCGGCCTGCTGCAACTGGCGGTTTTGTTGGGCAATCACCTGATCGAGCTGGGCAATAAAGGCTTGCCAGGCCTGCAGGCGAGCCACGGGCACTATCCCCTGCTGGTTGGCACGGATCTGTTCACGGTATTCCTGCTGATAGCGTTCGAGGTTCTCCACCTGCTCCCGATGCGCTTCAGCCTGCTTGCGAGCCTCACCCATGCGCTCCAGGGCTTCCTGCTCCTTTCGTTCTTCCAGGGCGAGTACCGGTTCCAGCCGCCTGGAGCGCAACATCAACCTTCACCACGCTCAGCGGCGGGGTTATGGACGGCGGTCTTGCGCCGTTCTGGCGAGCGGCGCTCCGGAACCACGTCCAGCAACTGCTCTATGCTCTCGCTCAAGGGGGCGGACTCGTTCAGCCCCTGTTGCAGGAATTGCCGCATATTACCGATGTGCTGAATAGCAAAGTCGGTTTCAGGGTCAGAGCCCTTGACGTAAGCACCCACGCTAATCAGGTCCCGAGCCTGCTGGTAACGGGAATACACCTGTTTGAACCGCTGGGCGCGGGAGAAATGTTCGGCCTCGGTAACCTGAGGCATTACTCGACTGATAGACGCTTCCACATCGATGGCCGGGTAATGGCCCTCTTCGGCCAACCGGCGGGACAACACAATATGTCCATCCAGAATCGCCCGGGCAGCATCGGCAATCGGATCCTGCTGGTCATCGCCTTCGGTCAGAACGGTGTAAAAAGCGGTGATGGAGCCACCACCTGGGCGTCCGTTACCGGTGCGTTCAACCAACTGTGGCAATTTGGCGAAGACCGAGGGCGGATAGCCTTTGGTAGCCGGCGGTTCCCCCACGGCCAAGGCGATTTCTCGCTGGGCCTGGGCATAACGGGTAAGAGAATCCATCAACAGCAGCACCCGTTTACCCTGATCACGATAGTACTCGGCAATACGGGTGGTCAGCATGGCGGCCCGCAGCCTCATCAGCGGTGAATCATCCGCCGGTGCAGCCACCACAACCGAGCGGGCCAGACCTTCCTCGCCCAGAATGTCCTCAATGAACTCCTTGACCTCCCGGCCCCGCTCACCAATCAAGCCAACCACGGTGATATCGGCGTCGGTAAACCGGGTCATCATGCCAAGCAGCATACTTTTACCCACACCGCTGCCGGCGAACAGCCCCAGCCGCTGGCCCTGGCCCACGGTCAGCAAGGCGTTGATCGCCCGGATACCCACATCCATAGACTGGCGCACGGGAGCCCGGTTCAGTGGGTTAATGATGTCTCCAGTCAGCTGGACCCTGGCCTCAGCCTGCAAAGGCCCTTTGCCATCCAACGGATCGCCGGCACCGTTCACTACCCGCCCCAGCATTTGCGGGCCGACCGGCACCAGGCTGGCCGATGACAGTGGAATCACCCTGGCGCCGGGCTTCAAGCCTTCGATGGCCGTTAGCGGCATCAGGTAAACCTTGTCTTCCTCGAAGCCAACCACTTCTGCTTCCACACTGCCGCTGCCTTCACCCTGAATGATGCAACGATCACCCACCACCATCGGGCAGCCAACACACTCGAGCGTCAGGCCCACCATGCGGGTCAGTCGACCAGACAATTCCGGTTCGGGTTCAGCAACAATGGCGCCCTGAAGCTGGCGCAGGCGTTCAGCCAGGCGGTAGGTCATCGTCCTCGCCCTGCTCTGGTGCGGCATTCTGCAAATCGGTCTCGGGACTGGTCATGTCGGATTCGCTCAGGACGTCCCGATGAAAATCGCTCCGGTCCCCCATGATTGAACCCAGCTCTTCATCTTCGGCGCCGGCGTGATTACTCAACTGCTCCTCAAGCATGCCCTGTACCGCCCGCTGAAAGCGTTTTTCAACGGTGTAGTCCACCAGACTGTGGCGGGACTCTACTTTACATCCGCCAGGCATCAGGGTGTCGTCTTCGATGATCGAGGGGCTGACCTCCAACCGTTCGGCCACTTCGCGAACCGGCTCAAGGTCATCCGGGTGAATATGTATTCGAAGGTTGTCCGCGGTGGAAGGCAAGGCCGCGAGGGCCTTACGGACCACGTGGCGAATCTGGGAAGAGTCCAGGCTCAGCTCCCGGTATACCACCGCCCTGGCCAGCACCGTGGTCAGGTTGACCAAGACAGATTCCAACTCTTCCTCATGACGCTGGATCGGCAACAATAGCTCACCCAGCAAATGCTCCAGGCGATCAACCCGGGATTCCACTTCCTTTCGAGTCGCTTCTTCGGCCTGCTGCTGGCCCTGTTCCCGACCTTCTGCTTCACCGGCCTGAAGCCCCTGCTGATGACCGTCCGCTCGACCTTTCTCGAAGCCGTCCTGGTAACCCGCCTCCCGGCCTTCCTGAAAGCCGTCTTCCCTGGCCGCCTGGCGAATCTCTTCAAGATCCCCCGCCGTCAGCGGTTTAACTTCCTGCTCTTTAACCACCTGATTGCCCCGCTCATCAAGCAGGGGAAGTTCCCACCGTTCCCAGGCGGTCAGCTGTTCTTTTGGAATACGCTTGGTGTCCTGGTCTGAATCTTTCATCACATCATTTCTTCACCGGCACCGCCGAGGGATATCTCACCGGCTTCTGCCATACGGCGGGCCACGGTAATGATGTCCTTCTGGGCAGCTTCCACTTCGCTGACTTTCACCGGACCTTTCGCTTCCAGATCGTCCTGCAGAAGCTCAGCAGCGCGCTTGGACATGTTTTTGAAGATCTTATCCTGAACTGCGTCATCAGCGCCCTTGAGCGCAACCACCAGCACTTCCGAAGATACTTCCCGGAGCAGCGCCTGAATGCCGCGGTCGTCCACTTCCTTGAGGTTGTCGAAGACAAACATCAGGTCTTCAATGGTGGAGGCAAGGTCCGGGTCCATGTCCTTGATGGAGTCCATCAGGTTGCCTTCAATGCCACGGTCCATGAAGTTCATGATATCCGCCGCCCGCTTGACACCGCCTATTCGGCTGGTCTGGGCTGCGGAACCGCCAGAGAACTGTTTTTCGAGGATGTCGTTGAGTTCCTGCAGGGCCTGGGGCTGGATGCTTTCCAGAGAGGCTACCCGCATCATGACATCAAGCCGGACTTTTTCATCCAGGGTTGCCAGAATTTCGGCGGCCTGGTCCGGATCAAGGTAGGAAATGACGATGGCCTGAATCTGTGGGTGTTCGTAACGGATAATATCGCCAACGGCCCTTGGCTCCATCCATTTCAGGGTATCCAGGCCCGTGGTATTGCCACCCACAAGGATCCGGTCAATCAGGCTGGCGGCTTTGTCATCGCCCAGGGCCTGGGTCAGCATGGCCCGGATGTAATCGTCGTTACCAACCCCGAGCCCGGTCTGGCCGCCCACGGCCTCGACGAATTGGTTCAACACAAAGGTAACGTCGTCTTTACTGATGTCCCTCATCTGGGCCATGGCAACGCCTACGCGCTGGACTTCTTTCGGGCCCATGTGTTTGAGCACCTCGGCGGCGTCTGCTTCACCCAGGGACATTAACAGTATGGCCGCCTGCTCCACACGCGGAATCTTGCGCTGCTGTTTTCTGGGGGCATTATCCCCCTGGAACTGAGCATTCTCTTCAGTCATCGACATTCACCCACTGGCGCATGACCTGAGCAACCCTGGCCGGGTCTTCCGCAATCAGGCCTTTGAGAGCATTCAATTGCCTATCATAACTGTCTGTGGCACCCGGCAAAAGCAGATCATCCTGGGCTGACATGGCGTCTCTGAGAGCGTCGCCGCCCTCGATACTGTCAAGGCCACCATAGCCGCCACTATCGGAATCATCACCGCGTTCTCTGGTTCCCGCGCCAGAAAGGCTCTTGAGCGTGGGCCGTAACAAGCCCAACACCAGAATCAGAATCACCAGACCGGCCAGAATCTGTTTCATAAGATCCCAGAACCAGGGCTGTTCCCAGAATCCCGGCGTGTCAAACTCCACCGCATCTTCCGGTGAAAACGCCGTGTTCATCACCGTCACACTGTCGCCTCGGGCTGCCGAGTAACCGACCGCATCCCGCACCAGCATACTCAGGCGCTGAAGTTCGGATTCCGGCCAGGGCTCGTAGCTAACCTGCCCGGTTTCCGGGTTCACCACCTTCATGTCATCCACTGCCAGAGCAACGGTTACCCGCTTGATACCGCCCAACTGCTGACGGGTATAGCTGACGGTGCGGTCCAGTTCGTAGTTTCGGGTGGATTCACGACGCACATTCACCGGAGGTGCCGCCGGAGCACCATCGCCTTCCTGGCCCGCTACCTGTTCGGGCACGGTTGCATTGCCCGGGGGCTGGTTGCTGAGCGCACCGGGAATACCGCCATTCGCGCCGGCACCGCGTTGTTCGCTCAGCTCACGTTCGCTGCGCACCGCCTGCTGTTCCGGGTTGTACAGTTCTTCCGCCCGTTCCACGGCGGAGAAATCGAGATCTGCGGTGACTTCCGTGCGGAAGCGGCCATTGCCGACAATCGGCGCAATCATTGACGCTACCCGGCGCGTCAGGCGGTCTTCAACCCGCGCCGTATACTCGTACTGGTCTTTCATCTGGTCGGCATTGGCCCGGGTTTCGTCCCCGGTCAGCAGATTGCCGTTCTGGTCCACCACCGTGACCTGTTCCCGGCTCATCATCGGCACGCTGCCGGCGACCAGGTTAACAATGGCACGGATCTGTTCCTGTTCGGGCCGGCGACCGGCAAACACTTCCAGGAACACCGACGCCGTCGGCTCCCGGGCATCGCGGATAAACACCGAACGCTCGGGAATGGCCAGGTGTACCCGGGCATTGCGCACACCACGCATGGTGGCGATGGTGCGGGCCAGCTCACCCTCGAGACCACGGCGATAACTGATGGTTTCCATGAACTGGGAGGTACCCAGCCCCCGGTCCTGATCCAGCAACTCGTAACCGATGGTGCGCCGATCGGTCACCCCTTCGGCGGCCAGTTTCAGGCGGGCGTTATGAACTTCATTGGAGGGAACCAGAAGCGCGCCGGTGCGCGGGTCCATACGGTACTTGATGCCATTGCTGTCCAGAATCGTCGTGACATCCTGAGGGTTGTAGGCAGAGAGATCCCCCACAACCGGCTGGTAGTTGGGCTCCTGGGCCCAAAGCACCACGGCAACCCCCAGCGCAACACTGGCCGCCAGGCCGACCATCAGGCCAACCTGTCGCAACAGGTTCAGGCGGTTGAAACCCAGCAGAAGGTTGCTGCGGCTTTCAGGTGCATCCGCGTCCTGGGTTGCCGGCACGTCAGAGGCAGTGGTTTGTGCTGGTACGCTTGCCATGCGGGTGCTCCGTTATCAGATCGGCATATTCATGATGTCTTCGTACGCTCGTACCACCCGGTTACGCACCTGGGTGAGGGCCTCGAAAGACACACTGGATTTCTGGGCAGCAATCATCACTCGGGTAATATCGACATTGGGGTCTCCCATGTCGTAAGCCGTGCGCAGGTCGTTAGCCTGCTTCTGGGCATCATTCACACTGTTGACCGCATTGCCCAGCATATCGCTGAAACTGGGAATTTCCCGGGGTTCCTGAACGTTGCGCGGGCCGTCAACACGGCCACGAACCGATTGATCCTGCTCAATACGCTGGTTCTGCATCATCTGGGAACGCAGGGAACGGATATCTGACAGAACGCTGTTGATGTCGGCACGCTGAACCATATTTCTCTCCACACTAACCAGGCTAAGCCCTCGGGCTTCACTTGTTCGTTACATGGAGAGGACTAAGCAAATGGCAGGCCAGGAACACTTTACCTTTCTAATTCAATAGATTGAGGATCATTAATGTCAGAGGGCGTTAATCAGTGACGGACATTTGACGGAGACAGGTAGCAAGGACAGGCGCATAAAAAAACGGCACCCCGTAGGGTGCCCGAAGGAGTATAGGTCTCGACAACAAACAAAAACGGCTTTTAGGCCAACGCAAGTTCGGACTCAAGGTCGATTCCGGCATCGCGCATCTGGGCCAGCTTGTAGCGGAGCGTTCTGGGACTGATCCCCAGTTGCTCTGCGGCCCGGTTACGACGGCCCCGTTCTTTCCTGAGCGTCTGGATAATAATACGGAACTCCTGCTGTCGCAGATCATCCCCCAGTGAACCGGCCTCGTGAAGCTCTTCACTGAGCGGTTCCGGTGCCGACTCCATCGGAACGGACTGGCTGGGTTCGGGCTCTGACGGCTGGTGATGAATCTGTGGTGCGACACTGTGCAAACCCGGTGAACTGAAATCGGCCCGGCCAGTGATCCCCAGCTCCAGGCACAAATCGCCCTCGTGAATCACATTGCCCTGCTGCAACACCAGCGCTCGCTGAATGGCATTATCAAGTTCACGAACATTACCAGGCCAGCCATGGCTGATCAGGGCCTTGCGGGCATCCTCCGCCAGGGCGATACCGGTAAGCTTCATTTTCCGGCAGTGCTTCTTGAGCAGGAATTTGGCCAGCGGCAGTATATCCAGCGGCCGTTCCCTCAGAGGCTGCCAGTGCATGGGGAACACCGTTAGCCGGTAATACAGGTCTTCACGGAACTTGCCCTCACGGACGTAATCCGCCAGGTCGCGGTTGGTGGTTGCCACGACACGAACATCCAGCGGGATGGTTTTTCGCCCGCCTACCCTCTCCACTTCACGCTCCTGCAACACCCGTAGGAGTTTAGACTGCAAGCCAAGCTCCATTTCGGAAATTTCGTCCAGCAGGATGGTGCCGCCATTGGCCTGCTCAAACTTGCCCGGGGACGACGCCACCGCACCGGTGAAGGCCCCTTTTTCATGACCAAACAGTATGGCCTCAAGCATGTTCTCGGGAATGGCGGCACAGTTAATCGCCACAAAGGGCTGATCTGCCCGGGGCGACTGCTGGTGAATATAGCGGGCCAGCACTTCTTTACCGGTGCCACTCTCACCGGAGATCATGACCGTGGAATCACTGCCGGCAACTTTCGCCGCCAACTGGAACATTCTTTTGCTGATAGGATCTTCCGCCACCGGTTCGTCACCGGATTTGGGTTTTGCTCCGCCAACCACCCTGGTGACCGCCTCCACCAGAACCTGAGGCTCGAAGGGTTTGACCAGATAATCAATGGCTCCGGACTGCATGGCAGACACCGCGTGGCTGATCTGGCCATAGGCAGTGATCAGCATCATCGGCAGCCCGGGATAATGACGCTGTACTTCCGCCAGCAGCTCGTGACCAGACATTCCCGGCATGTTGACGTCGCTGACCACCATATCGACGGGGTCGCGAGCCAGGGCGGCAAGCGCCTCCTGGCCGCTGGCAGCTTCCCGCACCCGGAACTTTGCCAGCTCCAGGGTCGTGACCAGCGCCTCCCGCAGGTCCCTGTCATCCTCAACAATCAGAATCTGGGCCTTCGCCATGGTATCTGCCTCCAACGTCTATTCGTTATGCTCTGTCGGCCAGGGTCGGCAGCTGCAGTGTCGCCACTGCGCCGCCCTGCTCCGGCGAGAAAATAGAAAACCGGCCATTATGGGCCTTGACCACCGCCTGCACCACGGCCAGGCCTAGACCGGTGCCGTGAGACTTGGTGGTGTAAAATGCTTCGGTGATCCTTCCAGACTGCTCTTTCGAAAAGCCCGGGCCATTGTCCAGCACCCGTATCTCCATACCTTGAGCGGAGGACGCCAGCTGAACTTGCACGTCGGTGGCACCGGCTTCCAGGCTGTTGTTCACCAGGTTCATGCAGGCGCCGACCAGGGCATCGCGGTTGCACATCAATCGGCACTGGTCATCTATCCGGCTGTCCAGTGTCACATCAATACCACTGGCGGGTTTCAGGCCCTCAACGGCCGCTGACAGGGAGACCACCAGCTTGCCGGCCGACAACTCCTCCGCCAGGCGGGTTTCGCCACGGGCGAAAATCAGCATGTCCCGCACCTGCTGCTCCAGGTGAGTCAACCTCGACATCAGTCGTGAAGCGCACCGTTGACGCAGCTCTTCGTCCAGATCCGGCTGGCTCAGGTGACCGCCGTATAAAATGGCGGCAGACAACGGAGTGCGGATCTGATGGGCCAGGGACGCCACCATCCGGCCCATGGCAGACAGGCGCTGGGCATGTGCCAATTGCGACTGCAGCTGCCGGGTCTCGGTCAGGTCGGTTAACAGAATCAACTGGCCGGGCTGGTTTTCCATGGTCCGGATTTCAATGCTGACGCGCCGGCCATCTTTGAGGGACACTTCGTGACCGTCATCGCTGCGGGGAGAAAAGCAGCGTCGGATAACATCCACCCAACGCTCGCCATCCAGGGGCTCCCCCAACAGCGCAATGGCCGCCGGATTGCACTGGCTGACCACGCCTTGCTGATCCAGCACCACCACGCCAGCCGGCAGGGCCTTGAGCAGAGTCGACAACCGGTCTGCCAACTGTTCCTTTTCCTCCAACTCCTGTTGACGCTGAAGCGTCTCGTGGGAGAGTTCACCGGAAAGCTGGTTTACGCGGGATTCCAGGGTTCGGTAGGAGTCGGTAATCTGCCGGGACATGCGATTAAACAACTCAAGCGCAGAGTCCACGGCCTCATCACCCTGTTGTGGAAACAGAGCGGTGACCTTGTCATTAACATCAGCAGCGGCATTGGCACCTGACTTCTGGTGACCGGATTCCATGGCAACGCGTGCGTGACTCATAACCTTCCCCCTGACGAGCCCTGACCGGGCCAACGGATCTTTCGTTCAGGTTTGGTAAAGCCAACACTGTGCCAACTTGAATTTTATTATATTTTTTAGAGTGTTAAGAAAAATACAAACTGGAGACCGACAAGTTTCCGTCGGTCAGAAATGCGAACGGCGCCGAAGGTTACAAACCTTTGACGCCGCTCAGGGGGAGCGATCAACCTTCGTCTGACTCTTCCCGAAGGCCGTATTTTCGGACTTTTTCCACCAGGGTGGTACGGCGGATTCTGAGTTTCTCGGCCGCCCGCGCCACTACGCCGGCAGCTTCATCAAGCGCCTGCTGAATGAGCTGCTTCTCCAGATTGGAGAGGTAATCCTTGAGATCGATACCGTTCACCGGCAACAGGGCCGGCGCATCCAGCCCCACCAGGCCGGGAATGGCCGATGGCATGCCGGTGTCCTCTACCGGACGATTCTCGTCATAGTCGTCCACGTAGCGGAACTTTTTGGGCAGCTCCTGCACACCAATCACGCCGTAGGGATGCATGATCGCCAAACGCTCCACCAGGTTCGCCAGCTCCCGCACGTTACCCGGCCAGTCATGGCGACACAAGCTCATGATGGCAGCGGAGTTCATCCGCAGTGAGCCGCGCTTCTCTTTCTCCATCCGGGAGATCAGCTCATTGATCAGCAACGGTATGTCTTCAACCCGCTCTCGCAGCGCCGGCATTTCAATGGGAAATACATTGAGACGGTAATAGAGGTCTTCCCGGAAATCGCCGGATTCAATCATGTCTTCGAGATGCTTGTGAGTGGCGGCAATCACCCGCACATCAGCAGACTGGGTACGGTTACTGCCCACACGCTCAAAGGTACGCTCCTGCAACACCCGCAGAATCTTAACCTGCATGTTCAGCGGCATATCCCCGATTTCGTCCAGGAACAGGGTGCCTCCTTCGGCCAACTCAAAACGCCCTACCCGGGCGGTAATGGCGCCGGTAAAGGCTCCTTTCTCATGCCCGAACAGTTCGCTCTCCAGCAACTCTGCGGGAATGGCGCCGCAGTTGACCGGCACAAAAGGCTTATCCCGGCGGGAGGAATGATAATGCAGGTTACGGGCGACCACTTCCTTGCCAGTGCCGGATTCACCGGTGATCAGAACGCTGACGTCTTTATCAGCCACCTGTTCCATCAACTGGCGCACCTGCTGAACCTTGCGACTGGTGCCCACCAGACTGCGGAACAACTGAACACCCCGCTGCTGCCCCCGCTCCTTGCTGCGACTGAACTGGTCGTGGTAGATCTGGGCCCGGTAGAGTGAATCCACAAACTTGGTGTAGTTCAGGGGCCATTCCATCCTGGCGATAATGCGGTTCGCATCGTCTTCTGACACGCCCTTGAGATCCGGGTCACCCACCAGAAGAATCGGTAGCCCCTGGGCCAGTTTGCACACCCTCTGAACATGCGCGGTGCTGGCGGCTTCTTCGCCGTTGATCACGGCTACGCCGATACTTTCTTTGGTCTGCTCGTCGTCACTCTCCAAAAGCGCCAATGCTTCGTCACCGGCCAGCACCTGCTCTTCGCCGACAAATTCGAGAATGGTGATCAGGTCCCTGCGCCTGGAGTCATCCTCACTCAGCACCAGCACTTTGTTATTTTTGGACATTCACGAGAATCTCTTTGGGAATTTGTGCGGTATTTAAGACTGTATAAGCTCAGGAGTCAATTTTATGACGCTATCTTTGGCGGTTTGTTGAAACGTTCTGATAAGCACGGGCCGCCGTACGGTTTTCATTGACGCCCTTGAGCGATTCCCGGGCTTCATCCCGGGCCTTGACCGCAGCCTGGTTTGCCGCTTCCACGAACTGATTCAAAGCGTCCAGGCGGTCCCTGATCAGGGCCGGATCGATGCGCCCCTGTTCCAGCTCCACCATTAACGGTTCAATTGCGGGTTTAACGCGGGCATTCAGTTCCGCAAGTTGCTCCCAGTCCTGGGCAGCGAGGGCCTGGTCCAGCTCGGACCGGAGTTGATCAAGACTTTCAAGAAGAGCCTGGGGGTCTGCCATAGGATGTACTCCACATTTCAACAGGATGTCGGAGCCTGGCAGTCGGTTGAGGCGGGTGCTGCCCATAAGCAGGCAGCACCCGGGGAAGGTTTACCGGCGCGCGGCCCTGCGGGCGGCGGCAGCGGTAAATTCGTTGCCCCGATACCCAGGCTCAAAATTATAGGCCGGGTAGCCGTTATCCAGGCCATCGATGTAGTAACGCTGTGCTTTCAGATCATACGTCATTTCCATGGTGGTCCAGAAGACCGGCACACTGTAATAGACAATGTTGTGGGCTTCGGATACACGCCAGAGTTCGCCAGCCTCGTTATATTCTTCCGTGGCCAGAATCTGCCAGCTGTCCTCATCAATGTAGTAAACGCGGCGATCATAGATATGGCTGATGCCGGTGCGTCGCTTCGCCTCGACTACCCACACCCGGTGAAGCTCGTATCGGGTCAGGTCCTGATTGATGTGGTTCGGCCGGATCACGTCATTTGGACGAACACTTTCATCGTGCAGTTTGTAGGCGTTGTAGGGAACGATCAGTTCACGCTTGCCCTTGAGTTCCCAGTCGTACTGGTTAGGGGCACCGTTGTACATGTCCTTCTGGTCGACTGAACGCAGTGACGATGAGTTCGGCAGATCCGTCTCATAGGCCAGATTCGGGGACCGGCGCAAACGGCGGGAACCGGAATCGTAACGCCATGCCAGTCGCGGTGAGCGAACCTGGTCAAGGGTTTCATGAACCAGGGTAATAGTGCCAGCCAGGCTGGACGGCGCGACGGTTTCGGTTTTCAGGTAGAAAATCTTGTTATCAATGTCTTCCAGCTCAGCACCGGGGCGACTGTAGGCGAAGAAATAGTCGTACTGGTTAACGACCGGGTTGAACGAGCCGTCCCGCTGCGGCGTAGCCGATGCACTGCGGAACGACAGTTCCTCACCCCGGTACCGGAGAATATGGTTCCAGATCGCTTCCAGGCCGTTCTGTGGAATGGGGAACGGACTGGTCATGATGGTGTCTCGAACACCGTTACCGTTATCCAGAAGTTCAGCTGTCAGTGCGTTGTGGTAAAACTTCTCGTAGACATGCTCGGGGAACGCTGCTGTTCGGCGGGCCTGGTACACCGGCATGAAAAATTCCGGGCCGTATTGCTCCAGCATCTGAATGTGGCCGTCCGACAGTATGTCCCGGTACTGGTCCAGATTGTCACGGGTAATAACGTACAGCGCTTCGTCTTCCGGGAACGGGTTAATCTCTACGGTGCCTTCGCGCCAATTGGCCGGGGGTGAAGCCAACCCGCCAGTCCAAGCCGGAATGGTGCCAGACTCGTTACCCGCCCGCTCTGCACCCACCGGCGTGAGATCATTCTTCAAACGCTCGGCCTCTGCCGGCGACACCTTTGCCAAGGCCGGACCTGAACACCCCAATACCGCCGCTGCAATAGCAGCAATTATCCGGTTCCGCATCCTTATTACCTCCAATAATGGACCACAAGACGATCAAAGCTTGTTCAATCTGTGCGCCTTTTTGCCAGTTTCAAACGACCGTTTCAAGTGATTGTTTGTAGTTTCTTGTGAAATGCAGCTATTACGGGGAGCCCAGGGGAGGAGAAATTTGCGCGCAAAAATGATAGACTCTGGCGGTTGTTCTAATTGGACTCTTGAACGCTCACGTAGTGCGGGTGGTAGATGGCATCACAATGGTACTCACTGGTAGCCCAAAAGCTTTTTCTGGCCAACACCTTACTCGCCAGGCTTGAGTCGGACACCAAGCGCTCCGCTGCGGAAACGGAAGCGCTGTCTCAGGGCTCCGCCGAGCTCCTGCTACGGGCAAGGCGAACGCTGCTGGTGATGATTGCGCGATACCATCAGCACAAAGCCGAAAAACCGCAGACACTGGCAGAACTGGAAACACTGTTTCCTTACGAGGTACACGAGACCCGGCTTTTGAGAGAACTGGCGGACACATCGGGAAGCTGGTGGAACCATCTTGATCAGGTTGAATCGGCTTTGAGCCAGCCTCCGACCACACGCAAGAATGTTACCGAAGAGAATATCATCGCGGTTTCAGTCGAACAGGGCCCGGACCGGTCCGCCGCCACACTCAGAAAGACCCTGACGGCCATGACTGAACTGGCCAAACGGCTTGAGGAACAACACAGCGAGTGGTAGCCCCACCCTGTTGGTTAAATTCCCACACCGAATCGAATACACCAAGACAAAGGTTGAACGAATGTCACCATCGTTTTTTGAAATCGTACAACTTGCCAATGGCGACTACGCCTTGCGCCGCATTGATGACGACGCAGCGCCGTTGGTGCGCATTTCCTTCTCGCAGGAGGCCAGGGAAATGATGGAAGACCGTGACATGAGCGTAGCCAAGGCGATGATTGCGGCAGGGATTGAGGCCGCCGGCAATATCGCACACGATATTGACTGGGACGATGACGACAATGATCTGGCCGAACCCCAGCCCCAATACACCCTCCACTGAACTCCTTTACCGATGACGCAGCACCACGCCGTGGCTGCTACCTTGCGCCGAAGCCTTTTGAAGGGACTCAAAGGCTGAACGCCCGAGCTTGTTAGTCCAGAGCACCACCGCATGACAGGTACCGGCACTCAAAGCACGCTCAGCCAGCTGCTGTGCTGAGTAATCGTTGGTTGAGCGCAATACCAGCAACTCACTGGCCACAATACCGTGCATTTTCTGCCACTTGCCAACCAGGGACTGTGGCGGGTCAATCAGTGCCAGCCAGCGCTTCTCCTGGTTCAGCTGGGTGAGCATAGGGAGCAGCAACTGGACGTTCTCTACCTGGCCTTCAGGAAGAATAATTTCCGTCACGTTACCGCCAAAATCCCTGGTTCCCCGACCGACGTCTGACGATGAGTGAAGGGCTGTGGACCGTGCTTTTCCTGTAGACACCGTGCGGGCGGGCATGATGGCCGCCGGCTGGAACGCCATGTTCTGAGTGAAGCTTAACTGTTCCATTGCTCACCTACCTGCGCTAATCGTTTCTTATTGCTGGTTATCAATGCAAATCTGATCGGCGGATCACGCCCACACCCAGACCTTCGATAAACAACTCCTGTTCGGCCAGATCAATTTCAATCGGGGCAAACTCTTCGTTTTCCGCAATCAACCAGACCTTTGAGCCGTCCCTGCGAAACCGCTTTACCGTCACTTCTTCACCAACCCTGGCCACAACCACCTGCCCGTTATGGACATCCTGAGTGCGATGTACTGCGAGCAAATCACCGTCGAGAATGCCAATGTCTTTCATGCTCATGCCGCGCACCCGGAGCAGGTAATCGGCGGATGGCGAGAAAAATTCCGGCTGCAAAGTGCAGTGCTCTTCAATGTGTTCCTGGGCGAGAATCGGGCTGCCCGCCGCAACCTGGCCGACAACCGGTAACCCCGGGTCCTGCTCCACTTCCGGCAGTCGAATCCCCCTGCTGGCACCGGGCACCATTTCGATGGCGCCTTTCCTGGCCAGGGCCCGCAAGTGCTCCTCTGCCGCATTGGCGGAGCGGAACCCCAGTTCGGCAGCGATTTCTGCCCGCGTTGGCGGGTAACCGGTTTCGTCTACGTACCGCCGGATGATATCCAGCACCTGGGACTGTCGCGCGGTCAGCTTCATGCATGTACTCCGGGTTTTTCATCCTGGTTTTATATACAGTGATTTGACTATATACAGTGTTTTATCCAGTGTAAAGCCCGATTGAAATTTTCTGTCATGTAATCGGGCCGCTGCATATCGGTGTGTTATGGTTTAAGTCCGCGAATTATATGGATGCAAGGTGCCAATGAATTCGACAGAGCGTTGTGCGATGCCGGAGCGGCTTCGTAATCATCAAGGAGAAGAGCGTAGAGTTGGCGTGGAGATTGAACTCTCCGGCCTGGGCTACGATGAGCTGGTCGAGCATGTCGCCCGCCTGCTCAAAGGCACCCCAGAGCTGGAGTCGCGTTATGTCAGCCGCCTGGAGACTGACGCCGGAACCTTCACCATTGAGCTGGACTCTGACCCCGTGAAGGATCTTGACCTGGCGGACGAACGCCTGCCCGAGTCAATCCGCGAACTGGGCACCCACGCCATGGATGTCATCGATTTTGCCGCCGAGCGCATTGTGCCTCTTGAGATTGTCGGCCCACCTCTGCCCTTTTTCAGACTGGGTCTGATCGAAGAACTGGTAGACGAGCTGCGCGACCTTGGCGCGGAAGGCAGCCGGGAAGCGATTTACTTTGCTTTCGGCCTGCAACTCAATCCCGAACTGCCGGACCTGGAACCCGCAACCATTGTCACCTACCTGCAGGCCTTCGCGGCACTTTATGACTGGCTCAAATCCCGGCATCAGATTGACATAAGCCGAAAATTTACCACTTACATCGAGCCCTGGAGCAGCCGTTACACGGATATGCTGATGGCGGAAGATTATGCTCCCGACCAGGCCTCGCTGATGAAAGACTACCTGAACTTCAACCCAACGCGGAACAAGGCCCTGGACCTTCTGCCACTGTTTGCACACCTGGATTCAGAGCTGTTGCAAGACTATGTGGACGACCCGAGAATCAAGAGCCGGCCGACTCTGCACTACCGGTTACCCGATTGCGATATCGACAACCCCCGATGGCATTTTTCCACGGTCTGGAACGACTGGGTGGTACTGGAGCGAATCGCAAACCATCCAGAGCACCTGAAAGAACTCAGGGAACTGTTCCGCGAAGCCCGGAAATTCAGTTTTCGCAATCTCACCCGCTCATGGCGCGACACCA
Source organism: Marinobacter shengliensis (assembly GCF_030297115.1). NCBI lineage: Bacteria > Pseudomonadati > Pseudomonadota > Gammaproteobacteria > Pseudomonadales > Marinobacteraceae > Marinobacter > Marinobacter shengliensis. The sequence goes on along the minus strand of NZ_AP028062.1, from coordinate 1,573,956 downwards.
CGGAACAATGGCTTAAACAGCGCGGTTATGTCTGAGACCTCAGAAGCACCAGAATCGCCGGGGATCACCATTGGCATCAGCGGCCCCGCCAGGCGCAGCACCGCCCACAGACTGATCAATCTGGGCCTGCGGCTGCATGGCGCCCACACGCACTACATTCGCCCCGGATCCAGCACGGACGTCTCCCTGCTCGATGGCCTGGTGCTGTCTGGCGGCACCCACGTACACCCCAACCGCTATGACCAACAGCCACAAGTGACCGCAAGATACGACCTGAAACGGGACGAAACCGACTTCAGGCTGCTCAAGCAAGCCGAGGAAATAGACATTCCGGTACTGGGTATATGCCGCGGCGCCCAGTTCATCAATGTCTTTCATGGTGGGTCGTTGTGTCAGAACGTGACCCCGCTGCGAATGAAAACCCGTCACCGCCCTTTGCTGCTCCCCCTTCAAACGGTCCAGCTGGTCCAGGACAGCCGGATAGGCCGGCTGATGCACAGCACCCTGATTGGTGCGAACCGTATTCACAGCCAGGCGATTAAACACCTGGGGCGGAATCTCAGGGTAACGGCACTGGACAACGACCTGTTTGTGCAGGCCATCGAAAACACCGGGCAACAATGGTTGATGGGGGTTCAGTGGCATCCGGAATACCTGCTGTATCACACCGGCCACCGGCGGATTTTCAGCCACTTTGTGCATGCCGCCCGGGCTCGGAAACTGGAGCGGCTGCAAAGCCAAGATATGGCCTTTGGCCAACAAGGAGACTGATCATGAAAAAATACACCAAAGCACTGGCCGCAACGGTGTTCGTGGCCTCATTGGCACCACTGGCCGTTTCCGCTGGCGAAGTGAGCCTGAGTGGCGAGGGCAGCGTTCGCTACACTCCGGACAGCGCCCGTTTGCAATTTACCGCCAGTGCCGAGCACAACCTGCCAGAGCGGGCATCTGATCGCCTTTCCGAGACCATGGAGCAATGGCGCAAGGCCATACAGGGCATGCGCGACCAATTGGTGGACTACTCAGACGCCAACGTTAACCTGTACACCCGGTCGCTACCGGTTCAGGAGCGTGGGCAACAACCGGAGAGAATGGCGGTGGCAAGCCAGACGGTCAGCTTTTCCATCGACAATCTTGAACTTCTGAACCCCCTGTTGGAACAGGCCCACAAGGCTGGTCTGCAATACCATCTGAGCGAACACCAATTCTTCCATTCCGACGAGGAGCGCCTGCAACGCCAGGCACTGGCGAGGGCAATCGAGGATGCCCGCAGCCGGTGTGCCTTTGTGGCGGAACAGTTGGGCAAAACCTGTGGTGAGGTCAAAACCATCAACATCAATGGCGGGCACCGCCCGATGCCCATGATGATGGCGGAAGCAAGAGCCGCCAGCGACACCGTTTCCAGTATCGCCCCCCGGGAAATCCAGGCCAGCGTCAACGCCACCTTCAACCTGGATTAACAACCGTCGATCAGAAATCCCGGGTGTAGAAGATATCCAGCGAGGCGGCCAGGCCACTGGCCGCCTCCAGATAGAAATACCGGCCCAGATCATAACGCAGTGCGACCGTGGTGATCGGTTCGAATATCCCGACGCCGTACCTCAGGCTCAATTCATCGGTTATGTATCCGCTGGCCACCACCGAAGCCTCATCCCCGGAACCTTCGGTTTCCAGGGTGAGATTGCGAATGCCCAACTCGTCTCCAATGCCCTGGGTCAGGCGGCTTGCCTGGGTCAGCCCCAGCGACAGAGCAGCTTGCGCCATCTGACCGTCGTCACCGCGGCTTTGAGGCGGGCGGCCCAGAATGATGTAGGACAGCGCATCGCTTTGGGGCATGGAGGGTTCTGAGAATACCTCGGTTTCAGGGGCGTTCACGGGGCCGCTAAGCCTGATACCGGCAACAACAGTGTCTACCCTGCGCACTGCCTCGATGTCCAGGTAGGGTTCTGTCAGGGCACCAACAAACAGGATTCGCGCTCGCCGCAGTTCCAGATCCTGCCCAAATGCCTGGTATTGGCCATTCACCAGTTGTAGCGCACCCCGGGTATCCATGTCGTTGCCAATCCGCAGGGTCCCCTCGAGATTCCCGGTCACACCGAAAGCATCAAACGCTACCCGGTCTTCGCCGACCACCACAGTCACGTCCATCACCATACGCCGGATGGTCGGTTCCTCGGTTTCAACTCCGACAATCACCTCATCTTCGGAGATAGAAACCGCTGACTCCGGAAGCCCCTTGATCTCGATCTCACCACGGGGTACTTCCACACGCCCCGACACCGAGAGTTCACCACTGCGGAAAGCGATGGTGAGGTCTGGCCCAACTTCAACCCGGGCATAGGGTTCGAAATTCACCGGCAGCCTGTCGCCAACAATCGACAGCTCAATCTCTGGCTCCTGCTGCCAATTGATCATCCCCGAAAGTTGCCCGCTACTGCGGTCGTTACTGTTCCAGCGCCCGCTGATATCAGCGGAATCCCCGAGAAACTCGAGCACCAGAACCACATCATTCAGTGGGAGTGGCAGGCCCGGATCGTAAAAACGACCATTCGTAAGAGCCAGCTCGCCATGAATCATGGGGCGTAACAATGGGCCGGTAATCTCGCCTTGGCCGTTAACCTGACCTCCAATCTCTTCCACCCCAGCGAAGGCGGATGCAAAAGCCAGATCCAGTGAGTTCAGGCTGAAACGGCCCTGTACCGGTCGCTCTTCAGCCATCGGGTCAACCGCCAGCTCGGCATTAAAATCGCCCAGTTCCGGCCCTCGCAGGGCAACTGACAACTCAGCTATGCTGGGCTGAAGACGGGCATCAACGGTCAGGCGCTCATGACTCAGGGTTTCCCAGTCATCCAGCACCAGGAATTCGAAGGTTCCCTCACCGGCATCCAGTGTGATTCTGCCATCCGGCCCTGCGTCGGTCAGCGACAGATCCACGTCGGCATCCAGGTGCGCACTCCATCGGAAGGTATCAGGCAACAGTGGCTCAAGGGCCGTTGTCGGAAACTGGCGAATCTGGAAGGCGATGTGGGCATCCGGCAATAGCTGCTGATCGTCAGCGCACACCGAACTTTCCTGCCAGCGCCAGCAGTGAGCGCCGAGGCTCAGGTTGCCTTCTTCGGTGTAGGCAAGGTCAGCGGGAGACTCCAGTTGCCACGTCTGGCCCGGTCCGGGTATGTCGATTTCACCACGGTTCAGTGCACCCTGCCAGGCATCCAGGCTCTCACCCAGGGCGCCGGCGAATACGGCAAGCAGGGTCGCCTCACTGTGGCTGGCATTGACTGTTAGCTGATGCTCATCCCGGGTACCTTCAAGGCGCAGGGACACGTTCTCCAGCTGTTGGTCGGCAGCACGAATCTCATTAATCTCCAGTGCTGCATCCAGCACACCGCCTGTGGCCAGACTGGCATCAAGATCCACGGCCTCAATCTGCAACAGATCCTGCCAGCTCAATCCGCGGCCAGCCATGACAAGCTCGGCGGTGGGATCATCCACGGTGCCAGCAAACTGCAGGCTGGCTTTCAGTTCACCAGCCAGACCTTCGGCAAACATCGCCGGCTCAGGCAACAGGATGGACAAGTTACCTGCCAGTTGGCTGCCGTAACGACCCTGCCCTTCTACACGGTTCTCACCCACGACAAGCACAAGATCATCCACTTGCCATTCGCGACCGTCACTGACCAACTGGCCCCGGGCGCGAGCATTGTTCCCCTGCCATCGTCCCTGCAGATTCCAGCCCGCCGTCATTCGGGGCAATGCATCGTCCTGAAGCCGGCCTTCACTGGTTACGTTGCCGTCCAACCGGGACTCCAGCATAGGCACCCAATAGCCCGGATTGAACTGATCCAGAACCAGGGCAGCCTGCCAAGCCAGCTGGGAAGAAAAATCGAGCTCGGCTTCACCAGACAGGGAACCCGCTCCGGTCGTCATGTCGAGCTGGGTGATACGGACAGCCTGCGTATCGCCATCAAGGCGGGCCTTCAGCTCGGCGTCCCCAAGGGGACCGGCAACCCGGGCGTCAAGATCCGCCTGGTAGCGGTCTTCCTGGTAACTTGCCCGACCTTCCAGACGGTTCAGCGAAACCGGAGGCCCGTCCAGCTCCGGCACCAGGCTGTACCAGGGGAAGCGGTCCAGGGCCAGCCCCACATCAGCGGCCAGACCATCGGCCCAGGAGGCTTCGCCCTGCACCTCCAGGGTTCCGGGTGGCTCACCGCCCTCCCGTTCCGGGCCGGCCATGGACAGTACCAGATCTGTCGCCTTCTCTGTGGTGACCAATCCCTGGATAGAAGTCTGGATATCACCCTCGGTACCCGGCAGTAGCGCCTGGGTGCGGGTCCTGAAACCGTTGGCCAGGGAACCGTCAAGGGTTAATCGCCAGTTCTTCAGCGTCAGTGTTTCCGGAAGATCATGATGGGCAAGAAAACGCTCGGATTCGAGTCTGATGGACGCTGGCAAACGGCTTTCCAGCGGCTGAACCTGCCCCTGTATATTCGCATTAAGATAACCACTACTGGCACCTCGCAACCGCAAGTCCCTGACGCTGCCACCCAGGTTAACGGTGATCTGCCAGTCATCTCCCGATGGCGGCGGCAAGGATACGTCAACATCAATATCCAGGGGCCAATCCCGCCGCATGTCAGCGCGACCACTCGCCGATACCCGTATCTCGTCCAGCTGATACAGCACGTGTTCAAGCTCCAGGCTGGCACCGGAGGCCCGGGATTGCAGCTCAAACCGGTCCCAGATGGCTCCGTCATTGACAGTCAGCGGCCCCAGGGCAACATCCCCGATCACCACTGCCAGCGGCAGGTTAATCCTGGGAAGGCTGATATCACCGGAACTTTCATCATCAGATTCAGAGGGCTGCAGGGTCACTGCAATCCGATCGGCCTTGAGCGTGTCCAGGCAGATGGTTTTTTCGAACAGGCAAGTCGGAGACCAGTCTACTTCCGGAGCCTCCACCACCACGCCCACACCATAGCCGTGCCATTCAAGGCGGTCGGCCTGCCACTGGCCAAGCAGGGAGCCTCGGTCGGCCTCGGTTTGCAACCCGGGAATCTGATCAATGGTCCAGGCCGTTCCCTTTTCGGTATGCAGGGCCAGCAAAATCAGCCCAACGAGCACCAGGGGCAAAAACAGCAACAATGTGACGACCAGCAACAGCCAGAACCACCAGCGCCGGCGCAGCGGCTTTTTGTGTTTCTTCGGCTGACCTTCAGCCTGCTCTGGTGGCACCGGTGGATGATCGGTCACAGCTCTGGCCCCATGGAAAAGTGAATACGCCAGCCGCCGCCAAACTCTTCGTCCAGACCTTTCGCCAAATCCAGACGCAGCGGCCCTACCGGGCTCACCCAGCGAATCCCCAGGCCGGCACCTGTCGCCAGCCGGTCAAACACATCATTCACCGCGTTGCCCTTGTCGACGAACGCCGCCACCCGCCAGTTCCGGACAAACTCGTACTGATATTCGACACCACCGACCAGCTGAAAACGGCCACCGACGGCTACACCGTTGTCATCACGGGGCGACAGGGTTTCATAACCATAGCCCCGGACGCTCTGATCACCACCGGCAAAGAAGCGCAATGAGGGCGGCACATCGGAAAAACTGTTGGTCGCCACCCCACCGAAGTTGAAACGGGTCAGGAACCGGTGATTATCAGCCAGGGTATACAGCCCCCTGGCCAGCACATTCACGTGCAGGATGTCCGCGTCGGAAATGATTGCACGGTGGGCACCGGTCACATCAAACTGCAATCGGTAGCCCCGGGACGGGTCCAGGGGCGAGTTGGCCTGGAGTTTGGAGTAACTGAGCCCCGGCAGCAACAGGCTGGAGTTGCCCCGCTCATCTTCGCCAATTTTGAAGCGCTCGCCTTCCCATCGAATGGACAACACCTGCATCCAGCCGGTATCCAGCCGATGCCGCCACTGTTGCCCCAGCGTCAGCCGTTCCGATTCCACGTCTTCGATATGCTCCCGCTGGTAACCCGCGCCCAACCGTAGGGAGTCCGACATTGGGGGATCCAGCGGAAGTTCGTACCAGCCGCTGACATTCTGACGCAGCTCCGAAAGCTCCGTGTCTGCGCCACGGCGATGCCCCATTGGATTAATGTAGTGCTCACGCCAGTTGCCCCGAAAGCGTGGCCCAACGTCTGTTGAGAAGCCAACACCGGCGCCTACCGACCGGGGCGGCCTGGGGGTAAGGCCAATATCCACCGGTATCACTCCATCCTCTGCCCGGTTCGGTGAAGCATCAATATCCACACCGGAAAAGTAACCACTGTTGGACAGATCGCCGTTGAGCTTCGCCACTTCATCGGCGTGGAAAGGAATGCCGGGTTCAAAGGTCACAAACTGGTTCAGTAAACCTTCGTCAAAACCGTGGCCTTCCAGGAAGGTAACCGCGCCCAGGCGATACCGCTCTCCGGTACGGTAGTGCAAGGTAATATCTGCGTGATTCTCGGACGGGTCTACTTCCAGTCGGCGGGTCACAAACTCACCGTCAAAGTAACCCAGACGTCGCGCCCGATTCTGTATGGCCTGCCGCAGCGTGTTGTAGCGGCCATGATGAAGCACATCTCCTTCCGCCGGCTCTTTCGGAATCTGATCAACCAGTGCCGGATCTTCACTGCCTGGCCCCTCGATCAGCACTGACCTGGAACGAATGCGGACGGGCTCCCCCGGCACAACCGTCAACACCAGCTCGGCCAGCCCATCCGCATTTTCAGTGACTTCGAATGTGATCACCGGATTGTAGTACCCCAGGGCCCGAATGGCCTGTTCAACCTGGGCTATCGCCGTGGAGGCGTAACGGCGCAGGCCATCGGCTGAGCGGCCTTCTACCTCACCCACAAAAATCCGGGCATTGTCTCTCAAGTCACTGTGATCGCCCTCAACCTCAACCCTGACCTGACTGGCATGGCTGGCAGACGCGCTCAACAGCACCGCAAGCCCGGTCAGCTTCAGGATTCTCTGTATGTGATGTCGGGGTAACAGCATGCGGTGTTTGGGTTTCCCACCTGGATGATTGACGAATCCCTGAGTCAGGGGGTGAGTTTACCGATAGCGGATGCGCGCTTCTACGCCTGGCGCGCCAAAATCACAATTGACCACAATGCCATCAGGGAATGCTACACCTGCCAATGGCCATTGTGACCTCCGGAGCCATGCTCGGTTCCACGTGGTGCGATCAATCAGACAACCTCAGGAGTTCAGCGTGACCAGGGATCCAATCGGACTTGCACTCTCGATCATGAACCGGATATCCGGCAACCCTTTGCTCGATCGGCTGGGCTTGAGATCTCCCCTTGAACGTACGGCATACCAAGGCACTCGGACCGGTTTCCGGACCATTGCCCTGGCGGGCCGTGAGTTCAAACGGGTTCGCAACTGGCTACCCCGGAAGCGACTGCCACCCGGGGCCCCAGGCGACCTGTTTGACCTTAGCCTCGACGACGACCAGCAAATGATTGTCGACAGCCTGAAACGCCTGGCCCGGGATGTCCTCAGGCCCGCTGCCCAGGAGGCCGATGAACAGGGCCGATTGCCTGAAGCCGTTAAACACGAGGCCGCTGCCCTTGGCTTGCCCATGTACGCGGTACCCAGCGAATTCGGTGGGGTGGCCGAACAGCAGTCACCGGTGACCAGCGTGCTGATTGCTGAGCAACTGGCCTGGGGGGATATGGCTCTGGCAATTCGGCTACTGGCACCCTTCAGTGTCGCCCAGGCGATCAGTTGCTGGGGCAATGGAGAGCAACAGTCCCGCTATCTGCCGGCCTTCTGCGAGGATACGCCTCCGGTGGCCAGTCTCGCCATTGACGAACCAACGCCGCTGTTTGACCCAATGCAACCATCCACCACGGCTACCGAGACCGACCAGGGCTACCGGATTAACGGCGAAAAATCGTTTGTGATTGCAGGCGCCGAGTGCGAGTTGTTGCTGGTCTCGGCTGCCCTCAATGGCACACCCCGGGTCTTTATTATTGAAACCACTGGCCTAAACCTGGCAATAGCGGATACCCCGGGGATGGGGTTGCGCGCGGCGGAGGCCACCTCAGTCCGGTTCGACAACCTGGACGTACCGGCCGACGCACTGCTCGGCGATGACGATTTCTGTTTTCAGGCTTTCATCGACAGAGCCGCCCTGATGCGCTGCGGCCTGGCCATCGGTACAGCGCAGGCCGTGCTGGATTATGTCATTCCCTACTGTAACGACCGTCAGGCCTTTGGCGAGCCTATCAGCCACCGGCAATCGGTGGCGTTCATGATCAGCAATATGGCCATTGAGACCGACAGTATGCGCATGCTCACCTGGCGCGCCGCCAGTAGGGCCGAAACCGGCCGAAGCTTCCACCGGGAAAGCTGCCTGGCCCGTTTGCTATGCAATGAGAAAAGCATGGAGATTGGAACCAACGGTGTCCAACTGCTCGGTGGCCACGGCTTTGTTAAAGAACACCCGGTGGAGCGCTGGTATCGGGATCTTCGCTCCACCGCCACTCACCATGGCGGCGTTCACGCCTGACACCAAGGACATTCGCTATGAATCTCGACATTCCTGGAAAGTTTGCACCGATTGTTCATCAGGCCCAACAGGTGGCCCGGGAAGTTTTCCGACCGATTTCCCGACATTATGACCGCGCCGAGCACGCCTATCCCAAGGAACTGGATATGTTCGCCTCCATCATGGACGGCATGAACGATGGCGCGGCCGATGGTGGTGCTGGGGCTGGCCGCCTGGCCCGGTCCGCCGGAGACACCGGCACCGGCAACCAGAATGGCACCAACATGAAAACCGTTCTGGGTCTCACGGAACTCTGCTGGGGCGACGTTGGCCTGGCTCTGTCCATCCCTCGCCAGGGTTTGGGTAACTCCGCCATTGCCGCCGTTGCCAACGAGCAACAGCTTCAACGGTTTGGCAAGACCTGGGCAGCCATGGCGATCACCGAACCCGGTGTCGGTTCGGATTCCGCCGCCATTCGGACGACGGCCACCAAAGACGGCGACCACTATATTATCAACGGTGAGAAGATCTATGTGACCGCCGGTGAAAGGGCCAATGCCGTTGTGGTCTGGGCCACACTCGACAAATCCCAGGGCCGGGCCGCGATCAAGTCGTTCGTGGTGGAGAAAGGGACACCAGGAATGACCGTGGAGCGACTGGAGAAGAAACTGGGAATCCGCGCCTCAGACACGGCCGCTATCCGTTTTCACAATTGCCGGGTTCCCAAAGAAAACCTGCTGGGTGATCCCGAGATCAGCGTGGACAAAGGCTTTGCCGGCGCCATGCAAACCTTTGACAACACCCGACCGGTGGTCGCTGGAATGGCCATCGGAGTGGCTCGGGCCGCCCTGGAGCGCACTCAGGAAATTCTGAAGACAGCAGGATTGGACCTGGCCTACCAGCAACAAAGCTGGACAACCACCGCCGCTGTCCGGGAACTGCATTTGCTGGAAGCGGAACTGGAGGCCGCCAGGCTACTGACGCTCAGAGCCGCCTGGATGGCCGACAACGGCCAACCCAACTCCAAAGAAGCGTCCATGGCCAAAGCCAAGGCCGGCCGGGTGGGTAACCAGATCACGCTCCGCTGCGTAGAGCTGTGTGCATCACTGGGGTACCAGGAAACGGAACTGCTCGAAAAATGGGCCCGGGACTCCAAAATACTCGATATTTTCGAAGGCACCCAGCAGATCCAGCTTCTGATCATCGCCCGACGATTACTCGGAAAGTCGTCCTCCGAGCTGAAATAAGCTAACCTGTCAGGGACTTATATTATGCCCCTGACCAATGACAGGTAGCCCGGATGCTCAGGATTAACCGCGAAAACCTTCGGTCCAGCCATCAGTTGATCTGGTTCCTTATCGATTTCCTGATGCTGGGCCTACTGATCATCAACCTGGCCTTTATCATCTGGGACTCGATATACAGTTTCGTTGCGGTTCAGAACCTGCTGGAAGAAAACCTCCCCGCCGTCAATGCGATCTACCAGCCGATCCATGAACGCTTTATTTTCTATGATCTGATCTTCGTCTCCATCTTCCTGACCGAGTTTTTTGTCCGCTGGGGCTACTCCGTCAAAGCCAAGGTCTACGACCGCTGGTATTTCTACCCGTTCATACACTGGTACGATCTGGTGGGCTGCATCCCCGTTGGCGGCTTCCGCTTCCTGCGGGCGCTGCGGATCATTTCGATCATCTACCGCCTGCACCAATACAAGATCATCGACTTCACCAGCACTCGCTTGTACCAGTTTGTGTCGTTCTACTACGAAGCCTTCATGGAAGAGTTATCAGACCGGATTGTTCTGAAGGTTCTGAGCGGCGTTCAGGATGAGGTAAAGCGTGGTTCGCCCCTGTTCGAACGTATCCAGACTGACATTCTGTTCCCGAGACGGTCCATGTTGTCGGATTGGTTATCGGAACGCGTCGCCCTGGCTGCGCAGCACGGCTATATTCCCAATAGAGGTGCCCTGCGAGTCTATCTGGAAGACCGTGTAGACAACGCCCTGAAGCAGAATCTTGAACTGTCGAGACTGAAATACCTGCCGGTGGTTGGCCCAACCATACAGGACACGCTGGAAAATGCCGTTGGCGATATTGTTGCAAACGTGATCCACCAGATCCTGGAAGATCTGGCGTCTTCCAGCAATCACGCTTTTATCGAAGATATTGTGAACGTGATGCTGCCGGAGCCGGGAGAAGAGAAAGGAGCAGACCAGGAACAAGAGGCGTTGATCAACCTGATTCTGGAAGTCATTGACGCCATCAAGGACCAGGTACGAGTGAAACACTGGCGGGCAAACCTGCCGTAATCTGTCCCCCCGGACAAATACCTTCAGAGCTTGCGGATAATAGCCTCACACAACTGGTCCTGATTGAAGCCCTGCCCTTTTATGGTCAGGTCTGCATAGCGGGTATAAAGCGCGAAACGCTCCTCGAACAACTCGGCCAGAGACTGGTCCGGCCGCCGTGAAATCCCCCGAAGGCTGTAATCGCCAATGCGGTGAATCACCGTCTCCAGTGAAATGTCCAGGAACACCACAGTACCGTTGCGCTTCAAATGCTGCATTGCAGCATCACTGTACACTGCACTGCCGCCGGTACTGATAACCTGATTGTGAACGTCCAGGGCCAGCAGCACCTGCTCCTCGATCTGACGCAAGGCCACATAGCCGTCCTGATCAACAATCTCCTGCAGGGTACGGCCGGCCTGCTCCTGAATCAGCAGGTCGGTGTCGATGAACCCCATGCCAAGGCGCTTGGCCACCAGCACACCAATGGTACTTTTGCCACTGCCGGGCATGCCGATGAAAATCAGATTGCGGCCAGTAGGATCCACCATCACACCCGATCCTCCGCCGCATGGCAGGCGGCTGCGGTAAACAGGACATCGGTGGAGGAATTCAGGGCCGTTTCAGTGGAATCCTGCACCACGCTGATTACAAACCCGATGGCCACCGCCTGCATGGCAACCTCGGCGGAGATGCCGAACAGACTGGTAGCCAGAGGAATCAGCAACAAGGAACCACCTGCCACTCCGGACACGCCGCAGGCTGCAACCGCGGATACCACGCAAAGCAGCAGCGCCGTTGGCAAGTCAACCGGAATGCCGAGCGTATGGGCTGTGGCCAGGGTAATCACCGAGATGGTAATGGCTGCTCCGGCCATATTGATGGTTGCCCCCAGCGGGATAGAAATCGCGTAGGTGTCCGGGTCGAGTTTCAGGCGCTCACACAGGTTGAGATTGACCGGAATATTGGCGGCCGAACTGCGGGTAAAAAAGGCGGTAATCGCGCTCCCCCGCAGGCAGGTAAACACCAGGGGGTACGGGTTCCTGCGTGTGTAAGCAAAGACGATCAATGGATTGGTCACCAGCGCCACAAACAGCATGCAGCCCACAATCACGGCCAGCAAATGACCATACTCGAGCAGGGCTGCCACACCAGACTCCGCCAGGGTATTGGCGACAAGGCCAAAAATGCCCAAAGGTGCCAGCCGGATGACCAGCTTCACGATACCGGAAACAGCGTCAGACAAATCGTTCAGAACCGACCGGGTAGCATCGCCGGACTGTCGCAACATCAACCCAAGGCCGATAGCCCAGGCCAGAATGGCAATGAAGTTCGCATCCATCAGTGCCGTGACCGGATTGGTAACCACACTCAAAACCAGGTTCTGCAGAATCTCAACAATGCTGCCCGGCGGATTGCCGGCCACTTCCGGCATATCCAGAGTAAGCTCAGAGGGGAACACAAAGCTGGCAACAACGGCCACCACAGCGGCCAGCAGGGTGCCAACCACATACAGCAACAACACCCCGCGAATGTGGGTAGGTTGCCCCTTCTGATGGGCAGCAATAGCCGACGCCACCAGTACAAATACCAGAATCGGCGCCACGGCTGTCAGAGCCGAAATGAATAATTGCCCAAGCAGCGATACTGACCGCGCCGCCTCTGGCGCAACAATGGCCAACAGTATGCCGGCAACAATGCCGATGGTAATTTGCGGGATCAGCCCCAGTTGCAATAAAGGGCGCAGACGCAGAAAAGCGGGCAGCCGGCTGGACATGTAAAAGCTCCTGTTTGTTGACTAAGGGGCCGTCCACCAGGCGGGCACACCCATCGGCGACCTTCAGATCGGTAAATCGTATTTTTTGGATACGAAAAGCAAAAAGGCAGATCAGTTAGTACTGATCTGCCTTTTTTATTGGTAGCGGGGGCTGGATTCGAACCAACGACCTTCGGGTTATGAGCCCGACGAGCTACCAGACTGCTCCACCCCGCATCAAACTGGCTGTTTACCGGGTCACCCCGATCAACGTGGCGCGAATAATACGGCGTGAAGTTGCCCCTGTCAAAGGAAATTACGGTTTTCCCGTAACTTAGCGCTCCAGAATCGCCGTCACGCCCTGACCACCCGCCGCGCAGATGGAAATCAGGCCTCGACCACTGCCCTTTTCTTCCAGCAATTTGGCCAGGGTTGCGACGATACGACCACCAGTGGCGGCAAACGGGTGCCCGGTTGCCAGACTGGAGCCTTTCACGTTCATCTTTGCCCGGTCAATACTGCCCAGCGGCGTGTCCAGGCCCAGGCGCTCCTTGCAGAAGACCGGATCTTCCCACGCCTTCAGGGTAGACAATACCTGGGCGGCGAAGGCTTCGTGAATTTCGTAGAAGTCGAAATCCTGCAGGGTCAGGCCTGCCTTCTCCAGCATGCGCGGCACGGCATAGGCCGGCGCCATCAGCAGGCCCTCTTTCTTGTCCACGAAGTCCACCGCTGCCACTTCAGAGAACGTCAGCCAGGCCTTCACTTCCATATTATTGGCTTTTGCCCACTCTTCACTTGCCAGCAACACGCAGGAGGCGCCATCCGTCAGGGCGGTGCTGTTGGCAGCAGTCATGGTGCCGTTTTCACGATCAAAACAGGGCTTCAATGTAGCCAATTTTTCAAGGGTGGTATCCGGGCGCAGGATGTTGTCTTTATCCAGACCCGCCATCGGTGTCAGAAGATCCTCAAAGAAGCCCTCGTCATAGGCCTTGGCCAGCTTCTGGTGGCTTTCCCAGGCCAGGCGATCCTGGTCCTCACGGGCAATATTCCACTCCTTCGCCGTGACCTGACAGTGATCCCCCATGGACAGTCCGGTACGCGGCTCGCCATTCTCCGGAATCTCCGGCATCAGGTGGCCAGGGCGGAAACGGCCAAGAATCTTCAGGCGCTCCTTGGCGGTTTTGGCTCGGTTCAGGTCCAGAAGAATCTCCCGCAAGCCCTCACCCACACCGATGGGCGCATCCGACGTGGTATCGGTACCGCCGGCGATGCCGCATTCAATTTGCCCAAGAGCAATTTTGTTCGCCACCAGAATGGCTGCCTCAAGCCCGGTACCACAGGCCTGCTGGATATCGTAGGCCGGCGTTTCCGGTGCCAGGCCCGAGCTCAACACCGACTCACGGGTAAGGTTGAAGTCCCGGGAGTGTTTAATCACCGCACCAGCGACCACCTCGCCCAGCCTCATGCCCTGGAGGTTGTAGCGATCCACCAGGCCCCGAAGCGTGGATGTCAGCAGCTCCTGATTACTGATTTTGCTGTAGGCGGTGTTGGAGCGGGCAAACGGCGTACGATTACCGCCAATAACAGCGACGCGGCGAATGCCGGGCACCTTTTTGGTAGCCCGAGAACCGGATTTCGTGCCAGTACGAGTGGTTTTTGGTGCCTGTGCCATAGCAAACTGTCCCTTCAGTGGTGATCATAAGTGGTTTGATTCAGGTTAGCCCAGAGTCTAGCGCCTGGCGCCCGTTGCTCATTGGCAACTCTGACAACGCCATGACTGAGTTGAGTCAATCCAATAACTGGCAGAAGCTTTACCCTTTGGGCTATTTCATACTCAACCAAACTCACAAGGAAGAACATCATGTCTGACCTCTACCTGAAACTGGTTAACACTCCGGTTGGCAAAACCGCCGCACAGTCACTGGGCTTGCCCTCCCCGGCGCCCCTCAGCCGCCTGAAGCGGGTCGACCAACCATTTATTGAAGGCGACGTATTGATTGGCGCAGGCGCCGGTGCCCGCGCTATCGCCACCCTTGGCTCAATCATTGGCGCCAGCCCGGCGAGCCTGCACCATGCCACGGGCATCGAAACCCTGGCGGACTCCGCTCAGGCGGGCAACAAAGCCAAGGCGCTGGATGTGTCCGGCGAAGTGAACGGAAAGTTCTCAGCCCTGGTATTCGACGCGACCGGTCTCAAAAACCCTCAGGAACTACGTGCTCTGTACGACTTTTTCCATCCGACCATCCGCAAACTGGCCTCCAATGGCCGGGTGCTGGTGATAGGCCTGGACCCTCACACCTGCCGGAAGGCACCCCAGGCCGCCGCCCAGCAAGCCCTTGAAGGCTTTGTACGCGCCGTTGGCAAGGAAATTGGCAAGAAGGGCTGCACGGCCAACCTGGCATGGATGGCTCCGAACGCCGAGAACCAGCTGGATTCCACGGTTCGCTTCTTCCTGTCTGCACGCTCGGCTTATGTTTCCGGCCAGGTGGTGCGTATTGGCAAAGCAGAGGAAGCCAAAGCCACCAACCCGGTGGCTCCGCTGGCCGGCAAGGTAGCCCTGGTCACTGGCGCCTCCCGGGGCATTGGCGCAGCCATTGCAGAAACCCTGGCCCGCGACGGCGCAACCGTTATCGGCCTGGATATCCCCCCGGCATTGGAGGAACTGCAGAAAGTAACCGACGCCATCAAAGGCAAGGCGCTGGCCTGCGACATTACCGAAGAAAAGGCACCCAAGCTGATTGCAGATTTCATTGAAAAAGAAACCGGCGGGGTGGATTTTGTGGTTCACAACGCCGGCATTACCCGCGACAAAACCCTCGGAAACATGCCAGAGCACTTCTGGGATATGACGATCGCTGTCAACCTGACTGCTGAGGAGTTGATCGATGAAGAACTGGCCGAGCGCAAGCTGATGCGCGACAACGGCCGCATTGTGTGCATTTCCTCCATCAGCGGCATTGCAGGCAACTTCGGCCAGACCAACTATTCCTGCGCCAAGAGCGGTGTGATCGGTTATGTGGAATCTATGGCAAAGCACCTGAAAAACGGCATAACCATCAACGCCATTGCCCCCGGTTTCATCGAAACCCAGATGACCGCCGCCATGCCATTCACCATCCGCGAGGCGGGCCGGCGAATGAACAGTCTGTCTCAGGGCGGGCAACCGGTAGACGTGGCAGAAGCCATTGCCTGGTACTGCAACCCGGCTTCTGCCGGCGTTAACGGAAACGTTGTGCGGGTGTGCGGGCAGTCGCTGATCGGCAAATGATGCCGGACCTTGCACCAACCTGAACGACGAAAAACCGGGGGCATCGAGCTCCCGGTTTTTTGTATCGGGGAAGCGGTCAGACTTTCCTTCAGGCGAAAAAAAAGCAGATCCGTTTGGATCTGCTTTTCTTCACATCTGGTGGGTGGTGCAGGGATCGAACCTGCGACCCTCGCCTTGTAAGGGCGATGCTCTCCCAGCTGAGCTAACCACCCGGGAAAAAGTTGGCGGAGCGGACGGGACTCGAACCCGCGACCCCCGGCGTGACAGGCCGGTATTCTAACCAACTGAACTACCGCTCCGCATCGGTTCAACGCTGCAAATAAACGCCGAACCTGAAACCGCTTGAAAATGGTGGGTGGTGCAGGGATCGAACCTGCGACCCTCGCCTTGTAAGGGCGATGCTCTCCCAGCTGAGCTAACCACCCACTTCGTGGCCTTACTGTTCTTCAGGCTCAAAGCGGTCACTTGTTGCGCCTGGCGCTTGTTGATTCAGCATTGCTGCATCAACCAAGTGAGACGCGCATTTTAAGCATTTCACTCACCGTGTCAAATGTTTTCCGGAAAATTCATGAATTTTTTCTGACCCGGCATTACCTGAGCATTTATTAATCAAAATCAGGAGCTTGTGTGCCGTTTGCGCCCGCCAGGAAAGTCGCGCACCTCCCCGGTTTTCTGGCCCGCCTGCTCGCCCTTCTGACGCAACGCCAACTCACTGACTTTGTCTCTCCGTTCATTCGGTATCGCCTGACTGGCCAGCGAACGGTTGAGATCATCCAGCTTGACCCTGACATCCCGCCAGGACTCTTCCAGATAGGGCACCAGGCGCCCCGCCACTTTCTCGAATCGAACTACCAGATTATCTTTGAGCGACATTGTTTTTATCTCACCGCAGTCAACCAACTCCAGTGTAGACAACCCTCGCTCAGAAAATCCACCAGCCGCCGCCGGATTCCTCTTCACGCCTCTGCTTACGTTCCAATTCCAGCTTTGCGTAATCCCGCTCCAGCGCCTCCAGTTTCTGATCCGCCTCCAGGGGCTCTGTGGGGCCACCACCGAACGGCCAGTACCAGGAGGCAGACTCATACTTACCCTGCTGTTTCAGTTGCTCAACCTCAAGCTCCCGCTCTTCCTCCAACGCCGCCTTTCGCTTCTTGTAATCCATGTCTTCATTGACCTCAACAATGGAAGCACCAGCATGATTCGGCGCCAGCAGGTCGCTGTTGAGGAACAGGGTGGAAACAATCTGACCAGACTGCATGGCGTAGTCACGGGTCACCAGCTGCAGATCGCCACTGGCCAGGGGATGATCCGGGTCCAGATCCGGATGGCGCCGCTCCGGCTCGGTCAGCTCGTTGTAACGCAGGTAATAGATCTTGCCGGGCTCAACCCGCAGCGTGGCATCGGCAATCAGGCTCAAGCTGAACGAATTCAGCCCCTCCAGTCCCAACAGCGGCCTGCGCATAGCGATGTGGCGCTCACCGGGTTTCACCTCAAGCCAGGTGTAGCTGTTGTTGCGGATGTTGAAGTAGTGCTTGTCGTCGATGTAGACGCTGGGCGACTCGATCTCATCCGCAGCCCATTGGGAGTGAGTGCGGTAGAAGTAAAGAACAGCATTGCGCTGATCCCAGGCATCGGTGTCGATATGGACAAAGTCATGCCCCGACACAGGATGCAGGAAAGCCCCCACACTCTTGCCAATAGATTGATAGATGGTACAGCCGGAGAGCGCCACCACACACAACAGGGCGATAGCGTTCCGAAGGTAAGGCACTCGTTTTTTCATTGTTATGCACTCTTCATCCCTATCGAGTTAGCCGATGATAACAACTGCCACTCAATAGAAATGAGAGCTACCGCAAGGGATGAATACAAATCGTTACATTCACCCCCTACACCTTGGAAGCCGAGTCTTCTGGAGAAGGCAAGAGCCTAGTTTCCGGAAACCTGCGAGCGAAGCTGGTTAACCTCTTCGGACAACCGGACCAGCCGGGAAGTAAGCTGAGACCGCGACGCATCCACCGCATCAACGGTTTTCTTGAGCTCAGACAGCTGATTCCTCAAAGCCCGGACCTCGCCGTCGCCCGCCATGGAGTCCACCTTCTGTTCCAGCGCGGCAATCTGGCCTTCCATGCCACTGATCCCCAGCTTTTGCTCCTGCTCAAAGCGCCTTATCCGGCTCTCAACCACCTGGTCCACATCACCGATCTGCTGACTCAACCGTGTCAACTGCTGCGTTGCCTCCTGGTTCGCTCGCTCCAGCGAAGCGACGGAATCGTCAAGCCGCTGCCGCACCTGCGCCACATCCGCCGACAACCCCGTGCGTGCCTGCTCCAACGATGCGGTCAAATCAGACGCAGCCTTGTTTGCCTGGGCAAGCTGATCATCAACATCCGCCAACCTTTGCTGGTGCTCATCAAGCCGTTTTTTGTTGCGCTCGTTGGCAATCACCCAGAGTTTACGGATTTCACTGTCTGCGGAATCCAGGCGCTCGTCATTAGCCGCAATCTTCTCCTCCAGGGAAGCTCCCCGCTCCTGCAGCGACTCCCCGGTTTCTGATAACTCACCCTCAAAGCGCGCCAGCGCCAACTTACTCTGCCGAGCCCAGTAATCCGCCTCTTCCAGCTGCCCCTCAAGGGCTTCAATACGCTCATTCTGAAAATACCAGCCGGCACCCGCGCCTGCGGCCACGACCACCAACAAAAGCCACATCAACAACCCACCTCCCGGGCCGCCACCGCCAGACGTCTTCTCCGGTTTTGGGGGCTTAGGAGGCTTCTGCCGGTTACTGGCGGATTTACCTTTTTGCCCATCAGGCTTTCTGGGCTCGGCGCCACCAATAGGGGGCTCAGCTCTCAGCTCGTCATCGTCCGGGCGAATGGGTTCCATTACTACTCCTGAATCGGGATGGTCAAAATGTCAGCCACGATAATACCCGCACTTAACAATCCGTTAAAATGAAGCCTTTTAAAGATTACCGGAACCACGCCCGCCCTGTGTTGCATGGTAGGTAGGCAAAACATACAATGGCCGGCTTTCCAATTATCACAGGACAGTTGCATATGCAGCCGCTTGTAGGACTCATCATGGGCTCGAAATCCGACTGGCCCACCATGGAACACGCCGCCGACATGCTCGAAAAACTCGGCGTCGCCTACGAAACCCGGGTGGTCTCCGCCCACCGCACACCCGACCTGCTCTTTGACTACGCCAAAACCGCAGCCGACCGCGGCCTGAAAGTCATCATTGCAGGCGCCGGCGGTGCAGCTCACCTACCCGGCATGGTTGCCTCCCAGACCTCTCTGCCAGTCCTGGGCGTTCCTGTACAATCAAAGGCCCTGAACGGCCTGGATTCGCTGCTGTCTATCGTACAGATGCCTGGCGGCATCGCCGTTGGCACCCTGGCCATCGGCAAAGCGGGCGCCACCAACGCCGGCCTGCTGGCAGCACAGATTATTGGCACGTCTGACGATGGCGTCCGAAAGGCTGTTGACGAGTTCAGAGCAACACAGACACAAACAATTCTGGATAACCCTGATCCAAGAGATCAGTGAAGCCAACTCCCAAGGCTGGATGAGCAGTTCGGGGAAGGCTTTCCAAAACTGTGCGGAGCCATGGATGGCGGAGCCCAAGCGCCCCATGGATGGGCTTGAGCGTGTTTTGGAAAGCCTTCCCCGAACTGCTCACACCACCAATGTCAGAGCCGAAACCGTGGCAGGAGAAATTACATGAGAATTGGTGTACTTGGCGCCGGCCAACTAGGCCGCATGCTAGCCCTCGCAGGCTACCCCCTGGCCAAAGACTTCGTGTTCTATGACATGTCCGGCAGCCCCAGCGCCGGCCTTGGCGAAGTCATCATCGACCGTGACGGCCAATACCTGGACGACTTCATCTCCCGGGTTGACCGCGTTACCTACGAATTCGAACACCTGCCCGTCGCCGTGGCAGAAGAACTCGCCAAACACAAACCCGTGCATCCCTGCCCCAGGGCCCTGGAAGTTTGCCAGAACCGCGAAGCCGAAAAGACCCTGTTCGGCCGCCTGGGCATCCCCACACCCCAATGGCAAATCGCAGACAGCGCCGAGTCACTCAAAGCCGCTGCCGAAGAACTCGGCTGCCCGGTGGTTGCCAAGTCCATCACCGAAGGCTACGACGGCAAAGGCCAGGCAGTACTGAAAACACCGGAAGAAGCACAAGCCGCCTGGAGCAGCATCGGGCACCCACGGGTGATCGTCGAAAAGTTCGTCAACTTCAAACGTGAAGTATCGATTATTGCCGTGCGCGCGGAGGACGGCGACCTGGCCTTCTACCCCATTGCCGAGAACACCCACCACGAAGGCATCCTTCGTTATTCCATTGCTCCCGCGCCTGCGCTTCAGGCACACAGTCAGCAAGACGCAGAGAAATACATCAAATCTCTGCTGAACGAATTGAACTACGTGGGCGTATTAACCCTCGAGCTTTTTGAGACCGATGATGGCCTGGTGGCCAACGAAATGGCGCCGCGAGTACACAACTCCGGGCACTGGACCATCGAAGGTGCCATGACCAGCCAGTTTGAAAACCACATTCGCGCTGTCAGCGGCCATGCCCTGGGCAACGTGGCAGCCAGAGGGCTTAGCTGCATGATTAACATCATCGGCGAGCATGGAGACATTGAACGCATACTGGAACTGCCCTACGCTCATGTTCACCTCTACAATAAAGGTGAGCGCCCGGGGCGCAAGCTGGGACATGTAAACATTCTGGCCGACAGCTACGAAGAACTGGTTTGGCGGGTCCGGAACTGCGCACAGTTCCTGCCCGGCAGCCCCGAGTTTACAAGTACTCTTACACCAAGGGGTTGATTTAGCTCAAATCGCCCCTATATTGCTGTGACGTACACATTCAACATAAACAGAGAGACAGGGAGAACGACCTCATGGCATTTGAACTTCCCGCACTGCCTTACGAAAAAAACGCTCTGGAACCGCACATGTCCCAGGAAACCCTGGAATACCATTACGGCAAGCACCACCAGACCTACGTCACCAAGCTGAATGGCCTGATTGACGGCACCGATAATGCCAGCAAATCCCTGGAAGACATTATCAAGAGCGCTAGCGGCCCACTGTTTAACAACGCTGCGCAGGTGTGGAACCACACCTTCTTCTGGAACTGCCTGAGCCCGAACGGCGGTGGCGAGCCCACTGGCGCTGCCAAAGAAGCGATCGAGAAAGCGTTTGGTTCTTTCGAAGAGTTCAAGAAAGAATTCAACGACAAAGCCGCCAACAACTTCGGCTCCGGCTGGACCTGGCTGGTGAAGAAGGCCGACGGCAGCGTAGCCATCGTCAATACCAGCAACGCGGAAACTCCGCTGACCGGCGCTGACAAGCCGGTACTGACTGTTGACGTTTGGGAACACGCCTACTACATCGATTACCGGAACAGCCGCCCGAACTACCTCGAAGGCTTCTGGAACCTGGTCAACTGGAATTTCGTTAACGAAAATCTGGCCTGATCACAGAGTAGTGCCGTCGGAAGCTGCCCGGCCGCTTCCGCCTGAACGCCCGCCAGGTCAGCCTGGCGGGCGTTTCTGTATCCAAATGCGACGAAACCGCAACAAATCGATACACGCCCACCCATGATTATTTGAAAAAATCGGCCATACTCCATGCAGTTGCAAAAAATCTGAACCATACTGTCGTACACGGCAGGCCTGACCCTGGCGCCTGCACCCAAGAACAATCCGGACAGATGAGCCACAAGACTCGGAATGCAAACCGCCTTCAAAGTTGAAAATCACCTGGGATACCGAATCCTGCGCTGGGTGCTGATTGTCGCCCTGTTGACAGGCATCCTGGTCAGCACCGTTCAGGTTGTTCTCGACGCCAGGCGGGTATCCATGGAACTGGAACGCCAGGCCAACCAGACCATGGCAATGGTTCGTGACGCCGCCACCCAGTCCGTTTTCAGTATTGATGACACCCTGGCCCAGCAAGTGGTTGATGGCCTTTTCGCGCTGGAGCCCATTCACCTCGCTCGCATTTCCCACCCGGATGGCGACCAATTGGGCGGCCGGCTCAGGCCGCTGCAAGACCGGGCATTCCGCCCCATTACCGACCCCATTTTCGGCAGCATTCGTGAATACCGCGAAAGCCTGCACCGAGGCACCAGCCCAGACACGATCTACGGCTACCTTGAAGTGCACTACGACACTGCCCCTATCGCTGAGAACTGGCTGAACCGGGCATTAATCACCTTTGGTTCAGGCATTGCACTGGCACTGATTCTGGGCCTTGTACTGTTCGTGGTGTTCCACTTGGTACTTACCCGGCCCCTTTTGCGCATTGTACAGTCCGTTCGCACAGTCGACCCGGCACGGCCCGACGACCGGCTGATTGCGGTTCCGGACGGACATCGGGCAGACGAGCTTGGGCTATGGGTGAACGCCACCAATAATCTTCTGGTATCTATCGCTGAGAGCCAGAAAAAGCATCAGGAAGCCGAAGATCGGGTCAATCGCCTGTCACGCTATGACACTCTGACCGGGCTACCCAGCCGCGACGCATTCATGGAAGACCTGCAACACGACATCGTGGCTGCCAGGGAATCCCATGGCACACTGGCATTGATGGTTTGCGGCATTGATGACTTCAAATCCGTGAACGAACAGTGCGGCTTCCGAACTGGCGACACCATATTGCAGACGGTCGCCAGTCGCCTGACCGCCAACCTGCCTTCGGAACGGTTCAGTGTTGCCCGGCTGGGCAGCGACCAGTTTGTGGTTGTTGAGAAGCGGCTGCGCGATGGATTTCAGGCGGCCGATACCGCCGAAAAGATTCTGGGCAGCTTCGCCACCCCGATCAACGCCGGCAACCATCGCATATCCATGACGGCTACCCTGGGCATTGCCCTGTTCCCCTCCGATGCTGACCAGGCCGACCGGCTTCTGCAAAGCGCCGAACAGACCATGGCACTGGCCAAACAGAACGGACACAATCATTTCCAGTTCTACGTTGCCAGCATTGATCAGGAGATCCGGGAGCGCAAACAGCTTGAGAAAGACCTGAGTAACGCACTGGCAAACCACGAGTTCCATCTGGTTTACCAGCCTCAGATCAACCTCGAGACCAAACGCATTATCGGTGCCGAAGCACTGCTGCGCTGGGAACATCCCGAGCGCGGCATGATTCCCCCGGATCACTTCATCCCCGTTGCCGAGTCCAATGGCGCCATCGTCGAGATTGGCCAATGGGTGCTCGACCAAGCCTGCTGGCAAGCCGCTCGATGGGCCAGTGAAGGTTCACCCCTCAGAATTGCCGTGAACCTGTCTGCTGTTCAGCTTCGCCAGGAATCCATCGTCGATGACATCCTGAACACCCTGAAACGCCACAACATTCCCGCCGGCCGGCTAGAGCTTGAGGTCACCGAAACCAGCTTCATGACCAATCTCAGCGATGCCGTGGCCAAGCTGCATCGCCTGCATCGGGCAGGCATCAGCATCGCGGTGGACGATTTTGGCACCGGATACTCGTCTCTCACCTACCTGAAGCAGATGCCGGTTCAGCACCTGAAAATCGACAAGCAGTTCATTCGGGACTTGCTGGTCAATGAGGAAGACACACGAATTGCCAACACCATCATTGATCTTGGCAAAAGCCTGAACCTCACCGTTGTGGCCGAAGGGGTTGAAACCGCTGAACAAGAGTACTATCTGAGCCAGCGTGGTTGTAAACTGGCCCAGGGGTACTTTTTCAGCAAGCCACTGCCACCCAAGGAATTTGAGACGTTTGTACAGACTTTCCATACCCGTATCGTGGAAAATAACGCCTGAACCTTTCACCCTGAGGAGTAGTCATGGGAACGACCGTCATCGGCCTTGTTGTTATTGCCGTTGTCATATTGTACCTGGTGTTTATCTACAACAACCTGGTATCGCTGCGTAATCAGTTCAAGAATGGCTTTGCGCAGATTGATGTGCAGCTACAGCGCCGCCATGACCTGATTCCCAATCTGGTGGAAGCCGCCAAGGCCTACCTTGTTCACGAAAAATCGACGCTGACCCAGGTGATGGAAGCCCGCAACAACGCAGTCAGCGCCCAGAAAGACGCGGCGAAAGACCCGGGGGACGGCACCAAGATCCAGCGTTTGGGCAGTGCCGAGAACCTGCTGACCAAAGCCCTGGCAAACTTCTACGCCGTTTCTGAAAACTACCCGGAACTGAAAGCCAACGAAACCATCCAGCAACTGATGGAAGAGCTCTCCAGCACCGAAAACCGGGTAGCCTTTGCCCGCCAGGCCTACAATGACGGCGTGATGACATACAACATTTTCCGCGAGAAGTTCCCGAACAATATTGTTGCCGGCATGTTTGCCTTCAAGGAAACCGCCCAGCTGCAACTGGAAACCCCGGAAGCGCGCCAGGTACCAAAAGTCAGCTTCTGAGGCCTGAATCATGGCAAACCCCGGTTTCTTCCAGCGCCAGGCCCATGCCCGGCGCAATACCGGCCTGTTAATCGTCCTGTTTCTGACAGCAGTCACCCTGATTACCCTGGCCGTTTGCCTGGTCGGTTACCTTGTCACCCGCAGCCAAACCTCCGTTCTGCCTTTCCATTACTGGCTCACCTCCAGCCACGGACTCACCACCGCACTCGCGGTGGTGTTGCTTATAGGCGTTGGCTCGCTGGTGCGCTGGGCAGACCTGGCTGGTGGCGGTAGCCGGGTGGCCAAAATGGTGGGCGCCCGCCCGATTGAGCCCGACACCAACGATCCCGAAGAACGCAAACTTCGCAATATCGTGGAAGAAATGGCCATCGCCAGTGGTGTGCCCGTGCCAGATCTGTACGTGATGGACAACGAGACCAGCATCAACGCCTTTGTGGCAGGCTACACGCCTGGTGAGGCCGTTATGGTGGTTACGCACGGCGCACTTACCCACCTCACCCGAGACGAGCTTCAGGGCGTGGTGGGGCACGAGTTCAGCCATATATTGAATGGTGATATGCGCATTAACGTCCGGCTGATTGCGCTGCTGGCCGGCATTCTGATGCTAGGTCAGATTGGCCAGTTCCTGCTTCGGGCAGGTTTCTACAGCGGCGGCCGAAGCCGAAACCGGGATGGCCGGGCGCAGGCTGCAATGGGCCTGATAGGTCTAGCCCTGATGATCATCGGCTATGTGGGTGTGTTCTTCGGCCGGCTGATTCAGGCAGCGGTATCCCGGCAAAGGGAAATGCTGGCCGACGCCTCCTCCGTACAATTTACCCGTAACCCCGAAGGCATAGGCAGCGCCCTGTTCAAAATTGGCATGAAGGGCGGCTACCTGGACACCACCAGCCATGCCAGCGATATGAACCACATGTGTTTTGGCGAGTCGGCACGGATGAAGTTCAGCACCCTGCTCGCGTCCCACCCGCCCATCAACGAACGCATCAATGCGATCCAACCGGGTATGCTGGCACGCTTACGCAGCCGCCTGCGAGACACTGAACCAAGCCAAAAGCTGCGCCAGGACACCTCCAGGACTGCCGGTAAAGCGGGCCTGAACGACCTGGTCAATCAGGTTGTGGCGCCTGCCAGGGGCCGTAGTAGCTCATCACCGGTGCGCTCTTCCCTGGCACCCAATACGCCACAGCCGGCTGAAAAGCTGTCCACACGGGTAGGCACCGTCAGCGCCCAGAGCGAAGCCTTTGCCATCCAGCTTCTGGAACAATTGCCATCCACCTTCCGTAACCTGCTCTACACCCGCGCCGGCGCGATTCAGCTGTGCTATGCCCTGCTGATCTTTGATCTCTCGCCGAGCATCCAGAAACAACGACTGGCACTGTTAACCGAACACCCGCTACTGGGCGCTCAGCCAGACCTGCTGGACAAAATGTTGCCAGCCCTGGCAAGACTGGGTGAAACTGCACGCTTCCCGGTACTGGAACTGGCCATGCCGGCATTGCGAAAACTGGACCCGGAAGAACGCGACGCCCTGCTTGAAAACGTTCAGAAGCTGGTCGCAGCCGACAACCGGGTGAGCCTGTTCGAGCTGGCCCTGACCACCTTCCTGAACCGGCATCTCGGGCTTGGCGCAGAACAGGTTGTACCGGTTAAATACAGGAACTATCGCCAGGTGATGCCGGCCCTGCGGCGCCTGCTCAGCCTGTTCGCCCGCGCCGGCACCGACACCCCTGAGGACGCAGACAAACTGTATCTTGAAGCCATGGCCGGCTTTGGTAGCGGTCAGGAAGAAAGCAGAGCCGGGAAGGTGTCCATGCGAGAACTGAGAGAAGCGCTGGAAATACTGAATCGGCTGTCGCCGCTACTGAAGCCCGCCGTCATCGACGCCTGCGGCTACTGCGTGACCCACGATGGCAAGGTGGATGTTCGGGAGTATGAATTAATGCGGCTGGTGGCAGACCAGCTGGATTGCCCGATGCCTCTCCGGGGTCTGTCCCCGAACGGGGACTGACCCACTTTTGCCCGTCTGTTGCGACCAAGTCTGACCACGTACGTAGCCCGCCAAGATGGGTCAGTCCCCATTCGGGGACAGACCCTGGGGGACAGACCCACTTTTGCCCGTCTGTTGCACCCAAGTCTAACCACGTACCTAGCCTTCCAAAATGGGTCAGTCCCCATTCGGGGACAGACCCTGGGGGACAGACCCTTTAACTAAGTGCTTGGATTCCAAAATGGGTCAGTCCCCGTTCGGGGACAGACCCTTGAGACCCTATTGCCTGCGCCCCTGGAACAGCATATCCACTGAGGGCTGGTCTTCCGGGGCGGGCAGGCCGAGCTTTTCGCGGACTTCAAGGTTTACGTCCCACAGCTGGTTAAACTTCTCGGTAGTGGCAGCCACGCTCTCGTCTTTACCGAGCATAATGGTCGGCCTCAGGAAGACCAGCAGGTTGCGCTTGATGCGGGTTTCAGACTCCGATGAGAACAGGCGCCCAAGCAACGGGATATCCCCTAGCAGCGGCACCTTACTCTTGTTGACCTGGAAGTCATCCTTGATCAGCCCGCCCAGAACCACGGTTTCACCATCATCGGCGAGCACGGTGGTTTTGATTTCACGCTTGTTGGTGATCAGATCAGAGGCGCCAGAGACCGTCGTGGTAGAGATATCCTCGGTGGTCTGCTCGACCACCAGCCGAACCAGGCCGTCGGCACTGATGGTCGGTGTTACTTTCAGGGAAAGGCCCACATCACGGCGCTCAATGGTGGTAAACGGGTTGGTGGTTCCATCACCGGTAACCGTCGACTGCCCCGTCCGGAACGGCACGTTCTGGCCCACAATAATCTCGGATTCCTGATTATCCAAGGTAATGATGCTCGGTGTCGAAAGCAGGTTGGCAGCGGATGAGGAAGACAGCGCCTGAATCAGAATACCCCAGGTGAGACCGTCCCGATCCCGCTGGCCAGCGCCAACGGTAATGCCGCCGCCCAACTGCGGCAGGGTATCGCCTACCAGCGCACCAATCACCGAGTTCAGCCCCAGCATGCCCTCACCACTGGTAAGGTTAGTGCCCATTACCGGGAAAGCGTTGGCAGACTCATCACCAGCCGCCAGTTGGACACCCAACTGATCTCCCAGCTCGTCACTGATCTCGACAATCGCCGCTTCAATCATCACCTGAGCCCGGCGCACATCCAGAGCGGCCACAATTTGCTCGGCTTCCTGCATCAACGACGGCTCGCCACGGACAACCAACGCATTCAAACCTTCATCGGCGAACACCGAGAAGCTTGCGGAACGGCTACCCGATGAGCCACTGCCCCCGGAACCACTGCCGGTACTCGATTCCCGCACCACTTCGCCCATCACGCCCTTTAGGATTTCGGTCAGGGCTTTGGAGTCAGCGTGCTTGAGTCGGATGACTTTTGTCGTGCCGCCAGTTGCCGAGGGCTGATCAAGCTGGCGAATCAAGCCCCGCATTTTGTCACGAAAAGTCTCGTCGCCCCTGAGAATCAGCCGATTGCTCCGCTCATCCGCAGTCACGCTGTACTTTCTCGCGGAACTATCACCGCTACCACGACGCAATTCATCGGGCGCGAGTTCCTGCAGGAGTTTGACCATATCGCCCACCCAGGCTTCCCTGAGCTGGATAACCTCAACCTCGTATTTGGAAGGGCTGTCCAGTTCGCGAACGATCTGCTCAATACGCTGAATATTGGAAGAATGGTCACTGACAATCAGCGCGTTAGCTGCTGCCACGCCGGCCAGATGTCCATACTTGGCCACCAGCGGGCGCAGGATGGGCACCAACTCCAGGGCATTGGCATTATCAATTTGGATAACCCGGGTAATCAGCTGTTCAGATGGGGTAACCTCGAATCGATCCAGAATCTCGGCAGACTGCTTTGCATCCACCTGCTGGATGATCTTGATCACTTCTTCCCCGGGAATGGCGGTGAAACCGTGCACATTCAATACCGCCAGGAACAGATCATAGATTTCGTGCTTGTTCATGGGCGCACTGGACAGTACGGTCACCTTGCCCTTAACCCTGGGGTCCACCACAAAACTGTACCCGGTAATATCCGCCACCTGAGTGACAAAGGCCCGGATGTCCGCATCCTTGAGGTTCAACCGCCAGGTTTCATCCTGTGCCTGAGCCACCGATAGGATTGGCAACAGCAGAAGAAACACGAGGGTCCGGAGTACGTTGGTCTTGTGGTTATACATCTGGCGATATCGTCCTGTTGTAATGTTCCCGATCAGCGCCACTGCTCGGGTATGGCATAGCTGACGGTCAGTATGGAGCCGTCTCGTTCTATCTCGATATCCAGCTGGGCCTGGCTTCGCCAGTCTTCCAGCAGGGATTTATCCTGTTCTACATCACCCAGGCGCTGACCGTTAATGGCAGTAATGACATCGCCCTGGCGCAGATTGACCGCATTGAGCATCGGGTTGGAGCCATCGTACACATACCCAGAAGCGCCGCTGTCATCCGCTGGCCGTAAGCCGTAAGCCGCCAATGCCGCAGCCCCTTCTGCATCCAGCTGCTGCCTGGCCCCGGCCAGGAAATCATCGGGCGATTCTGCCGCCTGAACCGGTGCGTCCGCAACCATTACCGAAGAGTCCAGCTGCTCTTCAAATGCGAGCGATTCATAGCGGCCCCCACGCCGAATCAGAATGCGGTCTGATTCCACCTCGGCCAGCTCTGCATTACCGGGCAGGGTTTCACCTACCCGGTAATACTCAGTTTCACCATTGCTTCCGGCAACTATAGCACCGGAGTCTTCCGGCCGCTGCCCTATCAGCACCCCCTCGAGGCGCAACCGAAGTCCGGTTTCCGGTGCGCTGCGGCGAACAACCTCTGCCACACCGGCCTGCCGCTCTGGCCGGCCGAAAAATTCGTAACCGGCGATGGAAGCCTGGGGCACCCGGTTCTGGGCGCCAGGTTGGCCACCCAACCGTGCCGGGACATCCGGAACCGGCCGATCAGACCATGCATACAACCAGGTCAGTTTGGCCGCCGAAATACTCAGATAAACCACCAGGGCGACCAGAATAATGTTTGCCAGGGCTCTGGATAGACGCTCCTGATGATGTACTGCCAATCCTGCCACGTCAGAACCCTCCCGGCAGTATTGGCTGACGAACCCGGAACACCACATCACCCGGGCGCGCACTGTCGGGCCATGGCTGTTGCGCCAGGTCGACCATGCGCTTATACACCCTGAGCTCCATCATGCCGTCCCAAAGAATGCTGGCATCCGCAGCGGGGCCATCGCCGCCCTGCTCCGATACCGTCAAAGCAACGCCACCCTCGGTGGTATCTACATTAGCCTGCATAGGCGGGAACTCTGCCTGCCCGGTCTGATTCCCCATAGGCCAGGTAACCAGCCCGCCATTCCAGCGCCCGACACCGTCGGCTTGCTGTAATCGGTTATCCGCGAAGACCAGGCGTAGTCGATCGATACTGACGTCCCCTTCAATCATCGCTCCGCCGCTCTGGCGAATCAGATCTTCGAATTCCTCTACCGCTATTCGGCCGCGGGCCGTAACATCCAGGTTACCCGGCCAACCGATACTAGCAGTTCCCTCCACCCGGGATTGTGACGACGCCAGGGAAATTCCAATCGGTAACTCCAATCCGGTCAGCGAGGGCCACCCCAACGTCCACTGCACCCGGGCCGGAAAACCGGCAACCACAACGCCTGCGGCGCCATCCCAGAGCCGACCCGACACCTGCTGCACCACTACCTGCGGTGGCAACTGGACATACCGGGAAGCCTGATGCCAAACCCATCCCGCCGGCACCCACAGCACCAGAACCACGCCATACACCAGCAAGCCAAGCAGCAACATCAGCAGGATCTTGGCAGGGCGCAGGAAAGGCTTGGCTTGGGGTTCAGTCATTGAGTTTTGCACGTTAATGAACGGGTAACCGAGTCTAACAAAGCCATTGGGCAACTTCATGACAAAAATAACGAAAAACCCCGCACCAGTGTGAACCAGCGCGGGGTTTTTCAGGGGTAGATCGGGCCAGACCTCAGAAACTGAGATCTGGTCGGGACCTGGCCGGCATTACATCATGCCGCCCATGCCTCCCATTCCGCCCATTCCACCCATGTCTGGCATACCGCCAGCTTTCTCGTCTTCAGGCTCGTCCGCGACCATCGCCTCGGTGGTGATGATCAGGGATGCTACGGAGGCAGCCGCCTGCAGGGAAGAACGGGTGACCTTGGCAGGATCCAGGATACCCATTTCCAGCATGTCGCCGTACTGCTCGGTTGCGGCGTTGAAGCCGAAGGAACCTTCGCCTTCTTTCACCTTGGCAACCACAACAGAGGATTCACCACCTGCGTTGAATACGATCTGACGCAGCGGCGCTTCCATGGCACGGCGCAGAATGTTCACGCCGGCTTTCTGCTCTTCGTTGATGGCGTCTACCTTGTCCAGGGCCGCAATGGCGCGGATCAGGGTCACACCACCACCGGCTACGATGCCTTCTTCAACGGCAGCGCGGGTGGAGTGCAGCGCGTCTTCAACGCGGGCCTTCTTCTCTTTCATTTCCACTTCAGAGCCGGCACCAACCTTGATCACGGCAACACCGCCAGCCAGCTTGGCTACGCGCTCTTGCAGTTTCTCTTTGTCGTAGTCAGAAGTGCTGTCTTCGATCTGCTTGCGGATCTGCTCAACGCGGGCTTCGATATCGCCCTGAGCGCCGGCACCGCCGATCAGAGTGGTGTTTTCCTTGGTCACGTTAACGCGCTTGGCAGTACCCAGATCATCCAGAGTGGTGTTCTCCAGAGTCAGGCCTACTTCCTCGGAAATCACAGTACCACCGGTCAGAATGGCGATGTCCTGCAGCATTTCCTTACGACGGTCACCAAAGCCAGGCGCTTTAACCGCGTTCACCTTAACGATGCCACGCATGTTGTTCACAACCAGAGTGGCCAGGGCTTCGCCTTCGATGTCTTCGGCGATGATCTGCAGCGGCTTGCCAGCCTTGGCAACAGCTTCCAGCACCGGCAGCAGTTCGCGGATATTGGAGATTTTCTTGTCAACCAGCAGGATGTACGGGTCATCCAGCTCGGCAGACATGTTGTCCTGGTTATTGATGAAGTACGGGCTCAGGTAGCCGCGGTCGAACTGCATGCCTTCAACCACGTCCAGCTCGTCTTCCAGGCCACGGCCTTCCTCAACGGTAATGACGCCTTCTTTGCCTACGCGCTCCATGGCGTCTGCAATGATCTTGCCGATGGTCTCATCACCATTGGCGGAGATGGTGCCAACCTGGGCGATCATACGGCTGTCGTCGCAGGGCTTGGCCATTTCACGAATGGCTTTAACGGCTTCAGCCGTCCCCTTGTCGATACCGCGCTTCAGATCCATCGGGTTCATGCCGGCAGTCACTGCCTTGATGCCCTCATTGACGATGGACTGGGCCAGAACCGTTGCGGTAGTGGTACCGTCACCAGCGGTTTCGTTGGCCTGGGAAGCAACTTCCTTGACCATCTGCGCGCCCATGTTCTCGAACTTGTCTTTCAGCTCAATTTCCTTGGCCACAGACACACCGTCTTTGGTCACGGTCGGAGCGCCGAAAGACTTCTCCAGAACCACGTTACGGCCTTTCGGGCCCAGGGTTACCTTGACTGCGTCTGCCAGGATGTTTACACCTGCAACCATGCGTTTGCGGGCGCTATCACCGAATTTAACGTCTTTTGCTGCCATGTCTTCTATTCCTGTTCGTTAAACCGAAGTTGAATAAGATCGGATTAATGAGCGTTCGTACTTATCGCTGCTGCGATCACTCAAGCACGCCGTAGATTTCGCTTTCGCTCATGATGAGCAGCTCTTCACCGTCAACCTTTACGGTGTTACCGGCATACTGACCGAAGACCACGGTGTCACCCACCTTGACCGCCAGTGCACGGGTTTCGCCGTTATCCAGAATACGGCCATTGCCCACAGCAACTACCTCACCCTGGGAAGGCTTCTCTTTGGCGTTACCCGGCAGCACGATGCCACCCGCAGTTTTCTCTTCTTCTTCCTTACGGCGTACGACAACACGATCGTGTAGCGGACGAATTTTCATTGCTCGGTTTCTCCAATAGTCAGATTAATGTGGCAATGACAATTGCATGTTAAAAGTGTCTGGCCGGAACCCCGGACCGGACAAATTGCCCCGGCATCCAAGCCACTGATAGACAGCAGTTTTCAGCCTGAGACGAATCTGTGGTGAGTTAATGGGGTTGCCACCAACGTTTTCAACACCCGGAGCGAAAAAAATTTCACTTTTTTTCGTCGCCCTCACCGCGCTCCCGTGCCCGCTCGAGGCGTTCCCGATCGCTCTCCGTCTGATCCTGATATTCACCTTCAATAATGTCGCCATTGGCATCCCGATCAAACGGCCGCTGCGGCCCGAACGGTCCGTGCCCTTCAAACGGACCCTGCCCGAATGGCCCGGCACCGCCGCCAGCACCAAAATAAAAGCTCCGACTCTGGCCGGCTACCGTCATTCGCCTCAAAGCCTTCGCCGCGAGCCAGTGCCGGGACCCCGGCAGCAAACAGGCAAACCCCACCGCATCGGTAATAAACCCCGGTGTCAGCAACAAGGCCCCGCCCACGGCCAGAATCAGCCCCTCAGCCACTTCCTTTGCCGGCAATTCGCCGCTGTTCAAGCGCTGGTTCGCCCGCAATAACGTGGCCAACCCCTGCTGGCGCAACAGCCAGGCGCCAATGACGGCGGTCAGCAGCACCAGCCCGATGGTGTTCAACACCCCGATCAGGCCGCCGACCTTGATCAGAACCACCATCTCGGCGATGGGCAGAATAATGAAAAGAAAAAGGAAAACGGGCAAAATGCCTCCTTATAAAAACGATGCAGACACACAGAGAACGTAAACCACCTCTGAACTTAATTAGGGCAAACCATGAAACTTCAAGATTCAGTGATCGCAATCACCGGCGGCGGCCAGGGCCTCGGCCGCGCCATGGCAGAATACCTGGCAGCCAAAGGCGCCAAGCTCGCGCTCATCGACCTGATGGAAGACAAACTGACGGAAGCCGCCGACGCCTGCAAACAAGCCGGTGGCGATGCAAAAACCTATGTCTGCAACGTCGCTAAAGAAAACGATGTTGAGAAAACCTTCCAGGCTATCATCAACGACTTTGGTCACCTGAACGGTCTGGTAAACAACGCTGGCATTCTGCGCGACGGCCTGATGGTGAAATTCAAGGACGGCAAACTGGAAAAACGCATGGAACTGGCCCAGTGGCAGTCCGTCATTGATGTAAACCTCACCGGCGTATTCCTATGCGGCCGCGAAGCCGCCACCCGCATGATCGAAAACGGTGACCAGGGCGTCATTATCAACATCGCCTCCATCTCCCGCGCCGGCAACATGGGCCAGAGCAACTACTCTGCCGCCAAGGCCGGCGTATCGGCCCTGGTGCCGGTCTGGGCCAAGGAACTGGCACGCTACGGCATCCGCTGCATGGGCATCGCCCCCGGCTTCATCGAAACCGAAATGACAGCCTCCATGAAACCCGAAGCCCTGGAGAAAATGACCGCGGGCATTCCGCTCAAGCGCATGGGTAAGCCGGAGGAAATCGCCTCTGCCGTGGCGTTCATCTTCGAGAACGACTACGTCTCCGGCCGTATGATCGAAGTGGACGGCGCACTGCGTCTCTAGTGCGCAGACGCATGAGGCTCTGAATGGACGAGTTCGACAAGGAACCGACAAAAGAGCAGAAAATCTGGCAGGTAGTGGCCGCCATTCCGCAAGGAAAAGTGGCCAGCTACGGCCAGGTCGCCGCCATGGCCGGCCTGGGCCGCCAGGCGCGCTTTGTTGGTCGGGCCCTGGGCAAACTGCCCGCCGGCCACAGCATCCCCTGGCACCGGGTTATCCGCAGCAACGGCCAGATCGCTTTTCCTGGAGGCACAGAAACCTGCCAGCTTCAAACCGAGAAGCTGAGACTGGAGGGGGTGGAGGTGTATAAAGGAAAGGTAAAGATGAAGGACTTTCAGTGGCAGCCCTGAGCCGAACGCCCAAGGCTGCCACCGAGACTAACAAAGACTCAGATCAAACCGCTTTGGCAGCAATGATCTTGTCGTGCCACTCAACCGGGCCAGTCTGGTGCACGGAGCTGCCACGGGAATCCACCGCTACGGTTACCGGCATGTCTTCCACTTCGAACTCGTAAATGGCTTCCATACCCAGCTCTTCGAAGGCCACCACTTCGGCACCCTTGATCGCCTTGGATACCAGGTACGCCGCACCGCCCACCGCCATCAGGTATACCGCGCCGTGCTTCTTGATCGCATCAATAGCAACCTGGCCACGCTCGGCTTTACCGATCATGCCGGTCAGGCCGGTTTTCTCCAGCATGGTGTCAGTGAACTTGTCCATACGGGTGGCCGTGGTGGGGCCAGCCGGGCCAACCACTTCTTCACGTACCGGATCAACCGGGCCTACGTAATAGATGAAGCGGCCTTTCAGATCCACCGGCAGCTCCTCGCCACGTTCGATCATATCCACCATCTTCTTGTGGGCGGCGTCACGGCCAGTCAGCATTTTGCCAGACAGAAGAACAGTTTCACCGGGCTGCCAGTCTTTCACGTCTTCCGGAGTCACGGTGTCCAGGTTTACACGGCGCACGTTCTCACCCACTTCCCAGGTGATTTCTGGCCAGTCGTCCAGGCTCGGTGGTGTCTGCAGGGACGGGCCAGAGCCATCCAGCACAAAATGCGCGTGGCGGGTGGCGGCACAGTTCGGAATAATCGCCACCGGCTTGTTGGCCGCGTGTGTCGGAAAATCCTTAACCTTCACATCCAGAACCGTTGTCAGACCACCCAGACCCTGGGCGCCAATACCCAACTCGTTGACCTTCTCGAACAACTCCAGGCGCAACTCTTCAGATCGGTTGGACGCGCCACGGGCCTGCAGATCGTGAATATCGATCGGGTCCAGCAGGGCTTCCTTGGCCAGTTCCATTGCCTTCTCGGCGGTACCACCAATACCAATACCCAGCATACCAGGCGGACACCAGCCGGCACCCATCTGCGGCACCATCTTCAGCACCCAGTCCACCACCGAGTCAGACGGGTTCAGCATGGCAAACTTGGACTTGGCTTCAGAGCCGCCGCCCTTGGCTGCCACGTGCACGTCTACCGTGTTACCCGGCACCATCTTGTAATGGATGATGGCGGGGGTGTTGTCCTTGGTGTTCTGGCGCTTGCCGTCCGGGTCTGCCAGCACGGAGGCACGAAGAACATTGTCCGGGTGGGTGTAAGCACGGCGCACGCCTTCGTTGATCACGTCGTCCAGCGGCATGTCGCACTCGAATTTCACATCCATGCCAATGTTCACGAATACGGTCACAATGCCGGTGTCCTGGCAGATCGGGCGATGGCCCTGGGCACACATCCGGGAATTAATCAGGATCTGGGCCATGGCATCCTTGGCAGCCTGGGACTCTTCGCGCTGATAGGCCTCGTACACAGCCTGAATAAAATCCTTGGGGTGATAGTAGGAAATAAACTGCAGCGCATCGGCTACGCTTTCGATCAGGTCGTCCTGGCGGATAACAGTGGTCATAGTCGCCTCATCAGCTTTCTGATTATCGGAAGTGTGCGGAGCCACCCAGGCAGCCCCTGCTTATATAAGGAAGCGTGAGTTTACCAGAAATGAACCCGATAGGACTCGACAAACCCGCCGGTGCCCACTATTTTTCAGAAAGGCCACTCCGACTGTGCGGGGAGGGATTCCGAAAGCAGAATCACACTTTTGGCTGATCAACACTTGCCAGACTGTCGCTATAGTCAAAGCTACAGAAATTGGCTCAAGTGCTGGCTACAATTTCAGACAACGAACGAATTCATAAAAGCAGAACAGGCAAAAGCACGGAATTCAGGGGCCGACCGGTTCCGTCTACGCCGGATATAACGACACAACAACAGGAAAAGGTTCCACCCATGTTCAAGAAAACTCTAATAAGTCTTGCCGTGGCTTCTTCCCTTGGGTTGACTGGTTGCTTCGATAGCGCCGGCGATGGGGGTAATGCGAATCCCAATTATAAGATCAGTAATCCTGAACTGGATGGCAAAACGTGGCCGCTGTTCAATCCGGTGACTGGCCAATTGCCGCTGCCCAATGACCTGATTTTCCGTTCGGACAACCCGGCGACAAGCATCAACGAAGCGGACGGCTCGTTCAGCGTGGCCGACTCCGCCCCCCCTGTCACAACAGCCCTTAATCAACTGAGCGGTGCATCATCCATCGCTCCCGCTGTTGTGCAGTTTAACGGTCAGATCGATGAAGATTCTGTTGATTCTCGCGCCTTCATTCTCACGGACCCAGCAGATCCTACCAGCGTTATTCCGAACCCAAACCAGAACGTATTCTTGATTGAGCTTGAATACGCAAGCGGTGATCCGGTTCGCGGTCTGGGTGCCGGCGAGTCGCCAACCATTCCGCTGGCCATCACAGCCCAGGTAGCTGCTGGTGCCGCTCCACAGGATCTGAGTGGCCGCAATCAGGCGCAGGCCGGAGCCTATCTCTTCGGTTTAACCCAATCACCTGATTATGTTGCTGAAGTAGTCACGCTTGACGGCAATTCCGCAATACGCATCAACCCGACCAAGCCACTTAACCCGTTCAAGCGCTACCTGGTAGTTGTCACCAAAGAAGTGCTCGACGTTAACGGCGACCCGATTGTTCAGTCGCCACTCTATCGCGATGTAGCTGATCCCACTCGAGTTCTGGGCAACCCAACTGCTCTTGCTCCTGTACGTCAGATCGTGGATGGCTTCTGGGAGAAGGTAGCGGCCAGCTTCTTTGGTGTACCCAATCAGGCGAGACCAACGGCGCTCACTGAAGAAAGCATCGCTATCTCTTACAGCTTCACAACTTCAAATGATCAGCGTGTTCTGCAGTACATCGCTGACCCAAAGACCTTTTTTAAAGAGACGATCCTCGCATCCATCCGTTTCGATGCGGTAAAAGAGGCGCGGGATGAAGGAGAAACTGACTTCTTTACTTTGTTTGGCATCGGTAATGCTGCCGTAGCTGCAGCAGAGCCCACTGCTGATGGCCAAGCGGACGCACTGGTTGGAGCATTCACCGCCGGTGAACTGTTGCCAACGCCCGCTGACCTCAGCTCTACCGCAGAGTTCGGTACCCCGCAGGATGTGACTCAGGTATCGGCAATCGCGAGCCAGTTTGTCGATTTCGGTGACGTTAATATTGTTCAGGGTACCATCGACCTTCCCTACTATCTCGGGGTTCCAACCGGATCGTCGGATGCCGAAGGTTCCGTAATTAACACTCAAAGCTGGAAAGCCAATGCAGCCTTGGCGGCTGTCGCCGGCGATCAGCTTGGCGTTGAACTTGCGCAATCAGACCCAATGGTTAGTGAGGTCGTGAACTATCGATTCCCGTTCCCGGCCAAGACTCAAGACGTCACCGTTCCCATCATGGTTCTCTACCCGGCCGATTACGATGGTAGCACGCCGCTTGAAACCGTCATGTACATGCACGGCATTACCACTGACCGTAGTACCGCACTTACCTTTGGTAGTGCACTTGCTCATAACTCCGGGGTTGCCGTCGTCGTTATCGATCAACCGGTTCACGGTGTGACTCCGTTCAGTGCGGAAGCTCAGGCTGGTCTGGCAACCCAACTGTTGACTGTGGGGCAAGCGAACGGGTTACCAGAAAGCTTGGCACCGACCGACACTAATGTTCAGGCGGTGATTGCTGGCCAACTGGCTATCGGCTTTGTAGTGGGCGCTACAGGTCAAACTCCTGAAGATTCGGCCGCGTTGATCCAGAGTGTCGTTACAGGCGGAACTTCCGGTGATGCAGCTCTCGATGGAGCCATTCGCGCTCTCCGCTCTTTTGAGAACACTGTTGCAAACGCTGGCTCAACCGTTCCAGGCATTGCCAAAACCGAGCATGAAAGGCACTTCGATTTCACCGCCAACGCTGCAACCCAGCCGACGGCCATGACAGCAACCTCCGGGGAGTCCGGTAGTCTGTTCATTAACCTGACGAACTTTACCAACACCCGGGACAAGAACCGTCAGGCAGTGGTTGACCTACTCAACGTTCGTGCATCGCTTGCGGGCCTCGACTTTGACGGCAACGCAGGTGCCGATCTGGATGCAGATAGCGTTTATTTTGTCGGTCACTCACTCGGCACGATCGTGGGAGCGCCTTTCGTTGCAGTCGCCAACGAAACCGCAGCCACTGAGGATGACATTATTGCCGCTCAACTGCTGACGCCTGGCGCCGGCATCGTTCGTATGCTTGAAAACTCCCCGACCTTCGCACCACGGATTCTGGGTGGCCTACAAGCAGCCGCAGGTCTTGAGCAAGGCGACGGCGCTCTGGAGACGTTCCTGAATGTATTCCAGGCTACCGTGGACTCCGTGGACCCAATCAACTTCACAGGCAGCCTGAATGCATCGGCTACACCGGTGCTGCTCTCTCAGGTAAATGGTGACAATGTAATTCCAAACGATGCGTTGGCAGCCCCCCTGGGTAACGCATTTGACGCTTACCTGTCTGGCACAGAACCACTCGCACGACTGTTAAATGCCAACAATGTCACAACTGCCGGTGTCCCGGTTGACCTTCCTGCGATAACTCGCTACACCGAAGGCACCCACAGTACGCCTGTGCTTCCGCAGGGCGGCCCTCTCGACGCACTTGTCTTTACAGAGATGGTAAGCCAGACTGTGAGTATCATCGAAGAACTGGGAGGGGCTGGAACCGTTGTTCCTAACATTCTCGGTAACGCGAATTACGAGGATATCGTCCAGCAGGATTGAACACTTAACTCGTGAAGAAAAAAGAGGCGGCCTCTCAGGCCGCCTCTTTTTTTGTACCTCTAACTAGCGAATCGCACGAACTAGCAAATAGCACGGGCGTACGTTGTTGTAACGCCCGCGCTCTTCCCGCCTTACTCAGTCATGATCTGGATTGTCCCGTTGGGAATGAGATTCGCCTCAATCTCACCATCACTGAAGTACAGCTTCCGATAATCCTTCTCCGAGTAACGCAGTCCCTGATCATTGAAGTATGGTGATCCCTCATCACTCGACTGGGAGTAGCTCACCAGTCCATAGGCCTGAGGGCCCTCGTCTGTGAACTCCAGACCGAAATGCCAACTGGTCCCCCTGGCCATCAACCAACCTTCGCCAGGCTGATCAGAAAGCCCCGCCGTGTTACCAATGGTCGAAGGGGCAATCCTTGGAAATACCGTGTCTTCGGCAACAGGCGAGGCCACTACACCAATCGCATTAAAGGCGCCATCGATAGTCCCGTCACCTCCATGCCAGGGAAACGACTGAAGCTGCTCAACTGGGGTACCACCAGGCGGCACTCCACCGCTCGGCTGATAGTATTGCACCTGCCCGAGCGCCACATCGTAGGCAATTCCAACGGAATCCAGAGCTTCAAGCCCTTCGGCAAGCGCTATCAACATTGCATCATCCGCCGTACCTTTAGTAGCTTCTGACGGCGACGCGGGGGTTGCAACGGGATCGCTAGGATCAAACGGAACGGTCAGGTCCGCCCCAAAACTGTTCCGGTAGTTAGCAATGAATACCCGGAACACATGGGCGCCAACGCTATCCACATCATATACGCCATTCCAGTCCTGCAGGACATCACAGGCCTCCTCCACAGCCCTGGAGCCACCGCCCGAAAGATTCACGGGGTCGCTGCCAATCAACGTACAACGGTCCCGCAACTCGGGCAGGAACTCCTCTGCGTACCAGGTACGGTTGTTGTAGATCACGTTGATCAGATCAATCGCCCCAAACTTCCCATCTTGCCCAGCCGGCGCGCCGGCAGCAAATCCCGGATCAGAAGGGTTTTGCAACATTTTGATGCCGATACGGGTTCTTGGGTTCAGGGGCGTTTCTTCTGAGCCGAAGAGGGGGGAAAACCCTGTCAGGAAAGCATCCGGGTTGGTTGCCCAGTAACTGTCATTGGAGTTTTGCACCCAATCGGTACGAAGTAACTGAGGCCGTTTTTCATAGGGCACCAAACCGCCGCATTCACCCTCTACCCAATCATCGCGGGACTTACTTCCATCCAGCAAAGTCAGGCCTGCATTAAAGAGCTGATTGTATTCGGGGCTGACCTTTCGCTTAAAATCTACAACCGCCAGCGCAGCATCCGAAAGATGCGGCACCGAGCTGCTGTCAATGTAATAGGCGTTGCCCTGATCATCCGCGTAGGTGGTATTAGTCCAGAATGTGGTGCCGCAATTCTGGAACACTTGCCGGAACTCAGCCAAAGTACTGGCCCGGCTCATTTGCAGCCAGGTATCCAATAGCCGCTGAGTAGAGGCATTCGCATCCCGATAGGTGTATGCAGTACCCGCTGCGCCCCAGGCGGGGAGGCCGCCGCTGGTTACCGCATCAGCGGCCAACATAGGGCCATACTCTGAGAAGTAGAACGTCTTCTCAAGAATAGTTGGTGTTGGAGAGCCGTTGTTCACCTCGATTCTGTAGGTTTCTGAGGTTATGGGCCGCTCCTGACCATCCTTCAGGTAAGTGAAGTTATCGCCGTCTTTGAGTTTCAATTCATATAACGTAAAACGGCGGCTAGTGGTTACCGTATGAGACCATGCCAGATTCTCATTGAAATTAATCAATGGAATCGCGGTACCCAGCAGCCCCGCTCCGTTGGTATTCAGGTAGCCAGGAACGGTCATCTGGACTTGGTATAGCCTCCTGTGGCCGGTGTAGGGAAAATGCGGGTTTGCCAGCAACGCACCTTTACCCTGCTCCGTCAGGTCTCCACCAACACCCCAGGCGTTACTACCAAGCCCGAAATCCTGATAATCGATTTGATTGGCCGCGTTTGACGTTGCGTTTGCAACCAGTTTCCGTAGCATTTCATCGGAAGAGGTATCTCGTGAGGCCGCATCCATCACCGGTGTTGGAGAAGGTGATTCGCCGTCCGGCACTGCCAGGAATACGGCTCCCGTGGCAAACAAAGCGCCACTGGCGTATTGACCGACGATCCGGTAGTGAGCAAACAGATCAACAGGTGTGATCTCTTTTACCCAAGGTTGATTCCGGCACTCCGGAGGTAAATCTGCCGACTCTGTTTCTTTCACATACTTATTGTAGCCAGCGGTAAATCCCTCGATGAGGGCTCTGGTCTCACTACTGAGGCTCGGATATTCAGCTTCGGCGCCACTCAGAATTTTCTGGGCCTTAAAACTGAAATCATTGATGATGTTGATATCCCCGGGCCCTGGCCCAAAATACTTTGCTCTCTCGCTCCTGGCCTTGACGATTGCCTCCGCCAACAAACACACATTGTCCTGAGTTTGGGCGTAACCCGCGCCGAATGCCGCCGATGCGAGGTTGTCGGCTTTGACGTGAGGCACGCCATTGGTGGTCCTGCGAATGGTAGCGTTGAACTTACCGTCTGCGGGGAATAGCGTTTCGTCGACACTTGAACCGGAACCCGATGAGCTGCCGCCAAAACAACCGACTAACAACATGCTGGAAGCAAGCATTACTCCAGCAGCTTTCAACACACCCAGGTGGGCGTGTTGAGAACTATCGCTTAGCCATCTCATAATAAATCGTCCATTGTAATTGTTGGATAGGAGCCAAAAACCTGACTCACTATCACAAATTAGCAGACGACTTTAGTTTTTGCCCGCAAATGAACACCAATTCACTCTTTAATCTGACGCCGCAACATGCCGAATCGGACAACCTAACTGCCGCTGCCCCACACCATCCCCCCGATCCCTCTCAACCACCATCCCCCGCGCCTTAATCTGCGGATGCTCCGCCGCCTCCTCGATCGTCAGCACAGGCTCCACACAAGCATCCACCTCGGCAAAAATTGCCCGCCAATCGGCAAACGTTTTCGCTCCAATCTTCTCTTTAATGGCAGCCTTCAACTTCTGCTGATGCTCAGGGTTCTGGCTCAGGGCGAAGCTCTTCACCTCGCTGAGTCCGAGCGTGTCACACAACCGTGCGGAGAACTGCGGCTCCAGGCTGCCTACCGACAACCAA
The DNA here is from genome assembly GCF_030297115.1 of Marinobacter shengliensis. NCBI lineage: Bacteria > Pseudomonadati > Pseudomonadota > Gammaproteobacteria > Pseudomonadales > Marinobacteraceae > Marinobacter > Marinobacter shengliensis. Next base: position 1,531,678 of record NZ_AP028062.1, on the reverse strand, counting down.
CGGCCATCGCTGGTCTGGTAGTAATCGTAGAAGGTGCCGCCATTGAGCATGCCGCCCTCGGGCTTCTGGGGCTGGCCGCCGGCCAGGGCGGCGGCGCCGGCCATGGCGTTGAGGGAGAAGGCGGCGTCGGTCATGCTGATGTCGATGAAGGCGCCCTGCCCGGTTTGCTGGCGCTGGATGACCGCAGCGAGAATGCCCATCACCGCGTGGTGAGAGCCGCCGGCCACGTCGGCAATCTGGATCCCCATGGGAGGCGGGCCGCTGTCGGCGCGGCCGCAGTGGCTGGCGACGCCGGAGATGGCCAGGTAGTTGATGTCATGGCCGGCGCGATCTTTGTAGGGGCCGGTCTGGCCGTAACCAGTAATGGCACAGTAAATCAGATTCGGGTTGATGGCTTTGAGGGTTTCGTAGCCAATGCCCAGCCGATCCATCACACCCGGGCGGAATTGCTCCACTACGATGTCGTAGTCTTTGACCAGTTCTTTCACCTTCTCCACGCTCTCAGGCTGTTTCAGGTTGAGCTGGAGTGTCTGCTTGCCACGACTGAGGTACGAGAAGGTGGTGCTGAACTTGCCATCAAACGGGGGCATTACCTTGGCCAGGTCTACCCTGTCCGGCGCTTCCACACGCAGCACCTCCGCGCCCATGTCGGCAAGCATCATGGTGGCGTAGGGGCCGGGTAACAGGGTGCTGAAATCGAGTATTTTCAGGGCGTTCAGTGGGCCTGCCATGGTCGTCTCCATTGGTTGATCTGAGGTATTGTTATTACTGTGGCTCATGCTGCCGGGTTTTGCAGAGGGGGCCAACTGCCGGTTCCTTCATTCCCATTGGCAGAATCTTCCATCTTTCGCGAAATCAGATGGTTGCATTGTCCCTCGGGGCACTTATGATGAACATCGTTTCCATCAATGGCACCGGTTATGTCTACGCTTACGGTTTCAAAGCATTTCGTTGAAGCATCCCTCTCCGGCGCGGAGCGCCTGGGGCTGGATAGCCGTGCGCTGCTGCAGGAGGCCGGCATTTCGCCGGATTTGCTGCGCATAGACATGGCCCGGGTAAGCAGCGACCAGTTCAGCCGGCTGATGCAGGTGATCTGGAACCGCACCGGTGACGAGTTTATGGGCATGGGGCCGCGGAAGGCCCGCACCGGCACCTTTGCCACCATGTGCGCCCTGGTGATTAATTGCCAGACGCTGGAAGAAGTCTACGAGCAGGCGTTCCGCTTCTCCCGCCTGTTTGAGCCCATGGTGAGCATGGAACTGGAAGTTAACGAAGACAACGCCCGGCTGGTGGCCCGTATCGAGGGCGAGATTCACGACCCAAGCTATTTCCTGCGCGAGAGCATCCTGGTGATCTGGCACCGCCTGGGCAGCTGGCTGATTGGCCAGCCGGTGGAGCTGGAGAAGGCGGAGTTCAACTATCCCCGCCCCGAGCATGGCGATGAGTACCGCCATATCTTCCATTGCCCACTGGCGTTCAACTCCGACTGCATCGCCCTCACCTTCAGCAAGCGCTTTCTCTCCGCCCCAGTGATCCGGGACAAGCCGGAGATGCGCCAGTTTCTGAAAACCTCGCCTGCGGATCTGTTATCCCGGCCAGACGAAAGCAACACCTGGACGGGTAGAATTCGGGGGCTGATTGGCCGGGATTTTTCCAAGCCTATGCCGGATTTTGACTGGATTGCCCAGGAGCTTCACACCAGCCCGCAAACCCTCCGGCGGCGGCTCAAGCAGGAAAATACGTCGTTCCAGGAGATCAAGGATCTGCTACGGCGGGATATGGCCATTTACTACCTGAGCCATCAGGAGTTGCCGATCAACGATATTGCCGAGCGGGTGGGCTTTACGGAGCCTTCAACGTTTCACCGGGCCTTCAAGAAGTGGACCGGCGTCACCCCGGGTGCCTGGCGGGAGGGCGAACGGGGTGACCTGGCCGAATAACGGCCAGGACCTTGCAATCAGTGCGGATCAGGAGCCGGAACTGCCCTGCTGCAGGTTGCGAATCAGTCGGCCCAGGGTCAGGGCAATCTCGTTCACCTGGTTTCGGCTTTGAGCCAGCTGGAACAGCCGGGAGCCATCCCTCGGATCATAAATCCAGCAGGCGCCTACAGCGGGCTCACAGTCCCAGCGGGGCTGTGGGTTTACGCCAAATACCGGCAGCGAAACAGACTTCCGGACGGTTGTATCATCGGTGTTCCTGGTGATTTCCTGAATGTTCAGGTTACCGTTGGCAACGCTCACCCGGTACCGGATGTCTGCTGGCCGGTCCAACCGCACCACGGTTTTGTCCCTGCGCCAGCCGGCGGTTTCCAAGAGGGCATTGAGATGGATGGTCAACGCCTCCCGGTCTGAGTCGGCCAGGTACAGCTGGCGCAGGCTTTTCAGCTCCTGGCCGCCCGCCGGTTCGATAATGGCCACGGGCTCTTTGGCTTCGCCATTGCCGTTGGCCAGCGCCCGAACGTTGGCGCGATTTTCTTTCTCAATATCGGTGATCAGCTTCAGTGACTGCTGGTAGTGCTTCCCATCCACTCCAGCCCTGCTCACATAAGCTTCCAGGGCCGCCCGCGCCTCGTTGAGGTGGCCGGCCTGCAACATTGCTCGGCCGCGGTAGTAGAAATAATCTGCGGGCTTTTCGGTTTCCATCTTCTGCAGACGGTTCAGGTACTCGCTCGCCTCACCCCAGCGCTCTGCCGAAACGGCCTCTTCGGTAGCCAGCATCAGGCGACGGATCTCATGCTCCGGTGCCAACGACTGCCCGTGGGCAGAAACCGTGGCCAATGAGGCCACCATTGCCAGGCCTGCCACTAATGACCGTCCACCGGCCAGGCTTACAATTCTGGGTGACAACATACCGCTACTCCTGATCGTCATTTGTGCCTTCTTCCGCTACCTCAGGTGCGTCGCTACCTGCGTCTGTAGGCGCGCCAAGCTCGGTATGCTTCGGCTCGCCGGAATCGGCATCTTCGTCGTCCGCATCCACCTCGGCCTGGTCCACAATGGCTTTGGGCAGTTCCTTCTTTACCCGAACCCCAAGTTCCACAAACCGGTTGGCCTGGGAGATCAGATTACCACGGCCACGAGTCAGCGTATTCATGGCGTTATCATAGGTGCCTTGAGCCGTGTGCAGCTGGGTGCCCAAACGCTCCATGGCCTCCACAAACACCCGAAGTTTGTCGTAGACGGCGCCAGCCCGGTCGGCAATCCGACGGGCGTTCTGGCTTTGCCGCTCGTAACGCCAGATATTTTCAATCGTCCTGAGGGTCGCCAGCAAGGTGGTGGGAGTCACCACAATAATCTTTCGCTCGAAGGCTTCTGCGAACAGGTTCTCGTCTTGCTGGAATGCTGCCACAAAGGCTGGCTCGATTGGCATGAACAGCAGCACGAAATCCGGAGAATGCAGGCCATTAAGCTGGCTGTAGTCTTTCTCACTGAGGCTCCGGATATGGCTGCGCACCGCCTCTACGTGTTGCTTGAGGGCTTCATCACGGGCGCTGTCTTCCTCGGCCACTACCCACTGCTGGTAAGCCAGCAGTGACACTTTCGAGTCTACCACCAGGTTGCGCTGGTCGGGCAGATGTACGATGACATCGGGGCGCAGTAACTGGTTGTCTTCGTCCCGGTAGCTGCCCTGGGTTTCGTATTCTACGCCTTTGCGCAGGCCTGAGCGTTCCAACACTCGCTCAAGAATCAATTCCCCCCAGTTGCCCTGTACTTTCTTGTCGCCTTTGAGGGCGCGAGTCAGGTTGGCGGCTTCCTCGGTAATCTGGCGGTTCAGATCCTGCAGCGATTTAATTTCGCTTCGCAGGGCCTGGCGATCCCGGGTTTCGGTGGTGTATACATCCTCAACCCGTTTGCGGAAGTCCTGGAGCTGGTCCCGGAACGGGTTGAGCAGGGAATCCAGGCTGGTTTTCGACTGCTGACTGAAGCGCTCGCTTTTCTGGTCAAAAATGCGGTTGGCCAGGTTCTCGAACTCCTGTTTGAGGGCGTCCCGGTTTTTCTCAAGCAGCTCCATTTTTTCCGCTGCCGAGCGGCGCTCTTTGTCAAGGGTCACCTGTTGTTCCCGGAGCTCCACTTTCAGCTGGTTGAACTCATCGCTCAGGCTCTCAGCCCGCAGTCGGAGATCCCGGTTCTCCTGCTCCAGCTGACTTAACCGGTCCCGGCGACTGGCCAACTCCGAATCTGTAGAGGCCAATCGGTTCTCCAGACTGGTGGCTTTCTGGCGCCAGGTCTCGAGACTGTTATCCCGCTCCAGCAGGGTTTGCCGCTGCTGCTCGATCTGCTGTTCCAGATGGCTTACCTGTTGATGGTGCAACGCCTGAGCCTGATCCGATTCGCGCAACCGGGCATTCTGATCAGACAACTCCTGTGCCTTCAGATCCAGCGCGGCACGAACTTTGCGCACTGTCAAAGCGGCCCAGACCAGGCCAGCAAACAAGGCGACGCACGCCACCAGAAGCGTGATAATCCAGCCGGCCAGCCATTCGGGGCGTAGCTCCATAAGATTGGTCAGGGTATCGACCACAGCGTGAAACTCCTTTCGTAGCGTGTTAACACCAAAGATTTTCAATGGTTAGTGTTAGCGAACCAGTCTACCCCAAGCGCGGAACTTTTTGCCCGTTAAACCCTCATTACCTGTGCTGATCTCAGTTCCGCCCTCGACTGATCGGCATTTCCGGCAAGTGACGGAATCCGGTTCTTTACGGCTAACGTAAATTGCTCTACAAGGAACAGAAGGATCTCTCAACGGCGCAGGGTTCCGAACCCTGAACGCGCCAAGGCAGGACCAGCACATGCTCAAGGCACTCTGGAGAAAACTGGGCGTAGATAACATGCCGGCAACAGGTGCGGGATGCATGGGTGACGCACTTTGCACCTCAGATGCGCACTCGGGGCGCGAGTCTGTACGGGTGTTGCCTCACATCACCCACACCGGCGAATTTCACCTTGAGCGCCTGACCCAACTTCTCAACTCTCGCTATGGCCAGTCAGTGCCCACAAATGAACACAGCGCTGTGAGCGACCAGACGCTGAAAGACATCGTAGGCTTTGCCTCCCGCATTCAGGATCAGGATATCCAGCGCGAACTGTTGCTGTTCTATCTGAATTGCTCCCCGGTGATCCAGGAATTTCTCCGCTCGGAAACCGCCCTTGGCCAGGAACAACTGATTTCACCCTGAGTCGATTTTCAAGGCCTTAACCAACTGTAAAGTATTCACACAGGTCACGTGTAGTATACTTTGCCGCCTGATTCAGAAACACATTCACAGGCTGCATTCATAATCGGTCGCAGAAACCGCTTCCGCAGCCAGCTCAGGGGAAATCAATGGGTTACAGGTTCTTCCAGCCTCGGCGCTTCCTGATGTTCGTTATTCCAACCATGGCGCTTGTGATCACCGGCTGCTCGGCAGATCGTTACTTCATGGTCCCCAAAAATAACATGGAAGACCTGAGAACGTCGGTACAAACCCAGAGAGCCACGCAGGTGACGATGGAAAACAACGCCACCGTGCGGCATGAACAACTGCTCCACAAAAGCGACGCTGCCACACAAACCATTCTCGACGCTATCGCTACCCAGGTTGAAAGGCCCGTTTGCCCGCCGGCCGCAGCACCGGTTTGCCCTGCAGTTGCAGAGAACCAGGGGCGCGCCGACAGGCTCAAAGGCAAAGTGATTGTGGGGGAAATAGAGAAGTTTTACCTGGCCGGCCCCGGGCACATCTACACCGCACGCATTGACAGTGGCGCAGAGACATCCTCGATTCACGCACGTAACGTCAAACGTTTCGAGCGGGATGGCAGCAACTGGGTACGCTTTGAGGTACCTGTGCCCGGTGCGGACGGCGAATGGGTCACCATGGAGCGGGAGATATCGCGCCGTGTTCGGGTCATTCAGGCCAGTGCCGAAGAAGCCGAACGGCGCGTGGTGGTGGAGCTCCAGTTTGCCATCGGCGACCACCAGCAAGTGGCCGAGTTTACCCTGGCCGACAGGACTAACCTGACCTACGAGGTACTGATTGGCCGGAACGTTTTGCGGGATGTCATGCTCATTGACGTGGGTAAGGAATACGCCACGGAACTTCCTGACTCCTACCGCAGGCGAGCGAATAACGGAGATGACTCATGACCGTCCGCTCCAGAGCGCCGTTCTACGCATTTGTTCTGTTACTGATCGCCGCCGGCATTTCCATTGCCACCTGGCGACACATCGAGCTTGGTGTCCCCTGGATGACGGGCGAGCAAAGGCCAGTCTGGATGATCGAAGCCCGGGTGGACTTTGTCGGCCAGGATGAGGCGGCACAGATAAGCCTGCACATTCCCGAGCAACCGCCGGGGTTCAGCATCCTCACCGAACAAGCAGCGTCCCCGGGCTATGGTTTCTCCATTATCGAAACCTCTGGCAGCCGGCGCGCCGAGTGGACCAAGCGGGATGTCTCCGGCCCCCAGACACTCTATTTCAAAGCCCAGTTTGTGCCTGATGACAGTGCCGGGGAATCCGCGCGGTCACGAAAACCGAGGCCAACCCCCACCTTTTGGGAAGAACCTCAGGCTACCGCAGTCCGCGAAGTACTGCGCCAGGCTAACGAACGCTCCAGCTCTCCGGAAAGCCTGACACGGGAGCTAATCCGGCTGCTTCAGCCTGACAGCCGAACCCAGAACACCACCCTGCTGGTGGCTGACGACAACTACCTGCAAATGCTGGTTCGAATGCTGAATCATGCTGGCATCCCAGCCCGCACCGCCGACGCACTCAAACTGGAAGATGCCCGCCGCCGTCAGCAATTGATGCAGTTCCTGCAGATACATAACGGTGACCGCTGGCTCACCTTTGACCCAAGAACCGCCGAACAGGGGGTACCGGAAAACCTGCTGCTGTGGCGCCAGGGGTCGGAATCGCTGCTTGATGTGGTGGGCGGCGACAACTCCCAGGTAAGCTTCTCCATGCTCCGGCAGACGGTGCCCGCACTTCAGCTGGCCACCCTGGAGGCCAACAAGAACGGCCTTGGGGTACTGGGGTTCTACCAACTCCCGATCGAAGAGCAAAGCATGTTCCGGATGCTACTGCTACTGCCCATCGGGGCTCTGATCGTGGCATTTATGCGGATTGTTATCGGGGTTCGCACCTCCGGCACATTCATGCCCGTGTTGATTGCCGTGGCGTTTGTCCAGACAACCCTGGTGCCCGGACTGATCGCTTTCCTGTCGGTCGTCGCTATTGGTCTGCTGTTACGAGGCTATCTCTCCAGCCTCAACCTGCTTCTGGTTTCACGAATATCTGCGCTGATCATCCTGGTGATCTTTATCACCGCCGGACTCAGTATTATCGGCTATCAAATGGGCTTCAATACCGGCATGACCGTCACTTTCTTCCCGATGGTGATCATTGCCTGGACCATTGAACGAATGTCCATACTCTGGGAAGAGGAAGGTGCCCGCGAAGTTATGGTACAAGGCAGCGGCAGCCTGTTTGTCGCAATTTGTGCCTATCTGGCCATGAACACGTCGCTGGCCGGGCACCTGACATTCAACTTCCCGGAACTGCATCTGGTGGTGCTGGGATTGATCCTGCTGATGGGGCAATACACCGGTTACAAGCTCAGCGAATTAAGGCGCTTTACCCCGATGAAGGCCTACGACTGATATGGACTGGATTTCCCCCAGAAAACTGAAAAAGCTTGGCATCCTGAACATGAACCGGCGAAATGTGGACTACATTTCCCGGTACAATGAACGGGAGTCTTATCCGCTGGTTGATAACAAGCTGAAAACCAAGCTGGCAGTCAGCGAATACGGCGTCAAAACCCCGGAGTTGTTGCAGGTAGTTCGCCAGCAACACGAAATATCCCATTTTCGGGAAATTGCCGAGGGGCTCGCTGGCTTCGCCATCAAGCCCGCCAAAGGTTCCGGTGGCAAAGGCATTACCGTGATCACCGGGCGAGATGGCGATGACTACGTCAAGGCCTCTGGCGCCCGTATTTCCGTGGCTATGCTCGAACGCCATCTGACCAACATTCTGGCCGGCCTCTATTCCCTGGCAGGAACGCCAGACGTCGCGATTGTGGAAGATCTGGTACAGTCCACCCCCTCCCTCGCCAGATACTCCTTCCAGGGCGTTCCGGATATCCGCATCATTATCTTCCAGGGTTATCCGGTGATGGCCATGCTGCGACTGGCCACCAAGGATTCCGATGGCAAAGCCAACCTGCACCAGGGAGCCGTTGGTGTTGGCCTGGACATAGGCACCGGCCGCAGCCTCAACGCGGTTCAGTTCAATCGCCCGATCACCCTGCACCCGGACACTGGCCTGGCATTGGAAAACATCCAGATTGACAGCTGGGAAGACATGCTGGAAATGGCGTCCCGATGCTATGAAGCCACTGGGCTGGGCTATATGGGCGTAGACCTGGTGGTCGACACCCAGAAAGGCCCCCTGCTGCTGGAACTCAACGCGCGCCCTGGCCTGGCCATACAGATGGCTAACGGGGAGGGGCTGTTACCCAGGCTGAGAAACATCGAGGCCCTTAAGCGCCCCCATTTCAGCCCCAGGGAGCGTGTTCAGTACGCGATGGGAGCTTTCGGGAAATTCTGACAAGCGGCAGGCCACAAAAAACCGGAGCACTAAGCTCCGTTTTTTTGTGGCCGTGAAGGCTGCTCCGTCAGAGCAGCTCACCGCGTTGCAACAACAGTTTTCGTTCGTGTGTCAGGCCTTTCAACAGGCCCCATGTCATGATCAGCAGCACGACAGTGAACGGCAGGCCGGCACTGATGGCCACCGCCTGAATGGCCCCCAGGGCGTCGTCACCGCCACCAAAGATCAAGGCTGCGGCAATCGCACCTTCCATCACCACCCAGAACACACGCTGAGCCGTCGGTGCATCGGTCTTGCCACCGGCAGTAATGCTATCGATGACCAGTGAGCCAGAATCCGACGATGTCACGAAGAACACCAGCACCAGAACAATACCCACAAAGGAGATGATTCCGGTCAGCGGCAGGTTGGCGAACATCTGGAAAGTCGCCAGCGAGACTTCTGTCAGGCCGTCCTCTGCCAGTGCACCCATGCCTTGCTGGATCTGATCCAGGGCGGAGCCACCAAACCCACTCATCCACACGGTGGTAATCAGGGTTGGGATGATCAGTACCGCAGTTACAAACTCGCGCACTGTCCGGCCCTTGGACACCCGGGCGATAAACATACCCACGAACGGTGACCAGGAAATCCACCAGGCCCAGTAGAAGACAGTCCAGCCCTGGAACCAGGCCTCGTCTTCACGGCCAAACGGATTGCTCAGAGGCACCACGTTAGCCACGTAGGTGGATGAAGTAATCCAGATGGTCTCGACGATGGCCAGGGTCGGGCCAGCGAAAATCACGAAGGCCAGCAGGACGCCAGCGGTGACCATATTGATGTTACTGAGCACCTTGACGCCGCCATCCAGACCGCGAAGCACCGAAATCAGCGCCAATGCCGTGACACCAACAATAATGGCCATCTGAACATTGATCCCGGCGCCCATACCAAACAGGTAGTCCAGGCCCGAGGCAGCCTGCTGCGCACCAAAGCCGAGGGACGTCGCCAAACCAAAGATGGTGGCGACCACTGCCAGCACATCAATGACATGCCCAGGCCAGCCCCACACTTTATCCTTCAGGAGCGGGAAAAAGGCTGAGCGGATGGTCAGCGGCATGTTCTTGTTGTAAGCAAAGAACGCCAACGACAAGGCGACCACAGCATAGATTGCCCATGGGTGCAGACCCCAGTGGTACAGAGTCGCGCCCATGGCCATGTTACGGGCCTCGGCCGAGTTCGCCTCTACATTGAACGGCGTCTCATACCAGCCGGTGTAGTAAGCCACGGGTTCTGCTACGGCCCAGAACATCAGGCCAATCCCCATACCCGCTGCGAACAACATGGCAAACCACGACATTGTCGAGAATTCCGGCGTTGCCTCCTGACCGCCAATCCGTATTTTGCCTACGGGCATGAAGATCAGGGCCAGGCTAACCACCACAAAGATGTTGGCACTGATCAGGAAGAACCAGTCAAAGGATCCGATAATGTCCCACTTCATGCCGTCCAACGTTTCCTTGGCGGCTGTCGGGAACATCAGGGTTGCTATGACAAACAGCACAACAATGACTGATGTGACCGGGAATACCCAGTTATGGAGGTCCAGTCCAAACGGTCTTATGTTGTCCTGGCCTGCGACGTAATCCGTCTGATATTCGTCTTTCACTACCTCGCCCACGTTGGCGCCTCCTGGTCTGGTGTGACGATTGAATATTCGTTCGGTTTCATTAGCTGTGAATCTATCCTCATAGATTACAAGCTAGTCATCTTATTATTTTGAGCTCAAAACATCAAAAGTTGACATGTGTCATCACTGCACATTCAAGCATAGACCAGATTTCAGAGGCGAAAGTACAACCGGACATCTATCTGAACCCCTCCGCACTGCAAGCCGTAAGATATACTTGAACCCACGCCAATTTGGCGTGACCCGTACCGACCACAGAGGTATCCATGGCGAAAACCACCACCTTCCCGCTGCGCTACTCGGCCTATGTAATCAGCATTGCCGGTCTGATCATTTCCTTACCGATCACTTTGTGGGCAGGCGCTGGATACGTTATTCCATTGATTTTCGCTGGATTGACCACCCTGGGAACCTGGGATTTGCTCCAGAGAAGTCATACGGTAAGTCGCAACTATCCGATCATGGCGAACTTTCGCTACCTGTTTGAGTCCGTGGGGCCGGAGATCCGGCAGTACTTCATCCAGTCAGACACCGAAGAACGGCCATTCTCCCGGGAACAACGCACCATTGTTTACCAACGGGCCAAGAACGTACTCGATAAGAGACCGTTTGGCTCACAACTCGGCATGTATGAGGAGGGGTTCGAATGGATGAACCATTCCCTTACACCAAGCAAGTTGAGCTCCAGCGACTTCCGTATTGTGATCGGCAAGAACTGCGACAAGCCCTATAGCGCCAGCGTATTCAACATTTCCGCCATGAGTTTTGGCTCGCTGTCTGCCAACGCCATTCTCAGCCTGAATTCCGGTGCTCGCAAAGGCGGGTTCTACCATGACACCGGCGAGGGCTCTATCTCCCGTTACCACAGGGAGCCAGGCGGCGATCTGGTTTGGGAAATTGGTTCCGGCTATTTCGGCTGCCGACATCCAGACGGCAGCTTTAACCCGGATATGTTCCGGGAAAATGCCTGCATTGATCAGGTTAAAATGATAGAGGTCAAACTATCCCAAGGTGCCAAACCCGGCCATGGCGGCATTCTGCCAGGTGAAAAAGTAACCCAAGAGATTGCCGAAGCCCGAGGCGTTCAGGTCGGCGAAGACTGCGTATCCCCGGCAAGCCATTCCGCTTTTTCCAACCCGGTGGAACTCTTGGAGTTTCTGGAGCAGCTTCGCGAACTCTCCGGTGGCAAGCCGGTCGGTTTCAAACTGGCCATTGGTCACCCCTGGGAGTGGTTTGCCATTGTCAAAGCCATGCTGGCAACCGGCAAGAAGCCTGATTTTATTGTGGTAGACGGCGGCGAAGGAGGAACCGGTGCCGCGCCCCTCGAGTTCATCAACCGGCTGGGCATGCCCATGACCGAAGCCCTGTTGCTGGTACACAACACCCTGGTAGGCACCAACCTTCGGGAAGACATCGCCATTGGCGCCGCCGGAAAGATCACCTCGGCCTTTAACATCGCCCGCACCCTGGCACTCGGTGCAGACTGGTGTAACGCCGCTCGCGGCTATATGTTTGCCCTGGGATGCATCCAGGCCCTTAACTGCCATACCGGACGCTGCCCCAGCGGGATAGCCACCCAGGACCCACGCCGGGGCAACAAACTGGACGTTCCCCTGAAAAGCGAACGGGTATTCAACTACCACAAGAACACGCTGGACGCCCTTCAGAACCTGCTGGAAGCATCTGGCCTGAAACACCCCTCCGAACTGGGCCCCGAGCATATTGTCCGGCGCGTCTCCAAAACGGAAATACATAGCTATCTGGACCTGTTCCCGTGTCTGGAACCCGGCGCCCTGCTGGAAGGCAAAACCGGCCTGACGGTATTCGACAAATACTGGGAAGAAGCCCGGCCCGATACCTTTGAGCCGCCGGAGTTCATCCTGAAACTGAGGGAAACCAAACTGAGGTAATCCTTTGGAGAAAATCGCCCGCTCCCTGTTTATTTTTACCGTGGGCTGGTGTAGACTTCGCTCCCGCTAAGCCACTGAGATAAACCTCTTTTCTTGGTGGACCGCAGTTTACGGGGCGTAGCGCAGCTTGGTAGCGCACTTGCATGGGGTGCAAGGGGTCGTAGGTTCAAATCCTACCGTCCCGACCAGAATTCCCTACACAAAACCCGGGCCGAAAGGTCCGGGTTTTGTTGTTTCTGGCTCATCAATTCTGACAACGTTATGTGCCAACCTGAACTGTCAAGGAATCCTTGACAGCTGCCTAGAACTGTAAGCCTGTAGTTATCATCACGGCAGCCGCACCAAGAAAGGAAAGCTCCGAGGATACATGCTGCCCTCGAACCCCCACCGCAGGAATAATAGCGGGCGCTACGCCCAGGTGATTCAGCGGAATCTTATCCCGATACTCGCCCCGATACCCGTGCATCAGCCCACCGGTCACCTTGGCAAACACTGGCCCCGGCCCGAAATCAAAGTACCGGCCGGTGAAAACATACGCTGAACGCTGGCTGAAAGAATTCAGAAAGCTTGCTCCGCCAACCACCCAATCGTCCTCACGGGCATATTCCAGCGAGACCAGTTTCTGGTCGTTGTTGTGTTCCGGTTTGGGATTGTGGTGGGTTGTGAAAACACTGGTCTGCAGCAACCAGCGGGATTCATTGGCGTGCGCAGTATTGGCTGCGAGAACCACAATCAAGAAAATCAGTAATCTGGTCACGGAATAGCCCCTCATTTCTGCAGGCTGAATGGTAACCACCCGAGTACCGAAGTTCAATTTGCAAAGGATTACGGCTTGAACAGCTTTCGCCCTATGGGTAGCGCGGCGGCGATGGCAACACCGGAGGCGCCGAACGCCAGTGCGAAACCGCCCAACTCCAGCAGAAGGCCGAACATCAGCGGTGCCAGAAAGTGGATGGCGCGGTTGGCCATCAGTCGCATTCCCAGCGCACCGGAGCGCTTGGCGCGGTCAACCGACTCCGCAAGAATAACCATGGACAAAGGCTGGGTAAGTCCTGAGCCGATACCGACCAGCACCGCGAGCAATCCCATGACGACAACCTGTTCCGTTGCACCCAGAAGCGCGATACCTGCAGACACAGTGACCAGTGACAAAAACACCGTATTCACACGGCCGCCGGCGAGCTCGATGATCGACGCCATGAACGGACGAATCACCATGGACACCCCCGCCCTGAGGCTCACCAATATCCCGATGATCACCGGGCTGATTGCAAGGCTCTCCAGATAAACTGGAAGGTAACTACCGTAAACACCGAGGGCAAACATGCCCAATACTGTCACCAGAACCGACAGCTGTACGCCGCGATTCGATTGCATCAAAGCCCACTGGGCCCGGAATCCTGCCTGCTTTCGAGTAACCTGAATGCGTTCAGTGGCCTGGCCGGTCAACCAGAATCCTACCACGCCGGCTACCAGCGCAAACGCTGCCATCACCAGAAACGCGTAGGCCGTTCCGCTGGCGCTCAGCAACAGCCCTGCCAGCAGAGGGCCGATCACCTGTCCGCCGGAAAGCCAGGTGGAGTACCAGCCAAAATACTTCTCAAGGCGCGGACCCGCGCCCAGGTTGGCAATAATGGTTTGTGCCGCCAGAACCATCTGGAGATGCGCCAGACCAACCAATAGCTGTCCCAGGACCAATCCACCAAAACCAGGCCAGAGGTGCATGGCCAGAAGCCCCGCCACCATCAAGCCGGCACCGGTTATCAGCGTTGCCCGACCACCGAAACGGCTGACCACCCCACCCAGCGGAATAGCCAGGGCCAGGGGTAACAGATACTGGGCACTCAGAACCGCACCAAGGACCAAGGGAGAGGCGCCCAGTTGCAAGCCGTAGACCGGTACCACGACGATTAGCATGGAGTAGACCACGAAACAGAGCGTCAGCGACAGGCAGACTGCGCAGAAGGTTTGAGTGGCTTCGGCTTCGGCTTCGGTGGTTTTGCTGGGGGCGGGTGTGTTCAATGTGGGCCAGCGGTGCGATTGGAGAAGTGAATTTAGAGGGAGATGGTAGCGCAGGATGGGGTCGCTTGCTACGTGGCTACGAGGTCGCTACGGGGTCTGTCCCCGAATGGGGACTGACCCCAATCGCACCAAGCATCGGGGTTCGGAGATTGACCGAGGTAAAAGGGGGTCAGTCCCCGTTCGGGGACAGACCCTTGGGGACAGACCCTATTCGGCGGAGGCGATCAGACTGGCGTTGCCGCCCGCGGCGGTGGTGTCTATGCACAGGTGCCGTTCGATCACGTAACGCTGGTCCAGTTTGTGCTCGGTGATGATGGGCAGCAACGCACCATCGCGCCGGGCGAGGGCCTGGCGATATTGCTTGAGCAGAGGCTTTTCGGCCACGCTGGTAATGGCGGCATAGCCCTCAAGCTGGGTCAGTGCATCCGGAGCGATCACGCCGTCGGCGGCCACTACCGGCAGGCCGGCTTTGATGGCATCCGCCAGGGCTTTTTCGGCACCCGGTGCAATCACAACCACCTTGTTGCCCTGTGACAACGCAGTGCCAGCCTGCTCTACCGCAGACTCCGCATCCGGCCCCAGGCACAGAATGGTGCCGCGGGCATGACAGGACAGGTGGTTTTGTTCGCCGGTTGGTCCTGGCATTTCTTCATAGCCAAGATCCAACGGCGCCGGTACGTTCTTGAACCAGGGGCGCAGAGCTTCTTTACGGCGATCCGCCGCCGGTACCTCGGCCTTTTCCAGCTTGTCGATCAGCTTCTGAACCTTGTCAGCCCCGAGTACCTTGTTGCTGGACTCCGACCGCTTGTGGACCATCTCCGCTCTCAGGAAGCGACGCACGTACTGCGGGCCGCCGGCCTTCGGGCCAGTGCCAGACAAGCCCTCTCCACCAAACGGCTGAGAGCCCACGATGGCGCCAATCTGGTTCCGGTTAACGTAGGTGTTGCCCACCTTGATTCGGCTGGCAATGTGCTCAATCCGGTTATCTACCCGGCTGTGAATGCCGAAGGTCAGGCCGTAACCCTTGGCGTTCACCGCATCCACAACCTTGTCGATGTCTTTGGCTTCAAACGTAGCCACGTGCAGAACAGGGCCAAAGATTTCCTCTTCCATTTCCTCAATGCCACTCACCTGAAGCACCGCAGGGGAAACGAACAGGCCTTTTTCGGGTACCTTAATCTTCTTCAAGAGCTTGCCTTGCTGCTCGAACTTCTGGCAATGATCGTTGATCTTCTTACGGGCGTTCTCGTCGATCACCGGGCCAACGTCGGTAGACAACAGCCAAGGGTCGCCAATGCCCAGCTCTTCCATGGCGCCATAGAGCATTTCCAGCAGGTTGTCGGCGATGTCTTTCTGCACGTACAACATGCGCAGAGCCGAACAGCGCTGGCCGGCACTCTGGAATGACGACGCCAGAACGTCCCGCACCACTTGCTCGGGCAACGCGGTGGAATCCACGATCATGGCATTCAGACCACCGGTTTCCGCCACCAGTGGCGCGTCCGGCTCCATGTGTTCGGTCATGGCTTTGTTGATACGTTGGGCGGTCATGGTGGAACCGGTGAAGCAAACGCCATTCACCCTGGCGTCGGAGGTCAGGCCAGCACCCACGGTGGCCCCGGTGCCCGGCAGCAACTGGATAGCCGCCTTGGGAATGCCCGCCTGGTGCATCAGTTCAACCGCCCGTACCGCCAGCAGTGAGGTCTGCTCCGCCGGCTTGGCGACCACCGCATTGCCTGCCGCCAGGTTCGCCAGGATCTGGCCGGTAAAGATGGCCAGCGGGAAGTTCCAGGGGGAAATACAACAAACCACGCCAAGGGCCTCGCCCGCCTCTTTGTAACGGACACCCTCGTTGGCGTAGAACATCGCGAAATCCACCGCCTCACGAATCTCCGCCACCGCGTCCAGCAGGGACTTACCCGCTTCCCGGGTAGTCAGGGCAAAGAGCTCGTGTACGTTCTCTTCATACAGGTCGCCTACCTTACGGACCATCTCGGCGCGATCCTCCGCAGACAGCGCCGACCACTGCTTGAACCCGTCCCGGGCAGCGTCCAGGGCAGCAGACACGTCTGCCTCGGAGGCGTAGGTAATGTGGCCGACCAGATCATCCGGGTTGGCCGGATTGCGCACCTCAACCACTTCATCACTGGCGGGCTCAACGGCCAATACCGGACCGCCGTGCCATTGATGACTCTTGTAACGATTGCGGCCCTCGTCGATTTCCTCAACGATTACCGGGTCGGTGATGTCCCAACCTTTGGAATTACGGCGTTGCTCACCAAAGAGCTTCGACGGATGCACAATCGCCTTGCTGGACAAGTTGTGCCCCAGAGTCTTCACCACATCAATCGGGTCTTTGGCAATCTCTTCCGGAGTGATACTGGTGTCCACAATCTGGTTCACGAAAGAACTGTTGGCACCGTTCTCAAGCAGGCGGCGCACCAGGTACGCCAGCAGATCTTTGTGGGCACCAACGGGAGCATAGATCCGGCAAGGTACACCGCTGTCTTCAAGCACCTGGTCGTGCAGGGATTCACCCATGCCGTGTAGTCGCTGGAACTCAAACTTGTCGCGACCCAGGCCTTTTGCCAACTCCAGCACCGCAGATACGGAATGGGCGTTGTGGGTGGCAAACTGGGGGTAAATCCGGTCTGTCATGCCCAGCAACTGCTTGGAACACGCCAAATACGACACATCGCTGCAGGCCTTGCGGGTAAACACCGGGAAGTCCGACAACCCCATCACCTGGGCCCGTTTAATTTCGGCATCCCAATAGGCACCCTTCACCAGCCGCACCATGATCCGGCGATCCAGTTTCTCAGACAGTGCATAGAGCCAGTCCAGCGTCTGGGACGCCCGCTTGGCAAAGGCCTGGACCACCACGCCAAAACCGTCCCAGCCTTTCAGTGACGGTTCCGACAGAATCGCTTCAATCACATCCAGGGACAGGTCGAGCCTGTCCTGCTCTTCCGCGTCAATATTGAACCCCATATTGGCCGCTGCGGCCTTCTGGGCCAGTTTCAGGGCCCGGGGCATCAACTCATTCATCACCCGCTCTTTGTTACCGTACTCATAGCGGGCCAGCAGTGCGGACAGCTTTACCGAAATACCCGGATTGGTGCGCACATCACCTTCGCAGCGCTTGCTGATGCTGTCGATAGCATCGGAGTACGCCTGGTAGTAACGCTGGGCGTCGGCATCGGTACGGGCAGCCTCACCCAGCATGTCATAGGAATAGGTGTAGCCTCTTGCTTCCTGGGCCTTGCCACGCTCCTGCGCTTCTTCGATATCCCGGCCCAACACGAACTGTCGGCCCATTTCTTTCATGGCCTGCCCCGCCACGGTACGAACCACCGGCTCGCCAAGGCGCTTGACCAGTTTGCGCAGGGTATCCCCCACGCTCTGGCACTCGGAGTCCTTCAACAGGTTACTGGTCATCAACAAGGCCAGGGTGGCCGAATTGATCAGTCCGGATTTGGCCTTGCCCACGTGGGCGCCCCAGTTACCGGATGTAATTTTGTCTTCGATGAGATCATGGATGGTCAGGTTATCCGGAACCCGCAACAGCGCCTCGGCCAGACACATCAAGGCCACGCCCTCTTTGGTGGTCAACCCGTACTCAGAAAGGAATTTTTCCATAATGGTCGGGCGGGCACTGCCACGGACGCTGCGAACCAGATCGGCCGCCCGGGCAGAGATCGCCACCCGAGCGTCATCGGAGAGCTGAGCCTCAGCAATCAATCGATGAATAACCTCATACTCGTCCGCCAGGTAGTTGGCACGGATGGCCTTGCGAATGTTATGAAGCTCTGGCGTCATGGATTGCTGTGGACTCATGGGGGATACCCTCCTGCTTATTGGAATACTGTCCGCATTTTAACGAAGCCGCTATATACTATTTACCTATTCAGGTCGAAATTGGTTTACCTTTTTCCTTTTTTGGATTGAAATAACAGAATCATTACCCCTAATTCAGGCCAAGAACAGGAATTATTGCCTGGGCACAAAAAACAGACCGACTTTCTAAAAGGATAGCAGCCATGGCGGATCTGGACAGGATTGACCTCTCGATCATCCGGGAACTACAGAAGAACGGCCGCATAACCGTGACAGACCTTGCCTCCCGGGTAGGCCTCTCCAAGACTCCCTGCCAGATCCGGATGCGGCGCCTGGAGGAGCAGGGCTACATCACCGGCTACAGCGCCATGGTGAACCAGACCAAGCTTGGCTTGTCGCACGTAGCTTTTGCCCAGGTCACCCTGAACGACACCAGCAGCAAGGCGCTGGCGGCGTTCAACACGGCGGTTCGGCAAATCTCTGCAGTTGAGCAATGCCATATGATGGCTGCCAACTTCGACTACCTTCTTAAAGTCAGAACCAAAAACATGGCCGAGTACCGGCAAGTGCTTGGCGAACAGATCTCCAGCCTGCCCCATGTGCTGCAAACCAGCACCTTTGTAGTAATGGAAAGCGTTAAAGACCGTGGCCTTTGAGGAATTCTCCAATGTTGACGAACAGAACCGACACTCTACGAGTAGTCATTGCCCCCGATTCCTTCAAGGAATGCCTGGCCGCCGAACAGGTGGCCCAGGCGATTGCCCGGGGCTGGCGACAGGCAGCCCCGGATGACCAGCTTGTGACGGTGCCGCTGGCCGATGGCGGTGAAGGCACCACCCGGGCTCTGACGGAGGCGCGCCGGGGGCAGCTTCACACGGTTAAGGTCACCGGGCCTATGGGTGAACTCGTCTCAGCTCACTACGGTCTGGTTAATGATGGCGAGATTGCCATTGTTGAGGTCGCCGAGGCCAGCGGCTTGCACTGCGTGCCGGCCCGCAGCCGAAATGCCCTGACAGCGTCCAGCGTTGGTACCGGCGAACTGATTCTGGCCGCCCTCGAGCACAAACCCAAAACCCTGATCATGGGCCTGGGCGGCAGCGCCACCACCGATGGTGGCGCTGGCATATTGCAAGCCCTCGGGGCACGTCTTCTGGATCACGGTGGCCACCCCATACCGGGCGGCGGTAACGGCCTGGCAGAACTGGCCAGCCTGGACCTGGCCCCAGCTCTGGATCGATTGGCCGGGGTAAACCTGGTTGTGGCCTGCGACGTCAACAACCCTCTGTTGGGGCCGAATGGCGCGGCAGCGGTGTTCGGGCCGCAGAAAGGCGCTGACTCCCGGCAAGTGGTGGAGCTGGATCGCAATCTGGGGCACTTTGCCCGCCTGGTGGAACAGCAAGGAATGGATATTGCCAGTTTTCCGGGCAGTGGCGCGGCGGGCGGAATCGGCGGCATGATTGCGGGTATTCTGGGGGCGGAACTGCGCCCGGGTATAGAGCTGGTGATGGAAACCGTGGAGCTGGAAAGCCATCTGGCCCAAGCGGACCTGGTGATCACTGCCGAAGGGGCGATTGACTCCCAGAGCGCCTACGGCAAAACCCCTGCCGGCGTTGCTTCGCTGGCAAAAAAATACGGTGTTCCGGTGATTGGCTTGGCAGGGAAACTGGGGGCGGAACTGGGAGAATTGCACCGCCTCGGGTTGTCTGCTGCCTTTTCCATTACCCCTGCACCGATGGAACTGCAGGAGGCCTACACCCAGGCCGCCGATAATCTGGAAACAACCGCAGGGCAGCTGGCACGACTGGTGCACAGCGTTTCAGGCAGGCGCTAGCTTATCGGCAAGCCCCGTCAGCTCAATCTTGCCGCGGGCCAACCTGACCTGATCCTGCCGCTCCAGCTCCTTCAGCAGGCGGCTGACCACTTCTCTAGCCGTGCCCAGCTCAATCCCCAGCTCCTGATGGGTAATGGCCAGCACCCGCTGGCCATGACTCGCCCGCGCCAGCAACCACTCTTCCAGGCGCTCATCCATCCGGCGAAACGCCACCTCCTCCACCAGCAACATGAGATCGTCGAGGCGCTTTCCGTAAGACTCCATAATCGCCAGCCGAAACTCGGCGGACTGGTCCATCAGCCGGTCAAAAAGCCCTCGAGGGATGATCGCCGCTTCCGCCTCTTCCTCAACGATGGCCTCGGCCCGGTAGCCACGGCCGGTCATCAGGCAGCCAATCGACAAGGTGCATATATCATCAGCACCCATCCGGTACAACACGATGCCCTGCCCGGAAACGCCGGTCATCTGGACCTTGATGCTGCCATCAAGCACCAATGGCAGCCCCCGGCAATGCTCCCCAGCGCTGAAAAGCACCTGCCCTGGAGGAAATCGCATAACACTGATCGACGTCAGCGTGTCTTTGCGCAGGCTTTCGTTAAGGGTTTCCAGAATACTGTGTTTCGCCATTATTGGCTCCGGACGCATAATCTTGGTTGCCTGTGTGACTTTATCACTGAACGCTCGTCGCCGCAGGCCTATAGTGCCAGCATCACCCGACATCAAACAGGAGAGACAAAGATGACGGTAAACATGGGTTCAGCGGACCGGATTATTCGCGCCATTGTCGGCATTGTTCTGATTGCCCTGGTGTTTGTAGGGCCACAAACGGCCTGGGGCTGGATTGGTGTGGTGCCCCTGGCCACCGCTGCCATTGGCAACTGCCCCGCCTATTCCCTGCTGGGGATCAAAACCTGCAAGACCAAATAGGCAGAAAGCGCACGCCAGAAAGCATAAAGGCCGGAGTGGGTACCCACTCCGGCCTTTCATCAACGGCTTACACTGCGTTCCCCGAGGCAACTTACCGGGCGGGGGAATTCAGCACATCCAGTACCTCTTCCAGCTCGGTGATCATTTGCCGGATCAGCTGCTTGTACTGGGAGGTGTCGTCTTTGACTTCCGAGCTGCTCAGCTTCTGCTTGGCACCACCGATGGTGTAGCCCTGATCGTACAACAGGCTACGGATCTGACGAATGGTGATCACATCCGCCCGCTGGTAGTAACGACGATTGCCCCGGCGCTTGACCGGCGACAACTGGGGAAACTCCTGTTCCCAATAGCGCAATACGTGGGCTTTTACAGCACACAAATCGGCCACTTCACCAATCGTGAAATAGCGTTTCCCCGGAATGGCGGGGAGCTCGTTGTTATGACTCGGTTCCAGCATACGCTTCTACTTTCTGCTTCAGTTTCTGACCTGGTCGAAACGTAACTACGCGTCGTGCACTGATGGGAATTTCTTCACCCGTTTTCGGGTTCCGTCCCGGGCGCTGCTTCTTGTCCCTGAGATCGAAGTTGCCAAATCCCGACAACTTAACCTGCTCGTTGTGGCTGAGTGCGCCTCTGATTTCGTCGAAGAAAGCTTCTACCATTTCCTTGGCCTCACGCTTGTTAAGACCTAACTCCTCGTACAAGCGCTCTGCCATGTCCGCTTTCGTCAAAGCCGCCATTTCTCAACTCCTCAGTGTTGCCCCCAGCTCTTCTTTCAAGGCATCAATAACGCCGTTGAAGAGCGAATGCACTTCATCTTCATTGAGCGTGCGTTCGGGATGCTGCCAGAACAGGCTGAGCGCCAGGCTTCGGTTGCCTTCACCCAGGCTTTCGCCTTCATAGACATCAAACACACGCAACGCCGTAAGGTGTTCACCAGCATGCCTCCTGGCCACATGCTCAACCTGGGCGAACGCCACATCGCTCCCGATAATAATAGCCAAATCCCGCCGAACTTCCGGAAATTTTGAAATATCTTTGAAATTAGGCACATATCCGGTAACGATCGAATTCAAGAATAGCTCAAACATCAGGATCGTGCCATTAAGTTCAAGATTTTTCTGAACTTGTGGGTGCAACGTGCCCAACCAGCCCACATGTTCACCGTCACGCAACAATTCAGCGGTCTGGCCCGGGTGCAGCGCCGGATGCTGGCTGGCGATGAACTGAATCTCGATACCCAGCACACGGAACAAGCTTTCCAACTCTCCTTTAACATCAAAGAAGTCCGCTGTTCTGCGACCGTTTACCCAGTTTTCCGGTGCCTGATTGCCCACCACCACACCGGCTAGCATCGGCTGCTGGTCGATCTCACCGTCATTTTTCTCAAACCTGAGACCGGTTTCAAACAGACGGATGCGGGGCTGCTGGCGGTTCTGGTTGTGCACTACTGTCTTCAACAGGCCGCTCCACAGGGTGGTACGCATCACTGACAAATCCGCCGAAATCGGATTGGCCAGAGCAATGCCTTCCCGCTCTGGATCGATCAGCTGTTGTACCTTCGGATCAACAAAGCTGTAGGTAACTGCTTCCTGGTAGCCCTGCGCCACGAAGAAGTTGCGAATGGCCGACAACGGCCGTACCGCCTCTTCCCTCGCCCGCAAGCCAAGGGAGCCCGTTGGCTCGGTCACCGGCAGGTTGTTGTAACCGAAGATACGACCGACTTCCTCGATCAGGTCTTCTTCGATGGAAATGTCCGGGCGGAAGCTGGGCACACTGATGCGCCAGCCGTCTTTCAGTAACTTGTCGATATGCAGACCAAGACGAGACAGGATTTCTTCCACCGTGGTGCGGTCAATCGCCAGGCCCAGCACATCGGCCAGGCGTTTTTCCCTCAGATCGATCACTCTCGCTTTCGGCAAGTGCTCCTGGCTTGCCACTTCCACGATTTCTCCGGGCTCGCCACCAACAATGTCCATCAGCAGGCGCGTTGCCCGCTCCATGGCATCGCGAGCCAGTTGGTAATCAACACCACGCTCAAAACGGTGGGAGGCATCGGTGTGCAAACCATATTCGCGGGCCTTACCCGCCAGGGTAATGGGGTCGAAATAGGCCGACTCCAGCACCAGGTCCCGGGTTTTCGGGCTCACCCCGGAGTGCTCCCCACCCATAACGCCGGCAATGGCAATCGGTTTCTGGTGGTCCGCAATCAGGAGGGTTTCCGGAGTCAATTCAACTTCCTGACCATCCAGCAGCACCAGTTTTTCGCCTGCCTTGGCCATACGCACAATGATACCGCCACTGATCTCGTCACGGTCGAAGGCGTGCATGGGCTGGCCCAGTTCCAGCATCACGTAGTTGGTGACATCCACTGCGGCATCAATGGACCGGATACCGGAACGGCGCAGCTTTTCCTGCATCCACAAGGGTGTTTCCGCCTGCAGATTTACGTTTCGCAGAACGCGCCCCAGGTAACGGGGGCAACCTTCCGGCGCCTCTACGCGGATATCCGGCACTTCCGAATGCACCGCTTCCACCGGAGCAATGTCTGGTGCCTCTACCAGCAGGCTGTTCAGAACACCCACTTCCCGGGCCAACCCCTTGATGGACAAGCAATCACTGCGGTTCGGAGTGAGGTCAACATCAATGGCGATGTCGTTGAGCTTCAGGTAATCCGCTACGTCCTGACCAACCGGCGCATCAACAGGCAATTCCATCAGGCCATCGTGACTTTCAGACAGCGCCAGTTCGGATTCGGAGCAGAGCATGCCTTCGGAAGGCTGGCCACGCAGCTTGGCCTTCTTGATCTTGAAGTTACCGGGCAACACCGCACCAACCACCGCAAACGGCACTTTCAGGCCGGCGCGCACATTGGGAGCGCCACAAACCACCTGAACGGTATTGGTCCCGTCACTCACCTGACACACACGCAGCTTGTCAGCATCCGGGTGGGGTTCGGCGGAAATCACCTCGCCAACCACCACACCGCTGAACTCCCCGGCCACCGGCTCAAAGCCATCCACTTCCAGCCCGGCCATGGTGATCTGGTCCATCAATTCCTGGGATCCAAGGTTCGGGTTAACCCACTCGCGCAGCCACTGTTCACTGAATTTCATCGTTCTTGCCTTGTCCTGATGCGGTTTATGCGGTTGATTCTGAGCTCTGCGTACGTCGTCCTGCCCTTGGGCTTAACGGAACTGACGCAGGAAACGCAGGTCGTTTTCGAAGAACATGCGCAGATCTTTCACGCCGTAGCGGAGCATGGCCAGGCGTTCAACGCCCAGACCAAAGGCAAAGCCACGATATTCTTCGGCATCAATACCGCAATGCTCGAACACTTTCGGGTGCACCATGCCGCAGCCCATCACTTCCAGCCACTTGATGCTGCCGTCTGCTTCCCGGCCCCACTCGATATCCACCTCCGCGGAGGGCTCGGTGAACGGGAAATACGACGGACGAAAACGTACTTTCAGATCACGCTCGAAGAACACCCGCAGGAATTCTTCCACCGTGCTTTTCAGATCCGCAAAGCTGACGTTCTTCTCAACCAGCAACCCCTCCACCTGGTGGAACATGGGGGTGTGAGTCATATCCGAATCGCAGCGGTACACGCGGCCCGGGCAGATCATCCGGAAGGGCGGCTTGCCGGCTTCCATGGTACGGATCTGAACCGGAGAGGTATGGGTCCGCAGCAGAGTGCCGGGATTGAAATAGAAGGTATCGTGCATGGCACGGGCCGGGTGATGCCCGGGAATGTTCAGCGCTTCGAAGTTATGGTAGTCATCTTCGATTTCCGGCCCCTGCTCCACGCTGTAACCGGCGCGGGCAAAGATCTCTTCAATACGCTGCAGGGTGCGGGTGACCGGGTGCAAGCCCCCCAGGTCCTGGCCACGGCCGGGCAAGGTCACATCAATGGATTCGCTGGCCAGCTTCGCCTCTATGGCGGCTGTCTCAAGATCTGCCCGGCGCGCATTGATAGCTTGCTCAACCTGCCCCTTGGCTTCATTGATCTTCTGGCCGGCGGCAGGACGCTCCTCCGCAGAGAGTTTACCCAGGGTTTTCGCCTGCTGGGTGATCACCCCCTTCTTGCCGAGGTATTCCACGCGAATTTGATCAAGTGCCTGAAGGTCGCTCGCGTTTTCTACCGCGTTCAACCCGTCCTGAACCAGTTGCTCCAGGTTTTCCATTGACCCTGCTCCAAACCAGAAATGGGGTAGGTTAAAACAAAAATAGGGGAAGAGCGTGCCCTTCCCCTATCAGAGGGCGCATTCACGATGACATGAAGCACCCGGATCGATCAGTAATCGATGAAAGAGCTTAAGCGATCACAGGGATGCTTTGGCCTTCTCAACCACAGCGGCAAACGCCTGCTGCTCGTTCATGGCCAGATCAGCCAGAACCTTACGATCGATTTCAACATTCGCCTGCTTCAGGCCAGCGATCAGACGGCTGTACGACAGGCCGTTTGCACGGGCGCCAGCGTTGATACGGGCAATCCACAGAGCGCGGAAAGCGCGCTTACGGTTGCGACGGTCACGGTAGGCGTACTGACCAGCCTTGATAACCGCCTGCTTGGCAACGCGGAATACACGACTACGAGCGCCGTAGTAACCCTTGGCCTGCTTGAGAATCTTCTTGTGACGACGACGTGCTACCACGCCACGCTTTACACGAGCCATACTTTAATCCTTCTACCTTTACTTTCTAAGGAACGTTTCGCGCGGCTGGATCAGCACGCGGTCATGCGCTTGATAGATGCAACATCCGACTTGGCGATGAGCTTGGTGCCGCGCAGCTGACGCTTACGCTTCGGGCTCTTCTTGGTCAGGATGTGACTGGTGAAGGACTGCTTGTGCTTGAAGCCGGTGGCGGTCTTCTTGAACCGCTTGGTAGCTCCGCTTTTGGTTTTCATCTTCGGCATTTTTAAAACTCCGCATTCTATTATGAATAAAAACAACTGTGCCCCTGAACGACAAATCCCCCGCCGCTGCGGGGGACCCGTGCTGGGATCAGGTTCACTTCTTCTTGCGGGGAGCCACGATCATGGTCATCTGCCGGCCTTCCATTTTCGGCCGCATCTCAACCGTTGCAAGTTCTTCGATGTCGGTTTCAATCCGAGCCATGAGTTTCATACCAATTTCCTGGTGTGCCATCTCACGGCCGCGGAACCGAATCGTGATCTTGCCGCGATCCCCGTTCTCAAGGAAACGTACCAGGTTGCGTAGTTTGACCTGATAATCCCCTTCTTCCGTTCCTGGTCGGAACTTCAGCTCTTTGACCTGCGTCTGCTTCTGCTTTTTCTTGGCAGCCGCCTTGGCCTTTTTCTCTTCAAAAATTTTCTTGCCGTAGTCCATTATCTTACAGACGATCGGATCGGAATCCGTAACCTGCACCAGATCAAGGGTGGCTTCTTCCGCCATGCGGATCGCGTCCTCGATGGGTACTATCCCGACCTGATTGCCTTCGGCATCAATCAGACGGACTTCAGTTGCGTCAATGTTCTCATTGATAGGCGCTTTTGGAGTACGCCCACCCCGATTCGTTCGCTGTTTAATAATCAGATCTCCGTTTTGTTTCTGCCTTTTCGGTCGACGTCAGCTGCAAGCAGCTGTTCAAACTCGTCGACAGACATGGTGCCCAGATCTTCGCCTTTGCGAGTTCTTACTGCAACGGCGTTGTTCTCGATTTCTTTATCGCCAACAACGATCAGGTAGGGAACCTTGTTAAGAGTATGCTCGCGGATTTTAAAGCCGATCTTCTCGTTTCTCAAGTCAGCATTAACCCGATAACCCAAAGAATCCCACTTTTTGGCCAGATTCTGACAATAATCACGCTGGTTATCGGTAATATTCAGCACCGCAACCTGTGTCGGAGCAAGCCACGTGGGGAATGCGCCTTCGTATTCTTCGATCAGTATACCGATAAACCGCTCAAAAGACCCGAGAACCGCCCGATGCAGCATAACGGGAGTTTTCCGCTCGGAATTATCGGCCACATATTGGGCACCCAGGCGGCCTGGCATTGAGAAATCCACCTGAATGGTACCACACTGCCAAACCCGGCCGAGACAGTCTTTCAGGGAATATTCAATTTTGGGACCGTAGAAGGCACCCTCGCCCGGCAACAATTCCCAATCAACACCCTCGCGGTTCAGGGCTTCTTCAAGAGCAGCCTCCGCCTTGTCCCAGACCTCGTCCGAACCTACGCGCTTCTCCGGGCGAGTGGACAATTTGTACAGAATCTCGGTAAAACCGAAGTCCTCGTATACTTCGTGCAGCATTTTCATGAACGCCGACACTTCTTCCTGGATGGCGTCTTCTTCACAGAAGATATGGGCATCATCCTGAGTGAATCCACGCACCCGCATCAGGCCATGAAGAGCCCCGGAGGCTTCATTTCGGTGGCATGAGCCGAATTCTGCCAGGCGCAGCGGCAAGTCCTTATAGCTTTTCAGACCCTGATTGAACACCTGTACGTGGCACGGGCAGTTCATGGGCTTGATGGCGTAATCGTGCTTCTCGGACTCGGTGGTGAACATGCCATCCTTGAACTTGTCCCAGTGCCCGGACTTCTCCCAGAGCGTGCGGGACACCACCTGCGGTGTTTTGATTTCCTTGTAGCCATGCTGGTGCTGCTTGGCCCGCATGTACTGCTCAACTTCCTGGTACAGGGACCAGCCATCCGGATGCCAGAACACCATGCCGGGAGCTTCCTCCTGCATGTGGAACAGGCCCAGCTTCTTGCCAATCTTTCGGTGATCCCGCTTTTCGGCCTCTTCCAGGCGATGCAGATAGGTTTTCAGGTCTTTCTTGTTACCCCAGGCCGTGCCGTAGATACGCTGCAATTGTTCATTGCTGGTATCACCGCGCCAGTAGGCACCCGCAACCTTGGTGAGCTTGAACGCTTTCAGCTTGCCGGTGCTGGGCACGTGAGGACCACGGCACAGGTCAATAAAGTCACCTTGACTATAGAACGATAGATCTTCCTCACCGGGGATATCCTCGATGATCCGAACCTTGTATTCCTCACCCATTTTTTCAAACAGTTTGACCGCTTCCTCCCGGGACATGATGGAACGGGAGACCGGCAGGTCC
The DNA here is from genome assembly GCF_030297115.1 of Marinobacter shengliensis. Taxonomy (NCBI): domain Bacteria; kingdom Pseudomonadati; phylum Pseudomonadota; class Gammaproteobacteria; order Pseudomonadales; family Marinobacteraceae; genus Marinobacter; species Marinobacter shengliensis. The sequence goes on along the minus strand of NZ_AP028062.1, from coordinate 1,503,802 downwards.
TGTTTGGCGAGTTCTTCCATACGCTTTTCGATGCGCGCCAGGTCTTCGTTGGTAAACGGGCGCTCGTATTTGAAGTCGTAGTAGAAACCGTTCTCGATCACCGGCCCGATGGTTACCTGGGCGCCGGGGAACAGATCTTGTACCGCCATGGCCATAAGGTGTGCCGTGGAGTGGCGAATCACGTCTACGCCGTCTTCATCGCGCTCGGTTACGATGGCCAGATCCACATCGTTTTCGATCAGGTAGCTGGTATCCACGAGTTTGCCATTCACTTTTCCAGCCAGGGCGGCCTTGGCAAGGCCTGCACCAATATCGGCGGCCACATCATGAACGGTAACGGGTTCGGCAAAACTGCGATGACTGCCATCCGGCAGGGTAATGACGGGCATGATTCTCTCCTGATGGTTTCTCAGCGGTGATCTATACCAAAGATCACATGGTGGCCGGGCTCCGTGATACAAACCACGGGCCGGTTTGAGGGCGAGTCTAACAGAAAAAAACCCGGCAGCAACGCCGGGTTTTCACTAAGTGCCATGAGCTTTACGCCGTTTGAGGTGATGCGTCCTCCCTGGCTTTGCGCTTGAGCTGGCCAAACGCCACCAATCCAAGCAACAACAGCGCGGGAATAAACATCAATTCCCTCGGTGGCCGGTCGAGCTTTGCCTGAACTGCTTCGATATTCCAACCAAACTCAATACCGGCATCTTCCGCAGCGCTGCCAAAATCGACAAAATTCACCGCCAGCACGTCACCCTGATCGGACACGTCCAAACCGACGGCTGAGAGCCGTTCCTCCGCTGACCCACCAGCCGGAATATCGAGCTGAACATAAGTGGTCACGTCACTGCCATCCAGCCCCATGCCCGATACCCGGAAAACCGTTGTGTCATCAACCGGCACCGTCTCGACGTACTCCATAATCGCACTGCCCTGCCGCTCTTCATAAGGCGGATAGATCATGTCCCACCAGAACCCGGGCCGGAACAAGGTGAAGGTAATCAACAGCAACAGCAGGCTTTCCCACTTGTAGCTGCGGGTAAACCAGAAACCCTGTGTCGCGGCAGAGAACACGAGCATGGCCGTTACCGCGCTGGCCACGGTAATCAGCAGGTCGACCCACCCGGTCAGGCCAATCAGCAACAACTGGGTGTTGAAGATAAACATGAACGGCAGGATGGCGGTACGGATATCGTAGGTAAAACCCTGAATACCCGTTCGGATGGGGTCTGCGCCCGAGATAGCCGCCGCCGCGTAGGCGGCCAGACCCACGGGCGGCGTATCATCCGCCAGTATCCCGAAATAGAACACAAACAGGTGAACCGCAATAAGCGGCACGAGCAAGCCATTCTGGGCGCCGAGGGTAACGATGACCGGCGCCATCAGTGTCGATACCACGATGTAATTAGCCGTGGTGGGCAAGCCCATCCCCAGTATCAGGCTGATCACTGCGGTGAAGATGAGCATTAACAGCAGATTCCCCCCGGAGAGGAACTCTACAAACTCTGTCATCACCAACCCGATACCGGTGAGGGTTACTGTGCCAACCACGATGCCAGCGGTGGCCGTGGCAACACCAATGCCCACCATGTTGCGAGCGCCGGTGGCCAAAGAGTGCGCCAGATCAACAAAGCCACTGGCAAACTCACGGAGCACCTGGCCGCGGCTGCGGAAAAGTGTTTTCAGCGGGCGCTGTGTTATCACGATAAAGATCATGAACAGGGTCGCCCAGAATGCAGACAACTGCGGCGAAAAGCGCTCTACGGTGAGGCACCAGACAAGCACCACCACAGGCAGGAGATAATAAAGGCCGGTTTTGACGGTGGGGCCCACCTCAGGCAATGCGCCCATCGCCTTTTCGGGATCATCCACTTCCAGCTCGGGAAACCGGGTGGCATAGCCAACCAAACCCACATAGACCGCAACAAGCAGCGGCCCAAGCACCCAGGGCGCCGCCTCGCCAAGAACATCCTTGGTCCAGCCCACACCATAGTAAACCGCAAAGGTGAGTACGATCAGGCCGATCAGAATCACCACCCAATTCAGCATTCGCTGTGCCAGCGAGGGACGGTTCGGCCGCTCCATGCCTTCCATCTTCAGCTTGCAAGCTTCAAGGTGAACAATGTAAATCAATGCCACGTAGGAAATCAGAGCCGGCAGAATGGCGTGCTTGATCACTTCCAGGTAAGAAATGCCCACATATTCGACCATCAAAAACGCAGCAGCGCCCATGATAGGCGGTGTGAGCTGCCCATTGGTGGACGCAGCAACCTCGACAGCACCCGCCTTGGTAGCCGGAAAGCCAACACGCTTCATCAGCGGAATCGTGAACGTACCCGTGGTGACCACATTGGCAATCGATGAGCCGGAAATAACACCACTCAAACCACTGGACACCACCGCAGCCTTCGCAGGGCCACCACGCATATGGCCAAGCATGGCGTAGGCCACCTTGATGAAGTAGTTGCCGGCTCCGGCACGTTCAAGCAACGCACCAAAAAGTACGAATAGAAACACAAAGCTGGTGGATACACCCAACGCCACCCCGAAAACACCTTCGGTACCCAGCCATTGATGAGACGCCAGCTTGTTGAGGCTGACCCCCTTATGGGCAATGACATCCGGCATGTAAGGGCCGGCAATCGAATAGGTGATGAACACCGCCGCGACGATGGTCAGCGGCAGGCCAAGGGCCCGTCGAGTGGCTTCAAGCAACAACACCAGACCTCCGAGCGCGACCCATAGATCCATGGTAATCGGCGCACCCGGGCGGGTAGAAAGTTCGTTATAGAATACGAAAAGGTAAGATGCGGAGAAAGCAGCCGCAAGTGCCAGTATCCAGTCGTAGACCGGTACTTTATCGGCGTGTACTCCCTTGATCATGGGGAATGCTGAAAACGCCAGGAAAACCGCAAATGCCAGATGAATGGAGCGGGCTTCCGTGGAATTGAAAATGCCGAAGTTCAGAATGAACGGCAGCGGTGATGCAATCCAGAGCTGAAACAAAGACCAACAAAGGGGCACGATAAACAGGATGACAGATGCCGGTCCGGTGAGAGCCCTGCCTCCGGTTTCTGTCTGCAACAGCTGATCGACCTTGGCGGCGTCAACACCCGCCCCGGTACCGGGGTCGTTCTTCGCCATAGAATGTACCTGTGATGGGAGATAACCTGGTTGGAATCAGCAGGGCGGGCCGGACGCCCACCCTGCCGGCGACGTGCCGGATCAGTCGATCAGGCCAGCCTCACGATAGTACTTGGCTGCACCCGGATGCAGAGGCGCACTCAGGGCGTCAGAGACCATCTCTTCCTTCTTCAGGTTACCGAACGCAGGATGCAGGCGCTTGAAGCTGTCAAAGTTCTCAAAGACCGCTTTAACCACTTCATAAACCACATCGTCTGCCACATCGGTTGATGACACAAAGGTTGCTGCCACACCGAAAGTGGTTACGTCCTGGTCAGACCCACGGTACATTCCACCCGGAATAACCGCCTTCCGGTAGTACGGGTTGTCGTCAATCAGTTTCTTGCTGGCCGCGTTATCCACGTTTACCAGGACACTGTCGCAGGAGGTGGTGGCTTCCTTGATGGCACCGGAGGGGTGGCCAACGGTGTAGAAGAAAGCATCAATGTTGCCATCACACAGAGCCTGGGACTGCTCCGCCGCCTTGATTTCCGCCGCCAGGGCGAACTTGTCCATACCCCAGCCCATTTCGTCCATCAGAACTTCAGCGGTTGCGCGTTGGCCGGAACCCGGGTTGCCCACGGATACCCGCTTGCCCTCCAGGTCTTCAAAGCTCTTGATGCCAGAGCCCTTGCTCGCTACCACGGTGAACGGCTCCGGATGCAGTGAGAAAACAGCCCGCAACTTCTCGTTCTTGCCGGCGTCTTCAAACTGGCTGGTGCCGTTGTATGCGTGGAACTGCCAGTCGGACTGGGCCACCGCCAGATCAAGCTCACCCCCGCGAATGGCGTTCAGGTTGTACACGGAACCACCGGTGCTCTCGACAGAGCAGCGAATACCGTGTGCTTTCCGATCCATGTTCACCAGCCGGCAGATGGCGCCACCAGCGGGATAGTACACACCGGTCACGCCGCCTGTGCCGATGGTCACGAAGCGCTGTTCCTGGGCGGAAACGGCTGTCGATGCGGCCCCGAGGCTCACGGCGGCAGCAACGGCAAACGCGGACGCTTTGAGTTTTAGTGTCATGTGTGCTCTTCCTTCTCTTCTTGGTCTTTATTGTCAGTTGCCCGTCTCAAAGTGCGGGCAAACATCCCGGTCGTTTAAGAACATAGACCACTTCGGGCCATAAATAAAGAATGCATTAGCTCGCTAACCGTCTGACCCAGCAACAAAAAAGCCCGCGAGTGCGGGCTTTTTTGCAGTTCTGGCGGTTATTTCGCCGCTCTTGCCTTGGCAAGCATTTTGTCTGGGCGCAACAGGAAGCGCGCCAACGCAGGCAGCAGCCAAATAGCGCCCACCATGTTCCAGAGGAACATGAAGAACAGCAGGAAGCCCATATCCGCCTGGAACTTGATCGGCGAGAAGATCCAGGTCACCACACCAAGACCCAGAGTCACACCGGTAAAGATAACCGCCTTACCGGTTGAGCGCAGAGTCTCGTAATAGGCATCCTGGAGCGTCTTGCCCTCCAGCAGGAACTTCTCAAGCTTGCTGTAGATATAGATACCGTAGTCGACACCGATACCTACCCCCAATGCGATCACCGGCAGGGTCGCCACCTTGATACCGATACCCGAGACCGCCATGATTGCCTCACACAGGATGGAGGTCAGGCCCAGCGGAATCACGATACACGCCACCGCGCGGATCGACCGGAACGTCAGGAAACACAGCAAGCTCACCACGCTGTAGACCAGCAGCAACATGATGTCTTTGGCATTGGCAATAACTTCGTTGGTAGCGGCCTCAATACCGGCGTTACCTGCGGCGAGCAGGAAAGTGTGCTCGTCGTTGTTGAAGTTATCGGCAAACTCCTCAACACGGTCAACCACAGTCTGCAGGGTTTCCGCCTTGTGGTCTTCCAGGAACACCAGCACCGGCGTCAGATCACAGGTGGTGTTGATCAGACCTGCCGGGGCCTCACGAATGGAGGCGTTGATGATGGTCTGGTTACGGGAGATCTCATACCACTTCCAGCTACCCTCGTTCAGAGCCTTGGTCACCATCTTGGAAACATCCGCCAGGGAAGCAGAGCTCTGCACGCCCGGAGTGTTCTGAAGCTCCCACTGAAGGCGATCCATCGCACGCAATACGTTGTACTGGGTGCACTGTTCTTCCTGGGTTTTCACCATCACCACCAGAACGTCGGCACTGGTGGAATAGTTGTTGATGATGAAGGAGTTATCCTTGTTGTAGCGGGAATCCGGGCGCAGCTCCGGCGCACCCTCGTCCAGGTCACCAACCTTCAGGTCCTGCTTGTAGTACAGACCCAGGCCAAGACCAATCACCGCAATCAGCAGGGAAATCGGCGCAACGCCTGGATGGGAGAAGTAAGACATGACCCGCCATTTGCGATCCTGCTTTTCACCGTGATTCTGCACATGCCGGACACCACCCTTCGAGATACCGATGTAAGACATGATCAGTACGTGCAGCACCAGGTTGGTGATGATCACGAACGCCACACCCAGGCCCGCCGCAATAGCCAGATCCCGGATTACATCGATTTCGATAAACACCAGGGTCAGGAAGCCGAAGGCATCGGAAATCAGGGCCAGCATGCCCGGAATATACAGAGCCCGGAACGCGAGCCTGGCTGAGGTAATGGCATCGAACCCTTTGCCTGCTTCAACCGCCATGGCGTTGACAATCTGAACGCCGTGACTGATACCGATCGCAAAGACCAGGAAAGGAACCAGCACCGAGTATGGGTCCAGCCCGTAGCCCAGCAGCTTGAGAGTACCGAGCTGCCAGAACACGGCAATGATCGACGTGAACACCGGCACCAGGGTGCCCGCAATGCAGCGGGAGTACCAGAACAACAGCAGCGTGGTCAGCAGGATGGTGATCCCCGCAAACCAGGCAATGGAGGCAATACCCTCAATCAGATCACCCACTTTCTTGGCGAAACCGACAATGTGGATATTGACGTTAGGATTTTCTGCTCCGTACTTATCGCGAATCTTTTCTTCGAGCTGGCGTGAGAACTCACCATAATCCAGCGCTTCGCCGGTTTCCGGGTTCTTCTCGTACAGTGGCGCGTAAACGATGGTGGAACGGAAGTTATCGGAAATCAGGCGCCCTACTTCGTTGGAACGCAGGATATTCTGACGTAATTGCTCCAGGCTTTCACGGGAACCGTCGTAGCCATCAGGAATGACCGTACCACCCTGGAAGCCCTGTTCTGTTACCTCTACCCAGCGTACGTTGGAAGTCCACAGCGACTTGAGGCCGGAACGGTCTACCCCATTCAGGTAAAAGACCTCGTCAGTAATCTGCTGCAGGGTTTCCATGTACTCGGCGGTAAAAATATCGCCTTCTTCCACGGCCACCGCAATCCGGACAAAGTTACCCAGGTTCTCCAGATCGTCCCGATGCTCGAGCATATTGACGATGTAAGGATGCTCAAGCGGAATCATCCGCTCAAAGCTCGCATCTGGCTGAATCTTGACAGCGTTGTAGCCAAGGAACAGCGTCAGAATGAAAAACGCAACCAGGATCGGTGCCCGGTTATTGAAAATCAGCCGTTCGAGAAACGGCTCCGCCTTTGGCGTTGTCAGGTAATGTTCACCCCTGTCGTGCATCGGGTTAGACATTAAAAAGCCCCTCTATCCATTAATCTGTTGATGCCACACCAGGGCGTTAATTCGGATTCCGACCACGAGCGTCGGTGAACTTGACACCGCCCTCGCCAACCAGAAGAAGATTGGTTCCTTGCAGGGGAACAACGGCCATCACACCTTCCCGATCGTTCCGGAAGTACACCCGGAAGCTCTCGCCGCCATTGGTACTCATAAGCACGGCGCCACCATTGCCCACCAGGGTAATCCTGCCGTCGTCTGCAACCGCACCGTTATTAATGGTTGCACCGCCCTCGTTGGGAACCACCGTCCAGCTGCGGCCAAGGTCGGTCGAGCGGAAGGTGTTGCCCCGCAGACCAAACGTCAACACTTCGTTAACCTGGCCAGTACCCATAACCCCAAACAAAGACCCCTCATAGGGGCTTTCACGGCGTTCCCAGGTATCGCCACCGTCCACCGACACATGGATCTGCCCGGCTTCACCAACCGCTACCAGGGCACCACCGGTAACCTGAGTGATGCTGTTGAGGTGAAAGTTCTGAGGATTATCCAGGTTCGGCGCCCAGTCTTCCCAGTTTTCGCCGCCATCCTGGGTTCTCAGGATCATGCCGTACGCACCTACCACAAACCCGTGGCTGTCATCTTCAAACCAGACATCCAGAAACGGGTTTACCGGCCCGACATCCTGGTCTGCCTGCATGTTCTCAAGAGTAAAGAACAGATCGTCAAGCGCCCACTCCAGATCCGTTTTCTCATCGTCTTCAGCCTGTTCGATCTGTTCTTCCAGTTCGGCAATTTGAGACTGCTTGCTTTCAATAGCCAGGGTTGAAGCCTGATTACCGTCCAGCTGCAAGGTCCAGTTCTCTCCACCGTCCGACGAATGCAACACCACGCCGCTATGACCAACCGCCCAGCCGTGCTGTTCGGTGCCGAAGTCCACGGCGTTGAGTGTCAGGGAAACCGGCACAGCCCCCTGCACCCAGGTGTGCCCCTCATCATCCGAGAAGATCACGTGCCCACGCTCTCCAACGGCAACAATCCGCTCACCGGCACGCGTTGCGTCATTCAGCAACGATTCCGGCGCCAGCAGTGTCGGGCGGGCAGGAGTTTCAAGAATATCTGGCACCGCAAATGCCGCGGGGGCTGCCAGTACCATGGAGAACCCCAGACAGGCAGACCCCAGTGTCTCGCATATGAACCTATTAGCCATTCAAATTGCCTTTACGTTGATTGTATCTTGTTGCGTTATCCCTGAGCCTCGCAGAAGCACAAACAAACCGGCAGCCATAAGGCCGCCGGTATATCTGGCACTACTACTGCCACTCCGGGATCAGACTGTGCGCCGAGTCCTTAGCGCACACTCCGCCGACGCAGCGAGGCCGGTGAGAAATAACGTTTATTCGGTACATCGTCGGTAAACACCCGAGTACCGGATTCTTCCGTATCCAGACCCAGCACGTGGTAACGGCGAGCCTGAAGGTCGTGGTACACGTCCAGCACTGTCCACACGCCGGGCAGCTCATAATAGTTCTTGGGGATACCCATGGTCACGCGCCACAGCTCTCCACGACCGTCGTACTGGTCCAGCAGCACGGTATTCCAGCTGTCCGCATCCACATAGAAACGACGCTTACCGTAAATGTGCCGCTCGCCCTGCTTGAGGGTGGCTTCTACCACGTGCACGCGGTGCAGCTCCCAGCGGGTCAGATCAGGATTCAGATGGGAAATACCCAGAATCTCGGAATACGGTGTGCCTTTTTCGCCAATCCGGTAGTTGTTATAAGGGATGTATATTTCCCTCATACCCTCGTAGTTCCAGTTGTAGCGATCCATGGCACCGTTAAAGATATCGGTGTCATCCGCGGTGCGCAGGTTATCGGCCGCCGCGATCGGGGAATCGTACCCGAGGTTAGGGGCACGACGAACCCGCCGCTGGCCAGCATTGTAACCCCAACCGTTGCGAGGGTTGATAATCTGGTTGAGTGTCTCGTGAATCAGAATGGCACCGCCGGCAAGGCGGGGCGGAGACTGGGTGAACGAGAGGTAGTAGAAAATGATGTTATCGAGATCGGCTTCGCCGCCTTCCGGGTTGTAGAAGTTAAAGAAAGCTTCCTGCTGCGAGGTCACCAGACCATAATCACCGTTGGTCTGAACCGCCACTTCACTGGAACGACGGGTAACGGAAATACCGCGCCACCGGGTCAGATGGTTCCAGACCACCTGCCAGGCTTTTTCTTCATCGGTACCGTGCAGGATCGGGAACGGGTAACCGCCAAACGCTCCGCTCAAGCCCTCGGCCTGTCCGACAATTTCCGCGTTGACTGCGTTCTTGCGGGTATTCTCGGCAACCCAGTCGGGCACGGCATGGGTGCGGCGCGACTGGTACACCGGAATACGGAATGTGGTTGGGTAGGTACGGAGCATGGCCCTGACGCCATCGGTCAGGTACTCGTCGTACTGCTCCATGTTGGAGGCGGTAATCGTGAACAACACCTGATCGTCCGGGAACGGGTTGATGTGGTGCTGCCCACTGCCTTCGTAACCAGCCGGGGGCTCTGTCAGCCCGCCAGTCCAGGCAGGAATGGTACCAGCTTCATTGCCAGCCTTGATGGACCCGAAGGGCGTCAGGTCCTGACCGAGGCGGTTTGCCTCAGCGGCAGACACACCGGCGTGAACCGGTGCAGCTGCAAACGAAAGCGCAAGCAGCCCGCCCAAAAATGCGTTCTTGTTGTATCTCATTGTGCAACCTTAAATCCGTCTGGGAGCCTCTACAGGGCTTTATTGTTATGGTCTGACGTAATCGCAGACTTTCCATCAGATTAGCCGATTGAGCAACATTGTCTATCGACCGAAAGTGCGATTTTGTATCTGGCTGTGACGACGGCTTTACAATCACAGCCAGGGTACGAGCCTGGGTCAGTCCGCCAGGCTCTTGTGAACCACCTCGTACACGTCTCGTGAAAGCTCGTTTTTGTCACGAATCCGCTCAAGGGCGGTCTTCATCTGACTGCTGTATTGCGGTGAAAACTTCTTCCACCGGGTAAGCGGAGACACCAACCGGGCAGCAATCTGCGGGTTGCTGTCGTCCAGTCGACACACCTGGTCCGCCAGGAACCGGTAACCACTGCCATCCGGTTTATGGAAAGCTGCCAGGTTCTGGCCAGCAAACACCCCGACCACAGAACGCACCTTGTTGGGGTTCTTCCAGTCGAAGGCCGGATGCTCCAACAACGCCTGGATCTGCGGCAACTGCCCTGCCCGGTCGCTGGACGCCTGCACCGAGAACCAGAGTTCAACCACCTGCGGGTCATCCTGGAAACGCCCGAAGAATTCTGCCAGGGCCCTGATCCGATCCGATTCAAAACCGGAATTCACCAGGGCACGCAAGGCGCCGAGCCGGTCCGTCATGTTATCCGCCTGCTCAAACTGCTCAACGGCCAGCGCCCGCCCCTGCTCATCATCAATGTGCAGCAGCCACGCCAACGCTGTATTACGAAGGCTGCGACGGGCGATGGCACCCGGCGTCAGCTGATAATCGCCCTGACCAGCGTTGCGCTGATAACAGGCCAGCAGGTCATCGCGGAGCGCCTGGGCCAGATGCGTCAGAACCTGCTCCCGGGCGTCATGAATGGCCGGCACGTCGGCCTGCTCGGAAAGCTCGATCAGATAGGCTTCCGAAGGCAACAGCAGCATCTTGGCCACAAGCGCCTGGTCCAACTCGGTATCGTTCAACAACAGGCGATAGGCTTCCACCAGCCGTGGTTCAATTTCCGTGCCCTGAGGCGCGTCAACCAATGACTGGATAACATCGACCGCCAGTTTCTGGCCAGCATCCCACCGGTTAAAGCCATCCGGATCATGACTCATCAGGAACAACAGCTGTTCGCGGGTCCAGGGGTAATGAACCCTCACCGGGGCGGAAAAATCCCTCAGCAACGACGGCACCGGCCGTTCCTTGAGTCCATGGAACTCAAAGCTGTGTTGCGTCTCAGTCAGTTCAAGCACCCGCTCAGCGGGACCGTTGCTGTCCTCCGCCCCCATATTCAGAGGCAGCGGCTGCCCTTCGGAATCAAGCAGGCCGATCGCAAACGGAATATGCTGCGGCTTTTTCCCGGACTGTCCGGGCGTATCCGGAATCGACTGCCGGATATCCAGTCGATACACACCTTGTGCCTCATCGTAATGATCCGCTACCGCCAACACCGGCGTGCCCGCCTGCTCGTACCACAAACGGAACTGGCTCAGGTTGCGCCCGGAGGCGTCTTCCATTGCCCGAACAAAGTCATCGGTAGTGACGGCCTGGCCGTCGTGGCGGTCAAAGTAGAGGTCACTGCCCTTCCTGAACAGCTCGGCGCCGAGCAGGTTGTGAATCATCCGCACCACTTCTGCGCCCTTTTCATAGATGGTCAGGGTGTAGAAGTTGGAGATTTCCATGTACGAGGCCGGCCGAACCGGATGCGCCATGGGGCCGGCATCTTCGGCAAACTGCGCAGTGCGCAGCAAGGTTGCGTCTTCAATCCGTTTGACGGTGGGCGACCCCATATCCGCCGAGAACTGGGAATCCCGGAACACCGTAAAGCCTTCTTTCAGGCTTAGCTGGAACCAGTCACGGCAGGTAACCCGGTTGCCGGACCAGTTATGGAAATACTCATGGGCAACAATGGCTTCGATGCGCTGGAAAGCGGCATCCGTGGCCGTGTTCTGGCTGGCAAGCACGCAGGATGAATTGAAAATGTTCAGGCCCTTGTTTTCCATGGCCCCCATATTGAAATCATCCACCGCTACGATCATGAAGATATCAAGATCGTACTCACGGCCGTAAACCTCTTCATCCCAGCGCATCGAACGCTTGAGCGCATCCATGGCGTAATCGCACTTACGTGCGTTGCGCGCCTCCACGTAGATACGCAGATCTATGTTGCGACCGGAACAGGTTGTAAAGGTGTCTCGTTTCTCAACGAGATCGCCCGCCACCAACGCAAACAGGTAGGCTGGTTTCGGGAATGGGTCTTCCCAGGTGACAAAGTGACGGCCGTTCTCAAGATCACCTTGCTCAACAGGATTACCATTGGACAGCAATACCGGGTAGGCGGATTTATCGGCTTCAACGCGGGTCTGGAAGCGCGCCATCACGTCCGGCCGATCCGGGTAATAGGTGATACAGCGGAAGCCTTCGGCCTCGCACTGGGTGCAGAACATGCCCGATGATTTGTACAACCCTTCCAGGCGAGTGTTGTTCTGCGGCTCAATCCAGGTGACTACGGTCAGCTCGAAGACCTCCGGCACCGCTTGGACCACCAGCTTGTCGCCCTCATTTTGGTATTCATCGCTGGCCAGGGGCTGACCGTTCAAGGCCAGAGATTCCAGAGTCAGGCCGTCGCCATCCAGCTCCAGCGGGGCGCTGCTCTGCGCAGCGGCGGGATTGCGGCGTATGGATAAGGTACTGTGCACCCGCGCGCCGTCCTCGAACAGTTCAAACCTCAGGCTGACATGGTCCACCAGATACGCCGGCGCCTGGTACTCGCTCAGGTAGATGGTTTGTGGCTGGTTGGTACGCATTCACTCTCTCCAGACGGTAAACTTCCGCGCTCAGTCAAGAACCCGGAACCGGACTTCGTAGCCGGTAAATTTTCGAATATTGATCACACCGGTATCGAGCATCAGGTACTGGCCCTTGATCCCCTCCAGCAGCCCTTCGACTTCCGGGGTTTTATCCAGATTATGGGTTTTCACTTTCGACGGCCACACCTGAACCGGATAACCAAGCCCAAGTGAGGCCTCGTCCACAACCCGGATACTGTCCTCACCATGTTGCGCCCGTAATTGCGCCAACTCGTCTTCAATAAGCTCCAGCATTTTCCGGCGCTCCTGAACCAGGTCCAGCTCTGGCACATCGCCCTTGAGCATCGCACGCCAGTTGGTCCGATCCGCCACATGGCTCTTGCACGCCACTTCCACCAGACCGGACAGGTAACGGCTGGCTACCCGCAGCATGGGAATGGCTGTCACCGCGCCCTGGTCGATCCAGCGAGTCGGCACTTGCGAGCCCCGGGTAATACCCACCTTCAAGCCACTGGAATTGGCCAGGTAGACCACGTGCTCCACCATGCAATTCGCCTCGCCCCACTCGGGCTCCCGGCAGGTACCCAGATGGTAATGGCACTTCTCAGGACTCATTATGCAACTGTCACAGGCAGCGAGTTTGCGGAAACAGGGATAACAGTAGCCCTGGTTGAAACTCTTCTTGGTGGTGCGGTCGCAGTGGATGCAGCGAATCACACCGTCAAAGTCCAGTCGCACCTTCTGGCCAATCAGGTCGTTCAGGGGAATGCGGGTGTCACCCACGGCCAGGGTGTAGGCCACCGGATCGCCGGCTTGCGCCGGCATCTTACGCAAGCGGCCGGTTACATCAATTGACTCGCTCAAACCTTGACCTCGACGAACTGGTCTGGATCCACATCGTTGCCGTTCTGGCGATCTTTACGAAACTGCACGGATGGATCACAGGCGGTACCGGCTTTCTCGCCCCGGTCCAGATAGCCCACCCGCTGCTCTTCGGGCACATTGTGTTTGTTCTCGTAATAGATAACCGCTTCCAGGCTGATTTCCCGCTGCTCTCGGGTCATTGCCCTTCCATCAGGCCATTTACCAAGCTCGATAGATTGCTTGAGGTTCCGGTATACAGTCGGATCCAGCCGTTCAATGAGTTCGTCGTAGGTCATTACCCACCTCCTGAAAAATCATTCATAAAAAAATCGGCAAATCCGTTTGACAGATGGAAATGATAACAATTATCATTATCTCACCAAATGACGACGGTCGTATCATTTGGTCTCTCTCATCAGGAGCTATAAGCTCTTTTAATGCCCCACCCTTTGGTGGGGCTTTTTTATGCCTTCACCGAAACCGCCCCCGGGCGGGCATCACCGCTGCCAACGCCAGACCACCCACAAAGCCTCCCAGGTGAGCCTCGTTAGCCATCCGGCCCAGGCCAATCACTTCCGGGATAGGCGTAAAGCCGATCACCATCCACACCAGGGCAAAGGTGACCAACGCAGGTGGAAACTGGAATCTGGGCCGGCGTTGCTGGCTCAGCCAACAGTAACCAAGGATGCCATAAACGACACCCGACAAACCTCCGAACAGGGGGCCAGACACCAGATACTGCAACAGATTGGCGGACAGACTGGTTACCAGGAACAGCGCCACCAGGCGGGCGCGACCATCAATCCATTCAATCTGGCTGCCCAGAAACCAGAGCATGACCGAGTTGAAAATGATGTGGGTCCAGCTGAAATGCAGGAAATCCGGTGAAATCAGGCGCCACAACTGCCCGCTTGCCACTGTCGCAGAGAGCGCATCCAACCTCCCGCCCAGGGAACTGAACAGGTCCCAGGAATAGTGCCTCGGATCGACGATCATCATGGCCGCGGCCAGGGGGTTCTGCCCCATGGATGTCAGCCACACCATGGCAACGGCGATGCCGATCACGCTCACAACAAACGGTGCATGCCGGGGAGCCGGCTGCCAGCGCCCGCTGGGGGTAATCGGAGATGATGTATGTTGGTCCAAACTAACCTCGCTGATACTTAGCGCGCCACGCTGTCTTCACTGGTGGGATAATCCGGCTGCTCGGGACGATCCACCTCTACCCAGACAAACTTGTCGCGGGAAAGTGCCTTTTCATCATCCAGCCGATAGGCCACCAGCTTGCCGTACTTTACGGCGCTGTAATCGATACAGGCCACATTCGACTTCAAAGGTGCCGGCTCACCATCCATCCAGTAATGCCCGACGAAGACCGGCGGCGCATCCAGCGGATAAGTAATCAGTTGTTTACGCTCATCCTCCCGCAATCTCATGGACGCCACTTCCGGTGGTAATGGGTCTGGCTGGAACACCACATCGGCGTATGTTTGTGGGTTGTCGGCCCAGAACTTGGTGCGGAAGAATTCCCGAACATAGCCATCCCGCCCGGTAATCTTGACCCCTGGCGGCAGGCGCAAGTCAGTGCCACGCAACAAGGTGTCCATCACCTGGCCGGCGAAAGATTCGATGGCGGCCGAGGCATGAAGAAAGTCTTCATCAATACAGGCACCGCCCTGATTCTGCCGGAACTTGTCTATCAGATCCTGATCCCAGCAGGCATGCACCACCCGGAAGTGCTCCTCTTCGATGAACAGCGGAATACTGTAAAACCACTCCAGAAAATCGTTCCACTCATGGGGATACGCATCGAACTGCTCAAGAGTTTCCTTGATCAGGCGGTCATGGCGAGGGTTGTGTTCGCGCAGGAATTGCTTGCCACTGCCCGGCCGCGCCCGGGTGCAGTAGCCGAGGGCATTGTATTCATGGTTGCCCATAACGATGCGGGCGGCACCGTGCTCCACCATGTCTCGCACCAGATGCAGGGCCTCACGGATTCTTGGGCCCCGATCGATGATGTCGCCAATAAAAATGGCCTGGCGCCGGGGATGCTGGTAAATGCCGTTCTGTTTACGATACCCCATCTGCTGGAGCAACCGCTCCAGGGTGTGGGCACAACCGTGAATGTCACCAATAATGTCGTAACCGCGGCTCGCGGTTGAAGTCTGTCCCGCCATAATCAACTCGCTGCTATTTCGCTTGCCCAACCCAGCTTGTCACGGCAGGTGGCATAGAAATTGTGATCGGTCGGGTGGATCAGACGGATCTTGAACGGCTTTTTGGTAATTCGGATGATATCCCCGGGCGCACAGGCAATGTTCATCTGGCCATCAAAGCTGACTTGCGGGTAGGTTTCGTTGGTTTCACCAATCACCAGTTTGATTTCACTCTTGCCGTCGACCACGATCGGGCGACTGCTCAGGGTATGCGGGAACATGGGCACCAGCACCACAGCATCCAGTTTCGGGTGCATGATGGGACCACCTGCTGACAGGGAATAGGCAGTTGAGCCGGTAGGCGTGGCAACAATCAAGCCATCGGAACGCTGGCTGTAAACAAAGTGGCCATCAATGTAGAGGTCAAAACCGATCATCCGGGTAGACTTACCGGGGTGCAGCACCACATCGTTCAGGGCAGAACCGTAGCCCAGGGGCTGGCCATTACGTTCCACATGGCCATCCAACAGGAACCGCGATTCCTCGATATATTCACCCTCAAGCACCCGGGCCAGGCGCTCTTCGAGGTCAGATGGAGAAATATCCGTCAGGAAGCCCAGGCGGCCGCGGTTGACCCCCAGAATCGGGATCTTGGATTTGGCCAGTTCACGGGCAGCCCCCAGCAAACTACCGTCCCCGCCCACGACAATGACCAGGTCGCAGATTTCGCCCAGCAGTTTTTTGCTGGCGACCTGCAGGCCATGGCCCGGAATCATGGTGGAGGTATCTTCCTCGATGATGACGTGGTAGTTGTTGGCCGTCAGGTACTGCTTGAGCTGCCGCAGAGACTCAACCACCTTGACGCTGCCCATGCGCCCGACAATGCCGATATTCCTGAACTGATCCATGAAGTATCCCGTGGTGTCTGAATGAGACAGGAAAGGCATGGCCCCTCCTGTTCTGTAACGAACAGAGCCACAGTTTAACGAATCTCAGGCAGATACTGAAAAAAGATCCGCGTCAGGACCGGTGCTGCTCGCAATGATCATCTACCCCTGGCTGGAATTCCGCCGGCTGGGTTACGCGCATGATCGGCTCACCGCAGGCATTTCCGTCACTATCCACGTGGCGGCAAACCGGGTGTTCGTAGTGTGCCAGCCAGTCTTTGTAGGCCGGCTCGTTCATACCGCAACGCTCGGCGGCATAGGCCACCGGGTTGCCAAAATAGGTATCGATATCGTCGTAAGGCAGTGTGATATGGCCCACGCCGGGATGATAGGCAACCAGGAATACGGACTGGCTCTGCAACTGTTCCAGCAGCGAATCCTCGGGCGGTACCTGGTGGCGAAGCTCGTGGTTTTCCTGCTCAAGGGCAACAATTTTGTCATCCCGAAGCTCCAGCTCCCTTTGCTTGCGCTCCAGCTGTTCATGCAGCAGAACGGTCTCGGCGTCAGCATGAACGTCCTTACGCTGGCGGGCGTCGCCCTCCGCCATTTTTTCCTGCATGGAGAGATATTGCTCGTTGCGCTGAGCCAGGCGCTGTTTGAGCTGTTCATTGCTGATCCGGGTGCGTTCGTATCGCTGTTCCAGATCTGACATTTCGCTGCGCAGAGCCTGCATTTCGAGACGATGCTCACGCTGGAGGTCAGCCAGGGAATCCCGATGCACACTTTGGAGGGTTTTGATCCTGAGCCGCTGTTCACGGAGGATCTGGGCAACACGGGCCCGGTCACGGTTATCCTCGACGGGCTGCTCCACACTCGCCGCGGTCAGGACCGGAATATTCTCTTCTTCCGGTTCCACCTTCTGGAAACGCAAAGCGTTGGCGTCAACCGCTTTGCGGATCAACTGGAAGTGGTTACTGCCCGGTGTCATGTCCGGGTCCCAGAGTTCCTGGGCAAATGCCGGATCAGGACACTGGCTCCTACAAACCAGCCGGATAGCACCGCCGCCCATATCCGGCCCCTTGGCGCCTTTCTCTGCCAACGCCTCGATAGGCACGTTCCAATGACTGTCGGCCCGCCCCTCATCATCAAACCAGATACGGAAGAAAACCAGCGACCGAACCGTCAACTCCGGTGAAAGGTTGACCAGCACCGCCCGAACATCTGTCTCGGCAAGATCAGACAGGCCAACATAGCCGTCCAGAAACGCGCCAAATTCAGACAACCGCATCTGCCGGGCAACCTGACTGCCCTCCATAAAGAAAACCGCCGAATACCCGTCGGCTGCCTGCCCGGCATTAACCATTCACTTTCTCCATGCTTCGGAAAACTCTTGTTATGGACGCCCGATGCGGGAAGAGAGTTCCATCCCCCTCCCGCTCTTCAACTCCATAGTCTAGCCAGACCTTAACCGAAACACAGAGAAAAACTGCAACGTTTTGTGATCAGATCTCCGCTGCCAGGCGGCTACCCTGATCAATGGCCCGCTTTGCATCCAGCTCTGCCGCCACATCGGCACCACCGATCAGATGCACCGGCAAACCGGCTGCTTCCAGGCCTGCCTGCAGCTCACGCAGCGGCTCCTGACCAGCACACACGATGATGGTATCCACCGGCAACACTTTTTCCTCGCCCTGCTCGGCACCTTTCGGTGTGATGGTGATGTGCAGGCCTTCGTCATCAATCTTGCGATAGCTGACGCCGGGCACCATCTGCACGTTGCGGTGCTTGAGAGAGGTACGATGAATCCAGCCGGTGGTCTTGCCCAGGTTCTTGCCAACTTTCGAGGCCTTGCGCTGCAGCAGGTAGACCTCCCGCGCAGGCTCAGGCACCTGAGGCTGAACACCCTGAATACCGCCACGGTGTTCAACCGTCAGATCCACGCCCCACTCCTTCATGAAGTGCTCGGTGTTCAACGAAGGCGATTCCCCCTTGTGGACGATGAATTCAGACACATCGAAGCCGATACCACCCGCACCGATGACAGCTACCTTCTGACCAACCGGCTTGCGCTCCAACAGCGCATCCAGGTAGCCAATCACCTTCGGGTGATCAATGCCTTCGATCTCCGGTGTGCGTGGCTCCACGCCAGTGGCCAGGACCACCTCATCAAAGCCACCGGCTTTGATGTCCTCTGCGGTAACGCGGGTATTGAGCCGAATATCAACGCCATGTTTGTCGAGCATCACCCGGAAGTAGCGCAGGGTTTCGTAAAATTCTTCCTTGCCCGGAATGCGTTTGGCCACATTGAATTGGCCGCCCACCTCGCTGCCGGCGTCAAAGACAGTGACTTTATGCCCACGCTCGGCGGCAACCGAGGCAAACGCCAGGCCTGCGGGGCCAGCACCAACCACCGCAACCGACTTCGGCGTAGCCGTCTTCACGTACGCCAGTTCGGTTTCGTGGCAGGCGCGGGGATTGACCAGGCAGGACGTCAGCTTGCCGCTAAACGTGTGATCAAGACAGGCCTGGTTACAGCCGATACAGGTATTAATCTCCTCGGCGCGGTCTTCCACAGCTTTGCGCACCAGGTCAGCGTCTGCCAGGAATGGGCGGGCCATGGACACCATATCCGCATCACCTTCTGCCAGAACCTTCTCGGCAACGTCCGGCATATTGATCCGGTTGGTGGTTACCAACGGAATACTGACCTCGCCTTTAAGCCGGGCCGTTACCTTGGTAAAGGCACCACGGGGCACGGATGTGGCGATGGTCGGCACACGGGCTTCGTGCCAGCCAATACCGGTGTTGATAATGGTGGCGCCCGCCTTCTCGATTTCCTTGGCCAGGTGCACCACTTCTTCCCAGGTACTGCCGTCTTCGATCAGATCGAGCATGGACAGGCGATAAATGATGATGAAGTTTTCGCCCACGCGCTCACGAACCCGGCGAACGATTTCAATGGGCAGGCGAATGCGGTTCTCGTAACTGCCACCCCACTGATCGGTGCGGTGGTTGGTGTGTTTGACAATGAACTGGTTAATGAAATAACCCTCGGAACCCATGATCTCCACGCCGTCGTATCCAGCGCGCTGGGCCAGGGCAGCACAGTTCACGTAGTCGTCGATCTGCTTCTGGATGCCGGCTTCGTCCAGCTCTTTGGGCTTGAACGGATTGATCGGCGCCTGGATAGCCGAAGGCGCGACCAGCTCAGGGGAATACGCATAACGGCCCGCATGCAGGATCTGCATACAGATTTTGCCGTCAGCCTCATGCACCGCCTGGGTAATCACCTTGTGCTTGTCAGATTCTTCCTCTGTGTTCATCTTGGCTGCGTGCTGGAATACCGCACCTTCGGTATTCGGGCCGATGCCACCGGTTACGATCAGGCCAACGCCACCAAGGGCACGCTCGGCGTAAAACGCAGCCAGACGCTCGAATCCGTTTTTCACTTCCTCCAGGCCGGTATGCATGGAACCCATCAGTGTGCGGTTACGCAGGGTGGTAAAGCCAAGGTCCAGTGGTTCAAGCAGGTGCGGGTACTTGCTCACGCCCGGTGATGCAGCCATTGGTAATCTCCTCATCGATTGTAGGATCGGGCAACCATCGCGCCCGTTGTTATGGCCCCTACACTACCCAGCTCCCGCCAGCGCAACAATATCCAAAAAGAACATTTTATTATCCCTGGATAACACCGATAATACGATCATGACCAATACATCCAGACCCAACCAGAATTCGCTGGGCGACATCAGCCTGCTCTATGCTTCCGTGCTGCTGCGCGCCACTGAGGCCGAGGGAGGTGATGCCGAAAAGCTAAAATCCCAGTTCCATCTGAACGACCCTGAGCTGGCCGCGCCGGAAGGACGCATCAGCATTCCCAGGTTCATGCGCCTGGGCCAGGCTGCCATCGCCACAACGGGCAACCCCGCCCTGGGCCTGCGTATGGGCGCCCTGACCCGCCCCATTGACGCCGGCATTGCCGGCCTGGCCGCAGAAACCGCCAACACCGTACACCAGTCCCTTGCCACACTGATACGGTATGCGCTGCTAAGCAGCCGGAACTCCAGAGGCGAGCCAAGTCTGGCGGCTGAACATCGTAAGGCCTGCTTCTATTCGATCAGTCCATACAACCAGTACAACTACTTTGTCGTGGACTCCATCCTTGCCGCCTGGACCCAACTGATCAGACACATGACCGGCCGTTACGACATCCTGGAACGGGTACGGATTGAGTATCCCTCGATCGGGCTGGACGAGGTATTCGAGAGCTGGTTTCGTTGCCCCGTGGAATTCGGCGCGAAGGAAAACTCGATTCGTCTGAAGGACAGCGTTTGGCTTCAGGCACCGAGCCAGGCGCACCAAGGTATGCACGAAAAACTGACCGCCTGGTGTGAACAGGAGCTACAGCAGATTCGCAAAGGCTGGAGTGTGGCTGACAGGGCCCGGTACCTGATGACGCCGTTATTGCGGGGAGAAACACCCACCATTGAAACCCTGGCCAACCGACTGGGAACAACGCCCTGGACACTGCAACGACAGCTTGCCAGTGAAGGAACCGGCTTTCGGGAGTTGCTGGACAACACTCGACGACAACTCGCACAAGACTATTTGCAGGAGACCAACAGCTCGCTTTCGGAAATCGCCTGGCTATTGGGATTCGCGAACCCACCAGCCTTCCACAAGGCCTATCGGCGCTGGTATGGCATAAGCCCGGGAGAATACCGGAAACACATCAAGGGAAGTAACTGAGGTAAAGCAAGGGGGGGGGATAAAAATGGCGGAGCGGACGGGACTCGAACCCGCGACCCCCGGCGTGACAGGCCGGTATTCTAACCAACTGAACTACCGCTCCGCGTTTGTTGCCTAACAGCCTGTTTGCTGACTGCTCGGTGACAACGAGGGCGCATTATAAAGAGGCCCCCGTTTATGTCAACGCTTTTACTGAACTTTTTTCAGATTTTTCCAAACCCCCGGTTACATGGCGTCAACCATGGCATCTTTGCCCTGGGCCGTCTTCCGGTATTCGATGGGCGTCATACCAGACCAGCGCTTGAACGCCCGATAGAACGTACTGGGTTCGGAAAAACCGGTGAGGTACACAATTTCATCAATGGACTCATCGGTGGTCGCAAGGAGCTGCCGCGCCAGCCGATAGCGGAAATCCGCCAGCACCTGGTTGAAGCTGGTTTCGGCCTCGGTGAGCCGGGTGCGCAAGGTTCTTGGTTTGATACCCAGCCGTTCTGCAACGGCATCCAGGGTCACCTCGCCGCTGTCCAGCAGCTCGGCGATGATGCGCTCCACCTGACCGACAATGTCCTTTTTCTCTAGCCGCGCCACCTGTTCACTGGCAAAGCGCTCGTGCAGCGCCAACAGTTCTGGTTCGGCGTGGGGAGAGGCGTGGGACAGCATCGCAGCGGGGAAATACAACCGGTTTTCTTCTGCGCCAAAAACCACGTTACAACCCAGAACTTCGCGTACGTGCTCGGCTCCCTGCTCCCGCCCATGCTCGAACTCGATTCGTGATGGGTAGAAATTGCCATCGGTGATGGACTTGAAGAAGGTAATCAGCCCCTGTACGAAGCACTCATTGAAGTGCTTGAGCTTGCGAATCTCATCGGAGGCGGCGTCCAGCACCATGCAGGCTTCTTCGCCTTCAATGAAGAAATCGGTATTGGCGGCATCGCTCAGCAAGCGCTGATAGTTCTGAGCCCGGCGCAGTCCCTCTCCGAAGGTTGGGCTGCTGAGAAACAGGTATTCGAGAACCTGGCCCTTGTAGGCGGGCAACAGCGGCCCCAGGTGCAGGCCTATGTCCGGGTCGCCGGAGACATCCTCCACCGCCTGCCAGAAGTAAAGCTGGGCGCTGTGGGGAGTGCGAAGCTGGTCTGTGTAGACGTAGTTCTCGTCAACGCCGAGGCGGCTGAATATGGCATCGGTATCGACACCCTTTTTCTTCATCGCCTCATAAATCAGGCGCAACATCACGCCCGCATCACGTAGTTCCTGCATAGTATCCCGCTATTTTATTTATATGGTTACTACTTTGACCCACCGGACAGTGCTCAGGGCACGGCGGGTCAATGCCCGATCTGGAGGGGTTTGCCAGACTGCGAGGCCGCCACGACTTTCGTCTTACATTAGAGCATATCAGGCCACAGACGCACAGTTGTACCAGAATGTAGAGAAAATCGGTAATTACGTTACTGATTCACGGGAAATTACCCGGCCGATCAGGCCAACAAGGGAGATGAATACCATGACAGAACCACTGATTTATCGCAGCACCCCACCCTCTCTGCTGCCCATGTTCGGCAGAGCACTGCTGCCAAAATCACACAAGCCCGGCGCCAACACAGAGATCCCGGAATTGCAGGCTGAGCTGCTGGGCGTGGCTACAGATACGCCGATGTTGTCCCGCTATCTGAACGTGTGCGGATTCAAGCCTGGCTCCACCCTGCCCATGACCTGGCCGCACATCCTTGCTTTCCCGCTGCACCTGAAATTGCTGACCGACAAACGGTTTCCACTGCCCCTGCTGGGCCTTGTGCATCTGCGCAACACCATCACCCAACACCGACCCATCCAGACCGGCGAAAACCTGGATATCCGGGTTACGTTGGGCAATCAGCAGAGCACGGAGCGCGGCATCGAGTTCGACCTGATCACCGAGGCGCGCTCTGCGGGCCGGCTGATCTGGGAGGAGGTAAGCACCAACCTGTTCCGGATGGCAAATGCTGAAGGTGGCAAGCCGAAAGCGCAACCGCCCAAACTCGAAACCTATCCGTTCAGCGAGTCCATCACGGCACCGGAGAACCTTGGGCGACGGTACGGGCAGGTATCCGGGGACCGCAACCCGATTCACATGCACGCATTGAGTGCCAAAGCCTTTGGCTTCCCACGGGCCATTGCCCATGGCATGTGGAGCAAAGCCCGGGCGCTGTCATTACTGGAACAGCAGGCTGACTGGCAATCCGGCCCTGTGCGGGTGAGCTGTCAGTTCAAGAAACCCCTGTTTCTGCCCGGCACCGCCCAACTGAACTGGCAGACCGCCAGCGACGCCTGGGATTACCAGCTCCTGAACAGCAAAGGCGATGCGCCACACCTGAGTGGTCGTATTGAATGGCTATAACGGCGGGATAAACGCTTCGATCTGGCCGCTCACCGCCAGATCGATGCTCAATCTGCTGCGCAGGGCTGCCCCTCAGCATTGGCAACAGGCAGCGTGAAGTAGAAGCAGGCACCACCCTCTTCCGGACGCTCATAGCCAATGTCGCCACCCTGGGCCTGAATCAGGGACCGGCAGGTGGCCAGACCAATGCCCATGCCTTCATCCTTGGTAGTGTAGAAGGGATGAAACAGCTTTTCCTCGGCATCCTCCGGCACACCCACCCCGTGATCGAGCACCTGAATGCGCACACACTGGTCACCGCATCGGCGGGCGCTGACTTCCACAGGCGTGGATGATTCGGCACTGCGAGTGGCTTCAAGGGCATTACGGATCAGGTTAAGGGCAACCTGCTGCACCTGAATCGGGTCCGCCAGTACGTCTGGCAGGTCATCTTCAACGCGGACATCAATACCGCCCTCGTTGTTCCTCATATCCACTTCCGCAAACTGCCGGGTGTCCTCCAGCAGCACCGGAACAGACAGGACTTCTTTACCAGTGGCAGGTTTTTTCATGAACCGGCGAATGCGGCGAATAATCTCACTGGCCCTGTGCGACTGCGCTTCGATCTTGTCGAGGGTTTCCTGAAGCAACACAAGGTCCGGTTGCTCCTTGGCCATCATGCGCTTGGACACCCGGGCATAATTGGTGATAGCGGTCAGCGGTTGGTTGACCTCATGGGCAAACCCTGCGGCCATCTCACCCATGGTGGTCAGGCGTGAGGTGTGGGCCAGTTGATCCCGCTGTTCCTGAACCAGGGCCCGCGCTTCCTCCAGGGCCAGTTCGTTGTCCAGTTCCACGGTAATGTCCCGAAACACAACCACCGCGCCATGCAACTCGCCGTCATCCAGTTTGGGGGTGGAACGATACTCCGCGGGGAAGCCACTGCCATCAGCGCGCAGCAGCCGGATATCACGCTGGTTTTCCGCCACACCTTGCCGGCAGGTGGCCATCACCGGCAGGCTGTCCTGGCACTCCGCCGCCGTCGAAAAGTGCAGTTCGAAAAAACTCTTGCCGATCAGGTCTTCCGCCGGGCATCCCATAATCATGGCGGCTGCGGGATTGGCAAATTCGATGATGCCGTTCTCGTCAAGGCCGTAGATGCCCTCGCTGATGGAGTTCAGGATGCGCGCCTGATCGCTCTGCAGCTCGCGGTTCCGGGCCTGGAGTTCCCGCTCGAGGCGAATCACCTGGGCGTGGGTTTTAACCCTTGCAATCACTTCCAGGGACTGGAATGGCTTGGAGATGTAGTCTGCACCACCCAGGCTGAAGCCTTTCACCTTGGCCTGCAGGTCGTCCAGGGCTGACAGGAATACAACGGCACAATCTGAGGTTTCCGGATCGGCTTTCAGGCGCTCACACACCTCATAGCCGTCCATTTCCGGCATCATGATATCCAGCAGAATCACTTCCGGATGATGGCGGTGGGCAAGGTCCAATGCTTTCTCGCCTTCGTTGGCGATCAGAAGCCGGTAGCCTTTGTCTTTCAGGGTCTCGTAGAGGACTTTCAGGTTCTGCGGGTTGTCATCAACCAGCAGAACCGTCACCTCGGAGTTCTCACTGACAACTTCAGTCATAGAAACATGGCCGGTTAAAAACGTCATTGTATGATGACGATACCGACAGACCTAGTCGATAAGTTCCTTTACGGACAGAACCATACGCACCAGATGTGCCAATGAATGGGTGCCCATCTTGTGCATCACACGGGACCGGTGAATCTCAACGGTGCGCTGGCTGATCTCAAGCTCGATGGCGATCACCTTGTTGGCCTGGCCCGCAATCATCCGATCCATGATTTCACGCTCGCGGGGTGTCAGGCTCTTGATACGGCGAACGATCTCCTGGCGCTCATCCAGAGATTTCCGCTGCTCACGATCCTGCTCCAGCGCCGCCTCGATCTTCTCCAGAAGCGCTTCTTCGCGATAGGGCTTCTGGATAAAGTCGACGGCACCTTCCTTCATGGCATCGACAGCCATAGGAACGTCGCCATGCCCCGTCACGAAAATAATGGGCAGGATCGAATGCTTGTCGTTGAGTTTTTTCTGCAACTCCATGCCGTCCATACCCGGCATACGGATATCCAGCACAATGCAGCCCGCCATCTGGTCAGAATAATCTGCCAGAAAAGAGCCGGCGCTTTCATAGGTTTTCACCGGCTTGCCATCGGATTTCAGCAACAATTCCAGTGAATCGCGGACGGCCTCGTCGTCCTCTACCACATACACAGTCTGCTGGATATCAGTCATGGATCTGTTTTCTCCTGTCCGTTTTATTATGGAGCCGGTCAGTGGATGGACGGATCTTTGTGATCGTCCCTGGCATGTTCCTGCCGTTCATGTTCCCGCATTTTCTCGAGCCGTTGCTGGATAATGCCAAAAACGCTTTGCTTGGGGTACCTGCCTTTGTCATCGGCCTTGCCCGCCGGTTTGCCAAGCAACAGTGTAATGGCCTCCTCCACACGGGCAACCGGGTATACGGCAAATTTGCCCGCTTTGGATGCCTTGACCACTTCGCTGTCCAGCATCAGGTTCTGCACGTTAGTGACCGGGATAATGACGCCCTGGGAGCCGGTCAGGCCGCCTTTCAGCTCACAGGTGGCGTAAAAGCCTTCGACCTTTTCGTTGACGCCGCCGATCGGCTGCACCTCGCCAAACTGGTTCACCGAGCCGGTAATCGCAAGATCCTGCCGCACCGGAATACCCGACAGTGCAGAGATCAAGGCGCACAGCTCGGCCAGGGAGGCGCTGTCACCGTCCACTTCGCCGTAGTTCTGCTCGAAGGTCAGACTGGCCGACAGGTGCATCGGGTCATTCACCGCAAAATGGGAAGCCAGCCAGGAGCTGAGAATCATCACGCCCTTGGAGTGGATATTGCCGCCCAGCTTCACGTCCCGCTCGATGTCCATGACACCGCCATCACCATAGTAGCAGGTTGCGGTTACCCGGTTGGAAAGACCAAACTCGAAACCGCCGGTCGACAGCACCGACAAGGCGTTCACCTGACCGACGCAGGTGCCGGTTGTGGTCACCAGGGTGGAGCCGTCCCGAACCGAATCGTAAAAATGATCCCGGATACGGCTGCTACGGTAACGGGCACTCTCCAGCGCGCGCTCAACGTGCACTTCAGAGATCAGTTTGGCACCCGCCTGTCGGGCCCAGAAATCGGATTCCCGTAAAAGGTTGGCGATGTCCGCTGCATGCAGCGAGAGCCTGTTCTGATGTTCGGCCATGCGCGCGCTGTGCTCGATTATACGGGCCACCGCTTTATTGGTGCAGTGCAGCAGCTTCTTCTCCACCACCAGACTGGCAATGAACTTGGCATACAGCAGCTGGCTCTCCTCGGTACGGTACATCTCGTTTTCGAAATCGGCCGTCACCCGGAACAGCTCGGCAAACTCGGAATCGTATTCCTGCAGCAGCATCCAGGTTTCGCGATCGCCAAACAGCACGATTTTAACATCCAGAGGTACGGCTTCCGGCTCAATGGAAATGGTCCCTGAAAGCGTCAGCTCCCGCTCCAGGGAATTGATCTGCAGGGTGCGGGAGCGCAGGGCGCGCTTCAGACCGTCCCAGACAAACGGCTGCTCCAGCACCTTGATGGCATCCATCAGCAGGTAACCGCCATTGGCCTTGTGCAGACTGCCCGGTCGAATCAGGGAGAAGTCGGTGAACACGGTGCCTTTGAACGTGACGTTCTCCACGTACCCGAACAGGTTGTGGTAGGTGGGATTGTCTTCCACCACCACCGGCACTTCATTGGTTTTCTGGTGCACCAGCACATTGATCACGTAGCGCCGGGGCGTTTTCTTGTCCAGTGAGGCGTAGGCGATCGCCGCCTGCTCTTCATCGTCCTCAAGGAAGATATCCAGGTTGTCGACCAGGTCTTTGCGAACGGCCTCAAGATAGGAAACCACGTCTGGCTGGTCACTGTAGCGTTTGACTAGCTCATCGATCTGGTGACCGGAAATGCCTTCGAGAGTTTCCTGATTCAATGCCTGTTGCTTCTCGGCGTACTCCTGCTCCCAATCGGCGAGCTTGCGAAGGGCCTGGCGGAGTTTCTTTTCAAGGGCGTTGATGGTGTCTTCAAACTTGTCACGCTGCTCGTCGGTCAGCGCCTGGAAGCTCTCCACGGTGTGGGGCTCATCGCCATTCATGGCAACCAGCCGATAGCCACCCGGTGTGGTTACCGTGAGGCTGACTTTCTTGCGCCGCGCCTGCTTGGCGACTTTCTCGAGCTCGTCTTCCTGCTTTTTGCCGTACTCGTTCTTGAGGTGCTCGGAGCGCTCCAGGAAACTGTCACTGTCAAACGTCTGGGGAATCACCTTCACCAACCGGGACATCAGCTTGTCCATGTCCTGCTTGAGCTGGGTACCCATCCCTGCTGGCAGTTGCAGCAGACGCGGATTGCGTGGCTCATCGAAGTTGGCCACGTAACACCAGTCGTGGCTCTGCTGTTCGGTATCGACGTGGTGTTCCAGGTACCGGAGCATCATGGTGCGCTTACCCAAGCCATTGCGACCGACCGCATACACGTTATAACCACCGTGGGGCATGGCGAGCGCAAAACGCACCGCTTCCTGGGCGCGGTTCTGGCCAACAATCTCAGCCAGCGGCTCCAGTTGCCGGGTGGTTTTGAATGGCAGATCTTTAAGAACGCAGGCTTTGTAGAGCTGATGCAAGGGCAATGACTTCAAGTTCGATTCCCGTTGAGTTCGGTTTTGAGTAGTAACTGTCGCTCGCATTGTAGTGTTTGAGCTTCAAGCTGTCGCCTATCCGCGCCGCATTTATCGGAAGAGGCCGGATTCGTGACAATATGCCAACCGGGTCACAAATTCCCCCTTGGTCATTTTTCAGGCAGGCCGTCGATTACTACACTTCCATGCCCGGACGGATTCCGGACACAACAAGTACAATACGGGTGATGGTCAAAGCAATGACGAATTATTCCGCAGATCGCCGCATCAAGGATCGTTTTTCGGCGTCGTGTCTCAGGGTGCAACTCCGTGAGAGGGCGTTCTTTGGTCGCGGGAAGCAGCCAGTGGCGGTAACCTGCCTGGACCTCAATCGTTACGGTATGGCGGTGCTGTGCCCTCGGCCGGTAGACTCCGGCGCGCATTTGTTCCTGGATATTGAGGGTAAATACATCAGCGAGTCGCGCATTGATGCCCGAGTGGTGTCGTGCCAGCCGTTTCAGACGGGCTTCCGTGTGAGTCTGCAGTTCAGCTACTGTCTCGACAAGAAAGGCTACTCGAGAGCGATCGACAATGCCCTTTCCAGAATTGAGGGTTTTTACAACCGGTTCGCCAGTTAATCAGATCAGGCCAGCATCCAGGCTGGCCGCCACGTACATGCCCAGTTCCTCGCACTGTTGCTCGAATTCATCCCTGTAATCTCCCCTGCACAGCAATGGCTCCTGTATGCGTTTCCAGCGTAATCCGGTGGTGATGCTGTCGATGGCGCGGCGGGTGCCGGTGCCGTCGTGGCCGGCGCGGATGTAGTAGGCAAAGGGCAGGCCTTGGGTTTTCTCGAGGCAAGGGTAATAGCTTCTGTCGAAGAAGTCTTTGAGGGCGCCGGACATGTAGCCGAGGTTTTCGGTGGTACCTAGGATGATGGCATCGCAGGCAAGGATGTCTTCGGGGCCGGCATCGAGTGGGGCTTTTACCACCACTTCGACGGCTTCGATGTCGGGGTTACGGGCGCCTTTTTCTGTGGCGTTTCGGAGTTTCAGGGTATTTGGGGATGGGGCGTGGGCTACGATGAGCAGTCTCTTTTTGCTAGACATTTGCCGTCCGACTCCCTTCTTGCCGTTAACTCATGGAGCATGAGTTGTGGCAGGAACCCCCTCACGGGAAACGCTACGAGCACCCCTACGGGGTCCGGCCAGCAATCATAGATTGCTGGCGTTCGGCTGCGCATGAAGCTTCGCTTCATAATCGCTTGCCTCACCCCTGTGCGCTTCGCTCCGGCCATCCATGGCCTACGAGATTCCCGTGAGGGGCTCCCTGCCACAACTCGCTAGGCTCCGAATATGCCGTCCAACGTATCAATGCCGCATAGAGCCGTATGAAGCGGGTTACAGCAACTCGCCACTCGCTTCCACCGGCGCCTCGGCCGCTTCTTTCTTCACCGGCTTGGGCATCAGTTTGTCGCGAACCTTGGCTTCGATTTCGTTGGCGATATCCATGTTCTCTTCCAGGAACTTGCAGGCGTTGGCTTTGCCCTGGCCGATTTTGTCGCCGTTGTAGGCGTACCAGGCGCCGGATTTGTCGACGAAGCCTTCTTTTACGCCCATGTCCAGAACTTCGGCCATGTGGTAGATGCCCTTGCCGTACATGATCTGGAACTCGGCCTGTTTGAAGGGCGGAGATACCTTGTTCTTGACGACTTTTACGCGGGTTTCGTTACCGACCACTTCGTCGCCCTCTTTGACAGCACCGATGCGGCGGATGTCCAGGCGTACGGAGGAGTAGAATTTCAGGGCGTTACCGCCGGTGGTGGTTTCCGGGCTAAATGTGTCCTCTACTTAAAACCAGCTTTTTGTATGAAAGAGATTAACAACACAGAATAAATTTTCCTAGTGTAGTGCCGATGTAGCGGGAAAGAGTGTTGGTGCCATTTATTCTACAGCCGGAACCTGGCAGAGACCCCAGAATGCCTCATCGACCAGGCTGGCTAAGCAATACAGCATTATCATTGTTCCCAAAAAACCCTTGCCCCCAAACAGCCCCTTTGGCATCAACAAACAGTACCAGGTCGGATTTCGGTGCCAGGCTTTGAGTTGGTGCGTTGGGGACATAAAGGCCTTTCTTAGCCAGTTAGAATCCAGGGTCCTTTCTTTTATCCCACGACTCAAGAACGAACATTGCCAAGGTATGAGCACTATGAATTGCCAATCGGGCGTGCCTGGGCTCCAATTTATAGATCTGCTTCCCTGCTCCATGAGCTGAGCTAGCGTGTGTACGTAGCGCCCCAACACCATCAACGATTGAGTGCATTCCTGATAGAATTTTGCGTAAATCGTTGTCTTCTATGCGCTTCGGGTCAAAGTTCAAGTATTCGGCCACTGGCTTCCAGAGGTTTTTTAGATCCTGTTTTGCCGGTTTCTCCAGCTTCTCTTCGTCGATCATGATCTTGAAAAGAGACTCCAGAATATTGCATGCAGCTGAGCATGCCTCGCGAGGCTCAGTATTCGTATTGTCTATCGCTCGCTCGAATTCCATATCGATAGAGATTAACTCACGACCTTTGATCAGATCAGATAAGCTCTTTGTTGCACCCTTCATCCCTACAGCCGATTGAACCTTTCCTCCTATCCGGTATACCAGGTCATAACGCTCAAGCACCTCCTTTGTCTTTCTCTGAAATGTCTCCCGAGACAAAGACCCTGGCGGTGATCCAAACAGCTTCGAGTGATGATCATCCGGAGTCTCCATCTCCTCTTCGATTAATTTACCCAGAACCGCAAGAGGGGTCGAGGATTCCACGTTGGTTCGCCTAAGCCAGTCCTGGCACTTCACAGGTTTACTGCCCTCTGGAGGGTCCCCGGGAGCGTCTGCGTACATGAACATGCTGTCCAGGTCGGCGTGAGTTTTAACTTGAGACATGTGTTTTGCAATGAGAGCAATAATCGGCGCTGGTATCTGAGTCTTCAAAAGAAAATCCCCTGGATCTGTGAACCCAGGGGATAGTCTACATCAGCTTGAGCTGTGTAACTCGGCGGCGGCATGGCCAACGCCGCCGGATAGTCCTTTAGATTGAAACAGCCCCATCGGCGTTTGATCTGAATGTTCGCTTTACGACCGTTAGGGTCCCCGTAGATTTCTAAACAAAAGCGAACATTTGAGTCAGGGCTTTTCGCCAGAGTCTCCAAGCTAATCACCGCCATTTCACCCAGTATGATTGGCAGAGCAATTTGCAGACGCTGAATGATTACATGGCAGAGCTGGCAATGCTCGGCTAAGCTATTGTTTTATCGATTCATGTGCAGCGTGATTGATGGTTCAGAGTCAGTGATAATGATGCAGTCAAATTTCTGCAATGATAAAGCACGCTGACTAATTGCTGTTGAAGAAGGAGATTCCTGATGGGTTGGAGCGACCTTGGCCTTATCTTTTTAGGATGGCTCCTGGGACTGCTTTCTCCTGTGATCCAGAATTACATTCTTACCCGGCGGAAAAAGAAGCAGGTCGAGAAACTGATCGAAGCAGAAGTTTCTGAGTTAGCTAAGCAACTGGTTGTCGTGTCGTTTTTGCTGTCGGAAAGCACTTTTTCTCTAACCAAAGACTTTGTGAAATGGTGCCTTCAAGAATACGAGAAGTTCGACACCGGAGCAGATGAGTTCCAGATCAAGGAACGGTTGGAGCGGTTCGTTCAGAATAGTGCCCAACAGTTGGACGAATATAATACAAAGCAATCGCTGAGGGGATTCTCTCCTGTAGGGGTCAAGAGGTATGAAATGCCGTATTCATTGGCCCATGCCAACTTTTTTCATAATCTTGAGCAAGAAAAACAGTCGGCGATATGGGAGGTTGCTAATCGGCTTAACACCTTTAATCAAGAGGTTGACCAATTGAGGGAGTACAGAATGATGACCTTCGATGAGTCGATTAGTAATGCTAATCACGAAATCATAAAAGCAGAACTGGTTGCAAAGAGCAACTACCTTTCACGATACTGCAAAACCATCATTGCAGCCTCAAGTAAAGTTCTTCATAACAATGCCATGCACGCGACAAGCGCGTGATGGCGGGCATTATGTTTTATAAAGAGTATGGATACAAATGACACAGTTTAACTTAAATTATCCCCAGAATGATGGCCAGCAAAAGCAACTAACCATAAGGTCTGGGGAGATACTGTTTATGGTCGGACCAAATGGGACTGGAAAGTCAACACTTATGCATGCCTTTACGACACAGAATACTGGGAAAGTGCGTAGGATAACTGCTCATAGGCAAATATGGTTGAACTCAGACTCTGTTGATTTGACTCCTGCCTCACGCCAGCAAATGGAAACGAATATTATCCAGAGAGATCGTCAGGAAGACTCTAGGTGGAAAGACGATTA
The DNA here is from genome assembly GCF_030297115.1 of Marinobacter shengliensis. NCBI lineage: Bacteria > Pseudomonadati > Pseudomonadota > Gammaproteobacteria > Pseudomonadales > Marinobacteraceae > Marinobacter > Marinobacter shengliensis. Next base: position 1,471,341 of record NZ_AP028062.1, on the reverse strand, counting down.
CGCCCATCAAAGGTCGCAGGCAAACATATTTGATCTCATTGATTCTGAAAATGTTGATGCAAGAAAGATTGCTGAAGCAGCCAGAGCGGGAAATATGGCTGATGTTGAGGCATTGGCAAGAGAACAGTCTCCGATATCAAAAATGAATGACATACTCCGAATTTCCAACCTTCACTTTCAGGTCGATGTGGATCAAGGGAGCAAACTGATTGCCATTCGTGAGGGATGCCAACCGTATAGCATTGCGCAACTTTCTGATGGCGAAAGAAACGCACTGCTGATTATTGCTAACGTACTCACAGCACCTAAAAATACATTAATCTTACTTGATGAACCAGAAAGGCATCTCCATCGGTCAATTGTTTCTCCTCTTATCAGTACTTTGCTTACCTATCGAGAAGACTGCGCATTTGTGGTTTCGACACACGACATCACATTACCTCACGACCAAGAAAAATGCGGGGCACTTTTACTTAGAGAGTATTCACATCAGCCAAGACATTGGTCCGCAGACCATGTTGAGAATATCGAAGAGATGGATGAGGACATAGCTCTTGCAGTTCTTGGATCGAGAAGAGCTATATTGTTCGTGGAGGGTGGAAGTTCAAGCTTAGATCTTCAGCTTTATCAAATTCTTTTCCCAACCAAAAGTATAAAACCGCTTGGGAGTTGTGTTGATGTAGAGAGGGTCGTCTCAGGTATTAGAGCATCTGAGCATAACCATTGGATATCTGCATTTGGAATTATTGATAGGGATAATCGAACTGATGAAGAGTGCGAGAGATTGAAAGAAAACGGAATAATTCCGTTAGAACAGTATTCCGTAGAATCTCTTTACTATCACCCTTCGATTATACGTGCTTTGTTAACTCGTGTAGCTACAGTAAATGAAATTGATATTGGCGCTACGATAGCTGAAATTATAGATTCCGTAGTTCAAGCCACAAATGAACATAAAGACCGAATGGCTGCCAGAATGGTCGAAAGAAAAGTAAAGGATCGCGCATATAGAGAGTGCCCAAACTGGAGAAGTATACTGGGAGGCGATGTGGAAGTAGCGTTTTCTTCGGCCCCAATTCTCAACGAGGAGTTAGGGTTAATCTCTGATCTAATTGATAGAAAGGATATAGGAAAACTTATTTCTCGCTACCCGCTTAGAGAAACCCCAGCTCTTGAATTAATAGCCAAAAAGGCTTTGTTTCCATCAAGAGAGAAATACGAGCAAGCAGTCAGAAAGATGCTGATTGACTCTAACGAGACCCTGCAAATAATGAGAGACATTATTCAGCCAGCTACAAGGCTATTGAGCTAAACATAACAAACGCGTCGATAAAGACGTGGACTGTTGGAAGCGCCTTCCATGGCTCCTTCATCGCCATTCCAAGGTCGCCGCTGTACTTCGGCATTAGGTTTTAGACGTTATGAAATATGTCCTTCGTCGTGAAGTTCTTTCTTCAACAGCAGAAAAGCAGATAAGCGAGGCCAGTTTCCGGGAGATCTCTGATGCTCGCCAAAATCTATTTGAGCTTCTCGCGATTGAGGAAAAGTATGACCTCCTCATCAGAAACTACCTCGGGTTCGAGCAGGTGGTTTATGACTCATCCATTAATGGTCTGCTTTACACGGAGCGATCATGGTCAGATTTCATTGAGCACATCCAGGCCGCAAACCTTGCCGTAATGAACCTCTTGGCAATGTGTAGGTCCTACGTCGATCATACTCCACAGCATCTGTCTGCAATTTTTCCGGATCTGCCAGAAAAGAAAGATGCCTTTCATAACGAACGAAAAACCGTCTACTCCGAGTTTTTGGGGTATCGGGTTTTGTATGAAATTCGTAATCATGTGCAACACTGTGGTCTGCCGGTTCATTCTTTCACTTTGGGAGGAAGCTGGTTAGATACAAGAGATGCATGTCGCCACAATGCGATTCCTTATATATCTGTGGCAGAGTTGGCGAAGGACAATAGTTTCAACAAAAAGATTCTTCAAGAAATCCAAGATATGGGCGAAAGAATCGATTTGAGACTGTTAATACGTGAGAATATGTCGGCTTTCGCGCGCATACATAAATGCGTGCGTGCATTAACCAAAGATCTCGCTGATGACTCCGAGAGAATCGTCTCTGATTGCCTTAAAGATTTCGCAAAAAATTACGATTCTGACCTGATTGGATTATCAATTATGGCGCTCGATACAGAGGGGCGGGTGATAGATAGATCTTCTCTTTTCGACGATATGGTCAAACGACGAAGGTATCTTGAGGAAAAGAACAAAACACTAGTAAATGTGGAGAGGCATTTTGTCACGGGCCAAATTGAAACCTAGCCAGACGCTGTTGCCGCACAATTTTCCCTTCTCTTCGCGGCTCCAAAATTGCCCTAAAGCTTCGCGTTAACTCTACGAGTGTCTTTATGCTGTATCACTACACAAGCTTGAACGGACTGCTTGGCATACTGGAGAACCAGGGAATTTGGGCGAGCCACTGTGAGTACCTGAACGACTCCAGCGAAATTTCCCATGCCTTAGATTTTGCGAAACACTTCGCTGGGGGAATCTATATGGAAGATGACTATATTGCTGCATTTGGATGGGCACTGAGGGATGCCATTGAGCACATGGAGCGCCAAGACGTCTACGTCAGCAGCTTCAGTGAAAAGCCCGATCTGCTTAGCCAATGGAGGGGATATTGTCCAAAGGGCGCGGGGATATGCGTGGGATTTGATCGAGCTGCTGTCGAGGATTACTGCAAGCAGAATGGTTTTGTCTTATCAGAATGTCTGTATGACGAAGATGAGCAGCGTAATCGCATCTTTGAGCTAGTAAACGAATGTTTTACAAAGTTTCCGAAACCCGGAATATCACGTGCAGAATACGATGCTCTGAGCACTGGGAAGCAATGTGAGCATGAATTGGCGTACAGATTCTTTACCTCGGAGGGAGACGGAAAGTTTGAAGCCAAGACTGCTATGAACGAATTCTGCGGTGCTATCAATGACTACGCCCCACTAATGAAGAACTTTGGATTCCATGAAGAATCAGAGTGGCGTGTTGTGGCGCGGAATCCGGATGCTGATGTCCGACACAGGGCTGCAAGCTCCCACTTGGTTCCTTATATCAACTTGTCGATCATCAAGCATAATAAAAATGCTATTCGAAAAATTATCATCGGTCCAAATCCGAATGCGCGGAGATGTTCTGCTTCAGTTGAATCACTATTGAAGTCCAAGAATCTTGATCATGTGAATGTTGAACATTCGAATATCCCGTTCAGTAGCTGGTGAGAGTTAACCAGTCACGGAAGGCGGATGCTTAGCTTGGGACGCGCCGCTCCGATTTCGCGTTATCGCACCATCTGAATGTTCGCTTTGCGACCCAGGAGCACCTAAACAAAAGCGAACATTCATGCCTCCGGAAGACCTGACGGCCTGGGAAGTATCTGGCCATATATCAACGGGTGGAATATTCTAATCAGCAGTGCAACTGAAACAGGGGTGCTTACAACGGACTGAGCGTTTCTAGTAGCTGCCATCGACGTTGGCCTAGTTAACTCCCAGGGGCTCTACCCCGTTACTGGGGACATTCCTAAAAAAGTATAGCCCGTCATTCCTCATCACCTCCACCCTTCACATCCAACCAATAGCATCAAGCTTCCTGACGAACAAGTTACTTACTTTATTACTTACTTACTTTCTTTCTTAGTATTTGTGCTCTAATATTCAGTACCAGTCTGACATCAGGAAGTGGTTATGCGCCCAGTACAATATCCGAACGAAAAAATTATTGAAGCAGGCACAAAGATACAAGACGAGGGTCGCACGGTGACCGCCTTCGCGATTCGTAAAGCCATTGGAGGTGGGGATACCAAAAGGATCGCACAAGTTTGGTCTCAGCACGTGACCGAAGCGACCAATGACGAAGCTCCAGCCCCAGACCTACCGGTCGAAGTCGAGGAAGCGCTTGCCGCAGGTAGAGAGCGTTTCGGGGACTATCTTCGGTCAATTGCAACAGAAATTAACAAAGTTTCTAATCGGGCGGCAGACCGCCGAGTGGCCGATATGACGCGAGAACTTGAGGCTGCAAAGAAGCAAGCGGAGGCGGAAATGGCCGACTCTAGCGCTATGATCGAAGAGCTTGAAGATAAAAATAGGGACCTCGAAAACAAAGTCGATCAACTTGAGATGGATCTGGGTATTGCCTGCCGGGATCGTGATGAGCACAAAGAGAGAGCGGATAAGGCTGAGACAAAGCTTTCACAGTCAGGTGGCATGGAAGCTCTTCTAAAGCGTATCGAGAAGTTAGAGCACAGCAGTAAGTGAATTGAGTGGCCTCAGAATAAAACGAAATGAGAGGTCGCGCTCAAAAGGAAGGGGGGGGCACGATGGCGCGGAATACTCAAAGATCGCATACCCCTCAACTCCCGATCCACAATCGCCTCCTTTAGCGGCAATTCACGATGTGATATTGACTTATTTCACAAAAAATGGAATCTTCAACGCGTCTCGTTCAGACAGCGGTTTTCCCCGTGCCGCGTGGGTACAATTCCCGGAGCCTTTTTTCGTTTAGGTTTTGACGTCTATACATAATTCTTTCTGCGGGGATCATTGAGGAAGAAATTATGTTCACAGACACCCTCTCAAACATTGATTACATTAATAAGTTTTTAGCGCCCAATCTAGACAATATCGAGCGGCAATACTCACCAATAGGAAAAGAGGTCGGCATTGACTTCGATAGCCTGACGCTGGGCCGGTTTAAATCCGGGAAAAAGCTCGATCCTTTTGAAATACAGGTACTGGCTTCGTTTACAGGCATTTATTCACTCGATGAAATTGAGACGCCAGAAAGAACATTGAGACTTATTTCTGAGATTGGCTTCGCCTCGGCTGAAGCTCGCTTAAGTATCCAGTTGCGACTCTTACAAAATCAAGCAGTTAGAACGGGCGTTCGAGTCAACCATTATGTTTATTTGCCTGGAGACATTGACCTTTATGTCTACGTCGATCCAGATGGCGCTTGGTTTAGCAATGTCGAAGAGGCCGATTTCATTGAACATCGCAACGGCTTGACGAATAAAGTTTTAAAACACATAAAATACTGTGCGAAAAAAATGCAGAACCGGGAACAGCAACGGGGAAATGACTCAACATTTTCTTTGCGCTTTTCCAAAAGATAGGGGGGGCTGCCGTTTAGCTTATGGCACTACACTATTACGTTGGCCAGACGCATCGCTTCGGTTTTCGAGAGCCTGATGCCCGCATAGATGTTGCTGACCCAAGCCACGCAACATCCCCTCTATTTACTAAGCAATGGATAGCAAAAACGAAAAGGCTCCGATCCCGAGGGCAGAAAAAAGGACGACACTTGATTCTGAACCTGCTGCGTCAACATTCGTTTTTCTTGAGACTATTAGGTAAGAAAGTATCAATTTCTTCATCAGAAAAGGTCATGTCTTCCATGTTTTTCAAAGCATTTTGGGCCTGACTGTATGCCCTGAAGTTAGTACTCGGTGCTCCAACATAAATAGAGTGAAGCTCAACTAACAATTCGTTTCTTTCGATCCTCACCTGATCCTCAGTCAGGGCATTAGAGCGCAAGTCAGTCAAGAGCGATAAATATCGTTCTCTAATCAACCATATATCAGCGGCGGCTTGGCGGTGTTTTTGCGCCAACTGGCCTAGGTCATAGTCCTTCGTATACCCATTCAATACAAGCAAGACTGCGGAAACCCCGCCACCAATTATCGTACCCACCTCTCCTGAACCAAAGAGTATGGAGATGAAACCAACCGTACTCCCAGCTGAGAGCACAATCTGTGCAATCTTAATTCGCGATTGGCGTTTGAGAAGTATGTCCGCGCACCTCTCATGGGTTTTGTGTGAATAAACGACTCGGCCATAGCACTCCCTAATCTGCTCCTCAAGGAAGGGGCCTTGTTCTCGATTAGTTTGGGAATTTTGCACCAAAAATCTCCCTCCAACGCTCTTTGGCGGACCACTCGCGTGACGGTTTCGCCGACTCATGCTCGCACGCTTCAAGCGCAATGTTGTGGCATCTTCGGGCCTTAAACTGAAAAAGCCCCTTTCGATACACGTGCTGACCGCTTCCGGGAGCTTTCCAGTATGTTTTTTCCTTATCCTGGTTCGCCATGAAGTTTAAAAAGTCTCGACACATCCAGTCATAGTAAACAAAGGATTTGTCTTTATACTCCCACGTCGCAAGAAACTGATAAGCCAATGTATCGACCAGCAGCCCGCCTACAGGAACATCCCAGTTTCTTTTCCAAATGCGCATCATTCTGCAAAGCCAGACAACGTTTCTCTTGCAGAGATTGTTTCTCTCCCTAATCGCTTGCTGTTCTGGCTTGGGATCCGTAACGCGCCAACGTCCGCCGTTGTTGGCGTCCGGGTACGTGTAGCTTTTACCCTTGTTCAAAAAAGCTGGCAAAACTTCGTAAGTGAGCCCATCCTTGAAAGGAACTAAAATTACTTGACCATCGCCTCGTATCGAGGTTGTTGCATACGTACGCTCAATCGAACGCTTTACCTCTTGCAGTAGCGCAGATTGGCCATTTCCGTTGTAATTGTCGTATCGCTCATACACGGAATACGGTAGTCGAAAGAGCATATCTAGGTCACTAAAGCCACATACCGCAGTATTCCGGCCATAGGACCCTACATAGAGACTGTGGGCAGCATCGGATGTGGTGTCCCAGAAGTCTGTGTTCAATCTTTTCGTAATCGCTTTGTACCGGCTTGAAATCGAAGCCTGATCCTGAACCCTAATGTTTTCACAAAACGTTTCAAACCAGTTCCCTACAGCCATGACTTTTCCTTGAGTTCGAGGGGCCAGATAGATAATGCCGTCTCAATATTCCTGTCAGGACCTATCGACCATTCTTTTGACCAAAGAAGCTATCGCAGAAACGCCAAGCTCCCGTGCCACGGTGGCGATCCGTGCCCATACTAACGGAGCACCTAGCGTGCGTAACCGGAAAGGCCCTAAAGCATATCCAACTTTGGCAAGCTCTTTACAATCTCCTGAGTCTCTAGGCTAACCGTGATCATTCGCAAGAAAAGCTCAAGCGGGTACCGCGCATTACCAATCGCCTCAACCGCCCAGTCATTGGCGTCGTTAACGATATCGGAGTTGTTGTCCTTCAGAACCGCTTGACGCTCCATAACCCACTCAAGAGCCGACCTTCCGTTCACAACATAGTCATAGGCATCACTTGGAATATTTTCAATGGTAATGTTTTCGTTATATAAAACTTTTGTTTTATCGCCTTTTTTAAGGAACTTCATTTTTTTCACGTGAAAGTCTTTGTCTTCACCACCAATAACAGCATTTTCAGTTGCTATAATTTTCTTTGACTTTCCATTGATAGTGGCTTTTGTGTATAAAGACATAGACTCATAATTTAGGTGGAGTTCCGAAAGATTACGCCCCGCCTTGCTTAGCGTCCAAAAATCAAAAACACTTTCCACTAAAGGCAATCGTGGTAGCATCTTTTTTAAGTCGTTAGCAAATGTTATGCGATAGTCGGGACTATGTAATAAGCCATACACATAGAAAAATATGTCTTCTTTACTGATTTCATTTTCGCCATATTTCTTTGACGCAGCTTCAATAATAAAGTCACTTATTCCGTCTCGGCGAACATAACTGCCTATATTTTCGTCGTCAAAAAGACCGCAATTACTTTTAACCTCTTCATAATAATAAAGCGGGAATGTCTGACATCCGCCATAGGTATCGAGATCTCGGACTGTATCGAGACACAGTGCATAAAAATCTTTAACTGATCCCGTTCCAGGCAACATAATAATTTTATTACGATGGTCCGGTGTTGGAAAAAACCGATCGCTTAGGCCCGGACTTTCTATCACGTTTTTGTCAAAGTAAAGGAACTGCTTGTTGAAAGGCCTATATGTTGCTACGACAATCTTTTTAGGATCGAAGTCAATCCTTTTTCCGTTTTTACAGCTCGTCTTGAGAGACCTCGTCCATTTTATTTTTTTAGCATCAGCATCTATAAAATCATCTATATTTTCTTTATTAGATTTTTTGTATAAATCTGTTTGTTCGTTGTAAAAATCAACGAAATTTGCCATATTTTTTTCTAATTTTTTCTTACTATAATTATAAACCCATGAGTCTCGGTTAGTACCAATTCCTACTGCATAAGTAACGAACATTGACTTTGTCTTTAGGTCAAACTTCTTATCCGGAGTTAACCTAATAAACGATTCGAAGCTCAAGTTTCTTTGATTTATCCAGTCCCCTTTCTCGTTTGGGTTAATTTCAGTGAATTCAAAAGAATTAATACTCCGAAGACCCGAAAGGTAATCTAGTTTTTCCTGTTTACTTAAACTATCTGGGAGTTCGCCGAAAAGAATTTTAGCACTACCAGCGGTCTTTTCATTTTTATCTCTATTCTTTACCAAAATGGTAATGGTTACTCCAGTCATTATGTCAAAAACATTTTGACCTTCGCGTTTAGAATCTTCTTTAGATCTTCCTCTAATATCTCCTCTCAAATTAAATACATAAATTTTATTGAACTCTTTTGCCAGTGACTTTCGAAAACCTGCATAGCTACCTTTATCAATGAACCCCCCGCCTGTGATAAAAGCAATGATTCCGCTATCTTTGTCTATCCTGTCGGACGCCCAACGGAAAGCCTTAATATAACTATTGTATAGATCTCTACTTAATGTTGATTCGTTTTCCGCCGCATAGGTTTCAGAAATTCTATGTTCCAGATTTGGGTATGATTGGTTTTTGGCATTGTCATTTCCATCCGATTGCCCCCTTGAATAAGGCGGATTTCCAATAATCACTCGAATATCTAAAGCTTGCTGTCGCTTACGTCGTGCACTGTTTTCTTCTAGTAACTCATCAACTAAATCCGATTTTTCGCCCATCTGAAATGTGTCGGTCAAACATATACCATTGAAAGGTTGGCATTCAGGCTGAAAGATCAGGTCATCTCGTTCACCGCTAATATTTCCTGTTAGAATTCCGTGGTAAGTCGCCTCAATGTTAATTGCTGCAATGTAGTAAGCTAGCAAGACAATCTCATTGGCATGAATGTTATTCTTATATTTCCCTGGCAATCGATCTTCAGGGATGATTCCGCTTTGAAGAAGCCGCGTGATGAAAGTGCCAGTGCCCGTGAAGGGATCTAATATATGGACGTTTTCGTCTGCCATACTACTACTGAACTCATTCTTCAACACTTTCTCAACCGATTGGATCATAAAATCTACAACCTCAATCGGGGTGTAAACGATACCTAGTCTGTCTGTCATTCGTGGGAAAGCATTTCGGAAGAACTTATCATACAGTTCTACCACGATCCTTTGTTTTCCTTCCGCACTGTTGATCCCTTCCGCTCGCATCTTCACTGATTCATAGAATGAATCTAGCGTCCCACGTTCTTTATCTAAGTGGTGCTCATGCAGCTTGTCCAACACCTGTTGCATCGCCTGAGACATTGGGTTGTGCTTGGCGAAACTGTATTCCTCAAACAGAGCATCAAACACCGGCTTGGTTATAAGGTGCTGGGCCAGCATTTCGATGATTTCTTCATCGGAGATGCTATTGTTGAGATCATCGCGTAACTCTGCGGCAAACGCATTGAAGGCATCGATCTCTTCGGTATGGTTTTTGTCTTCAAGGATTGCTTTAATACGATCAATATGGGTATTGGCAATCTTGGCAATGTCATTCGCCCAGTCTTCCCAGTGGTGCCGATTGCCGCACTTCTTGACGATCTTTGCATAAAGAGCGCGTTCAATATCGCCCACTTCGAATACCAACTCCGCTTGCTCGGGCAACAAATTAGGGTCTTTTGATCCGATCGCTGCCCCTCCACGCGCCTTTCCGGCTTTGCGTTCCTTCTTAGATTTCTTGGTGGCTTTCGGTACTACCTTGTCTGCAACGGCCACAACCTCCATCTTGGAGGGCATGCTCCCGTTGAACTCAAGCTTATTGATCATGGCGTCGAAGCGGTCATCGTGTGACCTCAATGCATTCAAGACCTGCCAGACCACTCTGTAGGTTTCATTGCTGTTTAAGGCCTCTTCGGGCTCAACGCCTGCCGGAATCACCACTGGGAGAATGACATATCCCAGCTCTTTCCCAGGCGAAAGTCGCATAACGCGCCCAACGGACTGTACGACATCAACCTGGGAGGATCTAGGCGTAAGAAACAGCACAGCATCCAGCGCCGGGACATCGACACCTTCAGACAAACAACGCACATTAGATAGGATGCGGCAGGTATTAGCTTCAGTTGTTGCCTTTAACCATTCCAGCTTTGCCTCCTTCTCACTCGCGTTCATGCTGCCGTCAACATGTTCGGCGTCACAAAGCATCGTCAAGGCTGCGTCCAAAGGCGCGTCGGGATCCTTTTCCCGTAAAGAGGCAATTTCAGCTTCTTGGTACTGAGCAACCACAGCACCGAACATTTCTGAAATCAACTTGGAGCTTACCTTGTGGTTTTTGCCCTTGTACTCCTTCTCAATGACCTGGCAAAAAGCCACTGCTCTTTTCATAGCCTCAGCTTTTTGCCCAGCTGTCTCGAACAAGCCCTGCTTTGAGAGCGCTTTCCAGCAGCCCACAATCTTGGCCGCATCATCGACTTTGAGCGAGTTGTCGGCGTCTTTAAGTAGGCTTTGAAGTCGTCGGTTAACGTGTGTTTCCTCAACCGCTAGTACGACAACCTTGTAGTCAACCAGCAATTTTCGAGAGACTGCTTCAGAAAAGGTGATAACGTAAAGCTCTTCGCCGTATAGAAAACTGTCATCCATCGAGCAAAGGGTAACGTTTTCGGTCTGTTTGGCAGATTCACCATAGATTCGAGGCGTAGCTGTCATGTATAGACGCTTTGCGCCCTGGATGTAGTCATTGTCATGAACCCGGACAAATGCAGACTCCTCCTCACCGTCGAAAGTTGCACCTGTAGTCCGGTGGGCCTCATCGCAAATAATTAGGTCAAAAGCTGGAATCGTTTTATCGCCTGGCGACTGCGCTTCATTCAACACTGCAATCGAATGATAAGTTGAGAACACCACTGTCATTGCGTCATCAGAGTGGTGATCCGACATATGCTTCTGTAAAGAAATTGCATTGGTCGTTGCAGGGTATTGCAGGTCACTTATGCCGGAGATTACTCGATCATCTTCTTTACCTCGACGCTTGCCCACATCACTATCAGAACAGACGGCAAAACATTTAAGACGGACGGATGATTCTTGAGTCCATTCTGTCAAAGTTTGACCGAGCAAAGAGAGGCTGGGGACGAGGAATAGTACACGCTTCCCTTTGCCCGCCATCTCCTCCGCGATTTTTAATGAAGTGAACGTCTTACCTGTCCCACAAGCCATAATAAGCTTGCCGCGATCCGCTTTTTGAAGGCCAGATACCACACCTCTCAATGCATCGACTTGGTGCTCACGGAGCTGCTTTTGAGCTTTAAGAACAGGCGTAGAGTCCTCGTGGTACTGAGACCAGTCGATGACACTATGCTCTAGATCGTGGAGATCAATTTTGGCTACAGGTGGGTTTTGGCTCTCCAGTGAATCCTACGCATTATCAGTCCACTTGTCCGTCGTAGCGACGATGATCCGGTAGCTGAAATAGCTTTTCCCTGAAGCCGTGAAAAAGCTATCAATATCGGTCTTTCTAATTGTGTAGTCTGGTGAATAGTTCTTGCACTGGATGGCATGGAACTCGCCGTCACTTGTGATTGCTACTAGGTCGATCCCGGTATCTCTCTTCGTGCTGATGCCAAGGGCCGTACCATAGTGACTTACCCAGTCTGAGTATGAAAGCACCTCGGCGTACTGCTCTTTATAAAAAGGTTCCGTTTTGAAATATTGCACCATCAAGTTTTCGAAACTGGTTCCCTTGTCCCTTTCATTCAGGGTCAATTCTCTGAATTGAGCCAATAACGCTTGTAGAGCTGTCATCATCGTTCCTTAATTCTTTCGTGTCGTTGACAGTACCAGGCTGCCAACTGTTGCAAGGCTGCCAAGGTGAAAAGCCTAATTTCTTATCTGACTAAATGGTATATCCCTCACGCTTGAGAGAGGTATTGAGCGTTGTCCTGCTAACCTTGAAATGCTCGGCCACCTCAGCTTTAGTCATTGCTGGGTCAGAAAGCATAGCAGCGGCCTTTTTCACATCCGATACAGACATAACTGGCCTGCGACCACCTTTCCGCCCACGCGCTCGGGCAGCATCAAGACCTGCCTTCGTTCGCTCCCGAATTAGGTCGTGCTCAAACTCAGCGAGTGCGCCAAATATGTGGAAGACCAGCCTACCGCCAGAACTGGTGGTGTCTATTGATTCTGTCAGCGATTTGAAGCCAATCTCTCGGCCATGGAGATCTTGGACGATTTCAACCAAATCTTTGAGAGAGCGAGCAAGCCGGTCTAATTTCCATACAACCAACGAATCGCCCTTTCGGAGTGTCCGGAGGCACAATGAAAGCTCAGGTCGCTCTTTGAGCTTGCCTGTAAACTTTTCCTGAAAAATCTGTTCACACCCGGCTTTTTCCAGGGCATCGACCTGAAAGTCGGAATTTTGATCCTGAGTGCTTACACGCGCATAACCTACGATCATCAAACGCACCTTTGTTAATCATAGTTTGTTGTACGCGATTTTTGGACGCAAAACAATTGAAAAAATGCTGTTTTTTAGAGATCCACGGTAGCGTTCAAAAAACGAACGTTTTATTCACATACCCGTCTGGAGCCCAAAGATCGGCCTGGTATTTTCAGACCTTTTCAACTCGCATGTTTCGTGGGCTGAATGATTGTAAAAGACGGATGATTAGCATCATTGGTAACCGTTCGGGCGTAGACGCTGCAAAAACGCTCAACGCTCAACGCTCAACGCTCAACGCTCAAAAGAACATTTTGGAGGCTTAGCAGGATATCTGAGTAAATCTATACAGACCGCGTCATTACTCGCTTGAGCCGATTTGGATAGCTGTAAATAAGGCTATACTAACCCTCCCAAAATCAGATCTACTCTCCAAAATTACTCCACTCACTCTCTGTGTCCTTAAACGAAACCAGAGACTACGGCCATTGCTGATTACAATGAATCTAATTGGCAGAATCTGACTGGACCAACCAGCATGCCTCACTTGAGTTACCACCGCTTCAGAGGGGGCTATCATCGAGTCGCCATTTGTTATACTCAACATGACAAATTTCACGGGAGGTATGCCATGGACGCCGCAAGCCAAAACTCACGACGCGATTTCGCCGCCCGAATACTTGAGTCATGGGGGCTGGAGGCTCATCCGAGAGAGGGATTGCTGGATAAATACGAGAACGTCCTAGCCGTACTTTCGATTTACGATTCTCTCCATGCGATTTATGAGGGAGACAAAGATCGAGCTAGTCAGTGGCCAACAAGGCCAAACCGAGCGTTTGATGGGCTACGCCCACTCGATGCAATGCTTTCTGGCGACATTGAGAGGGTTGCGCAGTACCTGCGCTATCACGCCTATAACGCTTAAGAGCGACGAACCACCGATATGGCTAATGATCGGCACAGTAAAGCGATACGAAAAAGGCTTGAACAAAAACCTCCTGGTGAAAGACTGTCACTTGAAGAAATCCGTGAACTGAAGAAAATCGAGGCAGAGCGCGTCAATGAACGCATCAGGCGCGGAGTTAGGCCCGAAGATCAGTCTCAAGTCTGGCAGCAGCTTTTCGCCGAGGGACGTTTTTTGCCAGCAAACCGGCGACAAACTGCGAACCGATACTTAACAGGACTCACAGCTTTAAACCTCAACATGGAAGGTCGCACAGCTCCTGGTTGGCACAGCACCTATTTATGCCTTTGGGAAAATTGGACTTGGTCCGGTGACTCGATCATGGACTCGACCCACTTACTAGGCCAAAGAGGCGTGTATGACGCGACTAGCGAGCTGCGCCGCCATGCTCCAGACACACCAGAGGCCACTCTTGCGGCGTCATACGAGCGAGCGGTATTCGATTTGTTACACCACTATGCGGTGCTAGATAAGCCAGTGCCAAATATCCAGGCTTGTGACATCGATCATGAGGTTGATTTTGATCTGATACGGCAGTGGATCAACGAGAGCGAGGCGCTGTCTGAAGAATTAAAGTATGCCATGCTGGCGTGGCTGAGGGTATGAGAGCACTTAGCGTGCGTAAACCGCTCAAGGTTGCCACCCATTCCACTTGAAGCCTGCCACTCGGCGAGGAGCGGGCTTGGGGCGGAGCCTCTTTCGCACTAGAAGTAACTTGATCCTGAGCCAGCCAAGGACGACCTTGGATTTTCAACCGAAGGTTGACCGTTTGTCAGTTTTTAAGACTTCTAGCTCACGCTCCAACTGGGCAATTTTGCTTTTGGCGACATCCAATTCCGATTGAAGCACTGCACTCTTACGCTTCTCTTGCTCAAGGTACGTACCCTGATTCTGAGCGTTAAAAATGGCTTTAGCTTGCAGGTAATGTTGTTTGAGCGTTTTAGCGGATCGGTCATTCTGTGAATGGCCCGCGTGCTCTCTTGCGAGAAGTATCGCAGACTCTTCGTCGATTCCCTCTTTGATCTTTTCGATAAAAAACTCAGTGAGATTAGTACTTCTTCCGTCGTGCGGTTTGATTGCGTATTTTGTTAGAATCCTGTTGAAGTAAGAATTTGAAAGAGACTGACCTTTAGGATTACAAAACAAATACCCCGCATCTACCCTACGATTCGTCAGCAAAGAGGGGCGAACGTCTTCGATGAAATTCTGCATTTCCAAGTATGTTTCGACGGGGATATTCAATATCCTTCCCTCATCGCTATTCTTTGTCTTTCTCACCCTCACTGGCATCGTCTTTTGAGTCGGGTGAGGATCTTCGTTGAACTGATCAGTGTGAGCAGACTGGGCTTCTCCACGGCGAGCACCTGACTGTAGAATAAACAGGATCAATGCCGCATCGCGCTGAGAATAAATGCTGTCCTCATCAAGAGCTTTTTCGTAAGCCGCCTCCCATTTTTCTTTGTCGGTAATGTCTGTTCGCATTCGGGAAGGGGTCGGGTCTAATAAATTCGGTAGACTGTAGTCTTTGGTATCATTAGGACCTGGCGGATAAACAAATAGTGGATAAAGATAATCATCTTTATCGACATTGTTAATGCCGATTACTCGATTACAGTAACCCTCCCCCTCGCACCACCAGTAGAACTCGTATATGGCCCCGATGTAACCATTGATTGTTGTCGAGTTGCGCTTCCTTTTCCCGATACCGCCCTGGTTACGAAATTGACGAACGCGATCATGCGTCGCTCTTGTCCAACGACGATCGTTCTCGTGCAGATAACAAAGAAAGGCAACAATCTTATCTACTTTTGCGTTGACTGTACTTACACCATTTTTGCTACTGTCAAACAACGCAGCTCTGATGAATGCATTGAGTGGTTCAAACGGCGTACCCTCCGGACCGATAACAAACGGCACTTTATCCAGAGGTTTACTGGAGTAGTTAACTTGGCAAAGTAGTTTCTTATACACCGCTATCTCGCCGGAACGGAGTTACTTTAGGATCAATACTCTGGGCCTTTGACCGCTTTATGAGCTGCTTTGTTAGACTTTCGACTTCCGCCTCAGCCGAACGAAGTTCGCGTTTCAATTCCGCTATCTTGAGATGCATTTCGTGATTAAGGCCGGCCAAATCTGTCCTTTCCTTCTCGGCCTGATCTCTTTCCTTCCGAATCTCCGCAATCTGGGACTCCGGACTCTGAACCTTTGCAGATTTAACCGACGAAACTAGGTCTTTCACTTTGTCGTGCAAATCAGCACGCCCATTAGGCCCCGTTAAGGTTGCACGAGGAATTTCTTTGAGTGTGGCATCAACGCTCGGAAGCTTGGTCAATTCACAAAATGCTTTTACGCTCCTGGGCAGTCCGTGAAAGGGGTTATTTAACCTCCGCTGTACCTCTTCACGGATGTCCTCAGGCAAGCCATGCAGCGGGTCCGACTTCCTACCCTCCAACTGATCGTGGATGAAATTGATTTTATCCCCAACCTCAGTTGTGGTCTTGTCACGAGCAGCTCGTGGCGTGAGCCCACCGTTGCTGGATGACTTACCCTTGCCCATTGATACCTCCAGAAGCAATAACCGAGTCGAGGATGGGAGAATCGCACGCCAGATCGGTCAGAGAGTCTCTCCCAGGTGCTTTTTGGGAAACCAGTGACGAACATTGCACCAAGTTTGGACAGCCGTCACAGAACCTCTCAGAGGCCTTGTGGAGCGCCACCAGATATTCCCCTCCATCTTTGATCGCGCACTTGGCTTTTTCCGCTCGACCTGGCGAAAATCCGAGGCAAACAGCGCCGAAATTCAAAAACTCGATGGTTAGGCTATCTTCCTGAACTTTCTCTAGCGCTCGCTCGGCCTGACGCGGCCTTACGAGATCCGTTTGATAAACAGATTTTTGAACGCTTTCTGACAGGCTAGACAAACTCACCAACTCAGGATCATTCGACCTACCTTTCAAAAGAATTCCCGCCAACCATTCTTCTTCAATCTGACGGAAAGTAGCTCCGGCCTCACGCTGGGTCAGATACTTTCCGGTCATAGTCCAGTCTTCATGTCTTAATTGGTGCATAAGAGCGTTGAAACTGGTCTCATGATCCGAGCCATATCGGTAGAAATACATGATCGCGAACGCGCGACGGAACTGGTGCTCATTCAGATTCCAATGATTGCCATGTTCATCTAACTCAAGATCAATAAAATCCATGAATCGCGACGCTAAATCGTCAAACCGAAAGGATCTGAGCTTGGAGTCACCTTTTAGATCAACGAATTGGAAAATCTTGTCGTGGTCCCAGAGCGCTCGACCTTCTTCGCTCAGGCGCTCCAACACGTTGACCGCGCGCTCCACCAATGCACAAGTCGGCAAATCTTCGTAATCTCTGACGGTTTTAGGAATATACAGATTGATATATCTGAGGCCTGCGACACGACGAACACATCCGGCCCGAAGATCATTAATCGACGATTCGCGCCCAGCTGTAAAGCACAGCAGGAGCAACTGGCAACAGAATGGCAAGATGCCGTATAGCGCAAAGTTTAGTGAAAGCCCACTGTGCTCGACATTCTGGTAGTAGTAATCGTTGATAATTCGCGAAATGTATAGGTATTGATTCTTATTTAGGCCTAAACGCTGCCGAACCTCTTTCGGGCTAAGGCCTTGCTCCAGATAGCCTTGAAATTCTGCGAGAAACTCCGGGCTGTACTTGCTTCCCTGAGTGTTCTCCTGATGATGGCGGTAGTATCCCAGCGGGAACGGGCTCGCTACTTTTCCAATGTGATTAGACTGAGCGGAAAGGACACGAATTGCACGATTCTGAGCCTTTTTGTGCGTGCCGTTATCGCGCATCTGACGTTCTAGCTCGAAAAGCTCATCGGCGTAATCAAGAACCCAACGTGCAGCCGCGTCTAGCAACGTCAGATAAACAGGGATCGGAATATCTCGCGTACTTCCCTTAGATACTCGCACATCGACAGTTTGCAAAACTCGGTCAGCAGCGTCAGAAGGATTAGTGCCCGAAAAGGGATCGACAACCAGAGGGTGCCCAAAATCAGTGAGATAAGCGCTCTGCCGATGAAAGGTGCGAAGAACTCGGTAGAGATCTCTTACTTGTTTTTCGCTGGACTTGTCGGGATTAGTCTCTCTTTCCAAAATCTCAGTATCGAACTTTATACCAGCGTAATGCTCTTGCAGCTGCCTGTTGACCGATTTAATCAAACCTAATGATTTAAGGCATGTTCTGAACTGAGTAACCCCAATCGCCTTGGCAAGCACTTGTTGTTTAACACCCGACAAAATCCGATTGTCATGATGGATCGCAACCGGAAGATCGGACAACGGCACACTGTCGAAATAGGCCTCCAGCTTTTTTGCGTAGCGTCGGGAAATGTGCTCTGGCAGAGCCAGTCTTTGAAGCAAATCGCTGACCGAACCTGCATCAAGATCACTCGGCGAACTAAACCCCATGCCGATGATTTCACGGTAAATTCGCATCAAATGATAAGCGAAATTGGTAATGGCACTAACACTCCGAGCCTGGAATGTGTGTTTTCGCTCATGAAAACTTTTGTCTAGCTCTACGGCGATGACAATCGATTTTCTTATATCCTCAACAAGCTCGGGATAATCTAAGAGGGTCTCGCCCGGGGCAACAATGCAATCGAAGTTAATGAAGTCAGGGTTTTCAAAATCGGGGTTAATCGGATCGCGGATCTCCCAACGACTCGCGGGCCAATCAGAACGGAGCCAGTCATAGTCGAAGCGCTTGAAATTACCGTTTCGATCGTGAATCTCCGGAAAAATATGAACAACCTGATTCATTACGCGCACTCCGTTGAGCGAAAGAACACATTCCGGTATGGATTCTCGGTTTGCTCGGCAATATTTCTCTCAACATCCAACAGCAAGGCTTTATGCTTTAGTTGATTGCTCAGCCGATCATACATAGTGTCTACATAGATTCGCCAGAGCACCCAGTTGATATTGCTATCATCAATAACATGGTTCTCAAACGCTTCCAGCAATGCTTCTCGCCATAGGATCAGATTAGCCACATTATTTTCGGATGCGATGAAAATATTTCTCCGCTTTTCACAACTCATGCACATCATAACTTGATTGCATGGTACGCCAGCCAGACTCCCCGGCTGAAAGCCGGACATAGGGTCTGAGCAATGCACGGACCCAAATTGGCTCGACAATACATCATCCCTTACTCGGGTATACTCTTCTTCATTCAGTCCGAGCTTGGCTGCGACATCATCGAGCCTGATGGTTACCAGCGCTTCAAGCCACTCAATATACTCTCGCATATGCGATTCGAGCTTTTGCTTGAAAGGAAAAGAAGCAACATACCCCTTCGTTGTACGACCCTCTGAATGTTGAGCCATTTCCTGGGCTGCGGACACCCCTTCTTTCAATGTCTTCAGAAGAATTAGGGACACTCGAATCGCTTTCGCCCTGATTTTCCATCGCCCATCCGTTATCCGATTGATAAGGCTTTCGATATTATGAGCAAAAAAGCTTTTGTAGGTCGCTTGTGCTGCGACATAGTCCTTCGCAATCGTCCGGTGTTTAGCGGTGGTAGAATGCGCATAAATATGAAGAAACAGCCTATCTTGATCCGAAGCATGAGCATGATTTCGATAGTGCTTTGTGGCCGCAAGTATCTGATTAAAAATTTGGGTGACACTCTCACGGGATTCAGCTGAAGAATCCCACTTGCTCAAAACTTTTCGAGCCCGACTTTTGGTCCAATCAATAACTGCCAGATTGTCAAATACTTGTGTTTTGTCATAAATCGTAATATTGCCCAAATCCCCAGGATTCGCGCATGTCTCAAACATCATCAACAAGAAACCGGACACCATCAGATCTCTTGAGGCTCCCATTAGCTCGATGAACTCATTCGCGCTGAACTTCCCATTCAACCCCTTTCGATAGTCTCTTATTTCATTTCGCAATCGAGTCACCACTTGCTGAGGCGAATGCCCCTCTACGGCGTGAATTCCCCGTAAAGAGTGGTAATTCATATACCAAGCCAACAGCCCTGCCCAAAATTGCTCATCCGAGAGAGCCCTGGCGCGCGCCAGAGTCGGCTTATTTTTCTTTGGCTTGAAGGAGTCAGGGAACATCAACCAGTCGTCGATTATGGGAGCAAATTCAGCACCGACCTGAATCAACCTAATGCCTTCAGCCCTCTTGTCCAATGCTGTTTGATATACCTCCCAGGCCCCGCTATACAAATCCGACAAGCGCCTCTCTAACGTCGCTTGAATCAGGTCTGACAGGTTCTTCCCAGTTATATCGGCGTCACTATATTCGGCCAAAACATTCGTGCAAACGAGCTTGGCTTCAGCCACAAGTTCGGCTTCACCCGAGAAATTCTCAGATGAATAAAGGGCTTCAACTTGCTCAAACTGTTCTTCGGAAAGTGTGTGCAACACCGTTTGTGGTGGGGCCGAGCGAACCTTGTCAACTCCCGGCATCCTCAATCCGCTAGGGCAGATGCCCCGAGAGGCCATTCGTTTCAACCAGCCATTGAAATAGAGCGATCTTTTACGTGCCTGACCCGGAGTGTTAATTTTTTTCAAATAACGGGAGAAACGATACAAGAAGTGCATCCAATCAGTACGTGAATGCTGTGGCGCGATACCTAATTTTAGGTCACTTGGTATCTGAGTATTGTTTGGAGAGGTTGCAAGAAAGCGAGAGAAATCTTTAAGAGCTTCAACGTAATAACGAGCAGTGCTTTGAGCCTTGCCGCTTACTAAATCATTGCCCTCCTTGACGACTAACCTAAAAAAGTTCGCCGAAAGGAGGGGCTTTAGACAACTGATATCCCAATCGATTTCCCTATGTTCTATGCAATCCTTTGTCACTCAGGAATTACTCTTCTAACGGTAGGGCTTCAGCTTTAGGCTTGACCAATTCTGGCATGAAATGATCACGCACTTTCACTTCAATTTCCTGCGCGATAGCAGGGTTTTCTTCTAGGAACTTGCAAGAGTTTGCCTTTCCTTGCCCAATCTTATCACCATTGTACGCATACCACGCGCCAGACTTATCAACAATGCCAGCCTTGACGCCGAGATCAATAATTTCACCGTTCCGGGAAATACCCGAGCCATAGAAAATTTGGAACTCAGCCTGCTTGAAAGGAGGAGAGACTTTGTTCTTAACCACTTTAACGCGAGTTTCGTTACCGACAACTTCGTCGCCTTCCTTCACAGAACCGATGCGACGGATATCCAGGCGAACAGATGAGTAGAATTTCAAACCCTGACCACCCGTGGTTGTTTCAGGACTTCCGAACATAACACCGATTTTCATTCGTATTTGGTTAATGAAGATCATCAGACAACCAGAATTCTTTACGTTACCAGTAAGCTTCCGCAGAGCTTGGGACATCAATCGAGCTTGCAGTCCGACGTGACTATCGCCCATCTCTCCTTCAATCTCTGCCTTTGGGACCAATGCCGCAACCGAGTCAATGATAATGACGTCAACGGCGTTAGAGCGGGTCAGCATGTCGGCAATTTCCAGCGCTTGCTCCCCAGTATCTGGCTGTGAAACCAGCAGTTCATCTACGTTAACGCCGAGCTTCTCGGCATACTGTGGGTCCAGAGCATGCTCGGCGTCCACAAATGCACAGGTCTTGCCCTGCTTCTGGGCTTCGGCAATTACCTGAAGGGTCAGAGTGGTCTTGCCAGAGCTTTCCGGCCCGTAGATCTCACAGATCCGACCATAGGGAAGCCCGCCAATCCCCAGCGCTATATCAAGACCCAATGAGCCTGTCGAAACAGAGGGGATGGCCTCGCGAGGTTGGTCACCCATTTTCATGACTGCGCCCTTACCAAATTGGCGCTCAATTTGAGCCAGCGCTGAGGAAAGGGCCTTTGTACGAACATCAGAATTAGACATGAACTTTCACCTTAAACTTGTTTCGAAACTCATTTCGTATGCTTCGTTATTCTGGGTGCCTAACCGACCTGATTCTTTGCAACAGAGGGTAGTACATAAGGTCGAAAAAGCATAATTTCTGTATGATAGAGCTACGCAGCTTGCTGAAGCCCATGGTTGCGCCCATTCACACTCTCATACACTTTTTCTAGTAAACATTTTGGCGAGCCGAACATGACGCCGATTTTCATACGGATCTGGTTGATGAAGACCATCAGGCAGTTGGCGTGTTTGACGTTGCCGGTCAGTTTACGCAGGGCCTGGGACATCAGGCGGGCCTGGAGGCCTACGTGGCTGTCGCCCATCTCGCCTTCGATTTCGGCTTTCGGTGTCAGTGCGGCAACGGAGTCGACGATGATCACGTCGATGGCGTTGGAGCGCACCAGCATGTCGGCGATTTCCAGGGCCTGTTCGCCGGTGTCTGGCTGGGACACCAGCAGGTCGTCTACGTTTACGCCCAGCTTTTCTGCGTAGATGGGGTCGAGCGCGTGCTCGGCGTCGATGAAGGCGCAGGTTTTGCCAGCCTTCTGGGCTTCCGCAATCACCTGAAGGGTCAGTGTGGTTTTACCGGAGCTTTCCGGGCCGTAGATTTCAACGATCCGGCCGTAAGGCAGGCCGCCAATACCCAGGGCTACGTCCAGCCCGAGGGAACCGGTGGATACCGCAGGAATGGCTTCACGGGGCTGGTCGCCCATTTTCATCACGGCACCTTTGCCGAACTGGCGCTCAATCTGGCCGAGTGCTGCGCTGAGTGCTTTCTTGCGATTGTCTTCCATTGGTACCTGACCCTCATTTGCCGGGGCTGCTGAGCCGCGATTGGGCCGACAGCAGCGAAATTCAAAGCGATGACACCGGAGGCATCCAGTGTTTTCCTGTATATTTGAACAGTATTAAAACATAAGCCTTCGCTGAGACCAACCCCTGCCCGGGTGAAAAACGTCACAGTGTTTTCAGAAACTCCGTAACCCCTTGCAGAACATACAAAACCGACTTTCGGCGTACCTGATCCCGGTCGCCGTCAAAGCACTGCGTGCTGGTTTCGATGCGGTCCGGGCCGGTGCCCCAGGCGAACCATACGGTGCCTACGGGCTTTTCATCACTGCCGCCGCCAGGGCCGGCAATGCCGCTTATGGCCACGGCTATGTCAGCGTCCGCAGCGCGGATGGCACCGGCGACCATCTGGCGAACCACTGGCTCGCTCACCGCGCCATGTTCGGCGAGCACCGATTCTTCAACCCCCAGAATGGCCTGTTTCGCCTCGTTGCTGTAGGTCACCAACCCGGCCATAAGGTACGCAGACGACCCCGCCCGGTCAGTCAGCACTTTGGCCACCCAGCCGCCGGTACAGCTTTCTGCGGTGGCGATGGTTTTACCGTGCTCGACGAGCCATTCACCCAGCGTGTTTCCAGCGCTCTCCAGTTGTTGGTCAGAGGCCTGCATAAGAATCTCCCTGTGTCTGTTGCCAAACCCTTCGTTTCATCACGGGCATTATTTTCTTACAATCCCCGCTTTCACCCAAAAGTACGATCAACCGGACAAACCCATGTCAGTAGCCCAGACCGATCTTTCCAAGCACACCCCGATGATGCAGCAGTACCTGAAGATCAAGCGGGAACACCCGAACGAGCTGGTGTTTTATCGCATGGGTGATTTCTATGAGCTGTTTTACGACGACGCCAAGAAAGCAGCGGAACTTCTGGACATTACCCTGACGGCCCGGGGCCAGTCCGGGGGCAACCCCATCCCGATGGCGGGCGTGCCTTTCCATGCGGCTGAAGGTTACATTGCCCGCATGGTGCGCGCAGGTCAATCCATCGCTATTGCTGAGCAGATTGGCGACCCGGCCACCAGTAAAGGGCCGGTTGATCGTCAGGTGGTGCGCGTGGTGACACCGGGCACCCTGAGCGACGAGGCGTTTCTGGAAGACCGGCGGGACAACCTGTTGGTGTCGATTTTCAGTCATAAGGAGCAGTTCGGCTTCGCGTCGCTGGACATCTCCAGTGGCCGGTTTGCGGTCGCAGAGCTGGAAAGCCTGGAAGCTCTGCAGGGGGAGCTGCAGCGCCTGCGGCCGGCGGAGATTCTGATCAGCGAGGACTTCCCTTACAGCGATGTGCTGGAGGGCTTCACCGGGGTTCGTCGCCAGGGCCCCTGGTTGTTTGAGATGGATTCCGCCCGGCGGGTGATTACCCAACAGCTGCAGGTTAAAGACCTGACCGGTTTTGGCTGTGAAGACCTGCACCTGGCGATCTGCGCCGCCGGCTGCCTGCTGCAGTACGCCCGGGAAACCCAGCGTACCGCCCTGCCCCACATCCGCAAACTGACCCGCGAGCGTCGGGAAGATGCGGTGATCCTGGACGCCGCCAGCCGCCGCAACCTGGAAATAGACACCAACCTGATGGGTGGCCAGCAGTACACCCTTGCCTGGGTAATGGACCGCACAGCCACGGCCATGGGCGCCCGTGAGCTGCGCCGCTGGCTGAACCGGCCGCTCAGGAATGTGGAGGTCGTGCGCCAGCGCCAGCAGGCGGTGTCGGCTTTGCTGGACGGCTTCCATTACGAGCCAATCCACGATCTGCTCAAGCAGGTGGGTGATATCGAGCGGATTCTGGCCCGAGTCGCGCTGCGCTCAGCCCGCCCCCGGGACCTCGCACGCCTGCGGGATGCGTTCCAGACCTTACCGGGGCTGCAGGAGGCGCTAAAGCCCGTTAACTCGCATCACCTGGTGAAGCTGGCCACGGTTATTGGCGAATACCCGGAACTGGCAGACCTGCTGGAGCGGGCCATTATCGAGAACCCGCCCGTGGTGATCCGGGACGGCGGCGTGATTGCCGAAGGCTTCGACGAAGAACTGGACGAACTGCGCAACATCAGCGAGAACGCTGGCCAGTACCTGTTGGATGTGGAAACCCGCGAGCGCGAACGCACCGGCATTTCCACGCTGAAAGTGGGCTACAACCGGGTACACGGTTACTACATCGAGATTAGCCGGGCCCAATCTGATCAGGCGCCGGTGGATTACATCCGCCGTCAGACGCTGAAAAACGCCGAGCGGTTCATCACGCCGGAACTGAAAGAATTTGAAGACAAGGCCCTGAGCGCCAAGAGCCGGGCGCTGGCCCGGGAAAAAGGACTGTACGACGACGTATTGGAAACCGTCGCCGAGCAGTTGGCACCGCTGCAGGACGCCGCCCAGGCCCTGGCGGAACTGGATGTGCTCAGTAACTTTGCCGAGCGGGCCACCAGCCTGCGTTTCACCGCCCCGGAGTTCACCGAGCAGCCGGGTTTTGATGTGGAAGAGGGCCGCCATCCGGTGGTGGAGCAATTGCTCGACGAGCCCTTCGTGCCGAATAACCTGCTGATGGACGCCAGGCGGCGGATGCTGGTGATCACCGGTCCGAACATGGGCGGTAAGTCCACCTACATGCGCCAGGCCGCGTTAATTGCCCTGCTCGCCTACACCGGCAGCTTTGTGCCCGCCAACCGTGCGGTGCTGGGGCCGGTAGACCGGATTTTCACCCGCATGGGTTCTTCCGATGACATTGCCGGCGGCCGCTCCACGTTTATGGTGGAAATGACCGAAACCGCCAATATCCTGCACAATGCCACCGAGCACAGCCTGGTGCTGATGGATGAGGTGGGCCGCGGTACCAGTACCTTTGACGGCCTGTCGCTGGCCTGGGCCACAGCTGAGCACCTGGCCAGGGACATTCGTTGCTACACCCTGTTCGCCACCCACTACTTCGAACTCACCCAACTGGCGGATGATCTGGAACATGCGGTGAATGTTCACCTGACGGCCACCGAGCACGACGACTCCATCGTTTTCCTGCACAATGTACACGACGGCCCGGCCAGCCAGAGTTATGGCCTTCAAGTGGCCAAATTGGCGGGCGTGCCCCAGGATGTGATTCGCAATGCCAAGGCGCAGCTCGCGCATCTGGAAGGCAGCGCCGGCCCGTCCAAGGGAGCTACAGGCGGTGCCGCTGCAGCGCCATCACCAGCCCCCAAAACGGCTAAACAACCGGCTGCCGTGGAATCGGTGTTTCAGGGCGATATGTTTGCCAGCGCGGAGCCGAGCGTTGTAGAGAACGCCTTGCAAAAACTGGACATTGATGGACTTTCACCACGGGATGCCCTCAATCAGCTCTATGAGCTGAAAGCTTTGCTGGCAAAATAACAGGAAACTGGGCCAAACTTGATCTGTGTAATAAGGTTATAGCAGCCCAACGCTTGCGGCTGCGGGGGGCGCTCCCTACAATATCGCGCACAAAATTATAGATGGGGCCGGAACATCAGGGCTCCTGATGAGACCGATTACTTTACGAACCAGGGATCTGACTATGGCGTTTATCGTTACTGATAACTGCATCAAGTGCAAATACACCGACTGCGTGGAAGTCTGCCCGGTGGACTGCTTCTACGAAGGCCCCAACTTTCTGGTGATTGACCCGGACGAGTGCATAGATTGCGCCCTGTGCGAGCCCGAGTGCCCGGCCGAGGCCATCTTCTCTGAAGACGAACTGCCGGCGGGCCAGGAAGCGTTCGTTGAGATCAACGCCGAACTGGCTGGCAAATGGCCGAACATCACCGAGAAGAAAGACCCGCTGCCAGACGCTGAAGAGTGGGACGGCAAGCCTGACAAACTGAAGTACCTGGAGCGCTAAGAACCTCCAGCATTACTTCAACAACAAAAAGGCCGGACGACAAACATCGTCCGGCCTTTTTGTTTGAGCCCGGGTATTGACGGGCTCAGGGCAAGGAAGCCGCCAAACAGACTAAGCCAGCAATTTCTTGGCTGCTGCAGATCGATAGAATGCTCCCAAACGCCGGCGTACCAGCGCTTCGAGGTAGCCCTCCTCGGCCAACACCTCCACGATGGGCAGCGCCAGGGATTCCACTTCGGTCACGATAACCTCTCGAGTCACCCCGACATCCTGCAACAGGTCCATGACCGGGCGATCGCCATACTTGGCAAAAAGATGCTCCACCACCGCCCTGGCGCAGCCTTCAAAGTAGCCGGTTTTCCGGAAATTCAGCCAAAACTCGTACCCCATCACCACGAACTCCTGCAACTCCACATCGCCCAGCCCCTCTTTGAGCTCAGCAATGGTGCGACCTTCCAGGGATACCCAGGCAGCCATCACGGTATCTCTCAGCTCATCATCAGACAGCGCCTTGTGCAGGAATTGCTCACTGCGGGAAATCAGCCCCGGCAAACTGTCTGCCAACCAGGCCTTGATGCGCCGCTCAAACGTTTCGTCCAGCCCGGGCACCGCCCTATTGGCCATTTTCTTGCCGAACTTCATCATTGAGCCAACACCAGGCACAGACCGGGTAATCAGGTTGTCTTCATAGAGGTAATTGACCAGACCGTGGTAGACCACGTTGGACACCAGCTCCTGGTAGACCGGGTGCGCCATGATCTCGGCAATAATGCGCTCACGTTGGTGACGCAGCTCCAGGGCTTCTTCGATGAACCCGCTGGCCTGTTCACGAGACAGGATCTCGCCCAGGGTGGTGTCAGACTGGACCGAGGCATTCATGACCTCGGTCGCCATTTCTGCGGCCAGCTCCGGAATACCGGCGTCCAGCTCCATATCCACCACAATACGCTGGATCACGCCCATCACCTGGTCCGCGCTCACCAGTCGGTTCAGGGTGACACTGCCCGCGTGATCGAGCAGTTCGTCCACCTCGTTATCGATGAACTTTTTCAGTTTCGCCCCTTTGAGAGCAGACATCTCATGTTTGACGTGTGCTTCCAACAAAGTATCGGCAAGGCTTGGGCTTGTCTTTGACATAAACCGGGCATCCTTTTGGCTAGGGTCCTGAACGTTGCCAACGAGGCTAACACGAACTGGCCTGGCGCGGGTTCGCCGGAATTACCCCGGCTGGGGCAATGCAGGGCCAGTCTGGGCCGACGGGCCTGGAGGCTACTGGAAATCGTTGAAGGTATGGGGCTCGGCGGCCAGGGCCAGGCAGATACTGCCCGGGCCCACGTAGATGGCACTGGTAATACCCATTTGTGACAGCAACAGCTCTACCCCATTGCTTTCACAGGCATCGCGCAAGCGATTCAGGCCTGGCAGATCTTCGATCTCCGTCCAGGTCAGGCCGCAGGACAAGCTGACGTAAGGCGTCAATAAACCAGCCTCCACCCGGGCGACCGCGTAATTCATTACTTTCTCGACTGCCATATCAAAGTTGCGGGTTTTAACCACGGGTTTGCCTTCGGCACCCTGGCCAAAGATCACCGGGACAATGTTCAGGGCCTTACCCAGGAACGCGGCAAACGCCGAGACGCTTTTGTCACCACGGCGCCGGGCACGCTCGCGTATATAGTGCAGATCTCGGGGAATCACACAGGTATAGATCTTGTCGGTAAACGTCTCGACCTCATGCCGAAGGGCATTCTTGGAAAGCTTTTGCTCAATCAGTTTCAGAGTATGGGCCGCCAGCAAACCCTGCCCGGCAAAGATCTGTTTACTGTCGATCACCCGCATGGAGAACTTGCCATCCCGGCCAGCGGCCTTACGGGCCTCCTCGTAATGAGCCATGACGGAGTTCATGGCTTCCGCGGCGTTCTGGAAAATCTGGCTACGGCTTTTGGTGACGGTTTCGCAGATGGCCACATCGAACTCGGTCACGATCTTTTCCATGAACAGGTCATGGATCTGTTCGGCAGTGTAGGCTTTGGTTTCCGCTTCATGACCTTTGCCCAGCAGGCCACTTTGATAAAACTCCTGGGTACGAACCGGGCAATGTTTATCGGTGTAGGTCTGGCCGTCGATAATAGCGGTTACCGGCAGAACGAACAGGTCGTGCTTGCGGGCAAAGTCATAGGGCAGGTCACAGGCGGAATCTACAATCAGGCCTACTCGCATGCTGTGTGTCTCCGGGTGCGGGCAACACCTCACATGGGCATGCCCTTTATTGTCATTATTTTTGTCGCGCTACAGTTTTGCACAGATTGGTGAAAATTTCAGCACCCACCTCAGGCTGTCAAACCTCCAGTTCTTTCAGGTTGTGTTCCAGTAGCCGACGGTTGTCTTGCTGCCATGGGTGGAAACCTTTCCGGAAGTAGGCCAGGAATTCCGGCAGGCACTTGCGCAGAACGCCGGGCTTCCCCCAGAGAAAATTCAGCCCGCCTAACCAGGTTTTCAGACTCCAGAGCTTGCCATCCGTCTTCAGCAGGCTGCAGGTGTTGATGAAGGTGTACTTGAAGAAATTCCAGGTGACAAACAGAAAGACAATCCGGCGCAACCGCTCATTGCCAACGCAGGCCCGGTATACGTCGAACGCCACCGACTTGTGCTCGGTTTCCTCAATGGCATGCCAGCGCCATAACCTCTGCATTGTCGGCGTAGCGCCCTCCATCCACTCGGGGTGACTGAGAATGGCGTTGGCCAGCACGGCGGTGTAGTGCTCTGCACCACAGGTGCCCGCCAGTTGGCGGCTGGGCGGCAACCGCCCTACCCAGTCCATGTGCTTGCGGAAGCGCGCGTCGAGGGCATCGATATCATAGCCACGGGCTTTCAGGGCTTCGTTGTAATCTTTGTGCTCTCGGCTGTGCAGGGCTTCCTGGCCGATAAAGCCTTTGATCTCTTCCTTGAGCTTAGGGTCGGTAATCTGGTCCCGGTACAGGCGAACGGCGTTAATGAATTGCTGCTCTCCGTCGGGAAACTGCAGCGACAAGGCATTGAAGAATGCGGTGCGGAAGGCATCGTTGCCGTGCCAAAGGGTTTTCAACTCATCCCTTACATCAAAACGCAGATGCCTGGGTTTGACGGCGACGCCGTCCGGTGTGGAACTGATGGTCATTTCGGCCCCCTGTTGTCGGTTTGTTGTTATTAAAGCACTCGACATCGGATAAATTTTCACCAGTTCGGCCAGTGTACCCCCGTATTCCAGATAACCGGAAGGGGCCAGCCTGACAAATTCGACAATTTGTCATGAAATGACAAACTGTCATCACACTGGCACAAACAAAAAAAGGGAGGCATCAAGCCTCCCAAGGACACACAGTGGGTTGGTGCCGCCATCTTCATAGCGGCACCGGGTTCAGTGTTACTGGCTCTTCTCGGCGCCCGGGGCCTCCGGGTCGGAAGTGAATTTCAGTAAATGAGTGCGTTCGATCAGGTAGTAGAGAACCGCACCGGTCGCCAGGCCCCAGCCTGCGCCATACACCGCCAGAACCACACCCATGGTGCCGGCAATGCCTCGCTCAGTGTTGTTCTCCAGCTGCTCCAGGCCCACCATCAAACAGATGTAACCGGTCAGCAGCAGGGTCAGGGACAGTGCAATCGGCAGCACCGGCTGGAAGAAGCTCACCAGCGGCAGGACAAACAGAGCGATAAAGCCGGTAATCCAGAAGGTGCCACCGCCGCTGTAGATGGAATCCATGGCGTTACGGCCATACTTGTAGCGTTCGGCCATGGTGGCGGTGACCGCTGTCCAGATTGGACCAGCAAGGCCAGGGTATGGCGCGAAGAACGCGTGGCCACCGTTACGGATAGCAGTTACCAGGTGAACACGGTCAATGCTGTTGTCGATGTCTTCGTCTTTACGCAGGTGGTCGACACGGTTCATCAGGGACTGCCCCACCACGATATCGCCGAAGGCAATCACGTAAGCGATGACCGCAGTCGGGATCGCATACAGGAAGATATTCAGATCCGGGAAACCTACGGTAAACGGCAGGTAGTTCCACAGCTGGTCAAAGGCCGGCTTGGTGATGCCCCACTGCACATCCGGTACAGCGTATTCACCAGTGGCAAAACCAACCAGGATCGCCACAACCATGCCCGGCACCATGCCGTAGTTGGCAATCTTGCGGGCAATATTGCTCTTATCGACGAAGCCCTTGAAGGACACCGAGAACATCAGGTAAAGACACACCAGGCCACCGACAATCAGGGAAATGGGCGTGTTGGCCAGACGGCCACCAGCCTCAATTTCGCCCATCAGGGCCGCAATACCCGCACCGATAATGATACCGCCCTTCATGGAGCGCGGAATCCACTCAACCAGTTTACTGCCCAGGCGGGTAACCCCCAGAATCAGGAAGATCAGGAACACCAGGAACTGCAGGGCGAACAGCGCCTGAATGGCCTCCGGGCCAGGCTCGTAGTCCGAGAGGAACAGCAGCACCACAGGAATACCCGGGGTTATCCAGCCGGGAACCAGTGGCACGCCCAGCAGCGCCGGCAGCATAAAACCGATACCGCAGATAACGACATAAGCCAGGGCCACCTCGTAGGGTACGCCGAGATAGGTTTCAAGCAGGGGAATCATCGCCAAACTGACCACGAACATGATCAGGGCCTGGACCATCTCTGCGAACTCCCAACGATAGTGGACGAACGGCAGACGGATTTTGAAAGGGCCCGCGGGCCAGAACGGCTGTTCTTCACCGTTTTTTCTGTGGAACATTTGCATTGCATTACCTCCGGGCACGCCGGTAAAGGGTGCCAGTCAATGTTGTTTTTGTGACGAGGTGTGGCGGCACCGAAAGATGCCGCCGTTCAGGGGGATTAGTTCAGATCTTTGGCCTGGTCCCGCAGCACGAACTTCTGGATCTTGCCGGTGGATGTTTTCGGCAGCTCCGAGAAGACCACGGTTTTGGGCACCTTGAACCGGGCCAGGTGCTCGCGGCAGAAATTGATGATGTCTTCTTCAGACACATCCCCTGCCTCTGGCTTGAGGGTGATGAAAGCACAGGGCGTTTCGCCCCATTTCTCATCCGGGCGGGCAACCACCGCCGCTTCCATCACCGCCGGGTGGCGGTAAAGGGTGTCTTCCACCTCGATGGTGGAGATATTCTCACCGCCGGAGATGATGATGTCTTTCAGGCGGTCCTTGATTTCCATGTAGCCGTCTTCGTGCCACACGGCCAGGTCACCGGTGTGGAACCAACCACCCCGGAAGGCTTCTTCCGTGGCACTGGGGTTCTTCAGGTAACCTTTCATCACGGTATTACCGCGCAGGAAGATCTCGCCAATGGTTTTGCCATCTTTCGGGACCGGCTGCATGGTGTTGGGGTCAGCCACCATAGTACCGCCCAGGGTGTGATAACGAACGCCCTGGCGCGCCTTGATCTGGGCACGCTCCCGCAACGGCAGTTCATCCCATTCCGACTTCCAGGCACACACGGTGACCGGACCATACACTTCAGTCAGACCGTAAACGTGAGTCACCTTGATGCCCATTTCTTCGATGGAGCCAATCACCTGGGCAGGGGGCGCTGCGCCGGCGGTCATGGACTTCACTTCGTGATCAATACCAGCCTTGGCTTCTGGCGAGGCATTCAGCAGCGCGTTCAGAACAATCGGGGCGCCACACATGTGGGTAACCTGGTGGTCACGGATCAGCTGCAGGATCTTCTCAGGGTCTACCCGGCGCAGGCATACGTGGGTGCCAGCCATGGCGGTGATGGTCCAGGGGAAACACCAGCCATTGCAGTGGAACATCGGCAGGGTCCACAGGTACACCGGGTGCATGTCCATGGACCAAACGGCCTGGTTACCCAGAGCGTTGATATAGGCGCCGCGGTGGTGATAAACCACGCCTTTGGGGTTACCGGTGGTGCCAGAGGTGTAGTTCAGGGAAATGGCATCCCACTCATCGGCCGGGAAGCTCCACTGAAACTCGGGGTCACCCTCCTGCAGGAAGGCTTCGTAGTCGAGGTCACTGACCTGAACGCCCTCACCGTACTCAGGGTCGTCCACATCAATCACCAGGGGCTTGTGCTCAAGGTGACGAATCGCATCTTTAACGACCTGGCCAAATTCGCGGTCGGCAATCACGACTTTCGCCTCACCATGCTCCAGCATGAAGGCAATGGCCTCGGCATCCAGGCGCACGTTCAGGGTGTTCAGTACTGCGCCGATCATGGGCACGCCAAAGTGGCATTCCACCATGGCAGGAATGTTGGGCAGCATCACCGCCACGGTATCGCCCCGGCCGATACCCCGGCCTTTCAGGGCAGAGGCCAGGCGCAGGCAACGGTCATAGGTTTCTGCCCAGTTACGACGGATGGCACCGTGGATGATGGCCGGATAATCCGGGTACACACTGGCGGTGCGCTCGATAAAATCAATGGGGGACTGAACTGCGTAGTTGGCATCCCGGGGCGCAAGGCCCTGGTCGAAGATCGAAGTCATTGGCGTGGTCCTCTAACTCAGATGTTGTTCTTATGGCATATTCAGAAGAATAGCCAAAGCAGCTATACTCCAGATTGCCCGAAATGGTAGAAGATAGAACAAATACTATAAACTCTACTATGGTATTATAGGATTATTACTATAACTTTATGAGCAACCCTAAAAAAGCCCGCGTTTTCAGCCAACTGGTCCCTAATGACCCACAACCCACTCTCGTGGTCGGTCGCACATTAGAGGTCCTGGCCAGTAATCATGCGGCCGATTCCCTCGTCCAACGCGCAGAACTGGACCATCCGGAGCACCTTTTACCGGTGAACGCGGCAGCGCTTGTTAAATCAGCCCTGGAACAGGGGCGAGCTATTGAAAACGTGGAATCCCGGTTTGCCGACCATATATTTCTGTGGAGCTTCATTCCCGATCCAGACAGCGGGGAAGTATTGGTTCGGGGCCGTGATGCCACCAACGATATCCTCACCCTGGAAGAAGCCGTTCGCTCCAACCGCCTTTACCGGCTGATCACCGAGAACACCACAGACCTGATCTCGCGGCATGCCCCGGACGGACGATTCATTGATGCCACGCCAGCGTCCTGGCGCCTGTTGGGCTACTGGCCGGAAGAGCTCCGGGGAAAGGCCCTGGAAGAGGTGTTCCAGGGGGAAAACGTGGCCGAGCAACTGGCCCTGACCCGCCATCGGCTGCGGGAAGACGGCTACGCCACCATGACTCTTGAAATTATTCACCGCAATGGCAGCCGCCGCTGGTTCGAGATTGCCAGCCGCGCCATTCGGGAAACCTATACCGGCGCCGTGGTGGAGGTGATCAGTGTATCCCGTGACATCACCGCGCGGGTGGAATCGGAGGAGCAGAACCGGCTGCTAGCAGATGAACTGGCTCACACCGCTCGCCTGGCTACCCTGGGTGAACTGGCTTCCAGCATTGCCCATGAGATGAATCAGCCACTGGCGTCAATTGTGAATTTCGCGTCCGCCAGCCAGCGCTTTCTAAAGGAAGCAGACCAACATCCCGAGAAGCTGCTGAAGGTAGACGACGGCCTGCAAAAGATCGTGCACCACGCCAACCGCGCCTCCGAGGTGATCAAACGTCTTCGGGCGTTCCTGCGTAAAGGCCAGAAGCGCATGGGCCCGGTATCCCTGAATTCGGTGATTACCGAGGTTGCACGCCTGTGCCAGTGGGAGGCAGAGAAGAACGGCGTCCGGATCTATGAGAACCTGGCCGCAGACTCCCCCACCATCACCGCAGACCCGGTGTTGCTTGAACAGGTGTTGATCAACCTGATCCGTAACGGCATCGAGGCCAATGTGGAAGCCGGGGCAGACAAAGACAGTGCAGGCCCTTCCCGGATTGTGGTCAGCACCTGCGTCAACGACCAACAGGAAACCCTGATTCAGGTCATCGATGAAGGCCCGGGGCTGGACGACGAAGGCATACGCCAGATGTTCCAGCCGTTCTACACCAGCAAGGCCAAGGGGCTGGGACTTGGGCTGTCCATGAGCCGTTCCATCATTGAGGGATTTGGCGGCTTTCTGGATGCCACCCGCACAGACACCGGCGGCCTTTCGCTGATCTGCCGGTTCCCTCCCGGCAACACCCGATGCACCCACAAACCAACCCAGGAGTAAGCCCCCGATGTCTGGCACCACCCAGTCAAACGCCAACACCGTTTACGTTGTTGATGACGATGCCGGTATGCTGGAGTCCACCCAATGGCTGTTGGAATCGGTCGGGCTTGAAGTCAGAGCCTACAGTGATGGCCGGCAGTTTCTGGATGCCGTGGAAGACCAACGCCCCGGTTGCGTGATTCTGGATATCCGGATGCCCGGCCTTGGCGGGCTGAATGTTCAGGAAGAACTGCAAAAACGGGGCCTGGAGATACCGATTATTTTTGTCTCCGGCCATGCCGATGTGCCCATCGTGGTGCGTGCCTTCAAATCCGGCGCCTTTGATTTTATCGAGAAGCCCTTCAATGAGCAGTTGTTACTGGACAGCGTGCAGCAGGCACTACAGGCACCCGCCGAACCCGAGCCACCCGTTCGCTCCGATGCGGATACCGAAGCGCTGATCAGCACCCTCACCCGCCGGGAACGGGATGTCTTTCTGCCCCTAGCCCAGGGCTACACCAGCAAGGAAATCGCCGAACAGCTGGATGTCAGCGTTAAAACCATCGACCTGTATCGGGCTCGGGTAATGAAGCGCCTGGGCGCAGAACGGCTGCCGGATGTCACCGGCATTGCCATTGCCGCTGGACTGCTCGACCCGGCAAATCTCAGAACCGGTCCGGGCTGACCCCGGACTGCACCTCCCGGGCGATGGCGCCCAAGCGGTCGACCGCGGCTTCAATCCGGCCGGTCCAGGGATTGCCGCCGTTCAGCCGCAGGCAGTTGTCGAACTTGTTGGCGGTGGAGAACATCCGCCCCGGGGCGACGTTTATATTCTCTCCCCGCGCCCGGTGATACACCTCGGTACCCGACACCCCCTCCGGCAGCTGAACCCAGAGCACAAACCCGCCCTGGGGCCGGCTCACCGCAGTGCCCTCCGGAAAGGTTCTGGCAATAGCCGAACGAAGCCGGTCTGTGGACTCCTTGTAGTGCTGCCGGGCCGAGCGTAAGTAACGGTCATAACCACCCTGTTCCAGAAAATGGGCGACTGCCAGCTGCGGGATGGTGGAAGTTGCCAGATTCACAAAATATTTGTGTTGCCGGGCGGCGGCCATATGCCGACCGGGGATCATCCACCCAAGCCGCAGCCCCGGAGAGATGGTCTTGGAGAATGAGCTGCAGTAAATCACGTTATCCGCCAGGTCAAAGGCCTTGGCCGGGCGCGGGCGCTCGCCGGTATGAAAAAGGTCGCCGTAGATATCGTCTTCAATCAATGGCACCCCAGCAGCCGCCAGCATGGAAACCAGCTGTTGTTTGCGCTCGTCGCTCATCCGGGCACCCATGGGATTACTGTGGTTTGGCACCACCACGCAGGCTTTCAAGGGCCACTGCTCCAGGGCAAGCTGCAGGCCTTCAAGACTGATGCCGTCTGACGGGTGGGTGGGGATTTCAATCACCCGCAGGCCCACCACTTCCAGCGCCTGCAGGATGCCGGGAAACGAAGGTGACTCCACGGCGACGATATCCCCGGGTTGGGTCACTGCCCGCAGGGCCAGAATGATAGCCTCCTGGGCTCCGTTGGTGGCAAGCACATCATCTGGCGCAATGGGCACTCCGATGGTGGCCATTCGCTGCGCAATCTGGCGCCGGAACGATTCCTTGCCCGGAAACGCATAGTCGAGGGTTTCCAGGCCTCGCCTCGCCGCCCATAACGTGCTCTGCTGAATCTGCCTGACCGGCAGGTAGTCCGGGTGCGGAATGGCCGTGGCCAGGGGCACCATACGCTTTTGTTCATCGGCACACAGGTCCAGGGTCATTTCCCGGGCAGACACCGGTACCGGACGACTGCGCTGTTCCATCATTCTTGGTTCCGGCAAATCCCGGGCTGGCCGGCGCACGAAATACCCGCTGCGTTCCCGGGCCTGCAGGTAACCTCGGGCTTCCAGAGTCTGGTGGGCCTGCAGCACGGTTGAAATACTGACACCGAACTGCCGGCTCAATACCCGCACACCGGGCACACGCTCCCCTTCCCGGTATACACCATCAAGGATCAGCGCCTGAAGCTGGTCCGCCACCTGGTTGTATAGCATGCCCATCGTGTTCTCCGCCGTGCCGTGCTTTATAAGCTCTATTCCACCAGAACCGACGCCACTATGAGCAGTACAGTTTCCCGGCTTTTTCGGCAGTACAGTTTGCATTTTTCTGCATCTGTACCGATTCAATAACACTGTAGCTGAATCTGTTATGGAAATCCGATGAAACCAATAATGGTTCCTGAATCAGAAAAGGAGTTTCATCATGGCAACGGCAACCATCCCAAAACCCGACTCGCGTTCACCGCGCCCCGTTCACCGCGCCACCCGGAACGATGTGCTGGGCCTCTATGCCACAGGAGGCACGCCAACCGCTGGCACACTGATGACAGCCATGCAGGCCCTGGCCCGTGAGGGCATCCGTGTGATACCCGTTGGCAACCGTCACTGGGTTCTTCGGGGCGCTGCGCCGCTGCCCGAGATTCACTGTTACAGTGAGCAGGAGCTACATGGAATCTCAGTCTCACCAGCCAGACGCGTTCTACTAACAACCCACAAGGACAACCCATGAAGACAGAAATCTACCAGGTGGATGCTTTTACCAATGAACTGTTCCGGGGAAACCCTGCGGCGGTGATGCCCCTGAACAGTTGGCTTCCGGAGCAACAGATGCAGGCCATTGCCCTGGAGAACAATTTGTCCGAGACCGCTTTCCTGGTGCCACTCCCGGAGCAGGATGATGCAGATTTTCATATCCGCTGGTTCACCCCGACGGTAGAGGTGCCACTGTGCGGGCATGCCACCCTGGCGTCGGCCTGGGTGGTGTTCAACCGTCTTGGCTGGCAGCACGACAGGGTTCGTTTCCAGTCGAAAAGCGGACCCCTGGCGGTTACCCGCCGTTCCGATGACTGGCTG
Source organism: Marinobacter shengliensis (assembly GCF_030297115.1). Lineage (NCBI taxonomy): Bacteria > Pseudomonadati > Pseudomonadota > Gammaproteobacteria > Pseudomonadales > Marinobacteraceae > Marinobacter > Marinobacter shengliensis. The sequence continues at coordinate 1,434,079 of NZ_AP028062.1, read as the reverse complement.
GAACTGGACTTCCCCAACCTGCCGTTTGAACCCCGACCAACCCCGGAGTTAATCCGGAAAGCGCTGCCAAACGCCCCCGAACAGGCGTTCTACGTGCCAAATGACACCAACTACATGGTGGTTCTGGATTCAGAAGCTGCAGTGACCGAAGCAGCCCCGAACCTGGCGTTGTTGGCAGAACTGGGCAATCAGGGACTGATCGTTACCGCGCCAGGAACTCAGTGCGATTTCGTCAGCCGTTATTTCGCCCCCGGAGCGGGTATCGATGAGGATCCGGTAACCGGCTCCATCCACAGCGTGCTGGTACCTTACTGGGCTGAACAGCTCGGCAAACAAACACTGGAAGCCCGCCAACTCTCTGCACGCGGTGGCGTTCTGCGATGCGAGCTCAGAGGTGACCGGGTAGCCATCGCCGGCCAGGCGGCGTTTTACATGGAAGGGTCCGTTTACCTGCCCTGAGGCTGATATACTGCCCGCCATTTTCAACCAGTGGTGGGCGGTTCTATGGCAGGTTCAACATCCAGGTACGATGTCATCATCATCGGCGCAGGCGCTGCCGGGCTGATGTGCGCGGCCACCGCCGGTTATCGCGGCCGCAAAGTACTGGTGTTGGACCACGCCAACAAACCGGGCAAAAAGATCCTGATGTCTGGCGGTGGCCGGTGCAATTTCACCAATCTGAACAGCACGCCTGCGAACTTTATCTCCGACAACCCGCACTACTGCATCTCCGCGCTAAAGCGCTATACCCCGCAGGATTTTGTGGAACTGGTGGACCGCCACGGTGTGGAGTATGAAGAGAAAGCGCCGGGCCAACTGTTCTGCAAAGACAGTGCGAAGGACATTCTCAACGTGCTGCTGACCGAGTGCGAATGGGCCGGCGCCGAGATTCGCATGAACACGTCGGTGTCCGGCATTCGGCAAGCAGGCTCGGGCTTCTCCCTGAAGACCAGTGGCGGCACACTCGGTTGCGAATCCCTGATCGTAGCCTGCGGTGGGCTGTCGATTCCCACCATGGGTGCCACCGGCTTTGGTTACGAGATTGCCAGGCAGTTTGGCCTGAGCGTGCTGCCCACCCGCGCGGGGCTGGTGCCCTTCACCCTGCACCCGGACCTGAAGCAACAACTGGCACCGTTGTCTGGCGTTAGCTGCCCGGTGGACGCCCACTGCCACCAACAACACTTCCGGGAGCCCATGCTGGTAACCCATCGCGGCCTCAGTGGCCCGGCGATGCTGCAAGTGTCCAGTTACTGGCAGCCAGGCGATGCGGTACACATCAACCTGCTGCCGGCTGAGAACATTCACGAAGACCTGCTGGCCCTGCGCAACAGCAAGCCGCAATCCACCATCGCGCACTATCTGAACCAGCACCTGCCGAAACGATTCGCCCAGGCGTTTAACGACCTGCACGGCTGGAACGGCCCACTGCAGGGGTATCGCAACCAGGAACTGGAACAGGTTGCCGGCACGCTTGGCGACTGGACCATCAAGCCGGCTGGAACGGAAGGTTACAGAACGGCCGAAGTGACCCTGGGCGGTGTGGATACTCGCCAGCTATCCTCCAAAACCATGGCGGCCCTGGATCACCCGAACCTGTACTTTATCGGGGAAGTGGTGGACGTTACTGGACACCTGGGCGGGCATAACTTCCAGTGGGCTTGGGCCTCCGGCGTGGCGGCGGGTAACGTGGCCTGATGGCCTGAAATAATTCAGATTGAGACAAACATAAATACTTTTAGACAAAGCTGACAAATCAATAATTGTTTATAGACATTCTTAGAATGCGTGCAATTTCATTAAAAGGGAATGGTCGGAGCTATGCCCCGAAAGATCGGGTTTCTCAGTCAAAGCAGGCCCACACGCGCGGGCCCATCTTTAACCATCGAAAGATGAAATTAACCGGATGATGGCGGCACCTCTCCAAGGAGCGCGTCGACAAGGCCGTCATAATCAAAACCCAGAAGACTGTCGTAGTCGATGTAGAGTCCAGACCGTTTGTAGTGAGCATCAGAGATGTACACGAAGTCTCCCCTAGTCCTGACCTCCTGACCCCATCTCAAAAGCAGCCATGTGTCCAGCTCTATGCATCCCGAAGCGACGTGAATAGACTTGAGCCCTCGAGTAGGCTCGAGGGATTCCAGAAACTTATCGTGCAATTTCGAAAGCCTCTCTAGTTCCCGTGATTTACTTTTGTCATCCATATAACGCTCCTCTTTGCTATCCAAAAATAAGTATAAAATCCTCAAGAAAGCCAACTGGTAAAACCCTCATTATTCCAAAACGATATATAGGTTTTTTTGAGCCATCAAAAAAATACCAACAAGCGAACACATTAAAAAATCAAAGACCATTAAATACATATACTTAACTGACCTTTATTTTTTATTAATTTAAATCTCGCCCGTTTATTTTAATTGAAATTAAATCAAAAACTTATGAAAATAAAGTATTTAGAATAAGGACCGGCCACTGGTAGCATATCGCCAGACAAATGGGTGGTCAGAATGAAGAAAAGAAAAAACATTACTATAGACGATAGGAATAGATGGGTAACCAAATGGGAAAAAGAATGGAGTGCCGGAAAATACGAACCTTTCATAAAAACCGGGGATGTAGCCTCATTTGGAACAAAACACAAGTGCCAAGGCATTAAATCCAAAAGAGTTCATCATTTCCTGTCGACAAATGAATACCTTTTCTTTTTCTTATTAGAGTTCCGGCCAGAAGTTATTGAAATATACGAACAGTTTCCACTTCTTCCTGTAACAAGGACGCGACTTATTTCGGAAGCCCTAGGGGTAAAGCATCCAAGGTATATAAGAACGACGACGAACATGATTCTTACAACGGATTTTCTTGTCAAACTTGATAGTGGCGAATGGAAGGCCTATTCCGTCAAGCCTGCCAAGAGCATAGGAAACAAGCGAACCGTCCAAAAGCAAATCATGGAGAAGACCTACTGGGAGTTACAGGGAATAGACTGGTGTTTAGTGCTAGACCGAGATATCAAAACGACTGCTAGCGCCAATCTCAGCCTTCTAAGGCATTACGCCAGTCCGCCAACTGAAAGCTCGGAAATAATAACAAGCTGGAAGCATGTATTTTCAAAGAAGTTGTCAGCAAGCAATCGATATCAAACTAGTGAGATCATCAGAAAAATTTCAGAAGAACTTGGAATAGATTACACAGCCTCATCGTCAATATTTTTTCATTTACTCTGGCATCGAGAAATCGGTTTCGACTTAAACACTCCAATTGAACTCGAAAAAACAGCTTCTGAATTAGGTATTTTTTGTCAGTGATTAGCATCAACACATTACTTGTACCACTAGAACCGAACGCTCGGAGCCCACTTTCAGAAGCGATGATAGTCGTATTCAGTGACTATCCTACGAACCGCGTTTTCCTAATGAATTACGAAAACAAACCAAGGAAACCCAGTCTCTTCCCCATGACGACCCTACTTTCTTGGATTGAGACAGACCTCATTACAACGGCGGAGATGAAGCTGGAAGCATTATACTATTTAGCTGATTCACAGATCGGAAATAACTCGCTCGAAAAACGCAACAAAATATTTAACGCGATATACCCAATAATCGAGAACTTGGAGGAATTTCTTTTATCAACGTACAACTCCAAATTGGTAGCGGAGGCTGCTCAGAAAGCCGGTGTGACGAGGTACCAAATCTACCAATGGACATACCTATATTTACGTCGGGGACAAACCAAAAACGCACTACTGCCGAAGTATCAGCGTTCAGCAAGTAAAAGACGAAGATCAACCGGTGTAAAGCTGGGCCGCCCCCCACGCTCGCCTAACCAGCCTCATAAAGTAAAAACCCCTGAAGACGAGCGAAACCTGAAGAGGGTTTTGGAGAAATACTATTTTGTTCCCGGGGCACCACCATTACGTGAAGCATACGAAAAGTTTCTAGCGCTACAGTATTCTGCGGACAGGTACCTACTTCCGAATGGGAAAATAGAGTTCCGACTGCCTCAAGGCGAAAAGAACTATCCCCCGCTAAGCCAGTTCAAAAGCTGGAAGGACACTTTCGTAAGAGAAACTGGGATTAATCCTGAACGCCTGAGAATGAGCAAAAGTAAGTACGACAAAGACCTAAAAGGCAGATCGGGCGATCATGTTCGGGCCAGTGGCCCGGGAGAAGTTTATCAAATAGACGCAACAGTAACCGACATCTACCTAGTTTCTCAGTTTGACAAATTTAGGAAGCTGATTGTGGGCAGACCAACCCTCTATTCTGTTGTGGATGTATTCTCCGAGGCCATTGTAGGCATCCTCCTTACGTTGGCACCACCCTCATGGCATGGAATGGCGCTTGCTCTATTCAATGCCTTCCGATCCAAGGTGTCATTCTGCGAGGAAGTGGGCGTCAAGCTCATCGATGAGCATGTATGGCCAATGGCAGTGCCATGTATAAAGCTGCTCGGCGACAACGCTGAATTGAACTCGGAGCTTTCGGAGAGCCTCCACCCGGATTTGGGCATTACAGTTCTTTTTGGACGCCCCTACAGAGGAGACGACAAAGGATTGGTCGAAAAATCCTTCGACCACTTCAACAAGAAAACAATATCACGCCTTCCGGGATTCGTTACAAAAGAATCAAAAACCAGGGGTGTAAAGGACCCGAAGCTCAGCGCGGCCATAACACTGCCGGAGCTTTACGATCGCCTGATCGACTACATCCTCCACCACAACAACATCCAAGAATGCTCGCCTGATTTACTTAATCAGCAAATGGTGGCTGATGGCGTCCCTCCACGTAGAAGGGATATTTGGAATTGGGGCCTCAAAAATCGCCCGTTCACGGGCAAAGCCGTCCCAGAGGAACACTTATATCTGCATCTAATGGAGAAGGGAGAAGCTTCCGTGCATCGAGAGGGGGTCTACTTCAGAAAGCTGTGGTACGTCAGCGAGTGGACGCTCGCGAGTGGACTCCAGAACCAACTATCCAACCGCAATCGCGCCAAGAAAATTGATGTTCGCTTCATGCGTCACAGTACGGAGCACATTTATCTTTGCACGCCAGAAGGCCTCAAGCTCGCCTCTCGGAAATCCAGTTTCAACAGGTTCGAAGGGTGTTCCTTCGATGAAGTCGAAAGCCAGCTTTCTCGTGAACACAACGAACGAGTTATGAGAATGCCCGAGGTCTTGAGTTCCGAGCTGTCACTGAACGAAAACACACGAAATCTGATTAAGGAGGCACAAGCCTCGCAGGTAAAACTAACCACTGCGGAGATCAAGAAACAGTCACTAACTGAAAACCGACAATTCGAAATAGAGCAAGAACAGCAACGAGAGCGAGAGCGTCTCCGAAATGCCACGTGGTCAGTATTCGGTCTTTCCGAGGAGCAAGAGCCTGAATCGACAGAGGAAAATCAAACCCTGCAACAGGAATCCAAGCGCAACACCGCACACCAAGATGCAATGAACAACCTTTTCGGGAGCACCGATGACCACGACAGCTAAAGCAGAATACTCACCACAACGGTTGGAAGAAAACCAGGGTAACCCGCTCATTGAAGCTATTCCGCGTCGGCTTTCGCCTGATGGGCTCATCACTGCGGTAGCCAGACTACCGGGTTTCGAGCCTGCTCAGCGCGATTGGGACGATTTCGACCGAGAACTTCTCATCAAACGTTTAGAGCGCTGCGTTATTCCGCTCTCGGTTTACCAAGACGTCTACGCAACCATGTACACAACGTTGATTGCTGGGTATCAGGACAGAAACCCAATGTTACCTGCGAGTCGGGAATGGCTTTATGGAGTAACACAAAACGTCCAGATCAACAGCAAAACGACAGCGGACTCGATACTCATAACCGGCTTGTCTGGAGCAGGGAAAAGCACGCTCATAAACAGTATCTTGTCGTGCTTCCCGCAGATCATTGAGCATGAAAACTACAACGACGAACCCTACCTAAAAAGCAACTTGTGTATTTGAAGGTCGAGATTCCACCGGATGCGGTTCGAAAGGCGTTATGTTTGAGCTTCTTTTTTGCTTTGGATGAGGCACTCGGAACCAACTACTACGTGCAGTATAGCAACAGCCGGAAAGGCATTAGCGAGTTGGAAACTGCTATCCATCAGATCTGTGCAAGTCATTGCGTCGGAATGATTATTATAGATGAGTTTCAAAATCTAAACGTTGCGAAGGCAGGAGGTGACGAAGTCATACTCCAGTTCTTCGACTCGATAACCAACAACGCAAAAATCCCAATAATTAAGGTCGGCACGCCAGCAGCTCTGCGTCTTTTCAGCGCAAAATTCAGGTCGGGAAGACGCGCTGGAAGCGCCGGGTTTTATGAACTGGGGCAGCTAAAGTATGACGAACCGGATTGGAATACCCTTGTCCGCGCCGTTTGGAACTTCCAGTGGGTGAAAAAACCCAAGCGACTAGACCAGAAACTCGAGAGTACACTTTACGAGCTTTCCCAAGGAATTCCGTTCTGCCTTTTCAAACTTATGCAGCTTGCAAACCTTGAAGCAATCTCAGCAGGAAAAGAATCCATTTCAGATTCAACCCTGAGAAAAGTCTACAAGCAACACTTCGGATTGTTGAGACGTGCTTTATCTTCCCTGCGCAAGGGAAATCCCAGCCAGTACGAGGATCTGCTTCCAGTTTCAGTCTGGGTTGGAGGCGCGACCAAATCAGTGCCGATCGTTCATCTCAATAACTTGGCAAAATCAGAAGATTTCCGGGGACCCGCTGCCAAACAACTAAAAAATCACATCGATGACGTGATCGCCGAAAATAATCTATCTCCGACGATAAAACACAAACTTTTGAGAGTACGCGCGGACCTTAACGCAAAAATTGCAGAAGGCAAAGGCGCGGAGCTTCTAGGTATAGAGGCTGAATAGAATGACTTCGTTTTTCCCCGCTTTGATGCCCGACGAGCACCTGTTCTCTATTTTTGCCCGATATCACCAGATTGCAGGCAACTCTACAATCGAGCGCACGAAAGAACAGCTCGGGTTGGCGGCAGGCCCCATGAAGCCGCAGGACATTTCCAACCAAACCTTTCATACGGCGCTCAAGACTGCCGCAACCTTGCTCAGGCAACCGCTGAGCAAGGTTGCTCGGGGCCACACGCTCGTTCCACTCTTGAGGCTATCCCTACCATCTAAAATCCAAGACCAATTGCTCAGTGCTTGGGATAACGATCAATCTTCCATTCCTGCCCCCAAGACTCTCATGAATGACCGAATGCTCACATTCGACAAGTCTTGGAGGTTCTGCACCGAATGTGTCAAAGCGGACACGCGAGAAGTGGGCTTCGGTTACTGGCACCTGAATCATCAAATACCGTCAATCATGCAATGCAAAATCCATCAGGCACCGCTACTTAACTCTGGGCTCAAAACCCTGAACGATTTCCAGCTACCTCGAGATGCCCATGAAAACACTGTCCAAGGCAGTACCACTTTGATCGAGAATCGCTGGGAATGCTGGCTGATGGAATTATTCGCGAGCTGTCAGGCGTCTGGCGGCTGGGTCGGCCTCGAGGTTCTTAAAGCAACCTTCGAAAACGCCTGGAGAGTACCTAAAAAGCCCGGATGGGCAAGAGCCCAAAGGTACGAGGAAATCGTTGGTTACGTAGAAGACATCGCGGGCATACCGCTACTGGAGACAATCTTCGAATTTTATCAGGACGACCGGTTGACCTACCGGGGTAGAGCGCGACCAAACTTCATTCGAACAACCTTTGAATCAACGGATCCCAAAATCCGGCACCCCATTTATTACCTGTTACCGATCTGGGCTGCGGGCCTATCACCGCACCCCGTAGAATGGTTTCGCGGGCTTTGACGATATGACCTGCTCAATACATATCCAGCCGTTGCCAGAGGAGACTGTTTATAGTCTGATTAGCCGATACCACCTCCTCTCAGGGAACGCGAACGAATCCGCATCATACTCAGCGCTGTATTCGTCCAACAGGGCCAGGATCAACGCCTATTTACCGTCACAACTACAGAGAACCGGCCATTACTTCGGATTGCGGCCTGAAGCCTTACTCTGGAATCACACGCTTTACCCTCTATTTGCGAGCTTCATAACGCCCGAAAGGGCTCAGGAACTCAAACGTGCGATGTTTCTGAATTTTGGCAGCCATGTAGGCGAAAAGGCGGGGCTCCCTCAGTCGAAGCTCAAGTTCACAACCGGCCACAAGCATTGTCCGGTGTGCTTGTCAGAAGACTTGAAGCAGATAGGCGTTGGATACTTCCGAAACAGTCATCAACTGCCCGGCGTGAATGCCTGCCCGACCCATGAATCACAATTATTCTGTACAGCCATAAGTGACTTCTCGCTCGATCGTTCATTGATTCTGCCTCACTCCGACGTGAGTCCACTCCCCGCCGATAACGCTTCGGTGAAGCTTTCCCGTTTTGGCGCTTCCGTAGTCCAGCAGCTACAAATTCGGCAACGATTCCCCGATTACCGACGAGCTTATAGAATCCAGCTAAACAAAAAAGGCCTGTTAACCAAAAACGGCAATGTGCGAATCAGAAAGGTTACACCGGCCTTGAAAACTCACTGGGCGACACTGGAGAAGACCTACGCCCACCAGTTCGAATGTCCGCACCAGCTACTAACATTCGAGTTCGTAGGCCCTCTTCTGCGCGCAAAGACACATTACCCAACACACCCCATCAAACATCTGCTTTTCGCAGAATGGCTGTTCGATGGGGATGCTAATTTCTTTTGGGACGCCGACGAAGAAGAGCAGCTCATCCTCCCTGGCTTTGGAGTACCAACAGTTGGAAACAGCCACACCCACAGAGATGATTTTTTCAGCAATCGGGAGACGCGCCGACGCTCGATCTGTGACTATATGGACGGACATCCATTCGCGATCAGGAAGGACATCAAAGCGGCGAGGAATGCGGACTTTTTCTGGCTTTACCACAATGACAGGGATTGGCTAGAAAAGCAGTTGCCGTCACCGATGCCACCGCGACGCCCCGAAAAGAACTGGCACGCTCTCGATGACAAAGTGTGCGAAATGGTTCATGAACAAACACTTCAACTATCGAAGCCAATGTCCGTTTCAGAGTTAGATACCTTACTCGGCGGGCATCGCTGGCTGACAAAGTTTCTGGGAAACCTGCCAAAAACTCACAATCTCATTGAAGACCAAGTCGCCAAAGGAACTCTCAAGAAAGTGGGTCAATCGAAATAAACCCAAAGCTCAAGCAGTGCGGTGACATTAAACATTACTTGTTGAAATTATCCCGAAAGTCGGAGAAACTCCGAGTTGCGAGGTTGACGCACGCTGCCCACTCTAGCGAACCCGGACGGGACAACCCTTACCAACTTTTCTTACGCTCTGATTTTCTCCGCGAATCATGGCAGTGGGCACCATATTTTTCGCTAACAGAGGAAATACACATGAGTGTAACGACCGTTGTTTCGTCTAAAACAGTTCAACAGCTCAAGCAAATAGCCAAGCAATACAAGCGCAGCTTGTCGATCACGCACACAGAAGCCCTAGAACTCGTTGCCCGGAAAGCTGGTTTTGCGAACTGGCATCAGGCCACACAGGCCAAAGCACTGCTCCTGCCCGCCGAAGAAGCGCTTAAGACAGGCACAATAATCGGCATGGATATGAAGGATGGAATGGACTCTTTCGACTCAGTCACTGAGGACGGAACCTTCATCTACGATGAGTTTCTTCCCCAGGTATGCGCCGAATCTTTTCGAAAGATGATGTGGTCTGAGCCAGACCCAGATGATGAATTTGGCCGGCTTCCCTCTGAGACAATGACAGAAGACGAATTTGAGGAATGGTTTCATACCAACCTTCACGACAACATGTATTTCCGCCTGAGTGAAGAAGTCTCCGTCGACTCACTGGATCAGGTACTCAAACTACTTGATGAGAGATCGTTCTGGCCTGCGTTTTACGTGTGGTTCCAAGGCAAACTCTATGAGTTTGAAAAAGGCTATGAAGATCCACTTCCTATTTTCGGAAGCTAAATAGCCTTCCTCTAATTGGCGGCAGTTCTTTGCCGCCAAGCTATGAATTCGCAAGGACATCAAAATGGCAATTCAAACCGCCACCTATGCAGAAGCCTATAAGGAACTTTCCTCAACCATCGAATGGATTGAGAGCCTCGGGCTGGCCCCCTATCGGGGAAGAATCCGCGAATACCACAGAAATCTCGGACATTGGAAAGATAATTACTTGTCGGCCACTGATGAGGACGTTCGAAAGGGTTTCGCCGAATTCCTCAATGCAATTCAGGATGCAGATGACCTGGTAGCCGTATATCGGAAGTTTCACACCTTGCCACCGAGCCAGCTCCAATCGATCAGAGAAAAGCTCTCAAGGGCACTCAACGGTCCAGTCAGGAGACAGGATGAGCAGCCCCGCACCACTATTGCTCGTAACTTTCTATTTGAAGCCCTCGTTGCAGCCCGTTTGCATCACCCTGAGCGAGGCGTGATGGCAATGCTTGATGCCAGAACCGATACAGGGTTCAAAGTAGGTGATAACAAGGTCTGGGTTGAGTGCAAAAGAATCACCAGTTTCAAAAAACTCGAAGCGAACATTCGTGATGCATCCGAGCAGCTTGAAAGGGCTTTTAAGCGAAACCTCGGCAGCGCTCACAAAGGGCTGGTGGCTATCGATATCTCGAAATTGGCGAATGACGGAAGCAAAATCTTAGTTAAGCCTGACGAAAACACTCTACGCGCTGATATGGGACGTTATGTCGAACACTTCATCGAACAGCAAAGGCAACAATGGGAGAAAGTATACAGAAAGCGAGACAAGCGGATTATGGGAACACTGGTTCGGCTCTCGACAATGGCAAGCGTCGAAGAAAAGAACCTGCCGACGGTTGCCACTGAGTGGGTCGTAAACCCAAGGGATCGTTTACCCGAAGCAGATCAACACTTCCTTCAGCAGCTTGCGTCAACGCTGGGCTCCGCATAGCCTTCAAGCGGCCGAAGCGAGCGAATTCCACAAAGAGCATTCTGAAAGCACCCCTTTCTGCCCTCCAGATTTGCTACCATCTCCCACAAGAAAAACATAGATTGAGAGCACCCCAAACCTATCGCTCTCTACTCCGATTCGAGCAGTAACGGATTATTCAGCACCCATGACACTGATCAACCTGAAGGATCTCGAAGCCCACCTTTGGCACGCCGCGCACATCATCACCGGCCCCATCGACGCTTCTGACTACAAGACCTACATCTTCCCAATTTTGTTCTTCAAACGGATCTGTGACGTCTACGACGAGGAGTTCGCGGACGCCATGGAGAAAGTTGGCGATAAAGACCTGGCCGCCCAGAGCATGTTCCATCGCATTCAGATCCCACCTGAGTGCCATTGGAAGCATGTGTTTGAGCAGACCAAAGACATCGGTCAAGCGCTCAAGGACGCCTTTCGCGGGATTGAACTGGCGAACGACAAGCTCCATGGGATATTCGGGGATGCGAGCTGGACCAACAAAGATCGTCTGCCAGATGAATTGCTCGCCACGCTACTGAACCACTTCAACCAGGTTAATCTTGGCGTGCGCAGCGTCCGCGATGACGACATGGGGCGTGCTTATGAATACCTGATTAAGCGGTTCGCTGACAAAGCCAACAAGAAAGCCGGTGAATTCTACACGCCACGAACCATCGTTCGGCTGATGGTGAACATCCTTGATCCCAAGGCAGGAGAAAGCGTCTACGACCCAGCTTGCGGTACGGGAGGAATGCTGCTCGAAACCATTCACCATGTCCGTGAGAATGGCGGCGATCCTCGCTTACTCAGGATTAAAGGGCAAGAGAAGAACCTGACCACTGAGGCCATCGCCAGAATGAACCTGTTCCTGCACGGTCAGGAAGATTTCGAAATTGTGCGTGGCGATACACTGCGTCACCCCAAATTCTTGATTAATGACCGCCTGGAAACATTCGATTGCGTCATCGCCAACCCACCTTTCAGTCTTAAAGAGTGGGGGCAGAGCCTTTGGTCGAGCGATCCTTACGACCGAAATAGGTATGGGCTGGCTCCGAAAACCAATGGCGATTTTGCCTGGGTTCAGCACATGTTTGCTTCCCTCAACGACCAAGGCCGCATGTCCGTTGTACTCCCCCATGGAGTTTTATTTCGAGGGGGCGCAGAAGGCAAAATCCGAACAACGCTTCTGCAAGAGAACAGGATCGAGGCCATCATCGGCGTTGCGCCTAACCTGTTTTACGGCACTGGGATACCTGCCTGTATTCTTGTGCTGCGCAAACAGCGCCCAGCCGATCATCAAGACCATGTGCTGGTCATTAACGCAGAGGAAATTTTCACCAAGGGCCGAGCACAGAACACCTTATCAAACGCTCAAGCGGACCAAATCTTTGAAATCTACAGCGATCAAGAGGCCTCCGGCCCCCCTGGGCAACCAGTTGAAGGCAAAGCTCGCTGGGTTCCTCTGTCTGAAATTGCCGAGAACGACTTCAATCTGAACATTGCGCGATACGTTCAAAAGCCTCTTGAGGAAGAGTCAATCTCTGTCGAGGAAGCTTTGAGGGATTTTCAGGAAAAACTGACAGCTCTGGAAAAAGCAGAACAAGAACTTGAGGAACTGTTGGTGCAGGAGGGCTTCGAATTATGAACAAACGAGAGTTAGAAGACCTTCTTTGGGGCGCTGCGGAGTTCTTACGCGGCCAGATCGATGCCTCGGACTACAAACAGTATATTTTCCCTCTGCTCTTCTATAAGCGCCTATCCGACGTCTACTTGGATGAGTACACGGAAGCACTGGAACTGAGCGATGGTGATGCTCACTACGCCACAATGCCGATGTTCCACCGGTTTGATATCCCGGAAGAGGCCCGATGGGAAAAGGTCCGAAACACTCGCAAGAATATTGGAGAAGCGATCCAGAGTGCCCTCCGGCTCATCGAAGCAAAGAACGAGAGACTTCATGGCGTATTCGGTGATGCCCAGTGGACAAATAAAGAGCGCCTGCCTGACCACCTTCTCGCGGACCTGATCCAGCACTTCAGCAAAATTCCGCTGGGTATCACATCGGTCAATCAGGACGACCTGGGTGAGGCGTACGAATATCTGATCAAGAAATTTGCAGATGACTCCGGCCACACCGCTGCCGAATTCTACACGAACCGAACCGTAGTCCACCTGATGACAAGGATTATGGGCCTAAAACCAGGTGAAACCGCTTACGACCCGACTTGTGGTACCGGCGGCATGCTGTTGAACGCAGTTATGGAGCTTCGAAGCCAAGGAGAGCAATGGCGTTCAGTGAAGCTTTACGGCCAGGAAGTGAACCTGCTCACCTCCGCTATCGCACGCATGAATATGTTCCTGCACGACATTGAGGAATTTGACGTTTTACGCGGTGACACTCTCGGTGATCCCAAGTTTGTCGAGAACGATCAGCTTAAGCAGTTTGATGTGATTTTTGCCAACCCTCCCTACTCCATCAAAAAATGGAATCGCGACAAGTTTGCCGCAGACCCATATGGACGGAATCTATATGGGGTCCCTCCACAGGGCTGTGCCGACTACGCGTTTTTTACTCACATTATCAAAAGTCTGAAACGCGACACCGGACGCGCTGCGATGCTCTGGCCTCACGGCGTGCTCTTTCGGGACTCCGAACAAGCTATTCGCAAACAGGTGGTCGAATCAGACGTTATTGAATCGGTGATCGGGTTAGGTCCCAACCTGTTCTACAACTCACCGATGGAATCCTGTGTGGTGGTGCTCAACTGCAACAAACCACCTGAACGAAAAAACAAGATTTTGTTTATCAATGGTGTTGAGCAGGTTACTCGCGAACGCGCCCATAGCTACTTGTCGAACAATGACTTGTCAGTGCTGTGTGAAGCTTACTTAAGTCCGGAAAAGCACACCGGTATTTCTGCTCTAGTGGAACTCGATACCATCGAAGAGAATCTTTATAACTTGTCGATCCCCCTATATGTGCAAGCTCCAGGAAATGACGAAGTTCACGATACTGAACATACCGTCGAGGCGTGGAAGGTCGGTCGTCTGCGATTGAAAAATCAGACCAATGAATTATTCGATAGCCTTGCAGAGCTTGGATACGACGTTAAAAGTAAGGTGTGGCATTAAATGACTGAGCAGCAAAACGTTGAAGGCTGGCAAATGGTGAGATTTGGTGACATCGCTAAGCAGATTTCTATGCGGGTTGAACCAAGGGAAACCAAACTTAAAGTCTATGTGGGCTTGGAACATTTAGATCCAGGAAGCCTTAAGATTAAACGACACGGCGTGCCCAGCGACGTTGCGGGCCAAAAACTGTTGGTAAAAAAAGGCCAGATCATATTTGGTAAACGCCGTGCCTATCAGCGCAAGGTAGCGGTAACCGACTTTGATTGCATTTGCTCGGCACATGCCATGGTCTTAGAAGCTATCCCAGGAAAAATAATTCCCGAATTTCTGCCATTTTATATGCAGAGTGATGAATTCATGAATCGAGCGGTCTCAATATCCGAGGGCTCGTTATCACCGACAATAAAATGGAAGACTCTTGAGAGGCAAAAATTTAAAATCCCGCCAATTGACATCCAGAACAGGATGCTTCGGCTATTAAAAAAATCGAACTCAGTTATAAATGGATATTACGAAACAGAAGATAGCTTATTAAAGCTTGCAGACAGAATAATTGAAGCTCGACTCGAAGCCATTAAAGCAGAACATGTTTCTTTTGAAAGCCTCCTAGAGACGGGGGATCTGATTGATATTCAGGACGGAAATCATGGAAACGATCATCCGAAGGCATCAGAGTATGTTGAGGAGGGCATCCCTTTCGTGATGGCCAACGATTTAAATGGTAACGACGTCGACTTAAAAAGGTGCAAAAAGCTACCTAAAAATCGGACCGATGCACTGCGGATAGGCTTTTCGTTCCCAGGAGATATTTTGCTCTCCCACAAAGGAACAGTTGGTTTAGTTGCTGTCACCCCTGAAGTGCAAGACTATATAATGCTCACACCACAAGTTACATATTATCGGGTTAACAAAAATGGCCGTATTAAACCGAAATTTTTAGAATTGTACTTCCGATCTTTCAATTTTCAAAGAATTCTTAAAAATCAAGCAGCGCAGTCCACAAGAGCATACATTGGCATAAAAGCTCAGAAGAAGTTAACTATTCCCGTCGCCTCCGAAACTGAGCAAGAGGAAATAATTAAACTGTGGGACCAGCTCAAATTAACTGCTTCTTGCATACGCGCAAGTGGAAAATCAGCAACCCTACTTTCAAAACAACTAATAAATGGGTGAGTTCATGTTCAACGAACAAACCGTCACAGAAAATGGAATTATTGACCGCTTAAAGGGACTTAGAGGAGAGCATTGGAAGTACCATCACGGTGAGAACCTGCCGAAACGAGCGCAGGATATCTTCGTCGATGAGTGGCTCAAAGACGCACTTTGTTCGTTGAACCCCGATATTGCTCGGCAGCCCGATTACGCCGATGAAGTGATTTACAAGCTACGCGGCGTGGTGCTGGAAGCCCGCCACACCGGTTTAGTAAAGGCCAATGAAAACTTCCAGGAATGGTTGATGGCCGAGAAGACCCTGCCCTTTGGCGAAAATGGCGACCACATCACCATCAACCTGATCGATTTCGACAACATCGAAAACAACCACTTTATCGTGGCGCAACAGGTGCACTATGTCGCCGCCACGGAGGTATTTTTCGATATCGTCCTATATGTCAACGGAATCCCGTTGGTTGTGGGTGAAGTAAAAACCGCAACACGCCCTAGTGTAACTTGGCAGGACGGCGCTGCTGACTTCATCGGCGGCACTAAGCATTATTGGAAAAATGCGGAGCCCTTCTTCGTCCCAAACCTGCTGTGTTTCGCTTCCGAAGGTCGAACCTTTGCGTATGGTGCGATAAACGCTGGCCCCAAAGATTGGGGCCCCTGGCATACCACTGAACAGGAAGAAGAGCAGCTCACCGGCATGGCGTCAGTACTTGCCAGTGTTGAAGGATTATTGAACGCTCGAACGCTTCTTCAAATTCTTGAATCCTTCGCTCTCTTCTCAACCATCAAGACCGGCAAGAAAACGCCACCCAAACGCATCAAGCTGCTTCCTCGTTACCCTCAATTCGAAGCTGCCAAGCAAATCGTCGACCGCGTCAAAAGCGGTTACCCAAAAAAGGGGCTGATCTGGCACTTCCAGGGCTCTGGCAAGTCTCTACTGATGCTTTATGCCGCTCGCATGCTGCGTGCCGACAATAACCTCAAAAACCCAACCGTTCTCGTCGTGGTGGATCGGCGAGACCTTGATAGCCAGATCAGCGAAACCTTTGGCGGTGCCGACGTTAAGAACCTTGTTAAAGTGCAAAGCTGCAAAAAACTAGGCGAGCACATTGAGCAGGACAGCCGGGGTATTCTGATTACCACCATCTTCAAGTTCCAGGATGTCGAGATTGATGAAAGCAATCCCAACGGCCTGAATGATCGGGACAACATCATTGTGCTGGTGGACGAAGCGCACCGCACTCAAGAGGGCTCCCTTGGTGACAAGATGCGATGGGCCCTGCCGAACGCACACTTTTACGGCCTGACAGGCACGCCGATTTCCAGTATCGAGCGAAACACCTTCAAGCTGTTTGGTGCGGACGAAGATCCCGGCAGATACATGAATCGCTACAGCTACAAGCAGTCAATCCGGGATGGGGCCACCGTGCCGGTAAAATTTGAACCACGGTTGGCGGAGCTTCGCGTTGACAGAGCTTCTATTGACCAAGAGTTTGAGCGGCTGGCTGAAGAACACGGATTGGACAAAGAAGAGAAGACCGCGCTGTCTACGCGGGCGGGTAAGCTGGCAGTCATGCTGAAAGCCCCGAAGCGTATGGAAGCGATCAGCGACGATATCGTTGATCACTTCACCAGCCACGTGAAGCCGAAAAAGCTGAAAGGCATGGTGGTTGTTTACGACCGAGATGCCTGTATTCAGATGTATTACCTGCTAGGCCAGAAGCTTGGTTTTGACGCCGTCGAAGTGGTCATGAATGTCGATCAAGCTCCGATCAAAGCGAAAGGCGGTGGTAAAGACGGGAAGGAAAACAGGGACTGGCGCAAATGGAACAAAGAATTGGAGCTGCCGATAAGGGAGGAGGACTTTCAGCGTTGGCAGGAGATTGACGGAGATGACCAACTACAAAAAGACCTGATTGAGTCCTACAAAGATCCAGAGAACCCTCTCCAGCTTCTCATTGTTACGGCAAAACTTCTCACCGGTTTTGATGCTCCCATTTGCTACTGCATGTACCTGGACAAGCCACTTCGAGACCACACCCTCCTACAGGCTATGTGCCGTACCAACCGTCTCTACGAAGCAAACGGTATGCGCAAGGGAATGGGGTTGATCATCGACTACCTTGGTGTGTTTGAGAACCTTCGAACGGCCCTCGCTTACAACCCCGACGAGATCGAGGGCGTTGTCGAAGGCATCGAACGCTTTAAGGAAATGCTTCCAGAGCAGCTGAAAAAGTGCCTGGCGTTCTTCCCTGGGGTGGATCGATCCCTGGAAGGCTTTGAGGGCATCATCGCGGCCCAGGAATGCCTGCCGACCAATGAGAAACGGGACGAATTTGCCGCAGCGTTCGGCGTACTCAGCAAACTCTGGGCTGCGATCAATCCAGACCCTTTCCTCGCGCCCTACCGCAACGATTACAAATGGCTTGCTCAAATCTATGAGAGCGTTCGCCCTGTCGGGCAAACAGGAGCGCTAGTCTGGGCTGCTCTCGGGCCTGAAACCATCAAAATGATCCACGAGAACACCGATATAAATCGCATTAGGAACGATATCGATGAGCTGGTGATGGACGAGCACGCTATTTTCACGCTCACTGAAAAGGAGCAAGAAAAACGCGCGCGCAGGCTCGAGATTGATTTGATGGGACGACTTCGCGGTAGCGGAAACCCAGAATTCGTCGCGCTCGGCGAGCGCCTAGAGAAGCTCAGACAGCAGTACGAGGCTGGAGTTATTAAGGCCATCGATTGGCTCAAAGGCCTGCTTGATACCGCCAAGGAAACGGTTGAACTTGAGAAACAGACTGGTGAGCGCACGGTCACTGAGGAAGACAATGTCCAGGCGCTCACCAAGCTTTTCATGGAAACCAGGCCTGATCGGACTCCGAAGGTCATTCAGGATGTTGTCGAGCAGATCGACAAGATCGTCAAAGCGACGCGATTCGATGGTTGGCAGAACTCTGCGAGCGGACCGAGAGAGATTCAGAAAGCTTTGATGTTGACGCTGGTTCAGTTCGGACTTGGGAAGGATAAAGAGCTTTTCAATAAGGCCTACAACTACATCAAGGGGCATTATTGATGTTCAAATTTCGAGTTATTCCTAGAGACGTAAGTATTCCAAGCTCAGGAAAGCTTGTCGGATACCTGAAAATTGATCGTTGGAACGACTTTCATTACCAAACGATGTTCCAACTATCTATCTTCGATGAAGGCGGAAATTTCCACAAAATTGGAAATATCAAAATAGGATTTGTGGGGCAATCCGTATCTACGGCAACTCACACAACTCTTGAAAAAGAGTTTGAAAAGCTACCTGAGAGGTACTTTTCTCTAGGTGAAGATGTCGAATATTATTCTAATCTTTCTAAACTATCATCAGATACAAAATCGAAGGTTCTGGAATCATTAAACGACCTAGTTGATCGAGAATCAGCATTTAAAAAAGCTATAGACGAAGACGTATTCAGAACCTCTCTGCTACGCGATACCAGCTTATCAATAATCAAAGGCCAGTATTTCAGGGTGCTTTATGGCAAACCGGCCCTTACTGATTTCGAATTTTCTTTTAAACGGAAGAAAACTGAAAAATTATCGGAAGTTTCACTGAATTTTCAGGTGGAGGCGAACTCAAGCCCAAGCACGAATATTCATGCGATCATTGGTAGAAATGGATGTGGAAAAACTACCATCCTGAATGGAATGATTCAGGCCGTAACGGACTCAGCAATTTCGGATTGTCAGTTCGTCGACAAAAGCTGGCTAGTTGACTCTCCCATAAGCCGCGATTATTTCGATGCGTTGGTTTCAGTATCTTTTAGCGCATTCGACCCTTTCAGTCCGCCAGAAGAGCAACCCAATCCCGCGAAGGGAACTTGTTACTACTATTTAGGGCTGAAAAATCGCAATCAGAAAGGTTTGCATTATACCCTCGAAGAGCTTCAAAAGAACTGTGTAAGCAGCCTTATAAATTGTTTTAGCAAGGAAGGCAAAAAAAATCGATGGTTGAAGGCTATCGACAAGCTTTGTTCTGATGACAATTTTGAAGCGATGGATTTAAAGCAGCTCGAGAGCTTATACCGGGCAGAAAAAAGTGAGACTCATGACAAGCAACAGCCAGATTCCAATCAATTCCAAAAGAAGTATTATAAGAAGATTAAGCCCATTCTATCCGAGATGAGTTCAGGACATTCAATTGTTCTATTAACCATCTCTAAATTGGTTGAAAAGGTCGATGAAAAAACGCTGGTTCTCTTAGATGAACCCGAAAGTCATTTACACCCGCCACTGCTTTCAGCGTTTACACGTGCCCTCTCAGACCTTCTACACGACAGGAATGGTGTTGCGATCATTGCGACTCATTCACCGGTCGTGTTGCAGGAAATACCCAAGTCTTGTGTCTGGATTCTAGATCGAATTGGCTCTTCACTAAAACCAAAACGTCCAAACAGAGAGAGCTTCGGTGAAAATGTTGGAGTACTTACGCGGGAGATTTTCGGGTTAGAAACGGTTAAATCTGGTTTTCATGATCTGTTGGTGGACAAGGTAAAAAGTCTAAATTCATATGACAAAGTCCTCAAAGACTTCAATGGTCAACTCGGTCTTGAGGGGCGAGCAATTTTGAAAGCTTTAACTTCGAAAAACGAAGAGAACGGGCAAAATGATTAAATTACCGCCCCCTTCTTACGAATTCGATCAAGTGTTCAGTACCTGTCTTGAAGGGCTGGATAAGAAACCGGAATTCAAAGCCCGCCTTTCTGCTGGAAAGGCAGAGATAGATGCTCAGCTGGCCCTGTATGCCGAAAAAGCACCAAACGGTGAGCTTTACACCCTCGTTCCAGTCGTTCGAGAGCATGGGGCAGACCCAATTATTGTCTCAGATCTCAAGAAATCTGAATTATTGAACCTTTATGAAGCCCATCTCAGGGGTAAAGAAAAGCCCGGCAGAGGGATATACAACGAACTGCTAGCAGCAGCAAATGGAACCTGCCCCTATTGTGGTGGGATAGGCCGGCCAAGGAACTTGGATCATTATTTACCAAAGTCTAAGTTTCCGCAGTTCTCGCTTTTCCCGAAAAACCTGGTCCCGGCCTGCCGTGATTGCAATATGGACGGAAAAGGACAAGGCTTTTCAGCCTCTGCGGAAAAACAGATAATCCATCCATTCTTTGATGCTGAGCATTTTTTCAGAGAACAATGGATATTCGGGACATACGACCCTACTGACGAACCATCCGGATCTGTTGATTTTTACGCTGCTCCCCCTGACCACTGGCCTGAGGTAGACAAGGAGCGAGCCGAAACCCATTTTGATGACTTTGAACTTGGCGTCAGATACGCAAAAGAGGCTGGTGCTCGCCTTATTTCTCTCCGAACGCAACTTGATAATTTGGCTGATTTAGGTATTTCATCAGACGAAATTTCAAGGGTGCTTTTGCACCCCATGATTGAGAATGCGCCCCACATCAATCACTGGGAGAGCGTGATGGGAAAAGCTGTTATGGAGGCCCTGAATAACGGTTAGACCAGTAGCTTTTATACGTCATAATTTTTTTTGACGTATAACCCACGGCTAATAGCTAACGAGTGGGCTGAACACTTTCAGCCACCTCAAGAAACCTGCAAAAAGCATTTGCCAATTTCATTTGGCCGGGTGTTTTACAATCAGCTTCGAAAATAGCGGGAGAGGCAACCAGTATCGCCAAACACTTCGCTCTGGAAATAGCGACGTTCAACCGGTTCGGGCTATAGAGAAACTCCATCCCTCTTGGCGCGTCTGCATGGCTGGAGGTCGCCATGGAAAAGACCGTGATGGGTGCCTCCTGACCCTGAAATTTATCGACAGTGCCCACCCTTGCATCGGGCAACCTCTGATGAATCTCGAATACCTGAGCGTTGTAAGGCGCAATAATCAGAATATCCGCGAGAGTCAATTCGTGCTCGCACCCTTCACCATCAATCCAAGTCGTTTTGCGGCTCAAGATCTCGTTGACGATTCGGCGGACCTCGTCGGCCTCCTCAGTTGAACTACTGGTATTGCCGCTGTGTTCGACTGGCAGATAACGCAAGCCGGTACCGGAAAAAGAGCCTTCAGATTTAATCTCATGATTTGCGGCCTTCGCCACGGAGGAGAGTTTGTTCTCGTAGAACAGTTCTGAATTGAAGCGGCAGATTTCTGGATGAAGGCGGTAAGTAATACCCAGGAACAGGCCTTGATCATCAAAAATAGTCTGATGCCCCTCTAGGAGATGATCAAGCGCGGAGCAATCCGTTCCATCTGGATGGGAGCCTTGGGTAGGCTGCTCAAGTTGTTGCGGGTCTCCGAGCAATATCAAACTCCTTGCACAAGCAGAGACCGCTACCACATTGGCTAAAGCCATCTGAGCCGCCTCATCGACGATAAGCACGTCAAGGGTGTCCTGTGCTTCTTCACGCGCCCAAAGAAAGCTTGTTGCCCCTGCAACTTGAGCCGCTCCATCGCTCAGAGCCAGAAAAACGTCCTTGTTGGATTTGGCAAAAGTCAGATTATGTTGATCCGGCTCCTTGCTATCCCCGCTTGGCTTTTGAATACACCTGATATCGGTGCCTCTCTCTGCGGCTACAGCAATGGCTTTATCAATTAGATTCCGAATAACCTTGTGGCTATTCGCCGTTATCCCAACGGTCATACCTTTTTCAACAAAATCACAGATAACGTGAGCGCCCGTAACGGACTTACCTGTTCCTGGCGGCCCCTGAATTGGTAGAACATCTCCGTTCAAAGTGGGGGCGATTCTGAGCGCAGCATCGAGCGTTAGCTCGTCATCATGCTGAAGAGGGATTCCATCCTCGCCGACTTTCGAGCGAAGCAAAATTGACCGGCCAGCTTTAAATGGGCCATCACCCTCTAGTCCGTGTTCGGCGACGTACTCACCTAAGCGAAAAAGCGCGGCCTTCTGCTCATTAGTCCTTATGACAGTGTGGGTAAATACCGCTTCAGGATGTATTTCTGCGGTTGCTCCCTTCTTTTTGATGTCTAGCGTTCCATCTTCCATTGACACCGATTCGACCTTGCCGAGATCATCGCCTCCAGCAGACTTCAGATCGTCTCCCGCCCGCACCTCAGTATCCTGGGGAATAAACTTGTAGCGGTCGGTCAGAATACCCTTTTTCGAGGTTTCAACGGTACCTACTATCTCCAATCCTGCGATTGCAGCGCGTTCTCGCAGAAGTTCGTCCGGCTGCAACTCAGAGAGCCGGAAGTATTCCCACCAAACCGATTTATCCTCTCTACGATGCCATTCCAATAGATGAGCTAGAATCCAGCGCCCGTGCTGTTCGGGGGTACGCTCCTCTTTGTCTACCGGAACTCCATCAATCAGGCGCTCAACCAGTGCCTGAATACGCTGCGCCTGCTCGTCAGCCTCTTCACTGGGCTCAGTTCCTGGTTCTGGCCTATCAATCGAATATCCTTCGCTGATTAGTTCATCCCTCAAGCTTTCAAGCCAATCTCTCAGGGCAGCAGTCGAGAAGCAGTCATCTGCGTTGTATGCCTCAACAACGGACTTTGTCTTCTCTGTTACCGAATCGAAATCATCCAGTTCAATGTGCGATGAAAGCTGCGTGAGTGCCACGTTGGCATCATGAAGCGAAACCTTGCGCTCAAATTGAAAGAACGGCTCCAGCTTTTTGAGGGAGTAGCTTTCCACACTGGCACGGAGCCCATTCCGAACGACACTCAGAAGGTCGACAAACACCAACCCTCGAAGCAAGTTGTCCATTTCGTTTTCACGCGAGGCATATCGCCCCATGAGCCGTTTCAGCGCCGATGGTTCGTAGGGAGCAAAATGGTAGACATGCATGTCCGGGTATTGCTGACGACGCTCTGTTAGAAAGTCGATGAAGCCCTCAAAGGCCGCTTTCTCTTCGCCTGGCCCAAAGGCCCATTCAGCCTTGTATTCGACCTCTCCGCTATTGTTCTTAAAGACATACCCAAACAAGTACTCCAGGCCGTGCTCTCCGACGAACTGGTCACTCTCGATATCAAAGAACACGTCGCCCTCTGAGGGCTTTGGTAGTGCCCCGAATCCAGCACCTGGAATAGGATCGAGAAACTCTCGCTTGAGTTCTCCACTCTCTCGGGCGGCAACTTGAATCCGAGCTTGCGCTCGCGCTTTCTCCAAAGAAGGTTTGGTGCCGCGTTTTGGCTCGAACGGGATAGGTGTTGGAAGGGCCGCCAAGTCTTTCATGGTTGCAATACCGTTGGCATTAAGCTCAACGATCTGTGCTTTGCTGATGTTGGCAACTAAACAGAGATGGTCATCGTCTCGCCTCCTCTGGTCGCACTGGGATTGCCAGTGGCAAATTTCACAGTGCGATTTCGGGTCCGGATAGGTTTCCGTGGGCTCGTCAGTATTGATGTCGGCTTCGGCTGCTTTCCGAACCTGCCGGAAATAAGCTGCATAGTCAGCGAACCGATACCGTTGCGGCTCGTAGTCACTCCATGGCGCAACTACAAAAATGAATTCGGGGTCGACTTTTTGAATGCTCGCCAGAAGGTCGGCATAAAGGCATAGCTGAAGAACGGTTCCACCCTTCGTCTCTCGCGCTAATTTTGTATCGATTATCTCGTATGACCAATTACCCAGCGCACTGGGCTTTTCCACTCGTTTCAAAAAGTCGGCCCGCCCGCTCCAACTTCCGTTTTTAAGAGCGGCCTGAGCAATGATTGGCGCACCGGCTCTCATTGCCTCAACGGTCTGATCGATGCTTTCTTCGTTTACTTCGACGCCTTCGATAGCAGTGACATCCAGTCCCGCAGATTTTAAGTGCTCGAGGTAACCCTGCTCGTGACGCTGGCCGCGCTCCCGCAGAATTTCCAGCAGAGGATCGTAATGATCCGGCTTCTCGCGTTCTCCTTGAGCCACCTGCTTTTCAAGGGCGACCAAATGGTTGCAGGCGCTGTGGGCGACTAAGTCCGTTGCGGTGAGTTGGAAATGACCATCCAGGTGTCTCATTGGCTGCAACCTCCGTGTGTGCAGGAACTTAAAGTTTATAAACTGCTGCACATAATGTTTGGGGAAAACTTGAGCGCATTTTCATTTTTTCAGTATTCTAGATACGCCAATTTAGACGACATTCTGCTATTAGACCAGTTAGGATGGTAAGACTATGAAATGAAGACTACTTTTCCCTTTTGAGGGACTCCCACGTTTGGCTACAAGTTTTCTTCATTTATTTGCTTGCGACTTGGATCGGAGCGCAGCCTGAAAGGCGAACTGACTACCAACAAAAGGATCGGCAGGTGGACCAGTACACATGGATACCAGCGTTTAAAGCACTCACGCAGTGGATCAAAGATTACGAGGATCGCCAACCAGAACTCATCGCGATCCTACAACAATTGGGAATAGAAAAGGGACTCACCGACGAAAATGAGGCCGGTGAAAAGGTACCTTTACAAGAAATTGATCCATTTAGCTTTTTTGCCATCTTCATGAAATATGGGGAAGAGACACGCAAGAAGCTGTTCAAGGAACTGATAGAGCTAATCGGCCTGGATGCACCACCTCCCTCCGATTTTTCCGGCGTGCCAAGTGCTCAGCCACTGAAGGTCTGGCTTTTCCCGTATGCCAAGTCTCGGGCTCCGGGAACTATCAGCAAGCTCTGGAAATTTTTTCGGGATGCGGCCACCTTCGAGTTCGACAGAGAGCAGTTTCAATCTGTGCTCTCGATTAAAGGAACAGGTTTCGCGAAGCTTACCCAGTGTCTATTTTACGCCTACCCCGACATCTATTTACCGGTGGACGGACAAACTCGCCACTGGCTTACCTCTAACGACCTGGAGATTCCCAAACCCAACTGGCAAGACTACAGAGAATGTCTCCAACGCGTCCGCAATCGGACCGATAAGCCTTTCTGGGAAATTTCGTACCAAGCTTGGTACGAGAATCAAAGCACGCCATTCGACTCTAAAACCGCAGTTGAGCACCTTAAAAAGGTCTATCCCGGAACGTACTCGGGAACGATGCATATTGCAGGATTCAAATGTTCGAATGGGAAGCCTATTGCCCTTGATCCTAAACCAAAGTCAGTGAAGGTTTTTATTGGGGACAAACCTCCTGAAGAAATCCAACTCGAAAAAGTGAGGGAGTACGGCCCGCGAGACACCCGTAACCATCACTTAAAACAGCATGCCCCATCCCTTGCACTGGGAAGTACAGCCTACTTGGTACCGGTGTCATCTATGGACGAGCTGGACACGCTATTAGAGTGGTATGACGAGGAGGACAACGATATGTCTAAACCCATTTCGGAAGAAAACCTTCCTCAGAAAGAAGAGAGCATCATGCCAACTGAACCACTCAACCAGATTCTCTATGGGCCTCCGGGGACCGGGAAGACGTACCGTACTACTGATCTAGCCGTCCGAATCGCCGATCCAGTTTGGTACCAAGAAAACGCTGATCGAGCTGCGCCCTATGAAAACAGAGCAGCTATTAAAGCAAGGTTTGACGAACTGGTTCGATCAGAAAGAATTCAGTTTACGACGTTCCACCAGAGTTTTGCTTACGAGGACTTCATTGAGGGTATAAGGGCTGAAAGCCAGCCAGAAACGGATGAGCTTCACTATCCCGTGCGAGATGGTGTTTTCAAAACGCTATGCAAGAATGCCGACAAACGAGTAATCGCTCACCAAACTATCTCATCATCGAGCCTGTCTGATAGAGCGATCTGGAAAATGTCCTTGGGCAATTCTCAAACGGCTGAAGCCGGTGAGGTTTTCACCGAGTGCCTTGAGAACGATTATGTACTCTTGGGATGGGGCGGAGACGCTGACTTCTCGGGGTGCGATGACTACGAATCTGTCAAAAAGCGATACCTCGAGCGTTACCCTTCTGAGACGCAGGAATATGCATTTCGAGCCGTTAATACCTTCAGAAATCAGGTAAAAGAGGGCGATTTGCTTGTTATTTCTGACGGCAATTCTCGATTCCGTGCAATTGCAGAGGTCACTGGCCAACACAGAAAACTTGAAGATAAGCCTGATTGGTTTCACCAAGCCCGTGACGTCAAATGGCTTCAAGTCTATGAAAATTCGCGGCCTGTGAGTGAGCTGTACAGCAGTCAGTTCACCCAAAAGACTCTGTACAAATTGAAGCCCTCCAAGTTGAGCCTCAGTCGCCTTCAGGAAATGGTCTCAACGGAATCTCCAGAAGAGGATGCGCCTCCTCATGTTCTGATCATCGATGAGATCAACCGAGGCAATATCGCGCGGATTTTTGGGGAACTCATTACCCTCCTGGAACCGAGCAAGCGAGCTGGAGCTTCTGACGCGCAGTCGGTGACATTGCCCTATTCCAAAGAGCAGTTCTCAGTGCCGTCCAATGTTTTTGTCATTGGTACGATGAACACAGCTGACAAATCCCTGGCCCAACTGGACCTGGCACTTCGTAGGCGTTTTAGCTTCGTTGAAATGCTTCCTGATCCCAGCAGCTTGTCCGAGATCACCGTTTACGACATTCCGCTTGATACGCTTTTGGATATGATTAATCAGCGCATCGAAGTCCTGCTGGACTCTGACCATCAGATTGGCCATGCCTATTTCATAGAATTAGCAGGCATAGAATCGGAGTCAGAACGACAGGCGGCTCTCCGGTACATATTCCGCGACAAAGTCATTCCTCTGCTTCAGGAATACTTTTTCGAAGATTACGAGCGTATCGGTTGGGTCCTGAACGATCCTGCCAAAGCTCCCGAGCATAAATTCATTACTCCAGGAACGACTGGTGCTAATGCCTTCACGCGCAACTTAACCGATCTTTTCCCAGGGGAAATTGCAGAACAGTTGACCGATAACAGGTTCAAGATCAACGAAACCGCTTTCGATGAAGCAGAAGCGTATCAACAGATCGTTGGAATGCACCGGTGATTCAGGTTCGCGAGTATGCCGTCCTCACCGCTGATCCTGAGGCCAACGCGAGTATGGATGTCGGGCGGGTCTCAGGTGCAACGTTTGAGTGGCTTATCGACCTGCACAATCAGTGGGAGCAAGATTCCAAGCTTGTCATACGGAAAGGCAAGAAATACCTAAAGCTGGGGAGCTACGTCGGTTACCTCCAAAGCCCCTCCGGTGAAGGCATCGAGATTCTGCCAAAAACTGAATTTGCCTCGCCAGAAGAGCCTGAGTCGCTGCGTATGCTTTTGCAGGACATGCTTGGATGCTCTGCGTCACTGGATGGCCGTGAGGGAGACTCAGCAGATCTCAAGCGCGCTGAGCTACCCATTCACGAATGGATTATTGCCCAGTTTCTCAATCAGCTGACCCACCTCGTGAAGCGAGGCCTCCGATTCGATTACGAAACCGTCGAAGAGGAAAGTAGGTTTATTCGCGGTCAGTTGGATGTAGGCAGACAGAGCCGACAATCCCCAGCACGAGCCACTTGGTTCAATATCCGCCATGACATATTCACCCCAAATAGAACTGAAAACCGTCTGTTGAGAACCGCACTGGATTACGTGCTTAAGCTCACGAAGAATGCTCGAAATTGGCGGGTAGCAAACACACTGTCTCACCAACTGTCCGTTATCGAGCCTTTCAGAAAGCCGCTGTCCCAAATCAGTCAATGGAAGAACACGAAGTTGATGCAGCCCTACAAAGCCATAAAGCCTTGGTTCATTTTGGTTCTCGAGCGGCTAAACCCCAACTTTCAACACGGCCTGCACAGCGGCATTGCCATGCTGTTCCCGATGGAACAGCTTTTTGAAAATTATGTGGCTCACCACATCAAGAAGCGTATGCGTTCTGGTTCGTCACTGACCTCTCAAGCGGCAAGCCAATGGTTGATAAAACACTCTCCGGATGGGGGCCCTGAGAAATCCTGGTTCCAAATGAAACCTGATCTGCTGGTGACTTATCTCAGTCGCAAGAACGTGATGGACGCCAAATGGAAGCTTTTGGACTCGACTCAAAACACATCGGCTGAGAAGTACGGTATTAAACAGGCTGACCTCTACCAACTCTTCGCTTATGGGCACAAATACCAGAACGGATATGGCCATATGCTGCTGGTTTATCCCAAGCATGCGGCATTTCAGGAACCTCTGCCAAAGTTCAGTTTCAGCGAAGACCTTCACATATGGTGTGTGCCGTTCGACTTGCATGAAAAGCAGTTAGTGGTTGGCGAGTGGTCTCGTTTTTTTCCGGCCTTGACCCAGAGCGCGTCAACGGATGCGGACAGTGCCCTAAACCGGACGCTGGGATCAATCGAAGATGTTTCACAAGCATTGGGAGGGAAAGGTAGCTCAGACCTGGCACACCGGCTCCAGCTTCACCTCGGTCTCGAAGGCACGCTCACTCTCCTTAGAGAGGACCAGATCCACGAACGCTCTGGTGATCAATTCAACGATTGGTCAGATCGGAATCAAGTAGTCGGTTTCATCTTTGACGTTTCAGTTCCTACAAGCAACCAGAGCGTTGGGACGGGAATGCTCTTACTCCCTCTCCGAACCGACCAGTTGCTCCGCAGGCTGGAGTTGTTGCTCAAACGGTATCAGCGACAGGTTTCCGGCGCGATCTCAATCAATCTTAACGGCGTCATGGCGAGAATAGAGGAGTCGCTCCGACTTTCGCTCGCGGAGAAAGAGCCGAATTCTTGACCATATGCCCAATCGGATAGGAGAAACTCTGGAGAGGATGTTTTAGGAATCATTGGTGGAGCCGCTGTTGAGCGTGTTTGCAATACACGACAAAGTACTTCCCATGCGCAACCAATATATTTAAATTCAGAGACTTACATTAGTGATTAATGCCCTGTGACAGCAGGCGTAGCAGCCGTGACGACCGGAGCGTTCTGACGGTTAGGAATCCGCTTTATGTAGAACCGAGAAACAAGGATTAATTGAAGTATGGGACTGATGTTTAAAGGTAGTTTTGATGATCTTGCCACCCGACTATCTCCACTGGATGGCGAATGGGACGAGACTCAACAAGACCGAAAAGTTTTTCGCCTCGATGGCGGCATCATGAATTGGTTCGAGCCTTCCGGAACAATCTCATTCCAAGGCAAGCAGAAAGGCAAATCACTACTGGAGAGCAAAGTTCCAGAATTGATAAACAAGAGCGAGAAAAGCAACGGCTTACAAGAACGGATTCATCAGCTGGTTGATGCCGTCAGTGATGGTATGTTCGAGCGGGAAGAGATTATCGCAGTATCCCTTCTGGGTGCGCTGTGCGGTCAGAACACATTTCTTTTCGGCCCTCCCGGCACAGCGAAAAGCCTAATCTCAAGACGCATTGCCTGCGCTTTTCAACGTCCAACGTATTTCGAGTATCTGATGAATCGCTTCAGTACTCCCGAAGAGGTGTTTGGGCCCGTTTCCATCAAAGCTCTCAAAGAAGACCAGTACACACGGAAAACTGAGGCTTACTTGCCAAAAGCCGAGTTCGCATTTCTGGATGAAATCTGGAAATCCAGCCCAGCAATCCTCAACACTCTCCTCACGTTGATAAACGAGCGGGTTTTCCGAAATGGTGAAGTGGTTGAGAGGGCTCCCCTTAAGGCGTTGATCGCAGCCTCTAACGAAACACCAGAGGCCAACCAAGGTCTAGAGGCACTATATGATCGCTTCATTATTAGACTTCTCGTGGGTCCCATCAGCCAAGGCGAAAATTTTGACCGTCTCCTCAACAGCAAACCGACCGATGCGGATATTGAGATATCCGAAGACTTGGTTGTTAAACCTGATGAGTGGAAAGAGTGGCGGAGCCAATCACAGGACGTGACCCTCTCGCCAGAGACTTTGACCATCATCCACCTTATCCGCTCATCCCTGGCCGAAAAGTCAGATGAGCTGGAAGTCTACGTTTCCGATCGAAGATGGCAAAGAGCCGCGATGCTGATGAAGGCATCTGCGTTCTTCAATGGCCGAGGAGAAACAAACCACAGTGATGCAGTCTTGCTCAAACACTGCCTATGGACTCGTGAGGATAATCGACACGCTGTAATAGGTCTTGTGGAAAACGCCCTAAGAGAGGCGGGATTTGACAGCGGATTCAATCTTGCTGAGATGGACAAGAGCAAGGACGACCTCGATAAAGAGATAAACCATGAGTTGTTTCACACAGCAGATGTTTATGAGACCAAGCTGCTCAATGAAAAAGAATATTTTTTCTTCAAAGCAGATTTCAAAGTAAATTACTCAGCGTACAAGGAGTCGAAAAAGCTCTACGTTCCGCGTGTGAAGCTGAAAAGCAAACAGAAGTTCCATCCGTTGGACGCAAGAGGTAATAAGCAAGAAGATGTTTGGTGCAAGTTTGACGGCCAAGGTACCTGCTCTGTCTCACTAAATGACGAGTACCATTATCGATATGCCTCCCAAACTGTGGAGTGCACCCCAAAAATCCTTTTTCGCAAGGGTGATAAAAAACAGGACATCAATATACGACTCGTGGAATCTCTCTCAAACGCTGTTGGCGATCTAAAAAAAGAGCTTGAGGAGATCCTGAGACAGGTTGAGAGTAAATCCAGAGACTACC
Organism: Marinobacter shengliensis; assembly: GCF_030297115.1. Classification (NCBI taxonomy): domain Bacteria; kingdom Pseudomonadati; phylum Pseudomonadota; class Gammaproteobacteria; order Pseudomonadales; family Marinobacteraceae; genus Marinobacter; species Marinobacter shengliensis. The sequence goes on along the minus strand of NZ_AP028062.1, from coordinate 1,403,283 downwards.
AGAAAGTACTCAGTTCGCCATTTATCTCCGAAGCGGACATACAGCTCGTGCTCTCAGGAATTACGGAACAAATTGACAGTTTGAAACTCCGCATCAAGGACTGCGAGCGGCTGGAAGAGCTATGCCGATAAAATCGCTTGAGCAGGCGGCTATTGCCGCCAATAAGGATATTTTTCATAAGTTCCCGAGTTTGCTGCAAAACTCCCACAGCGTGAGTAACTACGTAGCCGAACAGCTATCCGAGTGGGAGGCAAGCTCCGCTAGAAAGCTAGGAACAGAGTTCCCGTTAAGCTCTCATGCTCGGAAAATCTCAGGCTGGGCCCCCATACTTGAGTCGCGAGACCTCACCCGGGCGACCCTGGAAAAGGCTGTCGATGACTTTACTTCATTCTGCCTCGCGGCCAACCATCCATCGAACCATTCGTTCTGGAAGCGTCTGGTAAGCGCTGAGGAAACGAAAGGTAAGCGGTCCACACGAAAAAACGACGACCTTTCAGTCAGTGGACGTCTCCTGCTGTCTGAGTGGCAAAAGATCATGGACCACATTCGGAGCGAGTGGGAACTCTCAACCATCGAGATGCTCCGTGCAAAGCTCCTGGAGGATCTTTCGCTCATTTTGGAACGGATGGATCTCCTTCGCGGCCATTTGGAGGAACTGGGATTTGATCCCGGTCTGCTTCTGGACCTTTCGAAGGGCTATCTAACAACTCAAGACATCGAGCAGTTTCATCGCTGGGCCGAATACCTCAAAGAAGACGAGAGCGTGAAATCTCTCTGCGAACTACTTGGAAAAATGCGTCAAATAGAGCTTTCCGAAAAAATCGAAAAGGTTCGAGTAAATCAAACACGACAGGTCCACCTGCCTGATATCAATTCCCGCGAGGAAATCATCGGAATTAAACTGGGGCGAGACCTCGAACATGTGCTACCCAGTGAAAAAGCTCTTTTGGCAGATGAGGATACGGCGATTCTTTTTGATCTAAAATTCGTTGAGTCACGACTGATGTGCTTTGATATGCAAGGTATTCAGTCGGTACAAGAGACTATCGAAGTTGAGGAGGAGCGCCAGGTAGAGGAAGCAGACAAACAGGGGCCCATGGTGATCTGCGTGGATACCAGTGGATCGATGAACGGGACACCAGAGACCGTCGCAAAGGCTGTTACATTGTTTATATCAACAAAAGCCCGAGAACAGAGACGCCCTTGTTACCTGATCAACTTTTCAACTGGTATCGAAACGCTGGAATTGTCGGACGATATGGGAATTGCTTCCCTCATAGACTTTCTGAAGATGTCTTTTCACGGGGGCACTGACGTCTCGCCAGCTCTGCAACATGCGTTGGAGGTCATGGAGCATGATAAATACCAGAAAGCTGACATGCTGATTATCTCTGATTTCATAATGGCCAGCCTGCCAGAGGATATGCTCTCAGATATCAACAAACAAAGAGAACACGGAAACCGATTTTATTCCCTCGTCGTTGGCTCTTCTTTTTTGAGCACGCGACTGGAAACTTTATTCGATCATGAGTGGGTTTTTGAGCCGCATAGCAGCCGCATACAGGAGTTGGTGAGCTTCAAAGGACGAGTTTTAGATGAGGGACTAGCCTCCTGAATTTTACAGCCGTAGTCCCTGAAATCTTTGAGCAAAACGAAGGTTTTCTGAAACCAAATCAGTCTATCAGCGAGCTACTTGCACGCCCTGTTAAAAATGATGAAGCGACCCGCCTACTTGGTACCGGTTAGCAACTGATCCAAAAACACGTCTGTCGATTCCACCAGGTCTTTAATAAAACGGATGTGTTTTCGTAGGTCGTCTCTCGTGACCGCATGAGCAGTTGGCTGCCCTACAACTGGTCTCCAAGAGCGGTGTGCAATGTCCCCGCGTTTCCTGGCAATCTTGTTGAGTTCACTTTTGGCCCTGACAGGGTCGAAGTGATTCCAAACCCACGCCTCGGTTATGTCCACATCCAGATACTTTTTAAAAATCGCCTTTATCCGATCGGTGCTCGGCGTATGAAAGAACTTGAGATCGTTCTGAAGGGACGACCTATAAAACTGCACAAGCGGACTTTGCTCTGATCCCACGCCTGCTACCGTATTCGCAGCTTCGACAATTCGGTCCTCTACATAGGTCTCCAATGCTGCCAATGCCATGACTAGGCTTGCGCGTTTCAGCACCTCCGCCTCAGGAGGAGGTGGGTTTTTGTTCAGTGCGTCAAACAAATTGAACAGGTCGACCGCGTCTTGAATCGCATGGTGGAACGTCTCAAATGCTGAAGATGTCATCTTAAACCTTAAATGCTATTGAACAGTCGCACCCTTCGACAATCGACGTCAAAACTCGATCAACATCGTTGGTACACGCAGGGCCAGAAAACTCGGGATGAATAGTTATCAAGATGGAGCAGTTTCGGACCCTTTAGTAATCGATCCTCAAAGAGCTGTAAATTCAAGCCACTTGACTCGGTCGTCTATTTGGCCTCATAACGGTGACGAACGTCACCATCTCCATTCGAGGAACACAGACATAACAGCTCTTTCCCCAATTCCGTAATCCTTACATGACTAGGATCTGAAACTCCATCTACGGTCTGTGAGATTGAAAGAAGGTTGAGCCTATGCAAATTGCCGACCGAAATCCGGACATCCTTTTTCGGCTCAGGAATTCCATCTTGGAACTCATCCATTGGGGCGGCTCTCTCGGGCAAATAGCCTACATAAAATCCAGGATTTAGCACATCCAATTGATAAGTAGGACTCAGAGTTGCGGCCCCGATAACTTTCAAAATCCGAACATCGAGAGATGTCATGTCTTCCAAGATACTTATAAACGCACGCCTGAGCTGCACATCGACTGTTTCGTCTGCGGCATTCACCAGCACAGTGGCCCATAAATCCTGAAGGTAGTCGTCATCTTCGAGTGACGCAGCCTCGACAAGTGGGACAGTGAACTGCAACGGAAGCAATCGGGTAGGAGAACATAACCCGCGCTGAGCCAGCTTTTCGTTTGCTTTCTCGATTAAGTTCAGCTGATTTTCCCATCTCATGTAGCTTAGCTTGTCTTCGAAGATGCCTACAGCTGTGGCAATGGGAACACCGGCGACATTGGAAAGAAACGCTCCCATCTTTTCTACTGCACGGATCGCGACACCGGTAGTTTTCGCGACCTCTTGAACTGCCTTCGCCTCCTCAGACATCGTCGGCACCTAAAAACTTCTCCAGCCAGGCATCCGAAAGATTGAGTTCTTTCTTCAATAGAACAGGGTCTTTGGTTTGAGCCATTAGAAATGTGAGATCTTTGAAGAGTTCAGGGCTCAGAAGGTAACCGACGGGGTGACCTTTGGCTAAGACGGCAACAGGGACGTCTTCGAAGCAGCGAGATGGGGATCGTGAAAATTCTCTGAGAGTGACGGACTTTTCCAATGGCAATACCCGCTTGATCGAATTTTTCATTACCGCTCCCTTTCACCCCTTATCCATGCTTCAAGCCTATCATGACTTGCACTTGTTCACCCTCGTAAGAGCGGACCTCGATGCCGGACCGATGCTGGCCCAGACAAAGGCTTGCTGTAACTATAGTTCTGTGGGGACGGTTGATCCGCATTTCTCAGTTCGCATACAACTCAAACACGCCCCTTCCTTATCTTCGATTTCGGTAATCAGCAATGAAAATCGATTTCCAACAAGTACAGGGCTCGGATCCCGAGACGGGCTTGACAAGGAAGAGTCAATGGATCAATTTAATACATTGTTCACGAACAGGAGGTTTAGAGATGGTTGGTCCAAAAGTAATCTAATTTCAAAAAGTTACCCGCGAGATCCCTCCAAAGTCAGCGTCTAGAAAAGGCTCTCACAGCACACGTGGGCCAACTTCTACAAGCGTCTGCTCAACTAGCTCAGCCCAGCTCGCCCTCTTCCCCCACTGAGGAGGCTATCTACTACCCCCAGCTATTAGGCCCAGCCTGTTTATCCTTTCAGTAGCGCAATAACTTGGTGGAAAACCAGATCCGACCCTGGGCGCTGGGGCGCAGCAGCTTGCTGTTCGCGGGCTCACTACGGAGCGGTCAGCGTGCTGCTGCGGTCATGACTCTGATCCAGTCAGCCAAGCTGAACGGGCATGATCCCTATGCCTACCTCAAAGATGTGCTGACCCGGCTGCCGACGCAGAAAAACAACGCCATCGACGAGATATTGCCCCACAACTGGACGCCGACTATAGCTGACAAGGTGTGATGGTTACCACTCACCGCTTCTCTCCACGGTCTTCCATGAAATCCTCTGAAGCACCCTCCCCGTCAAGCCAAGCATCCCAGTCTTCGGGGGCAATGGCAGGCTCTGTGGGTCGTTCGAATTTCTTGACTGAACCTTTTAGCTTTTTCAAGGACTCAGACTCGTGAGAGAGCGGCTTAGCCAACTCGTCCGCGTGGGCTCCGTAGGCATCTAGGTTTTCGAGTAGCTCCTGCTCTGTTGGTCGTTTCTTTTTCATGGAAACCTCTAGCTTACAAAGCCTTTTTACCAATATACCAAATTCGTAACCCCATCCGTCCAATAGCACTAGATTCAAGATGGGGTCACCGGACGGTTACGCTCTTGGCAACAAAAGCTACTTGTTGTAACTATAGACCTATCAAAGTAGTCGGCCTGTACTGCTTTTTATTATTCAACCCAGAATCGCCATTCTGCGACTTAGGGGCACAATCAACACCAAGCGACTCGCGACCACGTCCAACATTGAATATACGAGGATGTCCTCCATGGAAATTAACCGGCAGGCGCTCTATGAGGCACTCTGGTCGACCCCAAGAAAGGAGCTTGCATCCGTCTGGGGAGTCAATTCAAATACCATTACTTCTGCAAGTAAGAAGCAAAACATCCCCCTACCGGAACCAGGGTATTGGACATTAGTGTCTATGGGAAAATCACCCAGTCAACCAGCACTGATTGGAGACCCTAACGAGAACGTTATTCTCGAGGATCCTCCTCGGAACCCTAGGAAGGGAGAGCCCCCTTCGTCCCTCCCCAAAACTCCAACGAAGGTGTCGCAAACATCTGGTCCGACAACCGCTTCTTTAACCGAACCCGTACCGGCGATCAAAGACCCAGTCACGTCCATTTCAGAGGCTCTACCAACGGTCCGAAAGGCATATAAGATCTACTCTTCCCCAAAAGCTGCGCGGGATTACAAGTACCAGCACGTGTTACCAGGGGCCGCTGAGGTAATCCGAATAGCGGTCATGCCAGAAATGGTGGAAAGAGCGCTTCTGCTCATGGATACCATTCTTCGAGAGTTTCAAAAGTCGCAATGGAAGACACAAATCCCGTCAGAAAGAGATCGGAAAAAGAACTCAGTATTTGTTGAAGAGGTAGAGATCCTGTTCACGATTACGGAGCATCGTCAGCAAGAAAGAGTGAAATCTGAGCGTAGGTGGACGACTTGGGAGTATCGCTACCACAGCACGGGCACCTTGAGATTCCAGTTCGGCACATCCTCGTGGATGCATGAAATCAAAGACAACAAGCGAAAGAAATTGGAGGAACGAATTCCTGAGATCATCGACGGTATTTTGGAAGAGGTAGCGCGAGTAAAACGGGTCGAAATTGAACGGAAAAATCGGGAACACATTGAGAGGCTGGAAAGTCGCTTGTCGGGTTTGGTCCGCAAGGCTCTGAATCACAATCATCAGTGTGAAGAAAGATTGAATCACTGTATTGCTCAGTACCAAGAGGCCGTGCGGATCAGAAGCTTCGTTGAAGGCATGAGAGGCACTGATTGCTCTGATGACCGTTCTGAGGAGCGAGAAAGTTGGCTCACTTGGCTAGAAAGCAAGGCAGATTCTATTGACCCTATAATCAACCAAAGCACTGTAGATTTCTCAGTCCCAAAAGATCTGGTGGCCCAAGTCTCTTCAATGATCGAATCAGATCTTGATGCATATTTTACATTGAAAGAGCTGGACCTTGAGGCTTCGATCTCTAAAGTAGCACAAAGGATCGATCTTCATGAAAGCTGGAAATACAAATAGCGCTAGCCTCAATCCACGCACAATATCGGGCGCATCTAAAAGTTTACTTACCCTGAATTCGCGCGCTGAAAACAGCCGAAGCCAAGGTTAAAGACCCCCCCCATAAGAAACTGTATTTAATAGCCTTTTCGATCCATAACAATTATTTTTAAATTGTCTAATTCCGAATTTTCAATTATTGGAAATTTTGAATCGACAACCATGCGGCTTTCAGCCGCACTTTGTCTCAAAAGGAATTATGCCGGGTCACCTGACAGGCCTCAGAGATACTTCTCGATCGACAGCCAGGACAACATCCGGGACGCCGCCCGGCGCCAGAATCCGCTCTCAGGTTCCTGATAAACCTCACCGTCCCGGGATTGCCACACCAGACTACCCTGCTCGTTCAGGCTCACCCGCCAGCTGTTCTCCGGCGCCATGGCGCGCTCAATATCTTCGGCTACCGCGCGCGCCAGTTGCGGACTGCGAATCACCAGCACTGTCTCGCCGTTGAGGTAGATAGAACGCAGGTTCACGTTGAACGAGCCAATAAACAGCGTTTCCCGGTCAAACACCACGGCTTTGGAATGCAGGCTGACCACACCTTTATCGCAGGCTTGTTCATTGGCCACCCAACGTTTACAGGCTGGCGCATCAGGGCGTAACTCGTACAGGTCAAAGCCCTGCTCCAGCATCTCACGCCGCCAACGGGCGTAGCCGGAATGATTGGTGACCAGATCGTTGGTGGCCAGCGAATTGGTGATCGCCGCCACCTTCAGCCCGTGGTTGCCCAGATTGTCCAGCCCGTTCAGCTGCTCGTCTGCCAGAATCAGATAGGCGGACTCAATCAGGATTTCCTTCCGGGCCGATTCGATCAGATCAAACAGGGCCTTTGCGGTGTTTCGCGGTTTGTCCGCCGGCGCTTCCAGGTCTTCCGGTGGCGGATCGAACACCAGCTCGGCCTCCGCCTTCACCATGTCAGCGAACCACCCTGCCAGCAGGGATTCCGCCTGGTTCCTGCCCTGGGGTACGGGCGCAGCAAAAGGCAGCGGCTCAGTGGTGGCACGGCTGAGTCCGGATAAGCGGTCACCCGCACGCTCCGATTCCGGCAGCTCATACAATTGCCCCAGCGGGTAGGACCACGGGCTTTGCCAGTAGGCCTCAAAGTTATCGGTCATGGCGCCAGCCAGCGGCCCGAGCACCATAACGTCGCGATCCCGGAAATTCAGTTCCTGGTGCTCGTCAAAGTACTCATCGCCAATGTTGCGGCCGCCGGTGATACCGACATTGCCATCCACCACAAAGGTCTTGTTGTGCATGCGCCGGTTGATGCGGTCGAAGTCGGTGATGAACGACAGCCAACGGCCAACGCCCTTGCGGGAAGGAGACGGATTGAAAATCCGGATGCTGATGGCCGGGTGGGCCTCCATCATGGCAAACAGGGATTCCTTGCCGGCCACATTGATGTCATCCAGCAACAGGCGAACCTGCACGCCCCGGTCTGCAGCGGCTACCAGGCGGCCAGCCAGGTACCGGCCGCTGGCATCGTCGTTCCAGATGTAATATTGGGCATCAATGCGCTGACTGGCGGTTTCAATCAGGGCGCTGCGAACCACAAAGGCATCGCGGCCCGTGTCGAGCAGCCCAAACGCAGAGAGTCGGGAATCGGGATCAAGGTGCATCCGGCGCTGATCCGTTGTGAAGGAGTCTGCCACCGAGGATACCGCCAAAACCGGGCCATGGTCGACCGGCGGCAATCCCCTTGCGCAGCCGGCAAGCAGCCCCGCAAACAATAACAGGCTCAGCCTGGCGATCAACGGGACTACTTGCCGGGTCAGCATGGCCGGGGGATTCCTTGTCAGCGAATGATAACCAATGGTTTTTTAGCGGTTTTCAGCATGGTTGTGGTGGTACTGCCCACCAGGAACTGGCGAATTCTGGAATGGCCGTAAGCGCCCATCACCAGAATGTCGATGTCATGCTCCTCCTGGTACGCGTGCAATGCAGGTTCTACATCCCCGGCGCGAATGGCCAGGGTGATATCAACGCCCAACCCGGACAACATCTGCTCTGCCTTCTTGAGCTGCTCCCAGCGGTCGGCGGTATCCGGGCCAACCATCACCAGGTGCAGGGGCATGCCTTTGAGTACCGGGCTCTGGGCAATCAGTTCCACCCCCCGGAAAGCGGTGGGGCTGCCGTCGAACGCCAGCATGGCACTTTTCGGCTCACTATAGTCATCCGGCACCAGCAGGATGGAGCGATGCACACTTCGGATGACGGTCTCCAGCTGGCTGCCGATGTGGATATCACGGTCAGAACTGCTTTCACCGTGCAGCCCCATGACAAACAGGCGGGTCTCTTTCTCAAGAGCCACCAGAGACTCAGTCAGATTACCGTGGCGCTGGCGCTTGACGGCCTCCTCCGCACCGGCGGACTTCACCCTGGTTTCGGCTTCATCCAGCATGTGATGGCCGTGCTCCAGCGCCAGTTTGGCCCGCTTTCGGTCCAGTTGCGCCAGTTCGTCCAGCAACTGCTCACGGCTGCCAAGGCCGATGTTGCCCGCCAGATCCGGCTCCGCCGGGTAGCGTTCTTCGTCCAGAACATGCAAAAGCATCAGGGGCGTTTCCATGTGCCGGCTGGCCCAGGCTGCGTAATCGCATACTGCAGGTGCTGCCCGGGAGCCATCGATACAGGCCACTACTCGTAACATACTTGCCTCGCCTTGGTTGTCCGTCTGCTCGTTATTGTGGCTGCGAATGTCGTTCTTTTCATTGCTGTCGATCATTGTCAGTGACCCATCAGGCGGTCGACGGCATCCGGCTTATCATGAACACCGAAGCGGTCAACGATGGTGGCGCTGGCCAGGTTCAGGCCAATTACCTCAACATCAGAGCCTTCACGGCGGAACTTGATCACCGCCTTATCCAGCGCAGCTACGGCGGTGATGTCCCAGAAGTGGGCCCGGCTGAGATCTATTACTACATTATCGACTGCTTCCTTGAAGTCAAAGGATTCCAGGAACTTCTCTGACGAGCTGAAGAACACCTGACCTACCACGGTGTAGCGACGGGTCTCGGTGTTTTCATCCAGCTCGGAGGTTACCAGCATGTAGTGGCCAATCTTGTTGGCAAAAAACAGCGCCGCCAGCAGCACGCCCGCCAGAACGCCAAAGGCCAGGTTGTGGGTGGCCACCACCACAATCACCGTTACCAGCATCACGATGTTGGTAGACAACGGGTGCTCCCTGAGATTGCGAATGGAGTCCCAGCTAAAGGTACCAATAGAGACCATGATCATCACCGCCACCAGCGCGGCCATGGGAATCTGCACCAGCCACTTGTCCAGAACCAGCACCAGAATCAGCAGGAAGACACCGGCGGTGAGGGTCGACAATCGAGTGCGACCACCGGATTTAACGTTGATGATGGACTGGCCAATCATGGCGCAACCGGCCATGCCACCCAACAAACCAGAGCCGATGTTGGCAATGCCCTGGCCCTTGCACTCACGGTCACGGTCACTGGTGGTGTCGGTCAGGTCATCCACGATGGTGGCTGTCATCAGCGATTCGAGCAGGCCGACGACGGCCAGAGCAACCGAATACGGCAGGATGATCATCAGGGTTTCAAGGGTCAGCGGCACGTCCGGCCACAGGAAGATGGGCAGGGTATCCGGCAGTTCGCCCATATCCCCAACCGTGCGGATATCCAGGCCCATCACCATGGCCACAAGGGTCAGGCCCACAATACACACCAGAGGCGATGGAATCAGCTTGCCCACGGTGGGAATCAGCGGGAACAGGTAGATGATGCCAAGGCCAGCGGCGGTCATGGCATACACATGCCAGGTCACATTGGTCAGTTCCGGCAACTGGGCCATAAAGATCAGGATAGCCAGTGCGTTCACAAACCCGGTCACCACAGACCGGGACACAAAGCGCATCAATCCACCCAGTCTCAGATAACCCGCCGCAATCTGTATGACACCGGTCAACAGGGTTGCCGCCAGCAGGTACTCAAGGCCGTGCTCTCTGACCAGCGTCACCATCAACAGGGCCATGGCGCCGGTTGCTGCCGAGATCATGCCTGGCCGGCCGCCCACGAAGGCGATAATCACGGCGATACAGAAAGAGGCATACAAACCCACTTTCGGGTCCACGCCCGCGATGATGGAGAACGCAATCGCTTCCGGAATCAGCGCCAGGGCAACAACGATACCGGCGAGCAGGTCGCCTCGAATATTGGAAAACCAGTTTTGCTTGAGTGATTGCACCATGATTGGGGATATCCAACTGAACAATGAAAATAAACGGCTGCCATGCACACGGGCACGGGCGGGTGTCAGGAAACCTGAAAAAGAAGTCTGGGCGAGGCCAGTTAAGGGAGCATGAACGCTATGGCGGAAGGATCGTCACGGTTATGGAATGCTTCGCTTGGATGAAAGTCAGATTACTGTCGAATCGGGGCGGCGAAGCTTACCAGAAGCGGGTCAGGAAAGTAAGGCAAGGGTGCCAACCGCCTCGCTGCCGCACACATCAACCGGCTTTGCGAAAAGTCAGGTTGTAACGGCAAGAGCCCGTCAAAGGGTGGTGGCCCGCTTTGAGTGTCAGTACGCCGTGATAGAACAGCCGGGCCGGCCCTCCCCAAACCACCACATCGCCGTGCTCCAAGGGGATTTTCAGGGGCTTGTCTGATCGCCTCGGCCCGCCAAACTGGAAGGTTATCGGCAAACCGAGGGAAACGGAGACAATGGGCCAGGAGAAATCCTGCTCGTCTTTGTCCTGGTGCAACCCCATGCGGGCGCCGCGCTGATAACGGTTGATCAGGCAGGCATCCGGCACAAATCCCCGATACCCCGCCGCCTCGGCAGCGTTCCGCGCCAGCGTTATAAAGGACTCGGGGATCTCAGGCCAGGGCAGACCGGATTCCGGATCTGTCGACTGGTACCGGTAACCCGTCCGGTCTGTCACCCAGCCCAGACCGCCGGCACAGGTCATGGCGGCCGACATGCTGTGGCCGCCGGGCGTTACCATATGCCGGAACGGCGCTTTGCTGGCCACCTCACCAATGGTCTGAATCAGCTCCGGGGCCGTGTTCCGGGCAAACCGGCGCAATACCACAACGCCCTCACCCACCAGTTCCTGCCAGGGTTCAGCATCACTGAAATCAAACAGATCTGTTGTCATAACCTGATCATTTTCATCAACATTCAAAACACCTCGGCGGTCAGGGTCTACACTCAGGATACCTGTTTTCCATTTAAGGCTCGCCCATGCTGCCGAACCGCCAGACCGCACAGGTGTCGCTCGCTTTTCTGATCGCGTCCGCCATCACTCTGGGCATGCTCATTCTCACCCTTGTGCTGGTGGGCCAGAGCTTTCGCGGCATGGAGCAGGCCAAACTAACAGCGGCAGAGGCCACGGCACGGCAACTGGCCACCAGCGTGGATGACCGCATCAACGCCATTACCCAACCGCCCTCCACCGCCCTGGCGGTGCTCCGACATGACCCGTTAACGGCGGCAACCACACTGGATCAGCGCCTTGAGCGGCTGCCGGTACTGGCCGACATCCTGTCCAGTAGCACCATCGTCAGTGCTATTTACGCCGGCTTTGGCGACGGCGATTTCTTTCTCTTCCGCACCTTGAGCAATTCAGGGTCCGTGCAGTTTTCGGATGCTCCCACTGGCAGCCACTTCCTGTTGCAAAGCCTCGAACGAGAAGGTGAACAACGGGTTGGGGTATGGCGCTTCTACGATCAGGGGCTAAATCTGATCGAGCATCGGGTGCTGGAAAGTTATGACTACGATCCCCGCCAACGGCCATGGTATCAGGCAGCCCAGAGCGTCAGCGAACTGCAGTTATCCGCGCCATACGTCTTCTTCACCACTCAGGAAACTGGGCTGACACTGTCTCAGCGGGCCAGTGCAACTCCTTCCACGGTCCTTGGCATTGACGTTACGGTGAATGATCTTGGCGCCCAGCTCGCCCAACTGCGCCAGACGCCCGGCAGCCAGCTCGCCATCATCAATGATCAAGGGCAGTTATTGGCCAGTTCAGAGTTTGAGCAAGAGGCCGGTGCCGTTATCCAAACGGCCCGGCTGCAGCAAACGGAACGGGGCGTCGGCGGCTTTTTCGCAGAGGGGCGTGACTGGTATGGCGTTGCCGTGGCACTGGATGCCCTGCCGGATGAGTCACTGTCGATTGTGATTGCCATTCCCTCTGATGAACTGCTTGCAGAAGTCTGGGCCGCATTGGCCAGGCAAACCCTCATTGCTGGAGCCATCGCCCTGCTGTTGCTGGTCATCGGCTGGTTTATGGGGCGCCAGGTGGGCAAGCCGCTGGAGCAGCTGACAGACAGAGTCAGCCAGCTGTCACGCTTCCGATTCGACACCAAGGTTCGTTCCGAGTCTCACATCCGCGAGGCGTCGCAGTTGAGCATTGCGCTGGACGACATGGCCCATACCATCCGCAGCTTCCAGAACATTTCCACCGTACTGAACCGCGGCCAGGACCTGAACCAGCTGCTGCAGGATATTCTCGAGCAGATCGTTAGTATCGTGGGCCAGAAACGCGGTGCGATCTACCTGTTCAACATTCACGATCACAAACTCGAACTGACCGTGAATGGCGGCCTTGAAATACCCAAGGCGCTCAGGTCTATTCCCCCTGCCGCCGATGACAACGAACTGATCCGTATTCTGCGCAGCCACATTCCCGGCCACTCGGTGTTTGCCATTCTCCGCAACCGCCGCCGCAAACTGATTGGCGTGTTGATTATCGAGATCGAGCACGGAGACAAAACAGAACTGAGCGATGACCTGATCCTGTTTGTTGACGAGATTGCCGGTTCTGCCGCCGTTGCCATCGAAACCCGTGAGCTGATCGAAAGCCAGCAGGCCCTGCTGGACGGCATCATTCAACTGGTGGCCAACGCCATCGACGCCAAATCACCCTACACCGGGGGCCACTGCGAGCGGGTGCCCAAATTGGCACAGATGCTGGCTGAACAGGCTGAGAGCGCCAGTGACGGCCCGTTTGCACGCTTCAGGATGTCCGAAGACGAACGTTATGAATTCCGCCTGGCCGCCTGGCTCCACGACTGCGGAAAGATAACCAGCCCGGAATATGTGGTTGATAAGGCGGTCAAGCTTGAGACCATTCACAACCGGATACATGAAATCCGAACCCGTTTTGAGGTGTTACACCGGGATGCCGACATCCAGTACCTGAAGGCGTGCCTGGAAGGGAAAGATTCTGACGAGGCGCGGCAACAACGGGATCAGTTGCAAGAAACCCTGCAGGAGGAATTCGCGTTTCTTGCGCGGGTCAATCAAGGCAGCGAATCCATGTCGGATGACGATGTCGCGCGCATTCACCAGATTGGCAGCCGCACCTGGCTACGGAACTTTAACGACCGCCTGGGCTTGACCGGCGACGAACAGCAAGCTCTGGAACACCAGCCAACACCCGAGCTACCTGTTATGGAAACCTTGCTGGCTGACAAACCCGGCCACTTGCGCAGCTGGGGCGACAATACTCCACCGGTGCGCAAAGACGATCCCCGTAACCGCTGGGGGTTCGATATGACCTTGCCGGAGCACGCCTACAATCGGGGTGAGCTGCACAACCTCACGGTGCGTTATGGCACCCTCACCGACGAAGAGCGATTCAAGATCAACGAGCATATCGTGCAGACCATCTGCATGCTGGATGCCCTGCCGCTGCCAGATCGGCTGGCCAATGTGCCGAGGCTCGCCGGCACCCACCACGAGCGAATGGATGGTAATGGCTACCCTTGCAGGCTGACAGGTGAAAACATGAGCATTCCGGAAAAAATCATGGCCATCGCCGATGTATTCGAAGCCCTCACTGCGGTAGACCGCCCCTACAAACGCGGTAAAACCCTCTCCGAATCCCTGGGGCTGATGGCGGTTATGGTGGACAAGGGGCACCTGGACAAGGACACCTTTAACCTGTTTTTGCAGTCCCGTATCTGGCTGACCTACGCACAACAGCACCTAAGGCCGGAACAGATTGATCCGGTGGATGAAAGCCTGTTCATGAAGCGCTGACCAAAAACACGTATATTCTACGGACTGATTTACTTGCTAAGGATATCTGAATGCTGTTCGCAATGATTTTCGGTGGCCTGATCGGTTATGCCTTTGGCCGGTTTCCGGGATTCCTGGTGGGGGCTGCCATTGGCGCATTCCTGTTCCAGCGGATGAAGAGCCGGCTGATAGGCAAGATTCAGAGCCTGCAAAACAACTTCGTTGAATCCGTGTTTGCCGTCATGGGCGCCCTGTGCAAGGCCGACGGCGTGGTGACCCGGGACGAGATTCAACTGGCGGAGGCGATGTTTGAACGGTTTCGTTTGAACGAAGAGCAAAAAGCCATCGCCCGGGACGCCTTCAACCGTGGCAAGCAACCGGATTTCGACCTGGACGCGGAGCTCAACCGCTTTTTGCAGAACTCCGGCCGCCAGCCCGCGTTTCTGCAGATGTTCCTGCAGGTTCAGGTGTCGGCGGTGGCCGCGGATGGCCAGGTGCACCCGGCCGAGCACGAGATGCTGGTGCGTATTGCCCGGGGCCTTGGCCTGCCAGAAAGCCAGGTAGACCAACTGGAAGCCATGCTGCGCGGCGCCCATGCCGGGCATGCCGGCGGCAGCCCGAACTACTCCTCGGGGCAGCAGATTGAGGACGCCTACAAGGTACTGGGGGTATCCGCCTCTGCCTCCGATGCAGAGATCAAACGCGCTTACCGCAAGCTGATGAGTGAGAACCACCCGGATAAACTGGCCGGGCGCGGCATGCCCGAGAGCATGCGGGAGATGGCGGAAGAGCGCACTCGTGAAATCAGCCACGCCTACGATGTGATCAAAGACGCCCGAAAACAGGCATCCTGACGACAGCCGTCAGAACCAGCGGGGCACCCTTGCCCGGTAAACCTCATAGTCCTGGCCAAAGCGCTGAGCCAGGGCTTTTTCTTCCTCTTTTGCCTGGCGGGTAATCACCAGCACACCCGCCACCAGGCAAACCAGCGAAAACGCACTGGGCAATGCCAGAAAGAAGCCCAGCTGCCCGGTCATAACCGCCAGAAACAACGGATTTCGGGAACGACTGTAGGGGCCATGAGTCAGCAGCCTGGCCTTATCTGCAGTGGGTGCGATACCGGAGCGCCAGTCTTCGTGCATATACGCCTGCAGGTAATTCACCGCCGTGAACGATGCCAGCAGTAACACCGCACCGGCCAACAGAACCGGCCCGTGATACAGCCAGGCAAATACCCCGAGCCAGCCATCCAGGTCGACAAAAATCCGCGCCAGACACACCAGAAGAATCGCCGCGCGAAAGACATTGAAGATGTGGCGATGCCACCAGGTCGCTTTGCCCCGGGCACCGTAATGAATGTGACTGAACCCCATACGGGCGTATAAGCCCAGTGTTCTGGCGGAGAACTGCAGGCCAATCATCAGAAAAAAGATGCCGAGAAACGTTCGGACAGCGGGTTCAATCAGATCCATTTATGCATTCTGGTTCAACAGGTTGGCTATCAGCTTACTGTCTGATTCCGGTTATTGAAAGTGATCAGAATCAATCACCCGTTCGCTGGTTTTAACGGAGCATGTGACGCGATACCCAAAATGACATGCCATCACGTTTTCAGGTGAGTTATCGTTAGACGATCTGATCAGTCTGGAGTACACCATGCAGTCCGAACACCAAGGTCCATTCCATTGTTTTCGTGATGATGCCATGGGCGAGGATGACGCAACCGCCCTGGCGGCGCGCATTCGTGCTGGTGAGGTGTCAGCGCTGGACGTCACGAAAGCCGCCATTGAACGGGCTGAAATGGCACAGCCGGTGATTAACGGACTGGTTGCCACGGATTACGACCGAAGCCTCTCGTTTGCTCGCAGCCTCGCAAAGCCTGAGGCCCCGTTTGCCGGTGTGCCCACGTTTATCAAAGACAACACCGACGTTCAGGGCCTGCCAACGCGCCATGGCTCGGCGGCCGTGCCCAGCAATACCGCCAGCAAAACCAGCCCGTTCGCCGAGCAGATGTTGGCGCAGGGCTACCTGTGTCTGGGCAAGAGCACGCTGCCGGAATTCGGCTTCAATGCCACCACCGAGCCGGCCCATGGCGCCGCCACCCGTAACCCCTGGAACCTGCAATACTCCTCCGGCGCTTCCTCGGGTGGCGCTGCCGCCCTGGTGGCCGCCGGCGTTGTGCCTGTGGCCCATGCCAACGATGGTGGCGGGTCTATCCGAATCCCGGCGGCCTGCTGTGGGCTGATTGGGCTGAAACCCACCCGGGGCCGTGTGGTGGATAACGAGGCCGCCAAAACCCTGCCCATCAATATTGTCAGTGATGGAGTGGTCAGCCGCTCTGTACGGGATTCCGCAGGCTTCATTGCAGCCGCGGACGAGTATTTACGCAACCCGGCCCTTCCCCGAGTGGGCCATGTGCAGGGTCCGTCAGGAAAGCAGCTGAGGATCGGAGTGGTTCTGGACTCGGTGACCGGCCACAAAACAGACCCGAAAACCCGCAAAACCGTGGAGGCCACCGCGCGCTATCTCGAGAAACTCGGGCATATCATCGAGCCGATGGATGCTCCCATTCCAGCGTCTTTTCCTGACGACTTTGCACTTTACTGGGGATTGCTGGCCTTCGGCGTGAAACTGCAGGGGCACAAGTTGATGCACCCTCAGTTCGATAAGCGGCAAGTTGACGGACTGACCAACGGCCTGGAGAGAATGTTCCGGAAGAAACTCTGGAAATTGCCTGCGGCGCTCTGGCGACTCAAGCGCTCGCAGCAGGACTATGCGCGGCATATGTCCCAATACGATGCCGTGCTGACCCCGGTACTCGGCCAGACGACACCGCCACTGGGGCACCTGAGCCCGACAGTGCCGTTTGACCAGCTGTTTGACAGGCTGACCCGGTACGTCTGTTTCACTCCGTTAGCCAACACCACCGGGGCACCGGCCATCTCCGTACCCATGGCACTCACAGACGCGGGCCTGCCCGTTTCCGTTCAGTTCATGGCTCGACACGGTGATGAGCGCACCCTGCTGGAACTGGCTTACGCGCTTGAAGCCGACCATCCACTGCCCCTCATCTCACGCCTGGGCGATAATCGCTACGCGGGTGATGTGGCACTGATGGCCTGACCCTGATGCCGGTTAGCCACTACCCGGTTTCTGCCCTGCCCCTTGGCCTCGTAGAGTGCCTCGTCGGCGCAGGAAAAGATTTCCTTGGTGGCATCGGCACGGGAAGGTGACACACTGCACACGCCAATACTGACGGTCAGGTGGAGCATTTCACCGGACACCCGGAAGGCGGTCTTCTCGATTTCCTTCCGAATCCGCTCTGCTACCCGCTCGGCACCGTCTCCGGGAGTATCCGGCAGCAGTACCACAAACTCTTCCCCGCCATAGCGGGCAGCGAGATCCTGGGGGCGCGTCACGTGGCGCTTGATGCACTGGGCCACCATTTTCAGACAATCATCACCCACCAGATGGCCGTAGGTATCGTTGAATTTCTTGAAATGGTCGATATCCAGCACCAGCAGTGACACGACTTCCTCAAACCGGTAGGCATGAACCACCGATGACTGGAACGCCTTGTCGAAATGCCCCCGGTTTTTCAGGCCCGTTAGCGGGTCTGTGGCATTCAATTCCAGCAACTGCTCGTTCAGGGTTTCCAGATCCCGGGTACGTTCCTGCACCCGCTCTTCCAGCATGGCGTTGGCCTCCTGCTGCACCCGCAGCGACTTCTCCTGAGCCAGGCGAGCCTTGCGTTCTTCACGCAGGAGCCTCTGCTGCGCGGCAAATGAACGCTTCTTCTCCCGGTTCAGGCGGTCTGCCAGGGCCAGTGAGAGCAGGATGACACCGAGTGCCGAGCCCACCTGAGTGGCATTCTCTGTCAGCAGGTTGCGCGGCAGGAAGGTGAACTTGTTCAGGGCCAGTACAATTCCCCCAGACAGCATGAACACCCAGGCAACGGTGTAATAGCGAGCCGCCGGGTCTTTCTTGATCCAACGCACCACGCTCAGCACCAGCATGGTCGAACAGCCCACCGCAGCGATCAGAATGGTGGGCAGAATCATGTGCTTGTAGGGAATAAACAGACCTGCCCCAGCCATCAGGCCAGCGGCCATGATCATCGCCATGGTCCACCGGTTCAACAACGGGTGATTCTCACGGGTAACGCTGATAAAGCGGATACTGAAGGCCCCACCAAATACAATCACCAGATTCAGAAACACAATAATGGACTGATCGTTCCACCAGGTGCCTTCCGGCCAAAGGTACTGGAAACCAACCCCGTGAAGACTGGCCAGAAACAGGGGCATGGTGGTGATGTAGCCAACGTAATAGAGAAAACTGCGCTCGCCGACGGCCATGAACACAAACAGGTTGTACAGGATCATCACCAGGACAATGCCGTAGTAGATACCTTCCAGCATACTACGGCCCTGGTCGGCCGCATAAAACGCATCCCGCTCCCAGAGTGTCAGCGGCACCTGCATGGAGCTGGTAGTGTCCACCCGGAGGTATACCGTAACTGTTTCATTGGCTGGCAACAGCAAAGGCACCACAAAATGACGGTGGTGGATGGGCCGGTCGTAGAACGGCCGCTTGTCGCCCAGCAGAAGAGGTTCTTGAGCGTCAGGGAGGTAGACTTCGATGTGGTCCAAGACCGGGTAACCAATTTCCATGAAATTGACGGCTTCCACTCCGGTGACGTTGGTCACTCGGAAACGGAACCAGTACACATCATCGCTATAGCCGAAGTTAGCACTTTCATCGCCACCGGCGGTCCAGGATTCATCTGGTAACTGAGTTACCTCCGAGAACGAGGTTCGCCCGTTTTCCAACCAGTAATCGACATGGGGCGCCAGTTCCAGTCGCTTCGAGTGCTTGTCCCAGGTTGCCGGCTCTGCCAACACTGACGATGGCAGCAAAAGACTGAGGGCAAGAATGAGCAGTAACGAGAGTCTTGGCACAGTGGGCCTCGGGTATAAGCATTTAGTGTAGTTATGTGCTTATCAACGAGTATGCACCAAGCTTGGGCGCGGCGCCTGCCGCTACTACCAATCGACGCAAAATGACAAAAAAAGATACACACTGGTTATTAATCAAACACTTTTAGCCAATTGTTAAACGGGGCCTAAGAAAACACTTCAAGCACCCGGAGAAAGCTCTCTTCCGGCTCGGATACCAGTGTCAGCTCTTCGCCGGAGACCGGGTGCAACAACGACAGCCGGGTAGCCGCCAGCATCAACCGGCCCTCGCCAAACCGTTCAGCAAAATACCGGTTATGGCGCCCCCGGCCATGGTTAGCATCACCGATGATGGGGTGGTTGATGTGTTTCATATGGCGGCGTAGCTGATGCTTTCGGCCGGTTTTCGGGTATAGCTCCACCAGGCTGTACCGGCTGGAGGGATAGCGTTCAATGGCCACCGGAATCTCAGTGGTCGCCAGCCTTCGGAAGTGAGTGAGCGCTTCCCGCACAGGCTGTTCAGTTCCACGTAAACGCCGGTCTTCCGGCTCATCTTTCAGCGGGTGGTCAATCACGCCAGACTCGGGCGCCCACCCCCTCACCATCGCCAGATACGTTTTCTCCACCTCGCCCGCCATCATGGCCTGCCCAACCAACCGGGCAGTCTCCGGATCTCTGGCAAACAGCAAAACACCCGAGGTGGGCCGGTCCAGGCGATGCACCGGGTACACATGCTCGCCGCCATTCAGCGCACGGGCGTATTGCAGGGCAAACTCGGTTTCGTGTTTGTCGATGGGGCTTCTATGAACCAGAAGCCCCGCCGGTTTGTGGACCGCCAGCAGCCACTGATCGCGATAAAGTTCGACAAGAGGGTTGTCGGCGAATGGCATCAGGAATCCCGACCGAACAACGCCCGAACCCGCTGGCCGGCTTTTTCACCCAACACCAATAGCGCCGGCGTCAGGAGCAATGTCAGCAGGGTGGCAAAGGCAAGGCCACCGGCAATGGCGCTGGACAACTGTGTCCACCACTGCGTTGAAGGTGCTCCCAGCCCGAGCGACGGCTCCAGCAGGTTGACGTTGACGCCCAGCACCATGGGCATCAGGCCCAGAATGGTGGTGATGGCTGTCAACAGCACCGGCCGTAAACGCAGGCAACCGGTTTCCAGAGCGGCCTCGTAGGCGGCCTTGCCCTCTTTCTTCATCTGGTTGAAGGTATCAATCAGGATGATGTTGTTGTTCACCACAATGCCTGCCAGGGCGATGATTCCCATACCCACCATCACCACCCCGAAAGACTGGCCGTTGACCAGCAGGCCCAGCAGCACGCCGGCAGTCGACAGCACAATCGCCGACAGGATCAGGAAAGTCTGGTAGAGAGAGTTAAACTGGGTAACCAATATCAGCAGCATCAGGCCCACCGCCACCAGAAAAGCTGTGGTCAGGAAAGTGGCCGCCTGCTGCTGGTCTTCGTTTTCGCCGGCGAAGCGAACGCTTACCCCCTCGGGCGGCTCTGGCATTTCGGCCTGCAGGCTGCGCAAGACCTCATCCATGCGTCGGCCCGGGGCAACGTCGGATTTGATGGTGATGGTGCGCTGGCCGTCTACCCGGACAATGGAGCCGGTTTTATCACCCGGTTCGAGGCTGACAAATTCCGACAGTGACACCTGGCCGCGCGGGGTGTGGATGGTCTGGCGTTGCAGGTGGTCCAGCTCCCGCCAGTTGTTTGGAACCCGCACGGCAATATCGACTTCATCCCGGACATCTTCCGGCCGGTAGGTGGCCAGCACCAGGCCATTGGTGACCAGGCGCACGGCACTGCCTATGCTCAACACGTCGGTACCGAAGCGGGCCGCCGCTTCCCGGTCTACCTGCAGGCGCCACTCGATACCCGGCAGGCTGCGGTCATCCTCGATATCGGCGAAGCCACCCAATGCTCGCATCTGCCGCTGAATCTCATCCACATACCCATTCAGCTCGTCACTGTTCATACTGCTGACCTGAAGCTCTATGGGCTTGCCCTCTGCCGGGCCACCTTCCTGCTTGCGAAACTCCAGCTCGATACCAGGGATATCCCTGGTTCGTTCTCGAAAATCCTCCAGAATGTCGGTGGCGGTACGGCGGGTAAACCAGTCGTTGAACTGGAACTGCAACACCCCGATGACATCTGGCGCCAGCTGGCTGCTGGTTGACAGCATGGAACGCGCATACAGAGCTTTTACTTCCGGCATATTCTGCAAGCGCTGCTCCACCTGGCGCACAATGGCGTCTCTCTCCCACACAGACAGATCGCCCCGGGCGCGCACCTGCACCTGGGCAGAATCCGGTTCCACGCTGGGGAAAAATTCCACGCCGTGGTTGAAACGGCCATACGCCGCGTAGATCAGGATAATCACTCCCAACGCACCCAACAGGGTCAACCCCGGGCGGCGCAGTAAGGTGCCAAGGGTATTGCGGTAAATGATCATGAACCGCCCTTCCGTGGCGTCCTGGTGCACACGCCGGCCGCCACTGACACCGCCCATCACTGGCAGGAACACCAGAGCCATGGCCAGCGAAGCGATCAGACAAATCAGCACCGTCATCGGCAGGAACTTCATGAACTCGCCCACAACTCCAGGCCAGAACAACAGGGGTACGAACACCGCAAGCGTGGTGGCGGTTGAGGCTATAACCGGCCAGGCCATTCGCGAGGCGGCTTCTACCCAGGCGGTTTTCACCGGCTGACCATCGCTGAGGTTCCGGTCCGCCAGCTCAGACACCACAATGGCGCCATCCACCAGCATGCCCGCTACCAGAATCAGGCTAAACAGCACCACGATATTGAGGGTCAGCCCCATACTCCAAATCACTAGAATACCGGTCAGGAATGCGCCCGGAATGGTCAGCCCCACCAGGAACGCGGAGCGGGGCCCCATGGTGGCAATGACTACAATGATGACCAGCACGATGGCGGTCATCACGTTGTTCAGGAGGTCAGACAGAATATCCCGAACTTCATCGGACTGATCCATGATGTAACGAATGTCCAGAGTGTCTGGCAGCCGTGGCCTGGCGTCGTCGATCAGCGCGCGGATTTTCTCGATGGTTTCAATGATGTTGGCGCCTGAGCGTTTGGACACTTCCAGCACCAGTGCCGGCTCGCCGTTAATTCGAGCAAAACCGGTAGGGTCTTTGAAGGTGCGCTGCAGCATGGCCACATCGCCAAAGGTGACCACCGAATCGCCGTCTACCTTCACCGGCATCGACATCACATCCTCGATGGTCTCGATTACCCCCGGCACTTTCAGGGCCATCCGGCCATTGCCGGTGTCCAGGGAGCCAGCGGCAACCAGCTGATTATTGCGCGTGACCAGAGAGGCCAACTGGTCGAAGTCAATGCCGTAGCTCTCCAACACCTGGGCATCCACCACAATTTCCAGAAGATCCTCGCGGTCACCGCCAATGTCGACTTCCAGAACTTCCGGAATCGCTTCGATGGCATCCTGCAGGCGACGGGCAATGGTGATGAGCTCACGCTCGGAGAGTGGGCCAGACAAACCGATCGACAGCACGGGAAACAGGGAGACGTTGATCTCATTTACCCGGGGCTCGTCGGCTTCCTGGGGCAACTTGGTGCGGGCTGTGTCCACCTTTTCTCGGACATCCTGCAGCGCTTTGTCGGGATTGAAGCCTGCATCAAACTCCAGCATCACCGAGGCGTGACCTTCCGAGGCGTTGCCCCGCATCTCCTTGATGCCCTCCAGGGATCGCAGTTCCTGTTCCATGGGGCGCACCAATAGTCGTTCGGCGTCTTCGGGGCTGATGCCCTCCAGGGTCATGGATACATAGATCATGGGTATGGTGACGTCAGGGTTGGATTCCTTGGGAATCGCCTGATAGGCCGCCATGCCGCCCAGTAACAGAAACAGGAACAGCAACAAGGTGGTGCGGCTGCGGTCCATGGCCGCCGAAATCAGCGCTCGCATGGCCGTTAACCCCGCCGATCCGAGCGATCAACGGGCTCGACCTGTTCACCCTCGGCCACAAAACCGCCACCACGGGTAATCAGGCGAATCCGCTCCGGCAGGCCAGACACCCAGGCACCGTTGGTGGATACGCTCAACAGCTGAACGTTCTGGAAGACCACAGCGTTGCTGTCATCCACATATTTCACGCCGGGCCGGCCGTCATCGTCCAGGCTCAGATACGCCGGTGAGATAAAAATCGCATCCTGCTCGGGCAACCGGATATTCAGGTTGGCCGTGCCCCCGGCCGCGCGTTTCTGTTCGGGATTCTCCACTACAATTTCAACGGCAAAACTGCGGGTTTCGGGGCTTGCCGCGCTGGCAACAAAGCTGACCACGCCGGCCAGCCGTGTGCCATCCAGAAGATTAACCTCCACGGCCTGCCCCGGCTGAACATCCTTCACGGTTTGCTGCGGAATTCTGCCGGTGGCTTTCAGCCGGTCAATCTGCACCAGCTCCAGCATCGGCGTACCCACCTGCACCAGATCGCCCTGCTCCACATCTTTACGGTTAACCACGCCGTCAAACGGGGCCTCGGGCCGAAGGTGCCTGACCGCAAGTTCCGCAGCCGCCAGCTCCGCCCGGGCCGCCGCCAGGTCACTCTGCAGCCTGAGAATGTCGGTCTCCGCCGCCAGGTTGTTGGCCCTCAACCGGCGCCCGGCGGCAAGGTCAGCCTCCAGCTTTTGAATGTTGGCGCGCCAGCGCTCTACAACGGCGTCCCGGCCATCAACAGACAGCTGCAACAACTCCTGCCCGGCACGAACGCTTTGCCCCAGCTCTACCTGCATTCGCTCAACCGTGCCGGCTACCCGCGCACCCACCATCACCGAACGCCAGGGCTCAAGCTGGCCCTGTAGTTTCAGGGTTGGTTGGTAACGGGTTGCTTCAAGGGTCTCAATTTCAACCCGAATCCTTTCTGCATCCCGCACCTGTGGCTCATCCGGTGCCTCTTTACTGGCTACCTTTACATCGCCAGTCGCCATCCAGACAACCAGCAGCACAAGTATCAGAAGTGACAGCCCGAGAGAGCCCAATTTTGCTTTCGTCATGTAACACTCGCCACGGAATCGTTCTTATTGGTGGCCCTGACAACCCACGCTCGGCGGGCGAGGCCACATTTCCGGCAATAAACGGTTGCAACCGGATTTAAACGTGGGTTAGATTCTACACACATTGTTTGAATCAATTCAGAGCAGACTGTCGATTTTATGAATCTCAACGCAATGGTTGTCATCGTGAAGCTAGTCCTGGTGGTCGTGGTACCGTCCGGGGGCTTTTGCGTGGACAAGCGGGTGAGATAGCGACAACCTGACAAAGACACCAGAAACCCCCGGCACCGAAAGGTCCCGGGGGTTTCTTTTTTGCGGCAAAGAAAAAAGGGAAAAACGAGCATGAACGGCGCACAGCACATTCTTGAAGCGTTCCACCGCCACAACATCCATACCGTATTCGGCTATCCGGGTGGCTGCATCATGCCGCTATACGATGCCCTGGTGGACGATGTGGGTGTGGAGCACGTGCTGTGCCGCCACGAACAGGCGTGCGCCCTGGCTGCCGATGGATATGCTCGGGCCAGTGGCGAGATCGGCGTTTGCATTGCCACCTCTGGCCCCGGCGCCACCAACCTGATCACCGGCGTTGCCAATGCCTATATGGATTCCATCCCCATGCTGGTGATCACCGGGCAGGTTCCATCCGGATTGATTGGTACCGATGCCTTCCAGGAAACCGACATTCTGGGTATGACCCTGGGCATCGTGAAACACAGTTACCTGGTAGACGACGCCGAGGCCCTGCCCGCCATCATGGAAGAAGCCATTACCCTGGCCCAGAGCGGCCGGCCCGGACCGGTGTGGATTGATATTCCCAAAGACATTCAGTTAACGGAGATCGAGGCGCCGGCTGCTGCAACCTGCGCTCAGCCGGATCCGCTTCGCCCGGAGATTTCCGACGCGCTGGCCATGCTTTACTCAGCCAAACGCCCCCTGCTCTACAGTGGCGGCGGCGTATCTCTGGCCCGCGCGGAGGAAAGCTTCCGCGCCTTTGCCAACACATCAGCCCTGCCGGGTGTTGTGACCCTCAAGGGGATTGGCAACCCGGGCAAGAACAATCCTCACAGCCTCGGCATGTTGGGCATGCACGGCTCCCGGGCGGCCAATAAGGCGGTTGATGAATGCGACCTGCTGCTGGTTATCGGCGCCCGCCTGGACGACCGTGCCACCGGCAAACTGGACGGCTTCGCGCCCAACGCCCGGATGATTCACATCGACGCCGACGCCGCCGAGATCAACAAGCTGCGCCCGGCAGACCTGGCCCTGCGGGGTGACCTGAACCGGATATTGCCTGCGTTCACCGAGGCCTTGAAGGAAAAGCCACTGGCCATTGCCCACTGGCAAAAGCAATGCAGAACCTGGCACACCACCAGTGGCTTCCAGGCGGCGGACAACGAGGAAGCCCTGGCGCCGATCACCGGCCCCGCGTTTATCCGCCAGCTTTCACGGATTACGCCGGATGATACGGTCATCGCCTGTGACGTTGGCCAGCACCAGATGTGGGTTGCCCAACATTACGAATTCGACCACCCACGCCACCATCTGACCAGTGGCGGCCTGGGCACCATGGGCTTCGGCCTGCCGGCGGCCATTGGCGCCCAGTTTGCGAATCGTCGCGGCACGGTCATCAATGTCACCGGTGATGGCTCGTTCATGATGAACGCCCAGGAGCTGGCCACCATTCGCCGCTATAACCTGCCGCTGAAGCTGATCATTCTGGATAACCAGTGTCTGGGCATGGTGCGCCAGCAGCAGGAGTTGTTCTACGACAACCGGGAAAGCCACATCAATCTGGACGACAACCCGGATTTTGTGGCTATGGCGCGGGCGTTTGATATCCCGGCCCTGCACATTGAGCGCACCGATCAGATTCGCCGGGGCATTGAGACGATCCTGGCTTACGACGGCCCGATGTTGCTGCACGTGGCCATCAGCCGGGAGGAGAATGTCTGGCCGATTGTGAAACCCGGCGCCAGTAACCGAGACATGATTGACGAAAAACGTCGCACTACCACCAGCAAGGAGCACGTAGCATGAGCGCGCAAGCACAAACAGAGTTACCGAGTTATACGTTGAACTGTCGGATGAATCAGGAGGCGGCGGCGCTGGAGCGGCTTTGCCAGGTGGTTCGGGTTCGGGGGTTCCAGATTTCGCGTATGTCTATGGAGTCTGCCGATGACTACCTGGATATCGCCCTGACCCTTTCCGGCAGTCGGCCTATTGCCATGTTACGCTCTCAGCTGGAGAAGCTGCATACGGTTGTGGATGTGGGCCTTCAGGAGCAGGGGGCGTCGGTTCGCTCCGTTTCGGCTTAAGGGGCTGGCTTGGGCTCCTAGCTTTTGGGTTTGCGGGCGGGTACGTGGGGTGTGGGGTATTTTTCTTCTGGGAAAAACAACTCGCTTCGCTCAGACATCTTTTTCCCTGCCAGAAAAATACCCCACACCCCACTACCGACGGGCATTTCTGGTATAGGCTTTTTTTGCCTGCGGCGGCTTTTTTTTAAACTGTTGAGCTTTGGAGCTTTGGGGCTTTGTGGGTTTTGCTGGTGAGAGACTGATTTCGTTTACAACATTGGATTGGGAGGTATTGCTATGACCACGGACAAACGACGTCGTTATTCCGCACCGGTGGTGGATGGTATTAACAAGTCTGCCAGTCGCGCGATGTTGCGTGCGGTGGGGTTTCAGGATGAGGACTTTCGGAAGCCGCAGGTGGGTATTGCCTCTACCTGGAGTAATCTGACGCCCTGCAATATGCACATTGACGGTCTGGCCCGGGAAGCGGCCAAGGGGGCAGACGCAGCGGGGGGCAAAAGTCTGATTTTTAACACCATCACGATTTCAGACGGCATTGCCAACGGCACGGAGGGGATGAAGTATTCGCTGGTGTCGCGGGAGGTGATTGCGGATTCCATTGAAACCGTGGCCGGTTGTGAGGGTTTTGACGGGCTGGTGGCGATTGGTGGCTGTGACAAGAACATGCCGGGTTGCATGATGGGGTTGGCGCGGCTGAACCGGCCGTCGGTGTTTGTTTACGGCGGTACCATCATGCCCGGTGAGAATCACACCGATATCATTTCGGTTTTCGAAGCGGTGGGTGCCCATGCCCGCGGCAATATGGACCTGATTGAGGTGAAGCAGATCGAGGAAACCGCCATTCCGGGGCCGGGTTCCTGTGGGGGTATGTACACGGCCAATACCATGGCCTCGGCCATTGAGGCCATGGGCATGAGCCTGCCGGGCAGTTCGGCGCAGAATGCGGTGTCTGACACCAAACTGGCTGACTGCGAAGCCGCTGGTGCGGCGGTGCTGAAGCTGCTGGAAGCAGACATCAAGCCGTCCGACATCATGACTCGTGAGGCTTTCGAGAACGCGATTACCGTGGTCATTGCCCTGGGCGGTTCCACCAACGCGGTACTGCACCTGCTGGGCATGGCCAGTACGGTTGGTGTGGAGTTATCGCTGGATGACTTCGTGCGCATTGGCAAACAGGTTCCGGTGTTGGCGGACCTGCGCCCGTCTGGCCATTACATGATGTCGGAGCTGGTGGCCATCGGCGGTATCCAGCCGTTGATGAAGATGCTGCTGGAGAGGGGCCTGCTGCACGGCGACTGCATGACGGTGACCGGAAAAACCCTGGCTGAAAACCTCGCGACAGTTACCCCCTACCCGGAAGACCAGCAAATCATCCGGGCCTTTGAAAACCCCATCAAAGCAGACAGTCACTTGCGCATTCTGTTTGGCAACCTGGCACCGGAAGGCTCCGTCGCTAAGATCACCGGCAAGGAAGGCACCCACTTCTCCGGCCGGGCACGGGTGTTCCATTCCGAAGAAGAAGCCCAGGAGCGCATCCTTGACGGCACTGTGGTGGCCGGCGATGTGCTGGTCATCCGCTACGAAGGCCCCAAAGGCGGCCCCGGCATGCGGGAAATGCTCAGCCCAACTTCCGCCATCATGGGCAAGGGCCTGGGCAGCGATGTTGCCCTGATCACCGACGGCCGGTTCTCCGGCGGCAGCCACGGCTTCGTGGTTGGTCACATCACCCCGGAGGCGGCCGTTGGTGGGCCGATTGCCCTGGTAGAAGATGGCGACACCATCACCATTGATGCAGTCAACAACTCTATCATCCTGGAGCTCTCTGAAGAGGAAATGGAGAAACGCCGCAAAGCCTGGACGCCACCCGAGCCAAGATTCACTCGGGGTGTTCTCGCCAAGTATGCCCGGGTGGTCAGTTCTGCATCTACGGGGGCCGTTACTGACCTGCCCTAGTCCGGACTGGGGGTCGGGCTTGGGCTCCTAGCCTGCTGGTTGAGGGGCGGGTACCGTTTGGCTTGGGCTCCCAGCCTTCCGGTTTGCGGGCGGGCTTGCGGGGTGGCTGTTGAATTTTTTTTGGAAAAACAACTCGCTTCGCTCAGACATCTTTTTCCGGCAAAAAATCCAACAACCACCCCGCGCCGACGGCGCATTGGCGGGTATTCGCTTGATAACAAGGCCGGTATTTTTTGTGCCGAAAGGGGAATTGATCGAATTAGTGCAACGCTCTCTTCAAACCTGAATTTGCTTTAGTTTCTTTTTGCCTTTGGTATTCCTGTGCTGCACGTCGGTAGGGGGGTATGGGGTATTTTTCTGGCAGGGAAAAAGATGTCTGAGCGAAGCGAGTTGTTTTTCCCAGAAGAAAAATACCCCATACCCCCCGTACCCGCCCCATAACCAGAAGGCTAGGAGCGGGCAAACTCAAAACTACCAAGCTTTGTAAGGCAGGAACTTCCCGTTAAGTGTAACCACCACCCGGTCACCCTTGGGGTTCTCTTCTTTCTCGATATCCATGGTGAAATCAATCGCACTCATAATGCCATCACCAAACTTCTCATGGATCAGCTCCTTCATGGTGTCGCCATACACACCCACAATCTCATATAAACGGTAGATCAGCGGGTCCTGGGGTACACCGCCTTCCCAGGCTTTCTTCGGGCAAACCTGCAATGCTTCTGCCACCGGCTTGTCCAGGCCCAGGGTTTCGCACAGCGCGAACGCCTTGTCTTCGGTGAAGCTGTTCATACCCAGGCAGGCTGAGGTGGTGAACACCGGGGACATGCCAATGGATTCAGCAATCGCTTCCCAGGTCATGCCCTTGGCAACTTTGGCTTCCAGGATTTTTGCAGTCATCAGTTCTTTGTTCATCATGGTCATTTCCTCTTGTGGACAATCAACATCAAGCATTCACCGCTCGCGCGGTGGTTTCGGTCTTGGTCTCGGATTCGGCCGGCACCGGCTCGGACGTCAGCTCATCGGTGCTGGGGTCTACTACTCTCGGGCTGCCATCCTGCTCCGGCAGCGCTGAACCACTTCGATTCACCAGAAAATCCACCAGGTAATGCCGGATCTTTTGATGGGCAGGGTTCTGGAAAATGGTGGCCCGGGAGCGCGGGTGTGGCAGGTTTACCTTCACGCTTTCGGCAATGCGGGCATTGGGGCCGTTGGACATCAGGAAGATGCGGTCCGACAGCAGAATGGCCTCGTCCACATCGTGGGTGATCATGAACACGGTCTGGCGGGTTTCTTCCCAGATTTTTACCAGCTCGTCCTGAATCACCCCGCGGGTGAGGGCATCCAGAGCCCCAAAGGGTTCATCCAGCAACAGCAGCTCTGGCTGGGTGGCGAAGGCGCGGGCGATGCTCACCCGCTGGCGCATACCGCCAGACAGCTGGGAGGGCTTGCGGTCCATGGCGTGGTCCAGACCGACCATTTTCAGGTATCGCTCGCTGTGCTCTCGCACCTTCTCTTTGGACCAGCTGGGCCAGCGAGCCTTTACCCCAAAGATGATGTTGTTCAGCGCGGTTTTCCAGGGCAACAGGCTGTAGTTCTGAAACACCACGCCGCGCTCCAGGCCCGGGCCTTTCACCTCTTTTCCGTTCATAACCACG
Organism: Marinobacter shengliensis; assembly: GCF_030297115.1. Classification (NCBI taxonomy): domain Bacteria; kingdom Pseudomonadati; phylum Pseudomonadota; class Gammaproteobacteria; order Pseudomonadales; family Marinobacteraceae; genus Marinobacter; species Marinobacter shengliensis. The sequence goes on along the minus strand of NZ_AP028062.1, from coordinate 1,373,287 downwards.
TTGCCGGTACTGGCCTCGTCCAGGCCGGCCAACACGTTCAGGATGGTGGATTTGCCACAGCCGGAATGGCCGATGATGCACACAAACTCGCCTTTCTGCAGGGCGAAGCGGATGTCTTCGAAGACTGTCAACTCACCGCCCTGGCCGTCCGGGTATACCTTCGACAATCCATCTACTTCCAGGAATGACTTACTCATATCAATTCTCCAGTCGGAGGGTTCTGGCGGGCGCCAGACAACCGGCGCCCTGCCCGATCATTCTTTGTATTCAACCAGCTTCTGAGCCTTGCCCAGGGCCAGGTCCAGCAGCATGCCCACCACCCCGATCATCAGGATGGAGAAGATCACACTGGCGAGGTCCAGGTTGTTCCACTCGTTCCACACGTAGTAGCCAATGCCGGTTCCGCCCACGAGCATTTCCGCCGCCACAATCACCAGCCAGGCGATACCGATGGAGATGCGCATGCCGGTGAGGATGGTTGGTGCTGCCGCCGGCAGAATCACCGTAATCGCGGTCTTGAACGGATTGAGCTCGTGGGTGCGGGCCACGTTGACCCAGTCCGACCGCACGTTGGCCACGCCGAAGGCGGTGTTCAGCAGCATGGGCCAGATAGAGCAGATGAAGATCACGAAGATGGCCGACGCATCCGAATCCTGGATGATGAACAGGGCCAGCGGCATCCAGGCCAGGGGTGAGATCGGTCGCAGCACCTGGATGTAAGGGTTGAGCGCCTTGTACATCAGCGGTGACATGCCGATCAGGAAGCCCAATGGCAGGGCAATCGCCATGGCCGCCAGATACCCCGTCAGCACCCGGTAAACCGAGTAGGCCAGCTGAATGCCGATGCCTTTGTCATTGGCACCCGCGTCATAGAACGGGTTAGACAGCTCCGCCCAGGCCACTTTGATGACTGCTGATGGCGGCGGCACACGAGATTCTGACCCCGAGACGCCCATCAGCAATTCATACTCTGACGTAGCCTCCGTCGCCGCGGGCGGCTGGGTGGCCATTTCCCACATGCCAAGTGCCAGGATCAGGAAAGACACCGACAGCAGTGCTGCCCTCACATTCAACGAGGCCATGATCAAATCCTCCCGATGGCGAAGCTACGGGCATACTCTTCCGGTGTTTCCGGATCAAAGGTTTTGCCCATGATGGTGTGGGTTTTGTAGGTTTCGGTGGGTGCGCTGTACCCCATCTCGCGCATCAGCTTGCCGGTTTCACCCGCCAGGTAGACCTGCTCAGCAATGCCCTTGTAATCCACATCGCCCTCAATGTAGCCCCAGCGTTTCATCTGGGTCAGAATCCACACGCCCATGGAATGCCACGGGAACGGGTCGAAATCGATGCGGTCGGGCACGTTCTGCACCTCGCCCAGGCCATCGGCGTAGCGGCCTGTCAGCACTTGCTGGATCACCGGTACCGGCTGGTTCAGGTAGTTCCGCGGGGCAATGGCCTCGGCGATCTCTTTGCGATTTTCAGGCTCATTGGAGTACTGGGTGGCGTCGATGATGGCGCGCAGCAGAGCGCCGTAGGTATTCGGATTCTGGCTGGCAAACTTCTGGCTGCAGGCGAAGGCGCAGCATGGGTGCCCTTCCCAGATATCCTTGGTGAGCATGTGAATGAAGCCAACCTTCTCCCAAACCGCTCGCTGGTTGAACGGGTCTGGTGACAGGTAGCCATCCAGGTTGCCGGCGCGCAGGTTGGCGACCATCTCAGGTGGCGGAACCACCCGGATCTGAACGTCTTTATCCGGATCAATGCCGTTTTCAGCCAGGTAATAGCGCAACAGGAAGTTGTGCATGGAGTATTCAAACGGCACACCAAACTTGAAGCCCTTCCATTGCTTAGGGTCACGCTTGTCCATGTGGTCCACGTGCAGCACGATGGCCTGGCCGTTGATATTCTCCACCGCTGGCATGATGAATGGCTCCGGCGTGGAACCGGCGCCCATAGTCATGGCCAGGGGCATGGGAGTGAGCATGTGTGAGGCGTCGTATTCACCCGCCAGTGACTTGTCCCGAGCCACGGCCCAACCGGCGGTTTTGGTGACGGTGACGTCCAGGCCATAGCGCTCATAAAACCCCATCGGAGCGGCCATAATGATGGGCGTGGCACAGGTGATCGGCACAAAGCCAACGTTCAGCTTGGTTTTCTCCAGCTTGCCGAGCGACTCCTTCACCGCCGCCTTGGCTTTGTCCATGGGGAACACGGAGCCCAGCAAAGCGGCTGCGGTCCCTGCCCCCATCATCTTCATAAAGCTGCGGCGGCTGTGATCGTTATGGCCGAACACGGAGCGCACCACAGCGCTTTCGATGGCACGGTCCATCATGGCTTCGGAATCCATCCCGGCCGCAGAGCCTGTGGCTTGCTCGCCCCCTGTCTGGCGAAGGTTCAGCGATACAGACGGCAGGCTGTCACCAGGCTTACATTCCGGGCAACCACAGGTTTTCGCGTGGATCAGTGACTGGTCGCCGTCAAACGGGTTTCCAAGGCTTTTGGTTGTCATGGTGCACTCTCCCTACTCTCAGATAGTTTTTTTGCACTCTTGCGGTGCAACTAAGACTCTGGTTCTGCCCGGCCAGAATTTGGCCTTGGCAAACAGCACGTTCTGAGATGACTATTGCGGGGTTCGTGCCAACTTTATGAAAACCTCTACCTCATTGTTTTTATGGGGTTTAATACAAACGAATGCTAACCCGGCGAACTACGATATTTCGTAAACCACGATTTCTCGTAGCGATCGCTTCGATTTTTCGTAGTTGGCACAGGCTTTGTTTGGGTTTTACCGTCACTCAAGCGGAAGCCCGGCATGAACCAGCCCGAACGCATCGAAACACACCAATGGATCAACCACCTGCCAGAGGCTGCCCTTCTGGTGGACGCGGGCCAGGACCTGATCCTCGCTGCCAACAGCGCCATGGCACGAATGGCGGGCACCGACAGGCAATCCATTGCCGGCATGGCATGTACCCAGCTGTTTGCTGACCAGCGGCCCCAGCTGATCAATTTCACCGAAGAAACCCTGTTCCGCAGCCACAGCTGGAGCCGCGATTTCCACCTGAAACACCGGGACGGCCACACGGTTGAACTGGAAATTTCTTCTTCCTGCGTGGGAGAAGCCGAATCGCAAACCCTGTTACTGCTGCTGCGTGACCGACGCCAACTGAGAACCCTACGCGAACGCCACGAAGCCAATCACTACCACCGGGGCGGTTTGCTGGAGTGGCGGCGAGTGGAAGAACTGTTCAAGGATATGGAGCGGGAGAACCAGCTGATTCTCCACGCCGTGGGCGAAGGCATTTACGGGGTAGACGCCGAAGGCCGCACCACCTTCGCCAACCCTGCCGCCGAGCGCATGCTGGGCTGGCGAATGGATGAACTCATGGGGCGGGTAATACACCGCGTGGTGCACCACTCCCACGAAGACGGCAGCCTGTTCCCACTGAAAGAATGCCCCATCTACGGCGCTTTCCGGGATGGCAGCATCAAGCGCGTTGGCGACGACTGGTTCTGGCGCAAAGACGGCACCGGGTTCCCGGTGGAATACACCAGCACCCCGATCATGGACAACGGCCACCCGGTGGGTGCGGTCGTGGTTTTCCGGGATATCTCCTCCAGACTGCAAGCCCAGAAGGAACTGCAATCAGCACTGGAAGAAGTCGAAAGCCTGAAACGCCGGCTGGAAATGGAAAACGCCTACCTGCAGGAAGAACTCAGCGCGGAGTTCCACTTCCACGAAATCCTCGGCCAGAGCGACGCCATCAAAGCCATCGTGCGGCGCATCGGCATGGTGGCCCCGACAGATGCCAACGTTCTGATCACCGGCGAATCCGGCACCGGCAAGGAGTTGATTGCCCGCGCCATCCACCAGGCCAGCACCCGCCGAGACCGCCCGCTGATCCGGGTAAACTGCGCGGCCATTCCAAAAGACCTGTTTGAGAGCGAGTTCTTCGGCCACATCAAAGGCGCCTTCACCGGCGCCGTGAACGACAGAATCGGCCGATTCGAACTGGCCGACGGCGGCACCCTGTTTCTGGATGAAGTGGGTGAAATCCCTTTGGAATTGCAGGGCAAGCTGTTGCGGGTGCTTCAGGATCAGCAGTTCGAACGCGTGGGTGAGAACAAGACTCGCGCCGTCGATGTAAGAGTGATTGCCGCCACCAACCGGGATCTAAAAACAGAGGTACAGGAGAAGACCTTCCGGGAAGATCTGTATTTTCGCCTCAATGTCTTCCCTATCGAATCCATTCCCCTGCGCAGGCGGCTTGAAGATATTCCCATGCTGGCCCAGGAATTCCTGAACCGGGCCTGCCAGAAGTTCAACCGGCCACCGCTGGTTCTGACAGAACGAGACGTGGTGACCCTCAAGGCCTACCACTGGCCGGGCAACGTTCGGGAACTGGAAAACGTCATCGAACGCCAGGTGATTACCGCCGATGGCCGCCTGGATCTGGACCTTCCCGGTACCGAGACTCCTGCGCATGCCGCAGCAAACTCAACGCCATCGCGCCACTACGACAGTGAGTTGTTGACCGAGGTAGACTTGAAGGAGCTGGAGAAACAGAACCTGATCAAGGCGCTGAAAATGACGGGCGGGCGCATCTTCGGAGACGACGGGGCGGCGGCACTTCTTGGCATCAAGCCAACGACCCTCAATTCCCGCCTGGGCAAGCTCAAGCTTGATGCCCGGCAGTTTCGGGCTTCTTGAGTGTTGACTTGGGTTTCTGAGTTGGGCTCCTAGCCTGTTTGGTTTGCGGGCGGGTACGCGGGGTATGGGGTATTTTTCTTCTGGGAAAAACAACTCGCTGCGCTCAGACATCTTTTTCCCTGCCAGAAAAATACCCCATACCCCCCTACCGACGGGCAGCACAGGAATACCGAGGGTAAAAGAAAAGAAGGTATCCCGAAGTGCGCGTGACCGTTGCACCGAGTCGAGCCTTTCCCTTCCTGAGTGCAAAAACGACAAGTGCTTTTATCAAGCGGATGCCCGCCAATGCCAGCCACCCCGAAAGCCCGCCCGCAAATTCGAAAGGCTGGGAGCCCAAATAAGACCTCACCTCCACACCCAGAGGGCTACTAACCAAAACCAAGCTGGCTGAGCGCGTAGGTGACTACAATCCAGAGCAACACCAGCACCGGCAGAAACCGCCCGACCAGGTACATACGCCACTCCCACCAACGGCTTTCTGTTCCAAGAACAGTGCGAATGCGTTGGGGCGGGATGAACCAGCAGAACAATGCGGCACCGAATACTCCGGAGAAGATAATCACGTTGCCACCAGCCACACGATCAATAACGTCCAGCACCGGCTCACCGGCAATGGTCCATTCAAGGGGCGTGAAACTGAGTGCTGAGGCGGTACCAAGCACTAGCATGACAACCGTTACGATACTCACTGCGGCAACGTTACTCAGCCGGAACTCCTCCGCCACCGCGGCAATCATGACTTTCAAACCGGCGAGGCTGGAGCTGAATGCGGCCATGAAGAACAGCGCGAAGAAGAGCACGCCAACCCAGTAACCACCACGCATGTCTTCGAACACTTGCGGCATGGTCACAAACGCCAGCTGACTGCCTTCGGTAGGCTCCATGCCCAGACTGAACACAAACGGGAAAATCATCCATCCCGCCAGCAAGGCAACACTGGTCTCGGTACCGGCAACGACCAGGCAAGCTCGGGGCACGTGGGTTTTGCGGGGAATAAAACTGCCATAGGTGACCAGATATCCCTGCCCAATGGCGAGAGTATAAAAGGCTTGCCCGAAGGCAAACGCCCACAGACGACCGTCTGCAAGCCGGGTCCAGTCCACGTCAAAAAAGAAGGACTTGGTTTGCTCCCAACCCGGCGTCGTCGAGGCAAACAGCATCAGCCCTATCATCACCAACAGCAGCACGGGCATCAGCATTTTCGAGAAGACCTCGATAGCCTTCACATCCCGAGCCAGGATGATGGCAGCCAGTACCGTTACGATCAGGAAGTACCATAGCGAGTTGTAACCGGCACTGTATTCACTGAACACGCGGAGGTCGTCCGTGGCAGCATCCACCGCATAGCCCAGCGTCCAGCCGGTAATCACCAGGTAATAGCTGGTGATGGCCATGGTGATCAGCACCACAAACCAGCCGTAGATGGCCCCAAACCGGTTCACCTGCCGGAAAGTCTGAACGGTACTGCCCTCAGACAGCCGTCCGGCTGCGACCTCCAGAATCATGATCGGCAGAACGACAACCACAAGCGCCAGCAGATAGGCCACCACGAAAGCCCCGCCACCGTTCTCCCCAACCATGTAGGGAAACCGCCAGAGGTTCCCGAGGCCGACGGCTGCAGCGGCCATGGAGAAAACAAATGCGGGCTCGGAACTCCATTGCTTTCGGGATTCCTCGATAAACTCGTGGCGCTTGGTCAACGGTACCTGGCTCCCCGTGATATGGCTTATTTGCACGGAAGCCTAACAAATCAGACGTTACGGTTCATGACTGGGGTCAACGCGTTCTTGGTTCCTGGTCATCGGGCTTGGGCTTGGGCTTGGGCTTGGGCTTGGGCTTGGGCTTGGGCTTGGGCTTGGGCTTGGGCTTGGGCGCCCAGCCTTCCGGATGTGCGGGCGGGCTTGCGGGGTGGCTGTTGGATTTTTTTTGGAAAAACAACTCGCTTCGCTCAGACATCTTTTTCCGGCAAAAAACCCAACAACCACCCCGCGCCGACGGGCATTGGCGGGAATTCGCTAAATAACTACATTTGTTTTTCCCCTTGGTATTCCTGTGCTGCACGTCGGTAGGGGGGTGTGGGGTATTTTTCTGGCAGGGAAAAAGATGTCTGAGCGCAGCGAGTTGTTTTTCCCAGAAGAAAAATACCCCATACCCCGCGTACCCGCCCGCCAACCACCAGGCTAGGAGCCGAAGCCATACCCAGCCCGCAAACCGGGAAGGCCAGGAGCCCAAACCACCCCCACACCAAAACCAGAAGGCTCAGAGCGGAACTCAGACCACCTCGATGGCCACCGCAGTCGCTTCACCGCCACCAATACACAGCGATGCCACACCACGCTTCAGACCACGCTGTTTGAGGGCGTTGATCAGGGTAATGATGATACGGGAGCCAGAGGAGCCGATGGGGTGGCCCAGGGCGCAAGCGCCGCCGTGCACGTTGACCTTTTCCGCAGATAATTTCAGCTCATTGATGGCGGCCAGGGTGACCACTGCGAAGGCTTCGTTGATCTCGAACAGGTCGACATCATCCAACGTCCAGCCGGCTTTCTTGACCACTTTCTCAATGGAGCCAATCGGGGCCAGCGTGAACTCTGCCGGCAAGCGGGCATGGGTGGCGTGGGCCACGATTCTGGCTTGTGGGACAAGGCCTCGGGCATCTGCTTCAGCCGCTGAAGTCAGCACCAGGGCAGAGGCGCCGTCGCTGATGGAGCTGGAGTTGGCGGCGGTTACTGAGCCGTCTTTGGCAAAGGCCGGTTTCAGCTGGGGAATTTTTTCGGGCTTGGCGTTGCCCGGTTGTTCGTCGGTGTCTACTTCCGTGTCACCACCCCGGCCAGAGACGGTGACCGGAACGATTTCATCCAGGAACCAGCCGTTCTCGATGGCCGCCAGGGCCTTTTGCAGGGAACCGATGGCGAACGCGTCCATGGCCTGGCGGGTGATGTTGAATTTATCGGCGGTGCGCTGGGCAAATACGCCCATCAGCCCGCCTTCGTAGGCGTCTTCCAGGCCATCCAGGAACATGCTGTCCATCACCTGGCCGTGGCCCATGCGCATGCCGGCGCGGGCTTTCGGTAACAGATACGGTGCCTGGCTCATGTTCTCCATACCACCGGCGATCATGATGTTGTTGGTGCCGGCTTTGATCTGGTCGTGGGCCATGATGACGGCTTGCATGCCGGAGCCGCACATTTTGTTGATGGTGGTGCAGCCACTGCTATCCGGAATACCGGCAGCGCGGGATGCCTGCCGCGCAGGTGCCTGGCCGAGGCCGGCAGGTAGCACGCAGCCCATGATGATTTCCTGTATATCGGCCGGCTGCAGCCCGGCACGATCAATGGCCGCCTTGATGGAAACCGCACCCAGTTCCGGTGAACGCACAGAGCTCAAAGAGCCCATCATGCCCCCCATCGGGGTTCTGGCGGAGCCTGCTATTACGATATCGTTGTTCATGTTTTATGTTCTCCTGCAACGGAATCTAGTTGGTGTTCTTATCTTGCTCATCGGTCTTGTTTGGGTTCCCAGCCTTCCGGTTTGCGGGCGGGCTTGCGGGGTGGCTGTTGAATTTTTTTTGGAAAAACAACTCGCTTCGCTCAGACATCTTTTTCCGGCAAAAAATCCAACAACCACCCCGCGCCGACGGGCATTGGCGGGTAGTCGCTAAATAACTGCATTTGTTTTTTTCCCTTGGTATTCCCGTGCTGCACGTCGGTAGGGGGGTATGGGGTATTTTTCTGGCAGGGAAAAAGATGTCTGAGCGAAGCGAGTTGTTTTTCCCAGAAGAAAAATACCCCATACCCCCCGTACCCGCCCGCCAACCATCAGGCTAGGAGCCGAAGCCAGCCCCCTCAGCGCCCAAGTACCGAACGGGCAATAATCTCTTTCATCACCTCTGAAGTACCGCCGTAAATCCTCTGCACCCGAGCATCGATAAAGTTCCGGGAAATCGGATATTCGGTGGTGTAACCGTAGCCCCCAAATAACTGCAAACAACCATCAGCCACCCGGCACTGCATCTCCGTGGCGCTGTACTTGGCCATGGACGCCGTGGGCGCATCCAGTTTGCCGTCTTCGTATTCGCGGATGCACTGATCAACAAACGCCTTGTTGATGCGGTAGTCCGTTTCCATGCGGGCGATTTCGAAGCGGGTGTTCTGCAGCTGGCTGAGCTTCTGGCCGAACAGTTCCCGCTCCTGGGCGTAGGCAATGGTCAGGTCCAGGGAGCCTCGGGCAGCAGCGACGCCGAGGGCGCCGATCACCAGGCGTTCGCGGGGTAGTTCCCGCATCAGGTACATGAAGCCCTGCCCTTCCTCGCCTAGCAAAGCCGACGAGGGAACACGCATGTCCGAGAAAAACAGCTCGGAGGTATCGCCGGAGTGCTGGCCGATTTTGTCCAGGTTGCGGCCTTTACTGAAGCCCGGCAATGAGGTGTCCACCAGGAACAAACTGATGCCCCGGGCGCCAGCTTTCGGGTCGGTTTTGGCGGCAACGATCACCATGTCGGCGTGCTGGCCGTTGGTGATGAAGGTTTTGGAGCCATTGAGGATGTAATCGTCACCATCCTTTACCGCACTGGTACGCATGGCCTGCAGGTCACTGCCCGCGCCCGGTTCGGTCATGGCGATGGCGCCGACGGCTTCGCCGGAGACCATTTTTGGCAACCATTGCTGGCGTTGGGCCTCGTTGCCGATGTGGCTGAGGTAAGGCGCCACGATGTCCGAGTGCACCATCACGTTGGTAGACAGCGCCCCGAAGCCCATGCGGGCCATTTCTTCGCCCACCACCACAGAAAACTGGAAAGGCGCACCAATGCCGCCGCAGTCTTCCGGCACGTCGACACACAGTAAACTGGCGTTGCCCAGGGTATTCCAGAGCTCCCGTGGCACGATGCCGCTTTTCTCCCAGGCTTCGTAGTGTGGTTTCACCTCGGCTTCCAGGGCCTTGATCACCGACTCCCGAAACATGGCCAATTCTTCTTGATCGACGTGGTTGGTCATATTACTCACCTGTTGTTATTCGTTCGCTTGTGGCGAATCCAATTGCCTGAACCCGCTTGTGGCGGGTGGTTTGCATCAATTCACTTGGGCGCCATGCGCAGGGCGCAGTCCAGACGAATCACTTCGCCGTTCAGAATCGGGTTGCGCACCATCTGGTCTACCATCATGCCGAACTCTTCCGGCTTACCCAATCGCTTGGGAAACGGCAGTGTCGCCGCCAGGCTGTCCTGCACTTCTTCCGGCATACCGGCCATCATCGGTGTCATAAACAGGCCGGGGGCGATGGTGTTCACGCGGATACCTTCACGGGCCAGCTCGCGGGCGGATTGCAGAGTCAGTGCCACAACCCCGCCCTTGGAAGCACTGTAGGCGGCCTGGCCAATCTGGCCCTCGTAAGCCGCTACAGAAGCCGTATTGATGATCACACCACGCTCGCCATCGGCGTTGGGCTCACGCTGGGCCATGTCGGCTGCGGCCAGGCGAAGGATGTTGAAGGTACCAATCAGGTTTACCTGAATCACCTTGCTGAAGCTGTCCAGTGGCATCACACCTTCCCGGCCCAGGATCTTCGCCGCCGGCGCGATACCTGCGCAGTTCACCGCAACACCGCAGGGGCCATGGGCCTCCCGCGCAGCATTGATGGCGGCTTCGGCACTTTCCGCAGAGCTCACATCGCACTCTACAAAAATCCCGCCAATGTCTGCGGCTACTTTTTCGCCCTGCTCTTTTTGAAGATCCAGGATCGCGACTTTACACCCGGCAGCCGCCAGGGCACGCGCGGCGCCCTCGCCCAGCCCGGACGCCCCGCCTGTTACAATGGCCGCCACATTCTTGAATTCCATCATGCACTCCTATTCTCAGGATTGTATTTGTTGAAAATCGGACCCGAAAACTACTTTACGTTTACGTAAACTTTATCTAACCTTGGTCTAAAAAGGAAATCGTGATGAACGAAAAAAGAACCTTCAGCATCAGCGAGCTCTCCCAGGAGTTCGACGTGACAACCCGAAGCATCCGATTCTACGAGGATCAGGGCCTGCTCAAGCCCACCCGAAGGGGCCAAACCCGCATCTTCAGCACCAAAGACCGGGTTCGGTTGAAGCTTATTCTCCGGGGCAAGCGCATGGGCTTCTCCCTGGCAGAAACCAGGGAACTGTTCGACCTGTGGGACGAAACCCTCACCGGTAACGAGAAACAGCTTTTGAAGATGCTGGAAATCCTCGCCGACAGGCGCGCCCAGCTCGAACAACAGAAAAACGACATTGCCCAGGCGGAAATGGAAATCGAAACCGCCGAAACCCGGTGCCGCGAAGCACTGGAAGACCTGCAGAAGAAAAAGAAACAGCAGGACGCAGGGCAAAAAGAATCCAAACAAACCGTCACCTGAGCGTGACGAAGCACACAGACCCAATTCAAGAACAACAAGGTAGCCAACGATGAAATCACAATACTCAGAACTCAATTTCGGTCTCGGCGAAACCCTCGACATGCTGCGCGAACAGATCAACGGCTTCGCCGCCGCTGAAATCGCACCGCGCGCTGAAGAGATCGACCGCAACAACGAGTTCCCCATGGACCTGTGGCGGAAAATGGGCGACATGGGCCTGCTGGGTATTACCGTGGGCGAGCAATACGGCGGCTCAGACATGGGCTACCTGGCGCACGTCATCGCCATGGAAGAAATCAGCCGCGCCTCCGCCTCCGTTGGCTTGTCTTACGGCGCCCACTCCAACCTGTGTGTAAACCAGATTCACCGCAACGGCACCGAAGAACAGAAACAGAAATACCTGCCCAAACTGGTCAGCGGCGAACACATCGGCGCCCTCGCCATGTCTGAGCCCAACGCCGGCTCCGACGTCATCTCCATGAAGCTCAGTGCCCGCGACGAAGGCGACCACTTCGTCCTCAACGGCAACAAAATGTGGATCACCAACGGCCCGGACGCCAACACCTACGTGATCTACGCCAAAACCGACGTAAAAGCCGGCTCCAAAGGCGTCACCGCCTTCATCGTAGAACGCGACTACCCAGGCTTCAGCCGCCACCAGAAACTCGACAAACTCGGCATGCGCGGCTCCAACACCTGTGAACTGGTGTTCGAAGACTGCAAAGTACCCAAAGAGAACGTCCTCGGCGGCGAAGGCAACGGCGCCAAAGTCCTCATGAGCGGCCTCGACTACGAACGCCTCGTCCTCTCCGGCGGCCCCCTGGGCATCATGCAAGCCGCCATGGACGTGGTCGTACCCTACATCCGCGAACGCAAACAATTCGGCCAGGCCATCGGCGAATTCGAACTGGTACAGGGCAAAGTCGCCGACATGTACACCTGGATGAACACCGCCAAATCCTACGTCTACATGGTCGCCATGTCCGCCGACCGCGGCGAAACCACCCGCAAAGACGCCGCCGGCGCCATCCTCTACTCCGCCGAAATGGCCACCAAACTGGCCCTGGACGCCATCCAGCTGCTCGGCGGCAACGGCTACATCAACGAATACCCCACAGGCCGCCTGCTGCGAGACGCCAAACTTTATGAAATCGGCGCGGGCACGTCTGAGATCCGGCGAATGCTGATCGGCAGAGAGCTGTACCTGAACAAATAAAAAACAGTTCCAAGCCAGTGGCTTCCAGAGTTTTACGGACGCTAGCACTCAAAGCACGACGAGGGCCTGGCAGGGTGTCTTTCCGAGAATCCCGCACCCAAAGCATGCCGAGGGGTTGGCGGGATGCCCTTCCGGAAATGTCGAAGGCCAAGGATGGCCTGAGAGAAGCGCACATGGATGTGCTCGTAGCGGTTTCCGGAAGGGCATCCTGCCAACCCCGCGCCCCCAAATAATGGGACGAGAACAAATGACGATACTGCAGAGCAAAATAAACCCGAGGTCCGACGAATTCCTGGCCAACCAGAACGCCATGGCCAAAGCCGTCGCAGACCTGAAAGAAAAAGTCGCCACCATCCAGCAAGGCGGCGGCCCAAGCTACCAGGAACGCCACATCGCCCGCGGCAAACTGCTGCCCAGAGAGCGCATCAACCGCCTCCTGGATGACGGCTCCCCGTTCCTCGAAATCGGCCAGTTCGCCGCCTACAACGTCTACGACGAAGAAGTCCCGGCAGCTGGCGTGGTGGCCGGAGTGGGCCGCGTCTCCGGCACCGAATGCATGATCATCGCCAACGACGCCACCGTCAAAGGCGGCAGCTACTACCCGCTCACGGTCAAAAAACACCTGCGCGCCCAGGAAATCGCCCTGGAAAACCGCCTGCCCTGCATCTACCTGGTGGACTCCGGCGGCGCCAACCTGCCAAGGCAGGACGAAGTCTTCCCGGACCGCGACCACTTCGGCCGCATCTTCTACAACCAGGCCCGCATGAGCGCCGACGACATCCCCCAGATCGCCGTCGTCATGGGCCTGTGCACGGCCGGCGGCGCCTACGTGCCCGCCATGGCCGATGAATCCATCATCGTGCGCGACCAGGGCACCATCTTCCTGGCCGGCCCGCCGCTGGTGAAAGCCGCCACCGGCGAAGTGGTCAGCGCCGAAGACCTGGGCGGCGCAGACGTACACTGCAAAATCTCCGGCGTGGCCGACCACTACGCCGAAAACGACGCCCACGCCCTGGACATCGCCCGGCGCTGCATCTCCAACCTCAACCGCCGCAAACCGGTGGACGTGGAAATCCGCAAGCCCAAAGCGCCCCTGTACAGCGCCGAAGAAATCTACGGCATCGTCGGCACCGACTTGCGCAAGCAGTTCGACGTGCGCGATGTGATCGCCCGCATTGTCGACGGCTCCGAATTCGACGAATTCAAACGCTACTACGGCCAAACCCTGGTTACCGGCTTTGCCCACATTCACGGCTACCCGGTGGGCATCATCGCCAACAACGGTATCCTGTTCAGCGAGTCCGCGCAAAAAGGCGCGCACTTCATCGAACTCTGCTGCCAGCGCAACATCCCGCTGTTGTTCCTGCAGAACATCACCGGCTTTATGGTGGGCCAGAAATACGAGGCTGAAGGCATCGCCAAACACGGCGCCAAAATGGTCATGGCCGTGGCCTGTGCCAACGTACCGAAAATCACCGTACTGATCGGCGGTTCTTTCGGCGCGGGCAACTACGGCATGTGCGGCCGCGCCTACAGCCCGGACTTCTTGTGGATGTGGCCGAACGCCCGCATCTCCGTGATGGGCGGTGAACAGGCCGCCGGCGTGCTTGCCACCGTCAAACGGGAAGGCATGGAGCGCAAAGGCCAGGACTGGAGCAGCGACGAAGAAGCCAAGTTCAAGCAGCCGATCATCGACACCTACGAACACCAGGGCCACCCCTACTACGCCAGCGCGCGCCTCTGGGACGACGGCGTGATCGACCCGGCCCAGACCCGCGAAGTGGTTGCCCTGAGCCTGTCTGCCACCCTCAACCGACCCGCCAAGCCAACACGCTTCGGCGTGTTCCGGATGTGATGGAGGACATCGCCATGACCGATCAGGAACCAGCGGTTCGCCTCAATCACCGCGCCAAGGGTGTCACCGAGGTTGTGCTCAACCGCCCTGACAAACGCAACGCCTTTGACGACGTGATCATCCAGCAACTGATCAAGGCGCTGGAACAGGTAGACGCAGACAACAACACCCACGTTGTCATCCTGCGCTCCGAAGGCAAACACTTCTCCGCCGGAGCGGATCTGGGCTGGATGCGCCGCATGGCCGACAACAGCCGACAGGAAAACCTGGACGACTCGCGGCAACTGGCGCGGTTGATGAACGTGCTCAACCACCTGTCCAAGCCGGTGATCGGCCTGGTTCAGGGTGCCGCCTTCGGAGGCGCCGTTGGCCTGGCCGCCTGCTGCGACATCGTACTGGCTACCGAGAAGGCCAGCTTCTGCCTGAGCGAAGTCAAACTCGGCCTGATTCCCGCCGTGATCAGCCCCTACGTGGTGCGCGCCATCGGCGAGCGCCAGGCCCGGCGCTACTTTATCAGTGCCGAAGTTTTCACCGCCCGGCAAGCCGAGCACTTCGGCCTGGTGCATGAAGTGTGTGAAGACGAAAGCGCCATGGAACGCCGCTGCGACGAACTGCTTTTGCAGCTTGCCCTCAACGGGCCAGAAGCCATGAAAGCCGCCAAAGATCTGGTATTTGCCGTCAGCCACAGGGTGATCGGCCAGGACGTGATCGACGACACCGCACAACGCATCGCGGACATCCGGGTGGGTGCAGAGGGACAGGAAGGCCTCAGCGCCTTTCTGAACAAGCGCAAGGCCAACTGGGTTCCGGAGGAATAACAACAATGTTCAGCAAAATTCTGATTGCCAACCGCGGCGAAATCGCCTGCCGGATCATCCATACCGCCCATCGCATGGGCATCCGCTGCGTTGCCGTGTATTCCGATGCAGACGCAGACGCTCGGCATGTGGCCATGGCAGACGAAGCCTTCCACATTGGCCCGGCCCCCAGCTCCGAGAGCTACCTGAAAGCCGGCAAGATCATCGAAATTGCCAAGGAAAGCGGTGCCCAGGCCATCCATCCGGGTTACGGCTTCCTGTCTGAGAACACCCAGTTTGCCGAAGCCTGCGAAGCCAACGACATCGTCTTCATTGGCCCGCCCTCCTCGGCCATCGCCGCCATGGGTTCCAAGTCCGCCGCCAAGGCCATTATGGAAAAAGCCGGCGTACCGCTGGTGCCCGGCTACCACGGCGACGACCAATCCCCGGAAACTCTGCGCCAGGAGGCCGAGAAATGCGGCTTCCCGCTGCTGCTGAAAGCCGTCGCCGGTGGCGGTGGCAAAGGCATGCGGGTGGTGGAACGCATGGAAGACTTCGACGACGCCCTGGCCGCCGCCAAACGGGAATCGAAGAACGCCTTCGGCAACCCGGACATGCTCATCGAACGCTACCTGACCCAGCCACGGCACGTGGAAATCCAGGTGTTCTGCGACCAGAGCGGCAAGGGCGTGTACCTGGCGGAACGGGACTGCTCCGTGCAGCGCCGCCACCAGAAAGTACTGGAAGAAGCCCCGGCGCCGGGCCTGAGTGACAAAACCCGCAAAGCCATGGGCGAAGCCGCCGTTAAAGCCGCACAAGCCATCAACTACGTGGGTGCCGGCACCGTCGAATTCCTGTACGACGTGGACGGCTCTTTCTTCTTTATGGAAATGAACACCCGCCTGCAGGTGGAACACCCGGTCACCGAAATGGTCACCGGCCAGGATCTGGTGGAATGGCAGCTGAAAGTGGCCTGGGGCGAGCCCCTGCCACTGGAGCAATCCCAGGTAAAAACCCGGGGCCACGCACTGGAAGCGCGCATCTACGCCGAAGACCCGGACCAGGACTTCCTGCCCGCCACCGGCAACCTGCGCTACCTGAGCACCCCGGATGAAAGCGCCCACGTGCGGGTGGATACCGGCGTCACAGAAGGCGATGACATCAGCATCCACTACGACCCGATGATCGCCAAGCTGATCGTGTGGGACGAAACCCGGGACCAGGCCATCAACCGCATGGTCCAGGCCCTGGAGCACTACCGCATCGCCGGCGTGAAAACCAACATCCGCTTCCTGCATGCCCTGGCCGACGCCCAGCCGTTCCGGGAAGCAGAGCTGACCACCGGCTTTATCGACGACCACCGCGACCTGCTGTTCCCGAAATCCAGGTTGGATACCCACAAAGCCCTGGTACTGGCCGCCGGCTTTGTGCTGGAGCAACGCAAATCCCGGGAAGTGATCAGCACAGACCCCTGGTCGCCCTTCGCCCGTCAGAACAGCTGGCGCATGAACTCCGAATACGCCCAGCCGCTGCAGTTGCAGGTAGGCGACGACATCCACGACCTGAAAATTCTGGAACGGGACGACCGCTACCAGGTGTACGTGGGCGGCAGCGTGTACAACCTCACCATGCGCCTGGACGACGACTACCTGCAGGCGGTGATTAACGGCCATCGCATCAGCGTTCACGGCAACCTGCACAACGACCAGTTGATGCTCTTCTACGAAGGCGACACCTTCAACTGCACCCTCTACAAAGAAAGCTACGGCTTTGAAGAAATGGCCGGCGAAGGCAGCCTGGCCGCACCCATGAACGGCGCCATTGTGGCCGTGCAAGCGAAAGTCGGCGACAAGGTTAAAGCCGGTCAAAGCCTGGTGATCATGGAAGCCATGAAAATGGAACACGCCATCAAAGCCCCGGCCGACGGCGTAGTCACCGACATTTTCTTCGCCGAAGGCGACCAGGTGTCTGAAGGTGCTGAACTGATCGCCATCGAAGTCACCGAAGAGGAGGCAGGCTGATGGCCTTTCCCAAACAGGTGCGCCTGGTTGAGATGAGCCCCCGGGACGGCCTGCAGAACGAGCCCGGCGCGGTGATTGCCACCGCCATCAAAACCGGCCTGATCGACCGACTGGCCGACTGCGGCCTGAGCCACATCGAAGCCGCCAGCTTTGTGTCGCCCAAATGGGTGCCACAAATGGCCGACGCCGCCGACGTGATGGCCGGCATCACCCGCAAACCCGGCGTACGCTACTCCGCCCTCACCCCGAATTTAAAGGGCTTTGAAGGCGCCCTGGCCGCGCAAGCCGACGAAGTGGCCGTATTCGGCGCCGCGTCCGAATCCTTCACCAAAAAGAACATCAACTGCACCATCGCCGAAAGCCTGGAACGCTTCGCCCCGGTGCTGGAAGAAGCCCGAAAACACGGTATCCCCGTGCGCGGCTACGTCTCCACCGTCATGGGCTGCCCCTACGAAGGCGACATCGCCCCGGCACAAGTCGCCACCGTAGCCAAAGCCCTGTACGACATGGGCTGCCACGAAATCTCCCTGGGCGACACCATCGGCGTGGGCACCCCGCTAAAAGCCAAACGCATGCTCGAAGCCGTCGCCGCCCACGTACCCATGGACAAACTGGCCGCGCACTTCCACGACACCTACGGCCAAGCCCTGGCCAACCTTTACGCGGTGCTGGAAGAAGGCGTCTCGATCATCGACGCCTCCGTCGCCGGCCTAGGCGGCTGCCCCTACGCCAAAGGCGCCTCCGGCAACGTGGCCACCGAAGACGTGCTATACCTGCTTAACGGCCTAGGCATCAACACCGGCGTGGATCTGAACAAACTGGTCGCCACCGGCGACTGGATCAGCAACCAACTGAACCGCCACAACGGCTCCAAAGTCGGCCAGGCCCTTGGAGGAAACTGCGGATGAGCAATAACAAGAATGTCGTCGCCCTGGATCTCCCCATCCCGGAGATCAGCGACATGCCCGAAGACACCCAAAAGTACTTCCAGATCTGCCAGGAAAAACTCGGCATGATCCCCAATGTGTTGACCGCCTACAGCCACAACCTCAAACAGCTAGAAGGCTTCACCCGCCTCTACAACGAACTCATGCTCGGCGAAAGCGAACTCAGCAAACTCGAGCGTGAAATGGTGGCCGTGGTCGTCTCCTCAGAGAACAAATGCTTCTACTGCCTGGTCGCCCACGGTGCCGCCGTTAGGGTACTGAGCGGCGACCCAGCCCTGGGCGAACACATGGTGATGAACTACCGCAGCGCCAAACTCGACAAGCGCCAGCGGGCCATGCTCGATTTCACCTCTCTGCTCACCCGCACACCCGCCCTGGTGACCGAAGAACACACCCAGGCCCTGCGAGACGCCGGCCTGAGTGACCGAGGCATCTGGGACCTGAGCAACCTGATCGGCTTTTACAACATGAGTAACCGCGTGGCCATCGCCAGCGACATGCAACCCAACCCGGAATACCACAGCCAGAGTCGCTAGCAAGTGCACTGACTTGCCAGCCCTCAATTACAAAAACAAATGGAGGCAGAGACATGAGCAAGACTCTCCCGAGCTACACCAGCAGCACCGCCGACAAACCGCTACTGGGGATGACCATCGGCGACATGCTTGACCGCACCGCCGAAAAATTCCCCAACAACGACGCCCTGGTGTGCCTGCACCAGGACATCCGCTGGACCTACAAAGAGTTCGTTGAAAAGGTCAACGAAGCCGCTCGCGCCTTTATGGCTATTGGCGTCAAACGCGGCGACCGGGTAGGTATCTGGTCTCCCAACCGGTATGAGTGGACCGTTACCCAGTTCGCCACCGCCAAAGTGGGCGCCATTCTGGTAAACATCAACCCGGCCTACGGCGTGCACGAACTGCAATACGCCCTCAACCTGGCCGGCATCACCACCCTGGTCACCGCAGACAGCTTCAAAGCCTCCAACTACCGGGAAATGATCTACGAGCTGGCGCCAGAGCTGAAACGCAGCGCACCAAGCAAACTCAAAGCCGATCACCTGCCAGACCTGCGCGCCGTCATCAACATGCACGACGACAAGCACGACGGCATGTGGACCTGGAAAGAGTTCATCGGTTTTGCCGGTGACGTTTCCGAAGCCGATCTCAGCCAACGCCAGAGCGAACTGCAGTTTGATGACCCCATCAACATCCAGTTCACCTCCGGCACCACCGGCAACCCCAAAGGCGCCACCCTCACCCACCACAACATCCTCAACAACGGCTACTTTGTAGGTGAAAGCCAGCGCCTGACCGAGAACGACCGCCTGGTTATCCCCGTGCCCCTGTACCACTGCTTCGGTATGGTGATGGGCAACCTGGGCTGCATTACCCACGGCACCGCCATGATCTACCCAGGCGAAGGCTTTGACCCCAAAACCGTGCTGCAGGCCGTGCACCAGGAAAAAGCCACCGCCCTGTATGGCGTGCCTACCATGTTCATCGCCGAACTGGCCGACCCGGAGTTTGACACCTACGACCTCTCCAGCCTGCGCACCGGCATCATGGCCGGCTCCATTTGCCCGGCAGAAGTGATGAAAAAGGTCAACGGCAAGATGAACATGAAGGAAGTGCAGATCGCTTACGGCATGACCGAAACCAGCCCGGTCTCCACCCAGACCAGCTCCGAAGACCCGTTCGAAAAACAGGTCACCACCGTGGGCCGAACACAGCCGCACCTGGAAACCAAGATTGTCGACCCCGGCACCGGCAACGTGGTGCCCCGTGGCGAAATTGGCGAACTCTGCACCCGTGGCTACAGCGTGATGCTGAAGTACTGGAACAACGAAGAGAAAACCCGTGAAGCGATAGACGACGGCGGCTGGATGCACACCGGCGACCTGGCCACTATGGACGAAGACGGCTACATCCAGATCGTCGGCCGCATCAAAGACATGGTGATTCGCGGCGGCGAGAACATTTACCCTAAAGAAATCGAAGAATTCCTCTACACCCACCCCGCCATCGAAGACGTGCAGGTAACCGGCATACCCGATGAAAAATACGGCGAAGAACTGATTGCCTGGGTAAAACTGCGCCCAGACACAGACCCGGTAACCGGTGAAGACCTGCAAGCCTTCTGCAAAGGCAAAATCGCCCACTTCAAGATTCCGAAGAACTATAAGTTTGTGGATGCCTTCCCGATGACCGTTACCGGGAAGATTCAGAAGTTCAAAATGCGGGAGATTTCTATTGAGGAGATGGGGTTGAAGAAGTAAGCCACTCCTCTGAGCCAGTCACACCCTTCAGACCCCGGCCTTGTGTCGGGGTTTTCTGTTAATCAAGCCTCTCCCGAGCAACGAACGATGAGTTTAGTGCCCCTTATCTCGTATACTACCCACCTCAAATTGGAGCCGACGGCGATTTAAACCGGATTGAAACAGGAAAACCGAATGACAAGCACCCAACAACGCGCAGCCCTGCAACGCCAGATATGGGCGATCGCTAACGACGTACGTGGCTCTGTCGACGGCTGGGACTTCAAGCAGTATGTGCTGGGCACCCTGTTTTACCGCTTTATCAGCGAAAATTTTGCCAGTTACATCGAGGCCGATGACGACAGCATCAACTACGCAGAGCTGCCCGACAGCGTCATCACCCCAGACATCAAAGACGATGCCATCAAAACCAAGGGCTACTTCATTTACCCCAGCCAGCTGTTCGTCAATATTGCCAAGGGTGCCAACAACAACGAAAGCCTGAATACCGACCTCGCGGCCATCTTTGCTGCCATCGAAGCCTCCGCTAACGGCTACCCATCGGAGGGCGACATCAAGGGTCTGTTTGCCGATTTTGACACCACCAGCAACCGACTCGGCAACACTGTTAAGGAAAAGAACTACCGCTTGGCGGCTGTGCTCAAAGGTGTAGCCGGCCTGGATTTTGGGAATTTTGACAGTGCCCATATCGATCTGTTTGGCGATGCCTACGAATTCCTGATTTCCAACTACGCAGCCAATGCAGGAAAGTCCGGTGGCGAGTTCTTTACCCCGCAGCATGTGTCAAAACTGATTGCCCAGCTCGCCATGCATAAGCAAACCAGCGTAAACAAGATTTACGACCCCGCATGTGGGTCCGGCTCGCTGCTGCTGCAAGCAAAGAAGCATTTCGATGCCCATATTATTGAAGAGGGCTTCTTCGGCCAGGAAATTAACCACACCACTTACAACCTGGCCCGTATGAACATGTTTTTGCACAACATTAACTACGACAAGTTCAACGTGCAGCTAGGCAACACCCTGACCAATCCGCATTTTGGCGATGAAAAACCCTTTGACGCCATCGTCTCCAATCCGCCCTATTCGGTGAAATGGATCGGTAGCGACGACCCCACCTTAATTAACGATGACCGTTTTGCCCCAGCCGGGGTGCTGGCCCCTAAATCCAAAGCCGACTTTGCCTTTGTGCTACACGCGCTCAGCTATCTGTCGGCCAAAGGCCGCGCAGCCATCGTCTGCTTCCCTGGCATTTTCTACCGGGGCGGTGCCGAAAAGAAAATCCGCCAGTATCTGGTAGACAACAACTACGTAGAATCGGTGATATCACTCGCCCCCAACCTGTTTTACGGCACCACCATCGCAGTCACTATCCTGGTGCTGTCCAAACACAAAACTGACACTACCACCCAGTTTATCGATGCCAGCGGCGAGGCGTATTTCAAAAAAGAAACAAATACCAACCTACTGACCGATCAGCATGTTGAAGACATCATGCGGGCGTTCGACCGCAAGGAAAACATTGAACACTTTGCCCGGTCGGTGCCGTTTGAAGAGATCGCCGCCAATGACTACAACTTGTCGGTCACCAGCTACCTAGAAGCCAAAGATACCCGCGAGCAGATCGACATTACCCAGCTCAATGCTCAGTTGAAAACCACAGTGGCCAGAATTGACCAACTTCGCACCGAGATTGATGCCATTGTGGCTGAAATTGAAGGTGAGGAGCGGAAGGCGTGAGCAGTGTGAGTTTTATAGACAAACTGCTGGATGGTGTTGAGGTTGAGTGGAAAGCGCTCGGAGATGTGGCTCAATACTCATCAACGCGAGTCGATGCTGACATAATTGATTCGACTTCGTTTGTAGGAGTCGACAACCTTGTCGCTAACAAAGGTGGTCGCATGGACGCGAATTACCTGCCGAATACCTCTCGCATAACGGCATATGAGCCCGGCGACATTCTTCTTGGCAATATTCGCCCTTATCTTAAGAAGGTGTGGAGAGCGACCAATTCAGGAGGATGTAGTGGTGATGTCCTTGCAATACGCATCCTAGATGCACACAAGCAAGTTATTGACTCGAATTTTCTCTATTATCTTTTGTCATCTGACGCGTTCTTCTCGTACAACATGCAGCATGTGAAAGGCGCAAAAATGCCGCGCGGAAACAAAGCGGCAATTTTGAATTATCTGATCCCTATCCCATGCCCCGAAAACCACATAAAATCCCTTGAGATCCAGGCCGAAATCGTCCGAATTCTGGACGCATTTACCTCCCTTACCGCCGAGCTTACCGCCGAGCTTACCGCAAGAAAAAAGCAATACAACTACTATCGCGACAAGTTGTTGAGTTTCGAAGATGGAGAGGTAGCGTGGAAGCCGCTCGGAGAGATTGGAGAATTTATTCGGGGTAAACGCTTTACCAAAGCTGATTATGTAGATGACGGTATCAGCGCTATCCATTACGGTGAGATTTACACCCGGTACGGAGCATTCACGACTCAGGCACACTCCCAGGTCCGAAGTGATATGGCGAAGACACTTCGTTATGCGCAGCCTGGTGACGTGGTAATAACGGACGTGGGAGAGACTGTAGAGGATGTTGGTAAAGCCGTGGCCTGGCTCGGCGACGGGAAAGTCGCTATTCACGACCACTGCTATGCTTTCCGCCATACAATGAACCCGAAGTACATTTCTTACTGCATGCAAACCGCCTCGTTTATTGCTGAGAAGGCGAAGCATGTGGCCAGAACCAAGGTCAATACACTGTTAATGACCGGCTTTTCGAAGGTTTCGATCCCTATCCCCTATCCGGATGATCTCGAGAAGTCACTTGACGAACAGGCTCGTATTGTATCAATTCTGGACAAATTCAACGCCCTTACCGACTCGATCTCCGAAGGCTTACCCCGAGAGATCGAGCTGCGGCAAAAACAATATGAATACTATCGGGATCTTCTGCTGAGCTTCCCAAAACCGGAAGAGGTCGTGGCTTGATATGAGCAAGACCCTAACGGAAATAGCCCAACAGCTCAGAGGCGCCAATAAAAGGGTGCAGTTGATTTATGCCTTTAATGGCTCGGGGAAAACCCGCCTATCCCGGGAATTCAAACAACTGATTGCGCCGAAGAATGATGATGAAGAAGAAGAAGATGTCACCAATAGTGAAGGTGAAGTTGCATTCTCAAGAAACAAAATCCTCTACTACAATGCGTTCACCGAGGACTTGTTCTATTGGGATAACGATCTGGACTCAGATGCAGAACCTAAGCTGAAAATTCAACCCAACTCTTTTACCGACTGGGTTTTGAAGGATCAGGGGCAGGATCTCAATATCGTCACAAACTTCCAACGTTATGCTAATCAGAAACTCACCCCGCACTTCAGCGCAGATTTTACAGAGGTGACTTTTTCTCTTGAACGTGGTGATGACGAGCACTCCGGCAACCTGAAAATCTCCAAAGGTGAAGAGAGCAACTTTATCTGGAGTATTTTTTACACGCTGTTGGATCAGGTTATTACAATCCTCAACGTTGCTGAGCCCACTGAGCGTGAGACGAACCAGTTTGACCAGCTGGAATATGTCTTTATTGATGATCCGGTCAGCTCACTGGATGAAAATCATCTGATTGAGTTGGCCGTCAACTTGGCGGGCTTGATCAAATCCAGTCAGTCTGAGCTGAGGTTTATTATCACAACTCACAGCCCTCTTTTTTATAACGTGCTCCACAATGAACTTGGTTTGAACAAAAATGGTAAAAAAGAAGGCTGCTACCTGCTGGAACGTTTTGAGAATGGCAGCTACCTTCTGAACACCAAATATGGGGATTCCAACAAGAGCTTTTCCTACCATCTATATCTAAAACAGGTCCTTGAGCAGGCAGTCGCGGAAAACCAGGTACAAAGGTACCATTTTACGCTCTTACGTAACCTGTACGAGAAAACGGCGAGCTTTCTCGGTTATCCGAGATGGTCTGAACTCTTACCGGGTGACCAGCAGGCGTATTTGAACCGCATCATCCAGTTCTCCAGTCATTCAACCTTGTCAAATGACACGGTCACCGAGCCAACAGAGCCCGAGAAGCAGACTGTTAAGTTACTGCTTAATCACTTGAAGAATGAATATGGCTTTTGGAAGCAGGTCGAAGCCAATGACTGAACTCACTGACATTAAAGCATAAGGAAGGAACCCTGTGCCCAATCTAAGTCTGGAAGATCAAACCACAGAATTTCTGCTCTACACCGCACCCAACGGCAAGATAAAGGTAGAGGTGGTGCTCAGCAATGAGACCATCTGGCTGACTCAGGAAAGAATGGCGGAGCTGTTTGGTGTGCAGCGCCCGGCAATTACCAAGCACCTGAAGAACATTTTTGAAAGCGGAGAGTTAGAGGAATCAGTGGTATGTTCCATTTTGGAACATACCACTGAACACGGCGCTGTGGCCGGGAAAACCCAGACGAACAGGGTCAAATACTACAACCTGGATGCCGTGATTTCGGTTGGCTACCGGGTCAACTCGGCACAGGCCACCCAATTCCGTATCTGGGCGACGCAGCTGATCAAAGAGTACATCATCAAGGGCTTTGTCATAGATGATGAGCGCCTGAAAAACGGCCGCTACTTTGGTAAAGATTACTTCCGCGAATTACTGGAGCGGGTGCGCTCCATTCGGGCCAGTGAGCGGCGCATCTACCAGCAGATTACCGATATTTTTGCTGAATGCAGCATTGATTACGACCCCAGATCGAAAACCACCCAGTTGTTCTATGCCCACGTTCAGGACAAGTTCCATTACGCCATTACTGGCCACACCGCCGCAGAAATCATTTCACTAAAAGCTGATGCCGGTAAACCTTTGATGGGCATGAACACATACAAAAACGCACCGGCTGGCCGGGTATTAAAGTCAGATTCGGTGGTCGCGAAGAATTATTTGAGCGAAACCGAAATAAAACAACTCGAACGGGCAGTCTCGGCTTTCTTCGACTATATCGAAGGCATCATCGAGCGGCGCAACAGTTTTACGATGGAAAGCTTTGCTGAGAGCGTCAACAAATTTCTTGCCTTCAATGAGTACCGGATTCTGGAAGGCTATGGCACCGTTAGCCGAAAGCAGGCCGAGCAAAAGGCTTATGCCGAATACGACAAGTTCAACAAGCAGCAACATATCGAATCAGACTTCGATCGCGAAGTGAAAAAGCTGCTTCAAAGAAAGGACGCGGATACGTGATTGACTACAAGGCCATTGCCGAAACCAATCAATTTATCGTTCTGGATAGATATACCAAGTGCGTTCAGCTCAGTGAAACCTATCAAAGTGAATACGACCTGGAACGGGAATTTATCGCCGACCTTGAAAACCAGGGGTATGAATATCTGCCGGACCTCAACTCCCCGGATGCACTGCTGGCCAATGTGCGCCAACAGCTACAAACGCTGAACAAACTGCAGTTTTCCGAGAGCGAATGGCAGCGCTTTGTGGAAACGTTTCTGGACCGGCCCAGTGAAACCGTCATCGATAAAACCCGCAAAGTTCACGATGACTATATTCACGACTTCGTATTCGATGATGGCCGTATCCAGAACATTTACCTACTGGATAAAAAGAACGTTACCCGTAACAAGCTACAGGTCATCAAGCAATTTGAGCAAACTGGTAGCCATGCTAATCGCTACGATGTCACCATTCTGGTCAATGGGTTGCCCATGGTGCAGGTGGAACTGAAACGGCGCGGTGTAGCCATTCGCGAGGCCTTTAATCAGGTTCACCGCTACAGCAAAGAGAGCTTTAACAGCGAGCATTCCCTGTTCAAGTATCTGCAGCTGTTTGTGATTTCCAATGGAACTGATACCCGCTACTTTGCCAACACCACGCAGCGGGACAAGAACAACTTTGACTTCACCATGCATTGGGCAAAGGCCGACAACACCCTGATCAAAGACTTGAAAGACTTCACCACCACCTTCTTTCAGAGGAACACTCTGCTGGAAGTGCTGTTGAAATACTCGGTGTTTGATGTCAGCAACACCCTGCTGGTAATGCGCCCTTACCAAATTGCCGCGACCGAACGTATCCTGTGGAAAATCAAAAGTTCTCACGCGAGCAAGAACTGGAGCAAGCCGGAAAGCGGCGGCTATGTCTGGCACACCACAGGCTCCGGCAAGACATTGACCAGCTTCAAAGCAGCAAGGCTGGCCACCGAGCTGGACGTTATCGAAAAGGTATTCTTTGTGGTGGACCGGAAAGATCTGGACTACCAGACCATGAAGGAGTACCAGCGGTTCTCCCCCGATAGCGTCAACGGCTCGGACAGCACTGCGGGGCTGAAGCGCAATCTGGACAAAGAAGATAACAAGATCGTCGTCACCACCATTCAAAAGCTCAATAACCTGATGAAGAGCGAAAACGACCTGCCAATATACACCAGGCAAGTCGTTTTTATTTTTGACGAGTGCCACCGCAGTCAGTTTGGTGAAGCACAGAAAAACCTTAAGAAGAAGTTCAAGCGGTTCTATCAGTTCGGCTTTACCGGCACCCCCATTTTCCCCCAGAACGCTCTGGGTGCAGAAACCACCGCCAGCGTGTTTGGTCGCGAATTGCACTCCTATGTGATCACCGACGCCATTCGCGATGAAAAGGTGCTCAAGTTCAAGGTGGACTACAACGATGTGCGCCCCCAGTTCAAAGCCATTGAAACCGAGCAGGACGAGACAAAACTGACGGCAGCGGAAAATCGGCAGGCCTTGCTGCACCCCGAACGTATCCGGGAAGTATCACAGTACATTCTGAATCACTATCGGCAGAAGACCCATCGTCTACAAGCGGGTGCCATGGGCTTTAACGCAATGTTTGCCGTCAGCAGCGTGGACGCCGCAAAGCTCTATTATGAATCGCTGAACAAACTTCAAGCCGAGAGTGATAAACCACTCAGAATTGCCACCATTTTTTCCTTTGCCGCCAACGAGGAACAGGATGCCATTGGCGATATTGCTGACGAGAGCTTTGAAGTCTCGGCTATGAACAGCAGCGCCAAGGAGTTTTTAAACGCCGCGATTGCCGACTACAACGCTTTATTCAAAACCAGCTTCAGTGTCGACAGCAACGGCTTCCAGAACTACTACCGCGATTTGGCCAAGCGCGTTAAAACCAGAGACATCGACCTGTTAATTGTGGTGGGCATGTTCCTGACCGGCTTTGATGCGCCAGTGCTCAACACCTTGTTCGTGGATAAGAACCTGCGCTACCACGGCCTGATCCAGGCCTTTTCGCGCACCAACCGGATTTATGACGCCACCAAAACCTTTGGCAATATCGTAACCTTCCGTGATCTGGAGCAAGCAACCATTAACGCCATCACCTTGTTTGGCGACAAGAACACCAAGAACGTAGTGCTGGAGAAAAGCTACAAGGAATACATGGAAGGCTTCACCGATCTCGTTACCGGCGAAGCACGACGTGGCTTCATGACGGTGGTAGCAGAATTGGAACAGCGCTTTCCCGCCCCGGATGAGATTGTTAAAGAAAAAGACAGGAAGGCGTTTTCCAAGCTGTTCGGCGAGTACCTTCGCGTTGAAAACATTCTGCAGAATTTCGATGAATTTGCCAGCCTGAAAGCGCTGCAAACGATTGATACAAGTGACCCTGAAGAGGTGGAGGCATTCAAGGCGAAACATTATCTGAGCGATGATGATCTCGCCGTCTTACAGAACATCCGATTACCCTCCGAGCGCAAGATTCAGGATTATCGCTCCACCTACAACGACATTCGCGATTGGTTGCGCCGCGAAAAAGCCGGCAACGATAACAACCAGTCCAGCATCGAATGGGATGATGTGGTCTTCGAGGTGGATCTGCTCAAGTCACAGGAAATCAATCTGGACTACATTCTGGAGCTGATCTTTGAGCACAATAAAAAAACCAAAAGCAAGTCAGACCTGATTGAAGAAGTGCGCCGCCTGATTCGGGCCAGCCTTGGTAATAGAGCCAAGGAGAGTTTGGTGGTCGACTTTATCAACCAGGCAGATCTGGACGATATTCCTGACAAGGCCAGTGTCATTGATGCGTTCTTCACCTATGCAAGAGCTGAGCAACAGCGTGAAGCACAAGCACTCATTACCGCCGAGAATCTGAACGCTGAGGCAGCCAGACGCTATATCGCCACGTCGTTGAAGCGAGAACATGCCAGCGACAATGGCACTGAACTCAATAACATTCTGCCCAAGATGAGCCCGCTGAACCCGCAATATCTGACGAAGAAACAAAGCGTTTTCGCTAAAGTTGCTGCGTTTGTGGAGAAGTTCAAAGGTGTGGGTGGTAATGTCTAGTGCTTGCCCCCCGCCGCAAAGAACGCTAGCAGGATGATGAAATTAACTCCAAGAGCCGGGCCCTTACGCACGCGCCACTCCCGTCCTCTTGTCCATGGAATGGCTACCAGGGAGACGGCATACTTCCTTCATCAATCAACTCCTGAGTTTGCAATCGGTAGCCGCTTGGATCCCCTTCAACCACTTCGGCTTGGACGTTTTCGATCAGCGGCGTGTGGAAATCGTGGCTGCGATCATAGTTGCAGGTAGAGCAGAAAGCTTTCCACCAAGCAAGCGCTTCTCCCTTACCCGAAAACCCAACAATCAGAGTATGGTTGTAGTCATCAAGCGGGTAGTCCCGATACCACTTACGCAACTTGTCATCAAGATCCTCGGGTAGCGAGAAGGTAACTTCATAGAACGTCTGAGTCCGGTAGGAAAACCATTGCGCATATACGGAACGAGGCGCCTTTTTGGGGTAGATAATTGACACCTTCCCGCCAGGAGGCCTTTGGTCAAAGCCTCCACCCAAGGAGCCAGCGCCAACAGTCCACGCTCCATCGAACTCAACTTGCTTTACCCAAACAGGCCACCCTTCAGGCCCTCCCGCCACAGACACGGCGAAGTCGTACTCGCGAGGTTCCGAGGAGCAAGCGGTTACCAAGATCAGCAATAGAAATGAAAAGGCCACCCTTGCCGTGATGTTATTGCGCATGAGCAACTCCTTTGCTGAGCGGGGTTATGGCCTTAGTTGGCCGGTTGAAAAACACTGTCCGATTACCAGAGGGTTCCGGCTCCAAACCAAGCCGGTAGATGCTGTCAGAGGTGTGGATATATCCCCCCAGGTAATCCCTTGACGCATCAAGTGATCCCCCACTTTTATGCCAACTGTGCAGCGCGGCCTGCAAGTCTTGAGGGATTTGGAAGTCCTCGCTGTTGGTATTCATCTGCCTGAGTGGCACGTCGCTCTGCAACGCGAGCTCGTACATCCGATGCAGATTATAGATAGCCAATTCCTTACGGGTACGCCTGCGCTCCTGTACGTGGATATCACCGTTTGGCTGGGGCACCGCCACCACCGTCCGGCCTGGGCGCGCGTACTTCGCCTCAAGCTGTGGAATCGCTGTGCGCTGAGTATGGCCGCCGTCCGCAAGACCCGAGTGGATGCCCAGAACGATCTTCTCAATATTTTCGAAGCCCTTGTCCGGATTTTCATAACCGCCGCCCACATCGGAATGGGCACCCGGTACGGCTATTTCCGTAAAGTGTGATGGCCCACTACCGTTGGCGCCCATAATACTGCTCAATGGGAAATTCTTGCGGATCTCATGATGGGCCGTAAGGTGCACCACCCGTTCGGCACTGCTGGGCGAAAGGTTCAGGTTAAAGTCCAGGTTGGCGTTGTCTCCGGGTAGGTAAAAACTACCCACAGTGTCAAACAGGCCAACAAAATTGACCCGTACCTTCACACCAGACGGGAAAGCGGGTACGGGTGTAACGCCAACCATTGGGGAGAACAAAGAGGCACCCTTAAACTGGGGCAGCAGGACCGTTTCCGGTTGTCCATTGATCAGATTGACAAAATGCCGGGCCAGGGCTGCGCCACGGCTGAAGCCGAATACATCGAAGACCACTTCGTTGTAATCCCCAGCATGGATTTCATCTCGCATCCTTGTAATCGCAATCTCTATCCTGTCATGGCCCCCTTCGGGCCCAATGCCCAAACCCAGGCCCATGAGGTCCTCCGAGGCCTCAAAGCCATCCGGAGTGTGCTTGCCGTCGATAGTCCCAGGGCCTTTAATATAAATCGCCCGATGGCCACTACCAACGCCATCGTCACGGTATAAGTTATACAGCTTCGCCACATTCGTCACATCGCGGTTCGCCAGAATCTGGTCATTGCCTTGATGGTTGCCAGTGCCATCAAAAAACACCCCCAGGCGAAGGGGTTTGCCAGACTCATCAATATCCTTGGTGGCCTGAGAAGGAGTTGCGGCTGAGCCACCTCTTCCACCTGCGTGGCTGGAGGTGCTACTGCGCAGCTGCGCCCCGGAAGAGGCCTGCATGCCGTTTGTGTGTGTTTCTGCTGTACTGGATTCTGAGCCCAAAGGCGCAGAGTGAGAATTTGCCCCCGAAACACCAGAGAATGGCAATGGCGCATGGGTATCGCCAACCACCACGCTACTGCTGCCAATGGTGACTCCACCACAGGAAATCGCACCACCGGTTGTGGCAACGGGTAACCCGTTAATGAAAACCGTGCTTGAACCGGAAGCGATAGTACGCGGATGAGGGGAATGCTTGGGTTTGGAGTGCGGGGCAAGTTGGTCACCTACCCGCGCGACGGGCTTGCCGTCGATGAATACATCCGGGGAACCATTGATTACCGGGGTGGGCGGAAAACCCTCATGGTCGGTACCTAGATCCCCCAACAGCACAACTTTCTTGCCGCTCATGGCTTTGCTCCTTGCTTCTTCCTTGATGCCCGGGAAACGATCCCGAACTCTCCTTGATGGGCAGCTCTGCCCCTATGCCTACCCTCTTCAGAGTTGCATGTGCTCCATATGCGGTGGAAGTGTATCAGCATTGCTCGATTTCAAGTAAGCCTCTACGCTTTCCCCGCTTCACAGATGGCGCAGAAACTCATGCCGGGATCCCAATAGGTGCGCACTCTGCTAGTCTCGTCCTATGAAGCGCGTTAACTGGGATGCTGAAAAGAACCAGCAGTTGATGAGCGAGCGCAGAGTTTCCTTCGAAGCTGTCCTGTTTGCTCTGCAGTCTGGTGGTTTACTTGATGATGGACCTCAGCCCAGCAGGGACAAGTATCCGAATCAACGCCTGCTTGTGGTTCAGGTTGACGATTACGCCTAGCTGATACCGTACGTTGAAAATGATAGCGAAATTTTTCTCAAGACGGTCATCCCCAGTCGCAAGAGCACCAAGAAATTTCTAGGGAGGTAGCATGGCTAAGACCAACTTAGATCCCGAAGAGCAAGAACTGCTGGAGACTTACGAATCCGGAGAGTTCGAGTCAGATCTGGATGCCGATCGTCGGGAGTACTTGACGAAAGTAGCGGAAGGCACGTTTAAGAAAGACAAGCGGATCAATATACCCATCTCCAGTTGAGACCTGGAAGAGGGACTTCCTTACCAAATGGGGAGCAGCGGTGTCTTTTCCATTGCGGCTTCGTCTCCACTCCAAAGCTACCCGTGTTGATAGCGTCAGACCGAGACGAAGACACGGAGCCTTCCCCTGAAAACAAGAGGTCTAAAACCGATACGTTTACTGATGCTCATATTTGTTAGCTGAAACAGAGAAAGCACGGTTTGGCTGTGGCAACCTCTGCGATCGGTGTACTTCAGGGAAGAATCGTATTTATGTCAGGAACAGACTGTCGCGATAAAAGTCTGCAAACAATTTCCGTAAGTCAGCGAAGCCCTGCTCTGGGCTTTAGTGTGTCATACAAAAAAAGCATTCCGATCCCCGGCCTGAAACCAAAGTCCCGTGAGGAGCTGGGATATCCGGGAGTTGGCCGTTGGACACGCAGTGCGCAGGCAACAGGATCTAAGATACAGTATCTTATCGGGTTGTTTTTTCTGCTGTTGCCACTGACTGTCTACGCGGTAACGCTGGGCAACTATTTCCATCCTATTTTGTTGTGCGGTCCGTTTTTCGGCATTTGCATGCTTTCCTCTCGACTGAACACCACACGGAAGCTGCTCAAGTACGGAGCCACGTTGCTAAAACTGGACACGGAACCTGAGGTTGGTGGCAACGCTTCAGGAAGCATACGTTTTCTGAAGCCTCTGCGGGGAAACCAGCCAGTGGAGGTGAAGCTGGTTTGTTATAAGAAGGACGCAATCGTTAGTAATAATAATTCGTCGCGTGACGCCGAATACTGGAGCATAAAGCAGCAGATTCGGGTCAAGCCTGAAGGCAGGGAGCGTGTTGCGCTATTCAGTTTTGATGTGCCTTCAGGACTGCCCGTTAATGACCTGCCATGTTATTACTGGCTACTGGAATTGCGGGGAACGCATGGTCAGAAAAGTCTGTATCGCTCCTGGCGCATGCCGATCGACTCTACTGTAATAGCCCTCATTTAAATCGGACACCTTGGTAGAAGCAAAGGCCTAGGCATAGACCTAGTGCAAAGGAGTGTCCAAGGTGGAGAGAATCGAAGTCATAACGGGAGTGCAGCGCCGTCGCCGTTATTCCGCGCAGGAGAAGGCGTTCATGGTTGCTGAATGTGAGCGGCCAGGCATGTCGGTATCGCTTGTAGCCCGACGCCATGGTATGTCAGCAAGTCTGTTGTTCCGTTGGAAGAAGCTGATGAAAGACGGTCGCATGTCCGCGATTGAATCCGGTGATGAGGTTGTCAGTGCATCCGAGGTGAAGGCCTTTAACAAGAAGGTTCGGGAGCTGGAGCAGATGTTGGGCCGCAAGACGATTGAAGCTGAAATACTCCGGGAAGCCCTGGAGGTGGCTCAGTCAAAAAAGTTGATCTCGCGCACGCCGTTGCTGCCACCGAACGATACCCTCTGAAGTGGGTTGCGGAAGTGCCGAAAGTATCGCGCTCCGATCTATTGGATCGTCTTCATGGTCGCCAGAAAGGCCGAAGCCCGAGATACAGCAAACAGGACGATGACAGACTCCAACCGGCATTTACCGTTTATCCATGAGCTCTGTGAGGCCCCTGCTGCCAACGGCTATCGAACGAACACGGCTCGACTGAATCGGTTGCTCGCAGCAAATGATGAGCGAGTAAACCACAAGCGCATGTAC
This sequence comes from Marinobacter shengliensis, assembly GCF_030297115.1. Classification (NCBI taxonomy): domain Bacteria; kingdom Pseudomonadati; phylum Pseudomonadota; class Gammaproteobacteria; order Pseudomonadales; family Marinobacteraceae; genus Marinobacter; species Marinobacter shengliensis. Next base: position 1,339,997 of record NZ_AP028062.1, on the reverse strand, counting down.
CGACTGATGAAGCAGGATGGGCTGTTGTTACCCCGGCATACGGGACGGCCCCAGGAGCGCTGCCATAACGGCCAGATCATCATTTTAAAGCCGGACCTTCGCTGGTACTCGGATGGCCTTGAGATCCGCTTCTGGTAAAAGGAGGTCGTTCGCGTGGTCTTTAGCCTCGACTGCTGTGATCGGCGGAGGCCTTCCTGAAGACGTTTTAGCGCGACTATGTGTTACTGAGCGATCTCCCAGATGCCGCCACGGCGATGGCCAGGTTGCCGGAATGGATCGAAGACTATAATCGCAGCCACCCGTGCAAGGGGCTGAAAATGAAATCACCTTGGGAGTACCGGGCGGAACTGGCATCAAACGAATGAGGAGGTGTCCGGTTTAGCGGGGGCGGCTACACTTCGATACTTTCGATTGCAAACAGCAAACTCATGAGGTAGCCTAATTTTGGCTACGCCACTCACAATAAGGAGGTATTTTATGCCGGAATATACTGTTGCTCTTTGGGTTGAGAGCGCCAGCGGCAATCAGGATCGCGTCACAAAGATCGTGTACGCAGAAGATAGGAGCGAAGCTGTGTCTGAGGCTGCCGGAGAGCTATCCCGCAGCGATACAGTAAAGAAAGTTATAAGTGTCGAGGAAAGATAAAAACTGTCATCAACATGATAACGGTTAAAATATCGGCCAGCTTTAGATAACTCATTACGGGTGACTGGCCGATATTCATTTAAACTGAACCGACTAAAATATATAAGAATCTGTGCCTTAACCGCGCTTTCCAAGAGAAAATTTTAATGATAAAAATCAAACATCGTAAGACTTTATCTCGAGATCAGAATAACCTCTACCCTTAAGCTCTTTATATGCAACCATTCGCTCTGCGTGCGTCTTAGAAAAAAAACCCTTAGAGCTATATATTTCAAATAATTCTTTATCATCTAAACGCTTATATTTCTTTTCTGAATTTTTAGTAAGATCAGAGACTCTCTCCATATTACCCACATAAGACTTACCTGCATTTCCGATAATATCCAATGCCTTTTTTAAAAAACTCATCACAACCATCCTAAGCAAAATTTTTAGATATCTTAAGTATATAATACTCCATCGACAAAGTCATCCTTCCGCTGCTGAGAAGCTGCTTAAGGAGTCGTTTATAAATCAACATGCTTTATATATAAGCTATCGGATAGCTTCGACTAAATATATTCGCCTTGTAGTTGCCTCCGCTAACCCGGACACCTCCTCATTCGTTTGATGCCAGTTCCGCCCGGTACTCCCAAGGTGATTTCATTTTCAGCCCCTCGTCATCATGGATGAATTTGAATTCGACGAAGCAAAAAGCCAGGCCAATCTGGATAAGCACGGTATTGATTTCGTTGCTGCCCAGAGGCTGTGTAAAGATCCATACCTGCTGGAGATCCGCGCAAAATCGGAGGTTGAGCTCTATGAAAGCTAAAAACTTCGACAAAAAATTTGAGGAAGGTCAGGAAGACATTATTGATGACCTGGACCTGTCCTCTGTTCGCCGCGTTATTGATGACCTGGACCTGTCCTCTGTTCGCCGCGTTAATCAGGAACAAAAGCGAATCAACGTCGATTTCCCGGCTTGGGTTGTCGAGTCTTTGGATCGTGAGGCCGCGCGCATAGGCGTTACCCGTCAATCGATCATCAAGGTGTGGCTGGTGGAGCGTCTTCAGGCAGAATCTGCTAACAAACGGCTCAATGGTGATACCGCAGGCGGCGCAAATTAGCGGAGCGTTAATTGTCTAAGATTACACACGGAGATTGGCCTGCTGATTCAGGGCTCGGATACCAACGTCAAACTCTATGACACCACAGAAATACATGCCGAACAGGCGGTTCAGCTTGCCTTGGACGGGATTTAACCAGGAGCGGCAGATTAGTTACCCCCACTCGGGGCCTCGATTTTGACGGCCCGATACGGCTCCCCCTCCTCAGTCTGCAACTGATAGTCATAAGCCGCCTGCAAGCCGGTTTCGTCCTCGCCCTGCTCTTCTGCGCTCGGTTCAAGGGAGCGCGGGTAAAGCGGCGACAGCAGTGCCGCCAGTATGCCGATGGCGGCAAACATGGCAAACGCATCCGCATAACTGAACTCGTTCACCAACATACCCACGATGGGCGAGCCGACGGCCTGGCCAAGGGATACCGATATAAAGGGCAGCACCGGCCCCACAGACAACCGGCCGGGTAGCAGGCGGATGCCGGTCATCAGGTACAGGCCGGTCAGGCTCATGTAGGCCAGGCCGAATACCAGGGCGGAGAACACCGCAATCACTATATTGCCGGGGCTGGCGGCCAGCAGGGCCAGGCTGGCAGACAGCATCATCAGCATCAAGGCCTGGGTGATGGGTGGGTTGTTGCGATCGGCAAGGTCTGCAACCACGGCACCGCCCAGCCCAGCCAGGCCTACCCCCAGCCACAGCCAGCCGGTGGAGCCCGATGGCAAGGCACCCACGGTAACCGCCAGGTCCGGCGCAAAAATCCAGTACGCGGCAGACACAAAGCCCATCACGAAGGCGAACAATGAGAGCCGCAGCAGGCGCACCCACTGCAGGGTAGTAATGGCAGGCGGCGGCGCTGCGTTCGCCGGCATGACGCGTGAAACCGAGGGGATGAAATACCAGGTTGCCAACACCCCGATAATGGCCAAAACCGCGAAGGAGAAATAGGCATAACGCCAGGCCCCGGCCAGTAACAGAATGGCCGACGCGGCGCCCACCACACCCACACTGGTACCGGCGTTCATCACCGAGCTTACGCGCCCATGCAGGGAGCGTTTTACCAGCGCCTGCATGGCGGCGGTCAGTGCCGGCATCATCAGGCCAGTGCAGATACCACAAGCGACTACGCCCACGCCCAGGGACAAAACGCCCGATGCCTGGCTGATTAACACCAGACCCACCGCACCAAAGCCGCCAGATAGCACTGCCGTGTTGCGGGCGCCCAAGCGATCAGCCGCCAGCGGCGCGACCAGGGTAGCCAGGATAAAACTGATGAGGGGAAGCGCGCCGATGATGCCGATCATGTCTGGCGAGAGTTCCAGCTCTGCCCGGATCGGCGGCACGAACAAGCCGAAGGCGAAACGGGCCAGCCCGAAGCTGATGGCAATCAGGGCGGCACCCAGAAGAGCAAACGAGGTACTTGAAGGAAACTTCATGTCACCTCCGGCAGGCTACTGTAAATTTACGGCGGCACTACACAGCGTCTGGCAACGTTGCCACCAGGAAGTCCACCAGCGCCCTCACCTTGGGCGTAACAAACTTGCGGGTGGGATAAACCGCATACACCCCCAGCTCGGTAGAGCAGTATTCCGGCAGCAACTCCACCAGCCTGCCCGAGTCCAGATCATCACGCAACAGGAAGCTCGGCTGGTACACCACCCCCTGGTGAGCCACCGCGGCGGCGCAACAGGTGTCACCGTTGTTGGCGTACATCCACGGGCGCACCCGCGTGCTGACCGGCCCCTCCGGCCCCTGAAACTGCCATTCGTTACCGCTGGCCAGGTTGCTGTAGGCAATGACCTTGTGGGGCATCAGGTCTTCAGGTGTTTCCGGGGCTCCGTGCGCCCGGATGTATTCCGGAGAAGCGCACACCATCAGCCGGGTATTGGTGAGCCGACGGCTCACCAGGGTGGAGGTTCGCAGGCTGGCAATACGAATGGCCAGGTCAAAGCCTTCTTCAACGATATCCACGATGCGATCAGACAACTCGATGTTCAGTTCCACATCCGGAAACCGGGCGTGGAACTCGCCCCACAGCGGGGCCAGATGTCGAATGCCGAAACTCACCGGTGCGTTGACGCGCAGCACCCCTTTGGCCACGCTGGTGCGCGAGGTCAGTTCTGCTTCGGCCTCTTCCACCCCCGCCAGCAGTTCCCGGCAACGAACGTAAAACACCTCCCCTTCCGCTGTCAGGGACAACCGCCGGGTGGTGCGGTGTAGCAGCCGCACGGTAAGGCGCGATTCCAGCTCGTTGATGTACCGCGACACCGCAGCCTTGGACATACCCATGGTCTCGGAGGCGGCGACAAAACTGCCGGCTTCCACAACGGCGCAGAAGGTCTGCATTTCCAGTAATCGATCCATTTTATTGTTCCACTTTTTGAAACAGTCAATCTATTAAACGTATGTTTATCCCAAAAATAGATCCCCGTAAAGTAGCCCCATACTCAACCACACAGAAGGAAGCACGATTATGAACAACGCACTCATCAACAAACTGCTCGATACCAACGCTGGCTGGGGCGCCCTCGCCCTGCGTATTCCGGTAGGCATTATCTTCGTCGCCCACGGTGCCCAGAAGCTGTTCGGCTGGTTCGGAGGCTACGGCCTTGAAGGCACCGGGCAATGGATGGATTCTATTGGTTTAAGCCCGGGCTACCTGATGGCCCTGCTGGCCGGCGGTACGGAGTTCTTTGGCGGTCTTGCGCTGATCATCGGCCTGCTGGTTCGCCCTGCCAGCGCGGCTCTGGCCTTCGCCATGGTGATTGCCATTTTCAGCGTGCACATCCAGAACGGCCTGTTTATGAGCAACAATGGCTACGAATTCGGACTGGCCTTGCTGGCGGCTTCTGTTTCGCTGATGTTCAGCGGTGCCGGGCGCGCATCGGTTGACCGGCTTGTGGCCGCTCGCTAAACAGTACACCGAACTCAACCCAAAGGAGCAACGCGCCATGACCAGTCTGTTCGTATCCCACGGCGCCCCCACCTTTGCACTGGAGCCGGGCCTGGCAGGCCCGGCCCTCACCCGGCTGGGGCAGCAACTTCCACGGCCGACTGCCGTGCTGGTGGTGTCGCCCCACTGGATGACGCCCGAGGTGCGGGTAGGCCTTGCCGAAACACCGGCAACCATCCACGACTTCAACGGTTTCGAACCCGCGCTTTATGAGCTCGAGTACACGGCTCCGGGCCACCCGGCTTTTGCCAGAATGGCGCTTTCTCTCCTTGAGGAAGCGGGCTGGAAGCCAGTCGCCGACGCTCAACGCGGCCTCGACCACGGGGCTTGGGTGCCGTTGCGGCATCTTTACCCGGATGCGTCCGTGCCGGTATTTCAGGTATCCCTGCCGGATTGGCTCGACAGCCACTCTGCCTGGCGCCTGGGCCAGACGCTAGCCCCTTTGCAAAAAGAGGGTGTTCTGATCGTCGGCTCCGGCAGCCTGACCCACAACCTGTATGAGGTCCGCTGGCGCGACGAACAGGCAAGCGAATACGCCCGGGACTTCAGCCACTGGATTCGGGAAGCGGCGATTGCAGGCGATCACGAGCGACTGGTAAACGCCCTGACCCTGGCTCCCCATGCCCGCCGCGCACACCCCACGGTTGAGCATTTCCTGCCACTACTGGTTGCCCTTGGAGCTGCTGATTCCAATGCCCGGGCCACGGTTATTGAAGGTGGCATTGAGCACGGGGTGCTTTCGATGGATTCGTTTGTTTTCTGACGGGCGGCTCCACACTGCATCCGAAAATTCCCGGTCGGCTTGAAAAGGGCCGACTAAAACCCGTTCAGAGTCCCCGTTTCTGCTCGTACATTTTCGAATCGGCGCGCCCAAGCAGGTTGCGCGCCGTGTGGCCGTCTTCGGGGTACAAGGCAACACCCACGCTGAGGGAAATCAGCACCCTCTGGCCTCCCAGCACCATGGGCGCGGCCATTACCTCGCGGATTTTGCCAACAGCAGCATCCGCAGCGGAAAGATCGCCGATGTCGGTCAACAACACGGTGAATTCGTCACCGCCCATGCGCGCTACGGTGTCTGTTTCGCGGGTGCACTGTTCCAGCCGGCGCGCGGTTTCGATCAGCAGCTGGTCGCCTGCCTCATGGCCCAGGTTGTCGTTGATCTGTTTGAAATCGTTGAGGTCCAGATACAACAGGGCTACGTGGCTGTTATGCCGGCTGGCTGACTTCAGTGCGGTTTCCAGCCGATCGTAAAACAGTGATCGGTTAGTCAAACCAGTCAGGGGGTCGTGGTGCGCAAGAAAACGCAGGTGATCTTCCGCGCGCTTACGCTCGACAACGGTCGCAACCTGGGCGGCAACGAACTGAAGCAGCTCCTGGTCCTCAGCGCGGTAATGGGTGTGTTCTGAATGGCTCTCAATCACCAGCGCGCCCAGTACCGACTCGTTTGAGATCAGAGGCACACCCAGCCAGTTCTTGGGGCCAGGCGCGTTCAATCCATCCATCGTTATCGCCCCAAGACCCGGTTGATAGGGATCCCGTGAGGTCAGTATGGCCTGTCCGGAGCCGATCACCTCGGCCAGCGCGGTGCCGGGTTGCATCGAGCCTTCAATCCAGTCATTGGAGCCATCGGCTGACCAGTCCGGAACGGTCAACACCGCCTTCACCGGATCATAGAATACCAGGTGCAGATCGTTGTGCGGAAACAGCTCTGTAATCACCTGCCGCACACCGTCGCAGATCCCACGCAGGCTATCGGCAGCGTGTGTGGCTTCCGATATTCGGTAGAGCGCATCCCGGGTTTGATTGGCGCGCCGCAGAGACGTCACATTGCGGGCCAGGCCAATTCGCAATCGATCGTCTTCTGACCAGCGCGCAGACCATAATATATGAACCGCATGGCCCTCTTTATGGAGGTATCGGTTTTCAAAGTTGGTGTGGGCCTGGCCCTGCATAACGCGCTTGGCTTCTGCGCGGGTGCGCTCACGGTCATCGGGATGAAGGTAATCGAAAATCAACGTGCCGATCATTTCAGAGGCGGTGTACCCCAGTAGTGCCTCGCAGGCGTCGCTGACAAACACAATGTTCCCGAATTCATCCACAACGAATACTGGATCCAGCAACAGATTAACCAGCTTGGGATACAGGGTTTCAAGATCGACAGGCATAGGCGCAGCCATTTACTTCACATGTGAAAGCATATTTCACTAGCATAATCGGGAATGGGCGCAACGGATAGCCACTTAGCGGCCAAAGGGCAAACACACAAAGCCCGTCTATTCTCAGCCCTTCAACTGGCGGACGGCAGGTTGCCCCCGAGCATGTTTTCAACCACGGCGGCGTTATAGAAGGTTTCCACCGTGTGTATTTTGTCATTCCGGACACGAAACCAGACCGCAAGCCGCACGTCTCCGATCGGTTTGAAGTGGGTCTGGTAGTCCAGAATGGCGTAAACGTGTTCGCCGTCAGCGCTGAGCTGGCGAATAACCAGGTCTTTCTGGATGGCCGCCATGCCGAATTGGTACGCCAGCATGTCGTCGGGCCGCAGGAAACGCATGTTCGGCCCCACATATTCAAACCCCTCTTCAACCAGCAAGGCCTTTGCCTCATCAAAACGCTGGGCCTGAATGTCTGAAATGAACTGCGCCACGATGTCTTTGGGCTGCATGAATAGACTCCGTTTTCAGAGTAGAGAGGATTCAGTACCTGAATCTACCAAATTAGTGCCTCAACATGTCAGTGCTATTTGAGCGACTCATCTGGCGCGCGTAAAGAGCACATCCGACAAAAGAATGATCCCTAGAGCATGCGTTTTTCCGTTTGATTGCTAAGCTTGTGATGACCCAAAAATAATAAAGGAGAACACCATGTTAGACAGAGCATCCAAGCCCTTTGTCAGTCTGGTGGAGAAGTACCTGCCAGACCCCTACCTGTTCGTTATTATCCTCACGCTACTGTCGTTCATCGCCGCCATGGTCTTTGAAGGCCATGGCCCGTTGGCGGTGATCGAGATGTGGGGTAATGGCTTCTGGAACCTGCTGACGTTCTCCATGCAGATGCTGCTGGTGCTGGTTACCGGGTTTATGCTGGCCAGCACACCACTGGTGCGTGGCATACTCAACCGGATTGCGGGCCTGGCAAGAACGCCTGGGCAAGCGATTGTGCTGGTTACCTTCGTGGCCCTGATTGCCAGCTGGATCAACTGGGGGTTCGGCCTGGTGGTGGGGGCGCTGTTTGCCAAAGCCCTGGCCCGGCAGATTCGGGTGCACTATCCGCTGTTGATCGCCAGCGCCTACTCCGGGTTTATCGTGTGGCACGGCGGGCTGGCGGGGTCCATTCCGCTGGTGATTGCCACCGATGGACACTTCACGGAAAACGTGATCGGCGTTATCGGTACCAGCGAAACCATTTTCGCGTTTTTCAACCTGGCCATCGTGGTGGCCCTGTTTATCGTGGTGCCGCTGGTTAACCGGCTCATGTTGCCCGAGGAACGAGACAGCGTGTACGCAGACCCGAAAGTGCTGGACGACGAGCCAGACACTGCCGTTGTGATCAATCGCCCGGCGGACCACCTGGAAAACAGCAGGATTCTGGCGTGGCTGATTGGCTTCAGCGGCATCGCGTTCATCTTCCAGTATTTCATTAACGGTGGCGGCCTGAACCTGAACATCGTCAACTTCATGTTCCTGTTCCTGGCAATCATTCTACACCAGACTCCCAAACGCCTGCTGGCCAGTCTGAACGAGGCGGTTAAAGGTGGTTCCGGCATCGTGATTCAGTTCCCCTTCTATGCAGGCATCATGGGGGTTATGACTGCATCCGGCCTGGCCGCCAGCATTTCCTCGGGCTTCGTTTCCATCGCCAGCGCGCAAAGCCTGCCTTTCTGGAGCTTTATCAGCGCGGGCCTGGTGAACATCTTTGTGCCGTCTGGTGGTGGGCAATGGGCGGTGCAGGCGCCGGTCATGCTGCCAGCTGCCCAGGAACTGGGTGCTGATATCCCCAGGGTTGCCATGGCGGTAGCCTGGGGTGACGCCTGGACCAACCTGCTGCAACCTTTCTGGGCCCTGCCCGTGCTGGCGATTGCCGGGCTGAAAGCCAAAGACATCATGGGCTATTGTCTGATGCTGCTGTTTATTACCGGCGCCATCATCAGCATCGGCCTGACCTGGCTTTAACCCTCCCCCTGCCGGCTGTTGGCGAGCCTCTTTGCCAACAGCCGGTACTTTCCCGACGATATCCTTAAAACCGGTTGTCGATTTCCATCAGCCTCGCCCGACTTACCAGTGAAGACAACCCACAATCACTGGAGAAAGCTGGTATGAGATACATGCTGATGCGCAAGGCCGATACAGACACTGAGAACGCCGTATTGCCGACCGAAGAGATCCTGCAGGCGATGGCTGACTACAACGAACGCATGCTACACGCCGGGGTGTTCGTTGATGGCAATGGCTTGCGGCCAACCCGCGAAGGATGCCGCATACAGTTCCGTAATGGTGAACCAACGGTGGTGCGCGGCCCCTTTGAGCACACCCACGAACTGCTCGCTGGCTACAGCGTGCTTGAGGCGGATTCCCTGGAAGACGCCATCGCCTGGGCAAAGCAGTGGCCCCGGGAAGATTCCGACGGCAACGTGACCCTGGAGTTACGCCGTTACTTCACCCTGGAGGACTTTGAGCCGGGCGCGGCCCTCGAGAAGCACCGCTCCATGGGAAATTTGCCCCGTGAAATGAACGTGCATGTGGCCTTCGGCGGCAATTGCCGGGAGGCGATGGAATTCTATGCTGAGGTAACCGCCGGTCATCTGGAAGCCATGATTACCTATGGAGAAACACCGGCAAAGGCGGATGTACCCGAAGCGATGCACGACCGCATTGTTCACTCCTCCCTGAACCTGAGGGGGCGCCGATTGATGGGGGCGGACATGGCAGGCGACTGCTATCAAGCACCCCAGGGCGCCCAGGTTCACCTGGATTACGCTGATACGGAGCGGGCAGAGCAGGTTTTCCAGGCGCTGTCTGAGGGAGGCACAACAATCATGCCATTTGAAGAGACGTTCTGGGCGCACCGGTTTGGGATGGTGAAGGACCGCTTTGGTGTTCAGTGGATGATCAGTGCCGAACTGGATCAGTGTCAGTAGGCCCGGCGTTCGGCCAGGCCAGTGCGCTACCCGGCAGGAGGTGTGGGGGTAATGTCCCACACCTCCTGTAGTCCGGTGTGTTTGATGAACGCCGTACCGGCGGGATTCACCCCAGGTTTTTGCGTAGGAATTTCTGGATTTCGCCGACGATCCCGCTGCGGAATGCCAGTACGGTCAGCACGAAGATGCCGCCGAGGATCGGGTTCACCCAGTCCCGCAATGGTCCCTGGGACAACTGGTATTCGATGTTGACCACAAAGGTGGCGCCCACCACCGGGCCGAGCAAGGTACCCATGCCGCCGACCAGTGTCATCAGGATGACCTCACCGGACATGTGCCAGTGGGCGTCGTTGAGCGAGGCGAGCTGGAACACCACCGATTTCATGGAACCTGCCAGGCCCGCCAGCGCCGCCGAAATCACGAACGCCAGCACTTTGTAGCGGTCCACGTTGTAACCGAGTGACACCGCGCGGGGTTCGTTCTGCTTGATGGCCTTGAGCACCTGGCCATAGGGGCTGCTGACAATGCGCTGAACCAGCAGGTAGCAACCGATAAACACGGCCAGCACGAAGTAGTACATGTTCAGGTTTTTCGACAGGTCAATCAGCCCGAACAGGTGGCCCCGGGGGATCCCGTGCATGCCATCTTCACCGCCGGTAAATTCCGACTGAACAAAGAAGAAATAGACCAGCTGGGCCAGGGCCAGGGTGACCATGGCAAAGTAGATGCCTTGCCGGCGAATGGACAACAAGGCGAACGCCAGGCCCAGGGCCGTTGCGACCAGCGTGCCTGCAATAATGCCCACTTCTGTGGTCAGGCCTGAATAATTGCTGAGCAGGTAACCGGTGGTGTAACCGCCGGTGGCGAGAAACGCGGCATGGCCAAAGGACAACAGCCCGGTAAAACCGAACAGCAGGTTAAAGGCCACCGCAAAGAGTGCGAAGCACAGGATCTTCATCAGGAAGACCGGGTACATCGCGAATGGCGCCGCCAGCAGCAAGAGCAGCAGTACGCCGTTGAGGAGCATCTTCCGGCGATCCTGGGCCTTTTGCTGGTCGATGATCGCCTTTCGCACGTCGGCGGGATTAAAGGATTGGCTCATGATTATGCTTCCTTACCGAACAGGCCTGAGGGTCGGAACATCAACACCACCACCATGACCAGGAAAATAACGGCAGACGACGCGGGTGGATAAAAGGTTTTGGTGAGGCCTTCAATCACGCCCATCATAATGCCCGTGATAATCGCCCCGCCAATGGAGCCCATACCGCCAATCACCACCACGGCAAACACCACGATCAGAGTATTGGCGCCCATGCCGGGCGTGACGGAGTAGATGGGTGCGGCAAGCACACCGGCAAAAGCCGCCAGCGCCACACCAAAGCCGTAAGTGAGGCTGACCAGCAAAGGCACGTTGATGCCGAAGCCTTGCATGAGTTGGGAATCTTCTGTGCCGGCCCGCAAATAGGCCCCCAGTTTGGTTTTTTCGATCATGAACCAGGTGCCAAAACACACCAGCAGCGCCACCACAATCACCCAGGCCCGGTAATAAGGCAGGAACATAAAGTCCAGTTTAATGCCGCCCTTGAACATATCGGGCATGGCATAGCGCAGGCCAGACACACCGTAGATATTAGTGAGCACGCCCTGAATAATCAGCGCCACCCCGAAGGTAAGCAGCAGGCTGTAAATGTGATCTTGCCCGGCAATTCGCCGCAGCAGGAAATATTCAATCAGCACCCCGAACACGCCGACCAATAGCGGCGCCATAAACAAGGCGACCCAATAGTTGACGCCCAGGGTGTTGAACATAACCACCGTCAACAGGGCACCCAGCATGTACATGGCACCGTGGGCGAAGTTGATGATCTTCAGCAGGCCGAAGATGATGGCAAGGCCCAGGCTTAACAGGGCATAGAAGGCGCCATTGATGAACCCGATCAAAAGCTGACCGGAGAGCACAGCAAGAGGGACGCCGAAAATCATGGTCATGGGTTTAACTCCACAAGCAGCACGTACGTTGGTATTGAGCTTGTTGGCTCAGTGATATGCCGGGCGCACCCTGCCCTGTTGCAGGGCGCGCCCGGCTTTCCTCAGCCTCAGTTAGTCACCAGTTTGCACTTGCTCTCAGAGAGTGGGCGGTAGGCTTCATCGGCCGGTATGGTCCGCAGGATCTTGTAAAGATCCCATTCGTTCTTGGACTCCGCCGGCGTTTTCACCTCGGCCAGATACATGTCGTGCACCATCCGGCCATCTTCGCGGATACGACCATTGGTGGCGAACATGTCGTTGATGGGTGTGTCCATCATCTGCTTGCGAACGGTTTGGGCATCGTCCGAGCCTGCCGCGGCCACCGCATTCAGGTAATGCAGGGTGCTGGAATAGATACCCGCATGCACCATGGTGGGCCGCACACCGGTTTCTTTCATGAAGCGGTCTGACCACTCACGGGTGGCATCGTTCATGTCCCAGTACCAGCCGGTGGTGAGCTGGATACCCTGGGCTGTGTCGACACCCAGCGCGTGCACGTCGGTCAGGAACAGCAGCAAGGCGGCCAGGGTCTGGCCCGCCTGGGTAACACCGAATTCACTGGCGGTGGTGATGGCGTTGGTGGTATCTGAACCGGCGTTGGCCAGGCCAACGACATCCGCACCAGAAGCCTGGGCCTGTAGCACGAAGGAGGAGAAATCCTGGGTCGGGAACGGATGGCGAACAGAACCGACGATCTCACCTCCGTTGGCCTCCACCACGCGGGTAACGTCTGCTTCCAGGGCGTGGCCGAAGGCGTAGTCTGCGGTCATCAGGTACCAGCTCTTGCCGCCCTCTTTAACCACCGCACTGGCGGTGCCGTTGGCCAGCGGATAGGTGTCATACACATAGTGGATGTGGTTGGGGGTGCAGTGCTCATTGGTGATGCTTGAGGCGGCAGAACCAGAGACAATGCCCAGTCTGTCGTTTTCTTCAAGGATCTTGCTGACTGCGATGGTGACAGACGAAGCCACCAGGCCGGCAACCATGTCTACCTTGTCGTTTTCCACCCAGCGGCGAACCGTGCTGGAAGACGCATCGGGGTTGTTACGGTCATCGGCACTGAGAACTTCGATCTTGGCGCCGTTCACAGTGCCACCGAAATCCTTGATGGCCATCTGCAGGGCCTTGAGGCCATTGGGGCCCGCCAGGTCACGATAGGTACCAGACATATCGGCCAGGTAGCCGATCTTCACCGTATTGTCGGAAATGGCCGCCTGCGCGCCACTCACCATCAGGGCTGAGGCAACGGCTGAGGTCAGAAGCTTTTTGGTCATTGTCATTATTGTATCTCCGCTACTGTCTTGCGTTGGTTGATGTTGTTGGAGTTATTGGTTTTGTTGCACCTGTTCTATCCGGAGTTCAGACCCCCAAATAGCCGTCCAGCACCGATTGTTTGGCACTCAGTTCATCGGCGTGGATTTCTTCCACAATCTGCCCATGCTCAACCACGTAATGCCGGTCAGCCAGCGGGGCTGCAAAGTGGAAATTCTGTTCAACCAGTATGATGGTCAGGCCTTTCTCTTTGAGCGCCATCAGCACCTCGCCCAGCTTCTCTACGATCACAGGTGCAAGCCCTTCTGTGATCTCATCGAGCAGGAGCATGTTGGCGCCGGTGCGCAGGATACGGGCCATCGCCAGCATCTGCTGCTCACCACCGGACAGCTTGGTGCCCTGGCTGAACCGACGTTCATACAGGTTGGGGAACATGTTGTAGATGTCTTCCAGGCTCATGCCGCCACTGCGCACCACCGGCGGCAAAGTGAGGTTTTCCTGGACGTTGAGAGATGAAAAAATGCCCCGATGTTCGGGGCAATACCCCACTCCCAACCTCGCAATATGGTGCGGCGCGCACTGCATGGTTTCTTCGCCGTTGATCATGATGGACCCGGTGCGGCGGCCCACCATATTCATAATGGCCTTGAGGGTGGTGCTGCGGCCGGCGCCGTTGCGGCCAAGCAGGGTGACCAGCTCGCCACGCTTAACCACTAGGTCGACCCCGTGGAGAATGTGAGATTCGCCGTAAAAGGCGTGCAGGCCAGACACCCGCAACTGTTCGTAGTCTTTCTGGGGATTCTGGCTCATTGTGCTGCCTCCGCCTGCTCGGCGGGACTCTTGCCACCGCGTTCTCCGCTGCCATCGCTGCCCATGTACACTTCACGCACTCTCGGGTCTGCAGAGACAGCTTGATAATCGCCTTCCGTCAGCACAGCACCCTGGGCCAGCACCGTAATGCGGTCGCACAATTTGCTGACCACACTCAGGTTGTGCTCCACCATCAAGACGGTGCGGCCTGCGGCGGCCTTGCGCACCAACTCCACCACCCGCTCTACGTCTTCCGAGCCCATGCCCTGGGTTGGTTCGTCCAGCAACAGCAGCTTTGGCTCCATCGCCAGGGTGGTGGCCAGTTCCAGCGCGCGCTTGCGGCCATAGGCCAGTTCTACGGTGGTGGTGTTGGCAAATTCGATAAGGCCGACGGAATCGAGCAATTCCATGCAGCGCTGGTTCAGCCTGTTCAGGGAGGCGCCGGATTTCCAGAAGCTGAAAGACGTGCCCTCTGCGGTTTGCAACGCAATGCGGATATTCTCCAGCGCCGTCATATGGGGAAACACCGCCGATATCTGGAAAGAGCGGACGATACCCTTACGGGCAATGGCGGCAGACTTCAGGGAGGTAATGTCTTCACCGTGGTAGAGGATCTGGCCTCTGGTCGGGCTCAGGAATTTGGTCAGCAGGTTAAAGACCGTGGTCTTGCCCGCGCCATTGGGCCCGATCAGTGCATGAATATCACCCTGCCGGACCTGCAGGTTGACGTTATCAACCGCTACAAATCCTTTGAATTCCTTGACCAGGTTACGGGTCTCGAGAACGAACTGTTCACTCATGAGCCACTTCACCTTTTGTTATTGTTGTATTTAACAATCAACCCACAGATTAGATTGACGTATACGTAAACGTCAAGAACAAACTTGGTTATTTTTCCGGCGGTATGGAATAGGTCATGGTGGAGTGCGCAACGGGCTCTTCCGAGCCCTCGGAATACACAAATACTTCACCCACACCGATGGTTCGCCCCACCTTGAGAATGGTCGCCCTGGCCCAGATAGGCGCATGAGCCACGGGCTTCCTGAGGAAGTTGATATTCAGGTTGGTGGTGACGGCCAAAGGCACCAGGCCAATCTTGCTGAGCAACGCGGCATACATGGCAACATCGGCCAGCCCCATCATGGCGGGGCCAGACACGGTCCCCCCGGGGCGCAGGTGTTCTTCGTCTACCTCCAGCTTCATTTCTGCCCAGCCATCACCCAGTTCCTGCAGGGTGCCGTATGAGGCCCCCTGCGGAAACTGCTCTTCAAGGAAATAGCGCAGCTCCTCAAAGGTAATCTTCATACGGCGACTTCCTCTTTGGCCCGGTTGCGCAACACAAAGCGTTGGATCTTGCCGCTGGGTGTTTTCGGCAACTCTTCCACAAACTCGATTTCCCGCGGGTAGGCATGGGTCGACAAGCGGTGGCGAACCAGTTCCTGCAGCTCTTCCTTGAGCACGGCGTCGTCTGCCGGCTCCTGACCGGATTTGATAACCACATAAGCCTTGATGATCGAGCCACGCTTTTCATCCGGCTTGGCCACCACACCGGATTCGGCCACCGCCGCGTGCTCCAGCAGTGTACTTTCCACATCCGCTGGCCCTACGCGGTAACCTGCTGTGGTGATAATGTCGTCGTCACGGCCGCTGAAGGAGAAACTGCCATCGCCATGGCAGATCACCATGTCGCCGGTCAGGTAGTAGCCGTTCACGAACGGGTCTTTCTCGCCCCAGGTGTAGCCATCAAAATGGAACAGCGGCGACGCCTTGAGATCCACTGCCAACTGGCCGATTTCGCCCTCGCCCACTTCTTCATTTTTTTCGTTCAACGCCACTACTCTGTGGCCAGGCGATGAGAACCCCATGGAGCCCTGGCGAATCGGGTGGTCCAGGCCGTGGAAGTTGCAACAGGTCATGCCGGTTTCAGTCTGGCCATAATGATCCTTCACCGGGCAGAAGTGACGTCGAGCAATCCAGTTCACCACCTCCGGATTCAGGGGCTCGCCGGCGCTGCTGCACACCCTCAGGCCAAGATTCTCCCCTTCCGGAAGAACCTGATCGTTCGCCTTGAGCAGACGATAGGCGGTCGGCGCCGCTGCGAGGTTGGTGATCCGGTACTTGCGGATCATCTCGTAGGTGGATTCCGGGGTGAACGGATTGGGATTGAAATGGGTGGCGTGGCCCATCAACAGCGGGCCGGTGACTGCGTAATAGAGGCCGTAGGCCCAACCGGGATCAGCCACGTTCCAGAATACGTCGTCATCGCGCAGGTCGATGGCGTATTTCATGTAAACGTAGAACGCCAGCAACGCCTTGGCGGGCACGGCTACACCTTTGGCCTTGCCAACGGTACCGGAGGTAAACATCTGCAGGAACGGATCGTTGCCAGTGATCATTACCGGCTCGCACTGGTCTGACTGCTCCGCCAACACCGCATCGAAATCGCGCACATCCGCACCGGTGGCCGCCGCGTTCAGGCACAGTACCGGCGGGCAGTTTTTGACTTCTTCCAGCTTGGGGTAGTTATCTGGATCGGTCACCACCAGCCGGGTGCTAGCCTTCTCCAGGCGATACTCGATAGCGCCGGAACCAAAGGCGGTGAACAGCGGCTGGTACACGGCGCCCAGGCGCAGGGTTCCGGCAATCACAATCAACAGCTCCGGCCCCCTGGGCAGAAGGCCGGCTACCCGGTCACCTTTGGTGACTCCAAGAGACTTCAGGTAGTTGGCGAAACGTGCAGACGCGGCTTTGAGCTCAGCGAAGGTCAGGGTTCCGTCACCGCCGCCGATTTTTTCGTAGTAGAGCGCAACCTTTTGCGGATCAACGGCCCATCGGTCACAAATTTCGTGGCATACGTTCAGGCCACTCTCCAGGCGTCCGTCCAGGATGTCCGCTTCCAGTGCGGCCGCATCAAACTGGTTGTACACGTCATTGTATTGCGGAAGGCTCATCGTACACTCCGTTTGTTGTCGTTGTTGGTTGTACAAACTTCAATCAGGTTTAGCACAGCCTTCACTTTACGTAAAGGTAAACTTTTGGCTAAAGGACGACCAACAAACGGAAGTCTCCGACGGAAACTAATCCCTGTTTTAGATTATGAGCTGCGATTGAGGCGGATAGCCAAATCTCCTGGATTTGGTCGGCATCTGCCTGTTTATTATTCTCGAATCATATGACTGCCTCCGGAGAGGCTCATATGCCTTAGGTGTTTTTTGTCCAGGTGAACTCCATCTGATGCGCTGTCTTCTCCGCCAACTCAACACTGTGCAACCTGCTCACCAGATGCAGGCTCATATCAATACCAGCGGATATGCCGCCAGAACTTACAATACGACCCTCATCAACCCACCGAACACCCTCAAGCACATCGAGTTGGCCGAACAATCTTCTGAGCTCCGGAATGTCTTCCCAGTGCGTCGTCACCTTGCATGACAAGGACTGAACGGCATTGGCCAATAGAAAGACGCCGGTACAAACGGTAGCCATAGTCTCGACGGACTCAGCTTGGCGCTCAATCCAGTTGGCCACCGTCTTATTTTTCATTTCTGAAGTATGAACACCGCCAGAAATAATCAGTACATCCAGCGGCGGGTGATCTTTGATTGAATAATCTGGAAGGACCTTGTAGCCACCGCGGGCCGGTACGGCTTCGCTGCTCTCAGCAATCAAATAGACAGAAAACGGCGCTTCCGCCCCACACAGGCGCGACGCTGTTGAGAAAACTTCGAATGGTCCGGAAAAGTCCAGAACTTCAGCCTCAGGGTAGATATAAATGCCAATATTCACTTAGTTCTCCAAAACACAGAACGCCGGATGTTGGATGGTGCATTCCGCTGAAGGCTTACATGTGTTGGAAGCCGGACGTGTTGAGCCCGTTAATTTCCGTCATGATCCTTTCAATAACCTGTGTTCGCACCGCAGGTTTGATCCTTTCTTCTGGATAACACCTGACCAGATCAATATGACTTACGCCCTCGTGCGCATGGAACATGTGGTTTTCGACCCGTTGCGTTGCACTGCTCCCGAAAGCCTCGTTCATTTGGTGACTTTGGTCGCACCCGAGCAAGTCTCCCTGCGAGAAGAAATTAAGGCACACATCAACATTTGTCGGTACGTTACGAGGATCAAACCCCCACCGTCCGGGGAATACTCGCCCCAGCCCTCCTGCGGCGATGCTGACGAGCAGGGCAATCTCCACACCTCGTCGCTCAAGCTCGCGTGCAACCTTGACCGCATGAAACCCGCCCTGACTATACCCGAGAATCACGAGCTTCCGCCCCTCGCGACGTGATGCTTGCAATTCATCTGATATCGAATCAACCGAGTGCAGGTGGCCGTACATTGTCACGTCTGACAACCCCTTGCTTCTGAGGTAACGCAGCAGGTTGCGCTGCATCAGTCGTCGGGCCATGAAGCCGTGAATCACCGCAACTCGCGGACCAGCGTAGCCGCTGTTTGTCTTTGGTCGGTCAGGGATCTGCAACCGTTGAACTAAGCTCAGAAGTTTACTATCCAAGAAGCGTCACCTTGCATGCCTAACGCCCGCAATCGAGCGCTTGTCGCGTGGATTGATTTGTTATGCCACCTGAACCAAAATATACCAATTATTGGTACTAGCGAGATAGCATCATGCAAAAGAACACCAGCATCACTCTAGGCCAACATTTTGATGCGTTCATTGCGGAACAACTCAAAACTGGCCGATACAGCTCAACCAGCGAAGTTGTTCGTGCAGGATTGCGCCTGCTTGAAGAGTCCGAAACCCGCCTGACTACGCTCCGCAAACTTCTTAAGGAAGGCGAAGATAGTGGCTTTGAAGACTACTCTTATGACTCTTTCATTCGCGAACTGGACAACGAAGAGCGCTAATGCTGAATTTCAAGCTTTCCAGGAAGGCCAAAGCTGATCTCAAATCTATTGCACTGTACACGGAGCGTAAATGGGGCCGAGATCAACGAAACCACTACATTCTCCAGTTTGACCAGTGCTTCCACCTACTGGGCGAAAACCCGAATCTGGGGCAAACCTGCGATGGGATCCGCGCGGACTACCGACAGTATCCCCAAGGAAGTCACATCATATTCTATCGGGTAGCGACCGACAGTGTCGTTGAGATTATCCGTATTCTACACAAACGCATGTTACCAGATGGGCATCTCCTTTAGGGCATAACGCCCGCCAGGGTTCGCTGGCGCACGCCTCACCTATCGGCTTTAATTATCTGAGTTACTCATTCACAACAGCCAGGCGGTACTTGCCTGCCGGAGTTTTGGCTCTGGTGTATGTCAGCAAGGTGTGGGCATGACAGGAGGTCATTACCATGAAGCGCATCGCCATTTGCTTTGACGGCACCTGGAACCGGCCAGAGGAAAACATCGGCGAGGATTTCCCCACCAATGTTCTGCAGTTTGCCCGGGCTATTCGGCCCACGGATGACCAGGGCGTGGAGCAGGTGGTGTTTTACGATTGGGGCATTGGCTCTTATCACGACCAGCTTCGGGCCGGTGCGACGGGCAAGGGGCTGGAGAAGAATGTGATGGATGGCTACCGGTTTCTGGTTCACAACTACGAGCCGGGTGATGAGATCTTTCTGTTTGGTTTCAGCCGCGGCGCCTACACGGCTCGCAGCCTGTGCGGCATGATCAATAACTGCAGCATTCTGAAGAAGGTTCACGCCAATCAGATTGAAAACGCGTTCAAGCTGTACAAAACCAAGAAGCATCCCGCCAATGGCGAACATGCCATGGCCTGGAAGAAGACACATTCGTTAGAGCTGCGCACTCCTATCAAGTTTGTGGGTGTGTGGGATACCGTAGGTGCCCTGGGGCTGCCGTTTACCTTTTTCGGGCTGATTAAGGATAAAGACCTGTTTTATGACAGGGAGATTGGCAGCAACATCGCAACGGCCCGGCACGCGTTGTCTCTGGATGAGCAGCGGGAGGATTTTGAACCCACGCTTTGGGAGCCGAGGAACGGCACAGACATCCAGCAGGTGTGGTTTGCCGGGGTGCACTCGGATGTGGGCGGCGGCTACGGCCCGGACAAGTCGAATCAGATTCTGGCAGACATTCCGCTACTCTGGATGGCAGACGAGGCAAAGAAACAGAAACTGTTGTTCAATAACAATCTGCCCTCCCAAACCCATGTAACGGCCGAGCAGCACAATGAATACAAGGGCAAGTACCGGCTGCTGGGTAAGCTGGTTCGCACCATCCCCGTACCCGAGGCCAACCTGACCTACGTACACCCCAGCGTTAAGACGCGCTACAGCAGCGGTTACCGCAGCGAGCCGATTGAGCAGTACATCAAAAGCCATGGCCAGTGGCCACCACTCTGGGGCGGGTGATCAGCCCTTTGTGTTTCGTGCTAGTCTGGTGAGATTAACTGGAGCCCCAAGTTGGTTAATTAAAGCTGAGACCCACGCAATGCATCTTCCATTCTGGCTGACAACGGCCCTATTGTTTCCGGTATTGCTGTACCAGGGGAAACGCACCCGGCGTACCACGCCCCGATTACCGGAGGCCTCTGGCTCTCCGTGTGGGCAGTTTGGCGAGGGCGAGCCCGCCAGGCGCGTTCTGGTGATCGGAGAATCCACCGCCGCCGGCGTGGGTGTTGATAACCACGAACAGGGTCTGGCCAGCCAGTTGGCGAAGCAGATCCATGAACGCACCGGCCAGGCCATTGCCTGGCATACCTTTGGGGTGAACGGTATTCGCCTGGGAGCCTTGAACAAGCAGCTCGCGAAGGCGGACCTGCCAGAAGCAGACCTGGTGATCCTGAGCATGGGGGTGAACGACACTACCGGGTTTACCCCGAGGTATCGTTTCCGCCAGCAATTACTGGAGTTACGAGATTTACTCGGTACACGTTACCCAGCGCCGTTGGTGCTGCTCAGTGTTCCGCCCATGCACCTGTTTACCGCACTGCCCGCGCCGTTGCGGCACGTTATCGGGTGGCGGGCACGGTTGCTGGATCACCTGTACAAGACACTTGCCAGCGAAACGCCGGAGCGGTTCTCTTACGCTCACTACCCTGTCATTTCAGACCCGGAATTGCTGGCCAGTGATGGCTATCACCCCGGGGAGAAAGGTTACCGTTACATCGCGCAAGCCCTGGCAGCCCTTCCTTAGGAGTTTCATGGCAACACAATCCACGCCGTCATCCGATAAACACACCAAGTCACCTTCCGAGCGGGACCTGTACTTGGATGCCCTGCGTGCCGGTGCTTTGCTGGTGGTGGTATTCGGGCACTGGATAGCCACCCTGCCCCGGTTTGATGGTGGCCTGGAAATTCAAACAGAACACCTGCTAAAGATCTGGGAGCCATCAGGATTTATCACCTGGTTTGTGCAGGTGGTGCCGCTGTTCGTGTTTGTATCTGCCACCGTCAGTGCCGATGGTGTGGCGCACCGGATGGCTCAGGGGCACCGGCAGATGCATTGGTGGGCAGGGAGAGCGCTGGCGCTGGCCAGGCCTACGGTGACGTATCTTGCCGCCATTACCCTGATTGCCCTGCTTTCACTCTACACCGGCGGCCGGGTGTTGGGGCCGTTTAACCAGTCGCTCACCATACATTTATGGTTTCTGATCATGCTGCTGGCCGTGCAGGCGCTGTTGCCCCTGAGCGTGGAGGCCGACAGGCGCTGGGGCCTGGGGGCGGTCGTTGGGCTGGTTGTGGCAGCCGCGGTGGTGGATGTTGTGCGGGCCATGCCCGGCTCAGCGGCGGATATTCTGCGCCTGGGACACCGGGTAACGGATTCGGCAGACAGCATCGGCTGGATCAATGCCGTGCTGGTTTGGCTGTTACCCCAGCAGCTGGGCATCGCCTGGAAGCGGGGTCGCTTCAGGGGCGTGTGGACGGGTCTGTTTTTCCTGGTGCTGGGCGGCTTCTGGCTGGTGGCTGCCCTGGCCAGTGGATATCCCATCGGCATGGTAGGGCGGGATTTTCACGGCGACAGCAACATGCTGCCCCCCACACTGGCGCTGGTGGGCGTAATGTGGCTTCAGGTTGGCGCGGTTCTGTTCTTCGAGCGGCCGGGGCGCTGGCTGCTGGACAGGCGCAGAATCAGCGGGGCGGTCACCATGCTCAGCGCCCTGAGTATGCCCCTGTACCTCTGGCACAAACTGGCAGAACTGCCGGCCGCCTGGCTGGGCGACCGTTTCGGGTTGCCTGTCGACGCCGGTTTGCCCGGTGAACCCGGCTTCTGGATGGGGCGATTCTGGTGGATTGTTCTCTGCAGCCTGATGGTGGTGCCGGTCATCGCGCTGGTGGTGGCTTTTGAAATGCGACGCAAGCAAGGCGTTGTGACAACCTCCAGGCCCCGAATCATCCTGGCCGGCGGCTTCTCGCTGATGGCCGGGCTGGTTGTCAGCCTGGCACTCGGTGCGCTACCGGGCGCCCTGATTGGTCTGCTCGGAGTTGCGGCTGCGTCCTGGCTGTTGCGGGTGCATCCCCAGCCAGGACGATAACCGGATCGTTACAGCGCCGCCTTACAAAGCTGAGCCGCTCAGTCCCCCTTGTAGAGCCGGAGGATGCTGGAAAAATCCAGCTCACCATTACCCTGCCCCGCATGCAGCTGGAACAGGTTGCGGGCCAGTGAGCCCATGGGGATAGACGCCTGGTTCTTCACCGCGTTATCAAATGCCAGGCCCAGATCTTTCGTCATCAGGTTTACCAGAAAGCCACCCTGGTACTCTCGCGATGCCGGCACGCCCTCCATCACACCCGGCCAGGGGTTGTACACGTTCAGCGCCCAGTTGCCGCCAGAGCTCTGCTTCATGATTTCCGACAGCACCGCTGGGTCCAGGCCGTTCTTGGCGCCCAATGCCAGCGCCTCGCTGGTGCCTGCCATCAGGATGGCCAGCATCATGTTGTTGCAGATCTTGGCCACCTGGCCGGCGCCGTGGGGGCCGGCGTGGAAGATGTTTTTTCCCATGCCTTCCAGGACAGGTTTGGCGCGATTGAAAGTGTCTTCTTCGCCACCGCAGATGAAGGTGAGGGTGCCGGCTTTGGCACCGCCTACGCCACCGGACACCGGGGCATCGATGAACGCCAGGCGCCGTGCTGCAGCGGCTTCCGCCACGGCGCGGGCAGTCTCCGGGGCAATGGTGGAGGAATCAATCACCAGGGTGCCTTCCGGCAAGGCTGAGAGCAGGCCGTCCTCGCCCAGGTACACCGCTTCCACATGTTTGCCGGCCGGCAGCATGGTGATGATGCACTCTGCCCCTTCGGCCGCGGCCTTGCCGGAATCCGCGGTGCTGGCACCTTCGGCCACCAGCGCCGCAACGGCGGGCTGTGACAGATCGAATACGGTCACATCATGCCCGGCCTTGAGCAGGTTAGAGGCCATGGGCGCGCCCATGTTGCCCAGGCCGATAAAGGTAATCTTCGCCATGTTGCTTCTCCTTGTTGTTGTAGTGAAGCCAAGGGGCAGTGGTTAGCCCTCGGCTTCCTGGCTGAAAAACTCGTCTACCCAACTGTTGTCGATTTCCCCCAGCGAGGCGTAGCGCCAGCGGGGTTGCATGTCTTTATCAATCAGCAGGGCGCGGATGCCCTCGGCAAACTCACCTTTTCTCAGGCATTGCTTCGCCATGACCAGTTCGTTGTCCAATACCTGGGCCAGGCTTTGCAAACGGCTGCGGTGGTAATGCTGCCAATGCAGCGCCAGCGACGTCGGGCTGGCCGAGGCCAGGCCTTTCACAGATTTGCCCAGCCAGTCGTTGCGGCTGCCGAATTCCTGCAGGCGACCAACCACCTGTTCCAGGGAGTCAGCATCGGTGGCTTGCTGGATCTCGTCGTAATGCTGCCGCACCGGTGATTCCAGCACAGCATCCTGGCTTTGCTGCTCGTACCTGCGCAGTACCTGACTGACCACGGCGTGGCTATCGGCACCTTGCCAGTCGGCTGCAACCAGGGTGTCGACCACCTGCGCTTTAAGTTCCTGCTTCACGAATTGGTCCGCCATGCCGGTGAACAACGCGTCGGCAGCGTTCATCCGGGCGCCGGTCAGGCCCAGGAACAGGCCGATTCGCCCGGGCATGCGATTGAGGAACCAGCCGGCGCCGATGTCCGGGTACAGGCCGATGCTTACTTCCGGCATCGCCAGTTTCGAGTGCTCGGTAACCACCCGGTGGGAAGCGCCCACCATCAGGCCGATGCCACCGCCCATCACAATGCCGTGGCCCCAGCAAATGATCGGTTTCGGGAAGGTGTGAATCTGGTAGTCCAGCTCGTACTCTTCGGTGAAGAACTGGTCGCCCTCGCCGAGTTTTCCCGGCTCGGTCATGCTGCGGTACAGAGACACGATGTCTCCGCCGGCGCAAAAGGCCTTGTCACCCTCGGCTTCCAGCCAGACCGCGCACACCCTTTCGTCTTCCGCCCAGCGGGTCAGTTGGGGTTTAAGCAGGCGGATCATCTCCATAGACAACGAGTTGAGGTTGCGCGGTGTGTTCAGCCGCGCCACGGCAATCAGCTCACCACCGGTGGTTGTCCACTCTTCAAAAATAATGGGTTGCTCGCTCATAGCAGTCTCAACGGTTATTGGTTCTTCCAGGCTGGCTTGCGCTTTTCCAGGAAGGCATTCACGCCTTCTTTCTGGTCATCGGTGTGGAACAGTTCTACGAACAGTTCCCGCTCCATGCGCCAGCCGTCGCTGTGGCTGCGACCGTCACGGGCACTCATCACCAGTTGCTTGCAGCGCGCAATGGACGACGGGCTTTGCTTGCAGGCGCCTTCCGCCAGCTTCAGGGCCGCTGCCAGCCCCTCGCCGGAGGGCACGACTTCTTCCACCAGGCCAATCTGCAGGGCTTTCTGGGCG
The DNA here is from genome assembly GCF_030297115.1 of Marinobacter shengliensis. Taxonomy (NCBI): domain Bacteria; kingdom Pseudomonadati; phylum Pseudomonadota; class Gammaproteobacteria; order Pseudomonadales; family Marinobacteraceae; genus Marinobacter; species Marinobacter shengliensis. The sequence goes on along the minus strand of NZ_AP028062.1, from coordinate 1,315,235 downwards.
TCCACCCGTTCGCCACACAGGATCATGCGCTTGGCCCAGCCTTCACCCACCAGCCAGGGCAGGTTCTGGGTGCCGCCAGCACAGGGCAAGAGGCCAACGCTGGCTTCCGGCAGGGCCATCTGGGCGTGCTCCTCGGCAATACGGATATCGCAGGACAACGCACACTCCAGGCCACCGCCCATGGCGTAGCCGTTGATGGCGGCGATAGACACGCCCCGGAAAGCGGTAAGCGCGGCGAAGGCTTCGCCAAAACGCTGGGCCATGTCGTTGGCCCGGGCAAGATCCCCGTCGGCGAAGGTTTTCAGGTCCGCCCCGGCGGAGAAGAACTTTTCGCCCTGGCCGGTGACGACCAGGGCAAAGATGTTGCGGTCCTGGTTGAGTTCTTCCACCAGTTTCGCCAGTGCTGCCAGGGAATCCGCCGTCCAGGTGTTGGCCGGTGGATTGGCGATGGTCAGGATGGCAATGTGGTCGCGTTTCTCAAGTTGAATCAGGTCACTCATGATCGGTTCCTTGTTTTGTCTCTGGCCGGTTACTGGATGGCTTCTACCACGCCATCCTCCAGCAGCCGGCGGGCGATAATCAGGCGCATGATTTCGTTGGTGCCTTCCAGGATCTGGTGCACCCGCAAATCCCGCAGGTAGCGCTCGAGCGGATACTCACGGATATAACCATAGCCGCCGTGCAGCTGCAGGGCCTCGTTGGCCACGTCAAAACAGGCGTCGGTGGCGAAGCGTTTGGCCATGGCGCAATGCAGGGTGGCTTCCGGGTCGCCGCTGTCCAGCTTGAAGGCCCCCAAACGTACCATTTGCCGGGCCGCTACCAGGTTGGTGGCCATATCCGCCAGCTTGAACTGCAGGGCCTGGAACGCCGCCAGGGGTTTGCCGAATTGCTGGCGTTCATGCATGTAGTTGCGCGCCCGCAACAGGGCCGCCTGGGCGCCGCCAAGGGAGCAGGTGGCAATATTCAGGCGACCGCCGTCCAGCCCTTTCATGGCGATGGCAAAGCCGTCGCCTTCCTCACCCACCCGGTTACTGGCGGGAATGCGCACATCTTCCAGGGTGACCATACGGGTTGGCTGGCTGTGCCAGCCCATTTTCTCTTCGTTCTTGCCGTAGGAAATGCCTTCGGCATCGGCCGGAATCACGAAAGTCGAGATACCCTTGGCGCCGCTGTCGGCATCTCCGGTTCGGGCCATCAACACCAGAATATCGGTGGCACCGGCACCGGAGATAAACATCTTGCTGCCGTTGATCACATAGCTGTCGCCGTCTCGCACCGCACGGGTACGCAGGCTGGCGGCATCGGAGCCGGCCCCAGGCTCGGTCAGGCAATAGCTGGCCAGCCATTCGCCGCTGGCCAGTTTGGGCACAAACGCCTGCTTCAGATCGTCCGAGGCAAAGCTGGCTACCATCCAGGTGGCCATGTTGTGGATGGTGATAAACGCAGCGGTGGAGGGGCAAGCCATGGCCAGCTCTTCCACGATCACCGAGGTATCCAGGCGGGACAGCCCCATGCCGCCCAGGGCTTCGGGCGTGTACATGCCCATAAAGCCCATCTCACCCGCCTGCTTCATCACCTCCACCGGGAAGATGTGTTCGGCATCCCATTGGGCCGCGTGCGGTGCCATGGATTTCTCGGCGAAGGCACGGGCGGCATCGCGGAAGGCCAGTTGGTCTTCGGTCAGGTTGAAGTCCATTACCCGGCTCCTCCTTTAGCGAAGCTGAATTGAGAAGTTCGCCTCGGATGAGGTGGCTTCGCTGGAGAACCACCGGGATGTCACGGTTTTGGTTTCGGTGTAGAAGCGAACCGCCTGCTTGCCATAGGCGTGCTGATCGCCGTAGAAGGAACCTTTCCAGCCGGTGAACGAGAAGAACGGCAGGGGCACCGGAATCGGCACGTTGATACCCACCTGGCCCACATCAATCTCATGCTGGAACCGGCGCGCGGCGCCACCGTGGTTGGTGAAGATAGAGGTACCGTTACCGTAGGGGCTGTTGTTGATCAGCGCGATGGCTTCGCCCAGGTCGTTGGCGTTCATGCAGGTCAGCACCGGCCCGAAGATTTCCTCCTTATAGATATCCATCTCCGGAGTCACGTTGCCAAAGAGGGTTGGCCCAACCCAGTTGCCGTCGGGCAGGCCGTCCACGGTGCAATTCCGGCCGTCCAGCAGAAGTTGCGCACCCTGCTTCTCGCCGGTGGCAATCAGTTGCTCAATACGCTCCTTGGCCTTGGGGCTGATGACCGGGCCGTAGCTGGCACCGGAATCGTTCCAGGCACCGGGGCGCACTTTCGCCATGGCCTCTTTCAGTTCCGGAATCCACTCCTGCGCCGCGCCCACGAATACCGCGACAGAAATGGCCATGCAACGCTGACCGGCGGCTCCCACGGAGGCGCCTACCAGGGCATTGATCACTTGCTGTTTGTCGGCATCCGGCATGATCACCATGTGGTTCTTGGCGCCCGCAAAGCTCTGTACCCGCTTCATGTGGCTGGTGCCGGTTTCGTAGATGTAACGCCCCACCGGCACCGAGCCGACGAAGGAAATGGCTTTGATGGCCGGGTCTGTGAGCAAGGTATCCACTTGCTCTTTCGCGCCATGCACTACCTGTAGGACGCCCTTCGGCGCACCCGCCTGCTCGAACAGCTCGGCCAGGCGCATGGGGGTCATCGGGTCTTGCTCGGAGGGCTTCAGGATAAAGGTGTTACCGCAGGCGATGGCCATGGGGAACATCCACAGCGGGATCATCGCCGGGAAGTTAAACGGAGTGATGCCCGCACACACGCCCAGAGGCTGAACCCAAGAATGGGTATCCACTTCGCGGGCTACGTTCTCTACCGTCTCCCCCATCATCATGGAGGCGACATTGGCAGCGTGCTCCACCACCTCAATACCGCGCCAGACATCGCCCTTGGCGTCGTCAAAAGTTTTGCCGGTTTCCTGGGACAGGATTTCGGCAATCTCATCGTGGTGTTCTTTCAGCAGTGCCTGGTAACGCAGCATCACCCGGGCACGCTCGGACACCGGGGTTTCTTTCCAGCTCTTGAACACTTCCCCGGCGTTATCGATGGCCCGGCGCATTTCGGCTTCGGTGGCACAGGGCACCTGGGCGATCACTTCGTTGGTGGCGGGGTTGGTGACGTCGATCCAGTTTTCGGTCTGGCTCTGCGCAAATTCACCGGCGATGTACTGAGGTATCTTCTTCATGCTGATAATCCCTGTTTGTTGTTATGCGGGAACGCCGTTTCCCATCTGGAAGCGGCACGATATGAAAAGAGCGTAGCATGGGGTTTGGCAAAGGGTGATTGACTAAATTTCGCCCATGATGGATTATTTTTCGATGCCACAGGAACCGAGAACCCCGAAAACCACCCAAACCTCGCAATGGCCGGTGCCGCCAGACAGCGTGCGCTATGTGGTGCCGGAACCAATTGTGCGCTTGCTAGCCAAGCACCCATTAACCCGCGAGCTGTACCCATTGGCTTTTGGCCACTACCGCAGGGCCGCTGGCCATCACATGCACCGGGAACACCATCGTGACAATCTTTTGATCTATTGCACTGAAGGCCAGGCCTTCCTGAATGTCGCGGGCGAGCCCCTGACGGTTAACGCGGGGGATCTTCTGCTGCTACCCGCCGGTGCCAGCCATCGCTACACCGCCGCACCGGACAACCCATGGACCATTCACTGGGTGCACTACACCGGGCCGCTGGCAGAAGAGTTCAGAAACTACATGGGGTTTGATGGCAACAACCACGTTCGCCATCTGGGCCGGCAACCGAGGCTGCTGGTGGATTTCAACGGACTGTTGTCGGTTCGCCAGACCGGGTTTCGCGCCCGGGGGCTGATTCACGCCAGCAACCGTTTGCGACAACTGCTGGCCGCCGTGCCCCTGAATGCCGACGAAACCGGCCTGGCGCAACAGGCGGAGCTGGAAACCATCCATAACTACATGCGGGAACACCTTGAGGAACGGCTAACGTTGCAGCAACTGGCGGAACTGTCCGGCTTGTCGCCGGCGCACTTTGCCACCCGCTATCGGGCGCAGACTGGCACCTCACCCATTCAGCACTTCCTGCACCTGAAGGTGGAGCGGGCCTGCCAGTTGCTGGACACCACCAGCCAGAGCTTCGCCGACATCAGCCGGCAACTGGGTTATGACGACGCCTATTACTTTTCCCGGTTGTTCAAGAAGGTGATGGGCAAGTCCCCGAGTGACTATCGCCACACGGCACGACATTGACAGCCACCGGGGAAAGGGGCGCTACAGAGTGTTCTTGTGGACACGCCCGCCTTTCATGATTAGTCGCAGATTGGTATTCGGATCATTCAGAAATTCCAGCCCTTGCTCCGGATTGCCATCCACCACCAACAGGTCCGCCAGCGCCTCCGGCTCCAGGGTGCCAAGCTTGCCCTGATAGGGGCTTCTTGGGCCAGACATGGCGAGTAGTTCACCATTACGGCCGGTCGCCATGGCCAGTGTAGTAAGCGAGTCGTAAAAGCGCGTGAGTTTGGCCAGGTGTCGCAACTGGTTTTTGGTGTTCTGGGGGCTGAAGAGTATATCGGTGCCCCAAGCTGTCTTGACGTCAAAGCGTTGGGCCATCTCGTAGGCCCGCACGGTGCCTTCGGCCACCATACGTTGTGATTCGCGGCGCGCGGCATCGGGATAGACATTGGAATCTTCATCCTGCAGGAAGGGTTGCAGGCTCCACCAGGCGCCCTCGCCGGCCATCATCCGCACGCTTTCCTCATCAGCCAGCTGGCCATGCTCGATGGACTTTACCCCTGCGCGCAAAGATCGCTGAATGCCCTTGGATGTGTAAACGTGTACGGCCACGTAGGTGCCCCAGTCGTCTGCTGCCTCTACGGCGGCGCGCAGTTCCCGTTCGGTAAACTGGGTGCTGTCCAGCGGGTCATAGGTGGAGGCCACGCCACCGCCGGCCATCAGTTTGATCTGGGAGGCACCCAGCATCAGCTGTTCACGGGTGCGCCGGAGCACTTCCGCTTCGCCGTCGGCAATCACGGCAACGCCCTGTTTTTCCTGCTCACTCAGAGGCGAGGCTGTCCCCCTCGGCACTTCGTGCCGCATGCGAAAATCGCCATGGCCGGAAGTTTGGGAAATCATGGCACCGGCCGGGAAAATTCTTGGACCATCCACAATGCCCTTGTCGATAGCGCGTTTTAGGGCGAACGAGGGGCCGCCTACGTCTCGAACCGAGGTAACACCACGCATCAGGGTGCGTTCGGCCTCTTTGGCTGCAACCAGATGCACGTAGCCTGGGTCTGCGGTCATGGCTTCCAGCTGGCTGATGCCCGCCAGCGTGGTGTGCCAGTGGGCGTCAATCAGCCCCGGCATGACAACACGACCGCCGCAATCAATGACCTCTGCATCACCGGCGTCTGTGCCGTTGGTTAGCAGGGCCTGAATACGGCCGTCCTGAATGCGAATGGCTACGCCGTCACGCAGTGGCCCGCCGCTGCCATCAAACAACCTCAGGTTTTTCAGCAGCATCGGCCGGTTATCATCTTTTGGCTGCTGGCTCAGTACGCTCGGGGCGTGCAATGCCGCAAACATCGCCATCACACCGGCCATACCTCCGATGAATTGGCGGCGACTGATGTCCGCCATCATGCGCTCATGGAACTGTGTCAATAAAGGTGAGCCACATTGGCAGGCGCCGTGGGCGTGGTGGTGATGCAACGGATGAAATTTAACGGCGTGGGGTGTCGCAGGCATCAGACAGCTCCTTGTGATTTGTACCCGATTATAGACAATCTGGGCTATGCTGCGAGCCGGCCTGGCCGCCTTTGAATCCATCTACACAGCGATCTCTGCATGCAGCCACTGGATAGTAAAGTTGTTGAACAAGCCTTGCACTGGTGTGATGAGGGGCATGACTTCTGGTTCTGTACGGTGGTGAGCACCTTTGGCTCCTCACCCCGAGCGCCGGGTTCCTGGTTGATCGCCCGGCAGGATGGTGCCCACTGTGGCTCGCTTTCTGGCGGGTGTGTGGAAGAAGATTTTCTGGCCCGCCTGCAGGACAACACCTTCAAAGGGCGCATTAATCGCATTCGCTACGGCGCTCCGGACGGCCCAAACAATCCCCGCGTAACCCTCCCCTGTGGCGGAGTACTGGATGTTCTGATTGAGCACTGGCCAGCATCTTCGGCTTCCCGAGAGCATTTTCTGGCGCTGCAGTCAGCACTATCGGGAGACGGGCCGATTGCCCGGGTGGTATCACTGGAAACCGGAGACATTCACCTGGAACCAGAGAGCGAGTTGGGCGCACGGGTTACCGAAGAGACAGACCGGGCCCGCCTGAGATTGCGTGTTGGCCCGGTTTCGCGATTGGTTATTGCAGGGTTGTCACCGGTTGCCACCGCCTGCGCAAGCTTTGCACACAGCTTGGGCTTTGAAGTCATTGTGTGCGACCCAAGGCCCGAGGAAGTTCGGCACTTCAACCTGGCGGACGTGACACTCCAACAGGAGCTGCCCTCGGTGTTTATTGCCCGTGAGGGCTGCCATCGCGCTACCGCAGTGGTCGCGCTCACCCATGACCCGCGCATTGACGATACCGCCATGATGGAGGCCGTGAAAACCGACGCTTTTTACATCGGCGTGATGGGGTCCATGAAAACCTCAGAAAAGCGGCGGGAACGTCTGGTGCGCATTGGCGGACTGACCGAGCAACAGATCCGCAGGATTCATATGCCCGTAGGTTTGAATATCGGCAGCAAAACGCCCGCAGAAATTGCCCTGGCGGTGATGGCAGATATTATTCGGGTGCGGCAGGGCATCTCGCGCCAACAACTTTGATCTTGCTTGTCTGGCCGTTGCATCGCTTCTACAGTTAAGCTCAAATGCTCTTTAGCCCCCTATTCAGCGAAGGAACCGATTGATGGTCAGAAACACAACCACGGCTCTCGTTATTACTATGGCGAGCGCGGCACTTGCCGGATGCAGCAGTTTCCAACCTGTTACCAGTGGTACGGAAGATCCCTGCGCTACCCTTCAGAACATAGTGGCGGATTATCCCACCGGCTTCGCTGATTACCGGGGAAGCAGCAGCAACTTCAATTCTGTGACCATCTACCGGGCAAAAGAGCAACTGATCAAGGGCCATTGCGAGATCTGGGCCTGGGGCAACGGAGACTCCGCCTATACCTGCACAGTGTCTGCTCCGGATAAGGAGGTTGCGGAAACCATGCACGCCCGTGCCGCAAGCGAACTGTCTGAGTGCCTTGGGCCAAATTGGCAAGCCGAAAAGGGCGTTCGAGAGCGTGATGGCAAGCCCGCGGGCGAGCGAATTCAGTTCACAAGTGGCGAGCCCAAGGCACCGGCTGTCGCCTTGCACCGGGTAGAAGACCACCGCCGACATTCCGTGTACCTGTTCATCGGGACCGACGCCCGCTCCCCGCAACAGACTGACTGAGGCGCGCATGTACTCTGACTCACATCAGCCAGACGCGTCTCCCGGCGCCAGTGACTACCTTAGCACTGATCAGGACGGCAGCTCCGGTATCACCCGGCTCCTGCACCGGGTTGCCCAGCAGGACCGAAAAGCGTTTGCCGAGTTATACGAAGCCACCGCCCCGAAACTTCTGGCCACCGTGCTGCGTATCCTCAAGGACCGGGCTTGGGCAGATGATGTGATTCACGACACCTATGTCAAAGTCTGGCATAAGGCGAACCAGTTCGATGCGGAACGTTCCTCACCGATCACCTGGCTTGCAGCCATTGCCCGGCATGGCGCTATCGACGAACTGCGGCGGCATCCGGCAAGGCGGGAGACCGCAAGCGACGAACTGGACAGTATTGCGGACCATTCGCCGACTGCCCATGAACAAATCTCAGATCAACAAACGGTAAAGCACTTGAACCATTGCATTGACCAACTCGAAAAAGATCGCCAGGACATGGTTCGTCTGGCGTATCTGAACGGTTGGTCCCGGGATCAGTTGGCGAAGCATTTTGACCAGCCGATCAACACTGTGAAAACCTGGTTGCACCGAGCTTTGAAACAGATCAAAAGGTGTCTTGAACCATGAACGAACGCGACGACCTGGATATGCTGGTTGCAGAGTTCGTTCTGGGAACTCTGCCAAAAGAAGAGCGGGATGCCTTGCAGGCTCGCCGTGCCCGCGAACCCGAGCTTGAAGCGTTGATTCAGCAATGGGAGGCCCGGCTGGCTGGCATGCTTGATGGGGTTGAACCTGTAGCGCCCGGCCCGGAGCTGTTTGCACGAATTCAGCGAACGATCGAGCAGCAACCATCCGCTCCCAAATCCCCAAGTGCGGTGCCAGACAATGTGATCAGTCTCCGGAAACAGCTGACCCGCTGGCGCTGGAGCACGGCCATTGCTTCGGCAGCGGCGCTGGTACTGGTTGCCGTGCTGGCCACCCAGCCGGAGCCGGACCCACAAGCGCAATCCTTCGTGGCGGTATTCCAGCACAACGATGAACAGCCTGCGTTCCTGTTGACGGTGGACCTGACCAGCCGCCAGCTGAATATCCAGCCGGTAACCGCCGAACCTCAACCAGACAAATCTTACCAGCTGTGGATGGTGGCAGAGGAGTATGGCCCCAACCCACGATCGGTGGGCGTGATCGGCGAAAACTTCACCCTGGACCAGGCTGCACTGCGTGATTACGACCCGGAAACTCTGCGTGGCGCCACCTTTGGCATCAGCCTTGAGCCGAAGGGTGGTTCACCCACAGGGCAACCGACTGGGCCGGCTATTCACGGCTTCCTTTATCCCACCTCTGCCGACCAAGGCAAAGGTCGCAACTAAATTGTGATGGCGCCTGAAACTTTTCAGGCGCCGCTCCGTAGCTGCTTGTACTCCCATCAAAAACAAGGTGATGGATGGGTACACCCGAACCTAAGGAGCACACAATGAAGAAGCACATCAAAACCACTGCATTCCTGGCGGCCGCCCTGGTTTCCGGCGCATTCGCCTCCGGCTCAGCGCTGGCGATGGATCACAGCAACAAAGTGGGTGTCTGGGGCGATGACCAATCTGTATCCGAAGGCACGGTAACCGCCAAGAAAGTGGTGACTGAAGAGAACGGCTGGCTGGTTGTGCACCGCACGGACGAAGCCATGAAGCCCGGCCCTGTGGTAGCCTACGCTCCCCTGAAGAAAGGCAAAAATATGGATGTCGCGGCCATCCTGACCGAAGAAGTCGCCAGCGGCGACAAGCTGATGCTGATGATTCACAACGAGGAAGGCGGCAGCAAGACCGGTATTTTTGAATACACCCTGGGTGCCAAGGAAGACGGCCCGATTCGCCGGGATGGCAAGCTGGTAATGACCGTGATTACTGCGAAATAACGGATTCAGGTCATCGCTTACGTTCCGATAAGGCCTGAAGAAAAGCCCCCGACAGCTTTCGCTACCGGGGGCTTTTTCATTTCACCTTAAGACAATGACCATCACGGAGTTGCTGGCTCATTCAGCCGGACAACCACCCGTGCCGGGTCCTGTCGGATCTCCTGCTCTGTGTAGGGGAACCGAATCCACTGTTTGTTGGAATAGGCTTCCGTCATATCCCGGTAGTAAGGCGATGCAGGATCGGTCGACTGGGAGTAAGTGACAAATCCCTCAGCAATCGGGTTGCCATCGTCACCCCAGGTCACCGTCTGGATGTAGCTGTTGCCATAGGTCACAGAGTAGCCCTGAGCTTCCTCCAGGTTGGAGTCTCGGCTGGACGCGATAGTAAACGCCCCCTCAGAGCTTTCACCGCCAAATACAGGAATGGCGGTACCCTCGTGAATCCCGGAACGCTGAAGGTCTCCCAAGCGGGCATCGAAGGGGATGCCGGCAGACTGAATCGCCTGAACCGCGCCTACGAAAGCCTGAATGGTGAGGGGGTCCGCCACGTTCAACATTCTGGGGGTGTTTACCGGATCGTTAGCATCAAATGGCACCAGCCACTGCAGGGGCGAAGGCACCGGCAGCGGGTTCAAACGTGCCCAGAACTCCCGCCAGATATGGCCACCCCGTGAATCCAGATTATAGGTGCCATCCCAGGCTTCGAGCGCGTCGCAGGCCTCGGCAATCCCGGTTTGGGTCACGCCGCTGAGCAAATCGGACACCGGGTTACAGTAGGCTGTGACAACTGACTCTCTGGCCAGTCGTTCCGACATCAGGCTGCTTTCCAGAACCACATCCTGAAGGTTGTCCATGTCGAACCCCAGGCTGCCAGAACGGCCATCAGTGCCGTCCAAACGTTCCTCTACATGCGCAATGCACAACCGGGTACGCAACGTTCTTGCTGTGCCCTCATCCCCGATGATGCTGGCAAAACCGGTCAACGGTTCATCGGGGTTAGTCAGCCAATAGCTGTCGTTACAGTTGTGCACCCAATCGTTCCGGGACAAGGTGGGCAGGTTGCCAGGGCCAAACACGCCAGGCGCCGGGGCGTCGGCATCTATCCCCCAGTCACAGTCTGAACGGCTGCCATCCAGTATCGGCAACCCCGGCATCAATGCGCCCAGAACCGGCGTAAGTGCGGTCGGGCACTGCATGGCCAACTCATCCGTTACGTTGGGAACCACCGTCAAGTCACCGTAATACGCGGGCTTGCCCGGGCCGGTAGCAATGGTGTTCACCCAGGGCACCCCCAGCACGCTGCGATGAAGCTCCACAAACTCCTCAAAGCTGGACGCCTGGTTCCACCGGAAGAACTGGTTCAGCAAGCGGTCGTTCTCGGCGTTGGCATCACGAAGGGTATACGCCTTCAACGGCGACCAGGACAAGACCGGCACACCGGACACAGCAAACTCCAGCATGGGGCCATAGTGCGAGTGGTAGAGCGTGCGGGTTTGCTCAGAAACCGCCCCATCCGCTTCAAGCACCTCCACGGTAATGTCCTCAGAGGTCATGTCTACAAATTCGCCGTCGAACAGGTATTGCGTGGGGTCTGCCGGGTTCAGAGTCAGCTCGTAGAACGAGAAACGGAAAGCGGTAGACACCGTGTGGCTCCAGGCGAAGTTCTCGTTGAAACCGATGAGCACCGCCGGCAAGCCGTACAGGGCAGCGCCCATGATTTCCGCCTGATCACCCACTTTGAGATGAGCGAGGTACAGTCGTTCGGTCTTCTCCCACGGGAAATGGGGGTTGCCGAACAGCAGGGACTGGCCATCGCGGGTGGTCTCGGAACCAAACGCGTACATGTTGCTGCCGATGCTCAACTCCCGTGAGAGCGGGAAAGGCAGAGGCCCTTCGAGGGTGTTTAGCAGGGTATCAATCAGCCCTTCATCCGGCCCGTCGCCACCAATGAAATCCAGGGCCGGAGGTTGGGCATTGGCAACGCCCTCAACAAACACCGACGAACTGGCCAGGACCGCAAGCCGGAAGTAGCGCCGGAACATGTCATCCAGGGTTAACGGCAACAGCCAGTCTGAATCACGGCATGCCTGGTGCCGCCCCGGGTGCTCGCCACGACGGATTTCATCAACGTAGCGATTGAATCCGTCCACATAGCCCTGGGATGCTTCGATCACCTCTGGATCACTGTTGCTGCGCTGTGATTCCAGAGCGGCGTCTGTGATGGCGGTGCGCCAGAAGAAATCGGCATCCACGTTGCTGGCCACGGCACCGTTGGCAGGAATGGTGTATTGCCCTTCCCCACCCAGGTAACGCGCGCGCAGGCCCCGAACCGTCAGGGTGTCCTCAGCCAACAGGCATAGGTTGTCCTCCGCCTGAACATAACCGTAGGCATAGCCCATGCTGGCGAAGTCTGGCGCTTCAATATGAGGAATACCGAAAGAAGTCCGGGTAACGGTCGCGCGGTAGCGATCAAGCCCGGGGGCATCTGCAGCGGGGCCCGTGAGGTTATCCGATGCGGAATTACCGCCAGAGCTCAGGCAGCCGGTTGTACCAGCCACCAGCGCCGCCAGCAGCATGGCACGCTTTATTGTCATCATGTGGGTTGCTCCATCGTGTTTGGATTTGTTGTTTTGGTCACTGACCAACTGGTCAGAATTTATCCATCACACACTTAATTTATAGCATAACACATATTATGCCAATCACTTGTGGCCAAATCCTGCACCAAAGAACTCACGAGCGAAGCAGGTAAAAAGTTGTAAAACCCGCTTTTTTCTAATAATTTGAACTTATAACCTTTGGCCGTGATACGACGCGAGCCGAATCTAGCGCAACTGGAGGAAGGCCCAGCGTGCAGCGTATGACCAAGCTTCTCTCGTTCACTATGGCCATCGTTTTCTGCGCTACTGCACAAGGTTATGAAGAACCTGCCTCGCTGACCCTGCCCGACTCCTGGCAAGCACTTCTCCAAAACGACGATCTGCTGTCCGCAAATCAGTCAGCCAGTCTTCGGGCGGAAGCCTTGGCATCAACGGCGAACAGCTTGTATCTGCCCCAAGTTGACCTAGCGGGGTCTTACACGCGGCTCGACTCCCAGATAGAACTGGATGCGCTGTCTCTGACCCCCCTCAACAGCGCATCGGAAACCATACCAGGGCAATTGCTGATCGACTTGATTGGCGGCCCCGGAGCCTTCCAGACACCCGTCACAAGCCGCAACATAACTCGAAGCTCAATAAACACTCTGTGGCCGATTTATACCGGCGGAAAAATCACGGCCAAGAAAAATCTGCTTCAACTCGAGCAGACCGAAGCATCACATGTCCTGGAGGAAGTCCGGCGGGCCCGGTTTACGGAGCTGGTTGCGACCTACTTCGGTTTGGTAATGGCGGAGCGCGCGTTGAACACTCAGCAACAGGTAGAAAGCGCTCTTGCCAGGCATCTGCATGTGGCAACAGCCCTGGAGGATCAGGCACAGATTTCCGGCGTGGAGCGCCTGGCTGCGGAAGCCGCTTATGACAGAGCCAGGATTACCACCCGAGCGGTTGAGGAACAACGAGACACGGCGCACAACGCGTTTGCGTCGTTGATACATATGGATTTCCAGGATAACGGGCACCGGGTTGAATCGCGCCGGCTGGATCCAACAACGCCTCTGTTCACCCTCCCGCAATTACCTCCGCGGGATACGTTCGAGGCAGGGTTAAGCGAACACCCGAGCCTGCGGATTCTGTCCACCAAGCATGAGCAGGCGAAGAACATTGCCCAAGCGAGCCGGGGCCTGTATCGCCCGGACGTTTTTCTGTTCGGCAGCTACAACGTGTATGAGAACGATTCTTTGGCGAGCGATCTCACGCCGGATTGGCTGGTTGGCGTGGGCGTCCGAATCGCGCTGGTGGATCGTAGTGGCCGCAACGGCAAGGTAGGCGCAGCCGACAACACCGTTCGTGAGGTCGATTCACTGCAAAAGGCCACTCAACGAAGGCTGGAGTTGCTACTCGACCGGAACTACCGTGAAGCCCGGCAGGCCCTTGCTGAGCACCGGGACCTGGCATCGACCGTGGCCCTGGCAGAGCAGACCTTAAGATTGCAGGAACGCGCATTCGCTGAAGGGCTCGGGCGCTCGCTTGATGTCATCGATGCCCAAACCTTCCTGGCGACCACACAGACCCGTCGTGATGCAGCGGCTCTCCGTTTCGTGCTGGCATTTACTCAGTTACTGACCCTGAGCGGCGACTATGAAAGCCTGTTTTCCTACGTGCTTGAAGGAGATGAAATTCAGTGACTGCGAAACGAATTGCCATTCCTCTTATCGTTGTTGTCATCCTGTTAGGTATTGTCATCGTCTTCTGGAAAGCCTACGCACCTGCCCCCATCCAGTTACAGGGGCAGATTGAGGCCAGGCAACATATGGTGGCGTCCAAAATTCCGGGGCGGGTTGCAGACATTAGCGTCCGCCGTGGGGATCGCGTAGAGGCAGGCACTGAGGTTTTCCGCATCGACAGCCCGGAGCTTGAGGCCAAACTGACTCAGATAGAAGCGCTTGAAACCATAAGCCAATCTCTCGCTCAAGCCGTTGAGGGTGGAACGCGTGAAGAACGTATCGCCGCAGCTCGCAGCGAGTATGAAAAAGCACTGGCCGCCGAGGCACTGGCAAAAACCACCTTTGAACGTATTCGTGCGCTTGCAGATGAGGGTCTGGTTGCCAGGCAAAGAGCCGACGATACGTTCACACTGTGGAAGGTGGCCGAGAAAACACGGGTTACGGCATCTGAGATATTGAAACTGGCCGAAGCAGGCCCACGGCAGGAAGCCCGCACCGCGGCGCAAGCCGGTGAAGCAGCCACCTCAAGTTTGAGAGACGAAGTTGCTGAACTGCTGGATGATACTGTGGCGCGGGCCCACAGAGGTGGCATTGTCAGTAATGTGCTGTTGAACGAGGGAGAGCTTGCCCCCCAGGGTTTCCCGGTGATTATTGTCACTGATCTTGATGATTCGTGGGCATTATTCAACGTCAGGGAAGATTTGCTCAGCCGAGTCACGGAAGGCAGTGAATTTGATCTGAAAATCCCTGCCCTTGATCAATCCGCACGATTCCGTGTCAGCCATATTTCTGTGCTCGGGGACTACGCAACATGGCGTGCAACAACGCCAGGGCGCGGATTTGATATGAGAACGTTCGAGGTAGAAATGCAACCTGTGGAGCCAATCGCTGGATTAAGGGCGGGCATGAGTGTTCTTCTTGAGATGGCACCATAAGCTCGGAAACGGACCGGAGAGCCCGATGGGTCGTGAGCATCTGACTGGATGGAAAGCTCTGCGGGAGCAGCCCTGGCTGCTTGCGGTGGTCGTTTGGCTACCGCCGGTTCTGTTCGTGTTGTTGATCAGTATCTTCCGGATTGGAACACCGCAATCTCTTCCCGTGGGTGTTGTCAATCTGGACCATAGCCATGAATCCTATACGGTTGAACGTCAGTTGGACGCAAGCCCGGGCCTGAGCCTGTTAAGGTCATACGCCTCAGCGTCCGCTGGCGCAGATGCCCTTCAGCGATCTGAAATCCTTGCCCTTGTTATCATTCCGGAAAATTTTGGCCGAGACCTTCGGCTTTCGATCAGCCCGACGGTGACCGCCTTTTACAACAATCAATATCTGTTGTCCGGAAAATTCATCAATTCATCGTTAATAAGCGCCTCCATGGATCTGGCCGCGCGCACGGGTGTTGGCCTTAAGATCAGCCATGGCCAGACTGCCCCTGAAGCCATCACCTCGGCAGTGCCAGTGCGCCCGCAAGTCACCTCGCTATATAACCCCAACATGAGCTACGCGCGCTTTCTGGTGACGTCAATATCGCCGGCTCTCTGGCAAATTATCATCGTTATCTCAACGGTTCTGACGTTAAGCTGGCGACTCGAAAAACAAGCCATCCCGGCACCATTGACTGAGCGGAGCAAAGCGATCACTGCCGCGCTTGCGCCTGTCAGCCTGCTCCTCTGGCTCCAGGGGTTGCTGATGCTCGTATTGTTCCGCCTCTTTCTGGGGTGGCAGCCATCCGGCAACATCGTCTGGCTTCTTCTTGGTTTGGCCCTGACCATCTCCAGCGTTCAGGCCATGGCAGTCCTCATTGTCGCTCTCGTTCGGGACCGGGTAAAAGCAATGAGTGTTAGCGCTGCGTATCTTGCCCCTGCGTTTGCATTTATGGGTATTACCTTCCCCCGAGGTGATATGAATGTGATCGCATGGGCCTGGGGAGGCTTGATGCCATCCACTCACTACATCAAGTTGCAGGTGGACATTGCCGACCACGGCGCCTCCCTGCCGCTCATTGTCAGTTCACTGATTGCGTTGCTGCTTTTCCTACTCGTCTTGCCAATAGCGCTGAAGCTACTTCCGGCAAGGCTTGACCCCAAACTTGAAGAGCAGGTGAGCTGATGATCCGCAACACCAGTCTGTGGGGTGCCTGGAAAGCCGAACTGTCGAATATCATCCACGACAGATCGGTGATGCTGGTTATGATCGGTGGCATCTTATTCTATGCACTGCTTTACCCGCTGCCCTACCAGAAGAACGTTCCGGGGCAACAGGCCCTGGCGGTTCTGGATCAGGACCGCTCAGCGCTCGCCCGGCAATTGATACGCATGGCCGACGCAACGCCCCAGTTGCGCGTGGCGGCCCTCCCACAAAGCATGATTGAGGCAACCGCCCTGTTGGAGAACGATGTCGTTCACGGGCTGCTGGTCATCCCCGCCAACTTCGAGCGAGACGTCTATCTCGGGCGCCCGGTGAATATCGCGTTCGCCGGTGACGCCAGCTATTTTCTGATTTATGGGAATATTGTCGAAGGCCTGCTGAAGGCAACAACCACGCTTTCCGTTGAAACACAGATTATCAGCAGCTTCCGAAAAGGCAGCAGCCCCGCCAACATTCCCGGTGAAATCATGCCGTTCAGGATGTCTCCACATGGGGTGTTCAACCCAACGGGCGGATACATCAACTATATTGTGCCTGCCGTCTTTGTTCTGATCCTGCACCAGACGCTGTTGATTGCAGCAGGCACGGTCACCATCAAGGATCGGGCCCGCCGGTTATCAGGGCTTGTCACTACCCCGCTCCGACAGGCACTTCCGATCAGATTAGTAACGTTTGTGTTCGCCTACCTGATCCTGGCGCTTTTGTATTTCGGCTTTTTCTATCAGCTTTATGGCGTCCCGCACGCTGCACCGCAGTTCGCATTAATCGGTTTCAGCCTGTTGTTCCTCACTGCAACAACACTCTTTGCAATCCTGCTCGGTTACCTCTTGCCCAGGCCCGAACTGACGACCGTTATTGTTCTGCTGTCGTCGTTGCCCATCGCCTTCACGGCAGGGTTTGCCTGGCCGGCGTCTAATCTCCCGGAGTGGCTAGACTCACTCACCATGATGATTCCCGCCAAACCCGGCATTCAGGGCTTCCTGTCCCTCAATCAGATGGGGGCCCCAATCCAAAGCCTGACCTCCGAGATTGCGTACCTGTCCGGCCTCTCGTTGTTTTTTGGGCTGGGCATCCTGCTGCTCGTAATGTCAGAAAGAAGACGCAGCAGCAACCGGATGAATGCTGAATCAGCCGCCCGCTCCTACTAGGGAATGGTAGTCCGCCCGAAAACGGGCAAAGCTCAGGTATCGCCCCCGATGGTCCACCAGCTCCATGGCATCAAACGCCTCCACAAAGGCCCGTGATTCGCCCGAGCTGATCACCCCGCGGTAATCGCCCGTCCAGTCCATAAACTGGACCAGATCCAGCAGCAGCGTCATCTCCAGAGCGCCGTTGGCCCGCTCCAGATAGCGGTATGCCAGTGCATAATGTTCGAAACGGTAGCTGACATTGCTGGCGTCGTTTCTGGTGGCGTCTCGCAGGGGGGCATAGTCGTAATGCCGATAGGCAGATGCTACGGGGTCACCCGCCACCAGGGCTGCCTGGCCTTCCGCAAACCAGTACGGCAGCAAAGACGTGGAGGCAGTGTGGCGGCTCAGGTTTTCCTGAACGTAGTGGGCCAGTTCATGGGTGAAGATCTGCCCGGCCTCGTAGGGCCAGCTTCGGTGATAGGGGGCGACGGCCACGGCGGCGAGGGTGCCTGAGGCAAGATTGCTGTTGCTGACTCTCGGGCTCAAGCAGGCGATGACCTGTTCCGGGTACGGCACGGCTGAGCTGCGCTCATCGACGAAATCACGCCAGCTCATTCTGAACCGGTTGAGCACGCCGTCTATGCGAGTGCTCACCTCTGTTGCGGCGGCACGAAAGGTATTTTCGCTGTAGGCGGGCGAGCCATAGACACGCACCCGTCGGTCCGCTGTTTCAAAATACAGGGTGTCGCCAATGCACACTTCTGTCTCGTAATTCAGGCTCCATCGGCCCTCAGGGAAATAGCGCCCGGTGTCTCGGGCATCCAGGAAATAGCCGCGGCTAAAGTGTTGCTCATCGCGGTCATAGTAGCGATCCCCAGATGTGGCGCTCACCTTGCAACCAGACAGCGTCACGGCCGCCAGGGTCAGCACCCCCACTACCCACAACCTGCTCGTTTTTTCCATCGTTATGCTCCAGGACCTGTTGTTTGCATCTATATTCCCGCAGACCGGGCGCTGTGTCCGTCAACCCATGTAAAGACCAGGTAAAGGCGTACAAAACCAAGGGCTTGAGCAGCATGGATTAGGGTACGCACAACCCCTAATCCCAATATTGAAATTTTTGTAGCGCGCGCCGGGTTCTCGTGTTAAAAATCGCTCGAATCCCACCAAGAACTGCGTGCGTCCTGCGCGCTTTGTATCCATCCCTTTTCAGTGAGGGACACCATCCAATGTTCAAGTTGTGTAAGCCACAGGCGCTTGCCGCCGCTGTTGCGTTGTCTCTGGGTGCCTCTTCGGTTTTTGCCGCCGGAGAAGTGCGTGTTTATAACTGGTCTGACTACATCGCCGAGGACACCCTGGCGAAGTTCACACAGGAAACCGGCATCAAGGTTGTCTACGATGTGTACGACAGCAACGAGGTGCTGGAAGCTGCGCTGCTTTCTGGCCGCTCCGGTTACGACCTTGTGGTGCCCTCCAACCACTACGTGGCCAAGCAGATTACTGCCAAGGCCTTCGTGGCGCTGGACCACAGCAAACTGCCGAACATGGCCAACCTGAACCCGGACCTGATGGACGACCTGGAAAAAGTAGACCCAGGCAGCCAGTTCTCCCTGCCTTACCTCTGGGGCACCAACGGCTATGGCTACAACGAAGGCCGTATCCAGAAGATCCTGGGTGACGATGCGCCCGTGGACTCCTGGGCCCTGGTGTTTGACCCGCAAGTAACCGGCAAGCTGGCCGCTGGTGGCTGTGGCATTGCCATGCTGGATTCCGGCGAGGAAATGGTGCGCGCCGCCATGGCCTACATTGGCCTGGACCCGAACAGCAACAACGCTGATGACATCAAAAAAGGCGGTGATGTGATCCGGGCTGTGCGCCCGAACATTACTTACTTCCACTCATCTCGCTACATTGGCGACCTGGCCAACGGTGACCTGTGTGTGGCTGCCGGTTACTCCGGCGACATCCTGCAGGCCGCTGCCCGCGCTGACGAAGCAAAGAACGGCAACGTGATCCGCTACACCATTCCGAAGGAAGGTGCGGTGCTGTGGTTTGACATGATGACCATTCCGGCCGGCGCGCCGAACGTGGAGAACGCCCATAAACTGATGGACTTCCTGATGCGCCCGGAGATCATCGCAGACGTCACCAACTACGTGTGGTACGCCAACCCGAACAAGGCGGCAGACGAGTTTGTGAACCCGGAGATCCTGGAAGACACCAGCATCTACCCCACTGATGAGGTGATGAAAAATCTCTACATCATGGAAGGTCGGCCCCAGGACGCCCAGCGCCTGATGACCCGCACCTGGACCAGCGTGAAGTCTGGTCGCTGACGGTGGCCGTAACCAACAGCACCTCCGCGCAAGCGGAGGTGCTTCTCAGCATCAAGGGCATTTCCAAGAGCTTTGACAGCACCCTGGCGGTGGACGATGTCAGCCTGGACATCCACAAGGGTGAGATCTTCGCCCTGCTGGGTGGTTCCGGTTCCGGCAAATCCACCCTGCTGCGCATGCTGGCAGGCTTTGAAACTCCGGATTCGGGCCGCATCGTGCTGGACGGACAGGACATCACAGCCCTGCCCCCGTACCTGCGGCCCACCAACATGATGTTCCAGTCCTATGCCCTGTTCCCCCACATGACGGTGGAGCAGAACATTGCCATGGGTCTGAAACAGGACAAGCTGCCGAAAAACGAAATCGCCGACCGCGTGGCGGCCATGCTCAAACTGGTGAAAATGGAAGCCTACGGCAAGCGCCGGCCACAACAGTTGTCTGGCGGACAGCAACAGCGCGTGGCCCTGGCCCGATCCCTGGCCAAACGCCCTAAACTGCTGTTACTGGACGAGCCCATGGGCGCGCTCGACAAAAAACTGCGCACGGAAATGCAGCTGGAGCTGGTGGATATCCTGGAAAAGGTGGGCGTAACCTGCCTGATGGTCACCCACGACCAGGAAGAGGCCATGACCATGGCCAGCCGCATTGCGATCATGTCTCACGGCCGGATTGCCCAGGTGGGTTCACCCATTGATATCTACGAGAGCCCGAACAGCCGCATGACGGCAGAGTTCATCGGCTCGGTGAATATCTTTGAGTCGAACATTCTGGAAGACAACTCTGACAGCATCTCACTGACCAGTGAGCTGCTGGATGCACCGGTGTTTATTGACCGGGGCGTAACCACGCCCGCAGAAACCACGGAAACCCTGATTGCCCTGCGCCCGGAAAAGATCTACCTGACCACAGAGAAACCGGAAGGTGACACCAACTGGAGCTGCGGTACGGTCGACAACATCGCCTATCTGGGTGATATCACGTCTTATTACGTGAAGCTCGCCAGTGGCAAGCGGGTTCAGGCCACCATGGCCAACGTGGAACGCCGTGGTGAACGGCCCACCTGGGGCGACCGGGTCTATGTGTCCTGGGAAGCCTCCAGTCCGATCCTGCTCTGGAACTGACGCGATGAATCGAAAGCTCTTTCCTGCCCCGGTGGTGGAGCGGGTGCGTGCGGTGCTGTTCCATCGCCGGGTGGTGTTCGGCGTACCGTTCGCCTGGCTGCTGCTGTTCTTCCTGCTGCCGTTTGCGCTGGTATTGAAGATCAGCCTGACCTCGGCGGTGATGGCCATTCCGCCCTACGAGCCGGTGTTCCGCTTTGTCGACAACACCCTGTCGGTGGTGGTGAACTTTGGCAATTACCTGTTCCTGGCCTCCGACAGCTTGTACGTGGCCGCCTACTGGGGCTCGGTGAAGACGGCGTTCCTGGCGACCCTGTTCTGCCTGCTGATCGGTTATCCCATGGCTTACGCTATCGCCCGGGCACCCAAGCACTGGCAACTGGTGTTCCTGCTGATGGTGATGCTGCCATCCTGGACCTCATTCCTGATTCGGGTATACGCCTGGATGGGCATTCTCGGCAATCAGGGCCTGCTGAACACGTTCCTGATGTGGCTGGGGCTGATCGACTCGCCCCTGAAAATGCTGAACACCAACTTCGCGGTGATTCTGGGCATTGTGTACGCCTACCTGCCGTTCATGATCCTGCCCATCTACACCAACTTGGTGAAGCTGGATATACGCCTGCTGGAAGCGGCGTCGGATCTTGGCTGCCGCAGCCTGACCACCTTTTGGGCCATCACCCTGCCGTTATCCAAGGCCGGAATCCTGGCGGGCTCCATGCTGGTATTTATACCCGCCGTGGGCGAATTCGTGATTCCGGAACTGCTGGGTGGGCCGGATACCCTGATGATCGGCAAGGTGCTGTGGGAAGAGTTCTTCAACAACCGTGACTGGCCGGTGGCCTCGGCCCTGGCGATTGTGATGCTGGCGCTGCTGCTGGTGCCCATTGTGCTGTTCCACCGCTTCCAGGCACGGGAGATGGAAAAAAATGGTTAGGCTAAGAGCTCCCGGTTTCTCCAAGACCATGCTGGTGCTGGGCATGCTGTTCCTGTACCTGCCGATGGTGGTGTTGATCGTGTATTCCTTCAACGCCTCCCGGTTAGTCTCGGTATGGGCCGGTTTTTCCACCAAATGGTACGGCGCCCTGTTTGCCAACGAGCAGATCCTGTCTGCCGTGTGGATGAGCCTGCGCATTGCCTTCTACTCCGCCAGCATGGCGGTGTGCCTGGGCACCCTGTGCGCGTTTGTGATTGCCCGGTTCAAGAAGATGCGCGGCCGCACCCTGCTGTCCAGTATGATCACCGCGCCTCTAGTGATGCCAGAAGTGATCACGGGCCTGTCGCTGTTGCTGCTGTTTGTGCAGATGGCGCAGTTGATTGGCTGGCCAACGGACCGTGGCATGGCCACCATCTGGATTGCCCATACCACTTTCTGCAGTGCCTATGTGGCAGTGGTGGTGAGCGCGCGGCTACGGGAAGTGGATCGCTCCATCGAAGAAGCCGCCATGGATCTGGGCTGTACGCCGCTGAAAACCTTCTTTGTGATCACATTGCCGGTGATTGCGCCGGCGCTGGTGTCGGGTTGGTTGCTGGCGTTTACCCTGTCCCTGGATGACCTGGTGATTGCCAGCTTTGTCTCCGGGCCCGGGGCGACGACTCTGCCGATGGTGGTGTTCTCATCTGTGCGGATGGGGGTGTCGCCGGAGATCAATGCGCTGGCGACCATCATTATTGCCGTGGTCTCGGTGATCGCGTTTATCGCGTGGTTCTGGATGCGCCGGGCGGAGAAGCGGCGATTGCGGCCTCGGTAGGTTTGGGCTCCTATCCATTTGGTTGTGGGGGCGGGCTGGGAGGTGGGGAAGGATCTTCTTCTGGAAAAAACAACTCGCTTCGCTCAGACATCTTTTTTCCTGCCAGAAAATCCTTCC
This sequence comes from Marinobacter shengliensis, assembly GCF_030297115.1. Taxonomy (NCBI): domain Bacteria; kingdom Pseudomonadati; phylum Pseudomonadota; class Gammaproteobacteria; order Pseudomonadales; family Marinobacteraceae; genus Marinobacter; species Marinobacter shengliensis. The sequence continues at coordinate 1,292,982 of NZ_AP028062.1, read as the reverse complement.
CCACCTCCCGCCGGCGTTACTGCGTTCTCCTAGGTTGCTTACCTGCGGGATAGGTTCTGCAGGTTAAGCACCCCCCTCTGATTTGAGGATGTGAGTCAGACCGTTGCATTTCACCATCGGGTCATCACAGTTCACCACGATGTCGGAACGGGCGATGACATAGGCCTTGCCGGTTATGTTGTTTTTGACCACCTGATATTCCCCTTCCTGTTCGACCGCCGTGAACTGCCCAATAAACCCGGTTTCCCGCAGAGAGATGGTTTCCAACTTGTCGCCGGGTTTGATTCGGCCTTCGTGGTTCATGAGTGCCAGTCTTGCCGAGGTGCCGGTGCCGGTGGTGCTTCGGCAGATGACGCCGGGGTGCACGTAGGTGGCTGAGCGGGAGCGGTAGTAGCCTTCGGCCACTTGTTCTACCGGGCCCATGAAGTGCAGGAACGGCAGCGGGCCTACGTCGCCCAGAGTGTAATGGGAGAAGCCCCGTTCGGCCTGGATGGCCTCAACGATGGCATGGGCGGTTTCCGCTAACCGGCGTTCTTCATCCAGGGTCAGGTCGAAGCCCAATGATCTAGCATCTACCAGGGCGTAAAAGCCGCCACTGTAGGCCACGCTGTAGTTGACCTTGCCGATGCCGGGCACGCTGATACTGGCGTTATGGGTGTGAATATAGCTGGGCAGGCCTTCGCAGGTGATGGCTTCCACCACGCCGTCATGCACGGTGGCCTCAATGCTCACCAGGCCGGCGGGGGATTCCAGTTTGAAGTGTTGTTTGCCTTCCTGTTTGCGGACGATACCGGCTTCCAGAACCGCCGTTGCCGTGCAGATGGTGTTAGAGCCGGAGTAGATGGGGTAGCCCATGACTTCCATGATGATATATCCGGCGGCGGCTTCCGGATGAGTGGCGGGCACCAGCAGGTCGACAGACATTTCGGGGATGCCATAGGGTTCTTCCAACAGCAACCGGCGCAGGCCGTCGGCATCATCCCGCAGATACTCCATCTGGGCTCGCACGGTATCGCCAGGCAGAGCGGTGATGCCACCGGTCACAATACGGCTGACATCACCGCCGGCGTGGGTATCCATCAACTGAATAGTGAGTTCCGGTTTCATCCGCCTACCTCCAGCGCAAAAGGTTGGCCGTGCGCCTGCCATTGGGCATCCGGCACGATGACGATTTTGCCCAGATAATTGCCGCCACGGTTTACGAAGTATTCCTCGGCCCGGTGCAGGTCCGACAGTTTGAAGGCGCCGTGTAGCACCGGTTTTAGATGGCCGTCGCGTATCCAGGTCATCAGCTGGTTTGCTTCTTCACGGGTGCCGTGGGAGACCCCGAAAATCTGCACCTGATACAGGTAGATTCGGGTCCAGAGGATTTCGCTGATATTGCCGCCGCTGGCCCCGGCAATGCTCAGGCGCGGGTAGGTACTGCGGGCGTTCATGTCAAAGATCATGACGTCTATGAATATGTCCGTCATTTCGCCGCCCACCAGATCCATCACCGCATCCAGGGGTTTGCCGCCGGTTTCTTTCTTCACCCGGTCTACAAAGGTACTCATGTCGCTGCGATCCAACACCGCTTCGGCGCCCAGATCGAGCAGGGTTTGGGCCTTGTCTTTCTGGCTCAATGCGTAAGGGACAGCGCCGATGATCCGGCAAAGCTGGATCAGTGCGGTGCCCACGCCGCCGCTGGCACCGGTCACCAGCACCCGCTCACCCGCCTGCACGTTGGCGGAGGTGAGCATGTGGTAGGCGGTCTGGTAGGAACACATGCCCATGGCCGCCAGTTCGGCATCGGCAAGATCCGGGTTTGGGATATGGTGAAACTGATCGGACGGCAGGGCCACGTATTCGGCGTAACCGCCATCGGCACCATGGCCGTAGTAGTCCGGGGTCAGGTTGATATCGGTGCGGTCGTCGGCGTAGATGTTAAAGTCCAGGAGGCCCCGCTCTCCGATACGGGTTTCACTGACGCCCTCGCCCACCGCCACCACTCTGCCGGCGATGTCGGCGCCCTGAATACGCGGGAACGTCAACGTGGGCTTGCCTCCCATCTGGAACGACGTCATCTCGCCTTTTTTGGTGGGGTAAAGTCCTTCCCGGGCTTTGCGATCGGTGTTGTTCTTGGCGGTGGCGGTTACCTGCACCAGTACCTGACCGGCAGCCGGTTTGGGCACTGATATGTCCTGGTATTCGAGTTTGTCGATGCCGCCATGGCCGGTGAGGACCATGGCTTTCATGGAAGCCGGGATCTCGGACATTGGCTCCTCCCTGTTCTGGTGGTTTCAGTGATCTTCAGAGCATAGGAGAGATATGGGGTTGTGTCAGGGGGTGTTGGCTCTTGCTTTTATTGCCCATCCGTTGGGTTTGGGGGCGGGCTGGGAGGTGGGGCGTGTTTTTCTTCTGGAAAAAATAACTCGCTTTGCTCAGACATCTTTTTTCCTGCCAGAAAAACACGCCCCACCTCCCGCCGGCATAACCTTGTTGGAAAGGAAGCGTAGTTTGTGACCTGGCGGTTGAGTTTGACGCCAGTTATCGTGCAATCACTTTGTACATTGGGCGCAACCGGGGTATTTGTTTGAGGACGACCTGAATGACCGTCATCAGCGGCACCGCCAGCAGAACACCGACCGGGCCCCAGAGCCAGCCCCAGAAGAAGATGGATACGAAGATGATGACCGGGTTGATGGCCATGCGAAAGCCGTGAATCCAGGGTTCCAGGAAGAAACCAACAATGGTGGTCAGCAGGATAAAACTCAGCGGCGCGATGGCCATCATCCAAAGGGTATCCAGGGTAATGGCGGAAACCACCGCCAGCAGTGCAATCGTGAGCATATTGCCGAGATAGGGTATAAACCGGGCGAGGCCAGCGATCAGCCCCCACATCGCCGGGTCTGGCAAACCGATGGCCCAACAGATGAGTCCGGTAAGCACACCAACGGATAGGTTACTCAACCCCAACACGGCGAGATACTGGGCAATCTGTTGCTGGGAATCGTGGGTGATTCTCAGAACCGTCTTGCGCTGCGGCCTTGGTAACTGTTTGACGAAGTTAAAGATCAACCTGTCACCGCTCACCAACAGAAAGTAGGTTAATGCCAGTGCCAACGCCAGGCCTGCCACTCCGTTGCGGGCTTTGGACATCAGCTGGCTCCTCCAGGATTCCGTTTGCAAGACGACCGTTGTGGGCTTCGACTGGTCGTTCTCCGACAGCTCATCCACGGACTTTTCAACCTGCTCCGCTGACTGGCTGACCTTATCGAGCTGGCGCATGATTTCACTGTCACCCACCAACAGCCTGGATATGCCCTCAGGTGCTTTCTGGGCCCACTCAAGGGCCGGGGTTGCAACGGCAGCGCCAATACCCACGATACCTGCAAGCACAACCAACACCAGTACCAGCGAGCTCACCACCTTTGGCAACCGCCAATTCAGGTAGGCTTTCTTCACCAACGGTGAGAGCAGCAAACTGGTCAGCACCGCCAGAACAATAGGCAGGATAATTTGGTGAGCAAGATAGAGTGTGTACAGGATGCCCAGGATAAACAGACCATAGATGGGCGTAGAGAGCTCAGCCAGCACACTCTTCCCGGACGGGTTTTCGGGAGAGCGGTTATCTGTTGGGGAATCATCCATGCTGTTTCAATACCTTCAGATCAGGATGGCGCCGTGTCATCGACAACGCCGGTTAGGCCCGCAGAAGCGGGTTGCAGGTAGCTTGCTAGTGTAGCGTTCCAACATCTTGCTTGCATTATCAAACAATTACCATTCGCCCGAGCACAAAACTGAACCGGGGGCATTGCCGACAGCGTATACAAAGGCACGAAGCCTGAGTTGAACCGGAGAACCAGATGCCACCACGTTACGACACCCTTTTCTACGACGGACGCTGCCCACTGTGCGCCAAGGAAATCCGTACGCTCAGAAAGTTACAACGTGGCGACCTGATCTTTGCCGATATCCACGAGCAGAATGCGCACAACGCACAGTTGCCAACACGTGAAGAACTTCTTAAACGATTGCACCTGATGACCTGGAGTGGTGAATGGGTGATCGGCTTGCCGGCCAATGTTCGTGCCTGGTCTCACACACCGTTTGGCTGGTTGCTCAAGCCTCTGTTGTGGCCTGTTTTATATCCGCTCGCAAAACGGGTTTATGAAACCTGGGCAGATCGTCGGTTCGAAAAGAAGTATGCGTGTTCGGTTGGCCCATCGTGACCAGTATTTAATGCATTATGCATTGAACTTGAAATATTAACGCATGCATTATGCTCTACGATAAAAACAAAAGTCATCAAAGGAGCTACCATGCGTTTTTCTCTGAACACCGGTCCCTGCGCACTTGCCGCCGCGATCGTTCTCTCTACCACACCGCTGCACGCCCAGGCCAGTCTTCTCTCAGGGCTGCTCGGGACATCTTCAACAACGGAATCCACCAGCACAACCGCCAGCACAGAAAACACCATTGCCCAAAGATACATAGTAACTGTCGACCCAACCCTGCCCTCGCTTCTGGGCGTTGGTGGTGATCTGTCTGCCGGTATTCAGGCGCTATTAACAGCCGTTGGCGGCGGGAACATTCTGTTTCTGTATGAGAACGTGATGACCGGTGCAACGGTGCAGCTCACCCAAAGCCAGGCCGACCTGCTGCCCGCCCTGCCCGGAGTGCTCGCAGTGGAGCCGGACACCTGGATGACAACGTCCTCCACGCAAACCCAACAGGATGCCACCTGGGGACTGGACCGGATTGACCAGACCACCCTGCCCCTGGACACCCAGTTTACCTACCCCACCGTTGCCGGGCAGGGTGTCAACGTTTATGTTCTGGATACCGGCATCCGAACCACCCATGCCGACTTTCAGGGCCGGGCCAGCGGCGTGAACTTCCACGATGACAGCGGCCTGGGCGGCGTGCCGCTGATTGGCGGAATCATCGATCTGTTGTTGGGCGGGCTGATTTCCTTCGGCGACGAGGACACCATCTCAACCTACTCCGCCGAAGACTGTAACGGCCACGGTACCCATGTTGCCTCTACCGCAACCGGTTCACTGTTCGGTGTCGCCAAGGAAAGCCAGGTGATCGGCCTGCGCGTGCTTGGCTGCAGCGGTTCCGGCGCCACCAGTGCCATTATCGAAGCGCTGGACTGGATGGTAGAGAACGCCGAGAAGCCGGCGGTTGCCAACATGTCCCTGGGCGGTGGCAATTCAGCAGCACTGGACAACGCTGTTCGTGAAGTCGTCGCCTCCGGCATTCCGGTGGTGGTCGCTGCGGGTAACAGCAACGCCGATGCCTGCAGCGGTTCGCCCAACCGTGTAGCAGAAGCCGTGACCGTAGGTTCTACCGACAATCAGGACCGTCGCAGCAGTTTCTCCAATCACGGTTCCTGCGTGGACATCATGGCGCCAGGCACCGACATCACCGCCGCATGGCACACCGGCGACACCGCCTTTAACACCATCAGCGGCACCTCTATGGCCTCTCCCCACGTGGCAGGAGCCACCGCGTTGCTGCTCAGCCTGAACCCAGGGCTGACACCGGAACAGGTTGCCCAGACGCTCCGCAACCAGGCAAGCCAGAACCAGCTGACCAACCTGAACGGGTCACCGAATTTGCTGGTGAATGTGAACCCTTGAGGTAGAGAGCCCGCCAGCTACTTTGGCTGGCGGGCGTTACTTTCGTTTTGTGCGATGAGCAGGGTTCACCGGGATAGCGACAGTACACCTACGCCAACTGGCTGATCTCTGCCCCTTCCGGAATCAGAGACGGCGTCTGTGGCTCCCGGCCCTTAAGCATATTCGCGAGGCGCCGCTCACGAACCGTATGAACGGAAGGGTCAAGCCTCAGAACTTTCAGCGGCATCGGATCCCCTTCCTTGAGCTTGTCGAATAGCTCAGCCTTATTCAGATAGAAAGCACCACTGCAATTTTCACCGTTAAACTGAAAATCAAACTCAACCAACAGGTTGCATTGGTAGTGTCCCTCGCCCAATGGCCGGTTGTATTTGTCATACTCCTGATGAAACTGGCAGTCCGCCTCTTTTCTCGTCAGAATGCCATCCACCTCCACGCCGTGTTTACGCAAAAGGGCCTGTTCGTAGTAATAGCCGATGCTTGAGTACGTGGCGACAAATGAGAAAACGAACAAGGCCAAACCGATCAGCGCGAAAAAGGCTCCGAAGATCATGGCGCCCCATTCGCCAAAGCCAGAGTAGAAAACGCCTCCTCCTACAATACCGAAACAAAGCCCCATGCCCAGTAAAGTGAAAAAATCACCAAGATTATCTTTGACTGCGGACCACAGAAGCGGCCAGTCGGTGGTGCCTTTTCTACGCATGTTGCTCTCCGTCGGGACCGAAAAAACTAACCGGCTAACTTGGGCAGAAATGACGTATTCACCCAATACCGTTTGAGGTTGGATTCATCCACCAGAACCGGCACGGTCTCCTGGTGAATGTGGTCGCTGGGATCAAACCACAGGTTGTCGCTTCGAAACACATGCAGCTCCCCGGTTTGCGGGTGTTGCCACTGGCAGACAATGCGGAATGGGTTGCGGCCGTTAACCGTGAGGCTGGTGTTCTGCTCAACCGACGCAAACTTTGCGAGCACTTCGGTGCCATGCTGTTCCAGGTAGGCTTTTGATCGCCCCTTCAGAACACCAAACAGCACCATCCCGCCACCGACCAACGTAAACACCAGGCCGAGCCCACCAACGATCAACGACATCCCCCACAGGGAAAAGAAGCTGTTGATCTGCGCATTCTCCGGCGCCGAGGGCTCATAAAGTACAGAAACCCGCTCACCGCGCCTGAAGGAGGGAGGGTTTGAACCGGCACGGGACTGAAACACGATCTCTCGGCCACTGGCATCCTGAAATGCCACGACCGGATAGTAGCTGGTGGAATCGCTGGAACGGGAGAGCACCAGTTCGGTCACTATCCCGCTGGTTTCGGTAGCCCGGTCGATGAAAGCGGAGGTGCTGTTGTAGCTGGCAAGGGCGCCAAATAGCATGGCTACGCCGATGACAGTGAAGGTGTACTTGAGGATTTTCAGAGTTTTCATTTTTTCGTTCCTTGAAAATTGTTGCTTCCGTGTTTTGAGCTGGCTTTTGATAAAACCTGAGCGTTAAACCGGCAGGATTATACCGCGCCCCCAGCAGAAATGGAGTAGATGGGTAATATTCGCGTCACATCATTATAAAAAAGTCTCCCTATCCGAATATGGGGTTTTCTTCATAGAGCTTAAGTACTGATTCCGTTAGTATATGCCCACGTTAAAGTTCAATGGCGGAAAGGAAGCCGACGGCATGCCGAGATCTAGATATTTCATACACTTTCTCCCTGTCGCATTAATCACCTCTGTAAACTTGGTTGGTTGTAGCGGATATTCCGACTCAAAAAAAGACGATATGGTTCACAGGCAAATGGAGGCCATGGTCTTTGTTGAGGGTGGCGCATTCATGATGGGCAACCCTGGTGGCTGGGCAATGGGTGCGGATACCATTCCCGCCCATGAAGTGGTGTTGGATGATTTCTTTATCCAGAAGTATGAGGTGACTCAAGGAGATTACGAGATATTTTTAGACGCATCCGGCCACTCTATGAAAGCTCGCTTCTACGACGACAAACGCAAAGAATCCCCAGAACGCTTCAGCGCAGAGCTTCCCGCCCCAGTATCATGGCACGATGCAAAAGCTTTCTGCCTTTGGCTCGGAGAACAGTCTAACCAACCCGTTGACTTACCGACAGAAGCTCAGTGGGAGTACGCGGCGCGCTCTGGCGGAAAACCTGTTCGGCACGCTACAGATAATGGAGAAATAGAACCGGGACGTAACGTCAGCATTGCAAGCGGCCCGAAAGCAGCGCTCTACGGTGATAAACGAGCAATGCCGGATGCTCCCGGTCGTTATCCCCCTAACCCAGCTGGATTGCATGACATGACCGGCAATGCTGCAGAATGGGTCAACGACTACTATGCACCAGACTATTATCAGAACTCCGAGCGGATGAACCCACAGGGTCCAGAGTCAGGAGAGCCTGTCACTATCGCGCCAGGCCTCCAAGAACCTGAAAGGGTAATGCGAGGAGGTGACTACCAAGGCCCCATCATCAATAGCTCAACAGTGTCTCGCAGAGTGGTTCCAGAGTCGAGCATGCCCCTGAGTAGTGGATTCCGTTGCGTAAAAAACTAGACTCCGAACCACTCTAGATTAGGCGTATAAACCCGAAAGCCACTCTTCAGTCTCCTGAGACTTCGACGACCGATACAGAAAACGCAACACTAGATCAACATAGTTGCTCTTCAGATCAACCACGCCCCCTTTGCCGTTATCTGCACGCCCCATACGTCGAAGCACCTCCATAAACTCGCGATGGGACTGGATCGTACCCAGAACAAAAAATGCTGCGGATGCGAGCCGTTCAAGGTCTTCATTATTTTGTCGCATAGCTCTCGAGGCGTTGACTGAAAACATATATAGAACTTCTGCCTTAGTCTCGGGTGTATAGTTGGAAACCTGACCCTCACTCATAAGTCCACTTGCCGCTTCCAATGATTCCAAATAGCTTTCCTGAACCGATCTCCAATAATCTTGAAGGCGATCCAGAGGCCAGGCCGCAACTCCAATCAGATCTTCTCCACTGACCGCCTGAATCCGCTGAATCAAGGACAACATGGCAAACGCCCTGACATCCATCCATTCAAGAAACCGGAAATCCGATTGCTCCAACGACCAACGAACAAACTTAATAAGTTCAATCACCTGCGGACCATTCAGCTCTGCAGCTACCCCACCGCCACCTCCAGGGCCAAGAACCAGGTGCCCTTTTAAGGTCAAATAGAGCCGATTGCTTTCCGATAATCCGACCTTGAAATCAAAGCCCGCACCGACCCCTGCTGAAAGTGAAATCTCAGGTTTCACCTCTAACAAGGACTTGAACGCTTCATCGGCCTTGCCCCTCCGTTCTTGTTCTTGCGTCGAAACCTGCTCATCCTCCCCCGAGGACTGCCTATCTTGAACTGCGGCATACGCTGCCTTCCACTTAACACTAAACGCCGCCTCGTTCTGTAACGACGCCCCAGCAAATACCTCACCGTTGGCGTCGCCGGTAATACCTACATTTCCTGGAGCACTGGAGGCTCTAACATTAGCGGCCAAAGAAGCACAAGCTCCGGCAAATCCTTGAATTGAGTACTCCGCGTCGACCCGAAATAGTCCGCAATGCAGTGGAACAAGATCCCCCTTCTGATCCTGATATTTCAGGATAAGGGGCCTGCCGTTCACATCTGGCAGTTGAGCACTGAGAGATGCTTTGCCTTCAAGAAGACTGTAGGTCCCCTCCACCTTGCCCCCAATATACGCTTCTTTTTTGGCTGGATTGTAGGATGCGGCCAGTCCAGCTTGCGAGGCAAAACGGAACATTTGGGCCTCAGCCGCTGCTGAGAAACGACCATCCTCAGTAGAGATGTCTTCTTTAAACAACTCGATATTGAGCTGATTGAAAAAATTATCCTCCTTGCTTTTCCACTGAGCTAGCTTCAGTTTCAGCTCAGGGCTCGCACGAACTGCATCCCGCGCCTGCTCACTCGCTTCCCGGAATCGACTGGAAGACATGGCTTCCTTTACGTCAGCCATCGTCATAGGCCGCCAGCCCTGACGAAACTGCTGAAGACTCTCACGGGTAATATAGCGGTACCCAGGTTCTCCCGTTCGCTTGATCTCAACTACATTCCAGCTTCGTGTGTCGCCGACGTTCGGACTGGCGAAAACATCGTTGGAGGGAGGCGGGCTAGTTCCAACAATACGACTAAGCGCCGCTTCCTGCTCTACAAGAAGGCGTTTTTTCTCGCGCTGGAGTTCACGGTATTGATCCACTTCGCGTGTATCAATAAGGCTCCACAAGGATGGTGTTGGGTCACTGGTAACCAAGTAATGAACTGTTTCGCGCCACCATGCCGGAGCAGGCGCTGCTTCAATTTCCGCCAATCGCTGCTGCCGCTGCACCAATGCTCCAATCTCAGAATCTCTGATAAATTCAGGCCACTGAGTTCTCTCCCTTAGAACTGCAGATTCATGGGCCAACTGGGCCATCGTGTCCGAATCATAAGAATCGGATGCCTGAGCTACCCGATACGCAACTTCTGCCTCCAAGGCAGCTCGAAGAAACTGGAGTCGTTCATCAAGCGATTCATAGTTTGCCCGCTCGGCGCTCACCTCTTGACTGCGCGCATCCAAGACCGTTTCGATATCGGATAATGTCTGTTCGAGTTCATTCGACAGAGTCCGAAAGATCCTAACAGTAAGTAAATCCTTGGACTCATTAGACGGCCGACGGTGAAGTGGACTGAGAACGTCACGGCGCACTTGGTTCAGTTCACTTCGAATGCGTTCTCTTCGCCGCTCCTGCCTATGCAGACGCTCTTGAGCGAGCTGCCAACGAGCTCGATACTCCGCAATCAGCTCCTCGACCGTGGTGCTAGATGCAATTGGGGGAAGGGCATTGAGATCCTTTAAGGCCTGCCAGGCTTCAGTCTTAGCCTCCGCTACTCGCTCATCCGATTGGCCCTCTGCGCTCTGCAAGCCTATCAAGGGCAGTTGTAGTTCTTCGACCGCCGAAATCAAATCATTACATTGACGTTCCGTGAGAGCATGTACAGCCCCCTCCTCACCTGTGATGTGCACCAATTCAACGTACTCCAACTGGCATTCAGTGCATGAAGCATCGGTAGAGGTATTATCATTGGCAGATCTGGATGGAGGTAGGTTGCCCGGATTATGGGCGTCGCCATTTTCGGCGGGAAGATCCAATTTCCAACCTTCCTGAATTTGATCGGGATTCTCAATCATTGGATTGAGCTCCTGAATTTGCGATACCGATACGTTATGGAGCTGCGCAATCTGCGAGAGAGTATCACCGAATTGCACTTCATACTGTCGTGACATTAACTATCTTCCTCATACCTTCCATGGCTTCGAGCCGTTCACTGGCGGACAAATGCTCTTGACTCAATACCTCACGAAACCCAGTAGCGCAGTGAAATGCATCACCATGAAGGAGCGCTAGCCTTAACCAACGTTCCAAGCTTGATAGTTTCGAAAATCCAAAATTCTTCGCTTCAAGAAAACGCTCCAGAACCCACACAACAGGGTCTTCGTATCCGCTCAACTGATTTTCATAATAGAATGCATAGCCGCGTGATTCCGCCGCCAAACGGTATGCGGGCACAAGCTGAAGTTGCTCATCACTAATAACAATATTGTTAGTCTTGGAGGCAAAGCCCCCCTTACGTGATGGAGCCGATGAACGCCACACTTGGCCGTCATGCCAAATCAATCGCTCATCGGGCAACACAAGGCTCTCTCGTTGAGAGTTATCCATTACACAAAGCAGCGCCGCCAACATCCGAGGTTCGTAAAATCTGAGTAGTCGCTCCTGCGATGAATCCATGCAGAAAAGCCATTGCTGACTCCGCTGGAGCAGATCCGATGCCCCCAATGAAGACCCAATTAATACACCCAGGGAACGACGCTCCATGCGGGAAACAACCTGCTTACCAAACGCCTCACTGGATCGTAGATCAACCAAAACCGGTCCGTTGAACCAACTTGCCTGCCAGCAAGAACCCTCGAAAAGGCTCCACCATTCAATCGGCTCTTGATTCTGGCCACCATAAAGAAAGCTCATAAAATCAGGATCCGATGCCAAATCAATAATTGCGTAACTCGCCTCTTTCGGCTGTTCCCCTATGGGTGCGACACTATCCAGTGTGCTTATGTAGTTTGCAGCGTCCATTCTCATCATACTCGCAGCTAGAAACAGACAAACTGCCAGCGGCGGCAGCCTCTCTTAATAGGCTAATCCTCGATGGATTAATGCTAGCCTCAGGCCTCAGTGAGGGCGTTGCTAATTTCGGAGATTCGGCAACAGATTGTTCGTAAATCGCGGGTGATGCAGCCAACTCGGGAAGCTTCACCCCAACCCCACTACCACTCCCAGGCCCACCCCCGGAGTTCATCCGCACCAGCGGCCCAGAAATCGTCACCCCACTCGGGTCCACCTTCACAAAGCTGCCGCCGGCTTTAAGCGTTACCTCAGCGCCGGCTTCAATCACAATCTTCATACCGGCTTTGTGGTGAATCTCGGTACCGGCTTCCACCAGTTGGTTTTTGCCCTGCTTGCTGTGGTGGCTTCCGTTGATAGTGAGGCTGTAGTCGGCACCGATGCTTTCCCGGTGTTCGCCTTCGGTGGTGTGGTGGCTGTTGCCTTTGGTGTGGCTGAAGCGGTTGTTCTCTACCGTCAGGTGGCTGTCGTTCTTGATGACTTCCGTGCGGTTGTTTTCCGTCAGCAGGTCCAGGTCTTTCTGGGCGTGAACGTAGATTTGCTCTTGATCAGCTTCGTCTTCAAACCTGAGTTCGTTGCTGCCCTCACCCTTGTGGGTTTTGGTTTTTAATGTGGTCCGGGTTCTGTGTTCCGGCAGCGCGTAGGGCAGTGTGTTGGTGGCGTGGTAAGTCCTGCCGGTAATAATGGGCTGGTCCGGGTCGCCGTCCAGGAAGGACACAATCACTTCGTTGCCGATTCTGGGCAGGGCCATAAAGCCGTATTGGCCACCGGCCCAGCCTTGGGCGACGCGTAGCCAGGCGCTGGAGTGTTCGTCGTTTTTTGAGTAGCGGTCCCAGGGGAAACGGACTTTCACCCGGCCGTACTGGTCACAGTGGATCTCTTCACCCTCGGGGCCGGTGACGATGGCCATCTGGGGGCCGTCCATCATGGGTTTGTGTTCACACACTGGCCGCCATGTTTTATCGGCCGGAATGGCGGTGAAGTCATTGTGGTAGCTGGTGGGTTCACTGCCACCCTCTTCTTCCATCGCCTGGGGCTGTTTGCCGGTGTGGGTGATGGCGGTCAGCAGCCATTCCCGGTTCAGGCTCTGGCTGTCGTGTTCCTGCAGCTCGACTTTGGCGCCGGGGGTGAAGTCCGGACGGTTGCTTTCGCCCTGGGCTAGGGAGGCGTCGTTTCTCAGGGCGTCCAGTCTGGCCTGGGTGAAGGGCTGGCCACTGGCATCGGCCTTGTAGCGACCGGGGTAGTCGTAGTGTTGGTAGTCTTCTCGGTGGTTCACACCGCCCGCGCTGTGTTCGTGCATCAGGGCGTAGGCGGGGTTTTTGAAGGTGTAGTCCTTCATGGCCACGGAGGCGGCTTTGATGCGCTCTTCGTAGGCGAAGCTGAACACACAGGCCTGTTTGCTGCTGCCGCCGGCCTGGGTGTTGCAGGGCACCGGGTCCAGTTTCGGGGCGTCGCCGTGGTGGTCAGCGATGATTAATGCTGGTTGTTCTTCGCCATCCACGCTGCCGTGCTGGTAACGGTAGTGCCAGCCTTCTTCGGCGGCCAGTCGCTCAATGAACTGCAGGTCGCTTTCCCGGTGCTGGACGCAGTATTCCCGTTCTCCAGGGGGGCGTTTGAAATCAAACACGGTGTCGATAATGCCCCGCTCTTCGAGCAGGGTGCGCACGATGGCGTCGGTACTCTGGGTCTGGAAGATGCGGCTGTTGTGCATCAGGTCCAGGCGCCAGGCCGGGGGCTGGATGACCACTTCGTAGGCGGTGCGGCGGTGGCCGGTGTTGCCGCGGACGAATTCGTTGACCACACCGGTAAAGCGCCGCAGGGGTTGGCCATCTTGCCACACCACCAGGTCCACCGGCTGTTCCAGAACGTCAGCAGCGGCCACATCGGGGTCGGTGCTCGCCAGTTCTAACCGGCCATGAAACAAGGAAGACAGCTGTTCGGCCAGCTTAAAGCCAACTACCGAAAAGTGATCTGAGGGGAATTCGCCTACACGGGCGGTGAACTGCAATCCGCTTGCCTGGGGCATGACTTCGGTCCCTGAAGATTAATGATGAACTGCTTACTCGTCCTGAGCGTGCATGAGTATAACCAGTGTGGATTGTAAGGCCAACCTTGCATCTGCCCACATCTGCGACTTTTGTTGAACTCTGTGAACGGTTACTCTTGTCCCAATGCCTACAACAAGAGAGCAACCATGGCTATGTACACCATTGAAATCAATGAGACTTTTAATGTCCCTCGCAAAAAGGTATTCGCCCTGTTTGCAGATCACCAGCGTTTCGGAAAAATGCTTGGCGCACCGGTCAAACGGATCAAAGACAGTGACCAGGCAGACCCGAACGGCCTGGGCTCTGTTCGCAAGATCGGCATTGGCCCCCTCTCACTTGAGGAAACCGTACTGAACTTCGAGCCCGATACGCTGATTGAGTATGCCATCACCAGCATGAGCCCGATCAAGAACCATCTGGGCAGGATTCGCTTTTCGGAGACTCCGGATGGCCAAACCCAGCTCAACTACACCATCACCTTTGAAGACATAGTGCCGTTTTCCGGGAAGGTGGTCAGCGTTGCTCTGGAGCAGGGCCTGCGCCGAGGGATCAAGCGGGTCCCCAAGCTGGCCTGATGCCATGAGAGCCCCGGCCCGGGCAGCCGGTGTGACAAACCGTTACTTGATGAATATCAGATAATTGACCTGAGGCAACACTTCACATTTGTCAATTCTGTAACCTCCCGCGCAACTTGCAATATCCGGCCATCAGGGGGCCTGACCGGGCTTCCTGATGGCACAACCAATCCTCTGCGGGAGAGCGAAATGGCGGCTGAACCGATTGTGCTTTTCGACAACGGACACCACAAGTGCCTGATGTTTGATTCACTGGTGACTGGCGAAGGCGTCCAGTCGAACCAGTTCCTGGTTGTCGATGGCAAACATGAAGCCCTGATTGATCCCGGCGGAGACCTCACTTACACGCCGCTCTCGGTAGCTGCTTCGAAGTATATGAACATCCGCGATATGGATTATGTTTTTGCGTCTCACCAGGACCCAGACATCATCGGCGCCATCGATCGCTGGATTGTTCACACTCGCGCCAAGATTGTGACTTCCAAGCTGTGGGCCAGATTCCTGCCGCATCTGGTGTCCAGCTATGTCACCAATCAGCTCAGCGGAAGCGTTTACGACCGCATCGTCAGCATTCCTGATGGCGGCGCTAACGTCCGGTTCGGTGACAGCTACCTTCAGTGCCTGCCTGCGCACTTCATGCACTCCGTGGGCAACCTGCAGTTCTATGATCCGGTCTCCAAGATCCTGTTCTCAGGCGATCTTGGCGCCTCTATGGGTGGTGAAGATGACCACGAGCCGGTCAAGGATTTCGACAAGCACATCCCCAACATGATCGGTTTCCATCGGCGATATATTGCCTCCAAGAAGGTGTGCGGCCTTTGGGCCAATATGGTTCGCGGCATGGATGTGGCTATGATCGTGCCCCAGCACGGCAAGCGTTTCGAGGGACCGGTGATGGTCGACCGCTTCCTGAACTGGGTCAGCGAGATGGACTGCGGAATTGATCTGGTTTCACAGGATAACTACCGACAGCCGGTGGAATACGTCTGATTCGCTCTGTTTATCGTTCCGTGAATCACGGCTGGCGCGCAGCCCGTGCTCGTGCCAGCCATTCATCGGCCAGGTTTTCGTCTCTGGGTACACCCAGGCCCTGGCGATAGGCACTGGCCACTTCCTCCATGCCGATGGCGTCTCCGGCTTGAGCTGCTTCCAGATACCACTCGAACGCCTTTTCCAGGCTCTTCTCAGTTCCGAGACCGGCGGCATACATGTTGGCCACATTCAGCATGCCCTGGCTGTTGCCCCGCTCAGCCAGCTCGCAGTAACGATCAAACGCCTCGTCATATTGCCCCATTTTGTATACAGCATAGGCCTGCAATGCCTTGACCATATCCCGGGCTATGCGGGTTTGTTCATCATTTTCCTGGGCACTGATCCCCGTAACGGGTGCCAAGGCCATGACAATAACCAGTAAAACCGTTGGCCGGACAACGTTCATAGCGAAACTCCACCGAGACTGATACACCATGACACGCTAACAGCCGGTGCCCACCACGTCGCCGCTACCAAAGCATCATTCAACTGGTACCTTCGAATCACCAGCCAGCAAAATAGGCTGTCACCGAGGCCGCTAGTTGAGTAAAATCCGTCCTTTTACCGAGAGCACGAGAGGCACCACAGATGGGCAGAGCCTACCAGAACCGCAAAGAATCCATGGCCAAGACGGCCGCGGCAAAAACCAAGGTCTACAGCAAGTACGGCCGGGAAATCTACATGAGCGCCAAGTCTGGCGGCACAGATCCCCAGGCCAACCTGTCGCTTCGCGGACTCATTGAGCGGGCAAAGAAGGACCAGGTTCCCGCACACGTGATTGAAAAAGCCATCGACAAAGCCAAGGGTGGCGCGGGCGAAGATTACTCCCCGGCTCGTTACGAGGGTTACGGCCCCGGCAACTGCATGGTGATTGTCGACTGCCTGACCGACAACCCCAACCGCACTTTCGGCGATGTGCGCCTGGCCTTCACCAAAACCAAGTGCAAAATCGGCACCCCTGGTGTTGTGGCACACATGTTTGACCATTGCGCCATTTTCGCCTTTTCCGGCCAGGATGAAGAGGCCGTTCTGGAAGCACTGATGGAAGCCGATGTTGATGTAACCGACATCGAAAACGAAGATGGCAAGATCACGGTCTTTGCCCCCAACACCGAATACGCCAAAGCCAAACAGGCCCTGGAATCGGCGTTTGAAGGCATCGAGTTTGATGTTGACGAAATCCAGTTCCTGCCCAAAACCACCACCGTGGTGGAAGGCGACGATATTCCGATGTTCGAGAAGTTCCTCGACATGCTGAACGATCTGGACGACGTTCAGAACGTGTTCCACAACGCGGAACTCCCGGAAGAGTCATAAGAGTTGGAGCTGGCTATGGCTGGAACACAAACAACCCACAAAGCCCGCGTGGTGATCCTGAAAACCGGGTCTACCTACCCGCAGATCAGGGATCAGTTCGGGGACTTTGATGCCTGGTTTGCGCGGGCACTTTCCAGCCATTTAGAACTCACGATTGCAGACGTCACTCAAGCACCGCCGCCCGGGAAACCTGGTGACTGGCAAGGCATCGTCATTACGGGTTCACCGGCGATGGTGAGCGATCGTGCGGCCTGGAGTGAAACGACGGCAGCGTGGGTTCGGCAAGCGGTTGAAGCGGGCGTCCCGCTTCTGGGCGTGTGTTATGGGCATCAATTATTGGCCCACGCGCTTGGCGGCAAAGTGGATTATCACCCTGACGGCCGGGAGACCGGTACCCAGTCGGTTACCCTGTTTGACAGCGCCCAGCACGACCCACTGTTCAGCCAGCTGCCGAAACAGTTCCCGGCCCAACTGACCCACAAGCAGTCAGTAATAGAACTGCCACCGGGCGCTGTGCTTCTGGGCCGCTCCACCTTTGAACCCCATCAGGCCTTCCGGGTTGGCAAGAATGCCTGGGGCGTTCAGTTTCATCCGGAATTCGACGAACAGATCATGAAAGCCTACCTGGAAGTCCAATACCCTGATCTTGAGTCCGAAGGCCTGGACGCAAACGCCTTGCTGAGTTCCGTTCAGCCAGCACCGGAGGCCAGCCAATTGCTCCGACTTTTCGCCGACTGGGTGAAGACACAACAGCACTGAACCAGCACTCATGCCCATTCGATGGAACGAACCCACCATGATCCTCAAATTCATTGTCGGCGTTGTCCTGCTCAGCCTGATCGGCCTTGGCCTCTGGCACTCCTTCAAACCACTTCCGCCCGGCATTCGCTACCAGGGCGATGCGGCACCGCTGGAAGACGCTGAACTGCTGACAGACACCACCCGACATTTCAGTGACGGGCAATCAACGCTGGATCATGAGATATTCGACGAAATCTTCCGCCTGATCGAACAGGCTGAAACCTTTATCTTGTTGGACATGTTTCTGTTCAACAGCACCGGCCCCGAGGACATCCACCTTCGCCCCCTGGCCGAGCAGCTCACCCAGGCTTTGCTTGAGCGTAAGAATGCTCAACCAGACATGGATATTGTTCTGATTTCAGACCCCTTGAACACCTTTTACGGGGGCACCCACTCACCTCACTTTGATACGCTGTCTGCCGCTGGCATTGAGGTTGTTGTCACTGATCTCGAACCGCTGCGCGACAGCAATCCCGCGTGGTCATCCCTGTGGCGATTGTGTTGCCGGTGGCTGGGCAACAACCCGGATGGTGGCTGGCTGCCCAATGCCCTTGGCAACCAACCCGCCACCATCCGAAGCTACCTGGCGCTACCGAATTTCAAAGCCAATCACCGGAAGCTTCTGGTGGTCGACGAAGGCGACCGGTTACGGGCGGTTGTCACCTCCGCAAACCCACACAACGGCAGCAGCCGGCACAGCAATATCGGGCTGGCCTTCAGTGGCCCCGCAGTTATGGATGTTATCCGTAGCGAACAGGCGGTTATCCGGATGTCCGGTGCCGACAGCAGCACACTCGAGCGCTGGCTGGAACGGATGACTCAAGACAGCCAGCTGCCCGACCATTCACAGGGCACCCTCAAGCTTCTGACCGAATCCGCCATCCGGGACGCTGCTCTGGATATGATCAATCGAAGCCAGCCGGGAGAGCAGTTAGACATGGCCATGTTCTATCTTTCCCACCGCCCAATCATCAACGGGCTGCTGGAAGCACAGCACAGGGGCGTCGAGATCCGCCTGCTGCTGGATGCCAACAAGGATGCCTTTGGCCACGAGAAGAACGGCATTCCCAACCGACCTGTTGCCCGTGAGCTGCACGAGGCCGGCATTCCGGTGCGCTGGTGCAACACCCGGGGCGAGCAGTGCCACAGCAAACTTGTCATCTACCGTGGGCAGAATGAGCAAATCGAACTGCTGCTGGGCTCCGCCAACTTTACCCGTCGTAATCTGGATGACCTGAACCTGGAATCCAACGTGTGGCTGGCCGTGCAACAGGATGACCCTGTCGCGCAGAAGGCCAACGCCTTCTTTGACGACTACTGGACACACGGCCCGGACAACGAACAGGCCCTGAGTCTGCCCTATTCAGCCTGGGCCGATCACTCCAGGCTCAAATACTGGCAATACCGGATTATGGAAGCCACGGGACTCTCCACATTCTGAGCTTTAGCATGAAAGCGTGAACGTTTTGTATGTTGAATCAGTACACATTCCCATCTAAGGTTTTCTGATAACCCAAGAACCAAGGAGTCTGATATGAACAGCCTGAGACGTCACATGAAGCAGCTTTCCCTGATCATGGTCATCTTGATGTCATTCGCAACCACCTTCTCCGTTTCGGCCCATGCCGGCATGGTGGGCACAGGCGAGCTGATTCAGCAGCAACAGACCGACCTTGACCGCCAACAACTGCTGGACATGCTCGAAGACCAGAACGTGCAGGACAAACTGGCCCAGATGGGTGTCAGCGAAGCTCAGGTTGCCGAACGTATCCAGAACCTGACACCGGCTGAACTGGCAGACTTCGAGCAACAACTGGCTGAGGCACCCGCCGGGGAAGGCGTTGTTGGCGTTATCGTGCTGTTCCTCCTGGTATTCATCATCACTGACATGCTGTGTGCCACGAACCTGTTCTCCTTCATCAATTGCATTCGTTGACACCTTCCGCCCCCGCCAACAAGCCCGGCCTTGCCGGCAGGTTTGCAGCCCTTCTGGGGCTGATCCTGCTGGCAGGCTGTGCCAGCACACCGCCCTGGCCAGAAACACCAGCCCCCACGCCACAAGGCGATACGGTGCTGGACCAGGCGTTGCTGGATCATGTCCCTTTCTATCCTCAGGAAAAGTACCAGTGTGGGCCGGCCTCATTGGCAACCATGCTGAACACACAGGGCCTGGCAACGGACCCTGAAATCCTGAAAGAACTGGTTTACCTGCCCGGCCGCCAGGGTTCACTGCAAGTTGAAATGGTCGCTGGCGCCCGTTCCCACGACATGGTGGTGTACCCACTGAAGCCCAACCTTGAGGCGGTACTGGGCGAGGTGACCGCCGGCAATCCGGTTCTCATTATGCAGAACCTGAGATTTAACTGGTGGCCACAGTGGCACTTTGCCGTGGTGGTGGGCTACGACAGTGAAGAGGAAGTCCTGATACTGAACACAGACACCCGGCGCCATTACCGGATGCCCTACAAGGTGTTTCACGCCACCTGGAACCGGGCCGACCGTTGGGCGGTGGTCGTTCTGCCGCCAGACACACTGCCAGCAACCGCGGAAACCCTGCCCTACCTGCGAGCGGCCCACGATCTGGAAAGCACCGGCCACACCCGGGCCGCTCAGCAAGCCTATCAGGCCGCCGAACAGCAATGGCCAGACCAACCCGCACCGATCATGGCCCAGGGCAACCTGGCTTACGACCAGGGCAATGCCGAGAGCGCGGCATCACACTTCCTGCGCGCCGTTAACCGCTTTCCTGGCTTCTCGGAGGCCTGGAATAACCTGGCCTACGCCCTGAGCGCCCGGTCTTGCCCAGAGCAGGCCAGCAAGGCTCTGGCCTGCGCGGCAAACCTGAACCCGGAACGTTTTGGCCAGGCACCGGAGCTGCCAAAAGGCACAACCGGAGGTAGCCGAAGCTCGTGCCCGCCGATACCGGATTGCCCCGCTGACACGACAGAGCGCTAGCCCGGCTTGCGAATCAGCACCACGTCTTTACGAGGCACTTCATACTGCCAACCGTAGCGGCCAGCCAGCCAGGCGAACGTCTGTTCCCGATAAAACACCACGTGGGTTGGGTCGCGCCGATAGTGCCATTGATCAAACCGATCATCGTCGGTCTGGAAACACGTCATAATCCCCAGCCAGCCCCCCGGCTTGAGCAACGAATCCAGTTGCCTGAACACCTCAGCGGGGTGGTAAAGGTGCTCTACCACCTCGGTACAGGTGATGAAATCGTACTGTTGCTCAAGAGCCGACCTGGCAGGGTGGAAGAACGGATCGTACAGGGTCATGTCAAAACCCGCTTCCCGCATCATGTCCGCAAGCGCCGGCCCTGGCCCACAGCCGAAGTCCAGCCCCCGGGCACCATCAGCCAGCTTCGCCAACAGGGGCTCTGACAGCTTCGACAGAAACCGGCGATAGCCGGCGTCCCCGGTGTCATTGTTATGCAGCGCGTATATGGCGCGCTCCTCATCTGCCGTCAGGTGACACTCAGGCGCCATGACCGTTGCCAGGCATTGCCCGCAGCGCAGGTAGCGTTTTTCCATAACCGTGCGAAACGTCTGCAAAGTGCCCGAATCACACACCGGGCACAGGAGCCGGCCGCCATCACCCTCTACCATTTTGGCAATTCCCAACCTGTCGAAAGTTTCATTGTCATATCCGGCCATGAAACCAGTTTGTGACCAGCTGCCGGAAAGCCACTCCCTTACGGTGCCTATACTGGCGCCTGAAGCAGCCTGTAAAAGGCGTGAATAATAACAACTGTATGGTTTATGACGAAACGCCGGGGTAATCCGGCCCAGAGACAAAACATGGATACGTTGAACAGTCTTGCCCTGGAAGTGCCAATTTTGTCGGCCCGCTATGCTTACCGGTTCATCCGGTTCATGGAAAGCCGGGGCGTAAAGCGCCACACCATTCTTGAGGATACCGGCGTTACTGAAGACATGCTCGAAAGTCCTGAGGCCAGCCTGTCGATGAACCAGGTTCTGGCGGTGCTCGGTAAAGCGGACTGGTTAATGACCGATGAACGAGCCGCCTTCGAGTTCGGCCAGCAGCTGGATCTCCCAAGCCATGGGCTGCTGGGGTTTGCGGTGCTCGGCCAGGAGAATCCGCGGCGGTTGATCAGCATGATCGTACAGTATCTCCGGGTGGGGCTGCCGTTGATGGATATGGAACTGGCTTCCACCGGCTCTACCTTTCGAATCCGGCTGATTGACACCTGGGGGCTTGGGAACCTTCGCCCCTGCCTGACCAAAATTTACATGGGTAGCATTCACCGGGTATCCAGCCAGGTGTGCAGCCATTTCAGTTTCCAGTTCGACTTCCCCAGTGCCATACCCGAAGAGGACTGGAAACGGCTGGCGCCAGGCTGCGAGTTTGAATTCGATGCCAACGTAAGCCAGGTCACCATGCCACTCAATGGACTACCGATCCGAAAAGACGACGCCAGCCTGGAATTCCTGGTGGCCCGCACCCGCCACGACCGCAAACAGCAAACCCTGGAGGCCGACGAGACGGTCATGCAGGTGCGGGAACTGATCATGAGCCAGCCCGGCCGCCCCTGCACCACTGAAAACATTGCCCGGCGCCTGGACATCAGCCCGAGGACGCTCAGGCAACACCTGGCCAGCGCAGGCACCTCGTTCCGCGAACTGAGAAACGACATCCGGGAAAGCTTTGCCACGCTGTACCTGAAAGACACCAATGTGCCACTGGAATCCATTGCTGAAAAACTGGGCTTTAGTGATCAGGCCGGCTTCACCAAAGCTTACCGGTCATGGACCGGCCATACGCCCGGCGACGTTCGTCGCAAGGCACGCAAAAAAAAGTGAACAGGGTTCAGCTATTAGGTTGATGCTGTTCACGCTTTAGGCAATCCCTCCCCTCTTCTCCGTTTTGGACAAAAACCCTGCCGGGGCAAGCAATGACCCACGCCGCCCCAAGACCGTTAAATGACCCTGCACTCATGCGTGCCCCGCACGTGTGGCAAAGGGATCTTTGCAAGTCCGATTGAGCTGTCCGTCATCGGTGTTGTCTGCAACCCGACTACAACAACTACAGATAGACAGAGGACGAACTCATGAAACTCAGGAACCTCAATACGAGTGTCCGCAAGCTCGGCCCGGCCGTTGCGGCAGCGGCCTTGATGGCCGGTGGTGCAAGCAACGTAGCCGCAGAGCCGGTATCCATTGAACTGGCGTTCGAATGCCCGTTCCCCCTGATCGGAACCCAACCCATCCGCGCCCAGATCAGCGCAGACATTCCCACAGTGGCCAACGTTGGTGAGCCCACCCCGCAGTTTGAAGTCACCGCCATTACCGTAGTGAACGACGACGCCCGCACCGGGCTCAAGCTGGTTGGCTCGGAAACGGTCGAAGGCATCGCAACCAGCTTCAACACCGTGGTGACCGCCAATCGCAGTCTGGAACAGATTGTCGAACTGACGATTCCGCCCACATTCGTTCCCAATGTAAGCGGCGAATTCGATGTTCCAGCCTCAGGCCAGGCGCCTGAAGTGCTCTTTACCGAAGACGATATCGGTGAAGCTGAGATTCGCGTTGGCGGGCTTACCCTTGACCTGACAGCCCGCACCCCGAATGGCGATATTGCGCCGGCCCCCATCGGCGAGATTCTCACCGACTGCGTGCAACTTCCGGATCAGGACAATCTGCTGCAAACCATTCTGGTTAGCGGTGAGGTGTCCGAAGCGCCGCGTATTGGCGTAAACCGGGAAGACCTGGCCTTCGGAAACGTGCAAGCGGGTTTGACGGCAGAGCAAACCGTCACCGTTTCCAACACCGGTAATGCCGCGCTGGGCATTAACAACGTTGTCATCAGCGGCACCGATGCCGACGCCTTCCTGCAGACCAACAACTGCGCAAGCCTGGCTCCGAGTGAATCCTGTGACGTGAACGTGACCTTCGCTCCAAGCACCGAAGGCACTCGCAATGCAACCCTCACCATCGAGTCGACCGATGCCGACAACCCTGCGGTTGATGTGGCGCTGACCGGCCGTGGTGTACTGGCCCCGACACCTGAAATCGGCGTTAATCCAGACGCTATTGACCTGGGCCGAATCCAGCTGGGCCAGAGCGCATCGGCGGAAGTGACCATCAGCAACAGCGGTAACGAAGTCCTGCTGATTGACAGCATTGCGCTTGAAGGTGCCGGCGCTGCAGACTTTGTTCAAACCAACAACTGCACAACCATTGCCGCCAACGAAAGCTGTACCGTTGAGTTGAGCTATACCGCCAATGCGGTTGGCGTCAGCAACGCCAACCTGGTGATCCGTTCAGACGACCCGGAAACACCGGAAGTCAGCGTTCCTGTCTCCGCTGAGGCCTTTGAGCAAACCGGTTCAGAACTTGAGCTGCTACTCGGCCTGGAAGGCTCTACCTTCATTAAGTCCTCGGGCGGCACCCTGCCCCTGAACGGTTCCATTGCCACCCTGCTGGATCTGGCGACGGGCACCTTCGAGGCCGACCTGGAGCTGGACCCAACCTATGGCAACTTCTCCATCAAACTGCTTTTCAGCAGGCTGAATGCCTCAGCCAATGTTGAATTTGAACAGGCAGACGTCACCACCGGCACGCTGATCAACGGCAAGCTCACCGCCAACTCACAGCTGTACGTGAAAGTGCCCAAGGTGGCTATCAAGATTCTCGGCCTGCCGCTTCGGGTTGGAGGGGGTTCCGAGTGTATGACTCGCGAGCCCGTCAGCATCGACCTCGCTTCGGTTGAAGGCTCCAACTTCTCGCCAGCGACCGGCGGCACCGTCAACGGTGTCTACGATCTGCCACCGCTGGAGAACTGCGGACTGCTGACTGGTCTGCTCAACCAGTTCCTCACCGGTTCCGGCAACACCATTGAACTGGAGTTGACCCCGGAACAGTAAGGAAATCCGGCGTAGCCGGATAACACAGCCACAGCTGGCGATAGCCGGCTGTGGCTACGTCGTTGGAAACGTCGAATAACAAAACCAAAAAGGAACAATACAATGAAAAGCCTGAAAAAAACTGCGTTAGTGCTGGCCATGGCGGGCTTGCCGTTTGCCGCACAAGCCGACCTCAAGCCTCTTGACGACGCCCATATGGGCAACATCACTGGTCAGGCCGGTGTCACCATTGAGCTGGAAACCCGGGTGGACATCGGCGAATTCCGGTACACCGATGAAGGCTCACTATCCATCAAAGACATCAAGATTGGTGGCGCCAACCGTACAGATCTGTTCGAGGAGATCACCGATTTCCGCGACGCCCTGTTCGGTCAGACCAGTGATTTGATCGACAACATCAAGATCGATATCGACATCGCGGATGACGGTGACGCACTGATCAACATCTTCCCGATCACCGCGGCGCCGATCGATTTCGGTATCAGCACCGGTGACTGGACGCTGGAGGGTCATACCGATTCGACCTTACTGGCCAGCAACTTCAACATGGTGGGTGCCTTCACCAAGGTTGGCATCCGCGTTGATACCGCCACCGACACCCTCAACCTGAATACCCAGGTGGGCATCTCCGAGCTGAACGTTGATTTCGACTTCCTGGCCTTGGGCATCCGCGGCCTGAAGATGACCGGCGCTGACTACATGGGTACCCGGCTCGACGGCTCCGCCGCGAACCCGGGCGTTCTGACTCTTGGAGCCACCATTGATATGGACGTGTACAAGGGTACCCGCCTGGGTGGTGCCGGCGACGCCCTGGCCATCGACCTGAACACCTTCGCGGCGGACATGTCGATTGACCAGGTGTTGGTGGGCGGCACCTCTATCGGCTCGGTGATGATGGACAACCTGGTGGTTCAAGACACCACCATGCGCATCTACGGCCACTAAAACCGAAAAGCCCGGCGCTTGCCGGGCTTTCCCTCACTTTCTGAAAAAGCGTGGATTACGCTCGATAAACGAATCAATCCAGCGTTCCAGGAACGAGTTCCGTTCAGGGTTTTTCAGGTACCGCCAACCCAGAATTGAAATGATCAGCGCGCCCAGTGCGTCAACGATCAGATCCCACATGGTATCGGTCAGCCCGGAAGGGTCGCCCAGCATTGGCTTCTGCATGTTCATGCCAAACAGGCTGTCCATGGCAAATTCGAAGATCTCCCACAAGGCACCAACACCCAGCGCGAACATAAAGGCAAAGAACGCTACAAACCCGGGCTTCATGTGAACGTGGATCTTCTCGGTCTCGTTCATGATGTGAACCAGCAAGAAACCGAGAATCCCCAGCAGGAAGCCAGACATGGTATGCAGCGCCATGTCCCACCACCAGAACCGGTTGTAGTAGTCGTGAATCTCCCCAAGGAACAGTGACGCGAACACGAACCCAATGGCCGCCAACTGCAGTTCCGGGGGAATGTGAATACGGAACCGCCGCTCAAACAGTATCGGGAACAGCGTGATCACAATGATCATGCTGGTCAGGAAAGCGGTAAACCAGCGCTGCCCCCAGATCGCAAGCACCGCCTCAAGCAACAGAATGGATTGCAGAAACAGGGTGATTCTCTGATGAGTAATCCGAATTCTCATACCTTAATCCTGGTCGGTCAGCCCGGCTGCGGCCCGCAGCAGCTGGTCCATTTCCGAGGCATCCAGTGCCTCGGCTGAAATCAATTCCACCCGGGAAAGCTCGCTGGGCTCGCCCGGCAGGATGGTAACAGCGCCGTCCACAACGTTTACAACGCGCCAGCCATCCCGGGTATGAATAACGGCCTTGAAGCGCAGCAGCCGGTCATCCATGGCCATCGCCAGTATCACATTTTCCTCCAGCATCAACTCAGGATGAATCCGCCAGCCTATACTATTGTGACCTTGCCCCCGGTTGGTAACCCATTGCCATGGGTTCTCATGAATTGACGGCGGCGGTGGTGTATCCGCCTCCTTGCCATGGTGGTGATGGTGCGCATGAGGCTCAGACACCTCGGGTAACGCGGCCGTGCCATCAAGCCAGCCAACCGAAAGGTGGCCATGGTTGGTGTGATACACCGGACGGCCCTCCGGTGCAAGCCGGACCGCCCATTGATCAAATGCGTGCACCTGGTTGTCTGTGCACAAGTCCGTCTTGTTCGCGACCAATATATCCGCCGCCGCCACCTGGTCCCGGAACTGAACGTTGTCCTGCACCCTGGGGTCTTCCAGTTTACGGGGGTCGACCAGGGTGATCACCGGGCCCAGTTTCAAGACGTCCTGATAATACTCGCCCGTCAGGGTATCCAGAATCTGGGAGGGATGGCCAAGACCGGTGGGTTCGATCAACAGCCGGTCGGGCTTGGCCCGGGCAATCAGCTGGTTAAGGCCAATCTGCATGGGCAGGCCGGCAACACAACACATGCAGCCGCCGGGAATTTCCCGTACCACGGCTCCCTCGGTCTCCAGGATGGCGCCGTCGATCCCAACCTCACCAAACTCGTTCACCAAAACCGCCCAAACCTCGCCTTCCGGCTTCTGCCGGAGCAAATCAAGGATGGCGGTGGTTTTGCCTACACCAAGAAAACCAAGGATCAGATTGGTAGGAACAGGACGGACGGGATCAGACATGAGTGCGGCCTCAAAAGCGTTACAACATAACAAAAATGAGGCACCCAGTACCAGTGGGGGCGCAACAACAAAAGCCAAACCATTCGATCAGCTCAGAATCGCCATAGAAGCCAGGCCAAAGCAACGATTACAACAATAAACCAGCGAGCATAATGATCCGGCTTGTCCTGCTCGTCGCGCTGCGAGGCTGCTACCACCCGGTCGGATTCGTACTCATCAATCAGAACTCTGGCCCGGTAAACATCCTCATCGTCCACATGAACATTGCTGAATCCGGCAGCACCAATCTCCCCCATCGCACCCTGCAGGTAGTGCCCGCCCACATAGGTGTCGATGCCATTGGCCTCCAACATGCCGGCAACAATGTGTGCCTCGGTGATATCCCGGGCCCGATAGGCTATTTGCAAGATGACTTTCCTCTGTATGCTTGGCCATGGTACGAAGATAGTTTCAGCATAGTTCCCTTTTTACAGGGCCCCAAAAGGAAAACCCATGCTCTGGATTCTGCTCGCTGTTGTTGCGCTCATCGTTCTCTCAACCTTCTTGCTGTTCCGGGTGCATGACCTTTCCCACTACGATGGCGGTGACTGGGCGGTGCGGGAAGTGGCTCCGAACCCCGCCCACGACGAGGTGATGGAACGCATCAAAGACATGGGGCGAGCGTCCCGGGGCCTGAAGGGCAAAGCCCGCCTGATTGCACTCAGAAATCATCTGGACAGTCTCGGTGAAGGTGTAGAGGTTAAATCCGAGATTCGCCACAACGATCAACCCCGGGGCGAATGGGTGATTGCACCGGGTGCCGATACCCGCCGCCGGGTGCTCTACATTCACGGTGGCGCCTGGGCCGCAGGAAGCCCCCGCAGTCATCGCGCCATTACCGACCGGTTCTCACAACTGGCCAATGCGGCGGTGTTTGCGTTGGATTACCGGTTGATGCCGGAACACCGTTTTATGGACGGCATTCGCGACTGCCGCCAGGCCTATACCTGGCTGCTGAACCACGGCCCGGATGGCGAAGAGAAGGCGGAGTTCATGGTGGTAGCGGGCGATTCTGCCGGTGGAAGCCATACCCTGTCTCTGCTGGCCTGGATTCGGGACAATGGGGTGCGCCAGGCCGATGCAGCTGTTGCCCTGTCACCGTCCACAGACCTCACCCTGACCGCCCCCAGCAACCGGGAAAATATCCGTACCGATCCCTTACTTGGGCCGGTTTTCGGAGGGTTGTCGAAGATTCCGCTACCGGTACTCTGGTGGGGTACCCTGGCGGCGTTTCGCATTTCCCCCACCAATCCCGTGGCGTCGCCCCTGCGCGGAAACCTTAACGACTTGCCGCCCACGCTGATTCACGCCAGCAGCACGGAGATGCTGCTGGACAACGCCACCCGATATGCCGCCAAAGCCCGGGCCGAAGGCTCTCCGGTGCAACTTCACACCTGGCAGAACATGGTGCACGTATGGCACATCTTCTCACCCCTGCTGCCGGAAGCGGAACAAGCCTTTGAGGACATCGGTGAGTTTCTGAGCCAGGTGGAGACGCAACACGCCTGAGGTTGCCTCAGACGGGGGGCGCAGCCTTGTCGTTGCACTGACGGACCACGGAGGCCACGTCGCTCGCAGGCACCGGACGGCTGAACAGGTAACCCTGGAAGCGCCCGCAGCCCATCGCCACCAGCGTTGAGAACTGGGCTTGCTCTTCCACCCCCTCGGCAACCAGGCGCATGCGATGATTCTTGCCAATGGCAATGATGCTCTCGACCATGTTTCGGGCAGGCTCGTCATCAATGATGTTATCCACAAAGCTCTTGTCGATCTTCAGTTCATCGATCGGCAGCTTGCGCAACAGGCTCAGGGACGAATAACCGGTACCGAAATCGTCCATGGACAAACTGATGCCTTCGCGCCGAAGGTGTTCCAGCACTGGGATGACCTGGTCAAAACCTGCCATGAAAACCGTTTCGGTGATCTCCAGGGTCAGGTAGTGGGGGTGCACGCCATGCTTTTGCAATTCAGACAACACCAGATCGGCAAAGCCTGACTGCATAAACTGCATGGCGGAGATGTTCACCGACAGCTCCAATGGCATTCGCGCCTGGTCAAGAATCGTCCGGAAGTCTGAGAGACTCCGGCCCAACACATAGTTGCCGAGCTCCACCATCAAGCCACAGGATTCTGCCACTTCAACAAATTCATTGGGCGGCACATACCCGAGCTCTTCATCATCCCACCGGGCCAGCGCCTCAACGCCCACTACCCGGCCACAGGCGTCCAGCTGCGGCTGGTACGCCATAAATATCCTGCCCTGGTGAATAGCCCCACGAAGTCGCTGTTCAATGTGCACGCGCCGCAAATAGCCTGCCTCAAATTCGTTCCGGTACAGGCACACATCGTTGCGGGTCCTCTTGGCCTGGTATAGCGCCAGGTGGGCACTTCGAATAACGCTGTTGAATGAATCTCCGTGGTCCGGAAACGCAGCAGCCCCCACACTGGCGCCCAATTGGAGCCCCATTGGTCCGGTGGCCATATGGCGGGCCAGCCCTCGCAGCAGATCGCTACAGAATGCCAGCAGCTTCTCAGGCTCATGGATACGGCTGATCACTGCGAACTCATCACCGCCAAGTCGCGATGCGCCGTATTGTTCACTGGTCAGCTCACGTAAACACCGGGCGAACTCGCTCAGTACCTTGTCGCCGTGTTCCTGCCCGAATCGATCGTTGATACCTCGAAAATTATCGATGTCGAGCAAGACAACGCCAAAGCCCTCGTCGCGATTCACAAGCTGCTGGATCTGGTCAATCATGCCTACCCGGTTGAGTAACGACGTCAGGTCATCGTGACGAGATTGATACATCAGGGCCGAGCGGCGTTTTTTCTCTGCGCGCTCGATCTGGCGCACGAGATAGAAGAGCAGGAAGAATAGGGCGACAAACACCGCCAACAACACCAGGGCACGATCCAGAAAGGTACTCCAGACCGAACGAATATTGGATTCAGAAACAATCCAGAGTTCATAGTCCGGGGAATACCAGGCGCCACCAATGAACGTATCACCGTCTCTATGGCTGTAATAGATACTGGGTTCCGGGCTTACTTTCAGTTCCTCAAGAGACGCATCATTGGCCGCTATCAGGCCTTGCCTGTCCTCTTCACGCTGTTCCGGTGTCCGCTGGATGTGGGCGTACATATCCGGCGTGACGCCTTCGCTGGACATAAACTGCAAATAGCCATCGTGCTCCCGGAAGATCATCACAGAGTCGTCCGCTCCGGTGTGCAGATTGTTCCCGAACACCCCTTTTTCGCCATCGGCGCGGATTCCGGCAGACATCACCGCAATCACTTCGCCGCTGGCATCCCTTATGGCTTTGCGGGCGGGAATAATCCAGGCCCCGACCGCCGGCAAATAGTAGGTGCGGCCCACCACCAACCGATCAGACTCCATAGCCCGCTGGAAGCCGTCCCGGGATTCCTCCTGCTCCAACAGGTTCGGCATCAGGCTGACATCCACAGTGGATGTCACTTTCACCAATTGCCCATCCGGCAAGGCCATACCGAAACCTGCGAGCGCCGGGCTGGCCTCCATGATATTGTCGAGAAAGGGCAACACCTCGGGGGTGTCGTTGACAAGATCCAGGCGCACAAGCTCAGCGGCGGCTACGTCCAGGATCAACTCCTGGGTACGTAACACGTTGATGGCAGATTGACTGATTAGCTCAACGCGGGACTGATGGTGAGCTTCCTGGGCACGCAGTGTGGATTGCCAGATACTGGTCAGGATAAACGACAGGACAAGCACACCAACAGCAACAACCAGCCAGAACAACATCCAAAGATTGCGCTTGAAGATTCCCAAATTAACTCCGCCAGAGTGGTTGTTGTTAAAGCTATTCCTCTGTTACTGACGTGAGTATAGGCAGAAAAACGGACTTCGCACGATCACTTGAATTTCACAGACCTGAAAACGCCAGCTGCAGGGCGATGGCGAGCATCATCAAACCAATAACACCATCAATCACCCGCCAGGCGCCCGGCCGCGACAGTAACGGTGCCAGCGAAGAACCCAGCCAGGCCAGCCCACCAAACCAGATAACGGACGCGCTGCTTGCGCCTGCAACAAAACTGGGGGCACTCGATTGCTGAGCACCCACCGCAGGAATCAGCAATAAGGTATCCAGATAAACCTGAGGGTTGAGCAGGGTGACCGCCAGAGTAGTCAACAGCACGCCTTTCAGACTTCTTCGGGCCTCTGCCCCAGCTTGAAGCGCTGCCCTGCCCCGTCCAGCCCTGACAAATGCCTGAATCGCCAACCAGCCCAGGAATACCACACCGAGCCAGCGCAACATCTCCAGAGCTTCTGGCATAGCCATCAAGGCAGCGGTTACTCCAAACATACCCAGAGTGAACAGCAGGATATCGGACGTCATGCATACGCCGGCCGACCACCAGTGATGCTCGCGACGAACCGCCTGGCTCAGTACGTAGGCATTCTGTGCACCAATTGCGACAATAATACCGCCACACACCAGCAAACCGGTCAGATAACTTTCAAACACGCCCGCTCCTCCGAAGATTGAGGGGCCAGACTAACCGCAAACCTATATACTTGAAATTCATCCTGCTAATAGTACATTAATTATACTTATGATTGATTACAAGCTGCTGGAAGCACTAGCAACCGTGGTTGAATGCGGCGGATTTGAGCGTGCCGGGGATACCCTGGGGCTCACTCAGTCCGCAGTTTCCCAGCGCATTCGTACACTGGAGATCAGACTGGGCCAACCGGTGTTGGTTCGCAGTCCCACCCTCGCGCCAACCCCCGCCGGCCGGCGGCTGCTCAATCACGTTCAACAGGTACAACTACTCGAAAGAGACCTGGCCAGAACTTTGCCAGCTTTGACCGAACGAGCCAGCCGATTACGCATTGCGCTGAACGCGGACAGTCTGGCGACCTGGTGGGCCCATGTCATCGGCGAAGTATGCATTGAAGACGAATTGCTGCTGGATCTCGTGATTGAAGATCAGGATATTGGCCTGCGGCGGATGCGGGAGGGCGATGTTGCAGCCTGCCTTTGCAGCAGCCCACAACCCCTTGCCGGCGCTCGATGCGTTGCGCTGGGCACAATGCATTATCTCCCCCTGGCAACGCCCGACTATGTCCGCCGCTATTTTCCGGACGGCATCAATCCTCAAAGCCTGAAACAAGCCCCGGCAATTGTCTTCGGGCCAGATGACCTGCTCCAACACCGCTTTCTTGCGCAATGTGGATACGATGGCGCCTTTCCCCACCATCTGTGTCCCTCATCGGAGGGTTTCGTGAAGCTCGCCTGCGCGGGGCTGGGATACGGCATGATCCCGGAGATACAGGCAACCCGGGAGCTGAAATCTGGAGAGCTGGTCAGTCTCGCCCTGGGACAATCACTGGAGGTGCCACTCTACTGGCATTTCTGGCGCCATAGCGGAGAAGCTCTGGAACGCCTGACTCAGGCACTTACCAACAACCGATTACTTGAGAAAAGTCCTCACACGCAGGTCAGGCCCTGACACCAAACCAGTGCGGATACCTCAGCAGGCAGTATATCGCCAACATGTCATAAACCGCATGCCACACCATGACCAGCTCAAGACTGCCGCTGAGCTGGTAGGCGGCACCCAGCACCAGGCCCAGGCCCGTAGCGACCAGAAAGTAGGTGAATGACACATAGTGTACAAGGCCGAACAGCACAGACGCCGCCAGTACCGCCGTCCAGGGCCCGGTGTATTGCAGCAACCAGCCCTGAACCGCGCCCCGGAACAGGAGTTCTTCACCAACGCCGGCGAGCACAGCCAATGCCAATAACACCGGCCAGCGGTAACCGGACACAAAATCATAGAGCGCTTGCATCTGGCTGCTGAGGTCATCGGGAAACAACCAGGAGTTCTGGGTCAGCAACAGCAGCGAAAGATAGGTAACAGCAGCACCAATCACGCCAAACAAAACCGCCTCGGCAAGGCTCAAGCCGCCAGACAGTATCGGAATACCGAACAGCCAGATGGCCAGAAGGCCAACCACACCAATGCCGCCCTGAAACAAAAGGGCGGCAGATGTTGAGATTGAAGAGCTCCGGCGGTCAGGCATGGATCAGTTAGAGAACAGATCCTTGACCGGGAACAGGTCATCGTAAACGGGCGCCTGTTTCTGGGCCTTTGCCTGAAAGGATTTCATCATGTCGGTGGGGCGGAACATGCCAGACTGCCAGGTAGCCATGTACTTGAGGCTGTCTTCCACACTGTGATCACGGCTGAAGTTAATCATCTCCTTGCAACCGGTTACCGCCAGGGGCGAATTGGCCGCAATCTGCGCTGCAATGGCCATGACGCCCTCCAGCATCGCTTCCTGGGATTCGTATACCGTGTTTACGAAACCAAGACGATGAGCTTCCTCTGCCCCGAACTTACGCCCAGTGTAGGCCAGTTCCCGCACCACGCCCTCGGGCATCAGCTTGGGCAGGCGCTGCAGGGTGCCCACATCGGCGGTCATGCCCAGCTCGGTTTCCTTGATGGTGAAATAGGCATCCGCGGTGCAGTAACGGCTGTCGGCCGCACACACCAGATCCAGGGCACCGCCAATGCAGCCGCCATGAACCGCTGCCAATACCGGGAGCCGCACTCTTTCCAGGGATGTGAGGGTATCCTGCAGCTGCAGCACCACCCGGCGAAGGTTCTCCGCCATCCGGCCCGGATCACCGCTCATGGGCACGGATTTGGGATCGGAGAATACGCCCAGGTCCATACCGGCGGAAAAGTGTTTGCCGGTGGAGGAAATCACAATCACCCGGGCATCGGTATTGGCTTCGATGTCCTGCACACAGCGGGGCAGTTCCAGCCAGAACGCCTTGTTCATGGTGTTCAGGGCTTCCGGGCGGCTGAACTGCACGTGGGCAATCTGGTCTTTCACTTCGATGTTAAAGCTTTCGTAGTTGGCTAGCTCAGACAAGGTGTGACTCCTTTGATTCTGTCGTTCTTGGATTGTGTTAGTACTGGCTGACAAACAGGGCAGCTGCCAGTGCCAGGCTGAGGAACGCCACGATCAGGTTGATGGTCATTCCCCAGCGGGCGTTATAGCCATTGGGAAATTCTTCCGGGCTCAGGGTTTTCAACACCGCTGCAAACTGGCGGGTGGCGTAAAAGGCTGTTGCGGCACCCAGCAGAATGAACAGCATCCCCAACCAATACATGGCCACCAGGTTCATGCTGTTGCCCGTCTCCGGTGCCAATGCCGCCAGCAGCAAACCCGCCCGCTCTACCAGAAAGCCGAAGGCTGTCAGCCCAAGGCTGGTGCGGTTCCAGGCCAACAGAGTGCGCTCTGCGGCGAACAGTACCCGGGGGTCTTTCAGGTCAGACATGGTGCGGCACGTATCCTCTAGGCAAAAGGTTTCGTATCATTAGGGGGCACATTACCGCGAAACGAGGCACGATGGAATTTACTTTCCTGGGCACATCCGCCGGAACACCAACCCGGTCACGCAATGTCACCGGACTGGCCCTGAGCCGCTCCGGCCCCAAACCCTGGTACCTGATCGACTGCGGTGAGGGTACCCAGCACCAACTGATGCGCACCCGGTATTCGGTGATGCAGCTACGTGCCATTTTCATCACTCACATCCATGGCGACCATATTTTCGGCCTGCCCGGTCTGCTCACCAGTGCCTCCATGCTCGGCCGCACAGAACCGCTGGATATCATTGCCCCGCCACAGGTCCGCCGCTTTATTGATGCGGTGATTGAAAACAGTGATTCGAGCCTGAGCTACCCGCTGAACTTCATCAACTCCGAGGCGTTGGATTTCTACTGGCAGGATGACCGTATGGGCGTTACCAACGTGGCGCTCTCCCACCGGGTAGCCTGCCGGGCCTATGTTTTTACCGAAAGAAATCTGGAGCGGCAGTTAAAGCAGGAGAAACTGGCGGCGGACGGCATAGAGGCTGGCCCGGCCTGGGGCGATCTGCAAAAGGGCAACGACGTGTTGCTGGATGACGGCCGGTTACTGAGGAGCGACGACTACACGCACATACCCAGAACCGCCCGGCGCATCATTGTGGGTGGCGATAACGACACACCGGAGCTTCTGAAAGAGGCCAGCCAAGGCACTCATGTACTCATCCACGAAGCCACGTATACACAGGACGTGGCCGACCGGGTTGGCCCCTGGCCCCAACACAGCTCAGCCCAACAGGTAGCCCGATTCGCCCAGAGCGTGAAACTGCCTAACCTGGTGCTGACTCATTTCAGCTCACGCTACCAGTCGGTACCTGGCGGCACGCCCCATATTAATCAATTGGCAGCGGAGGCGTTACAGCACTACAGAGGCCACCTGTTCCTGGCCAAAGATTTCGATACCTATCGTTTGGACAAAGACCTGACGCTGAACAAGCTCGATGACCACTGATTACCCGTTGTACCCGGGCGGCATCACCACCCATTCCGGGTCTTCAAATTCACCCAAAGGCCGGATCTCCACAAACGGCGCCGCGCTTTTGATGATGTCCATAATCCGGGGGTCCTTGGTTGCGTCCATGGCATCCCGGTCTGCCTTGCTGTCCCAGCTGGCGATGGCAATCAGCTTGTTCGGCTCACCGATCTTCCGGTGCAATTCAGTGCCCCGCGCCCCCGGCGCCTGCTGAATCAGCTCGCTGGCTCTTACCCAGGCATCTGCATAATCCTCCGCCGTGTGGCCGTCCTTCACGGTGACTTCAAAAATATACTTCATAAAGCTGCCTCTGATTTGCCGACCTGTCGTTTCATGGTCCAGACTTGAAGACATAAGTTCAAATTCTGAGCAATGGAGACTGAACCATGTACAAAAAAATACTCGTACCTGTGGATCTTTCTCACATGGACAAGATTCCCAAAACCCTGAGCACCGCCATCGACATGGCAAAGCACTATCAGGCAAGCCTGTGCTACGTGACGGTCACCAATAGCACGCCCGGCGCCGCCGCCCACAACCCGAAAGAGCTTGCCGAGAAACTTGCCGGGTTTGCCCATGAGCAAGGCCAAGCCCACGGCATAAAAACGGACGCCAAGGTACTTGAGTCTGTCGATACGGCCGTGGAACTGGATTCCAAGTTACTTGGCGCCATCAAAGATACTGGCGCAGACCTTGTTGTGATGGCATCGCACACGCCCGGACTGGGAGATAAGCTGCACCTGCTGCGTTCTAACGCCGCTGAGATCGTAAAACACAGCGACATTTCGGTTTTCGTGGTTCGCTGATCGTTGAGGTAGACTGGCCAGACACGCCTGGGGAAGTTGTTGATGTCTGCGCCTGTCATTTTTGCTGTCTTTGCCACCACTCTGCTTGCCGGGTCGTTGTTTTACCTGTTTTTCTATCGCACCTGGCGGCGAAAGCGGGAACTGCAGCAGCCCTTCCCCAAGCCCTGGCGCAGCTGTCTGAAAAAGCAGCTCCCCGCCTACAAACGGCTATCACCCCAGCAAAGAAAACGGCTTGAGCGCCTGGTGCAGCTGTTTGTCTCAGAGAAGGACTATTACGGCTGCGATGGCTTTGAGGTAGACGACAGAGTACGCGTGACCATCGCTGGCCACGCCTGCCTGCTGATTCTGGAACGGCCGTTTTCAGACTACGACGAGGTGCAGAGTATTCTGGTGTATCCGGACGTCTACCGGGCTCAGGGCACTGAGAGCGACGGCCTGGTGGTAAGCCACAGTGACCAGGTCCGCGCCGGCGAAGCTTCCTCCCGTGGCCAGGTGGTACTGGCCTGGAGCGAGTGCGAAAACGCCATCGCCGAGCCACACAGCCCCCATAATGTGATCCTTCACGAATTCGCCCACCAGCTGGACTACCTGGACGGCACCGCCGATGGCGCACCACCACTGTATGGCGAGCAGGCCCGGAACTGGCAGGAAACCATGACCAAGGCCTGGGACCACCTGCAACATCGGCTGGCACACCACCACAAGCCCTGGCTTGACCCTTACGGAGCCACTGAACCCGCTGAGTTCTTTGCGGTACTGACGGAAACTTTCTTTCAACAACCGGAACATCTGCTTGAAGCCCAACCAGACGTCTACAAAGCCCTGTGCGGCTATTATCGGCTGGACCCGAGAGACTTCAGCCGCCAACGCCCTTAACAGCCATCACCCTTTACACCAAGCCGGTCCAGGTACAGGTGCAACTCCTGCTCGCTGATGTTCACGTATTCCAGCACTCGGCCGTAGAGCATCACCGTAGGCACATTGCGGCCACCCAGCTCCTTCTGGGTTTCACTGAGGACGTAAAGTATCGTCCTTTCGGTTTTTGTGAGACCATCCCGCGCATCGGGGATTACCTCGTCTATTCCGCGTAAACTGCTCATATTTCTGAATCCGGTAAGCTGCCCATGGAAATCAAAGTCAATTATCTCGACAACCTGAGGCTTGAGGCCAAATTCGACGATTTCACCGTCGTCTCAGACCAGCCCGTCCGCTACAAGGGCGATGGCTCGGCACCCGGCCCCTTTGATTATTTCCTGGCCTCGTCCGCCATGTGCGCAGCCTACTTTGTAAAGGTTTACTGCAACGCCCGGGATATTCCCACAGATAACATCCGCCTGTCGCAAAACAACATTGTAGACCCGGAAAACCGCTACAAGCAGATTTTCAAGATTCAGGTGGAGCTGCCGGAAGACATTTCCGACAAGGACCGCCAGGGCATCATCCGCTCCATCGACCGCTGCACGGTCAAAAAGGTGGTGCAAACCGGTCCGGACTTCCAGATTGAAGTGGTCGAAAACCTGGACGAAGACGCCCAGGCACTGCTTACGGTGAAGCCGGAAGGCGAGGCGAATACTTACATCGAAGGCAAAGACCTGCCCCTGGAAACCACCATTGCCAATATGAGCGGCATATTGGCAGACCTGGGCATGAAAATCGAAATTGCCTCCTGGCGCAACATTGTGCCTCACGTGTGGTCCCTGCACGTGCGCGATACCGCCGCCCACATGTGTTTTACCAACGGCAAGGGCGCCACCAAGGAGGCCGCCCTGTGCTCGGCCCTGGGTGAGTTTATTGAGCGGCTGAACTGCAACTTCTTCTACAACGACCAGTACTTCGGCCAAGACATCGCCAACAGCGAGTTCGTGCATTACCCGAACGAGAAATGGTTCCAGCCCGGCCCGGACGGCGAGCTGCCCGAGGGCATCCTGGACGATTACTGCCTGGAGATCTTCAACCCGGATGGCGAACTGCTCGGTACCCACCTGTTCGACACCAACTCCGGCACACCGGAGCGGGGTATCTGCAGCATTCCCTACGTGCGCCAGTCGGATGGGGAAACCGTATACTTCCCCTCCAACCTGATCGAGAACCTGTACCTGAGCAACGGCATGAGTGCCGGTAACACCCTGCAGGAAGCCCAGGTACAGTGCCTGTCGGAAATCTTCGAGCGGGCGGTGAAGAAAGAGATCATCGAAAACGAAATCGCCCTGCCGGACGTGCCCGAGAGTGTGCTGGCCAAGTACCCGGAGATCGTTGAGGGCATCAAAGCCCTGGAAGAACAGGGCTTCCCGGTACTGGTGAAAGATGCCTCACTGGGTGGTCAGTTCCCGGTGATGTGCGTGACCCTGATGAACCCAAAAACCGGCGGCGTCTTTGCCTCCTTCGGTGCGCACCCCAGCTTCCACGTGGCACTGGAACGCAGCCTGACCGAACTGCTGCAGGGCCGCAGCTTTGAAGGCCTGAACGACCTGCCCGCGCCTACGTTCAACTCCATGGCGGTAACTGAGCCCAACAACTACGTTGAGCACTTTATCGATTCCAGCGGCGTGGTGTCCTGGCGCTTCTTCAGTGCCAAATCCGACTACGATTTTGTGGAGTGGGATTTCTCCGGCACCAACGAAGAAGAAGCCGCCACCCTGTTCGGCATCCTCGCGGACATGGGTAAGGAATGTTACATGGCGGTATTCGAAGACCTGGGCGCTCCGGTGTGCCGCATTCTGGTGCCGGGCTACTCCGAGGTGTATCCGGTGGAAGACCTGGTGTGGGACAACACCAACATGGCGCTGGCATTCCGGGAAGACATCCTGAACCTGCAC
The DNA here is from genome assembly GCF_030297115.1 of Marinobacter shengliensis. NCBI lineage: Bacteria > Pseudomonadati > Pseudomonadota > Gammaproteobacteria > Pseudomonadales > Marinobacteraceae > Marinobacter > Marinobacter shengliensis. The sequence continues at coordinate 1,253,782 of NZ_AP028062.1, read as the reverse complement.
CGTTTGGATGAAGACGAACTGACCGATCTGGTGCAGCGCCTGGAAGAGGCTGAGCTGGACGTGTACATGACCATCGTCACCCTCACCGGCATCGAGTTTGATGAGAACACCGTGTGGGGCCAGCTGACCATTCTGGAACTGAAACTGCTGATCTACCTGGCGTTGGGCGAACTGGAAGAGGCCCAGGAGCTGGTGGATATGTTCCTGCAGTTCAATGACAACACCGTCGAACGGGGCCTGTTCTATCAGGCCATGAACGCGGCGCTCGAAGCCACGTTGAACGAAGAACTGGAGCTGGACGACTACCTCTACAACTTCCGCCGTATGTTTGGTGACGAGGTGATGGACGCCGTGGTCGGCTCCATTAACGGCACGGTGCGCTTCTATGGCCTGGAGGAAACCGGCATGGACCTGCGCGGCCTGGACCGGCACCTGAAGATGATCGAGAGCTACAAGAAGCTGCATGCGGCCAGGGCCCGCAAAGCCGGGCTCTGACCACAGGCGGTGCCAGCAGGCACCGCTACTCCAGCACCACCGTTTCAAAGCCGCCGTAGATCAGTCGCTTGCCATCAAACGGCATAGGGTTCACATCCGGCTGCAGGCGCGGATCGTCCATGATTCTGGGCATGGCTTTGTCCCTCACTGCGCGGGACGGCCATTCAATCCATGAGAACACGACCGTTTCCTCGGGCTGACACTTCACAGCCATGGGAAACGACGTGACCTTGCCATCTGGCACGTCATCCCCCCAACACTCCACCATCTTGGTAGCGCCGTATTCCTTGAACACCGCGGCGGCATCGCTGGCGTGCTGGATGTACTTCTGTTTGTTTGCGGTTGGCACGGCGGCCACAAATCCATCGATATAACTCATGACTTTTCTCCTGATTCAGTCTTTCGGTGGCAGCTCCCGTACCGGCCGCACTTCAATGCTGCCGAAGCGTGCCGGTGGAATCCGGCTGGCCAGGTGCAGGGCTTCGTTCAGGTCTCTGGCTTCCAGCAGGTAAAACCCGGCCAACTGCTCTTTCGTTTCGGCAAACGGGCCGTCGGATATCAACACCTCACCATTGCGAACCTGCACGGTGGTGGCCGTGTCGGTTGGCTGCAGAGGTTGGCCGGTGACGTAATTTCCCTGTTCGGTCAGCCGCTCTACTCCGGCCACACACTCCTGGTTCAGGTCATGCCACTGCTGATCGGTCATGGCGTTGATAATGCTCTCCTGGTAATACACCAGAGCAACGTATTTCATGGATTACCCTCCTTCTGCCAGTGGGGCAGGATCTGGTTTGAACTGGGTTCGCCCGCTTTGCGCGATAAACGTCTCCTGCGGGGGGTGTTCTACTGTTTAGTCGAGCCAACACCCCGGAAATCGACAGGTCGGGAATATTTTTTCAAACACCGCCAGAAAGGGATTGAAGCCGTCGCTTCAGAAAACGGCGCTCCGGCCCCTGAGTCGCAAGCTCCAAGGCACGCTGGTAGGCAACGATCGCAGATTCGAAATCACCGGCTCTGCGCAACAGGTCGGCACGGGCCGCATGGAACAGGTGGTAGGTCAGGATTTCCTTGTTGCCCAGCAAGCCATCCAGGAGCGCCAGTCCGGCTTCCGGCTCATCCCGCATGGCAACGGCCACAGCGTGGTTAAGTGCTATTACCGGCGATGGGTGTTGGCGATACAGGGCATCGTATAACCGGGCAATTCGCCGCCAATCCGTGTCTTCCGCCCGGCGAGCCTGGGCGTGCACCGCCGCTATGGATGCCTGCAGGGTATACGGAGAGGCCGGCGTTCTCGCCAGTGCCTGCTCCAGCCACTTCAGCCCGAGTTCGATCTGCTTCTGGTCCCACCTTGAACGGTCCTGATCCTCGAGCGTAATCAGATCGCCCTGCTCGTCCTCACGGGCGCTTCGGCGGGAATCGTGCAGTAGCATCAGTGACAACAGGCCGAACACTTCACCCTCGGGAAGCAATTTTGCCAGCACCTCAGCCAGCCGAATGGCCTCGCCCGACAGGCTCACATCCACCAGCGCATCCCCATCGCTCCGGGAATAGCCCTCGTTAAACACCAGGTAAATGACCCGAAGCACCCCGGGCAAGCGCTCGGCAAGCTGCCTCGGTTCCGGCACCTCGTAGGGAATCCCCGCCTCACGGATCTTCTTCTTGGCTCGTACAATCCGCTGGGCCAGGGTGGCCGGCTTTTGCAGAAGGGCGCTGGCTACCTGCTCTGTGGTCAGGCCGCACATTTCCCGGAGGGTTAGCGCAACTCGTGCATCCAACGATAACGCCGGGTGGCAACAGATAAACAGCAACCGAAGCTGGTCGTCTTCGATACCCTCTGGAGCGGCAGCTTCAGAGTTTTCTTCGTCTACCGCCATCAGATGCGAATAGCGCCTGGCGGTCTGACCCCGGCGGATATGATCAATGCCCTTGTGATGGCCGGCCCGGATCAGCCAGGCAACCGGATTATCCGGATGCCCTTCTTCAGGCCACTGGCGCACAGCAGCGGCAAACGCCTCCTGCATGGCTTCCTCGGCCAGTTCAAAGTCACCTAACAAACGAATAAGGGTAGCCAGCACCTGCCGGGAATGCTGATGGTATAGTTGGCCGATTGCCGGATAGTCTGATGACATTGATTGCACACTGCCGTCCATTGCCTTGAGCGAAGGAAACACCACACATCATTTGATAGCATGGCACATAGATTTTTCCATGCAGGAAGCATTAACAAATGGCAACGCGAATCACCCTACATTACTGCACCGGCTGTAACTGGATGCTGAGATCCACCTGGATGGCCCAGGAACTCCTCACCACCTTTGACGGCATGGTCGACGAACTTACCCTGAAACCCGGCACCGGCGGCATCTTCGAAGTCTGGGTAAACGACACCCGTATCTGGTCCCGCAAGGAACAGGGAGGTTTCCCGGACATCAAACAATTGAAGCAATTGGTGCGGGATCAGATAGCGCCGGAGCACTCCCTTGGGCATTCAGACAAACCGGCGTAATTCAGGCCAGGGAGGTTAACGGTGGAGCTTCTTGGGAACCCACCACAGGAAAAAAGCCATCCCGAAAAGCTCCACCAGGGATTGAAACACCACCACAACGACGGCCAGCTCATACGAGGCGGGTAATGACAGCGCCAGTGGGAGGACGACAAACGAATTCCGGCTGCCAAAGCTGAACGCCAACACCCTGCCCTGCTTGACCGGTAACCGCGCAACCCTGGCGACGACCACCGACAACATCCCGGCAGCCAGCAAGAATGCGGCAAAGAGCAGCAATAGCCAGGGAAGAATTCCAACCGACGCCAAGACCAGATTCACTTGCGCGGCTGCAATACAGAAGACCACCAGGGCCAACAACGGTACCGGCAGCCAACCAAGAGCTATCACAACAGATTGCCGGTTTTTGCTCCGCGCCACCCAGGTTTCCGTCAGATAAGCCGCAATCAAGGGCGCGACTATCAACCCGACGAATGCCAGTATCAACTCCTGCTGGGCCACACTGGCGGTGATCTCTGTGCCCAGGAACAACCACACGTAAAATGGCAACAGCAGCAGCTGGAACAAAAGGCTAATGGGCGTGAACGCAATGGCACTTCTGGTGTCACCGCCCCCCAGATGGGTAAAGGTGATAAACCAGTCAGTACAGGGCACCAACAAGACCAGCAACAGACCCAACTGGACAGCTGGAATAGCCGGGCCAAGCGCCATTAATCCCCAGACGATGCACGGTAGCAAAAGAAAGTTGCCAATCACCGCCGCGAACATATATCGAGGCGCTGCAAACGCATCCCGCAGGCGCACCAGAGGCACCTGGGTAAAAGTCGCGTAGAGCAAAGAGCCCAGTAGAGGCCAAAGAATCCATTCCAGACGCCCACCAAGGTCGGGCATCCACACTCCCACCAAAAGGCCCAGGCAGATAGCCATCAGATAGATAAAGACCTGATACTCTTCCATCACTTCACGGGCCAACAGTAAAGCCTCCTGGTTCAACAGTCACGATCAGTGCAACACTCATGTGCGCTACCAGAAACAACAACATTAAGGATCTCACCATGCCCCGCATCGCCTTCCTGTTACTGAGCGTCCTCCTGATTTCCGCCTGCAGCCCTTCCGGCACCGACAGGCCGCCGGCATCCGGAACCCTGACACCCGAAGCGCTTGACCGCCATGGCGAAGAATTCCGGGAAGACGTGATTGAAGTCACCGACGGCGTTTACGTTGCCGTTGGCTTCGGCATCGCCAATTCCATCATGATCGAAGGCGATGATGCCGTCACGATTGTCGACACCATGGAATCCCTGGAAGCGGCGTAACGAATCGCCAAGCGCTTCAGGGCAATCACTGACAAGCCAGTGCGGGCCATTATCTATACCCACTCGCATCCAGACCATATCCATGGGGCGCCAGCTTTTATCAACAACGGCGACCCGGTCGAAATTTATGCTCACCACTCTCTGGAGAAAGCAGTCGACCAGACCGTGAGTGTACTCCAGCCCATCATCACCCAGCGTTCTTTTCGTATGTACGGCAGCCGGCTGCCCGATGCCGACCGAACCAATGTGGGTATCGGCCCCTTTGTGGATTTACAGGAACACAGCACCCTGCAGATTCTGCGACCGACTCAGACCTTTCAAGACGAGCTGAGCATTACCGTAGGCGGTGTGGAGATGATACTCAAGCACGCACCTGGCGAGACCGACGACCAGGTGGTGGTGTGGCTACCAAAACAGAAAGTGCTGCTGCCGGGCGACAACTTCTACCGCGCCTTTCCCAACCTCTACACCATTCGCGGCACCAGCTACCGCGACCCGAAAACCTGGGCTGACAGCCTGGAAATGATGAGGGATCTGGAGCCGGAATATTTGGTACCCGGCCACTCACGCCCGGTGACAGGCAAAGCGGAGATCCGCAAGCACCTGACCGACTACCGGGATGCTATTCGCTACGTTTATGATCAGACCATCCGAATGATGAATGCCGGCAAAACCCCTGATGAAATCGCTCATGAAATCCGTCTGCCACCCCGCCTGGCACGGTCCCCGTTCCTGCAGGAGTTTTATGGCAAACCGGAGTGGTCTGCCCGTATGGTCTTTGGCGGAACACTTGGCTGGTTCGATGGCAACCCCAGCAATCTGCACCCTACGCCACCCGGAGAAAAAGCCAAGCGCATGGCCCAACTGGCCGGCGGTGAAGATGCATTGATGACTGCTGTGGAGAAGGCTGCCAGTAACGAAGACCATCAATGGGTGCTGGAGCTGACGGACTATGTGCTGCGGCTGAGTCCGGAACACCAGGCCGCCACAGAGCATCGCATTCTCGCCTTGCATGCCCTGGCGTCAGCCGAAACCAATCCCGGAGCCCGCCATTACTACCTGACCTCCGCCGCCGAATTGGCGGGCGACATCATCCTGCCACTGATGGCGGTAACTCCCAACGATACGATGCTTGAAGGCATTCCCATCAGGGCCTTCTTCGACGGTATGAGTGTCAACCTTGAAGGTGAAGCCGCATGGGACATCTATCAATCCGTCGTGTTTGAGTTTCCCGACCTGGAGCAGAGCTTCACGCTCACGGTGAGAGGTGGCGCGTCAGAACTCCGGAAGGGCGTCTCGGAAGATGCCAGCATCCATGTGCGCATTGACAGCCTCGACTTCAAGCGGATGCTTGCCGGCATCCGCAACCCCGCATTGGCCATTCTGTCGGATTTTGAGTATGTCAAAGGGGGACGGATTGGCTTTACCCGGTTTATTCAGCTGTTTGAGCCGAATCTGGAAACCTGATTCAACGCAGAACAGTAACCACCAGGTCACCGCAGACAGAGGCAGGCACCATTTACCTGGAGCGTGGCGTAAAGTCAGTGATGATGCATCCCGGAATGGTCCATTGCCTTTTCTTTGCCGTCCAGGGGATGCACCTCCAGCTCTACGGCCATGCCCTCAGCACCGTCAAAAGCCAATTCCACAGGAATGAACTCACCCTCCGCCAATGGCTGGGTGAGCTGTTCCAACATCAGATGGTAGCTGTGAGGTTTCAACTCAACGGTCTCCCCGGCGGGAATCACCAGCCCGCCTTTGACAGGGCTCATGCGCATCACTCCGTCGTGCATGTGGGTTTCGTGGATCGACACGTTACCCGCCCGGGGTGATTGGGCACTGGTGAGGGTGACATCCTGATTGCCGTGATTACTAATGATCATGTAACCCACGCCCATGGGCGTGCCCGGGGGGGTTGGTCGGCTCCAGGGGTGCTCTATGTGAATGTCGCCCTGGCTGTAATCGTGAGCCAGGACAGGAGCAGCCAGTGTCGCGGCAGCCAACAGGAGGCCGACGTTGAATAAATGTGTGCGTTTCATGGGTACTAACTCTGTTGTTATGTGGTCTTGAAGTCTTTTCGAAGTAAGTGTTGCCATCACTTGCCGTGATGGCAAGTGTGTTTTAACCCGTTTTCATCAAATAGTGTTGGCTGGTCACGATGCGTTATTCAGGGCCTGGACCATCGCCCCCAGAAACCGCGAGGCTTCCCCGCCGGTTGCCGCCCGATGGTCGAAGGTAAGCGACAGCGGCAGGATGCGACGAATGGTCGCAGTGCCGTTATGTGGCACAACCTTATCCCGGATTCGCCCAGCCCCCACGATGGCCACTTGTGGCGGGCTGACAATAGGGTTGGCGTACTGGCCGGTCATAGTTCCGAAATTGGACAGGGTAATGGTGGCGCCCTGCATCTCTTTCGGCGGTATCTTGCGGGTGGCTACCGCCTCGCGCAGGTTCTCCAGGCCCTGGCGCAGGTCCTTCTGGCTACGATGGGTAATGTCCCGCAACACCGGCACAAACAGGCCGTCCGCAGTGTCTACGGCGATGCCCACATGCACCTCGTTCAGGAGTTGCCGGCTCAGGTTGTCGCCATCAAACCAGCAATTCAGTTCCGGCACAGCTTCGCAGGCCTTGCCGATGGCCTGCACCAGGCGCATGGTGATGTCGGTGCCCTTTTTCCAGTCACCGATATCCACGTCCTCAAAGATAGACACCGGCACTACCTGGGCGTGGGACAACGCCATGTTCTTGGCCATGGTGCGACGGGTGCCGCGCAGGGGGGCGGCGTCGCCCAGTTGTTTCTGGTGGCTGGCCTGTTTGTGCACGTCGTCAGTGGTGATCAGACCACCCGGGCCGCTGCCCTTGATGGATTCCAGGCCAACCCCCAGTCGTTCTGCCAGTGCACGCACTCCGGGTGTGGCGCGATTGGCCCGGGCCCGCTTGCTGGAAGGGGCCGCACCGACGATAAACTGATCTTGCTGCGCGCCGTTGCCATCGCCTTTTCCGGATGATTTCAGTTCCCCCACCACAGTGCCTGTGTCGTCACCCTCTCCTTCAAAAGCCAGCAAGGGTTCGCCGGTGTGAATGATGTCCCCGGGCTCGCCATAAAGTTTGGCAATGGTACCGGCCTGGGGCGACGGCACTTCAACGATGGCTTTGGCGGTTTCGACGCTGACCAGTACCTGGTCCACATCCACCGTGTCACCCACCTTGATGTGCCATTCGACGATTTCGGCTTCGGGGAGGCCTTCGCCCAGGTCTGGGAGTTTGAAGTTTTTCATGGTTATCCTCCTAGAGCGCGATCACCTGTTCGACGGCTTTAACGATGTCTTCTACCTGGGGCAGGTAGTACTGCTCGTTTCGGTAGTAAGGCATGATGGTGTCGTAACCGGTGACTCGCACCACCGGGGCCTGAAGGTCCAGGAAGGCGCCTTCGGCGATTGAAGCCGCTACTTCGGCACCAACACCGCCGTTGCGGCAGGCTTCGTGAACGATCACCGCACGGCCGGTTTTGGCCACCGAGCACAGCAGGGTTTCCCGGTCCAGGGGGCTGACGGTGGCGACGTCGATCACCTCGCAGCTGACGCCCTGCTCCGCCAGCTTGCCGGCAGCAAGCAAGGTTTCCTGCACACAGGCGCCCCAGGTGATGAGGGTGACGTCATCGCCTTCGCGCAGGGTGAAGCAAGTATCCAACGGTAGCGCCTCACCGTTGTCCTCCACGCTCTGGGTCACTGCCCGGTAGATACGCTTGGGCTCCAGAAAGATCACCGGGTCCGGATTGCGGATGGCCGCCAGCAAAAGGCCATACGCCCGTTGCGGGGAACTTGGAATGACCACTCGCAGGCCGGGGATGTGGGCAAACAGGGCTTCGGTGCTTTCCGAATGATGCTCGGGGGCATGGATACCGCCACCGAACGGTGCCCGAAACACCAGTGGGCAATGCAGGCGGCCGCGGGTGCGATTACGCATGCGGGCGGCGTGGCTGACAATCTGCTCCATACCAGCGTAGATAAAGCCCATAAACTGAAACTCCGCCACCGGCCTCAGACCCTGTGTGGCCATACCGATAGCCGTACCGGCAATCAGGTTTTCCGCCAGGGGTGTATCCATCACCCGCTTGAAGCCAAAGGCTTCTTTCAGGCCAACGGTGGCCCGGAACACGCCGCCATTGGTGGCGATATCTTCGCCCAGCACCACCACGTTAGCATCGTCTGCCATCGCCCGGTGCAAGGCCATATTGACGGCCTCCACCAGGGTCACGTCTCGGGTTTCAATGGATCGCTCTGCCCGGCTCATACGTCACCTCCCCGGTATTTGCTGGCGATCTGCTCACGCTGGGGGTGCAGCGCGGCGGGGAGGGTTTCAAACAGATAATCCAGCATCGCGGTGGGTGGCTCAGCCTCCATGGCCAGGTACTCTTCAACGGCCCGCTCAACCGTTTGCTTACATTCGGCCTGAAGGGATTTTTCTTTATCCGGGCTCCACAGGCCGCTGTCATGCAACCAGTTCTGCAGGCGTTTAACGCCGTCTTTCTCCCAGGCGCGCTTGAGATCTTCGGCGGTTCGGTAACGGGTGGCATCATCGGCGGTGGTGTGATCCCCCAGGCGATAGGTAACGGCTTCAATCACCGTCGCGCCCTTGCCGCCACGGGCCCGGCCCAGAGCTGTATCCAGAGCCTCAACCGTAGCGAAGTAGTCGTTACCATCGACAATGTGGCCCGGCAATCCGGCGCTGATGGCTTTCTGCGCGATGGTTTCCGCGCCGCTTTGCAGGCTGCGAGGTGTGGAAATCGCCCACTGGTTATTGATCACTACGAATACAACGGGCAAATGCCAGGCGCCAGCCAGATTGATACTCTCCAGAAAGTCGCCCTTGGAGGTGCCACCATCGCCAATACAGCACACCACGGCCCGATTCTCATCGCGAATCTTCATCGCCGCCGCCACGCCCACAGCATGGCAACACTGGGTGGCAATGGGCACCGAGATCGGCAAGTCTTCCGCGCAATTCTGCCAGGCGCTGCCACGCTCATCACCGCCCCAGTACAGCAGTAATTCCGTGAGACTGACGCCGCGAAGAAGATGGGCGGCCTGATCCCGATAATAGGGCACAAACACATCGGACTTCGCCATACCCTGGCCAATAGCTGTACCCACCACCTCATGCCCGAGCACAGACGGGTAGGTGCCGCACTTGCCGGTGCGTTGCAGGGCAATGGCTTTGGAATCGAAGGTGCGCGTCAGCACCATGTTGCGGTAGGCGGCCAGAACCCTGTCGGTGTTCCCGGCCTGGGGCGGCAACTCGCCCAGCGGTTTGCCGTGGTCATCCAGATAGCGGGTGCTATCCACATGGAATTCGTGGATTTGTCTCATCCCATCCTCCTGTCCCCCGGCCTCGCGATAGAAGCCTGGCTGCACAGAGAGCCTGCTTGTGGCGGGCGCCGGCAGCGTTTGGGGTGGTCGTCTTGTTGTTGGTGTGGGTTACACACCTGGGATCTTGATCAGGACATCTCTACCGATGTCCTGATTAAGTATTAGACAATAAAAACACGAAGGGCAAACTGCGAAAGGAAAGCCTCTGACTGGCTCAATCGTGCCAGTGTTCACCGGAATTCTTTCGGCTGAGCAACCAGTATGTGATACCCAGAGCCAGCGTGGTTGCGGCAATACCCAACAGGTACATCGGAGTAAGCGTATCGAAATCCAGAACAATGACCTTCCGGGAAATCGCCATCAATGCCGTGGCAACAACCAGCTGAACCGGAAACACATTGGTTCCCAAATAAAGCCGGATGTTGATGAAAATCTCCACCGCAATCAGCACCGCCATGAAGGCACCGAAGGTGAAGAAGATATCGTTGATATCCAACAGCAGAAAAGGTGGCGTCAGCAGGCGTGCGTAGATGATATACACCACATCACCCACACCCCACAGGATTACCGCCACCATCAACACCGCCAGCACGCGTATGGCAAAGCGGATAATCCGGTGCAACCCCCGAAAGAAAGGGTCGGGGAAATCAATCGGCAGCTCCTGATGAAGTTCATGCTTCCGGGCAGATTGCTCCGGCAAAACGTCCTTTTCTTTATCCACCATGGCACCGCTCCTGTGCTGCCGATGACGACGGGAATCAGGCTTTCTTCACAAACTCCGACTTGAGTTTCATAGCACCAACACCGTCAATCTTGCAATCAATATCGTGATCCCCATCCACCAGGCGAATGTTCTTGACCTTGGTGCCTACCTTAACCACCAGACTGGACCCTTTAACCTTCAAGTCCTTGATCACAGTGACCGTATCACCATCCTGAAGTTCATTACCGTTGGAATCCCGAACCACCTTACCGGCCTCGGCCTCAGCCTGTTCCGCCGCGCTCCACTCATGCCCGCACTCGGGGCAAACCAGCTGAACGCCGTCTTCATAGGTGTATTCAGAATTGCACTGGGGGCATGGGGGCAATTGAGACATTATCATTCCCTGTTAATTAAATGAGCACAGGATTATACCACTACCGCCCGGGAGACACTCTCGCAAGAACGGTCGGATTCTCCGACAGCGGCAACGCCAGAATCACCCCCTCACTGGAAGCCGGAAAAACCCCGGTCAGCGCCGTCACATTCACCTGATGCGACACCAAAATCACCGCCGCCCCCGGCTCAAGCTCATTCACCAACGCAATCGTTTGCCGCGTTTGGGTATCGCCATCACCTCGATTCCGAAAAAACGAATTCAACGCCGGCCACCCCGTCACCTCACCCATCTCCATTTCCCGAGCCGTATCCAGACACCGACACCACTGACTGGAAAACACCCTGGCCTCGGCAATACCCCGAGACTCCAGAAACGGCTTCCACGAACGCGCTTGCTCCCGCCCAACCGAATTGAGATTGCGCTGTGTGCTGCAATCCTCCAGATCAAACCCGCCGGGATCGCCGGTACCCGGCGCAAGAGCGTGACGCATCATCAGCACCGCCCGGCCCTCCGCGAGGGCAGTCCAGGCTTCGCTCTCGCCTGCCTCTGATTGCAGAGACAACAACGATAAGAGCATTAACAATCCCAAAATCAGAACGTTCATCGCGTTCCCTCATCTCTCGATTTAATTGCCAAACCGCGGAGGTATCCGAGCTGTCAGATCGGTGTCATTGGGGGCCGCTTTCCAAAAATTTCGAAGGCCATGGATGGCCTGAGAGAAGCGCACATGGATGTGCTCGTAGCGGTTTTTGGAAAGCGGCACCCAATGACACAGGCACCGGAACCCTAGACGGCATAGAGACAAATACGCGGCCCAAAACTAACAAGCTCAGCTGATGAACGGTTAAAATGCACCAACGACAAGCCAACAAAGGAACAACAAAATGCCAATCTGGGTCGACGCCGACGCCTGCCCCGTCCCCATCCGGGAAATTCTCTGCCGCGCCGCCACCCGCTGGCAAATCCAGACCACCTTCATCGCCAACCACGCCATCACCCTGCCGCCGAGCCCCTACATCAGCCGCCGCCAGGTACCCCAAGGCTTTGACGTCGCCGACAACGAAATCATGGACCAAATGACCAAAGGCGACCTGGTCATCACCCAGGATATCCCCCTGGCTGCTGAAGCCATCGAAAAAGGCGCCGACGTTTTTAACCCCAGAGGCCAGGCCTTCACCAAGGAAAACATCCGCCAGCGCCTGGCCATGAGAAACTTCATGGAAGAGATGCGCAACGCCGGGCAAGTCACCGGCGGGCCCGCCCCCTTCGGCCAGGCAGACCGCAAAGAATTCGCCGATCAACTGGACCGCTGGCTGCAACGCAACGGCCGAAGGTGATAATGATTCTATTTTAACTCAGTCAAAAATCCGCTAACCTTCCCGCCTTCAGTGAGATCAGCCACGGCGAGAAGGAAGCGGAACATGGCCACAAGCAGCCAACACACCAGCAGCTTTGCGGCACTCGGCCGCCTGTTGCGTTATGCCCGGGGTTATCGTCGGCGGATCATCGCCGCCACCACCTGCTCCGTCATCAACAAACTGTTTGATATTGCCCCCGAAATCCTGATTGGCGTGGCCATCGATGTGGTTGTGAACCAGGAACAGAGCTTTGTCGCCCGGCTTGGGTTTGAGACCGCCCAGCAACAGATCACCATCCTGGCGGTACTGACCTTTTTCATCTGGGCGGGCGAATCCCTGTTCGAATACCTGTACCAGATCCTCTGGCGCAATTTGGCCCAACGCCTGCAGTCGGATCTTCGGCAAGACGCCTATGAGCACGCCCAGCGTCTGGATATGAGCTTCTTTGAAGCTCGAAGCTCCGGGCAGCTGGTTGCCACCATGAATGACGACGTTAACCAGCTTGAGCGTTTTCTCGATGGGGGTGCCAACGCCATGATTCAGGTGGTGGTCACTGTGGTCGCGGTGGGTGCCGTGTTCTTTGTGTTGTCCCCGCTGATTGCCCTGCTGGCGTTTACACCGATCCCCCTGATTATCTGGGGCGCCTTCTATTTCCAGCGTAAAGCCGGGCCGCTGTACGCCGATGTGCGCGAGAAAGTTGGTGATTTGTCCAGCCGTCTTGCCAATAACCTCGGCGGTATTGCCACCATCAAAAGCTTTACCGCGGAACTGCGTGAAGCTCGCCGACTGAAACAGGCCAGCGAGGCCTATGTGGAGGCCAACCGGCAAGCCATCCGTATCAGTTCAGCGTTCATACCCGTGATTCGCATGGCCATTCTCGCCGGATTTCTGGCGACCTTTACAGTCGGTGGCATGATGGCATTGAACGGCGACCTCAACGTCGGTGCCTACGGCGTGCTGGTATTCCTGACCCAACGCCTGCTCTGGCCCCTGACGGGCCTCGCTGAGGTTATTGACCTGTTCGAGCGCGCCATGGCCAGCACCCGACGAATTCTCGATCTGCTGGCAGAACCGGTCAACGTTCGGGACCAGGCCGGCAAAGACCTTGAACAACCGGTTCAGGGCAGCGTGGCGTTTGACCAGGTGGGCTTTCACTATGCCAGTAGCGGTGCTGGTGTTAACGGCATCAGCCTGGAGGTACCCGCCGGCAATACCCTGGCCTTGGTGGGCGCAACCGGCTCTGGCAAATCAACCCTGATCAAACTGCTGTTGCGATTCTATGACCCCACCCACGGCGAGATCCGCCTGGATGGTCAGGCTATTCGGAACGTGAGCCTGAAATCCCTGCGGGACGCTATCGGTCTGGTCAGCCAGGATGTCTACCTGTTTGAAGGCAGCATTCGCGACAATCTGGCCTACGGTAAGCCCGACGCCACCGATGAAGAGATTATCGAAGCGGCCCGAACAGCAGAGGCCTGGTCGTTCATCAGCCAGTTACCCCAGGGCCTGGATACTCCGGTTGGCGAACGCGGGGTACGCCTCTCCGGCGGCCAGCGCCAAAGACTGTCTCTGGCCCGTGCGCTGCTGAAAGATCCTCCGGTTCTGGTACTCGATGAAGCCACCAGCGCCGTGGACAACGAAACCGAAGCGGCAATTCAGCGTTCGCTCCGGCGCATTGGCCACAACCGAACCGTGATCATGATCGCCCACCGATTGTCGACCATTGTTGACGCGGACAACATCGCGGTGATCGACGGAGGCCAGGTGGTCGAACAAGGCGACCACAAGACACTGCTGGCGCTAAACGGCGCCTACGCTGCGCAATGGCGCGTTCAAACCGGCCAGGTGAACAATGCTGACACCTGATATACATTGATAGTAATTCGCATTTAGATTATCCTGCCCGCCAAAGCCAAGGGAGAGTCTGAATGCCAGCGTTTTTTGAAGTCGACCAACTGGCGGTTCGCCTGGGTGACACCGCCATATTGCACAATGTCAGCCTGGCGTTTCAGGAAGGCGAGGTAACGGCGCTGCTCGGTCATAACGGCTCGGGCAAATCCACCTTGTTGAAGACCCTGGCCCGGCAGATATCGCCCTCCCACGGCGAAGTCCTGCTCCATGGCCAGTCTTTCCGGGCTACAGGTGCCCGAGCATTCGCAAGAACCGTGGGCTACCTGCCACAACATCCCCCGGCAACCGACGGACTCACAGTGAGAGAGCTGGTCGCACTCGGACGCTATCCCTGGCGCGGCCCCCTCGGCCGTTACACTGCCGGCGACCAGACACTGATTGATCAGGCCATCCATGACACCGGCCTGGCACGATTCGCTGGCCGCGCGGTCGACACCCTGTCGGGTGGCGAGCGGCAACGGGCCTGGATAGCCATGTTGCTGGCCCAGCAAACCCGCTGCCTGCTGTTGGATGAACCCATTTCAGCCCTGGATGTGAAGCACCAGGTGGAGACCCTGCGCCTTGTCCACCGCCTTGCCGAGGAGCGGGAACTGACCGTCATTGTGGTATTACACGATGTGGATCTCGCGGCCAGATTCTGCGACCGCCTCGTGGCCCTGAAGGCCGGACAGGTTGTGGCGGATGGAACGCCCAATGAGATCATGGACAGCGGCATATTGGAATCCATCTACGGCGTCGCCATGGGTGTAATGGAACGGGCGCCCGGCCAGTGGGTGTCTTATGTGCACTGAACAACGGGCTTACCGCCCACTGGCGTATCTCTGCTTACTTGCATTGATGATCAGCCAACCCGCGCACCCCGGAACCTGGAGCCACGAAAATGGCTCAATCACCCTGCCCCGGCCGCCTGAGCGCATCGTTGCCCTCAACTGGGCCGCAACCGAGGCGCTTTTGCTATTGGGGGTGACCCCGGTGGGCGTGGCAGACCGGGACGGCTATAGCGCCTGGGTCCAGGCCCCGGTATTACCCGGCGGCATTGCCAATGTTGGTACCCGGGTCGCTCCCAGCCTGGAAGCGATTGCCGAGCTGAAGCCAGACCTGATTGTCACCAGTGCCGAAATGGCGCCTGCGGCCGAATTACTGGAACGCATTGCCCCCACCTACGTCATCAGCGTCTACAAAGAGGGCTCCGCCCCCTTCGCCAAAGCCCGGGAAATGCTGACCACGCTTGGCGAGATGCTGAACCTCGAACACCAGGCCGAGGCTATCCTTACGGATATTGACCAAACTCTCGAGGAGCAACGCACCCGCCTGGCCGAGGCCGGCATGAATCAGCAGCCGGTGGCCCTGGTCAACTTTCTGGATGACTGACATGTTCGTATCTACGCGCACAACGGCCTATATCAGACCACCCTCAAAGCCTTGGGGCTGCGCAATGCATGGCCACACGAGGGTAACTATTGGGGGTTCTCTGTGGTTGGCCTGGAGGCCATTGCGCCCTACCACGACAGTCGTATCGTTGTCATTTCACCCACCCTGCCCGGGCTCTCGGATCACCTGGCAGGCAGTCCCTTCTGGACCTATCTGCCGCCCGTCAAGCGAAACCAGGTTTATCAAATTGAGCCGGTGTGGCCATTCGGCGGGGTGTACCCGGTAAAACGCCTGGCGATCTTGCTGGCTGATGCCCTGTTGGAGGGAGGCCGCAACAATGTTCGCTGACTCGGCACGCGTACCTGCAACCGCCCCGTCCCTCCCCAGAAGACTTCCGGTTGCCATTGCCCTGCTCTGGCTTGTCGCCCTGGCGGCCAGCTCCCTTCCCTGGCTGGGCCAGATGACACCAGGCGAGCTGTTCGCGGCGTTCTGGAGCTATACCGAAGATCATTACCCATCTGTGCTCGCTCACTACAGCTGGGCCCCCAGGGTCTCAATAGCCGTTCTGATCGGCTGCGGACTGGGCCTGGCAGGCGCTGTTACTCAGCAAATCCTTGGCAACCCCCTGGCCTCGCCCACCACGCTGGGCGTGGAAGCCGGCGGGCAGTTCGGGGTGACCATTGCCACCCTTTTTGTACCGGGTTTGCTGGCCTTCAGCCCCGACCTTGCCGCCGTGGCGGGTGGCCTTCTGGCCATTGGCCTGGTGATCGCGCTGACATGGCGCCTGGGCTTTTCACCGGTCACCGTCATTCTGGCGGGGCTGGTGATTACCTTCTTCCTCGGCGCCATGAACATGGCCTTTCTTCTGCTCAAAGGCGAATGGCTGGGCAACCTGTTTATCTGGGGTGCAGGCTCACTGGTCCAGAATAACTGGGAGCCCTTCCTGGAGTTGCTGCCGCGGGTACTGATTCTTGCGGTTGCCATGCTGATGTTGATGCGGCCACTGGCACTGCTGCAATTGGGGCAGGCTTCGGCTTCGGCACTCGGGGCCAAGGTTGCGCTGGTTCGGGGCGGCGCCCTGATTCTGGTAGTCCTGATGAGTTCCGTGGTGGTCAGCCGGGTAGGTGTGGTGGCATTCGTGGGGCTGGCCGCCCCGGTGCTGGCCAGGCTACTGGGCGCCCGCACGCTGGGTGAGAGACTGCTTTGGAGCACGGTCACCGGCGGCGGGCTCTTGCTGCTGGCAGACACCCTGGCGCACTGGGCAACAACTCTGGGTAACGGCTCCATTGTACCCACCGGCACCACCACCGCCCTGATCGGCGGCCCCATTATCCTGATGGCGTTGCAGGGCATTCGAAACACACACCATATGCCCGGCGCAGATTCGAGCCCGGCCGGGTTCATGCCCACCCGCAAGCCAACACTTCTGATCGCCGGCATTGTAATGGCGCTGCTGGTGCTGACCATCGCTGTGTCTATGGCTTGGTCGCCCGGCCTGAGTTCCTGGAACTGGACACCGGTTTCGAACTGGAGCGATGCCTGGGTGTGGCGTGGCCCCCGGCTGATGGCGGCCATTCTTGCCGGCATGGCTCTGGGCATGGCCGGCACCCTGATACAGCGCATGACCGGCAACCCCATGGGCAGCCCGGAATTACTGGGTATTAGCGGTGGTGCGGCTTTAGTGATGGTGGTCCTGGTGCTCACCGGCCTCGACATCGGCCGTGGCGGCCAACTGGTCGGAGCCACTGCGGGGGCCGCTGCTGCATTGGGCCTGTTGATTCTGCTGGCCCGCCGTCATCGCTTTGCCGGCAACCAACTGTTGTTGGGCGGGCTGGCGCTTTACGTCTTTATGGATGCCGGGTTGAGGCTGGTAATGGCTTCCGGGGGAACCGTTGCGTCGCGACTGCTGAACTGGATGTACGGCTCCACCTGGTTGGTGTCTGAACCGGAAGCCATTGGTTTGCTGGCACTTGTGCTGGGGCTTGGAGCACTGCTTTCGCTGGTTATACGACCGCTTACCCTTTTGCCTCTGGGGGATTCGGCCGCATCATCACTGGGGCTGCCGGTTGCGCGGGCCCGGCTTCTGCTCCTGCTTATGGCTTCGGTACTCACTGCAGCCGCCACCGTGGTGATCGGCCCGCTGAGCTTTGTTGGGCTGATCGCACCCCATCTTGCCAGGGTGCTGGGCCAGCAAACTGTGGGGCGTCAGCTTGTGGTTGCGGCGCTGGCAGGCGGATTGCTGCTGGCCATCGCCGATTATCTGGCGCGGGTCGTCGTGTTTCCCAACCAGTTGCCATCCGGGCTATTAGCGGCCCTGGTGGGCGGCCTGTACTTTCTCTGGGGATTGAGCCGCCATGGCCGTCACTGAGGTTTGTGGTGATCCCTGGCTGGCCAGTTATCGCCATCTGTTAACCGGACATGGCCTGAGCCCACAGAACACCCTGAACAGCGCACTGGCTCAAGACGCCGGGCAGCGCCCTGCGCTGTTTTCCCTGGCACAGGTTCTGGCTAAGCCGGAGCTGCTGGAAAATCAGCTGCTGGAGGATTATCCGGACGCGTGCCGCCCCAGGATGCACAAGGCCCGCGTGTCGGTGCTACACCAGAGCTTGGCTTTGCAGGTCATCGCCCCCCGGGTGCTACAGCTGTTCCGGGATGGAGTCTGCGCCCCCCTGAACCCCGATCGAATTTTCCTGTGCCCGCTGGAACTCGCTGACGCGCCGTCTCGCTGGGTTAACTTGAATGACGGCCAGACACCCCTGGCGCCCGGGGCATTTATTGAGATAACCGCTGATCAGATGCAGGCGTGGTATCCGGTCTTCCGGCAGTCTTTCGGGGTCAGTCCCGGCGCCTACTGGAGCAGTGTTGGCTTGGCACTGGGTGCACCATTTTCCGCGGTCTGGAATCAGGTGGACCCGGAAGCGCTCTGCGCCCTGGCCACCAGCTGGCTGGCCCGGTTTGAGTGTGAGGCAAACAGATACATCGACTGGATACCGGCTGAATTCAGCCAACAGCGCTGTGCACTGCCTCAACGGCGAGGCTGCTGCCTGAAGTACCTTTTACCCGACGGCGGATACTGCGGGACTTGCGGGATCTACCGTCGCGACCGCATGGGCAACGTCAGGGAATCAGCATCAGACAAGCCAGGGCCACCGACATAACACTGATGGCAGACACCGCAATTTTCAGCCCTTCCCGTACTTCATGCTCCATAGCCATACTTGCTCCCATTCCAATGGACAAACAATGGATCACCTGATCAGCCACAAACACCATTTGTAAACGATAACCTTTATCATTACAATCCGCGTTACAATTTTTACACCTGACCCCCAACCCATCAGAGGAATATCCAGGAATGCAGTTGCCCAATTCCACCAACAACAAGGAATACAAGCATCCGCCGCGCGGTTCGTGGACCGCAGGGCTCCTGACGCTAGCAGTGACAACCACACCGGTTCTGGCCCAGGAAACGCTTACTCCAATCGATGTCAGTGGCGAGCGTATTGAAGACCCATCTGCCCCAGTAGATGGGTATATTGCGACCTCTAGCCGGGCAGGAACGAAAACCAACACCCCGATTACCGAAATTCCACAGTCTATCTCTGTGGTTACAGCCGATCAGATGCAAGACCAGGGCGTTGCCAGTGTTCAGGAAGCCTTACGCTACACCGTGGGCGTAGGAGCCGAGCAGTTTGGTCTTGATAGCCGGGGCGACTGGCAGTCCGTGCGCGGCGGCGATCCAGTGATCTTCCTCGATGGCATGCAAAAGACTTTCGGTTTCTATCAGAGCCCTCGCACAGAGCCTTACCTGCTGGAACGCATTGAAGTCATTCGTGGGCCCTCTTCCGTGCTTTACGGCCAGGGCAACGTGGGGGGCCTGGT
Source organism: Marinobacter shengliensis (assembly GCF_030297115.1). NCBI lineage: Bacteria > Pseudomonadati > Pseudomonadota > Gammaproteobacteria > Pseudomonadales > Marinobacteraceae > Marinobacter > Marinobacter shengliensis. The sequence continues at coordinate 1,234,477 of NZ_AP028062.1, read as the reverse complement.
CAATCTCGCCACCAAACGCCCACAGGCAGAACAGTCTACCGAACTGAAACTGCAGGTAGGGAACCACTCCCGAAAGCAGGCGGCAGTCGATTCAACAGGGGCGCTTAATGAGGACGGCACGCTGCTTTATCGTTTTATTGCCCTAGGCCGTGATAGCGACACACAGGTCAACAAGGTTGAGGACAATCGAGTAGTCATCGCACCTTCGATCACCTGGCGCCCGACTGATCAGACCGAGTGGACTGTTATGGCGCTGCACCAGGAGGACCGTTCAGGCACCACCACACAGTTCCTGCCTATCGAAGGGACCCTGAAACCGTCACCATTTGGCCTGCCACAGATCCCCATCGATCTGTTCATCAGCGAACCAGATTTCGACCGCTACAACACTAAGGAAAACGCGGTGACATCGTTGTTAAGCCACCAGCTCAACAACGTTTGGACAGTGCGGCAAAGCCTCCGTTACTCGGAGACCGAGGTAGACTACCAGAGCATCTACCCTCAATTTACTCCTGCCCTCAAGGAGAACGGGGATATCGCTCGGGTCGCCTACGCCAACAAGCCAAACCTGGACACCCTGACCGCAGATCATCAGGCAGAGGCTTTGTTCTCAACGGGCAATGTGGATCACACGGTACTGCTTGGCTGGGATTACCAGCATGCGGTCAGCAGCAGCCGCCGAGCCTACAAGGCAGACATCGGCGACTTGAACGTGTTTAATCCGGTCTACGGAAACTATGACCGTTTGACCGAAAGTGATTTCAGTGACACGCCGGAAAATACCATCATCCAGAGTGGGTTCTACGCCCAGAATCAGATGACCATTAATGATCGCTGGATTGCCGTGCTGGGCCTTCGCCACGACAGCGCCCGCAACAAGACCGAGGGCGGCTCGGCCTTCACCGACGAGGAGGTCACCGGCAGGGCTGGCCTGATGTACAAGTTCAGCAACGGTATCACGCCTTTCATCAGCTACTCGGAATCCTTCAAACCGGTCACCGGTCTTGATGCTTTCAACAATCCGTTCGAGCCGTTAAAAGGTGAGCAGGTTGAAGTCGGCGTAAAGTATCAGCCGGCTGACTCCGCGAGCCTGTATACCGCTACGGTATACGATCTGCGCGAAAAGAACCGCCAGGCTCCTGACCCCGTGAATCCGAACAATCAGATTCAGAATGGCGAGACCAGCGCCCGTGGCATCGAATTGGAAGCAAAAGTGGACGTGAATGCCCACTGGGACCTGATCGCCAACTACGCCTACACCGATACCGAGGTTGAGGAGGGCAACAACAAAGGTGCCCGACTGCCAAGCATTCCCGCCCACACAGCATCGATCTGGAGCCAACATGACCTGCGTTCAGTTGGTATTCCGGGGCTTCGGGCCGGTGCCGGTGTGCGCTATGTCGGGTCAAGCTGGGATGGCACAGACCAACTCAAGACCCCCGCAGAAACCCTGCTGGACGCCATGATTGCCTACGGTCGTGACAACTGGGAACTGGCTTTGAACGTCAACAACCTGACCAATGAGACCTACTTCACGACCTGCTTGGCTCGGGGCGATTGTTTCATAGGCACCAAACGCACAGTAACGGGCACCTTGAGTTACCGTTTCTGAGTCCTTCCTGACGAACACAAAAAAGCCACCGCAAACCGGTGGCTTTTTTGTGTCGTACACTCTGGTATCGTCTAGATTACTCACTAGTCGTCGGCGTGGCACCGCTGACACTACCTTAGCTTGGAGGAGACCTCATGAACCGCTCGACTATCTTCATCGCCGCGGGCTTATCAGTACTGGCAGCGTCCCCAGTATGGTCTGACCAGACGTTCTCATCCAACAAAACCGATTTCCGGATAGAAACCGTCGCCCAGGGCCTTGAGCACCCCTGGAGCCTGGCTTTCCTGCCCGACGGCACCATGCTGGTCACCGAACGTGAGGGTCGGCTTCGCCAGATTGAAAACGGCAATCTTGTGCGAGAGCCGGTGAAGGGATTGCCGGAGCTGGTTGCCTCCGGCCAGGGCGGCCTTCTGGATGTGGTGCTGCACCCGCAGTTCACCGACAATCAGACCCTGTTTCTGAGTTACGCACACCGCAACAGTGACGGCATGACTACCCGGGTTGCCCGTGCCACCTACAACGGCGAAGCGCTTGAGAAGGTTGAAGTGATTTTTGAAGCTTTACCCCGCTCCAGCAATGGCAGGCACTTTGCGGGCAGGATGGTTTTTGACCGGAGCGGCCATCTCTACGTGGCCATCGGTGACCGGGGTGAAATGGACAGAGCCCAGGACAATCGGGACGATGCCGGTGGTGTTCATCGCATTTCCACCAACGGTGACGCAACTCCAGACAACCCTTTTATAGATGATTCCCGCACCAACAACACCTTCTACACCTACGGCAACCGCAACATCCAGGGCATGACCCTGCACCCGGACACCGGTGAAGTCTGGAGCCATGAACATGGCCCCCGGGGTGGTGACGAGATTAACATTATCAGGGCGGGGAATGACTACGGCTGGCCGAAGGTCACCTACGGCATCGACTACTCCGGCATCCCCATCTCAGACAAGACCACTATGGACGGTGTAACCGATCCACTGCACTACTGGGATCCGTCCATTGCCCCCTCTGGCATGGCATTTTATACCGGCGACCTTTTCCCCGAATGGCAGGGGGATTTGTTTGTCGGTGCCCTGAGGAGTCAAAAACTGGTGCGTCTGACCATTAACAACGAACAAGTGATTGAGGAAGAAGATCTGCTCACCAATCTCGGTGAGCGAATCCGGGATGTGCGCATGGGGCCGGATGGCGCCCTGTGGCTGCTGACCGATTCACGCCAGGGCAAGGTGTACCGGGTGGTGCCGGCCGAGTGATCAGTGCGGATCGTTGGTGCGTTCGGTTTTCTCGAACTGGGGCAGGTTGTCGGTGATATCAAACCAGTCAGACTTTGACCCCACGTAGACGTGCTGGGCCGCCTTTTTTCCCAGGGGTTCGTTGATCACGCCCACACGCAGTCTCAGGATACCGGGGATGGCGTCAACACGGCTGTATAGCTGACTGCCACAACGGGGGCAGAAAGCCCGGTATTTGCCGGGCCGGGATTCGAATTCACGCACTTGATCCTGTCCGGCAACATACCGGAAGCGCACCGTCTGAACCGGCACACTGGCTGAGAAAGCACTGCCGTGCGCCCGACGGCACTGGCTGCAATGGCACAGGGCAACCGGGCCAAGTGGGCCATCGTATTCAAACTGGATATCACCACAAAGGCATTGGCCGGTGTACATCACGCGCTCCCGATTCTGGCTCACAAACTATGGGCGCTGATCATACCGTGTCGGGCCCGGAATGCCACCCCGGGCCAGCCATTGCGTGACTCTCAGCCGCCGTACTGACTGTTCAGGTAAGCCATGATCCGGCCTGATTCAAACAGCTGCTGGCCAGTATTGGGGTCTTCCAGGTAAGGCACCTGAACACGGCCGTGTTGCTGAAAAAACGCATCCCGCTTGCCGCCCGGTATGGGCCTGTACTCGCCTGGCTTTAAACGTTGTTTGGCCGGGCCGATTTCGGTCCAGTGCTCCTTGCCCAGGTTATGCAGTGTGTAGGGAATCTCCAACTCGCACAATCTTTCCCGCACCAGACGCGAATACGGGCTACCCTCAAAACTCCAAAGGTGCAGCCCCTGCTCCGGGCGGCTACCAGAGGTGGCACGCAAGCCGCGCAGTTCACTGGCGGCCGATCCAATTGAATTTAAAGCTGGCTGCCAGGCTTTGGACTGATAGTAGCCGGGCACAGACCGACCGGCATACTGACTGAACAGGTACGCAACAATATCCTCAGATTCGTAGATCACCTTGCCGGTGTTGTGATCCACCAACAACGGAAACTGCTGTTTGCCGCCCAGGGCCTCGGCTTCCGGGCGGAAGAAACGGCCGCCTTTGGGGCAGGGTCGTATTTCCACATCCAGGTGCAGCGCGGTCAGCACTTCCCGCACACGGCGACAGTAGGGGCAGGCTTCCATATCATACAGAATGATAGGTTTCTCCGGCTGCGGAATAGCCTTGATCACCAGGCATCCACGCCAGGCAGCAAAGGAAGAGGTTGCCACGGATTCCAGTACGTTCACCTGATGTCTGATCGCTTTGAGCATATTGTTCCCTTTGTTCGTTGTATTCGGTTCACGGGCTCTGGGGCGGCATTGTCTCACAATCGCTGTCTGCCCCATTGGCCTGGGTGTCAGCAAGGTCCGGTCAAAGCTAACCCCATGATTCTGAAAGGCACTTACGTGCTGTCACAAAAACTCAATATAAACAACGACTCTACTGCCATTTTTTAACGTCATGTATAGCTTTTCTGCATAGTACAAAACCACGGGATGAGCTATTGTACAAAGAGAACATAACAACGGGCTGGTGTGATGCTGATTCAGGGTTTGCAGGCGAGGACCTGCGCTTCAAGGTGTGTAACCTCACCCAAGCGGCTGGTATTGGCCATTGCGGCTGCCTGCACCATGGCAAGCACGCCGGCCCTGGCCCAGGAAAGCAATACCGCTGCCGCAGCCTTTGCGGAATCCCGTCTCTGGGCCAGTCAGATCAAAGACTACGCAAACAAGTCCCTGAATAGCGAGCAGGCCCTCAGTGTTGCAGCCATTCCCCTTAACGGGCCGGGCATTGAGCAGTATGTGAACGCTGACGAACTGATGAGCCCTGGCTCCATCATGAAACTGGTCACCACCTACGCCGCTCTGGAATTGTTGGGCCCGACTCATCACTGGAATACCGACTTCCTGACCGACGGTACCATGGTTGGCGATACCCTGCAGGGCAACCTGTATGTGCGTTTCGGTGGCGACCCCAAACTCACCTTTGAGCGACTTTGGGGTACCCTTCGGGAACTGCGCAGCATGGGTATTAACCGGATTGAAGGCGATCTGGTTCTGGATGGCAGTTATTTTCGGGTGGATGGTGGTTTCCCTGCCTTTGAAGACAACGGCAACAATCCCCACGCGCCGTTTCTGGTGGAGCCCTCCGCTTACCTGACCAACCTTAACCTGTTGCATTTTCAGGTGCGCGCAGATGAACGGGGTACCCAGGCTTGGACTACGCCCGATCTTGGTGAAGTCACCATTGATAACCGGGTAACCGCCCTGCCGGAAGGCCCCTGCCCCGCTCGCAGCCGCTTTGACTGGAAACCGGTGTTCCATAACGATCACAGGGTAACCGTTCAGGTTACCGGCGAACTTCCGCAGGGTTGCCGGACCACAACCTATCTGTCTTTGCTGCCCCATGAGCGCTATTCCGCCTCCCTGATCCGTTCCGTGCTGTCTGAAATGGGCGTGATTGTCAGTGGCGGCGATCGCTTCGAGACTACACCGGATGAAGCACGCTTGGTTATGCGCACCACCTCACCAGACCTCGTAACCATGGTGCGGGACATCAACAAGTGGAGCAGTAACGTCATGGCCCGGCAAATGCTGCTGACCATTGGCGCCGAATTTCGCAAGGATGATGAACAGGATGACCGGGTGGCGGGCATCCGCGCCATATATGACTGGCTAGAAGGGCTTGGCATCAATACGGCGGGCATGGTGATTGATAATGGCGCAGGACTGACACGCCACGGCCGGATTACCGCGCGCCAGGGCGCCCAGATTTTGCAGCACGCCTGGAACAGTCCCTATTCTTCAGACTTGATGGCCTCCATGCCGATCATTGCGATGGATGGCACCATGTCCCGGCGCCTGAGAAATACCGGCATGGACGGCCAGGGCCGGATCAAAACCGGCTACCTTGAGCATGTGCGCTCCATCGCCGGCTTTACTCGTGATGACAGGAACACCACCTGGGCCATCGTCGGCATGGTCAATAACAACCCGGCATGGAATGGCCAGGCGGTGCTGGATCGCGTGCTTTACTCCCTGCATTTCCGGCCACCGGTCGGAACGTCCCTGTCCCAGTCACCGGCTGATGGCTCGGGGCCTTCCATCCAGTAAGGCACCGGCCAGTAAAAGCCTGAACCTACCGGGATACCCCGGCCATGTCAGGCAGCTTGTGCGCGATGCCCTTGTGGCAATCGATGCAGGTTTGCTCGCCGTCTGCCAATGCCGTTGAGTGCGCCTGGGACGCCCTTGGATCCTGCAGCGTGAAGTCCATCGAATCGAACTCATGGCAATTACGACACTCAAGGGAATCGTTGGCTTTCAGCCGCTGCCACTCCCGCTCCGCCAGCTCACGTCGCTTGGCCTCGAATTTCTCCGGGGTGTTGATGGAGCCAAATATCCAACCCCAGACTTCTTTCGAGGCTTCCATCTTTCGGCCAATCTTGTGAGTCCAGCCGTGGGGCACGTGGCAATCTGAACATTCGGCACGTACACCTGATCGGTTAGTGTAATGGATGGTTGTTTTCAGCTCCTGATACGGGTTGCTGTACATCTCATGACACCCTATGCAGAACTGCTCGGTGTTGGTCACTTCCAGCGCCGTGTTGAAACCACCCCAGAAGATGATCCCGGCAATAAAGCCGCTGAGCGTCAGGAAACCGAGGCTGTAGTGCACACTGGGCTTGCGCAACAGATTCCAGTAGAGCTTCAGCCGTTTCATCATCAGCGATCTCCTCTGTTGGAGGCACGGATCACTTCATCCACGGCTTTGAAATCTGACTCCACCAGCGGCTGGGCATCGGTTTGGGGCACATGGCACTGGGTACAGAAATAGCGCCCCGGCGTTACCTCAGCCCGCACCTGAAAGTGACGATCCATAAAGTGAGTCACGCTCACCATGGGCGCACCCGCCTGCACGGCTGCCTCGCGGCTGTGGCAATCCAGGCAACGGTTGAAGTTCTTGTCTACCTGATAGTCGCGGATGGCATGGGGAATCACCGGCGGTTGCTCCGGATAGTTACGCACTTCCCGTTTCACCTCTCTGGGATCACCGGCGATAGGCGGTGCGGGCAGATCTTGTCCGAGAGTTCCGCCTTTGCGCAGTCCATCCGGTGAAGAGGGTGACAAATGATCGCTCTCGGCATACGCCAGGAAGGCCAGGGAGGCGGCCAGAAAAAATACAAGCGTTCTCATGGTGACGTCTCCTCAAGCCAGGTTAACCAGTTCCAGACGGACAGCGCACTTCTTGAAGTCGGTCTGTTTGGAAATGGGGTCAGTTGCGTCCAGCGTGACCTTGTTGATCAGCTTTCCGGCATCAAAGAAAGGCACATACACCATGCCCTTGGGCATACGAACACGGCCACGGGTTTCCACCCGAACCCGGACTTCTCCCCGGCGGCTGATCACCTTCACCTCACTGCCGCGCCGCCAGCCCCTGTCACGGGCATCATCGGCGTTCATGTACAACAGCGCATCCGGTACTGCCTTGTGCAGCTCGGACACACGGCGGGTCATCGAACCAGTGTGCCAGTGCTCCAATACCCGGCCAGTGCACAGCCAGAACGGGTATTCGTCGTCCGGAGATTCCGCAGGCGGCTCATGGGGTACCGCGAAGATTCGTGCCCGGTTGTCCGGGTTGCCGTAAAACTGGAAACCACTGCCCTCCGCCACGTATGGGTCTGACCCTTCGCGATAGCGCCACAGGGTTTCCTTGCCGTCAACGACTGGCCATCTCAGGCCGCGGGTGGCGTGGTAGGTCTCGAAATCGGCCAGGTCTTTGCCTTTGCCGGCACCAAACTGGCGGTACTCCTCGAAAATGCCCTTCTGGATGTAGAAACCAAAGTCTTTCGACTCCTGGTTCTCATAATCCGGATGCAGGTCGTCCAGTGGATAACGGTCCACATTGCCGTTGCGGAATAGCACGTCAAACAGGGTTTTGTCCCGCGTTTCGGGTGCCTTGGCAATCAGATCCTCTGGCCACACATCGGCCACTTTGATTCGTTGAGACAGGGCCACGGTTTGCCAGAGGTCTGAGCGGGCGTCTCCTGGTGCGTTCACAAGCTGGCGCCAGAGCTGAGTCCGGCGCTCAGCGTTACCAAACGCCCCTTCTTTTTCAACCCAACCGGCGGCGGGCAGAATCAGGTCTGCGGCCTGCGCCGAAACCGTGGGATAAATGTCGGAGACAATGATAAAGGTGTCGGGATTACGCCAGCCCGGCAGGGTTTCCTGCATGGTATTGGGACCAGCCTGGATATTGTTGGTGACCTGGGTCCAGTACACCTTCAGTTTGCTGTCTTTCAGCATCCGGCTTTGCAGCACTGCGTGATAACCTGGCTTGGCCGGGATGGTGCCCTCCGGCAGTTTCCAGATTTTCTCGGCCTTGGCCCGATGCTCCGGATTAGCCACCACCATATCGGCTGGCAGGCGATGGGCGAAGGTGCCTACTTCACGGGCGGTACCGCAAGCGGAAGGCTGACCAGTCAGCGAGAACGGGCTGTTGCCCGGGGTGGCAATCTTGCCTGTCAGCAAGTGGATGTTATAGATCAGGTTGTTCACCCAAACGCCGCGGGTATGCTGGTTTACGCCCATGGTCCAGAAGGTGGTGACACGCTTGTCCGGATCAGCATATAGCTTTGCCAGGCGTTCGAGCCGTGTTTCAGAGACGCCGGAGATCTCGGCGGCCTTCTTCACATCGTACTCACGGACATGCCGGGCAAAATCCTCAAACGACATGTCTTCCCAGTCGTTGGCATTATTGGCGTTCTTGGCATTCTGCTCGCGCGGGTCTTCCGGCCTCAGACCGTAGCCAATGTCGTCTGCGCCACGCACAAACCGGGTATGTTTACTGACGAAATCCCGGTTCACCGCGTTGCTCTGGATGATGTAATTGGCAATGTAGTTCAGAATTGCCACATCGGCGTGGGGCTCCATCACCATCGGCAGGTCGGCCAGATCAAAGCAGCGATGTTCGTAGGTTGAGAGCACGGCCACTTCGGTACCGGGATGGGACAAGCGACGGTCCGTTACCCGAGTCCAGAGGATCGGGTGCATTTCCGCCATGTTGGCGCCCCAAAGCACGAAGGCATCAGCGCTTTCGATGTCGTCATAGACCCCCATCGGCTCATCGGATCCAAAGGTCCGCATGAAGCCTGCCACCGCCGATGCCATACAATGGCGGGCATTAGGATCGATATTGTTGGAGCGGAAGCCGGCCTTGAACAGCTTGCTCGCCGCGTAACCTTCCCAGATGGTCCACTGGCCGGAACCAAACATGCCAACGCTTTCCGGTCCGTGCTCCTTGATGGCACTGGTGAATTTTTCTGCCATCACATCCAGGGCTTCGTCCCAGCTGACCTCCTGAAAATCGCCCTCTTTGTGAAATTTACCGTCGCGTTTACGCAGCAAGGGCTTGGTCAGCCGGTCGCGACCGTACAGAATCTTCGACAGAAAGTAGCCCTTCACACAGTTCAGACCACGGTTCACTTCCGATTGCGTGTCGCCATGGGTCGCCACAATCTGGTTGTCCCTGGTTGCGACCATCACACTGCAACCGGTGCCACAAAAACGACAGGGCGCCTTGCTCCACTTGAGCTCAGTGAGCTCAGCATTCGTGATCAGATTACTGGCCGCCGCCGGTATCGACAGGCCGGCAGCAGATGCCGCCATGGCCAGCGCATTGGCTTTTGCGAATTCACGTCGTGTCAGGTTCATGACATTGCTTCCTGTTGTTCTGTTTCTGACTGTCCTGTAGCAATCAACTGTTGCCTCGCCTCTTCGGGCGACATCACTTCGTGGTAAACCAGAATGCATTCCAGAACGCCTGGCGCACTCTCAATCAACTCCATGGCACCGAGCAAATCCTGATGGCTACTACCCTCTGCCAGAACCACCAGTTTCCCAATCGGGTCTCGAGTGCCCTCCTCCAGGCCCGGCGTTTGCTCAAGCAGTTCAAGAACAGCATCCAGAGACTCCGGGCGCACGTGTACCAGAAAACTGGCAATGTGAATTTCGGCTTTCTGCGAATCAGGCATGGGCTGGCTCTCTCTGTTCCTGAGTAATCAGACTGATGGCATCTTCAGGGCACACGGCGACGCAGGCACCGCATCCGGTACACTCGTCTTCGGCAATCTCCGGGACGGCGACATGAGCAAGCCTGGGTGGAAATCGGATGGCCATTGGCTCGCAGGCGTCGCGGCAGGTCTGGCAATGGATATTGGCTTTGGCAAGGCAGTTATCCTGCACCTGGGCACGCCAGGGGAATGCCTCACGGGCCAGGTCAAACACCGGTTCCGGGCAGGACCTGGCGCATTCCCCACACAATGTGCAGCCTTCGCCGGTAAAGCGGATTTGCGGAAAACCGCCATCACCACGAAACAGCACCTCTTCCGGGCAGGCCTCAATGCAGCGATCGCAACGGGTGCACTGGTCAGTGATGGCCTGGCTTGTCCAGGGCGGTCGCCACTTCGACGCAACCGCTCTGCCGCCGCGCAGAAAAAGCCGGCGGGACTCGTTCACAGCCATGTTCGCCCCTATCCCCCGGGTGGCCCCGGCGGGCCCATGAATACCTGGGACATCCAGACCAGGAAGCCGTAGCCGCCCACCACGGCAACGGCCAGGATGGGAAACAGGAAGACGATGATGAAGACAAATAACCGGAATTCGCTGCTCTTGCGCTGCTCCGGCGTCAGTTGTTGGAGGTCGTCCATAAACCCGCCTTTTTTATGTGTGTATTCACCACTTTAGTCAAGGCGGGCAAACTTGGCAAAAATCAATTTTGGTATTACTTCAGAGGTATAGACACGGGGATGATGGGAGGAATTGCTCCTCACGGAGTGCGCCCTTGCCGGGCGCAAAAAAGGCCGGCTACGGCAGCCGGCCCGTCATGGATGTTTCGAGCAAGAGGCATTGTTCCAGCAATTAGTCGACCGTGAAAATCACCTTATCGATCACGTGAATCACGCCGTTGGCTGCTTCAACATCTGCCTCTATGACGTTGCTCCCTTCGATAACCAGCGCGTTGTTTTGTATATCAACGTTCAAAGTGGTGCCCGCCAGGTTCGTTACCGTGCCGCCGTTCGAGCCATATGCAGTCAGAGAATCCACCCGTATATTGAGAATATGTTGCTGTAAAATGCCCGGCAAATCCGGACTGGAAAGCAATTGCTCTGCCGTCAGCCCTTCATCAGCCAACAAAGTTTCAAAAGCGGCATCTGTTGGCGCGAACACAGTCAAGTTCGCCTCCGGATTCGAAGCCGCAGCGACCAGGTCAGGAGCTCCATCTCGACCGCTTGCTTCCACAAGTGCGTCGAGCAGAATTGTAAACTCGGCATTTACTTCAGCACTCGCGAGCGCAGTTACGATTTCTGCAATCGTTGACTCTGTATCGCTCAGAGCGCTTGGCGGGGGAACAAGCACTTTATCGATCAGGTGAATAACGCCATTGGTAGCGTCTACATCCGTAACCGTCACTCGTGAGGTGTTTACGTACAATACGTCCTCACCATTTTCCTGAGAAATGGAAAGCGCGACGTCTTTGCCGTTCACCGTTTCAACCAGGTTTTGTGGGACTGGGCTTTGGGCGACGCTGATCGCCGCATCGGCCTTCACTTCACCTACTGACGTTGTGAGAACGTGGTAAGTGAGAACCGCGTTCAGCAATTCTGTGTCAGCTAACAACTCTTCTGCCGTGAGACCCAAGTCTTCGAGTAGGGCTTCGAAGGCTGCGTCTGTCGGCGCAAACACGGTCAACTGATCATTTCCGCCAAGCAGCTCCGCGATAGACGAATCTGCAGCTAGAACAGCCGCCTCAAGAATCGTTGTGTTTTCGTTCGCCACGGCGATTTCCAAAATATTTTGCGTTGGTCCACCTGCCGAATCGTTGTCATCGTCATCGAGCCAACACCCGGACAGCATGACACTGCCCGCCAAAATCATCGGTAAAGCTATTACTTTTTTCATTTTTCTGCCCTCAATGAAGAATCGCTTGTCGATAGTTTGTGTTGGTTCGAACCTGCACTAGTTCAGTCCCTGACTAATGCGTCAAAGCAATCTACGGGGAGGGCAAAAAAACGGATTCACAAATTTTTACATTCGAGCTTACGAATGTGAGCTGAATACAATTTTTCTACTCACAGGCGCTCAGGAATGATCGTCTGCACGCGCCACCAGCCGACCAACGGTGCCATCCGCCAATTTTCCTGCTAATGGTGCGATAAAGATGACCAGGGGGAAGGCCACCACCCAGGCGACAATAAAAGAGGCACCCCAGCGGTTGATGAAACCCTCCGCCAGCCCTGTGTTGATAAGAGTGATAATGCCAGACATCATCAACGACATGATGCCGGACATGTATAACGAGAAAACCACCCGGCGCACACGCGTGATTTTATGGGAAGACATGACACCTCCTCGGCAATTGTGAGCGAACAGCATCTGAAACTTTCACCAATCCGTAACTAGACTGAAGTGATCAATGCTCAGATAGGCAAGCGCAACATCATAATAAGCATGCAAAGTTTTACCATACGGCTTTTTACCGAGAGACAGGCACCATGGATCAGCGGCACCGCACGAAAACCCTGAAGCTGACGACGCTTTCCCTTGTCGCCCTGATAGTTCTGGCTGGCTGCAGCTCTACCCGCATGGCCTATCGCTATGCGGACTGGGGTGTGGTTTGGTGGGTAGAAGATTATGTAACCCTGAGCCGGGCGCAGAAACAGCAGCTGAACCAGGACTTGGACAGCCTGCGCCAGTGGCATTGCTCAACGGAGCTTCCCCGCTACCGCGCCTGGCTGGGCGAGCTCGAAGCTGATATTGCCGATGGCGCACCGGATATCGACACCATTGAGTATCATCAGCAACAACTTCTGGTCTTTGTACCGGACCTGTTGGATCGAGCCGTGCCAGTGGCAGTGAATCTGCTGACCAGCCTGTCTGATGTCCAGGTGACCGAACTGGCCCAGAACATGGCGAAAAATCAGGCTGAGCTTGAGCAGGACATGCTGGCAGGTGACCCGCAGCAAACCGCCAAGGCGCGGGCAGAGCGAACCGCCAAACGGGTTGAACGATGGCTGGGCAGCCTGAACGGGCAGCAGCAGGCTCTGGTTGAAGAATGGTCTGCCGACCGAGGTCAGCAGACGGAAATCTGGCTGCAGGGCCGGAAGAACTGGCAACAGGCCCTGCTGGAGACCATGGAAAGCCGGGACCAGTCCGGTTTTGGTGATGCCATCCGAGACCTGGTAATGAACTCCGAAAACGCCCGAGGTCCCGAATACCAGGCCATGATGACGGAAAGCCAGCAGGCCATGGCGAACCTGATGTATGCGTTGATTAAGGCTGGCGACCAACAGCACCGGGAGCACCTGCAGGCCCGGGCAAATAAACTGAATCAGGACTTCACAGCCCTGACCTGCTCCTGATCAGACCAGCTAAACACCAGACACAAAAAAGGGCCGAAGCTAACGAACTCTCCGGCCCTTTTCGTTTCGGCGGATATTAAACCGTCAGGTAACCACCGTCCGCATTAATGCAGGCACCGGTGGTGTAGCTGGAAGCGTTGGACACCAGGTACAGCACGGTACCGGCCATTTCGTCCGGATCTGCCACCCGCTTCATGGGAATGTGAGCCATGGCCTGTTTCTTGATAGCCTCGTTGGTGGTCAGGGCGCTGGCGAACTTGGTGTCGGTCAAGCCCGGCAGCAGGGCATTCACCCGCACGTTCTGCTGGCCAAGTTCCATGGCGAAGGATTTGGTCATGGAAATCACCGCCGCCTTGGTCACCGAATAGATGCCCTGGAAGTGGCCGGGGTTTACGCCGTTCACCGAGGCCACGTTAACAATGGACCCGCCACCGTTTTTCTTCATCAGCTGGGCGCCACGGGCACACATGAAGAAGTAGCCACGGATGTTCACGTCCACGGTTTTGTGAAAAGCGCTCAGGTCGGTATCTTCCACCGGGCCAAAATACGGGTTGGCGGCGGCGTTGTTTACCAGGATATCCAGCTTGCCGTGCTCTTTTGCAATATGCTCCCACACCGCTTCAATCTGGTCCATCTCGCCGATGTGGCAGGCGAAGGCTTCGGCGCTTCCACCATCGGCACGGATGCTGCTGGCCACGGCTTCACAACCGTCAATCTTGCGGCTGCTGACGATCACGTGGGCGCCGTAGTGGGCCAGCGTGCGGGCGATGCTCTCGCCGATGCCACGGCTGGCACCGGTTACCAGGGCGACTTTGCCAGTCAGGTCGAACAGGTTTACGTTGCTCATGGATTTCCCTCAGATTATCGGAATGTCACCAGGGCGGGGTCTTCCGCTTCCAGGTGGCTATAGTTGTTGAAAACGGCCAGGCTGCGCCGGGGGCCGGAATACAGAATGCGGGACACGCTGGTGTTGGCAATCACGTTGTTCATCTCCAGCGCCTTGTGGTCGGACAACTCCAGCAGGTGCTGGGCAATCACTGCAATGGGCCCGCCGGAGGTTGAGACAATGACATCGGCACCGTCCGCCAGCTCAATCAGTTGATCCAGCGCACTGCTCACCCGCTGCCGGAAACCCTGCCAGGATTCCGCGTATTCGTGGTCATACTCGCCACTCACCCAGCGGGCGACCGCTTTTTCAAAGGCCTGCTGAAATGCCCTTGCCGGCTTCGGGAAACTGGCCAGGTCCCGAGCCATCACCTGTTTGTCCGCCCATTTCGGGCGCAGGCGCTCCACCACTTCAACGTGATCAAACTCGTTCAAGCCTTCCATCACCTGCATATCCGGCAGGCTTGCACCGTAACCGGTGGTGATCGCTTCCACGGTTTCCCGATGGCGCTGCAGGTTACCGCCAAAAATGGCACCCGGCTCCACCTTATCCGCCAGCCAGCGGCCCAGGATCCTGCCCTGCTCCCAGCCTCGCGGGGAGAGCTGATCGTAGTTCTCTTTGCCAAAACTGGCCTGGCCGTGGCGCACCAGATAAATCGTGGCCATTACAGCGAGCTCTCGCTGATCAGGCGCTGGCACCGTTTCTCCAGATAATTGGCAGCGTGGCCGAAGGCGGCAAAGCGCTTGTCTTTGGTCTGTCCATGATAGAAGCGGTAATAGATCTGCTGGACAATCACTGCCAATCGGAACAGACCGTAGATTTCGTAGAAATCGAACTTTTCAGACCGGAAGCCGGATTTCTCCATATAGTAGTCCACCACTTCCTTGCGGGTCAGCATGCCCGGCCGGTGGGTGGGTTGGCGCCGCAGCATCTGGAACGGGCCTTCGTCGTCCGCTTCAATCCAGTACGCCAGGCTGTTGCCCAGGTCCATCAGAGGGTCACCGATGGTGGCCATTTCCCAGTCCAGCACGCCAATCACTTCAAACGGGTTGTCCGGGTTCAGAACCACATTGTCGAAACGGAAATCGTTGTGGATGACAACCTGGGCGATGTCGTCCGGCATCTTGTCGTTCAGCCAGGCCATCACGTTTTCAAAGTCACCGACATCCTCGGTGCGGGCCTTGCGGAAACGGTCGCTCCAGCCTCCAATCTGGCGCTGCACGTAGCCGGCACCCTTACCCAGTTTGTCCAGGCCGGCTGCCGTGGCATCCACGGTGTGCAGGTCCACCAGCTTGTCGATCACATTCAGGCACAGCTTGCGGGTATCTTCCGCACTCAGCTCGAAATCCTTGGGGAAATCCTGGCGCAGGATGATGCCCTTGAGCCTCTCCATCACATAGAAATCACACCCCAGCACGCCGTGATCATCGCAGATGGCGACAATGTTTGGCACATAGGGGTAAACCGGCTTCAACGCGTCCATCACCCGCGCTTCCCGTAGCATGTCGTGGGCCGACTTGGCAATCTTGCCGAACGGTGGCCGGCGCAGTACGTAAGACTGCTCGCCGTAGTCCACCTGATAGGTCAGGTTGGAGGCGCCGCCGGGATACTGCTTGATGCTCGGCTGCCCTTCCAGGCCGGGAATGGCCTGTTTCATGAACTGGTCGACGGCGCTGATATCCAGCTCTTCGCCTTCCCGGATGTCTACGGCCTGGTCGATCTGAGTCATTCAATCTCTCCTGTGATGTATTCAGGCGTTCGCCTTGCCACCCATCTTGCTCATCCAGCGCTTGGTTTCCTGGTGCATCAACCAGTCAAACGCCCAGGGTGCATGGCGCTTGAGCATCCACATACGGCGCTCTTTGGCGTGGGGCAGTACCCAGAAGTCTTTGTCTTTCACGCTGCGGAAGATATCTTCGGCCACGTTTTCGGCGGTGATGTTGGACCGCTTCATCAGCTTGTTGACGTTCTGCTGGATGCCGGGAATATCCGACCGCATGGTGCTGGCCAGGTTGGTCTGGAAAAACGCGGGGCAGACGCAGCTGACGTGAATACCGGAATCCCGCAGCTCCTGGCTGAGGGTTTCAGACAGGGCAATCACCCCGGCCTTGGACACATTGTAGCTGTCCATCAGGGGCGCCAGCATAAGCCCGGCCATGGAGGCCACATTCACAAACGCGCCGGAACCCTGTTCCTTGAACAGCGGCGTAAAGGCTTTGCAGCCACGCACAACGCCCAGTACGTTGATATCGAGGATCCACTCCCAGTCGCCTATGGTGGTGTCTTCGATGGAGCCTGCGGAGGCAACGCCGGCGTTGTTGACCACAACGTCCACACCGCCCCACTTCTGTACCAGTTCATCGCGGACTTTCTCGAAGTCACTCAGGCGGCGAACGTCGCATTCAACGAAATAGCCCTCGCCGCCCGCGTTGTTCAGTTCCGCCTCGACGGCCACGCCCTGCTCCGGGTTAATGTCCCCAATGCAGACTTTCGCGCCCTCTTTGGCATACCGCAATGCAATCGCCCGACCCAGGCCACTGGCCCCGCCGGTTATGAATACTCGCTGTGTCATCGGTGTTTCTCTCCGTTATGTTTATGTTCTGGAGTTCGTGTTCTTTGTTTTGGAGTAGGAGCTGCTGCCGGGTAGGCCTTTCCAAAACCTTGCGGAGCCAGGGATGGCGGAGCCCAAGCGTCACATGGATGTGCCGAAGGAGCGTGTTTCAGAAAGCTTCTCCCACCTGCTCCCGGCACCCAATGTTTGGATTAACGGCTCAGGACTTATACTTGCGGAGCTCCAACCGAGCCACCATCGCCCGATGAACTTCGTCCGGGCCATCGGCCAACCTTAGTACCCGAGCGTAACCGAACAATGCCGTCAGCGGGAAATCATCGTCACTGACACCAGCCCCACCGTGAATCTGAATCGCATCATCCACAATCTGCTGCAGCATCGCCGGCACCACCGCCTTGATCATCGAAACCTCCTGCAGCGCACCCATAATGCCCTTCGTATCCAACGCCCAGGCACACTTCAACGTCAACAAACGCGCCTGCTCAATGTTCATACGGGCATTGGCGATGACATCCGGGTTGCCACCCAACTTGGCGATGGGCCGACCGAAGGCTTCGCGGGTCATGGCGCGCTTGATCATGAGCTCAAGGGTACGCTCAGCGGCACCGATGGCGCGCATGCAGTGGTGTACGCGGCCCGGCCCCAAACGTCCTTGAGCGATTTCGAAGCCTCGGCCGGGGCCGGCGATGATGGCGCTTTTGGGCAGGCGTACGTTGTCGAACAGTACCTGGCCGTGGCCGTATGGCTCATCGTAGGCGCCGAATACCGGCAGCATGCGCTCGATGGTGATGCCCGGGGTGTCCAGTGGCACCAACACCATGGAGTGGCGGCGGTGTTTCTGGGCGTCCGGGTCTGTCACGCCCATGAAGATACCCACTTTGCAGTCCGGATGGCCGATGCCAGTGCTCCACCATTTACGGCCGTTGAGCACCACTTCGTCACCTTCAACCATCGCGGTGGCTTCCATGTTGGTGGCGTCGGAGGAGGCAACCGCCGGTTCGGTCATGCAGAAGGCGGAGCGGATTTCGCCGCTCATCAATTTTGGCAGCCACTCGGCTTTCTGCTCTTCCGATCCGTAGTGGATCAGCACTTCCATGTTGCCGGTGTCTGGCGCGTTGCAGTTGAAGATTTCCGGGGCGATGAAGCTGCGGCCGGTTTCCTCGGCAATCAGGGCGTAGTCGGAGTTGAGCAGGCCACAGCCGTATTTGTCGTCCGGAAAGAACATGTTCCACAGGCCCTGGGCCTTGGCTTTTTCTTTCAGTTCTTTGATGATCGGCAACACCACCCAGCGGTTTTCCAGGGAGGCAAGCTCCTTGTGGTACTGCTCTTCAATGGGAAAGATCTCGTCACGCATGAACTGCTTCACGCGTTTGAGGTAATCCTGGCCTTTTTCGGAAATATTGAAATCCATGGTGCAGCTCCTCGCGCTTGCCTGCCCCAACCGGGGCGCACTTTTGTTCAGATGGAAAACAGTCTAGGAGCCAACGCGCTATTACGCGACTGAATTGTTCTTATCGTTTATCATTACCCTTACTTATTCCGAAACCGGACGCGCCTTATGGCCCTGAATCGACTGGACCTTAACCTGCTGCATGTTTTCGATACCATTTATCGGGAGGGCAGCCTGACCCGCGCCGCCAGGGCGCTGCACCTGACGCAGCCCGCGGTGAGCCATTCCCTGGCGCGGCTGCGGGATCACTTTGATGACCCATTGTTTACCCGCCAGGGTAACCAGATGGTGCCCACTCCGTTAGCACGCCGGTTTCTGGAGTCGATGCGGCCGGGGCTGAATCAGGTGCAAAGCGCGGTAAACCAGTTCCATGCCTTTGACCCAGCCAGTCAGCGCAAGACTTACACACTGGGGTTGCGGGATGTGCTGGAGTCTACCTTTCTGCCCCAGTTGATGGGCAAACTGGCACCCTACCCGGACATGGAGATTGTCTCCCAGCGGATACCAAGGCGGGATATGGAAACCCAGTTAGCCGCCGGCAAACTGGATTTCGCCATTGATGTATTGCTGCCGGTCAGCAATCAGACCAGCCATGAACTGCTTCGGCAGGACCGCCTGGTGGTGTTGGCGCGCAAGGGGCACCCGGCCATTAAAGACGGGCTGGATATGCCGGCGTACCTGAAGGCAAAACATGTACTGGTTTCGTCCCGTACCGAGGGCCCGGGTATTGAGGACTTTGAGCTGTCCCGGCACGGCGTGCAGCGCAGCATAAGGCTGCGTTGCCAGCACTATTATGCTGCCTGCCGGGTGGTGGAGAATTCCGACTTGCTGTTGACCATGCCGGAAACCTACGCACGGATCATTGCCGAGCGGGGGGAGATAGAAGTGATGAGCCCGCCGGCACAGATGCCCTCCATTGATGTGCATCTGTACTGGCACAAGGCTTATGAGCGGGAGCCTGCGCTGGTGTGGTTCCGGGACCTGCTACGCAGCCTGCCACAACATCAGTAGGCGCCTACCAGGGCAAGGAAGCCGAAGAAACCGGCAGCGGTAATGCCCAGGGAAAGCACTACAATACCAAAACCCCACCAGATGGCGGCGGCGTCTGACACTGGCACGTCGTGGCCCCGCAAGGTGCGATAGAAAGCCCAGGGGCCGAGCACAAACGAGCCCACGACAGCAAACACCAGGCCAACTGCAATGCCGGCAAAGGTCCAGGTAGCCAGCACCATGGCCCGATCCGAACTCTGCTCTTTTACACCGTGGTGTTCCAGAAACTTTTTGCAGAAGAACCACAGCAGGGCAAACAGGGCAACCACAAAGACCAGGCCGCCAACAAGCGTAATAATCCGGTACAGCACAGAGTTATCCTTTACATTTAGGTGGTCAATCCGGGAACACGGGCTCCGGCAGGCACTCGAACCCCGGCTTGGCGAACAGGTAGCCCTGATAGAGCGCAATTCCCTGGGAGCGCAGCCAGAAGTATTCCTCTTTGGTTTCTACGCCTTCCGCGATAATCCGACCACCAAGATGGCGCATCATGGTGATGATTCCAAGCACAACCGCCTGTTTATTGGAATCGTCATGAATATTCCGCACCAGCGCCATATCCAGCTTCAGGAGATCCGGCGGGCTCAGCATCATGATGTTGTAGCGGGAGTAACCGGCCCCGAAATCGTCAATCGCAGTGCTGAACCCCATCGATTGGTACGCCTCGATGATGGAGGACAGATGCTCTACGGAACTGAGATCCTCGTTTTCAATCATCTCGAAGATGATTTTCCGGGTATCAAAGTTGTAGGTTTTCGCCGCCGCCAGAGTGGTCCGGATGCAATATTCAGCCTTGTACACCGCGTTCGGCATGAAGTTGATGCTGAGAAGCGGCTGCATGTCGAGCTTGGCTGCCAGCTTGACCGCTTTGACCCGGCAAATCTGGTCAAACGCATAACGGTTGTTTTCATTGACCCTGGACAGCACCGACATGGCGCCCTCTCCTTCGGGGCCGCGCACCAGCGCCTCGTAGGCAAACACCGTTTTGTTGTCCGCGTCCACGATGGGCTGGAAAGCAAAACTGAACGCAAAATCCAGACCGTTCCCACAGGCACACTGCTCACAATGTGACTCATCAAATAGTACTTCGGGTTTATTCACACGGGCTCCGGAACAAAAAACAGATACATGTCACTTGAAGCTTAAAAGAATCAATTAGTTTCCACTATAGCTATCAACCAACGGGTCGTAAAACTTCGTCAATTAATTAAAGCCACCACCACTGGCATCTGCCCGCCCGAGGACTACACTGGGGTTGTTGTTCAAAACCCGCAAACACCGCACGTTAGGAGGCTCCGGAATGGCCCAGACCACTCGCATCGCAGTTACCCCCGGAGACGGCATCGGCCCGGAAGTTGTCGCCGAGGCAGTCCGCTGTCTGGAGACCCTGCGCGCGAAGCACAACCTGGCACTGGAATGGACCCGATTTCCCTGGCCATCCCATGCCTGGCACGAAGAGTACGGAGAATCCTGGCCGGCAGACGCGCTGACCCAGCTAAAGGCCTATGATGCCATCCTGCTGGGCGCCCTGGGCGATCCCGGCCCTATGGACGACACCAACCGGTACCTCCTGCCAGACAGCATTTCCCTGGCTCCCCTGCTGGACATGCGTAAAGGTTTCGACCAGTGGGTGTGTGAACGCCCTGCGCGACTGTTGCCCGGCGCCAGGCAGTACCTGAAAGATGATCGCGCCAAGGACATCGATATGCTGGTGATTCGCGAGAACAGTGAAGGCGAGTACGTCAGTCAGGGCGGGCGACTGCGCCAAGGCAAGCCAGACGAAGTGGCCACCCAGATGGAGGTCTTCACCCGCCGGGCCACCGAACGGATCATCCGTTACGGCTTTGAGCAGGCCCGCAAGCGGGCTGGTGAGCGGGTGCAGGAAGGCCGTACCCGCGCCTTCCGCACACTCGATGGCCGAAGCTGTGAAAGCCAGGTGTGTCTGGTGACCAAGCGCAATGCCTTGCGTTACTGGGGTGACATGTACACCGAAGTCTTTGAGGAAGTCAGCCACGACTTTCCCGACGTCGCCACCCATCACGAACTGGTAGACGCCGCCTGCATGAAGTTTGTTCAGTGCCCCTGGGCCTTTGATGTGGTGGTGGCCAGCAACCTGCAGGGCGATATCCTGACCGACCTGGCAGCCGTGCTTTCTGGCGGCATGGGCGTTGCGCCTTCCTGCAACCTCAACCCGACCGACCCGCACATGCCATCCATGTTTGAGCCCACCCATGGCAGCGCACCGGATATTGCCGGCCAGGGTATTGCAGACCCCACCGCCATGCTGTTTACCACGGCGCGCATGCTCGATTGGCTTGGCCGTAAAGACCCCAAACTGGCACAGGCCGGGAAGGAGCTGTTCGACGCAGTAGCCGCTGACCTTGCCGAACAGGGTAACCAGCAACGGGCTACCAGCCAGATTGGCGATGCCATTTGTAAACGCCTGCAGGCCTGACTAGTCTGCTAAAGAGGTATTTCATTCACTTCGGGAGGTGCCCATGACCGACCACAAAGGCAAATTGTCTCCCCTGCTCAAGCAGGCTACCGGCATTACTGCCGCCAAGGGCGAAGGCGCCTATATTATTGACCCCGAGGGCCGTCGGTATCTGGATTTCACCTCCGGCATCGGTGTCACCAGCACTGGCCATTGCCACCCGAAAGTGGTGGCCGCTGCCCAAAAACAGGTGGCTACCATGATTCACGCCCAGGCAACCACGGTGATGAACCCCAGGCTGCCGGAACTGGCGGAAAAACTCGGAGAGCTGACACCAGACCCTCTGAATGCCTTTTTCTTCTCCAACTCTGGCACCGAGGTGGCCGAGGGTGCGGTTCGACTGGTTCGCCAGGCCACCGGACGACCCAACGTGATTGTATTCCATGGCGGTTTCCATGGCCGCACCATGGGGTCATTGTCCATGACCACCTCCAGCGTTGCCCTTCGGGCCGGTGTCAGCCCGATGATGGGTGGCGTTGTGGTTGCCCCCTTTCCACACGCTTTTCACTATGGCTGGAGCCTGGATGAAGCCACCGACTTCTGCCTGCGGGAGCTGGACAGAATCTTCGTGACCTATTCCGCCCCCAAGGAAACCGCCGCCATGCTGATTGAGCCGGTTCAGGGTGAAGGCGGCTACGTGCCCGCCAACGCCCGCTTCCTGAAGGGCCTTCGGGAACGGTGCGACAAACACGGTATCATGCTGGTGTTCGATGAAGTTCAGGCCGGCTTCGGCCGCAGCGGCAAGTTCTGGGCACATGAGCATTTTGGTGTCACCCCGGACGCCATCATGATCGCCAAGGGCCTGGCCAGCGGCTTCCCGATCTCTGCCCTGGCGGCTTCCGAGGAAACCATGTCCAAAGGCTGGCCCGGTTCACAGGGTGGCACCTACGGAGGCAATGCCGTGGCTGCGGCGGCGGCTATTGCTACCATTGATGTCATTCGCGAAGAAGGCCTGGTGGAGAATGCAGACCGCATGGGCAAACGCCTGTGGGACAACCTGCACGCCCTGAAAAAGGATTATCCGGAGATGGCCGATGTCCGGGGCAAAGGCCTGATGGTAGGAGTTGAAATGCGCCGGGGCGACTGCCCCGATGGCGAACGCGCCGGCAAGATCCTCAAGGAATGCGAAAACCGGGGGTTACTGATGCTGCGCTGCGGGCCTTACCAGGAAATCGTCCGATGGCTGCCGCCACTGATCGTCACCCAGAACCAGATTGATGAAGCGACCGGCATCTTCGAGGAGGCTCTGAAAGCCACCGCCTGAGACCCATTTCGAGAAACGAAAAGGCCGGATGACATCCATCATTCGGCCTTTCTCACAGAACCTATCCTGGAACCGCGGCGGTATCATCTGTCGGCGGTGACAAACTCCAGGCGCCCGGGAGCAACCCGGATATCCACGGGTACAATGCCCAGCATCCGCTGGGCAAAGTCGTCTTCATTGAGGCGATACACCGGCATGGTTTCCAGCATCTGGGCCACCACCCGCATCACGTTGTCCGTGACCGGCGCCAGGTCGCCCTTGAAAAAGGGGGAATCAATGGAGCTCTCCAGAAGCTGAAGCCTGCGGATGTACACCGCTTTTTCCTGACTGTCATACACTGGTGCACCTTCAACCTTGAGCGCCAAGTCCACCGGCAGCTTGGCCATCAGTGCGTTCAAAGCCACCTGCCCCCGAAGATCAATCACCGCCACATCGCGACCATCCGGCCCCAGGGTAATATCTGCATCACTAAGACTCAGGCTGAGCGGCGATCCACTCTGCAAATGCTGCCGATCATAGTCGGCCACGGCCCGCTTGAGATGCCGCTCAATCTCGCCCTCGGAGATGGCATAAGGTGAAATGCTCGCACAACCACTGGCCAGTACCGCCAGCACCAGAACCGGGAACCAGGCCCGAACCTGCATGAATGTTTTCATTTTTCTTCCTCTGAAACCGAGCCCCCTATCCTGCGGCAGGCATGCCTTCCACGCAAGCCGTGTTGATTAACGATTGGTGAGGGAGTCAGTCGTTCTCAGCACGGGCCTGCACGGTTGGGGTCAGCCGTTCATCAAACGTTACGGTCAGCACGATGGGCTGACAGCACACCTGGCAATCCTCGACATACTCCTGTTCAGCCACCGAAGGGTCGACGCTGATTTCCAGCGTCTCCCAGCAGTAAGGGCATTGAACGAGAACTGAATCAAGCGCAGACATGCGAGCTCAGAACTGCTGCTTGGCCATCCAGGGGATGATCCGGTCGAACGCCTCTTCCATCCGCTCACAGGTCGTCGAGAAACTGAAGCGCAGGGCATTGGTGCAGTGCTCACCGAAGGCGTCACCCGGCACCACACATACCCCGGTTTCCTTCAACATCCGGAGCGCCAGATCAGAACCATCCACATGGGGCGGCAAATCCGGAAAAGCGAAGAACGCGCCGCCGGGCTTGTAGCCGGTCAGATAGGGAGTCTGGTCGATCAGCTCCACAATCTTGTCCCGACGCTCGCGATAAATATCCACCATGTCGCGCACGCACTGCTGGTCTGCCGTCAGGGCAGCCACACCGGCAAACTGCGACGGTGTATTGGCCACCGAGGTGGTAAACATATGGTAGCGCCTTAGCGACTTGATTGCCGCCTGGCTGGAGATGACCCAACCAACCCGCAAACCCGCCATGCTGTAGGTCTTGGAGAAGCTGCTGATGCACATGATGTTATCCAGATCCATAGAACAGTTCAGGACGCTGGCAAAATCATCATCATCAAAGATCAGGTGGTCATAGACCTCATCTGCGTAAACCTGAATCCCGCGATAGGCGCACTCCTCGAGAATCGTCTCGACCGTACTGCGGGGATACACCGCTCCGGTCGGATTGTTGGGGTTATTCAGGATAAGGGCGAATGTCCGTGCCCCCATGGCCCGGATCACATCATCCGGGTCCAGCTGGTGGTTGTTCTCAGCCCGGGTGGGCACAAACTTCACCTCACCGCCGGTCATCCGGATAAGGGGTGCATAGAGCAGGAACGACGGGTCCGTCACGATAAACTGCCGACCGGGCGCCGAAGTCGCCGAAATGGCCAGGTACATGGCCTCGGTGGCACCGCTTGTCACCAGAATATTGTCGCGGGTGAGCTTGCGATTGTAGCGCTTGCCATAGTAATCCCGCAGGGCCACCAGCAGTTCCGGCAGGCCGGCATCCATGGTGTAGCCGGTTTGGCCGGCGTTCAGCGCGTCAATGTAGGCATCAATAATATGCTTTGGTGTTGGCAGGTCTGGCTGCCCTATCGACAGGTGAATCACATCCTTCATGGTGGATGCCATATTCACCAGCCGGCGAATCCCCGAAACAGGAATGGCCTGCATGGCCGGGTTCCAGCTGGCCTTGGTCTTGCGGTACTTCACTTTCCGCGGCTTGGTCTCGCCGGTATCCTTGTTCGCGGATTCCGCCATACGCACCTCCCGATAACAGGGTAAATAAAGACCTACCCCTGCAGGTTAGTCAGTAAAAATCGGCGGTACAAGGCCCGTGGGACTAAAGACTGAACAAACCCGCCGAGGCAATGGATCCGTCAAGCCAGGTTGACCCACACCCACTCGCCTACCAGACTACAACGATGGACTAAAACTAATCGTTGCGATTCCTGCGGAGGTGAAATGACAGCGTCCAACAAACCGGTTGTCACTGTTCTGACAGCGCCTGGCGAGGCACCGCCTCCCGGCATCGAAGCCGTTCAGGCCAGGGCGGAAGTTCGCTTCGCCTGCGATGAACAGACACTCCGGGACACCCTGCCCGGTACCGATGTCATGATGGTGACCGATTTCCGGACTGAAGCTCTGGAAGCCGCCTGGCCAACCGCAGACCGGTTGAAATGGATTCACGCCACCAGTGCCGGTGTCGATGCACTCATGTTCCCGGCGCTGATCAAAGGCAACGTTACCGTGACCAATGCCCGGGGCATCTTCGACCGGACCATTGCGGAATATGTGCTGTGCAGCATTCTGATGTTCGCCAAGGATTTCCCCCGGTCCATCCGCTTACAACTGAAGCACGAGTGGAAGCATCGAGACACGGAGCGGGCCGAAGGCAAGCAGGTGCTGGTGGTGGGCGCCGGCTCCATCGGCCGCCAAATCGGCCGACTGGTTAACGCCGCAGGCATGCATGCCCATGGCATTGCCCGCACACCCCGACAGAAAGACCCGGACTTTGTAGCGGTGCACGGCAACGATGAATTGTATGACCAGCTGAGCCATGCGGACTTTGTGGTGATTGCCGCACCACTGACACCGCAAACCGAGGGACTGTTCGACAGCAAGGCGTTTGCGGCGATGAAGAAGTCGGCCAGGCTGATCAATATTGGCCGCGGGCCCATTGTGAAGACGGATGATCTGATCCAGGCGCTGGACGACGGCGAAATTGCCGGCGCGGCCCTGGATGTGTTCGAGGAGGAGCCGTTACCGGAGGATCATCCGCTCTGGGAGCGGGATAATGTGATCATGACGGCGCATATGGCGGGCGATTTCATCGGCTGGAAGCGGGCGCTGACGGACCAGTTCCTGGAGAACTTTGACCGCTGGCACAAGGGTGGCGAGCTGTTCAACCTTGTTAACAAGGAGCTTGGGTACGCTGGTTAACCTTTGTGATCGCCGCTCTGGTGCTTTGGCGTTTGGTTTAGAGCCCGGAGCGGCTAACCGGTAGGGCTTTCCAAAACACGCTCCTTCGGCACATCCATGTGACGCTTCGGCTCCGCCATCCCTGGCTCCGCAGAGTTTTGGAAAGCCCTACCGGTCATCCGCTCCTACGAGCTAGCCGTTCGGGGTGCCTCCAGCTCGCTTTGGTTCGAATCCACCGATGCCGTCAGATTGAGCGTGTTGGGGTGCGCCTTCCAAAACCTTGCAGAGCCAGGGATGGCGGAGCAGAGCGTACATGGACGTATTCACAGCGTGTTTTGGAAGGCGCACCCCAACACGCTCACACTCCCAAGCTTAAACCCGGTTGGCCGCAGAAAACTCCCGCTGCAACGGCAACAAATCAAAAACGCGAGTCTCGTCGTTGGGGTCCACCAGCTCTGTGGCGGACTTGTATACCCGAGGCGTGGTGTAGAGCATTTTCAGGGCCTTGCCATGAGGCATCGCCATATAGCGCTCAGGCTCATTCTCCTCCAACCACTTCCGGACCCGCGGTGCCATGTTGTGGGCCATCTTCGGAAAGAAATGGTGTTCGATGTGATGACTGAACCGGAAATGCAATCGATCAAGAACCGGGTTGCTGCGCAGGCTCATGGAGTTATCCAACGGATTGTTTGTGGGCGTCTGCGGCCGCAGGAAGTGATTGGTCAGGATATAGCCCTGCCCCAAGGCATTGGCCGTCATGAACGGAATCAGCACCGTGAACACCGCCAGCGGGCCTGAGACAACCGCCAAAGCAACCCACAACGCCAGACACAAGAACACCTGAGCAATGGCCAGATTGCGGTTAAAGCCCTTGAACTGCTTTCGATGTTTCGCCTGAATCCACAGCACCAGTTGGGCGTGAAAAGTGAACGAATAGGTCAGGAACAGATAGCTGTACCAGGTGCCTGAACCCGGCGCCAGCTTGTGGAACTTCTTCTGCCCGGGATTGGTTTTATAACGGCGCAGCGTGCCGAAGCTGTCCGGATCTGTATCTCCGGTGTTGGTGTTACCATGATGCACCACGTTGTGCCACTTACGCCAGAACTCCGGCGGCACCATCAACGGACCAAACCCCAGCCAGCCAAAAAAATTCTGCCAACGCCGGCTCATGCCCAATGCCCCGTGCAACACCTCATGAGCCAACAAAGCCTGGCAGCCAATGGTATGCCCCACCAGCAACGCCAGGCCAAGATTGGCATACCACGGCAACCCCGCCATCAGAATCGCCGCCAGCCCACCCCAGATAACGGCCTGCAGAGGCAAGAACCAGATAACCCGCCAGGTCTGGGTCTTGAACGTATCAGCGGGCAGCTCCTTCTTCATCCGGTCCCGAAGCTCCCGCTCGTCCGGCTTACCATACACCACGGCCTCCGCCGCTCCCGGTTTCACTGCTGCGTTCATTTTGCACCTTTGCTTAGTTGAATTCCGACAATAGTAAATTTACAGCGTACATGTGTGCGCCGAATTTATAACAAGAAAATCAACCAAACAATGGCTACAGCGGATTTTTGTTAATCATTCCAGACATAGGGGGTTACATATGTACTCTAAATTCACTGCCGGACTACGGGGGAGAAGGCTGGAGGGCTTTTCTGAAACCCTGCGGAGCCATGGATGGCGGAGCGGAGCGTACACGGACGTATTCACAGCGTGTTTCAGAAAAGCCCTCCAACCTTCTCCCCTCCACCAAAACTCGAGAACAAAAAAACGGGCGCCCGAAGGCGCCCGTTCTCAATACATCTGCTAAAAGCTGAATCTCAGCCCCCCGAGAGCGACTGCTCCGAAGGATCAAGCTCCATCTGCTGAATGGCAATCACCGCCTGAGTCCGGTTACGAACACCCAGCTTGCGGAACACCGCCGTGATGTGCGCCTTGATGGTAGCCTCAGACACATCCAGATCATAAGCAATCTGCTTGTTCAGAAGCCCCTCAGCCAACATACCCAACACCCGGAACTGCTGCGGCGTCAAAGACGCCAGGCGCTCCGAGAAATCGGTGGATTCAGACTGCATCCGCTCAATCTTGTCGGCTATGCCCTCAGGCAGCCAGACATCGCCTTCCAGAACCGCCTGAATGGCCAGGGTAATGGTTGGTAGCGGTGCACTCTTGGGAATAAACCCGGAGGCACCGTAGTCAATCGAGCGACGCATGGCCTGCAAGTCTTCGGAGCCAGACACAACCACCACCGGCAACCCCGGATACTGGCCTCGCATGAACACCAGCCCCGAGAAACCATGGGCACCCGGCATATTCAGATCCAGCAGGATCAGGTCTGCATCCGGGTGCGACTCTACCGCCGCCTGCAGTGACTTGATGCTGTCGACCTCTACAGTCTCGACATCCGGCACCGCCTGATTGACCGCTTGTTTCAATGCAGCCCGAAACAACGGGTGATCATCAGCGACGATAATTGTTTGTGTCATTCAACAGATTCCTCACAGGTTAGGGCTGTCAGCCGCCGGCGTTACTGGAACGCCCGGCTGCTGATCAGATCATCCACTACGCCCGGATCAGCCAGGGTAGACGTATCACCCAACTGATCGTGCTCGTTAGCAGCAATCTTACGCAAAATCCTGCGCATAATCTTGCCAGAACGAGTTTTCGGCAGTCCAGGCGCCCATTGAATCACATCCGGAGACGCAATCGGGCCAATTTCTTTACGAACCCACTGAACCAGCTCCTTCTTCAGCTCGTCCGATGGCTCCTCACCCTGTACCAGGGTCACGTACACGTAGATGCCCTGCCCCTTGATTTCATGGGGGTAGCCAACCACCGCAGCCTCGGCCACCTTGTCATGAGCCACCAGAGCACTCTCAACCTCGGCAGTACCCAGGCGGTGGCCGGACACATTCAGAACGTCATCCACACGGCCAGTGATCCAGTAGTAGCCGTCTTCATCGCGACGGGCACCGTCGCCGGTGAAGTACATGCCCTTGTAGGTGCTGAAGTAGGTCTGGATGAACCGCTCGTGATCACCGTAAATGGTGCGCATCTGACCCGGCCAGCTGTCCAGGATGACCAGGTTACCCTCGGTCTTACCTTCCAGGATGTTGCCTTCGTTATCCACCAATGCCGGCTGAACGCCGAAGAACGGCTTGGTGGCGGAACCCGGCTTCAGGTCGACCGCACCAGGCAGCGGAGAAATCAGAATGCCGCCGGTCTCGGTCTGCCACCAGGTGTCCACAATCGGGCACTTGCTGTTACCAATGACCCGGTGGTACCACTCCCACGCCTCCGGGTTGATCGGCTCACCCACCGAACCCAAGAGTTTGAGGCTTTCGCGGTTAGTGCCGTCCATACAGGACTCACCCTGGGCCATCAGCGCACGGATGGCGGTGGGCGCGGTGTACAGGATGTTGACCTTGTGCTTGTCGACAACCTGGCCCATGCGGGAGCTGTCCGGGTAGTTGGGCACACCTTCAAACAGCAGGGTGATGGCGCCATTGGCCAGCGGGCCGTACAGAATGTAGCTGTGGCCGGTTACCCAACCAAAGTCGGCGGTACACCAGTAAACGTCACCGTCGTGGTAGTCGAACACATACTGGTGGGTCATGGAGGCATAGACCATGTAACCGCCAGTGGTGTGCAGAACGCCCTTCGGCGCACCGGTGGAACCGGAGGTATAGAGCATGAACAGAGGGTCTTCCGCGTTCATCGGCTCCGGCTTACACTCGGCCGGCGCATCTTTGATCAGGTCTTCGTAACGAACGTCACGGCCTTCGGTCCAGGGGACTTCTTTGTTGCCGGTGTGGGTAACCACGATCACCTTGTCGACGTTGGCGTCCTCCTCGTGCTTGAGCGCGTGATCCACGTTCTTCTTCAACGGGATGGCACGGCCACCGCGCAAACCTTCATCAGCGGTAATCACAAAACGGGATTTGCCGTTAACCACCCGGGCCGCGAGTGCTTCCGGGGAGAAGCCACCGAACACCACCGAGTGAATCGCACCGATCCGGGCACAGGCCAGCATGGCAACCGCGGTCTGCACGATCATCGGCATGTAGATGGTGACCACATCACCTTTCTTAACGCCCTGGGCTTTGAGCGCATTGGCAAACTTGCAGGTCTCTTCGTAAAGCTCCCGGTAGGTAACGTTACGGGATACCGAAGGATCGTCACCTTCAAAGATGATGGCCGTCTGATCGCCGCGTTTCTCCAGGTGGCGGTCCAGACAGTTGGCGGAGGCGTTCAGTACACCATCTTCAAACCATTTGATGGACAGGTTGTTGTAATCGTAGGTGCTGTTCTTGACCTTGCTGTAGGGCTTGATCCAGTCAAGTCGCTTGCCGTGCTCACCCCAGAACGTATCCGGGTCTTCTACTGACTGGCGATACATTGCTTCATACTGCTCTTTGCTGACCAGTGCACGCTCGGCAACTTCCGGACTCACCGGATATACCTGTTTATCAGTCATTGTGCTCCCCCTTAATCAGAGTCTGTTGTCATTGTCGGTTTTTTTAAATTCAGGGTGGTCGGGCGATTTTTGCCCTTAAGACAGATGCATGTAGTTCAACATGTGTGCCACCGCACAATGAATTAGACTAACGTCCTAACCTACCGCCATTTTCGGGCTAACCTGTTCAGCAATGCGTCGATCAAGGCAGGGCTTAGCAGCTTTAACAGCGGCTTTATCAAGAATAGTTGCAGATCGGGGAATGGCAAAACATGACGTGGGGAGAGCAGGCCCGGCCGCTGGCCGGACCCAGGAAGGATGATCAGGCAGCTTTTTTGCGCTGCTTGGTAGCCCGAAGACTGTAGACCTTTCTTTCTTTCAGGGCATAGCGGTTCAAACCCGCCAGGTGGATCTTGCGCAGATAGACTTCCCAATCAATTTGGCGTGCATCCACCGGGAAAAGCCCCTTGTCGACCTCACCCATTCTGGCAGACAACGCCTGCAGTTCATCGTTGTGGAAGATGTAATCCGGGGCTGTGTAAAAACCAAAAATAGTGGCCAGTGACTGGGTGGTATCCAGATTCTTGAGCATTTTCAGGTCACGGGAATTACCCAACAACTTCAATACCTTGTCTGTCACACTCAGGGGCAGGCGCACACCGCTGACCACCAGGTCAAACAGGGTACGGTTAACCGCAATGAACGGCTTGCTGGGCTGCCGGTAGAACAGATGATCGTAGGCGGCGTAATTGGCTTTGGATTCCGCCATCAGGTGGTCGATGAACTGCCCCAGTGAGACCGGATTGGAGCTGCCACTGCAGCATTGGTAGATCCTGCGCCGACCAGGTTCTGCCAGGGCTTCGGAAAGCGACAAAACAATCGCATTGGCCACCAGGTCCACCGGAATGACATCAATCACACCCGAGCGCTTACCCGGGAACAGGGTCACCTTCTCCCGGGCATAGGCCAGGATAATGGCATCCGCTACCTTGACCCCCTCAATCCAGCCAGGGGCAGGCTCTTCCAGGGCACTTTCAATGATGGAGGGCCGAACAATGATCAGGCTGCGGCCGTTCAGCGCCTTCATCAACAGCTGTTCGCCCAACCACTTGGTAAAGGTATAAGTGTCGCTCCAGCCGTAGCGGTTTGCTTCCCGAATACCCAGATCCACCAATTTCTTTTCAAGGGTTTTACCAGAGTAGCGGGCGCGAACATCGGCAATCTTGTCTTGCAGTAACTGCACCAGCTCTTCAATCTCGTAATACCCCTCGCTTGAGCGGGGAACTGACTCACCTGCGGGCTTGATCACCGATTCGGTGACCGGCCCGGAATTCATGCCGTTAACATAGCAGGTAGACACCTGCAGAACTGCCAGCTCCGCATTCTCTCGGGCCAGCCCGGCGATATTCTCAAGACACAGGGTGTTGATCGTCAGGGCTTTGTCCAGCTCCTCCCGGAAGTTCACGCTGGCAGCAGAGTTGATCACGGCATCCAGTTCTCCGGCCAGTTTCTGCCAGGCGTCCTCACCCATACCGAAACAAGGTTCCGTCACTTCACCGGTAATGCAATGAACCCGCTCTTCGAGGAAGGTTTCAAACCAGTCCGCATCGACACTCCTCAAGCGATCAAATACCGATGACGTGGCAATCTCATTGTCAAAGCGGCTGCGGGCATCAGGATGACGTTTATTGCCCCGAATCAGCAAGTAAATGCCACCAATGTCCGGGACGGACCTGATCAGCTTCTCCAGAACCACCTTTCCCAGGAAGCCGGTGGTTCCGGTAATCAGCACCCGCTTGCCGCGGAGCTGCCCGAGCACCTTCGACGAAGACTCTTTTTGATTCACTTGCTGGTTTGCCATGGTAGAACTCCTTCTCTGAGATCGATGTCACCAGCGATCAACGCCGGTCAAAAGTCGCGGGGGGCCGGTTTCCTTTGCCCCGACATGTATGCATCCGTTTTGCATCCGCCTGTCAGAGCTGCCTGCATAATGCGGGCCACGATTTCGTTCAATTCTTGCACAATGATCGTTACAGGGCGGTGACAGACTGCAAAATTACGACACATAAATCCTTAAAAAAATGACCAGCAAGTGGGCACATACTCTTGGCTCGTTCACGATCGGGTAGGATCCCTGCCTGCCAGTGAACGCAAGAGGTCATCCAGGGAAACATCCGAAGGTTTCTCCCGCAGCACACGAAGTAATTGATCCTGCTCGCCAAAACTGACTCGATCGTACAGCGGTCCCTCCACCCCTTGGGGCAATGCAGCAGGCTCTGGCTGAGCCGAGGGTGACGCCAGATCCTCGGCCAGGTGCCGCAGGTGAGCCGCCAGCCTATCCCGGTCAACCTGGCGCAGATGCTCCCATTTCATTGATGCCAACCCGGTTTGTACGATCTCCACGGTATCGGCATCAGGGTTGCGCCCCAACAGTGCAAAAAGACGGGTAAATGCGTCATACCGGAGCATGGCATCGTCCGGCTTTGCCGCCAGCAATTTTTCCAACTGCCCGACCAGGGCCCGACATTGCTCGCCGACGGATTCACCACCGGGAATGGCGGCTTCAGCCTGACCGGCTTGCCGGCGCGCGGCCTGATGCCAGTAAGCCGCTATACCGGCTTTGCGCCGAGGCAGTGCCGCCAGGTGAACATTGAGCATTTCCGCCAGGGTGTGAAACTGCCGGCATGAGGGGTCAGAGGTGGGCAGCAGGGTCACAGGGTGTTGATTGAGCACGGACTGCCGAAGTGTTTCATCCCGCCAAAGTGCCCCCAGGTAATGCAATGTCCACTGCAGATGCCGCTGGCAGGCACCGTTCAGACGCTGGAACACCGATCTTGCCTGGCTGGCGCCTTGTGCCATGTTGACGATCACGGACGGCCTGCGCCTGTACCCTCGGCGCTTGAGAACTTTCATTAGGGAGAAAGCATCGGTGAGTGAGGCTGGGTCAGGGGTTACGACCACACAGGCCAACTCTGCCGCTGCGATCATATGAAGACCTACAGTCTGCAGTCCTGATGCCGTGTCAATAATCACATAATCGTAACAATGCTCCAGCTCATGCAGCGACTTCAGGAGCTTCAGGCTGTCTTCGCGGGTCATCTCCATACACGTCTGAACCCCGGAGGCACCTGGAACAATGTCCAGCCCATAGTGGGTTTGCAGTATGGCATCAGCCAGACCACACCGGCCGGCAATCACATCGGCAAGCGTGCGTTCCGGATAGAGCCCCACCAGAAGACTCACGTTGGCAAGGTCTGTGTCCGCGTCCAGCAACAGCACTTTCTGCCCGGCTTTGGCCAGGGCAAGCGCCAGATTGACGGCAACGGTGGTCTTTCCCACTCCACCTTTACCGCCTGTTACCGCGATGGTTCTTGGTTGGCGCAACTTTTGCCTTCCCTCGTAGCTTGAGCAACCGAAAACAGACGAATCCATAGGCTTGTCACTATAAGCGACATTTTAACCTGTAAAAAGGGTACACATATCACAGAGTTGAAATACCCTGCTTAAAAAATCAGCAATAAAGGTTTAACACAGGTGGATTATTGTCTAAGCTCACTGACTTATAAGAAGAATGAACACCCTGTCATAAAACTCTGATACAGAACAGGGAACCTTGCCCCGCAAACACAATGGCACGGAGCAAGGACAAAGGGCGCGCGATGACTAATGCGATGGATATTGCAGCTGATCTTCAACTACCGAGCCTGCCGGAGGTAACCCTGCGGGCGCTGAAAGCATGTCATGCCGGAGACAGTTACCGCGAGATCAGCCAGATTGTCGCCACGGACACCGCACTCGTCGCCCGACTTCTGTCATTGGCCAACTCCGCCCTGTACAGAAGTAATCCTCCCATCCGCTCCGTTGAGCAGGCACTGCTTCGCCTGGGCACCCGCCGCTTCCAGACCCTGCTGCTGACATCGGCATTGCGACAATTGCTATTTGAACTCGGCGGCGACGAGTGGCAGCAACTGAGGGATTTCTGGCGCCACTCTCTGACCACAGCCCTGACCACCCGGGCCCTGGCCACACTGACACGCTATCCGAGCCCTGAAGAAGCGTTCCTGCTTGGCATGGTTCACAACATTGGTGAACTGATCGCCATCAAGACCCAGCCCCAGGAACGCAAACAGGACATCCTCAACCACCAGAATGAGATTGCCGCCCATTTTGTAACCGTATGGGGGTTAGGACCGTTGGCGGCAGACGCCATGCGATATCAGCAGTCGCTACCAACCCAGCTCCGGGACGCCAGCCACCTGGTGAAACTGATCAGCCTGTCGACCCGGCTTGCCCTCTCAGATTCAGCGGGCATTGCTGCTGCAGGAACGATCTTTGGGTTGCAGGAAGACCTGACACGGGAAATCTGCGACAGAATCAACGAAGAAGTAGCCACCATGGCGGCCTCCTTCGGAATTCCTCTGGACACCGCCTACCAAAGTGAGGAAGGCGCCCGGCAGCTCAGGCAAACGCTGATACACCAGGCGATCGCCAGCAAAACCCTTGAGCTGCGAGCCACAGACAGCGCGACCCCGTGCGATCTGATCGCCAGTACCGTCAGCAGTCTAGGCGTCCTGACCGGACTGCCGGCCCTGTGCTTTGGCCCCGAGGCAGAAGAGCTCAGGCTGCTTTCCGGTACCGGCACCAACCTTCCGGACCTGCGCCTGTCGCCCCAGCCTGGCGGCAGCGTCCTGACCGATGCGTGGAACGGCGGCACCCTGGTCAGCCTGAACGAACGCGAGCCCAGCGTACTTGACCGACAACTGCTGGCCATTCTGAGAACGCCGTCTCTCCTGGCGATTCCTGTTCAACAGGGTGGGCAAAAACACGCGATCTTTGCCTTGGGCACGGACTCCGAATCAATGGAGGTCACTACCCAGCTGGTTCGGCTGTTCATCCACGAGCTTACCCAGCTGATTGAAAGTCAGACAACCGAAGGGCCAGGCGTCGACAGCCAGATCGCCCACGACCGGATACGTCGCCAGGTACATGAAGTCAGTAACCCCCTGACCATCATCAAACAGTACATTTTCCAGCTTCGTGCCCGGATGCATGACGAGACCGTTCAGGAAGACCTCGACATAATCCAGGAGGAACTGGATCGGGCAGGCTACCTTTTGCTGCAAATCAGCACCGGCGATGCACCCGGCACTGCCAGTGGTACAGACCTGAACCGGGAACTTGAAAGCCTTGCCCGCATCCTTCAGGACAGCCTGTTCAACAGCAACGACCGCACCCTCAAACTGAAGCCATGCCGTGAGGACACCCAAGTGCAGGGCAGCGCCTCTGCGGTCCGGCAGATCATCATCAATCTGATCCGCAACGCCGTTGAGAGCCTGAGGCCCGGCAATGGCGAGATTTCCCTGAGTACTGCGGCACCAATATTCCAGAACCAGCGCCGCTGGGTTGAATTACAGATTACCGACAATGGCCCCGGCATTCCCGAGGCCGTCAGGCGCAACCTGTATGCGCCGGCAGCCAGTTCGAAGGGTCAGGGCCACAGCGGCCTTGGCCTGAGCATTGTCAAGCAGCTGATTGATGACATGGAGGGCATCATCGCTTGTCACACGGGGCAGGAAGGCACTACCTTCCGGATTCTGCTCCCGGCGGCAGGCCACAACAAGCATGGTACCGACTGACGAATTAGCGGAAGCAGACCAATGGCATTAGAGCAGAGCAAGCAGCCCTTCCATGGGTCCGAACCGGCCAGGATTCTGATAGCCGATGACGAACCACGCCTCCTGGCCAGCCTGGCCAAGTTACTGAGAGGCCGAGGTTTCGAGGTAACCGAAGCCAATGGCGGAAAGCAGGCTTGTGAACAACTGGCCGGGAAGGCCTTTGACCTGGCACTGCTCGACCTCAACATGCCAGACACCGATGGTTTCGCAGTGATGGAGCGCATCGCCAGCCAGCAGCCAGATTGCGGTGTGGTTGTGGTCAGCGGCGAAGGATCTTTCGGTACCGTCAGTCGGGCATTGCGCCGGGGAGCCCTGGACTACATACGCAAGCCGTTTGATCCCGAGGAACTGCTGACCACGGTTGAGGGCGTACTGGGCAAACAGTCTCTGATCAAAGCCCACGAAATGATCCAGACCCGGTTGGAGAAATCCGAAGCCCTGCACCGCTACATCGTCAACAGTTCACCGGATATCGTATTCATGCTCGATAAAACCGGCCATATCTGTTTCATCAACAACAAGGTGGAAAGCCTGCTGGGCTATCAGCCTTCGGAGCTCTGCGGTCGTCATTTCGGGCACATTCTGGACGACCGGGACGTGGCCAGGGGCACCTATGCCCTGCAGGGGCCGGATATCTCGGTGGATAACCCCAGAACGCTGGAAGTGCGCCTGAAAACCCGAGGCAGTAGCAAGGCAACCCGGCATTTCGAAATCACCGCCTTCCCGGTAGACCCGCAAACCTGGCCCCAGACCGGCGACACCCGGGGTGGCTCGACCACCCAGCCGGCCCGTTATTACGGCATTGCCCGGGATGTAACAGAGCGCAAGGAGGCCGAAGCGTTCATCAATTTCCAGGCCTACCACGACCTGCTCACCAGACTGCCCAACCGCGCCCTGTTCAAGGACCGCCTGGAGCTGGCCATCACCCAGGCCCGGCGGGCCAAGCAAAAACTGGCGGTTATGTTCCTGGATCTGGATCGGTTCAAAGTGGTCAACGACACCCTGGGCCACGCCATGGGTGACCGCCTGCTACAGGCCGTCACCCACAGGCTCGAGAAATGCCTGCGGCGTGGCGACACCCTGTCGCGCTTCGGTGGCGACGAATTCACCCTGCTGCTGCCCTCGGTAAACAGCCCGGAAGACGCCCGGGGCATTGCCAGGAAACTGATACAGACCCTGAAAGATCCTTTCCAGCTGGGTAACCACGAAGTCTTTGTGGGGGTCAGTATTGGCATCGCAGTGTTCCCGGATGCTGGAAACTCCATGGACCAGCTGATCCAGAACGCGGATATTGCCATGTATCACGTCAAAGCCCGCGGTAAAGATGGCTATCGTTTCTATTCCGACAGCATGAGCATCAATACCGCCAACCGGCTCAGCCTTGAGCGGGATTTACGGCTGGCCCTGGAGCGAGACGAACTCAGGGTGTTCTACCAGCCTCAAGTCTGCTCCAAGTCCAACCAGGTGGTGGGGCTGGAGGCTCTGGTGCGCTGGCAACATCCGGAACGGGGGCTGATCTATCCGGGCGACTTCCTGCCACTGGCGGAAGAAACCCGGCTAATCGGCAAGCTCAGTGAGCGGGTGCTGGACCAGGCCTGCAGAGACGTAGGACACTGGATCAACAGCGGGCATCCGAACCTGCGCCTGGCAGTCAACCTGTCACCCAGCCAGGTAGAGCATCCGCGCTTTGTCGAGACATTGCTGGAGCAGGTCCAGTCCCATCGTTTTCCTGCCGGCAATCTGGAAATCGAGATCACCGAGAACGTGATCATGAACGATCTGGAACAGATCAGCCGGAAACTGAAAGAACTGGCGGATTGCGGTGTACGCATCGCCATTGACGACTTCGGCACCGGCTACTCCTCCCTCAACTATTTGCACCGGTTGCCCATCCACACCCTGAAAGTGGATCAATCCTTTGTCAGGGCCATTCGCAGCGGAGAGGACGGCGCCTGCATAGTGAACGCCATCGTTGCCATGGCCCACGGCCTGAAACTGGAGATCGTCGCAGAGGGCGTGGAAACAGACGACCAGCTCAACTACCTGACAAGCCTGGGCTGCCATCAGGTGCAGGGATTCTTCTACGGCCCCGCCCGACCAGCGGCCGATATTGACCGGCTGCTGAGCCGCGATGGCCTGGCCTTCGCCCACACCGGATAACCGGTTTTCGATTGTAGGGCACTCCTAACTAAAACATTGACCCGGTTTGCAAAGTGTTTCGATACGTTACTTTGTGTATCTGGAATTGCGCAGTACTGCACATCTTTGAACTCACCCCTTCTCTAAGCTCAGGTTATCAGTAACCGATCACCGGACTGTCCGACAGGCTGTCGGAATAACAATCACAATAACGGTGACGTTCAACCAGCGAACAAGAAGAAGGCAGCAGTCATCATGCGCGACAAGTACAAGTACATCGGCCCCGTCTATGACTTCCTGAGCAACCTGTACAGCGGCAAGAACATTCACCGCTGCAAAACCGCCATGCTCGACGTGGAGACCGTCAAACCCGGTGACCGCATCCTGTTTGCTGGCGTTGGGCACGGCCGGGACGCCATCCGCGCCGCCGAACTGGGCGCCGATGTGACCGTGGTCGACTTGTCTGAAACCATGCTCCGCAAGTTTGCCGATGCCCAGCAGAAAGAAGCGCCGAACCTGACCATCCGCCGCATTCACAGCGACATCATGAAGGTGAACGAGTTCGAGCAGTACGACATGGTAGTGGCGAACTTTTTCCTCAACGTGTTTGACGAAGACATGATGGTGAAAGTGCTGGAACACCTGATTCGCCTGGGCAAGGCAGACGCCAGCGTGGTGGTTGGTGACTTCTGCTACCCGACCGGCAACATCCTCTCCCGCATGTTCAAGAAGCTTTACTGGTACATGGCGGTGTTCATCTTCTGGCTGTTTGCCAACAACGCCTTCCACAAGATCTACAACTACCCGGAACACATGCAGCGCCTGGGCCTTCAGGTTACCGAGAAAAAGCATTTCAAACTTCTGAACATGGATTGCTACTGGTCGATTCTTGGCCGCAAGCAAGCCTGAATCTCTTCCGACTCAAAATAACAACAGGTTACCGGGAGCTTCATCATGTCAGATCAGATTCTTGCCCTCGACAACATCAGGGAACTGGCAGACGGCCAGTTCAGCTTCGCCGAGCGCGTCAACTACCTCAAGAAATACGGTCAGCACTCTCAGTCGTTCTCAACCCTGCAGCCGGGCATGCAGTATTTTGATGTGCCGGGTATGGGCTACATTGCCTATATGCGCAAATGGGGCGGTACCTTTGTCCTGTCCGATCCAGTGAGCGCACCCGAGCATTTCCCCGCCATGCTGGAGAAGTTCCAGCAGACCTTTCCCAACGCCTGCTACATCCAGGTTTCGAAATCGGTGGTGGATTTTCTACACCTTCGCTTCGGCCTGTATGGCACCCAGTTTGGCTGCGAATCCCGGATTGATCTCAAGTCCTGGTCTCTGACCGGCAAGAAAAAGCAGATTCTGCGCACTGCACTGAATCAGGCTGAGAAGAGTGGCATTACGGTCATGGAGCGGTTCAGTGACGACCACACCCGAGAAATCTCCGAGGCCTGGATACGCACCCGCAAATGCAAGAGCAACGAGATCCGCTTCCTGATTCGCCCCATGGAAATGGACTACCGGGAAAACGAGCGACACTTTTACGCCTACCAGGACGGCAAGGCGGTGGGCTTCATCTATTTTGATCCGATCTACCGCAACAACGAGATCATCAGTTACGTACCGAATATCTCCCGCGCCAACGCCGATTTTCGACAGGGCATTTTCTACACCCTGATGGCCCACGCCATGGACACCTTCAAGGCCGAAGGTGTGCCCTTCCTGGACCTGGGCCTGATTCCGCTATCGCTGGACCAGGCCACCGAACACCAGGAAAGCCGATTACTAAAACGTTTGATGCACGGCATCTACGAGAAAGGCAATTTCCTATACAACTTCAAAGGCCTGGAGTTCACCAAATCCCGCTTCCGGGGTGACAACTTCAAAACCTACTGCTGCCATAAACGCGCTATTCCGGCTCTGGAATTCCTCGCCATGTTCAAGCTGACCCGGCTGTTGTAGCGCCGGGCCAATGCTCACAGACCCGCGCCACTGAAATCCCCATTTCGGCCATGAACAGGGCAACATCCGGCGGGGCGTCCCCGGTAAAGCGGGCCTCTGACACCACGCCACCGGTATCCGCTCTGGGTGTTTCCGCTGCCGCCAAACGCCCGGATTCACCCAGCAAAAAGGCGACCCGGCGAGCGATGGCGTCACCGGAATCCACCCATGCAGTGACCCCCGGCAGGCTTTTCCGGAGCCAGGGTAACAACAGCGGATAGTGAGTACAGCCGAGCACTACGGTATCGACACCCGCCTCACGCAGTGGCGCCATAGCCGCATCCAGTTCTGCCTGGGGCGGTTCTGCGCCTTGCACCAGCTGCTCTGCCCAGCACACGAGCCCAGGGTGGCCAAGCCGCACCACGTCGCAGTCACTGGCAAACTCGGCAATGAGCTTGTCCAGATAGGGTCGCTGTACCGTTGCCGGCGTTGCCAGTAGCCCAACCCGACCATTTACGGTGCAGGCGGCGGCGGGCTTGATAGCTGGCACCACACCCACAACCGGCAGCTCCGTCATGGCCCGCAGGTGCGGAAGCACCACCGTGCTGGCGGTGTTGCAGGCCACCACGATGATGTCACAAGGCGACTGTTGCAGACTTTGCCGGATCAGAGAGCAGCAGCGCTCAATCACCACCTGTTCGCTCTGACCGCCGTAGGGAAAACCAGCGTTGTCCGCCAGATACACCAGGTCCGCACCGGGAAGCGACTGGTGAATTCGGGCAGCCACGCTGAGCCCGCCAACCCCGGAATCGAATACCAGCACCCGAGGAGACGCCCCGGCCATCATCCGGCATCGCTCCCATTCTCGGCAATTTCCTGTTTCATGGCACTGATCAGGCGGCCGGCAATGGTGGTATCGGGCGGAATGGGTGGATGATCGTCGGCACTGAACCAGCCGGCATCCGCCAGCTCATCTTCCTGCAGGCTGAGTTCGCCACCCTGAAAATCGGCAAAAAAGCCCACCATCATCTGATGGGGAAAAGGCCAGGGTTGGGAACTCCGGTAGCGGATGTTGCCAACGTCCAATCCGGTCTCTTCTTTTACTTCCCGGGCCACGGCCTGCTCAAGGCTTTCCCCAGGCTCGACAAAACCGGCAATCAGGCTGTAGAAATTCCGGGTCACCCTGGAAGACCTCGCTAGCAGGAACTGGCTGCCGCGCCGGATAACCACAATCACACAGGGTGCGATTCGGGGATACCAGGGAATATTGCAACGGCTGCACCAGCGAGCCCGCTCCCGGGGATGTGATTCGGTTCGCTCTCCACAGCGACCGCAAAAGCGGTGATCCTGCCACCACTGCAATACCTGGAAGCCGGTACTGAGCAAATCTGCAGGCGCGTCGGGTGACACCAGCAGGGCGTCCCTCAAGGTAACCAACTGGGCACCAGGTAGCCCGGAGTCTGGCAAGGTACAAACAAACAGACGCCGGCCATTCCAGGTACCCAGTGCAAGGGCCTCCGGGCGACTGTCGCCCATTTCCGGACCGCCCCAGGCCAACAACCAGCCGTTATCCGGCTTAAGGACATTGTTTCCGGAAAACGCCAGAAGCAGGTCCCCCTGCACTGGGGCGTCCTCATGCCAGCCCGGCAACCACTGCTCGCTTTTGCTCACCATGCTTTTGCCTTATCAGCAACCGTTTGTCTGAGCGGCAATGTAACACATCACATTCACTACCAAGAATCTGTATACCGCTTTCCGCACCCGCCTCAACCCGTTAAACTTGGCGCCTGTTTCCAGTACCGGAGTAACATCTTATGCGACTTTATCAGGGCATTCGCAGCCTGATCCTGTCTCTTTTCCGCAAGATCCTGTTTTTATGGGTCAGGACCGATGTCAGCGGCAATACCCTGGAGGCCCTGGGGCTCGATCCGGACAAACCGGTGTGCTATGTGCTCCAATACAGCTCGTTGTCCAGCCGCCTGGTGCTGGAGCAAGAGGTCATCCATGCCCGACTGCCCGGCGCAACCGACAGCCTGCCCGTAAAAAACGGGCCGGCCCACTCCTTTTTCTATCTGTACAAACGCATTGGCGGGCCGTTCAGCGGAGGTCGGCAAACCCCGGTTCCCACCAAAGAGTTCACCGGCCTCGTGCAGTTTGGCCTGGAGCATCCCGAACAGGACGTACAGATTGTTCCTGTCTCATTGTTTTGGGGCCGTTCTCCGGATAAAGAGAAATCCCTGGTCAAGCTGTTGTTGTCAGACACCTGGTCGGTTGCCGGGCGGCTGCAGAAGTTCCTGATCATTCTGGTGCATGGTCGCAACACCTATGTGCAGTTTAACCAGCCCCTGTCACTCAAGCAGGTGGTCGACGAATACCGGAACAACGAAGAAAAAGCCAAGCGGAAACTCGCACGTATTCTGCGTACCCATTTCCGCCGGGTTCGCCAGGCGGTGCTGGGGCCTGACCTGTCTCACCGCCGTACTCTGGTGGAAGGCCTGGTGCGCACCCAGGCTGTCAAGGAAGCGATAAGGGAAACCGCCGCCAAGGACGACATCCCGCCTGAAAAGGTTCGCGCCAAAGCCTACAAGTACGCGGACGAAATTGCCGCCAGCATGTCCATCGTGACCATCCGGTTCCTGGAACTGGCGCTGGCCTGGCTCTGGAACCGCATCTACAACGGCATCGCCGTCAACAACATCAAGGTGGCCAAGGAAGTCGCCCAGGACCATGCCGTGGTCTATGTTCCCTGCCATCGTTCGCACATCGATTACCTGTTGCTGTCCTACGTGTTGTACAAGAACGGCCTGATGCCACCCCACATTGCCGCCGGCATCAACCTGAACATGCCCATTGTTGGCCCTATCCTGCGCAGGGGCGGGGCTTTCTTCATGCGCCGCAGCTTCCGGGATAACCCGCTGTACGCCACGGTTTTCAACGAATACATGCACGTGATGTTCACCCGCGGCTACTCGGTGGAATACTTTGTCGAGGGCGGCCGCTCCCGTACCGGGCGCATGCTGCCACCACGTCCGGGCATGCTGTCGATGACCGTGCGCAGTTTCCTGCGGGATCACCGCAAACCCATCGTCTTCGTGCCGGTTTACATCGGTTATGAGAAAGTGATGGAGGGCCGCTCCTACCTGGGCGAGCTGCGCGGCAAGAAGAAACAAAAGGAGAGCGTCTTCGGCC
This sequence comes from Marinobacter shengliensis, assembly GCF_030297115.1. NCBI lineage: Bacteria > Pseudomonadati > Pseudomonadota > Gammaproteobacteria > Pseudomonadales > Marinobacteraceae > Marinobacter > Marinobacter shengliensis. Next base: position 1,190,746 of record NZ_AP028062.1, on the reverse strand, counting down.
TGGCCAAGACGGCCCGGAAACTGACCAACTCGTTCGGCCGGGTAGCAGTGAATTTTGGTGACGCCATACCACTGGCCGATGTTCTGGACGAAGTCCATGAAAGCTGGCGCAGCGAGGCTTACGACGCCGAGTACCGGCCCTCCTGGCTTACCGAAGCGGTGGATGGACTGTCCAAGCGGGTAGCCAGCAACATCAACGCTTCGGTGGCGGTCAACCCGATTGGCATGACCGCCACCGTTTTACTGGGCACCGAGCGCCTGGCCATGGATGAGGGGCAGTTGATCAGATTGATGGACCAGTATGCCCACTTGCTCAGGGCCTACCCGTACGCCAACACCGTCACCTTGCCAGAGGGTTCTGCGCGGGACTGGGTTGCTTACTGTGAGAACATGGGGCTGATCACCCGCCAACCCCAGAAACTGGGCGATATCATTGCCCTGGAAGGCGCCAACGCCATTCTGATGACTTACTACCGCAACAACATCCAGCACCTGTTTGCACTGCCGGCGCTGATTGTCAGCCTGTTCGAGAACAAAACCAGCCTGCGCAGAGACAAGGTTCTGTTCCTTACCAGTGTTGCCTACCCTTACCTGCAGTCCGAACTGTTCCTGAAATTCGGTCAGGATGAAGTGGAATCGGTTATTAACAAGTGGATCGACGTGCTGATTGATCAGGGCTTGGTTATCCAACTGGATGACGAGCGCCTGGGTCGCCCCGAAGAAGGCACCGAAGCCATGCTGCGGGCCCGCATCCTGTCCCGGTTTATTATCCAGACCCTGGAGCGCTACCACATTACCCTGGGCATTCTGCGCAAGTATGGTTCGGGCAAACTGACCGCGGCGGAACTGGAAGAGCAAAGCACGCTGCTGGCCGAGCGGATGTCTATCCTGTTTGGCCTTAATGCGCCGGAGTTCTTCGACAAAACCCTGTTCCGGAACTTCATCGCCAATATGCAGAAAACCGGCGTGCTGACCACCGATGACAACGGCCTGCTTTGTTACGGAGAAGGTCTGGATGAGGTGGCCGAAGATGCCCGGCTGGTATTGAGCGTTGAGAAAAGACAAGCCATTCAGCAGGTCACCATGCTGGATGCGTGAGTCTTTGAGGCGGGCCGGCCCGGGTTATCTCAGGCCGGCAGCGCCTTGATGGAATAGATATCGTATCGGCTGCTTTTACCTTCCAGCCGCGTAGTGGGCTCCGGCCCCGCCACCGCGGGCGCCTTCCGGGGGCGTTTCACAACCACCCGGTAACGGGCACAGGCCAGGGCTGCGGCAAGCAGCTGTTCAGAATCGTCATCGTCTCCCACAACCTGCCGGAACACCTGCATTTCCTTTTTGACCAGGGCGGCTTTGTCCCGGTGGGGGAACATCGGGTCCAGATACACCACATCCGCCGCATCCTTGCCGGCGCTCTCAAGCCAGTCAATGGAACTGCCGGCTTCAAGCTGCATGTGCGCCACCAGGGGCGCGCAATCGATATTCAGTGCGGCCCTTGCCAGGCCATCTGCCAGCAAGGCATGGATCACCGGGTTTCGCTCCAGCAGGGTTAACCGGCAACCCAAGCTGGCAAGCACGAAAGCGTCCTGGCCGAGGCCGGCAGTGGCATCCAGTACGTGCAGCTGGGCCCTGGTTTTCTGCAAACCAACCGCCCGGGCCACCAACTGGCCGGTACCGCCGCCATGCTCTCGACGGTAGCCCATTTTGCCGGTCACAAACTCCGCCCGCACCGGTCCTGGCGCCCCTTTGCCGGTCAACTGGAGGGCAAGCCCTTCGTCGTCCATGTACAGCAGCACCGGAAATTCCCGGACCTGTTTGGGTTTGACGATACCCAGCCAACGCAACTCCAGCTCTTCCGCCAACTGTCGTGCAGCCATCTGGTCACCCAGCGGGCTGCAACCAACGGCAACGGTCGCCGTCAGGGAGTGGCAAGTATCATGGGAAGGGTTTGGCATCAGACGAGAATGTCGATACCGGAAATAACCGAGCCACCCTCGAATTCCTGCCCGGCGGCGGCCACACCGGCAAAGGTCGAAAGCGCTCTTGAGGCTGGCAAAGGCAGCTCGTCGGCGCGGAATCGTTCAAGCCGGGCATCCTCAGCGGCCCTGCGGGCTTCAACGCGACGATCGGTCGCTTCACTAGCCGTCTGGTTACCGGGAGCAGTATCCCGGCTTTGCTGGGGCGCATTCAGGTCACGGCGAACCGACTCGGCGCCGGGGGCCTGGGGAGAAGCGGCCGGGGACCTGGCGACATCGGTACGCTCTCGTGCCGGGTTGTTGTTACCCGTTTGAATCAGGGAGGAATTGGCCGGATTAATACCACCGATCATAATGCGCAACCACAGAAACGGTTCAAGTGTGTTGCTGCATTATGGAAGAACCAGGGCCTCTTGGAAAGGCAGGCGGCAACATTTCTGATCAGAAAACGACCTTTCACGCACGACCGGGCAGTTTCTTCCAGGCCACTTCATCCCGGATATAGACCGGCTGCGCCAGCTCCGCCGGCACCGCGATACCATGGCGAAAATCCTGTTCTGCCAATCGTGCCACCATGGCGGCCCGGGGCACCAGGGTGTCATCCACCGCTCTGATCCGGCAGACCACCACTTCGGGCATATCGCCCTTTAATGTCCAGCCCTGGCCGGCACCAGTCCAGTTCGCTGATACGTCTGAGTCCGGCAGGCTCACCGCCCCGGGCGGGCAGACCCGCTCCTCGCCGATCAACACCGGCAACCCCTGCCGACACAGGAAGGTACCCCAGTACACTTCGCCCATACGGGCATCAAAGGCCACCGCAATGTGTTCACCATCGGCCAACTGGTGCTGTTCAATGGCGTCCAGGGCGACAGCCGACAGCGACGACACCGGCACAACCGGTAAGTTAAGCCCCCAGGCCAGCCCCTGGATAACCCCGGTCGCAATACGCAAACCGGTGAAGGAGCCCGGGCCACGGGCAAAAGCCAGGGCGTCAAGATCGTTCGGGGAAAGCCCCTGTTCGGCGAGCAGTTCGCGAACCATGGGCATTAGAAGGCGGGTGTGGCCCCGTGGGGCCAGTTCAAACCGCTCGCTGATCTGGCCATCCAGCCATAGAGCGGCGGAGCAGCCCTCAGAAGACGTATCCAGTGCTAAAAGCTTCACAGAATCAAGCCTCCCGGGCTACTCCGGTTTCGATTACTTAAGCTGGGACAGGATCTGGTCGCGGATGCTGTCCAGGCTACCAATGCCTTCCACGCGCACGTACTTGGGCGCGTCGGCAGGTGCCTTGCTGGCCCAGTCCTGGTAGAAGCCGATCAGCGGCGCTGTTTGCTCGTGGTAGATGTTCAGGCGCTTGCGTACGGTTTCTTCCTTGTCGTCTTCACGCTGTACCAACGGCTCGCCGGTCTCGTCGTCCTTGCCCTCTACTTTGGGTGGATCGTATTTCACGTGATAGATACGGCCACTGCCCTCGTGCACGCGACGGCCAGACAGACGGCTGACAATTTCTTCGTCTTCAACGGCGATTTCCACCACGTAATCGATGGCGATACCCTGGTTCTTCAGCGCTTCAGCCTGGGGAATGGTGCGTGGGAAGCCGTCCAGCAGGAAACCGTTCTTGCAATCCGGCTGCTGAATACGCTCATCGATCAGGGCGATGATGATATCGTCAGACACCAGACCACCGGAGGCCATCACTTCCTTGACCTGTTTGCCCAGCTCGGACTCGGCCTTGACGGCGGCACGGAGCATGTCGCCTGTAGAGATCTGGGGGATCTCGAAACGCTCGGTAATGAACTGAGCCTGAGTACCCTTTCCAGCGCCTGGCGCGCCTAACATGATGATTCTCATAACGTTGTGCTCCCGTTGTCTTATATTATCGTTTGAAAAGTTGCGGCAAAAACCGTCGCCTTTGCGACAACCTCTCAGGGCCTCCAGGCCCACTTGCTGGCGCGCCTGCCCAAAATTGAGGCAGCATTATACGAAGTCCGCCCCGACAGAGAAAGTCGACCTCCGTATCATGGTTGGAATTACCGGAACACAGGGGGCTTCAGGCACAGAAGCCTGACGCCGTTTTGCTCAGGATGCAAGCGACGACGCCAGCACATCCAGGTCGGTTGCAACGGCCTGGATTTCCTCCTGAACCAGCGCCAGTGTTGCTGGCTCCAGGCCAAGCGCTTCTGTCAGTGCGGGGATATCATCCGGGTTGAACTCGTCGCCAATACCCTGCTCTTTCAGCAGGGCATTCGCCAGTTGGACCATCAAAACATACTCTTCATGCTCACCATGGTAACCCGGGTGCTGGTGCATGCCTGCAGCCTTGATGACAGGTTCCGGCAGTTGCCAGAGCCGATGCAGAATACCGCCAATGGCGCCATGGCCAACCGCCAGGATATCCTGGCGCTCGCTATGGCCAAACACTTCCTGTTCCAGTGAATGCATGCTTGCTTCAGGGTTGATCTCCCGAAGAGCGTTCAGTTCCTGAAATTCAGAGGGAAACAGGTGCCCCACCAGCAACAGGCCAAAGTTGTGCAACAGCCCGCACAGATACGCCAGCCCCTTGTCCCTGCCCGAACGCGCCGCCAGGCTTTGGCACAGGAAGGCACAGTAAAGTGAGTGACGCCAGAAATTATCCATGCCCAGCATTCCACCCCTGGGCACATCAAAAGCCCTCACCGATGCAATACCCATGGCAATATGGGCGACCCGATCAAACCCCAGCACCCGGGTAACGGCCTCCTGAACCGAGTTGATCTGGCCAGGGTAATTGAACAGTGCCGACCGTGCGTAGCGCATGATCTGGGCCGTCATGCTCGGGTCAAACTCAATCAGTTCCGCCAGCTCTCTGGCGGTGGCTTCCGTATTGGCGGTCAGGCGCAGAATCCGCAACGCCAGCGCCGGCATGGGCGGAAGACGATAGAGTTTCTGCAGTTTGTCAGCCACTTCGTCGAGGCTCAGCGCGCCACGGGAACCATTACCCTGCCCCCGGATAACCAGGTGCCCTTCGCGGGCACCCGCCAGTGCCAACCGGAACGAGCGGCCATCCATCACAACCAGGGTATCGTTGGTGCCAGCTGAGAACACCACTTGGTCGGCGGTGGTGAGATCTTCGTCAATCAGCACCGGCAGATCCCAGGCATTCCCGACCGGTGGCACGAATCCTGGCTCGCAGTCGCCAAACAGCCTCGCCGTCTGGCGCGCGGTCAGCGGCTGCAGGCGACGCCCGGTAAACTGATGCAGGGTGTCCATATCCAACGTACTGTCGAAGCGATGCACCGCCATGACCACACCATTGATGTCGATCAGCAGCGTGGGCTGGATAAAATCATGCTGGGGCTTGCCAGAGGCAAGAACCGCCGCATCGAGATTGCTTACCGGTGCAATTTCGATCTGCTGATAGCTGATACCCTTACGGGCGAGGTAATGCGACAGTCGCTCTGACAGTGCCAACGGGGAAGACTCCTTTATCCGGTTCAGGGCTTTCCGGCCCCGGCGTTATTATGCACGTTAGCCCGTATTACGCATACCAGCGGCGATGCCTGCCATGGTGACTTTCAGCGCCCGCTCCACCATATCCGGCACCTCACCTTTGCCCTCACTTTCGCGGTCGCGTTTGAGCAACTCCGCCTGAAGGTAATGCAATGGGTCCGTGTAGGGGTTGCGCACTCTCATGGAATGGGCAAACACCGGTTCGCTCTCCAACAGGGCTTGCTGATCCTTGAGCTCCAGCACACGCTCGATACAGCCGTTCAGCCGTTCCCTGAGGCTACTCCCAAGGGCCCTGAGGCTTTCATCCTCCACCAGGGTCTGCTCGTAATAACTGGCAATGCGCAGGTCGGCTTTGGCCAGCACCATTTCCAGCATGTCGACATAGGTGCGGAAAAACGGCCAGCCCCGCATCATCTCGCGCAGCTCTGGCAGGCGCTGGTGCCGGGCGGCTTCCTCCAGGGCCACATCGCTGCCCAGCCAGCTGGGCAGCATCAGGCGCATTTGGGTCCAGGCAAAAATCCAGGGAATGGCTCGCAAACTCTCCACGCCACCGGTGGCTTTCCGGCGCGCCGGTCGACTGCCCAGGGCCAGCTTACCCAGCGCAGTTTCGGGTGTAACCTGCCGGAAATAAGGCACGAAATCCGAGTTCTCCCTTACCACTTCCCGGTAAGATTTGAGGGAACGCTCCGTCAGCCAGTCCATCATCTCGCGCCAGCTGTCCTCGGGTTGTGGCGGTGGCGCCAGGGTCGCTTCAATGACGGCAGTGGTGTACAGGGTAAGGCTTTGTACCGCCAGCCGGGGCAAACCGAACTTGAATCGGATCATTTCCCCCTGCTCGGTAATCCGGAAACTGCCGTTCACCGATCCCGGCGGTTGCGACAGAATCGCCCGGTTCGCCGGGCCGCCACCACGGCCCACCGTGCCGCCGCGACCGTGGAACAGGGTCAGGTGCACGCCATACTGGCGGGCCACCTGGGTGAGTTTTTCCTGGGCCTGGTACTGGGCCCAGGCTGCCATCAGCTGGCCGGCGTCCTTGGACGAGTCCGAATAGCCGATCATCACCTCCTGGCGGCCCTGACAGTATTCGCGGTACCAATCAACCTGATACAGGGCAGCCATGCTGTCTGGCGCGCCCTGAAGATCGCTGAGGGTTTCAAACAGCGGCACCACACGCATCGGGAACTTCATTCCCGCTTCCCGCAACAGCAGGATCACGCTCAATACATCCGAAGGCTTGCTGGCCATGGAGATAACGTAGGAGCCCAGCGCTTCCGGGGTCTGGCCCGCCACCACCTCGCAGGTAGCCAGCACTTCCTTGACGGACTCTGAGGGTTCCCAGTTGCGGGGCACCAGTGGCCGGCGGCCTTGCAGCTCGCGCAGCAGGAATGCCTGCCGGTCGTCTTCCGACCAGGACAGATAGTCTCCCAGCCCCAGATAATCCACCATCTCTGCCACTGCCTCCGCATGCCGGGAAGCCTCCTGCCGGATATCCAGGCGAATCAGCGGCAGTCCGAATGTGTGAGCACGGCGAATGGTGTCCAACAGCGGGCCGTTGGCAATTTGCGCCAGGCCGCAATCCATCAGCGATCGATAACACAGCTCCAGGGGGGCCGTCAGGTCTTCGTTCTCAAACAGGATACCGGTCTCGTCCGCCACCCGGCCTTTAACGCCGGCCTCGGCCCAGTTCCGGGTACGGACCAGGCGCTCCCTCAACTCGGCCAGTACCTGACGATAGGGTTCCCGGCAATCACCAACCCGCGCCCTCAGTTCATCACTGGCCTGCCACATGGATAACTCGGCCCTCAGAGCCTGAATATCCCGCAGGTAAAGATCGGCAGCCATCCAGCGGCCCAGCAGGAAGACCTGACGAGTCACATCGTGAGTCACGTTCGGGTTACCGTCTCGGTCCCCTCCCATCCAGGAGGCAATGCGAATCGGGGAATTCTGCAGGGGCAGGCCTTTGCCCGTTGCATCAGAAAGTGACTGGTCCAGGCTTCGAAGGAATCTGGGCAATGCCTGCCAGAGGCTGTTCTCGATGACCGCAAAGCCCCACTTGGCCTCGTCCACAGCCGTCGGCCGCTCATGGCGGATTTCGTCGGTGTGCCAGGCCTCAGTAATCAGCTGTGACAGGCGGGCCACAATCTCATCACGCTCCGCCGGCATCAGATCGTCGTGGTCGAGCCGGGCCAGGCAGTCGGACATTTCGTCGTATTTGAGAATCAGGGTACGGCGGGCAACTTCCGTAGGGTGGGCGGTCAGAACAAACTCGATCCGCAGGTCCGCCACCCGTTGATGCAATTCCTCAGGATCAACGCCCCCGGATTTCAATCGCTCGAAGACCTCGCCCAGGGACTCCACCATCAGGTCGGAAGGGTGGCCCTGCTTACGGCGAATGCCATGGTACTGCTCGGCCAGGTTCGCCAGGTTGAGAAACTGGTTGAAGGCGCGGGTGACCGGCAACAGTTCATCGTCGCTCAGTTGCCCCAGGAGTGTTACCAGGCGCTGCCCGGAGCCACTCTCCTGCCGACGGTCGGCTTTGGCCGCAGCCCGAATCTCCTCAATCCGCTCGTAGCAGTCCTGCCCGGGAAAACGCTGGATGCTCTGGCCCAGCAATTCGCCCAGCAGACGCACATTTTCTCGCAGATCGGGGTGCAGTTCGGTCACGTTGAGTTCCTTCTGAATTGACGGAGACGAAGTAAACTTACGATACTAAGGATCCGTTCGAAAAGTCTATTGGCGATTCAATCCCCTCGCCCCAAGGAGCCACCATGAAAGTGACCGATTTGCCCCAGCACTGGGAACAGGAAAAACAGGCGATGGAACGTACACACGAATACAATCTGCGTCTGCCCCTTGAAGACGCCGCCCGGGTAGCCGCGCTGGCGGAACTCTATCCAGATCGCAGTGAAAGCGAGATTCTCAATGACATGATTGCCGCTGCCCTGGACGACCTGATTACTCAGGGGCCACTGAAGGATCGCCTGGCAGACAAGGGAAAGTAATATAAATGAGCAGACATCAACCCAAGCGCACGGCGCCTGGGTTGATGGAAACCCGGTGGTGAGCCGAATCGGTGCTGGCGTCAGGCCACGGATTCAAGCTGGCGGGCTTTGATCCGCTTGATATGCTTCTGGCTAAGGGCTACAAACCGCGGAGTCAACCCCTGGTCTTCGTAGATCTCAAAACCATCCTCATCATAAGCGACCACTTTGTCGCCCTGAACGTAGGGAAAGCTGGTTTCCAGCTCATCAAGCGCAGCGGAGATCAGATCACGCATCAGGTCTTGAGAGGATTTCATCGGATACATCGCTGCCACTTTCTGCAACAGCTCGTGATGCTGGTCAGACAACGATAGGTACGCGGCATCACGAGTGAGCCGACCACGACCGTGCTTGTCCCAATGCTTGACCAGATCTTTGATTTTCATGGTGCCTTCACCCCTGCATCTTATCTGACGGTACAGCGCACCGATATGGTGCAAGCCGTACTAGAAGTGTAGACGAAGAATGACATTTCAGTGACTGAAAATTGGTAACGGATTGTACTTATCGGCGACGGTTCCGAGGCACTGACCGTTAACGGTTTTCAACCCCCTTGACCTTCTGCCATATGGCATCCAGCGCTTCAAGGGACTCCTCATCCAGATCACGCCCCTCACTTTCCAGCACCGCTTCGATCGCCCGAAAACGTGCGTCGAATTTGCGGTTCGTTCGGTTCAGGGCCTGCTCAGGATCCACTTTCATGAATCGTGCCAAATTCACGCACACGAACAACAGATCACCCAGTTCATCCTCGACCGCATCCTGGTCGCCACTACCATTCTGGGCGGCCTGCCATGCGTCTTTCAGCTCATCGATCTCCTCGTGAAGCTTGTCGAAGACCGGGCCAATCTCAGGCCAGTCAAAGCCATGGCGCGAAGCCCGGCGCTGCAATTTCTCGGCACGGGCCATGGCCGGCAGGGTTCGTGCAATGCCATCCAGCCGGCTGACCGACGACTCAACAACAGGTTTCTCGGCCCGCTCCTCCGCCTTGATACGCTCCCAGCTCTCTTTGATCCAGGCTTCGCTGGGACGGTTGCTCGGGTCAATGCGGCTTTCCAGAGTGCCTTCCGGGAAGACATGGGGATGCCGGCGAATCAGTTTGCGGACCAGGTGATCAACGATGCTATCGAAATCGAAATGCCCTTCCTCACGCCCCATCTGAGCGTAGAAGATCACCTGGAACAGCAGGTCTCCCAGCTCATCCTTCAGATGCGGGTAATCCGCCTGTTCAATGGCGTCGGCCACTTCGTAGGCTTCTTCTATCGTGTGGGGCACGATGCTGGCGAACGTCTGCCGGGTGTCCCAGGGGCAGCCCGTGTCCGGCTCCCGGAGCCGGGCCATCAGGGTTTTCAGGTCATCAATGGAATAGCTCATCCGCGCTTTCGCCTTACGTCGATGATGTTCGGCAGGTTGCGAATCTGGGCCAGCAACCGCGCCAACTGTTCCAGGCTGGAGATTTCCACCGTCACCCTCATGGTAGCGATGTTCTCATCCTTGTTGGTCAAGGTATTCAGGGCCAGCACGTCACTGCGGGACGACGACAACACATGGGTTATGTCCCGCAACAGCCCCGAGCGATCGTAAGCTTCGATTTCGATATCGACAGGGTAAACAGAGGCCGGCTTGCCACCCCAGTTCACCTCGATGATCCGGTTGGGCTCGAATTCTCTCAGGCTGAGGAAGGTCAGGCAGTCCTGACGGTGCACGGTGACGCCACGCCCAACCGTGATGTATCCGCCAATCGCATCACCCGGTAACGGTTTGCAGCACTTGGCCACCTGGGTCTTGAGTTTGCCCACACCCAGAATCTGGATGTCTGACTCGGTGTCATAATCCTTCTTGCGGGCCGTGGTCAGCTTCAGGTCGAGCTGTTCAGACTTCGGCTCCAGCATCTGCTGCGCCACGTTCGCCACGTGCGCAGGCCGCAAATCGCCGGCCCCAATGGCGGCGAACATATCGTCTGGCGAGTGGTAATTCACCTTTTTGGCCAAATCCCCCAGATCAACATCATACAGCGACAAACGCTTGAATTCGTCTTCCAGGATAGCGTGGCCGTCAGTGATATTACGGTCACGATTCTGTTGCTTGAACCAGTGGGTAACCTTGGCCCTGGCCCGGGATGTCTGGATATAGCCCAGGCTTGGGTTCAGCCAGTCCCGGCTGGGCGCCGGGTTGTTGGAGGTTAAGATAAATACTTGGTCGCCGGTTTTCAGCGGATAGGTCAGAGGAACTATTCGGCTGTTCACCCGGGCACCCCGGCAGGCGTGACCGATTTCGGTGTGTACCCGATAAGCGAAATCCACCGGTGTGGCACCCTGGGGCAGGTCAACCACGTGGCCTTCGGGGGTGAAGACATAAACCCGGTCCGAGGCGACGTCTGACTTCAGGTGATCAGCCAAACCAGACAAGTCGCCCAACTCTTCCTGCCACTCCAGCACCTGCCGCAGCCAGTTGATCTTGGCGTCGTAACCGGTGGACTTGTTGTTCTTGTCGGTGCCCTTGTACAGCCAATGGGCACAAACACCTAACTCAGCTTCCTCGTGCATGGCATGGGTGCGGATCTGCACTTCCATCACCTTGCCTTCGGGGCCGATCACCGCGGTATGGAGCGACTGGTAGCCGTTCTCCTTGGGGTTGGCGATGTAGTCGTCAAACTCGTTGGGAATATGCCGCCACAAGGTATGAACAATGCCCAGAGCGGCATAGCAGTCCCGGACTTCCGGCACCAGGATACGCACTGCACGGACATCATAGACTTGGGAAAAGTCGATACCCTTACGGCGCATTTTGCGCCAGATACTGTAGATATGCTTGGCCCGGCCAGAGAGTTCACCCTTGATACCGGAGGCCTGAAGTTCAGTTTGCAGGGTCTCGATGACTCGCCGGATATAGCCTTCACGGTCCAGCCGCTTCTCATCCAGCAGCTTGGCGATCTTCTTGTACGCTGAGCTGTGCAGGTACCGGAAAGACAGGTCTTCGAGTTCCCACTTGATGTGACCAATACCTAACCGGTGTGCCAGGGGCGCGTAGATATCGAAGACTTCCCTGGCCACCCGCATGCGCTTCTCTTCCGGCGCGTCCTTGACGGCCCGAATCGCACAGGTCCGCTCGGCCAGTTTGATCAACGCCACCCGGACGTCGTCAATCATGGTAACCAGCATTTTCCGGACATTGTCGAGTTGCCCTTCACTCTGGCCCAGCACATTGCCCTTGAGCGGGTGGTGCACCGACGAAATGGCTGCCATCTGCTGCACACCATTGATCAGCCCGGCGACTTCGTCACCGAATTCTTTGCGGATCTCTTCCAGGGGTACCCGCTCTTCACGCACTGCCCGGTACAACACCGCAGCCACCAGACTGGCCTGGTCCAGATGCAGTTCGGCCAGCACCTGTGCCATTTCCAGACCCGTACGGAAACTACTGGAGCCGGGCGCCCAGAGGCGATCCTCTCTGAATGCCTGCACGGCAATCCTGGCCGCTTTTTCAGAGGCCTGCCGGAGCTGCTCCGGATTATCCAGGTGCGTCTGTTCAGCGATGTGGCGAACACAACGATCAATGTCGATCTCGCCATCACCAGTGACCGAATAATCTTCCCGAACTTTTACCATAGCAGAGGCATACCCGCTGATTTTCCGGTTACCCGGGTCGCGATCCTGGCGCCCCGGCATCTGACTGTCGACTGATCAGTCAGAGTCATTCACGCTCAAAAAGAGCAATTGATTCGACATGGGTGGTGTGGGGGAACATATCCATCACACCTGCGCGCACCAGGCGATAACCGTTGCGCACCATAACGCCGGCATCTCTTGCCAGAGTGGCCGGATTACACGAAACATAGACAATCCTGCTGGCCCCGAACGCCGTGAGGTACTTGCAGATGTCTTCCGCGCCAGACCGGGGCGGGTCGATCAGAATCTTGTCGAAACCCTCTTTGGCCCAGCTTTGCCCGGTAAAGTCACCGTGCAGATCGGCCCCAAAGAATTCCACATTATCCAGACCATTGAGCTGTGCGTTCTCGCGGCCACGCACCACCATGGCATCATCGCCTTCGACGCCAACCACCCGGCCACCTTTGCGAGCCAATGGCAGGGTAAAGTTACCCAGGCCACAGAACAGATCCAGCACCCGCTCACCGGGCTGAACATCCAGCCACTCCACTGCACGATGAACCATATTCTGATTGATACCGGCATTGACCTGAGTGAAGTCCATCGGATGGTACTTCATGGTCAGATCAAACTCATCCAGGCTGTAGCTCAGGCGCTCACCATCACGACCAGACGATTCCGGCCAGATGCGGTGCACCGTATCCGGGCCCTTGGGCTGCAGATAGATATGCAAGTCATGGGCCTGGCCAAAGGCAATCAGTTTTTCCCGGTCTTCGGGAACCAGTTCGTCCATGTTACGGAACACCATGGCCGCCACATCATCACCACAGGCCACTTCTACCTGGGCAATCCGGTCGAAGGCCACCATACCATGCAGCAGTTCCCGCAGGGGCTTGATGCGATCACCAATACGCGGGTCCAGCACCACACAACGGTCAATATCCGTTAGAAAGCTGTTACGCTTTTCCCGGAATCCTACCAGCACCGACTCCCGGGCTTTCACATAGCGCACGCCCAGGCGGGCTTTGCGACGATAGCCAAGGGTAGCGGGTGAGCGCATGGGTTCAACCCACTCCTGGGGTTCGATGCCCCCAAAATGGGCAAAATGCTCCCTCAGCGTGTCTTCCTTGAACCGGATCTGCGCATCGGCACTCATGTGCTGAAGGCTGCAGCCACCACAAAGGTCGGCAAAGTCACAGGGCGGTTGCTGGCGGTCTGGAGCCGCTTCCAGAACCTCCAGGGTACGCAGCTCATCAAACTTGCTTCGGGTGCTGACCATCTTTGCCATCACCGTTTCACCCGGCAGAGCACCGTCCACAAACTGGACTTTACCTTCGGCCCGGGCAATGCCCCGGCCGTCGTGGCCAAGGGTTTCAATTTCACAACGCACCGGTTCCTGAGGCAGAACCTTGCGGCGACGCTTACTCATAGGGGTTAATCTCTCTTGTGTAGCCGGCTTGGATGACCGGTTCAGGCGCCGGGAAAAACACCGGTAGACAGGTATCGGTCGCCGCGGTCACAGATAATGGCCACGATCACCGCGTTTTCAACCTCACGGGACAATTTGAGGGCAGCGGCAATGGAGCCACCGGACGACACGCCACAGAAAATTCCTTCTTTGGCGGCCAGCGCCCTCATGGTGTCTTCTGCTTCTTTCTGGCCAATGTCCAGAACCTGGTCTACCCGGGCAGCGTCGTAGATCGACGGCAAATAGGCCTCGGGCCAGCGGCGGATACCGGGGATGGATGCACCATCTTCCGGCTGCAACCCAATAATCTGAATATCAGGATTTCGCTCTTTCAGATAACGGGACACGCCCATAATGGTCCCGGTGGTCCCCATGGAGCTGACAAAGTGAGTCACCTTGCCCTGGGTCTGCTCCCAGATTTCCGGGCCGGTGGTGCGGTAATGGGCCAGAGGGTTATCCGGATTGCTGAACTGGTCCAGCACCTTGCCCTTGCCTTCAGATTCCATCCGCGCAGCGAGGTCCCGCGCCCCTTCCATGCCTTCCTCCTTGCTGACGGTAACGATCTCCGCTCCGTATGCCCGCATGGAAGCGCGGCGCTCCTCACTCATGTGAGCCGGCATGATCAGAACCATCCGGTAACCTTTGATTGCCGCAGCCATTGCCAGGGCGATGCCAGTGTTACCGGACGTCGCTTCAATCAGGGTATCGCCTGGCTTGATTTCACCACGGCGTTCGGCCTCCTGAATCATGCTGATGGCAGGCCGGTCCTTCACCGACCCGGCCGGGTTATTGCCTTCCAGCTTGGCCAGAATGACATTGGAGGTTTCCCCCGGCAGACGCTGCAAACGAACCAGAGGGGTATGCCCTACATAATCTTCAATGGTCGGGAAAATCATAGCGAAACCCTGTGATACACTTTTGGGTTCGAATCATACGCTTTATGGCCGCATTGTCCCAATACAGCTTGTCGCTATATCCATGACCCGCGGCTATAACTGTTTGTTCCCGGAACCTTTACCACAGTTTTCGGGAATCAGATCAACTATGCTCATAACACAGGGAAGTGCCGGTTCCGGGAAAGATCGGCCCGGTCAGGCTCAGGAAACTTGCAGGAACATATCTATGCGGCGCTGGGGCATTCGCAAAAAAGTACTGGTGGTAACGCTGGTTCCCACCTTGTTGACCACTTTGTTGCTGGGGCTGTTTTTCACCTACAGCTGGGTTAACAACATCGAGAACCTGCTGAGGGATCGGGGCGAATCCCTGTCCCGCCAGCTTGCTGCCGGCTCCGAGTATGGCCTGTTCACCGCCAACCGCAGCCTGCTGAGCAGCCTGTCCAACGCCCTGCTGGAAGAGCAGGACGTTCGCTCGATCACCTTCTTCTCGCCAGATGGCCGCCGCTTGCTCCACACCGGTCCCGGTGGCGCCGATGCCATTGACGAATCCTCCCTGAAGCCGGACCTGGCGGTAAAGATTACCCGGGACAGCAGCACCCGGTTTGTCACCCCGGTTTACCTGCAGGACCTGATGATCGAAACCATGCTCGACCCGGATGTCCGGCAGTCGGCCACCCGGCTACAGGAACCCCTGGGCTGGGTTGCGGTGGAGATGTCCCATGTCCGCACCGAAAAGGAAACCTACAAGGCTCTACTGATTTCCCTGCTCCTGGTGATTGGCGGGGTACTGCTCAGCATGGCCATAGCCCTGCGCCTGAGCCGGGCCTTCACCGATCCTGTGTTCCAGCTCAATGAAGCCGTAGCCAGGCTCAAGGAAGGCAAGCTGGACACCCGCGTGTACACCAGTGCTGGCCCGGAGTTCGAACAACTGGAGTCGGGCCTGAATGACATGGCCTCAGAGCTCAGCAAAGCCCAGGCTGAAATGCAGCAGAACATCGACCAGGCCACGGAAGACCTCCGGGAAACGCTGGAAACCATTGAAATCCAGAATATCGAACTGGATTTCGCCCGCAAGGAAGCCCTGGAAGCCAGCCGGATCAAGTCCGAATTCCTGGCCAATATGTCCCACGAAATCCGCACGCCCCTGAATGGCATCATCGGCTTTACCGAATTGCTGCTGAAAAGTCCCCTGCCCCGCCAGCAACGGGACCACCTGAACACCATCCGGAAATCGTCCGAGATTCTGCTGACGATCATTAACGACATCCTGGATTTTTCCAAGATCGAGGCCGGCAAGCTGATTCTTGACCGGGTACCGTTCCAGCTAAGGGATATTGTGGAAGAGGTGATGGTGATGCTGGCACCGGCAGCCCACGCCAAGAACCTGGACCTGGTGCCGCTGGTCTATAACGATGTACCGGACAACATTATGGGTGACCCGCTGCGGGTGAAGCAGGTCATCACCAATCTGGTCAATAACGCCATCAAATTCACCCAGACCGGTGAAGTGGTGCTGCGGGCCAGCCTGGAAGACGAAACACCCGACAGCAATCGGGTAACCCTGCGTCTGAGCATCACGGACTCCGGCGTGGGCCTGTCCCGGGCCCAGCAACAATCGTTGTTTAACGCTTTCAGCCAGGCTGATGCCTCAACCGCCAGGCAGTATGGCGGCACCGGTCTGGGGTTGGCCATTTCCAAGCGGCTGGTGGAAGAGATGGGCGGCAAGATTGGCCTGGAAAGCGAACTCGGCAAAGGCTCTACCTTCTGGTTTACCCTCACGCCGGAACTGTCTGCCGCTGCCGATACCAGCGCGCCAAAAGACGCCCTGCGCGGCGAGCGGATAATCTACCTCGAACAGCAGAAAACCACCGGGCTCGCGGTCGAACACCTGTTACGGGACTGGGGCGTGGCGGTACAACGGGTGTCCTCGCCAGCCGCCCTGGTGGAACACGTGGAGGAAGCCCAACGGAAGCAGGAAGGCTACGCCGCCGCCATTATCGGCATTACCCGCCACCTGCTGAACTCCAGCCAGTACTGCAACATGGTGCGTTCGCTGGAAGTGGAGCGGGACTGCCGAACACTGCTGCTGACCCCCACCCTGGAAACCCACGACACGCCGCTGTCCGGACTGTCCAGCGGACACCTTACCAAACCGGTGTGCCGGGACGCCTTCTACGACGAGCTATTGCTGTTGATCCACGGCATCCAGGCCAGCAACCGGGGAGCAGGAGAAGTGTCCCTGCCACTGAGAAGCAGCGGCCCTTCGAGAGTCCCTCGTGTACTGGCCGTGGACGACAATGACGCCAACCTGAAACTGGTGATGACCCTGCTGCAGGACTGCCGGCTTGAAGCAGAGGGGGCCTCAAGCGGCTTCGAGGCGCTGACCAAGGCCCGGCAGAAACCCTTTGACCTGGTGTTCATGGACCTGCAAATGCCGGGCATGGATGGTGTGGAAACCACGGCCCGAATCCGGGATCTGGATACCGGCTCTCATCATACCCCGATCATCGCCCTGACCGCCCATGCCCTGGCCGATGAACAGGAAAGGCTGACCCAGCAGGGCTTCGACGGTTACATGCCAAAACCGATCAGCAGCACCCAACTGGTCCAGTTGATTCGTGAATACACGGGTTACGACTGCAAGAGCAGCAACGACAGTTTCAAAATCTCGGAAGTCCGGGACACCCGCCGCACCCTGCGGCCATCAAACCGTCGCATGCAGCAGGATTGCGTCAGTGTTGATGAAAGTATTCAGCTGGCCGCTGGCAAGGCCGACCTGGCAGAGGAACTGTTCAGCATGTTGCTGGAACAGCTGCACACCGACATCGAGCGGGTAGCCGATCTGTGGAACAACAATGACACCGACGAGCTGCTTGAATGCGTACACAAGCTCCACGGCGCAACCCGCTACTGCGGCGTACCGGAGCTGAGAACCGCCGCCAACCGTTTTGAAACCGCACTGAAGTGCCAGGCGCCGGATATGGAACTACAGAAAGACCAGCTATTGGCAGCCATGGACCGACTGCAGATCTGGAGTGAACAAACCGACTGGCAGCAACTGTTCAGGGAACAGCAACGCCAGCCGGAGACCACCTGAGGTCGGATCAGGGCCGGGCGCGCTCTAGAATGGCGCGCATCTCCCTGACCGCCTCTTTCAGTCCGGTGAACACTGCCCTGGCAACAATGGCGTGGCCGATGTTCAACTCGTTAATACCCGGAATCGCCGCCACCCGCTCGGTGTTGTGATAATGCAGGCCGTGGCCAGCGTTCACAATCAACCCTTTCTTTCGGGCATAGGCGACGGCATCGGCCAGCTGTTTGAACGCTTTTTCCCGAACAGCCGGGTCCTGCGCTTCGGCGTATTCGCCAGTGTGCAGCTCGACAACCGGCGCACCACAGCGCACAGCGGCGTCTATCTGCACCGGGTCCGGGTCAATGAACAGTGACACTTCGGCCCCGATCTTTGCCAGCCGGTCGCAGGCCTTGGCCACACGCTCCTCCTGACCGTCTACATCCAGCCCACCCTCGGTGGTTAATTCTTCGCGCTTCTCCGGCACCAGGCAGACACACTCCGGACGCACCTGTTCGGCAAAGGCCAGCATGGCATCGGTTACCGCCATTTCCAGGTTCATCTTGGTTTGCAGGACTTCGCGCAGCAACAGTACGTCACGATCCTGAATGTGCCGGCGGTCTTCCCGGGGGTGAATGGTAATGCCATCGGCGCCCGCTTCCTCGGCCACCAATGCCGCCTGAACCGGGTCTGGATAGCGGGTGCCGCGGGCCTGGCGTAATGTGGCCACATGGTCAATATTCACACCGAGCAACACTCTGGAATTCATGGGGTTCTCCCTGATGATGAAACGGAATGGCTGAACAGATTGCGGCTGTGTAACGGCTTACCCTGCAACAGGTAGTCCACCAGAACACGCATGATCCGCTTGGCCGTCCTGCGCGGTAACTCACCGGTAAAGTCGCCTTCGGCCAGGGCCAGCAGAGCCTCGCCCGGAATCTGCTGCAAGCGAACCCCGGTGGCGGCGGCAGACACAATGCCCTGCACCGGATCATAACCGTAGTAACCACCGGCCACCACTGGCAAGCCGGTATCAGTGGCTTCATCCCAGGCAAAGTCATACCCGAGGGCCCCGGCAAACGCCCGTTCAAAGTGCCGCAATATTGGCTCTACATCGGTTTTGGCCGCCAGTGCCGCGAGAGCCTGCAGGCTTTCTATGTAACTGGCAAAAAGGGTGGGATGAGGGTCTGCCGCTGGCAGAACGCGCTGAAGCAGTTCATTGATGTAGAGGCCGCTGTACAAGGCACGGGTTTGCGAAAGCAGCGGCGCCGACCGAACCTCAAGCTGCACCAGTGTCTTCAGATCGCTTTTTCCGGTCCAGTCCACCATTATCGGCTGAAACGGCTGCAACTGAGCCTTGAGGGGGCTTTTGGCACTGTTGGCGCCGCGCGCCACCAGACTCATTCGACCATGATTCAGTGTAAACAGATCCACCAGCAAGGCGGTTTCCCGCCAGGGGCGCCGGTGAATCACATAAGCGGGCTCCTGCTGCACCGCTCCCTTCATAGCGACCTCAGAAATCGCTCATACCAAGGCTTTTCAATGCCCGGTCGCTGTCTGCCCAGCCGCGTTTTACCTTGACCCACAAACGTAACATGACCTTGGAGCCGAACATGCGCTCCATATCCACCCGGGCTTCCTGGCCAATGCGGCGCAGGCGCTCGCCCTTGTCACCGATAATGATTTTCTTCTGGCCTTCCCGTTCCACCAGAATCAGGGCCGAGATATGCAGGGTTTTCCCCTCGTGCTTGAACTCTTCGATCTCTACTGCCACGGAATAAGGCAATTCAGCACCGAGTTGGCGGGTAATTTTCTCCCGCACCATCTCTGACGCCATAAAGCGCTCGCTGCGATCCGTAATCTGATCGTCCGGGTAGAAGTGCACACTCTGGGGCAGGAAACGTCCCACAGCTTCCTCCAGTGGCTGGAGGTTGGTTTCTTTCAGGGCAGACAAAGGGATAATTTCGGCAAATTCCCGTTTTTTGGACAGTGCCTCAAGGTGTGGCAGCAGTTTGTCACGGTTCTCAACCTTGTCCACCTTGTTAACTGCAAGGATAACCGGGCATTTCAACCGCGACAATTTCTCCAGCACCATGTCATCGGCAGTGGTCCACGCCAGTTGGTCCACCACGAACACCACCACGTCCACGTCAATCAGGGCAGACGACGCCGCTTTGTTCATATAACGGTTCAGCGCACGGGGCTCGTCTTCGTGCATGCCGGGGGTATCCACATAGATGGCCTGCACAGGTCCGTCTGTCTTGATACCCAGCACCTGATGTCGGGTGGTCTGGGGTTTGCGGGAGGTAATACTCAGTTTCTGGCCCAGGATATGGTTCAGAAGCGTGGATTTTCCCACGTTCGGCCGGCCAACAATGGCGACAAAACCACAACGGCTGTCCGGATCTTCCGGGCGAGTAATATCATTCATCAGGAGTTCTCCACGCCCAGTTGCTTGAGGGCATTGCGGGCAGCCTGCTGTTCAGCAATTCGCCGACTGCTACCGGTGCCGCTGGTCTTTCGATCCAGTGACGGTAGTGCACAGGAGACATGGAACGTCTGCTCATGGGCTTCACCGTCGACGGATATCACTTCGTAACGAGGCAGCGGGAACTGCCGGGATTGCAGGTATTCCTGCAACCGGGTTTTGGGATCTTTCTGGGTGTCCTGAATGTCCAGATTGGCCAGGCGATGCTCGAACCAGCGCAGTACCTGCTCACGGCAGGTATGAAAATCGCTGTCCAAGTATATAGCACCGATGATGGACTCCACCGCATCCGCCAGAATCGACTCGCGCCGGTAGCCACCACTCTTGAGCTCACCGGAGCCCAGCCGGAGATACTGGCCCAACTGGAATTCGCGACCAATCTCGGCGAGGGTCACGCCTTTGACCATCCGCGCCCGGAGCCGGCTCAACTGGCCTTCCCGGGCTTTCTCGAAGTGCAGGTACAAGTGCTCTGCAATCACCATATTAACGATGGAATCCCCAAGGAACTCCAGGCGTTCATTATTCTGGTTCCCGTAACTTCTGTGGGTCAGGGCCAGCAGCAACCGCTCGGGCTCCTTGAAGGTGTATCCGATACGACGCTGCAACTGATCCAGATCTGGTTGTGAACTCACTGTCCCTTTAACTCATACTCGTGCTGGAAATGAACGATGGTGTCCACGTTTCCGAATAGATGATTGCGAACCTCGTAGTCCACCTTGATGACCACGAACTCGCCACTTTTCTCAACGCTGATCTGCTTGGCGTCGAAGCCCCTGACGTTATTGACGCTCAGGCGCCGGTTAATCAGGCTACGCACCTCAGCCGGCCCCATGCGCGACAAACCCTCGGTGCCATCAAGACCTTCCAGTGCCTCCTGAATGGTGAAATCGTCCAGGTAGGCAGGGCCGATTTTCAGCCCCAGGGCCAGCAGGCTGCCAAAAAACATCGCCACAATCAGCATGGTTAGAGCGCTGCCGCCCTGCTGCTGCAATCCGACGGGATTATTCTTTTTCATCATGTTTGTCTCCGGCACAACGGGGTTAGTCAATGCTACCCACTCGATCAAAAGATGGCAGACTTGTCAGCGATTTCCAGTGCATCCAGATGGCGAAGGCCTTCCCGACCACAAGCTCATCAGGCACAGTGCCCCAGAACCGGCTGTCGTTACTGTTGTCCCGGTTGTCCCCCATGACAAAGTAATGGCCATCAGGCACCAGCCATTCACCTTCCCCGTTGCCTGCAACCCGGCCCAGGGTCAGATACACATCGTGCTCAACGCCGCCCACTTCCTCACGCCAGCGCTCCATTGGCGGAAGACGGGCCACAAACTCCCTGGCCACTGGTTCATCATTGATAAACAGCTGTTTATCGCGATAGCGCACCCGGTCACCCGGCAAACCAATCACTCGTTTGATGTAATTGGTGGCGCCATCCTCCGGATAACGGAACACCATGACATCACCACGCTCGGGATCACCCATCGACACCACCTTGGTGCCGGCCACTGGCAACCGAAGCCCGTAGGCGTACTTGTTTACCAGGATAAAATCACCAACTTCGAGGGTCGGCAGCATCGAACCGGAGGGAATCTGAAAGGGTTCTACCAGAAACGAACGAAGCACCAGAACGATGGCCAGTACCGGGAAGAATGATCGGCTCAGGTCGACCAACCAGGGTTCACTGGTCTCGGCAGTTTCATCGGACGCGGCACCGCCAACGTCCGGGCCAGCTGCCTGCCGCCGTTTGCTGAAAAACACTTTATCCGCCAGCCAGATCAATCCAGTCGCGAAGGTCAGAACCACCAGTACCAGCGGAAAATCAATATCCATCCGGGAGCCTTAGTTTTAGTTATCCACTTTCAATACAGCAAGAAACGCTTCCTGAGGCACCTCGACATTGCCCAGCTGCTTCATACGTTTTTTACCTTCTTTCTGCTTCTGAAGCAGTTTCTTCTTCCGGCTGACATCACCACCGTAACACTTGGCGGTAACGTTCTTGCGCAATGCCTTGACCGTAACCCGTGACACCACCTGGGTTCCGATTGCCGCCTGGATGGCGATATCAAACATCTGCCTGGGAATCAGCTCTTTCATCTTCTCGATCAGCTGGCGCCCCTTCCGGTGCGCCAGATCCCGATGAACGATCAATGCCAGGGCGTCGACCCGTTCACCGTTAATCAACACGTCCAGGCGAACCAGATTGGCCTGCTGGAACCGCACGAAGTGGTAATCCAGCGAGGCAAAACCTCGGCTGGCAGACTTGATCCGATCGAAGAAATCCATCACCACTTCCGCCATCGGCAACTCGTAGGTGAGCTGAACCTGGGTCGACATGAAGTGCATGTTCTTCTGAACACCCCGCTTCTCTTCACACAGGGCAATAACGTTACCCAGGTGTTCCTGGGGCACCAGGATATTCGCCTCCACGATGGGCTCACGCATTTCCTCGATAGAGCCAATATCCGGAAGCCGCGAGGGGTTGTCCACCGACAAGGTCTCACCCTGTTTGGTAATGACTTCATAGATTACCGTGGGTGCCGTGGTAATCAGATCGATATCGTACTCACGCTCCAGCCGCTCCTGGATAATTTCCATGTGCAGCATGCCCAGGAAACCACAGCGGAACCCGAAACCGAGGGCGTCAGAATTCTCAGGCTCAAAAAACAGGGAGGCGTCGTTCAGCGTCAGCTTTTCGAGGGCATCCCGGAAGTCGTCATAATCGTCAGCGCTGACCGGGAACAGGCCTGCGTAAACCTGCGGCTGAACCTTCTTGAAGCCCGGCAGCATCGGAGTTTCGTCGGCGAACTTCTGATGCACGATGGTGTCGCCCACCGGTGCACCGTGAATATCCTTGATACCCGCCACCACAAAGCCTACGTCACCGGCTTCCAGAACATCAGTGTCGGTGGGCTTCGGATTAAAGATCCCTACCTTATCGGCATTCCACGCTTTCTTGGTGGATTTGATGACAATCTTGTCGCCTTTGCGCAGAACGCCCTCGGTCACCCGAACCAGGGATACCACGCCCAGATAGTTATCGAACCAGGAATCGATGATCAGCGCCTGCAGAGGTGCACTGCGGTCACCCTTCGGCGGCGGAATCTTCCTGATCAGATCCTCAAGTACATCTTCCACGCCCAGACCGCTTTTGGCACTGCAGCGCACTGCATCGGCGGCTTCGATGCCGATGATATCCTCAATTTCCGCCGCCACCCGCTCCGGCTCCGCTTGGGGCAGGTCCATCTTGTTCAGTACCGGCACCACTTCAAGCCCCTGCTCAATGGCGGTATAGCAATTGGCTACCGACTGGGCTTCCACACCCTGACCTGCATCTACCACCAGAAGCGCACCCTCACAGGCGTAGAGGGAACGGGATACCTCATAGGAAAAATCCACGTGACCAGGGGTGTCGATGAAATTCAGCTTGTAGGTTTCACCATCTTTGGCGGTGTAGTTGAGCGTTACGCTCTGGGCCTTGATGGTAATGCCCCGTTCCCGCTCCAGATCCATGGAGTCAAGCACCTGTTCGGCCATTTCGCGGTCGGTCAGGCCACCGCATATCTGGATAAAACGATCCGCCAGTGTGGATTTACCATGGTCAATGTGGGCAATAATGGAAAAGTTACGGATTCGGCTCAGTTCAGTCACAGACAATGATTACTCATATAAGACGTAGGGTTGAGCCCGGAATGGCCGCTACCGGGTCCGGGAACGGCGTGATTTTACCGGTTACCGGCCGCTATTGCCATGATCAGGAAATAAGCGGCTTCTCGTACTGCCGGATCAGGAACCCGATCAACGCGTCTTCGTCCAGCGGGTAGCTGAACAGATTACCCTGACACTGGGCGCAACCGGCGGATTTCAGGAAACTCAGCTGCTGCAGGGTTTCCACGCCCTCGGCTACCACGGTCAGGTGCAGTTTCTTCGCCAGCGCGATCACCGCAGACGCCACATCGGTAGCACTGACGTTATAGGGAATGTCCCGGATGAACCGATGATCAATCTTGATAACGTCCAGCGGGAGCTGCTGTAACGCGACCAGCGAGCATGAACCGGTCCCGAAGTCATCCAGGATCAGGCAAACCCCGAGATCATTCAGCGACACCAGCAGTTCACGCAGCATGCGAGGGTCTTCGTTCAACAACTCTGCCGGCATTTCCAGTTCCAGGCGCTCCGGGGACACGCCGGTTTCCGTAATGACCTGACGAATCATGTCCAGGAAACCGGAATCGGTCAGCTGTCGCACGGACAGGTTCACCGCCATCTTCAGGGATTCGAAGCCGGCCCGTTCCAGGGCCTGCACCTGAATACAGGCTTGCCGCAGGGCCAGCTCGCCCAGCCGGACAATCAGGCCGGTCTCTTCCGCCAGGTTGATGAACTGCTGCGCCGAAACCAGTCCCTTTTCCGGGTGGTGCCAACGCAGGAAAGCTTCCACGCCAATCACCCGCTGGCTGACGAGGTCGATCTTTGGCTGGTAATGCAGAACAAACCGGTCGCCATCCAGGGCCGTGGCCAACTCTTCCTGCTGCAACAGGCGCCGGGCGGCCTTGATATTCATGGCAGGGGTGAAGAACTGATAGGTATTGCGACCCAGCTCCTTGGCCCGGTACATGGCCAGATCGGCGTATTTCATCAGGGTGCCGGCATCCTCGCTATCATGGGGAATCATGGTGATGCCGATACTCACGGTAATGCCCACTTCGTGGTCGTTCAGGCGTATTCGCTGACACAGGCGGCGGAGTATGGACTCTGCCACCTTGCCGGCGGCATCCGGCCCGCTGATCTGGGACAACAGCACCACAAATTCGTCGCCCCCCAGGCGGGCCACCGAGTCTTCCTCACGCACACAGCCTTCCAGCCACAGCGCCACCTGTTTCAGCAGCTCATCCCCGGCGTCGTGCCCCAGGGTGTCGTTAATGCGCTTGAAACCATCGAGATCCAGAAACATCAGGGCCGCGGGTTCACCACTGCGGCGACTCCGGCGTACCACGTGGTTGAGGCGGTCCCGGAACAACTGACGGTTTGCCAGCCCGGTGAGCGGGTCGTAGAACGCCAGTCGATGCAACTCGGATTGGGCAGCCTTGAGCTGGGTCAGGTCCCGCAGGCTCAGAACCACGCCATTAACACCAGGCACAGACAACATGGCGGTATAGGTGCCTTCCATGTCACGCCACTGGCCCTCAGCATCCCGGATACGAGCCCGCACGACCGGCATCTGCTTGCCCGGCGCACGCATGGATTCCTCAAAGCCGCGCTGCAGCAGGGGCAGGTCGTCCGGATGCACCTGGGCTTCCAGCTGCATGGAATGAACCTTGTCGGGGTCGAAGCCCAGGATGTCACGACTGGACGGGCTGGCATAAAGCGGCTCACCACGACGATCCATCACCAGCGTGACATTGGCAGCTCCTTCGGTAATGGCCCGGTAACGGCCAGCGCTGATCTGGGCGATCAGTCGGGAACGAATCAGCGCCAACACAAACAGGCACAACAAAGCACTGATGGCCAACCCGGACCCCAGCACAATCGGTGGGCGAGGGTCTGCCGCCAGAAAGTCGAAGGCAGGTGTTGAACGGGTTTGCAACAGCCAGTCCCGCCCCCCGTGGGAAATAGTCTGGCTCATCTCAAAGCTGAATTCATTATCCAGCGACCCCAGGTTGGAGCCATACATCAGGGTGTCCCGGGCCACCACACCGCTGTCGTAGATCCGCACGTCAAGAAAGGGAGAGATAAGGCCGACAATGCCATCAATCAGGTTATTCATCCGGAAGGCACTGAACACATACCCAGACAGCATCATTCGCCGTTCTGCGCGAATGTCCGGGATTTCTCCGCCCTGATATACCGGGTAGTACATCAGGAAGCCGGCCTGGTCTTCCGCCAGCGATTCCTGAACCAGAACCACCTTACCGGTCACGGTTGGTACAGCATCGTCCCGGGCCTTTTCCATTGCTACCCGGTGTATCGGATCACTGAAGGCATCGTAACCCAGCGCCCTGCGGTTGCGATCTGTGCCCGGTTCCAGGTACACCATGGGGTAATAGAACGGGCCTGTGCCGAGTGGCTTGACCAGATAGTTATAGACACCTTCGGCCCGCACCGAAGCGATGTGATCGGCCATATCCCGAACACCAATCCGTTGCACATACCCGATACCCTGAATACCCGGGTAGTAACGGTCGATATCGACTTTCTCGACATACTCCCGCCACTGCTCCCTGGTGACTTCCCCGGCTACCGAGAACAAACCGGAACTGCCTGCCAGCACCTGCTCATAATTGAGCAACCGCTCTTCAATGGCGCTTTTCAGCTGCAGGGACTGGGTTCGAAAGTGGGCCTCGGTGCGGTCTTCCACAAGGCGGATTGATACCTGCCATAGAAGCACGGTGGCGGCTACGGCAACAAAGAACACAAGCCAGGCAATCCAGGCATGGCGTAATTGCAGAAGCTGTCTGAGGGGAAGTTCCTTGCTGGTCATCATTGTTTACGGTCCGTTCCATGACCCCATTTATTATCAGTTCGGGCGATTATAGCAAAAGCCCCCGGGCCTGTCGTCAAAGACACCGGGGGCTTGCGAAACGCCTGCCGTCTATGGTGTCAGGGCTTCATCACCAGATAGATGGCACGACCCTGGCGGACGATTCTGACCGAAACCGCCCGGTTAGACGGCAGCTTGCGGGTGGCGTTCCGGAAATCCTCCACTGAGCGCACCTGTTCGCGATTAATCTCGGTGATGATGTCCCGGGAACGAATCCCGGCTTCCGCTGCCGGCCCCTGGCCTACCCGGGTCACCAGCACGCCGCCCTGAACACCGGCAGCACTGGCCTGCTCCGGCGTCAGGGATTCAACCGCCAGGCCCAGCGGGTCCTGTGACGGCCCATTGTTTTCACCAACCACGGGGTCTGAGCTGTCATCGCCATCTTCCGGCAAGCGGCCAATGGTCACATCCAACTCAATTTCCCGGCCACCCCGCAGTACCGTCAGCCGGGCCGATTCGCCCACCGGCGTCCGGCCCACCAGCGGCGGCAGGTCTGATGACAACTGAACCGGCTCACTGTTGTATTCCAGCACGATATCTCCGGATTCCAGGCCTCCCTTCTCAGCCGGCGACCCCTGCATGACTTCCGCAATCAGCGCGCCCCTCGGGCGTTTCAGGCCAAAAGATTCCGCCAGGTCCCGGTTTACTTCCTGAATCAACACACCAAGCCAGCCCCGCGCAACGCTGCCCTTGTCCCGGATCTGGTTGAATACGTTCATCGCATCGTCAATGGGAATGGCGAAAGAAACCCCCATAAAACCGCCAGAGCGGGTATAGATCTGGGAGTTGATACCCACTACCTCACCATCAAGATTGAACAGTGGCCCACCGGAGTTGCCGGGGTTGATTGCCACGTCTGTCTGAATGAATGGCACGTAGTTTTCGGAGGGCAATGAACGGCCAAGGGCACTGACAATGCCTGCCGTAACCGTGTAGTCAAAACCGAACGGAGAGCCGATAGCAAACACCCATTCGCCAACCTTGAGGTCACGTGAACGCCCCACCTTGACCACGGGCAGATCCTCACCGTTCTCGATCTTCAGCACGGCCATGTCTGAACGGGGGTCGGTGCCAACAATCGTGGCCTGAAACTCACGGCGGTCGTTCAACCGCACTATGACCTCGTCAGCACCTTCCACTACATGGTTGTTGGTGAGTACATAACCGTCTGTTGACACAATGAAGCCAGAGCCCATGGAACGCTGGGGCTGCTGCGAACGGGGCGAGCCGCCGAACGGTGATTGCGGGCCACGAAAAAATTCCTGAAGGAACGGCGGCAACTGCTCAAGCTGCCTTTCATCGAACGGCGATCCCTGGAAACGGGAGCCCTGATTACGCGGCTCACTTGTGGTGCTGATATTCACTACCGCGCTGGAGTTCTCTTCAACCAGTTCGGTAAAGTCCGGCAAGCCGCGCGCGGCGAGGGACTGGCTCCAGAAAACTGAAACCATGACGGAAAGCATCAGTAGGGTCGCCCAGTAGTGTCCTGCGCTCCGGACTGGAGCAAGACGGGCAACCTCTGTGTTTGATCTCGGCATGTGGACCCCCGTGTTCTGCTTGTAATCACGTCGTAATTCTGGGGCCGGAAACCCGTTTTTCAACTTACAAAACGGTAGGGTTCACAGACATGTCACGGAATGAGTGCTGTTCACCCTGATCAGCCGCGGCTGGTATTTATCACCACTCCGACGCTGCCATCGACGTACCCACCAGAATCCTGCCCCCAGCCCTGCAAGAGCGCCCAAGATGGCCGCAGCGTCAGTACCACCCAACCATCGATAACCGGCGATACTGGCCAGCACCATCATCAGCAGCGGAGCACCGTACACAGCCAGGGATGCCGCGAGGAGTGACTGTTCATCGATACCGATCACCACCTCATCCCCAACCCTGGCACCCACGGTATTCGCCACCAGAACCTGATTTGCTCGCCCTCCGGATACCTTGGCCAACGCCCTCTGGCCGCAACCGACCCTGGCGGAACAGCTCTGACAGGCACTGACACGGATGGTTTGCACCCAGACGCTGTCGCCACTCAGGGCCACCACTTTGCCAGTCTCGGTGATCACAGGCCTGATAACTCCAGGGCCAGGGCATCATCTATTTCAACGGCATCTGCCACTTTCCGGGCCGTACGCGGGGGAATCTCGCCCACAACGGCAACCAGGAACGGTCTGTCGGCGACCAGGATCTCGCGCATGTATATGGTGGTTGCCCCCACCCGCGAGGCCCCTGTCGGCATTTTCAACTGGCCAACCGGTTCGACAAACACCGAAAAGGCCGCCAGCCCGTCAGAGAACGCGACCGCTTTGCCCTTGCCAGACCGCGGCGCGGCCGCTGGCGCGAAGCCCTCCGGCCGCCAGTTGAGAGTCCAGCCGCTCATGCGGCCGACCACCGACTGCTGAGGATCCCTGGACGCCAGCGTGCGGGTTATTTCGCGCCCTTGGGTCTGTATTTCCAGCTCCTCGTCGGCGATCTCATCGGTAATTTCGAGACTGGTAAATTGAAAGTGCTCCAGCACTTCCCCGTCACCGTCGCGCACCTGGCTTTTGACCAGCAAGCCGGTGTCTTTTTCCATCCACAGCCGATGGCTGTATCGCTCGTCATCACGGGCGGTTAACGCAATGGTCACCACGTCATAACCGGCGATGCGATCTTCACCCGCAAGCTCTGAGCGATACCATTGCCCAAACGGCATCAGCTGACTGGTGAACGCCTCGGCAAACGGGCCAGAAGGAATCACTTCGTTAAGGCTCACCCGACCACGGTCAGGGAGCACACAAACCACATTCATGCCTTTACGGACAATCTCGCCACTGCCGCCATCCTGCATGACCAGTCGCTCTTCCACCTGGCCATCCCGAAAACGATGGGCAATCTTCATGGAATGGACCTGATCCCCACGGGCATAGACGAAGACACCCCGGTAAGAGGTCATGTTCAAAGCCGGTCCCAGGCGCTCCAGCCACGACATCGCATCAGCGGGATCCGCAGAAGCAGGTTCGTTGCTCGTCTCAGCATTGGCTCCGTGAACAGGCAGCATGATCAACATTCCGGCAAGCACACCGGCGAACACGCTTCGGCCCAGGGACACCAGGCTGCTCACCACCCACGTCATCGGCCGTTCCCCAACGTCAGTAGCCACTGCTGGCACTCACCAGCCGGGCATAACCAACAGAACCCCGGCCTGCGCCAACGCTGTTATGCTGCGCGTGTTCGAGCATAAACTGGCGCATCTGTTTAAGCTGTTCTTCGTCCAGGCGCTGCAAGGCAACTTCCTCTACCCTGGCAGACAAAGCCAGTGCATCCTCATCAGACAGCTCAGTCACTGCCACCGCAGCCACCGGCTCCTGGGTTTGCCCATCCCATCCGGCGCCGGCGCCAAATCCGATGACCAGAGCCATAACGACCATCGCCGCCACCGGCCATCGCCAGTAGGAGCCTGCGGCAACCTGAGTCTTGAGCCTTGAAGGTTCAGGGCGTACATGACCATCGAGGGCCTCACGTACAGCCACCGCTACATCGACGCTCTCTTCAGGGCCATGACTTTCATGCATGAGGTCACGAACCTGTTGCCAGCGTTGCCACTGGTTTCTGACCTCATCCTGATTACCATGAGACAACAGGCGACGAACCGATAGTTCATCTGCTTCGTCGTCCATCATCGCGGACAGGGTTTCTCTGAGACGCTCATCCATCGGATGCAACCTCATTTACGTCACTGAATGATTGAGCAAGGGACCCAAGTGCCGGTCCACTGCATCCCGGGCCCTGAATATCCGCGACCGAACGGTTCCGATCGGGCATTCCAGAATCCGGGCGATATCCTCATAACTCAGGCCATCATATTCCCTGAGCAGAAAAGCGGAACGAAGTTCCTCAGGCAGGCCTGCTATTGCTTCCGACAGTGCTTTTTGCAGCTGCTCCCGCTGCAACAGCCGCTCTGGAGAAGCGACATCCCGCAGCCGACCACCATCGTCAAAGTTCTCTGCATCCGCTGAGTCCGCCGAGCCCTGCGGCCGGCGACCACGGGCTTCCAGGTAGTTCTTGGCGGTGTTAACGGCAATCCGGTACAGCCAGGTGTAGAACGCGCTGTCGCCACGAAACCGCTCGACCGCCCGGAACGCTTTGACAAAGGTTTCCTGGGTCAGGTCCATTACTTCCTGGCTGTCGTAGACGTATCGACTGATGATGGAGGCCACCCGCGACTGATACTTGACCACAAGCAGATCAAAGGCCGCACGATCGCCATTGCGAACCTTGCGCACCAACTGCAGATCCGTCTGACTGTCGGTCTGCTCACCCGGTTTCCAGTCGTTATCAGGAGTCATGGACGACGTAACAGAATGTCCTGTCTTGGTGGCCAACGGAGTGGCCTTGATAAGATTTGCTGCTTGTGTCATTCGGCTCTTCCGGCGTTCGATCATGAACCCATGGTCCTGGACAGCAACCGGCGGGCGGCTTATCCATCAGGCCAAATAGACAGCAAGCGTAAAGTTTAGTTCAATACACGTCCACATTATGGCCCGCGATAACGACTCAATGCCACAGTCCTTCGAATACGACGTTCTCATTATCGGCAGCGGCGCTGCCGGCCTGACCGTAGCGCTCAATCTGCCGGAGCACCTCAGCGTGTGCGTGGTCAGCAAGGCAGACATCAGTTCCGGCGCCACACTCTGGGCCCAGGGCGGCATTGCTGCGGTGATTGATGATGCCGACTCCGTTGAAAACCATATCCTGGATACCCTCAACGCCGGCGGCGGCCTGTGCCATGAAGATGCCGTGCGCTTTACCGTGGAGCACAGCAAAGAGAGCATCCAGTGGCTGATTGATTCGGGCGTAAAGTTTACCCGCCAGGACGACAGCGAAGACTACCACCTGACCCGGGAAGGTGGCCACAGCCACCGGCGCATCATCCATGCCGCCGACGCCACCGGCCATGCGGTGTCGACCACACTCGCCAGCCAGGCCCAGGCTCGCCCCAATATTGATCTTAAAGCGGGCCGGGTAGCAGTAGACCTGATCACCAACCGCAAACTCGCCCTGCCAGGCAACCGATGCGTAGGCGCTTACATACTGAACCTGGAAGACAACCACGTAGAACTGTTCCGCGCCCGGTTTACCGTGATTGCCACCGGGGGCGCCTCCAAGGCCTACCGCTACACCACCAATCCGGACGGTGCATCCGGCGACGGCATCGCCATGGCCTGGCGGGCCGGGTGCCGGGTGGCCAACATGGAATTCAACCAGTTTCACCCCACCTGCCTGTACCATCCACATGCCAAATCGTTTCTGATTACCGAAGCGGTTCGTGGCGAAGGCGGCGTGCTGAAACTGCCAGACGGTAGCCGATTCATGGACCGGTTCGACAAACGTGCCGAACTGGCGCCCCGGGATATCGTCGCCCGGGCCATCGACCATGAAATGAAACGCCTGGGGGCGGACCATCTGTACCTGGACATCAGCCACAAACCGGCGGATTTCATCAAGCACCACTTCCCCACCATTTACGAAAAGTGTCGGGAGTTTGGCATCGACATCACCAGGGAGCCCATTCCGGTGGTGCCGGCCGCCCATTACACCTGCGGCGGTATTGTCAGCGACGAACGGGCTCGCACCGACATCAACCAGCTGTATGTGGTGGGCGAAGCGGCCTTCACCGGCCTGCATGGTGCCAACCGCATGGCCAGCAACTCCCTGCTGGAATGCCTGGTGTACGGACGCGCCGCTGCCGCCGACATTGCCCGGCGGGAATCCGACATACCGGAGCCGCCCGTCGCACCGGACTGGGATGAAAGCCAGGTACGGGACTCCGATGAAGACGTTGTGATTTCCCACAACTGGGACGAATTACGTCATTTCATGTGGGACTACGTGGGCATTGTGCGCACCACCAAACGTCTGCAGCGGGCCAAGCACCGGGTGGATCTGCTGTCCAGGGAAATCGGCGAGTTCTACAGCAATTACCGGGTTACCAATGACCTGATCGAGCTGCGTAACCTGGTGACGGTTTCCGATCTGATCATCTGCTCGGCCCTGCAGCGAAAGGAAAGCCGCGGCCTGCATTACACACTGGACTACCCGGGCCTGCTGAACGATCCGCAAGACACGGTTCTGGTACCCACCACTTATCGCACGCTGTCTCCCTGACGGGCTGACAGGGAGACTCCACTCTTTTTCAAGGCAACCGACTATGTCAGACACCAATGCGTCCAACGACCATACCGAATTTCACCGCCTGTGGTGGCACAGCCGCCGGGGCATGCTGGAACTGGATGTTCTGCTGCTGCCCTTCCTGGAGGAAGCGTACCGGGATCTCGAGCCGGACGACCAGGCCCGATACAAGAAACTGCTGAGCTGCGAAGACACCGATATGTTCGAATGGTTCATGCAACGCAGCCGGCCGGAAGACCCGGATCTTCAGCGCATCGTTGACATCATCCTGAACCGTGTCCAGCCAGATTGATCTGACTCTATCCCCCTCCGGCATCACGGGCCTGCTGGCCAGTGCACCCTGGATACTGCTCAGCGCTTTTGCCATTGGTGCGGCACTGGAAACCAGCCTCTGGTTACTGATGGTAGGGCCGGTCACTATCGCTTTCGCCTGGCGAAACTTCCGGCGCTATGGCCTGTTACGCAGCCCCAGGGCCGTTAAGGCCCTGCGCACCGACAGCGGCGGCATAACCTGCCAGTTCGGCGATGGCCACGAGACACCCGTTCGGGTCTGCGCCTCAAGTACCCTGGGTGCGTCCTGCCTGATCTTGAAACTCCACCCCCAAGACTCCAGATCAGGTAGCATCATGGTAATGATTACCGGCAAGATGGGGCCATTCCAAGCCAATGCTCCCGAGCCTGAGTTCCGACGCCTGCGGGTATGGCTGAGAATCGGCCATACGCGTAACGCACACTGAACTCCGCTGACCCAACATGGAGATCACGATGAACCCCACGGAAAACCCTCGGCCACACTATTCGTCTGACGCCGGGTACACCCAGCTCACCAACAGACGGGTGGTACGCATCAGCGGCCCCGGTGCCGACAAGTTTGTCCAGGGCCAGTTTTCCCAGCATGTGGATGAGGTGACACAGACCCAGTCTTTGCGGGCAACCGCCTGCACACCCAAGGGACGAGCTTACTGCGTGACCCGCATGGTACGGCATGGCCAGGACCTGTTGATGGATCTGGATGCCGAGCTGGCGGATGACACCCTGAGCCACCTCCGCAAGTACCTGATGCTGTTTCGTGGGACCAGCATGGACGTGCTGCCTTCCGCCCGAATCCTTGGCCTGACCGGTAAACCAGCCGCCATCACTGCCTGCGGCGACGCAGCCGAATCGCTTTCCCGGCCGGGGCAGACGCTGGCCACCGGTTCCGGAATCCTGATTCGAATCGAGGATACCAGTGACCAGACGGCCCGCTACGAATGGTGGCAGCTCGAGGGAGATCAACCGCTGCCGGAGGAACTGCCCGAGTTGCCCATGGCACACTGGAACGCTGCCAGCATTTCCGCCGGCGTGCCCTGGCTAACGGCCCAGACCCGGGAGGCCTATGTTCCGCAGATGCTCAACCTGCAACACCTGCAAGGCGTTCATTTCAAGAAGGGCTGCTACACCGGCCAGGAAGTCATCGCCAGAATGCACTTTCTGGGGCAGCTCAAGAAGAGCTTGTTCCGCTTGCGTTTTGAGGGTTCCGACACTGCGCCGGAACCCGGCACCAGGCTGGTGTGCGAGGGCAAGAGCGTTGGCGAGGTAGTTAACGCAGAGCTCACGTCTGAACAGGCGGGTGAGATGCTGGCGGTTATCCGGCACGACGCTCAGCAAGGCACCCTGGCCCTGGAAGGCATGAACACGGTGACCGTGACTATGCAACCGCTGCCTTACCCGGTGCCCGAGCAACAGCCCGCAACGCAGGCAGATACATAAGTTGACAGGAAAAACCGGAAAAATTTGCTATAAATTAAACCACATACCGGTTTACCCCGTGCGCGCGAGCAGCGCACCCAGACAAGCGGAACGTTACTGACCATGGCCAACATTGTAGATACCATCAAGGCTGACCTGACCGACGCCATTGAGAATGACAAACTGGTGCTGCCAACCCTGCCGGAGGTGGCGCTTCAGGTTCGGGACATCGCCGAGTCCGAAGACTCGGCAATCGCTGACCTGGTCAAGGTCATCAGTAACGACACAGCCCTCTCTGCCCGGATTATCCGCGTGTGCAACAGCCCGCTGTTCCGGGGTAGCCGCGCGATTGAAAACCTGAACATGGCGGTCAGCCGCCTTGGCATGGCCTACACCAGCAACCTGGCCATGGGTCTGGCCATGGAGCAGATGTTCCAGGCCACCTCAGACATGGTCGACAAGCGCCTGCGCGCCACCTGGCAAACCAGCACTGAAGTGGCCGGCGTGTGCCACGTTCTGGCCCAGCATTACACCAAGCTCAAACCGGATCAGGCCACGCTGGCAGGGCTTGTTCACCTGATTGGGGTGCTGCCGATTCTGCGCTATGTGGAGGACCGGGACATTCAGATCAGCAGTATCATGCTGGATAATGTGATTGATCAGCTGCACCCGCGCATTGGTGCGCTGATTCTGAAGAAGTGGGATTTCCCGAGTGATCTTCAGAATGTGCCGCTGGAGTATGCCAATTTCCAGCGTGAGGTGCCGGCGGCGGATTATGCCGATTTGGTGATGGTGGCGAATTTGCAACTGGTGGCGGGTACGGATCACCCGTGGACGGAGATGGACTGGAATACCATTCCTGCCTTTGGGCGTTTGGGGTTGGATCCGAATATCGACATGAGCGAGGAGGAGGATCTCAACGCTCAGATGGAAGCGGCGATGGCGCTGCTTCAGTAAGCTTCACATCACCCATAGAATCAAGGAGCTTGACGCCCGTCTTTACGGCGGGGTTGAGCTCCCAAAACACGCTGTGAATACTTCCCTGTACGCTCTGCTCCGCCATCCCTGGCTCCGCAAGGTTTTGTGAGCTCAACCCCGCCGCAAAGACTACTTCCAAGAGAGCCTTCAGCTCTTCGCATATCTCTGGATAAGCTGCACTTTATCTGGCAGAGCCCAATCAACTTGAGCTATTCCCTGTTTCTGCAGCCAGTCATTAGCTTGCGAGAAGTGCTGACAACCGAAAAACCCTCGATAAGCACTCAGCGGTGACGGGTGCGGTCCTTCCAGAACCAGATGACGATTGCGGTCAATGTGCCGGCCTTTCTTCCTGGCGTAGCTGCCCCAGAGCAGAAACACCACACCCTCCCGCTCCCGGTTGACGGTTTCGATTACTTTGTCGGTAAAGGTTTCCCATCCCTTGTTCTGGTGCGCACCGGCGTTGCCCTGTTCGACGGTGAGCACCGCGTTCAGGAGCAATACGCCCTGTTCTGCCCAGGGTTGCAGGCAGCCGTGGTCTGGCGGGGTGATGGCCAGGTCGGTTTCGATTTCTTTGAAGATGTTCACCAGCGACGGCGGTGTAGGCACGCCCGGTCGGACGGAGAAGCAGAGGCCGTGGGCCTGGCCGGGGCCGTGGTAGGGGTCCTGGCCGAGGATGACGACTTTGACCTGGTTCAGCGGTGTGCTGTTCAGGGCGTTGAAGCAGTGTCTCTGCTCCGGGAACAGTACTTTGCCCGCCTGTTCCTGGGCGGCCAGGAATTCGGCCAGTTGCAGCATGTAGGGCTGACGGAACTCGTCCGCCAGCCAATCATCCCAGCCGCGGCCGGGCTTCAGTTGTTGAGCCAGTGCCTCGGCAGGGTGCATGGGCTTACTCGCTTTCCGGTTTCTGTTCGGCTTTGTGCTCCGGGCGCATGGCCGGGAACAGGATCACGTCGCGGATGGACGGCGAGTTGGTCAGCAGCATGGCCAGGCGGTCGATACCGATGCCCTCACCGGCGGTCGGCGGCAGGCCGTATTCCAGCGCCATCACGTAGTCGTCGTCGTAAAACATGGCTTCGTCGTCGCCGGCGTCTTTCTCGGCCACCTGGGCCTGGAAGCGTTCGGCCTGGTCTTCGGCGTCGTTGAGCTCGGAGAAGCCGTTGGCGATTTCGCGGCCGCCGACGAAGAACTCGAAGCGTTCGGTGACGAACGGGTCGCTGTCTTTGCAACGGGCCAGCGGAGAGATCTCTTTCGGGTACTCGGTGATAAAGGTGGGCTGCATCAGGCGATGTTCGGCCGTGGCCTCGAAGATCTCGATCTGCACCTTGCCCAGGCCCCAGATGTCCTTCACGTGGATACCCAGGTTCTTCGCCACGGCACGGGCCTGTGCGTCGTCTGCCAGTTGCTCGCGGGTGATGTCTGGGTTGTAGCGCAGGATGGCGTCCACCACGGTCAGGCGCTCGAACGGCTTGCCGAAATCGTATTCGATGGTTTCTTCGCTACCGTCTTTCAGCACCCGGGTGTTGATCACCGTGGTGGTACCCAGCACCTTCTGGGCGATGGTGCGCAGCATGTCTTCGGTCAGGTCCATCAGGTCGTGGTAGTCGGCGTAGGCCTGGTAGAACTCGACCATAGTGAACTCGGGGTTGTGCCGGGTCGACAGCCCTTCGTTGCGGAAGTTGCGGTTTATCTCGAACACCCGCTCAAAGCCGCCAACCACCAGGCGCTTGAGGAACAGCTCCGGGGCAATGCGCAGGTACATGTCGATGCCCAGGGCGTTGTGATGGGTCACGAACGGACGGGCGGTGGCGCCGCCGGGGATCACCTGCAGCATGGGGGTTTCCACCTCCATGAAGTCACGCTCGGTGAAGTACTGGCGCATGGCGTTGATGATCTTCGACCGGGCATGGAACACGCGGCGGCTGTCTTCGTTCACCATCAGGTCCACGTACCGGTGACGGTAGCGGGCTTCGGTGTCGGTCAGGCCCTTGTGCTTCTCCGGCAACGGGCGAAGGGACTTGGTCAGCAGCACGTATTCGTCCATGGTGACGTACAGGTCGCCCTTGCCGGACTTCGACAGGGTACCGCGCACACCCACGATGTCGCCCATATCCCAGTGCTTGGTGTCTTTCTGGACATCCTTGGACGCGTAGATCTGGATGCGGCCAGTCATGTCCTGAACCACCTTGAACGCCTTGCGGTCGAGCATCATGCGGCCGGCAATGGCCACTTTGATACCCAGGGACTCCAGCTCTTCCTTGGATTTGTCACCGTATTTTTCCTGCAGCTCGGCAGCGGTGGCATCGCGACGGAAGTCGTTCGGGAACGGGTTGCCCTGCTCGCGCATGTTTGCCAGTTTGGCGCGGCGCTCGGCAATCAGCTTGTTGTCCTCGGGCTGTGCAGCGTTCTGGGTGTGTTCAGTCATGTTGGCTCACTAAGAAGTCGGGATTGTCCGGGTGTGGGTGAATGACGCTGATTACAGCGCCATCTTCAGACTGGCTTCAATAAACTTGTCGATGTCGCCATCCAACACCGACTGGGTGTTGCTGGTTTCCACCTTGGTGCGCAGGTCCTTGATACGGCTGTCGTCCAGCACGTAGGAACGGATCTGGCTACCCCAGCCGATGTCAGACTTGGAGTCTTCGGCTTTCTGTTTCTCTTCGTTGCGCTTCTGCATTTCCAGCTCAAAGAGCTTGGCCTTGAGCTGCTTCATGGCCTGGTCTTTGTTCTGGTGCTGGCTTCGGCCGGCCTGGCAGGCAACAACGATGCCTGTGGGGTTGTGGGTCAGTCGCACCGCGGATTCGGTCCGGTTAACGTGCTGACCACCGGCACCGGAGGCGCGGTACACGTCGACCCGCAGATCCGCCGGGTTGATTTCGATTTCGAAGCTGTCGTCCACTTCCGGTGACACAAACACGGAAGAGAAGGAGGTGTGGCGACGGTTGCCGGAATCGAACGGGGATTTGCGCACCAGGCGGTGTACGCCGGTTTCGGTACGCAGCCAGCCGTAGGCGTAGTCGCCCTGGATGTGAATGGTGGCACTCTTGATGCCGGCCACTTCACCTTCCTGCAGTTCGACGATTTCGGCTTTGAAACCTCGGCGCTCGGCCCAGCGCAGGTACATGCGCAGTAGCATGTTGGCCCAGTCCTGGGCTTCGGTGCCGCCGGAGCCGGCCTGGATGTCCAGGTAGGCGTTGTTGGCGTCCATTTCACCGGAGAACATGCGGCGGAATTCGAGTTTTTCCAGCTCTCCATCCAGGCTTTCCAGGTCAGCCTGAATTTCCTCAACGGTGCCTTCGTCGTCCTCTTCCACGGCCATATCGAGCAGGCTTTCTGCGTCTGCCAGGCCGTTGGTGAGGTTGTCGATGGTTTTGACGATCAGCTCAAGATCGGAGCGTTCTTTACCCAGGTTCTGGGCCCGCTCGGGATCGTCCCATACGGTGGGGAGTTCGAGTTCCCGTTCTACTTCGACCAGTCGTTCACTGCGCTGATCGTAGTCAAAGATACCCCCTCAGCGCTTCGGTGCGCTCGCGAAGCTCTTTGATCTTCGTCACTATGGGATTAATTTCCATGAAACCTTGTCTCGCTTTGGAAAATGGTGCGATAAAAACAGAGGGCGGATTCTACCGGAATTTGTGGGTTAAATCAGCTATTCATGGCTTGGAGTAAGCACTGTGCGAGGTAGGGCTTTCCGAGAGACGCGGTGAATACATCCCTGTACGCTTGACGAAAACATCCCTGTTTTCGACACTCTCGGAAAGCCCTACCCCGCACAGCGCCCCGGATTGATTCGGGGAGTCAACAGATTCAGCTTAACGGCTCCAGATAATCCACCAACAGCTGAAGATTGGTTCTCCCCCGAAACGTATTCGCATCCGGCTTATAAACCACCCGCGCGCCACTCCGGGTAAAGTCCGGCACTTCCGGGCCGGTATTGAAGGCAATCCCATCAATGATGCCACCGCCATCCACCGGCTGCAGCACCAGCTTCAGATGGTTCTCGCCCACAATGCGCTGGCTCACTACCCGGAATTCGCCGTCAAACACCGGCTCGGGGAAGTGCTGCCCCCAGGGGCCGGCGCGTTTGAGCAGGTAGGCGGTGTCCAGGTTCAACTCTTCCGGGGCCAGGGGTCCGTCGGTGGTGATGGCGGCTTCCAGGTCTTCCGCCTTTAAGGTATCGCGCACGGCCTGGTCGAAGGCGTTGCTGAATCGTTCCAGGTCGTCCCGGACGATGGTCATGCCGGCGGCCATGGCGTGGCCGCCGTATTTTTTCATCAGGCCTGGATTTTTCGCGTCTACCACGGCCAGAGCGTCGCGGATGTGCAGGCCGGGGATAGAGCGGGCGGAGCCTTTCAGGTGTTCGCCGTCGTCATCGGGGGCGAAGGCGATGGTGGGGCGGTGGGTCTGCTCGCGGATTCTGGCGGCCAGGATGCCGATCACGCCCTGGTGCCAGTCCTGGTCGAACAGGGCCAGGCCCCAGGGCAGGCCTTCGATGTCGAGGGACATGGAGGCAAGCAGGTCCTGGGCCTGGGTTTTCATGTCTTTTTCGATGCTGCGGCGTTCGCGGTTGAAGTTGTCCAGTTCCCGGGCCAAGCGCAGGGCTTCGTCGCGGCTGTCGGCGAGCAGGCAGGCGATGCCGATGCTCATGTCGTCCAGCCGGCCGGCGGCGTTCAGGCGCGGGCCAACCACGAAGCCGAGGTCCGTAGCGCTGATTTCGGTGTAGTCGCGGCCAGCCACTTCCAGCAGGGCCAGGATGCCCGGTCGGGCTTCGCCTTTGCGGATGCGGCGGATGCCCTGCTCTACAAAAATCCGGTTGTTGTGGTCCAGCGGTACTACGTCTGCCACGGTACCCAGGGCCACCAGGTCCAGCAGGTTACCCAGGTTGGGCTCCGGGTCTGGCAGCAGGTTGTTGTCCCGCAGGTGTTTGCGCAGGGCGGTGAGCACGTAGAACATCACGCCAACACCGGCAGCGTTCTTGCTCAGGAACGGGCAGCCAGGCTGGTTGGGGTTAACGATGGCATCGGCGTCTGGCAGTTCGTCACCGGCCAGGTGGTGATCGGTGATGACCACCTTGATGCCCAACTCCCGGGCGGCGCGCACGCCTTCGATGGCGGAAATACCGTTATCGACCGTAACGAGCAAGTCGGGTAAATCGCCTTCGTCCTGCAACCGGTGAATGATGCCCGGCGTCAGGCCGTAGCCGTCGGAGAAGCGGCTGGGTACCCGGAAGTCGATC
Organism: Marinobacter shengliensis; assembly: GCF_030297115.1. NCBI lineage: Bacteria > Pseudomonadati > Pseudomonadota > Gammaproteobacteria > Pseudomonadales > Marinobacteraceae > Marinobacter > Marinobacter shengliensis. The sequence continues at coordinate 1,150,070 of NZ_AP028062.1, read as the reverse complement.
GCAGCCACGCCCAACATGGATAAGCCGAGCATGGCGACGGCAGTACTGGTAGCGCCATCGGCATCGAAATCCCCCAGCACCATCACCCGTTGCTTCTGGGCAACGGCCTCGGCCAGCAGTTCAACCGCGCGATCAATACCGCGAAGCTGCATCGGCGACGCCAGGTGTTTCAGGGTGTATTGGAGCTGATCGTCGGACTGTACACCGCGAGCGGCGTACAGGCGGCGAAGGATGGGCGGCAGGTTTTGTCCCCAGCCCGTCACATCGGACGGCTGGGGGCGACGCAGGATCTTTTTAGGAGTCATGCCGGATCAGGCGTTCTTCCAATGCTTGGCGATAAAGCCCTGCACCTCGGACACGCTGTTATCCAGCACGGTGTAGCGCTCTTCCCGCTCAAACAGATCCGCCATGTGGGCAGGCAGTTGCGGCTTCACAACCAGGCCAGACTCGGAGATGGCGTCCGGGAACTTGGCCGGGTGGGCGGTACCCAGGGTAATCATGGGCACGGCGCTGTCACGGCGGCAGTTGCGGGCGGCGCGCACACCGATGGCGGTATGCGGGTCCAGCAGGTATTCGTTCTGCTCGTAGATGTCCCGGATGGTATCGCAGGTGGCTTTGTCGTCCACCGCATCGCTGTCGAACAGCTTACGGGCATGCTTCCAGCGGTAGTCTTCGATGCTGACCGGACCCTTGGCTGCCCGCTCCAGCAGATCTTTCACCGCCGCACCGTCACGACCGTGCAGGTCAAACAGAAGGCGCTCGAAGTTGCTGGACACCATGATATCCATGCTCGGCGACAGGGTATGCTCCAACTGATGCTGCTCATACTTGTTGCCGCTCATGAAGCGATGCAGTATGTCGTTGCGGTTGGTGGCAATCACCAGTTGGGAAATCGGCAGGCCCATTTTCTTGGCCAGGTAACCGGCAAAAATGTCACCGAAGTTGCCGGTGGGTACCGAGAACGCCATGCTACGATCCGGGCCACCCAGGGCCAGGGACGCCTGGAAGTAGTAAACGATCTGGGCCATGATCCGCGCCCAGTTAATCGAGTTCACCGCCGCCAACTGGGTTTTGCCGCCCAGGAATGACTGGTTGCCGAAGCTTTCTTTCACCATGCGCTGGCAGTCGTCGAAATTGCCCTTGACCGCGATGTTATGGATGTTGTCACCCTGCACCGTAGTCATCTGCCGGCGCTGTACTTCCGATACTCGCTGGTACGGATGCAGGATAAAAATATCCACATGCTCGCAACGGCGGCACCCTTCGATGGCGGCAGAGCCGGTATCACCGGAGGTGGCACCCATGATCACCACGTGCTGCTTGCGTTTCTCGAGGACGTAATCCAGCAGCCGACCCAGCAGCTGCAGGGCAAAGTCCTTGAACGCCAGCGTGGGGCCGCGGAACAGCTCCATCACCCATTCATTGGTGTCCAGCTGAACCAGGGGCGCGACCGCCTGATGACTGAATACGCTGTAGGTTTCGCCCAGCATCTTGCGGAAATCATCCGCTGGAATGGCGTCTTCCACAAACGGGTACATCACTTTGTAAGCCAGCTCTGCATAAGGGAGCCCACGCCAGCTGCGGATTTCTTCCACACTGAAGTGCGGCAGTGATTCCGGCACATACAGGCCGCCGTCTGTGGCCAGACCTGTCAGAAGAACGTCTTCAAAGCCCAGAGCGGGCGCTTCACCCCGTGTACTGATGTATCTCACGTGCGTACCTGTCAGTTAAAGTTTTCAGCGCGGATGCGGACAACCTTGCCATCGATGTCGGCCAGGGCTTCCATTTCCTCGATGGCCAGGTTCATCTGGCGTTCCTGAACGGTGTGGGTCAGGATGATGACCGGGATGCGGCCATCCTTGAATTCGGATTCTTTCTGCATGATCGATTCGATGTTGATGCCATGCTCACTCAGGATCGCGGCAATCTTGGCCAGCACACCCGGATGGTCGAAGGCCTGAATACGCAGGTAGTAAGCCGACTGCACATCTTCCATAGGCAGAACCGACAGGTCTTCCAGAGCCTCCGGGCTGAAGCCCAGATAGGGAACACGCTGCTGACTGCTGCTGGCAACCGCGCGGGCTACGTCAACGATGTCTGCGATCACCGCAGATGCTGTGGCCTCGTCACCGGCACCAGGGCCGTAGTACATGGTCTGCCCTACCGCATCGCCATCTACCAGCACCGCATTGAGCACGCCATCCACCTGGGCAATCAGGTGACTTTGCGGCACCAGCGTTGGGTGGACACGCAATTCAATACCGTCATCACGGCGACGAGCAATCCCCAGGTGCTTTACCCGGTAGCCGAGGAGCTCGGCATGGGAAATGTCGTAAGGCGTAATGCCGGAAATGCCTTCGGTGTAGGCTTTCTCGAACTGCAGCGGAACGCCAAAACCTGACGCTGCGAGGATGGTCAGCTTGTGGGCTGCATCAATGCCTTCCACATCGAAGGTCGGGTCTGCCTCTGCGTAACCCAGGGCCTGGGCCTCTTTCAACACTTCACCAAATTCACGACCTGCGCGCATCTCGGTCAGGATGTAGTTACCTGTGCCGTTGATGATGCCGGCAATGGTGTCGATGCGGTTGGCCGCCAGGCCTTCACGTACCGCCTTGATCACCGGAATGCCACCGGCAACGCCGGCTTCGTAAGCGACAACAACGCCGGCCTTCTCCGCCGCCTCAAAAATCTCGTTGCCGTGCACAGCAATCAGCGCCTTGTTGGCGGTCACCACATGCTTGCCCTGGGCAATAGCAGCCAGCACCAGCTCTTTGGCGGCATCATAACCACCAATCAGTTCAACCACGATATCAATATCAGGATCATTCACCACATCGAAGATGTCGGTACTGAAAGGAACGCTGCCAAGCTCCAGGTCATCCCGGCTATGGCGACTGGCCACCCGGGTAATCCGGATATTGCAGCCCGCACGCCCCGCAATAATCGCGGCATTGCGAGTCAGGACATTGAATGTACCGCCGCCAACGGTTCCCAGTCCGCAAATTCCGACATTAACGTCTTTCAAGCTCTCACCTCTGATCCCGATGGGGTGCTGATGGATTGCAACAAAGGGCAATAGTATACCGATTCGGGGCCCTCTGAATAAGCCCTGAATCCGTTGCAGTTAACACGATAAACGTCGGAGCTGTGCGACAGCTCCGGGGTAAATCACAGAATCCCTAGACCCTCGGCCAGGTTTCGCGCAGGTACGTAGCCCCGGACCATGTTACCGTCTTCGAGAAGAATGGCCGGTGTACCGGTGACCCCTACCTGGCCACCCAGGCGGTACTGTTCCTCGACCGGGTTATCACAGCTTTTCTGGGGCACGGACTTCCCACCCTTGGCTGCGTCCATCGCCTCCTGCTGATCCTCAGCGCACCAGACCGACACGTACTTTGTGAACGAGGGAGTTCCAGGGCCGGAACGAGGGAAACCATAGTAGTTCACGGTGATGCCATAGTCGTTTAACTGCGGCACTTCGTCATGCATTTTCCGGCAGTAGGGGCAATCAATGTCGGTAAACACATCAATGACCGCCTTCTGTTCCCCCTTCGCCGGGTAGGTAATCACACCCTTGCCGGCAAACGCGGCCATCTGCTCTTTCCGTTGCCCGGCCCGCGACGCCTCTGACACGTTAGCTATACCGTTGTCGGTAATCTTCAACAGATCTCCGGTCAGCAGGTATACACCGTCGGCCGTGGTGTAAATGGTGTCGCCATTGTTGCTTTGCACTTCGTAAAGACCAGCCGCCTCCGATTCCCGCACCGAGGTCACTTTCAGACCAGGCACCGCATCCATCAGGCGCTTGGCAATTCGATCCTCGGCGTCGGCAGCACTCGCCCCGGAAACCCAGGTCAGCGACATCACCAGACCCGCCACAACGGCCACAATATTCAGATTCATAGGGTTAACTTACCTTCTGTGTTTGTAATTTCGAAACCTTGTGATGCGACACCGCCACTCAGCAAAAGTTCATCCGGCTAACATACCAGATTAGCCCCGGGGATGGTGTGCCTGGTGCAAATCCTGAAGCCGCTGGCGCGCCACATGAGTGTAGATCTGAGTCGTCGAAAGATCGGAATGCCCCAGCAGCATCTGCACCACCCGCAAATCAGCACCGTGATTAAGCAGATGCGTGGCAAAGGCATGGCGCAGGGTATGCGGAGAAATAGGCTTATGGATGCCTGCGCGAATTGAATAATGCTTGATTCGATGCCAGAAGGTCTGGCGAGTCATGGCCGTGGCCCGATTACCGGGAAACAGGGCGTTACTGCTTTTGCCCTTCAACAACTTGTTGCGGGCCTCTTTCATGTAGCGAACCAACCAGTCCACCGCTTCCTCGCCCAAGGGCACTAGCCGTTCTTTGCCGCCTTTACCACTGATGCGGACAACCCCTTGACGCAGATTAACCTGATCAACCGTCAACCCGGTCAGCTCAGATACCCGCAGTCCGCAACCGTACAGAATTTCCAACATGGCCCGGTCGCGCAGCTCTATTGGCTCCTGCGGGTCCGGCTCTGTGAGCAAGGCATCCACATCATCTTCAGTCAGGGTATCCGGCAGCCGCCGGGGCAACCGCGGGCTGTCGATTCTGAGGGTGGGATCTTCGGCAATCAGGCCCTCACGCAGCAGGAAGCGATAAAAACGACGAATGCCAGACAACCGCCGGGCTGCGGTACTGGTTTTGAGGCCATCCGCAAGCCCTCTCGACATCCAGGCCAGAAGATCGGTGCGCCGGGCATCACGGAGTACTGGGCTACCTGGCTGGGTCTGCAACCAATCGGCCAGCCTGAACAAATCACTGGCATAGGCTTGACGGGTTTTCTCACCCAAGCCATCTTCCAGCCAGATGGCATCAGAAAACCGGGTTATCAACTGCTCATCGTCTGGCCGGGGCAAGATGACACCTCTTCACTGGCTGCCTGTCGGCATTACAGCATAAAAAAAGCAGCCCCTCGAGGCTGCTTTTTTTGTTACTGATCAGCCAGAAGCTTGAATCAGTTAAGCTTTTCCTTGATACGAGCCGCCTTACCAGACAAATCGCGCAGGTAGTAAAGCTTGGCCTGACGCACGTCACCGCGACGCTTCACGCTCACGCTGTCAATCAGCTTGGAGAAGGTCTGGAAAGTACGCTCAACGCCCACGCCGTAAGAGATCTTACGAACAGTGAAGGAAGAGTTCATGCCACGGTTGCGCTTGCCGATAACCACGCCTTCAAACGCCTGCAGACGCTCACGGTTACCTTCAGTTACGCGAACCTGAACAACCACGGTGTCACCCGGCGCGAACGCAGGGATTTCCTTGGTCATCTGTTCTGCTTCAAGTTGACTGATGATGTTGTTCTTGCCGCTCATCGTAATGCTCCTGATACCCAATCTTTCAATGCCCTGATGACTCAGAGACACCCGGTTCGTTAAAAATTTCTTCCAGAAGCTGACGCTCTTCTTCCGTAAGCACCCGCCTTTTCAGCAGGTCGGGGCGTCGCTCCCGGGTTCGCCTCAACGATTCTTTCAATCGCCAACGCCGGATCTGTTCATGGTGACCGCCCAAAAGAACTTCCGGCACCGCCTGACCTTCGTAAACCTCGGGCCGGGTATAGTGCGGACAATCCAGCAAACCGTCAGCGAAGGAATCCTGCTCCGCTGACTGCGCATGACCCAGCGCTCCGGGGATGAGGCGTGTTACCGCATCAATCACAGCCATCGCCGCCAGTTCGCCACCTGAGAGGACAAAATCCCCCAGAGACACTTCCCGGTCGACTTCCGCCGATATCAGGCGCTCATCTACGCCTTCATAACGACCGGCAACGAGAATCAGCTGCTGTTCGGCGGCCAGAGACTCCACCACCGACTGATCCAGCCTTTCACCTTGCGGCGAAAGGTAGACCACACAGGCCTTGCCGGGTGCCGATGCCCTGGCCTCATGGATGGCATCCCTGAGAGGCTGAATTTTCATCAGCATTCCGGGGCCGCCGCCATAGGGCCGGTCATCCACCGTGCGATGTCGGTCGTGGGTATAATCCCGGGGATTCCAGCAGTTGAAGGTCAGTAACCCTTCACGAACTGCCCTGCCGGTAATACCGTAATCCGTCACCGCAGAAAACATTTCCGGGAACAGACTGACCGCGCCAATCCACACCCGTCAGAACTCCGGATCCCAGTCGACCACCATGCGCGAGTTGTCCAGATCTACCCCGTGAACCACCTGATCAGGCAGATAGGGGATAAGCCGTTCGCGCTGGTCAATGGAGCTCGCCGTTGCGCGCACCACCAGGACATCGTTGGAGCCTGTTTCCAGCAGGTGATGCACCTTACCCAGGCACTCACCCTCAACCGTGAACACTTCAAGCCCCTCCAGCTGGTGCCAATAGAATTCCCCTTCAGGCAATTCCGGCAACTGCTCGGTTGGAACCCGGATCTCGGCACCGCCATAGGTACGGGCCAGCTCACGATCATCAACACCTTTAAGCCTGACGACGATCCCCTGCCCTTGGCGGCGACCCTCCTCAAGCTTTACCGGGATACGCTTACCGTCCAGGACCAGGGTCCAGTCACGATAAGCCAGTATCCCTTCCCGGGGATCAGTATAAGAGAAGACTTTAAGCCAACCCTTGACCCCGAACACCGAGGTGATCTGGCCGATCACAGTTTCCTGTGGATGCTGTGTCATGCCTGTCAAACCCCGGTCTTTACGTGCAATTAACCAGCAGTTTTAAGCAGCTGGGCAACGCGATCGCTTGCCTGGGCGCCCTGGCCCAGCCAGAAATCAACGCGCTCACGATTTACACGCAGACGCTCTTCCTGGCCGCGGGCAACCGGGTTAAAGAAACCAACACGCTCAATGAAACGGCCGTCACGGGAGTTACGGCTGTCAGTGACTGTCAGATGGTAGAACGGGCGCTTCTTGGAGCCGCCACGAGCCAAACGGATTGTTACCATTTCGACCAATATCCTGTTCTGTTGTACGAACTTTGTACGATTCTCACCATGCCGACTGGCGGCTGACGAGAAGACCCATACTCGAAAGGGGCGCTATTCTATGCCAAAAAAGCGCCAATGAAAACAGGGAAACGCTCGGTTTCCCCATTTTATATGTAAGGCTTTTTACATACGGCCGAACGGGGGCATGCCACCACCACCGCCGCCGGGCGGCATCATACCACCAAGACCACGCATCATGTTGGCCATTCCGCCTTTCTTGCCAAATTTCTTCATCATCTTCTGCATCTGCTTGTGCTGCTTCAGCAGTCGATTCACATCCTGTATCTGGGTGCCGGAGCCGGCGGCAATGCGGCGTTTGCGGGAGTTGTTGATCACATCCGGGTAACGGCGCTCCTTGGGCGTCATGGAGCAGATGATGGCTTCCATCTGGCCAACCGACTTGTCATTGACCTGCTGCTGCGCCATCTGGGCCATCTGCCCCATGCCAGGCAACTTGTCCAGCAGGCCGCCAATGCCACCCATGTTCTTCATCTGCTGGAGCTGGTCGCGAAAATCCTCCAGATCAAACCCCTTACCCTTCTTGATCTTTTTGGTAAGTTTCTCGGCCTTCTGTTTATCCAGCTTGCGCTCGGCCTCCTCAATAAGGGAAAGCACATCCCCCATACCCAGAATGCGGGAAGCAACACGGTCCGGATAAAACGGCTCCAGAGCATCAGATTTCTCGCCAACACCCAGGAACTTGATCGGCTTGCCAGTAATATGGCGCACGGACAGCGCCGCACCACCCCGGGCATCGCCATCGGTCTTGGTCAGTACCACACCGGTCAGCGGCAGGGCATCGTTGAACGCCTTGGCGGTATTCGCGGCATCCTGACCGGTCATGGCATCAACCACGAACAGGGTTTCTACCGGGCTCACGGCCTTATGCAGCCGCCCGATCTCGCCCATCATCTGCTCGTCTACGTGCAGGCGACCGGCGGTATCGAGAATGACCACATCGATATGCTTGCGCCGCGCCGCCTCTATGGCACCGTTCGCAATATCCACTGGGTCCTGCTCGGTGGTGCTGGGAAAAAACTCGACACCCACCTCACCGGCCAGGGTCTCCAGCTGCCGGATGGCCGCCGGCCGATAAATATCGGCACTGACCACCATCACGGACTTTTTCTGACGCTCTTTAAGGAAACGGGAGAGCTTGGCGACCGTCGTGGTTTTACCGGCACCCTGCAAACCAGCCATCATGATCACCGCCGGCGGCCGGGTAGACAGGTTGAGGGATTCATTCCCCTCGCCCATCACACGCTCCAGCTCCTGCTGGACAACCTTTACAAACACCTGACCCGGCGTGAGGCTGCGCTGGACTTCCTGACCAATAGCCCGCTGCCGGACACCTTCGATGAAATCCTTGACCACCGGCAGCGCGACGTCTGCTTCCAGCAGCGCCATACGAACTTCGCGAAGCGTGTCTTTGATGTTGTCGTCGGTCAGGCGTGCCTGGCCGGAGATCTTGCGCAAGCTACCGGATAGCCGGTCCTGGAGGTTCTCAAACATGTTGCTCTTCCGTACCCCGGAGAAATTGTTCACACAAATCAAGAAGCCAGCCCGGGCTGCTTGATTCCTGTTGCATAATCGCGACATTATACCCAGACTACGGAGCCTCTGAACAACTCCGTGCCCGCTTTCATTACAAGGCAACACATTAAGGATGTCATGGGAACGCTGATTCTCGCGGTTACCGCACTCTTTCTTTACAGCGTTGGAACCGCCCTGCAAGCTCTGCATTTCAGGGGGCGGGTACAGAGTAATCTGGCCATCACCACCCTGATTGGCATCCTGGCACTGATTGGCCATGGCCTGCTGATTGCCCAGACCGTGCACATGGATGGCGGCTTCGATTTGAGCTTCTTCAAAAGTTCCGTGCTCATTTCCTGGCTGATCGTGTTTCTGTTATTGGGGCTGAACCTGACCAAGCCCGTCGCAAGCCTGTTCCTCGGGGCCTACCCAATCGCGGCACTGACGATTGTGATGACACTGATCACCCACACCCCCTCCCGCCTTGTGCCAGACCAGAGCTATGGCATGCTGTCGCACATTGCGCTGTCAGTGACAGCCTACAGCCTGTTCACCCTGGCGGCCATTCAGGCGGTACTGCTGTACTTCCAGAACCGGCAGCTCAAACACAACTACAACAGCTTGCTGGTCCGCAACCTCCCGCCACTGCAAACCATGGAGTCTCTGCTATTTGAAATGGTCTGGGCGGGCGTTGTCCTACTGGTACTGGCCATTGTCACTGGCGCAGTCTTCATCGAAGACCTGTTTGCCCAGGACCTGGCCCACAAAACGCTGTTCTCCATGCTCTCGCTGATGGTGTTTATTGGCCTGCTGGTAGGCCGCTACACCAAAGGATGGCGGGGAATGACCGCCAGCCGCTGGACTCTGGCCGGGTGCGCCTTGCTCATGCTGGCATTCTACGGCAGCAAATTCGTGCTGGAACTGCTGTTCCAGAGAGGCGGCTGATCGCCCGAATCGCTTGACACCACAAACCAACACACCCTATTTTCCACTCTTGTCGTCAATATAAGGGCTTTTCTTTTGAACGAAACATCGCTGACGGCGCTGTTCATTCTTCTTGTCGGCCTGATTATCCTGTCGGGCTTCTTCTCAAGCTCAGAGACGGGAATGATGTCCCTCAACCGGTACCGCCTGAAACACATGGCGAAAACCGGCCATAAAGGCGCACGCCGCGCCCAGAAACTCCTGAACCGGACCGACCAGTTGATTGGCGTTATCCTGATCGGCAACAACTTCGTCAATATCTTTGCCTCGGCCATCGCCACCGTGATCGCCATCCGGATCTGGGGCGATGCCGGCATCGCTATCGCCACCATACTGCTCACCATCGTTATCCTGATCTTTGCCGAAGTTACCCCGAAAACACTGGCGGCCCTGTTCCCGGAGAAAATTGCTTTTCCTGCCAGCTATGTGCTCAGGCCGCTACTGAAGACCCTCTACCCGCTGGTGTGGGCGGTTAACCTGTTCACCACCGGCATTTTGCGTCTGCTCGGCGTATCTTCAGCCCAGGCCACAGAGGACCACCTGAGCCGGGAAGAACTCAGAACAGTTGTTAATGAGGCCGGCGCACTGATACCCGCCAAGCATAAAGACATGCTGGTAGGCATACTGGACCTGGAAAAAGTGACCGTAAACGACATTATGGTGCCCCGCAACGAAGTGGCGGGCATCGACCTGGAAGACGACACCGACACCATCCTGCGCCAGCTCAGAAGCAGCCAGCACACCCGCCTGCCGGTGTACAAGGGAGACATCAACAACATTCAGGGCATTCTGCACCTGCGCAGCGCTGCCAAACTGCTCCAGGAGCCGGAAATCAACAAGGCCATGCTGATGCAACTAAGCCAGGAACCCTATTTCATTCCGGAGAGCACCCCCCTGAACACCCAGCTTCTCAATTTCCAGAAGGGCCGGCGCCGCTTTGGCATCGTGGTGGATGAATACGGAGAGGTTCTGGGCCTGGCCACACTGGAAGACATCCTTGAAGAGATTGTGGGCGAGTTCACCACCGATTACTCCGCCACCTCACAAGACATCATTCCACAGGATAACGGCACCTACATCATCGACGGCGGTACAGCGGTCAGATCCATCAACAAGACCCTGGGTTGGAAACTGCCCACCGACGGTCCGAAAACCCTGAACGGCCTGATCACCGAAACCCTGGAAAACATTCCGGAAACCAACGTCTGCCTCAAAGTGGGTGGCCATCGGGTGGAGGTGCTACAGATCAAGGACAACGTGGTGAAAGCGGCGATTGTGCACCCCAAACGCCTCGGCAAACGGTCTCGGCCGGCCCTGGAACCCCGCCCGGCTCGGTGAACCGGACACGGCCGATGAGGCCGGCTTTTTGAATGACGTCCCAGGTTAGCGTTTATTCATGTTAATCCAACCAAAAATGCGCTAAATTTAACCAATAATTCAGAATAGAAGAAGAGCAAGCTCGGTCATGTATCCGGTTGAGGCGTAAACAGGAGTCGGCCATGAACAAGCAGTCCGGCATACATTACCTCCGCGAACACCGGGAAGCAGCCAGCTCCCGGCCGGTTCCTGCGGAGGTAACCCGTATCCGTGACACGGTTGTCGCGGGACTGGGAGATTTGCTGCAAGGGGCTTTTGACGCTGTCGATGATTCACTCTTCGAACTGGCGAATAATGCCCGTAGTAACAACGAGCAGAACCGGTACTTTGAAGCGATGCGGGAAATCCGCATAAAGCGCAAAGGGGTTGAGCGGCATTTCCAGAACGCCGTTGCCCAGTTCTTTGCCAACCCACCCCACGCCGGACAACTGCAAACGCCGGACGCCACCCAGCAGGCAAGTGCAGACACCCTGTCGCTGGTCGGCAATGATGACCTGGAAGAACAGGTTGCCCTGAATGCCATGATCACCAAGGCCAAGGCGCACTTCCAGGGGCCCCTGATTCAGCTGCAGGCAAGATTCACCGAAGTGTACCCGGACGCCACTGAAGAGGTGCCGGTTAACCCAATGGCACCGGAACACCTGTGCAGCGCGTTCACCGAGGCCATCCAGGCGCTGGAGATCCAGATTCGGGAGCGGCTGATCGTTCTCAAGCAGTTTGATCGCTACGTGGTGTCCAACCTGGGCATGCTGCTGGATGAAGCCAACCGAATACTGATTCAGGCCGGCGTCATCCCCAACTTCCGATTCCACGGCAAGGCTGGCCAACAGCAAAAAGCCTCAGGCAAGCCAGCCCAGGGCGAAGCGCCCAAGACCGTAGGCGGTGAAGCCGCCGCTTACGAGCAGAGACCTGAAGACACCGCCCTGTTTGATCAGATTCGCCAGATGCTGGCGCTGCAGAGGGCCAATTCAGGCCTGCCTCCACGTAGCGCGGACCCGGCCCTGCGGGTAGTCGGAGGACCTGAACTGGCAGATATGCTCAATTCCCTGCCTAGCTACGACAACCTTCAGGACAGCGAAGATCTAAGCACCGGCAAACCGGTGGAACTGGATCTCCGGCAGATCGTGCAGCAATTGCTGGCAAGAGCCGAAGGCCAGGATGGACGCAAGCCAGCACTGAATGAAGTAGACGAAGACCTGATCAACCTGGTCTCCATGCTGTTCGAGTTCATACTGGATGACTACAACCTGTCTGCTCCGGTACAGGTACTGATCAGCCGGCTTCAGATTCCGATATTGAAAGTGGTCATCAAGGACAAAAGCTTTTTCAGCAAGGCTACCCACCCGGCCCGCAAACTGCTCAACTCCCTTGCCCGCGCCGGTATTGGCTGGAGCTCCAGTGATGAAAAAGCCAGAGACAAGCTCTATGGCCAGATTCATAACGTCGTGCAGCGAATTCTCAACGAGTTTGACGGCGATGTCGCCCTGTTTGAAACCCTGAACCAGGAGTTCGAACAGTTCCTGGAGCGCGAAAACCGCAAGGCGTCTCTGGTGGAACAACGTACCCGGGAGTCTGAACGGGGCCGCATCAAGTCCCAGAAGGCCCAGGAAGCGGTCGATCGGCTGATCAAAGAAAAAGTCTCCCGATACCGCCTGCCCGAGCCGGTTCACGATATTCTGATTAATGGCTGGAGCCGGGTCATGTTTCTCGCCTACCTGCGTGACGACACCGAGCACCGCTGGCACGAGACGGCCCGGGTGGTAGACGACCTGATCTGGTGCCTGCATCCCCACGAGGAAGACGAAGAACGAGATCAATGGGTCCGGGTTGTCCCTGCCTTACTCAAGACACTCCGGGCCGGGCTGGAGGAAGTGTCTTACAACGCTTCTCGTCTGGACCAGATGATGGGGCAGCTTAAGCACGAACTGGCGGAAGCCTTCCGCACCAATGCGGCCATCGAGGCACGCCAGGACAGCCCTGAAGAGATCGAAGAAGAAGCGCCCACCGTGCATCAGACCGCCGTTGAGCGCCAGCAGGAACTGGAAGATGCTGCCATTGCGGAGTATGTAGCGAAGCTGGATGACATCGAGATCGGCAACTGGGTCGAGTTCAAGCTGGTCAACGGTACCAGCTTCCGATGTAAACTGTCTGCGGTTATCGAAGAGGCCGATTGTTTCGTGTTCGTCAATCGCATGGGCCTGAAGGTGATCGAGAAAACCAGGGTGGAACTGGCCCACGAAATGCGCCGGGGCCGCCTGACGCTCCTGGAACAGGGCGCCCTGATTGACCGTGCCTTGAATGCCGTCGTGGGCAACCTGCGCACCAAAACCGCCTGATTGCGATGTCAGAGCCAGGCCTTCGACCTCCGTCGATCCCGGCGTCCTATCGGCTGGTTCTGGCCATATCCCTGGCCCTGACAGTGCACACCTTGCTACTGGCCGGACTTCCCTCACCCCTGAGGGAAGCCCGGGAGTTCAGTCATCGCCTGGTGTTTACCCTCCAGTCCCCGGCCTCCGAAACCAGCACCGCATCCAGCCCCAACGCCGCTGAACCACAACTCCCGAGGCATCCGGATTTTACCGTTGAGGCCCCTGAGCAAATAACGACCGACTCAGCAAACCGACCCGTTGCCGAGCCTGGCTCGACCCAAACCGCACAGCCCAGCCCAGAGCCAGCAGCCAGAACCGAATCCAGCCGACCCCGCTCACAACAGCAACCTGCCAGCCCTGAATCGGCGGCCTCCACACCGTCAACCTCAACCACCACAGATGAGCCGGAAGCGATTCAGCGGATAGCCCTGTCGCCGTCAGGGCAGGACCCATACCTGATTCTGCTGGCCACCCATCTGGCAGAACAATTGGAGCGGCAGCGGGTGCCTGCGATTGCGGGCCTGCAGGAGACACTCACCATGGAACTGGAACTCAGGCTTCTCGACAATGGCGCCCTCACCCGGGCACGGGTTGTGGCGTCGACAGGCATTCAGGGGATTGATGATGCAGCGTATCGTGCAGCGCTCGCTGCCAGCCCCTATCCGGAGCCAAAAGGAGAAGAGCGGGACCGCTTCGAGGTAAAGCTGGTGTTCACCCCGAAGCGCCGCTAAAAAAACTCAGGCTTCGGCTTGCTTGACCGCGTCTTTAACCGCCTTGGCCAGCTCACCGCTCTCGGACATTTCCAGAACGATGTCACAACCGCCCACCAGCTCACCACCAATGTAGAGCTGCGGGTAAGTCGGCCAGCTTGAATAAACTTTGAGGGCTTCGCGCAGCTCCTGATTGTCCAGAATGTTCACGAACGCAAACCGCTCACCGCACGCCATCAGAGCCTGAACGGTACGGGCGGAGAAACCGCACTGTGGTGCCTGCGGAGTGCCCTTCATGTAAAGAATGACCGGGTTCTCTTCGAGCTGGCTCTTGATGGTTTCATTGATATCCATGAACTCATACCTCTGGTTGAAATCAGGTTTACCGTTACACGGCACTTAACCGCTATTGTACACGGCGGGTCGATTAGCCACCAAACCGATGTGTTTGACCCAGAGCAACCACCCCACGCCCGGCGTTGTTTTACGGGTTGTGAAGGGCTAGACTTGATGCCCTTTTCAGATGCAAACCGTACAGCAGTTTCCTTGAAACAGGGGCCTTTCATGGCGGCAAGACATTTTCTGACCCTGAACGACATGACAACCAGTGAGCTGGAACAGCTCCTTGATCATGCGTCCAGGCTTCGTAAAGAGTGGCATGCGGGTAAAACCCGGGATTCCCTGAAAAACCGGGTATTGGCGATGATCTTTGAAAAGTCGTCCACCCGCACACGGGTTTCCTTTGAAGCGGGCATGACCCAGCTCGGTGGCACCGCCATGTTCCTGTCACCCCGGGACACCCAGCTTGGCCGGGGCGAGCCCATCGAGGACTCTGCCATCGTGATATCCAGCATGGTGGATGCGGTGATGATCCGGACCTTTGCCCACGAAACCGTTGAGCGCTTTGCCTCGGCTTCCAGCAAGCCGGTGATCAACGCCTTGACCGACGAATTCCACCCGTGCCAACTGCTGGCGGATATGCAAACCTATCGTGAACATCGCGGCAGCATCCGCGGAGCTACCGTTGCCTGGATTGGTGATGGCAACAATATGTGCCACTCCTACATCAACGCGGCGGCCCAGTTCGATTTTCGTCTGAACGTGGCTTGCCCGGAAGGGTATGAACCAGACAGCAACCTGCTGAAAGCCCACAGTGATCGCGTAACCGTGGTGCGCACACCGGAAGACGCTGCAAAGGGTGCCAACCTGCTGGTCACCGATGTCTGGGCCTCCATGGGCCAGGAAGACGAGCAAAAGGCCCGAGAGAGAGCCTTTCAGGACTACCAGATCAACCCGGCACTGATGTCTGTGGCCGCCAAGGATGCCCTGTTCATGCACTGCCTGCCTGCCCACCGTGGCGAGGAGATTTCCGCCGACATGATGGAACACCCGGGTTCAGTGGTGTGGCATGAAGCGGAAAACCGCCTGCACGCCCAGAAGGCCCTACTCGAGTTCCTCATTCTCAATCGCCTGGACTGATCCATGCCTGAATCTTTGCTGCCACCGGCCGACTGGCTGCTGGAAGTCAACAACCTGTCCTGCGGCTATGGCGGCGACTCTGTCGTTAAAGACGTCAGCTTCGCCCTGAGCCACGGCGACATCGGGTGCCTGCTCGGCCCCAGTGGCTGTGGCAAAAGCACCATTCTCAGAGCCCTGGCCGGTTTCTTGCCCTTAAACAGCGGGGAAATCCAGCTCCAGTCCCAGGCAATCAGCCTTCCCGGGCGCACCCTGGCTCCCGAAAAGCGGCGTATCGGCATGGTGTTTCAGGATTACGCGTTGTTCCCGCACCTGACCATCGCCGATAACGTCGGGTTTGGCCTGAGGAACATGAACAAGGCCGAACGCCGCCAGAAAGTTATGGAACTGCTCAACCTGGTTCACCTACAGGACCTGGCAAACAACTACCCCCATGAGCTATCCGGCGGCCAGCAACAGCGGGTTGCCCTGGCCAGGGCATTGGCGCCAGAGCCAACGCTTATTCTGCTCGATGAGCCGTTCTCGAACCTGGATACCGACCTTCGTCGCCGGCTGAGCCTGGATGTACGGGATATCCTGAAAACACTCGGCATCAGCGCTATCCTGGTCACCCATGACCAACAGGAAGCGTTTGCCATGTGCGATCAGGTGGCGGTGCTCAAAGACGGCACCCTGCAGCAATGGGACGTACCCTACAACCTGTATCACGAACCCGCCAACCGCTTCGTAGCCAGCTTTGTTGGCCAGGGCGGCTTCATTCCCGGTACCGCCCTGGGGCCGGACACCATTGAATCCGAACTGGGCGTTATCCACGGCAACCGGGCCTATAAATGGAAGCCGGGCACGTTACTGGACGTTCTGATTCGCCCGGACGACATCGTCTACGATGAGCACTCCGACCTGAAACCCAAAGTGGTGGAGAAAACCTTCGCAGGCACTTCAACCCTGTATCGGTTCCGGTGCTCAGAAGATACCGAATTCGAGGCCCTGTTCCGAAGCCACCTGGACTTCCACATGGGCGAACACGTGCCGGTGCGTGTCGAAGCCGATCACCTGATTGCCTTCGAACGCACCAGTTGAGAGTGCGGGTCAGTTGTTGCAGACCCGCTCGACTGCATCCAGCCAGCCTGCATACAGCGATTCCCGAAGCGCCGGCTTCATATCCGGCCGGAATTGCCGCTCGCACTCCCACATATCGGAAATCTGCTCCAGGCTTTCGAACACCCCGGTCTGTAGTCCTGCCAGATACGCCGCGCCCAGGGCGGTGGTTTCTGTTACCTTTGGCCGATCAACGGTCACGTTCAGAATGTCACAGAGAAACTGCATTACCCAGTCGTTTACCGCCATGCCGCCATCTACCCGGATCGACTCCAGGCGCGCGCCATCGTTGCGAATGGCCCTCACCAGGTCCTTGGTCTGGTAACACACCGACTGCAGTCCAGCGGTGACAATCTCAGCAATACCGGTATCACGAGTAAGTCCCAAGATGGCGCCCCTGGCATTCGGGTCCCAGTGGGGAGCCCCCAACCCGGTGAACGCCGGCACCAGATAAACCGGGTTATCCACACCCACCGTTTCGGCATGGCCTGCCGACTCGCTGGCATGGGTAATCAGGCGCAAACCGTCCCTGAGCCATTGCATGGCGGCGCCAGCAACAAAAATACTGCCTTCGATGGCATAGCATGGTTTACCGTTTAGCCGGTAAGCCATGGTGGTCAGTAACCGGTTTTCCGAACGCAGGGCTTGGTCACCGGTATTAAGCATTAAAAAACAGCCCGTTCCGTAGGTACTCTTCGCCATACCAGGCTCAAAACAGGCCTGGCCGATCAGCGCGGCATGCTGATCACCGGCAATGCCCGCCACCTTGACCGGTGCCCCAAGCCAATCCGCGTGGGTATCGCCATATTCATCGGCACAGTCGAGCACTTCTGGCAACAACGCTTTGGGCACCCGAAAAAGCGCCAGCAGGTCATCGTCCCAGTCCTGGTTATGGATATTGAACAGGGCCGTTCGTGATGCGTTGGTGGCATCGGTGTAATGGGACTGACCATTGGTCAGGTTCCACAACAACCAGGTATCGACGGTACCAAACGCCAGCTCACCGGCTTCAGCTCGCTTGCGGGCACCCTCCACATTGTCCAGCAGCCAGGCAACCTTGGTGGCAGAAAAATAGGGATCAATCAGCAGGCCCGTGCGTTCAACCACCAGGACCTCATGGCCATCCGACTTGAGCTTGGTGCACAACGAAGCGGTACGGCGATCCTGCCAGACAATGGCATGGTGGATCGGCTCGCCGGTCTCACGGTCCCATACAACCGTCGTTTCCCGTTGATTGGTAATCCCGATACCGGCCAGGTCAGACGCCTGGACACCGGCTTTTTCCAAAGCCTCGCGACACACCGCCAGGGTGCTGTCCCATATCTCCACGGCGTCATGTTCAACCCAGCCGTCTCGGGGAAAATACTGGTGAAACTCCTGTTGGGCGACCGCCACCTGCGTACCCCTGGCATCGAAAACGATGGCCCGGGAGCTGGTGGTACCCTGATCAATGGCAAGCAAATAGCGGGACATTCAGATCTCCTTTTTTCAGGAGAGTCTACCAGCCCGAGAACATTCCGAGTGTGAATAACCACCATTGGCGGGAAATTTTGCATAAAAAAAGGGCCGGATAAATCCGGCCCTCAAATGACGAATGAAACAAGGAAAGTTCGTAAGAACTACAACCTCAAAAGTCATCCCTTACGCTGTCAATTCTTACTCCGGGAGCCGCCGTATTCAGTAGTTATTCTGTAGAGCTTTGTTACATCAGGTGAGGTCGTGAGCACTGGCTCACAAAATGGCATCATCCGGCTTACGCCTTGGCCAGACCAGGCTGAATCGCGCGCCTCCAAGCTCGTCACTGCGCCCGACAAATGCCTGGCCGCCATGCCAGTAAAGAATGCGCCGTACGATAGACAACCCCAGGCCATAGCCACCCGAGGTCCTGGTGCGGCTGTCATCCAGCCGGGCAAAGGCGGTGAACACCTTCTCCCAGTCCTGCTCGGGGATCCCCGGGCCGTCGTCTTCCACGTCAACCCGGCAGTTGTCCTCGTCAAGATGGCAGTTCACCAGCACCCGGCCAGCAGCATACCGGCCTGCATTACCCACCAGATTCTGGATAGCCCGGTGGATGTACCTGGGCTCCACATCCGACAGGGCCCAACGCTCGGATTCCTCATCTATACGACACTCAATCCGGATCTCCGGGCGGATCATCTGTTGTTCAGAAACCACTTGCCGAACAAGGTCGGTTACCGAGTCCTCACGCAAGCTGAACACCGGCCCACCCTGCTCCAGGCGGGCGTAGGTCAGTATTTCATCAATCAGCTCATCGAGCTCCTGGATATCACCATCGATACCGTCCAGTTGCTTCTCGAGAACTTCCGGGCTGCTTCCGGATTCGATCATCTGGACACCAAAGCGAATTCGGGCTACCGGGGTGCGCAATTCGTGGGAAACGGCGTGGATCATTTCCCGCTGAACCTGAACCAGCCGCTGTATGTGCTCCGCCATACTGTTAAACGAACAGGCAAGCCGCGACACCAGTGTGCCATCCTCTGACTCCACCCGGGCGCCCATTTCGCCACGGCCAATACGCACCGCCACAGATTCCACCTTCCTGAGATGGCCATCGACAAACCTCATGGCCAGGAACAGTGCGGCCGCCAGCACCGAGCCCACCACGATGCCAAGCAGGACAATCATTGGCCAGGCCCAGGGATTGAACGGTGACGGCATGCGAACAACAACCAGATCACCTTCCTCAAGGCGCAGCAGCACCTGGGTGTTTCGGGTGCCCTGCTCATTGAAAACCACCAGCCCCGTGTTGGCGATGTCTTCAATAACGTCCTGATTGGGCAGCGCCTGCAGGTCCTGTACCGGTTCAACACGCACGCCCAGGGCCTCCGCCAGTTGCGCGGCAACATCGGCCCGCTGCTCAGGGTTCACCGTTTCCAGATGCCATCGAACCACCAGGGCAACTGCCTGGGCCATTTCCCGGTATGGTTGCTCCAGGCGCAGGCTGACGAGGCCACCCTCGAAAGAGCGAACCAGATAACGAAACCCAACATCGGTACGCTGCGCCACCACCTGCCCATACCCCAGCCGCTCGATGGCCACTTTGTCCAGGTCGAACTGCTCCGGCGGGCCAGAGCGCAGATCGAACAGGGACGGCATCCAGTGATACTGCCTTGTGGGCGCGGGCGTCGCCGCCAGCCAGCGCATCAAGGGGTCCGCGAAACGTTCATGCCAGAATTGATGACGAACGGAGTTGATACCGTTGAACAGAAGAACACAC
Source organism: Marinobacter shengliensis (assembly GCF_030297115.1). NCBI lineage: Bacteria > Pseudomonadati > Pseudomonadota > Gammaproteobacteria > Pseudomonadales > Marinobacteraceae > Marinobacter > Marinobacter shengliensis. The sequence goes on along the minus strand of NZ_AP028062.1, from coordinate 1,130,305 downwards.
AGCAGAATCACCAGCGCGGTGACACCGGCCAGGCGAGCATAGACTGTCAGGAAAAATTTCAGGGACATTGGGCCTACCCTGGTAACACGGCCTGCCCACCAGGGAGGGCAGGCCGCGGAATAACGGTCAGGCTTCCTTTACGAACAGGTAGCCTTTACTGCGCACCGTTTTTATTCGACGAGGGTGAATGGGATCATCTCCGATTTTCGGCCTGATACGGGACACCCGAACATCAATGGAGCGGTCCTGGCCGTCGTACTCGATACCACGCAAGGCGGTAAAGATCTCTTCACGGCTGAGCACCCGACCGGCATTACTGGCCAGCAGCCAAAGCAGGTCAAATTCTGCGCTGGTCAGGTCAATGCTTTCTTCACTGAGCCAGGCCTCCCGCATGGAGCGATCAACCACCAGGTCGTTGAACTGCAAGCGCACAGGCTCCTCACCACCTTCTTCCGGATTACCGGCAGGGGCGGTTTCCATCCGCCGGAGCATGGCCCGGATTCGGGCCAACAGAACCCTTGGCTGCACCGGCTTGCCGATGTAATCATCAGCCCCCATTTCCAGACCAAGCACCTGATCCAGGTCGTCGGTTCTGGCAGTGAGCATGATGATGGGGCCAGAATAGAAGGGCCTGACTCGACGGCAGATCGACAGGCCGTCTTCGCCCGGCAACATGAGATCCAGCACAACAAGATCTGGCTGCTCATTACGGATTCGTTCAACTGCGGCTCCACCGTGAGTTTCCAGGGAGACTGTCAGCCCGTTGTTTTCGAGGTACTCGCGGGTAAGGTCCGCAAGCCGTTCATCGTCCTCTACGATCAGGATTCGCCAACTCTCGTTTGTCTGTTCCACGCCATCCATCTCTGTTTTTTTATTCCGGTTTTTGGGGTCGTCCACCCGACAATACAGGCAACGTACCGTTACAGCAATTATACATGCTATTCAGAAATATACATGGAACGGTCATAGGGTTACAGCCTGTGACACAAATCCGGTTTGTGGCAGATCCCGGCCATTGTCATACAGACGTCACCGGCAGTTCACCTCACTGTCACAGGAGCTTCATAGCCTTGGCTTGTGATTGAAACAAGAGGCCAAGGCCATGACAGCACAAATCGCCCGTTCCCAGCCGCGCCGTGGGCGCCAGCTGAAAACCACCCTGACACGGTGCCCACAACTCATCGAAACCGCCCAGCGACTGCGTTACAGGGTTTTCTCCGAGGAGTATGGCAGTGATCTGGGCGCCACCACGCCGGGTATAGATGCCGATGCCTACGACGCCCTTTGCGACCACCTGATCGTTACCGATGCCGGCACCGGTGAAGTGGTTGCAACCACTCGCATCCTGCACCAGAGCGACGTGCCTTCGGTTGGCGGCTTCTATTCATCAGGCGAGTTCGATCTGAGCAACCTGGGTAAATTGCCGGGCACCCTTGCGGAACTGGGCAGGACCTGCGTTCATCCCGATTACCGCAATGGCGGCACCATCACCCTTTTGTGGGCAGCCCTGGCAGAATACCTGGATAGCCGGAACGTGGACTATCTGATTGGCTGCGCCAGTATCAGCATGGCCGATGGCGGCATGAAAGCCTGGCGGATAGCACGGCACCTGCAGAATGAATACCTTGCCGCGCCTGCATTCCGGGTAACCCCACTCCGGGCCCTGCCACACCTGACCCGCGCCGAACACGAACACAGCGATGACGTGCCAGCCCTGATTCGCGCCTACATGCGCCTTGGCGCAAGGGTCTGTGGAGAACCCTGCTGGGACCCGGACTTCCGCTGCGCGGACCTGCTGGTGGTTCTGGAAGTCAGCAAACTGACCGCCAGGTATAGCCGGCATTTCATGGGGCGCACTGCCTGAAGGCAAAGGAGCAGCAGATGGGGTGGATACGATTACTAATCCGGCTTACCGGGTTCCTGGTGTTTCTGGCAGGCACCTGCGCCCTGGCCATCACCCTGAAACTGGTCGACCTGTTCCGGCGACAACCTGTCGACCGTTCACCCTGGGCCGCTTTCTGCTTCCGTCGGGCCTGCCAGTGCCTCGGGTTCCGTATCCGGGTGCACGGCCAGCCCACGGAAGCCCACGCACTCTACGTTGCCAACCACATCAGCTGGTCTGACATTCCCATATTGGGGTGCATAACGCCGTTGAGGTTCCTGTCCAAGGCTGAGGTGGGCAACTGGCCAATTATCGGCTGGCTCGCAAGGCAAGCCGGCACCTTGTTCATCCAGCGCGGAAGCGGCCAGGCCAGGCGAATAAAATCGGAGATCAGCCGATGCCTGAATACCGGCGAGTCTGTCCTGGTGTTTCCGGAAGGCACCACCAGCTCGGGACTGGCAGTGCTGCCGATCCACGGTTTTTTGCTGGCCGCCGCCCGCGACGCCAACACACCTATCCAGCCAATAACCATCGGTTACCGCAGAGCACATCGTCCGGATCCGATCGCCCCGTTCATCGGTGACGACAGTTTCCATACCCACCTGATCCGGCTGCTCAGGCAACCGCCGACCCAGGTGGATGTGGTGATTCACCCGGCCATAGACCCGGCCCGCTCGGAATCGAGTAACGCCCTGACCGCTTTAATCCATCAGCAGATCAGTGCCGGTTTGAAGCATATTCACGCAGGCGAATTCGAGGCCACGCCCACCGGCCTCAGAACAGCGGGCGCCCCTGGGCTACCTCGTCTTCCGTAGCCTCTCTGCGACCGACGATCTCCAGGTCAAAATACAGGGTAAAGCCAGCCAGCGGATGGTTGGCATCTACCTTCACCAGGTTGCCATCGATGGACACCACCTGCACCACCTGGGCCTGGTCGCCGGAGTTGGTCTGGAACTTCATACCAACCTGCAGGTTCTCCACACCTTCAAAAAGCGAGCGGGGCACCTTGCGGACCAGGTCTTCGCGGTAGTCTCCGTAGGCCATTTCAGGGGGGATAGTGACTTCGAGACAATCGCCCACCCGGCGGTCTTTCACCGCTTCCTGGATGCCCGCTATGATTTCCGGGGTGCCGTACAGGAAATGCAGTGGCTCACTGCCTTCCGAGGTATCCACCAGCTCACCTATACGGTTCTTGAGCACGTAATGGACAGTGAATACTTCGGGCTTTAGTTGCGGCTTATCGGCTTGCATCAGCTTGTTTTGTTTCCTGTTTCTTTACGGGTTCGAGTTTTTGCAGGCCATGGATTACCAGCTTCCGGTCCAGCTTTTCCCGGAATCCTGACGGCTTTTTCAAACCCATTCGATCAAGCAGGGCGTCATAGCGCCCTTCTTCGTCGTCCGCCTTAAGGGCCTGCCAGATGGTCGCCAGTTTACCACGGGGAGTAGCCGTTGCGGCTTTCAGCCCCTTAAGGGCTTTCCCTAACTTCAATTCCTCGTCGGTGAAATCCTTGCCAAACGGGAAGGCCGGGAACCAGTCGCCTCCCCCCCCGGCCTTCAGGGCCCGGGCGACTTTCTCAGGGGTATTCTGGCGCCAGTGTGCTGGAAGTTTGAAGTCCGCTTTTACCTTGCCCGCTTTCTTGGCCTGCGCCAGCAATGACTCCTGGAATCGGGAGTCGGCAATCCGGATCAGCCTGAGGAACACTTGTTCATCGGACTGCCCGCGAAGGTCCGCGATGCCGTATTCGGTAATCACGATATCCCTCAGGTGTCTTGGGATGGTGCAGTGGGCATAGTTGAATACAATGTTCGAGACGGTCTTACCACCGGAGACCCGCGTGGCCCTCAGGGCCAGGATGGAGCGAGCCCCCGGCAACTCATGGGCCATGGCCACAAAGTTGTACTGGCCGCCAACACCACTCACCACACGGCCATCCGCCAGCCCGTCCGACACCGCCGAACCGTTGAGGGTGTACATCATCGCCGAATTGATAAACCGTCCATGGACCCGCTGTGCCACCTTGAGCTTCTGATCACCAAAGCGATGGTCATACAGGTGGTTGATAAAATTAACGCTGGTCATGCAGATCTTGTCGCGCTGGTCGTCTGAAAGCTCTCTCAGGGCCTGATAGAACTTCTCCGGGCCAACGTAGAAACCACCGTGCATGGCAATCCCACCAGCCAGCCTGTCACCCAGCGCCAATGCCTCGAGCGCCTTGCGGGTGTCGGCATTGGATAGATCTGCCTCAACCGACACCTCCTCATTGAGTCGTATCCTTCCGCCCTTGAACTCAACATGGTCGCGCAGCACCCCGTGCCGGACCAGCCAGTTCACATCCCGCGCCCGCAATGGTGAGGCAATCAGGCCTGCGTTGTGCAAAACGTCCAGGGCCTCCAGGCTCGGGGTCTCGGTCAGTTCACCCCGGTTGATCAGGTTCTGCAATTCCGGATGATTGTAGACTTCGCGCTTGAGAATACCTTCCTGAAGCAGGTAGACAAAACCGTCCACCATCATTTCGCTGCACCCATACAGTCCCTGTTCAAAAGGTTCTGTACCACCATACTCCTGCACCACCGGAAACTGATCCTGCACCTGCAGGTGATCGAACACGGCTTTCCAGGCGTCATTATGTTTGTGTCTGATGATGGCGCTGTGCACCAGGGCGGCGCCAAGAGACCCGATCCCCACCTGCAGGGTGCCGCCATCCTTCAGCAAGCTGCTAGCGTAAAACCCGATCAGGTGGTCCGCCGGGCTCACCGCCATCTGGGGCGCGGAGAATAACGGATAGTCGGAGGCCCGGTGAGACAGGATCACGTCAAACTGGCTGGCTTCAACCTCGGCGTGATGCCCGAACCACGGCAGGTGGTGATTGAGCTCTGCCACCATGGCCACCGGAGTGCCAGCGGCTTCCCGTTCCCGAAGCAGCGGCAGGATGTCCAGGGTCAAATCCGGATTACAACTGAAGCTTAGGTGTCCTGGCTGACCATGATCTTCAGCAGGCGACATCAACTGGCCCAACACATTGACCCCCTGCGCCATCAGATCCCGGACGGCGTGGGTATAGTTGGTGCAAACGTAGTGGCGCTGTTGGCTCTGATTGTTGAGATAACTGCCAGCCTTGAAGAAGAATTCCGAGACAGTCACGTTGTCTGGCAACCGGTTCCGATTGACGTCTCGCGCGTAATCCAGCTCAGGAATGTTGCCATAAAGGCGCTTGGTAAAAGGCCCCAGAAAACGCTTCTCCAGCGACGATGCGCCCTCGGGAGCCAGCAACGACAACGCAGTGACTATATGCAGCTGGATTTCCGGATCATCCTTGGCGCGCTGGTAAAGGGCATTCGCAAAGCGAACTGGCTTACCAAGACCGAGAGGCAACCCCAGCGTAATGCGCTTGCCTACCCGTTCGATTACCCGGTCCACGCACGCATTCGCGTCGTCGTAATAGACTCCGTTCTGTTCTGCCATCACCAGCTCTCCACTGTTTGAGAATCGCAACGGGGTCGATGATCACACGACAGAATGAAGCTGACAATGCGTCAGGTCATGAGATTGGCTGATTGGTGGGAGTAACGTGGCAAGATACGGGTAAAACAGGGGCCTTGAAGGTGGTTCAGAAGCGCCAGCGCAGGTTAAGGGCCGCACCCTCGTTCAACAGACCAATGCCATGATCAGGCTGCGCGGGGTCAGATGCGTAGACCTTCTGCTGCGCGCGGCGGCTCAATCCGATACTCAACAAACGCGAACCAATAGCCGCAAAGGCATCCATGTGGTCGTCTTCATAGTCTCCAGACATCCATTCCTGAAGCTCGTAGATTTCCTCGGCCGATACCATGTCATCACGCTCAGCCATCATACGATCGGCCAGAATAGGCTCAGCGGCTTCGGCGCGCACTACGAACGCGACGAAGTTGAGGGCCAGCAGGGCGATAAACAGACGAATGATCATGATGACAACAAGCACCCGGAAAAATGATTTCGGAACATTAACGCTTCAGTACCAAAGTCTAATGATTGTCCCTGAAAATGGTGTGACTTTGTACACAAATGCGCCAGTAGCTCGACGCAAACTGGTCACTTTTTTGTCAACAAATGATCACTTATATTGCAATCTGTAACCGCCCTGCCCCGAGAAACCGGAAACAGGGCAACCTCACCGTAGGCTAACCCACTCAGGGACAGGGGTAGGTAAACTCATCATGAATAGCCTCCACCGCCGCCACCAGGTCGGGGCTTAGCCGGATATCTGCAGACCCGACATTTTCCTTCAACTGGTCCATGGTGGTTGCACCGATAATGTTACTGGTCACAAACTCGCGGCTATTCACCCAGGCCAGCGCCAACTGCGCCGGGGTCAGCCCATGGTGGTGGGCCAGCTCCACGTAGGCACGGGTTGCATCAGCAGCCCGCTCCCCGGTGTATCGGCTGAAGCGTTCGTAAAGCGTCAAGCGGGCCTTTTCTGGCCATTTTCCGCCCAGATACTTACCTGTCAGCATACCGAACGCAAGGGGTGAATAGGCCAACAAGCCGGTGCTTTCCCGGTGGGCAAACTCCGCCAGGCCCAGCTCGAAAGACCGATTCAGGAGGCTGTAGGGGTTCTGGATGGAAGCCACCCTGGGCCACTGTTTCTCGCGAGCGAGGCGCAGATATTCCATGGTCCCCCACGGCGTTTCATTGGACAGGCCAACGTGGCGCACCTTGCCCTCTTTGACCAGCTCATCGAGGGCGCCCAGAGTTTCCTCGATGGGGGTCGAGGTTTCGTCCGGGTTACGCTGATACCCCAGCTTGCCGAAGAAATTTGCACTGCGGTCTGGCCAGTGCACCTGGTAAAGGTCGATGTAATCGGTTTGCAGGCGCGCCAGACTGCTCTCACAGGCTTCGCGAATATGCTCCCGGGTCAGTCTCGGGCCGCCGCGCAGATAACTCAAACCATTGCCCGGTCCGGCCACCTTGGTGGCAATCACCAGATCCTCCCGGCGCCCTCTTCGGGCAAGCCAGTTGCCCAGATAGGTCTCGGTCAGGCCCTGAGTTTCCGCCCGTGGCGGCACCGGGTACATCTCGGCCACGTCGATGAAGTTGATACCCGCCCCGATGGCGTATTCCAGTTGTTCAAACGCTTCCTGCTCGGTGTTCTGCTCCCCCCAGGTCATGGTTCCCAGGCAGATCAGACTGACATCGATGTCGGTTTGTCCAAGTTTTCGCGTTTGCATGAGATCTCCTCGTGCACATAGAAGACGTAAAGGGAATGTCACAAAGTTGTCGCATGGCTGTCATGCCGGATTTCCATAGTAGAAGCATGACAGCGACATATTCAGGACGCACCGTGACCAACCCCAAGCTGACTGACCGGCGCCCGCAACACATTACCATTGTTTCGGAGACGTTTCCGCCGGAAATCAACGGCGTGGCCAACACCTTGAAGCACCTGTGCCAGGGGTTGATGCAACGGGGGCACAAGATCACGGTGGTGAGGCCAAAGCAGGCCCATGAGCAGAAAGGGTTGTTTGAAAGCACCGGTGACGGCCTCTTTACCCGTGAGCTGGTGGTCACCGGCCTGCCCCTGCCCGGATACAGCGATCTGCAGTTTGGCGTGTCGCGCCCGGCCACCCTGAAAAAACTCTGGCAAAGCCAACGACCAGACGCCATCTACGTTGCCACCCAGGGACCGCTGGGCGTAGCGGCGGTATCCGCCGCCCGAAATCTTGGCATCCCGGTGTCGTCCGGCTTTCACACCAATTTCCATAGCTACTCCCGTTACTACGGTGCCGGCGGTCTGGAACGATTACTCTGCGCCTATGGCCGCTGGTTCCACAACCGGACCGCCATCACTCTGGTACCAACCCGCAAAATGCAAGCGGTTACGCAAGCCATGGGCATCCACCCGACTGGCCTGTGGAGCCGCGGCGTGGACTGCCATCGCTTCACTCCCCACAAGCGTGACCACGACCTGCGCGCCCGCTGGGGGCTGACCAACAGTGACCGGGCAGTACTCTACGTGGGCCGACTGGCCGCCGAGAAGAACCTGCGCATGGCGGTCGCCTGTTTTGAACGGATCCGGGGCCTCCATCCCAATGCCCGCTTCATTCTTGTGGGAGACGGCCCAATGCGCAAACAACTGGCGGAACGCCACCCGGAATACATTTTCTGCGGCACCCAGCGCGGAGAGGATCTGGCCAGGCACTATGCTTCGGGCGACCTGTTCCTGTTTCCAAGCAAAACCGACACCTTTGGCAACGTGGTCCTTGAAGCCATGGCCAGCGGGCTCGGAGTGGTCGCCTTTGACGACGCGGCAGCCGCTGAACACCTTCGCCACGAAGAAAATGGTCTGAAAGCAGAGCTGTCGGAGGACGAAGCCTTTATCAACCACGCACTGCGACTGGCTGACCAACCCACCCTTCTGAGCCGGGTTCGCGCCCAGGCCCGCCTGGATGCGCTGGATCTGAGCTGGAACAGCCAGATTGAACAATTTGAACACTTGGTACTCAACCAACCGGCACAGGCCCGATACCATGGCATCAACAAACAAGGCATCTCGCTTCTTTGACCTGGCAGACCAGCGCGAGTATGCGCTGTGCCAGGCCATCAACCGTGCAGTCAGGTTCCGGCCTGTACTGAGCTATTTCCGGGTCGTCAGCCGACTTGGCGACGGCTGGTTCTGGTATGCACTGATCCTCGCCCTGCCGCTGCTGGCTCCGGAACAGGGGTTGGGGCTGGCGGTGCTGATGGCCTTTACCGGACTCACCTGCACCCTCACCTACAAAGGCCTGAAACACAAACTTATCCGGGAGCGCCCGTTTATCTCGTTTCCGGCCATCAATTGCGGCACACCACCGCTGGATCGATACAGCTTCCCTTCCGGGCACACCCTGCATGCAGCCTGTTTCCAGGCCATGCTGTTCGTCGCCATGCCAGTGGCCGCCTGGTATGTTCTGCCCTTCACCCTATCGGTAGCCGCCTCCCGGGTGGTTCTGGGCCTGCACTACCCGAGCGATGTTGCCGCAGGGGCTGTCATCGGCGCAGGCATGGGCTGGGTGTCAGTCCTGATGTTCGGAGCGACTTTCGCCACGCTTTAGTGTCCCTGAGAATCTGGTCTAAACTGGTTCCGAAGCCTTATTGCCGGAGCCCGTCATGAAGCACGGAAAACCCTTCATCATTGCCGTGGCCACCGCAGCAGCACTGGTGTTACTCTGGCCTGGACCGGCCGACACACCGCCAGGGCAGGTCGACGACGGTGCCCCCAATGATCCCCTTTCACACGCCCCTGCCGACACGCCAGTACCGATCGATCTGACCCCCGAGCAACAGGCATTGCTGGAAGACCCCAGAATCATTCAGTTCGCCCAACGACTCGATTTCGAGGAAGAGCTGCAACGCTTTTTCCAGGAAGCAGCCGAACTGGACGCCCAGCAACGACAGAACCGGGCCGACCAACTGGAACAGCAGCTGGCCCGCTACGAGCAGGAAACCCAGGTCAGCGCGCCAGAAGCGCTCATGGTGAGGCTCGCCCTGCTACAGCTGCTGGAGCAGGACGAAGCGGCCGCCAAGGCGGCGGCCACAGAACTGATCGAACGCTATCAGGCCCGGTCTGAGGCGCGCCTTGAGGCCTGGCGGTCGGCCCCCAAACCCGAGTTTGATCGCTACAAGGTCCGGGAGAAAGCGATTGTTGAAGAGGTCATGGCCCTGGACCGAATACCCGGAGGGCTGACCCGAGACCAGTATCTGCGTCAACGCCTGCTAGAAGCGCGGATCGAGACTATGGGCCAGCCCGAACCAGACCCTCAGAGCAACTGGTCCAGCGACCAGTAGAGCAGATTGAACGGTTTGTTGTAATCCGCCACCGTGTCGGTCTCTGAAGCCTGCATAACCGAACCGCTGCCGTTCATCACGTTGTTCACGAAGTGGTCCAGTTCCAGGCCCAGTTCCTGAATATCCGAATTGGCGAACTCGATGATTGAGGTGCAGTGGCTTTCATTCACATCCCGGAACATGGGCAGGTAGTAACCAAAGTTATCCAGCCCGGCCAGGGTATTTTTCAGGCGTTCGGTATCCTGCGCCCATTTCTGGTGAAGCAGGGTCTCCTTGGTAGCCTGATCCGGCGCCTGTTCGATGTCATCGAAGAAACGTTCGTAGGAATAGGATGAGTAGTTCAGGTCGCGCCAGAAATGAGTATGCCCCATGCGGTCCTGAGGTAATGCGCTGGCCAGGGCGGGATACAGCGACCCCAGGTCATTCAGGTTCAATCCGGGCAAACCAGACTTCAGATAGGCCAGAGGCCCATTGACCTGATCCAGCCCCCACACCTGCCGGATCAAACCCTGCAGCAAGACCGAGGGGTACTGTTGTGGATCTGCCCCTACCGGCGCATTGAATGCCGGCCCGGAGTCGTTGATCAGAAAACTGCGGGTGGGCGCCATGTCCCGGCGGGCCGGATAATAGTTTGTCAAGCCACCGATGCCACCTGCGCTGCAGCCAGTTGTCAGCATCTGCCCGGGCCGCTGAAGATTGTCTTTCAACCAGGAAATCACCGCCCGGCTATTACGCAGCCCGTTGTGGTGCCAGACCAATGGTTCAGCCTCACCCTCCGGGTCCTGGTACACCGCTACCCGGTCACCGGAGTAGATGTCGCCAGTGCAGTAAGGCACGTAGACCATATTCCAGTTCTGGGTTTTCACCCGGCTCCAGGGGTGCAGGCGCACTACAAACGGGCTGACCAGGCTTGCGCCGGGGTTCAACAACGACAGGTAGTCGTCCGGTATACCATCGGGGTTCCGGGCACCACGAATGCCAGTCTGACCGCTGCAACTTTCATAGTCCCAGCAGGCACCGCCGCCTTCAAAATAAACCACCGTATTGGAGGTGTTGGGCACCCGGTTTACAAAGAACTTGTATTCGGAACCGTTGCCACATACCGCCCCGGTTTCCGGAGCCAGTGGAACCGTCTGCCACTGGTAGTAGGCACCGGGCGAAAAGCCGTCGTTGTACCCGGGCGGATTTGCCAGCAGGGGGTATTCTCCCTGGCGTTGGTCAGAGGTAACCGGATTATCCGCTCCGGGAGGCGCAACCAGATTGCCGAGGGTTCGCCAGAACCCGTAGTCGCCAAGTTCCGCAGCGGCGGGGGCGGCAAAGGCTAATAATAACAACCCGGCCAGCGCGCTATGGCGACACCGGGACCACCTGTCAGGCTTGTTCATATTTTGCTCTCCTGCACTTGTTATTTTAATGGGCGGGCTTGGCCCGCAACGATTACAGCAGGAAATCGTCAACCTAAAACTAGATATGACACAATGTCACGTCAAAGAGAGCGCAAGACCGATTTACACTAAAAAAGGCGGGGATATAGCCACTTGGGAAAAGATCAGTCGAACAGCCTCAGCTGGGTAACCGGTGCCTCATCGTTGCGAAAACGCACACCCACCCCCAACAAACGGACCGGGCGATCGGCCCGGGTAACCAGTTCATCCAGCAGGGGCTGGTAATCGGCAACCTCGGGTTCGGCCACCGACTCCCGTACCCGCTCCAGGGTATGGGTTGAAAAATCACTGTAGCGGATTTTCACAAACAGCTTGTGGATGGGTTTCTGCCGCCCCTTCCTGGCGAGTCTCAGATTGAGATCCGCCACCAGGGCGGGCATCACGGTTTCACAGGCGGTCTTGTCCGGCAGATCCTGGGAAAACGTCCGCTCCACGCTGACCGATTTCGCCACCCGCGAAACGATTACCGGCCGCTCATCCCGGCCTGCGGCCATTTCAAACAACCGGTAGCCCTGCTTGCCGAATTTCTCAATCAGGGTGTCCACCCCCAGCAACTGCATGTCACCGCAGGTTTTCACGCCCATGGAATGCAGCTTTGCGGCCGTCACCTGGCCCACACCAAACAGTTTTTCCACCGGCAGGGATTCGACAAATTCCGGCACCTGCTCCGGCGTGATCACAAACAGGCCGTCGGGCTTGCGCCAGTCACTGGCAATCTTGGCCAGAAACTTGTTCGGGGCCACGCCGGCGGAGATGGTAATCCCCACTTCCTGCCGGACCCGCTCTCGCAAATGCCGGGCCATCAGGGTGGCGCTGCCCCGGTGTTCGGTTATGTCAGACACATCCAGAAAAGCTTCATCCAGTGAGAGAGGCTCAACCAGATCGGTCATTTCCCGGAGAATGGCCATGACTTGCTGAGACGCCGCCCGGTATCGCGCCATATCCGGTGGCACGGTCACCAGCCCCGGGCACAGCCTGCGGGCTTCACTGCCGGGCATGGCCGAACGCACACCAAAGGCCCTTGCCCGGTAGTTGCAAGTCGTCACCACGCCCCGGCCCTCGGCGCCGCCAACCGCCAGGGGCACGTCCCTCAGCGTTGGGTCGTCGCGCATCTCGACCGCCGCATAGAAGCAGTCGCAATCCACATGAATGATCTTGCGCTGGGGCATGGTCCGTGGGCTCGCGTAAACAATCTGTACATTTATACAGCCTTGTATCTTAAGCTAACATGCAGAGAATGTCAGGAACCCTAACATCAAACCGGAACGTCATCTGCGAGGCCCCATGACCAACCCCATACCCGAGTCTGACCGCACTGAGATCGAAGCCGCTGCTTTCAGGCGCCTGGTGGAGCATTTGCGCCAGAATACCGACGTGCAGAACATTGACCTGATGAACCTGGCGGGCTTCTGTCGCAACTGCCTGTCCAAATGGTACCGGGCAGAAGCACAGGAAAGGGGCTTTGAGCTATCCGATCCGGACGCCCGGGAAGAAATCTACGGCATGCCTTATGAGCAGTGGAAAGAAAAATATCAGATTGGTCCGAAGCAGGATCACAAATAATGAACATCAATGAGACAGTGCGCATCCACCTGGCTTCCCTCGACGCGGGCCACGCCAATTTTGATGACACCCTGGCGCTGATCGACCAGCATTTCGAGTTTCAGCCCACGGGCTTCAACAATGGCCCGCTGAGAAACGATGCCGGTGAAAATGCCGGTTCCTGCCGGGTGTTCGCACTGGGCCAGTACTGCAACCTGAGCGAGGCGGATACCCTGAACCTGTTTGCCCAACACTATCAGCAGGTGCTGGGCGACCCAACCGGCGACAGCCATGGCAACATCCGCCAGTTCATCAGCACAGGCTGGTCTGGCATCCGGTTTGATCAGCAGCCACTGCGAGCCCGCAACGAACCCAACCAGTAAGCCACCAGGGAAGACACTGATTCATGAGCGATACCGCCGCCTCCGGGCTAAAACAGAGTTTCCAGCTGAAAAGTGCCTCTGTTTCGCTGACAGCCCTGGAACTTTATTACTTCGACAACGACGAGTTCGAAGCCAATCTCCGGGACAAGATCAGCCAGGCTCCGGGATTTTTCAAAGATATACCCCTGGTGATCAGCCTGGAGAAATACGAAGGGCTGGACAGTGAGCTGGACTTCTTCAAGATGATTGGTACCTGCCGCCGCCATAACATCCATGTGATCGGCGTTCGTGCCGGCAACGACGACCAGCGCCGCCTGGCACGCGGAGCCTCACTGGCGCTGTTTCCCGGCAGTAGCCTGCGCGAACAGGCGCCGGCCCGGGCGCAACCTGATGAGGCCACCAAGTCGGAAGCCGAGACCTCCAGCCCCGCTGACGTTCCCACCAGCGAACCGGCGCCGGCCAAGATCATCAGCCAGACCGTTCGCTCTGGCCAACAGGTCTATGCGCCGGAAGGGGACCTGATCATTCTGGCCCCGGTTCAGGCCGGTGCCGAAGTGCTCGCCGCGGGCAATATCCACGTGTACGGACCACTCAGGGGGCGCGCGCTGGCAGGCATCCACGGAGCTGAAACCGCCCGGGTATTCTGCCAGTCACTTGAAGCAGAGCTTGTGTCCATCGCCGGACACTATAAAATCTCCGAAGATCTTCAGGACAATGGCTGGAAAAGCGCTGTGCAGATCCAGCTCAGGGACGACCTGCTGGTGGTGACGCCACTGGACAAGGCCTGATGTTGTGACAGCCAATAACAACGTTGAAGACATGACGAATCCACTGCGAAACAGGAATTGAACCTTGGCTAGAATCATTGTCGTTACCTCAGGAAAGGGCGGCGTTGGCAAGACCACCACCAGCGCCTCAATCAGTACCGGCCTTGCCAAGCGCGGCCACAAGACCGTCGTAATCGACTTCGATGTGGGCCTGCGCAACCTGGACCTGATCATGAATTGTGAGCGCCGCGTGGTCTATGACTTCGTCAACGTGATCCAGGGCGAAGCCACACTCAACCAGGCGCTGATCAAAGACAAGCGGGTAGACACGCTGTTTATTCTGCCCGCCTCCCAGACCCGTGAGAAAGAAGCACTGACCAAAGACGGTGTGGAAAAGGTCATCAACGAACTGTCGGAAACCTTCGATTACATCGTCTGCGATTCCCCGGCGGGCATTGAACATGGCGCTCTGATGGCCCTGTACTATGCCGATGAGGCCATTGTGGTCACCAACCCTGAAGTTTCCTCCGTACGGGATTCCGATCGCATTCTGGGCATCCTCCAGAGCAAGTCGCGGCGCGCCGAGATGGGACAGGACCCGGTCAAGGAACACCTGCTGCTGACCCGCTACAACCCTGACCGGGTAGAACGCGGCGAGATGCTGTCGGTGACCGATGTCGAGGAAATTCTGGCGATACCGCTGTTGGGCGTGATCCCGGAGAGCCAGGTGGTACTAAACGCCTCCAACCAGGGCCTGCCAGTGATTCTGGAAGACCAGAGCGATGCCGGCCAGGCCTACGACGACGCCGTTGCCAGGCTTCTGGGAGAGGAGCGGGAACACCGCTTCATGACCTCCCAGAAAAAAGGTTTCTTCTCACGGATGTTCAAAGGGGGCTAAGGGATGAGTTTTCTGGATTATTTCCGAAGCAAGAAGACCAATACTGCGAGCGTTGCCAAAGAACGGTTGCAGATTATCGTGGCCCACGAACGGGGCCAGCGTGACATGCCGGATTACTTGCCACAGCTCCAGAAGGAGCTGTTGGACGTAATTCGCAAATATGTCCAGATCAGTGACGATATGGTTCAGGTGGACGTGGACCGTAACGAAAGTTGCTCGGTACTGGAACTGAACGTCACCCTGCCGGAAAAGTAATCGCTGCGCCCGCCTTACCAGCGGGCATAGTGGTCTTCCATCAGTCCCCGCAGCCCGTCTACGGGGACTGACTGGCCCGCCTCATCTCTGACCGTTCCCCGGAACGTGCCCACAAACTGCCGGAAATTGGAGGCAAGCACGCCAGCGTTCAGGCGTTCCTTGCGCGTGCCTGCAGGCTCAAAGCTCAGGTCCACCAGGCCATCCTCGGTGGTAACCCGCCAATCGGCACCCGGCCGATACCGGTCAAATTCGAAGCGGGCGGTGCCCAGCTTCACACACCGGCCATCCAGCCACAGGGCGTTCTCGGTCATCCCGGTTTCATTCACACCGGCCGCCAGATTAAGCCCCACAGACACCCCTCGCTCCGTTACCCCGGCCAGACAGGCCCAATTCCAGGCAGTTTCCCGGCGCATGAAGCCACAACTCCAATCGATAGAGCCGCGGGTTTGCTCATCACAGCGCCATACCTGCTGGCCCCAACGCACCTCCCCCTCAACCGGAACCCCGGCCGATTTGCGGGTAAAAACCCAGCCATTGTAGCCCGCCGGGCAGACCAGCCTCAGGGGTTGATCGGTGTCTTGCAACTCCAGGTCCACCTGAATGTTACCCGGGGCCGTCACCCGGATGTTGCGGCCTCCGGTGGCCGGCTCTATGGCCAACGACACGCCACCTTTGCGGAACCGGGCATGACCATGTTCAGGATAGGGTTCAATATCGGTGTGCCGGGCCAGCGGCTGCATGAACGACTGCTCAAACATTTGACCGCTTTCAAAATCAAACAGATAGAAAAAACCGTTGCCCACCAGTTTCAGGTCCACAATCGCCATGCCGAACACCCAGCCCGGCGCCATGGCACTGACAAACTGGAACTGGTTGAACCGCCAACGGCGAGCCAATCGGGACCGCGGCCGGTCCATGACCGTCCGCAGGTCAAAATCCATGTAGTTAATGGTCTCAACCGGCTGTTCCAGCACCCCTGGTGCAATTCTGCCCTTGGCATCAATCAGGTTCTTCTTGTTCATAATTACCGTCAGATCAGGCCATTCATAAGTTGTAGCGCAACAGTACGCTACCTGGTTCACAATCCCTTATTCCTGCCGAAAAGCAGAAACCGGCTCCATGTTAGACTCAGCACACCTTCATCACGGAAGTGTAGCTTATGACAATAACCAGAGCCCATGGCTTCAAAGGCATGGTGGCAGGCGTACTGAGTACACTCATGTTTCTGACCCTGCCGAGCCTGGCCAGTGACCACCCGCCTCTCCCGCCAGAGGATGCCCGGGAGTGGACCCTGCGCAAGGAAGTCGACAACGTTCGTATTTACACCATGGACCAAAGCAATTCCGGCTTTCAGGCCTTCAAGGCCGTGGCCGATCTGGACGTTCCCCTGGAAAACCTGATGGCAGTGATGATCAATCCCGAATCCTGCAAGGAATGGGTCCATAACTGTACCGAATCCTATGCCTTTGGCCAGGGCGACTTCCACGATCGCTACGCTTACTCCGTTAACGATATGCCCTGGCCGGTGACCGATCGGGATTACGTGTTGCGCATACGCACCCGGGGCAACGGCGACACCGGTGAAGTGGTGATGGACCTGAATGCCGTGCCGGGTATGCGGGCGGAATTCAACAGCCGGGTTCGGGTTGATCGCTCAGACACCCTTTACCGTTTCACCCCGAACGGCGACAAAACCCGTATGGTCTGGGTTCAGCACACGGAACCCAACGGAGCCCTCCCCGGTTGGCTGGTGAATAATCTGCTGGTCGACATTCCAGTGAAGTCCCTGCAAGCGCTGGAGGCCGTGGCCAAAGAAGACAAGTATCAGGGCTACCAACTTGAATGGGGCGAAAACGGCAATCTCCAGGCGGTCGTCCCCGCTGACCGCTGACCAACCGAGACCAAGGGTTGATCAAGACACAGAGACAGGGGTGACGGACAGCCAAGGAACGGCTAAGCTTCATCAAAAGGACTGTAAATGGAAGAAGCCCACCAATGAGCGTTCTCGCCCATGAGATCATGACCCCGACCGTTAAAGCCGTACCGCACCACTGGACCATGGACCGGCTGGCGCGTTTTCTGACGGACAACGAAATCACCGGCAGCCCGGTAACAGACGACAACGGCGATATTATCGGCATCGCGACGCTCAAGGACATCACCGAATTCCGTTGGAATGCGACTCGCTCCGAGGGCCAGCCCAGCCTGACCCCGGAAGAGCAGGAAGAAGCCCGTCGACTGCGCATGGTCATCTTCGAGGAAATGGGCAAGGTGCCGGTTGAAGTGCGCGATATCATGACACCCATCGTATTGTCGGTTGACGAAGATACCCCGGTGCGAGACATTGCCAATATCATGATGCGCGAACACCTGCACCGTATTTTTGTCACCAGGGATTCAAAAATTACCGGTATCATAACCACTTACGATATGCTGAAGCTGATTTCCCAGAAGGAACTGACGCAACGCTGCGCCGAGAACGACTGAGCCACCAGAGAGGTAGCCCTACCTATGCCAAGAGCACCGCAAGCTCGCCGAAAAATGTACGTCCTCGACACCAACGTCCTGATACACGACCCGAACGCCCTCCTGAACTTTGAAGAACACGACGTCATCATCCCGATGACGGTCCTCGAAGAACTCGACAGCCTCAAATCCGGCAAGCAGACCGTCGCCGCCGATTGCCGCCAGGCCATTCGCAACATCGACAAATTGTTGGGCGATGCCAGCCCGAAAGTGATTGAAAAAGGGGTACCGATTGTTCGCGGTAAAAAGGCAGAGCCTTTGGGCACCCTGTCGATCATCATGAGCACCGAGGGCATCGGCACTCATTCCCTGCCGGAGCACCTGAACGACAACAAGATCATCAATACCCTGGCCGCCCTTCAGGCCCGGCATAAATCCCGCGACATCATCCTGGTCAGCAAAGACATCAACATGCGCCTGAAAGCCCGGGGTTTTGGCGTAGAGGCTCAGGACTACCACAACGACCAGTTGCTGGACGACATCGATCTGTTACCCAAAGGCTACAAGGAGTTCCAGAACTCCTTTTGGGATAACATCGCCAAGGTAGAAACGGTACAGCGTGAAGGGGTCACCGAACACCTGCTCAAACGCGAGGGCGAACTGGCCAGACTGAACATCAACGAGTTCGTGATTGATGAGCACGGTTTTGTCGGCCAGGTGGTGGACATCTCCGACGACCAGCTGGTGATCAAAGATCTGCACCAACACGACCTGATGAACGAGGAAGTCTGGGGGCTGGTGCCACGGGATATCTACCAGGCCATGGCTCTGCACCTGCTGCTGGACCCAGACATCCACCTGGTCAACCTGACCGGCTCCGCCGGCTCTGGCAAAACCATCCTGGCCCTGGCCGCCTGTATTGAAATGACCGTGGCCAGCAAGCTTTACAAGCGGATCATCGCCACCCGGTCCACCCAGGGGCTGGACGAAGACATCGGCTTTCTGCCGGGCACCGAGGCAGAGAAAATGGAGCCCTGGCTGGGCGCCATCGTGGACAACCTGGAAGCCCTGCACGAAGACGATGAGAACATGACTGCCAGCGTCGACTACATCCTCAGCAAGGTACCGCTGCACTTCAAATCCATGAACTACATCCGCGGCCGCAGCTTCCAGCACAGCCTGATCATTATTGACGAGTCGCAGAACCTGACGCCGCACCAGATCAAGACCATCATCACCCGCGCTGGTAACGGCTCCAAGGTGATTTGCCTGGGCAACCTGGCGCAGATTGATACGCCTTACCTGAGCCCGCTAAGCTCCGGCCTGACCTACATGACCGAGCGCTTCAAGGGCTTCCGCCACGGCAGCCACATCCACCTGCAGGGTGTACCGAGGTCGGTGCTGGCGGAGTTCGCCGAAGCTAACCTCTAGCCCCATCGCCGGCTCCGTCTGCCGGCCAAATCTGACACTTGTCGCAGAGGGCCTTTTGGCCCTCTCGCCATTTTTAGCCGGCAGACTGGCCATCGTGCCGCCCCTCTTTCCGCCTTATTGTGAACTCTGTCACATTCCGACACCTGTCGTTACAACAACTCACAATAAGGCAAACCGATGAACCATCTGACCAAGTTCGCAATCACCGGCTTGAGCGCTGCCCTTCTGACTGCCTGTGGCGGCGGTGGTGGCAACGACGCCGCACCGGAAACCAACAATCCCGGTGTACAGGCCAGCACGCCACAAGCCAGCCAACCGCAACCGACCGCCAGAGCCATCAGCCGCCCCATGCCGGCCAGCACCAGCGCGCTCGAGCCCGCCTCGTGCAACCAGGGAACCGACCTGGCTGGCGGCCGGAGCTATCGGGTAGAAATGCCATCCCGCGTGGACGGTGCCGCCATCGTGTTCGAGGTATTCGAACCCTCGTTGTTCGACTGCGATACCAAGCACCCGCTGATACTGCAGGGCCATGGCTTCAGTGGTTCACGCACCACAACCGCAGGTGATGATCCGCTGGCACCGATCAAGCCACTGATTGATGCGGGCTACGCCGTGATCAGTATTGATCAACGCGGCCACGGCGAAAGCGGCGGAACGGTTCGGGTGATGGACCCGGACTTTGAAGGCGAAGACCTGGTGCAGATTGTCGACTGGGCCGAAACCCACCTGGACTACCTGAAGTACCGAGACAACAACCTGCTGCTGGGTGGCGTGGGTGGCAGTTACGGCGGTGGCTTCCAGTATCTGCTGTATAACGTGGACCCGGATCAACGCATGGACGCCATGGTGCCCCAGATCACCTGGCACGATCTCACCTACAGCCTGAACCAGGGTGGCGTCACCAAGAACTACTGGGCGGCGTTCCTGTCCCTGGCCGGTGATGCCGGCACCGGCGGCGCCATGGACCCGTTTATTCGGAGCACGCTGATTGATGGCATTGTCGGCAATCGGTTCCCCGAGGCCGCTTTGGACTTCTTCCACTACCACAGCCCCAGCTACTTCTCGGACAACGAGCGCGGGCTGGAGCTGTTCGACAGCGGCAACAGCCAGGAGTACCTGCTTGACCCGATCACCGGCCGGCTGCCCATCACCAGCGATGGCCGCTATATCATCAAGACACCCCAGAGCACGCCCTACCCGGTGGATGTGCTGATGTTCCAGGGCATGCGCGACAGCCTGTTCCCGTTTAACGAAGCCTATGAAAACTACCTGTCGATGAAGAAAGCCGGTGGCGACGTGCGCCTCCTGACCTACCCGTTCAGCCATCACTATCTGGCACCCAACGTGGGGCTGATTCAGGAAACCCTGGCCAGCTTTGATTTCTATTTGGACGCAGTGCCCGAACTGCCTGCCGCCGGCCTGAACGCCCTGGCCAGCTGTGGTGATATCGAGATCAACCGGGCGACCGTGGCTTGGTTCAACGAAAAGCTGCTGGGTAAAGGCAACGCTGACAATGTGATCACCACCGGCCAGCAGATCTGCTACACCCTGTCACCCGGAGATGCGGTATCAGCACCTGAGGTGACCGTAGGCGGTCAGGTCTTCCCGATTGCCCGTGACATTCTCGGAGCGTCATTACCGGTTTCCGCGCTGATCGGCCCGGCCGGCGTGTTGCCCACCATCGTTCCCCTGACCACCATGCCGGAGGATGGCGTGGTTGCCGGCATCCCCACCGTCGATCTCAATGTCAGTCTTGGCTTGGATACTCTGGATAATGCCTGCCTTGAAAGTTCTGATCCGATTCTGAGCCTGGGCACCTGCGACGCCATCCTGTTTGTCGGGGTTGGCGTGATCAAGAACGGATTTGGTGCACCGGAACTGATTGACGAGCAGGTCCAGCCAATTCGCGGCCTGGGCAGCCACCAGGTTCAGCTCACGGGCATTGCAGAGCGGCTGAGCGAGGGTGACCGCCTGGTACTGATGATTTACGGCCAGCACCCGACGTTTGTGGGTGCCTTCTCCCGCGACCTGGTGGTTTCGACGGTCCAGGTTTCCGGCGAAGTGGCACTGCCGATCCTGACCTCCGACGGTCAAGAGCGGCTCGCATCAATCCGATAGAACTAAGGTAGCTCCCGGCGCCAGCGCGCCGGGGGCATTCCGGTCCAACGGTGAAAGGCCCGGTAGAACGTGCTCGGCTCGGCGAAGCCGAGGGATAGTGCAATATCCGCCAGGGACTGGCGGGATTCTCGCACGGCCGCCAGGGCAAGTTCCTGGCGCACCTCATCCAGCAAGCTGTTAAACGTGTAACCCTGAGTCTCCAGCCTGCGCGCCAGCGTCCGCTCACTGATACCCAGCGCTCCCGCTGCCTCTGCCCGACGGGGTAACGTGGGTCCGACACGGGCCACCAGCCATTGCCGCAGATCCTCTGCCGACACTGCGCCCTTTTCCAAAGCCGCCAATCGCCCGGCATTGTATTGCTCGTGTACCTGAGCCAGGGCCGGGTCTGCCTGTGGCAGGGGCTTGTCCAGCACCTCATGACTCACCAGCAGCCCGCTGAATGCCTGCTCAAAATCCACCGGGCAGCCAAACACCTCCCGATAACCGCGAACCGGCCCCAGCCGGGCCTGGCTGAACTGCACCCGCACCGGCCGCACCGCCGATCCCGCTATCCAGTCTGTCAGGCTGACCACCGCCGACAATACGGCCTCAATCTGGTGGGGACTGAACGCCAGCCGGCCCTGCCTTGGATGGTAGACAATCCAGGTACCCCGGCTACCGGGCAACATCTGGAAGCGCCCACCGTCGGAGATAAGACGCTGATACTTCTGCACCAGGGTAATGGCTTCACGCAGCGTCGCCGCACTCTGCATGGCGAAACTGACAGCATCAATGCTGGCCGGGCGCACGCCCGTGCCCACTTTCAGGCCAAAGCCTGGATCGTGGGTACAGCGTTCGGCGGCGTGCCAGAGCCGGGTAATGAAATCGATGGGCCAGCGCTCCCAGGCCAGTGCCTGTGCTGGCAAGCCTGCAGTTTCGAGCAACACGGTGTCGCCAACCCCCAGACGGCGGGCGGCATCGATCACGGTGTTGACCCACCCCATGGAAACGGTGGCTTCTAAAGTCAATTATTCTGGCCTCTGAAGTCAATTCAGATCCGATCATAGCGTTATATGGTCTGTAACAACAAAACCAAAAACACATTTTGGACATGCACCATGGCAAAACCTGATTGCTCAGACATCCTGATTGCCGGCGGCGGCCTGGCGGGCATGGTTACCGCCCTCGAAGCCCTGCGGGCGGGCAAGACTGTTACCATCGTTGACCGGGACACCCCCGAACGCTTTGGCGGCCTCGCGTTGTGGGCCTTTGGCGGCATGGCGCTGATCGACACCCCGCTACAGCGGCGTATGGGAATTGCCGACTCCCCGGAACTGGCCCTTCAGGACTGGCTGCGCTTTGGTGAACTGGACCCCAATGATGAATGGCCCATGCAGTGGGCCCGCTACTACGTTGAACATTCCCGCTCCGAGGTGCACGACTGGCTCGCCAACGAGGGCATTAAATTCATGCCGGCGGTGAACTGGGTAGAACGTGGCCGGTTTGGCGATGGCAATAGTGTGCCCCGCTACCACGTCACCTGGGGCACCTCCCGGGAATTGGTGCGCTGCATGGTTAACGCCCTGCATGAGGAAAATGCCAGCGGCCGCCTCACCATTCATCACCGCCACCGGATCACCGGGCTGGACCATCAGGCGGGCGAGGTCTGTGGCGCCATTGCCATCAACGAAGAAACCGGCGAAGAGGTCCTGTTTGAGGCCGCCAATGTGGTGCTGGCCATGGGCGGCATCAACGGCAGCCACGCCGAATGCCGGGCCAACTGGCCCAAACATCGCCCGCAACCTGCCACCATGCTTAACGGTGCCCACCCGTTTGCCGATGGCAAACTGCATCACTGGGCCAAAGATCACCTGGGCGCGCGCATCACTCACGCCGGCGAAATGTGGAACTATGCAGCGGGCTTCCCCCACCCCTATCCGCATTTCCCGGGCCACGGCCTGTCTACCATTCCATGTAAATCCGCACTCTGGCTGAACCACCGGGGCGAGCGCATCGGGCCGGAGCCCCTGGTGACCGGCTTCGATACCCACTGGCTTTGCCAGCGCGTGGCCGAACAGGAAAAACCCTGGACCTGGCACCTGCTGAACCGGCGTATCGCCCTGAAAGAATTTGCCATCTCCGGTGCCGAACACAACGCCCGCATCCGGGACAAGCAATTCCCCCTGTTCCTGAAAGAACTGCTGCTGGGCAACAAACCACTGGTGAATCAGATGCAGAACGAAAGCCGGCACTTCCTGGTGGATGACACCCTGGAAGGGCTGGGGAAGAAAATGAACGCCCTGACCTGCTCTCTGGACATTGACGCTGCCACTCTGAAAGCCACCGCCGATGCCTTCGATGCCAATTTCAGCAAAGGCAGCCAGCTGAACAACGACCCGCAAATCCGCATGATACGCCACGCCCGCCAATGGGGCCCGGACCGGCTGCGCACCTGCAAACCGGCACCACTGCAGAAGCCTGGGGCCGGCCCCTTCATCGCCATTCACATGCAACTGACCACCCGCAAGAGCCTGGGCGGCCTGCGCACCGATCTGCAAAGCCGGGTGCTGGATGCCGGCGGCCAGCCCGTCCGAGGCCTTTACTGCGTGGGCGAAGCGGCCGGTTTTGGTGGTGGAGGCAGCAACGGCAAGCGATCACTGGAAGGCACCTTCCTGCCCGGTTGCATTCTGACTGCCCGGGCGGCCGCCCGTTCCATCACCCACGGAGGCTGACACCATGCCCTTGAGTTATCCGGCCACTGCCGCCGACTACCAGATCCTCGCCCGCCGTAAACTGCCCCGTTTCCTCGCAGACTATCTGGACGGCGGTGCCACCGAAGAGCAAACCCTGCGGGCCAATGTCAGCGGCTGGCAAGAGATCGCCCTACGCCAGCGTGTTCTGATTGATGTCGACAACGTAGACACCCGCGCCCAGCTGGCCGGCCAATCCTGCAGCATGCCAGTTGCCCTGGCGCCCCTGGGGCTGGCCGGCATGATGGCTCAGCGCGGCGAAGCCCAGGCGGTAAAAGCCGCCAATGCCGCCGACGTGCCGTTCACCCTCTCTACCGTTGGCATCTGCCCACTGGAAGAAGTGAAAGCCGCCGCCAGTGCACCCTTCTGGTTCCAGTTGTACATGATTCGTGACCGGGAGTACGTAGACACCCTGCTGAAAAAAGCCTGGAATGCCGGCTGCCAGACCCTGATTTTCACCATCGACCTGCCCCTGCCCGGCCCCAGACACCGGGACACCCGCAACGGTCTGGACAGCAGCGGTGCCCGTTCCGTCGCCCTCAAGGCACAGCAACTGCTGTCGCGGCCGGGATGGCTTTGGCAAGTGGCCATAAAAGGCAAACCGCTGACCTTCGGCAACCTCAGCGACGCGGTGCCCGAGGCCAGCAATCTGGATTCCTTCAAACAGTGGGTGGATACCCAGTTCGACGCCTCCGTTACCTGGCAGGCCATCGAATGGCTGCGGGAACGCTGGCCCGGCAAGCTGATCCTCAAAGGCATCCTGGAGGTGGACGATGCCAAGGCAGCCGTCAACGTAGGTGCCGATGGCATCGTGGTCTCCAACCACGGCGGTCGCCAGCTCGACGGTGTAGCCGCCACCGCCAGCAAACTCCCTGATATTGTTGCCGCCGTTGGTAAAGACACCGAGATCCTGGTGGATGGCGGCATCCGCAACGGCGTGGACGTTTTCCGCGCCCTCGCCCTGGGGGCCAACGGCGTGATGGTTGGCCGGCCCTGGGCCTGGGCCCTGGCGGCGGAAGGCCAGGCCGGATTAACCCGACTCCTGAACACCTGGCAGCAGGAACTGAAACTGGCCATGACCCTGACCGGCGTCACCCGAATTGCCGACATCAGCGCGGCCCACCTGGACCTGCCAAACACACACACATTGACCCAAGCTGGAGAACAACAATGACTAACGGCGCTCAGGCACTCATGAAAACCCTGGTGGATTCGGGTATTGAAGTCTGCTTTACCAACCCCGGCACCAGCGAAATGCATTTTGTCGCCGCTCTGGACAGCGAACCCAAAATGCGAGCGGTACTGGCACTGTTTGAAGGCGTGGCCACCGGTGCCGCCGACGGCTACGCCCGGATGGCCGACAAACCCGCCGCCACCCTGCTGCACCTGGGCTGCGGCCTGGGCAATGGCCTGGCCAACCTGCACAACGCCCGCAAAGGCAAGGTGCCAGTGGTCAACATTGTTGGCGACCATGCCACCTACCATGTGAAATACGACGCCCAGTTGCAGTCTGACATCGAAACCGTGGCCCGCAACATCTCCCCCAATTTTGTGCGCACGTCACAAAGTACAGAAGCCCTTTGCCAGGACGCCGCCGAAGCCATTACTGCGGCCCGGGGTTTGCCGGGCCAGGTCGCCACGCTGATTCTGCCGGCAGACGTGTCCTGGGGCGAAGGCGGCAAACCTTGTGCCGCACCCACTCAACCGCAAGCGCCTGCCGCTGAAGATAACGCTGTTAAGGCGGCCGCCGAGGCCATTGGCAGCGGCAAGAAAACCGCTCTGCTGCTGGGTGGCCGAGCGCTGCGTGAGCCCGCCCTGCTGGAAGCAGCCCGCATTGCCGCCCACAAGGGTGTCACCCTGTTTGCTGAAACCTTCCCGACCCGTATCGAACGGGGCGCCGGCCTGCCGCCGGTGGAGCGGATTGCCTACCTGGCAGAACTCGCTACCCTGCAGCTTTCCGAGTTCGACCATCTGATTCTGGTGGATGCCAAGGCGCCGGTATCCTTCTTCGCCTACCCAGGCAAACAGAGTTACCTGGTGCCCGACAACTGCACCGCGCACACCCTGAGCACTCCGGAACAGGATGCCACCGCCAGCCTCAAGAAGCTGGCCGATACCCTGGGTGCCAGCAGCGCCCAACCAAAGCTGCAGGCGCCTGGACGCCCCGGCCTGCCCAAAGGCAAACTCACCGCCGAAAAAGTTTGCCGGGCGGTGGGCGAACTGATGCCCGAGAACAGCATCATTGTGGACGAATCCATCACCTCCGGCCTGATGCTCAATGCCATGACCGCCGGCTCGCCAAGGCACGACATGATCACGCTGACAGGTGGCGCCATCGGACAAGGCATGCCGAACGCGGTCGGTGCGGCCATCGCCTGCCCCGACCGCCATGTTTACGCGCTGATCGGTGACGGCACCGCCATGTACACCAACCAGGCCCTGTGGACCATGGCCCGGGAAAACCTGAACGTGACCACCATTATCTTCAACAACGCCTCCTACTCCATCCTGAACGTGGAGCTGGAACGGGTTGGCGCAGAAGAAGCCGGGGCCAAGGCAAAGTCTCAACTCGACATCAGTGGCCCGGTGACCAACTACGCGCTGCTGGCCCAGAGCATGGGCGTTCACGGCACCCGGGTGACCACCGCCGAAGAACTGATCAAAGCCATGGAATACGCCAAACACAACCCCGGCCCGCACCTGATCGAAGCGGTAGTGCCGGAATCCCTGAATGGCGTGAAAAGAAAGGTTCTGCCCTGGCTGCTGAAATCGCTGCCGAGCCTGCCAAGACCTCTGACCAAGGCGCTTAAGAAAAAGATTGCGCCCTGAGGGGCTAGATGAAAGGGCGCAGCCACCGAGAATGGCTGCGCCCGGCTAAAACCTCACGCAATACCCTGATCTGTACTACACCCGGTAGCGGCTGACCTCGGCCGTCAATTCACCCGCCAACGATTTCAGGCGCTGGGTGGCATCCCCCGCCCGGCGAGTCCCCTGGGCCGTTTGCTCGGAGATCGCCACGATCTCATGAACATTCTGGTTGATGGTTTCCGACACACTGGTCTGCTCTTCCGCAGCACTGGCGATCTGGGTATTCATATCGGTGATGGTGTTCACTGCCTGAGAGATACGCTGCAGGGCTTCGTTCACCTGCCGGGTCTCCTCAACGGTAGCTTCACTGCGATCACTGATGGCCGCAATCAGCTTCACCGCCTCCTGTGCACCTCGCTGGAGTTGCTCGATGGTTTTCTGGATTTCCTGGGTGCTTTGCTGCGTGCGGCTGGCCAAGGTGCGCACTTCGTCAGCCACCACGGCAAAGCCACGTCCTGCTTCGCCGGCCCGGGCGGCCTCAATGGCGGCGTTAAGCGCCAGCAGGTTGGTCTGGTCAGCAATCTCACGGATCACCTCCAGCACACTGTCAATCTGCCGGGAATCCGAACCCAGCTTTTCAATCACCTGCACACCTTCTTCGACTTGTTGTGACAACCCACCGATCACCTCGATCGCCTGGTGCACCAGCCCCTGCGCGTCTGTCACCTGCACCATGGCATGTCCGGCGGAATCCGAGGCTTCACTGGCGTTACTGGCTACCTCCTGGGCAGCTGCGGTCATTTCATTCATGGCCGTGGCCACCTGATCGCTCTCAGACTTCTGCCGGTCTACGCCCTGCTCGGCCTCCACCATCACGTCGTTAAGTTCTTCGGTGGCGCCGTTAAGTGTCTCAGACGATTGCCGCACCTGCTTTACCAGGCCGTGCACCTGATCGGCAAAACTGTTGAACGCTGTCGCCAACTGACTCAGCTCATCTTTTCCACTCACCTCCAGGCGCCGGGTCAGGTCACCGTCGCCACTGGCAATACCGGTCATGGCACCGACAGCGGATTTGAGCGGTCGTATAATACCGCGCACCACAATCAGGGCCAGGAATACGATGATGGCGAGCGCCACAAGTGAGGTAGTCACAGAGCCGATTATGGCCGCTGCCAGCGATTCGCCAACCCGCCCTTCCATGCTGGCCACCTGGCTCTCAAGACCATCAATCCAGAAACCGGTACCGATCATAATCCCCCATTCCGGCAGCATCTCTGCGTATCCCAGTTTGGGAGCCACCGCTCCGGTATCCGGGTGTTGCCAACCATAAGGAACATAGCCTCCGCCCCGCTGGGCAACACGCACCAGCTCACGAATCAGGTAGGTACCGTTAGGGTCCTGAAACCCCCATAGATTCCGGCCTTCCAATGACGCATTGACGCCATGCATCACGTTCACACCGTTGGTGTTATACGCGAACAGGTAGCCCTCGCTGCCGGAGTCATCGAAACGCAGCTGCCGCAGAATATCCCAGGCTTGTCGCTGAACCTCGGGATCATTTGCCGAGCCGGGTTGTTCATAGAGATGCTTTATGGAGGTCTTTGCTAACTCGAGATAGTTCCTGAGTTCCTGGCGTTTGCTGGCCTCCATGTCTTCCGAGAAGCTGGCAACTGCTTGCTCACCGATCGAGCGGGCCTGATTCAGGTTATAGGTGGTCAGCAGTGCGGTCAGAACTATAACCGGCACCAGTGCCAGCAACAGCACCCGCACCTGGATGGTGAGGTTATTCATGAGATATGTCTTCCGTAGTTAGGATGGCTGTGGGAGAGGTCCACTGAAAAAGATTAGCAATCCTACAGAGAAACACACGACAGATTTATTGAGGAAACCTCGTAGTTTGTAAAACAGGCGCAACCGAAGCGTTATCTTTTGTAACCGTCAATCCTTGAACTCCGCCTTGTCCAAACCATGCTTCTTCATCTTGTCATAAAGCGTTTTCCGGGCAATACCGAGTTGGACCATGGTGTCCTTGATACTGCCATGGCAGGCGTTAAGGGCACTGACAATGGCAGAGCGTTCGAAGCTATCCATCATCTCCGACAATGTCTGCCGGCCAGCAATGCTGGGCCCGCTCGCGGAATCGCCTTCTTCCAGTGCCGCCGGGCCAAGCAGTACGTAACGTTCCGCCAGGTTTCGCAGTTCACGAACGTTTCCGGGCCAGGAATGCTCCATTAGCCGGGCGGCTTGTCGGGCCTCCAGGGGCACGCTTTCGCGGTCATAACGGGCGGCGGCGATCAACGCAAAATGGTGGAACAGCTTGGGGATGTCTTCCTTGCGTTCCCGCAACGCAGGAATATCCACTTTAACCACGTTCAGGCGGTAATAAAGATCTGAGCGGAAATCGCCTTTGTCACTGAGTTCTTTCAGGTCGGCCTTGGTGGCAGCAATAATCCTAATATCCACGTCCACAACCTGATTACTGCCCAGGCGCTCAACCCGCTGTTCCTCCAGCACCCGCAACAGCTTTACCTGCAAGGGCATCGGCATGCTTTCAAGTTCATCCAGGAACAATGTTCCCCGATGAGCATGTTCAATTTTACCGATGCGGCGTTTGTCAGCCCCGGTAAAGGCCCCCGCCTCGTGACCAAAGAGTTCGCTTTCGATGAGATGCTCTGGCACAGCACCGCAGTTGATCGCCACGAAGTTATGACCGCTGCGAGGACTGTTTTCGTGAATGTAGCGTGCCAGGGCATCTTTACCCGAACCCGTCTCACCATGCAGCAGGACGTTTGCCGAGATATCCAGCACCGGGTCTATGGTGGCCATCACCCGCTGCATGGCGGGCGAATCGCCCAGTATCCTGGGGCCCGGCCGGGCCAGGTGTCGCAACTGGGCTTTGAGTCGACGGTTTTCCAGCGCAAGATGGCGTTTTTCCAGAGCATGTCGCAGCAGCTCAATTAACTCCTCGTGGTCGAAGGGCTTCTCAATAAAGTCGTAAGCCCCTCGCTGCATCGCCGATACAGCCGTACTGATATCACCTTGACCGGTCAGCAGGATCACCGGAATATCCTCGTCCGTGGCCCGGACACGCTCCAACAGCTCCAAACCATCCATGCCGGGCATGTTGTAATCACACAGGACAATACCTTCAAAGCTGGGATGGATCTGTTTCAGGGCTGAAGCACCATCGGCGAAACAGACCACCGGGATATCTTCCAGCGCCAGGGTCTGCTCCATCAGCGGCCGGATATCCGGGTCGTCATCCACGAAAAGGACGGAAGCTGTTGTCATTCGTCTGCCCTACGCTGTTTCAGTTTCAGTACAAATTCAGCACCGGGGCCATCGTCACGGTTAAGGCCAATAAGACTTCCCCCAAGCGCCTCGACAATCTGGCGCGAGATAGACAACCCCAATCCCAGGCCCTGCTTGACCGAGCGGGTAGTAAAGAAAGGCTCGAACACTTGTTCTGTGTTGCCGGGAAGGCCGTGACCGTTGTCGCGTACCCGGCAATGCCAGTATTCACCATCGTCTACAATCTTAATATCGATCCACGGCTGGTCTCTATCTTCCAGTGCCTGGACTGCGTTCGCAATCAGGTTAACCATCACCTGCTCAATGCGGATGAGGTCACCATGACACATCACAGGATATTCGGGCCGGCACCAGTGTATTTCGATGCCGGAACTGCTGTGCTGGGCACGAATGATCTTAAGAGCACCATCGACAGCCAACCGCAGATCAACCACCGATGGCGGTCCCTCAGACTTACGGGCAAAAACCTTGAATTGCCGGATCAACTCCGCCATTTTGTCGCACAGGGAGACAATTTCCCCAAGGTTGGCATCAACCATATCGGTTGAGCCCCTCTTAAGGAACATCCGGCTGTTGCGAGCGTATCCCTGGATGGCCGTCAGTGGTTGATTGATTTCATGGTTCAGTCCGGCAGACATCTGCCCAAGTACCGCCAGTTTTGCCGCCTGAATCAGCTCGTGTTGGGTTTCGCGCAACTCCGTCTGGGCTCTCTCCCGTTCCTGGATTTCACCCAGGAGTTGATCGTTGGAGCGCTTCAGGTCGGCTGTTCGCTGGGCAACCCGACGCTCAAGCTGCTCTCCCCGCAAGGCCAGTTCCCGCTCACGCCGATATCGCTCTCTCAGGTACAGCCAGGTAAGGAAGCCCGCGAGGAACAGTGCCAGTCCGCCGGCCAGGAACCCGGCCCGGGCCCAGAGTACGGGCCGGGTTGCGGTCAGTACCATCAGGCTCCAGTCCAGCCGCGGTAAGTCGGCCTGCACCGCCAGGTAGTTTTCAGCCTTTCCACTCTCACCCAACCGGACACGCAACGAATGCTCCGCCAGCCCCCAGGGCTGTCCGATGACCGAAAAATCGATTGGCGGCAATGCTCGCTCGGGGTAACGCTGATGGACCCTGTCAGCTCTTTCGCCATCGTTCACGGTGCCGAAGTCCCTGTAAAGCCACTGGCTGCGGCTGGACAGAAAACTGATGCCATCCCCATCCAGCACGACCATCTCGGCCTGCTGAGGTGACTCTGGGCGATGCCACTGTGATTCCAGTTCATGTACCAGAACCTTGATGGCCACAACGCCCAACATGTTACCCCTCTGATCACGCACGGAATGGGTAAAGTAGAGGCCACGCTCGAGGGACCGGGAGCCCAGGGCAAAATAAGCGACGGCTTGCCCGGTTCGTACCGCTTCTGAAAAATAGGGCCTGAAGGCGTAATTGTTGCCGACGAAGGTGTCCGGCTGGCCAAAATTGTTGGCTGCAATGGTCAAACCGGACAGGTCCATCAGATAGATGTCGGAACCTCCAACAATGGTTGCCATCCGCTGCATTTGTTCATTCGCCCTGAGCACCGTAATCGAATCATCTGGTTGCTTAAGCGCATCCGCCAGCAGAGGGTGCTCAGCAATCAATGCCGGAACCGGAAGGTACCGGTTCAGCTCATTGGCCACCAGTTGCCGGTATCGAAAGGCCTCCTGCAAGGCCTCACTCTCCAGTTGCCGGTAGCCATACCAGCCACCGAGCATCCACGAAGAAAGCAGAGTGATAACCAGAAGGGCAACGACGCTGAACCGCTGGGGCATGAGACTTTGTTCCGAGAAGCTTAGAGGGGCTCAGGTCAAGCCTAGCGCCCCCGGTCTGGCAGGACAACCCGCTTTGCAGCAGGCTGCCCGGCCAGGCACGGGCCAGGTCAGGCGGCGGCCAGAGCCGGTGCCACTCTGCGCTGGATAAAGATCGCCAGGAGTGCCAGCCCGATACCCGCGAGATCAGTCCATAAACCGCCCTCGATGGTGAGCAAGGCCGCAACCACCAGCAAAATCCGCACCGGAACCGGCGCTGTGGAGCGGGCGAACCAGCCCAGCACACCTGCCGACAACAGATACACGCCAAAGGTTGCCGTCATTAACGCTCGAGCAATCTCGAACCAGCCGCCGTCCATCAACAAGGCACTGTTGTAGAAGAACATAAACGGCACAATAAACGCGGCAATCCCGATACGGAAGGAGGCTACGGAAGTAGACATAGCATTGGCGCCGGAGATACCCGCTGCCGCATAGGATGCCAGGGCCACCGGCGGTGTAATCGCCGAGACAACGGCAAAGTAGAACACAAAGAAGTGTGCCGTGAGCGGTTCAATGCCCAACTGCACCAACCCGGGCGCGACAACCGAAGCAGCAACCGCGTAAGCCGCGGTGGTTGGCATGCCCATGCCCAGCAGGATGGAAATGAACATGGCAAACACAAGCGCCAGCAGGTTGCTGTGTGCCGCCACATCCAGAAGTAACACCGAGAAACGGGCGCCAACACCGGTCAGTGAGATCACTCCCACAATCACACCGGCCGCTGCACAGACCACAATGATCTGGATCGACATGTAGGCCGCTATCTCGAACGCGTGCAGAATCTGGCGCAACCCCATCTTGTTGGGCGAAATCCAGCTCACCACCGCCGCCGAAATAGTGGCCAGTGTGCCGGCACGAATCACCGAGTAGCCCTGAAACAGCGCCACGATAAGGATGATGATGGGTACAAACAGATAGACCTGGCGCAGCATCAGCCGAAGGTCCGGCAGTTCGTCCGCACGCATACCCCGCATCCCCAGTTTCTTGGCCTCGAAATCAACCATGAAGTACACCGAGGCGAAATAGAGAATCGCGGGAATCACCGCGGCAATGGCAATCTCCGTATAGGGGATGCCAGTGATCTCGGCCATGATGAACGCGCCGGCGCCCATAATCGGTGGCATGATCTGCCCGCCCGTGGATGCCGCCGCCTCGACTGCGCCAGCCGATTTTTTGCTGTAGCCAACTCGCTTCATTAACGGGATGGTCAGGGAACCGGTAGACACCACGTTGCCGGCACTGGTGCCGTTGATCATACCCATCAGACCGGAAGCGAAGATGGACACCTTGGCAGGGCCACCCCGGGAACGGCCGGCCGCCGCGAACGCGAAATTGACGAAATAGTCACCCACTTTCGAAGCCTGCAGAAACGCGGCGAAGATGATGAACAGAATGATGTAGGTTGAGGACACCGCCGTGGTGGGCCCCAGAATACCTGCATCGGTGTATACCTGGCTGAAGAACCGTTGAACCGAAAGGCCCGGATAGCCAAGGAATCCCGGCAGGTACGGGCCCGCAAACACATAAGCCAGAAACACCAGGGCAATGACCACCAGGGCCATGCCGGCTACCCGGCGGGTAAGTTCCATAATCAGCGCTGTGCCTGCCACTGCCGCAAAGGAAATTCCCACGGGGGCGAAGGCCGTGCCGGTGGTCATACGCATGGACGTGTTGAAAACCACCAACAGATACGCTGCAACGGCCACCGAGCAGATGATCAAGACCAAGTCTGGCACACTGAACCGAGCACGATCACGTTGATGGAACCAGCTCATCACAATGCCCACGCCAGAGGCAGCCAGCAGAGGCCAACCAAAGTGCCAGGTTTCCAGCTCGGCGGGAATCCGCATGGCGCCGTCCAGAATCATCTGATGGAATACATAGATCTGATACAACGCGTAGATAGCGGGAATCAGGGCAACAGCCGCAAACCAGGTGGTCCAGCGATGCCGAACACCGCCTTCATCACCGGACGCGAACCGCGCACCGGCAAACAGGACAAAGCCCAGTACCAGTGCTCCGGCCACGTGCACAATTCGGAACGACCAGGTTTCCATGGGCGCCACGTTCAGTATGTAGAGGTGAAAAGCAGAATAGGCAATGGCCAGCATCACCACGAACTTCATCAAAACACCGGTGAACAGTCGGCGGTTGGCCTCTACGGGTTCGTCATCCACATTGTGGGCCAGGATGTGGTCGTCATTGACCGTCAGGTTTTCTGCAAGCGGTGTTTCGCCACCACTCTGGAATGGTTTTTTGTTCATGATAAGTCCTGCCTGTCCGGGAGGCGGTAAATCGGTAACGAGCGGTTGCCAGTGAGCTGCAAAGTGGCCCACCGGCAACAACCATCAGTGTTTGATAGCCGCGTCGTCGATGGGGTAGCCGTTCTCGTTAAACCAGCGGGCCGCACCCGGGTGCCATGGCAGCGCCTGGTTCTGGGTATAGTTTTCGGGGACAGAATGAAGGGCAGCCCGATGGATTGACACCATCTCGGCATTGTTTTCCATGGTCAGTTTGGTGACTTCGTATACGAAACTTTCAGGCATATCGCAGTTCACCATGGCGAAGTTCCACATCGACACGACACGGGAAGGCTCGTCCAGTGACTGATAGGTGCTGGCCGGAATAATGAATTCCGACACCGGAAAACTGTCTGTGATCGTTTTTGCTTCGTCATCATTCATGCCAATGACGTTCACATCAGTCTGCACCTCTAACTGACTGACCGCCGGAATGGGAATACCTGCGGCGAAAGCCACCACATCAATCAACCCGTCCTGAAGCTGCCCCCCAAGATCGGACCAACTTCCATTGCGACGTTTAAAATCAACACCCAGGGCTTCCATCATGCGTGGAAAATAGGTATCCGAAGTGGAGCCAGCGGGACCAAACCCGATCGTTGCACCAGGTGGAATATCCGAGATCGAAGCAATACCGGAACTGGATAACGCGGCAATAGAAAAAGGAGTCTCGTACATCGGGAACATGGCGCAGACATTATCCATCTTCATTCCCGGAGCCAGGGGGCTTTGGCCATCAACCGCTTCCCGGGCGGGGCCCATGGTGGTTAAGCCAAGCTTTAGATCACCCGTATGGACCAGCGCCATGTTCTGAACCGGGCCACCGGTGATTTCAGCCCCACCAGAAACCCCCAGATTCTTCGCCACAAAGTTTGCCCAGCCAGATCCGTAAGCGAAGTAAGTTCCGCCCTGGCTCGCCGTACCGACGGTAAAACTGGCCGGCCAGCCGGAACGATCCTGAGCCAGAACAGGGGTTGCAAAAACAGCGTAGGCGAGCGCAGTCGCCGCAATGGATTGGAATCTCATAATGAGTGCTCCCGATTGGTCTTGTTGGTTGGGTGCTGATGAGGCCAGAGAAGAGCCCCGCTGGGGGAAGCAATCAGCAAGCACCAGGCCAGATCGGGAAAACGGCCGAAGAACAGAAGGTTAAGTCTGAGTTGCTGTTATCGGACGGTGATAATGGGCGGGTCCCCACCCATCAATGGAATGAGTTTGGGTAGGCTCCCACCCATCCGGGCCCGGTAATATCCGTGACGTTAATGTGGCTTACCAACGCCCCTGCAACGTCGCCACAATCTTCCGGCTACCGGCGTTATCCCGGTGTTCACACACATAGATACCCTGCCAGGTACCCAGGGCCAGATGGCCGTGACTGATGGGCAGCGTCAGTGACGGGCCGATCATCACACTCTTGATGTGGGCCGGCATGTCGTCCGGGCCTTCCATGGTGTGTTCATAATGCGGAGCATTCTGGGGCACCATAACGTTGAAATGGCGCTCCAGGTCGCCCCGCACATCGGGACCGGCATTCTCGTTGACCGCCAGAGAGGCGGAAGTATGCTGGATAAACAGGTGCAGTAGCCCCACTTCGCAGTTGGTCAGTTCCGGCGCCTGGGCCAGAATTTCATTGGTGACCAGGTGAAAGCCCCGTGGTAGCGGGGCCAGTTCGATGGTGTTCTGATGCCAGATCATGATTCCGCCTCCGGTTACTTTTGCAGTTCGTCCCAGGGGTGTACGGGCACTACCGCGTCTTCCGACACTTCGCTCTCGAAGGAGCTGCGGAAGTAGTCCATGGCTTTTTCAGCTTCGCCCAGCTCGTCGAAGCGGGCGATGTGATAGATGGCCTCGCCTTCGTTCACCAGTGGCAGGTTGTTCACACAGATCACGATGCCGGAACAGGGGGACGTGATCGCCACCTCCGATTCACCAAAGGGGTCCGCCACCATGGCCAGTTTCTGGCCTTTACGCACCTTCTGTCCGAGACTGGCCACCGGGCGCATGATGCCGTCCATATCCGCCCGCACCCACTGTGAATTAGCCGCTGTTTCAGAGCGCTTTCTGGGCGCCCTCGGGCCTTTCTTGGCAGGCACCATTTCCAGTTCCCGCATCACCCGGATAATTCCCTTCACACCACTGGCAATCACCACATCATCAAAGCGCAGGGCTTCACCCCCCTCAAAGGTGATAACCGGAATATCCAGGGAATCGGCGTAGGCCCGCAGGCTGCCTTCCCGCAATCCGGCATTGATGATGATGGGCGCACCAAAGGCATCCGCCATGCGGGAGGTTTCCGGGTTCTTTAGTTCCGCGCGAATCTGCGGCAGGTTGAAGCGGTGAATGGCGCCGGTGTGCAGGTCAATAATGTGGGTGACCTTTTCCATAATCTGGGTGCGCAACAGGTAAGCAATGCGGCCGCCCAGGGAACCGGTTTCCGAGCCCGGGAAGCAACGATTCAGATCCCGGCGGTCCGGCAGGTAACGGGTGCGCTGCACAAATCCGAAGATATTGACAATGGGCACTGCCACCAGGGTACCGCGCAGATACCGCAGGGCCGAGTTTTTCAGCACCCGGCGGATGATTTCCACACCGTTGATTTCATCGCCATGAATCGCGCCACATACCATCAGTACCGGGCCGTCACGGCGGCCGTGCACCACCTCGACGGGAATGTGCAGCGGTGTGTGGGTGTAGAGTTTGGCCACCGGGACTTCCACAGTCTCCCGGGTACCGGCTTTTACCTGTACGCCAGCGATTTCAAACGGTGCTCTTGCCATGCGCGCTTATCCCCTGCCCCGGGTTTTGGTTTTCCAGGGTTTGTAGTTCTTTTCAGTCCAGTTGATGATCATGCCTGCCACGTTCTTGCCGGTGGCATTCTCGATGCCTTCCAGGCCCGGCGAGGAGTTTACTTCCATCACCAGCGGGCCACGGCTGGAGCGCAACAAGTCCACACCCGCCACGTTCAGGCCCATGGCCTTGGCGGCGGTAATGGCGGTGCGGCGCTCTTCCGGAGTAATCCGCACCAGCGAGGCCGTGCCACCCCGGTGCAGGTTGGAGCGGAACTCACCCTCGGCGCCCTGGCGTTTCATGGCGGCAATCACCTTGTCACCGATCACAAAACAGCGAATGTCAGCGCCGCCGGCTTCCTTGATGAACTCCTGCACCAGGATGTCTGCCTTCAGGCCCATAAAGGCCTCAATCACACTCTCTGCCGCCTTGCGGGTTTCCGCCAGTACCACGCCGATGCCCTGAGTGCCTTGTAGCAGCTTGATCACCACCGGCGCGCCGCCCACCATCTTCAGCAGCTCCGGCACGTTGTCCGGTTTGTTGGCGAAACCGGTGACCGGCATGCCCACGCCCTTTCGGGCCAGCAGTTGCAGGGAACGCAATTTATCCCGGGAACGGGTAATGGCCACGGATTCGTTCAGCGGAAACACCCCCATCATCTCGAACTGGCGCAGCACGGCTGTGCCGTAGAAGGTGACCGAGGCACCAATCCGGGGAATCACCACGTCGAAGTCTTCCAGCACCTCTTCGTGATAATGGATCAACGGGTTCGCAGAGGTGATGTTCATGGAGCAATGCAGGGCATCGATCACCTTCACTTCGTGGCCACGGTTAATGCCTTCCTCCACCAGACGCCGGGTTGAGTACAGGTGACGGTTTCGCGACAGTACCGCAATTTTCATATTCAGGTCCTTAATGCCGGTTTGCCGGCCAGGTAGGAAGCTTCAGGGTAAACGAGGGAGCGGCCCGCCATGGCGGTACGGCCCAGCAACATCCGGAACCGCATGGAATCCCGGTTTGTCAGTGTCATTTCAATCGGCCAGCTCTGATCACCCACCACCAGGGTGGTCTCAATCACCAGCCGCATTTCTTTGTGGCCACCGGAATCCGACACCGTTCGCTCATCCAGCACTTTGGCATCGCATTCCACCACGTGGTGCAGATCGTTCTGAACGGGATGAACCCAGAACTTCACTCTGCGCTCTCCGTTCTCCGTGTAGGGTTCGGTGCGAAAGGTGTGCAGGCACGATGTGCGCGCACCGGTATCCACTTTCGCCTTGATGCGGCCAATATCCAGATCCGGCAGGGCCACCCATTCCCGCCATCCCAGAGCGATCTTGTTATCCGCCTGGATTGGTTGAGTGGTCTTGATTGCTTCAGTTGTCTCGCGCGACATCCGGGGAGTCCTTATCTTTCTGTTGTTCCGGGCCCATCAGTTGCACACGGAAGGGCGCGGAATGGCTACCGGCATAAATGCTGGTATGGGGGAACGGAATCTCGATACCCTGCTGGTCCAGTGTTTTCTTGATGGCCACCATCATGCCACCACGGCCCTCGAAGAACTTGTCTTTGGGTACCCAGAAAGAAAACTGCAGATCCACGGAGGACGCGCCAAAGCCAGTGACCAGAACAAAAGGCTTGGGTTCTTCAAGGCATACCGCATTTTTCTCCGCCAGCTCCAGCAACAAATCACTGACACGCTCCACATCTTCCGCGTAGGCAATACCCACAGTCAGATCAATCCGGCGAATGGGAAAGCGGGAGCGGTTTACCAATCGGGTCTTGATCAGTGTCTCATTGGGGATTCGCACATACAGGTTGTCCGGCGTGCGCAGTTTCACACTCAGCAGGTCAATAGAAACGATTTCCCCGATAGTGGCATCCACCTCGATAAAGTCACCAATCTCGAAGGGTTTCTCCATGACCAGGAACAACCCGCTGATGATGTTGGAGGCTGAGGTTTGCGAGGCAAAACCAATGGCGACGGTCAGGATACCGGCGGCACCCAGTACAACCTCGAGAGAAAAACCAGCCTCGCGCAGCGCTGCCATGGCGAACAACATGAAGATTGCATAGAAGAACAACCGGCGAATCATCACCATGTGATGGCGAGACACCCGGCTCTCAACCATGCGGCCAACACTGCGGGCCACCAGTGAACCCAGAACGATACCCAGAGCCAGCAAGAATCCGGCGGACAACCACTGCCCCCAGGCAATCCCATTGATCACCTGTGTTATGGTTGCCTGAATTGCTTCCAACACGTAACTGCTCCTGTAGCGGCTGTTAGCCAAACATATGGTCGAAGGCGCGAACCAGCCTTCGGCCCCGGGCAAGCTTTTCCCGGGCCGGGGCGATGGCTTCGCAAGGGCCAGCCTCAGCAACCACAGACGACGCTATCTGCAGGCTGGCAGAACTCATGTCCGTTTCGCATTCTACAGTGATACCGGGTGTCCACAGCTGCCCTTTCTCGTTGCGATACAGAGACAGCAATGGCGTAGGCATACTGAAACGCTCCAGCAGGAGCGGCTTCTCCCGACTGTTGATGATGGTGACTGGGGTAACCGCCCGCCAGGGCCTTTTGGGTACCGCTTCCAGCGCTAATCGCCCATATGTCGACGAGGCGTAACACAACTCACCCTCACGGGTATTCCGGCCAAGCCAGGTCAGGGAAGGTGGCGCCAGCGGGATTTCCGCCAATTCCAGCCGCTCTTCACCCACGCAGACTTTCATCCAGAGTGCGGTTCCCACGTAGAGAACGCAACGGGCGCCAGGCGGAATTGTCAGGGGCTGAAAAGGACGAATCACCGTTGGCAGGCTGGCCATGGCCGGATAAAAACTCACCACGCCGTTGTCGCTGGAGCGAACGAAACGCTGAGCAGCAATCTCGGCCGAAGGCAGAGTGTAGCCGGTGGTTTCCAGCCAGTGCTGGGGATCAGACTCGACGTCAATTTTCTCTTCCCGAATCTGCCACTCCAGATCCAACAAGGTCACCCATAATCGTTTATGGCCAAGCTGGTGCTGCTGTGTCTGGCCCGAAGCCAGTTGGTATGGGTGTGCCCAGACACCGTCGCGCTGGCTTTCGGTAGCTTCAATCATGCCGAGAAAAAGGCTCCTGTTTCGTATACGGCTAGTCTGCTTAACTATAATCCAATCCGGTAGTTGCAGCGAATATACAAGCCAATGATTTATCGCCTGTAATTTCACCTATGCTTCACATTCAGGGGTACGCTTCCCAATGACAGAACTGGTCTGGTTCCGCAACGACCTCCGCCTGGCCGACAACGCCGCCCTGACTGCCGCCTGCGCCCGCAGCAAACCCGTGAAGGCCTGTTTCCTGGTGACGCCGGGGCAATGGCAGGAGCACGACTGGTCCGCCGCGCGGGTGCAGTTCGTGCTTGAGCACGCCAATGTTCTGGCCCGCCAGCTGGCCAAGCTGGGCATTACCCTGTCATTTCTTTACGCGGACACCTTTGCTGAAAGCCTCGACAAGCTGGAGGCATTCTGCAAACAACACCAGATTGCAGGCCTGCACTTCAATGAAGAGTACGGCGTCAACGAGCGCCGCCGAGACAAACAGGCCCACGACCGGCTGACGAACCTGGGTATTCGGGTTGCCAAGTACCGGGACCAGACCGTGGCCCCGGTGGGCCAGATTCTGACCCAGCAGAACGAACCCTATTCCGTGTTCACTCCCTTCTCCCGCCGCTGGCGCAGCTGGATAGAGGAAACCCAGCCCACCCTGTACCCGGCGCCGTCGTCCATGGGGCCAGAGGTAGAAGCCGAGCAAACCGACACCCTGCCCGCACCGTTCAAAGATGCACCGAAACCCTTGGTGGCCAACGGCGAAGACGCCGCCCATCAGCAACTGGATAATTTCCTGGAAGAACGGGCAAAAGGCTACAAAGACAACCGGGATTTCCCGGCGGTGGACGGCACCAGCCAACTCTCGCCTTATCTGGCCAATGGCGTATTATCCGGCCGCCAGTGCCTGATTGCCGCACGGCAGTCCGGCATCTCCGGCGACGGCATCGAGACGTGGATCAATGAAATCGCCTGGCGCGATTTTTACGTTCACATTCTTTACCACTATCCGCGCATCAGCATGCATCGTGCATTCAAACCGGAAACAGAAGCGCTGGTATGGAACGAGCCGGGCGAACATTTTGAGGCATGGAAGGAAGGCCAAACAGGTATCCCGATTGTGGACGCGGCTATGCGTCAGCTAAAGACAACCGGCTGGATGCATAACCGCCTGAGAATGATCACCGCCATGTTCCTGACCAAGAACCTGTTTATCGACTGGCGGCTGGGCGAAGCCTGGTTCATGCAGAATCTGGTGGATGGTTTTCTGGCGTCCAATAATGGCGGCTGGCAGTGGAGTGCCTCAACCGGTACCGATGCAGCACCTTATTTCCGGGTGTTTAATCCGGTAACTCAGAGTGAGCGGTTTGACCCGAAGGGGGAGTTTATTCGGCAGTGGGTGCCTGAACTGGCCAAACTGGATAACAAACGGATTCACGATCCATCCAAGGGAGGCGTTATCCCGAAAGGCTACCCCAGACCTATTGTCGATCTGAAAGAGAGCCGGAAAGAGGCCATTGCGAGATTTCAGGCTTTGAAGGATTGAGACTTTGGAGTCTTGCTGCCGGTCAGGGTTGGGGACGGCCTTTCCAAAACACGCCGTGAATACGTCCCTGTAGGCTCCGCTCCGCCATCCATGGCTCCGCAGGGTTTTGGAAAGGCCGTCCCCAACCCTGACCTACTCTTGAGCTAGCCGGCACAAACCGGGCAATCGAGGTCCTTCGCCAGCTTCATTTCCCGCCATTCCATCTGCCAGGCATCAAGGATTAGCAAACGACCTACCAATGGTTTGCCCACTTCCGAGATAACCTTTATTGCTTCCATGGCCTGAGCTGAACCGATCATGCCTACCAACGGGGCAATAACACCGGCTTCGGAACAAGTCAGGTCTTCATTGCCTTGCTCAGGATACAGACAATGGTAACAAGGACTATCCGCCTGCCGCGGATCGTAAACAGACAACTGCCCTTCACCACGGATGGCAGCACCGGATACCAGCGGGACCTTGTTGGCGACCGAAGCCCGATTCAGGGCAAAGCGGGTATTGAAGTTGTCGGTGCAATCGAGGACCAGAGTGGATTCGGCAACCAGCTGTTTGAGGTCGTCGCCATCCACCCGCCGATTCACCGCATTAACGGTGATCTCCGGGTTAATCGCCCTTACCCGCTCCGCCAGGCGCTCCGCTTTTGAATCGCCAAGCCAGCTCTGCTCAAACGCAATCTGCCGTTGCAGGTTAGCCAGTTCGATCTGGTCGTCGTCTACCAGGGTCAGATGGCCAACGCCGGCTGAGCCCAGATACAACGCAACCGGGCACCCCAAACCACCGGCGCCGATGACCAGCACATGGGCGGCCTTGAGTTTTTCCTGGCCGGCGATGTCGAACCGGGGCATCAGGATCTGGCGGCTGTATCGGAGCAGTTCTTCGTCGCTGAGCATGAGAGATCTCGCTACTGGTCGCTGGCAGGTTTCCGGGCCAGGGTCATTCGGTCATTTCCGCCGTAGTCCCGGCGGGTTTCTATGTTGCGCCATCCGGCTGCGGCAAACAAATTCCGAACAGCCTCACCCTGGTCGTAACCATGCTCCAGCAGCATCCAGCCATCGGGGTTCAGGTGTTTGAGGCCTTCGGCGACCAGCAACCGGATGTCATCCAGGCCATCATCGCCCGCCACCAACGCGGATGGTGGTTCAAAGCGTACGTCGCCTTCGTTCAGGTGATGGTCACTGACGGGTATATAGGGAGGGTTGGAGATCAGCAGGTCAAAGCCACTTTCGGGGATCTGGTCGAACCAGTGACTCTGCACTACGGTGATCGGCAGTTGCAGGGAGCGGCTGTTTTCCCGGGCCAGTTCGACAGCCTCCTCAACACGATCGCTGGCCATGATCTGCCACCCAGGCTTTTCACTGGCCAATGCCAGGGCAATGGCACCGGTACCGGTACCAAGATCCAGCACGCGGGCGTTGTCAGGCAAAGGCAATTCCAGCGCGGTTTCCACCAGGCATTCGGTGTCTGGCCGGGGAATCAGGGTGGAAGGGCTGACTTTCAGGGGCAAGGACCAGAATTCCTGCTGCCCCAGCAGGTAGGCGATGGGTAAGCCCTTGACCCGTTCAGCCACCAATTCGCGAAACGCTTGCGCCTGATCAGGGGCAACTTCCCGCTCGGGCCAGGCGCGGAAGCTGGTACGGCCCAGGCCGGTTACGTGGCTCAAGAGTAATTCAGCGTCCAGGCGGGGTGAATCGCCACCAATCTGTTCAATGGCGTTATTCAGAAGGGTTTCACAGGTCAGCGAGGACTCACTGCTCATTGGCCAGTTCTGCCAGCAATTCAGCCTGGTGTTCCTGTTGCAGGGGGACCACCACGGCGTCGAGATCGCCGGCAATCACCTCGTCCAGCTTGTACAGGGTGAGGTTGATGCGGTGGTCAGTCACCCGGCCCTGGGGGAAATTGTAGGTGCGAATACGTTCCGAGCGGTCGCCACTGCCCACCAAACTTTTGCGGGTTTCCGCCATGCTCTTCTGCTGTTTCTCCAGCTCGGCATTCTGCAGCCGGGACGCCAGCAGGCTCAGGGCCTTGGCGCGGTTCTTGTGCTGCGAACGTTCTTCCTGGCACTCCACCACAATACCGGTGGGCAGGTGGGTAATGCGGATGGCAGAGTCGGTTTTGTTGACGTGCTGGCCACCAGCGCCGGAGGAGCGGAAGGTGTCTACCCGCAGATCGGCTTTGTTGATTTCGATGGCTTCGGATTCATCGGCCTCCGGAATCACGGCCACGGTACAGGCGGAGGTGTGAATGCGGCCCTGGGATTCGGTTTCCGGTACCCGCTGCACCCGGTGGGCTCCAGACTCAAACTTGAGCGTTCCGTAGACGCCATCTCCTGACACCCGGGCGATGACTTCTTTGTAGCCGCCGTGCTCACCCTCGTTCTCGCTCAGCACTTCCACCTGCCAACGGTGTTTTTCCGCATAACGGGAATACATGCGGAACAGGTCGCCGGCAAAAATCGCGGCTTCGTCACCGCCGGTACCGGCGCGCACTTCCAGGAACACATTCTTGGTGTCGTTCGGGTCTTTCGGCAGCATCAATCGCTGCAGTTCTTCATCAAGCTCTTCACTACGCGCTTCGGCGGCGGCCAGCTCTTCTTCCGCCATGGCACGAATCTCGGCATCGCCGTCTTTGGCCAGCTCTTTCGCCTCCGCGATATCTTCATGGGATTGGCACCAGGCCTGGAAGCACTTCACCACCGGTTCAATCTCAGCAAATTCCCGGGACAGTTCCCGGAATTTGTCCTGGTTAGCAATCACCGAGGCATCGCTCAACAACGCGTTAACCTCCTCGAACCGTTCAACAAGCTGTTCGAGGCGGGACTGGATCGATGGCTTCATAATTTTTCCGTGGTGGTGGGCTCGTCAGCTTCCAGGGCATCAAGCTGATACAGCTCCCGCAGGCATTCGGTAACTTCGGTGCGGCCCTCGGCCATGGCTTTACGCACTTGCACAGAGGGCTGGTGAAGCAGTTTGTTGGTGAGGCCCCGCGCCAGGCTGCGCAAGACGGTCTCGGGATCAACGCCGTTGCGTAGAGCACGCAGGGCCTTTTCAGATTCGACATCCCGCAGCAGTTCGGCACGCTGGCGGAACACCTTCAGGGTAGAGACCGCATCCAGGGCCCGGAGCTGATCCAGGAATTCCTGCACGCCACTGCTGATCAGGTTCTCGGCTTCGCGGGCAGCACCTTCACGGGAGCGGATGTTTTCTTCGATTACCTGCCGCAGATCGTCGACGGTATAAAGATACACATCGGCCAGCGACCCAACCTCCGGCTCAATATCCCGGGGTACCGCAATGTCGACCATAAAGAACGGGCGATGCTTGCGCTTCTTCA
Source organism: Marinobacter shengliensis (assembly GCF_030297115.1). Lineage (NCBI taxonomy): Bacteria > Pseudomonadati > Pseudomonadota > Gammaproteobacteria > Pseudomonadales > Marinobacteraceae > Marinobacter > Marinobacter shengliensis. The sequence continues at coordinate 1,085,595 of NZ_AP028062.1, read as the reverse complement.
ACGCGCGCTCCACCGCACCCTTGCCAAGTATTGGCAACGGGCTGGCCGTGGAGGAAATGATGATGTCGACGTCCGCCAGGTGATCGGGAATTTCCGACAGCACAATGCCCTTGCCACCGTGCAGTTCGGCCAGCGCCTGGGCTCGTTCCAGGGTGCGATTGGCGACCAGGAAGTCTCTCACGCCGGCATCGGCCAGGTGGCGGGAGACCAGTTCAATGGTTTTGCCCGCGCCAATCAGCAACGCCTTGTTGCGGGACATGTCGGCAAAGATATGATGCGCCATGCTGACAGAGGCATAGGCCACTGACACAGGGTTTTCCCCGATGGCTGTCTGGGTTCGAACCCGCTTGGCTACCGAGAACGTCTGCTCAAACAGGCGGGACAGGAAAGAGCCGGTGGCACCGTGCTCGCGGGCCAGGGAGTAGGCATCCTTTAACTGCCCGAAGATCTGCGGTTCGCCCAGCACCATGGAATCCAGCCCCGCCGCTACGCGCATCATATGGCGAACGGCCTCGGAATCCCGGTGAACGTAGAGCACTTCTTCCAGGTCGGCCACATCCAGCTCGTGAAAACCGGCCAACCAGCGCAGCACCGCGGGCGCGCAGTCGTCGTCCCCAGCCAGATAAAGCTCCGTGCGGTTGCAGGTAGACAGAATAGCCGCTTCGCTGGCACCGGACGCCGCCCGGAGTTCCGAGAAGGCTTCCGCCATCCGCTCCGGGGTAAAAGCCACACGTTCGCGGATCTCCACGGGTGCGGTTCGGTGATTGATTCCCAGTGTCAGCAATGCCATTTCGAGGTTAAAAAACCTTATGCCAGTCGTGGATCATATTGTGCCATTCTACCGGTGAGGGCCACCGCCTGCCACCCGAAAACACGCCGCCTTCGGGAACTGCGGACAGGTTGGGCAAGTTATAATGCTTATGCCATTATAGAGGCTCGGCCACGGCCTAAACCCGATCTGCCTCAATTCTGCGGCAGAACAGAACATACTCTGACGTACTGCCGACAGCACACGGGAAGTTGCATGCAAAAATCCGCACCGTATCTGGTTACCAGCCTGCTGGCCTTCACCATTGCCGCCCTGCCCGGCTGCGCCAGCTTTTCCGAAACAACAGAACCAAAGGCTGATGAACCTACTCCCATAGTGGTCACCCCGACGCCACAGGAAGAGATTCGTTATGCGGATTTCGAGCCGGAAGTGCTTTACCAACTCCTGGCGGCGGAGATTGCCGCCCAGCGAGGGCGCTACGACGTAACCCTGGTCAACTACCTGCAGGCAGCCAAAACCTCAAAAGATCGCGGCGTCATCACCCGTGCCATGCGCATTGCCCAGTCCCTGAATGCCGATAACGCGCAGCAGCAACTGGCAGACCTATGGCTGCAACTGGAGCCCGACAACCTGCTGGCACACCGGGTTTCCGCGATTCAGGCGGTCAAACGCCAGGATCTTGAAACCGCTCTGGTCCACATGGAACGCATTATGGAGCAGGGAGAGGACGCGGACTTTGACAGCCTGGCGGCGATGTCTGCCAACCTGCCACCGGCCCAGCAACGGGAACTGCTGCAGCTATACGAGCGACTGGCTGAACGGCACCCGGGCAATCCCGAGCTTGAGTACAGCATTGCCCTGCTCCTGAAAATCACCGGCGCCCCGGAGCAGGCCCTGGAGCGCATTGAGCGGCTCACCAACCAGCAACCCAACTTCCAGCCCGCCATCGCACTCAAAGGCGACCTGCTGTACCAGACCGGTCAAACAAGAGAAGCCCTGACCTACCTGACCACAAACACCCGGCGATTCCCGTCCAACCGGCAACTGGGCACGCTTTACGGCCGCATCCTGATTAACGAGGGAGAACTTCAGGCTGCCCAGGACGAGTTCGAGCGACTGGTCAAACGCTATCCCCAGACCCCGGGGCTGCGGCTGTCATTCGCTCTGGTTGCCCTGGAAAATCGTCAGCCGGAGCTGGCCAGAGAGGAGCTTACGGAACTGATCGAACAGGGCCACCACACCGATGAAGCCAGCTACTACCTTGGCCGCATAGAGGAAGATGCGGGCAACATCACCCACGCCATCGGTTACTACATGAGCGTAGAAGGCGGAAACTACTTCTTCCCCGCCCTCGCCCGGGCAAGTGAACTGCAAGCCGAGACAGGGGATCTGGAAAGCGCACTTGCCAAGATTGACACACTGAGGGAGTCAAACCCGGGACAGGCTGAAAATTTCTGGCTCCTTGAAGTCAACCTGCTGCTCGACCAGCAGCGCGAACAAGACGCCATGGCAGCCGCCAACCATGCCCTTGAGGCCTTTCCTGAAAACATTCAAATCCGTTATGCCCGCGCCATGCTGCACGACTCTCTCGGCAACACCGAACTGGCGGAAGAGGACCTCAGGGCCATCTTATCGAATCAACCAGACAACGCGGTGGCGCTGAATGCGCTCGGGTATATCCTGACCATTCGTACCGAGCGCCTGGATGAAGCCCGCAGTTACATCGAACAGGCACTGGCCCTGGACCCGAATAATCCCGCCATTCTCGACAGCATGGGCTGGGTACTGTTTCGCCAGGGCGACACCGAAGCCGCCCTCGAATACCTGGCCGACGCCTGGGCCGCCTACCCGGACCCTGAAGTAGCCGCCCATTACGGCGAAGCCCTCTGGGTCAGCGGAAATGAAGAACAGGCCCGCGTTATCTGGGAGGAAGGCCTGGAACAGGATCCGGACCACGACATTCTGATTGAAACCATCCAACGCCTGACCGGCAACGGAAACTCCTGATGTTGAAGAATTTGTTCGCCGCCCTGCTGGTACTGAGCCTGCTGGGCGGCTGTACCACCATTCAGCTGGAACCACTCCCGGAAGGCATGACCGACCAACCCCCAGCCAACTGGGCTGAACAGTCCCGCACACTGGGTCAATTCAATCACTGGCAGCTTTCCGGGAAACTTGCGGTGCGCCAACCATCGGACAGCGGCACCGCAGTCATTAATTACTGGGAACAGCAAGGCGAGCAATACGACCTGGCGCTATCGTCGTCCTTTCTCGGAATGGGTAGCACCAGCCTGCGCGGAACACCGGGATTTCTCGAACTGCAACTGGCTAACGGCGACACCTACCAGTCAACGAACCCGGAACAGCTGGTACAGGCCGCAACTGGCTGGCAGCTGCCCATCGACAACCTGGCCTGGTGGATTCGTGGCCTGCCGGCACCAGACGGCAATTTCCGGTTATTGTTCGATGACCAGCAACGGCTAGCCATCATTCGCCAGGACGGCTGGGAAATCCGCTACGATCGCTGGCAGGCGTTCATTGATGACCTGCCTCAGCTCCCCGCCCGAATCACCGCCCTGAAGGACGACAAGCGCGTTCGAGTGGTAATCAGCGACTGGCAGAGAAAGGACTGAGCACGTGAGTAGCAGCATTACCCTGCCTTCGCCGGCCAAGCTCAACCTGTTCCTGCACATCGTGGGCAGACGACCCGATGGCTATCACGAACTGCAAACCCTGTTTCAGTTTCTCGATTACGGCGACGAGATCACCTTCACCCTGACCCCGGGGGATGCCCGCATACGCCTTGAGGAACCGGTTCCCGGGGTACCTGACAACGACAACCTCATTATTCGCGCAGCCCGTGCCCTGGCCGAACGCGCCAGCCATGCATTGCCCGGCGTGACGATCCGCATTCAAAAACGACTTCCCATGGGCGGCGGCCTCGGTGGCGGCAGCTCTAACGCCGCGACCACCCTGGTGGCACTTAACCACCTCTGGGAACTGCATCTTGATGAAGACGAGCTTGCCGAGCTGGGCCTGGATCTGGGCGCCGATGTGCCGGTGTTCGTCCGCGGCCGCTCCGCCATTGGCGAAGGGGTGGGCGAAAAGCTCACGCCCGCCAATCCGCCGGAAGACTGGTTTGTGGTCCTCAAGCCTGACTGCGAAATAAACACCGGGAAGATTTTTTCGGAAGAAGGGTTGACAAGGGACACCCCAAAAATGAAAATAGCGCCCGCTTTTGAGGGAGACGCCTCGAGGTACCGAAACGACTGTGAGGATGTAGTTCGAAAACTGTATCCTGAGGTTAACAAGAGCCTGGAATGGCTTTCACAATTCGGACCTGCAAGATTAACCGGAACCGGGGCTTGCATTTTTGGACGTTTCCCGACAGAATCCGCAGCCCGGATTATCTGGGAAAGCAAACCCTCCGGCATCACGGGGTTCGTAGCTAAAGGGGTGAACCATTCACCTCTGCACAAAAAGCTGACAGAGCTGAAATGATGCCAAGAAAGCACGATGATATTGGGGTGTCGCCAAGTGGTAAGGCAACGGGTTTTGATCCCGTCATGCGCAGGTTCGAATCCTGCCACCCCAGCCACCTTTCTCCCGCTTCTTCTGAATCAAACGCCGATACTGAGAAGGATGCTGTCGTGTCCAAATTGATGATCTTCGCTGGCAATGCCAACCCTGAACTGGCGCGCGATATTGCCAGGAAACTGCATATTCCCATGGGCCAGGCCACCGTTGGCCGTTTCAGCGATGGTGAGACCACCGTTGAGATCAATGAAAATGTTCGTGGTCACGACGTTTTCATTATCCAGCCCACCTGCTACCCCACCAACGACAACCTGATGGAACTGATCGTGATGGCCGACGCCCTGCGCCGTGCTTCCGCCACACGGATCACCGCCGTTATCCCTTACTACGGATACGCCCGCCAGGATCGTCGCGTTCGCTCTACCCGGGTAGCCATCAGCGCCAAAGTGGTTGCTGACATGATTTCCAGCATCGGCGTCGACCGTGTGCTGACCGTCGACCTCCACGCTGACCAGATTCAGGGCTTCTTCGACATCCCGGTGGACAACATCTACGCCACCCCGGTGTTGCTTGAAGACATCGAAAAGCAGCGGTTCGAAAACTTTGTCGTGGTATCTCCGGATGTAGGCGGTGTTGTACGTGCCCGCGCCGTTGCCAAGCGTCTGGATGATGCCGACCTGGCCATCATCGACAAACGCCGCCCGAAGGCCAACGTTTCCCAGGTAATGCACATCATCGGTGACGTCAAAGACAAAACCTGCATTCTGGTTGACGACATCGTTGATACCGCCGGCACCCTGTGCAAGGCAGCCAACGCTCTGAAAGAGCACGGCGCCTCCCGCGTAGTCGCCTATATTACCCACCCGGTGCTGTCCGGCCCGGCTGTCGAGAACATCAACAACTCGGAGCTGGACGAACTGGTGGTGTGCGACACCATTCCACTGGGTGACAAAGCCAAAAATTGTGCTAGAATCCGCCCCCTCAGCATGGCTGGACTGCTTGCGGAATCGATTCGTCGCGTGAGCAACGAAGAGTCCATCAGCGCCATGTTTGAGAACGTCTGAACGGGCCAAGCTCCGTAACACTCAGACTTTAAAGGCAGTTTTCGGGTCGGGAGTCCAACAGGGCTCCCGACTCTTTTAGTCGATCGGAAAAATCCGGTCATTCAAAGAACTCATCTGTCCCGAGCCTGGTCGCGGGCCGTTCAGATGAACAACGAGGTACATACCATGTCTCAGGAATTCCTTATTGAAGCATTTCCTCGTGACGATCAGGGGAAAGGTGCGAGCCGCCGCCTGCGTCGCGAAGAGCGTAAAATCCCGGCCATCATCTACGGTGGCGGAAAAGACGCAACGCCGGTCTCCATCTGGCACAACGAGCTGAAAAAGGCCCTCGAAAACGAAGCCTTCTTCTCTCACATTCTGACCATCGACATTCAGGGCAAAAAAGAAAGCGTGATCCTGAAGGATCTGCAGCGCCACCCGTACAAGCTGCTGCTGACCCACGCCGACTTCCTGCGCGTAGACAAGGATCACGAGATCCACGTTAACGTACCGCTGCACTTCCTGAACGAAGACACAGCGCCGGCGGTTAAGCTTCAGGGTGGTATTGTTTCCCACACCATGACCGAAGTGGAAGTGATCTGCCTGCCGCAGAACCTGCCTGAGTTCATCGAAGTTGACCTGACTGACGTCGCCATGGACCAGGTTGTCCACCTGAGCGACCTGAAACTGCCGAAAGGCGTTCGTGTTGCTGCCCTGCTGCAGGGTGAAGACCACGACCAGCCGGTTGCCTCTATCCACAAGCCGAAAGGTGCCAAGGCGGACGACGCTGCGGACGCCGAAGGCGAGGAAGGCGGCGAGGAGTAATCACTCCGGGGGCAAAGGCGAATGGCACAGGATATTGTCATGGTGGTTGGCCTGGGAAATCCCGGCGCCGACTACGAGAATACCCGCCACAACGCCGGCGCCCTGTTCGTCGAAGCGCTGGCCCGCCATGCGGGCCAGACGCTACGCCCCGAACGGAAGTACCACGGGCTTTACGCCCGCATTCAGTGGCAGGGTCTCGACCTGCACCTCCTGAACCCCAGCACGTTCATGAACCGCAGCGGCATTGCCATCAAGGCCCTCGCGGACTTCTTCAAGATCTCTCCTGAACAGATTCTGGTTGCCCACGACGAGCTCGACCTGCCTCCCGGCACGGCCAAACTCAAGAAAGGCGGCGGTCACGGTGGTCATAATGGCCTGCGGGACACCATTGCCCACCTCGGCACCAACGACTTCCAGCGACTACGCCTTGGCATCGGCCATCCCGGCGACAGCCGTAAGGTCACCGGCTTTGTACTGGGCCGGCTCGGCAAACAGGAAGCCGAGCAACTGGGCGCCGTGTTCGACGAAGTCATGCGAGTATTACCAGAAGCCGCCAACGGCAAACTGGCTGCTGCTATGAACCGGTTACACAGTTTCAAACCGACCCCCTGAGCAAGGCACATCCCCTTACTCGCACCCGTACCGATACCCCGGTATAATCCGCCCAAATTTTTCAGTTCCAGCAGAGGCATTCCATGGGATTTAACTGCGGCATCGTCGGCCTTCCCAACGTCGGCAAATCTACCCTGTTCAACGCACTGACCAAAGCCGGCATCGGCGCAGAGAACTTCCCGTTCTGCACCATCGAACCCAACGCCGGCGTGGTGTCCATGCCCGACCCACGCCTGACCAAACTGGCCGAAATCGTAAAGCCCGAGCGAGTCGTGCCCACCACCATGGAATTTGTCGACATCGCCGGCCTGGTCGCCGGCGCCTCCAAAGGCGAAGGCCTGGGCAACCAGTTCCTGGCCAACATCCGCCAGACCGACGCCATTGCCCATGTAGTGCGCTGCTTCGAAGACGGCAACGTCATCCACGTGGCCAACAAAGTTGACCCGGCATCTGACATTGAAGTGATCAACACCGAGCTGGCGCTGGCCGACCTGGACACCGTAGAGAAAGCTATCAAGCGCGTGCAGCGGGTAGCCAAGAGCGGCGACAAAGAGGCCAAGGCCCAGCTGGAAATGTTCGAGAAGCTGCTGCCGGTGCTGAATGAAGGCAAACCGGTGCGCAGCATGGGCCTGGACAAAGACCAGATGGCCCTGGTACGCGAGCTGTGCCTGCTCACCGTCAAGCCCACCATGTACATCGCCAACGTGAATGAAGACGGCTTCGAGAACAACCCACACCTGGACAAGGTTCGCGAAATTGCCGCCTCCGAGAACGCGGTGGTAGTACCCATCTGCAACAAGATGGAAGCCGAAATCTCCGAACTGGAAGACGAAGAGAAAGCCATGTTCCTGGACGAAATGGGCATGGAAGAGCCCGGCCTGGACCGCGTGATCCGCGCCGGTTACGGCCTGCTGGGCCTGCAAACCTACTTCACCGCGGGCGTAAAGGAAGTGCGCGCCTGGACGGTTAAAATCGGCGCTACCGCCCCCCAGGCTGCCGGCGTTATTCACACCGACTTCGAACGCGGCTTCATCCGCGCCGAAGTCATCAGCTACGACGATTTCGTGCAGTACAACGGCGAAGCCGGCGCCAAGGATGCCGGCAAATGGCGCCTGGAAGGCAAGGAATACATCGTTAAGGATGGCGACGTAATTCACTTCCGGTTTAACGTGTAATTTTTCCGGATTTTTGGCCCCAAAGCCTTGACACCTTGGACCCAAATACCGAAAATACGCGCCTCGTTTGGGGCATGCCCTGAAACGAAATGGCAAGGTAGCTCAGTTGGTTAGAGCACAGCACTCATAATGCTGGGGTCGGCGGTTCGACTCCGCCCCTTGCTACCAGTATTCTTAAAAGCCCGGTTCGAAAGATCCGGGCTTTTTTCGTTCTGGCCCAACCCCGTTGAGAGCCCGATTGCGTGTTTTACAGCACAGGATAGCAGCCATGCCGGAATCCCTCGTGTCAGGACTGTCGCTGGATCGCCTCGAGCGCATCAGCCGGCACTTTGAACAGAACTATATCCAGCCCGGCAAGCTACCCGGTTTTGCGGCACTGATTGCGCGACACGGCAAGATTGTCTGGCGTGATGCCCGAGGGCTGAGAGATGTAGAGCGCAACCTGCCCATGGAACGGGATACGGTGTTCCGCATCTACTCCATGACCAAACCCATCACCAGCATCGCGATGATGCAGCTGTACGAACAGGGTAAATTCCTGCTGAACGACCCGGTGCACAAGTACATTCCGGCCTGGCGCAACCTGCGGGTGTACAAGGGTGGCCGCTACCCGGATTTCAAAACCGAGCCGGCAACCACCACCATGACCATCCGGGACCTGATGACCCACACCTCAGGGCTGACCTACGGTTTCACCGAGCGAACCGAAGTGGATGCCGCCTACCGCCAGCTGAAGCTGGATGGCAGCTCCATCCTGACTCTGGAGAAGCTGGTGGATCGGCTGGCCGACCTGCCACTGGAGTTTTCCCCCGGGACCGCCTGGAACTACTCGGTGTCTACAGATGTGATCGGCTATCTGGTCCAGCTGCTCTCCGGCCAACCCCTGGATGACTATTTCCAGGAGCATATATTTAAACCACTGGGTATGACCGAGACGGGCTTCCAGGTGCGCCCGGACCAGCAAGACAGGTTTGCCGCCTGCTACCTGCATCAACCCGGCGACACCATGAAACTGCAGGATGACCCGCAGCGCTCGAAATATCTCAAGCGGCCCCGCTTCCTTTCTGGCGGTGGCGGGTTGGTCTCCACCATTGATGACTATTACCGGTTTGCCCAGGTCTTGTGCCAGGGTGGCGAGTATCAGGGCCAGCGGATTATCGGGCGAAAGACCCTTGAGTTCATGCGCCTGAACCATTTGCCCGGGGGCAAGGATCTGCCGGCGCTCTCAATTGGTGGCTTCAGCGAAACGCCCTACGCGGGCAGCGGCTTCGGGCTGGGCTTTTCGGTCAAAACCGATGTCGCCAAATCCGCCACTATCGGCTCAGAAGGCGAGTTCGGCTGGGGTGGGCTGGCCAGCACCAGTTTCTTTGTCGATCCGGTGGAGGACATGGTGGTGATTTTCATGACTCAGCTAATGCCCTCTTCCTCTTATGCGATACGTCAGGAACTCAGAGCTCTGGTATACGGAGCCCTGGACTGATCTGTGGCGATTGACAGGCATCATCCTCTTCTGGAAACCTCTGTGCCATACTTCAGGGCCTCAAACCAATAACGAACAAACCACCAGCAAGGAATGTTGTGATGAAAGCGGAAACCCTCGCACTGCACGCCGGCTTCAAGAGCGACCCGACCACCAAGGCCGCCACCACACCCATTTACCAGACCACATCCCACACCTTCGACGACACCCAGCACGGTGCCGATCTGTTTGATCTTAAGGTGCAAGGCAACATCTATACCCGCATCATGAACCCCACCAACGCGGTTCTGGAAGAGCGCATGGCGGCGCTGGAAGGCGGTATCGGGGCCCTGGCCGTGGCCTCCGGCATGGCTGCGATCACCTATGCCCTGCAGACCATCTGTAAAGTGGGCAATAACATCGTCAGCACCAGCCAACTCTATGGCGGCACCTACAACCTGTTCGCCCACTCCCTGCCCAACCAGGGCATCGAGTGCAAGATGGTGCCCCACGATGATTTTGCGGCGGTGGAAAACGCCATCGACGACCAGACCCGCGCCCTGTTCTGTGAGTCTATCGGCAACCCGGCCGGCAACGTGGTGGATATCCAGAAGTGGGCGGAGATTGCACACAAGCACGGCATTCCGCTGATTGTCGATAACACCGTCGCCACCCCGTTCCTGTGCCGACCGTTTGAGCATGGCGCCGATATCGTCATTCACTCCCTGACCAAATACATCGGCGGCCACGGCACCACCGTAGCGGGTATTGTGGTGGATTCCGGCAAGTTTGACTGGAAAGCCAGTGCAGACAAGTTCCCGATGATGAACCAGCCAGACCCGTCCTACCATGGAGTGGTTTACACCGAAGCCCTGGGCGAAGCCGCCTTTATCGGCCGCTGCCGGGTGGTGCCACTGCGTAACACCGGGTCTGCCCTGTCGCCATTCAACGCCTTCCTGATCATGCAGGGCCTGGAAACCCTGGCCCTGCGCATGGAGCGCCATTGCGACAACGCCCAGAAGGTTGCCCAGTTCCTGCAGGATCACCCCGCCGTGGAGTGGGTGAACTACGCCGGCCTGGCCAACAGCCCCTACAAGGCCACCTGTGACAAAATCTGCGGCGGCAAGGCCTCCGGCATTTTGAGCTTTGGCATCAAGGGCGGCCGCGAGGCCGGCGCCAGGTTTATCGATGCGCTGGACATGATCCTGCGCCTGGTAAACATTGGCGACGCCAAATCCCTGGCTTGCCACCCGGCCACCACCACCCACCGCCAGCTCAACGCAGACGAGCTGAAGAGTGCCGGTGTCAGCGAAGACCTGGTGCGCCTGTCTATCGGCATTGAGCACATAGACGACATCATTGCCGACATCACCCAGGCCCTGGACAAATCCCAGGCTTGATAACCATCAACCGGGTACGACCAAAGTCGTGCCCGGTTACCCCGTGATTGCCCGTATCTGCCTTGTATCTCCTCGCCCCGCCGATTAACCTTTAAGGTCCTCCATACCTTTTCTGCGAGAGTCTCCGGCCCAATGAGCGAAAGCGCAAAGCCCCGCATTACCAGTGGTTCCAAATTCCGTAACGAACACGGCTTTTCCGCCATCAAGGACGGCGTGAAACGAACGGCCGCCAGCACGGAAGACAAGCCCCTGGAGCGCAAGCCAAAATGGCTGAGAGCGCGTATGCCCGGTGGCGAACGTTACGATGCCGTGCGCCGGAATGTATCGGAACACCGCCTGAGCACCGTATGCCAGGAATCCCACTGCCCCAACATCGGCGAATGCTGGACCAACGGTACCGCCACCATCATGGTGATGGGCTCGGTGTGCACCCGGGCCTGTAAGTTTTGCGCGGTCGACACCGGCAACCCCAAAGGCTGGCTGGACCTGGAGGAGCCCGAGAACACCGCCAAGTCTGTGGAGCTGATGGGCCTGCGCTACATCGTTCTGACCTCGGTAGACCGGGACGATCTGGACGACGGTGGTGCCGCGCACTACGCCGCCTGCGTCTCTGCCATCAAACAGCGTACTCCGGAAGTGGCCGTTGAAGCCCTGACCCCGGATTTTGACGCGGTGATGAGCGACGTGGAAAAAGTGGTGGATTCCGGCCTGGACGTGTTCGCCCAGAACGTCGAAACCGTCAAACGCCTGACTCACCGCGTGCGCGACCCCCGGGCCGGTTACGAGAAAACCCTGAGCGTGCTGGCCCACGCCAAGAAGCACCGACCAGACGTACTTACCAAGACCAGCCTGATGCTCGGCCTGGGTGAAACCGAAGAAGAAATCCTGGCAACCATGGATGACCTGCGGGCCATTGGCGTCGACATTCTTACCCTTGGCCAGTACCTTCGCCCCACTCCCAACCATCTGCCGGTGGAACGCTACGTGACCCCGGAAGAGTTCAACCGTTACCGCGACATCGGCCTGGAGAAGGGCTTCATGGAAGTGCCATCAGGCCCCATGGTGCGCTCCAGCTATCGGGCTGACCGGGTGTTCGACAAGAACAACCTGGGGCTGGCCGTGCCCGACGTTCCGCAGGCGAGCAACGCCATGCAGATTCCCGTTAAAGCCATCGACTGAGGCGCCCATGCTGACACTGCTGCGCAATGCCCGGCTGAAGTACAAGTTCTGGTTGCTGAATATTGTAGTGTTTGCTGTGCTCTGCCTGCTGGTGCTTTACGCCATGCAGCTGATCGCTGACCAGTCTGGTGCGACCTTCTCACAGGTGTTTGCCGACACCGCACCGGGGTTTGCCCTGGTGGTTGCCGTGCTTATGGCACTTGAGATGGCCGGCTCCCAATTGCTGATTTCCTTTATAGAGCGGCACATACACCGCCTCAAAGACACCATGGTGTCGGTTCAGGCCAGCGGCAATCTCAGCGAGCGGGCCCCGGTGGATTCCACCGATGAGATCGGCGAGATGGCTACCGCTTTCAATGCCATGCAGGATCGTACCGTCGAGGTTGTTCGCAGCATGAAGGAGGCTATCGAACGGCTGAACCGGGAGGTTCAGGAACTGACGCTCGCGGCCGAATCCCGGCGAGATGATCTGGCCCGCCAACAAGCTGGCGCTGATCGCTCTGCCGAAGTGATCGAAACCATGCTGCAAAGCTTCATCGGCATTGCCGAGCAGTCTGGCATTGCCAAAACCCTGTCCCACGAAGCCCGCGACACCGCCCTTGCCGGCCAGGAACGCGTGGGCAGGAGCGCCGATAGCATTCGCCAGCTGGAACAGGTTATCCGCAACTCCGCCAGCAGCGTCGAATCCCTGGCCGAGAACAGCCAGGCCATTGGCCAGACCATCACCGAAATCAAGGGTATTGCCGAGCAGACCAACCTACTGGCACTGAATGCTGCCATTGAAGCCGCCCGGGCCGGAGAGCAGGGCCGGGGCTTTGCTGTGGTCGCGGACGAAGTGCGCAAGCTGGCCCAACGGGTGCAGGACTCCACCGACCAGATCCAGACCAGACTGGACAAGCTGTTGGCCGCCATGAACACCTCGGTACAGCAGATGACCGGCAGTTCAGAGAGCGCTGCCCGCTGCGTGGAGGAGTCGGAACTGGGGCGCCAGGCACTGGAAGCCATCAATGAAGTGGTTACCCGCATTGACCGGACCAACCAGGAAATCGCGGATATGTCCGCCGAACAGACGGCCGGTACCGATGACGTGCTGGCCAATGTCCAGGGTATCCGGGACACCACCCAGAGCATGGTCACCCAGCTTTCCGACAGCGCCGAGATGACCCGTCGACTGAAACACCTGATCGAATCGCTCGAAGACGCGGCATCAAAGGTCAAAGTTCACTGAGGTTTGTGGCACACTCTGCAGTCGTTTTTCGCTGCAGAGTCCTGATACATGAACCGCATCGGTGCCTTTTACGATCGCTTTATCCTTCCCCACCCCTGGATTGTCCTGGTCCTGTTCGGAGCCATCCTGGCCTTGGCAGCCTTGCGCTTTGACCAGTTCCGGCTCGACGCCTCCGCCGAATCGCTGGTGCTTGAGAATGATCGCTCACTGGAAGAGTACCGGCAGGTAAACCGCACCTTCACTACCTCGGACGACTTCCTGGTGGTGACTTATACGCCCCACGAGCCACTCTTCACCCCGGAAGGCCTGGGCCGCCTCAAAGCCCTGCGGGACGAGCTGCAGGCGCTGGAAGCCGTCAGCTCGACCAACAGCATCCTGAACGTACCGCTGCTGCACAGTCCGGACCTGACGCTGGATACCGTCGACACTGAAATCAAGACCCTGGACGAACACGAGGTTGCCCCGGATACCGCGCGCCAGGCGTTGCTGGACAACCCCATGTACCCGAACCTGTTGCTCAGCGAAGATGCCGGCACCACGGCCATTCAGGTTAACCTGCCCACACCCGAGCGCTATTTCGAGTTGCTGAACCAGCGTGACAACCTGCGGGACAGGGTGAACTCCGGCAACGCCAGCGCCGATGACCAACGGCAACTGGAACAGGTCAGCCAGGAATTCATTCGTTACACCGAATCCCTGGGCAAGGAGAGGGATGCCACCATCAAGAAGGTCCGGGTGATCCTCGATAACCACCGGGAGCACGCCAGCATTCACCTGGGTGGCGTACCGATGATTGTGGCCGATATGATTCGCTTCATTCAGAACGACCTGTCTACCTTTGGCCTGGGTGTACTGGCGTTCCTGCTGCTGACTCTGGCGATTATCTTCCGGCAGTGGCGCTGGGTTCTGGTGCCCCTGTTGTGCTGTGGCTTTACCGTGTGGCTGATGATTGGCTTCCTTGGCTGGGCGCAATGGCCCGTTACCGTCATCTCATCCAACTTTATCTCCCTGCTGCTGATCATGACTCTGTCGCTCACCATTCACCTGATTGTGCGCTACCGGGAGTTCCAGCACGACGAGCCAGGTGCTGCGCCCCGGGATGTCCTGCGCCGCACCGTCATGGCCATGATCAAACCCTGCTTCTATATGGCCATCACCACCATTGTCGCCTTCGGCTCCCTGACCTTCAGCGGCATTCGACCAGTGATTGATTTCGGCTGGATGATGACCCTGGGGCTATCCGTAGCCTTCATCATCACCTTCCTGGTGTTCCCTGCCCTGCTCAGCCTGCTGCCGCCCCCTTTGGACAGCCGGGTAACCTCGGACAGGATTCCGTTCACCGATGCCTTTGCCCGCTTTACAGAGCGGTTTGGCGGCACCGTGCTAGTGGGCTCCGGGGTGATTGCCGTGCTGTGCGTGATTGGCCTGAACCGGCTGACCGTTGAGAACAGCTTTATTGATTACTTCAAATCCTCCACCGAAATCCACCAGGGCATGATCACCATAGACGACCGGCTTGGCGGCACCACCCCGCTGGACGTGGTGATTACCGATGAGCCGCCACCTGAGAACTACAGCGACGACCCCTTCGCCAGCGATTGCGACCCGTTTGTGGAAGACTGTGACGAAGAAGACTACCGGGACACCTGGTATACCTACCAGAAAATGCGCCAGCTTGGTGACGTGCACGACTACCTGAACAGCCTGCCAGAGACCGGCAAGGTGCTGTCGATCAGCACCACCCTGGACCTGCTTGCCCAAATTAATGGCGGTACGCCCCTGAACGCCGTTGAGCTGGCGTTTGTGCCCGCCGCGGTGCCCGACGATTTGCAGGACATTCTTCTGACACCCTACATATCGGAAGAACAAAGCCAGGCCCGGTTCAGCATCCGGATTCTGGAAACCATGCCGGATTTGCGCCGGCAGGACCTCCTGGACCGCATACACAACCACCTGACAACGGAACTTGGCTACGCCCCGGAACGAGTCCAGCTCTCGGGTATGACCGTCATGTACAACAACATGCTGCAAAGCCTGTTCGACTCCCAGATCAAAACCATCGGGGTGGTTTTCGCAGCCATTATGGTGATGTTTTTGATCCTGTTCCGGTCACTCAAACTGGCGCTGATCGGCATGGCCCCGAACCTGATAGCGGCTGGCTCGGTGCTTGGGTTGATGGGCTGGCTGGGGATTCCTCTGGATATGATGACCATCACCGTGGCTGCCATTACCGTGGGCATTGCGGTGGATGACACCATCCATTACATCCACCGGTTCAAGACCGAGTTAGCCAAAGACGGTGATTACCTGGCCACCATGCACCGATGTCACCGCAGCATCGGCCAGGCCATGTTCTTCACCTCGTTGACCATCATCTCCGGGTTCTCGATTCTGGTGCTGTCCAACTTCATCCCCACCATCTACTTCGGCCTGTTCACCGGCTTTGCCATGTTCATGGCCCTGGTCGGCGCCCTGACCCTGCTGCCAAGGCTGATCATCCTGTTCAAGCCTTTCCCTGCCCCATAATAAAAAACCCCGCCGGAGCATCGCTCGGGCGGGGTCTGATTCAGCCGGTTTTACTGGCCAGGCTGCATCATCTGCTGTTGCTGCTGCATCTGCTGCTGCATTTCACGCATGCGACGATCCAGCTCATCACGCTGTTCTTCAGTGAATACCGCATCTACGCGGGCCTGCATCAGTGCAGACAGCGCCGCGATCTCGCCCGTTACATCACCCAGCTTCTCGGCATTATCCCGAATGGCAGATTCGCTGTAGTCCGCCTTGATTTCAGCCTGCAGTGCCTGCTGCAGTGACTGGGCATTCTGACGCAGCGCACCAATTTCGCCCTGCATTTCGTCGATGATGCCGCGAATTTCAGTTTGCTGGTCATCAGACAAACCCACCATCTCGGCCAACTGGTCTACCTGGTCAGGCTGGCCAGGGGCGGCTTGCTGGGCAAAGGCAGGCATTGACAGGCTGATGGCCACCAAAGCAGAACCAATAATTTTTGCAATCTTCATAAATGTCTCCAAATGGCCGGTGGCCACGCTCTAACCACCGGATTTCGTTGCTTTCACTGTTCAAGGCTGTACACACTAAAACATTCCGGCCCCACTTTTCACCCCGATCACCCTTCTTTTTGTACACACTTCCGAAAAAAACTCCGTCGGCTCCCGGCACACGGGGGTCGCAGCGACTATGAAAATTTGGTCATTCCCCTGCATAATGGCGCCTTTAAACAGCGAGCGGAGCACACACCATGGCGATTAACTGGTTTCCCGGGCACATGCACAAGGCCCGAAAGGAGATCAAAAAAGTCATGCCTCAGATGGATCTGATCATCGAGGTAGTCGACGCGCGCATTCCTTTCAGCAGTGAGAACCCGCTGGTGCCCTCGCTTCGTGGTGACACCCCGCTGATCAAAATCCTGAACAAGCGTGATCTGGCTGATCCGGCGATCACCGATCAATGGCTTCAGTGGCTGGAGCAGGAACGGGGCGTTCGTGCCATCACCCTGACCCATAACGAACGTAAGGAAGCGTTGGGTATCCTCAAGCTGGCCGAGGAACTTACCCCCGGCCATGATCGGCAGAAAAGCGCGCTTCGGGTGATGATCCTGGGCATTCCGAACGTTGGCAAGTCCACCCTGATCAACACCCTTGCCGGCCGGCCCGCCGCCAAGACCGGCAACGAGCCGGCGGTTACCCGGGCCCAGCAAGCCATCAAATTGCCAGACAACATACTGCTCTATGACACGCCCGGCTTCCTATGGCCCAAACTGTCCCCGGAACAGTGCGGTTACCGGCTGGCCATTTCCGGCGCCATTCGCAGCGCTGTGCTGGACTTCGAAGATGTGGCGATGTTTGAAGCGGACTACCTGGTCAAGTCCTACCCGGAACTGGTGATGGCCCGCTACGGTCTGGAACAGAAGCCGGCCGATGGCCTGGCCCTGATGGATGCCATTGCCGCGAAACGAAAGTTCTTCCGCCGGGGCGGTGTGCCGGACCTCCACAAAGTGTCCGAGATCCTGCTCAATGAATTCAGGGCCGGAACCATCGGCCGGATTTCCCTGGAAACACCTGAGATGGTAGAGAGAGAACTTCAGCAGGCCCGGGCCGATGAAGAGGCCAGGAACGCCGAGAAGCAGGCCCGAACCGAGCAACGCAAAAATAGGTCGTCCTGAAGGAATACCCACCGATTGACCACCGGACCGGTTAGACTAAAGCCTTCTTAAATTCCACGCATAAGACTAGACTCTTTTGCTATACTTGATTTTGATCAATGTGTGAGAATCCAGATGTTTCAGCATTGTCACCCATGGCGGTCCGCTAAACTTTGAGCGTATCCGGATTGGCCATGGTCTTGCTTCCTGAGCAGGGGCAATCCTTGCCAACCAGGAATGAGGACGGCTGCGCATGACCGCAGCCTGATATGGATCAACCCGGATGGTTCGTCAATATGGCCCAGGCAATTCGACTTCACCAAGTGTCTCCCCTCAAGGCCTCCTGCCAGCAGTGCAGCCTGAGCAACCTGTGTCTTCCCCTGGCGGTGGAAGAAAACGATCTGGAGCGATTGGAAGACATTGTCCAGCAGGGACGGATTTTCAATCGCGGCGAGCACATCTTTGATCAGAGCACGCCGTTCCGCTCGTGCTTTGCGGTCAAGAGCGGTTCCATCAAAACATCCATCATTACCGAAGGTGGCGACGAGCAAGTGACGGGCTTCTTCATGCCCGGCGAATTGGTGGGCCTCGACAGCATGAGCAGCGAACACTATGCCTGCACCGCGAAAGCCTTGGAGCGGACCAGTGTATGTGAGTTCCCGGTAGACAAACTGGAGGAACTCACCGGCAAGTTGCCGGAACTGCAGCACCACATGTACCACCTGATGAGCCAGGAAATCCAGAACAGCCATCAACTGGCCATGCTGCTGAGCAAGAATACCGCCGAAGAGCGCATCGCTGCCCTTTTGCTGTCTCTATCCAGTCGGTTCCGCCGGCGCAGAATGTCGCCCACCAACTTCAGCTTGCCCATGGCGAGAAACGATATCGCCAATTTCCTGGGGCTGGCCGTGGAAACCGTGAGCCGGGTGTTCACCCGCTTCCAGAATCAGGGCATCATCCGGGCCAGGGGCCGGGAAGTAGAACTTCTTGATGTTGAAGCCCTGCAGATGGTCACCCGGGATTTCGCTCGCCAGGGCTGCCAGCAGTAAGCCCGGGGACCAACAGCGCCGGTAGCTTCAGGAGCTCGCCGGCGCCTTGTCTGCTTCTGCCTCCGGCGAGGTTTTCAGCATCGCCACCTCCTCTGACAACCAGGTTCGCCACGGCAACTGTTTAATGCCGAAGGTGTTGCGAATCTTGCTGCACACCATCGTGGTGTTCACCGGCTCCAGGTGCCCCCACCCGGGCACTTCATCCACTATCCTTATGTCTTCGGGAATACCGGGCATCCCGGCAATCGCCAGCCCCAGCTCATAGAGGTTGATTTCTTCAGCCCCGGCGTACTGATAGGTGCCCCATACCTCAGCGCCACAATCTACCTGCAGAACCACCGCGGTAATCACCCGTGCCAGATCCTGCACGGCCACCGGCTGGCCTTTGCAACGCCCGGGCAAATGCAGCCCTTCATTACCAGCGGTGCTTTTCTGAACCTTCTCGATAAACCGGGCGAGGCTCCAGCCGGTTCTGAGCAGAATATGCCTGGGCAATACGGTGCGAAGCGCCTGTTCACACTCCCACTGCCAGCGGCCCAGTTCATTGACTGGTTGCCCGGGATTGGAGGCAATGTAAGCCGCCTGCTTGCGGCCATCAAAGACATAGCAAGACGACAGCTGTAAAAGGGCCATGTTCCGGTCACGGGCAAACTCCGCCAGCGCCAGGGGTAGGGAAAACGCCGCCTGGTGCGTTGCCTCGCGATTATCCTCGGCCTTTTCGGGGTCTACCAGCCACAGGGCATTCACAATCAGGTCAGTGTCTTCAGGAATCCAGTTTTCCAGAGCGTGCAAGTCGGCATTGGCCGGGTCGCTGACCAGCAAAGGGCTGACCTGAAGATGGGTTCTTCGCAGCCGCTCCAGCAACACCCTGCCAAGAGGGCCATAGTCGTGAACCACAAGTACATGCACGTTGAATCACTGCCTCCGGAATATCACTGATATGACGGGCGCTGGCAATCACTCAGGCCAATGGCCCGGGCAATCCATTTGCTGCACTATCATGCAACTTCAAGCGCCGGTGTAAAACCATTCTCACTGACGAGCATACAACAACAGGAACCTCTATGCTGAAACAACAAAGCCATATCGTGGCCCCCATCCCGGACGAACTGCGCACCCGGGCCCTGTATACCGTAAGCGAGCTCAAGGGGCGCGGTAAAGCCGATAAGGAAGCCATCGAAAAGCTGTACAACCTGATTGTCGAGCTGACTGAACAGGGCCTGGATTTCTTCTTCCTGGAGCCCCTGCGGCGCCTGAATGCCAGCAGCATGATGATGGGCATGGCCAAAATGGGCATCAGCAGCATGCTTAAAGGCAGCAAGATGGTTGTTCACAAGGTGCTGAAAAAGCTCGATGACCGGAGCCTGGCGGCGATTCTCGATTTTATCGAAGAAATCATTCACGAACCTGAAGCCCACTGAACTCGCCCAAGAGCCCTGAGGGCCTGCCTTTTACTCGCAGACCCTGGGCACCCTTGCGGTAACGCCGGTCAGCAGCTCGTAGCCTATGGTACCGGCACAGCTTGCGACTTCGTCGACGCTGACCGTCGTACCCCACAGCTCCACCGGATCGCCTTCACGGGCCTCTGGTGCACCTGTCAGGTCGACTGCCAGCATATCCATGGATACCCGGCCCAACAGGCGAACGCGCTTGCCACGAATGGCTGCCGGCGTTCCGGTACCGGCATGGCGAGGATAACCATCACCATACCCGATGGCCACCATACCCATTCGGGTATCCTCCTGAGCCACCCAACTTGCACCGTAACCCACGGATTCTCCGGCGCGAACAACCCGCGTGCTGATCAATGGCGCCTCAAGAGTCATCACTGGCCGCAGTCCCAAATCCGGGCCGGTCTTGCCGATCATGGGCGAGGCCCCGTACAGCATGATACCGGGCCGACTCCAATCATAGAGCGGCTGGCCCGGCCGAAAATGGGCCGCAGAATTGCCGACACTGCGCATTAACGCTGGCCAGGCAGCCGTGGCGTTCTCAAACAAACGGGTTTGATGATCGGTCATATCGCTGGTGAGGTCATCAGCACAGGCGAAATGGGTAACAAACCCCAGCAATGGCCCCGTCGTCGCTGACGGCCCCAAGGCGGCAACCACGGAATCCAGTTCTTCCGGGCGAAACCCCAAACGGTTCATGCCAGAGTTCACTTTCAGCCAGAATCGGGGGTTTGGGCCCGCGGCCAGCCAGTCAAGTTGCCCGTGGCAATGCATCACGGGCTCAAAACCATGCTGTACGCAATCACGCAAGTCGTCAGGGGTATGCACGCCCTGCAGCAACACGACGGGCTGCCCGAGGCCGACGCTCCGGATTGCCAGCGCTTCCTCAATACAGGCTACGGCAAATTTTTCGACCTCGCCGGCCAGGGCCCGGGCAACGTTAACAATTCCGTGGCCATAACCATCCGCCTTGACCACTGCCATGGCACGCGCGCCACCGGCCCTGGCCTGAGCCAACCGATAATTATGCCTTAGAGCATCCAGGTCAACGCGGGCAACGGTACTGCGTGGCATTAATAATCACCACCGTAATCGCTGTAATCGCCGTGGGCCAGATCTTCAAACTTGGTGTATTTACCGATGAACGCCAGGCGAATGGTGCCGATAGGACCATTCCGCTGCTTACCAATAATAATTTCCGCGATGCCCTTATCCTGGGTGTCTTCGTTGTAGACCTCATCCCGGTATACGAACATGATAACGTCGGCATCCTGCTCGATCGCACCGGATTCCCGCAGATCCGAGTTCACCGGCCGCTTGTTGGGCCGCTGCTCCAGGCTACGGTTAAGCTGTGACAGCGCCACCACCGGGCAGCTCAGCTCCTTGGCGATACCCTTCAGGGATCGCGATATTTCCGAAATCTCTGCCGTCCTGCCCTCGGTATTGCCAGGCACCCGCATCAACTGCAGGTAGTCGACCATGATCAGGCCGATTTTGCCGCCATTTTCCCTGGCAATCCGCCGTGCCCGTGACCGCATCTCCGTCGGGCTCAGGCCCGGCGTATCGTCAATATAGAGGGGTTTGTCCTTGAGCAGGCTCACCGCAGAGGTCAGCCGAGGCCAGTCATCTTCCTCCAGCTTACCGCTCCGGACTTTGGTCTGGTCTATCCGCCCCAGGGAAGACAGCATACGCATGGCCAGAGCGTCTGCCGGCATTTCCATACTGAACACCAGTATCGGCGTGCCGGTACTGATCAGAGCGTTCTCGACAATGTTCATGGCGAAGGTGGTCTTACCCATGGAGGGCCGGCCTGCAACGATAATCAGGTCCGCTGGCTGCATACCGGAGGTCTGGTCATCCAGATCCCGGAAGCCCGTAGTCAAACCCGTGGTCTGTTCACCGGATTCAAACAGCTCTTCAATACGGCTCAGCGTTGTCGCCAGAATGGGATTGATTGCCTTGGGGCCAGAGCCTTCCTTCGACCGGGATTCGGCGATCTGGAATACGCTGCGCTCGGCCTCGTCCAGAATCTCGCTACTCTTTCGCCCCTGGGGATTGAACGCAGAGTCGGAAATCTGGCCAGAGACCTCCACCAGTTTTCGAAGCACCGAACGCTCACGGACAATCTCGGCATAGGCACGGATGTTCGCCGCACCCGGCGTTTTCTCTGCCAGCTCGGCCAGATACGACAAGCCACCGGCATCTTCAATGTCACCGGCACGCTCCAGAAACTCGGCCAGGGTAACCACATCCAGGGGTTCACTTTCACTGGCGAGGCGCTCCACGGCACCAAAAATCAACCGGTGGTCCTGGCGGTAAAAGTCAGCAGCAGAAATGATCTCGGAGACTTCATCAAAACGCCGGTTATCCAGCATCAAACCACCGAGCACCGCCTGCTCCGCTTCAACAGAATGGGGCGGAACCTTGATACGGCTGGTTTCCGGATCAATGGATGCAGGTTTCAAAGTGGGATTGGCCATAAACACCAGACAACGTTGAATTGAATAACAGGAAACAAGAATACCAGAAAGCAACGGGCCCGAAACCGTTTCCGGCTCGGGCCCGTCTCAGAATGCTCAAGCCGTTGGCTTCAACACTCCATGCTTACATCAATCAACGATGACCGATTACTCGGCAACAACCGCCAGCTTGATGGTTACTTCTACGTCTGAGTGCAGCTGCAGTTCGATCTCGAACTCGCCAGTGGTCCGGATAGGACCTTCCGGCAGACGAACTTCGCTCTTCTCGACTTCCGTGCCACCGGCAGAAACCACGTCTGCGATGTCACGAACACCGATAGAACCAAACAGCTTGCCTTCGTCACCAGCCTTGGAGGTAATGGTGAAGGATGCACCTTCCAGAGCTTCGGCACGGGCCTGGGCAGCAGCCAGCTTCTCAGCAGCCGCTTTTTCCAGCTCAGCGCGACGCTCTTCGAACGCCTGTACGTTTGCGGCCGTGGCAGGAACAGCTTTGCCGTACGGCAGCAGGAAATTACGACCGTAACCGGCCTTAACCTTTACCTTGTCACCCAGGGAGCCAAGGTTTGCTACTTTCTCGAGCAGAATAACTTCCATCTCGTTAACCTCTTCGTGCTTTATTCAGCTGGCCCGGCGGGTTGTATACGCCCCCGGATATCCAGCCAGCTATCCACAAAAGCCAGAACCAATAACAGCAACATCAGACTCGGACCCAGCAATACCAGCGCCAGATAAAACATGGCCAGCCAGTTACCGCTCAACTGCTTACGACCAACAACACCGTGAACCAACCCCAGCGCAGCGATGAACAGCGGCGTACCCGCTGCCCAGGCCAACAGCATGGAATTGAGCCCCAACACCGGGCCAATCACCATGGTGAGTGCACAAACCACCGCAATGGCCGGCGACAACCTCAGGGCATGGAATTCCTTGCGGAATCCGCCGGGGTTATAGAGCCCCGCCTGCCAAGCCCTCGCCAGCATGGTCATACCAACCGCTGTCGCGAAGTAAGTGCCAGCCATACTGGCGTTCATGGTGTCCCGGATGATCAGCTCAAGATCGCTGCCCAATGACCGGGCCACTTCGGCGTTGTACTGCTCGTAAAAGCTGACACCGGTCTGAACCAGATCGTTCAGCAGTGCCGGATACATGACGGGCAACATCAACCCGCTCAATATCGCCAGAAAAGCACCCGACAACAGTGCTTTCTCCCAGGCCAGGGTTGTTCGCAGGATGGATGCCATCAGCATCACCTGCAGCAGTACCACCAGTGACGTTGGATCCTGGCCGTAAACGGCCCAGCCCAACGCCGGCATTAATGCCCAGAGGCCGATATTCAACCCCTGCCGGATGCCCAGTCTGAGAATGACCAGGCCAATAACCGCTGCGCCAATCCAGAACAACAGGGGCACTGCAGTGGTAACTGCTGCAACCCCGCCAGCCTGCAGGGGACCGCGCATTACATATTGTGCCAGTGCACGCATGGTCCCGGGTCCTGTCTATCTGTGCTTAGTGGTCGTGGCTGTCCGTATACGGCAGCAGTGCCAGGTAGCGGGCACGCTTGATAGCGGTAGCCAGCTGACGCTGATAACGTGCTTTGGTGCCGGTGATACGGCTGGGCACGATTTTGCCGGTTTCAGTGATGTAGCCTTTCAGGGTGTCCAGATCTTTGTAATCGATCTCTTTCACACCTTCTGCCGTGAAGCGGCAGAACTTACGACGTCTGAAAAAACGAGCCATAACGTAACTCCTAACTCCGGTTGATTACTCTTCTTCGTCCTGGGATGCGCTCTGACGATCTTCAGAGTCAGCTGAACGACGCGGACGATCGTCTCCGCCGGAACGACGGTCCTCACGGGACTCGGCAGCTTTCATCGGAGACATGTCGGTAACAGCCTCATCGCGACGCAGAATCAGGTCACGGATGATGGCATCGTTGAACCGGAAGTTATGAGTCAGCTCGTCCATAGCGGCTTGTGAACACTCAGCGTTCATCAGCACGTAGTGAGCCTTGTGAATCTTGTTGATCGGGTAAGCCAGATGACGACGGCCCCAATCTTCCAGGCGATGTACCTTGCCGCCATCTTCAGTGATGACGCTGGTATAACGCTCGATCATTGCGGGCACCTGCTCGCTCTGATCCGGATGTACCATAAAAACGATTTCGTAGTGACGCATGAGTTCTCCCTACGGTTTAAACAGCTTTCTTCTGCGGCGGGCGCGGTTAAGCCCCGTTCCCGAGCACGAAAGCAAGGAGGTGACAGCAAAGCTGCCGGCTTCTTTTTGCTTTTATCAACAAGGCCTTAAATATAAAGACCCGATCAAAAGCCAGGTTCTGCCTGCCTGCATTCAGGCAATACAAAACCACCCCTTGGAAAAGGGGTCACGTATTCTAGGCGTATGGGCGGTGTTGTGCAAGACTTAACCGAGCCGCTGGCGCAGGGCTTCATACAGGCAAACTCCGGTCGCCACCGACACGTTCAGGCTATCGACATGCCCCAGCATGGGAATGTTGATCAACTGGTCGCAGTGTTCCCGGGTTAAACGGCGCATACCCTTACCCTCGGCGCCCATCACCAGGGCCACCGGCCCCTTGAAGTCTGCCTGATACAGGTTTGCACTCGCCTCTCCGGCCGTACCAATCAGCCAAACGCCGAGTTCCTTGAGCTCGCGCAGGAAGCGAGCCAGGTTGGTCACCCGAACAAACGGCACGGTCTCCGCCGCACCACAGGCAACCTTTCGGGCCACCGGGGTCAGCGAAGCGGATTTGTCCTTGGGCACAATCACCGCCTGCACTCCCACGGCATCTGCCGTACGCATACAGGCACCGAGGTTGTGCGGGTCGGTCACCCCGTCCAGCACCAGCAGGAATGGTGGTTTGCCACTGGCGGCCAGCTGGGCCAGCAAGTCCGCTTCGGTCCACTCACGGCTTTCCGCCACGGCGGCAACAATACCCTGGTGAACACCGGCGACCCGCTCATCCAGCTCACGACGATGCACCACCTTCCAACGCACACCCAGGCTATCCAGGGTGTCGGTAACCGATTTAACCCGCTTATCCTGCCGCCCGGTCTGAATCCAGACTTGCTGCAGGCGCTCCGGTTCCCGCTTGAGAACGGCATCGACGGCATGCCAGCCAAATACATATTCCTGTGACACTGACGCTTATTTCCTGTGAAACGGTTTACTTTCGGGGCTTACGGGCTTTACCGCCGGCAGAGGGCTTACCCCTGCCACCTTTTCGGGACGCCGCCCTGGCCGCCTCGGCTGCCAGCTTCTCCTTGGCACTCTCAGGCTTGGCAGATTTACCGCGCTTTCCACCCTTTCCGCCCTTACCGGCACGATCACCTTTACCGCGGGTCTCGCGTTTGGACATGTCCAGGGCGTCACGATCTGCTGTCCGCTTTCTGGGCGTACTGACCAGTTCCAGATCGATCTTGCGATCTTCCAGCCCTACCCGAACAACCCTGACGCGAACCTCATCCCCTAACCGGAAGCTCACCGCGGTGCGCTCACCGATCAGGCGGTGCTTGGCGGAATCGTGGTGAAAGTAATCGCCACTGAGGGTGGACACGTGCACCAGCCCCTCAATATAGATATCCGACAGTTCGACGAAGAAACCGAAGGGTGTGACGGCCGCAATCACACCATCGTGCTCCTCGCCCACGTGATCCCGCAGGAACTCGCACTTGAGCCAGGCCATCACGTCACGGGTGGCATCGTCGGCTCGGCGCTCGGTCATCGAACAATGCTCACCCAGCTGTTCCATACGGGCATAGTCGTAGGGATACACCGCCAGCTCCGGATCGTGGCTTTTCGGCGACACCACGTCTTTCTGAACTTCAGGATTGTGAATCCGGGACTTGATGGCCCGATGAACGATCAGGTCCGGATACCGGCGAATGGGCGAGGTAAAGTGGGTATAGCTGGGAAAGCCCAGACCAAAATGGCCAGCTTCTTCCGGGCTGTATACCGCCTGACTGAGGGAACGCAGCATCACCATCTGGATCACATTGGCATCCGGACGGTCGGCAACCTGGGCCAACAGCTGCTGGTAATCCCCGGAGGTTGGCTTGTCACCGCCCCCTAACTGCAAACCGAGCTCACCCAGGAACAAGCGCAGGTTATTCAGACGTTCCTCAGAGGGCCCATCGTGCACCCGGTAAAGCGCCGGCACCTGATGCTTTTTCAACAGCCGGGCCGTGGCCACGTTGGCGCAGAGCATGCACTCTTCTACGATCTTGTGGGCATCGTTGCGGTGCACCGGCACGATTTCCTCAATCTTGCGCTCGGCATCAAAAACGATTTTGGTCTCGGTGGTCTCGAAATCAATCGCTCCACGCTCAGTCCGGGCACGGCGTAGCAGCTTATAAAGCTCATAGAGGTTATGCAGATGCGGCAGCAAATCGGCGTAATGGGCCGACAGCTTGTACCCCTGCTCCGAGTCCGGGTGCTCCAGCATGGCACTGACCTTGTTATAGGTCAGCCGGGCATGGCTGCGCATAACCGCCTGGTAGAAGGTGTAGCCACTGATATTACCGGCTGCGCTGATGGTCATATCCGCCACCATACACAATCGATCAACACCCGGGTTTAGCGAACACAATCCATTGGAGAGCTTCTCCGGCAACATGGGCACCACGTGGTCCGGGAAGTACACCGAGTTACCCCGGCGAATCGCCTCCTCATCCAACGGCGAGCCAGGGCGTACATAGTGCGACACATCCGCAATGGCCACGACCAGCCGGTAACCGCCACGGGGCCGGGGCTCACAGTAGATGGCGTCATCAAAATCACGGGCGGTTTCATCATCAATGGTGACCAGCCGCATGTTACGGATATCCACCCGGTTCGCCTTGTCTTTCTCGGCAACCTCTTCGGGAATGCCCGCCGCCTGCTCGCCCACGGCGGTTGGCCAGCTGTGTGGAATCTCGTAAGAGCGGATTGCTACGTCGATTTCCATCCCCGGAGCCATATGCTCCCCGAGAACTTCAACAATACGCCCTGTCGGCTGGGTGCGCACGGTGGGCTGGCGCAGAATTTCCACCACCACGTACTGGCCGTGCACAGCCTTACCGGCGTGCTCATCCGGCACCAGAATCTCGTGATTGATGCGGGCATTCTCGGGCACCACAAATGCAATGCCACTCTCCTTGAAGAAGCGACCAACCGTCTGACTGGTGCGATGCTCCAGAACCTCGACAATTACCCCTTCACGGCGACCACGATCATCCACGCGGTCCACCCGGGCAGCCACCCGGTCACCATGAAACACCTGGCGCATCTGGCGCGCGGTGAGGAACAGGTCTGAGCCGCCGTCATCGGGAATCAGGAACCCGAAGCCATCTTTGTGCCCAGTCACCTTACCCGTGACCAGATCCGCCTCTTCAATGGGCAGGAACGCATCCCGGCGGTTACAGATCAACTGGCCATCACGGCACATGGCAATCAGCCGTCGCCGCAACGCCTCGATACCTTCCTCGGACGTTTGCCCCAGTTCCTGGCACAACGTTTCATGAGTGGCCGGCGCACCGCGCTCTTTCAGGTGCTTGAGAATAAACTCCCGGCTCTGGATGGGGTTTTCATACTTCTGGGCCTCACGTTCAGCGTGAGGATCCCGTCCTTCTTTCTTCCTGGAAACCATTCGGATCCTTGTTATCAGGCCGCAAACACTGCGGCGGAATTCATTATTCCAGCAGTATAACGTCGGTAGGCGGTACCTGCCTAACCGCGGGCTGATTTATAGGCATAAATACGGCAAAAAGATTTTTGAAAAAATATTTGACAGCGTTCGGGGGAATTATTAAAGTACGCGCCATCGGTTGAGGGGCAACGCCTCAACACTGGCAAAACGCTAGGTTTTCAACAAACTAACAGCGATTTTGCAAATCACCTGCCGAGGTGGTGAAATTGGTAGACACGCTAGCTTCAGGTGCTAGTGGGGGCAACCCCGTGGAGGTTCAAGTCCTCTCCTCGGCACCATTCTTCTTGAATGGCCTTCCGAATTAGATACTTACCCTGAGAACAGTAACTTACGGACCTCGCTGGTACACATAACTGGTACACAGGGTCAATCGTGAGTCTACGCATGTGCTCCCCATACCGTCCTAAAAACAGCGCCAAGTACTGGGTTCGTAAGCGCGTCCCCAAAGAACTCAAAGCCGTTGTTGGTCAAACAGAAATCAAGCGCTCACTAGGCACAACATGCCCAAAGGAAGCCCGGCGACTGGCTCCCATTGTCTGCGCTGAGATTGACCAGATCATCACGAAAGCCCATCGCTCTCTCACTATGGATGTGTCAGACGTACAAGCCCTGTCCGGCGAATACCTGAGAGAGCGGCTGTCAGAAATCAAAGCTGATGCTATTAAGCAGAACTGGGACTCCAGCACTTTCAGCATTGCCCGTGAACGGCTGACAGAAACGCTAGACCGGAATCTACCATCCGGCGTGAGCAAGATGGAGTTTCACCAGGCGCAGTCACGGCGTGCCACTGAATGGGGCTTGAAGGCCGTGCAACCCATCCTCGATCGCCACGGGCTGAAGCCGAATGACCGCATAAGGGATAGCTTGGGCATTGAAGTGTTCAAGGCAGAGCTTGAAGCCTACGCCGGGGCCGACTCACAACTACACGGCGACACTAGCTGGCGGGCTCCAGCCTATGCGAACGAGGCGACACTGCAAGAACCGGCCACGTTGCCGGAACTGTTCGCCGACTATGTCAAAGTGACACCTAGGCTGGCAGCGCGGACTCGGGATGGGTGGTCAACCTATATCCGGCGAGCACACGACTTCTTTGATGGAAAGGCTGCCGCGCAAGTCACGCGCAAGGATGTCAGAGCGTTCGCCGATGCCTTGTTGGCGGGTGACAAGAATGCCACGCCTAAGGGCAAACCTTTATCACCGAAGACCGTCAAAGATAATTACATCGCGTCACTCTCGGTCATCTACAAGTTCGCCATCGACCGGGAGCGCCTGACCAGTGACCCAACCTACAAAATATCCTTAGAAGCAACTAAATCAGTCATCACAGGCTATAGCCGGGAACAGGTACGGACACTGCTGGAAGCGTCACGCATGAAGCAAGGCGCGAGGGTGCGACCAGAAACAGCCAATGTCAGACGCTGGGTTCCGTGGCTGGCGGCGTATACCGGGGCGCGCATCAGTGAACTGCTATGGCTTGGTCGTAATGACGTGCGATTCACGCAGGGTATGACCTACATCAACATTCAGGCCAGCACAGGCGCAACCAGCGCCAAGCGCGTCAAGACTCACAGCTCCACGCGCACTGTCCCACTTCATCCGGCAATCATTGAAGAAGGATTCCTTGATTACTGGCGATCACTTCCCGAGGGCGAGGAGTATCTATTCCCCGGTGAGTGGGCTGACCAGAACGGCGATAGGGCGAAGACACCAGCGAACAAACTGCGTGACTGGATCAAAGCGCAACTGCCGAACGCTGACTGGGATAGACTGAGTCCGAATCACAGCTTCCGTCACTGGCTAGTCTCGGAGTGTCGCCGCGCTAAAATTGACGGTGACGATAGGCGCGTCCTGACAGGTCACAAAGCTCAGGATGTGCATGGTCGCTACGGACCTGCTGATATCCCGACATTCTATGATCTAGTAAAACTCATACCGTCACCGGACGACTGGGACAAGTAGCCATCGGTAATGCGTCAATGACGCAGTGAGGGTGACGCAGCGCCGCCCTCGCTCCTTAAAACTCGCCCATGTCTGCCTCAAGGTACTTCTGGAAAGCTTTGGGACTCTCAAGGTACGGGGCGAAGCGCTCCGCCAGCTCCTCCTTCGAGATGTATTCCTTGTTCCATGTCCTGAATAGCTCAATCAGAACCTCCTGCTCGTGGGGCTCCTCTGCGTTGATCTTTTCCAATGTGGTGAGCCATCCGACAAGGCGTTCAGTCGCTGAGTAAGTTCGTTCCTGCTTGGACTGGCGGGCTTGCTTCCAGGTCATTTGATCGGCTTCGCCGTCCAGCTCCACCCTAGCGCTGACCATGCGATCCACTGTTTTGGGACTTCCCATCCCCATCAGTCCGGCCAGCTTTCGTGCCGACAAGCCCGCAGCCCATTCTTTGCCGTCGTGGAGTCTGACCACTTCGCGCCAGACCATCTCGCTCCGCTCCTCCTTGCCCAGCGGAATCGTAGCGTTGTAGGTGTTGAGAGCAGTAGCCAGCAAGTGCGCTTCTGACTCCGAACACACAATAACCCGCGCAGGCACAATGTCACGTTGCGCCGCCCTGTAACTGGAATATCGATGGTGACCATCAACCAAGACGAGCCTCCCCTCTACGTCACAAACTGTAACCGGCTCTGCGTGATGGTCCGGCCTCGCTGAAAGGTCGGCGGTTAGCTTTTTGACAACCTCCACTTCCTTCTCTCGAATGGCATTCCTCTGCACATTGGCCTCAGTACTGGCGGCGCGCTTTTGGAAGGTCCGGTGCTGCTCAATGTCGCTTAGCGGAATTGTGATTGGTGTCTGGCTTTTGGTCTGCGCTATGAGAGCACGAACCCGGTCATCTAATGCTGTCATGGGATTCCGGTGTCAAGGGCGTAGTGCGTCAATGACGCAGTGAGGTTGGCGCGGCGTGAGTTTACAATCCCGGCAATTAAAACGACAGGGGATCAGACGTAAAGCAGTCTCTAACAGTTCTTTATCCCTAAGGTGTGGGTTATCAAATAACCAGCTCACACGGCTTCTTTGGCATCTGCCAGCACCCGGCACACGGTCGCTTTGGAGTATCCAGAAAGCTTGGCAATGTCATTCAAGGTATGCCCTGCATCCCGCAATTCGATAACACGCTGATGCCGCTTAGAGTCCGCCTGTCGCCCTCTGTACTTGCCTTCCTGCTTTGCCTTCTGAATGCCCTGCCCCTGACGCTTGCGCCGATCCTCGTAGTCCTTGCGGGCTATGGCTGCCAGCATATCCAGCATCATCGTATTGATTGCCTTCAACATCGACTGCATGAAGTCTTGGCCTTCCTTCACGTCAAACGCTTGGTAGGAGGTCGGGAGGTCCTTGGCCACCACCGAAAGCCCCTTGTCTTCGATCTGGCGCTTGAGGCGCTGCCAATCTTCATCCTTGAGCCTCGTCAGGCGGTCTACCTGTTCCAAAAGCAGGATGTCTCCGGGCTGTGAGTCATTGAGCAGACGCTGCAACTCGGGGCGGTCCAGCGTCGCCCCTGAGACGTTCTCGACGTAGTACGAGGCGATGCGTTGCCCGTGCTCCTCAGCGAAGGCAGTCAGTTCCTCCCTCGCTCTCTCGGCATTCTGGTCATCGGTTGAGGCTCGTAGATAAGCGCGGACAAACATGCAGTAGATTCCTTATGTCTCATTAAGGTTGTCTCACTATCACCTGTCTCATATAGGTTGTCAAGTAATTACTTTTCGGCGTGTATCAGGTGGTCGCATGGAGACATAGGCTTTTGAGACAGCAGGTAGGACACACTGGCACATCGACCTCACAAGCTCCTTAACCGTTGAAGTTGACCACTTCAGGCAGCTATTGTAAGTACGACAACCTACCAATATCGCGAACTTACTGACCCGCATCATGGGCTGCTTGACAACATGGCTGAACCAACAGCACAACTTCGAAAAGACAACCACTACGTACCTCAACTCTATCTCAAGCAGTGGATGCGAAACGGAAAGATACCCACATACCGACTAATGGTACCCCATGACAATTGTCGGCTCTGGAAAGATCAATCACTAAAAAGCATCGCCTTTCTCCAACACTTCTATACCTACCACGTCGCGGGAAAGGGAGACACGGACGAGTTTGAACGGTGGTTAGACTCAGAGTTCGAGCGCCCCGCAGAGGAGGCAATAACACGGGTGGTAAACGGTCGTCAGTTGACCCCTGAACATTGGCGGGACCTAATCAGGTTTGCAGTTGCTCAAGATGTCCGAACACCAGCTCGCTTCAGGGAGTTTATGGAGAGGCAAAGCTCCACTCTGGAGCCGCTACTCAAGGATGTTACGTCAACTGCCGTACACAAATTGGAACAAGCCGCCCAACGACGAGTCCCAGTTTCAGGGGCAGGCTCGAATGACACCCCTTCACCCCGGTTAAATGTACCCCTTAATGTCAGCATTGAGCGCAGACCCGGCGGTGACGGTCTCCTCAAGGTCGAGACTATCCTCGGTCGGAAACTATGGATCGAGTCATGCCGTTATCTACTTTCGCACACGGTATCCCGGTTGCTCTCTCAAAGATGGACAATCCTTCACGCGCCTGAAGGTATGACATGGCCAACCAGCGACGATCCCGTTGTCCGCCTCAACTACATTGATGATAGCAACTATGACTTTCATGGTGGCTGGGACCGCACGAACGGAAATATATTCCTTCCCCTGAGCCCTAAGCATCTGATGTTCACACAAGTTCGCTCCTCTCTCCCTCGACGCGGAACAGTTCTGAGCAAACCATATGCACAGCAGATCAGAAAAATGATTGTGGAACATGCTGACCGTTACATCTTTTCAATCGACGAGAGTGACATCCAGAGCATCCGACCGAGAAAGGTTGCCCCCCTCGCTCTCGAGCGCGAAAGGCAAATGTGGCGGACATGGCATGAAATGCAAAGCAAAGCTGAAACTGCCTACTCGTTCAAGAACAGCACAGAAAGGTAGACGGTCCCAGACCTGTCAACTCTCACAGCCTCATCTCAATCGCAGGGGTACGGGGGGGTGATTCCGGAGCTTGGGGTATTCAAAACCCTGACAGAGTTTTGTCATATTCCTAACCAGCCGCTATGCTTGTGTCTCCGGGCATACAACCTACTGGTACACACGCCCAAGCAGGAGGCCCGCAAGTCACTGTTTATTAGGAGTTAAGTAGAGGCTCTAGCAAGTCCTCTCCTCGGCACCATTCCTTCATCAGGAATGGCAAGAACGAACTCCCAAGAATCAAGCGATCACACCGACCTTCAGGTTATCGGTGGTTTTTCCGTTTCTGAAATGCCGCCCTATTGGCCCTCCTGAATATCTCGACTAAGCCAAAGCATATTTCAATCAGCACTAAGCCCCGCCAACTCTTATCGACTCACTCCCAGCTCAGGCTATTTGCCCCATAGAAGCTGCTCCGGTAATCTCCACTTAAAAAGAGCATCAAGCCACTCCCTTTGCCCAAGACCTTCAGCAGGAAAGCAAAAGGCACTTCCGGAAAATACAATGCACCAACTTCTCTACACAGGTATGTAGATGCCACTGCGTGGAATCGTAAAGGGCTTTCCCCCTTCAACTTTGCGATATGCATTCTAATTATTGTCTCGGTTTTCCTGGCGGTCATTGAGACCGAACGCCCCATCAGAGAAGCCTACCCGTATCTTTTTCTGGTATCAGAGCGGATTTTGTTCGCCTTGTTTGTCATTGAGTATGGTCTTCGGGTGTATGTCGCTCCGGAAAATCCAAAGTACTCTGGCAGATTTGGACGACTCCGCTACATGAAATCCGGATGGGCCGTTTTCGATTTACTGGCACTTCTATCATTCATGGCACCTTTCGTCTCCAATTCTCTGGCTTTCTACATCAGGCTGACCCGCATATTCAGAATACTTCGGGTATCCAGGCTCGGACGCTTCACTCAAGCCTGGGATCTGCTCTGGGAAGCTACAGCCAGACGCAAGTTTGAGCTGCTCATGAGCGCAACTATCGCGTTTATTCTTTTACTAGTATCCAGCGCCTTTCTTTATCTGTTCGAGGCTGAATTACAGCCAGAAGAATTTGGAAGCATACCCAGGGCTCTATGGTGGAGCGTAGCCACACTGACAACCGTAGGGTATGGAGACGTCACGCCAATCACTGCTGCAGGTAAGTTCTTCGCCAGCCTGACGGCCATTTCAGGCATTGGCATTGTTGCCATGCCGACCGGAATACTGGCCGCTGCATTCAGTGACGCGTTCCAGGCACGTCAAGAAGCAGGCACAAACAAGGAGTAATGCTTTCTGTAGAGCCAAGAGCGAAGTTGCCCGTGCAACCAACGCTCAAATCACTCCGCCAGCAAACCCACCAGGTAATCCGACAAGGTCTGATACTGATAATCCACCCTGGCATAAGCATTTCTGGGTGCATCCTGGAACCGGGCACCACAACCGGCCACGGTTGTCACATCCAGCAGGTACGCCGTCTGGATCAGGTTTGGCAGGTCGGGGTTCAGGCTGTCGGCATCCAGCCGGGGGTAATAGAGCGACCACTGGAAGGCGCCATCACCGGGGCTGACCCCATCGAGATTAGCCGTTGCCGTGTCCAGGAACGGCAGTTTCAGCAATCGCTCTATGGCCAGTCCGTCCACGTCACGGGCGTCGTACTCATAGGCGCGGGGCCCGAAGTTGTTAGCGGCCTCTGTATTGCCGGCGTAATCAAACGGGAATAGTCGGGTGACATAGGGTGCCGCCTCATCAACCGGTGTTCGGTCGGTACCTTCAGGTTCGCAGGCGTCATCGGGCGTGGTGAAACTGAGTTCTGCTTCCGTCGCTTCCTCCGCCAGTACCCGGTAACCGGTCACCCAATCCGGCGCATCGGCTTCCAGCTCTTCCGATGGCGAGTTGGCCGCCAGTGTCGTGAAGGTTCGCCGCTCACCTCCCGCACTGCCAAGGCGCTCAATCAACTCCACCCCGGCATCATCCTGGCTCCAGCTCCAGGACAGTTCCGGCGTTCCGTCCAGCTCTGAGCTTTCCGGAGAAACCGCCAGGGTTTGCTTGTGGCAGCTGGTTACGGTATCGAAGTACGCTTGCTGATTGTCCCAATCGAAGACAATTCGCTCGTGGATGGCCTCGCCCTCTTCCTCATAGCGCTGCCGACTTTGGCGGGAGAGAGAGGCTGACGGCAGCCACTGGGTTTTCAACTGCGCCATATAACCATTCACCTGAATCAGGCGGGCGAACTCAGGCATGGAAGGCACCAGGCAGCCACGACTGGACACAGAGAGCAGCCGGCCGTCTTCGGTGTAATCAAAGAACAGTTCCGCCGAGATATCGAGATCCGAGGTTCCGGTGGGCAGATCCTGCCCACGCCTGGAATCCGCCGATACCTGCAGGCGGGTCAAGAGCACCGGATTGGCCAACTCCACTGGCACGCTGGGCAATGCCAGTGAATCGGTGTCCAGATTCTCGTAATTGCCTGCCGCAGCCGCATCAACGATGGCGATAACATCGCCTGCATTCTGTACCAGGGAATACCCCAACAGGAAAACGGCATCCCTACTCAGTTGCCGCTCGGTACCGTCACTGCCGGGGCGCGAGAGCACTTCATTGTAGCTATCCGGAATCTGGCTGGCCATGAAGCGAGCCAAGGCTCTGGCGTAAGCGTGGGCGCGATGATCACCAGCAACGATATAGTCCTGCCAGAGATTCAGACCATCCAGATCCGCTAACTGGCTTTCATTGACCGGGCTCAGGCTGTTGCGGCGGGCGGCGTCGGCGCGGAACCGGGCCAGGGTACTCAGTGGTGTCACGTTACGGATGCCGGGGCTGGCCGACATCAGGTAAGCCTGCTCAACAACTGCGTCGCCGCGGGAGGTTTCCTCCAGGGTTTTTCCGGGAATGGCCAGGGCGTAAAGCGGGTAATGCCTGGGGTCCAGATCAGGCCCAACGGATGGGTCCACGCTGAGTGCCGAGATATCGATGGAGAACCTGCCACCCGCGCCACTCATGGCCGTGGGCTCGCCTTCGTCGAGGGTCACCACTGCGCCGTTGGCCAACTCCACTTCCAGCGGGCCCGGGGTGAATTGGCCATCACCATCAATATCCAGCCAGACTCGGGCATTGTTGAGGTAACCGTCAATCACCCGCCCCTGATATGGCCCAGGCTCGCTGTAATCAACCCCATCGAAATCTCGCCCGTCAACCGGCAAGCGATCGGATTCTTCACCGCAACCGGCGATAACAAGAGACAGCAAAGGAACAGTAAGGGTGATCAGGCGTTTCATCGCGGCAACCATTTATCTTTATTAGTGCCGCTACTTTAGGAGATGTAATCGGTGCAGACCTTGACAGGCTTGGCAAATTGTAAAGTTTGGTAACAGGCAAGCCCCGGAATGTGCCGGGGCTTGCACTTACAGGGCTCCGATCAGAACGACCGGGCCACGATTTCCTTCATGATTTCGTTGGTGCCGGCATAGATGCGCTGAACCCGCGAGTCTGCCCAGGCCCGGGCGATCGGGTATTCCCACATGTAACCGTAGCCGCCGTGCAGCTGCACGCATTCGTCCATCACCTTGCACTGCAGGTCGGTGGTGTGCTGCTTGAGCATGGCGGCGGTGGGAATGTCCAGCTTCTTGGTCAGGTGCAGCTCCAGGCAGCGGTCGGTAAACACGCGGGCGGCGGTGATCTCGGCTTTCAGTTCCGCCAGCTTGAAGCGGGTGTTCTGGAACGCGATAACCGGTTTACCGAAGGCTTTGCGCTCTTTCACGTAGTCCAGAGTCCACTGCCAGGCAGCCTCGGCGGCCGCCACAGCGGTCAGCGCCACCTGCAAGCGCTCCGCCGGCAGTTCTTGCATCAGCTGGAAGAAGCCCTGCCCTTCCATGGCGCCCAGCAGGTTGTCTGCGGGTACTTTTACATCCTGGAAGAACAGCTCGGAGGTATCCTGGGCCTTCATGCCTACTTTGTTCAGGTTCTGGCCTTTCTCGAAGCCTTCCCAGGCGGTTTCCACCAGCAGAAGGCTGGTGCCCTTGGCGCCTTCCTTGGGGTCAGTCTTGGCAACAACGATTACCAGGTCTGCCAACTGGCCGTTGGTGATAAAGGTTTTGGAGCCGTTCAGAATGTAGTGGTCGCCCTGGCGAATCGCAGTGGTTTTCACGCCCTGAAGGTCAGAACCCGCGCCCGGTTCGGTCATGGCGATGGCGGTGATCATTTCACCGGAAGCCATTTTGGGCAGATATTTCTGCTTCTGCTCTTCTGAGCCGTAGTTCAGGATGTAGGGCGCAACGATATCGGAATGCAGCCCCCAGCCGATGCCAGACAAACCGGCCCGGGAGATTTCTTCCATGATGACCGCCGAGTAGCGGAAATCGGCGCCAACACCGCCATACTCTTCCGGCAGCATCGGGCACAGGAAGCCCAGCTCGCCCGCCTTCAGCCAGAGCTCGCGGCTGACCTGGCCGTCTTTTTCCCATTGCTCGTGATAAGGCGCGGCTTCCTGCTCCAGGAATTTGCGGACGGAGTCCCGGAAGCCTTCAAGATCGGCGTCGAAAAGAGTACGTGGAATCATGCTGAACCTCGGTGAACGGGTTGGTTTATCGTTGTGTTCAGCAAGTCTGTGGCGGGGCGGGTTTTCGCTCAATGGTGAAAACCATCAATCGCTTTGGCCAAAACCATCGCCCCGGACGGGCGCAGATCATCAGTCCGCGCTCTCGCCCCAACGGGGTACCAGAGTTTGCGGCAGGTCCAGGTGATCCAGAATCCGCGCCACCATGAAATCTACCAGGTCGTCCAGGGATTGCGGGTTATGGTAGAAGCCAGGGCTGGCGGGCATGATTACCGCCCCCATGCGGGTCAGTTTAAGCATATTCTCCAGGTGAACCTCGGAATACGGTGTCTCCCGCAACACCAGGATCAGCTTGCGGCGTTCTTTAAGCGCCACATCGCCGGCCCGCTCGATCAGGTTGTTGCTGGCGCCGGTCGCCAGCGCCGACAGGGTGCCTGTGCTGCAGGGGCAGATCACCAACGGGGCCTTTTCTCCGGAGCCGGAAGCTGGTGGCGAGAACCACTCTTCCCGGCCAAACACCTGCACCTGCCCCGGCTTTGCCTTGGCATAGTCCGTGAACGCCTCAACCATGGCCGGCTTGGAACCCGGCAGCCGGAACTCTGTCTCGGTGGCGATTACCACCTGGGCAGCCTTGCTCACCATCACATTCACCCGGCAGCCATTGGCTGCCAGGCATTGCAGCAGTCGCAGCCCATACTGGGCACCAGAGGCACCGGTAAAGGCCAGATTGATGACCGGCGAGTTATCAGCCACGACGTTTCTCCAGTTCGGCAACCAGTTTGCGATGAATACCACCAAAGCCGCCATTGCTCATAACCACAATGTGGCAGGTTTCAGGCAGCTGTTCCAGGGCCCGGGCAATCAGTGCCTCGACCGAATCTTCCACGGCATGGTGATCCAGCTCACCGTGTTCAGCCCGCCAGCCCCCGACCAGTTCTGGCAGCCAGGTCATCTCGCTGAGGTTACCCCAGAGTACCCGGTCAGCGGCAGCGGCACTGGGAATCAGGGTTTGCTGATGCACGCCCTGCTTCATGGTGTTGGACCGGGGTTCGATGATCGCCAATATCGCCTCATCCCCCACCCGGTTACGCAAGCCTTCCAGCGTCAGGGCGATGGCCGTGGGATGATGAGCGAAATCGTCATACACACGCACACCGCCTACTTCGCCCACCAGTTCCATGCGTCGTTTCACGCCGGAGAACCGGCACAGGGCTGCCACTGCATGGTCCGGGGTGACACCCACATGGCGGGCAGCGGCGATGGCCGAGAGCGCGTTGCGCACATTGTGCATGCCGGTGAGATTCCACTTCAGGGTGGCCACCGGTTGCTCGTGGTGAATCACCATGAACCGGCTGCCATCCTCCGCCAGCAGTTCAGCGCGCCAGTCTGCGGTGCGGCTGATCTCGCTGCCGATGGCGGTATCCTGCACCGGGCTCCAGCAGCCCATGTCGAGGGCGTTGTCCAGGTGCTTGTCAACCGCCGGGCGAATGATCAGCCCCTGGGAAGGCACGGTACGCACCAGGTGGTGGAACTGGCGCTCGATGGCTTCCACGCTGTCGAAAATATCGGCGTGGTCGTATTCCAGGTTGTTCAGAATCAGGGTGTTCGGGCGGTAATGGATGAACTTGGAACGCTTGTCGAAAAACGCACTGTCATATTCATCCGCCTCAATCACGAAAAAGTCACTGGTACCGAGGCGCGCCGAAACCGGGAAATCCTGGGGCACGCCACCCACCAGGTAGCCGGCATCAAACCCGGCCTGGTCCAGAATCCACAACAGCATAGCGGTGGTGGTGGTTTTGCCATGGGTGCCGGCAACCGCCATCACCCAACGATGGCGGAGCACTTCCCGGGCCAGCCACTCGGGGCCAGACATGTAGTCAATGCCGCGATTGAGCACTGCTTCCACTTCCGGATTGCCCCGGGACATGGCATTGCCGATCAGCACCAAATCTGGTCTGGGCTCGAGATTCTCGACCCGATAGCCTTGCATCAACTCGATGCCCTGGGCCTCAAGCTGGGTACTCATGGGCGGGTAAACACCCTGATCGGAGCCGGTCACGGTATGGCCAAGCTCTCTGGCGATAACCGCCAGGCTACCCATAAAGGTGCCGCAGATGCCCAGAATGTGTATGTGCATTAACGTGTTGCCTCCGGTTTGAAACCTGCCAAGCCTCTACCATACTTTCTGCGGGGTCAAGAGCCGGTATGTGCTCATGAAAAACCGCCGTGTTTGGCGTATCATCTGCGCCATCGTTGAACCAGCAGGAGGCCTTAGCCCGAGATGGCTATCAAGAACGCATTTTATGCCCAGTCTGGCGGGGTTACCGCCGTTATCAATGCCAGCGCCTGTGGCGTTATCCAGACCGCACGCAAGCACACGGATAAAATAGGCAAGGTGTTTGCCGGTCGTAACGGCATTATCG
This sequence comes from Marinobacter shengliensis, assembly GCF_030297115.1. NCBI lineage: Bacteria > Pseudomonadati > Pseudomonadota > Gammaproteobacteria > Pseudomonadales > Marinobacteraceae > Marinobacter > Marinobacter shengliensis. Next base: position 1,045,577 of record NZ_AP028062.1, on the reverse strand, counting down.
GCGCCCTGAAAGAAGAGCTGATCGACACCAGCCTGGAATCAGACGACGCCATTGCCGCGCTGCTTCACACCCCGGGCGGCGCCTTTGGCTCCTGCCGCTACAAACTGAAAAACATCTCCGAGAACCAGCGCGAGTACGAGCGGCTGATCGAAGTCTTCCGCGCCCACGACATCGGCTACTTCTTTTACAACGGTGGCGGCGACTCTCAGGATACGGCGTACAAGGTCTCACAGATTGGTGAAAAAATGGGTTATCCGATCACCTGCATTGGTGTGCCCAAGACAGTGGACAACGACCTGCCGTTCACCGACTGCTGCCCGGGCTTTGGCTCGGTAGCCAAGTACATTGCCACCTCTACCCTGGAAGCCAGCCTGGACATCAAATCCATGTGCGAAACTTCCACCAAGGTGTTCATCCTGGAAGTAATGGGCCGGCACGCGGGCTGGATTGCAGCGTCTGGTGGCTTGGCCGGCCAGGGTGAAGGCCAGCCGCCGCACATCATTCTGTTCCCGGAAATTCCGTTCAACCGGGAGAAGTTCCTGGAGCGGGTCGACCAGTGCGTGAAAGATTACGGCTACTGCGTGGTAGTCGCCTCTGAGGGTGCCCAGTACGAAGACGGCCGCTTTGTGGCCGACGCCGGTGCCAAGGATGCCTTTGGCCATACCCAACTGGGCGGTGTTGCTCCGGCACTGGCCAACATGGTCAAACAGGCCCTGGGACACAAGTACCACTGGGCCGTTGCTGACTACCTGCAGCGGGCCGCCCGGCACATTGCCTCGGCCACTGATGTAGAGCAGGCATATACCGTAGGCAAGGCCGCAGTGGAAATGGCAATAGCGGGCAAACAGGCGCTGATGCCCACCATCGTTCGCGAGCAGGCGAAACCCTACCGCTGGAGCATTGGTGAGGCCAACCTGAGCGAAGTGGCCAACCAGGAAAAGAAAATGCCGATCCACTACATTACCGATGACGGCTTTGGCATTACCCAGGATTGCCGGGACTACCTGCAGCCGTTGATCGAGGGCGAGAGCTTCCCGCCATTCGAGAATGGTCTGCCCAAGGTTGCGCACTTGAAAAACCAGCTGGTCGAGAAGAAGCTGAGGACTGAGTTCAAGCTCTGATCTGGTCGTCATGAAAAAGCCCGGTCACCTCACGGTAGCCGGGCTTTTTTTGTACCTGAAAACGGATGGCAATCAGGGTGCTGTTGCGGCCTCATGGTCGCGAACGTAGCCATAAAAATCATCGAAACCGCCAACGTATTCGGAACCGACGAGAATCTGGGGCACGGTATACACAGGGCGGCCGATCTGGTCGGCAATATCCTGCTTGCTCATTCCCCGCTCGATCATATCGATCCAGATGTACGGGATGTTTCTGGATTCACACAGGTCCCTCGCCCGAACACAAAAACCACAGCTTGTACGGCCATAAATAGTGACCTGCTCCATAACAACCTCCTGAATCCGGGTGAGCCCCAGGGTGAAACGAATGGTTCAATACTTGGTTTGAATGATGACATGAGAAGCAACAATTGAAAATTGATGCTTCTCATGGCTGTGATAGTAAGGGGCGATACTAACCCTCTGCGTTAAGTCATCAGGTTTTCAGCCGGCCCAGTTCCCGGTCAAGCACTTGCACCTGGCCGTCCAGCGCGTCACCGCTCTGGCGGACCCGCTGTGCGAGCTCCCGCAGATCGTTGGCCGCATCGCCAATCTGGGTCAGGTTGCGGTTGATCTCTTCGCTCACCGAACTCTGTTCTTCGGCGGCCGTGGCCACCTGGGTGACATGCTCGACAATGGTACCAATCCGCTCCACCACCGTGGCCAGTGAGTGGTCCGCTTCGCGAGTGCCGTCTACCGCAGTGGTTGCTCGCTCAACACCACCCTGGATGACGGTTACCGCGCCGTCCACATCGCCTTTGAGGCGTTCGATCATATCGCTGATTTCGTCGGTGGATTCCCGGGTTTTCGACGCCAGGGTTCGCACTTCGTCGGCCACCACCGCAAAGCCCCGGCCCTGCTCGCCGGCCCTGGCCGCTTCAATGGCCGCATTCAACGCCAGCAGGTTGGTCTGTTCGGCAATGCCGCGAATCACTTCCAGGATTCGGTTAATCTCCTCGCTGCGCTGTGCCACGTGGCCGATGGCGGAGCTGGCCTGTTCCATATCTCCCGCCAGCGCATCGACGCCCTTGAGCGCCGCGCCCAGGGTATCCTGGGTAAACCGGATGCCATCCCGGGCGGCCCGGGCATTATCAGCAGCCTCACCGGCAAAGCCTGCTACTTCGCCCGCGGCGGCAGACATCTCGTTCATGGCGGTGACGACGCTGTCGATGTCCTGATGCTGTCGCGACGTCTGGTCGTCAGTATCACGGGCGATGGCGCCCACGTCTGCAGCCTGGCCTCGCACCTGGGCATTGACCTCTTTCAGGTCATTGATCATTTCCCGCAGGCGAGCCAGGAAAGCGTTGAAGCCACCGGCCAGGTCAATCAGCTCGGCGTGGGTGTCTATATCAAGTTCACGGGTAAGGTCCCCTTCAGCGCTGGCCAGGTTGCGCATCCGGTCTCGAATTTCATCCAATGGCCGGGTGACTGAACGCACCAGCAGAATCAACACAGCAATGGCAATCAGTACCACCACCACACCCACCATGGTCTGCCGCGCCGCCGTATCAGCCACTTCGGAAGACAACAGACCGGTGATTTCCTCAACACTGGCCAGGGCCACTGAGCGCGGCAATTCAATCAACAACGACCATTCGGCGCCGGGTAACTGCACTTCCACCGGATAGGCCACCGCCAGGGTCTGCCCATCATCAAACCGGCCGCCACGCTGGTGCAGGCGGACAAATTCGTCAGCCAGGTCTGGTACGGCTTCCTGTAATGGCCGGCCAAGGTGGGACTGGTAATGGCTGGATGCGGCAATCAGCCCGCCCTCGCTTAACAGTGACACCCGGGACTCACCATCAAACAACGCCTGGCTGACACCAGCAATCGTGGCTTGCAGTGTGGACAGGTTAATATCCACACCGGACACACCGGCAAACTCACCGTTGTTCTGAATCGGCACTACCAGGCTGGTCATCAGCTCAGAGTATCCCTCCTCGATTTCGTATTCGTAAGGCTCCATCAGGCAGGGTTTGAGGGAATCCCTGGAACACAGATACCACTCTGCTTCACGAATGCCGAATTCGTTCCGGTTGTCGAGGTACTTGGTGGACGGGTCTTCGGTGCGGCTGAACAACACATTGCCCTGAGGATCACGGTAATAGTAGATCTCCAGGGTGCCTTCATCACTGCTGTGTTCCTCTACACCGTCGGTGAAATAGATGTCCATACCATCGTATGCGTCAGGTTCAAACTGGGCGTAGATGGAACTTAAATGCTGCTGTTCGGACAGAATGGTTCCGATGGTTTCCTGAAGATCCCGGCGGCTGATGCGGCCGGAACTGTCCGTTTCAATGTTGCGGGTGATCAGGCTGCGCACCACTTCCGGCGTCTGGTAGGCGGTTTCGAACAGGCCGGTCACCAACTCACCGTACTGCCCGGCCGTTGCGCTCAGCTGGTCCATGACAATATTCTGCACGGTATCGCGGGTTTCCCGGGACAATCGCTCTTCCATCGAACCAAGTGATAACTGGGCAGTCACCACAATACTGATGCCCATTACCAGCAGCAGTGAGATAACCAGACCATAGAGCTTGAAGCGAAGCGACAGGTGTTTCATAAACCGCGAAACCTTTGTTAATGAACCTTTACTGACAATACTAGAGCATGGAGGCGCCCTTGGCGTACCTGACCCTCTTTTTCACCGCATTCGCCGCCGCCACATTGCTGCCAGCCTATTCCGAGCTGCTGCTGGGCACTCTGGCCAGTCAGGGCCTGCCGCTATTCTGGCTGTGGTTCTGGGCCACACTGGGCAATACGCTGGGGTCAGTCGTTAATGGTCTTATCGGCCGGCAGGTGGATCGCTTTAAGCATAAACGATGGTTTCCGGTCAGCGAATTGCAGCTGCACAAGGCCCGCAACCGGTTCAATCGCTATGGGCAATGGTCATTGTTGCTGGGCTGGCTGCCGATTGTTGGAGACCCGCTGACCCTGGTAGGCGGCATCATGCGGGTGCCCTGGCTCAACTTTGTGATCCTGGTGGGTATCGGAAAGGGCCTGCGCTATGCCTTCGTGATCTGGGTAGTGCTGGAGGCCACCGGATTTGCCTCATCGGCGCCATCACCATAAAGGTATTTGCGCAACAGGTCTTCGCCGTTGAATTCTGCGTGCATCACCGCGATGAAGGTATACACCCCGATCAACTTTCGGTTGAGGAACACGAATTCCTTCGGGGGCACCCGGAAATACCGACTGATGGCTGAGCGCGCTGCGTGTTTGGCTACCCGCGAAGGCAAGTCACTCTGCTTCCAGCGGTACTGGCCCCTGGCGTTCACGGCATAGTCCGGCCACTGGCTGCGGTCCCGGGCCAGGGGCTCCAGCACCGACATACACACCGAACCAAACTTTTCCAGGACTTCTTCTGGCCAATCCCGGCTCATGAACCGGAGGGTAACGCCACCCTCAATCACCTGCTCCAGATCCTGCTCGTAGGACGCGCGAATCATCTGGATAACCGGATCAAGAAAGGCCGGTGAATAACTTTGAACGGCACCAAAGTCCAGAAGCACGATGCGGTCATAGTCTTCGTCACCACCCTCCTCGCCGGCAATCCGGATGCGGTAGTTCCCGAAGTTCGGGTCTGTCTGGATTTCGCCCCAGTCAAACAGCTCCCGGAAGAACAACTCCAGCGCCGCCTCGCCCAGGGCACTGCGGCGCTCCAGCGGCAAATCCCGTACCGCCGGGGAGCCAACGGAATGGCCGTGCTCGTAGGTAGAAGCGATGATATGGTCGGTCGAATACTCCTGTAATACCCTGGGCACAACAAACCTTGGGTCGGAGCCCAGCATGTTGCGGAATTTCTCGGTGGTCCTGGCCTCCAGGCGGTAGTCCACTTCCCGGTGCATCATCTGCCGGACTTCTTCCAGCCAGTCATTGAATTCCGGGCCGAAGCTCACCAGCCGGGCCACCTTCAATAACTGCGCCACGGCATTCAGGTCACTGTCCACGGCATCAGCAACGCCGGGGTATTGCACCTTGAGCACCAACTCCAGGCCGTCACTGCGTCGCACCGCACGGTGCACCTGGCCAAGGGAGGCAGCACCGATTGGTTCCGGATCGACATCCAGCTCTGCGAGCTTTTCGGCACCAATCTCAGCCTTCAGCACCCGCTCGATCGCCGGCCATTCCAGCGACGTGGTCTGGTCTTCCAGGGTGTGCAGGGCTTCGGTCACCTCTTCTGGCAAAAAATGCTCGCCATAGAGCGCCATCACCTGGCCAATCTTGACCACACTGCCTTTCAGCCGGCCTAACTCATCCACCAGGAAACGCGCCTGGCTCGACAACATCGCACGATGGCGCTGCTCCCGAGTGTCCTTGTTGCTGAACCAGTTGGTGGCCATGTGTGATGCCACACGGGTACCAGCGAAAAGCCCGGCCTTGGTCAGGGAAAGCCTGCGCTCGAAGCTGCCGGTTTTGATGCGGGACACGGATTTTCCGGGGCGTCTGGAAGACATGGATAACCTGTATGTTCAGAAAATTTTGGCGTTTCGACCGCGCCCGGAACAGTTTTCCCCGGCGCCGTTACTGCATTATACGGATCGCAAGCGGTGACAACCTAACCTCTACGCCGCAAAAGCTCCGTTTCCGCAGCCAATGTGGACAAATATTGTTCACCGTAAATATGTTCAGGTCGATGGTTACGATTTAACACAATCTCAAGTCACAATGCGTTCTAGAATTGGTTAACAGGAACAATGTGACTTTCGTCAATTACAATAAAAGCCAAGACATGAAGCCTTCAACAACCAGAACACCAGATTCTGAACTTTCCCAGTTCCGGGTGAAGGGTGAGATCCCGGTACCGGCCCTTATCAACGGGCTTACGGCCGCTGCTGTGCCGTTACTGTTGTTTTTTTCCTGGCGCTCAATGCAGCAGGGGGATTCGGTTACTGCCCCCTTCCTGATTGGCTTCGCTATATTGTTGGCGATCAACAGCCTGGTTTTTCTGTTCGTGGGCCACAAGACCTTTCATCGCCGGGTCTTTATTACCCTGATCACCGCGCTGTTTACCTATCTGGCAACGCAAGCGGTGGAGGATGGCTCAGCGATTATCTGGCTGTTTGCCTACCCACCGATTATTTTCTATATCAGTGAGGCCCGGGTCGGTATTTACGCCTGCCTGGGTGGCTGGCTGGCCGTCCTGGTGTTGTTCAGTCCGATTGGCGATGCGCTGTTTGCATCCCCCTACAACGCCACCTTCCGCCTTGTCATGATCATCGTCCTGGCGTTCGTCATGGTGACCTGTTACATCCTTGACCAGAGCCGCCGGCGCAGCAAACTCGGGTTGATCAAGCTGGCCAAGGAGTTTGAATACGCTGCGAAACACGATGCGCTGACCGGGCTGGCCAATCGGCGCGAAGGCCTGGAACAACTGGATAACGAATATCAACGTTACCTGCGTAGCGGCCGCGGCTTTTCCGTCCTGCTGATGGACATCGACCTGTTCAAGAGTGTGAACGACACTCACGGCCACCAGGCCGGTGACGAGATGATTGTTCTGGTCGCAAGAACGCTGGCCAGCCAGTGCCGAAAGGTGGACACCATTGCCCGTTGGGGCGGCGAGGAGTTTCTGATTCTGCTTCCGGAAACATCGTTAGCGGATGCCTACGCCTCCGCTGAGCGGATACGGCAGGCGGTATCCAGCCAGACCATTACTGTGGATGGCAAGGTTATTCGGGCCACGATAAGCATTGGCGTGGCAACGATCCAGGGATCGGAGTCGATTGACCGCCTGCTGCAGCGATCAGACGAAGCGCTTTACCAGGCCAAGTCCGAGGGCCGCAACCGTACCTGCCAGGCCAGCGTCGCCGCCTGAGCATCATTGCCAGCCCTGTCGCAGCTCCACCTGCTGGCGGTCGAGACCGCTGACCAGCTCGTGAACAAGCCTATGCTCCAGGCTGTACACGCTGGCTTCCGGTTCGAAATCACTGACCTGGCACATGGACATACCGGCGTAGCCGCAGGGATTAATGCGGCTGAACGGTTCCATATCCATATTGACGTTGAGCGCCAGACCATGGAACGAGCAACCCCGGCGTACCCGCAACCCCAACGAGGCAATCTTGGCGCCGTTGACATAGACACCCGGCGCATCCTGCCTTGGCGCCGCCTCGATGCCCGATTGCGCAAGCGTGCGAACAATAGCCTGCTCGATATGATCCACCAGCTCCCGAACACCCAGTTTGCAACGGGGCAGATCGATCAGTAGGTAGATAACAAGCTGGCCGGGGCCGTGATAGGTCACCTGCCCGCCCCGGTCCACCTGAATCACCGGGATATCGCCCGGCAACAGAATATGCTCTGCCTTGCCCGCCTGGCCTTGGGTAAACACCCGCGGGTGCTCAAGGCACCACAGCTCATCCACGGTGGTTTCGTCCCGGTTGGCGGTGAAGGTTTTCATCGCCTCCCAGGCTTCCATGTAGGGCTGCTGGCCCAATGAACGGACAATCAGATCAGCCATGGCGTCAGAGCACCATGTGCACGCGACCGCTCGCTTTCAGATCTTCGAACAGGGCCTTGAGCTGCGCTTCTCCAGTGGCCACAATCTTGAGCTGCACAGAGGAAAATCGACCTTTGCTACTGTCCGTCACCGAAATATCCGTTTCGCTGATACCAGGAGCGTGCTGCTCCACAACTTCCACGACAAACTCGGTGAAATCCGGAGCGGAATTGCCGATCACCTTGATGACGTAGTCACAGGGAAACTCGATCTTCGGCGCTTTAGGCTCACTCATGCCAGATACTCCCCGATGCCCGGCTGGCTATCACCGACCACCTTAATTGAACAGTTGTACGAAAAACAGTTTGATAGCATCCCAAAGCCGTTTGAAAACGCCACCCTGCTGCACATCAGTCAGTGCCAGTGCAGGCTCATCCACCAACACCTCACCGTCGAGCATAACCTGGATCCGGCCCAGCTCATCCCCCACCTTGATGGGTGCCTTGATGACAGAATCAAGGTCTACGGTTGATTCAAGCTTATCCCGGGCACCACGGGGAATCGTTACAAACACATCCTCCGCCAGGCCTACAGAAATCTGATCGCTCTTGCCACCCCAGACCTTGGCATCCACCAGCTCCTGACCGGCCCGGAACAGGCGCTCCGTCTCATAGTAACGGAAGCCATAGTTCAGCATCTTCTGAACTTCGCGGGCCCGCACCTCGGCACTGCTGGTTCCCATCACGGCAGCAATTAGCCGCGTGTTGTCCCGCTTGGCAGAGGCCACCAGGCAGTAACCGGCTTCTTCAGTATGGCCGGTTTTCAGGCCATCCACACTTTCATCCCGCCACAACAGACTGTTCCGGTTCGGTTGACGGATGTTGTTGTAGGTAAAGCTTTTCACCGCATACAACGGGTAGTTCTCCGGGTAGTCCTCAATAATGGCCTTGGCCAGCAGGGCCAGGTCATAAGCGGTGGAATACTGATTAGGATGTGGCAACCCGGTGGCATTCTCAAAATTGGTATTGTTCATACCCAGCTGGCGCGCCTGCTGGTTCATGATATCCACGAAGGCATCTTCACTACCGGCCACAAACTCCGCCAACGCGACGGACGCGTCGTTGCCGGATTGAATAATCACGCCCTTAAGAAGGTCTTCCACGGATACCTGTGTACCCTCCCGAACAAAGGTCCGGGAGCCGCCGGTTCGCCAGGCCTTAACGCTGATCGGCACCATGTCCGTCATGGCAATTCGGCCTTCATCCAGCTCGCGCTCAACGATATAGGCCGTCATCATCTTGGTCAGGCTGGCAGGCGGCACTCGTTCCTGGCTGTTATGCTCCATGATGATACGACCACTGAGAGGGTCCTTCAGCACCCAGGAACTGCCTGCGATCTGGGGCGGAGACGGAATCAAAGCCGACTGGGCAACCGCCTGTCCCACCAGCAGGGTGGCCAGGGACAAGACAAAAACAAAGCTGCGAATCACTGAATTAAAAGCCATGGGTAGGTTCATTCGTCGTAAGGTGTATTTTCTTCTGGGGTTTCAGGAATCAGTGGCTGTCGGTCAGCACAATAGACTGACCAAAGCCCCGGGATTCCAGTAAATTCTGTGCATGACGGGCCTCGGACTCATCACTGAATGGCCCTATCTGGGCCCGGTGAAAGCGGCCAGAGCCTGTTGTCACTTCGCGCACTCGCATCGGGGTTTCGATGACGCCCCGCGCCTTTGCCAGCAAGGCCTCCGCGGGGTCGCGCTGGCTGAACGAGCCGAGCTGAACAAACAGCCCACTGTTCCCGCCCGCCGATTGGCCAGGCACCGGAGCAGCGGCGACAGCAGGTGCCCCGACACCCGGCTTGAACGGTTTGCCGGCCAGCGTCATGGAGCCGTCTTCTCGAACGGTGATCGCCGCCACCTCAACCCTTGCGGTGCCCTTGGATTTGTAGCCAAGTTTCTTGGCCGCCGCGTACGACAGATCAATCAGCCGGTCATCGTGAAACGGCCCGCGATCGTTCACCCGAACAATCACAGACTGGCCGTTTTCAAGGTTCGTCACCCGGGCATAACTCGGTATGCGCAGGGACTTGTGGGCGGCAGACATCGAATACATGTCGAATATCTCGCCATTGGACGTTTTGTGACCATGGAACTTCTCGCCGTACCAGCTGGCGATTCCCCGGGCGACGTAGCCGTCGTTACTGTCCATAACCCGGTAGGTTTTCCCCCACACCTTGTACTGCGCCATATTGCCGGCATTCCGGGGCTGCTCGTAACGGGGAACCGCATCTTGCAGGCCCGAAACATCGAAACTCCCGGAAGGCGCTCTATCCTGTTTGATCGTATAGCGTGATGAGTGATCCGGCTCTGAAGATGTCGACTTGGGCGTACTGGAGCAACCCGCAAGGATCAGGCTTACCAGCACCCCCAACCACATTGTTCTTTGTTCCCTGATCATTATGTTCGGCAACCCATGCATCTTCATCCGGCACCCAGCCTTAGTGACCTGTAATATTGTAACGGGTTCCCGGCAGTATTCACCATTACCGGCAAGCCATCATCGCTTACACCCTCTACGCAGAGATCATACGGCGATGGGTATGAATCGACATCAGCACCCCGAACGCTGCCATCAACGTTACCCCGGACGTGCCACCATAGCTGACCAGTGGCAGGGGCACACCCACCACGGGCAGCAATCCACTGACCATGCCAACGTTCACAAAAACGTAGATAAAGAAGGTCATGGTCAAGGCACCGGCCAGCAGACGACTGAATGAATCCTGGGCGGTGACCGCAATATACAGGCAACGAAGAATGATCAAGAAATACAGGGTCATCAGCAGCAACATGCCAATAAAACCGAATTCCTCGGCCAGCACTGCCACGATAAAATCCGTGTGACTTTCGGGAAGGAACTCCAGATGGGACTGGGTACCCTGCAACCATCCTTTGCCATCCATGCCACCGGAACCAATGGCGGTTTTGGACTGGATGATGTTCCAGCCGGCTCCCAGAGGGTCACTCTGGGGGTCGAGCAATGTCAGCACTCGCTGTTTCTGGTAGTCCCTCATGACGAAAAACCACATCATCGGCGCAGATACCGATACCAGCGCAAAGAACGCTGAAATCAGCTTCCAGCTCATGCCAGCAAAGAACACCACAAATATCCCGGCCATACCCACCAGCAGTGAAGTACCAAGGTCGGGCTGCTGAACAATCAGGGCCATGGGCACCAGTACCAGGATCAACCCAACCGCGACGTGGGACAGGCGCGGCGGCAGAAAATGCCGCGACAGATACCAGGCAGCCATCATCGGAACAACCAGTTTCATGAATTCCGAGGGCTGAAACCTGGGCAGCCCGGGAATCGCCAGCCAGCGCTGAGCCCCTTTAGCCCCCACGCCCACCAACAGCACGGCCACAAGCCCTACCATGCCAGCCGCATATAACCACGGAGCCCAACGCCGGAATACCGCCGGGTCCAGTTGGGCAAAAACAAACATCACCACCAGCGCCACACCAAACCGGATGCCCTGAGCCTTGACCACTTCGATGTTACGGTCAGCGCCACTGTAAAGCACGAAAAGGCCACCGCCCATGAGCAACAACAGCATCAAAAGCAGCAAAGGATCCAGATGGATGGCCGACCAGAACCCCCGCGAACGGCCAAGATGGTGATTCGCCGGGTTATTGAGCAAGCTCCCCAATGCCATCAGCGACTCTCCTCGCGGTTAACCTGACTGATTACCGATGACTTCTCCGCCGCTGGTAACTCCTCAAGCCAGGCATCAAACAGGGCACGGGCAACCGGTGCGGCCGTGGAGCTGCCGCCACCACCGTTCTCAACGATGACAGCGACAGCAATCCTGGGGTTATCCGAAGGTGCAAAGCCAACGAAAAGCGCGTGATCCCTCAGGCGCTCGCGCACCTGCTCTTCGTCATACTCTTCATCTTCTGCGAGACTGAACACCTGCGCAGTTCCGGTTTTTCCCGCCATCCGATAGCTGGCCCCGCGGGCAGCGGCACGCGCTGTGCCCCTGGCACCATGCATCACCTCTTCCATGGTCTCCACCACGTATTCCCAATCATCGGGATTCTTCAGTATCAACGGCTCATGGGTTTCTGACGGAAGAAACTCATCCACTGAACGGTCACCGCGAATATCCTTCAGCAGCCTGGGCTCAACCCATACGCCACGATTGGCGATCAGTGTGGTTGCCGTTGCCAGCTGCAGGGGCGTCGCCAGCATGAAACCCTGGCCGATGCTCATGTTCACGGAATCCCCCGGATACCACGGCTCATTTCGGGCGGCCCGTTTCCAGTCTGCGGTGGGCAACAGACCGCTCAGCGCCCCCGACACATCCAGGGTGGCATCTTCGCCAAAGCCGAAATGCGCCAGGTATTCGGACATCACGCTGACGCCCATTTCAACGCCCACCTCATAGAAGTACACGTCGTTGGATCGGGCCATGGAATACTTGAGATCAACCCAACCGTCACCCGACCTGTTCCAGTTACGGAAACGCCGGCCGCCCTCACGCAACTGGAAGTACCCGGGGTCCCATATTCGCCTTTCCCGATTGGTCACGCCGCTGTCCAGGGCGGCAATCGCCATCATCGGCTTGATCGTGGAACCTGGCGGATACTGGCCACGTAGCGCCCGGTTGAACAGGGGCTTGTCAATATCTGTACTGAGATTGCGGTAGTCCTCAACACTGATCCCGGTGACAAACTTGTTGGCATCAAAGCCCGGCACGCTGGCCAGCGCCAGGATACCTCCAGTCTCCGGTTCGATTGCTACAATAGCCCCGCGGCGCCCCTCGAGCAGCTCATAGGCCTTGCGTTGCAGGCGCAGGTCAAGGTGCAACTGTAGATCCTCACCGGGCACCGGGTTTACCCGCTCAAGCACCCGCAGAATACGACCCCGGGCGTTGGTTTCGACGTGCTGGTAGCCCACGGTACCGTGCAACACCTGCTCGTAGAATCGCTCAATACCGGATTTTCCAATGTAGTTGGTTCCCGCGTAGTTCACCGGGTCAATCCGCTGTAGCTCTTCCCGATTGATTCGGCCAACGAAGCCCAGGGCATGAGCCGTCAGTTCACTATGGGGGTAATATCGAACCAGTTCAGCGCGAACCTCCACGCCGGGGAACTCATGCCGATGCACCGCCATTCGGGCAATTTCCTCTTCGCCCAGATCGTAGCTCAGAGGCATTTCCTGGAAGGGCCGGCGGGGTTCACGAAGTCGCCTCTTAAACCGCTCTATGTCCTCCTCGGCGATGTCCAGAATCTCGGACAACCGGGCCAGGGTGGCCTCCATACCCGCCACGCGCTCTGGCACCAGTGTAAGGCTGAACACCGGGCGATTCTCTGCCAGCAGCAGATTGTTCCGGTCGTACACCAGGCCCCGGGGCGGTGGCACAGACTGGACCTGAACCCGATTTTTGTCGGACAGCGTGGTGTAGATCTCATGTTCGACAATCTGTAGCTGGTACATCCGCGCCAGCAGGCCGATCATCATTAGCAGGACGAACACCAGCATGACCACGGCACGGCGCTGGAACAGCCGGCGCTCGGCTGCAGTATCCTTGAATTCGCCCCAGGCCATGGAAACTCCTAGGCCCGGTGATACGGGTGGTTACGGGTGATCGACCAGGCGCGATAGAGCTGCTCGGCAAGCACAATACGCACCAGGGGGTGGGGCAAGGTAAGCGGTGACAGAGACCACTGCTGGTCAGCTCGCTGCCGGCAGGCATCGGCCAGGCCATCGGGGCCGCCAACCAGAAAACAGACATCCTGACCGTCTTGTTGCCAGCTCTCCAGCTGGCTGGCCAGTTTTTCCGTGGACCAGGGCCTGCCGCCCACTTCCAGGGCGATGACCCGGTCACGGGGGGCGACCGACGCCAGGATGGCATCGCTTTCACGCTGCATAAGCCGCGGAATGTCCGGGTTCTTACCCCGGTGAGCCATGGCAATTTCGGTCAGTTCCAGGGGCAGCTCCGGCGGCATCCGGCGAGCATAATCGTTATACCCCGTACTGACCCAGTCGGGCATCTTCTGCCCCACACAGATCAGACGTAGTTTCATGGTTACTCGTGACCTGCCGCACCCAGGTCCGGCGCGTCACGCCAGAAGCGTTCCAGGTCGTAAAATTCGCGGGTTGCAGGCATCATGACATGCACGACCACGTCTCCCAGATCCACCAGAATCCAGTCGCTGCCACCCTCGCCTTCAACGTTGTTTGCCCTCACGCCCTGATCTTTGGCTTCAGATACGACGGAGTCTGCCAGGGATTTTACGTGACGGCTTGAGGTGCCGGATGCAAGAACCATAAAGTCGGTAACACTGGTTCGATCACGGACATCAATCACGCTGACGTCCTGTGCCTTGATATCTTCAAGTGCGGTTACGACCAGATCTTTCAGTTGTTCTGCCTGCATAATTACCCTGTTTTCCGGGCTCTGGCCAGGATGACCGCCCGATAAGTGATATTCAGACGCAATTGTACCATTAAAAGTTCCTGGCGGGGCACGCACCGTAAAGACCGAGCGCCTGGATTCTCTGCCATACAGAATCCGGGGTCAGATACCGGGGAGAGCGCCCGTCTGCGATGCGTTGTCGGATACCCGTTGCAGAGATATCCAGCAGGGGCGGATCCAGTTCCAGCACCGCCCCGCAAGGCGCCGAGCTTAGAGCCTCAGGTCCATCCGCCCGGCGTTCACGCACCAGGCGAGCCGCCTCACTACCAACGGGCAAATCCGAACCAGGGCGCTTCACAACCACAATGTGCGCCAGGCCCGGAATGTCGGCCCATTCACGCCAGCGATCAAAAGCGGCAAAGGCATCGGTGCCCACCACCATCACCAGGGGCTCATCTGGCCCCAGCTCAAGGCGCAACTGACGCAGGGTGTCGGCGGTATAGGAGGCGCCAGCCCGGCGCAGTTCACGGTCATCCACACGCAGCCCCGGCTCGCCCTCGATGGCCAGCTGGATCAGTGCCAGTCGCTGCTCAGAACTGGCACCGGTACTGCCCCGGTGGGGCGGAATATGGCAAGGCACCAGATGCACCTTTGTCACCGCCAGGGCATCGGCTATCTCCAGCGCAAGGCGCAGGTGGCCGTGATGGATCGGGTCAAAGGTGCCGCCGTAGATCACGTGCATGACATCATGTCCGGATGTGGCCGTCGCCAAACACCACGTATTTCTGTGACGTCAACCCTTCCAGACCTACCGGTCCACGGGCATGGAGCTTGTCGGTCGAGATACCGATCTCCGCACCCAGACCGTATTCGAATCCGTCAGCGAACCGGGTAGAAGCATTCACCATCACCGAACTGGAATCGACCTCGGTCAGGAACCGGCGAGCACGGGTGTAGTTTTCGGTAATAATGCTCTCGGTGTGCTGAGAGCTGTAGCGGTTGATGTGATCTATGGCGGCATCCAGCCCGGCCACAACCCGCACCGCAAGAATCGGCGCAAGGTACTCCGCGTGCCAATCTTCTTCCGTGGCAGCGATCACATCGGGCAGTACCGCCCGGGTGCGTTCACAGCCACGCAGCTCAACCCCCTTGGCCACAAACTCCCGAGCCAGCAAAGGCAGCATGTCATCGGCAATTTCCTCATCCACCAGAAGGGTTTCCATGGTGTTGCAGGTTCCGTAACGGTGAGTCTTGGCATTGACGGCGACCCTCAGCGCCTTCTCCGGGTCCGCGTGGCTGTCTATGTAGACATGGCAAACACCATCCAGGTGCTTGATGACCGGCACCCGGGCGTCACGGCTGATTCGTTCGATCAGGCCTTTGCCGCCCCGCGGCACGATCACATCCACATACTGGGGCATGGTAATGAGTTCACCCACTGCGGCCCGATCGGTGGTCGCCACCACCTGTACCGCCGTTTCAGGCAAACCGGCTTCAGCCAGCCCGGTCGCCAAGCAGGCAGCGATGGCCTGGTTGGAATGAATAGCCTCAGAACCGCCGCGCAGAATGGTAGCATTACCCGACTTCAGGCACAGGCTGGCTGCTTCAACCGTCACGTTGGGGCGGGATTCGTAGATAATACCAATCACCCCCAGAGGCACCCGCATCTTGCCAACCTGAATGCCGGATGGCCGGTAGGTCATGTCGGTAATTTCACCCACGGGATCTGGCAAGCCTGCCACCTGTTGCAGCCCCTCAATCATGGTGTCAATGCGGGCCTCGGTAAGCTCCAGGCGGTCGAGCATGGCATCGTCCAGGCCATTCGCCCGGCCAGCTTCGAGATCCTTCTGGTTGGCCCGCACCAGCTCGGTACGGGCAGCGCTCAACGCCCTGGCCGTTGCCAGCAGTGCCTGATTGCGAACGGCGGTGGTTGAGCGGGCCACTTCCCGAGCGGCGGCCCGAGCCTGTTGACCGAGTTCTGCCATGTAGGCTGCTACATCCATCGGATTACCTTTATATTTTGCATACTGATTCCGGAACTGGAACGCTACTTTACCTTTCCCGTTTCAAGTCCGCATCCCAAACGACTATTATAGCGCTGCACAGATTCAAATGGATGCGCCAGCAAAGGATAGATAACATGCCCCAGTCGGCTGAAAAGTTCCTGCCAGGCCGGCTCTCAAGAGCCGGTTTTGTTGCCCTTGCGCTCACCAGCGCAGCCGGCATAATGCTGGGCGAATTCCTGCTGGCAGCTTGCGCTGCCACTGCGGCGGGCATCAGCCTGGCCAGCAACCCACGTTTCACCAGCCACCATGTCCGGCTCTGGAAACACGTCAAAACAGCCAGCTATTCAATCCTGGCAATCCTGTTGCTGGTCGCACTCTGGCAGGGGCCCTGGGCGCTCAGCCACTGGCTCTATGCACTACCGCTGGTGACTTTTGCCCTGATGCCAACTTATATTGCAGCTCTGATCACTGCGCTCCTGACCTTTGCCATACTGGTTTCCACCCAATGGGCCGTGATTCTTCCCGACCGCCACCAGATGATCAGCGCCTTTGTGCTGACAACGCTGCTCTCCACGCTGCTGATCTTCTTGCGAGAATACAAGGCCCGGCAGCTGGCACCGCTGAGGCGAACCGACGAACTCACCCAGGCCGCCAGCCGGGAGTACCTGTCTGCCGACCTGCACAAGGAAATCCAGCGTAGCGAGCGTGAGGGCACCGACATGTCTGTGATGATGATCGGGCTGGACACCCACCTGAGCGACAATGATCCGGACGAAGACATTCGCGCTATCCTGCCCAGAATTGGCCGTTACCTGCATTCACAGCTTCGGGATTTTGACACTTACTACCGGGTAGCCGACCTGCAGTTTCTGGTTATCCTACCTGGTATCAATACCGCGGGCGCCGCCGCCAGCGCCGAGAAAATCCGCAATGGCCTGTGCAAGCTGCTGGCATCCCACGGCATGAAACTGACCGTCAGCACCGGCATTGCCGGCCTGAACATCGGCGACGACGCCGACAGCCTGCAACACAGTGCCGCCAACGCGCTACGCCGGGCGCAGCAACAGGGGGGCAACCGCACCCAGGCCTACAGCAACTGGCTGCATCCGGATGTCCAGAGCCCCACCGGCACCCAAGGTGACGCGCGATGACAGAAACAAGACTCAGAACCTGGACTCACAGCTTCGGCTACGGACTGGCGGCCCTGTTTATTTTCTCGCTGGCACTGCAGAACCTGCGCTACGGCTTTTACGAGTTATTTTATCTCGCCCTGGCGATGACCTGCCTGTTGCTGGCCGGGCTGATCTACACCTTCGTGTGTCGCCGCCAGCAGCTATCGGCCCCCGGGCACCTGCTGATTCTGGCCGGCCTCAACGCAGGCCTGGTGGCCGCCATTCTGGTTCTGGACAGCCCTGGGGTAACTCATTGGGCGATGCCGCTCCTGATCCTGAACCTTCTGGTTCTGCCGCTGCGCCAGGGGCTAAGCCTGTCTGCATTGCTCCTGGTTCCGGTAATGGGTGCTGTGTGGTTCGGTCATCCCGCCGCCTACGCCCTGATGACCTCCGTGGGCTTGATCCTGACACTCGCAGTCGGCGCCCTGTACATCTGGCACTATGATCACATCGCCCAATCTGCGGAGGATCTTGCCATTACCGACCCGGTCACCGGCGCCCACAACTCACGGTTTCTTGACGAAACCCTGCAAAAGGAAATCAGCAGAGCGATTGCCACGGGCCACCCCTTGTCAGTGATTAACCTGAGCTTTGATTACACGGACGAAATACGGGACCTACATGGCAAAGCGGGGCTGCAGAACCTGTTTAAATCGGTCACCGAGCATCTGTTTGGCGTTATCCGGGCGGGCGACAGCCTGTACACCCTGAACGATTCCGAGTTTTTCCTGATCCTCCCCTTCACGCCAGAGGAAGGCGTACGCGTCATCGCCGAGCGGATTCGAAGGACCATCGGCGAAAGGGAGTGGAGCGGCATTGGCAGGCTGTCTGTCAGCTTGGGCTGCACCACTCGCGGCAACGGCGATACCAGTACGGTCTCACTCCGTAACCGGGCCAATCAGGCAATGCATCAGGCACGTAAACGGGGTATGGATTCGGCCTGGTTCAGCCCGGGAGCGTCCGTCGACATATGATTGAAAGCTGGCTGGCTGATGCGGCAGCCTGGGTAGCAGACAACCCCGGCTGGCTGATACTGGCACTCTTTGCCACCGCCATGGTGGAGTCCCTGGCAATTGCCGGCATTGTTGTGCCCGGCGTTGCCATGCTGTTTGGTTTTGCCGCACTGGCAGGAAAATCCGGCATGCCCCTGTCCGAAGCCCTAGCCTGGGCAGGCATGGGAGCGGTTATCGGTGACCTCATCAGTTTTACCGTGGGCCGTTTCTTCAAGGGGCGGCTGCATTCGGTCTGGCCCTTCAGCCGTTACCCGGGGCTGATTACCCGGGGCGAGTCTTTTTTTAATGCCCACGGCGGCAAAAGTGTGATTGCCGGGCGTTTTATCGGCCCTATCCGCCCGGTCATCCCGCTGATTGCCGGTGCGCTGCACATGCCATGGCGCCGGTTTCTTACCTTCAACCTGATTTCCGCGGTCGGCTGGGCCCTGGTCTATGTGCTGCCGGGCTATGCCGTCGGCAGCGCCCTCGCCAGCGAAATAGAGCCACCACCTCATTTCTACCCGGTTATTGGCATCAGCGCAGCGGTGCTGGTGGCTTTGTATGTGGTGGTTCTTCAGTTCCGGCTTGGAGTTGGCGAGGGCAGCAGGCCCTACCGCTGGCTGGAGTCATTCATGGCCCGTTACGACACCACGCATCGGTTCTGGCGGCTTTACACCAACGAACGACCTGCCCGCAAAGGCGAATTCCCCCTGCCATCGATTGTTTTGGCTACGGGGTCGTTGGCGATGTTTGTGATCCTGACCCAGTTGGTTACTTACAGCCGGCGGATTAACGAGCTGAACCAGCTGGTCGTTGCCTGGTTTGAAGTGCTGCGGCAACCGCTGCTGGATATTCCGGTGATCGCCGCCACGCTCATGGGCGACCCTCCGGTACTGATCAGTGCGGCCGTATTGGCCGTGGCCGTTCTGTCGTTCAGGGGGTATTACGCCGCTGCCCTGCACATTGCCCTGGCGGCGATTCTCTGCTTTGCCTGTGTATGGCTGGTCAAAACCGGCCTGATGGTGGAACGCCCGGATCAGGTGCTTAGGCCACCGGCCTCAGGCGCTTTTCCCAGCGGCCATACTGCAGGGGCAACGGTGCTGGTCACCATGGCCGCCAGCTTCATCGCCGGCGAAAACAGGATGCGACAGCGCTGGCAAACCTATGTATTGCTGTCCTTGCCCCTGGTGCCCATTGCCCTTAGCAGGCTCTACCTGGGGGTACACTGGTTTACCGATGTACTGGGAGGAGTATTACTGGGGATGGCCATTACCGGCGCCATTCGCGCCAGCTACAGTCGCTACGACCGGGTACCCATCTGGCCGGATGCCCTGACCTGGGCCGCGGTGATGCTCTGGCTGGCGTTTGCCGCAGGTTACCTCATCACTCAGTGGGACACTGCCAGCCTGGCCTATTCGCCCTTGCCACCGAACTAGTTTTGCTCCAGCGCCTCAAGCAATTCCTGAAGCCGCTGTAGCCGTTCGAGGGGATCCTGCAGTTCTGCCAGCCGCTGTTTTTCCTGCTTGTCCAGGGGCAGCAGCTCCGTTAGCCGCCAGCCTACGTCCCGGGCATCCTCGTAGTCCACGTCCATGCCCAGATCCTTGACAACCGGGTGGCGGAACAACGCCCTCAGCACGGAAGGCAGTTCATGGAAACGCTCAGGGACTTCGCTTTCGGCCTCTGCGATCAGGCACTCCACGTCCCCCAGGTTCAAGCCGTCTTCCTGCTGCCAACTGCGAACAACAGACACTTTCAACTCACCTTCCACAGTGATCCCGAGCAGCCCGCTGTCTAATTGCTGGAAATCGATAATCCGCACGTAGGTTCCGATGTCGTAGAACGCCGCCTGGCGGGCTGTCTCCCCGCCCTCACGAAGCAGGACCACCACAAACCCACGGTCTTCTTTCATACACCGGGAGAGCATATCGATGTAACGCGGCTCAAACAGCTGGAGGGGAATGCGCCCCTTGGGCAAAACAATTGAATTCAACGGAAACAGGGGAACATTCATAATGGTGTCATTCACTGCAGGGCAGACTCCGTCATCAGGCAGTAGTTATCGGATGGACAGGAGCTTTTGCACCTCATCTACCCGTTCACGGGCCTCACTCAAAAGCTGTAGGCTCCGGGAGGCATTGAGATCCAGTTCCCCCAGGCGGCGCCAGGCTGGCACCTGGTCAAAAGCGGGCAAGCCGGCATTCTGACTGGATCCGATCATGGAATGCAACTGCGCCACGATCACAACATCAACCAGCTGGGGCGCAGACTCCCGACACTCATAGCTCCAGTCTTCCGCGTGGCGGGCGGACTCGATAAACGCTTTCGGAAACTGCCAGTTCTCCAGAACCGCACACCCTACATCGGCCCGCAACTCCGACATGGCATGCTGAAGGTTCTTTTCATCAGCAAACAGGTTCACATGGTGCTCGGCCTGCACCAGGACCGGAACGATACCAATATCGTGCAGCAAGCCCGCCAGCAGGGCCTCTTCCGGATCAATCCGGGTGGCGTGATCCGCCAGCACCCAACACAAGGCCGCCACCTCCCGGGAATGCCGCCAAAGCTGTTCCATTTCCTTCTGCAGCGAGGCCCGACGAGTCTTGAACACCTCGCGCATGGCAAATACTGTTACCAATTGCCGGGTGGTTCGCATACCCAAACGAACCACCGCCTCCCGCACGTTCCGGACATCACTGAACCCCCGGTACAACGGACTGTTGCAGGACCGCACCAGCTTTGCCGCCATGGCGGGGTCGGCTGAGACCGCCTTGGATACATCGAGCGCCGTCGAGTCTTCGCGGTCCACCACCCGGCGCACTTTCCAGGCTACATCCGGCACACTGGGCAACTTGAGCTGATTGGAGCGGAGTTCGGCGTAAAACTCCATCAACAGATGATGTTCTTCACTTTCATCGGCGCCGCCATCCCCGGAATCCATTTCCACCTGGGCGACCGGCGCCGATCTCAGCATCTGGTTCAGAATCTCCTGCTCAATGACCAGAAACTCGCAGGGTTTGACCGCAGTAACGTCGTACATCCTGGGCTGCAACCGGGCAATGGGGTTGAGTGCCTTTTCCGTTTCAGCCTCAATCACCGTTTTGCGCCCGTCCACAGACTCGAGCTCTACCTTCCCGGATATCAGGAAAAAGTCCAGGCCGTCGCGAACGCCCCGCTCTATCACCCGTTGGCCGGGCCCATGGGTCCGGCGTTCAGCCCGGCTGGCTAACAACACCAATTGGTCGTCCGTCAACCGCCCCAATGGCTGGAAATCCTTGAGACGACGCAGCTGCAGGCTTTCCTGGCCACCCATAGACAGACTCCCTCGCAATTCTGGTCAAAATATCCCGTTACTTGTTACGTATTGTAAACACGCACTGGCAAAACAGCCATGCGACCAGCGTTTAATCTGGTATCCTTTGTGCTCAAGTACAACCAGATAATCAGGGAGACAGCAGCACACCATGCCCCAGTACCGTTCCCATACATCAACCGCTGGCCGCAACATGGCCGGTGCCCGGGCGCTCTGGCGCGCCACCGGCATGAAAAATGAAGACTTTGGCAAACCTATCATCGCCGTTGCCAACTCCTTCACCCAGTTTGTGCCTGGCCACGTTCACTTGAAAGACCTCGGACAACTGGTCTGCCGTGAGATCGAAGCGGCTGGCGGCGTTGCCAAAGAGTTCAACACCATCGCGGTGGATGATGGCATCGCCATGGGCCACGACGGCATGCTTTACTCCCTGCCCTCCCGGGAAATAATTGCCGATTCCGTCGAGTACATGGTTAACGCCCACTGTGCCGACGCGCTGGTTTGCATTTCCAACTGCGACAAGATCACCCCTGGCATGCTGATGGCCGCCATGCGCCTGAACATTCCGACAATCTTCGTCTCCGGTGGCCCGATGGAGGCCGGCAAAACCAAGTTGTCCGAGCACAAACTGGACCTGGTGGATGCCATGGTGATCGCAGCGGACCCGACGGCCACCGATGAAATGGTCGAAGAATACGAGCGCAGCGCCTGTCCTACCTGCGGTTCCTGCTCCGGCATGTTCACTGCCAACTCCATGAACTGCCTTACCGAAGCCATTGGCCTGGCGCTGCCCGGCAACGGTTCCATGCTGGCCACCCACGCCGACCGTGAACAGCTGTTCCTGAACGCCGGTCGTCAAATTGTGGAGAATGCCAAGCGCTATTACGAGCAGAACGATGCCAGCGTGCTGCCACGCAGCATTGCGTCTTTCTCCGCATTCGAGAATGCGATGGTCATGGACATTGCCATGGGCGGCTCCACCAACACGATTCTGCACCTGCTGGCAGCGGCCCAGGAGGGCGGTGTTGAGTTTACGCTGGCCGAAATTGACCAGCTGTCGCGGAAAGTCCCCCAGCTGTGCAAGGTGGCCCCCAACTCCCCGAAATACCATATGGAAGATGTACACCGGGCCGGCGGCATCATGGGCATCATGGGTGAACTGGAACGTGGCGGGCTGATCAACGTCGATTTGCCAACAGTACACAGTAAAACCATGAGAGATGCCCTGGAAGTATGGGACATCATGCGTTCTCCCACCGCGGAAGTGGTTGAGTTCTACAAGGCCGGCCCCGCTGGCATTCCCACCCAGACCGCCTTCAGCCAGAGCACCCGCTGGCCCAGCCTGGACGGCGACCGTGAAAACGGCTGCATCCGGTCCGTTGAAAACGCCTACTCTTCCGAGGGTGGCCTGGCGGTTCTGTTCGGCAATATTGCCCAGGACGGCTGCGTGGTAAAAACAGCCGGGGTGGATGAGAGCATCTACGTGTTCGAGGGTAAAGCCAGGGTATTTGAAAGCCAGGATGCGGCAGTTGCCGGCATTCTGAGCGACGAAGTCAAACCCGGCGAGGTCGTCATTATCCGGTACGAAGGCCCCCGTGGTGGCCCAGGCATGCAGGAAATGCTGTACCCCACCAGTTACCTGAAATCCAAGGGCCTCGGCAAGGAATGCGCCCTGCTGACGGACGGCCGCTTCTCAGGTGGCACTTCCGGATTGTCCATCGGGCACGCGTCACCAGAAGCCGCCGCCGGTGGTGCCATCGGCCTGATCGAGAATGGTGACACCATCCTGATCAACATCCCGGAGCGCAGCATCAATCTGCAGGTCAGCAACGAAGAACTGGACAAACGTCGCAAAGACCGTGACGCTAGAGGCTGGAAGCCCGAACTCGCCCGCGACCGCAAAGTCTCTGCGGCACTCAAGGCTTACGCGCTGCTGGCGACCAGTGCCGACAAAGGTGCTGTGCGGGACCTGTCCAAACTGGACTAGGCCCCCACGCACTAACAAAAAAGCCCGCCTGACGGATGCCTGGCGGGCTTTTTTGTGGCTATCGTCCGGTCACCACAGTGACCAGCCGCTCTTCTCTTCTTCCTCTTCGGGCTCCGGCTCGGTCGCGGCAGCGGCGCTCTCCTCTGCAGCCGGCGCAGCTCCAGCTCCGGCCTGGCCCGCGGCGCTGGCCACCGGCTGCACAGCGGTCATACCCAGGGCGCGCTCGGTTGCCTCATCCAGCGAACCGGTTACCTCAAGCCCCTGGTCACGCTGGAACTTTTCCAGTTCGGCTCGGGTATTACTGTCCAGTTCCGGGTTAACGTTTTCTATATCGTAACCGGCACCGTACAAAGCATGCTTGAGGGCGACTACGTCGTTGGCATAGGCCGGGGATGTTAATCCCAGGAAGGCGATAGTTCCGGCGGCCATAGCCGCCATTCGTATGCGATGGCTGAAAGGATTCGTCATTGACACCTGATCTGCTCCTGATACCTCAGGGATATCGGTCTATTTATTATTATGTGGCGCCCATCTCCACAAGCCCGGGCGACCCACAGACCCTAACACAGATCAGTCGTCCTCTGCCGAACCTGTCGCACGTTTCGGCATATTCCCGGTGCTTTCGTTGCCAAATTCCCGGATAAAGATACCCCAGAACGCCATGAACAGAGCCGCCACCAGCGGGCCCATCACAAACCCGTTAATGCCGAACATGACAAGCCCGCCCAAGGTCGACAACAAAACCAGGTAGTCGGGCATCTTGGTATCCCGCCCCACCAGGATTGGCCGTAACAGGTTATCGGCCAGGCCAATTACCACCATACCGTAGACCGTCAGAATGACCGCTGGCACCACGTCACCGATGGCAGCCAGGTAGACCGCCGCCGGAATCCACACAATGGCAGCGCCAACGGCCGGTAGCAGGGAGAAAATGGCCATCACCACCCCCCACAGGAGCGCACCGGAGATCCCCAGAATCCAGAAAATCACGCCACCCAGGGCACCCTGAATGATGGCAATCAGCAAATTGCCCTTGACCGTTGCCCGGGTAACTTCGGCAAACTTGGCAAACAGCAGGCGCTCCCGCTCATCACCCAGGGGCAATGCCTTGATCAGCAGCTCTACCAGTTGCTGGCCATCCCGAATCAGGAAAAACGCCAGATACACCATAAGCGCCAGGCCGAGGAAAAACTGGAAAGTGTTCTGGCCGATGCCCAGCGCCTGCTTGGCAAGGAACTGGCTGCCACCAACAAACGCACTGACCACGCGATCCCGCAATTCACCGAAACTGATATCAAACTGGCCCAGAAACGCCTGAATGGCAGGGAACGACCGGTTGACCTGGTCAATGTATTCACCAGGACGGATCTCACCGCTCTGGATCTTCTGGTATAGCCCCATGCCTTCAGTAATCAGGGCCGCGCCCAGCCCCAGAACCGGAATCACCACGATAACAATACAAACCAGCAGGGTAATTATCGCATTGATATTAGGCCGGTGGCCCAGCCGGCGGGTCAGCCACTGGTTGACCGGGTAAAAGATCAGGGCAATGGCGATGGCCCAGAATATTGGCCCGAAAAATGGTTTCATCAACAACGCGAAGGCGATGGAAACGCCCACCAGCATCGCCAGAAAAGTCCGTGTCTCAAGTTTTGCGTACATAATCCCTATACCCTGAAGCGAACGGTGCCCATACCGGATGGAACGTTTCACGAAAAAACAGACTAACACGATAGCGTGGCCACTATAGCCACCTTCACGATATAGTATCAGGTTATCGATCAGCCAATTAACAGGTCATGTTGTTGGATTCAGACGCTTTTACCGTTGAAACAGCCCTTGAGGCCGCGACAGAACTCCAGAAGGTTCTGGCTTCGCGTATGCACCGCCGTAAGGTGATGGGGCAGGAAGTTCTGGTGCCTGGTCAACTCGGTGAAGCCCTACATCTTCCGCGCATCATCAACCGCTTGCAGAGCAAACAGCAGAGGCAACGGGACAGAGGGCTGGAAGACTTCCAGGAACTGTGGCCAACCCTGTCCGAGTATACCCGGCACCGGGTCATGGACAAACTCGGCTGGTACGACCCGAAAGACCTGGACTGGGAGGACAAACGCTCAAACCGTCGCCCCGTGGTCGATCCTGACGCCTGATACGTATAACTGCTGAACCCGAACCAATGCAGGATCACTGTGGCGACTTTGAACTGTCACATTTTGTCCTTATGTTCTATGGATCAGGAGGATTATTATGACAAATACTACCCATTACACCGCCATCCTGGCCGAAGGCAGTGCCGTGCCGACACTGTTATGCGGCCATTGCCGTTCCATTCTTTCCAGAGCCAGGATTTTCAGAAACCAGGGCGACGGCCATCAGGACATCCATTGCCATACCATCGGCCTGTGCTCGGCCGACGACTGTGGCGCCGTCAATTGTTGTGACGATGCTTTGGCCCGGATTGACAACCCTGAACGCCTGTTTGATATCGCGTCCTGATTCAAACCGGCAACGCACTGTTACGCAACTCAAACACACAAAATTTCCATCTGATTTATCCTGATTTCCGACGATTGCCGTAAAGACAATCACGCAACCAATCAGTCAGGACAGTCGATGGCATGCGTATTCTGAGAACCGACGAAGCCCGCTTCGCAGGCCTTCCGGATTATCCCTTCCAAGCAAATTATCTGGACGTTGAGCCAGGCCTGCGCATGCACTTCGTCGATCAAGGTCCGACCAATGGAGCACCGGTGGTCATGCTGCATGGCGAGCCCTCCTGGTCCTACCTTTACCGGCACATGATCCCCATGGTCGCAGAAGCAGGTTACAGGGTACTGGCACCGGATCTGATCGGCTTCGGAAAATCCGACAAACCAGCCAATGTGACCGATTACAGCTACAGTAGCCATATGAGCTGGCTGGCCCGCTGGCTGGAAGACCTGAACCTCACCAACATCACCCTGGTGTGTCAGAATTGGGGATCACTGCTTGGCCTGAGACTGGCCGCAGAACATCACAGACGTTTCAGCCGGATCATTGTCGGTAACGGCATGCTGCCTACCGGAGACTCGCCGGTGCCTGCAGTGTTCCGTGCTTGGAAAGCGTTTGCCAGCCACAGCCCCTGGTTTCCCGTGGCCCGCATCATACAGCTGGGTACCGAAAGGGCTCTGAGCCCGGGTGAGATGGCGGCATACGAGGCACCCTTTCCGAGCGCGGCATTCAAAGCGGGCGCCCGCGCCTTTCCGGGCCTGGTTCCGGTTTCACCGGATGATCCAGCCAGCGCCGCCAACCGTGAGGCCTGGCGGATCCTGGAGAAATGGCGCAAGCCCTTCATCACCTGCTTCAGCAATGGCGATCCGATCACCCGGGGAGGTGATCGTCACATGCAAAGACGCATTCCCGGGGCACTAGGACAGCCCCACATTACCCTGCGCGGTGGCCATTTCCTGCAGGAGGACTCCCCCAGGGAGTTTGCCCGGGTCATACTGGATGCCCTGAAAGCTGAAATGGCGGCCTGAGCCCCCACCCATTCAACCAAAAACGGTCACTGTCTGGCGGCTCAGCGCCACCAGTTCGCCGCTCTCAGTCCAGATACCGGCATGGGTATGGCCGTAACCGGCACCTGCCTGATCAATCGTGGCCCTGTAGAGCAGCCACTCTCCCGGCTTCATGGTCGGCCGCGGGTGCACAATCTCCAACGCCCAGCTCAGGGAACTGGCCGGTGCAGGACCTTTCAAGTGCGGCAATAACGCAGGCGGCCAGGCATCCACCAACGCCACAATGTGCGCGTCGGTCAGAGCAGAGGGCGTTTCCCGGAACTGCATCCAGCCCCCCATATCACGACCACCCTTGCCGGAAAACGGCATGTTGCCGAACGCCCAACGCATGTCGATATGCTGGGTAAATTCCGGGGTAACTCCGGGAATGTATGGCAACTCCTGGCATTGGTTTACCGGAGCAGCCGCCGGGGCAGGCGATGGCGCTACCTGAACCGACGACTCCCGGTCACCGCCAAAACTCGCCAGGCATGCCAGTCTGGTCTCACCGTTCTGCAGAATTCGCCCCTGAACCTGAGAGACCGCCTTGCCCTCACGCAACAGCTCTGCCTCAAACACCGCAGGCACATCCGGTTCCACCGGCCCGACAAACGACACCTGCATCGCCCGCATCGCCCTGCCAGAAGCAACTTTCGACGCCATCACATCGAACGCCAGTGCCGCTACCAGCCCACCGAAGGTAGCCCGTCCCTGCCCCCAACTGGCCGGGATCACAACGTCTCGGCCCTCGCGCACCGAATTCAGAAGCTCATCGAACGTCATACTCTTCCATTCCTGTTAATTAGCCTGCAAACAACCAAGACTGCCGCAGTTTACCGAAGCTGGCAAGCGGCTTCCCCGGCAACTACCTACCCTATTACCGGCAATAGTCATGTTAAAGACTGCCCAAACCGACTATAATGTTTCAAAATCATGCATTGCATTTGTAATGCGATACCCTCCGAATACCGAGTACATTCATGTCAGAATTGTCTTTTGCCGAACTGGGGCTGGATCCAGCAGTACTGGAAGCCGTCTCCGCAGTTGGCTATGAAACCCCGTCGCCCATCCAGGCGCAATCCATTCCAGCCCTGCTGGCCGGCAACCACCTACTGGGCGTTGCCCAGACCGGTACTGGCAAAACGGCGGCGTTTGCACTGCCGCTGCTGAGCCGTATTGATGCCAGCGTTGCAGAGCCCCAGATTCTGGTGCTTGCTCCTACCCGGGAGCTGGCCATTCAGGTGGCCGAGGCGTTCACCACCTACGCCAGCAAGTTCAAACACTTCCACGTTCTGCCCATTTACGGCGGCCAGGACTTTGCGCCACAGATCCGCGGCCTGAAGCGTGGCGCCCAGGTCATCGTGGGTACGCCAGGCCGGATGCTGGACCACCTGCGCAAAGGCACCCTGAAACTGGGTAGCCTGAAGGCACTGGTGCTGGATGAAGCAGACGAAATGCTGCGCATGGGCTTTATCGACGACGTAGAAGCGATTCTGGCGAAGACACCGGACACCTGTCAGCGCGCCCTGTTCTCGGCCACCATGCCGCCGCAGATCAAGAAGGTTGCGCAAACCTATCTCAAGAATGCGACAGAAGTAAAAATCGAGAGCGAAACCCGCACGGTTGAGCGTATCTCGCAATTCGTATTACCGGTCTACGCCGAGCGCAAACTGGATGCCCTGACCCGCATCCTGGAAGTGGAGCCGTTCGACGCCTCCATTATCTTTGTACGCACCAAGGCAGAAACCACCCTGCTGGCTGAAAAACTGTCAGCCCGTGGCCATGCGGTTGCGCCCCTGAGTGGTGACCTCAACCAGCGCCAGCGTGAACAGACCGTAGAAGACCTCAAGCGCGGCAAGAAAGACATCATCATCGCCACTGACGTTGCTGCCCGTGGCCTGGACGTACCCCGGATTACCCACGTGATCAACTACGACGTGCCCTACGACACCGAGGCGTACATCCACCGGGTTGGCCGCACCGGCCGTGCGGGCCGCACCGGCAAGGCGATTTTGCTGGTCACACCGCGCGAGCGCAGCTGGCTGCGCACCCTGGAGCGGGCCACCAACTCTCCGATGGAACCGTACCAGCTGCCGTCACCGGCTGCGCTGCAGAAAATGCGAGTAGAGCAGTTTGAAGAGCAACTGCTGGGCTTCACCAACGATCCCCGATCTGCCAAGGCCATTGCCCTGCTGGACGACATTGCCGAGCGCAATGACATGGACATGGCGGCCGTTGCTGGCGCCCTGGCCTGCTTGCTTGAAGCCTCCCAGCCGGATTCACTGCCGCTGGAGCAGCCCGAAGCCCTGCCGGAAGTGTCCGCAGCGCCCCGTC
The DNA here is from genome assembly GCF_030297115.1 of Marinobacter shengliensis. Classification (NCBI taxonomy): domain Bacteria; kingdom Pseudomonadati; phylum Pseudomonadota; class Gammaproteobacteria; order Pseudomonadales; family Marinobacteraceae; genus Marinobacter; species Marinobacter shengliensis. The sequence goes on along the minus strand of NZ_AP028062.1, from coordinate 1,016,218 downwards.
GCGACCGCAAAGGCCCGCCTCCCGGCAAAGGTGGCTTCCGTAAAGGCGCTCCTGGCAAGAAATTCAGCAAAGATGGCAAGCCCGGCTTCCGCAAGGGCCCACCCAAGGGCAAGCCTGCTGGCAAGGGCGGCAAGCCCTCTGCCAATGGCCCTAAGCGCGCCCCGCGCTGAAGGCCAGAACCGCTAGCCGGTCAGGCTGACCGGCTACGCTGGTAGACGACGAAACTGTAGTCGTAAGGATTATGATCAGACGCGGAGAAATCTTCGCGTCCGATTTCTTCCCAGTCATCCCAGTTCACTTCCGGAAAGTAAGCGTCGCCGTCCACCTCAGCGTGTACCTGTGTGATGTACATCCGGTCGACCATGGGCAACGCTTCGGCGTAGATCTGGCCACCGCCGATGATCATCACCTCATCACCGCCCTCCAGTTCCGCCTGGGCTTCTGCTCTGACTAACGCATCATTCAATGATGCCGCCGCGACCGTGCCGGCCGGCGCTTCCCATGCAGGGTTTCGGGAAATCACCACGTTCATCCGTCCCGGCAGTGGCCTGCCAATGGAATCCCAGGTTTTCCGCCCCATGATGATCGGCTTACCCATAGTGGCTTGCTTGAAGTAACGCAGATCGCCAGGCAGATACCAGGGGAGCTTGTTGTCCCGCCCAATGACGCGGTTCCGGGACATCGCAACAATCAGTGCCTTTCTCATATTTTTTCCTCATAACCTGGAGTTCTGGGCCTTTGGCTTGAGCCTTGGGGGCGGCAAGAGGACGGGGATGCCTCTCCAAAAAACGCCTCAAGGCATCCCTGCGCGGCTTGAGCTCCGCCATCCCTGGCTCCGCACATTTTTGGAGAGGCATCCCCGCCCCCTTGCGGCTTACCCATTCAGGCAGGCCGGCCTATTTAAAACCTTACTGCGCATCCGGGATCTTCGATCACCATTGTTCGAAAGCAGGGCAGCGGGTGGGGCTTTCCGAAAATGTGCGGAGCCAGGGATGGCGGAGCCAAGCGTACACGGACGTATTCACAGCGTTTTTCGGAAAGCCCCACCCGCTGTCCTGCCTCCCCCAGCCAACCGGGCCGCGATCCCAGGCTCGGGATCAGATCGCTATCGGAGCCTTAATCACCGGGTAAGGGTCATAGCCTTCGAATTCGAAATCTTCCAGCTCGTAGTCGAAGATGGATTCCGGCTTGCGCTTGATGACCAGCCTGGGCAAGGCACGGGGCTCACGCTTTAGCTGCTCGAACACGATATTGTCGGTCAGGTGATTGCTGTAAAGGTGACAGTCCCCAAACGTGTGCACAAACTCGCCAACATCCAGATCACACTGCTGGGCAATCATGTGGGTCAACAAAGCATAAGACGCAATGTTAAAGGGCACCCCCAGAAACAGATCCGCACTGCGCTGGTACAGCTGGCAAGACAGCTTGCCGTCCGCCACATAGAACTGGAACAGACAGTGGCAGGGCGCCAGCGCCATGCGCCCTTCCCGCACATTCTCCTGCGGACTGACCGACTCGTCCGGCAGTTCCGCCGGGTTCCAGGCGGAGACAATCAGGCGCCGGGAGTTGGGCTTGGTTCGAATTTGCTCGATAACCTCGCTGATCTGATCGATCACCCGACCGTCGTGGCACTGCCAGCTGCGCCACTGCTTGCCATAAATTGGCCCCAGGTCGCCGTTATCGAGTGCCCATTCGTTCCAGATGCTGACCTTTCGTTCCGCCAGCCAGGTGTTGTTGGTGGAGCCTTTCAGGAACCACAACAATTCGTAGATGATGCTGCGCAGGTGGACTTTCTTGGTGGTCACCAGCGGGAAGCCGTCCTGCAAGTTGAAGCGCATTTGCCGGCCGAACACGGAGCGGGTGCCAACGCCGGTGCGGTCGCCCTTGTCGAATCCGTTGTCAACAACGTCTTGCATCAGGTCGAGGTAAGCTTTCATGCAGCGTTTCTCCGGTAAGCAATAACAATCAGGGCAGCGCCAGCAATGACCATGGGCAACGACAGCACCTGCCCCATGGTCAGCCAGTCGAAGGCCAGGTAACCCAGTTGAGGGTCAGGCTGGCGGAAGAATTCGGTAAAGAATCGGAAACTGCCATAGCAGGCCAGAAACAGGCCAGAGACGGCCATTTTCGGGCGGGGCCGGGAGGAGAACCACCACAGGATAGCGAACAACACCACCCCTTCCAGGGCAAACTGATAGATCTGGGAGGGGTGCCTGGCCAGGCTGTCGGGGGCGGTGCGGAACACCATGCCCCAGGACACATCCGTAGGTTTGCCCCAAAGCTCCCCGTTGATAAAATTGCCGATGCGGCCCGCGCCCAGGCCCACCGGCACCAGCGGCGCCACAAAATCAGCGATGCTCCAGAACCCGGCCGACGTTTTACGCCCGAACCACCACATCGCCAGCATGACGCCCAGCAGGCCGCCATGGAACGACATCCCCCCTTCCCACACCCGCAACAACCATAGCGGGTCGGCTAGGAAGGCATCGAAGTTATAAAACACCACATACCCGAAACGGCCACCGAGAATGACACCCAGGGCCATATAAAACAGCAGGTCACCTACTTGCTCTTCATTCAGGGGCGACCAGGGTTTGCGGCTACGCAGGCGGCCAAGCCACCAGCCGGCGGCGAAACCAACCAGGTAGGTCAGGCCATACCAGTGGATTTTCAGGGGGCCGATGGCAATAGCCACCGGGTCAATCTGCGGGTGTTGCAACATGAATACGCTCTCAACTCAGCAGGAATCGGAGGCCGACGAGGATCAGCACAACGGCAAATATCTTCTTCAACAGGCGGCCATCCAGCTTGTGCGCCAGCTTTGCGCCGAAACGGGCAAAAAAGACACTGGTGGCAACAATACCGACCAACGCCGGCAAATAGATAAACCCAACACTGAAATCAGGCAGCTGCGGGTTCTGCCAGCCGGTCCAGATGTTGCCAGCAGCGCCGGCCAAGGCAATCGGCAAGCCGCAAGCCGCGGACGTGGCGACAGCCTGTTGCATGCGCACGTTACACCAGGTGAGGTAAGGCACGGAGATTGTGCCACCACCAATTCCGAAGATGGCAGATGCCCAGCCCACAAACCCACCGGCCACGCCGAGCCCGGCGTTTCCAGGCACATCCCGACCAGGCTTGGGGTTTGCTTCCAGCAGCATTTTCAGCGCGACCAGAATCGCAAAGGCGCCAATGATGGTTTTCAGCATCGGGCCACTCAGCAGCGACGCCGTCCACGCGCCGGCCAATGCCCCGACGATGATTCCGACCGTCATGGGCCGCACCAGTTCCCACCGGACAGCCCCATGGATATGGTGGGTGCGTATGGAACTGATAGACGTAAAGACAATAGTGGCCAGAGAAGTACCAATAGCGAGGTGAGCGGCGATCTCGGAACTGAACCCCTGGAAGCCAAAAGTGAAAATCAGCACCGGAACGATAACCAGGCCACCACCGATTCCGAACAGGCCAGCCATGGTGCCTGCCAGTGCACCTAGTGTCAGGTACAGAATGAATATACCGATCAGGGTCATGTTTGTTTGCTTAATCCCGGGAATAAATCAGGCTGGTATGATACGCATTGTTGCCAACCGCTGCAGCCTCCCAATTCAATTAAAGGATTGCCATCGACCATGTGCCTCATTGCTTTCGCCATCGGACAAAGCCCGGAATTTCCCCTGGTGGTGGCAGCCAACCGGGACGAGTTCTTCCGGCGCCCCACCGCCGCCATGGACTGGTGGCAGGACAACAACGGCCAGCAAATTCTGGCCGGACAGGACCTGGAATCCGGCGGCACCTGGTTGGCGGTCAATACCGACGGCACGGTAACAGCCGTGACCAACGTGCGGGAGGGAAGCCCCGAGGCTGGCCGCCAAAGCCGTGGCGAACTGCCCTTACACGCACTGAGACTCTCAACCAGTGAACTGCAATCCTCACTGGATGCAGAGCCGGGCCGCTACGCTGGGTTCAACCTGGTGAAGCTGACCGGGCTTGGAGGCTGGTATTACAGCAATCGGGACGCCCACCCTGGCCGGCAGGTATTCCGGGGCGTTTATGGCCTGAGTAACCACCTGCTGCAGACCCCCTGGCCAAAACTGCTGAGGCTACGCAAGGCCGTTGGCCACTGCGTGGAACAAGCGCGCAAAGACCCGGCGCCGCTGCACAAACAGCTACTGTCACTCTTACAGGACACCACGCCAGCGCCAGACCAGAGCCTTCCGGATACCGGCGTTGGCATGGAAACCGAGCGATTTCTGTCTTCACCATTCATCGTCGGCGACCACTACGGAACCCGAGCAACCACGGTTGTTACCGTGTCCCGACAGGGCCAGGTGTCAGTCACCGAGCAATCCTGGGGACCGAATGCCACAACTCTGGAAAAACGCCAATTCGCCTGGCAGCGATAGCTCAGGGACTCTGATATAATCCGCGCAATTTCCGAAACACCTGACCGGAGGTCGCCCATGGCCGGTGAGAATAACAGCAGCACATCCATTGCCGACTTTGAAAAATCCCTGGACGAACTTGAGCGATTGGTTCGCGATCTTGAGCAGGGAGAGCTTTCGCTGGAGCAGTCACTGGCAGCCTTCGAGCGGGGCGTAAAGCTCACCCGAGAATGCCAGACCGCCCTGAAAACCGCCGAGCAGCGTGTTGAACAGCTGGTTCAGAACAGCGATGGCTCCCTGGAGACCCGTCCCTTTTCAGCGGATGATGCCAACTGATGAGTGAGCGCCTGTCCCTGGCTCTGGAATTTCTGGAGCAATCCCGCCAGCAAATCGACCAGGCACTGGAACGCTCCATTCGCGATGGCGCCGCCTCACCCAGGCTGGATGAGGCCATGCGCTACAGCGTTCTGGGCGGTGGCAAGCGCATTCGCCCGGCACTGTGCCTGGCCGCAGCCCGCGCCATCGGCGCCGATCCGTTAGCGGCGCTGGCCCCCGCCTGTGCGCTGGAACTGGTGCACGCCTATTCCCTGGTGCACGACGACCTGCCCGCCATGGATGACGACGACCTCCGGCGTGGCCGACCAACCGTTCACATCGCGTTTGACGAAGCCAGCGCCATACTGGCCGGCGATGCGCTGCAAACCCTGGCCTTTGCACTTCTGGCGGAGGCCCCGGAGCTGTCAGACCAACAACGCATCGCAATGATTCGGGAACTGGCGACCGCCAGCGGACATCAGGGCATGGTTGGTGGCCAGGCCATTGATCTGGAATCGGTTGGCCGCCAACTGACCATAGAACAGCTTGAGTCCATGCATCGCCATAAAACCGGCGCCCTGATCGAAGCCAGTGTTCGCCTTGGCGCGCTGACATCCGGTTCGGTCACAGATCAACAACTGGCCGCCCTGTCTGATTTTGCCAGCGCCCTGGGCCTGGCGTTCCAGGTGCAGGATGACCTGCTGGATATTGAAGGCGATACCGAAGTCATCGGAAAGCGACAGGGCTCGGACGCCGCCAGGGAGAAACCCACCTATCCGGCCCTGCTGGGTATTTCCGGTGCCAGGGAACACCTGGAGAAGCTGCTGGATCAGGCCCAGAGTGCCCTGGACAGTTTCGGCGACGAAGCCGAGGTGCTGAGGGCCATGGCCGATTATGTGGTGGCCAGAAGCCACTGAACCGCGCTGACAAACAAGAATCGGCCGGTTTGACGACACCGTTTTGTAACATCTGGCCCGGGAAGTGTGAAACACACCTCCCTGTTCCCTTATAATGCCAGTCATAGAATCCATATTCCGATAAAGACCCGAGCTGATGCAGGACACATACATTTTCAGGGAAATCCCGTCGCAGCGGCCCAACACGCCCATTCTTGACCGGATTGACGTGCCCGCCCAGCTGCGCACCCTGCCCGAGGAAGATCTTCCCCAACTGGCCAGAGAACTCCGGGCTTTTCTGCTTTGGTCTGTCGGCCAGACCGGCGGGCACTTTGGTGCCGGCCTGGGCGTTCTGGAACTGACCGTCGCCCTGCACTATGTCTTCAATACGCCTGAAGATCGACTGGTCTGGGATGTTGGCCACCAGGCCTACCCCCACAAGATCCTGACGGGTCGCCGGGAACAGATGGGCAGCATCCGCCGCAAGGATGGCCTGGCCGGGTTCCCGAAACGCGCGGAAAGTGAATACGACACCTTTGGCGTTGGCCACTCCAGCACATCGATCAGCGCCGCACTGGGCATGGCCATTGCTGCCCGCATGCAGAATACCGGGCGCAAGAGCATCGCCGTAATCGGCGACGGCGCAATGACCGCCGGGATGGCCTTCGAGGCCCTGAACCACGCCGGCCATCTGCATGCCGACATGCTGGTCATCCTGAACGATAATGACATGTCGATCTCCCGCAACGTGGGCGGGTTGTCCAACTATTTTGCCAAGCTGCTGGCCAGCCGAACCTACAACCAGGTTCGGGACAGCAGCAAGAAAGTGCTGAAAAGCACCCCGCACCTGATGGCGCTGGCGAAGAAAACCGAAGAACACTTCAAGGGCATGATTGCCCCGGGCACGCTGTTCGAGGAGCTGGGTTTCAACTACATCGGCCCGATTGATGGCCACGATCTGCCATTGCTGGTTGAAACCCTGGAGAACATCCGGGAGCTGGACGGCCCGCAGTTCCTGCATGTGGTCACCACCAAAGGCAAAGGCTTTGCGCCCGCAGAGGCGGACCCCATTGGCTATCACGCCATCAACAAGATTGAACCCGTGCCACCGAGCAAACCGGAGCCGGTCAAACCGAAGCAGGCCAAACCAAAATACGCCAACGTCTTCGGACAATGGCTGTGCGATGCCGCCGAGCAGGATGAGCGCGTGGTCGGCATTACACCCGCCATGTGTGAAGGCTCAGACCTGCTGGCGTTTTCCGAACGCTACCCGGACCGCTACTTTGACGTCGCCATCGCCGAGCAGCACGCGGTCACCCTGGCCGCCGGACTGGCCTGTGACGGCGCCAAACCCGTCGTGGCAATCTATTCCACATTTCTGCAACGGGGCTATGACCAACTGATTCACGACGTTGCCATCCAGGATCTGGACGTGCTGTTTGCCATCGACCGGGCGGGGCTGGTGGGCGAAGACGGCCCGACCCATGCCGGCGCGTTCGACATCAGCTATCTCCGCTGCATCCCGAAAATGGTGGTGATGACCCCCTCAGATGAAAACGAAACCCGCCAGCTCCTGCACACCGGTCTTCAGTACCATGGCCCAGCTGCCGTGCGCTACCCCCGGGGCACCGGCCCCGGTGCCGAAATCCAGCAGGCGCTGTCGGCTCTGCCCCTCGGCAAGGGTCGCGTTGTCCGCGAGGGCGCTCGGGTGGCCATACTTAACTTTGGCACCCTGTTGGGCTCAGCCCTGGAAGCGGCCGACAGCCTGAATGCGACAGTGGCGGATATGCGTTTCGTTAAACCACTGGATGAGAGCCTGGTACTGGAACTGGCCGAACAACATGACCTGCTGGTAACGCTGGAAGAAAACGTGGTGGCCGGCGGTGCCGGTAGCGCAGTGACCGAATGCCTGAATAAACGGGAAGTGATGCTGCCGGTGCTGCAGCTGGGCTTGCCTGACCGCTTCGTCGACCATGGCAAGCACGGGGAATTGCTCAAGGAATGCGGGCTGGACCCGGAAGGTATCCGTAGCGCCATCGCCAGTCGGATTGACCGCCTCGGTAACGCCGCCCTGACCGCCATCAAGTGATCACTGCTGGCTGATAGCGCAGCCGTGCTATCAGCCGACTCTGCCAACCGGCTCAATCAGGCCGGGTCGTCATCCTGATGAGTCTCGAGCCAGTGGCCGAGCTTGCTTTGCTTGGTATTGAGATAGTGTTCGTTGTGCGGGTTGCGACCCACGTGCAGGGGAACCCGCTCCGAAATCTGAATTCCGTAAGACTCCAACGCCTTGACCTTCCTGGGGTTGTTGGTCATCAGCTTCAGGCTTCGGATCCCCAGGTGCTCGAGCATGTCCTTGCACATGCTGTAGTCCCGCAAATCCGCACCGAAACCCAGCCGCTCGTTGGCCTCTACGGTATCTGCGCCCTGGTCCTGCAACCGGTAGGCGCGAATCTTGTTCAGCAACCCGATGCCACGGCCTTCCTGGCGCAGGTACATCAGAATGCCACGGCCTTCGCGGGCAATGCTGCGCAATGCTTCTTCCAGCTGATACCCGCAATCACAACGCATACTGTACAGGGCGTCGCCAGTCAGGCACTCGGAATGGGTACGTGCCAGCAGCGGCTCATCGCTATCAATATCGCCCAGCGTTAGTGCCACATGCTCCTTTCCGGTGTCCGGCTCCTCAAAGCCGTGCATGTCGAACACACCGAAGGGGGTGGGCAAACGGCAGGTCTCAATGTAACGAACAGCCACTGTATTTCCTCGTGGTTCTGACAAATTGGGCGGGCATTCTATCATGCGGCTGCTTGCCTGGCGTAGTGTTGGCACGTTTACTCTCCGAATACAGTGTGGTCGGAAAGAGTACGGCCAAGGCCAGAGAGCAGATCATTGTTCCGGCGCGCGCCAGTGTCCCGAGCGGCCACCCTTCTTTTCCAGCAGCCGCACACCATCCACCACCATCGCCTTATCAACGGCTTTGCACATGTCGTACAGGGTCAAAGCGGCAACACTGGCAGCCGTGAGCGCCTCCATCTCGACACCGGTCTGCCCCGACAGCTTGCAACGGGTAAGGATATGCACAGAGGCGCCATCCGCCCCCGGAGACAACTCCACTTTCACCGATGTCAGATTCAGGGCATGGCACAGGGGAATCAGGTCATGGGTCTTCTTGGCCGCCATGATGCCGGCGATACGGGCGGTAGCCAGCACGTCGCCCTTGGGATGCTCACCATCAATGATCATTCGCAGGGTTTCCGGCGCCATGCGGATGGTTGCTTCCGCCCGGGCCTCCCGCTCGGTGACGGCCTTGCTCGTCACATCCACCATTCGGGCTTCACCCTTATCATCCAGATGGGTCAACTTGCTCACGCTGTACTCCCCGCTCGTTGTTGATCTGTCACTGTTTAACCACTGTCGCACAGGCTGATGCCGGCGGAAATCCGTAATCTCCGCCAGCGGCTCACCACCAGAAACCGATACCGGCAATGCCCTGGCCGCCCCGCTCACGACACAGTGTTTCATGACCTGGCCCCAGCCCCCCCAGCCCGTAGACTGGAAGCCTGGCATTGGCCACCAGGAATTCGAACTGCTCCCAGCCGATTCCGGGTTGCCCCGGATGGGTGGGCGTTTCCAACACCGGGCCCAGCGTCGCGTAATCCGCACCCAGAGCCGCCGCATGGTGCAGCTGCCCCTGGTCATGGCAGGACACCCCCAGCCATCGATCGGCCGGCACAGGGCGCCTTGAGAGCGCCTGAGCTTCACGCCAGGGCAGGTGCAGGCCGGCAGCTTTCGGAAACGCACCAAGCAAGCGCGGATGCCCATGCAAAACCAGTCCGACACCGGCACCGGAACAGATCGGCAAAGCCTCTGCCGCCAGTTTCAGGTAATCGTTATCCGGCAATTGAGGCGCCCGAAGCACAACCAGCTGCCCCGCCATCCCGCCAATCGACCGTTCCAGCCTGCTGATACCGTCCTGCCAGGATGCCATAGGGCCAACAATCGCGAGGCGCTGCGGTAAATTGAGTGCCCTGATGATCGGGCGGTTGGCGGCGGGGAAATCCGCATCGGCGAGCTCGCACGGGCGCAGCCAGCTGATCGGTTGCCCTTCCCGGCCCTCTGGCTGCCCCTCGGCTTCGGTGGTTCTCCAGACATCCAGGAAAACCTGTTTATCGCCGTAATCATGTCGAATACCGATCACCGGCTCCAGGCTGGCCAGGGGCACCTGCAGGCCGGTTTCCTCGGCAATCTCCCGAACCAGGGCCTGCTGTACGGTTTCCCCCGACTCCACCTTGCCACCCGGGAACTCCAGCAGTCCGCCCTGATGCACGTGATCCGGACGGCGGGCAATCAGAACCCGGCCGTCACGGATAATGACGGCGACGGCAACGTGGATCTGCTTCTTCCCCGCCAGGGTCTCAGGCTCAGGTACGGTATTCGGCATTGATGGTCACATAGTCGTGGGAGAAGTCACAGGTCCACACGGTTTCCTGAACGCTACCGCGCTTGAGGTCGATGGCAATGGTGATTTCTTCCTGGCTCATTACCCGCTGACCCCGGTCTTCGGAGTAATCATCGGCACGGCCACCATTGCGCACCAGGCAGACATCCCCCAGATAGATTTCCAAAGAGCCCAGGTCCAGGTCCGGCACACCCGCGCGCCCCACCGCCGCCAGAATCCGGCCCCAGTTGGGGTCCGAAGCAAACAGCGCGGTCTTCACCAGCGGCGAGTGCGCGACGGTATAGGCCACATCGAGGGCCTCCTGCTGGCTGGCCGCACCGCTGACATCGATGGTGACAAACTTGGTGGCACCCTCACCGTCCCGGACAATGGCATGGGCCAGGTCCAGGTATACCTGGCGAAGGGCTTCTCTCAGCGTCGGCAGGTGCGGGCTGTCTGCGGTGATTTCCGGCCCGTCGTACTGGCCACTGGCCATCAACATGCAGGCATCGTTGGTGGAGGTGTCGCCATCAATGGTAATCCGGTTGAACGACTTCTCGCCCAGCTCCGACGCCAATGACTGCAGCACGTCGGGTGCAATGCGGGCGTCGGTGGCGATAAACCCGAGCATGGTGGCCATGTTTGGCCGGATCATGCCCGCGCCCTTGCTGATGCCGGAGATGGTCACCGCATGGCCACCCAGATCCACCCACACAGACGCACCTTTGGGCCGGGTGTCGGTGGTCATGATGCCACTGGCGGCTTCCGCCCAGCGGTCTTCCCGGGCACTGGCCAGGGCTTCCGGCAACGCCTTGACAATCTTGTCGACCGGCAAGGGCTCACCGATCACACCGGTTGAGAACGGCAACACTGCGTCAGGGCTAACGCTTGCTTCGGCGGCCAGCGCTTCACAACAGCGCAGAGCATCGGCCATGCCACGTTCGCCGGTACCGGCGTTGGCATTGCCGGTGTTGATCAGCAGGTAGCGGGGTGCGCCCTGGGCCAAGTGTTTACGGCTGAGTACCACAGGAGCCGCGCAAAACTGATTGCGGGTAAATATGCCCGCTACCCTCGCCTCCGGCACCAACTCAAACACCACTATGTCTTTACGCCCGGGCTTTTTGATACCCGCACTCGCAATCCCCACCTTGATACCCGCCACCGGGTAAAACTCGGGTAAGGTTCCGGGACCTACTGCCATGCCTGCCTCCTGAATTTATCCGAAACTGTAAACGACAAAACCCGCATACCGCCCATACACTGGCCGATTGCGGGTTCTGGTGCCGAGGTTGCTGCTCAGGTTTTAGCTGACCTTACCGCAACACTGCTTGTACTTCTTGCCAGACCCGCAGGGACACGGCTCGTTTCGCCCTACCTTGCGCTCCTGGCGAACAAAGGTCTCCGGGGTGCCCTGGGCCTGGTTGCCCTGGCCAGCATCCTCACCCTGGGTGGCACTGGTCTGATCGTGCCGCAACTTGGCCCGGGCCATTTCCCGCTCCAGCTCTTCCTTGCGGCGGCGCTCGATCTCTTCCATCTCTTCGCGACTCTGAACCCGGACATGACACAACACACGGGTGACGTCACGCTTCATGGTGTCCAGCATGGTCTCAAACAGGTTGAAGGCTTCGCGCTTGTATTCCTGTTTCGGGTTCTTCTGAGCGTAACCGCGCAGGTGGATACCCCGGCGCAGGTGGTCCATGTTCGACAAATGCTCCTTCCACAGGGTGTCGAGCACCTGCAGGAACACCTGTTTCTCGAACTTGCGCATGGGCTCTGCGCCAGCAATCTCTTCTTTCGCCTTATATTCGGTGACGATAGCGTCGAGAATCTTCTGGCGCAGGTTTTCCTCATACAGCTTGCTGTCTTCATCCAGCCACTGTTGAATCGGCAGATCAATCGCCATTTCAGATTGCAGCTGCGCTTCCAGCCCGGCCACGTCCCACTGTTCCGGCATGCTCTGGGGCGGAATAAACTCGCTGACCATAGCGTCAACCACATCGCTGCGAATGGTGTCGACCATCTCGGAGATGTCGTCAGACGCCATCACCTCGTTACGCTGGTCGTAAATCACCGTGCGCTGATCGTTGGCTACGTCATCGTATTCCAGCAGGGTTTTACGCATGTCGAAGTTACGACCTTCCACCTTGCGCTGGGATTTCTCGATGGCGTTGGTGACCATACGGTGCTCGATGGCCTCACCCTTTTTCATACCCATGGCCTGCATCAGGTTCTTCACCCGTTCAGGCGCAAAGATCCGCATCAGGTTATCTTCCAGCGACAGGAAGAAACGGGAAGAACCCGGATCGCCCTGACGGCCGGCACGACCCCGTAACTGGTTGTCAATCCGCCGGGATTCGTGACGCTCGGTACCGATAATATGCAGACCACCGGCATCCAGCACCTGATTGTGGCGTTCGGTCCATTCCGCCTTCATGCGGGCGACTTCTTCCTCGGACGGATTATCCAGGGCGGCCACTTCGTATTCCCAGTTACCGCCCAACACAATGTCCGTACCACGACCGGCCATGTTCGTTGCAATCGTCACCGCGCCGGGGCGGCCCGCCTGGGCAATGATCAGTGCCTCAGAGTCATGCTGCTTGGCGTTTAGGATCTTGTGCTCGATGCGGGCCTTCTTGAGCAGCATGGACAGCAGCTCGGAGGCCTCGATGGACGCGGTACCCACCAGGATAGGCCGACCTTCACCCGTGACATCCTTGATCTCATCAATGATGGCGTGGAACTTTTCTTCCTGGGTCAGGTACACCAGGTCGTTGTAGTCAATCCGCTGAATGGGCTTGTTGGGCGGAATCACCACCACGTCCAGACCGTAGATCTGACGGAATTCGAAAGCTTCGGTGTCTGCGGTACCGGTCATGCCGGCCAACTTGTCGTACAGACGGAAATAGTTCTGGAAGGTGGTCGACGCCAGGGTCTGACTCTCGGCCTGGATCTTCAGGCCTTCTTTCGCCTCGATGGCCTGGTGCAGGCCTTCGCTCCAGCGGCGGCCCGGCATGGTCCGGCCGGTGTGTTCATCAACGATCACCACCTGACCACCCTGAACGATGTAGTCGACATCCTTCTGGAACAGGTGATGAGCCCGCAGGGCCGAATGAACGTGGTGCAGCAGGCTCAGGTTGGCTGCCGAGTAAAGGCTTTCGCCCTCCTGCAGCAGGCCTCGCTCCAGAAGTAATTCTTCAACCTTCTCATGACCGGCCTCGGTGAGCTCCACCTGGCGTGACTTTTCGTCGATGGTAAAGTCGCCGGAGCTTTCTCCGGATTCACTGACCTCGCCTTTTTCAAGGCCCGGAATCAGCGTATTGATGGCCTGATAGAGCTTCGAGGAATCTTCGGCAGCACCGGAAATAATCAGGGGGGTACGGGCTTCGTCGATCAGGATGGAATCCACCTCATCCACGATGGCAAAGTTGAGACCGCGCTGAACCTTGTCATCAATACTGAAGGCCATGTTATCGCGCAGGTAGTCAAAGCCGAATTCGTTGTTGGTACCGTAGGTGATATCCGCCTGGTAGGCGGCGCGCTTCTCTTCCGGTGGCTGACCAGCAACGACCACGCCAATGGTCAGGCCAAGGAAGCGATACAGCTTGCCCATCCACTCGGCATCACGGCTTGCCAGGTAATCGTTGACGGTGACAACGTGAACGCCCTTGCCGGGCAATGCGTTGAGATAAACCGCTGCGGTGGCCACCAGGGTTTTACCCTCACCGGTCTTCATCTCGGCAATGCGGCCTTCGTGCAGGGTCATACCACCAATCAGCTGTACGTCGTAATGACGCATGCCCATCACCCGGCGGCTGGCCTCGCGAACGGTGGCAAAGGCTTCGGGCAGCAGGGCATCCAGGGCTTCGCCCTCATCAAGACGCCGGCGGAATTCAGCGGTCTTGCCCTGCAACTCGGTGTCCGACAACCCGCCCAGCGCCTCTTCAAGTTGATTGATGCGCGTAACGGTTTTTCGCATCCGCTTGATTTCTCTGGCGTTTTTACTGCCGAACATCTTCGTTGCAAGCTTTGTGAACATAGACCACTGCTTCTTCAGTTAAACGGAGGAAGCCGGCATTCTAACCTTATTTGGCGACAGGACAAAAGGTGGGGTTCACGGGAATGGAATCAGCGGCTTGCGCGCTGGATATATTTCTCAGGATTTTCGGACTTGCCATTGCGGATCACTTCAAAATGCACGTGGGGGCCAGTAGACCGGCCGGTGCTTCCCATCAGTGCCACAACCTGCCCTTTCTGGACCACATCACCGGTTTCGACCTTGATGGTCTTGGCGTGGGCATAACGGGTAACCAGCCCGTCGCCGTGATCTACCTCAACCAGATTGCCGTAGCCAAAGCGGTCACCGGCAAAGGTCACAACGCCGGCACCGACAGTGATGATATCACTGCCTTCCTTACCCGCCAGATCCACTCCGGCATGCCAGCGGCGCTTGCCAGTGAAGGGGTCGGTACGGTATCCGTAAGGGGACGACAACCAGCCCCAGGTAATGGGACGGCCCTGCAGATACAGCTCGTCTTCGAGCTTGTTGCGGGACGCCACCTTATCAAGCAATCGCAGCTGCTTTTCACGATCATCCAGCGTGCGCTCCAATTGCTCGATCATATCGGTCAACTCAGGGGCACTGTAGGACTCACCACCCATACCGTCTTCGGGGCCACCAACAGCCGCCGGCTGATCAAAGTTGAATTCATCGCTGGCCACCAGCCCGGACTCAACGAAGCGCTGACCAAGGGCATCCAGTCGCAGAAGCCGCCCCTGGATATCACCAAGCCGGAGTGTCAAAGCGTCCACCTGCTGCTGCACGTTCTCCCGAACCCGCGTCACCTCGGCCCGTTGCTCCTGAAGCTTGTCTTGCCAGGTAGATACCAGTTCGGTCTCTGTGGGCTTTTTGGCTTCCGCCTTTGCCACGGCCACCTGATAACCCGCCCAGCCAGCCGCCAACAGCAGCGCCAGCACAGTAAACACCAGAGCTGCAACAATACCGGCGTTGAGCGCGATTGCCCGGGAACGGCCGTGGCGTTTGCCAACGAATATTACGTTCATATCGTCATTCGATTTCATTGAAGAGCCGCATACCTGTCCCTGTAGTGCTGCGGCCCGGAAATAAATATCCGAGCGGTTCTGCTATCCTTGGCAACAACTACGTACTGATAAATCGCAGCGCCCGGTAGACATACTCATTACCCACAATGTAAAACGAGTGTGTTATCAGCGCTACGCACAAAGCGTGCCGAAGTGTAACCAATCGTAAACAGTCCCGTCGAGAAAAAAGCCGGTTATGAGCAAAAAAAATGACCAAAAAATGATCTTTGGCAAAGTGGCTTCCAGCCCCGGCTCTACTCTGAAAGCCCTGCTGACCAAAGCCGAGCTTCACCAGCAGGCGGAACAACTGGTGCTCGACGCGGTTCCGGAGGAGCTGGCAGACGGCACGCGTTTTGTCAGCTGTACCGACGGAGAACTGGTGCTGGCCACCGACAACGCCAGCAAGGCTACCCGGTTACGGTTCCGGCAACACGAGATCATGGAAAAGCTGCGGGAGCAGGAGTTGTTCAGGTTTGTCTGGAAGGTTCGCATCAAGGTGTCACCCTTGAGGTACCGGGACAAACCGGAGGCGAAAATGACGCCCCTCAGCAAAGAAAATGCCCGGCTCCTCAAAGAGGAAGCCGGGCACACGAAGGATAAAGCACTACGCGAGGTTCTCGAAAAACTCGCAAGCCACGTCCGGGATTAAGGCTTCCGGCCTTAACCCACCGCGAGCACAGGTTTCATGTAAGAGATAGGAGCAGTGGCTTCATCATCGAAGGTCACCACTTCCCATGCGTCTTCTTCCGCCCTGAGCTTGCGCAGCAGCTTATTATTCAAGTCGTGACCGGATTTGATACCGCGGAACTCACCGATCAGGCTGTTGCCCAGCAGGTAGAGATCGCCGATCGCGTCCAGAACCTTGTGCTTGACGAACTCATCGTCATAACGAAGGCCATCTTCGTTAAGGATCTTGTAGTCGTCGACCACAATGGCATTGTCCACGCTGCCACCCAGCGCCAGGTTCATCGCACGCAGCTTCTCGATATCGCGCATGAACCCGAAGGTACGGGCACGGGAGACTTCCTTCACAAAAGACGTGCTGGAGAAATCCACCGTTGCGGTCTGGGCACGACCCTTGAACACAGGATGGTCAAAGTCGATACCGAAGCTGACCTTGAAGCCTTCAAACGGCAGGAAGGTCGCTTTCTTGTCACCTTCTTCGATGGTGACTTCCCGCTTGATGCGGATAAACCGCTTGGCGGCATCCTGTTCGGAAATGCCGGCAGACTGCAGCAGGAATACGAACGGCCCAGCTGAACCATCCATAATCGGCACTTCCGCCGCGCTCAGTTCGACATAGCAGTTGTCAATGCCAAGACCAGCCATGGCTGAGAGCAAATGCTCTACGGTCGCCACACGGACACCGTCATTTACCAGCGTCGTGGACAGCATGGTCTCACCTACATTTTCCGCGCATGCCCGGATCTCAACCATTGGGTCGAGGTCCGTACGGCGGAAGATGATGCCCGTATCAACCGGAGCCGGCTTCAGGGTCAGGTAAACCTTTTCCCCTGAGTGCAGGCCGATACCGGTCGCACGGATGGTATTTTTGAGTGTCCGTTGTCTGATCATCGGTTCATCATTCCGTCACAAAAAGTCGATATTCTGAGCAAAAAACTGCCCGGAGAATATCAGAATTCAAGACTGAGTACCATTTAGCCAACATGACTTTACTTAAAAATTGCAATAGTCATCCGCTATGGCCAACCAGCTCACGTTTATTCCGGACTAAAGGTTCCATCTGACTGCGTTGAAACCGATACCCCCGAACACAGGTGAGACAGATTATCAATCAGCCTGCCGGCGAAGGAATGCGGGAATATCGAGATAGTCCACGCCCTGCTCTTCGCTTTCTTTGCTCTGGTCCAGCGCCACATTGCCCTGCGAAACCGCACGACGACGCAGCACAGCAGGCCGATCCAACTGGTTGTAATCGGTCTTGCCGTCCAGTGTGCGTGAGTTGTCCACCACCTTGGTGGGCTTCTCACGCTCACCGCCGAGACCCGTCGCCACCACGGTGACCTTGAGCTCGTCGGTCATTTCCGGATCGATAACCGTGCCCACCACCACCGTGGCGGCGTCTGAAGCAAATTCACGAACGATGTCGCCAACTTCGGAGAATTCGCCCAGGTTCAGATCCATGCCGGCGGTAATGTTGACCAGGATGCCCTTGGCGCCCTGCAGGTTGATGTCTTCCAGCAGCGGGCTGCGAACGGCGGCCTCAGCGGCTTCACGGGCGCGGTTCTCGCCGGTGGCGCGGCCGGTACCCATCATCGCGTTGCCCATTTCGGACATCACGGTTTTAACATCGGCAAAGTCAACGTTGATCATACCGTTGCGGGTGATCAGGTCAGCGATACCCTGAACCGCGCCCAGCAACACGTCGTTGGCGGAGGCAAAGGCGTCCAGCAGGCTGGTCTTCTTTCCCATGACCGCCAACAGCTTCTCGTTCGGGATGGTGATCAGTGAATCAACGCTCTCGCCCAGCTCTTTCAGGCCGGACTCGGCCACGCTCATACGCTTGCCACCCTCAAACTGGAACGGCTTGGTGACCACGGCAACGGTCAGGATACCCAACTCCCGGGCCACTTCCGCGACAACAGGCGCGGCACCGGTGCCGGTTCCACCACCCATGCCGGCGGTGATAAAGACCATATCCGAGCCGCTGAGCGCCTCGGCAATACGATCACGATCTTCCAGGGCAGACTGACGGCCCACTTCCGGGTTGGCACCAGCACCCAGACCTTTGGTGATATTGCCACCAAGCTGGATAATCTGGCGGGCGTCCAGGTCTTTCAGTGCCTGGGCGTCTGTGTTGGCGCAGATAAACTCCACACCTTCAATGTCGCTGTTAAGCATGTGACGAACGGCGTTACCGCCACCACCGCCAACACCGACAACCTTTATAACTGCGTTTTGCTGAACACTATCAACGAGTTCAAACATATCCCCTACTCCTTCGTGCTGTTTCCGGTCTTTCCAGACCGGTTTCATTCGATCGTTTTGTGTTTTTCGAGATACCTTCGTGTACTACCTGCTGATTCACCGTCAGAAGTGACCGGTAAACCAGGCTTTCATGCGCTCAATCAGGGAAGGTGCATCCTCCCCTTTGAGCACCGGCGCCCGGCCAAGATCCATTTGCCGGAAGCCATGAATCAACAACCCCACACCAGTGGCGTAGATCGGGTTGTTGACCACTTCGGTCATGCCGGAGACCGCCTGCGGACAGGCCAGCCTTACCGGCATGTGGAAGATTTCTTCGGCCAGCTCCACCACCCCTTCCATGGTGGACGAACCGCCCGTAATCACGATGCCTGCGGGAATCATGTCTTCGAATCCCGACCGGCGAAGTTCCGACTGCACCAGGGTGAACAGCTCCTCGTAACGGGGCTCCACCACTTCCGCCAGCGCCTGCCGTGACAGGTCTCTGGGCGCCCGGTCCCCGACACTGGGAACCTTGATGGTTTCGTCGGCACCGGCGAGCTGAGTCAGCGCGCAGGCGTATTTGATCTTGATCTCTTCGGCATTTTGCGTTGGCGTGCGCAGCGCCATGGCAATGTCATTGGTGACCTGATCACCGGCAATGGGAATCACCGCGGTATGGCGGATCGCACCGCCGGTAAACACCGCGATATCGGTGGTGCCCCCACCGATATCCACCACACAGACACCCAACTCTTTTTCATCCTCGGTCAGAATCGCGTGGCTCGATGCCAGTTGCTCAAGGATGATGTCGTCTACCTCAAGGCCGCAGCGCTTCACACATTTCTCGATGTTCTGTGCCGCGTTTACCGCGCAGGTCACCAGGTGCACCTTGGCTTCCAGGCGCACACCGGACATGCCCATGGGCTCCTTGATGCCTTCCTGGTTATCGATCACGAATTCCTGCGGCAGGATATGCAGGATTTTCTGATCAGCGGGTATGGCAACCGCCTGGGCCGCGTCGATCACCCGGTCGATATCGGCCTGAGTCACTTCCCGGTCGCGGATGGCCACGATACCGTGGGAGTTCAGGCTCTTGATATGACTGCCCGCGATGCCTGCGTAGACCGAATGAATTCGGCAGCCAGCCATCAGTTCAGCTTCCTCCACTGCCCGCTGGATGGCCTGAACCGTGGTTTCGATATTCACCACCACCCCCCGCTTGAGGCCGCGGGACGGGTGTGAACCGATACCAACCACTTCGATGGTTCCATCCATCTTGCGCTTGCCGACAATCGCAACCACTTTGGAAGTTCCGATATCCAGGCCGACAATCATGTTTTCCGTTTCAACCGATGACATGTGTTTCACCAAACCCCAGGTTCGTAATAATCGTTATCAGGATTTCGGCGCGGCGGTTGCCACGTCCGACTTCCACTGCACCGCCACGCCGTTGGAGTAGCGGGCATCAACCCGACTGACTTCGTCCACTCGCGAAGCCAGGCGGTTCTCATAAACCGTAATAAAACGCTCAAAACGTTGCTCGACCTTGTCACGCCCCAAAACCACCTCAATGCCGTTTGACAGCGTGAGTGTCCAGGCGCCCCGTTGTTCCAGGGACAAGCCAGCAAATCCGAGCCCGTAACCGGCCAACTGGTCACTCATGGTGCGGGCCATGGAAATCACCTCTCGCACCCGCTCATCCGGCCCCGCCAGCCTGGGCAATCTGCCCGCCACTTCCGGGTTTGGCGGCAGGAATAGCTCGCCTGACCTGCTTACCAGCCGGCCATCCGTCCAATACGCCAATGGCTTTTTCTCCCGGATGTCGATCTCCAGCCGCCCTGGCCAAACCCGCCTGACCGCCGCCGAGGCTACCCACGGCCGACGTTCCAGTTCGGCTTTCACCTCCGCCAGATCGGTGGCGAAGTAACTCTTGCCAATCCAGGCGCCGGCAGCACGCTCCACGGCCACCGAGCTGTCGCCAACAAAGTCTCCGCGCACATCCACCGCAATGATCTGCTGGTCCATGGCGGTAAGCAGCCGGTCGGTTGCCCAGGGCACCATGGCCGCCAGCAGAACAATGGTTGCGCCCAGCCCCACCTGCAGCCAAGGCACCGCCGACAATACCCCTCGCAACACACCAAACCGGTCCCGCTCCGGTCCGACCGAGGTTGCCCCCCGTCGCCGGGGCGGCTCGGGCGGTACCGCCCGGCTCCGGATCAGTAATGTTTCAAGCATTCGTCGCCTCCGGCAGCGTGTCCTTGAGAATCCGCACGACCAGTTCTTCGAAGCTGATGCCTGCTGCCTTGGCGGCCATCGGCACCAGGCTGTGGTCAGTCATACCAGGGACAGTGTTCGCCTCCAGCAACCAGAATTCGCCGTCAGCATCCTGCATGATGTCGACCCGCCCCCAGGTTCTGCACCCGAGCACCCGAAAGGCGTCCAGCGCCAGGTGCTGCAACCGGACTTCATCGTCCGGGGCCAGGCCACACGGAATCCGGTACCGGGTATCATCGGCCAGATACTTGGCGTCGTAGTCGTAAAAGGTATGGTCTGTACTCAGGCCAATGGCCGGCAGAGCTTTGTCCTGAAGCAGGCTGACGGTAAATTCCGGCCCCTCAATCCACTGCTCCACCAGCACAAGATCATCGATTTCCGCTGCCTTTCGATAGGCCTCCGCCAGCTCTTCGACATTGTGAACCTTGAAGATCCCGATACTGGAACCTTCGTGGGCCGCCTTGACACTCAACGGTGTGCCCAGGCTCCGGATAATCTCATCCGCCTCCGCGGCGGAGGTCATGGCCCGGAATGCAGGCGTTGGCAGACCGCAGCCCTGGAATACATACTTGGTACGTAACTTGTCCATGGCCAGGGCCGAGGCCAAAACCTCGCTGCCGGTGTAGGGAATGCCCGCCTGCCCCAGAATCGCCTGCAGGGTGCCGTCCTCGCCGCCCCGGCCGTGCAGGGCAATAAACACCCGGTCGTACTCCGGAGCTTCGACGGTTTTCAGCAGGCAGCCACGCACGTCAATACCAAAGGCATCAACGCCGGCCGACTGCAACGCCGACAACACAGCCTGGCCACTCTTCAGGGACACCGCCCGCTCTGCGGAATCGCCCCCCATGAAGACCGCCACGCGCCCGAAGGCTTTCACCAGTTCCGGTGATGCCTGATAGGGCTGTGCGTTGGTATGACTCAAATCACTCACTTGCTCACTCCCGCCGCAGCCAGTCGTGCAGCAACGCCACCAATATCGCCGGCACCCTGGGTAATCAGCAGGTCGCCGTCTTTCAGGGCACTTTCCAACAGGTTTTCGATTTCCCGGTTTTCCTCGACGAACACCGGCTCAACCTTGCCACGCTGCCGGATACTCCGGCACAGGGCACGGCCATCGGCACCGGGTATTGCCGGCTCGCCGGCTGAATACACATCCATCAATAACAGGCCATCGAGTTCCGACAACACACGTACAAAGTCTTCGTACAAATCCCGGGTACGGGTGTAGCGATGGGGCTGGTACAGCATGACAATGCGCCGGCCAGGCCAGGCATCGCGTGCGGCACGGATAACCGCTTCCACTTCCGTGGGATGGTGCCCGTAATCGTCCACCAGCGTTACCGACCCTTGCGGAATCCGGTATTCGCCATACACCTGGAAGCGCCGGCCGACACCAGCAAAGCCCGCCAGGCCCCGACAGATTGCCTGATCATCCACCCCTTCATCGGTGGCAACGGCAATGGCAGCCAGAGCATTCAAAACATTGTGACGGCCCGGCATTTTCAGCTCGACCGTCAGGTCTGAGCGATTCCCTGGGCGGCGCACAACAAAATGGGTTCTCAGACCATCCGAACTGATCTGCTCGGCCCGGTAATCCGCATCCGGGTTGTCGATGCCGTAGGTAATGATGGCCCGGGATATCCTCGGAATGATTTCCTGCACGTAGGCGTCATCCACACACATCACGGCAATGCCGTAGAATGGCAGGTTGTGCAGAAAGTCCACGAACGTCTGTTTCAGTTTTTCAACATCACCGCCGTAGGTATCCATGTGGTCGGCTTCGATGTTGGTCACCACCGAAATCACTGGGGTCAGGTGCAGGAACGATGCATCGCTTTCGTCAGCCTCTGCCACCAGGTACCGGGAACCACCGAGCTGGGCATTGGTACCGGCACTGTTGAGCTTGCCGCCAATGACAAAGGTTGGGTCCAGGCCCGCTTCCCCAAGAATCGAGGCAATCAGGCTGGTGGTGGTGGTCTTGCCGTGGGTGCCAGCGATGGCAATGCCATGGCGATAGCGCATGATTTCCGCCAGCATTTCTGCTCGCGGTACGATCGGCACGCGGCGGCTGCGGGCGGCTGTCACCTCAGGGTTGTCGCCAGCGACAGCAGAAGAGACGACCACGACGTCTGCCTGCTCACTGTTCTCCGCCCGATGGCCGATCTGGACTTCTACGCCCATGGCGCGGAGGCGGCCGGTAACCGGACTCTCTTTCAGGTCCGACCCAGACACGTCGTAACCCTGGTTCTTGAGCACCTCTGCGATGCCACTCATGCCCGCACCGCCGATACCAACAAAATGGATACGGCGAATACGGCGCATTTCGGGCACCTGATAGACCAGCGGCGGATTGGTTACTTCAGCCATTGGCGGCCTCCAGACAGTAATTCACGACTCTCTCCGTTGCATCAGGGCGGGCCAGTGAGCGGGCGGCCGTCGCCATTGTCGAAATTCGTTCCCGGTCGCCTGCGAGATCTTTCAAGGTCTCCGCCAGCACATCCGGAGTCATCATCTGCTGGGGTATCAGAATGGCTGCCCCTGCTTTTACCATGTGTTCGCCATTGCGGGTCTGGTGGTCGTCCACCGCGTGGGGGAAAGGGACCAACACGGCCCCGACGCCAGCGGCGCAGAGTTCTGATACCGTCAGGGCTCCAGCCCGACACACCACAATATCTGCCCAGGCGTAGGCTTCGGCCATGTCCCGGATAAACGGTTCAACACTGGCCGAGACACCGGCAGCCTCATAGGCGTCCCGGGCTTCCTGCGCATTTTTTTCACCACACTGGTGCCGAACCTCCGGGCGCAGTTCCTCCGGCAACAACGCCAGTGCAGCTGGTACCTGCTGGTTGAAAACCCGGGCACCCAAACTGCCGCCCACAA
This sequence comes from Marinobacter shengliensis, assembly GCF_030297115.1. Lineage (NCBI taxonomy): Bacteria > Pseudomonadati > Pseudomonadota > Gammaproteobacteria > Pseudomonadales > Marinobacteraceae > Marinobacter > Marinobacter shengliensis. The sequence goes on along the minus strand of NZ_AP028062.1, from coordinate 993,002 downwards.
CCAGAACACGCACCGGCCCGGTCCGGCCCTTGAGGCGGCGCTCCGGCTCGTCGATTTCGGTGACATCTTTGCGCACCGGGTTGCCGGTGCAGCGGGTTACCACGTTCGCCCCAAAGCTCCCGGGAAAGGCTTCGAGCACCGTATCCGCAACCCGAGTCAGCCAACGGTTGGTCATTCCCGCGATGGCATTCTGCTCATGGATCACCAGGGGCACACGCTGCAGAAAGGCAGCGATGCCACCCGGGCCAGTCACAAAGCCACCCATGCCCACAACGCAATCCGGCTTGATCTTTCGCAGCACGGTGAACGCCTCACCCAGAGCGCGCATCAAGCGGATCGGTGCCAGCAACAGGACCAGTTTGCCTTTGCCACGAAGCCCGGAAACATGAATCAGCGACAGCGGAATATCCGTCTCGCCAATCAGCCGCTCTTCCATACCGCCCTTTGCGCCCAGCCAGAACACCTCGTGGCCTCTTTCCTGCAGCGCACGGGCGGTCGCCAGCGCGGGGAATACGTGGCCACCGGTGCCACCAGCCATCATCAGAAAACGACGGGGCTTACTCATACACAGCACCTCCCCGCGTTTTTTTTCTGGTTTGTTCTGAATTCATTCGCACCTTATCAAGCCGTTCAATTTCAACCCTTGCCAACACGCCGATACCAATGCAGGTCATCATCAGGCTGGATCCGCCGTAGCTCACCAAGGGCAGCGTCAGCCCCTTAGTGGGTAACAATCCCGTGCTGACGGCCATATTGATACCCGCCTGCAGACCCATCAGCAGGGTAAGGCCATAACTGAAGCACGCACCAAACGGCATACCCGCTTTCTCCGCCCGCCGCGCGATCACCAACCCGCTCACCACCAGTGCGGTGAACAATGCCAACACAATCAGCGAGCCCAACAAACCAAACTCTTCGGCGATGATGGCGAAGATGAAGTCGGTATGTGCCTCCGGCAGATAGAACAGCTTCTGGATCGAATTGCCCAGGCCAACACCGGCCCATTCGCCCCGACCGAAAGCAATCAGCGACTGGGTAAGCTGGTACCCGGTATCAAACTGGTCTTTCCAGGGGTCCAGATAGCTCACCACCCGCTTCAGACGATACGGCTGGGTAACCACCAGAACGGTTCCCAGCAACGCCAGGATGCCGATCAACGGAGCAAACCGGGTTAGCCGAACGCCGCTAAGGAAGATCATGCCCGCTGCGGCGGTGACCAGCACCACGGTGGCGCCGAAGTCTGGCTGAATAACCAGCAGCACCGACGCCAGGCCCAACACCACCAGGGGCTTCAGAAACCCGGACCAGGTGTTCAGCAACTCATTCCGGCGCCGAACCACGTATCCGGCCAGATAGGCGATCAGGCAAAGCTTGGCCACCTCGGATACCTGCACATTGAACAGTCCCAGAGGAATCCAGCGGGTTGAGCCGTTGACTGTGCGCCCCATGGGTGTGAGCACCAGCACCAAGACGAGCATGCCGACACCCAGCAGCAGCCACCCGCTGCGCTCCCACCAGGACACCGGCACATTCACGGCGACCAGGGCCATGAGGCAACCGAGCGCCGCAAACAGCACCTGCCGGATCACGTAGTGATAACTGTTGCCCATGGTGGCCGCTGCCATATCCATGGAGGCAGACGAAATCATCACCACGCCCAGCACCAGAAGCGCAACGGATGTCACCACCAGCACTGGCAGGGGCTGGAGATCACCTAACCAGGCTTGTGGCCGGTAACTGGCTGCACCCACTTGCATCACTGGGCCTCCACCAACACACGGAACTGGTCTCCGCGATCGTTATAATCCCGGAACATGTCAAAACTGGCGCAGGCCGGTGACAACAGCACCCGGTCGCCTGGCTGCGCCAGCCGGCGCGCTTGCTCGACGGCCTCGGCCAGCGACTCTGCCTTAACGATGTCAACACCGTCGGCCAACGACCTGGCAATGGTGTCGGCATCACGCCCCATCAATACGACCGCACGGCAGTATCTGGCTGCGGGTTCCGCCAGGGGTTTGAAGTCAGCGCCTTTGCCATCGCCACCGGCAATCAGGATTACCTGGCCGTCTTGGGGCGCCAGGCTTTCGATCGCGGCAACAGTGGCACCCACGTTGGTGCCTTTGGAATCATTGATGTAATCAACGCCATCCAGATGCCGGACAAACTCACAGCGATGGGGCAAGCCGGTAAACTCACGTGCCACCCCAAGCATGGTCTCCATTGGCAGGCCCGCTGCGTGACCAAGGGCCAATGCGGCCATCACGTTGCTGATGTTGTGCCGCCCCATCAGCTTGAGCTCGCTGGCCAGCAACAGGTTGTCGAACCCGAAGGTTATCCAGGTTCCCTGATCGTCGTCCCGGGTGCTGAAGGTCTCCGGGTTCACCCGATTAAAGCCAAAACAGATAAACCGCAGGTTATCCCGCGCCATGGGAGTGCTCAGGGCGTCGTCAAGATTCACAATGGCGTTCTTACAGCCCCGGTAAATCCGCTGTTTTGCCTGAAAGTACGCCATTTTGTCCGGGTAACGGTCCATGTGATCGTCACTGACATTGAGCACGGTAGCGGCCTCGGCGTTCAGCTCTTCGGTGGTTTCCAGTTGAAAACTCGAGAGTTCCAGTACATACAGGTCTGCGCCCTGACCAAGGAGATCCAGGGCGGGTGTACCGATATTGCCGCCAACCTTGACGTTCCGCCCCGCCGCCCGGGCCATTTCCCCGACCAGAGTGGTGACCGTTGTCTTACCGTTGGAACCCGTGATGGCTATGATGGGTGCATCTGCCGCGTCGGCAAACACATCAATATCACCGCGAACTCGAGCGCCATTTTTGGCGGCAGCGGCAATGGCTGGCTCCGCAATGGCAATACCCGGGCTGACCACCAGTTCGTTAAAACCGGCAAACAACGAGGGATCAAACGCTCCGAGATAGACCGGTATATCCGGCCAGCCCGCGCGCAGTTCTTCCAGCCCGGGCGGGTTTTCCCGGCTGTCAGCCACAGCAATGTCGCGGCCCGTTCCGGACAAATAGCGCACGCAGGAGAGCCCGGTTTTACCGAGCCCTACTACCAATGTGCGACGATCCGAAACAATGACACTCATAGCTGTAACCACTTCCTATCGGATTTTCAGACTGGCGAGGCCAATCAGTACCAAAACCACAGTGACCACCCAGAAACGCACAATAACGCGCGGTTCGGGCCAGCCTTTCAATTCAAAATGGTGATGCAACGGCGCCATGCGGAAGATGCGACGCCCGGTCAGCCGGAACGAAGCCACTTGCAGGATCACCGAGATGGTTTCCATCACAAACACGCCGCCCATGATGAACAGCACGATCTCCTGGCGGACAATCACGGCCACCACGCCCAGGGCAGCGCCCAGTGCAAGTGCACCTACATCCCCCATGAACACCTGAGCCGGATAGGTGTTGAACCACAAGAAACCAAGCCCCGCCCCGACCAGCGCACAGCAGAACACGATCAGCTCACCGGCACCCGGCAGGTGTGGAATCAGCAGATAGTTGGCGAACTGGGCATGACCAGACACATAGGCAAAGATCGCCAGCGCACTCGCCACCATCACCGTCGGCATGATGGCCAGGCCATCCAGACCGTCGGTCAGGTTCACGGCGTTGCTGCTACCAACGATCACAAAGTAGGTCAGAAGAATGAACATCACCGGCCCCAGGGTCAGTGATACGTTTTTCAGGAATGGCAGATACAGCGAAGTCTCTTGGGGCAGCGATGCCGTCATGTAAAGCACAATAGCTGCGGCAGCGCCGATGACCGATTGCCAGAAATACTTCCAGCGCCCAGGCAGGCCACGGGGATTACGCTCAACCACTTTACGGTAATCATCAACCCAGCCAATCGCACCAAACAGCAGCGTGACAGACAGCACCACCCAGACGTAGCGGTTGCTCAGATCCGCCCACAACAGGGTGGAAATCGCAATCGCCACCAGAATCAGCGCACCGCCCATGGTCGGTGTTCCGGCTTTGCTGAGATGGGTCTGCGGACCATCATCACGCACCGCCTGGCCAATCTGGTACTGGCTTAGCTTGCGAATCATCACCGGCCCGATCAGCAGCGATATCAACAGCGCTGTGAGCACGCCCAGAATGGCGCGCAGGGTCAGGTACTGAAACACCGTCAGTGCGGAAAAGTATTGCGATAGAATCTCTGTCAGCCAGAGCAGCATGTGTTTTTCACCTTTGTCTGAATCCCCTCCACCACGCGATCCATGGCGGAACTGCGAGAACCTTTCACCAGAACTGTTATAGCGCCCTGCCGGCCATCCACGATGGCCGGCACAGCCTGCTCATGACTCTGGAAAATTTCAGTGCCGGCACCAAAACCGGCCTCGTATGCCTCTGCACCCGGGCCTACCGCCAACAGGCGCTCAATGCCTTTGGCCTGGGCATGGGCACCCACCTGCCGGTGCAACTCGGCAGCCTCCGCACCCAGCTCCGCCATGGCACCCAATACCGCCACCCGAGTACCGGGGTAACCCGCCAGCACATTCAGGGCAGCGATCATGGACGCCGGGTTGGCGTTGTAGCTGTCATCAATCACGGTCAAATCGGCTGCGGGGTTCAGTACCTGCAATCGCCCTTTCACCGCCTGCACCCCTGCCAGGCCGTCCACGATCTGTTGATCCGTGGCTCCCAGCGCCCGGCAAGCCGCCAGCGCCAGCAGACCATTGGTTATGTTGTGTTCGCCGGCCAGCGGTATACAAACCTTGCAATGCCAGCCTTCCGGACCGGTTACTTCGGTTTCAAACCCCTCTGACATCGGGGTGCTGGCGACCGCCTGATAGTCAGCATCTGAAACCCCGAGCCGGGAAACGCTCAGCACCCGGCGCCGGCCCGCCCGCTCGCGCCACTGGTCAAAAGCGGGGTCGTCGCGATTCAGCACAACCACGCCATCGGCGGGCACACCATCAATAATTTCACCCTTGGCCAGCACAATGTTCTGGTAGCTGCCGAAGCCTTCCAGATGTGCCTGGCCGGCGTTGGTCAGGATTGCCACTTCTGGGCGAACCACCGCCACCGTGTGGGCAATTTCTCCCAGGCCACTGGCACCCAACTCAATGGCACCAAACCGGTGCTCTGGTGCCAGGCGGAACAGGGTCAGCGGCACCCCGATGTGATTATTCAGGTTGCCCTCCGTGGTCAGAGTCGGCCCCATGCCCGCAAGAATCGCCGACGTCATTTCCCGGACCGTGGTTTTGCCACTGCTGCCGGTCACCGCCAACAAGCGAGCGCTGCTTTCATCGCGATTTCCGGCCGCGAGCCGCGCCAGCGCATCCACCGTATCGGCGACCACCAACTGTGGGATCGCCAGGGAGCTGTCGGCGGTATCCACAACCGCCGCAACCGCTCCCTGCTCCATCGCTTGCCGGACAAATCCGTGACCGTCAAACCGCTCGCCTCGCAGTGCCACAAACAGCTGCCCTGGCACCACAGACCGGGTGTCGGTGGAAACGCCGTCAAACCGAACCGCATCAAGCGCAGAAACGGATCCGGCAACGGTTGCCTGCAACCAGTCGCGGGCCTCCGCCAGCGAAAAGGCGCGCATCATGCCACACCCCCATTCAGCTTCAATAGGTGGCGAACCTGCTCTGCATCACTGAACGGAAGCTTCTGCCCGGCAATCTCCTGCCAGGCTTCATGTCCCTTCCCGGCGATCAGCACCAGATCTTCCGGCCCGGCCATGGTCACCGCTGCCGCTATCGCCTCAGCGCGGTCATGGATAACCTTGAAACACCCTTCCTTTGAAAAACCCTGCTCAATATCACGGACAATCCGCGCCGGGTGTTCAGATCGAGGGTTGTCATCGGTGACGATGATCACATCTGCCTGTTTCTCCGCCTCGCGGGCCATTTCCGGACGCTTTCCGGGGTCCCGGTCACCACCACAGCCGAACACGCAGATCAGCCGGCCGGTGACGTGGGAGCGCAGGGCCGCCAAGGCATTGGCGAGGGCGTCCGGCGTGTGCGCGTAGTCCACAACCACGTTCCGGCCGTCGGCACCGGTGAACCGCTCCAGCCGCCCCGGTGGCGGGGTCAGCCCTGCCGTTGCGGCGACTGCCCTGTCAACAGGCACCCCCAGCGTCAGGACCGTAGCCAGTGCCGCCAGTACATTGCTGGCGTTGAAGCTACCCAATAACGGCACCTGCAGGTCGAATTCGCCCCACTGGCCATCAACACGGGCCCGGAAGCCAGTCGCCACCGGCGCGAAATCTTTCAGCCACAACTCGGTCTGAGCCTCATGCAGGCTGTAACGAACCCGGTCACATTGCCCATTGAGCTGTTCAAATAACTGCCGCCCAAAAGGATCGTCAAAGTTGATTACCGCAAAGTGCAGCTCTTCCCTGCGAAACAATCGGGCTTTGGCCTCGCCGTAGGCTTCCATGGAGCCGTGGTAGTCCAGGTGGTCCCGTGTAAGATTGGTAAACACCGCTCCGGTCATGGTCAGCTTGTCAATCCGCCCCTGATCCAAGGCATGGGATGACACCTCCATCACCGCTGCACGACCACCGTCGTTTCGAATTCGGTTAAGTACCCGGTTGACCTGGACCACGTCCGGCGTGGTGTGGGTTGCCGGCTGAAGGTTACCCGGCATGCCATATCCCAGAGTGCCCAGCACACCACAAGGGGTGCCGGTTTCCTTTAAAAGTTGTGCGATGTACTGGGTGACCGATGTTTTCCCGTTGGTCCCGGTCACGCCAATCAGCCGCAAATGCCGGGAGGGATGCTCGAAAAATCGATCTGCAATCCGCCCCAACTGGGCCCGAAGCCCCACCACGGGCACCACCAACGCGCCATGGCGTTCGTGGCATTCTCTCGATTCCGAAGCTTCCAGAAGTATCGCAGTGGCACCCGCCGATATCGCCTGGTCAACGTATTGCTCCGATGACGTTCGAGTCCCGGCCAGTGCGATAAACGCATCCCCCGACGCCACCGTTCGGCTGTCGGTCTTCAGCCCATGAATCGTGACATCAAACACCGATGGCACGTCGACAATACCCTGTAACAAGTTGCTGATAGATGTGATGCACATGGTGTTACCCTCGCTCTCCGGGAGCCTGACGGGGCGCTTTGGCCCCGCTGACTTCCAGTTCTGGCTTCACATTCAGCAGTCGCAGTGCGTCCCCCATCACCCGGGCGAATACCGGGGCCGCCACTTCGCCACCGTAGTACTCTCCGGATTGAGGCGCATCCACGGCCACAACCGTCACGATACGCGGATCATCAATCGGCGCCATGCCCGCAAATATCGCTTTGTACTGGCTCTTTTCATAACCCCGGGCGCCCACGAGATGAACCGTGCCGGTCTTGCCTCCGGCGGCATAGAGACCCGGCTGGCCGCGACCACCCGTTCCCCGCGCCACGGCCTCTTTCAGCATACCGCGCACGGCAAACGCCACGTCTTCACTCAATACCCGCTGCCCCTGGGGCGGAGCATTCTGCTTCATCAGGCTTAACGGGTAACGGATGCCACCATTAGCAATCACCATATAGGCCTGGGCTAACTGCAAGGCGTTCACGCTCATGCCGTAACCGTAGGACAGCGTGGATTCTTCAACCGGGCGCCACCTTGGCGGTGCCGGTAAAACACCAACGGCTTCCCCTGGGAAGCCGATACCGGTTGCCTGCCCCAACCCCATCCTGGCGAACAGATTCCTCAACACATCGCCCCCAAGCTCCGTGGCAATCTGGCTGACCCCCACGTTACTGGATTTGACGATCATTTCTGTCAGGTCCATGGTTCCGTAATTTCGCGCATCCCGGATGGTAAAACGACCAAATCGGCGAAAGCCGGGTGAGGTGTCTATGGTGCTGTTAACCTGGTACTTGCCGGATTCCAGTGCCGCCGCGATGGTAATCGGCTTGATGGTGGAGCCTGGCTCAAACAAGTCGGTGATTGCTTTGTTGCGCAGATTATCCGCGGATAACTGGGCCCGGTCATTGGGGTTGTATGAACCCTGGTTAACCATTGCCAAAACTTCACCGGTATCCACGTCCAGCATGACCAGCGTGCCGCCCCGGGCGTTATGGGCAGTTACCACTGCCTTGAGTTCTCGGTAGGCCAGGTACTGAAGCCTCAGGTCCAGGCTGAGCTCAAGATCCCGGCCGGGGCGGGCATCCCGGATCAGCATCAGGTCTTTGATGACACGCCCACGATTGTCCTTGAGTACCCGCTTGCGCCCGGGCTCGCCGGTTAGCCACTGGTTATAGGCCAGTTCAATCCCTTCCTGCCCCAGTTCGTCGATATTGGTGAAACCGACCACATGCGCAGTCACCTCTCCGGCAGGGTAGTACCGACGGTATTCTTGCCGGGCATAGATGCCACCGATCCCAAGATCCAGCGCTTCACGCGCCAGGCTGGGCTGAACTTTCCGGCGCAGATAGATGAATTCACGACCCGCAAACGTACGCAAACGCTCCCGCAGCGAACCTTCGGTCATACCCAACAGGCGAGCCAGACCCGCCAACCGGGGATCATCAGGATCAGTTTCAGAGGGGTTTGCCCACAGTGTCTGAACCGGGGTGCTGACCGCCAATGGCTCACCATGGCGATCGCTAACCACACCACGATGAGCGTCAATCGATTCAACCCGGATAGTCCGGACATCGCCCTGTTGGCGCAGAAACTCCTTATCCACCACATGCAGATCGACCAGACGCCAGCCAATACCCAGCATCACCAGCAGAAAAACGCCCAGCACCGAGCCGAAGCGCCAGGCCTTCAACCCCGCGGACAAACGCTGCTGCCAGTTTGCTGCCTGCTTTCCCTGACCGGACAAATCGATCACCCTGATGTGTTTGTTATGATCGTTATTTCGCCGCAACCGGAGACATCAGCGGCACAAGAACTATGTCCTGTCGCCCCGGCACCACCATATTGAAACGTTCTGCCGCCAGGTGTTCTACGCGCCCATGAGCACTCAGCGCACTCTGCTCAAGCAAGAGCTGACTCCATTCCCGCTGATAAGCATCACGTTGCTGCTGCAACCCGGACAACGTATTGAATAACTCCCGGTTTTCGTGGGCACTGACAACAACACCGATGGCAGACAGTGTTAATACCGCCACCAACGCCAGAGTCACCACCACCCGGCTCTCCCGCGTGGTGTCGAAAACCTGCCGGGACAGGCGCACGGCGGTTGCCACGCCGTCACGAACCCGCTGCTTGCTGAGCCTGGTGGTTTTGGTTGGTTGTTCGATGGCTACCGCGCCCATAACGTCGCGCTCCCCTGCGAATTCGATTAGTTGGTTCGTCTTTCCAGTACCCGCATGACTGCACTACGGGCACGGACGTTTTCGGTAATTTCCTGCTCATTGGCCTTGCTGGCCTTACCTACCAGGCAAAACTCGGAGCGCTCCTGGTCAGCGGTCACTGGCACACCCTTTGGTATCTTCGGGCCACGGGCCAAATCCCGCATGAAGCGCTTTACCAGGCGATCTTCAAGCGAGTGAAAGCTGATCACCACCAGGCGACCGCCTGGCGCCAGGCGGTCGACCGCAGCAGCCAAACCGACTTCCAGGTCTTCCAGCTCCCGATTGATAAAGATTCGGATAGCCTGAAACGTTCTGGTGGCCGGGTGTTTGTGCTTTTCTTTCTTGGGCACCGCCTCAGCCACCAACTCCGCCAGCTGGCGGGTTGTTTCAATGGCCTCTTCCTGCCGGCGGGCAACCACCAGACGCGCGATACGGCGAGAGAAACGTTCTTCGCCGTAGCGCCAGATCACATCCGCAATGTCGCGCTCGTCTGCGGTTGCCAGCCATTGAGCAGCGCTTTGCCCCTCCTGAGGGTTCATCCTCATGTCCAGCGGGCCATTGCGCATAAACGAAAAACCGCGCGCAGCATCGTCCAGCTGTGGCGACGACACCCCGAGATCCATCAGCACACCCTGCACCGTCGGCCACTGCTGACTGTCCAGAGCCTGACTCAACTCAGAAAAGGAGCCGTGATACCAGGAAAACCGGCCATCTTGTGCTGCCAGATCTTTGGCAACCTGAATGGCTTCCGGGTCTTTATCGATACCCATCAAGCTGCCCTGAGCGTCCAACTGGCCCAGAATCAGACGACTGTGACCGCCCCGACCGAAGGTGGCGTCCACATAACGACCAGCTGGATCATTGATCAGATAATCGACAGCCTCATCCAGCAGCACCGAGCGATGCCGGAATGGCTGATCTGACGCCTGCTCTGTTTCGGTCATAGCGACAGCGCCTTCATTTCCGGCGGCATATCGTCATCGCCAGAAGATTCATCCAGCCAGGCAAACCAGCGCTCCTCGCTCCAGAGCTCCAGCTTCTTGCCCTGACCAATCAGCATCAACTTTTTCTCCAGGTGCGCGTAGCTTCTCAGCGTCGGCGGCACCAGGATGCGGCCAGCGGAATCCAGCTCCATAGGCGCCGCATTACCGAGAATCAGCCGCTGTAAACGCCGGGCGGCTTTATTCATGTTTGGCAGCGCTTCAATTTTGGGCCTGAGGGTTTCCCACTCCGGCTCTGGATACAGCAAAAGACAGCGCTCTTCATCGGCATTGGCGGTCAGAACAATACGGCCACCACAAAGCTGCGCGAGTTCCTCACGCACCTTTGTCGGGATCGCCAGGCGACCCTTCGCGTCCATATTGATGGCATGACTGCCAAGAAAGTTGCTCATTTATGCCGTATCCAAGGCTGCTATTTCCACAAAAAACCACTTGAAACCACTTTTTCCCACTTCCGCACACTATAGAAACACGCAAAAGACAATGCAAGCGCCGCATTCGGCACCACACAGGCGAAAGTTCCTTTAATGACAAGAGGTTACAAAGGGGAAACTTAGAAAATCGTTAAAAAGACGTAAAGAAAAGGAGAAAAAACAAGCACCTGCAGAAAACTCTAAAGAGCCTTTCTGAGGTTTAAGATTTTTTGGCTATAAAGGCCGAATTGTGAGAAGGATGGGCATTACATCAAAAGAGAAAATGGCGAGCTCGCCGATAAGCCGGGTTCTGTCTTGGACAGTCATTCATCTAGGGCCTGCGTCACCGCAGGCCTCAAGCAACCTACCCGAATCCAGCGCGGGCCACGCCATTGGATTCCTATTTGGTCTTGCTCCAGGTGGGGTTTACCATCGCCGTGGACTGTTGCCAGCCACGCGGTGCGCTCTTACCGCACCATTTCACCCTTACCGGCGCCCGAAGGCGCTTAGGCGGTATACTTTCTGTTGCACTTTCCGTCGGCTCGCGCCGCCCAGGCGTTACCTGGCACCTTGCCCTGCGGAGCCCGGACTTTCCTCCCCCGATCGAAACCGGCGGCGACTGCCTGGCGAGCTCGGTGCCGACAATACCCCCGCATCCGCCGCCATGCAAGGCCTTAATGATCTTTCAGCTCCAACGCGCGCTGGTAGAGCTCATTTTTACCCAGACCACTGACTTCCGCCGCAATCCGGGCCGCCTTCTTCACCGGCAACTCCTTGATCAACAACTCCAGCAGTTTATCGGTGTCCAGAACGGAGGCTTCTCCAGCGGGTGTCGGCGCCGCGCCACGGACCATCACCACAAACTCGCCCCTGGCTCCATGAGGATCACTCTCAAGCTGTTCAAGCACCTCATCCGCGCGACCACTGTAGAAGGTCTCAAAGGTCTTGGTCAGCTCTCGCCCCAACACACACTCCCGATCCGCCCCCAATACCTCAGCCAGGTCTTTCATAAATTCGATAATGCGATGTGGCGACTCATAGAACACCAAAGTCGCTGGCTCCCGCGCCAATTCCGTCAACGCAGCCTGCCGGCCCGAGCGCTTGGCTGGCAAAAAGCCTGCGAACAGAAACCGGTCGGTCGGCAACCCCGCCACAGACAAGGCGGCAACCAGCGCACACGGGCCAGGCACCGGCGACACCCGGTAACCCGCCGCGCGAACCTCGCGAACCAGCAAGTAACCTGGGTCCGAGATCAGCGGTGTGCCAGCATCAGATACCAACGCTACCTGCCGCCCCGCCGCCAGCGCATCCAGAATACCTGCTACCCGAGCACGCTCATTGTGGTCATGCAGCGCCAACATTTGTTTGCTCAACCCAAGATGCTGGAGCAACCGTCCGGAGTGACGGGTATCCTCCGCAGCCACCAGGTCCACTTTTGCCAAGGTCTGACGCGCCCTGTCAGAGAGATCGTCCAGATTACCAATTGGCGTTGCAACCACATACAGAACACCATCCATCTCTTTCCGGACATTTTCCGAACCGGACATACACATACTCCCACCGATAGAAGACAGGAGCTGCGTCACTCCCGTGCAACCCGGCACCCATGACAGGCATGTCATGTGAAAAGGGCCGGGAGCTGGTAAACTTGCCACCAATAAAGCGGCACCACAAGCCTAATGATCCGGAGACTCCGAGCCTGCCATGACTAAATACCGCAGCCATCGAACACTTTTTGCCCTGATCACCCTGGTCATCCTTCTGACTGCGGGTTGCGCCACCGTCAACCTGGACAGCCAGGTTGCAGACACACCAGAGCGTGCACTCGAACTTGCTGCCAGCGAACGAAACCCCGTAACAGCACAGCGTTACCTGCTGCGGATGGCCAGCAACTTCCAGGATCAGGGCAACCACAGGGCGGCGCGCCAGATTCTCCGCAACCAGCAGCTGGACACGATCGACAGCCAGCTAACCGGCCAGAAATTACTTCTGTCCATGGCCAGCGCCGTCGAACTGCAAGATAGCGACTGGGCGAATGAACTGGTCGGCAATCTGTCGCCAGACCACTTCCTCGGCTACCCGTCAGACATCATGGCAAAAGCCGCGCAACTGCAGGCTGAGACATTCGCCCTCAATGATGACCAGCTGTCCGCCGCGCTTACGCTGATGCTGCTCAGCCAGACTGACACCCAAAGCGACCCACAGGACACCCACGACCAGATCTGGCAATACCTCAGGACAATCCCCGGGCAAGCGCTGAATGAAGCTTCAGAAACAGCCATCGGCTTCGAAGAACAGGGCTGGCTGGAGCTGGCCACCACCTTGCGCGCCCGCGATGTCGGCCTTGACGAACAGGGGCGTCTGATCAGGGCCTGGCAGAATAACTGGCCAGGGCACCCCGCGGCACAGATCCTGCCCACAGACCTTCGCCTGCTGTCGGAACTGGCCACCAGCCGGCCGGAACGCATCGTACTGGCACTTCCCCTGCAGGGCTCTCTGGCAAGTGCCGGGCGCGCAATCCGGGACGGCTTCCTCGCTGCCTATTTCAGTGATGACAGCGCGGACCGCAGCAAAACCGATATCCGCATCGTCGACACCTCCAGCAAACCTTTTACGGCGCTGTATGAAGAACTGGCTGGCCAGAACATTGACCTGATTGTTGGCCCCCTCGAGAAAGACGCACTTGCAGGCCTGAGTTCGAGAAACACACTTGCCGTTCCAGTGCTCGGGCTGAATTACCTGCCGGCGGACAGTCGTGTGCCCGACGGGCTTTACCAGTTCGGCCTATCAGCCGAAGATGAAGCCCGGCAGATTGCCGACCAGCTGGCAGCGCAGTCGCTCCGCCAGATCCTGGTGCTCATTCCCCGGGGCGAATGGGGTGATCGCGTGGAACAGGCATTGCTGCAACGCATGGCTACCCACAACGGTTCCGTGCTCGACATTGAACGGTTCTTCCCGGAGGACAACTTCCGGTCAGTTACCGCCGACCTGCTCGGGGTCACCACATCCCGGCAGCGGGCTATCCAGGTGGAAAGAACCATTGGCCAGAACGTAGAGTTCGAACCCCGTCGCCGACAGGATGCCGAGGCCATTGTACTGGTTGCGCAACCCAACGTGGCACGCCAGTTCAATCCGCTGTTTGCGTTTTACTTCTCTGGCGACCTGCCGGTATATGCGCCGTCCATTGTCTACGAGGGCACCCCCGACCCGGGGCGCGATCGCGACCTGAACCGGGTGATGTTTACCGACATCCCCTGGGTACTGGCCGAGGACAACCCACTGCGCACCCAGTCCGAGCAGAATCTCAGCGGCACGCGCGGCCAACTGGGCCGGCTGTTTGCCATGGGGGCCGACGCCTGGCAGTTGAGCAAACGGCTGCCGCTGCTGCGGCAGGTGGAAGGCGCCGCCATTGATGGTCAAACCGGCACCCTCACCATGACCCCGGACGGCGCCATCCATCGCCATCAACTTTGGGCACAGTTCCAGAATGGGCGCCCGGTACTTGCTCCGGAGCTCAGCCAGGATCCTGCACGGGAAGCCACCGAAAAAACTGAGCGAGGCGAAAGCCAGCGCCTGTAGAGGACATAAGCCATGGAAGGCAAACGCGCCATTGGGAGTCATTACGAAGGGGTGGCCGCCCGCTATCTGGCGAAAAACGGCATTGCCATTCTGGAACAGAACGTCTACAACCGTGGCGGAGAACTTGACCTGATTGGCCGGGACGGAGAGACCCTTGTGTTCTTCGAGGTTCGCTATCGCGGCGATGGCAGCCTGGTAGACCCAGCCAGCTCCATAACGTATGGCAAGCAGCGACGACTGCTCCGGGCTGCCTCTTATTACCTGCACCGGCATGGCTTGTGGAACATCGCCTCGAGAATTGACGTCGTCGCGATCATGCCGGGTACGGTGCGCAAATACCGGGTACAATGGATCAAAAACGCAATCCAGGCAGAATAACCGAACCAATGACCGACACCGCACAGAAGATTAACCAGTGGTTTGCCAACCACATGGAACAGACTGCCCAGGCCGCCAGCACCGCTGGGCCGGATATCGAGGACGTGGCAGATGCCTTTGTGAATACTCTGCTGCAGGACGGCAAACTTATCGCCTGCGCCAATGGCAACGCCAATATCCTGGCCCAGTATTTCTGCACGGCACTGCTGAATCGCTTTGAGCAGGACCGGCCGGCACTACCCGCCATCAACCTCGGTGCGGATGCCACTACCTATTCGGCCATATGCAGGGATAACCGGTTCAACGACACCTTCTCCCGACAGGTTCGTGCCATCGGCAAACCCGGTGACCTTCTGTTTGTCATTGTCGATGACGGCCACAAGGCCAACCTCATCCAGGCGATCCAGGCCGCCCACGACCGGGAGATGCAGGTGGTCGTTCTGAGTGCCCGGGAAAAGTCAGACATCACCTCGCTAATGCACCCGGAAGACCATGAAATTGCACTGAATGATCTGGCACCCCATGAAGCCACCCCGTTGATGTTGCTGATCATCAACACCCTGTGCGACCTGGTTGACCACAAACTGTTTGGCGGATAACGAAAAAGCCGGCTTTCGCCGGCTTTTTTACTTCACCACTTTCAGGGTTGGTCGCCCACTCGGGCGCTCATCGGATCGCCTGTCAGCCGGCGCATCTCCATCCGCTCCGCCATCAGGGTCCGGTGAACCCGGCTCACTGCCGAACACCATCCCCTCACCATTTTCCTTGGCGTAGATAGCCATCACGGCCTGCAACGGGATAAACACCTGCATGGGCACCCCGCCAAAGCGGGCACTGAACTCAAGCGCGCCATTGCCGATCACCAGCCCTCGCACGGCGCCGGGACTGATATTCAAAACAATCTGACCGTTGGCGACGTGCTCTGTCGGCACCTGAACGCCCTGCACACCCGCATCGACGACGATGTAGGGAGTACAGTCGTTATCCAGAATCCACTCGTTCAGGGATCGCACCAGGTATGGACGGCTAGACGTCATAGTGACACTCATATCAGGCACTGCAACCACTCCTGCCCCGCCATGCGGGCTTGCCGATCAGCTTCGGATGTCTTCTTCCAGGTCTGAAAGGCTTGCCTTGAAACCTTCCCGGGCAAAGATGCTGTCCATGTATTTCTGAATAGGCTTGGCCTGCTTGTCACTCAGATCAATGCCCAGCGCCGGCAGGCGCCAGAGAATTGGCGCGATGCAGCAATCCACGATAGTGAACTCTTCTGACAGGAAGAACGGCATTTCCGCAAACAGAGGCGCTGTTGCCAGCAGACTCTCTTTCAGCTCTTTACGAGCCGCATCTGCCGCTTTGCCCGTCGGCTGCGCCAGAACCTGATCAACCAGGCCGCACCAGTCTTTCTGAATACGGTGAATCATCAGGCGACTGTTGGCCCGCGCGACCGGGTATACCGGCAACAATGGCGGGTGCGGGAAACGTTCGTCCAGGTACTCCATCATGATGTTGGGCTCGTACAGAACGAGATCCCGGTCCACCAGAGTAGGCAGGGCGTTATACGGATTCAGATCCGCCAATTCTCCAGGCGGGTTGTCCGGATCCACGTCTACGATATCAACGGTTACACCCTTTTCAGCCAAAACAATGCGAACACGGTGGCTGTAATGACTGGCCGGATCCGAGAAAAACGTCATTGATGACCGCTTGGTCACAACGCCCATATAGCTACCTCACGATTCTAAAAATCGAAACAATCCACAAACGCAAAATTCCAGCGGACCTTACCGACCCGCTGGAATTCAGGATACGGGATTATACCCTAAATCTTAGTGCACGTCTTTCCAGTACTCGCGGTTAAGCAGGTACGCAAAGATGAAGAAGATCGCCACAAAGATCAGCACGAAAATCCCCAGACGCTCACGTTCGACCTTCACCGGATCACCCATGTAGGACATGAAGTTGGTCAAGTCCCACATGGCACGGTCGAAGTCTGCTGCTGACATGTTGCCTTCAATTGCATACTCCGGGCACACATCGGCATTGTTGATGTTGCCACTGAGCGGCTCAACCGAAGCGCCAACGCCAATACGCGGCTCCACAGCACACAGACCCTGCATTTCTACCATCACATGCGGCATACCAACGTTGTCGAACACCACGTTGTTTACACCCAGCGGACGGGAATCGTCCTTGTAGAAACCACGAAGGTATGAGTAAACCCAGGACTCACCACGCACACGGGTAACCAGAGTCAGGTCAGGTGGCGGAGCACCGAACCAGCCTGCGGCCATGTCCTTACCCATGGAGATCTGCATCAGTTCGCCGATCTTGGCGCCGGTGAAGATCAGGTTCTCCTCGTACAGCTCGGCCGGAATCTCCAGGTCGTCAGACACCCGCTTGTAACGAGCGTACTCCATGGAGTGGCAGCCCATGCAATAGTTAGTGAACAGAGCCACGCCCCGCTGCAAGGATTCCTTGTTGGTGTGATCCGGCTTCATGGTATCCAGAGGACCTGAGGGGCCGGCCGCCAGCCCGAGGGCCGGCAGGATCGCGATGAAAAGACCAAAAATCAGCTTTCTCATTATCCTGTCACCCTCTCTGGTACTGGCTTGGTTTTTTCCATGCGCGTGTAGAACGGCATGAGAATGAAGTACAGGAAGTACAGCACCGTCAGAATCTGGGCCGCAATGGTCCGCCCCTCAGTGGCCGGCACAATGCCCAGGTAACCCAGAATGATGAAGCTGACTACGAAGACGGCCAGAGCCACCTTACTCATCCAACCCTTGTAGCGGATAGACCGAACCGGGCTCTTGTCGAGCCATGGCAGCACGAACAGGATGGCAATTGCCGCCCCCATCACAACCACGCCCCAGAACTTGGCATCCAGACCGAACAGGTCGACGGTCACCGCCCGCAACATGGCGTAGAACGGGGTGAAGTACCATACTGGCGCAATGTGCTCCGGTGTATTCAAATTGTTTGCCGGTTCAAAGTTTGGCTTCTCAAGGAACAAGCCGCCCATTTCCGGGAAGTAAAACACCACGATAAAGAAGATGAAGAAGAAGACTGCCACACCCAGCAAGTCGTGCACGGTGTAGTACGGGTGGAACGGAATGCCGTCCTTCGGAACGCCGTTTTCGTCTTTGTTCTTCTTGATATCAATACCGTCAGGGTTGTTGGAACCCACTTCATGCAGGGCAAGAATGTGCAGAACAACCAGGCCCAACAGTACGATCGGCAACGCAACCACGTGCAGGGCGAAGAAGCGGTTCAGGGTAATACCTGAAATCAGGTAGTCGCCACGAATCCACAGAGACAGATCTTCACCAATCACCGGGATAGCACCAAACAGGTTAACAATAACCTGGGCGCCCCAGTAGGACATCTGACCCCAGGGCAACAGGTAGCCCATGAAAGCTTCAGCCATCAGCACCAGGTAGATCAACATGCCGAAGATCCAGATCAACTCACGCGGTTTCTGGTATGAGCCGTACATCAGGCCACGGAACATATGCAGGTAGACCACCACGAAGAACGCAGAGGCACCGGTAGAGTGCAGGTAGCGCAACAGCCAGCCCCACTCCACATCGCGCATGATGTATTCCACAGAGGCAAAGGCGCCTTCTGCAGACGGGTTGTAGCTCATGGTCAGCCAGATACCGGTGACCAACTGGTTAACCAGCACCAGCATGGCGAGGGAACCAAAGAAGTACCACACGTTGAAGTTTTTCGGCGCGTAATACTTTGCCAGGTGTTTGTTCCAGGCATCGACAATCGGCAGACGCTCGTCTACCCAATTAATGAGCTTGTTCATTACGCTGCCTCCGGATCAAGACCAACAGTCATGGTCGCATCGTCATCAAACCGATACGGCGGAACCTCAAGGTTCAGCGGAGCCGGCTGATTAGCGAACACACGACCGGACAAGTCGAATCGGGAACCGTGGCACGGGCAGAACAAACCGCCGAGCCATTCACTGCCCAGGTCCGCAGGAGCTATCTCAGGGCGGTAACTCGGAACACAGCCCAAGTGAGTACAGATACCAACCAGGACAATAAACTCCGGCCTGAGGGACCGCTGAGCGCCGCTGATATAAGCAGGCTGCTGACTCGATTCTTCAGATTCAGGATCTTTCATTCTCGGAGACAGTTGCTCGATGTTCTCAAGCATCTCCTCGGTACGCCGGATAATCCACACCGGCTTACCCCGCCACTCGACGGTAATTTGTTGCCCCGGCTCGATTTTGTCGACACTTACGGTTACCGGCGCACCGGCCGCTTCCGCTTTCGCACTGGGATTCCAGGACGCCACGAAAGGAACCGCTGCACCGACGACGCCGACACCACCCACCACGGACGTTGCACCGATCAGAAACCGGCGTCGACCTTGGTTCACGTCGCCATTACTCATTATGGTTTTCTCCCATCAGGCGAGGCACAGACGCGGAAAACCGGCACTGCGCTTCGAAAAGGACTTCACAACCCAAAAATATAAGCGCTGAAATGGTAATGAAATTACCCCTCGCTTACAAGCCGGAAAGGCTCACCCGAGAGCCTATCCCTGCGTCAGATCAAAATTCTGGCCACCAGAAAGACACAAAAAAACCCGACCATAGGATCGGGTTTTTCCATCGACAGTGGTGCCGATTAACGCTTGGAGTACTGAGGACGCTTACGCGCCTTGCGCAGACCAACCTTCTTACGCTCAACCTTACGGGCGTCACGGGTAACATAACCCGCCTTACGCAGCGCAGGGCGCAGAGTTTCGTCGTATTCCATCAGCGCACGAGTCAGACCGTGGCGAATGGCGCCGGCCTGGCCACTGATACCGCCACCTTTTACAGTGATGGTGATGTCGAATCGATCAGCTGACTCAGCAACAACCAGCGGCTGACGAACGATCATGCGAAGAGTTTCACGACCGAAGAAATCTTCGATGGTGCGACCGTTAATGGAGATGTTACCGCTACCCGGCTTGATAAAGACGCGAGCCGTGGATGATTTGCGGCGACCAGTACCGTAATTTTGTGCTACAGACATATTCGCCTTCCGTTAGATGTCGAGTTCTTTGGGCTGCTGGGCGGCATGAGCATGCTCAGCGCCTGCGTACACTTTCAGCTTCTTGAACATGGCGCGGCCGAGCGGGCCCTTCGGAAGCATGCCTTTTACAGCCTTCTGAATGATTTGCTCGGGAGCCTTGTCAACCAGCTTCTCGAAGTTGATGGATTTGATTCCACCCGGAAAGCCGGTATGGCTGTAATACATTTTTGCTGATGCCTTTTTGCCGGTAACCTTCACCTGGCTGGCATTGATAACAATGATGTAGTCGCCAGTGTCCACGTGAGGGGTATACTCAGGCTTATGCTTGCCCCGCAGACGAAGGGCGATTTCGGTTGACAGACGACCCAGCGTCTTGCCGGCTGCGTCTACAACGTACCAGTCACGTTTTACTGTTTCTGGTTTCGCACTCAGAGTCTTCATTGATTCCGCCTTGAACGCTATATAAGAAACGTTAAAAACCACCACCGGTAAATGCAAGGCATCCGGAGGAGGTTCATACCTGTATGTTGACGTCGCCACCATTCGGGGCTGAGATAGTGACATCGCCTTGAAAAGCCAGGGCGCGAAGTATACTCGAAGCCGCAAGGAAAGCCAACCCTGCCTCAAGGTGTTTCGTCAATCCCCTATTCTCCCCTGAACTCAGCGCCAACCATATAACCGTTGGACGTTGTCGTACAGGGTTTCTGCGACTGCCTCAACCGGCCCGCCCCGAAGCTCCGCCAACGCTTGCACAACGTTCAGCAGGTACACCGGGGAATTCTGCCCCTTGGCCACACCGGCTGGCGACATATCCGGCGCGTCGGTCTCAAGCACCAGCGCCTCCAGGGGCAACCGTGCAATGGCATCGCGGGTTTTATGGGCCCGGTCGTGGGTAATCACACCCCCCACACCGATAAAGCATCCCAGATCTACCAGTTTCCTGGCTTGCTGGTAGCTGCCGGAAAACCCGTGAATCAGGGCCCTGCCGGACCAGCCGGACGATCGCAGCAGGCCATGCACCTGATCATGGCTGCGCACCGAATGGATGACCAGAGGCAAGGTTAGCCTGGCCGCAATGTCGATCTGCGCCTGGAACCACGGCAATTGTGCAGAGAGATCGCCATGAAGGGCATCAAGGCCACACTCACCAAGCCCTACGCAGCCCTCGGGCCGGGCCGAAAGCCGAGTTTCCAGAACCACCAGATCCTGCTCGCTGTGCTCGTCGACGAACCAGGGATGAATGCCAAGACAATACCAGAGCCCGCGTGCCGGGGACGCCAGCGCCTCAACCCGATCCCAATCCACCCTGCGCACCCCCGGAACCACCAGCGCCTCCACACCCCGAGCCCTGGCCGTATCCAGAACCTGATCGCGAACCCCGTCAAATTCGGGGAAATCGAAATGACAATGGGCATCGACCAGCTGCATGGAATCCTCCGGTGGCTGGTTAGTGTTCCCGGGTTTTATGGAACTGGATGTCAGGATAACGCTCCTGAGCCAGATTCAGGTTCACCATCGTCGGGGCGATATAGGCCAGGCGGTCACTGCCATCAAGCGCCAGGTTGTCCTGGTTCTTGCGCTGGAATTCATCCAGCTTGCGCTCATCACTGCAACTCACCCAACGCGCTGTAGCGACGTTGATCGGCTCGTAAACAGCCTCGACTTTGTATTCACTCTTGAGACGACTCACCACCACGTCGAACTGCAGCACACCAACTGCACCCACGATCAGGTCGTTGTTCTTCATCGGCCGGAACACCTGTACAGCCCCCTCTTCGGAGAGCTGAATCAGCCCTTTCTGCAGCTGCTTGGCCTTGAGAGGATCCTTGAGCCGGATACGACGGAACAGCTCCGGTGCGAAGTTGGGAATGCCGGTAAACTTCATGTCGTCGCCTGCGGTGAACGTATCACCCAACTGGATGGTGCCGTGGTTATGCAGGCCGATGATATCCCCGGCATAAGCTTCTTCGGCATGCTCACGATCACCCGCCATGAACGTCAGTGCATCGGAGAACCTCACCTCTTTACCAATCCGCACATGGCGCGCCTTCATACCCTGATTGTAGCGACCTGACACGATACGCAGGAACGCGACCCGGTCACGATGCTGTGGGTCCATGTTTGCCTGGATCTTGAATACAAAACCGGAAAAAGTATCTTCCGCCGGCTCAACCTTGCGCACATCCGTTTCGCGCCCCTGGGGCGCAGGCGCCCAGTCAACCAGGCCATCCAGCATATGGTCCACACCGAAATTACCGAGTGCGGTACCAAAGAACACCGGGGTTAGTTGCCCGGCAAGGAATGCCTCATGATCAAACTCATGAGACGCACCCTTAACCAATTCAATTTCGTCACGCAGGTCAGCGGCATAGCCGCCAATCGCTTCATCGAGCTCGGGGTTATTCAGGCCTTTGACAACCCGCTTTTCCTGAATGGTGTGGCCCTGGCCAGTCTGATAGAGGATCACTTCATCCCGATACAAGTGGTAGACACCCTTGAAACTCTTGCCCATGCCAATCGGCCAGGTGATGGGGGCGCAGGCAATTTTTAGAACATCTTCCACTTCATCCATTAACTCGATCGGGTCCCGGGTGTCGCGATCCAGTTTGTTCATGAAGGTGATGATTGGCGTATCACGCAGGCGGGTCACTTCCATCAGCTTGATGGTGCGTTCCTCAACGCCCTTGGCGCTGTCGATAACCATCAGGCACGAATCAACCGCCGTCAGGGTCCGATAGGTATCCTCAGAGAAGTCTTCGTGACCTGGGGTATCCAACAGGTTGACCAGCTTGCCACCATAAGGAAACTGCATCACTGAGGTGGTGACCGAGATACCCCGCTCTTTTTCCATCTCCATCCAGTCGGACTTTGCGTGCTGGCCGGACTTCTTGCCCTTGACCGTTCCGGCTTTCTGAAGCGCCTGACCGAAGAGCAGCACTTTCTCGGTAATGGTGGTTTTACCGGCATCCGGGTGCGAGATAATCGCAAAGGTGCGGCGCTTGGCCACTTCCTGGGATAGGTTAGACATAAACAACGGAAACCTGATTGGGTTGGGTGAAAAACGGACTATTATACGGGGTAGCGTGGGGTCAGGTGAACCGATAGACCATTACGCAGGCATCTTCTCGTCCAGTGGCATCCGGGTAGTAGCCGGGCCTGCGGCCGATTTCCTCAAATCCCTCGCTGGCATACAACGCAGCCGCCGCTTCGTTGCTTTGCCGGACTTCCAGAATCATCTGTACCATTCCGTCCCGGATAGATTCAGCCACGGCGTAGCGCAACAAGTAACGGCCAGCTCCGTGACCCCGCAGGGCAGGATGCACGCAGACATTCAGCAGGTGAGCCTCATCAACCATATAGTTGACTACGGCATAACCTACCAACTCATCGCCTTGCATCAGCGCCCACAGTCGATATTGCGGCTTAAAACAGTCCTGGAATACAGACACCGGCCAGGGGTGAGAATACCCCAGGCGCTCCAGTTCCATCACTCGGGGGAGATCGGATTCCACGAGGCTGCGAACCGTCAGGTCCTGATTCTGAACCTGGCGAAGGATTTGTGTCGACATTAATCCTTCGCGCCCAGGGAGCGAATCTTTTGCCATAACTCTCGTTTCAATACCGGGTTACTTGCCAGGCCAGCAAGGGAGGCGTCAAACACCACTTCCGGGCCGCGACCCATAACGTCGGAAAGGATATTGGGTACCGCACCGGCCCCGGCTCCCAGACCAAGCGCTATGACAGACTTGCCAGTGGCAGGGACCAGCGCTTGCCGCAGTAAGCCCGTCAGATCTGCATCACTGTTGAGCGACACCCTCAGATTATTGAACAGTGGCCAGCGAATGACGTCTGACATGTCCAGGGTCTGCTCACCGAGACTGCGAAGAATGTTGCGAGCCAGTGCGTCCTGCATGCTGAAACTGGCTTCCTCGGAGAGATTGGCAAGCAAAAGAACTCTATCTCCCACCCAGAACTGCAGACACAGCCGAGCGATATCTTTGATCGAAGCAACCCGTGGGCTGACATTGGGCTGATTTTCACCCAACAGTTCTGCGGCCGAGTCTGGCTCGACGGAATCCACAACTTGCGACTCAGCCTCGGCCAGCGGCGCTGCTTTATCTGGTTTACCAGCGCCGGTCTCCATCAGATTTTTGAGTTGCGCCAGACGGTCTTTATTGCCGGGATCAACGGCAGGGCGAGTGGGCACGGTACGCTTGGTTGCCGGCGCATCAACAACGACCGGGGCTGGCTCGACTTCGGCAACGCAGAAATCATACTCCGGGCTTGCCGCCGCGCCAGGCAGCGGTGCGCGGGCATACCACAGATGAATGCCTGCGGCCCCGAGATAGAACTGCCTTTCCGCTTCTTTTCGGATCACGTCATGCCTCTGACCGGGGACAAGTGCCACATAACGTCACTATCAGACATCGGCCACCTGAGGGTGCTGACGAATACCACCTCTGGCAATCAGGTTCAACGCCTCGATATAGGCCTTTGCTGATGCGATGATGATATCAGTATCAGAGCCAACGCCATTGACAATACGCCCGCCACGCTCAAGGCGCACGGTCACTTCGCCCTGGGCATCGGTGCCACTGGTTATATTATTCACGGAATACAGCTGGAGATTACAGCCTGAATCAACCAGCGACTCAATCGCTTTGAATGTTGCATCCACCGGACCACTGCCCTCGGCCTCAACCGTGTGTTCCTTGCCATCCATGGTCAGGGTCAGATGAGCCTTGGGTACAACACCGGTTTCCGAGCAGACCTGCATGCAGACGAGACCATAACGCCCCTCCTCGTCTTTCTGACGCGTGTCGCTGGCTATGGCCTGGAGATCTTCATCAAAAATCTCGTGCTTCAGATCAGCCAGGGCCTTGAAACGGGTAAACGCTTCATTCAGCTCGGACTCGGTATCGAACTGAATGCCCAGTTCCAGTAACCGGGTACGGAAGGCGTTACGACCGGAATGCTTACCCAGAACCAGGCTATTGGTATGCCAGCCCACGTCTTGCGCGCGCATAATCTCATAGGTTTCCCGGTGCTTCAGAACGCCATCCTGATGGATTCCGGATTCATGGGCAAAGGCATTGGCTCCGACAATCGCTTTGTTGGGCTGAACCGGAAAACCGGTAATGGTCGACACAAGCCGGGACGCCGGCACGATGTGCTGGGTATCGATTCGTGTATCAATATTGAAGAGATCCTGGCGGGTACGCACCGCCATCACGATTTCTTCCAGAGAAGCATTACCGGCACGTTCACCCAGACCGTTAATGGTGCACTCCACCTGGCGGGCACCACTGGTAACCGCAGCAAGAGAGTTAGCCACAGCCAGCCCCAGATCATTATGACAATGGACGGAAAAAATGGCTTTGTCAGCGTTGGGGATACGGTTCAATAGCTGTCGAATTGTTTCAGCGAACTGCTCGGGGATTGCATAACCGACAGTGTCTGGAATATTAATGGTTCGGGCGCCGGCATCAATCGCCGCTTCGATAATTCGGCACAGGAAATCCAGCTCGGAACGACCGGCGTCTTCACAGGAAAACTCCACGTCGTCGGTATGGCTACGAGCACGCTTTACCGCCCGAACCGCCTGCTCCACCACCTGGTCTGGCTCCATCTGCAGCTTATGCTTCATATGGATCGGTGAGGTGGCAATAAAGGTATGGATACGGCCGCTGTCCGCTGGGCGGATGGCCTCCGCCGCACGATCAATATCTTTATCCAGGGCACGAGCAAGACTACATACCGTGGAATCCTTGATGGTTTCTGCGATGGCCTTGACCGCTTCGAAGTCGCCCTGACTGGCAATTGCAAAGCCGGCCTCTATCACATCCACGCGCAATTTCTCGAGCACCTTGGCAATACGCAGCTTCTCGTTCTTGTTCATGGTGGCGCCAGGGCTCTGTTCGCCATCACGGAGAGTAGTGTCAAAAATGACCAGGTGATCAGTTGCGGCCATTGGAAGGCTCCCATCAAAACTTGGTTTGGGTTTGGATAATGGTAGGGAGTATATCACTTCTCCCGAAGCACAAATAAAAAAGCCCCAACATCAAGGATGCTGGGGCTTTGGTATTAAGAGCCTGACGATGACCTACTCTCACATGGGCGAACCACACTACCATCGGCGCTGGTCTGTTTCACTTCTGAGTTCGGGATGGGATCAGGTGGTTCCAGACCGCTATGGTCGTCAGGCAAAACGGATGATCACTGGGAAGGACGAGATGGAACGTGATGTTGATTTCTATGGAGCGTGGCGTTTGCCCTGCTCTGCGTTATCCGCAATTGTCTTGGGTGTTATATAGTCAAGCCGCACGAGCAATTAGTACTGGTTAGCTCAACGCCTCACAGCGCTTACACACCCAGCCTATCAACGTCCTGGTCTTGAACGGCTCTTCAGGAGGCTCAAGGCCTCAGGGAGATCTCATCTTGGAAGGGGCTTCCCGCTTAGATGCTTTCAGCGGTTATCCTGTCCGAACATAGCTACCGGGCAATGCGTCTGGCGACACAACCCGAACACCAGCGGTTCGTCCACTCCGGTCCTCTCGTACTAGGAGCAGCTTTCCTCAAATCTCCAACGTCCACGGCAGATAGGGACCGAACTGTCTCACGACGTTCTAAACCCAGCTCGCGTACCACTTTAAATGGCGAACAGCCATACCCTTGGGACCGGCTTCAGCCCCAGGATGTGATGAGCCGACATCGAGGTGCCAAACACCGCCGTCGATGTGAACTCTTGGGCGGTATCAGCCTGTTATCCCCGGAGTACCTTTTATCCGTTGAGCGATGGCCCTTCCATACAGAACCACCGGATCACTATGACCTACTTTCGTACCTGCTCGACGTGTCTGTCTCGCAGTCAAGCGGGCTTGTGCCATTACACTAACCGTACGATGTCCGACCGTACTTAGCCCACCTTTGTGCTCCTCCGTTACGCTTTGGGAGGAGACCGCCCCAGTCAAACTACCCACCACACAGTGTCCTCAACCCCGATAAGGGGTCAGAGTTAGAACCTCAAACATGCCAGGCTGGTATTTCAAGGTTGGCTCCACCGGAACTGGCGTCCCGGGTTCAAAGCCTCCCAGCTATCCTACACAAGCATGCTCAAAGTTCACTGTGAAGCTATAGTAAAGGTTCACGGGGTCTTTCCGTCTAGCCGCGGATACACCGCATCTTCACGGCGATTTCAATTTCACTGAGTCTCGGGTAGAGACAGCGCCCCCATCGTTACGCCATTCGTGCAGGTCGGAACTTACCCGACAAGGAATTTCGCTACCTTAGGACCGTTATAGTTACGGCCGCCGTTTACCGGGGCTTCGATCAAGAGCTTCGCACGAGTGCTAACCCCATCAATTAACCTTCCGGCACCGGGCAGGCGTCACACCCTATACGTCCACTTACGTGTTTGCAGAGTGCTGTGTTTTTAATAAACAGTCGCAGGGGCCTGGTATCTTCGACCGGCTTCCGCTCCACCCGCAGGGGCTTCACGTACACACCGGCGTGCCTTCTCCCGAAGTTACGGCACCATTTTGCCTAGTTCCTTTACCCGAGTTCTCTCAAGCGCCTTGGTATTCTCTACCTGACCACCTGTGTCGGTTTGGGGTACGGTCTCGAATAGCCTGAAGCTTAGAAGATTTTCCTGGAAGCAGGGCATCAATGACTTCGCACCCTTGGGCACTCGTCGTCGCGTCTCAGAATTGTGGACCCGGATTTGCCTAAGTCCACTCCCTACTCGCTTAAACCGGGACAACCGTCGCCCGGCTCACCTAGCCTTCTCCGTCTCTCCATCGCAGCTATCCAAGGTACGGGAATATTAACCCGTTTCCCATCGACTACACCTTTCGGTCTCGCCTTAGGGGCCGACTCACCCTGCGCCGATTAGCGTTGCGCAGGAACCCTTGGTCTTCCGGCGTGCGGGTTTTTCACCCGCATTGTCGTTACTCATGTCAGCATTCGCACTTCTGATACCTCCAGCATGCTTCTCAACACACCTTCGCAGGCTTACAGAACGCTCCCCTACCCCGCATACAAAGTATGCAGCCGCAGCTTCGGTGACCAGTTTGAGCCCCGTTACATCTTCCGCGCAGGCCGACTCGACTAGTGAGCTATTACGCTTTCTTTAAAGGATGGCTGCTTCTAAGCCAACCTCCTAGCTGTCTGAGCCTTCCCACATCGTTTCCCACTTAACTGGTACTTTGGGACCTTAGCTGGCGGTCTGGGTTGTTTCCCTCTTCACGACGGACGTTAGCACCCGCCGTGTGTCTCCCGGATAGTACTCACAGGTATTCGGAGTTTGCATCGGGTTGGTAAGTCGAGATGACCCCCTAGCCGAAACAGTGCTCTACCCCCTGTGGTATTCGTCCGAGGCGCTACCTAAATAGCTTTCGGGGAGAACCAGCTATCTCCGGGCTTGATTAGCCTTTCACTCCGATCCACAAGTCATCCCCTGGCTTTTCAACGACAGTGGGTTCGGTCCTCCAGTGCCTGTTACGGCACCTTCAACCTGCTCATGGATAGATCGCCCGGTTTCGGGTCTATGCCCAGCGACTAATTCGCCCTATTCAGACTCGGTTTCCCTACGGCTCCCCTAAACGGTTAACCTCGCCACTGAACATAAGTCGCTGACCCATTATACAAAAGGTACGCCGTCACAGAACAAGTCTGCTCCGACTGCTTGTACGCATACGGTTTCAGGGTCTATTTCACTCCCCTCACAGGGGTTCTTTTCGCCTTTCCCTCACGGTACTGGTTCACTATCGGTCAGTCAGGAGTATTTAGCCTTGGAGGATGGTCCCCCCATGTTCAGTCAACGTTTCTCGTGCGCCGACCTACTCGATTTCACTGGACTCAGGTTTCGGATACGGGGCTATCACCCACTATGGCGGCACTTTCCAGGGCCTTCTCCTACCAGTTGTCCAGCTTAAGGGCTGGTCCCCGTTCGCTCGCCGCTACTTAGGGAATCTCGGTTGATTTCTTTTCCTCGGGGTACTTAGATGTTTCAGTTCCCCCGGTTCGCCTCTTGCACCTATGGATTCAGTACAAGATACCTGGCCGAAACCAGGTGGGTTTCCCCATTCAGAGATGTCCGGATCACAGCTCGTTTGCCAGCTCCCCGAACCTTATCGCAGGCTTCCACGTCTTTCATCGCCTCTGACTGCCAAGGCATCCACCGTATGCGCTTAGTTGCTTGACTATATAACCCCAAGACAACTGATCACGAATTCACACCCATCACCAGGCAAGCCCGATTCCGAGGTGTCTTCGAGACAGCCACTTGAAGCAATATAACAACCACTTCAACGACAACACCGGATAACGCTTGAAATCGCTATCACTTTGAACAGTTTCTCTCGGAGATAATGAGAGAAATCTATTCGTGTTCTATCTCATCCAATTTGTTAAAGAGCAAATCTGACCCAGTGATCAGAAAGAAGATCTTCAGCAACAACCCTTTATCGAGTCATACCACTGAAAAGCTTGTTTCTGTACACTGCTAACCGTAGTTAGTCAGTTAGTTACGCATCGATCTTTTGGGCTTTTTTGGTGGAGCTGAGCGGGATCGAACCGCTGACCTCCTGCGTGCAAGGCAGGCGCTCTCCCAACTGAGCTACAGCCCCAATTAAGCTGCCAAGAATTATTCAGATCTAGGCGCGTCAAGGCGAAGCATACAATCAGTATGCGAGTCTTGGCGCAACGACGAGCTGGATAATTCTGGTGGGTCTGGGTGGACTTGAACCACCGACCTCACCCTTATCAGGGGTG
This sequence comes from Marinobacter shengliensis, assembly GCF_030297115.1. NCBI lineage: Bacteria > Pseudomonadati > Pseudomonadota > Gammaproteobacteria > Pseudomonadales > Marinobacteraceae > Marinobacter > Marinobacter shengliensis. The sequence continues at coordinate 963,535 of NZ_AP028062.1, read as the reverse complement.
CGCTCTAACCACCTGAGCTACAGACCCAATTATCACTGCATCTTGTGCCACCTGAGCTGCGTTGCAGCCTTCGTTCACTCGGTCACGTACTCATGTACGCTCCCTCGCTCTCTCAGCCTGCGCCTTGTCAGCTGTCACAATCTACAGCGCTAATGCCTGCCTCACTTTAATGCGACACAGTCATCGGGACTGCAAAGCCCCTTTTGCTCTCTTTATTAGCCAACCAAGTAATTCGTGTGGACTCTGACCGAAGTATTCGGCTTCGTTTAAGGAGGTGATCCAGCCGCAGGTTCCCCTACGGCTACCTTGTTACGACTTCACCCCAGTCATGAACCACACCGTGGTAATCGTCCTCCCGAAGGTTAGACTAACTACTTCTGGTGCAATCCACTCCCATGGTGTGACGGGCGGTGTGTACAAGGCCCGGGAACGTATTCACCGCGACATTCTGATTCGCGATTACTAGCGATTCCGACTTCACGGAGTCGAGTTGCAGACTCCGATCCGGACTACGACGCGTTTTAAGGGATTGGCGCACTCTCGCGAGTTGGCAGCCCTCTGTACGCGCCATTGTAGCACGTGTGTAGCCCTGGCCGTAAGGGCCATGATGACCTGACGTCATCCCCACCTTCCTCCGGTTTGTCACCGGCAGTCTCCCTGGAGTTCTCAGCATTACCTGCTAGCAACCAGGGATAGGGGTTGCGCTCGTTACGGGACTTAACCCAACATCTCACGACACGAGCTGACGACGGCCATGCAGCACCTGTCTCAGAGTTCCCGAAGGCACCAATCCATCTCTGGAAAGTTCTCTGGATGTCAAGGCCAGGTAAGGTTCTTCGCGTTGCGTCGAATTAAACCACATGCTCCACCGCTTGTGCGGGCCCCCGTCAATTCATTTGAGTTTTAACCTTGCGGCCGTACTCCCCAGGCGGTCAACTTAGTGCGTTAGCTGCGCCACTAAGACTTCAAGAGTCCCAACGGCTAGTTGACATCGTTTACGGCGTGGACTACCAGGGTATCTAATCCTGTTTGCTCCCCACGCTTTCGCACCTCAGTGTCAGTGTTGGTCCAGGTAGCCGCCTTCGCCACTGGTGTTCCTTCCTATATCTACGCATTTCACCGCTACACAGGAAATTCCACTACCCTCTACCACACTCTAGTCAGACAGTTCGAAATGCCGTTCCCAGGTTAAGCCCGGGGCTTTCACATCTCGCTTACCTAACCACCTACGCGCGCTTTACGCCCAGTAATTCCGATTAACGCTTGCACCCTCCGTATTACCGCGGCTGCTGGCACGGAGTTAGCCGGTGCTTCTTCTGCGAGTAACGTCAATCCCTGAAGGTATTAACTTCAGAGCCTTCCTCCTCGCTGAAAGTGCTTTACAACCCGAAAGCCTTCTTCACACACGCGGCATGGCTGGATCAGGGTTGCCCCCATTGTCCAATATTCCCCACTGCTGCCTCCCGTAGGAGTTCGGGCCGTGTCTCAGTCCCGATGTGGCTGATCATCCTCTCAGACCAGCTACGGATCGTCGCCTTGGTAGGCCTTTACCCCACCAACTAGCTAATCCGACTTAGGCTCATCCAGTAGCGCAAGGTCCGAAGATCCCCTGCTTTCTCCCGTAGGACGTATGCGGTATTAATCCGGGTTTCCCCGGGCTATCCCCCACTACTGGGCAGATTCCTAAGCATTACTCACCCGTCCGCCGCTCGTCAGCGGGGTGCAAGCACCCCCTGTTACCGCTCGACTTGCATGTGTTAAGCCTGCCGCCAGCGTTCAATCTGAGCCATGATCAAACTCTTCAGTTTAAATCATACAAGAACTCGAAAGTTCTTAATTCTTGCTCAAGACAAAACTCAATTTCGACGAGTCACTGTCCTGATATTTCGTATCCGAAATACCTCGGCCAGCGCCCACACGAATTACTTGGTTAACTTTTTAAAGAGCGTTTGAGCTGTTGCTCAATCAAGGCCGCGTATTCTACATCGTTCCGCTGCCCTGTCAACCGTTTATTTCGAAGAATCTTCAGATCAAATTTTCGAATACTTTCAAACAGTTGCTTTCGTCTGGGAGGTTGCCGTCAGCGGCTTGTCCCTCAGAAGTGGTGCGCATTCTACAGGCGCCACGAAAACTGTCAACGCCCTTTTTCGAAAAACTTTCCCCTCATTCGGTTTCCACCTATGCCACTGGTCAATACGCCACCAAAATGCTTACTTTCCAATCAAGCTCTGGACTTTCGCAAGGGAACCAACGAAGAAACACCAAACCAGTATGCCCTGATAAACAGCAAAGCCAGAAGCAACAGCCCGTATACCACCATTTCGGTCACATCGCTTCTTGCCTGCCACAAAAAATGCAGCCAGGCGAAAATTGCCGACAGGTAGATCAAGCGGTGGACCGGTTTCCATCGACGACCCATCCGCTTCATCATCGCTTTTGTTGACGTTAATGCGAGAGGAATCATCAGGAGGAAGGCAACAGCACCCAAGGCGATGTAAGGCCGGCGTGTGAAGGTCGCCCACAAATCGCCCCAACCGAGAATCAGCTGCAAGAACGCAAACACATGCAACACTGCGTAAAAGAAGGCAAACAAACCCAGCATGCGCCGGTGGCGCAACCAACCGGACCAGCCGGTCATTTTCTTCAACGGCGTTATCAGAAGCGTCACAAGCAATAACTGGAAGGCCGCAATACCCAGCCGTTCTGTTATCTCCTGACCAGGATCCGGCCCTATTCGGCCAACCACAACATCGGACACCAGCCATATCAGCGGCATCAAGGCGACGCAAAAGACGGTAACTTTCGCCACAACGCTCGACACCATTCGTTCGGCTGCAGGCAACATCAGTAGAACTTGGCCAGGTCCATCCCTTTGTAGAGATGCGCAACCTGCTCTTCGTAACCATTAAACATTCGGGTTTCCATCCAATTCGGACGGAGCACACCAGAGGGTAAACGCCGCTCTCTCTTCTGACTCCAACGCGGATGATCCACCTCAGGGTTTACGTTGGCATAGAATCCGTACTCACTTGGCGCAAGCAATTCCCAGGTCGTTTTAGGCTGCTCTTCCAGAAACCGAATCCGAACTATCGATTTAATACTCTTGAATCCGTACTTCCAGGGAACCACGAGGCGGATCGGAGCGCCATTCTGATTAGGCAGGGTTTCGCCATAGAGACCAATCGCCAGGAAAGAAAGCTCGTTCATCGCCTCATCCATACGTAGCCCCTCCCTGTACGGCCAATCTATGGTACTGAACAGGGAGCGCTGCCCTCGCATCTGTTTTGGGTCATGCAGGGTTTCGAAGTACACGTACTTCGCTCGCGAATTCGGCTCCAGGCGGCTTAATACTGTCGCTAACGGCACGCCAACCCAGGGAATCACCATAGACCAAGCCTCAACACAGCGGAGCCGGTAGATTCGCTCTTCATAGTCGTGGGGCTTCAGCAGATCTTCCAGGGCGTAACGACCTGGCCGGGCACACTCGCCATCAACCTCCACAGACCAGGGGTCCACAGACATCTCGTGGGCATACTTGGCAGGGTCGCCCTTGCCGGTGCCAAACTCATAGAAATTATTGTACTTGGCTACTGCATCAAAGGGCGTTTTCTTCTCGTCGGTCGAGTACTCCGGCGCTTCACGGAAGGTCAACGGTGTGGTTGTCGGGCTGCCACCTGCCCGCAAAAGGCCGGGCGCAGCGAGGGCTGCAGCAGAGGCAATAGCTCCGGTCATGAATTTACGTCGGTTCAGATAGACAGACCGGGGAGTGACTTCGGATTCGGGCAAAGACCATGAAGGGCGCCGTTTGATGAGCATGGGCTGACTCCAGAGGAAGCGGTTTGAATAAGTGACCGTAGATTCCCGGAGAAATTCCCGCCCGGACGTCCCCGGGCGGGTGCACTATAGCATCAGGCGCGTTTTGCCTTTTGTCTGAACAAGGCGCGCACCGGACCAGACAGTGCATATATCAGGAATGCCGTAAACAATACGGTTGCCGGGTCAAGGGCGATCACCACAAGAATCAGCACTACCAGCAGGATGGCCGCGAATGGCACCCGCCCCCGCATATCGAGATCCTTGAAACTGCGGTAAAGCACATTGCTGACCATCAATAGGCCGGTGCCGCCGACAACAATAATCGAAAGCAGGGTCAACCAGGTGGCTGGCTCATACTGATGGAAGCACCAGACCAGACCCGCCACACACGCTGCAGCTGCCGGGCTCGGCAGCCCCACAAAGTACTTTTTGTCCACCGATCCAATCTGGGTGTTGAAACGAGCGAGGCGCAGGGCAGCTCCGGCAACGTAGATGAATGTAATAGCCCAGCCAACCTTGTCGAGGCCGTTCAGAGCCCAGAAAAAAGCCACCATTCCGGGCGCAACGCCGAACGCCACCATGTCGGCAAGGCTATCGTATTCTTCCCCGAACTTGCTCTGGGTATTGGTCATCCGCGCTACCCGGCCATCAAGGCCGTCGAGAATCATGGAAACAAATATCGCGATGGCGGCATTATCGAAAACACCATTGGCCGCCGAGACAATGGCATAGAACCCCGAAAACAGGGAGGCCGTTGTCAGCGCATTGGGCAGGAGATAGATACCTTTACGGCGCACCTTGGCACCCTCAACCACCTCTTCTTCAACCACTTCACCAGCCGCAATATCTGGCTCGGGACCACCCTGTGACTCGGGCTTGTCGACAGTTTTTTTATCTTCAGTCATTCCATAAACTCCGGAAAGCATTTGGGCGGAGTATATACGAAAAACGCGGCCACTAGGGCCGCGCTTTCAAACCGTACCGGAAATTCCGGATCAGTTCTTTTCTTTGTCTACGATCTTGTTCGCGGAAATCCACGGCATCATGGAGCGCAGCTTCTCGCCTACAGTCTCGATCTCGTGCGCCGCGTTCTGGCGACGACGAGCGGTCATGGACGGATAGTTCAGGGCGCCCTCAGAGATGAACATCTTGGCGTATTCGCCACTCTGAATGCGCTTCAGTGCGTTGCGCATGGCTTCACGGGACTGCTCGTTAATCACCTCCGGGCCGGTTACGTACTCACCGTACTCGGCGTTGTTGGAGATGGAGTAGTTCATGTTGGCGATGCCACCTTCGTACATCAGGTCAACAATCAGCTTCAGCTCGTGCAGACACTCGAAGTAAGCCATTTCCGGAGCGTAGCCTGCCTCGGTCAGGGTTTCGAAGCCAGCTTTAACCAGCTCAACCGCGCCGCCACACAGAACCGCCTGCTCACCGAACAGGTCGGTTTCGGTTTCGTCTTTGAAGGTGGTTTCGATGATACCGGTGCGGCCGCCGCCTACGCCGCTGGCGTAGGACAGAGCAACGTTCTTGGCGTTGCCGGAAGCGTCCTGGAAGATGGCGATCAGATCAGGAATACCACCGCCCTTGGTGAACTCGGTGCGCACCGTGTGGCCCGGTGCCTTCGGGGCAACCATGATCACGTCCAGATCTTTACGGGGAACGATCTGGTTGTAGTGGATCGCGAAGCCGTGAGCGAAGGCCAGGGTAGCGCCCTGCTTCAGGTTCGGCTCGATTTCCTCGCGGTACAGCTGGGCCTGGAACTCGTCCGGAGTCAGCACCATGACAACGTCGGCGGAAGCAACGGCCGAAGCCACGTCACTGGTCTTCAGGCCATAGGCTTCGGCCTTGGCGATGGAGGAAGAGCCGGCGCGCAGGCCAACCACTACGTCAACGCCAGAGTCTTTCAGGTTGCACGCGTGGGCGTGGCCCTGAGAACCGAAACCCAGAATGGCAACTTTCTTGCCCTGGATGATGGAAAGATCACAATCCTTATCGTAATAAACCTGCATGAGAAACCTCTATTATATGTAATGGCCCTGCCGGGCCATGATGTTCAAATTTGCAAAGCAGCCTCAGAGGCTGAGCACCTTTTCGCCACGAGCGATACCTGACACGCCGGTACGCACCACTTCAAGGATTCCGGAGGTACCTACCGCCTGGATAAAGCCATCCAGCTTGTCGCTGTCACCCGCCAACTGCACCGTGTACACGGAACTGGTCACGTCCACGATCTGGCCTCGGAAGATATCCACCGTGCGCTTGATTTCCGCACGCTGGGAGCCGGTCGCCTTGAGCTTCACCAGCATCAGTTCGCGCTCAATGTGCGAACCTTCGGTAAGATCGACCAGCTTGACCACTTCAATCAGCTTGTTCAGCTGTTTGGTGATCTGTTCGATGACCTTATCAGAGCCGGTGGTGGTGACGGTCAGGCGGGACAGCGTCTCATCCTCCGTCGGGGCCACGGTCAGGGTCTCGATGTTGTAGTTGCGCTGCGAGAACAGACCAACTACCCGAGACAAGGCACCGGGTTCGTTTTCAAGCAAAACAGAAATGATTCGACGCATGATCACACCCTCTCCGTTTTGCTGAGCCACATGTCTTTCATGGAACCACGGGCAACCTGCATAGGGTACACATGCTCGAAGCGGTCAACGTAGATGTCCACAAACACCAGCTTGTCTTTCATCGCCAGAACTTCCTTGAGCTTGGGCTCAAGATCTTCCTTGCGCTCAATGCGAACACCGACATGACCGTAGGCTTCCGCCAGCTTGATGAAATCGGGCAATGACTCCATGTAGGATTCAGCGTGCCGGGACTCATAGTTCATGTCCTGCCATTGCTTGACCATACCCAGTGCCTGGTTGTTCAGGTTGATGATCTTCACAGGCAGATTGTATTGCTTGCAGGTAGACAGCTCCTGAATGTTCATCTGGATACTACCCTCACCGGTGAAGCACAGCACTTCGTCATCCGGGTGAGTCAGCTTGATGCCCATAGCTGCCGGCAAGCCGAAGCCCATGGTGCCAAGGCCCCCGGAGTTGATCCAGCGGTTGGGCTTATCAAACTTGTAATACTGGGCCGCGAACATCTGGTGCTGACCAACATCGCTGGTCACAAAGGCGTCGCCATTGGTGAGCTTCCAGAGCATCTCAACCACTTCCTGCGGCTTGATGACGTCCGGACTGGTCTCGTAACGCATCCCGTGGAATGCTCGCCACTCCTCAATCTGCTTCCACCAGGCCGCGAGCGCATCCGCATCCGGCTTGTCTTTGGACTCTTTGACCAGTGAGAGCATTTCTTTCAGAACCGCATCCACCGGGCCCACAATCGGCACATCGGCATCAATCGTTTTGGAAATAGACGCGGGGTCAATGTCGATATGGATGATGCGAGCGCCAGGGCAGAACTTCTCGGTGGCATTGGTTACCCGGTCATCAAAACGCGCGCCGACACAGAGAATCAGGTCTGAGTGGTGCATCGCCATGTTGGCTTCGTAGGTGCCGTGCATGCCCAGCCAGCCAAGGTGTTGTTTGTCAGTCGCCGGATAACAGCCAATGCCCATCAGGGTATTGGTGATCGGGAATCCCAGGGTTTTGGTTAACTCCGTCAACTGGCTGGAGGCCTTACCCAGAATCACCCCGCCACCGGCGTAGATCATCGGGCGCTTGGCGGCCATCAACATATCCACGGCTTTCTTGATCTGGCCTGCGTGGCCACGAACCGCCGGGTTATAGGAGCGCAGTTTCACTTTCTTGGGATAGGAGTACTCATAGCGCTCGTTCGGGGTGGTCATATCCTTGGGGATATCCACCACCACCGGGCCGGGACGGCCGGTCGCGGCAATGTAGTAGGCCTTGCGAATGACTTCGGGAATCTCTTCCGGATGACGCACACTGAGGTTGTGCTTCACCACCGGGCGGGAAACACCCATCATATCGGTTTCCTGGAAAGCATCTTCACCAATCAGGGTGGATGCAACCTGGCCGCACAGAACCACCATGGGGATGGAATCCATAAAGGCGGTGGCAATGCCGGTAATAGTGTTGGTGGCTCCAGGACCCGAGGTCACCAGTACGGTACCTGGTTTTCCGGTTGCACGGGCGTAGCCGTCGGCCATGTGGACCGCCGCCTGCTCGTGCCGAACCAGAATATGCTTGACTTTGTCCTGCCTGAACAGCGCATCATAAATATGAAGGGCTGCACCACCCGGATAGCCGTATATGTATTCGATCCCTTCATCTTGCAGGGAGCGGATCAGCATATCGGCGCCAGACAATAACTCCACGATTTTCTACCCTCTTCTACGAGTGAATGAGCCGGGTTTCGCCCCGGTTGCCTGGATTTTCGGTTTCCCTGCTTCTTTTGAAAGCGGAACCGGCACTCCTCCACACCATGAATAAGAGGTTGTCTCCTGGCCAGCCGCCCTCCTGAGGGTTGCGGAGAACGACCAATCAACGGGTTGCACGTAAGCAACAACCAGCGCCCGCCAGCGCGTGGCGAACTCAGTGTGGTGATTAACGGGGGATACTCGCTCGGGATTGCCTGCCGTATTGACCCCAGTCTTCAGGCAATCGGTAATTCTGACAGCGGGAAACTCACTGTCAATAGGCGCTGTGGCTTAATTGCGACCATTTTCCTCTACACTCTGCCATACTGACCGGATATAACGTGCAAGAGATTTGAACCAGGCAAGGGAAAATCCATCGTTTCGGTGGCATGATATCCCCAGGCAGTAGACAAGAAACGGGCAGAGACATGAATCGAAAAATCCTGATGCTGACACTTCTGATGGCGATGACACCGGGCCTTGTGGCCGGCGCTTCAGTGTATAAATGGACAGATGAGAACGGCGTAACCCACTTTGGCGACCGCCAGCCAACGGGCGCGAACTCGGAGCAGGTGAATGTCCGCTCCGGCACGACCAGCAGAAGCCAGTCAGGCCAGCGCCAGAGTGCCCAGGAACAGCTGGGAGAACTGCAGGAGCAGCAGCGCTCCCAGGAACAGCGCCGTCAGGAGACCGCTGTTGAGGAAGCGCGCCGCAAGCAGCGGGAAGCCAATTGTGCCACCGCCCGGTCCAATCTGGACGTGCTGAACAGCAACGCACGGATCCGGGTTGAGGAGAACGGCGAGATGCGTTACCTGGCGCCGGACGAAATCGAAGAGCAACGTCGCCGGTTCCGGGAGATTATGGAAGAAAACTGCGGGCCGGAAGGCTCGGCACCCGCCCAACGCTAGTTTTCTCACCACAAAAAAGGCCGGGCAACCACGTTTGGTTGCCCGGCCTTTTTTATTGGCTGACGCCCGGCTTTGTCAGGCCTTTGAGAACACCAACTGGTCGTTCTCTACAGCGGCACGAATAGTGTCGCCGGGCACAAAGCCGCCCTGCAGTAGCTTCTGCGCCAGCGGGTTTTCAATCATCCGCTGAATCGCCCGCTTGAGAGGACGTGCGCCGTAGACCGGGTCGTAGCCCACTTCCGCCAGCAGTTGCATAACCGCATCGTCCAGTTCAAGCTTCATATCCTGATCTTTCAATCGCCGCGCCAGATTCTCGATCTGGATACGGGCAATACCTTGAATCTGGCTTTCCGCCAGCGGATGGAACACCACCACTTCGTCTACCCGGTTGATGAACTCAGGGCGGAAGTGCGTTCCAACCTCCTCCATGACTGCCGCCTTCATGGCGTCGTAGTTTTCCTCACCCGCCTTTTCCTGAATGATGTGGGAACCCAGGTTGGAGGTCATCACGATCACGGTATTCCGGAAGTCGACCGTACGGCCCTGGCCGTCGGTCAGGCGACCATCATCCAGCACCTGCAGCAGGATATTGAACACATCAGGATGGGCCTTTTCGACCTCATCCAGCAGCAGCACCGAGTACGGCCGGCGGCGCACCGCCTCGGTCAAGTATCCACCCTCTTCGTAGCCCACGTAACCGGGAGGCGCACCGATCAGACGAGCGACGGAGTGCTTCTCCATGAACTCGGACATATCGATCCGCACCATGGCCTCTTCGGTATCAAACAGGAACGATGCCAAAGCTTTACACAGCTCGGTCTTGCCCACACCGGTCGGCCCGAGGAACAGGAACGAGCCATTCGGCCGGTTGGGATCAGACAACCCGGCCCGGGACCTACGCACCGCATTGGAGACCGCCTCGACCGCTTCATGCTGGCCGATCACCCGGTCATGGAGGGCGTCTTCCATCCGCATCAGTTTATCCCGCTCGCCCTCAAGCATCTTCGATACCGGAATGCCGGTCCACTTGGAGACAATTTCGGCAATTTCCTCGTCGGTTACCCGGTTGCGCAGCAACTTCATTTCCATCATTTCAGCCTGGCTGGCCATATCCAGCTGGCGCTCCAGTTCCGGGATGGTGCCGTACTGAAGCTCGGACATTTTGCCGAGGTCACCCGCGCGGCGGGCGTTTTCCAGATCAATCCGGGCCTGCTCCAGCTGGCTCTTGATCTTCTGGGAGCCGTGGAGTGCCGCTTTCTCGGTATTCCAGACTTCTTCCAGATCGGCGTATTCACGTTCGACATTGGCGATCACCGAGGACAACTCTTCCAACCGTTTTTTGGAGGCCGCATCGGTTTCTTTCTTCAGGGCCTCACGTTCGATCTTGAGCTGAATCAGGCGTCGCTCCAGACGATCCAACGCCTCGGGTTTGGAATCCATTTCCATGCGAATCTGGCTGGCTGCTTCATCCACCAGGTCAATGGCCTTGTCCGGCAGCTGGCGATCGGTGATGTAACGGTGGGACAGTTTCGCGGCGGCGATGATCGCGCCATCGGTCACTTCCACACCGTGGTGAACTTCGTAACGCTCTTTCAGGCCACGAAGAATCGCAATGGTGTCTTCCTCGCTGGGCTCGGTCACCAGTACTTTCTGGAAACGGCGCTCGAGCGCTGCGTCTTTCTCGATGTTTTCCCGGTATTCGTTCAGGGTGGTGGCACCTACGCAGTGCAACTCTCCCCGTGCCAGCGCGGGCTTGAGCATGTTGCCGGCGTCCATGGAGCCTTCGGCTTTGCCGGCGCCGACCATGGTATGGATCTCATCGATGAACAGGATGATCTGACCTTCCTGTTTGGACAGTTCGTTAAGCACGGCTTTCAGGCGCTCCTCGAACTCACCGCGGAACTTGGCGCCGGCGATGAGTGAACCCATGTCCAGAGACAGCACCTTTTTATCCTTGAGGCCGTCCGGCACTTCACCGTTGACGATGCGTTGGGCCAGGCCTTCAACGATGGCAGTTTTACCCACACCCGGCTCACCAATCAGCACGGGATTGTTCTTGCGGCGGCGCTGGAGTACCTGGATGGTGCGGCGGATTTCGTCATCGCGGCCGATGACCGGGTCCAGTTTGCCGGCTTCGGCGCGCTCGGTGAGGTCGATGGTGTATTTGGACAACGCCTGACGATTTTCTTCGGCACTGGCGTCGTTGACGGTTTCGCCGCCGCGCACGGCATCAATGGCTTTTTCCAGGGCAGCCTTGTCCACGCGCTGTTCTCTCAGCACACGGCCGAGGGAGCCGCGGTCTTCGACGGCTGCCAGCAGAACCAGCTCACTGGAAATGAACTGGTCGCCGCGCTTCTGGGCCAGTTTGTCGGCCATGTTGAACAGCCGGCCCATGTCGTTTGACATGGACACGTCGCCGGCGTTGCCCTGCACTTCCGGCAGGTTTTCAATTTCTTTGGCGATGGCCTGGCGCACGCGGCCGGGCTCTACACTTACCTGCTGAAGGAGGGGTTTGATCGAGCCACCCTGCTGGTCGAGCAGGGCCTGCATCAGGTGGACGGGCTCGATGAAGTTGTGGTCTTTGCCGACGGCAATGGACTGGGCATCGGCCAGGGCGCTTTGCAGTTTGCTGGTGAGTTTGTCGATTCTCATGTGCTCGTTTCCCCGAATTTTGTGCGAATACCGGTTGGTGGTTGGTGAAGGGTATTCGTGTTGCTTTGACAGTTAATGTAGGGGCAACCTGGGGGACTTCAAGTTGGCTGGGGGCTATTTCGTCAGAAATTTGACGGCGATCAGTCTTGGCGTGGAGTTTGGTTCGTTACGGGCATGCTATTACGTCGTCGGGGCTGGAACAGGGAGCGCTTTCCAGAACACGCCGTAAATACTTCCATGTAGGCTTGACTACAGCATCCCTGCTGCAGACAGTTCTGGAAAGCGCTCCCTGCCCCAGCCCGATGCTTCGGAGTTTTTCGCCCGAGACGTCTTGGGCTTGATTATGATTTCATCCAGATCAACGTCGCCATTCTTCCGGTTTCACCGTCTCTTCGATACGAGAAGAACCAGTCGCTGTCATTAACAGTGCACAAACTGCCGCCAGAGATGGACCTAACGCCGGCTGCTTTCAAGCGCTGACTTGCAAGTTGGTAGATGTTGGCCAGGTAGTGGCCGGGACGCTGTTTTGCGGGAATGAAAGCCTGGCTAGCATCGGGGTTGTGGTCGAGAAAGGCCTGCCGGACTTCGGGGCCGACTTCGAAGCTGTCGGGGCCTATGGCGGGGCCGAGCCAGGCCTGGAGGTTGGACGGGGGTACGGCCATGGCGGCAATGAGGTTTTCGAGTACGCCGCCGCACAGGCTGCGCCAGCCGGCGTGGGCGGCGCCTATGACGGTGCCGTCGGTGTCTGTCAGGATGACGGGCAGGCAGTCAGCGGTGAGTATGGCGCAGGCGATGCCGGGGTGGCGGGTGTAGCTGGCATCGGCTTCGGGTATTGAATCTACGTTGTCTGGCGTGAGTTCTAGCACACCGGTGCCATGAACCTGGTTGAGCCAGCCGATGTTGGTGGCATCCAGACCGGTGAAGGCGGCCAGGCGGTTGCGGTTTTCCGCTACGTGGTCCGGGTTGTCGTTGACGTGCCCGCCCAGGTTCAGGGCTTCCCAGGGCGGCAGGCTTATGCCACCTTTTCGGGTTGTGCACAGGGCCCGCACATGAGCTGGCGCGCGCCAGCTCGGGGTCAGGGTGTTGTTATCAGAAATCACTGTTTTCCAGCTCCCGGGCGTGTTTGCGCAGGGCTTCGATGAGTTGGACCATATCGTCCGGCAAGGGCACTTCCCAACTGAGGGTTTCGCCGGTTGCCGGATGTTCCAGGGTCAGCCTTCTGGCATGCAGGGCCTGACGACTGAACGCGGCCAGGGCCTGGCGAAGCTCTTCCGTGGTGCCTTTGGGTAGGCGCAGGCGGCCGCCGTATGCCGGGTCGCCCACCAAGGGGTGGCGCACGTGGGTCATGTGCACGCGGATCTGGTGAGTTCGGCCGCTTTCGAGTTTGCACTGGATATGGGTGTGGGCGGCGAAACGTTCCAGCAAACGGTAATGGGTAACTGCCGGTTTACCGGAGGAAACCACCGCCATGCGCTTGCGGTCCTGGGGGTGCCGGCCGATGGGTGCGTCTACGGTAGCGCCGCCGGTCAATGAGCCGACCACAACCGCTTCGTACTCCCGCCCCATAGTGCGGGTTTGCAGCTGGTCCACCAGGGAGGTGTGAGCAATCAGGCTTCGGGCCACCACCATGATGCCGGAAGTGTCCTTATCCAGGCGGTGAACAATGCCGGCCCGGGGCAGGTTCTCTACTTCTGGCGCATGATTGAGCAGTGCGTTGACCAGGGTGCCATCGGCGTGGCCGGCGGCAGGATGTACTACCAGGCCCGCGGGCTTGTTGATCACCAGCAGGTGCTCATCTTCGTAGACAATGTCCAGACTGATGGGCTCAGCTTCCCAGGTCACCTGTACTTCCGGTTCAGCGTCCAGGTCGAGAACGTCATCCAGCATCACCTTGTCTCTGGGCTTGCGAACGGTGCCGTTAACGGTCAAGGCGCCGCTTTTGATCCAGGACTGCAGGCGCGAGCGGGAATGCTCGGGCATCAACTCGGCGGCGGCCTGGTCCAGGCGCTTGTCGCTGAGCTGCGGGGGTACTATGTAATGTCCGGTAATCCGGTTATTGGAAGACATTCAGCCTCTTTTTGCTACAATGCGAAATTCATTCAAGTTGTGACCATTATACGGGATTCCGGCATGAGATCAGTTGTCCGATTACTGCTACTTTCCACAATGATAGCGCTGGCCACGGGCTGCGCTTCCAAAAAAGACGTGGAAGTGCTGCCGGAGAAGACCTATTACGACAATGCCCGCAAGGCGATGAACTCCGGCAACTTCAATGAAGCCGAGCAGAACCTGGATGCCCTGGAAACCTACTACCCGTTCGGCCGCTATGCCGAGCAGGCCCAGTTGGACCTGATCTACGCCCGTTACCAGAATCTTGATCTTGAGGGGTCCCGGGCAGCGGCGGATCGTTTCATGCGGTTGAATCCGCAGAGCGAGCACCTGGACTACGCCCTCTACATGCGTGGCCTTGCTTCCTATAATCTCGATATCGGTCTGGCGGCGCGATACTTCGCCATTGATGTTGCCGCCCGAAACCCTGGCGAGCAACTGCAGGCCTTCCGGGATTTTTCTCAGCTTCTGAACCGCTACCCGGACAGCGAATACGCCCCGGATGCCCGCCAACGTATGATCGCTGTGCGCAACCGGATGGCGGAACTGGAACTGCACGCTGCCCGCTATTACATCAAGCGTGAGGCATACATCGCGGCAAACAACCGGGCCCGCTATGTTGTCGAGAATTACCCGTCTTCACCGTCCGTGGAAGAAGCTTTGATTCTACTGGCCGATACCTTCCGGTTAATGGACCTGAAAAAAGGCGCCAGCGACGCCATAGCCACCCTGCGCACCAACTTTCCCAACAGCGAGGCGTTTGATGAGAACGGCGAATTCCAGTCTGACCGCCTGCGCCGCCAGAATCGTTCGCTCACCAATGTGGTCACCTTTGGCCTGATTGGCGACGAATAACCATCCAGATGTCAAAAGGGCCGGGAGCATTCGCCACCGGCCCTTATTTCTTTCAAGGGGAAGCAATCAGAAACCAAGCTTCCATCCATTGGTGATCGGATAGCGACGATCCTTACCGAAACCCCGCTCGGTAATACGCACGCCAATCGGCGCCTGGCGCCGCTTATACTCATTGATATCCACCAGGCGCACCACCCGCTCTACATCCGCACGGGCAAACCCCTCCGCGACAATCGCCTCGGCACTGTAATCCCGCTCCACGTAAAAATGCAGAATCTGGTCAAGAATGTCGTAGCCGGGCAAGCTGTCTTCGTCTTTCTGGTCGGGCGCCAGTTCGGCCGACGGCGGACGGGTAATCACCCGCTCGGGAATAACCGGTGCCAAGCTGTTGCGGTACCAGGCCAGGCGGAACACCAGTGTTTTCGGCACGTCTTTCAGCACATCGAAGCCGCCGGCCATATCGCCATAGAGCGTGGAGTAGCCCACCGCCATCTCGCTCTTGTTACCGGTGGTCAGTACCAGAGAGCCAAACTTGTTGGACAGGGACATCAACAACACGCCGCGAAGGCGCGCCTGGAGGTTTTCTTCCGTGGTGTCTGGACGTGTACCTTCAAAGGGTTTGGCCAGGGTCGTCATAAAGGTGTCGTACATCGGCTCAATGGAGAACACATCGTACTGAACGCCCATAGCCCTCGCCTGGGCTTCCGCGTCTTCCAGGCTGGCACCGGAGGTGTAGCGGAAGGGCATCATCACCGCCCGCACCCGCTCCTTTCCCAGCGCATCCGCCGCCACTGCCAGAGTCACTGCGGAATCAATGCCGCCGGACAAGCCAAGTACTACAGACTTGAAACCGTTTTTATTAACGTAGTCCCGAACACCGGTGACTAACGCGTTATAAACATTCGCTTCCAGTGACGGCTCGGAGGGCAGTGGCTGAGACACCGGCTGGCAGTGATGCTCACACAGAAAATCCACCGGGAACAGGCCACTGGAGAACTGGGGAATTTCGACTTTCAAAGTACCCGAGTGGTCATAAACCATCGAGCCACCATCAAACACCAGTTCGTCCTGCCCACCCACCAGGTTGACATAAACGATACTGACACGATTTTCCGTGGCTTTGCGCTCCAGCAACGCCTTGCGACGGGCCTGCTTGTCGATGTCGTAGGGAGACGCGTTCAGGTTCAGGACCAACTGGGCGCCAGCGGCCGCCGCATCTTCCAGGGGGCCATCTTTCCAGAGGTCTTCACACACGGTGATACCCACCGGAACTCCTTTGATGTCGACCACCAGGGTCTGCGAACCTTCGGCAAAGTAGCGCTTCTCATCGAACACCTGGTAGTTCGGTGGGCAGCGTTTGAAATACCGGCCCCGGATTTCCCCGGCCTCGATGATCACTGCCGCGTTATAGAGCAAGCCCGCCGAGCGGAGAGGCGCACCAATGACCATGGCGGGGGCCAGGTTCGCCTGCTGCAAACGCTCAAGCGCTTCTTGCACTCGCAAATCCAGGCTCGGCCGAAGTAACAGGTCTTCCGGCGGGTACCCTGTCAGGCAAAGTTCCGGGAACAACACGATATCGGCCTGATGCTGCTCCTCTGCCTCACGGGTGGCCTGAATGATCAAGTCGGTATTGCCAGGAATATCCCCCACCAGAAAATCCAGCTGGGCCATCACCACCCGTAGCTTACGGGGCGCAGCAGTGTCTTCGGTGGTTGTACCGGTTACCGTCATGATCAGGGCTCCTGTAACTTATTGCCGTTAAAAGGCTATTATAACCCTCCATAGACAAGGATTTCTCCTGACCAAAGGCAGATAACCATACCCATGGTAACCGACGCATCTTCAGCCACAGCCGCGCGCTCTCCTTTCGGGCCACGAGCACACCATCAGCAGGTGAGACTGTTCCGCATCTACAATCATTACCGGCTGGTGATCAGCCTGATGCTGGTCGGCCTGCTGTTTGTGGACCCATTCACCACCGATTCCAAATTTCGCTGGCTGGATTATTACCAGGCAGGCGCGGTGTCTTATCTCGCCATCAACGCCTTTGTTGGTCTAATGCTGCTGGCGGGGCTGCAGCCACGGCAGCGGCACATAACCCTGTCTATTCTGATCGATATCCTGATAATGCATGGGCTGTTGCTGGCCAGCACCGGCATCACCAACGGCCTTGCCAATCTGGTCATTGTCTCCGTTGCCGCCGGGAACATCCTCAATCCCAGCCGCATGGGCACTTTCTACGCTGCGCTCGCAGCCATCTGTTCCCTGGGCATCTCCGGCTGGGCGGTGCTGGTGATCAACGAATCCGCGGACGATATTGTTCGCGCCGGCTCACTGGGCATCCTCTATTTTGCCGCTGCCTTCGTTTTGCAAGGCATCTCGAAGCGCATGATGCGCAGCGAGGCTCTGGCCACCAGCAGGGCCCGAAGCATTGCGGAGTTGGAGCAGATCAACCAGCAGATCATCCAGCGCATGCGAACGGGCATTCTGGTACTGGACCGTTTTGGCCAGGTCCGACTGGCTAACGCAGCGGCGGAAGAGCTGCTTTTCGGGTCGGTCACCAGCCAAAGTAGCGCAGAGCACCACAACCGATTACTGCCCAAACCGTTGCGCAAAGGTTTGGAGGCCTGGCTGAAGAACCCCAACATGCGCATCGAACCGTTTCAGGCGTCTCCCACCTCCCCCCTGCTACAGGCCAACTTTACCCAACTGGATCAGGAGCGGGGTGACCAGATTCTGGTGTTCATCGAGGATATGAGCAAAGTTACCCAGCAGGCCCAACAAATGAAACTGGCGTCGCTTGGGCGACTCACGGCGGGCATTGCCCATGAGATCCGCAACCCACTAGGTGCCATCAGCCACGCAGCCCAACTGATGGAAGAATCCCCCAACCTCGACCGGGGGGATGCCCAGATGCTGGACATCATTCGCCGCCACTCCAAACGGGTAAACGGCATCATCGAAAACGTTCTGGACCTGTCGAGGCGCAAGGCGGCCAATACCGAGCAAGTGGATGTTACCGCCTGGCTCGAAGAATTCCGCAACGATTTCCAGCAAACCCAGGACGATGGCAGCAAAGCCACCATTGAACTGGCCGCTGATGAACGGGTGCCGCCCGCCCGGTTCGACAAAAGCCAGATTGAACAAGTGATGGTGAATCTGTGTGACAATGGTTTGCGCTACAGCAAACAGCAGACCGGCCAAAACAGGATACAATTAACCGTTGGCGCCACAGCGGATGGAGAAAGGGCCTACGTGGATGTTCGGGATTTCGGCCCGGGCATTGCCCCGGAACACAGAAACTCCGTGTTCGAACCTTTTTTCACCACTGACAAGAGTGGCACCGGCCTTGGCCTTTACCTGGCCAGGGAGTTATGCGAAGCCAACCAGGCGCATTTGTCGCTGGTAGAAGATGAGCAGCCAGGCTGCCGTTTTCGCATTACCTTTGCGCATCCCGGGCGTATGATCTAGACCGGGCGCAGGGCATCGGGCGTTTGAAATTCAACAGGGAACCGAATACCAATAATGACACACCAAACAGCGCTGATTGTTGACGACGAGCCGGATATCCGGGACTTGCTGGAAATCACCCTCACCCGCATGGGGATTACCACCTTCACGGCACCGGACCTGACCACAGCCCGGGCCCTGCTTGAACAACACAAGCCCCAGCTGTGCCTGACCGACATGAACCTGCCCGATGGCAATGGCATAGACCTGGTGCACTGGATTCAGCAGCACGCCCCCTGCACGCCGGTGGCCGTGATCACCGCTTACGGCAACATGGACACGGCTATCGAATCCCTGAAAGCCGGCGCTTTCGACTTTGTCTCAAAACCCGTGGAACTGCCCCGCTTGAGGGAACTGGTGAACAGTGCCCTGAAGCTGAGTGAACCCAGAAACCACGACACTGCCGAAACCGACGAGCCGGGGCTTCTGCTCGGTGAGTCTCCACAAATCCGCAAGCTGCGAAACCAGACCCGTAAGCTGGCCCGCAGCCAGGCGCCGGTGTTTATCAGCGGCGAATCCGGCAGTGGTAAAGAGCTGGTTGCCCGAATGATCCACATGCAGGGCCCCCGGGCCGATGGCCCCTTTGTTGCTGTTAACTGCGGCGCCATTCCCTCAGAGCTGATGGAAAGCGAATTCTTCGGCCACAAGAAAGGCAGCTTTACCGGTGCGGTTGAAAACAAGGATGGCCTGTTCCGCAGTGCCGATGGCGGCACCCTGTTCCTGGATGAAGTGGCCGACCTGCCCCTGGCCATGCAAGTAAAGCTGCTGCGCGCCATACAGGAAAAAGCCGTGCGGCCCGTGGGCGACACCAAGGAGGTGCCGGTGGATATCCGCGTACTCAGCGCCACTCACAAAAACCTGCCGGAACTGGTGCAGGAAGGCAGCTTCCGCCAGGATCTGTTCTACCGCATTAACGTGATTGAACTGGCGGTACCGCCTCTGCGCGAGCGGGCGGAAGACATTTCCCTGCTGGCCGACCATATTCTGCAGCGCATCGCCCGAGAGTACGAATGCGATCCGGCCAAACTAACGCCAGAGGCTATCGAACGCCTGCAGGGATACGATTTCCCGGGCAACGTGCGGGAACTGGAAAATATTTTGGAGCGGGCGTTTACGCTGTGTGATGAAGATTTGATTGATGCGGCTGATTTGCATCTAGGAGGTGGTGCTATCCCTGGAACCCCGGTATCGGAGCGCAGCTCTGACACCGGCACATCGGAGGCTCCTACTCCTGTGCCCGAGGGGGAGATAGACCTGGAGGGCTTCCTGGAGAACATCGAGCGGCAGGCGATTGAGAAGGCGCTGGAGGCAACCCGGTGGAACAAGACGGCGGCGGCCAAGAGGCTGGGGATCAGTTTTCGGGCGTTGCGGTATCGGTTGAAGAAATTAGGGATGGAGTGAGAAATTTCTTACAGATCAATTCGACATTGCCAATTTACACGATGTTACAAAAGACTATAGCGTGATGGTTTTCAGGATGGAAACCTACAGGAGCATCAAGGATGATCGGGAGACAGAAACAATCAGGCGTAAACTTAACTGAGTTGATGATTTGCCTCACCGTTATAGCGATAGTGGCGTCCGCAGGCTTGCCATCACTAAAGGAACTGGTCGACGATTCACAGCGAAGGGCAGTAATCAATGACACGCTTGGATTCATGGCGTTAGGGCGACAGGAATCTGTTATTAACGGTACCCTTGTTACGCTGTGTCCGCTAGATCAGGATGACAACTGCAGCCGAGACTGGTCTCAACCTTTAACCCTTTTTAAAGATCCGGGCAATTTACGGCGAGTAGCCAGTTCGGAGCAGGTCATCAGGGTCCTACCACCACCCAAGCTCGGCTATCTTAAAGTAGCATCATTGAGTAGAAGCTACTTTCAATATAAGCCTAACGGTATGATCTATAGCGACCTCGGAAACATTACATGGTGTCCCGACGATGGGAATCCAATGAAGGCCGCCCACATCGTCGTAAGAAAGGGCGGCAGTATAAGACTAGCCCGCGACTCAGATGGAGATGGCATTCCAGAGAAAGCTAACGGCACCCCTGTCACATGTATGTGACAGGGGTAGCCAGCCCACTACCAACAGTCGGCAACTACTGTGCCTCCTTTCTTGGCTTCCTTTCTACCCGAATGCTCCAGCGTGAGCGTGCCACACTTGTCGTTTGACTGAGCCCCCGCTGGCACAGCCTGCAAGGTAAAAGAGTTTTTATCTACACTCGCCAAAGACAGATCATACATTTTGGTTCCTGACTCTGGAGATCTTGTCTGGGGCAACGTTGGCGGATTGCCGCTGTCCCTGTAATCATAGTTCTGCTGAAGATACTTTCTCTCCATCCATTGTGCCAATTTCATCATGTCTGCCTGGGCATTGGTTCTATGAGTAGCCATCACATTGTTACGATACGACGGGTACGCTATTGCTGCGAGTATCCCGACGATGGCAACAACGATCATCAACTCGATTAACGTGAACCCGCCACTTTGTCTACGGTATTTCAAACCATTGACCCTCACTCAGTTATCTCCCGCCAGCCCTTGCGACCCAGCCCTATGATTAGCTCAGGCAAGCCAACAAACTGGGCTCCACCAGAACTGCTATTAAATGCCAGGAGATTGCCCCAGACCGATAGCTGCGATGGAGGCGTACTTACTTTGAACCCACTCGCATTTTCGGTACTGTTTTCAAATGCAGCAAAACCTGGAGTTGTGTTTTCGGCACGAAGAATCTCATAGCCCATAACCCAGCCGTCGCCGCCGCCCAGACACGGATTTTCGCCTGGAATCAGTGTATTTACATACACATATTCACCACGAATAACCGGATAGTTAACCACCCTCTCGCCACTGCTAGGCAATTTAGAATACCAGCCACGCTTGAGCTCATAGTCAACACGGTTTTCCGACGCTACCCGAATTGTACGACTAACCCCATCAATGGTACCGCCCTGCTCGGTTACCGGCATGTCCACCAAATCATTAATTGTAAGGGGAAGAGCTCCAGCGTCCGAAGTTTCATGCACAGCGTAGAAGTACTGATCATCTTTGTTGGAGTGGTCACCGGTCTCCAGATACTTACCGGTACCAAAAAGGATCATCAAATCAGGATCCTTGCCGGTATCCATTGACAAGGCAACGGCCGGAGCCGATGTTATAGGCTGATCCGCTTTGAAATACGGACTATTAAAACCAGCTTGGGTGTGAGCGGATTCCATTGTCCCCTCATTGTTCACCGCAACCCACATATTCCCATCAAGATCACCCGCATAAACACGATCAACAAGATGATCTTCGTTTACGTTGTCAATCAACGTCAACGGAGACAGTCCTGAACCACCGGACTTAAATTCAAAATACATGTAATCGCTATTGTCCCAGTTTCCATCCAGCCCTCCCTCAAGGTCCAACATGAAAAACCCTGTGGAACCCGAGTTGTATCCAGAAGGCACGAAAACAGTCCAACGAATGTTGCCATCCGGCCATTCCATTTGTGCAATCTCAGGCGGCTCTACCAGGTAGCCAAGCTTCTCGTGTGTGAATTCCCAAAGGACCTGTGCACCTGCATTGTCCTCACCAAACTCGTCGGGATTGGTCACATCTAGGGCAAAAATCCCTTTAGCGCCTGCACGACTTCCCCCTACGAGGACTGTCCGCCACTTTCTCTGGTTCTCGACGTTGCCGTTGGCCCTTCTACCTCGTGAATAAACATCGACCACCTCAAGGTTCAAATCGACATAGAAACGGTGGGAAAACCCAGGCTTCGTAAGGTAATGCAGCCCTTCCTCTTCTGCAGTTGACGATATGAAAGAAGGGACATAGGCCAGAACTTCCTCACCACCGCCCTCATCGTTTGGCGTCGCCCGGAAGCCATGCAGCATCCCGTCATTAGCACCCACATATACAACCGCAGTTCGATCAAGGTTAGAGTTAACGAAGGTTGTATACTTACCGTCACCGAAATCGTTGCTGTTCGGCCAGTTTGAGTCTGGCACGCCTACGAAGCGAGGAGTAGAGTTAACAATGGTGCCCAGCAAATGCTGCCGCTGGCGGAAGTATTTTCCATCTCCCTCGTTCTCAGCCTCGAAAGTTGCGCGTTTTTTACCCCGGATAAACTCAAGTCGCTTTTCTCCGAGTGACGGCGTTCCGGTATTTAAATCATTCTTCTGGGCGTTGGACAGCGACGTCCAGCGGAAGGGCTGCCCACGACTGCCATCAAATGTAAGAATATTCCTGTCATCAGGAACAGCAGAGTTCAGCTTCGTTCGCGCAGACCACCCTTCACTGTCGTCACCTCCTACGGCTTCTGGGCGGCCATCAGCCCCGGCTTTGAGCGTGGTCGCTTCGAGGTCCCCTGTCCAACCATTTGGTTCGAAGTAACTCGAGAATACAAGCGCGTTATCTGCTTCGATTGACGCGACGTTGAAGTCGACACCAGTGGCCGAGCCTGCATTACCAAGAAATTGGTCTAACAGACCTTCTAATTGAGTTCTAAATGTCTCGGGATCCCCAGCACTGAAGAAATCACCACGCCCATTCATTGACGCATGAAGGAGGTCATTAATCTTATTTTGATTGGTGTTACCGCCCCACCAATCGACACTAGTACCGTTTAAAACCGCCGAAACAGCGTCATCTCTCGAAACCGTTCCCTCAACGCCAAAGCCAATACCGTATGTCATCATGTGCTGCCAAAAAGCAGGATTGCCGACTGTCGACCTGGCATCAGAGCCCCCTCTAACCTCATCGATCGTAGGGACGAAGTTATCAATATCCGGGCGCAAGTCGCGCTTCCAGTAATGGGCTGCGATATCAGCAAGGGTTACTCGGCTCGTCACGCTATCACTGAAGGGGGGAACCGCCTTATATTGACCACTGTCACCCGCACTATTAGTAATCTCAGGGCCATCGACATTATCAGCATTGACGGTTAGATCAGGGTCATAACTGCTCCCGACATTATAATAACCATCCGTCATCAGCATCGTTGCCGAAATACGACACTCCCTGGCTGGATTCGCCGAGCTTTTGGACTTACCGGGATCATCAAGCCACGCACGCTCGCTCTTCTCATAATACTGGCCTGCACCCTCTAACGCCCTCTGCAAAGGTGTTGCGCCTGTAGAATTTACCCCATAGAGCCAATTAATGAAATTTGTACGGACAGAGTCATAAGGGCGTACGCCGTTGGTTATGGCCCGAACATTGGTTGCATCATCAACGGTATTCCGCCCCTGGTTAATTAAACCCCAGCCAAGGCGAAAATCTGAGCTTAGATCAGGATTGGCAAACACCGTCCCAATACCCGCCTTTGCAGACATCTCTCTGGTGCGATAATAGGTAAACCAATTGGCGAAGTTCTGTCTTTCCGCAGCACCCACTACAACTTTTGTGTAGCATGAGTCCGGATAGGGGTTGCTATTACAACCGCCACCGCCGTTAAACGTATAATAGAAAGCCGCCTCACTATTAGCATTGTGACTAATCGCAAATCCTCGGTTATACCCAGACTTATAGAAATAATCATCCATCACAGCACGATAGTTTGTTGACAAATTAACAGTGCTCGCGCTTGTGTCATATCCGTTTACAGAGGCGGCAGTAAATGAGGAGTTTTCGAAACTCGATCCGTCAGCCTTCAAAGGGGGAGCATAAGTAATACTTGGATCATAGTACTGTTTATTCAGGTGACTGGATGCGAGAAACTGCCGTCCATTATTGGTGTAGTAATAACAGAGGCTCATGCCTCCATATGTCCCAAAGTTGCCGCAGTTGGAATTATTGCTGCCGATATTAAAGTTAGCATCCAGGTCATCAGGCATAAACCCCCATCGCATGGAACCTGAATCGTCGAGCACAAACAACAGGTTAGGGTCTACGCCGCCGCCGGCCGCCAGCGGTTTCTGAGCAAAATTGACTTCTCCCCAACCCGCAGCTGGTAGAACCAAAGCCATGCCGAGGGCAAATATTTTCAACTTAAGTTGTTTGAACATAGCTCGCACCCTCAATCTTCAGTGCCAACGTTCTTGGCGCTGATAAAGTAAAAACTCTCAATGACTTTACGGCTCTCATCCGAGGGACCTTTCGCCATCACCACAATTCGCATCGATTCTGCGCTACCCATAACGTCTGCCTGACCAGGGCCAGCCACGCCACCACTACCACCCAGACCGCCAGACCCCTCAAAATTCAAATTGCGCACTGTTCGCCCGTCTGCGCCACCACTTTGATCCTGTTTCAGTTTTACCGGCCCACGGTACTCAATAAAATATTCTGGCGTTAACCCATCAACCTCCGGAGCCTCAGCGATCTTGCCGGTACCCCAAGTACTCGCCGATAGCGCGGGTGGCGCCTCGCCCGTGTCAAACCAGCCAGCGGTGTTTGCGCCGAATCCCGCCAAAGAAGTCAAGCCATCCAGATCTTTCTCAATTCCCCTGAGCGCTGCTTCCGCAGCCTCCAAAGCAATAACACCCTCTCTGGCAGAGTTTGACATTCGCTCCTGCATAACCGAGTTCTGCATTGAGGACGTAGCCAACAATGACAAAACCAAGAGAATTACCAGCGACATCAGAAGGGCAGAGCCCCTTTGTCTGCTTATCATTGCTGCCCCCGTTAACTCGACTTGTTACGTACATTCGATGTAAAGGAATAAACCCTGTACATCCGCTTATCCTGAGCTGCGTAATTGTTCCCGCCGGAACAATCCGCCCAGGCAGGAAAGCATACCGAAGCGCTGTCATCGTAGAGATTATCAGGCCCACCCCGAACCAATAGACTGACCCGAACAGCTCGAACACTACCCCAATCAGAATCACTCACATCCTCGGCGTTCTGCCATCTGTTTACAGGTGAATCCTTGTCACCGGACAGGCCATAACGAACTTGCAGATCCTCAACACCTTCGACCATTTCGTAAGTTCTGACTACACCATTCTGACGCTCCTGCATCATCAAAGCCCGTCCGCCAGTGGTAGCACTCATGCCGATGAAGTAGGTGCGTTCAAATGGCTTCAGGATCTGTGCCCCCTCACCATAGTCATTGGACAAACAGTTATTGCCGGCAGAAGTTTGGCCGGTGTTAGAACAGACGTTGTTACTGAAATCATTCCCCGGGGTACCTGACCCCGAGTTCGTAA
Source organism: Marinobacter shengliensis (assembly GCF_030297115.1). Classification (NCBI taxonomy): domain Bacteria; kingdom Pseudomonadati; phylum Pseudomonadota; class Gammaproteobacteria; order Pseudomonadales; family Marinobacteraceae; genus Marinobacter; species Marinobacter shengliensis. The sequence continues at coordinate 938,218 of NZ_AP028062.1, read as the reverse complement.
CAAGAGTGACTTCCAAATTTCCGCTTTGGGTGTTGATATTCGAAATCTGAACAATGTCAGTCCCCTGACAATCTGTGATAGCTATGATATCCCCTGAACTCAGAAAGGCAGCCGGATCGGCACCATCGCGACTCGCAACCTTTGTGGAGGCAGCCGTTGGCGGGGCTGATGCAACTATTTCTAAGCCACCGCCATCCAAGCCGTTGAAATAAATAAAATCCGTGCCATTGACAGCATTAGCTGGACGCCGAGTGCTTTCAGAACTGACAGACGTTGACATATCCCAACTAAACGCATCCCAATCGTCATCATTTTCATCAATATCAAGGTTACTGACGAAGTTGTCAGAGTTGCAGCCAAAATAACCTGCGTTACGAGCCTCTCTGGCAAGCATGTCTGACGCTATCCGCCCATACTCCTGGGTACGAGACACAGCCTCCGACATCCGGAAAGCCTGACTATTCGATGTGAATATCTGGACCAAGCCCACCGTTAAAAGCGAACCCAGCAGTAGGGCGATCATCAGTTCGATTATCGACAAGCCCTTCTGATGTTTGAACTGCAAGTCAAGAAGGATCATGGCGCATACCTCACCAATAGTGAAAACGAGTTTTTGTGCATCGAGCTTCCAGTATCTTCGCTTTCTTCAGCACTATCCCAAACAGTCTGCCGGGACTCCCAGGTAACGATGATCCTTGCATCCTGGTTTGGGTTCACAGACGTAACCTCTGCTGTCGCTTCCTCTCCAAGATCCTTCTTGACCGACGCTTCCCAAGTGGCTCTATCAGCATTCGATGGCAGCCCTCGGTTGGAGCGCACTTCGTCTGCCATGGTCTGAACGTGCAACACTGCGATAGAGCGCTGATCCGCGCCCTGCGTCTGCTGCATTGAGACTGTTTGCATTCCGGCCACGCCCAATAGACCAATAGCCAGGACCAACAGCGCGACCATCACTTCGATCATGGTCAAACCGGTTTGTTTCGATGTCATATTTACCAACCTCGTGTGATGCGAACGAGTGCCTTCGTCAGAGTTGTCAGGTACACGCAGGCTCAGTTTGCGCTCGGTTTGCCTGGCCGCCCCTATTGATTACGATGTCCACTCCCGGCTTGCCATTACCAGGACAAATTCGGAACTCTGTCGGGTTACCACCCTTCTTTTCACCATTACCCCGAAACACCGGCATTACACCATTCGTGATCGTTAGTGTTACTGAACCAGGCATTGCTTCAGCTGCCCGAAGTACGTCGGCATTAGCATCAGGTAAATCTCGCTCCAACAGCACTTCGAGCCCCTGCTGAAGGTCTCCATTCATAGCCCTCAACGCTACGGGCTCGCCACGACGCACGGCTTCTGCTCGGGCGTAGTTGAGCAGCCCGATCACATTGTTTGTGGTTGAGGTGAGACGACTGGATTCAATTAGTGACCGAAAACCAGGAACTGCAACAGTCGCGAGGATGGCGATCAGCGCGACGACAATCATAAGCTCGATCAAAGTGAATCCGGAATGCTTTGGCCTCATGCCTTAAGCCTCTCTTGTTTGTTTCATCACTGATAGTATATTGACACCGTCGAGCAGCCGAACAGGTGCTCGACGAACGGTTTCTTGGCTGGAGTAAACGGACAGGATTGGCGAAAAACGTGAAAACGCGCACAAAATTCTACTATTGAGCAAGGAGATCGAGGATCTGTTAAACGAGTATCAGGGGAGCTACTCCTAGCGCCGCCACCTAGACATTAATCGCATCAATCCGTAGCTCCTTAGGCATAGAGAACACGATATTCTCCTCCCTACCCGTCACTTCCTGAGGCTCGTCCCCACCCAGCTCCTTCAGCCGGCTGATCACATCCGCCACCAGCACTTCCGGTGCCGAGGCACCCGCCGTTACACCGACGGCCTGTTTGCCTTCCAGCCATTGCGGATCAATCTGGGCAGCTTCGTCGATCAGGTAGGCTGGGGTACCCATGCGTTCGGCCAGTTCCCGCAGGCGGTTGGAGTTGGAGCTGTTGGGGGAACCAACAACAAGCATCAGGTCGCAGTCTCCGGCCAACTGCTTGACGGCATCCTGGCGGTTCTGGGTGGCGTAGCAGATGTCGTCCTTGCGGGGGCCTTCGATGTCCGGGAATTTGGCGCGCAGGGCGTCGATCACCCGGGCGGTGTCGTCCATGGAGAGGGTGGTCTGGGTGACGTAGGCGAGGCAGCTGGGGTCTTTCACTTCCAGCTTTTGTACGTCGTCTTCGTCTTCCACCAGGTAGATATCGCCGCCGTTGCTGTGGTCGTACTGGCCCATGGTGCCTTCCACTTCCGGGTGGCCGTGGTGGCCGATGAGGATGCACTCGCGGCCGTCGCGGCTGTAGCGCATGACTTCCATGTGGACTTTGGTGACCAGTGGGCAGGTGGCGTCGAAGACCTTCAGGCCACGGCGGGCGGCTTCGTTCTGTACTGCCTGGGACACGCCGTGGGCGCTGAAGATGACCAACTTGTCGTCTGGCACTTCGTGCAGTTCGTCGACAAAGATCGCCCCGCGGTTGCGGAGGTTGTCGACGACGAATTTGTTGTGGACGACTTCGTGGCGCACGTAGATGGGGGCGCCGAATACGTCGAGGGCGCGGTTTACGATTTCTATGGCGCGGTCTACGCCGGCACAGAAGCCACGGGGGTTAGCGAGTCGGATTTGCATCATCTTGCCTTTGGAGTTTCCGCCTGGTGGAGTTGGTCGCCCGCGTGCTGCGGGGAGGAGCTTTCAGGGACACGCTGTGAATACGTCCGTGTACGCTTGACTGCAGCATCCCTGCTGCAGACAGTCCCTGAAAGCTCCTCCCCGCATCCCGCTATATTCGAGTTAGCTGTTCAGGGCCGCGCCTTGGCCATCAATGCGTAGGCCCAGCCGGCTCCACATCAATGATCTTCACTTCAAAGCTCAGTGTATGCCCTGCCAGCGGGTGATTAAAGTCCACATCCACTTGATCACCTTCCACCCGTTTGATCACACCGGGCAGCTCCTGCTGGCGCGCGTCGGCGAAAGACACCACCACGCCGGGCTCCAGCACCATGTCGGCGCTGAATTCGTGGCGTTTGAAGGTCTGTACGTTGCTGGGGTTGTGCTGGCCGAAGGCTTTTTCCGGTGGCACCTGGAAGGTTTGGTGGTCGCCGGCTTTCAGGCCCATTAAATAGGCCTCGAAGTTTTCCGGCAGGTTTTCGTCGCCGATTTCCAGGGTGGCCGGTTCTTTATCGAAGGTGGAGTCCACGGTTTCGCCATCCTCAAATTTGAGGGCGAAGTGGAGTTTTACGCGGGTTCCCTTGTCGATAGGTAGGTCTTTCATGGGAATCAGTTGCTCCGGTTGGCATCGCCGCTGTCGTCAGCGGGTTTGCGGAATGCGTCGAGTATCATCATGGCGGCACCGATGGTGATGGCGGTGTCGGCCAGGTTGAAGGCCGGGAAATGCCAGTCCTGCCAGTAGAAGTGCAGGAAGTCCACCACGTAGCCATGCACTACCCGGTCGTAGACGTTACCAAGGGCGCCACCAAGGATGAGTACGATGGCGATGGCCATCCAGGTTTCGTGGCTCTGGAGTTTTCTGAGCCAGCCCACCAGTACTAAGCTGACCACGATGGCCAGGGTTACGAAGAACCAGCGCTGCCAGCCGGCGGCATCCGCCAGGAAGCTGAAAGCAGCGCCCGTGTTGTGCAGCAGGGTCAGGTTGAAGCTGGGCATCACCGGTACGGGGTTGCCGTAGGTGAGCATGGCGGTGGCGAGGGCTTTGGTGCCCAGGTCCAGGGCTATCACCAGCACCGCCAGCCACAACCATTTTAATTTGCTACCCACACGGGCTTCAGTCATCACAGCGTCCATCAGGCGTAGGCGCGGGTTTCGCCCGGGCCTTCCACGTTGGTGACGCAGCGGCCGCACAGGTCGCTGTGCTGCTCATTGGCACCCACATCTTCGCGGTGGTGCCAGCAGCGTTCGCACTTGGCGTGGGCAGCCGGCTGCACTTTCACCAGCAGGCCTTCCAGGTTGGTTTGCTCGGCGCCCGCCGCTTCGCTCACCGGTTTCACGGTAGCTTCTGAGGTAATCAGTACAAAGCGTAGCTCTTCGCCCAGGTGGTTCAGGCGCTCGGCCAAACTACCTTCGCAGTACAGGGTGACTTCGGCACTCAGAGAGCCTTTGATCTCGCCACGGGCACGGGCTTCTTCCAGGCATTTGTTGACGGCTTCTTTCACCGCGTAGATTTCACGCCAGTAGTCGCGGCCCAGCTCGAAGTCTTCCGGCAGTGCGGTCAGGCCTTCGTACCAGGTTTCGTAGAACACGGTGTCGCCGCGCTTGCCTGGCAGGTGCTGCCAGATTTCATCGGCGGTAAAGCTCAGGATCGGCGCAATCCAGCGCACCAGCGCTTCGGCCACATGATAGAGCGCCGTCTGGCAGGATCGCCGGGCCAGGCTGTCGGCCTGGGTGGTGTACTGGCGGTCTTTGATGATGTCCAGGTAGAAACCGCCCAGGGTGGCCTCACAGAAGTTGTACACTTTCTGGTAAATTTTCAGGAAGGCGTAGTTGCCGTAGTCTTCGTGCAGTTCGTTCTCCAGCTGCAGGGCACGGTCCACCATCCAGCGGTCCAGGGCAATCATGTCTTCCGGCGCTACCATGTGCTGCTCCGGATCAAACCCGGTCAGGTTGCTCAGCAGGAAGCGGGCGGTGTTACGGATACGGCGATAGCCGTCTGCCGTCTGGCGCAGGATGTCCTTAGAGACGCTCATCTCACCGCTGTAGTCGGTGGCGGATACCCACAAGCGCAGGATGTCGGCACCCAGTTCGTTCATCACTTCCTGTGGCGCGATCACATTGCCCATGGATTTGGACATCTTGTAACCTTTGGCGTCCACGGTGAAGCCGTGGGTCAGCACCTGCTTGTACGGGGCCACGCCGTTCATGGCGATGGAGGTTTTCAGGGACGACTGGAACCAGCCACGGTGCTGGTCAGAGCCTTCCAGGTACATATCGGCAGGGAACTGGCCCAGCTCTTCACGTACCCGCAAAACCGAGTCGTGGGTGACGCCAGAATCGAACCATACGTCCAGGGTATCCAGCACCTTCTCGTATTGGTCGGCGTCCGCGCCCAGCAGTTCGCTCTGATCCAACTCGTACCAGGCGTCGATGCCGCCGGCCTCAACCGCCTGAGCGACTTTCTCGAACAGTTCCTGGGTGTTGGGGTGCAGTTCCTGGGATTCCTTGTGGATAAACAGGGTAATCGGCACACCCCAGGTACGCTGACGGGAGATACACCAGTCGGGGCTCTGCTCGAACATGGCTTCAATGCGATTCTGGCCCCAGCCAGGCACCCAGCGAACGCCTTTGATGGCCTCCAGGGCATCGGCACGCAGGTTGAGCTTGTCCATGCTGATGAACCACTGGGGCGTGGCCCGGTAGATCAGCGGGGTTTTGGTACGCCAGCAGTGCGGGTAGCTGTGGCGGAATTTCTCCGAACGTACCAGCTTACCTTCACGCTCCAGCGCGCTGCACACCGGCTCGTCGGCCTTGTATACGTGTACACCGGCAAACTCGCCAGCAGCTTCGGTGTAGGTGCCGTCGGCTTTCACCAGGTTGATGGTGCCAATGCCGTAGGCTTTGCCTACTTCAAAGTCTTCCATGCCGTGGTCTGGTGCGGTGTGCACAGCACCGGTACCGGCATCCAGGGAAACGTGGTCGCCCAGTAGCACCGGAACCTGTTTGTCATACACCGGATGGTGCAACAGCTGGTTTTCCAACTCGGCACCGGCCACATTGGCCAGCACCTGATAATCTTCCACGCCCCAGCGGGCCATGATGCCCTGCACCATATCGGTGGCCAGGATCATGCGCTCCGGGCCGTTGCCGGCATCCAGCTGCACCAGGGCATATTCCAGGTCCGCACCGATGGACACAGCCTGGTTGGCGGGGATGGTCCAGGGAGTAGTGGTCCAGATCACCAGGGATACATCACCCTGGCCGCCGTCGGTTCCGAAGGCTTTGAGGACTGCGTCCTGATCCACGGCGGTGAAGCGCACGTCGATCTGGGTCGAGGTTTTATCCTGGTATTCAACTTCGGCTTCTGCCAGTGCGGACTGACCAACCACACTCCAGTAAACCGGCTTGAATCCGCGCACCAGGTGGCCCTTGGCCACGATCTTGCCCAGCGCCCGCACAATGCCCGCTTCAACTTTCGGGTCCATGGTCAGGTAGGGCTTGTCCCACTCGCCCATCACACCCAGGCGAATAAAGTCGGCTTTCTGGCCTTCAACCTGCTTGATGGCGTAATCGCGACAGGCCTGGCGGAAGGTTTTGTAATCCACCTTCACGCCGGCTTTGCCGATTTCCTGCTCCACCTTGTGTTCAATGGGCAGGCCATGGCAATCCCAGCCGGGCACGTAGGGTGCGTCATAGCCCATGAAACTGCGGGATTTCACGATCATGTCTTTCAGGATTTTGTTGACCGCATGCCCGATGTGAATGCTGCCGTTGGCGTAGGGAGGGCCATCGTGCAGGATGAACTTTTCCCGGCCCTCACGCTGCTTGCGCAGGTTGCCGTATACGTTCAGGTCCTGCCACCGCTTGAGCATCTCCGGCTCGCGATTGGCCAGGTTACCGCGCATGGGAAACGCGGTTTCCGGCAGATTCAGGGTATGCTTGTAGTCGCTCATGTTTGTGTGCGTACTCTTTGGTTGGTCAGTTGAATCAGGTTTCCGGCGTGGCGGGGTTATTCGCCAGCCAGGCCCGGGCATGCTCAAAATCCCGGGCGATCTGTTGCCGAAGTTCGTCAACAGAGTCGAATTTCACTTCGTCCCGCAGGCCATGGCGGAACACCACTTCCAGGTGCTGGCCATAAAGTGTGCCAGCAAAGTCGAACAGGTGCACTTCCAGTGACGGCCGCTTGCCGTCTACCGTGGGGCGCAGGCCGATATTGGCCACGCCATCGCGCCATTCACCGGTTTCAAGCCGGGCCCGCACCACGTACACGCCACGCAGTGCCGGCATTCGGTCTAGCAAGATATTGGCGGTGGGCGCACCGATCTGGCGCCCCAGCTGGCGCCCGTAAACAATCCGGCCGTGAATGCGGTAAGGGTGCCCGAGCAAACGTTCCGCTTCCTCAAGGCCGTTCACATTCAGGGCGTTGCGCACGCGTGTACTGCTGACCCGCTCGCCATCTACCGTCACAGTGCGGGTGTTTTCGACGGTAAAATCATGCTCTTGGCCCACCTGCTCCAGCAATCTGAAGTCCCCGGCCCGGTCGCAGCCAAAACGGAAGTCATCGCCCACCACAAGATGGCGCACCGCCAGGCCCTGGATGAGCACATCTTCCACAAAGCCCATGGCAGAGTAACTGCGGAATCGCTCGTCGAAACGGATGCACAGCACCACATCCACGCCCTCCGCCAACAACGCTTCGAATTTCTGGCGAAACGGCATCAGTCTTGGTGGCGCGTCAGCACCCTGAAAAAACTCCCGGGGCTGAGGCTCAAAAATCATCACCACCGAGGGCACATCCAGCTCAGCGGCTTTCTGCTTTACCTGACCAATAATGGTTTTGTGGCCCAGGTGCACGCCATCAAAGTTGCCGATGGTCGCCACACAGCCATCGGCGAGCGGCGAATCCGCTTGCCCGGACAGGCGCTTAAGATTGGTCAGGCCTCGAATCAGACGCATGTACTGCGAACCTTAACTTGCCAGCTGGCTTTGTGGCGCACCTGCCCGAAAAGCGAGATGCGCTGGTGAGAAAACGCGCGATTATACCCCATGCAGGGGTGCGGTAGAAATCTTGAGGCTGCTTACTTCTGGCGGAACTGGCGAACCCGCACACCTACCAGGGCCAGAGCCACAAAATAGGCCGCCACCCCGGCAACGACCAGAATCCCCATATCCGTCGCCCGCTGCAGCCCGCTCGCTGCAAGCCAGTCTGCCACCGGGGCATTCAGCCAGAACACCACCGCCGCCAGGGCAGCATTGGCCACCAACAACTGCATCAGGAACCTGGGCCAACCCGGCTGACTTTTCCAGACATTCTCTTTGCGCAATCCGCGCCAGAGCAGGTAGCCGTTCAGCCAGGCGGAAATGGACGTCGCCAGCGCCAGGCCGGCATGAGCCAGGGGCACAATTAACGCCAGATTGAAGGCCATGTTCGCCACCATGGCAATGACACCGATCTTGACCGGAGTTTTGGTGTCTTCCCGGGAGAAAAAGCCCGGCGCCAGCACCTTGATCAACATGAATGCCAGTAGGCCGGCGGAATAAGCCCGCAGGCTCTGGGCCGACATGGTCACATCACGATCGGTCACCTCACCATAATGGAACAGGGTGGCAATCAGCGGCTCTGCCAGCAGCGCCAGTGCCAGCGCCGCCGGCACACCAATCAACAGCACCGCGCGCACGGCCCAGTCCAGGGTGGCGGCAAACTGATCTTTGGACGCCGCCGCATGCTTGCGCGACAGGCTGGGCAGAATCACCGTGGCAATGGCAATGCCGAATACGCCCAACGGCAGCTCCGCCAGTCGATCGGAGTAATAAAGCCAGGATACGCTGCCCGTTTGCAGGAACGACGCCAGCACGGTATCCAGCAACAGGTTGATCTGGCTAACCGACACGCCAAATAACGCCGGCGCCATCAGTTTGAGAATGCGGCTGACGCCTTCGTGCTTGTAATCCACCCTCGGCCTCGGCAGCAGCCCCAGGCGCATCAGGAACGGTAACTGGAAAAACAGCTGCAGGGCACCGGCGATAAATACGCCCCAGGCCAGCGCCATGACGGGTTCATCCATTAACGGGGCCAGGAAAATAGCCGCCCCGATCATGGACAGATTCAGCAACACCGGTGTAAAAGCCGGAATCGCAAACCGGTCGTAGCTGTTCAGAACGCCACCGGCGAACGCCGTGAGAGAGATCAGCAGCAGGTACGGAAACGTGATGCGCAGCATATCGCTGGCCAAAGCAAACTTGACCTCATCGCCCAGAAAGCCCGGCGCAAATATCGTGGTCAGTACCGGAGCCCCGAGCATCGCTACCAGCGTAACCGCCAGCAGCACCAGGCCAAGAGAGCCAGCCACCGCATCCACCAGGCGCTTGACCTCGGAGATGTCGCGTTTTTCGCGGTAAGACGAGAGCACCGGCACGAAGGCCTGAGAGAAGGCGCCTTCAGCAAACAGGCGGCGCAGGAAGTTGGGAATCTTGAACGCCACGAAGAAGGCATCCGCTGCGGTGCCGGCCCCGAAATAGCGAGCAATCACCATATCCCGCACCAACCCCAGCACCCGCGAGAGCATAGTCATCACGCCAACCACCCCGGATGAACGCAGCAAGCCGGGCGCTTTCGGCGGCTCCTGAACTGGGGGCTGAGAATCTATTGGTCGAGGTTCCGATGACATGGTTATGGGCGTCCAGAAATCCAGGGTTCAGGCCGGAACGGCGTTTCGGTAATCCGCAAGGTGCCAGCCACAGCCGGATCAGGCCCCATGCAGGCGATGCGGGAGTGTATCACAGGCCTTTTCAACGCGGGGATTACTGCGCCGCCGGCCTTGACATTTGGGGCTTTCGGCGGCATAGTTCCGCGTCATTTATTCCGACGCGCTGGTTTTGGCGCGCCTGCGATGTAAACATATTCAGTAGTTACAGCAACGAATTTCAGGAGTTTTACGGTGGCAAATTCCCCGCAAGCCAAGAAGCGCGCTCGTCAGAACGAGAAAAACCGCAAGCACAACGCCAGCCTGCGTTCCATGGCACGTACTTACATGAAGAAAGTAGACGCCCAGATCAAAGCTGGCAGCTACGAAGGCGCTCAAGAAGCCCTGAAGACCGCTCAGCCGATTCTGGACAGCATGGTCAACAAAGGCATCTTCGCCAAAAACAAGGTTGCTCGTCATAAGAGTCGCCTGAACGCCAAGATCAAGGCGCTGAAAGCTGCCTAAATCTTGCGCTCATAAAAAACCGGCTTCATGCCGGTTTTTTTGTGCCTGAAATTTACCTGTTATACGAACAACTCAGACCACAACCAGATTATCCCGATGAATCATCTCTTCGTCAGAGACATAACCCAGCACATCGGCAATGCGATCACTTGAGCGGCCGGCAATGGCCCTTGCTTCGTCAGCATCGTAGTTTACCAGCCCGCGGGCAATTTCCCGACCATTCAGGTCAACACATGACACCATCTCGCCCCGCCGGAACTGGCCGGCAATTGCCTTCACGCCTACCGGCAACAAACTGCGACCGCCCTGGCGCAACACCTTTACCGCACCATCATCCAGCGTCAACTTACCCCGGGTTTGCAGATGGCTGGCAATCCACTGTTTGCGAGCCGCCATTCTGCCCTGCTCTGGAAGCAACAACGTGCCAATCACATCTCCCTGGCGCAGGCGAGAAATCGCATGCTCAATACGCCCGCCGACAATCACCGTGAAAGCTCCGGAACGGGCGGCCAACCGGGCGGCCCGAAGTTTGGTCAGCATACCGCCACGGCCGAGCGCCCCGGCGCCACCGCCGGCCATCGCATCCAAATCACGATCCTCGGCTCTACGCTCGGTAACCAGCTCGGCGTCCTGGTGCTTACGGGGGTCCTTGTTAAACAACCCCAGCTGGTCGGTCAGGATGATCAGACCATCAGCTTCGATCAGGTTGGCAACCAGCGCCCCAAGCGTATCGTTGTCGCCAAAACGAATCTCATCGGTCACCACCGTATCGTTTTCATTGACGATGGGCACCACACCGTAATCCAGAAGTGTGCGCAACGTGCTACGGCCGTTCAGGTAACGCTTGCGATCCGAGAGGTCATCGTGGGTGAGCAGGATCTGGGCGGTGTGAATATCATGGCGCTTGAACTGCGCCTCCCAGGTTTGCACCAGGCCCATCTGACCAACTGCAGCAGCGGCCTGCAACTCGTGCAAATGCTGGGGCCGCAAGCTCCAGCCCAGTCGACTCATGCCTTCAGCCACCGAACCCGAGGACACCACCACCACTTCCACGTCTTCGGCAATCAGCTCCGCAATCTGGTCTACCCACAACCCGAGGGCCGCGACATCCAGCCCCTTGCCATCATCGGTAAGCAAGGCACTACCAATTTTGATAACCAGACGTCGAGCCTTTCGGAGCTGGAGGCGTTCACTCATGATTGTGATTCTGTCCCTTGGGGTTGCAGTTTACTCAGGGGCGTAGACGACTTCGACGTCGTAATCGTCGTCGTCAAAGTCATCATCGTCATCGGCTTCTCGCGCAGCCCTGCGAGCCTGTCGATCAGCTTCAATTCTGGCGCGTGCCTCTTCGTCCATCCGGCGGCGACGAGCGGCCTCCTGCTCGGCAACTTCTGGGTTCTCAGCTTCCTGCTCCGCTTGCTCTTCAATCCAGCGCATCACCGCCTGAACCAACGGCTTGGTACCTTCACCACTCAATGCCGAGATGCGGAATACCGGACCTTCCCAGCCAAGCTCATCCACGATGGCCTGGCAACGGGCTTCACGATCTTCTTCTGGCACCATATCGACCTTGTTCAGCACCAGCCAGCGGGGGCGGCTCGCCAGGGTTTCACTGAACTTCTCCAACTCGTGAGCAATGGCCTTTACCGCCTCCACGGGGGACGAACCATCGTAAGGCGCCACATCCACCAAGTGCAGCAACAAGCGGGTACGCACCAGATGTTTAAGGAAGCGGATACCCAGCCCTGCGCCCTCGGCAGCGCCTTCGATCAACCCCGGAATGTCAGCAATGACAAAGCTCTGATGAGCCTGAACACTAACCACACCCAGATTTGGTACCAACGTGGTAAACGGGTAGTCAGCCACCTTTGGTTTTGCCGCAGATACCGAACGAATGAAAGTAGATTTTCCGGCATTGGGCATACCCAGCAAACCGACATCCGCCAGAACCTTCAGCTCCAGGCGCAAATTACGGGTCTCACCTTCCGAGCCTTTGCTGGTCTGTCGTGGGGCACGATTGACTGATGACTTGAAACGGGTATTCCCCAGGCCATGAAAACCACCTTGGGCCACTTTCAGGCGCTGACCTTCTTTGGTGAGATCGCCCAGCACTTCGTGGGTATCCATATCGACAACGGTGGTGCCCACCGGTACCGGCAGAACAAGGTCTTCACCCTTGTTACCCGTGCAGTTACGGCCAGCACCCGGCTCGCCATTCTGGGCCTTGTGTTTGCGCTGGAAGCGGTAATCGATGAGCGTGTTCAGAGCGCTGTCTGCCTCCAGATAGACGGAACCGCCATCCCCGCCGTCACCGCCGTCGGGACCACCCTTGGGTACATACTTTTCCCGCCGGAAACTCAAGCAGCCATGGCCGCCTTTACCGGCTTCAACAATGATGGTGGCTTCGTCTACAAATTTCATACGCCTGATGCCTTTGCATAAACTAAAAAGCCCCGCAGCCTCATGGAAGCTTTGCGGGGCTCCGGATTCACCTGAGGGCTGATCAGATCAGCATATCAGGCTCATCCAAGGTTCGACAGAACCGGATCGCCGCTGCTTACGCAGCCGGAACGATGCTCACGAACTTGCGGTTCTGCGGGCCTTTGGTCTCGAACTTCACCTGACCTTCCGCTTTCGCGAACAGGGTGTGGTCCTTGCCAATGCCTACGTTGCTGCCAGCGTGGAAACGGGTGCCACGCTGACGAATGATGATGCTGCCTGCAATGACAGTCTCACCGCCGTAGCGCTTGACACCAAGTCGTTTCGACTCGGAATCGCGACCGTTACGGGTACTACCTGCTGCCTTTTTATGAGCCATTACCAGCCTCCTTCATTAAGGGGTTATTCGAGGGCTTAGCCCTGGATACCCGTGATCTTGACTTCAGTAAACCACTGACGGTGGCCCTGACGCTTCATGTGATGCTTACGACGACGGAACTTGATGATGTTGATCTTGTCGTGACGACCATGGCTAACCACTTCAGCGATCACCTTGGCGCCATCAACTACCGGGGCACCGACTTTAACGTCGTCGCCGTTGGCAACCAGAAGAACACGATCGAACTCAACAGAGCCGCCGGTTTCAACTTCCAGCTTTTCCAGCTTCAGAGTTTCGCCTTCTTTTACACGGTGCTGCTTACCACCGCTAACAATAACTGCGTACATTCATAGTCTCCGCGATTGACCCATCCCTGCTCTTATCCACCTGGTTCTAAGGGAGGCGCTCTGGCGACCCTATTGCAGGGAGCGCAGGTTGGGATGAGTTGGGCGCGTGATTGTACGAAAAGCCGCCGGGCAATACAAGTCAGATTCCCGGGCAAGTTGACACTGTAGGCAGCAATACCTAGCATTGCCGCGTCCTGCCCGAAAACTCAACGAAAACACCAGTAAGGGACGTACCAGCCCGATGACAGCCCAGCGTATCCACGACACCGTGGCGGAAGACTTCAGCCGCGTCAATGACCTGATAATCCAGCGGCTTGCCTCTGACGTCCCGATGGTTGAGAAGATCGCTCAATACATCATTGAAAGCGGCGGCAAACGCCTGAGACCGCTTCTGGTACTGCTATCCAGCCGGGCCGCAGGCTATAGCGAAAGCGAACACCTCAAGCTGGCCGCCGTCATTGAATTCCTGCACACCGCCACCCTGTTGCATGACGACGTAGTGGATACCTCCGACATGCGCCGGGGCCGCAGCACCGCCAACGCAAAATGGGGCAATGCTCCCAGTGTATTGGTAGGTGATTTCCTCTACGCCCGAGCCTTCGAGATGATGGTGGAACTGGAAAGTCTGCCGATCATGAACGTGCTGTCCCACGCCACGGCGGTGATTGCCGAAGGCGAAGTAATGCAGCTCATGAATGTAAAAAACCCGGATCTTACCGAAGAGCAGTACATGGTCGTCATTCACAACAAGACCGCCATGCTGTTCGAGGCGTCCTCCCATACCGGCGCGCTGCTGGCGGGTGCCGATGACACACAGGAAGCTGCACTGAAAGACTACGGCAAGCACTTGGGCCTGGCGTTCCAGCTGGTGGACGACGTTCTCGATTATCTGGGCGACGCCGAAGCCATGGGCAAAAACGTGGGCGATGACCTCGCCGAAGGCAAGACCACCCTGCCGCTGATTTACGCCATGGCCAACGGCAGCGACGAAGAGCGCCAGCTGATTCGACAGGCCATCCGCAAGGGCGGTCTGGACGACCTGCCCAAGGTACTGGAGATTGTCAAAGCCTCCGGCGCCATTGAATACACCATGGCCAAGGCAAAGGAACAGGCACAGATCGCCTGCAACCTGCTCGCCTGCCTGCCCGAGTCTGAGCACCGGCAGGCCTTGGAGTTGCTGACTGAAGTGGCGGTAGCCCGAGTCAGCTGACTATCGAGCCGGGCGGCAACCCATCAGGCGCCGCCCGCTTTCTACCCTAGCCAACCTGCTCGCGACCATGAGGCTCATCGAAGTCCAGCTCTGGACCCACCGGCACGACCTGTGTCGGGTTGATCGTACGCTGGCTGACATAGTAATGCCGCTTTATCTGCCGAATATCCACGGTCTCGGCCACGCCGGGCACCTGGTACAACTCCCGCACATAACCTGACAGGTTCGGATAATCCCTGATCTGCTGTCGATTGCACTTGAAATGGCTGTAATACACGGCATCAAACCGAACCAACGTGGTGAACAAGCGCCAGTCTGCTTCGGTAAGCTGGCTGCCGGTCAGATAGCGCTGCCCCGCCAGGATCTGCTCAAGCCAGTCCAGAGAATCAAACAGCGCGCTGTAGGCTTCTTCGTATTTGTCCTGCGCAGTCGCGAAGCCGGCTTTGTAAACACCATTGTTAACAGTGTCATAAACCCGCTCGTTCACCGAATCGATCTGCTGGCGCAACTGCTCCGGGTATAGGTCCAGACCGGAACTCACACCTTCCAGGCCATTAAACGCGGAATTGAACATCCGGATAATATCGGCAGATTCATTGCTGACAATGGTTTCCCGCCGCTTATCCCACAACACCGGTACGGTCACCCGCCCGGAATAGTCTGGCGCGGCCCGTGTGTAAATCTGATGCATAAACTGCGACTGGTAGAGGTGATCATGGTGAGCCGGGTCATCCTCCCGGAACTCCCAGCCATTCTCCACCATATCCGGATGCACAACCGACACCCCAATGTGTTGCTCAAGCCCCTTAAGCTTCCGGAAAATCAGTGTCCGGTGCGCCCAGGGGCAGGCCATCGACACATACAGGTGGTAGCGCCCACTCTCCGCTGCAAAACCGCCCTCCCCGGCCGGGCCGGGCGAGCCGTCCGCGGTCACCCAGTTACGGAACCGCGCCGCTTCCCGCTCAAACTTACCACCGGTTTTCTCGGTGTCGTACCACTCATCGTGCCACTGACCATCAACCAACAAACCCATAAAACCTCCCCTGGGGTCAGACCCCTGTGAATAACTGCGGACTTATCAACAGGGGTCTGACCCCAATTTATTTGTCCACACAAATTCACAGGGGTCTGACCCCGCTTACAAATGTTGGAGACAGGTTACCGGGTGGGCTGGTAGGCTGATAGCAAGCATTTCTGGCAAACACTTTCAGATTATTCGAACATGCATACAGCCATTACGATTGACGCACTCAAAGTGCTGGACGCCATTGACCGCAAGGGCAGTTTTGCCGGGGCTGCCTCGGAGCTGTTCCGGGTGCCATCCGCCATCAGTTACACGGTTCAGAAGCTCGAAGAGGATCTGAACGTCAGTATCTTTGACCGCAGCGGTCATAAGGCTGTGTTGACCTCGGCCGGGCGGTATCTGCTTGAGGAGGGGCGTTCACTGCTGGAAGCCGCTGAGAACCTTGCCCATACCACGCGGCAGGTGGCCCAGGGCTGGGAAACCCGGCTGCGCATTGGCTTTAACTCGCTGCTGCCGGCTGAATGCCTGTTTCCGGCCATTCAGGATTTCCATCAGCTTGGGGTTCCGGTTGATGTGCAGATTATCGAAGAAGTTTTCGCCGGCGCCTGGGATGCCCTGCAAAGCCGCCGTGTGGATATGGTTGTCGGGGCAGACCTGCTTAGCAAACCAGCCGGAGCTTTCGCCACCAAATCGCTGGGGGAGGTGCCGTTTGTGTTCGCGGTAGGCGCAGAGCACCCTCTCGCCAGTGTAACCGGCCCGCTGGCCGAAGCGGATATTGCGCCATATCCGGCAGCGGTAGCGGCCGATACTTCACGTTCGCTGCCACCGGGACATGCGGGAATATTCCGGCGCCAGAGAACCCTCACCGTCAGCAACATTGACCAAAAGATTCTGGCCCAGGAGGCAGGTCTGGGCGTTGGCTGGCTCCCCTACCCGCGTATCCGGGAACAGCTTGCCCGGGGCTCGCTGATTGCCAAAGAGACGAGTGAACCCCGCTCCGCCATCAGCGTACATCTGGCCCGCCACAGCGAAGACAAAGGCAAGGCACTGATGTGGTTCTGGGACAGACTCAGCCACGATGAGACCATCCACAAATGGCTTCAACCGGAATAAAATCGGGGCATCGGGGCCAATAGGCCCCATCATGCCATGGGCTATACTCCAAGGCCCGCAACCTTAACCGTGACACACAAGGGAGTGCGCTGGATGCGTCAGCTGTCGGAACTGGATGCCTCATTTCTCTACCTGGAGTCAGAAACCACCCCCATGCACATTGGCGGTGTGTACCTGTTCGACGCCAGCGGCCTGAGCGATCCCCTGGCCTTCAGTACGTTTGTGTCATACCTGCGTAGCCGCCTGCACGTAGTGCCCCTGTTTCGGCAAAAGCTCAAGGAAATCCCCCTGCGCCTGGGTCGCCCCTACTGGATCGATGACCCCGGCTTCAGTATTGAGCGGCACCTGGCCTACGTTAACCTGGGCGAGCACGGTAAACAGGCAAGTCTGATGTCTTTGGCGTCAAAAATCATGGAAGAGCCGCTCAAACGTGACCGGCCCCTTTGGCACATCACATTTGTCGACGGCTTTCGCATTGACGACCCGGAAGGCGATAAACAAGGATTTGCGCTGATCGTCAAACTGCACCATGCCGCCATTGATGCCTTCAGTGGCGAGGAGATCATGGGCAAGTTACTGGAATACACGCCGGAGCCCCGATCCATCGCACCGCCACGACCCTGGCTGGCGCGACCGGAGCCTTCCGAGGAGCGTGTATTTCTTCAGGCCAGCGCCAACATGCTCAAGACCCCCATGCAGGTTGCCTCACTCGCCTACAACGCGGCAGAAGCCACCGCCCGGGGCCTGGTCAAGAAACAGCTGCAGAAACTGCCGGTACCCTTCCCCCTGTTCACCGCACCCCACAGTCCGTTTAACCGGCAAATCACCGCCAACCGACGCATTGTCTCCGCCAGTGTCAGCCTATCCCGGCTCAAGGCAATCAAGGCCAGCCTCGGGGATGTCACCCTGAACGACGTTGTGCTCGGATTATGCGCTGAAACGCTACACCGTTACCTCGACCAACAGGGTGGCGACACCGACAAGTCTCTGGTAGCAATGACGCCGATTTCCGTGCGCTCCAGCAGCCTGCGCAAAGCCACCGGCAACCAGATGTCTGCGATGCTGCTGGATCTTGCCACTAACGAACCCAATCCCGCGGCCCGGATCAGGCGAATCCATCAGAACGCGGTGGAGTCTGAACCCTACCGAGAAGCCATTGCCGCCGACCGGCTGACAGAACTGCTGCCATCCACCCTGCTGGCGCTGTCTGCCCGGCTATATTCCGAACTGCAGGTGGCGCAGCGTTATCACCCGCTCTTCAACTTGCCGATCACCAATGTACCCGGACCACAGGTTCCGCTGTTCCTGCAAGGCGCGCGACTGATCCGGCAATACAACACGGCCCCGCTGTTCGATAGCCTTGGTCTGGTCATTGTGGCGGTGAGCTATCAGGGGCAACTGACTTTGAACTTTACCCTGTGCCCGGACGTGGTTCCCGATGGAGACAGCCTGAAAGACCTGATTGAGGATAGCCTGACCGGGATCGAGGAATGCCTGCATGACCTCGGCCCCGATCAGGGCCTGGAGACTCCGCACGGCAGCGGCCAAAACCTGACCGATGAGGTACTAGGGGCGCTTGAAAACATGATCAAGGGCGGGCTTCAGCGCTTTCGCCGATAGCTCGGGCCGGGCACCAAACGCCCGGCCCGCCGACAATATTACTCAAACGCCCAGCGAAGGAAGGTTCGCTTCTCTTCCTCGGTAGCGTCTTCCCACAGAGCTTTCAGGCGCTCCAGCGTGGTCGAGCCAGGTTCGCTGCCGGCGCTACCGCCAGATGCCGCCAACGGCGTGCGAGAAGCGCTGCCCTGAGACGCCCCATCCCACTTGCTGGATTCAGCCACCAGCGCCCCATTACTGTCGATAATGGCTGCGGAAAAGCCCGTCATCATGGCTTCAGCCTGCTGCCGCGACGACGGCTTGTCAAAACGGAAGCGATACTCTGCGCCCGGCTGGGCGTCGAAGCGCACCACTTGTTGCTCGCTTTCAACGGTATGCACTTTGGATTCGCCATCACGCACCACCCCGGTTCGGGCCCATATGGTCTTGTAGGTAAAGACGACCTCGGTTTCGCCGGGCAACAAGCCGTAGTCCAGAGCCAGATCGTCCAACATGAAGCGGGTCATGCTTCTGCCGTTGATGGCAGCTACCTGGATTTCACCCGGGGCTTTCAACACCGCCGGGTTCGCCGCCCCCTCGGGGTCGCCCTGCCAGGCATCCACTCGCGTCAGTGATGATGCACAACCTACCAAGGTAACGCTCAGCATCAGGGCAACCAACTTGAAAACCCTGGAAACGTGACACATACTCATTTCATCTCCTTTTCCTTGAGAGGCCTGGGCGGCCATGACGGAATCACACGCTCTCGCATTCTGACCATCCAGGCCATGGGGAGCAAGCAAAGCTTTGATATGCGGGTGCCAAGTACCGGAGATTTTTACCGGGCTCATGCAACGCCGATCACAAGAATGTAAAAAATTGTTGAATTAAGCGGCAATTGGATTAATTTTAATCAGGTCGGCAAACAAAACGCGTTGCCCGAGAAGAAAAGAATAAGCGGGCTCAGGAGCAACCATGGACACTCAGCGCAGGACCGGGGAACAAGGCCCGGCACCCTTTCGCAGCAGTCGTTTTTTCTGTGTAGGCAGCAAATGGTATTTCACCACCCGGGAAGGCTTTGACAGCGGTCCCTTTGCGTCCCGGGAACGTGCAGAGATCGGCCTCAAGCGATTTCTGCACGTGGTCAGGATGCTACCGGAAGAACAGCAACTCCATTAAACCTGGCCGAACGGAAGCTCCGGCTGGCCCATCCGCCGGGTAATGTTCTTCAGATGATGAAGGGCATTACCCAAACATCGATACCCCACAAGCAGACCAGGGCCATGAATCCGGCCACCACATCATCCACCATGATCCCCAGCCCTCCTGGCATCCGGGCATCCAGCCAACTGATGGGCCAGGGCTTGACCACATCGAACAGCCGGAACAGCAGAAACGCCATCAATACACCGTAGATCTGGTCCGGGAACAGGCCAAGGGCTATCCACATGCCTACAAACTCGTCCCAGACGATACCTCCATGGTCATGCACCTTGAGCGAGTCTGCGGTTTTCCCACACAACCAGATACCCACCAGGAAAGCCGCCAGAACCACCAGCCAATAGGCAACCGGGGGCAACCAGGCGAAGGTGTACCATACCGGTATCGCCGCCAGGCTCCCCCAGGTGCCGGGCGCCTTTGGCATGGCGCCACTGCCGAAGCCAAAGGCCAGAAAATGCACTGGGTGTCGCAAAAAGCCCGGTGGCAGTATAGCCGTTGGACTGTCTGGTTCATGCATCAGATCTTCGTCCTTCAAACCGATCTCCCAAAATGATCAAATCCGGCGGGTGATTCCGTCATGTCCACTCCCGTCACGCGCAGCCCCGACGCCTGCTGAATACGCCCTATAATAATCAACCCACCCTGCACCTCCGGTGCCAGGGCAGCGTATTGATCAGGCGCGATGGCCACGCACAATTCATAGTCGTCGCCTGCGGTCAACGCCAGACTGAGCGCCGCAACCCCTTTAAGTCGGCGCAACTCCGGCAACATTGGAATGCTATTGGCGTCCAGCTCAGCACCCACACCGGACTGCTCGAGAATGTGCTCAAGATCCGCCAGCAAGCCATCGGAGATATCGATCGCCGCTGAAGCCCTGCCAATCAGCTGTTGGCCAAGCGCCAGCCTGGGCTCAGGAAAATGGTAGCGAGCCAGCACGGCTTTCTCGTCGGAAGCTGGGGCGGTTGCCTCCAGAAATTCGAGTGCGGCGCCGGCGGCACCCAATGGTCCGGACACGCAGATAAGATCACCCGGGCGGGCGCCAGAGCGCCGGATAGCAGAGCCTTGTGTCACCGTACCGTGTACCTGGATGGAGACCGCCAACGGCCCCCGGGTAGTATCGCCACCGGCCAGAGCAATTCCGAAATTATCACTGGCCTTAGCAAGCCCTTGGGCAAAATCCGCCAACCATTCAGGCTGCGCCTCAGGCAATGTCAGTGCAAGGGTAAAGCAAACAGGTGTAGCGCCCATGGCAGCCAAATCACTGGTGGCTACCGCCAGCGCTCGCCATCCCAGACAGAAAGGGGAATAGTTAGCAGGAAAATGAACGCCTTCTACCAGCGTATCCACTGAGAAGACCAGATCCCGGCCCTCGGGAACACGCTGGATAGCGCAATCATCCCCGGGGCCGAGCACAAGCTGATCTGTCATGGCCTTGTTGGCCAAGGGCACAAAGAAGCGACGGATCAGCTCGAATTCACCCATGAATCAACGCGGGCGAGTCTCTGCCAGGCGCAGGCGCTGGCTCAGTTTATCCAGAATACTGTTCACAAACTTGTGGCCTTCGGTACCGCCAAAACGCTTGGCCATCTCGATGCCTTCGTTAATCACCACCTTGTAGGGCACATCAATCCGATGCTTCAGCTCATAGGTGCCCAGGCGGACAATCGCCAGCTCAACCGGATCCACCTCTTTCAGGGGCCGATCAAGGAAAGGCTCGATCAGTTTATCCAGCTCGGCCTGTTCCCGATGGATGCCCCGCAACAAATCCCGGAAATACATGATGTCTACTTTGCTCATGTCATTATCGACCATGAACTCCGCTTCAATGTCAGAGATCGGCGTTTTGCTGAAGTGCCGCTGGTACAGGCCCTGCATGGCAAGGGCCCGTGCCCTGCGCCGATCACCAGCCTTGGGCTGGCCGGTTTTCCCCGGCTGGGGGGAGGTATCACCCGCTTCGTTCATTACTCACCCAACTTTTTGAACAGACTGACCATTTCCAGGGCAGTAATGGCCGCTTCCGCGCCTTTGTTGCCGGCCTTGGTGCCTGAGCGCTCAATGGCCTGTTCGATCGAATCGACGGTCAATACGCCAAAGGTAACCGGAACGTCGGTTTCCAGGCTGACCGCGCCCAAACCACTGGAGGCTTCGCCGGCGACGTATTCGAAGTGCGGCGTGCCACCACGAATAACCGCGCCCAGGGCGATGATGGCATCGTAGTCGGAGGTTTCGGCTACGCGCTTGACTGCCAGCGGCATTTCATAGGCACCCGGTACCCGGATGATGGTGATGTCGTCTTTGGAAATACCGTGGCGCAACAGGGTATCTACAGCCCCATCTACAAGACTTTCAACCACAAAACCGTTAAACCGGCCAACCACCAGCGCGTAACGGCCGCTGCACTGGGTAAAATCACCTTCAATTACTTTGATATCTGCCATCTTGGGCTCCTTCGCGAGCTGCGGCACTCAGAGCCGCAGCCGGGTTTATCATTCGGGGGTGTAGGGTACGTATTCCACAACTTCCAGATCGAAACCGGAAATGGCAGAGAATTTTACCGGCGGGCTCAACAAGCGCATTTTGCCTACGCCGATATCCCGCAGAATCTGGGAACCGGTTCCGACGGTGAAGTACACGCCAGAACTGCCCTTCCCGGCAGATGCTGTGCCCTCGTCGTAGAATTCCTGGATTCGATCTTCCAGGTTATAGCTGTCTTCAGCGCTGTTCAGCAGAACCACAACGCCACGCCCTTCCTCAGCCACTTTCTCAAGGGCATGATGCAATGGCCAACTGCGCGAGTCCTTTCGGCGTGCACCCAGCAGATCCCGAAGGGTATCGGTGATGTGTACACGCACAAACACAGGCTCTTCAGGGGCAATATCTCCCATCACCATGGCCAGGTGGGTAGCACCCTGAATGTTGTCTCGGTAGGTACGTAACTTGAAAAGACCATACTCGGTATCCAGGTCATGCTCTTCCACGCACTCCACGGTTTTTTCATTCATGGTGCGGTAGTGGATCAGATCTGCGATGGTGCCGATTTTCAGGTCATGCTCTTCTGCGAATCTTTCCAGGTCTTCACGGCGCGCCATGGAACCGTCGTCATTCATGATTTCACAGATCACGCCGGCAGGCTCGCAACCGGCAAGAGCCGCCAGGTCACAGGAGGCTTCGGTGTGCCCGGCCCGGCTCAACACCCCACCAGGATCCGACATCAAGGGGAAAATATGGCCCGGCTGAACCAGGTCTGACGCCTTGGCATTGCGGGCAACCGCCACTTGTACCGTGCGGGCGCGATCAGCCGCAGAGATACCGGTGGTCACGCCTTCACGCGCCTCGATAGACAGCGTGAACTTGGTGCCGAAGCCGGAAGCATTCTGCTGCACCATCAACGGCAAGCCCAGCTGTTCGCACCGGTCGCGGGTCATCGGCATACAGATCAGGCCCCGGCCGAAGCGAGCCATGAAATTGATCGCTTCCGGCGTGCAATGTTCTGCAGCCATTACCAGATCGCCTTCGTTCTCGCGATCCTCATCGTCCATCAGGATCACCATTTTGCCCTGGCGGATGTCTTCGATGATGTCTTCAATGCTGTTCAGTGCCATACGGTTCTGCACCCTGTCACCCTGGCCGCATCTTGCTGCGACCGAAGGGAATGAATTGAATGATTAGCTGCGGGCCAGGATCAGCCTCTGATCCTCACCCACCTGACGCCGATCCAGCACTTTCCATTGCACTTTATCAGCCATTGTTTCAAGCGGCAGATGAGCGGTTGGTCGCCCGGTGCTGCCCAGAAATACCGGCGCCTGATACAACCAGAGTTCATCCACAAGGTTTTCCCGAATGAACGTTCCGGCCAGTGTTGGCCCCGCCTCTACCAATAATTCGTTGATGCCAAGTTCGCCCAGGGCATCCAGCAGCTCAGCAAGGTCAACACCATTATCTTTCCAGGCCACACCGGTCAGGCTAACGCCCAGCGCGGCCAGATCCTGCGCCGGCGCCGATGCCAGTGCCGAACTGGCGCAGAACACCTGAACATTGCCCCCCTGGAGTATACGCGCCGTCGCCGGTGTGCGGGCGTCCCGGTCTGCAATAACCCGCAGAGGCTGGCGTGAGGGGTCCGTGGCATCACCAATCTCCCCCATTTCATCCCGACGCACCGTCAACGATGGATCATCCGCCAGAACGGTACCTACTCCCGTCAGGATAGCATCGCTGATGGCGCGCAGCCGCTGCACGTCCCTCCGGGCTTCGGTCCCGGTGATCCACTGGCTTTCGCCAGAGGCCATGGCAGTACGGCCATCCAGGCTGGCGGCCATTTTCAGGCGAACCCAGGGCCGGCCAGTATTCATGCGCTTCATAAAACCGGGGTTCAAGCGAACCGCTTCATCGGCCATCAACCCCTCGGTCACCTTGATGCCGGCATCCCGGAGCATGTCCAGCCCCCGGCCAGACACTGACGGATTAGGATCTTTGGTTGCGGCAAATACCTGCGCCACGCCAGCATCGATCAGCGCTCTGGCACAGGGCGGCGTTCGGCCATAATGGCTGCAGGGCTCCAGGGTGACATACGCGGTCGCCCCACGGGCATCCTGGCCTGCCTGACTCAGAGCGCGAACTTCTGCGTGAGCCTCTCCGGCACGTTCGTGCCAGCCTTCCCCGACGATGCGGTTGCCCTTGGCAATCACGCAGCCAACCCGGGGGTTGGGGTGGGTAGAATAGCGACCACGCCAGGCCAACTGAATGGCCCGGGCCATCATCGCCCGGTCACGGTCTGCAATCATGCCTTGCCTTTTCCGGACTGCTTGTCGGCCAACGCCCTTGCCACATCAGCCGCGGTTTCACCATTGCCCTGAGACAATCGTTCAATCTCTTCCTTGAACTCGTTGATGTCCTGAAAGCTGCGATAAACAGAGGCAAAGCGAACGTAGGCCACCTTGTCGAGCTGGCGCAGCTCTGTCATCACTTCCTCACCGAGCTGCATCGACTTTACTTCACGCTCGCCAGTGGAACGCAGGCGGTACTTGATGCGGTTCAGGGCAGCGTCGATTTCCTCGATGCTGACCGGCCGCTTTTCCAGCGCCTTCATCAGGCCTGCCCGAAGCTTTTCTTCATCGAATGGCTGCCGGGTGCCATCCTGCTTGACCACGCGCGGCATCACCAGCTCGGCGTTTTCGAACGTAGTGAACCGCTCGCGGCAGGACAAACACTCCCTGCGGCGGCGAACCTGATCACCTTCAGCCACCAGGCGCGAATCAATCACCTTGGTATCGGCTTCACCACAGAAAGGACAATGCATAATTCAGATGCTCCGGAAAGGAAGAGCCCGGGGCTCCGTTAGGAACACCCGGGCAGTCTTGTTACGCTATCACTTAGCCATAGACCGGGAAGCGGGCACACACCGCTTCTACCTGCTCACGCACGCGGCTGATGGTTGCTTCGTCTTCGAGGTTGTCGAGGATGTCACACATCCAGCCGGCCAGATCACGACACTCCCCTTCCTTGAAACCACGAGTGGTGACTGCGGGGGTACCAATGCGCAGACCAGAGGTCACAAACGGCGAGCGCGGGTCATTCGGGACGGCGTTCTTGTTCACGGTGATGTGCGCTTTGCCAAGCGCGGCGTCGGCGTCTTTACCAGTAATGTCCTGCTTGATCAGGCTGACCAGGAACAGATGGTTCTTGGTGCCACCGGAAACCACGTCAAAACCACGCTCAACAAACACTTCAGCCATGGCTGCAGCATTCTTGACCACTTGCTTCTGGTAAGCCTTGAACTCATCGCTCATGGCTTCCTTGAAGCACACAGCCTTGGCAGCGATCACGTGCATCAGCGGGCCGCCCTGGCCACCCGGGAATACGGCAGAGTTCAGTTTCTTCTGCAGATCTTCATCATCACAGGCCAGGATCAGGCCACCACGGGGGCCGCGCAGGGTCTTGTGAGTGGTGGTTGCAACCACGTGGGCGTGTGGCACCGGGTCCGGATACACGCCCGCAGCAACCAGGCCAGCCACATGAGCCATGTCCACAAACAGGTAGGCGCCAACCTTGTCGGCGATGGCACGGAAGCGGGCAAAGTCTAATTCCTGGGAATATGCTGAGAAGCCGGCAATGATCATCTTCGGCTTGTGCTCAACGGCCAGTGCCTCGATTTCGTCGTAGTCCAGCAAGCCGGTGTCGGTGTTGATACCGTACTGAACGGCGTTATAGATCTTGCCGGAGAAGTTGACGCTGGCACCGTGGGTCAGGTGGCCACCGTGGGCCAGGCTCATGCCCAGAACGGTATCGCCGGGTTTGAGCAGGGCCATGAACACGGCAGAGTTGGCCTGGGAGCCAGAATGGGGCTGCACATTGGCGTAGGCAGCACCAAACAGTTCCTTGGCACGGGCAATGGCCAGGTCTTCAGCGATATCGACAAACTCACAGCCGCCGTAATAACGCTTGCCGGGATAACCTTCGGCGTATTTGTTGGTCAGCACACTGCCCTGGGCTTCCATCACCCGCGGGCTTGTGTAGTTTTCAGACGCGATCAGTTCGATGTGCGCTTCCTGACGCTTCTCTTCCGCCTGCATGGCGTTCCACAGTTCGTCATCGAAACCGGCGATTTTCATATCACGATTAAACATGGATGTGCTGCCCCTGTCTGTATGGCTGGCCCGGCGCTGCCTCTGTGCATGCCGTAACCCCTGAAAAATTGGGCCGCTATTCTATCCCGAAAGCGGGTTAAAAATCATCCTTTATGCCGTCCGCAGATACCGGCACACCGAGGGTCCCGATTTTCACTCAATTGCTATCCCGGATAGGTTTAGATACCTTAGCCGATCAACATTCAATGGTGTCGACTTTGGCAGTGACGGCCTTCGGGGTGGGCGATTCGGGATACGCTGTGAATACGTCCCTGTACGCTCCGCAAAAACATCCCTGTTTTTGAGGATCCCGAATCGCCCACCCCGAAGGCCTTAGCCAGACACCTGTCGTGTTTTCTGTTATCTACGCGAATTTCGGATAAGGATTCTGCCAATATGGCCCAGTACGTATACACCATGAACCGCGTGGGCAAGGTGGTACCACCCAAGCGGGAGATTCTGAAAGACATTTCCCTGAGCTTCTTCCCGGGCGCCAAAATCGGCGTTCTCGGCCTTAACGGCTCCGGTAAATCCACCCTGCTCCGTATTATGGCGGGTGTCGACCAGGATTACATCGGCGAAGCCCGGCCACAGCCCGGCATCAATGTAGGCTACCTGCCACAGGAGCCGGAGCTGGACGAAGAGAAAACCGTCAAGGAAATCGTCGACGAGTCCGTCGCCCACGTACACAACGCCCTGGCCGAACTGGACCAGGTATACGCCGCATACGCCGAGCCGGATGCCGATTTCGACGCCCTGGCCAAAAAGCAGGGCGAACTGGAAGCCATCATCCAGGCCACCGACGGCCACGATATCGAACGCAAAATGGAAGTGGCCGCCGACGCTCTTCGCCTGCCGGCCTGGGATCAGAAAGTCAAAGTACTGTCCGGCGGTGAACGCCGCCGTGTCGCCCTATGCCGCCTGCTGCTGTCCGGCCCGGACATGCTGCTGCTGGACGAGCCCACCAACCACCTGGATGCGGAATCCGTGGCCTGGCTGGAGCGCTTCCTGCACGACTACGATGGCACTGTGGTCGCCATTACCCACGACCGCTACTTCCTCGACAATGTGGCCGGCTGGATCCTGGAACTGGACCGTGGCCACGGCATTCCGTTCGAAGGCAACTACAGCCAGTGGCTGGAGAATAAAGAGAAGCGCCTGGAAATGGAATCCAAACAGGAAGCCTCGCACCAGAAAGCCATCAAGCAGGAGCTTGAGTGGGTGCGTTCCAACGCCAAGGGCCGCCAGTCCAAGAGCAAGGCCCGCCTGGCCCGCTTCGAAGAGATGAGCTCACAGGAATTCCAGAAGCGCAACGAAACCAACGAACTGTATATCCCGCCCGGACCGCGCCTGGGCGGCAAAGTGATCGAAGTGGAAGGCATCAGCAAAGCCTTCGATGATCGCCTGCTTTATGAAAACGTGTCTTTCAGCGTACCGCCGGGCGCCATTGTTGGCATTATCGGTGGTAACGGCGCGGGTAAATCCACGCTGTTCAAAATGATTGCCGGCATGGACCAACCAAACTCCGGCACCATTACCGTGGGCGAAACCGTGGAACTGGCCTACGTAGACCAGATGCGCGACCTGGACGGCAGCAAGACCGTGTGGGAAGAACTGTCCGACGGCAACGACATCATTAAGGTAGGTAACTACGAAACACCTTCCCGCGCTTATGTGGGCCGCTTTAACTTCAAGGGCACCGACCAGCAAAAACGGGTAGGCGACCTGTCCGGCGGTGAGCGTAACCGCCTGCATCTGGCCAAGCTGTTAAAGCAAGGTGGCAACGTGTTGCTGCTGGACGAACCTACCAACGATCTGGACGTGGAGACCCTGCGCGCCCTGGAAGAAGCCATCCTGAACTTCCCCGGCTCCGCACTGATCATCTCGCACGACCGCTGGTTCCTGGACCGCGTCGCCAGCCACATCCTGGCGTTCGAAGATGACGGCGAGGTGGTGTATTTTGAAGGCAACTTCACCGACTACGACGCCGACTTCAAGAAGCGCAAGGGCGAATCAGCGATGCAGCCCAAGCGCATGAAGTACAAGAAGCTGGCCTGATGGCAAAAGCAAAAACTGCCTATGTCTGCACCGAATGCGGTGCAGACTATTCCAAGTGGCAAGGCCAGTGCACAGCTTGCCAGGCCTGGAATACCATCAGCGAAGTACGCGGCGTTTCCGGCCCCGGCAAGGGCGCCCGCAGCGCCCGTTTTGAGGGCTACGCGGGCAGCCTCTCCGAGGTCAAAAGCCTGGACGAAGTCAGCCTGGCCGAACAGGCCCGCATCAGTACCGGCATGCAGGAGTTCGACCGGGTACTGGGCGGCGGGTTAGTGGAAGGCTCGGCAGTCTTGATGGGCGGCCACCCCGGCGCGGGCAAAAGCACCCTGCTACTTCAGGCGGTCTGCCAGTTGGCCGAGCAACACTCAGCCCTGTATGTCACTGGCGAGGAATCCCTGCAACAGGTCGCCATGCGCGCCAAACGCCTTGGTTTGCCCACCAAAGACCTGAAAATGCTCTCGGAAACCTCCGTGGAGCGGTTGATGCAGGTGGCGGAAATGGAGAAGCCGCGCATTTTGGTGATCGACAGTATCCAGGTGATGCACGTGGCCGATATCGAATCCGCCCCGGGTTCGGTATCCCAGGTGCGTGAGAGCGCCGCCTTCCTCACCCGTTTCGCCAAACAAACCGGCACGATTTTGCTTCTGGTCGGCCACGTCACCAAAGACGGCAGCCTGGCCGGTCCGAAGGTGCTGGAGCACATGATCGATTGCTCCATCCTGCTGGAAGGCTCCAGCGACAGCCGCTACCGCACCCTGCGGGGCATCAAGAACCGTTTCGGCGCGGTAAACGAGCTGGGCGTGTTTGCGATGCTGGAACAAGGCCTGAAGGAAGTGAAAAACCCCAGCGCCATTTTCCTGAACCGGGGCGAAGAGGCGGCTCCCGGCAGTGTGGTGATGGTGGTCTGGGAAGGCACCCGGCCGATGCTGGTGGAAATCCAGGCACTGGTGGACATGGCTCAGGGCAGCTATCCGAGGCGGGTAGCCGTGGGTACCGACCAGAACCGGTTGGCGATGCTTCTGGCGGTGTTACATCGTCATGGCGGTATGCATGTGGCCGATCAGGATGTGTTCGTGAACGTGGTAGCGGGTGTGAAGGTCAACGAAACCAGCGCGGACCTTGCTCTGTTGTCAGCGGTGGTGTCATCGTTCCGGAATCGGGCGCTGCCCCAGGATCTGGTGATTTTTGGGGAAGTGGGACTGTCCGGCGAGATCCGGCCGGTGCCGAATGGTCAGGAGCGGATTTACGAGGCAGCCAAGCACGGCTTCACCCGGGCTTTGGTGCCCAAGGCCAACGTGCCGCGCAAGCCTGTTGAAGGCATGAAGGTCATTCCGGTGACCAAGCTTTCTGATGCCCTTTCAGCTTTAGAGGAACTTTAGGCTCTAGCACCCAGCCTTCCCAGGCTTGGAGTTAGGGCGGTGTTGGGTGACCTTTCAAAAAAACGCTACGAGCACATCCCTGTGCGCTTCGCTCCGGCCATCCATGGCCTACGAGATTTTTTGAAAGGTCACCCAACACCACCCTCTCTATCAGTCGTCCAAACCGCTAATCCAACAGAGAAATACAAACACACCCGCATCAGTCAATCAGATGCGCAAACTCCCGCTCCAACAGCGCCTGATCCCCAAGATTTAACTCAACCAGCCGCTTCAAATGCGTGGCACTTTCAAGATCAATATACTGACACCGAAATCCCAACCGATGATCCTCCACGTGCTTCAACTCCACCGCCATCACAATCGCGGCTTCATGCTCATTCAGATGAATCACCACCTCACAAGGCTTGTTCAGCGGAACCTTCCAACCTTCCGGCCGCTGGACCAAAACGCCCTTCAGGGAAATATCCAACACCTCGGTTGACCACACCTGGTCCTGACAATGCAGCTCACAGGGCGCATCGAAACTGATTCGATGGAAACGGCGTTTTTCGGAAGTTTTGGTAGACAAGGGGCAGCTCCGGCTCGACGGTCATTACTCTCTATGACTATAGACCGGACATAAAAGGGAGTACAGCGTGGAGTGGTTAACGAGAGCTTCGCTCCCGAGGGCTTAAGATATTCCCGAAACGTTGGACTGCAGGGTGGCGATAGGGCCTCCAAAAAATCTCGGAGGCCATGGATGGCCGGAGCGAAGCGCTCAGGGATGAGCTCGTAGCGTTTTTTTGGAGGCCCTATCGCCACCCTGCCTACTCCACAGCCCGCAGGCTAGGAGTAAACAAAGCACAAACTCGAACCTATTGGTGATACTGCCCGCTAAGCTCAACAACCGCCTCAATGAAGGCCCCGGCATGCTCCGGATCCACATCCGGCGTAATCCCATGCCCCAGGTTGAAGATATGCCCGGAACCCGAGCCATAACGCTTCAGGATATCCGCCACTTCCTGGCGAATCCGCGCCTTCGGCGCATACAACATGGCCGGGTCCATATTGCCCTGCAGAGCCACTTTATCGCCCACGCGGGCGCGGGCATTGCCGATGTCCGTCGTCCAGTCCAGGCCCACGGCGTCGGCGCCACAGTCGGCAATGGACTCCAGCCACTGACCACCGTTCTTGGTGAACACAATCACCGGCACACGGCGACCCTCGCTCTCGCGAATCAGACCATCCACAATCTTCTTCATGTAGCGCAGAGAAAACTCCTCGTAGGCCCAGCTGCTCAGCACGCCACCCCAGGTATCAAAAATCTGTACCGCCTGGGCACCGGCCTTAATCTGGCCGTTGAGATAGTCGATCACCGAATCGGCCAGATGGTCCAGCAAGCGGTGCATCACTTCCGGCTGGCCGTACATCAGCTTCTTGGCTTCAGAGAAGGTCTTGGAGGAACCACCCTCAATCATGTACGTGGCCAGGGTCCAGGGGCTGCCGGAGAAACCGATCAGCGGTACCCGGCCGTTGAGTTCGCGGCGGATGGTGGAGACGGCGTTCATCACGTAGTCCAGATCCGACTCAGCGTTCATTTTCGGCAACGCGTCTACATCCGCTTCTGAGCGAATCACCTTGCGGAACTTCGGGCCTTCGCCGGTTTCGAAGTACAGACCAAGACCCAGCGCATCAGGAATGGTCAGGATATCCGAGAACAGGATGGCAGCGTCCAGCGGATAGCGCTCGAGCGGCTGCAGGGTAACTTCGCAGGCCAGCGGCGTGTTCTTGCACAGGCTGAGAAAATCACCGGCTTTTGCCCGGGTTGCGCGGTACTCCGGCAGGTAGCGGCCCGCCTGGCGCATCATCCACACCGGGGTGCGGTCTACAGGCTGGCGCATCAGGGCGCGCAGGAAGCGGTCATTCTTCAGCTCGGTCATAAGGTATCCCGTTCTCGTCGGTAAATGGTCAGAGATAATGGGGAGCAATGATACCCCGTTTATACGAATAAAAAAGGGCGGCTTACCCGTAGCAAGCCGCCCTTCTGACTCTGATCAACTCAGAGTTATACGTCGAGGTAGTCCAGAATGCCTTCCGCAGCCTGGCGACCTTCCCAGATGGCAGTGACCACAAGATCTGAGCCGCGCACCATATCGCCACCGGCGAAGATCTTCGGGTTGCTGGTCTGGAACGGGAACTCGGCTTCCTCCGGCGCTGCAACACGACCGGAATCATCGGTGCTCACCTTGTGTTCACCGAACCAGTCAGCGGGGCTCGGCCGGAAACCAAACGCCACCAGCACCGCATCCGCAGGAATGACTTCCTCACTGCCCGGCACGACTTCAGGGCGGCGACGGCCATTTTCGTCCGGTTCTCCCAACTGGGTAGACACAACCTTGACGCCCTCAACACGGTCTTCACCGATGATGGCGATAGGCTGCCGGTTAAACAGGAACTTCACACCTTCTTCCTTGGCGTTTGCGACTTCCCGGCGCGACCCCGGCATGTTGGCTTCATCCCGACGGTAGGCACAGGTGACGCTCTCCGCCTGCTGACGAATGGAGGTCCGGTTGCAGTCCATGGCGGTATCACCACCACCCAGCACCACCACGCGCTTGCCCTTCATATCGATGAAGTCTGACGCTTTTTTCTCGAACCCAAGACGGCGATTCACGTTGGAAATCAGGAACGGCAGAGCATCATAAACACCCGGCAATTCTTCTCCCGGGAAGCCGCCTTTCATGTAGGTGTAGGTGCCCATGCCCATGAACACCGCATCGAATTCTTCCATGATGCTCTTCAACTGGACGTCTTTACCCACCTCGGTGTTCAGACGGAATTCCACGCCCATCTCCTCAAAAACCTTACGGCGCCGGGACATCACGGACTTTTCCAGTTTGAACTCGGGAATACCGAAGGTCAGCAGGCCGCCAATTTCAGGGTAACGATCGAAAACCACCGCCTTGACGCCATTACGCACCAGGATATCGGCACAGCCGAGGCCAGCGGGGCCGGCGCCGATAACGGCAACTTTTTTGTCTGTCCATTTCACATTGGACATATCAGGCTTCCAACCCAGCGCGAAGGCCGTGTCGGTAATGTATTTTTCCACCGAACCGATGGTTACCGCACCGTAGCCATCGTTCAGGGTACAGGCACCTTCACACAGGCGATCCTGTGGGCACACCCGGCCGCACACTTCCGGCAGGGAGTTCGTCTGGTGGCACAACTCCACGGCCTTCATGATGTTGCCCTCAGACACCAGCTTCAGCCAGTTCGGAATATAGTTGTGTACCGGGCATTTCCACTCGCAATAGGGGTTACCGCAAGCCAGGCAGCGGTGAGACTGAGATGCCGCATGGGTTTCGGTAAACGGGTGATAGATCTCACCGAATTCTTTCTTCCGCTTTTTGGCAGGCACCTTCTTCGGGTCTACCCGCCCAACTTCCACAAACTGAAAGTCATTGTTGAGACGTTCTTTCATGTTGCTACTCTCATCAGCTCAATTTCGACGGGGGCTGCGCCCGTTGGCGCAGCCCATCAACCTTTGCGTTGCCCAGCCTTATTCCGGGCGGGCACGGGTGCTGGCCAGCAGGCTGCGCAGGTTCGCAGCCTTTGGCTTCACCAGCCAGAAGCGGCCGATGTAATCGTCGAAATCTTCAAGTAGGTGCTCCGCCCAGGCGCTTCCGGTTTCGGAAATATGCTCCCGGATCACACCACGCAGGTGGTTCCGGTAGGCTTCCATGTCTTCCCGCGAAATGCGCTGGATCTCAACCAGTTCATGGTTGTACTTGTCCACGAAGGTGTTGTCCAGATCCAGCACATAGGCGAAGCCGCCGGTCATGCCGGCACCGAAGTTGTAGCCGGTGGAACCGAGAACGGTAACCAGGCCGCCGGTCATGTATTCACAACAGTGGTCCCCGGCCCCTTCTACAACCGCATGGGCACCAGAGTTACGAACGGCAAAGCGTTCACCGGCTGTGCCAGCGGCAAACAGCTTGCCCCCTGTCGCGCCGTACAGGCAGGTATTACCCACGATGGATGTTTCCTGGGTTTTGAAGTCGCTGCCGCGGGGCGGTTTAACAACCAGCTTGCCGCCAGTCATACCCTTGCCCACATAGTCGTTGGCATCGCCTTCAAGAATCAGGTTCAGACCACCCACGTTCCACACACCAAAGCTCTGGCCTGCGGTCCCGGTAAGATCCAGAGTGATCGGTGCATCCACCATTCCCTGGTTACCGTACTGCGCTGCAATTTCGCCAGACAGCCGCGCACCAATGGAGCGATCGCAGTTGGTAACCTTGTAGCTCCAGGCGCCGCCGGACTTCTCTGCGATAGCTGCAGCGGTGTCTTTCACCATCTGCTCCGCCAGGCGGCCTTCGTCGAACGGATGGTTGCGCTCAACCTGACAAGTCTGGGGCTTGTCCGCCGGGATGTGATCATTCTGCAGCAGACGGGTCAGGTCCAGCTTTTTCTGGCGCTCGGTATTGCCCGGCAGGCGCTCAAGCAGATCGACACGGCCAACCAGTTCCTCAAGACTGCGAACACCCAGCTTGGCCATCCACTCGCGGGTTTCTTCCGCGACAAAACGGAAGAAATTCATGGCCATCTCAACGGTGCCCTTGAAGTGCTCTTCCCGCAGGTAATCGTTCTGGGTAGCAACACCGGTGGCACAGTTATTCAGGTGACAGATACGCAGGTATTTACAACCCAGGGCCACCATTGGCGTAGTGCCGAAGCCGAAGCTTTCGGCGCCCAGAATGGCTGCTTTAACAACATCCAAGCCAGTCTTGATACCACCGTCAGTCTGCAGGCGAATCTTGCCCCGCAGGTCATTTGCCCTCAGCGCCTGTTGGGTTTCGGTCAGACCCAGCTCCCACGGCGAGCCGGCATAGCGAATCGATGTCAGCGGGCTGGCCGCAGTACCGCCATCGTAACCAGATACAGTAATCAGGTCGGCATAGGCCTTTGCCACACCGGCGGCGATAGTACCCACTCCAGGTTCGGACACCAGCTTCACCGACACCAGAGCTTCCGGGTTCACCTGCTTCAGATCGAAAATCAGCTGCGCCAGATCCTCGATAGAATAGATATCGTGGTGCGGTGGTGGCGAAATCAGGGTCACACCCGGCACGGAATAACGCAGGCGAGCGATCAGATCATTCACCTTGCCACCAGGCAACTGGCCACCCTCACCGGGCTTGGCACCCTGGGCGACTTTAATCTGCATGACATCGGCGCTTCGCAGGTATTCTGCGGTTACACCGAATCGGCCAGAGGCAACCTGCTTGATCTTCGAACGGCGGTTGGTGCCATGGCGGGCAGGGTCTTCACCACCCTCACCAGAGTTAGACCGGCCACCCAGAGTATTCATGGCTACTGCCAGCGCCTCGTGGGCCTCGGGAGACAAAGCGCCCAACGACATGGCCGCCGAATCAAACCGGGGGAAGATATTCTCAACCGGCTCAACCTCGGAGATATCAATCGGCTTGAGATCTTTCTTGAATACCAGGAGGTCACGCAGAGTGGCCACCGGGCGCTCGTTCACCAGGCCAGCATATTCCTGGTAATGGCCGTAATCACCACTGATAACCGCATCCTGGAGCTTGGCAACCACGTCCGGGTTAAAAGCGTGATATTCCTGGCCGTGAACGTACTTGAGCAAGCCACCTTGAGACAGCGGCTTACGGGGCTTCCAGGCAACGGCTGCGAGCTGCTCCTGATCCTGCTGGAAGTCGAAGAAGTCCGCGCCTTGAATACGGCTGGGCACACCCTTGAAGCAGAGATCCACAACGTTATCGGCCAGACCGATGGCTTCAAACAGCTGGGCACCGCGGTAGGAGGTGATGGTGGAGATCCCCATCTTCGACAGGATCTTCAGCAAGCCTTTGTTGATGCCCTTACGGTAGTTGTTCTTGGCTTCAATCGGATCCATCAGCAACTCGCCGGTCCGGATCAGATCGTTAAGGACCTGATAGGCCAGGTACGGATAAACCGCAGTGGCACCAAAGCCGAACAGTACGGCGAAGTGATGGGGATCCCGGGCCCAGCCGGTTTCCACAATGATGTTGGAATCGCAGCGCAGACCCCGCTCAACCAGGTGGTGGTGCACAGCACCGGTCACCATCATGGCGTTGACAGGCAACTCGCCTTCCACCAGGTCCTTGTCGCTTAGAATCAGCAGTACCTTACCGTCGCGGACCGACTTTTCAGCCTCATCGCACATCCGGCGAACCGCCTCCTGAAGGCCTTCCTCCGGGCGGTAGCTCATGGCAATTCTGGCCACTTCAAAGCCCGGGCGATCGTTATTGCTGAGCTTGAGGAACTTGGCCGGCGACAACACCGGGGTTGTCAGAATAATCCGGTTGGCGTGTTCCGGGGTCTCCTCAAAGACGTTTTGCTCCGCACCCAAGCAGGTTTCCAGCGACATCACGATGGTTTCGCGCAGCGGGTCGATAGGCGGGTTGGTGACCTGGGCAAACTTCTGGCGGAAATAATCCGCCGCATGCCGCACCTTGCTGGACAGCACGGCCATCGGCGTATCGTCACCCATGGAGCCCACAGCTTCTTGCGCGCTTTCAGCCAGCGGACGCAACACCTGGTCGCGCTCTTCAAAGGAGATATTGAACATCTTCTGATGAACCAGAAGTTCGTCCGGCTCCATCAGTTTGAACTCAGGGGTGGCCTGGTTCAGCGTGGTTTCTACCCGCAGGGCGTTGTCTTTCAACCAGCGCTTATAAGGCTGCGCGGTTTTCAGGCGCTGATCGATATCCGCTGTGTGCAACACCTCCCCTGACTCGGTATCGATGGCCAGCATCTGCCCGGGCCCCACACGGCCCTTGGCAACCACATCGTCGGGCGAGTACCCGTAGGTGCCCACTTCCGACGCCAGGGTGATGAAGTCGTCCTTGGTGATGACCCAGCGAGCCGGGCGCAAGCCGTTACGGTCGAGCATACACAGGGCATAGCGACCATCAGACATAACCAGGCCGGCAGGGCCATCCCAGGGCTCCATGTGCATGGAGTTGTATTCATAGAACGCCCGCAACTGGGAATCCATGGTGTCTACATTCTGCCAGGCCGGTGGGATCATCATCCGAACGGCACGGAAAAGGTCAACGCCACCGGCCAGCAATATCTCCAGCATGTTATCCATGCTGGATGAATCCGAGCCGGTCAGGTTAACCAGCGGCTGCAGGGTTTGCAGGTCTGGCAGGTCCGGTGAACTGAACTTGGCCGCACGGGCGATCGCCCAGTTACGGTTGCCGTCGATGGTGTTGATCTCACCGTTATGAGCCAGGAACCGGAACGGCTGGGCCAACGGCCACTTGGGCATGGTGTTGGTGGAAAACCGCTGGTGGAACACACAAATGGCGGTTTGCAGATCCGGGTCACCCAGATCCTTATAAAAGTTGGCGAGATCCGCCGGCATCATCAGGCCTTTGTAGGCCAGGGTCCGATGCGACAAGCTGCAGATGTAAAACTCAGAGTCGTCCGACATCTCCCGCTCAGCATGGCGGCGGCCAACAAACAGCGCAACGGCAAACTCCTGCTCGGTTTTTCCACCCGGCTCAACAAAAACCTGCTCAATCCTGGGCAGACAATCCAGGGCCATCGGCCCCAGGCAACTGTCGTCCACAGGCACTTCTCGCCAGCCCACGATTTCCAGCCCCTGATCGACGAGATTTTTCTCAACCGCAGCGCGACCCGCGGCCGCCTGGCTTTCGTCCCGGGCTAAAAAAACCTGGCCGACTGCAAATAAGTCTCCAGGTTTTTTCCCGAACGCCGCCTGAGCAGCTTTGTAGAGGAAGGCCTTGGGACTTTGAATAAGAAGCCCACAACCATCACCGGTTTTGCCATCGGCTGCGATGCCTCCACGG
Source organism: Marinobacter shengliensis (assembly GCF_030297115.1). Lineage (NCBI taxonomy): Bacteria > Pseudomonadati > Pseudomonadota > Gammaproteobacteria > Pseudomonadales > Marinobacteraceae > Marinobacter > Marinobacter shengliensis. The sequence continues at coordinate 901,045 of NZ_AP028062.1, read as the reverse complement.
TGGGTCATGCAAGTCAATGACTCGATGGCCGTTTGCAACAGCTTATGGCTCGCCTCGCCCTTCATGTGGGCAATCAGGCCAAAACCACAGTTGTCCCTGAACTCATCGGGATGATACAAGCCTGTTGTCATAAGCGTTCTCTCGCGTGTAAATGCTTTCTCGCCAGCCCGAAGCGCACCAAATTAGTGCGCAAAACGTACTGACACCGAAAAAAAGGGGGAAGCGATTTTACACACGTGAAACTACGTATACAATTTTTTTCGCTGTTTTACCGCTAGAACAGGACGAAAATGCACCATAACGGTGCACCTAGTAACTTTCGAAGGATCGCACCCAAGGCTCAGATATCCCGAGCGCGGCGGGCAATTGTCCGGCTGCCTCCCGGGCGGATTCGAGGCTGGGATACTGGCCATACACCAGCATAAACCAAGGCTGCCCCTGGCGCTCTCCGACGGTATAGCTCAACTGAGGGTTATCTGGCTGGCGATCAATAACGCTCAGAATCGTACGCTCCTGATTACCAGCCACGAGCTGAAGCGTCCAACCTTTACGTTGTTTCAGTTGCGCCAAAGCCACAAAGTTCTCCGGTCTTGCCGGAGCGAAGGCTGGTTCTGGTTCTGGTTCTGGTTCTGGTTCTGGTTCTGGCTCTGGCTCTGGCTCTGGCTCTGGCTCTGGCTCTGGCTCTGGTTCTGGCTCTGGCTCTGGCTCTGGCTCTGGCTCTGGCTCTGGCTCTGGCTCTGGCTCTGGCTCTGGCTCTGGCTCTGGCTCAGCTTCGGTCACCGCATCCAGGTCCGTCAACGCGGGGTTATCCGGTTCCTGCTGGCGTGCCAACTCCGGCGACGGCAGTGCATCAACGGGAAGTGTTTCACCCGCCCCTCGCCCTGCCTCAGGCCCGACGGTAATGCTCCTTCGAACAGTCTCTCTCGGGGTCTCCATACCCGCAGAACCAGCGACCGAGTCATCGTATTGCCGCGCCACGAACCACCATGACACCAGCAATATCACCAGTGCCAAGGCGGGCCAACGCATTGAAGCAAGGGGTGGCCAGCTACGGGCTGCGGCTCGGCTTTGTGGCGCAACCATGTCGAGCCAGATACCTGGTGCAACGCGTTTCAGTCGGCCGAAACTGCCCTGACTCAAAGCATGAAGCTGCTTTAGCCGTGATGAAGAAAGCAACTCTTCCTTTCGGCCACCAGCGCGGTGAACCCGGGGCTCAAGGAAGGCGAAAATCTCGTCTCGGCTTAACGGGGGAAGGCTGATGTGGTGGATGTGAACGGCAAGATCTTCCACCCGAAACTGATCCTGCAAACCTTCGGCACCAGAGAACACCAAAGCAGCGGCCAGCGACCGGTCAGCCGCAAGAAATCCGGAGAGTAAAAGATTCAATAACTCCGGAGCTACCCGGTCGGCATCATCCAGAATCAACACCAGCCGCTGCCCACGTTGAGCACGCGCCTGGGACCACCGGAAAAATTGGTAAACCAGCTCTCGAGGCTCCGAGTCCGCCGGTACACCTGAACGGGCGATTTTACGGAGATCCCTGGCCAATGCCTGGGCACTCGTCAGCGCTGCCGTGGGGATACGATGAAAATCGAGCCGGGATGATTCGCTGCGAACCAACTCCGTGAGTATCCGCGTTTTGCCAGCACCTGGCGCACCCGTTACCAGCAGCGCCATATCCCCGAAACCGCAGAGATGACGCAGTGACTCCAGTGCATGGTGGCGCATGGCGTCCGGGAAGAACGGCGTCTCCATGTCCAGCGGATTATCGCGCAAGCCGTAGCGTTGCTGGAGGCGGGGAAACAATCCGCCACTGTCTATCGCGTTCAGGTTATCCTGGGTCACAACTCATCCCTGCCCGTTGCTCAATCACTGCGTGATACGACGCTTAATCGATAAATTCCAATAAGGTCTTTCTGAGGTTGTCCGGCTGGGCGTCAGCGGTTACAAAAGCATCCCCCAAGGCCCGCATCAACACCAGCCGGAGCTTGCCATCCACATTCTTCTTATCAACGGCCATCAGAGACATGAAATCATCGGGCGTCATGCCTTTGGGGGCCCGCTCCGGTAGCCCAGCCCGGCGAATCAAGGCCAACGCTCTCTTATGATCGTCGGCACTGATCATACCTTCTCTCAAAGACAAGTCAGATGCCATCATCATCCCGGTTCCAACCGCCTCGCCGTGGAGCCAGTTGCCGTAACCCGCGTAGGTTTCGATCGCATGACCAAAGGTATGGCCAAGATTCAGGATGGCCCGCAAGCCCCCTTCCCTCTCATCAAAGGCCACAACGTCTGCCTTGCACTGGCAGGAACGAAAAATGGCCTCTCCTACTGCTTCGGGCTCCAGCCGGACCAACGCATCCATGTTAGCTTCCAGCCACTCCAGAAAAGGCACGTCACGAATCAGGCCGTACTTGATAACTTCCGCAAGCCCAGCCGACACCTCCCTGGGGGGAAGTGTGGTCAGGGAATCGGTATCAATCAGGACGATGTTCGGCTGATGAAAAGCGCCAACCATGTTCTTGCCCAATGGATGATTGATTCCGGTTTTACCACCAACGGATGAATCCACCTGGGAAAGCAGGGTTGTGGGCATCTGGATAAATGGCACGCCCCGCTGATAGCAGGCCGCTGCAAACCCCGCCATATCCCCGATGACGCCGCCGCCCAGGGCAGCAAGCGTTGTTTTTCGGGAGTGCCGGCGCTCCAGCAGCCGGTCGAAAATCAGGTTAAGGGTCTGCCAATCCTTGAACTTCTCGCCATCCGGAAGCGTGACCACATCAACCGATTTTCCTGGGAAGCAAGCCTTCGCGCGCTCAAGATATAAAGGTGCAACCGTCTCGTTGGTGACAATCATAACCTGACTGCCGGAGACCCAGGGTGTCAGATCATAAGCCCCCAGCAACCCCTGACCAATAACGATGGGATAGCTGCGGTCACCCAGCTCTACTTTAAGCTCTTTGAGTACCTGGTACATGTTGACGACCTTCTTTACGTCTCTGCCGTTTGTGTCTTGGGGTTTTGGGATTGATTCGATTCACCAGCTGGCGCACCACCAATCGTGGACTCTTGCGATCGGTGAACATCACGATATCAGCGAGCTTGGTGTATAGCGGGTCCCGGACTGCGAACAGCCTTCTCAACACACCCTCGGGGTCATCGTTCTGAAGCAGGGGGCGATTTCGATCTTTTCGGGTGCGCTCTACCTGCTGCTCAATCGACGTTTTGAGATAGATCACCACTGCATTTTTCCGCAACAATGCATGGTTTTCCGGGCGCATGACCGCACCACCTCCGGTCGCCAATACCGTTCCCTGCGTTTCTGAAAGCTCATCCAGCATGGCGGTTTCGCGCTGCCGGAATCCGTCTTCTCCCTCGACATCGAATATCCAGGGAATATTGGCTCCGCACCGCTCTTCGATTATCCGGTCTGAATCAAGAAAACGATAACCCAGCTCTTTGGCGAGCATACGGCCAATCGTACTTTTTCCGGCTCCCATAGGGCCGACCAGGACAACACGTTCGGGCAAAGACATAATTTCCGCTCAACAGGGTTCAAGCGCGTGAGAATAGCACAGGGCAAGACATTCCATAAGCCGGAGGCCGATACAAAGAAAAAAGCCGCCGGGGTTAGCGGCGGCTTTTTATGTGCGGAGCGATTACTGAATCAGATCGTTTTTGATGATCTTGGGTGTGATGAAGATCAGCAACTCGCTGCGCTCATCAATGTGTACTGTTCGCTTGAACAGGCGCCCAAGGTAAGGAATGTCCCCCAGGAATGGAGTTTTGGTGGTTTGAGTCGCCACTTCAGACTGGAAGATACCGCCCAACACCACGGTCTCCCCATTGGCTACCAGAACCTGAGTCGTAACAGAGTTGGTATTGATGGACGGAATACCAGCTGTTACCTCACCCCGGGAATCCTGGTTTACCACCAGATCCATGATGATCTTGTCATCCGGAGTGATCTGCGGGGTTACTTCCAGAGACAGAACCGCTTCCTTGAACTCAACGTTTGTCGCACCGCTTGAGGTTGCTTCCTGGTAGGGAATTTCCTCACCGGACTTAATGGAGGCACTCTGGCGATCCGCTGTCACCACGCGCGGCTGAGACACAACCTCGGCACGACCATCGGTTTCAAGAGCAGAAAGCTCAAGGTCGATCAGGAAGTCGTCACTACCCCAGCCAATCGCAAAGGATGATGCGCCGTCTCCTGAAACACCCATATCGACACCCAGAGCACCGGGGAAGGAAATGGCGCCACTGCCGCCCGCCGCAGCGTCACGAGCTTCCTGGAGTGTACCCAGGGAACCACCAATACTGATGACATCGTTACCACTGACGTTATATGCGGCGCCGCCCCAACGAACCCCGAGACTCTCCGCAACGTTGGTCTGGGCGCGGACAATACGGGCCTCAATGGACACCTGACGGACCGGTACATCCCAGGTACCCACAAGTCGACGAATCTCTTCCAGCTTCTGCTGCGTCTCACGAACGCTAATCGTGTTGGTGCGGACGTCTGAAGAGACAAAGCCACGAGAGGATATCAACTCTTCATCCGCACGAATCAGCGCCACAATATCTGCCGCTTTCGCGTAGTTCACCTGAATAATATCCAGGCGCACCGGCGCCAGTTCGGCGATTTGCTTACTGGTCTCGAGCTCAAGCTTTTCGCGGGCGGCGATTTCCTCTGCCGGAGCCACCAGCAGAACGTTGCCAATTTGACGCTTGTCCAGCCCCTTGGTCTTCAGAATAAGGTCAAGCGCCTGATCCCAGGGTACATTCTGCAACCGCAGGGTAATGCTGCCACCAACGGTGTCACTGGCCACCAGGTTCAGGCCGGTAAAGTCGGCAATCAACTGGAGAACCGAACGTACTTCGATGTCCTGGAAGTTCAAGGACAGCTTGTCGCCGGTGTACGGGAATTTCTCTTCGCGACGGGTCTCCGCCTCTTCTTCAGTAAGCTTCTCAACGCTAACGGTAAACTCGCGACCTGACTGATAGGCAATATAGTCATAATTGCCTTCCGGGCGAATCTCAACCACCGCGTTGCCGTCCTCAACGAATGTATCGATCCGGGTAACAGGAGTGGCAAAGTCTGTAACATCAAGACGACGACGAAGATCTGAAGGGACATCCAGCCCCGGCATGGTCAGCCGGATGCGACCAGCCTGCTCAGACAGATTCACCGCCGCAGAGGCACTTCCAAGATCAACGATGACGCGCCCCTCGCCTTCCTTGCTCCGGCGGAAGTCCACGCCTGCAAGGGCATTGGAGGAGGCAGCGGCCGTCGATCCTGACTGGCTCTGCTGGGAAGCTGCCGCAGTGGCCGTAGCTCCACTGGCGCCGCCAATAGTCATGACCAGCGAATTGTTTTGACGAACTGTCTCGTGGGGAGTCAATTCCACCAGATTGAAGATCAGCCGAGTGCGATCTTTGGTTTCCACCACGGTCACGCTTTGCGCATTGCCGGACCCAAGCGGAATACTCCGCTGGTTAAGCCCACTGGTGGTGTCCTTGAGGTCCACAGCGATGCGCGCCGGGCGCTCAATCGTGTACCCGGTAGGCTCGGGCGGTGGCCCATCGAATTTCATGGTCACTTCCAGGCGTTCTCCCGGCAGCGACGAAAACGACACGTCTTCCAGCGTGACCGCGCTGGCCAGGCTGCTCCATAACCCGATGGCGATCACGCCCACGCAGACATTGAGTTTTTTGAACATCGCTAGCCTCGACCTTAAACCATTTTGTTCGTGCATGTTTTTTTCATTCATCCTTTATCGCTCCCGGCCTTATCCTTCATCCAAAGACAGGGAACGCGGGCGCTCGACCCAGCCACCCCGGCCATTTGGAACGATTTCAATCAATTCAATGCGAGTTTCACTGATACCGACAATCCGGCCGTAGTTCTGACCCATATAATTTCCGCTTCGCACCCGGTGGATGCCGCCACTGCCATCACGAATCAATGCAAACAATCCGCCGCCGACACCCTGAAGCGTACCAACCATGGTCAGAGATTTAAGATCGAAGTTCTCAAGAACCTCTCTCGGCCTGTCCAGGTCCGGCTCGACATCACTGATCGGCTGTTCGTCCACCATGGTCAACTGAACGTCGACGGGCGGCTCAAAGGGGGCCCGGCGATCTGCCGCTGAATAACTGAACGCCTCGTAGGCCTTGAATTCTGGCAGGGGCTCCACGTGCCCCCGGGGCTTCGCCCGGGTATCGGCCATGAACTTGTCCAGATCCGAGAAACCGTTGCCCTGGGAACAAGCCGTCAGCAAAGACGCCAGACACACACCCAGCCAGGCTTTTCCCGCATGCTTTCCTGTCATGCTCACTCTCCAGCCCGGTAGCGGTAGGTACGTGCAACAACTTGCATATCAAGCCGCTCACCATCTCCGCCAATTGGTTTTATGGTTAAATCGTGCAATGTCACAATCCGCGGCAGACTTGCCACACTGCTAACAAACGTCGCAAGTTCGTGATACGCACCGGATACCCGGATATTGATCGGCAACTCCGAGTAAAAATCCCGCCGCCGCTCAGGCTGCAGCGCCACTTGCTGCAGAGACAGACCACTACCCAATGCGGTATTGGTAATGTCCTCCAACAAGCCCGGCACCTCAGTCTCACTGGGCAACTGGCGTACCAGCGCGCCAAACGTCTCTTCCATCTCGGCCATTTGAGCCTTGAACACGTCAAGGTTGGCCACCTGATAGGCCTTACGCTCATATTGTTGCTTGAGTTCCTGCTCGGTGCGCTCGACCCTGTCCAGTTGGACATATTGATCTTTGATAAAGAACCAGTATCCGCCGCCAAGAATCAGGCCAAAGATAATCAGTGCAACAATCACTTTTATCGGTGCAGGCCAGATACCGGCGTTATTGATATCGAGGTCGTTGATATCAAATTCGTTCAAGCTTTTGAGTGAGTCCGCGAGGCTCATTAATTATCCTCCCCTTCGGGCTCTGGTGTCTGCTGCTGAACAGACAGGTTGAACTGGCTATAACCTGCACGCCGGGCTTCGGCGGCGGCCACATTGGTGAGATTGGGATTGGTAAACCAGTCCGAGTCTTCAAACTGGCGCATCAGATTGGAAATGCGGCTGTTCGACTCCGCCATACCCACGATCTCGATGCGCTCGCCAGTCCGCTTAAGATCAGTGTAGAAGAGGCCGTCCGGCAAGGTGCGTACCAGCTCATCAAATACCCGAACGATGACCGGGCGAGTACCCTGCAGATCCTGAATTACCTGCATTCTCGCCAGCAATTCATCGCGCTGACGCTTGAGGTTCTCGATTTCCCTGATCTGTTGATCAAGCTGTTTTGTCGCGGTTTCAATATAGGCGTTTCGGGATTGCTGATAGGCAATCCGGCTGTCCAGATCGGATTTCCAGAGAAACGCCAGGCCGGCAGCAACAATAGCTGCGCCAAGGATCATGACCACGAACTGCTTCTGCTTCTCAGCTCGCAGTTCCTCACGCCATGGTCTGAGGTTAATCTTTGCCATCAGTCGAAACTCCTCATTGCCAGGCCGCAGGCAATCATCAACGATGGAGCATCATTGCTCAGGGCTGATGCATTCACCCTGGAACCCACGGCCATGTCGGCGAATGGATTCGCAACCAGGGTTGGCGTACCGGTCTTCTCCTCCACCATCTCGGTCAGGCCCTGAATGGATGCCGTACCGCCTGCAAGAACGACGTAATCAACGGCGTTGTACTGGCTGGCACCAAAGAAGAACTGGAGAGCGCGTGCAACTTGCTGCACAACCGCTTCACGGAAGGGGGTAAGGACCTCCGGCTCATAGTCGTCCGGAAGCCCGCCCTGTTTCTTCGCGAGACCGGCTTCTTCAAGTGATAAGCCGTAGCGGCGCTGAATTTCCTCGGTAAGCTGCTTGCCCCCGAAAATCTGCTCACGGGTATAAACTGTCTTACCCTCAGCCAGCACACTCAGCGTGGTCATGGTTGCGCCGATATCGACGATGGCAACCACCAGCTCTTCGCCCTGGGACTCCAACTGGGGCTCGATCAGTTTGTACGCCCTTTCCAGTGCATAGGCCTCGACATCGACAATCTTGGTGGTCAGGCCGGCAATCTCGAGAGCGTCCTCACGGATATCCACGTTCTCTTTTCTGCACGCAGCCAGCAGCACGTCGACCTGGTCCGGATTCGACTCAGACGGACCCTGCACCTCAAAATCGATGGCTACTTCATCCAGCGGATACGGGATGTACTGATCGGCCTCGAGGGTGATCTGGTCTTCCATCTCGAACTCGTTGAGGCCGCCATCCATCTGGATGACCTTGGTGATAACCGCAGAACCTGACACAGCCACGGCAACCTGCTTAACGCTGGTACGGGACTTAGAGGCCACTCGCTTGAGCACCTCACCCACCGCTTCTACATCAGTGATGTTTTTCTCGACAACTGCGTTGGCCGGCAACGGCTCAACCGCATAGCTTTCGACCTTGTAACGGTCGCCATGCCTTGACAGTTCCAGAAGTTTGACCGAGCTGGAGCTGACATCCACGCCCAGCACTGCACTGGATTTTTTTCCTAGCAATCCGAACACGCGCTCACCCTATACCTGGTTTAATGCACCCGGCTAAGGCGCCTCTGAACCAATCCCTGATACGGCAATCATGACAGAGACGCTTTATGTGTTTTTTATGTAAGAGAATTCTTCAAGTTTTCCGTCTACAATGCAGGCTCTTTGTTATTCAAGAGATCTTGCATTCAGTGAAGCAACTCAACCTTCCTAAAGCAATTTCTCAAATAATAGACCTATATCCAACTGTTGTCAGAAAAAAATGTCTCATTTGCTGCGCACATCTCGTGTTTTCGCCTGGTTCCTGCTCACCGGCCTGAGTGTCGCCATTATTATCGCCTCGGCCTTCTATTTATACCTTCGGCCCAGTCTGCCTCCTGTTCACCAACTGCTGGACGTAAAACTTCAGACGCCGCTTCGGGTATACAGTGCAGACAACAGATTAATAGCAGAATTCGGCGAAAAGAGAAGGGCACCGATCACAATCGAACAGATCCCTACAATTCAGTTACAAGCCTTTCTGGCCGCGGAAGACGCCCGATTCCACGACCATTTCGGAGTCGACATCAAAGGGTTGACGCGGGCTGCCATCGAACTGGTGTCCACCGGCAGTATCCAGTCCGGCGGTAGTACTATCACCATGCAGGTTGCAAAAAATTACTTTTTGTCACGCGACCGCACCTTTATTCGTAAGTTCAACGAGATACTTCTGGCTCTTCAGATCGAACGTGAACTTGATAAAGACAAGATCCTGGAGTTGTACCTGAACAAGATCTACCTGGGCAACCGCGCCTACGGCATCGCCGCCGCCGCCCAGGTCTATTACGACAAACCCGTCGACGAGCTCACCCTTGCCCAGATGGCCATGCTGGCTGGACTGCCAAAGGCGCCTTCTGCCTACAACCCTCTAGCCAACCCTGAGCGAGCACTGATACGCCGAAACTGGATTCTTGGAAGAATGCGGGATCTCGGCTACATCACACAGGAAGACTGGTCAGAAGCAACCAAAGCCCCGCTCACCGCCACCTATAACATGCGGGAAGCTGAGGTAGACGCCGATTACGTCGCCGAGATGGCACGAACGGAGATGGTTCGCCGTTTTGGTGAAGCTGCCTACAATGATGGCTACAGCGTGACGCTGACCGTTGACGGAACCAAACAACAAGCGGCAACGGAAGCCCTTCGCACCGGCCTTGAAAACTACGATCGGCGTCACGGCTTCCGGGGCCCCATCGGCCAGTTTGACGTTGCCGGTATGTCTACAGCAGAGCTGTCCAATCAGCTACTCAACTACCCGAGGGTAGAAGGCCTCATCCCTGCAGTGATCACCTCAGTCAACGATGATGAGGGCGCAGCAAGGGTTCACACCCGCCACCTCGGTCCGGGAAAAATGGACTTCGAAACCATGACCTGGGCTAAGCGATACCGCACAGAGAACCTGACAGGACCAACCCCGGAGAAGCCATCCGATGTCGTTAATGTCGGCGACGTGGTCTATGTGAAGGTAACGCAACTGCCGCAAATTCAGGAGCAACCCCCTGAAACCGACGGCAACGAGCCTCGGCTTGAACTGCAGGTTGCGCTCTCTCAGGCCCCAAGAGTGGAAGGCGCAGTGATTTCTCTGTCGGCAAAAACCGGCGCCATTGAGGCCCTTGCCGGCGGCTACAGCTTTAGCCAGAGCAAATACAACCGGGCAACCCAGGCTAACCGCCAGCCGGGTTCTACGTTCAAGCCTTTCCTGTACCTCTCTGCCCTGGAGAACGGCCGCACACCGGCAACCATTTACAATGATGCACCCATCGTATTTGAGGACTCAGAACTCGAAGGCGCCTGGCGCCCCCAGAATTCATCGGGCCAGTTTTATGGCCCAACGACACTCAGGGAAGGCCTCTATCGCTCGCGCAACCTGGTTTCAATCCGGCTGCTGAGAGATCTGGGCATTCGCCAAACACTGAACTATCTGGATCAATTGAAGATCCCGACCGCCAACATGCCAGCCAACTTGTCTCTCTCCCTGGGGGCAGGCCAGCTCACGCCAATGGAGCTGGCGCGCGGCTTCGCCGTTATCGCCAACGGCGGCTATGACGTGGAACCGTATCTGATTAAAACCATCCAGGAACCGGATGGCACCGTTGTCTACGAGGCACCTGAAACCGTACTTTGCGACAGCGACTGCGAACAGCAACTGACAGATAACGTCAGTGAAGGCCCGCTCACAGAGAGCAACAGCGACACACCGGAAACGGATGGCATTCTGTTGCCGGCAAGCGCTCAGCAGTCTTCGGAAAAACGCGTGATGAAACGCCTGGCCGACGAACGCTCGGTTTATATCATGCACACGATTCTTCAGGACGTGGTCCGTCGCGGCACTGGTCGCCGCGCACTGGCACTGAACCGCAAAGACCTGGCCGGTAAAACCGGCACCACAAACGAACAGAAAGACACCTGGTTTGCCGGCTTCAATCACGACGTGGCAACAACCGTATGGGTGGGCTTCGACCAGCCAGCCCCCCTCGGCCGACGGGAATTTGGCGCAAGCACAGCCCTGCCAATCTGGGTTGACTACATGAAAACCGCCATGCAAGGCGCACCCGAATCTACCATGGCAAGACCCAACGGGATTGTGAACATCCGCATTAACCCCAGAACCGGCGAACGGGCGCGCCCTGGAGAAGATGGCACGTTTGAAATCTTCAAAGAGGAAGATGCCCCAGCGCCGCTATCACAGGACACCAACGGCAACGGGTCTGGCGCCAACGACTCTGACAGCCTGCCCGGACAGATTTTCTGATCCGGCGCAGCCGAGCCCAGCAATGGGCAGACACAAAAAAACCGGCGGGATCTCCGCCGGTTTTTTTGAGGCCCAACAACTACATCCAGATCAGATGATGTCGTCCATGGACTTCAGCGGGTAGTGCGCCGGGTAAGGATTGCGCGCCACACCAGAGTCTACGGCAGCACGGGCAACCGCAGCAGGCACTACGTCAAGCAGACGAACGTCCATCGGCTTGGGAATAATGTATTCCTTACCGAACTCCAGGCTGTCGACACCGTAAGCGGCGCAGATTTCCTGGGGCACGGGCTCTTTAGCCAGTTCACGAATAGCATGAACCGCTGCCACTTTCATTTCCTCGTTGATGGCGGTTGCACGAACGTCCAGCGCGCCACGGAAAATGAACGGGAAGCCCAGAACGTTGTTCACCTGGTTCGGATAGTCCGAACGGCCGGTTGCCATGATCAGATCATCGCGGGTAGCCAGAGCCACTTCCGGACTGATTTCCGGATCCGGGTTGGAGCACGCGAATACGATCGGGTTCGGAGCCATCTTCGCCAGCTGCTCAGCACTCAACAGGTCCGGACCAGACAGACCCAGGAACACGTCGGCGCCGTCAATGGCGTCATCCAGTGTACGCTTGTCTGTCTCGTTGGCGAACATCGCTTTGTACTGGTTCAGATCGTCACGACCAGAGTGGATCACACCCTTGCGGTCGAGCATGAAAATGTTTTCAGAGCGAATACCGCAGCTGATCAACAACTTCATGCAGGCAATGGCAGCCGCACCGGCGCCCAGACAAACCACCTTTGCCTCTTCAATTTTCTTACCCTGCAGCTCAAGGGCATTGATCATGCCAGCTGCAGTCACGATGGCAGTACCGTGCTGGTCATCATGGAAGATGGGCACGTTGCACTTTTCGATCAGCGCACGCTCAATCTCGAAGCACTCCGGTGCCTTGATGTCTTCGAGGTTGATACCACCGAAGGTATCCGCGATACGCTCTACAGTTTCAATAAACGCTTGCGGGCTTTCGGAATTGACTTCGATATCGAACACGTCAATACCAGCAAAGCGCTTGAACAGTACGCCCTTGCCTTCCATTACCGGCTTGCTTGCCAGGGGGCCGAGATTACCCAGACCCAGGATCGCAGTACCATCAGAAATCACAGCTACCAGGTTGCCCTTGGCCGTGTACTTGTATGCGTTCTCGGGGTCCTTCGCGATCTCGCGGACCGGTTCGGCAACCCCGGGGCTGTACGCCAGGGAAAGGTCGCGGGAAGTTTGGGTTGGCTTGGTGATTTCAACACTCAGCTTACCCGGCCGCGGTTTGGCGTGATATTCAAGGGCTGCTTCTTTCAGATCTTGAGACATTGCCACTGTTCCGTTTGTCACGTTTAAAGGTATTAACCGCCGGGGCTCGCCCAACGGAGCGCGACATTATGGCGCGACCGCCCCGAAACGACAAGCCAAAACCGAATATTTTATGACCAGTCAATAGTGCATTTTGCGTATAAGACATCGAAAAAACCGACGTCCAGACACAAAAAAAGCGCCCTGAGGCGCTTTTTTGCAACATTTCGGTGCAGATCAGGCTTTCTTGCCGCCGATACGGCTGCCGAAACGCTTCTGGAACCGATCAATACGACCGCCGGTGTCCATAACCTTCTGCTTGCCAGTGTAGAACGGGTGGCACTGGGAGCATACGTCCAGCTGCAGGTCGTGGCCTACAGTGGAGCGAGTCTTGATCACGTTACCGCATGAACAGGTGGCGGTAATGTCTTCGTACTTCGGGTGAATACCTTCTTTCATGGCGAACCTCTGTCGGTCATGCCGCTACCTGATCACCCGCCGAAAACGGCCTACATGCCAGGCACCGCATGTTTGAATCAATTGGAAAGACCGTGCACAATCATGCCCGGCCATAAACAGACCGCGAATCTTACTGACAAACCCGGCCACAGGCAAGTATCTTGACTCCTCACAAGACTCCAGAACACAACGCCCGGCGCCAGAAGGCCCGCCATCAGGATACGCAGATACCGTGACACGGCCAGCTATCGCCCGAATCGCCCTGAACCGCCCCCTGAGGCGCCTGTTTGACTACCTGATTCCCGACAGCCTTGAGCTCGCACCTGGCCAGCGGGTTACCGTGCCTTTCGGGCGCCAGACTTTGACTGGCCTGGTAGTAGAGATTGGCGTTGAGCCCCCGCCCGGCGTCAACCTGAAGGCTATCAAAGGCACACTGGAAGCCTGGCCAGCCCTGCCAGACAACACCTTTAACCTGCTCACCTGGGCCAGCGATTATTACCAGCATCCGCTGGGAGAATGCCTGTTTACCGCCCTCCCCCCGGCCTTGCGACGGGGTCGGCCCGCTCAGGAGAAAGCCGATGAAAGCTGGCACCCGGCAGCAACAGAGGCCGTCTTACCAGCCAACGCACATCGGCAAGTCGCCCTGTTCAATGCCATCAAGGAATCACCCGGCATTAGCTCCAGCGCGCTGGTGAAATCCGGCTTCAGCCGGGCCCAGATTCGCAATCTGCAACAGAAAGATCTGATCACCGAGGGCGCCAAAGCCATAACTGCGCCGGCCACCAAAGACCTGCCGGCCCCGACCCTGTCCGCCGCCCAACAGGCAGCGTCAGCTCAGATGCCGGAGCACACACACGAATTCTCTGCCACCCTGCTCTATGGAATAACCGGTAGCGGTAAAACCGAACTTTACCTTCATTATTTAAAAACGCACCTCAACGCGAACGAGCAGGCACTGGTACTGGTACCCGAGATCAACCTGACACCACAAACACTCGCCCGCTTTCGCCGCTACTTCGGCAACCGCATTCAGGTATGGCACTCTGCCCTGAATGACGGTGAGCGCCTGAGCACCTGGCTGAAAATCCGCAATGGCGAACCGGTGATCCTGATAGGCACCCGCTCGGCAGTACTGCTTCCTTTTAGCCACCTTCGCACCATCATCGTCGATGAGGAGCACGACAGCTCCTACAAACAGGGCGAAGGTTTCCGGTATTCCGGGCGGGATGTTGCCGTCTACCGCGCTCACCTGAACCGGTGCCCGGTGATTCTCGGCTCGGCCACACCGTCCCTGGAATCCTGGCATAACGCGCAACAGGGCAAATACCAACTGATTCGACTGGAAGAACGGGCCGGCAACGCGAAGCCGCCCCAGCTTGAATTACTGGACATCCGAAGCCGGCCACTTGAAGCGGGACTGTCCCGCCCAACCCTGAATACGATCAAAGAAACGCTTGCGAGGGGCGAGCAAGCACTGGTCTTCGTCAACAGACGGGGATTTGCCCCGGTAATGATGTGCTTTGATTGCGGCCACTTAGAAGAATGCCCACGCTGCGACACCCGACTGACCTACCACCGCCGCGACCACGCCATGCGCTGCCACCACTGCGACTTCCAGATGGCGGCCAGCCACACCTGCCCAAAATGCCAGAGCGAAAACTACAAACCCGTTGGCCAGGGCACCGAGCGCACCGAAGACACCCTTGCCGAGCAATTTCCGGACACGCCCATCGTGCGGGTAGACAGGGACAGCACCCAGCGCAAAGGCAGTATCCAAGCCATCCTGAAAAGGGTGAATACCGGCGAGCCCTGCATTCTTGTCGGCACCCAGATGCTGGCCAAGGGCCACGACTTCCCCAACGTCACCCTGGTGTGCGTGGTAAACGCCGACGGCGGCCTGTTCAGTGTTGATTTCCGGGCACCGGAACAGATGATCCAGACTCTGCTACAAGTCAGTGGCCGCGCCGGTCGGGGCGACAAACCGGGAAAAGTGCTGATCCAGACCTGCCACAGCGACCACCCGCTTCTCACCAACTTGTGCCGGGGTAACTACGCTGCGATCGCCGACCAGCTCCTGGCCGAGCGAGAAACCGGCGCCCTGCCACCCTACCGCGCTATGGCGATCGTACGAGCCGAAGCCGACACCATGCAGAACAGCCTGCAACTTCTGGACACCCTGAAACCCATGGCGCAAAGCCCCGGCATCGAAATCTGGGGCCCGTTACCTGCCGTTATCGCCCGCAAAGCCGACCGCCACCGGGCCCAACTGATTCTGTGCAGCGATAGCCGTGGCCACCTCAATCGCGTGCTGACACAGCTATGCCAATACCTGGACCAAGCCAGACTGTCCTCCAGTACCCGATGGGTGGTTGATGTAGATCCGCAGGAAACCGGCTAACCTGTTCAGCCAACAAAATGTGACGCAGTCGATAACCTGCAAATCGTTACAATCTTTTGCAGAAATCCGCACCCGTAAGCATTGCGTTTGCTCCGACTGTGCTATGATTTTCAGCAAACTACCTAACAAAGCTGTAACAACACCTGAGGTTGCGGTTCTCGTGCAGGGAATGCGCAGCGAAAAGGCTTTTGCTGTAACGAAAACTGGAGATATAAAAATGTCAGGGAAATTCCTTGCGCGTGCGTCAGCGTTGTCGCTGGCTTTTTTGTTGGCGGCTTGTGGTGGAGATGATAGTTCCACCCCACTTGCCGGCGGTGGCAATCAACAAAACAACGACTCCCCGGATACTGGCACCGGAGGCGGTGTAGACACTGATGGCGACGGGGTGCCAGATACCACCATCGGCTCACTCAGAATCAGCGCTTCTCCCGTTCAGATGGGGACCAGCGAAGCGTCTGTATCGGAAATACTCGTATTTGCTCGGGACGCAAACAACGTATTAGCTGAGAACGTTCTTATAAATTTCAGCGTTGATTCCGACGCCACACTGCAGGTTACGCGAAGCACGACAGATGAAACGGGAACAGCTGAGGCGCGGCTCTCAACCCGCCAAAACCCAAAGAACAGACCGGCGACCGTCACAGCCACAGCGGGCGGGCTCGAAGCTTCGATTATGGTCAACATAACAGGGACAACACTCTCCCTTAACGGCCCAACCAACATTTCAGCGGGTAATGCAGGAACCTATACAGCAGTCCTTCTGGATTCTGAAGGCAACGGAATTCCCCTCGAAATCGTCTCGATCGACAGCCCGCTAACGAACCCAGGGACACTTAATACCGACGATGAGGGAGAGGCCGCATTTACGCTTCAGTCGAATACTGCAGGTAGTTACCCAGTTGAAATTTCTGCATTCTCAGGACAGAGCTCACTGAGCGCAAGCCTCGAAGTTAATGTGTCCGACAGCGACTTCAGATTTACAAACCCGATGCCTGGTTCCGAAGTTCCGATTAACTCTCCATCAAACCTGACGTTTTCCTGGGAGGAAAATAGTAGCGGAGTTGCAGGAGAGACTATTTCTATTAGCCTTTCTCGTGGCTTGATTGACGGAGGCCTATCTTTCCAGGGCACAACAGATGCTAATGGCGAAATTTCCACCACCATTACATCTGACTCCGCCGGCCCAGCGACAATAGTTGCTCGTAATGAAGCATCAGGCCTAGAGACCAAAATGAACTTTGAGTTCGTGGCAACCGTCCCCGACAGCTTGGTAGTTCAAGCCAGTCAAACACAAGTAAAGCCAAATGAGCAAAGCAGAATTACTGCGGTTGTAAGAGACGCCAATAACAACCTCGTGAAAAACCAAAGAGTACTCTTCAACATTCAAGAGGGTTATGGAAACCTCTCTACCCCAGATGCGGTCACCGATTCACTTGGCCGTGCGTCCACAGTATTCACTGCAGGTAGCAGCGGCAATGGATCAGATGGAACTGTGATTACCGCAGCCCTTGAAAGTGACAATTCTATACAGGATCAAGCTTTGCTGACCGTTTCCGACGGCCCACTGCGCCTTTCTATCGGAACGGGCAACACCATTCAAGAAGAGAATAGCGCCACCTACCTCAAGGAATGGGTAGTGTTCGTATCCGATGCAAATGGGCAGCCAATTCCTGATGCCGACGTTGAGCTATCTGTACTACCTTCTCGCTACTTTAAAGGTGTTTGGGTGCCCGGCATCTGTGGAACAGGAACAGAGCCTAACTGTTGGGTAGCAGATGTAACAGCGTCCTGTCCAGCAGAGGACATCAACCGGAATGGTCAGCTTGACGCTGGCGAAGACGTTAACTCAAGCGGCAAACTAGAACCAACAAATGAAGCGGTTGCCGTCGCTAACAGCAACGCATCAGCTGATGATGGCGCTTATGGTTTCAATCTCAAGTATCCACAAAGCGCATGCCGTTGGACCGAGGTAACCGTTCAAGCCAAGGTTTCCGTTCGAGGGTCAGAGTTTAGCGAATCGGCTACTACAACACTTTCCTGCCTGGCCAGCGACCTAAATAATCTGGACGTTACTCCGCCAGCAATTAGTGGCGGAAGCCGTTACGGCCAATCAACTAGCTGCTTTGATGCTGACTGATAGCAAATGAACGAGAAAGCCCGGCCCCAGCGCCGGGCTTTTTGCTTACACCCAAACTTTCCGCGATAATACGCCTCTTCTGATTTCAACGGGCGCCCAGCCCTGCACCCATTCTCCTGAAAACCGAGTCATCTGACGCATGAAAGAGACCGTATCCGAGCTTCTCCAGTCCGCACTGGCTGCCCTGCAGTCTGAAGGCACTCTGCCGGCTGACCAGACCTTTACCCCCCAGGTTGGCAACACCAAGGACAAATCCCATGGCGATTACGCTTGCAACATTGCCCTGATGGCCGCCAAGGCGGCTGGCTGCCCGCCGCGAAAGCTGGCCGAGGCCCTGGTGGCGGCGTTGCCGGAGAGTTCAGCGGTCGAGAAGGTGGAGATTGCCGGGCCGGGCTTTATTAACTTTTTCATGAGCACCGCCAGCGCGTTCGGAATAGTGAATACCATCCTGGGCGAAGCGGAACAGTTTGGCCGTAACAACTCGGGCAAAGGTGAAAAGGTTCAGGTGGAGTTTGTGTCGGCCAACCCCACCGGCCCCCTGCACGTGGGCCATGGCCGCGGTGCCGCTATTGGCGACTGCCTGTGTCGCCTGCTGGAAGCCAACGGTTACGACGTTACCCGTGAGTTTTATTACAACGACGCCGGCGCCCAGATCAACAATCTGGCGCGGTCGGTTCAGTCCCGCGTGAAAGGCCTGACCCCGGAGCATGAAAGCTGGCCGGAAGACGGATACCGGGGCGACTATATTGTCGACGTGGCCAACGCCTATATGGCCGGCGAAACGGTGATTGCCGATGACCGGGAAGTGACCGCCAAGGCCGACCCGGACGACCAGGACGCCATCCGCGACTTTGCCGTGGCCTACCTGCGCCGGGAGCAGGACCTGGACCTGAAAGCCTTTGGCGTTCAGTTTGATGTGTATTTCCTGGAATCTTCCCTGTACGAGGACGGCAAGGTGGAAGCCACCGTTGAGCGCCTGAAGGCCAACGGCTACACCTACGAGCAAGACGGCGCCATGTGGCTGAAAACCACCGAGTTTGGCGATGACAAAGACCGGGTTATGCGTAAAAAGGATGGCGGCTACACCTACTTCCTGCCGGATGTGGCCTATCACCTGGACAAGTGGCAGCGTGGCTTTACCACCGTGATCAACGAACAGGGTGCAGACCACCACTCCACCGTGACCCGCGTGCGCGCCGGCCTGCAGGCACTGAAAGCCGACATCCCACAGGGCTGGCCGGACTACGTTCTGCACCAGATGGTGATGGTGACCCGCTCCGGCCAGGAAGTGAAAATCTCCAAGCGGGCCGGCAGCTACGTAACCGTACGGGACCTGATCGACGAAGTCGGCCGCGATGCCACCCGTTTCTTCCTGGCCGCGCGCCGTGTCGATTCCCAGTTGACCTTCGATATCGACCTGGCCCGCTCCCAGACCAATGAAAACCCGGTGTATTACATCCAGTATGCCCATGCCCGTATTTGCAGCGTGCTGCGTAAGCTCGCAGCCGAGGGCGTACAACGGGGCATGACCGAATGTGTTGGCGATCTCAGCCTGTTAACCCTGGACGAAGAGAAAGAACTGGCCAATCAGCTGGCCAAGTATCCGGAGCTGATTGCCAACTCCGCCACCCAGCGGGAACCGCACCACCTCACCCATTACCTGCGTGAGCTAGCCGGCCAGTTCCATACCTATTACAACGCCCACAAGGTGTTGATTGAAGACACCGCCCTGCGGGATGCCCGTGTCAGCCTTTATCTGGCCGTGCGCCAGGTGATTGCCAACGGCCTGGATTTGCTGGGCGTTAGTGCGCCAGAGGAGATGTAAAAAGACCATGGCCAGAGACTACGCCAAGAAAGACCGGCCTGCGGGAAAAGGAGCGGCCTCGTCCAGAAAGCCCGCGCCGAAGCCCCGTAAAGCTTCCCCCGCCAAGCGGAGTGCGCCATCGCACTCCCAGCACGGGGCGCTGTCGTTCAAATGGATTCTGTCTCTGGCTGCGGTGGGTGGTTTTGTCGGCTTTATCGTGTATCTCAACACACTGCCTACGGGCCAGGAATCCGCCAGGCCGAGCCAACCCGCACAGCAGTCTGCCCAGCCCAAAACACCCGCGCCCAGCACCGCCAAGCAGGAGCCAAGCCGGCCACGGGAGCAGAATTTCCGGTTCTACGATATGTTGCCGGAATCAGAAGTGGTGCCCCCCAAGGTTCAGGAGTACTCCCCCAACCCTGCTCAGCAAGACTTCAATTATATCGTCCAGTCCGGCTCTTTCCGCAGCCAGGCGGATGCCGAACGGCAGCGGGCTCAGATCGCGTTCCAGGGTTTGCGAGCGCAGGTTCAGCGCATTGATCTGGAAAGTGGCAGTGTGTGGTATCGGGTGAATGTGGGGCCATTTGAGTCTCGCAGCCAGATGAATGCGGCGGTGGATAAGCTGGTTTCTATTAATATTCAGCCGCTGGTTCGGAAGATCCCGAAAGAAGGCTAGACTGTTGGAGTTGTCGGGGCTCAGGAAAGGTTTTACGAAACACGCTGTGAATACATCCCTGTACGCTCCGCTCCGCCATCCATGGCTCCGCAGGGTTTCGTAAAACCTTTCCTGAGCCCCTCCAGATATTACTCCAGTGGATTCTAAAGCGGGGTCTGCCCCCGAGGGGTCCGAAAAGATAACCGCGCCGGAGATTGGGACAGGTTTGCGGGGGTGCTTTTCAAAACCTTGCGGAGCCATGGATGGCGGAGCAGAGCGTACATGGACGTATTCACAGCGTGTTTTGAAAAGCACCCCCGCAAACCTGGCCTCCACCTCAAGCCGGCCCTCTTGAATTCCCGCCAGAAGCCTCCATAAAGCTCCAAGACACTTTTACATCAGGCAACTGGAGCCAAAATGACTACCATAGTTTCCGTCCGTCGGGACGATGAAGTCGCCATGGGCGGCGATGGCCAGGTTTCTCTGGGCAACACCGTCATGAAAGGCAATGCCCGTAAGGTTCGCAGGCTCTATAACGGCCAGGTGATTGCCGGGTTTGCCGGCGGCACCGCTGATGCGTTTACCCTGTTTGAACGCTTTGAAGCCCAGCTGGAGAAGCACCAGGGCAATCTGACCCGGGCTGCGGTAGAGCTGGCCAAAGACTGGCGTACCGATCGCGCCCTGCGAAAGCTCGAGGCCCTGCTGGCCGTGGCCGATAAAACCGCCTCGCTCATCATTACCGGCAATGGCGATGTCATCGAGCCTGAACAAGGGCTGATTGCCATTGGCTCCGGTGGCCCGTTTGCCCAGGCCTCGGCTCGTGCGCTGCTTGAAAATACCGACCTGAGTGCACATGAAATCGCCGAAAAGGCGCTCGAGATCGCCGGTGATATCTGCATTTACACCAATCAGAACCGCACTCTGGAAGTGCTGTCCTTCAAAGACTGACCGGAGCGACCATGTCTGCAATGACTCCCCGTGAGATTGTCCACGAGCTCAATAAACACATCGTGGGTCAGGATGAAGCCAAGCGTGCCGTAGCCATTGCCCTGCGTAACCGCTGGCGCCGCATGCAGCTGGACAGCAGCCTGCGTGACGAAATCACTCCCAAGAACATTTTGATGATTGGCCCCACCGGCGTGGGTAAAACCGAGATCGCCCGGCGCCTGGCCAAGCTGGCGGATGCGCCCTTCCTGAAAGTGGAAGCCACCAAGTTTACCGAGGTGGGCTATGTGGGCCGGGATGTGGAATCCATCATCCGGGACCTGGCGGATATGGCGGTGAAACTGCTCCGCGAGAAGGAGATGAAACGCCACGAGAACCGTGCCCTGGATGCCGCCGAGGACCGTATTCTGGATGCCTTGCTGCCACCAGCCCGGGATTTCAACGAAGACAGCCAGCGCGCCAGTAACGATTCCGCCACTCGCCAGATGTTCCGCAAAAAGCTGCGGGAAGGCGAGCTGGATGACAAGGAAATCGAGATTGATGTTCGCAGTGGCGGCGCCGGCGTTGAAATCATGGCTCCTCCTGGCATGGAGGAGATGACCAACCAGCTTCAGAGCATGTTCTCCAACCTGTCATCTGACAAGCGCAAGACCCGCAAGATGAAAGTGGCGGACGCCATGAAGCAGGTGAAAGACGAGGAAGCCGCCAAACTGGTGAACGAGGAAGAGATCAAGCACAAAGCCATTGATGCGGTTGAGCAGAATGGCATTGTATTCATTGATGAGATCGACAAAGTCGCCAAGCGCTCGGAGAACACCTCATCGGATGTCTCCCGCGAGGGCGTGCAGCGGGATTTGCTGCCGTTGATTGAAGGCAGCACCGTCAGCACCAAGTATGGCGCGGTGCGCACAGATCACATTCTGTTTATCGCCTCCGGCGCCTTCCACCTGTCCAAGCCGTCAGACCTGATCCCGGAACTGCAGGGGCGTTTGCCGATCCGGGTAGAACTCCAGGCGCTGACACCGGACGACTTCAAACGCATCCTGACCGAACCAGACGCCTCTCTGGTGCAGCAATACGAAGCCCTGATGGGCACCGAAGGCGTGAAGCTCAACTTCAGCGAAGATGCCATTGCGCGGATCGCAGAGGTGGCTTTCAAGGTGAACGAAACCACCGAGAACATCGGTGCCCGTCGCCTGCATACGGTGCTGGAACGCTTGCTTGAAAGCCTGTCGTTCGATGCCGGTGACAAGGTAACGGATGGCTTCGAGATTACTGCGGAGTACGTCGATGAGAAGCTGGGCGAGTTGTCTGAAGACGAGGACCTGAGCCGGTATATTCTGTAACCGGCTTCGCCCGACACTGAAATGGCCGGATGTGTTTAACGCATCCGGCCTTTTTTGTACCCTGGCGCTTTTTTTACTGGGCTTTCGAGAACAAATGAGTGACGTTGCCGATACTTGCGGCTAACTTGCCCTTCTCCGCCTGCTTCTTGCGGCCCTTGGCCACATACAAGGGCAGCATTTCGCCATACAGGCTGGTGCTGATGGTGCGTTGTTCGTCTTCCAGGCGATCCCGGCGCAGTTTGATACCGTACTTGAGCAGCTTTGGCTCCAGTTCATCGGCCCGATTCAGCAGATCTCTACGCGTCATTTGATAGGCGTGTTCGCACACCATCCTCCGGCTCTGGAAGCTGAACACGTTGGAGAAGAACAGCTTGGCGTCGTCCCGGGTGGGCTCGAACAGCAGGATGTCTTTGTCCGGGTAGTCACGACCATACTGGGCAATACCGGACTGCATCCGTGAGTAGACCATGGTGCGGAACGTCTGGGACAACAGGTTGGGCATGCCTGAGCGCGTGAGGTCGCCAGGCTTCATGGTGCCTGCACGCACCGCTGCGCTGGCGTCGATAGGCACCTGAGGGTTCACCGCCAGCACCAGATCGGCGCCGTCTTCGAAGGCGACCGAGGCATGCAACCCCTTACGCAAGGTGCCGTCCACATAATAACGACCATCGATGTCGACCGGCACATACAGCCCCGGCGAAGCCGTGCTGGCCTGGACCGCCTTGGAAATGGGCACGTGGTCATACCCCGGGGCACCAAAGCATACCGCTTCCGTGCTCTCCACATCCGCAGCCACCACGTACAGGCTACGCTTTAGCTGACGGAAATCGTTGGTGCGGCCAAGCATGGTAAACGCCCGCCGCAGGTATTCGTGCAGCCCCTCGTTATCAAACAACCCGGCTGGCGCGGCTTGGGCCAGAATGGTCAAGGCTTCCAGAAGGCTCTGGTCGTAGGGGTTATTGATAAAACGGCTGACAGCCGAAGACAACAAACCGGGAACCGCCAGCAAGCGACTACCAATCTCCCGGAATGCAGGGCGATAGAATACTTCCGGGTGGAACGGGTGAACCTCGGCTTCATTGCGCACGAAGATACGACACAACTGGGCCGTGGTCATCTGATTGGCCAGGTTAGCCGCCACAAAGGAGCCGGAGTTAACCCCGACATAAACATCGATATTATTGAAATCCAGGCCTTCCAGGGCTTCGTCCAGCGCCCTTAGCGCTCCGATCTCATAAATGCCACCCAGTGGCCCACCGCCCCCAAGGGCGAGGCCAATGCGCGGTGCTGGTTTGAGCTCGGTCGCTTTGGTCATAGCCTGTCCTTCGTAGGTACTGCAGTAAGAATTACGTTACTAACCTATCAACGGATTTTAGAGTAAGCACCCTATTACTGTCACAGTCGGTCAGGAAACCGCCTGCTCTGCCATCGCAGCGCTGGAGGATTTCACCGGTCGCAAATACCGGCCAAACCCGGCATTACGCAGGGCCAGGTCGACACAGCTCTTGATGACGTGGGGGGAATCCAGCAGCAGAACATCTTCCAGCAACTGGATAGCCCACTCCCGATCAATGCTGCGGATAACGGATTTCACCTTCGGCAGACTGGCCGCGTTCATCGACAGGGAATCATAGCCCATCGCCATTAACAGCAACGCGCCACCCGGGTCGCCGGCCAGCTCGCCACAGATGCCCACCGGCTTACCCACGGAGTGGGCATCCTGGGCAATGCGCACCAATGCCTGTAAAACGGCCGGATGATAGGAATGGTAAAGCTGGGCAACACGCGGGTTGTTGCGATCTACCGCCAACAGGTATTGGGTCAGGTCGTTGGAACCCACCGATAGAAAGTCCACGCGCTCAGCCAGTTCACGAATCTGGTAAACGGCAGCCGGCACTTCCACCATCACACCCACTTTGGGCATGTGGATGTCGTAGCCTTCTTCGCGCACTTCGTGATAAACCCGGTAAATCAGGTGCAGGGATTCCTCCACCTCGGAAATGTTGCTGATCATCGGCAGCATGATCTGCAGGTTGTTCAAGCCTTCGCTGGCCTTCAGCATGGCCCGCACCTGAACAAGAAAGATCTCGGGGTGATCCAGGGTAACCCGGATGCCCCGCCAACCAAGAAAGGGGTTTTCCTCCTCAATCGGGAAATAGGTCAGGGCTTTGTCACCACCGATGTCCAGAGTACGCATGGTCACCGGATTAGGCGCAAAGGCTTCCAGTTGTTCCCGGTAATACTCCCGCTGCTCCTGCTCAGACGGAAAGCGGTCCTTGATCATGAACGGGACTTCGGTGCGATACAGCCCAATGCCTTCGGCCCCGTGAGACAGCGAGCGCACCACATCGGTCATCAGGCCGGTATTTACCAGCAGTGATACCCGATGGCCATCGGTGGTTTCGCAGGGCTTGTCCCGCAGCACCTCAAGCCCACGGATCAGCTCGTCTTCTTCCTCACAGATGGCCTGGTAGAAAGCGCGAAGATCCGATGACGGCGAGGCAAAAATCTGCCCTTCAAAGCCGTCCACCACCAGTTCTCGGCCGTCCAGCTGGTTGACCGGAATATCCACCAGCCCCATCACCGTGGGCACACCCATGGCGCGGGCCAGTATGGCCACATGGGAGTTACTGGACCCTTTGACGGACACAAGGCCAACCAGTTGCCCTTTCGGCACTTCGCCCAGCATGGCTGGCGTCAGTTCTTCACTGACCAGTACCGTGTGCTCCGGGTATTCCTGAAGCTTTTGCTCGCCTTCCTGCATATGGGACAGCAGCCGCCGGCCGAGATCCCGGATATCCACCACCCGCTCTTGCAGGTAAAGATCATCCATCATCTCGAAATGACGGATGTACTGCTGCACCACCTGTTTCAAAGCACCCTGAGCCCAGATGCCTTCGCGAATTTTGATCGCAACTTCGCCTGGCAGGGCACCGTCATCCAGCATCCGCAGGTAAACGTCAAACAGGGCCTGTTCTTCGGGGCGCAGTTGCGAGGCCAGGCGGTTCGCTACCCGCTCGATGTCTTCCCTAACGGCCTGCACGGCAGACTGGAACAGCTCCAGTTCCTGCTCGATGTTCTCGGTCGGTTTCTCCGGCACCACATCCAGATCGGCGGACGGATACACCACCACACCAGTACCAATCGCGACACCAGGGGAGCCCGGCACACCATTGAAACTGACATCCTGGGTTTCTTCCCCGGTCAACGACAAGCCGCTTATGGCCCCGGTGGCCTCGCTGTGGGCAATGACACCCGCCAACTGGGCAGAGACCGTGACCAGGAACGCCTCTTCGCCCTCATCAAAACAACGGGAGCTCTCCCGTTGCTGAACCACCAGCACGCCCAGTACCCGGCGATGGTGAATGATGGGCACGCCCAGGAATGAACGGAAGCGTTCCTCACCCGTCTCCGGGAAGTAACGATAGCGGGGATGGGCAGGGGCGTCTTCAAGATTGATAGGCTCCTCACGGGAGCCTACCAGGCCCACCAGGCCCTCAGAATAAGCAAGACTGACCTTTCCAACAGAGTCTTTGTAAAGACCCTCGGTAGCCATCAGGATGTAACGGTTGGATGCCGGATCTAAAAGATAGACGGAGCAGACCTCGGTATTCATGGCCTTTTGCACCCGCGAGACAATGATATCCAGCGCCTCCTGCAAATCGCGGGCGCTGTTTACCTCTTGTACTAGACTTCGCAGGATGCTCAGCATGGAGTCAGTCCGTCATTTCTGGTGTTCCTTCAAACGCCGGTTCTGCTCACTCCGTTGCCACTGTTCCATGTTGTGGAACAGCCTGGGAGCCAGTTCTCTCAGCGCGCGCCTATACACTTCTCTCTTGAATGAAACTACTTGTCCTAACGGATACCAGTAGCTTACCCACTGCCACCCGTCGAATTCCGGTGAATCGGTACCATCCACGCGCACATGCGCGTCTGGCGACATCATCCTCAGCAGGAACCATTTCTGTTTTTGCCCCACACAAACGGGGTGCGAGTTATGGCGTACCATCCTCCTCGGAAGCCGGTAACGCAGCCAGCCCCGGGTGCAGCTGATGATTTCCACATCGCTGGCACTCAGGCCGATTTCCTCTCCAAGCTCCCGATAAAGCGCATCCTCCGGTGATTCGTCGTGCTTGATACCACCTTGTGGAAACTGCCAGGAGTCCTGCCCTATTCGCCTTGCCCAGAGAACCTCTCCCCTGTGGTTGGCCAGAATGATTCCGACGTTGGGTCTGAAACCGTCTGAGTCGATCACGGCACAGTCCTCATTAAAGTCGGCACCGGTTAAGTTTTAACCGGCGAAAATTGTCCAAGTTGCTCTCATTCTTACAGAATCCCAAGGCTTCGGCAAACGGAGCCGTTAGCGGCAGGTCATGGTAGACTGTGGCTCCTGCTTCAGAGCCTGTCACAATGGGAGGAAACGGCTTGACGCTCGCAATATTTGATCTGGACAACACCTTGCTGAACGGTGACAGCGACCATGCCTGGGGTGAGTTTCTGGTGGAAGAGGGCATGGTGGATGCCGAAGAGTACAAGCGCGCCAATGACCGCTTTTACGAAGAGTATCTGAACGGAGAGCTCGACGTATTCCACTATCAGCGCTTTGTCCTGGCACCACTGACCCGGCACAACATGGACGAACTGGAACGCTGGCGCGAAGCCTTCATGGCCAAGAAAGTACAGCCCATGATGCAGGATAAGGCGGCGAAGCTACTGGCCGACCACCGCGAACAGGGCCATACCCTGATGATTATCACCGCCACCAACCGATTCATTACCGAGCCAATTGCTGAACTAATGGGCATTGAGCACCTGATCGCCACCGAACCCGAGCTGGTCAACGGCAAATTCACCGGTGAAGTGGCTGGCACACCAAGTTTTCAGGAAGGCAAAGTGGAACGGCTGAACGACTGGCTGGCAGCTCACGGTGAGAGCCTTGAGGGCGCCTGGTTCTACAGCGACTCACATAACGACCTGCCGCTGTTGCGGAGGGTGGAGAACCCGGTGGCGGTTGATCCGGATCCGACGCTGGAGAAGACGGCTGTGGAGAATGGCTGGAAGGTTATGTCGTTACGGGTCTGACCTAGGGGTCTGTCCCCATTCGGGGACAGACCCTTAAAACCTAGAAAAACCCTGTCAGAGACCGCACAAAGCAGGACTTGATGTAGTCCGTCTCCGGAATCCCCGGCACAATCGGATGGTCCGGCGCTTGGTGCCCCTGCTCCAGCAGCTGCACAAACCGATCAATCTTGCGGCCACTGCCACGAATAATGTCGATCAGCTTTTCCTGGGACAGATGCATGGAGCAAGATGCTGACACCAGCAATCCATCACGCTCCAGCAGCCTGAGCCCCAATTGATTCAGCCGGGCATAGGCCTGCTCCCCAGCTTTCTGGTCACGGCGGCGGGGAATCAGCGCGGGCGGGTCCAGCACCACAATGTCGAACTTTTCTTTCTCATCCGCCAGGGCTTTCAGGGCATCAAAGGCATCGCCCTCAATGGTATCTACATTGTCCAGCCCGTTCAGTTTGGCGTTGTGGTGCACCGCATCCACCGCCGATGAGGACGCATCCACACAGGTCACCTGGGATGCCCTGGCACAAGCGGCCTGAATACCCCAACCGC
Organism: Marinobacter shengliensis; assembly: GCF_030297115.1. Lineage (NCBI taxonomy): Bacteria > Pseudomonadati > Pseudomonadota > Gammaproteobacteria > Pseudomonadales > Marinobacteraceae > Marinobacter > Marinobacter shengliensis. The sequence goes on along the minus strand of NZ_AP028062.1, from coordinate 872,998 downwards.
CCACGTAACTGAACACATCCAGCACTTTCTTACCCGGCGCATAGGCCTGCAGGCGTTGCCGATTCATACGATGATCATAGAACCAGCCGGTTTTCTGACCACCGGCCAACGGCACCTCAAAGCGAGCACCGTTCTCCTCCACCAGCACCGTATCCGCTTCCGGCCCATGGGCAAACTCCACATAGGTGTCCAGCCCCTCAACCCTGCGCATCTTGCCATCATTCTTCAGCACGATAATCCGGGCATGAGCCAACCGCTGAACGGCACGCACAATGGCATCCTTCATCTGCTCCATGCCCGCGGTGGAAATCTGCACCACCACGACATCATCAAACCGATCCACCACCAAGCCAGACAGCCCATCACTGTCACCAAACACCCAACGGTAAAAAGGCTTATCAAACAAACGCTCCCGAAGACTGAGCGCCGCCTCCATCCGATCCGTCAGCCGCTTAGGCGTCATGCCATGGTCCGCATCCCGACTGATCAGCCGGCCGCAAATCAATGCGTGAGGGTTCACAAACGCCACACCCATCGGCTTGTCGTTCGATGCACGCACCTGAACCTGCGCGCCGGGCTCAAACCCTGGCAGCGGGCTACGCTGGGTGTCTACTTCGTTGCTGTACACCCACAAATGGCCGGCACGAAGACGGCGTTCTGCGCCCTTGCGCAGGTAGAGAACGGGAAAATCCATCGAATAGTTACCTGAGAGTTCGGTTAAATAGAGGACCGCGCCATTGCTTGGGCGTGCTTCCGGGGACAGGCCTCACGAAACTGTGCGGAGCCATGGATGGCGGAGCCCAAGCGCCACATGGATGTGCCGAAGGAGCGTGTTTCGGGAGGTCTGTCCCCGGAAACACGCTTGCACCAGGAGCGGATCTTACTCTTCTGCTGCCACATGCTCACCATAGGCTGCCGCATCCATCAGGCCATCAAGCTCGTCTTTATCAGCCAGCTTCACCTTGAACATCCAACCATCGCCATAAGGATCTTCGTTCACAATCTCCGGCTCGTCTTCAAGCTTCTCATTAATCTCAATCACCTCACCCGTCACCGGGCTAAAAACATCCGAAGCCGACTTAACCGATTCAGCCACACCGGCCTCCTCACCACCATTCACCGTCGCACCAACCTCCGGCACACCGATATAAACCACATCACCCAACTGCTCCTGGGCAAAATCGGTAATCCCCACGGTGGCAGTGCCATCGGCATCCACCCGAACCCACTGATGAGTTTCGATGTATTTCAGATCTGCAGGAATATCGCTCATGATTTTGTGTGTCCTGTTGAAATTTTTCGCGCAGTTTAACCGAAGATCCTAGCCCCAGCGAACCTCACGCGCCAACTTCACAAACTCCGTAAGATAATCCACCGGCTCATCCCGCTCCCGGAAGCCCAGAAAAATCTGTTTGGGCATACCCTCTTTACCCAGCTTCAGCGCAGTAATTGGCAGGTTTCTGGCGTACTCATCCACCAGCCAGCGCGGCAACGCACTCACTCCCCGGCCCGCAGCCACCATCTGCAACATGATATCAGTGGTTTCGATGGTCTTGTGCCGGGCGGGCGCGCAGTGGGCCGGCAGGAAAAACCGGGTAAAAATATCAAGCCGCTCCACCGCCACCGGGTAGGTAATCAGGGTTTCTTTCTCCAATTGGTGGGGCTCTACCCACGCCTTGTCCGCCAGCGAGTGACCTTCAGGCACCACCAACACCTGCTCGTAGTCGAACACCGACTCAAAACATACTCCCGGCTTGTGCAGCGGATCTGGCGTTACCAGAAGATCGATGTCATGGCCGAAAAGCGCCCCCATACCACCGAACTGGAACTCTTGCTTTACATCCACATCCACATCCGGCCAATACTGCAAGTAAGGACCCACTACCTTCAGAAGCCATTGATAGCAAGGATGGCACTCCATTCCCACACGCAGGCTCCCGCGTTGGCCCCTGGCAATCTGTCGAACCTGCATTTCCGCATGTTCAAACTGGGGCAACAGGCGGTTCGCCAATCCCAACAGCTGACTGCCCGCCTGGGTAAACCGCAATTGGCGCCCTTCCCTCAGCCAGACCGGCGTGCCCAGTTGCTGCTCCAACTTGCGTACCGCATGGGAAAGCGCGGATTGAGTCAGGTGCAACTGTTCCGCTGCCGCCGTCAACGAGCCCTGGCGCTCCACCGCTCGCAATATCTCCAGGTGATGTCGTTCAATCATGGCCAACCCGTGAATTATTCTCATGAATAGGTGAAATAATACCATTTTTATTCATGTCATCAGCCACCTAACCTTGAAGGCCTTCAACAAACCACGGAATTCAAGGATTCAATCATGGCAATCACTCACAACCTGGGCTTCCCCCGCATTGGCGGCCAGAGGGAGCTGAAATTCGCACTGGAAGCCTACTGGGCTGGCCGGCAGACCGAGCAAGAATTAGCCATCACGGCCGCCGACCTGCGCCGGCGCCACTGGCAGCAGCAAGCCGGGCTGGACTATGTACCGGTAGGTGAGTTCTCACTTTACGACCAGGTATTGGATATGTCCGTCTCCCTCGGCAACCTGCCAGCACGGGCCAAAGACAAAGAAGGCTCGGAACTGGACGCCTACTTCCGTGCCGCCCGGGGCCGGGGTGCCAACGACAGCCCCTGCTGCGCCACCGCCGCTGGCGAAATGACCAAATGGTTCGATACCAACTACCACTACATCGTGCCGGAGCTTCATGCCAACACCCAGTTCGAGCTGAATCCCGAACGCCTTCTGGCCCAATTGGCTGAAGCACGGAAACAGGGCGTTAATGCCAAGCCCGTGATCATCGGGCCCGTTACTTACCTGTGGTTAGGCAAAACCTCGGATGGCAGTCATCGCCTGGATTTGCTGGAGCGCCTGCTGCCAGTCTACTCGCAGCTACTGGAAGCCCTGGCCGATGCCGGTGCCGAATGGGTGCAGATTGATGAACCGGCCCTGGTGACCGATTTGGACGCCAACTGGCGCTATGCGTTCAACCTGGCCTATCACCAGTTAAAGGCCAATCGCCCGAAGCTGCTGCTGGCTACCTATTTCGGAGAGCTCCGGGATAACCTGCAACTGGCTTGCGAATTGCCGGTGGCCGGGCTGCACATCGATGCTGTGAGCGCCCCTGCTGAAGTCAGCCGCGTGGCAGATTGGCTGCCCAGCCACAAGGTGCTTTCCCTTGGTGTCATCAACGGCCGTAACATCTGGAAATCCGACCTGAACGCCATATTGGAGTGGCTGGAGCCGCTGAGTGAGAAATTGGCCGACCGCCTGTGGCTGGCGCCGTCGTGCTCGCTGCTGCATGTGCCGGTAGACCTGGATCGTGAGCAGGAGCTGGATACTGAAATCCGCAGCTGGCTGGCCTTTGCTGTGCAGAAACTTGATGAGCTGAGCACGCTGGCGAAGTCCCTGAACGAAGGCCACGCCAGTGTTCGCGCAGAGCTGGCCGCAAACCAGCGGGCCATTGACAGCCGCCGGAAATCCGACCGTGTTATCAACCCGGAGGTTCGCCGTGCCATCGCCGCAGTGACGCAGGAACTGGGCAACCGCCAAAGCCCCTATCCCCAGCGAATTGCCAGGCAGCGTCAGATCCTGAACCTCCCGGCGTTCCCGACCACCACCATCGGTTCTTTCCCGCAAACGCCGGAGATCCGCCAGGCAAGGTTGCAATTCCGTAAAGGCGAACTGACCGGGCAAGCCTATACCGAGCAGATGCAGGCAGAAATCGCCCGATGCATCGAAGAGCAGGAAAAGCTGGGACTGGATGTGCTGGTTCATGGTGAGCCAGAGCGCAACGACATGGTGGAATACTTCGGTGAGCAGCTGGAAGGCTATGCCTTTACCCGCTTCGGCTGGGTGCAATCCTACGGCTCCCGCTGTGTAAAACCACCCATCCTGTTTGGAGACATCCGCCGGCCAGCAGCGATGACGGTGGACTGGATTCGTTTTGCCCAATCCCTCACCGACAAGCCGGTAAAAGGCATGCTGACCGGCCCCGTGACGATTCTGAACTGGTCCTTCGTGCGGGACGATCAGCCAAGGAAAGACTCCTGCCTGCAACTGGCCCTGGCCATTCGTGAAGAGGTACAGGACCTGGAAAAGGCTGGCGTGAACATCATCCAGATCGACGAAGCCGCGTTGCGGGAAGGCTTGCCCCTGCGCCAGTCAGACTGGGCAACGTACCTGGACTGGGCGATTAACAGCTTCCGCATCGCCGCCAATGGCGTGGATGACAGCACCCAGATTCACACCCACATGTGTTATTCGGAGTTCAACGACATCATTGAGGCCATCGCCCACATGGATGCCGACGTGATCACCATCGAGACCTCACGGTCGGACATGGAGTTGCTGGATGCTTTCCGGAACTTTGAATACCCGAACGACATTGGCCCGGGCGTGTACGATATTCACTCCCCCAACATTCCGGACAAGCAACACATCATCAATCTGATGACCCTGGCGGCAGAACGCATCCCGGCAGAACGATTGTGGATCAACCCGGACTGCGGTTTGAAAACCCGTAAATGGGAGGAAGTGACGCCTGCGCTGGAGACGATGGTTGCAGCGGCCCAGGCTTTGCGGGCCTGACGCTCGAACACGGACTGTCCCTGTATATTCACAGGCCGGCGAACACGCCGGCCATTGGGAATATACAGGGACATAATAATCGGCTAGTAACCGGTACTCTTCTCGTCCAGATCAAACTCGAACCCATTCGCCCGGCATACTTCCGTGGAGTACTGCCCGGAAGCCTCAAGCTCAAACCAACGGTATCCGGGCGCCAGCGGCTCTACGGCAAATTTGCTGGAGCCAGTGGCGAACTGGATGCAAGTGGAGGGCGTGGCGAGCAGCTGCACGCTATTACGCTGCTGTTGGAGATCCTGGTGAATATGACCCCAGAGTACGATTTTCACTTGCGGGTGCCTGTCGATCACCTGCCAGAAAGCATCGCGGTTCTTCAGGCCGATTTTTTCCATCCAGTCAGAGCCAATATCCACCGGGTGATGGTGCAGGCACACCATGGTGGGTAACTCCGGTTGCTGCGACAGTGACTCGTCCAGGAAAGCAAGCTCCGGCTGCGAAAGCTCACCGAAAACCTTGCCGTGCACGGAAGAGTCCAACATCACAAAATGCCAGCCTCCCTGCACGAGCTGTTTTTGCTCCGCCTGAAACTCCGCTGCGATGGACGCCAACAAGTCGGAATCGTCGTGATTGCCGGCAATCCAGAGCGAGGGGCAGTTAAACGCTTTCAACTGCTCGCCAAAATACCGATAGGCCTCAGATGACGCATCCTGAGTAAGATCACCGGTCGCGAGGATCAGATCCGGCTGGCCATGGTTGCGCAAGACTTCATCAATCACCGCCGCCAGGCTGTCCCGGGTATTGACCCCAAGCAACGCGCCATCTGCCGACGCCATCAGGTGCGGGTCGGTCAGCTGCAATACCTTCAGGGGGTGAGCAGTATGCGCAATGGTCATTCAGGGCCTGTTGTCTTGAGTGCAACCGTTTGATATTTCAGACAAGTGTACGACGGCTGCGTTCCGTTTTATCAGTTTTAAATGGAAGGTAGGTCACATTCTGGCCCGCCACCACAAAGATTTTGCAGTTTTTGACAACTATGGCACAGGCAAAGCCGGGAGCAAGTCAGACTTTCAGCGCACTGTGGCGCAGTTCATGACAGAGACAACGAATTCAGTCGCAGCCTTCGCCCGCAGACCAGGCGGCGTGCTCCATAGGCAGGTGTCCAAACCGCAGGCAGTAATCCAGCCAATCGGCCAGAAACCCATTAACCTGAACTTTCTCATCCGGGTGATGCATGAACCGGTTCGGGTAGTCGTTTACCGGCGCAATCTGGCGCTGCCGGTAGCAACTGATCACCTCAGCCATGAGCGCGTCATGGTAAACACGCACCGTCATTTGCGGGTTGTTCAGCCACCGGCCACTGTTATGCACTTGCTCGAGTAACAGGGTTTCAGTGAACTTTGCGGTTTGCAGCACTTCGATGCGCACCCGGCCCAAATACTGGTTTTCCCGGTGCAGCTCAAACTCGCAAACGGGCTTACCATCAGCCTCCAACTGGCGCAGTTTGCGCAAGCGCTGGTAGTTGCCATCACACAGCGCACCCAACTGACGCAGATCCGGCACATACGGCTTGGGCCGTTTTACCCACTCGGTCATGCCCGCCACTCCCGGCGCAGCCTGTCCCGGTTCAGCTGCAGCCATTGGATAGCGATGATGGCGGCAGCGTTGTTGATACGGCCATCGGCAATCATGGCGAAGCACTCTTCAGCGCTGACCACGTGGCTGAGAATGTCTTCGTGTTCGTGCTCCATACCGAAAACACCGCCAGCCTCGGCCGTACTGACCTGTCCGCAATAAAGGTGAATCATTTCAGTGGTGCCACCCGGAGACACCAGGTAATCGCAGATTTTATCAAGTCGGCTAAAGCTCAACCCTGCCTCTTCCTGCCCTTCCCGCTGGGCCACGTCTTCCGGGCTTTCGCCGTCTTCATTCATGCCGGCCACGAGCTCCAGCAACCAGGGCGACTGGTTACGGCCCAGAGCGCCGAGGCGAAACTGTTCCAGCAGCACGACTTCGTCCCGTTCCGGGTCGTAGGGGAGCACGCAGGTGGCGTCGCCCCGAACGAAAAGTTCGCGGGTGAAGGTGGGCATGTCGCGGCCGTCAAAGCGCGGGTGAGTCAGCCAGAGCTTGTCCATGCGGAAGAAGCCCTGGAAAACGGTTTCGCGTTTTTCGACGGTGACGTCGCTGGCGTTGAACTGGAACGGTTTCGGCATTCGTGTTTCCGGTTTGGTGTTCGGCTTGGAACGATAGCCTTTGGGGTTGCTTGGGTGCAAGTGTCTTACGGCTGGCGTAATGGTTTGGTTCTGGCCCTAGCCTGCTCAGGTTGGTGCATCGCAGTCGTTGGGTATTGCTTTCCAAAACACGCTCCTTCGGCCCATCCATGGGGCGCTTGGGCTCCGCCATCCCTGGCTCCGCACAGTTTTGGAAAGCAATACCCAACGCCTGCAGCCGACGCTTGTGCGACACGCCCCAACATTGCCTGACGCCCTCTTGGGAGCGATTACTGCCAAAGCCCAAGAGAGTTGGGGTGGGGGTGCCGTTCAGGAGTGTGCGGAGCCAGGGATGGCGGAGCCCAAGCCGCACAGGGACGTCTTGAGGCGTCTCCTGAACGGCACCCCCACCCCGACTCACAACGCCTAACCAGCAGGCTAAGGCGATCTAGAGCGCCAAAGTCAGACCTTGTCGTAAAGCTTGGAGCCGGACTCCACGAACTCCCGCGATTTGGCCTGCATCCCGGCATCAATCGCCGAAACTTCGTCGATTCCCTGCTCTGCCGCGTAATCCCTTACTTCCTGCGAGATTTTCATGGAACAGAACTTCGGCCCACACATGGAGCAGAAGTGGGCCACCTTCGCCGATTCCTTGGGCAGGGTCTCATCGTGGAAAGCGCGGGCGGTGTCCGGGTCCAGGCCGAGGTTGAACTGGTCTTCCCAGCGGAACTCGAAACGGGCCTTGGACAAGGCGTTATCGCGGATCTGGGCCCCCGGATGGCCCTTGGCCAGATCGGCCGCGTGGGCGGCGATTTTGTAGGTGATGATGCCGGTTTTTACATCATCCTTGTTCGGCAGCCCCAGGTGCTCCTTCGGGGTAACGTAGCAGAGCATGGCGCAGCCGAACCAGCCAATCATGGCCGCACCAATTCCGGAAGTGATGTGGTCGTAGCCTGGAGCAATATCCGTGGTCAGTGGGCCGAGGGTGTAGAACGGCGCTTCGTCGCAGCATTCCAGCTGCTTGTCCATGTTCTCTTTGATCAGGTGCATGGGTACATGGCCGGGGCCTTCGATCATGCACTGGACGTCGTGCTTCCAGGCAATTTTGGTGAGCTCGCCCAGGGTTTCCAGTTCGCCGAACTGGGCGGCGTCGTTGGCATCCGCGATAGAACCGGGGCGCAGTCCGTCGCCGAGGCTGAAGGACACGTCGTAGGCCTTCATGATTTCGCAGATGTCTTCGAAGTGCTCGTACAGGAAGCTTTCCTTGTGGTGCGCCAGGCACCACTTGGCCATGATGGAGCCACCGCGGGACACGATGCCGGTGGTACGTTTCGCGGTCAGCGGCACGTGATGGAGCCGCACGCCGGCGTGGATGGTGAAGTAGTCTACGCCCTGTTCTGCCTGCTCAATTAACGTGTCCCGGAAGATTTCCCAGGTCAGGTCTTCGGCCACGCCGCCCACTTTTTCCAGGGCCTGGTAAATGGGCACGGTGCCGATGGGCACCGGCGAGTTGCGGATGATCCACTCGCGGGTTTCGTGGATGTTCTTGCCGGTGGACAGGTCCATCACCGTGTCGGAACCCCAGCGGATACCCCAGGTCAGTTTTTCGACTTCGTCTTCGATGGACGAGGTGACCGCCGAGTTGCCGATGTTGCCGTTGATCTTCACCAGAAAGTTACGGCCGATGATCATCGGCTCGGTTTCCGGGTGGTTGATGTTGGCGGGAATGATGGCGCGGCCACGAGCCACTTCGTCGCGAACAAACTCGGGAGTGATCTCCGGCGGCAGGTTGGCACCGAAAGATTGGCCGGGGTGTTGATCCGCCAGCAAGCCATTGTCACGAGCTTCCTGCAGCTTCATGTTTTCCCGGATGGCGATGTATTCCATCTCCGGGGTGATGATGCCCTGGCGGGCGTAATGCATCTGGGAAACGTTCTTGCCCGGCTTCGCTCGCAGGGGTTTACGCTCATCCATAAAGCGCAACGGGTCGAGCTGGGGGTCTTTCATGCGCCGGCGGGTGAATTCGGAGGTGTAGCCATCCAGCTGCTCCACATCGCCCCTCTCGGCAATCCAGTTGGCGCGAACCGGGGGCAGGCCTTTTCTCAGGTCGATGGAGGCCTCAGGGTCGGTGTAAGGCCCGGAAGTGTCGTACACAACGACCGGCGGGTTCTTTTCGCCGCCCATTTCCGTGGGGGTGTCTCCCACAGTAATTTCCCGCATAGGCACGCGCAGATCGGGTCGGCTACCCTGCACATATATTTTTCGTGAGCTTGGTAATGGTTTGATTGCTGCGGAGTCCACTTTCGCGGAGTCGCTGAGGTAAGCTGGCAAGTCCGTCATGATCTGCTCCCGTTGAGGCTGATGGTGTCGGGTCGCGTATGACGGAGTTACGACAAGATGCCACCAAAGGCATGTTGACGCGGTTCATATGGTCTTAATTCCTACGCCGGTATTATCCGGATCAGGTCGCGGGTTCTGCGTTGCAATCTCAGCCGATCGCCATGTTCTGGCAATTCGGCACCCCGTCAAGACGCGATAAGTATTTTGTTTTGCTCACAAAATGGTTGAGCTATGCAAGTGTAGAGGCCGGACTGATTATTGTCCATAATGGTCAACCAATACCTTTGGGTCACTATCAGGGCAGCTCTATCACTCTGCGCGATGGCCTTCCGATTCCCGTATCCCGATCACGGATGCCCGGAGATAGCATGTCAGGAGAAACAATGAAGAAACGTTTACTTCCAGGATTGATCACCCTGCTCGCAGCCCAGCCTGCCTTTTCTCTGGATCTGATGGAAACCTACGAGAAAGCGCTATCTTACGATTCGGGCATTGCCTCGGCGCTGGCACAGTTCCAGGCGCAACAGGCGGCCAGCGATGTCAGCAGGAGCACACTTCTGCCACAAGTCGGCGCGTTTGCTGAGGCCAACCACACAGATTTCGACGCCAAGAATGGCCCGGGAGACAGCTATAAGGCCCTGAACTACGGCGTTCGGCTGAGCCAACCGGTGTTTCGTGCCGACAGCTGGTTCCGCTACGATGCCAGTCAGTTCCAGACCGAAGCCGCCCAGGCTCAGTACAACCTGGCCCAACAGCAGCTGATTCTGGACGTCGCCACCGCTTACTTCAACGTGCTGCGTGCCCAGGATACGGTGACAACCGCACGCGCCACCGAAGCAGCCATCCAGCGGCAGTACGAGCAGGCTCAGGAACGCTTTGATGTCGGCCTGATTGCGATCACCGAGGTCTATGAGGCCCGCGCCAGTTACGATGACAGTAAAAGTCAGCGCATCGCCGCTGAAAACCAGCTCAACGTTGCCCGTGAACAACTGGCGCGTTTGACTGGCGAATACGCAGAGGATCTGGAAAACCTGCGCGAGAACTTCCCGCTTGGCCGACCGGAGCCGATGGATCCTTCAGCCTGGGAAAACACCGCACTTGAGCAGAACTGGGTTATTCAGTCTGCGCTTTATCAGTTGAATGCCAACGAGGCCAACCTGAAGGTCGCGAAATCCGGCCACCTGCCTACGCTTGACCTGTTTGCGTCTTATGGCAAGTCTGAACTGGATGGCGCCAAGAATACCCAGCAGGAAGGCACACAAGGCGTTATTGGCCTTGAGCTGAACGTTCCCCTCTACATGGGTGGCGGCACACAAGCCGGCGTGCGCCAGCAGCGCTCACTGGTTACCGCCGCGCAGGAAGACCTGAACACAACGCGCCGGGATGTTCGGGTTAACACCCGCAGCCTGTACCTGACCGTAAATAATAACGTTGAAACCGCCTCAGCCCTGGAACAGACCATCATCTCCCGCCGCAGTGCGCTGGACGCGACCCGTGCCGGTTACGATGTGGGAACCCGGAACATTGTGGAAGTGCTGGATGCCGAGCGGGCGTATTACGTGGCCCTTCGGGATTATGCCAATGCCCGTTACGATTACGTGATTAACACGTTACAGCTGAAACAGGCGGCAGGCACTCTGAGCCCGCAAGACCTGATTGAACTGAACAACTGGCTCAGCGCCAGCGCCAGGGGCATCGAAGCTCTGGCAGAAGAAGATCTGACCCTGGACGACCCCACGCAGTAATGGCACTGTCGTCTGTGTGATTCCGGTGGCGACTGCCCCGGAATCACAGCCTTTCTATTATCCCCTCAACCACCCTGTCTAATGCGCCCCGGTTTTTGTTAACCACCGCCAGTGCTCGCTCCCCATAGGCTTTGCGTTCCGCCGGGTTGGCAAACAATAGATTGATCGCCCGAGCCAGATCGTCTGCCCCCTGAACCAACTGCACACCCTGGTCTGCCAGCAACCGTTCGTAGATGGTCTCGAAATTGAACACATGAGGCCCGGAAAACACCGGGATACCCCAGGCTGCCGGCTCCAGCGGATTGTGACCGCCCCGTTCGATCAGTGAACCTCCCACAAAGGCAAGGTCGCTGGCGCCGTAGAGCATCATCAGCTCGCCCATGGTATCGGCCAGATAAACCTGCGCGCCCCCGGCACTCTGCGCCTGAGATCGCCGTGCAACCTGAAAGCCCAGCTCCTGTGCCATGACCGCCACGGCGTCAAAGCGTTCCGGGTGGCGCGGAACAATAATCAACAGGGCATCAGAGTGTCCCGCAAGCACCAATCGGTGAGCCTGAAGCAGCTGTTCATCCTCGCCACTGTGTGTGCTGCCGGCGATCCAGACCGGACGGGGGCCAAGCGTGGTACGAAAACGTTCAGAGGCAAGCCGGACATCCTCCGGGATGTCTACATCGAACTTCACACTGCCCGTCACCTCAACGTGGCTTGCGGCAACCCCAATTCGACGAAAGCGTTCTGCATCTGGTTCTGCCTGGGCCGCCACCCAGGTGATGCTTTTCATGATCGGCGCCGCCAGCCCCCTGACCCGCTCGTAGCCCCTGGCAGAGCGCTCCGACAGCCGGGCGTTGATCAGAAACGCCGGCACGTTTTTGCGGCGGCACTGGCTGATCATATTGGGCCAGATCTCGGTTTCCATGATGACCAGAATGCGGGGATTGACCCGCCGAAGAAATCGACGGATGGCGCCCGGTGTGTCGTACGGCGCGTAGGCATAGGTTACCCTGTTACCAAACATTTTCCGGGCCTGGGCAAGGCCGGTGTCGGTCATGGCGGTCATCAGAATGGTGGCACCGAGATTGCGCGCCAACAGTCGACGCACCATGGGGCCGGCGGCGATGGTCTCGCCCACGGAGACCGCATGCACCCAGATTACGGGCCCGGGTATGGAAGGCACGTGGCCCAGGCGATGCTGCCAGTCTTGCCTGAGCGCCGGCGCCTTGCGGCCTTGCCACCAAAGCCGGATGAGAATAAACGGCAGAGCCAGGCGAATCAGCAGGGAATAGATAAACTGGAACACGCAGGACTCCCGGCAAAACAGTGCGTTATCATAGGGCGAAAAATGTCGAGGGGTTGCATCTTGCCCCCGGGTTAAACGTTTGTCGATGCAGGATTCACGATTTTGAAAAAGAAGTACCGCAAACTTCCAAGGAATACCGACTATTCAGCTTACCGTCATCCTCGCTGGTGGCCAACCTGGCTGGGTATCGGGTTGATGTGGCTGGTAGCACAGCTTCCCCTCCGTGTTCAGTGGTGGCTTGGCAAGGTGATCGGGTTGCTGGTTTGGAAGTTAGCTAAAAGCCGGCGGCACATTACCGAGGTCAACATCCGGCTGTGCTTCCCGGAACTGAACGAACAGCAACAGACCGCCCTGGTGCGCAACGCATTTATCGCCAATGGTATCGGATTGATGGAGCTCGGCATTGCCTGGTTCCGGGACCCGGCCAAGCTGACCGGCATGACCCGCATTCACGGTATCGAACATTTCGAGAAAGCGCTGGAAGCCGGCAAGGGTGTGCTGCTATTGGGCGGCCATTACAGCACGCTCGACCTGGGTGGCAGCCTGGTCACCGAATACATAGAAGCCGACGTCATGCAGCGTGATCACAACAATCCGTTGATGAATGCCGTAATGACCAGGGCCCGGGGCCGGCGCTATGGCAACGTACTAGGTGCCCGCGACCTGCGCGGCCTGTTCAGGAGCCTCAAGAAAAATCGCGCCGTGTGGTACGCGACAGATCAGGACTACGGCCGCAAGGACATCGTGTTCGCCCCCTTCTTCGGCATTCCCGCCGGCACCATCACAGCCACCTCGCGAATTGCCGAACGCAGCGGCTGTAAAGTCGTGCCCTTCAGCCATTTTCGCCGCGATGACAAGCCCGGCTATGACATCTATTTCCACCCCGCCCTTGAGAACTTCCCAAGCGGTGACGACCTGGACGATGCAACCCGGATCAACGCCGTCATCGAGCAGGAAATCCGCAAAGCGCCAGACCAATACCTGTGGATGCACCGGCGCTTCAAAACCCGCCCTGACCGCGAAGACCCCGGCTTTTACGGGCGCAAGCGCAAGGAATAACCCGTGAGCAATCACTCGCAAGCACCGGTTGTCTGGCTGCTGACAGACAACAAGCCCGGCCACAAAAACCAACTCAAGGGGCTGGGCAATCGCCTGCGGGTGCTGACCGGCGCGGCGCTCTACTGGATCAGTGCCGAAGAATACCCGGTACCTCTGTGGCGGGCCCTGCTGGGTGTGGCCCCAGCTATGGATACAGCACTGCCCAAACCGGACCTGATTGTGGCCGCAGGCACCGGTACTCATCGTTTATTACTGGCACTTCGGCGCCTGGGCAAGGCCAAAGCCCTGGTACTGATGAAACCGGCCTTCCCACTGGGCTGGGTAGATGGCGCGATTATCCCGATCCATGATGAGGTAAAGCCCGCTAACAACATCCTGCACACCGAAGGCGTGATCAACACCATCACACCCCTCGCCCGGCTGACCAGCAAACCGGAAGCCCTGATCCTGGTGGGTGGGCGTTCGGAACATTTCGATTGGGACGACGATGCCATTCTGAACCAGGTCAGTGACCTGATAGCCCGCTACCCTCAGTGGCGCTGGACCATCACCGATTCCCGGCGCACACCAGAAAGCACCACCGATCGGCTGGCCGAATTGCAGAGCCCGAAAATCTCCGTAGTGCATCACACCCGTACCCACGACGACTGGCTCAGCCACCAGCTCGCTGCTTCCCGCGCGGTCTGGGTAACGCCGGACAGCATTTCCATGGTGTGCGAAGCCGCCACTTCCGGCGTGCCCACCGGCCTGCTGAGTTTGAATGCGCGTGCCAACAGCCGAGTGGCGAACGGAGTAAAACGCCTGACAGAGCGGGGGCTGATTGCCCACTGGGCAGACCATGCCAGCGTGATGGCCGAACAGGCAGAAAGACATGAACGCCTCTGGGAGGCCGACCGGGCTGCCCGATGGGTGGCGGGCAACTATTTGGCTGCTTTTCAACAATCAGGAAAGGAGGCCAGACAATGAAGATTCTCCAGGCTCTTCCTGCGCTCTATAGCGGTGGCGTGGAAAGAGGCACGGTGGAATTCGCCGCCGAGCTGGTCAAGCGTGGCCATGAGTCTTTTGTGGTCTCCAACGGTGGGCCCATGGCAGAGCAAGTGCGCGGCCAGGGCTCAACCCACATCCACATGCCCATCCACCGGAAAACGCCCGCGTCTTTCGGGCAGATTCTGCCCATGCGCAAGCTGTTGCAGGAGCTGCGGCCTGACATTGTTCATGTCCGCTCCCGCATGCCCGCCTGGATTATCCATCTGGCCCTGAAGACCCTGCCTGCCGACCAACAGCCCGCCGTTGTCTCGACCTTTCACGGCATGTATTCCGTTAATCCCTACAGCGCCATCATGACCAGGGCGCACCAGATCATTGCCGTCTCCAATTGCGTGCGGGATTACGTGTTCAAGAATTTCGAGGTAGCGGAAGACAAGCTGACGGTGATCCAGCGCGGCGTCGACATCGACGCCTTCCGCAACCGCGCCATCAACGACCAGTGGCTGGACATCCTCCTGTCCCGCTTCCCCCAACTGGCCGGCAAGAAAATCATTATGATGCCCGGCCGCATTTCCCGCTGGAAAGGCCAACTGGACTACCTTGAAGCCATGGCCCGCATTGTCCGCCAGCGGCTGGACTGTCACGGCATCATCGTGGGCGGGGCCGAACCGGGAAAAGAACGATTCCTGCAGGAGCTTGAAAAAGAGCGCAGCCGGCTAGGCCTGACCGATAAAGTCACATTCCTCGGCCAGCGCAACGACATGACCAACCTGTATCTGTTCGCTGATGTGGTTTGCCACATGTCCACCAAGCCGGAACCCTTCGGACGCACGGTGACCGAAGCCCTGGCGTCCGGCACGCCAGTGGTGGCCTACAACCGGGGCGGTGCGGCGGAAACGCTGCAGGCATGCTTTCGGGACGGACTGGTGACGCCGGATGATACCGGGGCATTCGCCAGTGCGGTGCTGGGATTGCTGGATAAGCCCCGGCCAGAGATTGAGTTGCCGGAGCGGTTTTTGTTGCGGGCGCAGACGGAGGCGACGCTTCGGGTATACCAGCAGGCCCTGAACGGGAGGCCCGATTGAAGGTCGCCCTGATACTCGCAACGCCTGGTAGTGCCTGGGGTGGCATGGAAAAACATGTGGCGGACCTGGCGGAAGCCCTCACGAGCCTCGGGCATGAGGTGCACATAATCGCCCATCCTGACTACCGCTCGCACTTCCCATTCGCCGAGTTTCATCCGTGCCCGATGAAGCTGAGCCGAAACAACCCCTGGCTTCGTTGGTGCGTTTCCCGGATATTGAAGCGGGTTTCTCCCGATATCGCCCACGCCCACGGCAATAAAGCCGCCGTCATACTCGGCAGGTTGCCTCGTCAGACCTGGCAAACCGTAGGGACGATTCACGGAAGCAAATCAAACCTTCGCCCTTTCCTTGTGCTGGACAAAGTCATTGCCGTCAGCGGGTCGATCTACGAGGGCCTTAGTCACCGGTCCCTTCATCTGATTTACAATGGAATCCGGAAGGAAACCCCGGAATCGCCCCCCGGCAACTATCCACTCCCCGAAACAACGAACGTCATTGCTGCCGGGAGGCTGGAGCCAGTAAAGGGGTTCGACATGCTAATCCAGGCATGGAGCATGATCCATGACCGCTTTCCGACGGCACACCTCACCATCTTTGGTGACGGCTCTGAAGCCAGAAACCTGCATCGGCTGATTGGCGATGAAAGCCTGAGACACTCGGTGACGATGGCAGGACACCAAACAACGCTGGCATCGGCATTGTCCAATGCAGACTTGATGGTTCTCAGCTCAAGGCGGGAGGGGTTTCCTTACGTTTTGATCGAAGCCTTGGTGGCCGGACTGCCGGTGGTCTCAACCCCGGTTTCCGGCAGTGTCGACCTGCTTCCCGAGAACGCGCTCGCCAGGGACATTTCCGCGCAGGCTATCGCCGACGTCATCGCCAGCGCACTGAACAACCTGGATGGTCTTCAAGAATCTGAGCAATCCGCATTCGACTATGCGCAGACACATCTCACGCTCAGGGGCATGGCAGAGGCAACCGTCAGAGTGTATCAAGCCGAATAGCACCTGTGAGAGCGTCTTACTGCTCCTCGCCACCGGAACCACTGATTCTCTCGAGCATCTGCAATTCCCTTGCCTTCGCCAACCGCATGAAATTACGGTTTGCGGCCACTACTGAAACACTGAACCCGAACCAGCCATTCAATACCTGACGGTGGATCAGGTAATACTTCAAAAACTTCAAAGGAAATTCGACCATCAAACGCGGGGTCGAAATTCGCCTCCCCTTCTCATAGAGGAACCGGGCCTGCTCACTGGACAGTTGAATGTACTTTCTCTCCATCTGCTCCAGAGAAATCAATGTCCTGTGCAAGACATCGCCTTTGAGCTCCAACACGCTACCTGTATGCACTCTAGGCCGATCATCGTTACTGTGTTTTTCCGCATGGATCGCAGCCCGTTTCCGATTGTAGAGCCGCAGGATCTTCTTGGACTTGTCGTGCCGAAAAGGGTGCCTCGGGTTGGGGGACGACAAAACCCAACGCATACGATAACCAGCGATATCCGGAGAGATCGGCTTGGAAAACAGCTGCTTGATGTTTCGTACCAGGGTATCGGAAAGCACTTCATCAGCATCCAGATCAAGTACCCAGTCGTTCGCACACAGGCTGGCGGCATAGGCCTTCTGGCTCGCAAAGCCTTCCCATTCCCGATAAACCACCCGGGCGCCCGCGGCCTCTGCTAGTTCACAGGTTCGGTCTGTACTACCCGAATCAACAACGATGATTTCATCAGCCCAGTCCTTCACCTTCTCAAGAGATTCCGGCAGCCTCTGCTCTTCATTCAACGTGATGTAGTAAACCGATAACGGCAGTTTCATCATAAACACCCGCAAACTGGACCCTGCTCGGCCCCAAACACTGCCGAGTTAGCGCACCTGTGATAATATTCAGCCATCAGAAAAGGACAATGCTGACCGAAAGCTACGCGTGGAGCAAACACATGATTCACCCCGTCATTATGGCCGGAGGCACCGGCTCTCGCCTTTGGCCGTTATCCAGGCAACTGAACCCCAAGCAGTTCCTGAAACTGACGGACCAACATCTATCCATGCTGCAGCTGACCGTGGCCCGGCTGGATGGGATGGAATCCGCCGATCCACTCCTGATCTGCAATGAAGACCACCGTTTTCTGGCGGCCGAGCAAATGCGCCAGGCGGGCTACAAAGATGCCCGAATTATTCTGGAGCCCTGTGGGCGCAACACGGCACCGGCCATCGCTCTGGCAGCCCTGCAACTGGTCAAGAACATCGATGAAAATCAGAACCCGCTGATGCTGGTTCTGGCCGCAGACCACTTGATCAAAGACATCGCTGCGTTCCAGAGCGGCATCCAGAAGGCCATTCCTCTGGCTCAGGAGGATAAGCTGGTGACCTTCGGCATAGTACCCGGCCATGCGGAAACCGGTTACGGCTACATCCAGCAAGGCCCGAAATTGGCCGCCGACAGTTTCAGTGTCAGCCGGTTTGTAGAGAAGCCCGACCAGACTACCGCGGAAGAATACCTCGCATCCGGTGATTACCTCTGGAACAGTGGCATGTTCCTGTTCGGCGCCCGCACCTACCTTCAGGAACTGCAGAAACACCGCCCGGACATTCTCGCCATCTGCCAGGCAGCGCTGGACGACGCCAGCGAGGATCTGCACTTCACCCGCGTGAATGAAAGCGTATTCGCCGAGTGCCCGGAAGATTCCATCGATTACGCCGTGATGGAAAAGACCGATAACGCCGCCGTGGTAGCGCTCGATGCCGGCTGGAGCGATATTGGCTCCTGGTCCGCCTTGTGGGAAGTTTCCGAGAAAGACAGCTGCGGAAACGCATTCAGCGGTGATGTCATTGCCCATAACACAGAGAGCACTCTGGTCCGGGCAGACAGCCGCCTTGTGGCCACGGTTGGCGTGAAAGATCTGGTGATCATTGAAACCAAAGACGCCTTGCTGGTCGCCCATAAAGATCAGGTCCAGGATGTCAAAAAGGTGGTTGAACGCATCAAGAATGATGGTCGACACGAGCACATGAATCACCGGGAAGTCTACCGGCCCTGGGGTGTCTATGATTCCATCGATAATGGCCACCGCTACCAGGTGAAACGCATCACCGTGAAGCCCGGCGCCAAGCTGTCTGTCCAGATGCACCACCACCGGGCAGAACACTGGATTGTCGTCAGCGGCACCGCAAAGGTAACCAATGGCGAGGAGTCGTACCTGGTGACCGAAAACCAGTCCACTTACATACCGGTCGGCCAGATCCATTGCCTTGAAAACCCCGGTGTTATTGATCTGGAACTGATTGAAGTGCAGTCCGGATCCTATCTGGGCGAAGACGATATTGTACGATTCGAGGACCGGTACGGCAGATCATGAGCAAATTCAAGTATTACCTGATTGCCGGCCTGTTGCGGATGGTTAGCTATTTACCCCTGGGAGCCGCACAGTTCATCGGCAAATGGCTGGGGCTCCTGGCCTGGAAACTGGGCGGCAGGCCAAAGAAGATCACCGACATCAATCTGGACATCTGCCTGCCGGAACTCACCGAAGAGCAGCGCAGGGACCTTTCCAGAGACTCGCTGGCCCATACCGGCATGACGGCCCTGGAGATCCCGCTGATGTGGGAGTGGCCCGTCGATAAGTGCCTCGGGTTGATCAAGGAAACGGAAGGCCTGGAGCTGGTTGATGAGGCCCTGGCGACCGGCAAAGGATTGATCTTGCTAGCGCCCCACCTTGGCAACTGGGAGCTGGCCGGCCTGTTTTTCTCCTCCCGGTATAAAATGGCCGCACTATACAGCCCTCCGCACATCAAGGAATTCGAAGATTACATGATTCGGGTGAGGGGGCGCCTGGGCTCCGAACTGGTGCGCGGCGACCGTAAAGGCCTGATGCGCCTGATGGGTATTTTGAAGGAAGGCGGCGTAGCCGGCATTCTTCCCGACCAATCTCCCCGGGGCAAAACCAACGCCTACGCGCCCTTTTTTGGCATGGACGTGATGACCATGACCCTGGTCGGCAAGTTGGTACAGAAAACCGGGGCCAATGTTCTGGTGACCTACGCCGAGCGCCTGCCCAACGGCGAAGGCTTCAAGATTCTGGTCACTCCGGCGGAACCTGGCATTGGTGCCGATGATACAGTGGCCGGCGCCACCGCCTTGAATCAATCCGTGGAAAAGGTGGTGCGAATGGCCCCTGAACAGTACCAGTGGGAGTACAAACGTATGCGGCACCGGCCGCCGGGGAACCCGAATCCTTATAAGCCCGGGCAGATTTGCGACTAACCGCCCGGCTGCCAGGAACTCCCTTAGGATTGCAAGGTTGCGGAGTAGAGTCCCAGGTAACGCTCCGCTACCGATGCAGGGCTGAACGCTGTTAAGCCAGCCTGGGCAGCGTCTGCGAAAGCGGCGGCCTGCTCTGGGTTATCGAGGATAAACTGAATCGCCGAAGCCAAAGCCTCCGGGTCACCCGGAGATACCAGAAGACCATTCGCTTTATCGGAGATCAGATCAGGAATGCCTCCGGCTTTGGCCCCAACCACCGGCACATGATGTTGCATGGCCTCAAGAATCGTTGAGCCAAGCCCCTCGGAGAGTGAGGGGAACACGAAGACATCCAGAGCTGCCAACCAATCCCCGACGTTATCTTTATGCCCCAGAAAACTGACGTTGGGCAAACCCTGTGCCTGGGACTTGAGCCACTGTTCATCTGGCCCTTCTCCCAGGAAAATGAACTGCACGTCTGGCCTGAGGCTGCCCAGCAAACGCGCTGCCTCAATCGTGATGTGATAACCCTTGTGCTTCAGGAGGCGCCCCACTTGGCCAACCAGGCGTTTGGCGGGATACTGCTGCCGGATAGCTTCAACGGCGTCTGGTGCGGCGGGAAAGCCTGAGAAACTCGAGGGAATGATGACAGTGTCCACGCGGCCCAGTCGCTGTTGTACAACTGATTCAATGGCCGAACTCAGGCAGGCGACGGTGGCGGCTCCGCCATAGGCCGCAGACGTCAGGCGCCCGGTTCCGATGGGATTATCGACTCGCCGTGTGACGACGTAAGGCGTTCTACGCAGGCGGGACTCAATCCAGGCCCAGTAGACTGATTTACCGTCGTGGCAATGAACGAGGTCCCAATCCCCCTTGCCGTGGCCCAGCAGAAAATGTGCAGTCTCTCGCCTACCGAGCGATTGGATGCTTTCCAGCTCAGCCCATAGACGACTCCCCGGCCGGGCCACCAGCGATTGCTGAATGCCACGCTTCGCCAGCTCCCGAATAAGGTTTACGGTCTGTCGCTCACCACCGGAAAAACCTCCGGCCAGATTTACGTGGCAAATGTGCATACCAACTCGGCCCCGTCGATGTTTTAATGGCGGCAGTGTAAGAGATCGACCATGAAAAGGACATAACACTGTGAAGCTACTTGTAATCAGCTCCTATGTAGATACCTGGAACTCTGTTCGGCCAGAAGCCGAAATGCTGATCGGGCTGGCAAAATTGGGTGTCGAAGTTGAGCTGATGACACAACCGGATGCGGAGTACCGCTCCCGATTTGAAGAAAACGGCATCAAGGTACACGGTTTCCATCCCCGAAAGAAAATAGAGCCTGAAGCCATTCGTCGAATTCGTCACCTCCTGATCGAAGGCAAGTTTGACGCCGTGTACTGTTTTAACAACAAAGCCATCGCTAACACCAACCTTGCGGCAATCGGCCTGCCAGTCAAAGTTATGACCTATCGAGGCCAAACCGGCAATATCAGCCGCTGGGACCCAAGTGGCTACCTGACCCACTTAAGCCCACGGGTGGATCGAATTATCTGCGTTTCCAAAGCAACCCGCGATGACCTACAAAAGCACGTCTGGGGCAACAAAGACAAAGTTTGTACGGTCTATAAAGGCCACGATCTCGACTGGTACCAGGATACTCCGGTAGACCTCAAACAATTCGGCGTACCGGATGGCGCCTTTGTGGTTGGGTCGGTGGCAAATATCCGCCCCAGAAAAGGACTGCCAATTCTGCTGAAAGCCACACACCTTTTACCCGCGGACAGCAACATCCACCTATTGCTCGTGGGCCGGGGAATGGACAATCCAGAGGTTCAGGCTCTAATCCAGGCCAGCCCGATGGCCGACAGAATTCACCTGACTGGATTCAGAAAAGACGCGCCAGCCATCATTGCGTCCTGCCAGGTATCCGTGCTGGCTTCGACCAAACGCGAGGGGCTTCCAAAAACGGTGATTGAAGCTATGGCCTATGGCGTTGCACCAATCGTCAGCGATACCGGAGGAAGTGCGGAGCTCATTGAAGATGGCGTTTCCGGCATACGCGTAACGCCCGGTAGCGCTGAAGAAATTGCTGCAGGCATTCAGCGGCTGCATGAATCCCCAGAACTATGCGCAAATATGGGCCAAAGCGCTCGAGATAGAATCGCCTCGCACTTTCACGTACAGCATTCGTCTGAAGCCCTTTTGAAGGTGCTGAGCGAAACCGTCAACGGCGAGTTTTAATCCAGAGTGCTGCGTATTTGTTGAAGGCATAAATGGCGGTGGTGACGGCCAGCAAAAACCCATGCCGGCCGTCCAGAAAACCCCTTTGAAGCAGATACTTCCGGACAAATGCGCCTAAACTGTGGGTGCAGGCGGAAAACAGCGAGGCTTTCTTGCCACGGCGGGCCCGCCCCTCGGCCCAATCCTCCGCATAGCGGACGGATTTCGCCATGTAATCCGGGAAATTGGTCGCGGTATAGTGCAACAAATCCCCGTCAAGCGTTTCTACGCTGGCATCGGGACAGTGCACCTTTTCATGCACCAGCGCATCGTCATAACCGAATTCTTCACGGCGGTACAACCGGACCACTTTGTCGGGATACCAGCCAGAGTGCCGGATGAAACGGCCAAAAAACCACGACAACCGCTTCACCTGAAACACCTTCTTCGCCGGAGCCTGTTCGATGGCGCGCTGAATGGATGAGGCCAGTTCCGGGGTGACCACTTCGTCGGTATCGATCCAGAACAACCACTCGCCCTGCGCGTGGCTTTGGGCCCTCTGACGCTGCGGACCAAAGCCTGGCCAGTCGTCCGATTGGAAAATGCGCGCCCCGAATTGCTCGGCGACGGCCAGCGTATCGTCCGTAGAACCAGAGTCCAGCACTACAATCTCATCGGCAAAAGCCAGACTCTCCAGGCATTTGGCATACTCAGGCCCTGCGTTTTTGGTAATCAGTACCGCGCTGAGTTTCACTGGCACGCCTCCAGAACTCGCTGCACGGAAATACCGGTCAAGCAGTTGTAATGGCCAAAACGGCAGGTGCGCTCAAAGCAGGGACTACACTCCACCGGATGCCGGACAATCGTCGCCTTATCCGTCAGCGGAGGCGTGAAATCCGGGCTGGTGGAACCGTAGATGGCAACCACATCAGCACCAGATGCGGCGGCCACGTGCATCAAGCCGGAATCGTGACTGACCACTTTGCGGCAATGACTGAACAGGTCCACGGTATCTTCCAGGCGGGTTTTGCCACAAAGATTGAACACGCCCTCCTGACCATTGGCAATCTGCTCACCCGGCTCCATATCTTTCGGACCGCCCATAACCCAGACCTGAAAGCCCTGCTGCACCAGTTTTTCAGCGAGCGCCCGGTGGTTTTCAAGAGGCCACTGCTTTGCTGGGCCGAACTCCGCACCGGGGCAGATGGCAATGGCGGGGCGTTCCGGGTCCAGGCCCAGTTTGCCCATCACGTCGTTCAGGTTCGCTTTGTCAATCGTCAGTGACGGTTGTGGCACATCAAACCGATAGGTTTCGTAATCCGCCTTGCTGGCCCCAAGCCCCATGTAGCGCCACACGGTTTTGTCGGTGATGGTAGAGCCGTCTCGAGTTGGGTGTCTGCGCCGGGCATCGGTCAGTAGAATCGAGCGCCCTTCCCCACTGAAACCCACTCGCTCGGGAATGCCTGCAAAGAAAGGGATCAAAGAGGACTTGAACGAACGCGGCAGGACAATGGCTTTATCATACCCTTTCAGCGTTCTGGCCAGTCGCCACTGAGCCTTCAGGGCCAGCTCGCCACTTTTCCAGGGTGCCGCAATGCCTGTGTTGACCTCAGGCATACGGGCGATGATCGGGAGCGACCACCCGGGAGCCAGCACATCGACTTCTGCTTGCAGGTCCTGCTGCTTGAGGGACATGAACAGCGCCTGGGCCATGACCATGTCACCCACCCAGGACGGCCCTACCACCAGGTATTTCATCGGTCCAGCCAGGCCAGATAGCTCTCAACACCGCTGGCCACATCAGCAAAATCAGCGGTGTAGCCAACATCACGCAAAGCGGTAATATCGGCCTGCGTAAAGCTCTGATAGCGCCCTTTCAACTCATCCGGGAAGGGAATGAACTCAACACTGCCCTTGCCGTGGTAGCGGATAACAGCCTCTGCCACATCCAGAAACGACTGGGCGCGCCCTGTACCCAGGTTGAAAATGCCGGATTGTTCGGGGTTGTCGTAGAACCAGAGGTTGACCTTGCAGACATCATCCACGTAAACGAAATCCCGCTGCTGACCACCATCAGAGTATCCATCCCACCCCTCGAACAGCTTGGGGTTCTGGCCGGCCTTGATCTGTTCATGCAGGTGATAGGCCACGGACGCCATCTTGCCCTTGTGCTGCTCCCTCGGGCCATACACGTTGAAGTAGCGGAAACCAACAACCTGGCTGCGGGCGGAGGGCAGAATCTTGCGCACGTACTGGTCAAACTGCCACTTGGAATAACCGTAAACGTTAAGCGGTCGTTCGCACTCGCGCTCTTCGCGAAATTCATCACTGGCTCCGTAGACGGCGGCACTGGACGCATAGAGGAACGGCACCTTGCGATCAAGGCACCAGTGCAACAACACCTTGGAGTAGGTGTAGTTGTTCTCCATCATGAACTTGCCATCCCACTCGGTGGTGTCTGAACAGGCCCCCTCGTGGAAGATGGCCCTTATACCCACCGGCAGGTCATTCGCTTTGACCCGCTCCAGGAACTCGCCTTTGTCCATGTAATCCGTGACATCCAGCTCCGCCAGGTTCCGGAAACGGGTACCGTCGGTCAGATCGTCCACCACCAGAATATCGGTTTCGCCACGCGAGTTAAGGGCGTGAATAATGTTGGCTCCAATGAAACCGGCACCGCCAGTGACGACAATCATGGTAAGGCTCCTGAAATTTCTGTGCGGAGAGGCCAGAAGATGGCCGCTGTGTTCAGCCGTAATACTAACCTCTTTTGTACCTGCCTAAAACAACCAGAGCCCGAGTCTCCATCGGCCAGAACCATGATGAACACTGGATTAACGGGCGGTTAGTCTGTGAAAAAGCATATGGGACGCCTGTTGCGGCCATGGTACACTTCGCGTTTGGAACTGGTGCTGCCGCACCGGGTCGACTTTGGGATTGTTCATACCGGAGGCTCACATGTCCCAGCAAAGCAGTTACCTCGCCACCCTGGAACGGCACCGCAAAACCTTTGCAGTGATGGAAGAACACCAGGAAGCCGTCGAGCAACTGTTGGAGCTGACGCGCCAAAGCCTGAAACGGGGCGGCAAGATCATTTTCTTGGGCAACGGCGGCAGTGCTGCAGATTCGCAGCATTTGGCGGCCGAGTTCATGGTCCGCTATAAAAAAGAGCGCGGCCCCCTGGCCTCCATCGCCCTGACCACAGACACGTCCATTCTGACAGCACACCCGAACGACTACGAATTCGAGACCGTATTTGAGCGACAAGTTCTGGGCCTGGGAAAGCCTGAAGATCTGGTGATCGGCCTGACCACCTCCGGCCAGAGTGAGAACATCAACCGGGCCCTGAAAGCTGCCAACGACATGGGCGCCGCAACCGTTGCTCTGACCGGCCGGGATGGCGGCAAGGTAAAAGACATCGCCAGGCTGTCCATCATCATCAACAGTGACGAAACCGCCCGCATCCAGGAGGCCCATATGTTCATCGGCCACTGGCTGTGTGAAGCGATGGATGAGGTGGTGCTGTCCGGAGGCCTTGACTGATGCTTGATCTGGCCCGGCTGGACCAGCTTCAGAACGCCTCTGTGCTGGTGATTGGCGATGTCATGCTCGACCGCTATTTCATTGGTGACACCAACCGCATTTCACCGGAAGCACCGGTGCCGGTGGTACGCGTCGCACACACAGAAGACCGGGCCGGCGGTGCCGCCAACGTTGCCAGAAACATTGCCCACCTTGACGGCCAGGCCGCCATTCTAGGCATCATCGGCAACGACACAGACGGTCGTTTGCTGAAAGATCTTCTGGTCAAGGAAAAGGTCCATTCCGAGCTCCTGGAACTGGACGACGCACGCACGATATCCAAAACTCGCATTATCTCCCGCCATCAACAGATGGTTCGGCTAGACATGGAAGACACCTTCCCCGTCGCCCAGGCCGAAAGCGTCAAGCAGCGTTACGGCGAACTGGTTGAGCAATACAATACCGTCATCATCAGCGACTACGCCAAAGGCACCCTCGCCTGTGTTGGCGACTTGATCCAGGCTGCGCGAAAGGCCGGCAAACAAGTGCTGGTGGACCCGAAAAGCAAAGACTTCTCCCTGTATCGTGGCGCAACCGTCATTACCCCAAATCTGAGTGAGTTCAAGGCCGCCGGCGGAGATGCCTCCTCAGATGACGCCATGCTGCGCTCGGCCCGCGCCATGCTGGCCGACGCGGGCATCGATACCATGCTGCTGACCCGTAGCGAGCAAGGCATGAGTCTGATCACCCCGACGGAGCACCACCATTTCCCGGCGGAAGTCCTGGAAGTAAGCGATGTCACCGGCGCCGGTGACACTGTGATTGCTACACTGGGTACCTTGCTGAGCGCCGGGTTTGATCTGAAAGACGCCGCCTGGCTGTCCAACCTTGCGGCTGGCATTGTGGTCGCCAAACTAGGCGCCGCAACCGTTTCCCCGGAGGAACTGGCTGCCCGCGCCAGCCACCAGTGGTCGGCCAAGACCAGCGGCTACCACCCCAGTGTCGAGCAGAGCCTGCTGCACATTGATTACGCCCGACAACAGGGCGAACGGATTGTCTTTACCAACGGTTGCTTCGACATCCTGCACGCCGGCCATGTGCGCTACCTGGCCCAGGCCCGAGCGCTCGGTGACAGACTGGTTGTCGGGCTGAACTCCGATGCCTCCGTGCGTCGCCTGAAGGGCGAGGAGCGCCCGGTGAACTCACTGGAAGACCGGATGGAAGTGCTATCCGCCCTGGCCTGCGTGGACTGGGTCATCCCCTTCGGTGACAACACTGAGGAGAACGACACCCCGGAGCAACTCATCAAACGGGTGAATCCGCAGGTGCTCGCCAAAGGCGGCGACTACTCAATCGACACCATCGTCGGCGCGGACTTTGTTCAGGAAAACGGCGGTGAGGTTGCCATTCTGCCCACGGTTGAAGGCCGTTCCACCACCGGGCTGATCAAGAAAGTTCGAGGCTGATTTGTCTGCGCCACGCTCCATCTGCCTGCTGCGCCTGTCAGCCATTGGCGACACCTGCAACGCCGCTGCAGTGGTGAATGCCATCCGGCAACATTACCCGGAAGCTGAGATCACCTGGGTGATCGGCAAGGCTGAAGCCGCGCTGATGGCAGGCATGGACGGCGTCAAATTTGTCGTGTTTGACAAGAAGCAGGGCATGGCCGCATACCGCAACCTTCGGCGCCAGCTCCAGGGCAAACGATTCGATGCCCTGCTACTGATGCAAGTCGCCCTGAGAGCGAACCTTGCCAGCTTGTGTATTTCTGCCAAGCGACGAATCGGCTACGACAAAGCCAAGAGCAAAGAGCTGCACAGCCTGTTTATCAATGAGCGGATCGAGCCAACGGACAAGGTCCACGTGCTGGACAATTTCCGACAGTTCCAGAAAACGCTGGGCATCCCCCTCGAAGCACCCGACTGGAACATTCCGGTTAATGCGGAAGAGCGGGACTGGGCCAAAGCCCAGCTCGACCCGGGCACCCGCAAACACCTTATTATCACCCCCGCCGCCTCCAACGCCGAGCGCAACTGGCTACCGGACCGCTACGCCGCGGTAGCCGACTACGCCGCCAGTCAGGGTTTTTCCGTGTATCTGTGTGGCGGGCCGGCCAATCATGAAAAGCAATTGGCGGCCAACATTCAGGGCCACGCCAAACACTCCCTGCATAACCTGGTTGGCCAGTCGAGCCTGAAGCAATTGTTCGCCCTGATTGGCGAGGCCAGCCTTGTGCTCGCCCCAGACACCGGTCCGACCCACATGGCCGTTGCCGCCGGCACGCCGGTTATCGGCCTGTATGCTCACAGCAACCCGAAACGTACCGGCCCCTACCTGTGGCAAAACTACGTGGTAGACGCCTATACCCCCGCACTGAAACAGATGCGAGGGGAAACGCCGGAACAAAGCCGCTGGGGCCAGAGGCTCAAGGGCGAAGAACTGATGGAGAACATCACGACGGAACACGTTATCGACATGTTGGACCGCTGTATTCAGGAACAGAACCTATGACCAACAAAGCCGTATTTCTGGACCGGGATGGCGTGATCAACGTGGATCACGGCTATGTTTATCGCAAAGAAGATTTCGAGTTTGTCGATGGTATATTCGAGGCCTGCCGGCACTTCCAGGAACAGGGTTATCTGCTGATTGTCGTCACCAACCAGTCCGGCATTGCCCGAGGCATGTACTCAGAAGCTCAATTCCAGGAGCTAACAGACTGGATGGTAGAACGATTCAAGGAACAGGGTGTGACCATCACCAAGGTCTATCATTGCCCCCACCATCCGGACTTTGGGCCTGCAGATGAGAGGGACTGTGATTGCAGGAAGCCTAAGCCGGGGATGATATTGAGGGGGCTTGAGGAGTTTGAGCTGGATCCGGCGGAGTGCATTATGGTCGGGGATAAACCAAGTGACGTTGCAGCAGCGGAACGAGCCGGTATCGGCACAAAGGTAAGGGTGTTGACTGGCAGCCTCCTTGTGACGTTGCCGAACAACGAGGCATCACTATCTCTGCTAACGCATATTGGCCAGATTATCCACGATAGATCATCGGTCTAGTGTGATTACACAAGACCAAATAGAAAGGTAAGGAACGGGAATGCCACATCAGCCTTCAATTGAGATTTCTGGCAATTCGGGATGCACCGTAAGGCTGCTTACTCATGACCAGCGAATCATGGTTGAAAAAGAATGCGCACTCCCGTCGTATATTCCGCGTCTCCAGGCACAAATTCGCAAACAAGACAACTTCCGACACGCACTTACGAACCCTGCCATAATAGTCCCAGAACTCTATGATGAAGCGGATAATCCCGGCCTCTATTCCGCACGAATGGAATTTCTACCCTACCTGAACTTCATCGACTTCCTTGGCGTTTGTTCCGTGCCTGCGTTAATGCAAAGTATCAAAGCAATCGAAGGCTTCATCGATCACAACCTGCGAACCGAATACCAAACAGTTAATACGTCGGCTTTGTTAAAGCTGGATGAAATCTCTCGCAACATTTCAGGAGAGCCTCAAAAACAAGAGATCGACCAGCTCTTCGGGAATAAATTGCGTGACCGATTAACAAAAAAAGAAATTAATATTCCGAATGGTTGGTGTCACGGCGATTTTACCCTGTCCAACATCGTTTTTTCTGCCAATGGTAATTGCATCGGCCTATTCGATTTCCTGGACAGCTACATCGACTCCCCAATCATGGACCTAGTCAAGCTTCGACAGGATACACACCTTCACTGGTCTCTCACCAAGTCCAAAAAGCCATTCTCTCATCTTCGAGTCTGCCAAGGCCTCCGGCAATTGGATATATTTACAAAAAGTAAGCTTTCAGCTCTCGGAATCTCCGGGAAAGAGTACAACATACTCCAATCTGTCAACGTTCTAAGAATTTTGCCGTACGCCAACGACACAACCACTTTAAATTTCATTCAAACATCCCTGAAGACTCTGGAGGACTAAATGCACCTTATTCTGCCAGTTGCTGGAAGCTCATCACGGTTCCCAGACATGAAACCAAAATGGCTCCTTACTCACCCCAGGGGCCACATGATGATTGTTGAAGCGATCAAGAAGCTGGACCTGGATAAATTTGAAAGTATCAACTTGATCTGCTTACAGGAGCATGAAGACAAACATTCCGTAAGAATCGCGATTGAAACTCAGTTTGATGAAATTGGCCACAGAAACAAACTTCGTTTTATCATGCTGGAAGAACGCACACGAAACCAGCCCGAGACGGTTTATCAAGGACTCAAGACTGCGGGCATCACCGGTCCAATATTCATTAAAGACTCTGACAACCAGTTCTCTGCTCCCATTAGGGAGGGAAACCACGTCTGTTGTCTGGATCTCCACGAGCTAGAAACCGTTAACGCACGAAACAAAAGCTATATAGACATTGATGAGTATGGCTTTGTCCAAAATATTGTTGAGAAAAAGATCGTTAGCTCAACATTCTGTGTGGGAGGCTACGTTTTTGAGTCAGCCCAAACCTTTATGGACACTTATGAAAAACTGAGCAGCGACTCTCCCGACCTTTACATATCTAACATTATCTATCAGATGCTCCTGGACGGCCATACGTTCAACGCCCTGCATAGTGAAGATTATTGTGACTGGGGAACGATTCGCGAATGGAATCAATATAAGGCTCAATACTCTACGCTTTTCGTAGACCTTGATGGAACCCTGGTAGAGAACTCGGCCCAGTACAACTCACCGTACTGGGGCGAAACAAATGGCATAACAAAGAATATTCAGGTCCTGAACAAACTACACAAATCTGGAAAGGTTCAGATAATTATCACTACATCGCGGAAGGAAAGCTTTCGAGAAGCGACCATCAAGCAACTTAAGCGTCTAAATATTCCTTACGATGATATTATTTTTGGCTTGGTGCATGGCCGGAGAATCGTAATCAATGATTACGCAAGAACAAACCCGTTCAAAAGCTGTGACGCAATAAATATCAAACGCAACAGCGACGACCTCAAAGAAATGCTTGAAGAGTCTATTGGCTTTGATATTGGCATATGAAACCTGGTACGAGCATGAGAATGAGCGACTTTTCTGACATTAGCGTGGTTGTCCAAGGCCCCGTGCAGAGCTTTCAGGACCGCGAACAAGAATCAGGCATTACCCAGAAATGCCTGGAGTCAGTTCGGCAGCACCTTCCTGGTAGCACGCTGATTCTCTCAACATGGCCCGGCCAGGAACTCGCTGGGCTCGATTACGATCGGCTCGTCATATCCGAAGATCCCGGGTCTAATGTCAGGTTTTTTGGAAGGGACGGCGCGCCACATCGCTTCAACAA
Source organism: Marinobacter shengliensis (assembly GCF_030297115.1). Lineage (NCBI taxonomy): Bacteria > Pseudomonadati > Pseudomonadota > Gammaproteobacteria > Pseudomonadales > Marinobacteraceae > Marinobacter > Marinobacter shengliensis. The sequence goes on along the minus strand of NZ_AP028062.1, from coordinate 842,379 downwards.
TAACAGGCAGATAGTATCAACACGTGAGGGCTTGAGAGAGGTCACCACGAAATACGCGGTCAAATTACGTAGTGACAACTATCTGACGGGAAACAACTTCGTAGCTCTGCAATGTGAATACCCCAAAAGAACCTCAACGCATTGCTTTCTGAAAGAGAGAGTTGTCGTCTCAAACGTATTCACCAGACAGTACGCTAAAGGATTCCGGGTACCCTTCCATCTCTCTGACTTTTTCTATTTTGGCTTAACCGAAGATCTGAGAACCCTTTGGGATCTCGATCTTTTTGAGGATGCCCAAGACCCTATTCACGATAATGAAGGTGCCCTGTACAAAAGTTATCCGCCCGATTGCACTCAGATGTTCTGGATAAAGGCCCTACAGAAATTTGACACTTCAATACATGTCAACGAGTTACTTGATCGATCAGCCAGCCGGCTGGAGCAGTCTGATCTTTGTTTCGCCAACAACCTGGTAATAGCCTCCCCTGCCGACCTCGGCTTGGGGCTTTGCCAGAAGTTTCTCGGAACCGCCCGAATCTCACGTACCAAAGGGCAATGCGCCCAGTGGCAACACTGGGAGTGGCAAGAGATTTATCGCCGTTACTGCGACCCGGATTTCCCTAAAGCACCGGCTTCAGTGAAGGCAAACCTGTTTCTGAAACGCTTGGTCCATGTGCATCCTGTCAAGCTGGAGACCATCGTCAAGCTCTACAAAAACAGACGCAGCAGTGAGTCAGGCGGCATCAAATGACCCCAGCACAACATGGCCTGGCATCCGCCCTCAAATATTTACTGCTTATCGTCATTGGCACCTTCCCTGCACTCAGCGTCATCGTTGATGGGTACGGCAGTGCCCTTTGGTATCTTTTGGGGCTCGCTGGAATCGTCTCATTTGCGATCAGCGCCAACGTTCGCAGGAGACTTTGCTTTGAACCAAAGGCCCTGCTATTCGTTGCCGCACCTTTTCTCTTCTTTATGTGGTCAATCATTATTTACTGGCTCGTTGATCCCAGCGATTTCGCAAAATCCCGTGTGGAGCGACACGCCCTGCTCTTGATCAGCATTCCTGTCATCGCACTCCTGTTTCACGCGCGGTTCCGGGCAAAGGATCTGTTACTGAGTTTTTCGCTGAGCGGTCTGGTGTTTCTGGCGTATTGGATTGTGCACGACGGCGAGGGCAGGTTAGACGGACTGGTTCATGCCATCCATTTTGGCAATATCGCCCTTATTACCTTGATACTCTGCGTTGGAGGATTACTCACCCAGAGCAAGCGTCACTGGTATGTGATAGCCGCGATGGGAAGTGTTGGCGCACTGATAGCCTTTATGGAGTCCGGATCCCGGGGCGGCCTGGTTGCTTTGTTTCTGGCACTTCTCGCCATTGGATTCTGGTTCAGTGTTACCCGAAACCAAATCCGTTACTTTGTCATTACACTCGCTCTCGTCGCTTCGGTTGCCATCGTCTCGGTCAAATTTGTTGACCCAATATCCGAACGATACGAGTTAACCCTGAATGAGATTGATAAGTTCTCAGAGGGTCAGATGTATACCTCCATGGGAATGCGCCTACTCATGTGGGATGCCGCGCTGAACGTTGTCACCGAGGCCCCTTTTATTGGCTCAGGTTTCTCGGGATACCGAACGGAAATCCTGACCCGGATTTCCGAAGGGCAACTAAAACCACTCATGTCAGATTTCTCTTCCGAGCCACACAATCAATACCTGTATCAGCTTGCCTCTCACGGCCTGATCGGTCTGTTTCTTCTACTTTTGATGCTGACCCTTCCCTTGTTCTACTTGGCCACACCTCGCCCTGGCAGCCATCTGAACCACCATATTCTGCGTGTTACGCTGGCTGTGATTTTTCTATCGTTCATCTTCTTTGGACTTACCATCACTCTGTTTGATCAGAGGAGAATTCTTCAGAACTTTGGATTGTATTATTCTGTCGCAGCCTGGTTCATCTGTAACACTAACAGGAAGAGTCTACATTGAGAGCCGTCATCGCTATCAGGCAAATCCAAAGACACACGGGTGCGGTTCGGAACGTTATCGAGCACTGCAAGTACCTCAAGGCCCTGGGCTATGAAACTACGATCATAGCTGAACGGTATAACCGAGAAATCCTGGATGAGTGTGGAGCGGATTTTGTTCGCATCATGCGATGGCCAATCAAAGGGGCCTATCGCCGAACCTGGTTTGATAAGCGTGTACAACACTGGCTGAGAGCAAACCCCTACGACCTCTTTTTCAGTCATGGTGACAGCCACAGCAATGACATCCTGGTGATGCACAACTGTGTCAGATTGCATGAAGAAACATGCGGCACACCTGAACTTGATGTTGCAGCATTCCATGACTCCGTCATCTCGGCAGGAGATTATCGGGCGCTCATCACCAACTCCAAGCTTATGGCCGATGATTTCCAGCAGCGATATTCAGTGCCCAACGACAAACTACGAGTTTTCTATCAGGGCGTTGACACCAGTCTGTTCAACGTGTCTGACAAAGAAGCACTCCGGTGTAAAGCTCGCCGAGAACTGCAGCTCCCTGAAACATCCAAGGTTGTTGGACTGATCACCTCCGGAGACTTTACCAAACGAAACGTTCGTTTCTTTCTGGAGGTCGCCGGATTTCTTGCAGCAAACACATCCTTTCCGATTGAATTCCTTGTCGTGGGGAAATCCAACAGTACTCGTTTTGCCGACCAGATATCAGTAAACGGCCTGCAGTCCCGGATTCGATTTATCGACCCGGTACCAAACGTCCACGAACTGTTTCATGCCTTGGATTTGCACATATTCCCCGCCTTACTGGAAGAATATGGCCGTGTAGTTCTGGAGGGGCTGGCCTGTGGAGTGCCTACAATCGCAAGTGACAACGTCGGCGTCGCTGAGTTGATGCAGGATCACTCAGTGCCAGAGGTAATCAGTGGCTACAACCTGCAGGAGTGGGGTAAAGCCGCGCAGAACATGCTGACAGACCCTGACGCAGGAAAGCGAGCTAGTCAGGCGGCGGCAAGTCTTGCCCAACAGTATTCAATGGTAAACCAAAAACAGGCTATGGCGGATCTATTGAGCTCTCTCATCAAACGTTAGTGGATGCGTTGTACCCCTCAAGGAAAAAATGCCATTCACGCTCCAGCTCTTCGCCATAAGCCTTATTCAGGGAACGCTTCAACCGATCTAACGTATTACCTTTCCAGGAAGTCCGATAAGGGGTTCGGGAGCGCAGCTCACCTTTATCAAAGTCTATCAGGTGGGTTGAAGTCTCTCCGACCAGGATGTTGAAACAGTTCAAATCCGCGTGATACACACCCGCATCATGGAATTGACGAATCACTTGCCCGATTTCGCGCCAACGGGTTGCGTCCAGGGACAGAGCAACATCCCCTAATGGGCGAACACCTTGCAAGCGTTCGATGATAATGGCCGAGGAGTAAAGTACCCCCTTGCGCTGGTACACAACAGCCACGGGCTTAGGAACAGGAAGCCCCAAAACACGGAGCTGGACTAACAGTCGGAATTCAACGAACGCGCGCACGCGCACCTCGCCTGCGTATAGGTACCGATCACGTATCAGCTTTCCGACCAATCCTCCCCGACGGTAATGGCGAAGCACCCAATGTTCCGGGCTGCGCTCAATAAACCAGGCGCTCCCACGCCCCCCCGAAGAAACCGGTACCGCGCGCTCACCCCAATAATCAGGGTCAAACCAATCAGGGTCGAACTGCTCTGCCCACTCAGGCACCACCAGTGCGTTGATGCCATCGCGACTTATGTGTACTTCCGTATCTGAGCCCACCACCGAACCTCTCACAAGGCCATTCACCAACAACTCTAATAAAAAAGCCGCCCCACGGGAAACTTGGGGCGGCTTCTACACTGATCGAACACGATTTCCGGGTTAGCGAACTGCCGTCAGCCACTCCTGATGCGCAGCAAGCTTCCCCTTAACCGCATCAAAATACATGCTCTGCAGCTTCTCGGTAATCGGCCCACGCTTGCCTTCACCAATCTGACGACCATCCAGCTCGCGGATTGGCAGTACTTCGGCAGCTGTGCCGGTGAAGAAGGCTTCTTCGGCGACGTAGACTTCGTCACGGGTGATGCGACGCTCTTTCACCTGCAGGCCCAGGTCTTTGGCGAAGTCGATAATGGTGGCGCGAGTGATGCCTTCCAGACAGGAGGTAAGCTCCGGAGTGTGCAGCACCCCGTCACGCACAATGAAGATGTTCTCACCAGAACCTTCAGCCACGTAGCCTTCGTTATCCAGCAACAGGGCTTCTTCGGCACCGCCGGAGATGGCTTCGTTCAGGGCCAGCATGGAGTTGATGTAGTTGCCGTTGGCCTTTGCCTTACACATGGTGATGTTCACGTGGTGGCGGGTGTAGGACGAGGTGCGAACCTTGATGCCCAGCTCTTTGGCTTCCGGAGACATGTAGGACGGCCAGCTCCAGGCGGCCACCATCACGTGCACTTTCAGGTTGTCGGCACGCAGGCCCATGCCTTCTGAGCCCAGGAACGCCATGGGGCGCAGGTAGGCTTCGTCCAGGTTGTTCTCACGAACCGCAGCACGCTGGGCTTCGTTAATCTCATCCTTGCTGAACGGCATTTTCATGTTCAGGATGTGAGCGGAGCGGAACAGGCGGTCGGTATGCTCTTTCAGGCGGAAAATCGCCGGGCCGTTCGCGGTGTTGTACGCACGCACGCCTTCAAAACAGCCGAGGCCGTAATGCAGGGTGTGGGTGAGGACGTGGGTCTTGGCATCACGCCAGGGAACCATTTCTCCGTCCAGCCAGATAACGCCATCGCGGTCAGCCATCGACATTCTGTTCTGCTCCTAAAAAAGCGGTTTTCGGGGAACCGGCATTCTAGCAGGATTCTCTGCCGGAATTGAATGTTGCTTAATCGGCGAGCATCACTTTTTGCCACATGGATTGTATGTAAGCCCGCTCATCGTGAAAGGCCTCTCCCTCCACCTGGCTGTTCAGGTTCTGCAGGGCCCTCCGGTGTATGGTGGATCTCAGGGTTATGAACACCTCTCTGAGCTTTTCGGTATCTTCCACCGCCATCACGCCGGCACGGCCCAGCTCTTCCATCTGCCGGATGTTGTCACTCCACTGGGTCAGCTCAGGGTGCTCCGCACTCCAGGCCAGCATCAGGTATTGCACCAGGAACTCGATATCAACAATGCCGCCGTTGTCGTGCTTGATGTGGAACACCTCTGCCCGCCGGGCCTCGGGCGTACCAAGATTGGCGCGCATTTTTTCCCGCATATCCACCACTTCCTTGCGCAGCGCCAGCTTGTCTCGTGGCTGACAAAGAATATTATGGCGAATGGCTTCAAAGGCTTTCAGGGTATCCGGGCAGCCGGCCACCCCACGGGCCCGGGCCAGAGCCTGGTGCTCCCAGGTCCAGGCATCATTCCGCTGGTATTTTTCAAAGGCCTGCAAGGTGCTGACCAGCAACCCGGAATTGCCCGAAGGGCGCAGACGCATATCCACTTCGTACAACTGGCCGGACGGGGTCTGAGTGCTGAGGATGTGGACGATGCGCTGGCCGAGGCGGGTATAGAACACGGCATTGTCGATGGGCTTGTCGCCGTCGGTGGCCAGTTCCGGGTCTGCCTGGTGCACAAACACCAGATCCAGATCTGAGGTGTAACCCAATTCGATGCCACCGAGCTTGCCATAACCAATGATGGCGAAGTCGGTATCACAGGCGGAGCCATCAGCCCGGCGCGGATAGCCGTGCCGGCTCACCAGGTTTGCGAACGCCACATCCACCACGTGGTCCAGCACCACCTCGGCGATCCAGGTGAGGTAATCACTCACCTTCATCAACGGCAGGGTGCCTTTGATCTCAGAGGCAGCTACCCGCAGCACATGGGCCTTTTTGAAATACCGCAGCGATTCCATCTGCTCTTCCAGGTCTTCATAGGGAATCCGCAGCATTTGCTGGCGCAGGTCGTCCTGTAACTCTTCCTTGGCGGGGGGCGTGTACAGGCTTTCGGCGTTCAGCAATTCGTCCAGCAACAACGGGGTTTCCGCCAGCAAGCTGGCGATCCAGGGGCTGTCGCTGCACAGGCGTACCAGCTGGGTCAGGGCGCCGGGGTTCTCCAACAACAGCACCATGTACGCGGTGCGGCGCAGAATGGCCTCAACAAGCTGAAGCACTCGCTCAAGCGTTTCTGAGGGATTCTCTACGCCAGTCAGGGCACTTAGCAGCAGCGGCATGAATTCATTCAGGCGCCGGCGGCCCTGGGTTTGCAGCGTTTGCACGGTGCGGCTGTCCCGTAAGTCCGTCAGTTTCTGGACGCTGTCTTCAGGGCGCTCGAACCCCTGCTCAGAGAGCCACTCCACGGCAGCAGGCGTTTCCATTTCCGCCAGCCAAAGCTCGAACCAGCCATCCTCAATGCCGGCTTCGCCCTCCTGCTCCTCTTCCTCCGAGGCAATGATATTGGAAAAATGTGTGGCCACACGCTCACGATGCTCTGTCAGGGCCTTCTGGCAGGCGGACCAATCCTCGTAACCCATGATCAGTGATATCCGAGCCAGAGAAAGTGCATCGTCGGGCAGCTCCTGAGTCTGCTTGTCTTCCATGCCTTGAAGGGCATGTTCCAGGTTTCTCAGGAACACATAGGCATCCCGAAGCTCCCGAACCACGGTGGAGGGCAGTAGCTCCAGCTCCTCTAGCTCTTTAAGGATCACCAGCAGTTCCCGCTGCTGCAGCTCCCGGTCCCGGCCGCCCCGAATCAGCTGAAACGCCTGCACCACAAACTCGATTTCACGGATGCCGCCGCTGCCCAGCTTGATGTTGTTTTCCAGCCCCTTGCGGCGCACTTCTCGGCTGATCATCGCCTTCATATTGCGCAGCGACTCAAAGGCACTGAAATCAATATACTTCCGGTAAACGAAGGGCCGAAGGCTACTCATCAGCACCTCCCCTGCCCGCTGGTCGCCCGCCACTACCCGGGCTTTCACCATCGCGTAGCGTTCCCAGTCACGGCCCTGGTCCTGATAGTAGGTTTCCAGCGCTGCGAAACTCAGGGCCAGGGCGCCGCTCTGGCCGTAGGGGCGCAGGCGCATATCCACACGGAACACAAAGCCGTCGGCGGTGATCTGGTCCAGCGCCTGGATCAGTTTTTGCCCCAGACGAATAAAGAACTGCTGGTTATCCAGGGCTCGCCGACCACCGCGCGTTTCGCCCTTGCCCGGGAAGGCGAAGATAAGATCAATATCAGAAGAGACGTTCAGTTCACGGCCGCCGAGTTTGCCCATGCCCAGCACCACCATTTTCTGGGGAGCTTCCTCGCCGGTTACCGGGTCTTTGCCCCAGGGCGTTCCGGACTCTTCACAAGCCTGTTCGTACAGCCAATCCAGCGCGCCATCAATACAGGTATCGGCGAACGCACTGGTGGCGGCGATGGTTTCCTGAAGGTCGGCCCATTTAAGGAGGTCCCGCCAGATAATCCGGAACTGGATCTCCCGCCGGAATTGCCTGAGTGCGGCGTGCAACGCCGGTTCAGAATCCACCGAGCCCAGGAAAGACGCCCAGCGCTCCGCCAGCCAGGATTCGGTGGTGGGTTCTTGCAGTGGCCGTGCCTGTACCGCCGAGCGAATCTGCTCAGAATGTCGCTCTATGGTTTGCCGCAAGAACAGGCTTCGGGCAAAGGCTTCGGCAATATCGGCTTCCGTCAGGTCTGCGTCATCGGTCAACCAGCCTGGAATCCCGTCCGGGAATATCGAAGCCCAACAACCTGACACATCGTTGGCCAGTTCCGCTGGCAATGAACCCCAAGGCTCAGACATAACGCAAACCCCTGTCTCTCTGATATATTTCCGGTACTGTATAACGAACTCGCCAAGGACTGAACAGGCACGCCAACTCTATGATGCGCAATCGCCGCCCACTGAATCCCGAACATACGCAGTCTCACCTGCCCATGGGCGGCCTGATCCGCAATCGTATGCGGCGGCTCTTTGTCATACTGGGCTGCTTGCTCATCACCCAGATACTGATTATCTGGGCGGCAGAGCCTCTGACGCTGTTCGAGGCAGCGTGGATGACCATGACCACGCTGGTTACCGTGGGCTACGGCGATTTCGCACCAGAAACCACCGTTGGCCGCCTGAGCACCATCCTGCTGATGTTTATCAGTGCCATCACGCTGCTGACGTTGATCGTCAGCGACTATATTGAATACCGGTTCTACCGCCGTGAACGAATCCTGACCGGACGCTGGATTTACAACATGAAAGATCACATCGTAATCATTAACACCCCTCGCAGTGGCGGCGAGCAGTACTTCATGCGCTTCGCCTCCCAGATCCGATCCGTGCCCGAGTACCACACGGTACCCATCATGCTGCTGACCCGTCAGTTCCCGGGTGGTTTACCTGCAGAACTGTCCGATTGCGGAATGGTCCATTTTCACGGCGCGGGTAACGATCCAGAAGCCCTGAAAGCGGTGCATGCCGGCAGCGCCAAACACATCATTGTGCTCGCCGCAGACGAATCTGATCCTTTCTCAGACAGCCTGACCTTCGATATTGCCCACAGACTGGTAGAATCCAACCTGGGGGGTCGAACCACCGTGGAATGCGTGAGTGATCACAATCGCGACCGTTTCAAAACACTTGGGGTGCGCACCACGATCCGTCCAGTTCGCACCTACCCGGAGATCATGGTTCGCGCCGTGGTGGCGCCGGGTTCCGAGAAGGTGTTGGAAGACATGTTCAATTACGAACGCGACCATCCTCACCGCTATGATCTGGAGTTGGACGACCTGGTCTGGGCAGACATCGTCAGCGCCCTTGTGCGCCACGGCATTGGCACTGCCCTAGCGTATATCGATCACGACAATGAAGTGATTTGCCACCCTCCCACCAATGAAGAGGTCGAGGGCAAGGGACTGATTGTGCTGGTCCGATCAACAGACACTCCATCTGTATCTGTGGTTGAGGAGGCCCTGGACCGGTACCGGGAATTCCTCAAGCAGTGGCAAGACCTGCACAATGATGACAAGCAGACAGCCGACACAATTAACCCAAAAGAGTAAGGTAACCAATGTCATACCTGGACTCCGAATTCTACCAGCCCATTTTTGAGGCCATCGCCACCGACGACCAGGCACAGATTCAGGCAGCAGCCGCCACCTTCAATGCCGCTGACCTTGCGGAGTTTGTTGAAGAAAACCCGGATAACGAGGAAGGCATCCGCCTTCTTCGGGCCCTGACAACAGAGCAAAGCGCCAAGGTATTCGGTTATATCGGCCCCAACACCCAAACGTTGATCGCCGAGCTGTTGCCCACCCAAGACCTGGCTGAGCTGGTAACCGCCATGCCCTCGGACGAACGGGCCGACTTCTTCAACCTGCTGGATGAGAACCGCCAGCACACCCTGTTCCAGTCCCTCGCCAGCAAAGAACGGGAAGACCTTCGGCGCCTGGCAAGCTTTGAGGAAGGCACCGCCGGCGCCCTGATGAGCTCGGAATACGCGGTGATCAGCACCGGCATGTCCGCCAGCGCGGCGATTAACCTGCTCCGAAACACCGCGCCGGATAAGGAAACCATCTACCAGGCGTACGTGATCGATGACCAGCACAAACTGGTGGGTGCAGTTTCCCTTCGGAACCTGATTACCGCAATGCCTGGCACGCCGGTGGATAACCTGATTGCTACTGGCCTGGTGACCGCCAGCACCGACACTCCCCAGGAAGAAGTGGCCCGACTGATATCACGCTACGACTTGCTGGCATTGCCAATTCTGGATCAGGACGAACGGCTGGTGGGCATCGTCACCTACGATGACGCCATGGACGTAGCGGAAGAAGAAGCCACCGAAGACATCCACAAAGGCGCCACGGTGGGCAAACTGGAAACCGGCCTGAGGGATGCAACACCGTTCTCGCTCTACCGCTCGCGGGTGCAATGGCTGGTGATTCTGGTGTTTGCCAATATCTTCACCGGCGCCGGTATCGCCTATTTTGAAGACATTATATCCGAGCACCTCGCCTTACTGTTTTTCATGCCACTGCTGGTCGCCAGCGCCGGTAACGCCGGCGCTCAGTCTGCCACGCTGATGGTTCGGGGTATTGCCACTGGAGATGTAACAGTCGCAGACTGGGGCAAACTGCTGGGCAAGGAAACCCTCGTTGCCAGCGCCTTGGGGGTTACCATGGCCGCCGCCGTAATGCTGGTGGGCATTATGCGCGCCGGGCCTGAAATCGCCGTGGTTGTCGCAATAACTATGATCGCCGTGGTGATGGTGGGCAGCCTCATTGGTATGCTGCTGCCTTTCCTGCTGGACAAGCTGAAGTTCGACCCTGCAACGGCCAGTACCCCGCTGATTACCACCATTGCCGATGTTAGTGGTGTGCTGATTTACTTCAGCGTGGCCACGGCCCTGCTCGGACTCAGTTAGTGGCAGACGCTGCCAATGCCAACTGAAGCGCTCCAAGACGGGGCGCTTTATCTATCAGCTCTGGCAAAGCGTATTGGCCTATTATTGGCTGAATTTCATCCCACAGCGCTTGTACTCCCGCTTGTATAGCCGCGTTTTTTACCCTCAGCAGAGCAGGCTCTGGGCAGTTTAGCGGTTTTTGCAGATGCCAACTGAGACTGAGTTGTTGGAGAAACTCCGTGACAGACAACTCGCCAGGAGCCTGGCCCAGTTCCGGTCGATAGATTTCGGCCAGGTAGTATCCCTGCTCGGCTTTGCTCACCAGATTCAGAAACACTGGCACTTCATCTGCCAACATCCGGGCCCAGGACATCAGTGCTGCTGGGTTTCCGGATTTCAGCTCGAACTCCACTTCGTGGAGCGCTCGGGATTGCCCGCCGCCCACAATCTCGCCGGAGTCTACCGCCACTTCAACAACCGCATCCGCGGTTTCCAGCATGACCACCTGACGGTTGAAGTTGGTTTCGAAAGCCACTTGGAGTTTCTGTAGATCCAGCAGTTGTTTCAAGGGCGTACTTTCGAGCAGCGACAGATCCAGCTCAGGCCCCGGCAGCGGCCACTCCCACTCCTGCCGGCGATGGGCGCCATCAACAAATTCGCCCTGGGTTTTCAGAGTCTGAATGTAGCGATTTCCGGATTGCCTTACACGAAGTGCCGCCCTGGCCCTGTTGAGCGCTGCGTCCGGCGTATCGTAGTAGCGATTCACCAGGAGTTTTTGACCACCAGGCTTGGCCTCAGGCTGCGCAAGCAACCACTCCAGGGCTTGCGCCTGCGCCCGTTCCGATAGGGTCAGTTTGATTTCAAGTTCGACGGCCATGACAGACTCCAAAAAACGGGTCCCTAAAAATACAAAAACCGGTGACCTGAGTCACCGGTTTTTGAGACTACTTGATTAGCTGGTTAGCTGATCAGAAGTAGTAGGTAGCACCAACGGCAGCGACGGAACGCTCGCTCTTGTCAGCAACACCGTATACGCCGTTATCGCCGCCACCGAGGTAGCCTTCGAAGTAAACGTACATGTTGTCAGACAGGTTGTGCAGCGCCTGCAGGGTAACGGTGTCGATGTCGACGTCGCCCATGGAGGAGTTGGAGTCGTACTGGCTCAGCTCATAAGACAGCGCGAACTGGTTTTTGCCCAGAGTGTAGACACCCATAACACCGAAGGTATCTGCAACGTCTTTGCGGGTGTGGAATTCACCGGTCAGACGCAGGTTGTCCAGGTTGTAGCTGGCACGCAGACCGTAGGTGTTTTCGTTATTCTCGCCGCCACGACCACCGTCGTTGGAGTCAACAGCAACAGCCAGTTCCAGGGCATCTACCTGGTACATGGCAGCCAGCTGCCACGGGTAGGATTTCTTGGAAACAGCAGGATCGGCATCACCGTTCACCTGAACAGCCGCGCCAATAGTCAGGCCGCCGAAGTTCGGAGACAGGTACTGAACCATGTCGCCTTCACCGGTGTCGTACTCAACGCCCTGGCTCAGAACAGCAACTTCGTAAAATTCTGAAATTTCGGTAGTGGCGATTTCGTAGATAGTGTCGTCTTTACCTACCCACAGCTGACCAAAGTTCTCACCACGTACACCGATGTAAGCTTCGTCAATCTCGTAGATACCAGATCCACGGGAGTTGTTGTCATCAGCGTTGAAGTGGAATTCAGCCTTGAAGAAGCCCTCAATACCAGGAGCGATCTGGTGGTTGTGCAGAACGCCAATGGTAGAACCATTGTCGAAATGCTCAACTTCGGAACCGCCACCGTCGACGTTATCATGGGTAACGGCCAGCTGGATGTTACCGTAGATAGTCGGCAGGTTGCTTTCCTGGGCCAGAGCAGCGCCAGAGAAGGTTGCAGCTGCGATAGCAGAAGCAAGGATAGTTTTTTTCATGTTGCGTCTTCCTTTTTGAGTTAACTCAGGTTTTCGACGGGTTCTAAATCCCGATTTTTGCTGGCAAAAACAGCCTGGGCTGCGCTTGCCGGACTCCTGATCGCCTCCCATTTATATCCTGCGGGACACGACATTTTTTCTTTTTATATGACTCAAGCCATCAAGCTGAGCCTTACATCTCAACCACTTAACAGCTTTTCTTAAAGCTCTTAGTGATGACCCTGTTTTAATACAATGAATGTATTTTTGCAAATTTTTAACAACCGGTTTTTAGCCTTTTTGGTGCCTGCAAGGCAACCCTTTATGCCCAAAAGTTTGCCAGCTTTCCGATATGCAGATCACTCAAATTCGAGGCCAGAACAGGTTTTTCCAATCTAAAACATACAGTTAAACCATGCCAAGCCGTTTCACAACATCTTCGTCAAATCATATGCCCGACATTGCGGCACCAGAAACGCGCACACAGAGGGTACGCGCAACATTTCGGGGCATTAACGTTTCTGCGCAACCTCCAGCAAAAAGGTGACTGGCCCGTCATTGATAAGCGCGACTTTCATATCCGCTCCAAACTCCCCTTCTTCCACGCGCTCGCACCCCATTTGGTTACGGGCACTGATCAGGAACTCGCGATACAACGAAACAGCCAGCTCCGGTGCAGCAGCCAGTGAAAAGCCCGCCCGGGTGCCTGAACTGGTGTCGGCCGCAAGCGTAAACTGGGGAACAACAAGGATGGAGCCGCCCGCATCCTGAACGTTAATGTTCATACGGCCTTGCTCGTCCGGAAAAACCCGGTAGGAAAGAATTTTTCGGCACAGCTCCTTTGCCTCACTCGGTGAGTCGTCCCTTTCAACGCCCAGCAGTAACAAAAGCCCCTTGCCAATGCTGGCAATTTTCCGGCCGTCAACCGTTACGCTGGCTTCCGATACTCGCTGGATAAGTCCTTTCATTCAATCCCTTGAGCAACAACTTCGAGGGTTACAAATCAGAAACGTCGAGAGTGTATCGGCGCGCAACACCGGCCGCAACCCCTCAGATCAAGAAAAGATAATCCAGTCACCCGGCGGGCGAGTCAGATTGTGACACCACATCCTCAACGGCCCGAATCAGTGCATCGACAATGGCAGGTTCAGACGCGGAATGCCCCGCATCGCGGATAATACGTAGGCCTGCTTCTGGCCAGGCCAGACTGAGCGCCAGGGCGTTATCCAGCGGACACACCATATCGTAGCGGCCATGGACGATCACACCGGGTATTCCGGAAAGCCGCGCAGCATTTCGCACGATCTGGTCTGGCACTAAAAACGCCTGGTTCACAAAGTAATGGCATTCAATCCTTGCCAAAGCAATCGCAACATGTGGGTGAGCGAAGCGTTCAACAACCCGAGGGTTGGGATGCAAGGTAGCGCAACGCCCTTCCCAGACTGACCAGGCCTTAGCTGCCTGAATCTGCTCAAGCTCGTTGGGGCTGGTCAGCCTGCGGTAATAGGCCGACACCAGATCATCACGCTCCACGTCGGGGATGGGTGACACGAAATCCTGCCAGTAGTCCGGGAACACGCGGCTGGCGCCTTCCTGATAGAACCATTGGATATCTTTGGGCCGGCACAGAAAAATGCCACGGAGTACCAACCCAGAGACCCGCTCCGGGTAAGCCTGAGCATACACCAGGCTGAGGGTGGAGCCCCAGCTGCCGCCAAACAGCAGCCAGCGATCAATACCCAGAAACTGGCGAACGGTTTCCATGTCCTCCACCAGCTTGTCTGTGCTATTGCCTTCCAGTTCCGCAAGCGGGGTGGATCGCCCTGCCCCGCGCTGGTCCATCAGAATGATCCGGAAGCGTTCAGCATCAAAATATCGCCGGTGATTATCCTCACAGCCACCACCTGGCCCCCCATGCACCACTAACACAGGAATACCCTCCGGGTTGCCGGACTCTTCCAGGTAAAGCTCATGGGGCTCTTCCACCGCGAGGTGGTGACGAGCGTAGGGCTGGATTTCAGGATACAGGCTCAGCATGACGAACTCCGTTTAGGGATAACGGTAGTCTAGCTGAGATTTAAGGGGAGAAAGCAATGGCCGTCCCTGGCCATTCAATTCTAATCTTACTTCTTACCGGCGCGCTTACGCTCGTTCTCGGTCAGCAGTTTCTTGCGCAGACGGATCGACTTGGGCGTTACCTCTACCAGTTCGTCGTCATCAATGAACTCCAGCGCCTGCTCCAGGGTGAACTTGATGGGCGGTACCAGGCCGATCACTTCGTCTTTACCAGAGGCACGCATGTTGTCCAGCTTCTTGCCCTTGGTGGGGTTAACCACCAGGTCGTTGTCGCGGCTGTGGATACCACACAGCTGGCCTTCATAGATCTCCTGGCCCGGGTCGAGGAACAGCTTGCCACGGCTCTGCAGGGTTTCCAGCGAGTAGGTCAGCGCTGTGCCCGTGGCCATGGAGACAATCACACCATTCTGGCGGCTGGTTACGTCACCCAGTTTGATCGGGCCGTAGTGGCTGAAGGTAGACGTCAGAATGCCGGTGCCCGATGTCATGGTCAGGAAGGTATTCCGGAAACCAATCAGGCCACGGGCGGGAATGGTGTATTCCAGGCGGATACGACCCTTGCCATCCGGGATCATGTTGGTCATGTCGCCCTTGCGCAGTCCCATCTGTTCCATAATGGAACCCTGGTGCTGCTCTTCAATGTCAATGATCACGTTCTCGTAAGGCTCTTGCTTGACGCCATCGATCTCCTTGATCACAACCTCCGGGCGGCCCACGGCCAACTCGAAGTTCTCACGGCGCATGTTCTCGATCAATACGGACAGGTGCAGCTCACCCCGGCCGGAGACCTTGAACTTGTCGGCAGAGTCCCCTTCTTCTACCCGTAGCGCCACGTTGTGCAGCAGTTCTTTTTCCAGACGTTCCTTGATGTTACGGCTGGTCACGTACTTGCCTTCTTTGCCAGCAAACGGTGAATCGTTGACCTGGAAGGTCATGGATACCGTGGGTTCGTCAACCGTCAGCGCCGGCAGTGCCTCAACATTGGCGGGATCGCATAAGGTATCAGAGATGTACAGCTGATCCAGACCACTCACGCACACAATGTCGCCAGCCTGCGCTTCTTCAACTTCCACACGCTGCAGACCGGAGTGGCCCATGATTTTCAGGATACGACCATTACGCTTCTTGCCATCGGCACCGACAGCCACCACCGGAGTGTTGGTTCTGACCTTGCCACGCATAATGCGGCCGATACCGATCACGCCCAGGAAGCTGTTGTAGTCCAACTGGGAAATCTGCATCTGGAACGGGCCGTCCAGATCTACGGAAGGCGCGGGCACATGGTCGACAATCGCCTGGAATACGGCATCCATGTTGTCGTCCAGGTTTTCATGCTCCATGCCGGCAATGCCGTTCAGGGCACTGGCGTAAACAATCGGGAAGTCCAACTGCTCGTCGGTGGCACCAAGGTTATCGAACAGGTCAAATACCTGATCCACCACCCAGTCCGGGCGCGCGCCGGGGCGGTCAATCTTGTTAACCACCACGATCGGGCGCAGGCCAGCGGCAAACGCCTTCTGGGTTACAAAACGGGTCTGCGGCATCGGGCCATCAATGGAATCCACCACCAACAGCACACTGTCTACCATGCTCATGACTCGCTCAACTTCGCCACCAAAATCCGCGTGCCCCGGGGTGTCCACGATGTTGATGTCGTAGTCTTTCCATTTCAGCGCGGTATTCTTCGCCAGAATGGTGATGCCACGCTCTTTTTCCTGGTCGTTGGAGTCCATAACGCGCTCGTTTTCGAGCTCTTTACGGTCCAAAGTTCCAGACTGGCGCAACAATTGGTCAACCAGGGTGGTTTTACCGTGGTCAACGTGGGCAATAATGGCAACGTTTCTAAGCTTATCAATCACAACGGGTATCCTGCAGAATTTAGCGGCGAGCAGTATATAGAAAAGTCCATGTCGATAATATGAAGAATAGTGCCTAATATGTAACCAATCGACTAATGCACCGTTATCAGGCAGGATAAGAATCAATGCACCAATAAAGTGCACACATTCAGTGCAACCAATGCCTGTAAGCTGCACTCCGGTGCGCCAGAATCGCCCCAAAGCCTTGCCGCTGCGCTGTTCTGGCGCAAAACCGAAAAACTGGCAAGCCCCTTGCTTATCCTTGTGCAGCCGTAATTGAAAGGTAAGAGCCAATAGCTTCTGTTAAGCTGCCCTGACCTGAAAAAGATCGGGCTTCAGCCCGCTGAACGATCCGGCATAACGAACACGACATCACTACGGAGCATGCACAATGTCCAAGACGATTGATTTGATCAAAGAACACGAAGTGAAATGGATTGACCTGCGCTTCACCGACAGCCGCGGAAAAGAGCAGCACGTCACCCTGCCCGCCACCGAAGCCGATGAAGATTTCTTTGCTGACGGCAAAATGTTTGACGGCTCCTCTATTGCTGGCTGGAAAGGTATCAACGAATCCGACATGATCCTGATGCCGGACGACGAGACCGCCGTACTGGATCCGTTCACCGAAGAAACCACCGTCAACATCACCTGCAACATTGTAGAGCCGTCTACCATGCAGGGTTATGAGCGCGATCCCCGCTCTGTTGCCCGTCGTGCCGAAGAATACCTGAAGTCCACCGGCATCGCCGATGGCGCGCTGTTTGGCCCGGAGCCCGAGTTCTTCGTGTTCGACTCCGTTAAATGGAACGTGGACATGCAAGGCGCGTCTTACCACATTCACTCTGAAGAAGCTGCCTGGGTTTCCGGCGAAGACTTCGATCGCAACAACATCGGCCACCGCCCAGGCGTGAAAGGCGGCTATTTCCCGGTTCCGCCGGTCGACAGCCTGCACGACCTGCGTGGCGCCATGTGTGCCGCCATGGAATCCATGGGTCTGGAAATTGAAGTACACCACCACGAAGTGGGTACCGCTGGCCAGTGTGAAATCGGCGTTGGCGCCAATACCCTGACCCGCAAGGCTGACGAAGTTCAGATCCTGAAGTACTGCGTACACAACGTGGCCCACGCCTACGGCAAAACCGCCACCTTCATGCCCAAGCCGGTGGTTGGTGACAACGGTTCCGGTATGCACGTACACATGTCCCTGAGCAAAGACGGCAAGAACCTGTTCGCTGGCGACAGCTACGCAGGCCTGAGTGAAGCCGCCCTGTACTACATTGGTGGTGTGATCAAGCATGCCAAGGCCATCAACGCCTTCACCAACCCGGCCACCAACAGCTACAAGCGTCTGGTTCCGGGCTTCGAAGCTCCGGTTATGCTGGCCTACTCTGCGCGTAACCGTTCCGCGTCCATCCGTATTCCGTACGTAAACAGCCCGAAAGCACGTCGTATCGAAGTGCGCTTCCCGGACCCGGCAGCCAACCCGTACCTGGCCTTCGCTGCGCTGATGATGGCCGGCCTGGACGGCATCCAGAACAAGATCCACCCTGGCGATGCCATGGACAAGGATCTGTATGACCTGCCGAAGGAAGAGGCTCTGAACATTCCGAAGGTTGCCGAAACACTATCTGAAGCGCTGGACTGCCTGGAAGCAGACCACGAGTTCCTGACCCGTGGCGGCGTGTTCACCGAAGACATGATCGCAGGCTACATTGACCTGAAACGCGGTGAAGTTGAGAAGCTGAACATGACCACTCACCCGGTTGAGTTCCAGCTTTACTACTCCTGCTAATGCAATGCACCAATAAGGTGCAGGGCATTTAAGCCTGAAAGCCCCGCCCCGTGCGGGGCTTTTTTGTGCCGTTTTTCTCAAATCCCGCCAAACACCCCGCGCCCTTAACGATATGTAACCAAGGGATCGCCCTCCGGCGTTGAAATGCCTGCACCCGCCGCCGATAATCGAGACAGTTCACTACCGCAGGTTATTGTCATGAAAGCACCGCTCACGCTCGCAACCGGCTTGTTACTGCTGGCCACCGCATCCGCCCACGCAGAGGTTTACCGCCATGTGGATGCCCAGGGCAATGTAACCTTCTCGGACGAGCCCATGCAGGGCGGGGAAGAAATCGAGGTTAAACCGGTAACCACCATCACACTGCCAAAGCCTGACGCGGTGAGAGAAACCGAACAGTTGCTTGAGGAAGTGGAGCGCGAAGGTGCAGCCTATGAGAGCCTTTCCCTGATCTCCCCTGAGAACGACCAGGCCTTCCACAGTGGCAACGGCGACGTCACCTTTGAAGTGCGTAGCACACCGAGCCTGCGGCGCGGTCATCGCTATGAGGTTACCCTGGACGGCCAGCCAGTTGGCCAAAGCACCTCAGGCTCCATCACCGTCCGCAATATTGACCGGGGCACCCATCAGGCGGGCGTGCACATCGTGGATCGCGATGGCATACAGGTGAAAAGCGGCCAGCCAATCACCTTTACCATTCACCGACCTTCGCGCCTGAACTGATATTTACGCACTACTTTAGTGCAACCGCACCACGATAAAGCCATACTTTGGGCAGCGAAGGGGCAAAACCCCGGCTGCCTGTAGCGACAAGCTCCCCATCTGCACCAACCTACAGCACCCGGATGCCCTCCGGGCCCTGCTGTGCCCGTACTTAGACCATCGTCGTATCTCAGCAGGCAAAACTGGTTCGTTTTTTGCAAAACCGGGGTAACCACTATGAGTTTAAAACGGAAACCAAGCATGTCGTTCCAACCATCCATCTCGCTGGGAAGCGGTTATAAGAGCATTCTGGACAGCCTGACCACGGCCGTTCTGGTGCTGGGAAACGACCTGACCATCCGTTACCTGAACCCCGCCGCCGAAAGTCTTTTTGAAACCAGCATGACCCGTAGCCAGGGCCTGCCCCTGAAAGACGTTCTGCTCGATTCTGCGGACGCTCTGAAAACCCTGTATGCAGCAGCAGGCAATGGCCAATCCTACACCCGGCGAGAAGCAGAGTTCGCTTTACTGAGCGGCTCAAGGCTGACGGTGGACTATTCGGTGACACCCATCAGCCTTGAGCCCATGGAGCTGTTGATCGAGATCCAGCCCCGGGACCGGCTGATGCGCATCAGCCGCGAGGAAGACATCATCTCCCAACAGGAGACCACCCGGATCCTGGTTCGCGGCATGGCCCATGAAATCAAGAACCCATTGGGCGGCATTCGTGGCGCGGCTCAACTGCTTGACCGGGAGCTGAACGATGAAGACCAGCGCGAATACACCCGGGTAATCATTGACGAAGCAGACCGCCTGCGCAGCCTGGTCGATCGTATGCTCGGCCCCAACAAGGCGTTGAAGATTGCACCCACCAATATCCATGAGGTGCTGGAGCGGGTACGTACTCTGGTTGAGGCTGAGAGCAAAGGCCGGGTCCGCCTGAAACGGGATTACGACCCCAGCATCCCCGAGTTCCCGGGCGACAAGGAACAACTGATCCAGGCGTTCCTGAACATCGCCCGCAACGCTATGGAAGCCGCCTTCGAGAACGAAGGCGCCACGCCTTCCGATGTACCGCCGACCATCACTTTCCGTACCCGTGCGCTTCGCCAGTTCACCATCGGCCACCGTCGTCATCGGCTGGTGTGCCGGGCCGACATCATCGATAACGGCCCGGGTATTCCAGCGGATCTTCTGCAGAACATCTTTTATCCCATGATCAGTGGCCGGGCCTCAGGAACCGGCCTTGGCCTTTCCATTACCCAAAGCATCATCGGCCAGCACCGAGGGCTGGTGGAGTGTGAGAGCGAGCCCGGAAGAACCGATTTCATCATCTTCCTGCCTCTGGAGGACAACCAATGAGCCAACCGGCAAACGTCTGGATTATCGACGACGACAAGAGCATTCGCTGGGTGCTGGAACGCGCCCTGAACCAGGCCGGTATGCAGCCGCGGGTTTTCGACAGCGGCGAAAGCATCATGATGCGACTGGAACACGAACAGCCCGATGCCATCGTCAGCGATATCCGCATGCCCGGAGTAGACGGCATCACCCTGCTTTCACAGATTGTCGATAAGCATCCGGATGTGCCGGTGATCATCATGACCGCCCATTCGGACCTGGAGAGTGCGGTTACCAGTTATCAGACCGGTGCCTTCGAATACCTGCCCAAGCCCTTTGATGTAGACGATGCCGTAGCCCTGGTTAAACGCGCTGTGGCCCACAGTCATGAAAAACGGGCCGCCAGCGAACCCCAGGCCGACAGTGCCCAGCGCAACACCGAGATCATCGGTGAAGCCCCGGCCATGCAGGAAGTGTTCAGGGCCATCGGCCGCCTGTCTCACTCCAACATCACGGTATTGATCAACGGAGAAAGCGGCACCGGTAAGGAACTCGTCGCTCAGGCCCTGCACAACCACAGCCCCCGGGCCCGCAACCCGTTCATCGCCCTTAACATGGCTGCCATCCCGAAAGACCTGATTGAGTCTGAGCTGTTCGGCCACGAAAAGGGCGCCTTCACCGGTGCCGGTGCAGCCCGCCAGGGGCGGTTTGAACAGGCGAACGGCGGCACCCTGTTTCTGGATGAGATCGGTGATATGCCAGCCGACACCCAGACCCGTCTGCTGCGAGTATTGGCCGATGGCGAATTCTATCGGGTAGGTGGCACTACCCCGATTAAAGTGGATGTGCGTATCATCGCCGCCACTCATCAAGACCTGGAAAAACTGGTTCAGGCAGGTAGCTTCCGGGAAGACTTATTCCACCGCCTGAACGTTATCCGCGTGCATCTGCCCAAGCTGGCGGAGCGGCGGGAAGACATTCCCCGCCTGATGCAGCACTTCCTGAAGCGGGCCGCCAAGGAACTGGCGGTAGAGCCCAAGTTGTTGCGCCCGGATGCCGAAGAGTACCTGACCACCCTGCCGTGGCCCGGTAACGTCCGCCAGCTGGAAAACACCTGCCGCTGGCTGACCGTGATGGCCAGTGGGCGCGAGATTCACGTAGATGACCTGCCCCCCGAACTCCTGCACCAGGCGGAAAGTGAGCACAGCGCCACTGGCCAGACCTGGCAGGAAGGCCTGAAAAACTGGGCAGAACAGGAACTGAAGCGCGGCAAGAAGTCGATCCTGGACACCGCCGTACCGGAGTTCGAGAAGATTATGATTGAGGTGGCCCTGAAGCATACCGGCGGGCGCCGCCGGGATGCCTCCGTGCTGCTTGGCTGGGGCAGGAATACGCTGACCCGGAAGATCAACGAACTGAAAATCGATTCTGCTGAGGACTCGGAAGACTAAGCAGCCGTCAATCCTGGGCGACGGACGCCGCTGGCTGAGTGCAGATTTGAACCAGCCCGGCATCAATGGCGAAGAAGACCAGCTTCGCCATCGACTCGATTCCAAGGCTGCTCTTAATGGCGGTCACCGTATTGGCCACGGTTTTCTTTTCGATTGCCAGGGCATGGGCAATTTCATCATTGCTTAACCCGCGAGCCAGCATGGAAAACACTTCAAACTGGCGGCGCGTCAACTGCTGCAGTTTTGAGGACTCAGACGCCTGATCATTGAAAGACGATTTCATGATCAGATCGTATTCAACAAAAATTTCACCTTCTGCAACTCGCTGAACGGCCTTGATCAGGGTGTCGGTCTCGCAGGACTTGGTGATGTAACCCATGGCGCCCACCTGAAGGGCGCGCTTAACGATGGGAACTTCGTTGTACATGCTGAAAAACAGGATACGCGCGTCTTTCTGATCTTCCAGAATACGGGCCGCCGCTTCTATGCCGCTGATGCCCGGCAACCCTACGTCCATGATGATCAGGTCCGGCTGATGCCTTCTGCTGAAGTCGCAGGCTTCCTCCCCAGATGCCGCCTCCATAATTTCACAGGGTTCCAGGGCCATCGACAACAGGCTGACATAACCCTGTCGCACCACCGCATGATCATCCGCAATCAGAATTTTCATCTCGGACTCTTTTGTTGTTGGTATTCGCCAGCCAAGATTATCACAACCCTCTCGGGCGTTTGTTCCCCCCTGAAACGAAAAAAGCTCCGGCCGCAGAGCAACCGGAGCATCAGAAGAAAAATGCCGGGAAAAGGAAGGAAACCCGGCCAAGCGATATGACTAACCGAGGGTCATATCAAAAACTCACTGTTGCGCCAGCAACCACGGTTCTCGGAGCGCCGGGGCGGATGCCGTCCTGCACATCCGAGATATACAGCTTGTCTGACAGGTTGCGCCCCTGAACCCACAAGGTTGCATCCGTGGTGGTCGGCAACTTGTAGCTTGCCCGTGCCGAGAACAGGGTACGGCTCGGCACCTTGCCCGCCTCGCCGTCAGAGGTCAGCTCACGGGTATTTTCGATATCACTGTAGAAGGACCCCAGATGGCTGACAGTGGCGCTCAAGTGCCAGCCGGCCATGTGATCCATCCCAACGGTGAAGCTGCCTGCCCGGGTCGGGATTTCTGGCACGTGATTATCGTCCAGGGGTCCGGTGGTGAAACGGGCATCGGTGTAATTCAGCGCAGCTTCGGCGAACAGGTTGTAATCCGCCAGATAGAAGGCAGAGGAATCGATTCTGGCGCCGACATCGACGCCGGTAATGCGCGAATCCGCTGCGTTTACAAACAACGCATCACCGAATTCGTCCACATCATCACGAATCAACGTGTCCTTGATGCGATTGTGGAACACGGCGGCATCCAGGCTGACGCCTTTGATTGCGCTGGTACGGACACCCAACTGGCTGTTCACGCCGGTTTCCGGGGTGAGCGGAAACTCATCCGAGCGAGCCGAGGCAGGCGCATAACCGCGATGGATGCCGGCGTAGATCTCTGATTGCGCAAACCCTGTGTAAAGCAGACTTATGCCGGGCAGGAACAATGCGTTGGAATCCTTTTCCCGAACACCTTCGTCACTGCTACCAGGGCGAAACACCGTGTCTTTGTATTGGTTGTAGGTTTCATAACGAAGGCCCGGGGTCACCGTCCAGTCGCCAAAGCTCATGCTGTTCTGGATATATCCGGAAACCGCTTCAGCATCGTATTCCACCAGGCGCCCGTCACGGGTGTAACCATCCTCGCCAGAGACGGCAAACAAACGGCCCCGGTTGCCCTCATCCAGTTTCTCACCCGGCAGACCAACGGGGCGGCGGTCCTCAAAGCTGTGGTTCTCGTAGCGTACGCCGGTCTGGATACGATGGGTCAGCCCAAGCGCTTCGATGTTGGCCCACTCCAGTCGGCTCTCCAGCCCAAGGTTCTCATAACGGCGATCCCGGCCTTCCATCACGCCGCCGTCTGCAGGTGCCGTGCCGCGGGTCTGGAAACGCGGGCGGTCCAGGTCTGTAAAGAAGACTTTACTGGACACGCTGACATCGTCCGTCACCTGCAGGTTATGGGTCAGGTCGTACTTCAGGTAGTTCACCGAAATGTTGTTATCTTCGCGCCCCTCATCGAAACGGCTCTTGTTGCGGGGCGCGTCACGATACTCCTGCAGGGAGAGGTTCGCTTCGTCGTAACCATCGCTGCGCTCACGCAAGTAGGTCACAGACGCCGCCAGCTGGTTGCGTTCATCAACCTGCCATTCCAGGCCAGTGTAGAAATCGTCGTACTGATGCTCTTCTACATCAAAGGTTCCGTCAGCACGCTTGCCGGTGTAGGAGAGCACCATGCCGACATCGCCTTCAGTGCGGCGATGGTGAATATGCTGCTGGATGGTGTCCTGGTTGCCCACGCCCACTTCGATGACGGTTTCCGGCACCGGGGTAGGTTTCAGGTTACGGAAATTGACGATGCCGTGGTTGTTCAGAGGGCCGTGGACAATCTGCCCGGCGCCCTTGTAAACCTCAACGCGCTCCAGGCGCTCCAGCGGCGGGGTGTAATGCGCACCGGAATCGAGGTATGCACTGTTGTTGATCGGCGTGCCGTCTTCGAGCAAGAGCACCTTACGGGAACGGCGCGGCGGTGCACCGCGAACACCAATACCGGAGCGCCGGCCGAGGACATCATCATCAATGGTGCGCACGCCCGGCACAAAGTCCAGGGCATCATGCAGGGTGTAGGGCTTATACACATCGATCTGGTCACGGGTCAGCACGCTCGCGGCACCCGGCATGCCCTCAACAGACGTGGGCACCAGGCTACGCACATCCAGTGCCGGCAGATACACTGCCTCGCCTGTCTGCTGGGCCATCACAATGCCCGGAACGGAAGCCAGAACGGCGAAACGCACCGCGCGGGTTATTGGTTTCAACATCAAACTCATCGTATTCCCCTTAGCACAGGTTTTTATTGCTGTTGGGGTAACCTTAGAGTGGGTAACGATTCGGGAGAACTGAACGATGGAACCTGAGGAGGCCTACTTTGGGTCGGGACATTTTCCCGTTAAAGCCGGGCGTTACCGCAGGGAGAAGGCGACGGGCAAGGTCACCGTCAACTCGGGCCGGCCATAATCCGCAGGCACTCCGGGTAACGGTACCGCCCTGGACAACATATCCCGCACCTCGTCATCCAGGGGGCGAAAGCCCGCACTCTTTACCACCCGGGCGTCTGCCACCTGGCCTTGCCGGTTAACCGTAAAGGTCACCTCGACCACACCTTCCCGACGCATGCGGCGGGCAGAATCGGGGTAACGTTTATAGCGGTTCAGGTGGCCCAGTAACGCTTGCAGATAACGGGCTTCATCGTTCACCACACCACCGGTATCTGCCTGTGTCGCGGGGGTTGCCGAGGCATCTTCGGCGGGGGCCAAGTTAGGCTCTGCGGTGGGTGCCGGGTCGGCGCCACTGATTTCGGGCACCTCCTGCTCCTCTACGTCCCTATCGGGTTCTGACGTTGTCGATACTGGCTCGACAGGCTCCGGCTCTGGCTCTGGCTCTGGCGTTGGTTGTGGCTTGGGCTCTGGTTCTGGCAGGGGTTCTGGCTTTGTTTCTGGCGAGGGCGCGGGCATGGGGGCATGCAAGGAATCAGGCTTCTGCTGGGGCTCCTCTTTCGGGGTGGCCCGTACCGGCTCCGGATCAGTGTCAGAAGGATTTTCAGCAGGCGACATGTCAGCACTCGCCAGCGTCACGAAAACACCATCGGTCCCTTCATCCGCGGCCACATCCAGCACCGGCTGGTGCGCCAATACACCCTGCACGATCAGAAAGGCTCCGGCATGAAACGCCAGTGCACAGAGCGCACCCGCAAACAGATACCGACGTTTCAACCCCATCACGGGCTCCGCCGCGTGGACAGGTGCACCGATTCAAACCCTGCTTCCGACACCCAGGCCAACACCGGCTGCCATTGCTCTGCCGTTAACGCTTGATCAATCCTGACCAGCACCGGGGATTGGGAGCGCGCCGCTCCATCCACACCCCAGCCATCCGCCAATACCCGCGAGAGCTCGTCGTGCTGGACCGGGGTGCCATTGAGAAAAACCTCACCACCTTCCGTCATCAGAATCTCGACCTGCGCTGACACCTCCGGTCCGCCGGAGTCCATGGCTGGCGGAACAAACGGCAAACCACCAGACGCCCGAATCTGACCGGCCAGCATGAAGAAGATCAGCATCAGAAAGACCACGTTGATCAGCGGTATCAGATGATCGTCATTACTCGCCGCCGGAGCGCTGCCACGTTTGATTTTCATAATGCCGCCCCAGTGTTCACCGAGACGCTGGCGGCTCCCAACCCCCCTACCTTATCGAGCAACCAGACCACCTGTTGTATTGAACTCGCTGGATTGGGTGTGAGGATCACGGATCGGTCGCCTCCTGCGAGCATGTCACTCAGCTGCCTGTCATCCAGAAACACGAGCGGCTCATCCGGCAGGATTGGTCGGCCATCCGGTGCCATCCCCAGCATCAATGGTGGCTCACCGGAGACCTCCGAGCCCTCGCCCGTCGACACCATCAAGTCGAGACTTTGCCACTGGATAAACGAGGAGGTCAGCATGAAAAACAGCAGTAGAATGAACACCACATCAATCAGTGGTGTCAGACCAATCAGCTTTCGGGAGGGTGCCGCAGGGCGATCAAGCTGCATGGCCCCGCCGCTCATCACTGGCGTTAAGAGGATTAGCCGCCGGCTCAGACACATTCACCGCGCCGGAAGTATTGCCAACCAAGGGTCCGGTAAACACCGCGGTCAGCGCATCTTCCATCTCATCCACCAGGCGGTCCGTTTTACGCTCAAGGTAGCTGTGCAACATGACCACGGGAATGGCCACAATCAGGCCCGCCGCCGTGGTCAGCAGCGCCTGCCAGATCCCTCCCGACAGCACCGACGGGTCCACCTGGTTACCGGCCGCTTCCATCTGCTGGAACGCCAGAATCATTCCCATTACCGTACCCAGAAGGCCCAGCAATGGGCTTAATGTGGCAATGACTTCCAGCGGCTTCAGATAGCACTTGAGCGACGCCAAGTGCCGGGACGCCTGGCGGGCCAGCTCCTCCCGAACCAACGGCGCGTCACCATGGCGCATCACCGAGGCCATGGCACTGGCCACCAATGCCGGAACCGGCTGCTGGCACGTCATCAAGAGACTGTGGGCGTCACGCACTTGGCCGTCCCGCCACAAAGACAGACTGTCCGAAACTTTGGTTTTGGATTGCCAGGTGGCCAAAAACAACTGCAGGGATTTGCCAATAATCAACGTGACGGCAACCATGGAGAATACCAACAAGATCGCCACCACCGGCCCGCCAATACCCAGCAATTCCACCAACCCGGGCGTCAACACACCCATTTCCACCAACGGACTCAACCACTCAGACATCACGTCACCCAATCCCGCGCAAATGGCACTGATTCAGCCTGAGCCTGACACAATGCCAGGACCGCCTGAACCGCCCTTTGGTCGCCACTTCCCCAACTTTGGTTGTACTACGGAAAGACGCTAGGTATCCCGACTTGTCCGCTGATACTGTCGAAACGAGTGGATGAGGAGAACAACGCGATGAAATTCTGGATAACGCTACTGGTGGCTGGCATCACACTGCCCTTTCAGGCTCACAGTGAAGGCGACCTGACCAGACAAACGCCCATCGTAGTGGAAGTCGAACTGGGCACGACCGAGGGTGAGATGCGATTCAGCCCATCACACCTCGAATTTGAGACTGGTAAGCTCTACCGGCTGGTGCTGATCAACAACAGCCCCCAGCCACACTATTTTTCCTCCAATGGTATGGCACGTTCGGTATATACCCGCAAGGCACAAACCTACGCACCCGACGGCCAGCGCACAGCCGAAATCAAAGGGCACATCCATGAAATTGAGGTATTTCCAGGCCACAAGGCGGATTGGTGGTTTGTGCCGGTACAAACCGGAGAGTTCAACGACCTGACCTGCCCGGTAGCCGGTCATCAGGAGGCAGGAATGACCGGCAGCATACGCATTTATTGATAACGCCGGTGGCTCAGTTAGCGGGTACTTCCCGCCAGTAGATGATGCGGTCGTTGCCTCGGTAGACGCCGAAGGTGGCGGTGGCGGAGGGGTCTGCTAACACCCCATCGTTGTTCCAATCATCTTCCAGCCACTCCGGAACATCCCAGGTCAGCAGATCGGTGCCCTGGGTACCAAGCGGTTCCAGGCGCAATGGCCCGGCTGTGCCCTGGTCGAAAACCCCGGAATCCGCCAGCAGCGCATGGTGAGTTTCGGCCGAATCAATATCGGTCGTTGTCCACGTGGTGCAACTGTCCGCATCATGGGTAACAAACCGCCCGCCCTCAAAAGACTCTACCCTGAACGGCATAAACAAGGCCTCCACCGTTTCCGGGCCGTAAACGTTCTCCATGATCAGCCGACCGTAGCGGATCTCAAAAGAGGCCTCCGGTTCGAAGTCATAGGGGGCCGCCTCGGCCTGAACACCGTCGGTATCCTGAACCGATGTGACGGTAAATTCTAACTGCGGCAAGAATGGCTCTATACGCGTGACCGGGCTCTTCGGATACTCGAACTGATCGTTCGGGTTGAACGAGAACAATATAAGTCCGGGTTCCTGTACGCTGAGTGCGGCCGCCTCCTGAGTGACAGAAAACGCCATTGGGTCGCCATTGGCATCGGTTGCAGCAAGGTCCTCAATGGGAACAAGTGTTGAGACGCCGGCCACCGATAGGCGCCTGAAGCCGTCGAACGTGTAGTTTCGGGTTCGCCCGCCCTGTACAGACAACGGCTCAAGCAGCGCGGTGGGCGCCATCAACCAACCGAACGGTTGTCCCGTGTAAGTGAACTGCCCTGTCCCGCACTCCGCTTCAAAGGCGCCTGGGTCCACCGTGACCCGGAAGCGGTCAGGATAGAAGCGCCCGACCGGAGCACTCCGGCCCTGCGGCAGATCCCGCCCCAGATAAGCCCCGGGCGCCGGGCTTGTGAGAAAGCGGAATACCCCCACTTCGGGCTGATTTACAGCTACCGTGGTTTGCGCATCAACGGCTCGAGCATGATCGTAACTACCAGGAGAAACCTCACCGGTCTCGCCACCGGCAGGGGCCACCAGCTCCACCTGTAAAGGAATACCCGGCAGTTCGAAGTTTGGCGTGACCGGATTACCAGCACAGAAATCCACATCTGTGTCACTCTGCCAACCTGCTGCGGTAATGGTCAGGTCAAAGGATTCCCCTGCCCTGCGGAACAGCGGGCAGGTCTCATCACCCTGGGAACAGGACGATGCCGCGAAAACACAAAAACCGGCGGGCACGCTGACAAAGCTGTCCGCGCCGGGCATCAGCAGGCCGGCATCTTCGGTTGCCTCGCTGCCCCGATACAGTGCGTTGAGCTGCATCTGCCCTGCGTCCGGGTAGGCAATATCGATTTCGGCTATACCGCCCGCACCAAAGCTAAGCTCCACGCCAGTCGATGAAGTAGAGTTGTTCCCAATCGCAACCCCATCAACCTCAACCAATCTGCTGACAGGTCTATCCGTGTCGCCAGGCGAAACGTAGGTTGACCAGAACTGGATTGTTTTGTTTACGTTTTCGAAGGCGGGCACACAGGCTTGAGTCTGATCATCACGACGCACCGCACGCAGCTGAATCGGGCCCGAGGGCCGATGAGACACAAGATCCGGTACTTCGAAGGCCAATCCTGAATCCACAAAGTTCAGGGTACAGTTGCCTGGCGCAAGGGGGCCGTTCCCGATTCGGCAAAGCGTTTGTGACTGGGGCCTAGTAGAAGGCTGGGATCCGACCACGCCAAGGGTGACTGTATCTGGCACAGTATTTTGCAGGGTTGCAGTCCCAACACCGCCCGTGATGTTCACGACGTTACCGCCGAGCCAACCGTTCTCCGGGGCTAGTGTTGCAGCTACCGGGTCAGTGAATAGCTCGTTGCAATTGGCATCGGCGCAAGCTCGGATAGTCACCGTCTCCGGCTGACAAGTCAGAGCAATACCGTCGTGATCAATTTCAAAATGATCAACTTGCGCCCCAACGGGGTTCAGCTTCAACGCGCACAACTGCAGCTCATCCAGCTCGTGGATGTTCGTTGAGCCACCAGTGGAACCAGTCAGCGATAACAGGAAATTTTCGGGTACTGCTGCCTGACCGTTCGAACTCAGCACATTAAAAGGCGCGATTAATTCGTTGAAGCCGCTGCCGGTATCACGCTCGACAGATACGATTGCCTGGCCAGAAACCCTTGAATCAACCGTTATACGGTAGCGGTGAGAACTATTCGGACCAGTGGCATCGATACCGGGACTCAGCGTCCCTGTACCCGCCAGGTATCGATACCCTGAAGCGCCAGAGCCCGAGCCACGAATCGAAACCGAATCGACAATCCGCCCGGGACCACCTTGCCGTCCCTCGGTTGGGGACGAAAAGTTTCCAAACTCATCGATACCGATACCGAGCCACCCCCCCGCAAAACCAGCATCGCCGTTATTGCGTTGGGCATAGCCAAGCGATCCCCCAAAACTTCCGGGTTGTGGCGTGATGGATGCATCAGAGAGCACCACCGCAATACCATCCGCGCCAGAACCTCCGTACGCATAGTAGTCAAACTCCAACACTACAAGGTTTTCGGCACCAGGAATCTGCCGCTGCAACGTAGCCGCCGTTGACTGGTTGCTGACAGCTTCAGTCATGCGAAGTCGGCCGCCTACGATACTCGGGGTGAAACTTCCCGCAGATACTGCCGTTACCCAGTCGCCGGGATTTAGCGCCGAATCGGTGAAGTCATCGGCAAAACACTGGTCTGGCTCTTCCACAACATAACTGATACGAATCTTACCTGGCGCGCCAGAGCCGCCACTGGCATTGAAACAAAAAGAAACAAAACCACAGTCAGCGCCACCGCCACCTCCGCCGGGCGAAGCTCCCTGTGCGCCTGAAGAGTTTGAACCACCATTTCCACCAGCACCGCCTCCGGTAACCGCAGCTCCGCCGCTGCTTCCCGAGCCGTTATTCCCTGGAGATCCAGACCCTGCAGAACCTCCGCCACCACCGCCACTTGCGGATGCATTCGCGCCACGCCCACCACTGAATGTCACATCGCCAACACTGCCAGCCGCGCTTCCACCGGCTCCCCCCGTGGAGTTATTTTGGCTCACTCCGGCACCACCCTGAGCGAGCAATACTGACGGACTGTCAAACCAAGTGCTGGCACCAGCATTATTGCCCCCACCGCCGGCACCAATACTGAGATCAAAAGTCTGGCCAGCCGTCACCTGGAATGACCGGGCGGCGTAAGCCCCACCGCCACCGCCACCCGCTTCAACTGCACCTCCGAAGAAACCACGTGACACAGAACCGCCCCCGCCGCCGCCGCCCCAGACCTCAACAGTGATATTCCTAACATTATCTGGAACCGTGAACTGGTCTGGGCCTGGCTCATTGATCTCGACCACTTCCTGAGCCAACCCGTGAGCTGCAAAAAGAGCAAGACTCAACAACAGCATCATTCCGCGCATCACTGAACTCTCTTTCTTACGTGATCCGAAGCTCAAAGTAGCCTGACCTCAACCGTTCTTTTCCCTTCACTGGGTGTCGAAATACCGCACCGGCCTTCGCTGCGAATGACAACCCCCTGACCAGGCGCGTTCGTAAAGCAACTCACTATCGCGCTGCACTCTTTCAATCCGCCTACTGTGAAGGAGAAAGTACCAGAGAAACACTGGGGGCCACTAATCGGTTGGAGCGCCCTGCCAACGCCAAGCTGCGCACCACTTTCCGCGGCCAGAAAAGCCCGCTGTGATTGAACCTGAAAACTGACACTGTTGGCCGAGCTCTCCTGAAGCTGGGCCATGCCTATTACCAACAGGGCCAACACAGTGATCACGAAAACGGCTACCGGCAAGCCAGCGCCGGTTTGTTGTTTAAAAGACAGTTCAGGGTACATTGCGAATTTGCACCTCCTGGCTCATTCGAGTGGTCTCGTCACCATTCAGGTTTGCCAACTCAAATTCAAAATTCACAACCGCAGCCCGCTGCAACGAGGGTAGCGTTACTTTTAGATTGAACGAACCGCCGACCAGGTTGGCACTCATAACCTCCCGAGTTCCACCGGCTCCGTTCAGGGCAGCAGCAGAAGGCTGAGTAGAACCTGGAGAGTACCCGCTGAATCGATAAAGCCATTGCCCAACCTGACAGACACTGACCGGGCTAGCGATGGCGTAAACGCGTTTTTCCGGTGAGCGCTCGCGAAAACGATGACTGGCGGACAGTTCAATGGTTGTATCACTATCGCCGACCGCATTAATGGCCGGTGAAACCGGCCCAGGATTGGAGGTGCCGTAGAGATCGGACTGGGCCGAGCCGTAGCCGTACACCACCAGCCGGGCACCGGCGGGGACTGCGCGGCCGAAGGGTACTATGCTCACTTCATCAAAGCTTGGGCCTGTTGTCAGGGATTCATAGCCGGTGCCGGCAATGACCGGCAGCCACTCCAAGCATTGGCCGTTCTCGCGAACGGACAGGGGAAACGCTTCGCGCACCTCCCGGGTGATTTGCTCACTGATCACCACGCCTTGCAGCGCACGCTGTTGCCGTTCGCTAACGTCCAGCGCACCACGCGTGGACAGGGCAACAAACTGCACCGAAATGGTGGCGACTATGCCCAACAGCACGATGACCATCACCAGCTCGACGAGGGTGAACCCCTGTTGCCGGCGCATCAGAAATTCCCCCGGTAGGCGCTGAACAGGTAGGTGTTCCCGGAGGGGTCGGTAATGGTGATGTCGATGCGTTTGGCTTCGTGATTGCTCAGGCCCACTTCGGTGCCGGCACAGGCCACCGAAATAGACACCTGAAAATTGTTGTAGCCCGGAAGCGTTTCTTCCTCGCTGTTCTCGGGCGGCGCGTTATTCAGGGTGTGATAATCGTCCACGTCGTTGAAGGTGCGCCGTGTTTCGCCATCCGGCCCAAGGTTGTTGCAATCTGCGTCGCCGACATCCACCGCTCCACCGCCCACGGGAGAACCGTGGGCGAAGGATTTTGCGAGGATTTCGTCCATGTAGAGTTGCGACAATGCCACCGCACGGGTCTGGTTCAAGGGATCAGCGCTTCGGCCGGTGATCAAGGCAAAGGCACCAACAACGCCAGCGATGGCAATACTGATAATGACAATGGTCATCACCAGCTCCACCAGGGTCGCGCCCTGCTGGCGAACACCGGGGCGCCGGCAAGACCTCATGAACAAGGCCCCTGATACACGGCGCCAAGGGAGCTCAGACACAGGGTAAAGTCACTGTCGCCTGAGATCTGGAATTGGAGACTTTTCTCCCTGAAAGGGCCAGCCAGGCGCCCCATGGGATCAAAGTTAATGGTGAGTCCGCCGCCGGGGATGGCCGCCAGCCCGGATTGACCGGCTTCCTGATACGCCATACTGGCGCCCTCACGGCGGATGGAAAACAGGGAATCCGCCGCCTCGAATTCAAAAGCATTCGAGGTTTGGCGGATGGTTACAGAATTGGAGGGATTGCCCGCCAGCGCTGCTTGTTGGGCAAGCAGCGTGGCGGAGGCTAGTTGTTGGGTGGCTAGCAATGGCGAGAACGCGGTGTTTCTGGCGAACAGGCCGACTCCCAAGGCGGAAAGTACGCCGATAAGGATAATGACCATCAGTAATTCAACCAGGGTGAATCCCGAGGCCCAAGCAGCACTCACGGTCCTCATACCCCCTCCATAACTCCGATTGAAGTCGGGTTAGTTAACCACCTTTTGATATGAAAGCTGAGGACAACGGCTTGCCCTCAATAACCATTCCCCCGCTCGATTAACAGTCAGTGACATCTACCGTAATGACCGGCGCAGTATCAGCATCTGCTGCTGCGGTAAAGGAAACCTGACAGTTAGCGGGAGTCGCCGCACCATTTGCGCGAACGATAATTGGATTCCCTGCGACCACCGTATAGTCATCGGCGTTAATCTGGGCAGCATCTAAAATACCCGCCTGGGTCGCTGCGGGGTATCCGAACACGGTATCAACACTAACGCCATCAAGCTGGACAGTACCCGTGGCTGCAGCTGGATCACACGCTTGGCGAGCAAGACAGGCAGAACGGACGATAGAGTTAGCTGAACGAATTGCGCCTGCTGCCCCCTGGACAGTGCTGACCCGGGCATCCCCACCCAAATCCGCAAACCGCGGCAAAGCAAACGCCGCCAGAATACCCAAAATCACAATCACCATAAC
Source organism: Marinobacter shengliensis (assembly GCF_030297115.1). Classification (NCBI taxonomy): domain Bacteria; kingdom Pseudomonadati; phylum Pseudomonadota; class Gammaproteobacteria; order Pseudomonadales; family Marinobacteraceae; genus Marinobacter; species Marinobacter shengliensis. Next base: position 808,511 of record NZ_AP028062.1, on the reverse strand, counting down.
CAGTTCGATCAGGGTGAAACCTTTGTCTTTCCGTGAAGCAATTGCTGTCATCGCATTCATAGTGCTACCTCTTCGCTCTTCGTTAAGTCGTTTTGAAATTCAATTGATTAATTAATCGTTGTTGTTATTTCACCGGTGTCGGCATCGTAACCAATGGTGCTATTTTGCCCATCCAACTGGTACGTAAAGATACAGTCGCCACCGCTGACCGTGGTTACGTATTCAGGGTTCGCTCCACTCACTGTTGGTGCATTCGACTGAAGCACACCCAGCCAAACCTCTTGGCATTTCGCTGGTGTCATCACAGGACTGGTATCGTCCGAAGCTACTGACGTTGGCCAACCATCGTCGCTGACATCGACATTGCCATTGCCGAAGCCCTGGACATCAATTTGTGCTGTGGTGAATCCATTGGAAACCCACTGCGTTTTAGTCAGCGCCACACCGGCAGCCAATGCCCCAGCAGTGGCACGAATGCTGGACTGATGCGCCTGCTCCGAAAGCTGCGCAAACCTCGGCAGCGCGAAGGCCGCCAGTATCGCCAGGATGGCAATCACCACCACCAGCTCGATCAGGGTGAACCCCTTCTGTTTTTGCCTGCTGTTGTACTGCATCATTCGTCGCCTCTTGCCTGTGATCTGTCGTGTTATCCCGTCAGCGGCTGGCGTCCTGCCCGCTCACTGTGGTTTCTGTCAACGGCACCGGTGCCAGTTTCAGGCCGGTTGGCCGCTGTGCTTGCACCCGCAGGTTGTTCCGGCTGCGGTTTGCAAATTCGGTTGTCACTGTCCAGGCGAAGGGGTGGCCGGGTTCTGCGAGCTGCCCTTCAATGGTTATCGGCTGCTTTGGGTTATAAATTAACCAACCCTTGCCATCTTCGCCTGTTTCTTTTTGTTGCCCGGGGCGAAAGCACCAGCCACCTTGCTTCAGCTCCCCTTCGCTACATTCGCCCGAGTACATGGGCCATTGGTGGTCCAGCCAGTCAAAGGGGTTACGCCCTTCCAGTTCTTCCAGACTGCCCTGCCGGCTCAGCATGGTTTCGGCCCCTTTCACCACCAATGCCGCCCGCAACTGGCTCAAAATCATGTTAACGCTCTGTTGTTCCGCCCGCTGCAGCTCGCCTTCCAGTTTGCCCAGCAACACCCACCAGAGGGTGAACAGCACCAGCAGGGCAACAAACAGCCGCATGCGCCGGGCGTTGGCCAGCCCACTGGCGGAAGACCAGACCGGTTGGCGCACTAGCCGCGCCCCATGGCGGCGGCTCCCAGGTCCCATATGGGCAGGAACACGCCCAGCGCCAATATCAGTACCAGGATGCCCATGGCCACAATCAGGATCGGCTCTATGGATTCCGCCAGCCGTTTCAGGCCGTAGTCCACGTCTTCGTCGTAGAAATCCGCCACGTTGTTGAGCATGTCATCCACCGAGCCGGTTTCCTCGCCCACGGCAATCATCTGCAAAATCAGCGGGGTGAACATTTCGCTGGCGCGGGCGGTGCGCAGCAGGCTTTCGCCGCGCTCGATGCCCAGGCGCATATCCTTGATGTGGTGCGCTATCCAGGCGTTGTCGGTGGCATCGGCGACCACGGTCAAGGCGTGGGTCACCGGCATACCAGCTTTCAACATGGTGGCGAAGTTCCGGGCAAACCGGCTGAGGGTAATCAGCTCCAGCAGGGGGCCGATAATCGGGAGCTTCAGTTTGTAGCGGTCCCAGATTTCCCGCCCCTGTTCTGTCTGCTTCCACTGGCGCACGAGCACACCGGCAGCGGCGAAACCAAACAGCATCACATACCAGTAATTGAGCAGGAAGTTAGACGTGCCCACCAAGACCTGGGTCAGGAAGGGCAAGTCGGCCCCCATGCGGCTGAACACCGATGCAAACCGGGGAATGACGAGAAAGTTCACCACCATCAGGGCCGCCAGCAGGGCCACCACCACAAAGGTGGGGTAACGCAGGGCCTGTTTTACCCGGCGTTTGGTGTCCCGTTCCAGTTCCAGGATTTCCGACAGGCGCTTGAACGCGTCATCCAGCATGCCCGTATTTTCGCCCACGTGGATCATGGCGATGAACAGGTCGGAGAATACTTTCGGGTGCGCCTGCATGGCCGTGGCCATGGTGTTACCGCCTTCGAGGCGATTGGTGATATCTTCCAGTACCTCCGCCAGCACCGGTGAACGGGAGGTTTCCGCCAACCCGCGCATGGTGCGGATCAGCGGGATGCCCGCTTTGGTGAGCGCGTGCATTTGCCGGCAGAACACAATCAGTTCATCCAGCGTTACTTTTTTGCGGAAGATGGCCAGGTTGTTTACCCGGTCCATGCCGGATTGCGTTTGCACCTGTTCCTGAATGGCCAGCGGGGTAATACCGCGGCGCATCAGTTCACTGGCCGCCGCATCCACATTGGCGGCGGTCAGTGAACCTTGCTGGACAACACCACGGTTGTCTTTACCCCGGTAGCTGAACTGCATCAGTCATCTACCCCTATGGCGCCGTCGGCTGCCAGATCGTCACCTTCCAGCAATGCACCTTCTGTAGTGGCCGCCACCCGTGCAACCTCCTGTAAAGAGGTCACGCCCTGCAGGGCATAGTCCATGGCGCACTGGCCAAGCGGTCGGAACAATGGGCTCTTGCGGGCAGCCCGGGTAAAGTCGGACACGTCCTTTCTGCGCAGGGCATCCAGCATGTCTTCGTTCATTTCCAGCATTTCGTACACGCCCACCCGGCCCTTGTAACCGGTATTACTGCATTGGTAGCAGCCACGGCCGTGCACGAAGCCGGCCTCGATATCCAGTGGGTCCAGGTCGAAGGACTGCAGCCACACCAGTTCCTGCTCAGAAGGCTGGTAGGTTTCCTTACAGTTATCGCACACTCGGCGCACCAGGCGCTGGGCCACCACGCCCAGTAGGGAACTGGCCACCAGGAACGGCTCAGCGCCCATGTCGATCAAACGCATGGCACTGCTGATGGAATCGTTGGTATGCAGGGTCGACAGCACCAGGTGGCCGGTCATGGCGGCGCGCAGGCCGATTTCCACGGTTTCGTGGTCCCGCATCTCACCCACCAGGATGATGTCCGGGTCTTGCCGCAGGGCGGAGCGCAACACCGTGGCGAACTCCAGCCCGATTTTCGGGTTTACCTGTACCTGGGTGATGCGCGGCAGCCGGTATTCCACCGGGTCTTCGGCGGTGATGATCTTCACTTCCGCCTTGTTCAGCTCGGTCAGGGCACCGTAGAGGGTGGTGGTTTTACCACTACCAGTGGGGCCGGTGACCAGAATCATGCCATGGGGCTTTTTGATCAGTTTGCGGAAACGGTCCAGCAGGTGTGACGGCATGCCGGTGCTTTCCAGATCCAAAGTGCCCTGGCTCTGATCCAGCAAACGCATTACCACCGATTCGCCGTACTGAACCGGCATGGTGGATACCCGCACATCAATGCTGCGGCCTTTCACCCGCACGTTAAAGCGGCCATCCTGGGGCAGGCGCTTCTCGGAAATGTTGAGCCCGGCCATCAGCTTCAGGCGCAGAACAAGCGCTGCATTTACGCGCTTTTCTTTCATCACCTGTTCTTGCAGTACACCATCCACCCGCTGGCGAATGCGCACGACGGTCTCGTCGGGCTCGATATGGATATCCGAGCATCTGGCCTGTACGGCATCTTCGAACAGGGTCTGCAGCAGTTTGACCACCGGGGCGTCGGCGCTTTCGGATTCGGCGGACAGGTCAGCCAGGTCGAAAGCGTCATCACCCAGTTCGTCTTCCAGCTCTTCCGCCAGGGAGGCGATTTCATCGGTGCGGCGGTAGACCAGATCCAGGGTGTTGAGCAGTTCGCTCTCCCGCACCACCGCCTGTTTGATGGGCTGCTTGAGCACCCGCACCAATTCGTCGTAGGCGAAGATATCCAGCGGGTCGGCCATGCCCACCAGCAACTCTCCGCCCTGTTCCGCCAGCACAATGGCCCGGAACCGGCGCGCCATGGCTTCTGGCAGCTTCTTAACCAGTTCGTTATTGAACTGGTAATGGCGCAGCTGAACAAAGGGCACGTCCAACTGGCGCGAGAGGATGTTGAGCAGGTTGTCTTCGTCGACATAGCCCAGCTCGATGAGCGTTCGGCCAAGCTTGCGACCGGTACTTTTCTGCTCCCGCAGGGCGGTCATCAACTGCTGTTCAGTGATGACATTATTCTGAACCAGCAGGTCGCCTATGCGGATTTTCTTTTTCGGTTCCGTACTCATGATTCCGCCTGCAAAACTGATATGCGTTGCCGCGCGTAGTCCGCCAGTGAAGCAGACATTCCGGGCATGGCCGCAGCCTGGGTATAGGCCTGCAGCGCACTTCGATTGCGCCCACCGGTTTCCAGCGCAATGGCCAGCCCCAGCCACCAGGTGCCCTGGCTGTCGTCGTGGGCGATCAATTCAGACCAGTGGCCAGCCGATTCATCGGCTGCGCCGGCCTGTTGCAACAAAGTGGCCAGGGTAATGCGATACTCCACCTGTTCAGCTACCGGGGGCACCCGGGCCTGCAAGGTAGCGATCGCCAGGTTCAAATCGCCCAGTGCCAATTGGGCGCGGGCTTTCAGCAATCTCAGGTTGGCATGTTCGTTGGTCACAGAGTCTGGCAGCCATTCCAGGGCACGCCCTGGCCTATCCAGAACCAGCATCTCCCGGGCAAAGATCTCCCGGCTTCGGGGAGCCGTTTGACGGGTGGTCAGTTCCGTCAGTGCACGCTCTGCCTCACCATTGCGACCGGTTGCCAGCAAGCTGGCCAGTTCACGACTGGTGCGCAGGTCCACCGCTTCCGGCGTTTCCCGTTGCTGCTTTACCGGTGATTCCGGCGCACGATCCCCAGTGTTCACCTCCCGCTCAGGGGTTTGTGGCTGCGCTTGCGCCACCTGAATAACCTCGGGCTCGTCCTGGTCCGCCGCGGGCTCCGCATTGGCCGGCTCGGAGCGCTTCGGCGTGGGCTCGGTTACCAACACGACCTCCGCCGTGGATGCACTATCAGGGGTCGACACCTCGGTTTCAGAAGCAGGCTCAACAGGGATCGGTTCGACGATGACCTCTGGCAGGGCGGCTGTCTCCGTGATCTCTTGTGATTCCGGGGCTGCCGAAACCCTGGCGCTATCGGCGACAACGGACTGCTCTTCAGAACTACCTGACAGCATCCACCAGGCACCTACGCCACCCATCAACGCCAGTGCCACCATCAAAACAATGGCAATCGGCGTCCCGGACGCCGCCGAATCCCGGGCCACAGGCTGGCCAGTGTAAGTGCCGGCCACACGGGGCGGATTCTGCCGTTCCTCTGCGGCCCTCAGGGCATCATTCAACAAGCTCATCCCCACCTCCGGAACCAGCTAACGGGGCGGGCGCTTTCTGTGTCTTTCACGGCTTGCAGAGCGTGCTTTCTGGCCACCTGCCGGTCTCCCCGCCCCCAGGCCGCCAGCATGGACTTATGAGCCAGGACATTGACCAGCCGGGGGATACCGCCGGATGAACGCCAGATGACCTTTAATGCTGCCGGGGCAAAAATATCCGCTCCGTTATAGCCGGCCCGGGCCAGGCGATGCCGCAGGTACTGGCCAACAGACTCCTGCCCTAGAGGCTGCAATCGGGTCTGAAAGGTGATTCTCTGGCGCAACTGGCGCAGGCTGTCCTTTGCCAGGATGGTGTCCAGCTCCGGCTGGCCAAACAGCACAATCTGCAACAACCGGGTGCTTTCGGTTTCCAGGTTGGTCAGCAACCGCAGAGCCTCAATGGTTTCTTCGGGCATGGCCTGGGCTTCATCAATCACCAGTACCGCCGGGCTTTGTTCCATGGCCAGGGCAATCAATCGCTGGTTCAGCGCCTTGAGAATCTGGTGGCCGTTACTACACCCGGCCACGTCGACACCCAGTTCCTCGGCAACCGCCTCATAGAGGGTCTCCGGCGGCAGGTTCGGATTGGGTATGTAAGCCGTGCAGGCGGTCTTATCCAGTTCGTTGAGCAGCAAGCGGCAGAGCAGGGTCTTTCCGGTGCCCACCTCGCCAGTCACCTTGATAAAGCCTTCCCGTTGCTGCAACGCCACCAATAACAGCTCCAACGCATCGGCATGACTGGGCGCCCGGAGGAAATATCGGGTGTTTGGCGTCAATGCGAACGGTGCTTCCTGCAGTCCAAAATGGCTTTCGTACATCAGCGGGGGGCCGTCTCCGCCTGGGGTTTAACCGACTCTGCCGAGTTCAGCAGATCTCTGAGCACGTTCATCCGCTCCCGGCTGGCCTGCACATCCGCCTGCATTTGGCCAGCATTGGCCACCATGGGCCGTATCAGGATGACAAGTTCGCTCTTGCGGGATTCGAAGCGGCGCTGCTTGAACAATTCCCCCACCAGCGGAATATCGCTGAAGAAGGGTACGGCAGAAGTAGTGTCTTCACTGGTGTCCTGAATCAAACCACCAATCACCACAATCTGACCACTCTCTGCCCGAATCACGCTGTCGGTTTCACGCACCGTGCTGCGAGCCAACGGCAGGGTGACATCCCGCTCGCCAATGGTGATGACCTTTTCCTGGTCATTCACTTCGCTGACTGATGGATGCACATGCAGTGTTATCGCGCCGCTGTCGGAAATCTGCGGGGTAACGTCCAGGGAAATGCCGGAGAAGAACGGCGTCAACTCAACCGAAGTGGAGGTTCTGTCGGTGGCGGTCACCGCCGAGTTGTTATCATTGAAATCAATATCGGTGACGAAGAACTCGTCGGTACCTACCTTGATGACGGCTTTCTGGTTGTTGATGGTGGAGATGCGCGGGCTCGACAGAATCTGCACATTGCCCTGCTGACCCAACAGCTGGATCACCGCGGCAAAATTGCCTTCGGTAATGGTGGCCGAAAATAACCCACCGATATCACCCGCGCGAATAGCCTGCCCAGTCAACTCCTGTGCCAGCACGTTATTACCGGCAGAATTGGTTTGCAGGTCAGCCCAATTGATACCTTGCTGATACCCCTCATTCAGCGCGACTTCCAATATCTTGGCTTCCAGAACAACCTGACGCTGCATGATCAGTTCAGTCCGGCGCAGGTAATCCTCCACCATCCGCAAATCGTCAGAGCCCGCCCGGACCATCACCAGGCCCGCGCCAGCGTTAACCACTACCTGGCCATCATTACCCACGATCATAGCCACCGTCTGGCGAATATCCCGCCAGAAGTCAGACTCGGTATCGGTCGAGATGGTGGTGCCCACCAGGTTTCGGGTTTCATTACCGGTATTGGAATTGGAGTTTGAGTTGGAAGCACCGTTGCCACTGCCCCGGGCGCTGCTGACCTGGCCCGAACTGACACGGGTTTCTGAGCCACCGCGGCGTTTGAAATGCAGGTAGTCAATGGGGAAAAGTCTTGTCTGTATCCGGTCTTCCGCCACCCGAAACAGCCGGCCATTACGCTGGATATCCAGACCGTATAAATCCGCAGCAATCTCCATGACTTCCGGGACGGTGACATCGCTCAGGCGCAGATCAACCGGTGTCGTAACGCCCGGATGGACCACCACGTTATAGCGGGTGCCCTCCACCAGCGCTTCAAAGAAGCTGGAGGCTGGAACGCCGCGGGCATTCACATCAAAACGCTCGTCCTGCTCCTGCGCACTGGACAGGGGCGGTAGCAACTGACTGCTGATTTCCGCGGCTGATACAGGAGCAGGATCACCGGATGCGGAGCCCGAGGCAGGGGTTTGCCGCTCGGCTTCGGCCAGCGCCTGGTCAATCTGATCGGCAACGTCTGTTGATGTGGCGGCAGACGTCCGCATCAACGGGTTATTGGCGCAGGCAACCAGCGTTAGTGAGAGCATGGCAGCTGCGAGAGGTCTGAGTGTTGTCATCATGGTCCGACTGTCTGTCATGGTGTTCTCCGCACCTGCGGGAGCGGGTCCGGATACAGGGTTCTGGGTTGGCCGCGATCTGTTACTTCTACCCGATCTTTGAAGATACGGCGCACACGTATGTTGTCATGGCTGTCGCCCTCTTTCAGGGCTACACCCTCAATGACGGCAATCCGCCGCTCCTTGCCCAGGAGGATCGAGCCCAGCCGAATTTCCCGGGCCGGCGATGCCACCACCGGCTGCGAGTCAGCACCGGGAGGTCGGGTCGGGTCTTGCAAGGCATAGGCCTGGAGCGACCCAAGTGACACCAACGTCATCATCAAATATCTGAACAAAGGATGTGCCATCTCAAACTCCCAGCCAGGCGGCATCAAGGCTCAGGGTGCGCACACGGATGGTCGCTTCACCCTTGGGCCAGGCACCGGCCTGATAGTCCAGCTGTATCCACCCCAGGCGCTCATCCATGGTTTCGAGCCGCTGTAGATACGCCAGCACATCGAGATAACCACCCCGGATGGTCAGCTCCACGTCGTGGGCATAGAGCAAGGGCTCTGCAGCTTGCCGATTACCCGCCTCTGGCTGGGCACCGTCATAAACCGGTGTTGGCGTGCGCAATGTCATGGATTCCAACTGCAAGCCCCGTTGAGCTGAGAGCATGTCCCGCAACAGCGTGACCATGTCCCTCGGTGCAATCAGCTGCCCGGTGGTTTCGGTAATCTCCTGGTCCAGCCGCTCCAGGCGGCTTTGCCGGGAAGCCAGTCGCTGGCGCAATGCCTCCGAAGGGTCACCGGCCAACTGGCTGTTGAGGGTTTCCTGTTGGCTAAGCAAGCTGTTCTGCGTAGCCGTTAGTGCCTGCACTCGGTTATTGAGTTGCTGCTGCCGGGTTTCCACTGGGGTAACCAACAACTCCCAGCCCAGGACGAACATGAGCACACAGGCAGTCACGACGATCAAAACCCGCTCACGGATCGGGCGGTCGTTGTACCACTGCGCAGTGGTGGCCAGGGAATCTGTCAATTTACTCATCGCCCCGACGCCTCTCCCGGTTGTGTTGCAACACGAAATTCCACCCACTGATGATCAGCTTCGTCGTCTGGCCGCTGCAACCGGAAATCGCCAAAGGTTTCACCAACAAACGCCGGCTCGTCACCCAAGCGCGCGAGGTAGCTGGGCACCAGTTCCGCCGCCCGAGTCCTGCCCTCAAGACGCATGGCCGAGGGAAGCGATTGCAAGCGCACGGCTGTCAGCCACAGGTCCTCAGGAACCTGGCGCGCCAGGGCCGAAAGCCGCCCGGAAAAACCACCGTGGTTGTGGGTTGCCAGCCCTTCCACCCGTTCGAGCAGACGCTGCCTGCGAGCAATTGTCTCGGTGATCCGCGCCAGCGAGGCTTCCAGGTCAGGATCTGGTTGCCTTGCCTGCACCTGGTCGGCCATGGTGGCAACCGCCGTTTCCAGATTCCGGTTCTGCTGTTCCAGCCGCTCTACCTGCTGCTCCAGCGTCTGATTGTGCCAGCGGCCAAAAGCCATGACGGCCACGAGTATCAGCAATACGATCCCAACCAAAGCTCCGGCCGTACCGGCATGCAGCCGCTGCCTTGTAGGGCGAAGTTCCGGGGTGTACAGGTTCACCTGTTGCCTGATCATGCCTGCCCCCCCTGGCCAAGCGCCGCACTCCAGGCGGGCAGGCATCGGCTATCAAGCGCGTCAGACAAGCCAAACTGGCTCCACTCAGGCACCTCGATACCGGCCGCCATGTAAGATGAGAGCATGGAGTTCAACGGTAATACCGAATCCCGGGCCACCAGTTGGATGGTCGACGGTGGCACCTGGCCGAGCTGGCTCTCGAAATAGTCCATGGAACGCTGGATCTCCAGCGCCAGGGATTGCACAGCACTCTCCTGGCTGGAGGCGTCCCGCAGATCATCATAAGACAGCTCAAGGCGGCGGGAGAGATACAGGGTATCGCCCTGGCATATGACCATCTGGCCATAGCGGTCACGAAGATGAACCAGAGCCACCCCCCTATTCGACTGATCCAGGCGGGCCGCCAGATTTCGCAAGGCCAGCTCGGCAATATCGATTCGATCCAGCTCAAGGCCTGCATCCGCTACCAGACCAATCAGCTCGCGAACCAGAGATTTGCGGGCTGCAACAACGTTCACCAGCGGGCCACGCCCACGGGACGCGTCTTCCGGAAATGCAAACACATCCGACACGGCGTCGGCCGGGCTGAAATCGAGGAAGTCCTTGAGCTTCCATTTGAGCGCATCGGCCAGCTCACTGTCCTCAACACCCTCCGGACGCTCAACTTGAAACACCTGATATTGATCAATGGGCAGGACCAGAACCGCAGGCACACCAGCCCAGCCCTGGTCGTCCACCAGCTTGCTGAGCGTGTCCTGCCGTTGTGCAGAAACACACTCAACAAAGCCCAGCGACTGCCCGGGCGAAGCAGCGGCTCTGGCCCAGGCAATGCCATCCGGGCGCACCTCAAGACAGACAGGCTGTCCCGAAGGCTTGCGGCGGATCAGTTTTTGTAGAGTCGTAACAAGATTCAGGATCATGGATTCCCAGGTCGTGGCCACAGCTCTGCTGCCGGCCGGCGTGCACAAGGTGTTTAAATTATCAGCACTTTTAACACAGGCTTACATGATAGTTGAGAAAGTGAACGTAACTCTACGTTTCACCGACTGATTTCACGGAGATTTTGCAACTCGTTAACAAAAAAACCCGCGCAGAGCACGGGCTTTTTGATTGTCGATGAGCTGGATCACATTCAGAACGGAATGTCGTCATCAAAATCATCAATCGGTTCCGGCATGCCACCGGCCTGCTGCTGACCCTGAGGGTTGTAACCCCCGGACGGCTGCTGCGCCTGGCCACCCTGCTGCTGGGGCGGAGCATTATACTGAGATTGGGGTTGCTGCTGCGGACGACCCTGGGGAGCTCCCTGGTTCATGCCACCCTCGCCACCGCGGCTGTCGAGCATCTGCATCTGGCCGTTGATGTCTACCACAATCTCGGTGGTGTATACGTCCTGCCCTTCTTTATTCTGCCACTTGCGGGTTTGCAGGCGACCTTCGATATACACCTTGGAACCTTTACGCAGGTACTGGCCGGCCACTTCTGCCACCTTGCCGAACAGCACAACCCGGTGCCATTCGGTTCTCGGTACCATCTGGCCAGTCTGGCGATCCTTGTAACTTTCATCGGTAGCCAGGTTGAGATTCACAACCGCGTTGCCATTCGGGGTATAGCGGGTATCCGGATCCTGGCCCAGATTACCAATGAGAATTACCTTGTTAATGCCTCGTGCCATCTTCTGCTCCTGATCGATTTTCCGGAACACGTGCGGTCCATGCACGCATCCTTTGTTTAAGAACCTTTACCCTGCCGCACAAATTCAAAGTGCGCAAGCTGATCTTCATGAAAATGCTGACGGTCCACTTTTAAGTAAGCGGTTGCCGCATCTTCCACAATCACCACGTCCTGCACACCGGGCAGGCGGCGCAATGTCTCATCAATCTCATCAAAACCGGCAGGCAGCACCTGCTCCAACTCAACCACAAAGCTCGTGGTGTAATTCGGCGCCGGCATCGTCAGTGCTACCAGAAACCAGGCAGCCAAACCACCGGCCATTAACCAGAGAACCCCTTCCAGGCCGGCAGATTGTAGCAAGTAACCGCCCAGGGCACCGCCGAGAAACGCACCAAAAAACTGCGACGTCGAGTAAACCCCCATAGCGGTCCCCTTACTGGCGGCCGGAGCTTCTTTGCTGATCAATGAGGGCAGGCTCGCTTCCAGAAGGTTAAACGCCATAAAGAAGAAGAACAGTACGCCCCAGGCCAGCCAGAGACTCTTCTCCACACCGGTCAGTGCGGCCGTTGCCAGCGAAAGCAGGGCGATGGCACCGCAAAGCACCGGTTTCATCACCCGCTTTTTCTCGCCAATGATGATAAACGGCACCATGGTGAAGAAGGATGTCACCATCACCGTCAAGTAGAACCACCAATGGGAAACGCTGGCCAGCCCCAACTGATCCTGAAGCATGGTGGGAAACACCAGAAACAGCGCTGTCAGGGCAAAATGGAGGATGAAGATACCGAAGTCCAGCCGCAGCAGGCGACCGTCCCGCAGCACCCGCCCGACCATCTCCCTCGCGGGATGGGTATCCGCGCTGATTCTGTGGGCATGGGGTGTTGGCACCACTCTGGCTACGATGAACAAGGCCACCATGGCCATGGCTGCCGTTGCATAGAAAATGCCGGACAATCCCCAGAGCGAGCCCAGGAGGGGTCCAACCACCAGTGACACCGAGAACGACAGACCAATGGAAATGCCCACCATAGCCATTGCCTTGGTGCGCTCTTCCTCGCGGGTCAGGTCGCTTAACAGGGCCATCAACACGCTGGCAATCGCGCCTGCCCCCTGAAGAATCCGTCCGGCAATCACAACGTATATGGAGTCGGTGGAGGCTGCCAGCAGGCTTCCAGCGGCGAACAGCACCAGCCCGATATAGATCATCCGCTTGCGGCCAACCCGGTCAGACAGCAAGCCGAACGGAATCTGCAACAGGGCCTGACTGAGACCATAGGCCCCAATTGCCAAACCAATGAGCGCAGGCGTCGCGCCCTGCAGATCGCTACCGAGCAACACGAACACCGGCATGACCATGAACAGGCCAAGCATACGCATTGCGTACACCGAGGCCAAAGCCATAACAGAGCGTTTTTCAAGCGCGTTCATGCTTACCTGTGCCGGATTGAAAAAATTGGGAAGGCAGCTACTGGCTGCGAGCGGCGCATTGTACCAGATGCGCCCCGGGTGAGGGACTACCCAAGACAGCATACCCCAGGCGGCACAACTCCAGTTTCGCCGGGGGCTACCGAAAACGATATAATGGTGGTTTTACTCAAGCGAGGTGTTATGGACCATATCCAGATCAAAGGCGCACGCACGCACAACCTGAAGAACATCGACCTGGATATGCCAAGAGACAAACTCATTGTCATCACCGGGCTGTCAGGTTCAGGAAAATCCTCACTGGCCTTCGACACCCTCTACGCCGAAGGGCAGCGCCGGTATGTAGAGTCTTTGTCCACCTACGCGCGGCAATTCCTGTCGATGATGGAAAAACCCGATGTTGATCACATCGAAGGCCTGTCACCCGCCATTTCCATTGAACAGAAGTCCACATCCCATAATCCCCGCTCAACCGTTGGCACCATCACTGAAATCTACGACTACCTGCGACTGCTTTTTGCCCGGTCCGGCGAACCCCGTTGCCCGGACCACGGTCAGCCGCTGGAGGCCCAGACCGTGAGCCAGATGGTCGATCAGGTCCTGGCGATGCCTGAAGGCAGCAAACTGATGATCCTGGCGCCGGTGATCAGGGACCGAAAAGGCGAGCACCTCCAGGTGATTGATACCATGCGCAGCCAGGGCTTCATCCGCCTTAGGGTCGACGGCACGGTTTATGACATCGATGATGTTCCGGCGCTGGACAAGAAACGCAAACACCAGATTGATGTCGTGGTAGACCGCTTCAAGGTCAAAGAGGGCCTGGAACAGCGATTGGCGGAAAGTTTCGAAACCGCCCTTGAGTTGGCCGATGGCATCGCGCTGGTCGCCCCAATGACCGGAGACGGCGAAGAACAGACCTTCTCGGCACGCTATGCCTGTACCCAATGCGGGTATTCACTGAGCGAACTCGAACCCAAGCTCTTCTCCTTCAACAACCCAGCCGGCGCATGCCCCACCTGTGATGGTCTGGGAGTGCGCCAGTTCTTTGATGCCGAAAAAGTTATCCAGAATCCGAAAGCCACGCTGGCCTCCGGCGCGATCAAGGGCTGGGACCGGCGCGCGGTCTATTACTTCCAGATGCTGACCAGCGTGGCCGAGCATTATGACATCGACCTGGAAACGCCGTGGGAAGACTTGCCAGAACCGTTTCAGCGAGCACTGCTCTATGGCTCTGGCAATGAAGACATCAGCTTCCGGTACGTCAATTCCCGTGGCCAGATCATGGAGAGAGCCCACCCCTTTGAGGGCATCATCCCGAACCTGGAACGCCGCTACCGGGAGACAGACTCCCAAAGCATGCGCGAAGAACTGGCCCGCAACCTGAGCACCCAGCCTTGCAAAGACTGCGGTGGCACCCGGCTTCGCCGCGGCGCCCGCAATGTCTTTATCGAGGAACGGACACTACCTGAAATCACTCACCTGCCGGTAGGCGACGCTCACCGCTACTTCAGCGAGCTGACTCTCCCCGGCCGTAAAGGTGAAATCGCCGAAAAAATCCTCAAGGAAGTGCGGGAACGCTTACAGTTCCTGGTCAATGTCGGCCTTGAGTACCTGACGCTGGAACGCAGCGCAGACACCCTCTCGGGCGGTGAGGCACAGCGGATTCGCCTGGCCAGCCAGATTGGCGCCGGGCTGGTGGGTGTCATGTACATCCTGGACGAACCGTCCATCGGCCTGCACCAGCGGGACAACGACCGCCTGCTGGCCACCCTCACCCACCTGCGGGACCTCGGCAACACCGTGATTGTCGTTGAACACGACGAAGACGCCATCCGTGCTGCCGATTATGTCATCGATATTGGCCCTGGTGCCGGCGTACACGGTGGTGAAATCGTTGCTCGCGGCACCCCTGAAGAGATTATCGCCAACCCGGCATCGATGACTGGCCAATACCTGAGCGGAGAGAAAGAAATTGCCGTGCCAGCAACCCGCAACAAGGGCAACGGCAAACACCTGGCCCTGTCCGGCGCCACAGGCAACAACCTTCAGGACGTCACGCTAACGCTGCCACTGGGGGTCATGACGTGCGTAACCGGGGTCTCCGGCTCCGGTAAATCCACCCTCATTAACAGCACCCTGTACCCAGTGGCTGCGGCCAAGCTAAACAAGGCCACCAGCCTGAACCATGCCCCCTATAAAAACCTCAAGGGCCTAGATCACCTCGATAAGGTTATCGACATTGATCAAAGTCCGATCGGGCGCACCCCCCGGTCGAATCCGGCGACATACACCGGCCTGTTCACCCCCATCCGTGAGCTCTTTGCCGGCACCCAGGAAGCACGGTCTCGCGGCTACAAGCCCGGCCGATTCTCCTTCAACGTCAAAGGCGGACGCTGTGAAGCCTGCCAGGGTGACGGCGTAATCAAAGTGGAAATGCACTTCCTGCCGGACGTCTACGTGCCCTGCGACATCTGCAAAGGCAAGCGCTACAACCGCGAAACCCTGGAAGTCCGCTACAAGGGCAAGAACATCAACGAAGTGCTTGAGATGACCGTTGAGGAAGGGCGAGAGTTCTTCGACGCCGTACCCTTTATCGCCAGAAAACTGCAAACCCTCATGGACGTGGGCTTGTCCTACATCCGTCTTGGACAGAGTGCGGTCACCCTATCGGGTGGTGAGGCCCAGCGGGTAAAACTGGCCAAGGAACTGTCCAAGCGCGACACCGGCAAAACCCTGTACATCCTCGACGAACCCACCACGGGTTTGCACTTTTACGACATCCAGCAACTGTTGAACGTCCTTGAACGCCTGAGGGATCACGGCAACACCATCGTGGTCATCGAACACAACCTGGATGTGATCAAAACGGCTGACTGGATTGTCGACCTGGGACCAGAGGGTGGTTCTGGCGGCGGGCAGATTATTGCTGAGGGAGCACCGGAGGAGGTAGCGGACAATCCGGCATCCCATACCGGGCGTTATCTGAAGCCTATGCTCAAGTAGGTTTTCACCACAAAAAAACCGGGAACCTTTCGGAACCCGGTTTTTTTTGAACTAGAGCGTAGATTTTACTCTTCGCCTTCGTCCACTTCTTCAGCCTCGATGTCCAGAGGACGGCCAACCAGCTCAACGAATGCCATAGGGGCATTGTCGCCAGCACGGAAACCGCACTTCAGAATACGAAGATAACCACCCGGACGCTCGCTATAACGGGGGCCCAGCTCATTGAACAGCTTGGCTACCGCAGCATCGCTACGCAGGCGTGAGAACGCCAGACGACGATTTGCAACCGAATCATTCTTTGCGAGCGTGATCAACGGCTCAGCTACACGACGAAGCTCTTTGGCTTTCGGCAGCGTTGTCTTGATCAGCTCATGTTCAACCAGTGACGCAGTCATGTTACGGAACATGGCCTTGCGATGCGCACTGGTCCTGCTGAACTTACGACCACTCTTACGATGACGCATTGCTCTGATTCCTTACCTTAAACTAATCGGCGATCAACCGCCCAGAACCCGGTCATCACCACGAAGGCTTGCCGGCGGCCAGTTATCAAGACGCATGCCCAGAGACAAACCACGGGACGCAAGAACGTCCTTGATCTCGGTCAGCGACTTTTTGCCAAGGTTAGGCGTCTTCA
Source organism: Marinobacter shengliensis (assembly GCF_030297115.1). Lineage (NCBI taxonomy): Bacteria > Pseudomonadati > Pseudomonadota > Gammaproteobacteria > Pseudomonadales > Marinobacteraceae > Marinobacter > Marinobacter shengliensis. The sequence goes on along the minus strand of NZ_AP028062.1, from coordinate 792,271 downwards.
GCAGCTCCACTTCGGTGCGCTGGATAAGATCGCCGATATAGTAAATGTTTTCTGCCTTCAAGCAGTTAGCTGAACGCACAGTCAATTCCAGATCATCAACCGGGCGCAGCAGAATCGGATCGATTTCTTCCTCTTCTTCTACACGCTCTGGCTCTTTCTCATGATCGAAATCTACAAACACAGCCAGCTGCTGCTGGAGAATCGTGGCCGCCCGGCGAATCGCTTCTTCCGGATCGATGGTGCCATTTGTCTCCAGATCAATAACAAGCTTGTCCAGATCTGTACGCTGCTCAACCCGTGCGCTTTCGACGGCATACGCCACTCGGCGAACCGGGCTGAACGTAGCATCAAGCTGCAAACGTCCGATGGCACGAGTTTCATCCTCGTCCAGACCACGCTGATCAGCCGGCTCATAGCCGCGACCGCGGGCAACACGCAAACGCATGTTGACTTCGCCGTTCTCGCTCAGGTGACAGATCACGTGCTCGGGGTTAGCGATTTCCACATCGTGGTCCAGCTTGATATCGCCGGCGGTCACTACACCCGGGCCCTTCTTGCTGAGCGTCAGCTCAGCATCGTCACGGCCGTTCATCTTTACGGCGACGCCCTTGAGATTCAGAAGAATCTCGATGACGTCCTCCTGGACACCCTCAATGGCGCTGTACTCGTGCAGGACACCGTCGATCTGTGCTTCAGTCACGGCGCAGCCCGGCATCGAAGACAAGAGAATGCGACGCAGTGCGCTACCCAGGGTATGACCGAAACCGCGCTCAAGCGGCTCCAGTGTCACCTTGGCGCGCGTGGCGCTGGATTCTTTCACGTCAATGGTACGAGGTGTCAATAACTCATGTACTGAACGCTGCATAGACGCCCCTATCTGCTATCGTTGCTAACTGGGCTTTACTTGGAGTAAAGCTCGACGATGAGGTTCTCGTTGATGTCGGCCGGCAGTTCAGTACGCTCAGGTACTGACTTGTAAACGCCGGACATCTTGTTGGCGTCAACCTCTACCCAGCTTACCGGTGCGCGGCTACCAGCCAGATCCAGTGCACCTTTAACGCGCAGCTGGTTTTTGGCCTTCTCACGCACACTCACAACGTCGCCCGGCTTGACTTGATAGGACGGCACGTTGACCGGCTTATCGTTCACCAGGATCGCCTTGTGAGAGACGAGCTGACGGGCTTCTGCACGGGTAGAACCAAAGCCCATGCGATACACAACGTTATCCAGACGACCTTCCAGAAGTTGCAGCAGGTTTTCACCGGTTGCACCCTTCAGGCGAGCGGCCTCTTTATAGTAGTTGCGGAATTGCTTCTCAAGTACGCCGTAGATACGACGGACTTTCTGTTTTTCACGAAGCTGTACGCCGTACTCGGACAGACGACCGCGACGCGCGCCGTGCATACCCGGCGGAGTCTCGATGTTGCACTTCGAATCGAGCGCGCGTACGCCGCTCTTCAGAAAAAGATCTGTCCCTTCACGACGAGACAGCTTGCACTTCGGGCCTATATAACGAGCCATATTTCACTGTCTCCTGTGTTAGACGCGGCGCTTCTTGGGCGGACGACAGCCGTTATGGGGAATCGGCGTCACATCAGTGATGTTGGTGATCTTGTAGCCACACGCATTCAGCGCGCGAACTGCAGATTCACGTCCGGGCCCAGGACCCTTAACCTCTACGTCCAGGTTTTTAAGGCCGTATTCAGCAGCCGCATTACCGGCTCTTTCAGCTGCTACCTGCGCAGCAAAAGGTGTACTCTTACGTGAGCCGCGGAAACCGGAACCACCAGAGGTGGCCCAGGACAGGACGTTGCCCTGACGGTCCGAAATGGTCACGATGGTGTTGTTGAAGGACGCGTGAATGTGCGCGACGCCATCAACAACCGTCTTTTTCACCTTTTTACGGGTACGTGTACCTGGCTTTGCCATGTTTGCCTACCTGTTACTTACGAATAGGTTTGCGAGGACCTTTACGGGTGCGGGCGTTGGTCTTGGTGCGCTGGCCACGGACCGGAAGTCCATGACGATGACGCAGACCACGGAAGCAACCGAGATCCTTCAAACGCTTGATGTTCATCTGTACTTCACGACGCAGATCGCCTTCGACGGTGAACTTGCCCACTTCGGTACGAAGTGCTTCAAGCTGCTCGTCGCTCAGGTCTTTGACCTTGACGTCCGGCTTAACGCCGGTTGCATCGCAAAGCTTCTGGGCTGTTGTCTTGCCAACACCAAAGATGTAGGTGAGCGAGATAACAGCATGTTTGTGATCGGGTATATTGACACCGGCTATACGTGCCATCCAAATTACTCCGCGTTCAAAGCTTTGCTGTGTGAATTTTCCGCCACAAAAAGGGCGCGAAATAATAGCGCCTGACCCGCTCGCGAGTCAAGCGCTACTATTCCGAACCCCTTTTACAATGTCAGAGCGATTTCTTGGAAATCAGCCCTGGCGCTGCTTGTGACGAGGCTCCGTGCAGATGACTCGAACCGAGCCATTGCGACGAATTACTTTGCAGTTACGGCAAATTTTCTTTACCGAAGCGCGTACTTTCATTGTCGACTCCAGTTTTCAAGGGGAACGGCTGTGTCAGCCGTTCCGACCATAGCCCTTGAGATTGGACTTCTTCATCAGCGATTCATACTGATGCGACATCAGGTGCGACTGAACCTGAGCCATGAAATCCATCACCACGACTACAACAATCAGCAGTGAGGTACCACCAAGATAGAAAGGTACATTACCTGCCACCATCAGGAACTGAGGGAACAAGGACACTGCTGCAATATACATAGCCCCGAACAACGTCAGACGGGTCAGTACACCATCGATGTACTTGGCAGTCTGCTCTCCTGGGCGAATGCCCGGGATGAACGCGCCGGAACGCTTGAGGTTATCCGCAACTTCCTTCGGGTTGTACATCAGTGCTGTATAGAAGAAGCAGAAGAAGACCACTGCTGCTGCGAACAGGATGATATACAACGGCTGGCTCGGAGCCAATGCCTGAGAAATGTCACTCAACCATTCCATGCCCTCACCCTGCCCGAACCACTGGCCCAAGGAGGCCGGGAACAACAGAATCGACGAGGCAAAGATCGGCGGAATAACACCGGCCATATTGACCTTCAGCGGCAAATGACTGGACTGCTGGGCAAACACCCGGCGGCCCTGCTGCCGTTTGGCATAATTGATGGTTAACCGCCGCTGGCCCCGCTCCATGAACACCACGAAGCCAACCACCGCGATCGCCAACACACCAATACCGAGCACTACCAGCAGGCTCATTTCACCGTTACGGGCCTGCTCCAGAGTCTGACCGATGGCGCCCGGCAAGCCGGCGACAATCCCTGCGAAAATCAGCAGTGATATACCGTTGCCAACGCCACGCTCGGTGATCTGCTCACCGAGCCACATCATGAAGACGGCACCACACACGAAAGACACCACTGCCACAAAGTGGAAGCTGAAGCTGTCGTTGAAGGTGACGCCCTGAGAGGCCAACCCTACAGAAATACCAAAGCCCTGAACGAGGGCCAGGACAACCGTACCATACCGCGTATACTGGCTGATCTTGCGACGACCCGCCTCGCCTTCTTTCTTCAGCTGCTCAAGCTGCGGACTGACCGCAGTCATGAGCTGCATGATAATAGAAGCCGAAATGTACGGCATGATACCGAGTGCGAAGATACTCATGCGCTCAAGCGCACCACCGGAAAACATGTTGAACAAACTCAGGATGGTTCCCTGGTTCTGATCAAACAGTGCCGCCAACCGGTCCGGGTTGATGCCTGGAACGGGAATGTGGGCACCGATCCGGTACACCAACAACGCCAGAAACACGAACCAGAGCCGCGAACGCAGCTCTGCAAATCCCTTTCCGGCGCCCGCAGGCAATGATGCTGTCTTGGCCATTTAGTCCTCGACTCGTCTTAGTCTTCGACTTTCCCACCCGCGGCAATGATTGCCTCGCGTGCGCCTTTGGTGACACGTAGCCCTTTAACGGTTACAGCGCGATCCAGCTCACCGGACAGCATAACCTTGGCTTCGCGAATTTCTTCGCGAATGATGTCAGCCTTCTTCAGTGCAGCCAGATCGACCACGTCGCCTTCAACCTTCGCCAGCTCGTTCAGGCGAATTTCAGCAACATAGCGCTGCTGGCGGGAAGTGAAACCAAACTTTGGCAGACGACGAGCCAAAGGCTGCTGACCACCCTCGAAACCAGGCGCTACAGAGCCACCGGAACGGGATTTCAGACCTTTATGACCGCGACCACCAGTTTTACCCAGACCGCTACCGATACCACGACCAACACGCTTGGCGGAAGGACGTGAACCAGGTTCCGGAGCAAGTTCGTTCAGACGCATCTTAGTTCTCCTCAACCTGCACCAGGTAGTTAACCCGGTTGATCATGCCGCGAATAGAAGGTGTATCTTCCACTTCAACGGTATGACCGATTTTACGAAGACCCAGGCCTTTCACACACAGCTTGTGCTTGGGCTGACAGCCGATCGGGCTGCGGGTCAGAGTTACTTTGATCGTTTTTGCGTTCGCCATGACTTCAACCCAGAATATCTTCGACGGATTTACCGCGCTTGGCTGCAATATCTTCAGGCGCCTTCATGGCCTGCAGACCCTTGATGGTAGAACGTACAACGTTCACCGGGTTGGTAGAGCCGTAGCACTTGGACAGTACGTTGTGTACGCCGGCCACTTCCAGTACCGCACGCATCGCACCACCGGCGATAATACCGGTACCTTCAGATGCAGGCTGCATGAACACCTTGGAGCCACCGTGCTGGGCACGAACTGCGTACTGCAGGGTGGTGCCGTCAAGGGCCACGTCTACCATGTTCTTGCGAGCAGCTTCCATCGCCTTCTGGATGGCAACCGGGACTTCCCGGGCCTTACCACGACCGAAACCAACGCGTCCTTTGCCATCACCCACCACAGTCAGTGCGGTGAAGGCAAAAATACGGCCGCCTTTAACTACCTTGGCGACGCGATTGACCTGAACCAGCTTTTCCTGGAGCTCAGGCGCCTTCTGTTCGTTAACGCTCATCTTCTCCACCTCTTAGAATTGCAAGCCAGCTTCACGGGCTGCGTCGGCCAGAGCCTGTACACGACCGTGATAACGGTAACCTGAGCGGTCAAAAGCGACCTTCTCAATGCCTGCCGCCTTGGCACGCTCAGCAATCAGCTGACCGACCTTCTTGGCAGCGTCCACGTTACCGGTTGCACCCTGGCGCAGTTCCTTATCCAACGTGGAGGCAGTGGCCAGCACTTTGCTGCCATCTGCAGTCGTAACCTGGGCGTACATATGACGCGGCGTGCGGTGAACGCACAGACGGTCGGTACCCAGTTCACGGATCTTCATGCGCACTTTGCGTGCGCGACGCAATCTTTCGTTATTCGCGCTCATAGTCCCGCCTTATTTCTTCTTGGCTTCTTTGCGTCTGACCTGCTCATCCGCATAACGAACACCCTTGCCCTTATAAGGCTCGGGCGGACGGAACGCGCGGATTTCAGCAGCGACCTGGCCAACCTGTTGCTTGTCGATACCGCGAATCACAACTTCCGTATTGGACGGAGTTTCAGCGGTAACACCCTCGGGCAGCTCGTACTCAACCGGGTGAGAAAAACCCAGTGTCAGATTGAGCTTCTTACCTTGCGCCTGCGCACGATAACCTACGCCCGTCAGCTGCAGCTTACGCTCCCAGCCTGTGGATACGCCGGTAACCATGTTGTTAACCAGCGCACGAGTAGTACCAGCAAGAGCGCGGGACTGTTTCGCACCATCGCGGGCCGCAAAGCGAAGAGAACCCTCTTCCTGCTTCACTTCAACCGCTTGGTGAATGGTGAATTGGAGAGCTCCCTTGGAGCCCTTCACATTAATTTCCTGTCCGTTCAGCTTAACCTCAACACCGGAAGGCAGCACGACAGGATTATTGGCAACCCTGGACATGTGTATCTCCTAGAATACGGTGCAGATGACTTCGCCACCCACGCCTGCAGCACGTGCGGCGCGGTCTGTCATAACGCCCTTGGACGTTGAGACAATCGCGACTCCCAGACCGCCGGAAACCTTCGGCAGTTCCCCAGCGCCTTTATACTGGCGCAGACTCGGACGGCTGACCCGCTTGATCTCTTCGATAACCGGCTTGCCGCCGAAGTATTTCAGAGTGATGGTCAGCTCGGGCTTCGCGTCAGCTGAAACAGAAAAATCTGCTACGTAGCCTTCGTCCTTAAGGACCTGGGCCACGGAGACCTTCATTTTTGAAGACGGCATCGTCACATCAGCTTTCGATGCCATCTGGGCATTACGGATACGGGTAAACATATCCGCAAGCGTGTCTTGCATACTCATTAGTATGAGGCTCCTGATCTTTTTAGTTGTGCAGCGGCGTGCCGCACCGCTTACCAACAGGCACCTGACCGAAGTCAGGCGACCTATCTTACCAGCTTGCCTTGGTCAGGCCCGGAACGTCACCGCGCATGCCGTACTCACGGAGTTTGATCCGTGACAGTTCGAACTTGCGCAGAACGCCGTGGGGACGACCAGTCACCTGGCAACGATTCCGAAGACGTGAGGGACTCGCATCACGAGGCAGCTGTTGCAGCTTCATTTGCGCGTTCCAACGATCTTCTTCGCTGGTATTTGGGTTTTTGATAATCGCCTTGAGCTCGGCGCGCTTGGCTGCGAATTTAGCCACAGTCTTTTCGCGCTTGAGCTCACGGTTTTTCATTGAAACCTTCGCCATGTCACTCGTTCCTTATTTCTTGAACGGAAAGCCAAAGGCTTTCAACAGTTCGCGACCTTCGTCGTCGGTACCGGCAGTGGTGGTGATGGTGATATCCAGCCCGCGGATCTTGTCGACTTTGTCGTACTCGATCTCAGGGAAGATGATCTGCTCACGAACACCCATGCTGTAGTTACCGCGACCGTCGAAGGATTTCGGGTTCAGACCGCGGAAGTCACGAATGCGGGGAACCGCAATGTGCACCAGGCGATCAAAGAAATCCCACATACGCTCACCGCGCAGGGTCACCTTACAGCCAATCGGCCAACCTTCACGGATTTTGAAACCCGCTACGGATTTGCGTGCCTTGGTAACAACCGCTTTTTGACCCGCCAGGCGCTCAAGATCCGCCACAGCGTTTTCAATCAGCTTTTTATCACCAACCGCTTCGCCAACACCCATGTTCAGGGTGATTTTCTCGATACGCGGCACCTGCATAACGTTCTTGTAACCGAACTCTTTCTGCAGGGCGGGTACCACTTCCTTAGTGTACTGCTCTTTCATGTTAAGCATCGTAACCACCACCGCTTACTGGTTATCGACAGCTTCGTTCGTGGACTTGAAGATCCGCACTTTGCTGCCGTCTTCCTTGGTCTGGAAGCCAACACGATCGGCTTTGCCGGTCTGCGGATTAAAAATAGCCACGTTGGAAGCCTGGATAGGCGCTTCTTTTTCGACGATACCACCCGGGGTGCCGAGCATCGGGTTCGGCTTGGTGTGCTTCTTCATCATATTGATGCCAGAAACAATCACACGGCCGTCGTCCTGAACCTTCAGGACTTTACCACGTTTGCCTTTGTCTTTCCCCGTGGTGACGATTACTTCGTCATCTCGTTTGATCTTTTTCATAACCGGCCTCTGGTCCTTTAAAGTACTTCGGGTGCCAGTGAGATAATCTTCATGAACTTCTCGTTACGCAGTTCACGGGTAACCGGTCCGAAGATACGGGTACCAATGGGAGCGTCCTGATTGTTCAGAAGTACCGCCGCGTTACCGTCAAAACGGATCAATGAACCGTCCGGACGACGCACACCCTTACGGGTACGTACTACAACAGCCTTGAGGACCTGGCCTTTCTTCACCTTACCGCGGGGGATGGCTTCCTTAACGGTTACCTTAATGATATCCCCAACGCTCGCATAACGCCGGTGAGATCCGCCCAGGACCTTGATGCACATAACCTGACGTGCACCACTGTTATCCGCGACTTCAAGCATTGTTTGAGTCTGAATCATGGTTGTTCTCCGGGCGAATTACACCTTGGACGCGCGTTCGGTGACTTCCACCAGGGCCCAGCTTTTGGTCTTGGAGACCGGGCGGGTTTCCTGAATGGTTACGATGTCGCCGATGTTGCACTGGTTGCTTTCATCGTGCGCATGGATCTTGGTCGAGCGCTTCATGTACTTGCCGTACAGAGGATGTTTCACCTGACGCTCAACCAGGACCACAATGGACTTGTCCATCTTGTTGCTCACGACCTTGCCGCTCAGAGTTCTGGCAGTTTGGGTAGCTTCGGTCATGTCACTGTCCTGCCTTTTCATTCAATACCGTTTTAACGCGAGCGATATCGCGCTTCACCTTGCCGAGGAGGTGAGACTGATTCAGCTGACCTGTCGCTTTGCGCATGCGCAGGTTGAACTGCTCCTTCAGGAGGTCGATCAGCTCTTTGTTCAGCTCCTCGACTGACTTTTCACGCAGCTCTGTTGCATTCATCACATCACCGTCCTCGTTACAAAGGTGGTCTGTACCGGCAGTTTGGCCGCTGCAAGAGTGAAGGCCTCACGAGCGATTTCCTCGGAAACACCTTCCATCTCATACAACATACGGCCTGGCTGAATTTCAGCCACCCAATACTCGACAGAACCTTTACCTTTACCCATCCGTACTTCAAGCGGCTTACCGGTGATCGGCTTGTCCGGGAAAACCCGGATCCAGATCTTACCGCCCCGCTTGATACGACGTGTCATAGTACGACGTGCCGCCTCAATCTGGCGCGCAGTTATACGCCCGCGACTGGTCGCTTTCAATCCGTATTCACCGAAGCTCACCTTGTTGGCGCGGTGAGCAAGACCGGTGTTACGGCCTTTCATTACCTTGCGGAATTTGGTGCGTTTTGGTTGCAGCATAAGAGTGCCCCTTTACTTAGAACCTTTCTTCCCAGAGGCTTTCTTGTCAGCACGGACCTGCTCCATACCACCAAGAATCTCACCTTTGAAGATCCATACCTTTACGCCGATAACGCCGTAAGTGGTGTGCGCTTCATAGGTTGCATAATCAATATCTGCACGTAATGTGTGCAGAGGTACACGACCTTCGCGATACCACTCGGAACGTGCGATTTCAGCACCCCCAAGACGACCGCCAACCTGAATCTTGATACCCTTGGCACCCTGACGCATGGCGTTCTGAACCGCACGCTTCATAGCGCGACGGAACATCACACGACGCTCCAGCTGACCGGCAACGTTTTGCGCTACCAGCCGGGCATCCAGGTCCGGCTTGCGGACTTCTTCGATGTTGATGTGCACAGGCACACCCATCATGTCGCTGACTTCGCGACGCAGACGGTCAACATCTTCACCCTTCTTACCGATAACAATACCGGGGCGGGCGGTATGGATCGTGATCCGGGCGTTCTGAGCAGGGCGCTCGATCACGATCTTGCTGACAGACGCCTTAACCAGACGCTTGTCCAGGAACTCGCGAACCTGAATATCATTCAGCAGATTCTTCGCGTAGTCCTTCTTGTCGGCATACCACACTGAGTTGTGCTCTTTGATCACACCCAGGCGCATGCCGGTTGGATTTACTTTATGACCCATCTGAGCATCTCCTACTTGTCGGCGACCTTGACGGTGATATGACAGGTGCGCTTGAAAATACGGTCAGCGCGCCCCTTGGCTCGAGCTTTGATTCGCTTGAGCGTTGGGCCCTCATCCACCATGACAGTGGAAACCCGCAGATCATCTACGTCCAGACCTTCGTTGTGCTCAGCGTTGGCAATGGCGGATTCAAGAGCTTTCTTGATCACAACCGCTGCCTTCTTAGGGCTGAAAGTCAGAATGTTCAGGGCGTCCTCAACAGCCTTGCCGCGTACCTGGTCGGCAACAAGACGTGCTTTCTGAGCTGAGAGGCGAGCGCCCTTGTACTTGGCTGCTACTTCCATTTCTATTACCTCACAATCAGCGTTTAGCTTTCTTGTCGGCCGCATGACCACGATAAGTACGCGTTGCCGCGAACTCACCCAGTTTATGTCCGACCATATCTTCGGTGACATAAACCGGCACGTGCTGCTTGCCGTTGTGGACTGCAATGGTCAGGCCTACCATCTCCGGAAAGATTGTTGACCGGCGGGACCAGGTTTTGATCGGCCGCTTGTCACTTGTTTCCAGAGCTGCCTCGACCTTCTTCAACAGATGCAGGTCTATAAAAGGACCTTTCTTCAAAGAACGTGGCACAGCATTTACCTCTATGTAGTCGTTTACTTGGCTGAACGACGACGTACTATCATCTTGTCAGTACGTTTGTTCTTACGAGTCTTATGCCCTTTGGTCGGAACACCCCACGGAGTAACCGGGTGACGCCCGCCAGAGGTACGCCCTTCACCACCACCATGTGGGTGGTCAACTGGGTTCATAGCAACACCACGTACTGTTGGACGTTTACCGCGCCAACGTGATGCACCCGCTTTACCAAGCTGCTTGAGGCTGTGCTCGCTGTTGGACACTTCACCCAGCGTTGCACGGCAATCTACAAGCACCTTACGCATTTCACCTGAACGCAGGCGGATAGTGGCATAAGCCCCTTCCCGAGCTACCAGCTGTACGGATGCGCCCGCGGAGCGAGCCAGCTGGGCACCTTTGCCAGGCTTGAGTTCGACGCAGTGGATCACAGAACCAACCGGAATGTTCCGGAGCGGCAGAGTGGAGCCCACCTTAATCGGCGCGTCGACGCCGGACCGCACAGGATCACCTGCCTTCATACCTTTGGGAGCGATGATGTAGCGACGCTCGCCATCGGAGTACTTCAGCAGCGCGATGTGCGCAGAGCGGTTAGGATCATATTCCAGGCGTTCAATAACCGCCGGGATACCATCTTTGGTCCGCTTGAAATCAATTACACGGTAGTGCTGCTTGTGGCCACCACCAATGTGACGAGTAGTAATGCGGCCAGCGTTGTTACGACCACCTGACTTACTCTTAGTTTCTACCAACGGCTCGTAAGGACGTCCTTTGTGCAGATCCGGGTTGTAAAGTTTTACAACGTGACGGCGTCCGGCAGATGTTGGCTTGGTTTTGACGATCGGCATATTACGACCCCTTTACCTTATTCCACATCCAGAAAATCGATGTCCTGACCTTCTGCCAGCTTGACGTAAGCCTTACGAATGTCATTACGCTTGCCGAACCCGCGGATAGTGCGCTTGAGCTTACCCTTACGGTTCAGAACCTGAACACCTTCGACGGTGACGTTGAACAGCTGCTCAACGGCTTTCTTGATCTCCGGCTTGGTGGCGTCTGGTGCTACACGGAATACCACCTGACCACGCTCGGCTGCCAGAGACGCTTTCTCTGATACGTGCGGCCCCAGCAGGACCTTATAAATACGTTCCTGATTCATCCCAGCATCTCCTCGATCTTCTTCAGAGCGGGAACAGTTACCACAACGTTCTCGTAGGCAACCAGGCTGACCGGATCCAGACCTGCCACGTCGCGAACATCCACGTGAGGAATGTTGCGGGAAGCCAGGTGCAGGTTCTGCTCAACGCTATCGGAAAGAATCAGAGCGTTAGACACGCCCAGATCCTTCAGCTTGGCGGTGAACGCCTTGGTCTTGGGACTGTCAACGTTCATATCGTCAACAACCACCAGACGCTCCTGACGGACCAGCTCGGAAAGAATGGAACACATAGCCGCACGATACATCTTGCGGTTAACTTTCTGTTCGAAATCACGGGGCTTGGCCGCAAAAGTTACGCCGCCTGAACGCCAGATCGGGCTACGAATGGTGCCCGCACGAGCGCGACCGGTGCCCTTCTGACGCCACGGCTTCTTGCCACCGCCACTGACTTCGGAACGTGTTTTCTGAGCCTTGGTACCCTGACGGCCAGCTGCCATGTAGGCAGTTACCACCTGGTGCACCAGTGCTTCATTAAAATCTTTGGCAAACGCAGCGTCGGAAACAGAAATCCCCTTGCCGCTACCAGTAATTGTCAATTCCATCGCACCGCTCCTCAGGCTTTAACTGCAGGCTTGATGACAACGTCGCCGCCAGTCGCACCAGGTACGGCACCACTTACCAGCAGCAGGTTGCGCTCGGCATCGACACGGACGATTTTCAGGTTCTGCACAGTGACCTGCGCGTTACCCATCTGACCGGCCATCTTTTTACCCTTGAATACCTTGCCCGGAGTCTGGTTCTGACCAATAGAACCCGGAGCACGATGAGACAGGGAGTTACCGTGAGTAGCGTCCTGCATGGAGAAGTTCCAGCGCTTGACACCACCCTGGAAGCCCTTACCTTTGGACTGACCAGTGGCATCAACCACCTGACCGTCTTCAAACACAGAGACTGTCAGCTCGCCGCCTGCAGCGAGGTCTTCACCTTCGCCATCAGCCAGACGAAATTCCCACACGCCACGACCAGCTTCAACACCTGCTTTCGCAAAGTGACCAGCAGCAGCCTTGCTCACGCGGGAGGCACGACGAGAACCTACGGTTACCTGCACAGCGCGGTAGCCGTCGTTTTCGAGAGTTTTCAGTTGGGTAATGCGGTTGGGCTCAACCTCGATTACCGTTACGGGCAATGCCTGCCCCTCGTCCGTAAAAATACGGGTCATACCGGCCTTACGACCGACAACACCAATTGCCATGTTTCACCTCTTAAGTGTACGGGGCTTGCACCCTCTATGGCCTGTGACAGTTACACAGACTAATACCGGGCGGTATTAGCCGAGGCTGATCTGAACGTCTACACCTGCTGCCAGGTCCAGTTTCATCAGAGCATCCACTGTCTTCTCCGTCGGCTCAACAATGTCGAGCAAACGCTTGTGGGTACGAATTTCATACTGATCACGCGCGTCTTTATTGACGTGCGGAGAGATCAATACCGTGTACTTTTCCTTGCGCGTCGGCAGAGGAATAGGACCACGCACCTGAGCGCCGGTCCGCTTGGCGGTATCGACGATCTCCTGCGTGGACTGGTCGATCAGGCGATAATCAAACGCCTTCAACCGGATTCGAATCTTTTGGCTTTGCATGATGCACCAAACTCCACTCGTAGCAGCTACTAGTTAGCCGACCTTCAAAAAAAGGAGCCGCATTGTATGCATAATACCCAACCCTGTCAACATCATTGATATTGACGGAGGTCAGGCAGACTTTGCGACTTAAACAGAAAAAGGGGCTGAACCAGTCAGCCCCTTTTTCCTGATCAAACGAGCAGATTACTCGATGATCTTGGAGACCACGCCGGCACCAACGGTACGGCCGCCTTCGCGAATCGCGAAGCGCAGACCATCTTCCATGGCGATCGGAGCGATCAGGGTAACAGTCATTTTCACGTTGTCACCCGGCATTACCATTTCAACGCCTTCCGGCAGTTCACAAGAACCGGTTACATCAGTAGTCCGGAAGTAGAACTGCGGACGGTAGCCCTTGAAGAACGGAGTATGACGACCACCTTCTTCTTTGGACAGTACGTACACTTCACACTCGAACTTGGTGTGCGGCTTGATGGAGCCCGGTACACACAGAACCTGACCACGCTCAACGTCGTCACGCTTGGTACCACGCAGCAGAACACCTACGTTCTCACCGGCACGACCTTCGTCCAGCAGCTTGCGGAACATCTCAACACCAGTACAGGTGGTCTTGGTGGTGTCGCGGATACCCACGATTTCCACTTCGTCACCTACTTTGATGATGCCACGCTCTACACGACCGGTAACCACAGTACCACGACCAGAGATGGAGAATACGTCCTCGATCGGCATCAGGAACGGCTGATCAATCGCACGCTCCGGCTCAGGGATGTAGTCGTCCAGGGCTTCTACCAGCTTCTTAACAGCGGTAGTACCCATCTCGTTGTCGTCTTTACCTTCCAGAGCCATCAGCGCAGAACCGGTGATGATCGGAGTGTCGTCACCCGGGAAGTCGTACTGGCTCAGCAGGTCACGAACTTCCATCTCTACCAGCTCAAGCAGCTCTTCATCGTCTACCATGTCCGCTTTGTTCAGGAACACAACGATGAACGGTACACCAACCTGACGGGACAGCAGGATGTGCTCACGAGTCTGCGGCATGGGGCCGTCAGCTGCGGAGCAAACCAGGATAGCGCCGTCCATCTGGGCCGCACCGGTGATCATGTTCTTAACATAATCCGCGTGGCCCGGGCAGTCTACGTGTGCGTAGTGACGGGTCGGAGAATCGTACTCAACGTGAGAGGTCGCGATGGTGATACCACGCGCACGCTCTTCCGGTGCGTTATCGATCTGATCGAAAGCACGGCTCTCACCAGTACCCCATACTTCGTGACATACACGAGTCAGGGCGGCTGTCAGAGTGGTCTTACCATGGTCAACGTGACCAATGGTGCCCACGTTTACGTGCGGCTTGTTACGCTCAAACTTTGCTTTAGACACGGTTACACCTCTTCCTGTTTCTTAAGTCCTGGGGATCAACCCTTTTTAATGATCGCTTCGGCAATGTTCGAAGGAGCTTCCATATAGCGGGAGAACTCCATCGCATAAGACGCCCGACCCTGTGTTGCAGAACGCAGGTCGGTGGCGTAACCGAACATCTCCGACAACGGAACTTCAGCACGGATGACCTTGCCCGCAGGGCCTTCATCCATACCCTGCACAAGGCCGCGACGACGGTTCAGGTCGCCAACAACGTCACCCATGTAATCTTCCGGGGTAACAACCTCAACCTTCATGATCGGCTCAAGAAGGGCAGGATTCGCCTCGAGGGCGCCTTTCTTCATCGCCATGGAACCAGCGATTTTGAACGCCATCTCGTTGGAGTCAACGTCGTGGTAGGAACCATCGTACAGCGTCGCCTTGATACCCAGCAGCGGATAGCCGGCCAGACAGCCGTTCTGCATCTGCTCTTCGATACCCTGCTGAACAGCCGGGATGTATTCCTTCGGAACCACACCACCAACGATCTCGTTCACGAAGATGAAGTTTTCAGCATCTTCATCATCCAGAGGCAGCGGCTCCAACTTCACTTTTACGTGACCGTACTGACCGCGACCACCAGACTGACGAACGAACTTACCTTCAACGTCAACCGGCTTGCGGATGCACTCACGGTAAGCAACCTGCGGCTTACCGATATTTGCTTCTACCTTGAACTCGCGACGCATACGGTCAACGATGATATCCAGGTGAAGCTCACCCATACCGGAGATGATGGTCTGGCCGGACTCTTCGTCGGTGCGAACACGGAATGACGGATCTTCCTGGGCCAGCTTACCCAGAGCAACACCCATCTTTTCCTGGTCGGCTTTCGACTTCGGCTCAACCGCAACGGAGATAACCGGCTCCGGGAACTCCATGCGCTCAAGAACAATTCTGTTGTTCTCATCACACAGGGTGTCACCCGTGGTCACGTTCTTCAGGCCGATCGCAGCCGCGATGTCGCCCGCCAGAACTTCTTTGATCTCTTCACGGTCGTTGGCGTGCATCTGAACCATACGGCCCACACGCTCTTTCTTGCCCTTCACGGAGTTGAATACCGCGTTACCGGACTCAAGCTTACCGGAGTAAACCCGGAAGAACGTCAGCGTACCCACGAACGGGTCGGTAGCGATCTTGAACGCCAGAGCGGCGAACGGAGCATCGTCGTCAACCGGACGGGTTTCCTCGGTACCCTCGTCATCCACCTCACCGCGGATGGCTTTAACCTCATCCGGGGCCGGCAGGAATTCGATGACCGCATCCAGCACCGCCTGCACGCCCTTGTTCTTGAACGCAGAACCACAGGTAGCCAGAACGATTTCGTTGGCGATGGTACGAGTACGCAGACCCTGCTTGATTTCTTCGTAGGTCAGCTCTTCGCCTTCGAGGTATTTCTCCATGAACTCTTCGTTGGCTTCAGCGGCGGCTTCGATCATCTGCTCGCGCGCTTTCTCGGCCTCAGCAACCATGGACTCAGGAATATCGCGAAGCTCGTAGGTCATACCCTGATCAGCTTCGTTCCAGTAGATTGCCTTCATGCGAAGCAGATCCACGATACCCTCGAAATCGTCTTCGGCGCCGATCGGCAGCTGGATGGGCACAGTGATAGCACCCAGACGGTTACGAATCTGCTCAACAACGCGCATGAAGTTGGCGCCTGCACGGTCCATTTTGTTGACGAAAACCATGCGGGGAACTTCATACTTGTTGGCTTGGCGCCATACAGTCTCGGACTGCGGCTCAACACCTGAGGAACCACAGAACACAACCACGGCACCATCAAGAACACGCAGGGAACGCTCTACTTCGATGGTGAAGTCAACGTGCCCCGGGGTGTCGATGATGTTGATACGGTGCTCGGGATACTGCTTGTCCATACCCTGCCAGAAGGTTGTAACAGCGGCAGACGTGATGGTGATACCACGCTCCTGCTCCTGCTCCATCCAGTCTGTAGTGGAAGCGCCGTCATGGGTCTCACCCATCTTGTGACTACGACCGGTGTAATAAAGAATACGCTCGGTGGTAGTAGTCTTGCCCGCATCCACGTGCGCACAGATACCAATGTTTCTGTAACGTTTGATAGGAGTCTTGCGTGCCACGATATAAACCTCGGCTTGTTAGAAACGGAAGTGAGAGAATGCCTTGTTGGCTTCTGCCATGCGATGCACGTCTTCGCGCTTCTTCACTGCGGCACCCTTGCTATCGGCCGCATCAAGAATTTCGCCAGCCAGACGCTGCGCCATGCTCTTCTCACCGCGCTTCCGGGAATATTCAACGAGCCAGCGCATCGCCAACGCGTTCTGACGGGAAGGCCGAACTTCTACCGGCACCTGGTAAGTAGCACCACCCACACGACGGGACTTAACCTCAACCATCGGCTGGATGTTCTCCAGGGCCTTCTCGAACATTTCGATCGGCTCTTCTTTAGATTTCTCGGCAACGATATCCAGAGCACCGTAAACAATGCGCTCTGCAACCGACTTCTTACCGCTTTCCATCACATGGTTGATGAACTTGGCAAGACGTGCACTGCCGAATTTAGGATCGGGAATGATTTCCCGCTTTGCTGCAACTCTTCTTCTAGGCATCGATAAGCCCTTATATCTAAAAGGTCTTCAGGAACCCCTGAGATAGCCAAATGCTACTCAGCCTTACTCTTACCGTTCTTACAAGCAACGATAAAAGACACCCGCTCGGGACATCAGGACTTGGGTCGTTTTGCACCGTACTTGGAGCGGCCCTGCTTACGGTTCTGAACACCTTGGGTATCCAAAGTACCGCGAACAGTGTGATAGCGCACACCCGGAAGGTCTTTTACTCGACCGCCACGGATCAGCACAACACTGTGCTCCTGAAGGTTGTGACCTTCACCACCAATGTAAGAGGAAACCTCGAAGCCGTTGGTCAGACGAACACGGCACACTTTACGGAGTGCTGAGTTCGGCTTCTTCGGCGTTGTGGTGTACACACGAGTGCACACACCACGGCGCTGAGGACAAGCCTGGAGAGCAGGAACATCGCTCTTGGCTACCTTGCGCTTACGAGGCTTACGCACCAACTGATTAATCGTTGCCATGTAAGCAAACTCCAAAAAACCATACCAATGAAACTTACCCCCTGTGCAGGGGGTAAAATTTAAGGGACGCAAGTGTAAGCCTGCGCCCCGACTCAGTCAAGATGACTGTTCTCTTTTTAACCACCCTCGGGATAAGTAACTACCCCGAGAATGGCACGCCGGCAATCAACCTTCTCGGTTGAGCTCCGCGCTCAGAGCTTCTTCAACATCTGCCGCGGTCACGCCCTGCTCTTCCAGGTCACGCTTGCGACGACGTTCGCTGTGGTAAGCCAGACCGGTACCCGCCGGAATCAACCGGCCAACCACAACGTTTTCTTTCAGGCCACGCAGGAAGTCACGCTTACCGGTCACCGCACCTTCGGTGAGCACCCGGGTGGTTTCCTGGAACGAAGCCGCAGAAATGAACGATTCGGTGGCCAGCGATGCCTTGGTAATACCAAGCAGCAGACGCTCGAATCTGGCAGGCTCTTTGTCCGCCTGATTCGCCTTTTCGTTCTCTTCCAGCACCTGAGTGATTTCCACCTGGTCGCCAGACAGCAGGGTGGTATCACCCGGATCGGTAATTTCCACCTTGCGCAGCATCTGCCGAACGATAACCTCGATGTGTTTATCGTTGATGACAACACCCTGCAGGCGGTACACATCCTGGATTTCGTTGGTGATGTACTTGGCCAGCTCGACCACACCCAGCAGACGCAAGATGTCGTGCGGGTTGGACGGACCGTCGGAAATCACCTCACCCTTCTCAACCGTTTCACCTTCGAAAACGTTGAGCTGGCGATGCTTCGGAATCAGAACCTCATAGGCATCGTCATCTTTCGGCGTGATGACCAGGCGCTTCTTGCCTTTGGTCTCTTTACCGAAAGACACCACACCACTGATTTCCGCCAGGATGGCAGACTCTTTCGGGCGACGAGCCTCGAACAGGTCGGCAACCCGCGGCAGACCACCGGTGATGTCCCGGGTCTTCGAGCTTTCCTGCGGAATACGGGCAACTACGTCACCCAGCTCGATCTTCGCGCCATTAGCCATGGTCACCAGCGCGTTAGCCGGCAGGAAGAAGATCGCGGTACCACCGCCTGGCAGTTCTACTTCTTCACCCGCATCGTCAATCAGCTGGATAGCCGGACGAATGTCCTTACCAGCAGCAGGACGCTCTTTCGGGTCAATCACTTCCATGGTGGACAGACCGGTCAGCTCGTCAGCCTGGGTACGGACAGTAATGCCCTCTTCCATGTTGACAAACTTGGCCGTGCCTTTCGCTTCGGCGATGATCGGATGCGTGTGCGGATCCCACTTGGCAACTACAACGCCGGCCTCAACCACGTCACCGTTCTTCACAGACAGAACGGCACCGTAGGGCAGCTTGTACCACTCGCGCTCACGACCCTGCTCGTCGGCAATCGCCAGGGCCGAAGAACGGGACACCACAACCAGGGAGCCATCGGTCTTCTCGATGGACTTCAGGTTGTGCAGACGTACCGTGCCGCCGTGCTTGACCTGAATGTTATCCACGGCGGAGGCCCGGCTGGCCGCACCACCAATGTGGAAGGTCCGCATGGTCAGCTGAGTGCCTGGCTCACCGATGGACTGGGCAGCGATAACACCGACGGCCTCACCCACGTTAACACGGTGACCACGGGCAAGATCGCGGCCGTAACACTTGGAGCAGATGCCGTGACGAGTCTCACAGGTAATCGCAGAGCGAACCCAGATCTCATCCACACCGGCGCGCTCGACCATCTCAACGGTTTTCTCGTCCAGCAAAGTGCCGGCCGGAACAACAGCGTTGTCCTTGTCGGTTGGGGTGAATACGTCACGGGCTGTCACACGCCCCAGAACACGATCACCCAGCGGCACAACAACGTCGCCACCTTCAATGTGCGGCGTCATCAGCAGACCTTCATCGGTACCGCAGTCTTCCTCGGTCACCACCAGGTCCTGGGACACGTCAACGAGACGACGGGTCAGGTAACCGGAGTTCGCGGTCTTCAGTGCAGTATCCGCCAGACCTTTACGAGCACCGTGGGTGGAGATGAAGTACTGGAGTACGTTCAGACCTTCACGGAAGTTCGCGGTAATCGGCGTTTCGATGATGGAGCCATCCGGCTTGGCCATCAGACCACGCATACCGGACAACTGACGAATCTGGGCAGCGGAACCCCGCGCTCCGGAATCGGCCATCATGTAGACGGAGTTGAAGGATTCCTGCATCAGGTCTTCGCCGTCTTCACCCTTCACAGGCTGGCCGTCAGGACCAATAACCTGCTCTTTGGACAGACGCTCCATCATCGCCTTGGACACTTTATCGTTGGCGCGGGACCAGATATCGATCACCTTGTTGTACTTCTCACCCTGGGTCAGCAGACCGGATGCGTACTGGTTCTCGATGTCTTTTACTTCGTCAGACGCCGCATCAACCAGCTCATACTTCTCCGGCGGAATCTCGAAGTCGTTGAAGCCGATAGAAATACCGGAACGGGTTGCATAGTGGTAACCCATGTACATCAGTTGGTCAGCAAAGATGACAGTATCTTTCAGACCAGCGTCCCGATAACAGGTGTTGATCAGGTTGGAAATCGCCTTCTTGACCATAGGACGGTTGACGATTTCAAACGGCAGGCCGTCAGGAACGATATCAAACAACAAAGCACGGCCAACGGTGGTATCAACCACACGGTAGGCTTCGGACTTGCTGCCATCTTCGGCATAGGCCACTTCCTTAACCCGCACCTTGACCTTCGCCTGCAGGTCAACCTTGCCGGCACCATAGGCACGATGGGCTTCTTTGACATCAGCAAACACCATGCCTTCACCCAGGGCAGCGTGGCGCTCGCGGGTCATGTAATACAGACCCAATACCACGTCCTGAGACGGTACGATGATCGGCTCACCGTTCGCTGGAGACAGCACGTTGTTGGTGGACATCATCAACGCACGGGCTTCAAGCTGGGCTTCCAGGGTCAGCGGTACGTGTACCGCCATCTGGTCACCGTCGAAGTCGGCGTTGTAAGCCGCACACACCAGCGGGTGCAGCTGGATCGCTTTACCTTCGATCAGAACCGGCTCGAACGCCTGGATGCCCAGACGGTGCAGGGTGGGCGCACGGTTCAGCAGGATTGGGTGCTCGCGGATGACTTCGTCCAGGATATCCCAGACCACGCCTTCCTCGCGCTCGACCATTTTCTTGGCGGCCTTGATGGTGGTCGCCAGGCCACGGTGCTCAAGCTTGGAGAAAATGAACGGCTTGAACAGCTCCAGGGCCATCTTCTTGGGCAGACCGCACTGGTGCAGGCGCAGGTACGGACCCACCACGATCACGGAACGGCCAGAGTAGTCGACTCGCTTACCCAGCAGGTTCTGACGGAAACGACCCTGCTTACCCTTGATCATGTCAGCCAGAGACTTCAGCGGACGCTTGTTGGTGCCAGTGATGGCCCGACCACGACGACCGTTATCCAGCAGGGCGTCAACCGCTTCCTGCAGCATACGCTTCTCGTTGCGCACGATGATATCCGGAGCGTTCAGTTCCAGCAGGCGCTTGAGACGGTTGTTCCGGTTAATGACCCGACGGTACAGATCGTTCAGGTCGGAAGTGGCAAAACGGCCACCGTCCAGGGGAACCAGCGGGCGCAGATCGGGCGGCAGAACCGGCAGAACGGTCATCACCATGTCGCCCGGCTTGTTACCGGAGTACAGGAACGCCTCAAGAATTTTCAGGCGCTTGCTGAATTTCTTGATCTTGGTCTCGGAGTTGGTCTGGGGAATCTCTTCCCGCAGGGCGTCAACTTCCGCCTGCAGATCGATAGCTTCGAGCAACTCTTTGATGGCCTCGGCACCCATACGGGCGTCGAACTCGTCACCGAATTCTTCCAGGGCCTCATAGTACTGCTCGTCATTCAGCAACTGGCCCTTCTCCAGGGTGGTCATACCCGGATCGATAACGATGAAGGATTCAAAGTACAGAACCCGCTCGATATCTCGCAGGGTCATGTCCAGCATCAGGCCAATACGGGACGGCAATGACTTCAGGAACCAGATGTGAGCGACCGGGCTGGCCAGCTCGATATGGCCCATACGCTCACGGCGCACGCTGGCCAGTGCGACTTCAACACCGCACTTTTCACAGATAACGCCGCGATGCTTCAGGCGCTTGTATTTTCCGCACAAGCACTCGTAGTCTTTGATCGGGCCGAAAATCTTGGCACAGAAAAGACCGTCACGCTCCGGCTTGAAGGTACGGTAGTTAATGGTCTCAGGCTTTTTTACTTCGCCAAAAGACCAGGAACGAATCATGTCAGGCGAAGCCAGTCCGATACGGATGGCGTCGAATTCCTTGCTCTGATTCTGGCTCTTGAGAAGATTCAGCAAATCTTTCATCAGTAAAAGCTCCGGATGGCGTTAATCTCGGGCGGGCACACGAGGTGCCCGCTCACGCTGCCAAAAACAATTCGGCTCACTCGGATTCCAGCTCGATGTCGATACCCAACGAGCGGATTTCCTTGACGAGAACGTTGAAGGATTCGGGCATGCCCGGCTCCATACGATGATCACCATCGACAATGTTCTTGTACATCTTGGTCCGACCGTTGACGTCATCAGACTTGACGGTAAGCATTTCCTGCAGGGTATAGGCGGCACCGTATGCCTCCAGAGCCCAGACTTCCATCTCACCGAAACGCTGACCACCGAACTGCGCCTTACCACCCAGCGGCTGCTGGGTTACCAGGCTGTAAGAGCCGGTGGAACGAGCGTGCATCTTGTCATCGATCAAGTGGTTGAGCTTGAGCATGTACATGTAGCCCACAGTCACCGGACGGTCAAATGCATCACCGGTGCGGCCGTCGTACAGCTTGACCTGACCACTGGTATCCATGTCGGCCAGCTCAAGCATACGCTTGACCTCGGCTTCCTTGGCACCGTCGAAGACCGGCGTTGCCATCGGGACACCGTCACGCAGGTTACTGCACAGCTCCAGGATTTCCTTGTCGCTCAAGCTGTCGAGATCAACCTTGGTCACTTCATCTGAGTGGTTATAGATCTCATCCAGCAGCTTGCGCAGTTCAGCCACTTTACGCTGCTCTTCCAGCATCCGGCTGATCTTTTCACCCAGCCCCTTGGCGGCTGCGCCCAGATGGGTTTCCAGAACCTGACCAACGTTCATCCGCGAAGGAACACCCAGCGGGTTGAGCACGATATCAACGGTGGTGCCGTTTTCGTCGTAAGGCATATCCTCAATCGGCATTACCGCAGAGATAACACCCTTGTTACCGTGACGACCGGCCATCTTGTCACCCGGCTGGATGCGACGCTTGATGGCCAGGTAAACCTTGACGATTTTCAGCACGCCCGGGGCAAGGTCATCGCCCTGCTGCAGCTTGCCTTTCTTGTCGTCGAAGCGGGCTTCGTGCTCTTTCTTGCGATCTTCCAGACCCTGCTCGGATTTCTCCAGAAGTTCGTTCAGAGCTTCGTCTTTCATGCGCAGCTTGAACCAGTCCGGACGCGGCAGATCGGCCAGATAGGCTTCATCAAGCTTGGCGCCCTTCTTCAGACCCGGGCCACTGATCACTTCCTGGCCGTTGAGTGCTGCAGTCAGACGCTCATAGGTAGCGCCTTCGACAATGCGGTACTCGTCTTTCAGATCCTTACGGTACTGATCGAGCTGCTCTTTCTCGATGGACTGAGCGCGGGCATCTTTTTCGATACCGTCACGGGTGAATACCTGAACATCGATAACCGTTCCGCGGGTGCCGGTCGGAACACGCTGAGAGGTATCTTTAACGTCAGAGGCCTTTTCACCAAAGATCGCACGCAGCAGCTTCTCTTCCGGTGTCAGCTGGGTCTCACCTTTCGGCGTGACCTTACCCACCAGAATGTCGCCCGGGCCCACTTCCGCACCGATGTAGACAATACCGGACTCATCCAGCTTGGACAGGGCGCTTTCACCAACGTTCGGAATATCCGCAGTGATTTCTTCGCTACCCAGCTTGGTGTCACGGGCCACACAGGTCAGTTCCTGAATGTGGATCGTGGTCAGCCGGTCTTCCTGAACCACCTTTTCGGAGATCAGGATGGAGTCCTCGAAGTTGTAACCGTTCCAGGGCATGAACGCGATGCGCATGTTCTGGCCCAGCGCCAGCTCACCCAGATCCACGGAGGGACCATCTGCCAGCACGTCGCCACGGGCAATCACATCGCCCTGACGCACGATGGAGCGCTGGTTGATACAGGTATTCTGGTTAGAGCGGGTGTACTTGGTGAGGTTGTAGATATCCACACCTGCATCACCGGCCTCGGTTTCTTCGTTGTTTACGCGCACCACGATACGGGCAGCGTCCACGCTTTCAATCACACCGCCACGACGGGCGGTCACGCACACGCCGGAATCCTGGGCAACGGTGCGTTCTACACCGGTGCCGACCAGCGGAACCTGTGATTTCAGCGTCGGAACCGCCTGACGCTGCATGTTCGCACCCATCAGGGCCCGGTTAGCATCGTCGTGCTCAAGGAACGGGATCAGAGACGCCGCCACCGATACAACCTGGCGTGGAGATACGTCCATGAAGTTAACCGCTTCCGGCGGGGCGACGGTAAATTCGTTCTGGTGACGCACGGTAACCAGCTCGTCGGTCAGGCGCTTGCCATCATCGGTAGCAGCACTGGCCTGAGCGATCACATAGTTGCTCTCTTCAATCGCAGACAGATACACCAGCTCATCGGTCACCACGCCGTCGACGACTCTACGGTACGGACTTTCCAGGAAGCCGTAGGAGTTGGCACGGGCATAGGTTGCCAGCGAGTTGATCAGACCGATGTTCGGGCCTTCCGGAGTCTCGATAGGACACACACGGCCGTAATGGGTCGGGTGAACGTCCCGAACCTCAAAGCCGGCACGCTCACGGGTCAGACCGCCCGGACCCAACGCGGAGATACGACGCTTGTGAGTTACCTCAGACAGCGGATTGTTCTGGTCCATAAACTGGGACAGCTGGCTGGAACCAAAGAACTCCTTGACTGCGGCCGCAACAGGCTTGGCGTTGATCAGGTCCTGCGGCATCAGGCCTTCGCTTTCAGCCAGACTCAGACGCTCTCGAACCGCGCGCTCAACCCGTACCAGGCCTACCCGGAACTGGTTTTCAGCCATCTCGCCAACACAGCGAACCCGACGGTTGCCCAGGTTGTCGATATCATCCACCTGGCCCTGGCCATTACGAATGGCAATCAGGGTTTTCAGCACGTCGATGATATCGTCGTGGGTCAGCGTGCCCTCACCGGTGCTCTCGTCACGACCAAGGCGACGGTTGAGCTTCATCCGGCCAACGCCGGACAGGTCGTAGCGCTCCTCAGAGAAGAACAGGTTGTTGAACAGGTTCTCCGCGGATTCCTTGGTGGGCGGCTCGCCCGGGCGCATCATCCGGTAGATTTCAACCAACGCTTCCAACGGAGTTCGGGTCGGGTCGATACGCAGGGTATCAGACATGAACGGACCACAATCCAGATCGTTGGTGTAAAGAGTTTCAATATCCTTAACACCAGCGCCGAGAATCTTGGTGATGACTTCTTCGGTCAGCTCGGTGTTACATTCCACCAGCACTTCGCCGGTAGACTGATCGATCATGTCCTTGGCAAGAACACGGCCGTACAGGTATTCAGTGGGAACTTCCAGCTCGGTAATGCCGGCCTTTTCCAACTGCTTGATGTGACGCGCCGTAATACGGCGGCCTTCTTCAGCAATGACGTTGCCTTCCTTATCTTTGATGTCAAAGGTCGCAATGTCACCACGCAGCCGGCTGGGCACCAACTCAAGCTTGCAGACTTCTTCACCCAGAGCAAACTTACTGGTTTCGAAGAACATGTCGAGCATCTGCTCAGAGGTGTACCCCAGAGCGCGCAGGAGGATCGACGCAGGCAGCTTACGACGACGGTCGATACGAACGAACACGGAGTCCTTCGGATCGAATTCGAAGTCAAGCCAGGAACCACGGTAAGGAATCACTCGGGCCGAATACAACAGCTTGCCGGAGGAGTGAGTCTTGCCTTTGTCGTGATCAAAGAAGACGCCAGGCGAACGGTGCAGCTGGGAAACAATAACACGCTCGGTACCGTTGACCACGAAGGTACCGTTTTCAGTCATCAGGGGCATCTCGCCCATGTAGACTTCTTGCTCTTTGATGTCCTTGATCGCCTTGTTGGACGATTCCTTGTCATAAATGATCAAGCGGACTTTCACCCGCAGCGGCGCGGCGTAAGTAACGCCCCTGAGCTGACATTCCTTGACGTCGAACACTGGCTCGCCGATTCGATAGCTCACATACTCGAGCGCGGCGTTGCCAGAGTAACTGACAATCGGGAATACGGATTTGAACGCTGCGTGAAGACCGGTTTCCCGGCGGTCTTCAGGAGCGGCTTCCATTTGCAGGAAGTCCCGGAACGAATCCAGCTGAATAGACAGCAAATAGGGGACGTCCATCACGGAAGGCAATTTACTAAAATCTTTGCGAATCCGCTTTTTCTCAGTGTAGGAGTAAGTCATCTGCATTCCCCAGCTTTAGACCTGATACCTGGTATCAAGAAGCAATCAAATGTTCTGCTTCGGGGCCGAATTGCTCGGCTTATCGCGCCGTCTTGAACAAGACTCTGGCTGTAGGTTATAGATCTGACATTAACCCGTAAAAGCACACCAGACTCTATAGCATATACAACAGAAAAAGGCCGGTGGCACAGAGCCACCAGCCCATCCATGCTTAACGCACGGTGTCGATCAACAGCCGACTATTACTTGAGCTCAACAGAAGCGCCTGCTTCCTCAAGCTTCTTCTTGGCTTCTTCAGCCTCGTCCTTGCTAGCGCCTTCCTTAACAGTAGAAGGAGCGCCGTCAACCATTTCCTTGGCTTCTTTCAGACCCAGACCAGTCAGCTCACGAACGGCCTTGATGACGTTGACTTTCTTCTCGCCAGCGCCAGTCAGAACTACGTCGAACTCGGTCTGCTCTTCAGCAGCTTCGCCACCAGCGGCAGCAGCAGGTGCAGCGGCAACAGCAGCGGCAGCAGAAACATTGAACTTCTCTTCCATAGCTTCAACGAGCTCAACAACTTCCATTACGCTCATTTCAGCAATTGCATTCAAAATATCGTCTTTAGACAGAGCCATGACTTTCTCCGAAAATGTAAAAAATGGTGTTCAACAGAATCAAGCAGCGTCTTGCTTCTGGTCGCGGACTGCAGCTACAACACGTGTAATCCTGCCCGGAATATCGTTCAGGGTACGTGCAAGCTTGGTAACTGGTGCCTGTGTAACAATAGCCAGCTTGGTCAACGCTTCGTGCAGCGTCGGCAGCGTGGCCAGGCGATCGATCTGTTCTGCGCCCATCAGCTCACCGCCGACAGCCAGACCCTTGATCTCAAACGCCTCTTTCTCTTTGGCAAAATCCTTCAGCAGGCGCGCAGCGGCACCCGGATCTTCCATAGAGAAAGCCAGAATGGTCGGGCCAACCAGCGCCGGATCGATGCACTCAAACTCAGTACCTTTGATAGCAATCTTCGCCAGATTGTTACGAACAACCTTCAGACGAACATTCTCGGCACGAGCTTTGGCACGAAGGGCAGTCATGTCACCAGAGGTGACACCACGGTAGTCAGCCAAAACCACAGACAGAGCAGCTCCAGCAGTCTCGTTGACTTCAGCGACGATCGCCTTCTTGTCTTCGAGTCTAATTGCCACTGGATTTCTCCTCGATTTCGCCAGCGTTATGCCGGCAAACCCATCATTGTCCTCAACGAGGACGCCTAACGGTGTTTGGGTTCAGAGAGAACGTCTTCACACCGTCTGCGCAGGCGTTGCTTTAACCCTTGCAGCCCTTGTTACCAAGGGCTTCGGGGGCCTGCGGTCTTTGACAGCCTTGGCTTCCGCCCAGACTACAAAGTAACTACCAATCAGAGACTCAGAGTACCCTGATCAATAGTCAGACCAGGACCCATCGTAGAAGAGATGGTGATCTTTTTCAGATACACACCCTTGGACGATGCAGGCTTGGCCTTTTTCAGGTCTGCCACCAGAGCTTCAAGGTTTTCCTTGATGTTCTGGGCAGAGAACTCAACGTTACCCAGCGGAGCGTGGATAATGCCGTTTTTGTCAGTACGGTAACGAACCTGACCAGCTTTGGCATTCTTAACCGCTGTCTCAACATCAGCGGTTACGGTGCCAACCTTCGGGTTCGGCATCAGGCCACGGGGACCGAGGATCTGGCCCAGTTGACCAACAACACGCATGGCATCCGGAGTGGCGATAACCACGTCGAAGTCCATGTTGCCTTTTTTGACTTCATCAGCCAGGTCGTCCATGCCTACGATGTCGGCACCGGCCGCGGTCGCTTTCTCGGCATTGGCACCCTGGGTGAACACAGCCACACGCACGGATTTACCGGTACCGTGAGGCAGAACAGTGCTGCTACGCACAACCTGGTCGGATTTACGTGCATCAACACCCAGGTTAACCGCTACGTCTACAGACTCTTTGAACTTCACGTTCTGACCCAGTTCGGCCAGCAGCGCAACCGCTTCGTCTACAGAGTAGGCGCGGGTGGAGTCTACTTTTTCACGAATCAGCTTTTGACGCTTGCTCAGCTTAGCCATCTTACAGACCCTCCACGTTCAGGCCCATGCTGCGGGCAGTACCAGCGATGGTGCGAACGGCTGCTTCCATATCGGCAGCAGTCATGTCCGGCTCTTTGGTCTTGGCGATTTCTTCCAGCTGAGCACGGGTAACCGTACCCACTTTGTCAGTGTTCGGACGACCAGAGCCACTCTTAATGCCAGCGGCCTTCTTCAGCAGGACCGGCGCAGGCGGGGTCTTGGTGATGAATGTGAAGCTGCGATCACTGTAAACGGTGATAACGGTCGGAATTGGCAGACCAGGCTCCATGCCCTGAGTCTTGGCGTTGAACGCCTTACAGAATTCCATGATGTTAACACCACGCTGACCCAGCGCAGGACCAACGGGGGGACTCGGGTTGGCCTGACCGGCAGCAACCTGAAGCTTGATATAGGCTTCAATCTTCTTTGCCATGATAGATCTCCTGTGGGTTCGAACGCCTTTCGGCTCCCCGGTTTTTCACAACTGCTTTAAGCAGACACAAAAAGCCCGCGTCGCCGTAGCGCGCGAGCTTTCAATTTTCAAAGCCGCCATCAGTCTTTTTCGACCTGCCCGAACTCCAGCTCAACCGGAGTAGAACGGCCAAAGATAAGAACGGCAACCTTCACTCGACTCTTCTCGTAGTCGACTTCTTCTACCACACCGTTGAAGTCTGCAAACGGACCTTCAACAACGCGAACAATTTCACCTGGCTCGAACAGCGTCTTGGGCTTGGGCTTGTCTGCACCACTTTCAACACGACGCAGAATAGCCTCAGCCTCGCGCTCAGTAATCGGAGCCGGCTTGTCTTTGGTACCGCCGATAAAGCCCAGTACCCGAGGTGTATTCTTGACAAGATGCCACGAGGCGTCGTCCATTTCCATCTGGACCAGTACGTAGCCGGGATAAAACTTGCGCTCACTCTTGCGCTTCTTCCCGTCCCGCATTTCGACCACTTCTTCAGTCGGAACCAGGATTTCGCCGAACTTGTCTTCCATCTGCTCGAGCGCCACACGCTCTTTAAGAGTGCGCATTACATGCTTCTCAAAGCCAGAATACGCATGAACGACGTACCAGCGCTTAGCCATTGCCCACTCCCGTTAACCGATAAATCCGGCGACCAGCCAACTGATCAGCGAATCCATGCCCCACAAAATAAGCGCCACTACCAGAACAAACACAACCACAATGATGGTGGTCTGAATCAACTCTGGCCTGGTCGGCCAGACGACTTTCCGGATCTCGACACGCGCTTCTTTTAACAGGGTGGCAAAACGCCGCCCCCGCTCGGTTTGCAACGCCACAAACGCAGCAACCAAGCCTAGCGCAACAAGAGCCAGAACCCGATATAGCACGGACTCGGCACTGAAGTACTGATTACCGACAACGCCGACGGCAATCAAAACGAAAACAACCAGCCATTTCACGGTATCGAAACGGCCGGCTGACTGAACGGCTTTTGACTCCATAGGAATCAACTTATGTATCCGGATGTTGAAAAATGGCAGGCCAGGAGGGAATCGAACCCCCAACCTGCGGTTTTGGAGACCGCTGCTCTGCCAATTGAGCTACTGGCCTGCACCGAAACAACTCAGCGCAACAAACAACGAGTAACCCGAAGGTTACTCGATGATCTTGGAGACCACGCCGGCACCAACGGTACGGCCGCCTTCGCGAATCGCGAAGCGCAGACCATCTTCCATGGCGATCGGAGCGATCAGGGTAACAGTCATTTTCACGTTGTCACCCGGCATTACCATTTCAACGCCTTCCGGCAGTTCACAAGAACCGGTTACATCAGTAGTCCGGAAGTAGAACTGCGGACGGTAGCCCTTGAAGAACGGAGTATGACGACCACCTTCTTCTTTGGACAGTACGTACACTTCACACTCGAACTTGGTGTGCGGCTTGATGGAGCCCGGTACACACAGAACCTGACCACGCTCAACGTCGTCACGCTTGGTACCACGCAGCAGAACACCTACGTTCTCACCGGCACGACCTTCGTCCAGCAGCTTGCGGAACATCTCAACACCAGTACAGGTGGTCTTGGTGGTGTCGCGGATACCCACGATTTCCACTTCGTCACCTACTTTGATGATGCCACGCTCTACACGACCGGTAACAACGGTACCACGACCAGAGATGGAGAATACGTCCTCGATCGGCATCAGGAACGGCTGATCAATCGCACGCTCCGGCTCAGGGATGTAGTCGTCCAGGGCTTCTACCAGCTTCTTAACAGCGGTAGTACCCATCTCGTTGTCGTCTTTACCTTCCAGAGCCATCAGCGCAGAACCGGTGATGATCGGAGTGTCGTCACCCGGGAAGTCGTACTGGCTCAGCAGGTCACGAACTTCCATCTCTACCAGCTCAAGCAGCTCTTCATCGTCTACCATGTCCGCTTTGTTCAGGAACACAACGATGAACGGTACACCAACCTGACGGGACAGCAGGATGTGCTCACGAGTCTGCGGCATGGGGCCGTCAGCTGCGGAGCAAACCAGGATAGCGCCGTCCATCTGGGCCGCACCGGTGATCATGTTCTTAACATAATCCGCGTGCCCCGGGCAGTCTACGTGTGCGTAGTGACGGGTCGGAGAATCGTACTCAACGTGAGAGGTCGCGATGGTGATACCACGCGCACGCTCTTCCGGTGCGTTATCGATCTGATCGAAAGCACGGCTCTCACCAGTACCCCATACTTCGTGACATACACGAGTCAGGGCGGCTGTCAGAGTGGTCTTACCATGGTCAACGTGACCAATGGTGCCCACGTTTACGTGCGGCTTGTTACGCTCAAACTTTGCTTTAGACATTCGACCAATCTCCCTAATCAACCAGGATCGTAACGTTGACCGGATAAAAATGGAGCTCATGACCGGAATTGAACCGGTGACCTCATCCTTACCAAGGATGTGCTCTACCGACTGAGCTACATGAGCATTGAAACCAAATTGGAGCGGGCAGTGGGAATCGAACCCACGTCATCAGCTTGGAAGGCTGAGGTAATAGCCACTATACGATGCCCGCGAGCAATTAGTGGTGGAGGGGGCAGGATTCGAACCTGCGAAGCTTTCGCGTCAGATTTACAGTCTGATCCCTTTGGCCACTCGGGAACCCCTCCCGTACAGATCTGCAACCGCAAATCTGCTCAAAACTTAAAGTGGAGCTGGCGGACGGAATCGAACCCCCGACCTGCTGATTACAAGTCAGCTGCTCTACCAACTGAGCTACGCCAGCTCACATTCGCCTGTTCAGCGAGGGCGGTATACTACGGATTTTTTTCTGGTGATGCAACACCTTCACAAGCGTAGATTTCAACGAAGTCGAAATTGCTGTGACTTTCCGCCTCAACCGCCTGAACCACCTCGGTTTCCCTTGCTGGCTCAACATCAAAAACGAGGGCGTATCCTATACGATTTCGGGGGAAGTTGACTAGCACTACATTGAGATTCTGCTGTTTTTTTTCCTCCAGCACAGACTCTGCTGCTGCCCTCGACTCAAACAGGCCAAGCGAGATGGCGTTTCGGTACTCACCCTCTGTCACCACATAAGACTCCACGCCACGACTAAAGAGATCGCGAAACTGGGATAGCGCCACCTCCCTGGGCTGCGGAGGGATCATCACCCAATTCAGCGGCGGCAGCTCCCGCTCTCGCTCCTCAATGCGGAAATGCTCGCCAACCCGTTCTGCAAATGCAGTGGCGTCCTCGCGGGAGTCAAACCAACCGACCCTGACACACTCCGTGGGAGGTAGCGGAGCCTGCTCACTCGAATCGGACACTTTCAGGCTTGCAACGCGAGGCAAAATACCACCGGCCGACGCCTCATAGGTGACCGGCGGAATCAAGCCGGGGGCAAACCAGACAGCCAGGTTGGCCAGCAACAACACCAACGCAACCAGCCTCATGCCTGCGATTCCTGAAGATCGACGATTTCCACCCCCTCCAGCACCAGACCAGGCCGATGCTCCGCCTTCAGACCCAACGACTGAAAACGACCCGCATCTCCGCCGGTTAAAACAACTCGTTCCAGCCCGAGTCGACCAACATCACCATGCAGACGCTGAACGAGGCTCTCTGTCAGCCATGCGAGACCGTGGTTTGCGCACTCACCGGTGGACTGGCCCGGCGCAGCGTTGATCTGTTCGTCGTATTCGAATCCAATGCGGGCGGCATCCAGCTTGAGGCTCCGTCGCATCATATGCAGCCCTGGCAGAATATACCCGCCCAGGTGCTGGCCCTGGCCATCGACATAGTCAATAGTCACTGCACTGCCCGCATCCACGACGGCGAAACTGCGCCGGGCGCCAACCCACGCGGCCACCATTGCGTGCCATCGGTCGGCACCCATTTTGGCCACTTCCTGGTAGGAATTCCTGAGCCCGTCCCGGCTCACCTCCGCCCAGTGGTATCGAACCGGGGCAGAGGTAACGGTTG
Source organism: Marinobacter shengliensis (assembly GCF_030297115.1). Taxonomy (NCBI): domain Bacteria; kingdom Pseudomonadati; phylum Pseudomonadota; class Gammaproteobacteria; order Pseudomonadales; family Marinobacteraceae; genus Marinobacter; species Marinobacter shengliensis. The sequence goes on along the minus strand of NZ_AP028062.1, from coordinate 759,645 downwards.
CCAAGCGCTCCTCTAGGCGCAGTCGGCTCTGTTCCGATGCGACTGTCGATACGGCAACACGATCTATCTTGCGGGCGTACGGTATCAAATCAGTAAAAGTCACTGTTTCTTCCAGGGCTCCCCCACCGTCATGCACGACGACTCCATCGGCCATGAGGCGCCATTTTACCCGGGTGTTGCCACAGTCCAGCAAAAGAATCATGATCGCACCCGCAAGCTGATATCTCCGGCCCTGACGGGCACCAGCCCCTCAGGGGTATCAACCTGATAGTTGCCTGCGGCATCAATACCAGCACCTCTGCCCTCAACGCCGCCATCTCTGGCCACCAGATCTTTGCTGAAAAAGATATCCCGTGCCTGCCATTCATCCCTGAACGGGGCAAAGCCCTGACGTTCGAACTGCGCGATAATCTCTACTACCTCCGACACAATGGCCGCCGTCAGAGCATTTCGCGTCCAAACGACATCCGGCCATGCCTCGGCCAGACTTATCCATGGCTGGTCGACCAACTCAGCCTGCTTCATATGCACGTTAATCCCTATACCAGCAATAACCTGCACTTCTCCGTCCTGAAGCTCTCCCTGAATCTCAACCAGTATCCCGCCGAGCTTCCGGTCACCGTAGAACAGATCATTGGGCCACTTCAAACCGGCATCCGTTGCCCCAAAGGTCGACAGGGCCCGACTGACCGCCACCCCCAATACAAGGCTCATACCGTCGAGGGCAGAAAACCCGCCCTGAACACTCAACCCCAGGCTCAGATAAAGGTTTTCTCCTTGCGGACTCACCCATTGACGCCCCCGGCGGCCACGACCTGCAGTCTGGCTGTCAGCCACCACCACCGGCACGCCTTTCAACTCCGAGGTCAACCGTCGCGCCACTTCCGCGTTGGTTGAGTCAACGGTATCCAGAACATCAAGGGCAATGACGTTATGCAGGCGCTCCGGCAGTGCTTGCCGAATGCGGTCACTTGCCAGGAGATCCAACGTAGAGATGAGCTGATAACCCTGCCCGCGGATGGTTCTGATTTCCACGCCTTCGGCTTGCGCCTTGCGAATCTGCTTCCAGACCGCCGTTCGGGAAATACCGAGCGTTTGCGCCAGCGATTCGCCGGAATGGATTCGACGATCTTCAAGAAGGGATAACAGCGAGCTGGATTTCATGAAACAACTTCCGGAGGCGACATGGAACAGCCCGGATTAAACAACAGGACAGCCAAAAACACAAAAAGGACAGTCGCCTTGACTGCCCGTTTGCCATAACCGGCCCCCTGAATCGTCAGGGTATGGGGGTTGCGGTCAGGTTCGCACGGATATCTACATTCTGGAATTTCGCTCCGTAGACAACCGTTTGACTGCCGCCGACAGGATGGATCAGATCGATGTTATTGATTGAGAGCTCCTTGAAACGGGTATCTGCCTTTACCGCAAAACCAAGGGGGCGGTTAGCAACGTCTCCCGGGCCTGGATTGGCTACATACCGGTACCCAGCCGCCGACCCGGGGCTCATGATTTTCTCATCGCCGCGGCTTCCCACGACGCCCTGGGCGTCAGGCCCATCCTCTTTTTTGGTCACCCTGGTCTGGTAGACATCCACCGACAGATCGGTTCGAATCCCGAAGCGATTGTCTTCAACGCCATCACCATCAAAGTCACCGCCATCACTGGTATAGATATCGTTAACCAACAACTTCATACCGGTGTTGTTTATTGGCCTTCCCTGACTATCCACGGCGCGATTACTCTCCCACATCAAGGCGTTCTTCTTATCGTCGCCCTCGGCTCGAGCCAGAACCTGCACCATGTCGATGGTCACACCCTCGCTGCCCCGAGTCTCCCACTGCCCGCCGGCGGCCACACAGGCCCCCTCAGAACTACCAGCCCCCCCGACACAGATATCTCCGGCCCCTCCGGGCTTCACCAAAGCCGTGCTGCCGGTCTGATATTTTTGAATTCGTAACCGTCCCATACTGGCGCCGTGGTCCTTGGTACCCACCCGCACATTGCCGATATCCATGGTGCTCCAGGACTCCCCGGTGCCAATGGCCAGCCCCTCTTCGGTCACATCCAGGGTCATATCCCGGACATGACCGTCATAAGTCATTTCCGTCAGCCAAAGTCCCTTCTGGGCGATTTCGCCATTACCTTCATCATAGGGAGCCGCGATCACCGCTGCCTTACCATCCCGAATCTGGATGTCGGAATTGATTGTGAGCCCCTCTCCCGAGGCGCCGCCGGCACCCAGGGTTATATGCCCATCCAGTTCAAACTCATAGGCGGGGTAGAATCCCAGCGCCAACAGCAACTCGGTACCGCCCTGAAGCGGTGCGTCATCACTGCCAACTCTCAGCCCGTTGATACGATAACCCGCTTCCAGGCCTTCAAAGCCAATTCGCAGGCCATCGTAGAACCGTGTGCCATTACGTACTTCGTTGCGCGTGACATTGACGGTGACATCCCCCGATCCCCAGGACTGCAGACCGCTGAAGATCACACGATTGCCATCTTCCGTGTAGCTCAGATCAGCGAGGCGCAAACTCCACTCCGTTGCCATGCGCAGTCCCTGCGGGCCGGCGTCAGGGTGCCCTCCACCCTGGAGATACAACTCATTGCGATAGGTTCGACCGTTGAATATCTGGTCTTCCAGTAAAAACGACAGATTCAGCGAGCCAAAGCTTTGGCCGCTACTGCCCACCTCTATAGAGCCGATATTCAGATTACCCTGCAATCCACCAAGGGTCAGCGCAACCGCAGGTCGACCACGCCCGTCCTCTGAAACATCCAGGCGAAGGTCGTGTATGCGATAGTCACCGGTGATATCCCGCAAAGCCAGGCCGTTGCCATCATCCAGATAGATAAACGATGCCGTGTGGATGATGGTTTCATTATCCAGCCTTAACCCCTCACCCGACCGGCCACCGGCCCGAATGTCGGTCACGGAGGATAGCTCGTAGTGCCCCTGCAGCCCACCGTAGCTTGGCAAGGGCAGCCCCGTGGCAGAACTAAAACTTTGGCCGTAATTGCCCGGTTCGTTGCTGTAGCGAATGGCACCAACGCTCCAGTTGCCAATCACCTCCGGGGAAACCAGCTGCAGCGTGTCCCCCACAACATCCAGCGTAACCCCAAGAGCCTGGACGTCCATGGTGATATCATCCAGGAAGACGCTGTTGCCATTGGTTCGGTATCCCAATCGCCCACCCGTCATGGTGTAGGCGGTATCGAAGGTGTAACCACTGCCGCCCACAGCCCCACCTTGTCGAATACGCAGGCTACCCTGCAGGGAGTGATCAAAGAATATCCCCCCCATACCCACACCGGGGGCTCCGGCCAGGCGTATATCTGAAAACTCGACTCTTCGATCCTCTACCAGATAATCGAGGTTCAATGATGCATCGGCCCCAATGTCAACCTTTACCCGATGGAACGCCCCCGCATTATCTCCCCTGGACGATCCAACGCGCATACCCTCAAGATGCACACCCTTGCCATCATCATAATAGGAGAGGCGGTCGGCGGAGAGGTTCAACTCCATCTCCAATGTGATACCGCTCTGCCCCTGAATCTTTGATAGGGCGGTATCATCCAACCGCTCCATGGCAGCCACAGGGTTAACGAGCACGGGCACCATCGATACCAATAAAAGAGGAGCCGTGGAAAGACGAGCATCTGTCATGGCCATTAGGCTTTTCCTCATGGGTTTCCGTCCGGAAAGACCAGCAGGTTGCCCTGCATGATGACATCACCCTGCATCTGCACCGCAAAAATATCGGTCTGGATGAACCCCGGATCGGTCGGCCTGGCAGTACTGCTGGCTGCGACCTTGAAATGCACATCGGTAAACCGAACGGTATCTGGCAACCCCAGTTCAATCACATCCCGATCAAACAGCTCGCCGTCGCCGCCAAACCCGGAATCGATCTTTCTTACCCTTAGCGTTAACCCCTCGAACGCAAACAGCCCCCGAATTTCATCAAGAACCATCCAGCCGCCGTCTTCTTTCAAGCGATAGGCAAACCGGGCACCGCATTTTTTGTCCGTTTCATCGCAACGGCCAAAGTAAGCATTCTCTACCGGCCCGCCCATTTCATTGATGCTGATGTCCCCCGACAGATAAATTCCGCCCTGTCCCGCTACCTTCGACAAGGCCTCATCTTCCAGCGGCGCCATCTCGGCGCTGGCCGGCAAGGTGAGGACTGCCATCAGTGGCAGCGAGAGCACAGGAACTGCGTATGAAAAAGTCATGGCGCCAGATCCTTTGTCTGTATTTGCAAATGCTGTATCAGCATGCCCTCAACCCGTGCAGCGCCGAAATCACGGTCGCCAACGCTGAAGTTGCCGATCTGGAGGTTACTTCGATACTCAGGGTTGCTGTAGTAATCCTGGTAGAAATCCCAGGTTTGGGCATTACTCCCGGCCCTCAGTCCGTTTGCAGCAATTTGGCCGGCGCCCGGGGAGCGAATGGTTTCCACCTCCAGGATGAAATTTCCGCCGCCATCAACGTCGAAAAATACCGGCTGTAAACTGTTACCAATCGCCAGCTCCAAGGCAAAATCCGACATGGTAATCCGGGAACCACAAGCGGTGCCGTCTTGGGTACAGGCATTGATGGACACTTCGGGTGAATAGAAGTTGAGCTTGAACTGCCCCGCCATCTGGCTGCGCTGGTCATCACCCCACAAACGCAGATAACTCCCGTCAATAACAGCACTTCGGGCATGGATATTGAGATTCGCTGAACGGTCATCGCCAACGGCGACATTCATCTGCATACCGATATCTGCCCGCTCGCCAATCCAGTCAGCTGTGGCCGGTCGACTGGAACATTGGCCACTGCCGGCGGCGGCAGAGGCGCCCATGCAGTCGAACCCTTCAGCTCCCGGAATCTTGCTCGGCGCGGCCAGTTCAAGAACCGCCTTATCGGGAACACCAATGCCATTTCCGTCAACAATATCGATTCGCCAAGGATTAACCAGCCTGCCAAGATTCACCGGCGTCAGGTTTTCCCCGTAATTTGAATTGGCGCCTGCGATATACAGGTGATTGACCGTGATATCCACTTCCCGACCATCGGTGCTCTTGATACCGGATATACGGAAGATGCGAGCCTGGTTGCCGTCAGCGTCCGGCCGGTCAGTGCCGTGGGAAAAGGTAAAGTTATCGAATACCAGACCAATACCTGCGCCATCTATCTCAGACATCTCCGACTCGGCGAGCCGCTCCAGCTCCGCCAGGGCGGAGGCCGGAGTAATAGCAACCAAAACAAGAAACACGCCAGCAAAGGCAGAGCCGAAGCCTGCTTTACAGGACAGCCTACGCCCGTTCATCAGAACAGCCCCCGGCCGCGGTCGATATACTCAGTACGATACCGGTCGGTCCCATTCAGGGCTTCGTTCAGGTTAACCTCGGTGGCACCGTTCGGAATATTAAAGAAGGCTCCTGAGGTCGCCCGGATAAAGTCCTCCACCGTCAGATCGCTTTTCTTAACGTCTTTCAGCCAATCCAGATCTTTGGTCTGGAAAGAAATGAACGCTCCGTCCGCAGGGCCGGTGAGCCTACGCTCTCCGTTTACCTCTTCTACCTGCCCTATAGGGAAGCTGTTGTAGATATCCAGATCAAAACAGGCGTCAATGCCCAACACCCTGCAGCCATCGGCATACACGTAGATATCACCGGAGCCGCAGCTAAAGAATGAACAATTGGGAACCTCTATCTCCGAGCTCGAACCCCAGCCAATCAGGTTTTTAACCGACCAGCGGGTGAAGCTGCCCGCGTTCTCCAGAACGAATTTTTCGCCGTTGGGGATACCGATGTACTCTGCTCTTATTGGGTCAAGCTCACCCACCCGAGGATCGTTATCATCGCCGTAGACCAGCTGCGCTTTGGTTGCCAGGGGACTTCCGCCTTCCAGAAGAGGGGTCAGCAAAACAATCAGTTGATCAAAGAAGTTACCGCTGGAACTGGCATCCCGCAGCCCTTCGCCCCGATCAATAATGTCCACATTCACATTACCCGTCAGGGTTTCGATCTTACCCGACAGCACTCCCATTGCATCACCAAAGCCAAGGCGAACACCAACCACTTCGTTGGTCGCCTCATCAAATGCAAACTCGAAAAAGGGGTTATCGATCATGAACGGAACGATTTCGTTCTCGTTATAAGAAGAGCCATCCGGACGATATTGTCTCGCCGCCTTGGGGTTACGTTGATAGTAGGCCTGGTTGTTGATATAGCCGAGCGCAAAATCCCTTATCAAGACGTCCGATGAGCCGGCCTTCTCACCTTCCCGTTCATAACGGCCAAGCTCCAGAACATCAACATTGGTCTGGATTTCTATGTCCATGCCAAGGTTAACGCGGGTATAAGAGGTAGTGTTGTCCGGATCGGGATGGTATTGGCGATCAACCGAAAGGAATGCTTGCCCGGTGACTTCCGACATCTGCTCATCGGAAATAGGCTGAAGACCTGCTTCGGCGGATACCGGCAGGGAAACAATGGCAACAACAAGTGCCTGCAGTTTTTTACTCATAGCCACACCCTGCGCCGTTTCTTGTTATTGACGGCATCGATTGAATGACTGATGAGTGTCTCTGAAGCTGGCTCTTTTTATATTCTGGGTCGGCCAGTCTTTACCGAATGTTAACTTTGTTTGCAGGTTGTAGCTGTGCGGCGAGTCATACTTTCGAAAACACAAATAAAAAAGCCCCAACATCAAGGATGCTGGGGCTTTGGTATTAAGAGCCTGACGATGACCTACTCTCACATGGGCGAACCACACTACCATCGGCGCTGGTCTGTTTCACTTCTGAGTTCGGGATGGGATCAGGTGGTTCCAGACCGCTATGGTCGTCAGGCAAAACGGATGATCACTGGGAAGGACGAGATGGAACGTGATGTTGATTTCTATGGAGCGTGGCGTTTGCCCTGCTCTGCGTTATCCGCAATTGTCTTGGGTGTTATATAGTCAAGCCGCACGAGCAATTAGTACTGGTTAGCTCAACGCCTCACAGCGCTTACACACCCAGCCTATCAACGTCCTGGTCTTGAACGGCTCTTCAGGAGGCTCAAGGCCTCAGGGAGATCTCATCTTGGAAGGGGCTTCCCGCTTAGATGCTTTCAGCGGTTATCCTGTCCGAACATAGCTACCGGGCAATGCGTCTGGCGACACAACCCGAACACCAGCGGTTCGTCCACTCCGGTCCTCTCGTACTAGGAGCAGCTTTCCTCAAATCTCCAACGTCCACGGCAGATAGGGACCGAACTGTCTCACGACGTTCTAAACCCAGCTCGCGTACCACTTTAAATGGCGAACAGCCATACCCTTGGGACCGGCTTCAGCCCCAGGATGTGATGAGCCGACATCGAGGTGCCAAACACCGCCGTCGATGTGAACTCTTGGGCGGTATCAGCCTGTTATCCCCGGAGTACCTTTTATCCGTTGAGCGATGGCCCTTCCATACAGAACCACCGGATCACTATGACCTACTTTCGTACCTGCTCGACGTGTCTGTCTCGCAGTCAAGCGGGCTTGTGCCATTACACTAACCGTACGATGTCCGACCGTACTTAGCCCACCTTTGTGCTCCTCCGTTACGCTTTGGGAGGAGACCGCCCCAGTCAAACTACCCACCACACAGTGTCCTCAACCCCGATAAGGGGTCAGAGTTAGAACCTCAAACATGCCAGGCTGGTATTTCAAGGTTGGCTCCACCGGAACTGGCGTCCCGGGTTCAAAGCCTCCCAGCTATCCTACACAAGCATGCTCAAAGTTCACTGTGAAGCTATAGTAAAGGTTCACGGGGTCTTTCCGTCTAGCCGCGGATACACCGCATCTTCACGGCGATTTCAATTTCACTGAGTCTCGGGTAGAGACAGCGCCCCCATCGTTACGCCATTCGTGCAGGTCGGAACTTACCCGACAAGGAATTTCGCTACCTTAGGACCGTTATAGTTACGGCCGCCGTTTACCGGGGCTTCGATCAAGAGCTTCGCACGAGTGCTAACCCCATCAATTAACCTTCCGGCACCGGGCAGGCGTCACACCCTATACGTCCACTTACGTGTTTGCAGAGTGCTGTGTTTTTAATAAACAGTCGCAGGGGCCTGGTATCTTCGACCGGCTTCCGCTCCACCCGCAGGGGCTTCACGTACACACCGGCGTGCCTTCTCCCGAAGTTACGGCACCATTTTGCCTAGTTCCTTTACCCGAGTTCTCTCAAGCGCCTTGGTATTCTCTACCTGACCACCTGTGTCGGTTTGGGGTACGGTCTCGAATAGCCTGAAGCTTAGAAGATTTTCCTGGAAGCAGGGCATCAATGACTTCGCACCCTTGGGCACTCGTCGTCGCGTCTCAGAATTGTGGACCCGGATTTGCCTAAGTCCACTCCCTACTCGCTTAAACCGGGACAACCGTCGCCCGGCTCACCTAGCCTTCTCCGTCTCTCCATCGCAGCTATCCAAGGTACGGGAATATTAACCCGTTTCCCATCGACTACACCTTTCGGTCTCGCCTTAGGGGCCGACTCACCCTGCGCCGATTAGCGTTGCGCAGGAACCCTTGGTCTTCCGGCGTGCGGGTTTTTCACCCGCATTGTCGTTACTCATGTCAGCATTCGCACTTCTGATACCTCCAGCATGCTTCTCAACACACCTTCGCAGGCTTACAGAACGCTCCCCTACCCCGCATACAAAGTATGCAGCCGCAGCTTCGGTGACCAGTTTGAGCCCCGTTACATCTTCCGCGCAGGCCGACTCGACTAGTGAGCTATTACGCTTTCTTTAAAGGATGGCTGCTTCTAAGCCAACCTCCTAGCTGTCTGAGCCTTCCCACATCGTTTCCCACTTAACTGGTACTTTGGGACCTTAGCTGGCGGTCTGGGTTGTTTCCCTCTTCACGACGGACGTTAGCACCCGCCGTGTGTCTCCCGGATAGTACTCACAGGTATTCGGAGTTTGCATCGGGTTGGTAAGTCGAGATGACCCCCTAGCCGAAACAGTGCTCTACCCCCTGTGGTATTCGTCCGAGGCGCTACCTAAATAGCTTTCGGGGAGAACCAGCTATCTCCGGGCTTGATTAGCCTTTCACTCCGATCCACAAGTCATCCCCTGGCTTTTCAACGACAGTGGGTTCGGTCCTCCAGTGCCTGTTACGGCACCTTCAACCTGCTCATGGATAGATCGCCCGGTTTCGGGTCTATGCCCAGCGACTAATTCGCCCTATTCAGACTCGGTTTCCCTACGGCTCCCCTAAACGGTTAACCTCGCCACTGAACATAAGTCGCTGACCCATTATACAAAAGGTACGCCGTCACAGAACAAGTCTGCTCCGACTGCTTGTACGCATACGGTTTCAGGGTCTATTTCACTCCCCTCACAGGGGTTCTTTTCGCCTTTCCCTCACGGTACTGGTTCACTATCGGTCAGTCAGGAGTATTTAGCCTTGGAGGATGGTCCCCCCATGTTCAGTCAACGTTTCTCGTGCGCCGACCTACTCGATTTCACTGGACTCAGGTTTCGGATACGGGGCTATCACCCACTATGGCGGCACTTTCCAGGGCCTTCTCCTACCAGTTGTCCAGCTTAAGGGCTGGTCCCCGTTCGCTCGCCGCTACTTAGGGAATCTCGGTTGATTTCTTTTCCTCGGGGTACTTAGATGTTTCAGTTCCCCCGGTTCGCCTCTTGCACCTATGGATTCAGTACAAGATACCTGGCCGAAACCAGGTGGGTTTCCCCATTCAGAGATGTCCGGATCACAGCTCGTTTGCCAGCTCCCCGAACCTTATCGCAGGCTTCCACGTCTTTCATCGCCTCTGACTGCCAAGGCATCCACCGTATGCGCTTAGTTGCTTGACTATATAACCCCAAGACAACTGATCACGAATTCACACCCATCACCAGGCAAGCCCGATTCCGAGGTGTCTTCGAGACAGCCACTTGAAGCAATATAACAACCACTTCAACGACAACACCGGATAACGCTTGAAATCGCTATCACTTTGAACAGTTTCTCTCGGAGATAATGAGAGAAATCTATTCGTGTTCTATCTCATCCAATTTGTTAAAGAGCAAATCTGACCCAGTGATCAGAAAGAAGATCTTCAGCAACAACCCTTTATCGAGTCATACCACTGAAAAGCTTGTTTCTGTACACTGCTAACCGTAGTTAGTCAGTTAGTTACGCATCGATCTTTTGGGCTTTTTTGGTGGAGCTGAGCGGGATCGAACCGCTGACCTCCTGCGTGCAAGGCAGGCGCTCTCCCAACTGAGCTACAGCCCCAATTAAGCTGCCAAGAATTATTCAGATCTAGGCGCGTCAAGGCGAAGCATACAATCAGTATGCGAGTCTTGGCGCAACGACGAGCTGGATAATTCTGGTGGGTCTGGGTGGACTTGAACCACCGACCTCACCCTTATCAGGGGTGCGCTCTAACCACCTGAGCTACAGACCCAATTATCACTGCATCTTGTGCCACCTGAGCTGCGTTGCAGCCTTCGTTCACTCGGTCACGTACTCATGTACGCTCCCTCGCTCTCTCAGCCTGCGCCTTGTCAGCTGTCACAATCTACAGCGCTAATGCCTGCCTCACTTTAATGCGACACAGTCATCGGGACTGCAAAGCCCCTTTTGCTCTCTTTATTAGCCAACCAAGTAATTCGTGTGGACTCTGACCGAAGCATTCGGCTTCGTTTAAGGAGGTGATCCAGCCGCAGGTTCCCCTACGGCTACCTTGTTACGACTTCACCCCAGTCATGAACCACACCGTGGTAATCGTCCTCCCGAAGGTTAGACTAACTACTTCTGGTGCAATCCACTCCCATGGTGTGACGGGCGGTGTGTACAAGGCCCGGGAACGTATTCACCGCGACATTCTGATTCGCGATTACTAGCGATTCCGACTTCACGGAGTCGAGTTGCAGACTCCGATCCGGACTACGACGCGTTTTAAGGGATTGGCGCACTCTCGCGAGTTGGCAGCCCTCTGTACGCGCCATTGTAGCACGTGTGTAGCCCTGGCCGTAAGGGCCATGATGACCTGACGTCATCCCCACCTTCCTCCGGTTTGTCACCGGCAGTCTCCCTGGAGTTCTCAGCATTACCTGCTAGCAACCAGGGATAGGGGTTGCGCTCGTTACGGGACTTAACCCAACATCTCACGACACGAGCTGACGACGGCCATGCAGCACCTGTCTCAGAGTTCCCGAAGGCACCAATCCATCTCTGGAAAGTTCTCTGGATGTCAAGGCCAGGTAAGGTTCTTCGCGTTGCGTCGAATTAAACCACATGCTCCACCGCTTGTGCGGGCCCCCGTCAATTCATTTGAGTTTTAACCTTGCGGCCGTACTCCCCAGGCGGTCAACTTAGTGCGTTAGCTGCGCCACTAAGACTTCAAGAGTCCCAACGGCTAGTTGACATCGTTTACGGCGTGGACTACCAGGGTATCTAATCCTGTTTGCTCCCCACGCTTTCGCACCTCAGTGTCAGTGTTGGTCCAGGTAGCCGCCTTCGCCACTGGTGTTCCTTCCTATATCTACGCATTTCACCGCTACACAGGAAATTCCACTACCCTCTACCACACTCTAGTCAGACAGTTCGAAATGCCGTTCCCAGGTTAAGCCCGGGGCTTTCACATCTCGCTTACCTAACCACCTACGCGCGCTTTACGCCCAGTAATTCCGATTAACGCTTGCACCCTCCGTATTACCGCGGCTGCTGGCACGGAGTTAGCCGGTGCTTCTTCTGCGAGTAACGTCAATCCCTGAAGGTATTAACTTCAGAGCCTTCCTCCTCGCTGAAAGTGCTTTACAACCCGAAAGCCTTCTTCACACACGCGGCATGGCTGGATCAGGGTTGCCCCCATTGTCCAATATTCCCCACTGCTGCCTCCCGTAGGAGTTCGGGCCGTGTCTCAGTCCCGATGTGGCTGATCATCCTCTCAGACCAGCTACGGATCGTCGCCTTGGTAGGCCTTTACCCCACCAACTAGCTAATCCGACTTAGGCTCATCCAGTAGCGCAAGGTCCGAAGATCCCCTGCTTTCTCCCGTAGGACGTATGCGGTATTAATCCGGGTTTCCCCGGGCTATCCCCCACTACTGGGCAGATTCCTAAGCATTACTCACCCGTCCGCCGCTCGTCAGCGGGGTGCAAGCACCCCCTGTTACCGCTCGACTTGCATGTGTTAAGCCTGCCGCCAGCGTTCAATCTGAGCCATGATCAAACTCTTCAGTTTAAATCATACAAGAACTCGAAAGTTCTTAATTCTTGCTCAAGACAAAACTCAATTTCGACGAGTCACTGTCCTGATATTTCGTATCCGAAATACCTCGGCCAGCGCCCACACGAATTACTTGGTTAACTTTTTAAAGAGCGTTTGAGCTGTTGCTCAATCAAGGCCGCGTATTCTACATCGTTCCGCTGCCCTGTCAACCGTTTATTTTTCGCTGTTTCCGCTTCCGAAAACCGCCGAAAAACTGTCCGGCTTACTGCCTGTTTCGAGGTGCGCATTCTACACTGAACCGCCTTCCTGTCAACCGCTTTCTGAAGAATCTTTCGAACTTTTTCTTCAGTGCTTTCAAGCAGTTATCGCTGAGGTTTTGCCTCTTCTCAGTGGCCAGCCCCTCAAGCGAGATGCGCATTCTACAGACCTCTGCTGAGGAGTCAACGACCAATCTGAAATTTTTTTCAAATTGGTCGCAACCAGCCTCACTTCACTCGACAATGACCACCCGGGCAATCTTCTTTTTACCCGCCTGGACAACGCAATCATCACCTTTGACAAACCTGCGATCACCTTCAAACTGTTTGCCATCTATATAGACAGCACCACGACCAAGAACATCTCTAGCAGCAGCGCCATTCTTTACCAGCCCAGCCAGGCGAAGGACGGCTGCCATCGGCATTTCATCCTGCCCCTCGAGAGAGACTTCTACCAGTGGCACGTTTTCCGGAATCTCCCCAAGCGCAACCCGGTTGCCGGCAGACTTGTGAGCGGTTTTCGCGGCCTCTTCGTCATGGAAGCGAGTAATCAGCTCTTCAGCCAGGAGTTTTTTATAGTCCTGCGGGTTGGCACCAGCTCCTACCTCAGCACGGAACTGCTCCACTTCCGCCATCGGCCGGAAGCTCAGCAATTCGAAGTAACGCCACAGCAACTCATCCGGCATCGACAACAGCTTGGTGTACATCTCTCCGGGTGAATCACTAACCCCAACATAGTTGCCCAACGACTTGGACATCTTCTGCACACCGTCCAACCCCTCAAGAATCGGAACGGTAATAATGGCCTGGGGCGCCTGACCATAATGCTTCTGGAGAATCCGCCCCATCAGCAAATTAAACTTCTGGTCAGTACCACCGAGCTCCACATCAGCTTCAAGCGCTACGGAGTCGTAGCCCTGAATCAGCGGATACAGGAACTCATGAATGGCAATTGGCTGCTCAGCTCTGTAACGCTTGGTGAAATCATCACGCTCGAGCATCCGTGCAACCGTATACTGACCCGCGAGCTGGATCATGCTCGCGGCATTCATCTGGCTCATCCATTCGGAATTGAATACAACCCGGGTTTTCTCCGGGTCCAGAATCTTGAACACCTGCTCTTTATAGGTAATGGCGTTCTTGCGCACCTGCTCTTCTGTTAAAGGAGGACGGGTTGCGCTTTTTCCGGTTGGATCGCCGATCATTCCCGTGAAGTCACCAATAAGGAAGATGATTTCATGGCCAAGATCCTGGAACTGGCGAAGCTTGTTGATTAGCACGGTGTGGCCGAGGTGCAAATCAGGTGCGGTCGGATCGAAACCCGCCTTGATCCTCAGCGGCCGATCTTCTTTAAGCTTTGCAATCAAATCCTCTTCGGGAATCAGCTCGTCAATACCGCGCTTGATAACGGCCAACGCTTCCTCAATTGTTGCCATGAACCTTTCGTCCCCAGTTTGACTTGGTGTCAGGGTTTGCCGGCGGCAGTTACAGACCTCAACAAAACAAATCTGTGTTTAACCGACACCCTTGCTAAAGTGTGACTGCTCAGTTTTCAACCAAACCGAGCAATAAAAGGACCGGCATTATACCAGCGGCAGGCAGTTTTGTACGACCAGACACCCGCTCAACCGTAATGTTCGACACTGTCCTGATAATGTCAGATGCGGTAATCTGTTTGACTTTACTTGATCTAGCGCTTTAATTAGCTAGTACAACTTGCTGGAATACCGATGAAAACGGGTGAGCCACGTGCTTAAAACATTCCCCAAAACACATATTACTCTGGCAGCAGCAGCGACGATTGTTGTCTCTGCCGCTGTGCTGATGAGCCCCAGCGCTGACGTCGAAGCCAAGCGCATGTCCTACACCATTGACCTCGAAGAGGGCCTGGCGTCTGGCGCGGCATCGAAAGACACCAGGCCCGCCCAGACACAGGAAGCCACCGACACTCAGCCCTCAGAGGACAAAGCGCAAAGTGCCGGCGAACCAATCGCTCAGGCCGGGCGCACAGCGAAACCCGATGTCCCGAAGGTCGACTGGCAGGAATTTCGTGTAAAGTCCGGCGACACACTGTCTTCGCTGTTTCGCAAAGCAGGTTTCAACGATGGCATCATGCTGTCGGTCATTCATGGTGAAGGCGAAGCAGGCAAGCTTCAGCGCCTTTACGCCGGGGAAGACATTCGCTTCGGTGTTGACAGTGAGGGGCAGCTAGTGGCCGTGGAGCTGCAACGCAGCCGCCTGGAAACTCTCAAGATCTCAAAGACCGACAACGGCTTCCTTGGCAACACAGAAGTTCGCAAACCGGAGCCGCGCCCGGCATTTGCCGCCGGCGTCATTGACGGTTCCCTCTATCTTGCTGCCAGGGACGCAGGACTGAATGACCGGCTCACCATGGAACTGGCCGGGATCTTCGGTTGGGACATCGACTTTGTCTACGATGTCCGCAAGGGTGACAGCTTTGAGGTAGTGTACGAAGAGCTGTACATCGACGGTAAAAAATTTGATACCGGCCGGATTCTTTCCGCACGTTTCATCAACCGCGGTACTGAGAATGTGGCTCTGCTGTATACAGACAACAACGGCGAGAGTGACTATTACACGCCGGAAGGCAAAAGTATGCGTAAGGCGTTCCTGAGAGTTCCAATCAACGCCCGCGTGTCATCGCCCTTCAACCTGCAACGCCGACACCCGGTGCTGGACGTGGTCAGACCCCACGAGGGAACCGACTATGCCGCGCCCCCGGGCACGCCGATCAAGGCAGCCGGCAGTGGGCGAGTGCAGTTTGCCGGCTGGAAAGGCGGCTATGGCCGCACCGTGGTTTTGCAGCATGGCGACAATATCACCACCCTGTATGCTCATATGAGCCGACTGGGTAAAGGCATCAAGAATGGCACACGGGTAAAACAGGGAGACACCATTGGCTATGTTGGCTCGTCCGGAATGGTGACCGGCCCTCATCTGCATTACGAGTTCCGGGTGAATGGCGTTGCCAAGAACTCCCGTACCGTGAAACTGCCCGACGCCAAGCCCGTACCAAGCGCTGAAATGGCAAGATTTCGCCAATTCACCGAGCAGCGGCTGGCGCAGTTCAATGGTTTCCGCGAAAGTGGTCGCCAACTGGCTCTGGCATCGGACAACTGATTATGACCTACTGGCTCGGCCTGATGTCAGGCACCAGCATGGACGCGGTTGACGCGGTGCTGGTGTCTTTCACTGGCCGGCATCTGGATATTCATTCCACGCTTTCGCTACCCTACCCTGAACCACTCAGACAAAGGCTCCTGCTGGCCACCCGAAACCAGTCAGACACTGACGAACTCGGTGAATTGGACACACTGGTGGGCCACCACTTTGGTCATACCGCAAAGGAACTGATCCGGCGCTCCGGCCTGAAACTCCGGGCTATTCAGGGCATTGGCAGTCACGGGCAAACAGTACGCCACCAACCTGCCGGCCCTGCCCCCTTCTCACTTCAGATTGGCAATGCCGCCTGTATTGCGGAAAGCACCGGACTGACTACGGTCTCGGATTTTCGCAGCAGAGACCTGGCCGCAGGTGGTCAGGGCGCCCCACTGGTTCCGGCCTTCCATCAATGGCTGTTTACCTCGGACGAGCAGGACCGCTGTATTCTGAACCTCGGAGGCATCGCCAATATCACCTGGCTTCCCGCAGCCGGACGAAAACCCGTGGTCGGTTTTGATACCGGCCCGGCAAATGCCTTGCTTGATGCCTGGTGCCTGGACCAGACCGGGCGTCACTATGATGAATCCGGACACCTGGCAAGCGAGGGCGCTGTGCATTCGGAGCTGCTGAGCAGCATGCTTTCCGACGCCTATTTCAGCAAGCCAGCTCCGAAAAGCACCGGCAAGGAGCGCTTCAACCTTGACTGGATCCGTACCCACCTGCAGCGGTTCCCCGATCTGGCTGCAGAAGACGTTCAACGGACCCTCTTACAACTGACGGTGATTACCGTTCTGAAGCAGTTGCCACAAGAGTCCGCCAACATGACGGTTTACGCCTGCGGCGGCGGAACGTTCAACCGGTTAATGATGAATGAACTCAGAGTTGGACTGGGGTCGGTAGCGCTGACCACAACGGCTGATCTGGGGTTGGACCCGCAATGGGTAGAGCCAGTGGCATTTGCCTGGCTGGCCAGACAAACCCTTGAAGGCCAGCCGGGAAACCTGCCTGAGGTAACCGGCGCCAGAGGCCCGCGGGTGTTGGGCGCGATTTACCCGGCTTGAGGCTTCAGATGGAAAACGAACTGCCGCAACCGCAGGTGGAGCTGGCGTTTGGATTCTGAACAACAAACTGTGAACCCTGAAGGCCTTCCTGATAATCAATGGTGGCGCCTACGAGGTATTGGTAGCTCATGGAATCAACCAACAGCTTTACTCCATCCCGCTCTATGACGGTATCGTCGTCTTCCTGATTCTCGTCGAACGAAAATCCGTACTGGAACCCCGAACAACCGCCACCTGTTACGAACACCCGCAGTTTGAGATCAGGATTCTCCTCTTCCTCGATCAACTCGCGAACCTTGGCAACAGCGCTGTCGCTGAAGAACAACGGTGTGGCTATTTGCTGTTGAACTACACTCAAGGTATGCCTCCGGGAGATAAAGCGGTCAGAGGATTATGGTATTCCCGACTAAAACAGTCAACTATTCGGATTTACCCTCACCCTCTGACTCCGCACTTAGCACAGACTCTTTATCGTGAGTCAGCAGGCCGCTGGTTTCATCCTGACGAACCAGATTACCGTTCACGGATGCCCCCATGGCCATCTCGATAAGACGATAGTATACGTTACCGTTAATGGCAGCGTTCTCTGCCAGTTCGAGGTGGCTGGTGGCGCGCACGTCACCGTTCACCTTGCCATTGATAATAATGTGTGGCGCAGTGATATCGCCGGTGATTTCACCCACTTCCGACAGCCGGACCACAGCGTCACTGCCCTCTTCCGCCAGCACCCGACCTTTGATTTTGCCATCCACGTGCAAGCCGCCCGAAAAGCGTACATCACCCTCAATGGTTGTTCTGGATGAAATCAAGGTATCGAAATGGCCAACGGAACGGCGCGGTTTCTGTTTTTTCTTGCCCAGCATGTATCAGCTCCCAGTTAACTGTGCCCAATCAAATGTTCGTTCTGCCTGTGAGGCATTCCGCCCCTGCGCCTGCGCCACCACCTGGATTTCGTAGGGCTCAAAGCCTTGGGGAAGGTTCAAGGTACCCTCTACATCCTGGAAGTACCGAAACCGGAACCTGACCCCCAGATCCTCGATGTCGTCGGACAGATCGCGCAAGGCAATCACTTCTTTCTCACCGTCCAACCGGCCTATGATATTCACGGCCACCTGCCCGGCAATAAAACTGTTGTTATTGCCAACCTGAGTTAGCACCATCTTGAACCGATAGGTGTTATCGCCACGGGCGGACGCCAGCGTAAAGCTGTCAACCTGCAGCCCTTTGCTCGTCTCTGAGGGCGCCATGATATTCCGATAGAACGTCAGGTCTGCCTCCAACTCCGATATTCGGGTTTCGAGCCCAACGATGGTGTTCCTGGCTTCCCGCAGCGCCTGTTCGTCAATCGCCCGCCCGCGCTCAAGATTCACCAGATTCTGCCGCGCGGTGCGGAACTGATCCCGCAGACTGCGCAATTCCTGCGCCAGCTGTTCGTTTGAAGCTTCAGCAGATGAAAACCGGAACCCGCCCTGCGCCATTCCAGCAGCGTAACCTGCGATGGCGGCAACCACGGTAAAAGCCAGCAGGATCATCGTCCGGCGCAGGCGGTAGCCCGGCCGGTGACGGATCACCACATACTCATCGTTCGGTTTGCGGGTATCACTCACCTTGTCTTGCCCTCAAGGAAGAAGTGCCGGAGCCTTCAGGCCCTGGGTTTCGTCAAGACCAAACATGATATTCATGTTCTGCACTGCCTGCCCGGCAGCGCCTTTGACCAGGTTGTCGATGACCGAGGAGACAATCACCACATTGCTCTGCTCCTGGCGATGCAATGCCATCCGGCACTGGTTGCCGCCGCGAACACTGCGGGTTTCCGGGTGACTGCCAAAAGGCATGACATCCACAAATGGCTCGGTCTTGTAGCGCTCTTCGTAGAGGGCCTGGAGCCGATCAAAATCCGCAGGCTCCGACAGCTCCGCGTACAAGGTGGCCTCGATACCCCGAATCATCGGTACCAGGTGCGGCACGAAGGTTACGCCCACCGGACCGGTAGCTGCCAGACTCAGGCCCTGGCGAATTTCCGGCAGGTGCCGATGCCCGGAGGCACCGTAGGCCTTGAAGCTTTCACCGATCTCACCATGTAGCATGCCGATGTTGCCCTGGCGACCGGCACCGCTGGCACCGGATTTGGCATCGGCAATCAGCCGGCTGGGGTCTACCAACCCCTGTTCGAGCAAGGGGAGGAAGCCAAGCTGCACCGCCGTGGGATAACAACCAGGGTTGGCGACCAACTGGGCCTGGCGAATCGCGTCACGTGCTACCTCAGGCAGGCCATAAACCGCTTTTTGTGCCCACTCCGGTGTTTCATGGGGCATACCGTACCACTGGGCCCAGACATCCAGGTCTTTCAGGCGGAAATCCGCAGACAGGTCTACCACACGAACGCCGGCGGCCATCAGTTCCGGAACCATGCGCATGGCAACCCCGTGAGGCGTGGCAAAGAACACCAGGTCGCACTGTGCCAGCACCGCCGAATCAGGCTCCGAGAAGGCCAGGTCAAAATGCCCTCGCAGATTGGGGTACATGTCGGCCACCGGCATACCAGCCTCGGAGCGCGAAGTGATGCATTTCACTTCTGCGTCCGGATGAACGGCAAGAATCCGCAACAGCTCAACACCGGTGTACCCGGTTCCCCCAACGATGCCTATTTTAATCACACTCATCTCCAACGTGGTCTGGTCAGAATTCCCGAGTAGTCTACCATGATAATCCAAGGACTTATTGCAGCCTGCAGACCCATGGTTACAATGTTGTCAGAATCCTTCTGAAGGACCCGCCCATCGACCCGGAACCCGGTGCTCATGCGTAACATCAGGCAACAGATCACTGAGAACCTGATCCCCGTTTTCCGGAGGAAACTGTCGGGTGTCGATGCACTGCCACAACTGGCTGTGCTTGGGCTGTTGTCCGGAATTGTCACCGGGGCGGTGATTCTGTTGTTCCGGCTCGCCATTGAATGGCCGCTGGAACATTTCCTGCCCGGTGCGGGCTCAGAGAACTTCGAGCAACTGGATATTCTGACCAGGGGGCTGCTGCCGCTGGCCGGCGCCGTTGGTCTGGGCATTCTGTTGCACAAACTGTCCATTCACGATCGCAAGGTGGGCATCGTCCACATTATGGAGCGCCTGAACTACCATCAGGGCTACATATCGTTCAAAAGCGCCATGGTTCAGTTTGTTGCCGGGGTTACCACCGTAGTATCCGGCCAGTCGGCTGGCCGGGAGGGCCCTGCGGTGCACCTGGGCGCGGCGTTTTCAAGCCTGTTCGGGCAATGGCTGAGGCTGCCCAACAACAGCATACGAACCCTGGTGGCCTGCGGCTGTGCAGCCGCTATCTCGGCGTCTTTCAACACGCCGATTGCCGGCGTGATCTTCGCCATGGAAGTGGTGATGATGGAGTACACCATTGCCGGCTTTACGCCAATTATTCTGGCGGCGGTCAGTGCCGCCATCATTACCCAGATTGTCTACGGCTCGGAGCCAGCCTTCAGCGTGCCCGCACTGACTATGAACTCTCTGCTGGAAATTCCATGGATCCTCGCGATTGCCGTGATCATCGGAATTGCCGCCGCGGCCTTTATCCATCTGGTGGACAACATGGGGCGCCATCACCACCGGCCGGTACTGCTCCGTATCACGGTGGCTGGCCTGCTGATGGTGCCGTTTGCGATCCTGGTTCCGGAAACCATGGGTATTGGTTACGACACGGTCAGCGAAACCATTCACGGCGAGCTGGGGTTCTGGCTGCTGCTTGGCGTGGGCGTGGCAAAACTGGTGATTACCGGGTTGTCTATCGGGCTTGGTATGCCAAGTGGCGTGATCGGCCCGACCATTTTCATGGGGGCGACCCTTGGCGGAGCGATGGGGCTGATCGGCGCCCAGATCTTCCCCGAGCTGGCATCGTCGGTGGGCTTTTACGCCATGCTGGGCATGGGGGCGATGATGGGGGCGGTGCTACAGGCACCGTTGGCCGCTCTGATGGCCTTGATGGAACTGACTCGAAACCCGAACATCATTCTGCCTGGCATGCTGATCATCACCACCGCCAGCCTGGTGACCAGCGAAGCTTTCGGAAAAAAATCCCTGTTCCTGACCATTCTGAAAAACCAGGGCCTGAGTTACCAGAATTCACCAGTGATCCAGGCGTTAAGACGAGTGTCTGTGGGCGCGATCATGGACCGGAGCATTTTGCGTACGGATCGGGAGCTGACCCCGGATGAAGCCCGCAAGGCACTGAAGTCGGAACCCAAATGGTTGCTGGTCGAGGGCAGCAACGGGCCAACCGCTCTGTTACCGGCAGTGGATCTTGCCCGCTACCTTGAAGACACCGAAAAACAGGTTGCCGAAGAAGGCATCGCACCCCCAGACACCGTCGACCTGATGGAAATCCCGGCCAACCGGCGGGATGTGGCGCCAGTGCAATATCAAGCCACCCTGGAAGAGGCCCTGAACGAATTCGACTCGACCCAGGCTGAGGCACTGTACGTACAACGCCATGTAGCCCCGATGATTCAGCGGGTTTATGGTGTCGTGCTTCAATCAGATATCGAAAGCTATTACCAATACCGACGGAGGTGATGGATGTTGTGGGTCAAGGCGTTTCATATCATTTCCCTGGTGTGCTGGTTTGCCGGCATTTTCTATCTGCCCAGACTGTTCGTGTACCATGCAGCCTGTGAGGACCAGCCGGGCCGCGAACGCTTCAAGATCATGGAGCGCAAGCTGTACCGGGGCATAACAACACCTTCAATGATCGCCACGGTGGTCTTTGGAATCTGGTTACTCAGTTACAATGTGTCCGGTTATTTCAGCATGGGCTGGATGCACGCCAAACTGGCTCTGGTCGCGCTGCTGGTCGTCTACCATTTCTATTGCGGCCACTTGGTGAAAGTCTTCCGGGATGACAAGAATACCCGCAGCCACGTGTTCTATCGCTGGTTTAACGAGGTTCCGGTATTCATTCTGTTAGCGGTGGTCATTCTGGCTGTTGTAAAACCCTTTTGAGGAGAGCAACCATTAATAGCTACACCCGCCCCCATGTTCTGGTGCTGTCAGGGCTGGACCCCTCCGGTGGTGCTGGCATTCAGGCCGACATCCAGGCGATTACTTCCCTTGGCGGGCACCCCCTGCCAGTGCTGACCTGCCTGACCGTGCAGGACACCAACAACGTGTATGGCGCCGAGCCTGTCAACGCTGAGCTGATCCGGCAACAACTGCAGTGCCTGGCAGCAGATGTGCCCATCCATGCCATCAAGACCGGCGCCCTGGGCAATGCCGATGTGGTCGATGTGCTGGTGGAGTTTCTCGACAGCCAGCCGGAGTTACCGCTGATTGTCGACCCGGTCATCAAGGCAGCTGGCGGCGGCGATCTTGCCGATGAAGCATTGGTTCAAGCCATGAAAACCCGGCTGTTTCCCAGAGCGGAAATGATCACACCCAACGGTGTTGAACTGGCCCAGTTGGGTGGCAGCGAAGACCCGGACCAGGCCGCGCGAAACCTCATTGACGCCGGCTGTCAATCGGTTCTGGCTACAGGTGGTCACGGCACAGGCATCCACATCATCAACACCCTGTACAACCATGCTCCGGAACCCATGCACTGGGAAGTGGAGCGGGTGGGCGCCAATGAGTTCCACGGCACCGGTTGTACCCTGGCGGCCGCCATCGCGGCCGGGCGCGCCAGCGGGCTATCGGCCAGGGCATCGATCTCCCAGGCGCAGAACTACGTTCATCGCGCCCTTCTGCACGCGCTGAACGTAGGCAAGGGTCAACGGGTTCCCGACCGGGGCATTCTGTGGGAACGCTGAACCGGATGCTAAAACCTGGCCTGTATGCCATTACCGATAACGTACTGACCCCGGCAGATCAGCTGATTGCTGCCGTGGAAGCGGCATTGCAGGGCGGAGCGACACTGGTACAGTACCGCGACAAGGCAGGTACCAGTGCCGAGCGATTGTGCCAGGCAACAGAGCTGAACGCTCTCTGCCGTCAGGCCAACGTCCCCCTGCTGATCAATGATGACCCGGAACTGGCCCTGCGGGTGGGCGCTGCGGGTGTGCACCTGGGCCAGGACGATTGCACCCTGGCCAACGCCCGGCGTGTTCTGGGGCCAGAGGCCATCATCGGCATTACCTGCCACCATCGGTTGGACCTTGCCCGCAACGCCAAGGCGGCAGGGGCCGACTACCTGGCGTTTGGCCGGTTCTACAACTCGTCCACCAAACCCGGTGCACCACCTGCAGAAACGACTGTATTGACGGAAGCCAGAGCGCTGGCGCTTCCGATTACCGCGATTGGCGGCATCACCACCGACAACGCCGAAGCCCTGATCCGTGCCGGCGCAGACCTGATTGCGGTAGTGAGAGGTCTGTTTGGTGGCACTCCGGAGGACATCCGGCACAGAGCGGAAACCTTTACCCGGCTGGTGGCCAGGCATCACCCTCTTTTCTCATCTTCAAACTGACAGGAGCTATCCGTGACTCACTCTGAAACGCTATTCGAACAGGCCCAGAAATACATTCCGGGCGGCGTAAATTCACCGGTGCGGGCCTTCCGCGGTGTTGGCGGTACTCCGGTTTTCTTCAAGCATGCCGAAGGCGCTTATCTGTATGACGAAGATGACCGCCGATACATTGACTTTATCGGCTCCTGGGGCCCGATGATTCTTGGCCACTCAGACCCGCGCATTAAAGCGGCCCTGCACGCCCAGGTGGATCTGGGTGTGGGCTATGGCGCTCCTACGGCCATCGAAACCGAGATGGCGAAGAAAGTATGTGAACTGGTGCCCTCCATTGAACTGGTGCGCATGGTCAACTCCGGCACCGAAGCCACCATGAGCGCCATTCGCCTGGCCCGTGGCTACACCGGCCGGGACAAGATTGTAAAGTTTGAGGGTTGCTACCACGGCCACGTGGATTCGCTGCTGGTGAAGGCCGGCTCCGGCGCTCTCACCCTGGGCGTACCCAACTCCCCGGGCATTCCCGCCAGCCTGGCAGAACACACCATTACCCTGAACTACAACGACATCGATCAGGTACGTGAGACCTTCAAGGACATCGGCGATCAGGTGGCAGCTATTATTGTCGAACCTGTTGCCGGCAACATGAACTGCATTCCGCCGGTACCCGGGTTCCTGGAAGGGCTGCGGGAAGTCTGCGATGAACACGGCACGGTGCTGATTTTTGACGAAGTAATGACCGGCTTCCGGGTGTCACTCGGCGGTGCCCAAGGCTTCTACGGCGTTAAGCCGGACCTGACCGCCCTGGGCAAAGTGATCGGTGGCGGCTTGCCGGTGGGTGCTTTTGGCGGCAAGCGGGAAATCATGGAGCACATTTCTCCACTGGGTCCGGTCTACCAGGCCGGCACCCTGAGCGGAAACCCCCTGGCCATGACCGCGGGCCTGACCACCCTGAATGCCATTTCTGAGCCCGGCTTCCACGATAAGCTGACGGAGAAAACCAACAAGGTACGCGACGGACTGAAAGCCGCCGCCGACGAAGCCGGCATCCCGCTGACCGTCCAGTCCGCCGGCGCCATGTTCGGATTCTTCTTTACCAGCGAGCCCTCGGTGACCACCTTCGAACAGGTGATGGCGTGCGATGTGGAACGCTTCAAGAAGTTCTTCCAGGGAATGCTGAAGGAAGGCATCTACCTTGCGCCCTCGGCATTCGAAGCGGGCTTTACTACAGCGGCCCTCAGCGATGAGGACATTGAGTTCACCCTGGCCGCAGCCCGGAAAGTCATGGCGACCCTGTAACAGGGTCGTCTTGTCAGCTCTGGCCACCTCGGGCCAGGGCTGATGGTTTTCAGAATACCCCTTCCAGCGATACTGTATAGGTGTGACGACGGTAATCGTACCGGTCAATCCGGCTATTCTGATCCCGGAACAGCCACTGGTTACGCACCAGCCATTGCCGACTGATTGCGTACTCCGCCATCAGCCCGAACTCCCGCCGCACATCCCGGCGCCGCTGAGTGGCCAGTGTGCCTTGTTCGAGCCATTGGTGTGGATCTTCGTAACGACTGTGCCGCACGGCAACCTCCGCCCCTACCGAAAGAGCCGGCCCAACCGGATAAATCGCCTCAACGCCCAGTTCATGATGGACCGGGGATACGCTGGCGAAAAACTCGTCCTGTTGAAAGTCTTTCCGATGATTGCGCTGCCAACGATAGAATGCTTCAACAAGCAGCCAATCAACGTTTTGTTCGGCACGGACTTCAAACTGGTACCACTGGCCATCATAGGCGGCGTAATCCGGGCCACCATTCACCTGATCCGCTGACACCGACCATGAACAGCCGGACAGCCAGTCGGATAACGGGCAAACGCCGGAACGGCCGAACAGGCTCAGGCCTACACGGGTTTCCAGCTCATCATTGCCCAGCCAGGCCCGTGAGGCACCGGCACGCAGGCCAAGTTCCCACTGGTCAAAGCGGCGCACCCCGGCCGCCCGGGCCTGAACCACAGACGTGTCGTCCGCCCGGCCGCGGGTATAATCCTGACCATAAATCACGCCATCCCAGACCACCCGCCAGTGCTCGCTGACCGGCTGGCTCAGAGTGCCCGCCGCCACCAGCTCGGCGAAAAAGCTGCCTCTGTCGCTCGGCGAGTCGTCGGGAACGCCGGCCACATTGCTGTCGTATCCAAGCCCGGTAGCCAAGTAGCCTTGGGCAATCGATTTCATCGAGGACGAGTCAGAGGGGGCGACTTCGGCCAGTTTGGCCAGCTGCCGCTGTGCCAGCTCACGGATGGTTTCTGGCGCTTCCTGACGGGCAGATTCCTGAAACCAGCGTTCTGCCTCGGCCGTTCGGCCATCCGCCAGGGCAACCAGACCGAGATTGTAGTGGGCAAGAGCCTGATTTGGCCCCTGCAAAAGCTGGAGAAACAGAGCTTCGGCGGCCGGATAATCACCGGTTTTGTAGTAGGTGACCGCCAGGTTGTAGGTCAGGGCCGGGCTGTCGTGCCCCAGCTCCCTGGCCGCTTCAAACTGCTGCCGTGCGGCGGGATAATCGCCCTGCTGAAACTGTTCAATGCCAGTGGCCATGGCCTGCTGCGCGGATTGATCCGGCTCGGCAACAACGACAGCGGAGATGGCCAACAGGCCCACAAAACGAAGGGTCTTGAACAACCGAAAACCTCAGGCTCGACATCAACGGAACCGGCCGGGGCAGCCCCGTTCCGGGCGAGCCCTGAGGTTAACACAGATAAAAGATCAGGGACGTGACGATGGTGACGGTAGCTCAGGCCTCAGTTCGTCAAGATCCCGTACAGTTTCCGGAAGACTGTCGCGCCCGATATCCGGATTTCCACCCCGGACTTCCCGGGCACGCTCGGAGACCGACTGGCCAAATTCCCGCCCCCGCTCTCTGGCATCCTCTGCCGTTGCCCTGCCGGGCGCAAAGGTATTACCCCGTTCATGGCGGCGCAATCCGGGCAACTCCGGCAGGCGTATTTCCCGAGTCACGGCACCGGTGAGATCTTCGCTGTCGTCCACCATTCTCATGGTCACATCAAGGTCGTCAGCCAGCGCCAAAGGGGCGCTCACTACCAGCACGGCCGCCAGCATCAAGCGGGAAGAGCTGGCCCGCCACCAGGATTCACAAACGCTCATGTTGCAGGCTCCTCGTGATTTGTCCGACTGCCGGAGGCTGCCGGGCCATCATCGTTCGGGTACTGGGGCACCATCGCCCTGAAAACTTTCTGACGACCGTTGGCATCGAGTTCGGCAACCAACTCGCCGGCGCCGGGAAACAGAATCGTCAAGGGTAACTCCAGCACATTGTCGCCCTGTACAAGACTCACCTGCCAGCTGACCCGATGCTGACCGGGCAAGCCTGACAACTCTACATGGGGCGGCAGATCCAGTGTCAAGGTAACATCATCCAGGGCTTCACCGGCATTAAAGGCCAGCCGTACCGTTCGTTCCACCGGCGCCAGCTCTGACGGAGCCGCCGCTTCTTCGGCCGGGGCCGTGGCTGCCACTTCCGGCTCAAGCGCGGGTTTATCTCCCCCGTGGCCGAGCATCAGACCCAGCACCAGCGCGGCCGCAACGGCACCGCCCCAGGCCACATGAACCTTGTGATTGGAGGCCGGTGCGGGAAGCTGGCCGAACACCCGGTTTTCAAAGCCCGGTGACGGTTCCGGCAGCCTGCAGCGTGAAGCCAATTCGGACATCAGCGAGCGCTCGAACGCCTCGTGCTGCTGGCACAGAGCACAACTCTCCAGGTGCACGCGCACCACCTGCGACTCATCGGCGGGCAGCTGGCCCCGAACATAGTCGGGCAATTGTGATTGGATTTGCCGACAGGACATAGTTATCACCTCAATGTTCCAGACGCCCGGAATCATCATCCGGTTCCATTGCCAACTGAAGATGCTTCCTCAAGGCAGCCCGACTGCGATGCAGCCGGGATTTGACGGTTCCGATGGGCACGCCCAACACTTCCGCCACATCTTCCTGGCGCCAGCCATCCACATCGTGAAGCAACAGCAGGGTGCGCTGGTCCGGCGACATCTGTTCCAGCGCCCGGTCGAGCATTGGGCCAAGCCGTTCTTTGTTTAGCTCCAGCTCGGGCGACTGATCGTCCGACATCTGGCTGTCGAGCCAATCAGACTGACTCTCCGCCTCCATCAATTCGCTCACCGGACGATCGGCCTGGCGCCCCTTCTTTCTGACGGAATCGATGAACTGACGGTACAACACCCGGTTTAACCACGGCCTGAGCTGATCCACGGATTCCAGCTCATCCAGGCGCGGGTAGAGCTTCACCACCACATCCTGCACCAGATCCTCGGCGTCCTGAAGGCTACCGGTTAATCGATAGGCAAAGCTGTGCAACGCCGTCAGGTGCGGCTGCACCAGGCGCTGAAATCGCTTTTGGGCGGATGGGCGAAACGGAAGAATGGCCAAAAAGTACTGCCTGATGACGGTTTACGGAAGCGCGCAGTCTATAACAGCCCTGCCCTTATCGGCGAATTATGACCAACTCATGTGTAAATGTTAATCAAATCGAGGGGAACCCGCAGCGATTCCGGATCGTGAAGTCATTACTGGCGATTGCAACGCCGGATAAACAACGAAACGGATACGAACCGGAGGATTTATGAAGCGTTCAACCCAAGTTTTCGCGGTCTCCGCCCTTGCGGCCGCATTGGCCGCCTGTGGCGGCGACGGCCTTAACTCATCTTCAGACGCTACCGGTACAGCGTCCTTCAACCTGACCGATGCAGCTGTAGACAGCGTCCAAGAGGTCAACATCTCGATCGTGGCGCTGGAGCTAAAACGGGATGATGAGATTATCAGGTTCGATGTAGATCCAGCCTCCGGCCTTGAGAATATTAATCTGCTAGACCTGCAGGATGGCACCGTCGCAACCTTGATTAGCGAGCAGGAGCTCCCTGCAGGCCAATACGAGTGGGTTCGTTTAAAGCTAGGGGATGAAAGCACCTTTTCTGTTGTCGATGACAACGGTGGTGTTCATGGTCTTTTCGTACCATCCGGAGATACTCGCGGGCTCCAGACTAGCGGCTTTGTTGTGCCTGCGGACGGCATTGTGAGTTTCACTATCGACTTTGACGTCCGTAAATCGCTTATTAATCCGCCAGGACTGGGCAGATACCTTCTCAAACCCGTCCTCAGACTTGCGGACAACAGTCAGGTCGGGACTATTACCGGTGCGATTGACCCAACCCTTCTTACACAAACCTGCTCTGACTCCGGCTCAAACCCCTCCACTTACGCGGGAGCCGTCTATATTCACGAAGGACATGACGTCATTCCCGACGATCTCGGTAGTTCAAACGAGCCCCTCGTAGTCGCGCCCGTGGATACCGAAACGTATGAATACGGAGCGTGGTTTATCCCAAAAGGCAGTTACACGGTAAGTTACACCTGTGATATCGATGAGCTCGAAGACACCGATGGCTCCCCTGCCGATGAAGATCTCACGTTTGTGCCTGCCGAAGGCATCGAAATAGTCGTCCAGGCAGGTGAAGAAACCTCTGTAACGTTCGAATAAATAGTTGGAATCAAAGGAGCCCCGTTAGTTTCGGGGCTCCTTTCTCGCCCTACAAAGCCCCGGCACGGGCCTCAGCCTGATCGGCCCCGGCCACATTACCCCTGGCCCGGCGAATATCCGCCAGCAGCAACCAACCCGAGCGCTGCATCCTCGAATCGTTACCCGCCAGCGACAGACCTTTCAGCGTGAACTGTTCTGCCGCCCCCAGATTGTCACCAGACACATAGGCTTCCGCCAGCTTGAAATAAACCTCTGAGGAACGCGGCGCTATGCGTTGTGCCCGCTCCAGGCGGGCGATAGCGCCGGCAGAGTCCCCCTGCGCCAGGCGCTGGTCGGCGTCACGAATCAGGCTGACCGCTGCGGCCGGCAGTTCGTCACCGGACTCCCGATAACTGGGCGAGCGGGTAGCGGGCGCCTCCGGCTCACTCACCTCGGGCTGCTCGCTCTTGCGCCATACCCGGGGCTCAGACTCTTCTTGCGGTTCCGCGGTTCTTGGCGGTTCCGGCGCACTCGAGCGATCGTCGCCGCCCATAGGTACGTAGATAGAGCCACCCCCGGGGCCGCTGGCGCAACCTGCAAGACCCAGCGCCATGGCCAGGCAACCGGCGCGGGTAATCGTTGTTTTATTCATCGGAACAATCCTTCAAACCAACTGCGTATTTGCCGGCCGAACTGCCCTTCGCAGTCCAGGCGCTGCCGGGGCTCACTGCCGGCGATAAATGGCACCAGACGGGCATCCTCACACCGCTCTCCCGTCAATGCCTGTTCGCGGGCATTGACCCAATGATACTGGACACCGTCCGGCATGACCGGTGAAAAGCCATGCTGTGGCAACTGCGCCATCATTGCAGACCACACCGGCAAGGCGCCAGAGGCGCCGGTCAATACCGTGGGGCCGTTATCGTCACGCCCCACCCAGGCCACCGCCAGATAATCACCACTGAACCCGGCAAACCAGGAGTCCCGGCCCTGATCGGTTGTGCCGGTCTTTCCCGCCAATGTCAGGCGATCAGGCAGGGTGAGGTATGCAGAGCGGCCCGTCCCCTCCTGCATGGTTTCCTGCATGGCGTACTGCACCAGGTGCGCAGCAGCGGGATCGGCAACCCGGTCGACCTTCAGGCTGTAGCGAGACAAAGGCTCGTTGCGGGCATCGGTCACTTCCCGAATGGTCCGCAAGGGTGTGTTGAAGCCCGAGGTAGCCAGCCCCTGGTAGAGCTGGGCCACTTCCGCCGGCGTCAACGACATCGAGCCAAGCAGCAGCGAGGGATAGTCCGAAATCGGTGTGGTCACCCCAAATGCCCTCAACACTTTCTGCACGCGCGGGATGCCGACATCCAGCCCGACACGCACTGCCGGGAGGTTGTAGGATCGGGACAGGGCCAGGTGCAGGGGCACTTCGCCACGCTCCTCACCATCAAAGTTCTTGGGCTGCCACAACCGGCCGTCGTCAAACTCCAGGGTAAACGCGCGATCCTGTACCGGCGTAATCAAGGTATACCGGTCGGCCTGCTCCAGAGCTGCCAGGTAGGTAAACGGTTTGATCAGCGAGCCAATCGGCCGGCGGGCGTCCACCGCACGGTTGAAACCGGCAAACTCCGGGTCTTTTCCGCCCACCAGCGCCAACACCTCGCCGGTGTCCTTGGCGGTGACCACCAGGGCCGCTTCAAGAGCCTCGCGGGTCTCACCGCGGGCCAGCCGGGGCAGAGTATCGCGAATCGCCTTTTCTGACGCATCCTGAACCGCCGGGTCCAGGGTGGTGAAGATGCGCAAACCCTCGCTTTGCAGGTCTTCTTCACGGTAATCGCGCCCCAGGTGCCGGCGCACCAAGTCAATGTACGCCGGGTAACGGCTGTCGGTATAGGACGGCCGGGCGCTCACACCCAGGGGCTGGCCGATAGCGCGAGTAGCGTCATCAGCGCTGATTAGCCCGGCCTCGGCCATTTCCGACAGCACCAGGTCTCGCCGAGCCTTGGCGCGCTCCGGGTGTCGGCGCGGATTGTAGTAACTGGGGCCTTTGACCATGCCGATCAACAGGGCAATCTGATGAACGTCCAGATCTTTCAGGGGCTCCCCAAAGAAAAACTGGCTGGCCAGGCCAAAGCCGTTGATGCTGCGGTTGCCTGCCTGGCCAAGGTAGACCTCGTTCAGATAGGTTTCCAGAATGTCGTCTTTCTCGTAATGCCATTCCAGCAGGATCGACATCAAGGCTTCATTGCCCTTGCGTACCAGGGTCTGGTCGCGGGTCAGGAAAAAGTTCTTCACCAACTGCTGGGTCAGGGTACTGCCGCCCTGCACAATCTGCCCGGCTTTAACGTTGGCCAGCATGGCCCGGGCAATAGACAGCGGCGCAACGCCGTAATGATCGTAAAACTGTCGATCCTCAATAGCCATCAGGCCAAGGGGCAACAGTTCCGGTACTTCATCCAGCCGAACCAGCACCCGGTCCTCCCGGTGGGAGGGGTAGATACCGCCGATCTGGGCCGGTTCCAGCCGGACAATCGGGGAATCCGGGCCGGCGACCACCGAAAACGACTGAACACGGTCTCCCGACACCACCAATGACAATCGGCGCCTGGGCTCTTCACCATCGGGGAACCTGAAACCACGAGCGCTGATCATAAACCGCCCGCCATTTCGCTGATAAGTCCCGGCCCGAACGCCATCTCCGGCCCGGTAGCCGGCCAATTCCAGCTCCCGGGCAAGGCCTGCCGCGCTTACGCTCGCGCCATCATAAAGCTCCAACGGCCGGGCGTAGACACGGGACGGCACTTCAAAACGGCGGCCCTCAAAACGGGAGGTTACAACCGCATCCAGGTACACCATCCAGCCGGCCAGAAGCACCAGGCCCAGGGCCCCGACACGAAACATGAAACGCCAGAAACCGCTGCGTTTGGCCGCTGGCCTGGATTTGGACGATTTTTTACGGGGGGAACGAGATTTGGTCATGGCCGGATTATAACGAAGCGGGCGACCCCTTCGGCAGGTCTGTTGTGTGTTATTTCTGTAATCCGCCCGTTATAGTAGGCCAATCAGAACAGAGCGATAAAAATCAATGAGTTCAGGGAACCAGGAGCACACCGTGAGCGCGACCCCATCGGAAACACTGATCAAGGCACTGCAAAACCCGGCACTGTATGACCACCCGGTACAGGGCTTCCAGGTCATTGAAACCCATATTTCACAGGTGTTACTGACCGGCAGCTACGCCTACAAGATCAAAAAACCGATGGATTTCGGCTTTCTGGACTTCTCCACCCTGGCGCGCCGCAAGCACTTCTGCGAGGAAGAACTCCGACTCAACAGCCGCCTGGCCTCGGAACTGTACCAGGACGTTTTGCCCATTACCGGCACACCGGAGCAACCTGTTATCGGCGGCGAGGGAGAAGCCTTTGAATACGCCATCCGCATGCGCCAGTTCGACCAGGACCAGCTGTTCGACAAGCGCCAGGAGCGCGGTGACCTGCCACCGGAGATGCTCACCAACCTGTCCCGCCAGGTAGCGCAGTTCCACGATAGCTTGCCTGCCGTTGCCGAAGATAAACCCCTGGGCACCCCGGAAGCGGTGTACGCCGCGATGCAGGAAAACTTCGACCAGATTCGCCCGATGCTGGACGACAACACCCTGCTGCTGCAGCTGGACAATCTGGAAGAATGGACCCGGACCACCTTCGAGCGGCACCGGGAGCTGATTGCCAGCCGCAGGACCAAGGGCATGGTGCGGGAATGCCATGGCGACTTGCACCTGGCCAATATTACGGTGTTCAACGATCAGGTCACGGTGTTCGACTGCATCGAATTCAATGAGCCGTTCCGCTGGATTGATGTCATCAACGATCTGGCGTTTCTGCTGATGGACCTGGAATCCCGCCGTGAACCGCTGCTGGCCAACCTGGTACTGAACAGCTATCTGGAATACCGGGGCGATTTCGAAGCCTTGGCGCTGCTCCCGCTCTACAAGGCTTACCGGGCGATGGTCCGGGCCAAGATTGCCTTGTTCACCATGGCTAACCCCAGCCTGGGCGAGGGCGAAAAAGCCGGCCTGATGCAACGCTACCGGGATTACGCCCAGTTGGCGGAAGATTACGGCGAGATCCCCAACCATTACCTGCTGGCCACCACCGGGCTTTCAGCCAGCGGCAAAACCTGCGTCAGTGCCGCCATGGCCGGCGAGCTGAACCTGATCAGGCTGCGCTCAGATGTTGAGCGCAAGCGGTTGCACGGCCTTGGACCGCTGGACGACAGCAAATCCGGCGTTGGCACGGACCTGTACAGCCCGGAAGTCACCGAACAGACTTACCAGCACCTCGCCAATCTGGCCCAGGACCTGCTGGCCTCCGGGCTTTCTGTCATCGTGGATGCCGCCTGCCTGAAAGAACGCGAACGCACCCTCTTTGCCAAGGTGGCCGAGGCCCAGGGCGTGCCCTTTGCGCTGCTGCACTGCGAGGCCCCGGAACAGCTAAGGCGGGAGTGGGTGCGCAAACGCAAAGGCGATGCCTCGGAAGCCACCGAAGACCTGCTGGATGCACAGCAACGCTGGTTCGAGCCACTGACGGTGGAGGAGAAAACCCACACCGTGCACCTGCATACCGACCAGGAGCATGTAGCAGAAGCAGTTGCAGACCGAATTCGGCAGCACTTTGGCTTGCCACCGAGCCAAAGCGTCTAAACTTACCTGCGTACGCTTGGCATCATTCCATTCGAGGTGTGAGATGGACGACATTCAGGAACACGAACTGCATCAGATTGATCACCCGCTGTATGACATACTGCGCAGCGAAGACATCAAGGCGTTCAATGCCGAGAAAGCAAAACTGAGCGACCTGCCCAGTTTTGCCCATGGCGACTTCCGGGGCCTGGATTTACGCGGCCTCGACGCCAAGGGGCTGGATTTGCGCCACGCTTACTTCCGGGGCGCCGACCTGCGCGGCATCGACTTTTCCAAATCCCGGATGGAGGGTGCCAGCATCGCCAGCGCCAAGATCTCCGGCTGCTATTTCCCCCATCGCCTGGAGGCCGATGAAATCGTGATGTCACTGAACCACGGCACCCGCATGCGATACGCCCTGCTGCCAAAATGACGGAACAGAACCATCCCTGGGAGACCGTTTGCCCGGCAACGGAACTGGTTCCAGGCCGGTTTATTGAATTCCGGCTGAAACAGAAAGCCCGTGAACCGGAAGGCATGCCCCTGACCGGTTTTGTGTTTCTGGATGGTAGCGAGCCGAAAGCCTACCTGAACATCTGCCCGCACCTGGGCATCGAACTGAACTGGATGCCGGGCAAATTCATGGACGCCGACAACCTGTTTATCCAATGCTCTACCCACGGCGCGTTGTTCAAGCCCGGCACCGGTGAATGCATTGCGGGCCCTTGCCAGGGCGATGCCTTGACCGCCCTGGAGGTACGCCAGAACGGTGACCAGATCGAAATCAGGCTTGGAGACTGACCGGCACCGCTTCGGTCAGGTCCAGCCCGCCTCCCGGGTTGCCATCCGGTCCCGACAGCGCGGCGCGATAAGCCAGCACCTCGACCCCGGCGGCCTTCGCCTGGCGTAACAACTCGCCATAGTGGGCATCAATATGATCCGCCGGGCGCACCCTTTCGATTCCTGTGTGGTTAACCACAAAGAAGAGTACCGCCCGGTCGCCTTTTGCAACCTGCGCCATCAGTTCCCGAAGGTGCTTCTGGCCCCTTTCGGTCACCGCATCCGGGAAATAGCCGCTTGAACCGTCCGCCAGCGTGACATTCTTCACCTCAACCCAGGCGTCTGGCCGCGCCGGATGGCCCGACAACAACAAATCTATCCGGCTTTTCTCATCACCGTAACGCACTTCTGCCCGGCACTCTGTGTAACCGGCCAGCTCCGGTACCCGCCCGGCTTCAATGGCCTCCCGTGCCTGGGCGTTGGGACGGGCGGTATTCACGCAGGCAAATACCGCCGGGGCGGTTTCCACCAGCTCCCAGGTGTACTTCAACTTGCGCTTGGGATTATCGCTACGGCTCAGCCAGACCCTGGCGTTATCGGGCTGGCAGCCCAGCATGGAGCCGGTGTTCGGGCAGTGGGCCGTTACCTCCTCGCCATCGGGCAATCGCACATCGGCAAGGAAGCGTTTGTAGCGGCGAATCAGCCGCCCTTCCACCAAAGGTTCAGCAAACTTCATGTGATCTCCGCAAAAAGTCGTTGTCACAAGGCTGGCCACCCTGAGACTAATCTGCTATTTTCCGCAAATTCCCGTTTCAGGACGAATGCTTTTATCCAGGGTTAAACCGCGCAGCAACCGTGCTGGCGCGGCGGAAGCAAAGCGTTCTTGTAGTAGTACAAACAAGAGGCCGGGTTCAATGGCAAACACTGCAGAACAACCACGCGAACGTTTTACCAATTTCACCCCTTATGAAATGAAAAAGGGTGAAGACTACATGAGTGCTGACATGCTGCAGCACTTCAAAAATCTGCTCCTGCAATGGAAACAGGAGCTGATGGAAGAAGTGGACCGCACCATGCACCACATGCAGGAAGACGCCGCAAATTACGCGGATCCCAGTGACCGTGCAACCCAGGAAGAAGAATTCAGCCTGGAGCTGCGCACCCGGGATCGCGAGCGCAAGCTGATCAAAAAGATTGACCAGACCATCGACCGCATCGACAAAGACGACTACGGCTTCTGCGATCAGTGCGGCGTGGAGATCGGCATTCGTCGCCTGGAAGCTCGCCCGACGGCCACACTGTGCATCGACTGCAAAACCCTGGCGGAAATCCGCGAGCGCCAGACTGGCATCTGAGCCCCACCGATAGCCGGCCGCATGAGCAGCCGGCTTACTGAGTCTCTATGGAGCAACCACGGTACCGTGGGCGTTTTGCCCCTTCCCCGACAGGACCGCTGCATTTCGGCTCCCTTGTAACCGCCCTGGCCAGTTGGCTGGAAGCCCGCACCGCCGGTGGCGACTGGCTGGTTCGCATCGAAGACCTGGACCCGCTACGGGAGCCCCCCGAGGCCACCGGCCAGATTCTCCATTCCCTGGATTGCCACGGGCTGTTTCCTGACGAACCGGTACGGTTTCAATCCCGGCGCCACGACGCCTACCAGGCCGCCATTGACCAGCTTCTGGCGCGGCATAAAGCCTATCGGTGCCGGTGCTCCCGAAAACTGCTCCAAAAGCACGGCGGTTATCATCCGGACCACTGCCGAGATGGCCAGCCTGCACCCGGTGACACTCCCTACGCCATTCGGTTTGCCCTGACCGACGAAGTCAGCCACTGGCAGGATCTGCTGCTGGGCGATCAGCAACAGAAAGTAGCGGCAGAGCTGGACGACCCGGTGCTACTGCGCAAGGAAGGCTTCTACGCCTACCAACTGGCCGTGGTGGTGGACGATATAGACCAGAACATCAGCCACGTGGTGCGGGGCTCCGACTTACTGGACATGACCGCCCAGCAGCAACAGATTTTCCGGGCTCTTGGTGCCCAGTCACCACAGTGGCTGCATATACCGGTCGTCGTGAACGATCAGGGCCAGAAGCTGAGCAAACAGACCCACGCTCCGGCACTGGATGATCAGCAGCCCGCCGCCAACCTGGTCAACGCACTGGCAGCCCTTGGCCAACAGCCTCCGCCCGCGCTTGTGCAGGCAACGGTGGACGATGTGCTCGCCTGGGGCCGGGAAAACTGGCGCCGGCACGCCATCCCCCTGACATCCCGGCAGGCCCGTGGTATAACCCCAAACACACACTTGCGTCCGGACCACTGAGCCGATGTATATCTACCGCCTGGTCTTTTTGCTGGTACTGGCCATTTATATTTTTTCTCCCAACATCCTGGACTGGTGGACCTCACCAGACAACGCCTGGTATAGCCCCTATGTGATCTGGGGTGGCCTGATTGCCATCGGTTTCTGGCTTGAATGGCGGCGAGACCCCAATGAGTTTTAGCGCCAGCGGCCTGCTACTGGCCAGCCTCCTGTACCTGATTCTGTTGTTCGGCATTGCCTGGAGTACCGAGCGGGGCACCCTGCTGCGTCAGTGGGTACGGCATCCTCTGGTTTATACCCTGAGCCTTGGCGTCTACGCCGGCATCTGGGCAGTCTACGGCGCCATCGGCATGGCGGCGGAATCCGGTTACGGCTTTCTGGCTTACTATCTGGGTATCTCCGGGGCCTTTCTGCTGGCGCCGGTGTTGCTGAACCCGATCTTGCGCATCGGCCGCGCTTATCAACTGACGTCCCTGGCTGACCTCTTTGCCTATCGTTATCGCAGCCAGTGGGCCGGCACCCTGGTGACACTCTGCTCAGCCGCCGCCATTCTGGCGCTGCTGAGCATGCAGATTCAGGCTGTTGCGGTATCGGCGTCCCTGCTCGCGCCTGACACCTCGCCCAAAGCCATCAGCGTGATGTTCAGCCTGATCGTCGTGCTGTTCACCATGCTCTTTGGCGCACGCCGGCACCAGAGCTCTGGCAACCATCAGGGGCTGGTGCTGGCCATCGCCTTTGACTCCCTGGTCAAGGTGGTTGCCCTGCTGGTGCTGGGCGGTGTGGTGTTATTCGGTGTGTTCGGCGGCACCGACGGGCTTGAAGAATGGTTGGCCCGGGCCTCACACCCCGAGGCAACCATGACCATGGCGATCAATGATGGCAGCTGGCGGGCCCTGCTGCTGATGTCGTTTGCCGCCGCGCTGGTCCTCCCGCACATGTACCATATGACCTTCAGCGAGAACCCCTCGCCAAGGGCCCTGGCGAAAGCCAGCTGGGGCCTGCCCCTGTATCTGCTACTGCTTGGCCTGCCAGTGCCCCTGATTGTCTGGGCCGGCCAGGCCCTGGGTGTTGTTGTGCCCCAGGCGTTTTTCAGTATCGGGGTGGCCCAGGCACTGGAGAGCCCGGCGCTAACACTGTTGATGTATATCGCAGGGCTTTCCGCCGCCAGCGGGCTGATGATCGTCAGCACCCTGGCGCTGTCGGGCATGGTTCTCAACCATGTTGTGCTGCCCCTGAAAACTCCCAAAGACCAGGGCGACATCTATCAATGGCTGCAGTGGGTAAAACGCCTGCTCATTGCCGTTATCCTGTTTCTGGCGCTGCTGTTCCACGAAACCATTGGCCAGAACCTGGACCTGTCCATCCTCGGAGCCATCTCGCTCTCCGGCACCTTGCAGCTGCTACCAGGCGCCCTCGGCGTTATCTACTGGCCGGAGGGCAACCGGCGCGGTCTGATCGCCGGACTGCTGACCGGCCTGGCCATCTGGATGACCACCCTGGTGCTGCCGTTTTCCTACGCCGCCGACCTGCTGTCCTGGCTGGATCTTCCGGTCACCCCGGGTTATGACAATTGGCACCTGTTCACTTTCATCAGCCTGACGGCCAACATTTCGGTGTTTGCACTGGTCTCAATCCTGAGCCCCGCGTCTCCGGAAGAAACCAGCGCGGCACAGGCCTGCTCCCTGGGTGCGCTGTCTCGCCCACAGCGCAGGGAACTGCTGGCAACATCCTCCAACGACTTCGTTCAACATCTGACCGACCCGCTGGGCCCGACCGTGGCCCGACGGGAAGTAGAGCGTGCACTGGGGCAATTAAAGCTGCCCAATGTGGAGTTTCGCCCCTACCAGCTCAGGCGCCTGAGGGATCAGGTTGAAATCAACCTGTCGGGCTTGCTGGGCCCCGCCGTAGCCAGGGATATTGTCAAACGCCATCTGGGCTTCAAACCCCTGACCCACGGCGGCACCGGCCAGGACATCCGCTATGTGGAGCGGGCGCTGGGCGACTACCAGAACCAGCTTACCGGCCTGGCCGGGGAGCTCGACAACTTGCGGCGCCACTACCGGCAGACCCTGCAGAACCTGCCGATACCCGCCTGCTCTGTCGGTGAGGATGGCGAAATCCTGATGTGGAACCACGCCATCGAATCGCTCACTGGCATTTCTGCCGACGAGGTGGTCGGCGCCAAACTGATGGCCCTGCCGGAGCACTGGCATACCCTGCTGGACGACTTCAACCGGGGCGACGACCTGCACCGTTACAAGCACCGGCTCGACCTGCGCGGCAAGCCCCACTGGCTGAACCTTCATAAGGCTGCCCTGAGCGGGCCGGACCATCCGGAAGGTGGCTCGATCATTCTGGTGGAAGACCAGACCGAAACCCGATTACTGGAAGACGAGCTGATGCACAGTGAACGGCTGGCCTCCGTGGGCCGACTGGCCGCCGGTGTTGCGCACGAGATTGGCAACCCGGTCACCGGTATTTCGTCGCTGGCCCAGAACCTGAAACTGGAAACCGACGACCCGTCCATCCTGGAAACCGCAGACCAGATACAGCAGCAAACCCGACGCATCTCCGCCATATTGCAGTCACTGATGAACTTTGCCCGAACCGGCAACCACGCCCATGCCAACCGCTATGAGCCGGTCAGCATCCACCGCTGCGTGGAAGAATCCATCAACCTGTTGTCGCTGAGTGACAAGGGCATGGGCATCCAGTACCGGAACGAGTGCCCGGAAAACCTGCAGATACTGGGGGATGAGCAACGCCTGGTGCAGGTCTTCGTCAACCTCCTGGCCAACGCCCGGGATGCCTCGCCAGACGGCGGTACCATCCGGGTCAGTGGAAAGGGCGATGGCTACTCCGCTATCATCGAAGTGATTGACGAAGGCACCGGCATTCCCGCTGACCAGCTGGACCATATCTTTGAACCGTTTTACACCACCAAAGCACCGAACAAAGGTACGGGCCTTGGGCTTTCACTGGTGTACAGCATTGTTGAAGAACACTATGGCAACGTACAGGTGGAAAGCCCGGCAGATACCGAACGCCAGCGGGGAACCTGTGTAAGGTTACGCCTGCCCGCCTACGAGCCAGACACCGATACCGGCAACAGCACCCCGAACGAAAGGTCGTGAACGCGATATGCCCCGTATTCTGATAGTTGAAGATGAAGACATCATCCGCTCTGCGGTCCGCAAGCTTCTGCAGCACGCCGGTTACGAAGTGGCGGATGCCGTCTCCGTTGAGGAAGCGGACAACCTGGAACCCGACGGCTTTGACCTGATCATCACCGATCTGCGCCTGCCCGGCGCGGCGGGTACCGAGATGATCAACCGGGCGCCCAATACCCCGGTGCTGATCATGACCAGCTATGCCAGTCTGCGCTCAGCCGTGGACTCCATGAAACTTGGCGCCGTGGACTACATCGCCAAGCCCTTTGATCACGATGAAATGCTCGCAGCCGTGGAGAACATCCTGGCTCGCCAGAGTGCGCAGCCTGATGAGCCCGGCAGTGGCGAGAGCGCCGGGCAGCACCAGGCGACCGAATCCGACCCGGCAGCCATCATGTATGGCCAGTGCGAGCCCATGCAGAAGGTGTTCACGCTGATTCGCAAGGTGGCCCCGACCGAAACCACCGTCCTGATACAGGGCGAGTCCGGCACCGGTAAGGAATTGGCGGCCAGGGCCCTGCATTTGCTCAGCCCCAGGGCCACCAAACCGCTGATTTCCGTAAACTGCGCAGCCATCCCCGAAAGCCTGATTGAATCGGAGTTGTTCGGCCATGAGAAAGGCGCATTCACCGGCGCCGTTTCCGCCCGTACCGGCCTGATTGAAGCCGCCGATGGCGGCAGCCTGTTCCTTGATGAGATCGGCGAACTGCCAGCGGAAGCCCAGGCCCGGCTGTTGCGCGTGCTGCAGGAAAGCGAGATCCGCAAGGTCGGCTCCACCCAGAGCCGGAAAGTGGATGTGCGCATGATTGCCGCAACCCACCGGAACCTGAAAGCAATGACCCGCACCGGAGAATTCCGGGAAGACCTGTATTACCGCCTTAACGTAATGCAAATCCGAATTCCGCCCCTGCGAGAACGCCGGTCAGACATTCTGGGCCTGGCCCGCCGTTTCCTTAAGCGGCAGGCAGAGAAGCTCGGACGGCCGGAGCTCAGTCTCAGCCCGGAGGCCATGCAGGCGCTGGAGCGGTGCCGCTGGCCAGGAAACGTGCGGGAGCTGGAGAATGCCATCGAACGGGCGTCCATTCTCACCGACGGCGACATCATTACCCCCGCAGTGCTGGACCTCGATAACGAGGGTAGTGACGAGTACATTCCGGAAACCCTGGTAGAAGGCAACAACGAGCAGACCCGCACCCGTGAGCCGGACTCCGCCAACGACCTGTCTCTGGAAGACTACTTTCAGCATTTTGTGCTGGAGAACCAGGACCGGATGAGCGAAACCGAGCTGGCCCAGAAACTGGGCATCAGCCGGAAATCTCTGTGGGAACGTCGCCAGCGTTTGGGTATTCCCCGCAAGAAAAGTTCCTGAACAAAGAAATGAACCCGAAATCATTTGTTACCCAGCGTTCCCCAAGGTAACACTTCCGACTCAGGTTACGTGAGACAGGTAACACTTTAGACGTATACGGGGTAACACTTATTTCTCACAAAAACATAACCCTCTGTTAATTAAAGGTTTTCAAAAACTGGCACAGCCTTCGCACTCTTATTAGCGCACAACAACAAAAACAAAAGTGACAACGCAGCGGCAAAACAAAAACAAAAAGCTGCATGAGCATCCAGCAACAAAAACAAGAACAGGATGCAAGCGAACTGAGTGTTTTGGGTACTTTGCTTTTTAGTGGTCCCCAGGCATGTGCGAGTTGTAGATGTAGAGAAGAATCGCTCCTGAAGCGGCACTGCAACTACCCCGATAACCCGCACCTTGCTCCTGACCGCTCTATGTATTCAAAGCTTTCCGTTTGCGTTATTTGATGTCCTTACTGTTGGGACAACACGGTGGGGTAGAAAAATCAAAAAGAATCCCGGCAACAACAAAAACAATGCAGATCGTCAACGCTTTCAGGGCGGGTTCGTGAAAACGAATCCGCCTTTTGATTATCTGGCCTACAGACTCACCCTGACCGCCCCAACCCCTGAACAAAAATCACCTTTTCTATTTCCGTTTCTGCCTAAACATGTGCAATTCCTGCGCAAACCGTTAAAATCCCCGTCTTTGCGCATCGCAATCACGGAATTTCATGCCTAAACGACTTGTAGAAAAACTACGCTCCTTCATTCCCGGCAACGGGAAAAAGAAAGCCCGACGCTACCAGCGGCAGGAGATCCCCCGGGATCAGCACACCGTGTCCCGCTCGATGATCAGCGAGCCCGCACGAAAAGTCCTGCATCGGCTCAACAAAGCCGGCTATGAAGCTTATCTGGTGGGCGGCGGCGTGCGCGACATCCTCCTGGGCGGGCAGCCAAAGGATTTCGACATTGCCACCGACGCTACCCCTGAGGAAGTTCACGACCTGTTCCGGAATTCCCGACTGATCGGGCGCCGGTTCCGGATTGTGCATGTGGTATTCGGCCGGGAAATCATCGAGGTGACCACTTTCAGGGGCAACGCCCGGGACACCGAAGACGAACCGGCAGCCGATGAGCACAGAACCAGTGAGCATGGCCTGCTGTTGCGGGACAATGTCTACGGCAACCAGGAAGAAGACGCCCTGCGCCGTGACTTCACTATCAACGCGCTTTACTACTGCATCCGCAACTTCACGATCATCGACTACGCCAACGGCGTTGACGATCTGAAAAATCGCCAGATCCGCCTGATCGGTGACCCGGAAACCCGCTACCGGGAAGATCCGGTTCGCATGCTTCGCGCCATCCGCTTTGCCGCTAAACTGGGTTTCGAAATTGAACCGGACACCGAAGCTCCCATCCGGGAACTGGCGCCATTGCTGACTCACATCCCCTCGGCCCGGCTGTTTGATGAAGTGCTCAAGCTGTTCTCGGCGGGCCATGGCGAAGCTACCTACGACTTGCTCAGCGAGTACGGCCTACTGGCGCCCTTGTTCCCGGAAACCGCCAAGGCCATCGACGCCGGGGAATCCGACGAACTCATTCGCCAGGCACTGCGCAATACCGACGCCCGGATTGCCCGGGGCAAATCCGTCACGCCTTACTTCCTGTTTGCCGCCATGCTCTGGCCGGCCCTGCAAGTGGAATGGCGCCGCCGCCAGGATAATGGCGACCCGGTGCAGCCCGCCCTTCATGGCGCCATCGGCAAAGTCATTGGCCGGCAGGTGCAGGCCACAGCCATTCCGAAACGCTTCTCAGGCCCGATGAAAGAGATCTGGGAAATGCAGATGCGCCTGCCCAGGCGCCAGGGCAAGCGAGCTTTTGGCACGCTGGCCCACCCGCGCTTCCGGGCTGCGTACGATTTCCTGCTGGTACGTGAATCCGCCGGCGAAATCGAACCGGGCCTCGGCGACTGGTGGACGGAATTCCAGCGCCTGGATGAACGCGGGCAGGAAAAAATGCTGTCTGAGCTAGGCTCCGCCAGCACCCCGCGTAAACGGCGCCGCAAACGCAGCCCAGTCAAAAGGCCACCCCAAGCATGACGGTAGTGGCCTATGTTGGGCTGGGCAGCAATCTGGAAGACCCAACCGCCCAGCTGGCACGCGCGGTTGCCGAACTGGCCAGCCTGCCCAATACCACCCTGCTGGCACAGTCTGCCTTCTATGCCAGCCGGCCGGTTGGCCCCCAGGATCAACCGGACTTCGTGAATGGCGCCGTGCAATTGTCCACGGAGCTGACGCCGCACCAGTTACTGGATCATCTTCAAGCCATCGAACAGGCTCACGGCCGGGAGCGACTGCGCCACTGGGGGCCCCGAACCCTGGACCTTGACCTGCTGCTTTACGGCAACGACAGCATCCACGACGAGCGACTGACCGTACCCCATGCCGAGCTGGCCAACCGGGACTTCGTGCTGCAGCCCATTCTCGACCTGAATCCCGAGCTGACGCTGCCTGATGGCCGAAGCATTGAAACACTGCGACAAGCATGCCCGGACAACCAGCTTCGATTATTG
Organism: Marinobacter shengliensis; assembly: GCF_030297115.1. Taxonomy (NCBI): domain Bacteria; kingdom Pseudomonadati; phylum Pseudomonadota; class Gammaproteobacteria; order Pseudomonadales; family Marinobacteraceae; genus Marinobacter; species Marinobacter shengliensis. The sequence goes on along the minus strand of NZ_AP028062.1, from coordinate 716,073 downwards.
CCCCCAAAGGCCGGAAGTCACTGACCCCAAGCCAGACTCCCATGCTACTCTTGTGTCAGATATACCCCGGCATTAATCTATCGCTCTGAACTCGGACGACCCCGAGCCAGAACCGGCCCATCCACCCAAAAGGCAAGGATCTTATGGCAGTTACCATCAATACCCTGCGGGAATACAAGCAAAAGGGCGAAGCCTTCTCTGCCCTGACCTCCTACGATGCCACCTTCGCACATGTGGTCAGCGAGGCCGGCGTTGACGTTATCCTGATTGGTGATTCGCTGGGCATGGTTCTGCAGGGGCATGACAGCACCCTGCCAGTCACAATGGAACAGATGGTTTACCACACCAGCTGCGTTGCCAAAGGCAACCAGGGTTCACTGATCATGGCCGATATGCCCTTTATGTCGTACGGCACCGTGACCGACGCCCTGGACAACGCCGCAGAACTGATGCGAGCCGGTGCCCACATGGTCAAGCTTGAGGGTACTGACTGGATGAAAGACACCATCGAAGCCCTGAGTGAGCGCGGTGTACCGGTTTGCGCCCACCTGGGGCTGACGCCACAATTCGTTAACAAGTTTGGCGGCTACAAGGTTCAGGGCCGTGACGAAAAGGCTGCCGAAGCCATGATCGAGCATGCCTGCGAGCTGGAAGCGGCAGGCGCCGATGTCATCCTTCTGGAATGCGTACCCGCCCCTCTCGCTGCCCGCATCACCCAGGCCGTCCGGGCCCCGGTGATCGGCATTGGCGCAGGCGCAGACACCGACGGCCAGGTGCTGGTGCTCCACGATATGCTGGGCATCACCACCGGTCGCAAACCCCGCTTCGTGAAAAACTTCCTGGCGGAAACCAACTCTATTCCAGAGGCCATCGCCGCCTACGCCCAGGCCGTCAAGGCGCGTTCATTTCCGGCCGAGGAGCATACGTTCAAGGCATGAGAACCGTACATTCACTTAAAGAACTCCGAACCATTCTGCGCAGCTACCGGCAGCAGGGTAAAACCATTGGCCTGGTGCCCACCATGGGCAACCTGCACGAGGGCCACGTTTCGCTGGTACGGAAGGCGGCAGAGGCTGCAGATATCGTTGTCACCAGCATTTTTGTCAATCCGATGCAGTTCGGCGCCAACGAAGACCTGGACACTTACCCCCGCACACTCGCCGACGACCAGGACAAGTTGGCCGCCGCTGGCAACACCCTGGTGTTCGCGCCTTCGGCGGACGAGATTTACCCCGAGGGCCTGGCCCGACAAACCAAAGTGGTTGTGCCGGAAGTCAGCGAGGGGCACTGCGGTGCCAGCCGGCCAGGGCACTTCGAAGGTGTGGCAACGGTCGTTACCATGCTGTTCAACATGGTTCAGCCCGACCTGGCCGTGTTCGGCGAGAAAGATTTCCAGCAATTGGCGGTCATCCGCAAACTGACCCGGGACCTGATGATTCCGGTTGAAATTATTGGCGCCCCCACTGTTCGCGAAGAGGACGGGCTGGCGAAAAGCTCCAGAAACGGCTATCTCAATGAAGAGGAGAGAGCCATTGCGCCGGTGGTGTATCAGACGTTGACCAGCGTGGCTGCGCAGCTGGAACAGGGCCGCTCCGATTTTGACGATCTGGCACGGGAAGCGAACGACACGCTGGCCAAAGCCGGGCTACGCCCGGACTATTTCAACATTGTGAACAGCCAGACGCTGAAACCCGCCAGCGAAGCAGATCGGGAGCTGACGCTTCTGGTCGCGGCGTTTTTAGGGACGACCCGGCTAATCGACAACCTTAGCGTCACCCGATAACACCAGGAACCACCGCCTGAAGACTGCCCGGCGGCGAACAGAAAGGAACCTCTGATGCCCGACAAACCGGCACCACTGACTCATCTCCCGGAATGGCGGGTTCTGGCCCAACTCAAGGATCTGCTGGCCGGAACGCCGATACGGGATCTGTTCAGGGACGACCCGCAGCGAGCCCAGCGGTACCTGGTGAGCGGCGCAGGCCTGACCCTGGACTTCTCGCGCAATCGGCTTACCGATGCGACCTTCAACGCGCTGATGGACCTGGCCCAGGCCTGTGGCCTGGAGCAGCAGCGAAACGCGCTGTTTGATGGCGGCATCGTCAATCGAACGGAAAACCGCCCCGCCCTGCACACGGCATTGCGCCAACCCCGCGGCCAGGACGTTCGGGTACACGGTGAAAACATTATTCCGGAAGTGCACGCCACACTCGACAGAATGGCGGAGCTGGTGTCTTCCATCACCGAGGGCCGCCATACCGGCTATACCAACAAACCCTTTACCGACGTGGTGAGCATCGGTATCGGCGGCTCGTTCCTCGGCCCGAAACTGGTGGTGGAAGCCCTGAAACCCTTCTGGCACGGCCAGTTGAACTGCCACTTTGTTGCCAACATTGACGGCACCGATATCGCCGAAACCTTGAGGTCGCTGAACCCGGAAACCACCTTATTCCTGGTGCAGTCGAAGTCGTTCCGCACCCAGGAAACGCTGGATAACAGCCTGCTGGCCCGCCAGTGGTTTCTCGACAAGAGCGGCAGTCAGCCAGCGGTGGCCCGGCATTTCCTGGCGGTTACCGCCAACGTGGACGAAGCCATCCGGTTCGGCATCGACCGCAACAACGTCTTCCCCATGTGGGACTGGGTCGGGGGGCGGTACTCCCTCTGGTCGGCCATCGGCCTGCCCATTGCCCTGACCATCGGTATGGAGCACTTCCGGGCACTGCTTGAGGGTGCTCACGCCATGGACTGTCACTTCCGTGAACAGCCAGCGGCCAGCAACCTGCCGGTGATCATGGCCATGCTGAGCGTCTGGTACAACAACTTCTGGGATGCACAGAGCCACGCCGTTCTACCGTATGACGAATACCTCAAGCATCTGCCGGAGCACTTGCAACAGCTGGATATGGAAAGTAACGGTAAGCGGGTAACGCAGATCGGCACCGCCGTGGATTACGAAACCGGGCCAATCCTGTGGGGCGGCGTTGGCGCCAATGGCCAGCACGCTTACCACCAGCTGATTCACCAGGGCACACGGCTGATCCCGGCTGACTTCATCATCCCCTTGCAGTCCCACAATCCGGTGGAACATCACCACGCTACCCTGTTTGCCAACTGCCTGAGCCAAGCCAGCGCGATGATGGCCGGGAAAACCCGGGCCGAGGCGGAACAGGAACTGTTGCAGGCGGGCTTGGCCTCGGCTGACGCAAAAGCCCTGGCACCCCACAAGGAAATCCCAGGCAATAAACCCAGCAATATTCTGGTGATGGACAAGATTACCCCGACAACCCTTGGGGCCGTGATCGCGCTGTATGAGCACCGCACCTTCGTGCAAAGCGTGATCTGGGATATCGATTGCTTTGATCAGTGGGGCGTGGAACTGGGCAAGCAAATTGGCAACCAGATCCTGCCCCGGCTGCTCGGGGATAAATTCGAAGGCACCGCCGGCGACAGTGCCACCGACCAGATGATCCGCCTATTCAGGTCAGCCAACCGCCCGTGAAATCTGGCACCCCTGCCAGCTGAAGTCGACCGGCCAGAGCTTCTGGTCACGCTGGTAGTCCTGCCAGAGCTGCTGGTAAGTTTGCCGGCAGGCCGGATGCATTTCCGCCCCGGCAATGTCTGCCAGCGGCCGCAACACGAAAGCATTCTTGAGGATCTCCGCCCTCGGCAGCTCGACACCGTCGACCACCCCGACAGAATCATCATAGGTCAATATATCCAGGTCCAGGGTTCGAGGGCTGAATTTGGGCGCAGATCGGGTTCGGCCGTTGTCGGCTTCCAACTGCTTGAACCGGCGGGACAGCTCACCCACCGAAAGCCCGGTGTCGATTCCCACTACCAGATTGAGGAAATCGGAACCTTCAAAACCGACGGATTCACTCTCGTAAACCGGCGAGATGGTCAAATCTCCAAACCACCCTGCCAGCGCGTCCAGCGCAACAGTGACATGGCGGTATCGCTCGATGTTCGTGCCAATACTGATGTAAACCCGGCTCATGCCCGCGTTCCCCGCTCAATCCGGACGCCCACGGAGCGCGCAGCCGGCACGGCCCCGGGCTTGTTCAGCGTCAGCCGTAGCCAGCGCACACCAAATTCCGACTGCAACAGCGCAGCAATCTCTTCCGCTGCCCGTTCCAGCAGCTGGGGTTTCAGGGTTTGCAGGCATTCACTCACCCGCTCACTAACGGCCGCGTAATCCAGTGCATCGGCGACATTGTCGCTAGCCCCGGGCACACGGTTGTCCCAGGCCATTTCCAGATCCACCAGTATCCTCTGGGTGATTTCCCTCTCCCAATCGTAAACGCCGATCACGGTGTCCACTGCCAGGCCCTCGATGAGCACTGTGTCTACCAAACCTTCTGCCAAACCGGACTCCCAGTGTGTTCCACTCAAGGCTGATTGAATAATGTGCAGGCAAACGATAGTGTGGGAGTTTGCCTGTGTACTGAGCTTCAGGGCGGGCATTTTCTCACAGAACACCCGGCGCCGTCTGCGCGCCCGTGATATGGCCATGAACCTGACCAGTAACCCAGTTCTGATTGTCGCACTCTGCTTCGGCGCCTACCTGGCCGGCTCCGTGCTGTTTGCCATCCCGGTATGCAGGCTCTGGCGCCTGCCTGACCCAAGAGCCCTGGGCTCCGGCAACCCCGGTGCCACCAACGTATACCGGGCGGGTGGCTGGCAACCGGCGGTGGCTACACTGGTACTGGATGCCTTCAAAGGCTGGCTGCCAGTGTGGCTATCACACGTTGCGGGTATGTCGATACTGGTTCAGGCCATGGTGGCACTGTGCGCGGTCACCGGCCACATGATTCCCCTGTTCTATCGTTTCAAAGGCGGCAAGGGCGTGGCCACAGCGCTCGGGGCCGGTTTGGCGTTGGCGCCGGTGACCACCGGTATCATGGCGCTGCTTTGGCTGCTGATCATGTGGCGCTGGCGCATTTCAGCGCTGGCCTCCCTGGTAGCGGTTACCAGTGGGCCGGTTATCAGCGCGCTGATTGAGCCGGAAACCCTGCCACTGTTCGGGCTGCTGACCCTGCTGATCGTGGTGCGCCACCGCAACAACCTGATCCGCCTCGCCCAGGGCCGGGAAACCGGGCTTTAAAGCCCGGCCGGGTTAATCGACCAGGCCATTCGCCCGCGGCTCGTTAACCGGCGGCAAGGTATTCATCGGCCAGCGCGGCACCGAAACAATGCGCTCACCGTCCCTTTGACCGCTCTGGAGCCGCTGGGCACCGGCATACGCAATCATCGCGCCGTTGTCAGTACAGAACTCTGGGCGGGCGTAAAACACCGAGCCATTGAGTTTCGCGGTCATCTTTTCCAGCCCTGCCCGCAACCGCTTGTTGGCGCTTACTCCACCGGCAATAACCAGGCGCTTGCAACCGGTTTGCTCCAGCGCCCTCCGGCACTTGATGGTCAGGGTATCCACTACAGCCGCCTCAAAGGCCAGGGCGATGTCTGCTTTTACCTGCTCATCGAAGGCATCGTTATCTTTCGCATCGTTCACCGTGTTCAGGGTAAACGTTTTCAAACCGCTGAAGCTGAAATCCAGCCCGGGACGATCCGTCATTGGCCGGGGAAAACGGTAGATTCCCTCCCGGCCCTTCTCCGCCAGCGCCGCCACCCGGGGGCCTCCGGGGTAATCCAGCCCGAGCATCTTGGCGGTTTTATCAAAGGCTTCGCCGGCGGCGTCATCCACCGATTCACCCAGCATCTGGTACTGCCCGATACCATCCACCCGAACCAGCTGGGTGTGACCACCGGACACCAACAGAGCAACAAAAGGAAACGCTGGCGGATTGTCTTCCAACATTGGCGCCAGCAAATGCCCTTCCATGTGGTGAACACCCAGCACCGGAATGCCCAGCGCGAAACCCAGAGCATGGGCCACGGAACCACCCACCATCAGCGCCCCAACCAGCCCGGGGCCGGCGGTGTAGGCTATCCCTTCAAGATCGTTACGATCCCTGCCAGCCTTGGCCAAGACCTGGTCACACAGCGGCAAGAGCTTGCGAACATGGTCACGGGACGCCAGCTCAGGCACTACCCCGCCATAATCCGCATGCATAGCAATCTGACTGAACAGCGCGTGGGCCAGCAAGCCCTGCTCGGTGTCATACAGGGCAACGCCGGTTTCGTCACAGGAGGTTTCAATACCAAGAATCAGCATAGTCTGGGCCGCGTCCGAAATGGGAATGTGGAACTGGCGGCATTTTAGCAGAAACCCGAAAGGCTCCGGCAGTTTCATTGAACAGTCATTGACCTGAACATATCCAACGGCTATCATTGCCGCCCTAAATTATGCACTGGTCGAGTTTTAGCCAATCTGACCAGGTATCGAGCCCGCGTGGCCAAGGCCGGCGGAACCAATTGAAACCGAATCTATCAGGTAGGTGATTTTCGAATGCCAGCTGTTAAAGTGAAAGAGAATGAGCCGTTTGATGTAGCACTGCGTCGCTTCAAGCGTTCCTGCGAGAAGGCCGGTGTACTGTCTGAAGTACGTCGTCGTGAGCACTACGAGAAGCCGACCGCTGTTCGTAAGCGTAAAGCAGCTGCCGCCGTTAAGCGTCATCTCAAGAAGCTTCAGCGTGAGCAGCGTAAGTTCGAGCGTCTGTACTGAGTTCAGCGCGCATCGACAGCAAGACTGATTGCCGGAACGGCGTTTCGCCTTCTCCGGCAAACTGAAAATGCCGCCGAGGCCTGGCTTCGGCGGCATTTTTGGCTATGGTGAATACCGGTTTGTATCAGGCACCCCGACTGAAGTGGAGCCACCATGAGCGGACTGATCCCTCAACGATTTGTTGAAGACCTGCTTGATCGGATTGATCTGGCAGAGCTGATCGGTAGCCGCATCACCCTCAAAAAGGCTGGCGCCAACTACAAGGCCTGTTGTCCGTTTCACGACGAAAAAACACCGTCGTTCAACGTTCGGCCAGATAAAGGCTTTTACCACTGTTTCGGGTGCGGCGCTCATGGTGATGCCATCAGCTTTATCCGCGAATTCGAGGGGCTTGGCTTTACCGAGGCTGTCGAAGAGCTGGCCAAACGGGCAGGTCTTGAGGTGCCCTATGATAAAGCCGCGCGCCAGGAAATGCAGCAGGCCAGATCCCTGACCGACGCCCTGGATTTCGCCAGCCGCTTCTACCACTCGGCTCTGGGCAGCCAGCAAGGCGCTTACGCTCGGGACTACCTGAAACAGCGCGGCCTGGACGATGCCATCATCGAGCAGTACCAGATCGGCTTTGCGCCCGGCACCGGAACGGCGCTTTTTGACGCGGCGCCGAAAGACCTGAAAGAGCCATTACTGGAAACCAAAACGGTTTCCGACAAGTACGGCCGGCCAAGAGATCTGTTCCGCAATCGGGTGATGTTTCCGATCCGGAACACCCGGGGCAAAACGGTGGCCTTTGGCGGCCGAACCCTTGGAGACGACAAGGCCAAATACATCAACTCCCCGGAGTCGGATGTGTTTCATAAAAGCCGAGAGATCTACGGCCTTTATGAGGCCCGGCAAGCCATCCGCCAGCTAGACAAACTGCTGGTGGTTGAAGGCTACATGGACGTGATCGCGCTGGCCCAGCACGGCATACACGATGCCGTTGCAACCCTGGGCACCGCAACCAACCAGGACAGCCTGACCGCCCTGCTAAGGCAAGTCCGGCACATTGTGTTCTGCTTTGATGGCGATCAGGCCGGTTTCCGTGCAGCAGACCGCGCCATGGAGAACGCCCTGGAACTGATGGCCGACGGCCTGCATCTGCAGTTTCTGATGCTGCCACAGGGTGAAGACCCGGACACACTGATCCGGAAGGAAGGCGCAGACGCCTTCAGGGAGCGGATTGAGGCGGCAACGCCCCTGTCGCGTTACCTGTTCGACCGGCAGAGCGAGGGTTTGAACCTGGAGCTGCCGGAACACCGGGGTGAACTGAGAGCCCGTGCAGAACCGCTTCTGAACAAGATGCCCCGCAGCACACTGCGGGACGCCATGTGGCACGAAATGATGCGCCTATGTGGCGGCCGGAAGCCCTGGCAGGAACGGCCCAAAGGCAATGACTTCAAAGCCCGCGGATGGCGCGGCGAGCGGCAGAACCGGCCGACAGAAGAACGGATAGATGTGAAGCTGAGCAAAGACAGCACGCTTTGCCTGGCACTACTGGAAGCACCGGAAATGGCGGCGGAAGTCAAAACATTGGCTGACAGCAACCGCCAGCTGGAGCAGGCCGGGCGGTTCGCCCGCTGGCTGATGGAACAGAATATCAGTACCCGCAAGGCATTAGTCTCGGGGCTGGCAACGGACAAACAGGCCAGAGACAGGTTCTACAACCTGTTTGATGGACTGGAGCACATACCGGCCCGGGAAAGCATACTGGCAGCCGCCAGAGAACTGCTGAGCCCGAACGAAGAGGCCGCGCGCCAGCAAAGACTGGCAACCCTGCTCCGGAATCTGGCCACGCTCACCCCGGAACAGCGGGAAGAGCTGAGAACGCTCAGCAAGGGCAACGTAGATTGAAATCTGCGTTATATCCCGTTACTGGGGCATGACCACTTGAAACTGACGCCACTGATCACCATCTAACCATTCGGTGGCACAGCAGATACGCGGCAGCTATAATGGCTGTTTAACTTTTTTCCTCTTTAAAAGCGAGTTCACAGGGTGTCTATGTCAGGCAATTCGCAGAAATCACGTTTGAAAGACCTCATCGCACGAGGCAAGGAACAAGGTTACCTGACTTACGCCGAGGTAAACGACCACCTACCGGAAGATATCGCAGATCCGGATCAGGTTGAAGACATTATCCGGATGATCAACGACATGGGTATCCAGGTGTGCGAAGAAACACCCGACGCCGATACCCTGTTGATGACCGAAGGCGACTCCACCGCCGACGAAGCCGCCGCCGCTGAAGCCGCCGCCGCTCTCGCCGCCGTGGAAACCGATGCCGGCCGCACCACCGACCCGGTGCGCATGTACATGCGTGAAATGGGCACCGTTGAACTGCTGACCCGTGAAGGCGAAATCGTGATCGCCAAGCGCATTGAGGAAGGCATTCGCGACGTCATGGCGGCCGTAGCCCACTTCCCCGGCACCGCCGGCACCGTGATTCAGGCTTACGATCGCATCATCGAGAACGAAGGCCGCATCAGCGACATCGTTACCGGCTTCCTGGACCCGGACGACGCCGAGCCGTTCATGGGCGAAGACACCAGTGAAGACACCTCTGCTGACGACAGCGACAGCAGCGATGATGACGACGACACTTCAACCGAGGAAGAAACCGATAACGGTCCGGACCCGGAAGAAACCCGCCTGCGTTTTGAGTTGCTGAAAGAAAAACTGGATGCCGCCGACAAAGCCCTGGCCAAGCACGGCCGCAGCCACAAGAAAACCCAGGAAGCCCTGAACGAACTGGGCCAGGTGTTTGCACCATTCAAGCTGGGCAACAAGGCGTTTGACGAACTGGTGAACGTGGTTCGCTCCACCAACGATCTGGTGCGGGAGAACGAACGGGCCATCATGCAGATCTGCGTACGCGACTGCAAAATGCCGCGCAAAGATTTCATCAAATGGTTCCCGGGCAACGAGACCGACCTGGAATGGGCGAAAGAAATCGCGGCCACCAAGAAGCCATACGCCGCCGCCATTGGTGAACGCATCGACGAGATCGTGCGCCTGCAGAAGCGCATCCAGAACGTCCAGACCGAAGTGGATCTGGACGTAGTCGACATCAAGGAAATCAACCGTCGGGTGTCCATCGGCGAAGCCAAGGCCCGCCGCGCCAAGAAAGAAATGGTCGAGGCTAACCTGCGACTGGTGATCTCCATCGCCAAGAAATACACCAACCGTGGCCTGCAGTTCCTGGACCTGATTCAGGAAGGCAACATCGGCCTGATGAAGGCCGTGGACAAGTTTGAATACCGTCGCGGCTACAAGTTCTCTACCTATGCCACCTGGTGGATTCGCCAGGCCATTACCCGCTCCATCGCGGACCAGGCCCGTACCATCCGGATTCCGGTGCATATGATTGAGACCATCAACAAGCTCAACCGTATCTCCCGCCAGATGCTGCAGGAAATGGGCCGCGAACCCACGCCGGAAGAGCTGGGCGAGCGCATGGACATGCCGGAAGACAAGATCCGCAAGGTACTGAAGATCGCCAAAGAGCCGATCTCCATGGAAACCCCGATCGGCGATGATGAAGACAGCCATCTGGGCGATTTCATCGAGGACATCCAGGCCCTGTCGCCGGTGGATTCCGCCACTGCCGAGGGTCTGCGCGAAGCCACCCGCTCGGTGCTGGCCGGCCTGACCGCTCGCGAATCCAAAGTCTTGCGCATGCGCTTTGGTATTGAAATGAACACCGACCACACCCTGGAAGAAGTCGGCAAACAGTTCGACGTAACCCGGGAGCGTATCCGTCAGATCGAAGCCAAGGCCCTGCGCAAACTGCGCCACCCTTCCCGCTCCGATCACCTGCGCGGCTTTATTGACGACCAGGGCAACGGTTAATCCGCAAGACAGTAGCGGGCGCCACCCCTCGTGGGTATAATGGCGCCCGCTTTCCTTTTAGGGCCTATAGCTCAGTTGGTTAGAGCAGAGGACTCATAATCCTTTGGTCCCTGGTTCGAGTCCAGGTGGGCCCACCATTTCAAATTCTGAAGAATTCCCACAACGCTTTACACCCCTTCTGCCGCAAGGCTTACAGCCGATTTAAGGCCGCCAAATTCCGAACACTACCTATGGAATCCTAACATTTTTGTGGGTATGTTTGTGGGTATTACCCACATTCGCCGGGAGCGATACCCACAAAATGGAGCGGAAACCATGAGCAGAGCAGTTAACAAGCTGACTGACACCGCCGTGAAGAACGCCACGACTGAAGGCAAAGCCCAACGCAAACTTGCGGACGGGGGCGGGCTGACGCTCGTCATAAAGCCCGGCTCTAAAGTCTGGTGGTTCCGCTACCGATACGGCGGAAAGGAAAAAACCCTAAGCCTGGGCACCTACCCTGCCACGTCACTGAAGGAAGCCAGGGCCGGACGGGACGAAGCCAAGCGAGTATTGGCCGAAGGTATCGACCCCGTAAACCACCGGCACACCATGAAAGCCGAACGGGTAGACGCTGCCTCAAACACATTCCGGGCCGTGGCTACGGAATGGCTCGAAAACGTCCACAAGAAGACCGTAGGCGAGACGACATACCCGAAGAACAAACGCCGCCTTGAAATGTACGCCTTCCCGAAGCTGGGCCGCCGTCCCATTGGCGAGATACAGCCCCCTGAAGTGCTGGCAGTGCTGCGGGAGATTGAGAACCGGGGCCATGTAGACAACGCCCACCGGCTCAAAACCCTGATAGGCCAGGTGTTCCGCTATGGCGTGAGCACCGGACGAAATCAGCGAGACGTAACGGCAGACCTGCGCGGCATCCTGCCTGCCCCGGACGTGAAACACCACGCCGCCTTAGTGAAGCCGGAGGAGATCGCCAAGCTACTGAAGGTGATAACCACATACTGGGGCCACCCCACCGTATGCGCCGCCTTGAAGCTGGCACCCTACCTGTTCCTACGCCCTGGCAACCTGCGCCGCATGAGGTGGGAGGAGATCGACTGGGACGGCGAATCATGGACCACCGAAACCACAAAGAACGGCGAACCGCTGATAGTTCCGCTATCCCGGCAAGCCCTGGACATTCTGCGGGAGCTGGAACAGCTCAACGGGCGGGATGAATGGGTTTTCCCCAGTGGCCACGGCAAAGGCCGCCCCATGAGCGAAAACGCCATTACCGGGGCCCTGAACCGGCTGGGAATGCAAGGCATTATGACCGGGCACGGCTTCAGGGCTATGGCAAAAACGGTATTATCCGAACAACTCAATTTCAGAACCGAAATCATAGAAATGCAGATGGCGCACCGGGTCCGGGACGTTCACGGCAGAGCCTACAACCGGACCACCTGGCTACCAGAGCGTAAGGCCATGATGCAGCAATGGGCGGACTACCTGGACAACTTGCGGGACGGTAACAACGTGGTAGCGGGCAACTTTGGGAAAGCCAGCCAGGCCGATTAACACTGAAGCCACAGGAAAGGGGGTGACGATGCATTTATTCAGGCTGACAGATACCCAAATAACGGAGATTTCCGCCCTTGTTGAGCGCGCAAAATCGCCAGGGCACACGCCTACCCATGACGGCCATTGGCGGAGACTGCAATGGCTAATTGATTCATGGAAAGATGCATACGACCTCGATATTCCGCCCCGCTTCACCAACGTAACGGCGAATGATCCACGAATTTCAAGACAACGCGCCGGAGCCTTTCAGACCGCACAAAGAGAAATCTTAAAAGCCGTTGCCGCCCTGGAGAAAATCGAAGCGCAAGGGGTATCTATCGCGGTTCCCGTTTCCGTCTCTGATACAAGTCTGGTCATGGACGATAGCAGCCCTATAGACGCTGATCCCTTGGCTTTGCTGGGCTCACTTTTGAGCCGTTATGAATCAGCACAGAAACGAGAGAAGGCAAAGGACCCTAACCCCCGCCGAAAAATACCGGCTATGGCTCGGGAGCCGGTTATAAGTCTCGCTATATGGTGGCGAGAGGCTACGGGCACCTTTCCAACCTACTCTAAAGCCAAGGACGACAAGCCCCCCAGCTTCGGGCAATTTGGCCAGCTCTTAGAAACACTGAAAAACGGGCCCGCCATTCCAGCCCTTGAACACGTTTTCCGCCATAATCAATCGTCGTTAGTTGACGCAATCAAAGAAGCCAAACGACGTTACGACAGGTAAAAGCAAAGCCACACCGGGGGAAGAATTCCCCAATTGCGTGTTGCCAATAATCCACCCGACAGACAACTACGGTTATTAGAGGATTACCCCGAATCCAATAGGAACTAAGGGGCAATCCAACTATGACCACCTCAGCAAAACACCCTACCCAACGCGAGCGGCTGTTACGCCGTGCCGAAGTCGAAGAACTGACAGGCCGGGGCCGTTCCGCGATATATGCCGGAATCGCTGACGGCACCTTTCCGAAACCCGTAAAAATCGGGGCCCGCGCCGTGGCCTGGCCTGAATCCGCTGTCCGCGCATGGATTCAAGAGCGGATCACGGAAGGGGGCCAGGCATGAGCGACTACAACAGCAGCTTTTCCGACATTCTGGAATTCGTCATTTACTGCGAGGCCGTCGGGGATGATGGTTGCGCACTGCCTGAGCTAATGAATCTGGCAGAGGTTCGGGGCTTCCCTGCTTCAGAAGTTTGCCGCGCCTTGGAGAATCTCACCGCACCAACCGGGCCGCTGAAAATGGATTACGTGCAGGACGCGCCGCCCGCCGTGGCTGTCCGCGTCATGTTCAAAACAGCCGTTGAGAGGGCCCGGATATGAAAAAAGCGCCCGCCACCGAAGTGAACAAGCGCCCCACACAGGCCAATCGTAACACCAAACCCCGGAGACTGACACGCCGCCAATATCGGCTTTTATCTGCCCTTCTGGAAAGGCCCATAAGCCGAAAGGATGCCGGGATTATATCGGGCTCCCTGAATTCCCCCGACTCTATCAGCTCACTGAGAAATCGCGGGCTTGTGATTGATCGGGAGTGGCTGAACGTCTACGACCGGGACGGCAAGAAGTGCCGAACCTGCCTTTACCACCTGAATGAATGCTCCCACGCCTTGGCCCGTGAGCTTCTGGCCCTGGGGGATCGGGAGGGCTTTTTCAGATGAACACAGGCCCACTGGTTGAGCAGCGCAAGCGCTCAAAGGTGCACCGGGATTACCGGGGGTCGGTATGGCCAAAGACCGCCGCGCCCGGCTGACCGGACGAAAAGGAAACGCGCCGTTTCTCAGCATCCCTCACAGCGTTCTGAGCAGCGATTCATACAACGGCTTGGACGGGTGGTCAGTGAAATTGTTGGTTGATATTGCCGGGCAATTCAAAGGCCACAACAACGGCGACCTGAGCGCGGCATGGTCACTCATGCAGGCCAGGGGCTGGCGTTCAAAAGGGACATTACACAAAGCCCTGAAGGCACTGTTAGAGGCCGGGCTTATCGAGCAAACCCGGCAAGGAGGAAAAAACCGATGTTCGCTATATGCCGTCACCTGGCGACCTATCGACGAGTGCAAGGGAAAGTTGGACGTGAAGCCCACTCAGGCACCCAGTGCGCTGTACCTGAACCTACCGGGGGTAACTGGCAATGAAAATTAAATTCCTTACCCGCCATACGTACCAAATTACCCGCTATGTGTACCAGTCAGGCAAAACAAGCCGGGGCCACCAACTCATTACCCGCTATGTGTACCAGTCAGGGGTAATTCAGGGGCCCCATTACCCGCTATGTGTACCCCTTTATAGATTACCAAGGCCCACGGCCTTCATTTTCAGATTTGCGCAGTAGTGCAAACCGGGCGGACCCCGGACACCAAACGACAGGCACCGCCTGCCATTCAATGAGATTGAGGAAGTCAGACTATGAGTAACCACATGAAAGCCCTTGAAGCAGCAAAGGCGAAAATTGCCGAACTGGAAGGCCAGGTAGACGACCACAAACAACGGGCCCACGATGCAAGCCAGGAACTACAGCAGCTCGAAAAACGGGAGGCAGAAGCAGGCCGGGTGTATCAGGCAACGCTTAACGACTTTGCAGCCGGTAAAGTTGCCGAAATCGCTGTAGACGATGCAGAACAGCGGGTAGAGGAAATCCGGACAGAAATTGAGAAACGCCGCCCGCGCCTGTCCGCTGTAATCGAGGCCAGCAAAGCCACCCCGGTTAGTTTGGTGCGGGAGATCATGCAGGCGGAAACCGCCGCCCGTGCAGCAATTGCCAGCTATTGGAGGGAACAGCGGGACGCTATCGAAAAACAAGCCCTCGAAGTGTTGCCACTGCTGAAACTTTGGCAGGAAGTCTGTCATGTGGATGCAGGGTCACGGGTTGATAGTGCACAGCTCCCGCCGCTGGAGATGCCACTAAGCCCCAATGCCGTCACAAGTAACAAGATTTTCTCAACGGATCGGGACCGGGCAAGACGGGGAGAGTAACCCCCCACGGCTGGGCCTGCCCCGTGCAGGCTTGGCCACCCTTCATTACTCCCGGCTGTGAACGCCACCAGAGAGCCAGAAGCCACCACAAGCAACACCACACCCCACCCTTTCCCCATAGCCTGAACAGGCCACCAGAGGCAACGAGAGGCCGCCGCACCGCTTCCCTGTCATGGATTCACCCCCACCGGGGGAACACCTACCCGCCGCTGCTAGTGATCAACTGACACCCCCGCCCGTCTCATTTGAAATGAGGGCACCTGATACAAGCAAAGTTTGGGGCAGGTCCGGGCCGGGTGAATTCGTCAGGGAGTGGCCCGGCACGGCATAGCCGAAAAGTGGCGGAATCTGGCTATTAACAAGACAGAGCCGAGACGAGCGCGGGCGGGTATGGTGCGTGAACCCACGGGGCGCAAGGGCTGGGGGCTGATTAACGCTTTCATCTTACAGGAGAATTCCCCCTGTTAACGCCTGCCTGTTAACACCCTGCCCCCGGTATGCCTGAGCGCCACCGGGAAAGACTCGGAATCAAAGAGCGGGCCGGTATGGTTAACACTTAACAGCAAGACGAGACGACAGAAGCAGACCGCCAGGGTGAGGGCTGAACGGATCGGGCACCCCTTGCCAGGTCATCCGATGGGGAAAAGTACCGTGACGTGTCACGAAAGGCAGGAAAAGCGAGGCAGAGAAGGCAAAACGGGCCGGGGACATTGGGTCCTTCTGGCCAATAAGCACATAGCGGGTGCTGGCGACCCCGGAGTTTGTCTAGCTGTGAGGTTTCGTCGAAATGGTTAACACCCTGTTTGGGGTTAACACGGGCCGCCTGTGCGGCATTTCTGGCGTTTCGCCATGACTGGGGGAGGGAGTCGCAAAACGCGCCGCCCGGAGCGCCTGAGAGCGGCTGACGCAAGGGAGCGAAACAGATTCGTCCCCTTGGATTGTGGCCCGGTTGATTGCCAGCCAGGGCGGGACAGGCTCGAAAGCCGGACTTTTCCCCAACACTGGGGCCGTTGGTGCAATGCTTACCCCGCTGGGGTTGACGTTCCACACCTGCCAGCGGGTCCGCGCCCTTCTTTGGACCACCGGCACCACCTGCCCCGATGAATTACCGGGGCAGGAGCCAGAGCGCCGGGTTACTCCTTCAGCGAATATCCCGCACCCAGTTAACCGCGTTCCACGTCTCCCAATTGGTAAAGCCGTTGTAACTCATTGCACCGCGCCCCCTTCCTGTTGATCGGAGGTCGCGCCCGGTAATGCCAGCTCGAACAGGCACACAAAGAAATCCCGCTCACAGGCACCATTAATATTCTCGATCCAGTCTGCCCGCCCATCGAGGGGCACCGATTCCAGCACAGCCAACACGTCCCAGTCAGAAACCCAGTGATAGCCGCCATTGCGTTCACACTCGATGCCGTATGTAATGCGGGCTTCCGGCTCGTTCCCGTCCCAGTCCGACGGGTCACAGCCGCTCATAAGCTCGACAGCACACGCCGCCGCATCCTGGGCCCTACCTTCAAAGTGGTGTGCAAATGTATCGGTTTGCAGCGTCACACCGCCGCCGTTATCAAAAATCAGTGAAAACGGGATACAGCCCGTAGAATGGAAATCGCTCATTGCGCATAAACCCTCATTCGATTGATTGAAGGTAGCGCCCGGAAAATGTGGGTATGAATGTGGGTATTTTCGAATCTGGAAAATAAAGAATCTTTGTTTTTCAATTCGCTACAGAGTGAAATAGGTGGAAGGTGGGCCCACCATTCCCTCAAGTTCACATCAGATCCCTTGATAAGTTCGCCCAGCCAAACGTCAGGTAACTTTACACACCTTGCGCAAATCGAGACAAAAATCCCATATCGATCAATGCCCTGAAACCTTGGCCCGCCGATTGCTTTACCCTCTATGACATCCGTATGGAAACCCGACACTACACGCCCTTAAGGAATGGGTAGTGAAAAGATCGATACAGGGTGCCGTTGGTCACCGACAGGTGCTGATCTCAAGGAGTGTGTCATCATGAAAATCAAAACTATGTTATTCAGTGCGCTACTGGCCTTCTGTGTCAGTGGCAGCGCTTTTGCGTACACCATCGCGGGTGGTACGGACGTGGGTGGTCTGGATACGTTCATGGCAGAAACAACCGGAATGAGTTCTGGCGAAGCCACGGAAACAGCTTGGGCATCCGGCATAGTAGGTACCCAGTTGACCTTCGCAGGCAAGACAGACCCCGCCAGCTTCCAGGTTACAGTGGAAGATGCGAGCGTTATCGCCTTCCAGCTGTTCACTGCACCAACTTACTTTCTGGTAAAAGACGCACGGAAACACGTGCTGTTCAAGAATGAGCAGAGCATGGACTGGGGCGTGTTTAACCTGCTTGCCTACTTTGGGGCAAACAAGTTGGAAGAGCTTGAGCTCAGCCATCTGACCGAGTTCAACGGTGGAACTGTTACCGTACCCGAACCCGGCACACTGGGCCTTCTCGGCCTCGGCATCCTGGGACTGCTGACGGTTCGCCGGAAGCTGCAACGCACTGCATAAACAGCTAAAGTCGTTGCCGTCTCTTCAGAGCCCTCCTATCGGGGGGCTTTGTTTTTAGCGACCACGCTGATCGTGGCCCACCATAGAAGTAGCTGTCAGGTTTCTTTACGCATCAAACGGAATTACCGCGCTCATCAACACACGGCTGAATCCCCAAAATACGTGAAGCTCATCACAAAACGGACAACTTGATCCCTCCCGCACTTCTCGGGCTGGCTCGCAAACCCAATGCCAGACAGTGACTTATATCAATCTTGACCCTCAAACGCCTCTTTACCTGTCACCAAAGCCACACCACGCAGTGCGCCGTCCAGCTTATGATCACAGAATAATGATAAATCGGTCACAAGACCGACAAGCGACTAAAAAAAACAACGGAGTATTACAATGCACGGCTTTGATTTCGCAGGTAAGCGGATTCTCTGCGCCTCTGTTTCGGCGATCAGTCTATCCCTGTCGTTACCCGTGTGTGCCAGCATGGGAAACCTTGGTACCACCTATGGCGTGATGCCCACTGATGTTGCCTCAGCGCAGGCATTGTCGATGTTTAATACACAAGTGTCTGCCACCTATTACAACCCCGCCTATCTGACCAAGGACCCCCGGGGTGAGCTCACTGCCGGCCTGCTGCATGCCGAGCAGGAACTGCGCGCCAGCGGCCCAAACCGGGATGGTGACGTGGTTTCCAGCTCCCCAAGCCAGCACGTCTTGATTGGCATGAAAACCAATCTGGGCTCACTGACCCGTTTCGGGCACCCGCTTTACCTCGGTTTCATAGCGGGTGTGGAAAAATATGGAAAAGAGATGCTCGCCTTCTCGTCTGAAACATCCGAGACGGGGCAGTTTCTGCAGTACGGAAAAGAACCTCTGTTTCTTAATCTGGGCGGTGCCACGCGAATTTGGCGCGGTATCGACGCCGGGGTTTCGGCCAGAATCACACTGGAAGCTGAGGCCGAACTGATCGCCACCTCCAACCTGGCAGGCGATACGGAGAAAGAGAAGCTCAGCGTGAATGCCAAGCCGTCGTTGAAGAGCATTCTTAGCGTTAATATCGATTACGCAGATACCTTCTGCCCAGACCAGGCATGTTTCCTGGACGGATGGGAAACGGCGATTTCCTACCGCACCAAATCGACATCGTCTACCACCATATCGTCCAACGTGATCGTCAGCCAGACCATCCCTGACCCTGGCCTTAGCATCGCGGTGTCTACTATCGACTCCTTCCAACCAGAAACTCTCAGCATCGGCACCCAATATAGGGGCGATGGTTGGCGAATTGGCGGCAGTATTGAGCAGCAAAAGTGGTCGGAGCTTGAAAGCGTATTCGCCAACGACAGTGTAAAAGATCAACAGGGTGTTGCAGCCGCCAGCCGGATGAAATTTGACGACATCCTCGTTTCGAGACTGGGTGGTGAGTACAACCTTAATAAAAACTTTGCGTTTCAAGCGGGCATTGCTTTCGAAGAGTCCCCGCTCAAATCGGATCGCAATCCGGAAGTGAACTATCTGGACACAGACAAGATAGTAGTGGGCCTGGGGCTTAGTGCCACGTACGATCGCACCCGGCTGCTCGCCTACCCAGTTCGTTTCGACATTGGCTATCAGTACCAACAATTACAGAAGCGCGATTTTACGATCGTTGATTTCAACGGCAACGAAGAAGCGGTCACGGCCGACGGCGACATCCACGTTGTCAGTGGCTCAGTTACCCTGAAGTTCTGAGAGGCGCACCATGAAAAAAACAATTCTTGCACTGTCAGTGGCAGGTCTCGCTTTGGTGGGTTGCGGTGGCGACAGCCAAACCGTGAACAAGCCAGCCGCAGCCCCGGAACTGTATTTCGCCTATCCGGCGGACACACCGGTTATGGCTAACGGGCAACAGCTTTTTACCAGTACGGTACCCGTGTCAGCACCCATTTTTCTGCGATTTACTGATCGAATCACCACTCCCGAGGACGAACTCGCCAATACCCTGTCCCTGAAGGATAGCCAGGGCAACACCATTCCATTAGGAGCTGCGACGTTAACCGCCGGCGACAAAGGCCTGGCTGTGAGGCCGCTTGAACCGTTATCCCCTCGACAGGTGTACACACTCACCGCACACGGCCTGGAAGTGGCGGGCCAGGCTGTCACACTCACAAACGATGGCATCGTCTTCAAGACCGAACCGGCAGCCAAGGGGCCACTGCTAAGCCAGGCTGAGGATATCGACTTCCGAATTGCCCGATTTATCCCCCTTGATGACGACCGATACCCTGCAACCGACCTGTCGGTGCTTCGGGTTCAGTTTACCGAACCGGTGAAAGCCTCAACGTTGGTCTATGGCCACACTTTCAGCCTGCGCGATAGCAACGGTGAACTGGTGCCAGCTGAAGTGTACCTCCGGGGGCATCGGTTGACGATTGATCCGGACGACTACCTGGACCCTTCGCAAACCTATTCCATCGAAGTGACCGAAGGCATTGAAAGTGAAATACTTGGCGCCAAACTGACCGTGCCGGCGGAAGCCCCCTGGACTTTCCAGCCGCTGGACACCCGTTCGCCGAACGGCGAACGTCAGTTTGCCGCCCAGAAAGCGGCCACCAATCCCGGAGAAGTTGCCCTTTCCGGCGCAGAATTCAATACCGTGAACCTGCAATCGCAACTCCTGGGCGAGGAGAATCCTACCACTGCCGGCGGCGTGGTATTTGCCGAGCTGGGCTACATTCCAAAGTTCGAAAGGGAAGGCAAGAGTGTGCCCCTGGCGATAAGCCGGGGCTCTCTGATGACGGGCTCAAGCGTGGAAGTCAACGTTGCCGGCGCTGTTCCTGCCGGCTTTGAGTCCGATGCCGTGAGCGTTCGTTTTATTTCGGACGCAAACGGATTCCTGATGCCAAATCCCTACACCAACGCAGAGGATGCTCCCCGGCTTGTCGAACTGTTCATCGATATGGCCCTGAACACGGACAACCCGACTGCCAACGCCGCATTCGCCCAACAGATGCTGCACGTTCAACTGGTGGGCACAGCCATCGTGGAAAACGGCACCTTGACCATTGAAGCGGTCGGCGTTATCGAACCCGACGTCATGGGCGTGGACAAGGCTTCAGGGTTGATCTCATTCCGGCTGGAGGGCTTCCGCTTTGAGGCAGATGCTCCAACACAGGAACAGTTCGCTGACCAGGAGGCTCCGTTTGTTAAGAGTTGGTCTCCTGCGGCTGCCGAAGTGGACAAACTGCTTCCGGGCGACCCTCTTACGGTGTTCTTCTCCGAGCCTTTGCTCCCGAGCACGGTAACAAGCAGCTCCGTTACTCTGTATCCGGTGGACAATCCGAACGAGCCAACGCCGGTTTCGCTAACACTCAACGGATCCGCACTGTCAGTGGCACCACATTCTCCTCTTGAGGGAGGCAGGGAGTACCGGTTGTCACTTTCGGGCAGCATTACCGATATTGCGGGCAACGCCCTGGCGCCCACAGAAAAGATGTTTACTCGTCCGCGCACCAATCAGGACAACCCGAGCAACCAATCACCCGTGGTTTTAACCTCGTTGCCCGGTTATCCATGCGCCAAGGTTAACGTTCCGGCGAATCCGGAGGCCGGCAACCAGGGCCGGTGTGCCGGCGGCAAAGGCACAGATGATTTGCTGCCAATTCACACGCATCCTGGCCAGCAGCCGATCATCGTGCGTTTCTCGCAGATCATGAAGAGTGACTCGATCATCGCTGATGAGACGGTGCGAATGGACGAGTTCAAAGACGGCGCGTGGCAAGCCTTCACTGACTTTGTCGTTGAGACAAGCCCACAGGAACTCAGAATAATTCCAAATGACGGCTGGCAATCCGGCACACACTACCGGTATCGCCTCGAATCTGGCGAAGATGGCATCCGATCGGTCGCCAATCTTCCACTCCAGACCCAGGTACTGAGCCAATCCATTCGCACCCCCGTTCGAACCTTCGGCGGCCCGGCCATGGAGAACTACTTCACTGGTGGCCCAGAGAATCCGGGCGTTCTGACCCCTCTGCGAAACCTCCCAACGGCCGATATCAACAGTGATTTTCAGATCACCAATCCAGAACAGAAGGTTCAGCCAGACGAATCAGGCACCTACGCCGCTGTCGAGAACTCGGGGCAGGTTCGATACAAAACCGGAAGTGTGGACAGCACGCTGGTCGACAATGCCAATATCGGATGCCGCGTCGGTCAGACTTGTGAACAAGAGAAGTTCATTTACATGACCGCGATGTTGGACGTTGCCGTCATCGGCCAACCGGATGACCAGGGAAGAGTACCGGTGAAGCTTTACCCCTCAGTGCTCTACACCTCAGAACTTGATGTGAATGTGAGCATTTCCGATCTGGTGGCCTGGCTCGTCGGCAAACATCACAGCATAAAGACCGGCCCGATGCTGATGCGCATGCGTTATGAAGGGGAACAACGGAACGAGCTGATCAGCGGCTATCTGTTTACCAATGGAGAGGGGGTGCTTACGTTCGAAACCGAGCTGGACCTCTATATGGACGCGCCTTACCTGAAGCCGGAAATCCCCCTTACCGAACTTGACCACAATATGCGAAGCTTTCCGATTAACAACCTCAAGCTCTCGGGACCCGTCACCTTTCTGGACGATGGGCGCATGCAGATTGTGCAAAGGAATACCGAGGCCGTTGAGCTCCCCAATATCGTGATTGACGGGAACACCCTGGGCGGTTTGGGCAACATCCTCGGCTTAGGCCCACGCACTTCGCTGGCGCTGACAATACCCGAACAGCAGCTTTACCTGAACTACATATCGCCATCTACCCAACAGTAAAACGCAAGGCCGGCACTCGCCGGCCTTTTCTTTCTCAGTACTCGCCCCCCTTCCCAGGCCATATCGTCAGTACCCGAGCGTTCTTGCGTGCTGATGTCGAGCGCATGCCACATAGAAACATTTACTCACAAATCCCCAACAAACCTGACCCGAATTGATCTACACAGCTCCCTGCTTTTGTCTAACCATGTAGGTGGGAAATTCTGTGTTCAATTCGACGCAAATTTGCGTCATCCGGGCCAACGTCCCAAAAAGACAAGCGGGCTAACATCCAGCATAGAGGTGTAGATACGAAAAACGGCCTGCATGATCGCCGGCGCATGAACACCTGAATGACAAAAATAACAGGAGCTTTACACATGATAGGTTCTCACCGCTTTGCCCTGCGGGCACTGTCCGTGGCCATTGTCACAACAACTGCCGGCCTTTCTTTAAATGCTCACGCCAGTATGGGAAACCTGGGTACCAGCTACGGCGTAATGCCCGTTGACGTAGGCACCGCTCAATCGCTCTCCATGTTTAATGATCAGGTGTCCGCGACCTACTACAATCCCGCGTCATTGACCAGTGACCAGCGCGGCGAGTTGACCGCCGGCATACTCCATGCAGAGCAGGAGTTGCGTTCGAAGAACCCCAATGCCGATGGCGACGTGCTATCAAGCTCACCCAGCCAGCACGTGTTGATCGGCATGAAAACCAACCTGGGCTCTCTGACCCGTTTCAAGCACCCGATCTACCTGGGCTTCGTGGCCGGCGTGGAGAAATACGGCAAGGAAATGCTGGCCTTCGGGTCCGAGACCAGCGAAACCGGTCAGTACCTTCAGTATGGCCGTGAACCTCTGTTCCTGAATATCGGCGGTGCCACTCCGATTTGGCGCGGTATTTCCGTCGGCGCCTCGGTCAGAATCACTCTGGAAGCCACCGCCAACCTGGATGCGGTTTCCACCCTCGGCGGTGAGACCAGCCGTGAGCGCCTGGCGGTCAGCGCCGAGCCTTCCATGAAAACCATTCTGGGTACCCGAGTCGATCTTGGCAGCACCTTCTGCCCAGACAGCAACTGTTTCCTGGATGGCTGGGAGACCGCGTTCACCTATCGTACCAAGTCATCGGCCTCCACCACCGTGGACTCCAACATCATCGTTACCCAGACCATTCCAGACCCGGGCCTGAGCCTGGCGGTGACCACCATCGACTCCTTCCAGCCGGAAACCTTCGCTATTGGCACACAGTATGTCGGCGACGGCTGGCGAGTGGGCGGTAGTATCGAGCAGCAGAACTGGTCGGAGCTTGAAGATATTTTCGCCAGCGACACGATTAAGGACCAGGGCTCTGTTGCTCCGGGCAACCGTATCCGGTTTGACGACATCCTCATTCCCCGCCTCGGCGGCGAATATCAGTTGAACAAGAACTTCGCGGTACGAGGTGGTGTTGCCTATGAAGAATCACCGCTGAAAACGACGCGTAATCCCGAACTCAACTACCTGGACACCGACAAAATCATTGTTGGCCTTGGCATCAGTGCCACCTATGACCGAACCCGCCTGTTGGCTTACCCGGTGCGGCTGGACCTGGGCTATCAGTACCAGCAACTGCAGAAGCGCGATTTCACGCTGGTCGACTTTGACGGCAATGAAACCGATGTGACAGCAGACGGTGACGTCCACGTCGTCAGCGGCTCCATCACCCTGAAGTTCTGAGGAGAGGAAGGCCATGAAATACAATAAGATACTGGCACTCGTTCCCGCAATTCTGCTCGCCGCCTGCGGCGGCAGTGATGAACAGACCATGAGTGAGCGCTCTGCGCCCGGTTCTGTGGTGTATTCCTTCCCGATGGACGGACAAGCCGATGTGAGTCCGAAAACCGAGCTGGTACTGCGATTCTCACATGCGATAACTGATGATGAAGCCACACTCCGTGAGAAAATCAGTATCCGTTCTGGCGATAGCTCTCAGGACTTTTCCGTCGAGAAAATCGACGGTGGCAAAAGCCTGAAGCTCCAGCCCACTGGCAGGTTAGATATCCTGACCCGCTATTCCGTCACCTTCGAGCAGCCGCTGGCAGCCGAGGGCGGTCGAACCGTCGCCACGCCTAATGCGGTCGGCGAACCGGGTATCCAGTTCGACACCCGGGGTGATTTTACCGCCATCGCCAACCTGACCAATACCGATGAAACATTCCAGGTGGCTTGGCAGGTGCCAGATCAGGGAAGCGCCTTCCAGGCCATGAACTTCTCCACCTTCCGATTGGCCATGACCCACCCTGTCCACCCGGACTGGAAAAAGCTCGGCGGCACCATCGAACTGCTGGACTCAGACAACCAGGCGGTACCGGCCACCGTTCTGGTCAAAGGCAATCGCATTACGGTTGATCCCTGCGTCACGGCAGATCCGAAAGACTGCGGCAGCAAGGCGGATGTTCTCGAAGCCGGCCAGACTTACACACTCAAGCTCAACAACCTGACCAGCCTGACCAATGGCCCGGATGGCGACCGATTCAGCCAGGAATTCAGCTTCCAGCCCCGCGATACCGGCCCGACCGTGGTGCTTCAACAGGCGGCGGTGGATTCCGGTCTTGGTGAAGGAGCATCGGAAGATGCCGCCCAACGCTCTATCCTGAATGGGCAGATTATCAACGGCGTAACCCTGAACTCGGTGCTCCAGGGCGTGGCTGGTCCTTCCCAGCAAACCGGGGACCTGTTCGCGGAGCTGGCCTATGCCCCCGCCTTCAGGGCGGATGAGGCCCTGCCCTTGCGCGTGCCCAAAGGCAGTGTTCTGAACAGCACCAGCCTGGATGTCCTGATCGGCGGTGCGGTGCCGATCCTGAATGCAGACTCCGGACAACTGCAGACCACCGGGAACATCAAGGTCACCATGTTGTCTGATGCCTCCGGTTACCTCAGCCCGAACCCCTACACTGACAACCAGAATGCCCCGCGTCACATTACCCTGTTTATGGATGTTTCCATGAACACCGAGGAAGCGCAGCCCAATGCCTCGCTGTCTCAGGATCTGATGGGTGTGGAGCTGCGGGGGATTGCACTGGTACAGAATGGCGTGCTGACCATCGACGCCATCGGCATGGTCGAGCCCAACCTGCTGGGCCAGGAGTATACCGATTCGACTATTGCCTTCCACTTGCAGGCCGCCACAGACGTGGATTCAGTCCTGGATGCAGATACGCTGCGGGAGCTGGACAACACACCACCGCAACTGTTGAGCTGGATGCCAGGCCCTGAGAATGCCACCCCATCTACCCGTCAGTCGATGCAGCGACCGGGTGATCCAGTGATTCTGTTCTTTGATGAGCCGCTGGATGCCGAATCTATCAGCAGCGGGGTAACGCTCAAGGCAAATGGAACACCCGTCGCCTTCGATCATAACCTTGATGGCACCGCTCTGGTGCTTAATCCCGAGGGTGGCTTGGAACACGGAGTTCCCTACTCTGTGGAAGTGAACGGCCTCACTGACCTTGCGGGCAACCCTGTGGCACTCGCGCCACTGAATTTTTCTCTTGAGGCTTTGGATGATCCCGAGACCACCGTTGAGTTTGTCTCACCGATTGCACTGACCACCTATCCCGGCTATCCCTGCGCTACCACACCGGTCAATCTTGATTCAGATAACCCGAATCACGGCCGCTGTCTGGATGCAGCACCTGACGGCCCCGCTGGTCAGGTGTTGCCGATCACTACCCTGCCAGAGGATCGGCCGATTACGGTCGTATTCTCTCAGTCCATGAACTTGGACAGCATCCGTTTAGGTGACACTTTTAAAGTGGAAAAACGCGGCGAAGCCGGCGACTTTGCTGAAGTCACCGGTCGACTGGAAAAGAACAATCAGCGCATTCGTTTCTATCCCAATGAAGGTTGGGAGCCCGGCAGCTATTACCGTTACACCATGGCGTCTGTCACTGGCATGAACTGCGAGTCTGCCATCTGCTCAGAGCAAGGCTATCCGCTGCAA
Organism: Marinobacter shengliensis; assembly: GCF_030297115.1. Classification (NCBI taxonomy): domain Bacteria; kingdom Pseudomonadati; phylum Pseudomonadota; class Gammaproteobacteria; order Pseudomonadales; family Marinobacteraceae; genus Marinobacter; species Marinobacter shengliensis. The sequence goes on along the minus strand of NZ_AP028062.1, from coordinate 689,741 downwards.
ACCGATCTCCTGGTTGATCCAGAAGATGTTGGTGGGCCCGATATGGAGATCTACTTCCGTGGGACGGAGGCGGTTAATAGTGTGTTTACGCCGCTTCGCAACCTGCCCGTGCGAGACACCAACTCCAACTATGTGATCGACTGCACCTCGCCCGGTGCGGCTGATTGTCTGGAGCCTTTTGCTCATGAGGAAGATGGCGCAGGAGGTTTCCTGCCCTCGGCAAACGCAGCCAAGCTGGGAGTTATTGGCAATCAGGCCAGCGCACTCGGTATCCCAGTTGGTGCCAGCGTCGGTTGCTCAGCATCGGAGGAATGTCCGGAGAACAAATTCATCTATCAGACCTACGGTCTTAATACCGAAATCATGGGAACGGTAGTGTTGGACGAGGAGACCGGCGAGGAAGCCATTCGGGTTCTGCTTTATCCGACCATGCTGGCCACAACCTCCGCAAGCGTATTCCTCGATGGCTTCGGAGAACAGGCAACCGGCCCGCAGATTCTGCGCATGACCTACGGCGAGCCAACCGAAGACAACCCGATGGGGCTGGTTGAGGGTTTGATTGTTGAGGGCGAAGACGGACACCCCACGTTCATGACTACGGCTGATCTGACCCTGGACGCGCCGAACCTCTCATTACCCATTGCTTCAGCGCTCTCACACGATCTCTATAGCAAGCCGGTAACACTTGAGCTCGATGGCCCCATCGTGTTCTTTGATGATGGACGCATGCAGGTTGAGCAAAGAAATAATAACAGCCCAGGCATTGATGTCCGGGTTAACGTCACGGTGCCCATTATTGGTGAGTTCCTGAGCTATGCAGCATGTGTTGAAGAGAGGGGATTGACTGGCATAGTCACTTGCCTTGCGGACTCGTCAACGGAAACGGAAAGAGGAGACATCACCATTCCTCTGGTTATACCGGAACAAGGCGTTTACCTGAACTTCATCTCCAACCCGGTAAAGGAAATACCGGCTCAGCGTTAACCCAGGCCCTGCCTGTAAGGCCAGTCTCCGGACTGGCCTTTTTTATGAACAAAGGTCAGCTGCCCTTTACCATCCGTTCTTTCATCTGGCGGCCATTTCCTGATAATCTGGTTGCAACTTGAAACCTAAAACAACAATTCCGGGAGAGCCCCATGCAAAACGGCACACACTACCGTACCTGTCATCTTTGTGAGGCCATGTGTGGCGTCGCGATTGAGGTTCAGGATGGCAAGATTGCCTCCATCAAGGGCGACGAGCAGGACCCGCTCAGCCAGGGCCATATATGCCCGAAAGCAGTTGCCTTGCAGGATCTGCATGAGGATACCGAGCGTCTGCGCAAGCCGATTCGTAAAACCGCCGACGGCTGGCAGGAGATCTCCTGGGATGAAGCCTTTGACCTGGTAGCCGAGCGGCTCACAGACGTTCGCAAACGCCACGGCCGCAACAGCATCGGCGTGTACCTGGGCAACCCCAATGTACATAACCACGGCACCCTGATGACCACCATGCCGTTCTTGCATGCCATTGGCACGCAGAACCGGTTTTCTGCCACCTCCAACGACCAGCTTCCGCATATGCTGGCCAGCCTGGAAATGTTCGGGCACCAGATCCTGTTCCCGATTCCGGACATTGATAACACCGACCTGTTCATCTGCATTGGCGGCAACCCGATGGCCTCCAATGGCAGCCTGATGACGGTGCCGGACGTACGCGGGCGGATCAAAGCCCTGAAACAGCGTGGCGGCAAGCTGGTCGTGATCGACCCCCGCCGTACCGAAACCGCCAAACTCGCCGACCAGTTCCACTTTGTTCGCCCCGGCACCGATGCCCTGTTGCTGATGGCCATGGTACATACCCTGTTTGCGGAAAACCTGGTCAATGCCGGTGCGGCGGAGCGGCTGGTGAAAGACATGGATTTGATGCGGTTGGCTGCGCTTGGCTTCAGCCCGGAATCGGTCGCAGAACCCACCGGCATTGCTGCAGACGACATTCGCCAGCTGGCCCGGGATTTGGCGAACACCCGCAAGGCCGCGCTGTATACCCGAATGGGCACCAGCACCCAGGCGTTCGGTGCCACCACCACCTGGTTGGCCTACTGCCTCAACATCCTGACCGGCAAACTGGATATTCCCGGCGGCGTTCTGTTTACCCAACCCGCCGTTGATCTGGTGGCTCTGGGTGCCCTGTCTGGCCAGAATGGGCACTTTGCCAAGCGACACAGCCGGGTTCGAGGGTTGCCGGAGTTCGCCGGCGAGTACCCAGCCAGCACCATGGCCGACGAAATGCTCACCCCCGGTGACGGGCAGATCCGTGCATTCGTGACCGTGGCCGGGAACCCGGTTCTGTCGAACCCTAATGGACAACGGCTGGATGAGGCCCTCGAAGGTCTCGAGTTTATGGTGTCGGTGGATTACTACCTGAACGAAACCACCCGGCACGCCGACGTGATACTGCCGCCCACCGCCGCGCTTGAGCGCAGCCATTACGATCTGATTTTCAGCATGTTTGCGGTTCGCAACGTGGCCAAATACAGCGAAGCCCTGTTTGAACCTGTAGCAGACGCTCGCCACGACTGGCAGATTCTTCTGGAACTGGCCCACCGCCTCGAAAAAGCCCGCAAAGGCGGACGTTTGCCGCTACGCTCTGAACTGGGCTGGAAGGCATTCAAAGCCCTGGGGCCAGACCCGATTTTGGACGCCCTGCTGCGCACCGGCCCCTACGGCGCCAACCTGGGCAAGGCGGGCAAACTGGTTCAGCCGGCACTGGACCTGGCCATTGACAGCTTGCCCAAGCGCCATCCCCTGAAAGGCCTGGCCAAACTCAGCCCGCTGAATCGGCGCTGGCAGGAGTTACCCAAAGGTTTGTCATTGTCCTTGCTGAAAGACTATCCCAGCGGCGTTGATCTTGGCCCCCTGCAACCTTCGCTGCCGGAGCGCCTGTATACCCGGGATGGCAAGATAAATCTGGCACCACGCCGATATCTTGCCGATGTGGAACGGCTGAAAGCCTTGCTGGAGCCCGGCAAAGCCAATGACTTGCAGCTGATCGGCCGGCGCCATGTGCGCAGCAATAACTCCTGGATGCACAACAGCCAGCGTCTGGTTAAGGGCAAGAGCCGTTGCACACTGATGATGCACCCAGTGGATGCCGAAACCCGTGGGCTGACTGATGGCCAGCAGGCGGAAATCGGCTCCGGTGGCCGATCAGTGGTCCTGCCGGTGGAAGTGACCGAGGATATTATGCCCGGTGTGGTGTCCATCCCCCATGGCTGGGGTCATCATCGCCCGGGCACCGGCCAGTCCACGGCAGCGGCCCATGCTGGCGCCAGCATCAATGACGTGCTCAACGACGCCGATGTGGACCCGGTTTCCGGCACATCCGTGTTAAATGGGCAGGTAGTGAGTGTCAAAGTCTGGCAAACTGAGGCGCAACTCAAGCAGGCCTGACACATTCACCACAGGGAGACACATCATGCCCAGAGGGCTCCAGCTGGTCATCATCGTTATTGGCCTGGTGGCCATAGGCATTCTGCTGTACTACATCTGGCGCCAGGCCAGAGCGATCTCGGAACACCGGTTGCGCCAGAAAAAATCAGAGGAGTTCCAGGCCAAGCGCCGGGACGAAATGATTGAGAGCATCCGGATTATTGCCATGGCGGTGGAGGAAGACCAGGTGGAGTACTCCGAGGCTTGCCTGCGACTCAAGGGCCTGTTGGATCACGTTGCCCCGGACCTGCTGGAAAAATCACCGTTCCGGGTGTTTCAGGAGGTTCACGACAAGATTCAGCACATGCCGACTCATCGGGCCCGGCAGGCCACCGACACCCGCTTTGTCGAGAAGATGGATAAAGAGCGCCATGCTGTCGAACAGGCCCATTCAGACGAGGTGCGCCGGGCAGCGACCGCCATACGGCACCACAGGTTCGATTGACCGGCGCCTATTTTGTAATTTTTTGTAACTGATAGCTAGGCGCCCAGAGAAATATAGCAAAGCAAATCAATAGTTTTGCTTTCCGTGCAAACCTGACGTTGCGCTCATGGATTCCGAAGCAGCGTTTGGTGCTTTCCTTTTCCCGTAGCTTGTCTAACTTTAAACAAGGACGCTGCCCCCACGCATCCGGGGCAGAAACCTGTGTTGTTGTCTCCTGATAAGTTTGGACGACTCTGCAAAGCGGTTGAATTTGCCGGCCTTCCAAGGCCGGCTTTTTTACGATCCCTGGCCCATCATGCCGGCCATGGCCATAATGCTGTCTTTGCTGTTGACCAGCTCATCGAACTGTTCCTCCACAGCCTCTCGATCCAGGCCCAACTCCTCATATACGGAAGCGTCAGCCAGCTTTCCCGCTCCCAGGGCCACCCCTCGTTCTGTCAGCAACTGACGCCCCAGCCAAAGCAATCGCGCGTAATCGCTGTGGGGGCCATCGTAGGTGGGATTCTTTTGATACCGGATGGCCAGGGTTACTTCGTCGGGCATGCCCCAGTTTTCCATCAACTGGGCGGAGATCTGCTCACGGGTGATGCCCAACAGGTAGTGTTCGATCACGCTGGAATCGATATGCGGGTTCACTTCCAGAGAGCGGCAAACCAGTTTGAAATGGGGAGGAAACACCTGGGCCAGCACCAGGTGGCCAAAGTTGTGCAGCAGGCCAGCCAGATACGCCAGGCCAAACATCGGGCGCCGGCCCCTGGGCATCATACTCGCCAGAATGCCAGCCGATTGCGCCTGCCAGATGGCTTGCTGCCAGTAATCCACGTAGCCATCCGGGTGGTCTTTCGGGTGTTTGAGTGCCCGCCCCAGGGCCAGGCCCATGGCAAGGTTCATCACCAAATCAAAGCCCAGCACCCGCGACACCGCATCGTGCACCGAGCGCACCTGCCCCGCTGCGGCATAAAACGAGGACGACGCCCAGCTTACCACCTGGGCTGCCAGGCTGGGATCGCTCTCAACCACATCCACAAGGTCACCCATCACCGCGTTCGGGTTTACCCGCAGGTGAATAATGCGCTGGGCGGTCTCAGGCAGTGGCGGCAATTCCAGGGTATCTTCCAGTCGTTGCTGGATGCGCAGGCCAGTAAATTTTTTCAGCGCAGAGTGCAACTGGTCCCGATCAGCACCGTGATTGTCGAGATTCACAGAGATGGTGCCGGTATCCACCGCAAAGTCATGGCGTTCGGCCTTGGCGGTCAATTGGCGGAAATCCTCCGCTGGCATCATGATCGCCAGTTTCTGATCCGCCAATTCCAGGGCGACGGATTCCAGTTCATCAACCCTCTGGTCGATCACGGTCGGCCAACCGGTCAACGATGGCAAAGCGGGCAACTCCTGTAATCCGGAGCGCTGGCGCACCCGGACCTGCTCGCGCCGCTGCATCATCCTCAGGTCACGGCCAAGCTGTTTGTTCAGCGCTTCCAGATCCAGCAAGTCATCCCGCCGGCAAATAGCCTGCAGATTACCTTCGCTGTCATTCAGCAGCACCATACGCAACAGGTGCTGCGGCTGAATCTGGTTCGCGTTTCTCAGCGACACCCCCGCGGCGCTGTCGCCAAGCGCTTGCTGAACCGAAACAGGGAGCTCCATAGCTTTCTCCAAAAGAAGGTTTGATACCTATTTGGCTGCATTGTGCAGCTAATTTCAAGCAAACTCTGGGCAGAAAGTGGGCCAGGCCACAATGAGCCAACAGAGTATGGCTTCGGCCTCACACCTCGCCGTACCGAATATTCTCCCCGAGCCATCGCCTGATCAAAGCGGACACCACCGCTGGCTGTTGCATGAGCGCCGGCGCCATCTCTTTGACGGGTTCAATCCAGCCCTTGTCCCGTTCAAAGTCCGCGTGCCTGAACTGCATCAGGCCCGTCTGGCGGGTACCCAGAACTTCACCCGGGCCACGAATCTCAAGGTCTTTTTCGGCAATAAAGAAACCATCCTGGCTGTCTCTGAGCGCCTGCAACCTTGCTTTTCCGTTATTCGACAACGGCGGGTGATACATCAACACACAGAAACTGGCCTGTTCCCCCCGGCCCACGCGCCCCCGCAACTGATGCAGTTGCGCCAGCCCAAGGCGCTCCGGGTTCTCAATGATGATCAGCGACGCATTGGGTACATCAACCCCCACCTCAATCACGGTGGTGGCCACCAGCAAGTCCAGCTCGCCACTCTTGAACCGTTCCATCACGCTGGCCTTATCTACGGCTTTGAGCCGGCCATGGACCAATCCGATTTTCAGATCCGGCAATCGTTCCGCCAGTTCCTGCGCTGTCACCTCCGCAGCCTGACACTGTAGCGCTTCGGATTCCTCAATCAGCGTGCACACCCAATACGCCTGGCGGCCTTGACGGCAGGCGGTGCGCACCCGTTCAACAATATCATCACGGCGGGAATCCGGCAGCACAACGGTCTCTATCGGCTTCCGGCCGGGCGGCAGTTCGTCAATCACCGAGGTGTCCAGGTCGGCGTAGGCACTCATGGCCAGGGTTCGAGGGATCGGCGTTGCGGTCATGATCAACTGATGGGGGGCCAACTGACCGCCGACGCCTTTCTCGCGAAGCGCCAGGCGCTGGTGCACACCAAAACGGTGTTGTTCATCGACAATCACCAGGGCCAGACGATGGAACTGAACCTCGTCCTGGAACAGCGCATGGGTACCGATGGCCACCTGCGCCTGGCCGGAAGCAACCGCTGCCAAAGCCTCCTGACGTGCCTTGCCCTTGACCTTGCCAGACAACCAGGCGAGTTCAATCCCTAAAGGGGCAAGCCAACCCTGGAAGTTCCGGAAATGTTGTTCGGCCAGAATCTCCGTCGGTGCCATCAGGGCTACCTGGGCACCCGAGCCAATGGCTTGTAGCGCTGCCAGAGCTGCCACCACGGTTTTTCCGGAACCAACATCGCCCTGAACCAGGCGCAGCATTGGCACCGGCTGACTGAGGTCTTGCCGGATCTCCTTCATCACCTGCTTCTGGGCGCCAGTCAGGCTGAACGGGAGTTGCTCAAGGAACTGCTCCAGCAAGTCACCGGTCGGCAACAGTGGGAGCGCCGCCCGGGCCTGAATCTGCCCACGCACCTGCAACAGGCTGAGTTGATGGGCCAGCAACTCCTCCATCACCAGGCGCTGCTGGGCCGGATGCCGGCCCTCCATCAGCAAATGCACCGCTGCATCGGCAGGCGGAGAATGCACCAGTTTGACCGCGTCAGTAATCCCAGGCAGTTGATAGTCCGATAACAGTGACGGCGGCAACCAGTCCTTGATCGGGAAACGGGCCAGGTAACCCAGGGCCTGTTGGCATAGGCCTCGCACCCGGGGCTGCTGAATGCCCTCGGTCAGTGGGTAGACCGGAGTCAGTGTCGCCTCACCGGCTGCTGCCATGGGCGGTGGGCTAACCTGGTATTCGGGGTGATAGAACTCATAACCGGCCCGGCCGGGGCGAACCTCGCCGAAGCAACGAACCCGAGCGCCTTCAGTCAGCTGATTTTTCTGGGCTGCGTTAAAGTGGAAGAACCGCATCACCAGAAAACCACTGTCATCCCGCAGGGTAACCTGAAGCGATCGACGGCGCCCCATTACCAGGTCAGCCTTCATGACTTCGCCTTCAACCACCGCAATGTCGCCGATACGCAAACTGCCCATGGGGACAACGCGGGTTCGATCTTCGTAGCGATAGGGCAAATGAAACAGGAGGTCCTGAATGGAATGGATACCCAGCTTGGCGAGTTTCTCCGCGAGGGCGCTTCCTACGCCCTTGAGCTGGGTAACGGAAATGTCGTCCAGTGACGTCATAACAGCCCTCAGGCGCGCTCAGCGACCACCGGCGTTGCCGTTTTCGCCTTTTCCATCACTCGGCACTGGCTGGCCGCCAGCGACAACACATCAATGGCTTTCGGGCGGGGGAAGGTTACGCGCCAGGCCAGGGCGACCGTGCGAAAGGGTACCGGCGGCGCAAACGGGCGCACCGCCAGGATATCTTCCTGGTATTTGATGGCGGTGGCGGCAGACAGGGGTAATACAGTGATCCCTAACCCGGAAGCCACCATGTGCCTGATGGTTTCCAGAGAACTGCCTTCAGTAACCAGTTCAGGTTGGCCGTTATCAGTGCGCTTGGTGATGGCATCAACCAATGGCGGGCAGGATTCCAGCACCTGGTCCCGGAAACAGTGGCCCGGCCCTAACAGCAGAAGCTGCTCCTTGGACATCTCTTCCGCCGTGATCTGGTCTTTCGCCGTCAGCGGGTGGTCAGCCGGCAGCAACACCACGAAGGGCTCATCATATAGCGGCAGCGTGACCACCTCCGGCTCTTCAAATGGCAAGGCGATGATGATGGCATCAAGATCGGAATGCCGGAGTTTCTGGCGCAGGTTGGCGGTGTAGTTCTCTTCTATGTAGAGCGGCATTTCCGGCGCGGCGCGGCGCAACTCCGGCAACAAGTGCGGGAACAGATAGGGACCAATGGTGTAGATGGCCCCCACCTTGAGCGGTGAGTTGAGCTGATTCTTGCCGTCCTGGGCCATGTCCTTGATGACACCCACCTGGTCCAGAACCCGCTGGGCCTGCTCGATAATCCGCTGGCCCACTTCCGTCACCCGGATACTGCTTTTGCTCCGCTCAAATAACGGAATGCCGAGCTCATCTTCAAGCTTTTTAACCGCCACACTCAACGTGGGCTGACTGACGTGACAACGCTCTGCCGCGCGGCCAAAATGCCTTTCCCGGGCAAGCGTAACGACGTATCGTAACTCGGTGAGTGTCATGGTGAGCTCCGGTCACAGGGTGCAGGTCGAAGTTTCACATACTTTATCAGCGAAAGCATAAGGATTGAAATTGTCTATGGCAATGACGGATCGCAAACATTCAACGCGAATCCTGGTGGCGGGCTGCGGCAAGCTGGGTGGCGACATCGCCTCCTTGCTGGCCGAGACGGCTGACGTGTACGGCTTGCGCCGGAACCCACACAAGGTACCGCCGGGAGTTACAGGTATAGGTGCCGACCTGACCCGGCCAGACACCCTGACGGGCCAGTTGCCAGAAAATCTTGATGTGGTGATTTATTGCCTGACACCATCAAGCTACGACGAACAGGGTTACCGGGGTGCCTACGTCACCGGACTACAGAACCTGATCAATGCCCTGGGTCCGAATTTATTAACCAGACTCCTGTTCATCAGCAGCACCAGCGTGTACGCCCAGAACGACGACAGCTGGGTGGATGAACACAGTGAGGCCAGGCCAGACCGCTTCACCGGGAAACTCATTCTCGAAGGCGAACAGACCGCCCTGAACAGCATTCACCCGGCCACCGTGGTCCGGTTCAGCGGCATTTACGGCAACAGCCGTCAACGCTTTCTGGAGGAGGTGCTTGAAGGGCGAATGAACCCAGAGCCCCCTGCCCCATTCAGTAACCGGATCCACGAGCAGGATGCAGCCCGGGCGGTCGCCTGGCTGACTGAAAAAGCCATAAAGGGAGAACCACTGGACGATCTCTACATTGGTAGTGATTGCGAGCCGGTGCGGCTGGATGACGTGGTAGCGTGGGTTCGGCAGCAGGTGCCGTGTAAAGATCCGGTGGAGGGTGCTCGTAAGGGAGGCAGAGCCGGCAGCAAGCGATGCAGCAATCAGCGCCTGCTGGCCACCGGCTTTGAGTTCCGGTACCCCGATTACAAGGCAGGATACCGGGAACTCATCGACGGCCTTAGCTGAGCACCATCACGGCTTCCATTTCCACAGGCACACCTTTCGGCAACGCTGCCACGCCCACGGCAGCGCGTGCCGGGTAGGGTTCCTGGAAATAGGTCGCCATGATTTCATTCACGGTGGCAAAGTTGGCCAGGTCGGTCATGTAAATGTTCAGTTTGACGATGTCTTTCAGCTCACCGCCAGCGGCCTCGCACACGGCCTTCAGGTTTTCAAACACCTGGCGGGTCTTGGCGGCAAAGTCACCTGCGACCACTTCCATGGTTTCCGGGTCCAGCGGAATCTGGCCAGACAAATACACGGTGTCCCCGGCTTTCACCGCCTGGGAGTATGTACCAATCGCCTGGGGGGCGTTTTCAGTCTGGATGACAGATTTGTTGGTCATGACCTGTAATTTCCTCTCGTTCAAAACGCCAATCGTCACCCTTCGCCGTGGCCACTGTCAACCATACCTCGGTCTGGTCAATGGCGAACCCGGCTGATGTGGGTCACCGCCCGAATGTTGCGCACCCGGCGCATCACCCGCGCCAGGTGTTTACGGCCATTCACGTGAACCACCAGGCTGACAATACCGAACTTGGCATTCTGCTCCTCCACGTTAATCCGCTCGATGTTGCCATCGGCCATGGCAACAGCGTTGGCCATTTCTGCAATCACACCGCGCTGGCGCTCCAGCTCTACCCGCAGCTCCACTGAGAACTCATCGGTGATGTCTTTGGCCCATTTCAAGTGGGTCAGGCGGGCACGGCCTTCGTCGTCTTCCGGCAGACGGGAGCATGTGTCGGAATGAATGACCATGCCATTGCCGGAATCCATCATGCCGACCACCGGGTCGCCCGGAATCGGTTTGCAGCAGTTGGCAAAGCGCACCAGCATGCCTTCGGTACCGCGAATGGTCACCGCACCCTGTTTGTCGACCTCCACATTCTCCAGACTGGCCGGACCATCCAGCGCTTCATTGCCAGATACCAGCTGCCGCGCCACCAGGTAAGCCATGCGATTGCCCAGCCCGATATCGCCGATCAGGTCATCAAAACTGTTGACCTGATTGTGGTTCACCACGGCCTGTTTCTGGGCATCGCTAATGTCCGCCAGCTTGGCACCGAATCCTTTCAGGGACTTTTTCAGCAGGGTTCTGCCCAGCTCGATGGACTCTGCCCGCTTGCGGGTTTTCAACACATGTCGAATGCTGCTGCGGGCCTTACCGGTAACCACAAAGCTCAACCAGGCGGGGTTCGGCTTGGCGCCGGGCGCGGTGATGATCTCGACGGTCTGACCACTTTGCAGCGGCTGGCTCAGGGAGGCGAGGTTGCGGTTGATCCGGCAGGCAACCGCAGCGTTGCCGATATCGGTGTGAATGGCGTAGGCAAAATCAACCGATGTGGCGCCGCTGGGCAATTCCATGATGCGCCCTTTAGGCGTGAACACGTAGATTTCGTCAGGGAACAGGTCAACCTTTACGTGCTCGATGAACTCCATCGAGTCATCCGCCCGCTCCCGCATTTCCATCAACCCTTTCACCCATCGATCAACCCTGGACTGATTGATGTTGGTGACTCCGGAATCGTCGGTTTTGTACATCCAGTGCGCGGCAATCCCGTTATTGGCGATATGCTCCATTTCCTCGGTGCGGATCTGGATCTCGATGTTGACGTGCATCCCGAAAAGGGTTGTATGCAACGACTGGTAGCCGTTGGCCTTGGGCATGGCAATATAGTCTTTGAAGCGGCCCGGCAGCGGTTTGTAGAGGCTGTGCACGGCACCCAGAATACGGTAACAATCGTCTTCCGTGTCTGTGATGATCCGAAACGCATAGACATCCATGATTTCATGAAAGGATTTCTGTTTGAACTTCATCTTGTTGTAGATGGAGTTCAGGTGCTTCTCCCGGCCCTGAATGCGCCCGGGCAAACCACGTTCTTCCAGTTTCTCCTGCAGCTTGCCCCGAATCTCATCAATGATCTCCCGGTGGCTGCCCCGCAGCTTGTCGACCGCCTTGGAAATGTACTTGGACCGCATTGGGTACAGCGAGGAGAAACCAAGATCTTCCAGCTCTGTGGAGATGGCATGCATCCCGAGCCGGTTCGCAATCGGGGCATAGATATCCAGGGTTTCGGTGGCAATGCGCTGGCGCTTTTCATAGGGCATCGGCCCCAACGTGCGCATGTTGTGCAGGCGGTCTGCCAGTTTGACCAGGATTACCCGGATATCCTTGGCCATGGCCAGGGTCATTTTCTGGAAATTCTCGGCCTGGGCTTCGGCTCGGGAGCGGAATTCAATCTGGGTCAGTTTTGAGACACCGTCCACCAGCTCCGCGACGTCTTCACCGAACTGTTCTGTCAGCGCGTCTTTGGGAATTCCGGTGTCTTCAATAACATCGTGGAGCATGGCGGCCATCAGGCTTTGATGGTCCAGTCTCAGCTCGGCAAGGATATGGGCTACGGCCAGAGGGTGGGTAATGTAACGGTCGCCACTTTTACGCATCTGCCCTTCATGGGCCTGCTCCGCGTAATAGTAAGCCCTTCGCACCTGATTGATGCGACTGGTATCCAGATACGAACTGAGCTCTTTGGCCAGTTCTTCAACCGTTGCCTCTTCCGACACCGCGCCTCCAGTGTTCTCTGTTCGCCAGGGACAAAAAAGCCCGAATGCATGCATCCGGGCCTTTCCTTGTCCTTCCAGCAGGTTTCTATAGCTACACTATAAAACTGCGGTGACAGATTTCAATGGGTCTCAATCGCTGGCAGGTAAATGTACGCACTCCTGCCGTCGATTTTACTCGTCGTCGTCTTCGGTCAGCAGATCGCGAGTAACCTTACCTTCGGCGATTTCACGCAGGGCGATAACCGTCGGCTTGTCATTCTCTTCAGCTACCATAGGCTCTGAACCTTTGGTGGCAATCTGGCGGGCGCGCTTGGTGGCCAGCATGACCAACTGGAAGCGGTTATCAACGTTTTCCAGACAATCTTCAACGGTAACTCGTGCCATTATCTTCCCCGACAAAAAAGAATCACTAATTTAGCAGACCACGTAGTTTACTGTCCCCGGTTCAATTTGTATACAGGGAAAACCAGATTCAATCCCGACTGACCAGACCCGCCAGCAGTTTGCCGTGGCGCAACTGTTGCACCGACATTTTCAGTCGCTGGGCGCGGGTGATGGCCAGCAGGTCAGCCAATGCCACGCCGAAATCGTCGTTCACCACCAGGTAGTCAAACTCGGCAGCGTGCCGACACTCTTCTTCCGCCTCTGCCAACCGGCGCTCGATCACCTCCGGCGCATCGGTGCCGCGGCCAATCAGGCGCTCACGCAGCACCTCCGCGGAGGGCGGCACAATAAAGATACCGACGCACTCGGGAACCAGGCGGCGAACTTGCTCGGCGCCCTGCCAGTCAATTTCCAGGATGACATCCCGACCTGTCGCCAGGGTCTCGCGGACCCACGCATGTGAGGTGCCGTAGTAATTGCCGAAAACATCGGCATGCTCCAGGAAATCGCCCTCGGCAATCATCGCCTCGAACTCATCACGGCTGACGAAGTGGTAATTCACGCCGTCTTGCTCGCCGGTGCGCATGGGCCGGGTGGTGTGAGACACCGACACACCCAGCTGCAAATCCTGACGGAGCATTTCCGCGACAAGGCTGGTTTTGCCCGCGCCCGAGGGAGCGGAAATTACAAACAGGGTACCCTGCTCACCGGCCTGGCTCATGGCTTACTGACTCCAAATACAGTTTGCGCAGCCCCCGGGGGCCTGCGAGAAAGCGGTGAATTATACGGGGTTTGACTTATATGCGCATCCCGAGCCGTGTTCTACTGATAATATAGCGTGTTAAACCCGTACACCGGGGCCATCAGCCCCTCACCCTGAATCTGCCGATTAGTGGAAGCCCGGAATGGACAAACTCCTGATCATCATGGACCCGAAACACAAGCACCAGACCGCACTGAGCCGGGGTATTGAACTGGCCCGGGCAACCGGTGCCAGCCTCGAGATTGTGGCCTTCGTGCATGAATATCTCGACGCCCTCCCCTCCGACCCGGTGATTCAGAACAATGCTCGGACGGCACTGATCGAGTTACGCCAGGAATGGCTGGAGAAAATGCTGGCACTGGCAGACTGCGACGACCTGAACGTGGTCGCCCACACTGTCTGGGCCAAGCAGATTCACCAATGGATTAACGAGCATTGCGAACGCGAGAATATCAGCACCGTGGTGAAAACCGGGCATCGATCCGAGACGTTCCTGTACACGCCCACCGACTGGCACCTGATTCGGGAATGCCCGGCGCCGGTGATGCTGGTGGCAGACAACAAATGGAAGAAAGCACACCCGATTCTGGCCGCCATTGACCTGAGCTCGGAGAAGCCGGTCAAACGGGCCCTGAACAACCGGATTATTGATCATGCCTGGCAGCTGGCCAAGGCCATGGATACCGAACTGCACCTGGTGCATGCGCTACACACGTCGGTGGTGCTGGCTGATCTGGACATCATTGATACCGCCGCCCATACGCGCAAGCGCGAGGAAGAACTGAAGCCCAGAATCGAACACCTGCGCAACACCTGGCACCTGAACCCGGAGCAGGTTCACATTGTCGCTGGCCCGGCACAAAAAGTGATCCCGAGTGTCGCCAACAAAATCAAGGCTGATATGGTGGTCATGGGCACCACCGGCAAAACCGGTCTGGCGGCCAAAGTTGTCGGCAATACGGCTGAGAAAGTGCTGACTCACCTGAGGACCGATCTCGTGGCCATTAAACCGGCCGAGAAGGAATAAGGCAGAAACGGGCCGACCTACTTCGGCCCGCGACAATCATTCAAGGTTTTGCACCTGTTCCCGCATTTGCTCGATCAAAACCTTGAGGTCCACCGCCGCGCGGGTAACCGCCGCGTCAATACTTTTACTGCTGAGGGTATTGGCTTCCCGGTTCAGCTCCTGCATCAGGAAATCCAGCCGCCGGCCGATGGCATCATCGTTTTTCAGGGTATCGGTCACTTCACTGATATGAGCCTCCAGCCGGTCCAGTTCCTCGGCCACATCACTCTTCTGCGCCAGCATCACCATTTCCTGGGCCACACGCTCCGGCTCCAGCTCCACTTTTGCTTTATCGAAGCGATCCCGCAGATTCTGCTCCTGGGCGGCCAGCAGCTGCGGCATTTTCTCCCGCACTTCTGCCACCAGCTTGCCCATGGTGGCCAGACGATCCTCAAATAACGGCCTCAAGCGCTCGCCCTCCCGTTCGCGAACGGACATCAGCTCTTGGACCGTGTCTTTGAAAAGGCCGGCAGCCGCCTCTTTCGCCGCGCTGTAGTCTTTCTCCGGCAAAGACATCACGCCTGGCCAACGCAGAATATCCAGTGCATTAATATGGGCGGGGTTATCGAGAATGCGGTTGATGTGGTTGGCTGCCTCGTTCACCGCCTTGGCCATCTCATCGCTGATCTCGAAGCTCTGCACCTCGTTCTCGGCAGACTGCAGGCGCATGGAGATATCCACCTTGCCCCGCTTTAACCCCTGACTACGCAGCTCTTCTCGAAACCGGTTCTCCAGTTCCCTGAACGCCTCCGGCAAACGGAAAGACGGCTCCAGGTAGCGGTGATTTACGGTACGGATCTCACACGTGAGCGTACCCCAGTCACCCTGGGTATCCTTGCGGGCAAAAGCAGTCATGCTGCGGATCATATTGGCTCCATAACCGATGAACAGAAGCATCGAGTTTAACAGGGTATTTGCCCAGGCGGCGAACCCGACCAAAGATCACCCGGCAAGCCCACCGCCCCGTGCTTGCTACGTGTTATACTCGCGGACCTTTCACCGATTCCGACCGGCACCGCCCGGACATGTATTTTCATAGACAGGACACACTATGCGACCAAGTGGCAGAACGCCCGAGCAACCCAGAGACGTCCGCATCACCCGCAACTACACCCGCCATGCCGAAGGCTCGGTACTGGTAGAGTTCGGTGATACAAAAGTCATCTGTACCGCCTCTGTTGAGAACAAGGTACCGCCATTCCTGCGCGGTGAAGGCAAAGGCTGGATCACCGCCGAGTACGGCATGCTGCCCCGCTCCACCGGCAGCCGCATGGGCCGCGAAGCTGCCCGCGGCAAACAGGGTGGCCGCACCGTGGAAATCCAACGCCTGATCGGCCGCAGCCTGCGCGCTGCGGTAGACCTGAGCGCCCTGGGTGAACACTCCATCACCATCGACTGCGACGTTATCCAGGCCGACGGCGGCACCCGAACAGCGGCCATCACCGGTGGCTGCGTGGCATTGGTTGACGCTTTGAACCACCTGGTAGCCACCAAACGCCTGAAGAAATCTCCCCTTGTTCAAATGGTGGCAGCGGTCTCCGTTGGCGTTTACAAAGGCACGCCGGTAGCGGACCTGGACTATCCGGAGGATTCCGAAGCGGAAACCGACATGAACGTCATCATGACCGATAAGGGCGGCTTCATCGAGATTCAGGGAACTGCGGAAGGCTCACCGTTTGAGCAGTCAGAACTGGATTCGATGCTGGCGTTGGCGCGGAAGGCGATTGATCAGTTGTTTGAGCTTCAGAAAGCGGCGCTGGCTGAGTAAGTTAGACGCCAGATGCACAGGTAGCGGGTTCGGAGGGGGAGACCTTTCCGGGACCCTCTCCGGCCAAGGATGGCCGGAGCGGAGCGCACATGGATGTGCTCGTAGCGTGTCCCGGAAAGGTCTCCCCCTCCGGACACGCGGCCCCGCTTCTCAGAGGCCGATTTCGATGTCGTAATCCATGATCACCGGCGCGTGATCAGAGAAACGGGTGTCTTCATCAATCCAGCCATCACGGATGGTCTTGCGAATACCCGGCGTCAGCAGCTGATAATCCACCCGAATACCCGCCTTCTTGCGGGAACCCTCGGTTTGCTCTGGCCACCAGGTGAACTGATTGCTCTGCTTGTTGATTTCCCGGAAACCATCAATGCAGCCCATCTCATCAAACAGGCGATCAAGCCATGCACGCTCATGGGGCAGGAAACCGGAAAAATCCGTCTTGTGGTACAGCGGGCTGGCGTCCGTCACGTGGTGGGCGGTCTGCAGATTGGCGCAGAAAATAAACTGACGACGCTTGCGCAGGGTCTTCTGCATATGCAGGCCAAAGGCTTCCATGAACTCGTCTTTGTGGTCGAGCACGGTCAGGTCGTCTTCGCCAATCAGCTCGTCCTCCCGACCAAGGGCGCAGGGCGCCAGCACGCAAGCCACGGAGACCTTGTCGAAATCCGCCTGGATAAAGCGACCTTCGCGGTCTGCCTGCTCATTAGCAAACCCGTACATGATGGCCTTCGGAAAATGGCGAGTGTAGATACCCACACCACCGTGTTCGTTCAACTCACCATCAATAAAGTAAGCCTCATAGCCTTCCGGAATCAGGTTTTTGTCTTCTACTTCATAAGCACGCATGCGGTGGTCCTGCACACAGACGACATCAGCGTCCTGCTCTGCAAGCCAGTCAAAAAAACCCTTCTCAACGGCCTGTTCAAGACCATTGACGCTGATTGTAACTACCCGCATACATGTTCCCTGATTCGGTTTGTGTGTATGATACCGGTTTTACGCTTTAATTAAAGATCAAACCCCGCCAGAAGCCTTGCCATGCACGACTATCAGCAAAATTTTATCGAGTTTGCCATTGAGCGGAATGTTCTGCGCTTTGGAGAGTTCACGCTCAAATCCGGCCGAACCAGCCCCTACTTTTTCAACGCTGGGCTATTCAATACCGGAAACGACCTGTTACAGCTAAGCAAAGCCTATGCCGCAGCCATCGAACGCAGCGGCCTGAATTATGACATTATTTTCGGCCCCGCCTATAAGGGCATTCCGTTGGCCACAGTGACCGCTATGGCCCTTGCAACAGACGGTAACAGCAAACCGTTTGCCTTCAATCGCAAAGAAAAGAAAGATCATGGTGAGGGTGGCAATATTGTCGGAGCCCCACTACAAGGTAAGGTACTGATTGTGGATGACGTAATCACTGCCGGCACCGCCATTCGGGAATCCATCGACCTCATTCGTGCCGCTGGCGCGGAGCCCGCCGGCGTGCTGATTGCGTTGGACCGGCAGGAGAAAGGCAATGGCGAGTTATCCGCCATCCAGGAAGTGGAGCAGGAATTCGGCATCCCCGTTGTCAGCATCATTCGTCTTGAGCAGGTACTGGACTACCTGAAGTCCAATCCGGAGTTTGCCGGTCACGCGGAAACAGTGGCCAGCTACCGGGACCGTTACGGAGTCTGACCATGCACCACCGTGTGTCCAAATCAACGGTTATTGCCAGCCTGGCCGCAGCAGGACTGCTGCTGTCCGCCAGTGTGCAGGCCAATATGTATCGTTACACGGATGACAACGGTCAACTGGTGATCAGTAGCACCATCCCGCAGGAGGCTACCAAACGCGGCTACGACATCCTCAGCACCAATGGCCGGGTGATTGAAACCATTCCACCCGCCCCCACAGCCGAGGAAATCGCCGCCCGGGAAGCGGAAAAAGAGCGCCAACGTCAGGCCGAGATTCAACAGGAGCAGGATCGCCAGCTGTTGAAGCGCTTCAGCCATCCAGACCAGGCTGTTCGCGCCATGCATCGGAAGATTCGCGAGCTGGAAGGGATCATCCAGTTAAAGCGCGGCAATATTTCCGTGATTTCCAGTCAACTTGACAACGAGCAAAGCCGGGCAGCCGATATGGAGCGGGCCGGCAGGGATATTCCGGAAGCTACCCTGGAACGGATTCGTCGGCTGGAGTCACAGATCCGCGACGTGGAACGGGAGATTGCCGCCCAACAACAAGACATCAGTGCGATGAAAAAGGAATTTGAGGCGGATATCAAAAGATTGGAAGTCGTTACTGGCCAGGAGCGGACACTCCCCCTGGAGCCGGAATAAACGTTTGTGTTAGCGGAAATGACAAAGGGCGCTCACCAGAGCGCCCTTTGTGGTTACAGCTCGCCGTTATGATCAGGCGGAAGCTGTTTCCTTCTTGGCTGCCGTCTTGCGAGCCGCAGGCTTACGAGCGGCCGGCTTCTTGGCAGTGACTGACTTCTTGGCATCCTGGGCTGCTTCCGCAACGTCTTCGGCGGCGCCGGAAACGGCGTCAGCGCCTTCTGCAGCTTCTTTCTCCAGCTTGGCAACCAGTTCGGCCGCAAAGTTGCCGAAACGGCTGTTCAGGCTACGCAGCTGCTCGAACAGGTTCTCGGAGTAACCAGTGTAACGCTTGCGCAGGGTCTTGACGCTGTATTCGCGGGCTTCCGCTTCCAGCTTCTCTGCGTAATCGAACGGCTTGGAAGCCAGCTTCTTCTGCTGCTCTTCCGCGGCGTTGATGCCTTTCTCAACGATTTCCTGCAGTTGTTCCTGGTAGGATTTAAGTTTACCCATGGTAGTTCTCCTTGATATTAGGATCGTTTCGGCACCACAAGCCCTCGCTTCTGCGTGCCTTTGGTAACTTTCACCTGCCAAGGTACGGATAAAAATTAGAATGTTCATACTAAAACCAGTTTTCGGTTTTTACAGATTGTTCACTTGATCGAAAGGTAGCGGCTGGCATAATCGCATCTTGATTCAGGTAGCCCGTCTCCCGGTTTTATTCAGGCTCCATACGATCAGTAACCAGAGAGCCTTCCACGGCTCCGTATGCGAGTTGACCATGAAAATTCTACTGCCACCCCTGCCCGGCCAGGCTGCGCTTTGCCTTCTGATTATTGCCCTTTCCTCCATGATCACTGGCTGTCAGGAAGACACTCGCGCCAGCAAACTCGACACACAGCGCGCCTCGGAAGTCTCAGATGCCCGGCTGAAACAAGCACAATCAAACCTCCTGGCCACACTGGGGCAATCGCCCACGGCAAAGGAGAGTCAGTATCCTGCGGATAATACCGGAAGCCCCCGCACCCTGGCCTGGAACCCACCGATGACCCGCGAAGATGGCTCGTCACTGGCACCGGGCCAGATCTCTGGGTATCGCATCTATTACCGGATGAAGCACAAGAATGATTTCAATATCATTCCGCTGAACGATGCCAGCACAACCCGTTACCGCCTTGAGGACATGCCCCCCGGCGCCTACGAGTTCTCGATTACGACGGTCGATGTGGATGGGCTTGAAAGCCGACGCTCAGACCCGGTGGAAGTCAACCTGATCTGAGCGCAAAGGAAAGGTGCCAGGTTACCAGCGGAAGATCACCCAGCTTGGAATCAGCAGGTCAGACTCAGTGTCCTGTATCCAGCCACCACCAGATGGTACCAGGTAGTATTCGGGCCCGACGTTAGGCACCACCTTGATTTCCATAAGCTGGCCATTCACGCGGTATTCATAGAACACTTCATTCTCCCCCGGCCGGATCACAATTTCCGGCCCGCCTTCCGGGGGTTGGTAATCGGAAATAACCACAGGCTCCTGGGGCGTGACCACCGGGGTGGCATCCAGCGAGCCTTCTTGCTGCGCCATCACCGGTAATGACACAAGCCCAGCCAACATGGCGGAACAGGCGATTCGTTTCATTTTCGTGGTACCCTTTCGTTCATCTTTCTGGCTAGAGTTGCACAAGCCAACCCACGCTTCAATCAGATTCCGGACCGGCTTTGATATGACTGAGAAAAAGACCCCACCCGTGGTTCTTGTTGACGGATCGTCCTACCTGTTTCGCGCTTACCATGCGCTGCCACCACTGACTACCAGCAAAAACCATCCGACCGGAGCCATCAAGGGCGTTATCAGCATGCTTCGGCGTCTTGAGCAGGATTTCCCCGGCTCCAAGGTGGTGGTGGTGTTCGATGCCAAAGGCAAAACCTTCCGCCATGACATCTATGAAGAGTACAAGGCCAACCGGCCACCCATGCCGGAAGATCTGGCCGTTCAGATCGAACCGATCCACGAAATCGTCCGCGCCATGGGGCTCCCCCTATTGATTGTTCCGGGCGTGGAGGCCGATGACATCATTGGCACCCTGGCCTACGAAGCCACCAGCAAGGGTATCGATGTGGTGGTCTCCACCGGCGACAAAGACATGGCCCAGCTGGTGAGCGATCACGTGACCCTGATCAATACCATGACTGAAACCGCCATGGATCGGGAGGGGGTGATCGAGAAATTCGGGGTGACCCCGGAACAGATCATCGACTACCTGGCCTTGGTGGGTGACAAGGTGGATAACATTCCGGGCGTGAACAAATGTGGCCCGAAAACCGCGGTGAAATGGCTGCAGACTTACAACGATCTCGACAACCTGATCGAACACGCCGACGAAATCAAAGGCAAGATCGGTGAATACCTGCGGGAAGCCGCCGGCACCCTGCCCCTGAGCCGGGAACTGGCCACCATCCGCCTGGATGTCGACCTGGACTTCGGCCTGGAAGATCTGCAGGAGCGGGAACAGGACGACAATTCCCTGCTGGAACTGTTCAAGGAATACGAATTCCGCAGCTGGATTGCTGAGTTGGAGAACACCGAAGGTTCCGCCAGCGACCAACGTGAGCGCTCCACCGAGCAGGAATCCGCAAAACCGGTAGAGAAACAGTATTCCGTGGTTACCGAGCAGGGAGAGCTGGATACCTGGCTGCAACGACTGAAAGCCGCCGACCAATTCGCTTTCGACACCGAAACCACCAGCCTGCGCTATATGGACGCCGAAATCGTGGGTGTGTCTTTTGCTATCGAGCCGGGGGAAGCGGCCTATGTACCTCTGGGCCACGATTACATGGGGGCACCGGATCAACTGGACCGCGACCATGTGCTTAACCAGCTCAAACCCCTGCTGGAAAGCCCGGACGTGAACAAGATCGGCCAGAACCTGAAGTACGACAAGAACGTGCTCGCCAACCATGGTATCCAGCTGGAGGGCATCGGCGACGACACCATGGTGGAGTCCTATGTACTCAACTCAGTGGCCACCCGCCACGACATGGATAGCCTGGCCCGGGAGTATCTGGGCGAGCAAACCATTACTTACGAATCCATCGCCGGAAAGGGCGCCAAGCAGCTCACCTTCAATCAGATTGATCTGGAGAAAGCAGGCCCCTACGCAGCCGAAGACGCCGACATTACCCTTCGCCTGCACCAGACTTTGAGCCCGAAACTGAAAGAAACCGGCAAGCTGGAATCGGTGTACCGGGAGATCGACCTGCCGCTGGTACCGGTGCTGTCACGCATGGAACAAAGAGGCACTCTGATTAGCGCCAGCACCCTGCGCCAGCACAGCCAGGAACTGGCCGAGCGCATGGCGGAACTGGAGAAAGAGGCCCACGAGGTGGCCGGCGAAAGCTTCAACTTGGGGTCCACCAAGCAGTTGCAGGCCATTCTGTACGACAAGTTCGGCCTGCGCGTGATCAAGAAAACTCCGAAGGGTGCACCCTCCACCGCCGAGCCAGTATTGCAGGAACTGGCCCATGAGCACGAACTGCCCCGACTGATTGTAGAGCACCGCAGCCTGAGCAAGTTGAAGTCCACCTACACGGACACCCTGCCAGAGCTGATCCATCACCGCACCGGCCGTGTACACACCTCCTACCATCAGGCGGTGACTGCCACGGGGCGCCTGTCGTCCTCCGAGCCGAACCTGCAGAACATTCCTATCCGCACTCCGGAAGGCCGCCGCATTCGCCAGGCCTTCATCGCGCCGGAAGGCTACAAACTGTTGGCGGCGGACTATTCCCAGATCGAGCTGCGAATCATGGCGCATCTGTCTGGCGACAAGGGCCTGCTGAGGGCCTTCGAACATGGTGAAGACATTCACAAAGCCACCGCCGCCGAGGTCTTCGGCGTGAGCCTGATCGAGGTCAGCTCCGACCAACGCCGCAGCGCCAAAGCCATCAACTTTGGCCTGATATACGGCATGTCGGCTTTCGGCCTGGCCCGCCAGCTGGAGGTCGACCGCAAGACCGCCCAGGAATACATCGACCGCTATTTCGAACGTTACCCGGGCGTACTCAAATACATGGATAACATCCGCAAACAGGCCCACGACGATGGCTACGTGGAAACCCTGTACGGCCGCCGCCTGTACCTGCCGGAGATCAACGCCCGGAACAAACAGCTGCAACAGGCTGCCGAGCGCACCGCAATCAACGCGCCCATGCAGGGGACCGCTGCCGACATAATCAAGCGGGCGATGATCGATGTGGACCAGTGGCTGCACACAGAGCATGCCGACGATGCCTGGATGACCATGCAGGTGCACGATGAACTGATCATCGAAGTGCGGGAAGAGGCTCTGGAGACTGTGCGCAAGGGCCTGGTGCAGCGAATGCAGGCTGCCGCCAAGCTGGACGTACCGTTACTGGTAGAAGCCGGCACTGGCGACAACTGGGACCAAGCTCACTAGACCTGAAACCTAACCCGATAACGCCCTGTTTTTGTTCATTTTCACTGGAAAAGCACAATGACAGGGCACCCTTCCCCCTTCACTCCGCCTTCCCGCTACGTTCAAGCGCCTCCCGATCACGGCACGAAAACTGCACAGATCTGAGGGTCTGGGCTCTTTGATGCCCTATGCCGTGACAGCGATGCGAGGCCTTTCCATGAATTCCGTAGCGAATGAACGCAACTGGTTATTCGACCCATCCCACCTGAAACTGGTGCAACAGTGCCGCCGGCTGATTCAGTCTGAATTCGGGGTAAAGCTCCACCTGAACGAAGACCACCTTGCGGAGCACTTGGCTGAATACGCAGGTAAAACCCGATCGAAGCATCTGGTGCATACCTGGGAAGCGCTTAAACAGAGGGTGCCGGAGCTGGGGCAGATAGATGCAGCGCCAGCCGCTGCCAAAACTTATCGCGGGCAGGAGATTGCTGGTTCAGAGGAGGAGGCAGGCGGGGAAGAAGCCCGACCACGGAAGAAACAGGTTATCTATCGTGGTCAGGTGGTAGGCTGACCCGGACTGGCCGGATCAGCTATCGAGAAGGACAGCCGCTTAGAAGGCCTTGCTGAACTCGATGGCGGCGCTCCAGGCGCTCAGGTCGTATTCCGCCTGATAGTTGGATGCACCGAAGTTCGGATCTTGCTGAGTCGGATTCTCATGCTGATAGAACACTTCGTCTACTTTGGCGTTGCCGTCAAAGATCAGGGTCCCGACTGCTGCATCAACCGTCCAGCCACTATTGACGTCTTTCCACTGGGTGCCCAGTGTCAGCCAGTGACGATCCGTTGACGGAATACGGGCGGTAACGTACTCACCAACTGGTGATTCGTCATAGGCATAGCCTGCTTTGAAAGCCCAGGCCGGGGTAGCTTGCCATATCCCACCAACATTGAATTGCCAGGTATTACCCCACTTTTCCGTAGTGTGGCTAATCACCGCACCCGGAACGCCCGCGATCTCTCCATTAGGGTCACGGCTAATGATGTCCAGTTCCTCGAAGCGACTCCAGCGAGAGTATGTTGCACCCGCCAACAGGGTTACATCATCTGTCAGTTTATGGCGCGCCCCCACAGTAATGCTCTCGGGAATCGCCAGGGGCACCTCAACCTTTTCATTCAGGGTTGTTGTTACTCCAGGCATACCTGGGACGGGAACACCCGTCACCTCCATATCACCCTTAAGGTTGAGTTCTGTACCGGTTTGCGCCGTCATGCCAAACTGGGTTTTGTCAGACAGTTCGTACAGGAAACCAACGCGAAAGGTCACACCAATATCATCGCCTTCTATGTCAGCGTAGGGTTCTGCGCCGACCGGGAGCGGCTCCGCACTCGGCCCAAGATCCTGATTCCTGGTAAGCCGGCCCTCAGCATAGATGATATTCAGCCCGGCACCCATGGACAGGCCCTGACCATTGTTAACGGCGATCGAGGGTGTAAACGCAATGGCGGTTAACTCGGTTTTGTCCGCAAAAAACCGCCCCACAAAATCATCCTCGTAGTCACCGGCCAGCCCGTAGGGAGCATGAATACCAAAACCGACGTCTACTGAATCACTCACCTCATGGGCCAAGTAGAAATTAGGCAGCCACGCGCCATCGGCTATATCCCCGCCCCGGCCAGCCGGGGTGACAGGATTACCGGATATCCGAGTGGCAGACGCCCCGCCCTTTGCCTCTGCATCAATGTCGAGGTAGGCCGCACCAAACGAAATATTGGTCCCAGACAACTGGCTCATGCCAGCGGGGTTAAAGAATACAATAGTGGCATTCTCGGGGTTAGCCGCCGCACCGGCATTAGCAGTGCCCATGGCACTGGCGCTCTGCTCGTTCAGGGCGAATCCGCCGGCCAAAACAGTGGCTGGGGCGGCGAGAGCTGTCACGGTAGCGAAGCGGATGGCCTTTACGAGGGCATTGGTATTCTTGTGCATGCTGTCTCCTTTGTTAGTCGCGCGCGGAGTATACGCAGGGCAGCACAATGGCCTCAAATGCCAAAACTACTGGTTGCAGGCACTAACAAAGTACGACTTTGGTATTAAGGCGGCCCCGGACAGGGCCGCCTGGAAGGAGGATCGCTGTTCGGTTTCGATCAATCGTCCTGAATGGTGAGCTTGTCGACCGAAGATGACAGCTTGTCGGCACCCTGGGCATCGGCACCGAGCTTGATCATCAGGCGCAGGTCGTTCGCGGAATCCGCGTGGGCCAAAGCGTCTTCATAGGTGATGGAGCCTTCGGCGTACAGCCGGTACAACGCCTGGTCAAACGTCTGCATGCCGGATTCGTTGGACTTGGCCATCAACTCCTTGAGTTTGTGCACTTCGGCTTTCCGAATCAGGTCCGCCACCAGCGGCGTGTTGATCAATACTTCGATTACGGCCTTGCGGCCTTTGCCATCCGGCGTCGGCACCAGCTGCTGAGCCACGATGGCGCGGAGGTTCAGGGAGAGGTCCATCCAGATCTGGTTGTGCTGTTCCGGCGGGAAGAACTGGATAATCCGGTCCAGGGCCTGGTTGGCGTTGTTGGCGTGCAGGGTGGCCAGACACAGGTGGCCGGTTTCTGCGAACTGTACCGAATACTCCATGGTCTGGCGGGTACGCACCTCACCAATCAGGATAACGTCAGGCGCCTGTCGCAGAGTGTTTTTCAGGGCCACCTCGAAG
Organism: Marinobacter shengliensis; assembly: GCF_030297115.1. Taxonomy (NCBI): domain Bacteria; kingdom Pseudomonadati; phylum Pseudomonadota; class Gammaproteobacteria; order Pseudomonadales; family Marinobacteraceae; genus Marinobacter; species Marinobacter shengliensis. The sequence goes on along the minus strand of NZ_AP028062.1, from coordinate 664,049 downwards.
CTTTCGGTGTCGATACCCACTTCCCGCTGGGTGACGATGCAACCCTGGTGCTGGTGCACGAATTCAATGGGGTCTTCGATGGAGATGATGTGGCCGCGGCTGTTGCGGTTACGGTGGCCGAGCATGGCGGCCAGGGAGGTGGACTTACCGGTACCGGTGGCGCCCACAAACATGATCAGGCCACGCTTGGTCATGGCCAGATCTTTGACGATCTCGGGCAGCGCCAGGTCGTCAATCTGGGGAATTTTCACTTCAATCCGTCGCAATACCATGCCGCACAGGTTGCGCTGGAAGAACGCTGACACCCGGAAACGGCCAATGCCCCGGGCACTGATGGCGAAGTTACATTCGTGGGTTTCTTCGAATTCGGCGCGCTGTTTGTCGTTCATGGAGCCGTAGACGAACTCCCGCGTCTGCTCCGGCGTCAGCGCGTTTTTGGTGACCGGGAGCACTTTCCCGTTTACCTTCATGCTCGGCGGCACACCCGCTGTAATAAACAGGTCCGAACCGCCTTTTTCCACCATCAGCCGTAACAGTTTTTCGAATTCCATTTTTTGTACCCAGTCTTCATTGTTTGGTGCCTGGGTGGGGCGGGTGCAGCTTCCCGGGACACGCTGTAAATACGTCCATGTAAGCTTGACTGCAGCATCCATGCTGCAGACAGTCCCGGGAAGCTGCACCCGCCCCACCCGTCAAACTGTATTCGGGGAGTCCGATGAACTCCCCTTCCGCTCCTGGCACCAACGGCACGGCCCGGAGCAATCCAATTAAAAGTTATCAGGCATCTTGGCCTTGGCCCGCGCTGCTTCACGGGAAATAAGACCCTTCTGCAACAGGCGCTCCAGGCACTGGTCCAGGGTCTGCATGCCCAGGGAACCACCAGTCTGAATAGAAGAGTACATCTGGGCAATCTTGTCTTCACGAATCAGGTTACGGATCGCAGACGTACCAATCATGATCTCGTGGGCGGCAATCCGGCCGCCGCCCATCTTCTTCATCAGGGTCTGGGAGATAACCGCCTGCAGGGATTCCGACAACATGGACCGCACCATGGACTTTTCCTCGGCCGGGAACACGTCAACCACCCGGTCGATGGTCTTCGCAGCGGAGGTGGTGTGCAGGGTGCCGAACACCAGGTGGCCGGTTTCGGCGGCGGTCAGGGCCAGGCGAATGGTTTCCAGGTCCCGTAGCTCACCTACCAGGATGATGTCCGGGTCTTCCCGCAGGGCTGAGCGCAGGGCTTCGTTAAAGCCCAGAGTGTCCCGGTGCACTTCCCGCTGGTTAACCAGGCACTTTTTCGAGTCGTGCACGAATTCGATGGGGTCTTCGATGGTCAGCACATGCTCGTAGCGGGTATCGTTGATGTAATCGATCATCGCCGCCAACGTAGTCGACTTACCGGAACCTGTCGGCCCGGTAACCAGTACCAAACCACGGGGAACCGAAGACACGTCCTTGAAAACCTGGCCCATGCCCAGATCTTCCATGGTCAGAACCTTCGAGGGGATGGTCCGGAATACAGCGCCGGCGCCACGGTTCTGGTTGAAGGCGTTTACCCGGAAACGGGCCACACCCGGCACCTCGAACGAGAAGTCGGTTTCCAGGAACTCTTCGTAATCCTTACGCTGCTTGTCGTTCATGATGTCGTAGATCAACCCGTGCACTTCTTTGTGCTCCATCGGGGGAAGGTTGATGCGGCGCACGTCGCCGTCGACACGAATCATGGGGGGCAGACCGGCAGACAGGTGCAAATCCGATGCGCCCTGTTTCGCCGAAAAGGCAAGCAGTTCAGTAATATCCATAGGATTCCTCGGAGGGCTTTTTCTTTTAGTCCAGAAGCGGCAAACTCACACTATGAGCAGCATAGCAGACAACATCGGGAGCGTAACCCGACGCATACAAAAAGCAACATTGAAGGCAGGCCGGGACCCCGGCAGTGTGCGCCTGTTGGCAGTCAGCAAGACACGCCAGCCAGACGAACTCAGGGTCGCGGCCAGTGCCGGCCAGGTTGCCTTTGGTGAAAACTACCTTCAGGAGGCGCTCGACAAGATTGAAGCCCTGAAGGATCTCGATCAGATTGAGTGGCACTTTATTGGCCCCATCCAGTCCAACAAAACCCGGCAAATTGCGGAGATGTTCGCCTGGGTGCACAGCGTTGACCGGCTGAAGATTGCCCGCCGGCTAAGCGAGCAGAGACCTCCCGGTTTACCACCATTGAATCTGTGCCTGCAGGTCAACATCAATGACGAGGACAGCAAATCCGGCTGCACCCTGTCCGAACTGCCCGAACTGGTGGATGAGATCGGCGATTTGCCTAACGTAAAATTGCGAGGGCTTATGGCGATTCCCGATCCAGACCAGTCCGAGGCAGATCTGCGGATGAGTTTTCGCAAGCTGGCCAATACCCTGCGGGAGCTTAAACGGGGGTCTCCTGAGGCGGGCCCGATGGACACACTGTCTATGGGTATGTCGGATGATCTCGAGATCGCCATCGCAGAGGGAGCAACCTGGGTTCGCGTAGGTACCGCTCTATTTGGGGCAAGGCCATCCAAACACAGCCAGAGCTGAAACCGCTGGTTCCTGCTATCATCGCATTCTACGAATTAACTGACCAAAGCCCTGGAGCGACCCTTGAGCACATCACCCACGATTTCTTTTATAGGTGCCGGCAACATGGCCAGCGCCATCATCGGCGGCATGCTGGAGAACGGCTACCAGGCCGGTAATATCTGGGTAAGCGCCCCTGACGATGGCCACCTGCAATCCATCCGGAAGCGTTTTGGTGTCAGCGTTACCACGGACAACCGGTACTGCGCCCAACAGGCGGATATTGTGGTGTTGGCAGTTAAGCCCCAGGTGATGGCGGATGTCTGCCACGACATCGCCCCGGTGGTGCAGAACACCCGCCCGCTGATGGTTTCCATCGCCGCAGGCCTGACCGCTGAGACTCTGGACAACTGGCTTGGCGGCGGCATGCCGCTGGTTCGCGTGATGCCCAACACACCGTCGCTGGTTGGCAAGGGTGCCGCCGGGCTGTTTGCCAACGCACAGGTCAAAGACGCACAGAAGACATCGGTACAGTCGATGTTCGAAAGCATCGGCTCAGCGCTGTGGGTGGACGACGAAGACCAGTTGCACGGCGTTACCGCGCTATCCGGAAGCGGCCCGGCGTATTTCTTCTTGATGCTTGAAGCTCTGGAAGGCGCCGCCACCGAAGCCGGCATCGCACCTGAAACCGCTCGGGCACTGGCTATTCAGACCATGGCGGGCGCGGCCGAAATGGCGGCCCGCAGCGACGATGACCCAGCGCAGCTCAAACGCAACGTCATGTCCCCCGGCGGCACCACCGAGCGTGCCGTGAATACCTTTGAGGACGGCGGCCTGCGGCAACTTGTGAAAAAGGCCTATGGCGCGGCGTTTGATCGCTCCCGGGAAATGTCCAAAGAACTGGCAGATAAACAGTAACCGTTAACGGAGACACAGCTACATGCTGGCAGATATTGTGATTACGATCCTGCTGATCGCGTCCACCTTCTACATGACCATCGTACTGCTGCGCTTCCTGCTACAGCTGGCCCGGGCCGACTTCTATAACCCGATTTCCCAGTTTGTGGTGAAGGCCACCAATCCGCCGCTACGCCCGCTGCGCCGTTTCATTCCCGGCTGGGGCGGCATTGATGGGGCAGCGCTGGTACTTGCTGTCATTATCCAGGCCATTACCTTCTTCCTGATCCTGGTGGCCCTGAACGGCGGGATTCCCGGCATCAATCCGATTACCCTGCTCGTCTGGGCCGTTTTGAATGTGCTCAGCCTGATTGTCAAAATCTACTTCTGGTCAGTGATTGCCGTGGTGGTGGTCAGTTGGATTGCCCCGCAAAGCAGCCACCCGGCTATCCAGCTGGTCGCGCAGATTACCGAGCCGGTCATGCGACCGGTGCGTAGCGTCATGCCTTCCATGGGCGGGTTGGATCTGTCACCAATCATTGTGTTCCTGATACTGAACGTCATCTCTGTGGTGATTGACCATATGAAGATCGCCGCGGGTCTCGGCTCCATCGGCCTTGGAATGTAACCTGCCTCACAGATATACATTCAGTTACAGTTTTATCTATTTCGAAACACCGAAGGCTTCAGCGTCAACAACATGATTCTGAAGCCTTTTTTGCATCAGTTCCCGACCTGCCGTAAAAAATGCCGACTGGCGCACCCCACCCAACTGACTAAAAAGGCTACTATTAACGTCATTTAATCTCGGAAGTCGCGCAGAAGGATTATCCAATGAATCAGCAGGGAACTCTGTCGCAGCAGGTTGAGGCATACCACAACTGGAAGAAAGAGCTGATACGGCAGATTGGCCGGTACCGGCTCTGGCTGCAAGATAACAATCTGTTCTCGGAAGACGTCAGCACCCGAATTCGCCATGGCCTGGAACTGCTCATTGAAGATGAGCTGACCATCGCCTTTGTGGGCGAGTACTCCCGCGGCAAAACCGAGCTGATCAATGCCCTGTTTTTTTCGGAGTACGGTCAGCGCATGCTGCCGTCCCAGGCAGGCCGCACCACCATGTGCCCCACGGAGCTGTTCTTTGATCGCAGCGCCAACCAGAACTACCTGCTGCTCCTGCCCATCGAGACCCGGACCGGCGAACTTTCCCTGCAGCAACTGCGCAAGCAGCCTGAGCGCTGGGTAAAGCACGAGCTGGACGAGCGCAACCCGGAAGTCATGCGCGAAGTGCTGGCCGAGGTTGCCCGCATCAAAAGCGTGACCCCTGACGAAGCGCGCCAGTTGGGCTTTGACGAAGCCATGCTGGAACACGATCGCAACAACCCCGGCAATGTACTGGTGCCTGCCTGGCGCAACGCCCAGATCAGCATTCGCCACCCGCTGTTCGAGCGTGGTCTTCGCATCCTCGACACGCCGGGGCTCAATGCACTGGGCTCCGAGCCTGAGCTGACCATCAGTATGCTGCCCCGCGCCCACGCGGTCATTTTTGTGTTAAGTGCGGACACCGGCGTAACCGCCAGCGATATGACCATCTGGAAGGACCATATCGATACCGAACACGCCGACCACAGGGCCGGCCGGTTTGCCGTGCTGAACAAGATTGATGTGCTGTGGGACGACCTGCAGGGTGAGCAACACACCGCCGATGCCATTGAGCGGGTACGCACCTATACTGCGGAACATCTGAGCATACGCCAGCAAGACGTGATCCCGCTGTCGGCAAAACAGGGACTGCTGGCCCGGGTACGCAAAGACAACGAGCTGTTCGGGCGCTCCAACATCGGCCAGCTCGAGCAACTGATCATTCAGCGCATCCTGATACACAAGGAGCAGTTGATTACCCAGAACCTGATCAACGATCTTCTGGGCATGCTTCAAAACAGTCAGGCGGCCATGCAATACCGGCTTGAATCACTGGAAGAAGAACGCCAGGCCTGTGCCGGCGCCACAATGGACAAGGCCGCCCTCAGCCGGCTGGCAGAGCGCGCGCAGAAAGACTATGACTTCTACTACAAAAAGCTGATCACCCTGCGTTCCTCCCGCCGGCTCATGGATTCCCAGGGAGAGATGCTGAAGAACCTGGTCGCCGAGGATCGTTTTGAAAATCACGCCGCCAAGGTTCGTCACACGATGTCCAAGAGCTGGACGACGGCCGGCATGAACCGGGCCATGGACCATTTCTTTGAACTGTTGGAAAGCGACCTGACCAACCTGCTGGCCGAAGGCCGGCTGGCAGAGAAAATGGTCGGAGCCATCTATCGCCGTTATAACGAAGACACCCGGGCCAGGCACCTGGAGCCCATCCCGCTGCGGGCGGGCCGCCATGTCATCGCCATTCGTGAACTGCGCAAGAAAGCCAAGCGCTTTCGCATCAGCCCGAAAAACCTGCTGACCGAACAGTCCCTGCTGGTGCGCCGCTTCTTCAACGTCATGGTGGGCGAAGCTCGCACCCTTCACGGCCGGGTGCGTAAGGATGTCGAACGCTGGCCCCAGGAAGCTCTGCTGCCGATCATGCAGTATTCCATGGAGCAGAAACAGCTGTTGGAGCACCAGATCCGGCGCCTGCGCGACATGGTCCGCAGCGACCGGGACAGCCGCGCGGAGCGCCAGCGCCTGGATAATGCCATTGCCGACCTGCGTAAACAGCTGGAACTGGCCGACGCCATGATGCGGCAAATCCGCAAGCCGGCCCCCACCATGATTCAGCAGAAAGTGGTCAATATCTCAGGCGCCATCTGAAAGGCCGGGGCCCGCTCGAACACCGCGCGGGCCCCGAAAACGGCACCGCAGCCACGCGCCGGTTGCAGCAACCCCCACCCGCCTTTAAACTGCGATGCTGTCGCGCTTTTCTGAACACTCCAAGGCCAATGGCCAGACACTTGTGGACCGGACCAGGAACTCATCACCGCCATGCCTGATTCCCTGCCCTCGGACTCCGTGGGCCTTGTAAGCCCTCAAACCATTCACTTTGACACGCCGATCGAACTGGCGTGCGGCCAGACCCTGGACAGTTACGACCTGGTGGTGGAGACCTACGGCACCCTGAATCCGGACGCCAGCAACGCGGTGCTGATTTGCCATGCACTCAGCGGCCATCACCATGCCGCGGGCTATCACAGCATGGAAGACAAGAAGCCTGGCTGGTGGGACAGCTGCATCGGCCCGGGCAAGCCCATCGATACCAATCGTTTTTTTGTGGTCAGCCTGAACAATCTGGGAGGCTGCCACGGCAGCACCGGCCCCAATTCCAACAATCCGGTAACGGGCAAACCCTTCGGCCCGGATTTTCCGGTGATTACCGTTGCCGACTGGGTAAAAAGCCAAGCCTACCTGGCGGACCACCTGGGCATTGAACAGTGGGCCGCGGTGGTCGGCGGCTCGCTCGGCGGCATGCAGGCGTTGCAGTGGAGCCTGGACTACCCGGAACGGTTGCGTCACTCGGTGGTAATTGCCTCCACGCCCCGACTCAGTGCCCAGAATATCGCCTTCAATGAAGTGGCTCGCCAGGCCATTACCTCCGACCGGGAGTTCCACGACGGCCGATACTATGATTTTGGCGCGGTGCCTCGCCGGGGCCTGATGCTGGCCCGTATGGTCGGCCACATCACCTACCTGTCCGACGCCTCCATGGGTGAGAAATTCGGCCGGGAGTTGCGGGAAGAGGCCTACAAGTTCGGGTTCGACGCCGAGTTCCAGGTAGAAAGTTACCTTCGTTACCAGGGCGAGCGTTTCTCAGAAAGCTTTGATGCCAACACCTACCTGTTGATGACCCGGGCCCTGGACTACTTCGATCCGGCCTATGCCGCCGGCGGGGATCTGGCCAAGGCTCTGTCACCGGCAAGCTGCGAGTATCTGGTGCTGTCGTTCAGCACCGACTGGCGCTTTTCGCCCGAACGCTCCGAAGAGATGGTGAACGCCATGATCTCTGCCCGCAAGAAGGTCAGCTACGCCGAAATCGATGCCCCCTGGGGCCATGACGCGTTCCTGATTCCAACCCCCAGGTACACCGATATTTTCACCGCCTATATGGACCGGGTGGCACGGGAGGTGGGCGCATGAGACCAGACCTGGAAATCATCCAGCAATGGGTCCAGCCAGGGCATCACGTACTGGACCTGGGTTGCGGCAATGGCACCCTGCTGGACTTTCTTCAGCGGGAGCGAGGCGCCACGGGGTTTGGCCTGGAGATCAATCCGGACCACATCACCACCTGTATGGCGAAAGGGGTGAGCGTGATCGAGCAGAACCTGGACACCCAGGGGCTGGACAATTTTGACGACGGCATGTTCGACGTGGTTCTGATGACCCAGGCCCTGCAAGCGGTGCGGCGACCGGACAAAGTGATCGAAGAGATGCTCCGGGTCGGCCGAGAGGGCATCGTCACCTTCCCCAACTTTGCCCATTGGCGCCTGCGCTGGGGACTGGCTCTGAGTGGCCGTATGCCCGAATCCGACGCACTACCGTATAAATGGTATAACACCCCCAACATACGGCTATGCACCTTCAAGGATTTTGAAGCCTTGTGCCGTCAGAAAGGCATTCGCATCAAGAGCCGCCGGGTGGTAGACGGTCAGCATCAGAACAGCTGGCTGGCCAGGCTCTGGCCGAACCTGTTGGGGGAAATTGCCATCTATCGAATCACGCGGGAGAACCCATGATGATGACTCGTTCGATCACTCGCCTACTGACCCTGACCCTGGGACTGCTGTTATTCGCTCAGGCGCAGGCCGGCCAGGAAGACTTCGGTGACTATCAGGTGCACTGGAGCGTTTTCCCAAGCACCTTCCTTGACCCGGAAGTCGCCAGGGCCAACAATCTGCAACGCAGCCGGGGCATTGGCATCATCAACATTTCCATTATGACCGAAGGTGAGCATGGCCAGATCCGGCCGGTTGGCGGGCAGGTACAGGGCCAGGTTACCAATGACATCCAGCAGGTGAATTTCCTGGCCTTCCGTCGTATTCAGGAGGGTGATGCAGTCTATTTCATCGCCCAGTACCAGTACCGTTCCGGCGACCTGATGACGTTCAACATCACGGCCCGGCCCACTGGCCACAACCGGGATCTGCCAGTTCGTTTCTCCCATACCCTGTTCAATGACTGACACCATGAGCCAGAAATTTGTCATCGCCAGCAATAACAAAGGCAAGATTGCCGAACTGACAGAACTGCTCAGCCCCTTGGGGTTGCAGCCGGTTGCCCAGGGCGAACTTGGCGTGAGCGAGGCCGAAGAACCGGCGGTCACCTTCGTTGAAAACGCTATCCTCAAAGCCCGCCATGCCGCCCGGGAAACCGGGCTGCCGGCCCTGGCAGACGACAGCGGCCTGGCCGTGGATGCCCTCAATGGCGAGCCCGGCGTGCGCTCGGCGCGGTACGCCGGCGACGCCGCTTCCGACGCCGACAACGTGGCGGCACTTCTGGATGCCTTGAACGACGTTCCCGCCGCACAACGCAGTGCCCAGTTCCATTGTGTTCTGGTGTATCTTCGACATGCCGACGACCCCACGCCGATCATTTGCCATGGCCGCTGGCCCGGGCAGATCCTGACCGAGCCCCGGGGTGACGGCGGCTTCGGTTATGACCCTGTATTCCTGGCGCCGGAGTTCAACTGCAGCGCCGCAGAACTGACCCGGGCACAGAAAGGCAAGATCAGCCATCGGGGCCGGGCCCTGGCCAGCCTGCTGGAACAACTCCAGGCGGAGCGGTAAACCCATGACCGCCACCCCGGTTGCGGTCTGCCCGCCACTGAGCCTGTACATCCACGTGCCCTGGTGCGTGCGCAAATGCCCCTACTGTGACTTCAATTCACATGCCGTCAAGAGGGAAATTCCGGAAACGGCCTATCTGAACGCCATTCTGGAGGATCTGGATCAGGACCTGTTCTATATCCTGGGGCGCCCTATCGAAACCGTCTTTATCGGCGGCGGTACTCCTTCCCTGATGAGCGGCGCCTTCTACGAACAGCTGTTCGACGGGCTCCGCCAACGCCTGGCGTTTTCAACCGATGCGGAAATTACCCTGGAAGCCAATCCCGGCACGCTGGAAGCGGGCCGCTTCGAAAGTTTCCGCGCAGCCGGCATCAACCGGCTGTCCATCGGGGTACAGAGTTTTCACCCGGAACACCTGCAATCCCTCGGCCGTATCCACGATCAGGCGATGGCCCACCGGGCCATCGAATCCGCCCGGGCTGCCGGGTTCGACAATTTCAACATCGATCTGATGCACGGCCTGCCGGGGCAAACTCCGGAACAGGCGGTCAGCGACCTGCACGCCGCACTGGCCCACCGGCCAACCCACCTGTCCTGGTACCAACTCACCATTGAGCCGAACACCGAATTTTTCTCGCGACCACCGGCGTTGCCGGACGACGATCGGCTCTGGGACATTTATCAGCAGGGGGCAGCCCATCTTCGGTCAGCGGGCTTCGATGATTACGAGATCTCGGCCTGGAGCTTGCCCGGCCGGGAAAGCAGACATAACCTGAATTACTGGAGCTTTGGCGACTATCTGGCGCTGGGTGCCGGCGCTCACGGCAAAGTCAGCCTGGCCGACGGCCGGATTCTGCGGTACTGGAAAACCCGGCAACCAGACGCCTACCTGCAAAGGATCGGCTCCCGCACCTCCGGTAGCGAAGAGCTGGCACCGGAGGACCGGCCGCTGGAGTTCATGATGAATGCGTTACGCCTGAAACGGGGCACGTCGGAACAACTGTATCTTGAGCGTACAGGTTTACCCTTGTCGTCAGTTGCGGTACAACTTGAGCAATTACGCAAACAACATCTGCTGACCCCTGATCGCCTGCAGGCGACCGAGCAAGGACAGCGTTACCTGAATAGCCTGCTGGAGCACTTCCTCTGATGAATTCAGCTCAGCACACCGTGCCATCCGGGCCTCGCCCGATGAAACCGCCCATGAAGGTATCCATCGTGGTCGCGGTGGCGCTGTTTCTGGTTCTGATGGCCATCAACCAACCCCTGAAGACCGGTTCTGCCCCTCAGGGCATTGTCAGCTTCCAACTGGCAGGCACGGCAGACCAGGCCTACGCCATTATCCGCAGCTGGCGCGAGAACGGCTTGATCTGGGCAAAAGCGTCATTGTGGGTAGACTTTCTGTTTGTCGTGGCTTACCTGGCCGCGCTGTTGCAGTTGACCAGACACTTCACCCGGGACAGGCCCGGCATCCGGGAGCGCAAGGTCGCACGCTGGGTGCGCGCGCTGTTTATCACGGCAGGGCTGAGTGACGTGGCGGAGAACATTGTACTGCTGAACAACCTGAGCCCGCCCACAGACTCCATGAGCATGACCGCCACTATCCTCGCGTTGATCAAATTCACCGGGCTGCTGCTCGGGGTGGCCGGACTTGTCATCATCCGGGCTGCCCGCCGGCATCCGCTGAGCCACTCCTGACACCGTCCCGCCTCAATTGGTGCGATAGAACAACAAATCCCAGACTCCGTGGCCAAGATTTTCACCACGCTTTTCGAATTTGGTGATCGGACGGTCATCCGGGCGCGGTGAGTAGCCACCCTGCTCCTGAGTATTGGCGAACCCTTCCGAATCGTTCATCACTTCCAGCATGTGCTCGGCGTAGTTTTCCCAGTCCGTCGCCAGGTGCAGAATGCCACCAACGCGGAGTTTGTGACGAATCCTCTGAACAAAGTCGTGCTGGATCAGGCGACGTTTGTGGTGCTTTTTCTTGTGCCAGGGGTCCGGAAAGAACACCATCACACGGTCCAGGCTGGCATCTGGTAAGCACAAGTCGATGACGTCATTGGCGTCGATATTGTAAACGCGCACGTTCTCAAGTCCGCGATCCTCCACCTCTTTGAGCAAGGCTCCAACACCGGGCAAGTGCACTTCCACACCGATAAAGTCCTGCTCGGGGGCCGCTTCCGCCATATCCGCCAGGGATTTCCCCATGCCAAACCCAATCTCCAGATTCAGCATGTTGTCCCGGCCAAACACTTCCCTCGGGTCGATCATGCCGTTGTCGCGGGTCAGGCCGTACTTGGGCCAGCTGCGTTCATAGGCTTTTTTCTGACCCTCGGTCATCCGGCCCTGGCGCAAGACAAAACTGCGAACACCGCGGCGGGTGGTGATCGGGTTGTCGCCGGAGGCATCGTGCGTCTCATGCTGGTCAGTCATCTGTGGTCCTCAACCGTCAATGCGGATCTGATTTAGGGAACGTTACCCGCCAGTTTACCAGAGTAGACCGCCTCAAGCGGAGACAACCGAGCTTTGCCCCTGTTGACGGTCCAGTTGCCGGTAGCCGAGCGCTTCCATCAGATAGTTTCGGGTTACCGCTGGCTGGCCATCCAGGTCCGCCAGGGTGCGGGCCACTCGCAGAATCCGATGCAACGCCCGCGCAGACAACCCAAGTTTCTCCATGGCTCCGGACAGCAGTTTCTCGCTCTCCGCATTCAGATGGCTGGCCTCGTGCAACGCCTTGCCAGCAAGGGCCGCATTGAGCACGCCCCGTTCTGACTGCCTGGCCCGGGCCCGTAGCACCCGTTCCCGGACGCTGGCGCTGGACTCTCCGGTTTCACCCGCCCCCAACAACACGCCCCCGGCCTGCACCGGCACTTCAACGTGCAGGTCAAACCGGTCCAGCAACGGCCCGGATATCCGGGAGCGATAGCGCATGACCTGCTGCGGCGTACACTGACACTCCATGGTCGGATGCCCACTGTAGCCGCACGGGCAAGGGTTCATAGCAGCAACCACCTGGAATCGGGCAGGAAAAGTGACCTGCCGTGCAGCCCGACTGATGGAAATTTCACCGGTTTCCATAGGTTCCCGCAATACCTCCAACACGCGGCGCTGGAACTCTGGCAACTCGTCAAGAAACAGTACGCCTCGATGGGCCAGGGAGATTTCTCCGGGCCTTGGGCTGCTACCACCTCCCACCAGCGCCACCGCCGAAGCGGTATGGTGCGGGGAGCGGAATGGAGCCTGCCGCCAACCACCGGGCTTGAGGGGAAGGCCGGCGACTGAATGCACACTGGCCACCTCCATAGCCGCGGCGTCGTCCAGGGCTGGCAGTATGCCGGGCAGCCGGCTGGCCAGCATGCTTTTGCCGGTGCCTGGCGGGCCAAACAGCAGAAGATTGTGCCCGCCGGCAGCCGCCACTTCCAGGGCCCGTCGGGGAACCTGCTGGCCCCGGACGTCCGCGAGGTCCAGCCCCTCGTCCCGGGGCCCGGCTTCTGGCTGGGCTCGAGCTACCGGGGATATCCGGGCGCGACCAGACAAATGCTCACAGACGGTCAGTATGTGGCTGGCGGCAAACACGTCATCATCGCTGGCCAGCGCGGCCTCTTCAGCATTGTCTTGGGGAAGCAACAGCGCGCGACCGGCGCCTCTTGCCGCCAGTACCGCCGGCAATACGCCTTTCAGGGGCCGTAATGCGCCATCCAGGGACAACTCGCCAATGAACTCGAGGTCTTTGAGACTTTCGGCGGGAATCTGCCCGGAAGCGGCGAGGATGCCAAGGGCGATGGGCAGGTCGAAGCGTCCACCCTCTTTGGGCAGGTCTGCGGGGGCCAGGTTAATGGTGATTCGACGGGCGGGGAATTCGAACCCGGCGTTGATCAAGGCACTGCGAACCCGGTCTTTGCTCTCACGCACACCGGTTTCCGGCAATCCAACAATCGACAGGGCCGGCAGTCCGCCAGACAGATGCACTTCAACAGTCACTGCCGGTGCAGACACACCGATACTGGCACGGGAATGGACAATAGCAAGCATGGCAACCTTCCTTGGCAATCAGTTTCTTACAAGTCCCGGCCGCTGCATCCTGCGGGCCGGGCCAGACCGGTCATTATGAGGACAGCTTCTGCTCGAGTTCGGCAACCCGCTTCTCAAGCGCTTCCACTTTTTCACGGGTTCTCATCAATACCGCCTGCTGGGCATCGAACTCTTCGCGGGTGACCAGTTCCAGCTTCGACATGACCGTCATCACCGTTGCTCTGGCCTGGGCCTCAAAATCGTCTTTCGCAGCCCGAGCCATATCCGGAACGAACTGGCCAAACTGGCCCTGTAACTGAGCAAAAAAGTCCTGTGGCCCTTTCATAAATCACCTCTGAGAGTCTCTGTTTCCCGACGCGGCAAACGCCGTGGCTGAGTCGCTATCCGCTTTGGTGGGAGTGTATCACACCGCCGCCCCTGCCATACTGTGCCCTGTCCGCATTATAATGGCGGCGGATGGCTAACCCGGCCATGCTCTTTTTTGAGCCAAGGGCTGGCTCATCGCACCAAGTTGGTGCGCGTTATTGCGCCATTCTGGAACAGGATATAACCAACAAACTGATTTAAAACATTTTTTTTGCGTTGGCACACCCGATGCTAAAGCTCTCGTACGCAATCCGCACAATTGATGTGCGAGGTGGCAGCATCCCGAACTCAACAACCGGCCGCTGGCCCTCACTGTTGGGACGGCTTTACCAAGGAGAAAGCAATGAAACTTGTGACAGCGATCATCAAGCCTTTCAAATTGGATGATGTCCGTGAGGCACTATCCGAGATTGGCGTACAAGGCGTAACCGTCACTGAAGTCAAAGGCTTCGGTCGGCAAAAAGGCCACACAGAGCTCTACCGTGGCGCGGAATACGTGGTGGACTTCCTGCCCAAGGTCAAAGTGGAAATCGCCATTGGCGACAACCTGCTTGACCAGGTCATCGAAGCCATCACCAAGGCGGCCAATACCGGCAAAATCGGCGACGGCAAGATCTTCGTGACCGAACTGGCGCAAGCCATCCGGATTCGAACCGGCGAGACTGGCGAAGAAGCGGTCTGACAGCAGACTGACTCTGAAAAAAGCCAACGCAAAAAATTTATAACCTAAGAGCCTTGTGCGGAGGGCCTCCTATGGAAAGCACTGTTTTTGAAATACAGTACGCATTAGATACGTTTTACTTCCTCGTGTGTGGCGCATTGGTCATGTGGATGGCAGCAGGCTTTGCCATGCTCGAGTCCGGCCTGGTGCGCTCAAAGAACACCACTGAAATTCTGACCAAGAACGTCGCCCTGTACGCCGTTGCCTGCACCATGTACATGGTCTGCGGGTACGCGATCATGTACGGTGGCGGCACCTTCCTGAGCGGCATCACTGGCATGGGCGTTGAAGAAGGCTTCGAGTATGAGGCTGCAGCAACCTACGCGCCATCCGCTGACTTCTTCTTCCAGGTGGTCTTCGTTGCTACAGCCATGTCCATCGTATCCGGTGCCGTGGCCGAGCGCATGAAGCTCTGGGCATTCCTGATCTTCGCTGTGGTCATGACCGGTTTCATCTACCCGATGGAAGGCGCCTGGACCTGGGGCGAAGCTGACGTCTTCGGCATGTACAACCTCGGCGATCTTGGCTTCAGTGACTTTGCCGGCTCTGGCATCGTACACATGGCTGGCGCAGCTGCGGCCCTGGCTGGCGTCCTGCTGCTGGGCGCCCGTAAAGGCAAATACGGCCCGAACGGTGAGATCCGCGCCATTCCCGGCGCCAACCTGCCCCTGGCCACTCTGGGTACCTTCATCCTGTGGATGGGCTGGTTCGGCTTCAATGGTGGCTCGGTTCTGGCGACTGCTTCCGCAGAATCCGCTAACGACGTCGCCATTGTATTCATGAACACCAACGCCGCAGCGGCTGGTGGCGGTCTCGCAGCTCTGATCCTTGCCCGACTGATGTTTGGCAAAGCTGACCTGACCATGCTCCTGAACGGTGCACTGGCTGGTCTGGTGACCATCACTGCCGGCCCGGACACCCCCACTCCGCTGCTGGCAACCATCTTCGGTGCCTTCGGTGGCCTGCTGGTGGTGGTAAGCATTGTGACCCTGGACAAGCTGCGTATTGATGACCCCGTCGGTGCCATCTCTGTTCACGGCGTCTGCGGTCTGCTCGGCCTGCTGCTGGTGCCGGTTACCAACGGCGACGCCAGCTTCAGCGGCCAGATCATCGGCGCCATCACCATCTTTGTCTGGGTCTTCGTGACCAGCCTGATCGTGTGGAGCATTCTCAAGGCGGTCATGGGCATCCGGGTATCCGAAGAAGACGAATACGAGGGTGTGGATTACTCCGAGTGTGGCATGGAAGCCTATCCAGAGTTTGTCAGCGGCAAGCAGTAAGCCAGCCTGACAACCACGAAAAACAAGAAGGGCGCCAAACGGCGCCCTTCTTGTTTCTGTTCCTGGCGCTCCGTCACTAACAGACGCCCTGGAACAATTGGTCATCCGCGTGCCGCAGATACAACATCAATTCCATTTCCGCTTCGTGGACACTGTCAAACGGCCCCTGGATCGAGCCCTCGCGAGTCTGGAAAAACCACTGTCCGTTGACCAACGAGAACCGCTCACTACGAAACCAGTGACGATCCTGTTCACCTTTGCGCGTTTCCATAACAACTCCTTTCACTCCGAACACAGCACGATGATCAATAAATGACCACACTGTTTCAGCATAGCTCAGAGTGCGGAGCTGTCTAATTTTTGTCAGGCCTCTTCGGGGCGCACCGCGTCTTCCAGCGCATCCACCATAAACTGAGGCATCGCCAGGGCTCCGTGGTGAATGCCGGCGTTGTAATAGCGGGTCACGAACGGGCGGTTGTTGGCGTCTTCCTCACGGAAATACTTCAGCGGGTTATCCTTGCTACCCATGGTGCAGCTCCACCACCCGGTCGGGTAGACAGGCTGAGGGAACGGCAAAGTCTGTACGTGGCCGAAGCCGGCCTTCTGCATATCGCTGTGGATGTCCTTGATGATGCTGTCCGTGTGCAACAGCGGCGATTCACTTTGCTGCACAATAATGCCGCCCTCCCGAAGCGCCGCCATGGCGTCCCGGTAGAAATCCAGGGCAAACAAGCCTTCGGCGGGGCCCACCGGGTCGGTACTGTCGATAATCAGCAGGTCGATGCTGTTGGGCTCAATATCCCGCATCCACTTGATACCGTCGCCAAAAAAGAAATTTGCCCGGGGGTCATTATTGGCCTCACACAGCTCCGGAAAGTATTTTTCCGACATGCGGGTAACCCGCTCGTCGATTTCCACCTGCCAGGCCTCCTCGACACCGGGGTGCTTGAGCACTTCCTTCAGGGTTCCGCAATCTCCACCGCCCACTATCACCACTTTCTTCGGGTTCTTGTGAGTGAACAACGCCGGATGGGTCATCATCTCGTGGTACAGAAAGTTGTCACGGGTGGTCAGCATCACGCAACCGTCCAGCACCATCAGGTTGCCAAAGGTTTCCGTTTCATAGATTTCCAGCTTCTGGAACGGCGTCTGCTCTTCGTGCAGCTTGCGCTTGACCTGCAGGGAAAATGCCGTGCCCTGATCCTGGAATACCTCGGTAAACCAGCCTTCGTTCAATACCGTCATCTGTACCTCCCATTCATTGCGCCACCACGGGGTCGGGGCCTGTTCAAAGGGGCGTATTGTAGGGGGCCCACGGCCGTAGCCAAAGTACTATTCCCCTTCGCCGCCACGTATTTTTCACATTTCAGGCCACTCGTGGCCCGGCAATCCTTTCGATCCGGCCTGTCAGGTCCTACAATGCAGCCTGACAACGGCCTGCGGGCCATTCCGGTTTCCTGACAGGATAGCAACAATGCCTGAAACCACAGCCTTACCTGCCCACAAGGTTTATAACATCGCTCACTGGAGTGATGGCTACATCGCGGTGACTCCCAGGGGTGAAGTCGAGATCTGCCCAGACCGGGGGCGGACCACAGCCCGAATCAACCTTCCTGACCTGACCCGGTCTCTGGCCGAGTCCGGCGTTGCCCTGCCGGTGCTGATCCGTTTTACCGACATACTGCACGACCGGGTGAACAAGCTTTGCGGCGCCTTCAACAAGGTGACCGCTGAACAGGGCTACCAGGGCCGCTATACCGCGGTCTACCCGATCAAAGTGAACCAGCAGCGACGGGTTGTGGAAGAGCTGTTGGCGGCACAACCCGCCGCCTCGGCCGGACAGGTCGGGCTCGAAGCCGGTAGCAAGCCGGAATTGATGGCGGTATTGGCCCTTGCCCCCAAGGCGGGGTCAGTGATTGTCTGCAACGGCTATAAAGACCGTGAGTACATTCGCCTGGCCCTGATCGGCCAGAAGCTGGGCCACCGGGTGTTTATCGTGGTGGAGAAGCAATCGGAGCTGCCGCTGATACTGGAAGAGGCTGAGCGTCTTGAGGTATCACCGCTGATTGGAGTGCGGGCACGATTGGCCACCATTGGCAAAGGTAACTGGCAGAACACCGGCGGCGAAAAATCCAAGTTCGGGTTGTCCGCCAGCCAGGTTCTGGATGTGGTCAATACCCTTAAACAGGCCGGCGCTTTGGGTACCCTGCAGCTGCTGCACTTTCACCTGGGTTCACAAATTGCCAACATCCGCGATATCCAGACCGGCCTGAAGGAATGCGCCCGCTTCTACACAGAACTGCACCATTTGGGCGCACCCGTCGGCACCGTGGATATCGGCGGCGGCCTGGGCGTGGACTATGAGGGCACCCGCTCCCGCAGCAGCTGCTCAATGAATTACAGCGTGTTTGAATACGCCTATAACGTGGTGCATGTGCTGCAAGCCGAATGCGATCGCCAAGGCATTCCCCACCCGGACCTGATCAGTGAATCCGGCCGGGCCCTGACAGCCCACCACTCGGTACTGGTCACCAACGTGATTGATCGGGAATCTCCAGACCATCGGGAAGTCACTGAGCCCGAAGCAGACGCACCAGCACCACTGCATGACCTTTGGCGCGACCTTCTCAGCCTGCAGGATGATCACTCACCCCGGTCACTGGCCGAGATTTACCACGATGTGCTGCATGCGATGAACGATGTCCACGCCCAGTTCGCCCATGGTCTGCTGTCACTCAGCGAACGAGCCCAGGCCGAGACTCTCTACACCACCTGCTGCCGCCTGCTTCGGGTTCAGCTGGACAGCGGCAGCCGGGCGCACCGGGAAATCATCGACGAACTCAACGAAAAGCTTGCTGAAAAGCTCTTTGTTAACTTTTCCCTGTTCCAGTCCCTGCCGGATGTCTGGGGCATTGACCAGATCTTTCCGGTGATGCCGATCAATGGCCTGAACCGTCCGCTGAGCCGGCGCGCGGTGATTCAGGACATTACCTGTGATTCGGATGGCCGGATTGACCAGTACGTGGACGGCCAGGGCATCGAAACCACCCTGGCATTGCCGGAGGAAAAGGAGGGCGAGCCACTGCTGATGGGGTTCTTCATGACCGGCGCCTATCAGGAGATCCTGGGAGACATGCACAACCTGTTCGGCGATACCCACTCGGTGGATGTGCGGCTGAACGACCAGGGCGAGTATGACATTGGCAAGCCCATTACCGGCGACACCGTCGCCAAGGTGCTTCGTTACGTCAACTTTGAGCCGGAGAACCTGATCAAGTCCTACCAGGATAAGTTTGCCGCCAGCAACCTGGATAAATCCACACAGGACCGATTACTGGGCGAACTGAAAGCCGGTCTTGAGGGCTACACTTACCTGGAGGAATAGCCTTCAGTCGCCCTCGGCCTGGTGTAGCCGACGCCAGGCCGAGGGTGAGATACCCTCCCACTTGCGAAAGGCCCGGCCAAAATTGGACGGGTCGCTGTAACCCAGGTGTTCCGCAATGTCGTCGATACTCAGGGGTGAGTGTCGCCTTAGACAATCCAGCGCACGTTGATGGCGCACGGTTTCCTGTAGCAGCTGGAAACGGGCGCCTTCTGCAGCCAGCTGGCGCCGCAGAGTGCGAGCAGACACATGTAACTGCCCGGCCACATCCTCCAGACTCAACAGGCGGCCGTCACGAATCGATTCCAGCATCCTGACTACTCGTTCCGTGACCGAGGTGGATGCCTCCATCTGCCGCATTTCTTCCTCGCATTGAGCCTCAGCCACGCGACGAGCCACAGGATTGGACAACGATAACGGCAGGTGCAGAAACTGCTTTTGGAAGCGGAGCTGGTTAACACCGGTGCAGAAACTCACGGCATTGCCAAACAGCGGCTGGTAAGGCCCCACATTGGCTGGCTGCTCGTAGTCCACCAGGCACCGCCCGCCCTCCAACAACCGCTGACCAAACAGCAGGTTGTTCACTTCCATCAGGGAAGCCAGGACCACCTCGATGTTGAAACGATGTAAATCCCGGGTGTCGTGCTTGATATCGAGCTGAATGACAGCTTCATCGCCTTCGATAAAAAACGACAGGGCCATGTAGGCAAAACGAATCCGGAAATATTTGATCAACACCCGCAGCGCCTGCTCGAGCGTGTCGCAGCTGATGGCGGCCTGAGACAGCGCACCATGGGCGGTAAATTTCAGGCGCCGGCCAAACTCCAGCCCCAGGCTGTCGTCCTTGCAGCGAACAAAGGCTTGACGACACAGCTCAGTGAACTGGTCCAGGGTAATGAAATTATCCGGGTGGCTCAGCTGTGGCTGGCGGATACCAGCAGCGCTGACCAGCTCTTGCTGGGCAACACCCCGCTCCTCTGCCAGCTGGCAAAGAATCTCGGCGTAATGGGCCCGGATAACCGGCAGGGTGCCGCCGGAAAGCAGTGCGTTCATGGTTTGAACTTTGAGTCGTTATTATGGTTGTCAGACTAGCGCCTGCTCTGGGATCCGGCAATCACTCCACTGACACAACTCCGCCGACAATGCGGCCAGATTTTTTTCACTCAAGGCAATCCACTTCTTGCAGCCTCCCGTAAATAACCAGACTGACAAACCAGCGGCGAGTGCCTAGAATGATGACTGTAATCAGCTCAACTCATGCGACTGTCAAGGAGCGTCCGGTGACCACACTGGATCAGCAACCAGCGAAAGCCGAGGGCCGAAAGGACCCTTGGGGTGTCTTGCTGGAAAAAGTAGGCAAACACCAGGATAGAGCTGCATACCACGCTTTGTTCGAACACTTTGCGCCGCAGATAAAGTACTACGCCATTTCTAACGGCATGGCCAGCCACGCCGAGGAACTGGTGCAGGAAGTGTTCATTTCCATTTGGCGCCGCTCCTGCCTGTATGACTGGCGTAAGGCTGCGGCGTCTACCTGGATCTTTACCATTGCCCGTAACCAGCGGATTGATATGCTGCGAAAAATGCAGCGGACCAGCGCTGAAATGGCAGTGGAAACCGAGGATCTGTGGCAGATTCCTGGCGATAATGAGGATGAGCCGGTGACGTCCCTGCACCGTTTGATGTCAGAGCGCCGGATTCGTGAGTCTCTCAGCCAGTTACCGGAAGAGCAGATTACCGTCATCGCCAAGGTGTACATGGAGCATAAGTCTCACCAGATGGTGGCGGATGAACTTCAGATCCCCCTGGGAACCGTGAAGAGCCGGGTACGCCTGGCACTGAACAAGTTAAAAGTGATTTTGCAGGATCAGAACGTATGACACGGCACCACCCCGACAGTCTCAGCCTGATGGAATACAGCGCTGGCAATCTGACTGAGCCCCATGCTCTCTGCATCCGGCTGCACCTTGAGCAGTGCCCACACTGTCGGAGCCGGGTGGACACCCTGAACAGCCTGGGCGCGGTGATGATGGAACAGCAGCCCAAGGTCACTGTGTCGGATAGCAGTTTCGAGCAGTTGATGGCACGTATTGACTCAGCCCCCCAGGATACTTCACCGGCTGTGCAGGCACCGCGATTGAGCCCGCTGCAGAAGTTGCTTGGTCAGGACATCAACGAGCTGCCCTGGAAACGTCAGCTGGGCGATGTCAGCGTACTGGATATTTCGGAAAAGTTTCCCGGTCAGGGTGAGCGGGTGGTACTGCAGAAACTGGTGGCAGGCGGCAAGGCCCCGGCCCACACTCACCGCGGTGATGAGACAACGATCGTGCTGCAGGGTGCGTTCGCCGACCAGAAGGGCGTGTTCAACCAATGGGATTTCGTGGTGTTGAATGAGCAGGACGAGCACAGGCCCGTTGCCGTAGGGTGTGAAGACTGCATTACATTGTCTGTGCTGAGCGCCCCGGTCAAGCTGACGGGCACCTTCACCAGAATGTTGAATCCGTTCATTCGGTAAGTTTAGTTGATCAGTCCAGTGAGAAACGGAGGCAGGTTGCCTCCGTTTTTTGTGGCGACCGAAGATCCGTTATCGCAATCCGGTAATGGTTTAATTGACTTGGGCGCCCATCCCCCTAAACTGATCCATAGTAGGTAACAACTCCAGCACCATTCAAAACGCAACAGCTGACACATGCCCGACATCATCGTCATGTTTTTCCTGCTCGGCCTGGTAGCAGGAACCGTCAAATCTGACCTGTCCATTCCTCGAGAAGCCTACGACATTCTCAGCCTGCTGCTGATGCTCACCATTGGCCTGAAGGGCGGAATGGCCCTGTACGGGAACCTGGCACCAGGCCTGCTTCTGGAAATGCTTGCGGTAGCAGGCCTGGGCTTTGCGCTACCCCTGCTGATGATCCCGATCCTGCGTTACGGCGTCGGACTTTCAATCGCCGACACCGCCAGTTTCGCCGCCCACTATGGCTCGGTCAGTGCCGGCACTTTTGCCGTCGCCCTGGCGTGGGTTGAAACTCGCGGCCTCAGCTCCGGCGGCCAGGTCACGCTCTATCTGGTACTTCTGGAGTTACCGGCCATCATGGTCGGGCTCTGGTTCTACCGGCGTTTTGGCAAACGCACGGGCGATTCCAAGAGCACGCCGCTCTGGCAGGAAACCCTGACCAACCGAAGCGTTATCCTGCTGGTGGGTGGTGTGGTCATTGGAGCGCTTTACGGGCCCGGACAGGGCACCGGCGTCACCGCCCCCCTGACCAGTGCGTTTTCCGTCATTCTGTCGCTGTTCCTGCTGGAGATGGGGCTGGTGGCCGCCGAAACCCTGCGCAACCTGAAGCTGATCCACTGGCGGGTTGTACTGTTTGGGCTTGCGATGCCCCCCGTGCTGTCGGTGGCTGGGCTAACGGTGGGCACCCTGCTCGGGCTCGACACCGGCTCTATCGTCATCCTCGCAACGCTCACCGCCAGTGCGTCCTACATCGCCGCACCGGTGGCGATTCGCCACGCCGTTCCCGATGCCAATATCGGCCTGGCTATGCTGGCTTCCCTGGGCGTCACCTTTCCATTCAATGTGCTCGTCGGCATCGGGCTTTATTACTCCATGCTCAGCTGGGCGGTGCCGCTATAGTGTCCCGCCTGGCGCCGCCTACCAGGGTAACTCCGAACCATCCCAACTGAAGAACCGACCGTTACTGCTGTCGTCCAGGGCGCCCAATACCCGGATCAGGTTATCAGCCGTCTGCAAGGGCTTATGTACCGTCAGTTTGGACAATGACTGGCTGAACGGTGCACTCAGGGTCGACTCGGTGGTCCCCGGATGCAGCGCCACGCAGGCAATGGGCTTGCACCGACGAGGCAGTTCGATGGAAAGATTCCGCACCAGCATGTTCAGGGCGGCTTTTGAACTTCGATAAGCGTACCAGCCGCCAAACCCGTTATCGGATATCGACCCCACCTTGGCCGAGATGGCCGCCACGCGCTTGAACTCACGATGCCGCAGCCAGGGCAGCAACGTCTGGATCAGCAAGGCAAATCCGGTGGCGTTGACCGCGAAAGCGCGGGCCATGTTAACGGCCGCCACGTCGTCCAATCGCTTTTCGGGAAACAGCCGGTCATCATGCAGCAGGCCAGCGGCGTAAATCACAGTGACGATTGGGCCGGAATCGTCCAATGCCGTTTTCAACTCGGCTTTATCAAGCCGCTTCTCATCTTCCGCATCCCAGGCGAGCAATCTCACACCGGGATGATTCCTGAGATCGTCCGGTGCCCGCCGCGGATCACGACACAGACCAATGACGGCCTGGGCCGGGCAAGTCTCCAGATAGCGTTTCGCCAGCGCCGCACCAATTGCACCGGATATACCGGCAATCACGATCGTCATTCCCACGCCCTTCCACTATCAATGGATACCATGCCGGTGATACGAAAATTCAATGCCTTCGGGCCACCAGCCAGCAAACCAAAAAATTCAAACGCTCGTATGAAGAGACACTTCCGGATTGAAACAACGACATCCGGCAGTCATTCAGACTGCTAAATCCAAACAGGAGAGTATCCATGCAATACCAGGCACCAGCGAACGATCTTCGCTTTCTGTTGTTTGATGTGTTGGGCGCAGACAAACTGCACGAACTGGAAAAGTACGCCGATGCGACTCCGGATCTGATTTCGGCGGTGATCGATGAAGCCGGCAAACTGGCGTCAGAGGTCATCCAGCCTACTAACCAGATTGGCGACCGCCAGGGTTGCAGCTACGATCCGGAAACCAAATCGGTCAAGACACCTGACGGCTTCAAAGAGGCCTACCAGAAGTTTGTGGAAGGTGGCTGGACCGCTCTGGATGCACCACTGGAATTCGGCGGGCAGGGCCTGCCCCACACCCTGAAGTTTGTCGTGGACGAAATGGTGTGCTCCACCAACCTGTCCCTGGGCATGTACCCCGGCCTGACCCACGGTGCCATCAGCGCCCTGTATGCGCACGGCTCCGAGGAGTTGAAGCAGACTTATCTGGAAAAACTGATTTCCGGCGAGTGGACCGGCACCATGTGTCTGACCGAGCCCCAGTGCGGCACCGATCTGGGCCTGATCCGCACCAAGGCCACACCGAATGACGACGGCAGCTACGCCATCGAGGGCACCAAAATCTGGATCACCGGCGGTGAGCACGACCTGGTCGACAATATCGTACACCTGGTACTGGCCAAGCTGCCGGGCGCACCGGACACCACCAAGGGCATCTCCCTGTTTGTGGTGCCCAAGTTCCTGCCGGATTCCGGCGAGCGCAACCCCGCCTTCTGTGGTGGCCTTGAGCACAAGATGGGCATCAAGGGCTCTGCCACCTGCGTGATGAATTTTGAAGGCGCCAAAGGCTGGCTGGTAGGCGAGCCCAATAAGGGCATGAGCGCCATGTTCACCATGATGAATGAAGCCCGGCTGATGGTGGGCATGCAGGGCCTTGGCTTGGCCGAGATGGCTTACCAGGAAAGCCTGGCGTTTGCCAGGGAGCGCCTGCAAAGCCGCTCCCTGAGCGGCCCCAAGAACCCGAACGGCCCTGCTGATGCGATTATTGTGCACCCGGACGTACGCCGCATGCTGATGCGCCAGAAGGTGCTGAATGAAGGTATGCGGGCGCTGGCGCTGTTCACTGGCCACCAGCTGGATCTTTCCGTGGCTCACCCGGATGAAAGCGTGCGTGAAAACGCCGATGACCTGGTGCAGCTGCTGACGCCTGTGGTTAAAGCCTTCCTGACCGACGAAGGCTATAACAACGCCAACTGGGGCCAGCAGGTTCTGGGCGGCTCTGGCTTCACCCAGGATTGGCCGCTGGAGCAGCTGGTTCGGGACGGCCGTATTGCCCGCATCTATGAGGGCACCAACGGCATCCAGGCGATGGACCTGGTGGGCCGGAAGCTGTCCCTCAAGGGAGGCCAACTGGTTCGCGCCCTGTTCGCAGAACTGACCGGATACCTGAAGGACAACCCGGAGGCGCCGTACCGCGAAGAACTCAAGGTTGCGCTGAAGAGTCTGGAGCAGGCCACCATGTGGCTGGCCCAGAATGCCCCCAAAGATCCGGAACAGGCCGGCGCTGCCGCCACCCCGTACCTGCGGATTATGGCCCTGACCGTGATCGGTTATCTGTGGTCTCGCATGGCCGGCGTCGCAGGCCAGCAGCTGCAACTCGGAGAGGGTAATAAGCCGTTGCTTGAGGGCAAGCAGGTATCCGCCCGCTACTATTTCGAGAAGCTGATGCCTGAAGTGGACTGGCTGCTAAAAGACATCCAGACCGGCAAAGACAGCCTGATGGCGTTTGAAGACGAGCACTGGGTGGCTTAAACGGCAATACCCGTCTGGCCAAAATGGCTGGCCGAAAATGACCGGTAATTGGCAACTTCTGACCTTCTTAAAGACAGATCAGAACTTGATAATAGTCACGTTGATTAGTGTCTCTGAACTAGTCCAACCCGCCTCTTGCCGAGCCGGGTACCTTCTTGAAGCCGCGCTCTTGCGCGGCTTTTTTTATCGCGTTTTCCCGCCTGCGGCAGTCTCGGTTACAATGCGCTTCTCTTTTTTCCCTGCATTCCGGAGGCTGAATGACCGCCGATGATTATCCGTTCCGCTTTGGCGGCATAGAGCGCCTCTATGGCCGCAAGGCCCTGAACGCCTTCCGTAATGCCCACATAGCCATCGTCGGCCTCGGTGGTGTTGGCTCCTGGGCCGCTGAATCGCTGGCTCGCAGCGGCATCGGCACGCTCACCCTGATCGACATGGACGACATCTGTGTGTCCAACACCAACCGCCAGCTGCATGCCCTGGAGGGCCAGTATGGCCACACCAAGACCGATGCCATGGCCGAGCGGCTGAAGGCCATCAACCCCCAGGCGGATATCCGCGTGCATTTCGGGTTTTTAACCACCAAGAACGTGGCAGAGTTGATTACCGAGGATATGACCGGGGTGGTGGACGCCATCGACAGCGTGAAGGCGAAAGCAGCGCTGATTGCCCATTGCCAGCGGCGTAAGGTTCCGATTGTCTGTGCCGGCGGGGCCGGCGGCCAGATGGACCCAACCCAGATTCAGGTGGCCGACCTGAGCAAGACCACCCAGGACCCGTTGTTGGCAAAGGTGCGCAATATGCTGCGCCGGGAGTACGGGTTCTCCCGGAATCCAAAGCGGCGTTTTGGAATTGAGGCGGTGTATTCACTGGAACAGCTCACCTACCCCGCCGCCGATGGCGAGGTGTGCCTTCAGAAGCCGGCCACCGAGGGTCCGGTGCGGCTTGACTGCGCCTCTGGCTTCGGCGCAGCCAGCCCGGTAACCGCCAGTTTTGGTTTCTTTGCCGCCTCCCGGTTATTGAACCGGATTGCCCGCAAAGCCAATCAGGCCGATTAACGGCAATCCAGCACCAGCTTGCCCCGCACATGACCGCCTTCCAGCAGTTCGTGGGCTGCCTGTACCTGGTCCAGGGAAAATACCTGCTCAACATGGACCTTCACATCACCGTCTTCAATCAACTCGGCGATTTCATCCAGATGGAAGGCATCCGGCCGTGAGCGCATGCCGTGGGCTCGAACGCCCATGGCTTCTGCGGCGCTGACCACTTCATCGGCGGTCACCGTGGGGATGGTTACCAGCACGCCGGAATCACTGAGGGTTTGCAGGGAACGCTTGCCGGTCTCTCCCCCTACCAGGTCCAGCACCACATCCAGGCCATAGCATTCTTCGGTGAAGTCGGTGGTGTGGTAGTCGATCACCTCATGTACCCCCAGTTCCGCCAGGAAATCCCGGTTACGGGAGGACGCCGTCACGATGACGTGGGCGCCCCGCTCCAGGGCAAACTGAACCGCAAAGTGCCCAACACCGCCGGCCCCGGCATGAATCAGGATTTTCTGGCCAGACTCCAGCTCCGCCACCTCAAATAAGGCCTGCCAGGCAGTGAGCGCAGCAAGGGGCACGCCGGCAGCCGCGATCAGGTCCAGCTCTTCCGGCACAATGGCGAGATCTTCAGCGTCGGCAATGGCGTACTCGGCGTAGGCTCCGCCAGTGACCGGGAAACCGATCATGCCCATCACCCGGTCGCCCGGCACCAGCGTGGTCACGCCTTCACCCACGTCCACCACTTCACCCGCCGCGTCGTAACCGGGCGTCCAGGGCAGACTGTTTTCTATCTGGGTTGCGACGAATCCCATGCCCTTACGGGTTTTCCAGTCGATGGGATTGAGGCCGGCTCCGTGTACGCGAACAAGCACCTCGCCCTCACCCGGTTGCGGAATGGGCGATTCTGTCACGCGCAGCACATCACGCTCACCAAAGCGATCATAGACCACGTGGCGCATGGTGCCGGTTTCGGTCAGATCAGATGATTCCATGGGTGTCTCCAGACAGCAGTGAACGGTGCCGTTACCGGCCTGAACTCTCAGACTAGCAGAATTTTACCGGCCCGGCCTCAACCGGGCAGGCCCCGCCCGCCGGCTACCAGCGCGCCGCCAAGTATCTCGGCGAAGGCCTTGGGCGCCCGGGCTGGCCGCTGGGATTTCATATCGACACAGGCATGGGTGGAGAGCGCGCGCAGCAAGGTTTTGCCATCGGCCGGGCGAATCAGCTGAAACTGCCGGGCAGAGCGGAAACGGCCATCCCAGTCGGTGAGCCAGGTACCCAGCACCAGTTCATCCCCGGCATTGGCAGAGGCCAGGTAATCCAGCTCAGTGCGAGTAATCGCCATGGCCTTGCCGGTCTCTTCATGCAGGGCCCAGGTCATGCCCAGGCTGTCGATGTGCTGCCAGCTCACCTCTTCCAGCCAGCGCACATACACCACATTATTGGCGTGCCCCAGCCGGTCGGTGTCCTCCGGGCGAACGGTGATGGTCATGGTAAACGGGTCAGGCAAGTCCCAGTTCAGCGCCTGTGTCATGGTTGCTCTCCAAGGCCGGGAATAGCGTGCAACGGTAGCCGGCCAATACGGTCATTGTGAAGTGAACCAAAGTATAGAACGCCATCATGGGGATTCACCGAGGTGATTTCCTGAAGGTGGCTGCCGCGCGTATCGTGCAGGCTGGTGATCATCTTACCGCTGGCATCAAAGGCAACCACCAGCCCATACTCCTGTGGCTGGGGCTTCAGACTGTCAGGCAACTTGGCCACCAGATTCTTCAGCCAGGGCTTGCGATGCATGCTGTCCACCTGAGCATTGCGTAAGGTTGGGAACGCGACCCAGTAGCGGCCCTGATCATCTACGGCCAGGTTATCGGGAAACCCGGGCAGGTTGTCTGCAAAGACTTCAGCCTGGCCCGCCCTGGGCCCGGTGATCCAGTATTTCAGGATACGGTACTTCCAGGTTTCGTTAACCAGCACGTAGTCACCCGCCGGCGACACCGCCACGCCGTTGGCAAAGTGCATGTTGGCCAGCAGGACTTCGGTACGGCGGGTACGAGGATTATAACGAAGCAGGCGGCCGTGGGGGCGCATTTCCAGCAAATCCAGAAGGTAGTCCGGCTGGCGGAAGCGGGAACTGGCGTCGGTGAAATAGATACGGCCATCCGGCGCAATGTCCACGTCATCGGTAAAGCGGAACGGCGTGCCTTCGGCCTCGCGGGTCAGTACCGACAGGGTGCCGTCTGGGGTGATGGACAACAGGCCTTTCCAGGCATCAGCGACAATCAGGTTGCCCTGGGCATCGAATACCATACCCAGTGGCCGTCCGCCGGTCTCCAGCCAATTCTCTACAGTACCATCAGGAAACACGCGCACGATCTTGCCGTCCTGGGTACCGGTGTAAAGCACGCCGTTTGCATCAATGGTGGTATCTTCCGGACCATAGACTTGGCCCCGGGCCAGCAAGTCTGCCAGGCGCAGGCGTTCGTTGGGCGCCAGCACACCGGTCATGGCCGGCGGCGATGGTGCCTCCCAGGCCTTGCTGTCAACCGGCGACGGCGTGAGCAGGAAGCTGCCCAGCAGTAGAAAGATGACCAGCAGGCCTATCAACAACCATTTCATCATGTGCGCCCGATCCATTGGTGATTGTTAGACGGTAGGCAATATCAAAGCACCCTAACCTTAGCAGACATTACCGGGTTTCTGGCAACGCAGGACAGGCCGTCAGGATCCGAGAAAACGACGACACAAAGCCGCAAAGGTATCGGGCTTTTCCGCATGCAGCCAGTGCCCGGCACCCTCGATTATCTTCAGTTCGGCGGCCGGGAACAGTTGCCGGATGGGGTCTTGATGTTTGCTTTGGATATAGGCGGAATCAGCGCCTTTGATAAACAGCACCGGACCATTGTATGGCCCCTCACCCTCCGGCGCGGCGGCCAGTTTCTGATAACAAGTGTCAATCACAGGCAAATTCAGGCGCCAGCGGAACATCTGATCACCATCACCGGCCTGCTCTGCCGGTATCCGCTCCAGGTTTTTCAGCAGGAACTGCCGCACGCCCGGGATTTCAACAAATTCGGCCAGGCGCTTGTCCGCTTCCTGGCGAGTTGTTACGCCAACCAGGTCCAGGTCCTTCATGCCATCCAGAACCGCATCATGCCGGGCTTTGTAGGTGACCGGTGCTATGTCCGCGACGATGATACCCTTGACCCGTTCCGGATAACCCAAGGCGACCTGCATCGCCACCTTGCCACCCATGGAATGACCCAGCACCCAGGCCTTGTCCAGATTGTGAGCGTCCATGTAGGCCACCACATCGGCCGCCATGGCCGGGTAATCCATGTCGTCGGTGTGGGGCGAACTACCGTGATTGCGCTGATCGAGGGCGTGAATCTGCCAGCCATCTTCCAGGCGGCGGGCGATACCCCCAAGGTTCTCAAGGGAGCCGAACAGCCCATGCAGCAGGATCAGGGGCTCGCCCTGGCCGGTAATACGATGATTCAGTTCAACGGTCATGCGCTGACAGCCTCCGGTGATGGGGATGAACCGGATACACTACCATCGCCAGACTCGGGGGCAAGGAGAAATTAGGCAGACAAACCGCAGGCACAAAAAAGCCGGGATAAACCCGGCCAGAAGGTCACAGACATTACGACGGACAGATCAACAGTAGAAGATGCTGTCCAGATATTCCGCCAGTGCCAAAACGTTTTTACGCTCGGCCTCGTTATGGGGTACAAAGATTTCCCGTTCCATACAACACCTCCATTTTGCCTGTTGGCTACTTCAACCTGATGCGTACCATGCTATCGTTGAAGCTATGGCAAGCCGTTGACTGGCTGTGCCAATCGTTTGACATTTTGTATCACTCTGACACACAACCACCCGGAGCCAACCATCGGCATGCACGCGCAAATGGACCAAGCCGATCCCCCGCAGGTTGCGGCGTCCAGCACCCTGGCACTGGTTCACTACCTTGATACGCTCGGGCTGTTAGACCGCTCCCGCGTAGCGGCGCTCACCGGCCTGAGCCTGGAAGCCCTGGAAGATCCGGATTTGCGCATTCCCGCCAGCACTCACTACCAACTTTGGGAACTGGCGGAACAACTGACTGGAGACCCCGGTGTTGGACTGCATGCCGGGCAGGTTGTTGACCCTGAACGAATGGGCCTGGTCGGGCATGTATTCTTCAATTGCGACACACTGGGCGAGGCCGTCGTGCAGTACGTGCGCCTGCACCGGCTGATCAACGAATCGGTAACCCTGAGCTTTGAGCAAACGCCGGATCAGGCCATCCTGACCTGGCAGCCAGACCACCCCGATCACTACTGTCGTCAGGATATGGATCGCACCCTGGCGGCGGCCCTGTGTCGAACCCGTCATTTTATTCACCGGGGCATTGAAGCCGACTGGCTGGAAGTGGCCCATCCGGAACCCGGCTATGCCAGCGAGTACCGGAAACTGTTTGGCGGGCCGGTTATTTTTGGTGCCGGCATCACCAGAATGGCGTTCTCCAGCCAGCACCTCGGGCACCCGATTCCCCATCGCAACCCGTATGTCTATTCCGCCATGCTGAAGCAGGTCAATGCGGTACTGGCCCGTCTGCAAACGCGGAAGTCGTTCAGCCGCAAGGTTCGCCGCCTGATTTCGCGCCAGATGGCCACCGATCGCATTGATGCCGACACCCTGGCCCGGCAATGCCATATGAGCCGCCAGACCCTGTACCGCAAGCTGAAAAAAGAAGGCCTGAGCTTCCATGACCTGGTGGAACAGGTGCGCCAGGACAAAGCCCTTCGGTATGTGGCTGACGATCAGTACGCACTGGGAGAAATTGCCTTCCTGCTCGGCTTTTCCGAACTCAGCGCCTTCAGCCGTGCCTTCAAACGCTGGACCGGCGTGGCACCGGCCCAGTTCAGGGCAAGCCACCAGGAAGGCAAGAGATGACCCCGGATAACCTGTCACTGCTGGCCATCCCCCTTGCTGCACTGTACCTGGCGGCCCTGGCCTGCATTTATCGGATCCTGCTCAGCTATCGCACCGCCCAGGGGGCCATTGCCTGGATCATCGCGCTGGTAGGCCTGCCCTATATCGCGGTGCCACTGTTTGTTCTGTTCGGCAGAAGCCGCTTTGGCGGTTATGTCAAAGCCCGCCGGATGGGCGATCAGTCCCTGACCACCCTGCTGGACCAGTTCGAGAAGCAGACCACGTCGATCTCCAACCCCGGCCACGAACATTTCAGCGATGAGCTGCAGGTGCTGTGCAAGTTGAGCCGGCAGCCGTTTACCAGCGGCAACCAGTGCACCCTGCTGAAAGACGGAACCGCAACCTTTGAGGCCCTGTTCGAAGCCATGGAGGATGCCAGGCAATACATTCTGCTGGAGTTCTACATCGTGCGCTCAGACAAGGTGGGGCAGCGCATCAAGGCGATTCTGGAACGCAAGCTGGCGCAGGGTGTCGAGGTGTGGTTTCTGTACGACGACATCGGCAGTGTGTTGCTGTCACGGCGCTGGCTTAACGAGCTGTCAGCCGCCGGCGCGCGCATCGCTTCGTTCGGCAACGGTAACGTGCGCCGCCGGCGTTTCCAGATCAATTTCCGGAACCACCGGAAGTTACTGGTCTGTGATGGCAAGGTGGGCTTTGTTGGCGGCATTAACCTGGGCGACGAATACCTGGGCACCGCGATGGACCAGGAACCCTGGCGCGATACCCACTGTCGCATTGAGGGCCCGGCCGTGACCGGGTTGCAGCTGGCGTGGCTGGAAGACTGGCACTGGGCCAGTAATATCCGCCCGGAACTGGACTGGCACCCGAGCTTTGACACCGGCGGTGATCAACAGGTTCTGGTACTGCCTACCGGGCCTGCAGATACCTGGGAAACCTGCACGCTATTTTTCCTGAACAGCATCAACAATGCCCGCACCCGAATCTGGATTGCGTCGCCCTATTTTGTTCCGGATTTCCAGATCATGAACGCCCTGCAGCTGGCGGCGCTGCGTGGGGTGGACGTTCGCATCCTGATTCCGGAAAAAACCGATAACCGGCTTATTCGCCTGGCAGCCTATTCCTATCTGGTGCAAGCCAGCCAGGCCGGCATCGGGATCTATCGCTACCAGCCCGGTTTCATGCACCAGAAGGTGGTGCTGGTGGATGACCGCTACGCTGCCGTGGGCACGGCGAACCTGGACAATCGCTCCATGCGCCTGAACTTCGAGATCACGGCGGTGAACACCAACGGGGACTTTGTCCGCTCGGTTGACACCATGCTCCGGGAAGATCTTGAGTACTGCCAGAGAATGACTGAACGGGACTACCAGGACCGATCCATCCTCTTCCGACTCAGCTGTCGCGCGGTGCGACTGCTGGCGCCGTTGCTGTAGCGGTTATTCTGGCTCCGGCAAAAACATTGTGCGACCATGGCCTTTCCGACGGTTCACCTGCTGTAAACAAATAACCCATGAACGCATTCAAGCCCAGAGAAACCCTGACCGAACAAGTCGCCCGCCATATTGAAAACCTGATTGCCTTTGAACAGCTGAGATCCGGTGAGCGCATCTACGAAAGCTCCATGGCCAAAGAGATGGACGTCAGTCATGGTTCCATCCGCGAGGCGCTGTTACTGCTGGAAAAACGGCACCTGGTGCGCAACGTGCCACGCAAGGGGGCGTTCGTTACCCCGCTGGACGAGCACTTTGTACGCAGTCTCTATGAAATTCTCGAGCTGTACCTGACCCACACCGGCCAGAAACTGGTGCGACAGTGGCAACCCGAGGACATGGCCCGGCTTGAGAAGCTGTACCGGCAAATGAAGGATTGCTACCAGAAAAACGACCTGATGGCGTTTCTGGAACTGGGCATTGAATACACCAAGGCCTCGCTGGTGTACGCGGACAACTACTTCATCGTCTCCGCCATCGACGATCTCTGGCCTTCGGCCAAACGCTGTGCGTTTGTCGCCTTTCGCCAGGGCGGCGCCCAGGTACTGGAAGACAACCTGGTGCACATGGAAGAATCCATCCGCGCCATTGGCAACCGGGACGAAGCGGCCCTGGCCGACATCCTGCACCGATACGCCATCCAGCAATGCGAACAGGTTCTGGCTGCCATCAACGTGGGTTGAGGCTGGCGCTGGCTGACGGGTCAGTAGAACAGCTGGGTAAACGAGAAGCCGATATTCAGGTAGGCGGTCCAGTTATCCTCGTTGTTGTAGGCAGCGGCCAGTTGCACCGGCCCGAGCAGGGTATCCACGCCAGCAAAGGCACTCCAGGAACGCACGGTGTCGCCCCACCGGGCATCGCGCATACTGTCCCAGGCATTGCCGGTTTCAAAACCGGCGCCGGCAAACCAGGGCATGACCGGACCACCAAACTCCCGCCGACCGTACACAGAGGCCAACACCGCGTCGTTGCCGGTAATTTCCCCCGGGGCATAGGCTGAAAGCTGGCGAAAACCACCCAGGCGGGCGGCGTTTTCAATACCGGCATCGCCGCTGAAAATCTGGCGGGTATACAGCAGCCCGGTCAGGTTAAAACGCTCCCAGGTGCCAGTACCCAGCAGCATCGCCGTGACGCCATCAAAGTGCCGGTCTGAACCCAGATCTTCCCGCTCCACCCGCCCGCGAATCCCGGCAAAAGCGCCGGATTTCGGGAAGAAGGCATCGCTCAGGGAATCGTGCACCAACTGCAGGCTGACATGCCCCTGATGCACATTGTCGGCGGGGGCAACCGGAACGCCCACTTCGTCGTCAACCGAGGCATACCCACGCACATAGGCCAGCCGGACTTCACCATTGCCTCCCAGCTCCATACCCAGGGCCAGATCCACTTGCCGGAAAGTGACATCCACTTCCGAGATGCGCCGGCCCTGATCGTAGATGCTGTAATCGTCGCGTCGATACTCCACACCGACCACGGCAAACCGGTCATAGCCGAAGGTCAGCGGCTGGTACCACTGGCTTCGGACCCAGGGCTGGGTGCCCAGCTGAACACCGGTCAGCCACTCGGCGCCCAACCGGTTCAGCTCGGTCATGCGCAGGCCGGCTGCCAGATTGAAGCGGGTATTTCCCTCAAAGTTATCTTCATAGTTGAGCCCGAATGACAGGTAATTAGGTCCCCAGCTTTTCTCCCGCGCCCGTATCACAAGGACCGGTCCCGCTTCCGTAGGTGCCAGTGACCAGCCCACGGATTCGTAATAGCCAAGGCCATAGATACGCTTCAGGTCTGCCTCAAGCTCCGGTACGTCCAGTACCTCCCCCGGTTGCTGGCGAATCCGCTCCCTCAGGAAGTCTGTCGCCAGACGCTCGCCCTGGGCGATCTCAACCCGAACCACAGGCCCAGGCACCCAACTGCCTGCGGCACGGCGCGACTGGTACGCTACCCACTGCTCCTCAGACACCGACAGCCGGTTCAGAGCAACCGCATGCTCACGGGCGGCGGTAGCACCCAGTTCAAACAGGACCGGCGCATCGTAAAAATCGGCGGAGCCAAAGCCTTCGAGGTCCGGGTGAACCAACACGTCTTGCTCGGTCAGCAGTGCCAGTTGGGCATCGGTATTCCTGCGGGTTATCAGGGTAGTCAGTTGCCCCACCACCGAGAAAGCCTCCCGCAATTGATCGGCGCCCATCATCGGATCGGTGATATCCACGGCAATGACCACATCCGCGCCCATCTCCCGGGCTACACTGACCGGCAGATTGTTGGCAACGCCTCCGTCCACCAACAGCCGACCCTTGCGCTCAACTGGCGCATAAACGCCCGGAATGCTCATGCTGGCCCGAATGGCCTCAGCAAGATTACCGTCTCCGATGACCACCTCTTCACCGGTTTCAAGGTCGGTGGCCACGGCTCGGAAGGGAATGGGTAACTGATCGAAATTTTCAACCAGGGCAGCATTGCGGGTGAGTTCATTGAGGATAAAGCCAAGATTCTGCCCGGTCACCAAGCCTCCGCCCAGGTGCACACCTTGCCTGCTGACCCCCAGGCCGGGCACCAGTGGCAGACGCCAATCGTCCTGTTTGCGCCGGACCGGCTTGAACGCCCGGCCGGGGTCGTCGCGGAAGCTGGACAACCAGTCCAGCTCCAGAAACCGCTGCTCAATCTCGGATACCGACATACCCGAGGCGTAGAGTGCCGCCACGGCGGAGCCGGCACTGGTGCCTACCACCACATCCACCGGCACCCGCATTTCTTCCAGCACCCTCAGAACGCCCACATGGGCCATCCCTTTGGCACCGCCACCACTGAGCACCAGCCCAACTTTCGGGCGTTCTGAGGGTTCTGACGCCAGTACTGGCGCCCACAACAGGGGCACCAGAATGAACAACAGAAACAGATAATACCGCCGGTCAGGCAAATCCCGGTCAGCTCTTGTCGCGGTGTTTGTCATCGTCGGCCAGGGAAAGGTGGGAAACGTCCGGAACCATCGGTGGTGGCAGATCTCGTTTTACGCCCAGATCG
The DNA here is from genome assembly GCF_030297115.1 of Marinobacter shengliensis. NCBI lineage: Bacteria > Pseudomonadati > Pseudomonadota > Gammaproteobacteria > Pseudomonadales > Marinobacteraceae > Marinobacter > Marinobacter shengliensis. The sequence goes on along the minus strand of NZ_AP028062.1, from coordinate 628,228 downwards.
GAGCCAGGAGGCGCCAGGCTCCAGTCATCCAGGTGCTCGAACATGGGCGTTTCCGGGTCTTCGTGTTCCACCAGGGTGACACCCACCGGGTCCAGGGTCAGGCCTGAGCCCGCGAGGATATCATCCACTTTGTCACCGGCCACCGGTAGGCGATCTCCGGGTTCGGTCGCCGGCACGTTGCCCTCAGAGGCCGGTTTCGGCGGGGCCGATGGTGCTTCAGTCTCGGCTTGCTGATCAGCCTGGGAAACCGGCGCAGGTTTCGGTGCCGGGGCCGCAGCCTGGGCAGCCCCGGCCATCGGTTGTACATGGGCAATCATGCCATGCTTGCGCAGTACCGCCTGGTACTTCTCTGCCTGAACCTGTTCCAGCTTGTTACGAATAACGACTGGCTGGCCACTGAACATGCGGTCCAGTTGCTCCACGCTGGCCTTGAACAGGGCCCGGGCGTTGTTGCGGGCAGTCTCGACATCAGTACCTGGCGCGCATTCACCCCTGAATACAAGCTGGAACATGGCTATCCCTCTCACTTTCCCAATGGTTCTGGCTCCATAATAGCGGAAAACCAGCTCTGCGGCAGGCAGGCAAACACCCGGCGACGCGGAATTATGTCCAAAATGCAAACAATTGAAAAATACCGGGAATCAATGACGAAATTTTCGACACTCTCTGCAATAATCAACCGTAACCAAACTTTACACTTGGTAACATAGAAGTTATCTCATCCGTTTTCGGGAGTGCTCGTTATGCGCACCAGACTATACGCCTTCGCATCCGCGGTTGCGTTATCGATGCCAGCCAGCCAGGTACATGCCGAAAATCTTGACGTTTTGATGAGCCAGGTTTTTTCCAACCAGGAAGCCACCTACATCGGTTTTGAAAGCGTGGAACGGGAAGACATCCCGGAACAAGCCGCCGTAGACCGGAAATATCTGATCGTCGACTTCCGACTCGCCGAGCAGAATCCGGAAAGTGAGCAGCTTCAGGCCAGCGTCCACAAAGTCTGCATGACCCTGCTGAAAGACCGGGCGCTGGTTCGCTCCCTGTCAGACTCCGGGTACGACATGGTGTCGGTGGCGTTCGACCGCAAATCCCAGTTCGACTGCCTCTAAGCTCAACGCTGGCCCAGCAATTTGGGGAAAGCTTCAAGGGCCGTATTAACCGCATCCAGATTGAACGCCTCTACATCCGCCAGCAGTTTTTCGCCGTAGCTGGTGACCGACGGCGAACGATGGCGCTGACCCCACTCAACAATTCGTAGCGCAAAGTCTTTCATCTGTTCCGGGTCGCCGCTTTCACGAACATCCTGCCACTGGTCACCAAAGTCCTCCGCCAGCTTCTCCCGCAGCCAGCCTCGCTCCTGCATACTCATGGTCTGGGCCAGCAGCCGCTCGGCTTCCTCCGGCGTCCCGTCATCTTCCGCCTGCTCTACGGTGGCCTCAACCCGGGGCAACACGAGAGTAAAGGTGGACCCAACATCCGGTTCACTCTTTACCGTCAGTTCACCGCCCATCATTTCCACCAGCTTCCGACTGATGGCCAGGCCCAGGCCGGTGCCGCCGTATCGCCGGGAGCTCTGACCTTCCTGCTGCTCAAAGGCGTCAAAAATACGATCCTGCTGATCCGGCGCAATGCCAATGCCAGTGTCGGCCACGGTCACTTTCAACCGGTAGTAGCGGATATCCGCGTCCTTGCCGGTGGATTCCTCCAGTTCTTTGGCCACGGCCCGCACTGTCACTCCACCCTCATGGGTGAACTTGATGGCATTGCCCACCAGATTGAACAACACCTGGCGCAACCGGGTTTCATCCAGCATCATTGCCGAGGGCATACCAGAGCCTACGCTCACCTCCAGGGTAATGCCCTGTTCGGTCGCTCGCAGATCAAAGATATGCCGGACATCGCTGAGCAGCCGGCGAACCGAAACCGGGCCGAAGTCCAGGCGCATCTTGCCAGCCTCGATCCGTGACAGGTCAAGAATGTCGTTGATCAGCATTAACAGGCTGCGGCTGCCGGCGCGGATGGCGTTCAGGTAGTTGCGCTGCTGGGGATCGGTCACCGAGTTGTAGAGCAGATCGCTGTACCCAATGACCGCATTCATCGGGGTTCGGATCTCATGGGACATATTGGCCAGGAACTCACTCTTGGCCCTGCTCGCCGTCTCCGCCTCCCGGGCCAGGCGCTCGGCCTCAAGCTTGGCCGCTCGCAGTTCATCTTCGCTGCGCCGCAAGGCATTCTCGGACCGAATCCGTTCATCCACTTCCAGCGACAGCTTGCGGTTCCAGTAGAGGAAAATCAGTACCACCACGATGGCAATCAAAATGATGCGCCTGACCACCGTATAGTCGGTTTCCTGTTCGATATCCAGGTGTATCCAGCGGTTATACACCGCCTCGGTTTCCGATGCTGGCAGGCTGCTCAGGGCCTTGTTGAGGATACGGTGTAAAATCGGGTTGTCCTTGCTGACCGCCAGCCGCAGGTCATATTGATAGGGCGTGATGCTGGTAATCCGCAGGTTCGACAGGCCCAGCCGGGCAACCGTGTAACTTACCGCCGGAATATGCGTGACCATCACATCCAGGTCGCCGTTGGACAGCGCCAGGAGCCCCTCTTCAACCGTTTTTTGCGGATACAGATCCAGGTTCGGGTGATTGATCAACAGATAGTCGTGACTGGCCTGGCGGTTAACCACCCCAACCCGCTCGTCCCGCAGCTCTCTGAGGTCACCAATGAACCGGCCGGTATCCCGGATGGCCAGGGCAATCGGTACCGACACATAGGCCCGGGTGAACAGGAATTCCTGTTCGGTTCGGGGGGTGCGGGACATACCCGGCAGAATATCCACTTCACCCGCCTTCAACATGTCCTCGGCCGACTGTCGGGAGCCCGCAATCACCCGGTTGAAGCGAACATCCAGGTTCTCCTCCAGCCGTTTGACGAGGTCAGAGGCAAGGCCCGCCGGGCGGCCATCTTGCTCGAATTCAAACGGTGGCCAATCGCCACGCATACCCACTTTCAGCCCGGGATGGCGTTTCAACCACTCCAGTTCCGAAGCGGTCAGGGCCACGCCACGGCCCTCAAGGGCTGGCATATTCGCCTGCAACCAGGACTGGCGAATATCCCGGTGCTCGTTGTGACTCAATGCCTGAACGGCCCGGTCAAACACCCGGAAAAGGCGGTCACGGCTGGTCGGCACCTGCAACACGACATCCACCGGGCGATTATCCAGCAGAACGGCCAGACCGATACCATTGATCATCGCGGATTCAAGGTAATCCGAGACCACCGGGACCGGTCCGAGGAAGGCGTCGGCCTTGCCGGACAAAACCAGGCTGATGGCTTCACCCAGACTGGCGACGGGCACCGGCGAAAAGTTATCAATCGGGTCCAGCAGTGGGAACTGGTTGGGATCGCCACCAATAATCGCGACATTGGCAGATTCCAGATCCGACAGCGTCCGGTAGGCGGCGTCACCGGCATTCACAAATATCCCATAGGTCAGCGACATCATCGGTGAGGTGTGCCGAAGGCCCGGGATCACCGGCGATCCCGGAATGCGGGTGGTCAGAACCAGGTCCGCATCTTCGCCCTGGTCGACCGCCATGAAAGGCTCAACCGGAACGCCAAGCTTATCTGACAAGCGGGCGAGATAATCAATCCAGATACCCGCCAGCGCACCCTCACCGGTATCGAACACCAGCGGCACCTGGCTCTGCCTGACAGCCACCCGGAAGCCATCCTGCTGGCCCAACCACTCCAGGTCTGCAGCGCCCAGAACCGGCGCCGGCGAAGCCTGGGGCGGTTCCGCCCACACGACCCCTTGAATCAGGACAAACAAGAGGCCATACAATAACTGTGGAAGAGACTTCACTGGATATCCTCGGTGGTTCCACTACATTTCAGGGAACAATACCTGCAAATGTGGAAGATTTCATACTGCCTCACCGCACACAGGAGAAGCCTGTCTCATGGACACCAGCAAACACACTCTAAGCGTCCTTTTTCAGCAGCTTGGTTTACCATCAGATCAGAAAAGCATGGAGAGTTTTATCGCCCGGTATTCTCCACTGCCTCCGGAAATTGCCATCCAGGACGCCCCTTTCTGGTCCGAAAGCCAGTCGCAATTTCTTGAGGAGGGGCTTGAGGAAGACAGCGACTGGGCCGAGATTATTGATGAACTGGACGCCCTGCTGCGGCACTGATCGGCGCCGTCAGTCCACCATGACCTGATTGCGGCCGGCATCTTTGGCCTGATACAGGGCCCGGTCGGCACGATCAAACACGGTATCTTCGGCATCACCATCCCGGAACTCTGACACGCCGGCAGAAAAGGTGATTGATACCGGCTTGCCGCCAAAATGGAATGGCAGTTTGCCGACATGCTCACGAAACTGCTCTACCACGTCCCGGGCAGCCTCCAGCCCGGTCTCCGGTAACAGCAACACGAACTCCTCACCACCAAACCGGGCGATGAAATCCGTGCTGCGCAGGCGGCTTTTCATCTCCCGTGCCACCAATTGCAGTACCCGGTCACCGGCTTTATGGCCAAAGGAATCGTTGATTTTCTTGAACAGGTCAATATCAATCACCGACACACTGAGCGGGTGTCGGTAACGCTGCCAGCGGTTGTATTCGAATGACAGCCGCTCCTGCCAGGCTTCCCGGTTGGGCAGCTGGGTAAGCAGGTCGGTCATCGCGCGCTCCCGCTCCCGGCGAACCTGCGCCTGCATCTGCTCGGAATGAGCCTCCATGGCGGCGACCTTCTCCTGCATGGCATTGAGTTGCTGCGCCAGCATTTCCTCCCGCTCGGCATCCCGCGTGCAGAATCGTTCCAGAGCACCACCGATGAACTCCAGTCGCTGGCTCACAGACTGCTTGAGGCTCTGCAAGTCCTGACTATGTTGAATATCCTCGGATACTTTGCTCAGCTCCGACCGGATTTCCCGGTCCAGCGTTGCGGTATCATCGTGTCTGGAAGCGTAGGCATCGGACTGTTCCGAAAAGTGCTGACGCAGGGTTTCCAGGCGCTCGTCCAGCCGTTTGAGGAAAGTCTCGAACTCTCGCTGGCTGCGGGTAACCGCCTCAATCACCAGTTCAGCCACCTGATTCAGGCCTTCCCTAAGGACCTCCCAGTCGTTGCTCGATAACAGGGTTTGCTGAAGCGTCCTGGCCTGCGACTCCACCTCTGGTTCCAGGCTGACCTGATTCAACAACAGCCCCAACAACTGGCCCACACGGCGGGCGATTCTGAGCCGATGCCCCTCTTCGGCGATATCATGCTCACTTCCCGTCGGCTCCTCCGGCGCGACGGCCTGTGTGTCGGCCTCTGGGCCCTTTGGCTCGGCTTCATCAAGACGGGTAATGGCTTTGTCAATCTGATCCTGCAGGGTTTTCCAGGCATCGATATCGAACTTTTGTTTGCGCAGGTCGGATCTCAGGCGATTGAGCAGGTTATCAAGTTCCGGAGTCTGGCCTTCCGAGGCCAGGCTGGTTCGCACCAACATGCGCTCAAGCACATTGCGCTCGGCTAACCACTGTTTTTCGCGCTGCTCTGCCTCGTCCAGTTCCCGAAGATACTTATCCTTCCAGGACTCCTCAGATGCCATGAAACACTCCCTCAAGAACCGGTATGATCATTGTCGTTGCGGTTGATATGGTTGGTCGAACGTCGACGCGCCCGGGGATGACTTTGATCGTACACCCGGGCAAGATGCTGAAAGTCCAGATGAGTATAGACCTGTGTGGTGGCGATGTCCGCATGACCAAGCAGTTCCTGCACCGCACGCAGGTCGCCGCTGGACTCCAACATATGGCTGGCAAAGGAGTGCCGTAGCAGGTGCGGATGCAAGCGCTGGTCGGCACCCTGCACCATGCCCCAGCGGGCCAGGCGGGCCTGGATACTGCGCTGGCTCAGGCGACCACCCCGCTGGCTGACGAATACCGCGGTTTCGCCCTCGTTTGCCATAGCTGTTCGGTGCGCCAGCCATTGGTTCAGGGCCGCGACGGCTTTGCCGCCGACCGGCAGAATGCGCTCCTTGTTACCTTTACCCAGAACACGCACCTCCCGGCCTTTCAGGTCCAGGGCGGGCAGGCTCAGGCTGGCCAGTTCTGCCAATCGGAGGCCCGAAGAGTACATCAGCTCGAACATGGCCAGGTCGCGGATTTCCAGGGGGTCGTCCGGATTGATGTCCAGCAGCTGGCTGATCTGGTCAACGTCTGCCACCTTCGGTAACCGGCGACCGCTCTTGGGGGCCCGGACGTCCAGAGCGGGGTTGTCCCGGGCAAGCCCTTCCCGAAGCAGGAACTGATAGAAACGCCGAATGGCGGACAGGTGCCTGGCAATGCTCCGGCCGCTTAAACCGTCTCTGCTCAGCCGGGCCACGTAGCGGCGGATGTCGTGAATCGTCAGCTCTGACCAGGCCGGGATGTCAACTTCGATCAGCCAGGCGACCAGGCGATCAAGGTCTCGTTGATAGTGATCACAGGTACGGGGGGAATGGCGCTTTTCGGTGGCGAGATGCCGGACAAACGCAACCACCGGGGCGGCCATCGCCTCGGGTGGTCGGGTGTCCGTCGCCAGCCCGGTCACCCCTGGCCGCTCTCCACAGCCAGGCCAGACACCGGGGCATCTGTGCGATAACGATCAAGCATGGGGGGCAGCAGCCGGCTCAGGGTATCGCTGATATAGCTGAGAAACAGCGACCCCATGCTCTGATCAAAATAACCCTGCTCGCAGCTGCCGACAGCAAATACGCCAACCAGTCCCTCGTGACGCAGCGGTACCAGGGCCACCGAGGCAATCGGTTCATCCCGGTCCGGGAACAGGAACTCCCGCTCGCTTTCCCGGAACTGGCCGCACACCGCACGGTCACCCTCCAGCAACGAGCCCAGACGCTCCCGGGCCTGGACGGAGTTGACGATGTGCAGGGCTCCCTCGCCTTTCTCCGGCTGCGCCGAATCGCTGAACAGCAGTACCGAGGCAGCATCCAGGCCAAAATCGCCGCGGATGCTGTCATCGACGGCGGCGGCTATATCGTTGAGTGACCTGGCTTCAATCACCTGCATCAGCAACCGTTTGCTTTTCTCGAACAGCCGGTCGTTATGACGGGCGATCGATACCAGCTCCACCAGTTCACGGCGAAGGGTATCACGCTGCTCACGGAACAGATGAACCTGGCGTTCCACCAGCGAGATGGCCCGGCCACTGTCGTGGGGCAGAGTCAGGCTGCGCAGCAGTTCATCCTGATCAAGAAAAAAATCAGGATTGGCGCGAAGATAATCGGCCACCTGCTCCCGAGTGAGTTCGCCGGCCTTCTGGCGGGCCGTTTGTTCTGTCATCGTGTTCTCCTGAGCCGTCAGGACCTTGTTTTATTGGTTCGGGAACTTCTGCGACGCCGGGGCTGGGGATCGCCCGGCAGACGAAGCTGCCCTTCAAATACCGTTTTAGCGGGGCCTTCCATCATAACAGGGGACCCATTCCCCTGCCATTCGATCACCAGAGGGCCACCCCGCAGCTCCACCTCCACCCGGGTATCCAGCAGGCCTCGCAGCTGGCCGGCCACCACCGCAGCACAGGCGCCACTGCCACAGGCCAGGGTTTCTCCCGAACCACGCTCAAATACACGCAAGCGGGCATGGCTCCGGTCGACGATCTGCAGGAATCCGATATTGGCCCGCGCGGGGAACCGGGGATGCTTCTCCAGCATGGGGCCAAGGGTGGCCACCGGCGCCGTGTCGACGTCATCCACCACCAGTACACCGTGGGGATTGCCCATGGAAACCGCCGACAATTCCACGCTCTGGCCATCAACATCGACGGTGTACACGGTCTTCTGACAGTCCGCGGCGAAGGGAATGGCGGGCGGATTGAGTTCCGGCACGCCCATATTGACCATCACCAGGCCATCCTTGCCGATTTTCAGCTCGATCACGCCCTTGGCAGTCTGTACCCGGATCACCCGCTTGTTGGTCAGGCGCTGGTCACGCACAAACCGGGCAAAGCAGCGGGCGCCGTTGCCGCACTGCTCCACTTCCGAACCATCGGCATTAAAAATACGATAGCGAAAATCCACATCAGGCAGGCCCGGCGGCTCCACCACCAGCAACTGGTCGAAGCCGATACCAAAGTTCCGGTCCGCCAGCTCCCGGATCAACTCCGGGCGCAGGCGGAAAGGCTGGCTGATGGCATCCACCACCATAAAGTCGTTCCCCAGCCCGTGCATCTTGGTAAACCGGAGCAACGGCCCCTGGCCCCGTCTTTGCGGATTCATTTCTTGCTCCCCGTTCATTCCGGCAGGCAACTTTCAGGGCCAAGCTGATCGTCCAGGGTCTCCCGGCGGCGCACCACATGCACCTGATCGCCGTCAACCATCAACTCGGGCGGGCGGTTACGGGTGTTGTAATTGGATGCCATAACGAAACCGTAGGCACCCGCCGACCGAACCGCAAGCAAATCGCCCGCCTTCAGCCGGAGTTGACGATCCTTGCCCAGAAAATCGCCGGTTTCGCACACCGGCCCGACCAGATCCCAGGCTTTTTCCTCGCCATCCTGATGGGGCTGTACCGGGATGATGGCCTGCCAGGCGCTGTACAGTGCCGGGCGGATCAGGTCGTTCATGGCGGCATCGATAATGGCGAAGTTACGATGCTCGGTGCACTTCAGAAACTCCACGCGGGTCAGCAATATACCGGCGTTGGCGGCAATGGAGCGGCCCGGTTCCATGATCAGTTCCAGCTCCCGATCACCCAGTCGCTCGGCCAATGCCTTGACGTAATCCGCTGGCTGCGGGGGCTGTTCCTGATTGTAGGTCACGCCCAGGCCCCCCCCCATGTCCAGATGGCGGATATGAATGCCCTGGTCCGCCAGAGTATCGATCAGCACCAACACCCGGTCCAGGGCATCCAGAAACGGAGAGACTGACGTCAGCTGGGAACCAATGTGACAGTCCACTCCATGGACATCCAGGTTTGGTAACGCTGCGGCACGGGCGTAAACCTGAGGGGCCTCGGCGATATCGATACCAAACTTGTTTTCCTTCAGTCCGGTGGAAATGTAGGGATGGGTGCCGGCATCGACATCCGGGTTCACCCGAAGCGATACCGGTGCCCTCACGCCCAACTCTCCGGCCACTTTGTTCAGGCGGTCCAGCTCGGTGTCAGATTCAACGTTGAAACAGCGCACGCCCACTTCCAGCGCCCGCTTCATTTCCCATTCCTGTTTGCCAACGCCGGAGAACACCACCCTGGCGGCATCGCCACCGGCGCGCAGCACCCGCTCCAGCTCACCGGCAGAGACAATATCAAAACCGGCGCCAAGTCGCGCCAGCACATTGAGCACCGCTAGGTTGCTGTTGGCCTTCACGGCATAGCACACCAGGTGCGGGCGGCCATTCAGGGCGCTGTCGTAGGCCCGATAGTGACGCTCGAGGGTGGCCCGGGAATATACGTAAGCCGGGGTGCCAAATCGCTCAGCGATTGACGCCACCGGAACATCTTCGGCGTACAGTTCGCCATTGCGGTAATTGAAATGATCCATGTTGATCCTGACTATCTGGATGGGTTACTGCCAGGGTTGGCCGCTCAGCGTTCCGGCGACTCATCGGTGTCGGCGCGCTCATCGACCTGACCGGACCGGGCCGGGTCTGCCTGCGGCACGTCCCGGTACAGTGGCCCCTTCTGGCCACAACCGGCAAGCAGCAGCAACAACAGCATCGAGAGCGCCCACGGCCGGCGAGATGGTCCAACCTGCATACCCATACCCCTGAGTGAATAATGGCCGAAGTATACCCGACACCCGCCCCTGATCGCGAGGGACCCGATGGCTTACGGCAGATAACGGTTGAGGGCGTCTTCCAGCCTGGTACGGTAATACAGTGACTGACCGGTCTGGATATCCCGTTGATACAACTGCGGGTCCAGATCATGGGGCAGGTGCAGGTCGGTGAGATACACCGGATAAGATTCACCACTTTGGCGCAGCGAACGGATGTAGTGTGCGACGGCGGGAATCAGACGGTCCCCGTATTCCTGCACACTGAACTCCTGATCGTTGCAGTAAATATCGAACCGCAGTGTGCTGTCGCCCTGCTGAACACCGACGGCCTGAACCTCCAGGCCCGAAAGTGGCACCGTGGTGCCCTGATAGGGCCGGAGTTCAGCAATCCAGCGGCCGTCGCGGCGTACCATTTCATAGCAACGGATACCGCCCGCCGGGTCCAGGTTATCTGCCTGACGCAACAGGCGCCGTTCCACCAGGTTCTCCAGGAAGCGCATTAACGGACCAAGCAGGTGGTTGCGATGCCCTGCCCGGACCGAACGGGCCCACAAACTGCCATGCTCATCGACAACCCAGAGCTGGCCACGGTCACCCTGAAGCAACCAGAACACCTGAATATTGCCAGCTTCGGACGCGGCGCAGACCGCCTTTAGCACCGGCTCGTCCCGCAGGGCATGGCGGTCCGGCACTATTGGCAGGTACTCATCCTGCGGCTGCAACAGCGCTGCCAGCAGAGCTTCACGACTGTCCAGGGCGACAAACCCCGGTTCCCGGCCGCTGAACTGCAGCAGGAAATAGCGATGATCCATCTCGATGATGTAACGCAAGGGGTGCGGCCCGGTGCCGCCGGCAAAGAACTGGCGTAACACATCTCCGAACAACTCCCGCACCCGGCGTGCAATGGCGCTGCCATGCCCCCGACTGGGGGCCGCCACGCGGATTTCCGGCAGCTCGGCCGGGTTCATGGCCACCTGAGCCAACACGTTTTTCAGGCACTGGATCAGGGTATCTCCGGCGGCATAGTGCTGCAGACTGATCTCATGCCAGCTGTTCAGGGTAATCTGATCAATGGTCAGCACCAGGTTATCGCGCCCACCGCTGAACCCCAGTGAGTCTGAACGGGCACTGAGCTTGTGTAGCCCACGTTCGGTCAGGTGGGCTTGCGGGTCCACCGCCACATTAATCAGCAACAGGTTTTTCAGCGGGCGCACACCTCGGGATAGCGCCTCTCTGGGCGCCGGAGACATGGGCATAGGCAGAAAGCCCGACAACACCTCCACAATGTCTTTCAGTTCGGCCACCGAGGCAACACTCTTGCCCGCCCGGACATTGAGCCGGGTGGAGCGATGCAACAAGCCGTTGCAGTAACACCAAACCAACAGCTCCGCCAGATTGCCTGCGCGGCGGATCACCGGTTGCCAGAAGGCGTCGGAGGGATCTTCAAGATCCCGGTACAGCAACCACCCATCACCTTCCCCGCCCTGTTCGGACTGGTGGTGAAAAGACAGGTTTTCCTCCGCCAGCGACGGCACCAGACCAGGGTTAACCAGTTCGATCTTGCCCGCCTTGCGCTGAAAAGCGGCGTAGAGTTTGCGGCCCAGCAGGTTAATGTCATTGGCGCTGATAGCCGCCTGGGTGTGCTGCTCCCGGGCCATGCGCGACAACAGGCGGTAACTGTGGGTAAGCTCCGCCACGATGTTCCGCCTGAGGCCTGTCACCTCTTCTGCCCGCCAGCGCTGGCGATCGTCCAGGGCGCTGAGGCGGTCTTCGCCCCATTCCCACTGCTGCACTAGCTGTCGTAGCAGATCGATTCGCCATTGGTCCCCGGCCATTCCGGCCCGGGTGAGCGGCAAACCCGCCTTCAGGTACAGGCTCCGGCGCACCAGGTCGAGGCGCTCCGGAGCACCACTGGTTAACAGCCATTGCTCCAGGCGCTGATACAGCATGACGTAGGGGTCCAGAACATCGGCACTGGTTTGCCCCTGATACACCGCCTGTTTGAAGCTGGCGGACAATAACGGCTGGGCGGTATCGGTGGCGTAACACTCAATCAGAAACAACTTGAGAATGGCCTTCCAGGGAGCATCAATGCCTTTATAGAGTTGCCAGATACCGGCGCCGGGGAACTCCTCATCCGGAATCGACGGCACAGCGCCAAAATCAATGTACTCGCTGGCCTTGATGAACCGGCACTCCAGCAAACGCCGGCGACATTCCCCGTAGTCCGCCTCGGCCTCCGACGGGATCAGCCACCAGAGCGGATAGCGCCCAGCCAGATGGATGCTGGTCCGGTAGAATTCATCCAGCAACAGAAAGTGCTGGGCACTGCCACAGTTCTCTCCGGTGACCTCGGCCCGCTGCCGGCCGGCCCGCCAGTCAGCGGCCGAGAAGACAAACACGTGGAGCTCAACGCCCAGCGTTGCCGCCCATTGCGACAGCTTTTCGGCCTTGCGCTCCAGGCTGCGGATGCCCTGTTCAGACAGATCATCCCGATGACAAAGCCAGGCATCCAGATCACTGGCAACCGAGTGCCCAAGGGTGCCGGGACTGCCCATCAGGAACAGACTGTCGAGATCGGCCTTGCGAAGCCCTTGATCGCGAACACTGAAACTTCGGGCATAACGGCGCGCGGAATTCAGCACATCGTTACCCGGCGTATAGCCGGCCAGGCCCTGGGGGCAGCTGCCATCAAGATAGCCCGGCAAAGCGGGATGATTCAGATGAAACGCCAGCGGTAACAGTTCAAGCACCACCTGCTGCCGGTAAGTCAGGGCGGAACACGCCCGTTCCCAGCGCTGACGATTGACCAACAGAAACCGGTCCCGCAGCCGCCGCAGGGTTTTTCGGTCGATGCCGTTCTCAAAGTCGAGAACGATGGGCGGTGCGAGAACGGTCAAGAGGGCTCCGGCAAGTGGTTATTTTCGGTCAGATAGTCAGTATGATGAATGAATCGTGGCAAAACCGGTAAAAAAATAAAAGGATGACCCGTTTTCGGCACACACCGGAACCGGCACCTCCTGAAGAGGCACCTGCGCTGTGAAAGAATTCATTATTCAACGTTATCGGCCGGATCTGTCCGGACCTGTCATTCAGCCAACCCTGCTGCGGGTGGACGACGATGGCCGAATCGCCCACGTCGACCGCCATGCCGAGGCCATGTTCGGCTACGACGCCGGGGCGTTGATCAGGCAACCGGTGCAACGCATTCTCGCCTCCCGGCAGGACGATCCCTTTGCCCCGGCCCACCGACACCATCTGGACAACGGCCAGACCGTGCTGGTGACCTTCCGCCACAAGGATGGCTTCTTTTTTACCGCCATTCTGGGCTTGCGCATGGAAATGCGCGATTCAGACCAGGCCGCCAACGCCACCATTTCCCTGAAAGACAGCGGCGACATGGACAGCCGCCTGTTACGACTGGCAGAACAAGGCGCGGGTTTCGGGCTCTGGGAGCTGGATATGACCTCCAATGAGATCAGCTGGTCTGAGGGCATGTACCGTTTGCTGGAGTTGCGCCCCGGGACGGAATTGTCACCCGAGCAGGCCTTGTTCTACTGCCAGGTCGGCCAGAACCGCGTGCGCGCCCTGTTCCGCCGCTGCATGCGCACGGGCCGGCCGTTCAGTATGGAGCTGTCGGTACTGACCAGCCGGCAACGTCTGCAACGAGTCATCCTGTCGGGCCGCGCCCTGAAAAGCGGCGGCCGGATCCAGAAGCTCGGTGGCGTGATGGTCAACCACAGTGAAGCCATGCTACATGACCACGCCCGGCAGCAGGCCCAGAGGATTCTGGAAGCAACCGCCAGCGCCACGCCAGACCTCGTGGTCGCTGTCGACACCAGCCTGAACCTGTTGCATTTCAACGCTCCCTGGGCAGAACAGTTCCGAAACGCCTTTGGCGCCGAACCAAGGCCCGGCGACAACCTTAAAACCCTGCTTGCCGACTTCACCAACGAACGGCGCATGATTGAGCGCCTGTGGCAACGGGCCTTTGACCGGGAGCACTTCGTGGCCGAGATGCCCCTGAACCGCCAGGGCGAAGGCCTGCCAGTCTACGAATTTCATTTCCAGAATATTCAGGGCCTGCAAGGCGAGGTGGTCGGTGCCGTCCATGTTGCCAAAGACATCAGCAATCGTGTCCAGCACAGCGGCAGCGGCGACTACCGGATGCGCCATGACCCGGTGACCGGATTGATGAACCGGCGCTCCTTTGTCGAGCATCTGGAACGGGCCATGAAGCATAAGCGCAAACGCCAGTCGATGGACGGCTTGCTGCTGCTCGACCTGGACAGTTTTGAACAGTTCAACGAACAGGCCGGCAGTGGCACCTGCGATCGGTACCTGCGTGAATTGGCCGGTATGCTCGGGCTGCGGGTGCGCCAGCGGGACGCCCTGGCCCGGCTGTCCGGTGACACCTTTGCTCTGTTCATAGAGAACTGCCCCGAACCCAGGGCCCGCAAGATTGCCGAGGAAATCCGGGAGCAGATTGCCCAGTTCCAGTTTGAATGGCAGGGCAGACAGTTACAGACCACCGCCAGTGGCGGCCTGCTGATTCTCGGAACCGACGCTCCGCTCCAGCCTGAACAACTACTGACCCAGGCCGCCGACCTGTGCCATACCGCCAAGACCTCCGGGCGCAACCGTATCCACACCACCCAGGCCTTGCCCGGCGAGTTGGCCAATCGGGGCACCGACCGCCAGCTTGACCAGCTGCATCAGGCCCTGGATAACGGCCAGCTGATTCTGGAGTTTCAATCCCTCAAGCCGGTGGCCAGCGTCACCTGGGGTGACCACATTGAAATCCTGTGCCGGATTCCGGGTACAGGCGACGACTCGCCCCTGCTGCCGGAGCAGTTCCTGCCAGTAGCAGAACGGTTTGACCTGGCCAAGCGCCTGGACCGCCAGGTTATCCGACAGACTCTCCAGTGGCTGAGCCAGCATCGACTGTTGGAGCCAAGGCTGAAGTACTGCGGCTTCAACCTGTCGCTGGCCACCATTCTGGATGACACCTTTGCTGATTTCATGGAACAACAGGTGCGCCTGACCCCGTTCCAGGCCCATTGTTTCTGCCTGGAGATCCGGGAATCCCACGCCACCCAGTATCCGGATGAGGTAGCCGTATTATGTGACGCCCTGCACCGGGCGGGGTGCCGGGTTGCCCTGGAAGGGGCGGGGGCATCCGTGGAAAGCTACAGCCTGGCCGCCAACCTGCCGGTGGATATCATCAAACTGGACCGGCGCATCATGAACGATCTGGAACGTGATCCGGTGCAGCAGATCATGGTGGATGCCCTGCATCGGATTGCCGAAACCGCCGGCAAGGAAACCGTCGCCACCTTTATCGAGAACGATGAAACCCTCAGGAAAGTCCGAACCCTGGGCATTCACTTTGGCCAGGGTTACCGTTTGTCACGGCCGCGGCCGCTGGAAGAGCTCAAACCAGCGGAGGTAGAACTCAGCACCGGCCGCATAGGCGGGTAAGCGGTTGCCGGGAGCTGCCTACCAGCCCTCCATCGGGATGCCATGTTCCCTGAGGTAATCACCGTTACGTTCGAGATAGCCTTTTGTGCGTTCCGTGAATCGGGAGGGGGCGCCCGGCACCTCCGTGGCCTGCATGCGCATCACCTCAATCTCATTGCCAATCTGGTTCGAAATCCACACCACCACGGTGCCGCCGGGGGCCAGGCCAATGGTCATGGTATCCCGGGGGCCTGAGCGCACATCAACCTGCGTGACATAGGTGGCCGGCTCCCGCATTCGGTCTAGCAGGTCTTCCGGCACCTGAATGATCTTGGTGTAATATCTCTGCTCCGCAAAGGAAAACCAGTTGACCAGAATCAGTTCCGGGAAGGGGGCAACTCTAGCCCCAGCTCCAGTTGGACCATGGGGCCCCTTCCAGCAGCACCCCACGGTGCCGATGGGCTGACGCCAGCTCCGCTCGCCCGACTTCTCCAGAAACATATCGGTCACCCACACTTCGTAGTGCTTGGGGGCGGCTATGTCGATGTACCAGTTTATGTCGTCTGCCTTAGACCACGCTGAACACCCGCTGCCCAACAGGGCGATGGCCACGATGCCCATGGCCAGAATTCTCTGAATCATCATTCGCCCTCTGTCTGTGGATAAGCCAGGCGCTCCCCGGAGAGCCCCGGTGCGTGGGGATGCAACCCCTCTAACTTCGCAGGTGTTCCCGCCACCAGGGTTTCGATGCCGTTGTAGTGAGCGGAGTAATGGATATAGCGCTGGAGCAACAGGTGCTCGTGTTCAGTGGTCAGTGAGGGGGCGTCGTTCCCTTGCTCAACCTGTTCCAGTATTTGCTGCAGGATAGGTTCAAGCTCATCCTGTATCGACACGGTCTCATCAGTGGGATCAACTTCTCTCAGTGGCACTTCCTGCTCTACCGCCAATCGGTGCATCAACCGAAGAGGCACCCTTGAGTAGTCACCCCGCACCTGGCGCAGCATCCGCAACACCAGCTCCACCCGGCCATCCGGTGCCGGGTGGTCATAGCGCCGGGTAACAATTTCCAGCCGGGCTGGTCCTTCCGAGCCCAGGTCTTTCGGCCAGGCCTGCAATTGTTCGGATTGCCGTACCGGCAGGTTGTCGGGGCCAATCCAGCCTGCGGCCTCTACCTGTTGCCGTTTGGCCTCCAGGTTGTCCCACTGCAGGGTTTTGTCCGGCCAGCGCAGCCGGTCGCGAGGTATCGGCAACCTGGGGCTTAACAGCACGTCCTCTCGTTGGCTGTCACCGTAACCACCGCCAATATCGGAATGAACGCCCGGCAAGGAGATTTCCCGGAAGTTGGCCGGCAAGCTGCCGTCGCGGCTTTGCAGACTGTTCAGAGCAAAGTTCCTGCGGTGCTCATGTGCGGCAGTCAGGTGCACCGCATGGTCCACCTTGTCCGGATCCAGGTAAAGCTTCACCGGGTGATTGCGGCTGTTATGGGCCAATAAATCGCCGGCGGCCGGGTTAACAATGGCGGCCACGGAGTCGAACAGCCCCACGAAACGAATCTCTACCATCTCCGGCCAGAGGATACCGCTGTCAGCCAGTATCCGGGCCAGCAGACCGTTCTCCCCCTGATTAATCTCATGCGCAGCGTGGCGGGCCGCCGCCGCACCCCGGCTGAAACCAAATAGATCAATGGTCAACCGCTCAATGGGTTTATTCCTCTGATCAGTGGAGACCGTTTGCAGGATTCTTTTCACCTCTCGGGTCAGTCTGGTGAATGCTCCTGTCACCTGTGCGATAACGCCCGCCTCCCCCATGCCGGTGGCTGCGCTGTACAACACATCATCACCACCGGTCTTGGTGCCCGCCCCAGGGGCGTAAATTTTTCGCCAATAGGTAATGATGCCCTTATCCTCTTTTTTCTCTTCAACGTACAAATCCCATAACTTAGCCACATTGCTGGGGGCATTGGCATAACTGTCACCCAACATCAGGCCCATCCGCCGCTCACACTCTTCACGGCTAATGGTGTTGCCCTCATAGGGAATCAGGCATTCCTGCTCCAGCTGCTCACCAAAAGCATGGGTATTGGCCGCATTGTTCATGGTGCCGTCGGTAAACAGGCCAACTTCCAGATGAATCTTGGGAGAAGGTTCCCGGGAGGAGTCCTCCTTGGCGCCTTCGGACATCAGAACGGGAGCCACCAACGCGGAAGCCCCTAAGGGCAGGCTCAGCCGGTGGTCATCTTCGCTGCCCTGAGCCGCCTGCTCCTGACGCTGACACTGCCGGTAGTGCGTCGAGAACATATTCACTTCCAGCGCCCCCACCCCCCAGGGGTCGGATTGGCGCAACTGATCGGGGGTCACGCCGCATTCGTTCAGTTGCGCCACCGCGCTCTCAATCGCAGAAGATGTGTATATCCAGCTATCATTTACCCGCCACCGCCCCCCGGCAGGCGAGCTGTTGTCTGGCTGCCAGGTCACCATGGGGGAGAAGGGGCCATCCCAGCCTTCACAGACCAACATCAGCTCACCGTCTTTCACTGCCCGGTGGACAGTCTCGGCTATGTTGCCTCGGTCACGGTAGTGGTGCCTGAATAACGAGTGCATGTTTGAACGAACATGGTTGTTCTCTTTAACCAGGCGCCTGGCCTTATCGGCGGCGAAAAAGGGGGTTTCAACGAGGGGAAGATCACAGGCTCTCAGCTCCGAGGGCCTGACCAGTTTCATGAAGCTCATCGTCAGCATTCCTTGTTGACGGTAGAAGACGGGTAAAAATGAATCGGCAATCCTAGCCGATATTTCATGTTTATGACAAAACCGCACTTTACGGTTTTGTCATAACTTTTCTACACCGTTCAGTTCAGTCCATGACACACTCCATGGACTCTACACCAGCGTTAGCCCCTTCCGGGCGCGGGCCACCGCCGCACGCACCTGGTTCGGTGCGGTGCCGCCCAGGTGATCACGGGCCTGCACGGAGCCTTCCAGGGTCAGCACGTCAAACACATCCTCACCAATTACGTCGGAGAACTGCTGCAGTTCTTCCAGGGTCATCTCGGACAGATCACGGCTTTCGGCCACACCAAAAGCCACGGATTTGCCGACGATTTCGTGGGCATCCCGGAAAGGCACGCCTTTCTTGACCAGGTAGTCGGCCAGATCGGTGGCGGTAGAGAAGCCCCGCTTGGCTGCTACCCGCATGTTATCGGCCTTGGCTTCGATCGCCGGAATCATGTCGGCGTAGGCCTTCAGGCAGCCCTTGATGGTATCGACGGTGTCGAACAGCGGCTCTTTGTCTTCCTGATTGTCCTTGTTGTAGGCCAGCGGCTGGCTCTTCATCAGGGTCAGCAGACTGATCAGGTGACCATTGACCCGGCCGGTCTTGCCGCGCACCAGCTCCGGCACATCCGGGTTCTTCTTCTGGGGCATGATGGAGGACCCGGTGCAGAAGCGGTCCGGCAGGTCGATGAAATCAAACTGGGCCGAAGTCCACAGCACCAGCTCTTCACTGAACCGGGACAGGTGGGTCATCAGCAGCGCGGCAAAGCTGCAGAATTCGATGGCGAAGTCCCGGTCAGACACCGAATCCAGGCTGTTTTCAGTCGGCCGGTCAAAGCCCAGCAGTTCGGCGGTCAGATTGCGGTCAATCGGGTAAGTGGTGCCGGCCAGGGCAGCAGCACCCAGAGGCATCACGTTCACCCGCTTGCGGCAATCCTGCAGACGATCGGCATCACGCACCAACATTTCGTACCAGGCCAGCAAATGGTGGCCAAAGGTAACCGGCTGGGCGGTCTGCAGGTGGGTGAAGCCGGGCATAATGGTGTCCGCTTCACGCTCGGCCAGATCCAGCAGGCCAGCCTGCAGGCGGGCCAGTTCCTCGGCAATCACGTCGATTTCGTCCCGCAGGTACAGGCGGATGTCGGTGGCTACCTGGTCGTTACGGCTGCGGCCGGTGTGCAGCTTTTTACCGGTAATGCCGATGCGGTCGGTCAGCCGGGCTTCGATGTTCATGTGCACGTCTTCAAGGCTGACAGACCATTCGAATCGGCCGGCCTCGATGTCTTCCTTCACGCCTTTCAGACCATCAATAATCTGGTCTCGCTCAGCGTCAGTGAGCACACCCACTTGAGCCAGCATGGTGGCATGGGCGATGGAGCCGGTAATATCATGGTGATACAGGCGCTGGTCAAAACCGACCGACGCAGTGAAGCGCTCAACAAAGGCGTCTGTGGGCTCGCTGAAGCGGCCACCCCAGGGTTTTTCGGAGGATGTGGTCTGGTCAGACTTTTTCTGATCCGTCATGGTCTATCTTTCCTGCTGACAGCCCGGCATCATCACGCCGGCAATGGATAAGTGAAAATTTGCCGCAGTATAGCATTCTGACCACGGTTAAGGAGACTCCCCTGGTAACCGACAAAGGCATCAACAAGAAGGACTCCACCGACTTCTACGTTCCCGATCTTTGCCGGGTGCGGGCGGTGTTCCTGCTGCTGGTCACCAGTGAGCTTTTTGTCCTGGTGTTGTCTATCGTGCAGGCCGAGCGCGGCTGGATAGACTGGAACTACTTCGGCTTGCTGTCCCTGTTCGTACAGTGGACCACCCTCACCAGTGCCGCACTGATCTGCCTGCTGCGGCCATGGCTGGCGCAAATGAGCGTCGCCCGCGCCACCCTCGCCATTGTGGTCATTGTGCTGCTGGATGTGCTGGCTTTCAGCCTGTTTGCCGACAACGTATTGCACCCGCAGCCGGGGGTTGCCCTGTGGCAGGGCATTGCCAAGAAACTGTTGGTGGCGCTGCTGATCGTGCTGATGGTGTTACGCTACTTTTACCTGCAGGACCAGTGGCAACAACAGCGAGAGGCCGAAATGCAGGCCCGGCTGACGTCGCTGCAGGCCAGGATCCAGCCCCATTTCCTGTTTAACAGCATGAACACCATTGCCAGCCTGATTGCCAGCAATCCGGAACAGGCAGAAGAGGCGGTGCTGGATCTGTCCGAGCTGTTCCGGGCCAGCCTGCGCACCGATGATCAACTGGTACCACTCAGCCGTGAACTGGAGCTGTGCCAACGCTATCTGGCCATTGAAGCCCTGCGCCTGGGAGACCGGTTAAAGCTGGACTGGGACATACAGCCGGGCCTCGAGCAACAGGCCATTCCTCCGCTGACCTTGCAACCGCTGGTAGAGAACGCCATCTACCACGGCATTCAGCCCAGACCCGAAGGCGGCACAGTGCGGATCGAAGTGTACGGCAAAGGCCATTTTGTATACTTGATGGTCCAGAACCCGAAACCGGAGTCCAGCAACCGCCAGCACCAGGGCAACCAGGTGGCCCTTGTTAACATCCAGGCCAGGCTCCAGGCTTTGTTCGGCGAGCCAGCGGTTCTTAAACACAGCCATCAACACAACATCTACACAGTTACCCTCAGGCTGCCCGCAAGGACAGCAAGCTGACAAAACAGACCAGGCGACCGCAGGAGCACCATGAACCAACAACCGCAGCGCATTCTGATCGCAGACGACGAACCCCTGGCCCGGCAGCGCATTCAGCGCCTGGTGGAAGAACTGCCGGAATACCGGGTGTGCGGTGAAGCGAGCGATGGCAATGACGCCCTGCGCAAGGTGGCCGAGCTGGAACCGGATATCCTGCTGATGGACATTCGCATGCCGGGCATGGACGGCATGGAAGCGGCGCACCAGCTGAGCCAGCTCAGCAACCCGCCGGCGGTTATTTTCTGTACAGCCTACGACCACTATGCCATCCAGGCGTTCGAGGTTCGCGCCATCGCCTACCTGCTCAAACCGGTGCGACGGGAGGCTCTGGCAGACGCCTTGGCTCGGGCGGGAAAGGTCAACCGGGTTCAGCTCCAGGCCTTGACCCACAACAGCGACCTGACCACCGAACAGGTTGCCGTGCGCACCCACCGGGGAACAGAACTGATTGATCTTACAGACATCCGCTACTGCGAAGCGGACCAGAAATACGTCACCCTGCACCACAGCCGGGGTGAAACGGTCTGTGATTACACCCTGAAAGAACTGGAGCAGGCGTATCCGGAAAAACTGTTACGCATTCATCGGCATACCCTGGTCGGCGTGCGTTTCATCCAGGCCCTGCGGCGCAACAGCGATGGTCAGAGTATGCTGGCACTGAACGACTCAGACACCCTGCTACCGGTCAGCCGCCGCCATGCCAGCCATGTCAGGCAGTGGTTGCAGGAGCACCAACCCTCCCCCTGACGGGGTACAGGGCCGTCTACGGCGGGACTTTTTCACTGCCACAAGGTAACCTTGGGGCACATTTTTTCCTACGACTGTGAGTGCCATGTCAACACGAACCCTTCGCATTGCAACCCGCAGCAGCGCCCTGGCGTTGTGGCAGGCGGAATTCATCAAATCCGAACTGGAAAGGCTGCACGATCACATCACCGTGGAGCTGGTGAAGATCAAAACCCAGGGCGACAAGATTCTGGACGTGCCCCTGGCCAAGATTGGTGGCAAGGGGCTGTTTGTGAAGGAGCTGGAAGAAGCCATGCTGGACGGCCGGGCCGACCTTGCGGTGCATTCCATGAAAGACGTGCCCATGGAATTCCCGGAGGGCCTTGGCCTGGTGGCTATCTGTGAGCGGGAAGACCCGACCGATGCGTTTATCAGCAATCAGTACGATCATCTGGACCAACTGCCCCAGGGTGCCGTGGTTGGCACCTCAAGTCTGCGCCGCGAAACCCAGCTCAGGGCCAACCGCCCGGACCTGGAAATCAAGATGCTGCGAGGCAACGTCAACACCCGATTGGCCAAGCTGGATGCCGGCGAATACGACGCCATTGTTCTGGCCAGCTCCGGCCTCAAGCGCCTGGGCTTCCACGACCGGATACGCTACTGCATGCCGGATACTGTCTCGCTTCCGGCCGTTGGCCAGGGCGCGCTGGGTATTGAATGCCGCCTTGATGACAGCGAGCTGCGGGCATTGCTGGCACCACTGAATCACGACGATACTTCTGACCGGGTGAAAGCAGAAAGGGCCCTGAACCGGCGCCTCGAAGGGGGTTGCCAGGTTCCCATTGCCGCCTATGCCCTGCTGGAAGACGACAACACATTGTGGCTGCGCGGGCTGGTGGGCGCTGTCGACGGCACCGAGATTTTTCGGGTAGAAGGCCGCGCGCCCCGCGCCGAAGGCGAACGCCTGGGCCGTGAACTGGCGGAGCAGCTGCTGGCTATGGGTGCTGACAAGGTACTGGCTGAGATCTATGGCCACACCCCAAGCTGATCGGAATAGCCAGGCCCTGCCCTTGCAGGGCCGGCGCGTACTGATTTGCCGGCCAGAACCCGAGGCAAGCCGCCTGGCACAGGCTTTTCAGGCCGCCGGCGCCGAAGTTCGCCGGATGCCCCTGATGGCCAGGGAGCCGCTGCCTGCAACACCAGAGCGCCGGTCGACCCTTCAGGATCTGGACCACTTCGCTCACATCATTGCCGTCAGCCCCTACGCCGCCAGCGTGCTGCTTGATGAGATCGATCACTGGTGGCCCCAGGTGCCCATGGGCATCCAGTGGTATGGCGTGGGTGCCGGCACCGCCGCGGTTTTCGCCCACCACGGTCTGAGCCCGAACAAGCCAGACAATGGCTGGACCAGTGAAGCCCTGCTGGCCCTACCGGGATTGCAGAATCTAAACCACGAAAAAGTGCTACTGGCACGGGGAGAAGACGGCCGCGAGCTGATCCGACAGACCCTGGAGCAACGAGGTGCCCGTGTAACGGTTCTGCCGCTGTACCGACGCTTCCGGCCGTACTATGCTGCCAACGACTTAGAAGACAATTTCGCTGGGTTCCGGCCGGAGGTGATTATTGCGCTTTCCGGTGAAACCCTGAACAATCTGGTAGAGGCCAGCAGCGCGTTCCTGGCGACCCTGAACAATGCGCTGCTGGTGGTTCCAGCGGAACGAGTCTCGGAGCAGGCCCGCAAGGCCGGCTTCAGGAACGTACTGGTTCCGGATGGCCTGGCTGATCAGGATCTGGTGACCAGTGTGGCTTCCTGGTTGACGCAGGAGGCCGGTGACAACGGTAAACCAAGTAAGGATGCCCGTGACTGAAACAACAAAGCAACTGCCCGCTCCGGTTAATCCGGCCAATCCCGCCCGCGTGCGCCTGTGGCCAGTATGGCTGATTGCCATTCTCGCGCTGATTATTGCCCTGGCTCTGGCGCTCTGGAACTGGCAACAATGGCAAACCCACCAAACCACCATGCTGGTGATCCAGGAATTGCGCCAGGATACGGCACAACTGGAAGACCGTTATGGCAGCCGTGGCAGCGAGCAGAGCCAGCGCCTTCAGTCACTGGAAAATAACCTTTCAGCGCAGCGCGAGCTGATCGCCACCCAGCAGCGACAGATTGACCACAACGCCCGGGAACTGCTTGAGGCCGGGAATCGTACCCGTACCGACTGGCTGCTGGCCGAGGCAGAATACCTGCTGCGCATCGCCAACCAGCGTCTGTTGATTGAGAAAGATATCCGGGGCGCCCTGTCTGCCCTGGAATCCGCGGATGAGGTTCTGCTGGAATCCGATGACATCGGGGTTTACCCGGTTCGCCAGCAACTGGCCCGGGAAATTCTGTCACTGCGGGGCATCCAGGGCGTCGACCGCACCGGATTGTACCTGAAACTGGAAGCGGCCATTGCCAGCATTCACGACCTGACCGACCAGGCCCTGATTCACGATCAGGCCCCCGGCTTCCAGATGACCGAAGACCCGAATGCCCCGACCGATGGCCGCAATATGTTTGTGCGGGGCTGGAATCGTTTCCTCGATACCCTCAAGCAGGTGGTCGTGGTCCGTCGCCTGGACGAACCGGTCAAACCCCTGTTGTCGCCGGACCAGAGCGCCTGGGCTCGCCTTAACCTTCAGTTGATGCTGGAAGAGGCGGAGATGGCCGTGCTTCGGGGCAACCAGCCTTTGTATGAACGGGCCCTGAACAAGGCCATCACCACCGTCAATGACTGGTACGACGCCACCAATCCGGCCATCCAGGGATTGGCCGATACGCTGACGGAACTGGCAGACCGCAATGTGGACCCCACCCTGCCGGATATCAGCCAGTCCCTCGGCTTGCTGAAAGAGCGGCTGGCCGGTCGGCTGGCGACCGGTAATGATGATGCTCCCGAAACCGAACGCGGGGGCAATGGCTCATGATCCGGCTTCTGCTGCTCCTGCTGGTCGCGCTGCTGGTTGGCACCGCATTATCCCTGGGGCTGACCTACGATCTTGGCTATATTCGCATCAGCCTGGGCCATTATCTGATTGAAACCAATTTCTGGGTGGGCCTCGGGCTGATCATTCTGCTGGTGGTATTGGCGGTTTCTCTGATCAATACCTTCAGGCACCTGCGCCACGGCACCGGGATGGTGGCCGGCTGGGTATCCCGGGGCAACGAACGCCGGGCCCGGCGCCGCACCACCCAGGGCCTGCTGGCACTAGCCGAGGGCAACTGGCCACGGGCCCGCAAGCTGCTGGCCACCTCGGCAGACAAAGCCGACACACCGCTGATCAACTACCTTGCTGCCGCCCAGGCGGCCTTTGAAACCGGTGACCACGAAGCGGTGGATGAGCTGTTGCGCAAAGCCTATGACAGCACCCCTGGCTCCAGCATGGCGGTAGGGCTGACCCAGGCCCAGCTGCAACTGGCAGGCAATCGGCTGGAGCAAGCCCTGGCCACCCTGCTGCGCCTTCGCAAGGAGTCGCCCCATCATCCGTTTGTGCTGAAGCTCCTGAAGAACACTTACCTGCGCCTGGAAGACTGGCGTGAGCTGTCCCGCTTGATACCGGAGCTTCGCAAGCGGGATGTATTGCCGGGCAAAGAGCTGGACGAGCTTGAACGGCAGGTATGGCATAACCTGCTGGAAAGGGCCGCAGAAGACACCCAGAAGCTGCGCAAAGACAACCCGGAGGCGTCTCTGGAACCGCTGACCCGGCTATGGGACGAGCTGCCCGGCTTTGTGCGCCGGGACGAATACACCATCCGGGATTACGCCAGCCTGCTGGCCAGGCTGGGTGACGAAGCCCAGGCCGAAACCCTGTTGCGCAAGGTACTGAGAAACCACTGGAGCGATGAGCTCATCAACCTGTATGGGCGGGTAAAGGGCAACCAGCCCGAAGAGCAACTGCTGATTGCCGAACAGTGGCTGAAAGACCGTCCCAATAATGCGGAGCTGCTACTGGCCCTGGGCCGCCTCAGCCTGCGTAACGAGCTCTGGGGCAAGGCAAAAGAGTATTTCCAGACCAGCCTGCACCTGCGCCGTAGCCGGGAAACCCTGGCCGAGTTAAGCCGGCTGAATGCTCACATGGGCGAAGAGGAAGCCAGTATCAAGCTGCTGATGCAGGGCCTGGAAAGCGATAACAGCCTGCCAGACCTGCCCATGCCAAGGGCCTGACACTGGAACCAAAAAGGCCGGATGGTTACCATCCGGCCTTTTTGGTTCACCATGGCGGCGTTCAATCCCGCGGAGCGTATTCCAACACATCCGAAAAGAACGCCTGCTTTGGTAACCCTTCAGCCATCAGCGCATCCATCAGGGTGTAGACCATGGCTGGCGAGCCACTGGCATGCACTTCCACATTTTGCCAGTCTGCCCCGGATGCCAGCACGGCACCCACCAACTGATCGTGATGGCCACCCCAATCGTTGTCCTCGTCGTCACCGACCACCGGGAAGAAGCTGAACGGTGGCCAGTCGTCATGCCATTGCTGGGCCAGCGACCGCAGGTACATATCCTCGTGCTTGCGCACCCCCCAGTACAACTTGACCGGGTGCTGGAACCGGGTTTCCTGCAGGAATTCGCACAGGCTTTTCATCTGTGCAAAACCGGTGCCTGCCGCCACCATCAGCACCGGTTTGTCCGGCGCGGCAGCCAGGCACGCCTTGCCGTGAGGCAACTCCACGGTAACATCCTGCCCTGAGGTCAGGGTATCAATCACCTTCTGGGCAGACACCCAGTCTGGCGAGGCCTGGATGTGCAACTCGATATTGGCGGCCGACGGACTGCTGGCAATTGAAAAATAGCAGGGCTCGGCACCTGGAAGGTTCACCGACAGGTACTGGCCGGCGTGAAAAGCCACCTCGCGGCGCTTCGGCAACTGCAATTCAACCCGATACACATCGTGACTGATGGAGCGCACATCCACCACTTTTGCCAGGTATTGCCGGGGTTGATGATTTCCTGATGCCATAACGGCGGGTATCTCCAGTTTCAGGTCAGTCAGCGCCAAAGTTCGACACATCATTAAACGCTCACCAACCGTGATTAGTTTCTGATTACGGGTATTCAGGGCCTGACCGGACACCAGCCGGGCCTCACAGATTTCACAAACGCCATTTCTGCAGGCGGCCGGCACCTGAATCCCGGATTCAGCAGCGGCCAGCAGCAAGTCCGTATCGTCTGCCACCTGAAAACTCAGGCCGGATGGCTTAAGCCGAATCCGATGCATCCGGCTGCTCCTGTCAATCGGGGCGGGCGGCGGGAATTTCAATGCCGAGGCTGTCCCACAGGTCGTCCACCCGCTGCTTGACCTCATCGGTCATGGTGATCGCGGTGCCCCACTCCCGATCGGTCTCACCGGGCCATTTGTTGGTGGCATCAAGGCCCATTTTTGAACCCAGGCCAGACACCGGCGAGGCGAAGTCGAGATAGTCGATCGGTGTATTCTCCACCATCGTGGTGTCCCGAACCGGGTCCATCCGAGTGGTCATGGCCCAGATCACATCTTCCCAGCTGCGGGCATTCACATCGTCATCGGTGACAATCACGAACTTGGTGTACATAAACTGCCGCAGGAACGACCATACGCCCATCATCACCCGTTTGGCATGGCCCGGGTACTGTTTTTTCATGGTAACGATGGCCAGCCGATAGGAGCAGCCTTCCGGAGGCAGGTAGAAATCCACAATCTCCGGAAACTGCTTCTGCAGGATCGGAATAAACACTTCGTTCAACGCCACCCCGAGCACCGCCGGCTCATCGGGCGGGCGACCGGTGTAGGTGCTGTGGTAAATCGGGTCACGGCGGTGCGTGATTCGCTCCACGGTGAACACCGGGAAATGGTCCACCTCGTTGTAATAACCGGTATGGTCGCCGAAGGGGCCCTCCGGAGCCATGTCGTCCGGGTAGATAAACCCTTCCAGCACGATCTCGGCGCTGGCCGGTACCTGCAAATCACTCAGGCCAGCCTTGACCAGCTCGGTACGGGCACCCCGTAACAACCCGGCGAAGGCGTACTCGGACAACGAATCCGGCACCGGGGTAACAGCGCCGAGAATGGTTGCCGGGTCCGCGCCCAGGGCCACCGCCACCGGATAGGGTTTGTCCGGGTTGGCCCGGCGGAATTCCTGATAGTCCAACGCCCCGCCCCGATGGCTGAGCCAGCGCATGATTAACCGGTTGCGACCAATCACCTGCTGCCGATAGATTCCCAGGTTCTGGCGCTCTTTATTGGGCCCACGGGTGATTACCAGCGGCCAGGTTACCAACGGGCCGGCGTCACCGGGCCAGCAGTGCTGTACCGGAATCTGGTACAGGTCGACCTGGTCCTTGTCGATCACTACGTCCTGGCAGGGCGCCGAGCGGAGCACTTTCGGGCTCATGCGCATCACCTGTTTGAAGATCGGCAGTTTTTCGATGGCATCCCTGAAGCCCTTGGGGGGATCCGGCTCTTTCAGGAACGCCAGCAGTTTGCCAACCTCCCGCAATGCCGCCACGTCTTCCTGCCCCATCCCCAGCGCCACCCGTTTGGGAGTGCCAAACAGGTTGGCCAACACGGGCATGTCGTAGCCTTTCGGGTTTTCAAACAACAACGCCGGCCCACCGGCCCGCAGTGTGCGGTCGCAGATTTCGGTCATTTCCAGGTGGGGGTCGACTTCTACGCTGATGCGTTTCAGCTCACCCAGCTTTTCCAGCTGGCTGATGAAGTCTCTGAGGTCGCTGTATTTCATGGTGTGCTCCGTTTCTGGTCTACGGTACTACGGAGTTTGGGCTTAACCGGACTGCCCTGTATTTAGCCTTTTCATTTTTTAGTTCGGAGTTTGAACAAGGCCGGGAGAGGGAGTCAAAACGGAAAACGGTGGTTTTCCTGATGGTTTTGACTCCCTCTCCCGGCCTTGTTCTTTGAACTTTGGGGGGGACGCCCCAAGATCAGACGCGCATAGAAACCAGTATCAACGACGCTTCATGGACTGGAAGAACTCGTCGTTGGTCTTGGTGTCACGCAGTTTGTCGAGCAGGAACTCCAGTGCACCGGTGTCGTCGTCCATGGAGTGCAGCAGCTTGCGCAGAATCCACACGCGCTGGATGTCTGCCTCGCTCATCAGCAGGTCTTCACGGCGGGTGCCGGAGCGACGGATGTTGATGGCCGGGTAGACACGCTTCTCGGCAATCTTGCGGTCCAGGTGCACTTCCATGTTACCGGTGCCCTTGAACTCCTCGTAGATAACCTCGTCCATCTTGGAACCGGTATCCACCAGCGCGGTCGCCAGGATGGTCAGGCTGCCGCCCTCTTCCACATTCCGGGCCGCACCGAAGAAGCGTTTGGGCTTTTCCAGGGCATGGGCGTCAACACCACCGGTGAGCACCTTGCCGGAAGACGGAATCACCGTATTGTAGGCGCGGGCCAGGCGGGTGATGGAGTCCAGCAGGATGATGACATCTTTCTTGTGCTCGACCAGGCGCTTGGCCTTTTCGATCACCATTTCCGCTACCTGCACGTGACGGGCCGGCGGCTCATCGAAGGTGGAGGCTACAACCTCGCCGCGCACGGTGCGCTGCATTTCAGTCACTTCTTCCGGGCGCTCGTCAATCAGCAGCACCATCAGGTGACATTCCGGGTTGTTGCGGGCGATGGACTGGGCGATGCCCTGCATCAGCAGCGTTTTACCAGCCTTGGGCGGGGACACAATCAGGCCACGCTGGCCTTTACCGATCGGGGCTACCAGGTCGAGTACCCGAGACGAAAGGTCTTCGGTACTGCCGTTGCCCACTTCCAGGGTCAATCGCTCCTGGGGGAACAACGGGGTCAGGTTTTCAAACAGAATCTTGTTGCGGGCGTTGTCCGGCTTGTCGAAGTTAATCTCGTTAACTTTCAGCAGGGCGAAGTAACGCTCACCATCCTTGGGAGGACGAATTTTACCGGAGACGGTATCGCCGGTACGCAGGTTGAAACGGCGAATCTGGCTGGGGGAAACATAGATATCGTCCGGGCCGGCCAGGTAGGAGGCGTCGCCGGAGCGAAGGAAGCCGAAACCGTCCTGCAGAATTTCCAGTACGCCGTCGCCGTAGATGTCTTCGCCGCTCTTGGCGTGTTTCTTCAGGATGGTGAAGATAACATCCTGTTTGCGCGAGCGAGCCAGGTTGTCCAGGCCCATTTCTTGCGCGATATCGAGCAATTCGGGCACAGATTTCTGCTTGAGTTCAGTAAGATTCATAATTTGTAGGATTGTCAGGAATGGAAGTAAACGACTGTTGGAATGACAGGGGTGCCCCTGAACGCATTGATCAAAAAAGCTGAAACATGGTGCTGGCTAGATGGAGCAACCGGTGCAGATGGAAGCCGGATTTGTTTGCTGAAGCCAGAGAGTGGGAACAACCGTTCGCCGGGCAAGCCGCATAATCGACCACCTTGAAGGCGTCTGTCAAGACCTCTGCCCAAAATTAAGTCAGTTTCATGATCTTCCGCCACCGGCACACCTCCCTCTGATGGGTTACTCCCTTCCCATCTGCGGCCCGTATACGGATACTGACACTAGTATTACTGATGAACGCATCTCGAATGCAGTAGAGCGGAGCCAAGCCATGAGCACTGAGCTTACGAATGAACTCAAACCTCTGAACATTGCTATTTTGACCGTATCTGACACACGGGGTTTCGAGCAGGACACCTCCGGGCAGTTCCTCGAAGACAGCGTGATTGAGGCCGGCCACCGACTGGTGTCTCGCCGGATACTTCCGGACGACGTTTACCTGATACGCGCTATTATTTCACAATGGATTGCGGACCAGGACGTTCAGGCGGTCATCATAACCGGCGGCACCGGCTTTCATGAACGAGACAGCACACCGGAAGCGGTCAAGCCCCTGCTGGACAAGGTCATTGAGGGTTTCGGCGAGGAATTTCGCCGGTTATCGGCGCTGGAGATCCGTTCTTCCACGATTCAGTCCCGGTCATTCGGTGGCATGGCCAACAACACCGTTATTTTCTGCCTGCCGGGTTCAACCGGTGCCTGCAGGACTGGCTGGGAAGGCATTCTGAAAGACCAGCTGGACAGCCGGCACGGCCCCTGCAACTATTCCGGACTGGTCATGCGCAAGCCAGAGCGTGCTTTCAGCCGGCTTCAGGAAGTCATTGGCAACCGCGCAGAAAAATAACCGGGAGGTACCATGGCAGGCTCTGACCTGATCTCTGTTGACGACGCTCTCAACTACATATTGAGTCGCGCCACCGCTGTCACACAATCCCAGGCGGTGCCGCTCAGCGAGTGTTTGGGGCGGGTCCTGGCCGAGAACCAGTATGTGCCGGCGGACGTTCCCCCGGCTGACAACAGCGCCGTGGATGGCTATGCGGTGTACCACTCAGACGTCGCACCCGGGCGGGCGCTGGTGGTCTCTGACCGGGTGCCGGCGGGCACGGCCCCCAAACCACTGGCGCCCGGTACCGCTGTGCGAATCTTCACCGGTTCAGAGATTCCGGAGGGCGCGAATGCGGTGGTGATGCAGGAGCGGGTGGAACGTACCGGTGACAACATCCTCATCATGGCCGAAGTCAGCGCCGGGCAGAACATTCGTCGTCGCGGACAGGACCTGACCCAGGGGGATCTGGCATTGCCCCGGGGCACCCTTATTCGCCCCCAGGAAATGGGCTTACTGGCCTCGATGGGCATCGCACAGGTGCCGGTACTGGACCGGTTGCGGGTGGCCATCCTGAGCACCGGCGATGAACTGGTACAACCCGGCGAGCCGCTTGCCCCCGGCCAGATTTACAACAGCAATCGCTACACCCTGCTCGGGATGCTGGCACAGGCGGGATGTGAGGCTATCCTCTGCGAGACCGTTCGGGATACTCGCGACGGCACCCGCCAGGCACTGCAAGAGGCGGCAAGAAAAGCCGACCTGATTATCACCAGTGGCGGCGTGTCGGTGGGCGAAGAAGACCACGTGCGCGCAGTGCTCGAGGAGTCCGGCCGACTGTCTTTGTGGCGGATGGCCATCAAGCCTGGCAAACCTTTGGCGTTCGGCAGCATTGACGACACGCCGGTGCTTGGGCTGCCCGGCAACCCGGCCTCTGTGTTGATTTCCTTTATGGTCATCGTGATGCCCTACATTCGCAAACGCCAGGGGCGACCCGACGCGCTGCCGATCGGGGAATGCCTGCCCGCAGACTTCACCACCCATTCACCATCCATCCGACGGGAGTTTGTGCGCGCCCGCAAGACAGGCAACGGGGCCACCGCTTCCGTGTCCGCTGCCCCGAACCAGAGCTCCGGCGTGCTGAGTGCCGCTTGCTGGAGCTCCGGCCTGGCGGTGGTGCCGGAAAACAGCACCATCAATGTTGGTGACCCGGTGATGTATTACTCATACCCTGAACTGATGAGCTGATCATGACTGACCAGAACCTGACTGTTCGCTTTTTCGCACGGCTTCGCGAGGAGCTTGATACCGAGAGCCTTGAGTTGCCGGCAACCCCGGGCCAAACCGTTGGGGGCCTGTTGTCGGAACTGGCCGCCCGGGGCGGCCCCTGGGCCCAGCTGCAGGGCGAGCAGCCGGTCATGGCGGCCGTCAACCAGGCCATGGCCAAACCTTCAACGCCGGTCATGCCGGGCGATGAAGTGGCCTTCTTTCCACCGGTGACCGGAGGTTGAAATGATCTCTATCCAGACGGAAGATTTCGATGTCGGCGCGGAATACGAGGCGCTGCGCGCCTCCGGTTCCGGCACTGGTGCGGTGGCGACCTTTTCCGGGCTGGTGCGGGACTCCGGGGACCTGTCCGGGGTGACTGGACTGTTCCTGGAGCATTATCCGGGCATGACGGAACAGGTGATTCAGGGATTGATTGACTCCGCCTCCCAGCGCTGGGATGTACGCAAGGCGAGGGTGATTCATCGGGTCGGGCGGCTGGCGCTGTCGGATCAGATCGTGTTTGTCGGTGTGTGCAGTGCTCACCGGGGGGATGCGTTTGCAGCCTGCGAATTCATCATGGACGCCCTGAAAACGTCAGCCCCGTTCTGGAAAAAGGAAATCACCGGAGACACCGAACACTGGGTTGAGCAAAAAGACTCGGACCTGGACCGCTCCAAGGCCTGGAAATAAAGCTCACCTTGCGACTGGCGGCCAGTGAGGGTGATTGAGGCACAAAAAAACCGCCCGTGAACCATGTTCAGGGGCGGCTTTCTTCAACAGCGGATCAGAGGTTGCTGTCGAGGAAGGCGGCGAGTTGTGACTTGGACAAAGCGCCAACTTTGGTGGCGTCCACGTTGCCGTTCTTGAACAGCATGAGGGTCGGGATACCACGGATGTTGAACTTGGGCGGGGTCTGTTCGTTTTCGTCGATGTTGAGCTTGCAGACCTTGAGCTTGCCGTCGTATTCGTCGGCGATTTCTTCCAGAACCGGGGCAATCATCTTGCACGGGCCGCACCACTCAGCCCAGTAGTCAACCAGTACCGGGACGTCGGACTTCAGTACGTCCTGTTCGAAAGAAGCGTCGGTGACATTAACGATATTTCCGCTCATTACCTTTTCCTGATTCAGGCGCTCCGGGGCCTGTAACGCAGCCGCGTCGGAGTCGCTGTTGACTGTAGCAGGCTCTACAAACCGTCATCGGAATGTCGCCTGCCCGGATTTCGTTAGACGAATACTTTACGCGATTGCCGGCCTCAATGTGAAGCGAGATCTGTTTCCGTCGGCGACGATCCGCATCCGTATTCACCGCAGACCGTTACTGACAGCGCACCGCGCTTTCTTTTATAGTACGGCCATTGTATCGACAAGTTCACACCATACAGGACGCCAACCCACGTGACGGCCGCATCCCCTGCCGAGAACACCGCCCCCTCCCCGGACATGCTGGCAGCCATTGATATGGGCTCCAACAGCTTCCATATGGTCGTGGCCAGGCTGGTCCATGGTGAAATTCGCACGGTCGAAAAGATGGGCGAGAAAGTCCAGCTTGGCGCTGGGCTGGACCCCTATAACCGGCTGACAGAAGAAGCCCAGCAAAGGGCTCTGGAATGTCTCAGCCGGTTTGCCCAGCGCCTGCAGGGCATGCCTGCCGAGGGCGTTCAGATTGTCGGTACCAACGCTTTGAGAGTGGCCCGCAACGCCCCCGAGTTCATTGCCCGGGCAGAAGAGGTCCTCGGTTACCCGGTTGAGATCATCGCGGGACGGGAAGAAGCCCGCCTGATCTACCTTGGCGTTTCCCACACCCTGGCCGATGACGAAGGTAAGCGACTGGTCATCGATATTGGCGGCGGCAGCACCGAATTCATTATCGGCCAGCGATTTGAGCCCCAGGAGCTGGAAAGCCTGCATATGGGCTGTGTGTCGTTTCGCAATCGCTATTTCCCGGACGGCAAAATTACCCGGCGGCAGATGGACAAAGCGATCACTCACGCCGAACAGGAGCTCCTGAACATCCGCCAGCACTACCGCTCGGTTGGCTGGCAGAGTGCCGTCGGTTCCTCAGGATCCATCAAGGCGATCTGCAGTGTGCTGGCCAACCTGAAGATCACCGATGGCACCCTCACCCGTGACGCAATGGAAGAGCTGCGTAAACGGCTTGTCGACATGGGCAGGGTCGAAAAACTGGCAGACCTGGGCGTGCGCCAGGACCGGCAAAGCATTTTCCCGGCCGGGTTTGCCATCCTGCTGGCGGCGTTCCGATCACTGAATATTCAAGCGATGACCTTCGCTGATGGCGCGCTGCGGGAGGGGCTGCTGTACGACATCGTAGGCCGTATCCAGCACGAGGATGTACGGGAGCGCACCATTGCCGCGCTGCAGGAGCGCTACCATGTGGACCAGGCTCACGGCGCTGCCGTTGAGCAAACGGCTATTGCTGCATGGCAGCAAGTGGCCGATCAATGGGGCCTGCATACGTCAGCGGACGAGGATGTACTGCGCTGGGCCTGCCGGCTGCACGAGATTGGTCTGACCATCTCCCACAGCCAGTACCACAAACATGGCGCTTATCTGCTGCGTTATTCCGACTTGCCCGGGTTTACCCAGCAGTTTCAAAAAGATCTGGCCACCCTGGTGCGTGGCCATCGACGGAAATTCTCCTCCACCGTGTTCGAGGGCATAGAGCCGGAAGACAAGCCGCGCCTGCGCTACCTGTGCGTTTTGCTAAGGCTGGCCGTGCTAATCCAACACCCCAGGAATCTGGAGCAGCCACCCGAATTCGTCCTCCATGGCCATGAAAACAAGCTGGTGGTGGAGTTTCCGGAAGGCTGGCTGGATAACCGGCCACTGACCCTGGCAGACTTGGAGAACGAGCGGGATTACCTGTCCAAACAGGATTTCACCCTGGAAATCGGCACCCGGTAAACTATCCAGCCAGTTCGGCCTCCAGATTTTCCAGCGTTTCGCTGACCTCCAGCCATTCGGCCTCGGCCTCCTCCAGGGCCCGCTTGAGTTCGGTCTGCTCCGCCAGCAGCGCCTTCAGGCGTACTTTCCCGCTGTCTTCGTACACCGCAGGGTCGCCCAGAGAAGCTTCCACGCCTGCCAATTGCTGCTGCAGCTGATCCATCCGAGCTTCCAGAGATACCTGTTTTTTCCGCCACGGGCTCAGCTTCTGGCGAAGTTCCGCCTCCTGGCGTTTTCTGGCCTTGCGCTCTTCGGCCGTCAATGCCTGGGCACTGCCCGCCTTCTTTTCAGCCTCTGAATCTTCAGCTACCTGGCGTTTGGGGGGCTCGTCCTCATCCTTCCTGCGGTCTGCCAGCCAGCGTTCATAGTCTTCCAGGTCGCCGTCGTATTCCTGGACTGTGCCATCCGACACCAGCCAGAACTCGTCTACGGTATTGCGTAACAGGTGCCGATCATGGGACACCACCACAATGGCACCATCAAAATTCTGCAATGCCATGGTCAGGGCCTGGCGCATCTCCAGGTCCAGGTGGTTGGTGGGCTCATCCAGCAATAGCAGGTTGGGTTTCTGCCAGGCGATCACCGCCAGGGCGACCCGGGCTTTCTCACCCCCGGAGAACGAGCGAATTGGGCTCAGGGCCTCATCGCCATGGAAATCAAAGCCGCCCAGAAAGTTCCGCACCGATTGCTCGGACGCACGGGGCGACAACCGCTGCAAATGCAGGAACGGGCTGGCATCCAGATCCAGGGCTTCCAGCTGGTGCTGGGCAAAATACCCGGTGGCCAGGTGCTCGCCACAGGTACGCTCACCCGACAGAAGGGTACCGGTGCCCCGCAGGGCATCCATAAAGGTTGATTTGCCCGCACCGTTGGGGCCGAGCAAACCAATGCGCGAGCCGGGCAATAAGGTGACGTTGATATTATTCAGGATAGCCGTCTGGCCATGGCCGGCCACACCGTTGCGAATGGACAACAACGGGTTGGACACCTTGTCCGCCATCGGAAATTCAAAGGTGAAGGGCGAATCCACATGGGCTGGCGCGATTCGTTCCATGCGCTCCAGGGCCTTGACCCGGCTCTGGGCTTGGCGGGCCTTGGTAGCCTTGGCCTTGAAGCGGTCAATGAATCGCTGAATCTCGGCAATACGGGCCTGCTGGCGCTCGTAATTGGATTGTTGCTGGGCCAGGCGCTCGCTGCGCTGCACTTCAAACGCCGAGTAGTTGCCGGTGTAGAGTTCCAGCTTTTTGTTATCAAAGTGCACCAGGTGTGTGGCCACCCGATCCATGAAATCCCGATCATGGGAGATAAATAGAAGGGTGCCAGGATATCGACGAAGCCAGTTCTCAAGCCACAGACAGGCGTCCAGGTCCAGGTGGTTGGTGGGCTCATCCAGCAACAGGAGGTCTGATGGCCTCATCAGGGCCTGGGCCAGATTCAGACGAATACGCCAGCCCCCTGAAAACGCCGATACTGGCCGGCCGACATCGCTGTCGGCAAACCCCAACCCACGCAGCAACGAGTCGGCTCTTCTCGGCGCAGACCAGGCTTCGTGTACATCCAGCTCGCCGTGCAGGCGGGCAATGGCGTGATGATCATCCCGGGCTTCCGCATCGGCCAGCTCACGCTCCATACGGCGCAATTCAAAGTCGCCATCCAGGACAAAGTCCCGTGCAGATCGCTGGCTGGCCTCAACCTCCTGCGCCATATGGGCTATACGGCAGCCCCCTGGCAGCGACACACTGCCCTGCTCCGGCGCCAGATGGCCCAGTAAGAGCTGGAACAGGCTGGATTTTCCGGCACCATTAGCGCCAACAATCGCTACCCTCTGGCCGGGCTGCACCGTCAGGCTGACGTTTTCTAGCAACCAGACGCCGCCTCGTTGTAAACTGAGATCGGTTATCGTTAACATAGACTGTCTTTATCCATGGATTTCAGCCAGGGAAGCGCCCTGCCATGACCGTTCCGCAGACAGAATCATTGAATCTGCCCGCAACAATGGAACCGGATAATCCCCTGTGGCGTTATGCACTGGCCTGCTGGCAAAACCCGGAGCTGGCCGAGGCCTGCCTGACGTTGCAGGCCTGTGACTGGAGCGTTACCCGAATTCTCTGTGCCGGCTGGTTGGGGGTGAACGGGCACCTGTTCACTGGCGTTGAGGACGCTAAGGTAACAGAGTGGCGATCCCGTGTAACCGGCAGCATTCGTTCGGCCAGAAAATCCATTCCCCGGCATCATATTGGTTGTCGTGATCTCCGGGAAGCGCTGGCACGGGCCGAACTACAGGCCGAGCAAACCGAACTTGCCCTGGCCTGGCACACACTGACACCCAGGTACCCGGAGACTGGCAACATGCACAATCGCAAAGCCGCCATCCAGCAAAACCTATTGGCTGCAGCACCGCGTCGGGAAGCAGACACCCGGGGCCCCATATCACTGGACACGCTGGCAGGCCTCCTGGAGACTGCGGCAGGAGAACTCCGGCCATGATGATGAAATGGCTTATTCGGCTATCGTTTCCGGCTCTTGGCCTGCTGTTGTTGCTGATTTTCTTTGGCCTGGGGGACCCAGGCAAGGTATCGGAGTCTGCGGCTGAGGAGAAACCCGAGGCCATCCCTTCGTTCGAAGGCCTGCTACCGGCCCCCATTCCCACCGAGGGCCCGGAGATTGTCTTCAAATGGCAGGACACCGAGGGGAACTGGCACTACGCCGACCAGCCACCGGCCCAGGGCCCCTGGAACGCTCTGGCCATTGAACGTCCGGGCAAGAACCTGCATAACGAACGCCGGGCCGACAATGACAACGACTGGCGCTCGCCCTACCGAGCCCCTTTTTCCCTGGCTCCATCGCCCGGGGATAACGGCACCTGACGCCAACGGCATCACACTGTTACCACAGTTTCAGTGGCATCCTGCGGCTGAACCCGTTACCTTTCCTGTTTGCCAAATCCAAGTGGGCCGTCTGGCCCTGTTACACGCGCAAAGGATACCCGTATGAAGAAAACCCTGTTAGCTATCGCCATGACCGGCCTGGTTGCCGGCTGCTCTACCGCCCAGGATTCCGCAAAGGACCCCGCTCTGGACACGACGCCGGAGAAAGTCAGCTACGGCATGGGCCTGGTGCTTGGTGAGCGCATGAGCAATGACCTGCCTGACCTGCAAATGGATCAGTTCCTGCAGGGCATCCAGCACGGCCACGCCGGTGACGAGGAGACCAAGCGCCTGACCCGGGAGCAAATTCAGGAAGCACTGATGGCCTATCAGGAGGAGCTTCAGAGCCAACAGGAACAGCAATACAACGAACTGGCCAGCCAGAACCTGGAAGCCGGCGAAGCCTTCCTGGCCCAGAACGCTGAACGGGATGGTGTGGAAACCACCGAGTCTGGCCTGCAATATGAGGTCATCGAGGAAGGCGACGGCAACAACCCGACAGCTTCAGACCGTGTACAGGTACACTACACCGGTGAGCTGATCAATGGCGATGTGTTCGACAGCTCCCGTGATCGTGGCCAACCGGTTACCTTTGGCCTTAGCCAGGTAATTCCGGGCTGGACCGAAGGCCTGCAACTGATGAGCGAAGGCGCCCGCTACAAGCTCTACATTCCTGCCGATCTGGCCTACGGCCCGGGTGGCAATCAGGCGATCGGGCCCAACGAAACCCTGATTTTTGATGTGGAACTGCTGGCAGTGAACCCTCAAGGCGAATAACACCGGGCAATAAAAAAACGGCCTGAACATTCAGGCCGTTTTTTTGGAAGACTCTGTTGGCTGCCCGGAATCAGGCTGAGGCCATTTTTCCAGCGTGGGCGTTATGCAGATGCTCGATCAGGAAGTCTTCCATCTCGAAGCGGCTTTCCAGCACTTCACCCAGCTTGGACAACTCTGAGAACAGCTCTCTGACGTCGCCTTCGGTCAGCAGTCGACCATCAACGCGATCATTGAAATTGAGAGCCACACCGGTCGTCTGCTCAATCCGGGGATAGACCTTTGCCACCAACTCCAGGCCGCCATCGTTGAACTCACGGGCTTCCTGGATCAACTGTTCGTAGACTTCGAAGTGCCCGGCAGACACATAATCGACCAGCACCTCACAGAGGCGGACAAACTTGTCTCGCAGCATCTCGGTCTGGGAAAAATCGGTCTCGGTCGACAGATCGCAGTAGCGCACCAACAGCTCCTGGCGCTCTTTCAGCCAACGGTCGATCAGCTCGCTGACTCCGCCCCAACGCTCCCTGGCGTTTCTGCAGTTCTCCAACATGACGTCTGTCTCCCCTCAGTCAGTCTGCCTGATAAATGGCCGTTCACTTGATTGTCGTCATGACTGAATCAAGTTACCCCAAGGCCATGGTGGCCCGCAACCGTTTCAGCCCTGCAACCAGTTTTTCGGCCGGTATCGGCGGAACATCATCACCAGGCCAACCAGCACCAACAAGCTGAAGAACACGGCTGTCCAGCCAGGAATGCTCAACCCGAGAAAGCGCCAGACCACCTCGGCGCAATCACCGGTACCTTTCAGGGCCGTCTGCAGCACCTCAAACCAGGGCAACACCTCAAGCATGTAGTCCACGGACGGGCCACAGGCGGGCACCTGATCCTCCGGCAGGCTTTGCAGCCACAGCTGCCGGCCAGCAATGCCCAGTCCGGTACCGGCGGTCAGCACCAGAAAAAAGCCATACACCCGGTTACCAAAACCGGTGGGGCCATGGAGAAACGCAATCAGGGCTACCAGCCCGGCGCCCATGAAACCAAAACGCTGCAACCAGCACAACGGACAAGGCTCCAGGCCCATGACGTGCTCCATGTAAAAGGCCACGGCCAACAGAGCTGCGCACAAAAGAAAAACGACGCCGAACACCCATCTGCTTGTCAAATCAACACCCCGGAATCATCATGTAAGCTGATGCTGCCAATCCTAACCCATGAAGAACATTGCGCCTATGACCTTTCACCGAAAATACGCCCTAACGCTGTTACTCGCTATCGCTTCCCTGATCGCCTGGCCGGCCATGTCGGAGGAGGAGCCGGAGGAACGGGGGGTAACCGACTACATCGCCATGGAGCCGGCATTTGTGACCCATGTGGGCGAACCCGGCAACAAGGTCATTTACCTGAAAGCGTCTGTAACCCTGCGGGCCTCGCAGGAGACGACAAGAGCTGCTGTAGAGGCCCATATGCCAAGATTACGGCACGAATTGGTAATGTTGTTCGGTGAACAGACCGACGTTGACCAGCTCACTACGCAACAGGGCCAGCAAGCGTTAAGAGGGGAAGCTGCACAGCGGATCAATGCCGCCCTGGAAGAACAGAAAACCGGTGAGCGCATCACCGGCGTGCTGTTTACGGAATTTGTGGTGCAACGGTAGGTCAGGCGATTCGGGAGAACAGGTCGTCGCTGGAGGGCTGCTCAGCAGCCACTTGGCCGGCATCATCCCAACCCGCTTCCCAGGCGGCGATGATCACCTCACCCCGATACGGGCATCGGTTTTTATCCATGCCCATGGAGCCCGCCATGTACCCCTGGCGATACGCCTTGTTGAGGGCTTCCACATCCCATCCGAGCTTGATATCTCTTGCCATGGCGCAGTCTCCTTACCTGTTGTAAACAAAAGTAACAGCAGGTAACGAAGCCGGCAAACCCTTCTGTGGTTTCTGTGCGTCACGTCCCTTTCGGGTTGTGACTCAACCACGGCTCACGAGCGCAGATACTCTTCCAGGAAGGTGGCAAACGGAAGTTTATCCGACTGTTCCTGGGCCTTCTGTTCGGCCAGGGATTCCCGCGACATGCGTTGGTAATCCGCCAGCACGTCCGGAGCCAGTGGTTCGCTTCTGAGGGTTTCCTGGTGCTGCCGGGACAACGCCAGCACCCAGTCCCGGTGACCAAGCCCGGAGGCTTCCATCGACGCCAGTACGCGGGCTGATGGCACAGACCATTCCTGCCCCTGCAACTTTTCACGCTGAGCAGCCAGGGCCGAACGGTAGGTCTCGTCCTTACCCCAGCTGTCCAGCAAATCCGCCAGCGGCTGCAAGCGATCCAGCAACTCACGGGCAGCATCACCCACCGGCACCCGCTGGCCACCCTGGCACACCCCCAGCTCCTGCCAGCGGCCTGATGCCACCACATCTTTATAGTTGTCATCCAGCCGCTGACATTCGTCATCTCCGATTCGGGGAGAGTCGGTCAGCAGGCAGTCAAGCAGGAACAGATCCAGAAAATCGATCTGCGCTCGGTTGACCCCTACCGGCGAGAATGGGTCCAGATCCAGACAACGTACCTCGATGTATTCAACTCCACGGGCATCCAGCGCCTGGATAGGCTTCTCAGCGCGCTCGGTGGTGCGTTTGGGACGAACGGCGCTGTAATACTCGTTCTCAATCTGCAACACGCTGGTGTTGATCTGGATAAACTCGTCGTTACGACGGGTGCCAATGGCTTCATAGGCAGGCCAATTGGTATGGATAGCCTGGTCCAGGGTACGGGTGTAAGTGTCCAGCTCGTTGAAACAGATGTTGAGGGAGGCCTGGGCATTGTTGTGGTAACCCAGATCACCCATCCTCAGCGACGTAGCGTGTTTGCCATACCAGGTTCGCTCGTCAAACCGGCTTAGGTCATGCTTCACGCCGGCAACGAAACTGGCGTCCAGGGCAGGTGATGCACCGAACAACAGCATTAACAGCCAGCTTCGGCGGCGGAAATTGCGGATCAACCAGAAATACTGGTCGGATTTGAAATCCTTCAGGGCATCCTGATTGCCGGTCAGTTGCTGCCACTTACGCCAGAAACTGTCGGGTAACGACAGGTTGTAGTGGGCCCCGGCAATACTCTGCATGATGCGACCGTAACGCACAGCCAAACCCTGCCGATAGACATGCTTGAGCTGGCCAATGTTGGAGCGGCCATACTCAGCGATGGGAATGCTCTGATCGCCATCAATCTCACAGGGCATACTGGCCGACCAGAACACTTCGTCACCGAGATTCTGCTGAACAAACCGGTGGGTGTCTCGCAGCGATGCCAGCATGGCCTCAGTGGAGCTGAAAACCGGGGTGATCAGCTCCAGCAGGGCTTCGGAATAATCGGTGGTAATCCGTGGATGGGTCAGGGCCGAGCCCAGCGCCTCCGGGTGCGGTGTCTGGGCAATGAAACCATTGGCATCCACGCGAAGGCCTTCTTTTTCGACCCCTTTGAGGAAACCGTCCCAATCGCTGGCCGCAAACTGGTGAAACAGGGAGTGGCGGGATTCAGCCATGGTGAGCTCCTGTTGGCGCGATTGCCCCCTCGTGAGGAGCAATCGCGTTGAATCGATAAGGTGATTTAACGACCGTTCTTGCGGGCAGAGGCCAGCGCCTGCGCCAACGCACCCGCCATGGCGCCCTGCGCCTGGCCCTGGCCACCCTGGGGTTTGCGACCACCGGGGCGACCTGCGTTGCGGTCGGCGCCCCGGGCTGGCTTGGCCTGGGTCTCGGCACCGGGCTGGTCATCCATACGCATAGACAGCCCGATGCGTTTACGGGGAATGTCCACTTCCATCACTTTGACCTTAACAATATCACCGGCCTTGACCACTTCGCGCGGATCTTTAACGAAAGTATGAGACAGGGCGGAGATGTGCACCAGGCCGTCCTGATGCACGCCGATATCAACAAAGGCGCCGAAATTGGTGACGTTGGTTACCGAACCTTCCAGCACCATGCCTGGTTTCAGGTCATTCAGGGTTTCCACCCCTTCCTCGAAGTTGGCAAAGCGGAACTCTGGGCGCGGGTCGCGGCCCGGCTTTTCCAGTTCGGAGATGATGTCTTTGATGGTTGGCAGGCCAAACTGTTCGGTAACGTAGTCCTGAGGGTTCAGGCTGCGCAGAAACGCCGAGTCGCCAATGATGTCTTCCACCTTGCGACCATTACCCTTCGCGATGGCCTCAACCACACCGTAGGCTTCCGGGTGCACCGAGGAACGGTCCAGCGGGTTGTCGCCGCCAGCAATACGCAGGAAGCCGGCCGCCTGCTCAAAGGTGCGCTCACCCAGGCGGGAGACCTTCAATAGCTGCTTGCGACTGACAAACTTGCCGTTCTGGTTGCGAAAATCGACGATATTCTGGGCAATGCTCGGATTCAGGCCGGATACCCGGGTAAGCAGAGGCACGGAGGCCGTATTCAGGTCGACCCCAACGCCGTTTACACAGTCTTCCACCACCGCATCCAGGCTACGGGACAGCTGCACCTGGGAAACGTCATGCTGGTACTGGCCAACCCCGATGGACTTGGGTTCGATCTTTACCAGTTCCGCCAGTGGGTCCTGCAGGCGGCGGGCGATGGACACCGCACCACGGATGGTAACATCCAGATCCGGCAGCTCTTTTGAGGCAAATTCCGAGGCGGAGTAGATGGACGCACCGGATTCGTTCACCACAATACGGGCCAGCTTCAGTTCCGGATAGCGTTTGCACAGGTCGCCCACCAGCTTCTCGGTTTCCCGGGACGCGGTGCCGTTGCCGATGGCGACCAGCTCAATCTGGTATTTCTGGCACCAGGCCGCCAGCTGGGCAATGGATGGCTCCCATTTGTTCTGGGGCGCATGGGGGAAGATGGCCCCGTGGTCCACCACCTGGCCAGTGCCGTCGATCACCGCGACTTTAACGCCAGTACGCAGACCGGGGTCCAGGCCCAGGGTTGGCCGGGGGCCGGCCGGGGCCAGCAACAACAGGTCTTTTAGGTTGGCGGCAAACACGTTGATGGCTTCGGCCTCGGCGGCTTCCCTTACCTGAGACATCAGGTCGGTTTCAATCTGGGTAGAGAGCTTCACCCGCCAGGTCCAGCGCACCACTTCCGACAGCCATTTGTCGGCGGCCCGCCCGTTATCCCGAATACCCCAGCGCGCGGCAATCCGCTGCTCGGCGGGATGGGGCTGACGGCGATCGTCTTCGACATCCCCCACCACCAGCGAGTAGGTCAGTATGCCTTCGTTACGTCCGCGCAGAATCGCCAGGGCCCGGTGTGAAGGTACTTTCTTCAGGGGCTCCACGTGATCAAAATAATCCCGGAACTTGGCGCCTTCGTTTTCCTTGCCATCCACCACCGCGACTTTCAACTGACCTTCCTGCCAGATAAAGTCCCGCAATGAACCCAGCAACTCGGCGTCTTCGGCAAAGCGCTCCATC
The DNA here is from genome assembly GCF_030297115.1 of Marinobacter shengliensis. Taxonomy (NCBI): domain Bacteria; kingdom Pseudomonadati; phylum Pseudomonadota; class Gammaproteobacteria; order Pseudomonadales; family Marinobacteraceae; genus Marinobacter; species Marinobacter shengliensis. Next base: position 584,248 of record NZ_AP028062.1, on the reverse strand, counting down.
AGAATGTGGCGGGCGCCTTCCAGCGCGGCTTTGGTGTCTTCCACGCCAGCTTCCGGGTTCAGGTAACCGGCGGCGGTGGCTTCCGGGTCCAGCGTAGGGTCGCCAAACAGGGCGTCAGCCAAGGGCTCCAGCCCGGCTTCTCGGGCAATCTGGGCCTTGGTGCGGCGCTTGGGCTTGTAGGGCAGATACAGATCTTCCAGGCGGTTCTTGGTGTCTGCCTCCTGGATGGCGGCGCGCAGCTCATCGGTAAGCTTGCCCTGCTCATCAATGCTGTTGAGGATGGTGCCGCGGCGGTCTTCCAGCTCGCGCAGGTAACGAAGACGCTCTTCCAGGGTTCGCAGCTGGTTGTCATCCAGTGAGCCGGTCACCTCTTTACGGTAACGGGCAATAAACGGAACGGTGGCCCCTTCATCCAGCAAGGCAACGGTGGCATTAACCTGTTGCTCGCGTACGCCGAGTTCGTCGGCAATGCGCCGGGAGATACTGTTCATGCAACCTCTGTGTATTATCGCGTTCGGAATTAATGCGCAAAGGTACAGCGGCTTACTGCTGCAGGCAAGCGGACTGGTTACGGTGGTTCAGGAATTGTACAAGGTCATTCCAGGGCATGGGGCGGGCAAAGTAATAGCCCTGGATCTCATCGCAGTGCTGCTGGCGCAGGAATTCCAGCTGGCTTTCGGTTTCAACACCCTCCGCCACCACGCTGATCTGCAGGCTGTGGGCCAGACTGATGATGGCCCGGATGATGTGCTCGGCATCCGCCGACTGCCCCAGTTCCTGGACGAAGGATTTGTCGATTTTCACCAGGGAAATGGGCAGGTGTTGCAGATTGCTCAGGGATGAAAAACCGGTACCGAAGTCATCCAGGGCAAAGCTGATGCCTAGCTGATTGAGTTCCCGCAGGCATCGCTGGGCGTAATCCGGATCGTGCATCATGGCGCTTTCGGTCAGTTCCAGCTCCAGCAGGCTGGTGTCGACGTTAGCGTTGAAAATAATCCGGAAGATGGTTTCGGTCATCTTGCGGTCGTGGAACTGGCGGAATGACAGATTGACTGCAAATACCAGGCCGGGAAAGCCCATTTCAGCGCTCTCCTGCAGGCGCTTGCAGGCCTGCTCTATAACCCAGTAACCAATGGGTACAATCAGGCCACTGCGTTCCGCCACCGGTATGAACTCGTCAGGCCCCACCAGGCCTCGCTTGGGATGATTCCAGCGCAGAAGGCACTCGACGCCACGAACCTCTTCGGTCGCCAGATCGATTCTTGGTTGATAGTAGAGCTCCAGCTCTTTACCGCGTAAAGCGTTACGCAAATCCGCTTCCAACCGGAGCTGGTAGCCAGCAGAAATATGTAACTGCCGGTCATAGAACCGATAACTGGTACCCGGGTCCCGTTTGGCCTCGAACATCGCCCGGTTGGCCCGCCTCAGCAGTTCTTCCGGGCTGTCGCCCGCCTCGGGATAGGTCGCCACGCCCACGCTGGCGCTGACCACAATCATCTGGCCGTCAACGGTCAGCGGCTCATCCAGTGCAACCACCACCTTACGGATAATCTGGGTAATATCGAGCGAGTCTTCCACCTTCTCGATAATAATCGCCAACTCGTCGCCGCCGATGCGCATCAGCGAATCCACCCGACGCATCTTCTGCCGCAGCCGCTCCGCCAGCCGGAACATCAACTGGTCGCTTTTCTGATAACCGAAGGATTCGTTGATACTGCGAAAATCATCGACATTGAGATGCAGGAGTGCCAGCCGGTGGCCAGCTCTCTCCGCCCGCAACAGCGCCTGCTGCAGGCGATCGAAGAACAGGTCCCTATTGATAAACCCGGTTGCCACCTCACGGCCTAACTGGCCGTGGGCCGACTCTGACAGCTGCACGCGATACCAGAGATACTTCACCGCCCGACGAAAGTTCCAGCGATCCAGGGTCTGCCGGCACAGGTAGTCGGATGCACCGTCGCGCAACAGCTCGCCTGCTCGCTCGTTACAGGGTTCCGCGCTCAGGGCAAGCACCGGTTTGTCTTCACTGGAAACGGACAGATACTGTAGAAATGCCTGTTCGTCACCACCGTGAAAAATGCAGTCCCAGACAATGACATCGAAACTGGCGTTGCGGATAAGATCATCACAATCCACCAGGTCCGGGCACCATATGGCGTCCGGACTGATTTCCGGATCGTCGTCCAGCAGCGCGGATAACCACAGAAAATCCGCGTATTCCGGGGTCAGTACCAGCAGGCGTAGACGATCAGGTCTGGTGTCCAGAGACAGTGTCATCGAGCAAAATCCATGTGTCGGCCAACAGCAGAGTCCATTCTAGGAAGCATAGCTGATAGATCGTCAAGGTACAGAAAGTCTGGCTGGTGTAGAATAGCCCCACGCTAAATACATCCCCATGGTTCCCTATTTGGTCTCTACATTGTGAACAAGCTCAACCCGAGACAACGCGAAGCGGTTCGCTACGCCGAAGGCCCTCTGCTGGTGCTGGCCGGGGCGGGTAGTGGCAAAACCAGTGTAATCACCCGCAAGATTGCCTACCTGATTGAAGAGCTGGGCATTCCGGGGCGACACATTGCCGCAGTGACGTTCACCAACAAGGCCGCCCGGGAAATGAAGGAACGGGTCAGCCGGATTGTTGACCGGGGTAAGGCCCGGGGGCTGATCGTGTCCACCTTTCACAATCTGGGCCTGAATATTATCCGGGAGGAACATGCGCACCTGGGCTACCACCCCGGTTTCTCCATCTTCGATGCCGAAGATGCCAAAGCCCTGCTGCAGGACCTGATGATGCGGGAAGCCAGCGCCGAGGCCGGCGACGAGCTGAACGATGTACAGATGACCATCTCGTCCTGGAAAAACGCCATGCGCAGTCCGTCGGAAGCCTACAGCAAGGCTGCTGACGAGCGTGAGCAGCGCATCGCCATTGTCTACAAGCACTACAACGAGTATTTGAAAGCCTACAACGCGGTGGATTTTGACGACCTGATCCTGCTGCCGGTGCAGTTGTTCCGGGACACCCCGGACGTGCTGGCCAAATGGCGCCGGAAAATCCGTTACATGCTGGTGGATGAATATCAGGACACCAACGTGTGCCAGTACGAACTGGTCAAACAACTGGTTGCAGAGCGGGCGGCGTTTACCGTGGTGGGCGACGACGACCAGTCCATCTACGCCTGGCGTGGTGCCCGGCCGGAAAACCTGGCGCAGCTGAAAGACGACTTTCCCAGCCTGAAGATCGTCAAGCTGGAGCAGAACTACCGCTCCACCGGTCGCATCCTGCGCAGCGCCAACACGGTGATTGCCAACAACCCCCACGTGTTCGAGAAGGCCCTGTGGAGTGACCACACCATCGGCGAGGAAATTCGCATCATCCGATGCCGCAACGAAGACGCGGAAACCGAGCGGGTGGCCACAGAGATCCTGGACCAGAAACTGAAGAACGGGCTCGATTTCAAAGACTTTGCCGTACTGTACAGGGGCAACCACCAGGCCCGGTTGCTGGAAATGAAGCTGCAGGCGTATCAGATTCCCTATCGGATTTCCGGTGGGCAGTCGTTCTTCTCCAAGAACGAGATCAAGGATGCCATGTCGTACCTGCGCCTGATGATCAACCCGGATGACGACGCCGCCTTCCTGCGGGTGGTGAACGTGCCTCGCCGGGAGATTGGCCCGCGCACCCTGGAACAGCTGAGCCACTACGCCCGCGCTCGCAACGTCAGCCTGTTCAAGGCACTGGGCGATATGGGCGCGGAAACCCACGTCACCGAGAAAGGCCTGGACCGGCTGCGCCGCTTTGCCCATTGGGTGGACAAAACCTGTGAACGGCTGTTTTCGGAAGATCCGATACCGGTGATCAAGCAGCTGTTCACCGACATTGAATACGAAGAATGGCTGCACCAGCACTCCGGCAGCCCGAAGCAGGCCGAACGGCGGATGGAGAACATCTGGTACCTGGTGGAATCGATCCAGCGCATGCTGGACGACGGCAAGGGTACCGCCGATGAACTGGGCATAGAAGATGCCATCGCCAAACTGATTCTGCGAGACATGATGGAGCAGCGGGAGGAGGAAGACGACAGCGACAAGGTGCAGTTGCTGACTCTGCACGCCTCCAAGGGCCTGGAGTTCCCCCATGTTTTCATCATGGGCCTGGAAGAGGAAATCCTGCCGCACCGAAGCAGCATTGAAGAGGGCAACATCGAAGAGGAGCGTCGCCTGATGTATGTGGGTATCACCCGGGCCAGGGAAACCCTGGCGCTGACCTATGCCGCCTCACGCAAACAGTACGGCGAGAAACTGGAGACCATTCCCAGCCGGTTTCTGGACGAGCTGCCGGAAGACGATGTTCGCTGGGAAGGTCTCGGGGACCAGGACAAAGAGGCTAACCAGAAAAAAGGCAAAGCCACCCTCAGTGCCCTGATTGGTGATCTGGGCCTGTAAACCAATTACAGAGCAACCTTACCTAGAACTTCACCCTCACACCCGTGGTGACAATCGTGATGTCCTCATACTCCGGGCTGTAGCAGGTTCTGCCAGACTCCGTGCACCAGAAACCACGCTCGAAACTGTGAATCTTGGCGCCGGCATAGGCATCAAACATATCCATCGGACTCCAGACATAACCGACACCAATCACCGATCCTTTTTCATCATCCTTGTTACGATTCATGGTCTCGCCATAGTGGATATCAAACGCATGGGTCCGGTTGGGACGATACCCCAGTTTGGCATAGCGGAACTGACCCAACTCGGATCGGGTTGATGAAAAGTTACCTTCCGTTTCCGAGGTGGTGCGCTCAGCGGAATCGTTCACCGCAGCGAGCGTCAGGTTTAAACCGGTGTCGCTGTGAAAATAGGACACCGAGCCACCGTATTTCCTGACGTAAGGGCTAACGCCGGGATTCGGGTCAAACGCGACGCTGGGGTCTACGTTGGTGCGCTCCGCCCGGGAGTACCCAAGGCCCACCAGCACACGGCCACCGGGGGCACGCAACCCCGACCTGAGACCCACTTGCATGATGGATTCATGACCTTCGCCATCACCACCGCTTTTGTGTCCGACACTGGCCGAAAGCGTCACCGGGCCAATGCGGGGGCTGTCATAGCGAATACGGTCATGCCTGCCTTCAAAATTGTAATCGCGAATGCTTCCGGCGATGGTTGTCCGGTTAACGCGCCCTGCGCCATCCGCCCCCCGAAGCTCATCTTCCGTGAAATTTTGACGATCCTGGAAGCTGCCATCGGCATTGAATTGGGTTTTAACGGACGAGTCTTTAAGCTTGTAATACAGACTGCCACCAATCAGACCCGGGTTACGAAAACTGATCACGCCTGTGCCAGAGTAATCCCGGCGCGCAGTGTTATAGGCGGCTCCCTCTCCACGACCGACAGTGATTTTACCGTAAGGTGAATCAATAAAAGCGTCAGTGATTCTCTGCTCAAGTTCGCCTGATGTGGATTTATTGGCAGGCTCGACATCACTGGAAGAATTGGAATATGCCCCTATTTCGATCAGTGCGCCTGCCGTCCACCCCTCAAACAATCGCTGGGTGGCACCGAGATTGAAGCGCGTTGGGCTGTTTCGATTATCAACATGGTAGTACTCAGTATCCGAGCCCCGGCCCAGAATGGCAGTGCCGTCATTGGCTTCAAAACCGTAACCGTCCTGCACGTACATGATTGCCCGGTTGACCTGCCCTCCCACCTCTACTTCCAGCGCTGACGCCGGGGTGGCTGCGGCGGTTAAGATGCTAGCCGCCAGCAGCGTTCTAGAAACGTTCATAATGCCTCCGGTTCTTGTTTTTTCTGACACCTGCGTCAGTGGCTTTATTCAATCTACCTTTCCTTTATCGGCTACTATAGATACCTATGTAAATTGAAAACATCTGATAGATATATGCGTTATATGCATCTAAATTTGGATTTATTATGAACATCAAGAAATTGAAGTGCTTTCGCGCTGTGGTTATCCACGGTTCGCTGGTTGCCGCCGCGTCGGTCATGAACCTCAGCCAGCCGGCCACCAGCCGCTTGATCTCCACGCTCGAAGACGAATTAAAGCTGAAACTGTTCAAACGCGAGAAACGACGCCTGACTCTGACCCCGGAAGGCAAGGAATTCTACCGCGAGACCGAAAAAATACTGGCCAATCTGGACGACCTGCCGCGAATCGTTCGGGAAATAAAAGAGGGTGGCACACGCACACTGCGTATTGTTGCTCTCGCCCGTCTGGCCAATAGCCTGGTATCGCCTGCTCTGGCACGTTTTGTTGCCGAGCATCCGGAACAGCGCTTCAGCGTGGATGTCCGGGGCCACCGGGATATCGAACAATGGGTGGCAGGACGCCACTACGACATTGCGGTCGCGCTGACCCGGCCCTGCAACCATCCTTCGGTCATTCAGCAGCCGTTCTTCGATACCGACGCCATGGTCATGGTGCCGAGGGGGCACCCGCTGGAACAGCTGGATTCGGTAACACCCGCGCAGTTGGCCGAGCATGACATCATCGCCCTGGCCCCCGGCCTGCGCCCGCGCTTTCAGATGGAGGAGATTTTTAACTCAGCCGGCATTGAGCTGAGCTGCAAGATTGAGACAACGTCCAGTGTTATGGCCTGCCAGATGGTCGTGGAGGGGCTGGGGGTCACCATCATTGATCGGTTGGCTGCAATGGCAATGGACCAGAACCGCTTCAGCCTCCGCCCGCTTGCCCCTCACTACAGGCTTCAGTTTGTTCTTCTGTTTCCACCAGGTTTCGAGGAAACACCAGCCATTACCAGCCTGGTTCGATGCCTTCAGGATCAGGTCGTCTCATCCCTGGGGGAACATGCAACGATGACGGGCGATAGGACGAATGCAATTTAAGCATGCATTAAACGCATAGAAATATGCTTTATATTCAATTTTAAAATCCATACCCCCTGCCTAAACTGGCCTCAATTGCTGATCGTGTATCCACGCTGACAGTCGGGACAAGGCGATCAGACTCTCCAATAACTATAATCAGGAGAAAAGATGAGAATCCGGACCCTGGTGCAATCAGGCATCCATTTGCTAGGCGTCGTCATCAGCTCTCTGAGCCTGTGTGCGTACGCAAGCCCGAAAGACAATAGCCTGGTCGTTGCCTTTTCAACGCCACTGACCACCGTCGACCGGCTTTATTCCATCCAGCGCGAAGGACTGATTCTCTCGCGCCTGACGGATGATGGTCTGTTCTACGTTAATCCGGACACACTCGAATTCGAGCCTCTGGCGGCCGAATCCTACCAGTGGATCAACGATACCCAGCTGGACATTAAGGTCCGGAATGACGTGAGGTTTCACGACGGCAGTCCGCTGACGGCAGACGATGTGGTCTATACATTCGAGTGGGTGCTGGACGAAGCTTCCGAGACCAGCCGGGGCCCGGTGATTCGGTCCTGGCTTGAAAGTGTTGAGAAAACCGACACTGACACAGTTCGTTTCAACCTGCACCTTCCCTACCCCATGGCCCTGCGGGACATGGCCATCAGTATTCCGATTCGCAAAGCCGGCACGTACGACGGTACCCGGGGGCGGGAGAACGCCGCCGAGGATATCCCCCTGAACGGCATCGGCCCTTATAAGCTCAAAGAGTTCCGGGCCGGGCGAGAGATCGTGTTAGAGCGGTTTGACAACTATTACCAGGCCAGCCCGAAAGCCAATCCCGCCATCGACACCATTGTGTTCCGGGTTATTCCCGACCAAGGCACGCAGCAGGCGGAACTGCTCAGCGGTGGCATCGACCTGATGATGGACGTTCCACCGGATGTGGCGGACAACATCAGCCACCTGCCGGGCGTGCGCAGAAAAGAAGGCAACGATATCCGGATTGGCTACATCACGCTGGATGCGGCTGGTTACTCCAACCCGGACAGCCCGTTCACCAATGTCAAAGTGCGCCAGGCCATTAACCACGCCATCAATCGCGAAGAGATAACCCGCTACCTGGTTCGCGGCAGCGCCGAAGTGGTTCATTTCGCCTGCCACCCCCGCCAGTTTGGCTGCGACAGTGACGGCCCCCGATATCCGTACGACCCGCAGAAGGCCAAAGCTTTGCTCGCAGAGGCGGGCTACCCGGACGGTTTCTCCTTCAACCTCTGGGCCTACCGGGAAAAGATCATTGCCGAAGCGGTGGTCAGCAACCTCAGAGCCATAGGGCTGGACGTGGACCTGCGCTTTGTAAAGCTGAACGTGTTTTCCAAGGTCCGCAACGATAGAAACATGGAAACCTTCTTTGCCTCTTACGGCAGCGGTGGTACCGCTGACGCATCGGCGTCTGCCGGCGTCCACTTTGCCAGCAATACCGCCCGTAACTTCACCAAGGATGAAGAGCTGGCCGAGACGTTACTGGCCGCCGAACAGACCATTAATCCGGATGAACGTAAACGCCTGTATCGCAACGCTCTGAACCGTATCGCTGAACAGGCCTACTGGGTGCCCATGTTCTCCTACAGCCAGAACTATCTGCTGGCTCCCGGGCTGGAGTTTCCGGTGCCTAACGATGGCGTCCCCCGATTCTGGCAAGCCAGTTGGAGCGAACAGTAATGCTTACTTTCATACTTCGCCGCGGTCTGATGGCCATACTGGTGGCCCTTACCGTTTCCTTCGGTACGTTCGCCCTTTTCCATTACGCAACAGACCCGGCACAGACCATTGCCGGTGAGGATGCCCCACAGGAAATGGTCGACGAGATCCGTAAACAGTACGGCTTTGATCGCCCGGCCGCCGTGCAGTATTTCGATTGGCTGGGAAGTACCCTGACCGGCGATTTTGGCGAGAGTTATTTCTGGAAGCAGCCGGTGGTACAGCTGATTGTGGACCATGCCCCGGTCACCATCACCCTGGCACTGGCGTCGCTGTGCGTCACCGTGCTGATCGCCCTGCCGCTGGGCATCAGCGCCGCCCTGAAACCCAACAGTTGGGTGGACCGCTTTGCCCTGTCAACAGCCGTTTCAGCCCAGGCCATCCCGAACTTCTGGCTGGGGCTGATGCTGATCATCCTGTTGGCGGTAACCTTCCCGATTTTCCCGGTATCGGGTGACGCTACCTGGCGCCACTTTGTGCTGCCCTCGCTGGTTCTGGGCGCCAGCTCTGTGCCAGCGGTCATGCGCCTGACTCGCACCGGTCTGCTCGACGTGCTGTCTTCCGACTATATTCGCACGGCCCGGGCCAAGGGCTTCACCGGCTACCGGCTGATTGTCCAGCAGGCCATGCGCAACGCTCTGTTGCCCATTGTCAGTGTGCTGGCCGTGCAGCTCGGCAACAAACTGGGAGGGTCGGTGGTCACCGAATCGGTATTCAGCATGAATGGCCTTGGCCGGCTAGCCGTTGAGTCCATTTTCAATTCCGATATCCCGACCGTTCAGTCACTGATCCTGATTTTTGTTTTGACCTTTGTATTGCTCACGCTGGCGGCTGACCTTATCAACGCCTGGCTTGACCCGCGGATCCGGATGGGGTGAATGATGACGACCAATCAAGCAATCAATGAATCCGGCCTTACACCAACCACCGCCGTTCAGGAAGACAACAGCCTCGGCTTGAGCCCAACCATGGCCGCCCTGAAACGGGCGCGCAGCCATTACGGGCTGAAGATCGGCCTGGGCATTCTGCTGGTGATGGCGATCTTTGCACTGTTCGCGCCCTGGCTGGCACCTCACGACCCTTACATGCAGAACCTGCCAATGCGCATGTTGCCACCGGTCTGGGGGGAAGGCGGTCAATGGCAATACCTGCTTGGCACCGACCATCTGGGTCGGGATTACCTGAGCCGACTGATCTACGGCGCGAGAATCTCCATGACCATCGGTATCGGTGCCGCTACAGTCGGCATGATCATCGGCGTCACGCTCGGCCTGATTGCCGGCTACTACGGCGGCTGGCTGGATCAAGCGGTCAATTTCCTGGTGACCTGCCAGCTCGCCGTTCCCAGCCTGCTGCTGATCATGGCCCTGGTGTTTGTGATCGGCCAGTCCGTCACCGTGGTGATCTTCGTGATCGGCGCCACCCACTGGGTGTTCTATCTGGTGGTCACCCGCTCCGCCACTCTGCGCCTGCGGGAAATGGACTTTGTTGCCGCCGCCCATGCCATGGGTTGCAGCAAATTCCAGATCGCTGTGAAAGAAGTGCTGCCGAATCTGGCGAACCAGATTATGGTGATTTTCACCCTGGAAGTGGCGGTGGCCATCCTCAACGAAGCCACCCTGTCGTTCCTTGGCCTGGGTATTCCGTCGCCCATTCCGTCCTGGGGGCTGATGATTGCTGAAGGCAAACAGGCCATGTTCTTCCAGCCCTGGCTGGTGGTTTTGCCGGGCATCGCCCTGTTCGTTCTCGTGATTGCCATCAACCTGCTGGGTGATGGGGTTCGCGACGTGACCGTGACCAACCGGAGAAACTGATATGGGTACTGATATGAGCAGAGCATCCATACTGGACATCCAGAACCTGGCGGTCGAAATTCCCACCGACTCCAGCACCCTGAGGGCGGTCCGCAACATCAGTCTTGAACTGAACAGGGGCGAGACTCTGGGTATCGTGGGCGAATCCGGTTCCGGCAAATCCATGACCGCCCTGGCGCTGATGAACCTGCTGCCGCCAGCGGCAAAGCGCTCGGCGGCCTGCATCAATTTTGACGGCAGCGACCTGACCCACGCCACCGAACAGGAACTGGCCAGCAAGATTCGCGGGCAGAGAATTGGCATGATTTTCCAGGAGCCGATGACCAGCCTCAACCCGGTCTACTCCATCGGCCGCCAGCTGCGGGAAACCATGACGCTGCACCGCAAGGTGTCCGACGCCGACGCCCAAAAGCGCGCTATCTACCTGCTGGAAAAGGTGGGGCTGCCCGATCCGGCCAGCCGGCTGAAGCAATACCCCCACGAGCTTTCCGGCGGACAACGCCAGCGGGTGATGATCGCCATGGCCCTGATGAACGAGCCGGAACTGTTGATCGCCGACGAACCCACCACGGCGCTGGACGTTACCATTCAGGCCCAGATTCTGCATCTGCTGCAGGATCTACAGAAAGAATTCGGTATGTCGATGATTCTGATCACCCACGACCTGGGCGTGGTCTCCCGGGCGGCCGATCAGATTGCGGTGATGTACGCCGGTGACATTGTGGAGTCAGGCAAAACCGCTGATGTGCTGAAAAACCCGAGGCACCCATACACTCAGGGACTGTTGGAATGTATCCCGGGTTACCAGGGCGCCGCCCGGAAACGCCTCGGCGCCATTCCCGGCATCGTGCCGTCAATGACCGGTCGGATCTCCGGCTGCGCCTTTGCCTCCCGTTGCCCCCGTGCCGCGGATGTTTGCAAAACCGATACACCGCCAACCAAGGAGCTCCATCCCGGGCGGTATTTCGTGTGCCATGAACCGGATGAAAACGCCGTTGAAAAAGCCGGGGCACCAGACCTGGCCGGAGTGCATGCAAGGCCCTTCAGCGGCCAACCGGTTCTGACCGTTGAGAATGTCAGCATCCGCTTTTCCGTCCGGCGAGGGCTGTTTGGCAAGCGGCGCCCCTTACAGGCACTCGATAATGTCAGCCTGACCCTGAATAAGGGGGAGGTACTGGCCCTGGTGGGGGAATCCGGCTGCGGCAAGACCACCCTGACACGCTCCATCATGGGGCTTCAGCAGCCTGATACCGGCTCGGTCACTCTGAACGGGCGGCACATCGGTCAATTGCCGCCCATGGAACGGGCACGGATGATTCAGCCAATCTTCCAGGACCCCTATTCCTCTTTGAATCCCCGCAAAACCATTGGTGAGATCATCACCAAACCGCTGGCCGTTCATAAGCTGGGTACCCGCCAGGAACAGCAAGAAAAAGCCAGGCGGATGATGGAACTGGTCGGGCTGCCCTTGCGGGTATTCAACAGCTACCCCGATCAGCTCTCCGGAGGGCAGCGCCAGCGTGCCGCCATCGCCCGGGCGCTGGTCTTGAACCCGGAAGTGATCATCTGCGACGAACCCACCTCGGCACTGGACGTATCGGTGCAGGCCCAGATTCTGAACCTGCTGCTGGACCTGCGGGACGAGCTGGACCTGACCTACCTGTTTGTGACCCACGATCTGTCCGTGGTGCAGCACATGGCCGACAGGGTGGCCGTGATGTACCTGGGCGAAATTGTGGAATGCGGTAACCGGGACCAGGTGATGTCCGCACCGAAACACCCCTACACCCACGCGCTGATGAACTCGGCACTGAGTATTTCGCCCGGCGAATCCATACCCGATCCCGGCTTGTCCGGTGATTTCCCGAACCCGATGAACCGGCCCAGTGGATGCCCGTTTCACCCACGTTGCCCGATCGCCAATCAGCAATGCCGTGAACAGGCGCCTGGCCCCGAAATCATCGACAACACGCTGGTTCAGTGCTGGAAGGCGAAAACCGCCGGCAGCCAGCTCAAATCCTGACCCAAACAAAAACACAGAGGGCTAGCGCCATGAAACTCATCGCCATTCTGCTTGCAGGGCTGTTATCCGCCCTCTCCGGCTGTGCCTCGGTGCAACCGGGTAATGCGGCACTCAGTGAGGACGACGAATCCAACCTTTTCAAGCTCCCAACGTTTGAACGTTACGGGTCTTTGGTCGTACCGGCCGGCACCGAAGCAAAGCCCGTTAACATGCGGCTCTGGTACTCTGCCCCCGATCAGATCACCCCTGACACACCGGTTGTCATGGTCATGCACGGCGGCCGCCGCGATGCCGACCAATACCGGGATTACTGGGGCAGCTACGCCAGGAAATACGGCGCTCTGATCGTTTCCCCGGAAATTTCCCGGAAGGACTTCCCCACCGGATGGGGCTACCAGGCCGGCAACTGGGTCACCCCGGATTCCAGCTCCACAGACGCAACCAAAGGCCAGCGGGTACCCGTGGAAGAAACCTCGTTTGCCGCCCTCGAGCGAGCGTTTGACCAACTCAAAGAGCGATTTGATCTGAACGCTGACACCTACGACATCTGGGGCCACGGCAGCGGTGCCCAGTTTGTCTCCCGCATGGTCATGTTGTATCCGCAAGCGCGCATTGGCACAGCCATCGCCGCCAACGCAGGCACCTACACCTTTCCGGACTGGACCCTACCCCTGCGTTACGGACTCAAGAACACCGGTGTACAACCGGAAGACCTGAAAGCCGCCTATCAACATCACCTGGTCATCATGCTGGGCACGGAAGACAACGACACCTCCCATCGCCTGCTGAGTCAGCTCGACATCGCCAAGGCGCAGGGCGAGCACCGCGTGGCAAAAGGGAGGAACTTCTTTCAGGCAAACAAGGCCCAGGCAGAAAAGCTGAACACCCCTTACAACTGGGAACTGCAGACGGTCTATGGCATTGGCCACAGTGGCCGGCGAATGTCGAAGGCGGGTGCCGAGTACCTGCTGGAGGGGAAAACCGAACAGCCCCTGTTCACCAACGACATGGAAGTGAACGAGCCCTATCGCCGGTCCGGCAAGCCGGGAAAAACCAACGAGTTACTAAAAGGTTCGGACGACGGTGAAGCGTCACCCTTCTAGGGAAAGGCGTCTTGATCTCTGGACCAATCAACCATGAGCGAGTCAAACTTCATGAAACAGCCAATCCCCCGGTCGATTGTCCGCCTCGCGCATGGTCGACTCAGCTATCTGCACAGCGGCAGCGGAACACCGGTGCTCTTTCTTCACGGCCTCAATGGCAACGGCTCTAGCTGGGTCGACCAGCTGTCAGCGCTGGCCCCATTCATGGAAATGTGGGCCTGGGACGCTCCCGGCTACGGTGAATCCGATGTGGCCGGTAGTTCGGTCACGGCGTTGGCGCGAGTTGCCATCGAGTTTTTGTCGCATTGTCATCAGGGACCGGTCAATGTCGTCGGCCACTCCATGGGCGGGCTGGTCGCCATGAAAATAGCCATTCTGAGGCCGGATCTGGTGAACCGCCTGATACTCTCGTGCACCCATCCCGGCCACGGCCTTACCGACGGAGCCAACGAGCGATATCAAAGACGGTTGCGGGAACTGGCGGAATTGCCGAAGGCAGAATATGGCAAGCGGCGGGCCACCGGGATGCTGCCCGAGGGTACCGATGATACGATTTTCCAGCGCGTCGCTGACATTGCAGCGGAATCAAGGCAGGAGGGTGTGGCAAATGCTGCCCTGGCCATTCAAACCGCCAACCTGATACCGGAGCTCGCGCGAATTCAGGCCCCGACACAGGTGATTACCTGCGACCGGGATTCCGTCGCACCACTGACAAAAGCCCAACCGCTGTTGGACCATATTCCTGACGTACACCATTTGGAGCTCAGGGGCCTGGGCCACGCGCCTTACCTCGAAGACGCAAAACAGTTCAATTCTGCGGTATCCAGCTTCCTGCTGGGCTGATCAGCCGGGCTCGATCGCAATGGCCGACATTGCGACAATCAGGTTGAAGGCCATATGCATCATGATGGGCGACACCAGCCGCTGGTGACGTTCAAAAAAGTATCCGAAACAAATACTGGGAACAATCACACCTGCCGCGAGGAGCAGCCCACCTCGCGGCAAGTGTGCGATGGCGAACAGTGACGAGGTCACAAGATTGGCCAGGGTCATGGGCCCGTAGCACCGCCGTCCTATCGACGTTTTGAGCAGCCCGCGCTGCATCATCCCCCGAAAGACGAATTCCTCCAGGAACGGAAAAACAACCACGAATACGACCAGTGGTAGGACACCGGCGTCGAAAACCCCTGCCGTTGGCTCTATCCACCATACCCACAGAAAGCCGATGGGGATTGCAACACTCATGGCTGCCTGAAACTGCCAATCCCTTAGTATGTCGATACTGGACCACGCCACGCTGGTTTGACGGCCTTCTCCGCTACGTTGCATGAAGTTCCTGCCTTGCGTTCATTCAATCGCATCATGCCACACCGTCACTGCCCGGGTTGAAAAGATCAGCGTATTCCCCTGCCGGACACATAAAAAAAGCTCCCTGCCGACGACAGGGAGCAAAGATGACGGCCGGACTGATCGTCAGGCGTTAGTCCGCCGCGCACCCCTCGCCAAACCGATCAAAGCCATCAATACCAGCATGGGCAGCACAGGGTCCTGGCCGCCACCCAGACTGCAACCGAATGAACTACCGCTGCTTTGACTGCCAAGCTCTGAGCGATTAAGACGGGTATAGACTGCGGACTGTATCTCTGACACCGCTTGCCCATCTGACGCCAACGCCCGGAGCTCTGTTGTCTCGATTAACTCGATGGTCTCCCCAGGCTGCAACGCCAGGCTGCTGGTATCCGGATCAGAACCGTCTGTGGTGATATACAGCGTGGTCCCCGGGCGGCCGTTCACGGTGACGACCAGCCTGTCCAGGAAACTCTGACCGCCATCCGGGCTGAAGGTAGGTCTGGCAAGCGTCAAGGCCGATAACTGTACGTCATCCACGAACACGGTACGGACCAAACCGTTATCCGGAGCGCCACTGCCGCCGGACTGATCGCGGACGCTGAGGGTAAGACGCATGGAACCGCTGCCAGCAATGCTATCCGCATCGATATCGTCCGTGGTCCTGATGAATAGCCACTGCCGGGGATCCGCCGTGATCTCCAGCTCCCCTTCGAGGTCATCCAGGGTGTCCCCATTGACACAGGCATCGTCCGTGAAGAACTCGGCACGTAAGGCGGCCATCAACCCAACAGCAGGTTCATCGCTTGAGACATTGACCGACGGCTGGAGAACACCGGACGGGATATCATCCCGGCTTATGCACTGAACCAGTCTGGCATCCTCGTATTCGCCGGTGAGACGCTTGAAGTAGAGGCCATTATCACCACTCAGCGCAAAAGGAAGGGGACCCGCCGAAGCCAGCGGAGTGATGCTGTTACGGGGTGACAATGCCAACTGCCAGCCACTGGCATCGGCTGTCACAAAGTCTCCATCCTTAAGGGCCGGATGGCTGAAGTCGTTATTAATCAGCACATTTTCGCCATTCTGCTCTACCCGAATATCGTCCAGCCAGATTCGCACTTCCTCGGGATCACTGGCGGCATTAAGGCTAAAGGGGCGAATGGACAAGCGAACCGCCTTTGCTCCTTCCGAAATCTGGTCGGCGGGGTGAACCATCGGGCCGGTTGTCTCGCGATTCGCCTCCTCCACGAACGCCCATTGATTTTGCTCAACACCACCGTCACCAAGGTGAAATCTGCGGTTTACATCAAACTCACCGTCCGTTAACCGGTTGTCGGTGCTGTTGGCTTGTATGTCCCTGTTGCAGGTTTCCAGATCACTGTAAAAGTTGGTGTTCAGCTGAACCCGGAGACTGTTGTTGACCGCACTGCGATTGGAGAGCACCCAGTAGCTGAATTTGATGTCAAGGTTCTCATCAATGGCGACACACTGCTCGAGTCTGTTGGCATCGAAATCATTGGTTATTTGCTCAAAGGAGAACACGCCCGTGCCCGATACCGGTGCTGGTGAGTCGGTGATGACAGACCCCTCTACCGACACGGTCGCGGATGGATCTCGGGTAGCGATCGTGAGATCCCGCAGGAAGGTCCAGGACGGGAGAAAACCAAGGCCAACATCGCCACCAATGTCGACCACCTCAAAATTGGTATCTTCCGGGAAGGGGGTTACGTCTGAAAAATCACCGTTGGGTGCAGCCAGTGCCAGACTCGACAGACCAGCAGTCGCTAAAATGAACAAGCCTTTAAGGGGGGGATGCATAATCACGCTCCACTTTTTTGTTTTCGTAAGGTCTCCTCGGTAGATGTCACCTTTTATCTTCAGCAGACTTGATTACTATCCCGGTAACAAATCTGGCTCAATTGGCGCGGTCTACCCCCTATTTGTCCGCCATTACCAATACCAAAGTAAATTGAAATAATACGATATACCTATGCATATTTTGCATCGAAATCGAAAAGCCCCAACATATCAGGACACTGGGAAGGTGTCGGGGGCTAGGACAAAAACGGCAACCAGAATATAGAAAACGCCACGCTCAGAGAGCCAGCCAAC
Organism: Marinobacter shengliensis; assembly: GCF_030297115.1. Lineage (NCBI taxonomy): Bacteria > Pseudomonadati > Pseudomonadota > Gammaproteobacteria > Pseudomonadales > Marinobacteraceae > Marinobacter > Marinobacter shengliensis. The sequence continues at coordinate 567,245 of NZ_AP028062.1, read as the reverse complement.
CGCCACCTCGTCATATTGCCGGACAATATGACATTTTTTGAAACTTTTCCCGCTCCCCTTCGTATGAAATAGATACGTGGTCGCATAGACCACTGCATACCATACAAATACAAGACAAGGGAGCATACGATGAATCGAACAAAAATCGGGTTATACAGGGGTATCCCCATTTTGTTGGGCGCCGCCTATCTTTCAGCCTGCGGCGGTGACGGTGCTGAATCGGGTGATACCGCCAACCCAAGCACCGAGGCGCCAGCAGTCGCAGACGCGGCCCAACCGTCGCCCAGGCCGCTGCCCGCCATCCCGGAGAATTACTCACCTATCGGTGTGTTCAGCGCACCGTTCGCAGAACCCACCATCGTGGTGGATGGGGAAGTGGTCGAAACCGACGAAAAGTGCATCACCACCGAAGACGGTCTGCAGGAATGTAAGCCGGCCGCCGGCACCATGGCGCTGCTTCCCGACGACCGCCTTCTTTACCTGAATGCGCTGGAGGGAACCGAAAACGTTGAGTTGTCCATTGTTGCAGAATTCGGCGAGGTATCGGTAAACGACCAGACACGGGTGCTGTCACTGGGTAACGACGATCGCCCCGACTGGCTGAAACCCTCTCCGCTACGCGGTGGTGCCAACCCGGATGGCAACGACAGTGAGACGTTGCTTGGCGGAACGCCACTGGACGGTTTGCTGGACACCGCCGACAACACCAACCGGAACGATGGCGCCCTGTTCTGCTCTGACGTGATCGGGCTCGCGGATGGCAGTGTCATGGCCGTAGGCGGCACCGACTATTATTCCGAGCCGGGCATTGATGGCTTACCCCTGGGGGTAGCTGAGCTGGAAGGCATCAAGAATTCCCGGATCTTTGATCCGACCACCAATACCTGGCGACAAACGGGAGACATGAACTTCGGCCGCTGGTATCCCTCCATGGTCACGCTGCCAGACAGCAAAATCTTTGTTGCCAGCGGCGTCACCAAACTGCTGAAGCCGGTTTATCCCGAGGAGCCCATCAACTCCGGCCGCAACGTGGTGCAAACGGAAACCTTCAACCCCTGCACCGGCGTATGGAGCCAGAATCCCAGCACCGCTGATCGTTCTCTGCCTTTGTACCCCCGCTTGCACCTGCTGCCCAACGGCCACGTGCTCTACAATGCCGGCGGCCAAGCCTTCAATCCGTTTGGCCAGGGTTATGACCAGGCACTCTGGAACATCGTCGCCACCTTTGACCCTGCCAGCCAGCGCTGGAACGACATTGGCTATGCCGGCCTGCCGTTGCGGCTGGACGAAGTCGGGTTGGGACAACTTGCCAGCACGCTCAATCTGACCAACCTGACCGAAGAGCAGCTCCGGTTGTTTACCGAAGGCCTGTTATCCAGCACGGATGGACTGATCAGCTCCGTCACGGATCTGCTGACCAGCCCGGACGATTCGCTCCTGACAACTGACACGCTGATCAAAGCCATCGGCGGTGGTATGCGGGGCTCCACCTCCTCGACCATGCTGCCGTTAAAGCCGGACGAAAATGGCGAGTACAACGACGTTGAACTGCTCACAGCCGGTGGCGTGCCCAGCTATGCACTGCTGACCAGCCCTGGCGGCTACCTGCCGACCGATCAGAGCCGGATTGACCGGATTGAAACCAACGGCGACCAGATTGGCTATGAATCACGGCTGACCGGCGCCCTGAACCAGCCGCGCTGGTATGGCACCAATGTGGTTATGCCTGACGGCAGCGTGATGGTATTCAGTGGTGGCACCCGAGACGGCGTCGTCTTGCCGGGACTTGAAGGCGCCATCATGACCGCGGAGCGATTTGATCCGGACACCGAAACCTGGACCGAAATGGCCAGCGGCCATCGCCCAAGAACCTATCACAACACCGCCGTGTTGATGGCCGATGGCCGGGTCATGATTGGCGGGCACGCTCCGATCAACACAGCGTATTTGTCTCACATCAGCCTGGAAGACTTCGGACTGGCCCCGAACGATGGCCGGGACCCAAGCTTCGAGATCTACACACCGCCCTACGCCATGCGTAATGATCGGCCCACCATACTGTCTGCACCGGAGCAGCTCAGTGTTGGCGATAGCTTTACCATTCAGGTGGACCAGGCCCTGGACATCGACAAGGTGCTGCTGATCCGAAGAACGGTGATGACTCACCTGATTGATGGCGATCAGCGGGCGATTGAGCTGCCGGTCAAGGCTCGCAACGGCCGCAACCTGCAACTGGAAATGCCCGGAAAACAGAGCGTTGTGCCCGCCGGGCAGTATATGTTGTTCGTCAGCAAATCCACGCCGGAGGGGCGGGTACCCTCGGTTTCTGCACCGATTGCGGTGGTAAACGAAGCGCTCCAGTGCCAGGGCGATGCCACCATGGCGCAGCTGGGCCAGGACATGCTTGAGCTGTTGCCTGGTGCATCCGGCTAAGGAGGCGATCATGCAGATGACGAAAAAGGCGCGGACATTGGCTGAGGCCGCTGTGTTTGCACTGCTAGGCACAGCTTTACCCTCAACCTTGCTGGCGCACGGAGCCGTTGAGGTAGACAACGCGCCCGAGCACATCCTGCAGGCGAGCATCAGCCAGTCTGCAGCGATCCCCGGGCTGTCTGCGGTTATCCTGGATGCGCCACAACCGGGCATTCTGGTGTCTTACCGTGGGAACAATGTTCTTACCGTGGAGGATACGGAAGGCGAGGGGCTGCTGAGGTTCAGCCCGGAAGGCGTGATGGCAAACCGTTCGAGCACAGACTGGCCCGGCCTGAGCGAGGCAAGACCGGGTATGGTCAACAGCCACAACAAGGACAGTTCCTGGGTAAAGGTGTCTGCGACGCCAAGCTTTGGCTGGCTGGATCCTCGCCTGGGTGTTGAAAACGGGGAGGGACTCTGGCGAATTCCCGTTATTACAGATTCGGGCGCTCAGTCTGAGATCAGTGGGCGCCTAACCAGAAACCCACTACCCAAGGATGACCACCACTGATCCGCACAAAATAAAACAGCCCCTTTATGAGGGGCTGTTTTATTCATCCAAACATTCTCAAGCCGAATTACTGGCTCTCATCAATGATGTGCTCAATAGCAGCAACGATTTCCTCATCGGAGCAGCTGGCACAGCCGCCTTTGGCCGGCATGGCGTTGAAGCCGTTAATGGCATGATCAATCAGGGTGTCCATGCCCTTGTCAATGCGAGGCGCCCACTGGTCGGCGTTGCCGATAACCGGAGCACCGGCGGCACCGGTGGTGTGGCAAGCCATACAGGCTGCATCGTAAACTTCGCTACCGGAGCGAGGGCCAGAGCTGGCGGCGGCCGGAGCAGCTGCTGCTTCACCACACTCCTCACCCTGCAGGCACACTTCGCCCACTGGTTTGATGCGGTTACGGATCTCATCTTCAACACTTGCCAGTGCAGCACCAGCGGCCAGGCCAAAACCCAGAACAACAACAGCCAGGACTCTCTTCATCTTCACAATGCACCTCGCATTTGAGCGTTATAATCTTTCGGTGGCAGCATTATAGCGATTGAGCCCCCGCAAAAAAACCAAAGGCCAGAAACAGAATTTGATTTCAACCATTTTAGTGACAGTTTCGTAGGTTATAACGGAACTGAAGCCAATTCCGGTTACCATACCTGTTGACCGTGTGGTTTAACATTATTCCGGCCAGAACAGGGAGTCACATGTCTGACAACACCCCCCACCGCCTGCGCAAGCCGCTGCTGATCGTCGAGTTCTCGAGCCTGGCGATTCTGTTGGTTTCGATGGCCTGGTTTGGCAACCAGTCCACTGCTGAGACGCCGGTGAGCGCTGCCTGGCTTCTTGTTCCGGCGGTGGCCAGCCTGGGCGTTTTCCTGAGCTTCATCGGTCTGATGTATCTGCGCTGGGTGGCGTCTGCCAGTGATGATCGCAACTCCCGGCATAAACTGATTTTCCTCCTGCTGGCCCTGAGCCTGCTGGGGATCTGGGTATACAGCATTGCCAATACCTGGCTCAGCCTGACCGCCACCAACTGAGGGGCTCTGATGAAAAGATATGGACATGGATTGTCAGTCGCTGCGCTGACCGTAATGCTGCTGGCTTCCAGCGCTTCGATCTCGGCCCAGGAAACACCCGGGAAAGAGGGCGCATCGGTCAACTGCGCTTTGATCCGTGACGGCATCCAACGGCTAGCCTGCTACGACGCCCAGAACGATCCGGAAACAGCCCGGACGTCGGCGGAGCAGGAGGAAGTGGAACAGGCCGAGCAGAAAGCCGATGCCATGGTTGCTGACGATGCCAGCCGTGAGGAGATGGTCGGTGATGCCCTTGGCGACGATCCGGATGCCGGCGTAATGGCGGCACTGGTGGATAATTACCTGACCGCCGAGCAAGCCATTTTTTCCTTTACCGGTAGTTTCGTAACGCATCGGCCAAATTATATCCTGCCGATTACTTACGTAGACGACCCCAATCCGAGGCCTGTCAGCCCGCGACTGGGCACAGGCGGGTACGACTATGGTCTGGAGCAGGAAGAAGCGAAATATCAGATCAGTTTCAAGGTTCCACTGCTGACGGGCATTTTCGACGATCGCACAACGTTCTGGTTCGGTTATACCCAGCAATCCTACTGGCAGGTATACAACACCAATGATTCGGCTCCGTTCCGGGAGACCAATTACGAGCCGGAGATTTTTTTCCGTCACCGCCTCAATTGGGATATCGGCCCGGGCACGCTAAGCGCGGTTTCCCTTGGTTTCAATCATCAGTCCAATGGCCAATCGGAGCCCCGCTCCCGAAGCTGGAACCGGATCACGGGTACGGCGGCATACAGCTACGATCGCTGGCTGTTTATGGTGCACCCGTGGTACCGGCTGCCGGAGAGCAGCAGTGATGACGATAATTCGGATATCGAGAAGTATCTGGGGCATGGCAGTTACCATGCGGTTTACAAGCTGACGGAGGACCGTACGTTCTCGCTGAAGCTTTTGAACAATATGCGGTCTACCAATCGGACGTCGGTGGAGTTTGGCTACAGTTTCCCGATGGGGGATACGTTGAAGGGCTTTTTCCAGTACTACAACGGGTATGGGGAGAGTTTGATTGATTATAATGAGCGTATTGAGCGCTTTGGGGTGGGTATTATGCTGAATAACTGGCTGTAGTAAATATAGTTCAAGACCGGGGTAAGGGGGAGGGCTTCCAAAACGGAAACCGTGGCTTTCCTGATAGTTTTGGAAGCCCTCCCCCTTACCCCGGTCCCGAAGCCCATCCGTGGTTTCAACTCACAGTCTTAATTCTTGTTCAGTCTGTCCATTTCCTGCAGTAACTCTTCCGTTTTCGCCTCCATCAACGCTTTGTCTGCCCTGGATTCCACGTTCAGGCGAACCACCGGTTCGGTGTTGGACATCCGGAGGTTGAAGCGCCAGTTGTCGAATTCGACGCTCAGGCCATCTACGAAGCTGACGCTCTTGGCTCCCACGGAGTATTTGCCTTCGATGGCGGCGATGACCTTGGGGGGATCGCTGATGGTGCGGTTGATTTCGCCGCTGGCCGGGTAGGCTTCGATTCTGGCGTCGATCAAAGACGACAGGGTCTGGCCGGACTGGCACAGGCGTTCGGCGATCAGTAGCCAGGGGATCATGCCGCTGTCGCAGTAGGCGAAGTCACGGAAGTAGTGGTGGGCGCTCATTTCGCCGCCGTAGACGGCGTCTTCGTCGCGCATTCTCTGCTTGATGAAGGCGTGGCCGGTTTTGCTTTCGATGGCTTCGCCGCCGGCGGCTTTGACCAGGTCCAGGGTGTTCCAGGTGAGGCGGGGGTCGTGGATAACTTTGCCACCGCCGGTCTTGCGCAGGAACTGGTCGGCCAGCAAGCCCACTACATAGTAGCCTTCAATGAACCGGCCGTTTTCGTCGAAGAAGAAGCAGCGGTCGTAGTCGCCGTCCCAGGCGATGCCCATGGCTGCACCGTGTTCGATCACGGCATCTGCGGTGGCGGTGCGGTTCTCCGGCAGGATCGGGTTGGGTACGCCGTTGGGGAAGTGGCCATCCGGCTGGTGGTGCACTTTCACGAACTCGAATGGCAGGTGCTGTTCCAGTTCGTCAATCACCAGCCCTGCACCACCGTTACCCGCGTTGCAGACGATGGTCATGGGCTTGAGGCTGGCGGCGTCGATGTAACCCAGCAGGTGGTCTACATAGGCACTCATTACTTCCAGTGTTTCGTAGCGGCCCTGCTCCGGTGCGTTCGTGAAAGGTTCCAGAACCCGGTCCCGAATGTCGTTCAGGCCGTTGTCGGAGCTGATCGGCCGTGATTCGGGGCCAACCATTTTCATGCCGTTGTGGTCTTTCGGGTTATGGCTGGCAGTCACCATGATGCCGCCGTCCATGCCATAGTGGCTGGTAGCAAAATACACCTGCTCGGTGCCACAAAGGCCAATGTCATATACATCCGCGCCGGCGGCCATCAGGCCGGAGCTGAGAGCCTCTGTGATTTCGGGGCTGGACAGGCGGATGTCGTAGCCGACGATCACTTTCTTTGCGCCTGTGATCTCCACATAGGCGCGGCCGATTTTCTCTGCCAGGGTGGGGTTGAGTTGATCAGGTACTCGGCCACGAAGGTCGTAGGCCTTGAAACAGGACAGGTCCATTGCAGTCTCCCGGTCAGTGGTATCCGGCAGGATCCGGATGATTCAGAACGTCAACCGGAACATTCTAACCGTTATCAGGCGATTTCGGGGACCCAGACCGAAAAAACCGGGCAAATGAAACCCGGCACACGCCCGTCATGGCGAGTGCCGGTCAGATGTTACTCAGATGCACCGGACTGCAGCTGAATATAATTCTGGATGCCCATCTGGGAAATCATTTCCAGCTGGGTTTCCAGCCAGTCGATGTGCTCTTCTTCGCTCTCCAGAATACGGCGGAAGATTTCCCGGGAGGTGTAATCCTTGACCTGATCACAGTAGGCAACGGCTTCGACGTAGTCTGCATGGCCGGCCAACTCCAGTTTCAGATCGCACTGGAGCATTTCTTCCACGTTCTCACCGATCAGCAGCTTGTTCAGGTCCTGCAGGTTAGGCAGCCCCTCAAGAAAGAGAATACGCTCGATCAGCTCGTCGGCGTGCTTCATCTCGTCGATGGACTCTTCGTATTCCTTTTCAGCCAGCTTCGTGATGCCCCAGTCCTTGTACATTCTGGAGTGCAGGAAATACTGGTTGATGGCAGTCAGCTCGTTGGCAAGAGCCTTGTTGAGGTATTGGATGACTTTCTTATCGCCTTTCATAACCGGATTCCTTGTGTGTTGAATGCCATAACACACAAGGATAGACCGTTAAGTGCCGATAAAAAACCGCGACTGTAAAAAGATCGCAATTGAAAATACGGGGGAATAACGAAATAGTCAGGCCGGTTGGGCAAGCATATTCGCCAGCGAGAGGTAATCCGGCGACCGGCTCTCACGGAGTATTTCCCGGGCCGTACAGGCGCAACGGCCACACTGGGTACCCACACCCAGCTGTTTGCCAAGTTGGCGCATAGAGGATACCCCTTCTTCAGCGGCTTCCCGGATTTCTCGATCAGTTACCCCGTGGCAAAGGCAGACGTACATAGCTGTCTCTCACTAACGCCATAAAAGTTAGTGATAATTATTGTCATTACAAACGAGAATTGCAACCATTTGTACTTAACTTTTTGCTAATAAATGTATCAGATCATCCAGAAGGCCAGCGGCAGGAACAACGCCGTGAATACCCCCGTCAGCCCCATCCCCAGAGAAGCAAAGGCGCCGGCAGTATGACTGATCTCAAACGCACGGGCCGTGCCAATGGCGTGACCATTGAGGCCAAGGGCAAAACCGATGATTCGGTCGTCGGTAATCCTGAGCCAGCGGGCGCACCAGTCCACGAACAGCGAGGCCAGTACACCGGTGATCAGCAGCCCGCCCAGTGTGAGCGACACCGACCCGCCCAACTCCTCAGTGATGCCCATCGCAATGGGTGCCGTAACGGATTTAGGCGCCAGTGATGCCAACACCATCGGCGCCGCCCCCATCAACCAGGCAATGGCCAGGGCATAGATCGCCGCCAGGCTTGCGGCCAGGGGCAGCGTCACGATAATCGGCCGCCACAGCGCCCGGATGTGATGCATCTGCTGATACAGGGGAATACCAAGCGCAACCGTTGCCGGCCCCAGCAGCACCGTTAGCCAGCGCGCACCCGCCTCGTAACGTTCAAAGCCCAGGCCACTGGCGGCCACTACCGTCGCCAGCAGCAGCGCCGCAATCATTACCGGCGGCAACCACAATGGGCGCCGTAGCCTGGCGAACAGCCACTGGGCCACGATAAAGGCGCCCAGGGTCAGACCAATGGACAACATGGGGCCAGCCGTCCAGGCCGCCAGCAACGCGTTGAATCCGCCCGGTTGATCAGTCATGTTGATCACCTCGGGTTTGCTCTGTCGTCAGTTTCTTCATCAACAGCAACGTGGTGAACACACTCAGCAAGGTGCCTAAAACCAACGCCACCACCACGGCTGTCCAGTGCCCGGCAAACTGATCCGCTATAAAGAACACACCAACAACACCGGGCGTGATCAGTAACACCAGAACCGATATCAGCCCCTGGCTGGCTGCCGCCAGCTCGTCGGTTACCCGCCCGCGAAGCATCAGGGTAAAGGTTGCCATCACCATACCCAGAACCCCGCCGCTGATGGGCAGCCCCACCAGTACCCGCACCGCTTCACCCAGCAGAAAAAACACCACCAGAACCAGAAAACCCCGCAACACCACCATGCCGCTATGCCCTGCCAAGTCAAAATTGCTCTACACTATTGCCCTGCCACCCAAAACACAGGACGCTCAATGGCACTGAAAGCCACTATATTCAAAGCCACACTCCATATCGCGGATATGGACCGGCATTACTACGCCGACCACCACCTGACCATCGCCCGCCACCCGTCAGAGACCGACGAGCGAATGATGATCCGGCTGCTGGCCTTTGCCCTGAACGCCACAGATACGCTGGAGTTTACCAAAGGCCTGAGCACCGATGACGAACCGGAGCTGTGGCAGAAATCCCTGACCGATGACATCGAACTCTGGGTAGAGCTGGGCCTGCCAGACGAAGACCGGGTTCGCAAAGCCTGCAACCGGTCGCAGCAGGTCATTCTGTATACCTACGGTGGCCGCGCGGTGCCGGTGTGGTGGGAGAAACACCATAACAAGCTGGAAAGATTTGGCAACCTGACCATCGTCGACCTTCCCGCCGAAAGCACCGCCGCACTGGCTCGCCTGGTGGAGCGCTCAATGACGCTACAGGTGTCGATGCAGGACGGCGAAGTCACCTTCAGCAATGACACTGATCTGGTCAGCATCACACCGGAACAGAAACTGCCGAAGGTGTGAAAACAGAGTTGCCGCAAGGGGCTGGACAGACGCCCCCGGCGCACGTAAGATTGCGCACTCGAAATTGACGAGCAATCCGCAGTTTCGAATGCGCCCGTAGCTCAGCTGGATAGAGCGCTGCCCTCCGGAGGCAGAGGTCAGAGGTTCGAATCCTCTCGGGCGCGCCATATTTTTCAAGGGCTTACGTGAAAACGTAAGCCCTTTTTATTTGTCTGTGTCCAAATTGTGTCCATGGTGTGTCCACGGTTTCTAGGACATTTTTTCCGGCCATGGAATTTTGACCTTTGTACTGAAACCGAAAACTCCCCCATTCCCCAGCCAGTGTTGGCTCGTTTGCTGAAAGCTGCCCACCATGCGCCATCGGTGGGCTTTATGCAGCCGTGGGACTTTGTTCTGATTGATAGCCTTGAGGTGCGTCAGCAGGTGCTGGCGAGCTTTAACGAAGAAAATGCCAAAGCTGCAGAAAACTATACTGGTGAACGCCAGCAAACCTACCGCAGCCTGAAATTGCAGGGCATTACCGAAAGCCCGATGAATTTATGTATTACCTGCGATCGCAGCCGGGGTGGTACTCACGTACTGGGCCGTAACTCGATTGTTGAAATGGATCTGTTCAGCACTTGCTTGGCGGTACAGAATTTGTGGCTGGCGGCGCGAGCGGAAGGTATTGGTGTGGGCTGGGTTAGTATTATCGATCAGGATCGGTTGTCGGATATTCTGCAGTTGCCCGAGCAAGTCTACCCCTTGGCGTATCTGTGCTTGGGCTATGTCAGCGAGTTTCTGGATCAGCCAGAGCTGCAAGCGAAAGGCTGGCGTGAACGCTTGCCATTGGAAGAGTTGGTGCATGGAAATGGCTGGGGAAAGCCGTTAGAGCCGGTTGGCTTGAGTGAACGATTGAAGAATAGCTGAACATCAGGCTGCAATGGGCGCTAACCTCTTTAACAGCACCTGAAGCCCCAGAGTGGGGATGATAAGCCCCTATTTGGGGATTTGAGAGCCCATTATGGGCTTTTTAGGCTTCTTCAACGCCTCAAAACCAATAATCACATCCATCAGTTCATTGGTAATTTCGTCTTGCCGCACCGATCTTAACTCGCCCGTTACATCTTCTATGCGCTCATCCACGGACTGCTCCGCCTGCTGCATAAGGGCCAAACGTGCGGAGTTTTCAGTGACCATGGCTTCTGCGGAGGCGCGGAAAACGCTGGCGAAAATGTGACTGCGAATCAGGGATGATAACAGCGCGTCTGCTTCCATGGTGTAATCCGGAAGTGCGCGTGAGTCCCATTGTTTTTCAGGCTGGAGCAGAGAAGGCTCCAGCGGTAAAAGGCTCTGCAGTGTCGGCTCTCGGGTGCCGTGCTCACCCCGCTGGGTAAAAGCCAGGGTGACGGCCAGGTGATGCAACGGCTGGCCCCGGCTAAAGCGATCGATACGGGTAACAATATCACCAGCGAGGCGGCCTATGCCGTCAGCTGAGGCGGGAGGCAGCAGGACCGCTTCCGGCGCCAGAGTCTGATCATCCAGGGCATCGTTCATTTGTGCACCAATACAAAGCAGGCGCTGTTTGCCTGCCATTGTGCGTTGGCAATGTTGCTGAACCGCTTTTGCGAGTACTTCATTGTAGTTGCCGCAGAGGCCATGGTCGGAGCCGAATACGATCACCAGATGCTCCAGCGCGTCGTCCTGGCGCAGGGTGATGCCGCCGGTTCGGTAAGCGAAGGCTGCAAAGCCCCGCAGTATGGCCTGATGATAGGCTTCGATTGAGCGGGCTGCGTGTTCATAAGGCGTTGCGTTTATCGCCGACAGGGTTTTCATAGTGTGAACGATGCCACGAATACTGGTCAGGGTATCGCTCTGCCGGGTGAGTGCTTCAAGCGTCTGGGCCATGCTTGACCTCGTCCGCTTCGGGTGTGGGGCCGGCATGATTTGCAGGCAGTACGGTGCGGGCAGTTGCGATAATCTGTGCGCGGTCGTCCTGGCTTAATGCCTTGTTTTCGCTGATGCGTTCATCAATGAACTGGAAATGCTTGCGGGCCGCGGCGCGGATACGGCTCATGGCATCGCTTAACTGCTCTTCAGGCAGGTCGTCGAACAGTCCTTCCATTGCCGCAATCAAAACCGCCAGTTGTTCGGCAGCAGGCATGGGATCACGCTCGGCCTGACGTAACGCGGTGCGAACCGCAGCACCACGGGTAAGGCGGGCGCGGGTGGTGTCGTCCAGCCGGGTACCGAACCGGGCGAAGTCTTCCAGTTCTTCAAACTGTGACAGGGTAACCCGCAGGTTACCGGCCACTTCCCGCAAGGTGCGGCTTTGCGCTTTGCCGCCTACGCGGGAAACCGACAAGCCCAGATCCACAGCCGGAAACTGGTTTCGACGCACCAGCCTTGGTGACAGATAAATTTGCCCGTCGGTAATGGAAATCAGGTTGGTGGGGATATAGGCGGACAGGTTTTCTGCCTGGGTCTCCACCACCGGCAAGGCGGTGATCGAACCGCCACCGGCTTCCCGGGTAAACTGACCGGCCCGCTCCAGCAAGCGGGCGTGTACATAGAAAATATCTCCGGGGAAGGCTTCGCGTCCCGGCGGCCGACGCAACAACAGCGACAACTCCCGGTAGGAGCGGGCGTGGTGGGTAAGGTCATCAAAAATCACCAGCACATCCTGGCTCTGATCAGAAAAATACTCCGCCATGGCCATGGCGGAGTAGGGGGCAATGTACGCCAGTCCGGGAGTTTCTTCGTCGCCGGCGGACATCACGATACTGCGGGCCAGCATGTTATCTTTCTTAAGGGCCGCAATGACTCGCGAGACCGCATCGCCGCGCTGGCCAATGGCGCAATAGATACAGGTCACGTCTGATCGTGCCTGATTGAGCATTGTGTCTATGGCGATGGAGGTTTTTCCGGTCTGGCGATCACCAATAATCAGCTCCCGCTGGCCCAGCCCCACGGGCACGGCGGCGTCAATGGCTTTGATGCCGGTCGCCAGGGGCCGGAAAATGGCTGAGCGGCTGAGCACACCCGGTGCTTCGGCTTCAATAGGCGTGTCTGCTACCGCGGCTATGTCCCCCAGGCCGTCCCTCGGGCGGCCCATGGCATCCACCACGCGCCCGAGTAAAGCCGGGCCCACAGGCACGCTCACCACTTTGCGGGTGCGGCGAACATCTTCGCCCAGAGAAATAGATTCCGAGGGGCCGAGCAGAATCACGCCAAGCCTGCCAGGTTCCAGATCCAGTACCATGCCGCGCACACCGCTCTCGAACACCAGCAGCTCATCTGCCAGGGCGCGGGCAAGGCCGGTAACCACCGCCACACCGTCGCCCACTTCGGTTACCTTGCCAACTTCGGTTATTGCCGGGGTTGGTGCAGGCACTGCCAGCAGTGAGTTGCGCCATGCCTCAAACTGCTCGGCTGAGTGCAATTCTGTGTGTGATTGCGGGAGTGGTTCAGAAGGGTTTTCTGAAGCACTGCGATGAGTTTCGGCCATAGCGTCTCACTTATCCTGTTTGTACCTGCCGTATTCAGGTCTCGACGGGCGGTAACCGCCCGGACGCGCCGGCAGCCATGCGTTCGCTTAATAAAGCGTCAAATTCATCGGTGTAACTGTCCACTGTCCAGGCCACCTGGGCGCCGCCAACTCGAAGAACCAGGCCCGGGGCCTGTTGCGGGTCGGTTTCATAGCGCAGGTTAATACCGGGAAGCAGATCTTTGATATCGGCTCGCAGCAAAGCTTGTGCTGGTTCAGGCAAGGGATCACGAGTGGTTGCTATTGCCTCCTTGCTGTTGCCCGCAGCGTCTGACAGCTCGCTGGTCATGGGTCGTAAGCGCGCGCTGACGTGGCGAACGATAGCCTCTTCCAGGGATTCGTCCGCAAGATCCCGTAAGGCTTTGCGGGTAAGCTCCAGCAGAGTTTCTTCGCCGGCCCGCTGCAATTTTGCGGTGAACTTGCGGCGTTCACGCTCAAGGTATTTGTGCCAGTCTTGTTGCTCCTGCTCAAGCCTGGCGCGGGCATCGGCCAGAATGTTGTCGCGCTGGTCTTCTGATTCCCTGAGCGCCTGTTTGACCATGGCATCCTGGTCTGAAAGCAGTTGCTTTTTCTGCTGGCGAAACTCTGCTTCGGCAGCCTGGGCTTTCTTCTCGGCCTCTCCGGCTTCGGCCATGCGCCTGGCTATTTCAGCCTCACGGGCATCAATTCCGTCAAGTATCGGGCGATAAAGAAACCGCTTCAATAGCCACACCAGTACCAGAAAGTTGGCGATCTGCGCGATAACGGTAACCCAGTCAATGGACATGATCGGCTCTAACCTCCTGCGGCAACCTGCATGGCATCCCAGAACGGGTTGGCAAAAATCAGAATCATTGCCACCACAAAGCAGTATATGGCGGTGGATTCAATCATCGCCAGACTCACAAACAGGGTTCGTGACAGGGTTGGAGCGGCGTCCGGTTGCTGTGCTATGGCAGCAATCGCGGCTGCGGCTGCTCTCCCTTCGCCCAGTGCAGGGCCAATGGCCCCAATGGCAATGGTCAGGCCGGCGGTAAATATGGAAATCGCCGCAATAATGGCAAGATCGGTCATGATTTGTCCTCTTTCTTGAGCACTGGGTGGTCTGGGTCTGCTGTGGCAGACGAAATGTAAACGGTGGCAAGAATGGCGAAAATGTAGGCCTGAATCATGCCGGTTAACAATCCCAGCATGTCCATGACCACCGGGAAGAAAAACGGCGCGACGGTCAGCAGAATGGCAGCAATAACCGCGCCACTCATCACGTTGCCGTAAAGACGGATGGCCAGGGAAATGCCCCGGGAAAACTCACCAATAATATTGAACGGCAACATGATGACTGAAGGCTCAATAAACGTTTTCAGGTAATGCCCGACGCCGCCGCTGGCTATACCGAAAATCGGTACTGCCACCAACACAGACAAGGCCAGTGCTGCCGTGGTGGATAGCGACGACGTTGGTGGCGAAAACCCGGGGATCACCAGCATCAGGTTTGATAGGGCAATGAACAGGAACAGGGTGCCGGCAAAGTACATTACGTGGCGTGCCGAGTTGCGGGTAACTTCTTCGATCTGACCCTGGATCAGCTTAACAATCACTTCCAGTGATGTGCGCCAGCGATTGGGTGGCACATCAGGGCGCAGGTTGCGGGTAATCAGCATGGAAATGCCCACAAGCAGAGCCATTACAATCCAGGTGTTAACGATGGTGGCGTTGACCTCCCAGCCGGCGAGTGTGAAAACAATAATGTCATCGGGGGTAAGCTGCATTACGCGCCCTCCTGTGGTGCGGTTGTGGGTGCCTTGCCGGCTCTGGCCCGGAATACAGCCACCAGTCGCGTCAGGAAAAATGCCAGTGCGTAACCGGCGATGGCCCAGTTGCTGCCGGCGTAAGCGGTGCCCCCTGCACCAATGCCAAGCAGCACCGCAATCCGGCAGAATGAACTGGCCATCAGCCAGAGCCCGGGCCGCTCAGAGGCCAAAGCCTGCCGCATGCCCCAGGCCAGCCCTATAAAGAACAAGGCGCTGATGGGTAAACCAAAAGAAAAACCCAGCAGTACCGCTTGCCAGTTTACTGTTATCACCGTTTGTCCCCCTTTTGATCCGGCCCTTCTTTTTCGATCCAGCTCCAGGCAATGATGCCTCCTACAACCACACCGCCAAGAATCAGCGCAATGGGCCAGGAAAAGTTCTGGGGTGCCACCTTGTTCAACCATAACCCCAGGAAGGCGCCACCCACAGTAGGCACCGCGATTGACCAGCCGATGATGCCGAAGGCGCCCAGCCCGCGGAGGGGACTGACTCCTGGCTCATTGCGCGCGCGCTTCATGCGCTCGGCACTGCGCCGGATGTCGTCTGCCGAGCGATCATTTTTCGTGCTCATACCGTGGGTTTCCGTAAGTCGCCGAAACGCCGCACTATGCCCGCTTCCAGCCGGGACAGGGCTGAGCGTGCCACCCGCTCTTCTTCATCCACTTCGATAAATGCAGCCTGTATGGTTTCGTTGAGAGTTTCCAGGTCTTTGCCCTGAACACCGCGGCGTATGGCGATGTCCACCTGGTGGCCCGTCTTTACCAGCACACCTTCATCGATGCCAAAAAACGTTTCGGTACCCTCGGCCGAGGTGAGGATCAACACCGAGGGCACTAAAGCTGTCACGAAATCCGTGTGGTTCGGGAGCATGCCAAAAGCGCCGTTTTGCGCGGTCGCAAACAGCTTTTTCACGCTGCCTTCGAACAGGGTCCGGGTGGGCAGTCGCAGCGTTACCCGCATGGATTCGGCAAGGCTCATGGTTTTTTCTCCAGATCCTGCAGGGAGCCGATCATGTAGTAGTCGGTTTCGTTATCGTGAAATTCGGTCTGGTTCAGGATGGTTTCGCAACCGTCCAGCGTGTCCTTGATGGACACGCGCCTGCCGCTGTCGCCGGTTAACGCACCAACGGTGAAAAACGGCTGGGTGAGAAAGCGCTCAAGCCGTCGTGCCTGTGCCACTGTGGCCCGGTCTGCGGCGGAGAGTTCTTCCATGCCCAGCATGGCAATAATATCCCGCAGATCTTCGTATTCGGCCAGGGTGCGCCTTACCGCCCGGGCAATATCGTAATGGCGTTGGCCTACAATGGCCGGCGTCAGCATCACGGAGGCGGAGCCAAGGGGGTCCACTGCCGGATAAAGACCTTCACTGGCGCGCTTGCGCGACAGCACCACAGAGGCGGAAAGGTGCGAGAAAATATGCGCTGCTGCCGGGTCCGTGAAGTCATCGGCGGGCACATAGACTGCCTGAATGGAGGTGATGGCACCGTTGCGGGTGGATGTGATGCGCTCCTGCAATGTGGCGAGTTCAGTCGCCAGTGTGGGCTGGTAACCCACCCGGGAAGGCATGCGACCCATCAATCCGGAGACTTCAGAGCCTGCCTGCACAAAGCGGAAAATGTTGTCGATGAGCAGTAGTACATCCTGCTTCTGCTCGTCGCGGAAATACTCCGCCATGGTGAGTGCGGTTTTGCCCACCAGAAAGCGCACTCCCGGGGCTTCGTTCATCTGCCCGAACAGCATCACGGTTTTATCGCGCACACCGGCATCGTCCATTTCGCGGTACAGCTCTTCGGCTTCCCGGGAGCGTTCACCTATGCCGCAGAACAAGCTTACGCCCTGGTAGTGCTGAACTGTGTTGTTGATCAGTTCCGTAATCAGTACGGTTTTGCCCACCCCGGCGCCCCCGAAAAGCCCGGTTTTGCCACCACGTTCAATGGGGGACAGCAGATCGATGGCCTTGATGCCGGTTTCCAGAATATCACTGTGTATTACGCGGTCTTCCAGCGCTGGGGGAGGCTGATGGATGGCGCGGTACACTGAGGCTGCAGGAGCCGGTTTGTCGTCAATGGGTTCGCCAAATACGTTGAGCATGCGACCCAGGACGGTATCACCCACCGGAACCTGAATGGGTGCCCCGGTGGCCCGAACCGGCATTCCCAGCCCCAGCCCACGTACAGGCGCCAGCGCCATACAGCGCACAACCCCGTCATCAAGGAGGGAAGTTACCTCCAGCGCAAGGCTGCCGGCGTAAACCAGGTCCTGAATACGGGGCGAGGTTGCCGGGAACTTCACATCGATAACACCGCCGCGTATTCCCACGATCTGTCCATCATCGACGATCTGATCCAGCATGGATAACGAGCCCGAACCTTTAAGTGTTATGGGTAGCGTTCCTGGTGATAAGCGTACCCGCGCGCCCATCGAGAATATCGAGAGCATCTTCCAGGCGGCCAATTCCGCTGATACCGCCAAAGTCAGCAAAATCGCAGGCCGCCGCCACCTTTGGCCCCATTGAACCGGCCGGAACATCCAGCTTCCGTCCTTGTTCGGGGGTTACTTTTTGAACGGGTGCGGCAGCAGGTGTACCAAAGTCACGATACACCGCGTCCACATCGGTTAACAGCAGCAGTGCATCAGCCCGCAACTCTCGTGCCAGTAAGGCACTGGCCGCATCCTTGTCAATCACCGCTTCTACACCAGTCATACTACCGTCATTGCGACGCAATACCGGAATGCCACCGCCTCCGGTGCAGATAACAACCACTCCCTGATCCAGAAGCAACCTCAGCACCCGCATATCGGGTATTTCTTTGGGTGCAGGCGAGGGCACAACTCTGCGCCACTTATCGCCGTCGGCCGCAATATGCCAGCCGGCAGCGGCTGCCCGGGATTCGGCTTCTGCCTTATCATAGACCGGGCCGATAAATTTGGTGGGATTTTTGAAGGCAGGGTCCTCACGCTCAACCACAACCTGGGTAAGCAAAGTTGCCACAGGGCGGGAGTGGTTGAGGGCGTTTTCCATCTCCTGTTCGATCATGTACCCGATCATGCCACCGGTTTCCGCCCCCAGCACATCCAGTGGGTAGGCTTCCTCAGGCTTGTATGCCGCGCCCTGCAATGCCAGCAACCCCACCTGGGGGCCGTTGCCGTGGGTAATCACCAACTCATGCCCGGCCTCTACCAGTTTGGCCAGTGATTTCGCAGCGATTTTCACATTGGTGCGCTGGGTTTGGGCGGTTAATGGCTCACCGCGCTTTAAAAGGGCGTTACCGCCCAATGCTGCAACAATCAACATCCTGTGTATCCTTTTTAGCAGCCGGGGCCGGCGTCAGGCCCCGAGGGTGGCTACCAACACCGCCTTGATGGTGTGCATACGATTCTCTGCCTGATCAAACACGATGGATGCAGGGCTTTCGAAAACCTCGTCTGTCACCTCCATGGCACTTATGCCGAACTCCGCTTCTATTTCTTTACCCACGGCTGTTTCTGTATTGTGAAAAGCAGGCAGGCAATGCATGAAGCGGGCGCGCGGATTGCCGGTTTTTTCCATCAGTCCGGCGTTCACCTGGTAGGGCATTAACAGCTTGATCCGCTGGCCCCACTTCTCTTTCGGCTCACCCATGGATACCCAGACATCTGTGTACACAAAATCGACCCCGGCCACGGCCGTATCAATGTCGTCGGTAATGGTAATGCGGGCGCCGGTTTCCCGGGCAATAGCCTGAGCTTCATCTTGTATGGCCTCTTCAGGCCAGCATTCTTCGGGTGCACACAGGCGCACATCCATACCCATTTTGGCACCGCCAATCAGCAGGCTGTCCCCCATGTTATTGGCAGCGTCGCCAATAAAAACATAGGCCATTTCATGCAGTGGTTTTTCAACGTGCTCCTGCATGGTTAAAAAGTCTGCAAGAATCTGGGTTGGGTGGAACTCATCCGTCAGGCCGTTAAAAACCGGTACACCTGCATACTCTGCCAGTTCCTCAACAATTTTCTGACCAAAGCCCCGGTATTCAATGCCGTCATAAACACGGCCCAGCACCCGGGCAGTATCTTTTACCGACTCCTTGTGGCCAATATGGGTGCCTGAAGGTCCCAGGTAGGTCACTCTGGCCCCCTGGTCGTAGGCGGCCACCTCGAACCCCACCCGTGTCCGGGTGGAGTTTTTTTCGAAGATCAGTGCGAGTTCCTTGTTAACAAGCTGGGGAACCTCGGTGCCGGCATATTTGGCGGCTTTCAGGTCTTTGGCCAGTTTCAGAAGAAAACTGATCTCTTGCGGGGAGAAATCCCGCAAGGTCAGAAAGTCACGATTTTTCAGGTTAAAAGCCATGGTCTGAACCCTCTCCGGTCAAACGGGATCGCGCATTGTGGGGCAGCTCATGCAGCGCCCACCGCCGCGGCCACGGCCCAGCTCTGCACCTGGAATAGCCAGCACTTCGATGCCTGCTGCCTCAAGAGCTGCGTTGGTGTCGTCGTTGCGGTCGTAGCCAATAACCACACCCGGACTCAGGGCCAGTACGTTGTTACCATCGTTCCACTGCTCCCGCTCACGTTCGGCCGGGTTATCGCCTCCGGTTGGAACAACCTCCAGGGACTTATAGCCAAGCACGTCTGCGACTACGTCGAACAAGGGCCTGGGGTCCTGGCGGAAAGACAGGTGTTTACCGCCCTCACCCGGGCGCAGGTCGTAGCAGATCAACTCCTCTGCGACTTCTTTGAAGGCTGTAACGACGTTGCCACCGCAGAAGGTAAAGATGGTATCAAGGTGCATGGCCGCGCGGGATTTCGGGATCTGACAGGCAATGACCCGCTCTGCAGTACCCTTCCTGAACAGAGCATTGGCCAGCTGCCCGACGGCTTGTGGTGATGAGCGCTCACCCATGCCCACAAGCACGGTGCCATTACCTACGGGCATCACATCACCGCCTTCAAGTGTTGCAAGGCCATGGTTTTGTGTTGGATCACCCCAGAGCACGTCCACCTTCCCGGCAAATTTCGGGTGGTAGCGGTACACGCCGGCCATCAACAGTGTTTCGGGTTGCCGAGCAGACCAGTACATGGGGTTGAGGGTAACGCCATCGTAGATCCAGGAGCTGTTGTCCCGTGTGAACAGGTAGTTAGGCAGCGGTGGCAGCACAAATCCGTAGTGCCCCAAGTGGTTGCCAAAAAGCCCGGTTGGATCAAAGGGCAAATCGCCCACTTCAAGGCCGCCAATCAGATATTTTGAAAGCTCGGCTCCCGGCAACTCGTCCATCCAGGCGCGCAGGTCGGAAATCATCCCTACACCAATGTCGTTCCACGTAATCCGGTGGTCCAGGATCCATTTACGGGCTTCCGGAATATCCAGGGTCTCTGCCAATAATTCGTTAACATCCAGTACTTCAACGCCTCGCTCGCGCATCACGCTGGCAAACACATCGTGATCTTTCTGGGCCTGTTTGACCCAGAAAACGTCGTCAAACAACAGGGCGTCACAGTTGGATGGAGTTAGCCTCCGGTGGGCCAGGCCAGGGCGGCATACAACCACCTGCCGCAGCTTTCCGGTTTCCGAATGTACTCCAAGCTTGTGATCAGACATGGTTCAATCCTCTTTTAGATGAGTGCAGCTATGCTGATAACCACTGAAATGAAAATGGTGAGAATCAGGAGCAAAGGCCAGATAAACGCGATCCAGCGGTCGTAGGACACACGGCCAATTGCCAAACCTCCAACGACGACTGCAAACGTCGGGTTGATCAGGTTTACGAGTCCGTTGGCTGACTGGTACGCGGTGACCACCAGATCCCGGCCTACATGAGCAAAATCTGCAAGAGGTGCCAGAATCGGCATCGAGAGAACCGCCAGGCCGGATGACGATGGTACAAAGAAGCTCATGCCCACCTCGATCCAGAACATCAGGTTAATAAAGGCCAGTTCGGGTAAACCGCCCAGGGAGGTTTCGGCGCTGTGCAAAATGGTGTCTGCAATCATGCCCTGATCCATGATCACCACGATGCCTCGCGCAAGCCCTACTACCAGGGCCACACCCAGGAGATCACGGGCACCATCCACAAAGCTGCCGGTCAGCTCTTTCTCGCCCAGGCGGGCAATGATGCCGATAACAAGCGCAGAGCCAAAGAACAATGCCCCCATGCGCGCCATCCACCAGTCCTGGGACGATACGCCCCAGATCATCACTACGAAGGTGGCGGCAAAGATCAGCAACGCGACAATCTGTGTTCTGGTCAGAGTGGAAGCCTGAACTTCGTCGGCATGCTTGCCCAGGAAAAGTCGACGGTGTGCATCCCATTGCCTGGAAACCACCGAGTGAGAAGGGTCTGACTTTACGCGAACGGCATAACGCATAACGTAGCCGGCGCAAATCAACAGGCCGCCAATAAGCAGAATTAAGCGCACGACAATACCGTCTGTAAACGGAATTTGCGCTGCATTGGCGGCGATAACCGTGGCAAACGGGTTAATGGTAGAGCCCAGAACGCCAATGCCGGCCCCGATCAGGATAATGGCAACGCCGGTTACAACGTCGTATCCGGCGGCCATCATCACTGGAATCAGAATGGCATAAAACGCCAGGGTCTCTTCAGCCATGCCATAGGTGGTGCCGCCGATGGCAAATAAACTCATCAGGATCGGGATCATCCAGACCTCACGACCCTTGAGATGTCGCATGGCGCTGCGTATCCCAGTATCTATGGCCCCCGTAGCGTTCATCACGCCGAGGAAGCCGCCCAGGAAAAGTACGAACAAGGCAACATCAATGGCGTTTGCGACATAACTGTCCGGATCATAAAACCCGGCCGTTGGCGCCAGCATTACTTCCATAAAGCCCTGAGGGTTGGGGTCGACCGTCTGGTAGGTGCCAGGCACGGCCACTTCACGCCCGACTTCCTCGTTCATTGCCCGGTCGTATTGGCCGGCAGGTATAATCCAGGTCAGGGCTGCAACAAATATAATCAGCAGAAACAGAATGGTATAGGCGGTGGGGAACCGCGTTGCCAAATCCTGCTCAGGGTCGTTGGGTGAGTTTTCCAAAGATTTATCAGAAGGGGTTTCGGTGAGGTTATCATTATCATTCACAGCGCTTCTCCTTTGTGCACATCGACAGCTATATAGAGCCAATGAAGGGTCTCGATCCCGGCTGTGAACTTTTTGCTCTCATCCAGCCAGGAGTGAGCACGATTTCCGGATCGTTCATCTCCAAGATAGACGAGAAACAAAAAAATGAATTGAGTTAGGTCACTATTAATACAACTGTGACATTAATTTTCGGGTACCCGTCAATACTTCAAAGGCGAGACATTATGCGTTTTTCAGAGATTCATGAGCGTGCCATCGCCCGTAAAGGCGGCATCGAAGAGCTGAACGCCCTGCTGCCAAAACTGCCGCCAGCCACGGCCCTGGAGGCGCGATCGGATGATCGTTACCTCTCGGAAATCACCCGCTGCGTATTCAAGGCTGGTTTTGTGTGGCGCGTTATAGACAACAAATGGCCGGGTTTTGAAGCGGCTTTTCATGGCTTTGTGCCTGCCTACTGGCAACAGGTGCCACCAGACGTTTTGGAAGAGTTGGCGCAGGATGAACGGATTGTGCGCAACATGCAGAAAATACGTACCGTGCCGGAAAATGCCCGCATGATTGTGGATGCTGCGCGGGAATACGGCAGCTTTGGGGCTTTTCTGCAGCAATGGTCGTCAGAAGATCAAGTTGGCTTGTTGTTGTGGCTAAAGCGCAATGGCTCCCGCTTGGGCGGTAACAGTGCTCAGTATTTTCTGCGCATTGTTGGCTGGGATGGCTTTATTTTGTCTCACGATGTTGTTGCCGGCCTGCGCAACGCCAATCTTCTGGATGCTTCACCAACGAGCAAGAAAGGGCTGCAGCAGGCGCAGGCTGCGTTTACCGGTTGGCACCAGGAAACCGAGTTGCCATACAGCCAGCTGTCCCGCATTTTGTCGTATTCGGTGGAGAGTTGAATCCCTGAATTATAGTGGCTCAGGGTTAGGCACAAACTTTGTGTAGGCGCTATCATGCCAGTCACTATTGGATTTGTTCCCACCGCACCCGTAACTAAAGGCAGTTCATGAGCAAGGCGTCTTCCCCTGTAAAAAAGAACACCCGCACCTTCGAACAAACCCTCTGGGACACCGCTGACAAGTTGCGCGGTACGGTGGAATCGTCGGAATACAAGCACGTGGTGCTCAGCCTGATCTTCCTCAAATTCGTTAGCGATAAATTTGAGGCCCGAAAACAGGCGCTGGTTAAGGAGGGGCAAGAGGCCTATGTAGACATGGTGGAATTCTACACCATGAAAAACGTGTTCTACCTGCCCGAGCATGCCCGCTGGAATACCCTGCAGAAACAGGCCAAGCAGGACGACATAGCGGTAAAAATTGATTCAGCCCTGTTTTCCATTGAAAAACTGAACCCATCGCTGAAAGGCGCACTGCCGGACAACTACTTTTCCCGCATGGGGTTGGAGGCCAGCAAACTGGCGGCGTTGATTGATTCCATCCGGTCGAACTGGCTCCGTATTTCCTACCACTCAAACAAAAAAGGTGGCCAAACTGACCGCCCAAAATCTTGGTCGACGGGGGCTGGTTAACCCGCCCGCTTTGCATCAAAGTAGCGTCGAGTTTCCATGAGGTGCTTCATGGAGCCTAGCGCCATAAAGTCCAGGGCAGACGTTCCAGCGAAAGGAACTTCACTGGTTACCAGGCGAATCCGGTGATTGGCGCGCTCGGCCGTTGGGTACATGACTCTCAAGGATTTGTAGATGCCCAGGATGTAGCTGATGCGCTCCAGGGTATCCTGCGAGAGCGTTACATGTGGCAACGTCTCATACTTGGCCAGCGTGCTCCGGGACACACCGCCGAGCAACTGCATCATCTCTTTCTGGGTGCAGTCCCATTCGCGACAGATACCAAAAAAGCCTTTGAGAGCCACATGCCCTCTAGTTTTTTCGTCATCGAGGGCCATTATGTTCGTCCATCCTTGGGCTGCTCTCGATCTTCCACAAAGTCGTCACTGACGCCTTCAGAGTCGAACCACTCGTCCCAAACCGGATCGGTTGGTCGCTCGTAGCCTTTGACTGTCCCCTTTAGGCGTTCCAGAGGTGTAAGCTCCTGAGGGAGCGGCTCGGCCAGCTCGTCAGCATGGGCGGTGTGGGCATCTAGGCCGTCCAGGAGTTCTTTTTCGGTTGGGCGTTTGGTCTTCATGGCACACTCTCCGCAATCACAAGCAGGCCAACTCCGGGGCAGTAGGCTGCAGATAGTATGACTTTACCACCCGAACGAAGCGAGCTACATAGCCGCACTCGCCCAATGGGGGCTGCCATTCGTCGGGACCTTCGGCTCCCTTGCTCAGGCTCGCTTCGACAGGCAAAAGACTAACCGAGTCATTGGCGATGGACCGGCGCTTCTGGCCAAGCCATTCTCAGGCTCCACGATCCCAAACCCAGGCCAGCGGCACAACATGTTTGGTGCCCTCAAGGAACAAGCTTTTGGTACACGGTATGGTCGCAAAGCGAACGTTCAGATTTCGGAATAACGAGGCTGTAGAAAAACCCGATTCCGAGCCTTCCCCAGCACCTGGTTCCTAAAATTTTCTTAGCGGCCATCAGTTAGCCGATTATCATCGTTCCGATGTTCAGCCATGAGTTTCAGCCCTTTTGACGGTGTCAGTGCCGGTATAGCTGACATCCAGCAGACACATTTGTAACCGCCTGATCCCGACATCACGCTGCTAACCGCCCGTAATTCGCCAACTTCTCAATATTGTGCACCAGGCAGTATAGCTGCCATTGGCCTTGCACCTTCTTCTTGCCTCGCAAGCTGAAGCGATTCAGCCGTTTGTTCGTGCCGATGTTGCCGAACACCGGCTCCACCACCGACATTCGGTGGCTGTATATCTCTTTGCCCTGTTGGCTGTCGACCCGGTGCTTCATCCAGTCCGTGTAGTTCGGCAGACGCTTGTTCTCAATGGTGAACGACACCTGTCGGCCAGACCCATTTCGGTGGTTAGCGGATGCAGGGTTCTGCATGCATTGGTGCTTCTTGGGACAGTGGCGACATTGCAGCAATCGACCTTCGAAGTGAACTCGGACCTTGCCATTCTCGGCTTCCCTTTGACCCCGATAGGTAAGCTCTTCGCCAGTCGGGCAGACGCAGATCAGGTTCACGGGATCGAACTGGAATTCACTGGCCGGAATGATGTCTTTCCAACCCTTGTCCGGCAGGTTTTGATGCCGCTTGCCGTACTTGTCTTTCTGGTTTGTGAACTTCGGGTCCCGGCTGCGGAACTGGTTGTCTGGCACATAGCCGTTGATCTGACGGTCATGCAGGTACTGCATGTTGGCCTCGTTGGCGAAGCCGGTGTCGGCAGTGACAATAGCGCCAGACTGGTAGATGTTGTCAGCGATACCCAGTTTCTTGAAACGGGCTTCGACGGTTTCCAGTACCGGTTGCAGGGTGTGATGTTCCTGGCCTTCGCCAAAGGCCTGGGCGTCGATGATGATTTGGTGTTTCTTATCCACCGTGGCGACCCCATTGTAGCCCTGGATCGTGCCTTTGCTGGTGGTCATCTTGGCGCTTTCGTTATCGGTGACGTTGCTCTTCACTTCCTTGCTCCGTTTCCCCCGGCCCATCCGTGGGCGGCTCGTCTTTAGGAAACGATCAATCTTTTTAGCGGCCTCATCCAACGACAGAATGGTCTTCGCTCGGCGGATGTCGCGGTCCAGTTCGGCCTCGGTGTCTGCCTCGTCCCGCTCGTAATGCGCCCTGAGGTGATGACGGATCAGTCGTCGCAGTTTCTCCCGCTTCTCGCCCAGCTCTTTAAAGGTGCCGGACCATTCCTTGGCCGCGTTGGAGGACATTTTGCAGCCGTCGATGGCAAACAGCTCGTTACCCAACAGACCTTCTTCGTGGCACACCAGCAGAACTTGTTCGAACAGCTCTTCGATCTCATCGGCGTGGCTGCTGACAAACTTGGCCAGGGTCGTGAAATGCGGAACGGTATCGCAGGAGAGAGCTTTGAAGATGATGTTGGTCTCGCAACACCACTGCATTTCGCGACTGGAGGTGATGCCCTTGGAGTAGGCAAACAGGATGATCTTCAGCAGGATGGCCGGATCGTAGGCCAGCCGGCCAGTGTCTTCGTTGCGGTACTTGGGATGAAACACCGCCAGGTTCAGTTTGTGCTCGATCAGGTAGTGCACCGCGTGTTCAAAGGTGCCGGGCTGGAGCTGTTCCTGGTAGTTGATGGCGACCATGGTGTCCTGGTCGTAGTTGTAGTGCTTGAAGCGGGGCATCTGACCACTCCTTGTCCGTTTGCCTGATCCTATCAAAACACAGGGTGATTTCGGGGTTTTTCTACAGCCTCAACGCCCGCAGCACGCGCGGCCTTGTAGTGTAGGCGCAGCCGCAACGAAAAGGCCGTCGCTGTGCCTGCGCTGGTTATGCCGTCTAGGCCACCGTTTGCACGTACGCAATGGTCTCTGCATGACCTCTTTCTTTTGCGAATTCCAAGGCGCCCATATTCTTCATTGACTGCCCCGTATACCTCACCGACGTGTCGATGCCGGCTTCCACCAAAATTCGGGCGATGTCCGTATGGCCGTCGTAAATCGCAGAGAACAAGGCAATACGTTCTGGCTCACTTATATCGAAGCAGGCGCCACTTTTGATCAAAAAACATACCATTTCCCGTTGACCTTCTTGAGCAGCAGCATTGAGAGGGTTTCCACCAGAGACACCTCCATTAATGTTTATATCAATGCCTTGCTCAATGAGATACTTCGCCACCGACTTCTGCCCGGCGCTCGCAGCGATGTGAAGCCAAGACCCAAAAGGCGTCAACTTATGAAGATAATCAGAATCTTCCTCAAGGATCGCCTTGATTTTTTCTAGATCGCCATGCCTTACGGCATTTAGCATTGACCTGTTTTTCTCTTTATCTTCCATGGCTACTTCCAGAACCCCATGGGGCATAACGCCCTTGTTCAGCGGCAGCCTTGGAGGTGCGAAGCGCTGTAAAGGCTGTCCGATGGAGGCACCGAAGGTGCCGGAATGCACTGGAACAGTTTGTTAAGCGCCTACCCATACATTTGCACATAGGTAAAGTTCTCTCCATCAAATGATTGCGAGATTAGGGAATGACCGCCAAACATACCGCCATCGGAATACATGAAATCAACACCGTCTACCCCAAGAAACCATATGTGCACGAGCTTAATCCGCTGTAGGAACTGATCCTCTGTAAGAACGGGCTCATCCTGCTGCCGCCAATCATCATTGTATGAAGAGAAGCAATCTTGAAGTATTTTCTCCTTTGCTTTCCTTTCATATAATTCCAGCTTCGATAGGACTTCTTTTGCCCGCCATAAAATAACATCCCACTCTTCATCGTCTGGATCTACGGCAACAGAGACTTCTTCACCCTGGAAATCAAACTTTCCTTCAAGGCCTCCATCAGGCTTCCCGTCCCGCCTGACACACTGAGTCAATCTATCTAACACATCTGCGTACATAGCTTGCCTTTACGCTTAACGCGAAGGTAACCGGCACCGGAGCGCCAGCGGAGGGAACCATAGCCCGCCAGGGCTATGGTGTCCGGTTGACCGTATGGTTATGTGGTTACCCGTCTTCATACTGAAAGCCTGTAGCCACCCAACCGCTGAAGCTTGAGCAAACCAGCTCTTTGAATTTAGGATCCATGCTCCCATGCCCTACCGCGACCACCGCCGGGTCATCTTCGTCAAAGCTGATCAGGAAGGCCTGCCCTCCACCATCATCTCCGATACTTATGTAGCCGGGCGCATACTTTCTCGTTTCGTAGCACTCATTCCGCTCTATCAGTAGTGCAAGGGGGTAAAGATGAATGTCCCCATTGATTCCTGTTGGTTGGCCTAGAACAAAGTCTCTGTAGACTTTCGGAAGCTTCTGCCCGAAATATGCTTCTATTTCAGCGATAGCCATGATGCTTCCCTCACACATAACGCTGCCAGCACGCGCAGCTTTGTAGTGGAGGCGAAGCCGCAACGGAAAAGCTGTCGCTGTGACTGGCCTTGTTATGCATTGTCCGCACTCAGGACTCCTTTTCGATGCTCAAGCCAACCAGCTTTCTCTTGCTGACCGATGTATTGATTAATTATTTTCCTCGAATCTTCTGGCGACATGGAAAGCATCTTGATAAAGGTAGAAATATTACTTTCGTATTTTGTGCCAACTGAATTAGCCAGCCCGCACAATAGCTCTCCTGCCCATTCAGAATTTCTCTGTATCATTGGCGGGAGCTCAGAAATCAGCGCCTCAATGTATTCAGCGCCAGGAAACCTCCCGAGCGCCGCCTGGGTTGTTTGATATGCTCCATAATCATCTTCTGCTTGCATTGACTGTATTAGTGCCCTGACTACTTCAATGCCTTCGTTGCCTGACAACGAATCTAAAAGTTCGATATACCTATTAAATCGATCCTCTCGCTCAGGCCAAGGCACCGACTCGTCTGAGTCTTGTACGATATTACCAGTGGCGATTAATTCTTTGATTAGTTCTTCCATGTTCTCTCATGCATAACGCTGAGCTTAGCGGCGCCACGACAGTGGCGTCCGGTGGACGGCCCT
Source organism: Marinobacter shengliensis (assembly GCF_030297115.1). Lineage (NCBI taxonomy): Bacteria > Pseudomonadati > Pseudomonadota > Gammaproteobacteria > Pseudomonadales > Marinobacteraceae > Marinobacter > Marinobacter shengliensis. The sequence goes on along the minus strand of NZ_AP028062.1, from coordinate 538,938 downwards.
CGGGCCGGGAACGCACTACAGCGACTGGTTATACGTGAGTTTCCTCCGGAATCAGAGCCAATAGGTCAGTAACCCCAACGTCCGCACCTGCCTGTGATAATAGAGCGGAAACTTGCCCTCGATGATGAGCCTGATGGTTAAAAAAATGAAGGACAAGACTCGAATATCGCTTATTGGCCGGAATCCCTTTGGTGTTGTGGTAGCTGAGAACGAAATCCAGATCGCTTTGGGTTAACCCGGCTACCCAGCTAATAATCTGCCGGTCAAGCCAAGTCCGATGTTCGAATAAGCTACCAATATCGTCAAACACTATCTGGCTTAGGCTTGTCGGATTTGGAAGGTTGGCGACCTCCTGCAACGAGCCCACGCAGGATGGATGGTTGGCAAACCGCTTCAGCCAGATCGTGTCACCAACGACGATGTGATTCAGAGTTCCAAGAATAGAGCCGAAAAAAGCCCCGCGATCCTGAGTTAAGTCTGTTGCAGAGAGCGAACTTGCAGACTCGTAAATTTTGGCATTCATCCATTGGTTGTATATGGACAGCAATTCAAAGTGATCTTTCAGGCTCACCTGAGTTCCCTCTCATGTATAACGCTTTTGTTTAGCGGCGACTACGGAGCGCAGCGTAGTAGGCGTCCGGTGTAGGGCCGCCAGGCCCGGAACGCACTACAACAATTTGTTATGCAGTGCCCAGTCGTCGCACGACATTCGATACACCCGCACAGGTCGGGCATGGAACTCTCGAATCGTATAGTCTCCGAACCCGACCTTCTCCGTAACCCTGACAGAAGCTGTATGCTCCGGCTCGATAATAACAATTACCGACTCGCAGTGTTTATGGTCGAAAGCATACTGGAGAACGCCTTTTACAGCTTCTGTCGCATACCCCTGATGCCAGAACCTGCGCGCCAGACGATAACCCAGGTTGATCTCCTCAACATTGCCAACCAACTCCGGCCCGACGCCACAGAAGCCGATAAAATTCCCTGATTTTTTCTCACACAATGCCCATGGCCCTATCCCATGGGAGGCGTAACACTGAAGGCACCAATCAACGAATTTTCGGGTGGCTTCTTCGTCACAAACTCCACGGACGGAGAACTTCATAACTTCTGGATCACTGAGCATTCCAGTGAGCACCGGAACGTCTTGATGGGACAGCTTCCTTGCAATCAACCTCTCTGTTTCAAACAATGGCACTCATCTCTCCCTGTGCATAACGCTTAGGTAACCGGCGCCGGAGCGCCAGCGGAGGGAACCAAAAGCGGCACGCTTTTGGTGTCCGGTTGACCGCCTTGTTACATGGTGATTCGATAGTATCCGCCATACTCTCCATCCTTAGAACCACTATGCGTGGCCTGCCAACCCAATTTTTGGGCCACTCTCTTGCTGGCCACATTATCGTCCGCGATGAAGACCTGAACGGTATCGAGGTCGAACTCTGTGGATAGCCTTTCAACCGCCAACTCGCAAGCCTTGGCAGCTATCCCGTTTCCCCAAAACTCCGACCTGATGAAATAGCCGAAGTCGAAAACGCCATCTATCTGCTTAATACCGCAGAACCCGATAAATTCATCTTTATCAGCCTCTGCAATAGCAAAGCGAGTTGGGTTAGTGAGAGCACTCTCGAACCAAGAATTCGCCTCATCTTCTGTCAGGGCGCGACCCGGCCCAAGAAATCGCATGACCTCAGGATCTCGAAGCATCGACATAACAGCCGTCTTATCTTTCTGTTGAAGATCCCTCAGCTTCACTGGAATCACAAGGCTGACCTCACCATGTAACGCCGAAAATAAGCGGCGGCCCGACAGGGCCGTCCGGTGGAGGCCGAAGGCCGGAACGAACTTAATTGATTTGTTAAGTGGCTGGACATTCACCACCCAAAGTATCGGTCGACACGGTGCCCAATTCACTTGGAGCCGGGAAGGCTTTTTTGAACGTGAAAGCCTCGGCGGTCGGTCCATGCTCTCTCAGGGTGTTCAGCTTTTGCGCCGCTTCTTCGACTGAGGGAATGTGACCGGCAGGCACCCACCAAAGAACCATGTATGCCTCACCCATTTTGTGGAACCACTCTTTCTTGCGACGCATGATCTCGACGTGGGCAGACCGATAAACATAATCATGCAAAGCCTCGACCGAATCCCAGAGAGAAAGATTCACGATCTTATCGGAGCCAAAATAATCAATGCCGGTGGCATCACCTTCGTCGGTTTGCAAGCGCCAGACGAAACCAGGCGAGTCCTCAGCCAACGCGTTTATCCTGTCCAAATTCGCGACGAAATCTGAAAGCTGAGGCGAATCGATCGGAGCCATTAGTGTGGCAATGTTGAGCTGGGCAATCTGATACTTACTCACAGTTTCCTCCCTGAAAACACTTAACGAGGCTGTAGAAAAACCCGATTCCGAGCCTTCCCCAGCACCTGGTTCCTAAAATTTTCTTAGCGGCCATCAGTTAGCCGATTATCATCGTTCCGATGTTCAGCCATGAGTTTCAGCCCTTTTGACGGTGTCAGTGCCGGTATAGCTGACATCCAGCAGACACATTTGTAACCGCCTGATCCCGACATCACGCTGCTAACCGCCCGTAATTCGCCAACTTCTCAATATTGTGCACCAGGCAGTATAGCTGCCATTGGCCTTGCACCTTCTTCTTGCCTCGCAAGCTGAAGCGATTCAGCCGTTTGTTCGTGCCGATGTTGCCGAACACCGGCTCCACCACCGACATTCGGTGGCTGTATATCTCTTTGCCCTGTTGGCTGTCGACCCGGTGCTTCATCCAGTCCGTGTAGTTCGGCAGACGCTTGTTCTCAATGGTGAACGACACCTGTCGGCCAGACCCATTTCGGTGGTTAGCGGATGCAGGGTTCTGCATGCATTGGTGCTTCTTGGGACAGTGGCGACATTGCAGCAATCGACCTTCGAAGTGAACTCGGACCTTGCCATTCTCGGCTTCCCTTTGACCCCGATAGGTAAGCTCTTCGCCAGTCGGGCAGACGCAGATCAGGTTCACGGGATCGAACTGGAATTCACTGGCCGGAATGATGTCTTTCCAACCCTTGTCCGGCAGGTTTTGATGCCGCTTGCCGTACTTGTCTTTCTGGTTTGTGAACTTCGGGTCCCGGCTGCGGAACTGGTTGTCTGGCACATAGCCGTTGATCTGACGGTCATGCAGGTACTGCATGTTGGCCTCGTTGGCGAAGCCGGTGTCGGCAGTGACAATAGCGCCAGACTGGTAGATGTTGTCAGCGATACCCAGTTTCTTGAAACGGGCTTCGACGGTTTCCAGTACCGGTTGCAGGGTGTGATGTTCCTGGCCTTCGCCAAAGGCCTGGGCGTCGATGATGATTTGGTGTTTCTTATCCACCGTGGCGACCCCATTGTAGCCCTGGATCGTGCCTTTGCTGGTGGTCATCTTGGCGCTTTCGTTATCGGTGACGTTGCTCTTCACTTCCTTGCTCCGTTTCCCCCGGCCCATCCGTGGGCGGCTCGTCTTTAGGAAACGATCAATCTTTTTAGCGGCCTCATCCAACGACAGAATGGTCTTCGCTCGGCGGATGTCGCGGTCCAGTTCGGCCTCGGTGTCTGCCTCGTCCCGCTCGTAATGCGCCCTGAGGTGATGACGGATCAGTCGTCGCAGTTTCTCCCGCTTCTCGCCCAGCTCTTTAAAGGTGCCGGACCATTCCTTGGCCGCGTTGGAGGACATTTTGCAGCCGTCGATGGCAAACAGCTCGTTACCCAACAGACCTTCTTCGTGGCACACCAGCAGAACTTGTTCGAACAGCTCTTCGATCTCATCGGCGTGGCTGCTGACAAACTTGGCCAGGGTCGTGAAATGCGGAACGGTATCGCAGGAGAGAGCTTTGAAGATGATGTTGGTCTCGCAACACCACTGCATTTCGCGACTGGAGGTGATGCCCTTGGAGTAGGCAAACAGGATGATCTTCAGCAGGATGGCCGGATCGTAGGCCAGCCGGCCAGTGTCTTCGTTGCGGTACTTGGGATGAAACACCGCCAGGTTCAGTTTGTGCTCGATCAGGTAGTGCACCGCGTGTTCAAAGGTGCCGGGCTGGAGCTGTTCCTGGTAGTTGATGGCGACCATGGTGTCCTGGTCGTAGTTGTAGTGCTTGAAGCGGGGCATCTGACCACTCCTTGTCCGTTTGCCTGATCCTATCAAAACACAGGGTGATTTCGGGGTTTTTCTACAGCCTCAACGCTTGCAGCATGCGCGCCTACGAAATGAAGCCGAAGGCGCAATGTAGTGGGCGTCGCCGTGCCTGCACTTGTTATGAGAGGCTTTAAGAGCTGACACCATAGTATGAGGAAACTCGCTTTGAACGCTTTAAATAAGAAGCACAGATTATATTATAAATAATACCAAACAGAATCGGTATTGGCTTCTCACTAACGTAACCTTGCATATATGCATAATATATAAATATAGTTGCTATAAAGTTCAACGCCAACTCAATTCGCATTAACGATTTAATTTTTGATGGTATCTCATAAGATTTAACAAGGAGCGACTTCCATATTAAAAACGAAATCACAGCTCCAGGAAAAAACCTCACTAATGATGCAATTACTAATGGGTTCGAAAGTAAGCGAACATCATTTATAATGTAGGCTCCGTTCGCCAAGCTTATCGGATATTTACACACATGCGCCACGATGACGGTCGTAAACTTGATCACAAAACATTAGAAGCCATTCGCGTTCGCGCCGTTCAACGGGTCATGGATGGCGAGAGTCCAGAAGTCGTCATCAAAGCGCTGGGGATGAGCCGAGCACGAATCTATGAATGGCTGGCTGCCTACCGCGAGGGTGGCTTTGACGCGCTCAAGGCCAAGCAGATTTCCGGTCGTCCCAAGAAACTGAGCGGTGCTCAGATCCGGGAGCTGTATATCTGGATAACGACCTTTACGCCGGACCAGTTGAAGTTTGATTTTGCCCTGTGGACTCGGGGCCGAGTTCGTGAGCTCATCCGGCAAAAGTTCAACGTCCGGTTAAGCGATGTCTCGGTCGGTCGTCTGCTTCGAAACCTGGGGCTGACGCCTCAGAAACCCCTGCATCGGGCCTACCAGCAAAAACCAGAGGCCGTGAAACAATGGAAAGAAGAGACCTACCCGGAAATTCGCAAGGAAGCAAAAAAAGTCGGCGCCACCATCTATTTCGGCGATGAAGCCAGCATTCGGTCTGATTATCACAGTGGCACCACCTGGGCACCCAGGGGTGAAACTCCGATCATCCGTAATACGGGCAGTCGCTTCAGCATCAATCTGATCTCGGCCATCTCGCCTCGCGGCGAGCTTCGCTTTAAGACCATTCAGGGCAACATGAACACCGATGCGTTTCTTGGTTTCCTCAAGGCTCTGGTGCAAGACGTTGACAAGCCGGTTTTCCTGATCCTCGATAACCACCCGGTTCATCATGCTCGTCGGGTTCGAGACTATGTTGAGAGTCTCGACGGCAAGCTCAGGTTGTTCTTCCTGCCGCCGTACTCGCCGGAGCTGAATCCTGACGAGTCTGTTTGGGGCTATATCAAATACCATCACGTCGGTAAAAAGATCATTAACAGCAAAGAACAACTTCGGAGCACTGTTTACCGGCAGCTTCGACGTTTGCAAAAATTGCCACGACTATTGAAATCGTTTTTTGGCCATCCGGATTTGGCTTATATCTCTGGGTAATGTTCGCTTACTTTATTTCGAATTAGTAAGTGCAAGGCTGTCCTTGCCCACCCTTAAGGCCACACCTTGAATTGCTGCCCGTTTCCAGATCCACCCCACCATAGTCAGCACCTGGAAGCGCGACCTATTGGAGAGCGCGTCCGACCTCCTCGAAGGCAAGAGTATAGTCGGTAAGCAATTCGATGAACTCAGCACGGACGAACTGTACCGTGAGATTCGCCGACTGACGGTGGAACGCAATTTTTGTTGCTTAAGCTCCTGGGTGGCTCGTTCCACTTTGGCTGAGCTCCATGTATTTCACAGAGCCCTTCGGAAAATCCTTGCGAACCAAAAGCACTTCATCAACCTGTCACGTCAGTGACACGACGGTGTCATCTCTCAGCTTTACCGTTCAATTGTAACTCGCAATACGGCGAGCTTATTTATTGCAAAAGGTGATCCTGTGGCGCCAACTCAATCAACCAATGTGATGCTTCGAGTCGAGAGTATGGGCGTAACCTACCCGGGAAACGTCCTCGCGCTCAAACCCACCAACGTTCACTTTCACAAGGGCGAATTCACCGTGCTACTGGGACTTTCAGGCGCGGGTAAATCCACTCTGCTTCGTTCACTGAATCACCTGGTTAAGCCCACAACCGGGAAGGTTGTGTCTGGCGAGTTTGGTGAACTGACCAACCGTAGAATCCTGCGACAGCACCGCAGCCGCACCGCCATGGTGTTCCAGCATCACCAGCTGATCGAACGATACACCGCGTTACAGAATGTGCTGACAGGCAGACTTGCGTATCACGGTACTTGGCGAAGCCTGCTTCCCCTGCCCCGGCAGGACCTGGAGTTGGCTCTGCAATGCCTCGACCGCGTAGGTCTGGCTGACAAAGCGCTTTCCCGAGTAGATCAGTTGTCCGGCGGCCAGCAGCAGCGGGTTGGAATCGCCAGAGCATTGGTGCAGCAACCATCCATGATTCTTGCCGATGAGCCCGTTGCCAGCCTGGATCCGGCCACTTCTGAAAAGGTACTCGGCCTACTGCGCGATATTTGTCAGGAAGATGGAATCACCGCGGTTATTTCCTTGCACCAATTGGAATACGCCCAGCGTTTTGCAGACCGGATCATCGGCCTTTCGAACGCTCATATCGTTTTTGACGATGCTCCTGAAAACCTGAAATCGAAACACCTGGACGAGATTTACCACCGTTCACCCAGCGTGGTAGCTGCGGAAGGCAAACCAGCCATCCATAAACCTAAGACCACCCCGATAACGACAGACGTACTGGAGATAGCACAATGAAGACAATGATTCACTCTTTGCTGGCTCTGATAATGATGCTCGGCATCCATTGGTCAGCCCATGCCGCAGATACAGACCCTGATCTTTTGAAAGTTGCCTTGCTGCCGGATGAGAACGCGTCAGAACTGATCAAGCGAAACCAACCTTTGAAGGATTACCTCGAAACCACTCTTGGTAAGGAAGTAGAACTGATTGTTACCACCGATTACTCCTCCATGATCGAAGCCATGCGTTTTGGCCGAATTGACCTGGCTTACTTTGGTCCGTTGTCCTATGTGATGGCCAAGAGTAAGAGTGACATTGAACCCTTTGCCGCCATGGTGGTAGACGGGAAGCCGACTTATCGCTCCATCATTATTGCCAATGCGGACTCTGGCGTTGGCTCCTTCGCGGATATCAAAGGCAAGAAAATGGCCTACGGTGACCGCGCATCCACTTCCAGCCACCTGATCCCCAAGACCGTACTCCTTGAGAAGGCAGAGCTCGAAGCCGGAAAGGACTATGAGGCTCATTTCGTCGGTAGCCATGACGCTGTTGCGGTTAACGTCGCCAATGGCAATGCCGACGCCGGAGGGTTGTCCGAAGTTATCTTCGAGCATGTGATGGACCGCGGTTTGATTGATCGGAGCAAGGTCAAAGTGCTGGGCTACAGCGGTGACTTTCCTCAATACCCCTGGGCCATGCGTTCGAACCTGGCCCCTGAGCTGAAGAGCAACATTCAGAAAGCCTTTCTGCAGATCGATGACCCGGAGATTCTCGACAACCTGAAGGCTGAGGGATTCGCGGCAATTACCGACGAAGATTACGATGTCATCCGCGCTATGGGTGGCCTGCTCAATCTTGATTTCGCAAAAATGTGAGGAGTGCCCCATGAACTATACAACGACGGAACCGGCGACTCTGTCGCCGGCCCCGTCGGCCTCCGTGCTGGATGAGCACGCGAAAGGCTGGCGGAAAAAACTCGGACAGTCGCTGTTAGTGCTGCTCATCATTTTTGTCGCAAGTTGGTACGTAGGGCTGCTCAATTTCAATACACTTGCCAATGGCGTGCCAGCCATAGGCACACTCATTGGCGAATCTCTTCCACCTGACTTCACCAATGTGGCCAGCTGGGTGTCGCCGTTAATCGACACGCTTGCGATGAGCATTGCCGGTACTGCCATTGCAGTAACCTTGTCTGTGCCACTGGCATTCCTGGCTGCGCGCAACACCTCTCCACATCCGGTGGTGTTCCAAGTAACTCGAACCCTTTTAAACGGTTTGCGTTCAGTCCCGGAACTGATCATGGGCATCATCTTCGTGGCTGCTGTTGGTTTTGGGGCGTTGCCTGGCGTACTGGCGCTCGGTCTTCACTCCATTGGCATGGTTGGAAAGTTTTTTGCCGAAGCGATTGAGCATGTAGATGAGGCGCCAGTGGAAGCGGCCGATGCTGCCGGCGCTACTCGCTTGCAGGTGCTCTATCACGCCGTGCTGCCACAAGTACTTCCTCAATTCGCGGACGTGTCCATTTATCGCTGGGAATACAATTTCCGTGCCTCGACCGTAATGGGCATGGTGGGTGCCGGTGGTATTGGCTTCGAATTGATGGGCTCGCTGAGAATCATGCAGTATCAGGAAGTCAGCGCCATTCTCATTGTCATCTTGTTGATGGTCACCGTCGTGGACAGTCTCAGTGGCCGCCTTCGTAAGAAATTCAAATAAGGAACGTCGATGAAACCCAAGGTTGTGATAACCCATAAGGTCCATGACAGTGTTCTGGATGAACTTGCCCAAGATTGCGAGCTGGTCACCAACCAATCCGGCGCCACGTTGCCCCAGGAGGAAGTGGCTGCGCGCGTTGCAGACGCTGATGCGATGATGGCGTTCATGCCAGACCGAGTTGGAGTGGAGTTCCTACAGGGGTGTCCGCGCTTGAAGGTGATTGGTGCAGCCCTGAAAGGCTATGACAACTTTGATGTGGATGCCTGCACGCGTCATGGGGTTTGGCTGACATTTGTACCGGATTTGCTAACCGTGCCTACTGCAGAGCTAACGGTCGGGCTGACGATCAGTCTCACCCGACAAGTCAAGGCGGCGGACCACTTCGTTCGATCCGGTGAATTTACTGGCTGGACACCACGCTTCTATGGGCAGGGGATCGAAGGCTCACGGATTGGTATTGTGGGTATGGGGGCCATCGGCCAAGCGGTGGCGCAGCGCCTGAACGGATGGGGAGCGGATTTAATCTATTCCCAGCCGGAACGTTTACCCGTGCAGCATGAGCAGGCACTGGGTTTGTCCCATACTCCCCTCAAGATGCTGCTGGCCCAGTCAGATATTGTGATCCTGGCACTGGCGCTCAATGAGCAAACCCTCCACACCATTAATCGCGAAACGCTAACAGGAATGAAACCGGGCGCATTCCTTATCAATCCCTGCCGTGGATCTGTGGTGGATGAGGGTAGTGTTCTGCAAGCGCTTCAATCCGGTCAGTTGGGGGGGTACGCCGCTGATGTGTTTGAGATGGAAGATTGGGCGAGAGAAGATCGTCCGAGGGAGATCGCCCAGGGGCTCAGGGCCCACCCCAACACGCTGTTTACTGCTCACATCGGATCGGCAGTCAGCCAGGTGCGTCTGGCTATCGAGCAACGCGCTGCTCGGAACATTCTGCAAGTGCTTCGGGGTGAGCGGCCGGGTGATGCGATCAATGATCCCAGTGGCCGCGAGAGCGGCCCATGCTGAATCTTGTCTGGCTGAAGAGTTTCGTGGCGGTGCTGGACCACAACGGGTTTCAGGCCGCAGCCCGCCAGTTGGACATCGCACAACCCACACTGTCCCAGCACCTTCAAAAACTCGAAAACCAACTTGGCGTTTTATTGGTCCACAGGGGGCGCTCTGGCTGTGAGCCAACCCGGGCTGCCTTAACCTTGTTGCCTTTTGCCCGAAGTCTGCTCCGGCTGGAGGAGCAGGCGAGATCTTCCATTATGGAGGCTCGACTTCGCGTTGGGGCGAGCTCCAATATTGGGATTTATATGCTCCAGCCCTACATCCGTCGTTACAAGGAGCTGGGCGTAGGGCCCGAGGTGGATGTGGTAATAGATTCCAATCCGACTATTGCACGGCATTTATCGGACGGTGAGCTGGACGTGGCGATTATGGAGTGGTGGCATGATCTACCCGGATTCCATGCTCAGGCGTGGCGTAACGAGCCCGTTGTTCTAATCGTTCCGCCTGGTCACCCGTTAGCCCGTCGAACCGATATCGACCGCGATACGCTGTCTAACATGGCTCTGATCGGCGGCGAACCCGGCACCGGCACTGGCCGGCTTTTGGCGACCTACTTCGGTGAGCATGGGCCATTTCCGACGGTATCTATGCAGCTGGGTAGCACCGAAGCCGTCAAGCAAGCGGTTAAGGTCGGACTTGGCGCATCGTTGGTGCTTGAAAGTTCTGTACGGGAGGAGGTCCAAAATGGAAGTCTGGTGGCTATTCCCGTGAGTGAGCCTGGCCTTAGCAAGGAGCTGATGGTGATTTATCCGAGCAGCCTGGACAAACACAGGCCAGTATACTCGTTTGTTGGGCATCTCTGTGAATAGCTATTGGGTCCACCTCACGCATATCTAGCTGGGAATGCAGATACTGAGCCTCACGCTCACTTCGACAACGCAGTATTCCGTCATCTGCATATCGGCAGAATGGGATATCCGGATGACGAACGGTCAGCCAACGATCCAATGCATAATGCAGAAACAGGTTTGCCAGAACTGGCGATAACGGGCCACCTTGTGGTGTGCCAACGTTCCGTCGTTCCTGCTTACCATCTTTCGTCTGCATCGGTGCCGTTAGCCAGCGCCTCACATACAGCAGCACCCAGGATTCAGAGCAATGGTGGGGTCAGTTCACGAAACGGAAAAAATTGTACGCTAAGCCTTTGGCATCAATGATATCGACACCATTTTTTCCACAATTCATAAAGTTGCGCAGTAATTAGTCGACGACTGGCCCTTGCTAAATAATTTTCATTTCAGCATGAGTTGTGCTTTAAAAATTCAATTCTGCAACTACACTCATTGGGCGAACAGAGCGAGAAATCCGCCGTTAATTCCAATAGCGGGTACGCGAATGAATATCAGCTCTTAGGGGAATATTATGTTAAATTGTCTATTCACCGCTGAAGAACTAACCCCCCAATAACCCCTGCGCAAAATGCCCAGTAGCAAACGCCAGCCCCGCTGCGGCCGTACCCATGATCAAAGTCCGGAGTCCTGATCGCATTGCTGGTAAGCCATAGACGATACTTTTAAGCATTCCGATACCCAAGAAGACGACGCCTGCCAAACCAAGACTCGTCAGGAACTGAATCTGACTCTCCATACCCGGGATGGCATAAGGCAGTAAAGGTAAAGCACCAACCGACAAAAATGCGGCGAAGGTAGTCAACGCGGCTCGGCGTGGGCTGAGTCCGGCACCCGAGAGTCCGTACTCTTCTCGCAACATGGTTGCTACCCACACATCGGGATTACGACTGATAGCCTCCACTACTTGCTCCAGCAATTCGCCGTCGAATCCCTTCGCCTGAAACAGCTGGCGAATTTCCTCACGTTCACCTTCTGGCACAGCACGGATATGTTCACGTTCTGTGCGTTCAGCAAATTTGATCTGATTCAACTGCGCCTGGCCCGCTTCGTAATTACTTACCGCCATGCTGAAGCCGTCTGCAATCAGGTTTGCAAAGCCGAGTACCAACGCAACCTGTGGCGAGAAACCTGCGCCGAACGCACCCGATACAACCGCAAACGTTGTAACGCAGCCATCGATGCCGCCAAGCACAGCATCTGGTAGCGTCGAGGCCTTAACGGGACCAGCAAGCCGTGCACGAACGGCATTAGGCTGGTGCTCGCTGAGCAGTCTTTCATTTTCTGTGGATGGCATCTTTCAGCTTCCTGTTCAGGACGCGATTTGGTGCTTTGGGATTATAGGCTCAGTTCGACCTTGTCACTTTATCTGTCAATATACATCTTCAAGATAACGTCCCTGGCCTCTCAGAGTTTCAATATCGATGTGCAAGGGTTTGAGAATGTCTTCTATAACCTGCCGCACAGCCGCCGCCATATCCCGGCCACCACAGACCAGTATCTGCGCACCGGTGTTAACCATCTGTCGCACGGCTAATTCATCCTGTTTGAGCTTATCCTGCACGTAGGCGCGCTCGTCTGTTCTTGAGAAGGCTGTGTTCAGCCCGCTCAGTCGATGATCCTCAAGATAGCGCCCAAGCTCAGGTTGGTAGAGAAAATCTGACCTGGCATCGCGACCGCCCCAGTACAGATACATAGGGTTGCAACTGGTATTGTTTCTGATGAAACCGGTTAACGGACCAATGCCGGCACCTGCACCGATTAGGATAACTGGCTGGCTACCTGTAGCTGGCCGAAAGCCTGGATTGGGGCGGATGAAGCCATCGATACAATCACCCGGCTTGAGGTCATGCAAATAACCGGAGCAAAGACCGCCGGCCTGCTTACGGACGCATATCTCAACAATTTCGTCATTTGCCGAGGACGCGAGCGAGTAGAACCGCGGGGGTTGACCGTGTGGGGGAATAACCCCCAAAAGGTCTCCCGCCTCGAACGGTGGCAGCGCTTTAAATCTTCTTGGAGAAGCCGTTAGCCATCCGCCCTGCTCCGCCGGTTTGAACCGGAAGATACTGGTGGGCGCCTGAACCGCAATCCCGTAATCCGCCCTTTCTACCAGTTCCAGTTTGACCGTTGCTGGCTGCAATGCACAGTAGTTCAAGAAAAGCGGAGTACCGATAACCTCACCAACCCGGTTTCCCCACTCACTGAATTGCGAGGCAGAACACCGATCAATCAGTTCAATGGCGTGCAAACGGCTGACGCCTTTACCGGCGAGCGCAGTATCCACCGACAAGGCAAACTGACAGAAGTTCGGAAACTGCCGGTCACCAAAACCCAGTACCGTGTATCGCAGGTTCTTCTCAGCCCGGAATTCTTTGAGCCTGGCCATAAACTGCCGGGCCGATGCGGGTGCATCACCATCGCCGTATGTCGAAGTCAGCACGAACAGCCTGGAAGCCTGCGGATACTGCTTAGCCAGGGCATTCATCTCGCTGCAATGCACGCGGAAACCGGCCTTATTCAGGCTGCTATGGAGTTCCCGGGCAAATCCCCAGGTGGCATTACCTTCGGAGCCGACCAGAATAATTGTATCCGCCTGAGCGGCATCGGCGTTGTCAGGAAGCTGCCCTGAAGACCGGCGACGCTGCCACCAGATGGTTGCACCTGTTATCGAGAGAGCTGGCACAGTCAGTGCCGCAGCGCCAAGAATCAGGCCAAGCCACCATAGGCCTTCACCGGTGTGCAAACGTACAATCCAGTCCTGCAATACGCCGCTGTCAGAGCGCGGCTGGAACTGCAGCAACTCGCCCGTAGCCTGGTCCACGAATCCGGAGCCGCCGGCGGTTGACAGCGAATAGACGTCCTGCGGATCACCGGGATAGGGAAACACCAGTTCCCGGAGTTCGCCAAGATCGAAATTGCCTAGCGCTTTTAAGGTGCCCACAGGCGATGGTTGCCCGCCCGAGACCTCAGCCGGAAACCCTGGCCCTGTGTCAGGCGCTTCCGGCAGCAAACCAAAGCGCTGTGCCGACATATAGCTACCGGTCAGTGCGGATAACAGTAGGCCGAGCACGGCAAACCGGGCCAGCTCGGCATGGATTCGTTTCCCGCCTGAGCCGGAAAGCGGTCTTAATATATTCTTCCAACCCCCGGTACGCCGGGCTATCAAAAATATTCCCGAAAGACACAGAAGCACCATCAAAACAGCCAATACGCCGGCCAGCGCTCTACCGGCATCATCCAGCATAAACGCACGATGCAGATCCTTGATCCAGCCAAAGAATGCGGAAGGTTCGTAGGGCGTGCCCTCACCTGTTACCGGATTCACCAGATCCGCACCGGCCTGGCCGTCACGGCTGTAATAGACAATGACCTTGCCAGAAGGCTCTCGCACGATCTGCTCAGTCCCGGGATAGTGAGCAACGACCCGGTCTGCCAGCTCGGCAATACTGACTTCACCGGAAGCCGGAATGACCGCTGACACTCTATCCAGCGTCGGAGCCAAAGCCAACACAGCTCCCGTGACCGAGAGAACGATCAGGAACACGCCTGCAAGCAAACCCGGTAAACTGTGGAACTTGCGCAACATAATAGCCGATGCTCCTGGTGAATTATTGAAGCTCGTAGGTCAGAGCGCGCACGTAACCACGTCCTGAAACCGGCTTTCCGGACCCTTCGGTGGTCAGGGGGGCTATCACATCGGCTCTGATATCGCGCATATCTTCAACAGCAGAGTCGACTCGAACCTCATAGCCGTTGTCGATCAGCGAATCATCGAGGTTCAGAGTCACTTTCAGCGTGCGGCCACTGGTAACACTGGCGCCAGTCAAGCCGTCATACTCTGCAGGATCAAGCCCACTGCCCCGGGCCCAGCCTCCCAGGTGTTTGTAGTATTTAGATTTCTTCCCGGAAACCCAAAGGGTACCCTGATACTCTCCGGCGGCATCGGTAAGATACAGCGCCAGATAGGCTCCATCGCCGCCGTAATTCTGTAGTTCCGTAGTGAAGGTCACGTCACGGGCCTGGGCGAATACCGGTAAAGCCAAGGCGGCGAAAAGGCTGCAAGTGAGAACAAACGTTTTCATAAATGGTCTCCAAAAACCTGATGAACGTTAAAGGAACAGGGCAAATTCGCTCAGTTACTCAACGGTAACCGTGGGACGCCCCTTGACGATGCCGTTGCGTGGCGCCTGACTTTTGGGATTGTCCTGTCCATTTTTCCTGTTGCCGCGGTCCCTCTCCTCATCGTCACTGTCTTCACGCTCCCATTTCATCATGGTCAATGAAGCGGGCGCGAAAGAGGCTTCTGCCCTGACCCCATCGGCATCGAGGCCCCGGACTTCATAACAACCGTCGTCAACCTTTATTCGGTGAACTGTCCAGCCTTCGGCTTCCAGCTTTTCACGCAGATTTTCACGGGGCTGCCAACTCGCCACCGGATCATCGCAGTCGTCATCGGCCACTGCGGTACCGCTCAGAAGTAACAAAGACAGGCTCAGAATAATGGGTTTGGTCTTCATGGTGTCTCTCCTGCTGGTTGTGTTAAATCCACTCTAAGGCGCTAACCTGACAACGACCTGAACAAACGAGGCCATTTCAGCGGAACTGAAAAGCTTCTTTATGGAAGCGAGTCAGGCGGAAGGGTGCTGCCCGCAAGCCGTTTCTAATGGCTTCCCCCAGCCCTGCCGGGCCGCAGAACCAGACCTCTGCGCCTGCTGCCGAGCGTCCGTTGGTAGACAACGTCTCGGCAGACAACCTCTGCCCCTTGCTGCTGTCATGAATCTCGAGGTGTATCCCGGAAAAGCCATCGCAAAGCGCCCGAAGTCGATCCACCATGGGATCCTGGCCGGCGTTGCGCGTGCAGTAATGCAGATCGGCTTCAGGCACGGTGGCGTCGGTGGCGCTGCTTAGAGCTTCGAGCCAGGCCAGAAACGGCGTGATCCCGATGCCACCGGCTATCCAGATCTGGTGGGATTTGCGGTTGCGGCGATCGAAGTTAAAACAGCCGTAAGGGCCTTCTATATTTACGGTTTGCCCCACGCTGATTTTTTGGCTCAGATTGCGGGTGAAGTCGCCGAGCGATTTAATGATGAACGTAACCGTGCCATTTTCCCTATCGGCACTGGCAATCGTGAACGGGTGCGCGCCCTCTAGTCGGTCGAAGGTCACAAAGGCGAATTGCCCCGCACGGTGACCGGGCCATGCCGGCCCCATGTGGCAGGTAACTTCGGTGACGTCCCGGTCTGGTGTTTTGATCGCGGTGACCATGCCGCGAACCTGGCGACGACGACCAACTCTGCCGGTCAGGGATAGCCCGCTGGCGATGCTGCCGCCAAAGAGCAAAATGGCCATCAGCACACCGATTGGCTGCTGCCACCATTGCAGCGGAGTAAGCCACGCCGCGTGGAAAGCGAGCAACAGATAAAGCACCGGCATGCCGCGATGCAAATAGCGCCAGTATTTGTAGGGGAACTTGCGCAACAAGGTGATCAGCAGCATGGCGAACAGCAGATAGATGGCGAACTCCCCTACCTCTTCCGCCGCATCGCGCATGGTGTCGATGAACCCGGAATAATCCTGATCGTGCAGCTTGCCGGCTTTTCCGAACACCGACTCTATTACATCGTCACCCATTTCAATCAGCCAATGGGCGGCGGCGAATACCACTGCCAGAATGCCCGCCCATTTGTGGGTGCGATAGATCTGATCCAACCCGCCCAGCGGTCTCTCCAACCAGGCTGGGCGCAGTGCCAACATCATGGCTAGTGACATCAGAGCAATGGATAACAGCCCACTGAGCAGCAGGCTCTGGTCATAGACTGCCCAGGGAGAACCGGCCCCAGGACCTGCAAAGAGGTTCCAGGCCCATAGGCCCAAAACCAACACAACGAAAGGAAAAATCATCCGCATCATCACATCTCCTGCGATCGGTACCTGGAATATTCCCCCGAAGGCTAGCGCCCAAACCTGACAGCCAGCTGAAGGTCGGTGAAGAGAGATCGAAGCGTTATTGACCATTCAGGCTGTTGTCAGGTTCGAGCTGTAGTATCTTGATTTCAGGGCTGGGTCAGAGGTGAACAATGCGGGTTCTTTTGGTGGAGGATACGGCGGGATTGGGCGAGGCGGTCCGGGATCAGATTGCGGACGACGGCCACGCCGTGGACTGGGTGCAAACTCTGCGCTTTGCTGAGGCGAGTATCAGGACCACAGCCTACGACCTGATTCTGCTGGACCTGATGCTGCCCGACGGCCATGGCTTCGGCTTTTTGCGAACGATCCGGGCTACCGGAATAACAACACCGGTGATCATTCTGACCGCCAGGGATCAGGTGTCTGACCGGATTGAAGGATTGAATGCCGGTGCTGACGACTACCTGGTCAAACCCTTTGATCTTTCGGAGTTGTCGGCCCGCGTGGCCGCGGTGGCTCGCCGATATCGCGGCAATCCAAGCCCGATCATACAAGTGGGCGAGCTGATGATTGATCTTGGCGATCACCGCATCAGTCGCAACGGCCTGCCGGTAGAACTTACGGCACGGGAGTGGGCATTGTTTGAGGGCTTTATCCAGCGACCCGGAATGCTGTTATCGCGATCGCAACTGGAGGATCGTCTATACGCTTTCGGGGCCGAAATCGAAAGTAACACCATCGAAGTTTATGTCAGCCGTCTGCGTAAAAAGCTGGGGCGGGACGCTATCGTAACCGTCAGGGGAATGGGCTATCGCCTGGAAACACATGACCACTAGAACCAGCCTGCAAAAAACACTCGGTATCGGCCTGACACTCGGTGTCACCCTACTCTGGCTGTTGGGCGTGACCGCTTCGGGACTGGTGGCACAGCATGAAATGAACGAGGTCTTCGACAGTGCCCTGGAAGAAACCGCCCAGCGCATACTGCCACTGGCGGTCACCGACATCCTGAACCGTGAGAACGGCGCGGGCAATCAAAAGGCCCCAGCCCTGAAAGACCATGACGAATACCTGACCTATCTGGTACGGGACGAAGCTGGAAATATTCTGCTCCAGTCCCACGATGCCGACCCTGGCGTGTTTAGCAGGACCCCCGCGGAAGGGTTTTCAGATACTCTGACCCACCGGCTATATGGCGTATCTGCAGTCAGCAATACCATCTATCTTGAAGTGGCCGAACCCTTGGCGCACCGGCGTGAATCCGCTCTGGAGGCGGGATTAGCCTTACTGTTGCCTTTACTGGTGCTGATTCCGGTCAGCCTGTTGGGTGTCTGGTGGATTGTCCGGCTTTCCCTTCGTAAGGTGGTCGATTTTCAGCAAGACATTGAATCCCGCGGCGCGGGAGATCTGTCCCCTGTTGTAGAAGAGCAGTTACCCCGTGAATTTGAACCAATCGCCGGTGCCATCAACCGGCTGCTTGAGCGTTTGCATCGTGCTCTCGAATCAGAACGCAGCTTTACCGCCAACAGTGCCCATGAATTGCGAACTCCCCTGGCAACAGCGCTTGCCAAAGTGCAGCGACTGAAAACCAGAATGCCCGATGATTATCTCAAGAATGATGTTGCAGAAATTGAAGAAGCGTTACGCAGTCTCTCGGTGCTGTCCGGAAAACTGCTCGAGTTGGCAAAAGCAGAAGGTGGCGGTGCACTCTCACAAAGCCAGCAGGATCTTGTGCCCATCCTCGCGATGATTGCCCGGGATTTTGAGGCCCAGGCACCCGGGCGAGTTGTTTTATCCCTGCCGGAGCGCGAAGTGAACTCCTTTCTTGATCCCGATGCCTTCGCCATCCTGGTGCGTAACCTGATCGAGAATGCCCTTAAGCATGGTTCCCGTAGCGAGCCGGTGAAGATCAACCTGAACGATAATGGGGTTTTAAGGGTCTGCAATGGCGGTGCAAGAGTGCCACCGGAACAGCTCGCTCTTTTAAGAAACCGGTTTGCACGCGCCAAAACGGACGCTGCAGGTTCTGGCCTGGGCCTCGCGATTGCCGATGCGATTGCTAAAGGTGCCGGCATGACCCTGCATCTCAGATCGCCGGCAACAGGACGGCAGGATGGTTTTGAAGCGGAGCTGAATCTGGCATGTATCTGACACTCACCGACATTGTGCTGCTGACGAGCATCATTCAATCGCTGGCTCTTGCCGTTTTTCTCCTACTTCCATCCAACAGTGGGCTCATATCTAACCGACTCCTGGTTGCCACTCTGGTGTTCTTCGCCGCCGGGTTGGGAGAGATCTTCCTCTATGGCAGCGGGCTTGCGTTCCAGCACCCAAACTTCGCCTACCTCGGGACACTCATCGGGCTTCTGCAAGCAGGCACGCTCTATCTATATGCGCAATCGCTGATGTATCAGAACTTCCGGTTACGCGGGAAGCATCTCGTGCACACGTTGCTCTTCTGGGTGGTCGGCGCAATTTTTCTGGTTGAGTATTATTTGCAGCCGAGCGAGACCAAAATTCAGATTCTGCTTGAACGGGACCACCCGGGCGTACTTACCTCTCCCCTTCTTGCAGTCGCTATTCACGCGGTCTTTCTGGGCTACCTGTGCACGACGATTCGTGCGATCAACCGTTTCGGCCTTGGTATTCGACAGATTTTCTCGAGTATTGAAAACAAACAACTTGCGTGGTTACGGACGCTTCTGATCGGCTATGCAGTGGCCTGGACCGTAAGCATGTTTTACTGCCTTGCGGCGCATGTGTTTAGAAGCGTGCCTGGAACCGAGTGGGTGGCCGGCGCTGGCGCTGTAACGGGCTTCATTTTCATCAATTTTCTGATGATAAACTCTCTTCGCCAACCCGTTGTTTTCTCTGGATTGGCAGCAGACCAGGCCGCCTTGCTGGAAGAAGAGCCCACGCCGCAGTTTGATCAAACTTTAAAGGTCAGGCTCCAACAGTTAATGCACCAGGAAAAGCCCCACTTGCACCCCAACCTGACCCTGGAACAACTTTCACGGAAATTGGGCGCCCCTTCAAGAGAGGTTTCACGGGCCATTAACCAAGGCTTTGGCTGCAATTTCTTTGAGTTCGTCAGTCGCTATCGCATCGACGAGGCGAAATCGCGCCTGGCCGATGCAGCCAATCAGGCAAATATTCTGCAAACTATGTATGACTCTGGCTTCAACTCGAAGTCCGTATTCAACACTGCTTTCAAGAAAGAGACAGGATTTACCCCCAGTGAATATCGCCGACGAGCCCTGCAGGGCGATATCCGACCCTAGCCACGATCCTGAACCTGGCTACCCGGCGTTCGAGTACGCTCTCACCCGATACTGAAACCTCTATCCTTTTGAATTATATATTTTATTTCCAAACCATGGAATCGGTTCGGTTTCGTACTTGCGAACGATTCTTTGGCCTCCCTTCCGTACTCTGATTGCGAAACGCCACCAAACCCGGTGCTCGTGAAGCTCAACGCAATATGAAGAGGTCATGTATGAAAACCAAATTACGCAAAACCGCTGTTCCCGCAGTGGCCGCAGCAATCTTCAGCCTGATGTTTGCCGGTAGCGCCCAAGCTCATTGTGATGCTCTGGACGGTCCCGTGATTACCGAAGCCCGTGCGGCACTGGAGTCAGGCAATGTTAAGCCCTTGCTCAAATGGGTGCCGGCAAAGGATGAGGCCGAAATCAAAAGGGTATTCGCCGATGTGCGCCAAGTCCGCGGGCAAAGCGAAACTGCGAAAAACATTGCCGATCAGCATCTGTTCTCGACGCTCGTTGAGGTTCATCGTGCCTCCGAAGGCGCACCCTTTACCGGCATCAAGCCTTCCGGACAGATTGATCCGGGTTTAATGGCGGCGGATGCGGCGTTGGAAAACGGGCAAATTGATCGCCTCGTGGCAAATATAACCCGCAAGATCGAGAACGGTATTCGTGAGCGTTATCATGAGGCTCAGCGTGCAAGGGCCATGGCTGATCAAAGCGGCGATAAGGGGCGTGCCTTTGTCGCTGACTACGTCAATTACATTCACTATATAGAGGGCGTGCATGGCGCTGCTGGAGGGCAGGGGCACTAATTCCTATCTTCACGCAGACGCAAAGCAGGCTGACGGCCTGCTTTGCGTTGTATTCATTTCCAGTTTCGCCTTCGGCTGAATTGGTACCATCATTCTATTAAGGCGCATCAAAAAACATAAATGAAGCCAACACCAATCTCCGCTTCATAATCATTCCGGGATATCGGGCTATCTGAGACGTCACTCCCATAAACTTCGTAAAGAGCTTCGCCGAAGATCTGCCGTGGAACGTTGCAGCCGCGCCAATTTCCCATCCAGTGCCATCAGGCTGGCAAGCCAGGCAGGTTCCTGCGCCGAAAACCCCCAACGTACCGATCTCTCCCGCTGAAACACGACCATCCAGGAAGTAACGCCAGTTTTCTGCAAGAGCCTAACGCACCTCAAGCAACACTGCCGCTCCAGAACTTGATTCACCCAGGCCATCCAGTCTGCCATCCTCGGAATCACCCTCTTCCCGGCCTTCTTCGTAGCCTACCGAGGCTTGAATCAACCACGCATCCCTGGCCAGTGTTCGCCACCCAATGGCCTCACCTGCCCAGAAAAAAAGGTGGTCACCCGTTCGCCACTGAACACCCCCAGCCGGATCGACCTCAAGCTCGAACTCGTCTGAACCCTCATAAGCCGTCTCATACTCAACGCCCAGGCCAAGCCCAACACCCCAGCCATCGCCATCGGTAAAATCAACGACAGAGGGAAGCGGAACCAGAGGGGTTCTCGTCTCCGTCGCATTTACCAATCCAAAACAAGAAATTGCGCCAAGAAATGTGGCGGTTTGCAGAACTGCTTTTTTCATGGTTTTTCCCTCATCAAATCCTGAGGGGTTATACGACATACGCATCATTATGGATGCATATTTTAGAGAGGCTGCCGGGCCATAAGCCCGACATTCAAATATCTATTACCCCAGTTTTACGTTCATGGTGATTTCTGCAGTGAATACCGTTTGCCCGTCTTCGTCGATGACAGAAACCGGAACGATTTTTTGTCCCGCACTATCCCAGGCAATTCCTTCTCCGTTTGCGATCGCGCGCAGGTCGGTTTTCGCTTTGGCCAGGTAATTCACGCTCATTGACTGAGGAATCCATCGGGCACCGCTCGGAATTGTCGCATCAGTCATCAGGCCAGCGACTAACTCGGCGGCGTTGCACATGGCAATGGCGTGGACCGTTCCCAGGTGGTTTGTGATTTCCTTCCTGAATGGCACCTTCGCCTCGGCGTAGCCTTGCTTCAATTCGACAAGCGTTGGCTGGATAGTGCTGAAGTAAGGCGCTTGCTGACACATCATGCTGGAAAAACTTTCGGCACCAAAGGCGTTGAATGCTGCGAGTGCTTGGCTCATAAATCGTGATCTCCATGATATTTGGTAGCGACAAGTTACTAAACAGAATAATATTCTGTAAAAGAATAATGTTCTGTTTATGGAGGGGCTGTCAAGGAGTAAACTGCCGTATTAATCGATACAGGAATGAGCAAGAGCCCTTTATGCCTGACGACGATATTCTCGAAAAGCCGTTCCCAGGGCGCAGATCTGCGCTGAAGCGGAACATTCTTGAGAACGCCCTGGCTTGCTTCAATGAGCTTGGCGTGGAAGCCACGACCATCGACACCATCAAGGTTCGGTGTGGCGCCAGTGTTGGTGCTATCTACCATCATTTCGGAAACAAAGAAGGCATTCTGAGCGCCCTATTCTTCTGTGCGCAGGATAATCAGAGAGCGAAACTGACATCAGCTCTGGAGACGGCGGAAACACTGAAAGAAGCTGTCCACGTTATCGTTAAAAGTTATGTGGACTGGGTAACGAGTTACCCGGAGTGGGCTCGTTTCCTTTTTCAGGCACGATCCGCTGTGGCTAAAGGGCCACATCAGCAGCAACTCAGAGAGCGCAATATTGAAAACTACCGTGAGCTGAGGGAGGTGTTATTCAGGCTGGATTCCGGCGCGAATGAGATTATTCAATGCCAGGAATTGCTTCCATCTCTGATCATCGGGCCGGCGGAGAACTTTTGCAGGGCCTGGCTTTCCGGGCGGATCCAGACGTCACCCCTCGAGTATCGGGAACAGTTTGCGGAATCGGCCTGGCGGTCCATTCATAGGTAAGGGCCTGATAATGGCGTTGGAGTCGGGCAGTACCCCGCCCTTATATACATGCTCAGTAGCCTGCGACCGACGAAAGGCTTGAATCCTGCCCTGACTATTCTCCGGCCTTTCTGGCCGATGCTTCTCATTACCGTATCAGGATCTGCCGATGTCTGACCCCTCCTAGTCGCATTAAAGGAGCACCCTCACATCATCGAAGACCGGTCTGAAACGGCAGAAAAACTTGCCGCCCAATCATTCATCCTATTGTACTTGGCAGTACTCATTGATTTTTTAAATAGAAATTAGAAAAATCAATATAACCATATGTTTTTTAATGAAAATATTGGATAACACAATATTGTGAGTCTGTTTGGTAAGTAGGCTGACGAAGTGGCCAAAGGCAAGTATCATCAGTCCATCGCCTTTCTTTAGGCGATAAAAAACCCCAGGACCGAAGCCCTGAGGTTTTACCAAGCGGCAGGGGCCTTCCGCCAAGAATAACCCCCTACCTATATCCACACAGCCAGTAAGACTGATGGGTTGAGAATAGTACAAAACGAGACGCTTGTATGCCAATACCCTTTGGATCTATCGTCCCGTGATCGTAACGCCTCTTACCGTCACCTCACTGGCTATCTCGTA
Organism: Marinobacter shengliensis; assembly: GCF_030297115.1. Taxonomy (NCBI): domain Bacteria; kingdom Pseudomonadati; phylum Pseudomonadota; class Gammaproteobacteria; order Pseudomonadales; family Marinobacteraceae; genus Marinobacter; species Marinobacter shengliensis. The sequence continues at coordinate 515,639 of NZ_AP028062.1, read as the reverse complement.
CAGGAGATCAGCCATGGTCATCAGACCCGCTGTCTACGTTCGAGCCTACTTCCGAATGGTCAACGGCACGCTTCAGCGTGTTTGCGCCCATTTCCGGAGTTGGCCAAACCGCTAAATGAGGATGATGCCGAGGGCATCCCTGGGCATCGCTAGAATCTTTTCATTGATGTGAGGTGACGCATGTCCAAAAAATACCGAAGCGCTGTAACAGGCCGTTATGTAACCGAGACCTTTGCCAAGAAACACCCGCGGGAAACCGTCGGTGAAAAGAGTAAACCGTCTCGGAAGAAAAAATAACGAAGTCGGCACAAGGACGTGCCCTGGAACCCGCTTCAGGCTCTGGTGGTCTCCCAAGTACACTGCGCATAATCGGCGTTACGTTAAGGTCGCGAAGCGAATATTCAGATCCAAGCCCGAGGGGCTCGTCTTGAGGGCCTTGTGCAGCATAGCTATGGAGGCAAGCCCATGTTCGACAACACCGATTTGCTAGGCTTCATTGGCATTGTCTTTATTAGAATCAGCCAGAAGGATATTCTCCCAGCGTATTTGATCGTTGTTCTCGAAAAACTCATTTTCGAATAATCTTAACCCCTCGTGTTCGGGGTAATTTTCTACCGCCCTTGAAATATAAAGTTTGGCTTCCTCAATACTACCATTATCTCGATAGCGCTCAGCTAACTCTAGAAGAATACCCGCCTCCAGAACTCTGGGCGCTCGAAAACCTTGCTTATTGTCCCTAGTCTTAAAATACCTATTAATTACTTCCTGATGCTCACAAAAACTCCACTGAGGGGTAATATTGAAAAGCAGATTCATGAAAGCTGCTTCGGAGCTTGGTTCTGAAATTTCACCCCTATACTTTTCATTTATCTTTCTGAGTCCTGGCATGCGATTTTCTTCGGAGAGAAGGCCGTTAAAAATAAAATACAGGGCGAGAAAAGGTCTGCGTTCCTTTTTCTTTAACGTTGGAATAAGATTTTCAACTTCCTCTAATACAGCGGTTAAGTCTGTAACTAAAGCACCAGGTTCCTTTAAAAGATAAGAGCCTAGCTGACTTAAGAATCCCTCAAGCTTTCTGGGTGCTGAATTTCGATCCATGCCTTTGACGTTGCCGACCCAATACTGGGGAGCCAAAGGAGCTTGAACAATTCCAGACCTCTCCAAGTGGTAATCATGCACTTCTTTTTTAATTGTAGGTTGGCGTCTTATGAACTCCAAAATCACATGCCGAACAATTCTAGAAAGCCCTTGCAAAGTCAGCCAGGTTTCTCTATCTACCCGACAGGTTTCTGAAAAGGAAGAGCCCATAGTAAGAAGTTTGGGAAGTTGTTTAAGATTATGAATATATTTAGATCGAGCACGGTATGCTATATTTAGAGCGCCAGGTAGCTCTTCTCGTGTGACTGGATTCAAAAGCCCGTTAACTTCCTCTCTAAAAAAAGAAGGACCAAGATTATTCAATGTGAAAACACGAAATCGACGAGCCAGAGCGGTATGTTCAATCTCCAATATTGCAGTCCGCACATTTTCTATGGTTTTCTCGTTTGCCGACACTAGTGCACGGTCTATTTTAGTTCTTTTTTTGGGGTCGAAATCTTCCCAAGTTGCTTCGTGCTCATCGAAATCTTGAGCTAAGGATTCTACGGAGGCAACCAATAAGGTATAAGCTAGCTCCAAGTCATCAGAAATTCTATGCATTCCTGTAACATAAGTTTTGATTGCTCTCATAACTCCCAAAAAGGTTTTTCTTTTTAACCCAATCAATTGGTTCACAAAACTTATGAAATTCACCTCATCGTCGTGGTTCGCCCATACTTCCCTATCGAACACTCTTCTAACTAACCTATTTGGAGTCTCAGGAGTAGAAGGACTTCGCCTTGAGCTTAGCAGCCTATCTGTTAGTTCATAATCAGGCGTGGCAATACAATTCAGAGCAAAGGATAGAATCGTCGAGAAATCAGAAATGTATGGATCAACACCATGAGATATCAGTACACCCGGCCCATTTTCTTGAGATTCTATAAGCTCAGAAAATTCGTAAACTAATGCAAGGGAATTGCCTAAATTCGATGTTGGGAGAATTGTTCCGGCGTCGGTTTCAATTTCTCGCTCCCGCCGCAGCTTTAAATTTGTGTAGATTACACCACGCAGATGGTTCTCATGCTCGGCTTCTCTTTGGAACAATTTACCTGAACCTATCTGTAGCAATACTCCCCCTACCGCGACTTACCTTCCTATTTGCCCAACAGCAATTAGACAGCACGCTTTATCATTAAAAACTGATTACGTCACTATTATCACTGACTTTCAATCATCAATCACGCCGCAATTAAATTCAGAAATAAATGGCTTATTCGAACATGATCATCGCTGCCATTCGATCGTTTAGCGTCTGCATTTGCACTGCCAACCATATTGTATGAGAAAACTGTACTTAGTTAGGAGGCTTTGGAGCATAGCTCTGACATGAATATTCACCTTTATAAGGAATTCCAGGAGCCTGGCCGGTCGCACAGCAAACATTCTGTTTTGGCAATCATGTCGGCAGTATGCGCGGCTTTGGAATGGAGGTGAAGCAGCAACGTAAAGCCGTCGCCGTGCCTGAGATGGTTATGGGCCATGCCTATTTTAGCTGGAAATTACAGTCGAAATTCGTAGACCGCGCCTTTACTCCGCTTCTCGGCGCTCCATAGGTTCCGTATGCGTTGACTTGAGACCCAACAACTTTCTGCATTCCAATGTGTATCGCATACGTCCAAACCCCCGCGGCATTTCCATTATTTCCGGGGGCTTCTACAACAATTATTAATCCAGGATTCTGCGCGAGGACATAGCCCATTTTTTCATCAATACTGATTTGGTCAGGAGGAGTAAACGTGAATTTCCACGTAGACCCAAACTTTTCCGCTGTCGTCCAAACGCCGCCCGATTGGTCTTCACGAAAATCTGTTGCGTCGCGATATCCATGCGTATTCACATCTTTGCATATCGCATCGAATGCCGGATTTTGGCCTTGCCCGAAAGCAAATGTCCCGGTGGCCGTGAGAACCAGTCCAACGATCAATGTTCTCATACCTATTTCCTCGGCATTGCCCTGACGTAATCTAATAAGGCAAACAGCAGGGGCGCGACGAAAGGAGCGTCCCTTGCCCGTATCTGTTATGCCTAGCTCTCAGGCAGCTCCCGGATAGCTCGCCGAATGTCTGATTCAGCATCATCCAACTCACGGATTGCTCGATCGATATCTGAGCGTCCTTCACCTGACCGGTTCCTCGCGCTCTGAAGAGCCGAAATTGCGTCTTCAAGTGCACTCAGGGCTCTTTTCATCCGTCTTTTCGTGTCCATTTATCCCCCCATCGTAACAATATGAACTACTTACCGAACTGACACGGTGTGTTAGGCGACTCCGCAGGCCAGGCTCACCACCAGAAGCGCTGCCTGAATTACTAGCAGAACTAAGCAGCTGTTCTCTGACAAATTCGACAGCCGGTACTGCAACAGGGAATGTTTAATGTCCTTTTCTCGCTGTTCATCAGTGAGCTTTTCCGGATCCCCAGACATTACATTGCCGATACGGAAATACATCTTCTTCATTGCAAGATAGTTACTAATGGGTAACAAAGTAGCCGAACACTTAAAAATATCGACTGAAAAAGACCGAAAACTCGTTATTTCAAAGATAAATCAATAAGTTAAATTCGTAGATAATCTTTCGGGAGTTGCGTTGACCGGTGTTCGGATACAAAGTTTCGCATTAGTAAATGTCAACAACGCAATTGATAATAGAGCAAGCACGACCACAAAGACCTTGATTTTCGAAAGATTATCGGCAGCAACCAAGGTGGCAGCTGCGAGAATCAATCCATTCACAGTAAGAAGGGCGTTCCACAAACCATAGCTTGCCTGGAGGTAGCGTTCGATTACTTGTTCTCGTCGAGCTTCGTGCTGATCCTGCATACGCTCTTACCTAACAGCTTATTTAGTCTGGATTAGCACTAAACCCAGTCGGCTTCTTCATTCTAGATCTGAATCACAATGCAAATTTTCAGTCCAGTTCAAAGGGATACTAGCTGCCTTTCCGCTATTCTGCGAAGCTAGGCTCTCTCAAAAGGTTGCACACGGCTTATCCGTGCACATTTCTGCAATTAAAATCCAGAGGGCTGAAAAAGCTTTTCGTTAAAACAATGAGCTACAAGGATTCCTTGTGAAAAGTGCACAGCACCGTGCAAATTAAACTAGGAGCATTTTGCGGATTTGAGGTATTTTCATTGTATGCCCATAAATTCTACAGACACCTATGCCGACCAAAAGCCCTCACAGAAACTCAGCTTTAGACCAATTCGTTTGCTCCAGACAGGATGGATTTCTTAAGTTTGAGCCAAGAAAACGGACTTGAATTGAGTGCGAAGCGAATGTTCGCTTTTGTTTAACAGCGGGAACAAGCGCCACCACATCCCGTAAGCAACGGGCAAAACCAACCTTTCTACAATTCCCAAGAAACTGACAGCGTCCCAAAGCTGAAGTTGTCTTTATGACGCTCGTCTTCACTGGTTGAGGCACGCAGTGTGACCGAGGCCAGCAGGTGATCCCACTGCCAGGTAGCGCCCAGACCAAGCTGACCAATCAACGGCCCCTCGTCAAAACGATAAGCCCCGGCATTGTCATCGATGTAGGAATAGCCTACATACTCCAGCCCCAGCCCCACATATACTGACCAGCTACTGCCTGAATCCTTGAACGAGCCCGGCAAAGCGATGGTTGAGGATGTACCAGCGTAGTCCGGCACAAAATTTATAGGAAGGTGTCTGCCAAGCTGCCAGACCAACCCGGTTTTAGCGGAGGTTCGAAAACTCGACAGTAGTCCGGATCCGATCACCGACAAACGCTGTTCAATGTCGCCGCCCTGCCCGGCTTGCAACAGTTTTCGGCCATGCGCAGCCTGTATGCCACCCACCACATCGGTTCCAAGCTGATTCCCCCACCCTTGCGGCTTGTCGCTTCCAGTGGCTTTGTGCACCCATTTCTGAACCGACTCGGCACCGCTTTCGGGCCCAATAACACCAATGTGAGCACCAAAGCCGGTAATCGTATCGGCGTTCCAGCTCCAGAGTGTGCCGCTGAGCGACAGGTGGCCGGCATAGGGAATGTCGTCGAATTGGGGATCCTCAACCGTGATATCTTCAGGTGTGACCATGAATTGCCGCAAACTCAGGCTTACCGCCTGCTTTGAATCAGCAGTTCCAATACCTGGCAGATAGCGCAGCTCATCACGCAGAATCCGGGCAAATCTTGCCGACTTTCCATCGTTCTCGTCAGCGGTGTCTGTCAGATACGAAAAGCGTACCCCGTTTGTATAGCCGCGATCGGTTCCGGTAAGCAGGTCGTTATCCCAGGACAGGTTCACGACTTCAGCCTTCAGGCTGGTTGGGAAAACACTAATGACGAAAAACAGCAGGAGGGCACATCCGCAGCGACAACTCAAATCCAGTCTCTCCGGTTGATACAAGAGTTAACAAGCATGGCCTATGTCGAGTCATACCGTTACAACGGCCACTCAATCAGATGTGCAGACTAAGTCGCTTTCCCTCGCTTTTCTAGCTCCCTCCCATCGACGCGGTCAGCTCTTCCGGATTAACGTGCCGCCGGACGAGATAGAACACCCGATACTTGGAAAAGTTCAGCTGTAGTCAATCGACCTGACAGATACTGGCTCTTTAGCTATTGGTAGTCTGAACTCTACACTCTACTCTAGTCGCCCCGAGTGTCAGCTATGTGGTTGCCGAATCCCCCCGTTACTCTTGATAACCTCTGATGCGGCCAACCCTTGACTGTTAACGAGTGCCGATGGGTGATACTCTCTCGCAAAATATAGCTTTCTACAGGCGGACTCTCGGACTACCCCGCTCGACAACTGTCCAATTTCGGACAGTTAAAACCAGACATTTTTTCTGAGCTTGAAGTTCGCATAGTAAACTGTAAAGCTAGAAATTAAGCAGCTGGGGCAGTGGTCATTCTGTCCAGGTAGAGCCATCTCCAACCTGACAAATGCGTGCCCAAACTTGGGATAAAACGTGTAACTAGCGGTGTTAACAGAACTTTTTTGAACTTCCGCCCAGCCTGCAAGTTACTGACGAACAACGATTTAGACCCACCGACCTCACTCCAAACCGACCCCAATCGGCGCCCTCCGGAGGCAGAGGTCAGAGGTTCGAATCCTCTCGGGCGCGCCATACATATGAAAGTCTTGCGTGAAAGCGCAGGTCCTTTTTTTGACTTGTTCCCAAACGGTGCCCTGATAGTGCTTTATTAATTAAGGCAGCAGGACAGGCCCCTAACATTCTGACCTTTGCACTGCCCTCCTCCAAGCTTACTCAGGCACCGAAAAACTCCCTTCAATTATGCTCATTGCAGCAGAAGCCTCAACATCGTTATGACTATACCCGTATCTTAATCTCTCTTTTTTGCGTAAACCGCTGAAGGTTGCCACCCATCGGAACGTAGCGACGCGGGGTTTCTTTTCTTACGCCGAAGTCTCGGTGGTCGTCAACTTTGCCTGTTGTTTTCGCATGGACTCGCCCCGCAGATTGATCTTGTAGGCGTTGTGAACGAGCCGGTCCAGAATGGCGTCAGAGTTATTGTCAAATCTGGTGTATGACCATCAAGCGGCGTCTCTGTCAGGTTGACCATCCACCCGCTCTCCATCCCGAAACTGAACGTTGTTCACGACCAGCTTCAGTTGGTTGAACCCCTTAATCCGCTTCCAGCGTTTCTGGGCGGATTGGAGCAATTTGAACACCATCGATAACGTGGTGTCGCGGTTGCCACAGAACCGGCTTCGCTTGGTCCTCAGCCTGACTGTGGCGAAGGTAGATTCAATGGGATTCGTGGTCCTCAAGTGAATCCAGTGCGCTGCCGGGAAGTCGTAAAAGGCCAGTAGTTCATCCCGGTCCTTTTCAAGGTTTTCCATGGCCTTCGGGTACTTGTCCCGGAATCGCCTTAACGTGCTGTCAAAGGCTTTGTGAGCGCCATCACGGGTCTCCGCCAGATAGATTTCATGCAGGTCTGACTTCACCTTCGGCTGTACGGACTTGGGCAGCTTGTCCAGCACGTTGGCAGTCTTGTGAACCCAGCACCTCTGGTGCCGGGTATCCGGAAACACCTTGCTAAGCGCTTTCCAGAAGCCCAAAGCCCCGTCGCCTACGGCCAGCTTGGGCGCATTGTCCAGGCCGCGTTCCCGCAAGCCGGTGAGTAGCTCTCACCAGCTGGCTTCGGACTCGCGGTGGCCGTCTTCCACCGCGACCAGCTCCTTGTGGCCATGCTCTGTGACCCCGATGATCACCAGCAGGCAAAGCCGATCATCCAGGCGAACATTGCTGTAGACACCGTCTGCCCACCAGTAGACGTAGCGCTTCTGGCCCAGACCACGGCGACGCCAATCCTCGTGCTCCTTCAGCCACCGCGCCTTGAGCCGCGACACCGTGTTGGCGGACAGGCCCTTGGCCTGCTCGCCAACCAGGGCACTCAGGGCTTCCTGGAAATCGCCAGAGGAGACACCGCGCAGGTAGAGCCAGGAGATGAGTTCATCCAGACTCTGGGCCCGCTTCAAATACGGTGGCAGGAGCTGACTGTTGAAGCGAATGCCGGAGCCGCTGCGGTCCCGAACCTTGGGCACCTGAACGTCAACATCTCCAACGCCTGTCTGGATCGTGCGCTTGGGCAGGTGTCCGTTGCGGACCACCGCCTTGCGACCATCGGGGGTCGACACATCGGCATACTGATCCAATAGCCCCTGAAGCTCAGATTCGACAGCCCGCGCAATCAGGTCACGGGCACCTTGTCGGATCAGGTCGTGCAAGGGATCGTTCGTGGTCGCCTCTGGTTGTGAAAGAGCATGCAGGTTAGACTTGGACATGGCGTATCCATCCTCTGTTGGTTGTGATCTTGGCGGTGATCAACCAACAGGATACGCCACCCTTTCAGCCTGCTTCCATACACCAGAAATCACCATAACTCCCCGATTGCTGAGAGAAGTTTAGCTGTCTAAGGACGCTCATCCCCAGTAATACCATTTCGGGGTCCATGGCGGGACTGATAGTGCCAGGCACATGATTGAACCTCATATTCCCCATGCGGAGCTCCGGTATGGTCGTACTCCATACCTTAACTGTGCCAGCCGCCGTCTGTGCAATACCTGGCTGTCCTCGACTAAGGCCTGCTTTTTGGGCTACGGCTTCTGAGACGGATACCGTTGTAGCGCCGGTGTCCAGAATGAAGGTGGCTTTGTGATTATTTATGGTGCCGTTCACCAGATAATGACCTTGGCGATTGGCTTTCAGTTGAATTTCGGCAACTCCGCCACAGGTGTGACTGACCAGTTATTGATTTGAGTTGGGCCGCTGTGACTCCAACCTATCGAAAAAATGTGCCGGTTAACTGAGCGCCGGCGGGCAACTCCGGACATCACGGAGGCTCCCGGAGCCCGGAACAAGCAGCGGACGATCAACTGACCGATATGCCCGGGTCATTTCCGCCAGTATCGACAGGGCGATTTCAGACGGTGTCTGGGCACGAATAGCCAGTCCGGCGGGCCCGTGCAGGGACTCGGCCCAATCGCCCAGCCCCTGCTCGTGCAGATGTTCAAGTCGTCGGGCATGGGTCCGATGGCTTCCGAGGGCGCCGAGGTAGTAACAGCGGCTCCCGAGGAGCGATTTCAGGATAGGCATTTCCCAGTCGTGGTCATGAAACATGGTGACGGCCGCCGTCCAGGGGTCCGGCGCCGGGCAGGCAAACGCCCGCGCTGTGGGCAACTCAAATGTGGCCGCACCGGCCTGAGCGGCCACCTCAAGTGTTCCGGCATCAGGCGAGAACATCATGACCTCGTGCCCACTGGCCACCGCCACCTGACTCAGGGCCATGGCGTTGAGCCCCTGCCCGATCACCACCAGCCGCTGGCGGGGATACAGCCAGCGCCGGAACACGCCCTCAGGTGGCGGGATGGTCTCAGCATCGATCACCACACGGGAGGTCGAGGCCCGGGTATCAATCTCCAGCGCCACCGGGCGGCGGACTTCATGCAGCTCCAGCAGGTTTGCCAGGCTGTCCCCATCTGTCCGGACATCAATATAGAACTCAACGTCTGCCCCACAAGGCAAGCGAATGTCCAGATAAGCTGACCCGGCGCCCAGGCGCAACCATCGGTTCCGGTCCACCCTGATGGCTTCGAGCGCCTCGTGAACAATCAGTTGGTCGGCACAACCGGTGCCCGTAAGACTCCCCACACAGTTACCTTGACCGCTGATGACCATCTGGCTGCCCAGTGACCTGGGTGCGGAACCCCGGCGGTTGACCAGGGTGACCAGTGCGACTGCCTCGCCCTGGCCCAGGAAATCCCGGGCTGCCGCGAGCACAGATACCTCATCGGGAATCAACCGGCCAGATCCATTGGCTCGACCACCACTGGACTGTCCACGTCGAAACGAATTCCTTCACGAAGCATGAACAGGGGTCTGAGTGCTTCCGACGCGTTGACGGTCACGCCACTGTTATCCGTCAGGGTAAACCGGCCCCTGACCTGCTCCAGCACCGACACGTCGGCAATCTGGCCAACCGAAAGGCTGCCCACTTCATCATCAATGCCCAGCATGCCGGCGGCATTACTCGTCACCGTGGCAATCACTTCGTTCAGCGACACACCCAGTGCCAGCAATTCAGTCATGGCGTGGGTGAGACAGAAACGGGTCTTGCCGAAGAACGGGCTGGCTTCCCGGTTCGCGGTCTTCGCCTGACCGGCGTCGGTGTTATAACCGTGCATATCGGCCCCGAGGGTATTGGGGAGGATACCGGCATCAATCACCTTGCGCGCCATCTCAAAGCTGAAATGGGAGCCGTGGCCCACATCCACGCGCAAGCCCCGGTCCAGTCCCGCGCGAATGATCGGATGCAGCTCTCCGGTCTTGCTGGAGATAAACCCGCCCGGGTGCCGGGTGAAGGGATGCGCAAGAATGTCACCTTCCTTCATCAGCGGCACCAGCTCTTCTATCACCGTGTCGGGATCATCAATGCCTTTACCGGCTTCTGGCCATATCTGGCCCAGGTGAATGTACAAGGGTACGCCAATGCCCCGGGCGATATCCCGGGCCTGCTTGATCACGTCCATGCCCCAGCGTGATTTGCCGCCAACTTCGGCATGGGCCTTGATGCCCTTGACCAGGTCCCGGTTGGCCAGGCCCACCTCTATCGTCCGCTTCACATCAACGTCTTCCGGACTGTAGAGCTGCGGGTAGTGATGCCCCTCCAGTCCGCCCACGAGGTATGCGGACAGGAAACACAGAACACGGCTGTGGGCGGGTTCGGAGATGTAATGGCGAAAGGCCGGCAGCGTCATCAGGCTGGGCCCGCCCTGATCCACCAGGGTCGCCACACCGGCCTGCACACCGCAACGATCCGGATTGAGCCCGAAGCGCCCGGTCACATGCTCGAACACATGTGCATGGGTATCGATCAGACCGGGGGTTACGAGGCGGTTCTCCGCGTCAATGACCTCCTCGGCCAGATCCGGGTTAATACCCGCTTCCACCGCCGCAATGCGACCGTCCTTGATGGCGACATCCAGAACGCCATCGCTCCGGTTCGCAGGATCAACAACGCGCCCCGACTTCAGCAGCAGGTCGTAGGGTTTACGTTCCATAAGCCTTCTCCTCTCTGTAGGCGCGCGAGCGGCACGGGTATTGCTTTCGCTCTTCATCTGACGCCGCGACATCAAAAAAATTATGCAGTACACGAACTAATAGTATACAGTAGCCCCAATCAAATTAAACAGTGTACTGATTATTTTCTGAAATACATTTCCATGCTTAACAGCAAGTTGCCGTTTTTAAAGCCTTTTTAATTTAGCTTTCTGGCGGCGATTCCCGGAGGAACTGAAGGTGCAGAGCAAAAACCACGACGAAGCATCAGTCACGCAGGAGCGCGGTGTCGGCGCCAGAAAGGTGCGTAAAGAAGACGACCGCTACATGAGGGGACGTGGTGAGTACGTGGGCGACATGAGTCTGCCTGGCATGCTCGAAGTCGCATTTCTTCGCAGTCCGGTCGCCCATGGACGAGTGAAAAACGTCACCAAACCCCCGGGTTCCGAGGCGCAGGTTTTTGTTGCGGCCGATCTGGTCGGCGTAAAAGGCATCCTCGCGGATTCAGCGCTGCCGGGATTCAAGTCATCGGAACAACCCATCCTGGCCAACGACAAGGTTCGCTATGTTGGCGAACTGGTTGCTGCCTGCATCGCCTCGGACCGGGCCAGGGCCGAAGACCTGGCCGACGGGATCGAGCTGGAGATCGACAACCTTCCGGCGGTGTCCGATATGCTGGAAGCCCTCGAGGAGGGCGCGCCACTGGTCCATGACGAATGGGGCGACAACATCTTCCAGCACACCCTCGTTGACGGTGACCTGGACACCGTCCGTCGCGAGGCTGCCATCAAGATCGAACGGGAGTTCCGCACCGCCCGCCAGTGCATGTCTCCCATGGAGGGACGCGGCGTTCTCGCGGTCTGGGACAAGCGGCTGGGGCAGCTTCAGGTGTATACCTCGACACAGATTCCCCACATCGTCCGTACCGGCCTGTGCGAGTGCCTGGGTTTGAGCCATGAGCAGATTCGGGTGGTGGCGCCGGATGTTGGCGGCGGCTTCGGCTACAAAGGCATCCTGCTGGCGGAAGAAGTGTGTGTCGCCTGGCTGGCGATGCATCTCAAGCGCCCGGTGCGCTGGCTTGAGGACCGGCGAGAGCAGCTCACCGCCAATGCCAACTGCCGCGAACACCACTACCGGGTCACCGCCTATGGCGATGCATCCGGCCGGTTACTGGCCATGGACACCGACGCCGTCGTTGACGCGGGCGCCTATTCCTCTTACCCCTTTTCCGCCTGCCTGGAGGGCGCGCAGGTGGCCAGCATCCTTCCGGGCCCCTACGACTTCGGCGCCTATCGCTGCAGCACTATCTCTGCATCGACCAACAAACCACCGATCCTCCCCTATCGGGGCGTGGCACGCACAGGCGTGTGCTTTGCCATGGAACTGACCATCGATGCCCTTGCCCGGGCCGCTGGACGGGAGCCTTCCGATGTGCGTCTGGACTGCCTGGTGAAACCGGAGGACATGCCGTTCAACAACATCACCGGCAAACACTTCGACAGTGGCAACTACATCGAGTGTGTGCAACGCGCCGTGGCCGCAATCGACCTGAAAGCCGTGCGTCAGCGACAGCAGCAGCCCGAACCCGACGGTCGTCTGATTGGCCTTGGTATGTCCATATTCTGTGAACAATCCGCCCACGGCACTTCGGTCTACGCCGGCTGGGGCATTCCCATGGTTCCGGGCCACGAACAGGCCGTGGTCCGGTTGACGCCCGATGGAACCCTGGAGGTCCGGGTGGGCATCCATTCCCACGGCCAGGGACTGGAAACAACCCTGGCCCAGGTTGCCGAAGAGGTCCTGGGGATCGATACAGACCAGGTTCAGGTTGTTCATGGTGATACCGCGCTGACCCCCTACTCCACCGGCACCTGGGGGTCACGCTGCATGGTCATGGCGGGGGGCGCGGTTGCCCGCGCCTGCACAGCCCTGGCCTCAAGGATTGCCCTCATCGGCGCCCACCTGCTTGAAGTGCCGGCGGGGTCGGTCAAGGTGCAGGACGGCGTGGTGTGCTCATCGGAAACCAGCGGTACCGTCACCCTGCAGGACGTGGCCCGGGTCTGGTACCTCAAGCCCCAGTTGCTTCCGGACAACGTCGATTCCGGTGGCCTTGAAGTCACCGTCGGGTATAAGCCACAACGGGACAGTGGCACCTTCAGCTACGCCTGCCACGCGGTTGTGGTTGCAGTCGACCCTGAGCTTGGCACCACGGAGATCCTGGATTACGCCATCGTCGAGGACGGCGGCGTACTGGTAAATCCCATGATCGTTGACGGTCAGGTCTACGGAGGCGTCGCCCAGGGCATCGGCACCGCCCTCTATGAGGAGATGCCGTTTGACCGGAACGGCCAGCCACTGGCTTCGACCCTGGCCGACTATCTGCTGCCAGGCGCAACGGAAGTGCCGGCCATCACAATCGACCACATGGAAACGCCGTCGCCGTATACCGAGTTTGGCCAGAAAGGCATTGGAGAGAGCGGTGCCATCGGGCCACCCGCCGCCATTGTGAACGCCATTAACGACGCACTCCGGCCCCTGCAGGCAGAGATCTGCGAAGTGCCGGTCACTCCACAGCGCCTGTTGCGTGCCATCAACAAGGCCCGAACGGCTGCCACCAGGGAGGCCGTATCATGAAACCACAGGCATTCGACTATCAACGGGCAGAGACCGTCACCGACGCCTGCCAGGGCATGACCCACGGCGACACCCGCCCACTGGCGGGAGGCCAGTCCCTGGGCCCGATGCTGAACCTTCGGCTGGCACGGCCCGGCACCCTGCTGGACGTGTCTGTCACCCGGGAGCTCAGGGGCGTAAAACGCGTAAACGGGGGCGTCCTGATCGGCGCCTCGGTCACCCACGCCGAAATTGAAGACGGCCTGGTTCCGGACAACACCGGTGGCATTCTGCCCCAGGTGGCTCGTGGCATTGCGTACCGTGCGGTCCGCAGCCGTGGCACGATTGGGGGCAGCCTTGCCCATGCCGACCCGGCCGCTGACTGGGCCACCACGCTGACGGCGCTGAGGGCGCAGGTCGTTCTACAACGTCAGTCCACCCAGGGAGCCGTCCGTCGCCGCCTGTATCTGAAAGACTTCATTTCCGGCGCCATGCAGACGGTCATTGGCGAAGACGAACTGATGATCGCGGTCTTTGTGCCGGATGTCCCCGAAGACCACCGTTTCGGCTATTTCAAGCTCTGCCGCAAGACCGGCGAACTGGCCCATGCCATGACCGCCATTCTCAGGGGCTCCGAGCCGGACGATCAACGGGTGGTATTCGGCGCCCTGCCCGGTGCGCCAATCGTTCAGACCGGCGCTGACGCCCTGGAACCTGACGTCTGGCGTCAACTGCTCGCCAGGCGCTACCCCGATATGGACGACGTGGAACTCGCGGTGCGTATTCGCGTTATGAAAGAGGCCTTCGAGCGGAGCAAGACCCGATGAACAGCAAAACGGTAACCATCAATGGCCGCGCGTCTGAGCTGAACGTTGAGCCCCGGCGCAACCTGGCAGACTACGTCCGTGAGGATCTATTACTGACCGGCACCCACCTGGGCTGCGAACAGGGCATCTGCGGCGCATGCACCGTCGTCAAGGACGGTCGCCCGGTGCGTTCATGCCTCACCTGGGCCGCCAGCTGTGAAGGCAGCGACGTCCGGACCATTGAGGCCTATGACACCGATGCCGTGATGACCAGATTACGCGAGGCGTTTTCCCGGGAGCACGCCCTGCAATGCGGCTTCTGCACACCCGGCATGCTGATTACCGCGCAGGACATCGTGCGGCGGTTCGCCGGCCAGACCATCAGCGACAAGCGCATCCGCTATGAACTGAGCGGCAACCTGTGTCGGTGCACCGGATACGCGGGCATTGTGCGGGCCATCCAACGGGTGCTGGAAAGCTACGGCGACCAGCCTGTTCCGGACCTGGCAACCGCCCCGTCATTGGGCGCTATGGAACTGCAGGATTTCGACGCCATTCCGCTTGAGGAGACCACCCGGGACGAGAGCCGGGGCCCCACCACCCGCAGCGTGGCCGAAGGAAATGGCCGTCGCATTGAAGCCCGGTTCGAGCTGGCGCACCCCGCCCCCGCCGTCTGGGCCATCCTGCGGGATGAATTGCCCGCCGTGGTAGCCTGCCTGCCAGGTGCCGAACTGAGCACCATGAACGACGACGGCACCCTGGAGGGCTTCTTTCATGTCAAACTGGGGCCGGTCTCGGCACGCATCGCTGGTGAGGGCAAGGCCACGTTCGATGACAGCCGCTGGCACGGGGAGGTCAGTGGTCAGGGCACCGACAGTCGCTCCAACTCCCGGGCCAAGGGCACGCTCTCCTTCTCCCTTGAAGAACTGGACGAGTCCGCCAGCCGCATGACGGTGTCGATCAGCTTTGAAATGAGCGGCGCCCTGGCCCAGTTCAGCCGCGGTGGCCTGGTGGAGGAAATCATCAGCGTGCTGATCGAGCAGTTTCAAACCAACTTTGGCCGGCATATGGCCGGCGAAGCCCCGGTGAAACAGTCTTCCCTTGGTATTTTCCAGCTCACCTGGATGGCCTTCAAACGGTGGCTGCGGCGCCTGTTCTGAGGCGCCCGGATTTCCCGCTTATTGGCATTGGCCCGGGCTGATGGGTAACAATAGGCCGTTGTTGGTTTCGACTCATCAGAAGGACACTGTCGCCCATGCCCGTCAACGCTCCTGTCACTGCCGCCGAACAGGCGTCGGAAGAACGCCTGGATATCCTGTCGGAACGTCCGGGCTTCCTGATTCGGCGCCTGCACCAGATTCACGTGGCCCTGTTTCATGACGAATGCGAGGCCTTCGGCCTGACGCCGGTCCAGTTCAGCGTGATCACCGCGCTGGAAGATGAAGAGCTGGACCAGAAGCAGCTGGGCCAGAAGGTGGGTATCGACCGGGCATCCACAACGGATGTGTTGCGTCGACTGGAAAAAGCCGGCCTGATCGAGCGTCGGAAATGCCCCGAAGACGGTCGCCGGCAGCTGGTACGCCTGACCGCTGAAGGTGAGTCATTGTTGACGAAAGTCGCGGGCAGCGCCCTGCGCGCCCATGAACGCACGTTGCAGCCACTGACCAAAGCGGAACGCGAACGCTTCATTCGCTATATGCGCAAAATTGTCAGTGCCAACAACGAACATGGGCGCGCCTCACTGAAGCTGTCCTAGGCCGTCGCTGCCTCGCCACCCAGGTAGATCCGGCGCACGTCCGGGTTGTTCAGCATCTCTTCCGCCGTGCCACTCAGCATGACCTCACCGGTGCTCAGCAGGTAGGATCGGTCACACAAGTCCAGGGCGGCGTAAGCGTTCTGTTCCACCATCAGAACCGTCGTGCCACTGGCGCATATGCTCGAGACCAGCTTGAAGACCTGTTCCACGAAGTTCGGGGCCAGGCCCAGGGACGGTTCGTCAAACATCACCAGGCGGGGACGCGACATCAGGGAGCGGGCAATAGCCAGCATCTGCTGCTCACCGCCGGAGAGTGTACCGGCGGCCTGGCGCTCCCGTTCCGCAAGACGGGGAAACATTTCCAGTTTCTGCTCAATGTCGGCGCTGACGCTCTGGCGGTCATACCGACAGAACGCGCCCATCTCCAGGTTTTCCCTTACCGTCAGCTGAGGAAACACCCGTCGACCTTCCGGGCAATGGGCGATACCCAACCGGATGATGTCCTGAGGAGCGGCATTGTGTATGGGTTCGCCCTCAAACAGGATACGCCCCTCCCGCACGGGTTCAAGGCCGCTGATCGCCCTGAGGGTGGTGGACTTGCCCGCCCCGTTGGCACCGATGAGGGTGACAAACTCCCCTTCTTTCACTTCCATGGAAACGTTTTTGACGGCCTCGGTGGCGCCATAGCGAACGGACACGTTTTCAAGCTTAAGCACGTTTCACTCCTGAGCCCAGATAGGCTTCGATGACATCGGGGTTATTCTGGATGGCCTTGGGATCCCCCTCGGCAATGACCCGCCCCTGGTTAAGCACGACAATCCGGTCGGAAATCGACATCACCATGTGCATATCGTGCTCGACAAGCAGCACCGTCACGCCGCTGTCGCCAATACGGCGGATCATGGCCTTGAACTCGTCGGTTTCCGACGGGTTCAGGCCCGCCGCCGGTTCGTCCAGAAGAAGAATCCTGGGGCTGGCGGCGAGGGCGATCCCCACCCCGAGGATGCGCTGCTCGCCGTAGGACAGAGACGCCGCCCGCTCGTCCGCACGATGGCGGAGATCCAGGAAATCCAGCATCTGCCAGACCTGCGCCTTCAATCGGGCTTCCTCGGCGCGGAACCTGGGCAGCCGCAGCAATGACTGAATCAGGGAAGCTCGGCCCTGCAGGTGATAGGCGGTCAGCAGGTTGTCGAAGACCGACTGGTCATCGAACACGCTGGTGCGCTGAAAACTCCGCACCAGGCCGCGGGCGGCGATGCTGTGCGGAGAGTGCCCGGTGATCTCTTCGTCAAACAGGTGGACCGTCCCGGCGGTTGGCGGCATGTATCCCGAAATGACGTTGTAGGCCGTGGTTTTCCCGGCGCCGTTCGGGCCAATCAGACTGACAATCTCACCGGCCGGAATACTGAAGGTGACGTTATCCAGTGCCACGAGACCGGCGATTTTCATGGTCACGCCTTTCAGTGACAGAACCATCTGGCCGGTTTCGGACACCTGGGTTGCATGGGTCATCAGTTCGCCTCCTTTGCAAGCGAATGGCCGGTTTTGCGCTGGGAAATGGCAACGGGTGAGCGTAGCCACGCAATGAAGTCATAGATGGCTGGCACCAGTCCCCGCGGCAGAAACAGCAGAATAATGATCATGGTGATGCCGTAGATCACCCACTGCACTTCGGGCTGAACGACACCGCGAAGCAGTTCCGGCATCAGTCCGAAAATCAGCCCGCCGATAATGGGCCCGCCAAGGGTGCCTTTGCCACCGGCAACCACCATGATGACCATGGTGACGGTGTAGATGAACAGGAAAACATCGGGATCGATAATGCGCACGGTATGGGCATAGAGCCCCCCGGCCGCACCAGCGATGGCCGCTGAAATAATGGCCGCCATCGACAGGAAATAGGTGACCGGAATGCCCACCGATGTCGCCAGCGTCTCGTTTTCACGCAGGGCAATCATGGCGCGGCCCTGGCGGGAATTAACCAGCATCGCCACTAGCAGGTAAGCAATCACGCCAACTGCCAGCACCAGCCAGTAGATCGCGGCTTTGGAAGTAAGGTTGATCAGCCCTTCACCCGGCACCCAGAGATTGAGCGGCGGTATGGAAATCATCCCCATCGGACCTTCGGTCAGGTCGGTCCAGTTCAGGGAGATCATGCGCATCACCTGCGCAAAGCTGATGGTGATCACAACGAAGTAGGCACCCCGCACCTTGAACGCCAGCTTGCCCACCAGCCAGCCAAAGAACGCAGTCACCAGGATCGCGGTGGCGAAGGCCATCCACACCGGCTTGGCGTCCACCTGCCAACTCATGCCGAAACCGGTATCAATGTCGAAGCCGAGTGACATCAGTGCACTGGTGTATGCGCCGATACCGAAGAAGGCCGCGTGGCCAAGGGATAACTGGCCAGTGTAGCCCAGCAGCAGGTTCAGGCTGATGGCGGCAATGATCATGATGCCCGCCGAGCCCATCACCGACAGAACGTAGGGATCACTCCACAAAAACGGGAAAAGCCCAAGAATCGCGACGAAGATTGCAAA
The DNA here is from genome assembly GCF_030297115.1 of Marinobacter shengliensis. Lineage (NCBI taxonomy): Bacteria > Pseudomonadati > Pseudomonadota > Gammaproteobacteria > Pseudomonadales > Marinobacteraceae > Marinobacter > Marinobacter shengliensis. The sequence continues at coordinate 497,239 of NZ_AP028062.1, read as the reverse complement.
CAGTTTCCAGTTCATATCAACCGACCCTCTCTTTAGCGGCAAACAGACCCTGAGGGCGAAACAGCATAACGACGATGATGACCAGGAACCCGAACGCATCCCGATAGGCGCTGGATATGTAACTGGCCCCGAATTCTTCTATGAAGGCAAGCAGGAAGCCCCCCAAAGCAGCACCACCGAGACTTCCCAGGCCACCCAGAATGACGATCGCAAAGGCTTTCAGACTTGCCAGGTCGCCCATCAGGGGCGTCGCCACAAACATCGGTGCCAGCAGCGCGCCGGCGACCGCAGCCATGGCGGAACCCAGGGCGAAGGTGACGGTGTAGATGCGCTTGACGTTGACCCCGACGATCCGGGCCGCATCCTGATCCTGGAACGTGGCCCGGATAGCCAGGCCAAAACGGGTGCGTTCAATGCCCAGGTAGAAAATCACCAGCAGCACCGCCGCAATGCAGAAAACAAACACGCGGGTGGGAGAGATGGAGATGTCGCCCATGGAAATGGGGTCCTGTGAGAAAGGCGTCGGGATGATCTTGGCCACCCCACCCCAGATCATCAATTCCAGGTTCTGCATGATAATCATGATGCCGATCATGATCAGCATGACTTCATCGATGTTCTTCAGGTCCTTGCGGCGCAGGAACACATACTCGATCAGTGCGCCTATCAACATCCCGATGAGTGCGGCGACCAGAATCGAACTGAAGAAATCGAGCTTGAGTAAGGCCACCATGCCGTAGGCGGTGTAAGCACCCAGGGTGTATAGCTCACCGTGGGCAAAATTGACCACCCGCATGATGCCGAAAATGATGGTCAGACCAATGCCCAGCAGCGCGTAGGTCGACCCCAGCACCATGGCATTGATGACGTGTTGAAGAATCTGGTCCATTTGCCCTCTCCCAGGATTTCATTCTGCGTTTACAGGGCGGAAACCACGGGTTTCCGCCCTGAAGATGGTTATTGAGCAGAGACTTCGCCGTCCTTGAGCTGAACAACGTAAACGTTGGGCTCGTTCTGTCCGCTTTCTTTGCCTTCAGGTCCGTCTTTGAAGAACGAGATGTCCCCGTTCACCCCTTTCACCTGGACGTCCCAGAGGGCTTCACGGATGGCCTCGGAATCGGTGGAGCCGGCATTCTCGATGGCGGCGGCAATGGTCATGATGCCGTCGTAACCACGGAACCCTTCACTCAGGCCCGGGAAGGAGTAACCGGCTTCATTCCACGCATCCACGAACGCGCCCGCGATGTCCGGGTATACCGCGCTTTCCGGCGTCCAGGGTGAGAAGAACAGCAGGTGTGAGCTGGTGTAGCCTTTCGGTCCCGGTGACGCCAGCAGGGGCTCGGGGAAGGAGCCGCCGGTGGTCACGATGCGCTGCGACAGCTGCTGATCAGCGGCCTGACGAATACCCAGAGTCAGCTGCTCTACCCCTGATGTCATGATCAGCGTGTCACTGCCGGTTCCCTTGAGGGCGGACAACTGGGCCGACAGGTCGACCGTGTCTGGAGAGACGGTTTCCTTGCGGCCAATCTCAATGCCGTTGGCTTTGAACATCTTCTCGAATTCCTGTGAGGCGCCCAGCCCCCAGTCGTTGTTCACTGACAGGAAATCCACTTTCTTGATGGGGGGATCGAAGTTATCTAGTTTCTTGGCGAACGCCTGCGCTTCCATGGCGGATGTGGGGGCAATCCGGAAGATCCAGGGGTTGCCGGCCTTGGTGATCTTGCTGGACGAGGAGGTCTCCACCACCATCGGGACGCCATACTCCTCAAGCTTCGGCATGGTGGCCAGGGTGTATGTTGAGCTCCAGGCGCCCATGATTACCGGCACCTTATCGCTGAGAATCAGCTTCTCAGCGGCGTTCACGGCTTCCCGTGGATTGGACTTGTTGTCTTCGATAATCAGTTCAACCTCGCGTCCCAGCAGGCCGCCCTTTTCATTGATTTCAGCGGCGGCAATCCGGGCGCCGTTTGTCACATAGTTTCCCGATGCGGCCACCGCACCGGTCAGGGGCTGGGACACACCGATTTTAATTGGATCGGCAGCCCATACCTGCGTGGAAGCCAGGGTGCCAACGAGTAAGGAGGCAAGGTAGCGCTTTGAAATAGCCATGGTGTTCCTCTCATGTTTTACGTTGTGGTGTTGGTGTCACGAAGCATCAGACGCGGGTTTGCCGGTATTTCATGTCCCGGTACGCACCTGACAGGACCGGGGGATACTTTGCTTCTCCCTCCGGGACGACGCACTCAATCAGTGCGTCGTAGTTCGGGTGATGGAAAAACGCGACGGAGAGCCGCGCTTCCTGTGGGCTGCCCGCGGGCGGGTTAACCACGCGGTGGGTGTTCGACACCCAGCGATCGTTGGTCCAGCGCATCAGCAGGTCGCCGATATTGACGACAAAGGTGTCCGGAGCTGTCTCCACATCCACCCAGGCACCGCTGCGGGTCAGTACCTGCAGGCCGCCGGGCTTGTTCTCACCGTTGAGGATGGTCAGCATGCCGTAGTCCGTATGGGCGCCGGCCCGAAGCTGACCACTGGCCGGTGACGAGGGCTGTGCGGGATAGTGATTGACCCTCATGGCGGTGATGTGCCGGTCAATCCTGGTGGCGAAAAAGGTCTCGTCCAGCCCGAGGGCCAGTGCACAGAGCGCCATCATCTCTCCGGTCAGTCGCTCCATTTCGGCGTAGTAGCGCTCCGCCACGGCCGACCAGCCAGCGGGCGCATCAGGCCAGAGGTTGGGGATGAAATAGCGCTGGCCTTCCGTGCTGGTGTAATAGGGTTCATCGGGCCACCGCTCGCGTCCGAAGTGGTAATACTCCTTGAGATCCGGAGGCGTGGTTTGATCATTCCCCGCAGACAGCGCTTCAAACCCCAGGGCACGGTAACCTCTTGGTGTCTGGCGATCCGCCGGGGCCATGCGCTGCTTCTGCTCCACGGGTTGATTGAAGAACTCGTAGGATCGGGAACGCAGCTCATCGATCAGCGCCGGATCAACACCATGACCGCGAATGGTAAAAAAGCCGATTTCACGACAGGTCCGGTCGATCTCGGCAGCCACCTCGCGGCGCGCTTGCGCACCACCGTTCAGTGCCGGTGCGAGATCAATGATGGGGATAACATGGGACATAGACTCAACCTCAGTGAAAGTAGGCGCCGCCATCAACAACCAGGGTCTGGCCGGTAATGAACGCCGATTCGTTGCCAACGAAAAACGCCACCGCGCCAACGAGGTCCTCCGCCGTCATATCGCGACTCAGTACCCGCCCTTTCAGCGATGGGCCTTTCACGCCATCGGACAGGGTGAACCCGGGCGCGACGCTGTTGACCCGGACACGGTGCTCTCCGCACTCGGTTGCCAGGGCTCGCGTGAGGGAGATCACCGCCCCTTTGCTGGCCACGTAATGGGCCATGAGCGGATTGCCCTTGAAGGCCACCCCCGACGATATGTTCACGATGCTGCCCTGGCCGGCCTGCCGGAACGCCGGTATAACGGCTTTGCAGCACAGGAACAGGCCAAGGACGTTAACGTCGAGCACCCGCCGCCAGTCTTCCGCGGTCAGCGACTCGAATCCGGTCGGTACCAGTGACGAGTAAATCCCGGCGTTATTGACCAGGGCGTCTATGGCGCCGTATTCTTCGAGGGTGTAGGCCACCAGGGCTTCAACCTGGTCCGGGTCGGACACGTCCACGTCATACCCGCACACCGCCAGGCCGAGGTCCTGCAATGACCGGGCGCTGCGTTGTGCATTCACAAGGTCGGCAATCACCACGCGCATACCACGGGTGGCCAGGTCCCGGGCCACCGCCAGGCCGATGCCCTGGCTGCCGCCGGTCACGATCACAACAGATCCTGATGTCATGATGCGGCTCCTGCCCTGGCGGCCTTGAAAAGACTGAGGTCTGGCTGGTAAAAGCCTTTCCCGAGAATGCCGCCCGCGGCGTCTGCGCTCACCAGGGCCAGGTTCACAATTGGCACGGTCTGCTTTTCCCTCACACGACGTGCGCAAACCACGCCGGAGTCGGGGTCCAGAACGTTTCCGGCGCGCGTCGACCAGTCTTCCGGAAGCAACGCCTGCCAGTCAGAAAGCAGCGAAGGCGCATGGTCCAGGGCCTGCCCCCCCAGACCGCAGAAGTCGATAACCGCACTGTCACCAATCGCACCCAGCACAGGACGCCCTTGCTGATGGGGAAACCGGGTTCCTTCCGGTGGTTGCGCGGGCACGGTCGACCAGTGCCTCTGTCCGCTCAGTCGTATCCCGAATTGCAGACCATTGCCGCCGGCAGCGACCACCTGGCCCGAAGAGCCCGGTGCACGGGGGCCAAACTGGAGCAGCCAGCCAGCGGCCCCCATCAACACCGGCAGGACGAAACCCGGGCTGCTTTCAAGGAGGTCCCGATACTCGCCAGACAGACCCTGGAGCTGGTCCAGGAGCGCGGCGTTTGCGCGGTCCGTCAGCGAATGGCACTCATTGCCTTCGGCCAGGGCACGCTTGATGATCGCGGCGATCTGGACCGGTGACTTGTGAAGTGAGGGGGCGAGCTCCGTCTTAGCAAACCGGGCATGGCGGCGGAGGTTCTCGAGGCATTCCGGTTCGGGGCAACCAAAACGGATACCGGTTGGCGCGCCTTCCACAACCGGGGCGTACATTTGGCTGACACCATCACCGATGACGAATACCGGCATGGACGGGGAGACCACCTGAGCCAGCGGCGTAACCACGCCCCAATCCTGGGCAGGCTGGAAACTCACCTTGCCGTCGTCGATAAGCCGGGCAGCCTGGTCAGGCGTGGTTGCCTGGCCTTCATACAGCAGTGCATGGATGGTCGCGTTGCGAATTGCAGCGGGTACAGCGGCGCTGACAAACGGAGGCCCTGCATGGAGCACCACCCGACCGCTGAGATTGGGCAAAACCTCTCTCAGGAGGCAGGTTCCCCTTAGGGCAATGCCGTCAAACTTCTTATCTATACCGCTTTCTGAAGAACCCATCACGCTTCGCACCAGAATGTATTTTTTAGCCTCTGGAATATTGCATACATAACTTGTGCCAAACTCGGTATTTTGGATACTAAAATACTTTAAGCCATTGTTTTTAAGGTTATTATTTTCGATTCCAAGTTAATGAATACGGCGCCTCAATGCCCGTAACCATGCGCCAATAAAGATCAGTACACTGATCATTGCACCAAATAAAGGCCCGGTCAGGCCGGGCTCAGGGAGAAAACAGGTAGGGACAACAAGACGGGCGTCAGGATCAACCGGGGTTCGTGCGCCCCGGCGACAGATCCGACATCAGATGGAGATGTAGAGCATTCTCAGTGCGACCAGCATCAGCAGGGCTCCGAAGCATCGCTTGAGGGTCGGTGCGGGGATATGATGACTCAGAGCCACGCCCACAGGCGCCAGAGCCACCGTAAACATGGCAATCAATGCGGCTGCCGGCAGATAGACATAGCCCACGGACCCGTCGGTGATGGACAGGTCCCATCCCGAGATCAGATACCCCAGGGTACCTACCAGGGCCAGCGGCAGACCCAGGGCGCTGGAGGTCGCCACCGCACGCTGCATGGGTACATTGAAGAACACCATGAGCGGTACCATGACATTGCCACCTCCTATTCCAGCGAGTCCGGAGAGGGTCCCGCTGAAGAAGCCCAGCACCGAAGTACCCACTTTGCCCGGCATGGAGCGGGAGGGGTTGGGCACCCATTTACTGAGCATGATGATCGACACGATCAGCAGAAAAATGGCGATGCCGGTTTCCAGCACCACCGGGGGCAGTTTGCCTGCAATAAAACCGCTCAGGAAACTGCCGACCACGACCAACAGGGACCAGCGTCTGAAGATGTCCCAATCCACAGCTTTACGTTTGATCTGGGCGCGGGCTGCGGAAATCGAGGTAAAGATGATAGTGCACAGGGACGTGGCTACCGCTGTAACAACAACATACTCCGCCGGGAAGCCCTGACTTGTCAGTATGATCACCAGGGCCGGGACAATCACCACGCCGCCGCCAATGCCTAACATTCCCGCCAGAAGACCAGCGACAATACCCAAGCCCGCACAGGCAAGAATCATTTCCATCATAATGTTGTTTCCGTTTTTTCGGTTGTTTGGCCAAGGCTGACACCCTCCCCCCTGGGATCGTGCATTGCCTCGCGTCTCCCGTCAGGACGTATGTGTATGACACCGGCCTGGCCGTAGAACGGACTTAACTTCGGGAGCCACTCCACGTCGTGCCCCCGCGCTTCCAGTTCACGGGCGACCGTCGTATCGACCGATTCCTCAAGTTTCAGATTCTCCGTACTCCCGAAGAAACTGCGCCCCTGCAGGAAGCGAGGGGCATGGAGCGCCCGCTCTATCGGCTGCGCGTAATCGATCAACTGGGTGGCCAGTACCATCTGGGTCTGGGGCTGCCCATCGCCACCCTGGGTACCGAAATAGAACTGTTCACCGTTGTCTGCCAGGTAACAGCTGGGATTCAGTGTATGGGCCACCCGCTTCCCCGGCGCCCAGGCATTCGGGTGGACCGGATCGGCATTGAATCCCGCCCCCCGGTTAAGCCAGAGCACGCCGGTGTCCCCCGCGAAGCAACCCGAGCCAAAATCGTGAAATAGGCTCTGGATGACACAGGCTGTGCGCCCCTGGCGGTCGGCCACGGCAAACCACACCGTATCCGCCGGGTGGGAAGGCTCCCGCCACGAGGTGGCCCGCGACGGGTCGATGTGCGCGACATCTTCATCGGCGTGGGCCGGGGATAGCTGGGCCGCCAGGTCTGCAACGGCGAACTGCGGATCACACAGTTCCAGGTTGCGATTCACCAGTTGCCGCTTGATGGCTTCCACCAGGTAGTGGTAATAATCCGCTCCGCCGTTGGGCATGGCCCTGAGGTCCACCCTGTCCAGGGCATGCAACGCACGGAGCGTGTATAGACCCTGGCTCGGCGGTGGCATATTGAACAGGTAACCCTGGCGGTACCGGATTTTCAGAGGCTCGACGAGATGTGCCCGGGTCTGGCGAAGGTCATCCACGGTCAACCCGTTGCCAAGGGCATCAAAACCTTTGGCCAGGGCCCACGCCACGTCCCCGTCATAGAAATCATCCACTCCAGCGTCTGCCAGTTGCCTGAGTGTCGCCGCCAGTTCCGGCTGAGTCAGCGTCTCGCCCTCCTGGCGAAACTGGCCGTTGGCGTTGTAACACAGTCGCTGAAGATCCGGTGCTCCCGCAATTAGCTCCGTCCTCTGATGCTGCCAGAACACCTGTGAACCGGAAACGTCAGCGCCCTGCTCGGCCAGACGGATGGCCGGTGCCAGCAAGTCCGGCCATCCCATCCGCGATCCCCAGCGCCCTTGGTTCAGTTGGTGAGCCAGTGACCAGCTACGCAACGCTCCGGCGGTGGTGGCGGCAGAGGCAGGCCCGCGCTCGGTGATGGCACCGCCATCCGGCAGGCGCCCGCCCGCCTGGCCCAGCCCCAGAATTGCATCCACTTTGTGCCCGTCACTCAACAGCCACATAGCATCGCCACCAAGGCCAGTCATATGGGGAAACGCCACACACAACGCCGCACTGGCAGCCAGCGCCGCGTCGATGGCGGTCCCCCCGGCATCCAGCGCCGCCAGACCGGCCTCACTTGCCTGCCGGTGAGGTGTACAGATAACACCTCCGCTCGATACCGCTTTCCCCGAGACACTCATGATCGTTGGTTTCCTTTTGCTACAGGCCGACCCGGCGTGCGGTGTTCCGCGACAAATTCCGCTGATATCGCACTGACGGTCTGAACATGAAGACGCATCAACCGCCCGACACTGTCCGCGTCGCCTATCAGGATCGCCCTGACAATGGCGTCATGCTCTTCCCAGGATTTGCTGATTCGATTGGGCACCCGGAACTGGGCACGGCGAAATGGCGCCAGCCGGGCGCGGGTGGCCACGGCAAGGCCCTGTAATTGGGAGCTTTGCGCCGCTTCGAAGATCAGGTCGTGGAATTCCTGGTTAAAGCGCGAGTAGGCTTCGGTGCTGCCGTCGCGAACAAGATGCACCGATTCCCGGTGGATCTGTTCAAGGCGCTCACGCTGCTCCCGGTTCATACGAAGGGTCGCGAGCCTTGCCAGGGCAGCTTCGAGCTCCGCCATAGCTTCATAAAGGTCCGACAGAGCCTCCGGACGCATCGTGGATACGGTAACGCCACGGTTCGGTCGGTGTGTGACCAACCCCATGGCCGACAGGTGTCCGAACGTTTCCCGTATGGGCGTTCTGGACACACCAAACCGTTCCGCAATGCTCTGCGCATCCAGCTTGGTTCCCGGAGTCAATCGCCCACCTACAATGTCGTCTGCCAATGACTGGACGATCCGGTCAACCACATTGCCCTTGCGCAATCCCTGGCCCTGGTCGGTACTCATAACGGCGGCTTCCACCTTGCATGCTTATCTGGATATCAAATCGCCAAAGTGCATGCACTTCACATGCCAACCTTCGGCCTTCCAGGAAATTCAGAAACGCCAGTTTTTTCAATGCACTAGAAAATTGGAAAAAGGCGCGTAGGAAGTTGTCGCGCCCCATAAGGCATCATAGAGGGGAAATTGCACCACGAACGAACAGAGGTCTGGGCGGTGTGGCGTCCGTGGACACGTTTGGCTAGGCGCCTTCCATTCTCTGCTGCACCCATTTAACTAGGTCTTCAGAAGGCATCGGCCTTGCGAAAAAATATCTTCGGAAGCTGGGACAGCCGTTCCGGGCGAGATACAGGTACTGTTCCTCGGTTTCCACTCCTTCGGCCACCACCGTCCTGTTCAGCTTCCTCGCCAGGGTGATCACTCTCTTGCAAACAGCCGAATCTTTGTCACCATAACCTTCATGAGAATAAGCAGATCGCCCCGGATGATAGGGGCGGCGGCCTGTGTGAGCCGTTTGAGCCTTCCTGAATCCCATCTCTGACAAATTCAGTGAATCCACAAACGCATCAATGACGCGAACCGGGTGATCTTCGGGGACGTAATCTTCAACGCTGGGTGGGAGCATCAGCGTCTGACTTCGAGGGGTGCCTTCAAGATGTCTCATAAAAATAACCGCGAGGCATGTCGCGGTTATTTTGCCAGCTTCTGAGGCTGTTTTCACACAGCCTCCGAGTGCCGGCTTTTTGTGGAACTCTGGTTCACCCGAGGGCCGATGCAGAACTTTCGTTCGCCCCTCCCTCTCACGCGTTATAAACCACCCGCCCCAACTCACTGATGTCATACCCCCCCAACGCCTCTGCCCGCTGACCAAAGCGCTCGCATCGGGCGAACGCCAGCAAGCGCTGCATGGCGGGCTCAAAGTAGTGGCGCCGGCGCATGGCGAGATCAAAATGCTCCTGCTGCAGAGGAATAAACGCCAAGCCCTGGCGGCGCGCTGCCGCCTCGATACCCAGCCCGATATGCGCCTCGCCCTGGCGAATGGCCAGCGCCAGGTCGTCCTCGCTGAGTGACGGGTGAACAGCCCATCTGAGTTGTTTCGCGTCAATACGGTGGCGAGCGAGTAAGCTCTGGAGCAAATGGCTGACGCCGGCATCGGGCTGGCGATGGGCAACCCGGATGCCGGGGCGGGCGATGTCCTCTAGCCGCACCAATTGGTGAGGGTTATCGGCGGCCAGCAGAAGCCCCTGCTGACGTTTTGCCCAGCGGATCAGCACCAGGTCGCGCATGCCGCTCAGGCCCAGGGTGGCCGGGTCGTTGTAACACTGGCTGTCTTCGTGCCAGATATGCATACCGGCGAGCATGGCACGCCCGTCAACCAACCTCTGCACACCATCGCCGCTCCCCTGGCACAGCAAAGCCAGCTCTGCGCCGCTTTCCTTAACTGCCCATTCCAGCAGCGGGTCCTGGCTGCCCGCCAGGACGGGCGGGATCGGCGTGCTGACGGCGTCGTCACCCTCCAGGTGGTTCATCAACCACAGATCCAGCCGCTGGCGTGGGAAGAGAAGCTTGCCTGTCACCCGGACACAGGGAATCACGCCCTGGCTGACCAGGTCGTAAACCTTGCGCTCTTTGAGCCGCAAATACTCGGCGGCCTCAGCGGTGGTGAGATAAGCAGGAAGGGGCATCATTCTCTCCAACTGCGCGGGGAAAGCACAGGACTGTTTCAGGCTGCATGAATTCCGGAAGGCTGTGCAAAGCGTAGTTAAAAACGCCACGATGCTCAAATAATAAGGAGACGCAGCAGTGGAAAATAATGCGTTCTATGTGGCGTTGTCGTTGTTGTTAAGCCTCGACGCCTCGCTAATCCAGATCGTCGCGCTCTCGCTACAGGTGTCGCTTCTGGCCGTGCTGATTGCAGCGGTGCTGGGGTTTCCGCTTGGCGCTGCAGTGGCGCTGTGGCGATTCCCTGGGCGCGGCGCCGTGGTCGTGGTGCTAAACGCACTCATGGGGCTGCCGCCGGTGGTTGCCGGGCTAATGGTGTATTTGCTGCTCTCCCGCGCCGGGCCGCTCGGTGAATGGGGCCTTCTGTTTACCCCCGGCGCCATGGTGATCGCCCAGGTGGTGCTGGTGTTGCCCATACTGGCGGCGCTCTCACGCCAGAAAGTGGAAGAAATGCTGGGCGAGTACCGGGAACAGTTCGTGTCTCTCGGTATGTCTCGGGCTCGCATGATGCCCACCCTGCTCTGGGATGCCCGTTTTGCGCTGTTGACGGTACTGCTCGCCGGGTTTGGCCGGGCCAGTGCCGAAGTAGGCGCAGTGATGATGGTTGGCGGCAACATTGATGGGGTCACCCGGGTCATGACCACCGCCATCGTGCTGGAAACTGGCAAAGGCAATCTGCCCCTGGCGCTCGGGCTCGGCATTGTACTTTTGACGCTGGTCATGCTGATTAACGCCGGCGCCTATCTTGTGGGTGAACTGAGCAGGAGGCGGACAGGATGACCTCACTGAACGCCCCCCTCTTTTCCAGATCCGTTCTGCTTCCACCACCGGCCCTGTCCTTTCAGGGTGTCGCCTTCCATCACGAGGAAAAGACATTGCTGGGCCCCTGCTCCTTCACCCTGGACGGCCCCGGCCCTACCCTGGTGATGGGCCCAAACGGCGCCGGCAAAAGCCTCCTGTTGAGACTGGCCCACGGGCTGCTATCGCCAACCCAAGGCCGGATTATTTGGTCGGATGAGGGCACGCCCCGCCAGGCCATGGTGTTCCAGCAACCGGTGCTTCTGCGCCGCTCGGCGGTGGCCAATCTTCGGCACGCGCTGGCGGTCAACAAGGTTCCCCGTCGGGCACGGGCGAAACTGGCACTGGATGCCCTCGAGCGCTTCGGCCTGTCGGCCTGCGCTCACACACCCGCACGGGTGCTTTCGGGTGGCCAGCAACAGCGCCTTGCGTTGGCGCGGGCCTGGGTGCTCTCGCCCCAGGTGCTGTTTCTTGACGAACCCACCTCGGCGCTTGACCCAGCCGCGATTAAGGCTGTCGAGGCCGCCGTGCTGGATTTTCACCAGCGCGGCACACGCATTGTGATGACCACCCACGATCTACATCAGGCCCGCCGGCTAGCCGGTGACGTTCTGTTCCTGTCTGGGGGAAAAGTGCGCGAACACACGGCGGCTGACGCCTTCTTCAGCAAACCCGTATCCCCCGAGGCGCAGGCGTTTGTTACCGGAGAGCTTGTGGAATAGCTCCGCCTCAAGACTTTGATATGAAGTGACCCGAAAAACGCTCCCAACGCACGGAAGGAAAAACAAGATGAAAAGGACCCTGAATCTGCTGTTTGCAAGTGTGATTGCGATGGGCATGTCGCTCAGTGCGCACGCCGAGGGATACATCATTCTCGCTTCCACCACCTCAACGGAAAACTCGGGGCTGTTCGACTCTATTCTGCCCAAATTCAAAAACGCCAGCGGCATCGACGTGCGGGTTGTGGCCGTGGGCACCGGACAGGCCTTTGAGCTTGCCCGCCGCGGCGACGCCGACAGTCTTCTGGTGCACGACACCAACGGCGAACAGCGCTTTATTGACAACGGACATGCCACCGGGCGAGCGGATGTGATGTACAACGACTTTGTACTGATTGGTCCAGCAAACGATCCCGCCAATGTCCGCAACGCCAAAACCGCCGCCGAGGCCTTCGCGGCCATTGCCAGTGCTCGGGCCCCGTTCACATCACGGGGTGATGACAGTGGCACCAACCGCGCCGAGTTGCGTCTTTGGGAGAACGCCGGTGTTGAGCCCGACGGCGACTGGTACCGGGAACTGGGCAGCGGCATGGGGCCAACACTCAACACGGCCGCGGCCATGGACGCCTATGTGATGTCGGATCGCGCCACCTGGGTGGCGTTTGGCAACCGCCAGAACCTGACCCTGCTGTTTGAAGGCGACAACGTGCTGTTCAACCAGTACGGCAGCTTGTTGCTCTCGGAACAGAAACACCCCCACCTCAAACACGATCTGGCCCGTCAGTGGCACAACTGGCTGATTTCCAAAGAGGGTCAGCAAGCGATTGCTGACTTTAAAGTGAATGGACAACAGCTGTTTTTCCCGAATGCCAAATAAGCTAATCTCTGGCTATGTCCGTAGATAATGCGGTATGCGGAATCCCTGAGAGAGCCAGAATAACAATGACGATCGATTCCATACTTCCAGACCCGAAAGACCCTCGACTGTCCCGGGCAGTCGAGGGTGTTGATGAAACCGGTCAACCCAAGTCCATCAGTGTTATCGAAGAGCGCCCCCTGACCATTTACCTGAACAGCCAGGAGATCCTCACCGCCATGACCATTGGCGATCACCCGGAATACCTGGCCCTGGGTTTCCTGTTGAATCAGGGCATGCTGAAAGAGACCGATCAGGTTACCGGGATTGATTTCGACGAGGAGCTGGAAGTGGCCGTGGTACGCACAGCCGGCATCACGGATGTTGAGGACAAACTGGAAAAGAAAACCCGAACCTCCGGCTGCGCCGTGGGTACGGTGTTTGGTGACATGATGGCAGGGCTGGACGGGCTTTCGCTGCCAGACACCCCGGTACACACCAGTACCTTTTACGACCTGTCCTACCAGATCAACCATACCCCCAGCCTGTACATGGAAACCGGCGCCATCCATGGCACCGCGCTGTGCCAGGGCCGCAGGATTCTGGCGTACATGGAAGATGTCGGACGCCATAACGCGGTCGACAAGATCGCTGGCTGGATGCATCAGAACAAAGTGCCCGCGGCCGACAAGGTGCTCTATACCACTGGCCGTTTAACCTCCGAAATGGTGATCAAAACGTCCCTGATGGGCATCCCGACTCTGATCAGCCGGTCCGGTTTCACCGCCTGGGGCGTGGATATTGCCCGGCAGGTGGGGCTAACCCTGATCGGTCGGATGCGGGGCAAGAAGTTCACCTGCCTCAGTGGCCAGCACCGCCTGGTGTTTGACCAGGACCTGTCTCAGGTTCCCGATGAGGACAAGAAAATGCGTAGAAAAGGGGCTGAGCATGACTGAGTGCGCCGTGATTCTGGCCGGGGGGCAGGCCCACCGAATGGGCGGTGGCGATAAAGGCCGGTTGATGCTGGGGAATCATTCCCTGATTCATCGGGTTATCGAGCGGATAACACCGCAGGTAGACGCCGTAGTACTGAATGCCAATGGCGATCTGTCCCGGTTCGATGATCTGGGGTTGCCGGTGGTTGCGGACTCCATACCGGACTATGCCGGCCCCCTGGCCGGCATTCTGGCGGGCATGGACTGGGCGGCAGAACAGGGCCATGAGTGGCTGATCAGCGTGGCGGCGGATACCCCATCTTTTCCCCTGGACATGGTCGAGCGCCTGTCCGACTCAGGCGCCCCGGTGGTGCTGGCAGCCACCCCGGACCCGGAACGGGGGCGGATTCCCCAGCCCACCTTTGGCCGCTGGCAAGTCGCGCTGAGGCATGACCTGAGAGCCGCCCTGAACGACGGCGTGCGCAAGATTCGCCAATGGACGCTGGCCAAGGGTGAAACCCTGGTGATGTTCGAGGAGGCCGACTTCTTCAACATCAATACACCGGAAGACCTGGCTTGGGCGGAGCAGCATCTGACGTGAACGTGATAGGTATCGTAGGCTGGAAGAATTCGGGCAAGACCACCCTGGCCAGCGCCGTGATTCACGAGTTGTCCAGCAGAGGTTTGACCGTTAACGCCATCAAACACGCCCACCACCTAGTGGACATAGACCAACCCGGAACCGACAGCTACAAGCACCGGGAGGCTGGCGCTCAGGAAGTCATCCTCGCGGGCGGCCAACGCTTCGCCATCATGCATGAACTCCGCGGCGCCCGCGAGCCAACCCTGGATGAGTTGCTGGCCAGGCTGGGCCCCTGCGACTGGGTCGTGGTTGAGGGATTCAAAACCAACGCCCATCCCAAAATTGAAGTTCACCGGCAGGACAGCTCCCACGCCCCCCTGTACCCGCAGGACCCAAGCATTGTGGCGGTGGCGGCAGACTATGCCGCGGATTTCCCGGGCCCGGTCTTCGATATCAACGATGTCACCGGCATCACTGACTTTATTCTGAAGCGTGAACAACCATGAGCAACGCCGCCAATAACGGGAGCCCCACGAAACCGCTCCGCAACGACTGCTTTGCCCTGCCTCCAGGGGTGAACTGGACACCGGTGGACGAAGCGCTGGCGCGGCTGCGTTCCCGCCTGCACCCGGTGGTGGGGGTGGAGCAGGACGTCCCGCTGTCTCAGCTCAACGGCCGAATACTGGCTAAAGATGTCCATGCACCCAGAGCCCACCCGCCAAGCAGCAATTCCGCCGTCGATGGCTATGCCCTTGCCGGCCCTCTAACCGAGGTTCCTTGTGTGCTGCCACTGGCCGATGGCCGCAGTGCTGCCGGTGAACCTTACACCGGGCAGGTTCCCGAGGGATACGCCATCCGCATACTCACCGGCGCAGTGATGCCGGCAGGCACAGACACCGTAGTGCTGGAAGAAGACTGCGAGGTCATCGATGGCCAGCTGCACCTGAACGGCACGTTAAAGGCGGGTGCCAACCGACGCAAAGCCGGCGAGGATATCCAGGTACAGGATTGCATTCTGACCGCCGGCACCCGGCTGACACCTACCCAGATTTCGGTACTTGCCAGTGTCGGCATCGAATCAGTGGATGTTTACCAACGGCTGCGTGTTGGCGTGTTGTCGACGGGAGACGAAGTAAAGCCCGTCGGTGCCCCGGTGACCGACTGGCAGATTTACGACGCCAACCGCCCGATGCTCAGCGCCATGGTGACGCAACTGGGCTATGAACTGGTCGACCTGGGCCATGCGCTGGACCGGGCTGAGGACGTTAAAGCCGCTCTGGAGCGCGGTGCGGACCAATGCGACTTGATCCTCACCAGCGGCGGCGTTTCCGCCGGGGATGAAGACCATGTGTCGAAAACCCTGAAAGCCCACGGTGACATCAGCAACTGGCGCATTGCCATCAAACCGGGCCGCCCCCTGGCGCTGGCCATGTTCAAGGGCACGCCCGTGGTGGGTCTGCCGGGCAACCCGGTGGCGGCCTGGGTCTGCGCATTGCGCTTTGGGGTTCCGGCCATGGCACTGCTGGCCGGGGGTGAGTGGTTTGAACCAACGAGTTACCTGATTCCCGCCAACTTTTCCAAGAACAAAAAACCGGGGCGCAGTGAGATGTTGCGGGCACGGGTGCGGGACGGGCAGGTTGAAGTGTTTGGTTCCGAAGGCTCCGGGCGGGTGACCGGCCTGGCCTGGTCCGAAGGTCTGGTGGAGCTGGACGAGAGCGCCCAGGAAATCGAGCCGGGAACGCCCGTTCGCTTTATACCTTATGGCAACTTCGGGCTGTAATCACTCAACGCTGCCGTGCACGGCGAAGGCTTCCAGTGAGGCATCCTGCGGGGCCCGGGAACGGTAGGTTTCCTCAACCCCCAGTTCGGTCAGGGTTCGGCTGACCATCAGCAGGGTATTGTCCTCGAAGTCCTCACACATGCTGCGCATCTGGTCGATTTCTTCGCAAGCCACGGGGTAGGCCGCCTCTATGTCTGGCGCCCCGTATTGCTCGACAAAGGTTTGCGCCAGGGTCCGGCGCAACCCCTCCAGTTCGGTTTCGGTAATGTCACACACACCCACGAAACTGGCTCGACCACCGGATTCGATGCTGTACCAACCATTACTGAAGGCCTGCCGGGCTTTGCCCTTCAGCTCCGCGTCGGTCCAGTTGGAGAACTCGAATCCGCCCGAAATAGCCCATTCGCCGCTCGGCGCCGGATTCTCGAACACATTGTCATCAGACACATCCAGTCGCAGGGTTCGGGCCAGTTTCATAGGTGCTCCGCGAATTCAATCAGGCTTACGGTTTCTGTCATCACATCTTCCCGTAACAACATCCGGCCTTTGTCATCGAGGCCAACGAAGAGTCCCGGCCTCGGGTAGTCGATCTGCATGCCAAGGGTGTCGCAACGTGGCCGCCAGTCGGCATGTATGCGCTCGAACCCGCTGTCCAGAAAGTAGGTCAGCCAGAGCAATGTGTGCTTGGACCAGCTTTCCAGCAGCGACATGGGGGTGATATCCACACAGCCTTCTTCACACAGGCAGGTTTCGTCCGGGTTCTCACCGGGTTCGTTGCCGGCCATGGTGAACGGCACATGAATACCGATCACCAGCCAGTTCGGGTACGCCTTCGGGTCTGACACATCCGCGGCAAAGCAAACACCGCCGCACACAGCACCATTCACCTTGATACGATCCGGCCACTGGAAATGAACCGGCACCTCTGGCGGCGCCAGCGCACCCAGGCTCTCAGCCAAGCCGATCTGGGCCACGTAGACAGCCTGAATGGCCTCTTCCAGTGGCGTTTCCGGTGCCAACACAAGCGCGGCACGCAAGGTATCCTCCCCTTGCGAGTAGAAGATGGTGCCAGAATCGACCCCGGCGATGGCACGGCTGACCGCCTTGTCAAAAGGGTCGGTATGCTTGGGCACCACCTCGCCCGTCAGCAGCGGCGGAAACTGGGGAGATTGGTTCATAACACAGCCCGGGCATACACATCAGAGGCCATAATTTCATCGGCGATTCGCTGGAACGCCCTGGCCTGGGGGCTTTCCGGTTTCGACACCACAATCGGCACACCGCCATCGGATCCGACCCGGATATCCAGGTCCAGCGGGATTTCGCCCAGGAAAGGCGCCCCAAGCTTTTCCGCTTCCGCCCTGGCGCCGCCGGAGCCGAAGGGATGATGTTCTTTGCCACAACCGTCGCAGACAAACGACGCCATGTTCTCGATCAGGCCAAACAGTGGCACCTCCATCCGGTTGAACATGTCGATGCCCTTGCGCGCGTCCATCAGGGCAATGTCCTGTGGGGTCGACACCACGACGGCGCCGGCTACAAAGAACTTCTGGCTAAGCGTCATCTGCACATCGCCGGTGCCGGGGGGCAGATCCACCAGCAACACGTCCAGCCTGCCCCAGTCCACCTGATTCATCATCTGTTCCAGGGCCCCCATCAGCATCGGCCCACGCCACACGATTGCTTCGTCTTCCGTGGTCATCAGGCCCAGCGACATCAACGTTACGCCATGATTGCGCAAGGGCAGAATGGTGTGCCCGTCCGGGCTGGAAGGGCGGCCGGAAACCCCCAGCATACGGGGCTGGCTGGGCCCGTAGACGTCTGCATCAAGCAGCCCCACTTTGAGTCCCTTCGATGCCAGTGCCACCGCCAGGTTGGAGGCCACGGTGGATTTGCCAACACCGCCCTTGCCCGAGGCAATGGCGATAATCCGGCTGATGCCTCTCGGATTCTTGTCCTGCGGCCGGGGCGCATCGGTTCCGATCAGATTGCTTTTGTCGGCGTTAACGTATTGAACCATACAATGTCCCGATCAGATCTAGTGGTCGCGATAGTCATCACTGGTGCGAACCCGGGGGCGCTCACCGCTGGCCATGGGCGCACTGTCGCCATGGAACTGGGCCTTTACCCGGCAATCGTCACACATCTTGATGAGCTGGACGTTGTCAGACTTGGTGTACATCCAGTGTTGGTTTTCCAGCTTCTCAACAATCCGGTTAATGGTGCTGGCAACACCAAAGGGTTTACCACACTGGATACATTCGAAGGGATCTTCACCGTGCAGGGCACGGGCGCTCAGTGCCGCCTTGGATAGATCCAGCTGTGGCTTCAGAGTGATGGCGGTTTCCGGACAGGTGCTTTCGCAGACACCGCACTGCACACAGGCGTTCTCGGTGAACTGAACTTCCGGTCTGTCCGGGTGATCGCCAAGCGCACCGGTCGGGCACAGGGATACACAGGCAAGGCACAACGTGCACTTGTCTGAATCAATTTCGATGGCGCCGTAGGGCGCGCCCGCCGGCAGGGGGATGGGCGCCTCAATTTTGTCTGCCATCGCAGTGGCGGCAACTCTGGTGATATCCCTGCGGCCGCCCACCAGCAACACAGGTTCACTCAGGCGGCCGGCATTGTCACCAGCTTCGCCGAGGTGCCCAGCCGCAATAACCCGAATCCGGCTGGGGGAATTGTGGGTACCCACCAGCATGGCCTGGGCCAGTTCCACTTCGGCAGCGACAGCCCGCCGATCCAGTTCGTTATCTGCCAGCATCAGCACTTCGGCGTAGCCCGCACCAAAGGCAGCCAGTATCTCTGCATGGCCTATGCGGTCAATCTGTTCCAGGCCAAACGGAATCAGGTCGTCCGCCAGCCCGTCGTGATACCTGGCCAGGTAGGCAATGGCCTCAGCGCCCGCACCCAGGGAATGAAACACCAGCCGTGGTGCCTCGCCCGCGTGCTCCCGGTAGGTCCTGGCCATCACATCCAGCGCTTTGGTAATCGACTCAAAGGGGGTTTCGTTCATGGTGATGGCGGAGGTCGGGCAAACCGCTGCACAAGTCCCGCAACCGGCGCAGATATCGGAATCAATCTGAATGTGGTCGCCGGCGGAAAAGATTGCCTCGGTGGAACAGACATCCAGGCAACGGGTACAACCGGGCTGGTTCGCCCGCGAGTGGGCGCACAGGGATTCTTCCAGCCGGAAATACACGGTTTTCTCAAACTCACCCACCCGCTCTCTGGCGGTCAGGGCAATGCGCTCCAGCTCACCGCTTTTGGCAGGATCAGCCCAGAAATAGCCGTTGCGCTTCTGGTAGTGTGGAAATGCCGGGGCACCGCCCCGCAGATCGATAAAAATGTCGCACTCGCTGCGGGCCGTGGCCTTTGCGTCGCCATAGGCCGGTGCACCCCGGCCCGCCGGATTCAGCATTTGCAGCTGGGCGAATTCCAGCGTGAAATTGCCGAGTGCGCCTTTGGCCGCGGTCAGTTTACCCCTGGCTACGTCGTACCTGGCGGAGGGTAACTGGACAGGGCCGGCATCACTCACAACGCAGGTAACGCCAAGCTCATCCTGCACCAGTTCCGCCATCCGAATGGCCTGGTCGGTTGGGCCAACGATACAGCAGATGCCACTGGACTGGATGAGCTTTGCCGGCGCCATGGCCGCCGGCAGCTGCGCCCCGGCCATCAACGCGGCCTGCTTGGCATGCAGGCGTTTGGGATTGGCATCCGGCGCGCTCCAGCCGGCACGGTCACGGATATCGATGGTGCTCAACGGCGCGGACTGGCTCACTTCCGCTTGCACATCCTCGCCCAGGCGCTCGAATAACGCCGCTTGCTGGCCGCAGGCAATGAGCACTTCACCAGTGCCGCTCAGGTGTTCGGCGGCCGTAGCCATGTCCTTGCCACACAACTCATCCACAACAATCACCTGCCCGGCTGCCGAAGCCGCTTTCAGCGCCTCGGGACTGACGGCCTGCGTTTTTTCGCAGGTGCATAACAGAAGGGTTTTAGTTGGCGTCATCAGGAAAATTACTCTTTTAGTTATTTTTGTACGTATTGATTTCAACCGTGGCTCTTCGAGCATGCCACAGCTGTTTGGCCTTGGACAATCGGATAATTGGATAATTGCCCGGGCTCTGCTAGCTTCAAGAGACAATAAGAAAGAGAAACATCATGAGCAGTCGTACGGACAGTTGGAAACGAGAATTGCCGGTCGGCGCGGTGGTTCGGCGTACCCCCGGAATCACCCGGTGGGCACGTGATATCTGGACACCCGTTGCTGTGATCCCCGGTGCGCCAGAAGCGTTCTGGAAAGAAATGGTCCGCAATGGCGATGTGGTGGATTACCACGCCGGCACCGTGACCATGGAGCTGTTTCGTGCTGATGTGGAAGGTTACCTTGTTTCCCTCAACATGGCCGTCCCCTCTGTTTGGGTCGTGTTGGACAGAGATACCACCGGTCAGTCCCCGGCGGGATGGGTCGTCACCACCATCACCGCCAGTGCCCATGAAGCCCTCGATACCCTGGACAGCGGCGAAAGTATCGTCGAACCCGTTCCGATCCCCGAGTCTCTGGCGGCCTGGATCAAAGAATTTATTGATATGCACTTCGTCGATGAGCCCTTCAAGAAACGCCGCCGAGACCGGGTTGACGTAGATGCCGTCGAAGAGGGCAAAGGCGACCCGCGTATTCGTCAGGAGAGCGACGTTTACCGGGCTCCGACAAACATCAAAAAACCGAATGTGCAGTGATGACTGAATCACGCCTGCAACGATGGTCGCGCAAGAAAGCCGAAGCCAGCAAGCAGTCTGGCCCTACCACCCCCTTACCTGTTGAGAATGAGCCCCCTGCCGAAGAGCAGGAGCTCGCCATTAACCAGGCGCTGCCTGAGCACGAAGTGCTCGAAAAATACGGCTTGCCGGATCCGGACACCATCACACTCGGCACCGACATCACCGGGTTCATGCGCAAGGAGATCCCCGAATTGTTGCGCCGCAAGGCACTGCGCGCACTCTGGAAATCCAATCCGGTTCTCGCGGTGCTGGATGGCCTCAACGACTACGACGAGGACTACACAGACGCGGCAACCGCAGGCGAAGCCGTCAAGACGTTGTACAAAGTCGGCCAGGGCATGTTCGACAAAACGGCGACAAAGACCGAATCAACAATAGAACACGCAGAACCTCAGACCGGCGAGCCGGAACCAGTCAACACCCGGGAAACTTCGCCACCGGAGGGGTCTTCGGAACCAGAGCCAGCCATTGACTCTTCAAGCCAGACCAGGCAGCCACCATCGCTGTCGGACGCGGAGGATGAAGAGGCAGAACCGGCCCCACGTTACCGGCCAAGAATGAGGTTTGATTAAACACCACCACAAACCGGACATGTCTCGAGACTGGTTGCGCCATCGCCCTTTCGGGACTATAAATCTAGATAGCACAAAATTTGAACAACAACATGAAGGAACGTGATTTGGCCAACACTGCTGAAAGCCTTTGTCCTCGCTCGATCAGTGACGAGGATCGAGCCAGAGCCCAGATTTACCAGCTACTGGGCACCCTGCTGAGCAACCCACCGTCAAGTGAGTTGCTGAAGGGGCTGGCGACCCTCAAGGGCGACGACACCCTCATTGGGTCTGCCTCGAAGAACCTTGCTGCCCTCGCCCAACGCACCTCGGCCACCGACGCGGAGCGGGAGTATAACAATCTGTTCGTGGGCCTTGGCCGTGGTGAACTGCTGCCTTACGCCAGCTATTACCTGACCGGATTCCTGAACGAAAAGCCTCTTGCGAACCTTCGCAGTGATTTGATGGCAAGGGGCATCCGTGCCCGTGCCGACGTCAAAGAGCCGGAAGATCACATGGGCACGCTGTGTGAAACCATGGCAGGCATTATCACCGGCGAATTTGAGTGTGACAGCGACCTGCCGTCGCAAAAAGCGTTTTTTGACGCCCACATGGCAAAGTGGGCGCGATTGTTTTTTACCGATCTGGAGCAAGCGCAAAGTGCCATCTTCTACGCCCCCGTGGGCTCGCTTGGTAAAGCATTCATGGCCGTAGAAGCAGACGCCTTTGCAATCCAGTAACCGGGATCAGCTCGATCCCCTGAACCAGGTGGAGATGTTGTATGAACGACCGTAATAAAGAAAACAGCCGCCGACATTTTTTGCGGATGGCCGTTGCCGCTGCCCCCGCTGCAGTGGCAATGACGGTAGCACCGAACGCCGCAGCCGAGGTCGTTAAAGACGTACCGAAAAGCAGCGGCCTGCGCGACACAGAACATACGCGCAAGTATTTCGAATCGGCTCGCTTTTGAAGGGAGCCAGGCCGTTCAAGATTGCGTGATGCTCTTGGATGACCCTGCCCCCGGTAAAACGAGAACAATAAAAGAGAGAGGTATTGGACATGTTAAGGAAGAAAACCAACGGGTTAGCGAAAGGCCCCCGGGCGGGTTCTTTACTTTCATCCCTCGCTGCAACCACCATGGACCGACGGGGCTTTTTGACCGCCTCCGGAGTTGCCGTGGGCGGGCTGGCTGCGTTGTCGTTACCAACCACACGGGTACAGGCCTCAACGCCATCAACTGAAGGCGGAAACGTCGTTCGCAGAAAATCCGTGTGTACCCACTGCTCGGTAGGCTGCACGGTGGAAGCGGAGGTTCAGAACGGCACCTGGATTGGTCAGGAGCCGGGATGGGACAGCCCTTTCAACATGGGCGCCCACTGCGCCAAAGGCGCTTCGGTACGGGAGCATGCCCACGGTGAGCGCCGTCTGAAGTCACCCATGAAAATGGTTAACGGTCAGTGGCAGAAGATCTCCTGGGACGACGCCATCAACGAGATTGGCGACAAGATGCTCCAGATCCGCGACGAGAGCGGCCCGGATTCCGTCTATTGGCTCGGCAGCGCGAAGTTCAACAACGAACAGGCCTATTTGTTCCGGAAGTTTGCCGCTTACTGGGGCACCAACAACGTCGACCACCAGGCCCGGATCTGTCACTCCACCACCGTTGCCGGTGTAGCCAACACCTGGGGCTACGGCGCGATGACCAACTCCTACAACGACATCCACAATTCCAAGGCCATCTTCCTGATAGGAGGCAACCCGGCCGAAGCACACCCGGTATCGCTGCTGCACATTCTTAAAGCCAAGGAAGAAAACAACGCACCACTGATTGTCTGCGATCCACGCTTCACCCGAACGGCGGCTCATGCCGACGAGTTTGTGCGCTTCCGCCCAGGCTCAGACGTCGCGCTGATCTGGGGCATTCTCTGGCACATTTTCGAAAATAAATGGGAAGACAGAGAGTTTATCCGCACCCGCGTTTATGGCATGGAGCAGATTCGCGAAGAGGTTAAACGCTGGAACCCCGAGGAGGTAGAGCGAGTAACCGGTGCACCCGGAGCACAGCTGGAACGGGTTGCCCGCACTCTGGTCAACAACCGCCCGGGCACGGTGATCTGGTGCATGGGTGGTACCCAGCATACCAACGGTAACAACAACACCCGCGCCTACTGCGTGCTGCAACTGGCACTGGGCAATATGGGCGTGGCCGGCGGTGGCACCAACATTTTCCGGGGCCACGACAACGTACAGGGCGCCACCGACCTTGGCGTACTGGCCGACACCCTGCCCGGCTACTACGGCCTGACCGCCGGCTCCTGGGCCCATTGGGCACGGGTCTGGGAAGAGGACATGGACTGGCTGAAGGGTCGTTTTGTCACCTGGGACAAAGATGGAAAATCCCGGGCCATGATGAACGAAAAAGGCATTCCGGTATCCCGCTGGATAGATGGCGTCCTGGAAGCCAAGGAAAACCTCGAGCAGCCCGACAACACCCGGGCCATGGTGCTGTGGGGCCATGCGCCCAACTCGCAGACCCGTATGCTGGAAATGAAAGAGGCCATGGAGAAGCTCGATCTGCTGGTTGTGGTGGACCCCTTCCCGACGGTTTCAGCGGTGCTGCATGATCGTAAAGAAGGCGCTTACCTGCTGCCTGCCACCACCCAGTTCGAGACTACAGGTTCGGTGACCGCCTCGAACCGCTCTTTGCAGTGGCGTGAAAAAGTGATTGAGCCCCTGTTCGACTCCAAGGTCGACCACGAAATCATGAAGCTCCTTGCGGACAAGTTTGGCTTTACCGATCGCATGTTCCGCAACATCGCCATTGAGGGCAACGAGCCACTGATTGAGGACATCACCCGCGAGTTCAACCGGGGCATGTGGACCATTGGCTACACCGGCCAGTCGCCAGAACGCCTGAAAAAACACATGCAGTATCAGCACCACTTCGACAAGACCACCTTGCGCGCAGTGGGCGGGCCCTGTGATGGAGACACCTACGGTTTGCCCTGGCCCTGCTGGGGCACAGCGGAGATGAACCACCCGGGTACGCATATCCTGTACGACATGTCGGTGCCCGTCTCCAAAGGCGGCCTCACCTTCCGGGCGCGATTCGGGGTGGAGCACAACGGCCAGAACATTCTGGCAGACGGTGTTTACTCCAAAGACTCCGAAATCAAGGATGGTTACCCGGAATTCACCATGCAAATGCTGATGGATCTGGGCTGGGACAGCGATCTGACCGCAGAGGAACGGGCTGCCATCGAAGCTGTTGGCGGACCAACCGCAAACTGGAAAACGGACCTGTCAGGCGGTATCCAGCGGGTAGCCATCAAGCACGAATGCGCGCCCTTTGGTAATGCCAAGGCCCGCACCATCGTCTGGAACTTCCCGGACCCCGTGCCACTGCACCGTGAACCGCTGTATACCAATCGTCGCGACCTGATCGAGGACTATCCAACCTACGCCGACAAGACCTTCTGGCGGGTGCCAACCCTGTACGAGTCGATCCAGAAGAACGACTTCAGCAAGGACTTCCCCATCATTCTGACCTCCGGTCGACTGGTGGAATACGAAGGGGGTGGCGACGAAACTCGCTCCAACCCCTGGCTGGCGGAACTCCAGCAGGACATGTTCATTGAGGTGAATCCACGCGACGCGAATAACATGAACATTCGCGATGGCAGGGATGTCTGGGTGTCTGGCCCGGAGGGCGCACGCATCAAGGTAAAAGCAATGGTTACCGAAAGGGTTGGCGAAGGCGTGGCCTTCATGCCGTTCCACTTCGGCGGTCACCTGCAAGGCGAGGATCGCAGGCACAAGTATCCAAAGGGTGCTGATCCTTACGTGTTGGGTGAATCCACAAACACCGTTCAGACATACGGGTACGACTCGGTCACGCAGATGCAAGAGACCAAGTGCACCCTGTGTGCCATCGAACCAGCATAACAAGAGGTGTAGACCATGGCACTTGAAGGACAAGCAAGAGCAAAATTCCTTTGTGACGCCGAGCGCTGCATCGAATGTAATGCTTGCGTGACAGCCTGTAAGAACGAGCACGAGGTCCCCTGGGGCATCAACCGCCGCCGCGTGGTTACCATTGAAGACGGTAAACCGGGTGAGCGGTCCATCTCGGTAGCTTGCATGCACTGTTCAGACGCGCCCTGTATGGCCGTTTGCCCAACAGACTGCTTCTACCAGACGGCGGACGGCATTGTGCTGCACTCCAAGGATCTGTGTATCGGGTGTGGCTATTGTTTTTACGCCTGCCCCTTCGGTGCGCCGCAGTTTCCCCAGGCGGGAAACTTTGGCAGCCGGGGCAAGATGGACAAGTGCACGTTCTGTGCGGGTGGCCCGGAGGAAGACCACTCCACAACCGAGTTCAACAAATACGGCCGTAACCGTATTGCAGAGGGCAAATTGCCACTCTGCGCGGAAATGTGCTCAACCAAAGCCCTGTTGGCCGGTGATGGCAACACGGTTTCGGACATCTATCGCCAGCGAGTGGTGAACCGCGGTTTCGGTTCCGGCGCCTGGGGATGGGGCACAGCCTACGAGAAGAAGGGCGCGTAAACCCACCGGACAGTTCCGGGGCCTTCGGGCCCCGGAACTGATTTCGGCATTGTCTTCTTTTGGTCTATTCCGCTCTGGAGCACTCTGATGAAAACAAAACTATTGGGTGCCGCCCTGCTTGCTATGGCGACACTGCTTTTTCATCCTGCCTGGGCGAGTGATGCCCCGGCGGTTGATCGAACCGCGACCGGGGGCGCGCAAACCCTCGAAGATATCATGGCTCGCCAGCAACAGCTGAAAATGGACGAGTCGTTCCGTTCTGAAAACCTCGGCAACCCGGCCAACGCCAAACCGATCACGGAGCAACTGGGCACCCGGGGCGGCGTGTCAGACTCCGATGTCTGGCGGGGCATCCGCTACAACCAGAGCGATATCAAAACCCAGGCCAGGGGCCCCGGGGCCGATGTGCTGATTCAGGATGGGGGAATGCCTTGGTACAAGCTGCGGGAGGGCCCGATCATCTCCTACGGCGGTGGCGCCCTTCTGGGCATCATTCTGCTGCTGGTAGTGTTCTACTTTGTTCGCGGCAAAATCATGATTGATGGTGGCCCCTCAGGCACCAAAATCGAACGATTCAAAGCCATCGAACGCTTTGGCCATTGGCTGTTGGCTGGTTCGTTTATCGCACTGGCCCTGACCGGCCTGATCACCCTGATGGGGCGAAGCTTCCTGATCCCGGTCATCGGGCACGAGGCCTATTCAACCCTCGCCGTGGGCTCCAAGTGGTTGCACAACAATATTGCCTGGGCGTTTATGCTGGGCCTGGTCATGACCTTTTGCATGTGGGTAGCGCACAACATACCCAACAAACTCGACTGGCAGTGGATCAAGGCGGGCGGTGGCATCTTCACCAAGTCCCACCCCTCCTCGAAGAAGTTCAACGCCGGCCAGAAGATCATCTTCTGGACCGTGATGCTGCTGGGTGTCTCGGTGTCCCTGTCAGGCC
Source organism: Marinobacter shengliensis (assembly GCF_030297115.1). Classification (NCBI taxonomy): domain Bacteria; kingdom Pseudomonadati; phylum Pseudomonadota; class Gammaproteobacteria; order Pseudomonadales; family Marinobacteraceae; genus Marinobacter; species Marinobacter shengliensis. The sequence continues at coordinate 470,599 of NZ_AP028062.1, read as the reverse complement.
TGTCGCTGCTGTTCCCGTTTGAAATGCCCATGTTCGCTGGCACCTTCAGCGTTATTAACAGTGTTATCGGTACCGACTTCCCGACTGCGCTGACGCCCCATGAAGAGATGCAGTACGCCAACATCTGGCACTCTATCGTTGCGTTCGCCATGATGGTGGCCATCATCGCCCACATCTACATCGGCTCTGTCGGTATGGAAGGTGCGTTTGATGCCATGGGCAACGGCCAGGTTGATCGCGAATGGGCCCGCCAGCATCACGACCTGTGGGTAGAAGAGGTTGAGGCGAAACAAGGCAAAGGGGGTTCATCATGAAAGTTATGGCAGCCGCGTTTGTCGTGGCCCTGGTCATTGCCTTTTGTGCGCCCGTGGTACTGAACCAGTTTGGCTGGTCCTCTGCGGAACAAGGCAGTTCCACGAGTGTGCGCCTTGACTGACCAGGCAGAGGTATACCGGATCGACGCTGTCGGTCTGGTATGCCCGCTTCCGGTTTTGCGCTTCAAGAAACGCACCCAGGGGCTGCCCAGTGGCACCCGGGTGGAATTCCTGGCGGATGACGTCAGTGGCCGCCGCGATTTGCAGGCCCTATGCGAGATCACCGGCCACCAGATTGAATCGGTCCATGAAGAAGATAACGGCGTCATTCGTTATCGTATTTGCCTGGCCTGAAGCAAAGCGCCCAATACCTCTGGCCACAGATCATGTTTGCGATGCACTACGACGTCGATATTGGTCCGGTGTAACGCCAAACCACCGCTTGAATGCCCGCCGGAAATTCGCGCTGTCGTGATAATTCAGCAACTCCGCAATGGCCTCGACGGACACCGAGCTGTCCCGCAGATAGCCTATCGCCTGCTGCGACAAAATGCCGTCTCTCAATTGCCGAAAACTGGCGCCTTCCGCTTTCAATCTTCTCGCCAACGTGCGCTTGCAGATAAACAGCGCGGCGGCGGCCTCTTCTTCAGTCAACACCCCGGGCGGATGAGACAGCATCATTTTCTGTACCCGGTATTTGCAGCTCTCACGGTCGGACTGCAATTGCGCCAGCATGCATTCACACTGCTTCAGCGCCATCATGTAGTTCTCATGGTTGGCGGACGCATTGGGCACCTTGCACACGTCGAGCGGAATGTTCAGCGCGAGTGAGGTTGCGCCAAATGTTATCGAACCCGGAATGTAGTCCGCGTAGCAATGGCTGTACCCAGGCTCCTTGTGCAGAAACCCGCATACCACCTCCCCCACCGGTCGGCCCACAATAAATTCCGCACAATCAAAGAAGATCACCGCAAAGCTCTCACTCAGAACCTTTAAAAGTGATTCCGACAATTCCACATGAAAGCGGCAAGTCACCTCCAACCAGTTGTCCCTGGCGGCCATCTCAAGGCGGGCCAGGTTCATGCGGGTTGGCAGGAAGACCTGAAAAGCCCGAATGGCAGTCAGCAGGTCCGGGCTGCTGTTGACCAGAAACCCCATGGCACCGTGGGTAGGCGACGTCAGCCGCCGGCCTAGGCGCAATCCGAAGGTATCGTCATTAGCCAGCTGCAAACTGTTATCCAGTATCTGCAATTGCTGTTGCGGGGTCAGCAGAGTGTCCTCCTGCAGAAACTGATCCACTGTCAGCTGGGTCATCGCCAGCAAATCCGGGACATCGCGGGTTTGTAAAGCCAACTCCCGGGCAATCAGTCGGCTGTAATTGGAGGGAATACACGGCTGGCTCAGGTCAATGTCGCGTATCATTATTCTTGTGTCCTTGAGTGAGCGCCTGAAGACCGGCGCACACCTTGAGTGTCTTTAAATGACCCCTCGCTGTCAATTAATGACCTGCCACCCGAACATCGCTGATCGTAATCTGGCTTCCACTGAAACCACTCCAAAAACAACAGAGGTGAAACGCGTATGGGTCAGATTACATTTATTGAACACAACGGTGCCGCACATGTGGTCGAGATTGCCGCAGGCCAAACGCTGATGCAGACCGCCGTTGATAACGGCATCCCGGGAATAGACGCGGATTGTGGCGGCGCCTGCGCCTGTGGCACCTGCCATGTAATTGTTGATAACGACTGGATTCAGGCCACCGGCAACATCAACGCCGATGAGCAGGGCATGCTGGGTCTCACGCCCGAAAGAGCCGATACCTCACGCCTGTCTTGTCAGATCACCGTCTCGGAGGCCCTGGATGGCCTGATCGTGCGCCTGCCCGAGTTTCAGATGTAATCCACAAGAACTCTGCTGCATGTCGGCTTACCCGCGCCGGCAATAACGAAACAACTGTGTTAACCGAGGTATCCTATGAACCTGCTGAATTCACTGATTGAGCCTGCCCTGAAGCCGGTTATGGATAAGGCTGCGGCGGTTATTCCTGTTCATTGGCAAGTCCGTGGCGCTCATGCTATTCAGAGCATCAAGCAGCGTACCGGCAGGAGCCGCGAAGTGCCGGTGTTCAATGAAGTCCCATTACCCGATGTATCCACTCTTGCGTTACAAGACATCGACCTGAGCAATCCGTTTCTGTACCGGCAAGGCCTCTGGGGTTCCTATTTCAAGCGGTTGCGGGATGAGTGCCCTGTGCACTTCCAGAAACAGAGCCCGTTCGGCCCGTTCTGGTCGATCACCCGCTACGAGGACATCATGTTTGTGGATACCCGCCATGACCTGTTCTCCGCCGAGCCCATCATTTCCATTGGCCCCCAGCCTGAAGGGCTGGAAATCGAAACCTTTATTGCCATGGACCCACCCAAGCACGATGCCCAGCGCCAGGCTGTGCAGGGTGTGGTAGCACCGAACAACCTGGCGCAAATGGAGGCGCTGATTCGCAGCCGCACAGCCGATGTGCTGGACCAGCTGCCGGTGGACGAACCCTTTGACTGGGTACAACGGGTATCGGTTGAACTCACTTCCCGTATGCTGGCCACCCTGTTCGATTTCCCCTTTGAGCTGCGTCACAAACTCGCTTACTGGTCGGATGTGGCCTCCGGCGCCCCGGAATCCACCGGAGGGCACGCCAACCGTGACGAGTTTTTCCGGGCGGCCGCCGATATGGCGCAGCAGATGTCGTTGTTGTGGCGAGAAAAGGAGGCCCGGAAAGCTGCTGGCGAAGAAACCGGGTTTGACCTGATCAGTCTGCTGTTGGCCAATAACGACACCCGGGACATGATCAACCGCCCCATGGAGTTTATGGGTAATATGGTGCTGCTGATCATTGGCGGCAACGACACCACCCGCAATTCCATGACCGGCGGCGTGCTGGCGCTTAACCAGTTTCCAGAGCAGTTCACAAAACTCAAACAGAATCCCGAGCTGATTCCCAATATGGTGTCAGAAATCATCCGCTGGCAAACACCCCTGGCCTACATGCGCAGGGTTGCGAAACAGGATGTGACGCTGAACGGGCAGACCATTAAACAGGGTGACAAGGTGGTTATGTGGTACGCCTCGGGCAATCGGGATGAGCGGGCCTTCGAGCAAGACCCGGACCAGTTCATTATTGATCGGAAAAACGTGCGTAAGCATCTTTCCTTCGGTTTCGGCGTGCACCGCTGCATGGGTAACCGCCTGGCAGAATTGCAGCTCAGGATCTTATGGGAGGAGATACTGAAACGCTTTGACCGTATTGAAGTTTTGGCAGAGCCCGAGTACGTTCAGTCCAATTTCGTACGCGGCTACAGTGCGATGACGGTAAAACTCTCCGCCAAGCCCTGACGAGGGGGTTAACACCGGATGGGCATCACCTGTTAAACTGCTTTCGGAGCAGGCCCGCAGGGCGTGCAGTACGCAATCAGGTTTAAAGCTTGTCGGAACGGTTTCAGGGCGAGCGGGGTTTATTGAACGATGGCAAAGCAACAGGCATTCACTCCAACTCACAAGGTGCTGCTTGGCATCACCGTGCTCATGGTGTTGATCGCCAGCTTCTGGTCCACACAAAGCTCATCCGCGAAGATACCCGCCCTACCGGTTGAGCCCCTGGTTACCCCTACTGATCCCTCTGCCGGTGTTGGGGCGCTGCCTGATACGCTTGCCGAATCCCGTTCAGACACCCGCACCCAGCACCACGAAGTTCAGCCCGGCGACACCCTGAGCAGTATTTTCAGCCGCTACGGGGCACCCACGTCTGATCTGTACAAAATCATGGAAACGGATGTGGAATACCTGGCCCTGGAAACCCTGCAACCCGGCACCCAGCTGCGGCTGACCTTTGACGATCAGCACAGGTTCACCGAGCTTGCCCTCGTGCTTGATACCGCCCGCACCGTTTTCTACACCCGCACAGACGATGACCAGTTCGAATATCGCCGGATTGAAGCAGATACTCACTGGGTGTCTGAAGTGCTGAGAGGTTCCATTGAAGGCAGCTTCTACGTTTCTGCGGTAAAAGCAGGGCTCACCGCGCACCAGATTGCCTCGGTCAACCAGTTGCTTGAACACCGCCTGAATTTCCGGCGGGATTTACGTGCCGGCGACCAGTTTGCCGTAATCATCAGCCATGAAATGACCGATGATCAAAGCACCGGTAAAACCCGGGTTGAAGCGGTTTCGCTGAAGCGGGGGAGCCGCACACACACCGCATTCCGGTTTGAGGACGGCAATTACTACGACCAAAACGGCAAAAGTGTGCTGCCCGCGTTTCGCCGCTGGCCCACCCAGACGCCTTACCGGGTCAGTTCCCACTTCAATCCGAACCGCAAGCACCCGGTAACCAAGCGAATCGCCCCGCACAACGGCGTTGATCTGGCCACCCCCGTTGGCACCCCCATTTTCAGTACCGGCGATGGCATTGTGCAGCGCGTAGGTAACCATCCTTTCGCAGGCAAGTACATCGACATCGACCACGGCAACGCTTACAAAACCCGCTACCTGCACCTGCACAGGATTCTGGTCAAGAAGGGACAGTCCATTCAGCGGGGTGAGAGAATTGCGCTGTCTGGCAACACCGGGCGCAGCACCGGCCCTCACCTGCATTTTGAACTGCATGTGAATGGACGGCCGGTGAATCCTCTGAAGGCAGATATACCTACCGCAGCGGACATCCCCAGTGAACACGCCAAAGCGTTCAAAGAGGACGCTTCCTACAAACTCGCTGTTATGGAGCGGGCGGGTAGTCGTTCGAATCTGATGTTGGCGGGTGCTCGGGTTTCGTTTGAGTGAACCCGACCATTCAGCACCCGCCATTCTCAAATGCCCATCAGTAGCTCGGCCATCTCACCGTCGGTGGTGTAAACACAGTCACAGGAGGCGCCTCGCCTTTGTATACTTCGATGTCGACCATGCACGACATGGCACTGGGACCCTGAGCCAAGCGTGAAGTACCCTCATCCCGCGTTAACACGTTCGGGTTCCCGTGCAAACAAGAAATGCCTGAAATGTTAGCCGGTGGTGGGTTGTACCAGGCGCCGGTACTCAGTTGCAGAACCCCGGCACGCACATCATCGCTAATCAGCGCAGTGCACAGGCAAGAACCACGTGGACTGTACACACGGACTAATGCTCCGTCCTGTATATCCCGAGACTCTGCATCCTCAGGGTTAATAAGCACGGGCTCACGACCATTAATTTTCGAATTGCGACTGTGGCTACCGTGGTCAAGCTGGGAGTGAAGTTTGTTTGCGGGCTGATTCGAAATCAGATGCAGTCTCTGGCCATTTGCGGGACGCCCTAACCATTCCTTAGGTTCGTTCCAGAAGGGAAATCCCGGGGCTTCTTGATAACCAAAAGCCGCCACCCGCTCTGAGAAAATTTCAATTTTTCCGCTAGGCGTTTTCAGGGGGTACATCTCAGGGGCGTCACGAAACTGTTTCAGCAGTATCTGAGGCTCGCGAGGCGTGGAATTCTCAAACCATTCGCTCAATTTGAACTCGTCGAATTCTGGCAACTCAATGCCAACAGACTTTGCCTTATCTCGTGTTTCAGCATAAAGGGCTTGTAGCCAAGCTTCCTCATCACGATTCCCGGTAAAGGCCTCTTCCGCACCCATGGCTTTGGCCAGCAGCCTGAAAATGTCATAATCAGCCCGACTCTCCCCAACAGGCTCAATGGCTTTTTCCATATAAACCAAAAACGGATCCCGGCTGGACGATGCGATATCGTTTCGCTCAAGGGGAGTCGCGGATGGCAAGACAATATCCGCGTGCCGAGCCAGCGAGTTCCAACTCCATTCATGCACCACAATCGTGTCTGGCTTCTGCCACGCTTGCCTCATCCGAACAAGGTCCTGGTGATGGTGGAACGGGTTACCGCCGGCCCAGTACACCAATTTGATCTCGGGGTACACACCCGTCATCCCGTTGTACTCAAAGGTTTCACCGGGATGCAGCAGCAAATCCGTAATCCGTGCAACCGGGATAAAGCTTTTAACCGGGTTTTGCCCCTGGGGTAACGCAGCTCCGGGCATGCCTTGGTAATTGGCGCCTATGGCATTCATTGCACTGTAGCCAAAGCCGATGCCGCCGCCGGGGGTTCCCAGCTGGCCTAACATCGATGCAACAGCAATGGCAGCCCAGTACGGTTGCTCACCGTTATCCTGACGGGTAAGCGACCAGCTCACCGAAATCATCGTCCGTTTGGTGGCCATTTCAACAGCGAGATCACGGATCTCAGAAGGCTGAAGGCCTGTTCGTTGGCTCGCCCATTCCGCTGATTTGGGCTCACCGTCATCATCGCCCAGGACATACTGGAGGAAACGCTCAAAACCCACGGTGTATTTCGACAGGAATGCCTGGTCTACAAGATTCTCTTCATGAAGGGTATGGGCTATGCCCAGGAGGAGGGCCACATCACTACCCGGGTAGATGGGATACCAGCGTGCATCGGATTCAGGCAACATATCTGAGCGCAAAGGCCCTACATTGACAAACTTCATGCCGTTGGCTGCCGCATCCCGCACGCCTTGCGCCTGCCCATGGCGCCCAACGCCACCATTGGTCACCTGGCCATTTTTGATGGGCACTCCGCCAAACGCGACAAACAGTTCGCAGTGGTCCTTAAGAACGTCCCAGCTCGTCGCACCATTGACCATTGAGTAAAAGTCACCGAGCACATACGGAAGCGTCACTTCTGCGGCGGCGTAACTATAGGTGTTAACAGAGTAGGTAAACCCGCCAATCGTGTTGAGAAAGCGCTTGAGCTGGCTCTGTGCGTGGTGAAAGCGGCCAGCACTGGACCAGCCATAGGAGCCACCGTAGATCGCCTGGCTCCCGAACTGACTGCGAACCCTCTCCAGTTCGCCACTGACAAGCTCTATGGCCTTTTCCCACGAAACCTCGACGAAATCATCGCTTCCCCGCCGCCCGTCAGTGTTTCCCGGCCCCTTCTCCAGCCAACCTTTACGTACCATTGGCCTTTTAATTCTTAACGGGCCATCGAGCACATCGACAATCCCCTGTCCAATTGGGGAGGGGTCCGGGTCCTTTTCGAAACCGTTGATAGCGGTCACAACCCCGTTGTCAGTATGGACCCGATAAGTACCCCAGTGGGTGCTGGTGAGTGTGCCTTTGTCCAAACATGCAGAATTCATGTGCGACTCCTATTTGTTATATAGGAATCAAAGCACACAGAGCAATCAAATACAAATACTTGGTTTATTTTTTATAATTGAGGGTTTTTACTTGATTTTGGTTTTTTCGGCCAGCTTGGCAGATAGAACAGCCTCAGGGCCACCGGCTGCAACCCGGCTCCGGGCTAGCCCGCCGTGTTAAAACCCGGAAGTAACCCCAGAGAGATTGCCACCTGAACCAACTCCGCAAACGAATCTACCTGCATCTTTGCCATCATATTGGCACGATGGCCTTCAACGGTTTTCCGGTTGATTTGCAACTCGTCTGCGGCCTCCTGGTTAGAAAGCCCCCTCACAATGAGCTCCAGGACCTGACGCTCCCTTCGAGTAAGGCTCTCATAGCGCTCACGCATGCGTATCTGAGAACCCTGCCGAAACCGACGCACTCGATCTTTTTCAAGGGCATTATGTACATGATCGATTAGCACCTGATCATCGAAAGGTTTCTCGATAAACGTCAGGGCTCCCTGCGTAAGTGCAGTCACCGCCATGTCTACATTTCCGTGGGCTGAGATCATGATAACGGGTAACTCAATGTTGTGTTCTGGCAGCTTCTTCTGGGCATTAATCCCACTTAGCCCAGGCATCCGGACATCCATTACGATGCACCCACTTTGGTTCACATCAGCTTGATCAAAAAATTCGAGGGCATTTTCAAACGCCTGAACCTTCAACCCGACGGACTCAAGCAGCCATTTCAAGGAATCTCTTACATCAGCGTCGTCGTCAATGACAAATACTGTTTGAGCGTCAGTCTTCACAGTCATAGTGTCAGTCAGCAGTATCTAAGGTGAAAGAAAAGCGGGCGCCCCGCTCAGGCAAATTTTCGGCCCATAACTCGCCACCAAGATTCTCTACCAATGTACGGCTTATGGCCAGCCCCATTCCAAGGCCAGATTGCTTTGTTGAGAAGAAACGATCAAAAAGGCGCGGCAGGTCGGCTTCCGAGATACCACCTCCCTGATCCTCAACCCTCACGCATACGTGTCCCGGCACTTGATGGGCTGCCTCGACTTTCACAGTTGCAAAGGGCTCTTCGCAATCCTGAGCACTGGCTTCGATTGCATTAACAATCAAGTTCAACAAAACCTGCTCAAGCTGAACACGGTCACCACGAACCAACGGCAACCCCGCAGGCACCTGACAAACCACCCGCACATGATGCCGCTCCGCCGTCGACTCACAGAAATCCACCATCTCTCGTATCAATTCCGAGAGATCAAGGTCAGAGATGATAGGCTCTTGCTTACGAGTAAAGTCCATCATCCGATGAATGATTTCACCAGCCCTTAGGGCCGTGCGTATGCTTCGGCTTATCGGAACCTCTAGGTCACTCCAGGTAATTTTTTCCTGGCCAGCAAAGCGCCGCTCAATCCCACGCAAGTAATTAACCACAGCCGTCAATGGCTGGTTCAGCTCATGGGCCAGACTCGAAGCCAATTCCCCCATTGTCACCAATCGGCTGGCATGGTCGATATCCCCCTGGTATTGCTTAAGCTGCTCCTCCGCCGCCTTCTTCTCTGTGAGGTCATGTGCCACCAGAGAAAAGTACTCAATGTCACCATGAAGCGAACGGTGCGCCAACAGTTCCAGCATAACAGGAATACGACGGCCTTTAAGGCTGCGCATGTCCAGCTCACCGCGCCAATTTCCGGAATGCCGGGCTGCAGGAAGGCCATCATCCATCAGCAGGGCATAGCCCTTATCGGTAACAAACCAGGACAACGGGAAAGCACTATAGTCAGTTTGCTCCAGCTGTAGCGCCATTCGAGCCGATTCATTGAGGTGAGAAACGGTAAGGTCCAGGTTCAGAAAGACCACAAGATCCTGAGTACTCTCTAAAACTCGAGCAAGCCGCCGATTCGCCTTATCAGCCTTGATTCGGTGGGTAGCATCCCTCGAAACCACCAGGATCTCACGAATCTCGTTAGTCTTCAGGTCGCGAATCGTACGACTGGTGCTTTCCAGCCAAGTGTAGTGGCCATCCTTGCACCGAAAACGATAGGTATGGGTGTACAGGCCCCGGTCATAGTTCACCGTGGGCGCGCGCAGCCTGAAGTCTTCGACATCATCAGGGTGGTAGAGATCGTAGGCAGACATGCCGACAATCTCCTCAACGCTGTAGCCCAGCAGGTGGGTGACGGCAGGAGACGCATAGATGAACCGCCAGTCCTCCGGTGTATGCCGGGAAATCATATCCGTAGACTGTTCGGCCATCTCTGCCAAGAGCCGATTGCGCTCGGCATCATCTGTCAGAGCCGTAAGCCCCTCTTCCGGAGTTCGGGTTTTCATTTGCAGCAGGTTCTCCCGGCCATCGTTGCCTTACTGGAGCCTATTCTGACGATCTCCGGGGCCCTTGGCCATAAGGCCGCAGAGCCCCGAGCCCGCTACCTCAGGAACTCTTTACTGAATGCCTTGAATTCCGCAGCATCAGACCGGCGTAGCCATTCAAAGCCGACCATTTCTCTGGTGACAATTCGGGCGCCAGCCCGCTCCATCCGACGCAAGGCAACGTCGGTATCGAAGGGGTTGCGCGCGGAGATGGCATCAGCCACAACAAACACGTCCAACCCTTCATCCAACAACCTCAGCGCAGACTGCATAACGCAAGCCTGAGATTCCATTCCGCATAGCACCACCTGCTTGCGACCATGGGCCTGAAACGCCTTTTCAAACTCAGGGTCATCGATACAGGCAAAGAACGTTTTGCCATAAATCTTGTCGAGGCCAACCAGTTCGCGCAGGCTTTCCTCTGTATGCCCGAGACCGTCCGGATATTGTTCAGAGCCAATAACGGGAACCCCCATCAAACTCGCCAACCTGACCAACCAGCTGCAATTCCTTACAAGCTGCTCATTTTCGTGAACACCGGATAATAAACGTGCTTGAACATCAATGACCGTAACAATGGCGTTCTCTTTATCCATCATCATTTAACACCCCCTGTTCTCACGCCGGCCGGCGGTCGACCATATTGGTAGCAAAGCCTTCAGCAACCACGGTGTCACCAACTTTGCACACTGTCTCGAGCTTAACCCGGCGACGCTCCTCATTGATCTCGACCACCTTCGCAGAAGCAACGACCGTGTCTCCTATGTGGACCGGAGCCTTAAACTTGATTTGTTGATCAATGTAGATGGCGCCAGGGCCCGGCAAGCGCGTCCCCAGAACGGCGGAGATCAAGGCGGCGCTGAACATGCCATGAACAATCCGTTCCTTGAATGGCGTGGTTTTGGCGTACTCCACGTTGATATGAACGGGATTGTCATCACCACTGATCCCGGCAAACAGCACCACATCTGCTTCGGTAATCGTCTTCGCGTAGAAAGCTTCCATTCCAACTTCCAGGTCTTCCAGATAGTAACCGTGTAGCTCTTGCATTGTGTTTTCCTCAATTTGATCCATGCGCCTACAACGATAATGGTTTACCACCAACAAACCAAGTATTTTTACTTGGTTTTTCCATAATGCTCTGATAGCCTTCTTTCGACAACAAAGACAACACCGCTTTGTACAAGAGGGAAAAGGGTATGCAGAGCCAACCCGTAAGCATTTTAGAACGAGCATTCAAGAAGCTGGTCCCCGGAGGGCTGGAGTCTGTTGGGCGGCGCGGTGCCGATATCATGAACATTGCTGCGGACCTTCCTGACAACGATGCCTTCATCGTTCGGGAGTGGATAGACAACTGTCTTTCAGAAAATGGCGGTCAGGTAGAGGCTCGAAACCGTGCAGCGATGCTTGGTCGCGCCTATCTGAAGTTGTCGCAAACAGGGAAAATGCGTTTTCTGGGATTGCTCTCTGAGCAGTACGGGGTTAACGAAAGCGGCGTAGAGAAGGCTATCAAGCAGTGGCAGAGTGCTGACTCTGTTCAGAAAACCCATGCTGCGCAAACCCTGCGCAGAGCATTGGAGCCAAGTCGAACGGCCTTGTTAAAACAATTCAACGGAGTTCCGTCAGGCGTCAAATTCCTGGTGGACATGCGAGACGAATTGCTCACTTTTTGCAAGGACTACCCCGCCCTCAAACCACTGGAGACCGATCTCCGCAACCTCCTGGCCACCTGGTTTGATGTCGGGCTTCTCCAGCTTGAAGAGATCAGCTGGAACTCCAGCGCTGCGATGTTGGAAAAACTTATTGCCTATGAAGCCGTGCACGCGATCCAGAGCTGGAATGATCTCAAGAACCGGTTGGATTCAGACCGGCGCTGCTTTGCCTTCATTCACCCCAACATGCCGGAAGAGCCTCTGATATTTGTTGAGGTCGCGCTGGTTAACGGGTTGGCAGGTAATGTCCAAAAACTCCTGGACGAAGATGCTCCGACCCAGGACATCGATGAGGCCGATACCGCGATTTTCTATTCAATCTCAAATGCACAACGAGGATTGGCAGGGATAAGCTTCGGTAATTTCCTGATCAAACAGGTGGTGAAAAAGCTCAGAGATGAGTTTCCCCACCTGAAACAGTTTGCCACTTTGTCCCCGATCCCAGGCTTCTGCCGATGGCTGGACAGTATCCCACCAAAAGAACTGGCACAGTTGCCGGGCGGCGAACAATGGCTCAGCTTCCCCCCACCCCGTGATCCGGTGCGAGCCAATCTGGTAGACACCACCGGCGGCCAGCAGGAAGCCATCACAAAACTGGCAGCAGCTTACCTGACCTCAACGAAACCCGGTTCCGGCCGAGCTATCGACCCTGTTGCGCATTTCCATTTGAGTAATGGTGCACAGTTGGCCCGCCTGAACTGGATGGCAGACACCTCAGACAAAGGACTGAAGCAGTCCGCAGGGCTGATGGTCAATTACGTTTATGAGCTCCCGAAAATCGTACATCGGAGCCAGCACTACACCACGGCCGGCACTATTTCCCAGTCGCCTGCCATCAAAAAACTCTTGAAGTAAATCACCCAAAAAAGGAGAACACCATGTCTAATCGTATCGCTGTCATCACTGGCGCAACCGGTGGTCTGGGTACCGCTATGTGCAAGGCACTGGCCAATCAGGGTCGAACCGTTGTCGGCACGCACCTACCCGGTGAAGAGTTCACCGCACAGGCCCAACAATGGCAAGCTGATCTGAGCAAAGAGGGTATTAACGTTGCCATCTATCCGCTGGACGTTACTGACTTCGATCATTGCCAAACGTTTGTACAGACCGTTGAAAAAGAACAGGGCCCGATTGACATTCTGGTCAACAACGCTGGCATCACAAACGATGCTCCACTCAAGAAGATGCAACCGGAGCAATGGAATCAGGTAATCAATGTCAACCTGAACTCCATGTTCAACATGTGTCATCAGGTTTTCGAGGGCATGTGCGAACGCGGCTTTGGCCGGATTGTGAACGTGTCCTCCCTGAACGGTGAGAAAGGCCAGTTCGGCCAGTCAAACTACGCAGCAACCAAAGCTGGCATCTACGGATTCACCAAGTCCATCGCTTTGGAAGGAGCTCGCAAAGGCGTCACTGCCAACTCGGTTTCACCTGGATACATCGACACCCCAATGGTTCGCCAGGTGCCAGAGAAAGTGCTCAACAACATCGTGGCGGGCATCCCGGTGGGTCGCCTCGGTCAGCCCGAGGATATCGCCCGGGCAGTCGCATTTCTGACAGCGGATGAGGCTGGCTTCGTAACCGGCACCAACATGTCGGTCAACGGCGGCCAGTACATGAGTTAAGGGAGCAGACGATGACAGAGTACAGAGCACCCACCCGCGAAATGGCCTTCACCCTGCAACAGGTTGCCGGCTTTTCCGAAATGTCCAAGGCCTGTGGTTACGAAGATGCCAGCGACGATGTGGTCGCTGCCATTCTTGAAGAGGCTGCCCGTTTCGCAGGTTCAGTGATTGCGCCCACCAACGAAAGCGGCGACAAAACCGGCGTCCGACTGGATGGCGAGCACCGTGTCGCAACCCCAGCGGGCTTCCGGGAAGCGTATCAGCAATACGCTGAAAGCGGTTGGGCCAGCCTACAGTTTGACCCAGCTTATGGCGGCCAGGGGCTCCCATTCTCGTTGGCAATCCCGGTCCAGGAAATGTGGCACGCGGCTAACATGGCGTGGGGGCTCTGTCCTTTGCTTTCCCAGGGTGCCGTCGAGGCACTCTCGGAGAACGCCAGTGATGACCTCCGACAACTGCTTCTGCCAAAAATGATATCGGGTGAGTGGACCGGCACGATGAACCTGACTGAACCTCAGTCTGGTTCCGATCTCTCAGGCATCCGGACACAAGCTCGTCCTGACGGGGACATCTACAGGATCAAAGGCCAGAAGATATTCATCACCTGGGGTGAGCACGACATGGCGGAGAACATCATCCATCTGGTGCTCGCACGCTTGCCCGATGCGCCCCCGGGCGTTAAAGGCATTTCGCTGTTTGCCGTCCCCAAGTACCTGCCGGACGCCAACGGCGATCCCGGGCAACGCAACGACTGCAAAGCAGTTTCACTTGAGCACAAGCTTGGCATTCATGCCAGCCCAACCTGTGTGATGAGCTACGGCGACAACGAAGGCGCCATTGGCTATCTGGTTGGCGAGGAAAACCGGGGCCTCGCGTGCATGTTCACCATGATGAACAATGCACGACTCACCGTGGGACTCCAAGGCGTAGCCATTTCGGAACGTGCTTACCAGCAAGCCCGGGCGTACACCTTCGAGCGAACCCAGGGCACCGCGCCCGGAGAGCAGGGCGTGTCACCGATCATTCGTCACCCGGATGTACGCCGGATGATGATGACGATGAAAACGCTGACGGAGGCCGCCCGAACCCTTGCCTACACGGGCTGCGTGGCGGTTGACTATGCCAACGCCCGCGAATTACCCGACGATATCCGCAACCGCTTCAAACGCCGCGCTGATCTTCTGACTCCGCTGGTGAAAGGCTGGTGCACGGAAATCGCCCAGGAAGTAACATCGCTGGCCATACAGTGCCATGGTGGCATGGGGTTCATAGAGGAAACGGGTGTCGCACAGCACTATCGAGATGCCCGGATCCTTCCCATCTATGAGGGCACCAATGGCATTCAGGCAATGGATCTTATTGGCCGAAAGACCATTCGCGATCAAGGCAAGGCTATGGCTGAGTTGATTGGCGATATGCGTCCGTACACCGGGCAACAACAAACCAATACTCTGCTCACGGCTGAACGCCAGGCCCGGTTTGACCAGGCTGTCGCCTTCCTTGAGGATGCGACCAGAATGGTTCTCGAACACGGCGACGATGAACAATTTTCCGGAGCGGTAGCGTTCAATTATCTGATGCTGAGTTCTACGGTGACGGCAGCGTGGCTTATGGTCAAAGCTGCCGGTGCAGCCGCTCCAGGATCAGAATCTCAGGACGCCTTTGCCAGAAGCAGGCTGGCAACCACCAATTTCTTTATTGATCATATTCTACCTCGAAGCTCTGGTCATCTGACCTCACTACGAGCCGGAGACGACGCTATCATGGCGCTCCCTGAGGATGAATTCTAATTACGTTCAGGAGGAAAACACTTCATGTATATCAATGGAGAATGGCTGACCGGGCGCCCTGAATTCCCGGTCACAAACCCTGCAACCGGTGAAATTATCGGCCAGGCCCCGGATTGTACCGATCAGGATATCGAGGCGGCCCTTGCGGCCGCCGATCTTGCTTTCAGGGGTTGGCGAAAGACAACTGCCTAT
This sequence comes from Marinobacter shengliensis, assembly GCF_030297115.1. Lineage (NCBI taxonomy): Bacteria > Pseudomonadati > Pseudomonadota > Gammaproteobacteria > Pseudomonadales > Marinobacteraceae > Marinobacter > Marinobacter shengliensis. The sequence continues at coordinate 455,398 of NZ_AP028062.1, read as the reverse complement.
CAACGCTCCCAACTACTGTACCGGGCGTGGGAGTTGATGCTACGCCAGAAGCGTCAACTGGCCGAGCTAATGACGCGGGAACAGGGCAAACCGTTAAAGGCCTCCCTTAACGAAGTCCAATACGGCGCCGACTTCCTGCTTTGGTTCGCCGAAGAAGCCAAGCGCATGTACGGCCAGATCATTCCCTCTGCCCGCGAGAACCAAAGATTCCTCGTACAGAAAGCTCCGGTAGGCGTTGTGGGTGCAATCACACCCTGGAACTATCCGATTTCCATGATAACCCGCAAGTTGGCGCCAGCCCTCGCTGCAGGTTGCACCGTGATATTAAAACCGGCTGAAAGCACACCGTTGTGCGCCAAGGCCATGATGGAAATCTTTGCCGAAGCCGGTTTTCCACCGGGAGTGGTTAACCTGCTGACGGTGCAAAACCCTGCCAGAGTTGGCGAGGCGTTCTGTACCGACTCGCGCATCCGCAAGCTGACCTTTACTGGGTCCACCCCAGTCGGCAAGGAGCTCAACGCCCTCGCCGCGGCAAACATGAAACGGGTGTCTATGGAACTGGGCGGGCACGCACCGGCGATTGTTTTTCCCGATGCAGACCCCGTGCATGCAGCCAAAGGCTTGTCGCTCGTTAAGTTTCTCAATACCGGGCAAGCCTGCATAAGCCCTAACCGGATCTTTGTTCACGAAGACCATCTGGAACCTTTTATCCGGGAACTGACCAGCCGTGCCAGCCGTTTGGTTGCGGGCAATGGCATGTCTGAGGGCACGGGTGTTGGACCACTGATCAATGAGCTGGCCATACAAAAAGTGGATAGCCAGGTTAAGGATGCGGTTTCACGAGGCGCAAAGATCGAAACAGGTGGCCATCGGCTAATCGAGAACGGCTTGTCAGAAGGCTACTTCTACGCCCCCACTGTGCTGTCTGGCGTTACACCCGCCATGAAAATCTATCGGGAAGAAACGTTCGGACCGGTCGCCCCCGTCATTACCTACCGTTCGGAAGATGACGTCATTGCCATGGCCAACGATACAGACTATGGCCTCGCTGCCTACATCTACAGCAACAATATGGCCACGGCCATGCGTGCTTTTGAGGCGTTGGACTTCGGCATTATCGGCATCAATGACATTAATCCAACCAGTGCTGCGGCACCCTTTGGTGGCATGAAGAATAGTGGCCTTGGGCGTGAAGGGGCTCAGGAAGGCATTGAGGAGTATCTGGAAACCAAGCTCGGTGGATTTGCAATCTAGACAGACCACGCTTCCTTTAGCCCGGTTAACCCCGGGCTTTTTTATGGCTACAAAAAAAGCCCCCGGCACTGGCCGGGGGAACATAGCTACAGCGTCAAAACCAGCTCACCACTACGCTGACAGCTGACTCCTCAGTACATGTTTCTGAAGCTTACCCGTTGAGGTCTTTGGCAACTCATCCGAAAAGATCACCTTCTTTGGCACCTTGAACCCGGCCAGATTCGCTCGGCAATGGGCCACAATGTCATCTGCCGTCAGGCCGTCATTCCCGGACTTCAGGGTGATAAAGGCACAGGGGATCTCGCCCCAATGATCATCAGGAGCAGCGACAACGGCCGCTTCCAGAACCGCAGGGTGATCGTATAGCGTACTCTCGACTTCCAGAGTCGAAATATTCTCGCCGCCCGAAATTATGATGTCCTTGGACCGATCCTTGATCTCAACGTAGCCATCGGCATGCCATACCCCAAGATCTCCGGTATGGAACCAGCCCCCTTTAAGGGCTTTGGAGGTTTCTTCCGGGTTATTCAGGTACCCCTTCATCACTGAATTACCACGAACAAACAGCTCGCCAATAGAAACCCCATCCTTGGCGACCGGTTGCAGAGTGTGGGGGTCGGCTACCATCATATCTGTCATAGACAGCGAGAGAATGCCCTGACGAGCCATCTTTGCAGCTTTCTTTTTGCTATCAAGAGTGTGCCATTCGTCCTGGAACTCACAGATCAGGCTTGGGCCATAGGTTTCAGTTAGACCATAGAGGTGGACCACATTGATACCCATCGCCTCCATGGCTTCGATGGTTGCAGCTGGTGGCGCCGCGCCGCCGGTGGCTGCAGTTACCGTCTGGCTAAATGGTTTTTTCACTTCATCCGGCGCATTGATCAACATATTGAGCACGACAGGCGCCGCACAGAAATGCGTGACTCCGTAGCGGGCAATCGCATCAAAGACAGGTTCAGGATGGGGCGCTCGCAGGCACACATGGGTGCCTGCCGCGGCCGTTACGGCCCACGGATAACACCAACCATTGCAATGAAACATCGGCAACGTCCACAGATAAGCCGCCCCTGAAGGCAGTCCGAATCCGATGACGTTGCTCAACGCATTGAGATGCGCGCCGCGATGATGGTAAACAACACCCTTGGGGTTACCCGTAGTGCCAGACGTGTAATTCAGGGCAATCGCCTGCCACTCGTCGTCAGGCATTTCCCACTCAAAGTCATCGTCACCAGTGGCAAGCAAATCCTCATAGGTCATTTTGCCAATCAGCTCACCGCCTTCAAAGTTAGGATCATCCACATCCACCACAATCGGCTTGGCATCACAGCCCGCCAGGGCTTCTCGTGAACGATCGCTGTATTCCTTATCGGTAAAGAACACTTTGGCTCGGCCATGATTCAGCATGAAGGTCATCGTTTTCGAATCAAGCCGGGTATTTTGGGCATTCAAAACCGCACCAATCATTGGCACGGCGTAATGCAGCTCCAACATTTCAGGAATATTCGGTAACAAAGCCGCTACCGTGTCCCCTTTGCGAACGCCAAGTTTGCGTAGTGCCGATGCCATTTTCAGACAGCGCTGGTATGTCTCCGCCCAGGATCGACGGAGATCACCATGAATAACGGCAGTCCGCGATGGATGCGCAAGCGCCGTTCGCTGAATAAAGGTGATCGGCGTCAGAGGCGTATAGTTCGCCTCTGCTTTGTCGAGCCCAAGCTCAAACATGTTTTCCATTTCAGGTACCTCTTGTTTTTCTCGCAGGCGAATAAATCCACCCTCAATTTCGATCAGTTACTGCATCCTCGGAGGTTTCATCATCGTGGTGATGGGTCATCTCATAGGCATCTGCGAACCAGTTTTTCTCCAGGAAGAACCAGAGCACCAGGCCAACCCCCAGTCCCCAGGCAGCACCCTGCACAGCGAGTACAGCCCCCACAATAACAGCAACCCCACGCTCGAGATTCGTCTGTCGGTCAAGCATCTCAATCGCCAGGTATCCACACAGGTAGCCCTGAATCAGCAGTGTCAATGCCATGCCGATGTTCAAGCCAGGCTTGAACAGGGTCACCACGGGAACCAACACAATGGCAATGGTCATACCCCAGTAAAGGCTGGTTGCCCCGCCCCAGTAACTATCCATAACCTTGCGAGGATTGTTCATGTAACGGTTGATGACCAGCGCTTGCCCACCTGTCCAGGCCGGGCCCGACAGGCTGATAAAGGGCGCAAAAATGGCGTGCAGGAAATTACGAATGCCGACTATGATGCTATTGCGACGCGGACTGAATACCAGCTTCTCATCTTTGCGCACCGCATCCGCGTTCTTGAACAGTGAGTCCATCACCAGAATATCGCCAAAGGCAATGATGTAAGCAGCCAGCGCCAGCGGTATGGCATCAATGAAGTATTGAAGCGGCGGCATGCCCAACCCGAACACACTGTAGTCCTGAAGAATGGTCCCCATTGGGATTGTAGTGAACCCCCATTCAATTACTGGTGCGTCCACCTCACCGATAATGATCCCGAACACATAGGCAATCAGGAAAGGCACGGCGATCCCATACTGGGCAACAAAGCGGAAAAACCCGTAGCGTGCACGGAGTGGGCCGGCAGTTTCGGAGAACAACATAAAGAACCCGAGCACAGCACCCGTCAGAATGGTAATCGGCATGGTCCACACCCGACCATCGGCACCGAATTCACCCATGATGGCAGAGATGCCAGCGCCAATCAGGATGCCAGACTTCAATGATGCCGGCATTTTCCTGACCAAGGCATCAGCGCCCTTAAACACCCCGAGCCCAAGGAAAATCACCGCCACCGTTATCTGCAATGCAATCAATGCCAATATTCTGGCATCCCCCTCTGGATAACCCATCAGGAAAGCGATGTAGAGCGGAATACCGGCCGTTATCCAGCCAGCAACCGTTGGATCACCAAAGTGCGTATGAACCAGGTAGAGCATGTTGTTGAGCAGTACAAAAGCCACCGCGATCTCGAACGGAATCCCCAGAACCGATGTCATCAGCGCCGTGATACTCAAAGGGACGACACACAATATCGCGCCCTGAAGTATGTCTGGTATCTCAATCTTGTAATGCACAAAGGGCACACGAAATTTCAATGCACCCAACGTAGACGGTTGTTCACCGCCTGTTGGCCTCTTCTGTAAGGACATTGTTTTTGTTCTCCATCCAATGAAGTTTGGGAATACAGCAAAGGAGATTCCCACCCTGAGCAAATACTAGGCATTATCACTCGTGCAATCAATGGTTTTTACTTGGTTTTTCGGGTATTTTTGACCGAAAAATTAGAAGGGAGGAGTATTAATGGCTAAATTGACCCAATTTTCATATAGTTAAGAACAATTCTGAGCAAGCACAGCCAGCTTCCGCTTGTTAGCTATTCGCCTAATCAAGAAAATAGACCTCCTATCCCACCATCCGGGGACGACAATCATGCTCGAGAACCTAGAATGGCTACCTGAGAACCTCAGCCTGCCGGAGTCGGCCTTACCACTGCTGATCAGCACCACGCTCCTGATCCTTGGTGTGATTGCCCTGAGGGTTGTCATCGCAGGGGTTATCCGGCGCAACGTGGCGTCATCTGAACTGCGTGGCCGGCTCTTGGTCAATTCCCGAAATGCACTGGTGTTGCTGGCGGTGTTCGGCCTGGTCTTTATCTGGGGCGAGCAGCTTCGTTCCCTGGCGCTGTCGATCGTCGCCATCGCGGTAGCGTTTGTGGTGGCTACCAAGGAACTGATTCTTTGTGTGTCCGGCTCCATTCTCAAAGGCGGTGCCGGCTCATTCAGCATTGGCGATCGTATTCAGGTAAAGGATTTTCGGGGTGATGTGATCGACCAGACCCTGCTGACCACCACACTGCTGGAAGTTGGGCCCGGCAAGGCCAGCCATCAACGCACCGGGCGCATGATCGTGTTGCCCAATGCGTTGTTTGTATCGGAGCCAGTTACTAATGAGAGCTTCACCGACCACTGGGATTTCCATGTCTTTACCGTGCCGTTCAAACGCGAAGACAACTGGCCAGCGGCCCGGGAGGCCCTGTTAAATGCCGCAAACCGCCACTGCGAGTCGTACCTGGATACCGCTCGCAAATACATGAGCAAAGTGGGTACGGCCCGAGGACTGGAAGTGCCCTCTGTCGATCCCAGAGTCACTATCCAGGCTCCCGCCGCCGGAGAGATTCACCTAACCGTCCGATTACCCACCCGCACTGGGCAACGCAGTTATATCGAGCAGGCCATTCTGTCAGAGGTTTTTCTGAACAATGATTTTTCTGCCAAGAAAGCTGAGCCCGAACCAAGCGAACCCACGAAGGAATAATTGAACCTTCCAGTTGTCAAAAGTAGTCGAACCTTATCGTTTTGATCTGCTCGCAGTTGTTGCGTCTGCTGGTCAGACCCTCGCAACTACCTTCATACCCCGTTCGCATCCCCCCAGATAACCGGCACCAAACAGGTTGTAGTGATTCAGGTAATGGTAGAGGTTGTAGATCTCGCGCTTGGTGGTATAGACCTCCGAGCGAGGATAAACACTGTCATAAGCGCGATAGAAGGCCGCACCGAAGCCTCCAAACATTTCTGTCATTGCGATATCCGCTTCCCGATCGCCCTGATAGACCGCAGGGTCAATCAGCCAGGGGCCGTCGTGATCGAACAACACATTGCCACGCCACAAATCACCGTGCAGAAGGCTGGGGTGCTTGCAGTGGCTGTCCAGCCAGCGGGTAAGCGCAGCGCTACTTTGGTCAACAACGCGTTGAAATCTTTTTCGAATAACCGGATCAGCAATCCGGCTGACCTGGTACCGGAGTCGATAGTCGACAAAGAACTGACCCCAGGATTCCGTCAGCCCGTTGGGCTGTGGTGACAGACCGATATAATTATCCCGGCCCCAGCCGTAGTGTTCCCGCTCTTGCTGGTGAAGTCGGGCCAGGCCCTCACCGAGCAGGGCCTGGCCCCTTTCGTCCGGAGCAACCGACACGATCTGGGTCATCACCAGCTTGTACTGATCGACCTCAGCCACTTGCGGAATTCTCAGATGCTCCACACCAACCTGCACCAACAATTCGCGAAGGCTTTCCAGCCCCTCCGCCTCACGAGTTAATGCATCGGCAAAGCCGGTGGTGTTGGTTTTGACAAACATAACGTCGCCCTATTGCTGCTGGCGCAGCAAGGCATTCACAGTAAAGGTATACGGCGCATCCACACCCAGTTGCGCACACCGGCGCAGCACGGCCCCGGCGATGCTGTCCAGCTCCAGCGGACGGCCTTTTTCCTTGTCCACCAGCATGGAGGTTTTGATGGCGTTGAAGTTGCTGATCAGCTCGAACATGTCATCCAGGTCTTGCCGTGTCAGGTTCACCCCGTCTGCTTCCGATGCCTTAACCGTTTCCGCCATCATGCCGTAGACCACTTTGCCGAACTCCGGGTGATGAGTCAGGCTGCGGGTATCCAGATGAGTGAGCGCTGACAACGGATTAACTCCATTGTTGATGACCAGCTTGCGCCAGAGTTCGTACCGGATGTTTTCCGATACGGTGGTGGGAATGCCCGCCTCGTTAAAAGCCAACGCCAAAGTCTTGAGCAGTTCCACTCGTAGGTCGTCAGTTTTTGGTATGGGCCAGGCGCCCATCACAATCTGGGCCACGCCTTCGGCGAACACCTTGCCCGGCTCGGTTATGTGGCCGCCAATGCGCACCGCAAGGCCACCGAGCACACGTTCTTCGCCCACCACCTCGGCAATCAGGGGTTCATTATCAATACCATTCTGGAGAGACAGCACCGGAACGGAGCCTGCACACAGCCAGTCAGAAAGCCCCGTCATCACGGCACCGGTCGCCGTCGATTTGAGGGCAATGGCAACCAGATCAAAATCATTCGGGTGGTAATCCCGAATGAGCTCCTGATGATCGCAGGCCGGGAGGCGATGCTGGAGAACCTGCCCTTGATAATCTACGGTCAGGCCTTTTGCTCTCAATGCCTCAAGGTGATCGCCACGGGCCGTCAGCACAACCTGGTGACCGACGTCAGCCAACCTTGCGGCGTAGTAACCTCCGATGCCACCAGCACCGATCATCAGAATCTTCAAAGCAACCACGGCAACCTCGATCAGTCAGGGCGTTGGTCAGAGAGCGTTCAGGGACAGCAGCCCAGAGTATATCAGGCCCGCAGCGCCGTCAGCTCGCGAGGACCTCCGCTGCAGAAAGGGCGCATTCAATGTCCTCATCTTCACTGCCACCAGATACCCCAATGCCGCCCACCAGAACGCCTTCCCAGTACAGCGGCACGCCGCCGCCAATCACGGTGAATTCACCGGCCTTGGTGAGGCCGTCAAGCACTCTGGCAGGAGCCGACGCGAGCATATTTTCCAGATCAACCGTGTTAACGCCCATACCTGCGGCCGTGGTGGCTTTTTTCTGAGCCAGTTCGGAGGACACCAGGAACGACCCGGCCATTTTAATGAACGCCAACTGGCGCCCGGACGTGTCCACAATTGATACCGTCGCCTTGATGCCCAGCCCACTCGCCTTGTTGACGGCAGCCTGGAGCAGGCTTAACGACGCTTGTTCAGTCAGAGAAAACGAGGGTTGTACGAGTGCGAATCGCTGATTGTCATTCATGGTTGCTATCTCATCCAGCCAAATCCGGACAGCATCTGTGCCGCATTGTTCATTCCACTGCTGAACATCCGTTGCGGAAACTGCGAGCCCCCCAGGGTAAACGCGGCATTGAGCAGGCACACCGTCGGGTCATCCAGGCGATTATTCTGGGCGGAGCCCGCAGCATCTCCCTTGAATGACATCACGGCCCCCCACTGCTGATCCTGTGCCCAGGCACTGAGCAACTCCCTTAAATGCCGGTCGTGCAGGGAAATACCATCTGCCTCTTTATGGCAGGCCTTGTCATCAAGGCAGATTAAAAGGACATCCTGTTCCCGAAGCACCTCCAGACACCGCCCGACTCGCCGATATTCAAGCTCACTCATACCGGTATTAAGGATCAGCTCCGTTAACTCCCCGGGCTCCTCTGCCAGAAGCACCCGGAACAACTGGTGCCGGCTTACGACATCCCGTGAATGCACTTCCGGCTCAAAGCCCTGGTCTGAGAGCAGCGTCTTTATCCTGCCAGCGGTGGAGCCGTTGCCTTTAAGCTGCAGGATTTCCGGGGCTTTTTGATCGGCACGGGAGCTGATCACCACCACGCTCTTGTACTGCTTGCCCCAGATCATCCGGGCAGGCCCGGAACAGGTCTGTTCCCGGGACTGGATGCTGTCAGCGTCACAGGAGACAAATAACACCGGAAGTTTTGTCATGTGTCTTCTCCTAATAAGACGGCGAAATTGCCGGGGCTTATCGCCCCAGCTTTTTTGCTGACTGCCCGCCGATGCCGAAATGTTGCTTCGGCATTTCGTTGAGAATGACACGAACACTTTCAACCGGCGCGCCGAGAGAACGGACAATGGCGTCTGTCACCTCGTGGATCAGCATCTCCTTTTGCTCGTCCGTACGGCCTTCCAGAATGTTGATTTGAGCAACGGGCATAAAACCTCCTTATGCGAACCGGGCCGTGACCGTTCCCAGGCCCTGGTAGCGAACGCTGATGTTGTCACCGGCTTCCACCGTAATCGCCGCGGTGATGCCGCCGGTCATGATGAAGGTGCCGGCCGGAATGTGCTCACCGCGCTCAGCCAGAAGGTTGGCCAGCATGGCCACGCTGGAGGCCGGATGGCCCAGCACCGCAGCACCGGCGCCGACGTCCACAATCTCACCGTTCTTTTCAACCACAACACCCAGGGTTTTCAGGTCCAGGTCCGCAATATTCGACATGGTGCCACCGGTAATGAAACGGCTGGAGGAAGCGTTGTCTGCCACCACGCTCACCAGGTCGAACTTGAAGTTCTCGTAGCGGGAATCGATCACTTCCACCGCCGGAATCACGAAGTCGGTGGCAGCCAGGACGTCACCGATGTGACAACCCGGGCCGTGCAACGGTGCTTTGGTCACAAACGCAATCTCGGCTTCGATTTTCGGGTGGATCAGCTCTTTGGTGTTGACCACACCGCCGTCCGGCACACTGAAATAGTCCGCCAGGAAGCCGTAGATGGGGGTTTCCACGCCCATCTGGGCCATCTTGGCCCAGGAGGTCAGGCCCATTTTCATACCAACCACCTTGTTGCCGCGAGCTTCCTTACGGCGGCGGATTTCCCACTGCACGTCGTAGGCGTCTTCAAAGGTCATGTCCGGATAATCATTGGTGACCTTGGTGATGTCGCGGGCGTTCAGTTCGGCGTTTTCTACGTGCTCGGCCAGGGCCAGCATCTGGTCATTGCTAAGGGTCTTGCTCATGCTTTTTGCTCCTCTTGCGCCTTCAGCAGATCCAGCGCCACGTCCACGATCATGTCTTCCTGACCACCCACCATCCGGCGTTTGCCCAGTTCAACGAGAATATCCACAGTCTTCAGGCCATACTTCTGCGCTGCCACTTCGGAATGGCGCAGGAAGCTGGAGTACACACCGGCATAGCCCAGCGCCAATGTTTCACGGTCCACACGCACCGGGCGGTCCTGCAACGGGCGCACGATGTCATCAGCCGCGTCCATCAGGGCGTACACGTCGGTGCCGTGGTTCCAGCCCAGCTTGTCGAAGGCGGCAATGCACACTTCCAGCGGGGCGTTGCCAGCACCGGCGCCCATGCCGGAGAGGCTGGCGTCGATGCGGTCACAGCCTTCTTCCACCGCCACCATGGAGTTGGCCACACCCAGGGCCAGGTTGTGGTGGGCGTGAATACCGGTCTGGGTTTCCGGCTTGAGTACGTCTTTCAGGGCGCGGAAGCGATCCCGAATGTCGTTCATGTTCATGGCACCGCCGGAGTCCACCACGTACAGGCACGTGGCGCCGTAGCTTTCCATCAGCTTGGCTTGTTCGGCCAGGCCCTGCGGGGTCTGCATATGGCTCATCATCAGGAAGCCGACGGTGTCCATGCCCAGCTTTCTGGCGTGCTCGATATGCTGTTTGGAGACATCCGCTTCGGTGCAATGAGTTGCCACGCGTACGATTCGGGCGCCCGCCTTGTAGGCGTTGTCCAGATCGTGGACGGTGCCGATGCCGGGCAGCAGCAGGGTAGCGATTTGTGAGTGGGTGACCACTTCGGCCACGGCTTCAATCCACTCCAGGTCGGTGTGGGCACCGAAACCGTAGTTGAAGCTGGAGCCTTGCAGGCCGTCGCCGTGGGCGACTTCGATGCTGTCGACTTTCGCCTTGTCCAGGGCACGGGCGATGTCCTGCACGTTCTTGATGCTGTACTGGTGGCGAATGGCGTGGCTGCCGTCGCGCAGGGTCACGTCGGAGATGTAGAGCTTTTTACCAGGGTTAAAGGTCATGATTCAGTCTCCTCACTTGACCAGCGATTCGGCGATGCGCTCGGCAGTACCGAGGGCGGCGGAGGTCATGATGTCCAGGTTGCCGGCGTAGGCGGGCAGGTAATGGGCGGCGCCTTCCACTTCCAGGAAGATGGAGGTCTTCAGGCCACTGAAGCGGCCCAGGCCCGGGACGTTCATGGGCTGGTCTTCGGGAATCACGTCGAACTGCACTTTCTGCTTGAGGCGATAGCCGGGTACGTAGGACGACACGGCTTTCACCATTTCTTCGACCGAGGCTTCCACTTCCGCCTGGTCGGCAGCGTCGGACAGCACGTAGACGGTGTCGCGCATCAGCAGCGGCGGTTCAGCCGGGTTCAGGATGATGATGGCCTTGCCCTTCTGGGCGCCACCGACCACTTCGATGGCCTTGGAGGTGGTTTCGGTGAACTCGTCGATGTTGGCGCGGGTGCCGGGGCCGGCGGACTTCGAAGAAATAGACGCCACGATTTCGGCGTAGTGCACCTTGGCGACGCGGGAAACAGCAGCCACCATCGGGATGGTGGCCTGGCCACCGCAGGTAACCATGTTCACGTTACCTTCATGCAGGTTCTGCTCCAGGTTCACCACCGGTACGCAGTAGGGGCCGATGGCCGCCGGCGTCAGGTCGATGATCTTCAGGCTTTCCTTATGGCCACGCAGGAACACTTCGTTGTGCATGTGGGCACCGGCGGAAGTGGCATCAAACACGATATCGATGTTAGCAAATTCCGGCATCTTCACCAGGCCATCCACGCCTTCGTGGGTGGTGGCTACGCCCATGCGATTGGCGCGGGCCAGGCCATCGGATTCCGGGTCGATGCCGACCATGGCGCCCATTTCGATGTGCTGGCCATTACGCAGGATCTTGATCATCAGGTCGGTGCCGATGTTGCCCGAGCCGATGATGGCGGCTTTCAGTTTCTTGCTCATAATCTTGTCCTCAATGGGTACGGATCAGACAAAGCGCACAGACGCGCTGCCAATCCCGCCAATGTCCACACGCATGGTGTCACCGGCTTTCACCGGCTCCAGCGGTACCAGGGAGCCCGACAGGATGACTTCACCTGCCTTCAGGGAAATACCGAACTCGCCCAGGGTGTTGGCCAGCCAGGCCACGCAGTTCACCGGGGAACTCAACGCCGCTGCGCCGGCGCCGGTGCTGATGATGGAACCGTTCTTCTCCACCACCATGCCGCAGGTCACCAGATCGATATCCCGGGGAGAGACTGCGTTGTCGCCCAACACAAACAGGCCACAGGAGGCGTTGTCGGCGATGGTATCCTGAATGGCGATCTTCCAGTCCTGGATGCGGGAATCGACAATCTCGAAACAGGGCATCACACACTCGGTGGCCGCCAGCACGTCGGCGTTGGTCACGCCCGGGCCGGTCAGGTCCTTCTTCAGGATGAAGGCGATTTCGCCTTCGGTCCGAGGGGCAATCAGTCGGTCGCTGATGGGCACCACTTCACCGCTGTTGAACACCATGTCGTCGGTCAGGTAACCGAAATCCGGCTGGTGTACGTTCAGCATGTTCATCACCGCCTTGCTGGTGACGCCAATCTTCTTGCCGATCACCCGGGCACCGGCCTGCTGCCGACGCTCGAGCATGCGCAGAGAGATGTGGTAGGCATCGTCGATGCTGATGTCTTCGCCGCGGCCGGTCAGGGGCGAAACAGCTTCCCGCTTGACCATGGCTTCATAGAGTTCGTCGCCGAACTGCTGGATCTTCTGCTTATCCATTACTTGTCTCCGGCAGCGGCCTGATCCGCTTCGTTCAGGAAATCGTTGACCAACCGGGCGAACCGGTCAGCGTGTTCAATCTGGGTCCAGTGGCCGCAGCGGCCGAACACGTGCAGCTGGGCACGATCAATCAGTTCAGCCAGCTTGTAGGAGGCGTCCAGTGGAATGACTTCGTCTTCGCGGCCGTGGATGATCAGGGTTTCGTGTTGCAGGGCGCGGATGTCGTCCTCGTTGCTGGCCAGTCCATCCACCCAGCGCTGGCGAGGTGCCGGGAACATGGCCGCAAAGGATTCCTGGAAGCCGGGGCGAACGCTGGCCTGATACCGCATCTCCGCCAGCTCGTCGGTCAGCAGCCCCTTATTGAAGGCAAACACATCCATCAACCGACGCATGGCGTCCAGTGACGGCTGGTAACCCCAGACTTCGTCCAACCCCTTGGTGATCGGGAAGCTGACACCTACAGACCCCATCAACACCAACCGGCGAACCCGTTGCGGGTGTTCGATAGCGAGGGCCAGAGCGAGACCACCACCAAAGGAGTTACCCACCAGGTCCACCTGTTCCAGGCCCAGTTCATCCAGCACACCGATGGCGTGTTTAACCCAGCGTTCACGGTTGTAGACCTGGTCTTCGGGGCGTTCGCTGTAGCCGAAGCCCAGCATGTCCGGGGCGATCACCCGGCGATGCTTGGCCAGCTCGGGAATCACCAGGCGCCAGTTGGCCCAGGCGGTCACGCCGGGGCCGGAGCCGTGGATCATCATCAGCGGAAATCCGCCTTTGCCGTGATCATGCAGGTTGGTCCGGTAGCCGGCGGCGGTAATCTCGCGCCCGATTTCCGGGCTGTCTACAGGTGCGTTCATGGCTACCTCACAGTTTGATGCAGACGTTCTTCATTTCGGTGTAGAACTCCAGGGAGTGCACACCGCCCTCGCGGCCAATACCAGACTGCTTGCTGCCACCAAACGGTGTGCGCAGGTCCCGCAGGAACCAGCTGTTCACCCAGATGATGCCGGCTTCAATCTGTCCTGCTACCCGGTGGGCACGGCTCACGTTCTCGGTCCAGATGGCCGAGGCCAGGCCGTAAGGCAGGCTGTTGGCCAGCTCGATGGCTTCTTCTTCGCTGTCGAACGGGCGAATGTGGCAACAGGGGCCGAAGATTTCATCGGTGATCACCGCCGAATCGTCCGGCAGGCCGGTCCAGATGGTGGGCTGTACCCAGGCACCGCCGGCATACTCTTCCGGCATGTCGGGAACACCGCCGCCAGTCACCACCGTGGCGCCGTCGTCCACCGCTTTCTGGTAGTAGGACAGCACTTTCTCGCGGTGCTTCAGGCTCACCAGTGGGCCGAAGTTAGCTTTGTCATCATCGGGCGGTCCGATACGCAGCTTTTCCGCTTCCGCTTTCAGGCGGGCCACAAACTCGTCAAAGATGGACCGCTCCACGTACACCCGCTCAGTACCCAGGCACACCTGGCCACAGTTGACGAACGCAGAGCGCATGGTGCCTTCGATGGCCTTGTCCATATCGCAGTCGGCGAACACCAGGCCGGCGTTCTTGCCACCCAGTTCCAGGGAGATATCGCGGATGCCCTTGGCGGCCGCCTTCATGATCACCTCGCCGGTGCCGGTTTCACCGGTGAAGGTAAAGCCGTCCACGTCCGGATGGGCCGTGAGGAAGGCGCCGGCGGAATCGCCACCGAAGCCATGCACCACGTTGTACACGCCGTCCGGCACGCCGGCTTCCTTCATCACCTCGCCCAGCAGGGCGGTGGTGGTCGGGGTCTCTTCGGAAGGTTTGACCACCACGGTGTTGCCACAGGCCAGCGCAGGACCGACTTTCCAGGTCATCAGCAGCAAGGGCAGGTTCCAGGGGCTGATCACTCCGATCACGCCCTTGGGACGGCGCACGGCATAGTTCAGCGCGCCGCTACCATCGGGCGTAGCCATTTCAAAGGATTCCGCCGCCACGTTTTTGACCATGTCGGCGAATACCTTGAAGTTGGCGGCACCCCGGGGGATGTCGATGTGGCTGGCCATGGACTTGGGCTTGCCGGTGTCCAGACACTCCGCCTCCAGAAACTCATCAAAGCGGTCGTTAATGCCGTCGGCCACCTTGTGCAGAATCCGGGTGCGCTCATCCAGGGTCATCTTGCCCCACGGGCCTTTCAAAGCGGCTCTGGCCGCTTTGACGGCCGCATCCACTTCATCGCGGCCAGCCTCATGAACCTTGGCAATCACCTTGCCGTTCACCGGGTTGACGTTGTCAAACAGCTTTCCGTTGGCAGAGCCGACGTATTGGCCGTTGATGTAGTGTTTGATCTCTTTCATTGCTGCCTAGTCCTGTAAAGTTGAATCCTGTTTGGGCGTTCTCAGATCAGGTCAACACCGTCAAGAAACGCTCGTTCAGTACCCGGTCGTGGTAGAAAATGGCCTTACCAAGTTGTTCGGCCTGCCAGGTCACTGGTTTGTGGTCCGGGTAGAAGTAATCGCCGCCACAGAACACTTCGTTGCGGTTGCCGGACGGGTCAAAGAAGTAAATTGTCTTGCCGTGGGTCAGACCGTGACGGGTCGGGCCGATATCGATGGAGGTGTCGGTCATGGAGATCAGGTCCGCCGCCCGCAGCACGTCTTCCCAGGTTTCCAGGAAGAAAGACGCGTGGTGGAACTTGGCCTTCTCTTCATGGTGAATGAAGGCAATGTCGTGCTCTTTCATGGACACGGTCAGGAACTGGGCGATCCGGGTGCCCTCAGGGTCCAGGACTTGTTCGGCCAGATCGAAGCCCAGAACATTCACGAAGATGTCGTAAACGGCGGCAAGCTCCGGTCCGTAGAACAGGCAATGGTCGAAGCGCACGGCCTTCATCCCTTGCAGGCCGCGAGGCCAGGCTTCCGGGTTGACGCTGGAAACACCCCACTTGCCGGTGTACTTCTTGTCGGCATAGAGTTCAAAAGCGTGGCCGGAAGGCACGGTGAAACGAACGCGGCGGCCGCAATCCTTCAGTTCTTCCGCCGGCACCTGCTCCACCTCAACACCGTAGGCCACCAGGTCTTTTTCCAGGTTGACCAGGGTGTCTTCGTCCACCACCTTGAAGCCCATGAAGTCGCAGCCCGGCTCATCTGCCTCACGCAGTACCAGGGAGAACTTGTCTACCTCGGTCCAGGCTTTCAGGTACACCCGGCCCTGGTCGTCACGATCGGTTTCGATCATGCCCAGCAGCTCGGTGTAGTGTTTGACGGCTTCGCCCATATCGAGAACCCGGATCTGAACGTGGCCGGGACGCATTACACCTTTTTTCATGACAATCACCTCAACGGTTTTGTTGTTGTTTGCTTCGCAAGCGCCGCCTCAGGCAGAGGCACGCACTCGATGGTCAAGTCGGTCCGCGGGTAGATCCGGCAAGCCAGGACCTCCCCTTTTTCAACGGCTTCAGGAGGGGCATGCACCTTGCTCATCTTGCCGCACTCGAAATCCCCCTCCAGAACCCGGATCTTGCAAAAGCCGCAGCCACCGCCCCGGCAGCCCACGGGCACACACTTCATACCCAGCTGTTCCATAGCCTTGAGCACGCTCAGGCCTTCCTGGCAGGTGAAGTGGTCACCCGTTGTGCGGTTGAACACCTGGAACCCGGCCATACCGCCTCCCGGTCAGATCTTTTTGAACAGGGCCGAACGCTGGGTGTCTTCCGCACCGTCGGCCGCTGTCAGGAATTTCTCCATGAAGATGTCCCGCTCGAACAGCCGGCCTTGCATCAGGGCGGTGATCGCTGCATCAATCATCGGAGGTGGGCCACACAGGTAAGCCTTGTTACCGGAAAACCGGCCATCAAAGTGCTCCTTGGCGGCGTCGTGCACGTAACCCCGGAAGCCCTGCCAGTCGGTATCGTCTTCGGCCTGGCTCAGGGCCGGCACGTAGGTAAAGTTGTCGTGGTCGCGATCCAGCGCCTCGAACAATTCACGGTTGTACAGTTCGGCCAGGTTGCGGGCGCCCTGGAACAGCACGATCCTGCGTTCGTCGTTCTGCTCCAGCAGGTCGAGAATCATTGATTGCGGGCTGGAAAGCCCTGAACCACCCGCAATGAAGATCAGGTCGCCAGGCTGGGAACTGCGCACAAAGAACTGCCCATAGGGGCCGGACAGGTTGAGCTCATCGCCTGCTTTCAGCTGCTCGTGGATGTAGGTAGTTGCAGCGCCCCCTTCAACCAGGCGAATGTGCAGTTCCACTTCATCGGGCTTGCCTGGCGGGTTAGCAAGTGAGAACGCGCGGGCGCCCTCTACCCCGGGTACTTCGATGTTGATGTACTGGCCGGCCTGGAAGGTCATCGGCCGGTCCAGTTTCAGGTGCAAACCCTTGATAGTGGGCGACAGCTCAACAATGTCCGTTACTGTTGCCACGTAATCCTCCACCGGGTAACCCTCGAAATCCGGGTCGACATCGATATCGGCTTCGATGGTGACGTCGCTTTCCACCGTGGCGCAGCAGGCCAGTACCTTGCCTTCGTCCCGCTCAACGTCCATCAGGGCAAAGGGAGAGGCGTCGCCAATTTCAACATCGCCTTCCAGAACCTGAACCTTGCAGGTAGCGCAGGTGCCGTGGCCGCAGGCAAAGGGCAACCACACGCCCTGGCGCAGGGCCGCCTGAAGGATGGTCTGGCCATCCTCCACTTCAATCTGCTCGCCAATCGGCTCGATAGTAACGGTATGACTCATAGCTGTGCCCTCAGTATCCGGCGTTCGCCATGCCTTTCAGGCCCGGCGTGGTGACCGTCAGCATGCTCTTGTGATCAATGCCCTGGTCTTTCAGGCTGGCGTCAGCCTTGGGCGTGAACGGCTCATCGTTCAGCAGCCACTCGGCATTGAGGAAATCCGCCCTGGCGGAATCCGGATGCGCGGCCGTGGCAGGCTTGAGGATGTCGTCCACCAGGGCACGGAAGGTCATGTCCGGCTGCACCAGCAACGCAAACGGTGCGCAGAACAGCAGATGGTCGGGCCAGTAGACATACAGCAGCTGCATGCCGTGGAAGTTTTCAACCTTGTCTTTCGGTTCAAACTTGTAATCGTAAAGTGCGTTTACACTCATGATGGTCACCTTGTTGTTTTTGTGGGTGTGTCACCCGGCGCCAATGGCCGCCGGGTAACTCCCGAGTCAATATCAGGCGGCGTCCTGGTTGTCGTCCGCAGGCTTCTGGCCCTTGATGGTCATCCAGTGCTTATGGTCCGGAGACCCGAGGTACTCGAAATTGTCCTCGCCGATGTTGATGTGGTAGTACTTCTGCACCACGGTCTCCACATCCGCACCTTCACAGTTGCCCTGATAGATCTGATGTACTGGCAACCAGGCCTGGACGTACTTCTCCGGCTCATGCTCGAAGATCTCGCAGCAGGCCTCAGAGCAGAAGTGGTAACGCTCGCCCTCATGCACCACCTGGCGATGGCTCAGCTTGGTGGGTGCGCCCATTTCGGTGAACAGCGTCGGTACCTGGCACACCTGGCACAGCTGCGGCAGGGTGTTGTTGTAGAAGCGACGGCCAGCGGCGGCTTCTTTCGCCAGGTACTCGTAACGCGGGCGGTAATACTTGTCGAAAGACTCCGGGTACTTCTCGGACATCCAGTCCATCTCTTGCTTCTCCGGAATCCAGGTGTGGAAGTTGGTGGCCTGGCTGTACTGATAGAAAGTGGTCCACAGCTGATGGCTCAGGTGATGCTTGGCATCGTTAGCCACGTCCTGGTACTTGGGCGGGCGAATGCCGTAGCGCTCAAGATCCTTGAACAGGGCACCACCGTTCTGCTCGTAATACACTTCCCAGGCCTCGGCCCAACTCATCACCTTGTTCGGCAGCATGTAGTCCATCATCATGCTGACCAGGCTGAGCAGGCGGAAACCACGCCAGAACCACTTGTCGATCCAGCGCTGAACGATGGGCACGTTGTCTTCGTGCTGCTCGAGGATGAATTTGATCACCTCAAGGCCCAGGGTCATGTGGCGGGCTTCGTCTGACTGGGCGGAGAAACCGAAAGTCACGGTGGCCATGTCGCCGTTGTAGGCCGCGCCGGACATGAACGGAACGAACAACAGGTTGGTCAGCACGTACTCGAACGAGAACGAAATCGCCGTCAGGAACTCGAACGGGCCGGCGGTGCGGGCATCATCAAAGAACGACTTGGGAACGGACAGGAACCACACCCGGTCGTGCATGTGCGGGGCATCATGCAGGCCGTTGAAGTGCTTGTTGTAGTGGCTCATGGCGTGCTGCTGGGTCTGGGAATGACGCAGCTCGTCAATCGCCTGCATCTGGCAGGCCACCCGCGCACCGGCACCACTGAACTGGCGGCCAACCTTCGCATACCCCTGGAAAGCCGCGTGTTCCAGCGGGGAGACACCGCTGAGGAACAGTTTCAGGGCGTTCACGTAACGGGCATCGGAAATGTTCTGGTGGCCGTTGTTCTGGGCAAAGGCGTCGAAGATGGCGTACAGCTTCTTCTCTTTCTCGGCCTGGTACTTCCAGTAGGCGTCCATGGTCAGGCGGAACGGGTCTTCCCACTGGGACCAATCCACAATCTTGATGCCTTCAAACCGCTCGTCCGGATAGATGTCTTCCATCTTCTGGTAAGTCGGCTCCCAGGCCATATCCCGGGTCAGGTACTGGTATTTGTCTTTAAGGTTCAGCTTTTTGTTTTTAACAGCCATGGTCATTCTCCCGATTATTTCCACTCAAGGATGAAGTGGTCATCGTCTTCGTCGACGTTGCCGCCAATACTGATGACATCGATAAGCATTTCCTGAACGTCCCAGTCACGCCCCAGTTTCTCTTCCATGGTTTCCCGGTTGATCACCAGGCGCTTCTCAGCCTGGATCCGGATCATGGCGGGCTGGTGCTGAATCTCAGCCTCAGGGTTATCTTCCATCACGGCTTCCGCCAGATAACGGGCGTTATCGTTGTCCTGAAATACAATGAATACGAGCTGGCTCATGCGGATACTCCCCGGCTCTGCAGTCCGACTTTCTTCAGGCGGGTAGACAGTTCCGCCCGGGCTTCGTCCAGTGCTTCAACGCCAACCGAGGCCTCTGCCAGGGGTTTAAGCGCGCTGTAAACCTGAGGCTCCCAGTGGTCGACCCACTGCTGGAGTTGTGCAACGTTGGCGTCGCTTTCACCGGCCACGGCTTTCATCATGGCGTTGGTCCAGCGCAGGGTGTCCTTGTACCAGTCGCGCATGAATTCGGTGAGCATCGAAACCTCTTCGGCGCCCTGGCTTTCCAGCCACTCGTCCATCTTGTGGTACACCAGCGGGAACATCAGGCCGTCCATCAGGATGTTCTGGAGCAGGGTCAGTTCGAACCAGTCCTGCACCACCAGTGAGTCTTCCACCAGTTTGCGCATGGGCTGCCACAGCTCGTCGTCCATCCAGTAGCCCTTGGATTCGTCCAGGGCGGTGCCGGTGCTGCCATCAATCATCAAGGCAATGCGGGACAAGTACTGGCCAATGCCCAGTCGGTCCATGGCCTGATAGATATGCATCTGGGACACGGTGGTGGCAGTGGCCTCGCCGGCAATCTTGCTGTTGTTCATGTTGGCGCCCAGTTCCACATGGCGCAGGGGCACCATCAGGCGCAGCAACAGCTTCTGGGTTTCTTCCGGCAGGCGGGTCAGCAGGTTGCGCTTGTCACAGAAGCCGTAGCTGGTTTCGGCCTGCTCCTGCATCTTTGCCCGGTTGCCCACATAGGCGCCGTAGTAGAACTGGCGAGGGTCAGACACCGCATACCAGTCTTCCATCCGGATGGCGGTGCGGCGCTCGTCGTTGAGCTCGTAGTTCGCATCCCACTGCGGGCGATAATGGAAGTTGGTTTTCGCTTCCAGGTCGTAGCTGGCTTCCTGGTAACGGGTAGCCGGCTTCTCGCCAAAACGACGGGCGATGTGGCTGTATGTCTGGCGAATAGGTTCCACCGAGGTGGTTTTGATTTCGATACTCATATCAACCTTTCCGTTTTGTTTTTGTGGATCAGATCGTGGGTGTTGCTGTTGTTCAGTAACGCTGACCGCGCTCGCCGAAGCGCCACTTGATCATGTCTTCGTCGATCTCACGGATCATGTCCGAATCCATATGGACCACGTTGTTGTGCTTGCAGAAAATCTCGAAGGCTTCCCTTGGCAGCACAAGCTCGACGAACAGCTCCGGATAACCAATGGCAAAATCGAATTCCACGAATTTGTCACCTGGCTCGCTGCGAACCCGGATATAGCGGGTCATTTCGTTGAAAGTCTTGGCTTCTGGTTGGTTCGTCATAGTGAGCCCCGTTTATGTTTGTGGTCGGCTTGCAATGTACTGAGCAACGGCTGTGCCACTTCGGAGATAACCACCACGACAGAGTATGTAGACCAATGTTTTTGATAGGTTTTTCAGGAGCAAACGAACGCTTCAAGCGGGTAAAACGAGCTCCGAACTTCGGCTCAAGTGGGGCTCTTTTTTCACCAAATGATCAAAATCAAGGGTGATCTGACCAAATGCTCAGACCAAGGCCCAATTCAACGATTACCTCCATTTTTTTACTATTTGGTTGATTTTTGACGTTGATCAGGTGTTAGATGATTAATTAATGAGCTCCTAATGAGCTGTTCCCCGCCTACAACGATAAAAGGGGTCTCCGACCATGGCTGTCAGTTACAAGCCACAACTGAACTACACCGATTTCAAGGATCTGACGGAGCAGATTCATTTCCAAAGCTCGGAAGGCAAGATCTGGTTTGGCGAGCAGCGGATGCTGCTGATGAACCTCACCTCACTGGGTGCGTTTCGCCGTGAGATCGTCAACAGCATGGGCGCAGAGAGAGCCAAGGGGTTCTTTCTGCGGCTGGGTTATCTGTCTGGTCTGAAAGATGCCGAGCTGGCCCGCAAACTTCGCCCGCATTGCAGTGAGCTGGACATTTTCCTGGCAGGCCCCCAATTACATTCGCTCAAAGGCATGGTCAAGGTGATCCCGCTGGAAATCGATCTGGACCAGGAAACCGGTGATTTCTATGGCCGCTTTGAATGGATTGACTCCTGGGAAGTTGAAATCTGCAAAACCGAACTGGGTCAAATGAGCGAGCCGGCCTGCTGGGTGTTGCTGGGGTACGCCTGCGCCTATACATCATCATTCATGGGGCGGGAAATTATCTTCCGCGAGGTGAGTTGCCGGGGTTGTGGCGACGAGAAATGCATTATTGAAGGCAAACCGGCGGAGGAATGGCCGGATGCAAAAGAGTTTTCCCGCCACTTCAAAGCAGACCCGATCATTGAAGAGCTCTACGACCTGCAGGAGCAACTGAACTCCCTGCGCAGTACCCTGCAGCGACAGCAGGGCCAGTACTACGGCATCGGCCAGTCGGCTTCCTATAACAAAGTGTGCAAGATGATCGACAAGGCAGCTCAGGGCAAGGTGTCTGTGCTGCTGCTCGGTGAAACCGGCGTTGGTAAGGAAGTCATCGCCAAGAGTGTTCACCTGCGCAGCGAGCGGGCCGACGGGCCGTTCATTGCCGTCAACTGCGCCGCCATTCCGCCAGACCTGATTGAAGCCGAGCTGTTCGGGGTGGAAAAAGGCGCCTATACCGGCGCCAACCAGGCCCGTGAGGGTCGCTTCGAACGCGCCCACGGCGGCACGATTTTTCTGGACGAAGTGATTGAACTGACCCCTCGGGCCCAGGCAACCCTGTTACGGGTTCTGCAGGAGGGCGAGTTGGAGCGGGTGGGCGACAACCGTACCCGCAAGGTCAATGTCCGGGTGATTGCCGCGACTAATGAAAGCCTCGAGCAAGCAGTCGAGCAAGGCCGGTTCCGGGCTGATCTGTTTTATCGCCTAAACGTTTTCCCGGTACAGATTCCGGCCTTGCGAGATCGCCTGGAAGACCTGCCCCTGTTGGCCGGGCACTTTCTTGAGAAGTTCCACGCCGAGTATGAAAAGCGCACGCTTGGCTTATCCGACAAGGCGTTATCGCTGTGCATGAATTACCACTGGCCGGGCAATATTCGAGAATTGGAGAACGTGATTGAGCGGGGCGTAATACTGACCGACAACAACGAAACCATCAGTCAGGATGCCCTGTTTGTGACCCCGCCCGCGACGGACAAACAGCCCGGTGAGCGTATTGATGAAGAAGGCAATATGCGTTCCGGCAGACCGGAAGGCGGCACGGGCAGCTGGTCCGATACCATTCTGGGTTCCGGAATTAGCCTTGATGAAGTGGAAGAAACCCTGATGCGCCAGGCGATGGAACAAGCCAATCAGAACGTTTCCAAAGCCGCCAGACTCCTGGGCCTAACCCGCCCGGCCCTGGCCTATCGCCTGAAGAAATCCGGCATTCTTGCCGAAAGCTGATCAGCAACCTGATTCATCCAGCAACAGGGATGTTGCACCACATTTCCGTCGCCTTACGAAATGGACAACCCGCCAGATCACTTGATCATTTGATTAAAATCAAACCCTGACAACCCCCCTCTGCTTTTGCCTCCAACCCTTCTAGAAACAAAATATTTACATATTATTCAATGCGTTAATTAATCACCATTCCAAATGGCACAGCCGTTGCTGATGGCATTGTCAGTCGCTTTTCACAACAACAAAGACGGTGACAAAACAATGCAAAACGCTTTCCTGCGCTCGAAGCGCAAAACGGCGGTGGCTGTCGCGATGGTCGGCGCATCGTCGCTCATCCTGACCGGGTGCGAAGCACCGCTGAATCTCGAATCCGTCAGGGCGGTTTCAGAGCAATCCTCAAAACGCACAGATTTCTACCAGGCCATGGCCAGCAACCACCAGGTGATTGTGGTGTCTGGCAATGATGGGGTTCTCCTGGCCAGTGATGACCAAGGCGATACCTGGAAGCGGCTACCGGTCGGCGCCGCCAGCAGTTTCCTGGCCATGGATGTGTGCCCAGATAACTCCTTTGTCGCGCTGGCCTTCGACAACCACATCTGGCACGGCACAGCCGATGCATCCGAGTGGACAGCCCACGCCATGCCCAGCCAGGAGCAGATGATGACCGCGGCCTGCGGGCCCGATGGTAGCTGGCTCGCCGCAGGCAGCTTTACCACCGTTCAGTTCAGCACCGATCAAGGCGAAAGCTGGGACGAAACCTCCCTCTACGAAGACGCCATCATCAACAATCTCCAGTTTGTCAGTGACGAGCAGGTGATCGCCACCGGCGAATACGGGCTGGTTCTGCGCAGCGACGACAGTGGCATGAACTGGGAAATCGCCGGCCGTGCTCCGGACGAGTTCTACATTCACGCCAGTTACTTCGCATCTGAGTCTGAAGGCTGGGTAGGTGGCCTGAACGGCTTCATCTATCACACCACGGACGGCGGTGAGAGCTGGGATCAGGTGCCGGCCGAAACCTCCGCACCGGTGTTTGGCTTCATTCCGGGTGCAGGTGCCGTCTACGCCCTGGCCGATAACGCCACGGTACTGAAACTGGGCGATGCCGGCTGGAGAAAGATCTCGGAATCCAGCCAACCACTCTACCTGAGAGCCGGGCTGGCTCTGCCAGACCATCGCCTGTTGGTGGCCGGTGGCCGGGGCCTGCTCTTCGACCTTGAACTCCCCACGGCCCTTGCCGCCAGTAAAGACTGAGGATTCCCACCATGTCCCAACTGCATCGTTTCACGCATTTGCTGCACCTGTTGGAAGTGTGGATCTTCAACAATCCACGCAAGGTGTTGTCGTTAATTGCCATTCTCACCCTGGTGTTTGCCCTGCGCATTCCGGGGCTCAAGATTTTCACCGATTTCGCGGACCTGTTGCCGCAACAGCACCCCTACATTGAGCTGCACAACAGCATCAAAGACAGCTTTGGCGGTGCCAACGTGTTGGTTGTCGGTGTTGAGTTCGAAGAGGGGGATATTTTCACCAACGAGAACCTGGCGCGGATTGATCGCATTACCCAGGCGGTGGACAGCCTGCCGGGGGTCAACCACAACCTGGTGTCCAGCGTTACCCACCGCAATTCCCGGAAGGTGTGGCTGACGGAAGTCGGCAGCATCAACTCCGAGCCTTACTACGATTCCACCCGGGGCCTGTACTCACCGGAGGCTCTTGAAGCCATGCGTGCGGATGTGGCTGCCAACCCGCGGGTTTACGGCCCCCTGGTGTCACCGGACCTGAAGATGGCCCTGGTGAAAGCTCAGCTGATTGAAGGCCAGCTGGACTACGAAACAACCTTCGCTCAACTCCAGCAGCTTCGGGCCAATGAAGCCGCCGAAGGCATCAATATCTACGCCACCGGCCAACCAGTCTTGGTGGGCTGGGCCTATACCTACATGGATCAGATCCTGCAGATCTTTATTTTCACCGTGCTGACCATGCTGGCCCTTCTGATCTTCCATTTCCGTAAAGCGTACGGTGTGCTCATCCCCCTTGGAGGCGTTCTGGTCTCAACGATTTGGGGGCTTGGGATTATCAGCCTGCTGGGCTACAACCTTGACCCCCTTGGGCTGGTAATCCCCTTTTTGATCGCCGCACGGGCCATGAGCCACGGGGTGCAGCTGGTCGAGCGCTACTACGCCGAAACCCTGGTACTGGGCAGTGGCCCCAAGGCGGCAAAAGCCACCTTCGACAGCCTGTTCCGCCCCGGCTCACTGGGCGTGGTGTCAGATGCCATCGGCCTGTCCCTGATTGCCATTGGCTCGATTCCCCTGAACACCCACCTGGGCATTTACGCGTCCCTGTGGGCGATCACCGTGGTGTTCACGGTGTTGATTGGTGTGCCGCTGCTGCTCTCCATTCTGCCCACCCCGAAAAATCCGGAAATCCGGGAAACCGCATTGCGTCACATTGGTTCCACCTGCTCCCGTACGGTCACCAAACCGGGGGCGGCACGGTTGATACTGGCGTTCGCCGCGGTCGCCATGCTCGGTGGCTTGCTGGCGTCTTCCAATGTGCAGATTGGTGACTCCGAACCGGGCTCTCCCATTCTGTATCCGGACCACGATTACAACCTCTCTTCCAGAATCGTTAACGACCGCTTTCCGGGTTCCGAGGAACTGTACATCGTTGCCGAAACCAGCGAGAACGGCGGTCTGAAGCGGCCGGAAGTGCTGGCGGCACTGTCCGATCTGCAAGCTCACATGCTGCTCGACCCGGAAGTAGGCGGCACCAAGGGCCTGCCAGACCTGATCAAGCAGGTTAACCGCCTGATGCACAACGACGACCCCCGCTGGTACCAGATTCCCCACGATGCCGGCTACGTGGGCGGATTGATGTTCACTTACATGGCTTCCAGCCCGGTTCCCGGAGCCCTGGACGAATTCAACGATACCGACGACCGCATCGCCAACCTGGTGTTCTATTACAAGGACCGCCAGGGCGAGACCATCCGCCGCGCCATTCATATGGCCAAGGAGTGGATTGACGCGCACGGCGACAGCGTGGAAGGCCTGACCATCCGCCTCGCCGGTGGCACCCTGGGTGTGGCTGCCGCCATGAACGAGTCCGCGTTCGAAACCAACGTGATCGTACTGCCACTGGTGTTCCTGCTGATTTTCATCTTCGTGATGCTGTTCTACACCTCCTGGCACGCCGGGCTGATGATGCTGTTGTCGATGCTGTTCGCCACCACGCTGACCTACGCCTACATGGGCATCAAGGGGCTGAGCATTGATATCAACACGGTACCGGTGATTGCCGTTGGCATTGGTGTGGGTATCGATTACTCCATCTACATGATGGATCGCATCCGGGAAGAAATGGCCAAGTGCCAGGATCTTCGCGAGGCGGTGCGTCGCGCAATATCCACCACCGGTATGGCCATCAGCTTTACCGCCCTCACCCTGATGGCCGGCATCGTGATGTGGGTGATCTTCTCTGACCTGCGCTTCCAGTCCGATGCCGCGTTGCTGCTGTGCGTTATGATCGTGATCAACGGCCTGGCCGCCATGCTGCTGGTGCCTTCCTGGGTGCTGAGTTTCCGCCCCCGCTTCATCACCGATGTGTACGCCGATGAAGACGGCATCCTGCATTCCGACCACAGAACCCCGAAATCAACTCCCTCTGCTGCTCCAGCCATGAAGCAGGAAGACGGATTTGTGCCAGGAGAACCGTACCGGGCCTGAGCCAGGTACCAACTCCCAAAAACCTGTAACGAGGACAAGCCATGCAAATAAAAACAAGAGGCCTGAGATTCTGGTGCTACACCCTGGCGGGTGGGGCCAGCCTGGCGCTGCTACCAATGACCACCACCGTGGCCGCGGAAGACACCCGCTTTAACGGCTACGTGGAGAACGCAACCTACGGGCGGGAGGGCGTTGGCCTTTCCAAGTTCCGTAACACCCTTCAGTTAGAGGCTCAGAAACGCGCTGGCGACATGGGCATCTTCAGTAACGTTCGCTTCAACGCCATCCTGCGGGGTAGTTACGATGGTGTTTATGATCTGAATGATGACGAGTATGGCCGTAACGCCGGCGGGCCGATTCAATTACAGGATCTTGCCCAGGGCTCCGTACCCCATGGCAGCGGTGTTGGCAGTCCTGCCAGCGCGATCCCCTTGCCGCCGGGAAACACCTTCGGCTTTGACACTACCCAAAACCCGAACGACGGCATGGTGGTACTGGGCGAACACCTGCACGGGCAGGACAACGGCGTAGCCTTTGGTGTTCCCGTCCGGCCCTGCGACAAAGACGACCGGGGCTGTATCCAGGGCTACCTGGATAAAGATTCAAACGAGATGAGGTTCCAGGAATTCAACGACCGGGCCGACTTCATCCGTGAACTCTACGCCGATTTCGACATTAACTTCTCCAACGGTAATATCCTGAGTACTCGTGTGGGTAAACAGCAGGTGATCTGGGGCCGAACCGACCTGTTCCGGGTGCTCGATGTGATCAACCCGGTCGACTTCTCCCGCAACAACATCTACGACGAACTGGAAGATATCCGGATTCCGATGTGGATGGTTCGTACCGACTACCGCATGGGGCCCACCGAAGTCTTCGACGGCCTGGCGTTTGATGATCTGAACTTCCAGGTGGTCTGGAACTTCGACAAGTTCCGGCCCCATGACATTGGCCAGTGTGGCCAGCCAAATGTGATTCTGGATGCCGGCTGCTTTTTCCGGGGCATGAATAACCTCTGGGAGAATGGTGGCACCGTGGCCAACTTCGCGGGCGCCACTCCTGACGGGGGGCTGGCAACAGACTTCGGCCCTGGCCAGATCGGTATCCGCAAGGCGCACATGCCCAGCTGGAGCCTGTCCAACACCCAGCTTGGTCTGAAGATGGAAGGGGTTTACGGCGATCTTGGCTTCTCGCTGAATGCGCTGACCTACCGTTCACAGCTGCCCTCGCTCCGTGGAGGCATACCCGCCCAGAACGGGTTCACAGGTGAAACCGGCGTTTGGCCGAGCCTGATTGCGTTCGACATTCACTTCCCGCGGGTCAACCTGGTGGGCGGTTCCCTCGATTACTACTCACAAGGCATCGATACCGTATTCCGGGTCGAAACCGCCTATACCTCCGGTGAGGAGTTCGCCAACACCCTCCGTGAACGGCTCTACTCCGAATCCGATGTTCTGCGTTACGTGATCGGTGCAGACAAGAACATCTTCATCCCGGCGCTGAACGAAAGCCAGGCGTTCCTGTTCTCAGGCCAGATCTTTGGTCAGCACATTCTGGATCACGAACGTGAGCAGCGCACCTACGGCGAGGCCGGTATCCCCGACTGGGAACACAACTGGACCGCGACACTGCTGATCAAGGGCTTCTACATGAATGGCCGGCTCAGCCCCCAGCTCATCACCGCCCACGATTTCCGTGCCCAGGCCACCGCCCTGGCACCGTCGGTTGAATGGCTGGTGACCGATCGCTTCAAGCTCACCGCCGGCGGCAACTTCAAGGTGGGCACGGGCGCCCGCAAGTTTGACGACTGCCGCTCCTGCAACCCCTGGGATCCGTTCACACAAACCCCGGGCGTTGTCGGACACCAACCGGGTGAATCCGCAGGTCTCTCCGGCTATGAACCCCTCGGTCGTTTCCAGTCTGGCCCCATCGGCATGGCCCAGAAAGAAGACGAAATTCAGCTGACCGCCCGTTACAGCTTCTGATAACAAGAGGACAGAACCATGAAAACCACAACCAAACCAACGCTGCTTTCCCGGTGCCTGGCCGCTGGCCTGGCCACCGGAATGCTGGCCTCACTGGCCCATGCCAGTGACGACGTTATCGAGAACTCTTTTTTCCCATATAACGATTCGGTGCCTACGAAAGAGGGCCTGAACACCGGCCTGGTGATCGACCAGTCTAACGTGGCCGAATTCAAAGATGTGATTGACCCGGCCTTCTACACGTTTATCGAGAATGGCTGGACTTCCATCACCGTGGGTGACACCACCTCCTTTGGCCTGAACGAAGGCTACATCGAGGCCACCCGCGCCGCCCTTGGCCAGGTATCGCTGGGTGACCAGGTGGGTGAGATCAACGGCTGGCAAGCCGGCCGCCCGTTCCCGGAAGAGCCGGATGCCAACGACCCGCGCGCTGGCGAGAAGCTGGCGTGGAACTACAAGTACGGTTACAACTGGGGCGACAGCGCCGCCATTTACCCGTTCTACTGGAAGTACCGGGACATGAACTCCGGCAAGCTGGAGCGCACCATCAAGTTCAACTTCCACTTCCTGAACTTCAAGGGTCGGGTAAACCAGGAACCGACGCCGGAAATCACCCCCAACCCGTCTGACCTGTTCCGTGCCATCTACGTGCAGGTACTGGACCCGGCCGATGTGCGCAACACCCAGTTGCTGATTCACCGCGCCGCAGATGACCTCAAGCGCGACAACTCCTGGCTGTACCTGGGCTTCCAGCGCCGGGTTCGTCGCCTGGCCACCGGCCAGGTAACCGATGCCTTCCTCGGCTCAGACCTGATGATCGAGGACTTTGAGGGCTACAACGGCCGAATTTCAGACATGAACTGGACCTACAAAGGCACCCGGAACATGCTGATGCCGTTCTACAACCACAACGACCTGGAACTGGATACCGAGACCCACCAGGACAGCGATGGCTACCAGGTTGTGGCCTTCGGCGGCCAGGGTGGCTGCTTCCCAAACATCACCTGGCAGCTGCGCAAGGTCTACGAAGTGGAATCGGTGCCGGTGGATGACAGCCACCCGCTGTCGCGCCGGGTTCACTACATGGACGCCCAGACCTTCACTATCCCGCGCACGGTGTCTTATGACCGCAAGGGCAGCATGTGGAAAACCTTCACCATTGGTCAGGCGCATCCGGACCATCACCTGCCCAAGAACAAGGGCAGCGGCGTGTCTATCGATGACAGCTTTAGCATGATCGATGTTCAGGCCAGCCACTGCACCACCGGCCAGTTCAAGGGCCAGGTTGACCCGGAGATGTCACCGCCACAAATGTTCAACGTGCAACACATGCGCGCAACAGGCAGCTGATCGGCAAGTCGTAGTTGCTCTCCTTTGGGCCCGCTGTGCGGGCCCCTTTTTCATTTCGGAGGATGAAAAAAGATGTCCCGATATGAACCATTACCAGGGAACGCGCAGGACCAGGATCAACTTCTGGTACTGACCGATGACAAAGGCAGAATTACCTACGCAAGCAGTGCTTTTTGCCGGCTGTGCGGCTTTGATGAAGACACGCTGAAAGCCGAAGGGTTCAGCCAGCTTCGACACCCGAACATGCCCAAAGGCCCACTGAATGATCTGTGGGAAACCCTGGGGCGGAATGACTCCTGGATGGGTATGATCCGGAACCGCAACGCCCGCGGCAACGATCTCTGGCTCGATGCCTTTGTCACTCCAATCTCGGACGAGCACGGTCGGGTCGTCGAATACCAGGCCATTTATCAGGTACCGGACGGTGCCACGGTTCAGCGCACCCAGCAGGTTTACCAGGCCCGGGCCAGGGGCAAACAACCACTGGCCCTGAAGCTTCCCGGGCTGGCGCCGGCCACTCAGCAATGGCTTCTGGCAACGCTGTTGTTCAGCCCCCTGTTGATAGCCGGGCTGATGGCCCAACCCGCACTGTTCGCCGTTCTGTTTACCCTCAGCAGCGCCCTGTGTGGCCTGGCGTTTTTCCTGCTGAACCGCCCCTTACAAGCGCTGTCCCGGTACTGTCAGGGCATTGTAGACCACCCCATCAAACAACTGGTGTACACCGGCCAAGCCGGCACCGTCGGCAAGATCCAACTGGCCATGCGACTGGTGGAAACCCGGCTGAACGTGATGATCGCCAGGGTACGGGACAGCGGCAGCCAGATCGAAGGCTATGTCGGCCAGGCCAATACACTGTTGCAGGCCAGCACCCGAGCGTCTGAACAGCAGCTCTCCGGGTTGAGTACCGTCGCGGCCTCGGTGGAAGAGTTCAGTGCCACCATCCGGGAGGTGTCCGAAAGCACCCATCAGGCCGCCCATCTGAGCACCCGCAACCGGGAATCCGGTGACGACAGTGCCCGCTCCGCCGCAGCCGCACAGGAAAGTATTCGCACCCTGGCCCGGGAACTGGAAGAGGCCGGCGACATTGTCCAGGAGCTGGACCAGAACAGTCAGGCCATCGGGCGTATACTGGATGTGATCAATGCCATTGCGGAACAAACCAATCTGCTGGCGCTGAATGCGGCGATTGAAGCCGCCAGGGCCGGTGAAAACGGGCGAGGGTTTGCGGTGGTTGCCGATGAGGTTCGATCCCTGGCCAAACGAACCCAGCAATCCACCGATGAAGTTCGCGAGATGATCAGCGCCCTGCAGGAAGGGTCTGCCCGGGTGGTTGAATCCATGGAAAAAGGCAAGCGCCAGTCAGCGGCCAGTGTTGAACAAGTATCCGCCAGCGCCGAAGCGCTTCAGGCCATTGTCGCCGGCATTAACGAAAGCGATGGCCTGAACCAGCAGATTGCTGCGGCCACCGAGCAGCAGAGCCAGACCGTCAGCCAGCTGAGCCAGGAGATCCACACCATCCACCAGCTCGCCAGCCAGACCTGTCACCAACTGGCAGATACGGTAAACGCCGGTGAATCCGTTGGCCACCATGTGTTCCGCCAGAAGTTTCTGATCAAACACCTGATGCCCGCCGGCGCCAGCAATGCCCGGCAAGTACAGCTCAAGGAGAAGGTATCGTGACAACGCACACCAACCAGGACACCCACACTCCCCTCACGGTGGTGGTTTCCCGCCGGGTAAAAAAAGGTGAGGAATCGGCCTTTGAGCAACTCAGCAGCCAGATGACCGAAAGGGCCGCCAGCTTCCCGGGTTATCTGGGTGCCACCATGTTCCGGCCCTCCTCGCCGGATGACCCGGAATACCGGATTGTCTTCAAGTTCCGGGACCGGGACACCCTGACCGCCTGGGAAGACTCCCCCGAAAGAGCCGAACTACTTGAGCAGATTGAAGCGCTGCTGGCAAAACCCAGTGAGCGGGAAGTCACCTCTGGCATTGTCACCTGGTTTACCCTGCCCGGTCAGAACCCGGTCAAACCGCCACCCAAGTGGAAAATGACCTTCGTCAGCTGGCTGGCCCTGTATCCCGCCGTTACCCTGGTGTTCCTGCTCTTCGGCGACCTGCTGGCACAGATACCGCTGCTGCTGCGCACCATGGCGGTCACCATCGTGGTCATGCTGCTGATGAGCTACGTGCTGATGCCACGGATGACCCGGTGGTTTGCCTTCTGGCTGTTTCCGAAAAAGAACCACGATGTTCGTTAACGGCGAGAAGGATCTTACCCGGCAATGACCAACCTGCCTGTTAGCCGGTCTCAGTGGCTCGCGCTGGCCCTGATTCCATTATTGTCTGCCGGGTTGCTGTTCAGCCCGGTGGCGGGTTGGTTTGACGGCCCGCAACTGCTATCGGCCTTGCTGGTGATGGCCGGGCTTGTGCTGTTCGCCACCGGCGCCTTGCCGGAGTTTGTCACCGCCCTGCTGGTGCTGACCCTGGCCATGCTGTTGTCGCTGGCCCCGGCCGAGGTGGTGTTTTCCGGGCTCACTTCAACCGCCTGCTGGCTGATTGTGTCCGGGCTGGTGATCGGCATTGCCATCTCGGAAACCGGCCTGGCCCAGCGGGTGTCAGACCTGTTTACCCGCCACCTGGATACCAGCTATACCCGGTTGATCGCCGGCATTGTGGTGATCGGCATTGTGCTGGGCTTTGTCATGCCGTCCTCGGTGGGGCGTATTGTTCTATTTATTCCCATCGCGCTGACCATCGCCCACAGCTGTGGCTTTGAGCCTGGCAGCAATGGCCAGAAAGCCGTCGGGCTGGCGGCGGCCTTTGGCAGCCATCTGCCCACCTTTGCCATTCTGCCCGCCAATGTCCCGAACATGATCATGATCGGCTCTGCCGAGAAGATTCATGGCTGGAGCCCGATGTTCGGGGAATACCTGTTGCTGCACTTTCCGGTGCTGGGCATCCTCAAGGCCATCCTGCTGGTGGTTGTGCTGGTGCGGTTGTACCCGGACAGCCCGAAACCTGTTCCGCAAGCGGGCCCAAGCCGGCCGTTCGATTTCACGGAATCGCGGCTGATGGTGATTCTTCTGGTGACCCTCGGGTTCTGGCTGACCGACACCTGGCACCAGATCTCCGCGGCGTGGATTGGCCTGGCCGCAGCGACCCTGCTGCTGATGCCCGGTATTGGCATGATCTCCACCCAGAGCTTCAACCAGAAAGTGAATATCAGCTCGATTCTGGTGGTGGCCGGCCTGCTGGGCATTGCCGGGCTGATCAACCATCAGAACATCAGCGGCATTCTGGGCGGCCATGTACTGGCCTGGCTGCCGTTGGAGCCGGGGCGGGATTTCGCCAACTTCCTTACGTTGTCACTGGCGGCGACCGCGACCGGGATGGTCACCACCCTGGCCGGCATTCCGGCAACGCTCACACCCCTGGCCGGCGCCATGAGCGAGATGACCGGTTTCAGCCTGGAAGCGGTGCTGATGACCCAGGTTCTGGGCTTCTCCACCATCATCTTCACCTACCAGTCCGTACCCTTGATGATGGCCATGCCCCTGGCCGGCATTCCCATGCGCCATGCCGCCCGGTTGTGCCTGATACTGGCCGCCCTCACCATCGTGATTCTGTTTCCGCTGGATTACCTGTGGTGGAAATGGCTGGGGTGGATCTGAGGCTACAGCGCGCCCCAGCCCCGGTTCTGGTTGTCCCTACAGGTGGTTCATCAGTGCCCGCAACTGGGCGTTGTCGGGGTATCGTTGCAACAAGGCTTGGGTCACTTGCCGGGCTTTGTCCTTCTGGTCCAGCTGGAACAGTGCAACCGCGTACCGGTAGCCAAACAACCACTCGCCGGGCGCCAGCTCATAGGCCCGTTCCAGATCCGCCAGCGCCGCCGGGTAGTCTTGCAGGCGAATGCGGATCAGCCCCCGCAGGTGAATCAGTTGGGGTTCATCAGGGCTGTGTTCCAGGGTTTTATCAATGGCCCGGACCGCTTCCAGGTTGCGGTCTCCGGAACGAAGAATATCGGTCAGCAGGATGGTGGCGGGCACATAGCTTCGGTCTTTGGCCAGAGCACGTTTGAGTTGTTGCTCGGCCTTGTAGACATAATCCCCGGCCATCAGGTATCGGGCTTTCAGCACACTGCCCGCGGGCAGGTCTGACTGCATATCAACATAGTGCTCGTATTCCCGCTTAACCCCGGCCCAGCGTTCGGAGTCCGGCAGGCTGCCACTCCACACCATGGATTCAAAGGCCACCAGCCTGACCGCCAGTGATTCATCAGCCAACCCGTGCTCGGCAAGGTTCCGGACCCGGCCCGTCTCGCCGTGCCTGAGCACACGATAGGCGCTCTCGCGGATCACCGCATGATCGCTCTGGGCCAGGCGCCCCACCACCGACATGTGCCGGGCCACGAGGGCGTCCCCGTGCTGTTCCAGCAGCGTTGCCCGGCGAATGGCAGGCTCGCCCTCATCGGCCAGATAGGCCAGAACCTCTGACAGGTTACGTTGCTGAACGTGATGCCAGGTGTCCGGCTGGTAAAGATCCGGATACCAGCTCCCGACGGTTTCTATCGACCAGGCACGATCCTGGTCTGTGTGGCACGCCAGGCAAACATCCGGGCTGCCGGATGCCTTCGACACATCAGGCCGGGGCACCATGAAACTGTGCTCCCGCCGGTCATCGATTCTCATAAACGTGGCTTCGGGCATGTGGCAGCTTACGCACTGCGCACCCTCGCTGTTGCGGGGGTGATGGTGGTGATCCGGGGTATCGTAGTCACCGGCGTTGTGGCACTGGGCACAGACACCGTTGCCTTCAATCTTGAGCTTGCCGGTATGGGGGTTGTGGCAGTCCGAACAGACCACACCAGCCTGGAACATCTTGCTTTGTTCAAAGGAGCCCAGCACAAATACCTCTTCCCGGACTCGCCCATCAGAGTAATACAGCGGTTGATCCAGCCGGCTCAGGCTGAACTGGTCGTGTACCTGGCCACCGGCGGAATCCGTCAGGCTGGTGCGCAGGGAATGGCACTGGCCGCAGGTGGCCACCTGTTTGGAACCAGGCTTGGCCCCTTTCAGGCGAGGCGGCTGTTTTCCTTCGCTCACCAGCCAGGCCCCCACCGCCGCCAGTTGCACGCCGGCGGCCAGGGAGTCTCCGCTACTCTGGGCAGAGGCATGGTCCAGAGCCGCATCATGGCACGCGGTGCAACTCACGGCCACGTGCTGCCACTCGGTGTGGTAGCGGTCTTCCACCGGGTCGTAATGACGCTCCAGCCCGGTGGAATGGCAATCGGCGCATTGGTTGTTCCAGTTCTGGTAAATGCCGGTCCAGTGCATGGCATCACCGGGCCGGTTCTGCCCCGGTTCATCCAACCGGAACCAGCGCTGACCGCCGTCGGACTTGCTGCGGGTATCCCAGGCAATATTGAAAGCCTGAAGGCGGCCATCGCCAATATCAATCAGGTACTGTTGCAGCGGGTAAACCCCGAAGGTATAGCGGACGGTCCACTGGCGTTTTTCGTCACCCTCCCGGGTGTGAATAACGAATTGCCCGTCTTTCTCCAGGAATTGAACGGCGAGCTCTGAGTCTTGATAGCGGGCGCCGGAGAAGTCACCAGCCGCCGCCTCCGGGCTGGCTTCAGCCATGGCGACGGCATGCTGGGAGCGGGACCACTCGGCCACTTCCCCTTCATGGCAGTCCACACAAACAGAAGGGTCGGCCACGGCCGTGCCGCCGGCCAGCACCTGCAGACCGATGGCTAATAGCCTGCAGCCTCGCTTCATCATATCGTTCAATTCCATGTTACTTCAGCACCCATTTCACCAGATCATAAACCCGAATTCCCGGAATATCCTGTGACCACCCCTGTAAGCCCACGACTTGCAATGGCTGGCCCAACTTTCGGGATGTGGCCTGCCGCTTGCTTGATTTATGATAAAGATTGTGAAAATCCCGTTGGCTGAACACACAAAAACAACGACTCCGCCATGAACGAAAAACAGGTTCCATTCCGATACAACGTGGGTGTGCGCTCTCCCGATTTTGAGGAGGCAAAGGCCTTTATCAATGCCCACATTGAAGACCGCGAGGTTGCCCCTCTGTCTCACAGCGGCCGGGCCGAAAACCTGCTGACGTTGCAGCCTGTGGGCAGCAGCTCGTTGTTTGGCGCCATGTGGTCCGAGAAGGTTCACATTCAGTCCGAAACCCAGCAGACCTTTCACGCGGTTCTGGTGCTGTCCGGCAATATTTACTGCAAATCCCTGGATACCCATGTGCCGGCCGACAGCCTGGTGTTGACGGCGCCGGGCAAGCAGGCAGACCTGGTCTGGGAAAAAGGCACCCGGGCCGTGGTGATGAGCCTGGCGCGCCAGAAACTGATCGACACCCTGGGTGTCCCGGACCTCAGCTTTCTTAGGGAAACCAACGCCTTTATCCCCGGTAATCATCAAGACGCCCTGGTGTTGAGAAACGCCATTACCTGCCTGGCGCAACAACACGAAATCTGTCACGGGCGGATCGACCCGGCGGTTCAGTCCCAGTGGGAAGGCTTGCTGCTGGCACAATTTGCAAACCAGTTGCACCGTGAGGGCCTGGAAAACCCGTCGATACTCCCGGGCCGGATTCGCCTGGCAACGGAATGGATACTGGCGCATATTCGCGAACCCATCTCGGTGTGCGACCTGCTGCGGATCACCGGCGCCAGCCGGCGGTCGCTGGAATCCGGGTTTCGTACCTACCTCAACACCACGCCGGCAAAGTTTATTCTGTGCCACAAACTCAAAGGCGTTCGGGAGTTACTCCGAACCAGCCCCGACATCAACATCGGCGATGCGGCGTTTTCCTTCGGCTTCAACCACCTGAGCCACTTTACCCGCCAGTACCACGAAGCCTTTGGCGAGCTGCCTTCGGAAACCCTGCGGCAGTGCCGTGCATCCCGGGTTGTGGTCAGTAAAAAGGCCCGGCTCGATTCGGTTTAATGCCGAATCTCCCCGGGCAAGACGCTTTCAGAGTCAGAAGGTTAGGTTAAAGCCAATGGCGTAATTGGTATCGGTCACGAGCGCCCCTTGCGGGCTGACAACCGGCTTATCGTATTGGCCGGTTTCTGCCCATACCTTCACCTGAGGGGTGATTCGCTGCTCGAGCTTCACGGTGTAGACGGAGTTGTCCGCCGCCGAGTAATCGTGATCCTTTTCCTTGTAGCCCACCGCTATGCCAGCACCGCCTTCGGTGATGTATTGGGCAGAGACACCGTAGGAATCAAAATCGGCCTTGCCTTGCGGGTCCAGTGGGTATGGCGCATTCCGGTTGTTTTCCCAAACCGCACCCAGGGCCAGACCGCCCAGCTGGTAACTCACGCCAGCGGCAGAGATCAGGTAATCATCCGTGGCAAACGGCGGCAGTTGCTCCTGCACCAATTGAGTGGTTCCGATGGCGAATCCGAGGTTGTCGCCCTTATGAACCAGTCGCACCGAGCGACCATCGGCATCTTTACCGTTACTGTCGTTCAGGGTGATCGCCGCGAATACCAGCTTGGTCTTCATAAACCAGGGGGTATGGTAGGCAAAGGTACCTGAGGTCCGATCCGGCTGGGCGAAGATGCCATCGGGTCGTGGGTCTGCCCGAGACACGTTGTATTCATAGTGGTTGATTGGCCCGTAGATATCCGTCCACTGGCCACTGGTGCCCCGGGGCGCCGCCACAAACAACCCGTAGCGGGTTGGCAGCCAGAACTTGGCCTCTTTCACATGCACATCGGCTTCACCATCACGGCCGGTGGTGGGGTCATCGGCGCTGTTGGCGGCCCAGGCAAGGTCCACCTCAACGGCGTAGTTCAGGTTCAGGCCTTGATCGATGGCTGCTTTGCCTTGCAACCCGAGTTCAAGTTCAAACGCTTCTGCTTCCGCGTCTTTTCCTTCGATCTTCAGGGCACCGGCATTCAGGTTTCCGTAGAAGTTCGGTTTATCCAGCTCGACCGCGAGGGCCGGGCTGGCGGCTGCACATATCGCAGCCACCAGCAGTGTCTGTTTCAGTTTCATGGCGTATCTCCTGTTTTCTGACATGGGGTCGGGTTACTCAACACACTTGCCGTACAGGCAGGTGGTGAAGCTGTATCCAACTCTCCGCATGTCGGCAGGGTCAGCTGCGATCACGCCATTGCGCTTGACGTACTTGTCCCACTCAGCCAGCAGTTGTTTCAGCTTTTCAGGTTCCTTGCTGGCCAGGTCCGTGGTTTCAGTAGGATCAACAGCCAGATTGAAAAGCTGCCATTCGCCCGGGCCATAAGGTGGCTCCATCAGTCGAATTTTCCAGTCACCCATGCGCACCGCGGAACGGCCATAGAGTTCCCATCCAACAACCCGGTTTTCCGGAGCCTTGCCGTTCAGGCCGGGCACCATCGAAATGCCTTGAACCTCGAATACTTCCCGGCCCTTGTAAGGGCTGGTAGGAACATCGATACCCGCCAGTTCCAGGAACGTCGGCATGATGTCCATCACATGGAAAAACTCGTGGTTGATTTCGCCGTTGGCGTCTTTACCCGGTAGGCTGAGGATAGCCGGCACCAGGAAACCACCCTGGGTTGGGTAGCCTTTCCACATCGGCCATGGCGTGGCACTGACCTGGCCCCACTGGGCGCCATACCAGATGTAGGAGTCACGACGGCCCATGTTCTCGAAGCTGTTGTCGTACTCAGAGGCAATCCATTCCTTGTTGCGGGGCAACACTTCCGGGCTGTTGCCATCTGCGCCGTTATCGGACATGAACATGACCACGGTATTATCGAGCTTGCCAGCTTTTTCCAGGTGACCAATAACACGGCCGATGTTCTCGTCCATGTTGTCGACCATGGCGGCGTAGATCTCCATCTTTCGGGCTTCGATCCTGCGCTGCTCATCGGTCAGCTCATCCCAGCTCGGCAGCTGGTCAAAAGGTACGTTGGCGGCGA
Organism: Marinobacter shengliensis; assembly: GCF_030297115.1. Taxonomy (NCBI): domain Bacteria; kingdom Pseudomonadati; phylum Pseudomonadota; class Gammaproteobacteria; order Pseudomonadales; family Marinobacteraceae; genus Marinobacter; species Marinobacter shengliensis. The sequence goes on along the minus strand of NZ_AP028062.1, from coordinate 416,624 downwards.
GTTCATGCCCAACCAGCCCCATGTCTTTCATCTTGCCCAGGCGCTGCTGGCGAATGGCTTCATAGCCCTCGTCGTAACGACCCTCGTATTTCTTGATGTAGGAATCCGGCGCCTGCAGGGGCCAATGGGGTGCGGTGAACGACAGCACATGGAAGAACGGTTTGTCGCCGGCTGCGGTTACGTACTCAATGGCTTTGTCGGCGTAGAAATCCGAAGAGAAGAAGCCATTGGGCACCTCTACCTGCTTGCCGTTCTCCAGGTAGATGGCTTTCGGATCGACACCGATAATCGCCCGGCCATCATCAAAGTGGCTGGCGCCGCCCTGCACCAGCACCCAGGATTCGTCGAACCCACGCGCATTGGGGCTCAGCGCTTCAGTCCGGCCAAGATGCCATTTACCTGTGGTGGATGTGTGGTACCCGTTATCCCGCAGCACTTCAGGCAGAGTCACCACCAGATCATTCAGGTGGCCCTCGTAGCCTGGCTGCCCTTTCTGTTCCGGCGTCAGCAGCTCGGCCATGTTGCCGATACCGGCGCGGTGGTTATCGGTGCCGGAAAACAGCATGGACCGGGTCGGGGAACACGTGGGTGCGGTGTGGAAGTTGGTCATCCGGATGCCTTCATTGGCCAGGGCATCCAGGCTCGGGGTTTCAATCTCGCCCCCAAACGCGCCGATGTCTGAATAGCCCAGGTCATCGGCGATAATCAGCAGGAAGTTGGGTTTTTCAGCCTGGTTGGCTGATGCCAGCGTAGACGCTGCCACCAACCCCAGGGCAAGCCCCAACCGACGAAGCAGCGTGTTGTTTTTGTACATGCTATGCCCTCAATCAGTTCGTTGTTGTGCCACCAGTGTGTGGTCAACACCATTCTGCTGAGGGTTTGTGGGTAAGGGTTATCCCGTATGCGCAGGCGTTGTCATAAATGCGCAACAAAGATGATTGGAGCTGCGAAAAGTGGTTACGCATTTCCTGAAATCCATGTGCGAATATCCTGAAATCTGGCTGTGCTGAGCGTGGAGAAAATCACTGTCCAGACCAACCTTCAAAAACGTAAAACTCCTATACATTGTTGTTTTTAAAAAACAACACAAAAAAATTGCCAGTGCTGGCATATCGGTTGCTCCTGCGCTTGTGACAACAACAAACACGAGGACCAACCATGGCTCTGGATCACGCAAGCCGCCAGTTTCTCCAACAGCTCACCGATCAGAATGCGCCCGCCTTTCACACACTGAGCGCTCCTGACGCCCGTGCGTTCTTTTCCGCACTTCGGGAGATTATCGGCGAGGGCCCCGCAGTCCATAATAGCGACGAATTCAGCATTCCATCGGGTGAGGCGACGATTGCCGTGCGAGTGCTGACACCGACACCCAAGCCCGACGGCATCATTGTCTATTTCCACGGCGGCGGGTGGGTTGTCGGCGATCTCGACGACTACGACACGCTGGGCCGTTTCATAGCAACCGAAAGTAACTGCGCTGTCGTATTGGTGGATTACCGGCTGGCGCCCGAGTATCCCTTCCCTGCAGCCATGAACGATGCCTGGGCTGCCACGCAATGGGTAGCTAACAACGCAAGTAGAATCATCGGCTCCCGCGATCTTCCGTTGATCGTCGGAGGCGACAGCGCCGGGGGCAACCTGGCCGCAGTTGTCGCCCGCAAAGCCCGGGATGCCGGAGGCCCAGCCCTGGCCCAACAGGTTCTGATCTATCCGGTCACCCAGCCAGACCTGACTACTGCCGGCTATCAGGACCCGGAAAACCAGGGCCTGCTGAACCAGGCCGACATGGTCTGGTTCTGGGACAGTTATGTACCGGAAATCGGCGAGCGCCAGCACCCGGATGCTTCACCACTGCTTGCTGAAGACCTGTCAGGCCTGCCCCCGGCGGTGGTGGTCACCGCAGAGCACGATGTCCTGAGCGACGAGGGTACTGCCTACGCCAACCGGCTAAAACAAGCCGGCGTGCCCGTTAGCCATAGACAGTTCGACGGCCAGATTCACGGTTTCTTCACCATCCTCAACGCCCTGCCCGAGAGCACTACGGCAAGACAGTTTGTCGTTGGCGAAATCCGTCGAGCAGTGCAGAACGCCTCTACCTCAAGCGTGTAACACATCCAACAAAAGCAACAAAAAGGAAATCCGAGATGATGCCCAAACCAAGAACACTGAGCAGTAACCTCCTCGCTTTTGCGATCAGCATGACTGCAGCAACTTCACTACAGGCCGTCGAGAACGGTGTTACCAACTGGCCCAATGGGGTGAATTCAGTTCTGCCGGCGATCATGCCCGCACCGGGCGAAACCCAGTTCTATGGCTACACGGTGTTCTACTCCGCAGACAGCTACAAAGACACAAACGGCAACACCACACCCGGCACGTTCGAGCTGGACGTGTTCGCCCAGGCCTTCCGCCTTAACCACACCTGGGACCACCAGACCGATTCGGGAATCACCTTTACGAGCGGCGCCATCCTCTCCGGCGGGCGAAACTCTCTGGATGTCGGGGTTGCCGACGATTCAGAAACTGGCCTCAACCAGCTTTATGTGACCCCGTTATACGTGAACTGGTCCGCTTCGGAGGCCCTGCACTTCTCAACCGGTTTCAGCGGCTTCATTCCGCTCGGTGACTACGATCGCAACAATCTGATCAACACCACCAGCAACACGGCTTCCTACGTTCAGGAGTTCAACATGACTTGGTTCCCGAACCGGGAATGGGAACTGTCGCTGTCACCTACCTTCACCGTCAATTTCAAGAATGATGACACCGACTATGAGTCCGGTGACGTATTCAACGTGGATTATTTCGCGGGCTATCGCCCTGCTTCGGCACCCCAGTGGCAGGTTGGTATTGCCGGCCATTACACCAGGCAATTCTCAGACGACAAACAGAATGGCCAGACGGTGGGGGACGGCAACCGCCTGCAAAAGCTGGGCATTGGGCCTCAGGTTTTCTACGGCCTGGGACCAAGAACAGCCATCGTCTTCAAGTACCTACACGAGACCGAGGTCAAAAACAGCTCAGAAGGCCGTTCCTTCTGGTTCCAGTTCACCATGCCCCTGTAACCATCCCAGCGTTTGGATGATTTCCGGCCATATGGCCACGTTGCTCAAGCACACAAAAACAAGAGGTTGAACTCATGACTGTACAAACCGATACCATCATTCATACCGACGCCGTTGTTGTTGGCGCCGGCTTTGCCGGCCTGTATATGCTCCACACCCTACGCGACAAACTGGGTATGAAAGCAGAAGTTTTTGAAGCCGCCGATGACGTTGGTGGCACTTGGTACTGGAACCGTTACCCAGGGGCCCGCTGCGACATTTCCAGTTACCACTACTCGTTTTCTTTCTCCGAGGATATCCAGCAGGAATGGACCTGGTCCGAGAAATACGCGGGTCAGGCCGAGATTCTGGACTACCTGAGATTTGTCGCCGATAAGCTGGACCTGAGAGACGACATCACCTTTGAAACTCGGGTAATAACATCAGATTTTGACGAGCATACCAACCGCTGGACCATCAAAACCGACCGTGGCCATACGGTGATTTGCAAGTACTATATTTCGGGCGTTGGCACCCTCTCCACCGCCGCCATCCCGAGCTACCCGGGCAAGGATTCGTTCAAGGGGGACGTGTTCGCGACCTCCAGCTGGCCCCACGAAGGTGTCGACTTCACCGGCAAAACCGTAGGCATCATCGGCACCGGCGCATCTGCTATTCAGGCAATTCCTCTGATCGCCGAGCAGGCCCGCCATCTGACCGTTTTCCAGCGCACACCAAACTACGCCACACCGCTACAGAACGGCCCGATGGATGTCGCCGAAGCTAACGCAATCAAGGCCAACTACGGCTCGTTGCGTAAGGAAGCCCGTGCCGCCCTGGCCGGTGTACCTTTCCCAGATATGCGCGAATCCATCTTCAACGACACTCCGGAGCAGGTGCAGAAGCATCTGGAAGACTGCTGGAACGACGGCGGCTTCGCGCTCTGGCTGGGTAGCTATGGCGATGTTCTGTTCGACGAAAAGGCCAACGCTATCGTGGCCGAATTTGTTCGTAACAAAATCCGCGCCCGGGTCAAAGATCCGAAAACTGCAGAACTTCTATGCCCGGACTACCTGTACGGCACCAAACGCCAACCCTGCGAAACGAACTACTTTGAGACCTACAACCGGGACAACGTGTCGCTGGTGGACATCAAATCCAACGGCATTAACCAGATTATCGAACAGGGTCTGGAGCTAGTTAACGGCGACAGCTATGCCTTCGACTGCCTGATCTATTCCACGGGCTTCGATGCCTTCACCGGCCCCCTGTTCAAGCTCAACCTTAAGGGTCGCAATGACGTACGCCTCCAGGACTACTGGCGTGACGGCCCGAGAACCAATCTGGGGCTGATGTCCAACGGTTTCCCGAACTTCTTCATGATCACCGGTCCACAGAGTCCTTCTGTGTTGTTCAACATGCCTCTGGGTATCGAGCAGCATGTTGAGTGGATCGCCGATACTATCCGTTACATGGAAGCTAACGGCATCGAGACCATCGAGCCTGAAAAGGCAAAAGAGGATGAATGGCGCGGCGTGGTCGAAGGCATTGCGAATTCCACGCTGCTTCCGAAAACCAATACCTGGTATACCGGCTCCAACATTCCGGGTAAACCTCGCTCCTTCATGGTGTATTTGGGAGGTGGCGCCGCATACAAACAAGTTTGTGATGACGTCGCACAGAATGGTTATTCCGGTTTCCTCTTGGGTAGAGCCACTGCTGATAGGGAGGCTATTGCGTCGTGACCTCTCTCCTCGGGGGCTAGTTCCCCATTTACCCGGCGCCGTTGGCGCCGGGCTTTTTCGAACCAGAACTCATCATTTCGTTAACGGTTTCATGATTTCCTGAAATTCTGATTGAGCCTCGGCAGACATCCTACGGTCTGCAGCCAGTTTCCGAGGCGAGCCTCTTGGGCATGATTCATGCTGTCATTCTTCTGATATACCCTGTGTTCAACCCACGATAATGACAACAACAGGATGGATAACATGCCAACAACCACAGACCCGAAGTTTCCCACCAGCCAGGATCTGGTCAGCCAGATTCGTTTTGACACCGGTAAGGGTATGGTCTGGATGCATGAACAGCGTATGCTTCTGATTCACTCCAGCGTCTTCCTCACGCTCAGGAATGAACTGATCACCACCATTGGTTCAGAGCGTACACGGGGTCTGTTGATGCGACTTGGCTTTCATTCGGGTTGGCGTGACGCAGAATTGGCTCGCAAAATTCGCCCGGAACTGTCCACTGCCAATGCTTTCGCCGCAGGCCCCCAACTCGCCATGATCAAGGGGTTGGTTAACGTTTCACCGGTGCATATGGACTTCGATCTTGAGGAAGGCAGCTTCTACGGCGAATTTCTCTGGGACAATGCGTTTGAAGCAGACTTACAGCTGGCCAACAGTGGGGCGACCGACCATGCTGTCTGTTGGTTTCTGACAGGGTACGCCAGTGGCTTTACAACGTTCTACATGGGCCGCAAGGTTCTGTTTCGGGAGGTTGATTGCCAGGCGAAAGGTGACGAGCAATGCCGTATCATCGGCCGACCGGCGGACGAATGGGAAGACCCTTACGAACTTGATCGGATACTGCAACCGGACGCCCTAGCGGAAGAGTTAATCTCTCTTCAGAGCCAGCTCAGCGAACTGCAAGCTCACCAGCGGGATAATTACGACAAGGCAGATCTGGCGATTAATTCCGTGGGGCACGCACCCAAGTTCAAAGAAGCCTGGAACCTGCTCCAAAAGGCCGCAGCCAACAACGTCTCGGTGTTACTTCAAGGCGAAACTGGTGTCGGCAAGGAGGTCTTTGCCCGAAGCCTGCATCTGAATTCAGCGAGAGCCGAGAAGCCCTTCGTTGCGGTGAATTGCGCATGCATCCCTCCTGATCTCATAGAGTCGGAACTGTTCGGGGTGGAAAAGGGCGCATTCACAGGTGCGCATTCCAGCCGGCCCGGCAAGTTTGAGCGCGCCAGCGGCGGAACACTGTTCCTGGACGAAGTAGTGGAACTGTCGCCCCGGGCTCAAGCCTCTCTTCTCCGGGCATTACAGGAAGGTGAGGTGGAGCGCGTTGGCGGCACAGACACCCTGACAGTTGATGTCCGACTGGTGATTGCAACCAACGAAGATCTGGAAGAAGCGGTGGCACAGGGAAAGTTCCGGGCGGATCTTTTTTACCGTCTGAACATCTATCCCGTTTACATCCCTGCGCTGAGGGAGCGCAAAGAAGATATTCCGCTTCTGGTCACACATTTCCTGAAGAAATTTCAAACCCAGTACCAAAAGAAGATACCCGGCGTTTCCGACAAAGCTCAACAAGCACTTATGGCGTACAACTGGCCAGGCAATATTCGCGAGCTTGAGAACATGCTGGAGCGCGGTGTGATCCTGACAGAAAACAATCAGCTGATCGACCTTGAGGCATTGTGCCCGGCATTGGAAAATCCGGAGGGGCCCAACTCAGAGGTCGACAGCGGAGGACATTTGCAGACCTCATCCAAACAATGCTTTAGCAACCCCGACCCAGCCTGCGAGGCGATGCTGGATAAAGGCTTCAAGTTTGACGATTTTGAGAAACGACTCATCCACACTGCCATGTTCAAGGCGGACGGCAACGTTTCCAAAGCGGCTCGCCTGTTGGGGCTCACCCGTGCACAACTGGCCTATCGTCTAGAAAAGTTTGAGTCATCTGAACAGTAATTGCCCCGATACCTGATTTATTGCAGCCCCCATCAGGCTTCTGCTTCAGGTAGCGCCTTCACCACCTGCCGGGCAATGCTGTCTATATGCTCCATCGCTCTGGCTTGCGCGGCAGCGGCGTCCCCGGCTCTGATGGCAGCGATGATCTCTTCGTGTTCGTCTGTCACCTGGCCCAGATGGGCCTCAAAACCACAACTTTGCACGATGAAAAAATCCGACAACTCAAAATTCGCCATTTGCTGGCGAGACACCAGCGGCGAGCGGGCCATGGCATGCAGGCAGTGATGGAACGCCTCGTTGAGTCGGCGGTAGTCCGCATCTGCATCGGTATGGGCCGGGTTGATCTGGTGAATTTTTTCATTGATTTCAGCCAGCCGCCGCACTTCCTGCGCCTGCCCCCGCTCCGCTGCCAGGGCAGCCACCAGGCCCTCATTCGTTGAGAACAGTCGGTAGAAGTCATCCACCTCACTGCTCGATGGCCGGTACACGGTACAACCCACCTGCGCGGTAATTTCGACAAAACCCCGCTCCTGCAGATTGCTCAACGCCGACATGATGGGCTGGCGGCTTACGCCGGTTTCTTCAGACAGCTCCTTCACCACGATTTTTTCGCCAAACCGGTACTGGCGGGTCATCAGCTTTTCAAGGATGTATTCGTAGATGGCGGCTTTCTTGGTGGACTTGTTCATCAAGCTGTCGGGCCTTTGATCGAGTGCTTACGGATACCTGCATTCTAGCGTGCCAGCAGGCACAAGCAATCAATGCCGCCGGGGTTATTCATTGCACACATAAAAACTAACATGCTAGCATCCTAGAATGCAAAACAGGAGGCATCAGACAACAATGACAACCCCACAACACTTCGATACCGACGTAATGATCATCGGCACCGGGCCTACCGGCGGCATTACCGCCCTGGCACTGGCCACCTACGGCGTGCGTGTGCACATGGTGTCGATGTTCAACTGGCTGGCGAACAGCCCCCGGGCACACATCACCAACCAACGTGCCATGGAGGTGTTCCGGGCACTGGGCATTGAAGACGACATCAAGCGTCACGCCACCCCCTGGGAAAAGATGGGCGATACCCTGTTCACCACCAGCCTGGCCGGTGAGGAAGTTGCCCGCATGCGTACCTGGGGCACTGGTGACTTGCGCAAAGGTGATTACATCAAAGGCAGCCCGTGCCCCCTGGTGGACATCATCCAGCCTGAAATGGAGCCACTGGTTCTGAAACACGCGGCAGCACGGGGCGCCCAGGTGACTCTGAACACCGAATACCTGCGCCACGAACAGGATGCTGACGGCGTAACCGTGTATCTGAAAGACCGCATCCGTGGCGAGGAATACTCCCTGCGAGCGAAATACCTGGTGGGCGCAGACGGTGCCAACTCCAGGATTGCCCAGGAAATCGACCTGAACATCGAGGGCCAGATGGCCCGAGCCGGCACCGTGTACGTGCAGTTCAAGGGCGACCTGAGTCGTTACATGGAACACCGCCCCAGTATTCTGAACTGGATCGTTACCCCGGAAGCCAGCTTTGGCGAAATCGGCATGGGCCTGTTGCGGGCCGTGAAGCCCTGGACTCACTGGATCGCCGGCTGGGGCTTTGATATCGCCAAGGGTGACCCGGACACGTCCGAAGAAACCGTCCTGTCCCAGATTCGAGCCCTGGTGGGCGACGACAGCTTTGTGCCGGAAATCGAGAAAGTATCCACCTGGTACGTTAACCAGGCCTACGCCACCGACTATTCCAAAGGCCGGGTGTTCTGTGGCGGCGACGCTGTCCACCGCCACCCGCCCTCCAGCGGCCTGGGTTCCAACACCTGCGTGCAGGACGGCTTCAACCTGGCCTGGAAACTGGCCTTTGTGCTTAAGGGCTACGCCAAGCCGCAGCTTCTGGAAACCTATTCCGACGAGCGCCAGCCGGTGGGCAAGCAAATTGTGCTGCGGGCCAACCAGTCCCGACTGGATTACAAACCACTGAGTGACTGCTTTGGCTTCAAGGAAGGCGTGAACACCGTCGAGCAACTGCTGCAACGCTTCCGCGATCCTTCACCGGAAGGCGCGAAGCTTCGCTCAGACCTGCTGGATGCGCTGGAACTGAAGAACTACGAGTTCAACGCCCAGGGTACAGAACTGAACCAGCGTTACGCCTCCAGTGCCGTGCTCTCCGAGCCAGGCGAAGAGCAATGGCAGGCAGACCCTCAGCTGCACTTACAGGCCACCACACGCCCGGGTGCCAAGCTGCCCCACGCCTGGCTGATTGATCGCTCCGGCAACAAAGTCTCCACGCTGGATGTGCTGGCAGAAGGCAAGCTGACCCTGGTAACGGGACTGTCTGGCACCGCCTGGAAATCCGCTGTTACCGAAATGGATGCACCTTACCTGGCATGCGTGGTCACCGGTGACCCGGATACCAACGACATTTATTGCGACTGGCAACGCATCCGCGAAGTACACGAAGCCGGCGCGGTACTGGTGAGGCCGGATGGCTATGTGGCCTGGCGCAGTGTCGAGCCGGTGTGGGAAATCTCCAAAGCAAAGCAACAACTTGAAACCGTTCTGTCGGCACTTCTTGGGTGACCCGAAACACCAGCCACATACAACAAGGCCGCTCACATGAGCGGCCTTGTCGGTTCAAGTCATCCTGTCAGTGTCAGAATGCAAACTGTGCCATACCCTGCACCCGCAAAGCATTGCCACGATCACCACTCCAGATCTCACGCTGATGGTAAGCAACCTCGGCACCAAAGGTGATGCGGTTTACCGGAGACCAGATGTAGTTCAGGTGAGTAGACTGCACCATCTCGTTGGCGTTTTCGGCACCGGTCAGGCTGTCGGCAACTGCATCATCCCAGTCGGCCGTCGCAATCGCCGTGCCAAGGGTCACAGCGCCCGGCCCCACTTTAAGGGTTGCTGCCAGGGTGCCGCCGGTTGACTCGATGGTTTCAACTTTGCCGTTTGACACGTAGGCCGGTGCCCCAGGGTTCAGGTTGATATAGCCACCAATACCGTCGCCGTGAATTACACTGGCTCTGAGGGTAAGGGCGTCTGTTACGTCCTGGGCAACGCCAAAGGACACACCCCAACCAAACGCGGAATCATCATCGGTGCCATCATCAACCGCCAGTTGGCGCAATACCGCAGATGCGTGGTAGCTGGTTGCACCACGTACGGCGTAACGGATGGTGAAGTCGGGCATACCGTTCTTGGCGTTTGTGGCTTTTACACCGGCGCCATTGGCAGCGTTAACCGAGGCCGCCACCTGACCACCCAACTTTCCGGACTCTTCCAGAGCCACCGACAGATTGCCAGTGGTGTAACGCAGTTGCGCCTGGCGAGTTTCGGACGTGCCCACCGGTACCCGGAAATCTACCGTCGGATAAATGCCGGTAAAGCCCGGGAAGTTGGTCCAAGCCTGGCCGGCCAGAACACCGTTCCACTCTCCGTAGGCGTGGCGCAGTCGCAGGTTACCGGTGCCGAAGAAATCACCTTCAATGACGGTTTTCAGCTCGCTGCCGTCCTCCAGTTCCGTCACGGTGGACAAACCAAGGCGAGACTCATAGGCATCTGCCTGAAAGTGCCCCTCGGAGGAGCTGTCGCTGTCCAGGGCAATGGCGCCCGGGGTGAACAGCGGCCCCAGGTTAGCGTCCTTGTCGTAGATCATGTTGAGTTTGGCATAGCCATACAGGCTCGCTTTGGTACCGGCAACGTTCAGGTCCAGCGCGGCGGCACTGACACTCACCGCCATCAGTGACAGGCTGGCAGTACACCCCAAAAGAACACGAGATTGAGAGATTGATTTCATAGATTCACCATCAGTTTTATTTGTTGATCACGCAAAGTCAGTTTGTTTTTGTGTTTCACATAGCAAGGCAAAGGCCTGGAGCAGTCCCCTCCTGGTGTTGTCGAGATTGATAGGTTGGAAGTAGGCGGACCCAGCCGCCCGGTGATTACTTGGTCAGAATCATCACAAACTCCGGTGCGAACACCATGAGTGCAACAATGAAGAGGTCTGCCACCAGAAACAGAGTGACACCCTTGAAGATATCCACCAGCGAGGCGTATTGGGATGCCACACCGCGAATGACGAAGATATTCATACCCACTGGCGGCGTAATCATGCCGATTTCCAGCAACTTGACCACCAGAACACCAAACCAGATCAGCGATACACCGAAGTCGCTCAGGATCGGCAGAAAAATCGGCAGGGTAATCAGCATGGCCCCGAACGGTTCCATGAACAGCCCCAGCACCAGGTAAACCAGAACGATCATCAGCATCAGTTGCAGATAACTGAGCTCCCAATCGGCCAGCAGGTCGCCGACAGCGCCGGATACGCCACTCAGGCTGAGAAACACCGTAAACATACTGGCACCGATACCGATGATCAGCAGTGATGATGTGGTAGAGAGCGTTTCCAGCATGGACGTTTTGAACGTTGCCAGGTCCAGGCGTCGCAGAATAATGGCAATAACGATCGCGCCACCGGCCCCGATAGCGCCAGCCTCGGTTGCCGTAAACACGCCAGAGAACATGCCACCGAAGATGATCACACCCAGCACCAGAACCGGCCAGATTTCCCGGATTGCCTGGCCCACGGTGTAGTCCAGGGAACCTTCCTCGTGGCGGGGTACCACATCCGGCCGAAAGAAGCTCACTAACAGAATGACCAGACTGTAGCCCAGTGCAGTCAACAGGCCGATGACAATCCCACCGAGGAAAATATCGGTGATGGAGGTCTGGGTGAAGGTGCCGTAGATGATCATCAGAATGCTGGGCGGGATAAGGGCACCGATGGTGCCCCCGGCAGCAATGGTTCCGCAGGCGAAACTCGGCTTGTAGCCAGAGCGTACCATTTCAGGGATGGCGATCTTGCCCATGGCCGCAGCGCAGGCCACGCTTGAGCCAGACACCGCGGCAAAGCCTGAGCTGGCAAACACGCTGGATATGGCCAAGCCGCCCGGCAACCAGCGAAACACCACTTTGGCCGCGTTGAACAGGCCCGCCGTCAGACCCGTGTGGTAACTGACAAAGCCCATCAGCAAAAACATGGGCACGGCGCTCAGTGTCCACTTGGAAAGAAAATCGTAAGGCTTGGAGGCCAGCATGCTGATGGCTACATCAGACCCCATCATGGCAGCGATGCCGCCAATAGAGACACCTATCAAGGCAATCGCAACCGGCACCCGCAGTATCAGCAGAGCCAGCATGACGCCAAGACCAATAAGACCCGTTTCAAGGAACATAACGAATTACCTAAGCCGCGTCAGGGGCGGACGTCGGGAACAGCAAAAGGGGGATGCGAATCAGGCATACCAGGGCCGCCAGACCAAATCCGAAAGGCAGGGTGAAATAGCCCGGCCAGACGATGATCTGGGTATCAAGGGCGACTATGTAGGCGCCTACATCGAACTGCTCCATGGCCTTGGTCCAGGTGCTGATTGCCAGCACGCCGTAGACACCAATGCAGATGATTGCTACCAGCACATCAACAAGACGCAAACCTAGTTTGCCAAACAGCCCTGAGAACGCTTCCACCACAATCATGAAACGCTTTTTTTCGACCCAGGCCAACGGCAGCAGGACCAGCATCAGCATGTAGTATCGGGTAACCATTTCCAGTGTTGCCGGCACCGACACTTCAAACACTGTTCGTGCAATCACGTCGGCACAGATGTGAACCATCATGGCGAGCACACCGATCATGCCAAAGTAGGACAGAAACCCCGTGAGCTTGTCCGTTATCCGGGAAAGTGCGTTCATATCGCCCTCAGACTACCGATGGATACCGGCCACCCAAAGGATGGCCGTATCTGTGATCTGGAATCGTGTTTACTGACCGTAGCTGGCCAGGTCCACCTTTTCGAGAATTTCGGATTCGTAGAGGGCAACAATCGCCTCTTCACTTCCATCGGTGTCGCCAATCAGGCCTTCCCATTTCTCCACCAGTGACTGGAAGCGGGCGATTTTTTCCTCCGCACCGGTGATGCCAAACCGGCGCTCGGAACTTGCGGCAGAACTGACAAAGTCGGCTTCCTTGAACTCGTTCATCGCGGCAACCAGTTCTTCGGAGGGCTCAAGAATCTCAAGACCGCTGTCCAGAGCGACTTTCTTGCCCTCTTCGACCATCTCCAACCAGCGGGCTGTCGTGCGGACATTTGCAATAATGGATGCCTTGACCAAGGCTTCACGGTTAGCCACCGATAGGCTGTTCCAGACACTGTTACGGACGGAATGATTGGCCAGTGAGTGGAAGGTACCCACATCGAGAAGAGTGATGTGGGAAGTCACCTCACCAAGATTGAAGGAAATAACATCAGAGATGGACGTTACTGTGCCATCAACCACGCGCTGAGAGAGCGCTTCAAACGCTTCACCAGTGGTCATGGTAACCGCTTTGCCGCCCATGGCTTCGACCCAGCGAGCATGCTGAGGTGTCGCGGTGCGCAGGCGCAGACCTTTCATATCTTCCGGCTTGCTGACCGGCTTGGTGGTCAGCAGGCTGTACGGGTTAGCGTGGGAGTTGGTGTACACCACACCCAGCTTCTTGAATTCGTCCTGACAGTCACCGCAAGTGACGATGTATTCACTCATGGCGGCGGCAGTCACCTGGGGATTCTGGTGCCCCAGCATGGACAGGTCACCCACCAGGTTGAAGTTCGGCAGGTCGGCCGGGAAATAGGAGGGTAGGAACAGGCCGACTTCTACCATGCCACTGAGAATCGAGGCACGCATGTTGCCCAGGGTGGTGATTTCAGTACCGAACAAACGGCCAGACAGTTTGCCATCGGAAAGCTCAGGCAGCAGCTTCTGAAAATCGGTGTAAAGAGGGTCATGGGCCGGATGCAGAGGTGGCAGACCGGAGGCCATGCGAAGCTCCTTTGCGGAGACACCGGCGGCAGCTGTTGACAGCAGAACCGCACTCAAAATCGCCTTAGCTGCCGTTTTCATGGTCGGAATATTGATTGTCATGATGGTCACCTGATTTTTGTCTTGTAATAGGTATGCATTTCTTCAGCAAATTGATACCTGTCAAGGGCCTGAAACATATTTCCAGTATCATCCTTGATAAGTATTAATGCCCATTCCGAATGGATCGCAGTATAGAAACTGACCAAAGTCAGTCTCAATAAAATTCGTTCACTCCGTGCACCTGGTGCACACTCGTTATTTGGCCACAAAAAAGGGCCAGCGGGGCAAGCCCGGCTGGCCAATGAGGGGTCACAACAACGCCTCTTACGAGCTATTTGCCCTGCTGCTTGAGCAGGTCCAACGCAACGTCAACAATCATATCTTCCTGACCACCCACCATCCGGCGCTTGCCCAGTTCAACGAGAATATCCACAGTCTTCAGGCCATACTTCTGCGCTGCTACTTCAGAGTGACGCAGGAAGCTGGAGTACACACCGGCATAGCCCAGCGCCAATGTTTCACGGTCGACTCTTACCGGGCGGTCCTGCAGCGGCCTTACGATATCGTCGGCGGCGTCCATCAGGGCGTACACGTCCGTGCCGTGGTTCCAGCCCAGCTTGTCGAAGGCGGCAATGCACACTTCCAGCGGGGCGTTGCCAGCGCCGGCACCCATGCCGGAGAGGCTGGCGTCGATGCGGTCACAGCCTTCTTCCACCGCCACCATGGAGTTGGCCACACCCAGCGCCAGGTTGTGGTGGGCGTGGATGCCGGTCTGGGTTTCCGGTTTCAGAACGTCTTTCAGGGCGCGGAAGCGGTCACGAATATCGTTCATGTTCATGGCGCCGCCGGAGTCCACCACGTACAGGCAGGTGGCACCGTAGTCTTCCATCAGCTTGGCCTGCTCCGCCAACCCTTGCGGGGTCTGCATGTGGCTCATCATCAGGAAGCCAACGGTGTCCATACCCAGTTTTCTTGCGTGTTCAATGTGCTGTCTGGACACGTCCGCTTCGGTGCAGTGGGTAGCGACCCGTACGATACGGGCACCGGCTTTGTAGGCGTTGTCCAGGTCGTGCACGGTACCGATGCCGGGCAGCAGCAGGGTGGCAATCTGTGAGTGGGTGACCACTTCGGCCACCGCCTCGATCCACTCCAGGTCGGTGTGGGCACCGAAGCCGTAGTTGAAGCTGGAGCCCTGCAGGCCGTCGCCATGGGCGACCTCGATGCTGTCGACTTTTGCCTTGTCCAGGGCCCGGGCGATGTCCTGCACGTTCTTGATACTGTACTGGTGGCGTACGGCGTGGCTGCCGTCGCGCAGAGTCACGTCGGAGATGTAGAGTTTCTTGCCAGGGTTAAAAGTCATGCTTCAATCTCCTCAGTTAATCAGTGACTCGGCGATGCGCTCGGCTGTGCCCAGGGCCGCAGAGGTCATGATGTCGAGGTTGCCGGCATAGGCCGGGAGATAATGGGCGGCGCCTTCCACTTCCAGGAACACCGACGTCTTCAGGCCACTGAAGTGACCCAGGCCCGGAACATTAAGGGGCTGGTCTTCCGGGATTACATCAAACTGCACCTTCTGCTTCAGGCGGTAGCCCGGCACGTAGGTTTGTACGGCCGCAGCCATCTCTTCCACAGACTTCTCTACTTCGGCCTGGTCTGCTGCATCAGACAGCACGTACACGGTGTCGCGCATCAGCAGCGGCGGTTCAGCCGGGTTCAGGATGATGATGGCCTTGCCCTTCTGGGCGCCACCGACCACTTCGATGGCCTTGGAGGTGGTTTCGGTGAACTCGTCGATGTTGGCCCGGGTGCCGGGGCCGGCGGACTTCGACGAAATGGATGCCACGATTTCGGCGTAGTGCACTTTCGCCACACGGGAGACGGCCGCCACCATCGGAATGGTGGCCTGGCCACCGCAGGTGACCATGTTGACGTTGCCCTCACTCAGATTCTGCTCCAGATTCACCACTGGCACGCAATAAGGGCCGATGGCGGCGGGCGTCAGGTCGATGATCTTCAGACTTTCCTTATGGCCACGCAGGAACACTTCGTTGTGCATATGGGCACCGGCGGAAGTGGCATCAAACACGATGTCGATGTCGGCAAATTCCGGCATTTTCACCAGGCCGTCTACACCTTCGTGGGTGGTGGCTACGCCCATGCGGTTGGCGCGGGCCAGGCCGTCGGATTCCGGGTCGATACCCACCATGGCGCCCATTTCGATGTGCTTGCCGTTACGCAGGATCTTGATCATCAGGTCGGTGCCGATGTTGCCCGAGCCGATGATGGCGGCTTTCAGTTTCTTGCTCATACTCATATTCCTCAAATAATCCGGTGGACCCTATTCGGCACTGAATGACACGCCAACCTGGCCAATGCCTTCGATGACGGCCTCAAACCGGTCGCCGGCGGCCACTGGTGACATAGGCCCCAGTGCACCGGTCAGAATGATGTCGCCTTTACGCAGGGGCTCATCCAGGCTCGCCATTTTGCGTGCCAGCCATACCGCAGCATTCAGGGGGTTGCCCAGGCACTCTGAACCGTCGCCGGCGGAGACTTCCTCACCGTTGCGGGTCATGGTCATGGAGGCCTTGCGCAGGTCTACACCGCCGATCCGGCGGGCCGGGCCACCCAGCACAAAGCAGCCACTGGAGGCGTTGTCGGCCACCGTGTCCACAAAGCGGATGTTCCAGTTCTCGACACGGCTACCGACAATTTCCAGCGCCGGCATTACCCAGTCCACTGCAGCCACCAACTCAGCCAGTCCGGTGTCTGCCCGGGGCAGATCTTCGGCCAGCACCAGGGCGATTTCCGCTTCCACTTTCGGCTGCAGAACACGGCCAAAGGGCACTTCTTCGTTGTCGCCATAGGCCATGTCGGCATACAGGG
The DNA here is from genome assembly GCF_030297115.1 of Marinobacter shengliensis. Classification (NCBI taxonomy): domain Bacteria; kingdom Pseudomonadati; phylum Pseudomonadota; class Gammaproteobacteria; order Pseudomonadales; family Marinobacteraceae; genus Marinobacter; species Marinobacter shengliensis. Next base: position 400,078 of record NZ_AP028062.1, on the reverse strand, counting down.
TGCCAAAATCCGGCTGATCCACGCCCAGCTGGGCCTGTACTTTCGGGTTGGTCAGGCCGATCTTGCGGCCAACAATGCGGGCACCGTTGGCGCAGGCATGGGCCACGTTCAAACGCTGGATCTGGTAGGCCGCTTCCGCGTTGTCTTCGCCGATCTGGTCACGCAAGGGCGGCACCGGCTGTCCGGAAACGTCGGCCTGGCGCAGTTGTTCCGCCAGCTTGTCCAGAACCTGTTGATCTACACTCATTTCAACGTCCTTCAAGGCTATCTGTGGCGGGCGATCAGTTGATGCCGTGCTTCAGGAAGTCCAGAACCATGCGGTTGAACTTGTCAGCATATTCCCACTGCACCCAGTGGCCACAGCGGTTAAAGATGTGCAGCTCGGAACGCTGGATGCCGTTGACCAGGCGAATGCCGGTATCCATAGGTACAAAGCGATCATCGCGACCCCAGACAATCAGGGTTTCGTTCCTGATTTCACCCAGGCGATGGCCTACATCCGGGAACTGCTTGGGGTTGGCCTTGGTGCTGGCAACGAAGTTTTCCAGGTGGTCCTTGCGGGCCAGGATGTTGTCCAGGCGGGTCTGGAACAGCTCTTCAGTCAGGTTGCTGGTTTCGTATACGAAGATGTCCATCATCTCTTTGAGATTGTCCATGTTCGGTTCACGGTACAGCTTACCAATGCGCTTGATGCCTTCAGCCGGCATCGGCGTGAACAGGCTGCCGCCACCGGTGCCACCGCCCATCAGGATCAGCTTGTCTACGTGCTCCGGATACTCCAGTGTAAAGGCGACGGCAGTGTGGCCACCCATGGAGTTACCGATCATGTGGATCTTGTTCAGGTCCAGGGCATCAACCAGCCCTTTGAGAACACGGGCGTTCAGGTGGGAACGGGAGCCATCGTTCACGATGGTGTCGCTTTTGCTCCAGCCCGGGCAGTCCATCAGGATCACCCGGTAGCCGGCGTCGGTCAGGGGCTGGATGTTGCGATTGAAGTTCGCCCAGCCACTGGCGCCGGGGCCGGACCCATGCAGCATCACAACCACTTCGTCACCGGCTTCGGTGTCGTTGTAGTGAATGTTCAGGTCCGCATCGCCTTCGCGGATGGTTACAAACTTGCTGGTACCGGCTTCGGTCCATTGCTGTGTCATGTTCTTTCCCCTCGAAATTACGTGTTGTTGGGCCTGAACACTCAGGCCCTGGCTGCTGTCAGTGCGCCGTAGCCGGCAATCCACTCGGGAATTGGCCGGTAATAACGGGTTTCTTCGGCGTATTCGCCGAACGCAGCCATGGCGGCGGCGGCAGCCACCCAGTTCTTGACTTCATGGGTCGACTTGCCGGCCTTATCGGATACTTCCTGGTTGCTCACGCTGTCGAGTTCCGACAACTTGCCGGTGGCAACCAGGTTCAGGAACCACTGGTCCCACTCCGGGTTGAGCGGGTGCAGGGTGTTCTGGTCGTCGACAAACTTGCGGGCCGCGTCGATCACTCGCGCGGTACGAAGCTCCCGCTCCTCTTCCGGCAAGTCACGACCACTGCCCAAGAGGCGGTCTTTCATGTGATCGTTAGCGGTGGCCAGTTCCGGCACCGGTGGCTGGTGCGACAAGCCACCGGAACCGATGATCAATACCCGCTTGTTCAAGGAAGCGGCCCAGCGGCCCAAAGCTTCACCCAGAAGACGGGCGCGCTGGAACGACGGCAGCGGTACAGCCACGGAGTTGATAAACACGGGAATCACCGGCGTTTTGTCCAGCCCACCGAGCAGGAACTCCAAAGGCTGTGAAAAACCGTGGTCTACCTGCATTTTATGAGACAGGGCCACATCCACACCGGCGTTCATCACTTGCTGAACAGCCTGTTCGGCCAGCTCGGTCGGTACCGGCAAGTCGCCGGCAGCGGTTCCGAAATCGCCAATCGCATAAGCCTTGGTACCAATGCAGAACGACGGCATGATGTCGTAGAAAAAGCCGTTGTAATGATCCGGCGAAAACAGCAGCACCAGCTCCGGATCAAACGTTTCGATGCGCTTACGGGCAGCAGCAATCACACCATTCACTTCGTCGAGAATCGGCTGCTCCGGGTCCACATGCCCCACCAGGGGCGTGTGGGATAAACACTGCAGTAACGCCGTCATATCACGCCACCTTCTTGCCGGAATCCGAGTCTTTCGCGCTGACCGGAGTCGCTTTCAGCACACGCAGGTAATCATCACCGATGCTGCCCAGGGTCTGCGGAATAGCCACGGCGCCAACGAAGCGATCCGGGCGAATGATGGCGACAGAGGCCGGGTACTGGCCGAACCAGTCCTTCAGGCGGTTCTGAACGTCACCGACACGCACCACACCATCCACAACTTCCCGCTCGTTGCGCATCTGCACCGCCGGAATCGCCTGGATAAAGGTGGCACCCAGCGCCTTCCACGCAGCAACCTGCTTCTCGCTCAGGCCCCAGGTGGGGTCTGCGCCCCAGGCAATGATGGCAAAGCCGGAACCGATCACTTCGTCGAGCAGTACTTCGCTGCCCTGCTCGGTCAGCACTTTCGGCTGGATGAACATTTTGCCGACCGGGGACTCTTTGCGGTTTTCTTTCACTTCAACCTGTGCGCCTTTCTCGTACTTCGGCATCGGCTTGAAACGCATCTCCAGGAAGTAGCGCTTCACTGGCGGCACAAAGCCCATGGCCCAGGACAAGCTGTCACGCAGGGTTGCCTGCCAGCGCTTGGGCGGAGCCAGAACGTGGCCAGCCAGAACAGACAGGTCGATCATCGCCTTGGCGTGATCACGGCGTTCCATTTCATAGGTATCCAGCAGCTCTTCGCCGGCCTTGCCCTGTACCACCAGCGCCACTTTCCAGGCCAGGTTGAAGGCATCCCGCATACCGCTGTTGTAACCCTGGCCCTGCCATACCGGCATGATGTGGGCCGCGTCGCCCGCCAGCACAACCCGGCCCTTGCGGAACTGGCCGGCCAGGCGTGCGTTGTGGGTGTACACGCGGCTACGGATCAGGTCTACGTTGTCGGCGTTCGGGATCACTTTTTCCAGCAGTTTGCGCATGTTTTCCGGCTGGTTCAGCTGCTCTTCGGTTTCACCCGGCATCACCATGAATTCGAAACGGCGGATGCCGTGGGGCAGCGCGGCAGAAACGTACGGGCGCTCGGGGTCAGCACATAGGTAAATGTTCGGCGTGGCCAGCGGGTCGTTGGCGATATCCACCACAATCCACTGGTTAGGCGCGGTCTTGCCATCAAAACTGATGCCCAGGTTACGGCGTATGTAGCTATTGCCGCCGTCACAGGCGATCAGATAATCGGCGCGAACGGTTTCTTTCTTGCCTTCCGGCGCATCGGCTACCAAAGTAACGCCGCTGCTGTCCTGGGAAAATTCCTGTACGTCCCGGGCGAACAGCACCTTCACATTATTGAACCGGCTCAGGCCACGGTAGAGAACCGCATCTACCTGGGGCTGGATGAAGGCGTTCCGGCGGGACCAGCCAAACTCGTCGGTCATCGGCTGGATATCAGCGAAGCAACGGCCCTTCGGCGTCAGGAACCTCATGGCGTGATAGGGTGTCGTATGGGGCAGGACTTCATCAATCAGCCCGACCGACTGGATGGTGCGCAGCGCTTCGTCATCAATACCAATGGCACGGGGGTAGTCGATCAACTCGTCGAGCTTCTCCATGACCAGAACCTCAACGCCAGCCTGGCCGAGGTAGTTAGCAATGGTCAGGCCTACCGGCCCTGCGCCCAGAATGGCGACTTTGCAGGTATAATCGGTGGTAGCTGTGCTGGTCTTGTGTGAATTGGTCATGAGAACACCTTGCTAAGCAGTGAGTCGCGTGCGCCGGATAACCGCCTCCAACTGGAAGCTGGGGCCCGCGGGGTTTGCATTTTTTGTCAATTGTCATTTTCCGAGTGGCTGCAGTATAAAAATCAGCCTGTTCTGCTCTCAATGAAAAACCGCCTAGTGGTGCACAGAGTGCACCGGCACCGGAAAGGACCGCATGGAACCTAGCTCTACCGCCAATTACAAAACCGTTCGGGGCCTGACTCGGGGGCTTACTGTGCTTAACGCACTTAACCGGGAACTGGTGGGCGCCACGCCATCTCGGCTGTCCGAGTTGACCGGCATACACCGGACCACCGTGCGCCGATTGCTGGAAACCCTGCAAAGTGAAGGCTACGTGCGGCGCAGCCCGTCTGATGACAGCTATCGGCTGACCATGAAAGTGCGGGAACTCAGCGAAGGCTTCCGGGATGACCACTGGATTTCAGCGGTAGCCGCACCGTTACTGGGCGAGCTGTTGAACGAAGTACTCTGGCCAACCGACCTGACCACGCTGGAGGCAGACGCCATGGTGGTGCGGGAAACCACCCACCGGTTCAGCCGGCTGTCGTTTCACCGTTCCATGGTGGGCCGTCGCCTGCCGTTGCTGGAAACCGCCAGCGGACTGGCCTATCTGGCGTTCTGCCCGGAGAAGGAGCGGAACGAACTGATCCAGTTGCTGGCCCGCCAGCAGGGCCGTGAAGGTGAGATCGCCAGAGACACCAAGGCACTTAACAACCTGTTATTGCGCACCCAGCGAAAGGGGTTTGGCGAGAACTATCAGGACTGGGATCTGGAACAGCGCATTGCCTCCATCGCCATTCCGATCCGCTCCGGGGATGAGGTGCTGGCCTGCCTGAACCTGGTTTACATTGCCGAGGCCATGACCATCGACGACGCGGCAGCGAAGTATCTGCCGGCGATGAACCGTACGCGGGCGAAAATTGAAGAGGCTCTTACCAATCCAGACTGAGCCCTTACCAAAAAATAATGGATCAAGACCTTCGCTGTATTGGCTTTGCAATCTTTCCTATAACTTTTAATGTGAGGTCGCTCAGGGGGGATATGCAACAGGCCAGCACTTGCCGATTTGAAATTGCTTGGTCGTCGACATGGGCTTTGCTCATGGGTCGCGCAGAGAACTCACCATCAACAACTTCAACCTTACAAACCCCGCATCCACCACCTCGGCAGCCAACCTGGATACCTTTCTTTCCGGAACCGATCATACACTCCAACACATTCTGCCCCGGGTGGCAGGTGAAATCGAGTTCCAGTTCATCCAAATGCACCTGATACCGCATAATGAAGCTCCTTGTTATAGGCTGTAGACGGCCGAAACAGGCTAAGCATCCCACCTGTCTCGGCCAGTCACTTCATGTCACAACGGTCAAAAAGCTTTCCCGGGGAACGTTGTCCTGGGAAAACTGAGCCGGCCCCATGTGTGAGGTATCCCAGGTCAGGGTTGGTGTATCGGGGTAATGCACATAGCCCCCCGAGAAGACCTCATTTCTGTTCCCTGAAGGGTCGAAGAAATAGATTGTATTACCCCGGGTAACCCCGTGCCGGTTTGGCCCTACGTCTACCGGAATTCGATATTTCCCGATCATATCCGCCGCGTAGATGACGTCTGTGGCAGACTCCAGGAGGAATGAAACGTGGTGAAAACGACCAGGCTCAGGCTGAATGACAAATGCCACATCATGGGGCTTGGTGGAGCATGTCAGGAACAGCGCCAGTGAGGCCCGGCTCTCTTCATCTTCGATGCGTTCGCTGAGATCAAAATCAAACACCTCCCGGAACAGCCGTGCACTTTCATCAATGTTTGGCCCACCAAGCAGGCAATGATCGAGGCGATTGATCCGGAATCCTCTAATTACGCCTTCATCCGGCATAACACCCGGGTTCCGGGTGCCCAGTGTGTTACCGATCTGCTCTTTCTCGGCATAAAGCTGCATGCGATGGCCAGAGGGAAGGATAAACTCCAGCCGGCGGCCGCTTTTTGGATAAACTCCGGCATCAATCCTTGCGACCTCAAGTCCGAACGCCTGAATTTTGGGCTCGAGCTCAGTCAGGGTTTGATCGTCATAGACCCTGAAGGCCACGTAATCTAGACCCGCTTCATCGGCTTCACGCAAAACAATGGAGTGGTGGTCGTGCTCATCCCATGCTTTGCAGTAGATTTTTCGCTCAGCCTCATCAGCCATGACCTCAATGAGGCCCATGCGATCGACGTAATGTTGCCTGGCATCGGCCATATCGAGAACTCGTATGCCTACTTCCCCCAGTCTTAAAACACCTCGGAGTGCCATGTTTCACCTCTTGTTTTTGTCGGTTCTGGTTAAGAAAAAGGAGGGCCTGAAATCAGGCCCTCAACCTGCTACCGCCTTCAATAATCCACGTTCTTTCGCCATGGTCATGGCCGTATCGTCAATCATGTCTTCCTGACCCCCGATCATCTTCTTTCGACCCAGCTCAACCAGGATGTCTCGAGCTGGCACGCCGTAACGTTTCGCTGCACGCTTGGCTGGCAGCAGGAAGGTTGAGTAGACGCCGGCATAGCCCAGCGCCAATGATTCCCGGTCAATCCGGACAATGTGATCCATCATTGGCACGATGATTTCTTCAGCAACGTCGGTCAATTTGAAGACGTCAACGCCGGTTTCGATGCCCATCCGCTCACACACGGCGGCAAACACTTCCAACGGCGTGTTACCCGCACCAGCGCCCAGACCAGCGACAGATCCGTCGATTCGTGTCGCTCCGGCGTCGATCGCGGCAATGGAATTGGCAATGCCCATGCCAAGGTTGTGATGGCCATGAAAGCCAATCTCGGTCTCGGGCTTCAGCACGTCACGAAGCGCCTGTACCCGGGCTTTAACGTCTGCGGGCAGCATGTAGCCGGCGGAATCTGTGATGTAAACGGTGTGGGCGCCATAGGACTCCATCAATCTACCCTGTTCCGCCAACCCCTTGGGATCATTAAGGTGGGCCATCATCAGGAATCCTGTCGAGTCCATGCCCAGCTCTCTTGCGCAGGCAATATGCTGAGGCGAGGTATCGGCTTCGGTGCAGTGGGTTGCAACGTGCACACTACGTGCGCCCGCGTCATACGCCGAGCGCAACTCATCCATGGTACCCAGCCCCGGGATCAACAACACCGAGACTTTCGCCTGTTTCATTCTGGACGAAACTGCATGGATGTATTCTTCGTTACTCGCCAGTGCAAACCCATGCTGAAGAGAATTGCCCCCCAAGCCAGCCCCGTGCGTCACTTGCACGTAAGGCACCCCCGCATCGTCCATCGCGGTGGCCACTTTGATCATCTGTTCAACAGAAATCTGCTCACGCTTGGCATGCATCCCGTCCCGCAAACACATGTCGTGAAGAATTACTTTCCGGCCTTTCAGATCGCCGGTGATCATGGAATCAGTCATTACGCTACCTCCACGGGTTGGGGATTGAACGTGCCCGCAATAATTTCCTGAGCGAACATCTCTGCCGTGCGGGTCGCGGCGGCGGTCATGATGTCCAGGTTGCCGGCATACTTCGGCAGGTAATCACCCAGACCTTCAACTTCCATGAAAACTGTAACCCGCTTGTCATCAAACACGGGACCATTGACCAACCGGTATCCGGGAACGTATTTCTGTACTTCTTTAATCATGGCCAGAACCGATTTTGTAATGGCCTGCTCATCTGGTGCCTCGTCAGTGAGGCAAGAGATGGTATTGCGCATGATCATCGGTGGCTCCGCAGGATTAATGACTGCAAGAGCCTTACCTCGACGTGCACCACCGACCTTTACAAGGGCGTTGGACGTTGTGTAGGTGAACTCATCCAGGTTTGCACGGGTTCCGGGACCGATAGAATGCGATGCCAGCGTTGCCACAATCTCCGCATAATCCACCGGCTGGACCTGGGCCACGGCATTCACTATTGGAATCGTTGCCTGCCCGGCACAGGAAATCATGTTCACGTTCATTTCGTATTTGTCGGTATGCTCTTTAAGATTGACTGGCGGCACACACAACGGGCCAATGGCTGCCGGAGTCAGGTCAATCATCAACACACCCAGGGCATTGAGCTTGCGGCTGTTGTCGGCGTGAACATAGGCACTGGTGGCGTCAAAGGCTATTTGAATTCCGTCTTCTTCGATATGAGGAAGCAAGCCATCCACGCCCTCTGCGGTGGTTTTCAGGCCCATTTCCTGGGCTCGCTTCAGACCCTCAGATTCCGGATCAATACCAACCATCCAAACCGGCTCCAGGTATTCACTTCGCTGAATCTTGTAAATCAGGTCGGTGCCAATATTTCCTGAACCGATCAAGGCACATTTAATTTTCTGCATGGTTCAATCCTCTGCCTTTTTCAATTCAGCAACAGCGCTTTGCTGAGCTTTGAGTGCCGGGGCAACGCCCGCCACATAGAATTCTTCACCCCGATGTTCCGTAATCAGAATCCGGACAGACTCTGCACGCACACCCAGGCTGCTGGTGATCGCATCGGTAATCGCCTTGGCCGCCCCGGATTTTTGTTCAATGGTGCGGCCTTCCATCAAATGCATTTCAATAATCGGCATGTTCTGCTCCTTTTCTTGTTATTCGCCAAACCGGACAGAAACGCTGCCAAGATCCTGATACCTGGCAATCACGTTATCGCCCGGCTGCACTGCAATGGCCTCGGTTATGCCGCCACTCATCACGAAGCTTCCTGCAGGAAGGGTCTCGCCAAGGTCGTGGAGAATGTTGACCAGCATCGCCACAGCGTTAGCAGGATTGCCAAGCACCGCCGCAGACGCGCCCATACCAACGACCTCGCCGTTCTTTTCCATCACCACTCCGAGCGTGCGCAGATCAACATCTTTCGGGTGCCGCGCCCGGCCACCTCCGACAAAACGGGCTGATGAGCCGTTGTCGGCAACGACACTTTCAAGGTCGAATTTGAATCCGGAAAAACGCGAATCAATAATCTCGATTGCGGGCAACACGTAGTCCGTTGCGTCAATTACGTCCTCGGCGGTCACCCCTGGCCCCGCCAGATCCTTATTGGTCACAAACGCAACTTCACACTCCACTCTTGGATGCACCAGGTCTGACGTGGAGACAATTGAATTTTCCGGTCGGGCCATTTTGTCCGTCAGGAAGCCGATCGACGGTACATTCACGCCCATCTGCTCCATTTTCGCTTTTGACGTCAGACCAGCCTTCCATCCGACCAGAGTGTGCCCCTGCTCGATAAACCGACGCCGCAACTCCGATTGCACGGCATAGCCATCTTCAATCGTCATATCCGGATATTCATTGGTCAGCTTGGGAATGGCGTAGGCTCTGGTCTGGGCGCCCTCAACCCGCTCGCACAAACGGACAATATCTTCGCGATTCAGCGTAATGCTCATACTGCACTCCTCCCTGCAAAGCGAACGGAGCAGCTACCAATACCGCCAACCGTACACACCAATTCGTCACCATCCACAACCGGCACCAGATTGGATTGCGAACCCGACAGAATCACCTCACCCGCTTTGAATGGAATTCCCAGTTCGCCAAGCGTATTGGCCAGCCAGGCCACCGCATTGGCAGGCGAACCCTGCACTGCGGCCCCGACGCCGGTCGAGTACAACTCGCCATTCTTTTCCAGCACCATGCCGGCCATGGTTATGTCGACATCGCGAGGATCCGCCTTTGAGGAACCAAGTACGTAAACCCCACAAGAAGCGTTATCTGCCACCGTGTCCTGAATCAGGATCTTCCACTCCCGGATCCGCGAATCGACTATTTCAAAGCACGGCGACACGTACTCGGTGGCCCTTATAACATCCATTGCCGTTACACCGGGGCCCCGCAAATCTTCTTTCAGCACAAAGGCCAGCTCCGCCTCAGCTTTCGGCTGGATCAGTCCATTGAGGTCGATTACATCTCCTTCCTGATAAACCATATTGGAGGTTAGCTGACCAAAGTCTGGCTGAAATACACCGAGAAAATCCTGAACAGGTTTACTCGTGACGCCAATCTTCTTACCAACAATCTTTTCACCCGCTTCGACCCGCCGCTGGATGAACCTCAGCTGGATTTTGTAGGCATCCTCAAGGCTGATGCCAGGCTCCCGATCCGTAAACGGCGCAATGGTTTTGCTCTGGAGGAACGCCTGGTAGAGTTCGTCACCATACTGATCAATCTTTTCCTGATTCATACTCACCTCACATCTTGATGCAGACATTGCGCATCTCGGTGTAGAACTCCAGGGAGTGAACACCTCCCTCCCGACCGATACCGGACTGTTTTGAACCACCGAAAGCCGTGCGCAGATCCCTCAGGAACCAGCTATTTACCCACGTAATCCCCACATCAACCTTCGCCGCGACACGGTGTGCACGAGTCAGGTTCTCAGTCCAGATAGTGGTAGCGAGCCCGTAATCGGAAGCATTCGCCAGCTCGATGACCTCTTCTTCCGAATCAAACGGGCGGATGTGGCAGCAGGGACCGAAGATCTCTTCTTGAATAACCGCCGATGATTCCGGCAAATCTGTCCAGATCGTAGGCTGTACCCAGGAGCCCTCAGACAATTCCGAGGGCATCTCCGGAACCCCACCGCCGGTAACAATCGTTGCGCCATCGGCTTTGGCTTTGGCGTAGTAGGACAAGACCTTGTCTCTGTGCTCATGACTAATGAGCGGTCCGTAATTCACACCTGAGTCTGTCGGCCGGCCCAGACTCACACCCTCCACTTTCTCTTTAAGTGCAGCCACAAACCGTTCAAAAATTGGTCGCTGTACATAAACCCGTTCCGTGCCAAGACAGACTTGCCCAGTATTGAGAAACGCAGAACGGAAAATACCGTCGACCGCCTTATCAAAGTCGCAATCAGCGAACACAATCCCCGCATTCTTGCCCCCCATTTCAAAAGACACATCCCGAATGCCATCAGATGCCGCCTTCATGATGGTCGATCCAGTGCGGGTTTCTCCGGTGAAAGTGATGGCGTCGACATCTTTATGACGTGTCAGGAACTCTCCTGCCGAGTCCGGGCCAAATCCGTTGATGACGTTATAGACCCCTTTCGGAACTCCAACCTTGTTCATCACCTCGCCAAGCAATGTTGCGGTTAGCGGCGTTTCTTCTGAAGGCTTGACCACAACGGTGTTTCCACACGCCAAGGCCGGACCCACCTTCCAGGTCATCAGAAGGAATGGCGCATTCCATGGCGCAACCACACCGATAACACCCTTCGGTACGCGCATACCGTAATTCAACGCGCCACGCCCATCCGGGGTGTCCATATGGAAGGTTTCAGTAGGAACATTCTTGATGATGTCCGCGAATACTTTGAAGTTAGCAGCGCCCCTGGGGATGAAAGCGTGCGTCATTACATGGTGGGGCTGGCCAGTATCGGCCATTTCCGCTTCAACAAAATCATCAAAACGGCGGGTTATCTCGTCAGCAACCTCGTATAAAAGGTCAACGCGCTGATTCGTAGCGAGCTGCCCCCACTCACCAGCTAATGCATGCTTCGCAGCGCTTACAGCCTGATCGACTTCTTCCTGGCCCGCCTCAGCAATACTGGCAATAACCTGATCATCCACCGGGGAGCGCTTATCGAAACGCTGGCCCGAGCTGGAAGCGATGAACTCGCCATTAATGAAATTGTTAATCTGGCGCATAAAATTTCCTGCTCAATCCTGTATCGGAACTTCGGGTGTCTGTTTGTACCAACCTGTTTCGAGTCTATGGCCAGCAATACATACCGTCTAATACCATTTAATAGGAAACTTGCTACCTTTTAGGTATCAAGATAAATGTACGCGCGCTGTAGGCGCGCGTGTTCAGAGGGGTTAGCTGACGACAGTCAGAAAGGTTTCATGGAGCTTACGCTGGGGATAATCGAGGCCTTGACCAAAGTTGTCAAAGGTCCAGGTCAGCGGTTCATAGTCCGGGTACGGCTGGTATCCGCCCATGAAGGTTTCGAACCGGTTACCTGAGGGGTCCCACGCGTAAATTGTGCAGCCTCGCGTGACTCCGTGGCGAGTTGGCCCGATATCCACAGGCACCTTGTTCATAGACATGATGTCCCCGGCGCGCAACACTCGTTCCCAGCTATCCATCAGGAAGGAACAATGATGCAACTTGCCGGGCTCAGGATATTCGGCAAATGCAATATCGTGGACTTTATGGGAACAGGAGAGCCAGATTACGGCTTCGCTATCACCGTCTTCCCCGAGAACTCTCTCGACAAGGTAAAAACCCAGTACGTCGACAAAAATCTTTTTCACTTCAGCTATATTGGGCCCATACAGCAATGTATGGTCTAACCTTACCGGTGCAATTCCCCGTTCGGAATCCTCACACCAAGGTCCAGGGTTAATGGTTGGAATCCCGTTACCAACCGACGTTTTCGTCGCGTAGAGTTCGATTTCGTGACCCGATGGAATGGTAAACCTCACCCGTTCCCCAGTCTCAAGCAAGTCACCTGCAGGGAGACGGCGCGTCTCGACACCGTAATCGTTAAGATCTTTTTCCAGCTGGTCGAGTGTTGGCTCATCCAGGACCTTGAATCCGAAAAAATCTATTCCTGCCTGATCAGACTCCCGCAAGATATAACTGTTATGGTCACGCTCATCCCAACACTTGAAATACACTCGGCCTTGCGCGTCACGCCCTGTTTCGACCAAACCAAGAACATCCCGATAAAATGCAACAGCTTTGTCGAGTTCAAGCACCCGCACTTGAGCATGCCCCGGCCGTAAAACACCTGTCATTGCCATGATGAATCGCCTCTCAGATCATTCTTGTTGCGTCATATAGACTTGAACAACGGGCTGCGCACCTGCTGGGCATCCGCTGCAGAAATAAACTTTTCGGTATAGATGTCTCGTTCGTATAATCGACCCTGCATCAATGTGGAGATACACGAATCGATCATTCTCGGGGGACCGCAAAGGTAGGCTTTACTACCACTGAAGTCATTGGCAAAGTGCTCCTTTGCGGCATCGTGCACATAGCCACGGAATCCCTGCCAGGAAGAATCTTCCGGCTCATCAGACAACGCCGGAACGTAGGTGAAGTTCTCGTAGTTTTCCGCCAACCTCAGAAACTCATCGTGATAATAGAGCTCCTCCTGATTGCGCTGGCCATAAACCAATGTAATCGGCAGCTCAAACCCCTCCTCCAGCAGGTCCAGAATCATGGAGCGTGGGCTTGAAAGCCCGGAACCACCCGCCATAAAGATCACAGGAACGTGTGCGGACTTTTTCACGAAGAAGCGGCCGTATGGTCCGCTTGCCGTCAGTTCATCACCTACTTTCAACTGCTCATGAAGATAAGTTGTTCCCTCACCCCCAAGCACAATGCGAACATTGAGTTCAATCTCGCCCGAGCCAGACGGCGCATTTGCGATTGAGAAGGCCCTGTGGCCTATCTCATCCGGCAGCTCCAGATTAATGTACTGGCCAGCCTGGAATTCGACTTTTTCGCCAGATTTGGGGCGCAACCAGATTCCTTTTATCGTCGGGGTGAGTTCTTCAATCCGCGTAACCTCACACCGATAGTCTTTCACCGGAAGATTCCTCGCGTCCGGGTCTTCCTCGATTTCGGCCTCAATGACCAAGTCACTTTCCGCTGTAGCGCAACAAGCAAGACATTTCTGTTCTTCGCGCTCAAAATCCATCAACGCAAAATCGGACACCTCACCATGTTCTATCTCACCGTCAACTACCTGGACTTTACAGGTCGCACACAAGCCGTGGCAGCACGCGTGAGGGAGATAGATGCCCGCTCTGAGCGCGGCGTCGAGGATGGTTTGGCCATCCTCGATTTCGACAGTCTGCCCCAGCGGCTCAATCGTCAGTTCATAACTCATGTCACACTCCCGCCATTAACCGCAGATCGTATTCAACGACGGGGTCTGAAAGCGCACCAGGCTCTTATGGCCGACGCCGTTTTCAGCAAGCGTAGCGTCCCAAGCCGGTGCCCATGGCTTATTGCCCTTGAGCCAGCTTACATTGTCCCAATCTATCTTTTCGGCATCAGGGTCAGCCGCAATCAGCGGCACAACATTGTTCTTAACGAGGTCTCGAAATGTGCTCTCAGGGGATACAAACAGGAGGAAAGCTGAGGCGAACAACAGATGGTTATCCCACCCAACGTAAACCAGCTGATTGCCATTGAAGTTTTCTACACGGTCACGGGGAACACCGATATATTCTTTTCTGGACACAACAGACATGATGTATCTCCTTGTTTTTGTTTTCGGGCTGGCGGAACGACCAAACGCCCGCCACCACCAGCCCCTCAGTTTTAGTTAGAGGTAGTTGCTTCTCGCCATTTCTGGAAACTGGTCTGATCGTGGGAGCCCTTGTAGTCACCATTATCGGACCCGTTTTCAAGACTGACCCACTTCATCCAGGCCTCGAGATCTCCGTTAAGCGGCTCCTGGAAAAGGGCCGGCATAGGCAACCACGCCTGAACATACTTCTCCGGCTCGCCCTTGAAAATGTCACAGCAGTGCTCTGAGCAGAACTGGTAGGTTTCGCCCTTATATTCCGTTTCTCTATGGCACAGGCTGGAGGGGTCGCCTGGCTCAGTAAACACCGTCGGTAACTGACAGGTTTGACACAGCTTCGCCAAGCCGAAGTTATTGAATGGCGTACCTTCCGCCTCCATTTTCTTGATGTGCTCCCAGCGGGGGCGATAGTACTTGTCGAAAGTTGTCGGGTATTTTTTGGACAACCACTCCATATCGTCATCACTTGGAATCCAGCTATGGAAAGCTGTCCCAAAGTTCCACTGATACAGTGCCAACATGAACTGATGCGACATGTGATCAACCGCTTCGCCCGCATCTGCCCAACCTTTTGGAGGACGGATGCCGTAGCGGGCTAAATCGTTGAACAGCGCGCCTCCGTTCTCTTCGCCGTAGATATCCCAGGCTTCACGCCAGGACATCACACGTTTTGGCAGCATGTAATCCATCATGGTGCTAACCAACCCGAGCACCCGGAAACCACGCCAGAACCACTTATCAATCCACTTCTGAACGATCTCCACATTATCCGGATCCTGCTCAAGCATGAATTTGATGCACTCCAGACCCAGCGTCATGTGACGCGCCTCATCAGACTGAGCAGAGAAGCCGAAGGTCACGGTCGACATGTCGCCGTTATAAGCAGCCCCGGACATGAATGGCACAAACAGCAGGTTCGTCAGCACATATTCAAACGAGAACCCAATTGCAATCATGAACTCGAACGGACCTGCGGACATCGCGTCGTCGAAGAAAGACCGAGCTACTGACGTGTACCAGATCCGGTCACGCTGATCAGCAAACGCATGAAAGCCACTGTAGAACTTGTTGTAGTTCGACATGGCGTGGACCTGCGTCTGGGCATGACGAATTTCATCAATGGCCTGCATTTGGCAAGCCACCTGAGGCCCCACGCCAGGAAACTCTCGGCCAGTCCGGGCGAAACCCTTATGGGCAGCGTATTCGCCCGGGCTAATCGCTTGCAGAAAAATCTTTAGTGCCGACAGATAGCGGGCATCGGTAATTTTCAAATGCCCATTATTCTGGGCAAATGCATCGATGATCGCGTAAAACTTTCGCTCCTTTTCGGCCTGATACTTCCAATAGGCATCCATGGTCAGTCGGAAAGGGTCTTCCCACTTTTCCCAATCATGAATTTTGATGCCTTCGTAGGTGGCGTATGGAAACAAATCCTCTTTCTTCTGATAGGACGGCTCCCAGGCCAGGTCCCGCGTCAGGTAGCTGTACTTTTCTTTGAGGCTTAGCTTTTTTTTGTTTACCGGGGTATCCATAATTCAATCCTCGTGGTTATTTCCAGCTCAAGGTGAATGTGTCTTCGTCTTCGCTGAGGTGACCAGACATAGTGATCAGGTTGACTTGCAATTCCTGCAAGTCGTACTCCCGCCCAATCTGTTCCTCGATAGTTTCTCTGCGAATTACCAGCTCATCCGGCGCATCTATCTTCACCATCGCCGGCTCCTGATGAACCGTTGCGTTGGGGTTATCCAGTTCAATGGCCTCTATGATCGGCCGCGTTTCTTCGTTGGTTTGAAATGCAATAAAAACGGTGGACATGATCGCTCCTTACAAAGTGATGCCGGTTTTTGCGATGCGGGCTCGGAAAGCGTCTAGCTCCTCACACACCATTTCATCAACCCGCTCATCCACCACAGAATTCACAATCGGTAGCAGTGCGGACGCCGCCCGGTCACTCCAATGGTTAATCCACTCGGACAGAACTTGCGCATTTTCAGGAGACTCAGCGGCGGCCACTTTCAGCACCCCAGTGGTCCACTTTTTGGATTCGGTGAACCAGCTAGTCATGAACTGGGTCAACATGGCCACCGCCTGCCCACCCTGAGAGGCAAAATAGGTGTCCACAAGACGCTCGTAGACAATCGGATACAGCAGGCCGTCCAACACAACGTTCTGCAGGACGAACACTTCAAACGGATCCCTCACTACCATGCTGTCTTCAACGTAACGACGCAGCGACTGCCACGAGGGATCGTTCATCCAGATGTCTTTCCCTTTTTCCAGAGCATCGGTGCCACCAAGCAGCAAACCGAGACGGGAGAGATACTGGGAGATACCAAGGTTATCCATTGCGTGGTACATGCATGGCTGAGTGAACACCACGCCATAGCCATACCCGCATACCAGAGTGTTATTCTGATTCGCTCCCCAGGCTGCGTGACGCAGGGGTACGAGCAAATTCAGTGCAGACTCTTTTAGCTCATCAGACAGCATGTCTTGCAGGCCTCGAGCCTCAACGAAGGCGAAATTCGCCTCCATATTTTCCTGCTGGCGGGAACGAGTCAGCGTGTAGGTACTGTAATAAAACTGGCGAGGGTCTTTCAGGTCATACCAGTCATTCATCCGGATACGGGAAAGATTGGGATCGTAAAGTTCCTGATCAGGATCCCAAGTCGGACGATAGTGAAGATTTTCAGCCGCCTGTAGATCGTAACTTCCCTCCTGGTAGCGCGAAGCGGGCTTGTCACCGAATCGGCGAGCCAAGTGGTCGTACGTTTTTCTGACCGGTTCGATACTTACTGTTCTAAGGTCAATCTGCATTTTTTGTTATCCTCTGCTGTCTTGGTGTCTTGAGAGAAGTCAGGAATTACTTGAACCGCTTTCCTGTCGCATCGCGAAGGTTCCAGGCGAAATCCGACATCCGATCCTCTGGCCCGGAATCTTCAGCGGGCCCCATCGTCTGCACCTGATTCATTTCGCAAAACTCTTCAAAAGCGGGGCGGGAGAGAATCATTTCAACGAACAGCTCTGGCTCACCAACTGCAAAATCGAACTCGACAAAACCGTCCGATCGCTCGCCGGTGATCCGGACATAGCGACGCTCGGTATCAAGTTTTGCCGGCGTGATATCGCCCGAATAGTTTGTTTCTGCCATGTGCTTCACCTCAACCTCTGACCTGAGGGCCAGTATGTTTGGTGACATCATTTGCCCTGGTGTTCAGGGCGGAAGGAATTGATGCCATCTTGTTTTTGTATGTTGATGCCTGGATTTCCAGACTCGCCCATCACCGCTCGACTGGGCACACACCATACAAAGCAGATAGCGTGCCAACCACATAACCACTTGTTTTTTATTATATTTACAAACAATGAAGGGAGATCAGGGATGCGCAGACTTACGAAATCGAACACCTCTAGGGCTGGACTTACAAATTGGTCAAGCTGCTGCCCCATCAAAAAAGGCCGCAAGTGCGGCCTTTAGAATATCGAGGAATGAAGTGCTTCATTAATCTTCATAGGATTCCGATGATTTAGCTAGTCGATATGCCAATTGACGACGCGAAATACCCAACAGTTTCGCTGCGTGGGTCAGGTTCCCTCCTGCCTTATCCACGGCCATTGTCATCAAGGTTTGTTCATGACGCCCCAGATCAAACCCGTCATCCAGTAACGACTCAAACGCGCGCAGTTCACCTTCCTTTTGCGGATTCTGCACGGTACCTGCTTTGCCCACTGCCACCTCGGCGACAGTTGCCGCGGCCCCTTGCATCAAGACATGCTCCAGCTCCAACACACCACCACTCGGTGCCAGCAGCACACCCCTTTCTATCAGATTTTCCAGCTCGCGCACGTTGCCTGGCCAATCATATTCAATTAGCGCATGGACAGCTTTATCAGAAAGCCCTTTGATCTTCTTTGAGTAAAGAGGCGCGTACTTGGCAATCATTGCTTCTGCCAGCAAGGGGATATCGGATTTACGCTCTCGCAAGGGTGGGATCTGAACCGGATAGGTCGCGAGACGATAGTACAAATCTGATCGGAATCTACCGGATGTGATTGCCTCATTGAGGTTCACGTTGGTTGCGGCCACCAAACGGACATCAACCTTGATCGTTTTATCGTCGCCCAAACGTTCCAGCTCACCAGTTTGCAACACCCTAAGCAGCTTGACCTGTGCCGCTGGAGATAGATCTCCGACTTCATCAAGAAATAGCGTACCGCCATCCGCTCGCTCAAACCGTCCGCGCCGAGACTCTTCGGCACCCGTATATGCACCTTTGCGAACACCGAACAGCTCAGATTCAATCAAATCGTGCGGAATCGCCGAACAGTTCAGTGCAACAAAAGGACCTTCAGCTCTGCCACTATTCTTATGTAACCAATGAGCAAATACTTCTTTGCCTACGCCGGTTTCGCCCAGCAGCAGCACGTTAATTGGACTGTCCGCTGCCCGCTCAAGCAGATGAAACGCACTTTTGAACGCTTGCGACTCACCGATGAGATTCCCGCGTCCCCGTTTGCTGCAAAGAGATTCGCGTAGATTGGTCACCTCTTCCCGAAGTTCCCGAATCTCTCGGTCAATATTGTCGGGCTTAAAGAGTTTGACGTATTCCTGATCGTCCCATTCTTCTGCAGGTTTGCCGACTATTGAACATTTGTCATCCCCGCAGCACAGACATTGCTCCTCCCTGAAAACAACAAACCTGTTGAAAAAGCGGGTAACGTAGCCAGATGCATATCCGGCCAACGTCCAACAGGCCACTTCACCGCCAATCCCGAATGTCTGTATATGAGACTCCGCCTCCCATGAGCCCTCCCAATCGACAGCGCCATTGAACACACCTTTGTCCCAATCGATCTCAGCACTCGTGATTTCTGCTTTGACCAGTCCTTCAAAGGCGTGCAACAGCGGGCCAATTCGAAACACATCGTAGGGTTCACCAGAGTCAATCAGCTTTCGGGCCAGTTCTGCATCTCTCTGGCCAGACTCGAACCCCATTCGTAGCAACAACCCTTTGGCACGCAGTACACCCAGAGATTGAATAAGCTCTGTCCGCAACGCTCCGAATGCCGACGCATGCAGGAGCAACATCCGATTTTCGTCAAGCCAGATATTACCCTCATCAATATTGAACTTAAGACGCGAACGCAGATTGAACTGTTCCACGAGTTGTTTCTTCGACATGGCCCCACCTTGCCAAGATCCACCCCCCGTCAGCCACTTGGGAGATGGCAAGCGGGGGCCGGCATTGTTGTTATAGGAAGACCGATGTCCCTTCAGTCGCTTCTAACCAAACAATCTACAGCGCAGGCCTCAGCTTGTCACCGGCTGCATTTTTGGCACCAGTAAAAACCGCGCGAGGGCGGGCAAAAGAACCAGTGCACCAACCATGTTCCAGATGAACATAAACGCCAGCAACAGCCCCATATCGGCCTGAAACTTGATGGGAGAAAACCACCAGGTCAGTACTGCCACTCCAAGGGTTATACCGGTCAATATCACCACCTTGCCAGTGAATAACAGCGCACCGTAATAGGCATCTGACAAGTTCTCGCCAGCCCTCAATCGCGCCAGGGTTACTGACAATATGTAGAGCGCGTAATCGACACCGATCCCCACGCCCAACGCTATTACAGGAAGTGTGGCAACCTTGATCCCGATATCCAGCCACACCATAAGGGCCTGGCACAGAGCAGAGGTAATCATCAGAGGAAGTACGGCGCACACCACCGCCCGCCAGGATCGGAAGGTGACAAAGGCAAGAACAATCACAGCGGCATAAACCAGCACCAGCATCAGCAGGTTGGCCTGTTCGACCACGATATTGGTGGCGGCCTCGATACCGGCGTTACCGGCAGCGTTAATGAATCTCAGGCTATCGGTACTGTACTCGGCAGAGAATGCTTCCGTTGCCGCGACGACACTGCTGAGTGTGTCCGCCTTGTGATCTTTGAGAAACGCAAACACCGTCAATAGATCGCAATTCTGGTTAAACAATTCACGCGGTGCACGGGTAACGATTGCGTTCAGCATACCTTGGGTTTCCGGTATGCCCCACCATTTGAGGCTACCCTCATTCATACCCACATTGGCGACTTTGGTAAGGCCCGCCAATGACTGTGTCGATTCAACCCCCGGCAGCTGTTGCAGGCGCCGCTCCAGTGCATCAACGCCTTTCATCGTCTCATAATGAATACAGGCATACTGTTCGGTCTTGACCATCACAACGTAGACGTCACTGCTTGCCGCATAGTTCGTAACCATGAACTGGTTGTCCAGGTTGTACCTGGAAACTGCACGCAGCTCTGGCGCACCGATGTCGGTGTCACCGATTTTCACGTTAGAGCCAACCACAATACCCATGACACCGAGAGCACCGAAAACCAGTATCGTGACGCCGGCCACTTTGCGCTCGGTGAATTTGTCCAATAATGCCCAAACCGGGTGTTTGCTGTGCGTGATATCGTTCTGGTTGTCGATATCAGCCAGCACACTTCGGGTGGCCGCTTTGCTATTCACACCGGTGTAGGACAAAAGTATCGGCAGCAAGATGAGGTTAGTGAAGATAAGTGCGGCAACACCAATACTGGCCGTGACCGCCAGATCCTGTATGACGGGAATATCAATCACCATCAGCACCGCAAACCCGATGGCATCCGACACCAATGCGGTTAGTCCGGCAATAAACAGGCGCCGAAAAGTATGGCGCGCAGCAACAAACTTATGAGTGCCACGACCGATATCCTGCATGATGCCGTTCATTTTCTGGGCACCGTGACTCATCCCGATGGCGAACACCAGGAAGGGGACAAGTATCGAGTACGGGTCCAGCTCGAAGCCCAATACTCTCAGCAATCCCAGCAGCCACACAACGGCAACCATCGAACACAAAACCACTAACAGAGTGCTGCGCAGGCATCGGGTATAAAAGAACAAAACCACCGCGCAAATGGCAATCGTCAACGCAAGAAACAGAAGAACCTCTTGCATGCCATTGATCAAATCACCTACCACTTTGGCGAAGCCGGTGATGTATATATTGATGTCGTCCGATTCGTATTTAGCTCTCAATGACTCCAAACGTAAACCGAGGTCATGGTAGTCAATCGTTTCACCCGTAACATTATTGAGCTCCTGTAGCGGAACAAAAATAATCGTCGACCGGTAATCCTCCGCAACCAACTGGCCAATCTCACCCGAACGTTCAACATTCTCACGAATCTGCTCGAGACTTTGCGAAGAGCCGTCATAATCGTCTGGAATGACCGGCCCGCCATCCAGGCCGACCTCTGTGACACCAGACCATCGCACAGCAGGCGCCCACAGGTGCTTCATAAAGGGGCGATCAACCCCAGGCAGCAAAAACAACTCTTCACTCAACTGCCGCAATGTTTCCAGGTACTCTCTATCAAAGATATTGCCCTGGGTGGTCTCCACCGCAATCCTGATGGAGTTCTCGCTGCCCGCCAGCTCACTTCGGTGTTCCTGATAGTTGATGATGAATGGGTGGTTGGTCGGAATCATCTTCTGAAAGGCCGCACTCATCGTGATGTCGCGCGCCTGCAGACCCAAAAAGGCGGTGGCCAGCAAACACAAAATCACCACAATCGCACGGTTATTGAAGAGCGCACGCTCCACAACACTGCCCGACCTGGTATCAAAATCTTCGAGGCTACGAATGTTATCTACTTGTTGTTTATTGGCGCTCATAGTCTTTAACTCACTTGAACTCAGCATTATCAAGGCCAAGAAGCTTCAGCCCCCGGCCCGTCGCCACCACCAATTCGCCACGGGAGTTCAGGGTCATGTCGGTGATGGCAGCGTCCGAGGATTCGACAAACTCTCGAAGGCTGTTGTCTTTCTCCGAAAACAGAAACAGGCGACCGGAAACATCGCCCAGCACAACGCCCCGGGGTGTTGATAGGGACGCATTGAACGAGGACTCGGTACTGGAGTTAACCCGCGCCCACCCTTCTGCATTTCCGGTCCAGATATTTCCGCGCAGACCGTGCAACAAGTAACCGCCATCACTGAGCGCCACACCGCCAAAAAACGTCCCCTGATAATCAATGGGTATGGGCTCAAAGGTTTGGCTAGCCTCGGAAAACGAAGCTACAAAACCACGTTCGCCAACGATCAAATCGCCGGCCTCGGAGGACGGCACAAACTTGTACAAATGAGAGGAGTTCGGGTTATTGATCGCAGTAAAAGCAGATTGCCACGATTTGCCCAAATCGCGTGTGCGCAGCGCAATGCCATAACCGCCCAATAACCAGCCCTCACCAACGTCATTGAAGTAGAGATCCAGAACAGGTTCGGTACCATTCAGATAGGAAGCGTTGCGCTTTAGCGCCTGAGCCTCAGGATCATCCTCAGATGCCCCTGCCACGTCGGACTTGATCATCTCCACCAGGTCATTGCCAGTCATCACTCTGACCCATTGATCACCCGCAGAATCCGTTTTCAGAATCACTCCGGAGTGCCCAACAGCCCAGCCTTCCAGATCGGAAACAAAGGCCACCTGTGTCAAGGTCACACTCACAGGAACGCCCGCGGACTGGCGCCAGGTTTCACCGTGATCGTCTGACAGCAAAACAATGCCTTGCTCGCCAACTGACACCAAGCGATCTCCAGCTTTTGCGAGACCCAACTGCACAGAATGCCTCGCATCCTTCGACAGCATGGCTGGCAGCTCTGTGTAGTCTGGCAACACTCCGTTACCTGCATAAACTCGCGGAGCGAACGAAAGGGAAATCAAGATCAGCAGCACCACAAGCGATGCTGCCGAGAACTTCAGGGAGAGGTTTGTATTCTTCATGACGTGAACACCTGAAACGAGCCTGTTAAACCGGGATTACGCTGGGGCAGGCACCGCGGACGGATACCTGCCCCAAACATCAACGCATTGCTTCAGCCGCAACAGCGTCACCGGTAAAGTAGGTTTCAGGCTTGACAGGAACCACATCCAGATATTCCTCCTGCAAGGCCTGAACGATACTCATCGTGTTCGCCTGAAGGTTGAATACCAGCGTGGTTTTCATGGCTTTCGCCGGAATATCGGGAACGACAAACGGCGTTGTCATAGATGCCCGCCAGAGATTCCCCTCAGAATCATAGCCATCCACTAAAGCAATCAGCCAGCTATCTTCATCAAGGAAATAGGTCCTCTTCGGCACAGCATGTCGCTTGCCTTGGGCAACCGTTGCTTCAACTTCCCAAACGCGGTGCAACTCCCAGCGCACCAGGTCGGGATTGGCATGGTAATTCATGTAGGCGTCATCAATGCTGGCACCGATGAAGTTGTTGTTATTGTAGGGAATCAACATTTCCCTTTTACCGACCAAACGCCAATCAAAGCGGTCAAGGGATCCAAAGAAGCCCTGAACTTCATCAAAGTAGTTCGCACCTGATGCCACAAAATCCGGCGTGTCATATGAAACGGTTGGGGCCTGGCGAACACGACGCTGGCCCACCAGATACTGCCAGGCCTGACGGGCGTTTTGCTGACTGATGCTATCCCGGATCACCAACGACTCACCCGCCTTGAAGGGAGGCGCCAGAGTATTGAACCGGAACATCGCGTATTCCCCGCTCCAGGAGTCAGGAGTTACCCCTTCATAAAACTGTGGATACTGAAAGGAGATTTCGTTCCGGGTTGCCAAGGTGTGCGAACCATCCGAGTTACCCACAATATTTCTAAACGTGTATTCGATGGAAGGCGCCTCTGTTCTGAGGAGAAAGTTCCACATCACCTCCACACCGGACTGTGGGATCGGGAACGGGGTGCCGCCAGCACACCCCTCAAGGGAGTATCCCCCGGCCACAGCCTCACACCTTGTCGCGTTCGCAAAAGCGTTGTCATAGACAGACTGGGGATGCGCCGCAGTTCGATGCGTTGGATAAACATTGAGGAAGAACGTGTCCGGGTATTTTTCGAGTAGCGCCTTTACTCCTTCAGATAACAGGTGCTCATACTCTCCCATATTTTGCCTGGTTACCTTGTACAGCGGTTCTTCATCTGAAAACAGTGAAGCAGGGATATCCCCCAAGTGCTTCCCCGGCAGCGCCTCCGTAATACCACCGGTCCATTCAGGAATGGTTCCGTCAGCGTTTCCGGCCCGCTCGGCTCCAACCGGGGTGAGGTCTGATTTCAAACGTTCAGCCTCATCAGACGATACCGCGGAGTGAACATATCCGGCGTTCAATGCGATCACTGAGGCGATAACAAGTGCAATATTGTTTTTCTTCATGACAAACTCCTAATTACAGATTCGCGTTTGCGACCATCAAAAAGTGCGCTGCACGGAAAGCGAGACAAAGTCTCTGTCACCATGAAAGTTCTTGTAGGAAAGTTCGGGAGCCGCTGTGTCGTACTTGATGATGGAGCCCGATGCGCCGTAGTAATGGTTGTAGTTGAGGCTCGCTTGCCAGGTTCTCTGGTAGTCCGCAACAACACCAAGGCTCAGGGTACCGCCGTGCTCTGAGGGGAATAGAGCCCCGTTCACAGAAGAGCGACCATCAACGCCGTAACTGACGCCAACGGGGGTTCGCAAGTCTAAGCCCGGCGAAACCTGAAAATACTCAGGAGTGAAGAGAAACTGTAAAGCCGTTGCATCTCGGGTAGCACTCGGATCTAACTGATCTGCATTTTCCTTTATGCTCAAACGACGATTAAACGCCACCTCCGCCAGCAATGTTGCGCCATCCCAAATGGGGCTCTCATTGAACACATTTACAACTGACAGGTTTGCGTGAAAGGTTCTGCCAACCGGATAAGCCGGATTATTGCTGTTATCAGAAACAGTATCGCCGGGCAGTATAACGGTATTACCAGAGGCAACCAGCGGCATGTCATCACGGATTGACGCTTCGGCAGACACGTTTGCGTCAGCGATTAAGGTACTGACACTGGCACCAACGGTTTTGATGTCTTCCGCATAGGTGAGCACATAATCGCCTATGCTGCCGTCTTGCACGTTTACGCCCGGTCGCACGTAGAACTGAGGCATCTTGTCGTGAAACTGCGCGGCGTATAAGCCAAAGTCATAGTCACCAGCACGGACTTTCAACTGCGCACCAAACTGGCCGCTATCACTTGCGCTCTGATCATCTCCACGATAAACAGATTGGCCTGGCCCCAGAATGATGGTCTCGCCACCATCATCAGCGAAGTCGGCGAAACTGAAATAACTGCCAGCGCCCGGAAGCCGAGTCTTCTCCCACTCAAACTGGTAGTAAGCACCTACAGAAACCGCCGGAGACAGCTGCAACTGTGCTGCCAACTGGTTTACCGGGCGAAGTATTTCCTGGAAGCGGGAGTTCGGAACGGACAAACCCTTCACCAGATCCAGAGACGTTTGGGCTGCGGCAATACCGTTAGAACCGAAGAACAAACTCTCCCCATACAGCTGGGTAAAGCGACCAGCCTTCAGGTTCAGGCTCTTTTGGTCCAGATAGAAGTTCCCGAACACAAAGGCATCCAACAGCTCGCCTTTGCGGCCATGTAACTTCTCGGTGGCACGTGTGAATTCATCAGTGTCGACAGAGCGAGAGTTGTAGAGCGCTCCGCCCAGCTCGCCGGGGTTGTCATGGCCGGTGTTATAGACCGAGTCGTACCAGGCCGCACCACTCACCCTGAGCCCGTACCGACGTTTGTAGTTCAGGTTGAATTCGGACAAAAGATCCAACCGGTTAGAAATCAATCCCTTGTCGAAATTCAGGTCGCCATCGTTGGTGTTTGCCTGAACACCAATACTGTTGTCTGCGACACTTGAATCCTGATCGCTGACTCGCCAGGCGGCACTGTATTTAACCGTGGTATCAAGACTCATACGGAGGTCCCGATTACCTGTTTCGATCACCATGGCTGTGGCAGTTGTGCTTACCGCCAGCCCGGCAAAAATGGTCGTATTGAGAATGGCTGCGGCTAGTTTCGAACGTGATTGCTTAGGACATAAGCCATTATTTTTGTTTAGCATTCAATTCTCCTCATGCAGGGGAGTAGTTGTTTTTGTATGGGAAGCAGCTTGAGCGGACCTCCA
Source organism: Marinobacter shengliensis (assembly GCF_030297115.1). Classification (NCBI taxonomy): domain Bacteria; kingdom Pseudomonadati; phylum Pseudomonadota; class Gammaproteobacteria; order Pseudomonadales; family Marinobacteraceae; genus Marinobacter; species Marinobacter shengliensis. The sequence goes on along the minus strand of NZ_AP028062.1, from coordinate 373,937 downwards.
CTGAGTTAAAGGTAAGCGCCGGTTCGATTACCTTCCAATACTATCTGATAGGAACAGCCATACCTTTTGGGTATCCAAACAAAAACGCTGTACGGACCGGAGCACGGGCAAGACGCTTCGATTACTGGTTAAGCGGCGGTCAGCAATTGCTCGCAGGCTTCACGAACCCGCTGATAGGCGGGCCGCACTTTGGGAACCCCAGTTTCTCTGACACTGGCAAAATCACCAGCTCGAGCCCACTCAAAGACTTCGTTACGGGCACTTCTATAGTCAGACAGTGCGGCCTCCAGCTCTTTAATCGTTGAATGATAGGACACCGGCTGATCGCTTCTTGTAACGCAGAGGCCAAGCTGTTGATCTACAACCCTATCCAATTCAAGAATTCGTTCAATATGAGGGCTCGCCATTTCTGGCGTGTTCGAATTGACCACCATGATGTTGTGGCCCCGAATCTCTTCCACGGAATCAAGGATCAACAGTTCTGGTCCGGCACTCACGTCAAGGTGATTCACCAAGTCTTGCATATTCACCAGCTTCAACATCAGCTGTCGGAGGTCCCGATTGCAATGCTGAACCTTGGAGTCAATATCACTCGCCAATTCTCGTATCAGACCTCCTGCGTTCGCCACCCCTACTGAAGCTTCCGCCTGCTGCAATGCCTGCTCAGACATCAGTTCAACTTTTTGAGAAACCCTTCGGGACTCGAGAACAATTGCCTCAAGTGCGTTATTGGCATCCTGCGCTCCTGCGACAGCTAGTTCCGACGAACTTGAGGTCTCCCGCAACTCCGCCTGAAGTGAAACAATCGAACGATTGGCAGCCTCAATAATTTCGCTGACGTTAGTCGTTGCCTCTGAGGTTCTTGCAGCCAACTGCCGAACTTCATCAGCCACAACGGCAAACCCCCGGCCGGCCTCCCCCGCCCGTGCAGCTTCAATTGCGGCATTCAGCGCAAGCAGATTGGTCTGGCTTGAGATGGTCTCAATCAGTGTAACGATACCGCCAATATTGGTGAGATGGCCCTGAACCTCGTGGAACTGCTTTTCCGATCGCACCACCGAAGCAGTCAACTGAACGACCAGATCTCTAACCTGGGCAACCTTTGTCTCACCACTTTCTGCATCGGCACACACCTTTAACATCGCTCCGCACCCATCTTTCGCAGAATCGGCGACCTGCTGAATTTCAGAGGCAATGGATTCGAATGCTGCGATATCGTCCTGAGCTCGAGCGGATTGACGATGACTGGAGGCAACTACCGTCGTAAACCCAGATACCAAGGTGCCGGTTGAGACAGTCAACTCCCTGGAGAGCGAATGGATATTTCCTGCCGCCTGAATTTTCTCTTGCAAGATGGAAGAGAGTTGTTCAACTTTTTCGGGTAGCCCTCTGACCTTTACCGAATTCTCCGGCAAAAAATGGCCAAGCAGTTCATCGAGATAGGCGAGCGCTTTTCGCTCTCGGCGCCAGACCAGATAAGCGAAGACAGTAACAACAACCGTCCCGAAAAATAATGCCAACATCAGCATCAGCCACCTCAGGTTACGGGTGAACCAAGAATAAAAACACCATCCATGGTTAAACAGGCCTTCCTATGGTCACGTGGGAGCATCAACGCTTAAGTTGATTCTTTCTGGATTCAATTTCCGTTTTTCGCAGGCTATCGGCAAACTCTCCACCAATGCACCAATCCTCTGGCGCCACTGGAATGCATCGCCCCCGCACCCGCTGAAGATCTAGGCCCAAGACATCCTCAATCAGACCGCAGAAGCCTTTGGCAATCTGTTGTCGCTGCGTCAATGACCGACCCTGCAGCACAATAAACTCAAAAAACACCGATGCAGCCCCCGGAACATTGCCTTCCACGGCAACCATATCCTGACTGCACGGTATAAAGATCACGCGCACACGCTCTTTCGGACATTCAAGAACATTGGCATAGACATCAGAGGCTCGATCCAGGAATTCTCTGACGGAATCGTTGTTGGGCTCAGAGCCCCACACATAAAACTTGGCTACAGGCATTATTTACTCCCTATGGCAGACCGCGGCGACGCCCCGAGTCCAGCATCATTGTAGAACCGGTCATAGCCCTGGCTTCGTCAGCCAAAAGCGTTGATACCGCCCAGGCAACCTGATCAGGCGTAGTAAACGACCCGGTAGAAGACTCTAAGCGCATCTGTTCGAGCACGTCTTCTACTTCGAGACTATCTCTCTGGGCTCGGGCCGTTGCGACCGACCGTAAGCGCTCTGTGTCCGCTGGACCAGGCGCTATGGTGTGTGCCGTAATGCCACGCATGCCGTATCCCAGGCTTAGCTGCCGAACCACATTAACCAATGCTGCGTTAGCAACACCCGCAGACGCAGCATATGCCGTGGGTTCAAGCCCATAGTGCCCGCCGATGGCAATGATCCGGGAGCCATCAAAAAGATGGGCTTCAGCAGCCCTAACCAAGCGAAGGATTCCCCCGACCTTTATGTTGACGGCCTCTAGCACCACCCCAATATCAGCATTGAGAATACCTCCAGCGACACCAACACCCGGGCCATGAATCAGGGCCTTCACCGGCCCCGACAAAGATTGCCTGATGACCGCAACCGAATCATCCGACGCGATATCCGCAGGGCAGGTACGAAGGCCAGGCATTTCTTCTGCCAATGACCGGAGTGCCGACTGGTCACGGGCAACCGCCAACACATCCATCCCCTTGGACAGCAAACTGGCTGCAATGACCTGGCCAAAGACACCTGTAGCACCAACGACTATCGCAGTCTGGCCCACCAATGTTGGAGTTTGCATAACGTTCCTTTTGTTTTTATGTCTGAGCCCATCGACATAAACTGGGATATCCATGAGCCGAATTGACTTGAGTTTAGGAAGGCCAAAAGATACCGTCTAATACCATTTGATAGACCCCCCAATACCTAAATCGTATCAACTGAAAGGGTAACCCCATGGATCTTCGCAAACTGCGTTATTTTCTTGCCGTTGCCGAGGAAGGAAACCTTGGTCGTGCTGCAGCCCAATTACATATCTCCCAGCCGCCATTAACGAGACAGATTCACCAGCTTGAGCAGGAATTGGCCGTACAGCTTTTTAACCGGACGCCAAAAGGTATGGAATTGACTGAGGCCGGCGTCTTGCTGGCCCAGGAAGCACGGAACATCTTCTCTCTCGTACAGCAGGCCTCAGAAAAAACGCAGCGAGCCAGTCAAGGAAGGCTTGGAAGGCTGGATATTGCCGTTTTTGGGTCCGGCGTTCTCGACACCATTCCGCGCTTGCTGCTGCGCTTCAAGCGAGACTTTCCGGAGGTACGAGTGGTTCTCCATACAATGGAAAAAGAGGAACAAATCCAGGCTCTTAGACAGCATCGAATCAGCCTTGGGTTCAATCGCATGCTGAAGCCCGTACCTGACATAGACAGTGTACTCGTTCAAAAGGAGCCACTTCTGCTAGCTGTTAATGAGAACAGCCAGTTAGCAAGACAGCCTTCGATCCACTTTCGAGAACTGGCAGACCATCCCATGGTGCTCTTTTCTTCGAGCGGACGCCCCAACTTTGTCGATAAAGTTATGTCGTTATGCTACTCGGCAGGGTTTACCCCTGAAATAACACAAGAGGTTGGCGATGTCGTCACGGGGGTTGCCTTAGTCGCAAGTGGTTTTGGGGTATGCCTGGTTTCCAAATCGGGAGCTACGCTTTCAATACCGGGAGTTGTTTACAGGGAGATCTCAGATATGCCGGAGAATTCAACCATTGATCTATCCTGTATATATCGAGCAAACGACAACTCTCGATTACTAGCATCTTTTCTGGACACTTTGGATAGATTCAAGCGCGAAGAAGAATCAAAGTTTGATTCATGAGCCATCACTACACCACTTCTTCGAATGGTGCCGGCAGCATTGTGACCACCTAGATATATACGATTTTAAGAGCCGCCATTCTTCTAACGTGACTTACAAAAACAGCGGCCCCGGCTTCCCGAAAAGATACCCCTGGAAATGGTCACAACCATGCGCCACCAGCCAGTCCCGCTGGGCCTCAGTTTCCACGCCTTCGGCGATGACCTCAAGGCCAAGGCCCTGAGACAACCCGATGATGGAATCCACAATCGCGGCGCTGGCCGGATTGGTGGTCAGGTCACGAACGAACGACTGATCAATCTTGATCTGGTCCAACGAAAGTCGTTTGAGATAGCTCAGTGATGAGTATCCGGCGCCGAAATCATTTAGCGAGAAGCGCACACCCAGTTGTTTCAGGTCGTTCATTGCTGCAGAAATCCGTTCCGGATCGTCCATCAACAGGCTTTCAGTCACTTCCAGTTTCAGTAGCCCGGGCGGGGCGCCAGTCCGCCTGAGAATCGTTGCTACCTGCTCAGTAAAGCCCACGCCAGAACCTGGCGCTCTCGTGGTTGGTCTTGCGGTACAACCTGGGAGTCTGTTTCAGTCATCCGGTGTTTCGTAGTGATTGGCTCGATGAAGATACTGCGACCATGGTATCGGTCGACGGGGCTTTTGATCGTGTCCCTTCCTGAAACCGAAGCCACTCTACTATAGTTGATAGTTGCGGTGCCTGTAGGCTTTATTCCCCGCACACGCTGTTTCCGTAACCCTAAGGAGTCTTCATGGAACTGCCCGCCTACCTGAAAGTCATGGCCGACAAGGGCGCCTCTGACCTGTTCTTTTCTACCGGTTCACCGGTGATGATGAAGGTCGAGGGCAAAACCGGCCCGATCACCCAGAACTCCCTGGCCTCTGGCGCGGTCCGGCAACTGGCCTATTCGGTGATGAACGACAAGCAGCGGGCCGAGTTCGAGAAGAACCTGGAACTGGACATGGCGGTCGGGGTGAACGAGGTTGGGCGCTTCCGGGTGAATGTGTTCTGGCAGCGCGGAGAAGTCAGCATGGTGGTGCGCCATCTGCGCAACGACATTCCCTCCATTGAGAGTCTTGGCCTGCCATCGGTGCTGAAACAGCTGATCCTGGAACCTCGCGGATTGATACTGGTGGTTGGCTCCACGGGCTCCGGCAAATCCACCACCCTGGCCTCGATGATTGACCACCGTAACGGCAACCAGTCTGGTCATATTCTGACGGTGGAAGACCCCATTGAATACACCCACAACCACAGGAAAAGTGTGGTTAACCAGCGGGAGGTGGGGGTAGACACCCGCTCCTATAACGAAGCGTTGCGCCGGGCCATGCGGGAAGCGCCCGATGTGATCATGATCGGTGAGATCCGCGACCGGGACACTATAAAACACGCCCTTACCTATGCGGAAACCGGCCACCTGTGCATCTCAACCCTGCACGCCAGCAACGTGGACCATACCATGCGCCGGATTGTGAACTTCTTTCCCGAGCACGCCCACAAGGAGCTGTTCATGGATATGAGCATGCACTTGAAAGCGGTGGTGGCCCAACGTCTGCTGAAGGGTAAAGACAGCAAACGAGTGGTCGCCGTGGAAGTGATGCTTGCCAGCCCCTACATTCGGGACCTGATCTCCAAGGGCGAAATTGATGGCATCGCGGACATTATGACCCGGGGCGGCGAGCACGGAATGAAAACCTTCGATCAGGCCATTCTCGAGCTCTACAACGCGGGTAAGATTACCCGGGAAGAGGCTCTCAACAACGCCAACTCCAGGCACAACCTGGAAGTCAAGATTCGCCTGGCCAGCGGCGGCCTACAATCGCCCAGCGACCTGCTGAGCATTGACGAAAGCTGAGTCTAACAACGAAAAACGCCCCGATTGACGGGGCGTTTTCTGGACCGGAGACCTGATCAGATCTTGGTCATTCTCAGGTAAGGACGCAGTTCGCTCCAGCCCTGCGGGAACATCTCCTTGGCCTTTTCGTTGTCGATTGACGGCGGAATGATCACCTCACCACCCTTACGCCAGTCGGCAGGCATCGCACACTTGTTGGCATCCGCAAATTGCAGGGCATCGATGGCGCGAAGGATCTCGTCGAAGTTACGACCAACCGCCATCGGGTAGGTCATGGTCAGGCGCACTTTCTTGTTCGGGTCGATGATGAACACGCTGCGCACAGCGGCGGTTTCGCTCTCGCCCGGGTGAATCATTTCGTACAGCTGAGCAATCTTGAAGTCTTCGTCGGCAACGATCGGGAACTGCAGATCACAGCTCTGGGTGTCGTTGACGTCGTCGATCCACTTCAGGTGCTCTTCTACCGAATCGGTAGACAGACCCAGAGGCTTGACGTTGCGGGCTGCGAACTCTTGCGCCAGCTGGGCAGTACGGCCCATTTCAGTGGTACATACCGGGGTGAAATCAGCCGGGTGGCTGAAGAAGAACACCCAGGAATCACCAGCCCACTCGTGGAAGCTCATTTGGCCTTTGGTGGTGTCTACGTTGAAATCCGGGGCGGTTTCGCCGAGTCGAATTGTCATGTCATTTCTCCTGTCGGGGTTTCACATCAGTGGTTTTGTTAACAGCAAGTTCAGAGTAAGCGAGTCCTTTCGTTATATCAATTTCAATATATCTATAGCTATATTAGTTTTAAGCAAATGATCGATGGCTTGATCATCCTGCCTCCTTATCCAGCAAATCACGGATGGATTGCGGGTCGTGCCCTGCTTCGTGCGCGGCCTTAAGCAACATCGGGATGTTGCATTGCGGATTCTGGGCGCGGCTCTGGGCCCACATATGCACCGCTCGCCGGCCGGTCCTGCAGAAGCCCAGGATTGGTGTCGGCGCCGCATCCAGCGCCTTGCCGAACGCTTCGACATCGGCGGCGGTGTACTCGCCAGAGGCCACCGGCACACAGAACCATTGCAACCCCGCGCGCTCCGCCGACTCACGAAAAACATCCTCACTTTCGTAGCCTTCTTCGCCCACCCGCCGGTTGCAAATCACCGCTTTGAAACCCTGCTGGCGAACGCTCTCGAAATCTTCAAGGGTAATCTCGTCCGAAATCGCAAATCCGGGTTCAACAAAATGCACTTTCATTACTTGCTCTCCTCTGGGTCAACCTGCTCAAAACCGGTTGACCGGTACTTTCAGATAAACTTGACCGTTTTGATCCGCCTCAGGCATTTCTCCGGCGCGCATGTTCACTTGCACCGAAGGCAGAATCAGCCTCGGCATATCCAGGGTGGCATCCCGCTCGGTTCTCAGGCGCACAAACTCCTCTTCCGCCATACCCTCGCGAACGTGGATATTGCGTGCCCGCTGTTCAGCGACCGTGGTCTGATGCTGATACTCATCCCGGCCCGGGGCTTTGTAGTCGTGGCACAGGAAAATGCGGGTCTCGACCGGCAGTGCCAGCACCTTCTGCACTGATTGATAGAGCACCTTGGCGTCTCCCCCCGGGAAATCACACCGGGCCGTGCCGGAATCCGGGGCAAACAGGGTGTCCCCGACAAACGCAGCGTCGCCGATGACATAGGTCAGGCAGGCCGGTGTGTGGCCGGGGGTGTGAAGCACATAACCCTCAAGCGTGCCTATCCGGAAACGGTCACCTTCTTCGAACAACTGTCCGAACTGGCTGCCGTCCCGGGCAAACTCGGTACCGGCATTGAAGGCCTTACCAAAGATTTCCTGAACCTCAATGATGCGCGCGCCGATACCGGTCTTACCGCCAAGCCGCTCCTGCAGATACGGCGCTGCCGAGAGGTGGTCCGCGTGGACATGGGTTTCCAGAATCCATTCCACCACCAGGCCGTTGTCCTGGACATAACGCACGATCTCGTCGGCTGAGCGAACATCGGTACGGCCAGCGGCGTAATCGAAATCAAGCACCGAATCGATAATGGCACAGGCATCACTGCCCGGATCTTTCACGACGTAGCTGAAGGTATTGGTCGCTTCGTCGAAGAAGTGGGTGACTATTGGCTGTTGCATAGTCGTTTCCTCCTCGTAAATGGTGTGAATCACTCGTTGACCACTAAACCACACAACAAGGAATAACGATATACCTATTAGCAATATGTATTTCTATATCGATTATAGGGGAAGATAATCGGCCAGCTATTTTCGATAGCAATCAATGAATAATGGGGAGGGGGGGGGAGCGGCTAGTGCCGCTCCTCAAGATCTTCGTAACCGGTGATCATGGGCTTGATATGACTGGTCACCGTCGTGCCCATGGTGGCCATGTAGACGTGGGCGGATAATCCGGGCACTACCCTGAATTTGCATCTCACTCTTTCGCCCGACAGTGACAATGTCACTGAACTCGCCCCCAACGCCGCTCTATATTGGTAAGTGACAACCTCACTCAAGGAGCCCAACCAATGACAAATATTCTCAAGCTTTTCACCCTGGCCGTTCTGGTTACACTGGCACCGATGCACGCGATGGCCGCTAACCACGGAAACAAAGGCAGCGCCGTAGAAGAAGTTCTGGTGATTCTGTCCAGCGACTCCCTCCAGACCCAGGGCATGGCCATGGTGCTGGCCAATACCATGGCGGAGAAAGGCACCAAGGTTAACGTGCTGCTGTGTGATGAGGCCGGAGACCTGGCCCTGAAATCCTATGAGGGTGAAGCTCTGGCGCCGCGCAACGTAACGCCCGGCCAAATGCTGCGTGGATTGCTGAAAGCGGGTGGCACCGCCAGTGTTTGTGCTCTCTACTTGCCGAACAGCGACAACAACAAAGACGACCTGATTGACGGTGTTGGTGTCGCGATGCCGCCGCAAATGGCCGACCAGATGCTGGATCGCAAAATGCGCACTTTCACCTTCTGAGGTGATCGGGTAGCCAAGTTATAGCGACAACGCCAGCCCCAGGGCTGGCGTTTCAGGTTCTAAACAGACAACTGAGGTAAACGATGGCCCAAGCTGAAACCTCCCGCCTGCAGAACTTTCCCGTCTCCTGGTTTGCCACGGTGATGGGTCTGGCCGGCCTGACCATTGCCCTGCATCGGGCCGAGGCAGTGCTCGGCCTTCCCTCAACCGTCAGCCTCACTGTGTTGGTTCTGACCATAGCGGTATTTGTCAGCCTGGCATTGCTCTATGCCCTGAAGGCGGCACGATACCCCCAGCAGGTGAAGGCAGAACTGAACCACCCGATCAAACTCAATTTTGCCCCGACCATTTCCATCGGCCTGATTCTGCTTAGTATTGCGCTGCTCCCTCACCACCAGGGCGCGTCTCTGATTATCTGGGGTTTGGGTACAGTACTGCATCTGGGTTTCACGCTTTACGTGCTCTCGGCATGGATTCACCACACTCACTTCGAGATCAACCACATGAACCCGGCCTGGTTCATCCCGATCGTCGGTAACATTCTGGTACCCATTGCCGGGGTGCAACATGGTTTTACCGAGCTTTCCTGGTTTTTCTTCAGCATTGGCCTGGTGTTCTGGCTGGTGTTGCTGACCATCATCTTCAACCGGATGTTTTTCCACCACCCGTTGCCCGGCAAGCTGCTACCCACCCTGTTCATCCTGATTGCGCCGCCGGGAGTGGGTTTTATTTCCTGGCTCCAGCTCACCGGTGAACTCGACAGTTTTGCCCGGGTGCTTTATTACAGCGCCCTGTTTCTGACCCTGATGCTGTTTACCCAGGTGTCGCGATTCCTGAAGCTGCAGTTTTTTCTGTCCTGGTGGGCTTATTCGTTTCCGATGGCCGCCATCACTATTGCCACATTGACCATGTATCAGCGTTTGGAGATCCCATTCTTCAAATGGCTGGGGGTTGGCCTGTTGGTCGTTCTGGTGGTGTTGATCGCGGGGCTTGTGCTAAGAACGGCGATTGCCGTGCGCCGGCGGGAAATCTGTATTGAGGAATAATCGGAACAGAACGGGTGCTTGCCATGACAAGCACCCGAACCACTACGGACGATAGATTTTTTCCGGGTTGGCCTTGGTAGACCAGGGCATTCCGGAGTTCTGCCAGCCATTCTTCAGGCGCATACCCTTCTGCGGACCTTCCTTCAGGGAATCACCCTGGAAACCGTGATCCACGTACTTGACGTTGGTAAAACCGCGCTCCAGCAAATAGTCTGCGCTGGGCTTGCCCCGGGCAGAACCTGAACGACACATGGTGATGATCAGGGAATCCCGGTCCAGCCCCTTTTCAGCCAGCGCGGCATCCACCTCGGCAACAAAATTTTCGTTGATGTCCATGGCGAAAACGGATTTCTCGTCATTGAACCGGGTGCGGTCCACCAACTGGAAAGGAATGTTCAGGTCCACCGCATCGGTGAAGCCGATGAACATGATTTCCACCGGGTCCCGTACGTCAATGAACAACACCTGGTCACCCTGCTCCTGGACCATATCGAGGGTTTCCTGTGGCGTGACTGACAGCGCTTCCTCAGCCTGGGCCGTGGTCACCAGGGCAAAACTGAACAGCAACATCACGAGTAACGATTTCATGGCAATCTCCTGTTTTGAGTCTAGGATTTCTCTTCGAGCATAACGATATAACCTCCCATTTGACACCCGCCAAACCGCTTCGTTCAGCGGCGAAATGTCGCAGCTAACCCTGAATATCCACGACAAAAAGTGAAAATTGACAGACATCAATTATGACGCCAACTCTGACCGGTTTTCCGTGCAGTTGCCGGGGCATTTGTTAACTTTAGTTCAGAGAGACCAGACCCGTCTCATAAGGAGAGTGAACCATGATGAAACGTCCGTTAACCAAAGCCCTGATTCTGAGTCTTGGATTTATGGCAGGGTCCGCTGCCGCGGATCAGCTGCTCGACCGGGCCAGAAACACCTTCGAACCGATTCCCAAATACCCGCCAGTGATAGACGGCAATGAGCTGACCCAATCCAAGGTGGAACTGGGCAAGATGCTGTTCTTCGAACCGCGCCTGTCTTCCAGCCATCTGATCAGCTGTAACACCTGCCATAACGTAGGTATGGGCGGTGATGATTACCTGCCGGTATCCATCGGTCATGGCTGGCAGAAAGGCCCCCGGAACTCCCCGACGGTATTCAACGCGGTGTTCAACGCAGCGCAGTTCTGGGATGGCCGGGCAGCAGACCTTGCTGAACAGGCCAAGGGCCCGGTTCAGGCTGGCGTGGAAATGAGCAGCACGCCGGAGCGGGTGGTTTCTACCCTGAAGAGTATGCCGGAGTATGTTGAGCGCTTTGGCGATGCCTTTCCGGGGCAGGATGACCCGGTAACCTTCGATAACATGGCCATTGCCATTGAAGCTTTCGAGGCAACCTTGATCACTCCGGACTCAGATTTCGACAAGTACCTGCGTGGCAACACTGAGGCGATGAACGAAAAAGAGAAAGAGGGACTGGCCCTGTTCATGGATCGCGGTTGCGCGGCCTGCCACAGCGGTGTGAACCTCGGTGGCCAGGAATACTACCCGTTTGGTCTGGTCGAACGCCCGGGCGGTGCCATTTTGCCTGAGGGTGACCGCGGGCGCTTCGAAGTGACCCAGACAGCAACCGACGAGTATGTCTTCCGTGCGTCCCCGCTTCGGAACATCGAGCTGACCGCACCCTATTTCCACTCTGGCGCAGTCTGGAGCCTGGATGAGGCCGTAGCGGTCATGGGTACCGCACAGCTGGGTACCGAGCTTAATGACAACGAGGTTCAAGCCATCGTTGCCTTCCTCAAGACCCTGACCGGTAATGTCCCTGAAATCCGGTACCCGATCCTGCCGCCGAGCACCGCCACCACACCTCGGCCCACCGACATGGTGCCGTGATCACCTGATCAGCCGGTACCTTTAACAGCGTGCCTCCGGGCGCGCTGTTTCGTTCAGGGCCAGGGCCATACGAACAATTCCCCACCTTTGTCCTGTTGTGCCAATCCTGATAAGCAAGCTATCGTCTGCCTTTACCTGCAGCAGATGAGGTCCTATGAATCCGACCATCGAACTCCTGAAATCCCATCGCTCCATCCGCAAATTCAAGGATCAGCAGATTCCCCGGGAACTGTTTGAAGACCTGATCCGTGCCGGACAATGCGCAGCTACCTCCAACCATGTCCAGGCCTACACCATTATTCATGTGGTCAACCCGGAAAGCCGGCGGAAACTGGCAGAACTGGCCGGGGGCCAGACTTATGTGGAAAGCTGCTCGGATTTCCTGGTGTTCTGCGCCGATATGAAGCGGGCGACCGAATCGGCAGAGAAAGCCGGAGCGGATGTGATTCGAGGTATGACCGAGCAACTGCTGGTGGCCAGCATTGATGCCGCTCTGATTGCCCAGAATGTGGTGGTAGCGGCGGAATCGGAAGGACTGGGTATCTGCTACATTGGCGGTATTCGCAACAACCCGCAGGAAGTGAGCGATCTGCTCAAGCTGCCGGAGCATGTGTACCCGGTATTTGGCCTGTGCCTCGGCTATCCCGACCAGCAACCGGAAGTGAAGCCGCGTCTGCCCCTGGCCGCCATCCTGAAACAGGATGCTTACGACGATTCACAGGATGAACACCTGGTGGCCCGCTTCGACGACACCATGGCCCGCTATTACCGCGAGCGCACCGGAGGCAACAAGGACACCAACTGGTCCGAACAGCTGAAACCGCTGTTTACCAGCAAGCTTCGACCGCACATGAAGGAGTTCCTGAACAAGCGAGGGTTCGGGGTCAAGTAACCCCCTCCCCTCAGGCGTCCTCAAGGATGAGGACCACCAGCTCTTTCGGGCCATGGGCACCGTAAGCCAGCACCTGCTCGATATCCGCAGTCTTGGACGGGCCGGAGACCAGTAACAGGTTCGTGGGCAAACCCGCGGACCAGTTGTGTTTTTGCATCATTCCGTACAGGTTATCTTCCACCTCACTGGCCTTGAGCAGGGCTATGTGCAACGGCGGCAGCAGGCTCATCAGGCGCGGTTCATGACGGTCCGGCCAGAGCACCAGGGACCCGGTGGCTGCAATGCCGCCCACAGTACCGGTTATGCTGGCATCCACCTTCCAGAACAACTCATCTTTCCATTCCTCGATGGGCCGATCGTAGACCATCAACTGAACTTTCGCACTGCTCCGCTGCCAGTGCACCGCCAGCTGTCTGCCATGGGCGGTGCCTGGGGCATATAGCAGGTTGCCCAGACCTCGGCTCTCCAGCAATTCCTGCACTTTGGCAGGCCACTGGGCGCTGGTGACCTGATGAACCTCGGTGTGTACCGCTTCCATCAAAGTGCGCAGGCGGGTAATCCGGTCTTCCGGGGCGTACTGCCAGGGAGTTGTAACCAGACCCTCGTCAAAATCATCAGGCCGGGGCGTGGTGCCGGCCAGGCCGGCACGAAGTTTGTTCAGAATATTGCTGCGAGCGCTCATCACCGATCCCCCTGATTCAGATGGGCTTTGGCAAGATCGTGCAACGACCGGCGGGCCGGCACCGGTGCTGAGTGGTTCTCAGTCCATGGGCCGACGTTTTTCGGTGCCAGCTTGCGCAAGCGGGTCGCGCCCCACAGGAACAACCGGTAGAACACCGGCGACGTGTTCAGTCTGGCCCAGAAGCGCCAGATCGCCCGCTCCTTGCGGGAGTATTTGGCACCGCCATCTTTCACTTTCGGCTGCTCCGCCGGGCTTTTCACGTTTTCCTGCCGCAATCGCTGCAGCATTTCCGGAATCGGAATCTTCACCGGGCACACTTCGCCACAGGCACCACACAATGACGACGCGCTGGGATGATCCGGAACCTTGTGCAGGCCCACCATGTGCGGCGTAATGATCTTGCCGATCGGCCCCGGATACACCTCACCGTAGGTATGGCCGCCCACCCGGGTATACACCGGGCAATGGTTCATGCAGGCGCCGCAGCGGATACAGTTCAGGGTCTGGCGCAACTGGGAATCGGCAAAGGCGCCGCTGCGGCCGTTGTCCAGCAGCACCAGGTGGACTTCTTCCGGGCCATCCAGCTCATCCGCCTTGCGGGGGCCGGAGATCATGTTCACGTAAGTGGTGATGGGTTGGCCCAAGGCGGAACGGGTCAGCAATGACAACAAAGGCACCACGTCCCGCAGGTTTTCCACCACCTTTTCAATTCCGGTCACGGCAATGTGCACCGGCGGCGTAGTGGTACTCATGCGGCCATTGCCCTCGTTCTCCACCAGCAGCAGGGTGCCGGTTTCGGCGATGGCGAAGTTGACGCCAGACACCCCGACGTCCGCCTCCAGGAACTTCTGGCGCAGGGTGCGCCGGCCAATCTGGATCAGCTCGTTCACATCCTCGGTTTCATCCACACCCAGCTTGTCATGGAACAGTCTGGATACCTGAAAGCGGTTCTTGTGAATGGCCGGCATGATGATGTGGGAGGGCTTTTCACCATCCAGCTGGACAATGTATTCGCCCATGTCGGACTCCAGGCACTCGATGTTGCGCTCGGCCAGGTAGTCGTTCATCTCCATTTCTTCGCTGACCATGGATTTGCCTTTCACCACCTGAGCGCCTTTCTTTGCCTCGATGATGGAATGGACAATCCGGTTGGCTTCTTCGGTGGTTTCCGCCCAGTGGACCTTCACACCATTGTCGGTCAGTTTGGCTTCCAGCTGCTCCAGCAAATCCGGCAACCGGGACAGGGCCCGGGCCTTGATGTGGTTACCCAGTTCCCGCAAGCCTTCGCGCTCGTCTTCATCCGGGAAAGCATCGGCGCGCTTTTTCATCAGCGAATCCATAGCCACCCGGAAGTTGGTGCGCAGCTGGTCGTCCGCCAGGGCACCCACGGCCCGGCCACGGAAGCTGTCGGTCAGCTCCTTAATGGGTATGCGCTGGCTCATGGCGTCACCTCACCGCTGACCCGCTCCCACAGGAAGCTGGCCAGGTGCCGGCCCCGGAAGGTCTGCTGTTGTTTTTCCAGGGAGCCATTGATGTTGAGCAGGCAGCCACCATCGGCGGTGACCATTTCCACCGCGCCGGACTCCCGTAGCGAACGGGTTTTGTCCAGCACCATGGCGCCGGAGACTTCCGGCATGCGCACCGAGAACGTACCACCGAAACCACAGCACTCGCTTTCATGGTCGTGGTCCAGTCGCTGCACGTTGGATAGCTTGCCCAGCAGTTCCCGGGCGTGCAGGTGGGTGTTCATTTCCCGGCGGGCAGAACAGGAGGTGTGCAGGGCAATCTGCGTGGGCTGGCCCAGGTCCTGCCAGTCCACTTTACATACATGCAACAGGAATTCGGTCAGCTCGAACGTGCGCTCGGCCAGGCTTTCAACACGCTCGAGGGTATCCGGCTCTTCGGCAAACACTTCCTGATAGTGCTGGCGGAACATACCGGCACAGGAACCCGAGGGCACCACCACCGGCATGCCGTTATCCAGCAGGTTGAGCTGTGCCCGCGCCACCTCCCGGGCCTCATTCACGTAACCAGAGGTCCAGGCCGGCTGGCCGCAGCAAGACTGCGCCTGCGGAAAATGTACGCGAATACCCTCCCGTTCCAGCAGGCGGATGGCGTCCAGCCCAGCCTCGGGGAAGAACAAGTCCACCACGCAGGTGCCAAACAGCGTGACCTCGGCCGGCTTTGCCGGGTAGGTCCGGGGCTTGGGGCGCTCCGGAGCCACACGGGTGGCATTGGGGGCGGCATCGTAGAACAGCTCACTCATCAGTCATTGCCTCCGGGCGATACGGCCACCGGCCGCCCGCCCGTCATCGTTATGTCAGCGTTACCGGCCCATTAACGGGTCCATCACACCCAGGCCATAGGCCGCCAGCAATGCAATCAAACCGGTCGCCAAGAGGTAGTATAGGGTCGGCCACACGGTCTTGCGCAGGGTCTGTCCTTCACGGCCCAACAGCCCCACCGTGGCTGAGGCGGCCACCACGTTATGAATGGCCACCATGTTACCGGCAGCGGCACCCACGGCCTGCACCGCCACCATCAGGGCGGTGGACAGGCCGAGGCTTTCAGCGACACCAAACTGGAACTGACTGAACATCATGTTGGATACGGTGTTGGAACCCGCCAGAAAGGCACCCAGCGCACCCACGGTCGGTGCCAGCAGCGGATAGATACCACCCACGGCATCGGCGGCCCAGGTGGCCATGGCCAGCGGCATACTGGGCAAATCGGACATGTTAACGCCCGAGTTGATCAGTATCCGCACCATCGGCACCGTAAACAGAAGAACAAAGCCTGCGCTCAACAGCACACCACTGGATTCCTTGACGGCATTCCCAAGGGCACGAGCGCTCATGCGGTGAATGAAGAAGGTTGCCAGAACAACCATCACCAGGATACCGCCCGGCAGGTACAGAGGCTGAACACCGGCATTGATGCCTGCCTCACCTAGAATATTCGAGAACGATACACCAACGCTGGTGAAGGCCTGTTTGATCGGGTCGACGGTCCGGCTCAGCACCAGCACGACGCCCACCAGTACATAGGGCACCCAGGCACGGAAACCGCTCATGGGCTTGGCCGCGATGTCTTCCAGTTTCATCTCGATGCTGCCCAGCCACTCCGAGGGCCAGTCCTTGCGGTCGGCAAAATCCCAGGCGTTTTTGGGCATCAGGAAGCCTTTTTTCGCCGCCATGGTCACGATCGCCAGGCCAATCAGGCCACCCAGAAGAGACGGGAATTCCGGCCCCAGAATCACACCGGTCAGCGCGTAGGGAACCACAAAGGCAACACCGGCAAACAGGGCAAACGGCAGCACCTCCAACCCTTCTTTCCAGCTTTTGTTCCTGCCGAAGAAGCGGGTCATCATGGTCACCATCAGCAACGGCATAACCACACCGACAATGGCGTGGGTGATGGCCACTTCCGAGGTGATCAGCTGCAGGTACGCATCCCAGTTGGAGCCCAGAGCCTCCAGTCGCTCGGTAATCGTGGCACGGTCGAGACCCGTGGTTACACCAACCACCACCGGGGTGCCCACGGCACCAAAGGACACCGGCGTGCTCTGCACCATCATGCCCAGCATAACAGCCGCCATGGCCGGGAAGCCCACAGCCACCAGCAGAGGCGCGGCAATGGCCGCCGGCGTGCCGAAGCCGGAGGCGCCTTCGATGAAGCTGCCGAACAGCCAGACAATGATAATCGCCTGAATACGGCGGTCCGGGGTGATGTTGGTAAAGCCCGCCCGAATGGTGGTGATGGCCCCCGAATGTTTCAGCGTGTTCAGCAGTAAAATAGCGCCGAAGATAATCCACAGCAGTCCAATGGTAATCACCAGACCCTGCAGGGTGGAGGCAAGAATACGGTTCAGGGTCATATCCCAGGCGCTGTAACCGATCAGCGCAGTGACCAGGAACACCACGGGCATGGCGCGGCGGGCAGGCCAACGCAGGCCAATCAGAAGGATTCCGGCCAGCAGAATCGGGGCAAATGCCAACAGGGCGAGCAGTCCGGACGACATGATTTTCTCCAGAGTATTGTTGTTGGATACTATTTTTGGATAATTGGTAATACCAATTTACAAGTCTGTCCAAGTACGTTATTTGAACACCCTTTGGGCTGTCAAAAGCAGGGCGTTCGACATTCGTCTAATTGCCTATGGGTTTTACTGGGAAAACAAGAACAAAGCAGGCTAATATTTATTGGTAAGACCAATTTATTTATCAACCGGAGCCGTACATGGCCATCAATCAGGTGGCGCCCAGGCGCCTCGCCGACACCATCGTTGAGCAACTGGAAACCATGATTCTGGAAGGCACATTGCAACCCGGCCAGCGGTTACCTCCGGAGCGGGTGCTGGCAGAGCAATTCGGTGTGTCCCGGCCATCGTTGAGAGAAGCAATCCAGAAACTGGCCGCCAAAGGCCTGCTCCACAGCCGCCAGGGAGGGGGCAACTTTGTCACCGAAACGCTGGGTGCCAGTTTCAGTGACCCACTGATCAAGTTGCTGGAGACGCACCCGGAAGCCCATCGCGACCTGCTGGAATTTCGCCGCACGCTGGAAGCAGACTGTGCCTTTTACGCAGCGCAAAGAGCCACCGAAGTTGACCGCCAGTACCTCACTCAAGCCTGGACCGCACTGGATGCCTGTTACCGCGACAGCTCCGGCAACAACCTGGAAGCCGAAGGCGCAGCGGACGCCCGCTTCCACATGGCCATCGCCGAGGCCAGCCATAATGTGGTGCTGATGCACACCATGCGTAACCTGTTCAACATGCTCAAGAACAACATTGTGACCAACATCGGCGGCATGTATGCCAGAGCCGCCAAAACCCGGCAGGGCCTGGTAGACCAGCATTCCCGGCTGTTTCAGGCAATCATGGAAGGAAGGGCCGAGGATGCCCGGGCCATTGCCGGCCACCACATCGAGTTTGTCCAGCAGACCATCTCGGAACACTCGGAAAACGAACGGCGCAAACAGCGGGCCTTGCGCCGGGAACGGCACAACGCTGACGAACAGGCATAAAAAAGCCGGGGGAGTTCCCCGGCCAAAGTATTCACACGATGCACCAACACAATGCGTGTCGTCCTGATGAGTCTTTAAGTTAACACCCGAACATGACCGTTCAGTGACAGCACTCGTCAGGCCGGCAACTTTTCCCATATGGTCAGTTCGGAAAAGCTGTGCTGGAATTTATTGCGGGTTTCCCGTATCACGAACGGCAGGCTTCTGGGCTCGCCCAGCAGCCTGAAATGAGGCGCCAGCATGTCTTTCAGGCCATCGAGCGTGGTGAAAGGCTCACCATTTTTCAGGTAACCGCCCACCCACTCGGATTTCGGCGTGTAGTCTTCCAGCCAGGTGTAAGGTGATGCGATCACCAGCAAACCCAGATCATTGATCCGCTCGTGGATGGTTTCAAGAAACAGGGACGGCTTGTATAACCGGTCGATCAGGTTACCCGCCAGCACCAGATCATAATCCCGGTAGTCCTGCCCCAGATCGCAGGCATCGCCCTGGTGGAAAGCGACGCGTTGAGCCGCTTCTGCCAGACCCAGTGCCGCCAGTGAGCGCTCCTGATAACTGGCCAGCTCACCCTCTTCCGGCCTGGCGTAGCGGGCCCTACCGCTGGCCACAACATCCCGGCAGGTGTTCACAAAGCTCTGGGAAAAATCGACGCCATCGACATGATCAAAATGGCGGGCCAGTTCCAGCGTGGTTCGCCCCACCGCACAGCCGATATCCAGCGCCCGACAGGTTTCACGGCCATTCAGTGCCTCCAGGGCGGCCTCCGCCAGCTCTTTCGGGAAATTCGCCTCGCCATGCCAGGATTCACCAAAGTGAAACTCCAGATACTGGGCCAGGGTGGTATCGTTTTCATAGTAATCGCTGGGATTGTTCACCTATTTCTCCTCTGCTCGGTTCGCATAGCACGGTTTCACTGTACCGCGAATCCTCGATACTGACAGCCTGGGGCTGGAGTCCCGTTCGTCGGGCACGCCGAACTCATGTCACCATCCGGCAAAACACCCTTCACACAAATCACACGCCATCGTCACAGATGTTCGCCAGATTGTCCGTAGCGGACTTCCCGCTAACCAACAATGACTCAGGGACAGAACCATGACGATGAAGCATACACTGCTGGCCACTGCCATCAGCGGTTTTCTGGCCGGCCCAATTCAGGCGGGGCTGGTTATCAGCGAATACGTTGAAGGCTCCAGCAACAACAAGGCTATTGAGTTACTGAACACCACTGATGCCAGCATTGATCTGGCCGCCTGGGAACTTCAGGTTTACTTCAACGGGTCGGACGTGGCTGGTCAGACCTTCGATCTGACCGGCAATGTGGCACCTGGCACCAACTTTGTGTTCGCCCACAGCAGCGCAGATCCGGCGATTCTGGCCGTGGCCGATCAAACCACCGGCGCCGGGCTGTTCAACGGTGACGACGCCGTCGTGTTGCTAAAGGGTGGCGCCGTGGCTGACAGTATCGGCCAGGTCGGTTTCGACCCCGGCAGCTACTGGGGCTCAGGGGATACCCGAACCCAGAACCGCACACTGCGCCGAAAAGCCGGTGCAGTGGCAGACACCAATCCGTTCGATACATACGACCCGGCCATCGCTTACGACGGTTTCCCACAGGACGATTTTTCAGACCTCGGTAAAGCCGGCGGCAGCGATGGCCCACTTGAGCCAGAGACACCAGACCTCACCTGTGGCGCTGAGGCAACCCGTATTTCCGAAATCCAGGGCCTGACGGACCAGAGCCCGCTGGCTGGCCAGACGGCGGTTATTGAAGCGATCGTCACCGCCAGTTTCAACGGAGACGGACAACTGGGCGGCTTTTTCATGGAAGAAGAACTGCAGCACCGGGATGACGATCCGAGGACATCCGAAGGCATTTTCGTCTTCGCTCCCAATCTTGCAGTAGAGGCCGGCCAACGAATCCGAATCGCCGGCAAGGTACTGGAATATCAGGGGCTGACCGAACTGACCGACATCATCGACAGCACCCTCTGTGGTTCCGGCGAGCTACCCCCGCCCGTGTCTTTGACCCTGCCATGGCCGGATCTGGATTCTCCGGAAGCCTTCGAATCCATGCGCGTCATCTTCAATGAGGCGCTGGTGGTTAACGACAACTACGATCTTGGCCGATTCGGCAGCCTGACCCTGGGTAGCGGACGGCATTTCATTCCCACTAACGTGGCGCTGCCAGGCCCAGATGCCGCACTGGTCGCCGAAATGAATGGCCTGGACAGGATCATTCTGGACGATGGCAGTAATCGACAGAACCCCGCCATCGTGCCTTACCCGTCACCCCAGCTCAGTGCCAGCCAGACTGTCCGCGCCGGTGATACGGTAAACGACCTGCAAGGCATTCTGGATTACCGGTTCTCCGAGTGGCGATTGCAACCAACCACCGCTCCCAGCTTCAGCCAAACCAACCCACGACCAACCGAACCACGGCTTGAGAATCGGGGAAACCTGCTTGTAGCGTCGTTCAACGTGCTGAACTTTTTCAATGGTGACGGCATGGGCGGGGGTTTCCCGACCGCCCGCGGTGCCAACAACGCGGAAGAGCTCAGCCGGCAGACTGCCAAGCTCGCCAGTGCCTTAACCGCCCTGGATGCTGACATTATCGGCTTGATGGAAATTGAGAATGACGGCTACGACAACAACAGTGCCATTGCTGAGCTGACGGCGGCCCTGGGAAGCCAGTGGCAGTATGTTAACCCGGGCCTGACGCAGTTAGGCGGGGACGCGATCGCCGTAGGTCTGCTTTACCGGGCAGACCGTGTTGAGACGGTTGGCAGTGCCGCCACTATCGGCGCCGCCCCGTTCAACCAGCTGAACCGTCAGCCGCTGGCACAAACCTTCCGGTTGATCGGATCTGAGGATGGCCTGACCATCGCCGTTAACCACTTCAAATCCAAGGGCTGTGGTGACGCCGACGGCGCCAATGCTGATCAAGGTGATGGCCAGGGCTGCTGGAACCCGGAGCGAACCCAGGCCGCCAACGCCCTGGCGGACTGGCTGGCTAACGATGCCACGGGCACCGGCGAACAGGATGTACTGATCATCGGTGACCTCAATGCCTACGCCAAGGAAGATCCGATTCGCGCCCTGAACGCACGGGGATATCAGGATCTCGTAGCCGTCCACGAAGGCGAACAGGCTTACTCTTACGTGTTTTTCGGCCAGGCAGGTTACCTCGATCACGCCCTTGCCAATGAAGCACTGGCAGGCAAGGTCAAAGACACCAGCATCTGGACCATCAACGCTGACGAACCCCGGGCGCTGGACTACAACACCGAGTTCAAGACTCCGGAGCAACAGGCCAGCTTCTATGCGCCGGACCCCTACCGCGCCTCCGACCATGACCCGGTGCTGGTGGCGCTTGAGATGGACACCCGCACCGCAGCCGACCGGGCAGACCTGAACGGCGACGGCCGGGTGAATGGCCGCGACCTCGCCCGCTTTATTCTTGCAACCCTGTTCGGTAAGGCCCCGGCGCCAACCTACGACATCAACGCAGACGGCAAAGTGGATGGCCAGGACTTCCTGGCCCTCGTACACGCCATTCGAGGCCAATAATCCGGTCGCACAACACCTGCCGGCGGGCAGGTGTTGTGCCCTTCAAACTGCAACAAAATCATCACGGCTTTGACACCTCAACAACGCAGACTCCCTGTAGTCACCCAACAAGGAGTTCAGGCATGATTCGCAAAACCCTATGGATTGCATTGCCCCTGGCCGCACTGGCCGGTTGCAACAGCGACAGCGATAACAACACCCCGGAAGCCAGCAGCTTTACTGCCAACATCCTGCACATCAATGACCACCACTCCCATCTGGAAGAGGGCTCCCAGTCCCTGATGATTGCCGGCCAGAGCACGTCCTTTCCGATTGGCGGCTTTCCACGAGTGGCCGGGAAGATCGCAGAGCGTGAGGCGGCCCTGGACAACGTCCTGAAACTACATGCCGGCGATGCCATCACCGGCACCCTGTATTTTTCATCGTTTGAGGGAGAGGCCGATGCCCGACTGATGAACCAGGTGTGTTTCGATGCCTTTGCACTGGGCAACCACGAGTTCGACCGGGGCGATGAGGGGCTGAAGAAGTTCCTTGATCTGCTGGATAGCGGAAGCTGTCAGACGCCGGTACTGGCCGCCAACGTCAAGCCCCAGGTTGGCACTCCCCTGGCACCGATTGCCGAGGATGACTACATCCAGCCCTACGTCATCAAATCAATCGGTGGTGAGCAGGTGGCCATAGTCGGTATCGACATAGCCAATAAAACCCGCAACAGCTCCAGCCCGCTGGAGACCACCGAATTCCTCGATGAGATGGAAACGGCGCAGGCCATGATCGACGAGCTCGAGGCGGCCGGCATCAACAAGATCGTGCTGCTGACCCATTATCAGTACGACAACGACCTGAACCTGGCAGCGTCGCTGTCCGGCGTGGATGTCATCATCGGTGGTGATTCCCACAGCCTGCTGGGAGACTTCGATGCCTACGGACTGTCTGCTGCAGGGCCCTACCCAACAGAACTGACCAATGCCGATGGTGACAAAGTATGCGTAGCCCAGGCGTGGCAGTATTCCCGAGTGGTTGGCGAGCTCAGCGTTACCTGGGACGAAAACGGCGTAGTAACCTCGTGCAGCGGCACGCCCCACCTGCTCCTGGGTGATAACTTCACGCGCAAAGATGCGGAAGATAACAACTACGAGCCGGAGGGCAGCGAGCGCGCCGACATCCTGGCGGCCATCGACGCCGATGACCAGCTCAGCCTGGTAACGCCAGACCCGACATCCGCACAGCTGCTGGCCTACTACACCAACCAACTGGATGATTTCCGCAACCGGGTAATCGGAACCGCCACCGAAGATCTCTGCCTGGCCAGAATTCCCGGCCGGCCCTATGGGGATGACACGTGCGACGGCGAAGACCCCAACCGCGGCAGCGACATCTCCAACCTTGTTGCCCAGGCCTTCCTGTTCCTGAGCAAGAACGCCGATGTGGCCATCCAGAACGGTGGTGGCGTCCGAACCGACCTGTTTGCTGGCAGCATCACCATCGGCGACGCCTACACGCTCCTGCCGTTTGCCAACACCCTGACGGACCTGGCCATGTCCGGCGCGGAAATCCGGGCGGTGTTGAACGAAGCGGTTGAGTTTGCCCATGTTGAGGGCGGCTCCAGCGGCGCCTACCCCTACGCGGCAGGGCTGCGCTGGGAAGTGGACATGAACCGACCGGAAGGCGAGCGCTTGTTCAACATTGAGGTCAACCCGCGCAATTCGGCCGAATGGCGAGCCCTGGCCGATGACGAGGAATTGAACGTGGTCACCAACAGCTTCACCGCCGGCGGCCGCGATGGCTATGTGACCTTTGGCGCCGTTTCTGACGACGGCCGGGCAACCGATACGTTCCTGGATTATGCCCAGTCGTTTGTCGATTACGTTCTTGAGGTAGGCTCCCTGAGCAAGCCGTCCGCAGACGAATATTCAACCCAGAACTATATACCCGCCCTCTGAAGCAGCGCCTTGGTAACCTCCGGTCAGTCGCCCCCGACTGGCCGGACTTCAGCTACCCTCCCAGTATACTTCTTCGCTATTCTTGAAATAGGCCGCCGACATCACCATGGTTGCCTGTCCATTGATTACAACAGCCACCGGAGAACTATGCCTACCCTGCCCGATTATTCCCTGCTCGAACTGGCCTCCGTCCGCGAAGGTGATTCGGTGAGCACCACACTGGCAAACAGTGTTGCCTACGCCCAACATGCCGAAACACTGGGCTTTAAGCGGTTCTGGCTGGCCGAGCACCACAACATGGAGGGCATATCCAGTTCCGCCACGTCTGTGCTGGTGGGTCATATCGCTGGTCGAACCAACACCATTCGGGTTGGCTCTGGTGGCGTCATGCTGCCCAATCACCCGCCGTTGGTGGTGGCTGAACAGTTTGGCACCCTGGAATGTCTTTATCCGGGGCGCATTGACCTTGGCCTTGGCCGGGCGCCGGGTACCGACCCGATCACGGCCAGGGCGCTGCGCCGTGAAGGCCTGGGAGCAGAACAGTTCCCGGAAGATGTGGCCCGCCTGCAAAGCCTGCTCGGCCCCCTGCAACCGGACCAACCGGTCAAGGCAATTCCCGGGGCGGGCACCGAGGTGCCCATCTGGCTTCTGGGCTCAAGCCTGTTCAGCGCCCAGCTGGCAGCTGCCCGGGGCTTGCCCTATGCCTTCGCCGGGCACTTCGCCCCAAGGCTGTACCGGGAAGCCCTGAGGGTTTACCGGGATAATTTCCAGCCCTCACCCCAATTGGACCGGCCCTACGCCATGCTTGCCATTCCGGCCATTCCGGCCGACTCACTGGATCAGGCAAAGTTTCTGGCCACCACCAGTTACCAGCGCATTCTGTCTCTGTTCCGGGGCCAGCCCTTGTGGATGAAACCGCCGGTTGAATCCATGGACGGTCTGTGGAATGCCGGTGAGAAGCTCAGCGTACTGGATTTCCTGGCGTTACAGGTGATGGGCGACGCCGATGATATCCGCCACCAACTCGATAACCTGCTGGCGGATATCCACGTAGACGAACTGATGTTCACCGTCGATATCTATGACCCGGCACAGCGCCGTCATGCTCTCGACATCCTGGCGCAAACCCGGGATCAGAGCACCTCTTCAATGGCTTCCATTAACTGAGGATCGTCCGGGCGAACCCGGCTGGTGAAGCTGGCGGTGACCTTGCCGTCCCGGTCCAGTACGTATTTGGTGAAGTTCCAGCGCGGCGGCTGGCTCTGACGGTTGATCTCGCGGAACACCGGGTTCGCCTGGGTACCGGTCACCGGCCCGGGCGCGATCATCGTGAAGGTGACGCCAAAGTTGACGAAACAAACCTCGGCCGCTTCTTCTTCGGTGCTCGCCTCCTGCCGGAAATCATCGCTGGCGAAGCCCACCACAACCAGGCCCTTGTCGCGGAATGTCTGATGCAGCGCTTCGAGCCCCTCAAACTGGCCGGTATAACCGCATCGGCTTGCGGTGTTCACAACCAGCATCGGCTGGCCGGCGGCCAGGTCACACAGGTTGACGGAATCCCTGGAGTGCAGCTTGCGCTGGTCATGGTCGAGAAAGGCGGGGCACTCGGCGGCCCATGCTGGCAAAGCAGCAACCATAAGCGCGATCAGCGACCACCGCTGCCATCGTGTCGTGTGCATTGTTAGACTCCTGTTCTGCTGACAAGAAGGAATACGATTGCGAGTGGCAATCCGCTCATAACCCGACTTAACGCCAAAGTTCCTGACCAACCACCGGAGTAAATCCCGTGTCTGCACCCGAAACTTTCGTTTTTCTTTCCCATGGGCTCGAAAGCGGCCCCGGGAGTACCAAGATCCAGGCCCTTAAAACGGTGGCGGAGTCGTTCGCCGGCGTCCACGCTGAAGCTATTGATCATCGTAGCACCAAAGACCCGGCCCAGCGCCTTGGGCAAATGCGAGATGCCATGGCGGCAGCGGGTGCTGACCCGGCCCGGACCATTCTTGCCGGTTCCAGCATGGGCGGCTGGGTGTGTGCGCAAACCAGTGCAGACACACCGGTACTGGGCTGTTTCCTGTTGGCGCCAGCCCTGGCCCTCCCCGATTACCCCCAAAGCCGGCCTCGCATTCAGGCCCGGCATACCCAGATCATCCACGGTTGGCAGGACGACGTGGTGCCACCTATGCCGGTCATTGAACTGGCGCAAGCGCAGAACCTGCCAATCCTGCTGTTACCCGACAACCACCGGCTGGAGCACAGCGTTACCCGGGTTGCCGATGAGTTCCGTGCCTTTCTCATGAACACCGGATTAAACCCGCGTCATCATTGACCGATGTCATCCAAACGCCGTGCATGACCGAATCATTTTGGTAGGGTGGTTCTGCTGCCCTCGCCGTTGCCTGAACCCCGGTTCCGGCAGGGCAACCCATAAATGATGAGAGAGAAAGGAGTTACCAATGAGCGATTTCAATAAAAGTCGACGGGTATTCCTGCGCACTGCCGCGTTAGGTGTCGCTGCCGTTCCACTGGCACGGGTGGCCACACACGTTCCGGCAGCCCGAGCCGAGAAGCCGAAAGCGGAGGACGGCCATGCCCTGGACTACGTGAACGACGGTAGTACCAGCGATCATGAGAAATATCAGGATGGAAACAAGTGTTCCAACTGTGCGTTTTGGGCCGGGGAAGTTTCCGGGGGATGGGGCGGTTGCCGCCACCCGCAGTTCAGCGATGTACTGGTCAATGCCGATGGCTGGTGTAACACCTGGGTACCGGGCGGTTAACGTAACATGACAGGCGGCCACAAGGCCGCCTGTCATCCACCTGCCCGCCATCAAAAATTCAATTTTTTCCTCCCCTGAGTAAGACAGAAAACCGAATAAATCGAAAATTCATAGACTTGCGATACCAATAAAACCTGTCGCCTGAATTATCTGATTTTGGCCATTTCCTTGCGAAAACCCTCATGTTTTGCCAGTCTTTAATAATGTAACAAAGGATTTCAGCAAAAAAACAAACGGAGACAGCGCGATGAGCAACACAAGTAAATTCAGGAAACTGGCCGGTTTTTCGGCGTTCGCCTTTGCAGCGATCACTGCGGCAAACTCGGTAAACGCAGCCAACTGGCGCTATGCCCATGAAGAATACGAGGGTGATGTTCAGGACGTTTACGCCTACAAATTCAAGGAATACGTTGAGGAGAATTCCGACCACACGGTCCAGGTGTTCCGCTTCGGCGAGCTGGGCGAGTCTGATGACATCATGGAGCAAACCCAGGCTGGCATTCTCAACTTCGTAAACCAGTCACCAGGCTTCACCGGCTCCCTGATTCCCGAAGCACAGATCTTCTTCATTCCCTACCTGATGCCGACCGACATGGAAACGGTTATCACGTTTTTCCGGGAATCCAAGGCCATCAACGAAGACTTCCCGGAGCTCTATTCCGAGCAGGGCCTGGAACTGCTGAAGATGTACCCCGAGGGTGAAATGGTGGTCACGGTAGATGAGCCAGTCACCTCACCGGAAGAATTCCGCAACAAAAAAATCCGGGTAATGACCAACCCGCTGTTGTCTGAAACCTATTCCGCCTTTGGTGCCACACCCACGCCGCTGCCCTGGGGTGAAGTGTACGGTGCCCTGCAGACCAACATGATCCAGGGTCAGGAAAACCCGATATTCTGGATTGAATCCGGTGGTCTGTACGAGGTATCCCCGAACTTGGTATTCACCGGCCACGGCTGGTTTACCACCGCCATGATGGCGAACCAGAATTTCTACAACGGCCTGTCTGATGAAGACAAAAAGCTGGTTCGCGATGCTGCGGACTACGCCTTTGAGGAAATCATCGTTCACATCGATGGCCTGGCCGATGAAGCCCTGGAGAAAATCCAGGCAGCCAGTGATCGGGTTACCGTTACCCGCCTGAACGACGAGCAGATTGAAGCCTTCCGCGCCCGCGCACCGCAGGTGGAAGAACGCTTCATTCGCATGACCGGCGAACGTGGCCAGCAGCTGCTTGACCAGTTCAAGGCCGACCTCGAAGCCGTTCAGGGACAGTAAAACGGCAGGATTCAAAGGGTGGCCCGGTGCCACCCTTTGATGTCCGGCCCTGGTTTAACCCCCGCCCCGCCGGGGTCTTTACCGGCCGGGAGCAAATGATTCTGGAGAGGAATCCATGTCTGAACATCCCCAGGAGGTTGTTGAAGACGATACCGGTACCTACGAGTCCGGTTTACCGGGCTTTCTGGGCACCATCGACGAGTGGATCGCCAAGGTCGAGGCAGTCATGCTCGCCGCCGGCGTCATCCTCATGGCCATCAACACCTGCGCCAACGTTATCGGGCGTTTTGTGTTCGGAGAAGGCCTGTTTTTCTCTGGTGAGATCAACCGCATCCTGATCATTCTGATCACCTTCGCCGGGATTGGTTACGCCGCCCGCCATGGTCGCCACATCCGAATGTCGGCGGTATACGACGCCCTGCCCGCCAAAGGCCGAAAGGTTCTGATGATCTTCATCGCCCTGTTCACTTCGGTGGTGATGTTTTTCCTGTGTTACCACGCCTACGGCTACATCGAAACGCTGTATAGCCGTGGCCGCATTTTGCCTGCCCTGGGCATACCTATCTGGATCATCTATATATGGGCGCCCATCGGTTTCGCCATTACCGGAATCCAGTATTTCCTGACAGCCATCAAGAACCTCACCAGCAAGGACGTCTACCTCTCGACCGGCGTGGTGGATGGCTACGCTGATACCGAGTCCGAGGTCTGAGACAGCCGTAACCCGATAAGGAACAGGAAGATTACTTATGGCAACCATTCTGATGTTGATCATGATCGGGCTACTGCTGCTGGGCTTCCCGATGATGATCCCACTGACCACCGCGGCGGTGGTTGGCTTTGTAATGATGTTCGACGGCTTCGGCCAGATGCAAACCTTCATCCAGCAAATGATGGGTGGTATCCGGCCGGCGTCGTTGATTGCGGTACCCATGTTTATTCTGGCCGCCGACATCATGACCCGGGGCCAGTCGGCCGACCGGTTGATCAACATGGTGATGTCCTTCATCGGCCACATCAAGGGTGGCCTGGCCATCAGTACCGCCACCTCCTGCACCCTGTTTGGGGCGGTTTCCGGATCTACCCAGGCCACGGTGGTGGCGGTTGGGTCGCCTCTGCGCCCGAAGATGCTGAAAGCGGGCTATTCTGACCCGTTCACGCTCGCGCTGATCATCAACGCCAGTGATATCGCATTCCTGATTCCCCCGAGCATCGGGATGATTATCTACGGGGTTATCTCCGAGACCTCCATTGCCGAGCTGTTCATTGCCGGCATTGGTCCGGGCGTTCTGATCCTGTTCATGTTCTCGTTGTACTGCCTGTTCTATGCGTACAAGCACAATGTGCCAACCGAAGAAAAGGCCACCTGGAAACAACGGGCGCTGTCAGTGCGGGATGCCTCCTGGCCGCTGATGTTCCCGGTGATCATTGTTGGCGGTATCTACGGCGGCATATTCAGCCCCACCGAAGCCGCCGCCGTGTGCGTACTTTACGCCTTCCTGCTGGAGTTCGTGATCTTCCGCTCCCTGAAGCTCAACGACATCTACAAGATCGCCAAGTCCACCGGTCTGATTACCGCCGTGGTATTTATTCTGGTTGCCGTTGGTAATGGTTTCTCCTGGATTATCTCCTTCGCCCAGATTCCCCAGGCCATTCTGGAAACCGTCGGCGTGAACGAAGCGGGCCCGGTGGGTGTGCTGATTGCCATCTGTATTGCCTTCTTTATCGCCTGCATGTTTGTTGACCCGATTGTGGTCATCCTGGTGCTCACCCCCATCTTTGCGCCAGCCATCCAGGCAACCGGGCTGGACCCGGTTCTGGTAGGGGTGCTGATCACCCTGCAGGTAGCCATAGGCTCCGCAACGCCGCCGTTTGGCTGTGACATCTTCACCGCCATCGCCATCTTCAAACGCCCCTACATGGAAGTGATCCGAGGCACGCCACCGTTTATCTTCATGCTGGTGGCCGCCGCCGGGCTAATCATTGCCTTCCCGGATATCGCCCTGTTCCTGAGGGACCTGGCTTACCGAGACTGAGCCGGGTTCCCCGGCCAGTAACAGGAGAGACCTATGTTCAAACGGATTCTGGTAGCCGTGGATGGCTCCAAAACCTCGCTGAAAGCACTGGATAAGGCGATTGACCTGCAGAAGCTGATCCCGGATGCCGAGATCTTCATCCTGTGCGTCTACAAGCATCACAGCCTGTTCGAGGCGTCATTGTCGATCGGACGCCCCGACGACATGGACATTCCGGACAAGGTACTGTCGGATTACGCCAAGGGAGTGGTGAACCATGCCAAGGAACTGGCCAAGGAACACGGCGCGACCAAAGTGCGCGGCTTTGTGAAAGCCGGCCGGCCATCCAAGGTGATCGTAAAATTCGCCCAGGACAAAGAGGCGGATCTGATCGTCGTTGGTACCAAGGGCACCAACAGCGACAAAGACGGCATGTTCCTCGGCAGTGTTTCCCACCGGGTGGCGTCCCATGCCAAATGCCCGGTATTGGTGGTCTGAACAGACATTGATGCTGCAATCTCGGGCCGGTATTGCAAAATACCGGCCCTCTGGCAATCACGGATTTCCGCAGTCTGATCAGATTTTCACCGTGCTAGACTCCCCCGCCTTGCGTTTCTTTCAATTCACAAAACTCAAATCACAAGGCGTCTACCCATGACTGCAATTGTCGATTTTCTCAACTCGATTCTCTGGGGTTATGTCCTCGTCTACGGCCTGCTGGCCGTCGGTGTCTTCTTCACCATCCGCCTGGGTTTTCTGCAATTCGTCAATTTCGGCGAAATGGTCAGGGCCATCCGCGGCTCCCGTGAAAGCGACGTTCACGGTATCTCACCTTTCCAGGCGCTGTGTACCAGCCTTGCTTCCCGGGTCGGCACCGGCAACCTGGCCGGCGTGGCCGTAGCCCTGTACCTCGGCGGTGCCGGCGCCATTTTCTGGATGTGGATGGTCGCACTGGTGGGCATGGCCACGGGCTATGCCGAAAGCACCCTGGCGCAGCTTTACAAGGTGCGTGACGGCAAGGGCCAGTATCGGGGCGGTCCGGCGGTTTACATTGCCAAGGGCCTGAAAGCCCCCTGGGCAGCGGCCATTTTCGCAGTTTGCCTGATCATCTCGTTTGGCCTGGTGTTCAACGCTGTGCAGGCAAACTCCATCGCCGACGCCATGGAGGGTGCCTTTGGTGCACCCAAACTGGGTGTTGGTGTGGTCATCGCGGCGCTCGCCGGCATCGTGATTTTTGGTGGTCTGCGCAAGATCGTTCGCTTTGCCGAGTTCGTAGTGCCGTTTATGGCGGGCGCCTATGTGCTGCTGGCACTTGGCGTGATGGCCATGAACATCACCGAGGTACCGGGCATTCTGACGATGATCGTCAAAAGCGCCTTCGGCCTGGAAGAAGCCGCCGGTGGCGCCGCCGGCTCGGTGACCGCCGCGATGCTCAACGGCATCAAGCGGGGCCTGTTCTCTAACGAAGCCGGCATGGGTTCCGCCCCCAATATCGCGGCCACCGCCACACCAGCACCGCACCACCCGTCGTCACAGGGCCTTGTTCAGGCATTTGGTGTGTTTGTCGACACCATCATTATCTGTACCGCCACAGCCGTGATGATTCTGCTGGCCGGCGTGCTGGAACCCGGTTCTGGCATCACCGGTACGCAACTGACCCAGCAGGCCATGGAAGTCCACCTGGGTGAATTTGGTGGCTACTTTATTGCCGTCGCCATCCTGTTTTTTGCCTTCACGTCCATCGTGGCCAACTACACCTATGCCGAGAACGCCCTGATCTACCTGAAAGGCGGCAGCACCCTCGGGCTCACCCTGCTTCGCCTGGCAGCTCTGGCCATGGTGATCTGGGGCGGCTATGAAGCGGTGGTTACGGTATTCAACGCCGCGGATGCCTCGATGGGACTGATGGCGGCCATCAACCTGGTGGCGATTGTGCTGCTGTCCGGCACGGTAGCCAAGTTGACCAAGGACTACCTGGCCCAACGGAAAGAGGGACTGGTACCCCACTTCAAGTCAAAGGATTACCCGGAGCTGCACGAGAAAATCGACAGCAACATCTGGCATTAAGCTCAAACACTGGCCGTAACCACCCGGTTACGGCCAGCGGCCTTGGCCTGATACAACGCCCGGTCGGCTGCCCGGAACAGCTCGTCGAACTCCGGGCTGCTTTCCGGCCAGCATGCAATACCTGCCGATATCGTCAGATTGCCCAACTGCTTTCCAAGGTATTCAACCTGAGATTCGGCAATGGTTGCCCGAAGATTTTCCGCCCTCTGGCGGGCTTCCTCCCGTGACGCCCCTGGCATCAGAACCGTAAACTCCTCTCCCCCATAACGGCATACCGTATCGCTCCCGCGAAAGCAGTTCTCAAGGACTCTCCCAACCATTCGCAAAACCTCATCGCCGGCATCGTGGCCATGACTGTCGTTGAAGCGCTTGAAGTGGTCGATATCGAAGATCAACAGGCTCAGTGGGCGCTCTGAGCGGATGGCGACTTCCCGCTCATGTCGGAATAACTCATCAAAGTAGCGCCGATTTTTAAGACCCGTCAGGCTGTCCTCATAGGAAAACCGTTGCAATTCGGATCGCAGGGCCAACCCTGACAGGGTAATCCCGATCTTCTCGACAGACTGATACACCCAGGCAACCACCCGGGCGGTGCCGTAATCCTTCACGACGTCTGGCAGATTCGGTCGCTCCAAAAGCAACACGCCCTCAGGAACATTCCCGAACTGGGCTGGTTCAACCCGCAGCAGGAAACAGAGTTGTGCAGGTACGTCCTGGCTCCGCACGGGTAAAACGGTCTCAATCAGGCCGGAAAGATCCTGCGTCAGGCTGGGTGGAAAGGTATTGGCAGCGGATCTGCCCCAGAGGCAGGCCCGATCATAGCCGCCACCCGGGTTGCGCCGGTAGAAACAGCCAGCAATCGGCAAGTACAGTTGCGGCAGCGCCTGAAGCAAAGGCTGGAAAGCCTCTTCCACACCCGCACAGTCCTGCAGGGCCGCAATGGTGTCCGCCAATTTCTGACTTTTCTTGCTCTCCAGCGCTAACAGCCGTGACCGCTCTACCTCTCGCTCAGCAAGCGCTTCAGCTCGAGCAGTGCGCTCAGCCACCTTCTGCTCCAGTTGAACGGTCAACTGATGCAAGGCCTGTTGGGTTTTGCCGTAATGCCACACAGAAATACTGATAAGCGCCAGCGAGAACGCCAGCGCCCCCCAGCTGACCGGCACCCGCCCCCAGGGGAGAAAGCCATGAGCAACCGCCATATCCAGAATCAGCAGAACGATAAACACGCCACAGGTAAACAGAAACACCTGCTGTTCCCGATACAAGCTACTGAAATTCCTGACAACCACCGCCACCATTAATGCCAGGGAGATCAGCAAAACACCGTCAAACACCGGGAATGTAGAGGACAGGTTCACTAACCCGAGCAGCGCCAGCATAAGGGCAAGAGCCGCAAACACCAGATGCAGCCACATCAGCCAGCGAACCAGGCGGGGGCGACGGGCGTCGAGCCACTGGCTTAGCAAGAGCGCCAGTGCAACCGGAATCAAATAATAAGAGCCCGCTGCCAGATAGTCCCACAGCAGTGGCTGATACAGGATCAGCAAGCTGGCCTGGCTTTCCGCCAGCAGCATTACGCCGGTCAGGAATGCAAACAGGGCAATGCTGGCGAAACTTCTCTGGCCTCGCTGGATCAGGGCAAATACCAGGGCAAGGAGTGCAATCAGTCCGGATAACGCCGCAATAACCAGACTCTCGGCCGAGTTGCCAACGATGTGCAGCACCAGGTCCGGGTGATCGAGAATGGCCACCTCCCCCCACAACCCGATATCCGTGTAATTTGAGAACACGCGGAAGTACATGGTTTCGCCTTCGTAGCCATCGGGCAATGGAATCTCGTGCCAGGGCCAGCCTTCAAATTTGCCACGGCCGTGCTCGTCGAAGGTGCCGTACTGATACAGCAACTCGCCCCGGAACCAGACCTGCAGGATGATATCGACGCTGTAGATGTATAGTGCCGGCGCGTACCACTCCCCTTCCGGTAATGTCACCCGGAACCAGGCATGTTCTTGCCCTTTTCGGCCGGGAGGGTTGGAAGGGAAAGCAATGTCATGCCAGTGTTTGTCGCTGTCCGGTTCGTCCAGCCAAAGCGGTGTGCCGTCAGCCAGGAAAGGGGAGTCGCCCCAGCGATATTGCCACCCTTCATCCACTGGCTGCATGGCAGACAACGCCGGTTGGGACAGGCAGAGCGCCAAAACGAGTGTGGCAAGGCAGAATAAAGTGCGACAGGAAGAGGGGCGCAAAGCGAAACCTGCTGTTGGACGCTATGTTTTCAGTATAAACCGTAGGCAGCAGTTACAGAACTATTCTGGCGGGAAGAATTCAGGGCGGCACTGGGCCGCCCTGGTAGGAGTCCTCAACGGCCGGATTTCAGCATTTCCCAGAACTTTGCGTAGATCTGCAAAGCATCATCACCGATATCCGCCTGGAATTCAGCATTCTCCATATCCGCATCGGTCGGGTAGCTAGCTCGGTCGTTAGCAACGGACTCATCCAGCAACTCAAGCGCGGCCTGATTAGGCGTCGCGTAACCAATGTCTTCGCTGATCAGGGCTGCGATTTCCGGCTGCAACACAAAGCTGATGAACTGGTGCGCCGCTTCCGGGTTACGGGCATTCTTCGGGATCACGAAGCTGTCGAGCCAGGCAATGATGCCTTCCTCCGGGTACACGTATTCCAGGCTCGGCATGGTTTCCTTACCCATCACCGCCTCGCCGTTCCAGATCATGCCCACGTCGGCTTCGCCTTCCAGGTAGGGCATGCGGGGCGCATCAGAGTTGAAGGTGCGCACAGACGGCATCAATTCCGCCAGTTTTTCGTAGGCTTCTTCGATTTCCTGCGGGTCAGTGCTGTTACCGGAATAACCCAGTACCCGCAGGCCAACGTGGAACACTTCGCGCATGTCGTTGGTCAGCATGACACGGCCCTGGAAGCGCTCATCCCAGAGATCTGCCCAGGCCGTCACCTCGCCTTCCACGTCATCGGTGTCCACCGCGATGCCAGTGGTGCCCCAGAGATAAGGAATGCTGTACTGGTTGTCCGGGTCAATATCCAGGTTCACCAGATCGTCGTCCAGGTTACCAAAGCCTTCAATCTTGCTGCGATCAATGGGCATCAGGAGGTCTTCCTGGCGCATTTTGCTGACGTAATAGGTGGAAGGCACAGCCAGGTCATAGGCAGCGCTCTCGTCCAGCAACTTCAGCCGGGCATACATGGCTTCGTTGCTGTCGTAGGTGGTGTAAACCACCTGAATACCGGTTTCCTCGGTGAACCTGTCCAGGACTTCCTGGGGCATGTACTCGGACCAGTTGTACAGGTTCAGCACCTGCGGGTCTTCAGAGCTACACCCGGTCAGGCCTATGGCCAGCATACCGGCCAGTGCCAGTTTCTTCATCGTCTACTCCTTAGCAATATCCATTGAGACAAGATCAACATGAACAGTGAGAACACCAGCAACAGCGTACCCAATGCATTCACTTCCGGCTTCAGCCCTACCCGCACCATGGAGTAGATGCGCAGGGGCAGAATTTCATAACTCGGGCCGCTGACAAAGGTACTGACGACCACATCGTCCAGTGACAGTGTAAACCCCAACAGCCAGCCTGCCACCAAAGCCGGCATGATCACCGGGATCAGCACCGTGCGGGTCATGGTGAAATCGCTGGCACCCAGATCCCGCGCGGCTTCCGGCAGGCGTTCGTCAAAGCCGCTCAGGCGTGCCATGACCGTAATCACCACAAACGGCAGACAGAAGGTGACATGGGCCAGCAGCAACGACACATAGCCCAGTTTCAGGCCCACTAACAGGAACAGCGCCAGCAGTGAAATCGCCAGCACGATCTCCGGCGACATCATCACAATAAACAGCATGCCATTGAGCAGCTTCTTGCCCCGGAACCGGTACCGATGAAGGGCCAGGGCGGTGAGGGCACCAATCATGGTCGACACAGTGGCGGCAGACAACGCCAGCCACAGGGAGTTCCACATGGCCTGCACCATGGCCCGGTTATTGAACAGCGCCTCGTACCAACGCAGGCTAAGCCCACCCCACTCATAGCCGCTGCGGGAATCGTTAAAAGAAAACACCACCAACACGATGATGGGTACGTACAGCAGAACATACACCAGGGTCAGGTAGGTGCGGGGCAACCAGCGGCTCATACACCGTCCTCCCCGATCCGCCGCTTACTCAGGCGGTGAGCAAACATCAGAAACGCCATGGCCAGGGTCAACACGATGCTGGCAGCGGCGCCGAAGGGCCAGTTACGAGCATCCAGGAACTGGTTCTTGATGACGTTACCCACCAGCAAGTTGCGGGAGCCGCCGAGAATATCCGGCACAAAGAACAGCCCCATGGCCGGCAACAGCACCAGCATAACGCCCGCCAGCACACCGGGCAGGGTAAGCGGCACAATCACATGAACAAAGGTCGCCAAGCGGCCGGCGCCAAGATCGTGAGACGCCCGAAGCAAATCTTCCCTCAGGTCATCAAAAACCGCATACAGCGGCAGGATCATGAACGGCAGCAGCAAATACACCAAGCCGACAATCACGGCTCCCTCGGTGTAAAGCATCCGCAGGGGCTCTTCGATTATGCCCAGGGACATCAGCGCGTTATTCAGCAGGCCATTGGTGGCCAGCAGCAGCTTCAGGGCATAGGTGCGCACCAGTGAATTGGTCCAGAAGGGTACGATCAGCAGGAAAATCAGCAACATTTGCCGCTGCTTGCCAACCTTGGTCAGCGCCCAGGCGAAAGGATAGCCGATCAGCAGGCAGATCAGGGTGGTCATGGCCGCCATGTACAGGGAGTGCAGGAACACGTCCAGGTACAGGGGGTTCATCAACTGCCGGTAGGCGTCCAGGTTCAGAGGCAGGGACAGAAAGCTGCCTGGGTCCCGGGTCATCACGCTGGCGCCCACCACCAGCAGATTCGGGGTCAGTACCAGGAACAGCAGCCAGCCCCAGACCAGCACCAGTACCGCCGTGCGAAACGGCTGCTGCGTGACGCTACTCATCCAGGTTGGCTTCCGCTTCAGCTTCCGGGCTCTCCATGGGAAGCAGCCATTCCCAGCCATCTACCCAGCTCACCTTCACCGGCTCACCCAATCGGTAGTCAAAGGTGGGATCGTCTTCGTCGAAGAATTCCGACGCCAGTACCTCGGTGCCGTCCTCAAGGTGAATAACCGAATCCAGGGTGCTGCCCTTGTAGTTCCGCTCCACCACCTTGCCGGCCACACCGTCATCGTCATCCGGCGCCAGAACCCGGATGTCCTCCGGGCGCAACAGAACGTGCAGGGGCTGGCCGGCGGCCACCGGGAAGTCGGGTTTGCGAAAGGTGCGTTTCAGGCCAAACACATCCACGGTAATGGTGTCATCGCCGTTGGCTTTGTCGATGCGGCCCGGGAAGAAATTGGTCTCGCCCACGAACCGGGCGGTGAACAGGTTGGCCGGCCGCTCGTAGACTTCCCTGGGAGTGCCCAGTTGCTGGATCAGGCCATCCTTGAGCACCACGACCCGGTCTGACATGGACAAGGCTTCTTCCTGGTCGTGGGTCACGAATACGAAGGTAATCCCGAGTTCCCGCTGCAGGCGCTTAAGCTCCACCTGCATGGTACGCCGCAGTTTGTAGTCCAGGGCTGACAGGGGCTCGTCCAGCAGCAGCATCTTCGGCCGTTTGACCACCGCTCGGGCAATAGCCACGCGCTGCTGTTGGCCTCCGGAAAGCTGGTGTGGTTTGCGCCGGGCAAACTCCTCCAACTGGACCATGGCCAGGGCTTCGTCGACCCGCTGACGGATCTCTTCCTTCGGGCGCTTTTCCATTTTCAGGCCATAAGCCACGTTGTCGAACACCGACATATGGGGGAACAGGGCGTAGTTCTGGAACACGGTGTTGAGCGGGCGTTTCTCCGGCGGGGTGTGGGTCAGGTCCTGGCCACCCAGCAGAATGGTACCGTCATCCGGATGCTCAAAACCGGCCATCAACCGCAACAGGGTGGTTTTGCCACAACCGGACGGCCCCAACAGGGTAATGAACTCGCCATCAAGGATCTCCAGATCCAGCGAATCCAGTACCGTTTTGCCGTCAAATTGCTTGGAGAGGTTGCTCAGAGATAGCAGTGTCTGTTTCATCGGCCCTGCCCACAGAATGAGCGGCTTATTTTTCCAGAAACAGGGGCAAACAGAAAGGGGCGTCGGGATAATCCGCAATCCCGACGCCCCTTGATCTCAGCTCACTTCGGCAGGTTTGCCAACATGCTGCTCACTGATCTGCAACGCTATCCAGATAGGCTTTGTCAGAAATGTTGGTCCAGGGCCGTACCTGTCCGAGGTAGTCGCGCTGGGAGGTGATGATTTCACGGGCCAGCTCGTCTTTCTCCGCGAACTCATCCAGCAGGCGATTGGTGGTGTCACGCAGGGCGTTGATCACTTCCGGCGGGAACACTTTGTGGGTGACGTCCGGATAGTCCTCGGTCATGCGGCTCCAGGCGACACCGCTCTCGTGGGTGCTCTGGATGTACATGTCATAGGCTGCGGTGCGCATGGATACCCGCAGAATTTCCTGAAGATCGGCCGGCAGCGAATCCCAGGTTTTCTTGTTGATCAGGAACTGCACCTCGGCATTGGGCTCCTGCCAACCGGAATAGTAGTACTTGGCGATCTGGTGAAAGCCCATCTGGAAGTCCAGCGCCGGGCCAACCCATTCCACAGCATCAATGGTGCCCCGCTCCAGGGCGGTGTATAGCTCGCCTGGCGGCAGGTTGGTAACCGCTACACCCAGCTCGGCCATCACTTCTCCGGCAAAGCCCGGGGTGCGCATCTTCAGGCCTTTGAGGTCGTCCAGGGAGTTGATTTCCTTGCGAAACCAACCACCCATCTGGTTGCTGGTATTACCGCCCGGAAACGACAGCAGGCCATAGGGCTCATAAACCTTCTGCATCAGCGCCATGCCATCATCGTGGTAGAACCAGGCATACATTTCCGGCGTGATCATGCCAAACGGTATGGTGGTGAAGTACATGGCGTTGGGGATGGTGCCCTTGTAGTAGTACGAGGCAGTGTGGCCCATGTCATACTGGCCGTTGCGCACCAGGTCAAAAATACCGAAGGGCGCCTTGTGCTTGTTCGAGGAATCGATTCGGAACTTCAGGCGGCCGTTGGACATCCGCTCCGCCATCGCGGCCATATTGCGGGGAGTCTCACCGAGGATTTTGGAGTTCGGGCCCCAGGTTTCAGCCAGGCGGATGGTGTAGGTTTTCTCGGCCACCGCAAACGGGCTGGTCAGCAGGGCAACCATCGTAAGGGCCGCCACGAAGATTCTGTGCATAGACATGGTGTTGGCTTCCATTGTTATTGCTTTGAGGGTAAAACGAACAAATAACGGAAAGCCATGATAACCGTGGAGGCCAGCCACGCCAATGCGGCAGGCCGGCCTCGCCGGTATCAGACCTTGAACTGGCTCACCAGCTCGCGCAGGTTTTCACCCAGCCGCGCCAGCTCGTGACTGGCTTCATTGGTCTGGGTAACACCGGTGTCACTGCGCTGGGCCGCATCCACAATACGCACCACGTTCTGGTTGATTTCTTCCGCCACCTGGCTCTGCTGCTCCGCGGCCGTGGCAATCTGGGTTACCTGATCATGGATCTGGGTCACCGACGTCACAATGGTGTTCAGCGCACCAGTGGCGTGATTGATGCGCTCGACAGTGGCTTCGGAACTCTTGCGGGAATGATTCATCCGTTCAACAGACGCCTTGGATTCGGCCACAAAGCCATCAATCATTTCCCGAATCTGATCGGCGGATTCCGCAGAGCGTTTGGCCAGCTGCCGAACCTCGTCCGCCACCACCGAGAAGCCACGACCGTGCTCACCCGCCCGTGCCGCTTCGATGGCCGCGTTCAGCGCCAGCAGGTTGGTCTGCTCGGTGACTGCATGGATCACATCCAGAACCTGCTGGATATCATTGGACTTCTCCGCCAGGGCGTTGATGCTGGCCGCCGTGCTCTCCATTTCTTCTGACAGCTGGTTGACGGCTCCTTGCGCGCTGGTGATGGTTTCACCACCCTCACGGGCCATGCGGTCGGCGTCTGAAGCGGCGCTTTCCACTTCATTGGCATTGCCGGAAATCTGCTGGATGGTGGCTGCCATCTCGTTGATCGCCGACGCAATCTGGTCTGTTTCCGAGCCCTGTTCCTGAACCGACTGCCGGGTTTCGTTGGCCACACGGCTCAGCTCTTCGGCGGCCGAGGCGACCTGATCGGTGGTGGAGCCCACTTCACGAATAGTATCCTGAATCTTGACCACAAAATGATTGAACCGGCGGCCAAGTTCCGCCAACTCGTCTTTGCCATCCTCCGGCAAACGCTGGCGCAGATCGCCATCGCCATCGGCAATTTCCTGCATGATGTTACTGACTTTGTTCAGTGGCGCTGTCACGGTGCGGCCAATCACCAGGCCGATGATCAGGGACACAGCAACCACAATGAAGGTCACCAACAGGATAAAGCCCATGGCCGCCGCCATGGCCGAATCGATTTCCTTTCGTGCCTCAACCAATACCCGCTCAATATCGGTGACGTAGATACCGGCACCCATCATCCAGTCCCAGCCCGGGATGATGCTTGAATAAGACACTTTCGGCTCTACCTCGCCCGAGGCGGGGTTTGGCCAGTCGTACTCATAGAAGCCGTCGGTTCCCGCCGCGGAGAACAGATCCCGAACCAGTTTCTGTGTCGTGGGGTTGGTCGTCGGGCCCTCGCGGGAAGGGTCCGGAGCGTAGGCGAGATTATCCAGATTACGGGCGTAGGCAAAAACGTAGTTATCCTGCCCGAATGTGATGGAGCGTAGCCGTTTGCGG
The DNA here is from genome assembly GCF_030297115.1 of Marinobacter shengliensis. NCBI lineage: Bacteria > Pseudomonadati > Pseudomonadota > Gammaproteobacteria > Pseudomonadales > Marinobacteraceae > Marinobacter > Marinobacter shengliensis. The sequence continues at coordinate 333,191 of NZ_AP028062.1, read as the reverse complement.
GCTTCCTCGCGGGCTTCTCTGTCAGATAACCCGGAGTTGTTCTTGGCATCCATGACCACTGCCCGGGCCGTTTCCACGAGATTCTTCAGGCCTTCCTTACGGGCATCCAGAAGCTCTTCCTCCAGGCGTTCTAACTCGGCTTCTCCGTTTGCCTGAATCTGGCTGGCGGTGATCCAGGCAATGGTACCCGCCGTAATCAGTACGGGCACCAGTACGCCAATCAACAGGCGGGCTCGGATGGTCAGGTTGCTCAACAATGTCATGGTTCTGCTCCGGATTGTCTGCTCAGGCCTCGGGATTATCCACAGTGCCACGTACAAGGCTGTTCCAGTTTGTTAACGCCTGTATACCAATACTTAAGTACAAACATGTCGACTTTGTTGCCAGGCCATTTGTATCAAGCCTTTCGGGTAGTTCGGGTATCGGCCGTCATGTAAACGACTTGAGCTTGTGTCAGACTAAAGTTTCATGTCAGCCGTGCCGGGGAGAGCTCACCGTGAAACACCTTTTTCTCATCCGCCATGCCAAATCCAGCTGGGATAACGACAACCTCAGCGACAAGGACCGCCCGCTTAACCCAAGAGGCGAGCAACAGCTGGCACCGCTGGGGCGGGCACTGCTGCGTTACGGGGCCATGGCAGGAGAGATTCACGCAAGCCCTGCCCTGCGCGCCCAACAAACGCTGAAAGGCATCCTGCCTCCCTCGATTGGTGAAGCACAGATTTACACTAACCCGGAACTCTATACCTTTGATTACCGGCGTCTATTACAGTGGCTGCAGAACTGTGACGATCAGGCGCAAACCCTGGCCATTGTCGGGCACAACCCGGCTCTTTTGGAGCTGGCAGCAACCCTGGTGCCGCACGCTCCCTTTGAACTCCCAACGGCCAGCTTTATTCACATACGGTTGCCAATCAAACACTGGCGCAAGCTCGGCAAACGGGAGGGGCGGCTTGAAACCTTCCTGACCCCTGTGGATTTCAGTTTCGAGGCGTTCAATCGCAAGAATCAGAAACGGCACAAGAACGCCGGCAAAGCGACGGTCAAAGACACTCCGTCAGTGCTTTTGGGGCAGGCCGAGAGTCTTGCCCAGTTACATCGGGGGGTGATGCTCGGCCTGGACGATGAGTTTCTCCACCAGTATCGCATTGCCCTTCGTCGCAGCCGCGCCGTGGCCGAATCCCTGGCCGAGGTAACCGGAAACAAATCACTGAAGAGCCACATTTCCCACCTGAAACGACACGCCCAGGCCACGAGCAACCTGCGGGACCTGCACGTATTCAGCCAGGATCTGCCGCAGCTATGCAGTGACCAGCCAGAACTCCTGAAGGCACTGGAGCAATGGGTCTGCGCGCGGGTGGACAAGGAACAGAAAAAACTGGCGAAACGGCTTGCAAGCAAACGTTACCGGCAGAGCCTGCACAGCTGGGAAGACGAGCTGCAGTCACGGCAATTCCGCAAACTGATCGACAAACTCAGTACCAGGGACATTCAAAAAAGCGTTGAGCACCGGCTACGAATGTTCAACCGGAAAACCGCAGAACTGCTGCACGACTCGCCAGATGAGGACATCCACAATCTGCGCAAACTCCTGAAGCGCATCCGCTACCTGATGGAACTGGACATCGACAGCTGGAAATCCGCCCTTAAGACCCTGCGACAGCGCCAGGATCTCTATGGCCGGTTCCAGGATCTGCATGTCCAGATTGAGCTGGTCAAACGGTTTGCTTCAAACTACCCGGAGGATCCAAACGGCGCACTTCAGGCACTGCTGGACCACCTGATCATCAAAAAGGACGACACCCGCAGACTGATTCTGTCCATCGGCGGGCTGAAAGCTGGCTGATGCCAGAACATCAGATTCAGATTCTGACCATACGAGCTTCCAGGAGCAGGTTGGGGCCCAGCTTCGCCACTCTCACCTGGCCCGGATTCAAGCCAAGGTCTTCCAGGGTTTCCTGGATATCGTCCATGGCCTCTTCCGAGGGTGCCGCCAGCAGCAACTCACGCACTGACTCCAGAATCATCTTCACCGGCACGGTCATGAAATACACCGAGATCACCAGCATCATCACCGGGTCTGCGTATACTGCCAGCTCTGACCACTGACTTTTCTCCAGCATCCAGGCGGCGGCAAAACCGATCATCACAGCAGCACTCAGGGCGCTGTCCATCAGCCACTGCCTCTGCTCGGCCCTGACCAGGCCAGAGTCGTTCTGGAAGCTGGACCAGCGCAGATACACCCACACGGCCAGGCAACCCACCACGTTCACCGCACCAAACACCATGGCCATGTCGGCGGCCACCGCACGGCCACCCTGCAGCAGCGAAACCACCGCCGAGGCCAGCGAAAGCACACACACCAGGGCAATAACCAGGCCTTTCACCGCAATCACCAGCGGCTCCACCGCACCCAAACCAAACGGATAATCTTCTGTTGCCGGCCGACGCACCAGGCGAGCGGCATAGAGAGAAAGCAGGGACAGCGCCAGACTGATCAGTGAATAGGCGCCATCGAAAAGAATGACCAGGGAATCAACCCAAAGCCCCCAGCCGATACCGACGACAGCAAACAAGCCCGCACCGGCCGCAGATAATGTCAGCGCCATATTTTCCCGCGCCAGAGAAGTAAACATTTTGACCTCCTGAGAATTGCCGGCCATATTATCGGCATCATCACGAAGGCGTGAGTCGCTGAGCGACGGAAAATCCGGCGCAACGAGATAAGCATGAAAACTTCCCAGATTAAAACCTTTCTGTCCGTAGTCCGGAACGGCAGCGTGGCCGCGGCCGCCCGCGAGCTGAACCGCAGCCGGACGACGGTCAGCACTGTGTTGGCCTCGCTGGAGGATGAGCTGGGGGTTGAATTGTTTGAACGCAGCGGTAACCAGCTGCATCTGACCTCCATCGGCCAGTCCATTCTCACCGACTGTCGGCGCTTTGATCAGGTCGCCGGCCAGATACAGGCCCGCTGCCAGCACCACCTGAGCGGCGCCGAATCGGTGTTGCGCATCGCCCGGGACGATGCCATTCCCGAGGACGTGTGGCGAGACATCCTGCGCCGCCTGAAACAGCGGTTTCCGCAAACCAGCCTGTCGATCTATCTTGCCCCTCCGCGAGAACTGCCCTCGCTGGTCCGTAACCAGTCGGTGGATGTCGCCTACGGCCTGATGCCGGAACTGATGAATGAGGGCTACCAATGGTTCCGCGAGCTGGCTGACGTGCGCATGCTGACCGTCGCTGCGCCCGAGCATCCACTTAGCCAGCTCAAACGGGTAACCCAGGACGATCTGATCAGCCACACCGAAATCACCATCGCCTACATGCAGGATTCAGTGCTGGTGGCAGACTCACCGGAAACCGCCAACTACCTGGCGTTTACCCAGTACGAGTTGATCCGGGATGCAGTGATGGACGGTGCCGGCTGGGCGGACCTGCCGTTACCGTTAATTGCCGAGGCACTGCGGAAAGAACAACTGAAAACCATCCACCACCGCAGCGCGCGCTGGTGGAAGGTGTTCAGCGCCCTCGAGTCAGAGCAGGCTCAGGGCGGCGCCGTGGTAGGCTGGCTGGCTAACGAACTGGAAGCCTATCTGGAGACGATGGCCTGAAGGCCTGGCTGCTCATCGGCCGGAGCACCCTCGTCACACTTTTTGCAGTCCAGCTCAACTCCCAGCATGGCCTGCCGCCCTTCCGTGGTAACAACCCATGGGCGGTTCACCCACGGCGGATCGTGGCGCACATGCTGGTTATGCCCGCAGGCCAGCTGCGCCACCCAATGGTTTTCGTCGTCTTGGTGATAGCCGATGATGCGCTGTTTCATGATCTCCCCCTTTGATCCCAGGCCGACCAGGAATAAATCCCCAGCGCCACCCAGATCATGCTAAAGCTCACCAGTTTCGCGGTGCTCAGGGGCTCGTAGAACACAAAAAGCGCAATCAGGAACTGGATAGTGGGGTTGATGTACATCAGAAACCCCACCGTCGAGAGCTTCAGCCGCCGGGCGGCACCGGCGAAGGCCAGCAGGGGAATGGCAGTAACCGCACCGCTGGAAAGCAACAGCAAGGTACTGTAGCTGGTGCCACCAAAGTGAGACAAACCCTCCGATGACAACCAGGCCAGCGTCACCAGCCCCAGCGGCAGCAACAGCAGAGTTTCCACAAACAGGCCAGACAGCCCATCCAGCTCGACCTTCTTTCGCATCAACCCGTAGGTGCCAAAGCTGAACGCCAGCACCAGGGTAATCCAGGGCAGCTCACCCAGCAGAACAAACTGGTACAGAATCGCCACTGCCGCAAGGGTCACTGCAACCACTTGCAAGCGTGAAATCCGCTCCCCCAGAATCAGCAGCCCCATGGCCACATTCACCAGCGGGGTAAGGAAGTACCCCAGGCTGGCCTGCAGCACGTGCCGGGTTTCCACGGCATAAATGTAGACGCCCCAGTTAAGGGCAATGAACACCGCACAACCGAGTACGAAACCCAGCCTCTTTGGCTGCTTCAACGCTGCGATTACCGCCGGCCAGCGTGTGAGAAGGGAAATCACGATGGCGAGAAACAGGCAGGACCAGATTACCCTGTGAATCAGGACTTCCCAGGCGGGAATCCCCTGAAACAACGCGAAGTACAGGGGAAAACTGCCCCATAGGGTGTAGGCAGCCAGCCCATAGAGAACGCCTTTGGTGGTTTCCGGGTTAACCGGGGTCTTTGAGTGCATAGGTTCCTCATCACTGGACGAGATAATCTAGCACACCAAGGGTGACGGGAACCCCATGAATTATCCTAACCCGGCACTAACGTCTGACCTCCTCAATATGACAGGATTTCCTGTTATCAGCCTTTCAGGCAACAGGCTTTATACTTTCTCCCGCTGCCGCACGGGCAAGGTTCGTTGCGGCCGGGTTTGAGGGCACCCTCGCTCGTTTCGCCGGCCACGTAAAACCAGCGATCGCCTTCCCGCACAAACTCCGAGATTTCCTCCAGATAACCCCAACCAACTCCGGCCCGGTAGAGCGCACGGAAGTGGACACGGCCACGGGCGCCCTGCTCACTGGCATCCAGAACCTGCAGTGATGCCCACTCCGGAGAGTTTTCCAGCCCCAGCTCCGTGGGCCGGGTATCCGGATGCCAGGTGGCCATCAGGTAGTCGGGATTGCGCAGCACAAACGCCGCATAGCGAGAGCGCATCAGCGCCTCGGGGGTAGGTGCCGGCTGCCCGGAATGCCAGCGCTGGCAGCAATCCTGGTAGGCCTTGCCGCTGCTACAGGGGCACGGGCTTGATGATGTCATCGTGGTCATGGTGGCAGGCTCATGAGGTCCGTTTTGCCGGCAGTCTAGCAAGCCGGCCCCGGCCTGTCCCGCAGGCCGTCAATCTGCCCACAGCCTGGCGCGAAACCCGCTGCGCCGCCACAGCAAAGCCAGCCAGAGCGCGTGCAGGTTGATCAGCAGCGCCAGCACCCACTCAAAGGCATCGTCTTTCTGGCTGTACCAGTCCGGTACCACCGCCGTCAGAATCACCGAGAGAATGCCTACTGCCAGCGTCAGCTGACAAAGACGTAACAAGCGCAGGCCGGAGGTGTACCACCTCGGATGATTCATCAGGCAGGCGCTGACCAGCAACTGGCACAGATAGGTGAATGAAAAATACAGAACAACGCCAATACGGCGAGTCAGGTTAAAACCGTCCCCCGCATGGCCCAGCGCCAGGGTATAAAAGGCGAGGGCAGCACAGGCAATCAAACCGAGCCATGGAATCCAGGCAACGCGCCTAGCCTGAACACCAAGCTGGCGCAACCAGAGACCGTTCAGCCACCAGAACAAAATCCCCAGCAGTGCTGCCGGCAGCATGGTCCCCTTAAAAATGAAATAAGCGGTACCGTGGCGACCGGTTCGGCTGATGCTGGTGCAGCTGTCCCAATACGGCACACACCACGACACATACCCTTCTATTACTGACACGGCAAAGGTCAGGTGGATCGTCAGCAAGGGAATCAGTGCCGCTGCAAACGCCAACCACCATAGTGGCAAAGATCGGTGCCCCATACCGTTGCTCCTGAAACGTTTTATCTCTGACGTAACCCCAGGAACTACTTTACATGACCGCCTGCGGCCGCTGCATCATGGGCAGCACCAACGGCAGCAAAGATCGATGCACCGTTATAAATCCTGATTGCCAACGTACCGGGCCGTATATTCCTCGATAAGCGTTGGCAATCTTCTGTTCACCGTCAGGTGCGAGAGCCGTTCCATAAAAGCTTCCCTGAAGGATTCTGAATTGCACGGTGAGCCTTTCGGAAACGCAAAGAACAGCCCCTCCCTCGAAATCGGTGGGTCCAGTGCAATAAAATCGCCGGCAAGCCCGAGCCTCTGGAGTTTCACCTGCCCCTGAAGTTGTTCGTACAACACATAGTCAACTCGGCCCGCCCTGGCCATCAGGAATGACTGTTCAATCGTGCGCACCCCTTCGATCATCAGGTTTGCTTTTGCGTACTGATCGAAACGCTGACCAAAACTGTTGTTGATCAGGGTGCTGCCCCGCTTCATCTGCAAGTCCGGCCAATGGCGATACTCAAAAGGCCGGTCTTTTGGCACCCAGACGCTAGTGGGTAAGTGAGTCATCGGCGGCAGCACATAATCCATATAACCAATGCGCTCCGATGTCATAAAGGCGCCGGCCACGAGATCAAGATCACCCAGCTTTGCAAGATGCTGCACCCTGGCCCAGGAACCCTTGTCCCGAACCTCAACTTTAACTCCGAGCGGCTCTGTCAGCTCCCGCAAAAATGCTGGTATAGCGCCAACCAGCTCCCCGGGCGACCGGTCTGAACGCCAAAGCAGAGGTGGGTACTGAGGGTTACCACTGGCCAAGAGTGTGGTGCATACGAACCTTTCAGACTCTCCGGCCACGACCCCGTGATGGCTTACCGACACCATCATCAAGCAGGCAAGCACGAGCCTTGTCATGGCCCCACCAATCGTCACTTTGATTGACACACAGTCTCCTGATGCGAGAAAGCAGCCGCTGCAAACTGGTTGATAAAATGAACTAAATTGAGTGTATCACCGATCCTGCCGACCGGCAGGCTGAAAACTTGATATCTCTCAAACCCCGGTCAACTTCCTCAAACCCGTTTCGCCAATTCATGTCAGCCCTTCACAATTCATATGTTATAACATAACATTGTCAGCCCGGATTCGGCTTCTCTCGCCAGACCAAGAGGTTCCAGCGATGACACAACACCCTCATAACCTCGAACACTCCTTAAGTGTCCACGGGAAAAATGTACAGTGCCTTGCGGAAATACTCCGTGACAACGTTAACCTGGCCGTCTGGCAGAGACCCCGGAACAACCACTGGGCCGCATTCGTAAATGAATTCTGTAACCGCGCGGGGAACCTTGAACGTTTCGTCAGCCTCGAACGTGGGCAAAGTGCGGCCACTGCATTGCCCGGGTGGGCTCTTGATATCGAAGGTTCCAACCACTGGATTGCCGATGTCGACGAGCTGGCAGAGATGTATCAGTGCCTGTTTGAGCCTGAAGCGATAGGTCTTCGCATACATGTTCTGGCTGACACTATGTGCCCCAGATTTCATGTGGATCGGGTACCGGTGCGGCTGCTTTGCACTTACCGCGGGCCAGGAACCGAGTGGCTACCCGAACCCCTTGTTACCCGTCCTGCTGGTGAAGGCCCTCTGCCAGAGCAAAGTGTTCCCTCAGATCAAATTCAAACCATACCCACTGCCGCCGTCGCCCTTCTGAAGGGCGAAGCATGGGAGGGCAATGAGGGCCGGGGACTGGTGCATCGTTCACCGCAGCCGAATGGCACCCCAAGACTGATTGTTGGCCTCGATTGGCTTTCATCCTGAACCTTTAATGCAACGTTATAACATGAACAAAGGAGTGAGAATTCAATGAAACTAGCACCCCCCGCTCAAAAACCGGTAACACCAAGGCTGATCATTACATCCATTGTCGCAGCCTCAGCACTCATGCTTTCTGGATGCGGCGGCAGCAGCTCCAGTGACGGTCACGACCACACAGAGATCGAGACCGCCGGGCGCCTGGCCATTTATGACAGCACCGGCTCACAGATCAAGGTGATGGACCTGGACGACGGAAGCATACTGGAACAATTCCCCCTGGACGGTGAGGCACCCCGCCTGTACCGATCACCCAACGCACGGTATGGGGTAGTCATCCAGCGTGGAGATGACCTGGTGTCCTTTGTTGACAGCGGACTCTATACCGAAGACCACGGCGACCACATGCATGATTACGCGGAAACGCCATCCATGCTGAGCCTGACGCTGAACGATCACCGGCCCACCCACTATTCCCTCGGCGAAGAGTATGGCGTGGTGTTCTACGACGGCGCGGCCAGCGCGGCCAACGCCAAGGTGACAGTCTTCTCCGACCACTCCCTGGAAAGTAACAGTGAGGTCGCATCTCTGGGTCGTGACAACAACATGCATGGCGTTGCCAAGATGGTTGGGGATCGCCTGTTCGTTACCCGTCGTGATTCATCGATCACCGATACGACCCTGCCAGCGGAAGTTGAGCGTTACCAGCTGGACGGTGGCAGTTTCACCCACGAACACCTCTACGCTGAACAATGCCCACGCCTGCATGGCGCGGCAGCCAATCACCATGCCCTGGCCTTCGGCTGCTCCGATGGTGTGCTGGTGATCGATCTGGAAGACGATACCTTCCCTGCTGAAAAACTGGATAACCCACCAACCCTGATCGACGGCAGCCGCATTGGCACCCTGGTTGCCCATCATGACGTCGACGCCCTGGTTGGCATTGCCGGAAACCAGCTTTTCGTCATCAACCCGGAAGATGCCGAGCCCTACCTGGAGTTGACCTTGGGCGAAGGCGTCACTCGCATTGCCCAGGGCTTTGATGGACACGGTGAAACCTTCTACGTGTTCGGTAATGACGGCAAGCTTCGGTTGTTCGACCCGGCCGACGGCTGGCTACTGGCTGCCACCCTGGACGTTATGGAGCCACTGGCAGAGGGCGACCAAGTTGCGTTTACCGAGTCGGCCAGCGAAGACCGCCTGTTTGCACTGACACCGGATGGTCAGTCCATCATCGAAATCGACACCCATGAGCGGGAGGTTCTGCGGACGATTGCCCTGGACTTCCAGGCCGCCAGCCTGGTCTGGCTTGGCCTGATGGATGATCACGACCACGATCACGCTCACTAACCAACACCGATCACACAGCGCCGGCTGCTCAACGCATCACCGGCGCTGACTCCATTTCCTATGCAAGCAGTACGAGGATTCAACATGCGTTTTACCCGCCTTCAAGCCGGCCTGTTCTCCACCTTGCTGGTGCCATTTGCGTCGGCCCAGGCCAATGAAATGAACCCAGACATCAGCGTGGTTCTGGATGGTTATTACAAACAGAACGCCACCGCGCTGTCCCACCGGGACGAAGGCTTTGGGCTCGGGCACACCGAGCTGTCTTTGTCTGCCCCAATTGATGATCTGTTCGCAGGCCGCCTGACCGCCGTCCTGGAAGAACATCACGGCGAAACCGAAGTGGCACTGGAAGAAGCCTACCTGCAGACCACCGGCATGCCCTGGAACCTGAGCATTCGGGGCGGCCGCTTCCTGTCCCAAGTTGGCTACCTGAACAGTCGCCACATGCATGAAGACAACTTTGTCGAGCGCCCCGCAGCCTATCGGGCTCTTCTGGGAAGCCACTACTTCGACGACGGCCTGCGGGTCAACCTGCTGATGCCCACACCGTTTTTCTGGCAGATCGGGGCGGAGGCTTTCAACGGCAATCGCCTGACGGAAGGTGACGAAGACATTGGTGTGTACACCGTCAACACTCGTTTCGGTGGCGACATCGGGGTGTCACAAAGCTGGCAGGCCGGGCTGTCCTATCTGAACAACCGCCAGGTTCATGGTGACCATGACGGCGATCACGATCATGACCATGACCACGGTGATCACGACCACAGCCATGCCGCCGCCTACACCGGCGAGAACCTCTATATCGCCGACCTGGTCTGGAAATGGTCGCCTGATGGCAACACCCGCCAGCAACAGCTGACGCTCAGCGGCGAATACCTGTACGCGGACGAACTGAACGAACATGCCCGCTCCTCAGATTACCACCAGGGCTGGTATACCTCCGCTGTCTACCGCTTTACCCCCCAGTGGTCTGTCGGTGCCCGCTATGGCCGGGTGGATCTCAAGGAAGCCCACGGTGACCACTTCCACGATCAGCAACTGAAAGAAACCGACGTGATGTTGGCCTGGTCCCGGTCCCACTTCTCGACTCTGCGTCTGCAGTACACGCACCAGAGTGCTCACGGTTTCGATGACGCCGACAACACCGTCACTCTGCAGTACGTGATGACCTTCGGAGCTCATGGTGCCCATGATTTCTAAGCCCAACCGCCTGGCATGGGTGTTTGGCTGGCTGCTGGCGTTTGCCAGCGTGCCGGCCAGCGCCAGTCTGAATGTGTTCGCCTGCGAACCAGAGTGGGCCAGCCTGGTCTCGGCGTTGCTGCCGGATGCAACCATCACCACCGCGACCACCGCCTGGCAAGACCCGCACTACATTGAGGCCAGACCCAGCCTGATTGCCGCCATGCGTAAAGCCGACCTGGCCGTGTGCACGGGTGCGTCGCTGGAAGCCGGCTGGCTGCCTTCGCTGATCTCAAGGGCGGCCAATCGCAAGATCCAGCCCGGCAGCGATGGGCTGTTCTTTGCCGCCGACCATGCTCCTCTGCATCAGAGTCATGAGCACGTTGACCGCAGCATGGGGGACGTCCATCCAGAGGGCGACCCGCACCTGCATCTGTCTCCGGACGCCATCCCCCTGGTTGCCGATGCCCTCGCCGAACGACTGGCTGCCCTGGTCCCCGATCAGCAAGCGCAGATTCAAATGAGGTACATTCGGTGGCGGGGAGAGTGGAACCAGCAACGCCAGTCCTGGCGTTCTGCCGCCCGGCAACTGGCCGGGACCGGTGTGGTTACCCAGCACTCCACCTTCGATTATCTGCTGCGTTGGCTGGGCATCGAGGTCATTGCCGACCTGGAGCCAAAACCCGGCTTACCACCCGGCAGCGCGTACCTGCGGAACGTACTGGCCACCCCGGACCTGGCTCGTGCCAGCGTGATTATCGTCGCCTCCTATCAGGATGATCGTCCGGCCCGGTGGTTATCCTCACAATCCGGCATACCGGCGATAGTGCTACCTGGCACCGTCACCGGCCAACCGGGTGAAGAGACTCTGGAGCAGGTTATCAACCTGATCGTCGACACACTGTTGAATCATCAGGAGCCAACGAATGTGGAATGAGTGGGGCTGGATGTGGCCGGCACTCACCGCCAGCGCGCTGACTGCAATCGCCCTGGTGCCTCTGGGCAACCGGGTACTTGAGCGGGGTATGGTATTTGCGGATCTGGCGATCGCCCAGTGGGCGGCGCTGGGCATTTTGCTGGTCGGTACGGTACTCCCTGCCAGCGGCTCCACTGCAAGCCTTGCCAGCAGTCTGGCCCTGGCGCTGCTTGCGGTTGCCTTGGTCAGCCTGGTTTTACGGTATCTGACCCGTCACCGTGAAGCCATGATTGGCCTGCTCTACGCACTGGGCGCGTGCCTGGCCACCTTGCTGGTAAGCCAGGACCCCCACGGCGCACAGCGGCTTGCCCATACCCTGAACGGAGATCTGCTCTGGACCACACCCACGGTGCTGGCCCCGATGGTGCTGCTGGCACTGGCCGTGCTTGTCTGGCAATACGTCCTGCCGCAGAGTTACAGGGGCTGGCTGTTCCTGCCAATGTTCGCTATCGCCATCACACTGACGGTCGACCTGGCCGGCATCTACGTGGTGTTCACCTCATTGATTGCCGCCCCACTGCTACTGATACACCTGCGGGGCACCAGCATTGTCTTCGCCATACTGACGTGCCTGGCGGGCCACAGTCTGGGGCTTCTGATCTCAGCCTGGCAGGATCTGCCAACCGGGCCAACCGTGGTTATCGCTGCCATGGCCACCTGTGCCAGTGCGGCGGTGCTGGCGCGCAAACCCATCAACCGGGACGCTTGGTAACCGCCATCGTCAGCCTGGAAATGCAGGTCAGCTTGCCCTGCTCGTTCTCCAGGCGGATTTCCCAAACCTGGGTGGTGCTGCCGATGTGCTGGGCGCGGGCCGTGCCGTACACCCAGCCGCCGGTCACCGGGCGAATGTGGTTGGCGTTGATATCGAGCCCCACCGCCACCGTGTTCTTGTCTTTCAGGCAGCAATTGGCCGCCATGCTGCCCAGGGTTTCCGCCAGCAACACCGAGGAACCGCCGTGCAGGATGCCAAACGGCTGAACCGTACGCTGGTCCACCGGCATGCGGCCTTTCACGTAATCGTCACCAATTTCGAGGTATTCAATACCCATGTGACTGACGGCGGTGTTCTTGCTGGCCTCGGCCATGTATTCCAGGTTCGGGGTAACGGTCCAAATCGCCATACTTGGAAATTCTCCAGATTGAACTTTAGTCTGTTATAACTGTCAGCACTGAGTCTATACAGGTAGGATGCTCATAACCAAGCCTTTATAGAGCAATTTGGCAAATTGACCAATTCGACCAAAAGAGAGGGACCTGATATGAAAAAAACCGGTGTGATGACCGCCGCTCTACTCGCTGCTTCGTTTGCCATGCCAGCGGTTGCCCAGCTGAGCGTGGAAGACCAGATCAAAGCACGCCAGGCTGGCTACCAGTTCATGTCCTGGAACATGGGCAAAATCAAAGCTCAAGCCGTTGATGGCGATGTGGAATTCAATGCAGACCAGATGAAAGCGGCGGCCAACGCCATTGCGGCCATCGCCAATTCTGGCATGGGCGCGCTTTACAGCCCCGATTCAACCATGGATAAAGCAGAGAATACCCGCTTGAAGCCGGAATTTTTCGAGCAAACGGATAAAGTTCGGGAAGTCGGCACTAACTTCGTTCGTGAAGCCAACAAACTGCAGGAAGTGGCCGCAACCGGTGACCGTGGTGCATTGGCGCGCCAGTTCAGCGCTGTCGGGCAAACCTGCAAAGCCTGCCACGACAACTTCCGTGCCGACTGATCAGCGCGGTTAACCTACCAGCCCAGATCCTGGGGGGCAGGTTCCGGCGCCGGCGGTGGTGATACAAGCTCACCGCTGGCCGCCCACACCACCGCCAGTGCCAACACCAGAGACACCACGAACGCGATCGCACCCCCGCCTTTAGCATCTTCGGCGTGCCCGTCCGGGACCACTTTCCTGCCAGTGATCATCGGTTTCACCAGATTGTCTTTCCTGACGTGGGTGTAGAACATCACCGCTGCCACATGCAGGGCCACCAGGCCGTACAGATACCATTCGGTTTGCCGGTGCCAGCCACTCAGGGTGCCGCTCAGATCTGACGACACCAGCGGGTACAGAGGGCCGTAGAAGGCAATTTCGTCATTGGCGAACAACCCAGTCACAGCCTGAAAACCGAACAAGCCGATCAGGGCCAGAACCGATAAAGCACCCAGCGGGTTGTGGCCCACGCCCTGCCACCGGCCTTTGAGATAGGCCATGATAGCGCCGGGGCCGCGTACAAAACGGGTAAACCTGGCGTAACTGGAACCCAGAAAGCCCCAGGCGATACGAAAGGCCAGCAAGCCCACAACCAGTAAGCCAAATCGCTCATGCCAAACCATCCAGCTGCCACCGAGCTTGGTGGTCGCGATGGCACCAAGCACCGCCAACACCAACAACCAGTGAAACAGCCGGACCGGTAGATCCCATAATCGAATAGTGGTCATCTTCATTCCCTTGCGTCACTCACGGATTGGCGACATAGACCATCATAAGCTTACTAAGTTCCTTGCAGCCATCAATAGACTCTGACCAATTCCTGCTTTTGCCACCCCAACCGCCCTGTCTCGACGACCTGACGCCGAATACCCGGCACTGGCCGCACCATGAACAGGTCGCCATTTCGGCCAACCATGGCCCTGGGCACGCCTGCACCTTTCGCAAGATCGGCATGCACGTCCATATGTTCAGCCTCACCGTGAACAGGAATGGCAATGCGGGGCTGAACCCAGCGATACATCGCCTTAAGTTCATCCTGGGCCGGATGGCCTGAGGCATGAATGGGCACGCCCGCGTCTTCGGCGGTAATCACAATCACCCCCAGTTTGCGCAGCTGGCTGATCAGCGCCTCGATGGCTTCTTCATTGCCGGGTATTGCCCGGGCACTGAAAATCACCGTGTCACCGGCTTCCAGCTCAAAATCCGGGTGGCTGCCCTGGGCAAGGCGCCGCAACGCGGTTCGAGGTTCACCCTGGCTGCCGGTGGCCACACCCAGCACCTCATGGCGCGGCAGGTAGCCCAGATGGGCGGGGCTGATCAGTTTGTCTGAGCCCGGCCAAAGCCCCGTAGCCTTGGCCGCACCACTCATGTTTACCAACGAGCGGCCCAGCAATCCCATGTAGCGGCCTGTTTCCCGGGCAATACTGGCCAGCGTGTGCAGGCGCGCAATATTGCTGCCAAAGCAGGTGACAATCACCCGCCCCTCGGCCACCGCAATCAGGTCCCGCAGGCCTTCGTGCAGCGCCGCCTCGGAGACCGAGTGGCCCTGCACGGTGGCGTTGGTGGAATCACAGACCATGGCGGCCACACCTTCTTCCGCCAGATCGGTAAACGTGGATGTGGCGTAACCGTGACCAACCAACGGATTATCATCCAGCTTCCAGTCACCGCTGTGGAAAATGTTGCCAATCTGGGTGCGGATCATCAGGGCATTGGGGTCGGGAATCGAGTGGGTGAGTGCCAGCCACTGCACATTGAACGTGCCGATCTGCCGGCGCTCTCCGGTGTCCACCTCGATGATCGGTACCCGATGCAACAGATCAAACTCCGCCAGCTTTCGGCGCAGGATTTCAGCGGTAAATCGGCTGGTGTAGACGGGGCACTGCAGCAGTGGCCAGAGATAGGGCACGGCGCCGATGTGATCTTCGTGGGCATGGGTAATGATCAACCCCGCCAGTTTGTCCCGCCGGTCGGCGATAAACGCCGGGTCTGCCATCTGCACCGGTGGCTCACCACGATGGTGCACGGTGCCATCGGCCGCGATACGGCCCGGCTTGGGGAAGGTCACCCCGCAGTCCACCATCAACCACTGGCCATCGTGGCCGTAGAGGTTCAGGTTCATACCGATTTCACCCGTGCCGCCAAGGGGCAAAAACCATAAATCGTTGTGGTCAGGGGTCATTGAGCGGGTTGTTCCAGGTACTTCAACACAAGATTTTCCTTGATACCTTCACGTTCGATCAGCTTCAGGGCCGCGCGAATGTCGTCAGCATATTTTAGCGCAGGCGATTTATCCGACACCGCAATCCAGGAACGTTCGCCCGGCACAAAAAACGGAGATACCTGCGCCGGGAGTTGCAATCGACTGATGGTGTACAGGCCTACAAGTTCCGGAGCGATCACCACATCCACCCGGCCTTTTTCCATCATCAGCATCAGGTTCTCGTAGTGCGGTGCCGATTCTTTGATCAGATCCCTGTCGCGATCAAACCGGCTGAAGTAGGTGGCGCCATCCAGGACGCCAACCGTTCTTCCGTAAAGATCGTTGTAGCGGGTGATCCGGTGGTCGTCATCCAGATAGAAGAAAAGACGGCGCTCCGGAGGGAAAGCGGGGGCAACGAAGGTCATGTAGTCCTCGCGACCGTCGGTTCTCAGCGGCCCCAACATTACATCCACTTCCCCTCTTTGCAGCATCAGCAGTACACGCCGAAACGGCGCCTCCCGGTACTTCACCTGCCAACCAAGGCGATCGGCAATTTCCTCGAAAATCTCCAGATAGAGGCCACCTTTATGGCCGGCTTCCAGTATTCGGTAGGGCGGAGAATGGTTCACCCCGACGGTGACCGTGAGTGGTTCGACGGTTTCCGTGCCCTGCTGCGCAAGTACTGGCATGGTGAAGAGCAGCAGCAAAGATGCCAGCCGGAGCCTTACGTTTCTCACGTCCATTTCGGCCTCAATCCATGGTCAAATGAGTGTAAAACGATGACAGTATAGTAGGCCGCAGCATCCATAACCTACCTGTAACCGTAATCCCTGTTGAAATATCGCCATCCCGTCACAAGGTCTCGGGGTAAGGCACATCAAACTCGTTTCTGAACTCCGACACAAGGATCGACCACAATGAAGATACTGATGGTACTGACTTCCCATGACCAAATGGGCGATACCGGCCACAAGACAGGCTTCTGGCTGGAAGAGTTCACGTCACCGTTTTACGTCTTCAAGGACGCAGGCGCCGACACTACCCTCGCGTCCCCTAAAGGCGGTCAGCCGCCGGTAGACCCCAACAGTGAAGCCGAAGACGCCCTCACTGAATCCACCCGCCGCTTCATGGACGACACTCACGCCCGTGAAATGCTCGCCAGCACGAAAAAGCTGGCGGATGTGGACATGAACCAGTTCGATGCCATTTTCTACCCCGGTGGCCACGGCCCGCTGTGGGATCTGGCAGAGGATCAAAAGTCCATCGCCCTGATCAAGACGGCCTACGAGCAGGACAAGGTGATTGGCGCTGTTTGCCACGCCCCGGCGGTTTTCAAGAACGTGTTCGTCAAGCCGGATCAGAACATCGTAGGCGGCCGGGAAGTCACCGGTTTCAGTAATACCGAAGAAGACGCCGTTCAGCTCACCAACATCGTGCCGTTTCTGCTGGAAGACATGCTCAAGCAGAACAACGCCCGCTATACCCGTGGCGATGACTGGGCACCGCACATTGTGGTGGACGGCAAGTTGATCACCGGGCAAAACCCGGCCTCTTCCGAGGGCACCGCCAAGGCCGTGGTGCAGGCGTTACAGGCCAGCTAACAGGCTGAGTCCATGACCGAAAAAACAAAGGGGAGGCCGGCGGCCTCCCCTTTAACGTTCTGACCTGGGTGCAACCCTGATCAGAAGTGAATCACCGTACGGATGCTCTTGCCTTCGTGCATCAGGTCGAACGCCTTGTTGATGTCTTCCAGCGGCATTTCATGGGTGATGAATACATCCAGCGGAATCTCACCCTTCTCGGCCTTCTCCACGTAGGACGGCAGTTCGGTACGGCCCTTCACGCCACCAAACGCGGAGCCACGCCACACCCGGCCTGTCACCAGCTGGAACGGGCGGGTGCTGATTTCTTCACCGGCACCGGCCACGCCGATAATCACCGACTCACCCCAGCCCTTGTGGCAGCATTCCAGGGCTGCACGCATCACCTTGACGTTACCGATGCATTCGAAGGAATAGTCCACACCGCCGTCGGTCATCTCGACAATGACTTCCTGAATCGGCTTGTCGTAGTCGTTGGGGTTGACCACGTCGGTGGCACCCAGCTGCCTGGCGATATCAAACTTGCCAGGGTTGATGTCGATGGCGATGATTCGGCTGGCCTTGGCCATGGTGGCGCCGATGATCGCTGCCAGGCCAATTCCCCCCAGGCCGAAGATGGCCACAGTGGCACCCTCTTCCACCTTTGCGGTGTTCATCACCGCACCGATACCGGTGGTGACACCACAACCCAGCAGGCACACCTTTTCCAGAGGTGCTTCTTTGGGAATCTTGGCCAGGGAAATTTCCGGCAGCACGGTGTATTCGGAGAAGGTAGAGCAGCCCATGTAGTGGTACAGAGGCTGGCCGTTGTACGAGAAACGGGAAGTACCATCCGGCATCACGCCTTTGCCCTGGGTCGCCCGCACCGCACCGCACAGGTTGGTCTTGCCAGAGGTACAGAACTTACACTCGCCACACTCAGCGGTGTACAGAGGGATGACATGGTCACCTACCTTCAGGTCTTTCACGCCCGGGCCAACCGCTTCCACAATGCCCCCACCTTCATGGCCCAGAATCGTCGGGAACAGGCCCTCCGGGTCGGCACCAGACAGAGTGTAGGCATCGGTATGGCACACACCGGTGGCGACAATCTTCACCAGCACTTCGCCCTCTTGAGGCGGCGCCACATCCACTTCCACAATTTCCAGTGGCTTGTTAGCCTCAAAGGCTACAGCCGCGCGGGATTTAATCACTTTCAATCTCCTGGTATCCGGTTGAGTCGAATTGCCTGCCAGCATTAACCTTGGACTTTAGCACGTCAGTGCCCTCAAGGCCTGAAACAGACGCCAATCCTCCGGGCAATTACTGACGTATGTTCCGGTAACTTTTTCAGAAGGTTTAATACTTTGAAAACGCTTTACTGGTTTACCCGCGACCTGCGAATGCACGATAACGCAGCGCTACTGGCAGCGGCCCGCTCTGACATGTTGCTGTGCGTGTACGTGGTGGATCCCCGGTCGTTTGCCAACGGGCCATTCCAGTGCCGGGCGATGGGTGAGCATCGATGGCGGTTTCTGTGGCAAAGCCTGACCGACCTGGAGCGCAGCCTGCGGGCCTTGGGGCAGCGCCTGCATATTGCCTTCGGAGAACCGGAGCAGGCACTCCCTGAACTGGTTCACCAGCATTCCGTTGATCGCGTTATTCGCTCACGCCAGCCCGGCACCATCGAAGCGCAACAGTGGCAGACGCTTCAACAGAAGCTGCCAAACACCCTGTTTCAGGAGTTCGAAACACTGAGCCTGTATACGGAAGGCTCGCTGCCTATGCCTCTCAGCGAGCTGCCCGGAACCTTTTCCCAGTTCCGCAAGCGGATCGAGAAGCAGGGCGACCGGGGCCCCGATCTTCTGCGTATTCGCACGCTGACCGCCCTGCCACCGCCGCCCGGGTTCCCGGAAGACAACCGGGGTGAATGCCCGCCTATCCCGGAGCCCTCATCGGCGCTGACGTTTACAGGCGGAGAGACTGCCGGGCTGGCGCGCCTGCAAGAGTATTGCTTTGGCAACCACGGCATTGCCACCTACAAGGAAACCCGCAACGCCCTGGATGACTGGGACTCGTCCTCCAAGTTTTCCCCCTGGCTGGCCAATGGCAGCCTGTCAGCTCGGGAGGTGGCTGCCACCATCGAAGATTACGAACGCCAGCACACCCGTAACGATTCCACCTACTGGCTCTGGTTCGAACTGCTCTGGCGCGAATACTTCTACTGGTGCGCGCTCAAACACGGCAGCCACCTGTTCCGCCGGGATGGTGTGCAACGCAAGCATCGGCAGGTGACCTTCTATGGCCATCGTTTTAAGGCCTGGTGTGAAGGAAACACCCAGTATCCCATCGTCAACGCCGCCATGAACCAACTGCGCGAAACCGGCTACATGAGCAACCGGGCCAGGCAGTTGGTCGCCAGTTGCTTCGTGCACGAACTGGAGCTGGACTGGCGCTACGGCGCAGCCTGGTTTGAGCAGCAGCTGGTAGATTACGATGTCGCCAGCAACTACGGCAACTGGCAGTACCTGGCCGGCGTGGGCGCAGACCCGCGAGGCTTGCGGCAATTCAATCTGGACAAGCAGGCGCAACAATACGATCCTGATGGAGCCTTCGTTGAGCGATGGCAGGGCAGGTCTTCACAACCGGTGGGCCTGCATACCGTGGACGCAGCAGACTGGCCCATTCTATGAGCACATCAGCGGACAGCCCGGCCAAGGTTCTGGCACGAATCATCGACACCAGCCAACCCCAAACCCTGCTTTCTTGCGGAAGCACCGCCAACGACGTTGCAGCAGTCTGGAAGCAGCAGGCAGGGTGCCAGTTACTGACTCTGGACACCAAAGACCCAAACGCCCACCTGCCACCGGCCCAGACACCGGATCTGGCCCTGATCACCGACACCCTTGAGCACCTTCCCTATGAAGAAGGCGCCCTGTTACTGGGCCAGCTGAGGAACTACGGCGCCCGCCAGATTGCCGTCGTTATGCCCCAGTCCTCCGATTGGGGCTTTACCGATTTCATCGCTTTGGGTTTCCAGCGCCACGCAGAGCTGGAAACCGAGAACGGCGCACTCACGCTTTACACCTACAATCTGGATACTTACAACCATAAACGGGCCTGGAACAATCCCGATAACTGGGCCAATCCGCACATGTGGGGAAAATCGTGGTGGTAAAGAAAACAACCTCAAAAACACTGACACCCAGCTCCATCCGTATCGGCACCCGCTATCGGGCCAGCCGTTTGAAAGGCCCTTATGACGCCCTGGTGATCGGCTCTGGTATTGGCGGCCTGACCACCGCCGCCTGCCTGTCCAAGGCCGGCTACAAGGTGCTGGTTCTGGAACAGCATTACACCGCTGGCGGCTACACCCACAGCTATGCCCGCAACGGCTATGAATGGGACGTGGGTGTGCACTACATTGGAGACATGGGCGCCCGCCATACTCTTGGCCGCCGGCTGTTCGATTACATCACCGATGGCAAGCTCGAATGGGCGCCCATGGACGAGAACTACGACCGTTTCTTCCTGGGCGACAAGGTCGTCAACCTTCGGGCCGGCAAGGAGGGCCTGCGGCATTCCCTGTTGGCCTCGTTCCCAAACGAAAGCGAAGCCATCGATCGCTACCTGGCCCTGCTCGGAAAAGTTGCCGACGGCATGCAGTGGTACACCCTGTCCAAACTGTCCCCGGCCCTGGCCGGCCCGCTGGTTTCCCGGGGCCTGAAAACCGTCCTCCCGGACTGCTTTAACCGGACCACCTACGAGGTGTTAAGCGACCTGACCGACAACCAGGAGCTGATTGGCGCCATCACCGGCCAGTGGGGCGATTGCGGCGTGACGCCCAAACATTCCAGCTTTATGGTGCACGCGCTGATCGCCAAGCATTACCTGTATGGTGGCTTCTACCCGGTGGGCGGCGCCTCGGAAATTGCCAAAACCATCATCCCGGTGATTCAGGCCGGCGGTGGCGATGTGCTCACCTACGCCGACGTGAAGGATATCCTGATCGAGAAGGGCAAGGCCGTTGGCGTGCGTATGGCCGACGGCCATGACATCCGCGCCCCACTGGTGATCAGCAATGCGGGGGTGATCAATACCTTCGAACGACTGCTGCCCGAGTCCATCGCTGACCGCATTGGCTATCCCGGCAATCGGGAACACATCAAGCCGTCCATGCCACATATCGGTCTTTACATCGGTCTGAAAGGCACGCCCGACCAGCTCGGCCTGCCCCGCACCAACTTCTGGATTTACCCGAGCGCAGACCACGATGGCAATGTGGAGCGGTTCCTTAGTGATCCCCATAACGCGCCTTTCCCCGTGGTCTACATCTCGTTCCCGGCGGCCAAAGACCCGGATTACCAGAATCGCTGGCCGGGCACGTCCACCATCGAGATTGTGGCCCCCACCACCTGGGAGATGTTTGAGCCCTGGCAGGGCTCCACCTGGGGCAAACGAGGTGATGATTACGAGGCAGTGAAAGCCCGGATCACCGACCAGTTGCTGGAGGTGATGTATGAGAAGCTGCCCCAGCTCCGGGGCAAGGTGGACTATGTGGAAACCTCCACACCGCTGTCGACTGCCTGGTTCTGCCGTTACGAGCAAGGCGAACTCTATGGCCTGGACCACACACCGGAACGCTTTGAACAACGCTGGCTGCGGCCGAAAACCGACATCCCCGGCCTGTACCTGACCGGGCAGGACATACTCACCTGCGGTGTGGTGGGCGCGATGATTGGCGGGCTGGTGACCACCCTGGCGATCCGAGGTCTGAAAGGCGCAGGCCTGGCCAAACGAATCTTTGTGGGCTGAGGTGCTGCGATGAGCTCCACACTAACACCTGAAGACCTGTCTCGGGTTATCGAAATGGCCTGGGAAGACCGCACACCCTTTGAGGCCATCGAAGCCTGCTATGGCCTGCCGGAAAAAGACGTAATCAGCCTGATGCGCCATGAGCTGAAACCCGGCAGTTTCAGGCTCTGGCGCAAGAGGGTGAGTGGGCGCAGCACCAAACATGCGCGATTAAGGCCGGAAGGTGTTTTGCGGGCTTACTGCCCGACCCAGTACAAACACAGATGACGACATGGACGACTTTCGTTACCGTTACAGTCATCGGATAACCATTGAGCACAGCTATGGCATTGTTCTCTGAAAGAGCAGCAGCAACGCAACTGAAACAGGAAGCAGATAAGGTCGCCAAGGAAGACCTGAAGCCGCTGCTGGAACGGCAGAAAGCCATTGAGGAAAAGGTTCGGGGCAGTGGCCGGCTGCAACGGTTCGCCACCGACGTGCGGCTGATGTTTTCCCTGATACGGGATTACTGGCGGGGCGATTACCGGGCCATTCCCTGGAAAAGCATTGCCGCCATCGCCGGCGCG
This sequence comes from Marinobacter shengliensis, assembly GCF_030297115.1. NCBI lineage: Bacteria > Pseudomonadati > Pseudomonadota > Gammaproteobacteria > Pseudomonadales > Marinobacteraceae > Marinobacter > Marinobacter shengliensis. Next base: position 310,959 of record NZ_AP028062.1, on the reverse strand, counting down.
CTGTTGTATGTGCTGAACCCCATCGATCTGATTCCGGACATCATTTTCGGCATCGGCTTTCTGGACGACGCCGGCGTAGTGGCACTGTGCCTGAAACTGGTGGAATCAGACCTGCATCGCTACGCCGCCTGGAAAGAACACCGGGAATCCGACGATGTCACCACGGTGACAATTGATTAAGGAATAATCAAAGGGTATTCTCTCGCCCCCTGACTTCAACCCCCAGCAGTTAACGGAGTAACCGTGGATTTTGCCACCCTGATCGGCCTGGTCGGCGCCATCATGCTTATCGCATCGGCGGTGATACTGGGCGTGTCTCCCGAGGTATTTTTAAACCCGGCGTCACTACTGATTGTAGTGGGCGGCAGCCTGCTGGTGGTTCTAGCCAAATTCAGCTTTTTCCAGTTTCTTGATGCCTTCAAGGTGGCTGCCCGGGCGTTCAAGTTCAAGCTACCGGAAACCCAGGCCAGCATAGACGAGCTGGTTGAAGTCGCCCAGATTGCCCGCAAACAGGGTGTTCTGGGGCTTGAGGGCCGGGACGTCAGCTCGCCGTTTCTGGCCCAGGGCATTCAGATGCTGGTGGATGGCCAGGACGCCAACACCATCAAGCAACTGCTTAACAAAGAGCGGTTGATGACCCTGGACCACAACCGTTCCGGGGCCAAGGTGTTCAACGCCCTGGCTGATGTGGCGCCGGCCATGGGTATGATCGGTACCTTGATCGGCCTGGTACAGATGCTGTCGAACATGGAAGACCCGAAATCCATCGGCCCGGCCATGGCGGTGGCGCTCCTCACCACGCTTTACGGCGCCATGATCGCCACCATGATTGCCACGCCCATCGCCGACAAACTGTCGCTGCGAATGACCGAAGAAGCCCGTATGCAGTCCCTCTACATTGATGCGCTGGTGGCCATACAGGAAGGCACCAACCCCCGAATCATTGAACAGATGCTGTCTTCTTACCTGCCCCCGAAAGAGCGCGCAAAGAACGGTGAAGCGGAGACGGCAAGCGACTGACCATGGACGAGTTACCGGAAGAGGAAAAGCGCGCGATACCGGCCTGGGTGGTCACCTTTGCCGACCTGATGTCGTTGCTGATGTGCTTCTTCGTGTTACTGCTGTCGTTCTCCGAAATCGACGCCCAGAAGTTCAAGCAGATTGCCGGTGAACTGTCCAAAGCCTTCGGTGTTCAGCGCGAAATTCCGGCCCTCGAAATCCCCATGGGCACCAGCCCGATCTTCGACAAGTTCTCACCGGCACCGCCGGAGCCGACCGTGGTCAATGAAATACGCCAGACCACCACCGATCAGCAGCCACAACTGCAGACGCTTAACGACCCCACCGAGCAGGCGGTGCAGGACGCTATTCAGGAACAGATGGATGCCAACCTGGCAGAGATCCTGGAAGTACTGGAGCCGGCGATTATGGACGGGCGCATTAATGTCTCGGAAGACCAGCGCCGAATTGTAATCCGGGTCGAAGAGAAGGGCTCGTTCCCGTCCGGGTCTGCTCAGCTGACCTGGGAATTCGAGGGCTTGCTGCTTGACATGGCAGAGGTACTGGCCGACATGCCCGGCGATCTGGCGGTGGAAGGCCACACCGACAACATCCCGATCCGCACGGAAAGATTCTTCAGCAACTGGGACCTGTCAGCGGCCCGGGCAGCCGCCGTGGCGAATGTGCTGCTGGCGCGGGATCAGGTGTCGCCCGAGCGCCTGCGAGTAACCGGCCTGGCCGATACCCGCCCCCGGGTCGCAAACACCACCGCAGACAACCGGGCCAAGAACCGGCGCGTGGAAATCATCATTGATCTGTCCGGCCCCCTGGAAGAACAGGAAATCCGGCTGCGGGAGCTGATTGAAGCCGAGCAGCAAAGCCAGGAAGCAATCATTGATCTGCGGTCTGAGCAGGCTTCACCATCCGGCGACCTGGTCTGGTAAAGCGCTACGGCTCGGAGTAGCCCGTAAGCTCCATATACCCCACCCCTTCGTGACTGCCAGTCACCGTTACCGGGCTTTCCCAGTAGGGATACAAACCATCATTGGTGTAGTTACCTGGTGGAGCCGACAGCGTCAGATCAATATCATGGTCCGGCACCGCCAAGCGCCACCGGGTGGGCACAGGCTCCGCGCCGGTGCCCGGTTCCAACTGCAACTGGCCCGGAGCCAGGGCAATCGGCTCACCACCCGCCGGTATCCAGGTGCCAGAGCGGAAATGATCTTGCTGCTCCCGAAGCTGGAATGCCATCAGTTTGTCGCCGGAGTCCAGGTGCAGGGCAAACCAGTCCCAGCCCTGCTGGCCCGCTTTCAGAAACTGGCTACTCCACTCCCGGTCGAACCAGGCCTTGCCCCTTACCGGCAGCGTTTCACGCCCTAACCTCACCTGTCCGGTCACCTCGATGTCCACCAGGCTGAAATACATGGACCCTTCACCGCTGGCCGACTTGGCACTAAACCCGTCAACCCCGTGGGCCACCGGCGCCCCCCGCACGGTCAGTTCAAGGTCAAACGCCCAGTAGTTCTCCTTATCGGGCTGCCCATGACTGACCTGTACCTGCCACTGGTTCGGGGACTCGCCCGTGCTCAGTTGCCAGTGGTCGAGCCAGACCTGGAAGGGCTCCGCGGTGGCACCCGCCTGGCCCAGATCACCCCGGGCCAGGCGTTCACCGAACCAATGCTGCTCCCGGTAGCTGACGGCGGCATGGGCCATCCAGGCCGCCTGCAATGGCCAGCCCGAGGGCTCCGGTGACGGGGATTCATAATCCCGGGGCTCGATGGCCTGGCGGAACTGGGTCCATTGCAAGCCCAGCGGTTCGCCAGCGTCCGTTTCCAAATTCGCGGTGAGGTACCACCATTCGATGCGATGGGCCGGATGAGGGCCGAAGTCCCGGGGGAAAACCAGTTCCGTGCCCGGTCCCGGCTGCTCAAATCCGTCGTCAGGGCCGGCCGTTCCGCCCAGACCGGCAAAACCCGCGTCTGTGCCCGGCTCGCTGCAGCCTGCAAGCAGCCCGTAGACAAGCAACATGGTCAGCCAACGAAGCCTCATCGCTCTTCTCCCGTCACGCTACCGGTCACCGAAGGGCGAACCGCAGGGCGCCCCAACTGCCGGCGCATCAGCAAGGCAATACAGCCGCCGATGAGCAACGCCAGGGCCAGTAATTCCAACCAGAAAACCGGATAGACAGCCATCGGCAGTGACCAGCCGAAGGCCAGGGGGTTGATGCGCTGCACCAGCACCCAGGTCAGGCCAACACCCAGCGGTAAAGCCAGCGCCGCTGCACTCAGGGTCACTGCCAGCGCCAACAGCAGGAGTTTCCGGAAGATTTCTGCTTTAGTCATACCCCAGACTTCCAGCAGCCGGAAGTACCACAGGCGGGTGGACAGAAATACCCAGCCCATCAGTAACAGGGCAACCGCCGCCAGGGCCAGGGTCAGCACCGTCATGGCACGGGTCAGCATAAAGGTCTGCTCGAACACCCGGTTGGCCAGGTCCTGAATGGCACGATTGTCCCGGATGGTCAATGCCGGCTCGGCCCAGAGTGCCCGCAACGCGTCAGTGATGGTTTCAATAGGGACACTGGCCGGGGAGATCGAGAAGCTCTCGAAGGTCACCTCAAAGTCCGCCGGCAGAATTTGCCCTGCAATCAGCACTTCCCCCGCAGGCCGGCCGTAATCCGGGTAGATACCCAGCACCGGCAAGTTAAGGGCCTGCTCCGCCAGCACCAGCTCCAGCTCTTCGCCCACGGACAAGTCCAGGCGGTAGGCGAGCTGCTCGTTAACCATCACACCGGCACCAGACGCCAGTGTCTGCCAGGGCTGTGATGTCTGCTCAAGCAGGCCCCAGCCGGTCATCAATGGGCCAACCGGTGCCACGGCAAAGATATCCACATCCTGCCAGGCTTGCCCATGCCGGAAGCGGCCCAAGCCACGCTGGACATGGTGCCAAAGCCCTTCGTCTGCGCTTGGGAGATGCTCCGTCAGCCAGTTGGCAGCCAGTGCGCTGTCCGCGCCCTCGGGCACCTGCACGTAGACATCCGCCGACAATCGCTGGCTCAACCAGCGATCAAAGGTGTCTTCAAAGGTAATCACCAAAGCCTGCACGGCCAACACCATGGCCAGGGAGAACTGTAACGCCACCAGGGGCAACGCCAGGCGCCGGCACAACACGCCAAACTCCGCCCACCACCAGCGCCAACGCGGTTGCGCGCTGGCACGCACACCCGCACCAGACATCAACGACAGGCCCCGGGGCATTAACCACCCGATACCGGCTAACACCAGTGCCAGTGCCACAAACAGCAGCCACAAGGCATTAGCCAGCCACACACCAGCCAGGCCAACCGACACCAACAATGTGGCCGCTGCGGGCCGCAGGCGGCTGCTCGGCGTGACGCGGGCAACCATCGGCATCAGCCAATCCACCATGGCCACGGCGAGCAGCAGTACGGTCATCACCAATGCGGGCACCCGCCAGTGATTGCCGCCGGTCGCTAACTGACGGCTATCAAACAGTCCTTCCATGACATTGGTGAAGCCACCTTCCAGTACCGATGCCAGCGCCTGGCCCAGCCAGATACCGGGAATCAGGGTGAGAGCGGCAAGACACAGAAGCTCCAATAGCAGATGCCCGCGCACCCGCCGGCCAGACACCCCAAAGCGGGCAAGGAGCGCGAAACTGTCCCGGCGCTGGGACAGCGACAACAGATAGACACTGCGCAGGAGCAACCCGGTAATCAGCCACACCAGCACACTCAAGGCATCCAGGTTCAGCAGGAAACTGTCACCCAGCTGACCGGTATCCGGTGACAAAGCGAAAGGGGCCACGCGATAGGCCGAGGGCAAAGGACCCTCGCCCGCGGCCAGGATCAGGAACAGCTGCTGTTCGGCGGCCGTTAGAGAAGCTGCGTCGGCGATATCCAGAAACGGCTGGCCGACCAGTGGCTGGCCATCGAAGCTGGCGACATCAGCCTGGCCCTGAAAACACAGGGCTGCCAAAGGGTCGACGCCAATCACCCGGCGGGACTGCCCCTCCGGCAAGACTTCCAGCCAAGGCATCACGCACAGGCCCTGGCGGCGAAGCAAGACAAAATCCTCCACCGTGAGCGCTGCGCCATCAACTCGCTGCACCTGTTCACGCACCTCCACCAGCCGTTCACTCTGGCCGAGGCTGTCGCGGGCCTGGCTGGTGAGGTGGTGAATACCGGTCCACAAGGCGGTGGCCAGCAGCATCAGAAGGGCCAGCGCGGCGCCCTGCCAGGGGTGCCGGCGATAGTGGCTGAATAGGGCGGTAAACACCGTCATGGGCGCTCAGCCCCCGGACCGATGGCCAAGGTCCAGCGTCTGCTGGCAGCGGGCAGCCAGCTCCGGGTCGTGGGTAGCGAGAATCAGGCTGCAACCGGTATCGCCCTGGAGCCTGAACAGCTCATCAGCCACCTCGTTGGCCGTGTTGCGATCCAGGCTGCCGGTGGGTTCGTCTGCCAGAATCAGATCCGGCGCCATGGCGAAGACCATGGCCAGCGCGGCCCGCTGGCGCTGGCCGCCAGACACCTGGTCCGGAAACCGGTGGCCGAGCTCCCCGATATCAAGCACCTCCAGCCAATGTTGGCAACGGGTTTCCGGCTGGCCGGCCAGCGAAGCGCGAAAGCGCACGTTATCCAGCAGCGACAAGGTGGGCATCAGGTTGGCTTCCTGAAACACCACACCGATTCGCTCGCGGCGCAGGCGTGGCCAGTCTGCGGTCCGGCCGCACTCGCCAAACAATGTCACGGTGCCGGCATCCACTTGCTCCAGCCCACACAGAATATTCAGCAAGGTGGACTTGCCAGAGCCGGAACGCCCCATCAGGGCCAACGAACTGCCGGCAGGCAGATCAAAGCCCAGGTCAGACAACACGGCAACGGCCGAATCGCCCTGGCCGAAGGTTTTACGTAAACCGCTGACGTTTACTGCACTGTGCACCTTAACGTTCTCCCCGTTGGCCAATTCGCCCCCCAACGTTCAACCCTGCAGGGGTTCCGGCGTTTCGCCATGGCGCTGCGCACGCCATTCCCGGAACTGCTCCAGCCACGACAACAGTGCCGGTATCACCAGCAACACCAGGAAAGTGGACAGGCCCAGGCCAAAGGCGATGGACGTCGCCATGGGAATCAGGAACTGCGCCTGCAGGGAGGTTTCAAACAACAGCGGCAGCAAGCCACCAATGGTGGTGAGGGAGGTCAACAGTACCGCTCGAACCCGCTGCACGGCCGCCTCATTGAGGGCATCGGTAATACCCAGTCCTTTCTGGCGCTGCTGGTTATAGAACGACACCAGAATAATCGCGTTGTTGACCACAATACCGGACAAGCCGAAGAGGCCGAACAACGACAGAATGGTGAGCTGCAACCCCATCAGCCAGTGCCCCAACAAGGCACCCACCAGGGCAAAGGGAATGATCGCCATTACGATCAGCGGCAGGCTCCAGGAGGCAAACACCCAGGCCAGCACCACATACATCAGTGCGATACCGATCACCAGGCCGGTTTTCATGTCGTCCATGGTTTCCCGTTGATCGGCAGACCGCCCCTCGAAGCTGTAACGCACGCCATACCGACTGGCGATATCCGGCAGGGCGCCGGCCTGCAGGCTTTCCAGTACCTGATCGGTGGTGGCCACCCGGGTATTCAGGGCCGAGGTCACCTCCACCGCCAGTTTGCCGTCGGCATGGCGCAGAGCCTGGAAGCCCTGACGGTGGTCCAGGTTCATTACCTGGGTCAACGGCACGAATCGGCCATCCGGAATACGCACCATCATTTGCTCGAGGGTGGAATACCGCTCCCGTTGATCGCGGGGTAGCTGCACCCGCACTTCGATCTCGTCACGGCCGTCCTGATAGATCTGGGCAATCCGGCCATCAAAGGCTGCCCGCAGCTGACGCCCGAGATCCACGGTGGTCAGGCCCAGGGCTTCACCATAGGGGCTAACCTGATAGATCAACTGCTCCCGGCCCCAGGGCATGTCGTCTTCCACATCCAGCACTCCCGGCAGGGTACTGAGAGCCTGGGCCACTTCGTCGGCCGCGCGTTTGAGGTTATCGGCGCTGTCGCCGGTCAGGCGAATGTTCACATCCCGCCCCGGCGGTCCGGACTGGCGCTCACTGATGTTGAGCGAATCCAGCCCTGCGGGTAACGGAAGGCGCTTGCGCCATTGCTCAATGAACTCCGGGTTGCGGACGTCGCGCCGATCCGACGGCACCAGTTCCACCAGCATCGAGCCCAACTCATCGTCGTTGCGGGAACTGCCCTCGGCTCCCTGGGTAGCGCCGTAGGTGGTCACCGCATGGAGAATCAGGTTACCGCCCAGCGCCTGCTCTGTTTCATTCAGCGCGCGCTGCATCTCGCGCATGAAATCCGCCACCTCGCGTTTATCGGTACCGGCGACAAAACTGGCGTTGGCATAGAACACCGAGGGCTCCGGTGTCGGGAAAAAATTGAAGCCCAGACGACCGCCAGCCAGCAGACCGACGGTGAGGATTGCCAGGGCCAGAGCGCTGGCCACCGTCACGCCGCGATGCTTCAGGCTGTAGCGGGAAAATCGCCGGAACGGGCCATCGCGAAAAGCATCAAACCGCCGCTCAAAGCCATTGCGAAGCCGAGTGACCGGGTTTGGCTGACGCTTTGCAGGCGCCGGCTGGCCCGCCTTTTCAGTTTTACGCTTGAAGGCGTGGCGCAAGTGCGCCGGCAGCACAATGAAGCACTCCACCAGCGAGGCAATCAGGACACAGATCATCACCAAGGGGATGTCGCCCAGGATGTTGCCAATCACGCCCCCCACCACCAGCAACGGCATAAACGCCGCTACCGTGGTCAGAGACGATGCCAGCACCGGCCAAACCATGCGCTTGGCGGCACCCTCGGAGGCATAAATGGATTCCTCGCCCATCCGCGCATGGGCATCGGCATCCTCACCCACCACGATGGCGTCATCCACAATCACCCCCAGCGCCATGATCAGGGCAAACAGGGAAATCATGTTGATGGAGCCACCAATCAGCCAGAGCACCGCCAGCGCGGCCAGAAAGGCGGTGGGAATTCCGATCGCCACCCACATGGCCACGCGCCCCGGCAGGAACAGGTACAGCAACCCCACCACCAGCACCAGACCACCCAGGCCGTTGTTGACCAACAGGGAGATACGATCCTGCAACAGTTGCCAGGTTTCGTCATACACTTCCATTTTGATGGAATCCGGCAGCACCGGCCGGGTGTCTTCCAGCCAAATTTCCAGCACCTTGGCGGCGGCCAGAGAGTTGCCGTTTTCCGAGCGCTGCAGCTGTAGTTCCACCGCAGGCACGCCATGGTTCTCCATCACCGTCTGGTTGTCACGGGCTTCCTGGCGGATGATAGCGATATCGCCCAGCTGCATCCGCACCCGGTCACCACTGAGCACCGGAACGGTTTCAAAGGCCTGCGGGCTGCGCCGTTGCTCGATAGAGCGAAGTTCCCGGGTAGCGTCCTGCTGCGCCATCATACCCGCTGGCAAATCCCGTGACAGGGAGGCTACCCGGTCGGCAATCTGTTCAAGCGAGAGACCGAGGGTTTCCAGCCGTTCCGCCGGCACATCGATACTGATCTGCTGCTCCGGTAAACCACGGATAGCGATGCGGTCAATGCCCCGGTCCAACAGCTCGTCTTCAAACCGGTACACCAGATTGCGCAGTTCACTGCGGTCCACGTCGCCATAGATCAACAGGCGGGCTACCGGCTCATAACGTTCGATGCGGGCTACCTGCGGTTCTTCAGCGTCAGCCGGCAGGTTATTGAATTCGTCCACCTGCTGGCGCACGTCGTCCACCGCCTGAATCGGATCGGTGCCCTCATGGAACTCCAGGGTGATGGAGGAGATACCCTGGGCGGAGGTAGACGTCATTTTCTTCAGGCCATCGACACTTCGGAGCCGTTGCTCCAGAGGGTCCGTGATCCCCCGTTCGACGTCCTCGGCAGACGCACCGCTCCAGACCACCCGCACACTGACCACATCCAACGCAAAGGTAGGGAAGAACTGGATGTTCATCCGGCTCAGGGCCAACACACCGCCAAGAATCATCACCAGCATAACCAGATTGCCGGCTACCCGGTGGTGGACGAAGAAACCGATAATGCCTTTCCTGCGCCTCACTCTGACGACTCCCCGTTGTCACCGGCCACTTCAACTTTCAGGCCGGTCATGGCATTGGGGAGGTGGGTAATGATCAGGCGGGCGCCTGGCGTAAGCTGCTCACCGGCGATCAGCAAACGACGTTCGCCGTTACTGGCTATCGCCTCGCCGATGCGCTCCACCTGCACCCGCTGCATCCGCTGATCGTCGGTCATCAGATAGATGCTATCGGCGCCGTACAGGGCACTGAATGGCACTTCCACCGCCTGTTCCCGGGCGGGCCGCTCAAGGGTCAGCGGCAGCAGCGCACCCGGCCTCAAGCCCGCCGGCGCCCCGTCGAGTGTCAACACCGCTTCGGTGCCTGCGGGGTCAGCAATCCCGGCAAAGCGGGTTAACGTGAACCGATGCTCCCGGTTGCGGCTGTAGGCGTTGAGGGTGTCACCCCGCTCCAGCGCCCCGATCAATTCCCGCTGGAAGACTTCCGGTACCCTGGCGCGCACTTCGAGCCCGGCCAGCGGATAAATCGACAACAGCGACTGATTGCGGGATACCTGATCACCCACCGCCACCTGCACGTTGGTAACCACACCATCAAAGGGCGCGACGACGCGGGCCCTGTCACCGTCCCGTTCTGTGGCCGTCAGGTTAGCGGTGGCTTGCAGTAATCTGGCCTGCAAGCTTTGCAACCGGGCCGGGTGTTCATCGATGGCCCGCGCCCGGGTACTGACCGTCAGTTCCGCCCGGGCCAGGGCGTCGGTTGCCGTTTCCAGGTTCTCCCGGGAAGCCAGGTTCCGACCCACCAGGGCTTCAATCCGTTCGAACTGGCGGCGGGCGTTGTCCGCAATGGCCTGCTCACTTTCCAGGGCGCGCTGGTCGTTCCGATGGCGAACCTGCTCCGAGCGGATCTGGGCCTGCAAATCCTGAACCTGAGCCCGCGCCTGGGCAAGAGCCGGCTCAATGTCTGCTTCGTCCAGGGCCAGCAAAAGGTCACCACGGCTCACCCGGGCACCCTCCGCTGCCGGGCGCTCGGCAATGCGGCCAGCCATGGTCGCAGCCACCGTTTGCTGGTCAGGCGCCACCACTTCACCGTACAACGGCAACACAGGCACCCCGGTAGCTGGAGCCACGACCTGAACCTCGACCCGCCAGCTGCGTTCGGTGGCGGCCACTTGGGCAGGCTCGGGGCGCGTTGCCTTGAGCACAATGAAGCCCGCAATACCCGCGGCCAGAATCAGGAGAGGAACAAAACGTTTGTACATGGGTAGTGTCTACGCTCAGGATGGTTGAGTCGCGCTTTCGCGCAAAGTTACTATACAACCCGTTACCGTATTCGGATTGTTAACAGGGTGCGACAAATATTCACAGCCACAACCGACAGTCAGCCAACACCAGAAAATCCATCCGGTACCATTCAACGGATGATCATTCGTTTTTCCCGGGCTCCTCGGGCTTCAACCCGGGTTCAGAGCCAGCCCGCTCATCACCAAGGTGATCGTTTTCTGCCAGCAGGCGCAGCAAGCGCTCTCTGGTCATGGCCTCGTGCAACTCGATCTGCCGCTGCTCGTTTCGCAGTGATTTCAACAGGGCAACAGCCATAAAAATCATCAACACCATGAACGGGAAGGCAGCCAGTATTGAAATGGTCTGGAGCGCTTCCAGTCCGCCACTGAGCAACAGTACCCCGGCCACCGACACCTGCACTATGCCCCAGGTCAAACGGGACCAGCGTTTCGGGTTCAGAACCCCTTTACTGGTAAACATACCCAGCACAAAGGTAGCCGAGTTGGCGGAAGTAATAACGAACAGCACGATCAGCACCAGCATCAGGCCGCCAATAATGGTAGTGCCCGGCAGGTAGTTCAGGGTGGCGAACAGGGCCGAGCTCATCTCCGCCAGCACGGCGTCACCCAGGGCGGCCCCCTCAAACAGTTCGAAATACAACGCGGAGCCGCCAAAGGTGGAGAACCAGACAATACTGAGCAACACCGGCATGCCAATCACCCCGAACACAAACTCCCGGATGGTTCGGCCCCGGGAGATCCGGGCAATAAAACTACCGACAAAGGGTGCCCAGGACAGCCCCCAGGCCCAGTAGAAGATGGTCCATCGCTCCACCCAGTCATCGCCGGTGTAGGGCGTCATCACCAGGCTCATGCCGACCATATTGGCGAAATAGTCACCAATGGCATTGGTCATGGCGGCGGTGATGAAGTCGGTAGGGCCCATAAAGAACACGAACACCAGCAACCCCGCCGCCAGCAGCATGTTGGCGTCACTCACATAGCGGATCCCGCTCTCCAGTGGCGCCAGGGAACACAGCAGGAACACAACCGCAACGCCGGCCAGAATGAACAGTTGTTGGGTGACGCCGAACGCGGTACCGGCCACAGCACCCAAACCACTGTTGATCTGGATGACGCCCAGGCCTAGGGTGGTCGCCACCCCGAACACGGTGGAGACAACGGCGAGGATATTGATGGAATGTCCGATGCCCGAGTCCACCCGGTTACCCAGAGTGGAGCGGAAGGCTTCACTGATCAAACCGGGGCGTTGAAGGCGGAAGCGCACATAGGCAATGGCCAGACCCACCAGGGCAAAGTTGGCCCACTGGTGAAAGCCCCAGTGAAACAAGGAATACCGCATCGCCATGCTCGCGGCCTGTGGGCCACGGGGCTCAGCCGAGTCAAACGGGGGCGCCACATAATGGCTCATGGGCTCGGCCACGGCCCAGAACACCAGGCCAACACCCATACCGGCGGAAAAGATCATGCCCAGCCAGGTCAGATAGGAAAACTCCGGTGCCTCACCATCGGCACCCAGGCGAATCTTGCCGTAATTACCGGCAGCAACGGCAATGCAGAACACCAGAAATCCAGAAGTGGCAAACAGATACAGCCAGCCAAAATGCAGGGTGGTGAAATCCAGTGCCTCATTGGCATAGCGTGACAACTCGGCGGGCATCAGGCCCCCGGCCACCACAAATAAAACCAGCAGCACGAAAGAACAGTAGAACACCCAGCCGGGTCGATGACTCATAACAAACCTGATAATCCGATGACTTTAAAACGAAAACGCTTTCATTCTAGCCACATTCGTCCAGCCATTCCGAATCCCGGACCACCTCCTCAAAAAAAGCCCCGGGCAGACTGGCTGTCTGCCCGGGGCACAAGATCACCCGCCGGCTATGAGAAGCGGGCAACCGCCATAATCGATGTCACCAACGCGCGGTCAGCGCGGCGCGTACGGTACGACCAGGTTCATTAACCCTGAACACACCGCTGTCTGCCAGGTTGTCCTTACTCACGTGATACGCCCAGGTGTTATCAAACAGATTATCCAGCGCCCAAGTGAAGCTCAGGTTCGCCATCAATGGATGGGTGCCAGAGAGATTAAAAACGCCATAGCCCGGAGAGGTGCTTGGGTCCAGGCCGGACTCCAGATCTACCCGGTCCTGCCGGCGCGCCAGTTGCCATTCCGCTTCGATGGTATGGCCCTGATGCTGCCACCCGAGAGTTTGGATAAACTGAACTGGCGGAATGCGAGGCAATGCCTTGTCGGCATCCCGGTTCTCACCGCGAACGGAGGCCAGTTTGCTACTGGCATTCCAGGACCCGTTGTTCCAGCCAACCAGGGCTTCCACACCCAGCAGTCGGGCATCTATATTGGCGTACCGGGTATCCACCGTGCCATCGGGATTGCGGGTATCAAATCGATAAACATAATCTTCCACCTGGTCTACCCAGACCGCCGGGCGCCAGCTCCAGTTGCCATCACGGCCAGACAGGCTCACTTCCAGCTTGTTGTGCTTTTCGGTTTCCAGATCCGGATTACCAATCCAGGAGCCTCGCATCATTCTCTGGGCAACGTAGCGCTCGTTCACGCTGGGGGAACGAACACTGTGGGAAGCGGTGGCTTCCAGAGTGTTGGCCGGAGACAAACGCCACTCGCCGGTGATAAAGCCGCTGACATTGTTATCGTCGGCCTTGGTGTCCGTGACTCCATAGGCGCTCATATACAGCATCGCCGGGGTCATGGTCATGGGCGCCCCGGGCATCATCCGGAAGCTGTCTCCGGCGCGGGTGGCATCCATTTCAACCCGGTCATAGCGGATACCGGCACCCAGGCGGGTATTGACCCGAATCCGGTGAAATGCCTCCACGAAGACACCAACACGGTCCCGCTCCACACCCGGCCACATCAACGACGCCGGGTTGTCCAGATTCATGCCGTTGTACATGGTGGCATCCCACTCATTACGTTCCACGTCCAAACCAATGGCGATGTCTTTGGTAAAGTTGATGGTCTGATCCAGCACCAGGCGGGCACCCTGGGTGCGGGTTTGCGAGTCGGTCTGCATTTTCATGGCAGACTCCCGCAGGCTGAAGTTATCCATCACATGGTCCACGTCTGCCTGCCAGGCCATCAGGCTCCAGCCACCCTCGGCCACCGGTGCGCCGATTTCCATCCGATAGAGGTCAGTATCGGTTTTTGGCGCATCCATGCCACGGCCCGGGAACTTCACATCCCGCTCTTCCTGCCGGCTGACCAGGCCTTTGATATAAAAGCCGTTGTCTGCGGTCCAGGCAGCATCCACCCGGCCCTCAGTGTTCTCATAGGAACTGCGAACCTTGTTGCCGTCGCCGTCCTCATAATCGTTGGCTTCGTCATAGCCGGCGGCCATCCGCAGGTAGGAGGCTTTACTGCCAACAGCTACACTGCCATTCATTAACTTGCCATCGCCATTGTCTGCACCACCCAGAGTCAGGTGCCCGGTGGTCAGGTTGTCATCCGCGAATTCCGGAGCCGCCGTGGTCGCCACTACCTGCCCCCCGGCAATCGGCCCCCAACGCAGGGTGCGATTACTGGTGCGCACTTCCAGCACCGGTGCCAGCGAGGTACTCAATCGACTGGTGGGCGGGTCCATCCGGCTTGGGCAGGCACCTTCAACCCGCATGCCATCCAGCAGCACGTCTACCCGTTCCTCGTTCTGACCTCGAATCACCGGGTCAAGCCCCCGCCCCCCCATTCGAGACAGAGACACCGACGCGCTGCCCGACAACCGCTGTGCCGGCTCCGACTGCACGGCGGCAGCCGAAAGCCTTGCCGCCTCCGCAGATTGCCCCTCCGTCACCCGTATCAGCAACGAATCTTCTCCTTCCATCTGGGCGTGAACGGCGGGAGTGAGGGTAAAGCCAGCCAACACCAGGCTGATACTGCGAGCCAGACGTTTCTTGAGCATGCAGGGCGTTCCTTTTAACAGCGCATTTCAAACGGGGGGAATGGTGATTTTTGGCAATTTTAAAGGGCGAGGGCATTGCTGGCTTGAGACACAATGCCGCACCCCGAAGGAGGTATCCCGGAAGGCAAAGGGTGAATAAATTTTGCGCGACCGACTTGCCAACTAACGCGCCAATGTGGTGCAATCACTGCCCTTTTTTTGGGCATCCGCATTTTTGCGGTTTTCAATACGCGTATTCCGAGGGCCTTGCCATGACAGTTAAACTCGACGAAAAACTCGAACCGATTTTCCAGGACGTGCTGCACCGCAACCCGGGTGAGAGTGAATTCCACCAGGCGGTTCACGAAGTTCTGGAAACCCTCGGGCCGGTTCTGGTGAAGTACCCGGAGTTTGCCGACAAGAAGATCATCCAGCGTATCTGTGAGCCCGAGCGCCAGATCATCTTCCGTGTGCCCTGGCAGGACGACAGCGGCGAAATTCATATCAACCGCGCCTTCCGCGTCGAATTCAACAGCGCCCTGGGGCCCTATAAAGGTGGCATGCGCTTCCACCCGTCCGTTTACCTCGGCATCATCAAGTTCCTGGGCTTTGAACAGATTTTCAAGAACGCCCTGACCGGCCTGCCCATTGGCGGCGGTAAAGGCGGCAGTGACTTTGACCCCAAGGGCAAGTCCGACGACGAGATCATGCGTTTCTGCCAGAGCATGATGACCGAGCTGTACCGCCACCTGGGCGAGTACACCGACGTACCTGCCGGCGATATCGGCGTAGGTGGTCGTGAAATCGGTTACCTGTTCGGCCAGTACAAGCGCATCACCAACCGTTACGAGTCCGGCGTGTTTACCGGCAAGGGCCTGGACTGGGGCGGCAGCCGCGCCCGTACTGAAGCCACCGGTTACGGCACGGTGTTCTTCACCCACGAAATGCTGAAAGCCCGTGGTGACTCACTGGAAGGCAAAACCGTGGTGGTTTCCGGTTCCGGCAACGTGGCCATTTACGCCATCGAGAAAGCCCACGAGCTGGGCGCCAAGGTCATTGCCTGCTCCGATTCCCAGGGCATGATTGTCCATGAGAAGGGCATCGACCTGCAGACCCTGAAGCGCATCAAGGAAGTGGAGCGTCGCCGGATCAGCGCCTACACTGAATACCACAAAGACGCCAAGTATGTGGAAGACGGCAACATCTGGAGCGTGCCTTGCGATGTGGCGCTGCCCTGCGCAACCCAGAACGAGCTGAACGGCAAAGACGCCAAGATGCTGGTCGAAAACGGCTGTGTTGCCGTGGCCGAAGGCGCCAATATGCCGACCACGCCTGAAGGTATTATCGTGTTCCAGGATGCCAAGATTGCCTATGGCCCTGGCAAGGCCGCCAACGCCGGCGGTGTTGCCACGTCCGCCCTGGAAATGCAGCAGAACGCCAGCCGCGACTCCTGGACCTTCGATTACACCCAGAAGCGCCTTGAGGAGATCATGATCGATATCCACAAGAACTGCTACGAGACCGCCGCCGAGTTCGGTGCCGAGGGCAACTACGTGCTGGGCGCCAATATCAATGGCTTCCTGCGCGTTGCCAAGGCGATGAACGCCATGGGTGTTATCTGATCCGGCCATGATCAGCAACGAACCTCTCCAGCCTGATGACCGGGTTTCCACCGGCCTGAGTGGGCTGGATGAGGTTCTGGATGGCCTTCGAATCGGCGATAACGTGGTCTGGCGGGTTTCCGACCTGGACGACTATCGCCGATTTGTTCTTCCCTTCGTAGACGCCGCTTCTGACGCCGGCCGGCAGATTATCTACCTTCGCTTTGGTGACCATGCCCCGATTATCCGGGACCACCCGTCGGTTCGAACCATCACCATCGATGCCCTCGGTGGCTTTGAAAGCTTTACCAGTCGAGTCTGGCACCTGATCGAACAGCATGGCCGTGGCGCCTTTTATGTCTGCGACAGCCTGAGCGAGCTGCTCAACGCCTGGGCAACCGATGCCATGGTCGGTAATTTCTTCCGGGTGGTGTGCCCGTTTCTGTTTGAACTGGACACCGTGGCCTGGTTTGCCCTGCACCCGGAAAGACACTCCCGGATGACCCTGGACCGGATTCGCCAGACCACCCAGGTGATGATTGATGTGCATCGCCACGGCGATGACGTGCAGATTCATCCGATCAAGGCCTGGCGGCGGCAATCGCCCACCATGTTCCTGCCGCACCGGGAGCATGATGGACAGTTTCAACCCATAACCGACAGCAGTGATGCCACCCGACTGCAAGCCAGCCTGGAGCTTGAACACCTGCACCGCCAGCCCCTGCTGGACTATTGGGACCGATTGTTCCAGGAAGCCAGCCGGGCTTTGTCCGACCAGGACACCAACTGCATCGACGACCTGCAGGAGCAAGTACTGCAGGTAATGATCAGCCGCGATTCCCGGATACTGGAACTGGCACGGCGTTACCTGTCGCTGGAGGACCTGCTGGGCATTCGCAGCCGCCTGGTCGGCAGCGGCTATATCGGCGGCAAGGCCACCGGCATGCTGATTGCTCGCAACATTCTGTTAAAAGATGCCACCGAGCCATGGCAAAGCCAGCTGGAGCCCCACGATTCCAGTTATCTGGGCACCGACGCCTATTACGCTTTCCTGGTCCATAACGGGCTCTGGCCGGCGATCATGCGGCAACGCTCCGGGGAGGGTTACCTGAGTGAGGCGCCCGCGCTCAGAGCCGCGATCCTGGCCGGCAAGTTTCCCCACGAGATACAGGCCGAGCTGGAGCGACTGCTGGACCATTACGGCCAGTACCCTATCCTGGTGCGCTCGTCGAGCCTGCAGGAAGACGGCTTTGGCAATGCTTTTGCGGGCAAATACGACAGTGTGTTCCTGGTCAACCAGGGGGCACCGGAACAACGGCTGTCGGCACTGGAAGACGCAATCCGCCAGGTGTACGCATCATCCATGAGTGAAGATGCCCTGGTGTACCGCAAACAGCGGGGCCTGGACCAGCGGGAAGAGCCCATGGCGCTGCTGATCCAGCGGGTCAACGGGCGGTTTCATGGTCGCTATTACCTGCCCGATGCGGCCGGGGTCGGGGTATCCCGCAATACCTTTGCCTGGGACAGCAGTATGGACCCGGAAGCGGGGATGGTCCGGCTGGTGATGGGCCTGGGCACCCGGGCGGTTGATCGCATTGAAGGCGATCACGCCTGCGTGATGGCGCTGGACCACCCCATGCGCCAGCCGTTCCGCAACCAGGACGAAAGCTACCGGTATTCCCAGCACCTGGTGGATTTGCTGGACCTACAGGATGGAAAGCTCGACACCCGCCCCCTGAGCCAGTTGCTGGAAACCACCAACGATCTGCCCATGGATCACCTGGCCGAGGTGGATCGGGCGGCCAGTACCCGGGCCGAGCAGATTGGCTTGCAAGGCCCGGTGTGGCGGCTGACCTTCCGCCCTTTGGTGCAGCGCACTCCGTTTATCAGCCGGCTGTCGCATCTGCTGCAAACCCTGGAAGCGGGCTACCGGCACCCGGTGGATGTGGAATTCACCCTGCACCTGGACCAACAGGGCAACCCCGCCTTCAACTTGGTGCAATGCCGCCCGCTGGCGACCATCGGCGAGACCGGGCCGGTGGCTCTGCCCGGCGACTTGCCTGAGCGTAAGCTACTGTTCAGTACCCAGGGCCACTTCATGGGCGGCAATATCAACCTGGCCATCGAACGGGTGATCCGGGTCGACGCGTCGGTCTACGCCGGGCTGTCCACCAGCCAGCGCTATGACGTTGCCCGCCGTGTCGGCGAAGCTGTCCGCGCATCCGGTGTGCCCACCCTGCTGATCGGCCCGGGCCGCTGGGGCACCAGCAGCCCGGATCTTGGCGTTCCGGTTCGCTTTGCGGACATTGCCGGGGTCGCCGCCTTGGTCGAGGTCTCAGAAAAGGCCGGCGAGATGGTGCCAGACCTGTCCTACGGTTCTCACTTTTTCCAGGACCTGGTGGAAACCGGCATCGCCTACGCGGCGCTGTTTCCCGACATCCAGCATTGCCGATATCACCCTGAACGCCTGCCCGGGGCCCCGACGCCCACCAGCACCGAATCTGCGGTCAACCGTGCGGTTCAGGTGCATGATCTGCAGGCGCAACACCTGCAACTGACCGGTGATGTGGTGCGCCAGCAACTGGTCTGTTATTTCACCGATTGACCCGTCGCAAACAAACGCCGTTTTCACCACCATGGCCGATGGCATGCTGCTAGAATGCCGTCTATGGAATGGCTCACACACTCTCAAACCGGTTTTCGTCAGGCTGCCCGTTATCTTCTGGGTATGCGGCTGGCCATTATTGCCACGCAACTGGTCGCGATCGCTGTTGCCGAAACCACCGTAACACTGGCCCACCGGGCCGAGGCCCTGATCCTCAGCCTGCTTTATGCCGTTCTGGCCACGCTGGCCTGGCTGTGGTTCAGCCGTAGGCCCCCCGAAACGTTCGCACCGGTCAGCCTGACCCTGGCCACAGATCTGTTCCTGATCGGCTGGTGGCTGTATTTCACCGGCGGCTACACCAACCCCCTGGTGTCCTTGCTGCTGCTGCCCATTGCCGTCGCCATCATTCTGGTCCCCAGCCGCCAGAGCATTGTCCTTACCGTCACCGGCGTTGCGGTGTATACAGCGCTGGTGCTCTGGCACACCCCGGTTATGCATGATCACCACTCGGCAGACCTGGCCAGGCTGCATCTGGTGGGCATGTGGGTGACCTTTGCCCTGACCGCCGCCATTCTGCTACTGGTGGTTGGCACCCTATCCCGCAGGCTAAGGCTGCAACAGTCCCAGCTTTCGCAATTCCGGGAAAACCGTTTGCGGGATGAACAGATCATCGCGCTGGGCCTGTCGTCGGCCGCCGTTGCCCACCGGCTAGGTACCCCGCTGAATACCATGACCCTGTTACTGGACGAAATCCGTTCCCACACCGAAGGCCAGGCCTCCGTGGCTCTGACGGAAGATCTTGACCTGATGGGTCAGCAGTTGAACCTGTGCAGCCAGCATTTGCAGCAACTAACCAAGGCGGCGATTGAAGCCCGCACAGCGCAACTGGAAATACTGACGGTCAAAGACTGGCTCGCCAGGCTGAGGGAGTCGGCCACGCTGTTATGGCCATCAGGGCCGGTTCAATGGCCAGGCGCCCACCCCGACGTCTCGGTGGCCGTGGATGCCACTCTGGACCAGGCGGTGCTCAACCTGCTGGCAAATGCCCTGACAGCGAGCCCGTCCTGGGTCGCCGTCAGAAGTCAGTTGTCGGAATCCGGTCGGGTGGAGGTGGTTGTCGAGGACCAGGGTGACGGCCTGGAAACGGCTCTGCAGGGCACGCCGGGTGAGGACATTGTCGACTCCCACCATGGTCTTGGGGTCGGGTTGTTCCTTTCCAATGCCACGATCCAGAGGCTTGGCGGCAATCTCCGGGCCAAGGCCAGTGAAACAGGCACCACCATGGTCATCGATTTACCGGTTTCCCAGCCCCAAGGCGGGGAGATACAACCATGACGACTCAGGAACTCTGGCTGCTGGTCGACGATGACCAGGCGTTTCTCCAGGTGCTGGCCCGATCCCTGTCTCGCCAGGGCATCGAAACACTCTGCGCCAGCGATGCTGACAGCGCTCTGGAGGCCATCCGTGCCAGGCCGGTGAACCGGTGTGTTCTTGATCTCAACCTGGCCGGGGAAAGTGGCCTGCAACTGTTGCCGGAACTTCTCGAGCAGAAGCCAGATCTGGACGTACTGGTGCTGACTGGTTACGGCAGTATTGCCACGGCGGTGGAAGCCATGCGCCGCGGCGCCGCCAACTACCTGTGCAAGCCGGTTACCGTGAACCAGTTGATGAATGGCTTTGAACCGCTGGACGCACCACCGGACCTGAGGCCCGAACCGCCGTCTGTGGAAGAAATGGAATGGGAACACATCCAGCGCGTGCTGAACGAACACGATGGCAACATTTCCGCCACCGCCCGGGCCCTGAACATGCATCGGCGGACCCTGCAACGCAAACTGCAAAAGCACTCTCGCTGGCGCTAATGAACGGTTGCCGCCGGGTGTGCCCGAAGAATCTCCCCGGAAATTGATATCAATCAACCAGACACCGCTTTGGTCGAATGTCTTAACGGGCCAGATAGTCTAGCATCGTGCCCCGTTGTGAGATTGCAATAAACGGACACACCCTCTCACAGGGAGGAGAGAAACACCCAAGCCACCGTTACCCGGAACACCCGACACATGTCGAATGCCCCTGATTCCAACAATACGTCACCGGAGTTTGACCCCAAGCGCCTGGCACTGGTGGCCTCTGCCACCCGCAATCTGGTGCTCATTCTGGATGCTGGTGGTCGCATCGAATGGGTGAATGCGGCTTTCGAACGTCATACCGGCTTTCACCTCGACACCATAGTTGGAAAGAACCCCGGCGAACTCCTCTACGGGCCGGACACCGACACCGAGACCGTCCGCCGTATTCGCCAACACCTGTTCCGTGGCGAAGTGTTCGAGGAAGACGTTCTCAATTATTCGGCGGATGGCACGCCCTACTGGGTACACACCTACTGTATGCCTGTTGGCGAAAGCGAGGGTGTCGAGCCCGGCTTCGTAGTCATTCAGACCAATATCTCCGACCGGAAGAATAGTGAACGCGGCCTGCGCATCGCCGCCAGCGTGTTTGATCGCAGCCACGAAGCCATTGTCATTACTGATCACTTCAATCGGATTATCGACGTCAACCCGGCTTTCTCCCGCATCACCGGATACAGTCGCCCGGAAGTACTTGGATTGAATCCTTCCATCCTCAGCTCCGGTCGCCACTCCCGCGAATACTACCAGTCCATGTGGACGTCGATTGAGAAGACCGATCACTGGCGAGGCGAAATCTGGAACCGCCGGAAAAGCGGGGAAGAATATGCAGAGCTGCTGTCGATCAGCCGCGTTCACCTTGAAGAGCCGGGGCGTTTCTACCATGTGGCCGCGTTCTCAGATATCACTGCTCTGAAAAATCATGCCAGGGAACTGGACCGCGCCGCCAACTATGACGAGCTGACCGGGCTGCCCAACCGGCAACTGCTGGAAGAGCGTCTTCGCTCGGCCCGCACCCACGCGGATCGTCAGAAGCGGGTGCTGTCCATCTGCTACCTGGACCTGGATGGCTTTAAAGCCATTAACGACCAGCTGGGCCATGGCATCGGCGACCTGGCGCTGCGAGCGACCGCCGAGCGCCTGACCCGCGCCCTACGCAGTGGCGATACCATCGCCCGCATCGGGGGTGATGAATTCGTACTGTTACTGCAAAGCGACAGCCCCGAGGCGGTGTATTCGCGAATACTCGCCAATGTCAGCGAGCCCCTGCAGATTGGTGACCAGACGGTCAACCTGACCGCCAGCCTGGGCGTCACCCTGTATCCGGAGGACGACACCGATGCAGAGGGCCTGATTCGCCATGCCGACCAGGCCATGTATGCCGCCAAAGAGAAGGGCCGGAATCAGTTCCACATTTTCGACCCCGGCCTGGACGCCCATCGCCGGCAGCGCCGGAACCAGTTGATGGAAATATCCCGCGCGCTGGAGAACGAAGAATTCGAACTCTACTTCCAGCCCCAGTTACGCCTGGACGATAGCGAGGTCATTGGGTTTGAGGCGCTGATTCGCTGGAATCATCCGGACAAAGGACTGCTTGGCCCCGGTGAGTTCTTGCCAGCTGTCGCCAACAGCCATCTGGAGATTCCGCTGGGCCAGTGGGTACTCAAGGAAGCCATCCATCAGATGAATCTGTGGCATGAGGCGGACGAATCGCTCGCCGTCAGCATCAACATCAGCGCACCTCACCTGATGGACCGCAGTTTTGCCGATTACCTGGAAAGCTACTTGCACAGCCATCCGGATGTGCGCCCCGGGCAAATCACCCTGGAGGTTCTGGAATCCACCGCGCTGGAAGACACCAAGCGCGCGAGCAATGTGTTGGCTCGCTGCCAGTCCCTGGGGTTACAGGTGGCACTGGACGACTTCGGCACCGGTTTCTCGTCATTAACTTACCTGCGCACCCTGCCGGTGGATGTGATCAAGATCGACCAAAGTTTCGTCCGCAACATGCTCACCGATGCCAGTGACCGCGCGATTGTGGAGAGCGTGATTTTCCTTGCGCAACGCTTCGACCACCCGGTTCTTGCTGAAGGCGTGGAAACCATGGAACATGCTCGCGCCCTGAGGGACATGGGGTGCAATCTGATTCAGGGTTATGGCATCGCCCGCCCAATGCAAGCGAAGGCCTTGCTGCCCTGGCTGGCACAGTGGCGCGATCAGGTGAGCCGACATCACAGCCTGGGCAAACATGAACAAACCTCCGTCCAGGGCGGAGGCATCTGACCGGGCGTTACCGGTATCGTCGCTGATCCAGGGTGCTGAGCCGGTCTGGGTGAAACACCATCAGGCCGGTCACAAAAACGCCGTTCACAAAGCCTTCCGGAATCATGAACAGTGGCAGGTAGCGCAGGTATTCGTGCACCAGGGTCTCGAAGGTATAAACGCCGCTGGACCACAGCATCAGACACATCAGAACACCGGCTGCGGCCACCGACAGCCCGGCACCAAAAAAACCGCAAAAGAAAATGTAGGCAAAGAAGTTGCGGAAATCCCTGCGCCGCTCCCACAGCATGATGGCGTGGGTAACCAGAGCCGGCACCATCACCGTCACCAGGCCGTTGGCGGCAAACATCACCAGAGGCTCGCGGCCGGTAATAACGGTGATCACCAGCGCTAACAGACCGCTGATAACGGCCAACGCCCAGCCAAGCATCAGGGTAATCACGGTGATGCCAAAAATGTGGATGGCCAGCCCGGGCGAGATGCCCGCCCGTAACTGCCAGACAAAGCCCAACACCACCGCCGCACCAAACAGCGAGTGCTGGGTGGCGTTATCTTTCCTCAGCGCCTGCCAATCCACTGAGCGCAAAGCTGCCAGCAACACCAGCACAAAAATCGACGCGGTCAGCAACCACTGGCTGGTTGAAAGCAGATTTTCTGTCATTCCCATCAAAGTCACCGGTTACCAAAGCATCGGATGCGCGGGGCAGTGTTTACTGATACCCCCCGGCCGGTCAATGGGATCACTTGACCCCGGTCACTCCAGGGCAGTACGCCCGGTCAGGGACTGCCAGGCCTCGTAAGTGCTCAGATAGACGTTACCACCGAGGTGCCGGATAAGCTCGGTACCCTTCAGCCGGTCCATCACCGGGCCTTTCACCTCCGACAGGTGCAACCGCACCCCGGCATCGGTCAGCCGCTCATTGATGGCTTCCAGGCTCTCCAGGGCCGACGCATCCACCAGGTTCACCGCCGGGCAGACCAGCACCAGGTCGGTCAGCTCCGGTTCCCGGGTGACCAGATCCATCACTCGCTCTTCAAGAAAGCGGGCATTGGCAAAGTAGAGGCTTTCATCCACCCGCAGGAAGGTCACTTTCGGGCACAGTTCCACGTCGTGGCGCAGAATGTTCCGGAAGTGTTCGGTGCCCGGCACCCGGCCCACCACGGCACTGTGGGGTCGGCTGGTGCGGTACAGAAACAGACCGATCGACAGGGCAACACCGGCAATGATTCCCGCCTCAACGCTGTGAACCAGAGTCAGCACAATGGTTGCCAGCATGGCGCCGAAATCCGTCCGTGAATACCGGAAGGTGCGGCCCAGCGCTGGCAGGTCGATCAGCGTGGCAACCGCCACGATGATCGTGGCCGCCAACGTGGCCTGGGGCAGCCAGGCGATGGCCGGGGTCAGGAACAACGTGGCCAGGGCAATGCCGACCGCCGTATAAGCACCGGCCGCCGGAGTTTCCGCGCCGGCATCAAAGTTCACCACCGAACGGGAAAAGCCTCCGGTCACCGGCATCCCACCGGAGAGCCCGGAGCCCAGGTTCGCAGTGCCCAGGCCGATCAACTCCTGATCCGGATCGATTCTCTGGCGCCGTTTCGCCGCCAGGGTCTGGCCCACCGACACCGATTCCACAAACCCAACCACACTGATCAGCAGGGCACTGACCGCCAACTGCGACCAGATCGCCATATCCAGTGTGGGCATGGTAAATGAGGGCAATCCTGCCGGAACCTCGCCCACCAGGCGAACGCCTTTTTCGTCCAGATTCAGCCACCAGGCAATCAGCGTGGTCACCACCACCGCCAGAATCGGAGCGGTTTTGGTGATGATATCTGCGCTTCTGTTGGCCAGGCCCAGCCGGACCAGCAATGGCTTCAGAAATTCTCGGGACCACAGCAGGAATGCCAGCGCGCCAACCCCCACCAGCAAGGTAGGTATGTTGGTTTCCGGCAGGGATGCCAGCAAGGAGCCCGCAATTTCCCACAGGTTATGGCCCGAGGCCTGGATTCCAAACACGTGTTTGAGCTGACTCGCCGCAATCACGATACCC
Organism: Marinobacter shengliensis; assembly: GCF_030297115.1. Classification (NCBI taxonomy): domain Bacteria; kingdom Pseudomonadati; phylum Pseudomonadota; class Gammaproteobacteria; order Pseudomonadales; family Marinobacteraceae; genus Marinobacter; species Marinobacter shengliensis. Next base: position 286,157 of record NZ_AP028062.1, on the reverse strand, counting down.
GAGGCCGTAATAAAACCGGAGATGACCGGATGGCTGAGGAAATTCGCCAGGAAGCCAAGCCGCAGGATGCCCATCACCGTCAGCATCAGGCCGGACATCACCGCAATCAATACGGCACCGGCAATGTACTCCGGTGTTCCCATGTCCGCCAGCGGCGCCAGGGCCGCCGCCGTCATCAACGAGACCACCGCCACCGGGCCCACCGACAAGGTCCTGCTGGTGCCGAACACCGCATACACCACCAGCGGCAGAATACTGGCGTACAGCCCGACCTGCGCCGGCAACCCCGCCAGCAAAGCGTAAGCCAGCGACTGGGGAATCAGCATGACGGTCACAATCACCGCCGCGACCAGATCACTGGTCGCCTGATCACGACTGTACTTTGGCGCCCATTGCAGAACAGGCAGGTAATGTTTGAGGTTCATGCCGGGCTCAGAACCGGTTAACCGGAACTTTCAGGTACACCTGGCCGTTATCCTCAGCCGGCGGCATGTGACCGGCGCGCATGTTCACCTGCACCGAAGGCAGGATGAGCCGGGGCATGTCCAGAGTGGCATCACGCTCGGTACGCATTCTGACAAATTCGTCCTCTGAAATTCCCTCATGTACATGCACGTTGGCCTCGCGCTGTTCCGCGACCGTGGTCATGTGATGGTACTCATCGCGACCAGGCGCCTTGTAATCGTGGCACAGGAAAATCCGGGTCTCGGCCGGCAACGACAGTACTTTCTGGATTGACCGGTACAGGGTACGGGCATCACCACCGGGGAAGTCGCAGCGCGCGGTGCCGTAATCCGGCATAAACAGGGTATCGCCAACGAAAGCGGCGTCGCCAATTACATAGGTCAAGCAAGCGGGCGTGTGGCCCGGAGTGTGCAGAACCCGACCTTCCAGGTTGCCGATGGCGAAGGTATCTCCCTCTTCGAACAGCTGGTCAAACTGGCTGCCGTCACGAGCGAACTCCGTGCCGGCATTGAACGCTTTGCCAAAGATTTCCTGAACATCGACGATTTTCGCGCCAATACCTGTCTTGCCACCCAGTTTCTCGTGCAAGTACGGGGCAGCCGAAAGATGATCGGCGTGCACGTGGGTTTCCAGAATCCACTCTACGGTCAGGTTGTTGGCGCGAACGTACTGAATAATGTCGTCAGCCGAACGCACGTCGGTACGGCCTGCGGCGTAGTCGAAATCCAGCACGGAATCGAGGATGGCGCAAGCCTGGCTGTCAGGGTCACGCACCACGTAACTGAACGTGTTGGTGGGCTCGTCGAAAAAATGCTGAACGATGGGCTGTGTCATGGTATTCACCTCTGAGATCTGCCGATCACTAATCTTATGATCTAAGAATATACCAAATGGATATATGAGGTGAAATGCTGTTTTCTTATATGCGTGATAATCCCGATGCATCGACCAGGCAGTCCCGACCACCCTGCTTGGCCTGGTACAACCGCTGGTCCGCAAGCCCAATCAATGCGTGGGGGCTGGCCGGTTCCTCGGTAAGCTCCGCCACACAGACAGAACCAGCACTTACCGTGATCCCGAAAGTCTCGCCACCAATCGCAAACTTTTCCGCCCTGACGGCGTGCATGATTCGCTCCACCAATGGCTGAACATTCGAATCTGCCATTTCGGTAAAAACCACGAGAAATTCCTCGCCTCCATATCGCGAAATCACATCGGTATTCCGCGTGTTCGCGAGAAGCAGTTCGGCAAATCGCACCAACACCTGGTCCCCGGCCAGGTGGCCCAGGTTATCGTTAATCCGTTTAAAGTGATCGATGTCAAACATCGCCAGGCAAAAACGTTCACCATGACGACTGCAGGTAGCCAGCACCTCATCCAGCCTGGGCATTAAGTAGCGACGGTTGTGAAGGCCGGTGAGAGGGTCACGAATCGACTGGTTCAGCAAATCTTCCTCCAGACGATTGCGCTCAAGGGCACCGGACAAAAGCCCGGAGACAATGATCAGAAGGTCTGCCATATCCTGCCGCCAAGGTCGATGCGATAACGAATCAACGCCAAAAAAGCCCATTACCTGGCCACGTATCCAGATTGGCACGCAGAACATGGAACTCACGCCCTGCAACTCCAACAGGGAACGTTCGTTGTTGGCCTCGGGCGGCAACTGATTGACGTCTTCAATAAAAACCACCTGATTCTGGTTTTTCATCGCGTTGATTTGCGCTTGCCACCACTGGAAGTCCTCGATTGACACGTTTTGCTGATCCGCCATCAGGGAAGCCACCCCCGGCGCGCACCATTCGTGGGTATTGGTCATCGTCAGGTGATCTTGCGAAAACCCATAGACATAGGCTCGATCAATGCCAAAAAAGCCACCAATGGAGCGGAGCAACTCGTCGATGCACTCGTCGATCGAACCAAATCCGAGCTGGATAAATTCTCCGGACAACCGGGCAATCAGCTTCTGAAAACCCGCCTGAAACTGGAACTCCGCTTCGCTGTCCCGCAGGATCTGCTCCAGTTCTTTGTAGTGCTGAATGTTGTGGAACTGACCATACCAGATGGTACTGCCATCGGGTTGGCGCTCCGGCACCGAATGGGCCTCAAACCACTGATACTGGCCATCCAGCAACTTCAGACGCGCCCGGTAACACCAGGGCTCCAGAGTCTGCGCCGAGTGCACAATACTGTTGGCCACCCCGGTCGCGTCCTCCGGGTGAATTACCGAGAATACTGCTCTGGCGTCTTCGTTAAGCAGGGCGGGTTCAATGCCGAACAGGTCCTGTACCTGATCACTGACATAGGGGTAACGGTGGGACTGACCATCCGGGCTGAGCCAATAGGTAAACAGGATTCCCGGAACTCCTGATGCCAATTTCCGGAAGAAATGAGCCGGCATTCGGTCTGGCTGGCCTGCCCCATAATTGCTCGCCATGAATGACCTGTCTCCCTAGCATTTGCACTCTTACGTAATGACGAGTGTAGCCCAGCCAGACAGGCGCCGCGACCAGCGATCACAGATTATTCAAGCGTGCCTCTGCCTCTGCCCGGCGGCCCTGGTCAGCCACCTCACGACCGGGCCTGCCGGGTGCCATCAATACTCTTTCCAGGTAAATGCGGGCACGTTGGGGCTCGCCCTGATCCAGCAGAAAATCCCCGAAGAAGTAATTGGCATCAATACCGTCGGGATTGATGGCCAGCGACTTTTGCAGGTACTTCCGCGCCTTGCCATCATCCCCGAACCCCAGCGGCCAGCCCGGCACCTGATAGTACAGACTGCCGAGCGACGTGTAAGCGGAGCCATCCAACGCTTCCGGGTCGATGTCGAGGGCCGCTTCCAGTGAGGCCCGGGCTTGCTTTACCAGCCCGAGGGCGCCGAGGCCGCCTTTGGCACCGGCGTAGGTGCTGAGCACAATACCCTGCCAGATCAGCGGTTCGGCACGGCCCGGGTAGCGGCCAACAAAGGCTTCGGCCTCAGCGGCCAGCTTCTCGAATACTTTCTCTTTGTCCCTGTCCTGAACCTGATATTGAATTTCGGCCCAGCGCTGCTGGATTTGCGCCAGCTCAATTTCAACATCCTGCGCCCACAGTGGCATAGCCGCCACAGAGACCAGCACCAGAATCATCCACTTCATCACACCACTCCTGAATCCAGAAAGCGCCGGATTACCGGCAGTTGTTTCAACATGGCTTTATCCACAATCTTCGGCAGGATGCCGTTGAGTACCACAAACAGTTTTTCCGGCCAGCCTAGAAAACGCCGGCGCTCATCTTTTTCCATGGCTTGAAGAATCTGGGCTGCGACGGCTTCCGGTGCGTCCATGGCATTGCCCAGGGCACGGTTCAGCTCGTTCACCGGCGCCGGGTTCATGGCTGTGGCGGTGGCTCTGGGCGCCACATACACCACCTGTACCGGGGTATCCGCCAGCTCCCGGCGCAGGGATTCGCTGAAGCCGCGCAGGCCGAACTTGCTGGCGCAATAGGCGGTGTAGCCGGGAAATCCGATACTGCCAAAGGTGGAGCCGACAAACACCAGCGCGCCCATCCCTGCTTTGCGGAAACGAGGCGCAAAATGCCGGGCCACCAGCATGGCGGAACGCAGGTTGACCATAAGCTGGGCATCCAGGTCACTGACCGCCATGGTATCCAGCGCCGCAAACCGGTTCTGGCCGGCGCAATGAATCACCCCATCAATATCGGGATACACCTCGCTCAACTGTTGCAGCTGTTGATCCAGCTTCGGGCTGGCCAGCTCCAGGTGCACCGGAGAAACGCCCGCACGCTTTTCCAGCCGCTCCGGATGCCGGGTAGCGACGATCACCCGGGCACCGCATTCCACCAGCGGCCCGATCAGGGCCTGGCCAATGCCGCCGGTGCCGCCCAGCAGCAAAAAGGTACGGTCATGCAGCCTCATGGCGCTGCTCCTTGCCACGTGCCGGCAGCGGAATGCTGTGCAGCATGTCGCCGTACAGGCGGTACACCATTTGGGCTGCGTCAATAATGGCCTGCTGGTCGTCCGGGTCGGTGATGTCGTTCATCAGGTTGCGGAAGAACTCGAAGTGTTCCTGGTCCAGGGCGCCGTGGGAGTATAGGTAGCTAAACGCCTGGTCCGGCAGGCCCAGCTGCTTCTGGATGGCTTCACCCAGCGGCGTGGCCAGCTCAATGGAAGTGCCTTCCAGTACCTGAACCATGCCAAAAAACGCCGCCGGGTTACCCCGCTGGATGCGGTCGTACAGGTAGGCCACCATCAACTCGATGGAGGTATCGGGCTGGCCATGGCGAATGGCTTCTTTGTCTTCACCGCAGGCTTCAAGATCGTTGAGGATCCACTCGTGGTGGCCGTATTCTTCCTCGATGTATTCCACCAGCGCCTTACGCACGAACTCCAGCCGCTCGGGCAGCCGGCCACCGCAGGCCATCATCAGCGGTACCGTGTGTTTGACGTGGTGGTAGGCCTGTGTCAGGAACCAGGTGTATCCGTCAAGATCAAAGCGACCCTCACGGATAGCCTGAATCACCGGGGCACCGGTGACATGGGCCCGGGCCTGTTCGGTTTCGGATTGCAGTCGGTCAAAAAATGCCATGTTGGAGTCTCCTGGCGTTGAAAACTGGGTAGTTACGGGTTGTGAAGAGGCGCTTGATGGCGCCGAGAGGTTCATGAACAGGGGGAAGCCTTCCGCCAAAAGCATGGGCAGGTCGGCCTGAATCTGGTGCCGCACCGGGCGGCCGTTGGCGGTGATATGTCCTTCGGCCTGAGTGAGCGGTTGCCGGCGCAGGTATACCGCCTGCAGGCGGGCATAGTCGGGCAATCCGGCATTGAGCTGCGCCAGGGCCTGACGCACAGCCTCGGGGCTACGACCATCCCGGATGACCAACAGGGCCAGGGGCTGGGGCTCTCCGTCACCGAACACCACGGCCTGGGTAGCGCCCACGGCCTGTATCAACTCGCTTTCCAGCCATTCCGGGCTGATGTTACGGCAGAAACTGGTAATGATCAGGTTCTTGGCCCGGCCGTTAACGCCCAGGAATCCGCCCGGGCCTGTGGCTCCAAGATCGCCGGTGTCCAACCAGCCATCATGCTCCGGCTCATCTCCCAGGTAACCCAGGTGGGTATTGCCCTGCACCAGAATCCGCTGGTCGCTATCCACACGAACCTGCACGTGATTCAGCGGCAGGCCTACGGTGCCCTCGCACTCGCAACCCGGCGCATTCAGCGCCACCACCGAGCCACACTCAGACAAGCCATAGCCTTCGTACAGCGGCAAACCAGCCGCCCGGCCCCGAGCCAGCAAATCCGTCGATACCCGGCCGCCACCAACAGCCAGGAAGCGGAAACCGCCAGCCAACAATTGGCCCTGCTCAGCGGCATTGACCAGCGCCATCGCAAGCTCTGGCACCAGAATCACTGAATGCGGCTGAAACCGGTTAAGGGCGAGGGCAAGCTGGCCCACGTCCAACCCGCTGCTGCCGGTCATGCCCAGGGTTTTCAGCGGCATAACCGTCACTGTGGCGCCTATCAGCAAGGGCAGGTAAACCCCGGCAATGTTTTCCAGCAGGGTGGCCAGCGGCAGGATGCACAGGTGCTTCTGCAGATCCACACCCTCGAGCCGTTGCTGCAGGGCACACGCGGTAGCGACCATTTGCCCGGCAGACAGGCATACGCCCTTCGGCGTGCCGGTGCTGCCGGAGGTGAAGGTGATCTTGGCGGTTTGCTCCGGCATCCAGGCGGCTCCCGGAAAAACCGACAAACGGCGCAGCCAGACTCCCTGTCCAATGGTCTCCGCGTGTTCTGCCTCAGCGCTGAATAGCAGGGCATCCAGCCCGGCCCTCTGGATCAGGTGCTCAGTCTGGCTATTGGAAAAAAACACCGGCACCGGCACACACACCACCCCAGCCATCAGGCAGGCGAGATCGGCCACTACCCAGGCCGGTGTGTTGTCGCCACACAGCCCGATACGTTTGACGCCGAGATTCCGCAACTGTTCAGCCAACGCCCCGGCAGCCTGCCACATCTGCCGGTAACTTAGTTGCACATCCGGCCCGCGCAGGGCGATGCGCCCGGGGTGCAGATCAACACGGGCCTGCAGCCGTTCAGGCAAGGCGGCCATAGGCACCTCCCAGGTCCGGCTGGCTTTTGATTTCTGTCGGGACAACCGGCTGTACCAACTTCAGTAAGCCCACCTCACGCAGTGCTGACATACCTTCGGCCACACGAATGGTCATCACCACCGGATGGTGGTCGTAATAGCGGCCCCAACCGGCGCCGCCATCCGGTAGCTTTGAAGGATCAGCATTTGCCAGCACCTGGGTGGCGATTCCGAGACGATGGAAGCTGTTACGCAACTGATCGGTGCCGGTGCACACCACCCAGTCATAGCCCGCGGAATCCAACCAGACCGACAGAGAGGCAAACAGATAGCGGCTCACTCCGGCTTCCACCCCAGCCAGGTGGGCAATTTCGGCGATCCGGTGGCGTTCGGTTCCTGACTCCGGCATCAACGATTGCACTGGCACCGACAGGTAGTCCTCCAGGAACAGCTTGTCGGCGCCGGCATTACGCACGCCCACCGCTGCCATCAGGCTGCCCTGAGCCGTGGTCAACGCCAGCAGAGAGGGAATACGCAACTTCGGCTCGGCTCCGTACGCCTGCAGGAAACGGCGACGGATAAATTCCGCCACCGTCGTCGCCATGGCGCTTTGCGGGGCGATTTCACTGAACCACCTGCCGGCGCACCTCAGCACCGGTGTAACCGCCGGGGAATCGGGCGGGCAGCAGGTAGACATCGTCAGCGGATCTGTCATCAGGTTTCTCCAACAGCCGGGCAAGGCCCATGGGTTACGACTGTCAGAGTATTGTCAGAGCCTTAAACCTCCCTTAAGACGACACGCAAGAATTCTTAAGCTCGGCTTAAGGTTTCTGTGGCAAACTCGTTTTCAGATATCAGAACGGGGCTCGTGAATGCGCATACTGTTGGTGGAAGATGACCACTCCCTTGCCCGCACCATGCTCAATATGCTGCGGGAAGACCAGAACACGGTGGACTGGCTGGATGATGGCCAGCAGGCCCTGAATGCCCTGCTGCAGGAACACTTTGACTTGGCCATTCTGGACCTGACCCTGCCGCGGATGGACGGCCTGGACATTGTCCGGAACATCCGCCAGCAGGGTAACCAAACCCCGGTCATCATCCTCACTGCACGGGCAGATCTGAACGAAAAGCTCCAGGGACTCGACGCCGGGGCCGATGACTACCTGACCAAACCCTTCGCCATGGCCGAACTGAAAGCCCGGATTCGAGCGGTGACCCGCCGTGGTGCCGCAACCAGCCCCTCCACGGGGCTGACGGTAGGGCGCCTGACCCTGAATCCGGAGAACGGCCATTTGATCGTTGACGGCGAATCCATCACCTTGCCCCGCAGCGAGTTCCAGATTCTGCATTACCTGATGCGCAACCCGGACCAGGTGGCTACCCGGCGCCGGCTGGAGGAACAGCTTTACGGCTGGGAGGCGGGGGCGGAGAGCAATGCCCTGGAGGTGCATATCCATCATCTGCGCCGACGGATTGGCAAGGCAGCCATCCGAACCGTACGGGGTGTAGGCTACCTACTCGACAGCCAGGCCGCCGCGGAGCCCGCATGTCTCTGACCCGTACCTTGACTCTGCTGGTTACATCCGCCGTGCTGCTGATCGCCCTGATCGCCGCCGGCTGGAGCTATGTTGAGAGTAACCACGAGTTGGAAGAACTGTTCGACGCGGAGCTGGCCCAAAGCACCCGGATCGTGCAGGGGCTGATCCGGCACCTGGCCGACAGCCAATCACTGGAACAGCTTTCTGACACCCTTGAAGAAACCCTGCAGCTTCCCGGGCTTGGCCTGACCGAAGCAGAGCTTGAGTCAGACCGGGATGAGATCCTGCCGGATGGAGCCGGCCACAAGTACGAGAAAAAACTGGCTTTTGAGGTTTGGACTCCCGGAGGCTCCCCGTTGCTGGACACCTTGAATGCCGACGATTCTTTAGGCCTTACACCCGGCTATACCTGGGCCGAATCTACCGGTTATCGGTGGCGCACCTTTACCCTGCAGGACCCGGACACCGGATTCTGGATACGCGCCGCGCAACGTGAGGATATCCGCGAAGAACTGAGCCAGGAGTTGGCGCTGGGCAATATCCTGCCTCTATTGCTGGCCCTGCCATTGCTGGCATTAGCGGTAATAGCCGCCATACAGATCAGTTTCCGCCCCCTGCGCCGGCTGGAAAAGCCCGTTCGCAACATGGCCCCGGAACGCATCCACCCCCTGGACGACCGGCAGGCTCCCAAGGAAGTTGCCGGGCTGGTTCAGGCCGTCAACGGTTTGCTGAAACGGCTAAACCAGGCACTGGAGCGTGAGCGCCGGTTCTCCGCCGACGCCGCCCACGAGCTACGCACACCGCTGACCGTGCTTCGGCTGAACCTGGAAAAAGCCTGCGAGCAAAACCCCGAACAATTCAGCGAACTGATCGGTGCCGTGGACAGGATGGTTCACCTGGTAGAACAGATGTTGCTACTGAGCCGGGTAGACGCGGGCACCGACTCAATGCCGGACATTCACAACCTGCCAGAATTGCTGGAACAGAGCATCGCGGATATTGCCCCGCTGGCCCTGAAAAAGCACATCGAGCCGGAACTGGATGATAAAACCAGCGGCAATGGCCTGGTTCGATGCCACAGCACGTTGATCAACACCCTGATGCGTACCGTGCTGGCTAATGCCATCCAGTACAGCCCAGCACATACCGTGATTTCCATCCAGCTGGTGCCGGCGGGCGAAGGTTATGCCATTTCGGTATGCGACCAGGGACCAGGCATACCCTCAAAGGAGCGGGAGCGCGCTCTGAGCAGGTTTGTAAGACTGGATCAACGCGCAGGTGGCGGAGCGGGCTTGGGCCTGGCGATTGCCCGACGTATTGCTGAACTCCATGGCGGCCAGTTGACGCTGTTAGATAGAGCAGATGGACACCCCGGACTCTGTGTACACGTTTGGCTGCCTGCCTCAAGCGACCTCATTCACACGCCGTCCTGACTCTGTCACTTTCTCCCGACCAGCAAACGTCCGTACAAGGCAGCACTTCATGGCGCTCTAAAGTACAATGGCGCTTTGGCTCAAACATGGAGGCGCCCTTTGCCCCTTAGGTCACGCGTTGCCCATGAATGGCAAGCCTTCTGGCTGGCTATCGGCTTCCTTACACGCATCCCCATGCTCGTGCGGATTGACTACTCCCAGCGCCTCATGAATCAGAGCAGCACCTATTTTCCCCTAGTGGGCCTTCTGCTCGGATTGGTCTATTGCGCCGCCTTCTTTCTGTTTTCACTGATCGCCAGCCCAGTGGTCGCCATTATCCTGGTGGTTATTCTGCACCTGTTTATCACCGGAGCTTTTCACGAGGACGGTCTGGCGGACAGTGTTGACGCTCTCGGCGGGGGTTATACCTTAGAAAAACGGCTGGCGATCATGAAGGACAGCCGCATTGGTACCTATGGCACGGTGGCGCTGGTGATGGCCTTGCTGCTAAAAGTGGCCCTGCTGGCCGATGCCCAATTGATCTGGCTCGCGTTGCTGGTGTCACCTGCGGTTTCCCGCCTGACACCCCTGGTGTTGATGGCTTGCCTGCCCTATGTCACCGATCCTGACAAAAGCAAATCCAAACCGGTGGCGGACGGTTTCTCCCGCAGCCGGTTGTTGGCGGCGGCCGGCTTTGTAATGTTGCTTACAGCGGGGTTATCACTCTGGCAGCCGTTGCTTATTCCCGCGACCGTCACTGCCGTACTTCTGGCTGCCCTGCTCTGGGGAGGCTATCTGCGCAGGCAGCTTGGCGGCTATACAGGCGATACCCTGGGCGCGGCCGTCGTCTTAAGTGAACTGGTGCTATTGCTGTTTCTGTAGTCTCAGGCGGTCATTGATTCTGGGCAATGCTCAGTTATCCACCGTGAATGACACTATCCGGGAAAGCTGACTGATGGGCATCCCGGTTTCTTCATGCCAGCGATTAAATGCCTCCTGGGCCTGGGTGAGCCCTTTCTTGCTGGCAGGAGACGCATCCAGAATGCCTGCACGGGTCAGTGCGGTCACCACATCGTGAGACAGGATAAAGCCATCCCACCCCACCCGGCGCAGGAAATACTGGGCGGAATTACCCCCCAGACGCTCGCCATTGCGTTTCAGGTACAGCAGCAGCCCCACCTGATCGGTTGACGGCCACTGCGCCAGAAACCGGCCAAAGCTACCATGATCTTTCGCCACATCCATGATCATCCGGGCATTCTCCGGAACCGTGCGGATCTTCTGCATGTTACGAACAATCCGCTCGTCTGTTGCCAGCCGCTCCAGGACTTCCGGCGGGACCTGCTGCCAGTAGGCGGGCACAAACCCTTCGAACGCCGCCTCAAAATCCGGCCATTTATTCTCGATCACCCGCCAGACAAACCCGGCCTTGAAAATGCACCGGGTGATCTCGGAAAGGTAACGGTCGTCGCTGATCTTGGCCAGGCGCTGCTTCTCGGTGACCGGTGGCAGCATGGATTTCAGGGCCTGTTCGCCGCCTTTGCGGGCCAGTGCCTGCTGGTAGAGCTCGGAAAATTTCATTTCACCTCCTGACCAGAAGCCCCAAATCGAGTCTGATCGTACCCAATTCAGGACCTGTGAGGAAAACGATCATGTTCTTTTTCGGTGCCCTTCACTTGCCGGCGAGGTAACTTGCCAGACGCTGATGCTCAAGAGGCTGACCCCAGCCATTACCATGCACCAGCTCTTCCAGCGGCAGCCGTGAACGCCAGCCTTTGGCCTGCAGCTCCGGCTGCTCCAGAAACTCGCTGACATACCCCAGGCACAGATACGCAAGAGGGTATACGTGATCTGGCAGCTGCAGGATGTCAGACAGTATTCCCTGATCCAGAATACTGACCCAGCCCACACCAATACCCTCTGCTCGCGCCGCCAGCCACAGGTTTTGTACCGACAGGCAGGTGCTGAACAGATCCATTTCCATGATGGAGTTACGGCCGAGCACATGGGGCCCGCCGCGGGTCCGGTCACAGGTAATGCATAGATTAATCGGACTCTCCAGAATGCCCTGGAGTTTGAGTGTCCGGTAGGTTTGCTGTCGCTCGCCGGTGTAATTTTCCGAGGCTTTTCCGTTTTCCTCGTTGAAGCTGGCCAGCACCTGCCCGCGCACCGCCAGGCTGTCGACAACGATGAAATCCCAGGGCTGCATGAAGCCCACTGACGGCGCATGGTGGGCTGCCCTCAGAATACGGGCCAGCACCTCATCCGGAATGGCATCCGGCAAAAACTGCGAGCGCACATCCCGACGCTCGAAGATGGCCCGGTAGAGCCCCTCACGTTGGGCATCCGTGAATGGGTCGTTCTGGTTGCTCATAACTGCAACAGGCTCCTTAACCGGTCCGTGTCCAGGCACTGTTCCACCTGATCTGCCAGGCGGTCGAGCTGCTGCAGACGGTGACTCTGATAGTCCACTGACCGCGCATTCTGTGTATTTAGACCGGCCCAGCACAGAATGGCATCGCAGGCGGCAGGCTCATCAAAGAGACCGTGCACATAGGTGCCCGCCATCTGACCGTCGGCGCTGACCGCACCATCCGGTCGACCATCAAGCTCCGCAAAAGGCCTGGCCAGCGCTGAGCCCTCGGTGACTCCGTTGTGCATTTCATAGCCGGTCATTGTCGCCGTAACACCACTTTCAGTAACCTCGGGGGATAGTCTACCGGTCACTTGTCTGAGCTGCTTACCCGATACCATGCGGGTGACCATCTCGAACAGTGCCAGGCCCTCGGTATTGCCAACTTCGCCTTCCAGCCCGTCCGGGTCTTCCACCCGAAGTCCCAGCATCTGGAATCCGCCACAGATACCCAGCAGCTTGCCACCATAGCGCAGGTGTTTCTGGATGGCCTCGGGCCAGCCCTGCTGTTTCAGCCACTGCAGGTCGTGGCGGGTACTTTTGCTGCCGGGCAGGATAATCAGGTCCGCCGGCGGAATGGTCTCATCCGGGCCAACGAAAACAAGGTCTACCCCCGGGTGCAATCGCAACGGATCAAAATCGTTGTGGTTGCTGATCCTGGGCAGTACCGGCACCACCACTTTCAAGGCGCCGGCCTCGCTGGTGCCGGCGGCACTGACACTGTCTTCGGAATCTATCACCAACCCGTGCAGGTAGGGCAAGACCCCGAACACCGGCTTGCCAGTGTGTTCGGCGAGCCAGTCCAGCCCGGGCTCCAACAGCGCAATGTCACCCCGGAACCGATTGATGATAAATCCGGCCGTTCTGGCTTGTTCACTGTCGGAGATCAACGCCAGGGTGCCCACCAACTGGGCGAAAACCCCGCCTTTATCGATATCACCCACCAGCAACACCGGGCAATCGGCGGCCTCAGCAAACCCCATGTTGGCAATGTCGTTGGCCCGCAGGTTAATTTCAGCCGGGCTGCCAGCGCCTTCGGCGATGACCACATCGAAGCGGGCGCTCAGAGCCCGCCAGCTTGCCATCACCGAATTCATCGCCTCAGCTTTGTAGGCGTGGTAATCCAGGGCATCCATATTGCCATGAACCTTGCCCCGTAATATCACCTGGGCCCCGCAATCGCTCTGGGGCTTCAGTAACACCGGGTTCATGTCACTGTGGGGCTCCAGTCCACAGGCCAGTGCCTGCAACGCCGTGGAGCGGCCGATTTCGCCACCATCCACGGTAACCGCACTGTTCAGGGCCATGTTCTGGGGTTTGAACGGTGCCACCGATACCCCCTGACGCGCCAGCCAGCGGCACAGGGCCGCCACCACCGTGGTCTTGCCAGCATCCGAGGTGGTGCCCTGCACCATCAGGGTGGGCATTTACAGCTCCACGCCCTTCTGGGCCTTGATGCCCTGATCCTTGAAGGCGTGCTTGACCACACCCATTTCGGTCACGGTGTCGGCCAGGTCGATCAGTTCCTGGGGAGCACCACGGCCGGTGACCACCACATGCTGCATCTCCGGCCGGGCCTGCAGGTCATCCAGCACCCGGTCCAGATCGATGTAGTCGTACTTCAGCGCGATATTCAGTTCGTCCAGCAGAATCAGGTCATAGCTGTCGTCTTTGAGCATGTCAGCTGCGACTTCCCAGGCATCGGTTGCGCTCTTCACATCCTGTTCCCGGTTCTGGGTGTCCCAGGTGTAGCCCTGTCCCATCACGTGGTAGGTCACGTTCGGCAGGCTCCGGAAGAACGCTTCCTCGCCGGTGCTGAAAGCGCCCTTGATAAACTGGACGATGCCCACTTTCATACCATGGCCCAGGGCCCGGGCGACCATGCCGAAGCCGGAACTGCTCTTGCCTTTACCTGGGCCGGTCAGCACCAGCAACACGCCCTGTTCTTTCTGGGCGCGGGCGATACGTTCCTGCATGATTTTCTGTTTGGCGGCCATGCGCTTGGCATGGCGTTCGGGGTCTTTGGCGCGTTCACGCATGATGACTCTCCTTGGGTTCACGCATTTGTATTCATCAGGAAAACCGGATTTCCTCGCCGCGAAAGATCGCGGCAACCAACGCCGGCGACGACGGGAAGTAGCCGTGAAAATAGCTGGCCACCAGATTCCGGTGGCGATACACCGCCTCTCCGTCAGAGCCGGCCTGCTTCTTCGCCCTGGCCGCAGGTTGCCAAGGGGTCTCAAGACTGGAATGGTGATAGGTATGACCCCGCAACCCGCCCAGCTGGGTCTCCAGACTTTGCAGGCCCAGCGCGGTCAAACGGTTAGCCATGGTAGCGCGCCCGGGTACCAGGCCCAGCAGGCCATGCACCGTGCCGTCTTTGTCTGCCAGCTCTTCGGCACAGGCCATTAGCCCGCCACACTCTGCCAGAATGGGCTTACCGGCCTGATGAAAGGCGCGGATCGACAATTGCATAGGCTGGTTTTCCGCCAAGCTCCGGGCATGCAGTTCCGGATAGCCGCCCGGCAGCCAGAGCGCGTCGGCCATCGGTACTTCCGAATCGTGCAGGGGCGAAAAATACACCAGCTCAGCGCCCATGGCTGTGAGAAGATCCAGGTTGGCCCTGTAGATAAAGCTGAAGGCCGCATCCCTGGCCACGGCAATCCGGCGCCCGGTCAGCAGCGGTTCTGGCCTCGGTGGTGCTTGAAAATGAAAAGGTACGGGCTTGGGAAGTACATCCAGACCCGCTGATGTCAGGACTTCGGCCGCTCTATCCAGCCGATCACTGAGGTCGTCCATTTCTGCCGCCTGGACCAGCCCAAGGTGCCGGTCCGGGATATTCATGGCATCGTTTCGGGGTATCGCGCCCAAAAGGCTGATGCCATCCGGCAGGCTCTCCCGTAACAGCTCGCCGTGGTAGGAACTGCCAATCTTGTTGGCAATTACCTGATGAACAGGGAGTTCGGAATCAAAGCTCGCCAAGCCCATGGCAACCGCGCCGAAGGTCTGAGCCATGCCCTTGGCATCAATCACGGGCAGGGCCGGGATGCCTGCCAGTTTGGCCAGGTCGCCGCTACTGGGGCTGCCATCAAACAAGCCCATGGAGCCCTCCACCAGGATCAGGTCGGCGCTCTGGGCGGCCTCGGCCAGCCGCCACCGACACTCGTCCTCGCCGGTCATCCAGGGGTGCAATTGGTAAACCGGGTTACCGGAGGCGACTTCCAGCACCATGGGGTCCAGGTAATCCGGCCCATGCTTGAACACCCGGACGTTACGGCCCGCATTCCGATGCAGGCGCGCCAGCGCAGCCGTAACCATGGATTTGCCCTGGCCGGAACCCGGGGCGGTGATCATGGCGGCGGGGATTTTGTTGTCTGGCATGTGTTGCTGTTCCCTGTCGTCTGAATTTGGTGCAGACGGGCAGCGGAGCAGGGCTTTCCGGGACACGCTGTAAATACATCCCTGTACGCTTGACTGCAGCATCCCTGCTGCAGACAGTCCCGGAAAGCCCTGCTCCGCTGCCCTCGCGATACTTCTGAGCTAGTCTCGTTTTGGCACGAAAAAAGGCGCGCCATCCACTTCCACCGTTGCCAGCTGCTGGTTATACAAACGTTCCAGAGCGTTCGGCACCAGCATCCTTTCTGCCGGGCCCCAGCAGGTTTCGCCATTGGGGTACATCAGCAAAATATGATCACACCAGCGGGCAGCCAGGTTCAGGTCGTGCAGGCACATGAAAATGGCGTTACCCGCTGCCGCCCGGTCAGTGAGCAATTTCATGACGGCCACCTGGTGGTGCAGGTCCAGGTGATTTGTCGGTTCATCCAGCAGCCAGGTGTGGGGCGACTGTGTCATCAGCGTGGCAATCGCCACTCGCTGGCGTTCACCGCCAGACAGGGTGCTGACCAGGCGGTTTTTCAGATGCAGGACATCCAGCGCTTCAAGTGATCTCTCGGCCATGGCCAGATCGTCTGCCCCTTCCATCTGCCAGGGCGCCAGCCACGGATGACGCCCGATCAGTGCGGTTTCCAGTACCGTTGCAGGGAAGCCATCCTGTCGGTCCTGGAACACCAGCCCCAACTGTTGGGAGAGGGCTCTCCGCTTTAGCTTCGTTGTAGGCACATCATTCA
The DNA here is from genome assembly GCF_030297115.1 of Marinobacter shengliensis. Taxonomy (NCBI): domain Bacteria; kingdom Pseudomonadati; phylum Pseudomonadota; class Gammaproteobacteria; order Pseudomonadales; family Marinobacteraceae; genus Marinobacter; species Marinobacter shengliensis. The sequence continues at coordinate 270,113 of NZ_AP028062.1, read as the reverse complement.
GGAACAAAGCACCGGCACGGGGCGCACGAAGACCTGCGAGGGTGTGCAACAGCGTGGTCTTGCCGGCCCCGTTGGGCCCAAGTACGCCCCAAACCTGACCTGATTTTATTGTCAGATCCAAAGGGTAACCGTCGGCCCGGCCAGGAATATCGATGACCAGTTCCCGGGTACTCAAGGCTTGCATTGGGGGGCGTTTATTACCGGACATCAGCGACTCCGGTACAACAGATACAGGAAAGTGGGAACGCCCAACAGCGCGGTGATCACACCCACCGGCAGTTGCTCCGGCGCGATCACAACCCTTGCCAGGGTATCCGCCAGCACCAACAGTGTGCCACCGGCTAACGCACAGGCCGGTAAAATCAGGCGCTGGTCGTTACCAAGCACCAACCGAAGCATATGCGGGACCACCAGCCCTACAAAGCCTATGCTACCGGCCATGGTCACCGCCGTGGCCGTGAGCAGGCTGGCAAGTATGTAAATCAGCCATTCCAGTGGGCGCACTGAAATCCCCAGGGCAGCAGCCTGCATGGGGCCACGGGCCAATACATTCAGACTGCGGCCAAGAGGCACCACCAGCGCACAGACCAGCACCAGCACGCCAAGCCCCGGCCAGGGTGCCCTGGCGTAGGACACATCGCCCATGAGCCAGTACAACATGCCCGGCAACTCTCTGGCCGGGCTGATGGCCAGCATCAAGGTAATGACCGCCCCCCAGCCAGCCGCCACCACAACCCCCGTGAGCAAAAGGCGGGAGGGCGTCCAGCTGCCGGTGCCGTGGGCGAGCCCGAACACCATCAAGGTGGCCAGCATGGCACCGGCAAAGGCAGAACCGGAGATAACCGCGCCGCCGAGCCCCGCCAACATCGCCAGCAATGCCCCCACGGCGGCACCCCCGGACAGCCCCAACACATAGGGATCGGCAAGCGGGTTACGCAGCAGCACCTGCATCAATGCCCCGGCCACCGCCAGCAGACCTCCGGTGGCAAAGGCCGACAGCGTTCTGGGTAGCCGGAGCTCAAGAATCAGAGTACGGTGCAGGTTGGAGCCCTCACCCAGAAACACCAACAGCACATCCGCAGGTGCAATTGCGACACTGCCAATACCGACCGACATCACCATGGCGATCAGCCCCGCTACGGCTAGAACGGTGAGGGGCAGGGTGATCGGGCGTATCACACGGCTACTCCACTAGGGCCGTCGGCCACGGGCCACCTCCAGTTTCTCGCAAAACAATTGCGTTCCCTCAAGCATTCTCGGAGTCGGTCGCTGAACCAGTGACGGCGGAATAAAAAAGAGGTTGTTTCGCTCTGTCGCAGTGATACTGGGGAATGCCTGCCAGCGCGCCAGCCAGTGGCGATTCTCCTCACCCATTCCACCCGCCAGAATGGCCTCGGGATTCGCCGCAATCACCGCTTCCGCACTGATCCTCGGCACTAGCCGGTCCAGCTGACCAAACACGTTATCACCACCGCAAAGTTCAATCATTTCACCGATCAGGTGCTGGCTGTTGACCGTCATCAGGGGCTCATCCCAAACCTGGTAGAACACCGGCACCGGATCAGCCTTGGCGTACGCCTCCTGCAAGTCGGCAATGCCCTGACGGAATCGCTCCGCCTCTGCAAAGCCTTCTGCTTCAGTACCTGCCAGTATGGAGATGCGCTCAATGGTGTTGGAGACAGCTTCAAAACTCCGGGGTTCAATGGAGAACACCGGGACGCCCATATTCTTGAGTGTGACCAGCTGCTCCGTCGGATTCCCGGTTACCCAGCCAATCACAAGATCCGGCTGCAGCTCCAGCAGCCGTTCCATATCCATGCGGGTATGGCTACCCACTGAAGCGACCTCTCGGGCTGCCGGGGGATAATCGCTGTAAGCCACCACGGCAACTACCTGATCACCGGCGCCCGCCGCCCATGCCAGTTCTGTCGCCCCAGGCGAAAGTGCGGCAATGCGTTTTGCCGGGTGTTCCAGGCATATCTCCTCGCCCAGATCATCCGTGGCGCAGACATAGGATGCCAGGGCCGGAGATGCCAGCAGCATCCAGCCGAGCAGTATGCTCACACCCTTAAGCTTTCCCACTGGCGCCTCCCCGGCAAGATTATGCAGTTTTATCGGAAGTCATAGCGAATCGAAAGAAACCCTGCGGTTCCCGCCGCCAGGTAGCCTGAACCATCAAATCGGGTTGCCGTCGCGTATTCCTTATCCGTAACGTTCTGAAGCGTCAGCCGTGCTGTCCAGTCCTGAGTAAATTCCCACCCTGCACGAAGGTTGAAGGTGACGTAGCCCGGTAAACGATTTTGATTACTAGCATCATCGTAGCGGTAGCCACTGGCCAGAGCGGTGCCTCCCAGACTCCAGGCGCCCATTTGACGGTCCAGGTCAACCCTCAGCGATTGGTGACTGCGACGACGCAGGCGGTTATCCGTCTCACGATCACGAGGATCCATCAAGGTGAGTTTGACCCCAAGATCCCAACCATTCGACCGCAGACCGGAGGCCAGCTCCGCGCCACGAATACGGGCTTCACTCACGTTGGCAGGCCGGAGATCACCGTTGATGCTCTGGAGTTCAATCAGATTCTCTACGTCCAGTTGATAAAGAGCGGCATCCCAGTACCAGTGTTCGTAACGACCGCTAAGCCCCAGCTCCACGGACGCGCCTTCCTCCGGCTTGAGGTCCGGGTTGCCGGCATAACTGCCACCGAAATCGAATATCTCCAAAGGATAGTAAAGATCATTGAACGTGGGCGCCCGGAAAGAGGTGCCATAACTCACCCGTACCCGGTGGGAACGGTCAAACGAGTGGCCAAGGGCAATGCCACCGGTTTCCTGTCGACCGTATGCCTCGTTGTCGTCGCCGCGAAATGACAACTGAATATCGGAAGGGCCGAAGTTTAAGCGCAGTTGGGTGAATAACGCGGCATTAGTGCGACTGTTCTCATCGAACTCGATGGTGCTTTTCACTTCGTCGGATTGTAGCTCTCCCCCGACCGCAAGCTCGTGCACGCCTGCGGTGAAAGTGTTTTCCCATCGTGCGGTTCGGGTTTTGGTGTTGAATACAGAATCGCCGGCACTACGGAAGCTTTCTTGCTCGTCAGCGGATTCTGAAAGCTGGATGGACGTCGCCCAATAATCACTGACAGGGGTATTCAATGTGACGCCGATGGTCCGGATCATAAAATCCGTGTTGCCACCGTCAAATTCAGTATTGCCCTGTGACTGCATGATGACGAAACTGGCCTCTCCTCCGCTCGGCAATTCATGCACAACACGCCCGACGCCGGCGGTATTGCGAAAACCTTTGTCCTCGCCATCTTTCACAATTCTGGTGCCATCGGTCTCCTTGTGCAGCCCGCTGAGGCTGAACCGGGTTGCGCCTTGAGTCGCCGATGCGCCAGCACTGGTTTTCTGGGTGTTGAAATTGCCTGCTCCGGTTTCAACCCACCCTCTGTTACCGTGCTTTGGATCCAGTGTAAATGCCTGAATGACACCGCCTACCGCGTCAGCGCCATAGAGTGCACTGCGGGGGCCCCTGACGATTTCCACGCGCTCGACCAGATCAGCTGGAAAATACTGCCAGGGCGCGCCACCGCTGGTTGCAGAACGAAGGCGCACACCATCAACCAGAAAGACCGTGGAATCATTCGCAGTGCCACGAGTGAATACACTGGTGTTCTTGCCAAATGACCCGTTAGTGACCAGATCAATACCGGGCTGCGCCGCCAGCAGATCGGTAAACTCGGCAGGCGCCTCACGACGGATGGTTTCTTCTTCGATGACCGTCACCGAAGACAGGCTTTCGCCCACCGTACGGGGGCCAAGCGTGGCAGTTACAACAATAGGTTCAAGAGTATCCGGGGCGGCTTCAGACTCTGAACCACTCGCCGGTAGGGCAAAAGGCATGAACACAAGGGCAGACAAGACTTTGGAACGCTTCATTTCTTCACTCGCTTCGCACCGCACTCACCCGTGCGGTTGATACTGATTCATGCGGAGGAGAAATGTCTGTATTGACGGAGGGTGGAGGGGCGTCGATCAGTTGCATTGGCCGGTTCACCCACCGCCGCTGCCCTCCGCAACGTAGGTGTCTGGAACTCATGGGCTCCAAATTCCAGGCCGGTCTCCGGGCTTCCAGGTGGAGCTGATGCTCCGGGGCAATCACCTTCCCATGCCAGAGGCACAGTGGCGCATTGGATTGCCTTTCACCTGATTACCGTTGCGGGGGCAGCGCCGGGCTCTCACCGGCTTCCCGTTTCACTCACTGCATTCGCCGGACTATCGCCAGTCCGGTTGGAACGCTCAGAGCACCTGAAATTGCGGGCAAGACTATCAACCCGGGTGGGGGTGGTCAATGAGATATGTTAATTCAGACAACGCACTTCCCAGACGTTGCCAACCGGACTCATCAGGCGGCAAACCGAAGCGCAGGGCTGGCGGCTCATCAAAACGCCTGACCAGAATGGCACGACGAGCCAACTCATCCGCTATTGGTGCTGCGTTTTCGTGATGGACCGTGCGAAACAGCAACGTACCGTTGGTTGCTGGCATGCCAGATTTCCTGAGCAGGCCGTCCATCCGCAGCCGTGACGTCTGCAGCCTGCCCAGCGCCTCTATCTGCCATGCCCTGTCAGCCAGAGCTCTTGCCATCAGGTAACGCGCCGGGCCACTGACGGTCCAGGGGCCCAATTCAAAAGCCAGCGCACGGGTCAGCTCAGGTTCAGCCAACACAGCCCCGGCGCGCATTCCGGCCAGGCCGAAAAACTTGCCCAGAGATCGCAGAAGTATCAGACCCGGCGCGCCCGCCCAGGGTTCCAAACCGTGTCCGGGCTCTCCCTCAACAAAGGCCTGATCAAGTACCAGCCAGCCCCCACGTGCCTGCAATCGTTGGTGCCATAGCAGAAGACGGGCCGGATCGACCAGCTGCCCGGTCGGATTATTCGGCTGTATCCACACCACCACGTCCACAGAATCCAGCCAGGTCAGATCGTCTTGCTCTATTGCCTGCTCAGGAATCGCCACCACCTCGAAACCGGCGCGACGCCAGGCATGACCGTGCTCGCGATATCCAGGCACGGGCACCGCCACTCGACCAAGACCATGCACCCTGGCGCGCACGGCGGGCAGGGCCATGATCGCCGCCTGGGATCCCGCCACCGGCAGGCAGCTGGCCCGCTCGGGCGCACCTGCCCAGGAACGGATGATCTTCTCCAGCCCATCGTCCGGCTCTGGCAGTCGTTGCCATACCTCCGGTGGGATGGCCGGCACCGGCCAGGGTACCGGATTGATGCCGGTGGACAGATCAAGCCATTGCTCGCGGGGGATGCCCCAACGCTGTATTGCGGCCTGTAACCGCCCGCCATGCTCCGGGGATTCAGAAAGGTCGAAGGCCGTCATCCGGCACCTCCAGGCACCACCCAGCTGCAGGCAAGGGCGAGGACGAGCAGCACCGACAACCAGAGCATTACCCCGCGCTGTACCAGGGCAATAGCACCTTCGATTGTCGCTGCCGAAGCCCCGGGGCCACGACCTAACACTGGCCGTTCCTTGATGCCATTGGCATAGGGCGCCGGCCCACCGAGGGTCACACCAAGGGCGCCCGCCCCGGCCGACATCACTGGCCCGGCATTGGGGCTATCCCAGGTTCTTGCCTGGGTACGCCAACAACGGAGCGCCACCCGGGTACTTCCCAACAGCGCATAAGTGAGGGCTGTCAGCCGGGCAGGCAGCCAGTTCATGAGGTCATCCAGCCTGGCGGCAAACCGACCGAAGTAAAGAAATCGTGAGTTGCGATAGCCCCACATGGCGTCCAGGGTATTGATCAATCGGTGCAAAACCACACCCGGCAGCCCGGCAAGCAGGTACCAGAACAGACTTGAGAACACCGCATCGGCACCATTCTCCAGCATGGATTCCGAGGCAGCCGCGGCCACCCCCTCGTCGGACAGCGCCGCTGCATCCCGGCTGACAATCCACCCCACCGCTTTCCTGGCTTGGTCACCGTCGCCCGTATTCAATGCAGAGGACACCGCCCGGCCATGCTCCGCCAGCCCCCGTAACGACATTGCGAGCCATACGCCGGCCACTTGAGCCACCAACCATAGCCAGCCGCCCAGCCAGAATTGCAGCGCTACAGCCAGTGCCAGCACCGGCGTGACGACGATCGCGGTTGCCAGCGCACCCAGGCACAGGCTCCTTGCTGCGGCCTGCGGCTGGCCATTCAGGCCAGCTTCCGCCACCGAGGCCCAACGGCCAAAGCCTGCCAGAGGGTGCCACCGGCGCGGTTCACCAACCAACCAGTCCAGTGCAACCGCCACGACACATACCAATACCGCAACCAGAAACGTTTCCAAATGTGGGCTCCATGAATCAGATGCTGGCAAGTCTAACCGAGTGGAGCCTGATCTTGACACCTTCGCCTCCCGGTAAGACCATCCTCGGTTTTCCGCCCACAAGGAATCATCGTCATGGCCCTGCCTCAAAGCTGGCTAGCACCGCCCCCCGCCCCCTCAGCCGAACACGCCGCACTTGCCGCAGCGCGACAGCAGGTTCTGACCAAACCGCCAGGCTCTCTCGGGCAACTGGAGCAGCTGGCGATTACCCTGGCGGCCCTGAACGGCACAGACAGGCCAACCGTTGATCCTGTCCGCATGGTGGTGTTTGCCGGTGATCATGGCGTATGTGCTGAAGGTGTTTCCGCCTTTCCCCAGGAGGTCACCGCCCAGATGGTTGCCAACTTCGCCGGCGGTGGCGCGGCCATCAGCGTTATGGCCAGGGAACTCGGCGCCAGCCTGGAAGTTGTGAACCTGGGCACGGTCGGAGAGGTACCGATGCTCCCCGGCGTCATTCACCAGATTATCGGCCCCAGTACTGCAAATATGGCCGAAAAATCCGCCCTGGGCACGGGCCAGGTAGCTGCTGCACTGACCAGTGGCGACCAGGCAGCCGAGCGATCGGCCAACGCCGGATGTCGGCTGTTCATCGGTGGCGACATGGGTATCGGCAACACAACCAGTGCCGCCGCACTCGCCTGCGCATTGCTTGACCTGCCACCCGAGAGGCTCGTCGGGCCGGGCACCGGCCTTGACAGCGAGGGGGTCACTCGCAAAGCCCGGGTGGTCTCCAAAGCACTGGCCCGGCATGGCGACGACCGAAACGCCTTGTCTGTGCTGACTTCTCTCGGCGGCTTCGAGATTGCTGCGTTGACCGGTGCCATCCTCGGCTGCGCAGCCCGCAAGATCCCGGTATTGGTCGATGGCTTTATCGTCTCGGCCGCCGCTCTTGTGGCGGTTAGCCAGCAACCCGGAGCGCGTGATTGGCTCATGTTTGCGCACCGGTCTGCCGAGCCCGGTCACGACGCGGTGCTGGAAGCACTTGATGCGACCCCACTGCTGGACCTGGGCATGCGCCTGGGTGAGGGCAGCGGCGCCGCCGTTGCCCTGCCTTTGCTTCGGGCAGCCTGCGCACTGCATAACAACATGGCCAGCTTTGCTGATGCCGGCATCAGCGGAAAATCCGGGGAGTAGAATCATGACAACCACCGTGATCGACCTGATACGCCATGGCGAACCCGAGGGTGGGCAAATGTTCCGGGGCAGCAAGGACGACCCGCTGAGCCCCGTCGGCTGGCAGCAAATGGAAGCCGCCGTCCACGGTCACGACCATTGGGATGCCATTGTCAGCTCGCCGATGACACGGTGCCGCCTGTTTGCAGAACAGCTCGCGCAAAGACGCAGGATTCCCCTGCACATCGAAGATGACCTGCGGGAAATCGGATTTGGTGACTGGGAGGGGTTAACTTCGCGGCAGGTCCAGGAACGTTATGGCGACCATCTCAGCCGCTTCTGGCAGGATCCCATAAACTCCAACCCGCCCGGCGGTGAAGCCATTACCGACTTCTACCAGCGAGTCACCCTCGGGTTTGATCGCTGGCAGGACAAACTTGCGAGTCAGCGTATCCTGGTGGTTTGCCATGGTGGCGTTATTCGCATGGTGCTGGCCAACGTGCTGGGCATTCCTCTGGAGAAATCGTTTGCCGGCTTTTCCGTACCCTATGCCTGCCGCAGCCGGATTCAGGTAGACCAATCCGAGTTTGGCACCTTCCGCAGCCTGGTCAGCCACCAGCCTTGAGGGTCAGTGGCAGACCAGCCACCGACATCACCACCTCATCACAGCGCTGCGCGAGTGCCTGGTTGAGCCATCCCAGCTCGTCGGCAAAGCGACGGGTGAGGGGGTCCATGCCGATGGTGCCCAGGCCTACCTCATTGGTGACGATCACCAAGGGGCCTGGATAAGTTTCCACGGCAGTCAGAAAGGCGGCACGTTCAGGCTGAAACAGCGAACGGTCGGCGAACAGGAGATTACTCAACCAGAGACTCATGCAGTCCACTAGAACCAGCGGCGAGGTACCATGCCCGTGAGCCAGGTCTGACAGCGCCCGGCCAAGGTAAACGGGCTCCTCAACCAGCTGCCAGTGTGCCGGGCGTTGTTGCTGGTGGCGCCGGATCCGCAGGGCCATTTCATCGTCACCGGCGGTGGCGGTAGCCACGTAGACCACGTCTGCGCCGGCGTCGCGTGCCCGTTGCTCCGCCAGCCCCGTTTTTCCAGACCGGATACCACCGGTAACCAGTAACTTGTTGACCATAAAACACTCTCTCGTGCTTACCCACCGTGGCCAAGGTACACCAAGTGAACAGACAGCTGCTATAGTTTGGCCAGACTCTGGAATAAGCGGCCAGCCAACCGCAAACATTTAATCAAGACTCAGTCACTCTGGAGAGCCCATGCAGGCCGAACTGTTGGACATCCGCAACCACATTGCCCAATACCCCCCGTTCAATGACATGCCTGAAGAACTTCTTGAACGGGTTGTCAGCGGTATTGAGGTGGCCTACTACCGCGCCGGCACCCAGATACTTGAACTCGGCCAGACCAATCATTGGCTCCACTATATCCGCAGCGGCGCCGTGGAGATTTTCCGCCGCTCCGGTGAGCTGTACAACCGCGTGGGCGAGGGCGAAATCTTTGGCCAGTTCGGATTGATGATGAACAAGAAAGTCCGGTTCCCCGCCAAAGCCATCGAAGATTGCCTGATCTACAAGATTCCGGATACCACCTTTCAGCATCTGTGGGAAACCGACGAAAACTTTGCTGACTTTGTTGAGATTGAAGACCGCAGCCGACTGCGTTCGGCGGTTTCGCGTAGAGAGAAATCCAACGAACTGATGACCGCCAAGGTTACCCGCCTGATATCCCGGGAACCGGTTTCCGCTCCGACCACCGTTCGCCTGCAGGAAGCCGCCAGAATCATGACAGACAATGGCGTATCGGCGCTGCTGTTGATGGATGAAAGCGGCGAACGCCCGAAATTGCAGGGCATCATCACCGACCGGGATCTACGTACCCGTGCGGTTACCCATGCCCTGGCCTCGGAAACCCCGATCAGCGACATCATGTCGGAAGGGCTGATCACCATCAGCGCCCGCTCCTTCATCTTCGAAGCCATGCTCACCATGCTCCACAACAACGTGCACCACCTGCCGGTGATGGAAGGCGACGAAGTGCGGGGCGTGATTGCGTTGTCAGACATCGTCAAGTATGAAAGTCAGAGCAGCCTGTACCTGGTGAGCAACATCTACCACCAGAACGACGTCAAAGGCCTGAAGAGAATCAGCCTGGAAGTCCGCGACAGCTTTGTACGCATGGTCAATGAAGACGCCAACTCCCACATGATCGGCAGCGCCATGGCCGGTATCGGTCGCAGCTTCAGCCAACGCCTGCTGGAACTGGGTGAAGAAAAACTCGGCCCGCCACCGGTTCCCTACTGCTTCATGGCCCTGGGCTCCATGGCCCGGGATGAACAGCTGGTCGTTACCGACCAGGACAACGCCATGGTGCTGGACGACAGTTTCATCCCCGAAGAGCACGATGAATATTTTATGGCGCTGGCCAAGTTCGTGTCCGATGGCCTGGCCGAGTGTGGATACACCTACTGCACCGGCGATATCATGGCCACCAACCCGAAATGGCGGCAACCGCTGAGTGTGTGGAAAGGTTACTTCACCGACTGGATCGAAAATCCCAAGGCGGAAGCCCTGCTCAACAGCAATATCTTCTTCGACCTGGATGGCATTTACGGGCAAACCGACTTTACCGAACAGTTGAAAACCCTGATTGTAGAGAAAGCCAGCGGCAGTCAGCGCTTCCTTACCTTCCTGGCCAGGAACGCCCTGAACCGAACACCACCGCTCGGTTTCTTTCGCACCTTCGTGCTTGAGGAAGACGGCAAGCACCAGAAAACATTCAACCTCAAGCGCCGGGGTACAGCGCCATTATCCGATTTGATCCGCGTACACGCCCTCGGATGCGGCAGCCGCTCCCAGAACTCCTTTGAGCGACTGAAAGACATTGCCAAAACCAAGCTGCTGCTGGAGGACGATGCCGGCAACCTGCGCGACGCCCTGGAATTCATCTCCATCGTCCGCATCCGCCACCAGGCCCTGGCGATTGAAGAGGGGCGAGAACCTGACAACAACGTACGCCCGGAAGACCTGTCCCCGTTCGAACGCAGTCATCTGAAAGACGCCTTCCAGATCGTCAGCAACGCCCAGAAATTCCTGCGCTTCCGTTACAACGCCGGAGGAGCCACCAGGAATGTCTGACAGCATCAAAAGCGGAAACCGAAAACAGGACTGGCCAGACAACTACCGAAAAGCCGCGGAGAAAGCGAAGGATTCCCGAATCCGAGCTTTCTACCAGGCCGGCTGTCCTGACCCGCAAACTCCCATTAAAGAGGTGCCCCTGGTCGCCCTCGACTTCGAAACCACCGGGCTGGATGCCGACCGCCATTCCATTATCAGCGTTGGCCTGGTCCCCTTTACCCTCGGTGGCATTCAACTCGGCAAAGCCTGGCACCAGATCGTCCGGCCGCAACTGCCGTTGCAGCAAGACACCGTCACCATCCACGGCATCACCCACAGTGAAATCGAACACGCCCCGGACCTCGCCGACGTGCTCGACACCCTGTTCCAGCACCTCAACGGCCGAATCCCCGTGGTCCACTACCGCAACATAGAGCGCCCGTTTCTCAACACCGCCCTGCAATGGCGCCTGAAAGAACAACTCCGCTTCCCGGTCATAGACACCATGGCCATCGAAGCCCACCTGCACCCCAACCGAAACCCAAGCCGCTGGCAACAACTCATGGGCAAACAACCCATCTCCATCCGCCTGGCCGACAGCCGAACCCGCTACGGCTTACCCCACTACGCCGGCCACAACGCCCTGATAGACGCCATCGCCACCGCCGAACTGTTCCAGGCCCAGGTGCAGCATCATTTCAGTTCTGACACACCTATCGGAGATCTCTGGGTCTGACCGCCATAGCCCCAAAGCCCCGCAACCGCTAGAATGAACCCACACCAACCAAAGAGCCCAAAGTGACCGTACAAATCACCAAAACCACCCCCCTGGACGCCTTCCGTCGCGCCAGAAGAATGTGGCTAAAAGGGGAGAAAATCAGCCTCGCCGCCCTGGCCGATGACCTGCACATCGGCCGAGCTACCCTGTTCCGTTGGGTAGGCAACCGAGACCTCCTGATTGGTGAAATCCTATGGTCGCTCTATGAGCCTCTGTACAAAGAAGCCCGGGCCCAAACCCCCGGCCATGGCGTAGACTACGTGGTCGGCGTATTCCGCCACATCAACATGACCATTCTGCACTTCAGCCCCCTGCGCAAATTCCTGCACCAGGACCCTGAATACGCCCTGAAAATGCTCACCTCGTCTCACTCCACCCTGCACGCCCGCACCGTGGAAGTGAACACCCGCTTACTGAAAGACGAAGTGCGCGCCGGCCACCTGAGCCCACCGATGAACATCCAGAGCCTGTCCTACTTCATGGTGCGTATCGCCGAATCCTGTCTGTACAGCGATATCATCGGCGGCCGCGAACCCAGGGATGAAGAGCTGGAAGATGCCTGCACCGCTGTGCGCATCCTGCTAGGCGGGAAAGTCTGACAACATCTGCGCTGGCAGAACCGTGCAACGCAGGCTAATCTGACGCAATAACGCCGGGCCCCGGCCCGTTCAAAAGCAGACCACAAACACCCGGAACCAACACCCGCAAAGGAGCGCGACATGCCGTTACACCAATCCATTAGCCAGAAACTGTTTACGCCAATCATCATTGCACTCGCCCTGATTGCCCTCACACTCGCCCCCCAGGCTCAGGCTCGCGACCTGACAGAGAAAACCGTCCGGTCATTCATCGACAGCCTCGGCGCCGCCGAAACCCTGGCCGAGGACCACAAAGAATTTCTAGATGCCCTGGAAGCCGAGCAGGACGAGAACATGGATTTCTCCAGACTCTTCTCCGACAGCCTTAAAGACTTAGAAGGGCACGCGGTGCACGGACAGCTGGAGAAGTTGGTCAAGCGGTATGGATTCTCCAGCCTTGAACAATGGGGACAGACGGGGGACCGGGTTTACCAGGCCTGGTTCGCTCTGGAAATGGATGAGCAAGGGGGAGCGCCCCAAAATGAAATGCAGCAAGCCTTGGCTGAAATCGAAAACAGCCCTCATATGACCGAAGAACAAAAAACCCAGATGCGGGCGATGATGCAATCCGCTACTTCCGCCATGGATACAGCAAGGAACGCACCGGAAAGCGACAAGCGTGCGGTTCGACCGTTTATGGACGAACTGCGGGCCCTGAGCGAGGATGACGAAAGCGACTGGTAAGTAGTAACCGCTAGAAAAAGAAAACCCGGCGACTGTCTCCAGCGCCGGGTTTTCTTTTTGGCGGGCTATCAGCCGGGCTGATTACGCCAGCAGGTTGTAGACAAACACGATTGCTACAGCAATCGGCGTCAAAAACCGGATCAGGTTGTACCACAAGCCAAAGGTGCTTTCCTGCAGAGCCAGGTCGCTCTTCAGAGACTCCTTGGCCACGAACCAACCCACGAAGATGGCGGTCAGCAGGCCGGAGAGCGGCAGCATGATGTTGGCGGTGAAGTAGTCCAATAGATCGAAGATGGTCTTGCCTTCGAATGCAGCGAACATACCCAGCGGTGCCACATCGGCCCACACGTTCAGTGACAGGATCGACGCGATACCCAGCAACCAGCAGGCACCACCGGCAATCACGGCACTGCCCACACGGGCAAAGCTGGTTTTCTCCTCAATCCACTCAACCACTGGCTCTAGCAGTGAGATGCCGGATGTCCAGGCGGCGAACAGCAGCAGGACGAAGAACAGGGTGCCAAACAGGGTACCCATGGGCATGTTACCGAACGCCAGTGGCAAGGTCTGGAAAATCAGGCCGGGGCCGGCACCGGCTTCAAGGCCGTTGGCGAATACCACCGGGAAAATAGCCAGGCCAGCCAGCAGGGCCACGACGGTATCCATGATGGCCACGGTGACTGCCGTGCGGCCGATAGAGACATCGCGGCTCAGGTAAGAGCCGTAAGCCATCATGATAGCCATACCGAGGCTCAAGGTGAAGAACGCATGACCCAGGGCCACCAGCACACCGTTAACCGTCAGGGCACTGAAATCCGGATTAAACAGGAAAGAAACCGCTTCCCCGAAGTGGCCGGTGGTGGTGGCATAACCCACCACCATCAACAGCAGGATAAACAGGGCCGGCATCAGAATGGTAACCGCACGCTCCAGGCCGCCTTTCAGGCCGCGGGCGACAACCAGCACGACCAGAGCCATGAACACCGTGTGCCAGAGTAGGAGCTTGGCCGGGCTGGCCAGCAGGCCGCCGAACATTTCACCCACGGATTCGGCAGTACCGCCGGTGAAATCACCCATGGCGGCGTGGCCAACATAGGAGGCAGCCCAGCCACCGATCACCGAGTAGAACGACAGAATGATGAAGGCCGCCAGCATGCCGATGATGGCGGAAATTCGCCAGCCGGACGATGCCAGGTTGCGCTCAGCCACCAGGCGGAAACTGGTGATCGGGTTGTGGCGACCATTCCGGCCGATAAACACCTCGGCCATCATGATGGGAATACCGATGATGAAGATACAGAGCAGGTAAACCAGAACGAAGGCACCGCCGCCGTTCTCACCAGTGACATAAGGGAACTTCCAGACGTTACCGAGACCAACAGCAGAACCGGTTGCTGCCAGAATAAACGCGAACTTAGACGACCAGAGTCCGCGAGCCCCGATACCGCTGTCTGATGCGGAGTTGGACTGTGACATGAATTTTCTTCCTGTGCTTTTGGCTATAGGAAACTACGAATTGTGAGGGCGCCAAACCAATGGTTCAGGCCATTGGTGCGGGATTCTGCCAGCACTGGCGCGGTGATGCCAGTGCTGAAATGTTGTTCAGTGGTTTCTGTCGACCACACAGATCCAACCGGCCAGCGCTAACTAGCCAGATTTACTGACAAACCGGGCAATCAGATCCTTCAGACCACGGGCCATGCCACTGAGCTTGTCGCTGCTGTCTTTAGCGGCTTCAGCCTGCTCGTCGCTCTGGTCGGCAAGGCCGGCGATGTTCACGATTTGCCGGTTGATCTCGTCCGATACCTGGCTTTGCTCCTCGAACGCGGCCGACATGGTAATGAAACTGTCGGAAATCGAATCCACCGAACCCACAATGGTTTGCAGGGATTCTGCCGCGCCCTGCACCCGGGCCAGACCCTGGCTGGCGATTTCCTCACCAGAACGTACGGCCTGAATGGTTTCATCCACCTGGGCCCGAAACTGCTCAATCACCTCATGGATCTTGACGGTGGACTGCCGGGTTCTCTGGGCCAGGGACCGCACTTCATCGGCCACCACGGCAAAGCCTCTGCCTTGCTCGCCGGCGCGGGCCGCTTCAATGGCCGCGTTGAGAGCCAGCAGGTTGGTCTGCTCGGCAATGTCCGAGATCAGGTCGGCCGCTTCACCAATGGTGCGGGTGGATTCACCCAGGCGACTCACCGATTCGCCAATGCCATTCACCTGCTGCACCAGCTGCTCAATCGCGGCAGTGGCCTCACCACTGCGCTGGCTGCCCTCGTGGGCCAGCCGGTTGGCCTGCTCTGCTTCTTTGGCGTTGTGGGTAACGGCTTCCGCCACTTCCTGAATGGACGCGGTCATTTCATTGATCGCCGAGGCGGTCTGGTCCGTCTCCGCCCGCTGCCGGGCAATGGCCGTGGCCCCCTCGGTAATGAAGCCATGGGACGCCCGGGCCTGCTGCAATAAATGCTCAGCCTGATCGTCAATTCGCGCCAGCGCCGTGCGAATGCGTGCTTCCTCACTGACCAGCACCAGGGCCAACCGCGACATCAGGCCACGCTCACCGCTGTATGTGCGGGCAACGATGGGGTCCTGGAAAGCATCGGGGCGCAACGCGAGTAAACCTTTCAAACGATTGGAAATAGACCCGAACACCAGACTGAAAGCCAGACCATGACCCACCAACACGACCAGCGCTGCCAGCCAGAGCGGCTCGAGTTGCATGGCACCCAAGGTGATTACCAGGGATAACAAAAACGGCCAGCCGGATCGGCCCATCGACATGGCCCGGTTACTGAACGATGACGACAACTTGCCTGCGGAGATACCAGCATAGAGCTTTTCAGCCCGCGCAATCTGGTCCCGAGTGGCAGCCACGCGCACGGACTCATAACCCACCATCTGGCCGTTGTCCCAGATAGGAGTGGCATAGGCACTGACCCAGTAATGATCTCCGTTCTTTGCCCGGTTCTTGACCACACCCATCCAGGCCTTGCCCGCTTTCAGATACTCCCACATGTCGGCGAACACCGCCGGCGGCATGTCCGGGTGGCGAATCAGATTGTGGGCCTGGCCAATCAGTTCGTCCCGGGTGTAACCACTGATGGTTTCAAAATCGTCGTTGCAATAGGTGATCACGCCCTTGAGGGAGGTGGTACTGATCAGGCGCATACCTTCCGGTACGGTAATTTCGCGCTGGGTGACAGGTAGATTCTTGCGCATAGGGGGTCGATGTCCGTTAAACCGGGGAAATTATTTCAGGGCGCAAGCGTAAGCCTGGATGAATATCAAGGAAATATCTAATGAGTTACGCTACGTCACATTAATGTAACGGCACACAACCCGATATCTTGAAGACAAGGCTTGTCAGGGCCCGGCCAGGACCCTTGCCCGGGGATGAAAACGGGCATTCACCCACAGTGAAAACGCGATCACCGCGCCGCCAAGCATAAGGCGCATGAGGTCCGCATCCCGGTTCCAGATCAGCAGGTTCACCAGCAACCCGGCAGGCACCAGGGCATTGTTCATAATCGCCAGGGTGCCAGCATCTACCTCACAGGCACCGCGATTCCACAGGTATAGCCCAAGCCCCGAGGCCGCGAGCCCCAGCCAACCGAGAATGCCCCACTGAAGACTGGTCGTGGGCAGCTTGTCAGCATCACCGAATATCAGGAACGACGGCAAGGCGATCACCAGCGCCCCGAAAAAGAAGTAGCCGAAGGTACGGTAGCCCGGCAAGGCCAGGGCGTAGTGGCGCATCACGTGTTTGTAGCCCACTTGACCGGCGGCAAATGTAAAATTAGCCACTTGCAGTAACAAGAAGCCGGTAATGAAATCTTCACTCAGGCCATCGTAGCGAATAATCCCGGCGCCCAGAGTAGCGATGGCTGCCGCCAGCAAGGCCACCGGGGAGAACCGGCGAAACAGGGCATCGTCAATCAGCGTAACGTACAAAGGGGTGAAGATGGTAAACAGCAACACTTCAGGCACCGTGAGGTAACTGAACGAGCGGTACAGGCAAAGGTAGGTAATACCGAACTGCAGCATGCCGGTAATCAGAATACCAAGCTTCATGCCCCCGGGCACACCACGCCAGCGGGTGAAGGGCAGAAACACCAGGGCCGCCAGCAGCACACGGGTAAGCACGGCAAAATCGCTGTCTACCCGGCCAGCCAGGAACTCGCCGATCAAGCTGAACGAAAACGCCCACAGCGCCGTTACCAGAACCAGAAGAACCATACCACCACACCAGAGATAAACCGGACCGCTACTGTACCGTTTTTGCCGGCATTATCCAGTACGGAAGGCGGTGCAAACCCCTATAAGCTGCCCGACCGCCAATCGGGTACCATGTCCGCCTCTGACAGGTACAACCCTGACGAACCAACATCGAAACCAGCACCATGGACGAAAACCACCAACCGTTACCCGAAGCCCGACAGCCCCTTGTTCGCCGCACGCTGGCGGAATGGAGAACCCTGGCCATTCTGGGCGGGCCGATCCTGATTGCCCAGGTGGCACAGATGGCCAATGGGGTTATTGATACCGTTATGGCGGGCCACGCGAGCGCTCGGGATTTGGCCGCGGTAGGCATAGGCAGCAGCCTGTGGATGCCACTATTCCTGTTTTTCATGGGCATGCTGGGGGCTCTGCAACCGATCATTTCCGGCTACAACGGTGCCCGGCAGCACTCGAAGATCATGCCGGCCACCTGGCAGGGCATTTACATCGCAGCCGGCGGCACGGTGATCATGGCGTTGTTGCTGACCAACGTACACCCGGTACTGGCGATGCTGAAGATGGATACAGAGACTGCCGGCATCACCCAGGGATACCTGAACGCCTTCGCCTGGGGCATTCCAGCCCTGCTTCTTATGAACGCTCTGCGGGGACTCACTGACGGCCTCGGCCACACCCGGGTAATCATGGCTTTCTCTGTACTCAGCACGCTGATCAACCTGCCGCTGAACTACATCTTCATTTATGGCAAGCTCGGCCTGCCCGCCATGGGCGGTGTGGGCTGCGGCTGGGCGACATCGCTGTCCAACGGGACGGCCGCCATTGCCTTACTGATCTACCTGAACCGGAGCCGTACCTTCCGCCAGTTTCACCTGCTGGCCGACTGGGTGAAGCCCAACTGGCGGGGAATTCGCTACATTCTGGGTATCGGTGTGCCCATTGGCTTCACCATTTTTGTTGAAGCCAGCATGTTTTCAGTCATTGCCCTGTTCCTGGCACCCCTGGGGCCGGTGATTGTGGCCGGACATCAGATTGCGCTGAACGTGGTGTCGTTGTTGTTCATGCTACCGCTGAGCATAGGCATGGCACTGACGCTGCGGGTGAGTTTTCTGGTGGGTGCCCGGGCACCGGATACCGCCCGGCTGATTTCCCGTAGCTCGCTCATCCTGGCCTCGGCGGTTGCCCTGATCTTTGCCACGTTGCTGTTTGTGTTCTCCGCACAGATCGCCGCACTCTACACCGGCGACCAGGCCGTGCGGGATGTCACCATTCGCCTGCTGGCGTTTGCCGCCATGTTCCAGGTTGCTGATGTGATTCAGGTAACCTGCATCAGTGCGCTCAGGGGCTATAAAGACACCCGCATTCCCATGTTCATTATGCTGTTTTCGTTCTGGGGGGTTGGCCTGCCACTGGGCTACGTTCTGACCTTTACAGACCTGCTTTGGCCGGCGTTGGGAGCGGCGGGGTTCTGGGTGGGGCTGACGGCGGGGCTGACCTCCGCCAGTGTTTTGCTGGGTTGGCGATTGTTTCGCTACCGGCCCGGAAACCACCATCACGGCGAACCCGACAGCCGGACTTCAGTTCAAGCCGGTTCGGCCACCAACTGAGTGTTCTTATCTGCAAATACAATCCGATCCCGCCCGGTCTCCTTGGCCTGATACAGCGCTTCATCAGCCCTCGCCAACCAGCTCTCCACGCTCTCGCCGTGGCCCAGCAAGGCGACACCAAATGACGAAGTAACCGGGCCACCGGGGTACTTGAGATGCCTGCGCAACACCTGTTGCAGGTTGTTCATAACTGTCTGCAGGCTGGAACCATCCACACCCGGCAGCAATAACACGAACTCCTCACCACCATAACGGAACAGCTGATCAGACTTTCGTGTGTTGTGTTCAATCAGCGCCACCAAGTCCGTCAGCACATTATCACCGACGCCATGACCATACACATCGTTGATTTTCTTGAAGTGGTCGATGTCCAGCATCACCAGCGCGTAAGGTAGCCCTGATCGCTCCGCATTAGCAGCAGCCGCATCAAGTTCCTCATCCATGGAGCGGCGGTTCTTGACCCCGGTCAGCGGGTCGATGGTGGCCAGGTGCTCCAAGCGTTCTCGCTGATCCTGGTTACGATAGGCAAAGACATAGGCACAGGCGCTGACCACCGTCGCCGTGGTCGCAAACGTCCACATTTGAACCGTTGAGCTGAACGCCGTTTCAATCGACATCAGCGCCAGAACGGATAGCAGGTTCAGAATGGCCGCAAGTCGGCTCGATACCAGAAAGAAGGTTGTCACCAGGCAAGGGAAGAGCCAGAACAAACCTGCCTCACCCATAACCGCGCCAACGGTGACCGCGCCCGCGCAGATGATAATCGCCAGGAACATACCGCTGCGGTATGTGTCGCCGGTGACCCAGGCATAAGCAAGGCTGCCAACGATGCCAGACAGAATCCCGAGATCAACAAAACCTGCGAGCGGATTACCCTCGACAAATCGCAGGATCACGAACGGCGTGATGCCAATGATGGCACTGATACCAAGCAATGTGATGATCGATAATCGGAAATCGTTTTTTAGCCGATGAAACATTCAGATCGGGTCCGACTATGGTCTTAGTTAGTGCACAAGCTTAGCGTAAGCTATGAAAGGGGGCGCTACCGGGCTACGATTCTTAACAATTCTATCTCTGAACACGACACAATGTGACATGCATCACAAAAGTGTGTCGGTTAGTATTCTAAATACACAAGCCTATGCCGGTTTTGACGTCAGAATATTGAAAGAAGTATTCCGAAGAACAAGAATCGCTCTACGACACCTTGGGATATTCAAATTGGATTCACTCATACGCATCGCCCCTGGGGCATTGACCATCGGCCGTCCATTACCCTGGGATGTTTTCGACGCCGATGGAAACGTCTTGCTGCGTCAGGGCTATGTTATCCAGACCAATACTCAGCTGGAGCAATTGTTTGAGCGGGGCCGGTTCAAGCCCCGGAAAATCGAACGGAAAAAGGAAAAAATTCAGGAGGATCAACGGCAGCGTAACCCCTTCGCCGACTACGCCGACCTGCTGGCCACCCTGGAAGCAACCCTCAACGCCATCACCAGTGAAGATCCGTCTGCCCAAAAACGCTTATTGGGGCTGGCGCGAATGCTGGAGCGGACCTGTCAGGAAGCGCCGGAAGCCAGCCTGGCCCTGGTGCATCTGTACTCCATCGGCCCCACCATTCACGAACAGATTCTTTTCTACGGCATTTTGTGCCACTTCACGGCCAGGGCGTTTGGGCTTGATGAAAAACGTACCAGTGTGCTGACCGCCGCGGCCCTGACCGCCAACCTGGCACTTGTGCCGGTGGCCGACCAGCTAAATGCTTCCACCCGTGTGCTCACCGACGACCAGCGGGCGGTTATCCGCAAACACCCGCACCGCAGCATCCAGGCACTGACCTCCGCCGGCATTACCAATAAACTGTTGCTGAAAATCATCGCCCAGCACCACGAGCAGGCCGATGGCTCCGGCTATCCGGAAGGATTAAGTGGCACTGATATTCTGCCAGAGGCGGAAATTCTGGCTCTGTCAGAACGCTACGTGGCCATGATCACCAAACGAGCCTACCGCAACAGGATGACCATCACCGCTGCCCGCAAACTGATAGCCACTCTCGGTGACGGCAAGGTCCGCCCGGCCATTCCACGGTCACTGTTGCAAGTACTCGGCGAATACCCGCCTGGCATGCTGGTGCGGCTCGACAATAACGAAGTCGGTGTGGTGACCGGCCGCGCCGTCAGGGCCAGGGGACCGTTTGTCAAAGCTATTTTCGGGCCCCGGGGCAACCGCTACAGCGGCACGTTTGAGCGCGACACCAGCGTTCCCGAATACAACATCCAGGGCGCCGAAGAGCCAGAAGAGATGCCCTCCATGGATTTCAGCCTGCTCTGGGGCTTTCGCAACTGAAACCCGCGGAGCGTGGCGGGCTCATGCCAAACCCAATGCCCTGGCATGATGATTCAGGTGGTCGTCAATGAACGAGGCAATAAAGAAATAACTGTGGTCGTACCCACGGTGCATTCGCAGGTTGATGTGGTGATGAAACTTCTCACAGACATCCGCCAACGTTTCCGGGTTCAGCTGGGTTTCCAGAAACTCATCGGCCGTACCCTGGTCTACCAGTAGCGGCAGCCGCTCTTTTGCGGTCGGAATCAGGCGGGTGGCATCCCACGCTTCCCACTTGCTCTGGTCATCTCCAAGATAACCCTTGAAGGCTTTCTGCCCCCAGGGGCACGCCATCGGGTTGGCAATGGGCGCGAACGCCGATACCGATTTGTAATACCCCGGATTCTTCAGGGCACAGATCAAAGCTCCGTGGCCGCCCATGGAATGGCCGCTGACCGACCGCTCACCGCTAAGCGGCAACTCATTCTCGACCAGTTGGGGCAGCTCCTTCACAACGTAATCGCACATGCGGTAGTGGGGTGCCCAGGGCTGTTCCGTGGCATTCACGTAAAAGCCCGCGCCACTGCCAAAATCGTAACTGTCGTGCTCGCCAGGCAGGTCCACGCCCCGGGGGCTGGTATCCGGGCACACAATCGCCAGGCCCAGCCTGGCGGCCAGTTTCTGGGCACCGGCTTTCTGCATGAAATTCTGGTCGGTGCAGGTCAGCCCGGACAACCAGTAAAGCACTGGCGCTGGTTTGCCTTCCTCGCCCAGAGCCGACGGCGGCAGAAACACCGCAAACTCCATGTCGCACTGGAGCGTGGCAGATGAGTGGCGGTAGCGGCGGTGCTCGCCGTCAAAGCAAACGTTGGTGGCTAAAAGTTCCATAGCACTCCTGGCGATTGTGGGTGGAGAAGTCAGTCCTCGACGTTGGCGAAACGCTGTTTTTCGATAGTATTACCGGATTTGGCCAACTGGGACAGAATAGCTGTACGGGTGACAATCCCCACCAGTTTGCCATGATCAACCACCGGGTACACTTTCGGCTTTCCGGCCCCCAGATTCTGCGCCAGATCGATCACTGACATCTCTGGCGACACCGTCAGCGGTTTATGGAACATCACATCGTCCACAATGGGCTCGCCCTCGCTGTGATAATTACTCACCAGCAGCGAGTGAATGCAGTCCTGCTCCGACACAAAGCCCAGAACCTGGCGCTTTTCATCCACCACTGGCAAACCGGTAACGTGGTTATCCAGTAACGCTTTAACAACCTTGGTCAGCGGTGTGCCGCAACGGATAGGCTCAATGTGATTCCACATGACTTCCGAGATTTTCAGTGAGCGCATAGGCAGCCCCTTTTCGGTTTTATTTAAGGCGCCGAAACTGGCACCGCAGTTACTCTAAACATAGGCAATGCTCGGCAAAATGGACAACTCTCAGGAGCAAAACGGTTTACACCACAAAATAGTCGACTAAACTCAACAGGTTATGCCCTCTGGGGCTCTATTCATATGACCTAGCCGTGGTAAACAGTGGGAGAACCCATGGAACCCATTTCTGAATTTGTAAGTCAAATCAATAGCCTGGTCTGGGGACCACCCATGCTGGTGATGATCCTCGGGGTCGGGCTGTTTCTCAGTATTGGTCTGAAACTGATGCCGATCCTGAAACTGGGTGCCGGTTTCCGGCTGATGTGGAGCGGCCGTGCCCGCGGTGACGAGGACGATGGTGATATTCCGCCATTCCAGGCCCTGATGACCGCCCTGTCAGCCACCGTAGGCACGGGTAACATTGCAGGGGTTGCCACCGCCGTGTTCCTGGGCGGCCCGGGCGCCCTGTTCTGGATGTGGCTGACCGCCCTGGTGGGCATGGCCACCAAGTACGGCGAGGCCGTGCTGGCCGTGCGCTACCGGGAAGTGGATGAGCGTGGTGCCCATGTGGGCGGCCCCATGTATTACATCCGCAATGGCCTGGGCAAGAAATGGGCCTGGCTTGGGGTGTTGTTCGCGATCTTCGCCTCCATTGCCGCTTTCGGTATCGGCAATACGGTACAAGCCAACTCGGTGGCGGATGTGTTGTCTGCCAACTTCGGCCTGCCCCACTGGATCACCGGCGTTCTGCTGATGATTATGGTGGGCCTGGTGCTGATTGGCGGCATCAAGCGTATTGGCCAGGTGGCCAGTGCCCTGGTGCCATTTATGGCGGTGTCTTACGTGCTGGTTGGCCTGATTGTTCTGGCCATCAATGCCAGTGAAATTCCCGCAGCCGTCAGCATGGTGTTCAGCTATGCCTTCAGCCCGGCCGCAGCCGAGGGGGGCTTTGCCGGTGCCGCTGTCTGGGCGGCTATCCGCTTTGGTGTCGCACGCGGTATCTTCTCCAACGAAGCGGGCCTGGGTTCTGCGCCCATCGCCCATGCCGCCGCCCAGACCAAGAACCCGGTCAAGCAGGGCATGGTCGCCATGCTGGGCACCTTCATCGATACCATCATTGTGTGCAGCATCACCGGCCTGGTGATTATTACCTCCGGCGCCTGGACCTCCGGCGAGACGGGTGCGGCCCTCACCTCCCTGGCCTTTGAAACAGGCCTCCCCGGCTTCGGCAACTACGTGGTAGCGATTGCCCTGGCGATTTTCGCCTTCACCACCATCATTGGCTGGTCGTTCTATGGTGAACGCTGCATCGAGTTCCTGTTTGGTGTGAAGGCCATCGTGCCTTATCGGGTGTTGTGGATTGTCGCCATCCCCGTGGGTGCCACCATCAACCTGGGCTTTATCTGGCTGGTGGCCGACACCCTCAACGCGATGATGGCGCTGCCCAACCTGATCGCCCTGCTGTTACTCAGCCCGGTGGTGTTCAAACTCACCCGGGAGCACTTTGAGAAGCAGAAGGCATTGGGTGTGAAATAGTCGGCATCTAAGTCTGGTGCTCATAAGGATGTGAGCAAACCGTTGGATGCTCTGGATCAAGCCCCCCTTGCATTCAGGGCATCCATCGCCACAGTGTCTAACGTACACAGAAAATAACACCGTGTTTGCCAACAACCTGTCTGAGGAGAACGACTATGAGTTTGCGTCTTGGAGACACTGCACCGGATTTTGAACAGGATTCCAGCGAAGGCACCATTCGCTTCTATGACTGGCTTGGTGACAGCTGGGGGGTTCTGTTCTCACACCCTGCCGACTTCACACCGGTATGCACCACGGAACTCGGCCTGACCGCCAAACTGAAAGACGAATTCGCCAAACGTGGCGTCAAGGCCATTGCCCTGAGTGTCGACCCGGTTGACTCCCACAAGGACTGGATCAAGGATATCAACGAAACTCAGGGCTGCACCGTCAACTTCCCGATCATTGCCGACCACGACAGCAAGGTGGCCAAGCTGTACGACATGATCCACCCGAACGCCGACAGCACCCTGACCGTGCGTTCGCTGTTTATCATTGATCCGAACAAGAAGGTGCGCCTGATCATTACCTACCCGGCATCCACCGGTCGTAACTTCAACGAGGTGCTGCGGGTTATCGACTCCCTGCAACTGACCGATGACCACAAAGTGGCTACGCCAGGTAACTGGGAAAAAGGCGGCGATGTGGTGATTGTGCCGTCACTGCAGGATGAAGACGAGATCAAACAGCGCTTCCCGAAGGGCTACAAGGCGGTGAAATCCTACCTGCGGATGACTCCAGACCCGTCCTCTAACTGGAGCGGTGACTGATCCTCGCTTTTCAGTAAGTTTTGTGCCAGTAAAAAGCCGGGCAGTTCTCACTGCCCGGCTTTTTCATTATCGGGTACCCGGATGTCAGAATGCCGGTACTACTGCACCTTCGTATTTTTCTTTGATGAACTCGCGAACGGCGTCTGATTTCAGCGCATTGGCCAGTTTCTGCATGGCGTCGCTGTCCTTGTTGTCCGGGCGGGCAACCAGGATGTTTACGTAAGGGGACTCGGCACCTTCAATCACCATGGCATCTTCAGACGGGTTCAGGCCGGCTTCCAGGGCGTAGTTGGTGTTGATCAGGGCCATGTCGACCTGGTTCAGGATACGCGGCAGGGTAGCGGCTTCCAGTTCGCGGAAGTTCAGGCGCTTGGGGTTGTCGGCAATGTCACGGGGTGTGGCGGTGATTTTGCTTTCGTCTTTCAGGGTGATCAGGCCGGCTTCCTGAAGCAGCAGCAGGGCGCGGCCGCCGTTGGTGGGGTCGTTGGGGATGGCCACTACGGCACGATCTTTCAGTTCGTCGAGGGAGCTGATTTTGCTGGAGTAGGCACCGAAGGGCTCAACGTGGATGCCGGCAACGGTGACCAGGTTGGTGCCACGGCCGCTGTTGAATTCGTCCAGGTACGGCTGGTGCTGGAAGAAGTTGGCGTCCATCCGCTTCTGGTCAACCTGGATGTTGGGCTGTACGTAGTCGGTGAAGACTTTCACATCCAGCTCAACACCTTGTTCGGCCAGCGCCGGCTTCACAAATTCCAGCAGCTCAGCATGGGGGACCGGAGTAGCGGCTACGGACAGTTTCTCTGCAACAGCAGCAGAGGAGAAAGTTGCTACGGCAGCGATGGCTACCAGAGTTTTCTTCAGATTCATTATTGCGTTCTCCTGTGGAGCATCGTGTTTAACTTTGGTTTACGGCACGCTGCTAGGAGGTTCCTTCCGAAAAACGCCCGTAAATACGTCCATGTAGGGCTCCGTCGCGCCATCCCTGGCGCTCCAGGTTTTCGGAAGGAACCTCCCAGCAGCCTGCCTATACCGGACTTTGGAATTGCCTGCCCGGCTCAATCACAGTCTTACTTTCTGCTGAAATACAGCACCAGACGATCACCAACCATCTGGAGTACTTGTACGAAAATCACCAGTAACGCGACGGTGATCACCATCACGTCGGTCTGGAAACGCTGGTAACCGAAGCGGATGGCCAGGTCGCCCAGGCCGCCGCCACCGATGACGCCAGACATGGCCGCGTAGGAGACCAGGGTGATGGCCGTCACGGTAATACCGGCGATGATGCCCGGAAGCGCTTCCGGCAGCAAGGCGCCGAAGATGATCTGGCGCACGTTAGCACCCATGGCCTGAGTGGCTTCGATGATGCCGCGGTCGACTTCCCGCAGGGAGGTTTCCACCAGGCGGGCGAAGAAGGGGGCACCGCCAGCCACCAGTGGCGGGATGGCGCCGGCCACGCCCAGTGACGTGCCAATGAGCAGTACGGTGAACGGGATCATCACGATCAGCAGGATGATGAAAGGCACGGAACGCAGTACGTTGACCACGAACGACAACACCGCGTAGGCCACCGGTTGTTCCAGGAGCTGGCGTTTGCCGAACAGGAACAATAATACGCCAATGGGCAGGCCGATCAGTACGCTGAACAGCAGGGACATGCCCACCATCACCAGGGTGTCCCAGCTGGCCCAGCCGATTTCCAGCCAGTCGACGTTGCCCATGAGGGTTTCCATTAAAGCTTCCATCAGCGCACTACCTCCACGTGAACATCGGCGGCTTCCAGCGCCTGCATGGCGACGTCGAGATCACCGCCCACCAGTGACAGGGTCAGCTGGCCGTAGGGGGTGTCTTTGATGTGATCGATCCGGCCGGAGAGGATGCTGAAGTCTACGCCGGATTCCCTTGCCACGCTGCCCAGCAGGGGTTTGTAGGTGGATTCGCCCTTGAAGGTCAGGCGCAGGATGCGGCCTTCGGCTTTCTGCAGGTCTTCCTGGAGTTCGTTGCGGTCGATGTTTTCGCTTTCGAACACAAAATCCCGGGTGGTGGGATGCTGGGGGTGCAGGAACACCTCGCTCACCGGGCCCATTTCCACGACGCGACCAGCGTCCATTACGGCTACCCGATCGCACACCCGGCGTACCACATCCATTTCGTGGGTGATCAAGACAATGGTCAGGCCCAGCTCTTTGTTAATGTCACTCAGCAGTTTCAGCACCGACTGGGTGGTTTGCGGGTCCAGTGCGCTGGTGGCCTCGTCGCATAGCAGAATGGTGGGGCGGCAGGCCAGGGCACGGGCGATACCAACGCGTTGTTTCTGGCCCCCGGACAGCTGAGACGGATACTTGTCGGCGTGGTCGGTCAGGCTCACCCGGGCCAGCAGTTCCTGTACCCGCTCCCGTATCTCGGTTTTGCTGTAGATGCCCGCCAGCTTCATCGGAAACGCGATGTTGTCTGCCACGGTTTTGGACGACAGCAGGTTGAAGTGCTGGAAGATCATGCCCACTTTGCGGCGGAAGGCTCTCAGTTCCGCAGAGTTGTACCGGGTAATGTCTTCGTCATCGATCAGGATGCGGCCGCCGGTGGGCGGTTCCAGCAGGTTGATCAGCCTTACGAGGGTGGATTTACCCGCGCCGGAATGGCCGACGATGCCGAATACCTCGCCGGTTTCAATGGTCATACTGGTAGGGTGCAGCGCGGGGATCGCCCGGCCGGCCACCTGGTATGACTTCTGTACCTGGTCAAATACAATCACGATCAGTGCCTTGGTCTTTGCCTTTGGAGTGCGTAGGGCGCGCAGCCGAAAACCGGCGATTATAGCCTATTCGATGACCAAACCCGAATCCCGGCGGTGTGTAGTTGCCCTTACACAAAAAGCTACCTGACACATCAGCCTGCCCTCAGCTAAACTGCTATTTGAAAAGAACATTAATAAACGACCACCCGTCCGAGGCGCGCCAGACCTGTGACTACATTGTCCGAGAATACGCCCTCAAGGATGAATTCCACCCAGGCATGGGTTTCCTACCTCAGCAAGGTAGAATTGCCGGTGTTGGCCAACACCCTCCGGCAAATCAACGAACTGACCGACAGCCGCAACAGCACAGTGAACGAACTGGCGAATGTCATTCTGAATGATGCCCAGTTGACCTCCCAGGTGCTTCGGCTTTCCAACACGGTGTTCTACAACCAGACCCGAACCCAGGTGAGCACGGTCAGCCGGGCCATCACGCTGATCGGTTTCGATGCCGTGAAGTCCATGGCGATTTCCTCGCTGATTGTCGACACCCTGCTCAAACGCAACGACCGGCCCCATTTGCTGCGCTGCCTCGCCCGCGCTATTCACGCAGCCGTTCAGGCCCGGTGCCTGATGCCCAAACGCACCGAACATGCGCTCGAAGAAGTGTTCATCGGGGCCTTGCTGATGAACATCGGTGAGCTGGCATTCTGGTCCTGCGAAACCGATCAGGCGACCGAGCTGGAAGAACGCCTGCGGCTGGACGAACCGCCCGTGGAGGCACAGAAGGCTGTGCTGCACACCACTTTTACCGAGATCACCCGGGGCCTGGTGGAAGCCTGGTCTCTAGGACCGTTTATCCGTGAAGTGGTTGCTCCCGGCAAGGCCAATTCCATGGCAAGCAGCCTGGTGCGCAGTACCGTGGAAATGGCCACGGTGTCCGAGCATGGCTGGAGCGGGCCAGAGATGGACAAGGTGCTGGAACGGTTGTCGGCAGATGTTGGAGAAAGCCCCGCCGCCATCCGGGACCAACTGAAGGTCAACGCCCAGGAAGCCACCAAAGTAGCCGTGTCTCTGGGCATTCCGCAGGTCACGGCGTTGCTGCCCGGCAATCAGGAGAGCGCCGCCGGACACGGCGCCGAAGCCCCGGTTATGGACCCCGCCCTGCAATTGCAGATTCTGCGAGATCTGACTCAAACACTCGCTGAAAAACCCGATATCAACGAAGTGTGCCAGCTGGTGATCGAAGGCATTCACCGGGCCATTGGAATGCAACGGGTAGCCCTGCTGATGAGTGACCGCACCGGACAAGACCTGATTCCCAGAAAGGTAGGCGGTCGTGGTACCGAAGAGTGGCGCGAACACCTGATTATCCACAAGGATGGCACCGGGCCACTAGGAGAGCTTTTACCCCATGGCACTTGTGCCATCTACAAACCCGGCAAACAGGCGGGCGGTGTTCCCTATGACCGCTGGCTGGGCAAGGTGCCGGCCCTGGTAGGCTCGCTTACCGCCAAGGGCCGACTGGTGGGCCTGTTCTATGCCGATAATGCGGCGGCGGGCTATGTGCCGTCGGAACAGCAGCTGGCAGCCTTTGCCCACTTTATCCAGAACGCACAATTGTGCCTCACGCTGCTAACCACCAACCACTGATCAGCCGAGAGGCGGCTCGACCCTGTTTCACATCTCGTAAAGCCGGGTGATATGCAGGACCGGGCCGGTCGGTACGCCCGTGGGAGAGCCGCCTCTCGGCTCCAGGCTGATGGCCAGCGTGCGGCTGCTGGCCAGCAGCCTGCGGGCATCCTCAGACAGCGTCACCTCGTATACTCCTCCCACGGCCATAATGCCCAACGACAAGGGGCTACCGTCACCCGGCACTACCCATAACTCGTAATCTCTGCCCTGTTCTGCGTCGACGGCGGCCACGGGTCTCAGCCTCAATCGGTTACTTCCCGCTTCGCTGACCAGCCATAGCGGATCGCTCACGTCAGCCTGCACCACTGCGCCGGTTAACTGGACATCACGGCCTGTGCCCGTCTGGTGAGGAGAAACCACAATCACTGCCAGAACCAAGGCAGCCGCGCTTGCCAGCAAGCTCCAGCTCGGCCAGAGCCAACGCATGCGCGGGCGTTCCTGGGTAGATTCTCCGGCAGTGGGCCAGAGTCGCTGTTCTATGTTCGCCCAGACCGACGGGGCTGGACTGACCGACGGCACCGCCCGAGTCAGTTGGCCAAGCCTTTCTTCCCAGAACCAGACCTCCTGCCGAACCTGCACCGATTGCATCATCCAGCGCTCGAAGCGCTGCCTCGCCCGCCCGGTTAGCGAACCCAACACATACTCTGCGGCGAGACTTTCAACACGTTCCGGCGTTTTTTTCATCGTTCCAGGCACCTCTTCAGCGCCATCAGGCCGCGCCTTATCCAGCTCTTCACAGTGCCGACAGGCGAGCTCAAGGCCTGAGCCAGCTCATCGTGGGTCAGGCCCCGGTAGTAGGACAGCAGAATGGTGTCTCGCTGGGTATCGCTCAACTCTTCCAGGCACCCTGTCAGCGCTGTTGCTCCAGCTTGCTGTAGCCGGGTCTCCAGTGGCCCCCAGCGTCCGTCTTCCAGATGTTTCAACATGTCGTCACCAGCACTTCTCAGAGGTCGGCGTGCCCGGATGAGATCAAGAGTTCGGTATCTGGCAATGGTCAACATCCAGCCCAGGGGTGCACCTCTATCGCCGTGATACTCGCCCGCGTTGTGCCAGATCTGAACAAAGGCATCCTGCAAGGCTTCTTCCGCGAGATCCTGTTGGCCTGAGAGCTTGTAACACAGCCCGAACATGCGAGCCGAGACTCGCTGGTACAGCTGTCGAAAAGCCTCCCGATCATGCTGTGCCACTGCCAACAACAGGTTCAACAATTCTTTTTGTTCTGACTCATCAACCGTCATGTTCTGCCCCGTGTCCTCCAATGCTCCTGAACAGTTACGGGGCGGGTGCCGCGAAAGTTGCAAGACCGCTCGTTGAAAATCACATCTTTTATTTTGCGCCGGAGTGCATCTTTTCACCGGTGGCACCCGTTACCCCTTTGCATTACCAACCATCGATGAGGAAGCACGGAATGAACACATTAATAAAACGCTCCGGCCTCGCAGTTGCGGTTGCCGGTTTGTGCCTGGCCGCCGGATCCGGACACGCGTCCAGCCACAGAGAAGCCCCATTCATCACCGAGATACCGAAAGTGGACGGAACCGATTTCTATATGTTCCGCAGTTATGAATCTGGCCGGGAAGGTTTCGTCACATTGATCGCAAACTACCTTCCACTGCAGGATGCCTATGGCGGGCCCAACTACTTCGATCTTGATGAAGACGCCATCTACGAGATTCACATCGACAACACCGGGAACGCGCAGGAAGACATCACCTTCCGTTTCTCATTCCAGGATGTGAAGCAGGATCTCAAAATCGATGTGAACGGAGAAATGGTCTCCATCCCTCTGAAAACTGGCGCACCGGTTGGTCCCGGCGCCATGGATGACGCCATGAACGGCGCTATTCAGGTTCGCCAGACCTATACCGTGGATGTCATTCGAGGTGATCGGCGCACCGGCGTATCACAGCCCGTCACCGGTGACGGAGGCAGCCCCACCTTCAGCAAGCCACTGGATAACATCGGCAGTAAAACCATTGCGGATTATCCTGCCTATGCCCAGAGCCATGTATACACTGCCAATATTCCGGGCTGCGGCACCGGCCGGGTGTTTGCCGGCCAGCGGGCCGAAGCCTTTGCCGTCAACCTCGGCGAAGTCTTCGATCTGATCAACCTGTCGCCCGAGGATGTCACCGGCGCGAACGGCGGGGATCTTGGTCTGAATATTCTGGAAGGCAAGAACGTGACGTCGCTTGCTCTTGAGGTGCCGATCGAGTGTGTTGCCTCGGCCAATGATCCGGTCATCGGTGCCTGGACTACAGCCAGCCTTCGCCAGGCACGAGTGATCAATCCGCGACCTGTCGCCTTCGAAGAAGGTGATGCAGGCAAGGGTGCGACCGTTGAAGGTGGCGCATTCACCCAGGTGTCGCGCCTCGGTTCCCCGCTGGTCAATGAAGTCGTGATTGGCCTTCGGGATAAGGATCTCTTCAATGCCAGCGAGCCGAAAGACGATGCGTCTAACTTCGCACCCTATGTACTGACTCCCACCTTACCAGTGCTGATCGAGAGCCTGTTCGGTGTGCAGGCGCCCGACGCCTATCCACGCACCGATCTGGTTTGGGCCTTCCTCAATGGTGTACCAGACCTGACACGCCCCGGCGGCACGCCAACCCTGGGTGAAATGCTTCGGCTGAACACCAGCATTGAGGCCGCCAGCAGCGACGTCACCATGCAGGATGATCTGGGCGTCATCGCCGGAGACGTTACCGGCTTCCCGAATGGCCGCCGGCCTGTGGATGATGTGGTGGACATTGCCTTGCGCGTGGTGATGGGCGTCCTGCTCGATGAGGAATCGGCACCTGCTGGTCAGATCGAATACACCGACGGAGCAGTGGTTGATCGGGATCTTCTGCTGAGCGGCTTCCCGTACCTGGGCCATCCGTTCTCTGGCTCCCCGAATCCACAGCGTAACTGAAGCGACAAAAGGAGGTTTCCATGAAACCCATACTCAAGATCGCGGCGCTGTTGGTGTTTGGTCTGGCACTGACAGGCTGTTCTGACAGCTCCAACAACCGGGGCCAGGACCTGAAAATCTCGGTGGATTTCACCACGTTCGTCCAGAACGAGATACAGCGCACGGCGGATGATCGCGAACCGGTCAACATCAATAACCTGGAGTTCAGCTTCAATGATCAAGATAACGAACAGGCGTTTGACAACCTGTTCTGATCGCGGTTTGCTCTGCCACCAGCGTGCCAGGCACGGCGCGCTGGTGGCTCTTGCGCCTGCCCTGAAGGGCGGAGCCTTTTCAGCCATCCTGACCGGGATGGCCTTTTTTGGCTCCGCCGCCTGGGCAGCACCCGCCGATATCAGAACCGACTTTGGTGACACCGACATTCTGGTCACCCTGCCACAACCCGCGCTAACCCAAGCCCCGCTGCCCGACAACGCAGCGGAACTGGCAGACACCATACAGCAGCAGATCCTCCAGGCCAGACGGGATGGCGACCCAAGATACCTGGGTTATGCCAGCGGCTTGCTCTCGCAATGGCCCGAGGACCGACTGACCGACCGACTGCGAGTTCTTCGAGCCACGGTTCGGCAAAGCCTGCATCAATTTGACGATGCACGGGCCGACCTGCAAACCGTCATTAACACCGCCAATGACCCAACTCAGAAGCGACAGGCCCAACTGACGCTGGCAAACCTTGAGTTGGTACAGGGCCGCTATGAACAGGCGGCCGTACAATGTCACGCTTTGATTGAATCCTCGCCGGGGCTGGTTGCCCACAGTTGTCAGGCACAAGTTCAGGGCCGAACCGGGCAACCACAAGCGGCATATCAACAGCTTCTTGATCGTACCCGCGCAGAACAGCGGCACAACAGCTCGGCAAGACTCTGGGCGGAGGGGACGCTTGCAGACCTCGCAGCCCAGCTCGGCGATGCCCGTGCCCGCGACCACTGGCGGTTCATTCTCAGCCAGCAGCCAGACGATCTGTACACCCGCGCCCGGCTGGCCGACTGGTTTCTGGACAACAACCAACCAGAGAACACCCTGCCTTTGACAGAAGGCTATGAGCACGTGGACTCCCTGGCAGTTGTCCAGGCGATTGCCATGCTGCAAACCAATCATCCTCAAGCCAATGCCGTGATCACTCGCCTGAGAGAGCGGTTTTCCGAAGCTCGCTGGCGGGGGAGCCTTCTGCATGAACGAGATCTGGCACGGTTCCAACTTGATGTGGAAGGACAACCACAGCAAGCGCTTAGTCATGCATTGGCCAACTGGCAAGATCAACGGGAGCCGGAGGACACCAGGCTGGTATTACGCGCCAGCATTGCGGCCGGCGAAGAAGAACCCGCCAACACGGTTCGCAACTGGCTGAACCAACACCGGCAAACCGACAGCCGCTTCCCGGAGACCGACTCATGAACCGATTCCTTCTTCCTGGGTTACTGTTCGTTGCGATGCTGGCAGCAAGCTCATCGCCGGCCTGGGCCCACAAGGCCAGCGATGCCTTTATCTACCTTGACCTTGACCAGTCGACCGTCCGGGTGGACCTCGCCCTCAGGGACCTTGCCCTGGAGGTGCCCCTCGACCGCAATGCCGACCGGAGGGTCAGTGGTGCCGAGCTAAGAGCAGCCCGAGGAGAAATTACCCGCTACCTGGAGGAGGGTCTGCTCCTGGCCAATCACAGCGGCAGCTGCGCCCTGCAGGGTGAGCAGTGGGGGCTATCCACCCACAGCGATGGCCCTTACGCGGCGGCTTTGTATCAGGTCTCATGCCCAAACGGACAAGTACCGGAATCCATTACCTATACACTGCTGTTTGATCGCGACCCCCTGCACAGGGGGCTTGTCAGCCTGACCTACGAAGGCCAGGAGACGCTTGCCGTTATTGGCCCCGATGACCCAACGCTAGCCTTGGCAGCAACCAGCTTCGGTAGTGGTCGCTTATTCGGCACGTTTCTCTATGAAGGCGTCGTTCACTTGCTGATAGGGCTTGATCACATTCTCTTCCTGCTGGTGTTGATGCTGCCAGCCACGATTCGACGACGGGAAACTACTGGGACCCGACATACTTCGGTTCACGCCGGTCTGAGACCGAGGCTGCTTGAACTGGTCGGCATCGTCACCGCTTTTACTGTGGCCCATTCCATTACCCTTGGACTTTCAGCACTCGGTGTGGTGCGCCTGCCCATTGCCTGGGTAGAGACCATTATTGCGTTGTCCGTTGCGCTGGCCGCCCTGAACGTCATCTGGCCGATACTGGGCCGGAAAACCTGGAAGCTGGCCTTCGGCTTCGGTCTTATTCACGGGTTTGGTTTTGCCAGTGTGCTGGGCGATCTGACCACCGGCGTCTCTCAAATGGCGGTGGCGCTGGCCGGGTTCAATCTTGGCGTGGAACTGGGGCAGGTTGCGCTGGTGCTGGTGGTTTTCCCATTGCTGTACCTCGCCGCCCGCTCGCGTTTCTACGAACGGGCCGCCGTGCCAGCCATGCTCGTGGCAGTCGGCGCCCTGAGCCTGTATTGGGTGGTGGAACGGATCGCCGAAATATAGAACCTATCCGGCCGGGGCCGTGGCGCCCGGCCGGCCTTTATCACGGGATCAGTGCAACGCCCGCATCTGCCGCGGGTAGAGCGCCGCGCTGACCTCGGGTTCTTCCAGCAAATCCGCCAGCTCGCGGTCGATATCGGTTTCCTCGCCTTCGTCTGGCAAAGGTTCGAACAGGGTGCTCAACCAGGCAGCCACGCTTGGCGCGCTGTCTCTGTCGTAGTCGGTGGACAGCGCTTTGATCCGGCGAAAGCCGATAATGCGCTGATGTTTGGGATCGCGGATTTGTTCAAAGCCCCGCCAATAGATTCTGTCTCGGGTGTGCAGCTGCACAAACAGGGTGTCGATGGGGCCGTTATCATCATCGGCACTGTCTTCATCCTCTGCCTGGGCCTGGGATGTTTCGGCATCGGTCGGTTTTCGACGGATGGTGGTCCAGGCCGGGTAGAGTACCGCTACGGCGTCGGCTTCCACATGTTCGCGGGCCGCCCGCAGAATCAGACCCCAGCGGGCCTTGTCGGCATCGGTTTCCAGAGAGTTGATGGGCAGGTCGTAGCTCTGCTCACTGGACAGAACTATGGCCATCATCGGGGCGTCCAGTTCCCCCATGGCTTCGGCCTGTGCTACGGATACCAGATCGTCGATTGCCATCGATTGGTTCATAAGATGCTCGCCTCCTCGATGCCATCAGGGTAGTCAGGGAATCAGATCCCTGTGTTACAGCATAGCCTGTTCCACCAGTAAAGATAAACGTGGAGTTTGCCGGCGCGGATCACAACCCCGCACGGGAGTTTGTGTCACCGCGTCAGAATGCGTTTTCCAGGCGTTCGTAATTGGCGAACCAGGGGTTTGCTTCCTCAAGCTGGGCGGCCAGCTGCAACAGTCGATCCTCGCGGCCATGGGCGGCGCCGAACTGGACGCCTACCGGCAAACCATCGCGGGTCCAGTGCATGGGTACCGACATCGCCGGCGTGCCGGTCAGGTTCGCAAGCTGGGTAAAGGGCGTTCGGGCCAGGCTTTCCAGCGCCATCTGGTCCACCTGGCCGCTACGATGGACCAGCTTGCCCGCTTTCAGGGTTAGCATCAGCCTGGCGATCAGTTTGAGGTGGGCCGGCGTATCCATTTCACCGATCCTGGCCGGCAACTGGCCGGTGGTCGGGGACA
The DNA here is from genome assembly GCF_030297115.1 of Marinobacter shengliensis. Taxonomy (NCBI): domain Bacteria; kingdom Pseudomonadati; phylum Pseudomonadota; class Gammaproteobacteria; order Pseudomonadales; family Marinobacteraceae; genus Marinobacter; species Marinobacter shengliensis. The sequence goes on along the minus strand of NZ_AP028062.1, from coordinate 234,399 downwards.
GGTACAGGTCAAAACGCTCGAAGAATGCACCCAGAGCACGGGCAAAGTCATTCCATTGCTGCCGGCGGCGAACATAATCCGGCAACGGCATAGTACGCCCCAACATACCCAGTAACCGGGTCTCCAGCTCAAAATCCTTGTCCTCTGCACCGAACTGCTCGCGGGCCCTGTCCATCATTGAGGACACTTCACCGAAGTAAAGGGCCAGGTAGCACCGTGCCAGGGCCATGCCGTCAAATTCCGGCCGGGCATATTCAACATGATGCCCAAGGCCTTCCAGCATACGGGCGGTTTCTTCGACGGCGGCCACACACTCCGGCGCTACCTCGGTGTCGTAAGGAGAAGAGGTAAACACACCAATCCTCAGCCGCCCCGGCGATTGCTGCATCAGGTCCAGCCAGGAACCCTCCGGTTCCGGAATTCGGAAGGGGTCGCCACTGGCTGCACCGGCCAACACATCCAGCATGCTGGCGCTGTCTCTCACCGTCCGGGACACCACATGGTCGGTCGAAGCGCCGGTCCAGGCCTCTCCGGCGTGGGGCCCTACAGAGATCCGGCCGCGGGATGGCTTTAGTCCAAACAACCCGTTGTAAGCCGCCGGAATGCGGATGGACCCACCGCCATCGTTGGCTCCGGCCATGGGAACAACACCGGCGGCTACCGCGGCACCGGAGCCACCACTGGAGCCCCCGGGCGTCAGTTCTGTGTTCCAGGGGTTGCGGCTCGGGCCCCAAAGAGCAGACTCGGTGACGGCCTTGAGGCCGAACTCCGGCGTTGCCGTGCGACCGATAAACACCAAGCCGGCCTTACGGGCACGTTGTACGAACTGTGAGTCCCGGCTCGGAATATTCTTTCGCATGGCCCGGCTGCCGTAGGTGCAAGGTTGCCCGGCCTGTTCCTGGGCCAGGTCTTTCAGCAGCAGGGGTACACCAGAAAACGGCCCATCAGACACCGGCGCCTGCCCCATGGCATCCGAGTACTGGGGGTGGCAAATGGCGTTCAAGGCCCCATTGACATGATTGGCTCGCTCCACCGCCGCATCGGTTACTTCTCGGGGCGTCACATCACCCCGGCGGATCAGATCAGCCAGCGCTGTTGCGTCGTATCTCAGATAGTCGGACTGGTTCATGGGCCACCCTGTTTGTTGTTATTTACCCGCCCCCACTGGACTTTCGGGGCATAAACCGGAAACTCAGGAGCTTACGCCAATCCCAAAGTGAGTTCCATGGACCTGACCCTGTTTCCAGAGGCCATTAGCCCGGGCGTCGCTCTTTTCCTGCTATTAGCCTCGGCGATAACCTCAATGCTGACCGCTGTGCTCGGTGCCGGTGGTGGCGTTCTGCTGCTAGTGTTGATGGCATCCTGGATGCCACCGGCGGCGATTATTCCGGTGCATGGCATGATTCAGCTTGGCTCCAATACCGGCCGGGCAGTGCTGACCCGGCACCACATCGACTGGAAGGTTATTGCTGCCTTCACGCCCGGCGTAATCTCAGGGGCGGCGCTTGGCGCCTGGCTGTTGGTTGATTTACCCGCGCACCTCTGGCAGCTATCCATCGCTCTGTTCGTGCTGTATCTGTGTTGGGGGCCGAAACTGCCAAAAGCGTCGTTCGGGCCCGTTGGCATTTTTTTAGCTTCCGCCGTCACCAGTTTTGTCAGCCTGTTCGTGGGCGCCACGGGCCCCCTGGTCGCCGCCTTTATCAAGCAGATTCACCGGGATCGCTTTAAAACCGTGGCCACCTTCGCCGCTGCCATGACCTTGCAACATGCGCCCAAAGCGCTGGTCTTCGGGGTTGCCGGATTCGTGTTCTCGGACTGGCTGCTGTTCATTCTCGCCATGATTGCCTGCGGCTTCACCGGCACCTGGCTGGGGCTGCACGTTTTGAAATCCATGACCAACCGGTGGTTCAGCCTCGCCTTCAACCTGGTACTGACACTGCTGGCGCTGCGCCTGCTGTGGCAAGCGGCGGAGTCCGCCGGCTGGTTGGCCTAAAGTCCCGTGTCGTCAGGCGGGGCGGGCACTGAGACCACCGCATTGCGCCCCCGAGATTTGGCGATATAGCACCCTTCATCCGCCCGTGCCATGACCTCCCTCGGGCCGCTGTCGCCAGCAGACACCGGTGTGAGCCCAATGCTTACAGTGACACCGAAAGAACGGCCATCGTGCTGGACTTTCAGTGCCTCGACCCGGCTGCGCAGGTTTTCTGCCAGGGCTTCGGCCCGGTCCAGACCACATCCGGGCAACAGAACCGCAAATTCATCACCACCCAATCGTGCGACGGTATCCGATTGGCGAACCGCGCTCTGGAACAGATCCGCCAGGCGTTTCAACAGGTCGTCGCCCACCAGGTGGCCGCCCTGGTCATTGACCGGTTTGAAATGATCCAGATCGATCATCATCAAGACAGCGGGCGTCGCCTGGTGTGGCGCCTCAGCCAGCGCTTTCAGCAACGCGGCAGTGAAAGCCCTGCGGTTCACCAGTTGGGTCAGCGCATCGTGGGTAGCCTCCCAGGAGAGTCGTTCTTCTTCCCGACGCCGTTCGCTGTCGTCCCTCAGCACAAAGACCAGGCGTTCCTCATGCTCACCCCTGCGCAAGTGCAACATGGTGAGATCAATGTCGAAGACCTGACCCTGCGAGTTTTCCAGAGTAACGTACCGGTTATCGATTTCCTCGCCTTCCTGAAACTCCTCCGGCTCCATCTTGTGGTTGTCATAACGAAAGGTCACGGTCTCGAAGAAGTTCTCACCAATGCAATCATCGCCCAACGCAAGAAATTCGCCGGCCGCGTCGTTGGCGTACCGGATCAGGCCTGCCTTGTCGACCATCAGAACGCCTTCCTGCAACACATCCAGGATCGAGTCGGCCCTGTGCTGCTCTTCCCGGAGCGCCTGCTCAAAACGCATTTCACGGGTGATATCCCGCACAATCGTGATGGTGCCAAGCGCCTGGTCTGGCAGTTCAATGACCGAGGTCATGGTATCTACCCAGACATACCCCGGTGAACGGGTGGTCCGCAACCGCAGGCGTCCGCGATAAAACCTGCGGCGGGTCAATGCCCGGCGCCAGCCCGCCAATGCTGTGTCGCCATCTTCAACGGCCACTTTCGAGATAAGGTAGCGCTGGGTAACCTGTTCAGCCGTTTCACCGAGAATGTTCAACAGCGCCGGGTTAACAAATTCAATCCGGCCGAGAATATTGGAGTGGACAATGCCAATGGGGGCATCCTGGGTCAGAGAACGGAAGAATGCCTCCCGCTCCGCCAATGATCGCAGAATCTCGTCGCGCTCATGGCGGACCATGTTGAAAACCCGGGCTACATTCCGGATTTCCCGCCCTCCCATTTCCGAGACCGGCATCTGGCGCTCACCGGTATGGCGCTGATAGATCTGGACGCTCAGATCGCGCAGTGGCCGCAACAAACGGTGGAAGAACCAGAATCCCAGGGGGACCAAAACGACCAGTACTGACAGCAGTGTCCAGCTGAAAGCATCGCGCATACGATTGACCGACGCGAAGGCATCCGTCTCGGGCCAGACCGCCGCCACAAACCAAGGCACCTGGGCCATTTGCCCATAGGCAGTGATGGTCGGCATTTGCTGCTCAGACTCATCGCGAAGTGTACCTTCAAAGCCCTCCATGGCACGTACAATAGAGCTCTGCCGGGCATCCACCGGCACCATAACCCGACCGTCTCGGCCATCAGCCAGTACCACCCCCTGCCGGGTTATCAGGCGCAGATAGCCTGCATCCCCCACACGAATCCCGGAGATATCGCTCATGAAGTTGTCACCATCGAGCAGAATCAACCCGCCAATCATGCCGGTGAAACGTTTACGGTGATCAAAAAGTGGTGCAGCCAGCATTACGCCTGGCCGCCCCTCAAGAGCGGTAACGTACGGTTCACTGATAATCGGCACTAGCTGGCTGGAAACGGCTTTGAAGTATGGCCGTTCCGAGGCATTGAAGCTGGGGACCAGATAATCAAGGGGATTGGCGGCCAGTAGCTCACCCTCGGCATCCATTATAAACAGAGCATCAAACAGCCTGAGCAGCGAGGCCTGCTGACGCAACATCACTCGCGCCCGATTCTGGAGCAGGGCTTCCGAGGCCGGGATTTCACTGGCAACGTGAGAGAGAACATCACGCCGCAGGGCAAGTTTCTGGTCGAGGTCACGAGTCACCATTCCGACAATCATTTCAACTTGGCGGTGCGCCTGATATTCCAGCTCTGACCGGCTCAGCGTAGAACCAATACTGGCCACCACAACCGCGGTCACCAACACAAAAGCCACTACCAGGGCAACTGCCCGATTCGCCAGACTCGCAAACCACAACTTTATCAAATAACCAGCCTCATACTGTCCAAATCGTACGCACCGCATTCTACGAACTTTATGAAAGTGTAGCAAAGACAGGTTTTTCCAATCAGATTCCCGCTTGTAATTTCAGTGATAATCGTTATTATTTAGATCTATTTTCATTTTCCGAGCGATTCTGTATGGATTCCATCAGCCCTGCATCCGCCGCACTGGCCCAGCACGGCCCCCTTGCCCAACTGATCGACATGGGCGGACCGGTGATGATTGTGCTCATCGCCATTGCCGTTATTGGCCTCGTCACCTTCGTTTATCTGATGCTTTTCGGCGCCTTGTACGCACCCCGATACACCCGCAAGCTGAAGCACCTTATCCAGCAGTGGCAGTCCTCCCCGGCAGATACCCGGCCCGAAAAGGTGCGGGAGCAGGCAGGCTTTTTGGGCCGTTGTAATCCTCTGATGCATTTGATGGTGAATACCATGTCGGCCTGCAAAGGCACCGCAAACACCACAGCGGTTCGGGAGACCGCCGTGCGGGATGCCCAACACGCTCTGGAACCCTTTGAAGCGCCGCTCAAGATCATTGAAGTGATCGCAGCCCTGGCGCCACTGCTTGGCCTTCTGGGCACGGTTATGGGCATGATGGAAGCCTTCAGCGCCATGGCCGCAACCGATGGTCGTGCCAATGCCAGCCAGCTCAGTGGCGGTATCTACGAAGCGCTGACCACCACTGCCGCAGGCCTGGTCATTGCCATTCCATTTGCGGCACTGGCGGCGTGGGTGGAGTTTCGCCTGCGACGCATTCACAAAGTGATCAACAGCACCCTGGTAAGCGTGTTCAACGTGCTGCCTGCCACTGAGCCGCAGCCTGTTACCGGGCAATCCGCAGTTGCTGCGGAGCAGGCCGCTCAAGCCAGCCACAGCTACGACACCGCAGACAACCCGCGTTTTGCCCATGCAGCTGGTTGAGCCCCGACCAAACAGGCCCATACCGATCCGGATTACACCACTAATTGATGTGGTGTTTATCCTTCTGGTGTTTTTCATGCTCACCACCAGGCTGTTACCTGTGGATTACCTGGAACTGGGCAACGACACCAGCCAGCGCGGCACCACCGCAGGCGACCCCCGCCCGGAACTCCGGGTAGAGGTAGATGGCCGCATCCTTTGGCAGAACACCCGCTACAGCCTGCAGGAGCTGGTGCCGGCCCTGACCGCCGCCGGCGTTTCCGAAGCGAACCTCGAGACGGCTCCGGAGGCCAGCCTGGCCAGCTTTACCCGCACGCTGAGCACGCTGGATAACGCCGGCATCACCCCCCACTGGAAACGTAGCGGCACACCCGAATCATGACCGAACTGGTTCCACCCCCCGCCACCTCCGGAAAAGGTCTGCTGGAACGTGTTGAAGATGCGTTGCTGCCGCTGATCAATCTGGTGTTCCTGTTGTTGATGTTCTTTATTGTTGCCGGCCAGCTCACTGAAGACCCATTACCGGAACTGCCGGGAAGCTCGCAGCTAAAAGAAGAGCGCGCTCCAGAGGCAGATCTGATGGTCAAGGCCGATGGCAGCTGGACAGTGGGTGGAGAAACGGTCAGCCGGGACCGACTGCTGGCAAGTTTGCCCGAACCTGAAGATCAGGCGTCTTTGCGCATTGCCGCCGACCAAAGCCTCACCATGGCGGACCTGGAAGACCTGCTGGGTGTTCTGGAAGCCGGCGGTTACACCGATGTGCTGCTACTGACGGAGCCTGGGGCATGACAACCGCAGGCCGGGGACCGAAAACTCTGATTCTGACCGCCGCCATTGTGGCGACGGTAGCCACACTGGCGCTGATGGCACCAGACAAACCCATGGAACTTCCGGTGCTGGGCGACAGCGCTGTCAACACCGCTCCGGCCATCCGGATCAGCCTTGCGGGCCGACAATCGCCAGAACCGGAACAGGAACCTGTGACCGAACCTGAACCCACCCCGGAACCAGAGCCGATACCGGAACCTGAACCCGAGCCAGAACCAGAGCCCGAGCCCGAACCAGAGCCCGAACCAGAGCCCGAACCGGCTCCGAAGCCAGAGCCCGTTCCTGAGCCAGTCAGCGAGCCCAGCACACCAGCGCCCACGGATTCAGCGGCTGTAGAAGAAGCGGGGGAGGAAGCAGATGCCGAAAACAGCCAGGATGCGATACCCCTCCAGAACGCAGGAAATTCCAGCGAGGTCGACAGCTACCTGAGCAAGCTCAGCCGCCACCTCGCCCGTTATTACGAATACCCCCGGCGGGCCCGCCGCCTCGGGCAGGAAGGTACCCCGGTGATCGTCTTCGAATTTGCCCGTGACGGCACGCTGGTCAGCCATTCGCTGCGGGACAGCTCCGGGCATCAACTGCTTGATGACTCAGCCATGCAGATGCTGGCCCAGGCAGCGCCCCTACCCAAGGTTCCGGACTCCATGCGCGGCCAGACGTTTACCTACGCGCTGCCCGTTCGCTTCAGCTTGCGCTGAACCCGCACCACAGAAGCGCAGATCGCACTGAGCCGGTGCAGGCCAGCAAACACCGCCCCGGGCACACAGCCCGCTGTCCTTTTATTACTTACTGAATTAAAAGCCTTTTCCCCGAAAAGCCCAGAGCTGGCACGGTGCCTGCTGAGTCCTGGTCAGCAGATCGAATTTGTCTGCCCAAACAGCAATCTTTCAGACGACGGCGTCTGCTCATGCCTGCCATTCACGGCAGCCCATGGGCGTCGTCGTTTTTTTTCGCCCACGGAAAAGCGGGCAAAGAAGGAACCAGGGGATAACCTATGTCTTACATCATGCCTTCGGAATTTGTCACCAAAATGGTGGACACCGGTGAATCAAAAATCTACATGGCTACCCGGGATGTACTGATCCGAGCGTTCATGGCTGGCGCCATTCTGTCCCTGGCAGCGGTATTCGCGGTCACCGTTGCCGTTCAGACAGGCAGCCCACTGATCGGCGCCATGCTGTTCCCGGTTGGCTTCTGCATGCTTTACCTCATGGGCTTTGACCTGCTCACCGGGGTGTTCATGCTCACCCCCCTGGCCCTGCTGGACAAACGCCCGGGGGTGGATACCCGCGGCATTCTTCGCAACTGGGGCTGGGTATTCCTTGGCAACTTTGCCGGCGCTTTAACCGTCGCTGTCATCATGGCCTTTGTCTTCACCTACGGCTTTAATACCGAACCCGGCGTGGTCGGCGACCGCATTGCCGCGATCGGCAAGGAGCGCACTCTGGGTTACGCGGAACACGGCGTGGCCGGCTGGTTTACCATTTTTCTGCGGGGCGTACTCTGCAACTGGATGGTATCTATGGGCGTGGTCGGGGCGATGATCTCAACCACGGTACAGGGCAAGGTGCTGGCCATGTGGATGCCGATCATGCTGTTCTTCTACATGGGCTTTGAGCATTCCATCGTCAACATGTTCCTGTTCCCTTTTGCCCTGCTGATGGGCGGCGAGTTCGGCATCATGGACTACTTCGTCTGGAACGAAATTCCCACCGTACTGGGCAACCTGGTCGGAGGCCTGTCGTTCACCGGCCTGACTCTCTATGCCACTCATGTGCGCACGGCGCCCAAGCGCACCCTGCCGGAACGCTTTAACACCAATGCGGTATGACCTCACAGCTCGCGGTCTCTACCGGCCAGCACACTGACCCGGGGCCCAAGCCGGTCAACCAGGATTTCCATGGACTGATGATCCCGGGCGACCATCAGCTGGGCACCAAGGGTATCGCGGTGGCAATTGCCGATGGCATCAGCTCCAGTAACGTCAGCCAGATTGCCAGCGAATCTGCCGTCGCCGGTTTTCTGAACGACTATTACGCGACACCAGACAGCTGGTCCGTAAAACAGTCGGCCCAACGGGTGCTTCGGGCCACCAACGCCTGGCTGCACGCCCAAACTCGACAAAGCCGCTACCGCTATGATCAGGACAGGGGCTACGTCTGCACTCTCAGTGTACTGGTGCTGAAATCGGCGACGGCCCATGTGTTCCATATTGGCGATGCCCGCATCTATCGGCTGCAGGGTAACTCGCTGGAACAGCTAACCACCGATCACCGGGTATGGTTGTCGCAGGAAGACAGCTGCCTGAACCGGGCCATGGGGCTGAGCCAGCAAGTCGACATCGACTACCTGGCGGTGCCGGTATGGCTCGGTGATACATTTTTGCTGGCGACTGACGGCGTCTATGAACATCTGTCCGAGCGTGACATGGCCGGCTTTATCCAGGCGGCCGGTGAAGATCTGGACTCCGCCGCCCGAACGCTGGTCGAGCGAGCCCTTGCCGCTGGCAGCAACGATAACCTGAGCGTGCAGCTTGTTCGTGTAGATTCCGTTGCCGCCGGAAAGAGCAGCGCCGAATTCGCCCGGGATGTTCAGCAGTTGCCGTTCGCCCGGGAACTGGCATCGGGGCAGGTACTGGATGGCTACCGTATTGTGCGGCCGATTCACGCCAGCAGCCGCAGCCAGGTCTACCTGGCCATCGATGAAGCCAGCCATCAGCATGTCGCCCTGAAAGTCCCAGCCATGGAACTGCGCGAAAACCCGGCGGGGCTGGAGCAATTTGCCACCGAGCAATGGGTAGCCCAGCGCATCGACAGCCCTCACGTAGTGAAAGCGTTTGCGCCGGAACGCCCTCGCAGCTGCCTGTACCTGGCCACCGAGTACGTTCAGGGAATCAGCCTGCGGCAATGGCTTCTGGACCACCCGGCGCCGGCACTGGAAACCGTGCGTCAATTGGTGGAGCAGATTGCCCGCGGGCTGCGGGCGTTTCACCGGTTGGAAATGGTGCACCAGGACCTGAAACCGGAGAATATCCTGATCAACGGCGAGGGCACCGTGGTGCTCATCGACTTCGGCGCCACCCGCATCGCTGGCCTGCAGGAACTCCATGACCACGATGAGCCCACCTGGCCCCGTGGCGCCGCGCTTTACAGCGCTCCGGAAGCCTTTCTCGGCGAAACCACCGGCTGGCAGGCGGACCAGTTTTCCCTGGGCGTAATCGCCTATCAGATGCTGACCGGCCAGCTACCCTACGGCACCCGCGTGCCGGGTATTCGCAATCACCGCCAGTTACGCCAGCTCAGCTACCATCCTGCTCGCCTACACCGGGAGGACCTTCCCGGCTGGATTGACCATGCCCTGGCCCGGGCGTTGCACCCGGAATCCCACAAACGCTACCCGGCGCTGTCGGAATTTCTGTTCGACCTGCGCCAACCGAATCCGCAGTGGCAGCAGCATCACCAGAAACCCTTGATGGAGCGCCACCCGGTGGCCTTCTGGCAGGGAATGTCTGCGCTGTTGTTACTCGCCTTACTTGCGTCCTTCGCCTGGCGCCCCTGATCGGGCAACTTTTTGCCCGGCCAGCAAAAGCTCGCCCAGAGGCCAAGCAAGGGTTTGCTCACCACCAACTTCGGCTTCGCCGAATATTACATAAATATCTGTATTTTATATATTTTTTAGAGTTGGCACAGCGCTTGTAACCAGTAAGCGCGTCCAGGGAACAGCCCGGGGACAAACATTCACTTAAACGTCATGGAGCAGACTATGCCAACTCCTTGTTATATCAGCATCGAAGGTAAAACTCAGGGTAACATCACCGCTGGCGCATTCACTTCCGACTCCGTAGGTAACATCTACGTTGAAGGTCACAAAGACGAAGTGCTGGTTCAGGAATTCAGCCACGTTGTCACCGTCCCTACTGACCCGCAGTCCGGTCAGCCTTCCGGCCAGCGTGTTCACAAGCCGTTCAAGTTCACTTCTGCCCTGAACAAAGCCACCCCGCTGATGTACAACGCCCTGGCTTCCGGCGAAATGCTGCCGAAGGTAGAGCTCAAGTGGTACCGCACTTCCGTAGAAGGCAAGCAGGAGCACTTCTTCTCCACCATCCTGGAAGATGCCACCATCATCGACATCAACTGCAACATGCCCCACTGCCAGGACGCCGCCAACGCTGACTTCACCCAGCTGGTGACCGTTTCTCTGTCCTACCGCAAGGTAACCTGGGAGCATGCCGTTGCCGGTACTTCCGGTGCAGACGACTGGCGTACGCCGATCGAAGCCTGATTATTTCAGGATCGATCACCCAAAACGGCTGGCCTTCGGGCCGGCCGTTTTTGTTTCCGGACCTCGTTGTCAGATATCATTTATTGTGTAAGCATACACAACACGGATGTTGTATCGTGAAGAGTGCTGAACTGATTAGACGACTCAAAGCTGAAGGCTGGGCCAAAGTCGGTGGCAAGGGAGATCACGAAAAATATAAGCATCCGGACAAACCGGGGCATGTTGTGGTTCCGCACCCCCGCAAAGATATTCCCATCGGCACCCTGAGAAACATTTATCGCCAGGCCGGGTGGGATTGGAGGTAAACGTGCTTTATCCCGTATACGTGCACAAGGGCGACGACGAGCACGCTCACGGCGCCGAAATTCCGGATTTCCCCGGCTGTTTTTCCGCTGCTGATCAGTGGCAGGAGTTACCGGGCAAAATTCAGGAAGCCATTGAACTGTATTGCGAAGATGAGGACATGGAGCTGCCGCAGCCTTCCTCGCTGGATGACCTGATGAACAATCCGGATTATCAGGGCGGCCTCTGGATGATGGTCGATATCGACGTTAACCGCTTGAAAACCAGAGCTGTCCGTCTTAACGTCAGCCTTCCGGAAGGGTTGTTGCGCCGTATAGACGAAGAGGCCCGAAGCAGACATATGAGCCGGTCGGCATTTCTGGCAATGACGGCCCGCAAAGAACTGGAAGCCCATTAACTCGTGACGTCCCCGCATCATCAGATTACAAAACAACTCGGCGCCCTCATGTGCCAGGCCACCCGCGACATCCTGTGGGCACCCGCCGAAACCCGGGTTCGGGAGCAAAACCGGGGTGTAGCGCTGGCATTGCGGGTAGGGTCCGGCCAGGCCACCTATCACCGTTACGATCCAATCCAGAAGCAGCATCTGATCACCTATGGCGCGCGGATGATTGCCGCCAAGCATCAGCCGGAAACCGCCCAGGGCTGGTTATCGACTCGGGAAATCCGGAGTCGGGGTTATTTTGGGGGTGAGGTGAGTGTATTGAACCTGCTGGCCCACACCTGCTGCCATGAGTTTGCCCATTTGCTGCAATACAGTGCAGGCCAGCGGCACTATGGTTCGGTGCATAACCGGCATTTCTATGAAGCGCTGGACGGGTTGTATAGCAGTGGTGCGTCGGTCGCCACCCGGCAGTACCTTGAGGAGACTGCCGTAGAAGCGGGAGTGACGTTGCCCAGCACACCGTTTGTATTCCCCAGTCCAGTCCGGGAGCTCCGGCAGTGGCAGGTCGGCGATGCGGTCTGTTTTGGCGAAGGCCGGCATGAGAAACGGGGCCAGGTTGTCCGGGTGAACCGAAAAACCTGCACGGTTGCGGTTACTTTGAATGCCCGCGGTTTGCGGTACCGGGTACCGGTTTCCCTCCTACGCCGCCCGGACTGATCCGGTTTCAGGCAGGCTCCCGATCCGCCGATTTCGCCAGCAAGCCACGAATCTCAGGTATACAAGAACCACAATTGCTGCCGCACTGCAGCCGCTGGCCCAATGCTTCAACGCTGGCGGCCCCATCTTCGATTGCCTGGTTGATCTGGCGCTCGCCTACCTGGAAACAGCTGCAGACCAGCGGCCCGGTCGGTTCTGCATCGATCGAACCTGCAGCCAACAAGGATCGGCGCTGCTCCGGTGTCAGGTTCTCGGAGCCAAAACAGTCATCCAACCAGCCGAGGTCCGGCATGGTTTGCACACAGGGCTCTACCAGCAATACGCCATCCAACCGGTTGCCGGTGAGCCAGGCCGCACGAAAGCGACGCCGGGCACTATCTTGCATAACCAGCTCCGGTTCCCTGGCGAAAATCTGCTGGGCCCATTCACGCCAGTCCATTGACCGGCGACCGGCCAGCCACCAGGACCGGCTATGAGGCAGTGCCTGGTGGCTCCAGTAGTCCAGTGACGTGGCGTCCAATGCGGTGCCCCCGGCCGCGGGCAGCATCAGCCGGGCTTGCCATCGAGTGATTAGTGGCCGAAGGGAGGCTACGCCAAATTTGGCTTCCGGTTGCCCTGAAATCGGGTCGACGACGGGGGCGATCAGGTCGGAGGCCAGGGCTGAGGATGCAAACTGCCGATTCCAGTGAATTGGAACGAATACCTCTCCGGGTCTCTGTGCCGGGCTGGCCCGGACCCGGCCGGTGAACCCCTTTCGGGCATGCCCTGTCAGCGTGGCCAGTGCACCTTCAATCAAACCAAAGGTGGCGATGTCCTTCGGGTGAACCTCGATAAAGGGCTCACTGCGATGGGCAAACAGTCTGGGCGCCAGTGCCGTGCGCGTCATGGTGTGCCACTGGTCCCGAATACGACCGGTATTCACGATCAGGGGATGCCGGGCATCGGGCTGCTGTCCGGGCGGCAGGTTCGAAACCGGTACCAGGCGGGCGCGACCATCGGGCGTGGGAAAGCGACCATCGGAGAACAGCCGGCGGGTCTGCAGCCAGGCACCGGGATTGCCCCCGGTAAGCGGCCACTGCACGGGTTGAAGCCGGTCATATTCCGTGGAACTCAGCTTGGCCAGGGCGGAAATATCAAACACTCTCTCACCGCCGTTACCGTAACCGGACAGTGCCGCGTGTTCTCTGAAAATCTCCGCAGGCTCCTGGTAGTCAAAGGCGTGACCATAACCGAGCGCCTGGGCGATATCCCGGATGATTCGCCAATCCGGCCGGACACCCTCTGGCACTGGCAAAAATCGACGCTGGCGTGAAATGCACCGTTCCGAGTTGGTCACGGTACCGTCCTTCTCGCCCCAACCGGCAGCAGGCAACAGGATATCGGCAAACGCCGTGGTATCGGTCTGGGCCACGCAGTCTGAGACTATAAGGGTCTCGCATCGCGCCAGGGCCTCCCTGACCCGGGCGTTGTCGGGCAGGCTGACCGCAGGATTGGTGCCCATCACCCAGAGCACCCGGATGTCGCCCCGATGAACGGCTTCAAACAGATCCACCGCCTTATAGCCCGGTCCCGCTGCCAATTTTTCACTGTGCCAGAAGTCGGCAACCCGTTGCACCGCGCCGGGCGTGTCGTAATCCATATGGGCCGCCAGGGTGTTGGCCAGACCGCCCACTTCCCGCCCACCCATGGCGTTGGGTTGACCGGTGAGTGAAAACGGACTGGCACCGGGCCGGCCAACGCGCCCTGTGGCCAGGTGGCAGTTGATAATAGCGTTGGCTTTGTCGGTGCCAGCCACCGACTGATTGATGCCCTGGGAAAAGGCGGTGACTGTCCGATCGGTCTCGGCAAACCACCGATAGAAGCGTTCCACATCCGCAGCCCGAAGGTCACATCCGCGGGCGACCGCCAGTATCGAAGGCGCACAGGCGCGGGCCACACTCAGAGTCTCCTCGAATCCATTGCAATGCTGTTCCAGGTACTGTGTGGCCAGGGCTCCGTGGTCATGCAGCCAAACCAGCAAGCCATTGAACAGCAGGGTGTCGGTTCCCGGCCGCAGTTGCAGGTGCAGGTCAGCCATCTCTGTGGTTGCGGTTTGCCTTGGGTCAATGGCTACCACTTTGCGCCCGGGCCGGTGGGACGCTTTTATCCGCTGATAAAGTACCGGATGCGTCCAGGCGGCATTACTGCCCGCCAGCACCAGCAAGTCCGCCAGCTCGAGGTCCTCATAACAGCCGGGCACGCAGTCCTCACCAAACGCCCTCTTGTGGGCTGCCACGGCAGACGACATGCACAACCGGGAATTGGTATCCACGTGCGGGGTGCCAATAAAGCCCTTGGCCAGCTTGTTGGCAATGTAATAGTCCTCTGTGAGCAGCTGCCCAGACAGGTAAAAAGCCACAGACTCCGGGCCATGGTCTCTGACCGAAACACGAATGGCTTCAGCTACCCGGTCAATGGCTTCCGACCACTCAACGGTATGCCCTGCCACACGGGGGGCCAGCAAACGGTCGTGTCCGGTCACGGTCTCATGTAACGCAGAGCCTTTGACACAAAGGCGACCATTATTGGCCGGGTGGCCAAGATCGCCCTGAACGGCGTCAGGTTTCGCCAGAACACCACAGCCCACACCGCAATAAGGGCAGGTGGTGGCGGTACTTCCGGGAGTGGTTCGGCGGTTTTTCATGATCAATCCTCTGCTTTACCCATAAAAAAGCCCGCCATCCGGGGTCTGTTTCCAGAGCCGGGGCGGGCTTCTTTGCCAAAATTGTCTGTTTTATGGAAAGCAATAACGGGGCCAGCGATTGCCAAAACAGCACTTGCCCGGCCGGCCTTGTGGCAACGCCCGGGCTACGGCCTTGTTCAGCAGATCCATCGGCTCCGGCAGGCCGGGATACACTTCTGCCTTGAGGTTTCACATTGGTGCGAAATCGCTCAGGTTGCACCAAAAACAGACCGGGCTCGATTGGCGTTTTCCTCACTCAACACGGAAGGGAATATCAAGCCTTTGAAAACTATGAATATTAAAAAATGGCACGGCTTATGCTGAGGTAACAGCGAACCATCAAGACATCACATCTCTCGTTCTAAGGCATTGGCGCCTGCTCTCCGGAAACGGAGGGTGGGCGTTTTTTTTGTGCGCCAGAAAAGAGAGACACAGAGAGGTAACAGCATGAACACACGCCGTCATCAACTCAGAGGCTTGCTCACAGGCGCACTGATTGGGCTGAGCACGCTGGCCCAGGCGAGCATCGGGCCGGCCGAGAAACCAGACCTGAAACTGGGCTTCATCAAACTCACCGATATGGCGCCACTGGCGGTTGCCTGGGAACAGGGCTACTTCCTGGACGAAGGCCTGTTCGTGGAACTGGAAGCCCAGGCCAACTGGAAAGTGCTGCTGGACCGGGTGATCACCGGCGAGCTGGACGGTGCCCACATGCTGGCCGGCCAGCCTTTGGGCGCGTCCATTGGCTATGGCACTCAGGCCAACATCATTACCGCCTTCAGCATGGACCTCAACGGCAACGCGATTACCGTGTCCAACGCGGTATGGGAAACCATGAAGCCCCACCTGGACATGGATGGCGACAAACCCGCCCACCCGATCTCCGCGAGCGCGCTGAAACCGGCGGTGGAGCAATCCCTGAGCAAAGGCGAGCGGTTCCGGATGGGCATGGTGTTCCCGGTGTCCACCCACAACTACGAACTCCGCTACTGGCTGGCCGCCGGCGGCCTGAATCCCGGCTTCTACGCCCCACAACGGGGTGATACCAGTGGCACCTTGCAGGCCGATGTTCATCTGTCCGTTACCCCGCCGCCGCAAATGCCAGCCACCATGGAAGCTGGCACCATTCAGGGCTACTGCGTGGGCGAACCCTGGAATCAGCAGGCGGTGTTCAAGGGCATCGGGGTGCCGGTCATCACCGATTATGAGATCTGGCCAAACAACCCTGAGAAAGTCTTTGGCGTGACCGAGACCTGGGCAGAGAAGCATCCCAATACCCACCTGCGGTTGTTGCGGGCACTGATCCGCGCGGCTTACTGGCTGGATGAAAACGACAACGCAAACCGCCAGGAAGCAGTAGAGCTCCTTTCCCGCTCCAGCTACGTGGGCGCAGACAAAGACGTGATCGCTAACTCCATGACCGGCACGTTCGAATACGAGAAAGGGGATGTGCGGGAGGTTCCGGACTTCAACGTGTTCTTCCGCTATCACGCCACTTACCCCTATCCCTCTGATGCAATCTGGTATCTGACCCAGATGCGCCGGTGGGGCCAGATTCCGGACGCCAAGCCAGATGACTGGTACATGCAGACCGCAGCCAGGGTATACCGGGGTGATCTGTATGCTCAGGCCGCGCAGTCACTGATCGATGATGGTGTGATGAACGCCAGTGACTTCCCTGACTTTGACGCTGAGAACTTTGAACGCCCCTTCCAGGGCCAGCTGATTGACGGCGTGCCTTTCACACCCCGTGAACCGAACGCTTACATAGACCGTTTTGATATCGGGCTGAAAGGCACCGAGACACCGTAAGGGGGCACAACATGAGCACATTAAGCATAAGGATTGGCCAGTCGATGGCCGCCAGGAGCCGCAACCTGCTCGCCCGGCTGAGCCCAAATGAATTGTTGGCGGCTGGCAAACAGGCCTTGCTGCCCTTGATCGGAATTCTGGTGTTTCTGGGATTCTGGCATCTGGCAGCACCCCAGGTGCAGACGTCCCTTGGCGCATTTCCGGGGCCAGCTCAGGTCTGGGAGCAGGCGGGACAACTCTGGCAAGAACACGCCAACCAGCGGGAACGCGCCAGCCAGTTCATCGCCATGCAGGAGCAGCGTAATGCCAGGATTCTGGCCGACAACCCGGAGGCGGAGGTACGAATCCGGTCTTACCCGGGCGCACCCACCTTTATCGATCAGATCGGTACCAGCCTGGTCACGGTGTTGTCAGGATTTGCCCTGGCCACGCTGATTGCGGTGCCCCTGGGAATTGTGTTCGGTCTTAACCGGTATTTTCAGGCGGCGGTCAATCCGCTGATCCAGATCTTCAAGCCGGTGTCGCCCCTGGCCTGGCTGCCACTGGTCACCATGGTGGTGTCAGCCACGTACGTCAGCGATGACCCGATGTTCCAGAAGTCGTTTCTGACGTCGATGATCACGGTCACCCTTTGCAGCCTGTGGCCCACGCTGATCAATACCAGCGTGGGCGTGGCCGCGGTGAATCCGGACCTGCTGAACGTGTCGAAGGTGCTGAAGCTGTCGTTCTGGACCCACGTTCGCAAGGTGGTGCTGCCGTCGTCGGTACCGATGATTTTTACCGGGTTGCGGGTGTCTTTGGGTATTGCCTGGATGGTGCTGATTGCGGCGGAGATGCTGGCGCAGAGTCCCGGGCTTGGCAAGTTTGTCTGGGATGAGTTTCAGAATGGCAGCAGTCAGTCGTTGAGCCGGATCATGGTGGCGGTGCTGGCCATCGGGTTTATCGGGTTTTTGCTGGATCGGGTGATGCTGTTGATTCAGAAGAAGGTGGCCTGGAACGAGTGATCAAACTTGGGAGCATGCCGCACCGGGTGGGTTACGCCTCCCGAAACACGCGGCGAGTACATCCATGTACGCTCCGCAAAAACATCCATGTTTTTGAGGGTTTCGGGAGGCGTAACCCACCCGGCGCTCCGCTTGCTTTTGAGGTGATTTCCATGAGTAAAACACATTTAGAACTTACCGGTGTTGAGATGGCGTTTGATACGCCGAAAGGGCCGTTCGTTGCCCTGGACAACGTGAACCTGAAGATCCAGAAAGGGGAGTTTGTTTCGCTTATCGGCCACTCCGGCTGTGGTAAATCGACGGTGCTGAACATTGTCGCCGGCTTGTTGCAGGCCTCCAAGGGTGGCTGTGTGTTGAACGGGCATGAGGTGAACTCACCGGGGCCGGAGCGGGCGGTGGTGTTTCAGAATCATGCGCTGATGCCTTGGCTGACGGTGTATGAGAATGTGGAGCTGGCTGTTCGGCAGGTGTTTCGCAAGTCGATGAACCGTAAGGAGCGCCGGGACTGGATTACCCATAACCTGGAGCTGGTGAATATGGCCCATGCCGCCAATAAACGGCCGGGGGAGATTTCCGGGGGCATGGCGCAGCGGGTGGGGATTGCCCGGGCGTTGGCGATGAAACCGAGCGTGCTGCTGATGGATGAGCCCTTCGGGGCCCTGGATGCGTTGACCCGGGCACATCTGCAGGATTCGCTGATGGAGATTCAGCAGGAGCTGAACAATACGGTGATCATGATCACCCACGATGTAGACGAGGCGGTGCTGTTGTCGGACCGCATCATCATGATGACCAACGGGCCGGCGGCGACGGTGGGGGAAGATCTGCACATTGATTTGCCTCGGCCGCGTAATCGGGTGGCGTTGGCGGATGACGCCAAATATGTGCATTACCGGCAGGAGGTGCTGTCGTTCCTGTACGAGAAACAGCGCAAGCTGGAATCCCTGAGCAGCCGGCGGGCCGCCAGTGCCTCCACGCAGGGTGGGGAGAGTGCAAAGGTGGAGAAGGAGAAACAGCCGGCGTCTGCCTGAGACTGCACGGCACCGGGGCTACTTTGCCCCCGGTGCCATCAGGGATGGTGTCAGCCCAGAACGCCGGCCATGGAGACCAGGGCCCGGGCCACATCGGGTAATCGCTTGCCCTGATCCATGGCCAGCTTTCGCAGCAATCGGTGGGCTTCGTCGTTGCTGATGTCACGATGTTCCATCAGTAGCAACACGGCCTTTTCCTGGGTGCGTCGGTCTTCCAGAGCTTCTTTTGCACTTTGCAGTTCTTCAGACATCTGGCGCAGGCGGCGGGTTTGCTCCTGAACCAGATCAAAGATGGATCTGCCTGACTGTTGCCCGACACCGTCACCGGCCCAGGCATCTGCCGTACTCGCATCTACTCCATTATCGCAGACCACCAATACCGGCATTGTCGAGGCGTTCCGTTGTTCCAGCGAGGCCAGCAGAGTTTCCTGGTGAGCCAGGGAGTGGCGCGCCTCGGTGTAGCGTTCCACGCAACGGTGGTGGAAGGCGTTTTCCACGGAATCTTCGATTTTCTTGAGATCATCCATACGGTCGGTCATCAGGTTAAACCAGCGATCGGCCATTTCCCTGTCCAGGGATTTATAGGGTCCGACCGACACCGCCTTCTGGCGCATCCGCTCTATTTCCAGTTCCCGCGGGTGAGACCGCAGGGCCTGCCAGAGAGCCAGGCTGTCTTCGCTGGCAAAGGCAACAAATACCTCGAAACACCGTTCCTGCGCTTCAACCAGGTGCATCATGCGCCGTGACAGTGCGTTTTCGAAGTGGCCACTGGAGAATCCCGCTGAGCCTGCCGCCCGCTCCTGGCCACAGTATTCCTTTCCATTCATCACGTGCACCATGGCCACCAGCAGGCCGGCAATGGAGGGTTCAGCAACGGTTTCGGCGGCTTCAAAAACCACCGTAATCAGCTGATGGATGGTGTCGCAAAACCAGTCCGTAGCATCCACCACGCTGGCTTCCTGCCCGACCACTTTCTGCCTGAACTCGGCCAGCTGATCGAGGCTATGAAGGGCACTGGCAATATGACCCAGCAGCGGGCTGCTGACCGGATGGGTAGTCAGGTCTTCCTGTATGTCGGTCAGCGCCTTACGGAAGATGACAGCCAGTTGGTCGTTCTCTTTCAGGATAACCGAACGCTCCCGGGCGAAACGCTGGCAACCGGACCCCAGATACAGGTTGGTAGCTCCCCGCTCCCGTTGCAGTCCGTGCACCAGGTTACCCACGCTCTGCACCAGCCGGCCCATCTGCAGAAAGTACTCCAGGTTGCGGATTTCGCACTGCCGGGAGGCCATCAGAAAGTCTGCGGCTGTGGCCGTCGCGGCCGTATTGGTCTGGCGTTTGCTGTTCATGGTGCAACTCCTGGTATCGGTACACAGCGGGTTCCTGTCTGACTGGACTGCAGCAATTAACAGGCCAGAACCACCGGCATCATCTTCGTGCGTTTCGCCCCATCCCGGGGCATCTTTTCTGCCCGGCACGGGTGCAATAGAGCCGCGATATCATCTAAGCAACTGAATTAAATGGAGTTAAAAAGTTGGCATGGAGATCGCTATGTCCTAATCAAGGACGACTGTCCCGGCCATGGAATCAGGCCGGACCATCAGATCATTGTTGTTGGCATTGGTGCCGGACCATCTGTTCTCTTCGGAGAGCATGATGCTCCGGCTTTTTTCGTTTGGTTTTCGGCAATTCGTTGAGTAAGGGAGCGCACCTATGGAACACACACAGACCCCTGCGCTGGTGATCTGCGGCCATGGCATGGTTGCGCAGCGATTGCTGGAGCAACTGGTGGCCACAGGGCACCCGTTCAGCCGCATTGTGGTGTTCAACGGCGAGCCTTTCGCTGCCTATAACCGAATCCAGCTGTCGTCCTTGCTGGCGAATCAGGTCCGGGAGTCAGAGCTGGAACTGAAACCCCGGTCCTGGTTCCGCCAGCACAAAATCGAGATCTATAACCGTGAGCCGGTCACGGCCATCGAACCGCATCAGCGCCGGGTGACGACCGCCAGCGGGCGCACGCTGGCTTACCACACCCTTGTGTTGGCCACTGGCGCCAGTCCTTCACGTCTTGGCCTGCCCGGTGAGGATCTGGATGGCGTGATGACCTTCCGGGATCTGACCGATACCCGCACCCTGATTCACCGGGCGCAGACACATCGCCGTGCGGTCGTCATCGGCGGCGGTTTTCTTGGCCTGGAAGCGGCCGAGGGGCTCAGGGCCCGGGGCATGGACGTCACGGTTCTGCATCGCAGCGGTCACCTGCTGAACCGACAGCTCAATCCAGCTGCCGGCGAATTACTGAAGCACCAGTTACAGCAACGGGGCCTCACCGTTCTGACCGGTACAGAGCCGACAGCGCTGCTGGGCAAAAACCAGGTCCAGGCGGTACAACTCAGCGACGGCACCGTGCTGGCGACGGACCTGGTGGTGCTGGCAACCGGTATTCATCCGAACAAAGCACTGGCTGAAGCAGCCGGCCTGGCCTGCAACCGGGGCGTACAGGTGGATTCGCAGATGACCACTTCCAATCCTCATATCCACGCCCTCGGTGAATGCTGCCAGTTTCAGGAACACACGTTTGGCCTCGTGGAGCCCGGCTACGAACAGGCGGCCGTGTTGGCCCGGCATCTCTGCCAGGTGTCCGGAAACCCGGGTTTCACACCGGGAGAAATCGCCACACGCCTGAAAATCAGCGACCTCCCCATTTTTTCCTGCGGGCCGATCACTCCGGGCCCGCACACCGAAACCATTGAGTGGCAGGACTACGCCCAAGCGGTCTACGGCCAACTGCTGGTGGAACACAACCGCCTGACCGGCGCCATTCTGCTCGGCGACACCAGCAGCGCCCCCTGGTACAGCGAGTTGATTCGTTCAGGCACGGATATATCCCGCTACCGGGACACCATCGCTTTCGGCAAACCCTATTGCGACGCAGCGGCCTGATCCGCTGCCATGAGAGAGGACAAGACTATGAGCAAACAGACCCTGATCGTGATCGGTAACGGCATGGTTGGCCATCACTTCCTGGAACAGTTCAGCCAGTCTCCGGCCGCCGACGCCTATAACATCGTCGTTTTCGGCGAAGAAAAGCAACTGGCCTACGACCGGGTGCACCTGTCGGAGTATTTCAGCGGCTCAAGCCATGCTGACCTGGCCATGGGCACCGCGGACTGGTATGCCGACCAGGGCATTGATCTGCACCTGAATGAGCCGGTGACCGGCATTGATCGGGACGCCCGGATGGTCACCACACCCAAGGGCGAGTACCCCTACGATCAGCTGGTGCTGGCCACCGGCTCTTACCCGTTTGTCCCGCCCATTGAAGGTAACGATCAGGAAGGCTGCTTTGTATACCGCACCCTGGATGACCTGGACGCCATTCAGGCCAGCGCCCAGAAGGCGAAGACCGGCGTGGTGGTCGGCGGCGGTCTGCTGGGGCTGGAAGCGGCAAACGCGCTGAAAAGCCTCGGCTTACAGGCCCACGTGGTGGAGTTTGCTCCGCGCCTGATGCCGGTTCAGCTGGACGATCAGGGCGGCGCCCTGTTACGCCAGAAAATTGAAGACCTTGGTGTGCAGGTGCACACTGAGAAAGCCACCACCGCCATTGTGCCGGGCAGCGCCGCGCGGCTACGGATGAATTTCTCGGATGAGAGCCATCTGGAAACCGACCTGATTGTGTTCTCCGCCGGCATCCGCCCCCAGGATACCCTGGCTCGGGCCTGCGGCCTTGAACTGGGCGAACGCGGCGGGATTGTGATCAACAACCAATGCACCACGTCCGACCCGCACATCCACGCCATCGGCGAATGCGCGCTCTGGAACAACTTTGTCTTCGGCCTTGTGGCGCCGGGCTACACCATGGCCCGCACGCTATCGGCGGCGCTGAACAACGACGCCAGTGCGGCCTTTACCGGTGCCGACATGAGCACCAAACTGAAGTTGCTGGGGGTGGATGTGGGCTCCATCGGCGACGCCCATGCCAAGACCCCCGGCGCCCGTAACATTCGCTTTCACGATGAGCAGGCCGGCCACTACCGGCGCATGGTGGTGAGCCAGGACGGCAAGACCCTGCTGGGCGCCATCCTGGTGGGCGATAACGGCCCCTACGATACCCTGCTGCAATACGCCCTCAATGGCATTGAGTTGCCGGCCAATCCGGAAGCCCTGATTCTGCCGGAGAGCGAAGGCGGTGCCCCGGCCCTGGGTGCCGATGCCCTGCCGGATACCGCGTCTATCTGTTCCTGCCACAACGTTACCAAGGGCGACATCTGCTGCGCGATTGACGCCGGCTGCACTGATCTGGGCGGCGTGAAGGCCGAAACCAAGGCCAGCAGCGGCTGTGGTGGCTGTGCAGCTTTGCTCAAAAAGGTGGTGGACAGCGAGCTGGAGAAACGCGGCGTGGAGGTGTGCACGGATTTGTGCGAACACTTCCCCTACACACGCCAGGAGCTGTTCCATCTGGTGAAGGTAAACGGCATCCGCACCTTCCGGGGCCTGCTCAAGCAATACGGCAAGGGCCAGGGCTGTGATATCTGCAAGCCGACTGTGGGTTCGATTCTGGCCACCTGCTGGAACGAGCACATCCTGGCCACGGACCACGTGCCGCTGCAGGACACCAACGATACCTTCATGGCCAACATGCAGAAGAACGGCACCTATTCCATCGTGCCGCGCATTCCCGGCGGCGAGATCACCCCGGATAAGCTGATTGTGCTGGGCGAGGTGGCCAAGCAGTACAACCTGTACACGAAGATCACCGGCGGTCAGCGGGTGGACCTGTTCGGTGCCACCCTGAGTGAGCTGCCGGAGATCTGGGAAAAGCTGATCGCCGCCGGTTTCGAAACCGGCCACGCCTACGGCAAGTCCCTGCGCACGGTGAAATCCTGCGTGGGCAGCACCTGGTGCCGCTACGGCGTGCAGGACAGCGTGGGCATGGCGATCACCCTGGAGAATCGCTACAAGGGCCTGCGGGCGCCCCATAAGGTGAAGATGGCGGTGTCTGGCTGCACCCGCGAATGCGCCGAGGCCCAGAGCAAGGATTTCGGGGTGATTGCCACGGAGAAGGGCTGGAATCTGTACGTGTGTGGCAACGGCGGCATGCGGCCCCGGCATGCGGATCTGTTCGCTACGGATCTGTCGGATGAGGAGCTGATCCGCACGATTGACCGGGTGGTGATGTTCTATGTGCGCACGGCGGACCGGCTGCAGCGGACGTCGGTCTGGATGGAGAATCTGGAGGGTGGTCTGGAGTATCTGAAGCAGGTGGTGCTAGAGGATAGCCTCGGTATTGGCGAGGAGCTGGAGCAGCATATGGCAGATCTGGTGAATACCTATCAGTGTGAGTGGAAAACCGCCGTTGAGGATCCTGAGAAGCGCAAGCGGTTCCGGGAGTTTGTGAATGCGCCGGAGCAGAAGGACCCGGTGCAGCAGTGGACTTCAGAGCGGGGGCAGCGTCGGCCGGTTTTGGAGGTGGTTTCTTCGTAGCCTTCTGTTTAGGGGCGGAGCGCGGGGGCCGGATTCATTTTCTTCTGGAAAAAACAACTCGCTTTGCTCAGACATCTTTTTTCCTGCCAGAAAATGAATCCGGCCCCCACGCTCACAAACATTAGTGGGATAGGCAACTGACTTAGATTGAAACTTGGGAGACTGTTTATGAAAGCTCGGACTTGTTGGGAAGCGGTTTGTACAGTGGACGATCTGGTGGCTGACTCCGGCATTGCGGTTTGGACGGAGGACGGGCCGGTGGCGGTGTTTTATCTGCCACACCGGCTGCCGGCGCTGTTTGCCATCAGCCATACCGATCCGTTCAGCGGCTCGAATGTGCTGGCCCGGGGGATTACCGGGGATATCAACGGGGAGCCGGTGGTGGCGTCGCCGCTGTACAAGCAGCATTTCAGTCTGCGTACCGGGCGATGCCTGGAGGACGAGAATGTTGCGGTAAAAGTGTACCCGGTGTTGCTGGACGGGGATCAGATTCGTCTGGAGGTGCCGGTGGCTCAGGCGGCGTCGGTGGCCGCCTGAGATCTGAGAGACGCTTACGTCAGCTGATGAATTCGACGTTTTCTTCCAGCGGTGCCCTTGGGCTGGTGATCTGGTTCACCGGGCTGTCGGGGTTGGCGTAGCCGATGGCCATACCGGCGAAGACTTTTCGGTGTTCGGGCAGGCCCAGGAATTCGCTGATGGTTTTCGGGTACACCGACCAGGATTCCTGGGCGCAGCTGTCGAGGCCTTCGGCGCGCAGCAACAGCATGATGGTTTGCAGGATCATGCCCAGGTCGGACCACTGGGGCGGGCCCATGTTGTCGTCGACGGTGCAGAACAGGCCGACCGGGGCGCCGAAGAATTCGAAGTTGCGTTTGAACCACTCGAAGCGGGCGGCTTTGTCTTCCCGTGGGATGTCGAGCTGTCGGTACATGAGTTCGCCAATCTCGAAGCGGCGGTCGCGGTAGGGTGATTGCAGTTTGGCTGGGTAGATTTCGTATTCCGGCACTTCGTTGAAGCCCTTGCTGACTTTCTCCCGCATCAGGGTTTTCAGGCGGGCCAGGGCATCGCCGGTAACCACGTGCAGGTGCCAGGGTTGCAGGTTGCCGCCGGACGGGGCCCGGGTGGCGGTTTCGATCACTTTGCGAAGGGTAGCCTCGGAGACCGGGGTGTCCAGGAAATCCCGGACCGACCTGCGGGACTGGACGGCTTGTTGTACATCCATTGAATACAGCTCCCAAAAAACGTCGTTGTTGTTTGAACAGGCTCAGACTGTGGCCCAGTATGGAGACCGTTTCAGAGCTTGACCACCCTCACCGGCGGGTTTAGTCTCCGGCAACATTACAAGGCCAATCGAGGGTGTTCGGGTCATGGAAGATCACAGTCAGTTTCGCCTGTTGTCGGAGCGGCGGTTCCTGCCGTTTTTTGTGACCCAGTTTGCCGGGGCATTCAACGACAACCTGTTCAAGAACGCCTTGCTGTTGCTGGTCACCTACACCGCAGGGGGGCTATTCGGGTTGTCGGCAGATGTGGTGGTCAACCTCGCCGCCATGCTGTTTATCCTGCCGTTCTTTCTGTTCTCCGCCATTGCCGGCCAGGTCGCGGACCGGTTCGAGAAGTCGGCGGTGATCCGCTGGATCAAGTTTGCCGAAGTGGTGATCATGGGTGTCGCCGCCATCGGGCTCTGGTTCGGCTGGTACGAGATGTTGTTCCTGCTTTTGTTCCTCACCGGGGTGCAATCCGCCTTTTTCGGGCCGGTAAAGTACGCCATTCTGCCCCAGGCCCTGAAGGATTCGGAGCTGGTAGGTGGCAACGCGCTGGTGGAGATGGGCACCTTTGTGGCCATTCTCGTGGGCACGTTAATGGCGGGCGTGATGATGAAGGCCCCGGTGCCGGGCCCGGTGATTGCGGTGGCCGTTGCGTTGCTTGCCGTCGCAGGCCTGATCGCCGCGCTGCGGATTCCCAAGGCGGAGGCTGCCGCGCCGGATCTGAGGATTCGGTTCCGCCCGCTCCAGGAAACCTGGAAGCTGATGGCCATCGCCCGGGAAAACCACAATGTGTTCCTGAGCATTCTGACCATCTCCTGGTTCTGGTTTCTCGGCGCAGCCTACCTGACCCAGTTCCCCAACTTTGCCAAAACCCATCTGCTGGGTGACGAGACCGTGGTCACCATCCTGCTGGCCATTTTCACCATTGGCATTGCCGCCGGCTCCATTGCCTGTGAGCGGCTGTCCGGCCACAAGATTGAGCTGGGTATTGTGCCCATTGGTTCCCTCGGGCTCAGTTTCTTCGGCATTGACCTGTACTTCAACATGCCCGAGCAGCCCATCCCCTCCGACTGGTGGATGATCATCACCGATCCCCATTACCGCCAGGTGGCCATCGACTTGCTGGCCATCGGCATTTTTGGCGGGCTGTTTATTGTGCCGCTGTATGCTTATGTTCAGCGGGAGGCCAAGCCAGAGTCCCGGGCCCGGGTGATCGCCGCGCTCAATGTGTTCAACGCGTTATTCATGGTGATCAGTGCTTTGCTGGCGATGCTGATGCTGGGCGTGATCGGGCTGAGCATTCCCGAGTTTTTCCTGGTGCTGTCGATCATGAACCTGATCGTGGCCGGCTTTGTTTATCAGCAGGTGCCGGATTTTGCCCTGCGCTTTGTGATCTGGGTGCTGTCCCACACCGTTTACCGGGTCAGCCATCATCACCTGGACAGGATCCCCGAAGAAGGGCCAGCGCTGCTGGTGTGTAACCACGTGTCCTACATGGACGCCCTGGTGATTGCCGGTGCCGTGCGCAGGCCGGTGCGCTTTGTGATGGACCACAATATCTTCGCAACCCCCATCATGGGCAGCTTCTTCCGGCTGGCGAAGACCATCCCGATTGGTCCTAAATCCAAAGTCCCGGAAATCTACGAAGCGGCCTTCGACCGCATTGATGAGGAGCTGGCCGCCGGCCATCTGGTGTGCATTTTCCCGGAGGGCAAACTGACCAAGGACGGCGAAGTGGATACCTTCAAATCCGGCGTGGATATGATTCTGCAGCGCCGGCCGGTCACCGTCGTGCCGATGGCCCTGAGAGGCCTGTGGGGCAGTTTCTTTAGCCACTGCGGTGGCCCGGCATTCAGCCACCTGCCGAAGCGCTTCTGGTCCCGGATACACCTTCTGGCGGACCACCCCGTTGGCCCGGAGCAGGCCTCCGCATCGTTTCTGGAGGAAAAAGTCAAAGCCTTGCGGGGTGACCACCGCTGATCCCAACTACCGCGCAGTCGCCTGGGTAACACAGAACCGGGTTAATAAAGTCAATAAAGCCTGGGCCGACTTGCGCTAGTATCGGCCCATAGATCAATAACAAGGATTGCGCTGTGAAACCTCTGAGCCCCACCGACCAATTGTTTCTCTGGCTGGAAAAACGCCAGCAACCCATGCATGTGGGAGGCCTGCAGTTATTCTCGTTTCCCGAGGGCGCGCCGGATGATTATGTGGCACAGCTAGCGGAGGAGCTGAGGCAGAAATTTGAGGTGACGCCGCCGTTTAACCAGCGGCTGAGCTACAAGCTGGGTCAGCCAATGTGGGTGGAAGACGAACACCTGGACCTGGAACACCATTTCCGTTTCGAGGCCTTGCCAACCCCCGGCCGTATCCGGGAGTTACTGGCATTTGTGTCGGCGGAGCATTCCCATTTGATGGACCGAGAACGGCCCATGTGGGAGGTACACCTGATTGAAGGCTTGAAGGATCGGCAGTTTGCCATCTACACCAAGATTCACCATTCCCTGGTGGATGGCGTATCCGCCATGCGCATGGCCACCCGGATGCTCAGCGACAACCCGCAGGACACCGGTCTCCCCCCCATCTGGGACCTGCCCCGCAAGGCCCGGCCAGACCGGGACGACCCGGGCAGCTCCCTCTGGCACAGCATCACCCACCTGCTGGGGATGTCTGGCAAGCAGCTGGGCACCATTCCCACGGTGGCCAAAGAGCTGCTGAAAACCATCAACCAGGCCCGTAAAGACCCGGCGTACGACTCCATCTTCCACGCGCCACGCAGCGTGTTGAACCAGAAAATCACCGGCTCCCGCCGTTTCGCCGCCCAGTCCTATTGCCTCACCCGCATCAAGTCGGTGTGCGAAGCCTACGGCACCACCATCAACGATGTGGTCACCGCCATGTGCGCCTCGGCTCTGCGCACGTATCTGATGAATCAGGATGCCCTGCCGGAGAAACCACTGATCGCCTTTGTGCCTGTATCCCTGCACCGGGACGACAGCACCGAGGGCAATCAGGTAGGCGTGATTCTGGCCAACTTGCACACCGACGAAAACGACGCCGGCCAGCGCTTGCTGAAAATCCATCATGGTATGCAGGAGGCAAAGGACCGGTACCGGCACATGTCGCCGGAAGAGATCATCAACTACACCGCGCTTACCCTGGCCCCCGCGGCATTCCACCTGCTCACCGGCATGGCGCCCAAGTGGCAGACCTTCAACGTGGTGATTTCCAACGTGCCGGGGCCGTCCTCACCCCGCTACTGGAACGGCGCCAAGCTGGAGGGTATGTACCCGGTGTCCATTGCCATGGATCGCATGGCCCTGAACATGACCCTGACAAGCTACAACGGCCAGGTGGAGTTCGGGCTGATAGGCTGCCGAAGAACCCTGCCCAGCCTGCAGCGGATGCTGGATTACCTGGAAGACGGCCTCGCAGAACTGGAGATCGCCGCAGGCCTTTGATCAGCCGATCTGGTCGGCGTGGTTGCGTTCTGAGATCTGGCTGTTCAGGGTCCAGAAGTCGTACAGCACACCAATCAGGAACAGGCCGCCGGTAAGGAGGTAGATGATGCCGGTGATCCACTTGCCCATGTACATGCGGTGTACGCCGAACACGCCTAGGAAGGTGAGCAGTATCCAGCTGATGTTGTAGCTGATATTGCCTTCCTGGAAGCGCTTGTCGGCCTGGCGATCCATGCTGGGGATAAGGAACAGGTCGATGATCCAGCCAATGAGGAACAGCCCGAAGGTGAAGAACCAGATGGTGCCGGTGATGGGTTTGCCGTAATAAAAGCGGTGGGAGCCGAGGAATCCGAAGATCCAGAGCAGGTAGCCTATGATTTTGCTGTGGGTGTCTGGTTGTCCGTTCATCTTGGTTCCTTTTTTTGGCTTTAACTCCGGCCCTGGCCTGTGGGTTTTGGGGGCGGGACTGGGGAGGTGGGATTATTTTTCCCTTGGAAAAAACAACTCGCTTCGCTCAGACATCTTTTTTCTGGCGGGAAAAATAATCCCACCTCCCCGTCCGTCACAATATCGGGGCATAGGCGGGGAAAGACAACTGCGAAAACCAATACATAACACTGAAAACAACGTTCAAAAACCGCTATGTGTTAGTAGATACGCCTTCCAAAAGGTCAGCAGGGCGTGGGGTGGTCAGAGAATTTTTCTGTGAAAAAGATGTCTGAGCGCAGCGAGTTGTTTTTCGCAGAAAAATTCTCTGACCACCTTACGACCACGTTCCCAACCCAAAGGCGCAACAAACAAACTATCAAGGCCCCACCTCCGGAGCCGGGTCCGGCCCACCTTCCCGAAACTCGGAGGCGGACTTCCCGGTCCACTTGCGAAAGGCCCGGCTGAAATTCGACAGGTCGGCGTAGCCCAGTTCATAGGCGATCTCGCTGACTGACTGATTGGTATAACGCAACAGCTGGATGGCCCGGTCTTTCAGTACCGCCTCGACGATTTCGCGGTAGCTGGTGTCTTTCTCCGCCAGTCGGCGCTTGAGCGTTCGGGACGACACACAGAAACGCTCTGCCATGGCTTCCAGAGAGGGCAAAGGCCCAGGCGTCATGCGCAGCATGTTGCGAATCGCGAGCACGATATCACCCTGTTCTTTCAACGCCTTTTGCAGTTCAAACTCGCACTGGTCCCGGGCCATGCGGGAGGCCTCGGCGTCGGCCAGGCGCATGCGCACATCAAGTAGTTTGCGGGGAAACACCAGCATTTCCTCCGGCTGGCCGTACTCGAAACGCACCGGTAACTGGCTGGCAAACCGGGCGTAGTAGGCGGGCTCCGGGCCAGACAGGCGCACCGAGACCCCTGGCAACTTGCCGTCTTCCAGGGCAAAGCCGCGGCTTTCGGCATCGGCGCGGTCCAGGAGCTGTTCGGTTAACAGAATCAGGGTGGCGCTGACGGTTTCCGCCAGAAAACCGTAGAGCCCCGGCACGTCGAATTCGGTGCACAGCTGCACCAGCACCTGATCACCGGCCAGGGATTGTTTCATACTCAGGAACGGGGCCCGCAACTGCAGATAGCGGCGGACCGAATCCAGTGCCCCTTCAAAGGTCGGGCTGGTCAGGGCAGCAAAACCGAGGGTGCCGTGAATGGTCAGCCGCAGTTCCTTGGCCAGGTGGAAGCTGAGGCCATCCTTTCCGGCCAGCTCCAGGGCGCGCTGGGCCATCAGGATGGCATCGGTTACGAAGATGCGGCTGTCGTTGGCCTTGAGGTCGTCTGCCGTGAAATCCAGCCCCTGGTAAAGGGCCCGATCGTTGTGGCCGAGCTGGCGTACCGTTTCACCCAGTACCCGCAGGTAAACGCCGGGTACCAGGAACAGCCCCAGCATTTGCCGTTCTTTGTCTGCACTGGTTGATGCCATGCCATGTCCCTGATTGATATTTATCGTGTTTCTGACTCTATCAGAAGCCACCGCCACTGGCAGTGGGGCGGCTCGCACCGATTTACCTGTCTCCCGGGCCAATTGTGCGGCGCTTTTTGTCCCAATGTGAACGGTAGCCGTCCCAACCTCGCATTCTGAAACGCCGTTGACTCCTCCACACTGGACCCATGACATCAGCCAAAGCGTTCAATCGCAGAGGAGTACAGACATGCTGACAACAACTCAAACAGACAAGCAAAACAAGGTTTCACATACACCGGACAATGTCTCGATCAAGCCGCAGCGCATGGGCTTTGAATTTGGAGAACAGGTACCCCGGTACTGGTTGGATAACAATTACCTGATCAGCCATACCATGAATGCGCTGTCGGTGCTGTTCCCCGAGGGCGAGCAGTTCTTTGTGGATTCGGTACGGGCGTTCCGGGGCCAGATTCAGGACCCCAAGCTGAAAGAGGAAGTTCGCGGCTTTATTGGCCAGGAAGCCATGCATTCGCTGGAACACATTGCCATGAACCAGCACGTGCGGGACCAGGGCATGCCGGTGGAGGAAATGGAGCGTGACCTGAAGGTGATTCTGGACGTGGCCCGCAAACTGCCCAAGCGCCACCAGCTGGCCATTACCTGCGCCCTGGAGCACATCACCGCCATGATGGCCGACATGCTGCTGGAGCGGGATGACGTGCGCGAGGATATGCACGAGAGCATGCGCCCGCTTTGGGTATGGCACGCCATCGAGGAGACCGAACACAAGGCGGTTGCCTACGATGTCTTCCAGCAGGCTGGCGGCACCTACGCCGAGCGGGCGTTCTATCAGGTGTTCAGTACCGTCGCACTGGGCATTGTGGGTACCTGGTACACCGGCCGGATGATCATGCACGATCGCAAGCATTTCTCGTTGAAGGATGCCGCCAAGGGCATGTGGCGCATGTGGGGCAAGGACGGTGCGTTTTCCAGCCTGATTCCGACCTGGCTGGAGTACTTCAAGCCTGGTTTCCACCCCTGGGACAAGGACAACAGTGAGGTGATCGGTCGGTTCAAGGCGGAGATCGAGGGTTACATTGCGCCGCAGTATAAGAATGGCAATCGGCGGACCTTGCAGTAAGGCTTTGCACTTAGGGTGATTCCAAGATTCTAAGGTCGAGAAAGCCCGAACCCTTTGTGATTAAAGTATTGGTTAGCAAATTTACTCTATTCACAAAGGGTTCAGGATTTTCTCTTTATCTCAAACGACAGCGCTTGTCGGTGCTACCACCTCAGGTCGTAAGTTTGTCGTTTGGTATATGTGCT
This sequence comes from Marinobacter shengliensis, assembly GCF_030297115.1. Classification (NCBI taxonomy): domain Bacteria; kingdom Pseudomonadati; phylum Pseudomonadota; class Gammaproteobacteria; order Pseudomonadales; family Marinobacteraceae; genus Marinobacter; species Marinobacter shengliensis. The sequence goes on along the minus strand of NZ_AP028062.1, from coordinate 202,601 downwards.
AATCTAATGTCCACCTCCAGACTTCACACCATCGTGCGCTTGCCTGCGGACGAAATGACGGATACTTTCCAGCTCAACATCTGTCAAATCCGGGAACTTAGGCATACCGTTGACAAGAAACGCTCCACCACGCACAACCGTCTCAAACAACGCTTCATTGCCTGCGAGCAACATCTGCGACTCTCGCAGATCTGGTGCTTTCATACCTGCAACAGCGCCAGCGCCGTGACAAGCAACACAAAGGTTTTCTGCATAAACACCAGCACCCGCCTCTGCTTTTTTGGCATCAACCTCGAACTTCTCATCTAAGATTGGCTTGGCAAGCTGCGGTGCAGGTTGTTCTGGAATAACCGCTTTTCCGTCAAGCGAAAACGTCATGATACGGCGTTCATGCTTACCATATTTCCAGCCATGTCCCTCAAAACCCAGCTCACCGGAGCCGCCAAAATTCGAAGCTAATGCGCCACCAGGCCCAACTAGAAGGGAAACCATCTGCTTACCATCTAACTTATAAGTAATCGGTGGCGCGGAGATACCAAGACCTAAATCGTAAGACCAAAGAACATCGCCCGTGCGAGCATCATAAGCTTTAAACATTCCATCGGGCAGGCCTTGGAAAACCAAGTTGCCCGCTGTAGTCAAGGTTCCAGCACCCCAAGGGCTGTCCTGATTCACTTGCCAGACACGGTCATTCTTAACAGGGTCCCAAGCCTGTAGGGAGCCCCGTGACTCATGAGGATCTTTTGTTAATTCCCAACCCGTCAGGCCCAAATATAGTTTGTGGTTCTCCATCTTATGGCCAGCTTCGGTCTTATTACCATTGTCCTTAAAGGTGTTGCCCAAATGATTGGTTGGAATAAACGCAAGGCCCAGTTCTGGATTATAAGACATAGCATGCCAGGAGTGAGCGCCAAACGCCGATGGGTAAATATTCGCCTCGCCATCAGGATACCTCGCGCTATCCGGAACAATATGACGCTGTTCTTTTAGATCAAACTTGGTTGACCAGTTGGCATCAACAAACTTTTCAGCAGACAGTACACGACCGTTTGAACGGTCAATGGTATAGAAAAAACCGTTCTTCGGTGCATGCAATGCCGCATCAACTTGTTCACCATCAATTTTCAGATCGGCCAGTACAATGTCCATGTTCGAGTTGTAATCCCAAGTATCACCAGGAGCAGTTTGAACATGCCATTTATATTCGCCTGTATCCGCATCGACCGCTATGACCGAACACAGGAACAGGTTATCACCACCCTCTGGGCTACGGATCTTAATATTCCAGGGCCCGCCATTACCTGTACCAAAAATAAGCTGGTTATATTTCTCATCGTAAGTCCAACCATGCCATGCATTGCCGCCACCACCGTTCTCCCACCAACGACCACTCCAGGTTTTAGCTGCCATTTCCTGAGCTGCATCCTCAAATCCGTCGGCAGGATTGCCAGGAACGATATAAAAACGCCAAACCTGATCGCCCGTTTCGGCATCATAGGCGGTCACGTAACCACGCATCGGGCCAAGCTCAGTACCTCCATTTCCTACAAATACTTTTCCATCAAAGGCTTTGGGATGACCTGTAATATTCAACGGCTGATCATGATCAAACGTTCTGGTTTGCCAAACCTCCTTGCCATCGTTTCTGGTAATCGCAATCAGCCGCCCATCCCATGTAGCAAGGAACAACTTGTCTCCATAGGTAGAAAGGCCACGGTTATGCTTCCAAAACACCTTCTTCATATCATTTTCGGCGATCTCTTTGGCAACCTCCGGATCATATTCCCAAAGCATCTTTCCTGTGCGAGCATCGAATGCACGTACCCTATTCATTTCCCCGACATAATACATAACACCATCCACGACCAATGGTGTCCCGACGATGTCAGATTTATCCGGTAGAGGTGCATACCACTCAGGCTTGAGCTGGCTGACATTGCTTATATTGATATCAGTAAGCGGGCTGAACCTCTGTTCGGAATGTGTTCGTCCGTAGGCGAGCCAATCAGATGTGTTTGACTCATCCGACAATTCTTTATCCGTAATATTCCTGTCTGAAGCATGCAGCGGCGTAATTGAAAGAAACGTAGCTGCCATGCACGCCGTTAGGCTTAAGCTGGACCGTATGGATTTCATCTCTTATCTCCTCAACTAAAGCTCTTTCTCGCTTCAGGCATGCCTCAAGCGAACTCCCACCAGAGAATCCCTTCCCACATATCTTTTGTTTTCGAATCGGTCTCCAGTGTTACGGCCGACCAACGCAAGCAACATGCCATACCTATAACCCAATGTTTTTATAGACATTTCAATTGCCCCCTTGTGATCTACTCGCTATTTCAGACCAGATTGACGCACCTGATGCAACACTGTGTTTCACGTAAGGGAATGAGGAAGAAAATTATCAATCCGTAGCCGAGAGGAAGCTTAGAATGGAGCTTAATTAGACCAGAGTTCGACAATACTGCCGAACCTTAAACTTCGCGAGTTGCTGCAAACCAGTTACAGGCTCAAAAGGCAACCCGAGCTGACGGCAAGTCATGCTTGTCTTAAACTTTCATCAATTGATTTATCGATAGCGTTGCTACTTGCGCATTTGAGAGACGAGGTCCAGACAACTCGCTGCAAGAATCGCTTGTACCCGGTTCTGAACATTAAGCTTGCGTAAAATGGCCGAAACATGAGCCTTAACTGTCGTTTCGGCTATATGCAGGTTGTATGCAATCTGTTTGTTGGATTCGCCAAAAGTCATTCTCTCCAAAACCAACAATTGCCGCCTCGTCAAAGATTGAAACTGTTCTGGACCGACCGCGGCCTCTGGACTCGAACGACCAGGTGCGCAACCTCTTCCACGTTCCGTAACGCCAGATCCTACACAGATACAAATTTTGCCAACCAGAACCTGCCGGATAGCTGCGATAATCTCATCTCGTGACGCAGATTTCGCTATATACCCCATAGCTCCGCGACTGATCACCTGCGCAGCTATATGCCTACTTACCCTCACTGACATAACTATGATAGGCAAGGAGGGGGCTAACTCATTCAAGCTGACCAGCCCTCCCAAGCCCTGAATTTCCGGCATATCAAGATCCAGGAACGCAAGGTCAAGGCCATCATGTTTACTCACGATTTCGATGGCATCCTTCAAATTGGACGCCTCAAAGACCTGCTGACAATCAGGAATTCCGAATATAATATCCCGTATGGCGTCACGAAAGAGCGGCTGATCATCAGCAATCATCGCCTTAGATAGTCTCACGGTTTCGTTTTTTTCCTGCACGGCGTCACGAGCCGAGAGCTCGTACAGCGCCCCCTGACATTTATCCAAACGTCTGACATTGTTGGCTTCTTTCAGCATTAGTCATTCCTCGAACAGCTGTACTCCAGGCGTGTTTCGCACCCTGGTTAATTCATCCTCTGTCAAAGAGCAATCTGAAACCCTTAACGTTGTGGGAAGCATCAAGATTCATGCCAGCATGAATCGCCTTAAGCTCCCTCTGGTGTCAGGGAGGAGCGAAGCTCAAAAACGATTACAGAAAAGGCGATGCTTGCGGGAACTGGGGAGAAATGAACGTGAGGTGAAAGCCCAAATTTTTGAGCGATGGCTATCAGCTTCACACTTCAAAAAACGACCAGCCGTAAAACGGCTGGTCGCAGTACTTCAGCGGTTTGCGAAATACATTGTTACTTCAAAGCCAACTCGTAAATCAGTATAGCTAGGTGCTTCCCATTCCATAGACATGCTCCTCTTGATTGCGTTAATGATCCTACGCGTACTGCCAATGGCAGAGTACGCAAGATACCATCAAGCAAAAGTCAGACCACCCGTTTGCAGCGTAAGCGTTCATTCCAAGACGTCCTGCCACCCCGCTGAAATTCGCCCTACAGTAACCTCACATGTTCCAACACGAGGTTACCCCCATGAGAAAGCACCGCACACCCGAGCAGTGGCAGGCGCTGGTTGATCAGCAGCGTGACAGCGGCTTGTCAGCGCCACAATTTTGCAAACAGGAAGGCATTGGCTATGCCAGCTTCTGCAACTGGCGCAAGCGCCTGTCCGATCCGTCGACCGACGATTCGGCAGGTTCCGGTGAAGCCAGCTTTCTGGATTTGTCATCACTGATGGGCAGCTCTCCATCCTCCGGCCCAGGCTGGAATATTGTGCTTAGCCTTGGCAATGGCGTCGAACTGCGGCTGAGCCAGAACGGATGATCGGGCTCGATAGCCAGGCGCGCATCTGGCTGTGCACAGAGCCCACCGACATGCGCAAATCGTTCCGGGGCCTGAGTGCCCTTGTTCGGAATCAGTTGAAGCACGACCCGCTCAGCGGTCAGTATTTCGTCTTCGTCAATCGGCGCAAGACCCAGATGAAGATGCTGTATTTTACGGCCACCGGTTACTGCCTGTGGGCCAAGCGCCTGGAGCAGGGGCAGTTCCGGGTGCCATTATCCGCCTCGGGTCAGCGAGCCCTGACCCTGACGGATCTGCAACTGCTGATCGATGGCATCGAAGTGCAGAAATACCGCCAGTTCAAGCGTTTTCGAGGGGTATAGAAGGCCGACTTCCGGTATAATATCGGTCATGAATTCAATGGCTTCCGCCCCCCATTCCAACACGTCTTCTTACTCGGCCCTGGCCGAGGAAAATGCGTTGCTACGTGAACAACTTCAGGTCATGCAGCACCAGTTGGACTGGTTCAAGAAGCAGCTGTTCGGTCCCAAATCCGAGAAGCAGGTGTTCGATCTGCCCGGTCAGGACAGCCTGTTTACATCGGATGACGCACCGGTTCCGGAAAAGCCACCGGTAGACGAGAAGCGCACGGTTCGGGCTTACCAGCGCGGCACCGGCAAAAAGCAGCGGGACGACGACTGCCTGAACGACACCGGCCTGCGCTTTACCGCTGATGTCCCGATGGAAGTCATTGAGCACCGGCCACCGGAGCTGACCGGCCCAGAGGCCGATCAGTACGAAGTGATCGGCAGCAAGACCACCTACCGGCTGGCCCAGCGGGCCTCCAGTTATGTGGTACTGAAAGTGGAGCGCCCGGTATTCCGGCGCAAGGGAACCGAGAAGTTGGTAACCACTCCGGCTCCGTTCAACGTGCTGGACAACAGCCTGGCCGATGTCAGCCTGCTGGCCGGGTTGCTGGTGGACAAGTTCCAGTTCCATCTGCCGCTGTATCGCCAGCACCAGCGTATTCAACAGGCGGGCATTACCGTCAGCCGCAGCACCCTGACCAACCTGGTCAAGCGCGCCATCGACCTGCTGCGCCCCATTGTGGATGCCCAGGCCGATAACGTGTTGCGCAGTCGAGTGCTGGCCATGGATGAAACGCCCATCAAGGCCGGGCATCAGGGCCGGGCCGGCCCACAAAAGGGCAAAATGAAATCCGGCTGGTTCTGGCCGTTGTACGGCGATGCCGACGAAGTGGTGTTCACCTACTCGAACAGCCGTGGCCGGGCCCACATCGAACAGGTACTCAGCGAGTCGTTCAGCGGCACCCTGATCAGTGACGGCTACGCGGCCTATGCCCGTTATGCCGCCGCCCAGGAGAACGTCACCCACGCCCAATGCTGGGTGCACAGTCGCCGTTACTTCATCGAGGCTCAAAAGGACCACCCGGAGAAAGTTACTGAGGCCCTGCAACGGATCGCGGCGCTGTACCAGAATGAAGAGATCATTAAAGCTCAAGGGCTGACTGGCGAGAAGAAACGCCAGTACCGGTTGGACCACTCGAAGCCGATGGTCAGCGACTTCTTCCAGTGGTGCCGGGATCAGTTGGCGCAAAGCGGGCTGTTGCCCAGCGATCCACTGACCAAAGCTCTGAACTACGTGCTCAGCCGCGAAACCAGCCTGACCGTGTTCCTGGAAAATCCCGACGTGCAGCCAGACACCAACCACTTGGAAAGGGCCCTACGGCCCATTCCCATGGGCAAGAAAAACTGGATGTTCTGCTGGACCGAACTGGGCGCGGAACACCTGGGCATCATCCAGAGCCTGATCAGCACCTGCAAGCTGCACGATATTAACCCCTACACCTACCTGGTGGACGTGCTGCAACGCATCAGCCAGCACCCGGCCAGTGACGTCAGCGACCTGACGCCCCGACTCTGGAAAACCCGGTTTGCCGACAACCCATTACGGGCGCTGATCGACCCACGCCATCCTGACCGACAGAGCAAACAGCCGGAGGCTACCGTCCGTGCGCATTGAGGACATGAGCATCGACCAGTTGCTGGAGCTGAACCAGTACATCTGCCAGCGCATTGATGAACTGCAAGAGCAGGAAACCCTGCAAGCCTTGAGTCAGTTGCGGGTTGGCCTGAAAGTGACCTTCGAAGGCCGGGAAGGACCTGTGCTGGGGATCGTCACCAAGATCAACCGCAAGAGCGTGATCGTGTTAGCCGAGGACGGTACCAAACAGTACAAGGTCTCGCCGGAGTTATTAAGGCCTCTCCGTGACGTGAAATAGGTCAACTATGTCGTGGAATGAACGCTTACTTTGCAGCGGGTATTGAGTTGTCACAGCATAGCTCTGAAACACAATGACACCCTCAAAAGGACACTGTGTCGCAATCGTCACCGGACTCTAAAACAACAATGGGCTGAGAGTGCTAGCTTGGCGTGTCTGGATGATAAATTTTGTGGCACGAGAAATGCTTCGAAGATTATTGCAACGATGAAGAGTCTTGTCTCCAGTTGGAACGTTGCATCTTCCTGAGGTCTGGTTTGTTCGTGCCGCCCGGGACTTTGGGCGCGAAGTATCGCGCCCTTTTTTTCAGAGCGTCATATGTTTCCCGCAAAAATTGTAGATCGCTGATCACGTCCCAGGTTGATCAGTGACCGGTCACGATAGTTGACTTTTACATCTACTATTAACTGTGCTCTAATGAATATTGCACTTCCATGGAATACGACATTTCCGCGCGAGAGTTGAGGCCATGAGAAGCGACGCACCGGTCGAGATGTACGAGGTTAATTTGCATTAGCGATAGCTGTTTCTGGCATTCGATCGCCTCAGACGACTAGCCAGAGTATGAAAATAATAAAGAAAACCATGCTTGAGACTCTCAAGGCCATGGTTCCGATGAGGAAAAGAATATGCATCACTCTCATTTTCCTGATAGCTCAAAAAGTCATAACCCTGCCGATAGCCAATTCTGCGACACAAGTTATATCAAAACGTCATGGGAACGCTGCAAACATCGATATAAACTCTCACAAGCAAGCAAGACAGAAATCTTGACTCTTACAGAAAGGGAGATCCGCGAAAAATGCGAACCTTTGGAACAACTGATGCACGATTCATCGTCGATAATCGAAAGGGTGCGCCAAGTTGCAAGACAAAGCGGATACAGCGTCCTGATTAGTAATGAGGAGGGCGCCGCGGTTAAGGCATTCACAGATTCGGATCTTTCCGTTGAATTAGAAAACGGGGGCATCCGCTTAGGAACACTGTGGCAGGAGTCAATGGTTGGCACGAACGGATTGGGCACTTGCCTCGAAGAAAGTCGCCCCGTCACTGTTAACGCCAGCGAACATTTCGGTAGAAATCTCCAAGCGTTTAGCTGTTCAGCTGCCCCCCTCATCGGTGCAGACGGGAGCATCCTTGGGGCACTAAATTTGTCGACGTTTGCTAGTGGTAATCTTGTTAATCAAGCGCTGGCGTTGAACTTCGTGACTGAAACTGCAGACGAAATCGAAGCCCTCATTTTTCTGAAAGCATACGCGGGACGCTATATAGTAAGCCTAAGCTCCGAAATGCTCTCAACACACAACACCAATGCGTTAATAGCATTCAATGACGCCGGCACCATAATCTCGGCCACAACTCCGGCACTACGGCAACTGAGCTGTCACAATCGCTACGACCTCGTCGGAAGGAAATTTCAAGATACTTTCGAGCTAAAAGCAGAGGATCTGGCCCAGAGCTCACCTTTAAACCACCAGTTTCATCTAAATGGGCACAAATATCGACTCTACCTAGCACTACTTTCAGCTCAGAACCAAGCCACCAAGCTCAGTCTGCATCGGGCAGGCTCACCAACAAAGAGCTGGCAATCCAATAACAATGCCCAACCATTGCTTGAAACAGCCGGAAGAGACCCCCAATTACTCCAGCAAGCGAAGCGATGCATGCGTGTTATTGATAAGGGGCTGAGCATTCTCCTCCAGGGGGAGACAGGCACAGGCAAAGAAGTCTGGGCCAAAGCACTTCACGACTGCAGCAAACGGAAAAACAAACCCTTTGTGGCTGTAAACTGTGCAGCGATCCCAGAATCCCTTATTGAGAGCGAGCTTTTCGGCTACGGAGCGGGCACTTTCACTGGCGGGCTTAAATCAGGCAAAGTCGGCAAGATTGAGGCAAGCAATGGAGGCACTCTGTTTCTGGACGAAATCGGAGATATGCCTGCCGAAATGCAGGCCCGACTGCTACGCGTTCTTGCCGAGGGAGAAGTAGTTCCACTGGGCGAGGTAAAGCCCGTAGCCGTAGACATAAACGTGATCTGCGCTAGTCACCGAGATCTGGAACATTATGTTAGCCGGGGAGATTTCCGTGAAGACCTTTACTACCGAATAAGCGTCTTCAAGGTAAGCTTACCCGCCTTAAGGGAACGTCAGGACAAAAAGCATATAATTCATAAGGTATTAAATGGCCTCAAAATAGAGGGCGCCGAAAGCATTTCTTTGTGCCCCAAAGCAGAGGATGCTTTACTCAGCTACCACTGGCCGGGCAACATTCGTCAACTAAAGAACGTGCTTCAGTACGCGGTCTGCATTTCTGATGGTATCCAGATAAAAACTGATGACCTCCCAGGAGAAGTTTTCAAACCGCAAGTTGCGAACGCCGCACCGAGAGTGTCATCTACGCCGCTTGGACATATTGGAGTAGCCGACCATACCGAGAAAGAACAATTAATTGCGACTTTGGAGCAAAATCGCTGGATTGTCACTCGTGCAGCCAAGGCTTTAGGAGTCAGCCGGTCGACTCTTCACCGGAAAATAAAAATGCATGGCCTCCTGTTGGACGCTCAAGAGCATTAGGCCACCATACCTATCAGATAAACTCCGAGATCAGAGTACCCCGACGTTAATACGCTCGGGGTACTCAACTAGGTAAGGTTAGAAAACTAGTGACATCTCAACCGAAACACCATCCCACTCAGCGCTTCCCGTTCCATTTACATTCTGGCCTCCAGATAGGGCTTCCTCTTTTTGTTTCGCGTACTCAACCTTTAACAACGTACTATCGGTAATATGATAACCACCAGCTAGCTGCCACCGATACAGTGAGTTGTCATTTGAAATATCCCCTGTTTTATTTTCCGAAGCTGTATAGCGGGCAGCAACATAGAGACTGCCGGCTACATCAACCTTAGTTTCCAAACCATAAAATTCCATTTCAGCATCAACTTTTTCAAAGTTGCCACTTATGGGCCGATACTTACCTCCTGTATCCTGCCAAGCATAATCGTCTTTGGCCTGACCATAAAACCCGTGAATCAGCAGTGGTCCTTTTTGATACTGCGCATTCGCCTGCCAGATAAACGCTTCAATTCCGGGGATAATAGCGACATGGTTAACTTGGCTCGGACCGCGAGTAGCAAACGCATAATTATCGCCATCACCCAAACCAATTAGAGAATTGACGACAGCACCATCAACTCGACTGCACACGCCACCACTGCAATCAACGTTGCCATTGGTTTTGAAAAAGCCAGTTCCAAGTGACAATCCATTGTCAAAATTCACCGTGCCGCGCGCTTGCATATTGAAGCCGGCACTCTTGGTATGATCCCTCAGGAAGCTAGGGGTAGAAACACCTATATCCCAAGTGATATCAGTGCTCAAACCAATATCTTTCGCTCCCAGAAGCCACAGGCCTTCTTCGGCAGTAATCATATCTACGGGTGTGTTTCCAATAAACGGATTGCTCTGCACAACTGCACCATCCGAATAACGTAGGAACGTTTGTGTTGTAGATAGTATAGTGCCAAGGCGCGCCTTCACCCCATTGTTGAAATCAGCCTGAATCCATCCCAAATCCATATGTATACCAAATGGATCAAACCCTGCATCCGTGCTTAAGTCGTTTGGTTCCTCTGCTAGCTCTGCGAAAACCGACCACGTCTCATCAATTTCAGCATTTATTTGAAGGGCATAGCGAAAGCGCTGAAAACCAGCGCTTGCTTCATCATCAGCAGTGGTAACTCGACCTGCTCCTTCTAACTCAATTGGCGACTGAAACGCCTGCATCACGGCGCCATTTATAGAGAGCTTGCCATCCATGAATTGAGCGGCGCTCGTACTACCAAAAGGGAGCATCGGAACCCCAAGAAACATAACCGTTTTAATAAAAACAATTTTTTTATTCATGCTAACCTCGTTAAGAATCGTTGGACACCAAGCGTCATATATTTTCCAGGCGCTCAACACTAGGTCAGCAATTTAAATGCCACCAAATTTACCTTATAAGATACTGTTTTCTAAAACATAAAATAAAACTCAAAAACAATAAAAACAGACTGTCGCAAACATGAGACAGTATGAACGATTCATATTTAATTCTATTTCCAAAAAAAAAGCCCTTGCATAAAAGCAAGGGCAAAAATTAAACAACCTAAACTCGAAGAATGAAATCTAAAACACACTATATATTTCTTTTACCCATCTGATCAGCAATATAGTCTGCTTGTCGAATAGCTAAAGCAACAATCGTCAATGTTGGATTCTCAGTTCCACTACTGGTGAACTGGCTACCATCAGAAACAAACAGATTATCAATATCGTGGCTTTGTCCCCAACGATTTACCACACCATCACGTGCATGCTCACTCATTCGGTTCGTACCCATATTATGACTGGCGGGGTAAGGCGGGAGGTCGGTTACCTTTAACGCACCCACTGACTCAAACAGCTCCTTCGAGCGCGCATACGCGTGATTACGCATCCGGGTATCGTTGATGTGGTCGGTCTTGTAGACCACTGGCACGGGTAGCCCATACTGATCTTTTTCCGTGGGGTGCAGAGTAATATTGTTCGATTCGACGGCCATATCTTCACCGCAAATCCAGAACCCTGCCATGTGATCATAGTTCTCCAGCGATTCAGCGAGTTCACGCCCCCAACCGCTCTTACCTGGATTCATGAAGGCCGACATAAAGGGTAGCCCCAGATGCAGGATCTCAAGCTCATAGCCCCCTAAATGCCCGCGCGAGGGATCGTTGTTCTGATACTCAGTGACAATCCCCGGCACTACCGTACTTTTGTACATATGCACCGGCTTTTCGAACTCAGCGTAAACTCCACCCGTGGTGTGAGTCATATAGTTCTGCCCAACCTGGCCGGAGGAGTTGGCCAGGCCGTCGGGAAATAGGTTTGACGCAGAGTTGAGCAGCATCCTTGGTGACTCGATCGAATTACCTGCGACAGCCACAATTCGGGCCTTTTGAAGGTGTTGATTGCCATCCCTATCGGCGTAGAGGACCCCACTCACCCTTCCATTGGCGTCGTGTTCAATTCGCAACACCATGGACTCTGGTCGTACCTCCACGTTTCCAGTCGCTTCCGCTTTCGGGATCTCGGTGTACATGGTCGACCACTTAGCGCCAATCCGACAGCCCTGCATGCAAAAACCGGCCACCTGACAGGCCGGACGACCATCACGAGGCTGCGTGTTTATCGCCAGATGTGCCTGCTCACATTGCGCACCGACCCGCTTGGCTCCCTCAGCAACCACCTTGTAGTGACTGCTCTTGCCATGGAACGGCATGCCGGTCGCCTTAGTACCGCAGACGCCCATCTTCTTCTCGGCTTTTTCGTAGTAGGGTTCCAGCTCCTGGAGAGTAATAGGCCAGTCCAAAACGTTCGCGCCTGGAACGGTGCCGTTCGTGGTCTTCATCTTGAATTCATGCTCTTGGAACCGCATGGCGACACCAGCCCAGTGCATTGTGGCACCACCGACACCCTTAACGATCCACGCAGGCAGGTTTGGGAAATCTTTCGCCAGTCGGGCTGGGCCCTCGACATAGCGTTTGTCCAGCCAGGAAATCTTGCCGAACATTTTCCATTCGTCATTCTCGATATCAGACATCGTGAAACGTTTGCCTGCTTCCAGGACAACCGACCGGATCCCCTTCTGAGCCAGCTCGTTGGCCAGTGTGCCACCGCCGGCCCCTGAGCCAATAATCACAACCAAACTATCGTCATTCAAATCAAATTTAGCCATTTGCACTCCCCTCTAGATCCAGTCAATTTCGTCATAGCCGCGATTGATGTATCCACCGTGCTGCCATGACGAACCACCAAAGCCGAACTTTTCCCAGATTTCGGGGTTGTTATAGATCCCCATCATGAGATCGCCTTTGATCCTTTGGAAAAAGGCAGAGGCCTCGATGGCCTTCAGCACCTGCACTCGCTCTTCTTCTGTCTCAACGTTGAGATAGGGCGTGCCGTATCTGGCCCTGGATTCCTGATTCAGAGCTGCAATTCCAATGATGAGCAGGTCCATCAGCTTCGGGTCGGCTTCTGCCTGTTTGGCCAGGGGAACCATTACCTGCTGGTAGTACTTATCTTCGAGGGAATCGTGAGGGTATACATCTCGTGCCATCCGAAGAAGCGCCCGATTACCCTCCTCGCCAACCTGCTTTGCAGCTTGGCTATCTGCTGCAAACAATCCCGTGACAGAAAAGACCGCCACACTGCCCACCAGGGTGGCTCCCGAACCCGCGAGAAAGCACCGCCGACTCATCCGAAGGCTTGAAGCCTTGAGGTGTTGACCTAATTTTTTGTCATTATTCATAGTCCCTCCACGTATCGTTAACGTGCTCTATTCCTTCGATCAAAAGCTCGGCAGAACTGAACTTTGATCAACTCTGGAAAACATAGAAATGTGTTGCTGTACCACCCTATTCAGGTCCCTCATTGCTCTTCTTATGAAGGCTTCACCACGCTGCTGCGTGATCTCCGACATACAAATGTGACGATCACCAATGATGAAAGGAGGGAGTTGACAGGCCTTGTAAAATTCGTTGGACACTTTCCATATTCGCTCAAGGCCCTCATCACAGAGAATAACGGCATGAAGCAGAATCGCGGTGTCCTCCTCCTGTCCGGGCGACATAGGAATCTTGATGCGTTTGCGACGTTGAGCAGTCCCGGCGATCTTTTTTCCATTAACCACCAGGTTAAATTCACCATTGCAGAAAGCGCCCTCTACGCCGGAGCAATAGGCATGTATGCCCATAGCTTCAAGCCAGTGGAGGAGGGGCTGACAGATCAGAGAGTAACTTTCACGAATGCCGATTTTTTCTCCTTTCCTGGACACCACCATCGAAAGATTTATGAACCCACTTGTCTGGGGCGTCATCTCACCACCGGTGCTACGAACAACTACTGGCCACCCCTTTGACTCGCAATACCTGGAGGCGAGATCAAATCCCTGCCTATGAGTTGCACTCCGTGGTACTACCAGAGCCTGACGACTTCTCCAGATGGAATAACCGAATCGACTCTGGCCCGATGCGACTTGCTCAAGTAGACGTTGCTCTATTGCCAACCCCTCTTCAATGGGCATAGGTGTGACGCAGCAGACGGCATTTTGGGACATTATTCCTATATCTTTAGCAGCCAGCACTTTCGATCTCCTCGCACAAATCGCTGAGGAACTCTGCCGCCGGCCCACCGTCCACCGCTCGGTGATCGAAGGTGAGCGACAAGCCCATAAAGCGCCGGCTCACCCACTGTCCCGCAGAATTCTCGACTGGCCTGGTGTAAGTCTCACCGATTCCCAGAATTGCAAGTTGCGGCAGGTTGATGATGGGCGTGAAAAAGCGGACACGAGATCGTCCGAGATTGCTGAGTGTGAACGTACCTCCGGTCATTTCAGATACCGACAAATCACCGTTCCTTGCGCGTTCAAGCATATTTTTTCGAGCCTCAGCCCTTTCCATCAGGCTTTTTTCATCGGCATCGAAAACCACCGGCGCAATCAGCTTGTTGCCCGGCAAAGCGATGGCGAACCCAATGTGTACGTTCCGGTAATGACGGATTTCGTTATCGTCTATCCGACCATTCAACCCGGGATGCCTGACCAGAGTTCTGACAACGCAGTCCGCCAAGAGGTCTTCAATTGAAGCCTTCGTTCCGCTGCCGGCCAGCGCCTCCTTGAAATTAAGCAGCGCTTCAATTTCGCATTCCGCATGATGGGTCAACTGTGCAGCCTCATCGAGGCTGCGTCTCATATTGCTGGCGATCATGCCGCGCAATCCTTTCAAGGGGATCGCATTAGTAATATCGTTATCTGACATGTCTTGATCTCCAGGCATCTACGCGATCTTGGCCACGCAATCGCCCTTGGCGACCACGTCATCGATCTCCTTCAAAATCGACAAATTACCCGAAGCTGGCGCCAGTAATTCGTACTGAATCTTTGCCACCATCAGTTCAGCGATCATGTCGCCCTCGGACACACTGGCACCATCGCTTACCAGCCATGAGGTTATGACTGCTTCATCGTCTTCTTCCCAAAGGTCGTGCGGAACTAATACCTCGGTGCTCATTGTTCAGCCTCCTTCATTTTGGCGAACGCTTTTACAATCTTGTCTGCGCTGGGCAGGGCCCACTGCTCCATTACAGGGGTGAACGGAATAGGAATATCCGGGTAGGCAACTCGCTGAGGCGCGGCTTTCATGGGAACGCCGGCCTCGGAAACAGACGCGATGATTTCGGCAGTCATGCCATAACTGTGGTAATCCTCATCCACAACAATCAGCCGACCGGTTTTTTTCACCGATTCAATAACTGTCTCTCTGTCCAGAGGCACCAGCGAACGCAAATCCACGACTTCAGCACTGACACCCTTCGCTTCGAGTTCGCGGGCAGCTTTCAGGCCATGGTGTACCCCCGAAGTGATACCGACAATCGTGACATCGGCTCCTTCCCTGGTGATCGCGGCTGTGCCCAGCGGCACTTCATAAGCCTCCTCAGGCACATCGACAATGGCTTCCTTTTCGGTGCCGAGCCATCCCATCCCCTGCAGGGCCTTGTGGAACATGAAGATCACCGGATTCGGATCGCGAATGGCGGCTGTCATCAGGCCCTTGGCATCATAGGCATTCGATGGCGCCACAACTTTCATGCCAGGCAGGTGCGCAAAGGTAGCGTGCAGGCACTGGGAATGCTGCCCCCCGTCACTGTAGCCGCCGCCGGTTGAAGTCATCAGCACCATGGGTACATTGATTTCACCGCCTGCAAAGTAGGTGTTCTTCGCCATCATGTTGTAGATAGCATCGAAACAGACCCCAAAGAAATCCACGAACATTAGCTCTACTATTGGCTTCATACCGTCGGAGGCAGCGCCGACTGCGGCACCAATAAAGGCGGTTTCGGAGATTGGAGTGTCCTTCACACGCTCCGCCCCAAACTCCGTGTACAGTCCTCGGGTATTACCGAAAACACCACCGAGCTCACCAATATCCTCCCCCATCAGAAAGACTTTTTCGTCTTCACGCATCTCCATGGCGATGGACTCAGCCATGGCACGAGCAATCGTTAATTTGCGGTTTTTTGCTTTCACCTGCGTCATGTTTTTTCTCCTTTTAACTTGGCCCAAATTTCAAACAAACACTTTCTCCAGCGCCTCTTCAGGCGCCGGATATTCACTGTCGCGGGCAAACTGGATAGCGGCGTCGACAGTCTCCCGTGCTTGTGATCTCAGGGCTTCATCCTGCTCTTCGGTCCATTGATAACGATCATGCAGGCGTTTCTTGAACGCGGGGATTGGATCAATCGTCGCGAGATGCTCCTTTTCGCCAGCGGGCCGGTAGGCCTCGGCGTCACCCATAAAGTGGCCTGCCAGTCGCGAGGTCTCGATCTCAATGAGGGTAGGCCCCTCACCGCGACGGGCCCGCTCAATAGCCTCGCCGGCCTTTTCGAAAATCTGAACCGGGTCGTTATTGGGAATATGGATACCGGGCATCGAATAGGCTACAGCCCGGTCAGAGTTGTACTTCACGGCGGTACTGGCCTGCTTCGAAACCGAGATACCCCAAGCATTGTCCTCAATCACGAAGACAACGGGCAGCTTCCAGACCGAGGCAAGGTTCAGCGCCTCGTGAAACGCGCCCTGATTGGCCGCACCTTCCCCGAGATAAGCGATCGCCACACCCGGCTTGCCCTGCATCTTCCGAGATAGCGCGGCACCAGCGGCAACGCCGACGCTCTCGCCAATAATCCCGGAGCAAGAGAAATTCACATTCGCATCGAAGATGTGCATATGGCCGCCACGACCACCACTCAAACCCGTCTTCTTCCCAAAGATCTCTGCGGTCATCTTCATGAGATCCACACCTTTGGCGATAGCTATATGGTGAGGGCGATGAGTGGAAACGACGATGTCTTCCTTGTTCAGATGTGCACAAACACCCACAGCACACGGCTCCTGCCCATTGGAGAGATGCATCTCACCGGGTATAGGCCCCTTAGCCATATTGAAAGCCGGGGTCTTGCCCTCCATGTATATCTTCTCTATTGACTCCTCAAAGAATCGACTGATAACCATATGCTGGTACATCCAGATTTCTTGTTCTTGGCTTGGCGTCATTTGTATCTCCCGTTTCAAATAGTCCAATTTCTGCATACTCAATTGACGACAGCGATCGTTGCGCCTTTGTCTTGAGCACAAAAAAAGCAATCCTCTTGCCAATTCCCAAGTAAATGTTTTAATTAGATTTTCTTTATCTATCGAGAACATGCACATCAGTCTGTTGCAAGCAAAAGGCACACTGTGTAGCACCGCACGAAAACGATGTGACCGCGAGTTGAGATCTATGGTGCTAAATAAAGCCTGGGATAAGGTAAGTGGCTTCAAGACACTCAATCAGAGCAAACGGTTGAGCTGAGGACTGCGGCAAGACGCCCCCAGAAAAAGTGGGAGCACGTCTTACCGACAAAAAGCGGATTAGAGGTTTGCTTTGTTGTAAGCCAACGAATGGGGTCTCAGGTGGTTGCCTGCATACTATTCGGTGGTTCCGAGATACTTAATGTAAGCAACAAGTTCCCAGATTTCGTCATCAGTAAGAATCCCTCCCCAAGGCGGCATGGGCGTGGCTCCTTTTCCGCCTTCATAGATAGTTTTAAAAGCCTGTACCGGGTCAAGATCATCCCTATTGATGAACAAGGCGGGTTCTCTGCCGTGGCAATAGTCCGCACAGGTGGACTGGAAAGTCATTTCCCCAGCGGCAACCCTGTCGGGATCTTTCAAATCGACGTCCACGCCTTTCTCCCAAGGCGGAGAAGAATCTGTACCCGCAGTACCCTGGGAATCAGGCACGCCGCCCGCCCGTGCCAACCCTGCCGCTGACAATATCAGCGTGCAAAGCAATACTACCGTTGAACTCTTTTTCATGATCACCTCGTCTGCTGAATCGGGCTTACTCAAATTTGAGCAAGCCCGATTGCCTTGAACGAATTAACCGCCGACTTTTACGGCAACCAGTTTCGCGTCTTGTGCTGCGCCACCCACCGGCAGAACTACGTAATGTTTGTCATTGACGCTGTAAGACATCGGGGCTCCGAAAACGCCGCCAGGAAGTTCAACCTCGCTGATCAATTCTCCGGTGTCCGCGTCATGGGCATACAGGAAAGGCTCCTCCTCTTTCTCACTCGCATTGGCCACCAGCGCGTTACCCCGTGTGGACAGTCCTACCATGCCGTACGTGCCTTCTGGCGCGACAAAAAGAACCTCGTCGGTCAAAGTGAAATGGCTTTGCCTCGGCACCCCCAACCGATCTAAGTTCAGATGCTTGATTGCCGGGTGGTTCACCGGACCTTTTCCGGCCGGAATCCGCCAGAGGTGCTCTCCCGTATTCATATCAATAGCGACAATGCTGGAGAAAGGAGGCTTCAACAGAGGCAACCCCATAGGACCGCCTACCCCAGCCCAAGTACCTGTATACTCGTAAGCACCGAGTTTTTCCTTTTTAAGCCTGATAGCAAATGGAATCTTGAAAGGGTTCACGTAAATGACGTTCGTGTCTGGATTATGGGCCGCACCCGTCCAACTCGACCCGCCCAATACGCCTGGAACCTGCAGTGTTCCGCCTTTGGTCAGTGATGGAGGGGTGTACAACTCCCCATAGTTGTATCGATTGAGAATTTTTTCTGCGCCAGCCTTAAGCTCAGGCGTCAAGTCGATCAGGTCGTCCTCAGACACGCCTTGCTGCGCATAGGCAGCTGGCTTGGTGGGGAATGGCTGCGTCGGAGAGAGCTTTTCACCAGGTACGTCTGAGGCAGGTACGGGTCTCTCTTCGATTGGCCAGATGGGCTCTCCAGTCACTCGATCGAACGCAAACAGAAATCCCTGCTTGGTTGGCAGTACGACGGCTTTAATGTGCTCGCCATCCACATTCAAATCCATCAGATTAGGCGCAGTTGGGGGATCGTAATCCCAAACACCGTGATGGGTTATCTGGAAATGCCATGCAACTTTCCCTGTATTCACATCGAGAGCCACCAGCGAGTCGCCAAACAGGCCATCGCCAGGACGCTCTCCACCATAAAAATCGTTGGTTGGCGTGGAGACCGGCAAAAATACCAAACCGTTTTCATCATCACAGGAAGGCCGGGCCCATACATTCATACCCCCAGTTCGCTTCCAGGCGTCACTTTCCCAGGAATCGTTGCCCGGCTCCCCAGCCTGCGGCGGGTTTCGGAATACCCAACTACGCTCGCCAGTCTGAACGTCGAATGCTTGGACGTCGCCCGGAGGATGATACTTCATTGGAGCACGGCCAATCGCAAAGGAGTCCAGCACCGCTAAACTGGGAATGACTTTACCGCCACAAATAATTGGTGGAGATGTCGGCGAGATAAGCGAACGATCAACATCGCGCAGATAGCCTTTAGTCAAGTCGACTTTCCCGTTTTCCCCCCACGAATCAATTGGCTTCCCGGTTTCGGCGTTCAAAGCAATCAGGTATCCGTCGCTCGTGCCAGCAATGATTCGTTTATCGTCGCCCTCTTCCCAGTAGCTCAAACCACGGCTGATAAACCCCAGGTTTGGCGGGGTTCCAAGCGTGTAGGCTTTTGGATTATAGGTCCATAGCGTTTCCCCTGTTTCACCATCAATGGCAGAAACAAAGCTCATCGGCGAGCTGGAATAGAGAACCCCATCAATTGCCAACGGCGTTGACTGATTCATCCAAGTAATGAGATCAGGGTTATCTTTCCAAACCTGATTGTCGGGCATAGACCACTCCCACACCACTTCCATATTCTTAACACTGCCTTTGGTAACCAGCGGCGCTTTGGAAAATTTTGATCCAGCTTTATCTCCGTCATACGCTAGCCAGTTCGACCCCGAACTCGCAGTCGCGCAACCGGCGAGCCCCAAGCCAGCCACAGCAACTGCCGACACGATCGCCCTACAACTTGGAATTGGTTTCATGCTCATCGTTTGATCCTTTATTGTTCAGTTTAAAGAGGCCAGCAATGTTATTTTTTGCTAAGCGCCCACATGCCTCTCCTGCCTAAAGGCAAAGCCTGAGCCAAAGAAGGTAAATCAATATAAATCGTTAACTTAGATGGCCTACAAACCGAACAACGAACAACACAATGTCGCAGGTAATCGAACATATGAGACAGCATGTCTCAACAGGCAAGCGATCTACCGGTCTGTGGTATGCAAATTCGCTCCACCGCTAAACCGACCAAAAGTATCTGCGGGCTAGAGGGTAAAACGGGCTCAGATTCGAGTGAAACACAAACGATAGATTTCAAATGATTTGTTCAAATAGGGCATTGGTTTCGGGAGCTAGCATTCGTTTGCCCAGTCCCAGGCAAACAGCCGCACCTGTCAATAAACTTGGACGCTACTTGGTTGAGTAGAAATCGAAATAGGCGACTAAAAGCCGCTTGGCGCAGAAAAAGAAGTATTTGCATCAACTTTGAGCTCGCAGCATCGGTTTACAAAGCCCACTCTCCTGCTTGACGGGACTTTGTGCTCTGGGCTCTTTTTGGCCCAGAGTATTATTTTCCTCCTGATGCTATCACTTCTCCCTTTTTCCACAGTCGCCACTCACCTGGCTGGTAGATATCCCATTGTTCATCGCTGGTCAGGGGTTCGGTGACGATCACACTGACAACGTCGTTGGGGGTAGTTTCGGATTCGAAATCAACGGTCACGTCGGCATCTTTTAGGCGGGCCGGGCCGAAGGGGGCTCGGCGGGTGATGCTGGCCATTTTGGTGGTGCAGTAGGTGAACAGCCAGTCGCCGTTACTGAGCAGAAGGTTGAACACGCCTTCGCGGGCGTAGGCCTGTGACAGGCGCACCAGCCTCTCTACCACTTCCTCAAGAGGCGTATTGCGGTCACAGTGACTGCGCAGGTGGTTGAGGATGTCGCAGAACAGGGCTTCACTGTCGGTGTCGCCCACCGGCTCGTAGAACCCCTCTGCGGCCCGAAAGTGGGAAAGCTGGCCGTTGTGGGCGAAGACCCAGTAGCGGCCCCAGAGTTCGCGGATAAACGGGTGAGTGTTGGCCAGGCAGATTTCGCCAACGTTGGCCTGGCGGATGTGGCAGATGGCCACTTCGCTTTTGATCGGGTGGGTCTGGACCACTTCGGCCAGGCGGGAGCTGGCACTGGCGTCGGAATCGTGGAAGCTGCGAACGCCCTTGCCTTCATAGAAGGATACGCCCCAGCCGTCTTTGTGGGGGCCGGTTTCGCCACCACGGCGGGTCAGACCGGTGAAGCTGAAACACAGGTCGGTGGGGGTGTTGGCGCTCATGGCCAGCAGTTCGCACATGGTGAATTCGGTCCTTGGCTGTCGATGCTGTCCGCCTTAGGATACCCGATTCAGACTGTACCTCCAGCCACGGTTTTTTCGCTCCGGTCACGGTGCACCGGCCCCGCAGGGGCCACCCGATTCCGACCAGCGCGTTTGCCGGTATAGAGGCAGCGGTCGGCGACACAGAACAGGGTTTCGGCATCCTGGCCATGGTCAGGCCACTGGGCAATGCCGAAGGACGCCGTCACCCGGATACCGGCCTCACCGTAGTGTAACTCCCGGCCGGCAATGCGCTCTCGCAGTTCGTCCATCAGTTCAAAGGCGTCTGCAGGTTTTACGTCCCGCAGGATCAAACCGAACTCTTCACCTCCAAGGCGGCCCACAGAGTCGGTGGTACGCAGGCGTTCGCTCAGGCATTGGCCGATGTTGCGCAGCACGTGGTCACCGGCATCATGGCCCAGTGTGTCGTTCACCAGCTTGAAGTGGTCGATGTCCATCACCACCAGCGCAAAGCCGCTGCCGTTGCGTTCGCATTCGGCAATGGTGCGGGCCAGGGTGGACTGGAAATTAGCCCGGTTAGCCAGGCCGGTCAGGGCATCGGTCTGGGCCATGTCGACCAGCCGTTGCTCGGCCTCCTCCCGGCGCTCCTCGTACATATGCATGAACACTTGCATAAGCACGCCGCACAACACCATGTTCAGCAGATCAATCATGCCGTGGGCGGTGCCAACGGTTTCCAGGAAGAAGTAGTAGACAACAAGGCCGACAACCATGAACGGCACGCTCAGGATCATGCCTTCGCATTTTCCCAGCAGCAAATAGGCCAACACCGGCATCATCAACACCCAGACAAACGCCGCGATGGAGGCATCCGGCAACAACATGATGACAATAAAGAATGAGAAGATGGCCACCAGATAGGCGTAGATCCACTGCTGCAGGTGGGGCGTGGTCTTCAGCCGTTGCGCGCCGAAGAACAGAAGGCCGCTGGCAAGCAGTTCAATGGCAGACACCCAGGGGAATCCGTTGAAAAACTGAAGCACAGCAAACACCACCAGTGCGGAACCGGTGACAAAAAACAGTAATCTTGCGAGTGTACGGCGGTGACTGTCCCGCAAACCGGAGCGGCTGTGTTCCAGCGCCGCGCCCAGATCGGGATGCTTTGGCGTATTCATGCTGACTCTTCCCTGGATCAGCCTCAGAGTATAGCCCTTGAATACTGGTTGTAAAATAAGCAATCGGTATTCAAGGGCCGGGGGTTAGAACCGATCAGACGTACAGGTTCTTTCTGGAGAAACGCTCCACCAGTGGCTGATAGGCAGAGCCCAACAGGCGGTTGAGGGCATCAATACCCCAGGCATCCGGGCCCACCAGGATGCGGGATTCGTTCCTCAGAATGCCTTTAACGATGATTTCGGCCGCCTTGTCCGGGGTGGTCATGGCCAGCTTATCGAAGCCCTTACGCTGGGCGTCGCCGTTTTCGGACTTGCCCATACGAGCGGCGTTGGCAATGTTGGTACGAATGCCACCCGGGTGCACACAGCTGACATTAACTGGCTGGTTCTCCAGCTTCATTTCCTGGCGCAGGGATTCAGTAAAGCCACGAACGGCAAACTTGGCGGCGTTATAGGCGCTTTGCTTGGGCACACCAATCAGGCCGAATACGCTGGAGATGTTCACCACGTGGCCGTCGCCGGAGGCGATCAGGTGCGGCAAAAAGGCCCGTGTGCCGTGGGCGACGCCCCAGAAATCGATGTCCATGACCCACTTGAAGTCGTCGTCAGTCATTTCCCGCACCGTGGCAGACAGCGCCACACCCGCGTTGTTGATCACCAGGTTTACCTGGCCGAAATCTGCCTTCACCTGTTCGGCGTGGGCGTAGATCTCATCACGGTCAGACACGTCCAGGCGGTAGGTTTTCACACGGTTCTTGTCGAGGGTGGCGACGGTTTCCGCCAGGCCAGCTTCGTTGACATCCGACAGCGCCAGGCGGCAGCCCCGGGCAGCCAGGGCGTGGGCCAGGGCACGGCCAATGCCGGAACCTGCACCGGTCACCACGGCAACTTTGTTTTTCAGATCTTTCATGGCGGGAGCCTCTTGTTGTGGTCTTTCCAATTAAAGCAGCGTCTTGGTACTTCGCCACTTTAGAGAGCCACCCGGACCAAACCTATGGCAGCGGACTCCGCCTGGCGCCGGCAGCGGGGCCAGTCAACAGGCTATTCCAGCAGGTTATCCAGAGGCTGGTCGTAGCCCGGTGCAAAGACCTCCAGAAAGTAGCGCACCTCCGGCAATCCGTCTGCGTCCAGCCGGGCGCGGATCTGGGCTTCAGCGGGCACGAATTCCGGGTTGCCGGCACGGATTTCCGCCCGGCACTTGAGCCAGGCCGAGAGCCGGTCAGCCGCCTTGATCAATTCCTTTTCCTGCTCAGCCAGCCGGGACTCCCGAACATAGGGCGAGAAGTCATCCCGGAGATCGGCCGGTAACAAGGCCAGTAACTCCGCTTCTGCCTTGTGTTCGATATCACCGAAGGCTTCCCGCATCACTTTCGAGTGATATTTCACCGGTGTCGGCATGTCGCCGGTGATCACCTCGGTGGCATCGTGGTAAAGCGCGGCAGCCGCGATGCGGTCCGCGTTGACCTGACCGTCAAAATGCCGGTTGCGGATCAGCGCCAGGGCGTGGGCGATGGTCGCCACTTCCCAGGAATGGGTGGCGACGTTTTCTTCGATGGCGTTACGCATCAAGCCCCAGCGCTTGATCCAGCGCAGACGGGAAACATAGGCAAAGAAGTGGCTGGCAGTGCGCTGTGTCAGACTGGCCATAGAACTACCTGATTCAATTAGGATTAACGAACGTCCAGCGTGAACTGCACGGTGACAAGCCCCTGTTCATCGGTGATGGCCTGGCGGGACGGCTCCAGGGTGAACAACTGGGCAGGGTCCACTTCATGAGTTTCCTGCAGCAGGCGGCGAACCGCCAGACCCCGGTTGGTAGCCAGTTGCCCCAGGGCCTCTGGCGGCAGCGGGCGCTCACCCTCGCGCCAGGCTTGTTGTGCCTGGGCCCAGGCTTCGTCGGTCAGTTCCTCGCCCCGGGCTTCCATCCGGGCGCGCAGTAGCGCCAGGGCGTCAGCTTCCGGATTCACGCCGCCGCGAACGTTCAGCACCAGCTCAGGGCGCTCCCTCAAAGCCTGTGCCAGGGCCGACAGTTTGGCGGCCTCACCCTCTGCCAACTCAACGCTACCCGGCACAAAACTGACCTCGCCCAGGTCTTCACTACTGAAGCCCGCCAGATCCGCCAGGGAGCCCAACATGCTGAAGGGGGATGCAGCGGCTTTAACCAGCAGGTTCACAAAGGCGCGCATGACGATCTGGCCGACCCGAAATTCCGGATCGGCAATATCACCCTGCACCGGCAAGTCGACCTCAATGACGCCACGGCGGTCGGTCAGCAGCGCGAGGCCGAGCTTGACCGGCGCGCTGATGGCCTCATCACTCGGTACGGCCTGACCCAGTTCCATACGGTCCAGCACCACCCGATTTGAGGCTTTCAGACGGGTGCCGGTGAATTCATAGTCCAGATTCATTTTGAGCTTGCCCGAGTCGACCGCGTAGCCCAGGTATCGGCCGAAGTAGGGTGACAATACCGGCAACGCCAGATCCTCCATGGCCAGGCGAATGTCGCTGGTATCCTCGGTGCCCAATGCGCCCAGCGTGCCTTCAAAGGTGACGGGGGCAACGCCTGCGAGCCGGCCCTTGAGGTTCACCCGTCCTTGCTGTGGCGGCACATTACTGATGCCGCTGACCGCACCGGTGAGGTTATCAAAGTTGGTACTGAACGGCGGCTCCAGTGTTCGATCGGAATAACCGACGGCCCCGTCTTCAACCACCAGTTGATTGATCCGGAAAACAAACTCTGGTTCGCCGGAGCTGGCTTCGGGGCCGGTCGATTGCGCTGATGCAGGCTCACTGCCGGTATCTGGCTGCCCGCGAACGATCCGGGCCAGATTGTGTACGCCATCAAGTGAGCGAACAACGTTCAGCGAGGGCCGTGCCAGGGTTACCGTGCCGATTTCCAGCCTTGGCGGGTAAACATTGAATTCGATAGGCGCCAGGCGCAGGGTACGCCAGCCCAACATGGAAGCCTCGCCATCAGGCAGCCTTAAATCCAGGTTTGCGACCTCGCCGGTGCCGCTGAACGTACCAGTCATCGGATCGTCCTGGCTGTCCAGGTCCAGGTTGCCATCAAAACTCAACTCACCGCTGGCCAACGCCAGGTTGGCCGCTTGCTGCAGGTATGGCTCAATCACCGCAAGCACAAGATCGGAACCGGATACTGCCGCCTCCAGCGTGAACGGCGCCGGTGTCAACTGGCCGTTGGCGGCTACACGGCCACCACTGGCAAGCGCTGAACTCAGCCGGTAGCTGACGGGTTCATCCAGGCGATCCGATAAACCGCCCAGGGTTATGTCCAGATCCACCAGTTCCAGCTCCGCCGCTTGCTGTGGCACCTGATCCCGCCAGCGCACCCGCCCGTCAGCCAGCTCAAAACCCTGAACCGACCAGCGAAACGCCGGTACGCCGGTGTCCGGTGGCTCGCCCTGGCCTTCATCGGCAGTGGCTTCTGGCATAGTTGCCAGCCAGTCAATCTGACCCTCGTTGTTGCGGACCGCGGCAACAAAGGGTTGATCGAGTGTGATCATACCTACGCGGACTTCTCTGGCTGTCAGATCAAAGCCGATACCATCAACCTGAATATCGGAAGTGGTCAAGCCTGGTTCCTCATCCCCGGCATCCAGGGCCAGGGCCAGGTTCTGCACAGTCAGCTTGCCCCGGGACGTGATCAGCTCAAACGGCTCGCCGCCCGCCAACTGGTAATAGGACTCGATGGTCACGGTGCCATCCCGTAACTGCCATGGCAAAAACGGCGACAGAAAATGCGCCAGGGTGTCATGGCGCAAATCAGCCACCTTCAGGCGGCCTTCGGAGTAAAGTGGCGCTATGCTCAGCTCACCGTCCCACTCAATGGTCTGGTCACCCAGGGCGGCAATCACTGAATACTGACTGCCACCGGTCTCCCTTGGCCAGGTGGCCAGCTCGTTGATGGACAGGTCGAGCGGGGTAATACGGAACTCTGCCGGCTCCGCCTGGCTGAAATCCCGGAACAGCAACTCGCCGCCATCGATCGCCAGGTGCTGGAAGTACAGCTTGGGTATCGCGCCTGCCTCATCCCCGGCTTCGGCTTCGGCTGCGGCTACGGGTTCCTGTGCGAGCTCATCTGGCCGGGAGGCCTGCCAATCGCGGGCAAAGTTGATGCTGTAGTCATCCAACAGATCCAGCCGGATGTGCGGTTCCTGCAGGCGAATGTCCTGGAAATGGACGATCCCCCGGAACAGGGGAAAGAAACCCAGATTTACAAACAGGCGATCAAACCCAACCACTTTTTCGCCGGCACGGTCGTCCGCAGACAGCCCCGTTATATCCAGGGTCAGGGTGAAGGGGTTTACCTGAACTTCCGACAACTCAGCCTGCCAGCCCATCTGCTGATTCAGCTGTTCCGGCAAAGTCTTTTCGAGCCACCAGGGCAAAGCCAAAAAGCCTGCGAGGGCGTACAAGCCAAACAGAACGACCGCTACAATAGCCAGGTTTCTGGGCAAACGACTGGGGGAATGACTCCGGGCCACGAAACTCTCCTTGATCGAGGGCGAACACACGGGGCTGCCTGCACCCCCTGCCTGACACTAGGATAGTCCGCCCGGTAGTCCTTTGTCAGCCGCTGACACGCCAACGTGAACCCGTTATGCTTGAGTGCCGTACCTGTAGACACTTAGCGGGTTACGCAGCAAGACGAGGAGAGGTGAATGGACATCGGCGATATGCGTCGGGATTTTGAAAGTGAGGGGCTGGACAGGGAACACCTGAATGATGACCCAGTAGCCCAGTTCCAGGCCTGGTTTAACGATGCCCGTAGTGCCGGGATTCTGGAACCCAACGCCATGTCACTTGCCACCACCGGCTCTGACCAGATGCCGGACTTGCGCACCGTGCTACTGAAATACTTTGATAGCCAAGGCTTTGTTTTCTACACCAACTACGGCAGCCGCAAGGCCAGAGAACTGGACGAAAACCCAAGGGCTGCGCTGCTGTTCCCCTGGATCGGTCTGAACCGCCAGGTACGTATTCAGGGAAAGGTAGAGAAAGTCAGTAAGGCGGAATCCCTCAGGTACTTCGCCTCCAGACCCCGTGGCAGCCAGCTCGGTGCCTGGGTTTCTGAACAGAGCAAGGCGATTACCTCAAGGGGGCTACTGGAACAAAAGGTGGCGGAGATGAAACGCAAGTTCAGCTCCGGTGAAATACCCTTACCCAGCTTCTGGGGCGGTTATCGGGTGGTACCGGAACGCATCGAGTTCTGGCAGGGACGGCCAAGCCGACTTCACGACCGTTTTGAATACGTGAGAGAGGCCGATGGCTGGACCATCCAACGACTCCAACCCTGATCGTCCCAGTATCTGGCTGTGCCACCAGATCAACCGGGATGTTCCCGAAGCTCCTGCCTGGATGACCGGTTTCGAGGCTGAAACACTGGCTCGGCTGGCGGGTACTCGCCGTCAGGAGTTCCTGACCAGCCGCTGGCTGCTCCGGCAAAGCCTTGCGCAAACTAGTGACCAGGCACCAGAGTGCTGTCTTCCCGTGGATGGGCGACCAAACCGTGCCGTTAATCCGGAAGGCCGATTTCTGTCCTTGAGCCATAGCCGGGGGCTTTGCGCCGTGGGCACAGACACCTATCAGCTGGGTATCGACATCGAGCCAAGCCAACGCAGGCCGGATTGGGTCGCCGTTGCCAGACGCTGGTTCTCCCCCATCGAACAGGAGTGGCTGTTTCGCGCTGATGATCCCTTCGATTTCCTTAAAGTATGGACCCTGAAAGAAGCCTGGCTCAAGGCAACCGGTCGTGGCATTGCCGGCAACCTGCAAACCCTTGAAGTTCGCAACCAGTTTGAGCTCTATGGCGATCAGCCCGACCAGACCTGGCTGGCCAGTTGCTTCTACGTGGAGGGTTTTCTGGTAACGTTGGTCTATCGAAACAGGGATCAGGGCGGCCCGGGCAGTTGGCCCGGCATCACCCTGCTGGAACCACCTCCGGATGACTATAACCTGGCACTGGCGGGTACCCAGGAAGCAAGTTGGGAGCCCATGTTCCACAGGGTCATCCGGTCAAAGCGATAACCGGGATTCACTGTTATGACCCAATACACCGAGCGCTGCCCCTGGTGCGGCACCGACCCACTCTACGTGCATTACCACGACACCGTCTGGGGCCGCCCGGAGTACGATGACCAGGCGCTGTTTGAAAAGCTGTGTCTGGACGGCCAGCAGGCAGGTTTGAGCTGGATCACCATCCTGCGAAAGCAACAGAGCTATCGCGACGCTTATGCCAACTTTGATCCGGAAACCGTCGCCCGCTTTACCGAGCAAGACCAGCAACGCCTGCTGCAGAACCCGGGCATCATCCGTAATCGACTGAAAGTACGTTCGGTGATCAACAATGCCCGACGCTACCTTGAACTGCAGGAACAGGGCATTGGCTTTTCCTCGTTTCTCTGGCAGTTCGTTGATCACCAGCCAATCCAGAACACCTGGCAACGTTTCGAGGAAGTTCCGGCGATCACCAAAGAATCCGAGGCCATGTCCAGGGCCCTGAAGAAAGCCGGCTTCACGTTCGTTGGCCCGACCATCGTCTACGCCTTCATGCAGGCTACAGGCATGGTGAATGATCATCTGGTTCAATGCCCGGCCTATCAGGCCTGCTTTGAGATGTCACAATGATCTTACCGGAGCGGTTGCACGTAAATCCCTGGGTAACACCATTTCGGGAGCCAATCCGTGCGCATCACCCTCAACCAACTCAGGAACCTCGAGCAGCCGGTTATTGAACTGCTGGAGATCATTTCACTGGAAGGCCAGCATTACATGGCCAGACTGCACGGGCCGGATGGCCTGATGCTGTTGTCTGACGACAAAGGGCAAACACGCCTGTTTCGCAGCGCCTGGCAACTGCAGGACACCCTGAGCGATCTGGACGTGCGTGAAACCCAGATTGTTCACCCGTCCGCCTACCATGAAATGGTGGGCATGGAGCCAACAGAATTCGAACCCATGCGGATACAGGTTCAGAGGCAACGGTCGTGATTGCAGTTGCCCGTCTGGCCATCCTGGTCGGCATAGCCGGCCTGATACCGTTTCTTGCAGGAACCGCCGGCCTGTTTGCAATGCCGGGGAAAAGCATCATCATCCTGAGCTGGTTCTACGCGTACAGTGCGGGCATTCTCGCGTTCATGGCCGGCATTTACTGGACCATCGCACTGCAACTGGAGAACCGCTCCTACCCCCAGTCACCACTGGTGTCGATGTTACTCAGCCAGCTGTTTTTCGTCGCCGCCGGAGTAGGGCTGCTATTACAAACGCCCCACAAGATTGCCCTGTACACCTCCGCCTACCTGCTGCTGTACATCGTCGACGCTCGCTGGATGCGGCCCTACTGGCCGGCATGGTATCTGCGACTGCGCCTGGTGCTGACCACCGTGGTACTGGCCTGCCAGGTGACCGTCGGCGTGTGGTTCTATCTTAGTCACGGTGCCTGAGGTCAGGCACCGTTGTTCGGCTCCGAAAACCACTGTTGCAGCTTCTTTAACGCGGTCTTCTCTATCTGGCGTACCCGCTCACGGCTGATTCCCAACTGATCCGACAGGGTTTGCAGCGTCTCCGGTTCGGATACGCCCAGTCCGTAGCGTCGGGACAGAATATCCCTCTCCCGCTCAGTCAACTCACCCATCATGGCCTGCAAGGTAATCTGCCGGTCCCGCTGCCGCAGAGGATGATCTGGAGACATGGTTTCGCCACTGGCCAGGCTGTCGCCCAGGGTAATGGTACCGTCTTCAAGCAAAGGCACATCGGTGGACACTTCCCGGGCGGCCAGCGCTCTCAGTTCGCCGATCCGCGAGGGCGAGGCCTCCATGGCTTTGGCCAGCTCGGTCTGCGATGGCGTGCGCCCCAGGGCCTGGTGTAATCGCATGGAGGTTTTTTGGAGCTGACGTATTTCCTCGACAACGTTCTCCGGTGTGTGCACTACCCGCACGCCACGCTGCAGGCAACGGCGCACCTCCTCGCTGATCCACCAGTAGGCATAGGTTGAAAAACGAAAACCCTTGGCCGGGTCGTATCGTTCAACCGCCTTGATCAAACCCACATTGGCGTCCTGAATCAGGTCTGACATGGGGATACCGTGCTGGTTGTAACGGCGGGCGATGTGCACCGCCAACCTCAGGTTGCACTGAATCAGCCGGCGCCGGCAGGCCATGGCCAGGTGATAGGCCCGGCGACAGCGGCTGGAGAAGGCACAGGCATCACCCAGGCTACCAACCACTTCCCGAAGGGTTTGTGGGGTGTCATCGGGCAAACAGAGTTCCTGGCTGATCACTCTTAAGCTGCGAATCAGCTGCCGCGCCAGGCGGCGCTCCGCATCATCGCTGAGAAGTTCATGTCGGGACGCATCCCTGAAGTACAACCCTACCAGGGAATCCCTTTCACCATCGTGGGGAAGAGTCGGAGACGGTCCCTGCCGATCATGTATCTGCATTGGCTAAGGTACCCGTTGAAACTTTGTCGAATATACGGTGAGGTCGGGCGGGCAGATTGCCCTGGAAGGCGTGGAAACCCGAGACAAACGAGCGGGGAGGTGAGGAGATCGGTCACGCCCGGCCATGTTACTTACCCGGTGAAAACACCGGGCAAAACGGCCGACCGGGCGCCCGATCAGGAGGCAAGACGTCCTCCATTACCCACCGGCAAAGCGACCGGTTTTGCCGGTGGGTAATTCTTCAGGTGGTTGAAGCCGCCACAATGGCGTACTCGTGATTGTGGGGTTCAATCAGAGCACCGTGCAGGGCCACAATCGCCTGGTTGTAGTGGTCTTCTTCAATCACAAACTGGATATCCACCTGACGCATGCACTGGTGGATGGCCAACACGCTGATGTCCTGGTCCGCCAGCGATTTCACAGAGCGTGCCAGGATACCCGGCACCTTCATATCACTGCCGATGGCAGACACCAGGGCCACTTTGCGGGTACTGATCTCGGCATTGGGGAATTCTTCCTCCAGCGCCTTGACCACACGCTTCACGTGCTTGAGCGTGGTGTCCACATAATGGGTAATGGTGTTGGCGTTGGTGTCCTTGGACATGAAGCGCACCTTGAAGCGGCTGAGCACTTCCAGGATTCGGCGGTCTGAGCCCGGCTCACCCTGCATGTCCTGGTCAAACACCTCAATGGCGAACACGCCCTTGGCACCGGCCACGATTTCCACCTGCGGCTTCTCGCTGACGTAATCGCCAGTGATCAGCGTGCCGGTGTGCTCCGGTTCAAAGGTGTTCATCACCCGCAACGGAATCTCGTTTTGACGCAGGCCCTTACCGGCACGGGGGTGAATGGCTTCCATACCGAGGTTGGCGAGCTGGTCGGCGACGTCGTAGTTGGTTCGGCCCAGGGGCACCACCTTCTCTTCACCCACAATATTGGGGTCGGCAGAACTCAGGTGGTATTCCTTGTGAATGATCGCTTCACGGGCATTGGTGATTACCGCCACCCGGCTGAAGGTCATTTCACTGTATCCCCGGTCAAAGGTTCGCATCAGGCCTTCCTTGCACTGAGCGTAGCCGGTGACAATCGGCAGTTCGCGAGTCAGGTCAACGCTGTCGAACGCCTGCTTAAGCTTCTGGTCGAGAGGCAGCAGTTCGCTGTCGCGCCAGCCGGTCAGGTCGACAAAGCGCGCATTGATGCCTTCCTGCTGCAATTTCAGGGCGGTGTTGAACGCACTGTGGGCTTCACCGATTCCGGCGAGCATTTCCCGAACGGTCAGCAGATGCTCTTCCAGCTGGAACTGGCCATAGGAACACAGACGCTGGAGGTCGATCAGACAACCCCGCACCCCTTCAATTCGGTCGGTAATGAACTGGTCAGCCTGCTGTTTGAGCATGGGGTCTTCAAACAGTTCGCCGTTGATGTCGGTCAGGAACTGGATCAGTTTGGTGAGGTCGTCGCCCCAGGCCCAGTCAGATTCAGCGTCTGCGAACAGGGCGTATACGCCCGGCTCGCCGGTTTTCTTGTGCTCCAGCAGTTCGTTGGTGACACCACCGTAGGCTGACACCACGAAAATCCGCTGGTAGAGGTCGCTCTTCTTGCGTTTACCAATAATGATATTGTCGCGAACGGCCTCATAATTACTCATTGAGGTACCGCCGATCTTCTCGACGGTATGCTGTGCCGTAGTCATATTTTTGCCTTCGCTATCCTGCGGAATGAATGGTCTGGATGACGGGCGCCTTACGACGCCTCGCTGACACCTTCCTGCATGATTTCATCAACCGACTCGGCCAGCAGGCTGGCTCCCAGGCGCAAGTCCTCCTCGCTGGTGGTCAGCGGCATCAGGCACTTGATGACTTCGTCGTTCGGACCACTGGTCTCGATGATCAGGCCCTTCTGGAAAGCACGCTTGGTAATGGCACCGGTGATGTCCGCATGGGTCGCTTCAATGCCACGCATCAGGCCCCGGCCCTTCATCTTGAACTCACTCGGGTACTTGTCGCAGATCGCTTGCAGGGCGTCTCCCAGCACCTTGGTCTTGGCCTTCACTTCGTTAGCGAAACTGTCGTCTTTCCAGTAGGTTTCTACCGCGGCACGGGCCGTGACAAACGCCATGTTGTTACCACGGAAGGTACCGTTGTGCTCACCGGATTCCCAAACATCCAGCTCCGGCTTGAACAGCACCAGCGCCATCGGCAGACCATAACCGGACAGCGACTTGGACACGGTCACAATGTCCGGCTTGATGCCGGCAAATTCAAAGCTGAAGAACTCGCCGGTACGGCCGTTGCCCGCCTGGATGTCATCCAGAATCAGCAGGATATCGTGCTTCTTACACAGGTCAGACAGGCCTTTGAGCCATTCGGCACGGGCTGCGTTAAGACCGCCCTCGCCTTGAACCGCCTCGACAATCACTGCCGCCGGCAATTCAACACCGGAAGAGCTGTCGGACAGCACCTTGTCCATGATCATCAGGGTGTCGATGTCTTCACCGAGGTAACCATCGTAAAACTGGAAATCAACGCTGCCCAGCGGTGTGCCGACACCACCACGGTGGTGCTTGTTACCGGTTGCAGCAACCGCACCCATGGTGACACCGTGGAAACCGTTGGTGAACGAGATAATACCGGTGCGGCCTTTGACCTTACGGGCCAGCTTCATGGCCGCTTCCACACAGTTGGTGCCCGTGGGGCCAGTGAACTGCATCTTGTAGTCCAGGCCGCGGGGATCCAGGATGTACTTCTTATAGGCTTCCATGAAGTCATGCTTGGCGGTGGTAAACATATCCAGGCCCTGGCTCACGCCGTCCGCTTCGATGTACTCAAGCAGCGCTTTTTTCAGAATATCGTTGTTGTGGCCGTAGTTCAGGGAACCGGCACCGGCCAGGAAGTCCAGGTACTGTTTGCCGTCTTCGGTGTACAGGTGCGCGTTCTTGGCACGGTTAAAAATCACCGGGAAGGCACGGGAATAAACGCGTACTTCAGATTCAGTGGACTTAAAAATTTCCATTGTCTTGCCTCTTAGCATGTCAGGTTCGAGGTAATTGCGCGGGGAGCCTGCTGGTAATACGTGTCGGTCGCAACAAGCCCGCCGTGCGTTGATGTCAGCCCTTTGGCAGGCCCACCTCGGGTGGCCCGCCGGCTGTTTCTAGTCGCTATCGGCGATTCACATTGGTGAATCAGGGCACTCAGACAGGCTTCGTGAAGGGCCCGATGCGCAGCAGGAACTCGGAGTCGTGCTTGCCGCCAAAGTGGGTCTCTTTCTCGAAGTGCTCGTGATAGGTGAGCTCGGCTCCCAGATCACGTGCAAAAGAGCGGAACAGCGCCCAGGACGCCTCGTTGTCTTCGGTAATCGTGGTTTCCAGATGCGTGACATTCTTGCACGCTTCGCGACCCACAATTTCCTTCAGCATCCGCTTGGCGAGGCCCTGTCCACGGCCTTTTTCGTGAACCGCCACCTGCCAGACAAACACGGTCTCGGGCTGTTGGGGAGGGATGTATCCGGAGATAAAGCCGACCAGATCGCCTTCCTTCTCCGCGGCCACGCCGGTTTCGGCAAAGTGGCTGCACTGCAACAGGTTGCAGTAAATCGAGTTGGGGTCCAGCGGCGGGCATTCCGCTACCAGCTGGTGGAGCCTGTAGCCATCATCCTTGGTAGGTTTGCGCAAGGCGATGGCGGTGGTATTCGATCCTTCTGATGTCATAACGTGATCAATTCGCTTCAAAAGTTAGAGTTGAATTATATAGACCACAAAATATATTTCAAGTCGCCCCCCAACAGCCACCAAGAACTACCGGGGTTCGATTCTTTCAGAATAGACCGAATTGAAGCATTCGCCAGTGACAGACTGGTTACGGAATGGAAGGAAAAACCACATTGCCAGGATCCAGACTGGTTCCACCCACCAGGCGGCTCCGATAAGACACTGCCGCAGGCGAGCCTTCCGGCCACAGCCGGTCAAACTGTGACAGCCAGGCATTCACATCGTAAGCCACAGGCATCAGGGAAACGTGCAAACCGGGCCGCGCCAAGCCCGCCACAGGCTCAGAGAAGGGGCTCGTAAAGCCAATACGGGTAATCAAACCGCGTGGGTCAGAGCGCAGGTTACCCATCCCCGCCGCGCCGTTATTGGTCACCAGGCAAGGGCGCCCATCCACTTCTCCAGACCAGAGAACCGGCAGGCAGGTGTGAGTGCACGCGATCACATCGGCACCGGTGGTGCGAAACCAACTGACCAACTGCCGGTCGTTACCGGCGGTGAATGCTTCATGCGACAACCCCCAGCCCGCCAGCGACTCAGGGTCACCATGCAACACCAAAATCTTTAGGCCTCCAAAGATCAAGCAGCGGTATCTTGGTAATAGCGAGAGTTTCTTTTGGATATCGGGGTGTTGGTCCGCCAGCGCCTGCAGGCGTTCCATCATCTGGTTCGAACGCGCCACCACACCTTGATCCACGTACTCCGGGTAGGCACAACCACAGCCCGCTCCGGCATTGGGAAGCGATAGCTCATAATCTACATTGCCGAGAACCGCGGTATGGTCCAGAACCCGGCTGTTGATCTCCCGGAACAAGGTGTCGTCGGCGTTGAACCAGTTAAAATCGCCATTGAACACCAGTTTGACCCGGTGACCATGGCGCTCCTCCGCCTGCGCCATGGCTTCGATTTCGTCCAGGGCAAAGGGGTTGCCGTACAGCCCGCCGACGATATACAGCACACTCTCAGAGGCATGGGAGGGCTCCCCGCAAAGCGCTTCCGGCCGGTAGCGGTAAGCCAGCGGGCAGCTGCGCCCTTCTGTGTCAGCCATTGCCTGATCCCTCCCGTTTTATCACGCGCCCTCAGCAACCACAGACTTTCCGGCCAGGCGCCGCAGCAGCAAAGGCAGGAAGAAACACGCCGTACAGATCAGAAAGCCGTAGGCATTCACACCCAGCAACATGGCGTAGGCACCATCACCAATCGCCCAACTCGATGGAATAAGGCCTACCGCCAGTAGTACACCCAGCCCGAGCCCGGTCCAGAAACTGAGATGAAAGCTCCAGGGCGACCACTGGGTAAAGCCATAGAACAGGAAAACCGGCGCAAGACCCATCACCATGGTACCCGAGATGGTTGTGGCCTTGAGGATATCGGTACCTGCGAACATGGGCAGGTTGCCCAGGAAAGCAAAAATAACCATCACCACCGCGCCCACTCGCATACTCGGCAGTTTGTCCTTGGCGCGGCGAGCCAGACGGGGCAAATCCACCGCCAGGGATTTGGCCAGGGACGTGAACGTGGAATCCAGGGTCGAGCCCGCGGAGGTCATCATCACCACACTCATAAAGAACAACGCCGCCAGACCAAGGGATTGACCGACCGCCGCCGGTGCATTGCCCATTGCTTCAATGCCATTGAGACGCGCATGCACGCCCACCAGACTGAAGATAAACACTGCCACAAAGCCAAGAAGACCCGCCACCACGAAGCTCTTGAGCATGGTCTTTTCCTTGTTCACAAAGCCCCGGTCGGTCAGCACCGGGTCATGGAACGGGTAACTGAACAGCTGCAGCAAAGCCACCAGCAGCAGATCGAAGCCGGCGTTCAGGCGGAACTCGCCGTTGGTCAGCAGCGCGCTGGTATCGTTGGCCGGAATAATCAGGAACAACACCGCCCCGACGAAGAACACGAACACAAAGGCCTGAATCACATCGGTAAAGATCGAAGACCGGAGCCCGCCTTTGAGGCTGTACGCCAGGGTAAAAACGGTAAACAGCATCGCCGCAGCGTAGTATTCCCACTCACCAGGCAGGCCGAAATACCCACCGACCACGGCGGTGTTACTCCAGACTTCGTTATACAACCGGATGAGGATCGCCGCCGAAAACGCCAGCGCTGCGAACCGACCAAATCGGGAGGTCAGGAAATCCTGCAGGCTCCTGGCCCCGGTCTGGGTGCGGATCAGATAGATAACGTAACCCGCCACCGGAATCGACAACCAGTAACTGGCATAGGCCAGGCCACCGACCACGCCATACGCCGCCCCAAGATTGGCGGCGTTGGTCACCGATTTGGCAAAGATCCAGCTGATAAAGATACTCGCCGTGAGCGACCACTGGCCCACCGGATTGCCGTGGTCATCCGCGCCCTTGTAAAACGAATTCGCGTTCTTGCTCTTGGGCGACAGCACGTACATAACCACGCCGTACACCAGCAGAAATCCCCAAAACAGGGAGGCTTCAGTAATGTTCATTTTTTATTCCATTGTTTTGGTGCAGGTCATTGAGCGGTGGAGGGGGTTCCAAAACGAAAATCGTGGATTTTCTAATGGTTTTGGAACCCCCTCCACCGCTCAACGCCCCCGACATCGATAACGGCTTTCCGGTACACCACCGGTATTCAACAAGGCTGTTGGGGTTGGGGGATGCCCTCCAAAACCATTAAAAAATCCACGATTTTTGTTTTGGAGGGCATCCCCCAACCCCAACAGCCGTAACTCCAAAGCTCCAGAACCCCAGAACTCCGAAACAAGACATCAACCGGGCGCCGAACAACTAGCCCCAAACCGGTAACAGGAAAAACACCGGTGATGCCGCAACATAATCCGCTCGTCCATGCTCTCAGCCAGCGTGCCGCCCAAGTCGTACTGCGGGTCATCATCCACCAGCGTGCAGGCATACACCCGAACCTGATCTCCCTTCTTCACCAGCATCCGCGTGTAGGTGCACATGAAGTGGGAACGGGCCTCTTTGGTCGGGTACTTCTCCATGCAAGTCTCGGTAATCTCCGGGCTGCCGTCTTCAGATCCCGGCGTGCCCAGGTCCGGAAACGCGGTAAACGCCAGGTTCTCCGGAATGTTCCACTGACGGAAAATCTCACGGAACGCGGCTTCCACCTCCACCGGGTTTTCGCCGGGGTCGGTCTGCCGGGCGATGGACACCTTGAAACCTTGTTCGATCAGCCATTGGATACCGTCCAGTGCCTGGGCAAAGCTGCCTTCGCCGCGATCTTTGTCGTGCCGTGCGCGATCCGGAAAATCCAGGCTGACCCGGAAGTGAATCGGGTAGGGGTTGTCCAGTAACGGCAACACCTGGTGTTGCCGTTTATGCAGCGGCTCGGTGGCGTTGGTCAGTACAAAACAGGGCCGGTGCTGGCTGGCGTAATCCAGGATATTCACGAAATCCCGGATCACGAACGGCTCTCCGCCGGTGAAGGAGAACTGCTCCACGCCCATGTCGATGGCTTCGTGGATAAACGGTTTCACATCGCTAAGCTTCATGCCCGGAATGCGACCATCGCCGGGGTGTGAACCTTCCAGGCAGAAGGGGCAGGCCAGGTTGCAGGCGGTGCCCGTGTGAATCCACAGCTCCTTGAGCTTGTCCGCGTCGATGTATCCCCGAGGGTCGCCGTTGCGGGTGTGGGTCCAGCTGTCGAATGCCCGGGGTTCCAGCACTTCCACGGCCGGAATGCGTTTACTGCGTGCCGGTCGGGTTTCAGTCAGGGGCATAGGTGCTCCTCAATGCTTTTGTATTTTTGCCACCACGGCGCCAGCCGTGGAGCTTCTCCAGCAGCCTCAGAATGCCTTCGGGCGCGTGGGCCCGCTTCCATTCACCCGCCGCGTACTTGGCTGACTCGTTCCAGGTGGGGTACGGGTGAATGGTGCCCAGAATCTTGTTCAGCCCCAGGCCATGTTTCATCGCCAGCGTGAACTCGGCAAGAATTTCCCCTGCATGGGCACCCACCACCACGGCCCCCAGAATCTTGTCTTTGCCCGGCGGCGTGAGCACCTTGATGAAGCCGTGGTCTTCGCTCTCGGCGATGGCTCTGTCCAGATCGTCCAGGCCATAGCGAGTCACCTCGTAGGCAACCCCTTGCTGCTGAGCCTCCGCTTCACTCAAACCAACCCGGGCCACTTCCGGAGAGGTAAACGTCACCCAGGGCATTACCCGGTAATCCACCTTGAAGCGCTTGAACTGGCCAAACAGACCGTTCACCGCCGCGTACCAGGCCTGATGGGCGGCCGCATGGGTGAACTGGTACGGGCCGGCCACGTCGCCGCAGGCAAACACGTTGGGATAACGCAAGCTCATGTCGTCTTCCACCGGCACGGTTCCGTTCGGCAAGGTGTCCACGCCAATCGCTTCCAGGTTCAGGCCGGAGGTATTCGCCGCGCGCCCCACCGCCACCAAAACCTGATCAAAGGGAATCCGTATCTTCTCGCCTTCATAATCGCAATAGGCGACCTTCTCTCCATCCTCTATACGAAACTCGGCAGCGGAATGTTTCAACCGGACGTCAATTCCGTCGGATTCAAACTGTTTGAGTACCAGCTCTGAGACATCAGCATCTTCTTTTGCCAGCAATCGCTCGCCTTTTTCCACCTGGGTCACATGGCAGCCAAGCCGGGCGAACGCGTGCGCCAGTTCCGAGCCAATGGGGCCACCACCGAGCACGAGCAGGCGTTGCGGTTGCTCCTCCAGTTCCCACAAATTATCGGAGGTCAGCGGCTGCATGTCGTTCAGGCCGGGAATGGGTGGCACGGCAGGCTTGCCGCCGGTGGCGACAATGATGCTGCGGGCAGTGAGACGTTCGGTGCGGCCGTCGTTGTGCTTTACCTCCAGCTCCCAGGGCGACACGAAACTCGCCTCGCCGGAAATGCAGTCCACACCGAGCTTGCGATAGCGTTCCGGGGAATCGTGGGGCTCCACTTTCGCGATGACATCCTTGACCCGGTTCATGATGTTCTTGAACGAGCCTTTCACCGGCACCGCCTCCAGCCCGTAACGATTAGCATGGCGCAAGGTGTCGGCCGCCTTGGCGCTGCGGATCAGGGCTTTGGAGGGCACACAACCGGTGTTCAGGCAGTCACCACCCATTTTGTGCTTCTCGATCAACGCCACTTTGGCTTTTACAGCCGCGGCGATGTAGGCGGAGACCAGTCCGGCCGAACCGCCACCAATCACCAACAGGTTGTAATCGAAATGGTCAGGCTTCTGCCAGCCGGCATACACTTTGCGGCGTCGGATGAACCCCACCACAAACTTGGCGATCAGCGGGAACAGCCCCAGCAGGGCAAAGGACAGCAGCAGGTTGGCCGAAAGAATGTCACCGGTCGACTGGATTTGCCCCAGCTGGGTGCCCGCGTTCACGTACACAAAGGTA
This sequence comes from Marinobacter shengliensis, assembly GCF_030297115.1. Lineage (NCBI taxonomy): Bacteria > Pseudomonadati > Pseudomonadota > Gammaproteobacteria > Pseudomonadales > Marinobacteraceae > Marinobacter > Marinobacter shengliensis. Next base: position 163,039 of record NZ_AP028062.1, on the reverse strand, counting down.
CCGGGCAACATGGCAATCCAACTCACCAGGGCATAGGTGCGCAGCTTCATGGCGGTCAGACCCATGGCCAGGTTGATCAGGAAGAAGGGGAACACCGGCACCAGGCGCAGGGTGGCCAGATAGAACGCACCGTCTTTCTCGATGCCGCGGTCCATTTTGGCCACCGTTTCCGCGTAGCGCTTACGCAGGGTGTCCCGCATCAGGAATCGGGCAACCAGAAAGGCCAGGGATGCGCCCACGGTCGACGCAATGGAGACCGCCGCCAAACCGTAAAGGTTACCGAAGAAGGCACCACCGGCCAGAGTCATGATGGTGGCTCCGGGCAGAGACAGGGCGGTCACAACCACATAGATAACCGCGTAACCTGAGACGGCCAATACCAGATTCTGGTCAATCCACTGCCCGATGGCACTCTGGTGCGACTGGAGGTTTTCCAGAGTATGAAGTTTGTGGCCGTCGAATCCGAGGAAGATCCCCACGATGGCGGCGATAATCAGAAGAAGTAAAAGCTTGCTGCGATTCATATCCATGCCTGTAAGAATTGAATAAACCAATACGCTGTTATAGCCAAGACACGATCACCGGCTGGATGTTACACAGCCCCTGAACTATTATTTTTGAGCACTCACTACAGAATACCGGAACTTTTACCGATTCCGAAACACTATACAAAGACAAACAGCCATACTGACAGCGACAAGGGACGGAAACCCATGGACACAGCGGCACGCCCGGAACTTGAAACATCACTGATCGACGACCTCAAGCAGGGCGAGCCCAGCGCGTATCGCCGGGCAGTACGTGAATACTCAGCCGGCATGCTCGCCGTGGCCCGGTTTTACCTGGACCACTCCAGCGCGGAAGAGGTTGTCCAGGACTGCTGGGTAACAGTGATAGATGCAATACAGAAATTTGAAGGCCGCTCAGGCCTGAAAACCTGGCTGCACCGCATCGTTGCCAATCGGTGCAAAAACAAACTGCGCTCAAGCAATCGGGAAGTGGCCACGGATTTCTCGGAAAGCCTGGAACCGGAACTGGCTGACCGTTTCAACGCCAAAGGCCATTGGGACCTGCCCCCAAAGCTTCAGTTCCATGAATCAGCCGACAATCTGATGGAAAACGGTGCCCTCAGCGATTGCCTGGACAAACATTTGTCTGCCCTGCCGGAAACTCAGCGCTCAGCCCTGATGCTCTATGAAGCCCACCAGCATAAATCGGATGATGTCTGTAACATTCTGGATGTCAGTGCCTCTAACCTGCGTGTACTGTTACATCGGGCGAGGCAGAGGATCTTTCTCATGGTGGAGACTTTCCAGGAGACCGGCGAATGTTAATGTGCAGGGGCCTGGCCGAAATCGCCAGTGATTACATTGATGGCGAACTCAGCGGCCGTCAGAATCTGACTGTGAAAATGCACCTGATGATGTGCAAGGACTGCCGGACGTTTATTGGCAATTTGAGGGCCAGTAACAACCTACTGAGGGCGCACTCTTCGGGGCGCGCAGACGAGGAATTCCTTCGCCGGATTGATGAGCGGGTTTCCGAGGCTCTCAAGAGTCAACCCACAGGCCCAAATGACTCGAACGACACGCCTCAGTCATAGTGATATCCTGGGTTTCCCTGATACGACACGCTCTTGCTTGAGTAATCAGCCACGTTATCCCAGAGCTAACCCGCCACTTCCTTGAAGGTTGTTCAATGACTCTCAGAATCACAATTCTGGTCGTGGTTCTTGTTGCGCTGGCAGCATCCTGGTGGCTGTTACAGAACCTGGGTATGCCAACGAACCTTTCTCCGGATGTGCTGTCCGCCTGGCTTGGTAGCCAAGGCGCAATCGGTCCTCTACTGCTGATAATGTTGATGATCATCGCGGTGGTGGTGGGCCCCATCCCAACCCTACCTGTCAGCGCAACCTCCGGACTTGCCTTCGGCGTTGTGTGGGGCACAGCGATCGCGGCGACCGGCGCGCTGGTCGGCGCCATGGCGGCCTTCTGGATTGCCCGAAGCCTTGGCCGCGATGCCATCTGCAAACGGTTCCCTGACAACCCCGTGCTGGCTCCGGATGGGTCTCAGCGTTTTCTGACCATCGCAATTCTGCTGACCCGGCTGATTCCTGTATTTTCCTTTGCCCTGATCAGCTATGCCGCCGGCGTTACTGCCATTAAAGCCTGGCGTTTCGCCATCGCGACTCTGCTCGGCATGCTCCCGATGACAGTGGTCTTCGCCGGGCTGGGGAACACCTTTAGGCTAAATCCCATACTGACCGTGCTGGCCGGCGCTGCAATTCTGGCCGCCATGGTATGGTTACCCTGGTCGATCAGCCGACGCCCCGGCTCAAGGCTGGCCCGTTGGCTGCAACTAAATCAATAACGACAAAAGGGTGGGCCCAGCCTCACCATCCCTGACTTCTGGCTGGACTCTCCAGTCTGCGGGCGTAATCAAGGTAGTTCAATTGAAACGGCCATCTACCGGCTTTTTGGCGATGTGATTGATGTAGTTACTCATGATTTTCTGGGACAACGTCATGACCACTTTCAGTACGTGCCGGTTACGGTAGCTCACCTGTTTTTGATCAGTCACTCAAGTTATAATTGAGTGAACATTCAAAGCTCACACGAAGGCGGTGTTGTTATGCCAAGACCTCCAAGCTATGACCGGGATACAGCCCTGGCCAAGGCCGTCAGTCTGTTCTGGCACAAGGGCTATCACGGCAGCTCGATGAAGCAGATCGAACAGGCGCTGGATATGCGCCCGGGCAGCATCTACGCCACGTTTGGCAGTAAAGATGGCCTGTTTTCTGAAGCCCTGGCCAATTACGCAGAGCAGGGCGGAGCCGACCTTTCGGAACACATGGCGAGTTATGACAGCATCGTTGAAGGGTTGCAGGCGTACCTGCGGAAAATCGCCGGCAGTTGCGTAGGCGGTGACTGCACCCCCGCGCGCGCCTGCCTGATCGTGAAAACCCTGCTGGAGGCCAGCAACACCAACCAGACATTGTATTCACAGGCCCAGAGCGTGCTTGCCGCCATTGAAACGTCCTTTGCCGAGCTCCTGGAAAGTGCAAAAAATCAGGGAGAGATTGCCGCCAAGACCGATTGCCGGCGGCTGGCAAGGCTGATTCAAAGCCAGATTATGGGGTTACGCTCTATGGCTGAGCGCAACCTGTCGGCCACTGAGCTGGAACACCTGGGCGACGACATGGCGGCAATTCTAGAGGTCTACAAGGTACAGAACTGAACTCCAGCCAGGTGTCCTCTGCCAAGTTGAAACTCCTTACCCCCCGTTCAATCAGCCGCTAGCGCACGGGGCCGTTCAACTGGTCCAGAAATGCAGCTGGCAGGGCGTCGATCACCGGCCGGGCGTCACCGGCCAGTTCCGGATTGGGGTGTTCCGGTTCCCGGCTCAGGGTCACCGGCGATTCTGACCAGTGCAAAAGCTCCAGCTTGCCGTCGTCCCGCTCAACCAGCGCGGTGCAATGCTCCACCCAGTCGCCATCGTTGCAGTAGAGTCCATCTTCACTGCGAAGAAAGCCTGCCGAGTGGATGTGGCCGCAGATAAAACCATGGTAATGACCTTTCTCTGCAGCCGTCAGCGCCGCCAGCTCGAATCGCCGGATAAAGGTTCTGGCCTTACCGATCCGGCTTTTGATCCAGGCCGCCAGCGACCAGTAAGGCTTGCCTTGAAGCCGACGCAGGGCGTTGAACCAGCGGTTCAGGCGCAGCAACAGGCCGTGGGCGCGGTCTCCCACCAGCAGCATCAGCGGGCTGCAGCGCACCACCTGGTCGAACTGGTCGCCATGGCAGACCAGAAACTGACGACCGTCGGCGGTGGTGTGCACTGCCTTGTATTGCAGCTCTATGCCGGAGAAGGTCTGACCGCAGAAGCGCCGGAAAAACTCGTCGTGATTACCGGGAATGTATACCACCCGGGTACCGGTGGCGGCGAGCTCCAGCAGCTTGTGGATAACCTGCCGATGACTGTCCGGGAAATGGGCCCGGCGCTGCATGGCGATCAGGTCGATAATGTCGCCTACCAGGTACAGCGTCTGGCAGCGAACGTTGTTGAGGAAATCCAGCAGGTAGTCGGCCTGGCAATCGGCCGTTCCCAGATGAACATCGGAAATGAATACGCTGCGATACGCTCGCATGGTGCCTCCCGTGGTGTCAGGCCTGCCTTCGGTTTCCTGTAACAACCTTGGCAAGCTCCGGTGACACCCGGGTGACAATGGCAAGTCAGTTTTATGAAGTCGGGCGAAGAACCGTCCGCCCGGCGACAAACAGCGTCAGCGCAGATCTGGATTGAGAGTGTAGGTGCCGGTCACCCTGGCACTGGCCAGCACATGGCCGGCCATCGCCTGGCGCACATCGTTCCCATCAAACTCACCTTCCAGACCAAGACTGTCCACATCCAGCGCGTGCACTTCAAAATGGTAGTGGTGGATGATCTCGTCGTTCCAGGGCGGGCAGGGGCCGTCATATCCGGCATAGGTGCCCGCCATGTCCGGGTTGCCGGCAAGGAACTGGGTGTAATTATTCACGCCCCGAACGCCCATCGGACCCGGCCCATGGTCCTTGCCCTTGGGCAACACGCCGTCACTGTCTTCGCCTTCCGGGATGCGGCCGATATTGGCGGGAATGTCTGTCAGCAGCCAGTGGAAGAAATCCACCCGGGGCAGGTCGGCGGGCACGGTTTTGCCTTCCTGATTCACATCATCGGCTACGCTGGGCACATCCGGGTCAAACATCATCACCACAAAACTCTTCGTACCCTCCGGTGCCCCAGACCAGACCAACTCGGGGTTTCGGTTGGGGCCAAAGCTCATGTGGTCCTGCTCGCTGAAAACCCCAAAGGCAAACTTCTCTGGAATGGGTTGTCCCTCTTCTACACCACGAACCTCTAGTTTCACGATCGTCTCTCCTGTCGAGCGGCTTTTGATTAATTCAGCCATCGCCGAATGATACGGGACCGGCCGGTGTTCCGGTTTTATCAACCACGTCAGGTCTTTGTCCAGATTAGCAAACTAGCGGCGGAAAACACGGCTTCTGCGCTCAGGTGTAACCCAAAGCACCCGCCAGACAACACTTCTGTCCAATTGTCATCCCGGGCCGTCAACGTTAGTATAACGGTGTTAGCAGCCTACCTTTTGTGTTCACAGGTCAGACTGATCAGAGCAGACAGCCAAGCGTTTTCCCGCGAGAGCGCTTGGCTCTCATCTTCTGAAGGTCTGACTGTTATGGAAAACCTGCATCACATTGTTGTCGTCGGCGGTGGCGCCGGAGGCCTGGAACTGGTCACCAGCCTCGGCAACAAACTCGGCAAAAAAAACAAGGCTCGCATCTCCCTGGTCGACGCCGGCTTGACCCACGTCTGGAAACCTCTGCTGCACGAAGTGGCCTCCGGCTCACTGGACGCCAGTGCCAACGAAATTAATTACCGGGCCCACGCACGGAAACATCACTATGAATTTCAGCTGGGGCGCATGAACGGCCTTGATCGGGCGGCCAAGGAAATCATCATCGCGCCGTTCCTGGACGAAGAGGGCCACGAGGTGGTGCCCGAGCGTCGGATTCAATACGACACCCTGGTGATCGCCGTGGGCAGTACAGCCAACGATTTCGGCACACCCGGCGCCCAGGAACACTGCCTGTTTCTCGACAGCCTCAGGCAAGCAAGGCGATTCCATAACCTGATGCTTAACGCCTTCCTGCGCAAGAACCACGAGGCCAACCAGGGCAAACCCCATACTCTGAACATCAGCATCATCGGCGCTGGCGCCACGGGTGTGGAGCTGGCTGCCGAGCTGCGACTTGCATCCAGGGAATTGCCGGTCTACGGCATGAACCACCTGCAGTCCTCGGATGTTTCCATCAGCGTGATCGAAGCGGCAGACCGGATTTTGCCGGCCCTGCCCGGGCGCCTGTCAGCGGCAGCCACCCGTGAACTGGAACGCCAGAAGGTGAAAGTACTGACCGGGCAGCCAGTCAGCGAAGTGCGTGAAAACAGCCTGGTCATGAAAGACGGCACCGAATTACCATCTGAAATGACCATCTGGGCCGCGGGCATCAAGGCTCCGCCGTTTCTGGCGGAGCTCGGCGGCCTGGAAACCAATCGCAGCAATCAGCTGTTGGTGAAGCAAACCCTCGAAACCACACGGGATACCGACATCTTTGCCTTCGGTGATTGCGCAGCCTGCCCGCAGCCCGATTCCGACCATCCCGTGCCACCACGGGCCCAAGCCGCCCATCAGCAGGCCGATGCCCTGTTCAAGACCCTGTGCAACCGCCTGGAGGGCAAAGATCCAGTGGCCTTTGTCTACAATGACTATGGCTCACTGATCAATTTCAGCCGTTACACGACGGTCGGCAACCTGATGGGCAACCTGTCTGGTCGCAGCATGTACATCGAAGGGAAGGTGGCCAGGTTGTTCTATGTGTCCCTGTACCGGATGCACCAGGTTGCTCTGCACGGGTTCCTGCGCACGGGCATTATCTGGCTGATGGACAAGATCAGCCGAGCGATGCATCCTCGCCTGAAGTTGCATTGAGTTACGACGATTAATAGTAAGCGACACAAGCCTATTGCTCAGGTCAGGGCCTCAATCTCCATTACCGGAGGTTGTGGTCCTGAGGTCCAGCCCGGCTTCCGCAAAATACCTTTCCACGTTATCCCATAAAGCAACAGATTCCCGAATCTCCGATAGGCGATTCCAGAGCTGTTCGCTGAATGCCGGGTAACGTTGATAAAAGCTCTCGGATAACACCAGATAACTGGACTCTTTAGCCATCGAGGGGCTGATCTTAATAAGATTGTCCGAGAAGACCGGGGTTGCTGCAATCAGGTAGTCCGTATAAACAGCGTCTGCCAAGGCGGTATTCGTATGCCCTCTAAGCAGCATGCGGAGTTGTCGTTCGGGTGTTTCGATAACATGAACTTCCTGCTGTTTCAGGCCATCCACTTTATCCCGGCCAAAACCAGGTGGTACCGTGAACGGAGATCTTGGAACGAAGGTGCCATTCTTTACGTCTTCTTTTCTTTGATAAGCGGCCAAGTCCCAAATCATCATGGCCCTGTCCTCATCCAACTGCCCAGTTCGCCTCGGAAACTCGCCATGTTCCTCAAGTTCCGAACTCCACAAAGCGAATAGCATACCGTCCACCTGATCATGTTTGATCAGGTGCTCACCACGGCGCGTCGGCAGTACTCGAAAATCAACGTCTACACCCAACTGTTTACCCGCGAGCTCCATTGCATCGAAAGCCAAGCCAGCTGGACCAAACTCACTATGTACAATAAAGGGTGGTTGGGCTTCGGCAGGAATGACCAGTTCAATCAAATCAGGTTTTTCGATCTCGCTGATTTGCAATCCACGCTCGATCGTTTGAAGGGAATAACCTAAGAGTATGCCTTCGCGTATCTGCTCTATCTCCTCAAACCTTGAGGGCGTCAATAGCGGTCGGTTGTGGTCATCAATACTGATCGAAACACCACCCTGAGCAAGACCCAACTGCTTGACCGGTGATCTCCACAAATTCCAGCGTTCGTTGACGAGAGCGACATATACCGCACGGTCAAGATGCTTCACAACAGAAGTCAGGACGTGGCCGGGATAAAGCCCGTTCTGGTTTCGATCAACACCAATGGCATATTTGCCAGACTCGAAAGCCGCCCTCAAAATGCCACGGCCTGCGTTACCTGCCGCAACGAAGACCACATCATACCCGCTTTGATAAAGCCCCTTTCCTAAGCTGTATGCGCCGGCCACATCATCCCAGGGGCGATCAATAACATCCGCCAGATAACGCACTGTTACCCGGCCTTCGGGCTTCACATGATAAAAACCCGACTCAAAACCTTCCTGAAGCGATCTGACCGGTTTGATCGAAATGCCGCCAACAAAGGCAACTTGCTTGCTAACGCTCGCCCTCGCCGCCAGAACGCCCGCAAGGTAAGCACCCTCGTACTCATCAAAAACAACTGAACGCACATTTGGCAGATCCAGAACATAATCGATGGCGATAAAAGTTGTCTCTGGATACTGAGGAGCTACGGATTCAACCATCGGCCGAATGTGCGCGCCGGGTACCAAAATCGGCGTTCGGCCCGCTTCAGCCAGGTTTTTCAATGTTTGGAGGTAAGCATCCAATTCGGACTCTGCCTCTTTGACAAAGGAGATTCCTTTGCGAGCCTGAAACTGCTTCATTCCTTCCAACAGACTTTCGTTGTATGAATCATCCAGAATAATTTCTGAATTGAAAAGAATGGCAGGCGCGAAGGGCTGCGCACGCAATGGCGCACAGAGGCACCATAGGATGACGGAAAGCACAAAACAGAACGCTTTCATTAGTCGATAGTTCTCGTTTATTCGGCTTAACGAGCACAAACAGGCAGACAAAAATCCCGTTCCGCCACTTGCACTTATCGCCTTCGTGTTTATGTACCTATTGGCGACACAGCGACAATATGTCAAAGGTATTACGATTTCGTGACACTTCCGCTGGGGCAAGAATAATTTAGCCCGCAACATAAACGTCACACCGTTGACACATTTCCGGACGACTCTATAACTGTACAGAATTTAGCCAGCCTCGCATCAAAATATTCCACGCTCGAAGGCACATGCAGCGGGGAGGCCAGATATGGAAAAAAGAATCTCGAACGCCCTCACCGCCCCAGAAATTGAGTACATGGGTGAGCTACTGGAAGACCTTGTTAACCTTCGAGATAGCCTTTTCTCTCAAGCTGACAGGCCACCATCCCACCTCAGCGAACTCGACTTTGGCTACCGTATAAGCGCCGAAAACCTTCTGCATTACCTTGCTTTGCGCCGACAGGATATTCGAATGCTCCAGCAGCGCCTCGTCGCGCTTGGGTTTTCCTCGCTGGGTCGCTCGGAATCCTGCCTACTGCCGACACTAGACACCATTATTCGCTCACTTTCCTTGCTTCTCGGACAGTCACCAGAAACAGATCGGGACAAAACCTCAGCGATTACTATTCAGGACGGCCCCCTGTTACTTCTGCAACACTCGAAAGAGTTACTTGGGGCCGCGCCCGAGGACCGAAATGTACGGATCATGGTCACCATGCCAACGGAAGCTGCAAAAGATCCCTCTATCATTCACGACTTGTTGAAAGCCGGGATGAATTGCATGCGCATAAACTGCGCCCACGATGATCCAGAAACCTGGCTGGGAATGATCAATCACCTGCAAACTGCAAGAGACAAGCTTGGGCTTAGCTGTCAGGTTTTCATGGATCTGGGTGGGCCTAAGATCCGCACGGGTGAGATCGAACCCGGAACGCCAGTTGTGCATGTGCGACCCAAACGTAATGAATACGGAATCACCGTTTTCCCTGCCCGCATATTACTGGTACCTGAGAGCAGTTCGGCGCCTGAACTTCGCGATGACCAACCGTTTTTTGGTGTTCCAGAGAGTTTTCTCCAGAAGCTCAAAAGGTTTGATGGGATCCGGCTACTCGATGCACGACACAAGTCCCGAAAATGGACCGTCGTTGAACTGAACAACTTCGGTTGCTGGGTAGAAAGCATCAAAGCATGTTACGTCGTGTCCGGAACAACCCTGCAGTTAAAGGAAAAACCAAGCCCGAAAATCATAGCGAAGATTACCGATGTCCCCAGGCAACCGGGAGTGATAATCCTCCACCAGGGCGATTCCCTTGTGGTTACGGCAGACTCGGTTGTCGGGCATTCCAAGCATTTAAACTCCCAGGGAGATCTTGTTACTCCCGCCACGATAAGCTGCACGATGCCAGAGATCGTTTCCCAGGTTCATCCGGGAGAAAGCATCTGGTTTGACGATGGCAAAATCGGTGGTGTCATTGAAAAAGTGGAGACAAACCGATTTTGGGTGAAAATCCAACACGCTCGTCCCGAGGGCAGCAAGCTCCGGGCAGGTAAAGGCATGAACCTTCCGGATAGCCATCTTAACGTAAGCGCCCTGACGTCGACCGACATCAATCACCTGGCTTTTATCGCCAAGCATGCCGATGCCGTCCAGATGTCATTTGCAAATTCACCGCATGATGTCACTTTGCTTGGCGAAGCACTGTCCACGGTATGCGGGGATAACCTGGGCATTGTCCTCAAGATCGAAACCAGAAAAGGCTTTGAAAGTTTACCCGCCATGCTGCTGACAGCTATGCGCCGGCCCAAAGTAGGCGTCATGATTGCCAGGGGCGACCTTGCCGTCGAGTGCGGTTACGAACGACTGGCCGAAGTTCAGGAAGAAATACTTTCAGTGTGTGAAGCCGCCCATGTACCCGTTATCTGGGCCACTCAGGTGCTTGAAAACCTGGCTCAGAAAGGCATGCCGTCACGCGCAGAGATTTCAGATGCAGTCATGGCACACCGTGCAGAGTGCGTGATGCTGAACAAGGGGCCTCACGTTATCGAAGCGGTTGGAGTGCTCGACAGTATTCTCAAACGCATGGAACAGCATCAAACCAAAAAACGGGCTTTACTCAGGGCTCTGAGATTGGCACAGAACCGCTCGGATTCAGACCAGACTGATCGTTCATAGTTTGTTCACGCAAGCTTCATCCGGTTGATAGAAAATTTGAGGGAGTCAGGACTTTAGCAGGAACCAACCTAGTTATTCAGAACGGCCTCAATCGCCCTGTAGTCATCGTGGGTCACGCGGTTTATTCCCATCGCGCGCTGGGTATTCAAATACTCGGTAAGCATTGGTGAAGGTGTTGTCAGTAAATCAATTACCCGGCTGCGAACTTCCTCGCAAATCCCACTGCGGAATACAAACGGGTCATAGTGAAGCGGTGCAGAGCGCCAGAGAACCGTGAGAGTATTCTTATCAATCACGCCGCGCCTGTAGGCTTCATCTGCTCTTGAGCTGGAAACAAAGGCTGCATCCGCCTTGTTATCCAGCAACGCCATCAATGCCTTATCATGGCTGCCCGCGTAAATGTTTGCGCCAAAGAAATCGGAGAACGGCTCGCCGATAGTAGTGGCAAACTCTTTCTTTGGAACCAGGGCCCCCGATGTACTGGAGGGGTCGGTCAGCAACACCTGGGCATGTCTCAGGCGCTCAATGCTATCTATTCCTGCCGCTTTTGGAACCACCAACAACGAGTAATAGAAACTTCCCTTTGGCGTAAAGAACCCGGCCTCTGTGGTTAATGACGCAAAGGCATCCAGGCCCGAATCTTGAGCGTGGGCGATAACATAGGACGCCGGCCCCATGACGGCCAGATCGACACCGCCCGAGAGTAAGCCATCCATCACGCTCTCGTAGGAAGTTGCTCTGACCAGCTCAACTGGCATTCCAAGCCCCTGTTCTAACAGCATGATTAACGGCCGATATTCAGTGCGCTGCTGGTCAATGTCTTTTTTAGGAACCATGGTGAAGGTCAATCGGCTCATGCTGCAGGATTTGACCTCCTGAACAGCTTCTGCACGGGAGAATGGTGCAAAAGCCACGAAGACAAGCCCTAGAGTCAACATCAACAACCTCATGCGCTGGCGGCCTCCTCTGCAAAGGTTCTGAGAAACTCTGGTATTTGCTCTGCGGGCATTGGACGCCCAAGGTGATAGCCCTGAGCGATATCGCAGCCGGCGACTTTCAGGTGCACCAGCTGTTCACGGGTTTCTACCCCCTCGGCCACCACCTTGAGCGCCATTCGCTTGGCCAGAATAATGGTTGAGGACACAATGGGACTGTCATCGTGGCTGTTTGATATTCGATTGATCAGGCTTCGGTCAATCTTCAGCTTGTCTACCGGTACCGCCTCGAGGTGGGCAAACCCTGCATAACCGGTGCCGAAATCATCAAGACTGAGCCGGATACCTGCCCGCTTGAGGCAGTGCAGACTTTCGACGGCCCGGCCCTCCAGCATGGCGGTTTCCGTAATTTCCAGCTCCACCAGGTCTGTCGTCAAGTCGTGTTCAGCCACCATCGCCAGGACCTCTTTACAGAATTCCGGCTGGGCAAGCTGTATCGGGGAAACATTGACTGCAACTGGCTTTGAGCTACCGTATTTCTGTTTCCAGTCAGATATCTGGACACACGCCAATCGAAGTACTTCCATACCCAGTGCCACCACAAAGCCCGTTTTCTCGGCGACAGGAATAAACCGATCCGGATAAAGCAAACCAATACCTGGATGCTGCCAGCGCACCAGGGCCTCATAGCCGATGACTTCCATACTCTCCAGACACACCAGGGGCTGGTAGTGCAGCACGAACTCCCGTTTTCTGAGAGCCTCGGCGAAGGCTTGTTCCAAGTGAAATTCTTCCACATCAGCTACATTCAATGACTGGTCGAAAAAGCGATATTGGCCACGCCCGGCTTTCTTGGCCGAGTACATGGCAGCATCAGCGCATTTCGTCAGTTCATCAATACTCTGGCCATCCCGAGGACTGATGGCGATACCGATGCTGGGACTGGTAACCAGTTCCGTGCCTTCCAGCATGTAGGGAGCGGACAAGTGCGCAGTCAATGCTGAGGCCCACTGCTCAATGTCTGCCTCACTGCGATCACCAGCCAGCAACACCACAAACTCATCACCGCCGAAACGAGCGGCGATGTCACCTGTTCCAAGCATTCGCTGAATACGACCCGCGACCGCTTGCAACAACAGATCGCCGATATGGTGACCGAGCGAGTCATTAATGGATTTGAAACGGTCCAGGTCAATGAACAGCATCGTTGATAACTTACGCTGTCGGCGTTGTTCCAGCACCAGCGAATCCGCCACATCCAGAAACTGGCGACGGTTGAACAGACCACTGAGATGATCAATGGAAGCGGCACGGCTACTGCGGGCATGCTCGGTCTCAAGACGCCCAATCAGTCGCTGGTTGTTCCGCTCCGACAACCGCAATGCTTCCATAACCCGTTGCTGCTGGGTCAGGCTACGAATGAGCCAGAACACAATGCCCAGAACCAGTAACGTCATCACGCTATTAGCTACCAGTTGATTGTTCCGGCCAGGCGTAATCGGTGCAAAGATTTCATAATAGGGCTGGGCCACACTGACGGTGAAACCGTTAGCTGGACGGGTAACAAAAACGTACTGGTAACGCTCGCCCGCCAGCTCCAGCGTGGCTTCTCCGGTGACAACACGACCTTCACCTGCAATTTGAACTTTTGGAACCTGTGGACCTCCGACCACAATGCCGCTTTCATTGGCGCGCATCCACTCACCACCCCTGGAATCCAAAATCTGAATGAAGCCCGCGCCCAGCTCAACATTCTGTATAAGCCCTGCCAGGTAGGCGATGTCCAGCTCAATCAATATCAATCTTGAGGATTGGGACACGTCTGTCAGCCTGAGCGGAACCAGGAATGGCAATCGCCAGGCAGGTTCTCCCGGCGCGTATGCAGGATCCGCAACTCGGTCGGGAAGCACAGGCGCAGATCCAGTTCCGGCAAAGTGCGTCTCAGTTCCAGCCAACCAACTACCAAGCTTTGACCGTGCTGAACCCAAATGACTGGTATAGATCAGATCTCCAGATAAGTTGTAAACACTGAGCCGGTTGAACACCGGATCTTCTGCCAGAAGGGTCAGAAGCCGAGTTTCTGCCCCTTGATGCGCGATGACATCGTCAGTCACCAAGCTACCCATGGCCTTGGCACGATCAGTCATCTGCTTTAGGCTCTCCGACACAATTAACGCCAGATTGCGGTTCTCGGACAGCCTCGCATTGAGTGTTTCTGCCTTTGTCGATGATCCTTGCCAAAGAAATAACACCCAGAGGAACAAAACGATAATCACCCCAAGTGCCAGCATGGTTAGCTGAACGCTATTAAGGGGGGTATCGGACTTCGTTGTCATCAAGCTAGAACCTGGAGAAAGGGGATAGATTACAGGCAGCCTCTCCAGTGGCCGTACTAATCCTATGAACTGAGCGTGCCGTTTGGCCGGCCAAACTCAGATGCCTCGAACACTAATCGCCTAGTGTGGCAGTTGCATTACAGGCCGGCTTTGTTAACAGATTCACAGCCAGGACACAGGGGCCAACCTCGGAAATCCTAAAAAGGTTGGGGGGTGGAAAATTGCAGACTATGCAGAGATAGTGTCTTGGAGCGGGCGATGGGAATCGAACCCACGTCGTAGGCTTGGGAAGCCTCTGCTCTACCATTGAGCTACGCCCGCCTGCATAATGATTGCCACAGCAATATAGGCCCGGACCAGCGTCCGGGCAAGTCCCTTTGGTCAGGAGTCTGATGGATCCCACGTTTACTCTGATTGGCGCCTTGATGCTTGTGTTCAGCATCGTTCTCAGCCCGCTTTCAAGCAGGGTCGGCATGCCGGTGCTGCTGGTTTTTCTGGCTGTTGGCATGATGATGGGCGAGGATGGACCGGGCGGCATCCAGTTCAATAACTTTGAGCTGGCTTTTCTTATCGCCAATCTTTCACTGGCCGTTATCCTGCTGGATGGCGGAATGCGCACCCGGGTAGAGACCTTCAGGGTAGGTCTGCGGCCAGCCCTGGTACTTGCCACCCTTGGCGTTGCCCTGACCGCGGGTGGCGCGGCCATCGTGGCATGGTGGGTATTCGATTTGCATTGGATGATGGCGTTGTTGATCGGGGCCATTATTTCCTCAACCGATGCGGCCGCGGTCTTCTCTCTGCTGCAGGGCCGGGGCCTGCACCTGAACGAGCGGGTCAGTGCCACCCTTGAGATCGAGTCTGGCAGTAACGACCCGATGGCCATTTTCCTCACCCTGATGCTGGTGACCTTGATTGGCCAACATGAGCAGGGGTCCATTCTCTCGGGCCTGATCATGCTGGTACAACAGTTCGGCATCGGCGCCGCAGCCGGCGTTCTGGGTGGCTTTCTGGTGGTGGAACTGGCCAATCGGATGCGCCTGACCCCCGCGCTGTACCCCCTGCTGGTGGGTGCGGCCGGCATTTCGGTGTTTTCTGCCACCAACGCTGTCGGAGGCAGCGGATTCCTCGCCATTTACCTGTGCGGTGTGGTCATTGGAAACCGTCATGTCCGGATGATGCCGATGATTCTTCAGGTGCACGACGGCATGGCCTGGCTGGCACAGCTCTGTCTGTTCCTGATGCTCGGCCTGCTGGTGAGCCCATCAGACCTGATCCCCCTGGCAGGCGCCGGTTTGGTGCTGGCTCTGGCGCTTATCTTTGTTATTCGGCCATTAACCGTGCTGATCACGCTCTGGCCATTCGGCTTCAACCGGCGGGAGCTGGGCTTTATCAGCTGGGTGGGCCTGCGAGGCGCGGTGCCCATTGTTTTGGCGCTGTTCCCGATCATTGCCGACCTGCCAGATGCGCAACTGGTTTTCCACGCGGCGTTCTTTATCGTTCTGGTGTCGCTGATTGTGCAGGGCACCACCATGGCACCTCTCGCCCGCAAGTTGCGGCTTGAAGTTCCCGCCGGCGAAGATCCCTACCGGCGGCTACCACTGGATGCGCCCGCCGCTGGCGACCACGAGCTGATGCTGTTTCCACTCCGGGGCAAGGGTTGGGACAAGCCCAGAGCCCTTGGCCAGCTGCGCCTGCCGGAAAACACCGCCGTGGCCGGGGTGTTTCGCGACCGTAAGTGCCTTCAGCCCACAAAGGACCTCGAAGTGACCGCCGGCGATATGTTGGCCATGTTCGCCACGCCGTCGGTTCTACCCGATCTCGGCAAGGCATTGAGCGGGCGGCAAGCTCCGAAACACCTGGCAGAGCGAGCCTTCTTCGGCGACTTCGTGCTGAACGGAGATGCCCTGCTCGGCGATGTGGAACAGGTCTATGGTATCGAGTTCGACGAGTTGCCTCCCGAGTTGTCGCTGGCCGAGTGTTTCGCCAAACGCACCAAGGGGCATCCAGTTGTTGGCGACACCGTCATATTGGGGCCAGTAACGCTCGTGGCCCGGGCCACCGAAGCCGACCGGGTAACCAAGGTTGGCCTGAAAATGGATGCGTGACGCCCGTCCGGTTTGTGCAGGAAAACCAAAAACCGTAACAAAACCCCTTATCAATCCCCTTGCTGGCTATGTTATAAACACACGTGAACAAAGTTTAACCATCCAGCGACCTGTGCCAGCATCATGATCTTCAGAGTTTTTCTATCACTAATGCTTGTCGTATTGCCTGCCCTGGCCAGTAGCTCGGAGTTGCTGGCCCGGGCTGATACACGCATGGCCATGCCTGGCAGCGAACCAACGCTGGAAGAGCACCTGAACATCACCAAGGTTCTGGTGCGCAAAAGTGAGCGCAGGCTTTATCTGTTGAGCGGTGAGCACAAGGTGCGCAGCTATCGGATTTCACTGGGAGGCAATCCGGTAGGACACAAGCTGTATGAGGGTGACAAGCGAACGCCAGAAGGGGATTACATTCTCGATTGGCGCAACGCGAACAGCGATTTCTACAAGTCCATCCATATATCCTACCCGAACGCCCGTGACCGGGAGCTGGCCGAAGCCTGGGGGCTTAATCCCGGCGGCAGCATCATGATCCACGGACTGCCCAACGAAGCGGGCGACCTTGCCTTCGCGTATACCGGCCTGGACTGGACCGAAGGCTGTATTGCGGTCACCAATGAAGAGATGGATGAGATCTGGGCACTGGTCGATAACGGCACCCCCATTCGGATTCTTCCCTGACCGCAGAACCCACCCCGTTCATGACGGGAGTATTAAGTTGTTGTCATAGCCTAAGAAAATTTACGTATCCTTAGTTAACATTTTGTCTCTGAGTGTTTTACACTGTTTGACGACTCCGGTAGTCAACGCCTATCGGGCTTAGCTGACAGGAAGTCGTCTTAATGACTTCTGGATCACAGGAAATAAAACGACCAATAAGGGGATTTACCATGCGTAAACTGACGATCGCCGGGTTTGCAATGGCCGCTGCTCTGACTGCAGGCTGTGCCACCACTGAGCAGGGCGCTATCGACGAGGCCAATGCGACTGCAAGCTCCGCCGAGCAAACTGCTAACAACGCTCTGAACACTGCTAACAGCGCTGCAAGCTCCGCTCGCACTGCTCAGCAGACTGCTGAAGAAGCCCTGGCTGCTGCCCGTGCTGCTCAGAAGTCCGCTGACGAAGCGAACGAGCGCGCCAAGCGCATGCTCGAGCGTGCCAGCCAGAAGTAAGGCTGCCGTTTAGCAAAAAAGGCCGGTTCAACCGGCCTTTTTTGTGCTCGCTCAAAATGTTTTGTCTTACCCCTCCGGGTTGCCGGAAGCCTTCTGTTGCTGGTTTTGCATAAAGGTTTTCATCATGTCCATCGGTAGCGGGAACACAATCGTGGAGGAGTTGTTGTTGCTCATGTCTGACAGGGTCTGCAGATAACGCAACTGCATGGCACCGGAATTCACAGACATCACCTCTGCGGCCTCGACCAGCTTTTTGGAAGCCTGCAATTCGCCCTCTGCGTGGATGACCTTCGCACGACGTTCCCGCTCAGCCTCAGCCTGCCGGGCAATCGCACGAATCATCGACTCATTCAGGTCAACGTGTTTGATTTCCACATTGGCCACCTTGATACCCCAATCCTCGGTCTGGGAATCAATGATTTCCTGAATATCCGAATTCAGCTTGTCTCGCTCAGACAGCATTTCATCGAGATCGTGTTTGCCGAGCACAGAGCGCAAGGTTGTTTGCGCCAACTGGCTGGTAGCAGCGCCATAGTCTTCGACCCGGATAATCGCCTTCTCGGGGTCAACCACGCGGAAGTACAGCACTGCATTTACTCTGACCGTCACGTTGTCTTTGGAAATAACATCCTGGCTTGGGACATCCAGGGTGATCACCCGCAGATCCACCCGGACAATTTGCTGAATTCCGGGGATGACGATGATCAGGCCGGGGCCTTTGACACCCTGAAAGCGGCCCAGGAAAAACACCACACCGCGCTCGTATTCCGGCAGGATCTTGATGGCGGAACCGAGAATCAGAAGCAGCACCACAGTCGGTGCAATATAGGGAATAATGTCACCCAGGTTCATACGGCCTCCTTGATTTGCCGTTGGTTAGTACGAATTGCTCGTTCAATGACCTTGATCAGAATCAGGCCTGGCTTCAACCAGAAGGGTCAGCCCCTCCATACCGTTTACCTGCACCTGCGTGCCCTTGGTGATCTGATGCGGACAACGGGCATTCCAACGCTCCCCACTGACTCGGACATGGCCCTTGTAGCCGTCATAAGAAGATTCAAAGTCGTCCAGTGCCACGCCTTTTTCCTCAGCCATGTGTTCGCTGCCACTGACCGGCGTACGGCGTCGCAAACCGATGAAGCGGGTAACCGTCCAGAGAATAAACCCGCCCGCCACAACAGCCGTGCCGCCAACGGTGGGCAATGAGATATCCGAGTGGCTGCCATCCATCAGAATCACCGATCCCGTGACAAAGGCGACTATGCCACCGACACCAAGAATGCCGAAACTAGGCATGAAGGCTTCCCCCACGATGAACGCCAGCCCCAACAGAATCAAGGCAAGGCCGGCGTAATTCACCGACAACACCTGAAATGCAAACAACGCGAGTATCAGACAGATAGCACCGATCACCCCGGGGAACACGGCACCGGGATTCGACAGTTCAAAGATAATGCCGTAGAAACCGATGATCATCAGGAAATAGGCGACGTTCGGATCGGTGATCACCGACAGTAACCGGGTTCGCCAATCCGGTTCTGAACGGACCAGTTCCAGGTCCGCCGTGACCAGCTCCCGCTCGCCGGTGGCCATCTGCACGGTGCGACCATCAATGGCCTCCAGCAATTCGCGGAGGTTAGGCGCCACGACATCGATAACATTCAGTTCCAGCGCCTCGGTTGCGCCGAGGTTGACGGCTTCGCGGACGGCCTCTTCCGCCCAGTCGGCATTCCGACCATGGCGCTCGGCCAAGCCACGGATATAACTGACGGCATCCTCCAGAACCTTACGCTCCATCGCCGTGTCGCCCCGGCGTTTCTGTGGTTCGGCGGCCGAGTCGTCGGCACTGGTCTCTGAAGCTTCGTCGTCCCCGGCGGGCTGCTCCGGTTCTTGCTCTGGCGAGCCTGGCAGGCCGCCCATCTGAACCGGCGTTGCCGAACCGAGGTTGGTGGCGGGCGCCATAGCCGCAATATGACTGCCGTAGAGGATGAAGGTACCGGCACTGGCGGCGCGGGCGCCCTGGGGTGACACGTAGGTTGCCACCGGCACCTCGGAGGCGAGGATGGTTTTGATGATTTCCCGCATGGAATCCATCAGGCCACCCGGCGTATCCATTTCCAGAATGACCAGGCCAGCATTCTCCTGCTCGGCCCGTCTGATGCCACGGGTGACATAATCCATTGTGGCCGGGCCGATAGCACCCTCGACCGTCAATACCAGTGCAGTTCTCGGCGTGTCCTGCTGGGCAATTGCCTGCCAGGAAGCCCCGATCAGTCCCAGCAGCCCTCCCAGGAAAAAAATCAGGGACCAGAGGGGCAAGCGGAGGTTCTGACGTTGCATCGGGTTTGGCGTCATGGCGATCTCCCAGGCAGAGTGATCAGAATATTCGGGCCAGTACGGACTCTGGCAGTCGCCTCAGTATGAAACCAATGGGCGTCCAGGGCCAACCTGGCACAAAACGTTCGGCCTTGCCGGACTCAATGGCACGGACCATGGCCCGGCATCCGGTCTTCGCGTCCACAATGAAAGGTGTGTTCTTGACCCTTTCGTTGATCTCAGTCCGGATATACCCCGGATAGAGCGTGGTCACGCGAATGGGAGACCGGCGCTTTTTCAGTTCGACACGCAAACCCTCGCAAAGTGCCGCCAATCCGGCCTTGGTCGCCGCATAGGTGGTGACGTTGCCCGGCATCCCCCGAACAGCCGTTACCGATGATACGGCAACCAGGTGACCATGGTTCTGTGCCCGGAAAATCTCCATGGCAGCTTCTATCTGAGCCAGGGCGGAAACAAAATTGGTTTCTGCGGTCTGCCGGTTGGCATCAAAGCGCCCGGTGCCCAGCGGCTGCCCCTTGCCAATGCCGGCATTGACGATGATCCTGTCGAGCTGACCAAACTCCTCCCGGAAAGCCTGAAAAACCTCGGCCACTTGTGCGTGATCATTCACATCCAGGGCCCGCACACTAATCTTCACTCCCGGATAGGTGCCCTCCAGCTCGGCCCGGAGCTGGTCCAGCCGCTCGGTACGACGGGCACACAGGGCTAGGTGATCACCCCGGGCAGCAAACTCCCGGGCCATGCCTTCACCCAGTCCGGAACTGGCTCCGGTAATCAGTATAGTACGACTCATGAGTACTCCTGCCGTTTGGTTATTATTGGTTGTCGCGGAGCGGGTACTTCAGCAAAGCCTGGCGCCAGGGTCAAAAGTACAGCTTTTGCTCCGGCTCTGCAGGCTCTTCCGGGTTGCTTTCCGTCTGCCCCTTATCAGAAGCCACCCGGGTCAGCCGCTCACCGACCATGGTGGGAATGCCATCGGCCTGATCCACCACCAGCTCGATGGACCGGCGCTGGACTTCCACGTCCGGGTGTTGCTGGCGGAAGGCTTCCAGTTTTTCCAGTGTTTCACGCCATAGCTGTTCGCGATCCTCGGGCGAGTAATCTTCATGGGGCCGGTGCACTTCAAGCCAAACCTCGCCGCCAGACAAGCCAAGCTTGACAGGTTCGCGAATAATCTGGACCGACGTGCCCTTCTGAACCTGATAGACAAACCGGGAAATGTCTTCGTTGTACATACGGAAACAGCCGGCACTGACCGGCAAGCCGATACCGAAACGCTTATTGGTTCCGTGGATCAGATAGCCTTTCTCGCTTAACATCAGGGCATGAGTGCCAAGCGGATTATCCGGGCCGGGCGGGATCATACGCGGCAGATACTCTCCACGGGCCTCATAGGATGCCCGGATACTGGCCGGCGGATACCACGCAGGCGATTCCAGTGGCATGGTTACCTCGGCGTCGGTTAGCGGTGACGGATTCTCTTCACGCCCAATGCCCACCGGATACACCTGAACGCCATCGTTGGTGAAATAATAGAGCCGATACTCGGCCAGGTTAATCACGATGCCTTCCCGGCGTGCATCGGGCAGAACATACATACGCGGCAGGGTAATGGTCGTGCCGTCTCCCGGTAACCAGGGGTCAACACCCGGATTGGCCTTCACCAACTCCAGGTAACCCAGAGCCTCATCATGGCCAATAGCAGCAAAGGTATCCTCATAGCGGGTCGTGAAAACCTGCAGCTCCCCCGCCAG
The DNA here is from genome assembly GCF_030297115.1 of Marinobacter shengliensis. NCBI lineage: Bacteria > Pseudomonadati > Pseudomonadota > Gammaproteobacteria > Pseudomonadales > Marinobacteraceae > Marinobacter > Marinobacter shengliensis. The sequence continues at coordinate 141,862 of NZ_AP028062.1, read as the reverse complement.
ATCGCCGTTAAGAGCGAAAGTTGGTACCCGGGGCGAACGATCGTTTTCCACCGTTGCAGTGTCTGACGGCTTTTGGTTCTGCGCAGCATTGACAGCTGACGCCAGGAACATCAGGCACACCAGAACGGCGACACATTTTTTCAACCACATATCAACCAGTTCCCATAAACATTCATTCCGGGCCTCTGCTCTGAAAGACACGGTTCCGTGTCAGGAGTTCACCAGGGTGGTCCAGACCGTTACCACCGCCAGCACCACAAACAATACGCTGGCACTGATCCTGGCCGTCGCCAGCGGCAGTCGCTCCATCAGCCAGCGCCCTGCCAGGATCACCGGAATATTGGCCAGGAGCATGCCTACCGTCGTGCCGATGATAACCCATAACGTTTCCGTATACCTTGCCGCCAGGACCACCGTAGCCACTTGGGTTTTATCACCTATCTCCGCCAGGAAGAACATTACCGTAGTAGCCCAGAAGGCGCCCATGCCGAGAAACCGAGATTCGGCACTGTCGTCTTTATCCGGTATCAGCAACCACAGGGCGATGGCGACAAAGCTCACTGCGAGAATCCAGGGCAGCGACTGGGACGGAATCCAGCTGGCCACCCAGGCCCCCAGCCACGCTGAGAGCGCGTGATTGAGCACGGTCGCAACCAGAATACCAAGAATGATAGGGGTACGCTTTGCGTATCGGGCAACCAGGAAAAGAGACAGGAGCTGGGTTTTGTCGCCAATTTCAGCAATGGCCACAGCAAGGGTTGAAGCGAGAAACGCATCCATTCGAAGAGACCTCAGGGCGGAAATCGTCAGACATGAGACAGCTCACCTTCCGCCCAGTGGAGGTGATCTGCCTCAGGTCTTGCCAATTCCGCGATCAATCACGGAACACGGTAGCCATGGAGAATGAGCTCCAAGTATGTTGACTACCGTCCGCTCCTGTTACCCAGAAGCGAAGGCTACTCCCCCGAAGTTGGCCACATGCTAATGAATCCCGCCGGAAATGGCAACTGGCCACCTTACACCCGCATTTTCCAGACCGGCACGGCAGCCAACGCCACAAACACCGCTACCAGCCACCAGGCTGCCTCGAACGCAGCCACAGTAGGCACACTGCCCTGGTGTTCACCGAACTCGATGGTCAGTGCCACCACATTTACCCCCAGGGCACCCCCGAGTTGGCGGGCGAAATTGATGGTGCTGGACCCGGCGCCCAGCTGTTCCTTGGGCAGTGGATTCAGCGCACCGGTGGACAGGGCCGGCAGCATAAAGCCAATCCCAATCCGGCCCAGCACTGCCCAGAGTACCAGCCAGCCAAACCCAGCGTACTGGCCGGTCAGAGCAAACAGGACCGCAGACAGGGCGAACACCGCGATTCCAAACAGCACCAGGCTGCGGGCGCTGCGCTTGTCTGCCAGCCGGCCCGACAGTGGAAAAACAATGCCCAGCACCACCCCGGCGGGCAGCATCAGCAGACCCGCCTCCGTCGCGGAGAAGCCCAGCGTGGTCTGCACAAACAGAGGAATCAGGTAGGTTGAGCCAAACAGCGCCAGCCCAAGCGCCATGGCGCCCAGCGTGGCGAACAGAAACACCGGTTGGCGCAACAGTAGCAGGTTAACCAGGGGATGCTTCGCCGTGCGTTCCCGAAAGACAAAGGCGAACAGAAGGCCAAGGGCCAACGCCCATTGCATCACGATTCGCAGTTCCTGGCCTGGCCAGGCCTGCATTCGGGTCAGGGTATCGAGGGTCAGGGCGATGGTTGCCCCAAGCAGTAACAAACCGGGCAGATCAAAGGGATAAGGCGCAGGGCGGGAGCGGGGCAGCGGCAGGAACCGCCAGGCCATCCAGACACCCAGAAGGGTGACCGGTGCCGGCGCAAACATCACATAGCGCCAGTTGAACTGGTCCACCAGAAAGCCACCCAGCACAGGGCCCAATGCCGGTGCCAGAATCACCCCCATGCCATAAATGCCCATGGCTTGACCACGCCTGTCTGCCGGAAATATCCGGAACACCAGGTACATGCCCATGGGTTGCATCAACCCGGCCATGGCGCCCTGGCCTATTCTGGCGGCAATCAGCTGTTCAGGAGACTCGGCAAAGCCGCCGACAAGGGATATGACGGTGAACACCGCCATGGCAACACCCAGGGTCAGGCGCACACCAAAACGGTCCAGCAGCCAGGCGGACGCCAGCATGGTGGTGGTCATGGCGGCGATGAATCCGGTGGCCAGCCAGTGCACCTGGCCCTGGCGAATGCCGAACTCCATCATGATGTCATGGAGCGCAACATTCACCACCGTGGCGCTGAGCACCGTGGCCATGGTGCCAAGGACAACCGTAGCAACGGCCAGCCAGCGCCAGCGTTCACCGTAACGGGCGGTCAGGCCCTCGACAGAATTATCGATCAAGCGTTACTTCTGCTTCTCGGCATTATCCATAATTTTGTGGAACACCTTGAGCGCGCATTCGATTTCCTTGTCAGTCACGCCCTCCAGCATCTCTTCACGCAACACAGCGGCACGCTCGGACAGCTCATCCATGAACTCGGCACCGGCCTTGGTCAGATGCAACCGGCGGGCGCGCCGATCGTTCGGGCAGGGGCGTCGCTCAATCAACTCCTGCTGCTCCAGGCTATCAAGCAACCTGACCAGGGTGGGATTTTCAATGGCCATCAGACTGGCCAGTTCGCGCTGGGTAAGGCCTTCACCACCCTGCTGCAGATACACCATGGTGCTCCAGCGAGCCTGCGTGACTCCCAAGTCTTTCAACCGCTCATCCAGCATCTTGCGCCAGCGGCGGGTAACCCGGGCAACGGCAAACGGGAATTGATCTCTCATGGTTAAACACTCCTGATGGTGATCCGGCATGGGACAAGCAAACGCCACCCCGAAAACCGAGAAAACACTTACCTTATTGGAAATTCACCAATAGTAAGCTAACCATTGAAATAAAAACAGATATCAGGGTGAAAATATAATTGGGGAAAACCGAAAGGCGCGTCAGCCAGCCTGACGCAACTCTTCCTGCATTTCCTCCACTTCCGGAGATTCGTGGAACTCGGTGTTACGCGGGTCCAGCTCGGAAAGCACCGGAGACGCCTCCGGCATGGCCGGGACAAAGTGCTCCTGCTCCTCCACCGGCACGTCGTCGGTGTGGCTGATCCGGTAGCTAGTGATCACTGCCAGCAACACCAGGAAGCCGGCGTTGCCATAGAACAGGCCGGAGGGCCCCATGATGTTGATTAACTCCGCCATGGTGATCGGCCCGATCACACTGCCAATACCGTAGCTCAGCAAAAGCGTGGCACTGGCGGCGACAATCCGGTTGCTGTCCATGCGGTCGTTGGTGATGGCCACCGCGATTGGGTACAGAGTGGCCGACAGACCGGTAAAAAGTCCTACCAACAGAGTGAGCAACGCCAGGCTTGCCGCCCCGAAAACGCCAACCCCAACGGCTGAAGCGGAAGCAATCAGTGCCACCCAGAACATCACCCGGCGTCGGTCAAATCGATCGCACACCCGGCCCAATGGCCAGGCCAACAACATGGCAGCAATGATGGCGCTGGCCATGAAGGTCGAAGTTCTGGCCACGTCCAGCCCCACTAACGTGGCGTATACCGGCCCCAGTGCATAGAAGCCGCCAATCATGACGCCGCTGATCAGCGCGCCAGCGACACCGGAAAATGATTCCCGCCCGAGTTTGAAGATCGACATCCGGTGCACCTGCTCAATCGCCGGCGCTTCCATTCGAGTGAGAGCCAGAGGAATCAGGGCGAGAGTCAGCAGGATGGCCGCCAGCGAAAACGGCAGGAAACTGCCCGGGTCACCCACGTTGACAATCAACTGGCCGCCGGCGGCCGACAAGTAGAAAACAATCTGGTAAACGGCAAACAGCGCACCCCGGTTGGCGTTAGTGGCACGGCTGGAGAACCAGCTTTCAATCACCACCAACACACCGGCGATGGTGAAGCCAGACAGTACCCGAAGGACCGCCCAGAAAATCATCGACACCGCCATCGGATACATCAGCGACACCACGGCAGCCATAGCAGCAAATGCCGCAAAGGCGCGGATATGGCCTACCCTGCCAATAATCTTGTGGACATACAGGGTGCCAAGGACAAAACCGATGGAATAGCACACCAGCACCCAGCCAATGACATTGGGTGAGACTTCTTCGATACTCAGGCGAATACCCAGCAGCGTCATCAGAAACGCATTGCCGCTGACCAGCAACACAATGCTGAGGATCAGCGCCGAAAGGGAGGTGACCATTCGGGTCATGAGTGGCTCCGGGTATTGGGTTACATCAGGGTGACAGTAAAGAAAAGATAGCAACGTTATGGGTTGTCTGCTGGTGTGTATTTAACCAGCCATCGCCAGACGACTCCACTAAGCAGTTGCCGAGACCTCGAACCCAGTAGTGGCGCGGTATTTGACAATGTTTTACATTAATGGGCCGTAACAGAACCTGATAGCCGTAGCGGGTAACATAAACATCAAGCTACTTACTCGGACCGTGAGCGCCTGGTTATGAAGAAAACGGACTGGCCCATTCGCTGGGATTTACTGCTTCGCTATCGACTGATTGAAATCATCGCCTTGTGGGAAGGACGCCTGACCACTAACCACATCTGCCACAGTTTCGGCATTGGTCGCCAGCAGGCATCAAAGGATATCAACACCTACTTGCGGGAACTGGCTCCCGGCAACCTGGTTTACGACCGGCACCTGAAAGGTTATGTGCCGGCAGCCGGTTTCAAACCGGTGGTAACACGGGGCCAGGTTAGCGAATATCAAGACCTGCTTGCGCGGCAACAGAGCCTGAGCGACACGTTTTCTGACCTGGAGCTTGGACTGCCGGGCAATGCGGTCATCCCGGAACCGTCCCGGCGCATCGCCCCGGAAACCATGCGGGCTGTGGTTAACGCTACCCGTTATCACCGCCAACTCAAGGCCAGTTACGTGTCCCTGAGCCGACCGGAAGCCGCCGACAGCCTGCTGGAGCCGCATTCACTGGTATGCACGGGTAACAGCTGGCATGTGCGGGCCTGGTGCAATGCCAACCGGGAATTCCGGGATTTCGCCCTGAGCCGTTTTCAGGGCCAGCCGGAAGCACTACGGCAGAAATCCAGACACGCCGCGCAGCAAGATGAAGACTGGCAACGCCTGGTCACCCTGGAGATCGCACCTGATCAGCGCCTGACCGAAGCCCAGCAACAGATCATTGCCAACGACTACGGTATGGAACAGGGCTGCCTCAGCATCGAAACCCGCGCAGCGTTGGCGCCCTATGTCCTGTCCCGGCTCGGAATTACCTTTGATAACAGCCACCCGGACCCACTGGTGCAACAGCTGGAACTGGCCAACCCGGACCAGCTTGGCTTTGGAAGCAAGCGCGAACGGGCACTCAAAGCGGTGGCCGGTCTCTGCTAGACTGGCCCGGTGACGACACTTTCCAGACTTCTGCTCAACGCCGCCCTCGGCCTGGCTACCACGCTCTGCGTCCCGACGCAGGCAGTGGCCGAGGCGTGCGGCGCGCCGGCCACTGCCATCCACGCCATTCAGGGCAGCGGCCCTGCTTCGCCCCTGGTCGGGCAAACCGTCACCGTCGAAGGCATCCTCACCCAGGACAGTCGCCACAAAGGTGGTTTTGGTGGTTTCTACCTGCAACAGGCTGATGCTGAAACGGACCAGAACCCGGCCACCTCCGAAGCCCTGTTCATCTACACACGCCAGGCAGCGGGCAAGCCCGGCCAGCGCCTGCGACTGACAGGGACCGTCAAGGAATATCATGGTCTGACGGAACTGGTGGATGTCGGCAAGCTGACAGTCTGCGGCGAGGGCAAGATGCCCAGGCCCATCGAGGTGTCACTGCCCTGGTCACAACCACCGGAAAGTCTTGAGAACATGCGGGTTCGCTTTGCCGCCCCGCTGACGGTTATTGACCACTACAACCTTGCCCTTTACGGCGAGCTTACTCTGGCCGCCGAGGATCAAGTCATCCCGACGGAATACCTGGCACCGGGGCCAGCAGCCGTCACGCAGGCCCGCAACAACCATCAACACCGTGTGTTTCTGGACGATGGCCTGGCCGTGCGCAATCCCGATCCCGTGCCTTGGCCACCGGGCGGGCTTGATGGGCGGAACACGGTACGCGCCGGCGATACCGTCTCGCAACTGCAGGGTGTTCTCGATTTCCGCTTTGGCCAGTGGCGTGTCCAGCCAGACAGGCAACCGGCCTTCAAAGCCAGCAACGAGCGCCCGCAACCACCCGGAAAGCCCGATGACGTCGACCTGCGGATCGTCACCCTGAACCTGGAGAACTACTTCAACGGTAACGGCCAGGGTGCAGGCTTTCCCACTGCCCGGGGGGCGGAGAGCGTGGCAGCCTTCCGGGAACAGAACCAGCGGCTGGTGGCGGCTCTCACCCTGCCGGACCCAGACATACTAGCCGTCACCGAACTTGAAAACGACGGCTATGGCCCAGACAGTGCCGTTGCCGAACTGGCCGCGCGACTTGGCGCCGAGTGGCGTTTTGTGGCGACACCCGGCGATGACGGCTCCGACGCCATTCGCAGCGCCCTGTTATACCGGACAGACCGGGCAACCCCTGTTGGCGAAGCCAGTCGGCAGCCGTCAGAGCCCATGGGCAGGCCTCCCCTGGCCCAGATGTTCCAGGCCCGGCATGGCGACCAGGTTGTTCGCATCGTAGTGACGCACCTGAAATCGAAGTCCTGTCGGAACGCCAGCGGCAAAGATTCCGATCAGAAAGACGGCCAGGGCTGTTTCAATTATCGGCGCAGCCAGGCTACCGAAACCATGCTCGACTGGCTTGGCTCACTTCCGGCACCGGACACACTCGCCGGCACCCTGATCACCGGCGACCTCAACAGCTACGCTCAGGAAGACCCGGTGCAGGTGCTTTATCGCCAGGGCTTTACCAGCCTGGTGCACCACTTCCATCCCTGCCAACAGGACCACTGCCCACACCACAGTTACCGATACCGGGGAGAAAAAGGCAGCCTCGACTATGCCCTGGCTTCGGCCAGCCTGCTGCCCCATGTCATCCACGCCCAGACCTGGAACATCAACGCCGATGAACCTCGGGCCCTGGGCTACGACCAGCCACCTCGGATACCGGTCAGCGGCCCTTGGCGCTCTTCGGATCACAACCCGGTGATCACGGATATCCGGCTGCCATCGCCTTGAACCCGGTTGCCGCACCGACGCCAGATCGGGGCGGGCAGGCAATAGCACCCAACCACAGGGGCGGTAAACTGGAATTCGGATTTACCATCAAGAGGTTGTCGTATCCATGAAAGTCCCGACCCCGAACCTATGGCCGGTCGCCCGCACCGGCCAACGCTGGCTGCTGCGCGCACAACGGCAGGAAGCCATTGTCGACGGCCATCGCATGGTGTTTCTGGAACGTGGCAAACCGGCACCCGGGCGACCAACCCTGGTGTTGATACATGGCTTTGCCGCCATGAAGGAAAACTGGGCCTTCTGGATGCAGAGACTCCCTGCAGACTGGCACCTGCTGGTTCCGGACGTACCCGGACTGGGTGAGAGCCAGTACCATGCTGACGCCTGCTACCGCTATGAAAGCCAGGCCCGACGGCTGAGTGACTGGCTATCCGGCTACGCGACAGACAACCTGCACATTGCCGGCAGCTCCATGGGAGGCGCCATTGCGTCAATTCTGGCCCATAAGCTGGAGCAACCTCCTCGGTCACTGACACTGCTTAACAGTGCCGGTATCCCGGAACATGCGGATGTGGATATTGACGCTCCCTTTGAGTCTGATCGCGATGCCATCCTGATTCCCCAGGACTGGGCCGGGGTCTACCGGATGTTCAACAGTGTGGGCACCGGCAAACCAACGTTACCCGGGCTGGCCATGGCCGGATTACTGGGCCCGGACCTTCTGAACCGCCGACAAGCACTGAGACACATTTTCAACGACATGCTCGCTGACGCCCTTGCCCCGGCCCGGTATCTCGGCCCGGGCACACCACCGCTGCAGGTGCAGTGGGGCGAGAAAGACGTTATCACCCCGACCCGTTGCGTAAACTGGTTCAGAACCGCCACACCAGACGCCGATGTGCATGTATTCCGGGGCGTCGGCCACCTGCCCATGCTGGAAAATCCTGGCCGTTCCGCCAAGGTTCTGGAAACCTTCATCCGGCGCCATAGCCATTGAAATGACTGAACGGAGAGGTGCCGAATTGGCCTCTCTGGCCCATTGACCCGTCAATCAAGTCATGGGGCTGGCCCGGGCAAACGGTCATAATCAGCAATACTGAACACCCTTACATAACAAGAACAGTCGCTGACGAGGAAACCCATGCGCGTCTCAGTTTCTACTGCACAGGATCTGGGCATGCCGGCCATCTACCTGCATACCCTGGCCGAATTGCTGCATACCATTGGAGTGGACGAAAGGGATCTCATTCTTCGGGTCGGTCTTGACCCCACCCGCCTGAACTCAACGGAAGTAAGAGTCAGCCAGGCCCAGGCCAGCGAGTTTGTCACCCGCGCCATTATTGAGAGTGGCGAGCCGGGCCTTGGCATCATGCTCGCCCGGGAGCTCAAGCTCCCCCTGCACGGCGCCCTGGGAACGGCGGTCATGAGCAGCCGAACCCTGGAAGAGGCGCTGGAGCTGATGACCCGCTACCTGACGCTGCGAGCGCCCCACCTGAAAGTTCAGAAACGGGTATCCGGGCAGAACGCCTGGTATAACGTGACCTGCGACATCGAGCTGGGGCCACTGCAGGGTTTTGTGCTGGATGCGGTTCTGTTTGGCTGTGTAACCATGGGCGCTCAGTTGACCGGCACCCTGGTACCCGGCACACGGGTGCTTCGGCGCGGGCCAGAGCCCAACCACTTCCACCGCTTTCGCAATCGTATCGGGGTGCCGGTGGAGTATGGCGCGACCGAGAACGCGCTTATCGTGCCCGTCAGCCAGCTTTGCCTGCCAGTGCGATTCAGCGACGACCAGCTTGCCGCCAGTTCACGGGCGCAGTGCGAGGAAGCCCTGAAGCAGTTAAAGGAGGATGCCGGCTTTGCCTGCCGGGTTCGACGGGTCATCGAGACCAGTCATCCGTTCCCTCCAAAACTGGCGCGGGTAGCCGCTACTCTGTTTGTGTCCGAGCGCACCCTGAAACGCCGCCTCCAGGAAGAAGAGGCCAGCTTCCAGCAACTGGTGGATCAGGTTCGCCTTGAGCGGGCCAAGGAACTTCTGGAAAACACGGGCATGAACCTGAGCCAGATTGCCGATGCCCTTGGCTATGCCGATGCGGCCAACTTTACCCGGGCCTTCAAGCGTTGGACCGGTCTGAGCCCCAGCCATTTCCGCACCCGGGAAACGGCCCTGCGCCGAACGGCCTGAAGCATGACCGGAGAGTGCCTGCGGGGCTCACCCGGGCATTCGGTCAGTCAATGCCCAGGATCTTGTGCATTTGCAGGGTCAGGCGCCATTGCGGATGCGCGAGGCAATACTCGGTGGCCTTTTGGGTGTTGCTGCGTTTGACCGGGTCATCCCCCTGATCCGGTACAGACGGCGAGGCCATTGGTGACAGGAAATAGTGCCTGGCCCGAATTCCCAGAAACCGTTCCGGCTGTGCCAGAGGCTGGGGATACACCAGTTTCAGCTCGTCACATTGGGTAATAACCACCTCGGCGTCGGCTTTTGGGCTGACACACAGCCAGTCAATTCCCTCCGGCGCCGGCAGGGTGCCGTTGGTTTCCACCCCTACCTCGAAACCCGCAGCGTGGAAGGCATCAATCAACGGCTGGTCCAGCTGCAACAGAGGTTCCCCACCGGTGCAGACCACGTAGGGCTGGCCCGGGGCGCCGGGCCAAAGCTTACGAATATGTTCGGCCAGCTCCACGGCAGTCTCGAAACGCCCGCCATTCTGGCCGTCGGTACCGACAAAATCGGTATCGCAGAAGTTACAGACAGCCGCCGCCCGATCCTTCTCCCGTCCGGTCCACAGATTGCATTTGCTGAACCGGCAGAATACCGCTGCCCGGCCAGCCTGGGCGCCTTCCCCCTGCAGGGTGTAAAACGCTTCCTTTACCCGGTACATCAGGCGTGACTCTCATAAGCCAGGGGGTCTTTCAGGCCATGAGCCGCAAACGCCTCGAGGCGCTCAACGCAGGAGCCGCAACGGCCACAAGCCCGCTCCCGGCCGTTGTAGCAGGTCCAGGTCTGGCTGTAGTCCAGGCCCAGCTTCAAACCCTCGCCCAGGATCTCGCCCTTGTCGAGCGCCATAAAAGGTGCCTCTACCGCCACTGGCTGGTAATTCGCCACCCGGCACACCGCATCCATTTTTTCGATAAATTCCGGCCGGCAATCCGGATAGATGGCATGGTCACCGCCATGGGCGCCAAACCAGACGGCTTGTGCACCGGCCGTGACGGCATAGCCGGTGGCCAGCGACAGCAGGATCATGTTGCGGTTGGGTACCACCGTCGACTTCATGCTGTCTTCCTGATAGTGCCCCTCCGGCACGGCAATGTCTGAGGTCAGTGAGGACCCCGCCATCACCTCACTCATGGCGCGGATATCAATCACCTTGTGGGGAATCGCCTCCGCCTGACACACCGCAGCTGCCGCCTCCAACTCCCGTACATGGCGCTGACCGTAATTAAACGACAGTGCATGCACTTTATAGCCACGGGCCCGGGCAAGATGGAGCAGGGTAAAGGAGTCCATGCCCCCGGAATAGATAACGACAACGGTGTCAGTCATGGGGTATTCACCAGGAAAAGAAGGGGATTTGTCATTGGGCTTTTACAAACCATGGCTATATTGTAACAGCGCCAGAGCCGCTTGGGTTCGCGTCATGGGAAGATCAGGGGTAAACTCGATGGAAAACGACAAACAGCCAGCAACGATTCAATGAACTCAGACAGCAGCCCGGCATTCATCGACTTTGAAGCATCCAGTCTCGATCTGATCGCAAGTTATCCGATCGAAGTTGGCGTGTGCATGCCCAATGGCAGCCTGCACAGCTGGCTGATTCGACCACACGTGCTTTGGCAGGACTGGTCTGAGAGCGCGGAAACCATACACGGCATTTCCCGTGCACGGCTGGAGCAGGAAGGCACACCGGTAGGGGAAGTGGCCCGGGCGCTGAACAGGCTGTTGCCGGAGCAGATCTTCTGCGACGCCTGGACCTTTGACAGCTTCTGGCTGCACCGGCTGTTCCGGGCCGCCGGCGAAACCCCGGAGTTCCAGCTGGAATCGGTGTCCATGCTGCTGAACCCGGCCCAAGTGCGGCAGTGGTCGGGCACCCGCCAACAAGTCATTGCCGACCTGGGACTACCGGTTCACCGGGCCGCCAACGACGCGCTGATCCTGCACAAAACCTGGGAGCGGGTTATTTGCCTGGGCGAAGCCGCAGTGCGATAACTTCCAGGCCGTCACGAACGGTGTGAAGCGTCCAGTAAGTGGCCAGGGCCATCAGGGCCGCGCCCACCACGGTAAACGACAGATTTTCTCCAACTGCCTGCCCCTGGGCCATCATCAGATAAACGGCCACAGCGACAATCAACGCAAGCTCAACCATGAAATCGGAACGGAATTTGTTACGGGCAGATCCGGGTTCGTCGGGCATTTTCTTCGGTTTCAACCTCTGGGTTTCGGATAATTCAATGCATTAAGTTAGTGTACGAATTATCGCAAAAAAGACCCCAAGAGGCTGTACGGACTAGTGGCTACGAACTAACCGAAACCACCCTGGCCTGCCAATTTCCGGGCAAAAAAAACGCAGCCAATTCGGCTGCGTAGAAAGGAGAGATCCATTCGATACCTGATACGGAGGTACCGCGGATTGCACAACGTAAAAACACGTGACACTGGGAATTATCCCGATCGACCTTCGCCACGTCTGTACGGGTTTGCCGAATCACCGGGGCTATTGCAAACCGGCCAATTGCCTATACACTGGTAAGTGAACCGAATCCAAAGAGCTGATATGACCAGGATGATTACCAAGACCACCGCTTACTCCGCCACCGGTTGCCGTCACGGGCAGTCTGTGCGCGCCATGGTGAAAGACATCTAACGGCTTTCGGTCAGTCCCGGGAGCCATTGCGGCGACCGGGGCAGCTTCTCTGCCAAACCCCGGTTGCCTCAGGCCCCGGGGTTTTTTGTTTTTGCAGCCGCAAAACGACAAGGAGAAGATCATGAGAAGACATCCGACAACCCGTGCAGCCAATCAGCCGATCAGCAATCGTCAGGCTCCGATCAAGCGCCCGGAAAAGCTGCCGCTGCTGGATGCGATTTGCAAGAAACTGAATCAGCGTGTCAACCTGGATGACGAACAGCGGGTGCTGGGCCTGTATGAACGAGGCTGGATTTTCAAAGGGGTTCTGAGCAATCTGGATGGATCCGAAGCGCGTTACGTGCGTGCCCTGGCCACCCGTTATAACTCCTGGATTGCACGCCAGGTCGCCTGAACACTCCGATGCTGTGCTGAACCGGTCAGTGGCGCCGGTTCAGCCCCTGCATCATCGCCATATCGCCGCCATGCACGATGGCGTAGTTATTCACCACATCGTGAATTTTTTCCTGGGAGTAGGGCTTGACCACATAACCATTGGCACCGGCACTGATTGCCCGCTGAATGCTTTCAATGGAGTCATCGGCGGTGACCAGCACGATATGCTGATCCTCCCGAATCTGCTTGAAGCGCGTCATTAGCTCATGACCATCTCCATCCGGCAAACCCAGATCCAGCAGAACAATATGGTACTCGCTGGCATCGAAAGCCGCCCGGGCCGAGGCCGCATCCGGGCATTCAGCCACCTGCGTCGCCCCCGCCTTGTAGAGCATTTCAACCAACCGCTCCCGCATCACGGGCTCATCTTCCACTACCAGTATTCTCAGATCCGTCATCCATTGTCTCCTGTATTATCCGCTCCGATCAGTAGCCATCGTTGCCGGTTCGTCTGGGCAAATCCAGGGGCGCGGGCCGGGGACGACCATCTTTCGACTGCGACGTGGCTTCAGACACCTCCGCCCCTGACGGCCCCTGGTTGGTACGCACCAGAATATTGGCGATGCTCACCGCCGTGGTGTAGAGCGAAATGGCCACAATCAACAAGACCGGCTGCACAAACGCCACAAATCCCGGGACCTGTGCGTTGGCTGTGATACTCAGTATCAGGATAATCGCCGGGCCCAGCACCACGAACAACGTCAAGGCAATAAAGAACACAATACGCTCTTTGTAACGCCCAAGCTCTCGATTGGTCACCAGGCCAAGCACAAATTTGCCAATGGCCAGACCCGCCAGTATCGCCGCCGCGATGCTCAGGTCCGGGCGCATCAGCGTCTGGTAAAGATTGCCATCCCACAACCGCTGCATGGCAATCACCAGAAACGGAAACAGCACGAACAGAACGTCGGCGTAGGTACCATACATCATGCTGAGGGAATACTGTTCCTGTTGCTGTCGGTTTTCAGTCATTGGCCTGTTCCTGTGTTGTTTCCCGCTCATCTGGCGCTCCCTGCAGCGCCCGTTCAATCATCTCGTCCAGAGTTCTGAGCTCCCTGCCGATTCGCGCCCAATCCGGCGGATTTTCCCTCAACCGATTTTCCAGGCTGGTCGCCTGGCGCGTCATCAAGGGGTAGCCCATGGCACCGGCCGTGCCTTTGATCTGGTGGCTTTCCATCTGTAGTGCGCTCGCATCCCTGGCCCGGAATGCCACACGCATGCGTTCACGCCGATCCTCAAGCCCGCCCAGAAACCGGGGCACCAAATGCGCCATATCATCGGAGGTGACCGCTGAGGCCGGTGACGCCACCAGGTACCGTTCGAGAATGGCCTGCAAATGCGACTGGTCGATCGGTTTGTTCAGCACCCCATCACAGCCCGCCGCCAGCAGAGCATCGTTCTCGGTCTGATCCCCGGCCGTGAAGGCAATGATCGGGCGGCGGAACCCGGCCTGGCGCAGCAGGCGGGTGGCGGCTACACCGTCCATTTCCGGCATGTGCCGATCCATGAGGACCAGGTGCACAGTGTCAGCCAGCGCAAGCCGGACGGCCAGATCGCCACTGGCGACCGGAACCGGCTCAACACCAAAGCGCCGCAATATCCGCTCAACCAACAAACGATTGTCGTCGTTGTCTTCGGCAACCAGCACCTTACCCGAGTACTGGCGCGTATCGCCCTGATAGTCCTCAGGGCAAACCGTCAGGTACCGGGCCAGCACCTCGTAGAAGCGTTGTTTGTCGATGGGCTTGGCCAGATGCTCATTACAGCCCGCCAGCCGGTACTCGGCAATGTCTTCCGTCATTACGTTGGCTGTCAGGGCGATGATTGGGGTATTTACCCCGGCTTCTCTCAATGCCTGGGTGGCATCCCGGCCGTTCATCACCGGCATCTGGATGTCCATCAGAATCAGGTCAAAACGCTCCCGGCTAGCCAATTCCAGCGCCTCGGCTCCGTTACTAACGTGCACCAGCTCGGCACCGGTTCTGTCTACCAGCATGGATACCAGGCGTCGATTAACGTCGTTATCTTCAGCACACAGAATCCGGCCTTTGAGCCTGGGGGCCAACACCGTGGCAATACCCCGTCGGCGCTGGTTCAACTCCGAGGCGTCACGCAGAAAATGGACGTCGGCAAGGTCGCCGGTGCGAATGCAGACGTCAAACTCACTGCCCTCACCGTAGGTACTGGATACCCGGATACTGCCGCCAAGCAACTCGGCCAGCCGGCGGGAAATGCTGAGTCCCAACCCCGTCCCGCCGTATTGCCGGGAGATAGCCGTGCTGCCCTGGGCGAAGGGATCAAACAGCCGCTCCAGTTGCTCCGGTTTCATGCCAATGCCGGTGTCCACAACCCGGGCACAGAGGGTTTCGGCTTCTCGGTCACAGCGCAAAATAAGAGAAATTGTGCCTTTTTCGGTGAATTTAAGCGCATTTCCACACAGGTTAATGATGATCTGCCGAAACCGGGTTGGGTCGGTCAGGATCTGCTCGGGCAGGGGAAAGTCGCAGATAATGGTGAATTCCAAGCCCTTTTCCCGGGCCCGGGGTTCGAAAAAGGCGCGAATCTCATCCAGCAAATCCGGCAGCATGACCGGTACCACATCGACATCGAGCTTGTTGGCATCGATCTTCGAGTGGTCAAGGATGTCGTTGACCAACTCCAGCAGATGTCGGCCACTGCGCACGACAGTCTCGGCACTGCTGCGTTTCTCCCGCTCATCAAGGTCTGGGTCCAGCAGGGTTTCGCCATACCCGATAATGGCTGCCAGCGGTGTCCGGATCTCATGGCTCATGTTGGCCAAAAACTGGCTCTTGGCCTGGGCTGAGTGTCGGGCCAGCTCTTTCTCCAGGCGCTCCTGCTCACGCTCCCGCTCGATTCGCTGGCGCTGGTGGCTCTCGGTCGCATCAATGCAGGTACCTTCAAGGTGCATGGGCTCGCCATCCAGATCGTAGGCCGTGTGCAACGAGATGGTGGCCCAGCGTTCAACACCACTGCGGGTGAAATAGCGGGCTTCAATACCCTTGACCATGCCCCGGACTTCCAGCTGCTCTACCACCAGGCGCCGCAGCCGGTCATCAGCAATGCAGGTTTCCAGCACATCCGGGTTGTCCTGCAGTAACTCGCGGCTGCTGCTGTAGCCCAACAACTCGGCCATCGCCGGATTGGCGGTGACAAAGCGCCGGTCTGGCGACATCTGGAACACCCCTTCAATGGCGTTATCAAACAGAGACTGGTAGCGCTGGAGATTAGCCAGTGCCCGCTGGTTCCAGGCCAGCGCTTCGCCCTGAACCTGCTTGATACGATCGGCAAGGGCAAAGGAAAACAGAATGATCTGGGCCACCAGGCCGAATTGGGGCGCATAGGTGGTAAAGGTATTCAGCGGCAGATACCCCATGACCGTCAGGGCATAGATCCCAAAACCGATCAGCGCCATGGTCCAGGCAAAGAAGTAGGACCGGGCCGCTGGGTTGTAATAGCGCCATGACAGGTAACTGACCACAATCAGGATCAGGCTCAACAGAATGGACCCCACCACAATCCATTCCATCGCCACCGAGTAGGGCATGAAGAACGACAACACGAAGGTGGCCGTCACCGAATACAGGCACAGGCGGATCACCTGGTCCAGGTCCGGGGAGCGCTGTTGGGTCTCGAGCAGAGAACGGGCCATCAGCAACCCGAAGAACCAGGTCAGGATGATCTGAAAATGCAGGTAGGCCTTGTCCAGAATCGGTGGCCGGTTGTCCAGCAACTGAACCCCGTGCACCTGTTCGGTGCCGATAAACACCGCCGCGCAGACCAGGTACAGCACATAATAGATGTTGCTGCGTTCCCGGACTGACACAGCAACAAACAGGTTATAGGCGAGGATGGCCAGGATGGCCCCCAACAGCACGCCCCTGACCGCTTCATCGATGGAGACTTTCTCAATGTAACTGTCCGGGTGCCAGAGTGTTACTGGCAACCTGAAGGTATTGGTGGTGGTGGTTCGCAGATACACGGTGGTGGTGGCATCGGGCAACAACTGCAGACGGAAGGTCGGGTTGGGCACGGCCAGATCCCGGTCGTCCCAGTTGTCGAGGTAGCCCGCACGGCGCTGTTCAACCACCCGACCGTCACGCACCACATACAGCCAGACTTCATCCACCAGTGGCAACGCCAGTTCCAGGATCCAGTTGCTGGCAACCTGGCTGCCGCGGGTGGTCAGATCAAAACGGGTCCAGTAGGCCGAGTCGGTATAACCGAAATTGAGCACGCCCCCCCGGTGCAGGCTGAACTGCTCCTCCGGCATAGCCAGGATGTCGTCAATGGCCAGCTCATGGCCGGCATCTTCCAGATACCAGATACAGCCATCGAGATTACGCACACTGCTGGTCGTACTATCCAGCACCACCGACCCGGCAGGACAGGCGTTTTTCGCCTGCACCAGCGATGGCAAGGAAACAACAACCAGCATCAACAGGGCGACGAGCACCCGGTTGAGCGTTTCGGAAAACCGTTGCTGCAAAATGTGATCTCCGCGCGGGTAGCTGCGTGCTTTATCGTTTATTGTCAGCACAAGTCACTTTAGCCTTTCACCCGTTTTTTCGCACCCCGGGGCCACCTGAAATGAGACATTCCTGCCTTTTTGTTGCTGTTTCCCTGTCCGTCCTTACCCTGTCGGGGTGCCGGATGGAAAGCACCGGTTCCTCCGCGTTCAACCCGGCAACCAATGTTGACCTGGTGTTCTCAACCTTTGACCTGACCAACACCGAGCAGGCGCCGGATACCCTCAGCTTCACCCGGTTCAGCGATTTCTACCAAAGCATACAACCCACTGGCGACGACGCCGACAACGAGGACCACCTGGCTACGGTGGAAGAAATCCGGCGGCATATCGATATCTTCATCGGTGCACAGCCAGACGACACCGGCCAGGACTATACCCGGGTGCGTAACCCGCTGGACCTGATGAACCAGGTGATCAGCGTGGGCGGTATTACCAACTTTGCTGAAGGCCGGCGTTACATCCGGGATCGCATCGCGCTGTCCCAGGCCGGCAACTACAACACCCGCAGTGCCGGCGCCCGTATTCGCTTTACCGACCAGGCGGCGTCCTTCAGTCTCCAGCCCCTGAACGACTACGAATGGAACTACCAGACCCTCGATTGGCGATATCTGCCGGAGGGTCCCGAAGGCAGTGACCTTACCGAAAAGGTCTATCGGACCATTCAGTATGTGGCCCGAAGCGTCAACGATGATGTCAGGGAAGAGCAGCCGGAGCTGCTGAGTGTGCTGGCCGGTTCCCGCTTTGACGCCTTGCAGTTTGTTGCCAGTGGCTACAACCAGCCGGAGTATGCCACCGCCGATTACGTCAGCCGGAATGTCGGGGGCATTGAACTACGCCAAACCTTTGTAACCGACGCCCAACTCGACACACTGTTCATCAAGAATACCGAGCAGACGGTCATAGACCTGAGCCGGTACGGTGCGGATAACACGCCGCCAGACTGCCTGCGCGTTGAGATCAACTACGCCATGGATACTGTGCATATCTACACTTCGGATGGCGAGCCTGCCCGTGTACCGGACGACGGGGCGGAAGACGACGATGCAACAAAGCAGAATCCCGATAACTGCGTCTACCAGAGCGAAGATCTCGCCATCGCCACCTGGAACGCAGCGTCGGCCTCAACCCGCAAATAGGCTCACAGGTCCCAGTTCTGCAGAAAGCCTTTCTTCCGGCTGATCATACGCTCATAGGTGGAGATCATGATGGCCGCATGGGGGGCTTTGGTCAGTCGCAGGGTTTCGATACGGCGTTCCAGGCGCTGGACCTCGTCGCATACCTGCTGTTGTACATGGCTGCGTACGCTGTCGTGCTGGTCCAGCTTGACGCGCTGAAGTTCAGGCGGGGGAAGTTCGGGTTTGTCCATGGTGCCTCATCCTTTGAGTCTGGTGAATAATCCGTTTCAGAATGCCGATTTTGCAGAACTGTCAGACAAAGTGCAATTAGAATGAACAAGGTTTCACTTTTACTGACTCAGGCAGCCACCAGCCTTCGCTTGTTTTCCGGCAACACCGGGAACTGCCTGCACACAGTATAGACAAATCTGGCCAGGGCCGGTAAGTGATGACCCACTATCGGAAACCCGGTGTTGAGCAGGCTCACGGAAATATCCCGGGCCGGGTCGGCCCAACACAACTTGTTGATCAGACCGACATGGCCAAAGGCATAACGGCTCTGCTGCCCCCAGAGTCCTACCGGGTTGCCGCCCAGCATCATGCCAGCACTGAAGCGCATGGGGATCATCATGGTACGGTCTATCTGCAATGAACCGAACTGGTGGATGGCACGGCGGATGGTTAACTCACTGCAAATCCGTTGGCCGTTCCAAACCCCGCCGTTGAGCATCATCTGGAAGAACCGGCCCATTTCCTCCGCGGTGCCACAGAGATTACCGGCGGGTATGACCGCCTCCTGGAAGCGCGGGTCGTTGGTGACTTTCTCCACCGTGCGAATGTCTCCGCCCAGGGCCCGGCTGACGATCCACGACAGCGGAAACATCGGGGTCGGGCCGGTGGCATAATTGGTAGCCAGTTCGTGCAGCTTCTCCGGGGCGATTCCGTAAGTGAACCACTTCATACCCATAGGTTTGCGCAGGTACCGGTCCAGATAATTCTCGATGGTATCGCCCGTGACCTTCTCCAAGACCCGCTGCAACACAAAGCCACCGGTAATGGCATGGTAAGCCACCTTCGCGCCATCCACCTCGACCGGTTTGGCAGCGCACAGCAGGCGCCAGATTTCATCACGCTCCCAGAGCACGTCTATGGGGGTCTCACGGGGAATCGCCGGAATACCGCCCCGGTGTGAGAGAATCTGGTGCACGGTGATGGTGCGCTTTCCGTTCTTGGCAAACTCCGGGCAGTAGTAGGAAACCGGGTCCATCAGATTCACCAGGCCCTGCTCTGCGAGCATGTGCATCAGCAGCGCCGTCACCGCCTTGGAGGCGGAGAAATAGCAGATCGGGGTTTCCGTGGTCATCGGCAGCCTGGGCAGAGCGGCGGGATCATGGGGGCCGTTGCCCCGGGTATGGCCCATGGCGCCATGCAGCACCTGCTCGCCCCGGTAACGGAGCGACAGCTGGATTCCCGGGTGCACACCGGTCCGGTACAAGCCCTCCACACTACGCCATACGGATTCCACTGCGTCCTGCGGTAAACCAACCCGATCCGGGTGTTCGGTGTCACGATTGCGGAAAGTGACAGAGGTCAGGTCTTCCGGAATATCGCAGGTGTGCAGGGCACGGCGGGCGAGTGAATGCATAACGGACGCCTTTTATCGTTATTGAGAACTGGCCCCTCCCGGGACACTTGCTGGGGCCGACATTTCAGCCTTTATCAGGTTTCATTATGAACCGGCTCGATCGGCTGCGCCATGGCCACACAGTTGCGACCCTGCATTTTGGCCTGATACATCGCCTTGTCCGCTGCGCTGCAAAGTGTTTCCACTGTGTGACCATGAACAGGATAAACCGCGACACCCACGCTGATGGTTAATGGCACCGAGTGGCCAGACTCCAGCGGTATCGGCGCGTTACCTACCCGCTGGCGCAAACGCTCGGCGGTATCCCGGGCACCCTCCACATCCATTTCGGGCAGCACAATAACGAATTCCTCGCCACCAAACCGGCCGACGGAATCGACACTTCTTACCCGGTCGGTCAGGATCTCGCTCACCGCACAGAGCACGGTATCACCAGCAGCGTGGCCCCAGCTGTCATTGATGTCCTTGAAGTGATCAAAATCAATCCATAACAGCGCCATCGGACGTTCATAGCGGCGGGCGCGCTCCAACTCTTCCTCCAGGACTCTGGAGAACTCCCGCCGGTTGAGCAGGCCGGTCAAAGGATCTCGGGTGGCCATCTCCTCCAACTCGGTTTCCAGCTGTTTGCGGTCGGAGATATCCAGCACTATCCCCTCCAGGAAAACACTGCCGTCATCGTGCTCGACACCGCAGCCACGCTCCCAGACCCACACCTTACGGCCGTCTTTGCGGGTAATAGCGTACTCCAGGGAAAAAGACCGGCCTTTGCGCACCGCAATGGCGACCTCTTCGGACACCTGTTCGATTGCATCCGGATCCATCAGGCTGGCATAGCTGACGAGCTTGTTGTTGATCAGGTCGTCGGGCAGATAGCCGGTCAGCTGCTCACAGCCACCAGAAACGAACATCATGGTCCAGCTGTCGTCGTTCCGGCATCGATAGGCCATGCCCGGGAGGTTATCCATCAATACCCGCAGTTGCTGCTCCCTCTGGCGCAGCGCCCGCCGCTGGTCCAGCTGGAGCGACAGCAACAAACGATCCTTGCTGAGCAAGCGCAGCATAACGGTGAATAACACCAGCGCGGTGACCGCGACAAACAAAAACCCTTTCCAGGTTTGCATGGCTGACAGGGACCGGGGGTCTGCAAACCAGATCTCCACCATCCGGTCAGAAAACGTAATCCAGATGATACCTGCCACCAGGTACACCAGGGTGGCCGACAGGGCACGGCGCAAAGGGCTTTGACTGCTACTCCAGCCGGTTTCTTTCCCTCGCTCTGGTTGTTCAGGCTGCATAGTCTTCCTTTTGCCTTGGGGAGCTGTCCTATAGGAAAAGTAGACAGTTTCACACGTTCAGTCGAGGCAAGGTTGCATTTTCCCGGCATTTCCACAAAACTAAACGTGACACATAGTTTTGTTTTGGGCAAAAACAATGATTCAACACCCTCTGCACCATACTCACGCCAGGCTGCTGGTCATTACCAGCCTTGCCTTGATCATTGGCGGTTGTTCACCCTCCGGCCCTTCTGAACAGGCCATCTGGGACTATGCCGAAACAGCCCGTCCTCAAGACCCTGAACTTTCCGGTATCTATCAGCGCTCCTGCATGGCCTGTCACAGCCGGGGCACTTCGGATGCCCCCCTGACCGGTGACAGCGAAGCCTGGAACAGGCGCCTGGAGAAAGGCATGCAGCGGCTGGTGGACAACGTGGTGTCGGGCATGGGTGGTATGCCGCCCTACGGCTTGTGCATGGACTGCGACACCGCAGAATTTCAGGCGCTCATCGAATTCATGGCGCGGCCGGCAGAAACCTGAGGTAGATTCATATGGAACGACGGCATTTTCTGCAATTGCTGGTCAGTACCGCCATCGTCGGGCATACCCTGTCGCTGCAGGCAGCACAGCAAGCGCCGGCACAGGCACAAAGCAACGCCGGGGGCAGCAAGTCCCCTTTGCCTTGGCGTAACTGGTCTGGCTCCCAGCAGTCGGTCCCTGCCATGCGTGTTGCCCCCCGGAGCGTCACCGAGCTGCAGGAACTCCTTGCCGCCCCAAACCATCGACACCTGCCCGTTCGCCCCGTTGGCTCTGGCCATTCATTCTCCGCCCTGGTACCCACCGACGGCATTCTGGTATCCGTGGCTCGCCTGAGCGGCGTTCTGGGGCATGATGACAGCCGGTGCCAGGCCAAGGTGGCCGCCGGCACCCTGCTCGGGCAACTGGGCCAACCCCTGGAAGCGATTGACCAGGCCCTGTTCAACATGCCCGATATAGACCAGCAATCCCTGGCGGGCCTTCTGGCCACTGCAACCCATGGCACTGGCAGCAAGCTGATGTGCTTGTCTGGCTACGTATCGGCGCTGACACTGGTCACCGCCAATGGCGAGCGTATCGAGTGCAGCCAGACCCAGCATCCGGACCTGTTCCAGGCAGCCAGGGTGGGGCTGGGCTGCCTGGGCATTGTGACTGACGTCACCCTGCAAAATACCCGCCCATATCGGCTCCGGAAAACCACCGAATGGCTGCCCATCGAGGACATTCTGGCAACGGCGGACACCCTGGCAGACCAGCATCGCAATTTTGAGTTCTATTACATTCCGTTCTCCGGCATGGGTTTCACCAGCACCCACGACCTGACGGACGAACCCCTCTCGGCAACCCCGGCACTGGACCAGAACGACGGCGCGCGGGATTTGCAGAAAGCCCGCGACTACCTGGCCTGGTCCCCCAGGCTGCGGCGCTTGATTCTCGGGGGTTATATGCGCACCCTGGCCCGGGAGCAGAAGGTGGCGCCGTCCTGGCAGAACTACACCAGTGACCGCAATGTGCGCTTCAATGAGATGGAGTACCACCTGCCCAGAGAAAACTGGCAAAAGGCCTTCCGGGAGGTGGTGGATCTGGTTGAAAACTGTTTCCCGGAGGTGTTCTTTCCCTTCGAGGTGCGCTTTGTGCAAGCCGATGATGCCTGGCTCAGCCCATTCTATCGGCGGGATTCAGTATCCATCGCCGTCCACCGGTTTTTCGAGGATGACTACCAGCCGCTCTTTGCCGCAGTGGAGCCGATATTCCGCCGGTATGGTGGCAGGCCTCACTGGGGCAAGCTGAACACGCTTACCGCCGCTGAATTCCAGGCGCAGTACCCGAAATGGCAGGCATTCTGTGAAGTAAGGAAAAGTCTCGACCCGAACGGCCGTTTCCTGAACCCTTACCTGGCCGGCCTTTTCAGCGACAATACCTCCCACGGATAACCCACCATGGCTCACAGCGAAGCGTTCCGTCAGCAAAGGCGCAAACTCATTCTGGCCGGGGTGGCGGCCGGCGGCCTGGGTACAGCCGCATGGCTCCGGCCCCCGGCTATTCGCGATGGCCACTCAGACTACTTCCGCGCCCTGTCCCGGGCGCTGGATGCCAGCGGGCTGGCCACACCCACCCTGGTGATTGACCAGCAACGCCTGGACCACAACATTCAGGTGTTGCTACAACACCTTGGCCACGACTTCGACTACCGGATTGTGGTGAAATCCCTACCTTCGGTGCCCTTACTGGAGCACGTGATGGCCAAGACCGGCACCCGGCGGCTGATGCTGTTTCACCAGCCTTTCCTCAACCAGATTGCCAGCTCCATCCCTGACGCCGACATTCTGCTGGGCAAACCGTTACCGGTCGCGGCGGCTGCCCGTTTCTATGATCGGCACCAGGCTGACCAGAACGACTTCCAGCCCCGACAGCAACTGCAATGGCTGATCGACTCTCCACGCCGGTTGGCGCAATACGAGCAACTGGCCCGTCAACGGAGCGAGCCTATGCGGGTGAACCTGGAACTGGATATCGGCCTGCACCGGGGCGGGTTCAACGATGATCAGCTGCTATCCCGGGCGCTGTTGGACATAGAGCAATCCCGCTGGCTGAGCTTCAGCGGTTTTATGGGTTATGAACCCCATATCGTGAAAGCACCGGGGCCAACCGACTGGTTGTGGCAAAAGGCCATGGCCCGTTACAACCGGTATGTTTCACTGGCCCGGAACACCTTGGGGCGTGATCTGGCAGGGCTCACCTTCAACACCGGAGGCTCCACCACGTACCAGTTATATAAGGGCCGGGCCAACACCATTACCGCCAACGAACTAGCGGCCGGCTCCGGCCTGGTGATGCCCACGGATTTCGACCTGGCCACCCTGGCGGGCCACCAGCCTGCGGCTTTCATTGCCACTCCGGTGCTGAAACTGCAGGAAGCCAACCGGATTCCCGGCACACCGGGCATTGGCCGACTGCAGCGATTGTGGAACCCCAACCGGGCCAGGGCGGTCTTCATTTACGGGGGCAACTGGAAGGCTCGGCCGGTGTCACCGGCGGGGCTGACAACCAACCCGGTGTTCGGACGGTCCAGTAATCAGGAGATGCTTAACCTGGCCGCCGGGGTGCCACTGCAGGAAGACGACTGGGTATTCCTGAGGCCGCATCAGAGCGAGTCTGTGTTTTTGCAGTTCGGCGATCTCGCCGTTTTCGATGCCAGACTGGGAGAAATTTCCCGTTACTGGCCGGTGGTGCCAGAGGGATGACGTCGCCGGCAGCGCATGCTTTAATTCCGTCCACCATCGATCAATACGGGACCCTGCATGACCCCTGGAATTCTTGCGGCCAAGAAGGCCAAAGTGAACTACACCATACATGAGTACGACCACGATCCGGCGGCCGAGAGTTACGGTGGTGAAGCAGCGGCGAAAATGGGTGTGGCGCCGGAGCAAGTATTCAAGACGCTTGTGGTGAGCCTGGATGACAAGGAACTGGCGGTCGGCATTGTACCGGTCACCGCCATGCTGGGCCTCAAGCAGATCGCAAGGGCCGCCGGGGCAAAGAAAGCCACGATGGCGGACAAACAGCTGGTCCAGAAAACCACCGGTTATGTGCTGGGTGGTGTCAGCCCTCTGGGCCAGAAAAAACGGCTCCGAACGTTTATCGACAGCACCGCCCACCACTTCCCGACGGTGTTCGTCAGCGCCGGCAAACGTGGACTCGAGATAGAGCTGACGCCGGACGATCTGGCACGCCTGACCAATGGCCTGTTAGTGCCTCTGCAGCAGGATTGACGGCAGGAGCAAGCACAAAAAAACCGGGCGACCATGGGCAACCCGGTTTTTGTCAATCACGGCCGGAGCAGGCTCCGGCCGGCTGAACCGCTGGCCTTACTTCACGGAGTCCCGTGCATCGGCCAGGATCTTGTTGAAGGTCGCGCTTGGCTGCATCACCTCACACACCTTCTCCATGGGCGGGTGGTAGTAACCACCGATATCGGCCGGGTGGCCCTGCACCACGGTCATTTCCTCCAGGATCTTGTCCTTGTTCTCTTCCAGCTGTTTCGACAACTTGGCAAAGAACTCTTTCAGCTCCTTGTCATCATCCTGCTTTGACAGCTCTTCCGCCCAGTAACGAGCCAGGTGGAAGTGGGAACCCCGGTTATCCAGCTCACCGGTGACGCGAGACGGAGACTGGTTATTTTCCAGCAGGCGCTCGGTGGCTTTGTCCAGGGTCTGGCCCAGCAGACGGGCCCGCTGGTTGTCCTGTTTCTCACCCAGCTCATCCAGAGACACCGCCGTGGCCAGGAATTCACCCAGGGAATCCCAACGCAGGTGGTTTTCCTGGATCAGCTGCTGTACGTGCTTGGGCGCAGAACCGCCAGCACCGGTCTCGTACAGGCCACCGCCGTTCAGCAACGGTACGATGGACAGCATCTTGGCACTGGTGCCCAGTTCCAGAATCGGGAACAGGTCGGTCAGGTAGTCCCGCAGCACGTTGCCGGTTACCGAGATGGTGTCCAGACCACGAATCAGGCGCTCCATGGTCCAGCGAATGGCGCGAACCGGAGACTTGATGTGGATTTCCAGACCGTCGGTGTCCAGCTCGGCCAGGTACTTTTCAACCTTCTTGATCAGCTGGGCATCGTGGGCGCGCTCATCGTCCAGCCAGAACACCGCAGGCGTGCCGCTGGAGCGGGCCCGGTTAACCGCCAGCTTGACCCAGTCACGGATCGGCAGGTCTTTGGTCTGACAGGCGCGCCAGATGTCGCCTTCTTCAACCTTGTGCTCGGTCAGCACGGTGCCGTCTTCGGCCACCACACGCACAATGCCGTCTTCCTTCATTTCGAAGGTCTTATCGTGGGAGCCGTACTCTTCGGCTTTCTGCGCCATCAGGCCCACATTCGGTACGGTACCCATGGTGGTGGGGTCAAACGCGCCGTGGGTCTTACAGAAGTTGATCACTTCCTGGTAGATGGTGGCGTAGGTGGACTCCGGCATAACCGCCTTGGTGTCCTTGAGCTTGCCGTCACGGGCCCACATCTTGCCGGAGTTGCGGATCATCGCCGGCATGGAGGCATCGACAATCACGTCGCTCGGTACGTGCAGGTTGGTGATGCCTTTAACGGAATCCACCATGGCAATTTCCGGGCGGTGCTCATAGCACGCGTGCAGGTCTTCCTGAATCTGCTCCTGCTTGGACTCCGGCAGCTGCTTGATCTTCTCAATGACGGAAGACAGGCCGTTGTTCGGGTTAACACCGATTTCCTTGAACAGGTCGCCGTATTTGTCGAACAGCTCCTTGTAGAAAACCTTCACCGCGTGACCGAACACGATCGGGTGGGAGATTTTCATCATGGTGGCTTTAACGTGCAGGGAGAACATCACGCCGGTTTTCTCGCAGTCGGCAATGGCGTCTTCGAAAAACTTCACCAGAGCCTTCTTGCTCATGAACATGCCGTCCAGCACTTCGCCTTCCTGCAGCGGCAGGTCGGGCTTCAGTACCGTCTGTTTGCCCTGCTTGTTCTCAAACACGATGCGGGCGTTGGTGGCCTTGTCCAGGGTGACCGATTGCTCACTGGAGTAGAAGTCACCACCGCGCATGTGCGCTACGTGTGTACGGGACGCCGGGCTCCACTCACCCATGCTGTGGGGGAACTTGCGGGCAAAGGCTTTTACCGCAGCCGGCGCACGGCGATCGGAGTTACCTTCACGCAGTACCGGGTTAACAGCACTGCCCAGTACTTTGGAGTAACGGGCGTGGATTTCTTTCTCTTCGTCGGTTTCCGGGTGTTCTTTATATTCCGGAACCTTGTAGCCCTGTTCGTTCAGCTCTTTGATGGCGGCACGGAGCTGGGGAATGGACGCGGAGATGTTCGGAAGCTTGATGATGTTGGCGTCCGGATCCTTGGTGTACTCACCCAATTCAGCCAGGGCATCCGGAACGCGCTGGTTTTCTTCGAGGTAGTCCGGGAAGCCTGCCAGAATACGCGCCGCGAGAGAGATGTCGCTGGTTTCAAAGTCGATGCCGGCCGGCTTGGCGAAGGTTTCCAGGATGGGAAGCAGTGACCGGGTGGCGAGGGCGGGGGCCTCATCGGTCAGTGTGTAGACAATCTTGGCTTTGGATGTTGTCATTTTCGTCCTCAGGCAAATGGGTGGGTTCAGGACGGTCATGGCACGGTCAGGCGTCTTGTGAACGGCTGGTTATGCCGATGACTGATTCGGAACTTTTGATAGACCTACTAAGATAGCATTTTTTACAGAATTTTGGTTACGATCTTAGTATAAGAACGGACTTAAATTGCCTGATCTTCGGTTACAGGACGATGAAATAGCGGGAATTTACGAAACTTTCTAACATTCCCGTTAGCAGGGAGCTAGCGGATCGCTTGAAACCAGCCCGAGACAGCGACGACTTACGCTGCCACCTGCTCAGCCTTGAACAGCCGCTACGACCTCAAATTGAGTTTCTTTGCGCGATAAGCAAACTGGGCTCTGGTCATCCCAAGTTTCATCGCGGCTTTTGAAGCGTTCCCCCCAGCATGATGGTAAGCGGCAGTGACCAACGAATTCTCGATATCGTCAAGGGTGAGATTCTCTCTTTCAACTATGCCTTCAGACCAGGCATGCAGCGCTTCGACCTCAATATTTATTTCCCCATCAACACCGGACTCGGAAACCAATGCCCCATGTTCCATCAGTGCACCCTTCCTGTTGAGCGACATCAATGAATCACCCTGTAACGAACCGTCAATGGTGAAGAGATGCCTGTGTGACAACGGCCGGCCCTCATCCGCGAGAATAACGCCTCTCTCGATAACATTCTCAAGCTCTCTGATATTGCCCGGCCATGAATGGTTCATAATCAGCTGGAGTGCGCGTGAGCCTATGCCCGAGATAGCCTTATCATGCCGCGCCATGTATTTTTTCATCAGGTGCTCAATCAGAACCGGGATGTCATCACGTCTTTTTCGCAACGGAGGAATGACCACCGGAAATACGTTCAACCGGTAATACAGATCCTGCCTGAACTTCCCCTCCTGCACCAAACTCCAAAGGTCCTCATTGGTCGCCGCAATAATGCGCACATCAACTCTTCTCGATTGGGATGAGCCAAGAGGCTCAAATTCACCAGACTGAATGGCTCTAAGCAATTTGCCTTGCGCAGTCATGGACAAGGTACCAACTTCATCCAGAAACAAAGTTCCACCATCTGCAGCCTCAAAGCGCCCCTCTCGCCTGGACACAGCTCCGGTAAAAGCACCTTTTTCAGCCCCAAACAGCTCCGACTCCACCAACTGCTCGGGAATTGCAGCACAGTTCAGCTCCAGAAACGGCCCCTGTGACCGGCTACTCAGTTGTTGAATTTCTTTCGCTAGTGCACTCTTTCCTACACCACTTTCTCCTAGCAGCAAAACAGTGGCGGCCGTCGGTGCAACTCGTGAAACCTTGTGCATCAATATATTAAAGGGCACCGATGCGCCTATGAATTTCACCACAGAATGATTGTCCGGGCCCACAATTGACCCGCTCGACGAGCGCGCTGGCGACCCAGCAGTTTCTCCTCCTCCTTTGGCGCGATCAATTTTCCAGTGCAATGCGTCGTAGTAGCGAAGATCACTGTCGACATCGCCCCACTCATCTACCGGCTGGGCAAGCAGCCGACATGCATCGTACCCCTGGGCGCGACATTCAACTTCACGAACCAGAACTCTTTTGCCCATACACACACTCAAGAAACCGGAGGCGTAGCCAGTCTCAATCCAACAGGCGACATCTTCGCCGATACCATAAGCCTGCACATGTGCATGATCCTCAAAGCAGTTGCGCCAACTGAACTCGAGATTGCAGACACCTTTCTCAGCATCGATTTCAGACTTGATCATCTCGACGACGGCTATTCCCTGCAGGGCATGAAACTTCCCCCCGGAGAACACCAGGTCATACGTTGTCGCCTGATCCTTATACAGCCTGAGAGCAAGTTCAGCATCGCGGCTTCCCGCGGAATACCCGAACCGCGTCAGAAGTGCCCGCGCCTCCTCCATGCCGTAACTTTCGATGATTTCTTCTCGAAGAGCTCCAATTGAGTCTGCATGCATCAACACCATCCGTCGATCGTTGTGCCATATCAGCCCCTCCTCGGTATTAAAGGTAAGCTGTTCGGGTATCTGCCTAAAATCAATGGAATGGAGTGCGCTCTCACCCTGCGCACTGGTCTCAGTGGCCGCGCTGGCGCCTTCGGTGTGCAAGCCCATAAATCTACCTTCCCGAGACAAGTCGAATTTACTTTCTGATCAATTGATAAATTTATCAAAAATTTATCAATTATCAATTTCAAAGTTAATAAATTTATTAAATTTAGGTCAATAATTCACTGACTCACACAGGCTAGAACGCCGCCAGCCTCTAGAAAATAAAATCTCCAACCACTTGTATTTAAAAACCTTTAAATCCCCAACCAAAAATTTTCATGCCGCCCAAAAAAAGCATGGCACACCTTTCGCTAGTACCAGTTTTGGAAAGTGCGCAAGCCAGACCCTCGAATCAAGTTCTGCATGTTTGCCCGCCAGATAACGGCTGCAATAGCGATACTGGCGACACCGTAAACAAACTGATGTCTACAGGAGGAAAATTTTCGAATCACCAAACAAACAAGAATCTAAAAACCTTAGTTAGCTCAGCACTAATAATAAAAAAATATGAACATTTAAGACTAAAACAAATAAAAGGTATCAATATGTTTCGCAGTCTCTCACTCCTTATCTCTTTCATGTTTTTTACTTGTCTTACATACGCCGATGACAAGCCGAAGGTCTATGGTCTTTTAGGTGGCTATGTTTCTGACGCCAAGCTGGACAACGACGGTCCTGCACCGGATGGTGATGGCGTTGCTCGCGGTCTGGCCGCCGAAATAGGCAAAGGGTGGCTATACGGGTACCTTCAGTACGAGGATGCAAAAGTTGATCTTGAACTGGCGCCTGGCCTTGAAGAACGAGTAGATGCCGAGGAACTTCGCCTGGGCATCGGGGCGCGGAAGCACTTTTCCAAAGGCACGGGGTTCGTCAGCATCGAACGCTTCAGCATGAAGCAAACCTTCGACACACTTCCTGCCGACAGCAGTGATTTCGGGATCGGCATTCACACCGGCGGTGATTACCTACTGACGATGATCGGTGGCAAGGTTCCCTTAATTGGTTCCCTTGATCTTGGCTACTTTGATTTGCAGAAAAGTAAAGCGAGAGAAATTCGTGCCGGCTTCAAGACTCAGTTATCAAAAAACCTCGGCGCACTTCTGATTTACCGCCACTTCGAGCAAAGCAAAGACGATAACTCACCGGATACAAAATTAACTGGCCCCATGCTCGGGTTAGCCTGGATCTTTTGATCAAACAGATAATTTTTTTGATATTCAAAAGATAAAGTTTAAAGGAGAACACATGTCAATCACTGCACTGGGCTATGTTGTAATTGAAGCAAGTGACCTTCAGAAATGGCAAGACTATAGTCGTAATGTTCTGGGTGCCGAGGCTTCCATAAAGAATGGCGCTCTAGAATTACGAATCGACAATCGCGCGATGCGAATACGCGTAGAAGAGGGGCCAGCCGACGATTTGAGTGCTCTGGGATGGGAAACCAGGAATGAAGAGGAGTTCAAATCGGTACTAAAACGCCTCGAAGAGCAGGGGGTTGAGTATCAACTTTCTGAAGAGATCGCTGCCAGCCGTGGCGTAAAGGCAATCGCTCGATTTACGGATCCGGCCGGAGTCCAGTGTGAGCTGTACTGGGGCGCAACCCAGCGGTCGGAAAAGCCATTTGTGTCACCCACTGGAATCTCCGGTTTTGTCACCGGTAGCCAGGGAATGGGACATATCGTCATCTCAGTCCCGGATGCTCCGACCTATGAATCGTTCTACAGCCGTCTCGGCTTTTGCGTTAGCGATTACATAGATATGCCCTTCCCCGGTGGCGTAACGGTTCCAGTGACATTCATGCACTGCAATCCCCGGCATCATAGTCTGGCGTTTGCCTCCGTGCCGAGCCCGAAAAAAATCATTCACATCATGCTGCAGACCAAAAATATGGACGACGTCGGCCTAGTCTATGACCGTGTTTGCAAAGCGGGCGTACCCGTTTTTATGAGCATGGGCAGGCACAGTAACGATCACATGGTGTCGTTCTATATGCACACCCCGTCAGGATTCGAGCTTGAATACGGCTGGGGTGCCCGTGAGATCGATGATGACTGGGTTGTAGAGCGTCACGATGCTATCAGCATCTGGGGCCATGAAATGAAGCTGGCACCGGGAGCAGGCACTCATGAATGATCAGGCAGCAGGCACCAAGGTTGCCACGGTAGGTGGTGTAAACATTCATTATGAAGATGTTGGGCAGGGTCCGGTCGTAGTGCTGCTTCACGGGTCCGGTCCAGGTGCAACAGGTCGTTCCAACTTTGTTAAGAACATCGATTATCTGGCTCGCAATTTTCGGGTAATTTGCCCGGACTTACCAGGGTTTGGAAAATCGGATATGAAGCCCGTCGATGCTCCTATTCCCGGTTGGTGGGCGGATCAGATCCTGAGCCTGCTGAATCACCTCGAAGTCGACAAAGCGCATTTTGTCGGTAATTCGATGGGGGGAATGATCACCCTGAAAATCGCACTGGAGCATCCCGCTCGAGTAGATCGAATGGTGCTGATGGGATCTGGTGGCGGCTCATCCATTTTTTCTCTCTTCCCTACAGATGGCATCAAGTCTTTGGTGAACTTCTATGAGGGAACCGGCCCATCAATCGAAAAGCTCAAGAACTTTATCGGGCAATTTGTTTATGACGCCTCCGCCCTTACTGACGACCTGCTTCAGGAAAGGCTTGATGCGGCCATGGATCCACGAATTGTGGCGCAGCCTCCGATGCGACCAGGACTAGCCGGCATGCCTGAAGAACTCTGGCGGGATTCGCGCCTCACTCAATTGCCGCATGAAACCTTGCTGTTGTGGGGGCGAGAGGACCGTGTCATGCCGATGGATATGGGCTTGATTCTCATGCGCCAGATCCCCCGATGCCGGTTTATGGTCATGCCCCAGTGTGGCCACTGGGTTCAGTGGGAGCATGCCGAAGAGTTCAACCGCATTGTTTGCACTTTTCTAGAAAACTAACGACAACAAAAAATATCCGAACAGGTAACAACTATGAACAAGCATGCAAAGTTCGATGCTGAAGTGGGCATCATAGGTTTTGGTCCTTCAGGTGTGGCCGCCGCTAACTTCTTGGGGGCTCGCGGCATCAACGTACTCGCTATTGAGCGTGAGCCCGATATTTATTCGAGAGCTCGGGCAGTCACCGTCAACGACTGGACGATGCGTTTGTTCCAAGAGATGGGTCTATCGGATGAGCTCAAAGAAAACATGGATGTGACGCACTCGTTGCGCTGGATCACTTACGATGGCCAAGAACTCATGTCTATGCGCTTCCCTTCGGGCCAGCTCGGACACGCGACTTCCTACGCAATCTACCAGCCAGAAATGGAGAAAACCCTCCGCGATGGGGCCAACCGGTTCGAGGGCGTCAACGTTGAGTACGGTTACGAATTCCAGAGCATGGAGCAAGATGACACCGGGGTCACGCTCACCATCAAAGATCTAGACACTGGCGCAACTGAAACCCGACGGGTGCAGTACCTTCTCGCGTGTGATGGCGGCTCAAGCGCCACGCGTGAGGGCCTTGGTATCAAGCTGGTTGGCGATACCTTGCCAACTCGCTGGGTTGTTATTGATACCAAAGTAAAGCGTTGGTGGCCTAACCGGCACATCCTGACGTTCTGGTCTGACAGTACACGCCCCGTGGCCGACATTGCGTTGAGCATGGGCAATCATCGCTGGGAGCTCCCCCTCAACGCTGATGAAACCGATGATAACTTCCGCACCCCAGAGCAAGTCTGGGCCTTACTGAAATCCCTGGGGGTAACCGAGGATGATGTCGAAATTCACGGTCATGCGTTTTACAACCACCATGTCCGGCATGCCGAACGTTGGCGTGAAGGCCGTGTTTTCCTCCTTGGCGATGCTGCACACCTGATGCCACCATGGGCCGGCTCAGGCATGCAGAGCGGCATAAGGGATGCCCAAAATATCAGCTGGAAGCTGGCAGAAGTTCTTAGTGGCCATTTACCGGACTCCGTTCTCGACTCATATGAAATAGAGCGGGCACCAGATGTTGAGCGATATACCAAAATTTCTGTAGGACTAGGCCAGATTATCAAGCGGGAACTGAGCGACGCACAAATACAGGCCATCATGGCTGCGGAAAGGGAGGAATCAGACACTCCACCACTGCTTCGTCCACCCGTGCTCAGCCAAGGATGGATCCAGAAGCAAAAGCAAAGCAACGATATCGTCGGAAAGTTGATGCCCCAGCCCCGCGCAGCCTCCTGTGATGGCAAGTTCGGCCTGCTTGATGACATGTTAGGCAGGGGTATTGTTTTGCTGGGAGTCGGTATTGACCCCAAAAGCGAACTCTCCAACGAGCAAGTCCAAAGCTGGAGCGCTTTGGGTGCTCGCTTCGTGACACTTCGTCCAGCCGACCAAAAAGCAGAAAGCCGAGACGACCTTATCGACATTGATGGCTCGCTCATAGAATGGATCACCAGTCATGGCGTCAATGTCGTTGCCATCCGCCACGATAAGTTTGTCGTGGCAGCAAGTGGCAATCTGGACGTCCCCAACAAATAACTGCAGCCCTGCCTGGTGATCAGCAGGTAGGGCCCCCCCAATTCAGCCGGCCTTGTATCTCACCGGCTCTCCTGGTTTGGCTACAAGGCTATGAACCAATAAAAATGATCAAGGATATGGTATATGCGATTGTGCTCATTCAGTGTCGATAACTATGTGTCATACGGGCTTGTCGAGGGCACAGGCATCATTGATCTACGACGACATTTTGCCGATTCTACTTTACGAGACTTCATCAGCTCCGGCATTGGGCGGGCGCAAGCGCTCGCAGGCTCGAAAGCGAACTTCTCTTTAAGTCAGGTAGTGCTTGATCCTGTCATTCCCAACCCGGATAAAATCTTCTGTGTAGGCTTGAATTATCACGACCACATAGCAGAAACGGGTCGAGACGAAACCTCCAACCCAGTGCTCTTTTCCCGGTTTTCGGGCAGTCAGGTTGGTCATGAGCAGCCGTTGGTAAAGCCGCTGGAGTCAGACCAGTTTGACTATGAGGGTGAATTGGCGGTGGTCATTGGCAAGGAGTGTCGACGGGTGCCAGAGTCGCAGGCTCTGGAGATGGTGGCCGGATACTCTTGCTACAACGATGGATCCGTACGGGATTGGCAACTACATACGCACCAGTTCTTGCCGGGAAAAACATTTGCCCACACCGGAAGTTTTGGCCCCTGTTTAGTCACCACCGATGAAATTCCGGACCCGGCTCAGCTCGTACTAGAAACTCGGCTGAACGGCAAAGTGATGCAGCGTGCCTCCACCGCCCTTCTGATTGCGTCTGTTCAGCGCTTGATTACTTATTGCTCAACCATTCTTCGCTTACTGCCTGGCGACGTGATTGTTACCGGGACACCCGGAGGAGTGGGTGGCAAGCGAAACCCGCCGGTCTTCCTGAAAGAAGGTGATATCTGTGAAATAGAAATTTCCGGGATTGGCGTACTGCGCAATCCCGTAGTATCCGAAAAGCCCGTGGGAACCGCTGGTTAGTTCTTTGCGGGGCAGCGCCTGAGCTCTTCAGCTCCCGCGCGCTGCCAGGCCGAGAGAAACGAGCTTTTCCTGAATCCGGTCCAGCGCTTCCGGGTTACCCAGGGCATCCCGGTTATCGGCTTTTTGGGAGCCATTGACCAGCCGGGCCACCGCGAGTTCCACCTTTTTGCCACTGCGGGTGTAGGGAATGTCTGGCACTTCCACGATGTGTTTGGGTACGTGCCGGGGGCTGGCGCCTTCGCGGATTCGGGTTTTCAGGGTTTTGATCAGGTCGTCGGTGACGGTCTGGCCGTCGGCCGGGACTACGAACAGGACCACTTCCACGTCGCCGTCGATCTGGCGGCCGACTACGAGGCTGTCTTTGACCTCGCTGATGGTCTCCACCTGGCGGTAGATTTCCGCGGTGCCGATTCGGACGCCGCCGGGGTTGAGGGTGGCGTCGGAGCGGCCGTAGATGATGGCGCCGCCGTGTTCGGTGAATTCGATGAAGTCGCCGTGGGCCCAGACGCCGGGGAAGGTGTTGAAGTAGGTGTCTTTGTAGCGTTCGCCGTCCGGGTCCTGCCAGAAGCTGACGGGCATGGAGGGCAGCGGTTGGCGGCAAACGAGTTCGCCCCGGCCTTCGCTGACCGGCTGGCCGTCATCGCCGTAGGCGACGGCGTCCACGCCCAGGAAGCGGCACTGGATTTCGCCTCTTCGCACCGGCAGCAGTGGCGTTGATCCCACAAAGCAGCCGCAGATGTCGGTGCCGCCGGCGATGGAGCCGAGCAGTACGTTGGGAGCGCCATCACTGTAGACCCAGTCGTAGTCTTCCGGCAGCAGTGGGGAGCCGGTGGAGAAAACCACGCGCAGGTGGCTCTGGTCCAGGGTTTTGGCCGGTTGCAGTTCGGCTTTGCGGCAGCCGGCGATGAAGCGGGCGCTGGTGCCGTAGTGGGTCACCCGCTCTTTGGCCACGGTTTCCCACAGGAAATTAAGGCTCGGGTAACCCGGGGAACCGTCGACGGTAATGACGGCGGCGCCGGTCATCAGGGCGGAGGCCTGCCAGTTCCACATCATCCAGCCGCAGGTGGTGAAGTAGAGGAAGCGGTCGTCCGGACCCACGTCGCCGTGCAGCATAAGCTCTTTGGCGTGGTTGACCAACAGGCCGGCGGTGCCGTGAACGATGCACTTGGGTTTGCCGGTGGTGCCGGAGGAATAGAGGATGTAAACCGGGTGGTCCGGGTCCACTGGGGTGAATGAGGGGGCCTGGCCTTCGCCCGCCTTCAGGGCGTCGTCCCAGGTGGTGACCATCCCCCCTGGAATCGGGGCTTCGTCTGGCAGTTGCGCAACGCTGACCACCACTTTCAGGGACGGCAGGCCAGCGATCAATTCGGCAAAGTCATCCTGGCGGGCAAACACCTTTCCGCCATAACCGTAGCCATTCACCACGATCAACGCTGAGGGTTCGATCTGGCCGAAGCGGTCGTTGATGGCGCCGATGCCGAAGTCCGGGGAGGCGGAGCTCCAGATGGCACCGAGACTGGTCGCTGCAAGCATGCCGACCAAGGCTTCGTAGCCGTTGGTGACCACGCCGGCCACTCGGTCACCTTTCTGGATACCTTTGCTGCGCAGGAAGGCTTCGAGGGCGCCGGCGTCGGCTTTCAGTTCGGCGTAGGTCTTGCGCATTACCGGGCGGGTTTCGCAGTAGGCCACCACGGCTTCTTTATCAGCATGATCGCCGTCCGCCAGCCGCAGCAGGTTGGCGGCAAAATTCAGCTTCATGCCGGGGAACCATTCAGCGCCGGGCATCTCACGGCGGCCCAACACCCGCTTGCCGGGGGTGTCGCAGACCAGGCCACAATAATCCCAGATCTTCTGCCAGAAGGTATCCAGCTCGGTGATCGACCACTGGTGCAGGGCGTGGTAATCGGCAAACGGGCCAAAGCCCTGTTGCTCAAGCCAGGCCTGAAACCGGCCCATTCGGGAACCGGTGAGGGTTTCCTGGCTCGGGGTCCAGACAACCGGTGAATGTTCTGTGTTGCTCATCCGTCTCTCCAGAAAATTACTGCATATGCCAGCCGTGGCTGACCACGATCGACTGGCCAGTGAGGGCGGCGGACGGGAAGGCCGCCAGGTGCACCGCCAGCTCTGATACGTCTTCGAGGGTGGTGAACTTGCCGTCCACCGTGTTCTTGAGCATCACCTTGCTGATCACTTCTTCCTCGGAAATGCCCAGCTCTTTGGCCTGCTCTGGGATCTGCTTGTCCACCAGCGGGGTGCGTACAAAGCCGGGGCAGATGATATTGCTGCGCACCCCATGCTCGGCACCTTCTTTCGCCACCGCCCGGCACAGGCCCAGCATGCCGTGCTTGGCGGCTACATAGGGCGCTTTCAGCGGCGAGGCTTCCACCGAGTGTACCGAGCCCATATACAGCATAGTACCCCCACCTTGGGTGTACATCTGGCGCAGGGCGGCGCGGGTCACCAGGAAGGCGCCGTCCAGATGCACGTTCATCACCTTGCTCCAGTCGGCAAAGGCCAGTTTATGCACCGGGTCAATGTGTTGGATGCCGGCGTTGGCCAGGGCCACATCGAGCCGGCCCCATTGCTCGATGATAGTAGCAACCCCCTGGTCCACCGCCTGCTCATCGGTGACATCCATGGCCAGGCCCATGGCCGTGCCGCCCGCCTGCTCGATGGCCGCGACGGTGTCGGCGGCACTTTCCAGTGTCAGGTCCGCGACCGCCACCCGGGCGCCTTCGCGGGCGTAATGCTCAGCAATGGCCCGGCCAATGCCCCGGCCAGCGCCGGTGATGAGTGCAACTTGGTTGTGAAGACGCATCACACTGTCTCCTTGTTGATGATCGGTTTGTTATTGGTCTTGTACAGGGCGGTCATATCAACGACCTCCGTAGACTTCGTTGGGCAGCCAGGTGGCCAGGGGTTCGAACCAGAAAACCAACGCCAGTCCGAGCACCTGCAGGGCAATAAACGGCAGCACCCCCAGGTAGATATGGCGTGTGGTGATCCCCGGTGGGCAAACACCCTTGATGTAAAACAGGGAGAAACCAACCGGCGGGGTCAGGAACGAGGTCTGCAGACAGATGGCGAACATCACCGCAAACCACACCGGCTCCACGCCGAGGGAGAACACCACAGGGGCCACCAGGGGCAGGATGATCAGGGTGATTTCCACCCAGTCCAGGAAGAACCCCAGCAGGAAGGTAATGAACAGCACGGTGATCAGAATGCCAGTGGTACCGAACGGCAAACCGGTAATGGCATCGCGAATCACATCATCGCCGCCCAGGCCGCGAAGGACGGCGGCAAATACCGTGGCGCCGATAAAGATGCCGAAGATAAAGGCCGTGGTGCGGCTGGTCTGGTACAGGGATTCCCGCAGTACCTTGACGTTAAGACGCCGGCTCAGAAGCGCCATCAGCAGGGCACCGAACGCCCCCACGGCCGAGGCCTCGGTGGTGGTGGCAATGCCAAAGAAAATGGAACCCAGCACCGCGATGATCAGTGCCATCGGCGGCACCACCGCCAGGAATACATCCAGAAGCGCCCTGAGATCCAGCGGCTCCCGGTTTTTTGGCGCCGGGGCCAGGTCCTTTTTGATGAAGGAGGCAATCAGGATGTACAGGATATACATGGCGCCGAGCATCAGGCCCGGAATCAGCGCCCCCATGAACAGCTTACCGACAGACGCATCGGACGTGCCCAAACGATCCGCCATCAACACCAGCATGATGCTGGGGGGCACCAGAATACCCAGGGTGCCCACGGAACACGCCGTACCCACCGCCAGGGATTTGTTGTACTGGGCCTGCATCATCGGCCCCAGGGACAACATGCCCAACAACACCACCGAAGCCCCGACAATACCGGTAGAAGCCGCCAGCAGCACACCGACAATCACCACGGTAATGGCATAGCCACCGCGCAGCGGGCCGAGTACCCGCACCAGGCTGTGCATCAGCCTCTCGGCAATGCCGGAGCGGTCGAGCATGATGCCCATGAAGATAAACAACGGTAGCGCCACCATCAGTTCATTGGCCACCACCCCATACAATCGGGCATCCAGGACGCCGATGGTGCCGTTCCAGGTGAACCAGAGGTCGGCATCAAAATGTTCAATCAGAAAGTTCGCCAGTACGGCAAACACCAGCCCTATGCCCGCCAATGACCAGGCCACTGGAAAACCCAGCAGCAACAGCACCATGAAGGCGGCGAACATGGCAATAACCAGAAGTGTTTCCAAGCCCATGATTCTTGTGCCTCGTTACGGATGCGGGTGTTCGCCGTTGCCATCACCTTCGGGCGTGGCAATCTCGCGGGGAAATCGGAACAGCAGCGTGCAGCAACGCAGGGCCCGGGAAGCCAGGGCAATACCCACCAGGGTCATGCCGATGGGCAGCACGCTCTTGAAGATGAAGCGATAGGGCAGGCCGCTGGGGGCCTGGGAACGCTCGTTGTACACATAAGAGCTGTAGGCGTAGGGAATCAGGGTTTCCACCATCAGGTAGACGATGGGCAGCGCCAGTAACAAGATGGCCGCCAGCTCTATTCTCGCCTGCCATTTCAGGGAAAACCGTTCCCGCAACACGTCCACCCGAACGTGATCGTCTTTCACCACCGCAAAGCCCAGCGTGAGCATCATGGCGGCACCGAAGAAGTGCCAGGACAATTCCTCAAGCCAGATCGATCCGGCATTGAGAATGAAACGGCTGAACACGTTGGCCAGCACCACCACCAGCACGGCAATCCATAGCCAGGAACTGAGCTTGCCAACGCCAGCCACAAACCGGTCCAGCCACCAGGACAACCGGTTGTAGGGCAGGCCAGACCCCGCCTGAGCAGGCACGGGCGCCTTGGGGGATTCGTGCTCGTGAGTCACAATCACCTCGACATAATCAGGGAAAATTCGGGGTGGATGCCGGCAACGCCGGCATCCACAGGTTCAGGACTCGGTATCAGTCGTACTGATAGAAGTCCCGGGGCAGGTAGCCCTTGGAGTGCCAGATGGAGTGGTGTTCCATAAACTCACGCTGGCTGGTCAGAACGCGACGGAACATTTCGTCTCCGGCTGCGATCTCGTCCAGTACTTCGTTGGTGACTTTCTGCAGCTCACGCAGTACCGGCTCCGGCAGAGTCTGGGCGTTTACGCCTTCCTTCTCGTAATCCCGCAGGGCGGTGGGCTGGGCCCATTCACTTTCGGCGAAGCCTTTCAGGGTTGCCGATTCGCAGCCCATTTCGATCACGGCGCGGGTTTCAGGCTTGAGCTTGTTCCAGACGTCCTTGTTCACCAGCAGGTGAGAAGTGGTCAGAGTCTGGTGCCAACCCGGCATGATGTAGTTCTTGATGATCTGGTCCAGGCCCAGCATCTTGTCAATGGCCGGCTGGGAGAACTCGGTGGCATCAATGGTTCCGCGCTCCAAGGCTTGGTACAGCTCGCCACCCGGAATCATGGTGACTGAGGCACCCAACTTTTCCAGGACCTTGCCGCCAATGCCGGCGAAGCGGATTCTCAGGCCGTCGATGTCATCCAGGCTTTCGATCGGCTTGGCGAACCAGCCGGCTCCCTCGGGGCCGATGATGGAACACAGCATGGGATGGATGTTGCGTTTGGCGTAGATTTCTTCAAGTAACTCGCGGCCCTCACCCTGGTAATACCAGGCCAGGTAGGCAGGGGGTTCCATGTTGAAGGGGGCGCCAGAGTACAACGGCAACGCGGGAATAGTACCCTGATCGTAACCCACCCAGGTGTAACCGGCGGGGTACTTGCCTGTGCTGACGGATTCCATGATTTCAAACGGGGGTACCAGCTCGCCCGGCTCATAGTAACGAAGCTGGATATTGCCGCCAGAAACCGCTTTCAGGTTCTCAGTCAGGTGTTTGACCGGGGTAGTCAGGCCTATCAGATGCGACGGGAATGCCAGGGGCACCTGCCAACGGACTCGTTCCGATGCCAGGGCATCGCTGCTGATCAGGCTGCCGGAAATCACAGCCGCAGCGGTAATACCATAGGTAAGACGCGAGAGCTTTTGCTTGATCGACATGAAATGGATCCTTCTTGTTGTTGTCATCCACCTTTCGGTCTTGGTGCCGAAAGGCTGGTCTGAGTTGAATCAGACAACGCACGAAACCGCGACTGACCGGTTCGGGTCCAACGAATGTGCGCCAGTGTTGTTTTCGAGCGTTGTTCTGACGTCCTGCATTCAGGCTGTAGCAGACACCGTGCCATCCAAACAAAGTCTTTATTTATCAATTAATTATGATTTTTCCCCATATTCCAGAAACATCGGAGCGTCTGGCTGACCGGACACTTCAAGACCTTGGCCGGAGTGAAGTGTCCTAAAAACAGGACATATGTCTTGGATTCAGGACAGCTTCGCCAGTTTTTCATAGAAAACCGACCGGGAAATGCCCAGCAGACGGGCGGCCTTGGTACGGTTACCCCGGCAGGCCAGCAGCGCCTGCTCGATGGCCTGGGCCTCCGCCTCGGCCAGGGTCTGGGCGAGCGGCCGCACCGGCCTGGGCGCCATGGCCGGCAAAGTGCGCTGGCTCGCCCTCGGCAATACCTTGAAGATGGCATCGGCATCCAGCAGGTCGCCATCCTCACTCATGGTCAACGCCCGCTCCAGCACGTTGCGCAATTCCCGGATATTGCCCGGCCAGTCATAGCTGCCAAGAGCCGCCACCCCGGCATCGGTAATTTCCCCCCGCAGCCCCTGGCCCTCGCAGATTTCACCCAGCAGCGCCTCGCACAGCACCCCGAGATCCGCCAAGCGGTCCCGTAGCGGCGGTATGTTGATTTCCAGCACGTTCAGGCGGTAATAGAGGTCTGACCGAAAACTGCCCTCAGCAATCATCGATTCCAGATTCCGGCTGGTTGCCGCGATGACCCGCACATCCACATTGGCCACCTTGTTTGAACCCAGGGGTTCGATTTCCCCCTCCTGGAGGGCCCGCAGCAGTTTCGCCTGCAACGGCAGCGGCATGTCGCCCACTTCGTCCAGGAACAGGGTGCCCCCGTTGGCCAGTTGAAACTTGCCATCACGGGTACGCCGGTCAGCTCCGGTATAGGCACCCGGCGCCACACCAAAAAACTCCGCTTCCAGCAGATTTTCCGGAATGGCCGCCACGTTCACCCCAACGAAGGGTTTGTCGGCCCGGGGCGATACCGCGTGGATCGCCTGGGCCAGAACCTCCTTGCCGGTACCGGTTTCTCCCAGCAGCAGCACTGGCATGTCCCGGCCAGCGGCCAGACGGGCACGCCGTTTGACTTCCAGGGCAGCGGGACTGCCACCAACAAAGTCCCCAAGGCTGTAACGGGTGCCCCGGGCCTTCTTCGCCAGCGCCTTGCGGGCGGCGGCGAGATCACGGTGCAGGCGACGGTATTTTGATACCAGTGGCGTCAGCGGTTGCAGGTCATCATAAAGGACGAAGGCAACCGCCCCCTCGATCTCACCCTGCTGGTCGTAATAGGGCAGCCGGGTAACCACCAACTGCTGCTGGTTGTGTTCCATGATGTCCAACAGCAGGGGTTTGCCGGTTTCCACCACCTCCGGCATTCGGGTTTGGGG
The DNA here is from genome assembly GCF_030297115.1 of Marinobacter shengliensis. Taxonomy (NCBI): domain Bacteria; kingdom Pseudomonadati; phylum Pseudomonadota; class Gammaproteobacteria; order Pseudomonadales; family Marinobacteraceae; genus Marinobacter; species Marinobacter shengliensis. The sequence continues at coordinate 99,481 of NZ_AP028062.1, read as the reverse complement.
TATCACCTGGCGCACCGGTTTGCCGATTGCCTGGGCCGGGTCGCCAAGGCCCAGCAGGTGGGAATAGCTGCTGTTAATCCAGGTAATCCGGGTATGCCGGTCCACGGCAATGGCACCGGCACTGGCTTCCTCAAACATGGGAAACAGCGCTTCTATCAGGTCTCTTGTCAGACCACTCTTGTTTTTATCGGTAAACAGCTCGGTCATGTACCGCGTACTCACGGGCCGGAATTGGTTCATGGGGCAACCCTGGGCGTCCGGATTTCCGGACGCAGTCACGGAAGTATAGAAAGCCCCCAGTCCGGGGGCAAATCGAAATATCCTGTCTTTCAGAAACCGACCAAACTCGCCCTACTCCGGTATTCGAAGCTGGCTTCCGGTATGGATAATCCGGTCGGCGTCCGCCGGTACCGGCAGCACTGGCGGGAGGTTGGCTTCCGTCAGCGGATTCGCCAGGTCGCCCCTCGGAACGGCCCGAACCACCTGGCTTGGCGGTAATGGCTGGCCTTCGGTGAGATGGGCCCACATCAAATCCAGCGCCTGGAAGTAGTAATGGTGAAGGGGGACATAACGATCTCCGACACCGGGAAATCCGTTGAGCACATCAAGGTGGTGGGCGTTGAGGATTTCGTAATAGCGCAGTCCGCTGCCGCTGCCTTCCACCTGCCGGTTGAGCCCCACATAGGGCCGTGAGGTGTGGTTGATGGGCAATATTGCATCGGCGCGCCCGGTCACAAACACCGCAGGTTTACCCCGAAGGTTTCCGGTTGCCCGCACCTCAGCAATCCCCGAGGCGACCGCATCCGCCAGCGCCGCTGCATCACCGGTCAGCTCGGCACCGGTTTCCGGGTGCGTGCCTTGCGCAAGGGCACGCAGGCACAACAGGGCATCCAGGCCGTAGTCCGGCAGGCTGGAGCTGGGAGACACACTGGCGGCAAGGTTGGTGGGCTGCCCTTCCGCCTGATCGTACACAATGTTGACACCGGCTGATGGGGGTATGCCATTACTGGCCGAGAACAGTGCCGCCTCCGCCGCCGGAGCCAGGGGTATGACAGCCCCGCTACCGTCAGTGGCGGCCAGGCTGAGGTCGCAGAGGCGATCTTCCACACCGCTGCGGCTGTAGGCATTGGCGTAGGTCATGGAAATGCTCTGGGCGACGGCCAGTCCGAAATGCAGCGGCGCCAGCAGGTTCTGTTCTGGCTGAATGGCAAATTCCTCATTGAGGATCCGCAGGGCATCGGTTGCCTGGTCATCCACCGTGGCGCCGGACACCAGGCCTTTGTTGGCCAGTGATTGGCAGATGTTCTGGCCAATGGCCGGAGGATTGAATGCACCGTTCAACGGTGCCAGGTCGCGAATGGCCGGGGCCTGATTGGCACACCCCTGATAAACCGCCAGGGCAGTGGTGTAATCCAGCAGGCTGCGACTGTGTTCGGTGATCTCGGGCCCCTCTCCCTGACGAATGCTGAAGCTGCGATCCACTACCGGATTGACGTTGGGTTCAGACACCGCAACTCCGTCGATCAGCCCCTGCTGATCCTGCTCTGCTGCCTGTATCGAGGCACCGCCGCCATTGGAAACACTGGAGGCAATGACCAGGGTATTGTCCGGCTTAATGGTTTTCAGTCGCTTTCCGTTCGGCAGCAGGCGCCCAAACTTTTTGTTCAGTACGTAGAAGCCAAACTCAACGGACTGCAGTACATGCCGGCCCCAGTCCGCCTCCGGATTGGCCCGGGAATGGGCATGCTTCCAGGCGAATCGGTCCGGCCACTGGGCGTTGAAGTCGCCGCGCTGGGTGTCGGTGAGCGGTGCCCGAAACAGCACTGGCACATCCTGATCGGTCAGGTCGCCATCGAGGGTCTGGGCCTGATTGTTCGCCAGGTTGTGGGCACCGGTGCCGGTGCCTTTATCGGTGTACACCACGGCACACTGCTTCTTTAACCCCCATTCACCGGCCGTACCGATTGCACCATAGACTCCGCGGGAACCGGACGAAGGCGCGGTTACCATACAGGGCGCATCAACGTTGAAGCTAGCCGGCACCTGCACCATCACGGTCAACGGCACCGGGCTACTGGGCACGGACATCAGCGCCAGGAATTCCTCACCGGGCACCTGGCCATCACCTGCCACCCCCACGTGTGGGCCGAACAGCTCACCGTAGCCGCCACCCGGGGCGGTATCTACCAACGCCCGGTAATTGTTGTAAATAGCCAGTCGGCGACGCTCTCGGGCTGTCGGGTTGAGGGGGTCGGCGAACGCCGGAGCGGTGGCAGACGCCAATCCATCTGCCCCCAGGCCTGCGGTCAGAAGATCGTCGGTAATGCCATCGTAATCGTGCTGAAGAACGTCGCCCTGGATGAAGTCGGGCAACTGATTGAAGGCGGGGTTGCGGTCGTTGCAGGCAGTCAGCAACAACCCGCTGGCCCCGATCAGGGCACAGAGTGTTATGGGTTTCATGATCGTTCCTTGTTTGTTGTTTTTGAAATCACCTCATAAGAGGCGAAAGTGCCCTTGCGGATCCTGTGCCAACAACCCAACCATCTGTTTTTATTGATTTAATTTCAAATAACACAGATTCAACAGGTGAAAGCTTCCGGATTTCCGGACATGCACAGGCTCAAATCACCTTCGATCCCCGGCAGTGCGGCCTTTTCAGAAGTGTCCGGCTTTTCAGACAGCGTCCTGCGATCCGGACACATGCCCCCATCGACATCCATCTTCAGCGGCAGCTCGTATCATCGCGTTAATTGGCAAGCCTTAAGGAGGCAGGGAGTGATCGTTCGTAATGTCAGGTATATCAGTGCCATCATGGCCATGTCCGCCCTGTTCCTGACAGGTTGCGCCAGCCACCAGCCAACGCCATCACACTCCGTTACCCTGCCGGAAACCGGGTTCACCGTTCATTCCTCACTCCGATATTCACCGGATACCTGGCCAGAGCCGCTGTACGCCGATCTCTACGTGCCTGAGCGCACTGATCCTGCCCCGGTAGTTCTGATGGTTCATGGTGGTGGTTGGGAGCGTCGCTCCCGAAGCGATATGACCTGGGTGGCGGAGTCCCTGGCCAGCCAGGGATTCGCCGTGCTCAACGTGGATTACCGGTTCGCCCCGGATTTCACGTTTCCGGCACAGCTGCACGACCTGCAGATCGCCCGCCACTGGCTGAACCGGAATGCCGGCCGCTATGGCCTGGACACCTCCCGGGTCACTGGCTTCGGCTTCTCCTCGGGCGCTCACCTGGTGGCCCTGCTGGCCACCGTGGCCAGCACCGACAGTGACCTGAACAGGCCCCATGGCGGCCCGGAAACAGCTCTAAAGGCTGCGGTGGCCGGCGGGCTTCCAGCGGACTTGCCCGCCTTTGGCTCTGGCCGGCTATTGCGTCAGCTTCTGGGGGCTGAATTGGAAGAACAACCCGATCGTTACCAACGGGCGTCTCCGGTTACCCATGTGAGTGCAGCAACGCCGCCGTTTTTCCTGTTTCACGGCACCATGGATATGTTGGTTCCGTTCAGTCAGGCCGAGCGTTTTGCCGAGGCCCTGGATGCCCAGGGGGTGTATCACGAGATCTACCGGATGCGCCTGCGGGGCCATGTCACCAGCTTTCTGACCGCCGGCAATGCGGTCGATCAGGCGGCCCGGTTCCTGGCTCGCCAGGGCGCCGGGCCGCAATCAGCCCAGGCGAATGAACGGTAACAGGCTCAACCCGAGAATAACGGCAATGGCGATGAGTGCCGCCAGGAAGGTGACCGGCCGGCGTCGAAACTGATACCAGAGCCCGGTTTCACCACGCTGGCAACGGGCCAGGTAGTCTTCGCGCTGGGCTTGCAGGCGGCGGGCCTGGTAGTCATCCAACAGCGCCCGGGCGCGCTCCGCCTCGTCATCGTCATGCACCCAGAAACCGCCCATGCTGATGCCCCAGCGGCTGGGTGGTGTTTCGTAATAGCGCACCTCATGCTCTTCGAACAGGGCGCGGATATCGTCGGCCTCGTCGTCGGGTACGTTACGCAGGTTCATCAGGTGGTGGGGCATAGGGCGTTCCGGCTGGCTTAACGGGCGTTGTTGGCTATATCCTAGCAGGAAAGCATAACCGACCGAATGCAACAGGATTCTGCATGAGCCACCACCCCCTTCGTCTGCTGCTGGAGTTTGATGACCGCATCCAGCGCGACAGGGAGCAAGCCCCCGCCTTTCTGCACCGCCGGGACCGGCGTTTTGCACTGGACTGCGAACAGCAGGGCATTCGCCCCGACGCAGCGGCCTGGCTGGCACACATGCAGCGACTCAGCGGCCCCGGCAGTGCAAGCCAGGCGAACCACAAGCTCGAGTTGCAGTGGCAACGTATCCAGCGTGGTTTTATCGCAGCCGGGACACTGTTCGGGGTGATTACCATGGCCGGCCTGCTGTTCTACGATGGCGGCCAGCGCATCAACATCACGGTGTTCCTGGCCTTTGTGCTGCTGCAGCTGTTTCTGGCTGTCGCAACCACCCTCCAGGCGGTCGCCGGCTGGCAGCCCTGGGCTTGGTTGCAACGGCGGTTGCAGCCGCAACTGCCGGGGCAAACCCTGGCACAATTGCAACCGCTGTTGATGGCCCGTGCCGCCCACGCCGGCGGCACCGCGTTCGCCACCACCGGGCTACTGACCCTGCTGGTGTTGCTTGTGATTCAAGACCTGGCCTTTGGCTGGAGCACCACACTCGACACGGCCGCCGGCGGGTATCACACACTGGTGCAGGCGCTTGCCACCCCCTGGGGCTGGCTGTGGCCGGCGGCTGTGCCGTCCCAGGAACTGGTCGAGGCCACGCGGTTTTTCCGGGCTGCTCCGGATAGCCCGGACACACCCCCGGCGCAATGGGGCCAATGGTGGCCATTTGTCGTCATGCTGTGGCTAACCTGGGTGCTGGTGCCCCGCTTAATGCTTCTGGCTTTCAGCCATTGGCTGATCACCCACAAGGCCCGCCGGATTCTGCAACAGCATCCCGGCATGCAAGCGCTGGCCTGGCGTATGGAAACCCCGACCCTGGACACCGGCAACCAGCACAACGACGCCGACGACCTCCCCGACACCACCACCCGGGCCCGGACCGTCGAACTATCAGACACGGACCATATTGTCTGTTGGGCCGGTGCCGGTGAGCCGGAGTTACCGCAACAACTACTTGGTAACCAGACCCAGATCCTAAAGGCCGGGGGGCGCGCCTCTCTGGAAGAGGATGACCGGGTGCTGGCAACCCTGGCGCAGGCCCTGGCAGAGAGCCCGGAACCCAGCGTTATGGTGGTTACCCGCAGCTGGGAACCCCCCACCGGCGAGCTGCACGACTTCCTGGACCATGCCCGGGAGCAGTGGCCAGGGAATACCCGTGTACTGGTGCTACCGCTGGCCTCCGACGCCAACCGCGCACCAGCCGACCACTTGATCCAACCCTGGTTGCGATTTACCGAGCGCCTACCGGCGGGCTTTGCCCAGGTCACCGTGCTGCCGTCCGTGCCGGATAACCCCTACCAGACCGGAACCGAAAGCCCATGAACCAGCAGCCGGTTTTCGCGGTGGTCGGCCACCCCAACAAAGGCAAGTCCAGTGTGGTGGCCACCCTGTCACAGAACGACGCCATCGCCATCGCCCTGGAACCGGGCACCACCCGGGCCCGACAGGCCTACCCGCTCAGTGTTGATGGCCAGCAGCTGTACACCCTGGTCGACACCCCCGGCTTCCAGCGACCCCGGCGGGTACTGCAGTGGTTGGAAGCCCACAGCCTGTCGGCCTCCGACCATCCGGAAACCGTCCGGGCGTTCGTGCTCCAGCACCAGGGCGATGATCGCTACGTGGATGAATGCGAATTGCTGACACCCGTTATCGAAGGCGCCGGCATCATTTACGTGGTGGATGGTTCCGTGCCCTACAGTACCGAGCACGAGGCGGAAATGACCATCCTGCGCTGGACTGGCCGGCCAAGCCTGGCCCTGATCAACAGCATCGGTGATGACGACTACAGCGATACCTGGCAGGCCGCACTCGGCCAGTTCTTTCAGGTTGTCCGCAAGTTCGACGCGGTTCGCGCCCCATTCGAGCAGCATCTCAGCCTGCTCAAAGCCTTCGGACAGCTTGAACCGGACTGGGAGCAGACCCTCGCCCGGGCCACCGACCTGCTGGCCCAGCAACGACAACAGCGCCGCCACCAGGCCGCCGGCCTGATCGCGCGAGCCCTGGAAGACATGATGGCCTATCAGGAGAAGCGCACACTCACCCTGGATCAAGTGGCCAGCATCAGTGATGCTTCCCTGGCTGAAACCCTGCGGGACCGCTGGTATCGGCATCAGCGCCAGCGCGAACAGACCCTGCGGGTGAACATTGAACACCTGTACCAGCATCAACGTATCCAGCGCCAGGAGGCAGAGCTGGAATGGGCCAACCAGCACGACCTGTTCTCCGAAGACACCCGGAAACACTGGGCGGTCAGCAAGAAGTATCTGGCCGGGGCCGGCTTTGGTGCGGGTGCGGTCGGGGGTGCCGGCATTGACGCCGCGACCTTCGGCACCTCCCTTGGCGCCGGAGCCCTGGTGGGTGGGCTGATCGGTGCCGCCGGCAGCTACTTTTACGGTGACCGGCTGCTGCTCCCGGCACTGAACATCGGCCCCCTGAAAGACGGTTTGAAAAGCGCCACGTTCGGCCCCGTACAGGACAGCCAGTTCGGCTATGTTGTATTGGGCAGGGCAGTAGATCACTGGTGGCACATCAGCCACCGGAACCACGCCGGACGGGACCTGCTGGAGCTGGAACCAGCCGATCAGCACTGGCTGGAGCGGCTCGATAAACACAGTCGCCGGGAGATCCAGAAAGCCTTCGACCGTTGTCGCAAGCAAAAATCTCTCGGCCACCAGCAACGACAGATTCTGGCAACCGCCATTGAGCATGCCATGATGGTTTACGACGATTGGCGGTTGAATCGGCCTTAACCGGCATGTTTATACTGTACGGCTATTCCATCACACAATGAGGAATGCGAATGAAAATTGTACGAGTGCAAGACATTATCGGTACCGAGCGCGAAGTCACCGGCCCAGGCTGGACCAGCCGCCGCATGCTGCTGAAAAAAGACGGCATGGGTTTCTCGTTCCACGAAACCATTATTCCCGCCGGTGCTGAGTTGAACCTCTGGTACAAGCATCACCTGGAAGCGGTTTACTGCGTTGCCGGTAACGGCAAAATCCTGGATAAGGCCACTGGTGAAACCCACGAGATCACCGATGGCACCCTGTATGCACTCGACAAGCACGACCAGCATACCCTTTACGGTGGCACCGAAGACATGCGCCTGATCTGTGCCTTCAATCCTCCGGTCACCGGCCGCGAAGTACACGACGAAGACGGCGCCTACCTGCCCGACACCAGCGAAGACTGAACCCGCTGGTCGTGACAACCCCCTCGGCAACAACTGCACCGCCATCGCCAGCCAGGCTGCTGCCGGTGGCGGTGCTGCTTTGGCTGGCCGGTGTTTACCTGAGAATTCCGGTACTGGTGGCACCGCCACTGGCGCCATTTATTTCAGATGAACTAGGCCTTACCCAGGCCCTGACCGGCGCCCTCACCACTTTACCCATCCTGATGCTGGCCATTGGCGCCATGCCTGGCTCCCTGGCCATTTCCCGCATCGGCCCCAGGAATACCCTGGCCATGGCCATGGTGATCATGGTGATCGGCTCCGCAGGTCGCGGCCTGGTGCCGGACACTACCACGCTGATGGTCGCCAGCGCGGTCATGGGGCTCGGCGTCGCCATGATGCAACCGGCATTACCGGCTTTGCTGCCACGCTGGCTGGCGCCCCATCACCTGGCCATCGGCTCTGCCATCTACATGAACGGCATGTTGATGGGCGAATTCATTGGTGCCGGCATCACATTACCGGTGCTCATGCCATTGCTGGATAACAGCTGGCGCGCCACGCTACTGGTGTGGTCGTTACCGGCACTTCTGGTTGCCGCAGCCCTGTTTCTGCCCAAGCGGGACCTGGCACGGCCGGTGCGCCGCAGCGCCTGGCTGCCAGACTGGAAAAACCCGCTGACCCTGCGTATTGGCCTGCTGTTGGGCTTGTCCGGCTCCATGTTTTTTGGCCTTAACGCCTACATGGGGAACCTGCTGGCACAGCAGGGGCATTTTGAGAAGCTGGCAGACGCGCTTTTCTGGTATAACTTTGCGCAAGTGGTGGCCTCGCTGCTGATGCTCAAGATGGCCCGATTCTGGGTAGGTAAGCGCAGCATGATCATCTTGATGGCGGTGCTCAGTATTGTCGGCACCAGCGGCACCATTGTCCTTGAGGGGTGGCCAGCCATATTCAGCGCCACCCTGATGAGTTTTGTTGCCGGTATCCTGCTGATTCTGCTGGTTGCGCTGCCACCACTGCTGGTACGCTCGGAGGAAACCGGGAGGTTGTCGGCCGGCACGTTTCTGGTGGGTTATACCCTGGCGTTTTCAGTGCCCATGATCGGCGGTCTGATTGCCGACTGGAGCGGGGATATACGCCACGCCATCATGGTGATGGTAGGGTACAGCCTGCTGGTGTTACCCATAGCCTTTACTCTGGATCTGCGCCGTCGACCGGCCTGAGTATCATCTGTCAGCAAACAAACATCGTATGGAAGCCGTTAAGCCCCATGCTCAAGCAAGGACTCTGTGTTGAAACTGGCCACCCTGATTAACCAGCTCGCGGATGAAGACACCAGCGCTCTGAAAACACTCAGCCTGGTGGTGGACTGGATTCGCCCGCAACGGGGCGAAACCGTCCACAACGCCGTTGACCGCATGAAGCAACTGGAAGGTGCCCTGACCGAGAACCTGGACGTACACCTGGCAGTGTCTGGCCGGCTGCAGGAATGGCTCGACCAGGCCCAGTTTTTCCAGTTGTTGTCTGGCCTGGGGCTCTATTCCCGCCGCGGCTTCCTGAAAGAAATCGGCGAGCGCCTGTACGAGCGGATCAACCCGGCCCCCAAAGACCGCAACAACGTCAAGAACGTGTTGTTTGTGGTGTTCCACCGCAAAGACGACGCCGAATGGATTCACCGCATCCCCGATGAGGCTCTGATCCGCCTGTTGACCACCCTGTGGCACTTTTCACCCTCGGCTCTGGAACGCACCCGGAACCGCATTTACAGCCAGATGCTCAACGCCCTGGAGATGATGTCCATCTGGGTCGCCGCCGAAGAACTCGAACCCAACATCCTGCGCTTGAACCCGAAGATCATCGACCGGGAATCCGCCTTCGTGGCCCTTCAGCGGGAAATTGCCGCGCTGGTGCAATCCTGGGGGCATGCCCTGCAGGAAAAGGAGTCCGTTGAGCTGGACGATGCCCACGCCCGGGTACTGATTGAACAATGCCGTGAAGAGATTGACCGACTGCAACGCAAATCCGTCACCGCCGGCTCCACCATGGCGCTGACCCACCTGCTGGAGCGGCTGCACCAGACCCTGGACCGGATTGAACACCTGCTGGATATTCTGGACCCGGCAGACCCGGTGAAGCGACTTAACCGATCCGTGGAACTGTTCAAGACCCTGGTCCAGGCCAGCGCCGAACGCCACGGCGTCAGAGCCTTGTGGCGCGCCAACCTGAGGCTGATGTCCCGCAGCGTCACCGAGAACGCCAGCGACCACGGCGAACACTACATTGCCGGCAGCCGTAAAGAATACCTGGCCATGCTGGCCTCCGGCGCCGGAGGCGGGTTTATCATCGCCTTCATGGCACTGATCAAGATCCAGATCCTCCAACTGGATCTGACCAAGGGCTGGGAAACCCTCTGGGTCAGCCTGAACTACGGCATCGGCTTCATGATCATCCACATGCTGCACTGCACCGTGGCCACCAAACAGCCCGCCATGACTGCCGCCAGCATCGCCGAAAAAGTCGAGCAGGGCGAGCAGGGCCGCGCCAACGCCCGCAAACTGGCAGAACTGCTGGTCCGGGTTGGCCGCACCCAATTCGTCGCCATCATGGGCAACGTCGCCGTCGCCCTGTCTGTGGCTTTCGCCGTTGGCTCGTTATACAGCCATGTGCAAGGCGTTCCGCTGATCAGTACCGAACGCTACGATTACATGCTCACCGGCATCCACCCCTGGCAAAGCCTGGCCTTGATGTACGCCGCCATCGCCGGTGTCTGGCTGTTCTTCTCAGGCCTGGTGGCCGGCTACTTCGACAACCGCGCCGCCTACCTGAACCTGGCCGAACGCCTGGAACAACACCCCCTGCTGCGCCCCCTGATGCCGCCGGAAACCCGCGCCCGCTTCGGCGCCTACGTGGCTGAACACTACGGCGCCCTGATGAGCAACTTCGTGTTCGGCGTGCTGCTCGGCGTCACCGGCTACATCGGCTACCTCCTGGCCCTGCCCATCGACATCCGCCACGTCGCCTTCTCCTCCGCCGACGTCGGCTACGCCATGTCCGTGTTCATCCCCGGCGCCAGCGACTTCGCCCTGTTCACCCTGTTCGCCCTGCTGATCGGCGGCGTCAACCTCATCGTCAGCTTCACCCTGGCCCTGAACGTGGCGCTCAGAGCCAGAAACACCCGGATATCCAGCTTCCCGAAACTGATCAAAGCCTGGTTCCAGGTGGTCGCTGAAAACCCCGTGGCGCTGATTTACCCGCCAAGAGATCCGCTGCCCGAACCGGACGACCTCAAAGAGGCCCAACCCGACAGCCCGCAAACCAAGGCCGAAAACAAAGAACAGCGCCAAAAGGCCCTGCAGAAATAAAAAAGGGCCGCCAAAGCGACCCACAAAACAGTAGCAAAATAAGACTTCCCGAACCGACCCGACAGGCCGTGGGGCGGGGAGGTCTTTTCCGCCGGAAAAAAGATGTCTGAGCGAAGCGAGTTGTTTTTTCCGGCGGAAAAGACCTCCCCGCTCCGCGGCCAGACTCCCAAACTCAGATGTAGTAGTCCTTCAACGGAGGAAAGCCATTAAACTCCACCGCACTGTAAGTGGTGGTATAAGCCCCGGTCGACAGCCAGTACATCCGGTCACCAATCGCCAGATTCAAAGGCAACGGGTACTTGTGGTGCTCATACATGATATCGGCACTGTCACAAGTCGGCCCCGCAATCACACAGTCCTCGCCCTCACCGGTCTTCTCAGTCCAGATCGGAAACTTGATCGACTCATCCAGCGTCTCGATCAGCCCCGAGAACTTACCCACATCGGTAAACACCCATCGGTGCAACGCGGTACGGGACTTCCGGGAAATCAGCACCACCTCACTCACTAACACACCGGCGTTGGAGATCAGCGAACGGCCCGGCTCAATGATGATCTCCGGCAGATCGTCACCAAAATCTTCCCGCAGAAAACGGGCAATTTCCTCTGCATACACCGCCAGCTCATTGGTGCGGGTGATGTAGTTGGCCGGAAAACCACCGCCCATGTTGATCATCTTCAGCTCAATGCCGTCTTCTTCCTTCAGGCGCTCAAAAATCACCTTCACTTTGTTCAAGGCGGCATCCCAGGCGCCGATTTCCCGCTGCTGGGAACCCACGTGGAATGACACGCCGTAAGGCACCAGGCCCAGATCGCGAGCCAGGATCAGCAGGTCCATGGCCATATCCGTCTGGCAGCCAAACTTGCGGGACAACGGCCAGTCTGCGGTCAGGGTGCCTTCGGTCAGAATGCGCACATACACTTTTGAGCCCGGCGCCGCTTTCGCGATGTTGCGCAGGTCGGCTTCGGAGTCCGTGGCAAACAGGCGCACGCCCTTCTCGTAGAAGGTGCGAATGTCCTTCGCCTTCTTGATGGTGTTGCCATAGCTGATGCGATCACCGGTCACACCCAGGCCCATCACCTTGTCCAGCTCATACACCGATGCGATATCGAAACAGGCACCCTTGTCCCGCAGCATGGTCAGAATCTGCGGCGCCGGGTTGGCTTTAACCGCATAGTAAACCTTGGCGTACGGGAACCCTTCCACCAGCTCCTCGTACTGACGGTCAATGGTCTGGGTGTCGATGACCACAAACGGGGTTTCCTTGCCGTCGGCAAAGTCCTTGATCCGCTTGAAGGTCTCGGCGCTGTAATAATCGGCGATGTCAGCGTTGGGGTTCAGATTCATGGGTGGTGTGTCCCTCCACAGGGTAAACGGGCATAAAAAAAGGGTAGCACAGCCTCGCCGTGTTACCCGTGAATAGTCGCGATCATCAGGCTTTTTTCTGACCACCGCAAATGCGCATATATACCCATAAATCCGGCAACGGAAACCGGACCTCTGGCAGAGAATTCTGTATCACACCGCCACCGGCCAAAGCGGCGTCGGCTCTGTCGGCCCGTCCGGATCCTGGGGGCAGCTCTGCCTGTTCAGATAATCCAGAATGGCCTCTTTTAGATCGCTGCCCTGGCCGAGCCCCTGGTTGCCAAACAGCCGGTTGAATTCCAGAACGTAGGGGTAGCCGTCAACCAGCGCTATATCAAAGCCGGCGTGGTCTACTCCCAACTCTCTCGCCAACCGCAGGGCCAATTCGGTGACCACCCCTGGCACCTCGCTGGTATCAATTTTCCCACCCCGGGCCACGTTGTTGTAGAAGCCCTGTTCCGCCTGGGTTCGCCAATAGGCCGTCAGCACCCGGTCACCCACCACCACAACCCGCACATCGCGGTCGATAGGCAAGTATTCCTGAGCATAAAGTACGTGGGTACGTTCGCAGTACCGGCGCCAGTCGTCCCGGTTTTCAATCAGCCACACTCCTTCGCCCATACTGGCCTTGGGCAGCTTAGCCACAAAGGGCAGGGCCATGGTGTCCCAGATCAGATCCCGCTCCTGGGGGCCGTTGGCTTCGATCAACGTCCAGGGGGTGTGTTCCGGTACTACGGTCTGGAACGCACGGGTCATCTCCACCTTGTCATGACCAATGCGGTAGCTGGCCTCGCTTGGAAACACGCGGCACTTGAGCCCATGGACCAGGGCGTTCAGTTGCCAGTATTCCGGGAACAGCACCCAGTCGGCGTCTCGCAGCAGGTCCTTGTGTCGAAGGAACTGCTCCGGCTTGAGTACTGTGGTGTCAGGAAAGCCAAGGGTACGGAAGATATCAAAGGAAACCAGGTGCATGGTGTCAGCGGCACTCCAGATAGGTTGCGCGCATTTTATACAGAATCCGGTTCCGGACAAGCTACCTCAGGAAAAATAATTGACCGGCGTCATGGACAGAGCGAATATAAATGATAATACTTTGCATTAACACAAAAGGAGCTACCCATGACCAAAAACCTGATGTTTGCCACCCTCACCTGCGCCGCCTTTGCATTCGGTGCCAACGCCCACGCCAGTGACGTCGAGCACTTCAAGGGCAAGCCCTCTGACACCCTGGAACAAGCGGTTAGCAACTTCTCGGAATACAACAATAAGTTGGAAAAGGTATTGGCCGGAGACATGACCCCCGAGGCCATGAACGAGGTCCACGAATTGACCTATACCCTGGAAAACGCCCTGGGCAAGATCAATGAAGAACTGCGCGAACTGGCGGATGTGCTGGAAGAAGTTCACGTTGCCTCCGAGCACGCTGATGGCAACGCTGTTAAAAAGCACGGGCAGAAGTACCTTAAAGTCAGTCGAGAAGTGATCAAATAACGGATTGCTGTTCCGGTTCTCCATCGCTGCTAACCTGAAGGCTACTCACCCGGTGAACACAGGTTAGTGGCGATGGCCGTTCTTGATCCGCAAGCGCAGGCACTGTTACAGCAGGTTGAACAGGATACCCACTCGGGCGCCAGTCAACTGGCGCTGACGACTCTGCGCCAGCTGCACCGCTACGTCGCTGAACAACCGGCGGCAATACAAGGCCTGGAACCGTTGTTGGCTGCCCTGGCCAAAGCCCGGCCCAGCATGGTGGTGATTGGCAACAGTGTCGACCGCCTGCAACGAGCACTGGCTGAGAATCTACAGTCAGCTGAAAGCGCCATTCAGGCATTAATCATTGAGCTCGAATCAGCCACCAGCCAGCTGATCGCCCACGCCCGCGCACTTGTACAACACGGCAACACCATCCTGACCCACAGCGCCAGTTCTGCGGTGCTGCAGTGTCTGACCGAACTGGCCCGGGATGGCGTGGAGTTTTCGGTGATCTGCACCCAAAGCAGCCCCGGTTTCGAGGGCCACGGCCTGGCCACAGCGCTGGCCCACCAAGGGGTTCCGGTCACACTGATTACCGATGCCCAGGTCGGTCTGTTTATGCCGAGAGCAGACCTTGTGTTCACCGGCTGCGACTGCTGGCTGGCGGACCATCACTTTATCAATAAGAGCGGCACGCTGCTTGTAGCCCTGGCCGCGCGGCATGCGGGAACGCCGTTCTGGGTATTGGCGGACACTTTCCGGGACAGCCCGGAAACCGTTGAGAGCATCCACCTTGAGGAAATGCCCGCGGATGAACTGCAGGGGCCCGCAGAGACGGGCATAACCGTGCGCAATATCTACTTCGAACCGGTGCCTGACAGCCTGGTGACCGGGCGGGTCAGCGAGCAGGGCGTTTTTTCGTTCCCTGCTGGGCCTGGGCGGTGAGTGGGTCGTCGGGCCAGGGGTGTTTGGGATAGCGGCCACGCATGTCCTTGCGCACCTCGGGATAGGCGTTTTGCCAGAAACTGGCCAGGTCGGCAGTGACCGCTAAAGGCCGCTGGGCCGGTGACAAAAGGTGAATCACCACCGGCACCCGACCACCTGCCACTTTCGGCGTTTCGGTCCAGCCAAACAACGCCTGCAGCTTGGCCGCCAGCACAGGGCCGTTTTCCACGCTGTAATCCAGGGTGACATTTTGGCCGGTGGGAATGGTAAGGGCTTTCGGGGCCAGTTCTTCCAGTCGCTGCTGTTGCGGGTAATCCAGCAGGGCGTTCAGGGCCGGAACCAGGTTGATGCCGGCCAGGTCAGACCAGCGCTTCATGCCCGCCATAAACGGCGCTAACCAGGTCTCCAGGGTGTCCAGCAAGGACTGGTCGCTGATCTCCGGCCAGTCACCGGGAAACTGGCCGGCCAGTAATCTCACCCGGGCAACCCACTGGCGTGCTGCATCGCTCCAGGGCAAGCTGTCCAGACCTTTACGGCGCACCGCGTCCAGCAGGCCCTGCTGAACCAGTTCCGGGGCCACCTGATTCAGCGGTTTCTCCGCCAGCACCAGTGCCCCGAGCTTGCGGACCCGACGGGCTACGATGGTGCCGCGTTTGTCGTCCCACACGGCTTCCTTACGTTCTTCAATATGGTTAGACAAGTCCTGCTCCAGGTCTGCGAGGTCGACCGGTGCCGCCAGATAGATGGTTGCTTCCCGGGCCTTGCCATCCAGTTCCGCCGCCACCAGCCAGTCCTGCCTGGCCAGGGGATCGTCCTCCCGCAACACCGCACCCTTGCCGTTGCTCAACTGATACCGAGGCATGGCCCCTGAGCGGCGGCGGGCAATACGGTCCGGATAGGCCTGGGCCAACACCCGCCCAACGTCGGTTTCCGAGGGTAGATCCTGAGCCAGCTGGCCACGGCACAGTCGCTTTGCCGCCTGCCGAACCGCCTGCAACTGTATGGTGTCCAGGCCGCGATGACCGCGCTCCCCCCGCAGCACCCGAATCCGTTCATGCAAATCAGCGCCTGAGCCTGGCCCGAGCAAATCCCGCTCCTCCAGCAGCGCGGCCAGCTCTGCCGCCAGCTGGCCCAGCCCCAGGGCACGGCCTTTGATCACCATATGGGCCAGGCGCGGGTGCAGACCCAGCTCCCGGGCCGCCTTGCCGTGGTCGGTGATGGCGCCCTCGGCATCCAGCAGATCCAGCCACTGCAATAACGCCACCGCCTGCTGCCAGTGCGCTTTTGGTGGTGTATCAATCCACACCACCTGCTCCGGGGAACGGGCCCCCCACTGGGCCAGTTCCAGCACCAGCGGCGCAAGGTCGGCTTGCTGGATTTCCGGCGGCGTGTAGTCCGCCAACCCGAACTGCTCCGACTCACTCCAAAGCCGGTAACACACCCCCGGCTCAACACGACCGGCCCGGCCCTTGCGCTGCTCGGCAGACGCCTTCGATACCCGCCCGGTCACCAGGCGCGTCATACCGCTGTTAGGATCAAACACTGCCCGGCGCTGCTGGCCGGCATCAACCACTACCCGCACGCCTTCAATGGTCAGACTGGTCTCGGCAATCGCTGTGGCCAGCACAATCTTGCGGGTACCGTCCTGTGCCGGCGAAATCGCCCGATCCTGTTCTTCAGCTTTGAGATTGCCATACAACGGCGCCAGCACCACGTTATCCGGCAACTGACCCGCCAGCTGCTGCGCCACCCGGCGAATCTCCCCGGCCCCGGGCAGAAATACCAGCATGGAACCGGTCTGTGCGCCCAAGGCCTCCTGAACCGCCGCCACTATCTGGTCCACTATCCGGGCATTACGGGGCAAAGGGCGGTAAAACACCTCCACCGGAAACGCCCGCCCCTCGCTGGTGATCACCGGTACATCCCCCAGCACCCGGGCAATAGGCGCGGTATCCAGGGTGGCCGACATCACCAGCAATCGAAGGTCTTCCCGCAGGGCCTGCTGGCTTTCCCGCACCAGCGCCAATCCCAGATCAGCTTGCAAGGAGCGCTCGTGAAACTCATCAAACAGCACAGCGGCATAGTCTTCCAACATCGGGTCGTTCTGAATCAGGCGCGTCAGAATGCCCTCGGTCACCACCTCAATCCTGGTGCTGCCTGACACTTTGGTATCCAGGCGAGTCCGATACCCCACCGTCTGCCCCGGCGCTTCCCCAAGCTGCTTCGCCATATACCGTGCCGCCGACCGCGCCGCCAGCCGCCTGGGCTCCAGCATCAGGATCTTCCGGTTGTCCCGCCAGGGGGCGTCCAACAGAGCCAGCGGGACCCTTGTCGTTTTACCGGCACCCGGCGGGGCCTGCAGTAAGGCTGTGGTGCCTTGGTTCAGGGTTTGTTTTAGCTCTGGGAGTATGTGTTCTATTGGAAGCATGGGGTGTGGTTGGGTTTAGCCTGGGAGTTTTGGGGGTGGCGCGGGGGTGTTTAGGTTTTTTTGGCCGAAAAAGAACTCGCTTCGCTCAGACACCTTTATTCGGTCAAAAAAACCTAAACACCCCCACACCCTGCGTAACTTTAAGGGAATATCCAGAGGTTACCATGGTCATACTTGGGTTAAGCCGCTTACACCGTCAAGCTCACCCAGCAAATTATCTTTTTCAGCGGAACCGCCGTGGTCAGCTAGAGCGGGGTGGTGGGGTATTTTTTTCCGCCGGAAATGAATGTCTGAGCGCAGCGAGTTTCATTTCCAAGGCAAAAAATACCCCACCACCCCGATCAATCCCCCACAACCCGCCGTCTGGGGCCAAATCAAGACCGCGAACGCCACAAGTCAGCCCGGGGCACAAAGAACGCAAACAAAAGCCCAAACGCCAGCGCCGCCACCCCAATGCCAAAGGCAGACCCCAGGGTACCGCCCGCATCCAGCCATTGTTTCGTGAGCCATGGCCCAACCATCTGGGTGAAACCATAGAGCGCCACCATCGCCGCCGACAACCGGGGCCCCTGATGAGGATGCAACGCCCGCCCGATACGCTGGGTCAGCAGCACCGTACCCAGGAACGTGCTGCCTACCAGGGCTGCACACAGGACCAACCCCAAGGCCCCAGGCCAGACCACCGCCGCCAGCACCCCCGCCAGCTGGATCAGGAAATTCAGCCTCAATGCCGGCAGATCCCCCATCAGGGCCCCCAACTTGTTCCAGAGCCAGGGTGCGGGAATGGTAAACAGGGCTACGATCACCCAGGTGCCGTCCAGTAGCCCGTGGCCCTGGGGCAAGGTCATCTTGGCCAGCAGCGGCAGGAAGGTCATCGGCAGGATGTACCCAAGGCCAGCCCCGGCATAGGACAGGAACAACGGAATACTCGCGCGATCCAGTAACGGGGTATTGCTGACCACCTGCCCGGAATCGTCGTGCTGGCGCACCGGTACGTCCAGCCTGCGCAGCTGCATGGCGCCCCACCAGGCTATTGGTATCGACAACACCGCCGCGGGCCACCAGCGCTCGGCGCCTTCAAGCAGGGTCGCAGAACCGGTGACCAGTCCGCTGGACACCAGCAGGCCGATGCCCACACCGATATAGACCAGGCCGCTGAGCGAGGCCCTGTTGCGCAACACCAGCCACTCCAGTATCAACGCGGGCGCCTGCACGAACACAACGCCGTTGGCCACGCCGTTCAGCCAGCGGCTTGCGGATATAACTGTGAGGTTGTCGGTCTGGGTGACCACCAGTGTGGTGACCACATGAATAGCCAGGAACAGCGGCAGCATGACACGGATCTGGTCAATCCGATGCCAGCGAATGGCCAGCATGGCGCCCATCAGGTACCCAAGATAGTTCCAGGTGGCGACGGCAGCGCCATCCGCTGCGCTGAATTGGCCGTCTGCAACCAGGTAGGGCAACAGCGGGGTGTAAATAAACCGGCCAAGACCATGCACCACCAGCAACACCAGGGCGCCGGCGGTCAGGACGGTAAACAGCTGTCTTGGGTCAGCAGAGTGCGAGTTGGTCATAGCTCAGCCCGGAGGTCGTGTCGATCAATGAAACGGCCGAGCAGTGTAGGTCACTACCGATTAATTGTCAGTGTGACTTTCGCAGGATAGGGTCCAGCCAGCTGGCCCGCCGAACGAGCCACGGGCTCAGGAGCCGGGGTTGCGGTTCCTGGCCCACTGGGTGATGCGCTGATAGGCCTGGGCCAGCTCCTGGGGCTTATGGGGCGGTTGGATCAGGGCCTGAAGCTGGCCCTCGGGGTTAAGCAAGGCGAAGTGACCACTGTGGTCCACCAGCAGTTGCCCGTCCACCTCCCGATGAACAAACACGGCGCTGACACTCTTGGCCAGTTCCCGCAGGGTCTCCAGGTCGCCGGTCAGGCCATGGAAGTTTTCACCGAAAAAGCCGGTGTAGGCTTTCAGTTGTTCCGGGGTGTCGTGTTCCGGGTCGGCCGTGACCAACAGGTAATCCGGTTTGGGCACATCCGCCGACAACAGCTTGTCGGTCTGGCGCAGATTCGCCATGGCCGCCGGGCAGATATCCGGGCAGTTGGTGTAGCCCACAAACACAAACGTCCACCGGCCCTTCAGGTCATCCCGGGTAACGGTTTCACCCTGTTCGTTGGTGAGGGTGAACTCCGCCAGGGGGCGCGGCTGCTCGTACACATAGGTGTTGTACTGGCTCAGGTCCGGCGCCGCCACTGGCGATTCACCGGCTCCTTTCAGGAACACCTGCCGGCCAACCGTCAGGCCGAACACCAGCATGACCACCAGGAACAAGACAAACAACGTGATGCGTAACGATCGCCCCATTGGGCCTCCACTTTATAAACCCGGAAACTGTCAATCAAAAATAGACAAAATGATCCACCAGCAGCACCACAAATAGCGCCATCAGGTAAGTGATGGAGTATTTGAAAGTGTTCAACGCCACCCGCCGGTCATCGCCCTTCAACAATCGGATGGCGTATTGCAGGAACCTCAAGCCTAGTGCCAGTGCACCGATCAGGTATATACCACCTGACATCCCTGTGACAAAAGGTAGCAGGCTGACCGCCAGCAACATCAGGGTATACAGCAGAATGTGCAGCTCGGTGTACTTGTTGCCATGGGTCACTGGCAGCATGGGAATACCGGCCTTGGCGTATTCCTCTTTACGGTGAATGGCCAGGGCCCAGAAGTGCGGCGGGGTCCAGGCGAAGATGATCAGTACCAGCAGCAGGGCGTGCCCCTCCACCTGACCGGTAACGGCAGTCCAGCCCAGCAAGGGAGGCATAGCCCCCGCCAGGCCACCAATGGTGATGTTCTGTGGCGTGGCCCGCTTCAGGAACAGGGTGTAAACCCCGGCATAACCCACCAGTGAAGCCAGGGTGAGCCAGGCCGTCAGTTCATTCACCTGCCAGACCAGCACAATCATGCCCACGGCTGCCAGTACGGTGGCAAACAACAGGGCATCAATCGCAGCAATCCGTCCGGTGGCCACCGGGCGCTTGCGGGTGCGGGCCATCACGGTGTCGATCTTCTGGTCGACGACGTGGTTCACAACGGCGGCGGCCCCTGCCAGCAGGGCAATACCCAGGTTGCCATACAGCAGCACACCCCAGCCGGGCACGCCAGGCGCCGCCAGCAGCATGCCAATAACCGAGGTGAGGATCATCAGCGCAACCACCCGGGGCTTGGTCAGCTCCAGGTAATCCCGCCAGGAAATGGATTTGCTCAGGGAACTCGCATGCTCCTCGGCCGGCAGCGCTTTGACTTGCTCGCTCATGCCGTTACCTCCCGATTTATGGTTGTTGTATGGGTTGCGGGGGATGTTTCAGATTGTGGTAGCTGCCGATGTTGCCAGATCAGGTTGACCACAGTCAGCAGCAGTCCTGCCCCCATGGCGTTGTGGGCGACGGCAATAGAAAGTGGAATGTACAGCCACACATTGGCCAGGCCCAGACCGATCTGCACCGTAAGCGCCGCCGCAACCAGCGCGATGCTCCGGTCCAGGCCGCTATCACCTCGGTTCCGCCACAGTAGCGTCAGCAGGACGACAAAGTAGCCGAGTACGATAACCGCACCCAGGCGATGGGTAACATGAATCGCTACTCGGCCATCCGCCGTCAACTGCCCCCCCAGATAGTTCGGGCCAACCTGCTGTGTAATGTCAAAGCCATGCTGGAAATCCATACCTTCCGGCCACCATTGCCCCTGGCAGGTAGGCAGGTCCGTGCAAGCCACGGCGGCATAGTTGGCTGCGGTCCAGGCACCCAGCGCAATTTGCATGATCACCAGCATAAGACCACCGTACAACCAGGGGCGCAGGCGGGCGAGGGCCGGCGATGCTGTGCTTGAAGGGGCAGAGCCCCGGGATCGTTTGCGCAAACGTAGCGTTAGCAATAGCAGCAGAGTGAGCGTGGTGAACCCACCCAGCAAATGCAGGGCGACCACCTGTGGCCAGAGTTTGAGGGTCACAGTCCAGGCGCCAAACGCGCCCTGTAAAAGAATGAAGGCAGCAATGAACAGAGGCAGTTTGACCGGCACACCCGCCCGGCGGTGGCGTACCGCGGTGGCGGCCAGACCAAACACCACCAGGCCCAGTATGCCTGCAGCGTAGCGGTGGATCATTTCCGGCCAGCCCTTGGACACATCCACCGGCGTCTCGGGGAAACGGGCATTGGCGATGGCAATGCGGGTTTCACTCTGGGGCACCGTCAGGAAGCCGTAACACCCCGGCCAGTCAGGGCAACCCAGCCCGGCATCCACCAGTCGGGTCCAGGCACCAAGCATAATCACCACCACCGCCAGCAGGCAGGCAGCGGTGGACCAGCGGGCCATTTTCTTAACCGTTTGAGCAGATTGCTCCCGGGAAAACTGTTGCGTCACGTTCCGTTCTCCCTGGTCAGCCAATCTGCGACAACTTCAGCAAATGCTTGAGGTCTTTGAGCATTTGCTTGCCAGTGTGCTCGGTGCCGTAATGCATCATCACGTTACCGAAAGGATCGATCAGCAAGATCCGGGGAGCTGTCTCGGGTGACACGCCAGTGGGCCAGGCCGCTGCCGCGCCGGGTGCCGGGCGCAGTCGCTCCATGGAGCTGTACTCTGCCTGCCAGCGTTGCTCGAGCCCGGCTGGCACAGAGCCCAGCGCTGCTGCCCGGCTGACCCGAGGTGCATTTTTGCCAAGGGCGATGTTTACCTGGCGGGCCAGATACAGAAGCTCCTCACAATCGGTGCCGCAAGTACCTGAGACCACAAGCATAAGCCAGTTAGGGTCGACCTGATCAGCGCCGAAGCGCTCTGCCAGCGGCACCCCGTTTGAGGTTTCCAGATTCAGTGCCTGCACCGGCACCGGCGGCATCAGGAGTTCGCCTTCGTTGGTATGACCAACCGGATTCAACCAGCCGGTATAAAACATGATGGTGGCCAGAATCATCGGCCCAAAACCCACTGCAAACAGCAGCAGGGCGGTGCGCCTGCCACGACGAACCTGTTCCGGGCTGAGGGGGTCCTGCCCGGTCACGGAATCAGCCGTTGTCGTTGTCATTATCGGCTCCTGTCTTTCGGATTCTTTCATTTTTTTTATAACTCGCCACTAACGTCAATATAGTCAGTGCTGCAGCAAGCGCAAACCATTGCACAGCATATCCGTAGTGGGTCTGTGGGCCCATTACATCCGGTGCATGATCGGCGCGGTAAGCACCGGGCTGCTCGGAGTCTGAGAGCTTGAGGATCATCCCGGCCGGACTAGCCACCGTGTCTTCAACAGTGGCTGCAGGTAATGCCTGTACCCGTCTTGGCCAGCCACTGGCTGGGCCCGTATCCTCAGCCAGCACGGGGGGCACCGGATAATCATCCAGCCGTCCCTCCAGGGTAAACAGTCCGCCCGGGGTGTCGATTTCCGGCAGTTGATCCCGAGTGCGGGGGCCGCGAACCCAGCCACGATTGACTACCAGTAACGGCCCCTCTACCGGCGTAAACGCGGTTAACACCTCGTATCCGGGCACACCATCACGGGTTCGGTTATCCAGCAGCCAGGTGTATTCGGTATACCAGCCGGTCAGAACAACCGGCTGCCCTTTCTCTAATCCGCCTGAGACCAGTTCTGGCCAGTCGGCCTGGCTGGCCTGTTGCTGCCAGGCCGCCAAAAGCAACTGCTTTTCCTCGGCCCGGTTGAGTTGCCAGACTCCCAGGCTCAGGAGCACGGGCAACAGCAGCCCGCTGAACATCAGCAATCGCCAGTCAAACTGCCATCGGCGATTCATCAACCGCACCTACCCATGCTTTGCTATAGTGATATCAGGTTCCCATCGTGCACCGGGGACTCTGTCCATAAAACCATTCAACAACAGGGACACCCCATGCTAAAACTTCTTATCGTCGTACTGCTGTTGGCGGTTATGGTCAGCCTGTTCAGTGGTCTGTTTTTCCTGATCCGCGACGGTGGCAAAACCAGCCGGGTGGTGAACTCCCTGGCGGTTCGGGTGGCGTTGAGCGTATTGCTCATTGCCGTGGTTCTGACCTCCCTGTGGACCGGAGATCTGGTGCTTAACCCGACCCCGGTCCCGTAATGACCAACGTTGTTGTCAAATGACATAGACGAATACAAACAGTCCCAGCCAGACCACATCCACAAAGTGCCAGTACCAGGCTGCCGCCTCAAAACCAAAATGGTTGTCGGCAGTGAAGTGCCCCTTGTTGATTCGTATCAGCATGATCACCAGCATCAAGGTGCCAAGGAATACGTGAGCACCGTGGAAGCCCGTCAGCATAAAGAAGGTACTGCCGTAGATACCGGATTGCAGGGTCAGGTCCAGATCCCGATAGGCGTGCAGGTATTCATAGGACTGCACGAACATGAACACAACCGCCAGCGCAATGGTCGCCATCAACCAGAGTTTGATCTTTGCCCGGTCACCCGCCTTCATGGCGTGATGGGCAATGGTAACGGTAAAGGATGAGGTTACCAGCAGGATAGTGTTGATCAGAGGCAAGCCCCAGGGGCCGATGACTTCCGTGGGGCCCGGATAGGCTTGCGGGTCCGGATTGTTCACCAACGGCCAGCTGGCCTGGAACCCCTCCCAGAGCATGTTGGTGCTGCCCTTGTCGCCTTCACCACCCAGCCAGGGCACCACAAACACCCGAACATAGAACAACGCGCCAAAGAAGGCGGCAAAGAACATCACTTCCGAAAAGATAAACCAGCTCATACCCCAGCGGAACGAACGGTCCATCTGGGGGCTATACAGGCCGGCCCGGCTCTCACGGATGACCGCGCCAAACCAACCAAACAGCATGTACGCCATGATCAAGGCGCCTATCATGAACATGATCCAGGAGCCGGTGGTGCTTTCACCCTGTTTGCCATTGACCATGATTGAGGCCACCCCGTAGAGGGTCACCCCCAGCCCGACAGTGGCAACGATGGGCCATTTGCTCTGTTCGGGAACGTAATAGGTCTGGTTATCCGCCATAACTGTCTCCGATGGCTTAGCCGTTATTGTTAGTTGTTGTCTGCGCCCGGTCGGACTTTGAAACTTCCGCCTGCTTGCCCTGATCGTACAGGGTGTATGACAAGGTCAGTTTGGTGATGTGTTCCGGCAAGTCCCGGTCAACGATAAAGATCAGCGGCATTTCCACACTTTCCCCCGCTTCCAGCGGTTGCTGGTTAAAGCAGAAACACTCGGTCTTGTGGAAGAACAGAGTGCCTTCGGAGGGGGCCAGGCTAGGTACCGCCTGGCCAACCATGGGCTGATCGGTCGGGTTCTCGGCATAGTAATTGATGGTTACGGATTCCCCCGGATGCACTTGCACACTTCGAACCACCGGACGGAATTTCCAGGTCATACCTGGGCCGTTGCTGGCCAGGAACTGAACTGTCACGGTCCGGTTTTCATCCACCTGCTGGGTGGCACTGGCTTCATACCGGCCACCGGTTTTGCCGTTGATGCCGGTGATCTCACAGAACACCTCATACAACGGCACCAGCGCGAACCCGAAGGCGAACATGCCCACCACCCCTGACAGGCACCAGCCAATCACCCTCGCATTACTTTTACGCTCTGGCGTTTTCTCACCTGTTTGCTCAGACATGGTGCAGTCTCCCGGTTATTTCACTTCCGGTGGAGTGGAGAAGGTGTGGTAAGGCGCTGGTGACGGCACGGTCCACTCAAGACCTTCAGCACCATCCCAGGGCTTGGCGGGCGCTTTCTTGCCGCCCTTCACACACTTGACCACGATGAACAGGAACAGCAATTGGGTTGCCCCGAACATGAACGCCCCGATACTGGAGATCATGTTGAAGTCGGTGAACTGCAGGGCGTAATCCGGAATCCGGCGCGGCATACCCGCCAGCCCCAGGAAGTGCATGGGGAAGAACGCCAGGTTCATACCGATGAACGACAACCAGAAGTGCGTCTTGGCCAGTGTTTCGTCGTACATGTGGCCGGTCCACTTGGGCAGCCAGAAGTAGGCAGAGGCAAAGATGCCGAAGATGGCACCCGGCACCAGTACGTAGTGGAAGTGCGCCACCACAAAGTAAGTGTCGTGGTACTGGAAGTCCGCCGGCGCGATGGCCAGCATCAGTCCGGAGAACCCGCCAATGGTAAACAGGATGATAAAGGCCACCGAGAACAGCATCGGCGCCTCAAAGCTCAGGGAGCCCCGGAACATGGTGGTCACCCAGTTGAACACCTTCACCCCGGTGGGCACCGCAATCAGCATGGTGGCGTACATGAAGAACAACTGGCCCGCCAAGGGCATGCCCACAGTGAACATATGGTGCGCCCAGACCATGAACGACATGATAGCGATCGCACCCACCGCATACACCATGGAGGCATAACCGAACAGTGGCTTGCGGGAGAACGCAGACACAATGTGCGAGATGGCCCCGAACGCCGGCAGGATCATGATGTACACCTCGGGGTGCCCGAAGAACCAGAACACGTGCTGGAACAGCACCGGATCACCGCCACCGGAAGCATCAAAGAAGCTCGTCCCGAAGTGGATGTCCATCAGCATCATGGTG
This sequence comes from Marinobacter shengliensis, assembly GCF_030297115.1. NCBI lineage: Bacteria > Pseudomonadati > Pseudomonadota > Gammaproteobacteria > Pseudomonadales > Marinobacteraceae > Marinobacter > Marinobacter shengliensis. Next base: position 73,962 of record NZ_AP028062.1, on the reverse strand, counting down.
ACCACACCAGCCAGTACCGGCATGACAGCAATCAGCAGGAAGGCAGTAATCAGCCAGGTCCATACGAACAGGGGCATTTTCATCAGGGTCATACCCGGCGCCCGCATGTTCAGAATGGTGGCAATCACGTTGATGGCGCCCATGATCGACGACACACCCATGATGTGCACCGCGAAAATAAAGAAGGTGGTACTCGGCGGCCCGTAGGTCGTCGACAACGGTGCATAGAAGGTCCAGCCAAAGTCCGGAGCACCGCCCTGCATGAACAGGGTAGAGACCAGAATCAGGAAGGCACAGGGCAGCAGCCAGAAGCTCCAGTTGTTCATCCGCGGCAGGGCCATGTCAGGCGCCCCCACCATCAGCGGCAACATCCAGTTGGCCAGGCCGACGAAGGCCGGCATAACCGCACCAAACACCATGATCAGGCCGTGCATGGTGGTCATCTGGTTAAAGAATTCCGGCTCGACAATCTGCAGGCCGGGCTGGAACAGCTCGGCCCGAATCACCATCGCCATGCTGCCACCCAGCAGGAACATGGCGAAACTGAAGATCAGGTACATCGACCCGATGTCTTTATGATTTGTGGTCAACAGCCAGCGGCTAATGCCTTTGGCCGGGCCATGATGATGGTCCTGGGTGTGGGTATCTGCAACCGCACTCATGAAAACCCCCGTTACCGCCGTTTGTTATGGCTGGTGATTGTTGTTATCTGGCGTTGATTACTGTTGGTTCTTGTAATCAAAAATCTCTTTGGGCGTGACCATTTCGCCGGTGTTGTTACCCCAGGCATTCCGCTCGTAGGTAATCACCGCGGCAAGGTCGACCTCGCTCAACTGGTTGCCGAAGGCCTGCATGGCGGTACCGGGCGAGCCTTTCACGACTATTTCGATGTGCGCGTCCATATCTTCCAGCGCCATCTGGCTGCCCTTCAGAGCCGGAAACGCCGGAGGCATACCGGTACCATCAGCCTGGTGGCAGCTGGCACAGGCGGTTGCATAAGCCCGTTCACCACGCTCCATCAACTCGTCGAGAGTCCAGTCTTTCTCGGTCAACTGGCGTTCCATTTCAGCCATTTCTCTCTGCTCCGCCACCCATTCGTTGTATTCCTCCTCAGGCACCGCTTTGACGACCACCGGCATAAAGCCATGGTCCTTGCCACAAAGCTCGGTACACTGGCCACGGTAGGTGCCGGGCACATCCACCCGGGTCCAGGTCTCGTTGATAAACCCGGGAATGGCATCTTTCTTCACACCAAATGCCGGCACCCACCAGGAGTGAATGACATCGTTGGCGGTGAGCAGGAAACGGACTTTCTTGCCGACAGGAATCACCAGCGGGTTATCGACCTCCAGCAGGTAATGTTCACCCTTGGCCTGACGATTGCGGATCTGGTCGCGCGGCGTCGACATGTTCGAGAAAAAACTGAAATCGTCGTCAATGTACTCGTATTGCCAACGCCACTGGTAACCGGTGATCTTGATGTCGACATCCGATTCGGTGGTGTCGTACATCTCGACCAGTGTCGCGGTGGCGGGAATCGCCATGGCCACCAGAATGGCCAGTGGGATAATGGTCCAGAGCACCTCCACCACGGTGTTCTCATGGAAGTTCGCGGGCTTGGCACCCCGGGACTTGCGGTGAGCAAAGATTGACCAGAACATAACCCCGAAAACGATGACGCCAATGGCGACACAGATCCAGAGAATGGTCATATGAAGGCTGAAAATCTGGTTACTGGTGCTGGTCACCCCGGGTGACATGTTCATGGTCCAGTCAGCCATGACAGTGACCGGCAACAACAGACCAGCGGCTAGGGCTACTGCCCGCTTGGCATGCACGCGCATACTGTGTCTCCACAGAGTGTTATTCTTGTCGGATTTTGCGTCATCCCCCTGCGACACACCCCGGCGCTCGCAACACCGGATGGCCTCAGAGTGAAAGCCTGATTATGGATACATCAGGATCGAGTATAGACACAGATCGCGAAAAGGCTAAAAAATCCTTAAATCCAAAACGGATAAACACGGAATTTTGAGAACCATAACTCATAAAAGGCCCATAATGACCAGTACAGACCATCGCCTCTGGGCACTGGCCTGGCCGCTGATGCTGACCAACCTGACCGTGCCACTGCTCGGCCTGGTGGACACCGCCGTGCTGGGCCACCTGGATAGTCCGGAATACCTTGGTGCTGTGGCGGTCGGTGCCAACCTGTTCAGTATTCTGTATTGGACATTCGGCTTTATGCGCATGGGAACCACGGGGCTGGCGGCCCAGGCCTGGGGCAAACGTGACCCCTTCGCCCAGGTAGCGCTGCTGCTGCGTTCCATCGTGCTGGCGGTCGGCATCGGCCTGATGCTCATCGTATTTCATAAGCCCCTGATCAGCCTGGGCCTGACCCTGATGAACCCCAGCCCGGCGGTGGCCGAGCTGGCCGCCGAATACGCGGCAATCAGGATCTGGAGCGCGCCGGCGGTGCTGTGCCAGTACACCCTGGTGGGCTGGCTCATTGGTACCCAGTTCCCCCGGGGGCCTATGGTGATGCTCATCATCGCCAACGGCATCAACATCGTGCTCGATGTGTTTTTTGTGACGGTTCTGGGCTGGAACAGTCGCGGCGTGGCCCTGGCCACGGTCATCGCCGAGTACGGTGCCGCCCTGATCGGTTTTGCCATCGTGTTACGCAGAATGCCCGAAGGCCAGCGGCTGACCCGGGCGCTGATCGGCCAGGTGTCCGATTACCTGGCGATTCTGCAGGTGAATCGCTACATCATGGTCAGGACCATCGCACTGCTGCTGGTGCTGGCGTTTTTCACTGCCCAAGGCGCCCGCCAAGGCGATGTGATCCTGGCCGCCAATGCTGTGCTGATTACCTTTTTGCTGGTGATCTCCAATGCCCTGGACGGGTTCGCCAATGCCGCCGAGGCACTGATTGGCGAAGCCGTTGGCAAGGGCAGCCGGCGGCGCTTTCGCCTGGCTTTCCGAAGCGCCCTGCGCTGGTCTTTATGGGGCTCGCTGATACTGACCATTGCCTTTGTCCTTGGAGGTCGATGGCTGATCAGCCTGCTCACCGGGCTGGAAGAGGTGCGCACCGCGGCCTGGCAGTACCTGCCCTGGCTGTGGCTATTGCCGCTGGCCGCGGTATGGGGTTTCCTGCTGGACGGTGTATTCATCGGCGCCACCCGCACCCGGGAAATGCAGAACACCATGCTGTTTTCGGCCCTTGGCGTGTTCCTGCCGGTCTGGTGGCTGAGCACTGGGTGGGGCAACCATGGGCTCTGGCTGTCGCTCATAGCCCTGATGCTGGCCAGAGCCGCCAGCATGGGCTGGCTCTGCTGGCGTTATACCCGCCAGGACACCTGGTTCAGCCAGAGCTGACCCTGAACCGCGTTCTGGCCGTGAAAGGTTAACTTCTGTCATAACCACAGCAGAGCCCAAAATCTTGGCTACACTGATCAGAAACGGCGGGGGCGTTTGTGATTCAGCATTGGCGCCTTTGCCCGTGTACTCCTCGACCCAGGGGGAACGCCTTGCGACCTCAACTTGTTCATACACTGGCATCTCCTGAAATGACACCAAAGGCTGTTCTCAACATCATTGACCAGGCAAGGCGAAAGGAAGCCCGCTCCGGCGCATTTCTCCGGCAGATGAAGGAGAAAGCCGCCCAACTGCCCACAGCGATCGTGGTTGACGGCTATCAGCCGGCCACGTCGTTGTTCCAGTTTGCCGTCGAATACATCGAAATGGCGCCAAGACTGATCGAGTGTGTTGATGCCTGCGCACGGGAGGCCGGCAAGTCCCAGCTGTTTCAGCCTTTCGTCGACGCCGCTATCCGCTACTTTACCCAGCCGTCCGTGCTGTTGGTGCAATACGACGGTCTGGATGGGCTTCTGATACGAGCCTACCTCTGTCATCGGTTGATGGAAGAGATGCACGACAGTAACCGCTCAATTCGAGCCAGCGAACTGGTGGATCTGGAGGCAACCCGTGCCAACCTGCTGGCCCACGAACTGATTGGCGAGCCATTCGCTAACGAACTCGATGATTCCATTACCGTCACCGTACTGCAGATCGCCGGCACACCGGATTATTACAATCTTGATCTTGATCCTTTTATCGACCAAGTCAACAACCGAGCCTGGGACTGGATGCGGCATTATTGGGAGAACCTGTTAGTACGGAATCACATTCGATTTTCGCTCGGTTCTGGTATGGTCTGATATGCTCGAGGAATCCATGAAAACGTCCACTGTCACCCTGACGGCGCTCCTTTCAATGCCGGCAATACCCGCCATAACGAGTGGCCACGAACTGTCAGTGTCCGTCAGGCTTGTTGGCAGCGATGCGCCTGTTGCCAATGCCGTGGTTTCGGTGCCCAGTGGCCTCAGGCCCGACCCGGTAATCGCAGAAATATATCAGAAGGATCGTGCCTTCCACCCTCATATTCTGGTTGTTCCCATCGGATCCAGCGTGGATTTTCCGAACCGTGACAATACACAACACCACGTCTACTCGTTTTCACCCGCAAAGACGTTCAATATCGAACTCTACGCTGATCGCCCTGCCGCCCCGATCATATTCGACAAACCTGGCATCGTTGAGCTGGGCTGCAACATACATGATCACATGCAAGGCTTTGTGGTGGTCACAGACACTTCGACCTTCGGCCAGACCAACGAACATGGCCAGGTTACCCTGCCCATCGATCCCGGGGTCGCCAAAGACAACCAGGGCAGCATAACCTTGAACGTATGGCACCCACGCCTGCTAGATAACACTCACCCGGTAACTCGGGAAATAGGTAACGGCAGTCAAACAGTGGTCGTTACCCTCGATCTGGAACCCGCGCCAGCCACAGAAGGCTCCCTGGACCGACTCCAGCAACGCTTCCGGAAGCTGTAATGGCCTTGGCTGCTCGTCTCGGGTTCCGCGGCCGACTCATTACCGCCATGATCTCGCTGGTCGCTCTGGTCAGTCTTGTGATCGTTGCCCTGCTGATGGTGTACCTGTTCGAGGATGAAAAAAGCAGGGCCCTGGAACAACTGGCCATTGGGAAACGGCTGACCAACGAAGTCATTGACCGGCGCACCGAGCTGGAACTGTCGCGGCTCAGTGTCGTGGTGCAGGATTTCGGTTTCCGTTCTGCCATCGCCAGCGGAGACCCGGCCACGATTGACAGCGCTCTCGAAAATCACAGCGGCAGGGTGGGTGCTGACTTCGCGCTGTTACTGGACAGCCAGGGAAAGCCTCTGGCCTCTACACTGCAACAACCCTTTCCTCAAATATCACAAGAACAGCTGAGCAACTCCCGCCGCAACGGTTTCACCCGGTCACTGCGGGCAATCGACGGTAGGGGTTACGAAGTTCTTGTTATTCCGATTGAGGCGCCCGGACTTCGAGCCTGGCTGGTCACCGGTTTCGCCATGGACCAACCCCTGGCAGAAGTGATTGCCCGGCTCAGTGGCACATCGGTAATTTTTCGGGCCCAATCAAACCAGACTGGCAGTTTGAGCAGTTTCGCCGCCACCGCCAGCATTGACGACAACCTTGAACAGGAGCTCGCCGGGGCATCGGGGGACGCCAATTTCATCGAGAGCGCCGGCTATTTCACACGCATTATCAACCTTGGCGAATCGGAGCCCGCCGCCATCCAGGCAGTGCTGCTGATCAGCCGTGATGCCACGCTTCAGAACTACTACCGACGGGCCGTGGAAATTGCCTTGCTGGTGACCGCCATCCTTATTTTCGCCATCGTGCTGGCCCTGGTTATCGCCCGGAATCTGGGGCGTCCGGTTTTGCAACTGGCAAGCTACGCGCGCGCAATCGGTGAAGGAAATACCCCTCGCCCCCCCACAATCCGGGCCGGCGGCGAACTGACCCAGCTCAGGAACGCCCTGCGGGACATGCTGTCCGGTCTCCGGGAAAGGGAAGCCCAGATCCGCTATGCGGCCACCCATGATGACGTCACTGGCCTTGGCAACCGCAACGCATTGATGCAGGCAGCCGCCGATCTGTTTGAACAAAAAGCCCAGGGCATCCTTCTGGGTATCCGGCTCAACGACCTCTCCGACATTAACGATACCCTGGGCCTGGAGTTCGGCGACAAGGTGCTGATCGGTATTTCAAAACGCCTGCAACAGGAACTTCAGGATGCCCGAATCCTTGCCCGTACCGGCGGCGGCGAGTTTCTGGCCCTGATTCCCCCCTTGCCCCCGGAGCGACGCAACCACAGGATTCGTCAACTGCACGCACTCATTGAGTCTCCGCTGCAGGTGGACCAGACTCCCTTCTCCCTGCGCGTCACCATGGTAACCATGGAATTGCCCGAGGACGCCTCAGACACCGATGCTCTGCGCCGCAGGCTCAACCTGACATTCGAACAGGCCGAGGCAAACCCAGAACCCTTTACCCGATACCAGCCTGGGCAGGATGAGAGCCATCTCAGAGAACTGAAACTGATCACCGACCTGCATGCCGCTATCCTGAGTGACGGGTTGCACATGAACTACCAGCCAAAACTGAACAGCCAGACCGGGAAGCTGGTGCAGGTAGAGGCCCTGGTACGGTGGATTCATCCGGAACTGGGCTTTGTGTCCCCGGAAGAGTTCATCTTTCTCGCCGAACAGTCAGGGCAGATCCACGATCTGACGGCCCATATCCTGAAACGGGTCGCCAGGGATGCCCGACAATGGCATGAGCAGGGTGTCGACGCGGGCGTCGCCATTAACCTGTCCGCAATGGACCTGACCTGGCCCGACCTGACCCGGCACATCGCGGAAACCTTTAACGATTGGCACCACCATCTGGAGCGGGTCACCCTGGAAGTCACTGAAAGTGCACTGATGGAGGATCCGGAGGAGGCCATGGCCACCCTGAACCAGCTCCGGGAGCTGGGCGTAACCCTGTCGGTGGATGACTTTGGCACCGGCTACTCCTCATTGTCCCAGCTGCGCAAGCTGCCGGTACAGGAGCTGAAAATCGACAAGTCGTTCGTGCTGCAGCTGGATTCCGAGCCCCAGGACCAGCTGATCGTAAAGTCCACTATTGATATGGCCCACGGCCTCGGGCTGAAGGTCGTGGCCGAAGGCATTGAGAATCTGGAAGCCTGGCAGTTGCTGCAACATTGGGGCTGCAACCTCGGCCAGGGTTTTTACCTCAGCCGCCCGGTTCATCCTGAGGACCTGCCGGAGACTGCACAGGCCCTGGCCGACCGCAAAGGGGAGCTGAGCCAACCCAACCCGGAGTATTCAGAATGACAGCAAGACTGTTGGTCACACTCACCATGGCGCTTCTGATGGCATCGACCGCCATGGCCGACATTGGCAGCCGGATTTGGGCGACCGGAGGCGTCACCACCATTGAGGGCAGTGCCGGCGGTGGCCTGGTCCCCTGGGCAATGCTGGGCAGCTATGCCAGCGACGAGGAATGGGGCGGCACCCTGGCACTCAGCCGTGCCGAAGTGGACGATTACTCGCTCACGGTCACTGGTGCCGGGCTGAACTGGAATAACCGGCTGGAGCTCACCGTAGCACGGCAGACCCTAGACCTGGACAGTTTGGTCTTTACCCTCAAAGACGGCTTCGGCCTTGAACAGGATGAACTGAACCTGGATATATTCGGGGCCAAGGTCCGACTCGCCGGCGACGTGTTATACAGCCCCTGGGGCCAATTGTCCGCCGGGGTACAGTACAAGCGCCAGCGGGATTTTACCGTGCCCTCCGCAATCGGTGCCCGTGATGACACTGGTACCGATATCTACTTCAGCGGAAGCAAACTATTCTTCGCCGCGGTTCTGGATCGCAACCTGCTGGTTAACCTGACGGCCCGAGCAACTCGGGCCAACCAAGGCGGATTGCTAGGTTTCGGCGGTGACCAAAACAATAGCCATGAGGTAATGATGGAAGGCAGCGTAGGAATTTTCCTCACTCGTCAGTGGCTGGTCGGAGCGGAGTACCGGCAAAAGCCGGACAACCTGAATTTTGCCGCCGAAGATGACTGGTGGGACCTGTTCATAGCCTGGGTCCCGGACCGTCGGTTGGCAGTTACCGGCGCCCTCGTAAGCCTGGGCGACATTGCCACACTGGAAGACCAACAAGGCCTGTATCTGTCGCTGCAGGGGAGTTTCTGATGATGGCCAATCTGTACCTCAAACACCTGATCGCCGCTCTACTGTCAGGGATCGCGCTGATCCTGGTTGGCTGCCAGAGCCTGAATAACCAGCCTGACGAATCTCTGTATCAGCAGCTCGGTGAACGTGAGGGCATAGCCAACGTAGTGGAGGACCTGCTTTACCTGATCGTGGACGACGAACGTATCAACCAGCAATTCAAAGGCATGGATGTAGCCCAGTTCCACCGCAACCTGACCGACCAGCTGTGCGAGCTCAGCGGCGGGCCTTGTACCTACACCGGACGGCCGATGCGGGAACTGCATTCCGACATGGGTATTACCGACACTGAGTTCAATGCCTTGGCCGAAAACCTGATTTTAGCCATGGAGCGGAATGATATCCCCACGGGCGCACAAAACCGGCTGATAAAAGCGCTCGTGACAATGTATCCTGACATTCGCAATTTATAGGATGGAGAACTGAACCTTGCTCGAAAACGCCGATTTGGGAAAACTGATTGTCCGGCTCACCCTGGGCGGACTGCTGCTGTTTCATGGCATCGCGAAACTGTTGAACGGTGTCGGCTTCATCGAAGGGCAGCTGGCTGCCCACGGTCTGCCAACCATTTTCGCCTACGGCGTTTACGTGGGTGAAGTCATTGCACCGCTGATGGTGATACTGGGCTACCAGACCCGGATTGGCGCGTTGATTATTGTCTTCAATATGATCGTCGCCATTGCCCTGGTCCATGGGCATCAGCTGTTGAGCCTCAGCAGCAACGGAGGCTGGGCACTGGAGCTGCAGGGTTTCTTCCTGTTTATTGCCTTTGCAGTGATTTTCCTGGGCCCAGGCAAGTACAAACTGAAAAACTGAGACTCAGGAGTCGGCGGTGGGGGCCGGCACTTTCGGCTGCCACACCGCCACCCGATTGCGGCCGTTATCCTTGGCGGCATAGAGCGCTTCATCGGCGCGGCGCACCAGCTCTGGGCTGCTGACGCCTCTCGCCGGTAGCATGGTTGCCACACCAACGCTGATGGTCAGTGGCACCGGCGCATCCTGCTCTTTAGTGGCCACAGGGGTTCCCGCAACCGCCTTGCGAATGCGCTCTGCCACTAACAGGGCACCCTCGGAATCGGTGGTTGGCAGCAGTATCGCAAACTCCTCACCGCCGTAACGTGCCACAAGGTCGCCTGCCCGCTGGACTTCCGCCCGCAAATTGCCGGCAAGTGCCACCAGGCAATCATCGCCGGTCAGATGCCCCAGCTCATCATTGACCCGCTTGAAGTGATCAATATCCAGTAACAGCAAGCTCAGCTCGTGCTCATGGCGCAGCGCACGGCCCCACTCAATCTCCAGTTTCTCATCAAACCGGCGGCGGTTTGCCACGTGGGTAAGGCCATCGGTCAGGCTAATGGCCTTGAGCTGTTCGTTGGCACGCTCCAGCTCTTCGGTGCGCTCTCTCACCCGTGCTTCCAGCGTCAGGTTGGCCTGCTGCTGCACTTTCAGTGCATGCTCCTGTGCTTCCTGCCGGCGTCGACGTTCCAGGTTGATCCGGTAGGCGAGGGCAAACGATAGCAGAATAGCCTCAATCGCCACCCCTGCCTGAGGCACCAGTTCGGTGACCTGACTGGTGGGTATCCAGCCCAGCTTACTGACCGCCAGCACCAGATGGCCCACCAGCAGAGGCGTCCAGGCAAGCACGTAAAACCCCGCAAGCACCTGCCCCTGACGCCAGACATACAGCCCGATCAGCCACGCCGCCGGAGTTGCAAAAGCAGCGATCCCACTGACCAGAGCAATGCCACTTTGATAGGGACCAAACACACCGTAGAAGAAGGTAAAACTGCAGGCGCCGATCACCCCCTGCAAGATGCGATAACTGAGGAGACTGTAGTGGCGTACCGCCAGAAACTTAATGGTGAACATGACGGCGCAAAACATGCCAAGACTGATCGCCGGCACCGTAAAGTAGCGGTTGAGGCCGGGTAGATCAGGCCAGATCCATTGGAATAGCAAGCCATTAAAGTTGAGCTGGATCATGCCGGTTGATACAACCGTGAGCACATACCACAGGTACGTGGTGTGGCGAACGATGACAAAAAGAAAGAGGTTATAAAACGACAAAGCCACCACGATGCCCAGAAACATGGCCTGCCAGCCATAGGAAAACTGCTCGTTGGCGAGAAACCGGGCTGATGTCGTAACCGCCATGGGAATTTGCACCGCTCCCTGAGTTTTCACCCTTACCCAGGCGACGACTGGCTCGGTGTTCGACGGCACCAGAAACACAAAATTGCGATGTATGATCGGCCGGGTATCGAATGGCCGGGTGTCTCCGGTGTGGTGAGATTCGACAATCTGGCCGTCCAGTTCCCAGTAAACGGATACCTCATCCAACAACGGATAGGCGATTTCCAGCACCCGGTTGACGGGCTCCGGCGTAATCGGCACCCTCAGCCAGAACGCACCATTGCTGAAGCCCTGGTTCAGCACCCTGGCAGCGCTATTGTATTGCCATTGGCTATCAGGCAGTTGCTGTACCTGGGTAACGGTCAGGTTGTCCTCGGGCACCTCAACCCAGTCAAATCCCACGGGCTCTGCAAACACCCGGAAGCTGACAACACACAGCAACAGCCCGAAAAGCTGGCATATGGTGCGCGGAAAAGGGCCTTTCATTCTTGTCTGTTATTCCCGGCTCTGGAGTCTTGAACTACACTGGGGAACGGCTGCATGGCGACAGATCCAAACCCCAGCGTCTGAGTTAAGTGTAGACGTAACTGGCGCGGGAGTCCGCCGAAATTAAGGGGTAATCCCCGGTTACCACCTGAGAGGAAGGCATGTTCGACAAAAAGCACCCCATCACCCCCGGCCGATACCGCCATTACAAAGGCAAGGATTACGAGGTCATTGGCGTAGCCCGGCACAGCGAGACCGAGGAACCCCTGGTGGTGTACCGCTGCCTTTACGGGGACTACAGCCTCTGGGTGAGGCCGCTGGCCATGTTCCGGGAAACCGTGGAAGTGGCCGGCGAACAGGTCCCCAGGTTCGCCCGCCTCGACACCGAGTGATCGTTACACAACCGCTTTGACTGCCGCAGTCATTTCCTGCACATTAGCCCACTTTTCGTGCTGCCGGTGCCCAAAAGGCGCCGGTAAATCTTCAATTCCTACCCGGAGTTTGCCATGAATGCCGTTGTTGCCGCGGTACTGATCATGCTCGTGCTGAGCTTGTGCCGCATCCACGTTGTCGTCGCCCTGATCATTGGTGCCATTTCCGGTGGCCTGGTGGCAGGAATGTCTCTGGAAACCACCATCAATGCCTTCAACACCGGCCTGGGTGGCGGTGCCACGGTAGCGCTGTCGTACGCTACCCTGGGTGCCTTCGCCGTGGCCATCGGCAAATCCGGCCTGGCCCACGCCCTGGCCGACAAGGCCCTGGCCATCGTCGGCCGACAGGAGGAGGGCGGCGCGGCCACCGGCATCCGGTTCATGATCATCGGCCTGCTGCTGGCCATTGCCATCTCGTCCCAGAATATCCTGCCAATCCATATCGCCTTCATTCCCCTGGTGGTTCCGCCACTGCTGTACGTGATGGCCAAGCTGAGTATGGACCGCCGTCTGGTAGCTTGCGTGCTCACGTTCGGCCTGATCACCCCGTACATGTTCCTGCCCGTAGGGTTTGGCGGTATTTACCTGAATGAGATCCTGCTGGCCAATGTCGGCGATAACGGCGTGGATGCCAGCGAGCTGAACGTCATGTCCGCCATGGCCCTGCCGGCCCTGGGCATGCTCATCGGCCTGCTGATTGCCGTGTTCTTCAGCTACCGGGGCGGCCGGGGCTACGATCTCAAGCGCATCGAGCAGACCGAACGGGTGGATGTGAAATACAACCCGAAAACCCTGGTGATGGCGCTCGTGGCTATTGCCGTGGCCTTTGTCGTTCAGCTATGGCTGGGCTCCATGATCCTGGGCGCCCTGGCGGGCTTCGTGCTGTTCAATATTTCCGGTGTGGTGAAGTGGAAGGAAGCGGATGACCTGTTCACCGAGGGCATGAAGATGCTGGCGATGATCGGTTTCATCATGATCGCCGCCAACGGCTTCGCGGAAGTGATGCGGGAAACCGGCGAGATTGCCAGCCTGGTGGAGGGTTCGGTGGCCGCTATCGGTGACAACAAGGCGCTGGCAGCATTGCTGATGCTGGTGGTGGGCCTGCTGATTACCATGGGGATTGGTTCGTCGTTCTCCACCATTCCCATCATTGCGGCGTTGTACGTGCCGCTGGCCCTGCAACTGGGCTTCAGCCCCCTGGCCATCGTGGCCCTGGTGGGCACGGCCGGTGCCCTGGGGGATGCGGGTTCACCGGCGTCTGATTCCACCCTTGGGCCGACAGCGGGCCTGAACGTGGACGGCCAGCACAACCACATCTGGGATACCGTGGTGCCGACGTTCCTGCACTACAACCTCCCATTGCTGGTCTTTGGGTGGTTGGCGGCTATGGTGCTTTGATCGATCTTTGGTGATCGTCGCTTTTTGGTAGCCTGCGGTTTTTGAGAGTGGTTTGGGGTTGGTGGGGGGTGTCAAAACGGAAAACGTGGTTTTCCTGATTGTTTTGACACCCCCCACCAACCCCAAACGTTGATCTTCACAGGAATCGTTATAAAAGCGCAGAACACAGGGCCAGGCTTCACCACATTCTTTGGAATTCCAGCACCCAAGCGGTTCTGAACAAGCCAAATAAAAGGGGTTCGGGAGAGGGTTCCAAAACAATCAGGAAAACCACGTTTTCCGTTTTGGAACCCTCTCCCGAACCCCGACCATCCCCCAATCCAGCAGGCTACAAGGCCATCTCCAAACCAACAGGCTACAAGGCCAAACCCCAAAACAAGGTCAGTCCTCAGAGCCAGCCTTAAAAAACACCACCTGCTTTACGGTATGGTCATCGGTGTTGGCCTTCTTGTTCACCCGGGTTTCAATCTCCGGAGCCTCCGGCTGCGGCTGGTCAGACAGGGCATCGGTATAACCACAGGCCACGCACTCGCGAATCTGATCGCCGGCCTCGGTGGTGAACATCGTGATTTTGTCCATTTCCGCGCAGCGGGGGCACACCGCGCCGGCGATGAAGCGTTTCGGACTTGCCATAACTTTACTCCAGTAACACACACCCGGTTGCCGCTGCGACAACCGGGGTGGATTTTATCAGGCAGCTTCGTCCGTGATGCCGGATTGTTTCAGCAGGGCATCCACCTGCGGTTCGCGGCCGCGGAAGGCTTTGAACAGTTCCATGGGCTCCTGGGAGCCACCTTTTTCAAGGATATTGTGCAGGAAGGCCTGGCCGGTTTCCGGGTCGAAGATACCTTTTTCCTCGAACAGGGAGAAGGCATCGGCGGCCAGCACTTCCGCCCACTTGTAGCTGTAGTAACCCGCGGCGTAGCCACCCGCGAAAATGTGGGAGAAGCCGTTGGGGAACCGGTTGAACTCCGGCGCCTGGACCACGGCGATTTCTTCCCGAACTTTGCGGTGCATGTCCAGCGGGTTGGTGGGAGCCACGTCGGTGAATTCCGCGTGCAGGCGGAAGTCGAACAGTGAGAACTCGAGCTGGCGTACCATTCCCATACCAGACTGGAAGTTCTTGGCGGCCAGCAGCTTCTGCAGCAGGTCTTCCGGCAGTGGCTCGCCGGTTTCATGGTGGCTGGCGATCAGGGCCAGGGATTCCGGGTTCCAGCACCAGTTTTCCAGGAACTGGCTCGGCAGTTCGACGGCATCCCAGGCGACGCCGTTGATGCCGGATACGTCCATCACCTCCACCTGGGTGAGCATGTGGTGCAGGCCGTGGCCGAACTCGTGGAACAGGGTGGTGACTTCGTCGTGGGTCAGCAGCGACGGCTTGCCATCCACCGGCGGGGTGAAGTTACAGGTCAGGAATGCCACCGGCAGCTGCAGCGTGCCACGCTGGTTGCGCCAGCGTACCCGGCAGTCGGCCATCCAGGCACCGCCGCGCTTGCCTTGGCGGGCGAACAAGTCCAGATAGAACCAGGCAATGGGCTGGCCGTTACGGCTGATGCAGTAGGCCTTGGCGTCTTCGTGCCAGGTTTCTACGCCTGTGTGCTCTTCAATTTGCACATCAAACAACTTCTCCGCCACCCGAAACAGGCCCGGTACCACTTTATCCACAGGGAACCAGGGGCGCAGGGTTTCCGGGGAGATGTCGTACTGCTTCTGGCGCAGCTTTTCGCTGTAGTAGCCGATGTCCCAGGCCTGCAGGTCGTCTACACCGTATTCATCTTTCACAAACGCCTTCAGCTCGGCAAACTCTTTCTCTGCCTGGGGCTTGGACTTGGCCGCCAGCTGGTTCAGGAATTCCAGCACCTCGTCGACACTCCGGGCCATCTTGGTGGCCAGGGAACGCTCGGCGTAGTTATCAAAACCCAGCAGCTGGGCCAGCGCATGGCGGCGCTTGAGGATTTCCGCCATTACCGGCGTGTTGTCCCAGGTAGCCGCATCCGGGCCCTGGTCTGAGGCACGGGTCACAAACGCCTCGTACACCTCCCGGCGCAGTTCCCGGTTGTTGCAGTAGGTCATCACCGGGTAGAAACTGGGGAAATCCAGGGTGATCACGTAGCCATCCAGATCTTTCTGCCGCGCCGCCTGCTTGGCACCCTCAATGGCGGTTTCCGGCAGGCCGGACAGCTCGTCTACGTCGGTAATCTGCTTGAACCAGTGCTGAGTGGCATCCAGCACGTTATCACTGAACTTGTTGGACAACTCCGCCAGCTCCCGGGACAGGTCCGCGTAACGCTTCTTCTTGTCTTCCGGCAAGTCGACCCCGCCCAGGCGGAAATCCCGCAGCACGTTCTCGATGGATTTACGCTGGGGCTCACTCAATGCCTTGAAATCCTCCCGTGCGGCCAGTTTCTTGTACGCCTCACACAGGGCACCGTTCTGGCTGACTTCGGTACTGTACTCGGTCAGCTTTTCCAGACAGTTCTTGTACACCTTGCGCAAGTCGTCGTTGTTCATCACGCCGTTCAGGTGTGAAATCACCGACCAGGCGTTGCTGAGCTTGTTCTCTAGCGCTTGCATCGGCTGGGCCAGGGTGTCCCAGGTTGGGTCGTCCTGCTGGGACAGCTCGGCAATCTTCATGCGATTTTCGCTGAGAATCTGGTCAATCGCCGTTTCCATGTGTTCGGTGCGGATATGGCCGAACTTCGGCAACAAGTCATCTGTCAAAAGCGGGTTATTCATAAGTCCCCTTCTCAGCTGTTCGTGAATAAGATAGCTTGCACCAAGCTACGGGGTGCAGGTGGGGGATGGCTTTCAGAAACTGTGCGGAGCCATGGATGGCGGAGCCCAAGCGCCACATGGATGTGCCGAAGGAGCGTGTTTCTGAAAGCCATCCCCCACCGGCGCCTTGCACCGTATTTGGACAGCATTGAGGTATATGTAATGGCAAATGTACGAACTCACAAGGGTATCACACCACAATTTGGTGAACGGACCTGGGTAGATGAGAGCGCCGTGGTCATCGGTGATGTGGTCATGGGCGAAGACTGCTCGGTCTGGCCCATGACCGTCATCCGCGGCGACATGCACAAAATCCGCATCGGCGACCGCTGCAGCATTCAGGATGGCTCCGTTCTGCATATCACCCATGCCAGCGACTTCAACCCTGGCGGCTGGCCGTTAATCATTGGTGATGACGTGACCGTTGGCCATAAAGCCCTTTTGCATGGCTGCACCATTGGCAGCCGGGTGCTGGTGGGCATGGGGTGCACGGTGATGGACGGCGCCATCGTGGACGACGAAGTGATTATCGGGGCTGGCACCCTGGTGCCGCCGGGCAAGCGGCTGGAGTCGGGATACCTGTACGTGGGCTCGCCGTGTAAGCAGGCCCGGGCACTGTCAGACAAGGAGCGCACGTTTTTCAAATACACCGCAGCCAACTACGTTAAGCTCAAAGACCAGTATCTTAATGACGCGTCATAAAGTGGTCTGAATACCGGGACGCTTCCGTATGTTTCCGAGCCGTTACAAGCCGGGAGACAACCGTGGATCTGACAGACACCACCCATCAACGAGCATTGCTTTATCTTCGTGCCGTACGGCACGACGCCTGCCCCGTTGCTCTGTCCCGCCTGCAACACGTGGTTGACCGGTACTGTTACGGGGCAGGCAATGCAAAGCTGAGCCATGTTCTGCCTGCCATTCAGCGTTCTCTTTCGACAGACACTGACAAGCACCAGGCTACCCCGCCGAAACTTACCCGCAGCCGGATCGGGTACCAGGGTGACTGAACACCGTTGGCAGACTGTCGCCTACAAGCGGCGCGCTTTGCTCGCACTGCTGGTGCTGGGGCAGACAACTTTCGGCGTTTGGCTGCTTTCCCATAGCCTGTCCATGACCCAACAGGGGTGGCCCGCGGTACTGTTGGTTGTTCTGTTTTCCATTCTGTTTACCTGGATAGGCCTCGGGTTCTGGACCGCGGTGTTCGGCTTTGCAATGCTCAGGCGCGGGGGCGATCCCCACAGCCTCAGCCGCCGGTTCTCAGGGTGTGCGGGCGCCGGGTCGTTCAAAGGCCGGCTGGCGTTGGTGATGCCAGTCTGTCACGAACCGGTGCAACGTTCCCTCGGTAATCTTCAGGCTGTGTATCAAGAGCTTGAAGACAAGGGCTGGCACAACCAACTTGATGTCTATGTGTTGTCCGACAGTCAGGACCCGGAAGTCTGGCTTGAGGAGCAGGCAACCTGCGCTGAATTGAGCGCCGGTATGGCTGCCGGCAACCGGCTTTTTTACCGCCGCCGGCGAGTGAACCTGAACTTTAAAAGCGGCAACATCGCCGATTTCCTCCGACGATGGGGTGCCCGATACCGTTACATGGTGGTGCTGGACGCCGACAGCCTGCTCACAGCCTCAGCGATTGAAAAACTCGTTCAGTTGATGGAACAGCGTCCCCGGGCCGGCATTATCCAGACCGCACCCAGGCTGGTACGGGCGGATACCCGCTTTGCCCGGCTGCAACAGTTCGCCAATCGGTGCTATGGCCGAATCCACAGTGCCGGCCTGGCAGCCGTTCAACTGGGTGATGCCAATTACTGGGGCCACAATGCCATTATCCGGGTAGCACCGTTCATGGCCCACTGCGGTTTGCGAAAGTTACGGGGTTGGGGGCTTTTTCGTGGCCCGATATTGAGTCACGACTATCTCGAATCTGCGCTTATGGGCCGCGCCGGTTTCGAGGTGTGGCTGGAACCGGCCATCGCCGGCAGCTATGAGGAATCACCGCCCACCCTCGGAGACGACCTGATTCGCGACCGTCGCTGGTGCCGGGGCAACCTGCAGCACCTGGTCCCCTTGCTCACGATGACCAAGCTGCGTTTTGCCCACCGCCTGGCGCTACTCACCGGCATTCTGGCTTATCTGGCCTCACCCCTGTGGTTGGCGTTTCTTGCCTTGTCTGGCTACCTCGCCATGGCGGGAACACCGGTTAGCCAACCGTTGCCCGGGCTGATCGGGGTGTCGTCCACAGGCTGGAACCTGGCTGGCGCCTGCCTGATCGGGCTCACCGTAACAACGCTGCTGGGCCCGCGGATTCTGGCACTGGTAGACCAGTGCCTTGCCCGGCGCGAGAGGCTGTTTGGTGGCCGGTGGCGGATGGCAGCCAGCACGGTCATTGAAACCCTGATATCACTGATACTGGCACCCATCCGAATGATCGCCCATAGCGGCCATGTCGCCGGTGCAGTCGTGAATAGCAGCGTGCGTTGGCAGGGGCAGAATCGAACCGGTGCCGGTGGGCTGGAGGAAGCGCTTCAGCACTTTGCCCGGCCCGCACTGGTGTGCGCCGGCGTACTGATTTTGATCCAGTGGTTCAGCCCGAACCTGACGCTCTGGGCCCTGCCGGTCACGATTCCGGTGCTGATTGCGCCGTTACTCACGGTGTGGCTAGCGGGCAAGCGCACCGGCCAACAAATGGTCATTCCCGAACAGGCATCCCCTGTGCCAGTCATCGCTCGCGCTTCGATGGACCACCCGCAGAACAATCGCCTGCCATCACTGAGCTGGTTCGAACAGACAGTGCTATCTCCCCGTTACCACTGTTGGCGGCAACGCCAACCCGGCCCCTCCGGGGGGAGCAAGCAACGGGTGTTGAATGCCCTGGTTAACCAGTGTGCAGCACAGGGCCCCGGCGCACTCACCAGCAGCCAGATCAGCCTGCTCTGCGACCACCCTGAAGCCATGCAATCTCTGCATCTCAAGGCTTGGCAGTCTGAGCCCGACTCACCTTGGGGTAGGGCACTTGCCCGACTGAGCCTGAACCTGAGCCCGATACAAACCGCTACTCACACCCACAGAAACCAACCGGAGCACTCCCCATGGATCGGCGTCGCCTCCTGAAATTCGGACTGGCACTGGCCGCTGGTGCCCCCCTTGCCCTGTCCGGCACCGGGCGAGCACTGGCCAGCGTTGCCGGCTCCGCCGGGCAGGTTTTTAGTGCCCGTTGGCTCCGGGAACACGCCCGGATATTGGCGGCCCAACCTTATCGCGCCCCCCAGAGCCCCCTGCCGCCAAGCCTGCAATCCCTCAATTGGGACCAATATCAAGCCATACGCTACCGGCCAGAACAGGCACTTTGGCGGGAACGAGACAGCGCCTTTCAGCTCCAGTTCTTTCATTTGGGCCTCTACTTCCAGGAGCCCGTGCACTTCTACGAAGTGGTCAATGGCAGGGCCCACGCCTTGCCCTACCGGAACGAAAACTTCGACTATGGCGACAATGACGCGTTTGATGACCTGCCAGACAGCCTCGGCTACGCCGGATTCCGCGTGCATTTTCACCAGGACTTCAACCGGGACATCGCCGCATTCCTGGGAGCTAGCTATTTCCGGGCAGTAGGCGAGTCCCGCCAATACGGCTTGTCTGCCCGGGGCCTGGCGATCAATACCGGGCTGCCGCAGCCAGAGGAGTTTCCTCGCTTCACCACCTTCTGGCTGGAGCGCCCCGGCGCAGGCGACCTGTCACTGACGGTCCATGCCCTGCTGGATTCGCCGAGTGTGACCGGCGCCTACCGGCTTGTGATTCATCCCGGTGCCAACCTGACCATGGACGTGGAAGCCACCCTGTACCCCCGCAGGGAGCTGACACGCTTCGGGCTCGCGCCGCTCACCAGCATGTACCAGACCGGTGAGAATGATCGGCGCATGGCTAATGACTGGCGCCCGGAAATTCACGATTCCGACGGCCTGGCCATCTGGACCGGCAACGGCGAGCGCATCTGGCGCCCGCTGACCAATCCGGAGCAGGTGACGGTTAGCCATTTTATCGATAACCAACCCCGAGGCTTTGGCCTGCTTCAACGGGATCGGGATTTCAGCAACTACCAGGATGACGGTGTGTTTTACGAATTGCGGCCCAGTCTTTGGGTAACCCCCCGAGGTAACTGGGGCGAGGGCGCCGTGATGCTGGTGGAGATCCCGACGCTCGATGAAACCTTTGACAACATCGTGGCCTTCTGGAATCCGAAGGAGTCCTGGCGGCCCGGAGAAGCCTATCCCATCGGGTACCGGCTCACCTGGGGCGAAACCATGCCGGATCAAAATCCGGAGCTTGGCGCGGTGGTCGCCACGCGCACCGGTATTGGAGGTGTTATTGGCCAGCCCCGAACCTACTTTTCCCGGCGCTTTGCGGTGGACTTTACCGGCGGGAGCCTTTCAATGATGGACCGTCATGCCGGGGTCGAGGCAGTCGTGAGTGCCAGCCGGGGCAAAGTAGAACTGGTATCGGCCAGGCCGCTGCACGCCATCAACGGCTTCCGCGCCATGTTTGATCTAATTCCGGATGATGACACCAGCCCGATAGACCTGCGCCTTTACCTGAGAATAGGCTCCCAGGCACTGACTGAAACCTGGCTGTACCAGTACGCGCCACCACCGCCAGAGGCCCGATCGCTTTGATGCTGGCCGCCTTTGTATTGCTTAACGGGCTGTTGCTGCTACCCGCCCTGGCACTTCCGGGCCCGGCGCCCTGGCTGGCGCTGGAAGCCCTGATTATCTGGTGGCTGTTACACCAACTACCCAACCAACGTGACCGACTGGCGATGCTGTTTTCAGGCATTTACGCCCTGATGGTCTGGCTGATTGCGGCCGATGCGCTGGTCCGTCAGAGCCTGGGGCGGGGCCTGAATCTGTATCTGGAAGTGAGCTTGCTGGATGCCGCCTGGCATCTGCTCCGCACCAACCTGGGTATCCCGGGGGCCGTACTGGTTTTGGTCGCGCTGATCCTGACGGCGGCCCTCGTGGCCTGGGTGTTTCGCCGGCTCGGACTGCACCTCGCCCGAACGCTGCCGTTACGGGGGCGGGCCCTGGGGCTCAGCGCCACGGCATTGCTCACGCTGGCCATACTGACCCCTTGGGTAGGGAGCCCGGCCCTGGCCTTCGTCGCCAATCAGGGATCGTTGATCAAACACACGCATCAGGCCACCTCGGCTTTTCGTGCCGGCCTGGAACAACAACCAACCGCCAGCCGGCAACCGCGCGCACTGCCGGGCCTGGCCAATACCGATGTGGTATTGGCCTTCGTGGAATCCTACGGCATCTCCGGGCTTACCGATGAACGTTACCGGCCGGTATTGGGCCCCAGGCTGGCCACCTTGGCCGAACAGCTGGATAGTGCCGGCCTGACCGTCGCCACCGGCCGCCTGAAAGCACCCATCCAGGGCGGGCAATCCTGGCTCGGCCATCTCTCGGTGCTCAGTGGGCAGTGGATCAACACCCAGATTGCCTATGAAGCGCTGCTGAGCAGCAACTACGCCACGTTGATCGATGATTTCCGGGTGACCGGGCATCAGACCATGGCGGTGATGCCCGCCATCACCCGGGAATGGCCGGAAGGTCAGCTATTTGGCTACCACCGCATTTATGATCAAGACGCGCTCGGTTACCAGGGGCCAGCGTTCAACTGGGTCACCATGCCCGATCAGTTCACCTGGCACCGGTTCGAACAGCTGCGACAGGCAACGCCGTCCCCAGTGTTCGCGGAGCTGGCACTGATCAGCAGCCACGCTCCCTGGGTGCCGATACTGCCAGTGCTGGACGATTGGGACAGCATTGGAGATGGCCAGATTTTCCAGCAATGGGAAGGCGCTGGCGAGGCGCCCGCCTCGCTCTGGCGGGATCCGGAGCGGGTTCGGGAACATTATATTCAGGCCATCGATTACGCCCTGGCCGTTGCCGGAGACTACGCGGCTCGCTATCTCACTGACGGGTCACTGCTGTTCATACTGGGTGATCACCAGCCGGCGCCACTCATCACTGGAGACGATGCCAGCAGAGATGTGATCATCCATGTGATCAGCCGCAACCCGACACTGGTAAACCCTTTTCTGAACGGAGACCTGCCAGGATTCCGGCCAGGTACCCTGCCGGATGAGCACACCGATGGCGCCCCCATGAGCCGATTTCGGGCATTTCTGCTCGCGCAGTTTGGCGAACCCTCAAGGCCCTTGATGCAGGTCAAAAAGTAAACAGAGGGGTGCTTGAAAACAAACCGGGCGATCCTATATTCGTGAATAGCAGAAGTTCACGGAGTCCATCCGGCTGGCGCCACCGGTATGGAGCTGTTCCGCGAGCGAAGCTGATGAAAATCTCAGGTTCGACATCGTTAAAGGAGGAGTTCCCTATGAGCAATCTGACCCGCTGGAATCCGATCGGCGAATTCGAAGACATGATGAACCGCTACAACCGGGTGTTCGGGCTCGCACGCACCAATGGCGAACGGGAAGGTAAAGACCTGTTCAGTCGCAGCGACTGGGCTCCGGCTGTGGATATCAAGGAAACGGCCGAAGCCTTCACTGTAGAAGCCGAATTACCCGGCATGAACAAGGACGATGTGAGGGTGACAGTGCACGATGGCGTGCTCACCATTCAGGGCGAGCGCAAGCACGAGGAAGAGACCAGTGACAAGAAGCACCACCGCATCGAGCGGGTCTACGGTAGCTTCCTGCGCCGGTTCACGTTGCCGGACAATGTGGACGAGAACAGTGTGAAAGCCAACTTCAAGGACGGCCTGCTGACTTTGAGCATCCAAAAGGCCGAACCCAAAGAGCCCAAAGCCATCGAAGTAGAAGTGCAGTAAGGCGATGTTCGGGCCGGGGCTCAGTTCCCGGCCGTTGCCTTTTGTTTTGCGCCGGCTTTTTCCAGAGCCCGGGCGTAGTCGCTGCTGCGACGGTGCTGTGACACCCGGTCCAAGATGGTCTGGCCGTGCTCATCTTCGGCGTTTAGATCGCGTCCGGCTTCCACAAAGAACGCCAAAAACCGTTCGAAATCACCTGCCCGCATGGACTCATAGGCGCGAATCAGCACGAAATGATCCGGGTTCAGGTTCTTGTCCCAGGGTGACAGATCGAGAAAGCTTTTAACCCGCTCGTCACTCCACTCTTCTCCAATAACCTTCGGTTTATCTGGTCCGCTCATGCTGAAAACTCCCGTTATCTGCCAAGGTTTGAGCGGCACAGTATAAGGCTTTGAATCTGCATCACTTATATGAATGCACTATGAGAATCTGCACTCAGGCTATAAGCGTTCAGGGGATGATTTCCACAGGCAAGTCGCGGGTGGGCACGGCATCGTCACACTCGGGATTACGAACCGATATTTCAACCCGCCGGTTCACCGCCCGGTTCTCCGCGCTATCATTGGCCACCAACGGCCGGGTTTCGGCACGGCCGGCCGCCACAACCCGCTCAGCCGGTACCTGGCGGTTCAGCACCAGTTCGTGGACGACAGATACCGCCCGGGCAGCAGACAAATCCCAGTTTGAGCGATACACGCTGCTGGATATGGGCACATCGTCGGTGTGGCCAGACACCACCACATCCCCGGTACAGGCCGACAGCACGGTAACCACCCGTTCGATGATCGGAATCATACCCGGCATGATGGCGGCATCGCCAGAACGAAAGGTGGCTTCTTCGGAGAAACGGATAACCACCTGGTCTTCATCGTAATTGATGTGCAAGGTATCGGAGGCAACTTCGGTTTCCAGCTCCTGGATCAACCGGCTGGCCAAGTCCAGGACACCACCGGGAATCTGTCGGGTTTCCGAGCGCTCGGTTCGCTCGTCAATGAACTCCGGCTGATCCTGCAGGTTTTCAGAAGGCTCCGGCAGCGATACGGTATCGGCTTCAATCAGGGTCAGAGGTGTACCGCCGATGTCCTCGGCCACCACATTGCTGGAGCCAAACGCCAGGGACATGGAGTTCGCCATGGCCCGGTACTTCTCGATATCCATCTCGGCGAACGACAACAGCAGGATAAAAAACGTCAGCAACAGGGTTGCCAGATCCGCGAAGGTGACAATCCAGTCGGGTGTACGCTTTTTGAGTGCGTTTTTTTTCAGTGGCCGCGCCGGTTGCAAACCTCAGGCCTCCCGCTCCGGTTCCAGGTTGGTCCGGTGCTCTGGTGTTACGTAAGACGACAGCAGCTCCGTCATAACCCGGGGGTTCTCGCCACGCATGATGCTCTTGATGGATGTGATAATGAGCATCTGGTTGCGGGAATCGTCTTCCGCCTTGAGTTGCAGTTTATCCGCCAGGGGCAAGGCAATGAGCTGGGCAATAAAGGCGCCGTAGAGTGTGGTCAGCAGGGCAATGGCCATGGCCGGGCCAATGGACGAAGGGTCATCCAGAGTGTTCAGCATCTGCACCAGCCCCACCAGCGTACCCAGCATACCGATGGCCGGCGCGGATTCACCAATACCCCGAAACACTCGCTCAGCCACTTCATAGCGCTCTGCGGTTTGCTGGGTTTCCTGTAGCAGAGCCTCTTCTACCAGTTCCGGCGGGTGGCCATCTACACACAGGTTGATGGCTTTTTGCAGAAATTCATCGTCGGTTTCGTGGTTTTCCAGGCCCAGGATGCCCTCTTTGCGAACCACCCGAGCCAGTACACCCACTTCCCGGATCAGTTCCGCCGGACGGGGCAACCGGTCAGTAAAAGCCGAACGAAAAGCCAACCGGAAGGCGCTGACTACCGAGGGCATTCGGAACTTGATCAGTGTCACTGCGAAGGTGCCACCCAGAACAATCGCCAGTCCGGGCAGATTCAGGAAGGTGATGACCGTGGCGTTGGCCAGCATCGCCAGGACAACAATCAGGATTCCGGCAAGCAATCCGACAAGCGTGAGAATGTCCATGAACAACCCTTATGAAACGGCCGGAACCCGCGGCCTCAATCGGTTCGCAATTCTTCAATCACCGGCGCGGTTTCCGGACGCACACCCCGCCACACAAAAAACGATTCTGCGGCCTGTTCCACCAGCATTCCCAGGCCGTCATGCACCCGACGGGCACCGTTATCCAGGGCCCACTGATTGAAGGTGGTGGTCTGCAGAGAATACATCATGTCGTACACCACCGTAGCCGGCCCGATCACATTTGCAGACACCGGGGGCAAGTCTCCCTGAAGGCTGGCGCTGGTGCCATTGATGATCAGGTCAAACGGTTGATCCGGTGCCTCGAAACCACTGGCGCTCAATACCGTTGCGCCGGCATCTTTCGCAAACAGCCTGACCAGCGCTTCCGCCTTGGCCACCGTTCGGTTGGCAATGGTAAGCGCTGCCGGCTGCTCGGCCAGTATCGGGCCAATGACGCCCCGAGCGGCACCGCCAGCACCAAGCACCAGTACCTTCAAGCCTTTCAGTGCCACTCCGTGATTGTTCTGCAGATCACGGACTATACCGACGCCATCTGTGTTATCGGCCACCAGCTCGTTTTCTTGATCCAGGTAAAGGGTATTGGCGGCACCCGCCTTTTCGGCCCTCGTGGTTCGATGATCCGCCAGGGTCCAGGCCTGTTCCTTGAACGGCACCGTCACATTCAGGCCCTTGCCGCCCCGCTCAAAAAAATGCCGCACGGTGCCGGAAAACTCATCAATCGGAGCCTGAATGGCGGTGTACTCCACCAGTTCGCCAGTCTGGCAGGCAAACAGGCTGTGAATCCTGGGCGACTTGCTATGGCTGATGGGGTTACCCACCACCGCGTAAAGTTCATTGGTCATTGGCGCCCTCCAGCCAGTTATGGCCCGTCAGGAAGTAGTCTGTCAGCCTGGCTTCTTCGCTGCCGGGCTCCGGCTGCCGGTCATAATCCCAGCGCACCAGCGGCGGCAGTGACATCAGAATGGACTCCGTGCGACCACCAGACTGCAGGCCAAACAGGGTGCCCCGGTCATATACGAGGTTGAACTCCACATACCGACCGCGGCGGTAGAGTTGGAATTCCCGTTCCCGCTCGCCCCAGGGCTGGGCCATCCGGCGCCGCACAATCGGCTCGTAGGCTTCTATGTAACTGTCGCCTACCGCCTGCATAAAGGCAAAGTCCCGGGCAAAATCACCGGTATTGAGATCGTCAAAGAACAATCCACCCACACCCCGGGGCTCCTGTCGGTGTTTCAGATAAAAATAGTCGTCACACCATTGCTTGAACCGGGGGTAAACGTCATCACCAAACGGGGCACAGGCGTTGCGGGCGGTCTGGTGCCAGTGCACGCAGTCTTCCTCGTTGCCGTAGTAGGGCGTCAGGTCATAGCCACCGCCAAACCAGTACACCGGCTCGGCATCTTTTGGCGTGGCGATGAAGAATCTCACATTGGCGTGCGAGGTCGGCACGTAGGGGTTTTCCGGATGAATCACCAGTGACACGCCCATGGCCTGCCAGGGTGCACCGGCCAGATGGGGCCTATGCGCGGTGGCGGAAGCCGGCATGGTGTCGCCCATCACGTGGGAGAAATTCACACCCCCCTTCTCGATCACCTTGCCATCGCTGATCACCCGGCTGATACCGCCGCCGCCTTCCGGTCGCTGCCAGCTGTCACGGATAAACGTTGCCCCGCCATCGACCGCCTCAAGCCGCTGACAGATGCGTTCCTGAAGCCCAATTAGATAGTCTTTGACGGCTTGGGTATCCGGCTGCTGTGACATGCACTCTCCTAGCGAAACTGTTTTCCGGTGACAATATCGATGATTCGGCTGGGCTTGCGGTTTCCACCCAGTGCTCCGGGCACAATACGGTCCAGCTCATCACCGAAGTAACGGCGTACCTGCCAGATGCTGCGGGCCGGCGCCCGGCCAGCGGGGTTGCAGGACGTGGACACCAGCGGCATGCCCGTGGCATTGCAAAGGGCCCGAACTACCGGATGGTCACTGACACGAACCGCAATGGAGCTGTGGCTGCCGCGCACCCAGTCCGGCACCTGCTCGAGCACATCCGGTACCAGGCAGGTAATCGGACCTGGCCAGTGCTGCTCGGCTTCCCATTGCAGCACCCGGGGCAAAGGGTCCAGCAGAAAGCGCACCTGATCAATAGACGCAGCCACCAGAATCATGCCCTTGTGCATCGGGCGCTGCTTTAATTCGAGGATGCGCTCAACCGCCTCGCGGTTCCAGGGATCACATCCCAGCCCCCAGACGGCCTCGGTGGGATAGGCAATAACGCCGCCGGCCAGAACGGTGCGGCGGGCACAATGGAGCTGCCATGAATGCAGGGGAGACGTCGCTGACATAACGAAATTGTACTATCCGGTTGGTCGAACCCAAATAATGCACCGTCAGCCCGCCCGGAGATAACCACCGGGAGCGGAATTAGCCAACCCTTCCAGCTCCAGCAGCAACAAAGACTGCATCAGCTGATCCGCTGGCAGACCCGTGGCCTGGCTCAGTGCATCGGTAGATTGTGGATCATACCCCAAAGCCTCGAGTACCGCGATTTCCCGACTGTCCAACCCGGACAGATCCTGCTCGGCCGGTCCGGTTTGATCACATTCCGATGCGGGCTGCATCGACCACCAGGTGCCCAGTTCCTCCAGAACGTCATCGGCGGTCTCCACCAGCCGTGCGCCCTGTTTGATCAACTGGTGACAGCCTCGGGCCACCGGACTGTGCACCGAGCCGGGAATGGCGAACACCTCGCGCCCCTGTTCCAGCGCGGTTCTCGCGGTGATCAGCGAGCCACTGCGCAGGCTGGCCTCAACCACCAGCACGCCACGGCTCAGGCCACTGATAATCCGGTTCCGTTGCGGAAAGTGGGCGGCCCTTGCCTGTGTTCCGGGCGGGTATTCCGAGACAATAAGCCCCTGCTCAATGATGCGCCCCGCCAGCTTTCGGTGTTGTGCGGGATACAACCTGTCGAGACCGCAGCCCACCACGGCAATGGTCGGAAAACCGGCATCCAGGGCGCCGGCATGGGCGGCACCGTCAATCCCCAGGGCAAGGCCACTGGTGATCAGAAGCCCGCGCCGGCTCAGTTCAGCGGCAAACTGCCGGGCGTGCTCCAGGCCAGCCCGGGTGGCATTGCGACTGCCGACAACGCCAAGCTGGTCCTTGTGTAGTAAGTCGGGATCACCCCGACCGTACAGCAACAACGGGGCGTTATGAATATGCCTGAGTGCATCCGGATATCCGGCTTCACCATACCCCATCAGGAAAATTCCGGACGCCCGGCAGGCCGAGCGTATCCGGTCTGCCTCCACCAACACTGGGTGGCCGGCATCGTCAGCCTGCCAGGCCATCACCGCATCGATGGCATCGGTGGCCAACCCCAGGGCTTTCAGGGTGGCGGCGTTCATTTCGAGGATATCAGTCAGCTGGTCGGTGTTAGCGAGTACCCGCTCACGCAGGCGAAGGCCAAACCGGGGCAGTAGAGACAACAGGAGCCAGCGGTCGCTGGCCGAATCCAGGCAGTTACGTACAGACATCTTTTTTCATCCTTGAAAACGACAATGGCCGGGCGCTCCGGCCCGGCCATTCTACCTCATTACAGACAAGCCCATGCAGGGGTGATCAGGGGTTCTTGACCCGATCACCCACCGCCAGCGGGCGAGTCGCCTGAAGAATCAGGCCATAGCTCATCTTCTCGTAAGACTGGAACACCATCAGCAGGCCAGCCCGCTCGGACGGCAGCTCGATGGTTTCACCGGTGACCGGGTCACGGACCAGGTTACCGCTCTTCATGACTGCCAGCACGTGGCCCGGCATCAAGCCCTCACGTTCGCCGCGGTTGATGGCCACCACGTTGTACTGACCGATCTGGTTAACACCACCATCCACGGAAATCATCCGGCCCTCAATTTCCTCGTCCGGAGAGCTGGGCACGAAGTTGGTGGTCAGGCGGCGGTCTTCGTTGACCAGCAGGCGGTCACCGATGCGCACCTCCTCACTGGAACGGGTCAGGGTCATGGTCAGTACATCACCGTTTTCCGCGGTAATGTTACCCTTGGCGATGCTGCGCGCTTCCAGCCCCAGGAATTCACCGGTTTCAGGATCCACAAATTCCTTGCTGCGACGGAAAACGCCAACCCGGTCAGCCGGCTTCTGGCCACGGGCATAAACCCGGTCACCGGCACCGGTGATGATGCGACCATCTTCGCCTTCCAGCACGTAAGGTGCGCCGTTGATTTCAGCCGGAGAGACAATGCGGGTGTCGGTCAGGAAGCTGCTGATAGCATCCAGCGGGATGGCTGGAATCGGGGTATCGATCGCTTCGGAACGGATTTGCGGTGACAGTTTGACGACATCGCTGGTAGACACCTTGGTAATACGGGGCTTGCCATCGATGTACACCAGCGCCAGGCGATCACCCGGGTAAATCAGGTGGGGGTTGGCAACCTGCGGATTAACGTGCCAGATTTCCGGCCAGTACCAGGGGTTGTTCAGGAATCGCGCTGAAATGTCCCAGAGGGTGTCCCCTTTGACGACAGTGTAACGCTCAGGATGATCAGACCTGAGCTCGGGTTGTGCCTGGGCCCAGGAGGTAAACAGCAGCGCCGTCGCTGCCAGAGCGTACAACAATTTCCTCATTGTCTATATCCTTGATCGCGTGCCTTGAATCTTTGCGTTGGGTAACGTCGCAGCGGTATCCCCGCAGCTTATTACGTTGTTATTCCCGTTACTATAGAAGATGTTCGGGTATTTGTGATGTTATCTTTTGTTCTTCCAGTAAATTCTTCAGACTGCCTGAAAGATTTTAACTATTAACTGATCAGTTTGTACTCAATCGACAATTTATCGGATAATAGAGCCATTACGTTCTCCCCATCATAGATTCGTGGAGAAAATTTGCGCAGACCGCCGTCGCATTTCAGAGAAGCCAAAGCATTATGATTTTAGAGATTCTTGAGTACCCGGACCCGCGCCTTCGCACCATCGCCAAGCCGGTGGACGAGGTGACCGACGACATCCGCAAGCTGATCGACGACATGTTCGAGACCATGTACGATGCCCCCGGCATTGGCCTGGCGGCTACTCAGGTCAATGTGCATAAGCAGATCATCGTCATGGACCTGTCGGAAGACAAGAGCGAGCCCCGGGTGTTCATCAACCCGAAAGTGGAAGTACTGGATGGCGAGCTGGAAGCCATGCAGGAAGGCTGCCTGTCGGTACCCGGTTTCTATGAAGACGTGAAGCGCATCGAACACTGCCGGATTACCGCCAAAGACCGTAACGGTGAAGAATTTGTGCTCGAGGCTACCGGCCTGCTGGCGGTGTGCATCCAGCATGAAATGGACCACCTGAACGGCAAGCTGTTCGTGGATTACCTTAGCTCGCTCAAGCGTAACCGCATTCGCAAGAAGCTGGAAAAGCTCCACAAGCAAAGCGCCTGAGGCGCCAACAGCACAGAACCGAATTCAGACCGGGTTACGACCCGGTTTTTTCGTATCAACGACACAGAGAAGCAACCACCGTGCGCATTGTTTTTGCCGGAACGCCGGATTTTGCCGCCACTGCCCTGAAAGCCCTTCTGGAAGCCGGCTATAACCTGGTGGGCGTCTACAGCCAGCCAGACCGCCCCGCCGGCCGGGGCCGCAAACTGATGCCCAGCCCGGTCAAACAGGTCGCCTTGGACGCCGGCATTCCTGTGTTCCAACCGGTCAGCCTGAAACCGGAAGACGCCCAGCAGGAACTGGCTGAGTTAAAGCCAGATGTGATGATTGTGGCCGCTTACGGCCTGATCCTGCCCAAAGCCGTGCTGGATATCCCCACCCACGGCTGCCTGAACATCCACGCTTCCCTGCTGCCGCGCTGGCGAGGTGCCGCCCCGATCCAGCGGGCCATTGCCGCCGGCGACGCCGAAACCGGCATCACCATCATGCAGATGGACGAAGGCCTGGATACAGGCGATATGCTGTTGAAAGTCACCACGCCGATCCACGCCGACGACACCGGCGGCAGCCTGCATGACCGCCTGGCGGACATGGGCGGCAAAGCGATTGTGGAAGCCCTGGTGCAACTGGCAAACAGCGAACTGGCCCCTGAGCCACAGAACGATGCCGACGCCAACTACGCCCACAAACTGTCCAAGGAAGAAGGCCACATCGACTGGTCCCGCAGCGCCATCGAGATCGAACGCTTGATTCGTGCCTTTAACCCCTGGCCCGGCACCTTTACCGATCTCGGCGAGCAACGCATCCGCCTTCATCAGGCAACCGCTCTGGAGCAGAGCTGTGACAAGGAGCCAGGCACCGTGATCAGTCGCGAGAGAGAAGGCGTTGAAGTCGCCTGCGGCACCGGTACCCTGAAGATTACGTCGGTGCAGTTACCCGGCAGCAAAGCCCAGAGCATCAGCGACCTGATCAACGGCGGCAAGCAGGTGCTGCTGCCCGGCCAGGAGCTGAACTGACCATGGCCGATCAACCCCAGCCATTCCGTGCCGTCGCCGCCAATGTGCTGCTGGCGGTAGAGAAAGGGCAGTCGTTGTCCCAATGCCTGCCGTTGGCACTGAACCAGCTACCGCCGGACCAACGGCCACAGCTACAAGCGATCTGCTACGGCACCTGCCGCTGGTTTCACCGGCTTGAGGGTGAGCTGAACCAGCGCCTGAAAAAGCCCCTGCGCAAACCGGACCGGGTTGTTCACCACCTGATGCTGGTGGCCCTGTTCCAGCTGCGGTTCAGTGAACAGGCCACCTATGCCGTGTTGAACGAAACCGTGGAAGCCTGCCGGGCTCTGGATAAACCCCACCTCACCGGCCTGGTCAACGGCGTGTTGCGGGCTGCGGAAAGGGAAGGGGCACCGGAACCAAACGACGACAGCAGCCGCTATAGCCACCCGGTGTGGATGGTGGAAAAGCTGCGCCACAACTGGCCGGAAGACTGGCAGGCCATTCTTGGCGCCAACAACACCCAGGCGCCCATGACCCTGCGGGTAAACGCGCTGCGTTTCAGCCGTGATGAGTACCTGAAGCTACTGTCTGAGGCAGGTATCGAGGCCAAACCTACCCGCTTCGCCCCCCACGGCATTCAGCTTGAACGCCCGGTGCCGGTAGAACGTCTGCCCTGGTTCGAAGACGGCGGTGCCAGTGTGCAGGACGAAGCCGCCCAGCTATGCACCACTGTGCTGGACCTGCAACCAGGCCAGCGTGTACTGGACGCCTGCGCAGCTCCCGGCGGCAAGACCTGCGCCATT
This sequence comes from Marinobacter shengliensis, assembly GCF_030297115.1. Taxonomy (NCBI): domain Bacteria; kingdom Pseudomonadati; phylum Pseudomonadota; class Gammaproteobacteria; order Pseudomonadales; family Marinobacteraceae; genus Marinobacter; species Marinobacter shengliensis. Next base: position 42,408 of record NZ_AP028062.1, on the reverse strand, counting down.
CTGGAGGCCTGTGGCGAACTGGACGAAGTGATTGCCATCGACGAATCCGCCGAGCGCCTGCCCCGTGTACAGGAGAACCTGGACCGGCTCGACCTGCACGCCACCCTGACACAGGCGGACGCCGCCGATATCGACAGCTGGTGGGATGGCAACCCGTTTGACCGCATCCTGCTGGACGTACCCTGTAGCGCCACCGGCGTGATCCGCCGGCACCCGGACATCAAGCTGCTGCGCCGGGAATCCGACATCGTACCGTTGGCCAGCATCCAGCTTGGCCTGCTGGACGCCATGTGGTCTATCCTGAAACCCGGTGGCAGGCTGGTGTACGCCACCTGCTCGGTGTTTCCTCAGGAAAACCACCGTATAATCCAGCGGTTCCTGAAACAGCAGGACCAGGCCCGGCTGATAGAGATTGATGCCGACTGGGGTCAGGACATGAACACCGGGCGCCAGTTACTGCCAGACCCGGACAGCCATGACGGCTTTTTCTACGCCGTGCTGGAGAAACCTGAACTATGAAAATCCTGATACTCGGTGCGGGCCAGGTAGGCGGCACCCTGGCGGAAAACCTCGCCAATGAAGCCAACGACATCACGGTGATCGACAGCGACAGCGCCCGCCTTCGTGAGCTTCAGGACCGGCTGGACATACGCACCATGCACGGCCGTGCTTCCTACCCCACGGTACTTCGCCAGGCCGGCGCGGAAGACGCCGACATGGTGATCGCCGTGACCAACAGCGACGAAACCAATATGGTGGCCTGCCAGGTGTCCAAGCTGTTGTACAAGACACCCACCACCATCTGCCGGGTGCGGGCAAACGCCTATCTGGCCAAATCCGAGCTGTTCTACCGTCGTGACATGGACAAAGACCTGGACAGCCTCCGGGGCTTTCCCATCGACGTACTGATCAGCCCCGAACACCTGGTCACCAAACATATTACCCGGCTGATCGAGTACCCGGGCACCCTGCAGGTGCTCGAGTTCTCCAAGGGCCTGGTCAGGCTGGTGGCCATACGGGCGACCAAAGGCGGGCCACTGGTCGGCCATGAGCTGTCCTACCTGCGCACCCACATGCCCAAGATCGATACCCGGGTGGCCGCGATTTTCCGCAAAGACCGGGCCATCATGCCCCAGGGCGACACCGTCATCGAAGACGGCGACGAGGTGTTCTTTATTGCCGCCTCCGATCACATTCGCTCGGTCATGAGCGAGCTTCAACCCCTGTCCAAGCCCTACAAACGCATTTTTATCTGCGGTGGCGGCAACATTGGTTACCGGCTGGCCAATACCCTGGAAAGCCGCTACCAGGTGAAGATTCTTGAGCGGGACCATGACCGCTGTGTGATGTTGTCCGAACGTTTACGCAAAACCGTGGTGCTGGAAGGCAACGCCGCCGACAAGGACATCCTGCTGGAAGAGAACATCGAAAACACCGATGTGTTCTGCGCCGTGACTAACGACGACGAAGCCAACATCATGGCGTCCCTGCTCGCCAAGCGACTGGGTGCCCGCAAGGTGCTGACCCTGATCAACAACCCGGACTACGTCGACCTGATTCAGGGCGGTGATATCGATGTCGCCATCTCGCCCCAGCAGACCACTATCGGCAGCCTGCTCACCCACGTGCGCCGGGGCGATGTGGTGAACGTTCACTCACTGCGTCGGGGCGCTGCGGAAGCCATTGAGGCCATCGCCCATGGTGATCACCGGTCATCCAAGGTGGTCGGCAAGCGCCTGGACGAAATCAATCTGCCACCAGGCACCACCATCGGCGCCATCGTTCGCCACAACGAGGTACTGATTGCCCACGACCATATTCGAGTGCAGCCCGATGACCACGTGATCCTGTTCCTGGTGGACAAAACCCGTATCCGGGACGTGGAAAAGCTGTTCCAGGTGGGCCTCACCTTCTTCTGATTGATCTCAAGCAAAACAACACCCTGGCTGGCACTTAGAAATGCAACGCCAGCCAGCGTATAATGCGCGTTTTCAAATTTCGGAGTGCCCCGCAAACCGGGGCGCCACACACAGACTGACCAGCAGGCAAACGTCGTGACAGACAAGGCAACCAACAACTCCGCGCCGGACATCAAGACCTTTCAGGGTCTGATCCTGGCACTGCAGAATTTCTGGGCGCAGCACGGCTGCGTGGTTCTCCAGCCCCTGGACATGGAAGTGGGCGCCGGTACTTTCCACCCGGCCACCTTCCTGCGTTCCATCGGCCCGGAAACCTGGAACTCCGCCTACGTCCAGCCCAGCCGCCGCCCAACGGATGGCCGCTACGGCGAGAACCCGAACCGCCTGCAGCACTACTATCAGTTCCAAGTGGTTCTGAAGCCGTCGCCGGACAACATCCAGGAACTGTACCTGGATTCCCTGCGCGCCCTGGGCCTGGACCCGCTGGTGCATGACATCCGCTTTGTTGAAGACAACTGGGAATCCCCCACGCTCGGCGCCTGGGGCCTGGGCTGGGAAATCTGGCTGAACGGCATGGAAGTGACCCAGTTCACCTACTTCCAGCAAGTGGGCGGCCTGGAATGCTACCCGGTGACCGGCGAGCTGACCTACGGCCTTGAGCGTATCGCCATGTACCTGCAAGGCGTGGACAGCGTGTACGACCTGGTCTGGACCAAAGGCCCGGACGGTGTGGTCACCTACGGCGACGTGTTCCATCAGAACGAAGTGGAGCAGTCCACCTACAACTTCGAACACGCCGACACCGAGTTCCTGTTCCACAGCTTCGACGTGTACGAGCGGGAAAGCGCCCGCCTGATCGAAGCCGGCCTGCCACTGCCTGCCTACGAACAGGTACTCAAGGCCTCTCACACCTTTAACCTGCTGGACGCCCGCCACGCCATTTCCGTGACCGAGCGCCAGCGTTTCATCCTGCGTGTACGTACCCTGGCACGCTCCGTTGCCCAGGCTTACTTCGAGAGCCGCCGCAAGCTGGGCTTCCCGCTGGCGCCCGAGCATCTTCGCAAGGAAGTGCTGGCCGCCGCCGAGGCTGCTGACGCCAAGGCCAACAAGAAGGGCAAGAAAGCCAACAAGGCACCGCAGGAACAGGGGAACGCATAATCATGGCAACACAGGATTTTCTGGTCGAACTGGGCACCGAAGAACTGCCTCCAAAAGCCCTCAAACCGCTGTCTGACGCCTTCACCCAGGGCATTGTCAAAGGCCTGGAAGAGGCGGGCGTGGCCTTCGGCAAGGTCGAAGCCTTCGCCGCCCCACGCCGCCTTGCCGTGCGCATTCGCGACCTGGCCGATGCCCAGCCAGACAAGCCGGTAGAGAAGCGTGGCCCGGCGGTGAAAGCCGCCTTTGATGACGCCGGCAACCCCACCCGGGCCCTGACCGGCTTTGCCACCTCGCTGGGCATCACCCCGGACCAGCTCGACACCCTGGAAACCGACAAAGGCGCCTGGCTGGTGTATCGCACCGTGGAGCAGGGCAAACCGACCGTCGAGCTGATGCCCGAGCTGGTAGAGAAATCCCTGGCAGCGCTGCCGATTCCCAAGCGCATGCGCTGGGGCGCCCACAAAACCGAATTCGTGCGCCCGGTACACTGGCTGATCCTGCTGTTCGGCAACAAAGTGATCGACATGCCGGTGATGAACCTGAAGCCCGGCAACAAAACCCGTGGCCACCGGTTCCATTGCCCGAAAGAGCTGATTGTACCGACCCCGGCCGATTACGAAGTGGTACTGAAGCAGGAAGGCTACGTGCTGGCCGACTTCGCCGAACGCCGCGAACAGATCCGCCAGGGCGTTGCCCAACTGGCAGAGAAAGAAGCCAACGGCAAAGCCGTGATCGACGAAGACCTGCTGGACGAAGTCACCGCCTTGAACGAATGGCCGGTGCCACTGATGGGCCGCTTCGAGGAGCGCTTCCTGGACGTGCCCGCCGAGGCGCTGATTTCCTCCATGAAGGAGCACCAGAAATACTTCCACGTGGTGGATGCCAGCGACAACATGCTGCCGCTGTTCATCACCGTGGCCAACCTGGAAAGCAAAGACCCGGCCCAGGTGATCTCCGGAAACGAGAAAGTGATTCGCCCGCGCCTGTCCGACGCCGCGTTCTTCTACGAGACGGACCGCAAGACCAAACTGGAGGACCGCATCGAGGCCCTCAAGCCCATCGTGTTCCAGGACAAACTCGGCAGCCTTTACGACAAATCCGTGCGGGTGGCTGCATTGGCGAAGAAGATCGCCGAGGCCATCAACAGCGACCCGGCCCTGGCCGAGCGCGCGGCGATGCTGGCCAAGACCGACCTGGTCACCGAGATGGTGCTGGAGTTCACGGATCTTCAGGGCATCATGGGCCAGTACTACGCCACCAATGACGGCGAACACGCCGACGTTGCCAAGGCCCTGAACGAGCAGTACATGCCGCGCTTTGCCGGCGACGACCTGCCCACCACCCTGACCGGTTGTGCCGTGGCCATCGCTGACCGTATCGACTCGCTGGTAGGCCTGTTCGGCATCAACCAACCGCCCTCCGGTACCCGTGACCCGTTCGCCCTGCGCCGTGCGTCATTGGGTGTGCTGCGCATCATCATCGAACGCCAGCTGCCCCTGGACCTGCAAACCGTGTGTGAGTGGGCAGAGCAGAACTTCACCGTGCTGACCGAGAAGAATACCGCCAGCACCGTGGTGGACTACATGCTCGAGCGCTTCCGTGCCCACTACGACGAACAGGGCATCGGCGCCGAAGTGTACCTGGCCGTACACGCCCGCCGCCCAACCCGCCCGCTGGACTTCGACCGCCGGGTGAAGGCCGTAGAAGCCTTCCGGCAGCTGCCAGAAGCCCTGGCCCTGGCCGGCGCCAACAAGCGGGTGTCTAACATCCTCACCAAGCAGGGTGGAGACAGCATCGGCGAGACGGTGGATAACGCACTGCTGCAGGATGCCGCCGAGAAAACCCTGGCCCAAAAGGTCGAAGAACAGGCGCAGAAAGTACTGCCGCTGTTCGAGCAGGGCGCCTACGCCAGCGCACTGACCTCTCTGGCCAGCCTGCGCGAGCCGGTCGACGCCTTCTTTGACGACGTGATGGTGATGGCAGACGACGAAGCCGTGCGCGACAACCGCCTGGCACTGCTCAACCGCCTGCGCAACCTGTTCCTGCGAGTGGCCGATATCTCCCTGCTGCCAACGGCCAGCTGAGGTACCGCTCCGCAGTTATACGGATAAATTTCCCCAGGGACGGGGGTAGTAAAACGGCCGGCAATCCGTATAATACCGGCCGTTGATCGGCGTGTAGCGCAGCTTGGTAGCGCACTTCGTTCGGGACGAAGGGGTCGGAGGTTCGAATCCTCTCACGCCGACCATTTTCCCTCCTGTTTTGTCTTTTCCTGTTTTAGTTTTCCAACGCTGTTTCTCTGGGTTCTTACACCCCGAGCCCATGAATTTCTGTATCCTTAGTAAATCTGCTCATGATTAAAGGGGTATTTTGATGAATGAGGCGATCGCCCGGCTACGTCAGTTCCGGGATGACAGAGACTGGAAACAATTCCACAACCCGAAAGACCTGTCACTGGCCCTGAGTATCGAGGCTTCGGAACTGCTGGAGCTGTTCCTGTGGAAATCTCCCGAACAAGCCGATGTCAGCAAAGTGAAGGAAGAGCTGGCCGACGTGATTGCCTATGCGCTACTGCTGGCAGACAGCTATGAGCTGGACGTAGAACAGATTGTTCTCGACAAGATTGCCCTGAACGAAAAGAAATACCCGGTCAGCAAAGCCAGGGGAACCTCGAAGAAGTACACGGAGCTATGAGCCATTCACCAATGGTAGAGATTCAGCGCTACCCCTTCAGCCGGGACGCCCTGAACGACTTGCGCGATAATGCCTTTGCTGCGGGCAACTGGCCCCTGGTCTACTTACTCAGTGACGAAAAGCACCGGCGCGCCTATATCGGCGAAACCACCGACACGCTCACCCGCATGAGCACTCACCTCAAGCACGACGAAAAGCAACTGCTGACCGCGGTGCACCTGATTACCAGCGAGTACTTCAACAAATCTGCCACCCTGGATGTGGAATCTCTGCTGATCAAGTACATGGCCGCCGATGGCAAGTACACCCTGTTGAACGGCAACCTGGGGCTGGCTGACCACAACTATTACCAGCGTGGTGCCCTGTATGAAGAGGTGTTTCGGGAAGTCTGGAACCGGTTGATTGCCAAGGGGGTTGTGTCCCGCACCCTGGACCACCTTGATAACTCCGATGTCTTTAAATACTCCCCCTACAAATCCCTGTCCTTCGATCAGCGCCAGGGCCTGCTCACCATCATGCATGAGCTGCTCAATCCCGGTGTGAAGAACATCGTGGTGGAAGGGGGAGCCGGAACCGGCAAATCGGTACTGGCCATCTTTCTGTTCAAGCTGCTGCATTCGGAAGCACACCAGATCAATCTCAAGGAATTCTCTGAGGAAGAGGCCGAGATCGACTCTCTGCTCTCGTCGCTCAAAGCCGTCATGCCCAAACCGAAAATGGCGCTGGTGGTGCCGATGACCTCCTTCCGAACCACCCTCAGGAAGGCGTTCAGGCACGTCTCCGGGCTCAGCCCTGACATGGTCATCAGCCCGTCCGAGCTCACCAAACAACACTACGATATTGTTCTGGTGGACGAGTCTCACCGTTTGCGCAAGCGCAAGAATCTGGGCGCTTACTTCGGCAGCTTCGACAAAGCCTGTGCCGCGCTGGGTATGGACAAGCATACCTGCTGCGAAGTGGACTGGGTCTGCCAACAGGCGGGCAAAGCAATCTTCTTCTACGACGAGGGCCAGTCCATCAAACCCTCCGATGCCGATCTTGAAGTGTTCCAGCGCCTGAAAGTTGCCAACGGCTCGGTCACTCATCGCTTGCTGTCCCAGTTCCGGGTAAAGGCCGGGCAACCCTATGTCGAATTTGTGGATAAGTTACTGAACGGCCGTGTTGATGATGGCGTGGTGTTCTCCGCAAAGAACTACGAATTTGAGGTCTTCGACTCCCTCAAAGACCTGGTCCATACCATCAACGAAAAAGAGGAACAGGTCGGGCTGTCACGGCTGATCGCCGGTTATTCCTGGCCCTGGGCCTCGAAGAAGGATAATGAGGCTTACGACATCGTGATCGACGATGTTCAGCTACGCTGGAACAGCACCAATACCGACTGGATCAACAAGGAAGGATCACACCGGGAAGTGGGCTGCATTCACACCACTCAGGGCTATGACCTGAACTATGCAGGCATTATCTTCGGAGAGGAGATCCGGTATGACCCGGACAGCCAGTCCATCGTCATCGACAAGGGCAACTACCACGACCGCACCGGTGGCCAGGGCATCAAAGACCCGGCGGAACTGAAGCAATACATCATCAACATCTACCGCACCATCATGCTGCGCGGCATCCGCGGCACCTTCGTCTACGCCTGTGACGATGCGCTGCGGGAGTATCTGAAGCAGCACATTCCGGTTCACACCGCTCATATCGAGCAGCCTGAAGCCACACACGTAGTGGAGCTGGAACCTTATGTGAATGCCGTGCCGCTGTTCGACCTGCAGGCGGCTGCGGGGGATTTCGGAGCACTCAGTGATGTCAGCTACATTGACCCTACCAGGCACCCAGACTGGGTCGGAGTGCCCGATGGAGTGCGAGTGCGTAAAGACATGTTCGCCTGCCGGGTGTTCGGCGAATCCATGAACCGGGTTATTCCCCATGGTGCCTTGTGCCTGTTTCGGACCGACCCTGGTGGTTCCAGAAACGGAAAAACGGTTCTGGTGGAGTGTATGGACAGCATTGATGCAGATTCAGAGTCACGCTACACGGTGAAGGTCTACGAAAGCTTTAAGAATGAAGACAAATACGGCTGGCGCCATACCCATATTCAACTGAAACCGAACTCTTACGATGACAGTTTTCAACCCCTTCTCCTGACAGATGAAGAAGCACTTCAATATCGAGTGGTTGGGGAGTTTGTTGGCGTTATTGATGAGTAGTATACAGATCAAAGGTGTTTGACAACCCAAACCCAGCATATCAGACTTCAAATCACATCCGCCCCTTGGCAGTACGCCTCCCTCAACTATCCCGAGGGTGTGCCGAGCCCTTGGGGCTTTTCTGTTTAGGGAAAACCAAGGCGCTTTCAGCGTCATGGAACATGGGGAAAGGACAATACCCTCTGTGACCAAAGCCTTATCCACCGTTGAAATCGTAGAAGTTATCCGCCGGTCGGAGCACGGGATGACCGAACCCTTTATCTGCCGGGGCGACGATGACAACTTCTACTTTGTAAAAGGCATTGGCGCAGGCCGGGACAGTCAGATCAAAGAATGGGTTTCCGGTAACCTGGCACTGCTCTTCGGTATACCCGTAGCGCCATTCAGAATTGTAAACGTGCCAGAAGAGATTCTGGAGATACTGCCTCCTGGCCATGCAAGAGATCTTGGTGCTGGGCCTGCATTTGGCTCTTTAGAAAAACGCCTCACGGAAATAACCGTTCCCCAGATTCGAGAGGTTCCGCTAAAGATCAGAAAGGCCCTTCTATGTTTTGACTGGTGGATTGCAAACGGCGACCGGTGCTTTTCCGAGAACGGTGGTAATCCGAATCTTTTCTGGGAGCCCAGCAAGAGGGAACTGGTCGTTATCGATCACAATCAGGCCTTCGATACAGAAGTTACTGCAGAAACCTTTTTCCGTGACCACATCTTCCACGATGTGTCTGCGGACATTGCGGATGACTTGGTTGAGCGGCAGATCTACACTGACAAAATGAATGAAGCACTCTTCCACTGGGATTCGATCGTTGCCGGGTTGCCAGAAGAGTGGTTTTATATTGATCCTGAAATGACGATTGAGCTGGGTCTGAGCACCGATGAGCTTAAAACGCATTTGTTACGTTGTCTGAGCGATGACTTCTGGAACTGGAAATGACTAGGTTTGCTTGTAACTACGCCATTGTGCGATTCATGCCATACGTCGAAACCGGCGAGTTTGCCAACGTCGGCGTTTTGCTGTGGATACCCAAGCAGAAAACTTTGTTGTTCAAACTTCTACGACGTAAGTACGGACGAATTACTCAATTCTTCGAAGAGCTGGATAAACAGGTCTACCTGAAGGCCATGGCTGATCTGGATACCGAGCTTCACCGAATCGAGGGGCTGCTGAAGGAAGGTGCTGTGGTAACCGCCAATCCAAATCTTGAATACGGCTTCCATAAGGGCATTTTCAAAGAAATCATCCGTCCCCGTGAGACCATTGTCCGCTTTAGCGAGCAAAGGGCCATTCTGACGGAGAATCCGACAGAAACACTCGCTGCACTCTACGACTATTACGTTGGCCGCAACTTCGTGACCAAGGAGTATCAGGAAGGGCTGATGGAGAAGGGTATCAAGCGCCTGCTAGATCAGGAAAATCTTGGCAAGCGCTATCGAAAGCGAAAAGTTCAGGACAAGGTTTACGGTGTTTCCTTCCCCTTTGTCGAAGAGCAGAATCAAAAGGCAGTTAGGGTGATCAAACCATTATTTCTGGGCCAGGCCGATTCAACCGCGATTATCGAGCATGGTGGTCAGTGGCAACTTAAGGTCGAACAACTCAGAAAACGGCAACTACTTCATGGCCCAGTTTTATTTCCCGTAAAAGGCCCCGAGGATGCTAAAGCCGGCGACCACCGCCAAGAGGCTTTCGAAGAAACCAAGCAGAGTCTCTCAGGTGAAGGCATAGAACTGGTTGCCTTTGAAGAGCACAAGAAGATTTTGGAATTCGCTTCTCAACTTGTGCATTGAACGACCATTTTCGTGATCTCACGAAAATGGTCATCTTTTATTCCCGTCAACGCGACTGCTCCACCACAATCAACTCCCCAAGCTCAAACCCCTCCGCCTCTGCCCTTTCCATGAACGTCTCCAACACCTCCTCACTCACCTCCGGCGTGCGCGACATCAGCCACAGGTAGTTTCGGTTGTAGCCGGTGATGTAGGCGGTGGTGTAGTCGTCATCCAGCCCGAACACCACGTAAGAGGCGTAAAAGGGCCCGAAAAACGACACTTTCAGATGGCCCACATCGCTGTCACCCACGAACTTTGCCCGGCCTTCGGCTTCTTCCCATTCGCCTTCTTCGGCGTTGTAGCCCCGGTTGATGACTTTGATGCTGCCGTCTTCGTTAAGGGTGTACTCGGCGGTCACCTGGCTCAGACCCCGCTCGAAGGAGTGGTCCAGCCGGGCGATCTCGTACCAGGTGCCCAGGTAGCGGTGCTGGTCGAAGCCGGTGACCGGTTCGATGCCTTTGGGCAATCCGGTGCAACCGGTCAGTAACAGGAGTAGGGTGGTCAGCAGAGCAAAGGGTTTCATCAGGCGCTGTCCTTAGTTCAGGGAGTTACACAAACAACCATAACAAAGCGCCGGCGAAAACACTGCTGTGATTGCCTGAGCTCTGGAATGCGAAAAGCGACGTATACTGAACCTCAACCAATCACGGAGAACAGGCATGATCGGATACGTAACCATCGGTGTCAGTAACATGGGCAAGGCCAAGCAATTCTACAGCGATCTGCTGGGGGATCTGGGCGGCAAGGTGTTGCTGGATATGGAGCGCATTGCGTTCATTGGCGAGAGCATGGCCAAGCCCATGTTGGCGGTGTGCGTACCGTTCAACGGTGAGCCCAACCATCCGGGCAATGGCAACATGGTGGCGATCCCGGCGGGGTCCAAAGCAGCTGTCGATAAGTTTTATCACAAAGCCATTGAGCTGGGCGCAACCTGCGATGGCGAGCCTGGGCAACGAATTCCGGATATGTTCTACGGCGCCTATGTGCGGGACCCGGACGGTAACAAGCTGGCGTTCTTCGAGTTCGGCTAAGCGTGCAAAAGGCCCCGTCGTGGGGCCTTATTGTTGGTGACGCGGTTCAATACGCGCCGCGAATCAGATCAATCCCCGGCTTCAGCACTTCCCGCCAGGCTTCCCTCAGCTCTGGTGTGTATTCCGGATCGTGTACTCGCACCGTTTTCAACAGGGCTTCTTCCCACAAACCGTACCACTCCGGCTGGATGTCCATGCGCTTGCGACTGTGGCTTTCACCCAGATCCCGCAGTTTGCGATCAGACATGCCCCGGGCCACCAGAATAATCTGCATCACGCCGTTACGCAGCAGATGGCGCTGGGCGGGCATATCGGTATTCACAAACCGGGCGCGAATAGCATCCGAGCTAGCCATAAAGAAGTCGTAGAAATCGACGAAGAATTCATCTTTCCGGCAGCAGCGGCCATAGCTCTGAAATACGAGATCCGTGGGAGTCATTTGCAATCTGTGTCCTTGATCAACGGTCGGATTGTCATTAAAGGCCACGCATTCTAAGCAAGCGAACAGGTTTTTCTATAGCGATATGTAACAACTGACTTCGACCGCGACAATTTGACGCTTCAAGGCTCCGAATTGCTGAACCACCACTTTGGTAACAGATTGCGCACCTGCCCCTGCAGAAACCGGTCATCAATCAGCCAGATCACGCCCCGGTCGTCCGGGGTGCGGATCACCCGGCCGGCGGCCTGGGCTACTTTCTGCAGGCCGGGGATCAGGTAGGTGTAGTTGTAACCTTCGCCAAAGCGTTGCTGCAGGCGGTCCTTGAGGATTTCGTGCCAGGGGTCGAACGGCGGCAAGCCGAGGGTGGCCACGAAGGCGCCAATGAGCTGGTCGCCGGGCAGGTCGATGCCTTCGCTGAACACGCCACCAAGTACCGCAAAGGCGACGCTGCCTTCGGGCTTCTGGAACTCCGCCAGAAACTGTCTGCGTTGGTCCGGGCTCATGCCCGGCTGCTGCGAACGCAGGGGGATATCCGGTGCCTGTTGTGCCAGCGTGGCGCTCACGTCCTTGGCGTATTTGAAGCTACTGAAAAACGCCAGGTAATGGCCAGGTCGTTCCCGATACTGTTTGGCAATCAGCTCGGCGATGGGTTGCTGGCTGGCCTGCCGATGCACATGTCGGGTGCTGATACCGGGGGTGAACTGCACCTGCAATTGCTCGGCACTGAACGGACTGGGAAGGGAGGTGAAACGGGCGTCTTCCGGCAGGCCCAGTAAATCCCGGTAGTAGACGCCGGGGCTGAGGGTAGCGGAGAACAGCAGTACCGAGTGCGGGGCCTTGAAGCGTTCGGTGAGGAAATCCGCCGGGATCAGGTTCTGGATCGTCAGGCTAGCCCGGCCACGGCCGCTGCGCTGAAATTCACAAAGGGAATGATCACCGAAGCCGTCCGCCAATTTCATAAAGGCCACGCTTTCGAACATCACCTCCTGCAGAGCCAGGTCCGGCGGGTTGTCGGCCAGGTAATCGGTGATTACAGAAACCATGGCCTGCAACGCGCCCAGCAATTGCGGCGGCAGGGTGGCCAGAAATACCGGCTGGGCCTGTTCACCGTGATTCCGTATCAGCGCCTGCCAGGCCCGGGCAGTGCGGTCCAGGGCGGCTTTCACCGGTTTGGGGGCGGTCTTCTTCAGTTTCAGTAAGCGCTGTTGTTCCAGCTGCACCGAGTACATGCCCCGGGCACGGTCCACCAGGTTGTGAGCTTCGTCCACCAGCACGCTGGCTCGCCAGTTGTTCTGGCGGATCAGGCCGTGGAGCAACGCAGATTGATCAAACAATCGGTTGACGTCGCCCACCACCAAGTCGCTCCAGCGCGCCATTTCCTGGGCGAGAAAGTAGGGGCAAATGTCGTGACCTGCTGCGATTTGCGCCAAATTTTCCTGATTTAGCGGCTCTTTGCTCTGCACCGCCTCGGCCCGGGCATCGGGCAGGCGGTCGAAGAAGCCCTGGGCCAGGGGGCAGGACTCGCCGTGGCAGGCTTTGTCCGGGTGTTCGCAGGCGTCGTCTTTCGACACCAGCTCCAGGGTGCGCAGGGGCCAGGGCTGCAGCTCATCCTGAGCCGCCCGCAACTTATCCACCGCATCCAGCGCCAGCTGCCGGGCGGTGTTGCGGCAGGTGAGGTAGAACAGCCGGTCCTGCTTGGCGGCGGGCATGGCCATCAGGGCCGGGAACAGGGTGCCCAGGGTTTTGCCGAGGCCCGTGGGGGCTTCCAGCAGCAGGGTGCCGGCTTTGGCGGAATTTTTGTACACCGTTTCTGCCAGCTGCCGCTGCCGGGGGCGAAAGTCCAGGAAGGGAAAGCGCAGGTTAGCGAGCAAGGCATCGCGCTGCTCCCGATGGTGCTCTTCCTGCTCGGCCCAGGCTTTGTAGCGGCCACACAGGGTTTCCAGTTCCTGCCAGAGCTCGTCGGCTTTGGCGGTTTCGGTAAGCACCGTTTCCTTGTCCCGGCCGGTGTCGTAATAAACCAGGGCCAGCTCCACGCTTTTGCGCTTTTCCTGCCGGCACAGCAGGGCGCCATAGGCCCTTAACTGGGCCCGATGCAGAGCGCGCTGGTGGGGGCGAATGCGGGACACATCGCCCCGGTGGGTCTTGATTTCTTCCAGCCGGTTCTTGTGCGGATGGTAGCCATCGGCCCGGCCGGAAAGCTCCAGCTCCATGCAGTTTCCGGTAAGCGAATACTCGCTTTTATAGCCATAACCCCGCTTTGCCTGGATCGCCTGGTGGCCGGCAATGCCCTCCTCGGGACTTGGCGCCGGGGTGTAGCGGAAGTCCAGGTCGCCGTGGCGGGCCGCGAATTCACACAGGGTGCGGACGGCGACTTTCACAGGCTTGCCTCATCGTCCTGCCAGCGCACATAACACACGCTGGCGGGAATGCCTTCACGGGCGAAGAACTCCAGCCAGCGAACCTGGTGGTCCTGCAGGCGGTCGCCGGGGCCTTTTACCTCGATCATTTCATAGCGCTGTTCCGGTTGCCCTGCGTCCGGCACCAGCCGGATCAGATCGGGAAAGCCACTGCGGTGTTCCTTGATGTTGTTGAGCAGGCGGCGGAACAGAGCCTCCAGATGGCGCGGGGGAATGCAGTCCAGGGCCAGCTCCAACAGCTCTTCATCGAGTACCGGCCAGAACACGAAGGGATTGGCGATGCCTTGCTTGGTCTGGAAGGTGTCGAGAATGTGCTGTTTATAGGCATGGGTTTTCAGCAGGCCGAAATGCTCTTCAAAAGCCTGCTGGCGCCGGGCCACAAAATCTTCCCGGGTCAGGTCCGCCGGGCCGATGTGGAACGGATGGAAGAAGGCGCCGGGGATGGGTGTGAAGATCACCGGCCAGCACAGCAGGCCGAACAGGGCGTTGATCAGGGTGTTTTCCACATAGAACACCGGGGCCGCTTCCGTACTCAAATGCTTCACCGCCGCCAGTTCCACGGTGCCGGTGTCTGGCTTGGGCAGGGTGAGGGTGAATTCCCGCAGTGGGGGGTTATCCACAGGCTCGGGTTTGTCAGCTCCCACCTTGGGTGCCAGCCGCTTCAGCAGGCGATTCAGGCCCTGGGCTTCAGCGTCGGTCAGTTCCGTGGTTCGCCACTGGCAGGCAATGGCCCAGGCTTGCTCAAAACGCTTCATACGCTCCAGCAACCGCAGCTGTTTCAGTCGTGCTTCCCGGTGGCCACTGGCCGCCCATACCTGCAGTGCCAGTTCCTGCTCACCCTGGCGCTCCGCCTGCCGGCCCAGCTCCAGTAACAACCGATCCCGGCGGCTGATGAGCCAGGGGTTATCCACAGGGCCGGGTACATCCGCCCAGACCTCTGTGGCTGGCTCACCCCGATCAAGCCGTTCCCGGCACTGGTGCATTTGCAGGTAACCATCTACTTCCGAGCGATGCTGAAAAGCCCGGGATTCCGGGGTAAAGGCCACCGGCTCGAACTGCTGCACGCCCAGTTCCACCAGCACAAAATCCGTCCAGCTCTGGCGCAGGTTGCCGAAGAACATCAGGCGGATGCGGTCGAACAGGGCCATGTCCTGGAGCTGGACCACTTCCGGGGCCTGTTCACCGGTAGCCTCTGCCAGCCAGTGCCGCAGGGGCTTTGGTTCACTGAACGCTTCCGCCAGCAACTCCCGCATCTGAGCTTTTCCCAGCGTTTTCGGGTGGCCCTGTTGGTGCAGCCAACCGCCAAATACCGGCCTAAGTTCAGCCAGGGTAAACAGCCGGAACAGATCATCCAGGCTCAGCTCCGGCGAGTTATCCAGCCAGCCCTCCTGCACCAATAACGTGAGCGCGTCGGCCTCCGGCACCGGCAGTTCCGGATAGCGCAGCTTGTCGGCCCGGAACAGCTCGCCGGTGCGCATCACCATGCGCGTGAGTAACGCCCTTGGCCCGGTCGCCAGGTTGGCAAACGCCGCCAGCCGGGTTCGCTCCCGTACGGTCAACAGATCTGCGTGATGATCGGCCACCCAGGACACGATGGTGTCCATGTTGCTCAGGTAATACAGGGGGTCTTCAAGGTTTGCTGTTTGCGGGCGCTGGCCCGTGAGTTCTGTCGTCATAGGGCTGGAACTGTAATCCATGCACAAAAATTAATCATCACACGCCTTGCCAACCCACCTAATGATAACTATTATCATTTGCATCACGACAAGGAGGACGCCATGAAATTTCTTTGCCCGCGCCATCGCCAGATGTTTGCCCGACTCTCCATCAACGAACAGAACGATCTATGGCTGTTCTGGATGGAATATGCCTTCACCTACTGCGAAACGGAAGAGACCGAGAAGATGATTGCCGCCACTGGCAGTGCCTTTGACCTTGCCTGCCTGGCCAGGGCGGACCACCCGGAGTGCATGCATGTGGAGCTCACACTTTCCGCCATTCTGGTGTGCCGTGCCCTTCGGGACCGTGGTGATCACAACGCGGCAGACTACGTGCTGTTCAGTGCCCTGGAAAGCCTGCAGTCTTCCGAGCCCCGCTATGGCAGTCCCAGCGGCGGCTGCAGCACCGATCAGTGCATTGAAGTGCTGCTGGATACCTCCCGGCAAGCCAGCTTTTTTGCAGAATACCTGAACTGGCCCGCCACGCCACTGGCACCTCGGGCACAACGTTCGGCAATGGTCGCTCACTAACGCAAAGGAGGGGTTATGGGAATGCTATTCAATATCCCGGACGCATCCCGGAAGAAACAGGCGGAACAGATATCTTGGCTGGATTGGAAGCCTGGTGGTCAGGTTTGTATCAGTATCGATGCTGACTGCCTGGCCAGACTGTTGGCAAAAAACCAGCTGCATGTTCAGGACTTCTCCTGCACCGACGAGGCCTCAAAACAGATTGTCAGGGGCCTGCTGCTGGATTGTCTCCGGGTACCCTGAGATCGTCAGATACCCAGGTCCGCAGGCTGCAAGCGAACTCCGGCAATTTTCCAGGCTCCGTCCGTCATCTCCATGCGGTAATAGGCATCCCAGCGTTTGCCTTCGGGCCCTTGCAATCGAACCACCTGGATATCAAAGCCATCATGGGGCACCCGCTGGGCAAACTCGATGGCGGTGGCGCTGTGAACGGCGGGGTAGGCCTCGCGCACCATCGCCAGAAACCCTTCAGAGGTGCCGAATCGCCGCTTGATCCCTTCTGAGGCATACTCCCAGGCCTGTACCTCATCGTCATTAGCGAAAGCTTCAATTTGGCTGAGTATGGCATCCCGGATATCGGCATCCGCGTCATCGTCCGCCAGCGGTCTGGAAGACCAGGCCAAGGCAAGCACCAACGCCATCGTAAGGGTCAGGATAACGCCGGTTTTGATGTTAATGATGTTAAGCCCCATGACGACCACCCGCATTCTGTTCAACTTTTAATCAATACGCTACCACTGCGGCTGCGGATTGATCCATCACTGTTGCTGCTCAGGCCAAATCAATCGCCCCGAGGCTCAATGCGAGGGTCCGCATCTGCGGTCACATACGGTAATCTGTACCATCAGGATTGACTCGAACACCAGACAAGGAATCCCATGGCGGCCTCACCCACCATCCAACCCGGCTTTCACGCCATTCACGCCAATCATCTGGAAGATCTGCGCCGGGCGGTGGTGTACATCTGCCGCCAGAACCCCATGCCGCCGCTGCAGAGCGAGACCTTTCTGGTGCAGAGTAACGGCATTGCCCAGTGGCTGAAGCTAGCCCTGGCGGAAAAGCGCACCGACGATGGTGTGGAAGGCGGCCTGGGCATTGCCGCCGGCATGGATTTCCTGTTTCCGGCGCGGTTTATCTGGCAGGCCTATCGTGCGGTGCTGCCGGATGGCGAGGTGCCGGAGCAGTCTCCTTTCGACAAGCGCCGGCTGGTCTGGCGGCTGTACCGGTTGCTGCCGGAACTGGTGGGGCAGGATAAGGCCTTCACGCCCCTGGCGCGGTTTCTGGACGGTAGCGATACCGATCTGCGCAATTTTCAGTTAGCCGAAAAAGTGGCGGACCTGTTCGACCAGTACCAGGTGTTCCGGGCCGACTGGCTGGCGGCCTGGGAGCAGGGCAAGGACGTGGTGATTACCGCCCGGGGTGAGGAAAAGGCCCTGGATGCGGAAACCCTCTGGCAGCCGTTGCTCTGGCGTAAACTGGTAGAGGACGTGGGCAGCGAGGCCCACACCAGCCGCTCGCAGATTCACACCCGCTTTATGGAACAGGGCCAGCGCATCGGCCAGCCGGCCAACCCGGGGCGCCTGCCCAAGCGCATCGTGGTGTTCGGGGTGTCGTCCCTGCCCCGGCAGGCACTGGAAGCTTTGTCTGTATTGAGCCGATTCAGCCAGGTGGTGCTGTGCGTGCACAACCCCTGCCAGTTCTACTGGGCCGACATCATCAGCGACCGGGAACTGCTGAAAGCCGAACGCAAACGGGGCGCCGCGCACCCGGTATTGTCACAGATTGACGACCCGGACCAGCTGCACCAGCACGCTAACCCGCTGCTGGCGGCTTGGGGCAAGCAGGGCCGGGACTACATCCGCCTGCTGGATGAATTCGACAACCCGGACGACTACCGCGCCAGCTTTCAGACCCCGGGGCAGAAGATCGACATCTTCACCGACCATGGCGATGTGGATAACCCCTGCTTGCTGCACCAGTTGCAGAACGATATCCACAACCTGACGCCGCTGCAGGAAATCCGCCAGCAGCAGCGCACGGTGGATCTGGCCTGTGACCATTCCGTGGTGTTCCACGATGCCCACGGCCCCCAGCGGGAAGTGGAAATCCTCCACGACCAGTTACTGGCCGCGTTCAATGCCGACCCCACGCTGCGGCCCCGGGATGTGATCGTGATGGTGCCGGACATCAATGTGTACGCGCCCCACATCCAGGCCGTGTTCGGCCGCTATTCACCGGGCCGCAAGCGCCACATTCCGTTCACCATTTCCGACCAGGGCCAGCGCCACCATGAACCGGTGCTGATTGCCCTGGAAACCCTGATGTCGCTGCCCCGCAGCCGATTTGGCGTAAGCGAGATCATCAGCCTGCTGGAAGTCCCCGGCATTCGCGACCGCTTTGATATCAGTGAGGACGACATTCCCCTGGCCCGGCGCTGGGTGGAAGGCGCCAACATCCGCTGGGGCCTGCACGGCCAGCACCGGGAAAGCCTGGACCTGCCGGCGGAGCTGGATCGCAACACCTGGCAGTCTGGCCTTCGGTCCATGCTGCTGGGCTACGGCATGGGCGATGACGAGCCCTGGGGTGGGGTGGAACCCTATGGCGAAATTGGCGGCCTACAAGCCAGCCTGGCGGGGCGTCTGGGCGAGTTCGTGCACCAGCTGGAAACCCTGTGGCAGGCCCTTCAAACCACCCGCACTCCGGAGCAATGGGAAGCCCTGTTCTCCGCCATGCTCGAGCAGTTTTTCCACAAGGTGGAAGGCCAGGACCTGCTGTTGCTGAACCGCTTCCGCCGCCAGCTGGAGCAGTGGCTGGAAGATGCCCTCGCCGCAGGCCTTGATGATCAGCCACTGCCCCTGAACATCGTCAAGGATGTGCTGCTGCAGGGCCTGGACGAAGGCGGTCTGAACCAGCGCTTCCTGGCCGGCAAGGTCAACTTCGCCACCCTGATGCCGATGCGGGCCATTCCGTTCCGCAAGGTGTGCCTGCTGGGTATGAACGACGGCGACTACCCCCGCTCCCGGCCACCGGTGGATTTCGACCTGATGGCCCAGGACTATCGCCCCGGCGACCGTTCCCGCAGGGAAGACGACCGATATCTGTTCCTGGAAGCCCTGCTGTCCGCCCGGGAACAGCTGTACATCAGCTGGGTAGGGCGCAGTATCAAAGACGACTCTGAACGGCCACCCTCGGTACTCATCGGCCAGTTGCAGGATCACCTGGACAGCCTGTGGGCCGTGGCAGGCAAAACGGACAGCTCGGTTACCCAAGCCCTGACCACCCAGCACCCGCTGCAACCCTTCAGCCGGGACTACTTCCCGAAAGCCAATGGCGTCGGCGAAGGCGAAGAGGCCCGGCCCAGGCCGCTGGCCGAGGTGCTGCAGGCCCGTGGATTGTTCACCTACGAACGGGAATGGCGCAGCGCCCACGCTGTGGATAACTCTGAGCAGAGCCGGGAAGCCCTGCCATACCAGGCTCCGGAAGAACCCATCAGCCTGAACGATCTGGCAAACTTCCTGAAAAAGCCCATCGACACCTTCTACCAGCGCCGGCTGCAGGTGCGCTTTGAAGACGTGGAAGACGAGGATACCGACAACGAAAACTTCGACCTGAACGGTCTGGACCGCTGGCGCCTGGATAACGAACTGATTCAACACAGTGTGCTGAAAGCCGCTACCGAGGAAGAGTTGCACGAACGGCTGGAAACCAACCTGGACCGCATGGCCCGGCGCGGCGACCTGGGTATGGGCGTCACCGAACATCGCCTGCGCACGGAACTGGCCGGCCGGTTGCCGGACCTGTTTGACCGCTATCGAGACGCCCTGGCGGAATGGCCGGAAGTGGTGGCCGAACCTTTACCCTTCGAGTTTCGCTATTCAGGGGATCCTGGCTCGGTTGAGGTGGCGGATTTAATCGACAACCTGCGCTGTAATCCACAAGGGCAATTTTGCCGCCTGGTGATTGCCAGTTCCGGCCTGCTCACCGGCTCCGGTTACTCGAAAAAAGTGCGCTACGCCAACCTGCTGCGGGACTGGCTGATTCACCTGGCCGGCCAACTCAGCGGCCAGCCCTTTGAAACCCTGATCCTCGGTAAGGAAGAAGGCCGCAAATTCCACTTCCCGGTCATCGCCCCGGAGCAGGCACGACAATACGTCGAAGCCATCGTCAGCCGTTGGATGGAAGCCACCACCCGAGCCCTGCCATTGCACTGCGAGTCCGGCTTTGCCTGGATCACCAGCTACTACGGTGGCAAGAAATTCGTCGGCGACCACGAACGGGCCATCAGTGAGGCAGAACAGGCCTACGCCACTGCCCTGGACCGGGACACCGGCTACCTGCTGGGTGCCTTCGAAAGCCCCGAGGCGCTGATGGCCAGCGGCGAGTTTGAAGCCCTGCTGCACCAGCTTTATGTCCCCTTATGGGAAGCCGAACAGGGCAAGTCGGCGGCGGATCAAATCGGGAGCATGGAATGACCGACCAGATGACCAATCGAAACCCGAACCTGGACCCGCTGGCCATGCCCCTGAACGGCAGTGCGCTGATCGAAGCCAGCGCCGGCACCGGCAAAACCTTCACCATCGCCATCCTGTATGTGCGCCTGGTGCTGGGCCATGGCCAGGCAGCAGACAGCCCGCTGCAGAACCTGCTGCCGCCGAACCTGCTGGTGGTGACCTTTACCGACGCCGCCACCAAGGAGCTGCGAGACCGCATCCGCACCCGGCTGACCCAGGCCGCCGAGGTATTTTCCGAAGCCGCTGACCACCTTGAACCCACCCCGGAAACCGCACTTATCCACAAGCTGCGGGATGACAGCTACCCGGACCCGGCCAGTTGGCCCGACTGCCGCAAGAAGCTGCTGCTGGCCGCCGAATGGATGGACGAAGCCGCGGTATCCACCATTCACGGTTTCTGCAATCGTATGCTCAGCGAACACGCCTTCGACAGCGGCAGCCTGTTCAAGCTCACCCTGGAAACCGACCAGAGCGAACTGCTGGACGACGTGGCCCGGGACTACTGGCGTACCTTTGTCTACCCGCTGCCGCCGGCGCTGATGGACGAAGCCCTGAGCCACTGGAAAACCCCCACCGACCTGCGCAAGACGGTGCGTAACCTGATCGACGATCCAGAGGCCCTGGGTAACCGTCCAGAGAACGTGCACCTGGCCATCAACCAGGTGGTCAGCGAACGGCTGGCACGGGCCAGTGAACTGAAAGCCCACCCCTGGGGCCAGTGGCAGCAGGAAGTTACCGACCTGTTGAACGACCTGAACAAAGGCAAACGCCTGCACGGCGGCAGCAAGAACGCCATGCTCAAGGTGTGGGAGTTCCTGGTTACCTGGGCCGAATCCGATGACCTGCTGCCGGAGAAGCTGGACAGCGCCGCCGGCTTCAAGAACCAGACCCCCGAGGGCCTGGACAACATCCTGAAAGGGGACGACCCGGCGCCTCAGCACCCGGCCTTTGACGCCATCGAAGCCTTGCTGGAATTCGGCCAGAACCAGCCCAGCGCCAAGTCCGATATCCTGCGCCACGCCAGCCACTGGATTGCCGAGCGGCTGGAAGCGGAAAAGCAGCAGCGCTCGGAAATGGGCTTTGATGACCTGCTCACCCGCCTGGATGACGCCCTGCATGGCCCCCGGGGCGAACAGCTGGCCGCCACCATCCGCCGGCAGTTTCCGGTGGCGCTGATCGACGAATTCCAGGACACCGACCCGGTGCAGTACCGCATCTTTAACCGGATCTACGCGGTGCAGGACAACAGCGCCAACACCTGCCTGCTGATGATCGGTGACCCGAAACAGGCCATCTACGGCTTCCGGGGCGCCGATATCCACACCTACCTGCAGGCCCGGCTGGGTGTGCAGGCCCGCACTTACACCCTGGGCACCAACTTCCGCTCCGCCAAGACTATGGTCAGCGCCGTCAATCGGGTGTTCGAGTACAGCGACCAGCACAGCCCGAAAGGCGCCTTCCTGTTCGGCAAAGGGGACAGCACGCCACTGCCGTTCCAGGGCGTGGATGCCAACGGCACCAAACGCCTGTGGGCGGTGCAGGGTGAAATCCAACCCAGCCTGATGTTCTGGACCCACGAATCCGATGAAACCGACAAGGATGGCAACCCCAAAGGCCTCGCCAAAGGCGCCGCCACCGCCGAGGTGGCCGAAACCTGCGCCAGCGAGATTGCCCGGCTGCTGACCCTGGGCCAGGCCGGGCAGGCAGGCTTTGTCCTGCCAGATAACCCGACTGACCTGGAGCCCGTCGAACCCAAAGACATCGCCGTGCTGGTGAACAACCGCAACGAAGCGACTGCGGTGCGGGACGCCCTTGGCCGCCGGCGCATCAAAAGTGTGTACCTGTCGGACCGGGATTCGGTGCTGACTTCCCGGGAGGCGAAAGAGGTACTGTGCTGGCTGCGGGCCTTCGCGGAGCCCCGGCAACTGGCCTTCATCCGCACCGCCCTGGCCACACCAACCCTGGGCCAGAGCTGGCAAGCGCTGGATCGGCTGCTGACCGACGAGCTGGTGCTGGAGCGGGAGATCGAGCGCTTTCAGGGTTACCAGCAGCAATGGCAGAGCCAGGGCGTGCTGCCCATGCTGCGCAGCTTTTTGATGGACTTCGAGGTTCCCGGCCGCCTGCTGCAGCGCCCGGATGGTGAGCGAAGACTGACCGACATCCTTCACATTGCCGAACTGCTGCAGCAGGACAGCCTGCAACTGGACGGCGAACATGCACTGGTACACCACTTCACCCAGATCCTGCGGGCGGCAGACGAAGAGGACGAACACCGCACCCTGCGCCTGGAAAGCGACGCCGGGCTGGTGAAGGTGATCACCGTGCACAAGTCCAAGGGCCTGGAATACCCGCTGGTGTTCCTGCCCTTCGGCACCGCCTTCCGAGCAGAAAGCCAGAAGCAGGCGTATGTTCGCTACCACGACGACACCGGCAAGCTGGTGACGGTGTTCGACCCAACGCCGGAAGACATCGAACAAGCCGACCAGGAACGCCTGGGCGAGGACATCCGCAAACTCTACGTGGCCCTGACCCGGGCCCGGTTTGCCACCTGGGTGGGCGCGGCGGCTGTGGATAACTGGCACCAGAGTGGCCTGGGCTATGCGATTGCCGGAACACCGGAGCAGCCCATCAGCCAGGCCCTGGCCCCGCTGGCGCAAGGCCGCCCGGACATCCGGATTACCCCACTGCCGGAGGCCGAAAGCACGATATTCACCGAAACCGCCCCGGAAGCCCTGGGGCCAGCCCTGGTCTCCACCCGGGAAGCGAAGGAAGACTGGTGGATTGCCAGTTACTCCACCATCGAATACACCGGCATGGCAGGTACCGGCATTACGTTCACCGGCGAGGTGGAAGACGCCCAGACCCAGAACCTGCTGGAAGAAAGCGCCCAGGAGCATGTGGAAGAGGCACCCGCCGTGCCCGCCATACGCAACCACCACCATTTCCCCAAGGGCGCCGGCCCCGGCACCTTCCTGCACGAATTGCTGGAGTGGTGCACAGCCCAGGGCTTCCAGCGGGTTGTGGATAACCCCGAACTGCTGCATGAGCAGCTGGCCCGCCGTTGTGGCACCCGGGGTTGGGGCGACTGGGTGGACCCCCTGCAACAGTGGCTGCTGGCACTGATCCGAAAGCAGCTGAAGCTGGACCGGGAAGGGCAACAAAGCGCCAGCCTGGCGCAACTCGGCAGCCTGCGCCCGGAACTGGAATTCTGGTTTGAAAGCCGCAACGTCAGCATCCGGCAACTGGATGCGCTGGTCACCCGTTATACCCTGAACGGCGCCGATCGGCCCCGGGCTGAGGCCAACCGCTTCAACGGCATGCTCAAGGGCTTTATCGACCTGGTGTTTGAACACAAGGGGCAGTATTACGTGCTGGACTACAAATCCAATGCTCTGGGCGAGGACGACGACGCCTACAGCGACCAGGCCATGGGCCAGGCGATTCTGGACAAACGCTATGACCTGCAATACATCCTCTACCTGCTGGCCCTGCACCGGTTGCTGAAAGCCCGGCTGCCGGATTACGACTACGACCAGCACATCGGCGGCGCGGTATACCTTTTCCTGCGCGGGGTGAATTCCGCCAGCGGCGGGGCGTTTACCGACAAGCCACCCAGAGCGCTGATTGAACAACTGGATGCCCTGTTCGATGGCGAGCCGGTGTCCGGGGAGGTGGCCGCATGAGCCGTACCCGCAACACTGAAAACCAGTTTGCCCTGGACCTGGGCGACGACGCACCGCTGAACCCGGCGGCCACGGAATCGCGGGAGACTGTGGATAACTCACACCTCCTGGCCAGCCTGAACGAAACCGAGGCCCTGTTAGGGCAATGGCAACAGGCCGGCTGGATTCGCCCGCTGGATACCGGCTTTGCCCGGCTGATCCGGGAACTCAGCGAAGAGCAGGGCGAGAGCCCACAGCCTCTGGTGCTGCTGTTGGCGGCGCTGACCTCCCATCAGGTGGGCCGGGGCCACGTGTGTATCGACCTGGCCACGCTGCTGGACGATGCCGGCCATACGTTGGCGCTGCCGCCGGAAGAACCGGCCAACTCCGGCCTCTCAGAAGCCGAGATGGCCAACCTGCATAAGCTTTATCCGCAGGCGCTGCTGGCTCGAGTGAAGCTCTCTGATTGCCTGGCAGCCCTTCAGGGTTCCCTGGCCGTGAGCGATGGTTCGGTATCAACCCCACTGGTACTCAACGGCACCCGGCTGTATCTGCGCCGTTTCTGGCGCTATGAGCAGCGCATTGCCGAGGGTATCCAGCAACGGCTGACGTTGCCCTCACCCCTGGCGGATCCGCAATCACCGGCGGCGCAAACCCTGTCCCAAGCCCTGGACAAACTGTTCCGCTCAACCGACGCGGTGGATTACCAGAAACTGGCCTGCGCCCTTGCCGCCCGGAACCGCTTTGCGGTGATCACCGGCGGCCCGGGTACCGGCAAGACCACTACCGTGGTGAATCTTCTGGCGGCCCTGCAGGCGGTGGCCGGGGAAAGCCCGGAACGGGCAGGGCGTAAGTACCGTATTCGCCTGGCCGCACCCACCGGCAAGGCCGCCGCCCGCCTGAACGAATCCATTGGCGGCGCCGTCAGCAAGCTGCCGCTGGCAGACCTGCCCGGCACCGTGCAACTGGACGACATTCCCACCAAGGTCACCACACTGCACCGGTTGCTGGGCAGCCGGCCCGACACCCGCCAGTTCCGCCACAACCGGGACAACCCGCTGCTGGTGGATATCCTGGTGATCGACGAAGCCTCCATGGTGGATGTCGACCTGATGGCCTCGGTGTTCGACGCCCTGCCCGCCAGCGCCCAGCTGATCCTGCTGGGCGACAAAGACCAGTTGGCCTCGGTGGATGCCGGCGCGGTGCTGGGCGAGCTGTGCCAGCGGGCCTTCGACGCCCACTACACCCCGGACACCGCCAGCTGGCTGGCCGCCATCACCGGTGCCCAGGTACCGGCCAGCCTTGTGGATAACTCAGGCCAGCCACTCGACCAGGCCGTGGCCATGCTGCGCAAGAGCTATCGTTTCGGGCAGGACAGCGGTATCCGACAGTTAGCAGAAGCCGTTAATACCAGCGCTCTGACGAGCAGCGTGCTCAAGCAAATTCGTGACGCCGAGTTTGAGGATGTCATTTGGCTGAACGGCCACACCCCGAAACTCGCCCCGGAACAAACGCTTGAGCTGATCTGCCGCCACGCCATCACCGGCACCCCGGAGAGCTTCCGCAACGCCGGACAGGGGCGGGTGGTGATTGGAAAGGTACTGCCACCGCCAGTGGGTTATCGCCATTATCTGGAAGTTATCCACAGCTCCAGTTTAACCGCCGACAGTCCCCGGGAAGCCTGGGATGCCCACGCCTCAAACGTGCTGGAAGCCTTCAACGACTTCCAGGTTCTATGTGCGTTACGCAAAGGCCCCTGGGGCGTGGAAGGCTTAAACCAGCAAATCGCCCAAAAGCTGCTGGCGGAGAAACTGATCGACAAAACCGAAGGCTGGTATGCCGGCCGGCCGGTACTGGTCACCGGCAACGACTACAACCTGGGCCTGATGAACGGGGACATCGGTATCACTTTCAGTGTGCCCTGGGACAGGACCGCCACTGGTGAGCCAAAAGACACCTTGCGGGTGGCCTTCCCGAGTGGTGACAGCACCGGCGGCATCCGCTGGATTTCCCCCAGTCGTCTGCAGCAACTGGAAACCGTTTACGCTATGACCGTGCACAAATCCCAGGGCTCGGAGTTCAACCACACCTGCCTGGTGCTACCAGATCGCCTCAGCCCGGTGCTCACCAAAGAGCTGGTATACACCGGCATTACCCGGGCAAAGAACTGGTTTAGCCTGATTACCGGCGATGCGCAGGTGTTCAAAGACAGTGTGGGGCAACAGGTGGTGCGGGCGTCTGGTTTGGCGCTTCGGTTAACGGAGTAAGGGTCCCGGGATTCGGCGGGGGAGGCCTTTCCAAAACACGCTGTAAATACATCCCTGTACGCTCTGCTCCGCCATCCCTGGCTCCGCAAGGTTTTGGAAAGGCCTCCCCCGCCGAACCCCTAACTTTTCAATTATCCTCACTCCGGTGCTGCTGCTCCCACAGATTGGCGTAGTGACCACCGAAAGCCAACAATTCGTTGTGACTACCACTTTCCACAATCCTGCCACCGTCCATCACCAGAATGGTATTGGCGTCTCGAATAGTAGACAGCCGGTGAGCAATTACCAGAGTGGTACGCTGGCGACTGACTTCTTTCAAGGCCCCCAGAATCGCCTGTTCGGATAACGAATCCAACGACGAGGTCGCCTCATCCAAGATCAGTAATGGTGGGTTCTTCAGGATCACCCGGGCAATGGCCACCCGCTGCTTTTCGCCACCGGACAACTTCAGCCCTCGCTCGCCCACCTTGGTGTCGTAACCTTCTGGCAGGCTGTGGATAAAGTTCTCCAGATGGGCCATGCGGGCGGCCCGGTAGACTTCTTCCTCGGTCGCTTCGGGGCGGCCGTAGGCGAGGTTGCTATACAGCGTGTCGTTGAATAGCACGGTGTCTTGCGGCACCACACCAATAGCCGAACGCAGGGAATCCTGAGTGACCGTCCGGATATCCTGACCATCAATCCGTATGGAACCGTTATCCACCTCATAGAACCGGAACAGCAAGCGGGCGAGGGTAGATTTGCCGGCACCGCTGGCGCCCACCACCGCCACGGTGTGGCCGGCGGGAATGGTGAAGTTCACATCCTGCAGAATGGGGCGGTCTGGCCGGTAGGCGAAATGGATGTGCTCGAACCGTACCTCGCCGTTATCCACAGTCAGGGGCTTGGCATCCGCTGCGTCCTGGATGGCGGGTTGATCCCCCAGCAGTTTGAATAGGCGCTCCACGTTCACCAGGGCTTGGCGAATTTCCCGGTAGACAAAGCCCAGGGCGTTCAGGGGAATGAACAACTGCAGAAGGTAGGCGTTGATCATGGTGAAATCGCCCAGGGTTATCTCTCCACTGGCTACTTCGCCGACCGCCATCGCCATGATCACGATCAGTGCCACACCAATGATCAAGGCCTGCCCGGCGTTCAGGGTGGCCAGAGACAATCGGTTCTTCAGCCGGGCCTTTTCCCACTCGTCCAGGTCCTGGTCGTAGAGTTCGGCTTCGTAGCGTTCGTTGTTGAAGTATTTGACGGTTTCATAGTTCAGCAGGCTGTCGATGGCCCGGGAGTTGGACTGGTTGTCCCTTGCGTTGGCTTCCCGCACGAACTTGGTTCGCCACTCGGTGATTTTGATGGAGAACACCACATACACCACCACCGCCACCAGAATGGCCAGCACGTAACCCACGTTGAACACCACCAGCAAGATGGCCGCTACTAGCAGGATTTCCAGGATGGTGGGCACAATGTTGAACAGGGTAAAGCGCAGCAGGAAGCTGATGCCGTTGGTACCCCGTTCAATGTCACGGGCCAGGCCACCGGTTTTTCGGTCCAGGTGAAAACCCAGCTCGCGCTGATGCAGGTGTTCAAACACTCGCAAAGACACCCGCCGCATAGCCCGTTCCGCCACCCGGGCAAACACGGCATCCCGCAGTTCGCTGAACAGTGTCGCTCCAAAGCGCAGGCTGCCATAGGCCACCACCAGGATGATGGGAAGCCACAACAGCATGTCTGCGCCGCGATTCTGGTCCAGGTAATCGACGATGTATTTCAGGGCGACCGGCGTGGCGACGGTGGCCAGCTTGGCCAGCACCAACATCGCCATAGCCAACGCGACCCGCCCCCTGAATTCCAGAAGATACGGCCACAGACCAGAAATGATCGACCAGTCGGGCTTATGATCGGCAGGGTAGTCGTTATCGGCGTAAGATCTCAAACAGCAATCTCCAAGGTTGGGGAGCACCTGAGGCTGGTAGGGCTTTCCGGGACCGTCAAAAGCCAGGGATGGCTTTTGCCGAGCGTACAGGGACGTATTTACAGCGTGTCCCGGAAAGCCCTACCAGTTTCAGGTGCTAAAAGTCCAAGGTTAAAGGCTATGATACGTCTTCAATGGAGAACAAATCGTAGAACAGACGGCTTTGTTGAACTTTGATCGATCAGGAGAGTGACCATCAGCCCCAACCATCGTAAAGCGTTAAAGCTCGTCATAGAGTTTATCAGCCCCTACCGCCGCGCCGTGGCCGGGGCACTGCTGGCACTGGTCATCACCGCCGGCATCACGCTAGGTCTGGGCCAGGGCCTGCGTATTCTGGTGGATCAGGGCCTCGCTACGCAATCACCGGAAAACCTGGCCAAAGCCATCGGTCTGTTTTTTGTGCTGGTACTCGGCCTCGCATTTGGTTCGTTTGCCCGGTTCTACCTGGTGTCCTGGATTGGCGAGCGGGTGGTGGCGGATATTCGCAAAAAGGTGTTCAACCACCTGATTGATCTTCATCCCGGTTTTTTTGAGCAGAACCGGGCCCTGGAAATCCAGTCCCGGTTTACCGCCGACACCACGGTGCTGCAATCGGTGATCGGCTCCACCGTGTCCATTGCCCTGCGCAACACGCTGATGCTCATCGGCGGGCTTATTCTGCTGTTTGTCACCAACGCCAAGCTGGCGGCCATCATCCTGCTGGGGTTCCCCCTGGTGATCGCACCGATCCTGTTCTTCGGTCGCCGGGTTCGGCAGTTATCACGGCTCAGCCAGGACCGGGTGGCGGATGTAGGCAGTTACGTGGGGGAGAATCTTTCCCAGATCAAAACCGTGCAAGCGTTCAATCATCAGCCCCACGACCGGCGGTTTTTCTCGGAGGTGTCCGAGAAGGCGTTCGACATTGCCCGCGAACGCATCCGGCAGCGGGCGTGGCTGACCACTCTGGCTATTTCCCTGGTGATGGGGGCGGTCGGCATTGTGATCTGGATTGGCGGGCTGGATGTGATTCATGGCCGGATAAGCCCCGGTGAACTTGCCGCATTTGTGTTCTACAGCCTGCTGGTTGGCGTTGCCGCGGGTGCGATCAGTGAGGTGATTGGTGAACTGCAACGGGCAGCCGGGTCGGCGGCCCGTCTGTTTGAGCTGCTGCAGACCGAGCCGGCGTTTGTCCGAGAAGGGGAGAACCGGTCTTTTGCCGGGCCGGTCACCGGCGAGATCACCATCGAGCATCTGGGCTTCAGTTATCCCGGCCGACAGGCCCAGCCGGCGATTTCCGATCTGTCCCTGCATATCCGCCCCGGGGAGACCCTGGCCCTGGTTGGTCCTTCCGGGGCCGGCAAGTCCACACTGTTCGATCTGTTGCTGCATTTCTATCAACCGGATTCCGGGCGGATCCTGATCGACGGGGTAGACACCTCTGATCTGTCTCTGGACGCGCTAAGACGCTGCTTCGCCCTGGTGCCCCAGAACCCGGCGTTGTTCCATGGCACGGTGGCGGACAACATTCGCTATGCTCGCCCCGGCGCAGAGCAATCCGAGGTAGAGCAGGCGGCGCGGATTGCCCACGCCGATGAGTTTATCCAGGCGCTCCCGCAGGGCTACGACACACCGCTGGGCGATGCCGGGCTGGGGTTATCCGGTGGGCAGAAGCAGCGCCTGGCCATCGCCCGGGCGCTGTTGGCGGATGCCCCGATTCTCTTGCTGGATGAGGCCACCAGTGCCCTCGATGCCCAAAGCGAGCACCTGATCCAGCAAGCCATGCCTGCGCTCACCGCTGGGCGTACCACCCTGGTGATCGCCCACAGGCTGGCAACCGTCAGAGACGCCGATCGCATCGCGGTACTGGAACAGGGTCGGCTGCTGGCGGTCGGCAGCCACGATGAACTGATGCGCGATAACGAACTTTACCGGCGCCTGGCCAGCCTGCAGTTCCGGGACGAAGCCGCAGATACGGACAATGGTCGGTTTGTGTGTTGAGTGCGTACTCCCTACACTGTTAAGAGAATTTCTCAATCCTGAACCAGGGAGAACAGCAAAGTGAGCAATAAAGAATTGCAGGCACTCAAAGAGCGATACGTCGCTGCGGGCGCGGCAAGCCCCAATGATCAATTTGCAGATCACGCCCTGAACGCAGAAGTCTGGGACGCCGACGGCAAGCGCATGATCGACTTTGCCGGCGGTATCGGCGTTCTGAACATCGGCCATCGGCACCCGAAAGTGGTCGAGGCGGTTAAAGCCCAGCTCGACAAGTTGATGCACACCTGCCAGACGGTAATGCCCTATGAGGGTTACGTAAAACTGGCCCAAAAACTGAGCGAAGCGGTGCCGGTCAAAGGCCACGGCAAAGTGATGCTGGCCAACTCCGGGGCCGAGGCGCTGGAAAACGCGGTCAAGATTGCCCGTGCAGCCACCGGCAAGAACAACGTGATCTGCTTTGATGGCGGCTACCATGGCCGTACCTTCTTCACCATGGCCATGAACGGCAAGGCTGCCCCTTACCAGACCTCATTCGGCCCCATGCCCGGCCTGGTGTACCGCGCGCCTTACCCGGTGCCTTACCACGGCATTACTGAGGAAGACGCCCTGCGTGGCCTGGCAATGACCATGAAAGCCGATTCCCCGGCCCACGAAACCGCCGCCATCGTACTGGAGCCGGTTCTGGGTGAGGGTGGTTTTTATCCCGCCCCGGACAGTTTCCTGAAAGCCCTGCGCAAAATCTGCGATGACAATGACATTCTTCTGATTGTCGACGAAGTGCAAAGCGGCTTTGGCCGTACCGGCAAACTGTTCGCCATTGAACACAGCGGCGTTGAGCCGGACATCATGACCATGGCCAAATCCATGGCCGATGGTATGCCGATCTCTGCCATCGTCGGTACCGACAAGGTAATGGACTCCTCGGGCCCGAATTCCCTCGGTGGCACCTACACCGGCAGCCCTACTGCCTGTGCCGCAGCTCTGGCGGTGTTTGATGTGATCAAAGAGGAAGATATCCTCGGCAAAAGCCAGCGCCTGGGTGACAAACTTAGGGCCCGGTTCGACCAGTGGCAGGAGCAGTTCACGCACGTGGATAATGCCCGCAACATGGGGCCGATGGCCGCGTTTGAGCTGGTGGAAAGCAAGGAATCCCGCAAGCCCATGCCGGAGCTGGTAGCGGCGATAACCAAGAAAGCCAAGGAGAAGGGCCTGATACTGCTCAGCTGCGGTATGTACGGCAACACTCTGCGGTTCCTGATGCCTGTCACCATCGAAGATGAGGTGCTGGAAGAGGGCCTGAACATTGTTGAGGAATGCCTGAAGGAGGTGGGTGCCTGATCAGGGCGCTTTCTTTCAGTTCCAGAGAGCCGGGCTTTTGCCCGGCTTTTTTATGCCACTCTGAAGATCACTCTTATTGATACCTGCACAATGACCGGGCCGGTGTGAGGTAGTGCTCTCCAAAACTGTGCGGAGCCATGGATGGCGGAGCCCAAGCGCCACATGGATGTGCCGCAAGGAGTGTGTTTTGGAGAGCCATCCCTCACAACGGGCCTTGCACAGTTTCAGAAGGGCTTCCCCCACCCACGCTCTTCACATCATTCAATGTGACCAAAAAATATACCCTCCTAAGCTCTACGCCCCTTTTATCTGCTCTGAGGATGTGTTGGCTAATCATTGATCATTGCATGTTGTGAATATCAGCCCGCTTGAACAAAAAACCGACAACCGAGGCTGATCCCAAATGCACCACAACAATGACAACACAGGAGCATGCAATGATCTCACTCTCCCGATTGGCAACCGGTGCCGCGCTCGGACTGGCACTGACATTGCCAACCCAACAAGCCCAGGCCGGTGCCTTTGTGCATCTGTTTGAATGGAAATGGAGCGACGTCGCCCAGGAATGCGAAAACTTCCTGGGCCCCAAAGGGTTCAGTGCGGTTCAGGTATCGCCGCCCCAGGAGCATATCCAGGGCAGTGCCTGGTGGACCCGCTATCAGCCGGTAAGTTATCAGCTGAACAGCCGCAGTGGCGACGCCAGCGCATTTGCTGACATGGTCCAGCGTTGTAACGCCGCCGGCGTGGATGTGTACGCCGATGCGGTCATCAACCATATGGCCAATGGCAGTGGTACCGGCACGGCGGGTTCAGCGTACAGCTCAACCTCCCTCAGTTATCCTATCTACAGTAGCAATGATTTTCATACACCCTGCGGTATCAATCCGGAAGATTACGGCACCGATGCCTGGCGGGTTCGGAATTGCCAGTTGGTGGGGCTGCCCGATCTCAATACCTCAGACAATTACGTTCAGAACACCATTGCCGGGTATCTGAACCAGCTGACAGCGCTTGGGGTTAAAGGTATCCGAATCGACGCCGCCAAGCATATGTCGCCCTCGGATATCAGTGGCATCCTGAACCGGGTGAACAATCCACTGTATGTATTCCAGGAAGTGATAGACTTGGGCGGCGAGGCGGTGAGTGCCGGCGAGTACACCGGGCTTTCCGATGTTACCGAGTTCCGCTACAGCGCGGCTATAGGTGACGTGTTCAAGAATCAGCGCCTGGCCAATCTCAACGGG
This sequence comes from Marinobacter shengliensis, assembly GCF_030297115.1. Taxonomy (NCBI): domain Bacteria; kingdom Pseudomonadati; phylum Pseudomonadota; class Gammaproteobacteria; order Pseudomonadales; family Marinobacteraceae; genus Marinobacter; species Marinobacter shengliensis. The sequence continues at coordinate 9,505 of NZ_AP028062.1, read as the reverse complement.
TTTGGTGAGAGCTGGGGTTTCCTGGCCGGTGGTGATGCAGTGGTGTTTACCGACAACCACGACAACCAGCGGGGCCATGGCGCCGGTGGCAGCAATATCGTTACCTACAAGGATGGCGGCCTGTATAACCTCGCCAATGTGTTCATGCTGGCCTGGCCCTATGGGTATCCGAAGGTGATGTCGAGTTACAGCTTCTCGGATGGCGACCAGGGACCACCCGCCCAGGCGGTTTACCAGAACGGTAGCGCACAATGTGGCAGCGCCTGGATTTGTGAGCACCGTTGGGATTCGATTGCCAACATGGTGGCTTTTCGCAACGTGACGGATGGTTCCGGCGTCAGCCATTGGTGGGATAACGGTAATAACCAGATCGCCTTCAGCCGTGGCAACAAGGGCTTTGTGGCCATCAACCGGGAAGGGGGTACTCTGGCTCGAACCTTCAGTACCGGCCTGCCCGATGGCGACTATCGTAACGTAGCCGGTGACGGTAGCTGCGTCACCGTGCAGGGTGGGCAGGTGAGCCTGTCAGTGGCGCCGATGGAAGCCGCGGCGCTGCATGTTGGCGCCGCCTGTGATGGCAATGACGGCTCCGATGAAGGAAACAACGGCAACGGTTCAGACGGGGAACAGGCCAGTGTCACCTTCCAGTGCAGCAACGGCACAACGGACTGGGGACAGAGTGTCTACGTTACCGGCAATCATGCCAGCCTGGGTAACTGGTCACCTGCGAATGCACTGAAACTGGATCCAGGTAATTATCCAACCTGGTCCGGGAGCTTCGACATGCCTGCGAACACGCAGGTAGAGTGGAAGTGCATCAAACGCAGCGAGTCAGACCCGGATGCTCAATTGGTGTGGCAAAGCGGTGCCAATAACCAGGTGCAAACCGGCGCGGCTGGCTCATCCATCAGCTCGTCCGGTAGCTTCTGAGTCCGGTTACGTTCGGCCTTCAATTCGTCGTATACTGCCGGAAGCTCTTTCCGGCAGTGCCTCTTCAGGCGCCTGCCGTCGATTCATCGATAGGCGGTAACCATGACGTCCCAGACCAACTCTTCCATTCCCGACCACAAGCCCAGACCCTGGATTGACCTTCTGGTCAGTATCATCATTCCCTCTGTTATTCTGATGAAGTTCAGTGGTGACGAACACCTCGGCAGTGTCAACGCGCTGGTCATTGGCCTGGCGTTTCCCCTTGGCTGGGGGCTGTTTGAACTGATTCGTTACCGCAAGAAAAACTTCATCGCCCTGCTGGGCCTGATCAGCGTTGGCCTGACCGGCGGCATCGGGCTACTGGAGCTGGACGCCGGCTGGCTGGCCATCAAGGAGGCGGCGGTACCTGCAGTGATTGGTCTTGCGGTATTGATATCCACCCGCACCAAGTACCCACTGGTACGAACGCTGCTGTACAACCCGAACATTCTGGATGTGGATAAGATCCACGCCTCGCTGGAAGAGAAGGGCTGTGTTGACCAGTTCGAGGCGCGGCTGCTCAATGCCAGCTATTTCTTTGCCGGTACCTTCCTGTTCTCTTCAATCATGAACTATGTACTGGCCAAGTGGATTGTGGTGAGCCCCTCGGGCACTCAGGCGTTCAATGAAGAGTTGGGGCGGATGACCCTGGTGAGCTATCCGATGATCGCCATTCCTTCAATGATCATGATGATGCTGATTTTCTACTACCTGTGGCGCACCATTCGCCGGCTTACCGGATACACGCTGGAAGAGGTGATGGCTCAGCACCTGGTGGAGAAGGAGAAAGAGAAGGAACAGAAACGCGCGGAATCCTCGAAGTAATCTATCGGAATAAAATTCCCGGCTGATAACAAAAAAACGGTGGCACCTGTCGGGGCCACCGTTTTTTTATGCCAGTCTGTCGGTGTGATTACACGTCCAGATTGGTCACTTCCAGAGCATTGGTCTGGATAAAGATCCGGCGCGGCTCCACGTCATCACCCATCAGGGTGGTGAAGATCTGGTCGGCAGCGATGGCGTCTTCAATGGTGACCTTCATCATGCGGCGGCTTTCCGGGTCCATGGTGGTTTCCCACAGCTGTTCCGGGTTCATCTCACCCAATCCCTTATAGCGCTGGATGTTCAGGCCGCGCTGGGCTTCTTTCATCAACCAGTCCAGAGCACCCTCAAACGACAACACCACCTGCTTGCGCTCGCCACGCTGTACGTAGGCACCTTCATCAATCAACCCCTCCAGCGTCTCACCCAGGCGGGCAATCGCCTTGTAGGAGGATGATTCGAAGAAGTCATGGCTGAAGATATGCTCATGGGGAATACCGTGCACATAGATGGTAACCATCGGCAGATACAGGCCACGCTCTTCGTCCCGGGTCACCGAGAATACGTATTTGGTGCCGGTGCGGGTATCCAGTTCAAGGCCATCACCCAGGTGTGCAACCCACTTGGCAACCGCCGCCTCATCTTTCAGCTGCTCCGGCTTGAGGGTGGTGTTGTACACCATCTGCTGCAATACCTTCGCGGGGTAGGCCCGGGACAGGCGTTCGATCATCGCCATCACCGCCTGGTAGTCCTTGACCATGGTTTCCAGGGCGGAATCCTTGATGGCGGGCGCCTCCGGGTTCACGTACAGCTGAGCGCCGTCCAGGGCAGTCTGGGTGAGGTAGGCTTCTTTCGCCTTCTCATCTTTCAGATACTGTTCCTGCTTGCCGCGCTTGACCTTATACAGGGGCGGCATGGCAATGAACACGTGACCGCGCTCGATGATTTCCCGCATCTGGCGGAACAGGAACGTAAGCAGCAGGGTACGGATGTGCGAACCATCCACGTCCGCATCGGTCATGATGATGATCGAATGGTAGCGTAGCTTGTCCGGATTGAACTCTTCCCGGCCGATGCCGCAACCCAGTGCGGTAATCAGCGTACCCACTTCCGCAGACGACAGCATCTTGTCGAAACGGGCTTTCTCCACGTTCAGGATCTTACCTTTCAGGGGCAGGATGGCCTGGGTTTTACGATCACGACCCTGCTTGGCACTGCCACCCGCAGAATCACCCTCCACTATGAACAGTTCGGACAGGGCGGGGTCTTTTTCCTGGCAGTCAGCCAGCTTGCCGGGCAGGCCTGCGATGTCCAGGGCGCCTTTGCGGCGGGTCATGTCCCGAGCCTTTCGGGCGGCTTCCCGAGCCCGGGCTGCTTCGACCATCTTGTTGACGATTAGCTTGGCCTCGTTGGGCTGCTCCTGCAGGTACTCGGCAAAGCTCTGGTACAGCTCCTGCTCAACGGCGGTTTTCACCTCAGAGGAGACCAGTTTGTCTTTGGTCTGAGAGGAGAATTTCGGGTCGGGTACTTTCACACTGATGATGGCGGTGAGGCCTTCACGGGCATCGTCACCCGTGGTGGCTACCTTGGCCTTTTTCCCCAGACCTTCATGATCGATATAGTTATTCAGGGAACGGGTCAGGGCGGCACGGAAGCCCGCCAGGTGCGTACCACCATCCCGCTGAGGGATATTGTTGGTAAAGCAGTAAAGGTTCTCCTGGAACGCGTCATTCCACTGCATCGCCACTTCAACCGAGATGCCGTCTTCTCGATCACGGGTGAAATGGAACACCCGGTTAATTGGCGTCTTGTTGGTGTTCAGGTGTTCTACGAAGGCCCGCAAACCACCCTCATACTCGAACACTTCTTCCTTGCCGCTGCGTTCATCGGTCAGGCGAATACGCACGCCGCTGTTCAGGAACGCCAGTTCCCGCAGGCGCTTGGCCAGGATATCGTAGTGAAACTCAATGTGCGTGAAGGTTTCCGGTGAGGGAATAAAGTGCACCTTGGTGCCGGACGCTTCTGTTTCACCCACTTCTGCCAGCGGTGCATTGGGCACGCCATGGGTGTAGGTCTGCTCATAGACCTTGCCCTCACGCCGGATGGTCAGAGTCAGGGTAGAGGACAGGGCGTTAACCACCGAAACACCCACACCGTGCAGACCGCCGGAGACCTTGTAGGAGTTGTCATCAAACTTACCGCCAGCGTGCAGCACCGTCATGATGACTTCGGCGGCAGAGACACCCTCTTCTTCGTGGAGATCCACCGGAATACCGCGGCCGTTATCTTTTACGCTGACGGATTCGTCAGGGTGAATGATGACCCCGATCTCGGAACAGTAGCCAGCCAGAGCCTCATCGATGGAGTTATCCACCAACTCAAAGACCATGTGGTGCAGGCCGGTGCCGTCATCGGTATCACCGATGTACATGCCCGGGCGCTTACGCACCGCATCCAGTCCTTTCAGGACCTTGATACTGGAGGAATTGTAGTTCGATTCACTCATTAATGAGACTCCTGAAGGTGATACCGGCCAGGTTCAGCGGAAAACGGTACACGCCGCCTATGCCAGTCTATTCTTCCGTCAATTTTCCATGTTCCACGTGGAACATTCTGTATTCCGGTGCATCACGGTCGCCCCAGAGCACGTCAGGTTCCGGATGCTCGATAGAGGTGATAAACACCTGACAACGCAAATCCTGGAGCTTATGCGCCAGCATGATCCGATGGCGCACATCCAATTCGGCATTGATGTCGTCCAGCAGGAAAGTCACCTGCTTACCAAGATCACTCAACACCTTTCCCTGGGCAATCTTCATCAGAATAACCAGTGTCTTCTGCTGCCCCCGGGAAAAGGTTTCCGCAACCGGCCGACCACCTAACTTGAGACGGATATCTGCACGATTAGGGCCATACAACGTGTGCCCCATCCGGCGTTCCTGCTCCCGGTGGCTCGCCAATATGTCCACAAGCGAGCGGGACCGATCCCAGCCCGGATAGAACTCAAGTTTGAGACCTTCCGTCCAGCTGGCATCCAGCTCCTGCAGCACCGCATCGAACGCCGCTTTGAACTGCCTGAAAACCTGCTCTCTGACATCGCTCAGGGTTTCCGCCAGGGCACCGAACTGACTGTCCCAGACCCGGAGCAACGATTCGTCCAGTCTACCATTTCTGAGCGTTTGATTCCGCTGTGATGTCACTCTCTGGCACTGTTGCCACATTACCGAAAAGGAAGGTTCCACGTGGAACACTAACCAGTCGAGAAACTGTCGACGTTTTCCGGGGCCACCGGCCACAATGTCGAATACCCCCGGATCAATCACCGACACAGGCAGATGCATGGCCAGGGATGACAAACTGCGTACAGCTTCGCCATCCACCCTTAGCGCTGTTTCCTTGGCAGATACATCCCGCGATATTCCCAGACGATGGGCGATGCCGGTGGTGCCTTCCGCCGTACCACTTTGGTCCTCATTATTGCTGAGCCCACTGTCCAGAGCGCCAAATACCGTTAACTTGCTGTGACCATGGCTGACCACCGCCTGATGCCGACTCACCCGAAAGGACCGCCCCAATCCCAGATAAGCAATCGCTTCCAGGGCACTGGACTTACCGCTGCCATTAGCGCCATACAACAAATTAAAGGAAGGTGAAAAACCGACAGGGTCCGGCGCCAGGTTTCGGAAATTCTGGGTCTGGAGTTTCACAAGCGCCATAAAGGAGGAATTCTCATCACCGGAGTCGGAGCACAAAAAAAGGCAATGCCGGAACGCGACATTGCCTTAGTGTACAAGATGCGTGGCGGCGACGCTCGTCAATGGAGCATGGTCAACCGCTCATCCATAAACACATCCATCTCCGGTGCGAGAATATGCACATACCGATCAAAATAGAGGAACTGTTTCAGCAACAGCGCAAATTCCCGCGGAAAGTGCAGGCCATGACTTTCGCCCACCTTCACCATATCCATAAGAATGTTGTTGACGTCATCTTCCGCCTGACCCATTTCATAGGGAACGTCGTCCGGAACCATTCGATCCATCTGACGATACAGGCGTTGCAGATCGGCAGAGAGCTCATCCACCCTTACCGTGCGACGGGTGACACCAATCCGGATCATGGCATCAGCCATACCGTCGAAGTTACCGACCATAATCGCGGAGATGAAATCGCTCACCGCCTGCCAGGTGTCCGGCCTGATGCGCCCGACAATACCAAAATCGATAAACCCGACGCGCCCGTCCTTCAGCACCATCAGGTTGCCAGCATGCACATCCGCGTGGAAAAACTCACACTGGGTCAGGCTGGCGAACCAGGTGTTCATGGCGGTAATCAGGGTACGTTCGGGATCCTTCGAAAAACCGCGAATGCTTTCGAGATCCGTCAGCGGAACGCCATAGAAACGTTCCATGGTCAGGATCCTGCGAGTACTACATTGCTCATATACCCGGGGCACGGTCGCGTCGTCGTTATGGGTATTCAGCAAGAATTCCCGGAACACCTTCAGATTATTGGCTTCCTTGATGAAGTCACATTCTTCCATCATGGTCTGCTGAATTTCTTCAACAATGCCAGACAGGGATGTCCACGACAGCTTCGGCGCCAGGGTTTCCAGAACCCGCGCCGACAGGTAAAGAAAGTTCAGGTCCGTCAGCAGAATATTTTCCACGCCAGGCTTCTGAACCTTGATAACCACGTCTTCGCCAGTCACCAGCTTCGCCGCATGAACCTGCGCAATAGAGGCCGACGCCAGAGCCACCGGATCGATTTCCGAGTACACCTGATCAATCGGCCGCCCGAGTTCCTCACGAATAATGCGCTTGATCACGCCAAATGGAAGACTGGGGGTTTTATCGAGACAATACTGAAACTCTTCCACGTACTCTTTTGGAAAGAACGTGGGGGAGCTCGCTATAAACTGCCCAAGCTTGATGTAGGTGGCCCCAAGATTCTCAAACGTCTGGCGCAGCAGTTTCGGGGTAGGGGGGCGATCGCCCCGAACCCAGTTCAGACCAGTACGGCCAAGCACCGACAGTGTCTGGCCAACCCTGAAAGCACCTTTGATTCCGTTCGTTACGGCACCCATTAAATTCCTCCGGAAAGGTTACAGCCGCATCGGCATGACCACATACAGGCAGCTGTTGTCGTTCTCTGCTTCGATCAATGCACTGCTGTTGGGGTTCGACAGGGTAATTTTCACCTGCGCCTCATCCAGCGCATTCATCACATCAATCAGGTAGCCTACATTAAAACCGATCTGAAGGGATTCGCCCTGATACTCCACCGGCAGCGCATCTTCGGCCTGCTCCTGATCCGGGTTGTTGGCGAACACCTGCAGTTCTCCCGGCGCCAGGTTCAGGCGCACACCGCGGATATTCTCATGAGACAGAATACCGGCCCGCTGCAAGGTGTTCTTCAGCGTTGCCCTGTCAGCGAGCACCACCTTATCGCCACCCTTGGGGATAACCCGGTTGTAATCCGGGAACTTGCCTTCAATCAGCTTGGAGGTGAAGGTATACGCGCCCACCGTCGCACGCAGATGATTGTCGCCAATCACCAGGGTCACCGGCGATTCCACATCGTCCAGCAGGCGGGCGAGCTCCAACACGCCTTTTCTCGGCACAATCACCTGCCGGGGTTCCGGGCACCCGGTCTGCAGATCGGAATGTGCCATCGCCAGGCGGTGACCATCGGTTGCTACTACCCGTACATGGCCGCTGTCGACTTCCAGTAGCAGACCATTGAGGTAGTAACGAACATCCTGCTGTGCCATGGCAAACGCCGTCGCGTCCAGCATACGGCCGAGTTCTTTCTGCGGCAGCTCCAGGCGGAAGCTTTCCGGCTCGTCTTCCACATTGGGGAAGTGCTCGGCCGGCAGGGTCGACAAGGTAAAATGGGAGTTGCCTGCACGCACGTGCAGACGGTCGCCTTCAAGCGCCAGATCAATCGGGGCTTCGTCACCCAGTGCCCGACAGATATCAGACAGCTTCCTGGCCGGTACCGTGATCCTGCCCGGTTGGTCCACGTGGACCGGCGTAACCCGCCCGACCAGCTCAACTTCCATATTGGTACCGGTGAGTGTCAATGTGTTGTCTTCAGCTTCCAGCAACACGTTGGACAAAACCGGCATGGTCTGTTTCTTTTCCACAACGCCAGCAATGCTTTGCAGAGGAGTAAGAAGGGATTCACGGCTTATGGTCAGTTTCATGGCACTCGGCTTCAGTTGTCGGAAGTGAATGTTGTTGGTTGATCGCCACCCGGTCAGGTGGTCAGCAATCGCATAAAGTTCTGGTAGTCCTCGCGGATTCCAGGGTCCGTTTCCTGGAGTTCCACAATCTTCTTACAGGCATGCAACACCGTGGTGTGGTCACGGCCACCAAAGGCGTCGCCGATTTCTGGCAGGCTGTGATTGGTCAACTCCTTGGCCAGGGACATGGCCACCTGGCGGGGCCGGGTCACCGTCCGGGTGCGGCGTTTGGACAATAGATCGGCCACCTTGATCTTGTAGTATTCCGCCACCGTGCGCTGGATGTTATCGATACTGACCTGCTTTTCATGCAGCGCCAGCAGATCCTTCAGGCTTTCCCGGATAAATGGAGGGGTAATCTCAGACCCGGTGAAGTGAGCATTCGCTATCACCAAACGAAGCGCGCCTTCTAACTCTCGAACGTTTGATCGAATCTTCTGAGCAATAAAGAATGCCGCCTCGCTGCTCAGTTTCACATTAGCCTGCTCGGCCTTTTTCATCAGAATCGCCACCCGGGTTTCCAGCTCCGGCGGCTCCACCATTACCGTCAGACCCCAGCCAAACCTGGATTTCAATCGCTCTTCCATATCGACGATTTCTTTCGGAAACCGATCACAGGTCACGATGACCTGCTGGCCACCTTCAAGCAGCGCATTAAAGGTATGGAAAAATTCTTCCTGTGAGCGCTCTTTCCGGGCGAAGAACTGAATATCGTCAATCAGCAAAGCATCCACAGATCGATAGTAACGTTTGAACTCGTTGATGGCGTTCAGCTGCAGAGCCTTGACCATATCCGCAACAAACCGTTCAGATCGAAGGTAAGCGACTTTCGCCTTGGGATTACGGCGGACGATTTCATTACCGATGGCATGCATCAGGTGGGTTTTACCAAGACCGACACCGCCGTACAGGAATAGCGGGTTATAGGCTCCGCCGGGGTTCTCAGCCACCTGCATTGAGGCCGCGCGGGCCAGCTGGTTGGACTTACCCTCAACAAAGGTCTCGAAGGTGAAAGTCTCATTCAGAAAGCTCTGGTGCTTGATGTCACCTTCCACTTGAACCGGCCGGCGCTCGCCATTGATTTTCTGCGCACTGCGGCTAACACCGGCAGAGGTAGAACCCGCGACAGTTGCCGCGACACTCTTCTCTTCCTCGGTTACCCGCTGCCCGATTTCGTCGGCCAGACTAGCCGGCTTTGGCTCAGCCACCGAGCGCACCACCGGTTCACTTTCCCGGGGCGCCGACCCTACTTTCATCTGAACCCGCGGCGCCTGGCCACCGTTGAGGTCCTTCAGAACTTCCTCTATACGGCGCAGATACTTTTCATTAACCCAGTCCATCACAAAGCGGTTCGGCGCAAACAGCATCAGCTGGCCCTCTCGGAGATCCGACTGGAGGGGTCTCAACCAGGTATTGAACTGTTGCGCGGGAAACTCATCCCGGAGTACTTCAAGACATTGATGCCAC